>NZ_CP126109.1:0-5093378 GCF_030123385.1 Fictibacillus enclensis
GTGGAAAATATTAATGACCTATGGAACAAAGCATTGGCTGCCATGGAAAAAAAGGTCAGCAAACCCAGCTTTGAGACATGGTTAAAGTCCACAGCGGCGCACGCACTGCAAAATGATACGCTCATCATTACAGCACCGAACGAGTTTGCCCGTGACTGGCTGGAATCCCGTTATTCCACCTTGATTTCCGAAACTCTTCATGATGTGACAGGGGCTGCGCTGGATGTCAAATTCATTATTCCTCAAAATCAGATGGAAGAAGAAGTTGACTTTGAAAAAGTATTGAAAAAAACGCAAAAAGTGAACGTGGAGCAGCAGGAGGAAGTTGCCCAGAGCATGATGAACCCAAAGTATACCTTTGACCGGTTCGTTATCGGATCGGGCAACCGGTTTGCCCATGCGGCATCTCTGGCTGTAGCAGAAGCACCGGCCAAAGCATACAATCCGCTCTTTATTTACGGAGGAGTCGGCCTGGGAAAGACCCACTTGATGCATGCGATCGGCCATTATGTGGTTGACCATAAGCCGAATGCAAAGGTGGCTTATCTGTCATCTGAAAAGTTCACTAATGAATTCATTAACTCGATTCGTGACAATAAAACAGTCGAATTTAGAAATAAATTCAGAAGTGTCGACATTCTTCTTATCGATGATATTCAATTCCTTGCCGGAAAAGAACAAACTCAAGAAGAATTTTTCCATACGTTTAACGCGCTTCACGAAGAAAGCAAGCAAATCGTCATTTCAAGTGACCGCCCTCCCAAGGAGATCCCGACGCTTGAGGACAGGCTTCGTTCCCGCTTCGAATGGGGATTGATCACGGACATCACTCCGCCTGATCTTGAAACAAGGATCGCCATACTGCGCAAGAAGGCGAAAGCGGAAGGTCTGGATATACCGAATGAAGTGATGCTGTACATCGCCAATCAAATTGATACCAATATTCGTGAGCTGGAGGGGGCTTTGATTCGTGTAGTTGCCTACTCTTCACTCATCAACCAGGATATGAATGCAGATCTTGCAGCCGAGGCACTTAAGGATATTATTCCCTCCTCCAAGCCGCGCATGATTACCATTCACCACATCCAAGAGATTGTCGGGCGGCATTATAACATCAAGCTTGAAGATTTTACGGCGAAAAAGAGAACAAAATCGGTTGCTTTTCCCCGCCAGATTGCCATGTATCTTGCAAGGGAACTAACCGACAATTCTTTGCCCAAAATTGGAGAAGAATTTGGAGGAAGAGACCATACGACCGTGCTTCATGCTCATGAAAAAATTTCGAAACTAATGGTTTCTGACCAGCAGCTGCAAAAAAGTATTAAAGAAATCCACGATCAGTTAAAATCGTAATACTGGTCCATATGTCTTTTTGCTGGGGATTTTGTGAATAACTTGTTCACTCTTATGCACAGCCTGTCCACATGTGGATAGGCTGTCTTTCCTTGCATTTCACATACTTATCCACAGATTCACAGGCCCTACTATTACTACGACTGTTTTTTATTTAAAAAAATTAATAATATAACCGAATTCCAATAAGAAAATTGTTCAGGGGGATGATCATGAAATTTCAGATTAACCGAAGCCAGCTAATTGAAGGTGTACAGGATGTAATGAAGGCTGTATCTTCAAGAACGACGATACCGATTTTGACGGGTATAAAAATGGTGGTTCACAGTGAAGGGATGACACTGACCGGAAGTGACTCCGATATTTCCATCGAACGCCTGATTCCAATGGAAGAGAATGGGGAAGTCAATCTTGAGGTCCAAAAACCAGGAAGCATTGTTCTTCAGGCAAGGTATTTTTCCGAAATCGTAAAAAAAATGCCGAATGATACCGTGGAAGTTGAAGTGGGAGAGCGTTTTGAAACAAAACTCCGCTCCGGAGCTTCCGAATTCAGCCTTGTTGGTCTGGATCCAGAAGAATATCCCCGCCTTCCGCAGATTGAAGAACAAAACGTGTTCAGTATCCAGGGAGATCTGCTTCGCCAAATTATCAGACAAACTGTCTTTGCGGTGTCCACGTCAGAAACACGTCCTATATTAACCGGTGTGAACATTAATCTTGAAGACAATGTTCTCAGCTGTGTAGCGACAGACAGCCACCGACTTGCACAGAGGACCGCAAGAATTGAAAGCAATACAGAAGGGCTTTCGTTCCAAAACGTAGTGATTCCAGGAAAAAGCTTAAATGAATTGTCCAAAATTGTTGAGGAATCTGCAGAGCTCGTGCAAATCGTTGTTACAGACAATCAGGTTTTATTTAAAACAAAAAATACGTTATTCTTTTCAAGACTGCTTGACGGAAATTATCCGGATACAAGCAAATTGCTTCCAAGTGAAAGCAAAACGACGTTAGGTTTATCGACAAAAGATTTTCTTCAGGCAATTGACCGGGCGTCTCTGCTAGCCCGTGAAGGACGAAACAATGTGGTGAAACTTGCCACGATCGATAACCAGACCGTTGAAATTTCATCCAATTCTCCGGAAATCGGTAAAGTGTACGAACATGTCGTCACGGAATCCATGGAGGGTGAAGAGCTAAAAATTTCCTTCAATGCGAAATATATGATTGATGCATTAAAAGCGATGGACTGTTCAGAGATTCAGGTTCTGTTCACAGGAGCCATGAGGCCTTTCCTCATTACCCCGGTGGACAACGAAATCGTCAAACAACTGATCCTGCCTGTCCGAACATATTAAAATTTAAGTAAGACAACGATAAAAAAGCTGCTGGTTCTCCGGCAGCTTTTATGCCTTTCATAAAGGGTTGAAAATAGAGAATACTAGTCTGAAAAGGAGTGTTATGATGGAGAACGTGCAAATAACGACTGAATACATTACTCTGCAGCAGCTGCTCAAACATGTAGATGCCATCTCAAGCGGGGGAATGGTAAAATGGTATTTAGAAGAAAATGAAGTGCTGGTTAATGGTGAGCGGGAAAACCGCCGGGGAAGAAAGCTTTACGAGGGAGATAAAGTTTCTGTTCCCGAATTGGGCGAGATCACTGTTTCCAGATAAATGGGGGTATCCCGTTGTATATTGAACAATTGGACATAAGAAATTACAGAAACTATTCATCCCAGCATCTTGATTTCGAAAACAAGGTCAATGTGTTTTTGGGTGAGAATGCTCAGGGGAAAACAAATGTGATGGAAGCCATCTACGTTCTGGCCATGGCAAAGTCCCATAGAACTCCCCGCGATAAAGAATTAATCTATTGGGACGAAGAATATGCTAAAATAGAAGGACGGGTTCAAAAAAGGACCGGACCATTCAGTTTAAGCCTGGTTGTTTCACAAAAAGGCAAGAAAGCAAAAGTCAATGGACTGGAACAGCGGAGATTGACTGACTATATAGGGGCGTTAAATGTCGTCATGTTTGCACCTGAGGATTTGAATCTTGTCAAAGGGAGTCCCCAGGTGCGACGTCGTTTTATTGATATGGAGATCGGGCAGGTTAATCCGGTCTATCTTCATTATTTATCGCAATATCAAAAGGTTCTTGCCCAGCGCAATTCTCTTTTGCGGGACATGCAGCGCAGCCGTTCCAAAGAAAATACGGTCATGCTTGATATTTTGACAGAACAAATGATACAGGCGGCGGCACGGGTAACGGAAAAGCGAGTGAGTTACATGAAACTCCTCCAAAGCTGGGCCGACCCCATACACCACGGCATCTCCAGAGGGCTGGAACGCCTTGAAGTGATATATAAACCGACTGTAGAGGTATGTGAAGAGCAAGAATTGTCGAAAATGATAGAAGCATATGAAGAAAAGTTTGTTAAAATAAAAGACAGAGAAATAGAACGCGGCACCTCTTTGTTCGGCCCGCACCGCGATGATCTGCTTTTTCATGTGAATGGGAAAGATGTACAGACGTTCGGTTCACAGGGCCAGCAGAGGACCACGGCGCTGTCGATCAAATTAGCAGAGATTGATCTTATTCATTCAGAAGTCGGAGAGTACCCGCTGCTCCTGCTGGATGATGTGTTGTCAGAACTTGATGACTACCGGCAATCTCATTTGCTGAATACCATACAAGGCAAAGTACAGACCTTTGTTACCACAACAAGCGTGGAAGGCATACACCATGAAACGCTTGATAAGGCAGCAACGTACCATGTTGAACAAGGTGCGATTGAACGGATAAGGTGAGGTGGACTATGTTATTGCATATTGGCGAAGAAGCGGTTATTCAGCAAAAGGAAATTGTGGCGATTCTGGATTACCGTGCGCTTGAAAGCTCGGAATTAATGAGTGCCTTTTTAAGACAGCATAAAGAAAAGAAAAGCATGGTGAACTTATGCCATACCAATCATCATCCCAAATCTGTCATCATTACAAAAGAACATGTCTATATCTCCCCTCTATCCTCAATCACGTTAAAAAAGCGGGCAGGAGAACGGATTGATTTTGCCCATAGCTGGTACGTCAAGTAAGACAGGCAATCGTTTAAAATTGTTCCCGAAACCGAAATGTAGGTGAAGAAAAAAATGAGTACTGATCAAGAATTAGAACAGCATTATGATGAAAGTGATATTCAGGTATTAGAAGGACTGGAAGCTGTCCGCAAACGCCCGGGTATGTATATTGGCTCCACCAATGTGAGAGGACTGCACCATCTCGTATGGGAAATTGTCGACAACTCCATTGATGAAGCGCTTGCCGGATACTGTGATGAGATTACAGTAACGATCGAAAAAGACAACAGCATCACCGTAACCGATAACGGACGCGGAATCCCGGTCGGAATCCATGAAAAAATGGGACGTCCGGCTGTGGAGGTCATCATGACGGTTCTTCATGCCGGCGGTAAATTCGGCGGCGGAGGCTATAAAGTATCCGGTGGTCTGCACGGGGTAGGTGCATCGGTTGTTAACGCGCTGTCCAGTGAAATGGAAGTTACCATTTACCGTGACGGAAAGATTCACTATCAGAAATATCACAGGGGAATTCCTACTGCTGACCTTAAAGTGATCGGCGAAACGGAAGACAGGGGTACAAGAACTCATTTTGTGCCGGATACAGAAATTTTCACAGAAACCATTGAATATGATTTTGAGACTCTGTCCCAGCGGATCAGAGAATTGGCCTATCTCAACCGTGGCATTAAAATTGTCGCCATCGACAAACGTGAAGAAGAACCTGTGGTACAGGAATATCACTATGAAGGCGGAATTAAATCCTACGTTGAACATATCAACCGCTCGCGTGAAGCGATTCATGAGCCGATTTTTATTGAAGGTGAAAAAGAAGGCATTTCTCTTGAAATTGCCTTGCAGTATAACGACAGCTATACAAGCAATATTTACTCGTTTGCCAACAATATTAATACACATGAGGGCGGTACGCATGAATCCGGATTTAAAACGGCCCTGACCCGTGTAATTAACGATTATGGCCGACGTAATAATATTTTTAAAGACAGTGATACGAACCTTTCCGGTGATGATGTACGTGAAGGCTTGACGGCGATCATCTCCATCAAGCATCCGGATCCGCAGTTTGAAGGACAAACGAAAACAAAGCTTGGCAACTCTGAAGCAAGAACGATCACCGAATCACTGTTTTCCGAACAGTTTTCCACCTTTATGCTTGAGAACCCTGATGTGGCACGAAAAGTAGTGGAAAAAGGGATGATGGCGCTCCGTGCCCGCGTGGCTGCGAAAAAAGCGCGTGAGTTAACCCGAAGAAAAAGCGCACTGGAGGTTTCTTCTCTTCCAGGAAAGCTTGCCGATTGCTCATCCAAGGATGCCAGCATCTCCGAGCTGTACATCGTTGAGGGTGACTCAGCGGGCGGATCGGCCAAACAGGGGCGTGACCGTCACTTCCAGGCCATTTTGCCATTGCGCGGTAAAATCATTAACGTGGAAAAAGCGCGTCTTGATAAAATTCTCTCAAACAACGAGATCCGTGCCATCATTACAGCACTTGGCACCGGGATTGGAGAGGACTTTGACATTACCAAAGCCCGCTATCATAAAGTCATCATCATGACGGATGCCGATGTCGACGGCGCGCACATTCGTACACTGCTTCTGACGTTCTTCTATCGTTACATGCGGCCGATCGTTGAAAACGGCTATGTCTATATTGCCCAGCCGCCATTATACAAAGTGCAGCAGGGAAAACGGATTGAATATGCTTATAATGATAAAGAAATGGAAAGAATTATGGGTGAGCTTCCTCAGAATCCGAAACCTGGCGTTCAACGTTATAAAGGTCTTGGAGAAATGAACCCTACACAGTTATGGGAAACCACAATGGATCCGACTACGCGGACATTGCTGCAGGTTGAACTGAAAGATGCAATTGAAGCGGATCAAACCTTTGATATTCTGATGGGAGATAAGGTTGAACCCCGCCGCGATTTCATTCAGGAAAACGCCCATTATGTAAAAAACTTGGATATTTAACATCAGTGGAAACAGGGGACATCCCTGTTTCTCTTACCGTTTTTATAGATCTTTATTTAAGTAAAAAGTAAATGGAACATGCAGTAAATGGAGGTTAGAATCAATGTCTGAAGCAGATCAATCCCGGGTGAAGGAAATAAATATCAGCTCGGAAATGCGTACTTCTTTTATGGATTATGCGATGAGTGTTATTGTCAGCCGTGCTCTTCCGGATGTCCGGGATGGCCTGAAGCCTGTTCACCGGCGTATTCTTTATGCCATGAACGACTTGGGCATGACCGCAGATAAAGCATACAAGAAGTCAGCGCGTATCGTCGGAGAAGTAATCGGTAAGTATCACCCGCACGGCGACTCTGCCGTGTATGAAACCATGGTCCGTATGGCACAGGATTTCAACTACCGCCACATGCTTGTTGATGGACATGGTAACTTTGGATCCGTTGACGGTGATGCCGCAGCGGCCATGCGTTATACCGAAGCCAGAATGTCCAAGATTGCCATGGAAATTGTCCGTGACATCAATAAAGACACCATTGATTACAAAGATAACTATGACGGCTCGGAAAGAGAACCCGTTGTTATGCCTTCCCGTTTTCCGAACCTGCTTGTTAACGGTACATCGGGAATCGCGGTGGGTATGGCAACGAACATTCCTCCTCATCACCTTGGAGAAGTCATTGACGGTGTGCTTGAACTTAGCCAAAATCCTGACATCTCAATTCCTGAGCTTATGGAATTTATTCCTGGTCCGGATTTCCCGACAGCAGGTGAGATCCTTGGTCGTGAAGGAATCAGAAAGGCCTACCAGACAGGAAGGGGTTCCATCATTATCCGTGCCAAAGCGGAAATTGAAGAACAATCCAATGGCAAAAACTTCATTATTGTCAGCGAACTTCCTTATCAGGTCAACAAAGCCCGATTGGTAGAAAAAATTGCTGAATTGGTAAGAGACAAAAAAGTCGATGGCATTACTGATCTTCGTGACGAATCCGACCGTAACGGGATGAGAATTGTTATTGAAGTCCGCCGCGACGCCAATGCCAATGTGCTGTTGAATAACCTGTACAAGCATACGGCACTGCAAACAAGCTTCGGAATTAACATGCTTGCCCTTGTCGATGGGCAGCCGAAGGTCCTTAATTTAAAGGAATGTCTGCATTATTATTTGAAACATCAGCAGGTTATTATTCGCAGAAGAACCGAATTTGAGCTTCGCAAGGCTGAAGCCAGGGCACACATCCTCGAAGGTTTGCGCATTGCGCTTGATCATCTGGATGAAGTCATTGCGTTGATTCGCGGATCAAGAACAACAGACATTGCACGTGACGGTTTGATGGAAAGGTTTGGTCTAAGCCTTGAACAGGCCCAGGCAATCCTGGAAATGCGCTTGCAGCGTCTGACCGGTCTGGAACGCGATAAAATTGAAAATGAATATAAAGAGCTTGTTGCTTTAATTACCGAACTCCGCGCGATTCTGGCGGACGAGGAAAAAATCCTTGAAATCATCCGTGAAGAACTCACCGAAGTTAAAGAGCGTTTTGCGGATGAGCGCCGAACCAATATTACGGTTGGCTTTGATATGATCGAGGATGAAGATTTAATTCCAAGAACAAACGTAGTTATTACCCTGACCAACAATGGCTATATCAAACGACTTCCGATCTCCACGTACCGCTCACAGCGGCGGGGAGGAAGAGGCATCCAGGGTATGGGCACAGGGGATGAAGATTTCGTGGAACACCTGTTCACCACGAATTCCCATAACACGATCTTGTTCTTTACCAACAAAGGGAAGGTATATCGTCTAAAAGGATACGAAATCCCTGAGATGAGCAGAACTGCAAAAGGAATTCCAATTATCAATATGCTTCAGGTTGAACGCGGAGAAACGATTTCTGCTGTTATTCCGGTGGAAGAATTTGAAGATACCTGGTATCTCAACTTCATGACACGACACGGGATTACCAAGCGTTCACCGCTTTCTCAATTTGCCAATATCCGCAAAGGCGGTTTGTTTGCCATTACCTTGCGTGACGAGGATGAATTGATGGGCGTCAAACTGACCGATGGCAACAAAGAAATCATTGTCGGAACAAGCAAAGGTATGGCGATCCGTTATAAAGAGGATGATGTGCGGTCCATGGGCCGTACAGCTGCAGGTGTAAAAGCCGTCACTCTTGGCAAAGACGATTATGTTGTCGGTATGGAAGTACTTGATGAAGGGCATGAGGTCCTGATTGTTACGGAAAATGGCTTCGGCAAACGTACGCCGATGGAAGAATACCGACTGCAGTCCCGTGGCGGTAAAGGGATTAAAACATGCAATATTACCGAAAGAAATGGCGATATCACTGCCCTTAAAACCGTTACAAGCGATCAGGATCTGATGATCATTACGGCAGACGGCATTCTTATCCGTATGAATGTGGAAGGCATCTCCTCAATGGGCCGAAACACACAAGGTGTGAAGCTGATCTCCATGCAGGAAGGCAATCACGTGGCCACGGTAGCAGTCGTTGAAAAAGAAGAAGAAATGGATGAAGCCATTGATGAGGCCATCGAAGAAACAATGGAACCCGGCGCTGATGAACAAGAAGTAAAAGTGGAAACAAATGAAACTGAAGTACATGACGAAGACAGCGATACCGATCCTGAAGAATAAGCAATACAGTAAAAAGGCTGTTAAAAGTGAATCCACTTCTAACAGCCTTTTTTTCTTTGATTCATTTCTTTTCAGTAGAAATACATTTTTTATAAAAAACACTTGCAATGTATATAATAAGATGGTATATTTATTTAGCTTCTTGTTAAGCCTGTTCGGCAGGCAAATCTCTGAAAAAACTTTTTAGAGAAAATGGTTGACTTGATAGATGCTAATATGGTATTCTAATAAAGTCGCCAAAACGAGCGGCGCAAACAAAATGTTCTTTGAAAACCAAACAAAAGCCAGAGTAAGTCAGGGATTTTACAATCCCATCAATTTCTTATTTTTAAACATTAAGAGCTATATCAAACACTTTATTGGAGAGTTTGATCCTGGCTCAGGATGAACGCTGGCGGCGTGCCTAATACATGCAAGTCGAGCGAATGACGAGGAGCTTGCTCCTCTGATTTAGCGGCGGACGGGTGAGTAACACGTGGGTAACCTGCCTGTAAGACGGGGATAACTCCGGGAAACCGGAGCTAATACCGGATGATAACGAGAAGCGCCTGCTTCTTTTTTGAAAGTCGGTTTCGGCTGACGCTTACAGATGGGCCCGCGGCGCATTAGCTAGTTGGTGAGGTAACGGCTCACCAAGGCGACGATGCGTAGCCGACCTGAGAGGGTGATCGGCCACACTGGGACTGAGACACGGCCCAGACTCCTACGGGAGGCAGCAGTAGGGAATCTTCGGCAATGGACGAAAGTCTGACCGAGCAACGCCGCGTGAGCGATGAAGGCCTTCGGGTCGTAAAGCTCTGTTGTCAGAGAAGAACAAGTACCGGAGTAACTGCCGGTACCTTGACGGTACCTGACCAGAAAGCCACGGCTAACTACGTGCCAGCAGCCGCGGTAATACGTAGGTGGCAAGCGTTATCCGGAATTATTGGGCGTAAAGCGCGCGCAGGCGGTCTTTTAAGTCTGATGTGAAAGCCCACGGCTCAACCGTGGAGGGTCATTGGAAACTGGGAGACTTGAGTGCAGGAGAGAAAAGTGGAATTCCACGTGTAGCGGTGAAATGCGTAGAGATGTGGAGGAACACCAGTGGCGAAGGCGGCTTTTTGGCCTGTAACTGACGCTGAGGCGCGAAAGCGTGGGGAGCAAACAGGATTAGATACCCTGGTAGTCCACGCCGTAAACGATGAGTGCTAGGTGTTGGGGGGTTCCACCCTCAGTGCTGACGTTAACACATTAAGCACTCCGCCTGGGGAGTACGGCCGCAAGGCTGAAACTCAAAGGAATTGACGGGGGCCCGCACAAGCAGTGGAGCATGTGGTTTAATTCGAAGCAACGCGAAGAACCTTACCAGGTCTTGACATCCTCTGACCACTTGAGAGATCAAGCTTTCCCCTTCGGGGGACAGAGTGACAGGTGGTGCATGGTTGTCGTCAGCTCGTGTCGTGAGATGTTGGGTTAAGTCCCGCAACGAGCGCAACCCTTGACCTTAGTTGCCAGCATTCAGTTGGGCACTCTAAGGTGACTGCCGGTGACAAACCGGAGGAAGGTGGGGATGACGTCAAATCATCATGCCCCTTATGACCTGGGCTACACACGTGCTACAATGGGTGGTACAAAGGGTTGCGAAGCCGCGAGGCCGAGCCAATCCCAAAAAGCCACTCTCAGTTCGGATTGTAGGCTGCAACTCGCCTACATGAAGCCGGAATTGCTAGTAATCGCGGATCAGCATGCCGCGGTGAATACGTTCCCGGGCCTTGTACACACCGCCCGTCACACCACGAGAGTTTGTAACACCCGAAGTCGGTGGGGTAACCTTTTGGAGCCAGCCGCCGAAGGTGGGACAGATGATTGGGGTGAAGTCGTAACAAGGTAGCCGTATCGGAAGGTGCGGCTGGATCACCTCCTTTCTATGGAGACATGAGCACTCAGGTGCCTCATGAATCTTACTCTGAGCTTTTGTTTGGTTTTGAAAGAACATCGTTTCTTTCAATTCATAATAAGGTTACACATTTGTTGTGGCCATGTTCCTTGAAAACTAGATAACGAAACATCCAAACAAGCCAACTAATTCATTAGTTGTGCGCTGATTTAGTACTATTTTTAACGATCTTACGATCGTGTTAAAGGTTAAGCTAGAAAGGGCGCACGGTGGATGCCTTGGCACTAGGAGCCGAAGAAGGACGGGACGAACACCGATATGCCTCGGGGAGCTGTAAGTAAGCATTGATCCGGGGATTTCCGAATGGGGGAACCCACCATCCGTAATGGGATGGTATCCATATCTGAATACATAGGATATGAGAAGGCAGACCCGGGGAACTGAAACATCTAAGTACCCGGAGGAAGAGAAAGCAAATGCGATTTCCTGAGTAGCGGCGAGCGAAACGGAAACAGCCCAAACCAGAGGGCTTGCCCTCTGGGGTTGTAGGACACTCTACATGGAGTTACAAAGGAACGGGGTAGATGAAGCGGTCTGGAAAGGCCGGCCAAAGAAGGTAACAGCCCTGTAGTTGAAACTTCGTTCCCTCCTGAGTGGATCCTGAGTACGGCGGGACACGTGAAACCCCGTCGGAATCCGGGAGGACCATCTCCCAAGGCTAAATACTCCCTAGTGACCGATAGTGAACCAGTACCGTGAGGGAAAGGTGAAAAGCACCCCGGAAGGGGAGTGAAAGAGATCCTGAAACCGTGTGCCTACAAGTAGTTGGAGCCCATTAACGGGTGACAGCGTGCCTTTTGTAGAATGAACCGGCGAGTTACGATAACGTGCAAGGTTAAGCCGAGAAGGCGGAGCCGCAGCGAAAGCGAGTCTGAATAGGGCGCCATAGTACGTTGTCGTAGACCCGAAACCGTGTGATCTACCCATGTCCAGGGTGAAGTTCAGGTAACACTGAATGGAGGCCCGAACCCACGCACGTTGAAAAGTGCGGGGATGAGGTGTGGGTAGGGGTGAAATGCCAATCGAACACGGAGATAGCTGGTTCTCCCCGAAATAGCTTTAGGGCTAGCCTCGCGGCTAGAGTCCTGGAGGTAGAGCACTGATTGGACTAGGGGCCCCCACAGGGTTACCGAATTCAGTCAAACTCCGAATGCCAGAGACTTATCCGCGGGAGTCAGACTGCGAGTGATAAGATCCGTAGTCAAGAGGGAAACAGCCCAGACCATCAGCTAAGGTCCCAAAGTATACGTTAAGTGGGAAAGGATGTGGAGTTGCCCAGACAACCAGGATGTTGGCTTAGAAGCAGCCACCATTTAAAGAGTGCGTAATAGCTCACTGGTCGAGTGACTCTGCGCCGAAAATGTACCGGGGCTAAACGTATCACCGAAGCTATGGATTGTACCGTCAGGTACAGTGGTAGGGGAGCGTTCGAAGTGCGGTGAAGTCAGACCGGAAGGACTGGTGGAGCGCTTTGAAGTGAGAATGCCGGTATGAGTAGCGAAAGACAAGTGAGAATCTTGTCCATCGAAAGCCTAAGGTTTCCTGAGGAAGGCTCGTCCGCTCAGGGTTAGTCGGGACCTAAGCCGAGGCCGAAAGGCGTAGGCGATGGCCAACAGGTTGAAATTCCTGTACCACCTCCTTTCCGTTTGAACGACGGGGGGACGCAGGAAGGTAGGGAGAGCGCGCGAATGGAAATGCGCGTCTAAGCAGTTAGGCTGATTGTGAGGCAAATCCCGCAATCGTGAAGGCTGAGCTGTGACGGCGAGGGAAATTACAGTACCGAAGTCCCTGATCCTACACTGCCAAGAAAAGCCTCTAGTGAGGAAAGAGGTGCCCGTACCGCAAACCGACACAGGTAGGCGAGGAGAGAATCCTAAGATGATCGGGAGAACTCTCGTTAAGGAACTCGGCAAAATGACCCCGTAACTTCGGGAGAAGGGGTGCTCTGGTAGGGTTTATCGCCCGAGAGAGCCGCAGTGAATAGATCCAAGCGACTGTTTAGCAAAAACACAGGTCTCTGCGAAGCCGCAAGGCGAAGTATAGGGGCTGACACCTGCCCGGTGCTGGAAGGTTAAGAGGAGGGGTTATCCCTTAGGGGAGAAGCTCTGAATTGAAGCCCCAGTAAACGGCGGCCGTAACTATAACGGTCCTAAGGTAGCGAAATTCCTTGTCGGGTAAGTTCCGACCCGCACGAAAGGTGTAACGATTTGGATACTGTCTCAACGAGAGACCCGGTGAAATTATAGTACCTGTGAAGATGCAGGTTACCCGCGACAGGACGGAAAGACCCCATGGAGCTTTACTGCAGCTTGATATTGGATTTTGGTACAGTTTGTACAGGATAGGTAGGAGCCTGAGAAGTCGGAGCGCCAGCTTCGATGGAGGCGTCGGTGGGATACTACCCTGACTGTATTGAAATTCTAACCTGGAACCGTGATCCGGTTCGGAGACAGTGTCAGGTGGGCAGTTTGACTGGGGCGGTCGCCTCCTAAATCGTAACGGAGGCGCCCAAAGGTTCCCTCAGAATGGTTGGAAATCATTCGCAGAGTGTAAAGGCACAAGGGAGCTTGACTGCGAGACCTACAAGTCGAGCAGGGACGAAAGTCGGGCTTAGTGATCCGGTGGTTCCGCATGGAAGGGCCATCGCTCAACGGATAAAAGCTACCCTGGGGATAACAGGCTTATCTCCCCCAAGAGTCCACATCGACGGGGAGGTTTGGCACCTCGATGTCGGCTCATCGCATCCTGGGGCTGAAGTAGGTCCCAAGGGTTGGGCTGTTCGCCCATTAAAGCGGTACGCGAGCTGGGTTCAGAACGTCGTGAGACAGTTCGGTCCCTATCCGTCGCGGGCGCAGGAAATTTGAGAGGAGCTGTCCTTAGTACGAGAGGACCGGGATGGACACACCGCTGGTGTACCAGTTGTTCCGCCAGGGGCATAGCTGGGTAGCTACGTGTGGACGGGATAAGTGCTGAAAGCATCTAAGCATGAAGCCCCCCTCAAGATGAGATTTCCCATCACGTCAAGTGAGTAAGACCCCTTAGAGATGATGAGGTTGATAGGTCTGGTGTGGAAGCGTGGTGACACGTGGAGCTGACAGATACTAATCGGTCGAGGGCTTATCCTTAAAAACAAAAGCGGAATGAACCGCTTATATCCGACAAGCGTTGGAGACCCTGACAAGAACACGGTTTTGGTGTTCGTCGGAAGGGACGAAACGACCTCGAGGATATGGTTCATGAAGCTGGACGTTATCAGTAAGTTTGGATGAAGTTATCTAGTTTTGAGGGAATATGCCTCAAAAACAAAAGGTTTGTCAGCGACAAGAGATTCGAGGAAGCAAAACGACGACTCTCCGGAGTGTACTTACCGTACATGAGGAAGAGGAGGAGTGAAGCTGACGAAGAAAATCGCCGTTGATCACAAACCGATATATGTCTGGTGGCAATAGCGAAGAGGTCACACCCGTTCCCATACCGAACACGGAAGTTAAGCTCTTCAGCGCCGATGGTAGTTGGGGGCTTCCCCCTGTAAGAGTAGGACGTTGCCGGGCAAATGAAAGCACTGCTGAACATTCAGCGGTGCTTTTTTGTTTTGTCGAAAGATGAAAATGACGGGATACGCAAGTATTTCTTGTCGAACCGCAAGTAATGGGAGCCGTACCGCGAGTATTCTCTGTCGAACCGCAAGTAATGGAGCCCTTACCGCAACTAAATCATGTCGAACCGCAACTAACGCGACAGCGAGGGAACAAAACCAGTCTCCAAAATCCTGAATCAATTCCCGTTTCATCTTCATCCGCATCAAAAAACCCCTTATTAGTCCTTTTCCCTTTCAAAAGACTACGTACTGAATCAAAAGCCTCTAATTGGTTTTCTAAAAATCAATAGCCCTCTCCCTGTAAATCCTTCCTGCGCAAATACTCACCCAGCAGATAAGGCACTTTGTACTGTGTAACGGCGAGAAACTCTTTAATAAAAGGGAGATCATTGGTCGTGTAGGAGTGGAAGATGTCACTCCACCATTCGGTTTCATAGCGGCACAACATACTCAGGTTGTAGAGTACCGCGTAATGAATCATACATTCATTCATTTCCTTCATTTCCCGCCTGCTGCCATACAAGTAATATTGGCCGTTACTATGGTAACTGAATGGCTCGCACTCAAGAGGATGCAGCTCCTTGGATGAGTGTACAATGATGTGTTCCTTTGTTTCTTTTAATAACTGATACGTAATGGCTGGATTTTCATTCAGGAAAAGGAGGAACCTTTCCGTATTCATGTACAGACCGTCAAGGACCTCAACTGGAATCATCAGTTCCTGGTCCTTTCTGCAGACGGCTACATTTACCGATTCATTTTGCACATGCCAAAACAGATCTCTTAATTCAGGAATAAGAGGCATAATATCGTTCATTTTCAGCTTTTCTCCTTCAGCATGTTTCACATGAAACAATTCAGTAGAAAAGTGATTAAAAAGGCCGCTTCTTTGGATTCTTACTTCATCGTGAAGGAATTCATAATACTTCTTTTTCCGTTTCCTTGTCGTCACCCCATGGGCAAGCACGGAGCTATTTTCCGGATAGCCGGGATCGACCGTCAGGATGCAGGCTTTAAGCAGCTGGATCATACCATAGAACAAAAGAACAGGCTGCAGCTCTGTAGGAGCTGTGCCCGCGAGATCATAATATTTTTTTCCGTGTTCGAGAAAATAGATAAAGGGGTAACAGTTCTGGTAACTTTTGCTTTCTGCCTGCTCAATCCCTTTGCTGAAGTAACAAGAATAAAGATATTTTTGAGCCCTGCTTGAAGAGAGGAAGCTGCTGTACATAGACCAAATATTATGAGTTGACATGAGTGTGCACCTCTCCTGTTATTTTTTGAAAAGTTAGACTTATTGTTCCTTCCTTGACAGTAGTTTATCCAGTTGTTAATCTACAAATAATATTTTACAGGAAGAAAATTGATGAGAAGGGTGGAGTATACATGTGGGAGAGCAAGTTTGAGAAAGAAGGATTAACGTTTGATGATGTACTGTTGGTTCCGTCAAAGTCCTCAGTACTGCCAAAGGATGTCTCTTTAAAAACACGTCTTTCTGACTCTGTACAACTAAATGTACCGATTATTAGTGCAGGAATGGATACCGTAACAGAAGCTGAATTGGCAATTGCCATGGCACGCCAGGGCGGGTTGGGTATTATCCATAAAAACATGTCAATTGAACAGCAAGCGGAACAAGTGGACAGGGTCAAGCGTTCTGAGAGTGGGGTTATCACAGATCCTTTTTACCTGACTCCTGACCATCAAGTATTTGATGCTGAGCACCTTATGGGGAAATACAGAATTAGCGGTGTACCCATTGTCGACGGCGACAAAAAATTAGTCGGCATTCTCACTAACCGTGATCTTCGCTTTATTGAAGATTACTCCATCCAGATTTCAGATGTCATGACAAAAGAGAACCTTGTTACCGCACCTGTTGGAACAACGCTTAAAGAAGCGGAACAATTGCTTCAAAAGCATAAGATTGAAAAGCTTCCATTGGTTGATGATGAAGGAACTCTTCAAGGATTAATTACCATAAAAGATATTGAGAAAGTGATTGAGTTTCCGAACTCTGCAAAAGACAGCCAGGGACGTTTGCTGGCTGGTGCAGCAGTAGGTGTGACGAAGGATGCGATGGTTCGTATCGACAAGCTTGTGGAAGCTGGCGTGGATGCTATCGTTATTGATACCGCTCATGGCCATTCTGAAGGCGTACTGACTAAAGTCCGGGAAGTTCGTGCCAAATACCCGGACCTTACGATTATTGCCGGTAATGTGGCTACTGCCGAAGCGACAAGGGATCTTATTGAAGCAGGCGCAAGTGTGGTTAAAGTAGGTATTGGTCCTGGGTCCATCTGTACTACACGCGTTGTGGCAGGAGTTGGCGTTCCACAGATTACAGCTGTTTATGATTGTGCGACAGAAGCCCGCAAGCACGGGATACCTGTCATTGCGGACGGCGGCATTAAATATTCCGGTGACATCGTAAAAGCTTTGGCTACTGGAGGACATGCCGTTATGCTGGGCAGCATGCTTGCCGGTGTATCAGAAAGCCCGGGAGAGCGTGAGATTTATCAGGGACGTCAGTTTAAGGTATACCGGGGAATGGGGTCTATCGGCGCCATGGAACAAGGAAGCCGTGACCGATATTTCCAGGAAAATAACCAAAAACTTGTTCCGGAAGGCATTGAAGGACGCGTACCTTACAAAGGACCGCTGGCTGATACATTGTTCCAGCTAATCGGCGGTATTCGTTCCGGTATGGGATATTGCGGAACACCAACCATCGAAGAACTTCAAAACAATTCCAAATTCGTTCGAATTACAGGTGCCGGGCTTCGTGAGAGTCATCCTCACCAGGTGCAGATTACCAAAGAAGCACCAAATTATTCGGTCTAAAGATAGATTTTTGAAAAAAAGTGGACAGAGGTTATTCCTCTGTCTATTTTTTTGTATATTGCTATGGTACAATTACGTTTGTGTGTAAATTGTATGGAGGTGTCAGTGTTGTTCGGCAACAAAATTAAAGGTATTACGTTTTCTGCTGTTTTGGTTTCGATGTTATCAGCCAGTATGTTTGGATATTCAGATAAAGCAAGTGCTGCTCCTGTGCTTAAATCCAGTTCAGAGACCGCGATTTTAGTTGATGGAGATACAGGAAAGGTTTTATATCAAAAGAAAGCCGAGCAAGTATTGCCGCCTGCCAGTATGTCAAAAATGATGACAGAATACCTGGTAAATGAAGCAATTAAAAAAGGTAAAATTAAGTGGGATCAAAAAACTGCCATCAGTACATATGCCCATAAAATTTCTCAAAACCGTTCACTATCAAATGTCCCATTACGCAGTGACTATAAATATTCGGTAAAAGAACTTTACGAAGCGATGGCGATCTATTCTGCCAACGGTGCATCCATTGCGCTTGCAGAGTTAGTCGGCGGGTCTGAAGAAAAGTTTGTTAAAATGATGAATGACAAAGCCAAGGAAATGGGAATCAAGGATGCCCGTTTTGTTAACTGTACAGGTTTGAATAACAATGACCTGCAAGGATTTGATTCTGTTGGAAGCAAAACAGATGAGAATAAAATGTCCGCAAAATCCGTTGGTATTCTTGCGTACAAGCTGATCAATGATTATCCGGAAGTTCTGGATATCGCAAGTATTCCTACTAAATGGTTCCGTCCAAATACCGATGACAAAATCCTTATGAAAAACTGGAACTGGATGCTTCCGGAACTTGTTTACGGATATAAAGGTGTAGATGGTCTTAAGACAGGTACCACTGACAGCGCCGGTTATGCCTTTGCTGCTACTGCTAAACGCGATGGAACAAGACTTATCTCTGTTTTAATGAAATCAGACAGCTACAAAGGCCGTTTTGACGAAACGAAAAAGCTGCTGAGTTATGGATTTGAAAATTATTCTAAAGAAACATTATTGCCTAAGGGCTACGAGCTCAAAAACAAAAAAACCCTTCCTGTTATTCAAGGCAAGGGTAAAGAAGTAGGAATTAAAACAAAAGAACCGGTAACCATGCTGGTGAAAAACGGTGAAAAAGAAAACTACAAGCCTGTACTTGTGATCGACAAAAAACATCTCGATAAAGACGGGAAATTGAAAGCCCCTCTTAAGAAAGGTGAAGCGATCGGACACATCGAGCTGAAGTATACAGGTAAAGAAAAGGATCAGGGCTATTTGCTCAATGATGGATCCGGCAAAGGACAAGCCAGTGTGGTAACAACCAAAGCCGTCGAAAAAGCCAATTGGTTTGTACTGTCCATGAGAAGCACGGGTCATTTCTTTGGCGGTGTCTGGAATTCTGCAATGGATACGGTAAAAGGCTGGTTCTAATGTCATATCATACTCTTCGAAAGCATTGCTTTTGGAGAGTATTTTTTTAAACCCTATGAATTTTATCGGTTTTACGTTAAAATAAGTGTGAATTTGATTATTACAAAAACTCAGATTTGAGTTAATAAATAGGGGGATATGTAGCATGTTGAAAACAGGTACAGATCGTGTAAAACGCGGAATGGCTGAAATGCAAAAAGGCGGAGTCATCATGGATGTCATCAATGCAGAGCAAGCCAAAATTGCTGAAGCTTCCGGTGCAGTAGCCGTTATGGCGCTTGAGCGTGTGCCGGCTGATATTCGCGCAGCAGGCGGAGTGGCTCGCATGGCTGACCCTACCATCGTAGAGGAAGTACTCAATGCAGTAAGTATCCCCGTTATGGCGAAAGCAAGAATCGGCCACATTGTCGAAGCTCGTGTTCTTGAATCCATGGGAGTAGACTACCTGGATGAAAGTGAAGTACTGACTCCTGCCGACGAAGTGTTCCACTTAAACAAACGTGATTTTACCGTTCCATTTGTATGTGGGGCACGTGACCTTGGAGAAGCATCCCGCCGTATTGGTGAAGGAGCATCCATGCTTCGTACGAAAGGTGAGCCAGGAACAGGCAACATTGTTGAAGCGGTTCGCCACATGCGCATGATTCAAGGCCAGATCCGCAAAGTATCTGCAATGAGTGAAGATGAATTGATGACAGAGGCGAAAAACCTTGGAGCACCTTATGAAATTCTTCTTCAAATCAAAAAAGACGGCCGTCTTCCAGTCGTTAACTTTGCAGCCGGCGGTGTAGCTACACCAGCGGATGCCGCATTAATGATGGAGCTTGGAGCTGACGGTGTGTTTGTTGGATCAGGAATCTTCAAATCAGCAAACCCCGAAAAGTTTGCCCGTGCGATTGTAGAAGCAACTACTCATTACAGAGATTATGAGCTGATTGCAGAATTGTCCAAAGGACTTGGAACAGCAATGAAAGGAATTGACATCTCCACGCTTCTTCCTGGAGACCGTATGCAGGAGCGAGGCTGGTAAGAAGGGAACGCTGCATAAATGACTAAGATAGGTGTACTTGCTCTGCAAGGCGCTGTAAGGGAACATATTAAAGCTTTACAGGAAAGCGGCGCAGAAGCAGTAAGTGTAAAGCGAATTGATGAGCTGAACGACCTTGATGGCCTGATTATCCCGGGTGGAGAAAGCACGGCCATGAGGCGTTTAATCGATAAATATGAATTTCTTGAACCACTCAAAGCATTTGCAAAGGAAAAACCGGTTTTTGGCACATGTGCAGGTCTCATCCTGATGGCGAAAACCATTCAGGGACAAGATACCGCCCACCTCGAGCTGATTGATATGACGGTTGAACGCAATGCATTCGGCCGCCAAAAAGAAAGCTTTGAAGCAGAGCTTGAAATCAAAGGTGTGGGTGAGGACGTAAATGGAGTATTTATCCGTGCTCCTTACATTGTGAATGTTGGTGAAGACGTTGAAGTTCTTTCCGTTCACAATGACCGCATTGTAGGTGCCAGACAGGGACATTTCCTTTGTGCAGCCTTTCATCCGGAGCTAACGGATGACTATCGCCTGCATCAATTTTTTGTGCAGATGGTGGATGAAACGAAAAAAGTCATTGCATAAAAAAAGAAATTGTTGTACATTACTATACAAACATTATTTGTTAAATCGAAGACAGGAATCAGTAGCAACATGATTTTTGACCAGAGAGTCGGTGGCTGGTGAAAACCGATCAAAATCAGTTGCGAATCCATCCTTGAGTGGAAAGCTGAAATGTTACGTAGGCTTTCACGGTCCACATTGTCCGTTATCAATGCCGAGCGGCAGGCGATCGCCTGCAACCAGGGTGGCAACGCGGGTTAACTCTCGTCCCTTTCTACTTTATTGTAGTGTAGGGACGGGAGTTTTTTAATTTTGTACGCCGAACAATAAGCATCGGATTTCTTCGTTGCCTTGATTCCTCGGATCCTCATTTAGGGGTAACTAAACTCCGGTCCTCGGAATCAGCGGCGCCTCGAACTCCTTGCTTCTTGTTCGGCTATGGGGGAATAACGGCTTTGGTTTTCGGTATATAGTGGATTGTACTTTTGGATGGAACATTGGTTGTTGTGTAAAGGTGAAATAAAGGAGGATAAAAACATGCTGGATTTGAAATTTGTACGAGCGAATTTTGATGAAGTAAAAGAAAAACTAAGCAAACGTGGAGAAGATTTATCCGGTCTTGACCGTTTTCTCGAGTTGGATGAACGCCGCCGTCAGTTGATTGGTGAAACGGAGACGCTGAAGTCCAAGCGGAATGAAGTATCCAAACAGGTAGCGGAATTTAAGCGTGAAAAGAAGGATGCGGATCATCTGATTAAAGAGATGCGTGAAGTGGGCGACAGGATCAAAGCAATTGATGAGGAGCTCCGCACGACTGAAGAAGATTTGAATCACATCATGCTGACTTTGCCAAATCTTCCACATGAGAGCGTACCTGTTGGTGAAACAGAGGATGATAACGTGCCGGTCCGCCATTGGGGAGATATTAAAGAATTTTCCTTTGAACCTAAGGCACATTGGGACTTGGCAACGGACCTTGATATTGTAGACTTTGAAAGAGCAGCCAAAGTAACCGGCAGCCGTTTTGCTTTTTATAAGGGAGCGGGGGCGCGCCTGGAACGTGCTTTGATCAACATGATGATGGATTATCATGAAGACCACCATGGTTATACGGAGATTTTACCGCCATATATGGTAAACCGGGAAAGCATGACAGGTACCGGGCAGCTTCCTAAGTTTGAAGAAGATGCGTTTAAAATTCGTGAAGAAGATTACTTTTTAATTCCTACAGCGGAAGTCCCTGTAACAAACTTGCACCGCAACGAGATTTTAACAGCTGAGGAATTGCCAAAAGGTTATGTGGCCTACAGCGCGTGCTTTCGTTCTGAAGCAGGTTCTGCAGGAAGAGACACACGCGGCCTGATCCGCCAGCATCAGTTTAATAAGGTTGAGCTTGTACGCTTTGTTAAACCGGAGGATTCTTATGAAGAACTCGAAAAGCTTACAGGTCATGCTGAAAAAATTCTTCAGCTCCTGAAGCTTCCTTACCGGGTGCTCAGCATGTGTACGGCTGACTTAGGATTCACGGCAGCGAAGAAGTACGACATTGAAGTATGGATTCCGAGCTATGGAACGTACCGTGAAATTTCTTCTTGTTCCAATTTTGAAGCCTTCCAGGCGAGAAGAGCACAAATCCGCTTCCGTCGTGAAGCCAAAGGAAAACCGGAATACGTTCATACGTTAAATGGATCCGGACTTGCGATCGGCCGAACCGTTGCTGCAATTTTGGAAAATTATCAGCAGGAAGACGGAAGCATTGTGATTCCGGAAGTGTTGCGTCCTTACATGGGGAACAAGGAAATCATCCAATAATAAGCTTGAACAGAGGAAGGGAGAACTCAATCTCCCTTTTTCTCTTTTTTAAAGGACAAGATGGTGAGGATAAGGACAATAAGAATCAACCCATATACAGGAGTCATCCAGATTTCATAGATGGAGCCGGGGTCACCTTTTACCAATTGAGTATCCAGGCTGATTCTGTTCCAGTGCAGAGACACAGGATTATCAGCATGCACTGAAAAGCGGGACAGGTATAGTGTTTCCTGCCCGAGGCGGTACAGCAGGTAGGCAAGACTAATCAGCAGTAATAAAACAGCAATCCGAAGTTTCTTTATGTCTTCATCCCCCTTTTTATTCAATATACCGTGTCTTTTTTGCCGATGGAATGCATAGAATGAATAAGGGAATATTTTTGTAAAAAGCGGTTGACTTTATAGGTAGTCACATGGTAATATATTTTTTGTCAGTAGAATTGAACACGGAGGTATACCCAAGTCTGGCTGAAGGGACCGGTCTTGAAAACCGACAGGGGTGTAACAGCTCGCGGGGGTTCGAATCCCTCTACCTCCTCCATACATAATGAACACACCTGCCTCGCGCAGGTGTTTTTTATTGCTTTCATTTATAAGAAAGAAAAAATCCTCCCCAAGCATCCTGGGGAGGATTTTATTATAGACGTACTTCTCGTTTGGTTTCGATCTTCTGTGCAATCTTGGCGACAATTTGCTCAATGGATGACGGGTCCTGAATAAGATCATAATCATTGATGTTCACACGAAGAACAGGACAGATATTAAAGTTGGATATCCATTGTTCATATCGCTCATACATTTCAATCCAGTAGTCGACCGGGGTATCCTGTTCCATTTGGCGTCCGCGGTGTTTGATCCGCTCGAGGATATCTTCCAGCGGCCCTTCCAGATGGATCAGCACATCCGGATGAGGGAAGTATGGAGTCATTACCATGGCCTCGAACAACCGTGTATACGTATCATAGTCCATTTTTGACATGGTTCCCTTGTCAGCGTGCATTTTTGCAAAAATACCGGTATCTTCATAAATCGAGCGGTCCTGTACAAAACCGCCGCCATATTCAAACATTCGTTTTTGTTCCTTGAAACGCTCGGCCAAAAAGAAAATCTGAAGATGGAAGCTCCATCGTTCAAAGTCCTTGTAAAATTTGTCGAGGTACGGATTGTTGTCTACCTTCTCCATCGATGTTCTGAAGTTTAAAGCTTCAGCCAGTGCAGAAGTCAGTGTGGATTTACCGGCGCCCACTGTACCTGCCACCGTAATCACAGCATCTAAAGGAATGTTGTATTTCTGTGCTAAATTCATCTGCTTAATTCTCCTTTATGCAGGGTGGTTTCTATTTCGGCAAAGATGCGCTCTTTGTCACTGCTGTTTGCAATAAAATCCAGATCATCTCCGTTAAAGGTGAGGACAGGGATCTCAGGATGTTCCTTTTGAAAAGCAGTCATGAACAGTTCATAGTCGGAAACCAGCTGCATGAGATAAGCGGGATCCATTTGCTTTTCAATATTTCGGCCGCGAAGCTCAATGCGTTCAAGCAACGTTTCCAGTCCAGCATTCAAGTAGATGATCATGTTCGGAACCGGCATGTCTTCGGTTAAGATATCAAATATTTGCATGTATTTTTCGTAATTTCTGCCTGTAAGCGTCCGTTCGGCAAAAATTCGGTTCTTAAAAATATGGTAATCAGCCACAACCGGGATGTTTTGGTTTAGATAAAGTTTCTGTATATCCTCAAGCTGCTTGTAGCGGTTGCAGAGAAAAAACATTTCTGTCTGGAAGCTCCACTCATCAATGTTTTCATAAAACTTTCCCAAAAACGGGTTCTCTTCTACAATCTCTTTTAACAGCTTAAACCTGTAGTGTTCTGAGATGGCTTTTGCTAATGATGTCTTTCCAACACCAATCGGCCCTTCAACTGCAATAAAAGGGGTAGAATTCATGCTGCGTTCCTCCCTAACTTCACTTACAAAAAAATAACAGACAGAAGATATTGTAGCATATGAAGAGCGGAGGGAATAGAACTAAATCATTTATGAGGATGTTTGTCAAAACATCCTGGGGCAGGTTATCAAAACATCGTTCGTTTTTTGTTTTCTTCCGCTTCTTTTATGATCTTTTCCAGGTCCAATTCATTCTCCTTGGTTATATCGGCGCTAAGTGTGTTTTTCATAAGCAAAATAGCACGTTCATTATCTTCGGCAATATTGGATGCGGAACAATCTTCCGGTATATAAAGAGTAAAATCGCGCATGAAGGCATCATTGGCAGAGAAGAGCACGCAAATATTTCCGGCGACGCCTGTCATGATCAAGCTTGTGATTTTCATGTCATGCAAAAGGGTGGATAAAGGAGTTGAAAAGAAAGCGGAGTGCATTGGTTTGATAATGAAAAAATCATCTTCTTCCGGTGTAAGCTGCTCCACAAATTCTTTCCCTCTTTCTCCGAGGCAATAATCCACAAGTTTATGTTTATCGGATTGCCATTTACCGAAATTATCATTAACATAAATCACGGGAATTCCTTTTTCCTTAGCCCTTTTTTTCAAGTTGGCGATATGAGGGGCGATAGGAAGGGATTGCTCAATGAGCATCTCTCCCTCAGGGAAATCAAAATCATTGATCACATCTATGATTAACAGAGCTACAGGGGGATAAGATGGTGATGAGGACAAAGAAAACTCACTCCTTTTTAAAGTCACTCTCAGGTACTCATATCTATTCCTTTCTTTATTATTAGCAAAACCTTTTGTATAATCACATCAAATACAAAGATGGAGTCTGAAAACAATGCTTCAACAAGAAAAAGACGAGTATTATATGTCACTGGCCCTTAAAGAAGCCAAGAAGGCTGAAGAAATAGGTGAAGTGCCAATCGGTGCCGTTCTGGTGAAGGATGATGAGGTGATTGCTGCAGCCTTTAACCGCCGCGAGACTGAACACCGTGCCGTTGCTCATGCAGAACTGCTGGCGATCGATCAGGCGTGCCGCAAGCTTGAGGCCTGGAGACTTTCGGGCAGTACGCTTTACGTTACCCTTGAGCCGTGCGCCATGTGTGCGGGAGCGCTTGTCCTCTCAAGAGTCGACCGGGTGGTCTATGGTGCATCAGACCCCAAAGGCGGCTGTGCCGGCACATTGATGAACCTTCTGGAGGAAGAACGGTTTAATCATCAATGCGAGGTTGCGGCAGGGGTTCGTGGTGAGGAATGCAGCGAGATGCTTTCCGCTTTCTTTCGGGGGCTCAGAAAACGGAACAAAGAACAGAAGAAGTTGCAGGACCGCCAATAATTGTAAATATCTGGTCCGGGTTGATTTTTTAACGCTGCCGTTGTATACTTAATCTTGCACATTTGATATGTGCCTAACAATGTTATACACTTTGTCGCGCTAGGCGGGGAGGTAGCGGTGCCCTGTACTCGCAATCCGCTGTAGCGAGGCTGAATTCCTCTCCTCGGTTAGTCCAACGTACGGCCTGACCCACGTAAGTGGTGTTGACATTCGGGTCCTGCGCAACGGGGACCCATGAACCCTGTCAGGTCCGGAAGGAAGCAGCAGTAAGTGGTCATCTTCGTGTGCCGCGGGGCAGCCTGGATCGAGCTAACTGCCTGGGTAACGCGTAGGTTGGCTATTCCAAAGAGAGGTGCGCGGCATTTTATATACTTAAAACAATAACTCACTCCTTATGGGGTGAGTTTTTTGCTGATTTTCAGTATAATAGAGGATAGAGAACTTATTTTTAAACATGAATGAAGGAGGGCATGGGATGAGCTATCAAGCGCTTTACCGTGTCTGGCGGCCTCAGTCCTTTCATGATGTGGTCGGACAGGAACATATCACCAAGACAATCCAGAACGCACTTGTCCAGGACAAGCTTTCCCATGCCTATCTGTTTTCAGGGCCACGGGGAACGGGGAAAACAAGTGCGGCGAAGATTATTGCTAAGGCTGTAAACTGTGTTCATGCACCAACAGCAGAACCTTGCAATGAATGCGATCACTGTATGGGAATTACAAACGGGTCCATTTCCGATGTACTGGAAATCGATGCGGCTTCCAATACAGGAGTCGACGACATACGGGATATACGGGATAAAGTGAAATTTGCACCATCGGTTGTCCGTTATAAGGTCTATATTATAGATGAGGTTCATATGCTTTCAACTGGAGCGTTCAACGCCCTGCTTAAAACATTGGAAGAGCCTCCACCCCATGTTATTTTTATTCTTGCTACAACAGAACCACATAAAATTCCACTTACTATTATTTCGCGTTGCCAGCGGTTTGACTTCAAGCGGATCTCCAGTGATTCCATCGTTAACCGAATGAAGACCATACTGGATTCCAACAGCATCATACCGGATGATGATGCCCTCCACCTTCTTGCCAGGGCTGCTGAAGGGGGAATGCGGGATGCGTTAAGTCTGCTCGATCAGGCGATTTCCTACAGCGAGGATGAAGTGAAAGTCGAGGATGTGCTCGCGGTCACCGGAGCCGTTTCGCAAGGCTTTTTATCACAGGTGGCCAAAGCCTTTAAGGAGAAGGACGTAGCGAAAGCTTTGAATGTGGCAGGCCGGCTTATGTCGGAGGGGAAGGATCCTGTACGCTTCCTTACCGATCTCATTTATTACTACCGTGACATGCTTTTATACCAGACGGCTCCGAATCTTGAAGAAATACTGGACCGGGTAAAAGTGGATGATGAATTCAAAGAACTTGCAGAGGAAACGGACCGTACGTGGATTTACAAAGTAATCGAGCTGTTGAATCAGTCACAGCAGGAAATGAAGTGGACCAATCATCCTAAGATTTTTCTGGAGCTTTCCCTGATCAAAATCTGCCAGGAAGAACGGCAGGAAACAGCAGGAGCGAGCCAGGACTTGTTTAAGAAAATAGAAGACCTCGAGCATGAAGTCCGAATACTGAAGGAAAAAGGTGTGGCACTTGCACCTTCCTCATCTGATGCCCCGCCTGTCCAGGAAAAGAAAACATTCAGGACATCGGGAAAAGGAAGCGGAACAAATACCGGCCGAGTGAAAGAGATGCTGAAAAAAGCGGCCAAGCCGAATTTGGTCCAGGTGAAAAACAACTGGGGAACCATCATGGAGAAGATCAAGGCGGAAAAAGTAAGCGTCTTTGCTCTTTTATCTGGTGCAGAACCGGTTGCATGCTCAGACAAAGATGTGCTTCTCTCCTTCCAACATGAAATTCACAGCCAAATGGCGTCGTCCGACAACATTCGCAGCTGTGTGGAAAACGTAATATATAGTACAATAGGGAAGTCCCTAACCATGCTAACCATCCTCCAGCCTGAATGGGAGACCGTGAAAAAAGAGTTCATTCAGCAGCAGCATCGGAGCGATGGAGGACAGGGCGAGGCGGAAGCGGAAGATCCACTAATTGCAGAAGCCAAAAAGCTCTTTGGAGAAGAATTAATTGAAATAAAAGAATAAACCTTAGGAGGAAGATATTTATGATGCGTGGCGGCGGAAACATGAACAATATGATGAAACAAATGCAGAAGATGCAAAAGGAAATGGCAAAAGCCCAGGAGGACCTTAAGGATAAAAAAGCGGAAGGCACTGCTGGCGGCGGTATGGTTACCGTGATTGCTAACGGACATAAAGAAATTCTGGAAGTTAACATTAAAGAGGAAGTCGTAGATCCTGAAGATATTGAAATGCTTCAAGACCTTGTGCTTGCTGCTACCAACGAAGCACTTAAAAAAGTAGATGAGCTTGTATCACAAGATATGGGCAAATTCACTAAAGGGCTGAACATACCGGGATTATTCTAGGGGGCTAACATATGCATTACCCAGAGCCGATATCAAAGCTGATAGACAGCTTTATGAAATTGCCAGGAATCGGACCCAAAACAGCGGTCCGTCTGGCATTTTTCGTATTAGACATGCGTGAAGATGATGTGCTCGATTTTGGCCGGGCCCTTGTGAACGCCAAAAGGAACTTAATGTATTGTTCCAATTGCTTTCATATTACAGACCGTGATCCGTGCATGATCTGTGACGATTCCAGCAGGGATCATACCACCATCTGTGTGGTGCATGATTCCAAGGATGTTATCGCCATGGAAAAAATGAAGGACTTCCGGGGCCTCTACCATGTGCTGCACGGTTCCATTTCCCCAATTGAAGGGATTGGACCGGAAGACATCAAAATTGCGGAACTTTTAAAACGGCTGGCCGATGACAATATTCAGGAAATCATCTTGGCGACGGATCCCAATATTGAAGGTGAAGCTACAGCTATGTATATTGCCCGGCTGTTAAAGCCGACCGGCATTAAGGTTACGCGGATTGCTCATGGACTCCCTGTAGGCGGGGATTTGGAATATGCCGATGAAGTGACACTTTCCAAAGCCATGGAAGGCAGACGTGAAATATAATTAAAAGGAGACATACCGTATGTTCTTCTCCCGAAAAGGGCGTTTGCGAAAAGAAGGAGATCAACGTCTTTTAGAATCCCTTCAGCAAATCAAGACTGTCTGGGCCAATCAGAAAGCCATGGTGGAACGAAGCGTCGAGCCTTCGGATCAGGTTTTGTGTGAATTGAAGCTGGCAGAAGCCAAATATTTGTTCCTGCTAAAGGAAGCGAAAATTAGAAAAGTCACAACAGGGAGGCTGAAATAGGCCTTCCTGTTCTTTTTTTGGGACATCCTCCATACATTAGCTATATATGAAGGGTAGGGAGGATGAGTATGCAACCTGTTATGGTCATTTCCATTATAGGAAGTGCAATCTTGCTGTTACTATTGATCGGAGCTCCGTTAAAGCCGCTAAGGTGGACAGGACAGCTGCTGATACGCCTGTCGATTGGAGCTTTGCTGCTGTTCTTTTTGAACACCGCAGGGGCCTCCTACGATATCCACGTACCGATCAATGCGGCCACTGTCTTTATTTCCGGTTTGCTCGGTCTGCCCGGGCTTGCTTCACTGGCAGCTATACAGTATTTTATTGTGGGCTGATCCTCTTCCTGCTGAGCTTTTGTTCGGCAAAAGAGGATTCTTTTTTTATTTTGATAAAAACTCTTGCCAACCATTAGCTACCGTGGTATATTAATTGAGCTGCTTCTTTGCTTGCTGATTTGGCAAGTAGCCAAGAAAAACTTTTTAAAAAAAGTGTTGACTTGATGGGCAGCTAAGTGATATAATAATAAAGTCGCCAAAACAAGCGACGCAAACAAATGTTCTTTGAAAACCAAACAAAAGCCAGAGTAAGTCAGGGATTTTACAATCCCATCAATTTCTTATTTTTAAACTTTAAGAGCTATATCAAACACTTTATTGGAGAGTTTGATCCTGGCTCAGGATGAACGCTGGCGGCGTGCCTAATACATGCAAGTCGAGCGAATGACGAGGAGCTTGCTCCTCTGATTTAGCGGCGGACGGGTGAGTAACACGTGGGTAACCTGCCTGTAAGACGGGGATAACTCCGGGAAACCGGAGCTAATACCGGATGATAACGAGAAGCGCCTGCTTCTTTTTTGAAAGTCGGTTTCGGCTGACGCTTACAGATGGGCCCGCGGCGCATTAGCTAGTTGGTGAGGTAACGGCTCACCAAGGCGACGATGCGTAGCCGACCTGAGAGGGTGATCGGCCACACTGGGACTGAGACACGGCCCAGACTCCTACGGGAGGCAGCAGTAGGGAATCTTCGGCAATGGACGAAAGTCTGACCGAGCAACGCCGCGTGAGCGATGAAGGCCTTCGGGTCGTAAAGCTCTGTTGTCAGAGAAGAACAAGTACCGGAGTAACTGCCGGTACCTTGACGGTACCTGACCAGAAAGCCACGGCTAACTACGTGCCAGCAGCCGCGGTAATACGTAGGTGGCAAGCGTTATCCGGAATTATTGGGCGTAAAGCGCGCGCAGGCGGTCTTTTAAGTCTGATGTGAAAGCCCACGGCTCAACCGTGGAGGGTCATTGGAAACTGGGAGACTTGAGTGCAGGAGAGAAAAGTGGAATTCCACGTGTAGCGGTGAAATGCGTAGAGATGTGGAGGAACACCAGTGGCGAAGGCGGCTTTTTGGCCTGTAACTGACGCTGAGGCGCGAAAGCGTGGGGAGCAAACAGGATTAGATACCCTGGTAGTCCACGCCGTAAACGATGAGTGCTAGGTGTTGGGGGGTTCCACCCTCAGTGCTGACGTTAACACATTAAGCACTCCGCCTGGGGAGTACGGCCGCAAGGCTGAAACTCAAAGGAATTGACGGGGGCCCGCACAAGCAGTGGAGCATGTGGTTTAATTCGAAGCAACGCGAAGAACCTTACCAGGTCTTGACATCCTCTGACCACTTGAGAGATCAAGCTTTCCCCTTCGGGGGACAGAGTGACAGGTGGTGCATGGTTGTCGTCAGCTCGTGTCGTGAGATGTTGGGTTAAGTCCCGCAACGAGCGCAACCCTTGACCTTAGTTGCCAGCATTCAGTTGGGCACTCTAAGGTGACTGCCGGTGACAAACCGGAGGAAGGTGGGGATGACGTCAAATCATCATGCCCCTTATGACCTGGGCTACACACGTGCTACAATGGGTGGTACAAAGGGTTGCGAAGCCGCGAGGCCGAGCCAATCCCAAAAAGCCACTCTCAGTTCGGATTGTAGGCTGCAACTCGCCTACATGAAGCCGGAATTGCTAGTAATCGCGGATCAGCATGCCGCGGTGAATACGTTCCCGGGCCTTGTACACACCGCCCGTCACACCACGAGAGTTTGTAACACCCGAAGTCGGTGGGGTAACCTTTTGGAGCCAGCCGCCGAAGGTGGGACAGATGATTGGGGTGAAGTCGTAACAAGGTAGCCGTATCGGAAGGTGCGGCTGGATCACCTCCTTTCTATGGAGACATGAGCACTCAGGTGCCTCATGAATCTTACTCTGAGCTTTTGTTTGGTTTTGAAAGAACATCGTTTCTTTCAATTCATAATAAGGTTACACATTTGTTGTGGCCATGTTCCTTGAAAACTAGATAACGAAACATCCAAACAAGCCAACTAATTCATTAGTTGTGCGCTGATTTAGTACTATTTTTAACGATCTTACGATCGTGTTAAAGGTTAAGCTAGAAAGGGCGCACGGTGGATGCCTTGGCACTAGGAGCCGAAGAAGGACGGGACGAACACCGATATGCCTCGGGGAGCTGTAAGTAAGCATTGATCCGGGGATTTCCGAATGGGGGAACCCACCATCCGTAATGGGATGGTATCCATATCTGAATACATAGGATATGAGAAGGCAGACCCGGGGAACTGAAACATCTAAGTACCCGGAGGAAGAGAAAGCAAATGCGATTTCCTGAGTAGCGGCGAGCGAAACGGAAACAGCCCAAACCAGAGGGCTTGCCCTCTGGGGTTGTAGGACACTCTACATGGAGTTACAAAGGAACGGGGTAGATGAAGCGGTCTGGAAAGGCCGGCCAAAGAAGGTAACAGCCCTGTAGTTGAAACTTCGTTCCCTCCTGAGTGGATCCTGAGTACGGCGGGACACGTGAAACCCCGTCGGAATCCGGGAGGACCATCTCCCAAGGCTAAATACTCCCTAGTGACCGATAGTGAACCAGTACCGTGAGGGAAAGGTGAAAAGCACCCCGGAAGGGGAGTGAAAGAGATCCTGAAACCGTGTGCCTACAAGTAGTTGGAGCCCATTAACGGGTGACAGCGTGCCTTTTGTAGAATGAACCGGCGAGTTACGATAACGTGCAAGGTTAAGCCGAGAAGGCGGAGCCGCAGCGAAAGCGAGTCTGAATAGGGCGCCATAGTACGTTGTCGTAGACCCGAAACCGTGTGATCTACCCATGTCCAGGGTGAAGTTCAGGTAACACTGAATGGAGGCCCGAACCCACGCACGTTGAAAAGTGCGGGGATGAGGTGTGGGTAGGGGTGAAATGCCAATCGAACACGGAGATAGCTGGTTCTCCCCGAAATAGCTTTAGGGCTAGCCTCGCGGCTAGAGTCCTGGAGGTAGAGCACTGATTGGACTAGGGGCCCCCACAGGGTTACCGAATTCAGTCAAACTCCGAATGCCAGAGACTTATCCGCGGGAGTCAGACTGCGAGTGATAAGATCCGTAGTCAAGAGGGAAACAGCCCAGACCATCAGCTAAGGTCCCAAAGTATACGTTAAGTGGGAAAGGATGTGGAGTTGCCCAGACAACCAGGATGTTGGCTTAGAAGCAGCCACCATTTAAAGAGTGCGTAATAGCTCACTGGTCGAGTGACTCTGCGCCGAAAATGTACCGGGGCTAAACGTATCACCGAAGCTATGGATTGTACCGTCAGGTACAGTGGTAGGGGAGCGTTCGAAGTGCGGTGAAGTCAGACCGGAAGGACTGGTGGAGCGCTTTGAAGTGAGAATGCCGGTATGAGTAGCGAAAGACAAGTGAGAATCTTGTCCATCGAAAGCCTAAGGTTTCCTGAGGAAGGCTCGTCCGCTCAGGGTTAGTCGGGACCTAAGCCGAGGCCGAAAGGCGTAGGCGATGGCCAACAGGTTGAAATTCCTGTACCACCTCCTTTCCGTTTGAACGACGGGGGGACGCAGGAAGGTAGGGAGAGCGCGCGAATGGAAATGCGCGTCTAAGCAGTTAGGCTGATTGTGAGGCAAATCCCGCAATCGTGAAGGCTGAGCTGTGACGGCGAGGGAAATTACAGTACCGAAGTCCCTGATCCTACACTGCCAAGAAAAGCCTCTAGTGAGGAAAGAGGTGCCCGTACCGCAAACCGACACAGGTAGGCGAGGAGAGAATCCTAAGATGATCGGGAGAACTCTCGTTAAGGAACTCGGCAAAATGACCCCGTAACTTCGGGAGAAGGGGTGCTCTGGTAGGGTTTATCGCCCGAGAGAGCCGCAGTGAATAGATCCAAGCGACTGTTTAGCAAAAACACAGGTCTCTGCGAAGCCGCAAGGCGAAGTATAGGGGCTGACACCTGCCCGGTGCTGGAAGGTTAAGAGGAGGGGTTATCCCTTAGGGGAGAAGCTCTGAATTGAAGCCCCAGTAAACGGCGGCCGTAACTATAACGGTCCTAAGGTAGCGAAATTCCTTGTCGGGTAAGTTCCGACCCGCACGAAAGGTGTAACGATTTGGATACTGTCTCAACGAGAGACCCGGTGAAATTATAGTACCTGTGAAGATGCAGGTTACCCGCGACAGGACGGAAAGACCCCATGGAGCTTTACTGCAGCTTGATATTGGATTTTGGTACAGTTTGTACAGGATAGGTAGGAGCCTGAGAAGTCGGAGCGCCAGCTTCGATGGAGGCGTCGGTGGGATACTACCCTGACTGTATTGAAATTCTAACCTGGAACCGTGATCCGGTTCGGAGACAGTGTCAGGTGGGCAGTTTGACTGGGGCGGTCGCCTCCTAAATCGTAACGGAGGCGCCCAAAGGTTCCCTCAGAATGGTTGGAAATCATTCGCAGAGTGTAAAGGCACAAGGGAGCTTGACTGCGAGACCTACAAGTCGAGCAGGGACGAAAGTCGGGCTTAGTGATCCGGTGGTTCCGCATGGAAGGGCCATCGCTCAACGGATAAAAGCTACCCTGGGGATAACAGGCTTATCTCCCCCAAGAGTCCACATCGACGGGGAGGTTTGGCACCTCGATGTCGGCTCATCGCATCCTGGGGCTGAAGTAGGTCCCAAGGGTTGGGCTGTTCGCCCATTAAAGCGGTACGCGAGCTGGGTTCAGAACGTCGTGAGACAGTTCGGTCCCTATCCGTCGCGGGCGCAGGAAATTTGAGAGGAGCTGTCCTTAGTACGAGAGGACCGGGATGGACACACCGCTGGTGTACCAGTTGTTCCGCCAGGGGCATAGCTGGGTAGCTACGTGTGGACGGGATAAGTGCTGAAAGCATCTAAGCATGAAGCCCCCCTCAAGATGAGATTTCCCATCACGTCAAGTGAGTAAGACCCCTTAGAGATGATGAGGTTGATAGGTCTGGTGTGGAAGCGTGGTGACACGTGGAGCTGACAGATACTAATCGGTCGAGGGCTTATCCTTAAAAACAAAAGCGGAATGAACCGCTTATATCCGACAAGCGTTGGAGACCCTGACAAGAACACGGTTTTGGTGTTCGTCGGAAGGGACGAAACGACCTCGAGGATATGGTTCATGAAGCTGGACGTTATCAGTAAGTTTGGATGAAGTTATCTAGTTTTGAGGGAATATGCCTCAAAAACAAAAGGTTTGTCAGCGACAAGAGATTCGAGGAAGCAAAACGACGACTCTCCGGAGTGTACTTTACCGTACATGAGGAAGAGGAGGAGTGAAGCTGACGAAGAAAATCGCCGTTGATCACAAACCGATATATGTCTGGTGGCAATAGCGAAGAGGTCACACCCGTTCCCATACCGAACACGGAAGTTAAGCTCTTCAGCGCCGATGGTAGTTGGGGGCTTCCCCCTGTAAGAGTAGGACGTTGCCGGGCAAAAATGAAGCACTGTTGAGAAATCAGCGGTGCTTTTTTGTTTTGTCGAAAGATGAAAATGGCGTGATATGCAAGTAAATCGTGTCGAACCGCAACTAAATTCCCGATCACCGCAACTAAATCATGTCGAATCGCAAGTAAGAGAGGCCAACCCGCAACTAAATCATGTCGAACCGCAAGTAACGCCGCCTAGAGGGGAACAAAACCAGTCTCCAAAGTCCTGGATCAACCCGAATCCTGGCTTCGCCCTCACCAAAAAACCCCTAATTAGTCCTTTCCTTTTCAAAAAAACCAAAAACTTATCTCAGAGAGCCCTGACTTGTCCAAACCTTTCCTTATCCAAAACCTCAAATCCACACCCACCATCAGAAAAAAGAATCAGCATAAAACCTGAAAAAGGCTTTAATTTTCGGAGACAGACACGAACAAATTCCGGGTTACATACATTGAACTAGAGCCCAAGAAGAAAAAACGAGTTTAGTAAGGTACGAGAGTATAGAGAAGCTTCGCCCTGGGAAGAATGGGAGTAACGGAGGTGGATAAACAATGGAATCATCAAAAGAGCAAGCAGGGGAACTGTGCTTAGTTTGCGAAGAAAGGAAGCAAACAGGCATTCACATTTTACATCAGTACATTTGTATGGATTGCGAAGAAAAAATAGTTTCTGCCGAGACCAATGACGAGTATTATAAACACTATCTGAATCAATTACGAAAACTGAAACTGGTAAAATCCTCTGTCTAAACAGGCCGCCAACGGCCTGTTTTCTCTTTGGACGTAAAGCAGAGGATATGAAGTTATGCTAAAATAAAGCTAAGCAAAACATTTAATGACCAAAGGAATAAACAGGATGCGACAACAACAAACACCATTGTACGATGCCCTTGTGCGGCATCGTGAACATACAAAATGGTCTTTTCACGTACCAGGCCACAAGAACGGGACTGTAGGATTTCAGCTGACCGAGGCGTTTTCATCTGTGCTTCCCTTTGATGTGACAGAACTGTCGGGACTGGATGATCTTCATGAACCGACAGAAGCGATCCATGAGGCACAGCAGCTGACCGCTTCTTTTTACAGCGTGAAGCACAGTTACTTCCTTGTTGGTGGGAGTACCGCAGGAAATCTAGTCATGCTGTTTTCGGTTTTTAAGGAAGGGGATGTTGTCTTCATTCAGCGGAATTGCCATAAGTCCGTGTTAAACGGGCTTGAGCTGGCTGGATTGAAGCCTGTTTTTTTATCTCCTGAAGTAGACCCGGCGGGGCAATTTGCGACAGGTATTTCCTTTGCAGGCATAAAAAAGGCACTGGACAAGTATCCAGATGCCAAAGGAATCCTTCTCACTTCTCCAAACTACTATGGTATGATTCCTGATCTGACTGAAATCGTTGAGTATATGCATCATAAAGATCTGGTTGTGCTGGTGGATGAGGCGCATGGTGCTCATTTGGGGCACAGTGAATACTTTCCGGATGGTTCGATAAGCGCTGGAGCGGATATGGTTGTGCATTCGGCTCATAAGACCCTGCCGGCGATGACAATGGGCGCGTACCTGCACTCCAACAGTTTTCGAATCGACGAAAAAAGGGTAAAACATTACTTACAAGCCCTTCAGTCAAGTTCACCTTCCTATCCCATTATGGCCTCTCTTGATCTGGCCAGAGCGTATACCGCAAATCTTTCTACTGGTGATTTTAAAAAAATCAGGCAGAATGCAGATCATTTTCGCCGCTCCTTAACTGAGCTTTCTGGACTTCATGTGCTGGAAGCTTCACCAGGATGCAGAGTGGATCCATTGAAAGTTACGGTACAGAGTACGATGGGATTATCGGGATATGAACTACAGCATATATTTGAGAGAAAGGGAATTTACACTGAACTTGCTGATCCCTTCAATGTATTGTTTGTTCTACCATTGAAAGAGCTTCAGGATTCAACGACAATCATTCAAACGATACAGGATGCTCTTTCGGAAGAAATGTTTCACAAGGAACAATTTCGACAAACTCCGGTAACCGTCCGGTCGGCTGAGATTAGTGCTCTTGAAAAGAGTTACAAGGAATTGGCGCAAATGGAGACCAAGTTTGTGTTTCTTGAAGAGGCAGCAGGTTTTATTGCGGCAGAAGCGATTATTCCGTACCCGCCAGGCATTCCTTTGATTGCCAAAGGGGAACGGATCACAGAAGCTATGATTAAAGAATATCAGTACTTGTCCAGCCAGGGTGCAAGGTTTCATGGAGGACAGGAACATAAAATATACGTATTTGCAGAACAGAAGGAAGAGTGCTTGTGAACGGATTATTTATAACCATTGAAGGACCTGATGGCTCAGGCAAATCCACTCAAATCAAAAAGTTGGCGGAGTTTTTACAGGGAAATTCCATTCCCTTTATTTTAACCCGGGAACCGGGGGGAACCGCGGTAAGCGATAGAATCCGGTCATTAATCCTGGATCCGGCCCATCCGGAGATGGCTGATGAAACGGAGGTACTGCTGTACGCCGCATCGCGTGCACAGCATGTAAAGGAAAAAATCGTCCCCGCACTTCAGGAAGGAAAATTGGTTCTGTGCGACCGGTTTGTGGACGCTTCCGTCGCTTATCAGGCGTATGGCCTCGGTATTCCTGTAGAGGATGTGACCCGCATCAACCGATTTGCAACAGGGGGATTAAAGCCGGACCGCAGCTATCTTATTGATGTCGCACCCGAGATCGGGAGACAGCGCATGGTAAGCCGTTACTCAGGGGAAGGGCTTGACCGTATTGAGCAGAAAGAGCTTGATTACCATGAACGGGTCCGATCCGGTTTTCAAAAGATTTATGAAGAAAACAGGGAGCGTTTCCTGCTTGTCGATGGAAATCAGACTGTAGACGAAGTTTTTGATGAAATCATAAAGGATATTAAATTGCTTCTAGCGAACCGATATAAATAATACAAAAGCAGGAGGGATACAAAGGATGAAGATGATCATTGCAGTTGTACAGGACAAAGACAGCAACCGGTTGGCAGATGCCCTTGTCAAACATGAATTTCGTGCGACCAAGCTTGCGACCACAGGAGGGTTCCTGAAAGCAGGCAACACGACGTTTATGATTGGTGTGGAAGATCAGCAGGTAGATCGCGTCATGGAAATTATCAAAGAAAACTGCAAGAGCCGCAATCAGCTGGTTGCCCCTGTATCTCCTATGGGCGGCAATGCTGATGCGTATGTCCCTTATCCTGTTGAAGTTGAAGTTGGAGGCGCAACGGTGTTTGTTCTTCCGATCGAAAGTTTTCAGCAGTTTTAAACAATGGAGGAATGGAAATGAAAATCGGCCAGGATTCCCGTACGGTGGTTGAGACCAGGATTGCAGAAACCAGAGGAAACGGGAAAAACGGTCTTTCGTTTGGGGAAGCCGTAGCGACTCAACAGAAAAAGCTTCAAAGCGAGCAATTGGGAACGCTTTTTAAAGATGTGGAAAAACAGGGTGAGCGGCTCATTCGGAGCCAGACATTGAAAGATTTCACGCAATACAAGCAGCTTGTTCTGCGATTTGTCAAAGAAGCCGTAAGTATTGGCATGAATCTTAAACAACACAAAGGGTGGAACAGCCAGGGAAGATTGCAGACATCACGGCTGGTTCAGGAGATTGACACGAAACTGCTCGAAATGACCGATACGATGATAAAGAAAGAAGAAAAATCAATCAGCCTCCTTGATCAGGTTGGCGAAATGAAAGGGCTATTGATTAATTTATATATGTAGGTGGAAAAAATGAGCTGGGAACAATTAAGTAAGCGTCAGCCAAGGGTTGTTAAAACGTTAACAAACACTGTCAGGAAAGACCGTCTTGCTCATGCTTATGTGTTTGAGGGGGGCCATGGCACCGGCAAGATGGACGTGGCCCTGCAGCTTGCAAAGACATTTTTATGCAGGGAGAAAACAGATGTTGAACCTTGCGGAGAATGCAGGGATTGCAGACGGATCGAATCAGGCAATCATCCCGACGTTCATGTGGTTCAGCCGGACGGGCAATCCATTAAGATCGATCAAATACGCGGTCTGCAAAAGGAATTTGCCTATCATGGCATGGAATCGGAAAAGAAGGTTTATATTGTCGAGCATGCCGACCGAATGACGGTTCAGGCAGCCAACAGTCTGCTGAAATTTCTGGAAGAGCCTACGTCTTCCACTATCGCCATTTTGCTGACTGAACAGGTGCACCGGTTGCTTGAAACGATTATGTCACGCTCACAGGTGCTTTCTTTTTCACCGCTTCCCTCCGATCAGCTGATCGCGGTTCTTCAGAACGAGGGAATTTCCCTGCCGATGGCATCCATGGCAGCGGCTCTGACGAATGATACGTCAGAAGCGCTCGAAATTTGTAGGGAAGAGTGGTTTGCACAAGCACGAGACAAAGTGATACAATTAACTGAAGAGTTGAGGAGTCGTCCCAACCAGGCTCTTGTTTCATTACAGGAAAACTGGTTGTCGTTTTTTAAGGAAAAAGATCAACTCGACAACGCATTAAGCCTTTTATTGATCTGGTACAAAGATCTTTTATTTATACAGCTTTCGGAGCCGGAGCACCTGGTATTTGTCGATCAGCGGCAGGCGTTGGAGCAACAAGCTCTACATACCTCACAGAAACGAATCAGTGAGAACATGCTGGCGGTATTAACAGCCAAGCAACGTCTAGGTGCAAACGTAAACCCACAGCTCCTCATGGAGCAGCTGGTTTTACGATTACGGGAGGGATAAAAGCCTGTGTATGAAGTAGTTGGTGTCCGTTTTAAAAAAGCGGGAAAAATATACTATTTCGATCCTGGCGACCTTGAAATCTTAAAGGATTCATTCGTAATTGTCGAAACAGCACGCGGTATTGAGTACGGGAAAGTCGTTATAGACAAGAAGCAAGTTGGGGAGAATGATGTTGTACTTCCTTTGAAAAGAGTCGTAAGAAATGCAAACGAAAAAGATACTCTTGCGGTGGAAGAAAACAAAAAAGCTGCCCAACAAGCCTTTCATCTTTGCACTGAGAAAATCACCGAGCATAAGCTGGATATGAAATTGGTGGATGTTGAGTATACGTTTGACCGAAATAAGGTTATTTTTTATTTCACAGCGGATGGACGCATCGATTTCCGTGAACTGGTTAAGGATCTTGCTTCCATTTTCAGAACACGGATTGAACTTCGTCAAATCGGTGTTCGCGATGAAGCAAAAATGCTTGGCGGAATCGGTCCATGCGGAAGAATGCTCTGCTGTTCAACTTTTCTTGGTGACTTTGAACCCGTCTCAATCAAGATGGCCAAAGATCAGAATCTCTCGCTGAATCCCGCGAAAATTTCTGGGCTTTGCGGCCGTTTAATGTGCTGTTTGAAGTATGAAAACGACTATTATGAAGAAGTCAAAAAAGAACTTCCGGATGTTGGCGAGTACATTGCTACTCCTGATGGAAGAGGTCGAGTGGTAGGATTGAATATGCTCGAGAAACTTGTGCAGGTCGATCTGCCTGAACTTGAAAAAGTAACAGAATACACAATTGATGAGCTCATGAAAGAAAAGGAATTATTTACGCAAGCTACAGAATAATGAGGTGGAAAGCACGTGGAGAAAGATCAAATTTTTTCCCGGGTGACCCATATGGAGCAGCAATTGGCAGCTTTAACGGAGCAAATTGGAGACTTAAAAGCAGACCTTGTCGCCTTATTGGAACAGAATCACAACCTGCAAATGGAAAATTACAATTTGCGAAGTGCTCTGAAACCACAGGAAAAAAAGGGATCCAAATCCTCTGTTAAAAAGCGGTCACTGTCACAAGAATCGGCAGATATCGGGGAAGGCTATGACAACTTGGCCAGGCTGTATCAAGAAGGATTTCATATTTGCAATCTGCATTACGGAAGTGTACGAACAGAGGGCGACTGCCTTTTCTGTCTTTCCTTCCTTAATAAAAAATAAGAGTCTTTCCAATGGGGAAGACTCTTTTCTGTTATAAGGGTAAAACTACGAAAAGAGTGATGAAATGGAGAGCCGGTTACAAGGAGACGAACGTCTGGATTATCTGGTGGATGAGTCCCTTAAAATTATTCAAAGCCCCAGCGTTTTTTCTTTTTCCCTGGATGCTGTATTGCTGAGCAGGTTTGCCTATATTCCCATCCAAAAAGGAAGAATTATTGACCTTTGCAGCGGGAATGGAGCCGTGGCACTGCTTTTAACCCAGCGTTCCAAAGCCCAAATTACAGGCGTGGAAATCCAGGAGCGGCTGAGCGATATGGCAAAAAGGAGTATTGTGCTGAACGGCCTTGAGGATCAGGTCAGCATGGTGACGGACAACATTGTCAATCTCCCGGAAAAATTGGGCCACGGCCGGTTTGATGCTGTCGTATGCAATCCTCCCTATTTTCCATCAGCTAATCGAAAAGACCATAATGAAAATGAACACCTAGCTGTTGCCAGGCATGAAATTTACTGTACGCTGGAAGATGTCGTTTCGGTCAGCAGTAAACTCGTGAAACAGGGCGGGAAGGTCACCTTTGTACACCGGCCGCAGCGTTTAATGGATATTTTAAGCACCATGAGGGCGTACCGGCTGGAGCCAAAGAGACTGCAATTTATCCATCCGAAAAAAGGCAGTGAAGCCAATATGCTGCTGATTGAAGGCATGAAGGATGGCAGACCGGATCTTCACATTCATTCGCCGCTTACTGTTTATGGAGAAGACGGCCAGTACACAGAAGAATTGAAAACTGTCTTTTACGGAAAATAAGAAGGAAGGAGGAATGAGTCATGTGGCAGCAAAAGAGCTATCAGGAACAACATGAAACAGGCGTACTCTACCTGGTTCCTACACCGATCGGCAATCTGGAGGATATAACATGCCGTGCCATTCGGATCTTGAAGGAAGCCGATTACATAGGGGCGGAAGACACACGGCAGACCAAAAAGCTTTGCAATTATTTCGAGATACAGACACCGCTTCTCAGCTATCATGAGCATAATAAAGAAGCAAGCGGCGTGAAGATGATCGACCGGTTAAAGGAAGGGAAGACCATCGCGATCGTATCCGATGCGGGAACGCCCGCCATTTCGGATCCAGGCTATGAGCTGGTGGTCAGCGCCTTAAAGGAGAACATTCCTGTGATTCCTTTGCCTGGAGCCAATGCGGCTCTGTCCTCTTTGATTGCGTCGGGGCTGGATACAAAGGACTTTTACTTCTATGGATTTCTTCCACGCGGAAAAAAAGAGAAACGGGAACAACTGGAGCGGTTGAAGTTCTACCCGTTTACCATAATCTTTTATGAATCTCCTCATCGATTAAAAGAAACGCTCTCAGTTTTGCATGAAGTGCTCGGAGATCGCCAGCTTTCGATGGCCAGAGAATTAACGAAGAAATATGAAGAGTTTATCAGAGGTACTTTGACGGAAGTTCTGGAATGGGCGAAAAACACAGAGATCCGAGGGGAATTTTGCCTCATTGTAGAAGGCTCGGAAAATGGACCGGGTGAAGAGAATGGGGAGACCGAATGGTGGGAACCGCTCACTATGGTTGAGCATGTCGAGCATTACATCGAACAGGAACAGCTAAAAAACAAAGATGCGATCAAACGGGCCGCAGCAGACAGGAACGTATCCAAGAGAGAAGTCTATCAGGCTTATCACGTCGAACAAGAACAAAATAACGGGATATAAAAAAAGCCTCCTGATCGACAGGAGGCCATTGTTTATTATTTTGAAGTTTGAAGTTGTTTTTGAAGTTCGTTCATGATTTCTTTTGCACCTTCTGGGCTAAGAATGATTTTCCCGCCAGCTAGTGAGTAGTTATCATCAGAAACTTCACCTGTAACAGCACATGTCATGTTAGGCTTGTATTTTTTGAGGATGATGCGGTCATCATCAACATAAATTTCCAATGCGTCTTTTTCAGCAATTCCAAGAGTACGGCGTAATTCGATTGGAATTACCACACGTCCTAGCTCATCAACTTTACGAACAATACCTGTAGATTTCATTTTAGTAATCTCCTCCCGAATAGTAGAATATCTAAACCTAATTTTTATCTATATTTATATAATCGTCAGAATTCGACAAAATCTTACGGATTCATCATAACAATATTTCCAGATTAGGTCAACTATTTTGCAAATAAAAATTTCTCTATCTATTTACCTTGTTTTCCATAGATTCAATCATATCAGAATGTTGAAGAAAAAAGGTAAAAAAAGGCTTAGAATTTTATGTTTTATTTTCAAAATTCTTACTGGAAATTACGCTTGATAAATTCGTCAATTTTCGACAAAACTGACTTTTAAAAAATACCCTCTTAGCCTGTTCTTCCCTGCTCATCCTGTTTACCTTGACATCACTTTGTGGTATTAGGTATATTTTGAGTGAAGAAAAGAGCATAATGAAAGTATTTACATAAAGTGATTTCGCACCGGCTTTGTATTTTATGTCCCAGAAGAAACATTTTTTTACACTTTTTCTTATTTACCCAATCGAATAGGTGCGCTTTATCCTCACTTTTCCTGTAAATAACATGTCCCTCCTTATGCAGGGGCTTTTTTCATAGTTTATTAAATTTTTATACCGGAGGAATTTATTATGGGAGAAAAAACATTTTATATTACAACGCCTATATATTACCCTAGCGGAAAACTCCATATCGGGCATGCATATACAACCGTTGCGGGTGATGCTCTTGCGCGGTACAAGCGCTTAAAAGGCTACGATGTCATGTATTTGACAGGAACCGATGAACACGGCCAGAAGATTCAGCAAAAGGCAGAAGAAAACAATGTAAGTCCGCAGCAGTATGTGGATGAGATTGTTACAGGAATCAAGGAGCTGTGGGAAAAGCTTGATATTTCCTACGATGATTTCATTCGCACCACGGAAGTCCGACATAAGGAAAGTGTCGAAAAAATCTTCAAACAGCTGCTTGATCAGGGAGATATTTACCTTGGCGAGTATGAAGGCTGGTACTGTACGCCGTGTGAGTCCTTTTTTACGGAGACTCAGCTTGTTGACGGAAAATGCCCGGATTGCGGGCGAGAAGTTAAACGTGTAAAAGAAGAAAGCTATTTCTTTAAAATGAGCAAATATGCCGACCGGCTCCTTCAGTTTTATGAAGAGAACCCTGAATTTATCCAGCCGGAATCCCGAAAAAATGAAATGATTAATAACTTTATCAAGCCGGGTCTGGAGGATTTGGCGGTTTCCCGTACGTCATTTGATTGGGGCGTGAAGGTTCCGGGCAATCCGAAGCATGTGATCTATGTGTGGATTGATGCATTGTCCAACTATATTACAGCTCTTGGGTACGGCTCTGAAAATGACGAGAAGTATAAGAAATTCTGGCCGGCGAATGTCCATCTGGTGGGTAAAGAGATTGTGCGTTTCCATACCATCTACTGGCCGATCATGCTGATGGCACTCGATCTGCCGCTTCCGAAAAAAGTGTTTGCGCACGGATGGCTATTAATGAAGGACGGAAAAATGTCCAAGTCCAAAGGGAACGTGGTGGATCCGGTTACGCTGATCAACCGCTATGGCTTGGATGCGCTCCGCTACTATCTGCTTCGCGAAGTTCCGTTTGGTTCCGATGGGGTATTCACACCGGAAAGCTTCGTAGACCGAGTCAACCACGACCTTGCCAATGACCTTGGTAACCTTCTCAATCGAACGGTTGCCATGATCAATAAGTATTTTGACGGAGCACTTCCTGCCTATCAGGGCAATGTAACGGATTTTGATCAGAGCCTTGTTGATTTTGCTGAGGAAGCCGTCAGGAAAACGGAAGAATCTCTTGAAAACATGGAATTCTCAGTAGCGTTAAGCAGTATTTGGCAGCTAGTCAGCCGTACGAATAAATATATTGATGAAACACAGCCTTGGATTTTGGCCAAGAACGAAGAAAACAGGCAAGCCTTGGGTTCAGTAATGTACCACCTGGCGGAATCCATCCGTATCGTCTCCATCCTTATTCAGCCATTCCTGACGAATGCGCCTGCAAAGATCTGGAACCAGCTTGGCATCCAGGAAGGAGAGCTGACAGAATGGAATACAGTGTTTGAGTTTGGTAAGCTTCCTGGAGGAACAACTGTCCAAAAAGGAAACCCGATCTTCCCTCGGCTGGAAACAGAAGAAGAGGTCAGTTATATTAAACAATCAATGGGTGGTGCTCCTGCAGCGAAAGAGGAAGAAAAAGCAGAGGTTCCTGTAGTTGAAAAAGAAGAATCCGCTGAGATTTCGATTGATGATTTCATGAAAGTCGATCTTCGGGTGGCACAGGTCATTGAAGCAGAACCGGTAAAGAAGGCGGACAAGCTTTTAAAGCTTCAGCTTGACTTGGGCTATGAAAAAAGACAGGTTGTATCAGGAATCGCAAAATTCTACCGTCCCGAAGACCTTGTTGGACAAAAAGTCATCTGTGTGACAAATCTTAAACCGGTTAAATTGCGCGGGGAATTGTCAGAGGGCATGATTCTTGCCGGTTCGGCCGGTGACCAGCTTACATTGGCAACCGTTGATCAAAACTTGCCGAACGGTGCAAAAGTAAAATAGAACAGCGTCGAATGGGAAGCCTAAAAGGGCTTCCTTTTTTTGTATAAAAACGAAGAAAAAGAAGGGATAGGGCAGATTAATCCCTATATTTACCGCTGAATTTCCAGTATGTAATCATTCTGTAATGCAATTGTTATACGTACGACTTGGTGTTATAGGACAAAGGTATGATAAACTGTGAAAGTGTTATGGGAGGGTTATCTTCATGTTTGATACACACGCACATTTAAATGCAATTCAGTTTGAAGAAGATCTTGAAGACGTGATTCAAAGAGCTTTGGATGAAGGAATTTCACATATCGTGGTTGTCGGGTTCGATCAGCCGACAATCAAAGGCGCTCTAAAATTGGCTGATACATATGATTTTATCTATGCAGCTGTAGGATGGCACCCTGTTGATGCGGTGGATATGACACCGGAGGATCTGCAATGGATCGAAGAGCTTGCGGACCATCCGAAGGTCGTAGCCATTGGCGAAATGGGGCTGGACTATCATTGGGACAAATCGCCGAAGGACGTGCAGAAGCGCGTGTTCCGGCAGCAGATTCAACTGGCGAAAAAAGTGAAGCTACCGATTATCATTCATAACCGCGAGGCGACACAGGACGTGGTTGATATTCTGAGAGAAGAAGGAGCCGAAGAAGTCGGCGGAATCATGCATTGCTACAGCGGCAGTCTTGAAGTGGCAAAGGAATGCATGGAGATGAACTTTTATATTTCGTTTGGCGGTCCCGTGACCTTTAAAAACGCGAAGAAGCCAAAGGAAGTAGCCAAGGAGATTCCGATTGACAGGCTTTTGATTGAAACGGATTGCCCTTACTTAAGTCCTCACCCGCTCAGGGGAAAACGAAACGAACCATCCTATGTAAAGTATGTGGCGGAGGCCATAGCAGAATTAAGAGAAATACCTTTGGAAGATTTAGTTAAAAAAACGACCGAAAATGCGAAGCGCCTGTATCAGATCAGCGACTGAGTGCTCGGTCACATCAACGTTGAAAATCCAGCAATAGCAAGGGATGAGTGAAGGAAACGATAGGGAGGTTTCCCCGCTCTTCCCGCCCTGATTCAATCGATTAGTGGATGTTTGCCAATCAATTGAATATGAGGAGGGATTTGACAACGGAAAAATCTGCGATTATACTTCAATCTTTGTGAAGGGGGAATAGGTGACATGAACAGGAGCAAAGGAAAGCTTTTTTATGAATTTTTGACGAAAAAGCTCGTATTGGCTGCTGCCGCTATCATCGTTCTGGCTGTGACAACAGGTTTCGTAAGCTATGAAACTTCGAAAACAGATGTTTCCATCATGGTTGACGGAAAGAAGAAATCGTTTAGTTCGCACGCTGAAAATGTTAGGGATGCACTTTCTGATTATGGAATTAAACTAAACCGCCATGATGCGGTCACGCCAGGATTAAATGAGCCGCTCAAAGACGGCATGCAGATTGAATACACGCCTGCACACCGGGTGAACTTTACAGTTGACGGGGAAAAGCAGTCCGTGTGGTCAACAGCCGATACAGTAAAAGAATTTTTTGGTGAACGAGAAATCAGCGTAAACCAGCACGATAAATTACAACCTGCATTAAATACACCAATTGAAGACAAGCAGGAAATCAACCTGCAGCAAGCTGTCTCTGTGGACCTTGTTGTGGGAGGCAAGAAAAAGCAAGTTTGGACCACCTCGACTACGGTCGCTGACCTTTTAAAGCAAGATAAAGTAAAATTGGGAGATCTTGATCGCGTGAAACCTGCGAAAAAGACCGAACTTAAAGACGGATTGAAGATTAACGTAACCCGGGTGAAAAAGGTCACCGATGTAGTGGAGGAAGATACACCGTTTGCCACAGTTAAACACCAAGACGGAAAGTTGGCAAAGGGCAAGGAAAAAGTAGTGAAAGAGGGCTCAAAGGGCCGGCTTTCCAAAAAGTATGAGGTCGTACTTGAAAACGGGAAGGAAGTATCCCGCAAACTAAAAAGCAAAAAAACCCTGAAAGATAGTAAAGACAAAGTGATCGCTGTGGGAACAAAGATCGCACCAAAACCACAACCGAAGCCGAAAGCAAAACCGGTTGTCGTATCCCGCGGAAAGAGCAGCCCGTCTTCCTCTGGAGATAAGGAGCTGTATGTAACAAGCACAGCATATACGGCAAACTGTGCAGGGTGCACCGGTAAGACCGCAACAGGCGTGAACCTGCATGCGAACCCGAATGCGAAAGTAATTGCGGTCGACCCGAGCGTGATTCCGCTTGGCAGTAAAGTATATGTAGAAGGCTACGGTTACGCGGTTGCCGCTGATACAGGCGGAGCAATCAACGGAAACCGAATCGATGTATTCTTCTCCTCTCAGTCTCAAGCCGAACAATGGGGAAGAAAATCAGTAAAAGTAAAAGTTATTAAATAGATAATAAACAAAAGGAAGCAGGGGAGAGGCGTCCAACCCGGATCGGCGGGCACGGGCGGCAATCCTCTGCTTTTTATTTTCCTAAAAGGAAAGTAAGGGTATACTAGAAAGTAGTTTTTTGCATCATCTGGGAGGAAATTATGAAAATTAAAGAAGTAATCGTGGTAGAAGGAAAAAGTGATACCACTGTGATACAGAATGCAGTCAATGCGGATACCCTTGAAACAAATGGCTCTGAAATCAGCGAGGAGACGATTGAGCAAATCCGGCTTGCCCAGGAAAAGCGGGGAGTGATCATTTTTACCGATCCCGATTACCCCGGTGAACGCATTCGAAAAATCATCTCAAACAACGTACCAGGTTGCAAGCATGCCTTTCTTCCGAAACAAGAGGCCATCGCAAAGAATAAAAGAGGGCTCGGTGTGGAGCATGCATCCAAGGAATCCATCAGGGAAGCGCTCGATAATGTAAAGGAAGAATATATTGAAGAAGTGGAACGGATCACCTGGAATGATCTTGTTTCGGCCGGCCTGATCGGCGGACCAAAGGCAAAGGCCAGAAGAGAAAAACTGGGAAGGCGATTAAGGATTGGCTATATGAATGGCAAGCAGCTTCACAAGCGATTGATGATGTTTCAGATCACGGAAGAGCAGTTTGCTGATGCCATACTTGAAATACAACAGGAGGAGCGGGAATAATGAAGGATATCTCGAATCCGCAAAGCATGAAAGCCATTTTGAAGAAGCATGGCTTTACATTTAAAAAAAGTCTCGGTCAAAATTTCTTGATCGATCGCAATATATTGAATAACATCGTTGCTCAGGCAAACCTGACGGAACATTCCGGAGCGATTGAAATCGGACCTGGAATTGGTTCGCTCACCGAGCATATTGCCCGTCAATCACAAAAGGTCGTAGCGTTTGAAATTGACCAGCGGCTGTTGCCTATTTTAAGAGAAACACTCGCACCTTATCCTCACGTTAAAGTCATTCATTCGGATATTCTGGAAGCTGACGTGAATAAAGTGATTCAGGAAGAGTTTTCCGGCATTGAGGATATTATGGTGGTGGCGAACCTTCCTTATTATGTGACTACGCCCATCATCATGAAATTGCTTACCGAAAAGCTGCCCATCAGGGGTATTGTCTGCATGATTCAAAAGGAGGTGGCGGACAGGCTTGCGGCGAAACCGGGGACAAAAGAGTACAACTCCCTGTCCATCGCCGTCCAGTATTATGCGGAAGCTGAGACCGTCCTGAAGGTGCCGAAAACGGTTTTTGTGCCTGCACCGAATGTGGACTCGGCTGTGATCCGTCTGACGCTGCGTAAGGAGCCTCCGGTTCAGGTGCAGGATGAAGATTTCCTCTTTGAAGTCATTCGTTCTTCCTTTGCACAGCGACGAAAAACTCTTTGGAACAATCTGCTCAATAACCTTCCACTAAAAGAGAAGCGTGAAGAGCTCGAAAAGGTGTTCGGACACATTGAGATTGACCCTAAACGAAGGGGCGAGACCCTGACCATTCAGGAGTTTGCCAAGCTCGCAGATGCGTTGGCTCCTCTTTTAAAATGAGACTCATGTTTCGAATCCCGGTTACATATCTTTAATAAGAATATGGTAACTGGGATTTGTACTTTTTCCCAAACAGGGGGAGTTTGATGAAACTTGAGATTGGTGCAGTGGTTGGCAGAACATCTTATAATTGTGATTTGTTGTTCCGCATCGTAGGTTTTAATGAAGATAAAACAGTAGCTGACCTGGCAGGAGAGGAAATGCGTCTCTTGGCCGATGCTCCTGTCGCTGATCTCGTGACCATGTCGCAGCAGCAGCAGCATGAGAGGCGTCAGGAGGGCCAGGCAAAGGAAGAGTCTTCTTACAAGCTGTTCCGGCAGGATTATTATCTGCTCCGGCAAAAAAGGGAGTATCTCTCGACGAACGGTTACGAATATGATCAATCTTATTTTGAACTGCCCGGACGAGTGCTGCATGTGGATGGTGATCCTCTTTACCTCAGCAAATGCCTGGAATTATATAAACGGCTGGGTGTGCCGGTGTACGGAATTCATATCAAAGAGACGGAGATGCCGGAGAAAGTTCCGGCCCTTGTGGATGAGGTCCGTCCTGATATTCTTGTCATTACCGGACATGATGCGTATATGAAAAGCAAAGGCTCCATTGAGGATATGCAGGCCTACCGCCATACTAAGTTCTTTGTTCGGACGGTTAGGGAAATCCGCCGGAAATACCCGCAACTCGACCATCTCATGATATTTGCCGGTGCCTGTCAGTCCCATTTTGAATCGTTGATCAAAGCCGGCAGCAATTTTGCAAGTTCACCCGCACGAATTAATATTCATGCTCTGGACCCGGTCTATATTGTTTCAAAGATCAGTCTTACGTCATTTATGGATCATGTGAATGTGATGGACGTCCTGAGAAACACCCTTACGGGAAGGGAAGGTCTGGGCGGGGTCGAAACGAAAGGCTTCTTGCGGACTGGCATGCCGATCAAATCACAGACCTATATGCAATAAAAAGGCTTCCAGCCTGCAAAGAGCGGCCTGACTTATGCTGCTCCTCGCTGGAGGCTTTTTTGTGTTTTTTAAAAGTTTTTTGGTGCTCATACATAATTTTTACATTTGGCCACATAATAAAAGTGAAAAAAAGGATAATTTTTCATTGACATCCGAACTTCAAAATTGCTATAATTTTAGTTTTAATTTGACAAAAAGTAGCGATTTATGTTACAATTTGTCTAAGTGAGGTGGAGCCGATATGGGTAAAACAATAGTGGACATTAGACGAATTTTGGAGTCTAACGTGGGTAAAAGACTTTCTCTGAGAGCTAACGGAGGTCGTCGCAAAACGATTGAACGACTTGGTACCTTGGAAGAAACATACCCTGCCGTATTTATTATTAAACTGGATCAGGACACCAACGCTTTTGAACGTGTTTCTTACAGCTACGCTGACGTATTAACGGAAACCGTTGAACTTACTTTCTTAGAAGAATCCCAGGTGGTTAGCGGGCAGTAAGAATTCTTACTGCTTTTTTTTTATGCTTTTTTTCCAGCCACCTATTCATACATAACCATACCCCAATCGTAAAATACTAATCCATATCGCTTATTTTTTATATGAGAGGGGTTTGCATCATGAGCAGAAGACGTGGAATGATGTCTGAGCAATTCAAGATGGAGCTTGCCAAAGACCTTGGGTTTTATGATACGGTCCAGCAGGAAGGCTGGGGCGGCATCAAGGCCAAGGATGCAGGCAATATGGTGAAGCGTGCAATTGAGATCGCACAGCAGAACCTGTCCCGACAGCAATAAATACGCGAGTGCCGGAGCCATGCTCCGGTTTTTTTGTAGACCCTTTGCCGCAGTCTCTTTTCCATATAGAGGCTGCTCCGGATTTGTGATAGTATCAAATTATATATTAATAATATAGGGGAATCTTTATGAATGATAAAAAGATATCCATCAAAGCTCCGGCAAAAATCAATTTGTCTCTTGATGTTCTCGGTAAGCGGGAAGATGGGTACCATGAAGTTAAGATGATTATGACTACAGTGGATCTGGCGGACCGTGTGGAACTGACCCTCCTTGAGGAAAATAAAATTACGATCGAATCCACAGGCGGATTTGTGCCTCTTGACCAGCGGAATTTAGCATATCAGGCGGCAATGCTGCTGAAAGAGACGTTTGGGGTAAAGAAAGGTGTCGGAATACATATTTCCAAAAATATTCCGGTGGCCGCAGGACTGGCAGGGGGAAGCAGTGATGCCGCCGCAACACTGAAGGGCCTGAATGAACTCTGGGATCTGGGACTGACGATTGACGAAGTGGCTGTTCTCGGCGCGAAAATCGGTTCTGATGTTTCTTTTTGCGTGTATGGAGGCACAGCCATTGCAACCGGAAGAGGAGAGCATATTCAGCATATTAAACCGCCGCCGCCTTGCTGGGTGCTCCTCGCCAAGCCCCCAATCGGGGTTTCCACAGCTGAGGTCTACCGCAAGCTCAATGTTCAAAATATCGAGCATCCCGACATTGATGCAATGGTTCAGGCGATCGAAGGCTATGATTACGAGGCCATCTGCAAGGAGCTCGGGAATGTTCTTGAAACGGTCACTCTTCCACTGTATCCGGAAGTAAAGCAAATTAAGGATCAGATGCACCGGCTCGGCGCAGACGGAGTGCTGATGAGCGGCAGCGGCCCTACCGTATTTGGGCTGTTTCAGCATGAATCCCGTGTGAACCGTGTCTATAACGGACTGAGAGGATTTTGTACGGAAGTATATGCTGTACGTCTATTGGGTGAAGGACAGGAAGACTTTAAGGACTCCATTCGGGAAAAATAGTGAATCAGAACAACCATTTAAATTCAAATTCCCGCTTAATTTTAAGGATTTCCATTTCTTTGTTGATAAAAACCGTATGAAAATGGTATATTAACTTCAAATATTCGGTTTTTGGAGGAAAAGGATGAAATTAAAAAGAAGCGGAAGAATGGTTGATCTCACCACCTATTTATTGCAGCATCCGCATCAGTTAATTCCACTGTCTTATTTTGTAGAACGGTATCAATCTGCCAAATCATCCATCAGTGAGGATCTGGCCATTATCAAGGAAAACTTTGAATACCAGGGAATCGGCTCAATCATTACCGTTGCCGGTGCGGCAGGCGGTGTTAAATACATTCCGTCGATTTCAAAGGAAGAAGCGTCAGGCATCATCCATGAAATCATTGATATGCTTGAGGATCCGGAACGGCTGTTGCCAGGAGGATATTTATATTTAACAGATATCATTGGTAATCCCAACCTGGTCAATCAAGTGGGGCGCCTGTTTTCCTCTGTCTTTTCCCACCAAAAGATTGATGCAGTCATGACCGTGGCAACCAAGGGAATTCCACTCGCCTATGCAGTGGCTTCGCAGCTTAATGTTCCTGTAGTGATCGTAAGAAGCAACAGCAGGGTTACAGAGGGCTCCACGGTAAGCATCAATTATGTTTCAGGTTCCACAAAGCGCATCCAGACGATGGCACTGGCGAGAAGAAGCATCCAAAAAGGCGCCAATGTCCTGATCATTGATGATTTTATGAAAGCCGGCGGAACGATTCGTGGCATGATTAGTCTGATCAAAGAGTTTCAGGCTGAAGTCGCGGGAATTGGCGTGCTTGTGGAAGCACAGGATGGGGCAGAACGACTGGTGGACGATTATGTGTCACTCACCAGACTGGCAAGTGTTAATGAAAAAGAACAGCGAATAGAGGTCGAAGAAGGGAACTATTTCAACCAAAAGGAGACGAACGAACAATGAATAAGGTACAGACTGAAAAAGCACCAGCAGCCATTGGTCCATATGTACAGGGAATGGTTGTGAACAATCTTTTCTACAGTTCGGGACAAATTCCATTGACCGCAGAGGGGGAAATCGTTGAGGGAGGTATTGAAGTCCAAACTCACCAGGTATTCAAAAATTTGGCTGCTGTGCTGGATGCAGCAGGCTCTTCCTTTGACCAGGTTGTGAAAACGACCGTCTTTATTAAAAATATGGATGACTTCGGTAAAATCAACGAAATCTACGGAGAATATTTCTCGGACCATAAACCTGCCCGCTCTTGCGTGGAAGTGGCACGCCTGCCAAAGGACGTTCAAATTGAAATCGAAGTCATTGCACTCGTCAGGTCCTAAAAAAGATGATCTAGAAGATAGGAAAATAGCACCTTTTCATTTGAAAAGGTGCTGTTTTTTATTTCACAAAATTTTTTAAAAATTTTCATATTAATAGAAGGATTTTGCAAGGAAATGAAGAAATGTTGTTATACGTTCTTATTTATGGAAAAAGGTGGTGTTTGGAATGGAAGTGACTGATGTACGACTAAGAAGGGTGAACACTGAGGGCCGAATGAAAGCGATTGCTTCAATTACAATCGATCATGAGTTTGTTATTCATGATATACGTGTGATTGATGGAAACAACGGAATGTTTGTTGCTATGCCTAGCAAAAGAACCCCGGATGGGGAATTTAGAGATATTGCTCACCCAATCACGTCGAGTACACGCGAGAAGATTCAAAACGCGGTATTGACGGAGTATCACAGAATGGGTGAAATGGAATCTGCTTTTGAAGAAGCAGGAGCATCCTGATAATTAATGATTAAAAGAACTCCTTACCAAAATGGGGGTTCTTTTTTTTAGTGTTCTTTACGCCCTTTTTGCCGTCTGCCTTCCAGACTGTGCCAGCTGCCTTCCGTTTTTGAGCAAGGCGCTTCCGCTTTTTAACGAATCCAGCTCCAGCGACCAAAGCCTCTGCCGTTTCGCACTCCCAACACAACACAAAGAACGTGTTGATGTGTGAGTCCTCCAACGTCTATCGGCTTTAAACGGCCGCTGTCCGCTTTTTAACGAATCCAGCTCCGGCGCCTAAAAGCTCTGCCGTTTCGCTTTCTCACAAAATACAGAAGAACGTATTGTGTTCGAAAACTCCAACGTCTGTCGCTTTTGAGCAAGGCGCTTCCGCTTTTTAACAATCCCTTGACAACTTCTTCACATTCCTTGAAATGGCTTTGATTATAAGATATATTCGTAATGGAATATTACCAGAATAATAGTAAATACTAGTGGAGGTCATTTATGAGTAATCGCTATGCAGTAGTGTTAGCTGCAGGTCAAGGAACAAGAATGAAATCCAGTCTATATAAAGTACTACATCCTGTCTGTGGCAAACCGATGGTACAACATGTGGTCGATCAGATCTCTCAGCTAGACATGAAGAAGATCGTAACAGTGGTAGGCCACGGAGCTGAAAAAGTAAAAGACCAGCTAGGAGACGCTTCAGCGTATGTTCTTCAGGAAGAGCAGCTTGGAACGGCACATGCTGTAATGCAAGCGGAAGAAACGTTGTCCAACGAGGAAGGCATTACGCTCGTGGTATGCGGAGACACGCCTCTGATTACTGCACAGACCATGCAAAAACTGATTGATGAACACCAGGCTGCCGGAGCAAAAGTCAGCATTTTGACTGCAAAAGCGGAAGATCCTGCAGGCTACGGCCGGGTGCTTCGCAATGCAAGCGGGACGGTTGAGCGGATCGTTGAGCACAAAGACGCAACAGACGAAGAGAAATTGGTGCAAGAAATCAATACTGGAACCTACTGCTTCGATAACAAGTCCTTATTTGAGGCTCTTTCTTCTGTCAACAATGATAATTCCCAAGGCGAATACTACCTTCCGGATGTCATTGAAATCATTCAGAAGCAGGGTGAAACCGTAGCGGCTTACCAAACACCTTCGTTTGATGAAACGCTTGGTGTTAATGACCGTGTCGCACTTTCGCAAGCAGAGAAAACGATGAAAAAACGAATTAATGAAAACCACATGAGAAATGGTGTCACACTCGTGGACCCGGATCAGACCTATATTTCTGCAGATGCTGTCATTGGCAGGGATACCGTTATTTATCCAGGCACCATGATTACCGGAACCTCGCGAATTGGCGATAACAACATCATTGGCCCAAACAGCGAGATCAAGGACAGCACGATTGGAAATGGCAACACCATCAAGCAATCAGTGGTCCATGACAGTGAAGTGGGGAATGAAGTCAATATCGGGCCATTTGCCCATGTGCGTCCGGCATCTTCCATTGAAGATCAAGTGAAAATCGGGAACTTTGTGGAAGTGAAAAAATCAGTAATGGCTCAAGGCAGCAAGGCATCCCACCTTACCTATGTGGGAGATGCAGAAATTGGCAGAGATGTTAACCTCGGCTGCGGCACAATTATGGTAAACTATGATGGGGTAAACAAACACCTCACCAAAGTGGAAGACGGCGCATTCATTGGCTGCAATTCCAATTTGATTGCTCCTGTGACAGTGGGGAAAAATGCGTATGTAGCCGCTGGATCTACCATTACGGAAGATGTTCCCGCGGAGGCACTTTCAATTGCCAGAAGCCGTCAGACGAACAAAGAAAATTATGTTTCCAAATCCAGAAACAACAATAAAGCGTAATGCTTTCAAAATAATTGAGCAAGCAGTTAAAAACGGAAGGAATAGGTGTTAATGGCTACTAGTTATGTTGATTCTACGTTAAAGGTTTTTACGTTAAATTCCAATATCGAACTCGCCCAGGAAATTGCAAAGCATATCGGTATTGATCTTGGAAAAAGCTCCGTCACTACCTTCAGTGATGGCGAAGTTCAAATTAATATTGAAGAAAGCATCCGTGGCAGTGAGGTTTATATTATTCAATCGACAAGCGACCCGGTGAACGAGCATCTGATGGAACTTCTTATCATGATTGATGCACTCAAGCGTGCTTCAGCGAAAACGATCAATGTGGTTATTCCGTACTACGGATATGCACGTCAGGATCGTAAAGCGCGCGCCCGTGAACCCATTACAGCAAAACTAGTAGCAAACCTTCTTGAAACCGCTGGCGCAACAAGATTGATTACGATCGATCTTCATGCTACCCAAATTCAAGGCTTTTTCGATATCCCGGTGGACCAGCTTCTTGGTGTTCCGATTCTTGCCAATTATTTTGAAGATAAAAAACTTGAAGATATTGTTGTCGTTTCACCGGACCACGGTGGTGTGACACGTGCCCGTAAAATGGCAGACCGCCTGAAAGCTCCGATCGCCATTATTGATAAGCGCCGTCCGCGCCCGAATGTGGTAGAGGTCATGAATATTGTTGGTAATATTGAAGGCAAAACAGCCATTTTGATTGATGACATTATTGATACCGCCGGAACGATCACGCTTGCAGCAAATGCACTTGTGGAAAATGGGGCGAAGGAAGTATATGCCTGCTGTACCCACCCGGTGCTCTCTGGTCCGGCCATTGAGCGTATTCAAAACTCACGCATCAAAGAGCTTGTAGTTACCAACACGATCGTATTGCCGGAAGAAAAACGCACAGACAAAGTGACACAGCTTTCTGTGGCGCCATTGCTTGGTGAAGCAATTATCCGTGTGCATGAGCAGCTTTCCGTTTCCAAATTGTTTGATTAAGGCCAGGTAATCTTTAGGTCAAGGTTTTTTGCTTGCTTGTTTTAAACTTCGATAAATAGGGTAATTCTTATAGAGACTTATATTTAGGAAGGGTGAAATAATATGGCAACAGAACTCAAAGCCAATCAACGAAATACCACAAAGCGTTCTTATATCACTCAACTAAGGCAAAAAGGAAATGTGCCTGCAGTAGTGTATGGAAGCGGCACAGAACCTCAGTCAGTAGCGGTTACTGAGACCGAGTTTATAAAAGTGTTAAAAGACCAGGGACTGAACGGAGTAATCTCCCTTAATACCGATGGTAAAAAACAGTCCGTTATGGTTCAGGAGATTCAGCGGGACCATTTGAAAAATGAAGTGACACACGTTGACTTCATCGTGGTTGACCTTAAGAAGGAAATCGAATCCGATGTGCCTCTTACGGTTACAGGTGAATCACCGGGAGTAAAAGAAGGCGGCGTTCTTCAGCGTATCCTTCATACGGTAACGGTTAAAGCCAAGCCGAATGACTTCCCGGATCACATCGAAGTCAATGCTGAAAATCTTAACATCGGGGATTCCTTCCTCGTGAAAGATCTTCCAGCCTCATCCGCCTACGAAATTATAGATGATGTGGAAGAAGTGGTTCTTACCGTAACACCTCCGACCGTTGCTGAGACCGAAGATGAAGACGCAGAAGATGCGGAAGAAGCTGAAGCGGATGCAGGCGGAGATGCAGAAGGCAAAGCCGTCGATGAAGAGGACAAAGACAACGGCGGCGAAACAAAGAAATAAGATAGCCTCAAATCTACTCGAACGGTGCAGCTTACAGGCTGCACCGTTTGTTTATGATAACAGGCGTCTTAATTAATGAGTGAGAGAGTTTCGTGTATAATAAAAGTAGCAAAAAGGGCTTTTCTTTCAGAAAGTGAGGATTTCATGGTGAAATGGTTTGTAGGTCTCGGCAACCCGGGCCGAGAATATGAAAAAACCCGCCACAATGTCGGGTTTTGGGTAATTGACGAACTGTCACGGCGTTTCAATATTCCGTTAAACCAATCAAAATTTAGAGGTATTTATGGAACGGGCGTTATAAACGGAGAAAAGGTTTATTTGTTGAAGCCTTTAACATATATGAATTTATCGGGTGAATGCGTTCGTCCCTTTATGGATTATTTTAAACTGTCGGTCGAAGACATGGTTGTGATTTACGACGATCTGGATACTCCGGCAGGGAAACTAAGGTTAAGGGAAAAAGGAAGCGCCGGAGGGCATAACGGAATGAAATCCATCATCGCCCATATTGGTACACAGGAGTATAACAGAGTCAGGTTCGGCATCGGCCGTCCGAAAAACGCCCAGCCTGTTCCCGACTATGTACTGAGCCCTTTTTCGAAGGAAGATGTTCCTTTTGTCGAGAAGACAGTGGAACGTTCTGCTGACGCCTGCGAAGCCTTTCTTTCCATGCCATTTACACGTGTCATGAATAAGTACAACGGCTGAATAGAAACCCCTTGTTCCGTTCATAATGGTAGTAACATATCCTATGCTAGTGAACCGGATAAGGGGGATGGAAAAAAGTGGCTATTCATTATCAGTGCCGCCATTGCGGAAAGCACGTCGGGCGTTTGGATCAAAACGGTCTGACGTCTGAGATGCTTGGTTTTCATGAGCTGTCCGCGGAAGAAAGGCAGACGATGATCGAGTATGACAAGCAAGGTGAAATTCACGTCAAAACCATTTGCGAGGATTGTCATGAAGCGCTCGAAAGAAACCCGGATTATTATGCGCTCCATTCTTTAATTCAATAAGAAAGACGCTTTGGCAGCAAGCCAAGGCCTTTTTCTATTTACAGGGCGTATGAGAATACTTGGCGTGTAAACGGGGAAAAAAGCAAGAAATACGAAGAAGAAGCATATACAACATAGTACTGAGGAATACGGAGAATAGTATTTCGTCAGGGGGGAGGTTTACATGTTAGGATTGAAGCAGCATTATCGCCAGGGCGATGATTTTCAGGCGGTATTGACCGGCCTGAACGAGAATTTGAAGGAACAGCTTGTGGCGGGACTGTCCGGATCAGCAAGAACACTGCTGATTGCCTCTTTGTATGAAGAGACCGGCAAAACTCAATTTGTGATTACCCACAATTTGTACCAGGCTCAAAAGCTGTATGAGGACCTTTGCAGTCTTCTTCCTGAAGAAGAGGTTCTTCTATATCCCGTCAATGACCTTATTTCTTCGGAAATAGCCATTGCGAGTCCGGAATTAAAGGCACAGCGCCTGGAAGTATTGAACTTTTTAACCTCCCGTGACAAGGGCGTGGTGGTTGCCCCGATCGCCGGAGTACGGCGTTTTTTGCCGCCAAAAGAGGTTTGGAAAGCGTCCCAGCTGCATTTTGAAACAGGAATGGACATAGACGTTGAACACGTTTTAAATACATTGGTAGCCATCGGCTATGAGCGGGTAAGCATGGTATCGGCCCCGGGAGAATTCAGCATGCGGGGCGGCATTCTCGATATTTATTCATTAACCGAAAGGATGCCAATCCGGATTGAGCTCTTTGATACAGAGATCGATTCCATCCGCTATTTCGAAGCAGATACACAGCGATCGGATGAAAAAGCAGAAAAAATCATCATCGGGCCAGCACAGGAAATCCTGCTTTATGATGAACAATTTGATGGGGTCGTTAACAAGATGGAAGCGGGCCTCGCATCCACGCTGAAAAAGGTAAAAGACAAGCAGGTGAAAGAATCCCTTGTCGAGCACATGAACTACGAAATGGGACAATTCAAGGAAAGGCAGCGGTTTCAGGGGATGTATAAATATATTTCCCTGTTTTATGATGAGCCGGCCTGTCTGTTGGATTATGTACCGGATGACAGCATCATTGTCATGGATGAAGTGAGCCGTGTGGAGGAAATGTCCAACCAGCTTGAAAAAGAAGAAGCCGAATGGCATACTTCCATGCTGATGCAAGGTGAGATTCTTACAGATATCTACCTGTCTCAAGACCGCGAAATTCTTCAGCATACGCCTTATCAAAAAATCTACCTTTCTCTTTTCCTGCGCCATGTTCCACATACGAATCCGCAAAACATCTTGAATGTGGAAAGTAAAAGCATGCAAAATTTCCATGGACAGCTTAATGTACTGAAGGGTGAGCTGGAACGATGGAAAAAAACGAACTATACGATTGTCTTTCTTGCGGCGAGTGAAGAACGGGCAAAGCGTCTGGAACGGGTGCTTGCGGATTACGATATGGATGCAAGTCTGATTTCAAGCGACAAAGCATTGAAGCCAAAAGTGAACCAAATTCTGATTGGAGACCTCTCCAGCGGCTTCGAATCACCAAAGCAAAAGCTAGCGGTGATTACGGAAGAGGAAGTTTTCACAAAGAAAGCCAGGCGTCCCGTCCGCTCTCAGAAAATGTCCAATGCCGAGCGGATCAAGAGCTATTCCGAGCTTAAGGTCGGAGATTATGTTGTCCACGTGAACCACGGGATCGGAAAATATCTGGGGATTGAAACCCTGGAGATCAAAGGTGTTCACAAAGATTACCTGCATATCCGGTACGCGGGCAACGATAAACTTTACGTGCCGGTTGAGCAAATCGACCAGGTACAGAAATTTGTCGGTTCCGAAGCGAAGGAACCGAAAATTTACGCACTGGGCGGCAGCGATTGGAAGAAGGTTAAGAACAAAGTTAAGTCCTCGGTGCAGGATATTGCCGATGACTTGATCAAGCTTTATGCGGAACGGGAAGCAAGTGTCGGCTATGCCTTCGGAAAAGACGGGGCCGAACAGCAGGAATTTGAGTCCTCATTCCCGTACCAGGAAACAGACGACCAGATCCGGGCCATCAACGAAATCAAAACGGATATGGAACGGACCCGGCCGATGGACCGCCTACTGTGCGGAGACGTGGGCTATGGAAAAACTGAGGTTGCAATCCGTGCTGCATTTAAAGCGGTTATGGACGGCAAACAGGTGGCCTTTTTGGTACCGACGACCATCCTGGCGCAGCAGCACTATGAAACCTTCCGCGAGCGGTTTGCCGAATTCCCAATAACGATCGGATCACTCAGCCGGTTCCGCTCAAAAAAAGAACAAACGGAAGTGACAAAAGGATTGAAGAACGGGACGGTCGATATTGTCATCGGTACACACCGCCTTCTTTCCAAGGATGTCCAATACCATGACCTTGGTCTTCTTATCATTGATGAAGAGCAGCGGTTTGGTGTGACCCACAAGGAAAAAATTAAACGGCTAAAAGCCAATGTTGACGTATTAACGTTAACGGCGACGCCAATCCCGAGAACCCTCCACATGTCGATGCTGGGCGTCAGAGATCTGTCGGTTATTGAAACTCCGCCGGAAAACCGTTTCCCGGTTCAGACGTATGTGGTGGAATATAATGCGTCGCTTGTCAGAGAGGCGATTGAACGTGAGCTTGGGCGCGGAGGACAGGTTTACTTTTTATATAATCGTGTCGATTCCATTGACCGGATGGCCGAGCAGATTTCGTCTCTCATACCGGATGTTAAAGTCGGTGTCGCCCATGGCCAAATGTCGGAAAACGAACTGGAATCCGTTATGCTTGATTTCCTTGAAGGTAACACAGATGTTCTGGTGTCAACGACCATCATTGAAACCGGTGTGGACATTCCAAACGTGAACACATTGATTGTTTATGATGCGGATAAAATGGGACTTTCCCAGCTGTACCAGTTAAGAGGACGTGTCGGCCGTTCCAATCGTGTCGCTTACTCCTATTTCACGTATCAGCGGGATAAAGTGCTGACCGAGGTAGCAGAAAAAAGACTTCAGGCAATTAAGGAATTTACCGAACTCGGTTCCGGATTCAAAATCGCCATGAGGGATTTAACCATCCGCGGAGCAGGTAACCTGCTTGGAGCACAGCAGCACGGATTTATTGATTCTGTCGGATTCGATCTTTATTCCCAAATGCTGCAGGAAGCCATTGAAGAACGAAAAGGCGGTACACCGAAGGCAGCGGCGCCCGTTATTGATATTAATGTGGAAGTGGACGCTTACATTCCTGCTTCCTATATTGAAGACAGCAAGCAAAAGATTGATATGTATAAGCAATTTAAAGCGGCCAGCTCCCTGCAGGATGTAGATGAGCTGCATGACAGCCTGATCGACCGTTTTGGCGATTATCCGGTAGAAGTGGAATGCCTGCTTTTCATTGCACGCATCAAAGAGCTCGCCAAGCGCGAGAAAGCGGAAAGCATCGAACAAAAGGGCGATACGGTAACGATTCTCCTTTCAGAGGAAGCAACAGAAAAAGTAGATGGAGCCAAGCTGTTTGAAATCGTCAATAAAATCGGCCGCTTCATTAACCTGGGTGTGGAAAAAGAAAAGCTCAAGATCGTATTTAACAAAAAACGTATTTCCGACAAGGAACTGCTTCAGGCAATGGAGAAAGTATTGAAAAAATTAAAAAGCGCAAAAAAAGATAAAGCGAAGGCAAGATCATAAACGAGACCCCGGCTAAAAAACTAAAGTGCATTTCATGAATAGAACTCGCAAGGTAACAAATAATAACAGCAGAGAATGGAACAATCTTCAAAAGAAGGTTTCATTTATGCAATACATCCAGTGATTACATCTCATGAAAGCGAGGGCACTATTCAATGAAAGCAACAGGCATTGTACGCCGTATTGATGACCTTGGCCGGGTTGTTATTCCAAAAGAGATTCGCCGCACGCTTCGTATCAGAGAAGGCGATCCTCTTGAGATTTTTGTGGACCGGGATGGGGAAGTTATACTGAAGAAGTATTCGCCGATTAATGAGCTTGGCGATTTTGCGAAAGAATATGCAGAATCCCTGGCTGAAAGCTCCGGACATATCGTTCTTATCGCCGATCGCGACTCTTATATTGCTGTGGCAGGAGGATCCAAGAAAGATTACTTGAACAAAGGAATCGGAAAAGTCGTAGAGGCTTCCATGAACGACCGTAAGTCGGTGCTTGAGGCAAACAGCACGACCGTGGAAATGGTTGATGGAAATACAGAGTCTTCATCTTATGTTATTGCTCCCATCGTAGCCAGCGGCGACCCTATTGGTGTCGTCACCCTTCTCTCCAAAGAAGGCAAAAAAATGACAGAGCTAGAGCAAAAGCTTGCAGAAACAGCAGCCGGCTTTCTTGCCCGGCAAATGGAACATTAAAAGAAGGGTGCCTCGGCTCCTTCTTTTTTTCGTCCCTGTTGGACTCGATCATTTCGGCCTCCTGCAGAAAACAAAAAGCGTTTTATGCAGAAGTCCTCCAATGCCTGTCGTCTCTGAACAGCGGCCTCAGCTTTTCCATGCTATAATACGTTGTACGTTATGTTGTTTTTTGTTAGGAGAAGGTATGGACGATCAATCGAAACGGATATGGCAGGGTGCGGTTGTGCTGGCGCTTGCCATGGTTATTGTAAAAATATTGAGTGTGGTTTATCGCATTCCTTATCAGAATATAACGGGGGATACCGGGTTTTATGTGTTTCAGCAGGTGTACCCTTTTTACGGAATAGCTTCAACCTTTGCATTGGCCGGTTTCCCGGTCGCGCTTTCCCGTATATTGTCTGAATCGGGAGAGATGGCTACCCATCGAAAAAAGAGGGTTCAGGAGGCGTTTACTGCGTTTTTCGCTGCGGGCATCCTTTTGTTTGTTTTGCTTTTCTTCGGTTCGGCTCACATTGCCAGCTGGATGGGTGATGCCCGTTTGCAGCTGCCGATTCAAGCTGCATCCTTTATTTACTTGCTTGTGCCTTTTGTCGCCGTGTTCAGAGGGATTTTTCAGGGAGCGGAACAGATGAAGCCGACTGCCTACTCCCAGGTGGTTGAGCAGTCGATCCGTGTTTTGTGCATTATTGGGTTTTCCTATTACTTCATGTCACAGGGATACAGTGTTTATACAGCAGGTGCGGCTGCGACCTCAGGCTCGGTTGTGGGGGCACTGGCGGGACTGCTCGTCTTATTCCTCTTTTTCAGTAGAGAGCAAAAGGAACGAAGATGGATGCGCCCTCGCTTCATCACGCCAGGAAAAGGCAGTGTTCAACTGCTGTCTGCAGGATTGCTGCTGTCCCTTTGCTCCATGATTCTGCTGCTGTTTCAGCTCGCAGATGCGTTTACCTTTGTCAATTTCCTCAGTAAAAGCGGTATCGCTTTAGAGAGTGCGCGGAAAATCAAAGGGATATTTGACAGAGCACAGCCGCTTCTTCAGCTTGGAACGGTGATCGCAACGTCGCTTTCCCTCGCCGCTGTTCCGGCGGTGGCGGCAGCAAAAAGGCGTGGAGATGCTCCGAGTGTACGCAAAATCTGCGGCCTGTCGATCAAGGTTGTTTTTATTATTGGACTGGCTGCTGCTGCCGGCCTTGCCGTGATTATTGAGCCGGTCAATACGATGCTGTTTGAAAATAAAGAAGGATCTCTGGAAATCGCCGTGCTCGGCCTATCGATTTTGCCGGTTTCCCTGTTCTTGACCTCAACCGGTTTGCTCCAGGGGCTTGGATCGACCATATACCCTGTCATCAGTGTCTTGTTGGCGTTTCTACTTAAAATTGCGGGAAACGCGGTTCTAATGTCATCTTTTCACGAGCTAGGAGCAAGTGCAGCTACCGTTCTTGCTTCCTTTTTAGCAGCAGGCATAAATCTTGTTTTTCTTGAAAAAAGGACCGGGTTTGCCGCAGCGGAAAAGTTTTACGGCATGCGCATTGGAAGTGCAGTCGCCCTTATGGCATTGTCCGCCTGGCTTATCAAATCAGGACTAGCTGCAGCGCTGCCCGAGACCCGTACAGCGAGCGCCGTGATTTCCCTGGGTGCCAGTGCAGGCGGGGGAATCGTGCTGTTGGCCGCATTGCTGCTGGCCAAGGTGTTTAGAGCCGATGACCTTATGCGTATTCCAAAATTACAAAAAATCCGGCATATATTGAGCCGCTGGAAAGAAAGAAGGAGTTAAACGTGTCTCGTACGATTACGATCGTTGGTTTAGGAGCAGGGGATCTTGATCAGCTCACCCTGGGAGTGTACCGTCTGCTGCAGAAGACGGATCATTTGTATGTCCGCACAAAAGATCATCCGGCAGTAGAGGAGCTTCAAAAAGAAGAAATCCACATGACGTTTTTTGATGATATCTATGAAAAGCATGATGGTTTTGAAGCGGTTTACCGGGAGATTACCTCTGTCCTTTTTGAAAAAGCACTTGAAGACGACATCGTCTATGCAGTGCCGGGGCACCCGCTTGTTGCCGAGCAGACCGTTCAAATCCTGCTAAAAGAAGCAGAGGGCAAGGAAATCCAGGTGAAAGTCGCCGGAGGAAAAAGCTTTCTGGATGAAATGTACACGGCTCTGAAAATCGATCCAATCGAAGGGTGCCAAATACTCGATGGAACTAGTTTGAAGAAAGAGCAGATCCAGGTTCGCAACCATCTTATTATTGTTCAGGTGTATGACGGGTTTATTGCGTCCGATGTAAAACTTACGCTGATGGATAAGTACCCAGACGATTTTGAAGTTGTGGTCGTAACGGCTGCGGGAAGTACCAGCGAGTCCGTTCACTATGTTCCGCTGCACGAATTGGACCGTTCGGTGGAACTCAATAATCTGACAGCGGTTTATGTTCCGCCTGTTCGGGATGACATCATGCTGTTCAAGGATTTTGAACATTTGCGGGGCGTTATTGCCACATTGCGTGGGCCCGACGGCTGCCCATGGGATAAAAAGCAGACACATGAATCCCTTAAACGCTATTTAATAGAAGAAGCGTACGAAGTCATTGAAGCCATCGACGAAGAAGACGATGAGCATCTGGTGGAAGAGTTGGGAGATGTGCTGCTTCAGGTGCTGCTGCACGCCCAAATCGGAGAAGATGAGGGCTATTTTTCCATTGATGATGTGATTTCCGTCCTGGCTGAGAAAATGATCCGGCGTCATCCCCATGTTTTTGGGGATGTTGAAGCAGAGACAGAGGATCAAGTGCTGAAAAATTGGGAGGAAATCAAGTCGGCCGAAAAAGGCAACGCCCACCGGACCTCTCTTTTGGATGGCGTGGCCAAAGGACTACCTGCCCTTCATAAAGCCTATGATTATCAAAAAAAGGCAGCGAAAGCGGGCTTTGACTGGGATGAGATTACACCGGTCATAGACAAGCTAAGGGAAGAATTTGACGAATGGAAAACTGCCCAGTCCGATGAGGAACGCAAAAAAGAATTTGGGGACATGCTGTTTACCATGGTCAATCTTGGCCGTTTTTATGGCATTCATCCAGAAGAGGCCCTGTCCTTAACAAATCAAAAATTCTACCAGCGGTTCCGGTACATTGAAACGGAGCTTGCGAAGGAAGGGCTAACCCCTCAGGACACAACGCTGGAAAAGATGGATAAACTCTGGGATCAAGCGAAAGAAAATTTATAAAACCCGGAAGGAATCCCTTTTTTCTTAGAGAATATTGTTCAGAGCAAGCGGAACCCTTAAGTTTTCTGGACTTTATCCGAATCTTTTGAAAGAATGCTAAGGAGGCTATTAAAATGAACAGAAATGAACTGGTTACCAATATTGCTGAAAAATCAGGTTTAACAAAGAAAGACGTTGAAGTGGTTGTAAGTGGACTTGTTGATGAGATTACAGAAGCGCTTAAGAGCGGAGATAAAGTACAATTTGTTGGATTCGGAACGTTCGAAACGAGAGAGCGTTCAAGCCGTACAGGACGCAATCCTCAGACCGGGGAAGAGATCAGCATCCCTGCGTCAACGGTTCCTGCTTTCCGTCCGGGAAATAAACTGAAGGAAGCTGTAAAGTAAATGCGTCTGGATAAATTTCTTAAAGTCTCCCGACTGATTAAACGCAGGACGGTGGCAAAAGAAATTTCTGATCAAGGGCGAATTGCCGTTAACGGCAAACAGGCAAAGTCCTCTTCGGTTCTGAAGGCCGGGGATGAACTCAAGATCCGCTTTGGCCAGAAGCTTGTCACAGTCCGTGTGGATGAGCTGAAAGAGTTCACGAAAAAAGAGGATGCTGCCGGGATGTATACCATCATCAATGAAGAATCACTTCAATCAACGGAAGAAGGGCCTAAATTTTAGGCTCTTCTTTTTTATTGGGCAGGTTTTTGATTCATAAAATGTGGTCTGTTCTAAAGTTGTCCCCCTTTTCATAAACATATAGCGAAAGAGGGGGATTAAAATGGACCAACACTATGATTATGGCTCATTAAATAAAAACACGAACCCGGATCATGATGTGAAGATGGTAGGACGGAAAAAGCTGGAGATCACCGGTGTGAAACAGGTGGAGAGCTTTGATAACGAAGAATTTCTTCTCGAGACAACAATGGGGTTTCTGGCTATTCGGGGTACAAACTTGAAAATGAAAAACCTGGATGTGGAGTCCGGCATGGTGTCCATTGAAGGAAAAGTGTTCGATCTGGTTTACCTGGACCAGCAGAGCGGAGAAAAAACTAAAGGATTCTTTGGCAAGCTCTTCAAATGACTCTTTCTGTACAGTTTCAAACCATGCTGGCCATGGCAGCCGCGGGAATTTGGATCGGAATGGCCATTGATACCTATGGCCGCTTCGTCCATGAACGCAGGAAATGGTACTGGCTGCATTTCATCAATGACACCATCTTTTGGCTGCTGCAGGCCCTGATCGTTTTTTATGTGCTGCTTCATGTAAACCATGCCAATCTCCGTTTGTATATTTTTATTGCCCTTCTGTGCGGTTTTAGTATGTACAAGGCCCTTTTTCAGACAAGCTACAAAAAGGCACTGGAAGTGCTGATCACGTTAATAAGCAATTTGTATCGTTTTATTGTGCGGCTGCTCTTTGCTCTTATCGTTCATCCCGTAAAATGGGTCATCTCGATCATTTTTGCGCTGGTTCTATTGGCTGTACGGTGGGTCTGGGCCCTCGTCCGGGTTGTTCTTAAAATCATTTTTTTACCGGTAAAATGGTTATTTAGCCTGATTTTACGTTTCATTCCCAAGCAAACATGGTATAATTTAAAAGGTAAATGGCTAAAAAAAGCAGGGATTCTTATTTCTCTGAAGAATACAGTCAAAAATTGGTTCCGCAAGAAGGAGAAATAGGAGGTTGTACATGGTCCAGTTTAGTAAAGAGAACATCACTGAATTAAATACGGGCTACGTGAAGGAACATCATCTCCAGCAAAAGATTGACGCAAAGAGGAAACGTGGTTTATACCGCAGGCTGGCGGCTTTCCTGGTCATTTTTTCAGTTCTTGCGTTTGCCATGCTTTCAACCATCACATCACAAATGTCTACCCTTTCCGAGAAAGGGAAGCAGGAAAAGCAGATGAAGTCCAAGTTAGCGCAAACTAAGGAAAAGAAGGCACAACTGAAAGAGGAAGCGCATAAACTAAAAGACGTTGATTATATCGGGGAAATCGCGCGGCGTGATTTATTCATGTCCAAGAAGGGGGAGATCGTGTTTAAAACACACGGATCTTCGTCGGATTGACATCCCGAATTTTACACATGTATAATGTATAATAAAGTAAACTTATGAATACCTAAGGAGGAGCATTTTCTTCATGTCAATTGAAGTAGGCAGCAAGTTGCAAGGTAAGGTTACAGGGATTACTCATTTTGGAGCTTTTGTCGAGCTGCCAGGAGGAACTACCGGACTTGTGCACATTAGTGAAGTTGCAGACAATTATGTTAAAGACATCAATGACCACTTAAAAGTCGGAGATGAAGTCGAAGTTAAAGTCATGAATATCGAAAAAGATGGCAAAATCGGCTTATCCATTAAAAAAGCAAAGGATAACCCGGCACCGACGAGAAGCAACTACGGAGCGAACAAAGGAAACTATGGCGCACCGAAAAGCGGTGGGTTTGGACCGTCAAAAGGCGGATTCAATAAACAGCGCAAAGGTTCACCTCGCGGCAATGGTGGTTTTAACACGGCTGTAACATTTGAAGATAAAATGAGTAAATTCTTAAAAGACAGTGAAGACCGTCTGGCAACATTAAAACGCCAAACTGAGTCAAAACGCGGCGGACGCGGAGCGCGCCGAGGATAGCAAGCTGCTGATTTGAATGCTCAAGCTTCACGACCTTATATTATATATCCAAGGCTTCTCTTGAAAAAGAGAGGCCTTTTCTTTTTGCGCTAACCTTTGTAGCATTGTGAGTTGTTGATTTCCGTTTCAGGATGCTCGCTTTTACCCGCATCTCTCGCACCTTGCATTACAGTCAACGGGTCAACGATGATTTTAAAGCCTCACCATTAGAGAACCTTTTAAAAACCTTGAAGAAATCCTGTGCCAAAAACTGTGCCGTTTCAACTTTTTATTTAATTCTTTTTTAAAAGCGTTGACAAGGGGGGCTCCTTCTTGTAATATACTACTTGTGTCTTTAACATGGCGGTGTAGCTCAGCTGGCTAGAGCGTACGGTTCATACCCGTGAGGTCGGGGGTTCGATCCCCTCCGCCGCTACCATTTTTTCTACCAAAAAGCACAAGCTGGCCCGTTGGTCAAGCGGTTAAGACACCGCCCTTTCACGGCGGTAACACGGGTTCGAATCCCGTACGGGTCACCAAGTTTTTTTATGTAATAAAAATACCAAATTCTTTTTCAAAGAAAAAGAACTAATACATAGAATGATACACCCTGCATTTTGAGAAGAAGCACTTCTCTGAAAATGCAGGGTTTTTTGTATTTGTAGAAAGCAAATATGGTTTTTTGTATTTGTTCAATGCAAATACATGATTTTTGTATTTGTTCGTCGAGAAGTTTTTGGGGGATGCTCTAACCGTTTGACAAAAAATGTGAATACCCTGTGGTTATAATGGGACACACAAAACTAAACGGGTGGTGTGGAGGATGTATCAAAAGGCGGACAGGAATGTAATGGAACCCATGCGGGCGATGGTTTGGCTGGAGAAAACACAAAGTGTGTCAAACGGTATTAGCAAGCGCTTCATGAGCAAGCTGGAAGGCGTACTGTTGAATTGGAGACTGTTGTTGTTTGCGATCGGCTTCTTACTTGGACGAGCCATGATATTATCAGAAATCACTCCTTTTGCTCTGCCATTGATCGCTTCTGTATTTGTTTTGCGCAAGGAGCGAACTGGATTTGCTATATTGGCGCTCGTAGCCGGCGCATTGTCTCATGTCCCCATGAATGCATTTTACATATTGGCGGGTGTTGTGGTGTATGCAGTCTATCAGAAAACGGCCGACATGTTTACAAAGAACCGCATGAGATGGGCGCCCGCTGTTGTATTCCTGAGCAGTTTTACGGCCAGGATCGGAACCGTCTTCTTTACTTCTGGGCCTCCCCAGATCAGTGAATATATGATGGGTGCAGTAGAGGCGGGTCTTTCCCTTGTGCTGACCTTGATCTTTTTACAAAGCATTCCTTTATTGAATTTAAAAAGGATCCCTCAATCCTTAAAGAACGAGGAAATTATCTGTTTTATGATTTTGCTGGCTTCTGTCATGACCGGGACCATCGGGTGGGAAATCCATCATTATTCTGTGGAACATATTGTTTCTAGATATTTGGTACTGATGTTCGCGTTTGTGGGCGGAGCTGCCATTGGTTCAACTGTTGGTGTGGTAACAGGCTTGATTCTAAGTCTGGCAAATGTAGGCAGCCTCTATCAGATGAGCCTCCTGGCCTTTTCAGGATTGCTGGGCGGTTTGCTGAAGGAAGGAAAGCGGTTCGGTGTGGGCATCGGGCTGTTAATCGGAACGCTGCTGATCGGCCTCTATGGGGAAGGGAATGTTGCCATAGCCAAAACGCTGATTGAATCTGCGATTGCAATTGGGCTCTTTTTGCTGACGCCCCATGCGGTAATACACAGCATTGCCCGCTATGTTCCGGGTACAAGGGAGCATTCCAATGAACAGCAGCAATATGTAAAAAAAATCAGGGATGTCACAGCTAACCGGGTGGAGCAGTTCTCGAGCATGTTTCAGGCTCTTTCCCACTCCTTTGCTTCGTACAATGAAAGTGCCTTTGATGAATATCAAGATCATGAGGTGGATTTGTTTTTAAGCAATGTGACCGAAAAAACCTGCCAGACGTGTTTTAAAAAAGAACAGTGCTGGGCTGTGAATTTTACTAAAACCTATGAAATGATGACCCAGATTATGACTGAGCAGGAACAATATCAGGAAATTAAAGACCGAAGGCTGAAGCTGGATTGGGAGAAGCACTGTGTAAAACCGCAAAAAATTACAGAAGCCATCTCCAAAGAGCTTTCACAATACCAGGCAAGCCAGAAGCTGAAGCAGCAGGTTCAGGAAAGCCGGAAGCTGGTGGCCAACCAGTTGCTCGGCGTGTCACAGGTAATGGGGGACTTCGCCAAGGAAATCCAGCGGGAACATATCAATCACCAGGTGCAGGAAGAGCAGATCAAAGAGGCGATTCAGAGTGCGGGAATTGAGCTGGGACATATTGATGTCTACAGTCTGGAAGCTTCGAATGTAGATATTGAGATGAGTCTCCCCAGTTGCAACGGCAGCGGAGAGTGCGAAAAAATAATTGCTCCTCTTCTGTCTGATATTTTGCAGGAAACCATTGTGGTGAAAAAAGAGGATTGTAATTTTTATCCGAATGGCTACTGCCATGTGGCGTTTGGTTCGGCGCGCGAATTTGTCATCGAAACCGGTATTGCGTCTGCGGCAAAGGGAGGAGCATGGCTTTCAGGAGACAGCCATTCAACCATGGAGCTAGGCGGCGGAAAATATGCGGTGGCGATCTCTGATGGAATGGGCAATGGCGAACGGGCTTTCAGGGAAAGTAATGAGACACTGGAGCTTCTGCAAAAGATTCTCAAATCGGGTATTGATGAGGAGGTGGCAATTAAGTCAGTTAATTCGGTGCTTTCACTCCGTACAACCGATGAGATTTTTTCAACACTGGATCTCGCCATGATCGATCTGCAGGATGCCTCGCTGAAATTTTTAAAGATCGGCTCTTCGCCAAGCTTTGTGAAACGGGGAGACCAGGTGAGGATCATCGAGGCAAGCAACCTTCCGATCGGCATTATTGAGGAGTTTGATGTGGATGTTGTGAGCGATCAGTTAAAAGCCGGGGATCTGCTCATCATGATGAGTGACGGCATTTATGAAGGTCCGAAGCATGTTGAAAACATCAACGCTTGGATGAAGCGTAAAATCAAGGAGATTGGCACCGATGATCCCCAGGTGGTTGCAGACCTGCTGATGGAGGAAGTCATACGCACCGGGTCCAACACCATAGAAGACGATATGACCGTTGTCGTCACCAAAATCAACCGGAACATTCCGAAATGGGCCTCCATCCCCCATTTCCCGAAAATCAACATCAAACGGCCAAAAGCGCAATAAATTTCAAAGATCAAAAGTATATTTCCTCTGATCAATGACAAGGATGATAACAGCATTCGATGAGAGGAGTTTTTTAAATGGAAATGAAAAAAGGTACCCTGCGTCAAGTGTTGCTGATTACCGATGGCTGCTCCAATCACGGAGAGGACCCCATCGCCATGGCGGCGCTCGCGCGTGAGCATGGCATTACGATAAATGTAATTGGAATCTTGGAAGAAAACAGCCCTGAATACCATCAGAAAGGGCTTCGGGAAGTAGAGGAGATTGCTTTGTCCGGAGGCGGCGTCAGCCAAATTGTGTATACGACCCAGCTGTCGCAGACCGTGCAGATGGTAACCAAAAAGGGAATGACTCAGACCATTCACGGTGTCATCAACAGTGAGCTTCAGCAGATACTGGGCAAAGAATCGACCATCGAAGACCTGCCTCCTGAAAAGCGGGGAGAGGTAATGGAAGTGGTGGATGATCTTGGTGAAACCATGGACCTGGAGCTGATTATTCTCGTGGATGCATCAGGCAGCATGGAAAAGAAGCTTGCCACGGTTCAGGAATCACTTATTGATCTTTCCATCTCGCTGAACTCGAGGATCGGCTACAATCAATTTGCGCTGTTTGCGTTCCCGGGTAAAAGAGACGAAACCGAGCTTTTGATAGATTGGACGCCCAAGCTGAATTCACTGACCCAGGCCTTCACCAAAATTTCGTCAGGCGGCATTACACCGACTGGTCCGGCCATTAAGGCTGCGATCAATGAATTTACGAACAGACGTTCAAAAAGGAGATTGATCACAGGTGATGAAGAAGAATACTCCGAAGGGTCAGGTTTCTAAACTTAATTCCGGAGACATTATTTCCGGGAAATGGCACCGCAACGAGTATTCCATCATCAGAGAACTTGGTTCGGGCGCCACAGGCACAGTGTATCTTGCTTCAGGTAAGGGCGGAAAAGTAGCGGTCAAAACCGGCCATGACAGCATGGCAATCATCTCAGAAGTGAACGTGTTAAAGCATTTTTCGAGGGTCCAGGGCAAAATCCTTGGGCCTTCTTTAATCGATGTGGATGATTATGTGATGAACGGCAGGCAGGTTCCCTTTTATGTTATGGAATACCTTAAGGGAGACTCTCTCTTTCAATTTATGAAAAACCACAGTGAAGAATGGGCGGGAATTCTCCTCGTGCAGCTTCTGACTGATTTGAGTATGCTTCACCGCGCGGGATGGGTGTTTGGTGACCTTAAACCGGATAATCTTTTGGTGGTTGGCCCACCGTCACGCATTCGTTGGATCGACGTTGGGGGAACCACGCAGATCGGACGGTCGATCAAAGAGTATACAGAGTTTTTCGACAGAGGCTATTGGGGCCTGGGCACACGTAAGGCAGAACCTTCCTATGATTTATTTTCCGCCTGTATGATCATGGTCAACCTGGCTTTTCCAAGCCGCTTTGAAAAAAAGAAAGACGGGCGGCAGCAGCTGAAGGAAGTTATTCGCAGCAACCCTCTTCTTGCAAACTATCAATCCATCTTATTCAAAGGGCTGTACGGTAAATATCAAAGTGCTGAAGAGATGCGAAATGATCTGGTTTCTTCCCTGAATAATAAGGGAAGAAGCAAAGTGTCAGCTCCCTCCCAGACGTCGTCTGGCGCAAGCCGGCGGTCGGCTCATAAAAAAATAAAAAAGAAGAAAAAAAGAGCGATGATGTTTGAAACCGTTCTTTTGGGCTCATTTCTGTTTATTGTTTATCTGTTTTATCTCATCAGCCAATCCATGTAACGCAAATGGCAAATCCTTTAAGCCACGGTCTCCTTTTGTTATACTTACGGAAGGTTTAAAGTAAAAAAATGGGCGAAGCATATCAGGATGCGCCGGATAAGGAGAGAAAGGAAATGCTTCAGGCCGTCGATCAATTTATTAAAAAACATCAGCTCATCAAGCAGGGGCAGACGATAGCTGTCGGCGTTTCCGGCGGACCGGATTCTATGGCACTGCTTCATTATTTATGGAACAGGGGAAAGGGGGAGAGCCTGAAGATCGTTGCTGTGCATGTGGATCATATGCTGAGAGGCGATGAATCCTACGAAGACCTTCTGTACGTCCAGACGTATTGCGAAAAGAACGGCATTCCGTTCGAAAGCACCCGGGTGGATGTAGCAGCCTTTAAAAAGGAGAATGGTCTGACCAGTACGCAATCAGCCGCAAGAGAATGCAGGTATGCCTTCTATGCGGAAGTCGTTTCGCGCTTTGGTGCAGATTCGGTTGCACTTGCTCACCATGGCGATGACCAGACGGAAACCGTTCTCATGCGGATGACACGAGGAAGTTCAGGAACCGCCCTTGGCGGAATGCGGGCCAGCCGGCCATTTGGAGACTCGCGCATTATTCGGCCGTTTCTAGGAATAACAAAGGCCGAAATAGAGCATTATTGTAGAGTACATAAGATTTTCCCAAGAAGGGATCCGAGCAACGAAACGGACGATTATGTCAGAAATCGATTCAGGCACCATGTTCTTCCCTTTTTTAAAAAAGAAAATCCAAATGTTCATCTTCGTTTTCAGCAAATAAGTGAAACTTTTTATGAGGATGAAACGTATTTAACCGAGCAGGCCGAAAAAGGCCTGGAAGCGGTTATTTCAGAGAAAGATGCTTCCTTGGTCGAGGTCTCTGTAAGCAAATTTCTGGGCATGCCAATTCCTTTACAAAAAAGGGCGATTACACTAATATTAAACTATCTATATAAGCAAACACCTTCATCTCTTTCCTCCATACATAAGGAAAGCTTTTTAACTTTACTCAGGAGTGACCATCCTTCCGGCCGACTTCATTTTCCGCAGGATTTACACGTCATCCGTTCCTATGACCGTTGCAGGCTCGTTTTTAGCCCGTCCGAAAGACAAGCAGGCTATCAGTTGGAATTGAAGATCCCGGGAAAGCTGGAGTTTCCTGTTGGAGTGATTACCGCTGGGTATAAAGAAGAGTATCCGAATGAGAAAAGGGGAAAAGATGTTTTTGTATGTGATGTAAAAAGTGTAAGTCTGCCAATCATTGCGAGAACGCGCAAACCCGGTGACCGTATGGCACTGCCGGGAGAGGGTGGGACTCGGAAGGTAAAAGATATTTTTATTGACCAGAAGCTTGAAAGGGAGAAACGCGATGTGTGGCCCATCCTGCAAGACGGGGAGGGGAACATTATCTGGATTCCGGGTATAAAGCATGGCGAAGTTCGACCATCAGGCGATCCCAAGCAATGGTTAGTCTTACAGTTTCAAAATTTCTGCCAGGACGTCTAGGAGGCCAAAGCAGCATGCATGATGAAATTAAGGAAGTATTAATTTCCGAGGAAGCGCTTCAGGAAAAGATTAAGGATCTCGGAAAGCAGTTATCAGAGGATTATCAGGATCGGTTTCCGCTTGTAGTTGGAGTGTTAAAGGGTGCCCTGCCTTTTATGGCCGATCTGATCAAACGGATGGATATTCATCTTGAAATTGATCTCATGGCAGTATCCAGCTATGGGGCATCAACCGTTTCTTCAGGTGAGGTCAAAATTATTAAGGACCTTGATACATCCCTTGAAGGACGCGATGTCATCATTGTCGAAGATATTATAGACAGCGGTCTTACGCTGAGCTATCTTGTCCAGCTCTTTAAACACCGCAATGCCAATTCGGTGAAGATTGTGACCTTGCTGGATAAGCCGACGGGCAGAAAAGTGGACATTAAGCCGGATCTGACCGGATTTATCGTACCTGATGCCTTTGTAGTCGGTTACGGGCTGGATTACATCGAGCGCTACCGCAACCTGCCATATATCGGGGTATTAAAACCTGAAGTATATGAAAAGTAATTCTGTGTATTATTTAACATGCATTAATAAATGTAATGGATCGTCTCATTGTCGTTGAGGAGGTAAGGAATGAATCGGATCTTCCGGAACACCATATTCTATTTGTTGATCTTTTTAGTTGTAGTTGGTGTCGTCAGCTTTTTTAACGGAACCAACAATGAAGTAAAGAAAATTCGTTATGACCAGTTAACGCAGTACATTCAGGATGGACGTGTGGAAAGCATTGAATACCAGCCTGAAGGCGGCGTTTTCGTCGTCAGAGGTAAGCTGGACAACTACAAGCAGGGAGAGGTTTTTGAAACCTATACCCCGGATTCAGATGAATCCATGAAGCAGCTTACTGCGCTTACGAACAAAGCGAAAATTGATTTCAAACCAGAAGAACAAACAAGCGGGTGGGTAACATTCTTCACATCCATTATCCCGTTTGTCATCATCTTCATCCTGTTTTTCTTCCTGCTCAACCAGGCTCAGGGCGGCGGCAGCCGTGTAATGAACTTCGGTAAAAGCAAAGCGAAACTGTACAATGAAGAAAAGAAAAAGGTAACGTTCAAAGACGTTGCCGGAGCGGATGAGGAGAAACAGGAACTTGTTGAGGTAGTTGAGTTCCTGAAAGATCCGCGCAAATTCGCCGCTCTTGGCGCACGTATTCCTAAAGGGGTTCTCCTTGTGGGACCTCCGGGAACAGGTAAAACATTGCTTGCCCGTGCAGTTGCAGGGGAAGCGGGCGTTCCTTTCTTCTCCATTTCAGGTTCTGATTTTGTTGAAATGTTTGTCGGGGTCGGTGCATCCCGTGTACGTGACTTGTTTGAAAACGCCAAAAAGAATGCCCCTTGTATCATCTTCATTGATGAGATCGATGCAGTAGGACGCCAGCGTGGTGCTGGACTTGGCGGCGGACATGATGAACGTGAACAAACGCTTAACCAGTTGCTTGTTGAGATGGATGGATTCGGTGCCAATGAAGGTATCATTATCATCGCCGCAACCAACCGTCCGGATATTCTGGACCCTGCCCTTCTTCGTCCGGGACGTTTTGACCGTCAGATTACGGTTAACCGCCCAGATGTAAAAGGACGCGAAGAGGTGCTTGGTGTACATGCCCGAAACAAGCCTCTAAGTGAAGAAGTGAACCTGAAAACCATCGCGATGCGCACACCTGGTTTTTCCGGTGCGGATCTCGAGAACCTGCTGAATGAAGCGGCACTTGTCGCGGCAAGGCAGAATAAAAAGAAAATCAATATGGACGATGTGGATGAGGCGATTGATCGCGTTATCGCAGGCCCTGCAAAGAAAAGCCGTGTTATTTCTCAAAAAGAAAAGAATATTGTGGCCTACCACGAAGCGGGACATACCGTTATCGGCCTTGTGCTTGAAGGCGCAGACACCGTTCATAAAGTAACTGTAGTTCCTCGCGGCCAGGCTGGCGGATACACCGTTATGCTTCCGAAAGAGGACCGCTACTTTATGACAAAACCCGAGCTGCTTGATAAGATTGTTGGTCTCCTTGGCGGACGTGTAGCAGAGGAAATCACATTTAATGAAGTCAGCACTGGTGCACATAACGACTTCCAGCGTGCGACAGGCATTGCCCGCCGCATGGTAACCGAATTCGGTATGAGTGACCGATTGGGGCCAATGCAGTTTGGTTCCACCTCCGGCGGACAGGTATTCCTTGGCCGCGACTTTAACAACGAGCAAAACTACAGTGATGCGATCGCCCATGAGATTGATATGGAAATCCAGAACATTATCAAGGATTCTTATGAGCGTTGTAAGCAAATTCTTACAGAGCATAACGAAAAGCTCGAAATCATTGCTCAAACGCTACTCAACGTAGAAACACTTGACGAGGAGCAAATCAAGGAGCTTGTGAAAACCGGTAGGCTACCTGAGCGAAAAGTGATCTCTTCTCCAGAAAATGATGTGAAAGTTACCATCCACAAGAAGGATGAAGAAGAACACAAAGAAGATTAAAATCACAAAAAGGATGTCTCTCATCGCAGAGGCATCCTTTTTGAAAGTTAGCGGGGATTTTCCATGATCTTGTGTTTTGATGTAGGAAATACGAATATCGTGCTGGGCTTGTATGAAGGAAATGAATTGAAGCATCATTGGCGGATCAGCACCTCCCGGGAAAAAACCGAGGATGAATACGGCATGCTGATTTTAAGCCTTTTTCACCAGGCTGAAATTCAACGGGAAGCAGTGGAAGGCATTATTCTTTCTTCGGTAGTGCCGCATATTATGGCAACGCTGGAGCGGATGTGCATCAAGTTTTTTCATAAAAAGCCGCTTGTTATCGGTCCTGGCATCAAGACAGGGCTGAACATTAAATACGAAAACCCCAGGGAAGTGGGAGCCGACAGGATTGTCAATGCGGTGGCGGCGATCCATTATTACGGGTCACCGCTTGTTGTCGTGGATTTCGGCACCGCCACCACGTATTGCTACATCAATGAGCGAAAGGAATACATGGGCGGCGCAATTGCCCCGGGCATCAATGTTGCTACAGAGGGTTTGTATAAAAATGCGGCCAAGCTTCCTAGAATTGAATTCGCCAAGCCGGATAATATTATTGGGAAAAATACAGTCAGTGCCATGCAGTCGGGACTTTTATTTGGATATGTTGGACAGGTTGAGGGTATTGTTAAAAGAATAAAAGCTCAGGAAAAAAGCAATCCAAAGGTCGTGGCTACCGGAGGAATGGCCGGTCTGATTGCCGAGGAATGCCAGCAAATCGATATTGTAGACCCCTATTTGACATTAAAAGGGCTTCAACTCATATATACAAAAAACCGCAGAACGTAATAGCAAAACTTCTGAGCGAAAAGATAAGGACAGGTGATAAAAATGCAGGATTATTTAATCAAAGCTCTGGCTTTTGACGGGCAAATTCGTGCCTACGCAATGAGAGGAACAGAAATGGTCGGTGAAGCTCAGCGCAGGCACCAAACGTGGCCGACCGCATCTGCGGCACTTGGCCGTACGATGATGGCAAGCACTATGATGGCCTCCATGCTGAAGAGCGACAAGCACAAAATTACGGTAAAGATAGAAGGGGGAGGCCCCATCGGAGCGATCATTGTGGATGCTCATCCAAATGGGCAATCAAGGGGGTATGTTACAAACCCTCAGGTCCACTTTGATTTGAACCAGCATGGCAAACTGGATGTTGCCCGTGCGGTAGGGAAAGATGGCTTTCTTTCCGTTGTTAAGGATTTGGGACTGCGTGATAACTTTACAGGGCAGGTGCCTCTGGTTTCCGGTGAAATCGGGGATGACTTCACGTACTATTTTGTTGCATCCGAACAGGTGCCTTCCTCTGTAGGAGTGGGTGTGCTGGTTAATCCGGACAACAGCATTCTGGCAGCTGGCGGATTTGTGATACAGGTGATGCCGAATGCTTCAGATACGATCATCGACCTTTTGGAAGAGCGGATATCAGCCATTCCCCCGATCTCAAAGCTGGTGGAAAAAGGGCTTACCCCGGAAGAAATTCTTTTTGAACTGCTTGGAGAAGAAAATGTGAAGCTGCTTGAAAAGATGCCGGTGTCGTTTCAATGTACTTGTTCGCGTGACCGCATTGCCAATGCGCTCATATCATTAGGTAAAGAGGAAATCAGGGCAATGATTGAAGAAGACGGCCAGGCAGAAGCTCACTGCCAATTTTGCAATGAGTCGTACTTGTTCTCTGCTGAAGATCTTGAGGAGCTCTATACCGAAAGCAAATAGTTTGAAATTTGTAGGTCTAAAGATGGGCAGAATAATTGACAGACGATTCGTATTATTGGTAAACTTAATCCAATAAAAATACTCGGGATTATTTAGGAGCGTGATTAAGTTGGCAAGAATAGCAAATTCAATTACAGAACTAATCGGAGAAACCCCCGTTGTCAAACTGAACCGTTTGGCAGGTGAAGATGCTGCAGACATTTATCTGAAGCTTGAATTCATGAATCCGGGAAGCAGTGTAAAGGACCGAATTGCTCTCGCCATGATTGAAAAAGCGGAAGAAGAAGGCGCATTAAAGCCCGGCGATACATTGATTGAACCAACGAGCGGCAATACGGGAATCGGTCTTGCCATGGTGGCGGCAGCCAAGGGGTATAAATCGGTAATTGTTATGCCGGATACAATGAGTATGGAACGCAGAAACCTTCTTCGCGCTTTTGGAGCTGAGCTTGTTTTAACTCCGGGAGCTGAAGGAATGGGAGGAGCCATCCGTAAGGCAGAGGCATTATCCCAGGAAAATGGATACTTTTTGACTCAGCAGTTTAAAAACCAGGCGAATCCGGAAATCCACCGCAAGACAACAGGTAGAGAGATTGTTGCTCAATTCCCGGATGGTCTTGACGGGTTCGTTTCAGGGATTGGAACTGGCGGAACGATTACGGGTGCCGGTGAAGTCTTAAAAGAATCTTTCCCTGAAATCAAGGTTTATGCCGTGGAACCAACAGATTCACCTGTCCTTTCAGGCGGAAAGCCGGGACCTCATAAGATTCAGGGCATCGGTGCCGGATTTGTACCGGATACGCTAAATACATCCGTGTATGATGAAGTTCTCCAAATTACCAATGATGAAGCGTTTGAATATGCACGCCGTGCTGCCCGGGAAGAAGGAATCCTCGGAGGTATTTCTTCAGGTGCAGCGATTGCAGCCGCACTTAAAGTCGCGGAAAAGCTTGGCAAGGGCAAGAAAGTGCTCGCTATTATTCCGAGTAACGGCGAACGCTATCTGAGCACACCTTTGTACCAATTTGACGAAGCGGAGTAAATCACTTGAAAGCCGACATGTTGTCGGCTTTTTTTATGAACAATTTCCCGTTTGGTTTCCATAAAATTGCAGGATTTTTATCACCACTTTCATGACATCATCAGTTACAATAGTATCCATAAGAATGATCAGGAGAGTGAAGGGTGTGCCTAACCAAAACAAGTCAGATCGGCACGTTATTTTTGAGACGCTGGCCATGCCGAAAAATGAGTGGTTTAAACGGTATAAAGCTCTTTCGGCAGAAGAACCACACCATGTGTTTCTCGAAAGCGGGCGGAGCGGAAGATACAGCATCGCGGGTCTGTCGCCAGTGGCTTTTATTTCAGGGAAAAACAACAAGGTGAGCATTATGTATAAAGGGAAAACTATCACAAAGAAAGGCAATATGCTCCCTATCATAAAAGAGTGGCTATCCTCGTTTCATACTGCAGCTGTTCCCGGCCTTCCAGATTTTAAAGGAGGCGCCATCGGATATTTCAGTTATGATGTTGCGCGTGAAATCGAAAAGCTTCCGGAACAGGCGGAGGATGATCTGAACCTGCCCGATGTTTCGCTTCTCGTATTTGACGATGTGTTTGTTTATGACCACGAAAAGGAACAGCTTTTTATTATGGTTCATTTCGCGGAAAAGGACCGAAGCAGCGCGGAACGCAAATTGATGCAATATGTGCAGCTATGGAGTGCGCCGCACCAGCCAGAGCAAAGAACAGCGTTGGAAAAAGTTCATTTTCCGTTTCTTCAGGAATCCGTCTCAATGTCTGAGGAATGTTTTGTGGAAGCTGTAAAAACGGTAAAGGAATATATTGCTGCCGGAGATGTGTTTCAGGTTAATCTTTCTGTTCGTCAGTCCAAGCCGTTAATGTCGCAGCCTTTTCAAATTTATGAAGAGCTTCGCCGTTTCAATCCCTCTCCTTACATGGGGTATCTTCACACACCGGACTTTCAGCTCGTTAGCGGTTCACCGGAACTGCTGGTCAAAAAAAGGGGAGATGAGATCAGCACCCGCCCAATTGCAGGAACCCGCTCAAGAGGCAAAACAGAAGAAGAGGACCGCAGGCTGGCGATGACATTGATCGAAAATGAAAAAGAATGCGCGGAACATGTAATGCTCGTCGATCTGGAACGAAACGACCTTGGGAAAGTAAGCGAATATGGCAGTGTTGAAGTGGATGAGTTCATGACCATTGAAAAGTACTCGCATGTCATGCATATTGTTTCCAATGTAAAAGGGAGACTGCGCAAGGAATGTGACGCGTTTGATCTCATTGCAGCAACCTTTCCGGGGGGGACAATTACCGGTGCCCCAAAAATCAGAACGATGGAAATTATTGAAGAACTTGAGCCTGTGCGGCGAGGGGTATATACTGGCTCTATCGGATGGATTGGGTTTGATGGAGATGCAGAATTGAACATCGCGATCCGGACGATGGTTTGCAAGGACGGTATGGCACATGTCCAGGCTGGAGCCGGCATTGTCATTGACTCCGATCCAAAAGCGGAATATAAAGAGTCCTTGAAAAAAGCCGCTGCGCTATGGCGGGCAAAGGAATTAAGCGAAGAAAAAAGTTATGAATTAGTTTAGCTGAGCTTAGAGGAGGAAGATGAGAAATGATTTTAATGATCGATAATTATGATTCATTCACGTACAACTTGGTGCAATATTTGGGAGAGCTTGGAGAAGAATTGGTCGTCAAGAGAAACGATGAAATTACACTTGAAGAGATTGAAGCACTTAAACCGGATTACCTGATGATTTCGCCTGGCCCTTGCTCGCCGAATGAAGCAGGTGTCAGCATGGATGTCATCAAGCGGTTTTCAGGAAAAATTCCTATATTCGGTGTTTGTCTTGGCCATCAGTCCATTGCACAGGTGTTCGGAGGAGACGTGATCCGCTCGGAGCGTTTGATGCATGGTAAAACATCTGCGATCCTTCATGATGACAATACGATTTTCAGCGGTGTGGAGAATGGGTTTACAGCAACAAGGTATCACTCTCTTACCGTAAAAAAAGAAACGCTTCCTGACTGTTTTGACATTTCAGCATGGACGGCTGACGATGAAATCATGGCCATCAGGCATAAAACGCTGCCGGTGGAAGGCGTACAGTTTCATCCCGAATCCATAATGACAGGAGCGGGCAAGCAGCTGCTCCGTAATTTTATCGATCAATACAAAAATAAAGGGAACAAGGTATGTACCTCTTAATAGATGGAAAACTTGTAAGTAAAAATGAAGCATCAATCTCTCCGTTTGACCACGGATACATGTATGGGCTTGGAGCCTTTGAAACCGTCCGGGTCTATAATGGACATCCGTTTCTGTGGGAAGACCACATGAGTCGTCTCCGGCAGGCACTCGTCGAGCTTAACATCAAGTATGAGCTGGACAGCTCGGCTGCCTGGATGGAGACCAAGCGATTAATGAGGCGCAATAAATGGAAGAATGCCTATATACGATTTAATATTTCGGCGGGAATCGGCGAAATTGGTCTTCAAACAGAGCCTTACACAAAACCAACCATTATCATTTACGGAAAACCGCTTCCTGAACAAGGACCATTTAACGAAAAAGAGCTGGTGGTTCTGCAGACGCGTAGAAATACACCGGAAGGCAGAATCCGCCTGAAATCCCATCACTATCTGAACAGCATTCTTGGAAAAAGGGAACTGAAGGAGCCTGTTGAACAGGAAGGGCTTTTTTTAACAGAGGACGGTTTTGCCAGTGAGGGAACGGTCTCCAATGTATTCTGGGTAAAGGATGGAAGGTTGTACACTCCTTCTCTCGGCACTGGCATATTGAACGGCATTACGCGGCAGTTTATTATGGCTGCGGCTGCCAAGCTTGATATGGATGCAGAAGAAGGATTCTACACACCACAGGATTTGCTTGCTGCCGATGAAATTTTTCTCACCAACTCCATTCAGGAAATGGTGCCGGTTAAAAGATTTGAAGGAAAAGACTTTCCGGGTGCAGGGGGAAAGGTGTTGCATTCGCTATTGTTTTTATACCATTCATGCAGCAAGGATTTATGGAGTATTGATGAATTAGCATAAAGGGGGAGCCTATAATGGGACAAGCTATCACAACAAAGAGTTTTAACCATCTCATTTCCTGCGGCCCGTATACACTTGATCTGTCAAAAAAGACGCATGTGATGGGGATTTTGAATGTGACTCCTGATTCATTTTCCGACGGAGGAAAATTCAACTCGATCGAAACAGCCATACAACACGCCCGGCAAATGGTGGCTGAAGGGGCAGATATCATTGATATCGGCGGAGAATCAACCCGACCTGGCGGTGAAAAGATAGGGGCGGAAGAAGAATTGCGCCGTGTCATTCCCGTGATTGAAGCGGTCTCCCGTTCAGTTCAGGTTCCTTTATCCATTGACACCTATAAAGCGGAGGTGGCGGAGAAAGCGATTCTGGTGGGGGCCAACATTATCAACGATGTGTGGGGAGCGAAGGCGGATGACAAGATGGCTGCAACCGCGGCCCGCCTCAATGTTCCGATCATCCTGATGCATAACCGGCCTGACCGCGATTACGATGAGCTGATGCCCGACATCATCGCTGACTTAAATAAGAGTATTGCTATCTGTGTGAAAGAAGGCGTAAACCCGGAGAATATCATTTTGGACCCGGGAATCGGTTTTGCCAAAACCTATGAACAAAACCTGGAGACGATGCGCAATCTGAATCAGATTGTGGATATGGGGTATCCGGTCCTTCTCGCCACGTCGAGAAAGTCCATGATCGGCAATGCGCTCGACCTTCCTGTCAATGAGCGTATGGAAGGGACAGGCGCCACGGTCTGTCTCGGAATTGAGCGGGGCTGTACCATCGTCCGGGTTCATGATGTTAAAGAAATGAGCCGCATGGCCAAGATGATGGATGCCATGCTTGGAAAAGGAATGAGTCCACTTGGATAAAATATATATGAACGGTCTTTCGTTTTATGGGTATCACGGTGTTTTTCCGGAAGAGAATAAGCTCGGGCAGCGGTTCAAGGTGGATCTGATCCTGGAGATGGATCTTCAATCTGCCGGAACAACCGATGATCTGGAGCACACGGTCAACTATGGTGAGGTTTATGCAACGGTGAAGGAGATCGTGGAAGGCGAACCGAAAAAGCTCGTGGAAACCGTGACTGAAAGCATCGCGACCACCCTTCTTTCCAGTTATCCGCTCGTTCAGCAATGCACCGTAAAAGTAGTCAAACCCGACCCTCCTATTCCAGGCCATTATGATTCGGTTGCTATTGAAATAACGAGGGGCAGAGCATGAAGAACACCGTCTATCTTTCACTCGGTTCCAATCTTGGCAACCGGGAGGAATACATTCGTCAGGCGGTACAAGAACTGGAGAACCATCCGGACATCGAAGTCAGCGTTGTTTCGTCCTTGTATGAGACAGATCCTGTGGGCTATACCGATCAGCCCCCTTTCCTGAATGTGGCGGTTCAGCTGCAAACGTGCCTTTCTGCAGAAGAGCTGTTGAGCATAACCCAGAAAATTGAAAACAGACTGGAAAGAATCAGGGAAATCAGATGGGGGCCCAGAACAATAGACCTTGACATTTTGTTGTATAATAGTGAACGTATACATTCAGACACACTGCACATTCCGCATCCACGCATGCTGGAACGTGCTTTTGTACTGATTCCGTTGCTTGAGATTGCTCCAGATCTCACATTCCCCGGTACAGAAAAAGTACCACTCGGGGTTCTCTTCAAACAGCTGCAGAATAAAGAAGGTGTACACAGATGGAAGAAGAAAAGTGGGGCAGAAGAATCCGGGCCTTTCGAAAGTTAAAAGGCTTTACACAGGAGGGCCTTGCGAGGGAATTGGGCATTTCCGTTTCCATACTTGGAGAAATCGAGCGCGGAAACAGGAAGCCGAAGGAAGAACTGATCACAAAGATTGCTACAATCTTTCAGGTTTCTATAGATGAATTAACGCAAGACTATGTTCGAAGATAAAGTGAGGTGATATACGTGTTAGAAATCGGCGGAATTAAGATGAAAAACCCGGTGGTGCTTGCTCCAATGGCAGGTGTATGCAATCCGGCTTTCCGTCTGATCGCAAAGGATTTTGGTGCGGGACTTGTTTGTGCCGAAATGGTCAGCGACAAAGGAATTCTGCTAGAAAACGAAAAATCGCTGAAGATGCTCTATGTCGATGAGCGGGAAAAACCGCTAAGCCTTCAGATTTTTGGAGGGGAGCGGGAATCGCTTGTTGCTGCGGCAAAGTATGTAGACAAGAACACAAATGCCGATATTATAGATATCAATATGGGATGCCCTGTTCCTAAGATTACAAAGTGTGATGCCGGAGCAAGATGGCTGCTGGATCCGGATAAAATCTATGAGATGGTGGCGGCCACTGTTGATGCGGTACAAAAACCGGTCACCGTTAAAATGCGTGTCGGCTGGGATGAGGACCACATTTTTGCTGTCGAGAATGCCCAGGCGGTCGAGCGTGCCGGCGGTGCCGCAGTAGCAGTTCACGGACGCACCCGTGTTCAGATGTATGAAGGAAGAGCAAACTGGGATATCATTAAACAAGTAAAAGACAATGTTTCCATTCCGGTCATCGGAAACGGAGATATTGCTACACCGCATGATGCAAAGCATGCGCTTGAAGCGTACGGCGTGGACGGCGTGATGATCGGCCGCGGAGCACTCGGTAATCCATGGATGCTGTACCGTACCATCAAGTTCCTGGAAACAGGAGAGATCCCTCAAGAGCCGACGCCAAGAGAAAAAATCGACATCTGCATGCTGCACATGGACCGCCTGATTGACCTTAAAGGGGAGTATGTGGCGGTTCGCGAAATGCGCAAGCATACTGCATGGTATCTTAAAGGACTTCCAAAAACCGGCTCTGTCCGTAACGAAGTGAATACAAAAACAACAAGGGAAGAAATGCGCAAGCTTCTTTATGATTATATTGAAGAAGTAGAAGCAAAACCGGCTGACAAAGTAAGCTGATCATTCAACCCTGATAGGAAATAACACCAGCCAGAACTATTTCTGGCTTTTGTTGCACTTATATTATCTAAATCCTGCTTCCTGGTGTTTTCACAAGATATTATTTATTAATGATATGGAGGAGAAGCAAATGACCCAAGAAACGGTTTTGCTTACGAATGAAGGCACCAGGAGGCTTAAACATGAGCTGAAAAGCTTGATCGACGAAAAGGAAGCATGCACAGTTGAGGAAAAAGGACAATTTTTGGATAAGAGAATCAAACAGCTCGAGCATGTGCTTCTTCATGCCCGAATTCTTTCAAACCAGAAAGAGCCCGGCCATACTGCTGAAGTCGGTTCCACAATTACATTGCTTGAACTCGAATTTCAGGACGAAATGACCTATACAATAGTACATCCTTTTGAGGCTGATCCGAGGGAATTCAAGATTGCCTCCGATTCTCCGGTAGCCAAGGCTGTTCTTGGCAAACCGCTGAACTCAAAAATCTATATCTCCCTTCCCGGGGGACAAATATCATATGAAATCATTAATATACAAAACTGCAAAAGATAGGAGAATTCCATGAGCCAGGATATAGAATTAAATGATTTGCTGCGGGTACGCAGAGAAAAAATGAACAACCTCCGCGAAAGCGGTAAAGATCCATTTGGTACAAAGTATGTCCGTACGCATAGTGCCAAGGACATACTCGAGCAGTACCAGGACCTCTCAAAAGAAGAATTGGATGAGAAAAGTATTGAAGTGACAATCGCCGGACGCATCATGACCAAGCGCGGAAAAGGAAAAGCAGGTTTTGCTCACGTTCAGGACCTTACAGGACAAATCCAAATCTACGTAAGAACCGATGCGGTTGGGGAAGAACAGTATGAACTGTTCAATACCATTGATATCGGGGACATTGTCGGGATTACAGGTACTGTTTTTAAAACCAAAGTAGGCGAGCTTTCCGTAAAAGCAAAAGATTTTCAGCTTCTTACAAAGTCGCTTCGTCCGCTTCCTGACAAATTCCATGGCCTGAAGGACGTCGAGCAGCGATACCGACAGCGTTACGTTGACTTGATCATGAATCCTGAAGTAAAGGATACCTTTATTGCGCGAAGTAAAATTATTCGTTCCATGAGACGCTACCTGGATGACCATGGCTATTTGGAAGTGGAAACTCCAACCATGCACTCAATCCCGGGCGGAGCTTCGGCACGTCCGTTCATTACCCACCACAACGCGCTTGATATGGAACTTTATATGCGTATTGCTATTGAGCTTCACTTGAAGCGGCTCATTGTGGGTGGCCTGGAAAAGGTTTATGAAATTGGCCGTGTATTCCGCAACGAGGGTGTATCTACACGCCATAACCCTGAATTTACAATGATCGAGCTATATGAAGCGTATGCGGATTATCACGACATCATGGAGCTTACAGAAAATCTGATCGCACACATTGCAAAGGATGTTCACGGAAGCACAACCGTAAAATACGGCGAGCATGAAGTAAACCTTGAACCACGCTGGAAAAGAATCCATATGGTTGATGCGGTTAAAGAAGCGACAGGCGTCGATTTCTGGCCTCAGATGAGCAGGGAAGAAGCTCTTGCTCTTGCAAAAGAGCACAAGGTTCCTGTAACAGAAAATATGTCCTACGGGCACATTGTCAACGAGTTCTTTGAACACTTTGTTGAAGAAACGTTGATTCAGCCTACCTTTGTCTACGGACATCCTGTAGAAATCTCGCCGCTTGCCAAGAAAAACCCTGAGGATGAGCGGTTCACTGACCGATTTGAACTGTTTATCGTTGGCCGTGAGCATGCTAATGCCTTCTCTGAGCTGAATGATCCAATCGATCAAAGAGAACGTTTTGAGGCACAGCTTCAAGAGCGGGCGGCAGGAAATGACGAAGCCCATATGATGGATGAAGATTTTGTAGAAGCACTTGAGTACGGTATGCCTCCTACCGGGGGTCTCGGGATCGGGATCGACCGTCTGATCATGCTTTTGACCAATTCACCATCCATCCGTGATGTACTGTTATTCCCGCAAATGCGCCATAGTGAAAAGTAAAAACACGACGGGATCAGAACAGCCTGCAAGGACTTGCGGGCTGTTTTTCTTTATTTAAAAAGAAAATCAAACTTTTTTCTAAAAAGGTATTGCAAGTGAATTAAATAGGTGGTATATTAGTATTCGTCGCTGAGGCGCTTTACTAAAAAGCATCAACAAAATGATTTAAAAAACTTTTAAAAAAGATTGTTGACAAGCCTAGAACGACATGATATGATAATAAAGTCGCCAATGAGCGACGGCGAGCGGCTTTAACAACGAAGTTGTTCGGCAAAATGTTCTTTGAAAACCAAACAAAAGCCAGAGTAAGTCAGGGATTTTACAATCCCATCAATTTCTTATTTTTAAACATTAAGAGCTATATCAAACACTTTATTGGAGAGTTTGATCCTGGCTCAGGATGAACGCTGGCGGCGTGCCTAATACATGCAAGTCGAGCGAATGACGAGGAGCTTGCTCCTCTGATTTAGCGGCGGACGGGTGAGTAACACGTGGGTAACCTGCCTGTAAGACGGGGATAACTCCGGGAAACCGGAGCTAATACCGGATGATAACGAGAAGCGCCTGCTTCTTTTTTGAAAGTCGGTTTCGGCTGACGCTTACAGATGGGCCCGCGGCGCATTAGCTAGTTGGTGAGGTAACGGCTCACCAAGGCGACGATGCGTAGCCGACCTGAGAGGGTGATCGGCCACACTGGGACTGAGACACGGCCCAGACTCCTACGGGAGGCAGCAGTAGGGAATCTTCGGCAATGGACGAAAGTCTGACCGAGCAACGCCGCGTGAGCGATGAAGGCCTTCGGGTCGTAAAGCTCTGTTGTCAGAGAAGAACAAGTACCGGAGTAACTGCCGGTACCTTGACGGTACCTGACCAGAAAGCCACGGCTAACTACGTGCCAGCAGCCGCGGTAATACGTAGGTGGCAAGCGTTATCCGGAATTATTGGGCGTAAAGCGCGCGCAGGCGGTCTTTTAAGTCTGATGTGAAAGCCCACGGCTCAACCGTGGAGGGTCATTGGAAACTGGGAGACTTGAGTGCAGGAGAGAAAAGTGGAATTCCACGTGTAGCGGTGAAATGCGTAGAGATGTGGAGGAACACCAGTGGCGAAGGCGGCTTTTTGGCCTGTAACTGACGCTGAGGCGCGAAAGCGTGGGGAGCAAACAGGATTAGATACCCTGGTAGTCCACGCCGTAAACGATGAGTGCTAGGTGTTGGGGGGTTCCACCCTCAGTGCTGACGTTAACACATTAAGCACTCCGCCTGGGGAGTACGGCCGCAAGGCTGAAACTCAAAGGAATTGACGGGGGCCCGCACAAGCAGTGGAGCATGTGGTTTAATTCGAAGCAACGCGAAGAACCTTACCAGGTCTTGACATCCTCTGACCACTTGAGAGATCAAGCTTTCCCCTTCGGGGGACAGAGTGACAGGTGGTGCATGGTTGTCGTCAGCTCGTGTCGTGAGATGTTGGGTTAAGTCCCGCAACGAGCGCAACCCTTGACCTTAGTTGCCAGCATTCAGTTGGGCACTCTAAGGTGACTGCCGGTGACAAACCGGAGGAAGGTGGGGATGACGTCAAATCATCATGCCCCTTATGACCTGGGCTACACACGTGCTACAATGGGTGGTACAAAGGGTTGCGAAGCCGCGAGGCCGAGCCAATCCCAAAAAGCCACTCTCAGTTCGGATTGTAGGCTGCAACTCGCCTACATGAAGCCGGAATTGCTAGTAATCGCGGATCAGCATGCCGCGGTGAATACGTTCCCGGGCCTTGTACACACCGCCCGTCACACCACGAGAGTTTGTAACACCCGAAGTCGGTGGGGTAACCTTTTGGAGCCAGCCGCCGAAGGTGGGACAGATGATTGGGGTGAAGTCGTAACAAGGTAGCCGTATCGGAAGGTGCGGCTGGATCACCTCCTTTCTATGGAGACATGAGCACTCAGGTGCCTCATGAATCTTACTCTGAGCTTTTGTTTGGTTTTGAAAGAACATCGTTTCTTTCAATTCATAATAAGGTTACACATTTGTTGTGGCCATGTTCCTTGAAAACTAGATAACGAAACATCCAAACAAGCCAACTAATTCATTAGTTGTGCGCTGATTTAGTACTATTTTTAACGATCTTACGATCGTGTTAAAGGTTAAGCTAGAAAGGGCGCACGGTGGATGCCTTGGCACTAGGAGCCGAAGAAGGACGGGACGAACACCGATATGCCTCGGGGAGCTGTAAGTAAGCGTTGATCCGGGGATTTCCGAATGGGGGAACCCACCATCCGTAATGGGATGGTATCCATATCTGAATACATAGGATATGAGAAGGCATACCCGGGGAACTGAAACATCTAAGTACCCGGAGGAAGAGAAAGCAAATGCGATTTCCTGAGTAGCGGCGAGCGAAACGGAAACAGCCCAAACCAGAGGGCTTGCCCTCTGGGGTTGTAGGACACTCTACATGGAGTTACAAAGGAACGGGGTAGATGAAGCGGTCTGGAAAGGCCGGCCAAAGAAGGTAACAGCCCTGTAGTTGAAACTTCGTTCCCTCCTGAGTGGATCCTGAGTACGGCGGGACACGTGAAACCCCGTCGGAATCCGGGAGGACCATCTCCCAAGGCTAAATACTCCCTAGTGACCGATAGTGAACCAGTACCGTGAGGGAAAGGTGAAAAGCACCCCGGAAGGGGAGTGAAAGAGATCCTGAAACCGTGTGCCTACAAGTAGTTGGAGCCCATTAACGGGTGACAGCGTGCCTTTTGTAGAATGAACCGGCGAGTTACGATAACGTGCAAGGTTAAGCCGAGAAGGCGGAGCCGCAGCGAAAGCGAGTCTGAATAGGGCGCCATAGTACGTTGTCGTAGACCCGAAACCGTGTGATCTACCCATGTCCAGGGTGAAGTTCAGGTAACACTGAATGGAGGCCCGAACCCACGCACGTTGAAAAGTGCGGGGATGAGGTGTGGGTAGGGGTGAAATGCCAATCGAACACGGAGATAGCTGGTTCTCCCCGAAATAGCTTTAGGGCTAGCCTCGCGGCTAGAGTCCTGGAGGTAGAGCACTGATTGGACTAGGGGCCCCCACAGGGTTACCGAATTCAGTCAAACTCCGAATGCCAGAGACTTATCCGCGGGAGTCAGACTGCGAGTGATAAGATCCGTAGTCAAGAGGGAAACAGCCCAGACCATCAGCTAAGGTCCCAAAGTATACGTTAAGTGGGAAAGGATGTGGAGTTGCCCAGACAACCAGGATGTTGGCTTAGAAGCAGCCACCATTTAAAGAGTGCGTAATAGCTCACTGGTCGAGTGACTCTGCGCCGAAAATGTACCGGGGCTAAACGTATCACCGAAGCTATGGATTGTACCGTCAGGTACAGTGGTAGGGGAGCGTTCGAAGTGCGGTGAAGTCAGACCGGAAGGACTGGTGGAGCGCTTTGAAGTGAGAATGCCGGTATGAGTAGCGAAAGACAAGTGAGAATCTTGTCCATCGAAAGCCTAAGGTTTCCTGAGGAAGGCTCGTCCGCTCAGGGTTAGTCGGGACCTAAGCCGAGGCCGAAAGGCGTAGGCGATGGCCAACAGGTTGAAATTCCTGTACCACCTCCTTTCCGTTTGAACGACGGGGGGACGCAGGAAGGTAGGGAGAGCGCGCGAATGGAAATGCGCGTCTAAGCAGTTAGGCTGATTGTGAGGCAAATCCCGCAATCGTGAAGGCTGAGCTGTGACGGCGAGGGAAATTACAGTACCGAAGTCCCTGATCCTACACTGCCAAGAAAAGCCTCTAGTGAGGAAAGAGGTGCCCGTACCGCAAACCGACACAGGTAGGCGAGGAGAGAATCCTAAGATGATCGGGAGAACTCTCGTTAAGGAACTCGGCAAAATGACCCCGTAACTTCGGGAGAAGGGGTGCTCTGGTAGGGTTTATCGCCCGAGAGAGCCGCAGTGAATAGATCCAAGCGACTGTTTAGCAAAAACACAGGTCTCTGCGAAGCCGCAAGGCGAAGTATAGGGGCTGACACCTGCCCGGTGCTGGAAGGTTAAGAGGAGGGGTTATCCCTTAGGGGAGAAGCTCTGAATTGAAGCCCCAGTAAACGGCGGCCGTAACTATAACGGTCCTAAGGTAGCGAAATTCCTTGTCGGGTAAGTTCCGACCCGCACGAAAGGTGTAACGATTTGGATACTGTCTCAACGAGAGACCCGGTGAAATTATAGTACCTGTGAAGATGCAGGTTACCCGCGACAGGACGGAAAGACCCCATGGAGCTTTACTGCAGCTTGATATTGGATTTTGGTACAGTTTGTACAGGATAGGTAGGAGCCTGAGAAGTCGGAGCGCCAGCTTCGATGGAGGCGTCGGTGGGATACTACCCTGACTGTATTGAAATTCTAACCTGGAACCGTGATCCGGTTCGGAGACAGTGTCAGGTGGGCAGTTTGACTGGGGCGGTCGCCTCCTAAATCGTAACGGAGGCGCCCAAAGGTTCCCTCAGAATGGTTGGAAATCATTCGCAGAGTGTAAAGGCACAAGGGAGCTTGACTGCGAGACCTACAAGTCGAGCAGGGACGAAAGTCGGGCTTAGTGATCCGGTGGTTCCGCATGGAAGGGCCATCGCTCAACGGATAAAAGCTACCCTGGGGATAACAGGCTTATCTCCCCCAAGAGTCCACATCGACGGGGAGGTTTGGCACCTCGATGTCGGCTCATCGCATCCTGGGGCTGAAGTAGGTCCCAAGGGTTGGGCTGTTCGCCCATTAAAGCGGTACGCGAGCTGGGTTCAGAACGTCGTGAGACAGTTCGGTCCCTATCCGTCGCGGGCGCAGGAAATTTGAGAGGAGCTGTCCTTAGTACGAGAGGACCGGGATGGACACACCGCTGGTGTACCAGTTGTTCCGCCAGGGGCATAGCTGGGTAGCTACGTGTGGACGGGATAAGTGCTGAAAGCATCTAAGCATGAAGCCCCCCTCAAGATGAGATTTCCCATCACGTCAAGTGAGTAAGACCCCTTAGAGATGATGAGGTTGATAGGTCTGGTGTGGAAGCGTGGTGACACGTGGAGCTGACAGATACTAATCGGTCGAGGGCTTATCCTTAAAAACAAAAGCGGAATGAACCGCTTATATCCGACAAGCGTTGGAGACCCTGACAAGAACACGGTTTTGGTGTTCGTCGGAAGGGACGAAACGACCTCGAGGATATGGTTCATGAAGCTGGACGTTATCAGTAAGTTTGGATGAAGTTATCTAGTTTTGAGGGAATATGCCTCAAAAACAAAAGGTTTGTCAGCGACAAGAGATTCGAGGAAGCAAAACGACGACTCTCCGGAGTGTACTTTACCGTACATGAGGAAGAGGAGGAGTGAAGCTGACGAAGAAAATCGCCGTTGATCACAAACCGATATATGTCTGGTGGCAATAGCGAAGAGGTCACACCCGTTCCCATACCGAACACGGAAGTTAAGCTCTTCAGCGCCGATGGTAGTTGGGGGCTTCCCCCTGTAAGAGTAGGACGTTGCCGGGCATACATAATGGAGGATTAGCTCAGCTGGGAGAGCACCTGCCTTACAAGCAGGGGGTCGGCGGTTCGAACCCGTCATCCTCCACCATTATTTCGCCGGTTTAGCTCAATTGGTAGAGCAACTGACTTGTAATCAGTAGGTTGGGGGTTCAAGTCCTCTAGCCGGCACCACTTAAAGAGAGCCATTAGCTCAGTTGGTAGAGCATCTGACTTTTAATCAGAGGGTCGAAGGTTCGAGTCCTTCATGGCTCACCAGTTTTATAATTGTATATTGCGGGTGTGGCGGAATTGGCAGACGCGCTAGACTTAGGATCTAGTGTCTTATGACGTGGGGGTTCGAGTCCCTTCACCCGCACCATACGGATGCGGAAGTAGTTCAGTGGTAGAATACAACCTTGCCAAGGTTGGGGTCGCGGGTTCGAATCCCGTCTTCCGCTCCATTTTTTTCTGCCTGCCGGGGTGGTGGAATTGGCAGACACACAGGACTTAAAATCCTGCGGTAGGTGACTACCGTGCCGGTTCGAGTCCGGCCCTCGGCACCAATAGAATGTTTTTTTATGCGCCCTTAGCTCAGCTGGATAGAGTGTTTGACTACGAATCAAAAGGTCGGGAGTTCGAATCTCTCAGGGCGCGCCATAACGGGAAGTGGCTCAGCTTGGTAGAGCACCTGGTTTGGGACCAGGGGGTCGCAGGTTCAAATCCTGTCTTCCCGACCATCTTCACTTCGGGGCCTTAGCTCAGCTGGGAGAGCGCCTGCCTTGCACGCAGGAGGTCAGCGGTTCGATCCCGCTAGGCTCCACCATTTAGAAAATGCTATTGACATTTTCTTTTTTAATGGGTACAATATGAAAGTTGCTGTTTTTAAAGCAGCATTGATGTTCTTTGAAAACCAAACAAAAGCCAGAGTAAGTCAGGGATTTTACAATCCCATCAATTTCTTATTTTTAAACATTAAGAGCTATATCAAACACTTTATTGGAGAGTTTGATCCTGGCTCAGGATGAACGCTGGCGGCGTGCCTAATACATGCAAGTCGAGCGAATGACGAGGAGCTTGCTCCTCTGATTTAGCGGCGGACGGGTGAGTAACACGTGGGTAACCTGCCTGTAAGACGGGGATAACTCCGGGAAACCGGAGCTAATACCGGATGATAACGAGAAGCGCCTGCTTCTTTTTTGAAAGTCGGTTTCGGCTGACGCTTACAGATGGGCCCGCGGCGCATTAGCTAGTTGGTGAGGTAACGGCTCACCAAGGCGACGATGCGTAGCCGACCTGAGAGGGTGATCGGCCACACTGGGACTGAGACACGGCCCAGACTCCTACGGGAGGCAGCAGTAGGGAATCTTCGGCAATGGACGAAAGTCTGACCGAGCAACGCCGCGTGAGCGATGAAGGCCTTCGGGTCGTAAAGCTCTGTTGTCAGAGAAGAACAAGTACCGGAGTAACTGCCGGTACCTTGACGGTACCTGACCAGAAAGCCACGGCTAACTACGTGCCAGCAGCCGCGGTAATACGTAGGTGGCAAGCGTTATCCGGAATTATTGGGCGTAAAGCGCGCGCAGGCGGTCTTTTAAGTCTGATGTGAAAGCCCACGGCTCAACCGTGGAGGGTCATTGGAAACTGGGAGACTTGAGTGCAGGAGAGAAAAGTGGAATTCCACGTGTAGCGGTGAAATGCGTAGAGATGTGGAGGAACACCAGTGGCGAAGGCGGCTTTTTGGCCTGTAACTGACGCTGAGGCGCGAAAGCGTGGGGAGCAAACAGGATTAGATACCCTGGTAGTCCACGCCGTAAACGATGAGTGCTAGGTGTTGGGGGGTTCCACCCTCAGTGCTGACGTTAACACATTAAGCACTCCGCCTGGGGAGTACGGCCGCAAGGCTGAAACTCAAAGGAATTGACGGGGGCCCGCACAAGCAGTGGAGCATGTGGTTTAATTCGAAGCAACGCGAAGAACCTTACCAGGTCTTGACATCCTCTGACCACTTGAGAGATCAAGCTTTCCCCTTCGGGGGACAGAGTGACAGGTGGTGCATGGTTGTCGTCAGCTCGTGTCGTGAGATGTTGGGTTAAGTCCCGCAACGAGCGCAACCCTTGACCTTAGTTGCCAGCATTCAGTTGGGCACTCTAAGGTGACTGCCGGTGACAAACCGGAGGAAGGTGGGGATGACGTCAAATCATCATGCCCCTTATGACCTGGGCTACACACGTGCTACAATGGGTGGTACAAAGGGTTGCGAAGCCGCGAGGCCGAGCCAATCCCAAAAAGCCACTCTCAGTTCGGATTGTAGGCTGCAACTCGCCTACATGAAGCCGGAATTGCTAGTAATCGCGGATCAGCATGCCGCGGTGAATACGTTCCCGGGCCTTGTACACACCGCCCGTCACACCACGAGAGTTTGTAACACCCGAAGTCGGTGGGGTAACCTTTTGGAGCCAGCCGCCGAAGGTGGGACAGATGATTGGGGTGAAGTCGTAACAAGGTAGCCGTATCGGAAGGTGCGGCTGGATCACCTCCTTTCTATGGAGACATGAGCACTCAGGTGCCTCATGAATCTTACTCTGAGCTTTTGTTTGGTTTTGAGAGAACTTCTCTCTATATATGGTACATGGGCCTATAGCTCAGCTGGTTAGAGCGCACGCCTGATAAGCGTGAGGTCGATGGTTCGAGTCCATTTAGGCCCACCATACACATTCTAATAAAGACAAGATGGGGCCTTAGCTCAGCTGGGAGAGCGCCTGCCTTGCACGCAGGAGGTCAGCGGTTCGATCCCGCTAGGCTCCACCATTAGAAAATGCTGTTGACATTTTCTTTTTTAGTCGGTATAATATAAAAGTTGTCTCTTGAAGGCAACACCGATGAAATGCACGTCATGTTCCTTGAAAACTAGATAACGAAACATCCAAACAAGCCAACTAATTCATTAGTTGTGCGCTGATTTAGTACTATTTTTAACGATCTTACGATCGTGTTAAAGGTTAAGCTAGAAAGGGCGCACGGTGGATGCCTTGGCACTAGGAGCCGAAGAAGGACGGGACGAACACCGATATGCCTCGGGGAGCTGTAAGTAAGCGTTGATCCGGGGATTTCCGAATGGGGGAACCCACCATCCGTAATGGGATGGTATCCATATCTGAATACATAGGATATGAGAAGGCATACCCGGGGAACTGAAACATCTAAGTACCCGGAGGAAGAGAAAGCAAATGCGATTTCCTGAGTAGCGGCGAGCGAAACGGAAACAGCCCAAACCAGAGGGCTTGCCCTCTGGGGTTGTAGGACACTCTACATGGAGTTACAAAGGAACGGGGTAGATGAAGCGGTCTGGAAAGGCCGGCCAAAGAAGGTAACAGCCCTGTAGTTGAAACTTCGTTCCCTCCTGAGTGGATCCTGAGTACGGCGGGACACGTGAAACCCCGTCGGAATCCGGGAGGACCATCTCCCAAGGCTAAATACTCCCTAGTGACCGATAGTGAACCAGTACCGTGAGGGAAAGGTGAAAAGCACCCCGGAAGGGGAGTGAAAGAGATCCTGAAACCGTGTGCCTACAAGTAGTTGGAGCCCATTAACGGGTGACAGCGTGCCTTTTGTAGAATGAACCGGCGAGTTACGATAACGTGCAAGGTTAAGCCGAGAAGGCGGAGCCGCAGCGAAAGCGAGTCTGAATAGGGCGCCATAGTACGTTGTCGTAGACCCGAAACCGTGTGATCTACCCATGTCCAGGGTGAAGTTCAGGTAACACTGAATGGAGGCCCGAACCCACGCACGTTGAAAAGTGCGGGGATGAGGTGTGGGTAGGGGTGAAATGCCAATCGAACACGGAGATAGCTGGTTCTCCCCGAAATAGCTTTAGGGCTAGCCTCGCGGCTAGAGTCCTGGAGGTAGAGCACTGATTGGACTAGGGGCCCCCACAGGGTTACCGAATTCAGTCAAACTCCGAATGCCAGAGACTTATCCGCGGGAGTCAGACTGCGAGTGATAAGATCCGTAGTCAAGAGGGAAACAGCCCAGACCATCAGCTAAGGTCCCAAAGTATACGTTAAGTGGGAAAGGATGTGGAGTTGCCCAGACAACCAGGATGTTGGCTTAGAAGCAGCCACCATTTAAAGAGTGCGTAATAGCTCACTGGTCGAGTGACTCTGCGCCGAAAATGTACCGGGGCTAAACGTATCACCGAAGCTATGGATTGTACCGTCAGGTACAGTGGTAGGGGAGCGTTCGAAGTGCGGTGAAGTCAGACCGGAAGGACTGGTGGAGCGCTTTGAAGTGAGAATGCCGGTATGAGTAGCGAAAGACAAGTGAGAATCTTGTCCATCGAAAGCCTAAGGTTTCCTGAGGAAGGCTCGTCCGCTCAGGGTTAGTCGGGACCTAAGCCGAGGCCGAAAGGCGTAGGCGATGGCCAACAGGTTGAAATTCCTGTACCACCTCCTTTCCGTTTGAACGACGGGGGGACGCAGGAAGGTAGGGAGAGCGCGCGAATGGAAATGCGCGTCTAAGCAGTTAGGCTGATTGTGAGGCAAATCCCGCAATCGTGAAGGCTGAGCTGTGACGGCGAGGGAAATTACAGTACCGAAGTCCCTGATCCTACACTGCCAAGAAAAGCCTCTAGTGAGGAAAGAGGTGCCCGTACCGCAAACCGACACAGGTAGGCGAGGAGAGAATCCTAAGATGATCGGGAGAACTCTCGTTAAGGAACTCGGCAAAATGACCCCGTAACTTCGGGAGAAGGGGTGCTCTGGTAGGGTTTATCGCCCGAGAGAGCCGCAGTGAATAGATCCAAGCGACTGTTTAGCAAAAACACAGGTCTCTGCGAAGCCGCAAGGCGAAGTATAGGGGCTGACACCTGCCCGGTGCTGGAAGGTTAAGAGGAGGGGTTATCCCTTAGGGGAGAAGCTCTGAATTGAAGCCCCAGTAAACGGCGGCCGTAACTATAACGGTCCTAAGGTAGCGAAATTCCTTGTCGGGTAAGTTCCGACCCGCACGAAAGGTGTAACGATTTGGATACTGTCTCAACGAGAGACCCGGTGAAATTATAGTACCTGTGAAGATGCAGGTTACCCGCGACAGGACGGAAAGACCCCATGGAGCTTTACTGCAGCTTGATATTGGATTTTGGTACAGTTTGTACAGGATAGGTAGGAGCCTGAGAAGTCGGAGCGCCAGCTTCGATGGAGGCGTCGGTGGGATACTACCCTGACTGTATTGAAATTCTAACCTGGAACCGTGATCCGGTTCGGAGACAGTGTCAGGTGGGCAGTTTGACTGGGGCGGTCGCCTCCTAAATCGTAACGGAGGCGCCCAAAGGTTCCCTCAGAATGGTTGGAAATCATTCGCAGAGTGTAAAGGCACAAGGGAGCTTGACTGCGAGACCTACAAGTCGAGCAGGGACGAAAGTCGGGCTTAGTGATCCGGTGGTTCCGCATGGAAGGGCCATCGCTCAACGGATAAAAGCTACCCTGGGGATAACAGGCTTATCTCCCCCAAGAGTCCACATCGACGGGGAGGTTTGGCACCTCGATGTCGGCTCATCGCATCCTGGGGCTGAAGTAGGTCCCAAGGGTTGGGCTGTTCGCCCATTAAAGCGGTACGCGAGCTGGGTTCAGAACGTCGTGAGACAGTTCGGTCCCTATCCGTCGCGGGCGCAGGAAATTTGAGAGGAGCTGTCCTTAGTACGAGAGGACCGGGATGGACACACCGCTGGTGTACCAGTTGTTCCGCCAGGGGCATAGCTGGGTAGCTACGTGTGGACGGGATAAGTGCTGAAAGCATCTAAGCATGAAGCCCCCCTCAAGATGAGATTTCCCATCACGTCAAGTGAGTAAGACCCCTTAGAGATGATGAGGTTGATAGGTCTGGTGTGGAAGCGTGGTGACACGTGGAGCTGACAGATACTAATCGGTCGAGGGCTTATCCTTAAAAACAAAAGCGGAATGAACCGCTTATATCCGACAAGCGTTGGAGACCCTGACAAGAACACGGTTTTGGTGTTCGTCGGAAGGGACGAAACGACCTCGAGGATATGGTTCATGAAGCTGGACGTTATCAGTAAGTTTGGATGAAGTTATCTAGTTTTGAGGGAATATGCCTCAAAAACAAAAGGTTTGTCAGCGACAAGAGATTCGAGGAAGCAAAACGACGACTCTCCGGAGTGTACTTTACCGTACATGAGGAAGAGGAGGAGTGAAGCTGACGAAGAAAATCGCCGTTGATCACAAACCGATATATGTCTGGTGGCAATAGCGAAGAGGTCACACCCGTTCCCATACCGAACACGGAAGTTAAGCTCTTCAGCGCCGATGGTAGTTGGGGGCTTCCCCCTGTAAGAGTAGGACGTTGCCGGGCAAAAATGAAGCACTGTTGAGAAATCAGCGGTGCTTTTTTGTTTTGTCGAAAGATGAAAATGACGTGATATGCAAGTAAATTGTGTCGAACCGCAACTAAATTCCCGATCACCGCAACTAAATCATGTCGAATCGCAAGTAAGAGTGGCCAACCCGCAACTAAATCATGTCGAACCGCAAGTATCCTAGCCACCAGGGGATCAGCAGAGCCTCAAATCCTCGAACCCTCCCGCGTTCCAGCTTTGCCCGCACAAAAAACCCCTCAATTAGTCCTTATTTTAATACCGATGACAGTAAACCATCAGGCGATGAAAAAAACGGAAATCAAAAAATTGCTCCCTTGTCCATCCACTTGACCAATGATCTCCCGGCGCTGGGCATTACACCTGCAGATTCAGTGGTCGGCGGGGGATTAAGGGATTTTCTTCCTCACGTGAAAGACGGGTTGAAAAACACAAAAAAACTTGGGCCTGCAGCTGATCCTGATATGGAAGCCCTGCTTGCTTTAAAGCCCTCAGCTATTTATATGGACGAAGAATATGGTGGAAAAGAACTCGACAAATTCAAAAAAATTGCGCCTGTTCATGTTTTTAACCTTGATGAAGGGACATGGAGAGACCATTTGAAAAAAATAGGGAAACTTGTTAATCGTGAAAAACAGGCTAATGAATTGGTCGAAGATTACGAGAAGGAAACAAAAGAAGTAAAAGGCTTAATCAAACAAGAACTTGGAAAAAACAGCAGGGCGATGGCGATTCGTGTAACCGCCAAAGAGCTGCGTGTATTTGGCACCGCTCGTCCCGTGGGCCGCATTCTATTTGATGATTTAGGGCTTACTCCCGCAAATGGGGATAAAAAAGTGGATGCCAGCCATATCAAGTGATCTCCCAGGAGGTGCTGCCTGATTTTGATGCAGATGCGATTTTTGTCATAGTGAATCAGGACGATCAATCAAAAACCGCCTTTAAGCAGATGGAAAACTCTTCGATCTGGAAAGGGTTAAAAGCAGTAAAAAACAAACATGTTTATGTGATTCCCGATCAGCCGTGGCTTGATTATTCGGCGATAGGCAATAAGATGGCGATGGACCAGGCAAAAAAATCTTTTCCAAGCAATAGATTGTTTCAGTAGAAGTCCCGGCGATATTTTTGAGGGGCTTCTTTTTTTAATCCTTCAAAAAGGAACGATTAACAGGAAAAATATCGGGTAATACTGTGAGAGAAATACCTTGTTCCCCTATGAGGCAGAAAGTATTCATTAGTTGCATATAACCTGGGAAACGGACTATAATATATACATATAGTCAAAGATAGTCAAAGTCAGAGGGGAGGGTAGCAGGTTGAGAAATATCTCAGACATTATTGAAGAATATTTGAAGCAGGTCCTTGCAGGTTCGAATGATAAATTTATTGAAATCAAACGGACGGATATTGCTGAAAAATTCCAGTGTGTCCCTTCCCAGATCAACTATGTTATTAATACACGATTCACCGTAGAAAAAGGATTTGTTGTGGAAAGCAAACGGGGGGGCGGGGGATATATCCGCATTATTAAGGTCAAAACAGAAAATTACGTCCACCTGATTGACCAGCTGCTGCTTTTGATCAATGACCGCATTTCACAGGGGAATGCCGAAAATGTGGTGCTGCGGCTGCTGGATGAACAGATCATATCGGAACGCGAGGCGAGAATTATGCTGAGTGTCATTGACCGCACTGTTCTTCAAGTGTTAGACCTTCCTGAGCGTGATCAATTGAGAGCCGAATTATTAAAAGGCATGATTCGGACGCTAAAATTTAGAACCAGATAACGTTGTATCACATTTATTAATAGGGGAGGAGAATAAAATGTTTTGCCAGGAATGCCATGAACGGCCTGCCACTTTGCACTTTACAAAGATTGTAAACGGACAGAAAACAGAATTTCATATTTGTGAGCATTGTGCAAAAGAAAAAGGAGAATTCCTTCCAGGGTCGAATACATTCTCTATTCATCAGCTGCTTTCCGGACTTCTTTACGGAGATCCGGCGATATCGGGAACAGCTTCTCCGGGACTTTCTCAGCAATCAGTTCTGGTGTGCCCGAAATGCGGCATGACATATCAACAGTTTGCCAAAATTGGCCGTTTTGGATGCAGCCATTGCTATGAAGTATTTGACTCCAAGCTTGATCCAATTTTAAAGCGGGTGCACGGAGGAAATACAAAGCATGAGGGGAAAATTCCAAAGCGGATTGGCAGCGGACTTCAGGAAAAACGGGAATTGGAGAATTTAAAGAAATCGATGCAACAGTATATCCTGAGTGAGGAATTCGAAAAAGCTGCTGAAACCCGTGATAAGATCCGGCTTTTAGAGAAGCAAAAGCATCAGGAAAAGGGGGAATAGAGCGTGTCACTTGAACATTTTATAAGTGAAGCCATCAGTCCCTGGATGAAGGAAGAAGGACCTGATTCTGATATTGTGCTAAGCAGCAGGATCCGGCTCGCCCGAAACTTGGAAAATTATAATTTCCCTGATTTTGCTTCCAAAGAAGAATCTGAAACCGTGATTCGTAAATTACACGAAGCAAATGGGGACCAGGAGTTCGGAAATTGGGGCGAATTTGAAATTCTTTCACTGGATCAGCTAAAACCCCTGGCAAAAAGGGTATTGGTAGAAAAGCACCTTATCAGCCCTCATCTTGCCGAACAGTCCAAATATGGAGCGGTCATGCTGAATGAGGATGAATCGGTAAGCATTATGATCAACGAAGAGGATCATTTGCGAATTCAGTGCCTGTTTGCAGGCTTCCAGCTGAAAGAAGCGTTAAAGCTTGCCGGAGAACTGGATGACTGGCTTGAAGAAAAAGTGGATTATGCGTTCGACGAAGAAAGAGGCTACCTAACAAGCTGTCCGACCAATGTTGGAACGGGGCTTAGAGCTTCTGTTATGATGCATCTTCCGGCTTTGGTTATTACCAAACAAATAAGCCGCATTATTCCGGCCATCAACCAGCTGGGGCTGGTGGTGAGAGGAATATATGGAGAGGGAACAGAAGCTCAGGGAAATGTGTTCCAAATTTCCAATCAAATTACGCTTGGGAAATCGGAAGAAGATATCGTTGAAGATTTGCGTGGCGTTGTCCTCCAATTGATCCAGCAGGAAAGGGCCGCGCGAAACAATCTCCAGCAGGGATTGAAAATTCAGCTGGAAGACCGAATCTTCAGGTCATATGGCGTCTTGGCCAACAGCCGGATCATCCAGTCGAAGGAAGCGGCGCAATGCCTATCCGATGTAAGGCTGGGAATAGATCTGGGAGTGATCCAGGGGATTTCCCGATCGATATTAAATGAGTTAATGATACTTACACAACCGGGCTTTTTACAGCAGTATGCCAATGAAATGTTAAATCCAGATGAGCGTGATATCCTTCGGGCCACGCTGATCCGGGAAAGAGTTGAACTTGAAGAAGCTTAAAATCCGAATGGGAGTGTGAATGATTATGATGTTTGGTCGATTTACAGAACGAGCTCAAAAAGTACTTGCGCTGGCACAGGAAGAAGCCATCCGTCTTGGCCACAATAATGTTGGAACGGAGCACATTCTGCTTGGCTTAATCCGCGAAGGAGAAGGAATTGCTGCTAAAGCGCTCCATGTCCTCGGACTCGGTCCTGAGAAGATCCAAAAAGAAGTGGAAACACTGATTGGACGCGGTCAGGAATCCGTGCAAACCATCCATTACACTCCAAGGGCAAAAAAGGTGATTGAACTGTCAATGGATGAAGCGAGAAAGCTCGGACATTCTTACGTGGGAACAGAGCATATTCTTTTGGGTCTGATTCGTGAGGGAGAAGGAGTAGCAGCCCGTGTACTTAACAATTTGGGCGTCAGCCTGAACAAGGCCCGCCAGCAGGTGCTCCAGCTCCTTGGAAGCAATGAAGCATCCTCCAACCACAGAGGGGCTTCCACCAATGCAAATACACCGACTCTGGACAGTCTTGCGAGAGACTTGACCGCAATCGCCAAGGATGGCAGCCTGGATCCGGTCATCGGCCGATCCAAGGAAATCCAGAGGGTCATTGAGGTGTTGAGCCGAAGAACAAAAAACAACCCGGTTCTGATCGGTGAGCCCGGCGTAGGTAAAACAGCGATCGCCGAAGGCCTTGCCCAGCAAATCATCAACAATGAAGTACCTGAAACCCTTCGTGATAAAAGGGTAATGACATTGGATATGGGAACCGTGGTTGCGGGAACAAAATACCGCGGCGAATTTGAAGACCGTCTGAAGAAGGTGATGGATGAAATCCGCCAGGCAGGAAATATCATTCTTTTCATTGATGAACTTCATACCTTGATCGGGGCAGGCGGCGCAGAAGGCGCAATTGATGCCTCCAATATCTTAAAACCTGCGCTTGCACGCGGTGAACTCCAATGTATCGGTGCCACCACGCTTGACGAGTACCGTAAATACATTGAGAAGGATGCAGCGCTTGAACGCCGATTCCAACCGATTACGGTGAACGAACCGACGAAAGAAGAGAGCACACAGATTCTTCAGGGTCTGCGCGACCGTTATGAAGCCCATCACCGTGTGACCATTACGGATGATGCGATCGAAGCAGCGGTCACCTTGTCCGACCGTTACATTTCCGACCGCTTCCTTCCTGATAAAGCGATCGATCTCATTGACGAGGCCGCATCCAAAGTGAGACTTCGTTCATATACCGCGCCGCCAAATCTGAAAGAGCTTGAACTTAAGCTTGAAGAAGTGCGCAAGGAAAAAGACGCCGCGGTTCAAAGCCAGGAGTTCGAAAAAGCAGCGTCACTCCGGGATACAGAGCAGCGTCTGCGTGAAGAACTGGAGAAAACCAAGAACGTATGGAAAGAAAAGCAGGGTCAGGAAAACACCGAAGTGACTCCGGAAGACATCGCTCAAGTGGTGTCCAGCTGGACGGGAGTACCGGTTTCCAAACTGGCTGAGGAAGAGACCGAGCGCCTCTTGAAATTGGAGGAAATCCTTCATAACCGGGTAATTGGTCAGCACGAAGCCGTCCAATCCATTTCAAAAGCCATCCGCCGTGCACGCGCCGGCCTAAAAGATCCGAAGCGTCCGATCGGTTCCTTCATTTTTCTTGGACCGACTGGGGTTGGTAAGACGGAATTGGCCCGTGCCGTGGCTGAATCCCTCTTTGGTGACGAAGATGCAATTATTCGCATCGACATGTCCGAGTATATGGAAAAACACACGACTTCCCGATTGGTCGGTTCACCTCCAGGATACGTAGGACACGAAGAAGGCGGACAGCTGACTGAAAAAGTTCGCCGCAAGCCTTACTCTGTTATCCTGCTGGATGAGATTGAAAAAGCGCATCCTGAAGTATTTAACATTTTGCTGCAAGTGCTTGAAGATGGCCGCTTAACCGACTCAAAAGGGCGTACCGTGGACTTCCGAAACACGGTCGTCATCATGACGTCCAATGTCGGTGCAAGCACGCTCAAACGCAACAGCTCACTCGGATTCACTGTTCATACAGAAGATCAACAGTACAACGACATGAAAACGAAAGTGATGGCTGAGCTGAAAAAGGCGTTCCGCCCAGAGTTCTTGAACCGTATCGATGAGATCATTGTGTTCCATTCCCTTGAGAAAACACATCTCAAGCAGATCGTTACACTGATGGCAGAATCCTTGGTCAACCGTCTTAAAGATCAGGGCATTGAAATCGAGCTTACCGAGGCTGCATTGGATAAGATTACGGATGAAGGTTATGATCCGGATTATGGAGCACGTCCATTGCGCCGTGCATTACAGCGTAAAATCGAAGACCGCTTATCGGAAGAGCTGTTACGAGGAAACATCAGCAAAGGCAACACGGTCAAAATCGATGTCGACAATAACGACTTTGTTGTAGAGACCGTCGGAGCTTCTTCATAATCGTCAGGATCGTTTTGACAGAACCCGGGAGACATACATGTCTTCCGGGTTTTTTTCATGATATTTACGATTTGTCAGAATTCCAAATGCCCCCAATGGAAAGAGGGGTATGATGTTTGCTAAAATAAAGACATAGAGATAAAAAGAAAGAAATTGTCTGCTGTCAGACGACAGTTGAACATAGAGGAGAACGTAATGGCCAAGAACAAATCTGTTTTTATGTGCCAGGAATGTGGTTATGAATCACCTAAATGGATGGGGAAATGCCCGGGCTGCCACCAATGGAACACCATGGTGGAAGAAGTCATCAAGAAAGATACCCCAACCAGGGGGTTATCCACCTCTTCCTCATCCGGCACACAGCAAAAGCCCCAATCCATTGTTTCTGTAAAAAGTGAGCAGGAGCCGCGGATCAATACGCATACAACAGAGCTGAACCGTGTACTCGGAGGCGGCATTGTACCGGGATCCCTCGTATTGGTTGGCGGTGATCCCGGTATCGGAAAGTCTACCCTTCTTTTGCAAACTTCTGCTAAATTGGCAGAGCACGGGCAAAAGGTGCTGTATATTTCAGGAGAGGAATCCGTCAAGCAGACGAAGCTTCGTTCGGACCGCCTGGATATAGCGGCCAAAGAGCTGTTTGTTTTGGCAGAGACGGACCTGGATCTGATTGAAAAAGCGGTGAACGAAATTAATCCGTCGGTTGTGATCATTGACTCCATTCAGACGGTTTACCGGCCGGAAGTGACAAGTGCTCCGGGCAGTGTTTCCCAGGTGAGAGAATGTACTTCGCATTTTATGCGGATCGCCAAAACGAAAGGCATTGCCATTTTTATCGTGGGCCATGTGACAAAAGAAGGGGCCATCGCCGGCCCGAGGATGCTTGAGCACATGGTGGATGCTGTGCTTTACTTTGAAGGAGAGCGCCATCATACGTACCGGATCTTACGGGCGGTTAAAAACCGCTTCGGCTCAACTAATGAAATCGGCGTATTTGAAATGAAGGAGCTGGGCCTTGCTGAGGTGCTCAATCCGTCGGAAATTTTCCTGGAGGAACGTTCGAAAGGCGTAGCGGGATCAACTGTTGTTGCCTCATTAGAAGGAACCAGGCCCATGCTTGTAGAAATACAGGCATTAGTATCTCCTACAAGTTTTGGAAATCCAAGAAGGATGGCTACCGGCATTGACCACAACCGTGTCTCGCTTCTGATGGCGGTTCTTGAAAAAAGGGTCGGCCTTTTGCTTCAAAACCAGGATGCTTACCTGAATGTTGCTGGAGGAGTAAGGCTGGATGAGCCGGCTGTTGACCTTTCGGTGGCTGTAAGCATCGCTTCGAGCTTTCGGGATGCGCCCACACGCCCGACTGATGTGATCATTGGCGAGGTGGGATTAACAGGCGAGGTCCGGCGGGTATCGAGGATTGACCAGCGGATCCATGAAGCAGCCAAGCTGGGTTTTGAGAGGGCCATCATTCCGGATAAAAACCTTGGGGGCTGGACGATCCCTAAGGGAATTGAGGTTATCGGTGTGTCTACTGTCGAAGAGACATTGCACTATACTTTGGGAGGATAACGTATGGATCATATTCTAAAAGAAGCAATCATCAGCAACATGCTGCAGCTTGTTGCGCCGGGAACGCCCCTCAGAGAGGGTATAGACAATGTGCTCCGTGCCAACACCGGCGGCCTCATTGTTGTCGGTTATAATGATAAAGTCACTCAGCTCGTTGATGGAGGGTTCTCTATCAACTGTAAATATTCTCCTGCATCTCTGTATGAGCTGGCCAAAATGGATGGAGCCATCATCCTGAGCGAGGATGCATCACGCATCCTGTACGCCAATACACAGCTTGTACCGGATACCTCCATTCCTTCCACGGAAACGGGAATTCGGCACCGAACGGCTGAACGGGTGGCCCGCCAGACAGGGAACCTTGTCATTTCCATCTCGCAGCGCCGAAATGTCATCACGCTCTATCAGGGTGTGATCCGCTACTCGCTGAAAGATATTGGTGTTATTTTAACGAAGGCCAATCAGGCGATCCAAACGCTTGAAAAGTACAAAGTTGTGTTTGACCAGAGTGTTACCAACCTCGGCGCCCTGGAATTTGAAGAACTGGTGACGTTCCAGGAAGTATCCCAGGTCATTCATCGTATTGAAATGGTTCTAAGAATAAAGAATGAAATCATAAAATATGTTAATGAGTTAGGCGTCGAGGGAAGATTAATACGGATGCAGATGGAAGAACTTGTCGCTAACATTGAAGATGAGGCTGTTCTTCTGATCAAGGATTATGTAAAAGACAGAAAGCACGACCCGGCTCATATTCTGCGGCAGCTGAAGAAACTGTCGAGTGATGAACTGTTTGACGAGAATGTCATTGTTAAACTGCTGGGGCATTCGCCTTCCGCTAATGTGCAGGAGGAAACGGTTCATCCGCGCGGCTACCGTATCCTTTCAAAGATTCCAAGACTTCCAACTCTGATTGTAGAGAATTTGATCGGCACGTTCGACAGTCTTCCGAGCATTCTCCGGGCTTCCATCAAAGAACTGGATGAAGTGGAAGGCATCGGGGAAATTCGCGCCAAGAAAATTAAGGAAGGGCTGAAACGGATTCAGGAGCAGCTTTTTGTAGACAGGCATATTTAAATGACGAAAATTTTATGGAAATTCTCACACGAACACGTTTCAAAACAGACTTTCTGTAAATAATGGTTAAGGGAGGTGAAATGCATGCTAAAAAGGTTTGTACAGCTATTTTTTGTTGTTGTTGGCGGCATGCTTGGTTTTATCTATGTCCCTGACATTATCCGTATATTGAATTTGGGTGATTTGCCCAGCGAATTAACGTCGTCTTATGCGGGAGCGGTCTTGGGGGCACTTATATTCTTTTTATCTACATTTTGGGTAACAGATTACATCGTTGGGCTGATTCGATGGGTGGAAGAAACCGTCGTTAAAGCACCGGTCACGGATGTACTCTTTGGAACAATCGGACTTATATTTGGACTTATAGTAGCGTTTTTTGTGCAGCTTCCGCTTAACAACATCAATATCGTGGTCTTTAGTTCTGTTCTTCCTATCTTTCTTACCCTTTTGCTCGGGTATCTCGGATTTCAGGTGGGCTTTAAAAAGCGGGACGAACTCATCGCCCTTTTTTCCATTAACCGGGCCGGAAAAGAACGAAAAAAGGATGTTGAAGAAGAAAAGCTGAAAGGGAAGTACAAAATTCTGGATACCAGTGTCATCATTGACGGCAGGGTAGCCGATATTTGCCAGACTGGCTTTTTGGAAGGTCCGCTGATTATTCCCCGTTTTGTACTGGAAGAGCTTCAGCACATTGCTGATTCCTCTGATGTCCTGAAACGAAACAGAGGAAGGCGGGGGCTGGATATCCTGAACCGCATCCAAAAAGAGCTTTCGATCAAGGTTGAAATTTACGAAGGAGACTTTGAAGAGGTCAGCGAGGTTGACAGCAAATTGGTGAAGCTTGCCCAGCTGCTGTCTGGTGTCGTTGTAACCAATGATTTTAACCTGAACAAGGTTTGTGAGCTTCAAAATGTGTTAGTATTGAACATAAATGATCTTGCCAACGCGGTAAAACCTGTCGTACTTCCGGGTGAAGAATTAATCGTGCAGGTGATCAAGGACGGCAAGGAACATAATCAGGGAGTAGGCTATTTGGATGACGGCACGATGATCGTAGTCGAAGAAGGCAGAAATTACATTGGCAAGACGATTGATGTCTTGGTTACCAGTGTGTTGCAGACATCTGCCGGACGGATGATTTTTGCCAAGCCGAAACTGCTGGAAAAAGCATTATAACTACAAGCTTACAGGAGAGCTGATTTCTCTGTATGCAGTCTAGAGTGGTGGAGAAGGTTGTTGGAGTATAGCATGGTAATCCCTGCAGCGGGACAGGGGAAAAGGATGAATGCAGGCAAGAACAAACAATGGATCGAGCTGAAGGGAAAGCCGCTGATTGCCCATACGCTGTCCGTCTTTGAGGAAGATCCATGGTGCCGTGAAATTATCCTCGTCGTGAACGAGGCGGAGCAGCATCAATTTCATGAGCTGGTGGACCGTTTTTCTATTCAAAAGGTCACCAAGATTGTTCGTGGCGGAGCGGAGCGTCAGCACAGTGTATTTGAAGGACTGAAGGCAGTGGCGGAAACGGATCTTGCGTTGATTCATGATGGTGCCCGTCCTTTTGTCCAGCAAGACAACATCCATGAACTCGTGGTTAAAGCAAATGAAACAGGAGCCGCTATTCTGGCGGTTCCGTTAAAAGATACGGTGAAAAAAGCAAAGGGCGAAACCGTGACGGAAACGGTAGACCGTGCGAGCTTGTGGGCTGTCCAAACACCACAAGCTTTTCGTCTGCCTGTCGTTTTACAGGCCCACCAAAAAGCGGCGGAATCGGGCTATCTCGGCACCGATGATGCCAGCCTGGTGGAGCAGACAGGGTACCCGGTTTCCATCGTTGAGGGAGATTATTTAAATATTAAATTAACGACCGTACACGATCTTATTTTTGCCAATGCCATTTTGGAACAAAGGGAGAGAGAAACATATGATTCGAGTGGGACAAGGCTATGATGTGCACCAGCTGGTGGAAGGGCGGCCACTGATTATCGGGGGAATCACGATTCCTTCTGAAAAGGGCCTGCTTGGCCACTCTGATGCGGATGTGCTTTTGCATGCCGTTACGGACGCGTTGCTCGGTGCTGCAGGAGAAGGGGACATCGGCAAGCATTTTCCGGACACAGATGAAGCCTTTAAAGATGCCGATTCCAAAAAACTTCTTCAGGAGTCATGGGAGATTGTGAAGCAAAAGGGATACGAACTTAACAATGTGGATTGCACCATCATTGCTCAAAAGCCAAAAATGGCGCCATACATCGAGGAAATGCGTAGTGTCATTGCCGGAATATTTGGAGCGGAAACTGACCAGATCAACGTAAAGGCGACGACAACCGAGAAGCTGGGCTTTACGGGCCGCAGTGAGGGTATTGCTGCCAACGCAGTAATCCTTATTACAAAAAAGTAGACGAAAGTGATACAATGAACAAAGCATAAAAATGAACGAGGTGGACGTAAAATGTCAAACGACGTAAGGGTAAGGTATGCGCCAAGCCCAACAGGACATTTACATATAGGGAATGCAAGAACGGCGCTGTTTAATTATTTGTTTGCCCGTCATCATAACGGCAAAATGATCATCCGTATTGAAGACACAGACCAAAAGCGAAATATCAAGGGCGGAGTGGAAAGCCAGTTAACGTATTTAAAATGGCTGGGCATCGACTGGGATGAAAGCATTGATGTCGGTGGAGAGTACGGTCCATACACTCAAATGGAGCGCCTGGACATCTATAAAGAGCATTATCAGGATTTGCTTGACCGCGGTTTGGCTTATCCATGCTATTGTACAGAAGAGGAGCTTGAAGCTTCACGCGACGAGCAGGTAGCACGAAATGAAACGCCGCACTATTCCGGAAAGTGCCGTCATCTTACTGAGGATCAGCGCAAGGCGCTTGAGGCGGAAGGACGAAAGCCGAGCATTCGTTTTGCTGTGCCGGCAGACCACACCTATGCATTTTCCGATATGGTAAAAGGTGATGTTTCATTCGATTCCAATGGGATCGGGGATTATGTCATTGTGAAAAAAGATGGCATCCCAACGTATAACTTTGCGGTGGCCATCGATGATCATTTGATGAAGATTTCGCATGTACTGCGCGGGGATGATCATATCTCCAACACACCAAAACAGCTGATGGTTTATGAAGCATTCGGCTGGGAACCACCGGTGTTTGGCCACATGACGCTGATTTTTAACGAAAATCGTAAAAAGCTCAGCAAGCGTGACGAGTCGATCATTCAGTTCATTGAACAGTATGAACAGCTCGGCTATATTCCTGAAGCGTTGTTTAACTTCATTGCACTGCTTGGCTGGTCTCCAGTTGGAGAGGAAGAAATTTTTACAAAGGATGAGTTCATCGAAATTTTTGATGCTTCCCGCCTTTCCAAAGCTCCGGCTATTTTTGACAAGCAGAAACTGCTTTGGGTAAACAACCAGTACATGAAAAAGCAAGACCTGGAAACGGTCATTGAGCTTACGATTCCGCATCTGGTGGAAGCCGGACGCTTAAAAGAGGACATGTCAGCAGAGGACCGTGAGTGGGCAGCCAAGCTTGTAGCTCTTTATCAAGAAAAACTCAGCTACGGCGCTGAAATCGTTGAGCAGACCGACGTGTTCTTCAAGAAAAAGATTGAATATGAAGAAGAAGCACTTGAAGTGCTTAAAGGCGAAACCGTTCCTGAAGTTGTCGCTTCCTTCAAAGGGCACGTTGAAGCGATCACCGATTTCTCTGCAGAAGAAGTAAAGGCTGCGATCAAGGCAACCCAAAAGGAAACAAAGCAAAAAGGGAAAAATCTCTTTATGCCAATCCGCGTAGCAACCACAGGTCAAACGCACGGACCGGACCTTCCGCAGGCCATTTCCCTGTTCGGAAAAGAAGAGATCCTGAAACGCCTGGATCATACGGCAGCGCACCTTGCATAAATTTATCAGGCAAAATTAGTTAACATTTTGCTCGCAATGTAATATATTAAAAGAAATTAATTACAGCGACAGCAAGGATGAGGAGAGTAAGTTTCTCATTTTCATATTAGAGAGAACCACCTTGGCTGAAAGTGGTTTATGAAAAAGGAAACTGAAGTGCACCTCGGAGCCTTTTATCGAACCAATAGTAGATAAAAGCGGCCCTCCACGTTACGGAGTACAAGGGAAGAGCAAAAATACCGAATTTCCTCGTTGTTTTTCGTATTTTTGTTGTTAAACAGAGTGGAACCGCGCCAAAAGCGTCTCTGTGCATATGCACAGGGCGCTTTTTTATATGCCCATGCGGGGTTCCACGGGGTTTACAAGCGGAAATGGAAGATTTACCGGCGGAAATGAAGTAAATACTGGCCATAACAAAGGATTTATCCGCCGAAATCGCGCATTTACCCGCCAAAACAGGATTATGGTCAACTAGAAGGCAAAGGTTAGCCGTTTCAGCTTTTCTTGATCCAGCTTCAACGGCCAAAAGCTCGGTCGTTTCACTCTTTCACCACAACACAAAAGGCGTGTTGCCGTTCAAGAGTTCCAACGCCTGCCGCTTTTTAACGGCCGTTTCAGCTTTTCTGGATCCAGCTTCAACGGCCAAAAGCTCGGTCGTTTCACTCTTTCACCACAACACAAAAGGCGTGTTGCCGTTCAAGAGTTCCAACGCCTGCCGCTTTTTAACGGCCGTTTCAGCTTTTCTGGATCTAGCTTCAGCAGGCAAAGTCTCGGTCGATTCACACTGGCACTTCAACACAAAAAGCGTGTTGCTGTGTCAGCGCTCCATCGCCTATCGACTCTGAACGCCTGCTTCAGCTTTTCTTAACTAAGGGGGGATTTCCATGTGGAAGCGCATGAGGGAGGATATACAGGCAGTTTTTGATAATGATCCGGCGGCACGCAGCAAGCTGGAGGTCATTTTAACGTATTCGGGCGTACATGCGGTCTGGGCCCACCGGGTGGCTCACAAGTTGTTTAGGCACAATTTCTTGTTTCTCGCCCGTCTGGTTTCACAGATCAGCCGCTTTTTTACAGGAATTGAAATTCATCCGGGTGCGCAGATCGGGCGCCGGTTGTTTATAGATCACGGGATGGGTGTAGTTATTGGAGAAACGTGTATTATCGGAAATAATGTTACATTGTATCAGGGAGTAACACTTGGTGGTACTGGTAAGGAAAAAGGAAAACGCCATCCGACACTTGAGGACCATGCCTTGGTTGCTTCGGGAGCTAAAGTATTGGGATCCATCACAATTGGGAAACATTCTAAGATAGGGGCCGGTTCGGTTGTGCTTCGGGATGTGCCACCGAACTCGACAGTAGTCGGGATTCCCGGTCGGGTCGTTGTACAGGATGGCGTGAAGGTCGGCCAGGAGCTGGATCACTGCAATCTTCCGGATCCGGTGGCTGCCCAATTCCGCGAACTGCAGGCGGAGATTGAAAGATTGCAGGAAGATATGGAACGTTTACGAAAGGGAAGTGAAGTGCGATGAGCTTAGTGATTTATAATACGTTAACCCGTCAAAAAGAGGTATTTAAACCCCTTGAGGAAGGGAAAGTAAAAATGTATGTATGCGGACCGACCGTTTACAACTACATTCATATCGGAAATGCCCGTCCGGCCATCGTATTTGATACGGTAAGACGCTACCTTGAATACCGCGGCTATGACGTGAATTTTATTTCCAATTTTACCGATGTGGACGATAAACTCATTAGGGCGGCTAAAGAGCTCGGCACCGATGTTCCCACAGTAGCAGAACGTTTTATTAACTCGTATCATGAAGATGTTTGCGCGCTTGGTGTCCAGGAAGCGGACTATCATCCAAGAGTAACCGAGACCATGCCGGAAATTATCGATTTTATCAGCAAGCTGGTTGAAAAAGGCTACGCTTATGAAGCAAAAGGCGATGTGTATTTTAAAACACGAGCCTTTGACGGATATGGCAAGCTTTCACATCAATCAATTGATGATCTTCGTTCCGGGGCACGGATTGAAGTAGGCGACATCAAGAAGGACCCTCTAGATTTTGCACTGTGGAAATCAGCCAAAGAGGGAGAAATCTCATGGGAGAGCCCATGGGGGAAAGGGCGTCCGGGCTGGCACATCGAGTGCTCGGCCATGGCGAAAAAGTACCTTGGGGATTCCATTGACATTCATGGAGGAGGCCAGGATTTAACCTTCCCTCACCACGAGAATGAAATCGCCCAGTCAGAAGCGCTAAACGAAGCGCCGATGGCAAAATATTGGATGCATAACGGGTATATTAATATCAATAACGAGAAGATGTCCAAATCACTCGGGAACTTCGTGCTTGTTCACGATATGATTAAAGAGTTCGACCCGCAGGTGATCCGCTTTTTCATGATGGCCGTTCATTATCGCAACCCGATCAACTTTAGTAATGAATTGCTTCAAAGTGCCGAGGTCAGCTTGAACCGGATTCGTACTGCTTATGGAAATCTGAAGCACCGCCTGGAAGTCAGCGCGGATCTTGCTTCTGATGCCGAGCAATGGAACGAAAAAATAGAGCAATTCAAACAAAGCTTCATCACTGAAATGGATGATGACTTCAATACCGCAAACGCCATTGCCGTCCTGTTCGATATGGCAAGAGAGGCGAATGTGTACTTGCAGTCAGAAAACACTTCAACCGCAGTGCTTGCCAAATTTATCGGTCTTTTCGAAGAGCTGGCCGGAGTGCTTGGCCTGACGCTGACAGAAGAGAAAGAGCTGCTGGACGAAGACATTGAAGCGCTCATTGAAGAGCGGAACAACGCCAGGAGAGAACGCAATTTCGCCCGGGCGGATGAAATTCGTGACCAGCTGCGCGACCTGAATATCGTATTGGAAGATACGCCGCAGGGTGTTCGCTGGAAGAGGCAGTAAATGAGCAAACAAATCACTAATGCTGATGTTAAACAATTGAATGGAATGACCCTTGCGTATATGGGAGATGCCGTGCTGGAAACGTTTGTGCGGCATCACCTCATTCATTCAGGGCAGGTGAAACCGAACAAACTCCATACCCTTGCCACCAAGTATGTATCTGCGAAAGCGCAGGCATCGGTCGTTAAACGGCTGCTTGAAGAGGGCTTTTTTGATGAAGAAGAAACTGCTGTCATCATGCGGGGCAGAAACGCAAACCAAGGGTCAGTCCCAAAAAATACAGATGTCCAAACGTACCGTTACGGGACAGGCTTTGAAGCCATTATTGGCTATCACCATCTGTTGGGCCGAGAGGAACGGCTGGATATGATTTTTGAAAAAGTAGTGTCTTTCGTTGAACAGGCGGAAGAGGGAGGAAAACAATGAGCGAAGAATTTATTATCGGAAGAAACCCTGTACTCGAAGTGCTGCGTTCAGGAAGAGATATCAATAAAATTTTTGTGGGAGAAGGCTCTCAAAAAGGGCCAGTGAGCCAGGTCATACACATGGCCAAAGAAAATAATGTGCTTGTTCAGTTCGTTCCGAAAAAAAAGCTGGATTTGCTGAGTGATGGAGGAAACCACCAGGGTGTCATTGCGGCAGTAGCGGCTTATGAATATTCAGAGATCGACGATTTATTTCAAAAAGCGGAAGAAAAGGGAGAAGATCCTTTTTTCATTATTCTGGATGAAATCGAGGATCCCCACAATTTGGGCTCGATCATCAGAACGGCTGACGCGGTCGGAGCCCATGGCGTCATTATTCCCAAACGGCGGGCGGTAGGGCTTACGGCGGCTGTTGCCAAAGCCTCCACGGGAGCCATTGAATATATCCCGGTTGTTCGTGTGACGAATATTGTTCAAACGATGAAGGAATTGAAGGAGCGCGGCCTTTGGTTTGTGGGAGCCGACATGAAAGGGCAAGAAGACTACAGGGAAGCCAAGCTGGATCTGCCGATCGGCCTTGTCATTGGAAGTGAGGGCAAGGGGATGGGCCGCCTGGTGAAGGATACATGCGACTTTCTTGTACGGCTGCCGATGGAAGGGAAGGTTACTTCTCTTAATGCATCAGTGGCAGCAGGTCTGCTCTTATACGAGGTTTACCGCAAACGCCATCCGCAATCATCATAATGGAAAACATCCTGATCGTTGACGGATACAATGTGATTGGAGCCTGGCCGGAGCTGAGATCCCTGAAAGACTTGGATTTTGCGAAGGCCAGGGATATTCTCATTGAAAAAATGGCAGAATATCAGGCATTTACCGGATACAGAGTGATCGTTGTCTTTGACGCTCACTTGGTGCCGGGCATTGAAAAGAAATCAAAGAACTATAAGGTTGAAGTCATTTTTACAAGAGAGAATGAAACCGCAGATGAACGGATTGAGAAACTGGCTTCGGAGTTTAAGAATGTGAATACCCGGATTTTCGTAGCGACTTCGGACTATACCGAACAATGGGTGGTTTTTGCTAAGGGGGCTCTTCGAAAGTCTTCCAGGGAACTGAAAATCGAGATGGAGGATATCGAAAAGCGGATTGACCGAAAAGTAAAGTCGGCCAGGGAACGCAACTTCTCGAGTATCTCTTTGTCTGAAGAAATCGCTGAAATATTCGAAAAATGGAGAAGAGGACAAAAATAAACAATCTTGACGCAATTTCCTGCCATGCTGTATAATATTGTTATATTTTGCCTTGCATTCAGGCTCTGACCGGGGGGATTGTCGTGAGCATTTACCTCAAAGAAATGACGGTTCTGGATTATGAACAGATCGAAGACGAAAGTCTGGTAGAACATGTCCATGTAGGAGACAGTGCCGCGTTGGAATTTTTGATTAACAAATACAAAAATTTTGTGCGCGCCAAAGCAAGGTCCTATTTTCTAATCGGTGCTGACCGGGAAGATATTATCCAGGAAGGCATGATCGGCCTTTATAAAGCCATCAGAGATTATAAAGAGGACAAGCTTTCATCCTTTAAGGCTTTTGCCGAACTGTGCATCACACGGCAAATGATAACGGCCATCAAAACCGCAACAAGGCAAAAACACATACCGCTGAATTCGTATGTTTCGCTGGACAAGCCGATTTATGATGAAGAATCGGACAGGACATTGATGGATGTGATATGCGGAACAAAGGTAACCGATCCGGAAGAACTCATCATTAACCAGGAAGAGTTCGATGATATCGAGCTGAAAATGGGTGAGATATTAAGCGATCTCGAACGGAAAGTGCTGATGCTCTACCTGGATGGAAGGTCATATCAGGAAATATCCATTGACCTGGACAGGCATGTCAAGTCGATAGACAATGCACTTCAGCGTGTAAAAAGAAAACTTGAACGATATCTTGAATTACGGGAAATAACATTATAAGCAGGGGGACTACCCCTGTTTTTCTTTTTGTATTCATAAGGCCGGTTGCTGTCGCCAGAGCCGTTCCGACCTTTATTGACAAGCCTTTTGCCCTGTGATAATGTGGTAAAAGTAATATAGATATCGTGGATGAGTGGGTCTAAACAGCACGGAAGGTGTTATTATGCGAAAAAAAGTTATTTTAGCCTGCGATCAATGCAGCAGCCGAAATTATACCACCATGAAAAACCAGGCAGCAAACCCTGAACGTATCGAGGTTAAGAAATTTTGCAGTCATTGCAATGCACACACTACCCACAAAGAAACGAAATAAGATGCCGGCTTGCCGGCTGTTTGCACATATATTAACTTTTAGCTAATGGGGGTAACATGATGGCTGACATTGCAGAAAAAACAAGAAAGTCTCCTGCAAAGTTTTTATCCGACGTTAAGAAGGAAATGAAGAAAGTTAGCTGGCCGAAGCGGGATGAATTGATTCGCTATACAACGGTTACGATCGGTACTGTTATAGTGATGGCGCTCTTCTTCTGGGTAGTTGACCTAGGCATTTCAAAACTTGTTGAACTCATTGTTGACTAATTTGTTTATATAGAAAGATAACTGGATACACTGCTTAGAGTATATCCGCTTAGGAGGGAAAGGACACGGGTTGTCCCGATAAATATGGAAAAAAACTGGTATGTCGTTCATACGTATTCAGGGTATGAAAACAAAGTGAAAACGAACCTGGAAAAGCGCGTGGAATCAATGGGGATGTCGGACAAGATCTTCCGTGTGCTCGTTCCTGTCGAAGAAGAAACGGAAGTAAAGAACGGCAAAACAAAAACAGCCATGAAAAAGGTTTTCCCTGGTTATGTTTTGACTGAAATGGTCATGACTGACGATTCATGGTATGTAGTTCGAAATACCCCGGGTGTTACAGGATTCGTAGGATCTGCAGGAGCGGGTTCCAAACCAACTCCGCTTTTGCCTGAAGAGGTTGAACACATCCTTAAAGGCATGGGTATGGAAGAGCCTCGCATCGAAGTGGACTTTGAGCTTAAGGAAGCGGTGAAAGTGAAGGAAGGTCCGTTTGCTGACTTTGTGGGTACGATCGAAGAGATCGATCCGACCAAGCGGAAACTTAAGGTTCATGTCAACATGTTTGGCCGTGAAACGCCGGTTGAATTGGATTTCAACCAGGTCGTAAAGCTCTAGTTTTAAAGTAATTTTAAAAACGCTTGAAATCTAACTTAAAAAGTGATAGAATTTTTTATGTTTGATATTTCTAAACAACTGCTTTCTCCTAAGCACGGGGGAAGCGTATTTTTGAGTGGGAGGGTATTGCACCCATATACCACATCACGGACTTAAGGAGGTGTGTCGCGTGGCTAAAAAGGTTATTAAAATGGTAAAGCTTCAGATCCCTGCTGGTAAAGCAAATCCGGCACCACCGGTTGGACCTGCATTAGGACAAGCTGGTGTTAACATCATGGGATTCTGTAAAGAGTTCAACGCTCGTACTGCTGATCAAGCTGGTTTAATTATCCCGGTTGAAATCACGGTTTTTGAAGACCGTTCATTTACATTCATTACTAAAACCCCTCCAGCTGCTGTACTTCTAAAAGTAGCTGCTGGTATCGAGTCTGGTTCTGGTGAGCCAAACAAGAAAAAGGTTGCAACTGTAAAACGTGATAAAGTTCGCGAAATTGCAGAATCAAAAATGCCTGACCTAAACGCTGCAAACGTTGAGTCTGCAATGCGTATGGTTGAAGGTACAGCACGCAGCATGGGAATTGTTATCGAAGACTAATCCTGATGCGTCAAACGGGTTGCGAGTAAACGGTAAAACGGTTCGCAACCTTTATTAATGAAACAAAGCCTGAAAGCTCCGGCGTTTAATTCCGGTGCCAGAGAGGCGCAGCGGCCCTCAAAATCTCGGGTGGCCGTTTAAGTGGGAGGTATATCCGCTAAACCACATAAGGGAGGAAATTTTTACAATGGCTAAAAAAGGTAAGAAATACCAAGAAGCGGCTAAATTAGTAGACCGCCAAAAAGCTTATGAAGCTGCTGAAGCGATTGAGCTTGTTAAAAAGACTGCAACAGCTAAGTTTGACGAGTCTGTTGAAGTAGCAGTACGTCTTGGGGTAGACCCTAAGAAAGCGGACCAACAAATCCGTGGTGCTGTCGTGCTTCCACACGGTACTGGTAAAACTCAACGTGTATTAGTATTCGCTAAAGGCGAAAAAGCAAAAGAAGCAGAAGCTGCCGGAGCTGACTTCGTAGGCGATACTGACTACATCAACAAAATCCAACAAGGATGGTTCGACTTCGACGTAATCGTGGCAACACCTGACATGATGGCTGAAGTTGGTCGCCTTGGACGTGTATTAGGACCTAAAGGCTTAATGCCAAACCCTAAAACAGGTACTGTAACTTTTGAAGTTGAAAAAGCGGTTAACGATATTAAAGCAGGTAAAGTGGAATACCGTGTTGATAAAGCCGGTAACATTCACGTGCCAATCGGGAAAGTTTCTTTCGAAGACAACAAATTGTCCGAGAACCTTGGAACAATCATCGATACGCTTATTAAAGTTAAGCCAGCTGCTGCAAAGGGTACTTATATCCGCAACGTAGCGATCTCTTCTACAATGGGACCTGGAATTAAAGTTAACCCGTCTAACTTTTCTCTTAAAAAATAGTTGACAAACATTTTTTAAACTGCTATAGTTTGAAATGTTGAAAATAAATATCTATGTCATGCCGTAGACAGCAGGGGCTTTATGCTTAATCATCCTGCCGAGGTGTGTAGCACAGAATACATCAATTTTTAATTGCTTGATTTCTGAAACTACGCCTTCATGTCTAACATGGAGGCTTTTCTTATGGCTACGGTATGAAGATGACTAGACTATTCTACAGGAGGTGTAAGGATGAGCAGCATTATTGAAACTAAGAAGCAGTTGGTTTCTGACATCGCTGGACAATTACGCGAGAGCAAATCAACAATTCTTGTTGACTATCGTGGTTTGACTGTAGCGGCAGTAACTGAGCTTCGTAAACAACTTCGTGAAGCTGGAGTCGAGTTTAAAGTTTACAAAAACTCAATGACTCGACGTGCAGCTGACGAAACCGGCTTATCTGAGCTTAACGAGCATTTGGTTGGACCTACAGCGATTGCATTCAGCAATGACGATGTAGTGGCTCCGGCTAAAATCCTTAACAACTTTGCTAAGGAACACGACGCTCTTGAGATCAAAGCTGGTGTAATTGAAGGCCGTATCGCAACACTTGAGGAAGTTAAAGCTCTTGCGGATCTTCCATCACGCGAAGGACTTCTTTCTATGGTACTCAGCGTGCTTCAAGCGCCAATCCGCAACTTTGCGTTGGTTACTAAAGCCGTTGCTGAACAAAAAGAAGAACAAGGCGCATAAGCCTTTCGTTTTAAATCAAATAAGATTTAACTAACTAAGGAGGAAATTATAATGTCTAAAGAAATCATTGAAAGCCTAAAAAGCATGACAGTTTTAGAACTTAACGACCTAGTTAAGGCAATTGAAGAAGAGTTTGGTGTAACTGCTGCAGCTCCTGTAGCTGTTGCTGGTGGAGCTGCTGGTGCAGACGCTGCTGCTGAGCAAACTGAATTTGATGTAGTTCTTACAAGCGCTGGCGCTTCTAAGATCAAAGTTATCAAAGTAGTTCGTGAGCTTACTGGACTTGGTCTTAAAGAAGCTAAAGAACTAGTTGACGGTGCTCCAAGCAATGTTAAAGAAGGCGTTGCTAAAGAAGAAGCTGAAGAAATCAAAGCTAAACTTGAAGAAGCTGGAGCTTCTGTAGAAGTTAAGTAATTTTAAATCTAAAAAAGGTTCGCCAACAGGCGGGCCTTTTTATTTGAAATCATTTGGGTAATACTGATACCAGGAATTCCTTTGGATGAAAGGGAGAAAAACATGAGTGGCCATTATTATTCAGAAAATCCTGATGCAAAAAGCAACCCAAAAACCTGGACGTTTGTTCTGAGAGACCGCGAATTGAAATTCACATCGGATGCCGGTGTGTTCTCCAAAAAAGAAGTCGATTTTGGGAGCAGGCTGCTGATCGAGGAATTTGTCTTCCCGAAAATCGGTGGAGATTGTTTGGATGTGGGCTGCGGGTATGGTCCGATTGGGCTTGCGCTTGCCAAAGAAGATGAAAGCCGTCAATTATTGATGGTGGATGTGAACGAACGGGCGCTCGAATTGACCCGGGAAAACGCAAGGAAAAACGGAATCTCCAATATTGAGGTGCGAAAGAGTAATCTTTTTGACAATGTGCAGGAGTCGGAATTTGCAGCTATACTCACCAATCCGCCCATCCGCGCAGGAAAAAAGGTTGTTCATCAGCTTTTTGAAGATTCCTACGGGAAATTGCAAAGCAATGGAGAGCTGTGGGTTGTGATTCAAAAGAAGCAGGGAGCTCCTTCTGCCATCGAGAAACTGAAGGGAATTTTTGATGATGTGGAAATTGTTTCCAAAAGCAAAGGATATTATATTATTCGCGCAAAAAAACATTGACTCTGCCTAGGGTCTATGCTATTATTGTAAAATGCCAATGAATTCACATTTTCTGCCTTTGTGCTCAAATGCAGAAAAAACCTCGATATAACAACTATTTCTAGGTATATCAAGAGAAGAAATTGGACAAAATTATATAATCTGTTGCTCGATTGAAATTGTGGTTTTGTAAGAAAACCCTTTTTCTTTTTGTCTTTCTGGCATTCGATAGTAGAATGTTAGAGTATATAGGAACAAGAAAAAACGCTGGATTTGAGGGGTGAATCAGTTGACAGGTCAACTAGTTCAGTTTGGACGCCACCGCCAACGAAGAAGTTACGCAAGAATTAGCGAAGTGCTTGAATTACCGAATCTAATCGAGATTCAAACCGCTTCGTATCAGTGGTTTCTTGATGAGGGACTGCGTGAAATGTTCCAGGACATTTCGCCAATTGAAGATTTTACAGGAAATCTCGTGCTAGAGTTTATCGACTATAGCTTAGGAGAGCCAAAATATCCTGTAGAAGAATCAAAAGAGCGTGATGTAACTTATGCTGCGCCGCTTCGAGTAAAGGTGCGTCTCATTAATAAAGAGACTGGCGAAGTGAAAGAGCAAGAAGTATTTATGGGAGATTTCCCGTTAATGACAGATACAGGCACGTTTGTGATCAACGGTGCTGAACGTGTAATTGTTTCTCAGCTTGTTCGTTCACCAAGTGTCTACTACAGTGAAAAGATTGATAAAAACGGTAAAAAGGGTTTCACTGCCACTGTTATACCAAACCGGGGTGCCTGGCTTGAGTTTGAAACAGACGCCAAGGACATCGTATATGTGCGCATTGACCGCACAAGGAAAATCCCTATTACCGTATTGCTTCGTGCATTAGGGTTTGGTTCTGATCAAGAAATCATAGACCTTCTTGGCGAAGACGAGTATTTAAGAAACACTCTTGATAAAGACAACACAGAGGGTACGGAAAAAGCACTCCTAGAAATCTATGAGCGCCTTCGCCCCGGCGAACCGCCTACTGTCGATAATGCCAAGAGTTTGTTAGACTCACGCTTCTTTGATCCAAAACGTTATGACCTTGCAAGCGTGGGCCGTTATAAAATCAACAAAAAGCTTCATATCAAAAACCGCTTGTTCAACCAAAAGCTGGCTGAAACCCTTGCAGATCCAGAAACAGGCGAAGTTCTTGCGGAAGCAGGCACTCTGCTGGACCGACGTACGCTGGACAAGGTGCTTCCGTACCTTGAAAACGGCATTGGGTTCCGTCATGTGACTCCGGCAGGCGGAGTAGCTGAAGATCAGGATATCCCGCTTCAGTCTATTAACATTTATGCTCCGGACGATCCAGACGGTGAGCGCGTCATTAAAGTAATTGGTAATGCGTACGTTGAAAAGTCTGTAAAAAACATTACAGTCTCTGATATTATCGCTTCTATTAATTACTTCTTCAACTTGCTTCACAGTGTGGGCAACACCGATGATATTGATCACCTTGGAAACCGCCGCTTGCGTTCTGTAGGCGAGCTGCTCCAAAACCAGTTCCGTATTGGTCTATCCCGTATGGAGCGTGTGGTTCGTGAGCGTATGTCCATTCAGGATACAAACGCCATTACACCACAGGCATTGATCAATATCCGTCCGGTAATTGCTGCAATCAAAGAGTTCTTTGGAAGCTCTCAGCTTTCTCAATTCATGGACCAAACCAACCCGCTCGCAGAACTTACGCATAAGCGCCGTCTATCCGCATTGGGACCAGGTGGACTTACGCGTGAGCGCGCAGGATTTGAAGTTCGTGACGTGCACTATTCCCACTATGGGCGTATGTGTCCGATCGAGACGCCAGAGGGACCAAACATTGGTTTGATCAACTCCTTATCCAGCTATGCGAAGGTAAATGAGTATGGTTTCATTGAAACTCCATACCGTCGCGTTGACCCTGAAACTGGTAAAGTAACAGGGCGAATCGACTACCTCACAGCTGATGAGGAAGATAACTATGTAGTAGCACAGGCGAACTCCCTTCTTGGTGATGATGGTTCGTTCCTGAACGAAGACGTTATTGCCCGTTTCCGTGGTGAAAACACGATTGTCCGCCGTGATCGAATTGATTACATGGACGTTTCCCCGAAGCAGGTTGTATCTGCTGCGACAGCTTGTATCCCGTTCCTTGAAAACGATGACTCCAACCGCGCCTTGATGGGTGCGAACATGCAGCGTCAAGCGGTTCCTTTGATGGTTCCGGAAGCGCCGGTTGTCGGAACAGGAATGGAGCACGTGTCTGCAAAAGACTCTGGTGCAGCTGTTATCTGTAAATACGAGGGAATTGTTGAAAAAGTAACTGCGAAACAAGTCCAGGTGCGACGAATTGAAGTCGTGGATGGAAAAGAAGTAGAAGGTCAGCTTGACCGCTACAACTGTCTTAAATTTATCCGTTCCAACCAGGGGACGTGCTATAACCAGCGTCCGATCGTTTCTAAAGGCGACCGCGTAGTAAAAGGAGAAATCCTTGCAGACGGACCATCCATGGAAAAAGGAGAACTTGCGCTTGGCCGTAACGTTCTTGTCGGATTCATGACATGGGAAGGCTATAACTACGAGGATGCCGTTATCATGAGTGAGCGTCTGGTAAAAGACGATGTGTATACATCTATTCACATCGAGGAGTACGAGTCTGAAGCACGTGATACAAAACTCGGGCCTGAAGAGATTACAAGAGACATCCCGAACGTTGGGGAAGAGGCTCTTCGCAATCTGGATGACCGCGGTATTATCCGTGTTGGTGCTGAAGTAAAAGACGGAGATATTCTTGTAGGTAAAGTAACACCTAAAGGGGTTACCGAGCTTACAGCTGAAGAACGTCTTCTACACGCCATCTTTGGTGAAAAGGCACGTGAAGTTCGCGATACATCCCTTCGAGTGCCTCACGGAGGCGACGGGATTATCCTCGACGTAAAAGTATTTAACCGTGAAGACGGCGATGAGCTGCCTCCTGGTGTGAATCAGCTTGTGCGTGCGTATATCGTGCAAAAGCGTAAGATCCACGAAGGAGATAAAATGGCGGGCCGCCACGGTAACAAAGGTGTTATCTCCCGCATTATGCCGGAAGAAGATATGCCGTACCTTCCAGATGGAACACCAATCGATATCATGTTGAACCCGCTGGGCGTACCTTCCCGTATGAACATCGGGCAAGTGCTTGAACTTCACTTAGGAATGGCTGCAAGACAGCTGGGCCTTCATATGGCAACGCCTGTATTTGACGGAGCCCGTGAGGAAGATGTTTGGGAAACCATTGAAGAAGCAGGAATGGCCCGTGACGGTAAAACCGTTCTTTATGACGGAAGAACCGGTGTTCCATTCGACAACCGTGTGTCTGTCGGGGTCATGTACATGATCAAACTGGCTCACATGGTTGATGATAAACTTCATGCCCGTTCAACCGGACCATACTCCCTTGTTACCCAGCAGCCGCTTGGTGGTAAGGCGCAGTTTGGTGGACAGCGTTTCGGTGAGATGGAGGTATGGGCACTCGAAGCATACGGTGCCGCTTATACACTTCAAGAAATTCTTACCGTTAAGTCCGATGACGTGGTCGGCCGTGTGAAAACATACGAAGCGATCGTCAAAGGCGAGAACGTTCCGGAACCAGGAGTTCCTGAATCATTCAAAGTATTGATCAAAGAACTTCAGTCACTCGGAATGGACGTTAAGATCATGTCCGGAGACGACACAGAAATTGAAATGCGCGAGCTTGATGATGAAGAAGATCAGGCAAGCGAAAAGCTTAATCTAAATCTTGAATCTTACACTGTGAGTGAATAAAAACAGGATATCATAAGGGAGGTTTGCTCCTTGATAGACGTAAACAATTTTGAGTATATGAAAATAGGCCTCGCTTCTCCAGACAAGATCCGTTCCTGGTCAAGAGGAGAAGTGAAAAAACCAGAAACGATCAACTATCGTACATTAAAGCCTGAAAAAGACGGTTTGTTCTGTGAACGAATTTTTGGTCCCCAAAAGGACTGGGAATGTCATTGCGGAAAATACAAACGCGTCCGTTATAAAGGCGTTGTATGTGATCGCTGTGGCGTAGAAGTAACTCGTGCTAAAGTTCGACGTGACCGTATGGGTCACATCGAGCTTGCTGCACCTGTTTCGCACATTTGGTATTTCAAAGGAATACCAAGCCGTATGGGTCTTGTACTCGATATGTCTCCAAGAGCACTGGAAGAAGTCATTTACTTTGCATCTTACGTGGTGACAGATACGGGTGAAACGCCGCTGGAGAAAAAACAGCTGCTTTCTGAAAAAGAATACCGGTCATACCGTGAAAAATACGGTCAGGGCTTTACTGCACAAATGGGAGCGGAAGCGATCCGCCGTCTTCTTGAAGATATTGACCTTGTAAAAGAAGTCGACCAGCTGAAAGAAGAATTGAAAACAGCGCAAGGACAGCGCCGTACCCGTGCGATTAAACGCCTTGAAGTACTGGAAGCGTTCCGTCATTCAGGAAACGAGCCACACTGGATGATCTTGGATGTTCTTCCTGTCATTCCGCCTGAGCTTCGCCCGATGGTGCAGCTTGACGGAGGACGTTTTGCCACATCCGATTTGAACGACTTGTACCGCCGTGTGATTAACCGTAACAACCGTTTGAAGCGTCTTTTGGACTTGGGTGCGCCGAACATCATCGTACAAAACGAAAAACGTATGCTTCAGGAAGCGGTTGATGCGCTAATCGACAACGGACGCCGCGGCCGTCCTGTAACAGGGCCGGGTAACCGTCCATTGAAATCACTTTCTCATATGCTTAAAGGGAAACAAGGCCGTTTCCGTCAAAACCTTCTTGGTAAGCGTGTTGACTATTCCGGCCGTTCCGTAATCGTAGTAGGTCCTCACCTTAAGATGTACCAATGTGGTCTTCCTAAGGAAATGGCTCTTGAGCTTTTCAAACCATTTGTAATGAAAGAGCTCGTGGCCAAAGGTCTTGCTCATAATATTAAGAGTGCGAAGCGCAAAGTAGAGCGCGTTCAGCCTGATGTATGGGATGTGCTTGAAGATGTAATCAAAGAGCACCCGGTACTTTTGAACCGTGCCCCTACGCTTCACAGACTGGGTATCCAGGCATTCGAACCAACGCTTGTTGAAGGCCGTGCGATTCGTCTTCACCCGCTCGTATGTACAGCATACAACGCTGACTTTGATGGTGACCAAATGGCGGTTCACGTACCTTTATCCGCTGAAGCACAAGCTGAAGCACGTTTGCTCATGCTGGCTGCACAAAACATTCTAAATCCGAAAGACGGTAAACCGGTTGTTACACCGTCACAGGATATGGTATTGGGTAACTACTACCTTACAATGGAGCGTGCAGGTGCAATTGGTGAAGGATCTGTCTTTAAAGATGCAAATGAAGCAATCGTGGCGTACGAAAATGGTTATGTCCATCTTCATACTCGTATTGCTGTTCCAGTTTCAACTTTAAACAAACCTTCATTTAAAGAACACCAGCAAAACATGATGTTGATGACAACTGTCGGTAAACTTCTCTTCAACGAGATTCTTCCGGAGTCGTTCCCATACATCAATGAGCCGACAACAAACAACCTGCAAATTGAAACACCAGAGAAATACTTCCTTCCTCAAGCTGCGAATATTAAAGAAGAAATCGCTAAACATGATGAAGTAGATCCGTTCAAAAAAGGAATTCTCGGGAAAATCATTGCAGAAGTATTTAAACGATTCAAGATTACTGAAACATCCAAGATGCTTGACCGCATGAAAGAGCTTGGATTTAAATATTCCACACGAGCTGGTATTACCGTTGGTGTTTCCGACATCGTCGTATTGCCGGAGAAACAGGTTATCCTTGAAAAAGCGGAAGAAAAGGTTACTACGGTAACGAAACAATTCCGCCGCGGTCTGATTACAGAAGACGAGCGATATGAGCGCGTCATCAACATCTGGAGCCAGGCGAAGGATGAAATCCAGCAAAAACTGATGCTTACCCTTGATAAGAGAAACCCGATCTTCATGATGAGTGACTCTGGTGCCCGTGGTAACGCATCTAACTTTACACAGCTTGCCGGTATGCGCGGTCTCATGGCCAACCCGGCTGGTAAAATCATTGAGTTGCCGATCAAGTCCAGCTTCCGTGAAGGTCTGACGGTACTCGAATACTTTATCTCTACACACGGTGCACGTAAAGGTCTTGCCGATACTGCACTGAAAACAGCTGACTCCGGTTACTTGACACGCCGCCTTGTAGACGTTGCACAGGACGTTATTGTCCGTGAGGATGACTGCGGAACTGACCGCGGCCTTAAAGTGGCAGCGATCAAAGAAGGCAACGAAGTAATCGAGAACCTATACGAGCGTCTTGTTGGCCGTACAGCCTTCAGAACCGTATACCATCCGGAAACGAATGAAGTTCTTGTCAGCAAAAACGAACAAATTACGGAAGACTCCGCTCAGGCTGTAGTCGATGCCGGAGTGCAAGAAGTAACCCTTCGTTCCGTATTTACATGTGATACCCGTCACGGTGTCTGTAAGAAATGTTACGGCCGCAACCTGGCAACAGGCTCTGATGTCGAAGTTGGGGAAGCGGTTGGTATCATCGCTGCACAATCCATCGGGGAGCCGGGAACACAGCTTACCATGCGTACCTTCCATACAGGTGGTGTAGCAGGAGACGATATCACACAAGGTTTACCGCGTATCCAGGAATTGTTTGAAGCACGTAACCCGAAAGGTCAGGCATTGATTTCTGAACTTGAAGGTACCGTAATTAACATCAACGAGTCCAAAGAGAAGCGTGAGATCCTTGTTCAAGGTGAAATCGAAACCCGTTCTTACACCGTTCCATATGGTGCCCGCATTAAAGTTGCAGAAGGCGATGTAGTAACTGCCGGTCAGGTACTGACTGAAGGTTCCATTGACCCGAAAGAACTGATCAAAGTCCGTGGAGCAGAAGGTGTTCAGGAATACTTGCTGCGTGAAGTTCAAAAAGTATACCGTATGCAAGGGGTAGAAATTGGCGACAAGCACGTGGAAGTAATGGTTCGCCAGATGCTTCGTAAAGTCCGTATCATCGATGCCGGCCATACCGATGTATTGCCTGGTGCGTTGGTTGATATTCATACCTTTACCGATGCAAACAGAAAGATTCTTCTCGAAGGTGGAATTCCGGCAACAGGACGTCCTGTATTGCTTGGTATTACCAAAGCATCTCTTGAAACTGAATCCTTCTTGTCAGCAGCATCCTTCCAGGAAACAACTCGTGTCCTGACTGATGCGGCAATCAAAGGTAAGCGCGATGAATTGCTCGGATTGAAAGAGAACGTAATTATTGGTAAACTGATCCCTGCAGGTACAGGTATGTCCCTATACCGCAACGTTGGAATGGATTCTCCGGTCTCCACTGACGAAGAAACTGTAGGTTCAGAAGCAACAGAGCTAGTCTCTCAAGATTAACAAGAGAAGTGTTGACATTGGGAGCACAAGAGTGATATTATATCTGAGTGCTCCTAAGAAATGTTACTTTGGAGGATATAACGATGTCTTATGAAAAAGTGACACAGGCTTCTGATTTTATCGTAGGAACTAAGCAAACCATTAAGGCTTTGCAAAACGGGGAAGTTAGAGAGCTCGTCGTTGCTGACGATGCCGACCCTCGTGTAACCGGTAAAGTATTGCAGATTGCACAGGAAAGACTTGTCCCGATTACGAGAGTCGATTCCATGAAAAAGCTTGGCAAAGCTTGCGGGATTGATGTTGGAGCCGCAACTGTTGCGATAAAAGGATAAATTAAATGTTTTTGCGACGCCGCCTGCGTGGCCTCTCGCAAAAACTTTCTTTTGTCCAAAGATGAACCACCTGGTTCAGTGGTCTTAGAAAAAGGATAAGAAGGGAGGAAAAACAAATGCCTACAATTAATCAATTGGTTCGTAAAGGCCGTGAGTCAAAAGGTAAAAAATCTGACTCTCCAGCACTTAACAAAGGTTACAACAGCTTCAAGAAAGCTCAAACCAATGTTTCATCTCCGCAAAAACGTGGGGTATGTACTCGTGTTGGTACAATGACACCGAAGAAACCGAACTCGGCTCTTCGTAAATACGCTCGTGTACGTCTAACTAACGGAATTGAAGTGACTGCTTACATCCCTGGGATCGGGCACAACCTTCAAGAGCACAGCGTTGTGTTGATTCGTGGCGGACGTGTAAAAGACTTACCGGGGGTACGTTACCACATCGTTCGTGGTGCGCTTGATACTGCTGGTGTAAACAACCGTATGCAAGGACGTTCCAAATACGGAACTAAGCGTCCTAAAGCTGCTAAAAAGTAAGCTGAAATAAATAAAAAATAAATAGGAGAAAGGAGGGGACACAATGCCTCGTAAAGGACCTGTATCTCGTCGTGATGTGTTACCTGATCCAATTTACAAGTCTAAGCTTGTAACTCGTCTAATCAACAAAATTATGATTGACGGTAAAAGAGGAGTAGCGCAAACCATTCTTTATAATGCATTTGACATTATTAAAGAACGCTCAAACACAGAGCCAATGGAAGTTTTCGAACAAGCTCTTAAAAACATCATGCCTGTACTTGAAGTTCGTGCCCGCCGTGTGGGTGGAGCCAACTATCAAGTTCCGGTTGAAGTTCGTCCCGAGCGCCGTACGACTCTAGGACTTCGTTGGTTGACTAACTACGCTCGTCTTCGTGGTGAAAAGACAATGGAAGAACGTCTTGCCAACGAAATCATGGATGCTGCTAACAATGCTGGAGCTTCCGTGAAGAAGCGTGAAGATATGCACAAAATGGCAGAAGCAAACAAAGCGTTTGCTCACTACCGCTGGTAGAAAACACAAGAGACAGTTTATTGGCTGTCTCTATCCCACTATAAAAAATTATTTCCTATGTATAGGAAGGAGAGAAATTCATGGCACGAGAATTCTCCTTAAAAAATACGCGTAACATCGGGATCATGGCTCACATCGATGCCGGTAAAACGACAACAACTGAACGTGTACTTTACTATACAGGTCGAATCCACAAAATTGGTGAAACTCACGAAGGTGCTTCCCAAATGGACTGGATGGAGCAGGAACAAGAGCGCGGAATCACAATCACTTCCGCTGCTACAACTGCTCAGTGGAAAGGTCACCGTATCAACATCATTGATACTCCTGGACACGTAGACTTTACAGTAGAAGTAGAACGCTCATTGCGTGTATTAGACGGAGCTGTAGCTGTACTAGATGCACAGTCTGGGGTTGAACCACAAACTGAAACTGTATGGCGTCAAGCAACAACTTACGGGGTTCCCCGTGTAGTTTTCGTAAACAAAATGGACAAGATTGGTGCTGATTTCCTTTACTCTGTAAAGACACTTCATGACCGTCTTGGTGCAAACGCACACCCAATTCAGCTTCCAATCGGCGCTGAAGACCAATTCGAAGCCATTATCGACCTTATCGAGATGAAAGCTGTATTCTACGGTAACGACCTTGGAACTGATATCACAGTAGGTGAAATTCCTTCTGAATATCAAGAACAAGCAGAAGAGTACCGTGGAAAGCTTATCGAAGCTGTAGCTGAGCTTGATGAAGAATTGATGATGAAATACTTAGAAGGCGAAGAGCTGACTAACGACGAAATCAAAGGCGCAATTCGTCAGGGTACTGTAAATGTTGAATTTTACCCTGTAATTTGTGGGTCTGCTTTCAAAAACAAAGGTGTTCAGCTTATGCTGGATGCAGTTCTTGACTACTTGCCGGCTCCTGTTGATGTAGAGGCGATCAAAGGACATCTTCCTGATTCTGAAGAAGAAGTTTCTCGTCAATCAAGCGACGAAGCTCCATTCTCAGCATTGGCATTTAAAGTTATGACTGACCCTTACGTTGGTAAACTTACTTTCTTCCGTGTATATTCCGGTACATTGAACTCAGGTTCATATGTACAGAATTCTACAAAAGGTAAGCGTGAGCGCGTAGGACGTATCCTTCAAATGCACGCAAACCACCGTGAAGAGATCTCTACGGTATATGCCGGAGATATCGCGGCAGCTGTAGGTTTGAAAGATACTACAACTGGTGATACTCTTTGTGATGAGAAGGATCAGGTTATCCTTGAATCCATGGTATTCCCTGAGCCGGTAATCCACTTGTCCATCGAGCCTAAATCCAAGGCTGACCAGGACAAAATGGGTATGGCTCTTGCGAAACTTGCTGAAGAGGATCCAACGTTCCGAACTGAAACTGATGAAGAAACAGGACAAACGATCATCGGCGGTATGGGTGAACTTCACCTTGATATCCTTGTTGACCGTATGAAACGTGAATTTAAAGTTGAAGCAAACGTTGGTGCTCCGCAGGTTGCTTACCGTGAAACCATCCGCCAAGCGGCTAAGGTTGAAGGTAAGTTCGTACGTCAGTCCGGTGGTCGTGGTCAATATGGTCACGTTTGGATCGAGTTCGAACCAGGTGAAGAAGGATCTGGATTCGTGTTTGAAAACAAAATCGTCGGTGGTGTTGTTCCTCGTGAATACATCCCAGCGGTACAAGCCGGTATTGAAGAATCAATGAAAAATGGTATGCTTGCAGGATTCCCATTGCTTGATCTTAAAGCAAGAATCGTTGACGGTTCTTACCATGACGTTGACTCCAACGAAATGGCGTTTAAGATTGCCGGTTCAATGGCACTTAAGAACGCAAAATCAAAATGTGACCCTGCTATCCTTGAGCCAATCATGAAAGTTGAAGTGGTTGTTCCTGAAGAATACATGGGAGACATTATGGGTGACGTAACTTCCCGACGCGGACGCGTTGAAGGTATGGAAGCTCGCGGTAATGCTCAAGTGGTTAAAGCGATGGTACCACTTGCTGAAATGTTTGGTTATGCAACATCTCTTCGTTCTCGTACACAAGGACGTGGAACTTATTCCATGCACTTTGACCACTACGAAGAAGTGCCAAAATCCATTTCAGAAGAAATCATCAAAAAATCAACTGGACAATAATGGTTGCCAGTTGTAACCGGGTTGCTTTTCATGTAAGCTAGAATAGGCAGACAATCTGTCTGTTTATATATAAATTAATCAACTAATTTTCACACATAATAAGGAGGAATCTTTCTCATGGCTAAAGAGAAATTTGATCGTTCCAAAACGCATGCCAATATCGGCACAATTGGTCACGTTGACCACGGTAAAACAACTTTAACAGCTGCTATCACATCTGTACTTGCTAAAAGAAGCGGTAAAGGTGCTGCAATGGCTTACGACCAAATCGACGGTGCTCCAGAAGAGCGCGAACGTGGAATCACAATCTCAACTGCGCACGTTGAGTACGAAACTGACAAGCGTCACTATGCACACGTTGACTGCCCAGGACACGCTGACTATGTTAAAAACATGATCACTGGTGCTGCACAAATGGACGGAGGGATCCTAGTAGTATCTGCTGCTGACGGCCCAATGCCACAAACTCGTGAGCACATCCTTCTTTCTCGTCAAGTAGGTGTTCCTTACCTAGTTGTATTCTTGAACAAATGTGACATGGTAGATGACGAAGAACTTCTTGAACTAGTTGAGATGGAAGTTCGTGACCTTCTTTCCGAGTACGATTTCCCAGGAGACGATGTTCCTGTAATCAAAGGTTCTGCTCTTAAAGCTCTTGAAGGAGATGCTGAGTGGGAAGAAAAAATCATCGAACTTATGGACGCAGTTGACGAGTACATCCCAACTCCTCCACGTGACACTGACAAGCCATTCATGATGCCTGTTGAGGACGTATTCTCAATCACTGGCCGTGGTACAGTTGCTACTGGACGTGTTGAGCGTGGACAAGTTAAAGTCGGTGACGTTGTTGAGATTCTTGGTCTTACTGAAGAGCCAAAATCAACTACTGTAACTGGTGTTGAAATGTTCCGTAAACTTCTTGACTATGCTGAAGCTGGTGACAACATCGGTGCACTTCTTCGTGGGGTATCCCGTGAGGATGTTGAGCGTGGACAAGTTCTTGCTAAGCCAGGAACTGTTAAAGCTCACACTAAGTTCAAATCTGAAGTTTACGTTCTTTCAAAAGAAGAAGGTGGACGTCACACTCCATTCTTCTCTAACTACCGTCCTCAGTTCTACTTCCGTACAACTGACGTAACTGGTATCATCCAACTTCCAGAAGGAACTGAAATGGTTATGCCTGGAGACAACATCGAAATGACTGTTGAACTAATCGCTCCAATCGCGATCGAAGAAGGAACTAAGTTCTCTATTCGTGAAGGTGGACGTACAGTAGGTGCTGGAGTAGTAGCAACTATCACTGAATAGTCTTTTCATATAAAAAGCACCCCGATTGCCGGGGTGCTTTTTTTGTTTTTATAATATAGAAGAAACACGACATGACCATTTTTCCAATTTGTATTTTCCCTTGATTTTGCGCGGTTTTGCCCCTATAATAGTAAAAGTGTGCGACCGAGAAAAATATTTATAAGAATAGCTTGCAATGGGCAGCTGTTTTTACTATAATAAGTAATGTTGGTCATTCATTTGCGATGATCCGGAAGGTTGCTGACACACCCGGCCCCATTGCCATGGCGGATGTCTGTCAGGTAAATTTCCGTGGGAGTAATGTCTGTTTATCAAAATGGGCGAATAAAGGAGGGAAAATAATGGCAAAGCAAAAGATTCGTATTCGATTAAAAGCGTATGATCACAGAATTCTTGATCAGTCTGCTGAGAAAATTGTTGAGACAGCAAAACGTTCTGGTGCAAAAGTATCCGGACCGATTCCGCTTCCAACTGAGAAAGCTGTATACACAATCCTTCGTGCGGTGCACAAATATAAGGATTCTCGTGAGCAGTTCGAAATGCGTACACATAAGCGCTTGATCGATATCATCGAGCCAACGCCGCAAACTGTTGATTCATTAATGCGTTTGGATCTTCCATCTGGCGTGGACATTGAAATCAAACTTTAATTCGTGTGAATTCACAATATAAAAACAACATTTAATAGGAGGTGTGACTAATGGCCAAAGGAATCTTAGGTAAAAAAGTTGGAATGACTCAAGTGTTTGCAGAAAACGGTGATCTTATCCCAGTTACTGTGGTAGAAGTTACTCCAAACGTTGTTCTTCAAAAGAAAAGTGCTGAAAACGACGGATATGAAGCAATCCAATTAGGATTTGATGACAAGAAAGAAAGCCGTGTGAACAAGCCTGCAAAAGGGCATGCTGCTAAAGCTAACACAAACCCTAAGCGCTTCGTTAAAGAATTCCGCAACGTGGAAGGCGCGGAATATGAGGTTGGTCAGGAAGTCAAGGTTGATATTTTCGCAGAAGGTGACATCGTGGATGTAACCGGCACATCAAAAGGTAAAGGATTCCAAGGTGTAATCAAGCGCCACGGACAATCCCGCGGACCGATGAGCCATGGTTCCCGTTACCACCGTCGTCCTGGTTCTATGGGTGCAGTTGACCCTAACCGTGTATTCAAAGGTAAAAACCTACCTGGACGTACTGGCGGAGATTCAATTACTGTTCAAAACCTAGAAGTAGTAAAAGTTGACGCTGAGCGCAACTTGCTTCTAATCAAAGGTAACGTACCTGGTGCGAAGAAAAGCTACGTTACAATCAATGCTGCTGTAAAAGCAAAAGAAGCTAAATAAGAAGGGAGGATACATCGATGCCTAAAGTAGCTATTTACAAACAAGATGGTTCTCAAGCAGGCGACCTAGAGCTTAATGCTTCCGTTTTCGGTATTGAACCAAACCAAAATGTGTTATTTGATGCTGTTGTAATGCAGCAAGCGTCTCAACGCCAAGGTAACCATGACGTGAAAAACCGTTCTGAAGTTGCTGGTGGTGGACGCAAACCATGGAGACAAAAAGGAACTGGACGTGCTCGTCAAGGTTCAATCCGCTCTCCACAATGGGTTGGTGGTGGAACGGTATTCGGACCAACACCAAGAAGCTATTCTTACAAATTACCTAAGAAAGTACGCCGTTTAGCAATTAAATCCGCACTTTCTTCCAAGGTTATCGATAATAACCTAGTCGTACTTGATGCTCTTTCTTTTGACGCTCCTAAGACAAAAGACATGAAACAAGTACTAACAAATCTATCCGCAGATCGCAAAGCACTTGTTGTGACAGGTGACTTCAACGAATTTGTTGCGTTATCTGCTCGTAACATCCCTGGTGTAACAGTCGTTACAGCAAGCGGTGTAAACGTGCTTGATGTGCTTAACCACGACAAGCTTGTTATGACAAGAGACGCTGTGGAAAAAGTAGAGGAGGTGCTTGCATAATGGATGCACGAGATATTATTAAGCGCCCCGTAATTACAGAGCGTTCTACTGAAATTATGGCTGATGGTAAATACACTTTTGAAGTTGACACTCGCGCAACAAAGACTCAAATCAAGTCTTCTCTTGAAGAAATCTTTGGGATTAAAGTTGCATCAGTAAACACTGTAAACTCCAAAGGGAAATTCAAGCGTGTAGGTCGTCATTCTGGTTACACTGCAAAGCGTAAGAAGGCGATTATTACACTAACTCCAGAAAGCAAAGAACTAGACTTCTTTGAGGGAGTATAAACCGAGAAACAGGTAAAGGAGGGAAACACACATGGGTATCAAAAAGTTTAAACCGATCACTAACGGTCGTCGTAATATGACTCAATTGGACTTCGCTGAGATTACAACTGACCAACCGGAAAAATCATTGCTTGCTCCACTAAGCAAAAAGGCTGGACGTAACAACCAAGGTAAACTTACTGTTCGTCACCAAGGCGGTGGGCACAAGCGTAAATACAGAATCATCGACTTTAAGCGTAACAAAGATGGAATACCAGGACGCGTTGCTACGATCGAATATGATCCAAACCGTACGGCTAACATCGCGCTAATCAACTATGTTGATGGTGAAAAACGTTACATTCTTGCTCCTAAAGGACTTAAAGTTGGTCAAGAAATCACGTCCGGCCCTGAGGCTGACATTAAAGTAGGGAATGCACTTCCACTTGCGAACATTCCTGTAGGTTCTACAATCCACAATATCGAGCTTAAACCTGGTAAAGGCGGTCAGCTGGTTCGTTCTGCTGGTGCTGAAGCTCAGCTTCTTGGTAAAGAAGAAAAGTACGCTCTTGTTCGTCTAGGTTCTGGCGAAGTTCGTATGATCCTTCTAACTTGCCGTGCAACAATCGGTCAAGTAGGTAACCTTGAACATGAACTTGTTAACGTAGGTAAAGCCGGTCGTTCTCGCTGGATGGGTATCCGTCCGACAGTTCGTGGTTCTGTAATGAACCCTAACGATCACCCACACGGTGGTGGTGAAGGACGCGCTCCAATCGGACGTAAATCACCAATGTCACCATGGGGCAAACCGACTCTTGGTTACAAGACTCGTAAGAAAAACAATCCAACAGACAAGTACATCGTACGTCGTCGTAAAAAATAACGTGTTTGTTCTACGGTTCAATCGAACCGTAGCGCAATCGCGAAGGGAGGTTCACGTATGGGTCGCAGTTTGAAAAAAGGACCTTTTGTTGATGACCACTTAATGAAAAAAGTTGAAGGCTTGAACGAATCTAATGACAAAAAAGTTATTAAAACTTGGTCTCGCCGTTCAACAATTTTCCCGGAATTCATCGGACACACATTAGCAGTATATGATGGCCGTAAGCATGTACCGGTTTATGTTACAGAAGACATGGTCGGACACAAGTTGGGTGAATTTGCACCAACACGTACTTATAAAGGTCATGCCGCTGATGATAAGAAAACAAGACGTTAATTGAGGGGAGGTACACAAAATGCAAGCAAAAGCTGTTGCTAAACAAGTGCGTATTGCTCCTCGTAAAGCTAGAATTGTTATCGATTTGATTCGAGGTAAGCAAGTAGGCGAAGCACTTGCGATTCTACGCCTTACACCAAAAGCTGCTTCTCCAGTGATTGAAAAGGTGTTAAAATCTGCTATCGCAAACGCGGAACACAACTATGAAATGGAACCAAACAACCTTGTGGTATCATCTGCATTCGTAGATGAAGGCATTACGTTAAAACGTTTCCGTCCTCGTGCAATGGGACGTGCAAGCCGTATTAACAAGCGTACTAGCCACATCACTATCGTTGTTTCTGAAAAGAAGGAGGGATAAGACGTGGGTCAAAAAGTAAATCCGATAGGACTACGTATTGGCGTTATTCGTGACTGGGAGTCAAAATGGTACGCTGATAAAGACTATGCTGATCTATTACACGAAGATCTTAAAATTCGTAAATATATCGAAAAACGACTAAAAGACGCGGCTGTATCCGGTGTTGAAATCGAGCGTGCAGCAAACCGCGTAAACATCACAATCAAAACTGCTAAGCCTGGTATGGTTATCGGTAAGGGTGGTACTGAAGTTGAAGCACTTCGTAAAGCACTCAACGAACTAACTGGCAAGCGAGTACACGTAAACATTTTTGAAATCAAGCAAGCGGATGTTGATGCTAAGCTTGTTGCCGAAAATATTGCTCGTCAATTGGAAAACCGTGTGTCTTTCCGCCGTGCAATGAAGCAATCAATCCAACGTTCTATGCGTGCTGGAGCAAAAGGTATCAAGACTGAAGTTTCCGGACGTCTTGGTGGAGCTGATATCGCTCGTTCAGAATCTTACAGTGAAGGAACTGTTCCTCTTCATACCCTTCGTGCAGACATCGACTATGGAACTGCAGAAGCTGACACAACTTACGGTAAAATCGGTGTGAAAATCTGGATCTACCGTGGGGAAGTCCTTCCAACAAGAGGAACGAAAAAAGAGGAAGGAGGCAAATAATATGTTATTGCCAAAACGTGTTAAATACCGCCGTGAACACCGCGGAAAAATGCGCGGACGTGCAAAAGGCGGAGCTGAAGTAGCATTCGGCGAATATGGTTTGCAAGCTATTGAAGCATCTTGGATTACTAACCGTCAGATCGAAGCAGCTCGTATCGCGATGACTCGTTACATGAAGCGTGGCGGTAAAGTATGGATCAAAATTTTCCCGTCAAAGCCTTACACAGCTAAGCCTCTAGAAGTTCGAATGGGTTCCGGTAAAGGGGCACCTGAAGGATGGGTTGCTGTAGTAAAACCAGGAAAAATTATGTTTGAAATCGCTGGTGTATCTGAAGAAGTAGCTCGTGAAGCACTTCGTCTTGCTGCACACAAGCTTCCAATCAAATGTAAATTTGTAAAACGCGAAGAAGTGGGTGGTGACACTAATGAAGGCTAATGATATCCGTAACATGACCACTGCTGAAGTCGAACAAAACGCTAAGTCTCTAAAAGAAGAGCTTTTCAATCTTCGTTTTCAACTCGCTACAGGTCAATTAGAAAACCCTGCCCGCATTCGTGAAGTTCGTAAAGCAATTGCCCGTGCAAAAACTGTTTTACGTGAAAGAGAGCTAGGGATTACTAACGCTTAATATTGAGAGGAGGTTCGCACAATGAGTGAACGAAATCAACGTAAAGTTTATCTTGGCCGTGTAGTTTCTGACAAGATGGACAAAACAATCACTGTGCTTGTAGAGACTTACAAAAAACACCCTTTATATAACAAGCGTGTTAAGTACTCTAAAAAGTTCAAAGCTCATGATGAAAACAACACTGCAAAAGTGAATGATTTGGTAAGAATCATGGAAACTCGTCCGCTTTCTAAAGACAAGCGTTTCCGTTTGGTAGAAGTGGTTGAAGAAGCAGTAGTTATTTAATATATGTTCGGATCGAAAATGTATCCGAAAGGAGGTCAATTCGCATGATTCAACAAGAGACTCGTTTAAAAGTAGCTGACAACTCTGGTGCTCGTGAGTTACTATGCATTAAAGTTCTTGGCGGCTCTGGACGCAAATACGCTAACGTTGGTGACATCATCGTCTGTTCTGTAAAATCCGCAACACCAGGCGGCGTTGTTAAGAAAGGTGACGTTGTTAAAGCGGTAGTTGTTCGCACAAAACGCGGAATGCACCGTAACGACGGATCCACTATCCGTTTTGACGAGAACGCAGCAGTAATCGTTCGTGATGATAAAGGTCCTCGTGGTACTCGTATCTTTGGACCGGTTGCTCGTGAACTTCGTGACAAGCAGTTCATGAAGATCGTTTCACTTGCTCCAGAAGTGCTTTAATATCAATAGAATGCAAGGCTCAAATCTGCAGGCTTGTAAGGAGGTGCAACACGCTCATGCCAATGCATGTTAAAAAAGGCGATAAAGTACAAGTGATTTCCGGTAAGGATAAAGGCAAACAAGGAGTAATTCTTGAAGCTTATCCGAAACAAAATCGTGTCCTTGTAGAAGGCGTTAATATCGTTAAGAAACACTCGAAACCGTCTCAGGCTAATCCACAAGGTGGAATCGTAAGCCTAGAAGCTCCGGTTCATGTTTCTAACGTAATGCCTCTAGATCCAAAGACAAACGTTCCTACCCGTGTAGGATACAAAGAAGTCGATGGTAAAAAAGTTCGTGTAGCTAAATCAGGTGAAGTTTTAGATAAATAATCGCAGTGAAAGGAGGGCATCTTGATGAACCGTCTACAAGAGCGTTATAAAAGTGAGATTGTTCCTTCTCTAGTAGAGAAGTTTAACTACACTTCTGTAATGGAAGTTCCAAAGATCGAAAAAATCGTAATCAACATGGGTGTTGGTGACGCAGTTTCCAACTCTAAAGTGCTGGATACAGCTGTTGAAGAACTAACTACAATCGCTGGTCAAAAGCCAGTTATTACTCGTGCTAAGAAATCTATCGCAGGCTTCAAGCTTCGTGAAGGGATGCCAATCGGTACAAAAGTTACTCTTCGCGGAGAGCGCATGTATGATTTCTTAGACAAACTAATCGCAGTTGCACTTCCACGTGTACGTGACTTCCGTGGTATTTCAAAGAAAGCTTTTGATGGCCGTGGTAACTACACTCTTGGTGTTAAAGAACAATTGATCTTCCCAGAGATCGATTACGATAAAGTAAATAAAGTTCGCGGTATGGACATCGTTATCGTAACGACTGCCAACACGGACGAAGAGGCTCGTGAGCTATTGACTCAAGTAGGAATGCCTTTCCAAAAATAATCTTTAAGCCAAAGGAGGTAAACCCGTGGCAAAGAAATCTATGATTGCTAAGCAACAACGCCAGCAAAAGTTCAAAGTGCAGGAATACACTCGCTGTGAACGATGCGGGCGTCCTCATTCAGTCATCCGCAAGTTTAAACTCTGCCGTATTTGCTTTAGAGAACTTGCTTATAAAGGTCAAATTCCTGGTGTTAAAAAAGCCAGCTGGTAATACCCTGAACAAAGGGAAGGAGGTAAATATCAATGGTCATGACAGATCCAATTGCAGATATGCTTACTCGTATTCGCAACGCTAACACCGTTCGTCACGATAAATTAGAGGTTCCTGGTTCTACAATTAAAAAAGAGATCGCAGAAATCCTCAAGCGTGAAGGTTTTGTACGCGATGTAGAATACATTGAAGATAATAAACAAGGGATGATTCGCATCTTCCTTAAATACGGTTCTAACAATGAGCGTGTAATTACTGGTCTTAAGAGAATCAGTAAGCCTGGACTTCGTGTATACGCAAAATCAACTGAACTTCCACGAGTACTTGGAGGATTGGGGATTGCGCTTGTATCCACTTCAAAAGGCATTCTAACTGACAAAGAAGCTCGCCAGCAACAAGTCGGCGGCGAAGTATTAGCATACGTTTGGTAAAATTTTAGCAGCGAATGGAGGTGTCATTATGTCTCGCATAGGTAATAAACCTGTTGAGATCCCAAGCGGCGTAACAGTTGATGTGAAGGATAACTTCGTAACTGTTAAAGGTCCAAAGGGAGAACTAACTCGACAATTCAGCAAAGATATTAAAATTAACGTGGCTGAAAGCACAATCACTTTTGAGCGCCCGAGCGATCACAAAGAGCACCGTGCTTTACACGGAACAACTAGAAGCGTACTTAACAACATGGTTATCGGTGTTACTAACGGCTACGAAAGAGCACTCGAAATCATTGGTGTAGGTTACCGTGCATCTAAATCTGGAAACAAACTGATCCTTAACGTTGGATACTCTCACCCAGTAGAAATCGTTCCTGAAAACGGAATCGACATCGATGTTCCTTCTAACACAAGAGTGGTAGTTAAAGGTATCGACAAGCAGCGTGTTGGTGAAGTTGCAGCAAACATCCGTTCAATCCGTTCTCCAGAGCCTTACAAAGGTAAAGGAATTCGTTATGAAGGTGAGTTTGTACGACGCAAAGAAGGTAAGACTGGTAAATAAGACCGGTTAAGAAGTTAGCGGAAAGGAGTGCATAGGATGATCACTAAAGCGGATAAAAATGTCGCTCGTAAAAAAAGACATGCTCGTGTTCGCCGCTCTGTAATCGGAACAGCAGAACGTCCTCGTTTGAACGTATTCCGTTCTAGCAAGCACATTTATGCTCAACTGATCGATGATGTGAACGGAGTAACAATCGCATCTGCCTCTTCTATGGATAAAGAAGCAGGTATCGAAAACGGCGGTAACGTTGAAGCAGCGAAAGCAATCGGCGAAGCTATTGCTAAGCGTGGTTCAGAAAAAGGCGTTAAAGTAGTGGTATTCGACCGTGGCGGTTATTTATATCATGGACGTGTAAAAGCATTAGCTGATGCAGCCCGTGAGGCTGGGTTAGAATTTTAATAGAAGGAGGGAAACTGATGCGTATCGACCCTAATAAACTTGAACTTGAAGAACGTGTCGTAACGGTCAACCGTGTAGCGAAGGTTGTAAAAGGTGGACGTCGTTTCCGCTTTGCTGCAGTTGTTGTCGTTGGTGACAAGAATGGTCATGTCGGATTTGGTACTGGTAAAGCTCAAGAGGTACCAGACGCGATCCGCAAAGCAATTGAAGACGCAAAGAAAAATCTTATTACAGTACCAGTTGTTCGTACAACAATCCCTCACCAAATTACAGGACAATTTGGCGCAGGAAAAGTATTGCTTAAGCCTGCTTCCGAGGGTACTGGAGTTATCGCAGGTGGACCTGTCCGTGCGGTACTAGAACTTGCTGGAGTAGCTGATATTCTTTCTAAATCACTTGGATCTAACAACCCAATCAACATGGTGCGTGCTACGATCGAAGGATTAAGAAATCTTAAACGTGCTGAGGACGTTGCGAAACTTCGCGGCAAATCAGTCGAAGAGCTTTTAGGTTAAGGAGGGAACAGTAGATGGCTAAGAAATTAGAAATCACCCTCACACGCAGTGTTATCGGACGTCCTGAGAATCAGCGTGTAACTGTTAAGACTTTAGGTCTTAGAAAAATGCATCAAACGGTTGTACACGAAGACAACCAAGCTATCCGTGGTATGGTTAACAAGGTATCTCACCTTGTAACTGTAAACGAAATCGACGCGTAAAACGTTAATAAAATCATGAGGAGGTGCTCACATGAAACTTCATGAGTTGAAACCAGCTGAAGGATCCCGTTCAACACGCAACCGCGTAGGACGTGGTATCGGTTCAGGAAATGGTAAAACAAGTGGTCGTGGACACAAAGGTCAAAAAGCACGTTCTGGTGGCGGAGTTCGTCCTGGATTTGAGGGTGGACAAAACCCATTAGCACGTCGTTTGCCTAAACGTGGATTCACAAACCCAACTCGCAAAGAGTACTCAATTGTTAATCTTGAAAAGCTTGCACGTTTTGAAGAAGGTACAGAGGTAACTCCGGAACTTCTTATCGAAACTGGTGTGGTAAGCAAAGAAAACAGCGGCATTAAAGTGTTAGGAAATGGCAAATTAGGAGTTAAGCTTACAGTTAAGGCCCATAAGTTCTCCGCTTCTGCTAAAGAAGCGATTGAAGCGGCCGGCGGAAAAACTGAGGTGATTTAATGTTCCGGACAATCTCCAACATTATGCGTGTGGGTGATCTCAGAAACAAGATTCTATTTACACTTTTGATGCTGATCGTTTTCAGGATCGGAACGTTTATTCCTGTTCCAGGTGTGAATCGCGAGGTTCTTAAGTTTGGTACTGAAAATAACGCAAGTATTTTTGGATTCTTGAACACGTTCGGTGGTGGAGCATTAAAAAACTTCTCCATCTTTGCAATGGGTATCATGCCATACATTACAGCATCAATCATTGTTCAGCTGCTTCAAATGGATGTGGTTCCTAAGTTCACAGAGTGGAGTAAACAAGGGGAAGTGGGCCGACGCAAGCTGGCTCAGTTCACCAGATACGGAACGATTGTCCTTGGATTTATCCAGGCCATCGGGATGTCTATCGGGTTTAACAACCTGTTCCCTGGACTGATTTCAAACCCTGGAATCATGACGTATTTGTTTATTGCGTTGGTGTTGACTGCCGGAACTTCCTTTTTGATGTGGTTAGGTGAGCAGATTACCCTTAAGGGAATTGGAAATGGGATTTCCGTTCTCATTTTCGCGGGGATTGTCGCAGCTATTCCTACAGCTGTTAACCAGATATATGCAGCGCAATTCAAAGGCGCAAACGATCAGATGTTTATGCACATTGTAACTGTACTTCTGTTACTGGTCGCTATTATTTTAATCGTTGTCGGCGTTATCTACATTCAACAAGGTTTACGTAAGATCCCGATTCAGTATGCAAAACGCGTCGTCGGTACAAAGCCTGTTGGCGGCCAATCCACGCATTTGCCGATTAAAGTCAACGCGGCAGGAGTTATCCCGGTTATCTTTGCGATTTCCCTGATTATTACTCCTCGTACGATTGCCGGCTTTTTCGAGCAAAATGATATAACAAAGTGGATTGTCAGCACGTTTGACTACACCCAGCCAGTCGGAATGATTTTATATGCGCTTTTAATTATTGGATTTTCGTACTTCTACACGTTCATTCAGGTCAATCCAGAGCAAATGGCTGATAACTTGAAGAAACAGGGTGGTTACATCCCGGGTATTCGTCCAGGAGCAAACACCCAATCGTATATTACGAAAATTTTATATCGATTAACTTTTGTAGGATCTCTATTCCTTGCGTTTATCGCTATTCTCCCGGTAATCTTTACAGCAATTCCAGGGCTCAACCTTCCGTCTTCGATTCAGATTGGCGGCACGAGCTTACTGATTGTTGTAGGTGTGGCATTAGACACGATGAAGCAGATTGAAAGCCAGTTGATTAAACGGCATTACAAAGGCTTCATTAAGTAGAGGAAAGGGAAGACATCTTCTTCCCTCAAACCCTCGGTCTATTGGCAAGATTAGTGAGTATGGAGGGATTAGATGTATCTTGTATTGATGGGATTGCCTGGTGCCGGAAAAGGGACACAGGCAGAACAAATTGTTGAGCAGTACGGCATTCCCCATATCTCAACAGGAGATATGTTCAGGGCTGCAATCAAGGAAGGCACTCCTCTTGGTCTGAAGGCAAAGTCATATATGGATTCCGGTAACTTGGTTCCGGATGATGTAACGATCGGAATTGTCCGTGAACGTCTTGCCAAAGATGACTGTGAGAAGGGATACCTGCTTGATGGTTTTCCTCGGACTGTTGCTCAGGCCGAAGCGCTTGAGGACATCACGTCTGAGCTGGATCGCCGAATCGATTATGTACTCAACATCTCTGTAGAAAAAGATCAGTTGATGCAGCGCTTGACCGGCCGCCGGATTTGTCCGGTATGCGGAACCACTTATCACATCATTTTCAATCCTCCAAAAGTGGATGGGAAATGTGATAAGGATGGGGCTGACTTAATCCAGCGCGAAGATGACAACGAAGAAACCGTTCGTACTCGCTTGGAAGTAAACATGGAGCAATCCAAACCATTATTGGATTTCTATAAAGGTAAAGGCTACCTCAAGAATATTGATGGTGACCAGGAAATCAATAAAGTCTATGCAGACATTAACGAACTTATCGGAGGGCTGGCAAAATGATTATCTGCAAAACGCCGCGGGAGATCGATCTCATGCGGGAAGCAGGGAGAATCGTTGCCCTAACTCACGAGGAGTTAAAGAAACACATTAAACCTGGTGTGACAACAAAAGAGCTGGATAACATTGCTGAAAAGTTTATTCGCAGCCAGGGTGCAATCCCTTCATTCAAGGATTATAATGGATTTACGGGAAGCATCTGTACTTCCGTGAATGAAGAGCTTGTACATGGAATTCCGGGAAAGCGTGTATTGAACCATGGCGACATTATCTCTTTGGATATAGGGGCGAAATACAAAGGCTACCACGGCGATTCTGCCTGGACTTACGGAGTCGGAGAGATCTCGGAAGAGTCTCGAAAGCTTCTTGATGTAACTGAGCAATCTCTTTTCAAAGGATTGGAGAAAGCGAAGGCAGGTGCCAGACTTACAGATATCTCCCATGAGATTCAAGTATATGCAGAGGCTGAAGGGTTTTCTGTTGTACGCGAATATGTGGGGCATGGAGTCGGCCAGGAATTGCATGAAGATCCGCAAATTCCTCATTATGGACCGCCCGGTAAAGGGCCGATCCTGAAAAAAGGAATGGTCTTGGCCATCGAGCCGATGATCAATGCCGGATCTCGTTATGTTAAAACATTATCCGATAACTGGACGGTTGTGACAACGGATGGCAAATGGTGTGCTCATTTTGAACATACTGTGGCCATTACGGAGGAAGGATACGAAATCCTAACAAAGATCTAGGTGAAGGTGATATAATGGTTAGCGATTCTGAATCGATGCCTCAGATAGGACAGATGGTTCGAATCATAAAGGGAAGAGACGCAGAGAAATTAGGTGTCATCGTAAATATCCTGGATGATCGCTTTGTACTTGTCGCGGATGGCGATAAGCGCAAATATGATCGCGCCAAACGTAAAAACCTGATTCACTTAGAACTTCTTGATTTTATTTCTCCGGAAGTTGCAAGAAGCATTCTTGAAACAGGCCGTGTAACAAATGGCAAACTACGGTACGCAGTAGCGAAGTTTTCCGACGAGAAAGTCATTGCTCTGAAGAAGGGAGACCATATCGATGGCTAAAGACGATGTAATTGAGGTAGAAGGTACGGTTATCGAACCACTGCCAAACGCCATGTTCCGAGTGGAGCTTGAGAATGGACATAAAATTCTAGCACATGTTTCCGGAAAGATCCGCATGCACTACATTCGGATTTTACCAGGAGATAAAGTTACCGTAGAATTGTCTCCATATGACTTATCACGTGGTCGTATAACGTATCGCTTTAAATAAAAAATCGTACTCCGTGACATAAGGAGGTTTAAAAAAATGAAGGTTAGACCATCAGTCAAACCCATTTGTGAAAAGTGTAAAGTTATTCGTCGTAGAGGAACTGTAATGGTGATCTGCGAAAACCCTAAACACAAGCAAAAACAAGGTTAATCTAAGGAGGTGCTACATTATGGCACGTATTGCAGGAGTCGACGTTCCACGCGATAAGCGAGTTGTCATTTCACTAACTTACATCTTTGGAATCGGTAAAGCGAAAGCTCAACAAGTTCTTGCTGAAGCTGGTGTATCTGAAGAAACTCGCGTTCGTGATCTTACAGAAGATGAATTGAATAAAATCCGTGAAGCAATCGACAAGATTAAAGTTGAAGGTGACCTTCGTCGTGAAGTATCCCTTAACATCAAACGTCTAATCGAGATCGGCAGCTTCCGTGGAATCCGCCACCGTCGCGGTCTTCCAGTTCGCGGTCAAAATACGAAGAACAACTCTCGTACTCGTAAAGGACCTCGTCGTACAGTAGCGAATAAGAAAAAGTAAGTAAAGGAGGTAAACTCTAATGGCGAAGCAACAACGTAAAACAAACACTCGTAAACGTCGTGTGAAAAAGAATGTTGAGACCGGTATCGCGCATATCCGTTCTACATTCAACAACACAATCATTACGATTACTGATACACACGGGAACGCAATCTCTTGGGCTACATCTGGCCACATGGGATTCAAAGGTTCTCGTAAATCAACTCCATTCGCAGCACAAATGGCAGCTGAAACTGCTGGTAAGACTGCAATGGAAAATGGCATGAAAACACTAGAGGTTTCTGTTAAAGGCCCTGGTGCTGGCCGTGAAGCTGCGATTCGTGCCCTTCAAGCGGTAGGTCTAGAAGTAACAGCTATTCGCGATGTTACACCTGTTCCTCATAACGGATGCCGTCCTCCAAAACGCCGCCGCGTGTAACTTTAGTTACACTCTGCGGTATATTATATGTATAACCTGTCTATAATGGGTATGTATAATATAAGTTTTGGTGAAGAACACTAATTAGTTGTTTTAGTCGGGAATGCCATTGGGGAATTTCGGCTGGGCAATTCGCCCGAAGTCGAGGTTCGACGTTTGAAGGAGGGTTTAGTTGAATGATCGAAATCGAAAAGCCAAGAATTGAAACGGTTGAAATCAGCGACGATGCCACATATGGAAAGTTTGTTGTTGAACCACTTGAACGTGGATATGGTACTACACTGGGCAACTCCTTACGTCGTATCCTATTATCCTCACTGCCTGGTGCAGCTGTTACATCCATTCAGATTAATGGCGTGTTGCATGAGTTCTCTACAGTAGAAGGTGTGGTGGAAGATGTAACTACCATCATCCTTAACCTGAAGAAGCTTGCAATGAAGATTTATTCTGATGAAGATAAGACATTGGAAATAGATGTACAGGGTGAGGGAGTCGTTACAGCTGGTGATATTACACATGATAGTGATGTAGAGATTCTGAATCCGGATCTTCACATTGCCACTCTTGCGGAAGGCGCTCATTTCCAAATGAAGCTGAATGCGAGAAGAGGCCGCGGTTATGTACAAGCGGAAGGCAATAAGTCAGAAGATCTTCCAATCGGAGTTATTCCGGTTGATTCTATCTACACACCGATCTCCCGTGTAAACTACCAGGTTGAAAATACTCGCGTTGGACAAGTGACAAATTACGATAAACTCACATTTGACATTTGGACAGATGGAAGCATCCGTCCTGAAGAGGCAGTTTCTCTTGGAGCGAAGATCATTACCGAACATTTGAATATCTTTGTCGGACTAACCGATCAAGCGCAAAAAGCAGAAATTATGGTTGAAAAAGAAGAAGACCAAAAGGAAAAAGTTCTTGAAATGACGATTGAAGAACTTGATCTTTCTGTGCGTTCTTACAACTGCCTTAAACGCGCTGGTATTAATACAGTTCAAGAACTTGCTAATAAATCAGAAGAAGACATGATGAAAGTACGCAACCTCGGTAAGAAGTCTCTGGAAGAAGTTCAGGAGAAACTTGACGAGCTTGGGCTTTCCTTACGTGCTGACGATTAATCTGACAGACTAGAATTTGCTTTTTCACAGGTGACTGTTACTTGTAACAGCCTCCCTGTCTGCAAAAAGCACAGAAGGAGGGAATAGACATGGCATACCAAAAGTTGGGTCGTGTTTCAGCTGTTCGCCGCGCAATGCTGCGTGACTTGGCAACAGACTTAATTATCAACGATCGTATCGAAACAACAGAAGCGCGTGCTAAGGAAGTACGTAAATTTGTTGAGAAGATGATCACGCTTGGTAAGCGTGGAGACCTTCACGCACGCCGTCAAGCTGCAAGCTTCGTTCGCAACGAAGTAGCTAACGAAGAATCTGGCCAAAAGGCACTTCAAAAACTATTTAGTGACCTTGGACCTCGTTATGCAGAGCGTAATGGTGGTTACACTCGTATCGCTAAGATCGGTCCTCGCCGTGGTGACGGTGCACCAATGGTCATCATTGAATTAGTTTAATAATGAATAAAGGGCGGGACAGGGTCATTACGATCGTTTCTTGCCCTTTTTTTATGTTTTAAATGGCATTTATCAATAGAGCTGAGCTGAGGGGGAGAAAAACGTGAAGGAACTCATTACAGTTAACAACGTTTCCTTCCAGTACCCGAGTGAGGAAGACCTGACTCTGACAGAATTGAGCCTCTCGGTGTACAAAGGAGAATGGCTGGCGATCGTCGGCCATAACGGTTCTGGGAAATCTACATTGGCCAAGTTGCTCAATGGACTTCTTCTGCCTACCTCAGGAGAAGTTAAGGTAGAGGACTATACAACCGCAAATGAAAAAGAGCTCTGGGAGATCAGAAGGCGGGTCGGCATCGTTTTTCAGAATCCGGACAACCAGTTTGTCGGGACAAGCGTAAGAGACGATGTGGCATTCGGCCTTGAGAACTTTGGAGTGCCCCGTGATGAAATGATCGAGCGCATACAAACGAGTATTGCCCGAGTGAACATGCAGGACTTTATCGAGAGTGAGCCCCATCATCTTTCTGGAGGGCAAAAACAGCGAGTGGCCATTGCAGGCATTATCGCCCAAAAGCCATCCATCATTATTCTGGACGAAGCGACGTCCATGCTTGATCCGATGGGCCGCAAGGAAGTTATTGATACAGTGAAACAGCTGAATGAGGAAGAAGGAATTACCGTTATTTCCATCACTCATGACCTGGAAGAAGCCGTACGCGCTGACAGGGTGATTGTGATGAAACAAGGAGCCATACTGACGACCGGCAGTCCACGGGAAGTGTTTCAGAACGAAGCGTTGCTGCTGGATGCAGGGCTTGATCTTCCATTTTCGCTTAAACTTGGACTGGCGCTCAGGGACTATGGCGTCAGCCTGAAAGAACAACATTTGACACAGGAAGAATTGGTGGATGCATTATGGACATTAAAATCAGCGGATTGACCCATCGCTACAAAGCAGGAACGCCCTTTGAGCGGCTTGCCCTCCATGATGTCAGCCTGTCCATCCCCTCGGGGACATTCCTTGCGGTCATCGGCCACACCGGTTCAGGTAAATCAACCTTGATTCAGCATTTGAATGGGCTATTAAAGCCATCTGAAGGAACCATTACAGTAGGGGACCTCACGATTGCTGCCGGAGGGAAGAAAAAACAGCTGAAGGCACTCCGCAAACGGGTGGGAATTGTCTTTCAATATCCTGAACATCAGCTGTTTGATGAAACGGTGGAAAAAGACGTTATGTTCGGACCGATGAACTTTGGCCAAAGCGAAGAGGCGGCCAGAGCGGCAGCGCATGAGATGATTAAGCTTGTCGGACTTCCTGTCGAGGTGCTTCAGAAGTCACCCTTTGATCTCAGCGGAGGACAGATGCGCCGGGTAGCTATAGCCGGAGTGCTCGCCATGGAGCCTGACGTCTTGATTCTGGATGAACCGACAGCGGGCCTTGATCCGCGTGGGAGAAAAGAAATTATGGATTTGTTCCGTACCCTTCATGATCAAAGGAACATGACGACCATCCTTGTCACGCATTCCATGGAGGATGCGGCGTATTATGCAGATCGCATTCTTGTTATGGAAAAAGGGTCCACCTATCTTGAAGGGACCCCTGCTGAAATCTTTGCTAAACGGGAAGAACTTCAGGCGGTCGGTCTGGATGTTCCTGAAACCGTTCAGTTTTTGCTGAGGTGGCAGGGGAAGACCGGTAAACCGGCAGAGATGTCGTCATTTACCATTGAGGACACAGCCAAGGCCATCTCTGCCGACTTTGGCAAAGGAGGGTCCACATGTTAGATAATGTGATCATCGGCCAGTATATACCGGGCACCTCCGTACTTCACAAAATGGATCCGCGGGCGAAGCTTCTTGGCATCTTTGTGTTTATCTTTGTTGTCTTTTTGGCTAACAACTGGCTGACCTACGGGATCCTCGGTGTGTTTGCAGTGGCTGCGATCCTGTTGTCGCAAGTCTCACTCCGTTATATGTATAAAGGCCTGAAGCCGATCTTTTTTATTGTAATCTTTACGTTCGTCCTGCACATCCTTATGACCAAGCAGGGAGAGGTGGTCTATGACCTGGGATGGCTGAAAATCTACAACGGCGGGGTGAAGCAGGGTGTCTTCATTTCCCTGCGGCTGGTGTATCTTGTCCTTGTCACATCTCTTTTGACATTGACGACCACGCCAATCGATATTACGGACGGACTTGAATACCTGCTGGCCCCGTTTAAAAAGATCAAGCTCCCTGTTCACGAGTTTGCTCTTATGATGTCAATCTCCCTCCGTTTTATTCCGACCCTGCTTCAGGAGACAGAGAAGATCATGAAGGCCCAGATGGCCCGTGGTGCGGAGTTTACCGCAGGACCAATTAAAGAGCGGGTGAAAGCCTTTGTGCCGCTTCTGGTACCCTTATTTATCTCTTCATTTAAGCGGGCGGAAGACCTGGCTCTGGCCATGGAAGCACGCGGCTACCGTGGAGGAGAAGGAAGGACAAGGCTCCGTGTTCTCCACTGGAGGTTCAGGGATACAGGAGCGCTTTTGCTGCTGGTGATCCTGGCGGCTGTGCTGGTTGTTTTAAGGACGCATGGGTAAAGGAGAGTTTGAGGTATGCAGCGCTGGAAAGCGACCGTAAGCTACGACGGCACTCAATTTGCCGGGTATCAGGTCCAGCCCGGAGCCCGCACGGTTCAGGGGGAGATTGAAAAAAGCCTGTCCAAAATGCATAAAGGGACCTCTGTAAGAATTTCCGCTTCCGGAAGAACGGATGCAGGGGTACATGCCATCGGGCAAGTGTTCCACTTTGACAGCCCGCTTGCCATTGTCCCGGAACGATGGCAAAAGGCGGTGAATGCCCTGTTGCCGGCCGACATTCGTATCCTGGAAGTGGAAGCTGTGCCTTTGGACTTTCATGCGCGTTTCAGTGCGGTAGAGAAGGAATATCATTACCGGCTGATGACAAGCGGCGAACCGGATGTTTTTCGGCGGAACTATGCCTCCCATTTCCCTTATCCACTGGATCATACGGCGATCCAGGAAGCCATGGGGATCTTCATGGGCACCCATGATTTTACGTCGTTTTCCTCGGCCCGCTCGGAAGTGGAAGATAAGGTAAGGACCATTACCATGTTTGAGCTGGTAACAGCGGGAGACGAGCTTATTTTTAAAGTGCGGGGCAACGGCTTTTTATATAACATGGTCCGGATAATGGCCGGTACGCTTTTGGATGCCGGACAGGGCAAAATTCAGCCGGAGGAAATCCGTTCCATGCTCGCGGAAAAGGACAGAAGCGCCGCAGGTAAAACGGCACCGCCGCACGGTTTATACTTATATCGCGTCACCTATAAATGATGCGAAAAATACTCGCGGAAATTTCGCGACACACTTGACATCGTTGTTTATATGTTATAAGATATTCTTTGGTATTTCTAAGATTATCTCCCTGCCCCGGAAGGTAATCCGGTGAAATGTTTAGTAACTAAAAATGTTCAGCTGACCGTAATTTACAGTGAGTGGAACAGCACCCATAAAAAAATTAAGCGATTTAGCGAATGAAGATACAGGAGGGAAAATTCATGCGTACGACATTCATGGCGAAAGCTTCTGAAGTAGAACGTAAGTGGTTGTTGATCGACGCTGAAGGAAAGACTTTAGGTCGTCTTGCAAGTGAAGTTGCAGCAATCCTTCGCGGAAAACACAAACCAACTTTTACACCACACGTTGATACTGGGGATCATGTAATCCTAATCAACGCTGAAAAAATTCATCTAACAGGTAAGAAGTTAAGTGACAAGATTTACTACCGTCACACTGGACATCCAGGTGGACTTCGTACAAGAACTGCATTAGAAATGCGTACAACTCGTTCTGAGCAAATGCTTGAACTAGCGATCAAAGGTATGCTTCCTAAGAACAGCCTTGGCCGTCAAATGATCAAAAAGCTTCACGTATATGCTGGAGCTGAGCACCAACATCAAGCACAAAAGCCAGAAAAATACGAATTACGCGGATAATAAAAGGGAGGTATTCACGTGGCACAAGTACAATATTACGGTACTGGGCGTCGTAAGCACTCCGTTGCTCGCGTACGTTTAGTTCCTGGTGATGGCCGTATCGTAATCAACGGTCGCAGCATTGACGAATATTTCGGTTTGGAAACACTAAAACTTATCGTAAGACAACCACTTAACGAAACAGCAACAGAAGGTAACTACGACGTTCTTGTTACTGTTCAAGGTGGAGGATATACAGGACAAGCAGGAGCGATCCGTCATGGTATCTCTCGCGCTCTTCTACAAGCTGATCCTGAATTCCGCGGCAACCTTAAAGCTGCTGGATTCTTGACTCGTGACGCTCGTATGAAAGAACGTAAGAAATACGGTCTTAAAGGCGCTCGTCGTGCACCTCAGTTCTCAAAACGTTAATCTTTACGTTTTCAAAGACTCTCAAGCATTTTGCTTGGGGGTCTTTTTTATATTTTGGCTCATGTTCCCGGCTCGATTCGCAAACAATAGGCATAACACCATTTTCCAACAGGAGGAACAGATGTCTGAAATCATGGAAGTCTTTTGGCGGACGTTGCTGGCGTTTGTTTTGTTTATCGGAATTGCGCGCCTTCTCGGCAAACAGACGATGTCCTACTTAACGCTGAACCACTTTATAGCGGCTGCCACGCTTGGATCCATTACAGGGAACCTCGCCTTTAACCTGAATATTAAAACCTGGCACGCTGTCTTTGCGATGCTGACCTTTTTTGTTACCTCCATACTGGTCTTGGTCTTTACGGTCAAAAGCAGAAAAGCCCGCCGCTGGATATCAGGAGAACCTACCGTACTGATTGAAGACGGACACATTTTGGAAAAGAACATGGGAAAAGCAAAATTCACGATTGATAACTTAAACCAGCTCCTCAGGGAAAAGGGAGTCTTTGATATATATGAAGTGCAATATGCCATTCTCGAAACAAACGGCGGAATCTCCATTCAAAAAAAGCCGCCATTCCGTTCGATTACCCGCCAGGATTTAAATCTGACATTCCAGAAGGATTCGCAGTTCCCCGTTGAACTCATCATGGAACAAGAAATCCTTGGCGATAATCTGAAGGAAAATCAACTCACCGAAGCCTGGCTGCAGCAGGAGCTCAAAAACAGAGGGCTGGCTCTTGAAGATGTGTATTATGCCGTACAGGGAACAAACGGCAACCTATATTTCGATTCCTACGCCGACCGGCTGAAGGCCCCCATTGATAAAGAATAAGTTAAACGATCGTTTAAGTTTGCATGTTTAAACGGTCGTTTAATTTTGTTTTGTGCTTCAGCTGCCAGACAGGACGAAAAAGGTTCAATTTCGTCCCTGATCGTTTCACTTTCTCACTACAACACAAAAAGCGTGTTGTTGTTCAAGAGTTCCAACGCTTTTCGTCTCTAAGCGGCCGCTTCAGCTTTTGAGATTATTCCCATCATTTACGCAGGATGATGCTCTTGTGTTTTGCAAAAGATGTAGGTAAGGGTGTACCCACTATATAGATATGTGATTGGCGCATTCGCGCGGGAAGAGGATAAATGATGGCGATTGTAATTACAACATTTAGGGAGAAACAGCGTACGAAAAAAGCGGAGTACGAAAGAAAAGTACTGAGGGATCTTTCGTTAGGGAAAATTAAAAAGGAAATTCAAACCCTGTACCAGCCTTTTTTTCAGTATTCGCTCTTATATCAGCAGGACATTGAGGATGCCTGTATTGATCTGGCCATAGATGCTTATTTGCTCGGTGCGGCTTACAGCCGGTTCGCCTACCACGGGGAAGCACTGGAAGACATCAAGAAACGGAGCCGGCAGGCCGAAAAGGAATTGACGGAAAGCTTGTTTGATTACTGGCAGTTCTGGTGCTGGGGCACCGAGCAGATGATGGAATCCTTGTACTTGTGCTGTGAAGTGTACATTGAGCACTGGTGGCTTGAAGGATATTGGAATGGTGAGAAAAGATATAGAATGAAGCTCCATTAAGTACTAATTGGTTTCTTGTCCCATATATATAGACATATACGTCTGTTGATTAGGGGGCAAGGAATGAAAAGACGGGTAAAGCAAGTCGCCTTTGCCTTGGGATTTACCCTTTTGCTATTTATTTTTACGTATCAGTTTTCGGAAAAAGGAACCTGGAAACCGTGGAGCCTTCCGCTGTCGGGAAAAGTAATCGTGCTTGATCCCGGGCATGGCGGAATGGATGGCGGAGCGGTAGGCAGAGACGGGGTATTGGAAAAGGATATTTCGTTGGATATCTCCTTAAAGCTAAGGGATTATTTGCAGGAAGCTGGTGCGCTTGTCATTATGACCAGAGAGCGGGATATGGACTTAAGCGGCAGAGACAGCGGGAGGATCCGTGCCCGAAAATGGGACGATCTCAGAAAACGAAAAAAAATCATTAATGAATCCAACGGCGATTTATATGTGAGCATTCATCTGAATGCACTGCCTTCTTCGCGCTGGCGGGGAGCGCAGGTGTTTTATTCACCCTCCGATAAGAAAGGCGAGGCCGCGTCGAAATTTATTCAAAGTGAACTGAAGCGAAACCTTCAGAACACAGACCGGATCGCAAAATCCATTGAGGGCATATTTTTGCTCCGGACGAGCAAGCTGCCCGGTACACTGGTTGAAGTCGGGTTTCTATCCAATCCGAGCGAAAGGGAACTGCTGAAAACAAAATCGTACCAGCATAAAATATCCGCCTCTGTCTATCAGGGAATTTTACGCTATTATACAAAAGAAAAAGTACCAAATTGAAGGTGCACGCCAAACCGGCTTGCACCTTCAATCGTCTGTAGTCTACGATTAAGCTCATCTGTGCTATACTTGTTAAGGAGTGAAATCGAATACATGCAAAGGAAGTGTCTTATCCATGACAGAAGAAAAAGTAATTGAACTTTTATCTCGAATCCAAGACCCTTTTTTACATAAAAGCCTTGTCGAGTCCGGAGCGATTCAAGAACTAAAAGTAAAGGAAGGGTATGTCAGCCTGAAGGTTGCACTTCCCCAAACCGGATCTCAGGAGCAAATGATGCTTCAGCAGGAGATCGTCAATACGCTAAAAGGCGCGGGAGTTGAATCTGTCGGCCTGCGGTTTGAGGAGAGAAAGCCCGTTCAGGGAAGCCAGCAGCAAGCTGCAGCACCGGGTGTTCCGCCATTGCTTGCACCGGAAAGCAAAACCCAATTTATCTCCATCGCCAGCGGAAAAGGCGGTGTAGGAAAGTCAACCGTATCGGTAAACCTCGCGGTGGCGCTGGCCCGTCTTGGCAAAAAAGTCGGATTGATTGATGCCGATATTTACGGATTCAGTGTACCGGATATGATGGGGATTACCGAGCGCCCGAAAGTCGTTGGAGAAACCATTCAGCCGGTGGAGCGGTTTGGAGTGAAGGTGATTTCCATGGCTTTCTTCGTGGAAGATAACGCACCTGTCATCTGGCGCGGGCCAATGCTTGGTAAAATGCTCATGAACTTCTTCAGCGAAGTGAATTGGGGAGACCTTGATTATGTTCTGCTCGACCTGCCGCCTGGAACAGGGGACGTAGCTCTCGATGTTCATAAAATGCTGCCGAAGTCCAAAGAGATCATTGTGACCACACCTCATGCGACAGCTGCCTTTGTTGCAGCCAGAGCAGGAAGCATGGCGCTAAAGACGGATCATGAGATCCTTGGGGTTATTGAAAACATGGCTTTCTTTGAGAGCAAGATCACAGGCGAGAAAGAATATGTATTTGGCAAAGGCGGAGGAGAACGCCTGTCAGACGAGCTTGGAGTTCCGATGCTCGGACAGCTGCCTCTCGGACAGCCTGATATTAACGAAGAGGATTTTGCGCCAAGCGTTTATGCCCGAGACCATCGTTTGGGACAAGCCTATGAAGACATTGCACAAAAAGTCATCGACCATTTAAACTAAACAAAACGAAACCTCGTACCGTTTACGTACGAGGTTGTTTTATATTTACTGTTGTCCGCCGCCTTGTTGCTGGCCTTGCTGCTGTTGTCCTTGCGATCCTTTTTTAGAGGTCGACTGGTCGATCTCATCATGAGCGGCTTTTTGCAGCATCTCTGACAATTGTGCACGTACCAGTGGGCTATCGAAGGTTTCCATCATGATTTTCTTTACTTCTTTTCGGTATTGAGGCGAATTGGCAAGGTCCAGTACTTCTTTGCCCATTTCCGGGCTTTTCAGGATATTCATCATAAGCTGCTGATACGCCGGATCTTTCATCAGGCCTTTCATCAGCTTTTCATGTTCAGTCTTCATGCTTTTTGCGTAGGCTGCAGCAAATTTCGGATCTTTAAAGGCTTGCTGCCAAAACTTTGCACCTTTTGGCGACAAGAGTTCTTTTTCAATCGTTTGTTTGATGAGCGCCTGATCAAGCAAAAGTTGTTCCTTCATTTTTTCATCAGACAACACATCGGTGATGGCTTTTTTTCCATCATCTGTTTTTAAAATATCCACCAGCATTTTTTTGGTGGCGTCATAATCCATGTTCTGAGGACTGCTTCCTTGTGCTTCATTCTGGGCACAGCCGCTAAGGGCTAAAAGAAGAAAACAGAAGAGGCATGGGATCCACGTTTTTCTCACGTCTGCTCCTTCTCCTTTCTATGAGTTCTTACCATTAGGGTGGGTGTTTTACGGAGATTTATGCAGGACAAATATAGGAAAACAGTATGGCTTTTTTTGGTTAGGATTGATACAATCGATAACGGTTACATTTGGATTGGAGGCAATCATGTGAAGTCAAGAAACTGGGTCTTTTTATTTATCACAACGTTACTTATTGGGATTGGCTGTGCCATTGTTGCAGGTTTAATTTCACAATTTCCCGAAACCGGGGGCGTGAAAGAATTTCTTATCTATATACTCGGTCTTGTTGGCTTTGGCGCTTTATTTAGTGTGTTCAGCCAGATGGGATTTTTCGCTTACTTGACGGTTCACCGGTTTGGTCTGGGGATTTTCAGATCACAGTCCCTGTGGAACGGTGTTCAGATTGTCCTTATTATTGTTGTTCTTTTTGATTTGTTTTACTTGCGGTATACCGCATTTCATAAAGCGGGGCAAAGCCTTGCCTCCTACAGTTTAATTCCTATCGGGGTTTTCGCTCTTGGTTTGCTTGTAGCGTATATGAAACAGAAGCAAACGAACAAGGGAGCGTTTGTACCCACATTGTTTTTTATGATTGTGGTGACTACCATGGAATGGGTGCCCGTCTTAAAAACGAATGCACCAAGCGCCATGTGGATGGCATTCGCTTCCCTTGGTGTGTGCAACCTTTATCAGATTCTTATGCTTCACCGGCTCATTCAGCCAAAATCCGCTGCCAAATCAAAAACTTCCGCCTAAAATGGACGGAAGTTTTTTTACTTATTATTTTAATGAACCTCCTGGCTGTGTGCCTGTGTATTCGCAATCATTTCACCGACACTGACAAAGGAAAAGCCTTCTGACTTTAACTTGCCGATAATTTCCGGCAATGCTTTATGAGTTTGCTTCACAGAGTCGGAAGCATGTAGCAGCAGAATATCTCCGGGTTTCACATGATTGGTTGCATTCGAAACAATTTTGTTAACTCCAGGATTTTTCCAGTCTTTTGTATCGATACTCCAGTGTACGACAGAATGATGAGTGCCTTCTGATACCTCAAGCACCCGTTTATCAAAACTTCCATTTGGTGGCCGGATTAAAGATGTCGTCTTGCCGGACACTTTTTTGATCTTTTCCTGAGCAGTTAAGATGTCACGTCGGATCTGCGGATCTTTCCAGTCTGTATAGTCCTTGTATTGGTAACCAAGGCTCGCCAGTTCATGGCCGTCTTTTACAATGCGCTCCACAATTTCCGGATGTCGCTCTGCCCAGGCGGCTGATACGAAGAACGTACAGTTTTTGATGCCCTGCTTTTTCAAAATATCCAATATAGGCAGAGCCCGTTTATCGCCCCAACTGATGTCGAACGTTAAGGCGACTTTATTTCCTTTTGCCTCGCCTTTATAAATGGCACGCGGTCCGTCTTTGGATGAAAAAACAGATAATTGCTCTTGCCCCATAAAAGCGAGTGAAGCTGCAAAAAAAGCAGCGAATACAACAACCATGTACTGCTTTGCCTTTTTGCCATTAACCACCATAAAGAATTTCATGCCGTCCCCCCTGATCCCAATGAATTCGGTGATCCTTTTCTCTGTCAATGCTGTCTAAGGAGATGTATATGACAGCGGAGGACAAGATATAACTCTATACATAGAAATTGAAGGAGCGGGAAACATACGACAAAAAACAGATAAAGGATGTTGCAGTGTCCCATGATAGGCATAATGCTCAATAAAAGAGAAGAGAAGGAAATGGTATATCTGCTTAAAAAAGAACTCGAGGAGCTTTTGTCAGATCTTAAAGATGATCAGATTGAGCCGATGGTAAAGACTGTGCTTGAAGAACGGTATTACTTGCTTTTCCGGCTTTTTACCCTGTTGGCCTCCCCGGCAGAGTGCACACGCTTCTGTCGAAGGAAACAAGAGTACCAGTAAGGAAAAATCGGAATGGATATCTTTTTTAAAAAAAGTGTTGACTCTAAAAACAGGTACGTGGTATATTATTTCTTGTCGCTGCTGACACAGTGACTTGCAACAAACTATCAACAAGAAAGTTGTTGACATGATAGTTGCTAAGATGTTATGATGTAAAAGTCGCCAAAACGAGCGACGCAAACAAAATGTTCTTTGAAAACCAAACAAAAGCCAGAGTAAGTCAGGGATTTTACAATCCCATCAATTTCTTATTTTTAAACATTAAGAGCTATATCAAACACTTTATTGGAGAGTTTGATCCTGGCTCAGGATGAACGCTGGCGGCGTGCCTAATACATGCAAGTCGAGCGAATGACGAGGAGCTTGCTCCTCTGATTTAGCGGCGGACGGGTGAGTAACACGTGGGTAACCTGCCTGTAAGACGGGGATAACTCCGGGAAACCGGAGCTAATACCGGATGATAACGAGAAGCGCCTGCTTCTTTTTTGAAAGTCGGTTTCGGCTGACGCTTACAGATGGGCCCGCGGCGCATTAGCTAGTTGGTGAGGTAACGGCTCACCAAGGCGACGATGCGTAGCCGACCTGAGAGGGTGATCGGCCACACTGGGACTGAGACACGGCCCAGACTCCTACGGGAGGCAGCAGTAGGGAATCTTCGGCAATGGACGAAAGTCTGACCGAGCAACGCCGCGTGAGCGATGAAGGCCTTCGGGTCGTAAAGCTCTGTTGTCAGAGAAGAACAAGTACCGGAGTAACTGCCGGTACCTTGACGGTACCTGACCAGAAAGCCACGGCTAACTACGTGCCAGCAGCCGCGGTAATACGTAGGTGGCAAGCGTTATCCGGAATTATTGGGCGTAAAGCGCGCGCAGGCGGTCTTTTAAGTCTGATGTGAAAGCCCACGGCTCAACCGTGGAGGGTCATTGGAAACTGGGAGACTTGAGTGCAGGAGAGAAAAGTGGAATTCCACGTGTAGCGGTGAAATGCGTAGAGATGTGGAGGAACACCAGTGGCGAAGGCGGCTTTTTGGCCTGTAACTGACGCTGAGGCGCGAAAGCGTGGGGAGCAAACAGGATTAGATACCCTGGTAGTCCACGCCGTAAACGATGAGTGCTAGGTGTTGGGGGGTTCCACCCTCAGTGCTGACGTTAACACATTAAGCACTCCGCCTGGGGAGTACGGCCGCAAGGCTGAAACTCAAAGGAATTGACGGGGGCCCGCACAAGCAGTGGAGCATGTGGTTTAATTCGAAGCAACGCGAAGAACCTTACCAGGTCTTGACATCCTCTGACCACTTGAGAGATCAAGCTTTCCCCTTCGGGGGACAGAGTGACAGGTGGTGCATGGTTGTCGTCAGCTCGTGTCGTGAGATGTTGGGTTAAGTCCCGCAACGAGCGCAACCCTTGACCTTAGTTGCCAGCATTCAGTTGGGCACTCTAAGGTGACTGCCGGTGACAAACCGGAGGAAGGTGGGGATGACGTCAAATCATCATGCCCCTTATGACCTGGGCTACACACGTGCTACAATGGGTGGTACAAAGGGTTGCGAAGCCGCGAGGCCGAGCCAATCCCAAAAAGCCACTCTCAGTTCGGATTGTAGGCTGCAACTCGCCTACATGAAGCCGGAATTGCTAGTAATCGCGGATCAGCATGCCGCGGTGAATACGTTCCCGGGCCTTGTACACACCGCCCGTCACACCACGAGAGTTTGTAACACCCGAAGTCGGTGGGGTAACCTTTTGGAGCCAGCCGCCGAAGGTGGGACAGATGATTGGGGTGAAGTCGTAACAAGGTAGCCGTATCGGAAGGTGCGGCTGGATCACCTCCTTTCTATGGAGACATGAGCACTCAGGTGCCTCATGAATCTTACTCTGAGCTTTTGTTTGGTTTTGAAAGAACATCGTTTCTTTCAATTCATAATAAGGTTACACATTTGTTGTGGCCATGTTCCTTGAAAACTAGATAACGAAACATCCAAACAAGCCAACTAATTCATTAGTTGTGCGCTGATTTAGTACTATTTTTAACGATCTTACGATCGTGTTAAAGGTTAAGCTAGAAAGGGCGCACGGTGGATGCCTTGGCACTAGGAGCCGAAGAAGGACGGGACGAACACCGATATGCCTCGGGGAGCTGTAAGTAAGCGTTGATCCGGGGATTTCCGAATGGGGGAACCCACCATCCGTAATGGGATGGTATCCATATCTGAATACATAGGATATGAGAAGGCATACCCGGGGAACTGAAACATCTAAGTACCCGGAGGAAGAGAAAGCAAATGCGATTTCCTGAGTAGCGGCGAGCGAAACGGAAACAGCCCAAACCAGAGGGCTTGCCCTCTGGGGTTGTAGGACACTCTACATGGAGTTACAAAGGAACGGGGTAGATGAAGCGGTCTGGAAAGGCCGGCCAAAGAAGGTAACAGCCCTGTAGTTGAAACTTCGTTCCCTCCTGAGTGGATCCTGAGTACGGCGGGACACGTGAAACCCCGTCGGAATCCGGGAGGACCATCTCCCAAGGCTAAATACTCCCTAGTGACCGATAGTGAACCAGTACCGTGAGGGAAAGGTGAAAAGCACCCCGGAAGGGGAGTGAAAGAGATCCTGAAACCGTGTGCCTACAAGTAGTTGGAGCCCATTAACGGGTGACAGCGTGCCTTTTGTAGAATGAACCGGCGAGTTACGATAACGTGCAAGGTTAAGCCGAGAAGGCGGAGCCGCAGCGAAAGCGAGTCTGAATAGGGCGCCATAGTACGTTGTCGTAGACCCGAAACCGTGTGATCTACCCATGTCCAGGGTGAAGTTCAGGTAACACTGAATGGAGGCCCGAACCCACGCACGTTGAAAAGTGCGGGGATGAGGTGTGGGTAGGGGTGAAATGCCAATCGAACACGGAGATAGCTGGTTCTCCCCGAAATAGCTTTAGGGCTAGCCTCGCGGCTAGAGTCCTGGAGGTAGAGCACTGATTGGACTAGGGGCCCCCACAGGGTTACCGAATTCAGTCAAACTCCGAATGCCAGAGACTTATCCGCGGGAGTCAGACTGCGAGTGATAAGATCCGTAGTCAAGAGGGAAACAGCCCAGACCATCAGCTAAGGTCCCAAAGTATACGTTAAGTGGGAAAGGATGTGGAGTTGCCCAGACAACCAGGATGTTGGCTTAGAAGCAGCCACCATTTAAAGAGTGCGTAATAGCTCACTGGTCGAGTGACTCTGCGCCGAAAATGTACCGGGGCTAAACGTATCACCGAAGCTATGGATTGTACCGTCAGGTACAGTGGTAGGGGAGCGTTCGAAGTGCGGTGAAGTCAGACCGGAAGGACTGGTGGAGCGCTTTGAAGTGAGAATGCCGGTATGAGTAGCGAAAGACAAGTGAGAATCTTGTCCATCGAAAGCCTAAGGTTTCCTGAGGAAGGCTCGTCCGCTCAGGGTTAGTCGGGACCTAAGCCGAGGCCGAAAGGCGTAGGCGATGGCCAACAGGTTGAAATTCCTGTACCACCTCCTTTCCGTTTGAACGACGGGGGGACGCAGGAAGGTAGGGAGAGCGCGCGAATGGAAATGCGCGTCTAAGCAGTTAGGCTGATTGTGAGGCAAATCCCGCAATCGTGAAGGCTGAGCTGTGACGGCGAGGGAAATTACAGTACCGAAGTCCCTGATCCTACACTGCCAAGAAAAGCCTCTAGTGAGGAAAGAGGTGCCCGTACCGCAAACCGACACAGGTAGGCGAGGAGAGAATCCTAAGATGATCGGGAGAACTCTCGTTAAGGAACTCGGCAAAATGACCCCGTAACTTCGGGAGAAGGGGTGCTCTGGTAGGGTTTATCGCCCGAGAGAGCCGCAGTGAATAGATCCAAGCGACTGTTTAGCAAAAACACAGGTCTCTGCGAAGCCGCAAGGCGAAGTATAGGGGCTGACACCTGCCCGGTGCTGGAAGGTTAAGAGGAGGGGTTATCCCTTAGGGGAGAAGCTCTGAATTGAAGCCCCAGTAAACGGCGGCCGTAACTATAACGGTCCTAAGGTAGCGAAATTCCTTGTCGGGTAAGTTCCGACCCGCACGAAAGGTGTAACGATTTGGATACTGTCTCAACGAGAGACCCGGTGAAATTATAGTACCTGTGAAGATGCAGGTTACCCGCGACAGGACGGAAAGACCCCATGGAGCTTTACTGCAGCTTGATATTGGATTTTGGTACAGTTTGTACAGGATAGGTAGGAGCCTGAGAAGTCGGAGCGCCAGCTTCGATGGAGGCGTCGGTGGGATACTACCCTGACTGTATTGAAATTCTAACCTGGAACCGTGATCCGGTTCGGAGACAGTGTCAGGTGGGCAGTTTGACTGGGGCGGTCGCCTCCTAAATCGTAACGGAGGCGCCCAAAGGTTCCCTCAGAATGGTTGGAAATCATTCGCAGAGTGTAAAGGCACAAGGGAGCTTGACTGCGAGACCTACAAGTCGAGCAGGGACGAAAGTCGGGCTTAGTGATCCGGTGGTTCCGCATGGAAGGGCCATCGCTCAACGGATAAAAGCTACCCTGGGGATAACAGGCTTATCTCCCCCAAGAGTCCACATCGACGGGGAGGTTTGGCACCTCGATGTCGGCTCATCGCATCCTGGGGCTGAAGTAGGTCCCAAGGGTTGGGCTGTTCGCCCATTAAAGCGGTACGCGAGCTGGGTTCAGAACGTCGTGAGACAGTTCGGTCCCTATCCGTCGCGGGCGCAGGAAATTTGAGAGGAGCTGTCCTTAGTACGAGAGGACCGGGATGGACACACCGCTGGTGTACCAGTTGTTCCGCCAGGGGCATAGCTGGGTAGCTACGTGTGGACGGGATAAGTGCTGAAAGCATCTAAGCATGAAGCCCCCCTCAAGATGAGATTTCCCATCACGTCAAGTGAGTAAGACCCCTTAGAGATGATGAGGTTGATAGGTCTGGTGTGGAAGCGTGGTGACACGTGGAGCTGACAGATACTAATCGGTCGAGGGCTTATCCTTAAAAACAAAAGCGGAATGAACCGCTTATATCCGACAAGCGTTGGAGACCCTGACAAGAACACGATTTTGGTGTTCGTGGGAAGGGACGAAACGACCTCGAGGATATGGTTCATGAAGCTGGACGTTATCAGTAAGTTTGGATGAAGGTTATCTAGTTTTGAGGGAATATGCCTCAAAAAAAGCTCTTGCCAAAAGAGCAAAAACATTGTAAAATATATCTTGTCCTTGTAATTTAGGACAAACTTTGAAAGACAGTCTGGTGGCGATAGCGAAGAGGTCACACCCGTTCCCATACCGAACACGGAAGTTAAGCTCTTTTGCGCCGATGGTAGTTGGGGGATTCCCCCTGTTAGAGTAGGACGCTGCCGGGCTTTCATTTCAACCCTTTTTGTTTGTGGATTTCTAATTAGTTTATTATTCCACAGTAGCTCAGTGGTAGAGCTATCGGCTGTTAACCGATCGGTCGTAGGTTCGAGTCCTACCTGTGGAGCCATGCTTCCATAGCTCAGTAGGTAGAGTGCTTCCATGGTAAGGAAGAGGTCACCGGTTCGAGCCCGGTTGGAAGCTCCAGTCGGCCCGTTGGTCAAGCGGTTAAGACACCGCCCTTTCACGGCGGTAACACGGGTTCGAATCCCGTACGGGTCACCATGTTTTTTCATGAAAATGAAAACAACCAAGTTCTTTTGAAAAAAAGAACCAAGTTCTTTTCTAACGAAAAGAACCAATAATATTCCATTTGGAGGATTAGCTCAGCTGGGAGAGCACCTGCCTTACAAGCAGGGGGTCGGCGGTTCGAACCCGTCATCCTCCACCATTTTTATCACCATTGTTTACAACGCCGGTTTAGCTCAATTGGTAGAGCAACTGACTTGTAATCAGTAGGTTGGGGGTTCAAGTCCTCTAGCCGGCACCATTTTAATAAGAAATACCGGAATCCTTTTTTTATGTGGAGGGGTAGCGAAGTGGCTAAACGCGGCGGACTGTAAATCCGCTCCCTCCGGGTTCGGCGGTTCGAATCCGTCCCCCTCCACCACTTATCTTTTTAAAAACAGTTTTGGTAAGCAACATGAGCCATTAGCTCAGTCACGAGCAACGCTTCGTGGTTGAACGGCGAGTTGTCTCGACGGACATAACAACATGAGCCATTAGCTCAGTCGGTAGAGCATCTGACTTTTAATCAGAGGGTCGAAGGTTCGAGTCCTTCATGGCTCACCACTTTCTGAATAAAAGACAGAAAGCATGGGCATAACGTTATAATAAGGTTAATATGCGGGTGTAGTTTAGTGGTAAAACAAGAGCCTTCCAAGCTCTGGTCGTGAGTTCGATTCTCATCACCCGCTCCATTTTATTTTGGGGCCTTAGCTCAGCTGGGAGAGCGCCTGCCTTGCACGCAGGAGGTCAGCGGTTCGATCCCGCTAGGCTCCACCATACATAATAAACGTACAGTCTTTGGACTTTTGTCCAAAGGCTTTTTTTATTGCCGAATGCCAGACTCTTATTCCTTCATTTGATCCAACTGTATCTAATAATTATCCACTCTATCTATAGAAAGCGCTTACTACCGGGTATATCTATGCAATTTTCTGTCCAGTTGAACCACCTGTAAGGGACAGGCTAAAATTAATTGAAAGAATATTGAAACGCAGCTTAGGGGGAGGCCTACATATGAAGAAGGATATTACACTTATCGGGGTACCAATGGATTTAGGGCAAACACGGCGGGGAGTAGATATGGGTCCAAGTGCCATTCGATATGCAGGCATTGTGGAACGGCTGAAGGATATTGAATACAACGTTCTCGACTTTGGGGATATTGAGATTGCCCGGCCGGGAACGATCGAGGAAACCATTGAAACGAACCTGAAGAACCTGGAAGAAGTGGCTTCTGCCAGTGAGAACCTGGCTCAGGCTGTTTCGGATGTTATTCAGGAGAACCGCTTTCCGCTTGTTCTGGGAGGGGACCACAGTATCGCGATCGGATCACTTGCAGGCATCTCCAAGCATTATGAGAACCTTGGGGTCATCTGGTATGATGCCCATGGAGACTTGAACACAGCAGATACCTCACCAAGCGGAAACATTCATGGTATGCCTCTTGCTGCAAGTTTGGGCATTGGCCATGAATCGTTAACTCGCATTGGGGGATACGAACAGAAAGTTAAACCGGAAAATATCGTTATCATCGGGGCGCGTTCTCTTGATGAGGGAGAAAAGACGTTGATCAAGGAACGCGGGATCAAGGTGTATACGATGCATGAGATTGACCGGATCGGTATGACGAAGGTGATGGAGGAAACGATTGAGTACTTGTCCGCAAAAACAGATGGAGTTCACCTCAGTCTTGACCTTGACGGGCTCGATCCCCAGGATGCCCCGGGAGTGGGTACACCGGTTCTCGGCGGAATCAGCTACAGAGAAAGCCATTTGGCGATGGAAATGCTGGCTGAATCACAGCTCATTACTTCCGCGGAATTTGTGGAGGTCAACCCGATTTTGGATGAACGAAATAAAACAGCGACAGTAGCGGTCGCCTTGATGGGCTCCCTTTTTGGTGAAAAGCTTCTATAATAAACAAATTAAAAACAGCTGCTCTATTTTAAGAGTAGCTGTTTTTTACGTTCGCTTTTTGGAATTCATTTAAGAGGGCATCTATATGTTGGCTCATTTCAACGATTTCATCAGCGATTAATGGCATAAATTTAGACATTTCATTCATTTTTTTTCGAGATACTTCAATTTCTCTAAGTAGGATATTGCGGTCCATAGGTACACGCTCCTTATAGATTATCTTAATTTCCAGTATTCCCGCAATTATCCATTGTGAAACTTTATTTGTAAAAAATGTATAAAAATATTTTCGATAGTCTTACCGTTTCATGCTAAAATTAAAACTGCTTTATTTTTTTAAGAACTTGAAACTTTTTTGTGTTCGATACGTAGAAAAATACGAACCATAACTGGTGGTGGACAATTGAAATGGAATCATTAATAAACAGCCTGGTTACTCAGGTTAAATCGGGTAACCGGGAGGCTTTTGAAGGCCTGGTGGAGATCTATAAGGATAAGATCTACCGGCTGTGCTATAGAATGGTCGGCGACAGGCATGAAGCAGAAGATCTGGCACAGGAGGCCTTTGTACGGGCTTTTGTGAACATAGATAAATACAGCGGAAGCTATAAGTTTTCAACGTGGCTGTACCGGATCGCCACAAATTTATGCATTGACCGGCTGAGGAAAAGAAAGCCGGATTACTCCATGGATGCAGAAATTCCGGGGACGGAAGGTGCCACATTGTACAGCCAGGTAGCAGATGCGGATCCGCTGCCGGAAGAAGAAGTGGAAGAAAAAGAAAAACATGACCATCTGCAGCAGGAAATCATGAAGCTTCCTGAAAAATACAGAACAGCCATATTGCTGAAGTACATTGAGGACATGTCTCTCGATGAGATCAGTTCTGTGATGGACCTGCCCGTTCCTACCGTGAAAACCAGGATCCATCGGGGAAGAGAAGCGTTGAAAAAGGCATACAAAAAGGTTGCGAAATCGAGGTGAACATAATGTCATGTGAATCAGAAGAATATATGGATCTCATTGATAAAGCCCTTGATGGGGAAATTACAGCAGATGAACAGACAGAGCTGGAGCGTCATATGGAAAGCTGTGAGAGCTGCAAAGAGCATTATCATGCATTAAAGGAAATTATTTATGAAATGAAAGAAGCATCCCCTGTGGTGGCGCCTGCACATTTTACAGAAATTGTGATGAAAAAGCTGCCGGAAGTGAAAAAGCGGAGTATGCCGGCACAATGGATCAGGCGTTATCCAGTCTTAACCGCTGCGGCTGTTTTCTTAATCTTAATGTTTGGCTCCGTGATGGCAGGCTGGAATACGGAGAATGATTTTGCGGTGCATTCAGCAGCCAGTAATATAAAGGTGAATTCTGCCGCCCATACAGTAACCGTGCCAAAAGGGGAAACGGTCAAAGGAGACCTGGTCGTTGAAAATGGCGACATTAAGGTCGAAGGCAAGGTCGAGGGCAATGTGGTGGTTATAAAGGGAGAAAAATATATGGCTTCTGCCGGACAAATCACCGGGGACAGCCAGGAAATCCATGAGGCAGTAGAATGGGTTTGGTATAAACTAAAAACGTTCTTTACCGGACAGGAACAAAAATAGGATTGCACATCGAATGATTATAGAGTAGTTGACAAGCCGCCTGATTGAGGGCTGGCTTTTTCCTTTATTACGCCAATTAAGCAGATTCAAATAGCGTTGAATTTTTAAAGGAAAGGTCTGGATATGCTATAATAAGGGATGTTGTATATTATGACCATTGTTGCACTACATTAACAGAAAGGGTAGTTCCCGAAGTGGAGTGATGTCATGTTACCTGTTGGAAGTTTTAGCTTAGGTAACTATATTAGCCAGATTGTTGATATTTTACTGGTTACCTATGTTTTTTATAAATTGATCATGCTGATCCGCGGAACAAAAGCGGTACAGCTGTTAAAAGGAATTGTTATAATCGTAGCCGTTTGGCTTGCCAGCAGCTTCTTTGAACTGAGGACCATGAGCTGGCTGATGGATAAGGCCATTACATATGGACTGCTTGCGATTATTATTATTTTTCAACCTGAACTGAGGCGCGCACTGGAACAGCTTGGGCGCGGTAAACTGTTTTCAAGAGCGGGTGGGGCTGAGGAAGAGGAAATGGAAAAATCCATTGCTGCCATCGTGAAGGCTACCGGCTATATGGCCAAACGCCGTATCGGAGCGATCATGTCGTTCGAACGGGAAACAGGGCTGACGGATTATGTGGAAACGGGAATTCCCATCCATTCCAAACTCACTTCGGAGCTCTTAACCAATATTTTTGTACCCAATACTCCATTGCATGATGGAGCCGTTATCTTGCGGCCGAATGAAATTATAGCAGCAGGCTGCTATTTACCGCTTACGGAAAGTCCATTTGTGTCCAAGGAACTTGGTACAAGACACAGGGCAGCCATTGGAGTCAGCGAAGTGACCGATGCGATAACAGTGGTTGTTTCAGAGGAAACGGGTGGAGTTTCCATTACCAAGAACGGGGAAATTCACCGTAACCTGGATGAGGAATCTTTAAAAAATTTATTAACTGCCGAACTCATGGGTTCGGGCCGCTCGGCTTCCTCATCACGCTGGAATTGGAGGGGGAAGAAAAATGGACAAACTCCTTAGAAGCAATTGGTTCGTAAAGATCATCGCTTTTCTTCTGGCTCTCATGCTTTACACCGTGATATCGATGGAAGACCAGCAGCAGACCAGCAGGAATGCTCTGTTTACATCGGTGTCCAAAAACACTCAAACTGTGAACGGAGTAGAAATTGTCCCATACTTCGATGAAAATAAATATGTACTTACTGACATGCCTCGATCCGTGGATGTCAAACTTACGGGTGAGTCCAACCTGGTGACCAAGGCTTTGAAGGTCGACCGGAAAATACAAGTTTATATAGATCTGACCAAGTTAGGACCAGGTACTCATACCGTTCCGGTCAAATTGAAAAATGTACCGGATGAACTCGATGCTGTGCCTTCCCCAAAACAAGTGAAGGTAACGCTTCATCAAAAACGAACCAGGCAGATTCCGATAAGTCTTGATCTTAAAAACAAAGCAAAGCTGCCGGAAGGATATGAAACCGGCAAGGTCGACTTCTCACCGAAATCTGTTTACGTGACCGGGCCGGATGATTACATCAGCAGCATTGAAAGCGTACGGGCGTCGGTCGATGTTTCAAATGCAAAAGACAATGTGGAAACAAGAGTACCTTTAAGAGCGTATGACAGCCAGGGGAACCTTGTGGATGTGCTGATTGATCCGAAGTCAGTCAATGTGACGGTGCCGATATCCAAGCCGGAAAAGACCGTTCCGCTGAGCATCAATAAAAAAGGAGATCTCCCGGAAGGCTTGACCCTTGCAGGGATCACATTTGATCCAAAAGAGGTTACACTGTCAGGGCCATCTTCCGCTCTGGATAAAATTAATGAAATCAGCGATGTTGATGTAGATTTATCAAAAATAAAGAAAGATTCAATGGTTGATGTGGATGTACCTCTTCCGGACGGAGCAGAATCGGTCAACCCAAAGCAAGTGAAGGTGAACGTTGACGTGGAGAAAGATACGGGAACAAAGACGTTAAAAAACGTTCCCATTGAAATCCGCGGAGAAGACAGTGAGCAGCCGGCTTCCTTCGTATCGCCTTCTGACGGGAAAATGGATGTGACCATCTCAGGAAGCAAGAAGACTATCGATGGACTGGATGCTTCTGACATTACGGCCTATGTCGATGTGAGCAACCTGGAACCAGGGGAGCACACAGTAACCATCCATGCCTCCAATTCCAAGAACCTGAAGATGGAGACAGAGGTTTCTGAAGCGACCATTTCCATTGAAAAACCTGCTTCCGAGACAAATAATAGTACAGACGAGCAGAACAACGACACGCCTGCACAGCCTGACGAGAACAGCACCACCAATAAAGACGATGGAAAAAAAGAGAACCCAGCCGTAGCAAAATCAAAATCAGAGGAAAAATCGGATCCTACCGAATCACAGACTGAAGGAGAGAATTAAATCATGGGAAAATACTTTGGAACAGACGGGGTAAGAGGCGTTGCCAATACAGAACTTACCCCGGAACTAGCATTTAAACTGGGCCGCTTTGGGGGATATGTATTAACAAAGGAAACTCAAAAGCCAAAAGTTCTGATTGGACGGGATACACGAATTTCCGGACATATGCTTGAAGGAGCATTGGTTGCGGGCCTATTATCCACCGGAGCTGAAGTATTGCGGTTGGGTGTTGTCTCTACACCATGCGTCGCCTATTTGACAAAGGCGCTTGGCGCTCAGGCAGGGGTCATGATCTCCGCTTCTCACAATCCGGTAGAAGACAACGGAATCAAATTTTTCGGGTCAGACGGATTCAAGCTTCTTGATGAACAGGAGGCTGAAATTGAGGTACTGCTCGATCAGGAGCAGGATCAACTTCCGCGTCCGTCAGGCGGAGATATCGGATCTGTTGGCGATTACTTTGAAGGCGGTCAGAAGTACCTTCAGTATCTTAAACAGACGGTTGAGGGAGATTTCTCCGGCCTTCATATTGCGCTTGACTGCGCCCACGGAGCGACCTCTTCTCTTGCGCCGCATCTATTCGCGGACCTGGAAGCTGATATTTCGACCATGGGAACCAACCCGAACGGCCTGAACATTAATGACGGAGTGGGCTCGACCCATCCCGAAAAACTGGCTGAACTGGTGAAGGAAAAAGGAGCAGACATGGGTCTTGCCTTTGATGGGGACGGCGATCGTCTGATTGCGATTGATGAGAACGGTGAGATTGTAGACGGCGACCAGATCATGTTTATTTGTGCCACATACCTGAAAGAACAAGGCGGACTTAAAAATGACACGATCGTTTCTACGGTCATGAGCAACCTTGGCTTCTATAAAGGACTCGAAGAAAAAGAGGTAAAATCGGTCCAAACAGCGGTTGGTGACCGATATGTCATGGAAGAAATGAGAAAGAACGGCTATAACCTCGGGGGAGAACAGTCCGGACATATCATTTTCCTTGACCATACAACAACAGGTGACGGAATGCTCTCTGCTATTCAATTGGCAAGCATCGTAAAGCAAACCAAGCGTCCATTATCCGAGCTTGCCAATGAAATGAAAAAATTCCCTCAGCTTTTGATCAATGTGAAAGTCGCAGATAAAACAAAGCTGCAGGGCAATGATACAGTGAAGGCTGCCATCGACAAGGTGGAAGACGAGATGAATGGAAACGGCCGCGTTCTTGTCCGTCCGTCCGGAACAGAACCGCTCGTCCGCGTTATGGTTGAAGCACCGACAAAAGAGCAGTGCCAAACCTACGCTGAAGAGATTGTTGAAGTGGTGAAAGCGGAGCTTGTTTAACAAAAGGCACCCTCATTCAACAAAGTAGACACGAAAAATATGCATAAGCGTATCACCAACCGATACGCTTATGCATATTTTATTAAAAATTTATTAAGCTACTTGGCAACCAATTGACGCTTATCACAAAACAGGCTATCATTAAGTTTATCTTGACTTGGAAACGGGAAGGAGGATAGAGTGGTCAATTAAATACCAAAGCGCCTGAACTATTTTCGGACGAAATGAAAATAGTTGACGAGGAAGAGGTTCATCGATCATTCGGCGGATGCCTCTCGGAATCAGTCACTTTCGTTAGCTTTTATCTAAAACAGGCAAGGCGACTTCCTGTACAAAAATAAAAGCAGTGGCCAATTTATTATAAAAAAAGACATAGGTGGGGCTGTGAGCCCCGCTCACAGTCCCCCTGTCGCGGCGGGTCCAGCATCAGATAAAGAGCTGTTCCTGACCAAAGGGAGGATAATTTAAATGTGCGGAATTGTAGGTTATGTAGGTAATAAGGATGCGAAGGAAATCTTGCTTCGAGGACTTGAAAAGCTGGAATATCGCGGTTATGACTCTGCAGGGATTGCAGTTGTCGATCAGGACGGCGTGCAGGTTTTCAAGGAAAAAGGAAGAATTGCTGTGTTGCGCGACATCGTTGACCAAAACGTTGAATCCACAATGGGGATCGGACATACCCGCTGGGCAACCCACGGAGCGCCAAGCAAAGTGAACTCGCATCCACACCAAAGTTCTGCAGGACGTTTCACACTTGTTCATAACGGTGTAATCGAGAACTACGGAAAAGTGAAAAAAGAATACTTACAGGATGTAACATTCGTAAGTGATACAGATACAGAAGTTGTCGTGCAGATCATCGAGAAATTCGTGAACGAAGGCGAAAGCGTAGAAGAAGCTTTCCGCCATGCTCTTTCTGTTATCAAAGGTTCTTACGCCATTGCATTGGTTGATAACCAAGATCCAGACACCATCTATGTTGGAAAAAATAAAAGCCCGCTTTTGGTTGGTGTTGGGGAAGGCTTTAACGTTGTAGCAAGTGATGCTATGGCCATGATTTCCCAAACTGACAAATACGTGGAGCTTATGGACGAAGAAATCGTCATCGTAACGCGTGATTCTTATACCATCAAAACGCTCGACGGCCAGGAAGTTTCTCGTGAGCCATACACTGCCGAGCTTGATGCAAGCGATATTGAAAAGGGTACTTACCCTCACTATATGCTCAAGGAAATTGACGAGCAGCCGTTCGTTATGCGTAACATCATCAAGCATTACCAGAACGAAGACGGCAACCTGAAGCTTGACGATGATATTCGCCAGGCCATGAAAGAAACGGACCGCATTTACATCGTAGCTTGCGGTACCAGCTATAATGCCGGTCTTGTTGGTAAGCAATTGATCGAAAACATCGCAAAAGTACCGGTTGAAGTGCACATTGCCAGCGAATTTGTCTACAACATGCCGCTTCTTTCCGAGAAGCCGCTGTTCATCTTCATCTCTCAATCCGGAGAAACAGCTGACAGCCGTGCCGTGCTTGTAGCGATCAAGAAGCTCGGACACAAGGCACTGACGATTACAAACGTTCCAGGATCCACGCTTTCAAGGGAAGCGAACTATACGCTTAACCTTTATGCAGGTCCTGAGATTGCCGTAGCTTCAACCAAGGCGTATACGGCGCAAATCGCTGTTCTGGCGATCCTTGCAGTTGATGCCGCTCGTGCGCAGGGAATTGAACTTGATTTCAACCCGCTTCAGGAGCTTGCGATTGTGGCGAATGCGATTGAATCATTAACGGACCAAAAAGAAACCATGGAACGTGTCGCTCAGGAATACCTTTCCGAAACACGCAATGCATTCTTTATCGGCCGTGCGGTTGACTACTTTGTCTGCCTGGAAGGCTCTCTGAAGCTGAAAGAGATCTCTTACATCCAGGCTGAAGGATTTGCCGGAGGAGAACTTAAGCATGGTACGATCGCATTGATTGAAGACGGCACACCGGTTATTGCTCTTTCCACTCAGCAGCACGTGGATCTAAGCATCCGTGGTAACGTGAAGGAAGTAGCAGCACGCGGAGCCAACACTTGCGTGATCAGTACAGAAGCAACAAAGGACGAAGGAGACCGTATCGTACTTCCAGAAGTACATGAATACCTTACTCCGCTCGTATCTGTTGTACCGCTTCAATTGATTGCCTACTACGCTGCCCTTCACCGTGATTGTGACGTGGATAAGCCGCGTAATCTTGCGAAAAGTGTAACGGTTGAATAGGAAATAATTCAAGCAAGACCCAATTCCTTCAAGAGGGATTGGGTCTTTTTAAATAGTTAGTATGGATTCATCTGCTTCAATTTCTGCTTTAAGGCTTAACCATTTCACCTTCTTTTCTTTGTCTGCCGTTTTCCAGTCATACCGTTGATGAAGATAGTTGTAAACCACCAACCTGCGATATTTTAGGAAGCGGGGCATTGCTTCTAGCCACCAATCATCGAAATGGTGTATCTCTTGGTAGCCTTTTAAAAACGAGGAAAGAAAAAGAGACATATAATCATCGAGGGACTCTCGCTTTCTTTCCTGTTGGTTAAATTTACTGATGACCGAATACAGGATAACGGCAATGTCATAAGCGAACCAATGGTAGCATGAATCGTCAAAATCAAAGGCTGTGAGAGCACCTTCATCTGTAACAAAAAAGTTGCGGGCATGGAGGTCACAGTGTACAAGGCCGTAATTCTTTGAACACATGGGAAGCGTATTTAACCAGGTTAACAGCTCAGTTGCTCTGTGGCAGACTATTTTTTCTTTCTGAGGCAGTTGCCTTAAATCCATCCAGGACTCTTGCTTCCAATCACGGCGGTTTAGATTTTCTAATGGGGTATAAGATTGGGTGAGTATATGCATTTGTCCTATCAATCGCCCCCAATTGACAACCATATTCGAGTTCCAATCTTCACCGACAGGGGTATGGCCAGGAGCTTTAACGAACATGCAAGCATGATATCCATTGGTTGCTGGTTCAACCCATCTTCCTGCTTGCGAAGTCAAAATCTTAGGTACAGAAACGCCATTAGCATACAAATAGTTCATGAAATGCAATTCTGCTGCGGTTTCATCTTCATTACGCCATCGTTTATGCGTCAGGCGTAATATCCGGGAAGGATTACTGTTTTCTGCTGGGTAATTATAGACATCATTTACGTTGCCGCCTATGTGTGTAAGCCATTTGCAATTGAGTCCAAATGCATCAGATGCTGCCATCAATACTGATTGATCCACCCGCCCACTCCCCTTTTCGAATTCTCAATACATATTTAATTTAATAGTAAGGGTTGAATATCCTGCAAAAATACGAAAGTTGATTCGGAGGGGAAGATTCATCCAATATATTTCTTCAGGCTGATTTAATCCTTTAATTAAAAATCATGCCGTGTGACAGTCAGCTGGATCACAATCCCGAACGGATCTCTGACACGTGCATAGCCTGGACTAAATGAGTTTTTTTCAAAAGGTGTCAGAACATGAACTTTTTCGTGCTGAGTGAGTTTCTCATAAAGTGCTTCAATGGCGGGGAAATCTTTGGACTGGATACATAGGGAAAAGCTGTTGCCGAGCTGCCAGGGTCGGGCAGGATCCATCTCCTCTTCCGCAATCATGATTTTATTACATCCGATCTGCAATACAGAATGAGTAATGTAGTTCTCCTCGCCTTCTTTATACGTAAAACTAGGGTCCATCTCTGTCATCTCTTTGTATGTTTTTTTGAATAATACTTCGGCTCCTAAATACGATTCGTAAAACGTGATGGCTTCTGCACCTCTGCCGTCCAATGATAAAAAAGGAATCACTTCCAGTTTCATGGGGTTGCCTCCTTGGATTTTGTCTTTTACACTTTAAGTGTATAAAAATAAGGTGACAGATCGTGGCACCTATAAGGGGAGGAAAATGAAAAAAGCAGAACGGATCAATCAGATGCTGCGTTATATCAACAAAAAACAGCGGTTCACGTTAACGGACTTGATAAACGAATTCGATATTTCAAAGAGGACGGCGCTCCGTGACATTGAAGCGCTGGAGGAGATGGGTGTTCCGCTTTATGCGGAATATGGACGTTATGGAGGCTATCGCTTGGTGCGAACGATGAATTTGCCTCCCATTACATTCACCAGCCATGAAGTTTTTGCGCTTTATTTTGCGATGCAGGCGATCAAAAGTCTTGCCCGCTCTCCGTTTCGGGTCACTTTTCAATCGATCTCTGAAAAATTCTTGGAAAGTGTCTCTCCAAAACAGAGGGAACAAATTGACAACATTCAGAACCGACTCTCGTTTTTTCATGGGAATCAGACGCACGAAGGGCATTACTTGGAAGAGATCCTGATGGCAGCGATAGAACAAAAGGTCATTCGAATCGAATATGCTGGGGCAAAGGGACCAACAAGCCGTTCCATCCAGCCCATTGCACTTTATGCGAGGAAAGGGTATTGGTATTGCCAGGCGTATGATGTGGAGAAAACCGCATACCGGGTGTTTCGGTGTGACCGTGTCATCTCTCTAAAAGATGCAAATGCTGAACATGGATTGGATTTAAAAGAGATAACCATTCACAATGCTCATAGCCTATGGAAGCCGACCGATCAAGCCATATCCTTCAGCTGCCGAATCACCTCCGAAGGTGCGGAGAAATTTAAGCAGGAGAATTTCCCTTCCATGAAAATCACGGAAAGGGAGGAAGAGCTTTATCTTACCGGAACCTATGAACCCGTAGAGATTGATTTTATTGTTTCCTATCTTGCTGGATTCGGCAGAAGTCTTTCTGCCATTGAGCCGTCAAGTTTGAAAGAAGAACTAAGACGGTACTATACAGAACTCATCCGTTCTTTGTCCTAAAGGGTTTTAATGTTTATGTATTGTTGCCACAGATCAGGGGAATTAAAGAAATGACAACAAGTGTCGTGACAAAACCCCGTTTTCTTTCCGTTGTAGAAAGACTGTAACCGCTTTACAATTAATACATAAGTCCTATTTACTAATTAATTTTAAAGCGATACATGAAGGGAGTTTTGATAGATATGGCTAATCCTGAAGAGAAAAAGTCAGGCGCTAAAGTGAAAATTCAGCGCTTTGGCAGCCATTTGAGCGGTATGATTATGCCGAACATCGGGGCGTTTATCGCCTGGGGTATCATCACCGCATTATTTATTCCAACCGGATGGATTCCGAATGAAGACTTGGCGAAGCTGGTCACACCGATGATCACCTACTTGCTTCCGCTACTGATTGGGTTTTCCGGCGGACGCATCGTCTACGATTTGCGCGGTGGTGTGGTCGGTGCAACGGCAACCATGGGGGTTATCGTTGGTGCTGACATTCCAATGCTTTTAGGTGCCATGATTATGGGTCCTCTTGGCGGATGGGCGATAAAGAAATTCGACAAGATGATCGATGGTAAAGTCCGATCTGGTTTTGAAATGCTTGTCAATAACTTTTCTGCCGGTATCATTGCCGGTATTCTTACCCTCGTTGCCTATAAAGGCATCGGGCCGGTCGTATTAACATTGAACAAAACCTTGGCAGCAGGCGTGCAGGCGATCGTTGACGCTCACCTATTGCCACTGGCCAGTATCTTTATTGAACCGGCAAAAGTGTTGTTCCTGAACAATGCGATTAACCACGGTATTTTGAGCCCGCTTGGTATTGAGCAGGCGGCCAAAGCCGGAAAATCCATTCTCTTCTTGCTGGAGTCCAACCCTGGACCTGGGTTTGGTGTGCTTCTGGCATACATTCTTTTTGGAAGAGGAATGGCGAAACAATCTGCACCGGGAGCAGCAATCATTCACTTCCTGGGCGGAATTCACGAGATTTACTTCCCATACATTTTAATGAAGCCAATGCTTCTTTTGTCCGTTATTGCCGGTGGTGCATCAGGTGTATTCACATTCCTGCTTTTTGATGCAGGTCTTGTGGCTGCTCCATCACCAGGAAGCATTTTCGCACTGATTGCCATGACACCAAGAGGACATTATCTTGGCGTACTCGCAGGGGTGCTTGTCGCCACAGCGGTTTCCTTCCTGATTTCGTCCATCATCCTGAAGTCCTCCAAGAAAACAGACGACGATGATGACGAATTGACCAAAGCAGCAGAAAAAACATCTGCACTAAAAGGTAAAGAAAGCCGTGCTTCTTCTCTAATCAACAAACCTGAAGCGAAAAAAGAAGAGCCAGTAGCTGCGAAAACACGCAGTGATGTAAACAAAATTATTTTTGCATGTGATGCAGGAATGGGCTCCAGTGCAATGGGTGCTTCTATTCTGAAAAATAAAGTTCAAAAAGCAGGACTGGATATCGCGGTATCCAATACGTCCATCAACAACCTTCCGTCCGATGCGGATATCGTCATCACACACAAGGATCTGACCGACCGTGCGAAGGCGAAGCTTCCGGGTGCAGAGCACATTTCAGTGGAAAATTTCCTGAACAGCCCGAAATATGACGAGCTGATGAATGAGCTGAAAGAGGGACAGGGTGCTGCTCCGGCTGAAGCTGTGTCAGAGCCGGCAGCAGAGCAAGCAGAAGATAATGAGTACACCGATGTTTCCAAGATTATTTTCGCATGTGATGCAGGAATGGGCTCAAGTGCGATGGGTGCCTCTATCCTGAAAAACAAGGTGAAGAAAGCCGGACTCGATGTTGCCGTGTCCAACACATCCATTTCCAACCTGCCTGACGATGCCGATGTGGTCATCACGCATAAAGATTTGACCGATCGTGCTAAGACTAAGCTTCCGGGTGCGAAACACATCTCAGTGGAAAACTTCTTGAACTCACCCAAATATGATGAGCTGATGAGCAAATTGGAATCAGCCAAAAAATAAGCGAAGGAAAGCCGGACACTGTGTCCGGCTTTTTCGCTTCGTATTTAAATGTTGGCAACAACCCGAATGACGAAAATGCTTTTTCATTTTGTTGTTTCAAGGGTTTTTAAAGATTTATTATAAATATAGGGTATACAATTTAAAAGTTGTCATCAATCTAAGAAAAGATTCACCAAACCTGCACCTGCTTATGGGAGTGAGGAACATGTATATATCGGCAAGAGAACGGCTGATATTCGAGATCTTGTTATCCAAAAAGGAAGAGATGACAGTCAAAGATCTTGCGGATGCCATTGATGTCAGTACCCGCACCATTCACCGCGATTTAAAAGAATTGGAGAATACGCTGAAAAGCTATAATTTAGAGCTTGTTAAAAAGTCAGGGGTCGGCATCCAGATTGTCGGGTCCGAGGAAAACATGGAAGAGCTGAGGATGGCGCTCTTTCAACTGTCGTATAACGAATACACGCCGGATGAACGGCAGACGATTATCGTTTGTACACTCCTCGAAGCGAAGGAACCGGTGAAGCTTGTTTCCCTGGCCCACGACCTCAACGTCACCATTGCCACCATCAGCAATGACCTGACGAAACTCGAAGGGCGGCTGAATGAGTTTCACCTGACCCTTGTGAGAAAACGAGGCTATGGGGTGGAAATCACCGGAGATGAGAGCGCCAAACGGAGAGCGATGAGCCAAATCATCGCGCAGAACCTTAACGAAACTGACTTTTTGTCACTTGTTAAGGAAAATATCCAGAAGCGTTCCCTGCAAACGACCGATTCGATTTCTGAACGGCTGCTTGGCCTGGTGGAAAAGAACCGGCTCATTACGGTAGAGCACGCCATCGAGGAAGTGAACGATGAGCTTCCCTATCCAATTGCCGACAGCGCCTATATCGGACTTGTCGTTCATTTATCTCTGGCGATTGAGCGGATTCTTCAGGGTGAAAACATCAACATGGATGATGCGTTTCTGGAACGACTGAAGCTTGAGCCAGAGTATAAAGCAGCAGAGAAGATCATCAACAAGCTGAAGAAGGTATTCAACACCGACATCCCTGAAGCGGAAATCGGTTACATTACGATGCATCTTCAGGGGGCCAAGCTCCGGCGGGACAAAGAATACCTGCTGGAGGAGTCCAGTTTTCAAACGGCGGTAAAAGCCAAGAGCCTGATTACCTTTATCGCTGACAAAACGGGTACCGACCTGTTGCAGAACACATCGCTTTTTCAGGGGCTGGTGACCCACTTAAAACCTGCCCTCTACCGCATTAAGCAACAAATGGGCATAACCAACCCGCTTCTGCCGAAGATTAAGACCGATTATAAAGATCTCTTTGACTTAGTGAGGGAAGCGGTATCCGTCATCTTTCCAGATCTGGACGTTCCGGATGAGGAAATCGCCTATCTGGTCATGCACTTTGGATCGGCACTGATGAACGGCCGCGAGTCCAATGATCTGAAGGCACTCGTCATTTGTTCCACCGGGATTGGAACATCCAAAATGCTGGCTACCGTGCTCAAGCGGGAAATTCCGGAGATCAGCGAATTGAAAAACGCCTCGCTCTTTGAATTGAACCATATGGATACCACTTCATATGATCTTGTCATCTCAACAGTTAACCTGCCGGATTATCATCTGCCGCATATTGTCGTCAGCCCAATTCCCGATCAGGAAGAGCTTAAGAAGGTCAGACAATGGGTTGCCGAAACAAAGAGCAGGCAGCAAACAACAGAACGTGTTCCGTCAGAAACTGTAAAACAGGAGCGGGATCCCCTGCAGGTACTGGCCGAAATGGAAAACATCAAGCATTATACGGATGCTGTTACCGATGTACTTCGCGGGTTTCAACTCTTTCTTTCGGGAAGCGGGCAAGATGTGGAAGACGTGTTGAGAGAGGCATGCGAAACATTAAAGGCTCAAGAGGTTTTACAGGATAGCGAAGGTGTCCTTGATGCATTGATCAAGCGTGAAAGGTTAGGCGGATTGGGGATCCCGAATACGTCACTGGCACTTTTTCATGCGCGAAGCCCGCACATCACAAAACCCTCCTTCACGATTTTTGAGCTGCAATCTGAAGTGACGGTTACGGCCATGGATCAATCGGCCATTGAAATTAACCGCATTTTACTGCTGCTTGCTCCAGAGGCGTTTACCAGTCAGGGGTTGGAGGTACTGAGTACTATCAGCTCTCTTATTATTGAAGATCAGGAGAGCATCACGCGGTTTGAAACAAAGGAAGAACAACACATATTGTCTTATCTTACAAAAAAGCTTCATCAGTTTTATGACGAAAAACTACAGGAAATAAGGAGAGGTTAACATGTCAACGATTCTAAACGATCAAAACATAGTACTGAAAGCAGAAGTGAACAACAAGGAAGAGGCCATCCGCCTGACCGGAAAATTGCTTGTGGAAAACGGCTATGTTGAACCGGACTATGTTGAGAAAATGCTTGAGCGAGAGGAATTAACTTCTACGTACATGGGGAACTATGTAGCCATTCCTCATGGAACAGAAGATGCCAAAAAATCAGTAAAAGAATCAGGAATTGTAATCATCCAAGTGCCTGGCGGTGTGGAATTTGCACCAGGGAGCGATGTTAAGCTCTTGATTGGTATTGCCGGAAAAGGCGATGAGCACCTTGAACTTCTTTCCAAAATTGCGATTGTCTGTTCCGCGGAAGAAAACGTCATGGGTATTGTGAATGCTTCTTCCAAGGAAGAAATCATGGCATTCTTTGAGGATGTTGAGTAACATGCTGGCAGTACATTTCGGAGCAGGCAACATCGGCAGAGGATTTATTGGCAACTTATTGTACCAGTCAGGCTATGAAACAGTGTTCGTGGACGTAAATGACGAACTTGTCTCACTTTTAAATGAAAGAAAGCAATATACCGTTGTTCTTGCAGATCAAAGCCAGCAGGAGCAAATCATCAAAAACGTTAGTGCCATAAACAGCAGTACTGATGCTGAAAAAGCAGTGGAAATGGTCGCAAAAGCTGATCTTGTAACAGCAGCTGTCGGGCCAAACATTCTGCCTTTTATCGCCGGAACCATCACAGAAGGATTGCGAAAGCGGGCAGCGGCAAGTGACGCACCGCTGAACATCATCGCCTGTGAAAACATGATCGGCGGAAGCACCCTTCTAAAGGAAAAGGTGTTTGAAAAATTGAATAAAGATGAAAAACAACAGTTTGAATCCCGGTTTGGATTTCCGGATGCAGCGGTCGACCGCATCGTGCCAAACCAATCCAACGAAGACAAACTAATGGTCAAGGTTGAGCCTTTCTATGAATGGGCTGTGGATCAAACCAAAATTGTGGGAACCAAACCGGATGTGGAAGGCATTACGTATGTAGATGACCTGAAGCCGTATATTGAACGTAAATTGTTCACCGTAAATACCGGGCATGCGGCAGCTGCCTATCTCGGTTATCATGCGGGTGTGCCAACGATTGATGGAGCCATGAACAACCCGGCAATCAAAGAAGTGATCGAGGGTGCAGTGAAGGAAACCGGAGACATGCTCATCAGCAAATACGGCTTTGAGCGTGCAGCGCATGAAGCGTATGCTGCGAAGATTGTAAACCGGTTCACGAACCCGTATATTTCGGATGAGGTGACCCGTGTAGGCCGCTCTCCGATCCGTAAACTTGGACCGAACGACCGCCTCGTCAGCCCTGCGAAGCAGTATCATGAATTGACCGGCGACATTCCAGCTTCTTTAACCAAAGTCATTGCAGCCGCTCTGCTGTATGACTACAAAGAAGATCCCGAGGCAGTAACCGTTCAGGAGACGATTGCTTCCAAAGGACTGGAGCAGGCAATTGAGCAGTTTACAGAAATTCCAACAGCGTCTAAGCTGTCCAAGGCGATCATCAGCCACTATGAGAATATGAAAAAATAAAAAAAGCAGGAAGGCTTGGGAATAGCCTTCCTGCTTTTTTTGTTAGAAAACCCGGCCGGTGCTGATGACCGTCTGGCCGCCTGTCTCTTTCAAGATCCGGTTCAAGTCAGTGAGGATCGCCCCCACATCCCGCAAAATGGTCAGTGATTCATACCGTTTCAGAATCACCAGGCAACGGGATTGAGTTTCTTGTGCCTCTTTTAAGCTTGAGATCAGAATCAACAAATTTTCAGCCGATGGATTAATGACCGTTTCTCCATAATGAGCAACACACATCGCTGTTTGCTCAATTGCCCGGTTTAGTTCTTCAATCTCCTCAGAGTCGGTGCTTGTATCAATAATCGATGATAAGTCACGGATGCCGCGCGCAATGCCCCGTATTTGCAGGGTAATGTGATTAAGATGCTTCATGCCCGTTTCGAGATGGGTGAGCCGGATTCTTCGTTTGGTGAAAAACGGGGTGAAACGAAGATTTTCACGCGCGAGAATGACGGCTTCGATTCCTTTCTCGTTCCGTTCTGTGAGTTCCTTGACTTCCTGCTGAATCTCCCGGCGGTGAGCCGGATCCTTGTCCCACAGCACGACCAGATCCTTTAATGTCCTGGAAGCCTGATTGGATAGTTTAAGAAGAAGCTCTTCTGCTGCCGGAATGGCATTCGGAGGAACAAGCAGCGCATTGGTCAGAACGGCGATCGCGGAACCAATGAACGTTTCAATGATTCGGCTGAACGCATAACCCTGTCCAAAAGCGAGAACCAGGATCGAGCTGACGCACACCTGTGACGTCACCCCGCCGGGCATCTTGAAGGCTGTCGTTACGGCCATGCCGATCAAGACAACAAGCATGATGGAGCCAGCATTTACTTGAAGAAAATACCCGATCAGCATGCTGATAATCACGCCACCTATGACGCCGCACACCCGGTAAAACCCTTTTTGAAGAGAGCCGGCGATGGTGACCTGCATGGTCAGAACAGCGGCCAGCGGGGCGAAAAAGGGGTAGTCATTTTGAGAGAGATGGGAAGATACAGTCCAGGAAAGCGCGGCTGCGATGGCTGTTTTTAACACTTGAAGAGTAATCCCAAGTCGAAGTAAGACTTCCAATCCTTTTTTCAATGGCGTTTTCCTTTCTATAGAAAGTTTCTATTATTGGTCTTTTTCCACAAGGAAAGAGGATGAAACCTGCTTGAGCGATCTTTTTCTATACTCAGTATTTCCTTATATGCAGGTATTTTAACAGATTTCAGGTGTCGAAGAGGAGATGAAGTCCTCACGGGCTTTGTCTGGGCGGACGAGTTTATATAATCGGGATTTTGCGTGTAAATGTGGTAAATGGCGCGTATTTATAATAAATGGCCCGGTATTTCCTTCAAAACGGCTGGCGGTAAATTAAAATCTGGTGAAACCATACTCACTCAAAATCCCCTCTAAAAACTCAGTAATGTTTCGTTCTCCTCCTCAGAAGGGTAAGTATAATTACCCCCCTTTGATTTCGCTTCTAAAACCAGGGAATCAAAAATACACTGGTTGAAAGATCAAATTGTATTTAACGAAAAATTTTGACTACTTTGGCAGCAAGCGTTATAATAAGTCAAAAGGAAGTGAGAATAAATGAATATGCTAAAAAAGATTGTTATTCGAGGGATCGGATCGAATCTTCTTGTGCTGTTTGCCATTTTGCTTCTTCCGGTGTTCCTGTTGACGGACAATGTCAACGTCTTTCAAGAGCTGGTTGATTATATTTTCAAGCCTGATTAATCGATAAACACCACGTTATGTGTGGTGTTTTTTATGTGGGGAAAAGATTAGGCAGCATGATAAAAGTGAGGAGAGAACATCCATGGGGAAAATCATAATGCTCGTGATTGTTTTGCTTGCCGGCATGGGACAAGGCATGCAGGCCGCTGTAAATGGAACGCTCGGAAAAAGGATCGGCTCCATTGAAGGGGCATTTGTTTCCTTTTTTACAGGAACGGTCATGCTTTTGGTGATTATGCTGATCTGGGGAAACGGAAGCTTGAGCACTGTCTGGCAGGTGCCGAAATGGAACCTGATCGGAGGCATACTGGGAGCCATCTATGTGTTTATCGTCATTCTTGCCGTACCGAAAATTGGAGTGACGAGCGCCATTACCGCTGTTATTATCGGCCAGCTCATGATGAGTGTAATCATTGACCACAACGGCTGGTTCGGCAATGAAGCGATTCATTTTACATATAAAAAGATGATTGGATTGGTATTGTTATTGGCCGGTTTGTATTTTGTTTTTTCGGACAAGCATTGAGCATGTTTTTTGGTGAATTTCAAGCATTGTTTAAACGAAAGGCCTGTGATAATTTAAAAAAGAGCTGTGTTTCAGAGCCAGTAGGTGGCGGCTGCTGAAGGACAGGGGGAAATCCGCCTGTGCGTGAAAGCGTTATCAGAGGAAGGCGGACAGAAAGAGGGGGAGAGACAATGGAATACGGAGTAATGATCTCCATCGCCATTTATATGGTGGGGATGCTTTTGATCGGTTATTTTGCCTATCGCCGGACGGCCAATTTATCGGATTATATGCTGGGCGGCAGAGATTTGGGGCCGGCAGTTACAGCACTCAGTGCCGGGGCATCGGATATGAGTGGCTGGCTGTTAATGGGTCTTCCGGGGGCAATGTATGTTTCGGGATTAAGCGCAGGCTGGATTGTGGTCGGATTAACATTGGGGGCTTATTTGAACTGGCTGTTTGTTGCTCCGCGGCTGCGTACCTACACAGAAATCGCGAACAATTCCATTACCATTCCGGATTATTTTGAAAACCGGTTTAAGGATACTTCACGGATTTTGCGCATAACATCGGCAATTGTTATTTTAATCTTTTTTACATTTTATGCGTCATCCGGCATGGTAGCAGGGGGCGAACTTTTTAAATCAGCGTTCGGTCTCGATTATTCGACTGGCATCTGGCTGACCGCCAGTGTGGTGGTGCTGTATACGTTGTTTGGCGGTTTTCTTGCTGTCAGCTGGACCGATTTTGTGCAAGGCACCATTATGTTTGTGGCGTTGATCCTTGTTCCGGTTGTGACGATTTCCAGCCTTGGCGGAACTGGGGAGACGTTCTCTGAGATTCGCTCCATTAATCCTGAATTGCTCAATGCTTTTAAAGGAACAAGTATCATTGGCATTATTTCTCTTTTGGCCTGGGGGCTCGGATATTTCGGGCAGCCGCATATTATTGTCCGGTTTATGGCCATTAACTCCGTAAAACAAATGAAGAGTGCACGAAGAATCGGCATGGGTTGGATGATCTTTTCCATTGTCGGAGCTATGTTTACCGGGCTTGTGGGAATCGCGTATTTCCACGCAAACGGCGGAAAGCTTGAAAAGTCGGAAACGGTGTTCATCGTATTGTCCGATGTATTGTTTCACCCATTAATCACCGGGTTTTTGCTGGCAGCCATTTTAGCTGCGGTCATGAGTACGATTTCCTCTCAGCTGCTTGTGACATCCAGCGCGGTAACCGAGGATTTTTATAAAGCCTTTTTCAGAAGAACCGCTTCGGACAAAGAGCTGGTCCTGGTGGGCCGATTGGCGGTTCTGGGTATTTCTCTGATTGCGCTTCTCCTGGCGTTTCATCCAAACAAAACGATTCTGAATCTTGTCGGTTACGCTTGGGCTGGATTTGGAGCGGCGTTTGGTCCGGTTGTTCTTCTCAGTCTGTACTGGAAACGCATGACGAAATGGGGAGCGTTCTTCGGAATGATTTCCGGTACACTTACCGTGATTATTTGGGAACAAGTCAAAGCGCTTGAAGCTGTATATGAAATTATTCCCGGGTTCATCGTCTGTGGAATTGTCATTATCGCCGTCAGCCTTCTGACAGCAAAGCCATCAGCTGAGGTCGAAAAAGAATTTAAAGAAGCACAACAGATTGCATAAGAAGCAATAAGGACCGTCCTTTTTACAAGGGCGGTTTTTTTCTGCTTACTAAAGGTCATTGTTGCTGTGAGAACATTGATGTTAAAGAATCTTCATGGATTTGTTGATTGAAGTGTAAGGTGCGAGACTCCAGCAGGGAAAGCGGGACAGGTGAGACCAAGGAAGGCGCTTGCGCCGACGGGCTCACCGCACGCCCTGCGGAAAGCGAGCATCTGAAACGGAAATCAACTCCCAAGAGCAACAGCGTTACTCCTGTCACCAAATTGTCATCTTGTTCTTGTCTTGAACAGTTCAACTCTTGAACTAGTTATGGTCTAATAGAAAACAGAGGTGAATAGAATGGATGTTGGAAAATGGAAAAGCATTTTGGGTCGGTATGAAGTGGCTTCTTTCACGGTGAACAAGCGGTTTGGCTCGATGATCAAGGAACAGCTTCAGGATGTATTGACCGTTGAGCAGCAAATGACACTGAGCTATATCAAACGGTTTGGTTCTTGTACTACTACAGAGCTGGCAGAAGCCTTTTGTGTGCAAAAGAGTGCCATTACCGCCATTGTCACGAGGCTGGCGGAAAAAGGATACATTCACCGGCTCAGAGATGAAAAGGACCGGAGAATCGTTTATCTAAAATTGACAGAGGAAGGGTCTGACGTTTTTCAGTGGGGAGAAGAAAAAGTGTTTGAAGTGGTGTCTCCTTATTTAAAAACGTTCAGTGATGAAGAGATAGAAACCTTCTTAACGCTTTATGAAAAGCTGGCATCCCAGGTGAATGAAGAATAGGAGAGGGGAAACAGAATGAAAGCTGTGCTAAAAGCAAAGTGGGTTATTGCGGTTGTCTGGATTGCTCTGGTTGCGGCTCTGGTGCTGCTGGCGCCCAATATGGCGGAGCTGGTTCGTGAAAAAGGGCAGATCAACGTGCCGGACGGGTATTCTTCCAGCTTCGCTCAGAAGCTTCTTGATGATGTAGACAAGAAAGAGAAATCAGCGGATGAATCACAGGTTGCGCTTGTGTTTCACAAAAATGAGAAGCTGAGCAGTGGTGACCTCAAAGAAATAAAAACCGCAATGCATCAATTGAAACAAGATAAAGAAAATGCAGGGATTACGGAGGTTCTCACCCATTTTGATAATAAGGAGCTGAAGGATCAGCTGGCGTCCAAGGATGGGAAGACCGTCCTTTCCCTAGTGACGGTCAATACCGCGAACAAGGAAGCAGCTGAGATTTCCGACTCCCTCTATAGCGAGTTAAAGGATGTTAACGTTCCTCACTACTTTACGAGCAGCTGGATGATCGACGAGGATGTGGTGGCAAGCTCACAGGAAGGATTAAAGAAAACGGAATACATAACCGTCGTCTTCATTCTCGCCGTCCTGTTTGTTGTGTTCCGTTCTTTAGTGGCACCGCTCATTCCGCTCGTGACCGTCGGAATCTCGTATATTGCGGCGCAGTCAATTGTAGCCCTTTTGGTGGACCGCTGGAATTTCCCGCTGTCCACGTTTACGCAAATTTTCCTGGTGGCGGTTCTTTTCGGTATCGGGACCGATTATTGCATCCTTCTGCTCAGCCGGTTTAAGGAAGAGATGGGCAGGCATGAAAGCTTGCCGGATGCGATTCTGGCTACATATAAAACGGCAGGCAGAACCGTGTTTTTCAGCGGACTTGCCGTGATGATCGGATTTGCAGCGATTGGTTTTTCTACTTTTAAACTCTATCAATCTGCTTCAGCTGTAGCGATCGGGGTAGCTGTGCTGCTGCTTGCTCTATTAACACTGGTGCCGTTTTTTATGATGGTTCTCGGCAGCAAGCTGTTCTGGCCATCGAAAGCGGCAATGGAGCACAAGCAAAGCAAAATTTGGGGAGCGGCCGGTTCATTTTCATTTAAACGCCCGCTTGTAACCCTCATTATTGTTGCTGCGGTCGTCACTCCTTTTCTGGCAACCTATGACGGCGATCTATCATTCAATTCGTTGGATGAAATCGGGGATAAGTATAATTCCGTTAAAGCTTTTAATGTGATTTCAGAAAGCTTTGGCCCGGGAGAGTCTCTTCCTGCCAAAATTGTACTGAAAAACGACGAACCGATGGATAGCTCGGAGTACATGGCAACGATTGAAAAGATCAGCCGGGAAGTCGAGCAGGTGAACGGTGTTGACCGGGTGCGGAGCGCCACCCGTCCGGTAGGTGAGCAATTAAAAGAACTTCAGGTTACCAAACAGGCAGAGTCACTGGATGACGGACTATCCAAAGGGAATGACGGATTGAAGAAAATCAGCGGTGGCCTTTCTAAAGCAAGCTCACAGCTTAGTGATTCCCAGCCGAAAATGAAACAAACGACCGATGGAATTGGTGAACTAGTAAATGGCACCAACAAACTGAAGTCAGGAATCGGCGACTTATCCGGTGCGCTATCCCAAATTGAAAAAGGGATGTATGACAGTTCCCAAGGTGCAGGAGATTTGAAGGCCGGCGTAGAGAAGGCTAAATCGAGTGCGGATCTGCTGGCCAACAGCAGTCAACAGCTTCTTTCAGGCTATCAGGCAATGGAGAACGGACTCGGAAAGCTGCAAGGCGGTTATGCACAAGTGGGGCAGCAGCTGAAGACCACAGCAAACGGTCTTTCCCAGTTGCAAGGCAGTTTTGCTCATCTTGAATCCAAATATGGCAGTGAAGATCCAAACCAGGATATTAACAAAGACCCGCAATATCAGGCCATTAAAGGCACCTTCACCCAATTGCAGGGCGGACTCGGCAAGATGGCCGGCGGGCTCGAGCAGCTGAACAGAAATCTGAATAGGGTTAAGGCCAATATGAGTAAAGCAAACGATGGTCTCGGCAAGGTAGTATCTGGTCAAAAGCAGTTGGCTGACGGTCTTGGTTCGATTTCTGCAGGTCTTGGCGAGCTTGAATCAGGAATCAATAAAGCAGCGGACGGCCAGCAGCAGGTAATTGCAAAATTGCCTGAAGTACAGGGCGGGCTTGCGAAGATTGCCGGTGGGCAGGAACAGCTGAAAAGCGGCCTCGGGCAAATGGATTCCCAGCTGGCAGAGCTGTCTGACGGGCTAAATTCCAGCGCCAAAGGCATAAAGAAGGTATCTGGAGGAATCGACTCGGCCAATGATTATCTTCAGTCCCTGTCTTCCGCAAAAGATCCCGAGATGGCAGGCTGGTTCTTGCCTGAGGATGTTTTAAAAGAAAAAGAGTTTCAGCAGGTGTTTGACGAGTACATGCCGGGTGACCGGAAATTGACCACACTGGACGTGATTTTTAAGGAAAATCCTTATTCCCGGGATGCGCTCGGCCAAGTGGATGAAATCAAGAAAGCCGTGAAGCGGGCCAGTACCGCCACCAACCTTGAAAATGCGAAGCTTGGGATCAGCGGGGTCACAAGTATCTATTCGGATCTGAACGATATATCTGCATCCGACTATTCAAGAACCGTCGTATTGATGCTTGTGGGAATTGCGATCATTCTCATCATTATGCTGCGTTCCTTTATCATGCCGCTGTACATTATCGCTTCATTGATTCTGACGTACTACACAGCGATGGCGTTTACCGAATCGATTTTTGTGAACCTGCTCGGGTATACGGGCATAAACTGGGCAGTGCCGTTTTTTGCCTTTGTCATTCTGGTGGCTCTTGGCGTAAACTACAGCATCTTCCTGATGGACCGGTTCAACGAATACAAATCGCTTTCTGTTAAAGAGGCCATGCTGCTATCCATGAAGAATATGGGGACGGTAATCATTTCGGCGGTGGTCATACTGGGAGGAACATTTGCCGCGATGTATCCTTCAGGTGTTCTCTCCCTTCTCCAGATTGCAACCATTATTTTAAGCGGGCTGCTGCTTTATGCGTTTGTTATTTTGCCATTGTTTGTGCCTGTGATGGTCAAAACCTTCGGAAAGGCAAACTGGTGGCCCTTTATGGAAACGAAAAAAGAATAGTCTCATTCATGCAGTGTGCCGTGAGTACACTGCTTTTTTGCAGATAAACAAAAAAAGAGACAAGATATAAAATCTTGTCTCCAGGGATGATTAGCAGCCGCCTTTTCCACAACCGCTGAGGAAGCCGCCGCCATCATGGCCGCCTCCGCACCACGAACAGCCGATGATAATCAACAGAATGAACAAAACGACGATGATCGCAAAGCCGCCTCCGCCAAAACCACAGCCGCCCCAGCCGGGATATCCATATCCATAGCCAAATCCGCCTGCGCCGCCGAATCCTACGCCGCCAACCCCAGCGCCTCCAAATCCACCAGCGAATCCCGGGCCGTAGCCAAATCCGCCGCCATAGCCGCCGCCATAGCCGTAGCCAAATCCTTGACGCTTATTTCTGTAACCAGACAATGTGTAGATCTCCTTTCTTCCAGCAATTTTATAAAAAGTTACTTGCCATATAGAATATGAAAAATGGCTGGAAGGGTTTGGACATCTACTGGGACAATGGTGGAATTTGCCGGGGGTTAAGACGGCGAAATTTAGCGAATTTCCCCGGAAATATAGCTTAAGAGGTTTGGAAAACAGAAATTACAAGGATCTTTTTTTCAATTCATGCTCCAATCTTCCGGTGAGCGTAAAGAAAAACATTTTAAAATCGGCGCGCAAAGACCAGAGAGGATGGCCAAAAGTGGCCGGTTTGTTACCTTCGATAAAAAAATGACTGTACCAGGCAAGACCATACGCTGTAATTGGCGCAGCCAGCAAGAACCAGGCATTGATCGTGGCACCGAGTGCGAGAAAAATAAAGACAAGGGATGTACCTGTAAAATGCCAGGCCCTTGTGCATTTCTTGGAGTGCTGTGATAAATAAAAGACCCAAAATTCATCAAAGGTGTTTATTTCCGGTTTCTCTGCCTGGTGATCAACATGATGCATAGCAGTGTTCCTCCTTCAAAGCTTGTGTATATAAATTTCGATACCCATCGCTTTTTTCCCTTTAATAGGAAGAAGGTGTCCTCTTGACCATGCAAAAAAAGATTAGCTTTTTGACATAAGGGTAAATTAACGGAGACAAGTGTTACAGGAAAAAAAGGAAGGTGCCAATATGCTAAAACCACAAACAAAAGAACGTGTTGATGTGCTGTATTCTCTTTTGGGACAACAGCTTCAAGAGGAAGACTTTAATGAAGACCGTCTTCAGAAAATCACAGAGATCAGTCAGCTTCTAAAAGAAGATGTGGAAGTAGGAGAACAGACGACAGAAGTCTTTGACGATATTGTTTCCATCGGCCAGGATGCTATGGAAACCAAGCAGGATAAAAAAGAATTCCTTGCATCCAAATCCAGAGAGCTTCATGAGTATTATGAGCACCTGAAGAAGTTGATCGAAGAATAAATAGTTTTGAATTCAATGTTTCGGGGAACAAGTACCAATGAAAAGAGTCTAAACTTGGAGGGATTGCAAATGGATGAGAAAAAAGTAGTTGGCGTTTTTTCAACAGAAGAAGAAGCGGTGTCGGCGATTAATTCGTTGAGAGAACGAGGCTATGCGGAAGGTGACATCTCTGTAATCGCCCGGGATAAAGAGGAACGGCGTCATATTGAAGATGAAACGGGAACCAAAGCCGGAGAGGGCGCTGCTGCAGGTGCGGCGACAGGCGGTGTCCTTGGAGGTGTGAGCGGTCTTTTGGCCGGACTTGGAGCCCTCGCGATCCCGGGAATCGGACCGATTGTAGCTGCTGGTCCAATCGCAGCTACTTTGGGCGGAGCTGCCATTGGAGCGGGAGCTGGCGGTCTGGTCGGCGCATTGGTCGGTATGGGCATTCCTGAAGATGAGGCCGAGGAATACAACAATTATGTGGAAAGCGGAAAAATTCTTGTTCTTGTGGACGCGGATAAGGAACGCCGGGAACACGTCTACGACACATTCCGAACTAACAATACGCTGAACTCCCGTTATTACGACAGAGATCTGCCGGGAGAAGACAGCGGCAAAATCTATTAATAAGCGAAAAATATTGAAGAAAGCTAAAGCAGCGTAAACCGGTTGCTTTAGCTTTTTTGCATTGCGCCTTTTGTCGATGAAATGTTGTTGATTAGAAGGGTGAGTTGGTGTAAAAATAAAATAAAACGACTAGTCATTTTATTGGAGGGGATTGGATTGTTGACATTCAAAAGGTTCAGCATGTTAAGTCTTGAAGAAGCGGTTCATCTGTTCAATGAGGGGTTTAGGTATTATTTTACCGATATTCATCTTACGGTGGATGCTCTGATTAAAAAGATGGCCAATGAAGAGATATCACCGGAGCGTTCCCTGGTTGCCTATGACCAGGACCAACCGGTGGGGTTTGTCCTGAATGGTTTTAGAACGATCAACGGCCAGAAGGTTTCCTGGAACGGAGGCACGGGCGTGATTCCGGACTACAGAGGAAAAGGAATCGGCAAAGAACTGATGAACGCCTGCATGGATCTATATAAGCAGGAAGGAGTCGGCTGTCTCATGCTTGAGGCGATCTCTGAAAATACAAAGGCCATTAAGCTTTATGAGAAAATAGGATATAAAAAAACGGATGACCTGGTTTTCTTTGTTTCTAACGAAAGTCTTTCCAGGGATGCTTTCTCCTACAGCGGAAGCTATGATGTGGTTCGTGCTCTTCCGCAGGAAATAGTGGCTCTCGATTTTTATGAGCATTTTTCGCCATGGCAGACACAAGCACAAGGTCTGGCAGGAGCCGAGGCAGTGGTAGTCAAATCGGGTGAAGAATCCGTAGGGTATGCGCTGTACAGGAGCGTGAGAAACAGTGAGGGCAAGATTGAGAGTATCGTCCTTTATCAGTGCGAAGGAAAACCGGAATTTAATGAAAAAGAAGATGTGATCCTGTGTTTGCTGCATTCTGTGTTTCAACCGGCCCTTACGGATTGCAAGCGTATGACCTTCAATTTTCCGAAAAGCAACGAACTTGCATGCCGGGCGTTTCAGAATGAAGGGTTCAACACGACCATTGAACAGGTGCATATGTCAAAAACAATTTAGCACCCCGGATTTTCAGAAATTAAAAGGGTTTTGGTGGTTCGCACAGAAAAAGGTGTGCATACAACCATGAGATCAGTACATTGGGGGAAAAAGCATGCCAAAGGTTTCAGAGCAGTATAAAGAGGAAAAGAAAAACTTAATTTTGCAGGGAGCACTCCGCTGTTTTGGTGAAAAAGGATATGAGGCGACCACGATCGACGATATTGTGAGAGTGTCCAATTTAAGCAAAGGAGCCATCTATAACTACTTTAACAGCAAGGAAGAAATCTATTTGCAGCTTCTTCAGGGAGAAACAAGGGACTTTTTCCTGGAGGTTCAAAGCGAATACCATACCTTAAAGACGGCCACTGAAAAATTGAGGTTTTTGTTTCAGCGGTTTCAGAAACAGCAGCTCACGGATGAGCGGCGAAAATCCTTCAGGCTCTACACCGAGTTTTGGCTGTACAGTGCTCGTCAGGAGGATTTAAAGAAGTTGATGGAAGAACGGTATCAGGAATTCACTGGTTTTATCCAGGAAATTATAAAAGAGGGACAGGAGTCAGGTGAATTCAAACCCATGGATGCTGAATTCATTGCCCAAATTTTTTGGGCCATCCGTGACGGCAATGCGCTTCATTCTTCACTGCTTGGTGAAGAAGAAAAATATAAAAAAACATGGGAAATGATTGAGGAGTTTTTTATCAGCGGCATTTCTTCATCAACCAGTCGGGAGTAAACCATGTCTCCCGATTTTTTTGTGCCATAAAAGCGAATAATTTCCCGGGTTATAAATGATCGTGTCGAAATGATACCACGTTATCCTCGTTACAAACGGTTGTCTGTCAAATAGGCTCGTATTTTATCAACTGGTTACACATTGCCATTTACAGGAAATGGGGTAAACTTAAATTTGGGTTTTTTTTGCAACCTTTTGATCAGGTGTATCGACTAATGAGTAGTTAGACAGGGGGGCAACGCAGTGAATGACTCGTTTGACCGGTTGTATGGTGACTATCATCAATCTCTGTTTCAGTTTATTTTTTATATGGTCAGGGACAGGGAGGCAGCGGAAGATATTGTTCAGGAAGTTTATATCAAGGTGTTAAAAGCATACCAAACGTTTCAGGGAAAAAGCTCGGAAAAAACGTGGCTGTACTCGATTGCCAGGCATGTCACGATTGACTGGATTCGCAAGCAAAACCGGCGGAAGAAAAAGCTTCTTTTTTTCAACCTGTCACAGAAGGAAAATCAGCTTGCGGACCTTCAGCCACTTCCGGATGAGTTCGTCACACAAAAAGAGTCGGTCAAAGAACTGTACCGCGCATTAGGCAGCTGTACGATCCAGCAGCAGCAGGTACTGGTTCTGCGTTATATCCAGTCGCTTTCAATAACAGAAACAGCCGCAATTCTCGGCTGGACGGAGAGCAAGGTAAAAACTACACAGCATCGGGGCCTTAAGAAACTTAAAGGGCTGCTCGACCAGAGGCCTGGTTTGGAGGAGGAATGGAAAGATGGAATCGTCTAAATGGACAGAAGAAGAAATTCAAAAACAACTGGAGAAAATGCCATCTGTTAAAGATAAACGTTCAAAAGAATTCATCTTTCATGAAATCGAAGGAAAGCTGACAGCATCGTCTGTACATAAAAGAACAGTCAAAAAAACGTGGATGATGCCAGGGCTGGCCATGGTTTGTTTGCTGGCGGTTGTCCTTCTTCTCATGCCGTTGCCTTTTTTCAAAAAAGAAGCTTCGGCACCAAGCCCGCCGGAACGTACGCTGCCAAGCAGAAACCAGGTAAAACCGAACGGAGTAGCGAGGGATCCGGAGCCGCCTGCAGAAAGAGTGGATCCAAGCGAACATGAAAATAATGCTCCCATAAAGGAGAAAGAAAAGGACCGGCCGGAACCGAAAATTGAAAAACCGCAGGATGAGAATCAAGGTAGTACTGCCCCATCAACGCAAAAAGAGCTGCCGGCGGATAAAAAAGCCAATGGAGATGAGGAAGCACCTCCTGTAACGGTTGAGGCATCAAGTGATGAAAACTATCACTCTCCTCTCATGAAGGATGAACTGAATCAGCAGCTAAAAGAAGGAAAATCCCTTGTGACCGTTGCCTATCGCGATGATCAGGCGGAGCTTGTGGTCCCGCTCTCCTTTCTTGTAAAGGGGGGAGGAACGTATGCTGATAAAGTGGAGGATGTGCTTGGTTCTTTCCATCCGGAAAAGGTCGGCCTTCAGCCAACACTGCTGAACCAGGCAAAGCTGTCGGAAAAAGAAGGAGCAGTTGTTGTTAATCTTCCAGCAGGCTCTGTCTCTTCTTCTGAAGAAGCACTGCTTCCGAAAGTACTGGGCTACACGTTTGGTTATAGTGAAGGCTATTCCAAGGTGAAGTTTGAAACGGATGGAAAACCAGGTTATGAGTTTTCCAATCTGGGTTCAAAGGAAGAATTGGATGTGGACGGGGTAAGGGGAGGTCCCGCTTTTTCTTATACGACCTCAACGGGCGATGAATTTTTGGTAGACAGCAATGCGACCACCTTTGCAAAACCGGCCGAAAACCTGGAGAAAGCCATGGATCAGATGAAAGAAGGCTATAAAGACAAAAAGCTAGTGCCGGCTGTGCCGGAGGATACAACCCTCCATGCTGACCGTTCGGGAACGAAGGCAACGGTTACTGTAGAAGGAAAGGGCAAAGCGGACGATGAAGAAACTCGCAAAATGATGGATGCCGCCCTTGTGACAGTAAAAAATTACGGAAGCGATACGGTAGCCATTGACGATGGAGCCGGTACCGAAAAACAGGCAGACGAACAGCAGACAGAACAGGTGGGTGCCGTCAATTTTATGGAAACGAAAGAATAGTAGTAGTAAACAACCAGGTGTAGGTCACCTGGTTTTCCATTGGGAATAATCGGCATTTTTTATTCAGAGCCCGGAAGCGGGAAAAGGTGGTCCGAAAATCAGCATTAAAACCGATACCGGTGATATCGATCTGAACTAAATATAAAACGAAAACTGCCTGGATTCCAGGCAGTTTTTTTACATGGCTTTATTGATGCTGATGGGTTTTGCGGGAAGTCCTGTGCCTTTCTGGCGGGCCAGTCCGAGGTAAATACCTGCCACAATGAGCAGAAGGGCGAGTGCATGATACCAGTGGATCTTTTCATTCAGAAAAAGCGCGGCGAAGAACAAGGAGCTGATCGGCATGACGTTCAAAAATAAGGTGGTTTTGCTTGGACCAATCTCTGAGATCGCCATGTTCCACCAGGACGTACAAAGGGCAGTGGCAATGCAGCCGGAGAACACCATCACTCCAAAAGCGAAAAGGTTTGCATGATAAACCGACGGCTCAACAGGGAACAGGAACCACATGATCAGTAAAAGCAATGCGCCAAACATGTGGCTGAAGGTTGTTACCTGAAAGACGGATGCCTGTTTTACCGCTTGTTTGATCAACAGGCCGCCAGCTACATAAGCGAGCATGGAGAGAAATACAATCAGGTTCCCTTTCACTGGATCAGTTCCGGCTGAACCTGGGTGGCCGACGACAATAAGGACGCCTGTAAAGCCGAGTCCGATGCCGATAAAGCGTTTAAGGTTGAACTGATCACCAAGTAACACCATCGCCAAAAGAGAGGTTGTCAGCGGATTTAGCCCAAGGATGAGTGAACCGGCTGAGCCTGACGTAAACCGCAGTCCCTGTGAGATCAAAAGCTGATGCAGGAAGATCGAGGTAAAGCCGACCAGAAAGATGAGTCCCCAGGCCGACAACGGCAGTTTTTTGATTCCTGGTTTCCATTTGGAATAGGTAAAGATAAGCAAGCATAGAGCGGCCATTGAAATTCTCCAGGCAGACAGCTGCACAACCGGGAAAATTCCTGAAAGGTATTTAATCATAATGACATTGAGGCCCCAGATAATCGTTACGATACTTAATGAAATCAATATAAGGTAAAATTTTTTTTTTTCCATCCTGCAATCCCTCTGTCTTTTATTGTTCTGCCATCGAATATATACCTGTTTCAAGAATTTGTCTATAACACGTCTGATAAAAGAAATCCTTTTTTTGGATATACTGTTAGTAGAAGTGAGGTGACAGGCATGACAAAAGTACGGCTGGGCTATGTAGCGATGAGCATGGAGCTGCAAAATGCCTCTCCATCCCAGACGATGACATATGCCCGTTTTTCACAGATTGAAGACCGCGGGGCAGCACTCAGAAAACTCGAGCGGATCGCAAAATCCAACCTGGAGAACACGCTTCGTCTGTTACGGCACAATGCCGCCCATGACATTCATTTTTACAGAATGACCTCCCGGCTGATTCCGCTGGCTAACCACAAGGAGCTGCTCGACTGGAAATACATGCTGCCATTAAAAGAGTCACTTCGGGAAGTTGGAGAGTTCGCAAAAAAACATAAGATGAGGCTTGATTTCCATCCGGATCATTTTGTGCTGATCAATTCCCCGAAGGATGAAATATTAAAGAATTCAATACAAACGCTCAACCTTCACTATAAAATCCTTAAGGGCATGAACATTGATCCGGTCCACCGCTGTGTGATGCATGTGGGCGGCAACTACAAGGAAACGGATGTGGCCCTGGAGCGTTTTATTCATAACTGGATGTATGTGCCGCACCGGCTTCAGGAGATGATCATGCTTGAAAATGACGACTCCTCATTTACCCTTGAAGATACCTTGTATCTTTGCGAAAAGCTGGGCATTCCCCTGGTCTTTGATTATCATCATCATCTGGCCCACCACTATAATGATAATTGGCAGGAGAACTGGGAGAGGGTAGTACACACATGGTCCCATTCACCCCTGCCGCTAAAAATTCATATCTCCAGCCCGAAGAGTGAAAAGGAATTCCGGCACCATGCGGACTTTGTTGATCCGGATCTATTTTTTCGTTTCCTGGACGGAATAAAGGGAAGTGTTCAGCAAGTCGACTGCATGATTGAAGCGAAACGCAAGGATGAAGCACTGTTTCAGCTAATGGAGAACATTAAAGAGAGAAAAGAGGCCGAAGTGATTAACGGAGCTTCTTTCTATTTAAAATAAAAACCAAAAAAAACCCTTGATAGATAGACTAACCTAAGTAAATGAGACACAATAAAACACCTTCGAAATGTTACACTTAAAACAAGTGAGAATTCGGAGGTGTTTTTGCATGGGCAAAAACGTATATTCAAGTGAAGTGAAGTGGGCTGTGATTAAAGATAAAATGAGCGGCCAATTGACCAACCAGGAGATTATGGAAAAGCACGGGATTAAGAACAAAACGCAAATTAGTACCTGGATGAAATGGTATAAAAATAATGAGATCCATCGGTTTGATCAGCCGATTGGAAAGCAATACACCTATGGGCTTGGTCCAGACATCCTGAGTGAGGAAGAGAAAAAAGAGAAGAAATATGCCCATTTAAAACAGGAGAACGAAATCTTAAAAAAGTACTTGGAGATGGTAAAGGAGTTGAAAGAGAAGTAGTCCTGCAGCTTGTGGAGAAATTGCGGAAAAAGTATACGGTCTCTGCCGTTCTATCCGTATTAAATGTGCCGCGGGCGAATTACTATCGCTGGGTCAAGACGCTTCCGTTGAAATCATTAAGCAGAGAAGAAACGGTCATTAGTTCATTGTGCAAGGAAACAAAATATCGATATGGACACCGCAAAATCAAAGCCTTATTATGGCGTCAGCACCAAGTAAAGCTCAATCGAAATACCGTTCAGCGCATAATGCAGAAACATCATCTTCAATGCAGGGTAAAGCCGAAAAAAAGATGGAAATCCCAAGGAGAAACGATCGTGGTGGCCCCCAACCTATTAGAGCGAAATTTTCGGGCCAGCGCGCCCAATCAGAAATGGGTGACGGATATTACCTATATTCAATATGGATCGTCTACCCTTTATTTATCGACGGTTATAGATTTATATAATAACCAAATTGTAGCCTATAAACTCTATACACATCAGCAAACCCCCTTAGTCATGGATACGCTAAAAGAGGCTTTGGACCATAGAGGGAACCCGAAAGGGGTAATTCTCCATTCCGATCAGGGCAGTGTGTATACTTCCTATGCCTTTCAGAACTTTGTGAAAGAGGAAGAAGTAATCAGCAGCATGTCGCGAAGGGGCAACTGTTGGGATAACGCCGTCATCGAGTCGTTTCATTCCAATTTAAAATCGGAACAATTTCAGTATGTAAAATTCAATTCTTTATCTTTAGATAAGGTACGTGAGCAAATTGACCATTATATAAACTACTACAATGAAGAAAGAATACAAGAAAAATTAGGCTACCATTCACCCATGGAATTTGGTCGAATGGCAGCCTAATAAAGGTGTTTTATTCTTGTCTCATTTCAATATGGCAGTCTAAGATAAGGGTTTTTTTCTTTTGTCGGAAAAAGAGAAATAAAAAGTGTTGACGTTAGAAATTTCAAACAATTATAATTAAGATACTTATTAAACATAAATGTATAAAAAGTATAAAAAGGAGGTAACAACAATGAAAAAAGTAGTGATGATTACCGGAGCTTCACAGGGATTAGGAAAGGCGCTTGCTCTATATTTTGCAAAGGAGGGAAACGACCTGGCGATCTGCGCAAGAAGAGAAAGTCCACTACAGGAAGTGAAAAAAGAGGCAGAAGCGTACGGAGCTGATGTTCTCGCGGTGACAGCGGACGTTTCGGAATCCAAGGACGTGGAACGGTTTGTGGCACTGACAGAGGAGCACTTCGGGCACATCGATGTATTGATTAACAATGCCTCCATGCTCGGACCGAGCCCGATGCCTTATCTTTTGGACTATCCGGAAGAAGACTTCGCTGAAGTCGTCCGGGTTAATTCTCTCGGGCCATTCCTTGTGACAAGGCGGGTGCTTCCAGACATGCTGAAGCGCAACAGTGGCAGTATCATCAACGTTACATCTGAAGCGGGACACACCGGGTTTGCCGGCTGGGGGGCGTACGGCATTTCCAAGTTTGCGCTGGAAGGTTTGACTGAAACCTGGGCAGATGAGGTAGGAGAAACCGGAGTGAGAGTCAACATGGTCGATCCGGGGGAAATGGATACTGAAATGCATGCCCTGGCCGTCCCGGACTGTGATTACGAATTGGCAGATCCTCATGACCTTGTTCATGTGTTCGGATACCTGGCATCTGAAGCATCCAAAGAAAACGGAAAACGATTCAGTGCCCAGGAATTCACACTGGAAGGAAGTGAACAGTGATGAGCGCGGCCCTTTCTTTTGTTCTTCCCGACGAATTAAATGCCAGTATGCCGCCAGAGCGGCGGGGCATCCGCCGGGATTACGTAAAAATGATGGTGATTGATAAAAAAGAGGGAACCACCAACCATTCCCATTTCTACAAACTGGATCACTATTTACAGGAGGGGGACGTTCTTGTGCTGAATGCGAGCCGAACCATCCCGGCGGTCTTAAAGGGAAATCTGGCGGATGGCACAGTGGTCGAGGTACGGCTGGCACACAAAAAGAGTGATCAAAACTGGGAAGCTCTCATACTTGTTGACGAGGTGAAGAACGGTGACACCATTCACTTTTCTCCTGTATTGTCCGCAACGGTTGTAACAGCAGCTACCGACAGTCCCTTTTCCTTACTGGCGTTTAACCTGTGCTGCACTGCCCTTTATGATCAGATCTACCAAATCGGACAGCCGGTACGGTATGAATACATCGAAACACCGTGGGATCTGGATTATTACCAAACGGTATTTGCGACGTCTCCAGGTTCGGTGGAAATGCCTTCTGCCGGACGTGCATTCAGTTGGGAGCTCCTTTTCCGCCTTCAGAAAAAAGGGGTAAGAATTGAGTATGTTGAACTGCATACCGGCTTGAGTTATTTAATGGACGATAAATGGCATCTGGAACCGAGGGAAAACCTGGAGGAGTATAGCATTCCTGAAAAGACGGCGGCAGCAGTCCGGCAGGCCAAAAGTAATGGCCATAAAGTGATTGCAGTGGGAACAACTGTAGTCCGCGCTTTGGAATCAGCTGTCGATACCAAAGGCCACCTAAAAGCAGCCAGAGGCTGGACCAATTTATATATTACCGGGACCACGAAGCTTCAAGTGGCGGACGGACTGATCACCGGACTGCATGAACCGGAAGCAAGCCATCTCGACCTTCTTTCTGCCTTTGTCTCTGTGCAGCACCTTCATGTCTCCTATAAAGAAGCCATCGGTCAAAAGTATTTTTGGCACGAGTTTGGTGACATGAATTTGATCATCTAGAATGAAAACGATTGGAGTTCATCACTACGGCATTATCGTCCGAAACCTGTGGGAAGCTGCAGATTTTTACCTGAAGGCATTCAATATGAAGGTCATCTTTGAATCGGATTGGGAGGGGGAGCACCTTCTGTTTGTTGGAAATGATGAATGGAAGATTGAACTGATTCAGCAGAAAGAGAATCAGGACGACGGTGCCCATACCGCTTTTCAAATCGAAAGCATGGAGGACATGATACACCGATTACAGAACAAGGGTATTCTCTCTTTGGAAGGGCCATTTCTTTTGAACAACGGCTGGAAGACGGTTTTTTATGAACTGCCGGAAGGCGGCTGGATTGAATTCATTGAACCATAATAGGAAGACCGGAAGAGAATTTCTTCCGGTTTTTTAAATATAAATTACTATACATTACTTAGTAATACCCAAAAAATTTGTAAAATCTTTCAAAAGTGATTGCGTCTGCCCCCTTTTTGTTACAATAAGTGATAGTCATTCATACCGTCTACCATACAAGGGGGAGTTGACATAAATTGCGTGACCATTTTATAAATTATACGGTACAATAAGAAGATAAACCGTTTAAAATTTGTTTCAATCTTAATGAAGAAAGGTGTGAACCGTATGGAGCAAAAAGAGAAAAAAGGAAATGAACTCTTCAGCTGGATTAAGTCCATTGTATTTGCTCTCGTTCTTGTTTATATTATTAAAACTTTTTTCTTCGCGCCTTATATGGTTGAGGGAGCTTCCATGTCTCCAACATTGCATAATCACGATAAACTCTATGTCAATAAAATCATCTACTCGGTAACCGAGCCGAAAGTCGGTGACATTGTTATCATCAAAGGCGATGACAAACGCTATGTAAAACGTGTGATCGGAGTGGAAGGCGATACCATCCAGGTAAAGAAAGATAAGCTTTTGGTCAATGGAAAGCCCGTGAAAGAACCGTATTTGAACCAGAATAAAAAACAGGCAAGAACCCTCGGTGTCTATTTAACAGAAGACTTTGGCCCAATCAAAATTCCAAAAGGGAAATGTTTTGTTATGGGAGATAACCGGCTGAACAGTATGGATTCCCGAAACGGCCTTGGCCTGATTAATATCGATTCCATTGAGGGCAAATCCGAAGTGGTCATCTATCCATTCAAAGATATTCGAAAAACAGATTAACATGAAAAACCTGACCTGACCGGCCAGGTTTTGTTTTATATAGGGGGAACGGCTTATGGAGAACCGGGTAAGATGCAAATGGAGTACAGAGAGCGAGATGCTTTCAACGTATCATGATGAAGAATGGGGGGTGTCCGTAACAGAGGATAACAAATTATTTGAATGCCTTACACTCGAAATGTTCCAAGCGGGGCTGAGCTGGCGGACAATTCTACATAAACGTGAAAATTTCAGAAAGGCCTTTGCCCAATTTGATATTCAGCACGTCAAGGCAATGACGGAAGACGACATAGAGAACTTGATGAATAACGAAGGCATTGTCAGACACAGAAGAAAAATTGAAGCAACGATTGAAAACGCCAAGCGGTGCGATGAACTAATCAAGAAATATGGCGGATTGGATGCTTTCTTTCAACAGCTGCCCGAGGATCCGGTTGAAAAGCAGAAAATCCTTAAACAAACGTTTAAACACTTCGGCTTGACCACGGCGGAAAGCTTTCTCATGGCGACCGGAATGATGCCCACACAGCATGAGGAAAGCTGTTATCTTCACCAAAAGGCCTAAAGCTTGCGGCAATACAAACAGAACCACCTCCACTGACATACTGTAACAGTGGAGGTGGTACAAATGGCGTATCAGATCTTCATTTCTGTAGGTAAAAAAAGAATGGCAGTTACGCAAAACGGAAGAACCATTAGGCGATATCCCATTGCAGTGGGGAAGATGCTTACTCCTACGCCTGTGGGAACGTATACAATAATTAATAAGCAGCCTAATCCCGGTGGTCCGTTTGGTGTCATGTGGATGGGGCTTTCCGCACCGCACTATGGCATCCATGGCACCAATAACCCATCGTCAATTGGAAAAAACGTCTCAAAAGGATGCATTCGAATGTTCAATAAAGATGTACTCGAACTGTCCAGAATGGTTCCGCTTGGAACGAAGGTTTATATTGGGAGATAAATAAAAATTCAAGCCATATTAAAATTTTATTTAGGCTCTGGCAGTATTAGTTCTTGGATTATCATCATGAGCAACGAGTTTTACAGAATTAGTTCTTGGATTATCATCATGGGCGACGATTTTTACTGAACTGGCCCTAGGATTGTCATCGTGAGCAACGATTTTTACAGAGCTAGCTCTTGGGTTATCATCGTGAGCAAAGTTTGATCTTGGGTTATCATCATGAAAAAAAACCGTACCACCCAGTGCTAAAACACCAGTTAATAATAATGTTATTCCTAGCTTTTTCATTAATATTCCTCCATTAGTAAATATTTTTTCTAGAATTGTTAGCGATCCTATAATATTGACTGGCTTTTTTATATTGAGACTGTTCAAAGTACCAATCTGCAAGAAGTTCGGAATAAGATGACACATACTCCCATATGTTCTTTTTTTCAAAAAAGGGAATAGCTTCCTTGCTCATAAAGGCTTCAAAACCTGGGGTATTCAATCCTTCAAGTTTGTAGGATGTAATTTTTAAATGAAAGTAAAGCTCTTCGTCCTTTTCTCGATCAATTTCTTCAAACCCTTTATTGATCCAATTTTTAGCTTCTTTTTTATTGTTTAAACTTAAGTATTCTTGAGCTAACAGAAATGAAGTGCTTGCTCGTCTTTCTGGAGCTGCCTTAACTTTATGCTGTAAACTTTTCTTGAAAAAATCTATCGCTTTTAAATGTTTTTTACTACAGGATGCTACATATCCTAAATTATGGTAAATTACTCCTGAGGCAAAATGATCATTAAAAGGAATGGAATACTTTAAAGCTTGGTTGAGGTGAAATTCCGCTTCAACATAATTGTTTGCTCGCCTAAAGCTTATACCAATGAGGATTTGACAATCGGCACTTCTGGAAAAATTGTACTCCTTGTCAAATATGGTAAGTGCTTTATATGCGTATGCATTAACAGTGCTGATTCGCATAAGGTAACTGTAATTAAGCGCAAGAAAATAATATAGTACCGCTATTTCGATTTCTTGAATATTGGTGTCAATTTTATTTAAATTTTCAGCTTTGTGAAAATAATGAGAGGCTGTCTTGTAATTTCCAATTATATTAAAATATAACCCTTGACACAATAAATAATAAAATTTTAATTCACTGCTTAGTTGTTCAACAAGTTTATCGATTTTCTTTAGATATCTGAGCGCAAATTCTACATCGGATGGTTGTTTGGTTAGATGGTATCTTGTTAAAAATAATTCGTAACGTAAGAGAATCTGAGGATCATGAATTATTTTTACTTTTTCATTGACCTGATTGTAAAGTCTCTCCGCCTCATCAAACTGGCGGTTCACCATCATCATATTCCACTCGTTGAGCATTTCCAGGATCTCGTTACTGTCCACTTCCTCGGACGAAATACCCAGCTTTTCACAAAGAAGGTTAATAACCTCTTCGCTGGACTTTGCATCCCCTTTCTCAATCTTGCTTAAATAGGACACTGAACAGATTCCCTGAGCCAGTTCTTCCTGGGTTAGGCCTTTGGTTTTTCTATAATATCTTATTCTTTGACCGACCATATAATCCCCCTTTCCGAACTTGGGAAAATTGTCATGCAAACCCCCCATTAATCAAGTACCAATACTACTACTTTTCCCAATACATACCCACAGAAATGTCTGGTAAGATAAATATAACAGATAATAATTGCTTTTTGCTAGATTTACCAATTAAAAATAAATTAACAGACTTGTCCGGATGGTAAGAAAGTTATACCGGCCATTTAGAAATGGAGGAGAACATAATGGCAAAAATGTTTTCATTATCAGCAAACGAATCAGACATCAAGGAACTGCTATATGTCTCGAATGATCCAGATACAGCCGGGAACTCTTTGACACTGCAATGGAATGATCCACAAACATATATCGATGTTTATAAAGACAACCATAAAAATTACTGGGTGAGCCAGGTTGAAGGAACAAAATTAAGACGCCATACCATCTATACCCATAACCATGAAACGAAGAAGCGCCTCTGTCACCCTGTCAACGGACGTCCGAACTTTTATGAATTTGAGGATAGCGTGGTGGTGGCCTGTGAAGGAGATGGGTCCAAAGGCTCTATCCTGATCTTCTCCAAGGATGATCCCGAGCTTTTAAAGGAGTGGAAAGTGAACGGGTATCTGTGGGAAGTGGAAAAGAACAACGGCACGCTGTATGTTTCCTGTTACATCGTAGAGGAAGATCAGGCTGTCCTTTACATCATCAAGGGCGATAAGAAAAAAAGGGTAAACCTTGGAAAAAATATAGCACCGACTGACATTCTCTGTATCGGTGAAGAAGTTTATATTTCTGCAGCGCCCATTTTGAATGGGGATCCAAAGAAAATCATCGTGCTGAACAATAAGGAAAAGGTGGTCAGGGAGTATCCGCTTAGTATTTCTCCACGAGCCCTTTACCATGTGGAGAACGAAATCATGGTGTACGAACTTGATCTTGCCACAGGAAAATCGGAAAAGATCGTTTACGTGGATCTTAACACCGGACACCAAATCACACATACCATCCCGAACTCTCAAGTGGTGGAATGCACGAGTTCTTCACTCTCCCTCTTGCAGCAGGACAGCAAAACCCTGTTCACCTGGGATCACTGCAACCGGAAAATCGTGTGCAGTAAAAAAATATCATAATAATATGAACGCTCAATCCTGCTGGTGATGCCAGCAGGATTTTTTTCATAGGTGGACGAACAGATAATTATATAGAAGAAACACAAAATATCAGTCAGAGTTTCAGGAAGGGCTTCATGGGGGAAATTTGTAAGTAAACGTAAATAAGGTAATTAAGAAAAGGGTTTTTCTTAAAGTTTTGATGCTTTAGAAACAGAGTCTTCATTGAAGTTTCTTGTAGTGCAAGGTGCGAGACTCCTCGAAAATGGAAATCCCCACTTTCAAAAGCAACAAAGCTGGCGAAGAGCAAAAAGAAAACCTGTTATTGGAGGAAAACAATGAGCCAATCCATTCGTAAAGGAACTGCTGGCGATTTTCAAAATATGAAAGAACTCGTGGGAAACACGGAGAAAATCATGGATGAATGGTCCCGGGAGCAATGGAGTTCTTCTTTGCAGCGTGAAGACGTGGAGATTTTTGTGGCGGAGGAAGAGGGATCGATACACGGCTATGCGGTGGTGAGACTGAGCAAAAAAGACCCGGTTTCATTTACGGAAAGGCCAACCGCGGCCATTACGCATTTGTGTGCACCTTCATGTGAAAGTCAGCTCCGGCAGCAATTGGTTCAGAAATGCCTGAGCTGGGCAAAACAAAAGGGAGCTACGGACTTTTCGCTGTAGGTTTACGTCTAGAAAGGAAGAGATCAGATGAACCATCGATTCTTGGAAAACTGGAAATGGTATGAAATAGAATCCATAGATCATAAAGCAGAACACATCAAAGAGATGGTTCATAAGCTGCCGGATTGTACGCAGTGGCTGGAAAATGTAGAGGAACAAAACACGAATTATCTTCGCATTGAAAATCATGGAAACGAAGCGGTTCTCCACGGCTGCCTGACTTATGAAAAAGAAGAAGAGGAATTTGATCACGACTTCTTTCATTTTTATATCACCCGGTCGTATTTTGTGACGGTGGGATTGGAAGTTGTCAGGCTGGACCGTACCAACAAAAAAGACATGATCCGGCAGATGCATCAATGCAAAACCGCAGTTGAAGGTTTTTTTATCCTGCTGGGGGAAGTGCTCAACAATTATTTGGATGGAATCGATCATTTTGAGTACAAGCTGAAAGAACTGCAATACGATTTAAAGCAAAACAACAATCAAGTTCTCTTGGATCGTATTTACGACTTGCGTCAGGAACTGTTAATTTGGACAGATTTGACGATACCGGTTGAAGAAATCAAGCTTGCGGCAGAGGAAGCCTTTTTTGATGAAATCACCCAAACGACCGAGTACAGGAGGACAAGCGTCAGAATTGAGCGTACGCTAAATCTCATCAACCACTACCAGCACGATATTGACACGATGCTGAAGCTCGAGGAGGTACTTTCTTCCCACCGTGGAAATGAAATCATGAAAACACTGACCGTTATGACCGTCATCTTCACACCTGGCATGATGCTTGGCTCCATCTGGGGAATGAACTTTCGAAACATGCCAGAACTCGACTGGAAAGCAGGATACGCGATTGCCCTGGGTCTCATCGGCCTTTCAATCGCCAGCATTTATATTTGGTTGAGAATGAAAGGATGGACCGGCGACTTGCTAAAGAGCCGCAGCCGAAAGAGCCGCTTTAAATAAACCATTGAAAAATTTGCCGCTAATTTTGCTACAAAAAAAGAAGAGTTTTGCCGTCTTTTGTCGAATGTTAACATGTTATGAAAAAATAACACGAAAACTGTTCGCCTGACCATTATTAGTGTAAGGTTTAGTTCGAACCCTTTAGTAAGGTAGTAGTATGAAGACGGGAGTTGTTAGCGGCAAATGAAGAAGTTTTTCCACACTATTGTTTACCTCTGCTTTCTTTCAGGACTGCTGGCGCCGGTTGCACCGGTGTTTGCTGAACAAGAAAAAGCACCCCACATTAAGAGTAAAAGCGCCATTTTAATTGACCAAAAAACAGGTAATGTCCTTTATAATAAAAAGGATAATAAAAAAATGTATCCAGCAAGTATTACCAAAATTGTTACAGCCATCCTTGCCATCGACTCCGGAAAAATGGATGAAACCGTTACAGTGAGCAAAAATGCGACCTTGGCTGAAGGGACCCGCGTCTATTTAAACGAGGGTGAACAGATCCCATTACGAAAACTTGTTGAAGGAATGATGGTGAATTCCGGTAACGATGCGGCGGTTGCCATTGCAGAATACCTGGCTGGAGATGTACCTTCATTTGCCGACAAAATGAATGAATTCGCCAAAAAGGCCGGAGCCACGCATACCCATTTTGTGACGCCGAACGGCCTGTTTAATCCGGATCACTACACCACGGCCGAAGACATGGCAAAGATCACGCAATACGCCATGAAAAACAGTGAATTTCGAAGGATTGTAAAAATCAAGAACCTTCCCTGGCATGTAAAGGGATGGGATACCACACTCGTGAACCATCACCGTCTGCTATGGGATTATCCGGGAACGACCGGGGTGAAAAACGGTTATGTGGACAAGTCTAAGCATACACTGGTAACCTCGGTATCCAGGGATGGCATGGACTTTATTGCGGTTGTTTTAAAAGCTTCTACCTCCAAGGCGGCATACAGCGATACGACATCATTATTTGATTACGGTTTCAGCCATTTCCAAAGGCAGAAGCTTTCCAAAGGCACACTCATTGAAGATCCGGCCGGCAGGAAACACGCCTTAAAAGAGGACCTTGAAGTAACCCTGCCGGTTGGAGAGCATGTGCTTAAAAACGTATCCGCTTCGGGAAAGCTGACACTAAAAAACAGTGCGGGTGACGCACTGGCTGCTGTCCAGCTGTTCCAGCCGAGTCCGAAAAAGGAAGCCAGTCAAGTGGCTGCCCATTCTTCAGGAGAAGCGACCGGCAGCAAACTGGCCCTTCAGTTAACGACAAGAACAGCCCTTTTCTTTTACAGCGGGTTTCTTATGCTTACTGCTTTGATGGTGATGATCCGGATGAGGAACAAAAGACGGAGAGCCTTGCAGCGGATGAGAAGATACGAAAAGAATTATACCTTTATCAAATAGGGCAGATTGGGGATTTTTATGGATATTAATACGAAAGTAAGGATATTGGTAGTCACGCTTTTCATCTTACTGATGATGACGGCCATTTTATCCTTGGTTTAACTGGAAACAAAGAGGATCACGGAAGAAGAGAGGTAGAGTCCTCTCTTTTTTTGCACCCCCTTCCTTCTCATATTTTTCCTTGTTTGTGCAACTAGTGGAAAAGCATAGCTGCTATTCCCTGTTTTTGTTATACGTGGGCGAATGTTATAGGGAGCAGGCTTGTTTTCTATAAATTGGGAAGGGGAAACGAGTATTCTGGTTGAACGTTATAGAACAAATGATAACTAACTCATGAAATGGGGTAAAGCATGTATATTGTCCACTCAACATTCTATGTACCGGAACAAAAAGCGGAAGAAGTCATTAACATATACAGAAATCGATCCCGTCTTGTAGATGACGCAGTGGGTTTTTTGGATTTCCTGCTGCTTCAGAATGAAAAAAAGCCGGGGGAAATTACCGTTCAATTGACCTTTGATACAAAGGAGCATTATTTGGAATGGGTAAGAAGCCAGCAGTTCAAGGACATCCATGACATGGAAAAGGAGTACCCCGACCAGGAGCTGGCCGCCGTTATCCCGGCAGTTAAACAATACAAGGTAGTAGCCACATGACACAAATTCCAGTAGATGATATTGTTAATAAGGTAGTTACAAAGATGTACGAAGATTATCCCGATCTCCAGAACCGATACGGAGAAAAGGGAAAGAAAAAAGCCATCGAAGACAATTATCACCATATGAAGCATTTAGAGACAGCCTACGAATTGAAAAACCCGGTCTTTTTTTCGGACTATGCGAGCTGGCTCAATGGAATTCTTGAAAAGTTCGGGATGACAGCCGATCTTTTAATTTATAACTTTGATGAAATTGACAAGATTTTAGCAGGTATGCCTGATGATGACAGGGTTTCAGCTTATCGCTCCTATCTTGGAGAAGGAATAAAGGTATTAAAAGAAAAGGAATAAAGGGGGGATTGCGGTGCAACAACGTTCACCGCAGCAATTTGCGGAGTTTCTTTTAAATGGAGATCAGCAGCGTGCGATCGAACTTTTGCGTCAGATTGCTAAGCACACCCCAAGATATAAACTGTATAACGAGCTGCTGACACCGGCCATGCGCTATATTGGCGAATTGTGGGAACGAAATGATATTACGGTGGCAGAAGAACATCTGGCTACTGCCGTTTGTGATTTCGTCCTGGCCCAATATCATTACAGTCCCGGCAAAAGCCTTGCAATGAACCGTCACAGTGTAAACCATAAAGCGATGTTTTCATGCCTTGAAGGGGAGCAGCATGCCCTTGGCCTTAAAATGGTTTCTGGATTATTTGAAGAGGAAGGCTGGCATTCCCGATTCATGGGTGCGGATCTGCCGCTCGAATATACGGTGGATACGGCAAAAAAATGGATGCCGGATGTGATTGGGCTTTCGGTTTCTATTGCCTATAACCTGCCTAATCTGCAAACCTATGTAAAAGCATTGGAGGATTTGAATTATGGTCCCACTGTCCTGGTCGGTGGCCGTTTGGCAGAAAAGTATGATCTCAGGCCCTACTGTTCCGACAAAACAGTGATTATAAAAGATGTAGAGGAGCTTCACAGCTGGCTGAGTGTGTATAGTACAGGAGAGAAGCAAAATGCCCGTTACTGATTATGTATTACCGGTTCCATATTTTAAAATTAATACCGATTTCCACATCCTTAATTTTTCAAAACAAGCGGAAGCCCTTTTTACAATTACTGAAAACATTACCTCGATTGTGGACGAGGAAAGTGTGGCAAAGCTGAAAAATTTTCTTCAGACCTCTGATGGGGCACAACCCATGGAGATCAGCATGAAAACCAAAAACTACCCGCTGGAGCTTTTCGATCTCTACATTTCTTGGGATCATTACTTGAACGGCCACTTGATCTGCATCAAAAAAAACGAGCAAAACAAAAATCTTGAAAACATGGTTTATCGATTGCAGAGCAGGTTGTCCAGCACGGATTTTGAACTGTTTGAAAAAAAGGAAGAGCTTCAACAGGCGTTAGAGGAGATTAACAGACTGTCCGGTCCTTTTATTTCGCTGTCGGATGAGGTGGCTCTGATTCCCATGTTTGGCGACATCACTCCTCGCAAAATCAATTCAATCAGAGGAAATACGCTGAAAAATGCGTATCGTGAAGATCTTGATACCATCCTTTTTGATTTTACCGGTGTGGGTTCTATTACACTCGAAGGATTGGAACAAATGGAGAGTTTGTTCAGGGTGCTTTCCTATATGGGCGGCATCGCATCCGTAATTGTCGGTGTAAAACCCGGGCATGCCCGACAAATGCATGAGCTGAATTCAGAAGTGGAATTCTCTTTCTTGTCCACCCTTCAGGAAGCGATGAAAAAATATCTATAATAAAAGACACCGAAGCATGCTGGCTTGGTGTCTTTTTTGCTTTTATCTCCGTCGTGGAACAAAAGCCATTAATACAGGAGCCAGGGCTGCTCCGGCAATGAGTCCGAACAAGTGGCCAAGGATGTTGATGCCAGGCGTTGTGAAGGTGGTAATCAGGCTGAAAACCAAAACAACGATGAGAATCTGTTTATTCGCACGCCCCAAATATTCTTTTCGGGCATACAGGATATACAGGTAAATGCCGAACAGTCCGAAAATGGCACCGGAGGCCCCGATGTGGGCATAGTTTAGGGGAAGAAGAAAATAGGTAGCGATATCGGCAATAATGCCTGCGCCTAAATAGCCAATCATAAATTTTCCTTTTCCCAGTATACGTTCCAAAGCGGGACCGAAAATAACAAGAGAGAACGTGTTGAACAGCACGTGGCTGAGACTGACGTGAGTAATAATCGGCGTGAACAGACGCCAGTATTCTCCCTGTGAAATAAAGTAATTGGACCCGGTAAAGTAATAATAAATAAAATCCGCCTGCGGCCCGAGGTTAGCCAGCAGGAAAACGATCAAATGAACGGCTGTTATGATCGATATTACCGGATATAGCCTGAGGAATGTTTTGAAATTCTCCTCTCTTACGAACAACCAGCATCACCACCTGAATGTAGTATATTAATCTTAGCATAACGGTAATACAAATAAGAAATACCATGCCGGAAAGGAAATGACTGATGATTATAGGAACAGGGATCGATATTGTTGAAATCACAAGAATCCAGGAAGTATGCCGGAAGCAGCACCGCTTTCCCGAACGGATCCTTACGGAAAGGGAGCTTGCTGTGTTTGAAAAGCTCAACGGCAGACGGCAGGCGGAATTTATGGCCGGCCGCTTTGCCGCTAAAGAAGCCTATGCCAAAGCGCTCGGCACAGGAATCGGCAGGCACCTTTCATGGCAGGATATCGAAATTACCAAAAATGATAATGGAAAGCCGGTCATTGTGGCAGGTTCGGAGGGGCTTGTTCATCTTTCCATCTCCCATTCCAAGGAATTTGCAGTGGCCCAGGTTATTCTTGAAACCGTCCTGTAAGTTGGTTTGCTTGTCAAGCTAGTCTGCATAATGTCCCTTTTGTCCACATATAGTGTAATGCGGTGGGGAGGGACATCCTGTTGGCGTCGGACACAGCAGCGGTGATCCTCCTTTGTAAAATAAAGGGCAAAGGGGATAAGAAAATGAAGAAGACACTATCATTATCCTTGATGGCGCTTCTGTTCATATTCGGATTGGCAGGCTGCGGAGCAAAAAGCCAGGAAGATGTTGTAGCGTCACTGGATAAGAAAATGGAAGAAATGACGGGCTATAAAGCGGACGCCGTCATGACGCTGAATACTGGCGAAAAACCGTTACAGTATAATCTTGAAGTGTGGCACAAGAAACCTAACTTTTACCGGGTGAACCTGAAAAACGCCAAAAAGGACCAGAGCCAGATGATCCTGAGAAACAAAGAGGGTGTATTTGTATTAACGCCTGCGCTGAATAAAAGTTTCAGATTTCAGAGCGATTGGCCGGAAAATAATAGTCAGGTCTACTTGTTTGAGTCGCTAGCTGCCGATATTTTAAATGACACGGACCGCGGGTTTAAGGCAAAAGAAAACTCATATGTTTTCCATACCAAAACCAACTATCAAAACAAAAACCTGTATCAGCAGGAAATTATTTTAAATAAGGACCTGGATCCGAGCTCGGTCCGGATAATGGATAAGGATGCTAAGGAACTGGTTAAACTGGAGTTCAAAAACGTCAAGTTCAATGCCAAGTTTGATAAAGGTGCCTTCGATATGGAAACGAACATGACAGGCGCCCAGCTGGAGCTGCCGGCAATGAGCCAGGCCGGTGAGCCGAAAAAAGAAATGGAAGTGCTGTACCCGCAATATATGGGTCCTGGAAATATTGAATTGACGAATGAGAAAGAAGTCATGGCCGACGGGGAAAAACAAGTGGTCCTCAGCTACACGGATGAAAAGAAAAATTCGTTTACATTGATTGAACGAAAAAATGTAGCGGTAGAAACAGCCGCCGCCAAGAGAGAACGATTGACGGTGCCGGGTGGAGAACCGGTGGATCTCGGCTTCACGGTGGGTGCGATGAATGACAAATCAATCTCCTGGACGTATAAAGGCACCGATTTCTTTTTAGCCTCCAACTCACTGGATCAGGAAGAACTGATGGCTATCGCCCGTTCTGTTTCCGCGCAAGGGTCAAAATAATAAAAGAAGTGGCCGGCTGATTCCTTAATGGTGAATCAGCCATTTTTATTCTATTTGCTCTTACACAATTGCTGTGGATGTTGTAGAATAACGAATAGACCAATGATTAGAATGAAATGATATAGATAGATGGGACGGATAGGTTTGGATACTGGAGAGTTTTATAGAGATACCTGGGTGGAGATTGATTTATCCTGCATCGAAGAAAATATCCGCTCGTTCCGGCGCCTGCTGCCAGACACCACCGAGATTATGGCGGTAGTTAAAGCCAATGGCTATGGACATGGAGCTGTGCCGGTGGCGAAAACCGCGCTGGAGGCCGGCGCCACATATCTTGCCGTGGCGCTATTGGATGAGGCATTGTCCCTCAGACAACAAGGAATCAAGGCACCCATTCTTGTATTGGGCAGAACAAGGCCGGAAGATGCAGTTCTTGCTGCCAAGTATAATATTGCGCTCACTGTGTTTCAGGCGTCCTGGGCAAGGGAAGCTTCGGCCCACCTGCAGGGTGGCCAGCCGGTAGCACTGCACCTGAAAGTGGATACCGGCATGGGGCGGATTGGAACAAGAGATAAAGAGGAAACACAGGAACTTGTCTTAACGATAGAAAAGTATCCTTCCCTCCAATTGGAAGGAGTATTTACGCACTTTGCCACAGCGGATGAACTGGAATCTCCTCTGGTGGAACAGCAATTTGAACGGTTTTCCGAAAGTCTGGCCTGGCTGAAGGAATTGGGAGCTGTGCCACGGTACATCCATTGTGGGAACAGTGCGGCGAGTCTCCGCTTTCCAAAGCAAATCTTCAATATTGCAAGAATCGGAATCTCAATGTACGGACTGGCCCCTTCTGGCGAACTCAAGAATGTATTGCCGTTTCCGCTGAAAGAGGCGTTTACGCTAAATACACGGCTGGTTCATGTGAAAAAAGTGCAGCCAGGAGATACGGTTAGCTACGGTGCCACCTATACGGCCACAGAGGAAGAGTGGATCGGCACCCTTCCAGTCGGATATGCCGACGGCTGGCAAAGGCGCTACGCGAATCAGGGCCATGCGATTGCGGGTGGAATCAAGGTTCCGTTCGTGGGCAGAATCTGCATGGATCAATGCATGGTGCGCCTGCCGTTTGAAATGAAGGTTGGTGACCTTGTCACCCTCATTGGGGAACAGGGAAGCGAAAAGATCTCCATGGATGATGTAGCACTTCAAAATGATACGATAAACTACGAAATCCCTTGTTTAATTACATCACGAGTACCCCGGATTTATAAGAAACAGGGTCGAATTTTAGAAAAAGTGAATGTAATTTTAAATTTTTAGCAGAATATTAGCAGGACTATTAAAAAACATGAAGAATATTTTACTTTGAAATCGTTTTGCAAACCAATTGGTGAAATGATAAGATTATATGTGGTTAAGAATGATCGTAGCAAATCGCAGAAGCTTTGCTCTGGAGGTGTAGGTGTGTCCGAATTGGCGAACACAAAGAGGATCGTTATCAGTCTTCCTCAACAGATTATCAATGAAATTGACCGGATGATTAAGAATGAGAATTTGGACCGTAGCGAATTTATCCATCAGGCAACCAAGATGTATATTCGCGAAAAGAAGAAACGTCACATTCGTGAATCTATGAGACAAGGTTATATGGAAATGGCGAAAATTAATCTGAACATTGCATCAGAAGCCTTTCTTTTAGAGGAGGAAGCTGAAATTACCGTAGACCGCTTAGTTAGCGGGGTGTAGGCCTTTGATCGTAAAACGCGGAGACGTTTACTTTGCAGACCTTTCCCCGGTTGTTGGATCAGAACAAGGGGGAATCAGACCTGTTCTAATTATTCAAAATGATATCGGTAACCGATTTAGTCCTACAGTTATTGTTGCAGCCATTACAGCACAAATCCAAAAGGCGAAGCTGCCGACGCATGTAGAGATCAATGCGAAAAAGTACGGATTTGAACGGGATTCTGTTATCTTGCTGGAGCAAATTCGAACAATTGATAAACAAAGGCTAACTGACAAAATTACGCATCTGGACGATGAAATGATGCGTCGCGTTGATGAAGCGTTACAAATCAGTCTTGGTCTTATTGACTTTTAAAAACTGCCGTTTTCTTCTGGGAAAGTGGCGGTTTTTTTAATGGAAACAACTTACAGAGAAAGTTGGAACAGGAAATCCGGTTTATCAGCGAACTATATAGCAAAAGATTGCAAGAATGAATGATAAGTGGAATAATGAAAGTAGTGTACCGACGTAAGGGGGTATAGAATTTGAATGCGGCCATCATCGATATGATCCTGAATAAACGCACAGAAATAGATGAGTTGTGGTCTGAGGAAATTGCGAATTACAAAACCACAACAAGCACCATCACACCCTACATGCGTGAACAGCTGAACAAGGATTTTTTATCGCTCCTTTTTAGCCATATCAGCCAGGGAGATATTTCTGTGGACGGGACATTGGAACGTTTTTTCGATAAAGTTTTGCGTGCGAATATGCCGCTTGAATATTTAACACAAGGGCTGCAATGCTTTCGCCGTATAGTTTTGGAAATCATCACTGAAGAAGATATTCAAAAAAATGCGGCGTTTGAAATATATAGGGAAGTGGACCGCTGGATGGATCCCATTCTAAATTCAGTGGTTGAAAATTCATCCCGGCTTTGGGAGCGTACCGTTTCCATTCAAAAGTCCGCGTTGCTGGAATTATCGGCACCGCTTATTCCGGTCTTTCAGCATATTAGCGTGATGCCATTGATCGGAACCATTGATACGGAACGCGCGAAGTTAATAATGGAGAACCTTCTGGAAGGTGTTATTCAATACCGTTCACAGGTGGTTCTTATTGATATAACCGGTGTGCCCGTTGTCGATACAATGGTAGCCCACCACATCATTCAGGCGGCGGATGCCGTCAGGCTTTTGGGATCTACCTGCATTTTGGTCGGGATACGTCCTGAAATTGCGCAAACGATTGTAAGCCTTGGGATTGACCTCAGCCTGTTCCCTACCAAAAGCACGCTGCAAAAAGGGATGGCAAAAGCTCTGGAAGTTACAAACCAACAAATTGTTAATGAAAAATAGGGAGTGGGGAAAATGAGAATTCCTATTTTGAAGCTGCATGAGTATCTTCTTATTACCATTCAGGTAGAGCTCGATGATCAGACTGCTCTGCAGTTTCAGGAAGACCTGTTAAACAAAATACATGACACCGGTGCTAAAGGTGTAGTAATTGACCTGACCTCTGTAGACATGATTGACTCCTTCATTGCAAAAGTACTGGGAGACGTTGTCCGCATGTCAAAACTGATGGGAGCGCAAGTGGTATTGACCGGTATCCAGCCCGCAGTAGCAATTACATTGATCGACCTGGGGATTTCAATGAGAGAGGTTCCGACGGCTCTTGACCTGGAACAAGGGCTTGATAAATTGCAGCTGGAACTGGAGGGGTGAGCATGGACATCCAATCCTGTGTAGAAGTTTGCAATGAATGGGATATCGTAAGCGCAAGGCAATTGGGAAGAAATATGGCTAAAGAACTCGGATTTGGCAACGTAGACCAGGCTCGTATCACTACCGCCATTTCAGAGTTGGCACGTAACATTTATTTATATGCAGGAAACGGCAAGATCTGCCTTGAGCCCGTGGAACAAATGGGAAGAAAAGGCCTCCGCATCATTGCTGTGGACAATGGCCCTGGAATCAGGGATATTCGTAAGGTAATGGAAGACGGATATACAACTTCCGGGGGACTTGGAGCCGGACTGCCGGGGGTAAAGCGTTTAATGGACGAGTTTACCATTGATTCCACGATTGACTCCGGAACTGAAATCCTTGCGACGAAGTGGCTTCGTTAGGAGGTATTAAATGAACGACCGAGATTTCATCATAGATCGATATAAAGACTTGCTGACAACGTATCTTAATGGGAAAAACGAGACAGCCCTATACAAAGGACAGCAGTTCAGCCGAAAGCTGATTGAACAGCAGATCTCGCCTGAAGATGTGGTCAGCCATCATATAAATGTACTAAATGAGTTATTTCCTGACATGACCGAGGAAATGAAGGACGCGTTTGATTTTCTTTTGGAGGTCATGATCGGGTACGGTTTTGCGTATCGCGAACATCAGAGTCTGAGGACCCGCCAGCGACAGTTGGAATCGGAAATTGAAGTGGCGGCAAGCATGCAGCAGACACTTTTAATCAGTGATGTGCCGACGGTGGATTCTCTTGACATTGGTGTCAAAAGCGTTCCTGCCAAGAAAATGAACGGGGACTATTTTAATTTTGTAAAGGATGACAAGTCAATCAGCGTGGCTGTAGCGGATATTATCGGGAAGGGGATTCCTGCCGCGCTGTGCATGTCCATGATTAAATACGCGATGGACAGTCTTCCTGAGCAAAGGATGCAGCCTAACCTTCTTCTTGAAAATTTGAATAGAGTCGTTGAACAGAACGTGCACCCGAACATGTTTATAACCATGCTATATGGGCTTTATGACACCGATGTCCATAAATTCTACTATGCCGGGGCCGGACACGAGCCCGGCTTTTTTTATAAAGCAGCAACCGATGAGTTTGAGGACATGTTTGCCAAAGGCCTTGTGCTGGGTGTATCAAGAACGACGAAATACAAAGAATATGAAAAGCAGCTCGATCCTGGAGATATGATTATTCTCCTTTCGGACGGGGTAACGGAGTGCAGGACCAGCAAAGGGTTCATTGAACGAGACGAGATTGTTGCACTCATCCGTGAAAATATGCACAAACCGGCTCAGGAAATCGTGGATTCGGTATTTCATGAGCTCGAGCGACTTCAGGAATTTGAATTGAGAGATGACTTTACCCTGATCATTCTAAAAAGAATGGTTTAATCTTCTTTAAGAACGGGTAATTAGTGTTATGGGTTTATGATAATATCCTGGGGGGAAAAAAATGAATTTGCAAATTAGCCACGAAGAAACGAATGGAGTTCATTATTTAACACTAGCTGGAGAAGTAGACGCGTACACCGCACCAAAACTAAAAGAGATGTTGGTTCCTCTGACCGAGGTGAAAAATACCCAGATTGTCATTGATCTGGCTAACATTGATTATATGGATAGTACAGGGCTCGGCATTTTTGTCGGAGCATTAAAGTCCACGAAAAAAAACGACGGGACATTAAAGCTGCGCGGAATGACCGAGAGGGTTAAGCGTTTATTTGAAATTACCGGCCTGACAGAGGTAATGGACATTGACAACGAGGTAAAGGGGGAGGCCAGATGAGTAATAAAGCCTCTGATTTTATCGAAATGACGGTACCCGCCAAAACCGATTATGTCGGGGTGGTGCGTCTGACGATTTCTGGTATTGCCAACAGGATGGGATTTGCATTTGACGAAATTGAAGATATCAAAATTGCTGTCTCAGAGGCCTGTACCAATGTTGTAAATCATGCGTATACGGAGCTGGAAAAAGGACAGATTCGCATCGGATGCGGGGTGTATGATAACCGGCTCGAAATTATGGTTGTGGACCACGGCAAGAGCTTTGATTACGATGATGTAAACCAATCACTCGGACCTGTAGAAGGGAAATCCGTAGAACAATTGAACGAAGGAGGTCTGGGCCTCTTCCTAATTGAGTCATTGATGGACAAAGTGGAAATCAGCGGTGAAGCGGGTGTGATCGTAATGATGACGAAGTATCTTCACAGAGATGAGGTGGAGGAAAATGTCGACAGGACCTCACCAGCACCTACACAATAAAGAAGAAGTTTATAAATGGATTCACGAGCTGCAAAACGATCCGCAAAATGAAATATTGCAAACGAAACTCGTACAACAGTACGAAGATCTCGTTCACTCACTAGCGCGAAAATTTTCCAAGGGGAAAAGCATTCATGACGATTTGGTCCAAGTGGGAATGATCGGCCTGCTCGCTGCATTGCGAAGGTACGATGCCGACTTTGGACGTTCGTTTGAATCGTTTGCGGTCCCTACCATCATAGGTGAAATTAAACGGTTTATCCGTGATAAAACGTGGAGCGTCCATGTGCCAAGACGAATTAAGGAACTTGGACCCCGCATAAAAAAAGCTGTAGAAGATCTGACGAATGAGCTTCAGCGTTCCCCGAAAATCCAGGAAATTTCTGATTACCTGGAGGTTACGGAGGAAGAAGTTCTGGAAACGATGGAAATGGGCAAGAGTTACCAGGCCCTATCCGTAGACAGTTCCATTGAAGCCGATCAGGAAGGCAGCACAGTAACCCTGTTAGACCTCGTGGGAACACAGGATGCCGGCTATGATCAAATCGACAAGAGAATGCTCCTGCAGAAAGCATTTGCGGTTCTTTCTGAAAGAGAGCAGGAAATCCTTAAATGCACGTATTTTGAGAATTTGAGCCAGAAAGAAACAGGGGAGCGCCTGAATATCTCTCAAATGCATGTCTCACGTCTGCAGAGGAGAGCACTTGAGAAGCTTCGTGAAGCGATTCGGGTGGAACCATCGGAGGCTTTGAAATGATCCAGGATTTTTCCTATGACAAAATCGCCGTCTCTTCTTTCCAAAAGCCCAAAAACGGTAATGAATTATGTGGAGACAGTTTTTATGTCACGGAAACCCGTGATTATTTTATTTGTGCGGTAGCTGACGGGCTGGGGAGCGGAGGTTTAGCCAGAAAAGCCTCCCAAGCGGCAGTGATCGCTGTGGAAAAGAATCATCAATTAGAAGTTGAGGAAATCATGCAAGTATGCAATGAAGAGCTAAAAGGAACCAGGGGAGCGGTGCTTTCCATTTTTAAAATTGACTTCAACCAGCGCATCGTCCGCTATGCGGGAGTGGGAAATATCCGCTTTATGATGGCGGGGGAAGACCGTAAATTAATTTACCCTCTTCCGACGGTTGGTTTTCTTTCCGGAAAGCCGCAGAAGTTCCGTGTACAGCAATTTCCGTTTGATGATCAGACCGCATTTATCATTTATTCAGATGGAATGGAAATTCATACGCAAAGCCGTTCCATTCTAACCAATATGATATCGCCTCGGGAATCGGCTGCTTACCTCGGAACTCTTTCTCAAAAATTAATTGATGACGCTACCTGCCTCGTAGGAAAAGTGTCGCATGCATAAGCACATTGGAGGCCTTGATGGACCTCTCTGCCGGGTTGCCTCGGCTTTTTTTTTGGTTTTACATCCGACCAAGCGCCCTTCAAAGGGTGCTTTTTTATATGGGATTCATTGATCAATTTTCGTTAAAACATCGGGAAAGTGTTAAACTAAAAGGGTATACCCGTAATTTTTACGGATTCGAAAGGGGTACTTCTATTGGAAAAAACAATAGAGTTGGATCAAGGATTTACTGAAATTGCGAAAGAATTGGGCATCAAACAAAAACAAGTGGCAAACGTGATTGAGTTATTGAAGGACGGCAACACGGTGCCTTTCATTGCCAGGTATCGTAAGGAGCTGACAGGCGGCCTGGATGAAGTTCAAATTAAAGATATTATGGATAGCTGGCAATACACAGAAAATTTAAAGGAACGTAAAGAAGAAGTTCTGCGCCTGATTGGAGAGCAGGGAAAGCTGACCGATGAACTGGCGGATTCCATATCAAGCGCCAAAAAACTGCAGGAAATCGAAGACCTTTATCGCCCATACAAACAAAAGCGAAGAACCCGGGCGACGGTAGCCAAGGAAAAGGGGCTTGAAGCGCTGGCTGAATGGCTCATGAGCCAGCCGTGGCAAGGCGATGTCCTGGCAAAGGCGAAAGAGTTCCTGTCCGAGGAAAAAGAGGTACATACACCTGAAGAAGCACTCGCGGGTGCGCAGGATATACTAGCCGAGCAGATTTCAGACGATGCGGCGATTCGATCGTGGATCCGAGACCTTACGTTTAAGGAAGGACAGCTGCAAACGTCTTTAAAGAAAAACGGAGAAGACGAAAAAAAGGTCTACGAAATGTATTATGAGTACAGTGAACCGGTTGGCAAAATCGTGCCTCACCGTATTCTTGCCATCAACCGCGGCGAAAAAGAAGACGTTCTGAAGGTGGAAGTGGAAGCACCTGCTGAAAAAATTATTCAGCGGCTGAACCGGACGGTAATCAAGAAATCGGAATCTCCCGCTGCACCTTATTTACAAGAGGCGATTGAGGACAGCTACCGAAGGCTGATTGCTTCTTCCATCGAACGAGACATTCGGAACGAACTGACCGATAAGGGTGAGGAACAGGCCATTCACATCTTTTCTGAAAACCTGAGGAACCTGCTTCTTCAATCTCCGCTAAAAGGCCGTATGGTTTTAGGGGTGGATCCTGCTTACCGAACGGGCTGCAAGCTTGGTGTTGTGGATGAAACGGGGAAAATGCTTCATATTCAGACCATTTATCCAACACCGCCAAGATCGGAAGTGCAAAAGTCCGAAGCGGTCGTCAAAGGCCTGATTGATACTTACGGTATCAATGTCATTGCCATTGGAAACGGAACAGCTTCCAGGGAAACCGAACAATTTATCGTCGATACCATTAAAGGTTTAAAGGAGCCGGTTTCCTATATTATCGTCAATGAAGCAGGAGCCAGTGTATATTCCGCTTCAGGAATCGCCAGGGAAGAGTTTCCTGACCTTCAGGTGGAGGAGCGAAGTGCCATTTCCATAGTACGAAGACTGCAGGATCCGCTGGCTGAACTGGTGAAAATTGACCCGAAATCGGTTGGAGTCGGACAATATCAGCATGATGTATCGCAAAAACGATTGAACGAATCCCTGACCTTTGTTGTGGAAACCGCAGTAAACCAGGTAGGCGTCAACGTGAATACAGCTTCTTCTTCCTTGCTTCAGTATGTAGCCGGCTTGTCCAAGACCGTTGCGCAAAATATTGTAAAAGCGAGAGAAGAAAAAGGGAAGTTTGAAAAACGCGAAGAACTGAAGAAGATTCCGCGCCTCGGTGCGAAAACGTACGAGCAATGTATCGGATTTCTAAGAATTCCGGACGGGAAAAATCCGCTCGACCAAACGGCCATTCACCCGGAGAGCTATAAAGAAACGCTGTTGCTTTTAAAAGAAATGAACAGTGAGGTAGCAGAAATCGGCACAGATAGCCTGAAAGACAAGCTGAAATTGATCGATGTGGAAGCAATGGCGGCGCAACTCAATATTGGGGTGCCCACTCTTCATGACATCGTGGACGGACTGCTTCGTCCAAACCGGGATGTGCGGGAAGAGCTTTCAAAGCCCCTGCTGAAAACCGATGTCCTTAAGCTCGAAGACCTTAAACAAGGAATGGAGCTGGAAGGAACGGTGCGAAATGTCGTTGATTTTGGCGCTTTTGTGGATATTGGCGTGAAACAGGACGGCCTTGTTCATATCTCCAAGCTGGCCAAGCGCTTTGTGAAGCACCCCATGGATGTGGTTAGCGTTGGGCAGGTTGTTACCGTTTGGGTGGATAGCGTGGATCTCAATAAAGGAAGAGTGGCTCTTACCATGCTGCCTCCGGAGGCGCAGTAATATCCAATCAAAAAGTTTCTGTTTGTCAGGGAAGACTTTTACTTTCGGTGTTGTTATTTTTTTGATTATAAAAAAACCAGCATTGATTTAATAAACGGATTTGATAACGGTCTTTTTGAAAATAAGCTTTTCTGAGTTGTTTCTTAAACCATGTGGGCATAGACAAAACCTCCGCGTATTTAAGCGTGATTTAGTCTATGTCTCATGGCTTGTTGATGTGACCAACTTTTTGTTCTATAGAAGGAGAAAGGATAGGAAAGAAAATGGATCAAAGGGAACTTCAATTGCTCGTGGAGCAGGTATCAAATGATTATTTTCACAAACCCTTCCGGCATAATGCCCGTTTCAACGGCCGTTTACGGACAACCGGCGGCAGGTATTTACTCAGGTCCCATGATATAGAGATCAACCCTAAGCAGATGACACAGTTTGGGATGCAGGCATTAGTGGGTATCATTAAGCATGAACTGTGCCATTATCATCTGCATATCGAGGGAAGGGGCTACCAGCACAAAGATCATGAATTTAAACAGCTGCTGAAAAAAGTGGGCGGTCTGAGATATTGTGAAGTCCTGCCGGGTACCCGAACAACCCAAGCTTATAAATACCTCTATATATGCACAGACTGTAAGCAGCAATACAAGCGGAAGCGCAAGGTTGACACAAGGAAATACGTGTGCGGAAAATGCCGGGGGAAATTGTTTTTTAAAAGTGATGAGAAAAGTGTTGACTAGGTGTTCAAATCTGTGTTAGATTAATAAAGTCGCTGAAAGACATCTTGCTGTTTACATAAACAAAATAAATGAAAAAAACAGTTGACTTTTTGAGAAAAAACAAGTATGATTTTAAATGTCTCAAAAACACATTCCACAGTAGCTCAGTGGTAGAGCTATCGGCTGTTAACCGATCGGTCGTAGGTTCGAGTCCTACCTGTGGAGCCATACAGAGAAGTACCCAAGTGGCTCAAGGGGCTCCCCTGCTAAGGGAGTAGGTCGCTAACGCGGCGCGAGGGTTCGAATCCCTTCTTCTCTGCCAGTTTTTATCGGCCCGTTGGTCAAGCGGTTAAGACACCGCCCTTTCACGGCGGTAACACGGGTTCGAATCCCGTACGGGTCACCAAGTATATTTCGGAAGAAAAGAACCAAGTATTTTTCGGAAGAAAAAACGGACAAGCTGTTTTATTAAAATGGGCTCGTGGTGTAGCGGTTAACATGCCTGCCTGTCACGCAGGAGATCGCCGGTTCGATCCCGGTCGGGCCCGCCATTTTACTTAAAACCAACATTTAAATAAGAAATGCATCATGATTATTGGGCTATAGCCAAGTGGTAAGGCAACGGACTTTGACTCCGTCATTCGTAGGTTCGAATCCTGCTAGCCCAGCCATCTTCATGAGCCATTAGCTCAGTTGGTAGAGCATCTGACTTTTAATCAGAGGGTCGAAGGTTCGAGTCCTTCATGGCTCACCATTTACACATCATGCGGGTGTGGCGGAATTGGCAGACGCGCTAGACTTAGGATCTAGTGTCTTTACGGCGTGGGGGTTCGAGTCCCTTCACCCGCACCATTTTTTCAAAAATGTACTTATAACTTTAACTGCTTTGCGGTCGTGGCGGAATGGCAGACGCGCTAGCTTGAGGGGCTAGTGGGGGCAACCCCGTGGAGGTTCGAGTCCTCTCGACCGCACCAATAGCTTCTCATATATAACATAAAACCCATCAAGAATAATACGCGCCCTTAGCTCAGCTGGATAGAGTGTTTGACTACGAATCAAAAGGTCGGGAGTTCGAATCTCTCAGGGCGCGCCATAACGGGAAGTGGCTCAGCTTGGTAGAGCACCTGGTTTGGGACCAGGGGGTCGCAGGTTCAAATCCTGTCTTCCCGACCATCTTTTCAATGCGGGTGTAGTTTAGTGGTAAAACAAGAGCCTTCCAAGCTCTGGTCGTGAGTTCGATTCTCATCACCCGCTCCATTTTATTTTTGGGCCTATAGCTCAGCTGGTTAGAGCGCACGCCTGATAAGCGTGAGGTCGATGGTTCGAGTCCATTTAGGCCCACCATTTTTAAGGGCAATGCACTTGACATTCGCTCTGACAATGGATATAATAATTAAGCTACGCAAATGATGTAGCGATTAAATGTTCTTTGAAAACCAAACAAAAGCCAGAGTAAGTCAGGGATTTTACAATCCCATCAATTTCTTATTTTTAAACTTTAAGAGCTATATCAAACACTTTATTGGAGAGTTTGATCCTGGCTCAGGATGAACGCTGGCGGCGTGCCTAATACATGCAAGTCGAGCGAATGACGAGGAGCTTGCTCCTCTGATTTAGCGGCGGACGGGTGAGTAACACGTGGGTAACCTGCCTGTAAGACGGGGATAACTCCGGGAAACCGGAGCTAATACCGGATGATAACGAGAAGCGCCTGCTTCTTTTTTGAAAGTCGGTTTCGGCTGACGCTTACAGATGGGCCCGCGGCGCATTAGCTAGTTGGTGAGGTAACGGCTCACCAAGGCGACGATGCGTAGCCGACCTGAGAGGGTGATCGGCCACACTGGGACTGAGACACGGCCCAGACTCCTACGGGAGGCAGCAGTAGGGAATCTTCGGCAATGGACGAAAGTCTGACCGAGCAACGCCGCGTGAGCGATGAAGGCCTTCGGGTCGTAAAGCTCTGTTGTCAGAGAAGAACAAGTACCGGAGTAACTGCCGGTACCTTGACGGTACCTGACCAGAAAGCCACGGCTAACTACGTGCCAGCAGCCGCGGTAATACGTAGGTGGCAAGCGTTATCCGGAATTATTGGGCGTAAAGCGCGCGCAGGCGGTCTTTTAAGTCTGATGTGAAAGCCCACGGCTCAACCGTGGAGGGTCATTGGAAACTGGGAGACTTGAGTGCAGGAGAGAAAAGTGGAATTCCACGTGTAGCGGTGAAATGCGTAGAGATGTGGAGGAACACCAGTGGCGAAGGCGGCTTTTTGGCCTGTAACTGACGCTGAGGCGCGAAAGCGTGGGGAGCAAACAGGATTAGATACCCTGGTAGTCCACGCCGTAAACGATGAGTGCTAGGTGTTGGGGGGTTCCACCCTCAGTGCTGACGTTAACACATTAAGCACTCCGCCTGGGGAGTACGGCCGCAAGGCTGAAACTCAAAGGAATTGACGGGGGCCCGCACAAGCAGTGGAGCATGTGGTTTAATTCGAAGCAACGCGAAGAACCTTACCAGGTCTTGACATCCTCTGACCACTTGAGAGATCAAGCTTTCCCCTTCGGGGGACAGAGTGACAGGTGGTGCATGGTTGTCGTCAGCTCGTGTCGTGAGATGTTGGGTTAAGTCCCGCAACGAGCGCAACCCTTGACCTTAGTTGCCAGCATTCAGTTGGGCACTCTAAGGTGACTGCCGGTGACAAACCGGAGGAAGGTGGGGATGACGTCAAATCATCATGCCCCTTATGACCTGGGCTACACACGTGCTACAATGGGTGGTACAAAGGGTTGCGAAGCCGCGAGGCCGAGCCAATCCCAAAAAGCCACTCTCAGTTCGGATTGTAGGCTGCAACTCGCCTACATGAAGCCGGAATTGCTAGTAATCGCGGATCAGCATGCCGCGGTGAATACGTTCCCGGGCCTTGTACACACCGCCCGTCACACCACGAGAGTTTGTAACACCCGAAGTCGGTGGGGTAACCTTTTGGAGCCAGCCGCCGAAGGTGGGACAGATGATTGGGGTGAAGTCGTAACAAGGTAGCCGTATCGGAAGGTGCGGCTGGATCACCTCCTTTCTATGGAGACATGAGCACTCAGGTGCCTCATGAATCTTACTCTGAGCTTTTGTTTGGTTTTGAAAGAACATCGTTTCTTTCAATTCATAATAAGGTTACACATTTGTTGTGGCCATGTTCCTTGAAAACTAGATAACGAAACATCCAAACAAGCCAACTAATTCATTAGTTGTGCGCTGATTTAGTACTATTTTTAACGATCTTACGATCGTGTTAAAGGTTAAGCTAGAAAGGGCGCACGGTGGATGCCTTGGCACTAGGAGCCGAAGAAGGACGGGACGAACACCGATATGCCTCGGGGAGCTGTAAGTAAGCGTTGATCCGGGGATTTCCGAATGGGGGAACCCACCATCCGTAATGGGATGGTATCCATATCTGAATACATAGGATATGAGAAGGCAGACCCGGGGAACTGAAACATCTAAGTACCCGGAGGAAGAGAAAGCAAATGCGATTTCCTGAGTAGCGGCGAGCGAAACGGAAACAGCCCAAACCAGAGGGCTTGCCCTCTGGGGTTGTAGGACACTCTACATGGAGTTACAAAGGAACGGGGTAGATGAAGCGGTCTGGAAAGGCCGGCCAAAGAAGGTAACAGCCCTGTAGTTGAAACTTCGTTCCCTCCTGAGTGGATCCTGAGTACGGCGGGACACGTGAAACCCCGTCGGAATCCGGGAGGACCATCTCCCAAGGCTAAATACTCCCTAGTGACCGATAGTGAACCAGTACCGTGAGGGAAAGGTGAAAAGCACCCCGGAAGGGGAGTGAAAGAGATCCTGAAACCGTGTGCCTACAAGTAGTTGGAGCCCATTAACGGGTGACAGCGTGCCTTTTGTAGAATGAACCGGCGAGTTACGATAACGTGCAAGGTTAAGCCGAGAAGGCGGAGCCGCAGCGAAAGCGAGTCTGAATAGGGCGCCATAGTACGTTGTCGTAGACCCGAAACCGTGTGATCTACCCATGTCCAGGGTGAAGTTCAGGTAACACTGAATGGAGGCCCGAACCCACGCACGTTGAAAAGTGCGGGGATGAGGTGTGGGTAGGGGTGAAATGCCAATCGAACACGGAGATAGCTGGTTCTCCCCGAAATAGCTTTAGGGCTAGCCTCGCGGCTAGAGTCCTGGAGGTAGAGCACTGATTGGACTAGGGGCCCCCACAGGGTTACCGAATTCAGTCAAACTCCGAATGCCAGAGACTTATCCGCGGGAGTCAGACTGCGAGTGATAAGATCCGTAGTCAAGAGGGAAACAGCCCAGACCATCAGCTAAGGTCCCAAAGTATACGTTAAGTGGGAAAGGATGTGGAGTTGCCCAGACAACCAGGATGTTGGCTTAGAAGCAGCCACCATTTAAAGAGTGCGTAATAGCTCACTGGTCGAGTGACTCTGCGCCGAAAATGTACCGGGGCTAAACGTATCACCGAAGCTATGGATTGTACCGTCAGGTACAGTGGTAGGGGAGCGTTCGAAGTGCGGTGAAGTCAGACCGGAAGGACTGGTGGAGCGCTTTGAAGTGAGAATGCCGGTATGAGTAGCGAAAGACAAGTGAGAATCTTGTCCATCGAAAGCCTAAGGTTTCCTGAGGAAGGCTCGTCCGCTCAGGGTTAGTCGGGACCTAAGCCGAGGCCGAAAGGCGTAGGCGATGGCCAACAGGTTGAAATTCCTGTACCACCTCCTTTCCGTTTGAACGACGGGGGGACGCAGGAAGGTAGGGAGAGCGCGCGAATGGAAATGCGCGTCTAAGCAGTTAGGCTGATTGTGAGGCAAATCCCGCAATCGTGAAGGCTGAGCTGTGACGGCGAGGGAAATTACAGTACCGAAGTCCCTGATCCTACACTGCCAAGAAAAGCCTCTAGTGAGGAAAGAGGTGCCCGTACCGCAAACCGACACAGGTAGGCGAGGAGAGAATCCTAAGATGATCGGGAGAACTCTCGTTAAGGAACTCGGCAAAATGACCCCGTAACTTCGGGAGAAGGGGTGCTCTGGTAGGGTTTATCGCCCGAGAGAGCCGCAGTGAATAGATCCAAGCGACTGTTTAGCAAAAACACAGGTCTCTGCGAAGCCGCAAGGCGAAGTATAGGGGCTGACACCTGCCCGGTGCTGGAAGGTTAAGAGGAGGGGTTATCCCTTAGGGGAGAAGCTCTGAATTGAAGCCCCAGTAAACGGCGGCCGTAACTATAACGGTCCTAAGGTAGCGAAATTCCTTGTCGGGTAAGTTCCGACCCGCACGAAAGGTGTAACGATTTGGATACTGTCTCAACGAGAGACCCGGTGAAATTATAGTACCTGTGAAGATGCAGGTTACCCGCGACAGGACGGAAAGACCCCATGGAGCTTTACTGCAGCTTGATATTGGATTTTGGTACAGTTTGTACAGGATAGGTAGGAGCCTGAGAAGTCGGAGCGCCAGCTTCGATGGAGGCGTCGGTGGGATACTACCCTGACTGTATTGAAATTCTAACCTGGAACCGTGATCCGGTTCGGAGACAGTGTCAGGTGGGCAGTTTGACTGGGGCGGTCGCCTCCTAAATCGTAACGGAGGCGCCCAAAGGTTCCCTCAGAATGGTTGGAAATCATTCGCAGAGTGTAAAGGCACAAGGGAGCTTGACTGCGAGACCTACAAGTCGAGCAGGGACGAAAGTCGGGCTTAGTGATCCGGTGGTTCCGCATGGAAGGGCCATCGCTCAACGGATAAAAGCTACCCTGGGGATAACAGGCTTATCTCCCCCAAGAGTCCACATCGACGGGGAGGTTTGGCACCTCGATGTCGGCTCATCGCATCCTGGGGCTGAAGTAGGTCCCAAGGGTTGGGCTGTTCGCCCATTAAAGCGGTACGCGAGCTGGGTTCAGAACGTCGTGAGACAGTTCGGTCCCTATCCGTCGCGGGCGCAGGAAATTTGAGAGGAGCTGTCCTTAGTACGAGAGGACCGGGATGGACACACCGCTGGTGTACCAGTTGTTCCGCCAGGGGCATAGCTGGGTAGCTACGTGTGGACGGGATAAGTGCTGAAAGCATCTAAGCATGAAGCCCCCCTCAAGATGAGATTTCCCATCACGTCAAGTGAGTAAGACCCCTTAGAGATGATGAGGTTGATAGGTCTGGTGTGGAAGCGTGGTGACACGTGGAGCTGACAGATACTAATCGGTCGAGGGCTTATCCTTAATTAAATCAGTAAGTTTGGATGAAGTTATCTAGTTTTGAGGGAATATGCCTCAAAAACATATGTCTGGTGGCAATAGCGAAGAGGTCACACCCGTTCCCATACCGAACACGGAAGTTAAGCTCTTCAGCGCCGATGGTAGTTGGGGGCTTCCCCCTGTTAGAGTAGGACGTTGCCGGGCAAATGAAAGCACTGCTGAGAAATCAGCGGTGCTTTTTTGTTTTGTCGAAAGATGAAAATGACGTGATATGCAAGTAAATCGTGTCGAACCGCAACTAAATTCCCGATCACCGCAACTAAATCATGTCGAAGCGCAAGTAAGAGAGGCCAACCCGCAACTAAATCATGTCGAACCGCAAGTAACGCCGCCACGAGGGGAACAAACAGGCCTCATCCCAGCTTCGCCCACACCGAAAATCCCTAAATAAGTCCTTTTTCTTTCCAAGTATCTTCTCCAAAGAGAGTAAACGGACCACAAACTTAATAAAAAAGCTCCTAATTAGTCCCTTACTATTCAAAAACCCCCTAATTAGTCTCCTTATTTTTTAAAAACCCACTAAAAAGGGAGGCAAAGTTGCCCCATCGTCTCCTGTATGTATCCAATTTTCTTTTTGGTTAATAAGCTGTATAATCATAGAGGTGGAGGCGAAAGAAACCCTTATTTATCAAGGGATAGGGCTATATCCTCATTAAATGAATGAGTTTGTCGAATTACATACTATATGATAGAATAAGCATGAAAGCGCTTTAATCAGACATCAGGGAGGACAACATGAAATGAAGCAACAAGAGGAACTTCATCGTGGATTGGAATCAAGACATATTACGCTAATGTCACTGGGCGCTGCAATTGGTGTCGGGTTATTTTTGGGTTCAGCCAGTGCGATTAAGCTCGCTGGTCCGGCCATTCTTGTAGCCTATACCATTGCAGGAGCTGTTATGTTTCTTATTATGCGTGCACTTGGGGAGATGGCGATTCATAATCCGGTTGCCGGTTCTTTCAGCCGATATGCGAAGGATCATCTGGGACCGCTCTCCGGCTATATCACCGGGTGGAATTACTGGTTTCTATGGGTCGTTACCTGTATGGCCGAGATTACGGCTGTGGGGATCTATATGGAGAAGTGGTTCCCGAACGTTCCGAATTGGATCTGGGCGCTTGCAGCCCTCGTTATTATGGCTTCGGTAAACTTAATTACCGCCAAAGCATATGGTGAATTTGAATTCTGGTTTGCCATGATTAAGATTGTTGCCATTATCGCATTGATTATTTCTGGTTTGGGTATTATTTTCTTTGGATTTGGAAATCATGGAATTGCGACTGGAATCAGCAACCTCTGGTCACATGGAGGTTTTGCGCCAAACGGCTTTAAAGGTATCTTGATGTCCATGCAAATGGTCATGTTCGCCTTCCTGGGAATTGAGATGATCGGTGTAACTGCCGGGGAAGTCAAGAATCCGAAAAAGGTATTGGCACGGGCCATTAACACCGTGTTCTGGAGAATTTTATTATTCTACGTCGGTGCTTTGTTTGTCATCATGTCCATTTATCCATGGAATGAAATTGGGACAACAGGAAGCCCGTTTGTGCTTACATTTGAGAAAATTGGCATCGCTCAAGCAGCAGGTATTATCAACTTTGTAGTGTTAACAGCCGCCCTCTCCAGCTGTAACAGCGGTATTTTCAGTACGGGACGCATGCTGTTTAACCTGGCACAGCAGGAGCAGGCACCTAAAGGGCTGAAAAAGATCAGCTCCAAAGGTGTTCCATCAAAGGCCATTTTGCTTTCCGCAGGGGCTTTGCTCATTGGGGTAGTGCTTAACTACTTGTTCCCTGGTTCAGCTGTATTTGTATGGATCACAAGTATCTCTACATTTGGTGCAATTTGGACATGGGGAACCATTCTCCTTTCCCAAATGAAGTTCAGAAGGTCTTTGTCAGCGGACGACCTTAAGGATTTGAAGTTCAAGACGCCATTCTGGCCGTACGGTTCGTATATTGCTTTAGCATTCTTGCTGATGGTGATTGGAATCATGGGATATTTCAAAGATACACGTATTGCGCTCATTGTCGGACCACTTTGGATCCTTGGACTTGTAGCCTTTTATTATGGCAAAGGGCTTCATAAAAAGAATAAAGATGAGAAGAAAGTGGCATAATAAGAATCAGTTGTGCGCCAGCGATTACGTTGGCGTGCAACTTCCTAAAAAAAAGGGTTGCATAAAAACAAATTCCATGATATATTTATTATTGTCGACTCAGACATACAAAATATTTACCAAATTAAGCTACGGTGAGTAACATCATCAGTAAGCATTTAAATCATCGCGGGGTGGAGCAGTCTGGTAGCTCGTTGGGCTCATAACCCAAAGGTCGCAGGTTCAAATCCTGTCCCCGCAACCAATTTTAATTTCTGGCATCACAGTCAAGAAATATAGCCAATGGACTCGTGGTGTAGCGGTTAACATGCCTGCCTGTCACGCAGGAGATCGCCGGTTCGATCCCGGTCGGGTCCGCCATCTTTTAAACGTAAACGAAACAATTTGTTTCGTGTTTTTTTATGTAAAAATAGGTTTTTTCAGTGAAATAAGATAAACTAATAAAAGACACATAACCCTTAGGATCTCAGATGCCTAGGGTTTTTTCATAAGTTAAAAAAGTTCAAATCAAATTCGCAAAGGAAAGGTACATACGATGCGGGATGAGTTTGAGTGGATTAAAACAATCAGTCCGGCTGGCCACCGCCAGTCGTCTGTCATACAGGGAATCGGCGATGATGCGGCCCTTGTTCAAGGTTCATCCTGGGATCAGATTGTATGCCTGGACACGATGGTGGAGGGTATCCATTTCACCAGTGAGACGATGACCCCTTATCATGTGGGCTATAAGTCACTGGCTGCCAACATCAGTGATATTGCGGCCATGGGCGGTGTTCCGCTCTACTATCTGGTTTCCATTGCGATTCCGTCTAGCTGGGAGGAAGAGGACCTTTCTCAGGTTTATAAAGGGATGGCTGACTTAGCAGAAGCCTACGATATGGACCTGATTGGCGGGGACACGGTTTCGACCAAAGGGCCGCTTGTTTTGTCGGTTACCGTCATGGGACAAGTGGAGCCGGGCAGAAAACTGCTGAGAAGCAATGCCAAGCCGGGTGACGTGGTGTTTTTATCCGGGCCAGTCGGTGATTCGGCAGGCGGCCTGGATCTGTTGCTGAAACGGTCGTTAACAGGTCCCTTTACCGCGGAAGAAAAACAACTCGTAAAAGCGCACCAGTTTCCCGAGCCGCATGTAGGGCAGGGACGGATTTTGGCTGCCTCCGACAAACGGGTGTCGCTGAATGACATTAGTGACGGTGTGGCAAGCGAGGCGAATGAGATTGCCGAAGCGAGCGGTGCAGTTCTTACCCTCTTTCATGACAAGCTTCCCAGGAGTCCGGTTCTCCAGATGTACCCCGAGGATCAACAGGATCAATGGATCTTTTTCGGCGGAGAGGACTATAAGCTGATTGGGACGATGTCGCCAGACGACTTTGCACAGGCAGAAGCTGCTTGTAAGAAGGCGGGATATACGTTAACCGTCATCGGCGAGGTTTCCAGCGGGGAGCCCGGTGTGCGGCTTAAAAAGGGATCACACGTGGAACCACTATTGAAGGCGGGATACAATCATTTTTCGTAATAGAGGTGCATCACATGGAACAGTTAATAATAAGTACAACCTCTCCTGAAGAGACGGCGGAACTGGCGGAAAAGCTCGGAACCCTGCTTCAGGCCGGTGATGTTCTGACACTCGAAGGAGATTTGGGTGCGGGCAAAACGACCTTTACCAAGGGTTTGGCCAAGGGTCTCGGAGTTAAACGGGTCGTCAATTCGCCAACCTTCACGATCATTAAAGAATACAATGGGCGCGTGCCTTTTTATCATATGGATGTGTACCGGCTGGAAGACAGTGACGAGGATCTCGGATTTGAGGAGTATTTTGAAGGCGAAGGAGTAACGGTGGTCGAGTGGGCACAGTTCATTGCCGACCGTCTTCCGGAAGAACGATTAACTATTGATATCCGGCGTACGGGAGATGAGACAAGGGAATTAAAGTTTACTCCTGACGGTGAACGGTTTATTAAGGTATGTAAGGAGTTAGAAAAATGAAAGCTCTGGCGATCGACACCTCCAACCTCGTAATGGGAATTGCGGTGCTGGATGGCGAAAAAGTGATCGGTGAATATATTACTAATTTAAAAAAAAATCATTCTGTTCGGGTGATGCCGGCGATTCATGACGTCATGAAAGAAGCCAACGTAAAGCCGGCCGAGCTGGACCGGATAATTACGGCGAAAGGTCCGGGCTCCTATACCGGTGTAAGAATCGGGGTAACCATCGCCAAAACGATGGCCTGGACGCTGAAAAAAGAACTAGTCGGGGTCTCAAGCCTGGAAGTGGTCGCGCAAAACGGCAAGTATTTTGGCGGGTATGTCTGTCCGCTGTTTGATGCCAGACGCACCCAGCTGTATACAGGGCTGTATGGCAAAAAAGACGGACAGTTCCAAACGGTAAAAGAGGATCGTCTGGTGTTGCGGGAGAACTGGTTAAACGAGCTGAAAAAGCTGGATCAGCCGGTTCTGTTTCTAGGGAATGACCTTGATCTGCACAAGGAACGGATTTCCGAGGAGCTTAGCGATCAGGCGGTATTTGGAAGCGCTGCGGATCACAATCCACGCCCGTCCGAATTGGGTAGAATCGGTATGGAACGTGAGCCGGAACCGGTTCATCATTTTGTGCCGAGTTACCTTCAGCTTGCAGAAGCGGAAGCCAATTGGCTGGCAGCTCAGAAAAAGTAGGTGCGAAACATGGAGGAGACGTTCACATACAGGTTGGCGACGGTTCATGATCTTCAGGACATTATAGAGATTGAACATGCTTCCTTTACGTTGCCCTGGACGCAGGAGGCGTTTTACAACGAGATTGTGCATAATCAATTTGCCTACTATCTTTTGATCGAGGCAGACCGCAGGACGGTTGGTTACTGCGGTGTCTGGGTGATCATTGATGATGCGCATATCACCAATGTGGCGATCCGTCCCGAATACCGGGGCAGAAAGCTCGGGGAAGCGATCATGCGCCAGGCGATGCATCTGGCCGGAAGTTATGGTGCAGCAAGGCTGAGCCTTGAGGTAAGAGTGACCAATTATGTGGCACAGAATTTATACCGCAAGCTGGGTTTCCAGGATGGCGGTATTCGAAAAAATTATTACAGCGACAACGGGGAAGACGCGTTAGTCATGTGGGTGATGCTTTAATGAAACTAGATGAAATCATATTATCAATTGAAACGAGCTGTGACGAAACAGCCGTCGCGCTGATCAAAAACGGGACGGAAATTCTCGCAAACGTGGTGGCTTCACAGATTGAAAGCCATAAGCGGTTCGGCGGGGTGGTTCCGGAAATAGCTTCACGCCATCATGTGGAACAGATGACGGTCGTGACGGAGGAAGCACTACAGCAGGCAGGGCTGACGATGGACGATGTGACCGCTGTGGCGGTAACGGAAGGTCCGGGGCTTGTCGGAGCGCTTTTGATCGGAGTGAACGCAGCTAAGGCGCTGGCGTTTGCTCATGGTCTGCCGCTGGTGCCGGTGCATCATATTGCGGGTCATATCTATGCCAACCGCCTGATCACTGAAATGAAGTTTCCACTCTTGGCCCTTGTAGTTTCAGGAGGGCATACCGAGCTTGTTCTGATGAAAGAGCACGGATCATTTGAGGTGATTGGCGAGACGCGGGACGACGCAGCGGGAGAAGCCTATGACAAAGTAGCTCGTACGCTCAACCTTCCGTATCCAGGAGGGCCGCACATCGATAAGCTCGCACAAAGCGGGGAACCGGTGCTGAAGCTTCCTCGGGCCTGGCTTGAGCCGGATTCGTATGACTTCAGTTTCAGCGGACTTAAATCGGCTGTGATCAATACCGTTCATAATGCCGCCCAGCGCGGAGAAACCATCCGACCAGAAGACCTGGCCGCAAGTTTCCAGGCTTCCGTCGTCGAAGTGCTTGTGGAAAAAACCGCACGTGCCGCACGGGAATATGACGTCAAGCAAGTGTTGCTGGCTGGTGGTGTAGCGGCGAACCAGGGACTGCGCAAGGCGCTGGAAGAGCGTTTCTCGGATCTTCCACAGGAGCTTGTCGTTCCGCCGCTTTACTTATGCACAGATAACGCAGCGATGATTGGTGCTGCGGGCAGTGTAGCTTATCAAAAAGGCAAAAGAGCCGACTGGGCGCTCAATGGCGTGCCGGGCCTGGATCTGGAAGCTCAATAAATCGAGAAAATCCCTTCTTATCAACAGGTAAGAAGGGATTTTTTTGTTCTTTGCTCCTCATTGTGGATGTGGACAAACTTATCCACAGGTCAGACGAATTTGTGTGTAAATAAAATGAAAGCAGAAAAACCGCGAATTCCAGCTGTGTACAAAATACTGTGGATAACTATCGATCGACCTGTGGATAATGTGCATAAGTGTGTGAATTGAGGATTTTTCTCCTGTTTTTATGTGTATAAGTATGTGGATACTGTGAATTGTTTAAAAAATAAAACAATGGCACGGGGCCATTGTTTTAATTCTCTTCCTGAAGTTGTTCCCATTCTTCCATCAGCTGTTCCATCTCGGCGCTCAGTGCCTCGATCTGCTCATTGTGCACCTGGGTTTTTTCATAGTCCTGAAAGATCTCAGGATCGCACAAGGCTTCTTCATGCTCGGCCTGGCGTGCTTCAAGGGTTTCAAGAAGGCCTTCAATTTCTTCAATCCTTCTTAGGCGCTTCCGGTCTTCCCGTTTCGCCGCTTTATCCTGACGGTAGCTGCCGATGGGTGGTTCATCTTTTTTGGCGGAAGGGGCAGAGGGTTCCTGGCTTTTTTTCAGGTATTCTTCCCGTTCTCTCGTTTCTGTTTTCTTATCCACATAATAATCGTAGTCACCGAGATAGTTTGTGATTTGGGTGCGCGACAGTTCGGCGACCTTTGTTGCGATCCTGTTGATAAAGTAACGGTCATGGGAAACAAAGACGATCGTTCCCGGATAATTGATCAATGCCTGCTCGAGGACTTCCTTACTGTCGAGGTCCAGGTGGTTCGTCGGCTCGTCCAGAAGAAGCAGATTCGCTTTTTGCATCATCAGCTTAGCGAGAGCGAGCCGTGCTTTTTGGCCGCCGCTCAGCTCGTTGACAAGCTTTAGTACATCGTCACCGCTGAACAGGAAGTTTCCGAGAACGGTGCGAATCTCTTTTTCCGTTTTGTCCGGATATTCATCCCACAGCTCGTTCAGCAGGGTTTTCCTGGAGTTCAGGTTGGCCTGCTCCTGCTCGTAATGGCCAATCTTCACATTGGCTCCGTACCGGATGGTGCCGTCAAGGAGTGGCAGCTGTTTTAAAACGGCCTTCAGCAGGGTGGACTTGCCGATACCGTTCGGCCCGACAAGCGCTACCGCATCCTGACGGGATACATCGTAATTGATGTTCGTAATGAGCGGCACCCCGTCCTCATAGCCGGTGGCCACATGTTCAAGCTTCAGCACGTCATTCCCGCTCTGCCGCTCAATATCAAACATGAAGGAAGCCGACTTCTCATCACCGAGCGGCTTGTCCATCACTTCCATACGCTCGAGCTGTTTTCTTCGGCTCTGCGCACGTTTGGTGGTGGAGGCACGGACCAGGTTTTTCTGGACAAAGTCCTGCAGCTTGGCAATTTCGTCCTGCTGCTTTTCGTACGCCTTCATGTCGAGCGCGAGCCGCTCGGCCTTCTGCTCCAGAAACTGCGTGTAGTTTCCTTTGTATTTGAAGGAGCGATGCCGGGTAATTTCATAGACCGTCGTTACGATTTTGTCCAGGAAATAACGGTCATGGGATACGAGCAGAATGGCGCCCGGATAGGACTGCAGGTATTGCTCCAGCCAGGAAAGCGTCTCGATGTCCAGATGGTTGGTCGGCTCATCAAGGATCAAAAGGTCCGGCTTGGTCAGGAGCAGCTTGGCCAGGGCCAGCCGTGTTTTCTGTCCGCCGCTTAAGGTTGCGACAGGTGTTGCAGGGTCAAAGTCTGCGAACTGAAACCCGTGGAGTACAGTGCGGATTTCCGCTTCGTACTGATAGCCGCCTGCTTCCTTAAACGTAATTTGCAGCTCGTCGTATTCTTTTAACAGCTTGTTATAGCTGTTTTCGTCTTCAATCAGCGCAGAGTCGCCCATGCGGCTTTCCATGCTGCGCAGCTGTCTTTCCATTTTACGAAGCGGTTCAAACACACTCAGCATCTCGTCCCAGATGGAGAGGCTTGATTCAAGGCCCGTGTCCTGTGCGAGATAGCCCACCTTGACGCCTTTTGGCATAATGAGCTGTCCGGAGTCATAGGACAGGTCGCCCGTTATGATCTTCAACAGCGTGGATTTGCCCGCTCCGTTTCTTCCAACAAGCGCGATTCTGTCGCGTGTTTGGACTTCGAGCTTAATATTCGATAAAATAGGGTCAGCCCCAAACGATTTTGTTAAGTCATTCACTTGCAAAATAATCACTGTACGTCACCTCAAATTCCTGTCAACAAAACATCAGGAAACAGACGGGGTGCAAACGACAAAAAATGCACGGGGTTACGTCTGTTTTGCTGTAATCTGTCTACTCTTAGTGTAGCCTACAAAAGCAAAGCCGGGCAACTAATCAATGTTCAACATATTGTTATATATTGAGAGAAGAAGCAACTGCCATTCTATAGTAAGATCGTGTATATTTTAGGAAGAAGGAGTAGGATATGGGATCTTTTACGCATTTTAACGAACAGGGACGAGCAAAAATGGTGGATATTTCGGACAAGGATGTGACGGTCCGCACCGCTGTGGCCCACAGCTCCATTTTTGTGAATCCGGAAATTTACACAAAGATCACCGAAGGTTCCTTCAAAAAAGGAGATGTGCTCGCTGTGGCACAGGTGGCCGGCATCATGGCGGCCAAAAAAACCTCCGACTGGATTCCGATGTGCCATCCGCTCGCTCTTACGGGTGTGGATATTTCCTTTCAGTGGGAAAAAGAGGACGAGGGATACCGGCTGCATATTGAAGCAGCGGTGAAAACAAAGGGCAATACCGGGGTTGAAATGGAAGCCTTGACGGCGGCAAGTGCTGCTGCGCTGACCGTTTATGATATGTGCAAGGCGGTTGATAAAGGAATGGTCATTGGACCGACTTATCTTCAGAGTAAAACCGGGGGAAAAAACGGGGATTTTCAACGTTCCAAGTAAAAAATATGATAAACTATAGATAAGCTTTCTGAATTGTGGAGGCTACAAAATGACTCAAGAACAGATAAAGATACCGCAAGCAACCGCGAAGAGACTGCCGCTGTATTACCGCTTTTTAAAGAACCTTTCCATTTCCGGAAAGCAGCGTGTATCCTCGGCAGAGCTCAGCGAAGCAGTAAAAGTAGATTCAGCAACCATCCGAAGGGATTTCTCCTATTTTGGCGCACTTGGAAAAAAGGGATATGGCTATAATGTAAACTACCTGTTATCCTTTTTCCGGAAAACGCTTAATCAGGACGAAGTGACGAAGGTTGCCTTGATTGGCGTCGGAAATTTAGGCACCGCTTTCCTTCACTATAACTTTATTAAAAACAACAATACGGTCATCCAGGTCGCATTTGACGTGGATCCGGACAAGGTTGGTAAGGAAGTAGCGGGAGTTCCGGTTCATTCGATCGACAATATGGTCGATGAGCTCCGGGAAAGTGATGTGGAGGTGGCCATTTTGACCGTACCGGTCGGTGTTGCACAGCATACGGCGGACAAGCTGGCTGACGCGGGGATTAAAGGCCTGTTAAACTTCACGCCGGCGCGCCTGACCTTGCCTCCTGAAATCAGGGTGCACCATATTGACCTGGCTGTGGAATTACAGTCATTGATTTATTTTATGAAGCATTATCCGTCAGATGAAATATAGAAGTTCAAATTACTTGAAGGAGGAACTGGGATGATTGGAACAGGCAGTGCAATTGTGATTGCAGCGGCAGCATTAGTCATGTTTGGACCGAAAAAGCTTCCGGAACTCGGACGTGCAGCAGGAAGAACGCTAAGAGAGTTCAAGAATGCCACACAAGGGCTCATGGACGATGATGATAAGAAAGAGAAAGAGTCTTCTAAAACGCACGAACAGAAGTAGCAGTTAGGATGAACATCATGACAGAAAAAAACATGTCGGTCTATGATCATCTGGGAGAATTAAGAAACCGCATCATCATCACGGCGGCTTTCTTTTTTATCTTTATGGTTGTAGGTCTCTTTTTTGCCAAACCCGTCATTGTATACTTGCAAAGTGATCCTGTGGCACAAGACATTCAAATGAACGCCTTCAATCTAACGGACCCGCTGAAAGTGTATTTTGATTTTTCATTTATCATTGCACTTCTGCTCACACTTCCGGTAGGGCTCTACCAAATCTGGGCCTTCATTAGCCCGGGTCTATTTGAGAATGAAAGAAAGGTCACGCTCTCGTACATTCCTATTTCGTTCCTATTGTTCGCGGCCGGCCTGTCTTTTGCCTATTTCATTCTTTTCCCGATGGTGGTTCACTTCATGGCGAACATTGCCGATTCCCTGAACGTCGAAGGGGAGTACGGGATCAACGAATACTTTTCTTTTTTATTTGGGCTTATCCTGCCATTCGGGCTGCTGTTTCAGTTCCCGGTCCTCATCATGTTCCTGACGAGGCTCGGTCTGATCACCCCACAGTTCCTGAGGAAGATCAGGAAGTTTTCGTATTTCGGCATTCTTGTTATTGCCGGGATCATCAGCCCGCCTGAATTGATTTCACATTTAACCATTACCGTTCCACTGATCATTCTGTACGAAATCAGCATCATGATCTCAGCCAATGCCTACAAGAAGCGGCTGAGAGCGGAAGAAGAAGCCAGACTTGATTTGGAGCTGAAGGAAACACATCTCGATTAAGGGATGTGTTTTTTTATTTTGGTGATCATTGGTGCCTTTGAGGGTAGTTGATTTGCGTTTCAGGCTGCTCGCTTTCCGTGGGCGGGCGCTGAGCCTTACCGGCGTAAACGCCTACTTTACCGGCGTAAACGCCTACTTTCTCGTCGCAAGCTCATGCGGTAACGGCGCGAGCGCCTCCTTGGTCTCATCTGTCCCGCTTTTCCCACTGGACAAGGAACGCCTCGGCAGCGATCCATCGCACGAAGAAAATGTGATGTTCATTTTCGAGGAGTCTCGCACCTTGCACTTCAATCAACCGCATGGGGGCATTTTACCAACCCAAAACTCCTCGCTGTAAAATAGGATAGAGAAGTGAACGTGTCGATCATGGCCGAAAAGGGAATACTTAGAAAATAACCCTTATTTATGGACACCCAGAGCGAATTTACGAATAATGAAAAATAAACCAGAAGAAGAGAAGGAGATAGGATGACACAAGAAAAAGTAAATGCAGTCGGGTGGAAGTTGGAAAATACTTACGCTGAATTGCCGAAAGCATTTTTCTCCATCATCAAGGTAAAACCGGTGGATTCACCTGAGATGGTTGTTTTGAACCACTCGCTGGCGGAGTCTCTCGGTTTAAACGTCAAGGTGCTTGAGGGCGAGGAAGGGGTTGAGGTATTTGCCGGAAATGAGGTTCCAGAAGGATCAGTGCCGCTGGCTCAAGCTTATGCCGGGCATCAGTTTGGGAATTTTACGATGCTTGGGGACGGACGGGCTCTCCTGATCGGAGAACAAATGACGCCAGACGGGAAGCGATATGATATCCAGCTGAAGGGTTCCGGACGGACGCCCTACTCCCGGGGAGGCGATGGACGGGCCGCGCTTGGGCCGATGCTTCGTGAATATATCATTTCGGAAGCGATGCACGGGCTTGGCATCCCGACGACCCGCAGTTTGGCGGTTGTTACGACGGGAGAGCCGATTTACCGTGAAAGCCAATTGACCGGAGCGATTATGACCCGCGTAGCAGCATCTCATCTTCGGGTAGGAACGTTCGAATACGGTGCGAATTTTGCCGAAAAGGAAGATTTGAAAGCGCTGGCCGATTATGCGATTGAACGGCACTATCCGGAAATCAAAAAAGATAAAAATCCGTATGTGTCTCTGCTTCGTGAAGTGCAGAAGCGCCAGGCGGCACTCATCGCCAAATGGCAGATGATCGGATTTATACACGGGGTGATGAATACCGATAACATGACGATCAGCGGGGAGACGATTGATTACGGCCCATGCGCGTTTATGGATACGTATAATCCGGCAACCGTCTTCAGTTCAATCGATGTGCAGGGCCGCTACGCGTACGGCAATCAGCCGCCGATCGCCGGTTGGAACATTACCCGCTTTGCGGAAGCTCTTTTGCCGTTGTTCCACGACAACCCGGAGAAGGCGATTCAGCTGGCACAGGACGTGCTTTCGGAATATCCTCTCGCGTTTAATACCGCTTGGGTGAAGGGGATGAGGTGCAAGCTTGGTTTGTTTAATGAAGAGGAAGCGGATGAAGCTTTGATTCTCGATCTGCTGAAAATCATGCACAAAGAGAAGGCGGATTATACGAACACATTCCGCGCCCTTACTCTTGATGACCGAAAGTTCTCTCTGTTTGTGTACCAGGACTTTCAGGAATGGGAGAAGCGCTGGCAGGAGCGGCGTAAAAGGCAGCCGGAATCCCAAAAAGAATCGAAAGACCTGATGTGCAAGCACAACCCTGCCATCATTCCACGAAATCATAGGGTGGAAGAGGCGCTTAAAGCGGCAGAAGAAGGAAATCTGAGTGTAATGGAGAAATTAGTATCTGTACTGAAAGATCCGTATGCTTATTCGAAAGAGCAGGAGGAATACAGTGCACCGCCGCCTCCATCCGAGGCCATGAGTTACCAAACGTTTTGCGGAACATGAAGATAAAAAAATCCGGCTGAGAAATGAACGTCCAGCCGGATTTCTTTTTACTTCTTGTATTTTTTTATGTGACGGTGCAGCCGGTAGTATTTGATCGCGTTGGCGAAATCAAATGTGGCCACGAGCATGGTAATGAGTGTCCAGATTCCGGTGACGCCGTATTCCGTCGAATAGTGGATGGCGAGCCAGGTGAATAGGACACCCATAACCGTGTATAACCCGCTCATAAAAAATGGTGATGTTCTCATTAGAAAAGTCCCCCAATAATCATCTGCATTTTCTCGGCCTTATCCTGTAAGTCATTGATCTTGTCAGCGAATATCACCTGCACAAGCATCACGAGTGTATTCATGGAGACATGGGCGACAATGGGAACAAGCAACCGTTTTGTTTTTACATACAAAAAAGCAAAGACAAAGCCCATGGCTGTATAAACGAGCAGGTGGGTAAAGTCGAAGTGAACGGCTGCGAAAATTAGGGAGCTAATGATAGCAGCAATCACAAAGTTAAACCGTCTATACAGACTGCCAAAAATAATCTTACGGAAAATAATTTCTTCCAAAATCGGTCCAGCAATGGACGTTACGATCATAAAGTAGGGAGTGGCCTTGGCAATCTTGACAAGCATCTCGGTGTTCTCTGATCCCTGCTTGATGCCAAACACATTGATTTCAATGATGCCGGCAACAATCTGTGCGCCGTAGGCGAGGAAAATCCCTCCGATGGCCCACCCGACTGCTGATGCCCCTGAAACGCGGCCGCCCCGAAGCGCCGGGTCTTTCATGTCAGGAATGAGCAGCAAGAGCACAATTACGAGGGCAACGAGAAAGCTGATGGTTCCCCAAAGGCCGGCCCAGTGTTCCCGCGGAACGTTCAGCGAGTTTAAGATCGGGTAGCCGACGTAGCCCGAAAGCTGCATCAGGATATAAGTCAGTACGATCCATAAATAGCGCTTCGTCAATGTAGAATTTCTCCTTTAATCAAGTTCAGTTGGGTCATGTTTTCAGCATGCCCATGTATCTCTTTATTCTAACATAGATTGCTTGAAAACATGGCATGATACCCCTTTCAGAAAATTTTCGAGAATTTTTAAGGTCATGCTTGCAAAGTGGAAAAAAATTATTTAATATAGGAAATGGAGTTAGCACTCAGTAAATCAGAGTGCTAATAATATTAAACTTTCTAATATTTTGAGGAGGGTGTTTCACTTGTTAAAGCCACTAGGTGACCGTATTGTGATTGAGCTTGTAGAAGGTGAAGAAAAGACTGCAAGCGGGATCGTTTTACCAGACTCTGCAAAGGAAAAGCCGCAAGAAGGCAAAGTCGTTGCAGTAGGAACAGGCCGCGTAACTGAGCAAGGAGAACGCGTAGCGCTGGAAGTCTCTGAAGGAGATTCTATCATCTTTTCAAAATATGCAGGAACTGAAGTGAAGTATCAAGGTAAAGAGTACCTTATCCTTCGCGAAACAGACGTATTGGCTGTAATCGGCTAATACCGGCATAACAACAGAACAGCTACATAGGTAGCTTTTAAAAATTCAACTATTTATAGGAGGGTTTAACTCATGGCTAAAGACATTAAGTTCAGTGAAGACGCTCGCCGCGCAATGCTTCGCGGTGTGGACGCACTTGCAAACGCAGTTAAAGTAACGCTTGGACCAAAAGGACGCAACGTCGTTCTTGAGAAAAAGTTCGGTTCACCTCTTATTACGAACGACGGTGTAACGATCGCGAAAGAAATCGAGCTTGAAGATGCATTCGAAAACATGGGTGCAAAGCTTGTTGCTGAAGTAGCAAGCAAAACAAACGATGTTGCCGGTGACGGAACTACAACAGCGACTGTTCTTGCTCAAGCAATGATCCGTGAAGGATTGAAAAACGTAACTTCCGGTGCAAACCCAATGGTTCTTCGCAAAGGAATCGAAAAAGCAACTGCAGTTGCGGTTCAAGAGCTTCAAAAGATCTCCAAGCCGATCGAAGGCAAAGAGTCCATCGCTCAAGTTGCTGCAATCTCTGCTGCTGACGATGAAGTTGGCCAATTGATTGCTGAAGCTATGGAGCGCGTAGGTAACGACGGCGTTATCACGATCGAAGAATCCAAAGGATTCACAACTGAGCTTGAAGTGGTTGAAGGTATGCAGTTCGACCGTGGATATGCATCTCCATACATGGTAACCAACTCTGACAAGATGGAAGCGGTTCTTGAGAATCCTTACATCCTGATCACTGACAAGAAAATTACGAACATCCAGGAAATCCTTCCTGTCCTTGAGCAAGTGGTTCAGCAAGGCAAGCCATTGCTTCTCGTAGCTGAAGATGTTGAAGGTGAAGCTCTTGCTACATTAGTAGTAAACAAACTTCGCGGAACATTCAACGCTGTAGCTGTTAAAGCTCCAGGATTCGGTGACCGTCGTAAAGCTATGCTTGAAGACATCGCGATCCTTACTGGCGGTGAAGTCATCACTGAAGAACTAGGTCTTGACCTTAAGACGGCAAACATTGGACAGCTTGGAACAGCTTCTAAAGTGGTTGTTACAAAAGAAAACACAACCATCGTTGAAGGTGCTGGCGAGTCTGACAAAATCGCAGGCCGCGTAACTCAAATCCGTGCTCAATTGGAAGAAACAACTTCCGAGTTCGATAAAGAAAAGCTTCAAGAGCGTCTTGCTAAGCTTGCTGGCGGCGTAGCGGTCATCAAAGTTGGTGCAGCTACTGAAACTGAGCTTAAAGAGCGTAAGCTTCGCATTGAAGATGCCCTTAACTCTACGCGTGCAGCAGTAGAAGAAGGAATCGTATCCGGTGGTGGTACTGCACTCGTAAACGTGGTTCGTGCCCTTTCTTCTCTTGAAGCAGCTGGAGACGAAAAAACTGGTGTGAAACTTGTACTTCGTGCACTTGAAGAGCCAATTCGTCAAATCGCACACAACGCTGGTCTTGAAGGATCTGTTGTGGTTGAGCGCTTGAAAAACGAAGAAATCGGCATTGGTTTCAACGCGGCAACTGGCGAATGGGTAAACATGTTCGAAGCGGGTATCGTTGACCCAACTAAAGTAACTCGTTCTGCACTTCAAAACGCAGCATCCGTATCAGCTATGTTCCTAACAACAGAAGCTGTTATCGCTGACAAGCCAGAAGAAAACGCTGGCGGCGCAGGCATGCCTGACATGGGCGGCATGGGCATGGGCGGAATGGGCGGCATGATGTAATCATTGCCCAAACCCCTTGATACATGAGGGTTTGATGAAAGTGTGGAGTGGAATGCTAACATCTTGCTAACATTTCTCTCCTAAAATTAGAGGTTTCTCATGAGTTGTGCAAACTTGTGAGATGCCTCTTTTTTCATTTCTTTTGTTACGTGGAGATAAACGTTTTTCGTTGTGGCATCATCACAGTGTCCTAACCGATCCATAATCTCCTCCAAGCTCCTCCAAGCCTACCTTTGCTTCTGCTAACAATGACGTATGTGCATGGCGTAAAGAGTGAGGAGTGAGTTCTGAATTTAAGCCAGCCAACTTTAGCAGCCGAGCCATTCTGTTTTCTACGGTCTTGACGAAAATAGGATAGCCAGGTTGTTTTTCTTTTTTGGCAAAAATGAATCCTTCGTCGAGATATGCTTCACCAAAGTGTTCCTGAACTTTTTTCTGTACTAGCATGTGCTTCTTGAGGGCAGCAATGACTTCTTTATCTACTACAATGGTCCTTTTAGATTTTCTGGTCACTAATTGATATTCCAGAGTGTTGTTCGTCGGATTGTAATACGTTTTTGTGATACTGATGGTGTGTTCGTCGAAGTCGATGTCTTTCCATTTTAGAGCCACTAGCTCACCAGCACGCATCCCTGTGTATGAAAGGGTAAGAAAGATTAGATAATCTAAATCTAAACCTTTTTGAGCAGATGTTTCGTCAATGATTAATATTTGGTTTTCTGTAAGTGCCTCCCGGTAGCGAAGATCTGCTTCCTGTTGCAGCGTCAGCTCCTGGCCGGCAGTACTTACGCGGCGGAAGAATACATGTTTTTTCTCTATCGTCACTTTCTTCTAATCTCCTTGTTTTTTAATTTAGTGGTTCCGTGAATAATTTTGGCTTGAAGTTGAAGGGGCATGTCCATTTGTTCCATGATGAGCCGCTGAATTAAATGCTGCATCCAAACTTTTGTTGCATCGTTTGCCTCATCATTGGATTTTAACCGTATACGTTTCCTCATATTTTCACCTCCCGTTACTCATCTTTGACGGGAGGTGATGGTTTATATACTCTTTTCTTCGCTTGCGCTGATTTCATCAAAGAAATGAAAGTTTAGCTGTGCGGACTCTTTTTCGGTACCCCGGTGGATATAAACGCGAATAATACCTCTTTCTTCTCCAGGAAATTGAGGTTTATTTTTGAGGTTTTGCATAGCGCTTTTTCCTTTGCTGCTGGTATTCTAGGAAACTGTTGAGGATAAAGGGAGAAATGGTTCCAGAAGTGGATATAGCTTGGATGTTTTTCTTCATGAAACAATCCCTCTCTTTCTTAAACGAGTGATGGCAACAGCGGTATTATTGCTAATCTTCTTGTTTGGCTTATGAAAAAGTGTTCTCATGGTGTATGTTCCTCCATTAATTTTTTCGGTAGTTCATCTACCTGCAGAGGAAACATAACCATTACAAGGGAAATGTCAAGGGGATTTTTTTGAAAGGACAGTTCTGATAAAAGACTTATATTCACTAAAGTGGTATATTTTTAATATAAGTTATCCATTGGAGTTGTGCAGGAGACCTTTACATATAATTTTTTCAGGAAACTATTATATAAACAAAAGAATTCTAGAAGCTATTTTTTAGAAAGAGAGAGGAACACAACATGACAAACTTACACTCAAAATTATTCAGTGCAGCGGACAACTTACGAAGCAAAATGGATGCTTCGGAATATAAAAATTATTTGTTGGGATTAATTTTTTATAAGTATTTATCTGATAGATTACTAGAAAAAGTTGTAGAAATTGCGGACGAGTCACTGGAAGAATACAACACACAAGAAAAACAAACTCAGCTGTATAAAGATTTATTAGCAGATGAAGATATAAAAAATGATCTCCTTGAAACATTAGTAGATATATTGGATTACGATATTGAACCAGAGTACTTATTTAATACATTAGCCAATCAAGCCAAACAGAATACGTTCCAATTGAATGATTTGAATAAAGCCTTCATCGATTTGTCCACAAAATATGGCCAATTCAATGGATTGTTTGATGATGTAGATTTAAAATCAAAAAAATTAGGTTCAGACGACCAACAGCGGAATATTACGATTACAGAAGTATTGAAGAAACTGAATGATATCAATGTAATAGGCCATGAGGGCGACGTAATTGGAGATGCCTATGAGTACTTGATCAGCCAATTTGCCTCTGAAGCTGGCAAGAAAGCTGGAGAATTCTACACACCTCATGAAGTATCTGACATGATGGCTCGTATCGCAGCGATCGGCCAGGAAGACAAAAAATTGTTCAGTGTATATGACCCAACCATGGGCTCAGGATCTTTAATGTTGAATATCCGAAACTATATCAATCATCCAGATAGCGTAAAATATCACGGACAGGAACTCAATACAACGACCTTTAATTTGGCGAAAATGAATCTTATCTTGCATGGCGTTGGTAAAGAAGATATGCGGCTACACAATGGGGATACATTGAATAAAGATTGGCCGACAGATGAACCTTACACTTTTGATTCGGTCCTAATGAATCCTCCTTATTCAGCAAAGTGGTCTGCGGATGATACTTTTTTAGATGACTCTCGTTTCAATCGCTATGGAAAGTTAGCGCCAAAATCAAAAGCAGATTTTGCTTTTCTTTTACACGGATTCTATCATCTAAAAGATACCGGCACTATGGCAATTGTTTTGCCACATGGGGTCTTATTTCGTGGAGCAGCAGAAGGGATAATTCGTAAAAAATTACTGGAAGATGGCAGTATTGATGCTGTGATTGGTATGCCAGCAAACCTCTTCTTTGGAGCATCGATTCCAACAACAGTGATCATCCTAAAGAAAAATCGTGCCACTAGAGATGTTCTATTTATTGATGCAAGTAAAGAATTTATTAAAGGGAAGAACCAAAATAAACTTTCCAAAGAAAATATAGATAAGATTGTTGAAACGTATAGAAATAGAGAAAGTGTTGAGAAATTTAGTCATCTTGCTTCATTTGATGAAATCAAAGAAAATGAGTTCAATTTGAATATTCCTAGATACGTCGATACGTTTGAAGAAGAAGAAGCTGTGGATATTGCTGCAATAGGCTCATCTATCAAAGACATCCGTACAGAAAGAGCAGCACTAGAATCGGATCTTTTCAACATGATTTCATCATTACAATATGATGAAAAAGATGCAGATTGGATAAAGGGTGCATTAGAGGTGTTTAAACGTGAAAAATAGTAAAACACCAGAAGTTCGATTTGCAGGGTTTACCGGGGAATGGAAAGAGCGAAGATTGGGAGAGATATACACAGAGAGGAAAGAACGAGGACACCAATCATTACAGATCCTTTCCGTTTCCATCCATCATGGTGTTTCAGACGAAGAATTAGATAGTAATAACTTAGGAAAAACAGTTAATAGAAGCGAGGACAAGTCACTGTATAAACATGTTTATTTTGGTGATCTTGTTCTTAATATGATGCGTGCGTGGCAAGGGGCATTTGGAGTAGTAAAGTCAGAAGGTATGGTAAGTCCTGCATATATTACTGCTAATCCCAGTTTAGAGATTCACCCTTTATTTATGGATTATTGTTTACACCGAGACGAAATGATAGCCCAGATGAATAATCTTTCTTATGGAGTTACGGATTTTAGAAAAAGACTATATTGGAAATCGTTTGTTAATGTTTTATGTCACATACCTTCTGTGCCAGAGCAGGAGACAATTACAGCTTTCTTCACCCGCCTCGACAACACTATCGCTCTTTATCAGCAAGAACTAAACACTTTCAAACAAATAAAACATGGATTCTTGCAGAAAATATTTTCACAAGAGATTCGGTTTAAGGATGGTGGTAGTGATTTTCCAAAGTGGGAAAAACAAAGACTTGGTGAAATCAGTAATATCACTACAGGGAAATTAGATGCGAATGCGATGGTTCATAATGGGCAATTTCGGTTTTATACCTGTGCAAAAGAATTTTACTTTATTGATAATTATGCATTTGATACGGAAGCACTTTTGATTTCAGGGAACGGCAATGTTGGTTATATTCATTATTATAATGGGAAGTTTAATGCTTACCAAAGAACTTATGTCCTAGATAAGTTTTGTGACAACGATATATTTTATATTAAATATTACCTTGAAATGAACTTAAAACGAAGAGTGTTTGAAGGGAAAAATGTTGGAAGTATGCCGTATATTGTTTTGAGCACTTTAACGGGTATGGAAATTCAGTTGCCTGCTCTTGCAGAACAAAAAAAAATTGGTGCGTTCTTCAAGAAAATGGATGACGCAATTGATCTTCATCACCGTGAATTAGAAGCCTTGAAAGAAACAAAAAAAGCATTCCTACAAAAAATGTTTGTCTAAGTATAGAAAGGAGGGGGAAACGTGACTAAGATTGCATATAATGATGAACTTGCTGTTGAACATCGATTAATTGAGGTGCTAGGGGAAGGTCATAATCAATGGAATTATCGTCCTGATTTAAAATCAGAAGAAGATCTATGGCAAAACTTACGTAAAATAATCACGCAAAATAACTTATCGGAGATTGGAGAACACCCAATTACCAATAAAGAATTTGATGCAATCAAAACTGAACTGCTATCTAGGACACAAACCCCCTTCGATGCTGCTAGATGGCTAAAAGGGGAGAATGGGATTGTTCGGATAACGATCGAACGCGAAGATGTGTCTCTTGGCTCCATATCGTTGGTTCTATATTCTAACCAGGACGTCGGCGGTGGAATTTCTACGTATGAAGTCGTACATCAGATTGCGAAAAAGAAGGTAAACGACGACGGCCGAAATCGCCGATTTGATGTGACCCTCTTAATCAATGGACTGCCCATTGTTCAGATTGAGTTGAAGCAAGTCAGTGCCAAAGACGGCGTGTTCCAGGCTTTTAATCAAATCAAGAAATATTCCGAAGAAGGAATGTTCAGGAATAATATCTTCTCCACTCTCCAGCTGTTTGTAATCTCCAACGAACAGACGACTCGCTATTTTGCCAACGCCATGCCTAAAGACATGCATAAGAAATTTGTTTTTAGCTGGCGGACAAAAGACAATCGAAAAGTGGAAAATCTCTATGAGTTTGTAAAACAGGTTCTAAACATTCCAGATGCACATCGCCTGATGGCCAACTATATGATCGTCAGTGAGGACCAGGATAATAAAGCATTAATGGTACTGCATCCGTATCAAATTCATGCGATTGTAGCCTTATTTTCAGCTGCCATGAAGCATAAATCAGGATATGTCTGGCATGCGACGGGATCAGGGAAGACATTGACAAGTTTTGTTTCTACGAAATTGTTAGCTCGCAAGCCAGGCGTGGATCGAACAATCATGCTTATTGACCGAAAAGACCTAGACAGTCAAACGACCTCTGAATTCACTAAATTTGCTTCTGAGTTTAACACCGGTATTTCTTCCGGCAAAGCCAAGTCCAACAGCTTGATTGTGGGAACAGGAAGCGCAAGGGAATTAAGTGAAACTTTGCTGTCTGATGCCAATTCCAATACAGTGATTATCACAACTCGGCAAAAATTAGAGGCGGCCTTGCGTTATTCGCAAAAACAAGAAGAGCAAAAAGGCACTCAACGTTTTAAGAAATTAATAGGGCAGCATATTGTTTTTGTGGTAGATGAATGCCATCGGGCGTTAAGTGCGGAAGGGATGGAAGTGATTAAAGGTTTCTTTCCGAACTCTACTTGGTTTGGGTTTACCGGAACGCCGATCTTTGATGTGAATAAGAAACATGCCAAAGGCCGGTTAGCTCGCACAACCCATGACCAATATGGAGAAGTTTTACACACTTATACGATTAAGAATGCGCTGGATGATGGAGCTGTATTGGGTTTTCAAGTAGAGCATGAAGATACAATAGAACGAACTTCCTTAGTTAATTATATCTTTGCTCATCTGCGTCAGAATGAAAAATACGCTTCTCTATCTGATGATGAAATCAACAAAATGATCGACCAAATGGATGGGATTGAAAAAGAAACATACATTGAATCATCCTCTTATGAAAGTGATGAACATATACAAAAAGTGCTCCATAAGATTTTCCGTCCAGACAATGCCTATACCAAATTCGATTTTCAAAATGGCCGTCCTCAAAAATCAGCCATTTTAACGACAAGTTCCATAGATATGGCGAAACGGTACTATAAAGCAATCAAGAAAATGACCAAGGATTCAGAATGGTTAACGGAAGAATTCGCCAATCACCCGATCAGGACAGGGCGTACCATTGATGATCCTGACTTCCCTCGGGTTGCCATCACCTTCTCGATGCAGGAAAACGAAGGAGATTCCAAGCAAAAACAGGATGAAATGAAAGATATCATCAAGGACTATAACGCTTATTACCAAACCGCTTGGTCAATAGAAGATATTGAACGGTATAACGGAGATATCAACAACCGCTTAGCCCGTAAAAAAGCCGAGTTCAAAGTCTTTGGAAGGCAAATCGATCTCGTTATTGTTGTGGACCGCTTATTGACTGGATTTGATGCACCGACGATTCAGGCCCTATTTGTGGATCGTAATTTAAGCTATGCAAACTTGATTCAAGCTTTTTCAAGAACAAATCGCACTTATCCAGGCAAAACAAAAGGATTGATCGTGACATTCCGCAAGCCAGCAACAATGGAGCAGAATGTAAAAAATGCGACTAAGCTCTACTCTCATGCGCAAGAGGAAACACCCCTTGTTTATCCAACTTATGATGAATCAAAGAAACGTTTTAAGAAGGCTCATAAAACAATACAGAATTTGGTGCCGAACCCAACAGATATTAATGAACACTCACCGATTGAGGCCAGAATTGAGTTTGTAAAATCATTTCAAGAGCTAAATAACTCCTATGAAGCGCTAGTCACCTATGATGATTACAATGATGATATGGAAAAATCCAAAGTGCTGCAAGAGCAAGTAAAAACCTTGGAAGAATATATCGGCATCTACAACACGGTTAAAGGCTCGCTTGTGGATGATACTGAACCAGGACCTGATGATATAGTACCGGATTTATCAGATATCGAATTCTTTGGGGATAATGCAATAAAGCTCTATGATATTGATTCAGCCTATATTGATCAACTGCTTGAAACATACTCAGCGAATAATCAGGGTATCCGTGACGAGATTGAAAAGGCACTACACAAAATGGAAAAATCAGAAATGGTTAAAGACGTGTACCGTGCGATTTTAAATGGCATCGATAACAAAGAAATAGATCCAAAGGAAGATATTCTTGCAATTAAACGACGTTTCTTCACCGATTCCTATAATCACATCATTAGAAATTTCGCGGATACTTGGTTTGTGAAAGAGGATGAGCTGTATTCATCTGCAGTTCAATATGTAGTAGGAACAGATCCTATTCCGAATATCGGGGGAATTATCAATAGCAAACAGTTTGATAAGTATAAAGCTGTACATCCAGATGCAAAGCCATTGAAATATGGACCTGAAATGAAACGGCAGTGGAGACAGAATTTAGATGAAGTGATTGTACCATTGAAAGATGAGTTGAGATAGATTGAGTTAGGAGAGGATAGTAAGCAATAATCCTCTCCTAGTTTGTGTCTGTGAAGTATTTGAATGTATATTTCATATAGAGTGGCTAATTAATTGTTGTTCACCTTACATGTGAAGAAAGTAAATGGCCGAATATGCACTTTTAGGTATAGCGGGTTATTAATTATGAATAATACCCACCCCTGCCTCAAGGAGTATAAAAACTGCTTGGATAGAGGAGTGGTATTCACGACCGATATAACTTTTTAGTGCAAAGCTGAGCACCGATTATGCTGCTGTTCTTATGTCTTTAAAAATTCAAGAAAAAATGTTACTGAATTTTTAAAGTTTATATTTGAATTACATTATCTCATTCTAGGGAAATTTTATGAGATTATTGAAAGGTGTAGACGTCAAGTTGAATTTTACATTTTTTGCTCGTTTCCTTTTTACACTTCTGCTGAAAAAATGTTCTTCCGATTTTTCATCCGATGACTTTCCTCTTCTTCGCCTCCATGGATGACCTCCGCACGATGTAGTAAACGATCTAAAATAGCTGTGGTGATCCCTTGGTCTCCTATTAAATTGCCCCATTCATCTGGACTTTTGTTTGATGTCAAGATAATCGAACTTCGTTCGTACAAATGATTAATCAAATGAAAAAATAGGTTCGCTTCTCTCTGATCCATAGCCATATACATTAAATCATCAATGATCACAAGGTCGGCATTTCTAAGTCTTTTAAGCTGAACTTTAGATTTGTTCAGGTATTCTTCTGATTTTAGAAGCTGCACAAGTTCACCCATTGTGGCGAAATAAACATTGAACCCTCCATAAACAGCCTCGAGTCCAAGTCCAATTGCGATATACGTTTTTCCAATGCCAGGGGGACCGAGAAGGATCAAATTGTATTGTTGCTCGAGCCAGCTTAATTCCCGGAGTTGAGAGAGTTGGCGAGCAGTCAGAACGTTTTGTCCTTTTAGCTCAAACTCATCTAATGACTTCACGAAAGGAAAGCGTGCCCATTTCATTCTTTTCTCAAGGCTTTTCGCTTCACGTTTGGCTAATTCATATCGGGTAATAGACTCTAAAAATTCCAAGTAGGTCCATGATGCTTTTTCAGATTCACGAAGAAGCTGCGGCAGCTCCTCCGCCGTTTCTGCTAGACGGAGTTGACGGAATTGATCTTGTAATTCATGTACCGTCTTGTTCATTATGCTCTACCTCCTAAAATGCTGGTGTACGCATTGAGAGAACGGGTAGAGGCTTTGATATGAGAGTGTTTTGGCGATCTCGTGTAAAAGGATTGTACTTCTTCAGCCGGTTCACCTTGTAATGTATCAAGATGATGAGCGATATCACGAAAATCATTCGCATTGTAAAGCTTCTCTGTCATGCACTTGGTCAAAACAGAATCAACTAACGCTGGATACTGTTGGATTACCTTATAGATAATCGAAAACTGGTCTCGATGATACCTTGGGTATCTTTGACTAATTTCATCTAAATATGCAGCTGCCTGAACCTGATCTTCAAAGTGAGACATGAGGCGTTGCTTAAGCTCCTTAATGCCTTTAAAGCGATCTCGGGTATGGTGGCGGTTTTGAATAAGTTTTCCCTTTTCCGAGCTGATCACATGCTCGGCAATCACTTCACCATTTGCTTCTCTACGTATGACAAGGGTCTTGTGATCTTCTTCCTTCACTTCAATCCAAACAAGGTTCTCACTCATCGTTTGATAAGTCCCGAGAGGGACGGAATAACGGTTAGACTTATACCGGATCGTATTGTCCTTGCTTATACTTCTTGTTATACTTTGGTTATTGGTACTTTCATATGAAAGTAACGAAGAGACTGGCTGTAAGTGTTGCTTTTCGAGGAGAAACACTTCTGCTGGTCTTTTTTTTGTTGTCTGGTGAACCTGATGGTTTCCAGTCCGCTCAAGCCATTGTCTTGCTCGTTCATTCCAATCTTCTATATCACTAAATACACGGCTGTCAGCGAAATTGCCTTTTACGTATTTCACGACATTTTCAATCATACCTTTAGATTCTGGGTCAGCTCTTCTACACAGGTGAATTTTGAAATTACGCTCGTTTACATAGCTTTGAAATTCAGCTGTTAAAAGCAGTTGTCCTGCATTTTCACTCACTGAGATTAAATGATCCTGATCATAGACAATCTCTTCTGTTCGCCCTCCATAGAATTGAAATGCATTTTCGTGACAACGAATCGCATCTCTTGTGGTAAATGGGCGCGCTTGCCATTCCATATATTTATGTCGGGAGCTAGCGAGCACAAAGGCAATAAAGTACAGTTTGATTTCTTTGTTGTTTACTGTTTTCTGTTTTGTTTCTCCCCAGTCTACCTGTAGTTGTTTACCCATGGGTTGTTCAGGAACTGCTTCGTATTGACGGACAATCACCTTTTTATTAATCTGATAGACTTCTCGAATACCTCTCACATATGTTCTTACAGTACTTCCACCGACCACTAGGTCGGGGTATCTCTCTAATAGCCAATCATGTATCTGAGCACTGCTTAGGTGGGGATACTCTTCTAGCCAGGCAAGTATCCAGTCCTTATAGTGATCTAGTTTTTTCTTCTTTCCCAAAGGCTGTTCAGTATAGGCTCTCGCTTCATCGAATGTCATTTCTAAATACTTATAGACAGTCGGTCTTGAGATCTTAAGCTCTTTAGCGATTTGCGCTACTTTAAACTTTCTCTTATGTAATTCCTGAATCTTTATATATAACACTAACTTCTCCTCCAAAACCTTACCCTCCAGTAAAATAACGTCACGATCTATTTTACTAAAGCAGTAGGTTGATTGAGCAAAAGTGTAAAATCCTATCGAGCAAAAAGTGTCAACTTTATTCTAGCGTTTACAAAAGGGATTATTGTAAATAATATCTTTATTTTTTTGCGAATTAATTGCTGAAAAATAACGAAAATAACAGACGAAAGTAAATGAACTGTGTTAAAGTATCTTACCTTTTTAATATAAATATGGATTAAAATGTAATGTTGATAGTATAATAGTTTTGTAAGACAGTGATATTGTGGGCTATCGGGGGTAACCCTGGGGGGGATTTCTCATGACCTCGAAATAATTCTTACAACCCTAACAATCTTAGCAATTTTTAGGTGCTTAAGTTATCTATTGATTCCTACTTGTAAGGGGGAGATGCGAATGGGGAAATTCGTTTATTCTGTAAGGTTAGCTGCTTCATCAGTACTAGAAACATTTTGGGCTGTAGGAGTTAGTTACTGGGTCGGGACGAGATTGTCCCCGATAGTTCACAATTAAGACTGCAGAGAAGGGTCTTTTCTTTTTTAAATGTAATTTATTAGAGTTAATTTGGTTTTTAAAATTGTCCAAATGGCAAAAGGAGACTGCAATATGAATAACGATGAAAGAATGCTCAATGCAGCTATCTCTAATTTTAAAAGTGAAAATGGAATAAAAAAAGATAAAATGGCATTCGATTATTTTACTATTTCACAAATTTTGAAAAATAAGGATATTGATTTTGATTTTGATGATATTGATAATAGCTTAGTAGATAATGGTGGAGATGGAGGTATTGATTCACTTAGCGTATTTATTAATGATAAATTCATAAATTCAGTGGAAGAGCTAGAGGAATTAAAAGGCGAATTTGATTCAAATACATTCCTACATATATATATCATTCAAAACAAAGAACAAAACTCTTTTAAAGAATCAGTTTTCGAAAAATTGATTCCAACTTTTAGGGATATATTTAATTTTTCTTTAAACGATCGAGAACTTGTGAAAGTTTACAATGTATCCTTAGTTGAAAAAATAATATTATTAAGAGAAGCAATCGAATCTGTATTAATACGTAGTAACAATGTTTCTCTTTTTATAAAGTATGCTTGTAAAGGAAATACAAATAATGTATCACCGGGAGTTAAGCATAAGCAAGAATCTTTAAGAACTGTTATTGAAGAAATGATTTCTATACCCAATATTAGTATTGAAATACTAGGTTCCAATGAACTTAGAACTTTATTTGTTGATAGAATTGAAAATGAATTAATTTTAAAATATGACTCACAAATAAGTGCTTCTTCAGGTGAAGGTGAAAGTATTGGATATATAGCCACAGTTAAATTAAAGAATTATTTTGAATTTGTATCTAAGGATAAACGAATTAGAGAAAGTATATTAGAAAGTAATATTAGACACTATCAAGGGAGTGTTTCAGTTAATAGAAAAATGTCGGAAACTTTATTAAATGATAAAGATATTGAATTTTGGTGGCTTAATAATGGTATTTCTATACTAGTCTCGGAAATAATACCCTTACCTAATAACAAGCTGAAATTAAAAGATCCACAGGTTGTTAACGGGTTACAAACAACTTTTTGTATTGCGGACTATATTAGAGATAACGATCCTGAAGAAGAGAGTCGAACAGTCTTGATTAAAATTATTAAAACGACTGATAGTAGAAATATTGATAAAGTTATTTCTTCAACTAATAGTCAAACTGAAGTTAGACCTGCAGATTTAAGAGCAACTGACGACTTGCAAAGGGATATAGAGCAATACTTTTTAAGCCAAGGCTATTATTATGATAGAAGAAAAAACTATTATAAGAACCTAAACAAAGAACGTAATAAGATATTTACAATAGCCAAAACAGCTCAATATATAGAAACTATATTATTTAAAAGGCCACATGCAGCTAGATCAAATCCTACTACTTTATTGAAGAGTGATGATAGCTATAAAAGAATATTTAATAAAGACACTAATATTGAAGCTTATTTAAAATCTTGTATGGTTTATAAGAATATTGATTCTTATATTAAAGAATATGATAAAGACCATGATCCTCTTCATAAGACTTATGGTGCTTCAATGAAACATTTTGCTTTTCATATAATGTTTATTGCTGTAGGTATGACATTATGTAAAAGTAATTTCTCTGCAGATGATTTAGCTAATATAAAAACAGAAGATATTAATATAGAAATTTTGGATCAAGCAATTGCTTTATTAATAACTACCTTGAACAGTTTAAGTGATCGAAAAGAGTTTGAAAATGCAATTAGCTTAGCAAAAGTTAAATCGTTAACTGACGAAATCCTTAAAGAACTTGAAGTTTACTTAAGTACGGGAAAAACTTTAATCAAAGGGTAGTTAAACTAATGTTGGCAATAGGCCAGTCCTTTAAGAACAGTTTAATTTAGTTAACTCATTTATGTGTTGCCACATACACTCTACGCATGTGGAAATTTAAAAGCGATGCAAACAAAATTTGCATCGCTTCTATTTAAAAGACATTAAGTTAAATGCAAAACATTGACTCCTAACTACATGCTAACATTTTGCTAACGAAGTCCAATAAAACCAAGTAAATCAGGGTTAAAGATAGTACACTTGATGCCTGCATAATGCTGATTTAACGGCACTATCTTCTACATTAGTTAAAAATATTACAGGAAACAACTACATGGGCGGCATGATGTAAAACGGCTGGAAAAGCCTTTTTAAACAGCGATCTTACAAAAGAAAGACGTTATTTGACCACAATTTGACCACATTTGATTTGAAAAGACCTCTCAGAATAGTTGAGAGGTCTTTTTCTTATATCTAGAGGTGATTAATATGTGCATAGAGAACCATTATAAAGATCGTGTTGTAACTTTTATTGATATCCTTGGTTTTCGAGAACATGTGAAGCAAACCAAAAGGATTCTAGATCATGAAAATGACTTCATCAAGTACTTGAACTATTTCAGGATTATAATGATCAAGGAATTCTTTCAAAAAAGGAGTTGGGAAAAGAAGTGTCTGTATTTTCCGACTCAATTGTGATTTCTTATCCATTAGATCTAAAGTCGTCATGCTTTTATTTGTTGTTAGACATCATCATCTTCAGTTTTTCGGGGCGTGACAGGCACTTGTCCTTTGGATCTTGAGAGAAATCCATCCCAGGCAAATGATCTTTTGCATTTATTTCAAGTAATCATACCAGCTCATCCATCAATGCTAACAGAGATCCTCTATGTTGAACCATCTCAATACTGTTTACGTTCTGAAGTAATGCTCTGTGAAGACTTTCAGCACTATCGATTAAGTAGTTTATTATCCGAACACATTCTTTCTGTTCTTCAGTAAGTGATTCCATTTTGCTCTTGATTGAATCCGGTGTTGATTCATCCAAAATGAAAAATAACTTTCCGAGCAGACCTACCCAGACATCAGAAACTTGAATTAATCGTTCATTTTTGGAATCAATGAATTTATAATTGTCTAGTTTCCCGCCATTCATAGTGAAAGGTATAACCTCTAATGACGATTCTGCCTCTGCTTCTTCATCAAAATAATGGATGGAATCTTTATATAATGCGCACCGACCGGTTCTTAAACTTGAATATTCCTCAACTAATAAACCTGGTGTGTTATCTTCAATGAAAAACAGTTCTCCTCTACGTCCATTCTCTTTAAGTAGCTGCCGGAAGTTTTCTAAATAGAAGTCGTCATCATCATATGACTGGATAAGATCGCTAAGTTCATAGCAAAAGTCCTTAATATCAGCTTTCACTAAACTCGGATAATCGTATCTATAAAATATAGGCAAGATTTCATCTAAATGGGCTACGACAAATCTATGCCATCTTGCCTTCAGAGCTTGTAACCATTCAAGTCCAAAGTTGAACTGTGGCTGAGTGACAAATAACGAATCTACAATATCCACGATGGAGTAGTACATATTATTTAAGGTAGCATAGTGGACATAGAGGCCACTGCTTTCTAACCATGTAAGGAATTGCTGAATTGGTTTCTTGCCTATTGCAGTCCAGAAATCAGCTCCTCTACCAGCTAAAGTTCTATACTTGATTTCTGGAGCTTTGATTTTCAGTTCATCGTATAATAAGTCCAAATTACACGGGGGGGTAGTTCCTTTAAACAGCACACCACCGAGAATAAAGTCATTAACAATGCCTTCTTCAGCATTCACACCATTATCGGTCAGTCTAAACTTGCGAACGTTTCCGGTCTCATCATAATAGAAGCTATACTTTTCATTAAGTAATCGTATTCCGGATGATGCGCTCCAAATATTTCGATAGTGGTCTAAATCCATGCTACCTACCTCCCCATCCGATCTCTTTGTTAGCTTACCTCCATACTTCTCGATCTTGTTATAAAATATTTTGAATCCTTTATCTGCCTAAAAATGAGCACTAATATCTTAATGATGCCCGTCTAAGATTTTCCTAAATGATAACCATTATGTCAATAAGTTAATAAGTTAAATGGCCTGGCACATATAATTATGCGTTCAAAAGGAAGTAAGGATGATAAAGAAACGAAAAATATCTACCTCATTCTCTTTCTACAAAATAATCCAAAATCCTTCAAAACTATAAAAAGGGAATATCCAGTAAGACCCAGTATTACTGGGTTTTATTTCAACCTTTAAACAGTGCTAAACAGCAACTAACTATGACTCCTACTATATTTCGGGTACCCCCTACAGCAACTTAAATTTGGGTTTGCGTATAAATGCTATTTCATTCTTTATTGTTGTTTCGTAGTTGGAAGTAGTTCGTTAATTCCTTTTTAGTAGCAGTTATATGGCCATTTTATTTTGTTTGTAGAAAAAATATCCTTCTCCTTCTCTTCTAAGAATCCGATGTATTTATTTCAATATTTTCTATAAAATTTGGTAAAATGGGAATAGTTTATATTTCCTAATCTTTTAAATATTTGCTGGTCTTTAAAAATAGAAAAGAAGGTGGATTTAGTATGGAAGAAGAAAGTAAACAGCGTGATTTTTGGGAAGATCTATTTACTGATATGAAGGAAGAGTTTAGTAAATTTAATGAGGATTTTGATAAGAAATTTATTAAACCCAATATTGTCCTTTCTGGTAAAACAGGTGTTGGAAAAAGTACATTAATAAATGGAATTTTTGGTCGTGATTATGCAAAAGAAGGTTCAGGTAAACCTGTGTCCCAATCGTTAGTAGAATATAATTTTCCAGATACACCAATTAATCTTTTTGATACTAGGGGAATTGAATTAGATCCTGCTAAAAGAGAAGAGTCTCGCAAGGACATTATAGGTGAAATAAACAAACGGGCTAATTCTTCAGATGTTGAAGACCATATGCATGTTATGTGGTATTGTATTTCAAATGAGGGCCGTAGAATAGAAGATGTAGAGATTGAATGGATTAAAGACTTTGCAAATTATATGCCTGTCATCATTGTTTTAACTCAAACACTAGATAATAATGAAGTATTCCAAAAAAGCATTGAACAAGAGTGCCCAAATTTAAAAATTTGTAGAATACTAGCTAAGGAGAGGGAGTTGTACGGAGGTATAAAAATTCCTCCACATGGGTTAAAAAATTTAGTTAGTGAGACAATGGAAATTCTCCCTGAAGCAACAGTAAGAGCTTTTACAGCTGCCCAGAAGATTAAAATAGAAGAGAAAATTGACTCTGCAAAAAAGTTAATTCAAGAACGGTTAGACTCCAGAAACCCTTTAAACTATAAGAATCTTGCGCACGCTGCTGATGCCCTCCCAATTGGGTTAGATGTTTTAGGGAAAGGCGCTGTAAATCTTTATATAGCCAAAGATATTATGACTGTTATGGGCATTCCAGTGACAAAGAATTTCTTTGAGTTTGCAAAGGAAGCAAAACCACTTCTTGATTCGATTGTTTTTCCTTTTTTAATATTTGAGGGTAGCAAAGCTGCAGGTAAAATCGCATTCAGATATGGTGGGGAAGAGTTGGGGAAAAGGATACTTTTCTATATTACAAACATATTAGGTAAAACTGTAGGTAAAGGAAATCTGGCTTTATCTCCAGTTGTAGGTTTAATCTTGGGCTCCTTTAATAGAAAAGTGACAGAAAAAATTGCAAATGGCTTTATTGAAGTTTGTTCCGATTTTTTAAGAAGTGAAGTAAATTATAATGAACTTCCAAAAGAGGAGATTCTAGATATTCTTTCAAGGAATATGAAAGAAAAAATGGAGGACATGCAAGAAAGCCTTGAAACAATAGCAGAAGAAGAACTAGCAATAAACAATTAATAGCTGAACATGCTTTTTCAAAATGTGTTTAATTGGAGGATAGCAGTATGGATTATAGGTGCATTAAATGTTCATCTTTAATGGGTTTTAAACATGAATATCCACCTATATCGAATTTTGGAAAAGTCGATTGTCCAGTGGCATTATTTAGTATTAATCCTTCTTTCAATGAATTCAAAAAAAAGGGTAGACGACCGGCCCCATTCAATAGTTGGGATGTTAATAATAGGTGTATTGTTTTTGATGAAAAAATTGATTCACATAAAAAGCAACAAGACAACTATTTCAGCTCAGGAAACTATTATAAAGAGTGGTTTAATCCTGTTGAAGGTTTTCTAAATCTGATAAAATCTGACCTTTGGGGAGAGCTTTCATTTGGTATTAACCACGAAGTACAGAATGTCGTTCATTTGGATATTGTAAAATGTTCAACAACGAAAATTTGGCGCGATCTAAAAGACCCATTCGTCAAGGATAGTTATATTAACAATTGTAAAGAGTTCTTGCTTCCTCAACTATTTCTGCCAAATTTACGTGTAATATTAGTCAATGGGAAAACGGTAAAAGATGTATTATACGGTGTGCTGAAGGATCACTTTATATTTGAACAAGAGGAAGAGTACAGTTACACCTTACATTTATGGACAAGAACAGAGGAAGAGCGGCTTACGGAAATTATGACAGTAAATGATTCTAAGCTAACTCAATTTTCCGTTAATGTTGGCCGTTCAGTTAATGCATGTAAGGAAAGATGGAAAAAAATTAAAAAGGAAGGTTTCAAAGCTCCAACAGTTGTTAATACCACATGGGCCCTTTACCGATATGTAATTTCCAGTAAAGATTCTGATAGAAAATGGCTAGTGGTTGGCACGAGCCAACGAATTTCTCCGGATGATCAAGGAAGGTTTCGTAACAACCATGATAGGGCTAAAGCTGCTGCAAAAATCCAGCAGTGGATCAATGAGTTTACTTACTAAACTATTAGACTGCTAAAATCAAGGCATTAATCAGAAATTAAATCCACTTTAAAATTATAAGGTGGATTTAATTTTGTCAGTTAAATATCTCCTAACACGGCATTTCGTAAATCCCTATTTATTTTGGAGATAAATATTTTTTCCCGCTTTCATATATATAAAATGTTTCTTACTTACGTGTAATAGGAATTCGTTTGTAAAAATAAGAATGAACACAGGAAACTTTGAAAGTTTCATCAAAGTTAAATAGAAAATATAAAAGGAGATCAAGACCTTATGAGTGGAATAACTACATTTGATAGCACTGTTGAAAGTTTATCAGATTTATTAAGTAGTATTAAAGAGTTGAGAACTCAATTACCAGACTTTCAAAGAGGATGGGTATGGGATGACGAGAGAATAAAAAATCTTTTAATTAGTATTTCTCTTTCGTATCCAATAGGATCAGTAATGATGCTTCAAACTGGAAATCCTGATGTAAGATTTGCACCTAGACCAGTTGAGGGAATAACTAACTCGAATCAGGTTGAACCTGAGAGACTCATTCTAGATGGCCAGCAACGATTGACCTCACTTTTTCAATCATTAATCTTAAGAAAACCAGTTAAAACTAGGGATAGTCGGGGAAAAGAAATCCTTCGTCACTATTACATAGATATAGATAAAATAATTGATCCAGATATTGATAGAGAAGAGGCAATTATAAGTGTTCCTGAAGATAAGGTTGTTAAGGGGCCAGGGAACGTTATCATAGCAGATTATTCAGACACATCCAAAGAGTGTGAAGCAGGAATGCTTCCGGTAAGCTTAATCCTACACCCGGCTGAGTTATTAGCTTGGCAAACACAGTACTTTAGCGATGCTAATAAAATTGTTGAAAGGTCGTTTAAATGGGGGAAATTACTTTCTGAGATTTTCCCTAGGTTTACAAACTATCAAACTCCAGTAATTATGCTTAGAAAGCATACTCCTAAAGAAGCGGTATGCCAAGTATTTGAAAATGTTAATACAGGAGGGGTTTCCCTAACTGTATTTGAATTATTAACAGCATCATTTGCTGCAGATAACTTTGAATTAAGGAAAAATTGGGAATCCCAAAAAGCTAGGCTAACAAATACAGGAAATGTGTTCAATAAGATCCTGGCTGACATTAGCAGTACCGATTTATTACAGGCAATTTCACTGCTAACAACTTATAATCGTAGAAAACAAAAATCAACTTCTGCCGTAAGCTGTAAACGGAGAGATATTTTAAAGCTCACTTTAGATGATTATGTTAAATGGGGAGATAAAGTAGTAGATGGGCTTATTGAAGCAGCCAAGTTTCTTCAGGAGCAACATATTTTTTCATCTAGAGATTTACCTTATGGATCGCAATTAATTCCGCTGTCAGCTATTTTTGTTGAATTAGGAAATCAAGCGAACGACCTAAATGTCCGAAACAAACTAGCACGATGGTATTGGAGTGGAGTTTTAGGGGAGCTTTATGGTGGAGGCTCTGAAACAAGGTTTGCTAGAGATCTACCTGAGGTAATTGAATGGATTAATGGTGGTATAGAGCCGAGCACTATTAGAGATGCCAATTTTGCTGCGGAAAGACTTTACTCTCTTCGTACAAGAAATAGTGCTGCATATAAAGGACTACATGTGCTATTAATGAAGGCTGGGGGAAAGGATTTTATTTCTGGAGTACCTATTGATATCCAAACTTATTACGGTGATCAAATTGATATTCATCATATTTTCCCTAGAGCCTATTGTGAAAGAAATAATATAGATAAAAAGCTATATGACTCAATAGTCAATAAAACGCCTCTTTCTTACAGGACAAATAGAATAATCGGCGGAAATGCACCAAGTGCTTATCTTAATAAAATACAACAGCAACGGCAAATTACTGAGAGTGAGCTAAATAACATCTTGAGAACGCATTTAATTGATATTGATTCAATAAGAAACGACGATTTTGATAAATTCTTTGAAACTAGAAGGGCTCAACTAATCCAAATAATTGAAAATGTTATGGGTAAAAAGGTTATTTAACCTTTTTACCTTTGCTGACTATGCTTTTTTGCTTTTTTTAGATATTAATGATTTTATATTCAATAGGAGGATTTTATGACGGCAAACAATGATTCAAAATCTGTTTTAGATAAAACACGAATATTTCCACAACATCAATCCATCTTGTCTATTATACAAATGAAGTTAGCAGATCCTAACGTAAGTTCATTTAAATGGTTAGATATCGGTTGTGGTAAGGGGCAAATATGGCGGCATGATGTAATTAAGGTTTTAAAACCTTGTTATACCAACGTCTAAAATGAATATATGCTTTTCTTGTCCTCGGATTTGTCCTCGTTTTATAAAAAACAAGGCATCCTATGACATAAAAATAACTAAAGGAGAAGGTCTTTCATCAGTTTGCTAGACTGTTGGGAGGCCTTTTCTTCCATATTTGAGGTGATATGGGCGTAAATGTTCATTGTTGTATTGATATCTGTATGACCTAATCGCTGCTGGATTTCTTTAATTCACACCCCGGCTTCTATTAATAAAGAAGTATGAGTATGTCTGAAGGAATGGGGAGTTATGTTTTTTTCTATACCTGATTTCTTCAGCAGTCGTTTGAGCCTAGTTTCAATTACTTTTATTAATTGTGGATGTCCATCATCCCTGGCTAATATAAACCCATTATCATAGTAAATGTGGTTGTTTTTCAATTTAATCTCATTTTGTTTTATCCGGTGCTTTTTTAATAAATTCACTAGGTGTTCATCAATCTTAAGACTTCGGACGGATCCCTTTGTTTTGGGAGTAAGTAATTGGAGCTTTCAAAATTATTATTTGGATTATATAAAGTTTTAGTAACCCTTAAAGTTCCTTTTTTATCGTTTTATTTAAAACCTAAAGACGGAAAAGCAATCGCTTCATATAAAAATACAAGGCTGATGCTACACATAGTGTAAATTTTAACTAACAAAAGGTTATTGTGTTTTTAGGTAGGGTAACCTAATTAAGACTTTTTATAGAAAGGATGATCATCATGGCTATGAACACAACAGAACAATCTCTATCGGTACAACAAGCAATTGAAACACGCCATAGCATTCGCAAATATAAGCAGGAGCCTATTCCTCAGCAAGACCTAAATAAGATTTTTGAGTTGGTCCGCTTATCCCCAAGTGCATGGAACCTTCAACCATGGCGTTTCCATGTAGTGACAGATAACGATCTAAAGGAAAAGTTGGAAGAAGCAGCTTATGGTCAAAAACAAGTAACTTCAGCACCTGCGGTTGTTGTGGTTACAAGTGATATGGAGGATGTACTTGCAAATATTGCTGACACTGTACATCCGGGACTTCCTCCAGAGCGCAAGGAGGAAGAAGTGGTCAATCTGTCAGGATTTTTCAATGGTATGACGGTGGAAGATCGTGCTCAATGGGGATTAACCCAAACAAATATTGCTTTCGGGTTCTTAATGCTTGCCGTACAAGGATATGGATATTCAAGCAACCCTATGCTGGGCTTTGATCAGGATAAAGTAAGAAAGCTCCTGAATCTTTCCGGGCATGTCAAATTGGCAGGCATTCTACCCATTGGTAAAGCAGATTCTGAAGGATATCCGCATCATCGTTTTGACTTAGAAAAAATCGCTACATTCCATTAACTATACAGGATGCACTGGAGGGCTATAAAGTCCTCCTTTTTTATTTCAAGTCATCGACCGTCACGCCACTAAAGAAGTAACGCCAGTCGACTCTTAAATGCCAAATAGTGTGCTTTTATTAACAAGCTAAACAGCCTTGTAGTAGTAAGTACGGAGTACCAGGTTTCTTCAACAAAAGGACTCTGACCCATTGCGTTAGCATAACTGGCCTCCACCCTTGGATAGGCATAACGAAGGAATGAGAGGGCATTGACCCGTTGAAACATGGGATGGAAAGCCTCCCGGGGCGGCGTGGAGATGTACATTATATGGTAGAATATGGAGAAGGAAACTTACTCCTTTATTTAATAATTCCTCCACGTAGCCTAAATGTCCTCAATTCACTTCCTACAGCCAATGGATGATATTCTTGGTGGATGAAATCCTGCGAATAAGCGGGCATTCGGAAGAAATTCGAATTAAACTGAGGGAGTTGAAGAAGAATGGTCTACTGAAGAGGAAAAAGCCCCACTCAATTGAGAAGGGCTTATATTTTATTACATCTAGCCATTGTCCTCCTGTTTGTCCTCCGATGTTTTATATCATATTTAAAATATTAAGTTTAATTTCCTGGAAATGTTGACTTAAAGGCTTTTTTAATACACTATTTCTTTCTATTTTATATGAAAATGAATGGGCGGCATGATGTCCGAAAAGGTGCCTGAACTGATCCGAAATTAAAATTAGAGGCTTCTCATTAGTTGAGCAAACTTTTGAAAAGCTTTTTTTTTTCTGTCTTTGGGAATGTGTAAATAAACCTGTGTTGTAGTTTCATCTTCTGTATGACCAAGTCAATAAAATCAGGAAAATAAAAATGCCTATGGACATTCTTGTGCTTTAGCTAAACAGACGGTCAAGATATGTATGATTATTTAAAAAATGACCACTCCTCTATAACAAGGAAGTGGTCATTATTTTTTTGAAACAAAAATATAGACTTTTTGCTCAAAAGAAACAATGTTCTTTAGTAATGTACGGTGAACCGCACCATAAATAACGGTAAACTCCCAGCATGTTTACTAATTATCCCTAGGACTATTCAAAGAAAAAATCACATGCAGTTTTGGTGATACAGAATATAAAAAGGGTGATACGAAGAGGCTTTACCTCTCGGGCTGATAAAGCTTCATCCATATCTAAAGAAAACGGGCGGAATCAGGTAATCTAAACAAAAAAGCGGCTATCGATAAAAGATAGCCTTTTTTGTTTGAATTTTTTTCTTAAGAATTAGCTTAATTTATATACTCGCAACCGAACCGCCATCAACCCGAAGGTTTACACCATTAATAAAGGAAGCCTGTTCAGAAGCAAGATAAACAACAGCAGATGCTGCTTCATCAACTGTTCCAGGCCGTTTTACTTCGACATGTGGACGGTTTTCCTTTAAAAATTGTTGAGTAGCTTCTTCATAGGTTATATTCAGCTGCTTCGCATTATCTTTTAACAGATTTTCCAGCATGGGTGTCATGATAAATGCTGGTGATACAGTATTCACCAGAATTCCCTGTGCGGCATACGCCTTTGATAAGCTCTTTGAAAAATTGATAATAGCTGCCTTTGAAGCATTATAATGAGGCATAAACGAATCAGGCTGAAGCCCAGATTCCGATGAAATATTAATAATGCGTCCATATCCGGCTTTTTTCATAAAAGGGATAACTGCTTTGGTTACGCGGACCGTCCCAAATACATTTACATCAAAAATATGCTGCCAGGCCTCTATATCCAATGTTTCAAAATCATCAAATCCACTGGCTATTCCTGCATTATTTACGAGTATATCGATTGATTTGAAGCGGTCGATTGCAGAGGAGACCAGATGTTCCACATCAGATTGTTTCGTCAAATCCGCCTGAACGGCAAGCACATTGCCTCCCAGCTTTTCAATTTCCGCTGCTGTTTCTCTTAATGCTCCTTCACCACGGCCACAAATTACAACATTGGTGCCTTCCTTGGCAAACGCTACGGCAATTGCTTTTCCGATACCTTTACTGCCGCCTGTCACGATTGCCGTTTTATCTTTTAATCCCAGGTTCACTTTAGATCAAATCCTTTCTATTGCGTCTATTGCTGATTATATATTAACAATAACTTCTAGTCATAAACAAATGAACTTGCTTATTTCCTGCTCTAATACTCTATAAAAGAGGGAAACCACTAAGATATGGTTTCCCTTTAACATGTTCCGTATTTTAAGGTATATTTTATACTTGCTGAGCAATGACAATGATCATCGCGATTTCTATTTTTTACAATTCAGAGATGGAATGAGAGAAGTGAACTCTTTATACTATAGGAAGCCAGCCAGGGATGCCAGTATAGTACTCCCACATTTTATCAGAAATAGCCAGTTCTTTTTGATCTTTTTTAGATAATGTTGTACGGATTTTGTCTTCTTCACCGGCTTGTACTTTTTGTACCCACTGAGGTTCCATTATCAATTCCCTCCCTAAAGCGATTAAAGGTACACCTGTTTCAAATGCTTTCATCACTTCATCGGGTGTACGCAGCATCCCAACACCCATCACAGGAACACGATCGCCGACACGTTCATGGATCATAACAACTCGGGATGTCTGATCGTTATCATCACGGATTGATCCATTCCAAAAGCCGCCTACAGAAATATGGACATAATCCAGGTCCTGGTCCGCTAACTTGTCCACTAATTGCAACGTGTCTTCCATTGTGATGCCAGGATTCTCTCTTTCTTCAGGCGATAACCGATAGCCGATGATAAAAGGTTTTGTTGCATGGTCTAAAACTGCTTTTTTAACAGCGTCAACTACAGTAAGCGGAAAGGACATACGTTTTTCCAGCGTTCCACCCCACTTGTCAGTTCTACGATTTGAGTGTGGAGAAAAGAATTGCTGAATCAAATACGTATTGGCACCATGGATTTCAACTCCATCATACCCAGCTTCGATTGCTCTTCTGGTTGCTTCACCAAATGCTTTAATCATTTCATCGATTTCGTCTGGTGTCATTTCCCGAGGTACAACGGCATCGTCCCGTTCCGCTGCAATCGCACTCGGAGCAATTGGTTGACGATCGGGCAATTCTTCAGGCGGGCACATTCTGCCACCGTGAAAAATTTGTAAAATCGCCTTTGAACCTTTTTCATGTATAGCTGTCGCCACACGTCTTAAACTAGGGATTAGGGAATCGGAATCTGCACCAAATTCACCCGGGAATCCTTTTCCATTCCTGGTGACGTATGTGCATGCGGTGATTACCGCTCCTACACCACCGGCCCGTTCTTGATAATACGCAACTTCTTCGTCTGATACTTCACCATTCTCATGTGCCGCCGTATTAGTCATGGGTGCCATTGTAATACGGTTCTTTATTTCAACTCCAGAACGGAAGGTAAATGGTTTAAAAGCAGCTTCATATTTTGGATTCATTTTTTTTCTCCTTTTGTTTACATCGAGTGGGTTAAAGGGTTTGCTATTTAGCAAATGGATAACATAGACTGAAAAATTTATAGAGATCCATTAAAAGCTTGCCATAAGGATCGGCGAGTTTTGACCTATTTGAGCTGAGTAATTTCTGCCAATATTTCATAGGAATGGAGGCGTGCCTTATGATCGTAAACCTGGGCGATTGCCATGATTTCATCGGCTTGACTTTCATCCAGAAACTTTTCCAGCTTTTCTTTTACGATTTGAGGACTGCCGACAATCGAAGTTCCTAATTGATTCTCAAGGGCAGCTATTTCATAGTCGCTCGCTATATCATTAATATTATCCACTGGCGGCGGCAATGGGACTTCCTTTCCGCGCATCAAATTCAAGAACTGCTGCTGCAATGTTGTAGCGAGCCGCTCAGCTTCTTGATCTGTGTCGGCCGCAATGATGTTTAGCCCTACCATTGCATGCGGCTTGTCCAGTACTTTAGAAGGCTTAAACGAACGGCGGTACAGCTGGATAGCCGGGAGTGTGTTATGCGGCGAGAAATGGCTCGCAAATGCAAACGGCAGTCCAAGCTCTCCTGCCAGCTGGGCACTGTATCCGCTTGAACCTAACAGCCAAATAGGTATGTTTAATCCCTCACCCGGAATTGCTTTAACATGACTATATCCTTGTGCAAGGGAAGGGTCAAAATAATTCCGGAGCTCAGCCAACTGCTCAGGGAAATCTTCCCCTGAACTTCCCAAGTCACGTCTTAATGCATGTGCGGTAAGCTGATCAGTGCCTGGTGCACGGCCTAAGCCAAGATCAATACGTCCTGGATATAATGATTCCAGAGTACCAAATTGCTCAGCAATAACAAGAGGTGCATGATTCGGCAGCATAATGCCGCCTGAACCTACCCGGATTTTTGATGTACCTGCTGCAACATGGGAAATCACTACCGATGTTGCAGAGCTGGCGATAAATGGCATATTATGATGCTCAGCGAGCCAATATCGGTTATACCCCAGCTTTTCAGCGAGCCGGGCCAGCTCCAAAGTATTGCGAAAAGAATCAGCCGGCGTACTTCCATCTGCAATTGGAGAGAGATCCAGGACCGAGAATGGAATATCCGTAATTTGTTTTATATCATTTTCAGGCATATGCTCATCTTCTTTCTTTAAAAATTTCGGTTCAAACCTATAAAAGAATTTACAGGTTGTTTCTTTGTCTTCTTTTACTGTTTCAATCTAAATCAAATTAATTTAACTGATTTAATATCTGCAGAAAATACATCGTTTATTAGACTAGACACTGTTTAATTTACTGCAGCCTGAGCCAAAATTTCATAAGAGCGCAGCCGTGCCTTATGATCAAAAATCTCTGTATGAGCCATAATTTCATCAGCATCAGTCTTTTCTATTAACTCATGGAGCTGCTGCTTCACACCTGCAGGGTCCCCGATGATGGAAGTGAAAAGCTGTTCTTCAACCGCCCTGCGTTCATTATCGTTCCAAAGCTCGTCCATATTATCAACAGGAGGCAAAATTGGCGAAGGCTGTCCGCGGGTTAACAAAAGAAATTTTTGATACATCGAAGTGGCAAGCCTTTGTGCCTCCTGTTTCTCATCAGCAGCCACCACTTGAACGGCTAACAGTACATAAGGCTCCTCCAAAAATTGAGACGGACGAAAATAATCCCGGTACAGTTTTATGGCCTCCATCATGTTACCTGGAGCAAAATGTCCCGCGAAAGAGAATGGTAACCCAAGTATTCCAGCCAATTGTGCACTATATAACCCTGAACCTAACAGCCAAATTGGCACATTTGTTTTTTCGCCGGGAATGGCGTGAAAGCTAAATGAACCATTCTTAGTGGCTGTTCCTGTACCATAAAGATATGCGATAAGCTCCTCAAGCCGGGCATCAAATTCAGGTTCACCGGCAACCCGCTGCCGCAATACATTTGCTGTATATTGGTCGGTGCCAGGTGCCCGCCCCAATCCAAGGTCGATCCGGCCAGGGAAGAAGGTTTCTAATGTACCAAATTGCTCAGCCACGGAAAGAGGAGAATAATGGGAAAGCAGCATTGCGCCTGATCCAATACGCATTTTTTCCGTGACAGAGGCTACTCGTCCAATTACGATCGGGGATGCTGAACTCGCCATTCCTGCCCAATTATGATGTTCAGCAAGCCAAAACCGTTTATATCCCCACTGCTCTGTTTTCTTTGCTAGATCAAGTGTGTTTTGAAGGGAAAGTTCGGCTGATCCTCCCTCGACAATTGGAGAGGGATCTAGTACTGAAAGTTCTATTTTCTTTGTCATAATTCTTCCTCCTTTATATACAATTTAATTTTTTAAAGCTGGCCTGTACCTTTATGGGTTGGAAAGTGGGGTAAAACAAATTCTCCAAGTTCCTGGATTACTTCCTCTGGAGGGCGCTTGGAAAAATACAGAACAAACGCCAAATGGTTGACACCAATCGCTTGAAATTGATGAAGTAGATCAACTAAGCGGTTTCTTCCCACGGAATAGCCTAAGGGTATGGGGACAGGCATTTCATCGGGATTTTCCGATAAATCGATGAACAAGCTTTGAGAGAAGGGTTTAAAATCTCCTTCAGTTAAAGCACGATAATCCTGGATAAGCTGCGCCTGTTGAGTAATGCTCCTAGGATATTGAAGCCACCCATCCCCATTCCTGGCTATCCAATTGATAGACTGATTGCTAAATCCAGTCACCATGGTCGGAATAGAAGATACAGGCTTTGGGATTAACCTCATATCTGTACCATCGATCAGCCCTCTGTTGCTGTGGATTGTCGGCTGATCCTCTTTTAACAGCTGGTCGAGAATATCGAAATTTTCTTTAAATAACGGACCGCTTTCTTGCTTAGATATCCCTAAAGCTGTAAAATCTTTTTCCCTGTCCCCTGATCCCACTCCCATAATCAATCGGCCTGGAAACAATTGATCGATTGATGCCGCTTCCTTGGCTACCCTGACGGGGTGGCGCAAAGGGAGAACTACACTTCCTGTCACTAACGCAATGTGCTTCGTATAGGCAGCAAGGTATGTCAAATAAATCCATAAATCGTACTTTTGGCCGTTATCATCAATATCCAGATTCTGCATCGTAATATCACGGAGCCATAATGAAGCAAAGCCATATTCCTCAATTTTACGGGCAAGCTCCAGCTGATTCTCCATAATCGGATTTTTAGACATCCTGGCGGTCGGGAGGACAAATCCAAGTGTCATTTTGTCTTTCTGGTACATGCTGTTATAGGCACGATGATTTTGAAAACTCACTCTTGGTCCTCCTTAAAAAGGTTATATTTTTAAGCCTATATACTTTTCAAACTGTTTAACGGTTTCCTCATTGCGTCGATAATAAGTCCATTGTCCGATTCGTTTCATTTCAACCAGACCGCTTTGCAATAGGATAGACAAATACTGGGAGGTAGTGGATTGTGATAGTCCTACTTTGCTGCGAATATCACTAACACAAACCCCGCCATCAAAGCCTTTTTCTTTGATGACATGGGCCTGCGGGGAAAAATTATTATCAGGTTCTTTCAACATTTGCAGAATATTTACTCTTATTTGATTTGACAGAGCTTTGAAAATTTCAACTGCCTGTTCGTCATTTATCATATTTGATTCCCGATTCAACGGTGCCCGCCCCTTTCTGATCTTATTAAAATCTATTTTGCTTGGTATGCGTATAAACTAATCGAACAAAAGGATATTGATAATTTGCGATATCTCTATATTATTTTCCTTTAAACCCAAAATCAAATTTTATGCTTTAGACAGCGCTAGGAAACGGCTTTAAAGGAACTACACAAATTAGCTTAGAGAACAGGTGGAGAGGAGATTCAACGTAAATTATGTGCTGGGACATGGAAGACATGCAATGTTTAAAAAGTATTCTTTTTTGGATTGTGATGCCTGGAAATATTAGAACAGAAAGGCTAATTGACATATTCCACTGCAATGGCGAATTATATGCAATCTAATTTTAAAGCATACCAAAGGAAAGGATAGGTGCCGAATGGGTGCCGATATCGAGATTATTTTATATTGCTCAGTGAATATTCTAGTGGAGAACCAATGTTTCGTTATGTGCTTTAATTAAAGGTTAGATTGTATGATGTTGTGATGTAAAACTCCACAATCTATGGGCGGCATGATGTAATAACGCCTTCAAAGCCTTGATAAGGAATTTGAGAAAGATAAAAGAAGCTTCTCATGAGTTGAACAAACTTGTGGGAAGCTTCTTTTTTATGCTTGTTTGCTGGTATCTAACCATTCTTTGTGTTAAAGTATAATGATCATTCTATCTATGAAGGTGATTTTGTTGAGCCAAAAAAGAGAGAGTTTATTGGAAAACGCTGAGCGGCTATTTTATGAAAATGGTTTTCACGCCATAGGCATGAAGCGAATTATCTCAGAATCAGATGTTGCTTTAATGACGATGTACAACCATTTTGATTCAAAGGAAGACTTAATACTCGAAGTTTTAAAGAGGCGAGAGGAAAGGTACTTTGCTTTTCTAGAAACAAGCCTAAAAGAAGATAGGCATAGGAACAAAGCGTTATCTTTAGCCGAAGCACATATGAACTGGATACTCAAGGATGGATCCAATGGGTGTATGATGCTGCGGGCGAAGGAAGAATACGCTTCTACTAATAAAGAAATTAGTGACACGGTTATTGCACACAAAAAGAACTTAATTTCTTTTTTTCAAGACAGTGGTTTTAATAATAACCAGGCTACAGGTTTAGCCATGTTGTTTGAAGGAGCCGCTGCTTTATCTGAAGTATTAGAACCGAAGGAAGTTTCTAAGGAATTGATCGATACAATTGAAAAGTTATTTCACGAGTAAGCGAAGGTTAATCTTTTCTTACTTATTTTTTTCTCAATAAAATATAATGATCGTTCTATACAAAAGGAGGGCGAAAAAATGTGGAGAATCGTACTGCCAGGTATTGCTATGATTGGTGTAACCTATGCATTTGCGCGATTTAGCTTTGGTTTGTTTTTACCTAATATTGGTCGTTCAATTAATCTTACAGAAAGTAATGCTGGCATCGTAGGTTCAACAGCTTATATAGCGTATACCTTAGCTTTATTAACATCATCGTTCCTTATAAAAAGATTTGGCCAGCTAAAAGTCATTCAATTTTCAGGTCTAAGTGCAGTAGTTGGCTTATTGGGAGTAGGATTGTCACAGAATTTCCTTTTCCTTGCCATGAGCACGTTTATTGCAGGACTGGGCAGCGGGTGGGCATCACCTGCATACAGCCAAGTCGCATCAACATCATTGAACAAGGAAGACAAGGACCGAGGAAATACCTGGATCAATACGGGGACCAGTTTTGGTCTTGTATTATCCGGACCGATAGCCATTCTTTTCACCGATCATTGGAGATTCGCTTTTATTTCATTTGCAATCATTTCTTTAGCCGTACTTGTATGGAATTCATTGAGGATTCCCTATCAGAAACCTGAAATACAGGATGAAAATATAATAAGTATTTCTAACTTCAATGAAGCTAAGTTTTTATTAATTTCATCGATTATAGTTGGTTTTGGTTCGTCCATCTATTGGACGTTTTCCAGAAGCTTTTTAACAGTTCAATACAACATGAGTAATAAGGAGAGTGTGATTTTTTGGGTAGTAATGGGGTTAACTGGGGCGATCGGAGGTTTATCTGGCGGGATAATGAATAGAGCGGGTTTAGCGTTATCCTACAGGTTGGCTCTCTTAATGATGTCTATAGCTATTATTAGTATTACCATTCCATCGATATATGGTGTATACTCATCTGGTTTTTTGTTTGGTATTTCCTATATTTTTGTTACCGGTCTGTTAATTGTTTGGGCCACCCGCATATTTAAATTAGTGCCTCATGTAGGGGTCAGCTTATCATTTCTAGCATTAGGTGTCGGACAATCGATTGGCTCTGCTGCTGCAGGTGAATTGATTAGTATGAGTTCCTACTCAATTGCCTTTATGATCTATTCTCTCGCTTGCCTTATTGGTCTGTTTGTTCCAGTAAAAAAGAAGACTTCTTAGGGTTTCCTTTGCTACTCAAGCCAAATCGCAAACAACAAGAAATTGGTACTGGTTCAATGCCTCTACTGTTGTATTTAATTGACATTAGCAATTAATTCTATTATATTATTTGACAAAGTCAATTAAAATTTAGAGGTGAATAGTTTGTCAAATGTAGAAAGAATAAATGCTGTTCGTCATTTTAATCGATTTATGACAAGACAAATTGGGGCTTTGCGTGAGGGATTATTACATAGCTCTTATTCACTGACAGAGTCGAGGATACTGTTTGAAATTGCTAACAACAACAACCTCACAGCCTCAAAATTAATTCGCGAATTGGGACTGGATGCTGGTTATTTAAGTCGTATATTAGCCCGATTGGAGGAGAAAGGTATTGTATGCAAAGAGCGTTCTACTAAAGATGCCAGACAGCGCATCCTCAAACTGACGTCTGAAGGAAAGAAAGCATTTTCTCAGCTCAATGAACGTTCACACCATGAAATATCTGAACTCCTTAGAGAATTATCTGAAAGTGAACAACAACAATTAATTAATGCTATGTCAACAGTAGAGGGATTGCTCAGCAAGAAGGAAGGCCTTAAATTTTCTGGACCATATTTTTTGCGTAAGCAGGAACCTGGTGATATGGGATGGGTTGTTCAACAACATGGGATTTCCTATTCAAAAGAATATGGATGGGATGAGAGTTTTGAGGCACTTGTCTCTCAAATTGTAGCGGATTTTATAAATAACTATAACCCAAAACGAGAACGCTGCTGGATTGCCGAAATGAATGGGGAAATTGTGGGTTCTATTTTTGTGGTAGAAGGAAATGAAGATACGGCTAAACTTCGTTTACTAATCGTAGACTCAAAGGCTAGAGGGTTGGGGCTGGGTTCACAATTAGTTGAAGAATGTATTAACTTTTCCAGACGGGTTGGCTATAAGAAACTCGTACTATGGACGAATAGTGTCCTTAAAGAAGCTCGGCATATTTATCAGAAAAAGGGATTTAACCTTGTAAATGAAGAAAAGCATCATAGTTTTGGTCAAGATTTAGTTGGAGAAACATGGGAACTGTTACTTTAGAGCAAGGCATCTTCTTTAACAGCTTTAATTAGGAGGGAATGTTTTACCAATCACAACCACAATGTTTATTCATCTTTTTCTTCTTGCGGCATAAACATGCCCTTAAGGCTTCCTCAGCCCGTGCATGTAAATTTAACAACTGATGATAAGAGCATTTCTTTGTAATGAGAAATGCTTTTTAATTTTGCCAAAAATAAAAAATATAATAAATAGTAATAATGTAATTAAATCGATATTAATTTATTGTAAAACGATAAATTAGGTGTTAAAGTCATTTTATTATAAAGTCAGTGAGGTGTATTTTTGTGAAACAAGTTACGACCTTCTTTCTAAAGTTAGCTGTTATTTTTATCGGAATCCCAGTTCTTGCATTGTGTATATTTTTGGTGCCTAAGTTTGGGAATTTTGCAGGAGAATTATATCCTGATATTGCTTTTATGAAATCTCTCGTTTTAATCGATATGTACGCGGCAGCGATACCTTTTTACTTCGCTCTGTATCAAGCTTTTAAACTTCTTAGCTATATTGATAAGAGCCAAGCTTTCTCGGAATTATCGGTAAAGGCTTTAAAGAAGATAAAATATTGTGCCATCACAATCAGTGCTTTGTACCTGCTAGGTATGCCACTCTACTATCTCGTGGCGAAAAGAGTTGACCCTCCAAGTATCATGCCAATCGGTTTGGTTATTATTTTCTCTTCTATGGTTATCGCCGTTTTTGCTGCTGTTCTCCAAAGTCTTTTACAAGAAGCTATTAATATTAAATCAGAAAATGATTTAACGGTTTAAGGTGTGGAAAATGGCAATTATTATTAATATTGATGTTATGTTAGCAAAACGAAAAATGAGCGTAACGGAGCTTGCAGAGAGGGTTGGAATTACTATGGCGAATATTTCCATTCTGAAAAATGGGAAAGCAAAAGCGGTTCGTTTTTCAACATTAGAAGCGATATGTAAGACGTTGGATTGTCAGCCAGGTGATATTTTGGAATACAAAAGCGACGAAGCCACTCATTAACAACAGACAACAAATTTGTTTAAAGAGTTTTTTCGGATAAAGAAAAATAGACCATCAAATAGATTGCCATTTGATGGTCATTTTTATATGCATTTTTAAGTTTTATGAAAGAACCAATTACCTAAGGAATTGGTTTTTTGTCGTTGTTTATGTTGCCTTATCTTCCAATTGCCGCTTGGCTCTGATAAACGCAATAAATTGCTGCAGTTCTTCTTTAGAAAGGGAGAGGCCATCGACAGACAGATTTAAAGCAGACAGATCCGTTAATTCCATGCATGGGACAGATGAATCCTCATCCAACTGAGGATCTTGGTGATCGACTCTGCCGAGAATGTAATCAGTGGAGGTGTCAAATAAGTCAGCTATTAATGCGATGGCTTCCAATGAAGGGCGGCGGTGCCCCGATTCGTAGCCTGCATATGTACTTTTGGCAATGCCGAGCCGATCAGCCGTATACTGCAGCGACCATCCTTTGCTCTTCCGTAATGTCGTTAATCGATTTAATATCATCTTTTAACTCCCCTTTAGTCTCCCTTCATTATATCATAGACGAAGATAAAATGTACGCGAATCGAATAAATTGTGCTTGATTTCCCTCTGGAACAGCACTATAATTGCGTATGTAGTACGCGAATCGCGTATTATAGTTTTAAGATAATTATAATTTTAATGGTATAAGAAAGCATTTAAGGAGGGGTTATATTGAAGAAGTTGATGCTGCTTACGACTGGCGGGACCATTGCCTCGCTCGAAGGGGAGAATGGGCTGGTTCCTGAGATGACAGCCGACGATATTTTAAGTCATTTGCCGGGATTCAATTTACTCTGCCAGATTGATAGTAAGGCTTTGATTAATATTGATAGTACCAATATGCAGCCGGAATATTGGGTTGAAATGGCAAAGGCGGTTTATGAGCATTACGAGGAGTACGACGGTTTTGTGATCACGCATGGCACAGACACCATGGCATATACATCAGCTGCACTCTCCTATATGCTGCAAGATCTCGAAAAACCAGTGGTGGTTACCGGGTCCCAAATCCCGATTTCTTTTAAGAAAACCGACGCGAAACGAAATATTGCGGATGCCGTGCGCTTTGCTTGTGAGGAGATCGGTGGCGTATATGTGGTTTTTGACGGAAGAGTCATTCAGGGAACAAGGGCCATCAAGTTGAGAACGAAAAGCTATGATTCGTTTGAAAGTATCAACTATCCTTATATTGCTTCTATCTATAAAGATCATATTGAGTACAACAAGCCTGTTCATTCATTAGAAAATAAGAAAATTAAGCTGGATACTTCTCTTTGCACAGATGTTTCGTTGGTTAAGTTATTTCCGGGAATTAAGCCGGAATTCTTTGATTGCCTGAAAAATCAATGTCAGGGGATTGTGATCGAAAGTTATGGAAGCGGTGGCATTCCCTTTCAGGGAAGAAACATATTGGAAAAATTGGACGAACTGATTGAGTGTGGGATCTCTGTTGTCATTACGACACAGTGTTTAGAAGAAGGGGAGGATATTGAACTTTATGAAGTAGGGCGTAAAGTTAATCAAAATGTCATTATCCGTTCCCGGAATATGAATACAGAGGCCATCGTTCCCAAGCTGATGTGGGTACTCGGCAAGACGCAGGATCCGCAAAAGGTGAAGGAATTGATGGAAACACCCATTGCAGATGATATTACACTTTAAATCACTAAGGAGCAGGGAAAATGATAAAAAGCGAGACCGCATACCGAATTGAAAAAGACTTTCTCGGTGAGAAGGAAATTCCTGCAGATGTTTATTATGGAATCCAAACGTTACGCGCTGTAGATAATTTTCAAATCACTGGCTACAGAATTCATAAAGAAATGATTCATGCGCTGGCAGTGGTGAAGAAAGCGGCTGCACTGGCCAATATGGATGTCCACCGTCTCTATAAAGGACTGGGTGAGCCCATTGTTCAAGCGGCTGATGAAATTTTGGAGGGACACTGGCACGATTATTTTATCGTCGATCCGATCCAGGGTGGTGCCGGTACTTCGATGAACATGAATGCAAATGAAGTCATCGCCAACCGTGCACTTGAACTGCTTGGTCATCATAAAGGTGACTATTTAAAACTAAGTCCGAACACTCATGTGAATATGTCGCAATCAACCAACGATGTATTTCCAACAGCCATTCATATTTCAACCCTTAAATTGCTGGAGAAGCTGCTTGTTACGATGAATGACATGCTGGAGGTCTTCAGGAAGAAAGCGGTACAGTTCGACCACGTGATAAAAATGGGACGAACCCATCTGCAGGATGCCGTGCCAATTCGCCTTGGCCAGGAATTTGAAGCGTACAGCCGCGTATTGGAACGCGACATTAAGCGGATTAAGCAGACGCGCGAGCATCTTTACGAAGTTAATATGGGAGCGACAGCTGTAGGGACAGGCTTAAATGCCGATCCACAGTATATCAAACATGTGGTAAGGCACCTTTCAGAAATTAGCGGACTGCCTCTTGTCGGGGCCGAGCACCTGGTAGATGCCACACAGAACACGGATGCTTACACAGAAGTATCCGCAGCATTGAAGGTCTGCATGATGAATATGTCCAAGATCGCGAACGACTTACGCTTGATGGCCTCCGGCCCGCGTGCAGGACTTGGTGAAATTACTTTGCCGTCGCGTCAGCCCGGATCCTCCATTATGCCTGGAAAAGTGAACCCGGTTATGGCGGAGCTCATTAACCAAGTGGCTTTTCAGGTCATCGGTAACGACCATACAATTTGCTCGGCATCTGAAGCAGGACAGCTTGAATTAAACGTCATGGAGCCTGTACTCGTTTTTAACCTTCTGCAATCCATCAGCATCATGAACAATGCGTTCCGAAGCTTTACAGATTATTGCCTGTCCGGAATTGAGGCAAATGAAGACCGGATGAAAGAATATGTGGAACGAAGCGTGGGAATCATTACAGCCGTAAATCCGCACTTGGGATACGAAGCGTGTGCGCGCATTGCACGGGAAGCCATTTTAAAAGGGAAATCCGTACGAGAGCTTTGCCTCCTGTATGATGTTCTGACAGAGGAAGAACTCGATTTGATACTAAACCCGTATGAAATGACAAACCCTGGGATAGCCGGTGGTGCGCTTCTTGATAAAATCACTTGATAAAACAAGTGATTTACAGGAATTTGAAAGCGCTTTAATTTAAGGAGGACGAAAGCATGAAACATGTACGATTACCAACGATGTTTGAGATTATTTTCACATTGGGACTGTTTTTAGCCATTGTTTTTTCCTTTACCGTCAAATTTGATTTACCGATCCAGCTGGCACTCTTTATTTCTTGGTTCATCTTTATTGTTCTTGGATTACGACTGGGATATGAATATAAACAGCTGCAAGGAGCCATTACAAAAGGGATTTCGAATGGCCTTGAGGCGGTTTTGATTTTGATTGTTGTTGGTGCCCTGATCGGAACCTGGATTGCGGGAGGGATCGTGCCGACCATTATTTTCTATGGATTGGAGTTTATTCACCCCAGCATTTTCTTATTGGCCACTCTCATTATTTGCTCGTTGACCTCTTTGGCAACAGGAACATCATGGGGGACGGTCGGAACGGCGGGAATCGCGATGATGGCTATTGGAGAGGGAATGGGAATCCCGCTGCCGCTTGTGGCTGGTGCTGTTCTTTCGGGTGCTTATTTTGGTGATAAGCTTTCTCCTCTATCTGACAGTACGGTACTCGCTGCCTCCATGTCGAAGGTGGATGTGATTGCACACGTAAGGGCAATGCTGGTTTTAGATATCCCGGCTTACATCATTACAGCCACTCTCTTTACCATCTCAGGGTTCATCTATGGCGGAAAGAATACCGATTTGGAAAAAGTGGAGTTTTTGAAAAATGCCTTGCTTCAGAACTTTGATATTCACATTTGGATGCTTATTCCTGCGATCGTTGTTATTCTGATGCTCGCCCTGAAACAGCCTTCCATGCCAACCATTGCGGCAGGGGCGCTCTTGGGGACCATTTGGGCTTCCGTATTCCAGGGGATGGATTTTTCCAAGGCCCTGGGTACGGCTTACAGTGGGTTTTCAATAGATACAGGCATCAAATTCATGGATAGCCTTCTGAACCGCGGGGGAATCGAGGGGATGCTTGGCTCAATTGTCGTCATTATTTTCGGATTGGGATTTGGCGGCCTGCTCGAGCATTTGGGCGTATTAAAAGTAATTGTTTCCAAATTTCAGAGCCAGCTGACTTCAGCGGGGAATATCACCTTATCCACCCTAATTGTTGCTTTTTTAGCGAATGTATTCGGCTGTGCAATGTATGTCTCTTTAATCTTAACGCCAAAGATCATGGAAGAAAACTATGATAAATTCTACATAGATCGAAGAGTGTTAGCCCGAAATTCCGAGGTCGGCGGAACGTTAACAGCCGGGATGATCCCCTGGTCCGACAACGGAATTTTCATGGCAGGGATTCTAGGCATATCGACCTTTTCCTATCTCCCATTCATGTGGTTAAGTTTTGTTTCCATCGCACTTGCGATTATTTATGGATATACAGGGAAATTTATCTGGTACACGAAAAAGAGTAAGCTACTGCAGCAGAAGGCGAATTAATTTTCTATACCATTTTAAAAGGGAGCCTTTAGGATGCTTGCAAATGGACATGTAGTGTTACGGGGATTTTTATTCTAAGGCTTTTTCCGTATTCATCTCTTTTATAAAAGGATTATTTTAGAAGATTTACGATTAGTTTTTTTATGTATATATTCAAATCTGTTAGATAGACCAAGACTTGTCCCTATAATAGAAGCTGTTATTGCTAACATGTTAGAAGAAAATACTGACAGTACAGGCAACGCTGACGGTTGATGTAATAACGGCCTTAAACCCGCGTGATCCGACTGGACTTATTACAAAGGTGATAGTGCAATTCTAACATTTGGGATTTTAATGGGAGCTTCCAACAAGTTTAATCAACTTATGAGAAGCTTCTTTTTTTATGTTTAGTGTAGAGGCGCAGTTTTCATGATTTTAGGACTAAACCGTTCCAAAGATTTGTTCTGGTGAAACACTAGCTTGAAAGGTGAGCGTTTGATGCGGTATCCCAGCCTTATAAGAACAATACAACAAAAGCACAATATTCTTCAAAGTTTGTATGAATTCTCCTTTCTTTTCTGCTAAATCTCTTTTTGAATATGGGTAACTAATAGAGAAATCTTTAGGCACTTCAAAAGCAAAAGCTTGATTCTCAAGATATTTAATTTGTCCAGTATCTAACCAGAGTATGGCTAACTGTTTAAAAAAACATTTTAAAGTGATATCGGATTTTATAGTAAATAATAGTAAAATTAAACTATTCATAAATGATCAGAAAAAATTTTTCTTTCTATAATATTGATTTTTTAACTTTTAAAAATAAAGTTAGTTTTTAGAAGGAGTGTAAAAATGACTGGTTTAGAAGAGATCCTTCAAGCTTGGTGGCATAGTGAAACTTTATCTCCTGGTGAAGTGCCTAGTGATGGGGAATTAAGCAGTGAATATACAGATCAAAAGATTGATAAATTAAGAAAATTAACTAAAAGCGAAATTAGAGTGCCTGAATTGTGGAATACTATCTCATTTAAAGCTAAAGATATGAAGCGTTATCTCGGTTTTTATGGGAGTTGTTATAGAGAATATAATCTAATTCAGTATCAAAGAGATTTACATAATATTAAGGAAGAGATTCATAACAAATCATTAAAACCGTTCTATGGTTTCTATGTTGAATTCGATGAAAATGACAAATACGTTAATGACTCTCTATTTGTACCCTATGTAAATCTTTTTGTAAGCCTAACACTTGAAAATAAAACTCCTTATGATAAAACCTTCTTCGAACGATATCAAGAAGCTATAAAGTACTTAAGTGAAAAAGCCGAAAGTCTAAATGGTGGTATATTCTCATCAAGTTGGTTATCTCAATTTACTAAGGAATTTGATAATCACTTCGCTATACCTCCTAGCGATTTAGAAGAAACACAATATATTGAACTGATTGTCGCGACCGATAATTATGAGCGGGCTCCAAAATTTAATAGTTTCTTTTCTGAAGATATTTTAAAAGCTAAAGAAGATATGAATAGTACAATTCGTCAGTATTTAATGAGTCCTCAAAAGATAGATATTAATGAGAACCGAACATTTATTGAAAAGTCCTTACATCCATCAAACACCCCATTGGGGAGATGGCCATCACCAATTGAGCATAGGTTGTCATTGATGCAACAAGTAGCAGTAAATGAGTTCTTTACAAGCTCTTGTGCTATTAGCTCAGTTAACGGACCTCCAGGGACAGGTAAAACAACATTACTAAAAGACATATTTGCAGAAATTGTTGTGAAAAAAGCCATAGCCATCCTCCCCTTTCGTGACAATCCAAAAGGAGCGTTAGTACCAACAGATACTAAAATAAGTATTAAAAATCGATATACTGCTAAAGAAGAAAGAAGGATTGTATATGACATTGAGCCGTCAATCGCTCATTATGCTGCTGTAGTTGCATCAAGTAACAATACTGCCGTTGAAAATATTTCTAAAGATCTTCCTAAATTAAAAGAAATAGATAGCCATTTCGAAGATGAACTAAAACCTCTTAAATATACAAGTAAAATTAGTGAAAAAATTACTGAATCAGAGTCATGGGGTGCGTTTTCTATTCCTCTTGGAAAAGGTGACAATATTAAAAAGGCAGCTTCATTAATAACAGGGGAAAAGTTTAGCATAATGAATAGCTTATATAAAATTGGTGGTTCAAAACTAGAACGTGAAAAAGAATGGCACCAAGCATGCGATGATTTTAAGAATGTATATGAAGAAGTAAAAAAAATTCGTCAAACCCTTGTTAATACAATAGATTATTCAGTGGGAAATCCATTCCATCCTGATGAAAAGTTTATTGATTCGACTGATTTTTTTTGGGAAGAAACAAAAGAAAAATATGAAGAACGACAAGAAAAAGTGTTATTTCAAACAAACACATTAAATGAAAAAAGATCAGTGTTATTTTTAAAGGCTTTAACTGTGTTACGTCACTTTTTGTCTATAAATAAAGGAAGGATTGAAGCGGCATTATCGTTACTTCACGAAAACAGAGATGAGGTTGACATCAATTCAGAATCTGGCATAAGGGCAATTAAAGCTATGTGGAATACAGTTCATTGTGTTTTTCCGGTTATTAGCACAACTTTCGCAAGCTTTTCTTCCATGTATAGAGGAATGCCTAAAGATTTTATTCCTTATTTGTTTATAGATGAAGCTGGCCAAGCCACTCCTTTGCAAGCGGTGGGTGCTTTGTGGCGTTCTGAAAAGGTATTAGTAGTTGGAGACCCTTTGCAAATTGAACCTGTACAAACCTTACAACCCCCTGTCATGGAGGATATTAGGAACATTTATCAAATCGAAGAGGAGCTATTAAATCTAAAGTGCTCAGTACAATCCGTCGCTGACAGAGCAAACCCATATGGAACATATGTTAATAAAAATAATTGGATTGGTATTCCGTTATGGGTACATAGACGTTGTATAGAGCCAATGTTTTCTATATCAAATAAGTTAGCGTATGATGGAAAAATGGTATTACCTAATAAAAAAATTGGTGAAGGCAAATGGCTATCATGTCAGGGAACCGCTAAATCAAAACAATATGTTGCCGAACAGACAGAAGAATTAATTAAGCATATAAAAGAAAGCATGACTAAAGCTTTGAGAGAGCAGTTATTAGGGTCTATAAAAAGCAAACTTGCTGAGGATGAAAATATGGAACATGTGTTACAGGCCATTGTGAAGAAAGAGTCAGTGGAAGAATCATGGTCTGTGAGTAAAAAACAATCATTTATATTGATGGAAAAATATTATAAACTAAAAAATCGACGAACTCCTGAAGACCTCTACAAAGAAATACAAGAGTTCAATAAAGGGGAATACAAAATTCCTAATATATATGTTATTTCTCCTTTTTCAGAGGTGAAGAATAAACTAAAAATAGATATTAAAAAGAACTTATTTAATAACATGATTGAATGGTTAGACTCTGAAGTATTTGTAAAAGGCACTGATGAAGAAGCGTTTAAGTTAGAGAAAACACTTAAAGAGGAGATTGGGAAATTCAAGAAATGGTATGAAAAATGGATAAAAGAGAGTATTGGAACAGTACATACATTTCAAGGTAAAGAGGCAGATATCGTTTATTTTGTAACAGGTACAGATGCTTCACAAAAGAAGGCCGCTGAATGGGCATGTAAAGAGCCTAATTTGTTAAACGTTGCAGTAACAAGAGCAAAAAAGGAATTTTACATTATAGGGGATAAACCTATACTTGAAAACTTCGCCAACTACAAAACAATAATTGAAATTATGAATTATTATATGGAGCGTAAAAGAGTAAATGAAGTTAGGTGATTACTTACTGACAGTCAGCTGGGTTTGAAGATAGGTAAGAATAAAAGGCTATTTTCTAAATACCCAATAAAAATTCTAATATTTAGTTAATGAAATCAAATAAAAAAACGTTAAATATCATTAACGATGATGTTACACACCCGTATGATTAAGCTTTACAAGCCATGCACTGCAACATTTTCTACTCATATTACGATATGAATAACTCAAAAAACCACTTCCCAATATAAGGAGTGGTTTTTTGAGTTGTTCAAATTTTTTGAATACTTGTGAACTTAATCTTTTTGCTCTTTTGGCAAGAATTCAAAGATCTTACCGCTTCTTATATTTTCAACCAGGTCATCCAGCCAGTGATAGTAGGTTTTGGACTCTTCCAGTTGGTCGTAGTATTTCTTTGCTTTTGCCACAATTTCCGGCGTACTGTGGGAATCTTTAATAACCTCTATAAAATCTTCCTGTGCCTCTTTAATGGCCGCCAAATTTATTTTCACTTCACGTTCCCACATTTGACAGTAGAACGCCATAAAGGAGCGGAAGAAGTTTTTCTCCGCGGCATACGTGTGTTTCCTGGAACCGCGTGTATATGTTTTTTTCACCATGTCGATTTCCTGGAGTCTGCGGACGCTGGTACTCATACTCGGTTTGCTCATGCCGAGTTCTGTACGCATTTCATCAAGCGTCATCTGGTCTTCAAAATACATGGTCGCATATAAATTTGCGGCAGCGGGGGTTACCCCATATAAATCCATCGTTTCTGCAATAGCACCAATCACTTTATCCTTGGCTTCTTCTATTTTTACATCCGGTCCCCCGGTGGCTTTACTCATAGGATCGCTCCTTCGATAAAAAATAACAAAGTTAAATCTTTATCAAATCTTCTTTACGTACTTAATGGTAACGCGTCCGGCTTCCAAATGTCTACTTTCCCGCTCACTATCACCTTTTTAGTTTCCTTTTACTATTTGTGCATGTATGGCTTTTTACGACTTTGACATCTATAAAAAGACATGTTACGTTAAGAACGTTAAATAAATTCTGAACGAAATTAATATAAATCAAAAACGGAGTTGATAGGATTGGATTTGAAACTACAACTACAACATTACATTAATGGTAAATGGGTTGGCGCAGACTCGGAGAATACGCGGGATATTATTAATCCATTTAACCAGGAAGTGATTGCTACGGTTCCTGAAGGTGATGAGACCGAGGCAAAAGCAGCGATCGCTGCGGCACGAGAAGCCTTTGATAACGGAGAATGGGCTTCGACTCCGGCCACAGAGCGAGGGTCTGTCGTAAGAAAGATTGCTGAATTGATTGAAAGAGATAAAGAAGAACTTGCTTATTTAGAATCATTGGATACCGGCAAAACAATGGAAGAAAGCCGTGGAGACATGGATGATATCGCTGGCGTATTTCGTTATTATGCAGAACTCGCAGATAAAGATGGCGGGGAGCTCATCGATTCTCCAGTGTCGAACTCCATCAGCAGAGTGGTTCGCGAACCTGTAGGTGTGTGCGGACAAATTACACCTTGGAACTATCCTTTGCTTCAAGCTTCATGGAAGCTGGCTCCGGCGCTTGCTACCGGAAATACATTAATTATGAAGCCAAGTGAAATTACCCCACTTACTACGATAAAAGCATTTGAACTGATGGAAGAAGCGGGAGTACCTGCCGGTGTCGTTAACCTTGTTCTTGGTTCAGGCGCTATCATTGGCGCAGAGCTGTCCAGTAACGAGGATGTTGACCTTATTTCGTTTACCGGCGGTATTGTGACCGGGAAGAAAATCATGCAAGCGGCAAGCTCGAATGTGAAGAAGTTGGCACTTGAGCTTGGCGGGAAAAACCCAAATATCATATTTGCGGACGCTGATTTTGAAATAGCAGTCGATCAAGCGTTAAACGGCGTTTTCTTCCACGCAGGACAAATTTGTTCCGCGGGTACACGGCTGATTGTAGAAGAAAGCATTCACGATGAATTTGTACAAGCGCTTGTGGAGCGGGTAAAAAAATTCAAGCTGGGAAGCGGTTTTGATGAAGATACCCAAATGGGACCACTGATTTCAGCTGAACACCGTGCGAAAGTAGAAAAATATGTAGAGACAGGGATCAACGAAGGCGCAACATTGGCCGTTGGCGGTAAACGCCCGGAAAATCCAGAACTGCAAAAAGGATTTTTCTACCTGCCAACGATCTTCACAGACTGCACCACTGACATGACCATTGTTCAAGAAGAAGCGTTTGGACCAGTGATTACGGTTGAGAAATTCTCTGCAGAAGAAGAGGCCGTGAAGCTTGCGAATGACTCGATTTACGGTCTGGCTGGCGGTGTTTGGACAAAGGACATCGCAAAAGCGGAACGCTGTGCAGCGAAAATGCGGATGGGAACCGTTTGGATCAATGATTTCAATCTGTATTTCCCACATGCCCCATGGGGTGGATATAAGCAGTCCGGTATAGGACGCGAGCTAGGTAAATTAGGTATTGAAGAATATACAGAAACAAAGCACATATTCCAAAATCTTAAGCCTGAACCGATTAACTGGTTCTAAGCGACTGAATCGGTTTAAGGAAGAAGGAATCATTTCTAACATTAAGGAGGAAGAAACGATGACTGACACATATGACATTGTAATCGTTGGCGGCGGCAGTGCGGGTTCCGTACTCGGCGACCGTCTAAGCGCAGATGGAACAAAAAAAGTTCTTGTTTTAGAAGCTGGACGCAGTGACTATTCATGGGACCTGTTGATTCAAATGCCGGCAGCACTGCCGTTTCCAGCAGGCAAAAGCCTGTACGACTGGAAATATCAATCTGACCCTGAGCCGCATATGAATGGCCGACGGATCAAGCATGCCCGGGGAAAGGTGCTCGGTGGTTCCAGTTCCATCAATGGTATGATTTATCAGCGCGGAAACCCGATGGACTATGAACGGTGGGGAGCCGACGAGGGAATGGAAACGTGGGATTTTGCGCACTGCCTTCCGTATTTCAAACGCCTGGAAAATGCGTTAGGATCACCTGCTGATGATCTTCGCGGTCACGACGGACCGATTAAGTTGGAACGCGGTCCGGCTACAAACCCTTTATTCCAAGCCTTCTTTAACTCTGCAGTAGAAGCGGGTTATTCAAGAACGCCTGATGTAAACGGCTTTCGCCAGGAGGGATTCGGGCCGTTTGATAAGCATGTGTACAAAGGACAGCGCTTGTCCGCTTCACGTGCCTATCTGCACCCGGCCATGAAGCGTGAGAACCTGACCGTGTTGACCCGGGCCTTCGTTAAGAATATTGACTTTGAAGGCAGGAAAGCGAAAGGATTAACCTATCAGCGAAACGGGCAAACGCATCAAGTGAAAGCAGGAGAAGTTATCCTTTCAGGCGGTGCGATCAACACACCACAGCTTCTTCAACTCTCAGGTGTGGGTAATGCCGAACACCTTAGCTCACTGGGCATCAAACCGGTTGTCAATCTCCCTGGTGTCGGAGAAAACCTTCAGGATCACCTTGAAGTGTATGTCCAGCACGCATGTCCACTTCCGGTTTCCGAACAGCCGAACTTAAATAAATTGCGCATGCCGTGGATTGGTCTGCAGTGGATGCTTAACCGTACGGGCCCGGCAGCGACCAACCACTTTGAAGGCGGAGGATTTGTCCGTTCAAATGAAGACGTCAAATACCCGAACCTGATGTATCACTTCCTTCCGGTCGCGGTACGTTACGATGGACAAAAAGCGGAAACGGCTCACGGATTCCAAGTCCACGTTGGACCGATGTATTCCGATGCCCGCGGATCATTAAAGATTCGTTCAACCGATCCGAAAGAGCATCCGAGCATGGTCTACAACTATCTTTCTACCGAACAGGATAAACGCGAGTGGGTGGAAGCCATACGAGTGACGCGTAACATTTTATCTCAACCAGCGATGAAGCCCTACAACACCGGAGAAATATCACCTGGGCCTTCTGTTGAAACAGACGAAGAGATTTTGGATTGGGTAAGAGAAGATGCGGAAACAGCCCTCCACCCGTCATGCACGGCCAAAATGGGACCTGCTTCAGATCCGATGGCTGTCGTCGATCCAAATACGATGAAGGTTCACGGACTCGAAAACGTACGAGTCGTCGATGCATCAGCTATGCCTTACGTAACAAACGGCAATATCCACGCACCAGTATTGATGCTGGCCGAAAAGGCAGCAGACCTCATCCTTGGACGCAAACCGCTGGATCCGATTCATGCCGATTTCTACCGCCATGGCGTACATCCGGCGGATGCAGGGACCATATCTACAGTATCTCCGGTGACTAAATAACAAATATATGAATAGCAAAACCACTTCCATATGGAGGTGGTTTTTGTGTAGGTAAACCAAATATTAAAATACAGGTAACAGGGTCATCTTTTGTAATACAGAGCATCAAAGAGAAAAATAAGTTTTCGAAAAAATAAAAAAACACCCTAGACAAACCATTTTGAATACTATAAACTCTAATTAAACGTTTAGCTAAACGTTTAGCTAAACCTTTAACTTATGTTTACCACCTCTAAATTGGTAAAATAACTGTTAGAAGGTCTAAAAGGGCCGATCTTTGGAGGTGGAGAGAATGACAAGCATGAAAGAGGTTGCCAGGAAAGCTGATGTTTCTGTAGCTACAGTATCAGCGGTAATCAACAACAACAAATTTGTCAGTGAAGAGTTAAGAGAGAGAATTGAGGCTGCTATTAAGGAGCTTAACTACAGGCCGAATCGATTTGCCCAAGGGTTAAAGGGGAAAAAGACGAAGCTCATTGGTGTTTTTGTCACGGAGTTAACGAATCCCTTTTATCCGAACATGCTGAAGCAGTTGGAAGAGATGGCTTTTGCTGAAGGATATAATCTCATTATGAGTACAACCGGAGATGATGAGAAGAAGGAGCTAAAGCTGTTTGAATCTTTGATGGATCTGAAAGTGGATGGCCTTGTGCTTGCAACGGTCGACAACAGGGAATCTAAACTGCTTTACCAGGTGGAACAGGAAAACATTCCGTATGTTCTTATAAACCGGGCGCCATCCAATTTTGAAATGAACAAGGTGTGTGTAGATTCATTCAAAGTCGGGCAATTGGCAACCTCTCATTTATTATCATTGAATCATCAAAGGATTGCCTTTATCGGGGGGAACCGGCAGAACAGTGTGGAGCGAGAGGCTGGATACCGCAACACATTAGAGAATAACGGGATCGAAGTAAATGAAGAACTAATTTTTAATGCAGAGTATAATGTGGACCAGGCATATGCGGTAGCAAAGAAGCTGATGAGATTAAAGGACAGGCCATCTGCCATTTTCGCCGCCAGTGATACCATGGCGTATGGAGTAATCAAGGCTTGCCTGGATGAAGGGCTCAAGGTACCGGAAGATTTGTCCGTGATGGGCTCGGATAATATTCCGCATTCTGAGGATTTTAGAGTTCCTTTGTCAACGGTTGATGTCCATGGTTCTGATATTGGGGCCAAAGGATTTGAGCTATTGCATTCTAACCTTGAATCTAAAGAAACCTTTGAACCTCAGCAGGTAATCATTGAGCCTTCACTCATTATTCGAGAAAGCACAGCAGAAAAGAAATAATTGTGCTTTCTCCATACTCTGCTTATCCTTTCGTTTGAAATGGTAGCGCTTTCTTAGGGCGTTTACTAAAAAAGGGAGGCATGCCTATGGATGATTCGTGAAGTTTTTTGAGCAATACAACAGAATCACAAACACAAGGAGGCGGAGAAATGAGTAAGAAGGCAAAATATGGATTTATTTTATTTAACATTCTCTATTTTTCGTTTAACTGGCTGCTGATCCCTTACATGCCGAACTGGACGCTGTTTGGCTGGATGCCGTTTCAAATGTTTCTGCTGTTTGCCACCCCGGTGGGTGCGGCCCTGATCTGGGCGTTGTATTACAATGCGTTTTTCAACACACAGACGCACGTCGATGTTTCCTCTAATCAGGAGCGGGAGGAGGAAGTGATATGAGCACAAGCGTCTGGATCATTATCGGTGTATTGGTGTATTCGGCTTTTATCCTGTATCACGGAATGAAGTCATTTAAGGAGACGAGCAAGTCATCCGAATCCTTCTTCTCGGCAGACCGAGGAGTAAATCCTTTCGTCCTGCTGGCGACGACAGCAATTTCCGTTTTCTCGGCCTTGGCATTTTATGGTGTACCTGCCGCCATCTACAGAGAGGGGATTGGGTATTTTTCCAACACGGGCGGGATGATTGCGGGGCTTCTGTTTGTCGTAATCGGCTACCGGCTCTGGATTCTAGGTAGAGAATACGGATTCGTCACACCGGTTGACTATTTAAGAGCCCGCTATAACTCAGAAGGATACGGTTTATTGGTTTCCATCGTTCTCATCCTCTTCATCATTCCTTATGTAGCTATGCAATTGATTGCGATTGGGGATGCGACAGCGTTAACGACAGGTGGAATGCTTCCTTATATTGTTGCGGTGGCAATCGCGACTGTAGTGGTTTCTTTTCACATTATCGGAGGTGGAATGAAGTCTGTCGCCTGGATGGATGCCTTTCATTTCATGCTTGGCATAGGGACGCTCATTATCCTTGTTACGTATTTAACTTTGACATATTTTCCGGATGGAGGTCTTGCCCAGGCGGTGGCTAAAATTAAAGCGGATCCAGAGCTTGCCGGGGTGCTGTCGTTTCCGGGTCCCAATGGGACTTATAACTGGAAAGGTTCGTTGTCCAATGTCCTGACAGGGGCAGTTGCCACAGTTGTCTGGCCCCACATTTTTATGAGAACTTACATTGCGGCAAATAAAGATACGTTCCGTACGATGTCCTGGTCCCTGCCGTTGGCGTATGTGTTTGTTTACTTTTTTATCGTTGTTATCGGAGCCATTCTTGCTCCAGCAATTCTCGGAGCAGGGGTAGACAACACCGACAGCATTGTTTCCGTTTTATCAACTCAATATGCACCACCTTTTATTTCGTTCATCTCGTTGCTTTGTTTGTTTGCGTTCGGTGTATCTACAGCAGATTCCCTGCTTTTGTCTGCAAGCGCCATCGGGTCGCGTGATATCTATGTACGCTATGCCTATGAACTGAAAGGAAAGAATGCTGACTCTAAAAAAGTCGTTTACTTTGGCCGTGTTCTTCTCTTAATCCTAATGGTGTTGACACTTGTTGTTGTAACGTTAAAGCCGGCCTATATTGTGGACTATGCCTATTCGTTATCATCTCCGTTTTTCGCGCAAATCCTTCCGGCTACGGTTGGAGGCTTGTTCTGGAAAAGAGGGACGAAAGAAGGTGCTTACGCTGGAACAATTTTCGGTCTTTTTATCACCACCCTATTTACGTTTTTCATTGCACCACCGTATGGCTTCAGTCCATTGGTATGGGCATTGCTTGTTAATGTGATTGCCTATGTCGGAGTCAGCTTTGTCACAAAGCCTTCAGCAGAGGCGGTCAACAAATACATTGTGCGGGTGGATTCCATCATTAACGCAGGAACGGAAATGAACAGTGCTGTAGATTCGACGCTCTCTTCTTTAAATAGAAAGCCGGCAGGAAACTAAATTCCAACAAGAGGTGAAATGATGAATTCATTAATTCCTTTAACCATTTACGGGATAGGCGTATATCATCCGAAAGGATGGAAGCTATTCATCAATCCGAATACCACCTTTAATTTTAACGAAGGTATGGTAAAGATCGACAAGGAGTCGGCAGCGAAGACGAATGCTGCCTCGTTATCGATCCGCTGGGCAACAATGAAAAATGAAGTCAAAATAGATGACTATGTAAATGAGTTGGACCTCCAGCTCCAAAAAAAGCAAAAAAAGAGCCGGAACAAAGACAAATACCGGATTCTCCGGAGAGAAAAACACCGACTAAATGGGAAGGATGCCTGTTTAATAGAAAACGAGTTTATTGCGAACCACAGCATCTACCGTATTTTTGGAAAAGACGAGCTAGTAAAGGTTTTACAGCTGTTTTTTTACTCCAAAGAAAGCGGAAGAATGATAGTCGCTTCGTTATCAGCAACGGAAGAAGAAATGAAAAGGAATAAAGAAGGCTATAAAGAGACGCTGTTATCTCTGCATGAAAACATCAACCAGGTTCAAACAGAAAACGTGAAAAGAACAAAAATAGAAAAAGCGATGTAAATGGAGGATGGAGGGAGACCATTGTGATACGTGGCGATCAGTGCTGGGGAGATACCATCAAGAACGGCTTACAGACGGTGGTTTTTAACAATAAGGTGCATTCGGTGTTACCAGGGATGAGGGAAACCGTATATGAATCGTTGACAGAGCAGGCAAAGAGATGGCCAAACAAATTAGCCATTGTTGATACGAATGAAAGAGAATATACCTATTTACAGCTGCTGCAGCTTACCGACCGCTTCTCTTCTTATTTATGGGGCAAGCATGGGATAAATAGAGGTAAAAAGGTAGGATTGCTTCTTTATAATTCGGTAGAATATGCTGTTGCATTTCTGGCATGTCAGCGATTAGGGGCAGTGGTTGTGCCTTTTCCAACCAAGTATCGGGAATCAGAAATCGATGCACTATTAGATAAAAGCGATTGCGATCTAGTTATCGCCGACGGAACCTTTTCGGCGTGGATGGAGAAATATGAAATATCAGAGCTCCGAATATTAATCAGTCCGTCGAAGGAGATCGCGGGGGGCTATGCGTTTGCTCGCTATGAATCAATGGATGAAATAAAGGAGCCTTCTCGATTAATTGAAAGCAATGCCATTATTATGTTCACATCCGGCACCACTTCTCATAGCAAAGGGGTGCTCATCAAGAACTACAACATACAACATGCTTTAAAAGCGTATGAGGAACTATTTCAACTGAATGAAGACGATTTTACAATTCTTGCAATCCCGGTGTACAACGTGACCGGGTTGGTGGCAACCCTATCCTTGTTTTTAAGCATAGGAGCATCTATCAGGCTACATAAATTTTTTGATGCAAAACAACTTATCAACGAAATGAAGGAGCATCACATCAGTTTCTTCCATGCGTCACCCACTATCTTTCAGTTGATGCTAGCAGAAAGAGAGGAAACACCTGTTTTGCCTGATCTAAAAATCCTCGCATGTGGTTCCGGCAATATGCCGGCTGAAGTAATTAAAGAATTAAAGGACTGGATGCCGCAAATGGCATTCCGAACCGTGTATGGTTTATCCGAAACAACGTCTCCGGCCACGATTTTTCCAAGAGATGCTGCAACAAGCCCATATATTGGCTCGTCCGGGCTGCCAATTCCCGGTGTCTCAATAAAGATCATGGGTGAAAATGGCAGGGAGCAGGGAAATGGCGTAACCGGAGAGATTTGGATCGCAGGACCAAATGTCATTGAAGCCTACTACAGACAGGATACAAACCTAATTACAAATAACGGATGGCTTATGACAGGGGACATTGGTTATGTAAATGAGGAAGGTTATCTTTACGTGATTGACCGGAAGAAAGACATGATCAATAGAGGTGGAGAGAAGGTATATTGCTTTGACGTGGAAAATGCCCTTCATGAAATAAAGGGTGTTCAGGAAGCCGCTGTCGTGGGAGTGAAGCACCAGGTGTATGGGGAATCACCTGTCGCCTTTATTAAGCTAAAACCGGGCTGGTCATATACAGAAGCACAATTTAAGGAACAGCTTAAGCCAAAGCTTGCCCGTTTTAAAATTCCTGAAGCGTTCAATCTTGTTAAAGAAATTTATAAAACCCCGAATGGAAAAATAGATAAAAAAAGAATAAGAGAGCTTTACGAAGCAGAGAGGAGCCGAAATGAAAGCTATTTTGAGAAAGGCTGATGACATACCAGGATTGATAAAGGACGGAGACACAATAGCGACTGTAGGTATGACACTCGCGGGCGCTTCGGAATCAATTTTAAAGGCATTGGAACAAAGTTTTTTGGAAACGGGTTCCCCACGGGATCTTACTTTGGTTCATTCCGCCGGTCAGAGTGACAGAAAAAATGGCATCCAGCATTTCGCCCATGAAGGCATGGTTACTAAAATCATAGGGTCACACTGGGGGCTCCAGCCGAAATGGATGGAGATGATCTCCAACAATAAAGTGGCCGCCTATTGCCTCCCACAAGGGCAGATGGCTCAGCTGTATCGTTCTATGGCCTGCGGTCTTCCTGGAAAAATGAGCAAGGTGGGGATCGGGACCTTCGTCGACCCAAGAGTCGAGGGAGGAAAAATGAATGATAAGACAAGTACGATGGAGGATATTTCGGAAATCCTTACCTATGAAAATGAAGAATACATGTTTTATAAAAAAATACCACTGGATGCCGTCATTATCCGAGGAACAACAGCAGACGAAATGGGCAATATTACGATGGAAGAAGAAGCGATGAAATTGGAAGCCCTTCCAGCGGCTCTTGCTGCCAAACGGTTTGGCGGGAAAGTGATCGTACAGGTGAAGCAGCTGGCAGAAACAGGGACGCTTGATCCGAAAGCGGTTGTCATTCCGGGTGTTTTCGTAGATGCTGTCGTGGTTTGCGAAAACCCGATGGAAGATCACCGTCAGACTTCTTCCTGGTATTACGATCCTTCGTATTCTGGAAATGTAAGGGCACCTCAGTCTTCCTTCAAACCATTGGAACTCAGCGTCAGGAAATTTATTGGGAGGAGGGCGATGCTCGAACTCAGCAAGGGAGATGTCATTAACCTTGGAACGGGCATTCCTAACGATGTGATCGGAAGTATTGCTAATGAAGAAAAGATTACAGATGAGATTATGATTACGGTGGAATCCGGCATTTACGGAGGAGTTCAAGCAGGAGGCATTGACTTTGGGATTGGCCAAAATATATATGCTATGATACCGCATGATCTTCAAATGGATTACTACAATGGAGCAGGCTGCGATGTCACTTTTATGGGTGCAGGAGAACTGGATGCTGAGGGAAACGTAAATGCCACGAAGATGGGATCACTGTGCACGGGAGCCGGAGGATTTATCGACATCACTCAAAATGCTAAAAAAGTCGTCTTCTGTGCGACCTTCAGCACTGGTGGAGCTAGGATTGAACTGAAAGATAACAAGGTTCAAATTGAGCAGGAAGGGCGGATTAAAAAACTTGTTTCCAAAGTCTCGCAAATCTCTTTTAACGGCAAACTGGCAAGAGAAAAGGGGCAAGATGTGTACTTTGTTACTGAGCGGGCGGTGTTCAAGCTTGTAAAAGAAGGGGTCATGCTGATAGAAATCGCTCCTGGTGTGGACCTGCAAAAGGATGTACTTGATTTGATGGAGTTCACACCGATTATTAGTGATCAGTTGGCCCAAATGGATGAACAATTATTCGCAGATGGTGAGTTCGGACTAAAGAGTGCGATGGAGAAGGAAAAATACGAGGAAAGCTATGCATAAACGTTAAGGAGGATAATTATGGGTAGATTAAATGGCAAAATCGCAATTGTGACAGGAGCTGCGCGGGGGCTTGGCAAGGGCATTGCCGAAAAGCTGTGCAAGGAAGGAGCTACAACCATCATTGCGGATATCAATCAAGAGTCCTGTGATGAAGTTGTGAAAGAGTTTGAAAGCGAAGGTTATAAAGCAGACGCTTTTAAAGCAAACATTGCTGATCGAAAAGAAGTGCAAGATTTATTTGGCTATGTAAAAGAAAAGCATGGAACGATCGATATCCTAGTTAATAATGCAGGCATAAACCGGGATACAACGCTTGTGAAAATGACGGATGAACAATGGCAGCAGGTTATTGATGTTAACTTGACCGGAACCTTCTATTGTACACAGGAAGCTGCTAAATGGATGAAGGAAAAAGAGTATGGAAGAATCATATCTATTTCTTCGGCAAGCTGGCTCGGAAATTTCGGACAGGCGAATTATGCAGCATCCAAGGCAGGGGTAGTGGGATTAACAAAGACAGCAGCACGTGAGCTGGCGAGAAAAAACATTACCTGTAATGCCATTTGCCCTGGATTCGTGGATACAGACATGACAAGAGGGGTGCCTGAAAAGGTATGGGATCAGATGATTGAAAAAATCCCAATGGGTCGGGCAGGCAAACCGTCGGATGTAGCAAACGTCATATCATTTTTGGCTTCGGATGAAGCTTCTTACGTAACAGGAGAAGTAATCAACGTAGGCGGAGGAATGATTCTTTAACCAAATCAAAGGGAGGAAGAGAGATTGGGAGATTTAAAAGAAGTAGTCATCGTTTCGGGAGCAAGAACTCCAATTGGGTCTCTGGGAGGCAGTTTAAAGGATGTTCATGCAGTCGATCTTGCGGCACATGCCGTCAAGGCGGCAGTCAAAAGGGCTAAACTTGATCCTGCTGAGGTTGATGAGCTGATTGCTGGGAATGTTGGGCAAATTGCTGAGAATGGCTTTATCGGAAGAATGATTTCATTACGTTCCGGACTCCCGGAAGCGGCAACGGCTTATTCAGTAAACCGTCAGTGCGGTTCTGGCCTTCAGGCGATTGTGGACGGGATGCTGGAAATTCAAACTGGAAATGCCGATGTTGTCGTGGCCTGTGGAACAGAAAACATGTCCCAACTACCTTACTACAACAAACACACCCGGTTTGGGAATAAACTCGGGCACATAGAAGTGGAAGACGGGCTGTTAAGCATTTTAACTTGGCCGGGCGGACCGTTTCATAATGGAACAACAGCTGAAAATGTCGCCAATGAATATAACGTTTCACGCGAAGAACAGGATCAATTTGCCCTGCAAAGTCAGGAAAGAGCCATTAAGGCAATTAAAGACGGTAAATTTAAAGACGAAATTGAACCGATTGAAATTCAGGACAGAAGAGGAAACACTTCTGTGGTGGATACCGATGAACATCCGCGTGAAGGGTTGACGCCAGAAAAGCTCGGTAAACTGAAACCGGCTTTCAGCAAAGGTGGCAGTGTAACAGCAGCAAATTCTTCAGGTATTAATGACGGAGCAGCAGCCGTGGTTCTCATGTCGAGGGAAAAAGCAGAAGAGCTGGGCGTGAAGCCAATCCTCCGGATAAAAGGTTACGCAGTAGCAGGAAATGACCCGGCTCTGATGGGGTATGCTCCAAAGCTCTCTACAGAGAAACTGGCAGAAAAGCTTGATTTTAACATCCGTGACATCGATCTTTTTGAGCTGAATGAAGCTTTTGCGTCCCAGTCATGTGCCGTTTCCAGAGACCTCGGTCTTGATTCGGACAAGGTTAACATCAATGGCGGAGCAATCAGCCTTGGTCATCCGGTTGGAGCGACAGGTACCATTCTGACCGTAAAACTGATGTACGAAATGATGCGTTCCAACTTGGATACTGGTATTGTAACGATGTGCATTGGTGGTGGACAGGGAATTTCAGCATTATTTGAAAGATGTCGATAATAAAAGATTGCTTCACACCAGAAGATAAAGAAACCTTCTGGTGTGAAGCAATTAAAGAAAGGAGAACCTAAATGGCTAACAACTGGAAAATCACAGCGTTGAGAATGGGCGAGCTGTATGTTGAGAAATCATCATTGACCTATCAGAAAGATATCGGTGAGCATTTGTGGATTCCAATGTGGGCTACAGTCCTGACATGCGGAGGGCAAAACATTTTGATCGATACTGGTATACATGACTTGGAATGGGTGAGCGAGAATATCACGGTCTGCCGCCAACAGGAGGACGAAACGATTATTGAAGCGTTAAGGATTGGAGTGGGACTGGCGCCGGAGGATATCGATATTGTCATTAATACACATCTCCACTACGATCATTGCGGGAACAATAAGCTTTTTAAAAATGCTCGGTTTATCGTTCAGGAAAGAGAATGGAAAGCTGCACACCACCCGATTCCTTGCCAGGAAGGCATTTATTTGAAAGAACTATTTGATGCTAGCGCTGTAAGTGAAAGTCAATGGGAGTTTGTGAACGGTGAAAAAGAAATTGCTCCTGGTGTCACCGTCTTTTTAACGCCAGGACACTCGGAAGGCCATCAATCGGTCCTTGTTGATACAGAGGAAGGAGCGGTATGTGTAGCTGGTGATATTTCGAATCTGCTTGAGAATATTCGAGAAAACATTCCAGCAGGTATCGTTGTAAGTACGAAAGAAATGTATGGTGGAATGGAAGAGGTCAGAAAGAGAGCTTCCTTTATCCTTCCGGGTCACGAATACAGTATAAATAAGTATCAAAACAGCCGTTTTCCCTTGATTGAAGCAAGCTTGCTGACGTCCTGATTTTTCAGGGCGAACATTTAATAATAATTATCTGAATATTATGAATTATTTTAAGGGGGGTCTCCATGAAAAGTACAGCGGTTCGACAGGAAGAATCAGTAAAATGGAGCGCAAAACCAAAGTTTGCGCCTTCTATGTCATGGATGGCGCTGGGATTTTTATGGCTAATTTTCGCCATGAACGCGACCAGCAGAGAAATCATGTTCCGTGTTATGCCTGCCATCGTGGACGATTATCAGCTTTCAGCAGATGTAGTAGGAGAGATGGTTTCATTAATTATGGTGTCGACCGGAATCCTCTCTATTTTCGGTGCCTCATGGTCGGATAAAAGAGGACTTGGATGGGCAAGAAAATATAGTGGGGTCTGGATTGCACTGGGTTACACCACATTTTCTATTTTAACAGGGGTGTCTGCATTTACCTCTGTTGTAGTAGGCTTCGTTGTTTTCCAAGTGATAAAGAACATGTTTGGAGGAATCGGAGAATCCATTGAAGTCAGTACAGTGGCCGAATGGTGGCCGAGGGAACGACGGGGATTTGCTTTGGGTGCCCATCATTCAGCGTATCCATGGGGAACTCTACTGAGCGGTTTATTAATTTCGTTTATCCTCGTCCACTTTGACGGAGAATGGAGAATGCCGTTTCTTCTTATTCCATTGTTAATCATACCAATTTATATAGCATACTGGTTTTTCTCGTCCAAAAATAACTATCAGAAGTATGAAAAAGACGCCATCCAGATGAATTATACGCCGACTATCGATACGGAAGAGATTAGTGCACATAAAAAAGGGGCGGTTAAAGAACTGCTAAAAAATCCAAATATCCTCGTCGGGACTTTATGCGTTCTTCTGGGACAAGCTGCATTTACTGGATTGAACTTCTGGCTCGCGCCGTATTTGGCATTTGTCGGGCATTTTAACTATGCTGCAGCTGCCGGTTGGTCTGTTATTTTTACCATTACAGGAGGAATTGGACAAATTTTTTGGGGTAATATTTCCGATAAAATTGGTCGGAGGAAGACACTGCTTATTGCTTTTGCATGGTTATCGGTTGCATTAGTTCTATTCCAATTCAGTGCGCAAAACCTCGTCTGGCTCGTAGGGGTGCAGCTTTTTGCTGGAATATGCACGAATGCTATCTTCCCGGTTACCTTTTCTCTCATTACGGACTCAGCAAAGAGCGGTTCAACGGGCACGGCCATGGGAATTTCCATGACAGGGATGTACCTTGGAGCTGTTTCTCCCATTGTATTAGGATTCCTCATTAACCAGGGCGGAGGCTGGAATTCTTATTCCGGTTACATTACTGGACTCTATTTCCTTGCCAGTTGCATGGTCATCGCCTTCCTGTTAATTCTGTTCTTTACAAGAGAGACCGTTGGAAAGAAACGCGGCAAGGATTGGTCATTGGTGAAAAAAGAATCATGTGGGATTGAATAAAAAAACAAATAAGAAACCAGATCCTTTTTATTAAAAGGAATCTGGTTTCTTTCAGGCTGTCGAGAAACTCTCGACAGTCTATTTTTTTATCCATCAACTTTATTTATTCACCGCGTTAATTTGTTATAATATAACTAACAAATAAGGATCGGACGGTGTTTGTATGTATAAGCCTAAAAAGGATACTCAGAATGAAGCAGAGTTTGTTTTTATCGAAGATTTGGTTCCTGAAGACCACCTCTTGAGGAAGATTGATCGCTATATCGATTTTTCTTTTATCGGTGAGAAAGTTCGTCCTTATTATTCAGAATCTACAGGACGTCCTTCGGACCCTATTCTGCTTTTCAAGATGATGTTCATCGGCTATTTCTACGGCATTCGCTCAGAACGACAACTTGAACGAGAAGTCAAAACCAATATCGCTTATCGCTGGTTTCTTGGCTTAAAACTGAATGACCCTGTTCCAGATCATTCCACGATCAGTTGGAACCGGCGGACTCGTTTCAAAGATACCCACGTCTTTCAAGAGATCTTTGATGAGATCGTCCTTCAAGCCATGAATCATAAAATGGTGGGAGGAAGAGTCTTATTTTCCGATTCTACCCACCTTAAAGCGAATGCCAATAAACATAAATTCACAAGAGAAGAAGTGGAAGCAGAAACAAGAGGATACATTGAAGAATTAAATCAGGCGGTCGAGGAGGACAGAGAAAAGCACGGAAAAAAGCCCTTAAAAGAGAAAGAGGAGGTGAAAGAAAAGAAGCAAATTCGCAAAAGTACGACTGATCCCGATTGTGGTTTTATGTCGCGAGACCATAAACAAGAAATGTTCTGTTATTTAGATCATAGAACGACCGATATGAAATTCAATATTATCACCGATGCCTATGTCACCCCTGGGAACGTGCATGATTCTGTGCCTTACCTTTCTCGTTTAGACCGCCAAATCGAACGATTTCAATTAGGGGTAGAAGCTGTGGCTTTAGATTCAGGCTATCTCACCACTCCGATTTGTAAGGGACTTTATGACCGGACGATTTTCGGGGTGATCGCCCACCGCAGATACCACCCAACAAAAGGGCTGATGCCGAAATGGAAATTTACATACGATAAAGAACGGGAAGTATATGTTTGTCCCAATGGCCAGGAACTCGTCTACTGCACAACCACAAGGGAAGGATATCAGGAGTATAAATCGGATCCCAAGCTATGCGCAGAATGCCCACTATTAAATGAGTGCACGCGTTCAAAAAACAAACAAAAAGTCGTAACGCGCCATGTCTGGGAAGAACATAAAGAAAAAGTACGCGACAACAGACTGTCGGCTTCTGGAAAGATGCTTTATAAATTTAGAAAAGAAAAGGTGGAGCGAAGCTTCGCAGATTCGAAAGAGCTGCATGGGCTTCGCTATTGCAGGTTGAGGGGATTACAGAATGCGAGTGAGCAGGTGCTTCTCACAGCAGCCTGTCAGAATATGAAAAAGATCGCCACACACCTAGCCAAGCTTGGCTAGGTGTGTGAGGATCTTTTTCTTCAGAGAAATCACACAACAGGGCAGTAATTCTAAACAAATAAAAAAGCTTGTGGAGAAAAAACAGAGCTTTCTCCACAAGCTGTAAGAAACCAGATCCTTTTTATTAAAAGGAATCTGGTTTCTTTCACTTTATCTTAAGCTTCCTTCACAACTGCCTTCTTCAAAGCAACCTTCTTTTTCTCCCCAGGTGCCTGATCTGTACGCTTGATAAAGAACGCAAGCAACAGTCCGAGAATACCAATACCCACAATCACAAGATAAGCATCATTAATTCCTTGGATGGAAGCCTCCATAGTCATATGCTGCTGGGTTTCGCCTTTTGCCGCACCTGCTGCTGCCATTTCAGTGAAATGGGTTTTCGTACGGTTGGTCATGACAGTAACAAGCAACGACGTACCAATAGCTCCGGCGACTTGTTTAATCGTATTCGAGATGGCGGTTCCGTGCGCATGGAGCTTGGCAGGCAGCTGATTGAGTCCTGCGGTTTGAATCGGCATTAACAGCAGCGCCATTCCGATCCGGCGGCCGGTGGACATGAGTACCAAGTAGGTGTAGCTTGTTGTGTCTGAAAGGTGAATAAATCCAATGGTGGTGATGATTGTGATTACCATTCCAATAACCGAAAGCCATTTAGCTCCAAAACGGTCAAACAGTTTTCCGGTAATCGGCATCAGGAAGCCCATCACAAGCGCTCCAGGCAGCAGAAGCAATCCGGATTCCAGGGCTGTAAAGCCGCGGGCGTTTTGAAGATATAACGGCAGAAGCATCATATCGGCATACATAATCATGGTAATCGCAATATTGATAATGGTGGTTAGCGAGAACATATTGTATTTAAAGGCACCGAGATCGAGCAACGGATCCTTTAATACGAGCTGCCTCCAGGTAAACAGTGTAAGGGCAATGATTCCGCCAATCAGGGTGACAAGCACTTCTGTGTTCGACCATCCTTCACTGCCGGCCCGGCTAAAGCTATAGAGAAGGGCACCGAACCCGATGGTGGAAAGAATCACACTGGTCATATCGACTTTGCTAAAGATGCGTTCGGATACATTTTTCAGAAAAACAAAACCTAAAACAATAACAAGAACGGCAAACGGTATCATGCCGTAGAACATGGTTTCCCAAGCGCGAAGTTCTCCAAAACATAACCGGCAAGTGTAGGGCCGATTGCAGGGGCGAAGATCACGGCAAATCCAACCATTCCCATGGCCGATCCCCTTTTATCGGGAGGGAAGATCGCTAATACCACATTCATAAGAAGCGGCATTATAATTCCGGCGCCGGCTGCCTGGACCATGCGGCCAGTCAACAGGATGGGGAAATTAGAGGCAATGGCTGATATGATCGTTCCCACAAGGAAAATAATCATCGACGCCTGAAAAAGCTGGCGTGTGGAGAACCTTTGAATCAAATAAGCGGTGATTGGAATCAGGACACCGTTCACCAGCATATATCCTGTAGTCAGCCACTGGGCAGTAGCGGCGGTAATATCAAAATCCTTCATTAATTCCGGGGTTGCAACGCTCATGACGGTTTGGTTCAAGATCGCCAAAAAGGCACCCAGGATCAAGATGAACAAGACGGGCCACTTTTTGATCGAACCACTCTGTATATCTGTACTTTTATTCACTCTGTTCCATCCTCCAATAAAACGTGGACTAAATTTACAATGTGTTGTATAGTTGACATTTCATAAATTACATTATAGTGATATCCAATGAATTTACAAGCAACGATTCAGAAGAAAGTGTAAAGTAATAGACACTCTGTTTCCTTTTGTTGTTTATCCTGAAAATTTAAGACAAAATCGGAAAAATTGTAGTTGTGATTAAGGAGAGAGGAATGGTCATGAAGGAAACGAAAAAAACAGATCCGCGAATCCTGCGCACCCGGCATTTGATTCGGGATGCCTTTGTCCAGCTGCTTCAAGAAAGGGACATCGAAAAAATAACGGTAAACAGCATCGCGGAACGGGCCACCATCAACCGCGTGACCTTCTATCTGCACTATCGGGACATTCCCGATATGCTGGAAAAGATGGCGGACGATATGATTGAGGATATCGTTCAGGCTTTGAATCGTACACCGGTTGATGATAATACTCGGGATGGCGGGTACTGGCCAAAGATGGTGCAATTTATTGAGCATATTGCTGAACAGGAGGAATTTTATAAAGTCATCCTCGCAACGAAACGGACACCGATTTTTATGGAGCGGCTATTAAACCTGGTTACAGAAATGATGGAAGAGAACCTTGAAAAAGAAGGAAGCAGCTCCTTCATTTCAAAAGCAGGGATTCCAACGGACATTGCCATGTGGTATGTATCCTCAGCACTGTTTGGAACCATTATCGGGTGGTTGAGAAACGGCATGCCGTATTCTCCACATTATTTGGCCAAGCAATTTTATCAGCTGCTGCCGGGTAAGGGGGATAAAGAGTAAATAAAAAAAGAGGCTTCCTCAAAGTTTAGTAACTTTTGAAGAAGCCTTTTTCTATAAACAAAGCAAAAGGATTGTCCTATAACTAGACAATCCGCTTTTGCTGTTATTTATCCAATTCAACCGTTTCATTCACATCTGCCGATTCAGCATCTTGCCCTGTTATTCGTTTAAACATAAACGCGATTCTCTTCGTAAAACTGCCGGTTTCCCAATATTCGACTGCTTCTGTTTTAATTTTAATCAAGACAATGTTGGGATCGTCATAAGTGGTTTGCATAATTTTGTCATAGGCGAAGCCCCACAATTCCTTCTTCTTATCTAAATCCTCAACGATTTCCGCTCTTCCACGGATGGATACATAGGATTTACCTGCATAAGCGACATTAACCTCTTGATTGTGTAAAATTTCATCATATTTATTCGTCTCTTTTTTAGTGAAAAACCATAGGTCACCATCAAACTCTACTTCTTGTGTTTTCATTGGCCGAGAAACAAGGCCTTCTTCCGTTACCGTAGTCAGCATAGCCGTGTCTATGTCTTTGATTAACTCTCTTACTGTTTCCATTTCTTTTTGGTCCATCATGTTAGACATTTCCATCACCTCGTAAAAGTTTAATAGAGGTATATTACCCTTTACATCAACTTTTACTCTGGTATGGCCGATTACTAAAACCAACCCAAATATGAAACCAATTCCTATCCAACCTATTGTTATTCAGGCATTTTCCGAGCCGTAACAGCCAGTCTGTTCCAAGCGTTGATTACGACGATCTGCATAATGATTTCGGACATTTGCTTTTCATCAAAATATCGTGCAGCTTCATTGTAGACATCATCAGGAACATGTGACTCTGCGACGAGGGTTACAGCTTCTGTCAAAGCAAGAACCGCCCGTTCTTCCGGAGTAAAATAGGGGGTTTCACGCCATGCATTTAATGCATAAATTCGTTGTTCGGTTTCTCCTAATTCGCGTGCTTCCTTTGTATGCATATTCAGGCAAAATGCGCAGCCGTTGACTTGTGATGCCCGAATTTTGATCAGTTCCTTCAGCGTCTTATCAATGCTCGTGCGGGCTACATAGTTCTCTACTGCAAGCATTGCTTGTAATGACCCGGGCTCCACTTCTTCCATTCGAATTCTAGTTTCCATTCTTTTTTCCCTCCATAAAGCTTTTTTTGTCTGACACTTACAAGACGAAATAGCCTCTGTGTTTGTGACAAAATGCTGAGCATTAGTGGCCTTAAACAAAAAAACTATGTAGCAGTCTTTCTTCAAAGTGTTTACTCCAAAGGGTTTTTCACGCTTCGTGATTGCTTGTGGTCTTGGGGTTATAGAAGAGATTACACAGGGCTCTATGATATTGTTACGGATCGTAACTTTAGGAATCAAGGATTTTCGGGGAACAGTTAATCTTAAATTTACTCAAGTGGGGCAAATAACATGGAGCTAAATGCAGTTATCTGGCTGTTCTTTTGAATAACGAACCGGCATTAAGACTGTATTCCAAGGAAGCATGTGTGAACCATTAAGGGCATAAAGTAAAATTAAAAAAGGATGATTTTATCTTAATGGTGAACTTCAATAGCCTCTGTAGCGAATATGGAAAAATGTTCAATCAAAATGTCGAGGTGAAAAACGGGGTATGTTCTGTATCCATACCCAGAAATCTATATGTAACGATTCAAGGAAGACCAAGCAAGGGAGAGCTGCATGCTGGGTTCTCATTTGAATCTTTGGATTTTGAGGGAAACGCATTGAACCTGGGAGAAGTTGTAGTTTTGGAAGAAGAGATACCGAAGTTTACAAAGCAGCTTGTTAATAAAGGGTTTATCATTAGCGCTTTGCATAACCATTGGCTTTTTACCAAACCGACCATCCTTTATATTCACTTTCAATCGGTTGAACCGCCGCTGGCTTTTGCGCAGAAAGCCGCGGAAGCTCTTGCTGTTTTAAGGTAAAAATCAAATAAAAAAACCCTGTAAAGCCATCCTTTAACAGGAACTGCTCTACAGGGTTTTTCTTACTCTCTGCTAAATTACTGCCACAAGCGGCACAACAATAATTCCGGCCTCTGATGCCGTCATGCGGCCGGTTAACAGGACGGGGAAGTTTGCTGCGACGGCCGATATGACCGACCAAGAAGAGAGGATCATGGAAACCACAAAAGCTGCAGCGTCTTAGTCTTATTTCTCAAGATTTTTTCAAGTATTTGTATGCCTTTTTTTTATAGTATACAATAGCCCAACTGTAAGCCGGGCTATTGTATAATTTTTACCTTACTGTAACCTCTTCATCCACAAAACGGGTACCAGTAGATGCACCTATTTGGTCACTCGGTTTTTCTTCCAAGGTTGAAACTTGATCCTCTTGTTTCTTTTTTGAGGCAATAATTCGTTTTCGGCCAAGAGTTTTGTGTTTCATTCTTAGATTCCCCCAGTGATTTTTTTTGAATAAGCATAACCAAAAGATGGAAAGTTAGGTCAAATAACTAAAAGTCGATAATAAAACGTCCTATTGATTACCTGACTGTTGTTGCTGACCTTGTTCTTGCATCCCAGTTCCCATTCCCATCATATTAGAAGCGAGGGGCATGATATTTTTCATTTTTCCACCATTCCCGCTCATCATTTGATAAGCAGCAATACCAACTCCAACCGAAGCGATAATGGGTAAAATACTATTCATATTTGTTTTCATCTACAACACCTCATTTTGGGGATTAGTTCATTTCTGAACCAATACTATTTTGTCTAAAACAAATTGATTAAATTAAGGAGATTGTTACCAAAGCCGTTTAATAATTAGATAAAATCCTCATTTCATGCATAATTCTAATGGAAATCCCCATGATAAAAATGAAGTAAAAAAAAGCAAGGAGAGACCGTATTGAATAAAAAAAACAAATTTATTCAGCTCATGATGGTAATTGTCTTGACAGCTGCTTTATCTGCCTGTATGAATCGCAACGATAATAATAAGCAGGGTATGGAGAATCAGAAAAACAATATGAGGAACATAAGCACGGGTGAAAATACAGGTGATAATGAGAACCAAGACAACCGACTGGATGTTGCAGATGAGGCAGCTGATGAAGTTGTCAAGCTGCCAGAAGTACGTCACGCTAATGTAATCGTTACAGATGAAAACGCTTATGTGGCAGCCGTTCTGGAGGATGGCACCGATGGCAAGCTGACAAAGGATACCGAGAAAAAGATAGCAGATAGGGTAAAAAGCACAGATCCGGATATTAACAACGTATTTGTGTCCACTAACCCTGACTTTGTGGACCGGGTTCAAAAGTACGTGGACGATGTTCAGGCCGGAAAACCGGTCAAAGGGTTCTTTGAAGAATTCAGCGAGATGGTTCAAAGATTATTCCCAACCCAAAGATAAGTATTTTATAAAGGTTGAACTAAAAATGAGGACAAGAGTAGAGCACTCTTGCCTTATTTTTGTTGGAACTTTTTATATTGCCCTTTGCAACTTTGCCGTGGGACTCTTCACGATTTATTGTTCTGTAAGTTAGCAACAAACTGTAAAATCAATTCATTTAATTCATCTGCTGCTTTTGTGGGAATCTGGTGTTTGACATTAGGAATGAACTTTAGCTGATTGGGAGACATAAATTTCAAATAGCATTAAAAAAAACATCCTATAGAGCAGCCCTTTTTTAAGGTATTGCTCTATAGGATTTGTTGTCTGCTTTGATCTATATCACTCTCTGCTTGATCCGGGCCACAAGCGGCACAACAATAATACCAGCAATGACAACCTGCAGGAAGTTACCAGGGATGGAGCCGAACGGCTGGATCCAGTTGTGGTAAAGGATGACTTCGGCAAAATAATAGCCAACAATTTTGATGACAAGGGCTGTGGCGACTGCCAGTGTGTTGACCAGCACTTTGTTGCCGGGTACTTTTTCGGAGATGAGTCCCGCTACATAGCCCATCGCTCCTACGATCACGAAGGTGAACGGTGCCCATATCGTCCATGGTGAAAGCAAATCATATAAGCCCATTCCGAAGGCGCCTGCGACGGCGCCTGTTTTTCTGCCAAACACAAAGGCGGCGATAAACAGTGGAACGTTGCCCAGGTGGATTAATCCACCGTTACCCATGATGGGGAGCTTTATGTTAATAAACACGGTTGCCACATAGGTCAAACCGATGAAAAGTGCATTGATAACTAATGCTCTGGTTCTAGTCGCTCTTACTGCTGTAGTACTCACAATAGTAACCTCTTTCGTTGAACGAATATTCGTTATGAATTGGTATTTCTCACTCATCTATTATATCCACCTGTGACGTTTTAGAAAATAGTGAAATGAAAGAAACCTTAAGTTTGTTAAAATAGAGACGTATGAAGGAGTTAATCACGCATTTTTAATAGAGAAGTTTTTACCGAAGGAGGGGGTTGCGCTGTTACAGCTGCTGCCTTTAATGCTTGAGCGGGCGGGGGTTCTCGTGATGGTGGCTTTTTTGCTTTCCAGATTGAGATCATTCCGGCAAATCGTTCATCAAGAGCATAATCGAAAAGAAAAGATGCTTCTGATCCTGATATTTGGCGCTTTTGGTGTCATCAGCAACTATACCGGGATTGAGATAAATAATGGAGCCATTGTGTCGCAGACCTGGCAGGCGGATGTGGATTATGACGCGGCCATTGCCAACACGCGCATCATGGGGGTGGCGATTGGCGGATTGCTCGGAGGGCCCATCGTCGGTCTGGGTGTTGGATTAATTGCGGGTCTCCACCGTTTGACGCTCGGCGGGTTTACGGCTGAAGCCTGTGCGATTTCCACCATTCTGGCAGGATTGATCACAGGTTGGCTTGGCCGCCGTTTTGGCATCATCGGCAGGAACCGCTCACCGTGGGGAGCTGTAGCGGTTGGGATTTTGATGGAGATCATCCAGATGGGCGTGATTCTGCTGATCGCAAGGCCGTTTGAAGCGGCGTCTCATTTGGTTGAGGTGATCGCCATACCGATGATTACGATCAATGGGCTTGGAACGCTCATTTTTATTATGATCATTCAAAGCATTTTAATGGAGGAAGAGCGTACGCGTGCGCTTCAAACTCATAATGCGCTTCAAATTGCTCAGCAAACGCTTCCTTTTTTCCGTCAGGGGTTAAATTTTCATTCCTGCGGGGAAGCAGCGAAAATTATTTTGAAAGCAACCAAGGCGGATGCCATATCGATCACAGATAAGGAACAGGTGCTGGCTCATGCCGGAGCGGCGTCGGACCATCACCAGCCGGGTCAGAACATGGCAACCCTGTTGACGAAAAAGGTCATAGAAAACGGGAAGATCTTGATTGCCAGGTCAACAGAGGAAATCCAATGCTATCGTGAAAATTGTCCATTGCAGGCCGCGATCGTGGTTCCTTTACAGGTTCGGGATGAAACCGTGGGCTCACTGAAGTTGTACTTTGAGGACCAGGATAAATTAGATCAGGTGGAACAGGAGCTGGCAGAAGGCTTAAGCAAGCTGTTTTCCACTCAGCTGGAATTGGCCGAGGCAGAGTGGCAACAGAAGTTATTGAAGGATGCTGAGGTGAAAGCCTTGCAGGCGCAAGTTCACCCGCATTTTCTGTTCAATGCCATCAATACCATTTCAAGCCTTGTCCGGACGGATGCACCAAAAGCAAGGAAACTCTTAATTCAGCTTGGTGTGTTCTTTCGCAGTAACCTTCAGGGAGCACGGCATTTGTTGATTCCGTTGGAAAAGGAAATTGAACATGTGGAGGCCTATCTGTCGCTCGAGCAAGCGCGTTTTCCGGGCAAATACGAAGTGGAGTTTGATATCGAGCCACAGCTGAACCACGTATTAATCCCGCCATTTACGCTGCAGCCTTTGGTGGAGAATGCGATCCGCCATGCGTTTTCAAGCAAGAAACAGGGAAACGTAAAGGTTACCGCTTATATGGATCAAGACAAAATGATGTTAACAACGGAAGACAATGGCAAGGGCATTCCTGCCGACCTGATCCAATCGCTCGGAAAGGAGTCGGTCCAATCCGCAGAGGGAACCGGGACCGCGCTTTGGAACATTCGGAAGCGGATCCAGGAGATCTACGGAATGGAGGGTTCTTTTTTGATTCAAAGTGAACAGGATGCAGGCACAAAGGTGACCATGACCCTGCCGTTAACCCAAAACAAGTGGAGTGAGAACGATGTTTAAGGCATTTATCGTTGATGATGAGCCGTTAGCCAGAGATGAACTGGAGTATCTTTTAAAAAGGAGCAAGCAAGTGGAGATTGTAGGACAAGGAGATTCCATCGAAAGCTCGTTAAGACAACTTCAAGAGCTGCCGGTTGATGTGATTTTTTTGGACATCCAGCTGGCGAATGAAAGCGGTCTGGATTTGGCAGAAAAAATCATGGACCTTGATCCGCGTCCGGAAATTGTGTTTGCAACTGCGTATGATGAGTACGCGCTGAAAGCCTTTGATCTGCAAGCCATTGACTACATCATGAAGCCGTTTGATGAAACCAGGGTCCAAAAGACAGTGGAAAAAGTGGCCAAGGTGATCAAGGGGAAAGAATACCGGACAAGCCCTTCTCCTGAGCAAGGGGGGACCACCGGAAAACAAACGGACAAGCTGGCAGTGACCGTTGATGAGCGGATCGTGCTGATTGCTGTTTCTGACATTGTATCGATCGGAGCGGTTGAAGGAAAAACGGTGATTGTCACCGATCAGCAACGGTACGAGGTGAATGAGCCGTTGGTCACCTATGAGAGAAAGCTGCAGCAGAACTCCATCATACGCGTGCATCGCGGATACCTGGTGAACCTGGATAAAATTGTGGAGATCCAGCCGTGGTTTAACTCCACCTATAACCTGATCATGAAGGACGGGGAGAAGATACCGGTCAGCCGGACGTTTACAAAGAATTTAAAAGAGCATTTCGGCTTTTAAGGATGCAATTCAGCGACTGGATCATGTCATTCAGCTCCTTGTTTTTGCATTTTAAAATGAAAACCCTCTGTGAACGCTTTCATTTAGTAAGATGAAGGATACATAAATGAAACGAGGAAGAGGGGGAGAATAAATTGAATGCGGTTTCAATTGTTATCGGATCCATTTGTATATTAATGATTGCTTATCGGTTATATGGAACGTTCATGGCTGCAAAGGTCATGAAATTAAATGATGCTAAGCCTACCCCGGCACACGAATTAAATGATGGTAAGGATTATGTTCCAACCAATAAATGGGTAACGTTCGGACATCACTTTGCGGCGATTGCAGCTGCCGGACCACTCGTTGGCCCCATTCTGGCGGCACAATTCGGCTACCTTCCAGGGTTGCTTTGGCTATTGATTGGTGCGGTACTGGGCGGAGCTGTCCATGATGTGGTAGTATTGTTTGCTTCCATGCGCAAAAAAGGGAAATCGCTTTCGGAAGTGGCCAAAGATGAACTTGGTCCTGTAGCTGGTTTTTGTACAGGCCTTGCGATGCTCTTTATCATCACAATCACAATGGCAGGACTGTCCATGGTGGTTCTTCATGCGCTTGAAAACAACCCATGGGGCACGTTTGCTGTCGGCATCACCATTCCCATCGCGATGGGAGTAGGGATTGTTTATAAGAAAACCGGCAACTTGAAAGTCACGTCAACGATCGGATTTATTTTACTGATGGTCGGTGTCTTTATGGGCCCTCAAATCCAAGAGACCGCCCTGGGCGATTGGCTGACACTTGATACGAAAGTTTTGGCGATCATTTTGCCGATCTATGCTTTCTTTGCGGCAGCACTGCCGGTATGGCTGCTGCTTGCACCACGGGATTACTTGAGCAGTTTTATGAAAATTGGTGTATTCATTGCCTTGATTATCGGTGTCTTTATTATTAATCCATCGATTGAGTTTCCGGCTTTTACAAAGTTCATTGATGGCGGTGGTCCGATTTTAGCGGGTCCGGTGTGGCCGTTTATCTCGATTACGATTGCTTGCGGAGCGATCTCTGGTTTTCACGCGTTTGTCGGCTCAGGTACGACACCTAAGATGCTTGATAAATGGTCGGATATTAAGGTCGTTGGCTTTGGCGGAATGCTTGTGGAATGCCTGGTGGCCATCATGGCCTTGATCGCAGCAACTGCGCTTCACCCGGCGGACTATTTTGCGATCAACTCCACGCCTGAGGTATTTAAAACATTAGGAATGGATGTTGTGAATTTGCCAGAACTCAGCCGTGAAATCGGTCTGGATCTGGAAGGCAGAACAGGCGGAGCGGTAACGCTTGCGGTCGGGATGACCTATATCTTTACCGGAATTCCCTGGTTTGCCAAGCTTTCCGCTTATTTCTTTCAGTTCGTGGTTATGTTTGAAGCGGTATTCATCTTAACAGCAATTGATGCAGGAACACGTGTCTCCCGCTACTTGATCCAGGATTTCTTTGGTGAATTTTATAAGCCGCTGAAGAAGACAGACTGGCTTCCGGGTTCCATTATCGCCAGTGCTCTTGCCTGCTTCATGTGGGGCTATCTTCTGTACTCCGGAGATATTGGCTCGATCTGGGCACTCTTCGGGGTATCCAACCAGATGATGGCATCCATTGGTTTAATTATTGGAGGAACCGTTATTTTGAAAGTAGCCGACAAGAGACGATACATGCTCACGTGCCTTATTCCACTGGCCTATCTCTTTGTTACCGTCAATTATGCCGGTTACTGGATGGTCAAAAATGTTTATCTTAACCCGGATAACCCGGGCTACAATATGCTGAATGCTGTACTTTCCGTGATTATGTTGATCCTCGGAGTTATCATTATGGCGGCTGCGATTAAAAAATGGCTGGAGATGTGGAACTCCCCAAGCCGGCAGCTGGAGGATGCCAGATCGGCATAGAATGTAAAATGGTTGAAAGCCGCCAAAATTGTATGGCGGCTTTTAATTTTGGACTCAATAATCCCACACCATTGATAGATTTTTTCATAGATTAGTAGTAAGACCAATCAGGGAACACCCCTCCTTTGATTGGTCCCAAACTATTGTTTTCAACTATACGTACAATGGAGGTTGAAAAACTATGATGAGAAAAAGAATGGTTGCTGCAAGACAAAACGGGTGCGTAGCTGGGATGGCAGCAGATGATGCGGCATTAGAGGAAGCATTAAGAGCAGCTCAAAACCGAGCAGCCCTCGCCGAACTAGAAAGGGCTCGCGCAGAAGAAGCAGAGGCTGCTGCACGGGCAGAAGCCGCAGAAGCAAGAGCTGCTTTACGGGATTGTCTATTCCGCCGGAAAAAGAAGCAATGGGGCTGTGGCTGGTAATTGGTAAGAAAAAAAGGGCAGAAATGCTCTTTTTTTTGCATAATGCTTGCATCAGGAATATGGTCATTTGATTCATAACCGTCTTGTCTCATCACTCATACACTACATTAACGACTACAATAAAGTTTATTAGGAGTGAATACATGGGATCTGCACGGTTAACAGGACGAGTCATCTTTAAGGGTCAACCCGGCTATGAAGAGGCCATTAAAAACTGGAATCCTTATGTTGATACCTATCCGCTAGTTTTTGTTTTTGCACAAAATTCACGTGATGTAAGCAATGGTATTAAATGGGCCAGAGAAAATAATGTACCGATTCGTGTCAGAAGCGGGCGGCATGCGCTTGATAAGAACCTCAACGTTGTCAAGGGAGGAATTGTTATCGATGTGAGCACATGCAGAAAGTGTACCTGGATAAAGAAAATGCCATTGCAACCGTCCAAACAGGCATTCACGTCGGGCCGCTTGTAAAGGGATTGGCGCGAGAAGGGTTTATGGCTCCCTTTGGAGACAGCCCGACCGTTGGTATCGGTGGAATTACAATGGGTGGCGGATTTGGCGTAGTGTCCCGATCCATTGGCCTGATCAGTGACAATCTTCTCGGACTTAAAACGGTGGATGCACAAGGCCGGATTATTCGGGCGAATCATTGCCGTCATGAGGATTTATTTTGGGCTTCCAGGGGCGGTGGAGGCGGTAACCTTGGATATAATACCGAATACACCTTTCAAGTTCGCCGTGCCCCTAAGACCGCAACCGTCTTCAACATCATTTGGCCGTGGGAGCAGCTGGAAACGGTATTTAAAACCTGGCAGCGATGGGCGCCGTTTGTAGACGAGCGTTTAGGCTGCATTCTTGAGATTTACAGCAAAATAAATGGCTTGGTTCATGCGGAAGGCATTTTTCTTGGGTCAAAATCCGAGGCGATCAAATTATTAGAACCGCTGATCAGTGTGGGTACGCCAACTCAAAGCGTAATCGAATCACTATACTATCCTGACGCGATCGATTTCTTGGATCCGGACGAACCGATTCCCGGCCGATCCGATCAAAGTGTGAAATTCTCGTCTGCATGGGGATTGCATCTATGGCCGGATGAGCCGATTAAAGTCATGAGGAAATTTTTGGAAGATGCAACTGGAACAGAAGCCAACTTCTTCTTCTTTAACTGGGGCGGTGCGCTAAGCAGAGTACCAAAACACAAGACGGCCTTCTACTGGCGCGATCCATTGTTCTATACAGAGTGGACGGCCAGTTGGACCGATAAATCAGATGAAGCCAGGAATGTGGCATCCGTCGAAGTCGTACGTAAGATGTTGAAGCCTTATACAGAAGGTTCGTATGTCAATGTTCCCGACGAATTTATCAAGAACTATGGAAAAGAGTATTGGGGTTCAAACTTTGAAAGACTTCGAGAAGTAAAGACAAAGTATGATCCGGAAAATTTCTTCCATTTCCCACAGAGCATACCACCCTTCCCCAATTGTTAACGATTAAAAAGATTAAAACCGCCGAAATTCGATTTGGTGGTTTTTTAATATTTTTCAGAATAAAATATAGTGAAGTCATGGTTAAATATTGGTAATATGGATTTAAAATGATAGGATCTTTTGTAAGCCATAAAGTATAGTGGGAATTTAAGGTGGACTGACATGATTAAAGATAAACGAATAAAAAAAATTAAAGAATACGTTATGGAACATGAATTTGCTTCTTTGGACGAATTGGTCACCGTATTTGATGTGTCGAAAAATACCATTAGGCGTGATGTTCAGGAACTGGTTGATAATGGCAAGCTAAAAAAAGTGTATGGCGGGGTTTCTGCCATACATAAAAAACTGGAGTCATTCCAAGACCGGCAAGTTCGGAACCTGCAGGAAAAGGTGTTAATCTCTGAAAAAGCTTCCGGTTTTATTGAGGATGGTGACTTTATCTTTCTGGATTCTGGAACGACAACGATTGAAATGTTTAATTTTTTAAAGGAAAAAAGCTTAACTATTTTCACGAATAGCATTGATTTTATCGTTCGTGCAATTCCGTATGAGAACTTAAACGTGATCTCGATCGGTGGAATGGTGGATCGAAAGACGAATTCATTTGTTAATCCACGAAACATGGAGTTATTAAGGGATTACAACATCAAGAAAGCATTTATGGCTTCCACCGGAATCTCGCTGGTAAATGGAGTAACCAATGCATCGCCCGATGAAAGTGAACTAAAAAAAACCGTCGTCAACCGCAGCTCAGAGGTCTACTTATTGGTGGACCACAACAAATTCGATAAATACGGTTTAATGACGTACTGTGGTTTAGATGAGGTTGATTATATCGTAACAGACAGATTGCCAGAAGATCATTACCAGGAATACGCGAAGCAGAATGGCATCCAGTTTTTTATTGCAGATTAGAAGCCATTTCTGTTGAAGCTTATCCTCATAAGCCTTTCTCTCATTGAGCGGAAGGGTTTTTTATTTTAGTTAGGCAGTAGACGGCTTGCATTCGTCTGAATTATCAAAAAACCGTTAATAAAACGATTGACTGAAAGCATTTTTACTATTACCATGAAAACAAATATAACCAAAATATAACCAATAGATAACAAAAAGTGAAGTCGTTTACTTCCAGAGGAGGAAAAAGCATGGCTGAAGCATTAACACAGGTAAAAAAGTTGAAAAACTACATAAACGGCGAGTGGGTGGAAAGCAAAGCCACTCAATACGAGGGTGTATACGATCCTGCTAAAAAGGAAGTAATTGCCCAGGTTCCTATCTCTACGAAAGAAGAGGTTGATCACGCGATTGAAGTGGCAGCCCAAGCTTTTCAAAGCTGGAAAGCGGTTCCGGTGCAAAAGCGTGCACGCATTCTATTTAACTTCCAACAGCTGCTTCAAAAAAATAAAGATGAGCTGGCCCGTATCATCACGATTGAAAATGGTAAGAACCTGACCGAAGCACTCGGTGAAGTAGGACGAGGAATTGAAAACGTGGAATTTGCAGCTGGCGCTCCGACACTCATGATGGGTGATTCGCTTGCAACGATTGCTGCGGATGTGGAAGTGACAAATTACCGTTATCCAATCGGGGTAGTTGGAGGAATTACACCATTTAACTTCCCCATGATGGTGCCGTGCTGGATGTTCCCAATGGCGATTGCTGTAGGTAACACCTTTGTATTGAAGCCATCCGAAAGAACTCCATTGCTTGCTAATCGTTTAGCAGAGTTGTTTGAAGAAGCAGGGCTCCCAAAGGGCGTGTTCAACATCGTCCACGGTGCGCATGATGTGGTAAATGGTTTGCTGGATCATCCTGAAGTAAAGGCCATTTCCTTCGTAGGCTCCCAGCCTGTCGGCGAGTATGTCTACAAGCGCGGAAGCGAAAAGCTTAAGCGTGTTCAAGCCCTAACCGGTGCGAAGAACCACTCTGTTGTATTAAATGATGCAGATCTTGAGCTTGCGACATCCAACGTGTTTGCTTCCGCTTTTGGCTCTGCCGGTGAGCGCTGCATGGCGTGTTCAGTCGTAACGGTAGAAGAAGGAATTGCGGATGCCTTCCTCGATAAATTGGTTGAAAAAGCAAAAACCGTTAAAATCGGCCACGGCCTGGATGAAGAAGTATTCCTTGGACCAGTGATCCGTGAACAAAATCAACAGCGTACATTAGGCTATATCCAAAAAGGTGTTGAAGAAGGTGCAAAGCTCGTATGCGATGGCCGCAATAATGCGCCTGAAGAAGGATATTTTGTTGGGCCAACGATTTTTGATGATGTAACAACGGATATGTCCATCTGGAAAGATGAAATTTTTGCTCCGGTATTGTCCATTGTCCGTGTGAAGAACTTGAAGGAAGCAGTGGAAACGGCCAACCAATCCGAGTTTGCCAACGGTGCCTGTCTCTACACATCCAATGCTTCTGCAATCCGTTACTTCCGTGAAAATATCGACGCAGGTATGCTTGGAATTAACCTGGGCGTGCCAGCTCCAATGGCATTCTTCCCATTCTCAGGATGGAAGTCTTCCTTCTACGGAACACTTCCTGCCAATGGAAAAGACAGCGTTGAGTTTTACACACGCAAAAAAGTAGTGACTGCCAATTATAAAGCACCATCATTTGAATGAGATCCAACCATTAGATAACAGCTATTATCCTGATGTCCCCTGCATCAGGATAATGGTTTTACATAGACAGGAGGAGATGACAAAGTGAGTCAATTGCTTCGTAAACCACAGCAAAAAGAGATATCAGAAGGAGTTACTGTCGTTCAGGAAGTAAACAGTGAAACCTCTCAATTGGAATATGTTGGTGTGAAAGTCGTAGACCTTGCTCCAGGACGTTCCTATAAGGAAAACTTGAGCAACACTGAATGCTGCATTGTTGCCTTAACAGGAAAAATAAATGTCTCTGATTCCGAACAGGTTTTTGAAAATCTGGGTACGAGAGAAACTGTTTTTGAAAAGAAACCGACCGACAGCGTCTATGTATCCAATGATCGTTCATTTGAAGTGACGGCTGTAACGCAGGCCCGCGTTGTTCTTTGCTACTCGCCTTCCAGCCTGTCCCTGCCGACAAAGCTCATTAAGGCAGAGGACAACAGTATAGAAAATCGTGGAAAATACAGCAATAAACGTCTGGTGCATAATATTCTGCCCGATTCCGACCCATCCGCAAACAGCCTTTTGGTTGTAGAAGTCTATACGGAAAGCGGAAACTGGTCGAGTTATCCTCCGCATAAACATGATCAGGACAATTTGCCTCATGAATCCTTTTTGGAAGAGACCTACTACCATGAAATGAATCCAAGACAAGGATTTGTATTCCAGCGTGTTTATACCGATGATCGCTCCATTGATGAAACGATGGCTGCAGAGAATGGTGATGTTGTCGTTGTACCGGCCGGCTACCATCCAGTTGGGGTGCCCGATGGTTATGAATCGTATTACTTAAATGTGATGGCAGGGCCATCCCGTTCGTGGAAGTTCCATAACGAACCAGCACATGAGTGGATTTTAAACCGTAAATAAGAGGAGCTGTGGCAGAGATGAATATTCAATTTAATCCGGATCGGGAATTTGATCTTATTGCGATTGGCCGTGCCTGCATCGATTTGAACGCAGTGGAGTACAACCGGCCAATGGAAGAAACGATGACATTCAAGAAGTACGTTGGGGGATCACCGGCAAACATTGCGATCGGATCTTCCAAGCTTGGACTAAAGGCCGGATTTATCGGCAAGCTTGCGGACGATCAGCATGGCCGTTTTATTGAACAATATATGCGCAGTCTTGGCGTTGACACCTCCAACATGGTGGTGGATGAGGAAGGCCATAAAACAGGGCTGGCTTTTACAGAGATTAAGAGTCCGGAAGAATGCAGCATTCTTATGTATCGTGATGATGTAGCGGACCTTTACCTGGAGCCATCAGAGGTATCCGAAGACTATATTAAAAAGGCAAAAGTGCTCTTGGTTTCCGGGACCGCCCTTGCGAAAAGCCCTTCTCGTGAAGCCGTTTTGAAAGCGGTTCAATTGGCTAGGAAAAATGATGTAAAAGTTATTTTTGAACTGGATTATCGTGGATACACATGGCAGTCTCTTGAAGAAACATCCGTTTACTATACACTGGTTGCCCAACAATCCGATGTGGTTGTAGGTACACGAGATGAATTTGATGTCATGGAAAACGTGACGGAAGGCAATAACGAAGCCACCATTAAACAATTGTTTAATTATTCTCCGGAACTGGTTGTGATCAAGCATGGTGTGGAAGGATCCTACGCTTACACCAAAAATGGTGAAACCTTCAGAGGGCAGGCGTATTTAACGAAAGTATTGAAAACATTTGGAGCAGGCGATTCTTATGCCTCAGCCTTCTTATATGCACTGATCTCAGGCAAGGGTATTGAAGCTGCACTAAAATACGGCAGTGCCTCGGCAGCGATTGTAGTGAGCAAGCACAGTTCTTCAGAAGCGATGCCAACCGTTGCTGAAATCGAACAGTTGATTGCAGAACGAACAGAAACAGCAGATCAATTACGTTAGGGGTTTGATGACATGGGGAAAGTGAGATTAACAACCGCTCAAGCGTTAATTAAATTTTTAAACCAGCAATATATCCATATTGATGGAGAGGAATTTCCCTTCATGGAAGGTGTATTTGCGATATTCGGGCATGGAAACGTGCTCGGGATCGGCCAGGCACTTGAACAGGACCCTGGGCACCTGAAGGTCATTCAAGGAAAAAATGAGCAGGGCATGGCTCTTGCCGCCATGGCTTACAGCAAACAGATGCTTCGCCAAAAAATCTATGCGGTGACAACTTCGGTTGGACCTGGTTCCGCAAACTTGGCAACAGCTGCCGCAACAGCGCTTGCCAACAATATTCCTGTGTTGCTTTTGCCGGCCGATACGTTTGCGACCCGTCAGCCGGATCCGGTATTGCAGCAGGTGGAACAGGAATACAGTGCGGCAGTGACCACGAACGATGCCTTAAAGCCGGTTTCAAGATACTGGGACCGTATTACCCGGCCGGAACAGCTAATGTCCAGCCTGCTTCGTGCCTTTGAAGTGATGACCGATCCTGGGAAATCCGGTCCTGCAACGATTTGTATTGCGCAGGATGTGGAAGGCGAAGCGTATGATTATGACGAGAAATTCTTTGAAAAGCGCGTTCACTATGTGGATCGCAAGGCACCGGTTGACCGTGAGCTTCAAGGAGCAGCACAGCTGATCAAAAACAGCAAAAAGCCTGTCATTCTCGTGGGCGGGGGAGCGAAATATTCACAAGCCAAAAATATTCTGGTCGAGCTTTCTGAAAAACACAATATCCCGCTCGTAGAAACGCAAGCAGGTAAGGCAACGGTGGAGTCCGACTTTAGAAATAATCTCGGTGGAATGGGAATTACAGGTACACTCGCGGCCAATAAAGCCGCGCGCGAATCCGATTTGATTATCGGGATCGGTACAAGATATACCGATTTCGCCACATCTTCAAAAACGGCATTCGATTTTGAAAAGAGCAAGTTTTTGAACATCAACGTCAGCCGCCTGCAGGCGTATAAACTGGATGCGTTCCAGGTAGTAGCCGATGCAAAATTGACCCTTGAACAATTGGCGCCTTTATTGGAAGGCTATGAAACGGAGTTTGGCAGGGAAATCGCCGAGCTGAAAGAGGAATGGCTGACCGAGCGAAAACGGCTGAGCGAAGTTACCTTCACCCGTGAAAATTTCGAGCCGGAAGTGAAAAACAACTTCTCTCAGGATGTATTCAATGAATATGCGGATGCCCTGAATACAGAGCTTGCCCAAACAACAGCATTATTGACCGTTAATGATACGGTTGCACCAGACAGTGTGATCATTACGTCAGCCGGATCACTTCCCGGGGATGTACAGCGGATTTGGAATCCGACCGTAGAAAATACGTATAACGTGGAATACGGCTATTCCTGCATGGGATATGAAGTATCCGGAGCGCTCGGAGCGAAATTGGCCTCTCCAAATCAGGAAGTCTATTCCCTGGTGGGTGACGGAAGCTTCCTGCTGATGCACTCAGAATTCATTACCGCCATTCAATACCACCAAAAGGTGAACATTGTTCTGTTTGATAACTCCGGATGGGGCTGCATTAATAACCTGCAAATGGAAAACGGAAGCGACAGTTTTTATACTGAATTTAGAACACATAATAATGAGATTTTAAATATTGATTATGCAAAAGTAGCCGAGGGTTACGGCGCAAAGACATACAGCGTGAACACAGTAGAAGGCCTGAAAGCTGCGTTGGAAGATGCAAAGCAACAAAACGTATCAACCTTGATTGACATCAAAGTATTGCCAAAAACCATGACCGACGGCTACGAAAGCTGGTGGAACGTCGGCGTAGCCGAAGTCTCCCACAAAGACAGCATCCAGAAAGCATTTGACGCTCGAAAGCAAAAATTGGAGCTTGCTAAGCAGTATTAATAATTAAGTTTCGGATTCTTCATTGAAAAGTTGGTTGTAGTGTAAGATGCGAGACTCCTGCAGGAAATGCGGGACAGGTGAGACTAGGTAGGCGTTAACGCCGGTCACAGGCTCACCGCCCGCCCTGCGGAAAGTGAGCAATCTGGAACGAAAACCAAACTCTTCCAAAATCAACAAAGCTTCATCCTAAAACAATCCAAAGAAAGGGGTGGAATAACATGATTACAACAACACGATTGGTTCCTATGAAAGAAATGCTGGAGACAGCGAAAAAAGAACACTACGCAGTGGGACAATTCAACATCAACAGCTTTCAATGGGCGGAAGCGATGCTCGAAGCGGCGGAAGAAGAACAGTCCCCTATTATCGTAGCCTCGTCTGACAGACTCGTCGATTATTTGGGTGGATTCAAAACCATAGCCACCATGATTAATAGAATTGTAGAGGAAAAGAACATTTCTGTACCGGTTGCGCTGCATCTGGACCACGGAAAAAGTGTGGAACGGTGTAAAGAAGCCATTGATGCCGGATACACATCCGTGATGATCGATGGTTCGCATTTTCCGATCGAGGAAAACATCGAGATGACGAAGCAGGTTACCGATTATGCCCGCAAGTATGGCGTTTCCGTGGAAGCGGAAGTCGGTACTGTGGGCGGTAACGAAGATGGACTGATCGGCGGCATCAACTATGCCGAGCCGCAGGAATGCTTAAGGCTGGTTCAGGAAACAGGCGTTGATGCGCTGGCAGCGGCGCTTGGTTCTGTTCACGGTCCTTACCAGGGAGAGCCAAAACTGGGATTTGACGAAATGCTTGAGATATCAGAGCTGACCAATGTTCCGCTTGTCTTGCATGGCGGTTCAGGCATCCCATTGCATCAAATCCATAAAGCCATTGATTTGGGCCACGCTAAAATCAATGTGAACACAGAATGTCTCCAAGCATGGACAAAGGCCGTTCGTCAGGTACTTGATAATGATAAAGAACTCTATGATGCCAAGGCCATCCTTACACCGGGGAAAGAAGCCGTGAAAGAAACGGTAAAGACCAAGATCAGGGAATTTAAGTCAGACCAGAAAGTATAAATTACTTACTTTGTTCAATCGATATAAAACACATTCTAAGCAGAAAGAAGGCATTGCTATGGGAAACCAAATTATCTCATGGGGAATCGCTCCTATTGGCTGGCGGAATGATGACATTCCTGAAATTGGTGCAGAAAACACATTGTCTCATTTGCTTAGCGATATCGTAGTGGCGGGTTTTGAGGGAACCGAAGTGGGCGGTTTTTTCCCGGAAGCTCACGTGTTGAACAAGGAACTTCAGCTTCGTAATCTAAGAATCGCTGGGCAGTGGTTCAGCAGTTATATCGTTCGTGATGGGGTGGAGGAAGTTTCAAAGGCTTTCCATAAACATTGTGAATATCTAAAGGAAGTTCATGCAACTGTTGCGATTGTATCCGAGCAAACGTACGGCATCCAGGGTACAGGGAAAAATGTTTTTACTGAGAAACCCAGCTTTACAGATAAAGAATGGAATCAGTTATGTCAGGGGCTCAATGAACTGGGTAAAATTGCAGAGCAATATGATTTGAAACTGGTGTTTCACCATCATATGGGGACCGGTGTCCAAACCCTAGCTGAAGTGAATAGGTTAATGGAAAACACGGATTCCAATTATGTGCATTTGCTTTATGATACAGGCCATATCTACGTATCTGAAGGAGATTATATGTTGCTGTTGAATAAACATATGGATCGTATTAAACATGTTCATTTTAAAGATGTCCGGCAAACGGTTAGAGATCAATGCCATCAAGTTGGAAGGTCATTCTTACAATCCTTTTTAGCAGGAATGTTTACCGTGCCAGGTGATGGTTGCATTGATTTTACAAAAGTATATAACAAGCTGCTTGAGTCCGATTATTCGGGATGGATTGTTATTGAAGCAGAGCAGGATCCCTCAATCGCACATCCGTTGGAATATGCGTTAAAAGCCCGTAAGTATATAGATAAAGAGTTGCTTCCTTTAAATATGTTATTAATTGAGCCGTAAAAAAGTCTACATATTAAATTTTTACTATTCTTACAATAGGATTAAACCTACAAAAGGGAGGTAGATTTCACGTGAGATTAAGATTTGGTGTAGTAGGAACAGGGGCTATTGGCAGAGAGCACATTAATCGAATTACCAATAGACTATCCGGTGGAAAGATTGTTGCGGTAACTGATGTGAATCAAGAATCTGCTAAACAAACGGTAGAAACTTATCAACTGGATGCTGTCATCTATCCTGATGATCAGGCACTGATTGCGGATGAGAATGTGGATGCTGTGCTTGTTACCAGTTGGGGTCCTGCCCATGAAGCAACTGTGGTAGCAGCTGTAGAGGCTGGTAAATATGTGTTTTGCGAAAAACCGCTGGCTACGACTGCTGCCGGCTGTATGCGGATTGTGAAAGCAGAAATGAAACAAGGAAAAAAACTCGTTCAAGTGGGCTTCATGCGACGGTATGATAGCGGATATATTCAATTGAAACAAGTCATTGAAAATAATGAAATCGGTGAGCCATTAATGATTCACGCAGCACATCGCAATCAGGCAGCAGGTGAAAATTACGTTACAGAAACGGCTGTACAAGATACATTGATTCACGAAATCGATGTGCTTCACTGGTTGGTAAATGATGATTATAAAACGGTTCAAGTAACATTTCCGCGTAAAACCAAAAATGCACATGAAAAGCTGCGGGACCCGCAATTATTTACTATTGAAACAAATAATGGAATCGTCATGAATGTCGAAGTGTTCGTGAATTGTAAATACGGCTATGACATCCAGTGTGAAGTTGTGGGTGAAGACGGAATTGCAAAGCTACCGGAGTTTCCAAGTGTTGTCATGCGAAAAAGTGAGCAGCTAAGCACCAACATATTAAATGATTGGAAATACCGCTTTATGGATGCTTACAATGTGGAGATACAGGACTTTATCGATTCCATCGCCAAGTCTGGTGAGCCTCAGGGACCAACGTCATGGGATGGCTATATTGCGGCGGTAACCTCTGATGCCTGTGTGAAAGCCCAGCAAACAGGAGAAAAAGAACCAATTCGTCTTCAGGAACGCCCAGCTTTTTATAGCGAGGAAATTTTGCAAAACAATTAAAGAACATTCTAATCAGGAACTAAAGTAATGAAAGCCGCCACGACTGAATTGCGCGGCTTTTTGTGTTTTAAGTGCTGAAAGAAAAGGAATGGAAATAAATAGTGCTGAAAAAGATAGATGGACAGGAGGCAATATTGATGAGCTTGATCAAAGGAAAACTTGGAATTGGAACAGCGCCGCTTGGAAATATGTTCAGGGACGTTCCGGAGGACGAAGCGAGACAAACGCTCGAAACGGCATGGGACTTGGGAATCCGTTATTTTGATACCGCTCCGTTGTATGGAGCCGGATTATCTGAATTGCGAGTGGGGGAATTTTTATCCCAACACAATCGTGATGACTATTTCCTGTCAACGAAGGTGGGCAGGGTGATTGAAGATGAAACGGAAGAAAAAGAAGGCATGTTTCAATTTGGCCGCAAAAATAAAGTCACGACCGATTACAGTGAAGATGCCATTAAGAGATCGGTCGAGCAAAGTCTAGAACGATTAAAGACGGATCGTCTGGACTTTGTGTATGTGCATGATGTTTCACCCGACTATCACGGTGATGATTGGGTCACACAGTTTGAGATTGCGCGAAAAGGGGCATTTCGTGTACTGTCCCGGCTTCGTGAAGAAGGAGTCATTAAGAAGTGGGGGCTGGGAGTCAACCGGACAGAACCGATCGAACTGGCCATGGAGCTGGAAGAAGCTCATCCGGATATCAGCCTGCAAGCAACTCATTATACGCTTTTAAACCATGATCACGCATTGCTTAAGCTCATGCCACGGGCTCTCGAGAAAGATATGAAAATTGTCGTTGGCGCGCCGTTTAACTCAGGCGTATTGGTTGGAGGAAGTCATTTCGATTATGGAGATATTCCGGAAGAAATCGCTTCAAAAGCCAACCGGATCAAACAGATCGCCGAAAAGCATGGGGTAAGCGTAAAAGCGGCTGCCCTGCAATTTTCCATGGCTCATCCTGCAGTAGCCGCTGTTATTCCAGGGTCCACCCGGCCAAAGCATATAAAGGAGGATGTAGCGGCATCCAAGGAAGACATTCCTTCTGACTTTTGGGACGAGTTAAGGGACCAAAATCTTGTTTCTCCACGTGCCCCGCTGCCGATTGATCAAAAGGTCTAATTAATCTATTAAAAAAGCTTCTCCCAATGAAGAAGGAGAAGCTTTTTCCGTTATTCTTCCACTTTTTCACCAAAGGCTTCTGGGATCATTGTAAAGCCTTCGACGACGGTATCCTCTTCTACTTCAATCATGAGATAACGTTTGCCACTGAGATGGACTTGTTTGACGTACCTTAGATCCTGCGGGCTAATTGAAATGTTGGCGACTTTTGTGTTAATTTTAATGGATTTTGAATTATACTTCGGAACAACGTTGCTTGCTTTAATTTCATAGTTTTGATCATCAATTATGTTCTTAAAGGCTGATTCTACTTTTTCCGAGCTAACGTCTTCCAGGCCGCTCATTGTGAGAACCCGCTCTACATCCTTCGTGTCCAATTTTGGCTGTTCTTCTTCTTCATTTTCTTCAATCATTCGGTGAATTTCCTCGTACACATTGGAGAGGGTGGAGGTATTCAATTGATCACTGGTTACATGTTTGATGATTTCTTCAAAAACGGCTTTGTCATCCTTTGCCGTCATCGTTTCTTCCCCGTTTAATACGTCCTCTATGAAAGAATAATCTGGTTCATGTACTTTCCCTGACGAATACAGAATATGGTTCACATCTGCTGCATTGTCGGTAAAGCAAGGGAATAGGAATCCACCCATTGGTGCGTTGAGATTGATAACGGGATCCAGCACGAAGTTGTACTTGAACTCTTTTTCTACATAGTCAAAAAGCAGTTCTTTTTTTGGTTCCTGAGTGTTATTGATACTGCAAAGAATAAAGGGATGGGAGTAAACTGTATCGTTTGCACTCTCCTCCGCATCAGCCCCACGGCGTTTGCTTGGCTTGAAGTATTCTCCGCGAATAAACGTAATAACAATATCTTTCTCATATTGCCGGTTTAACAGCATTTTGCCTACGATTTGCAGCATGCGCTCTTTCCAGTCTTCCACCTCACTGCTGAGCAAGCCTTGATGCAAGATGAGCTGACTGCTGTTTTCGGCATTCCGCTGAAATTTTAGTTCAAAGAGCTTCTCATCAAGGTTGCCGCCGAGTAATTTCTTGAAGTTAATTAAAAACAGCTCTTGCTGGTCCGGATCCAGCATTTCAAACGGCTGATTCTGATGATGATAAATTTCACTTGTTTCCTTCATAATATAAACATTAAAAATGTTGGAGATCTTGAGAGAATGATTATCTTTTTTAAATTGTTTCCGAATCTGAGCAATATCTTTTTTGTTCATAAATAAAAAACACTCCTAAGCTGCCCTGATTTTCAATTGGAAGGCAGACAGGGCTGTCTCCCTTGCGTTCGAATCAGCATTAATTTTAACATAAATTGCTACAGACGAAGGAAAGTGTGGAGGGGATTTTCTCCCGATGGTGACTGATTATTTTGTGATACGATAGGATGAATAACTATTATTACTATAATAAGTGCGGTGATGAAAGAATGGAAGATAACAATAGGGACTACTCGACCAATGCCGGTTGTCCTGTAACCAATACATTGGAAATCATCGGAGGACGATGGAAAGGGGTTATTCTCTATTATTTAACCTCAGGACCGAAACGCTTTAACGAACTGCGGCGACTGGTCCCCAAAATTACAACACGGATGCTCACGCTTCAGCTTCGTGAACTGGAGAAGCATGGCGTCGTCCATCGGGAATTTTATGAACAGATTCCGCCAAAAGTGGAGTATTCACTGACGGAGTTCGGATTAACCTTAAATCCAATTATCTTTGCTTTACGTGATTGGGGAGAGCGTTATCAGGATGAAGTCAGAAGTGTTTCTAAAAAGAACAAGCACCAGACTGCTGAAGAAAGTACAAATAAATAAACGCAAGCATGAACTCCCTGCCAACCGTGCGGGGATTTTTTGGTGGAGAAGTAGGTATAAAAAAGGGTTCTATATCACAAAAATGTGCGTACTTGTTTGGAGTGTATTTATGAATTAATATTGTCACTTATAGAGGGAATTATTGAAAGGAAAGGGTGGATCGATATGATCGCTGTACAGGAAAAAAAGAAAGAAATCATAGAGGCATTTCAATTTCGACATGCCACCAAAGCGTTTGATCCAACGAAGAAAATTTCAGAGGAAGATTTTCAATTTATTTTAGAAACAGGCAGACTATCTCCAAGTTCAGTAGGTTATGAGCCGTGGAAGTTCCTGGTGGTTCAAAATCAAGAGCTCCGTGAGAAAATCAGAGCGGTCAGTTTTGGAGCGCAAGGACAGCTGCCAACGGCAAGCCACTTCGTCATTCTTCTAGCACGAAAAAACGCACGGTATGATTCAGCGTATGTCCAGCAACTGCTTAGAGATGTGAAGGAAATACCAGAAGAGACCCTTGCACAAATGAACGAGGCATATAGAAGTTTTCAGGAAAATGATTTAAATTTGTTTGAAAGTGAGCGGGCGCTATTTGACTGGGCGAGTAAACAAACCTACATTGCCCTTGGAAATATGATGACATCTGCTGCTCAAATTGGCATCGATTCTTGTCCAATAGAAGGGTTTAATCTAGAAAAGGTGACCAAAATTCTTGAGAACGAAGGCTTGCTGGAAGATGGTGCATTTGGTGTATCAGTCATGGCGGCATTTGGCTACCGTGCCCAAGAACCTAATCGTGCTAAGATCAGGCAGAGTGCCGAGTCGGTTACTAAATGGATCTATTAATCCGATATCTTTTGAAAGGAGCTGTCCTGAAAGTCAAAAATTGACCTTTAGGCAGCTCCTTTTTGCGTAAAAAGCTTCCAGGAAAGTTGATTGTAGTGGAAGGCGAGCGGCCTGGAACGAAAATCAACCGTTTCCAGACTTTTTGGATAGCCCCTTTTTCTTTTACTTAGTTGTTTTTGTATCGCCAGGCGATATAATTACTCGTCAAAAAAACATTTTATTTAACGAAATGATATAATTGAATAGGTAGATGTCTTTTTAAAAAAGTGCTTCAGTTTTGCGTATCGCTGGGCGATATAACAAGCGATAAGCAAACTTACATAATAACCGACATTTCAAATAGAAAAGGAGGCCCGATATGCGACGCGATATACAACCGAATGAACGTGCTTTCTCCTCCAAGGAAGTCGCGGAAACAGTGGGGATAGCGACTCCCACTGTGCGAAAGTATGGACAAGTCCTGGAGAGGAACGGATACGAGTTTCTAAAGGACGGCGAACGCCGAATCTTTGTTCAATCTGATATCGAAGCGCTTGTAGCGCTGCGCGATACGCCCAACTCCCTGGACGATACAGCCAAAGAGCTTGTGGAGTTGCAGAAAGAAAGATTAAAAGAATCCAATCAAACTGAACTTGCAATAAGCGATACATATGAAACATTACCCCACGATCCCAATCAACTAAAAGAAGCCTTAATGATTGTATTCAAGGAACTCGCAGCCACCCGTGAAATGAATGTTCAACTGACCAACGATATGTCCCAGCTCAAAACAACCATTTCCCGACTCCAGCAGGACCACCATATTATCAGTTCCACTATTGGAAATGCAGCACAAAAAACGAACGCTAAAATCCAAAAATTAACCGAACAGCAAACGAATCATTATGAATCATTGCTGCAGCAGGAAAAACAAAAAACTGAACAATTAAAACAAGAGATACAATCAATGAGGGACGAACAAAAAAGAGAATGGAATTCCCAAACCGATTTTAATCAACGGTTGGAAGAAGCGCTGCAACAGCGTAAAGGAAAATGGGGGAAGCTGTTTTCTCTATTCGGAAAGTAAGGGTTCTAGGCATATTACCTATTTCCCGAGAAATATCTACAAATTGTGAGTAAATGTCGGCACATATAGACTCCTTTCGAGGAGAACAGAGAAATTTATGCTTCTCATTACGAGAAGCTTTTTCACATCTAGGAAATAATAGTTGATATTTGTAATTTTTAACAGTACCATTATATTATCCTTAAATCTTAACGTTTATGGGAGAGTAGAAGAAATTGACTAAAGAAGACTTGAAAAAAGAAATAAAAACCGTGCGTCAATCGCTATACTTGATTGCTAAAAAAAGTGAAGTTTATTCAAGCAATGAGTTAGTTGAAAAAAGCCAGGAATTAGATAAATTGATTTTTATGTATCAAACGCGTTAATGATGTCTGCCTCCTCAGGGGTGGCTTATTTTTTTTGAGAAGGCATAATAAGATGCCTAGTTGACAGGGGATAAGTAAAAACATTTATTCACAGGATCTACCAATAACTGATGCGGTTTTGGTTCCAGCTGTTCATCAATCGATTTAGGAATGGTTAATTCACCTTTTTTATACACCTTTGCAGGCTTAGCAAACTCTGTTTCCAAGACTGAATCAGGACTAATAATAATTTCGTTCTCATTTAATCCAATTAACACATGATCTTCTACATCGATATTAAATTCCTCTCGCCACGCGATTGGTAATAATATAACTCGTCGTTTATTAGGAATGTAATATTTTTCTGTCTCAATGATCAATGCAGGTCCCCTCCAAGATGTTCGTGTATATGAAATACTACCTTTTATGTATTCATATAAAACTGATAAAAAGGATACAATTTACATAAATGTTTTATATACCTAAAGAACCAAACTTTGTCTATTTTACAGAATTATATCTTTTTTTTCAATTGACTATTTCGCGTATATGAGTTTTAAATAGGAAAATGGCCGCTTGTTTGATTTTATTAGATCAATTAGAAAGAGCATAAATAGCTAAAAACACAACATTTATCATATAAAAACATTAAGTTTAGAAGTCGATAAGTAAAGGGTAACATTCCGTATATTTGTAATCGGGTTAGGGGTGGAGTTATGGACAACAAGATTATTGATTTATCAAGAGCCATGATGGAAAGGGATTTATCTGATCTTGAATGGCAGCAGCTTGTAGTGGAAGCTATGAGATCAGAAGTAACCAAAGAACAATTTAGTCAGTTTTTGGATAGGAAAAGAGCTTTAAAAGGAAAACCTTTGGGGAAGTGAACGTGAAGAAATAAGAAAATTGAAAAGCAATGTAAAGAAGACCCAAAAAGGGTCTTTTTTTGTGAAATCAAATCAAGCGACGGTTACTTATAGATTTTTTTTGTTGTCCTTTGCTTCTGCTACTCGCTTAACCCAATGGAGTTTGTTATCCCAATTTGCGGCTAGATTTGCCATCCACTCTGCCGTATCGGATAGTTGACTGGGGCATACGCTATAACGCATTTCCCTACCCATGCGGTCACCGGCTACAAGTCCGGCTTTATTAAGAACGTTCAAGTGTTTGACTACCGCTTGTCGGGAGACGGTTACTGTAGACGACAATATTGTGGCGGTGGCCTGGCCCCTTTCCGCAATGAGGTTAAGCAGTTCCCTGCGGGTTGGATCTGCCATGGCATTCAACACAATTTCGAAATGCTCATCTGTAGACAGCATCTTATTGCTCCGCACGTTTTCGCAAAACTTCCAGCTGATATACCCATCCTTCAACATTTCCATCAAAGAATTTACGCTGTTCTTCCTGAGCCACGTTAAGGCTGGAAAAGCCACTTTCAATGACACTTAGCATGGTTCCGCTATCCTTTTCAGTCAACATGAACTCAACTAAGGTTGAATTTCCTTCCTGAGGTTCTTTGCCTGGAAATGAACTTGCCCATCGGCAGGCGAGATAATTTGGCGGATCCACTTGTTCTATGATTACTGGAAACTTCCCGTACTTGGTATCAGCCACCACACGTGATCCATCTACCTGCACCTTGTCGGGACCTGGTGCGTCACCAACCCACCATGCAGGTTCGTTAACAATTTCCCAGACGGTTTGGATCGAGGCGTTTATGAAAATATTTCGTTCAATTCGGTCGTTTGCCATTTTGGGACCTCCTAGAGGATAATGTTTCGTGCAACTGTATGGTAGCACATATTTTTTTGAAGTGCAACCTGTAGGTTGCTCGTTAGCCGAATAAATAACCCCTTAGATCAGTTAACTGACTCTAAGGGACTTTCGTTCTGATCTACCTTTGTAGAGGAATGTTTACCCACTGCCAACAGGAAAATCATGCCGATAATACAAGCCGTGCCCATCCATTGGAAAAATCCAAAGGGTTCTTTTAGCCAAAAGACCGTTGTGAGAACAGCCGCTAGCGGTTCAATGCTCCCCAGCAGACTGGATTCCTTGGGAGAAAGGCTTTGCAGACTTTCAATGTAAAACCAAAAGGCAATCATCGTTCCGAAGATAATCACGAAAACCAAATTTAAAAAGGTTTCAAAAGTGAAGGAGTCTATCTCCATTTGCCAGGGCGGGTGGATGAAACTTAATGTAAGGCCGCCAATAATCATGGCCCAGCCAACGATCACGAGTGAATCATATTGCTTCAGCAAGGGGACAGCATATAACGTATAAAAGGCCAGCGATACTCCGGATAAAATACCCCAGACGATGGCTGGTAGCGGCACGGAAAGTTGCGACATCGAGCCATTGGTTAATAAGAAAAAGCACCCAACCAACGCCAGTGAAACGGTAACCATATCTTTTCTTGTGAAAATTGTTTGTTTACGAAGAAGTAAAAAAATAATAATCATGACCGGTGCCAAGTATTGCAGCAGAGTGGCGACCGCCGCATTTCCATATTGGATGGAAGCCATGTATGTATATTGAACCGCCAACATACCGAGCAGCCCAAAGACAAGTAAGGAAAGGGCAGTCTTTTTGTTTTTCCAAACGCTCAAAATTTGTGAACGGTCCTTTCCAACATATTGAATCATTAATAGCAAAAAACCGGATAGAAGTAATCGGGTTGTTACCAGCCAGTTTACAACAATTCCTTGTTGAAACAGTTTTTTTGCCACTGTGCCGCCGATTCCCCAAAATATCGCGCCGGTGATCACGAGGAGTAATCCTGTTTTTCTTGTGGGTGCATTCATGATTGATTCTCCACCTTCAACTATTATAATAGTGCTATAATAACTGGAAATTGAGCTTAATAATACGCAGATTGAACGGAAAAATATAAGGATATTGAGGTGGCATTTATGCAGATCAAAAATTTTAAGATTGACCAAAACTTAAAAGAATTAACTCCTCATCGGACAGTTGTTCTGCCCATTGCGTGCTACAAAACCACGATTAACCAAAATATCCATGGCTATATTCCGCTTCACTGGCATGATGAAATTCAGTTTGTTTTGATGGTAAAAGGGGAAGCCGTCTTTCAGGTAAATGAAGAAAAAAGGTTGGTTAAAGAAGGCGACGGATTATTTATTAATAGCGGGTGCCTGCACAAGGCGGAGGAAGTAAATCAACCTGGCAGTGTGTATATTTGTCTAAACGTTTCTCCTCATTTTGTGTTATCACAAGAATTGTATACGACTTATGTCTATCCCTATGTACAAGCAACGAATTTACCCTGCATCTACTTGGATCACCATGAAACATGGGCGAAGAATAGTTTAGAGGCCATCACACAGATCCACCAATTAATTCAACAAAAACCCTCGTTTTATCAAATCACGATTACAACGCAACTGATTTCCCTCTGGCAAAACTTAATACTCAATGGATTTCACCTGGAACATGAACAAACGGAAGTGGTAAAAAGTCAGAGGATGAAAAGAATGCTGAACTGGATTCATGAACATTATGGAGAGAAGGTGAAGCTGGACAATATCGCCAAAGCGGGCCAATTGAGCCGTTCAGAATGCTGCCGTTATTTCAAAAAGATATTAAAGAAATCACCTATGAATTACGTGACAGAGTATCGTATCCAACAAAGCCTGATTCTCCTGGAGCAGCAGGAGTCGAATGTGACTGAAGTGGCCTATCAGGTTGGATTTAACAGTACCAGCTATTTCATTGATACTTTTCGAAAGTCTATGAAAATGACACCGTTAACTTATAAAAGAAAAGCTACAAAAACTCCAAGCTGCTAAAGATCACCTGCTGTAGAAGGTAACCGGCTCCCAGGCCGATCAGCACTCCGGGAAAAGCTTGGTCGATCATTAATCCATTACCTGCGCCAATAATGACACATCCATACATAATCAGATCACTCTGTTTCATCGAAAAACCTCCAAACGTATCTTCGTATTGCTACCAGTATATAAAATGACGTAACGTCAACTTCAAGTCCTGGGGAATGAAAATTTGAAGTCTATGGAAATCAGGCCTTTATGAGTATTTACTTCGAAATTGACAGAGATAAAATTGTAAGTAACCATTAACTGAATCAGCATCGGTTTAATTCATCCATAAGGAGCTTGTTAAAATGGTAATTACATTGTCCATTTTAGTTGTTGTATTAGCGGTGCTTTGCATTTTTCTTTATAAACGGCAAAAGGATGCAAAGGCTCTTCATCAAAAACAATTGAAAAAGATAAAAAGAGAAAAAATTACGGAAATTGAAGAAATGCAGCTTCAGACGGCAGCTACTCTAGAGATCACGGAGGAAAAGCTGCTGCAGGAGAAAAACAGGGAATTGGCCAAAGCGGCAGAAGAGCAAGTAGCCCTAAGGCAATTGTTCGAAGAAAAACTGCTGCAAAAAAACAACTATATCAATCATTTGCTCCGGTATAAACGGGATAAAGGGGAAATCCTCACACATACGTTTCTCGGCATGGTGAAAGAAGAATTTATGGAGAAGGGCATGCTGGATTACGATGATATGATCATCATGGGAAATGTGTTTATACCGCATGCCACAAATGTAACAGTGGAAGGCTTCAACTCCCATCAAATTGACCATTTAATTTTAATGAGAACAGGCATCTTTATGATCGAGACCAAATACTGGGCAGGGGATGTTCTGCATGGCATTTCCAAAAGAAAGGCCAAGGAGTTTTCCTTTATATTGGATAAATTGTTTGGAGATATAAAAGACACGGATGAACGAACCATTGTCGTAAAAGGGATGAGTGATACTGACTCTGCTTCTGAAAAAGAGAACACCCTAAAGATTACACGATACGGGGATGGAAATCCGGATCAGCAAGTGAAAAAGACGGCAGGGAGCCTCTATCACTTTTTAAACCATGAAAACTTACCTTGCCTGTGGGTACAGGGTATTCTGTATTTCGGCTATCCGCAGGATCAAAACAATCAATTAACCAGTTTTGTAACGAATACAGGGGATAGAAATCCTCCATTTATCAGCTCGCAGGAAGAGTTAAAGGGATATTTGGAACAGCAGGCAAATAAAGAGCCGATCTATAGCAAAAGTGATTTAAAGGCTATGAAAGAACTGCTATTGAGGATAAATGAAATTTCGTAATAAAAAAAGCCTAACAAAATGTTACAGGATTATGTATTATTTCAATGCTATTTCAAAATCATATGGTATACTGTTAATATCCTGTGAAGATTACACGATTTATTACTTGTAAAAAGCCCCGCTCGGAATTTGGAGCGGGGCTTTTTATATAGTTCTGGATTTATCCATAAAAAAACAGGCTCTTGATCATCAAGAGCCTGTTTAAATGCAATTTATGCTTTTTGAACGTTAGCAGCTTGAGCTCCACGAGCACCTTGCTCAACGTCAAATGTTACTTTTTGGCCTTCGTCTAAAGATTTGAAGCCATCAGATTGAATAGCAGAGAAATGTACGAATACATCGTCTCCTTCTTCGCGCTCGATGAATCCGAAACCTTTTTCTGCGTTAAACCATTTAACTGTACCTGTTTCCATGTATGTTGCCTCCTAGTGCGTTGCCACACAAATATATTACTATCCCTGCTCAAAGTATTAATTTTCTACACCGAACAAAAATAATTCTACAATCATCATACCAAAAATCGGAAGGTAATGCAAACATAATTGAATTCTTCACTCCGTTTATGTGATGCATTCTTATTAGAACGCCATTATTAGCACAATTTAGATGCTTAAAAAAATTGTTATTGAGCCTGAATATGGTTCATGAGATCAGATTATGAACTCATAATAGGGCTCTTGCTTTTTTGTATCTTCACACCAAAGCGTTCCTTTCTGTGTAAAACCAGCTTTTTCTAACTGGTCCTTTCGTTTTTTTTATCCAAATTATACCATTTAAGCTCGGTAAATAGCTGCTCTGCTTTTTGCTATAAAAAAGCTACTTCCCAAAAAAGGAAGTAGCTTGATTTATCAATTACCTTTCAAATGACTGACTTTAAGGTTGTCGAAAGTTGCTTTCCTATCATCAGAAAATAACGAAATCCCTTCATCCTCAAATCTCGGAAAAACCAGATTCGAATGTACCGCCTTCCCATCATCCACAAACACTTCGATACTCGTTTTATCTACGATTACCTTCAGATGAACCTTTTTCTTGGCTGCATCAAAGGGTGCCTTGCTCTCGGAAAATTTGTTTTCTTTATCGGGATGATCTGTAAATGACCGGTTCACATAAGAATACTGATCTGCCGCATTAATTCCCACATCGATGTGACGCTTCTTATCATCTGATTCACGAAGTCTCAGGCCAATATTCTTGGCCTCTTTCCAGGTGATATCGGTCTCGAGTTGATAAATATCTGCTTTTACATCCAGTGCTTTAGAGCCGTCCACTTCAATCTTTTCATAGGTTTTTGTTTTACCTTTTAAATCTTCCAATGCTTTCACGGGCTGGGAGGCCAAATAGTAGGCACCGCCATCTCGGGATATAAGCTTGATCTCACGGGTGACAGAATCCATGCCGTTAAAGCCTTCTTTTAAGGTTGGGGTGTTATGCGGATACGCCCAGTTGTTCATCCAGGCAAACGCATAGCGCTTTTCGTATGGATCGCTCGCTGCACCATCTTCAAACGTCACGCCGCCGTACCAATCGAAGCCGTGATCAAGCCATTGCGGTTTTTCCTGATCGGGGGCAAAGGTGTTTCCGTCAAAGCTGCCGGTCCAGTAGGCGTATGTGTTCGGTTCGCCAATAGTGGAGCCGTTGGCACTGACGCCAAGCACCCATTTCATTGTTCCGTCATCAGCACGCATCATATAAAGGTCCGGACACTCAAGCACACCAAGATTCTCGGTGGAAAAGCCGCTCGTATACTTCCAGTCCTTTAGATTGCTTGACTCGTAAAAACCGATTTTATTTCCTTCAGCTATCGTCATGACCCATTTGTTGTGCTGCGTGTCCCAGATGATTTTCGGATCGCGGAAATCCTTGGTGCCAGGGTTAGTCATGACCGGTTTGTCGCTGTAAGATTTAAAGGTTTTTCCGTTGTCCGTGCTGTACCAGAGAAACTGTTCCTGCTTGCTGCCGTCTTTTGAAGGCTGGGTAAGGATAGCGATCCAGGCGTTTTTGCCGAAGGCGGCACTGTTTTTCTTATCGATGACTACCGATCCGGACCACGGATCTCCATTCTCATTCGTGTACTTTGGAATGGCCACACCTTCGTCCTTCCAGTGGACGAGGTCTTGAGATACAGCATGCCGCCATTCGGTTCCGTTGCCTTTCGGATAGTCCTTATTATAAAGATAGTAATAGTGATATTTTCCGTTAACGTAGATTGGGCGCTGCGGATCGTTTTTCCAATGGTCCGGTGCAGTGAAATGGTACGCAGCCCTGCGGGATTGCGCATGTTCCTTTTTCTTTGGCGGCTTGTCGGTTGGCTGATGTATCAATGAATAAAATTCCAGAAGGCTGAGTACCACGAGAGCGATAACGACCCACAACAGTTTTTTATTATCTATGGCCTTCATATCCATTCACCTACCTTTCCATGAAATGAAAAAAGAAAATGCCGAGGTACGGGCATTTTCTTTTAAATGTTGGTTAATCCGTCAGTTGACCCTGGTTCAGGATGCTGTCTTTGACAACCGAAGTATGCGGTCCTTTGATGTTCAGCTTGAAGCTTGGCGCAAACGTGGACTTGTGGTCTTCAAAGAATCCGCGGTTGGTCATATAGCTTGTGACGACCGCATTGTCACTGTTCTTTTGAGGGATAACATAGTGCGCGTAGTTCCACGTAATATCGTTTGGATCAAGGTCCTGGTGAAGGACGATTCCTGTTTTGTTCAACGGCTTGAACGGGCCGTCCAGGGAGTTGGCAACATAGCCAAGCATGTAAATGTCTTTATTATCGATACCGTCAATCGTCATCTTGGATCCTCGCGCGCTCGTGAAGAGGTACCATTTGCCGTCTTTTTCAAATACGTTGGCACGTTCAATTTCATCGGTTACGGTGTTGGAAACGATGAGTGGTTTCATCACCTTTTTCAAGGTGTAATCGTTATTGATTTCAATGATTCCGATGGCGCCGTTTGCTTTTTCGGCTGCATCCTTTTTCGGGCTTTGAAGCAGCTTGTTCTTTTCATCCTGGAAGAAGGCATTGCTGTTGCCGTAATAGGCCTGGTTGTAAAGCTGATTTTCGCCCTGATAGCCGGTTTCAGTGCCGGTATTGGCTTCAAACACAAGGTATTTGTGGCCATTGTCTTCCACATAATGCGGATCTCTTAGCGTATGGTTGTCGTTATAGTCACCGCCGCCAAATGCTTTTTCTACCGTTTGGTACATTTTGCTGTCTCCGCCCTCGAAGATGGACTTGTAGTCTTCCACGCCATCAATGTCCAAGGTGCTGCTGTCCTTTTCAGACACGTTTACTTGTGCGGTGGTCAGCGTTTGTTTGCCGTAATGCTTCGATTCGGGTGTGAACGGCTCACGATTGGTATAGAACAAGCGGATCTCGCCATCAGATGTAAAGGTGGCAGAGCCGGACCATTCTTCGGATTGATACTTTAAGTAAGGATCGTTCGCTTTGTACTTGTCGTTGTCATCAAACACTCGGCCGGCATTTTTCCAGGCATCGATAGAATTGTCGCCTGCTTTTTTATAGAACATGTAGATAAACGTATCATTGGCGTTCTTTGGATCACCGGCTAGCCCGAATACGATGTTGTAGCCCTTGTAATTCGCCACCGTTCCGTCAGCGTTCTGCAGCGGCCAAGTATCCCAAACATCCATTTTAATCAGGTTGCCGTCTTTGTCATACTTCTTGGCAGAGGGGATATTCTTGATGGTGGATGCATCGAAATTTGGAACTTCAAACTTGGCATCACCATGCTGGGAGATCATGTCTTTCATGTCAGAGCGGGTAATCTGAGACGTTCCGTACGTCTCTTTGTAGTCTTTTGTTGCGGTTTCTGCGAAAGCCTCTGGCCCGCCTGCTCCAAAAAGGATAGCGGCGCTCAACGATACGGCTGAAGCCTTTACGGCCAGCTTTTGAAATCTCATTTTGTTTCCTCCTATAGTGTTTTTGCGGTAAACCTGTCATAACCGTGCGGCAGGTGAACCTTGTTTATTACACATTGAATTATAGGACAGGGGCGTCAGGCTTGGATATGGCACATATTGATACGGATTTCGTCTTATATTGATATAGAAAAACAGGGGCATCAAAAAAAGCCCCTTTTGGAGGCTTAAAGCATTTATTGCGATATCGAACGTTCCCAGGATTTCTGGAATTCACGAAGCAGCTGTTCCCGGGTCAGCTTTTTTCCTACATACATTTTCATGGCGGCGCCAAATTCATCCCGTACGCCGACAGGGAAATGAAACCAGTTGGAAGAGAGGGTTTTTCCTTCCTTATAGTGCTGCATGATCTCGGCAGCCAGTGGACCGGGATTTGCAGGCTTAATCGTTTTAAAGGCAGGAATAAACTTAAACTTTTCCGTCATAAAGGCTTTCCCCTTGGAGGATGAAACCATCCAATTCAAGAACTTTTTGGCTTCCTTTTTCTCTTCGGGCGAGGCCTGTTTGTTTACCACCCAATAGTTTGGAACACTCACCACGATTGACTCACTGGAAGGTTCTTCATTAATCGGGACGGGCATCAGTCCGAGCTTCATACCGGGTGCCAGTTCATTGATCATGGGCTGAATCCAGTTTCCCTGAAGGATAATGGCCGCTTTCCCATTGGCGAAACTGTTTACTTCCGCCGTATAGTCGGTGGTCAAAGGGTTTGCCGTACCATATTTCAAGGTCAGGTCCAGGAAATCCAGCACATCATTAAATGTTGGATTGTGGTCAATGCGTGCGGTTCCATTATTCAAACGTTGGATAAAAGTTGCCGGGTCTTTTTGCATGGCAAACGCGATATTCAACAGGTGGACACCCAGCTTCCAGTCTTCATAATAACCGGTCGCAAACGGGGTAATGCCCGCTTTTTTCAATTTTTGGGCGGCGGCGGTTAATTCACTCAATGTTCCGGGCTCACGGGTAATGCCGGCTTTGCGGAATAACTCTTTATTGTAAATCAGTCCGTAGCCTTCGAGATTCATCGGCATTCCGTAGATTTTTCCGTTCAATTTGATGGGGTTCAAAGCATCACCGTAGGCATCTTTTACCCAGGGCTGATCAGATAAATCCACCAGGTACTTTCTCCACAGCTTTGCATTTTCGAATCCAGTGTTGGTAAAAATGTCAGGCGCTTTGCCGCTGGCCATCTCTGCTTTCAAATCAGATAAGGTATCCGCTGCACCGCCCACCGTATGAATCACGATGTGCACATGGGGATTTTTCTTTTCATAGGTCTTGGCCATTTGCTCGAACTGCGTGGAAATTTCCACCTTCGGATTTCGGATCGTCAAGGTGACGTCCGGCTTTGAGGGTGTTGGCTTTTTCGTTTCCCTGTCGTCAGGGTTTTGGCAACCCGTGAGCGAAAGGCTGATCACTCCGGTTAACAGGATCAAAGGAAGTTTTCTCATCATTCTACTCCTGTCTTTCGCTGTTCCGGTATTCGAACGGCGTCACACCGACAACCTTTTTGAACAGTTTGGAAAAGTACTTTTCGTCCTGGTACCCTAGCATCGAGGAAATGGAGAAGATGCTTTCGTCTGTTTCCCGCAGCCAATATTTAGCCTGATCCGTTTTTAACCGGGCCAGGTACTTGGACAGGGGCATGCCGGTTTCCTGCTTAAACTTTCTTGAGATATGTTCGCGGCTGAAAAAGAAGCGGTTTGCGAGCTTCTCCAATGTAATGTCTTCCATATAATAATGGTCCACATAGGAAATGATGTCCTGCATGCGGCGGGCGGCTTCCAAATCATCCAGCCGCTGGATGGACCGGAAATTCTGTTCCTCCATTTCTTTTTGCAGTTTGGGGAAAAGGAGGGGGAGGTGGTCCAAGGATTCGATGATCCCGCTTACCAGCCGGACGGGTATGTCCAGGTGATGAACGAGCCATTCCTCCGCCGCGAGCCACTCTCCGCGCGCTGTGACCACCAATCCGGAGTTGTGCTGATGCTGAAGCTTGAAGGCATACCCGAGCCAGTGTTCCAAAAGGTGATCAGCCAGATCATCAAGATGAGCGTCAGGCTGATGCATCTGATAGAAAGAAAGAAGAGTCACCTCATAGGTTTCCGCTTCGGGAAGGTAGAGTGCAACCAATTCCAGTTCGGCCGGTTCACCTTGACACGCTGCTGTGATCACCTGGTTCAGCCGGAGCCGTTTGGCATCTTCAGTGAAAAGAAGATTCTGTTGTTCTTCTTTCCATGCGTTGGCCGCCTTTTCAAGAGTAGCGTTAAAAGCCTCTTCCTCAATCGGCTTCAGCAAATAATCGAAGCTGTTGTTCTGGATGGCTTTTCGCATAAACGCATAATCGTCATACCCGGTAATCATCACTACTTTTCCGGGATAGGATATGCTGTTCAGCCATTCAATGAGTTCAATCCCGTTCATGCCGGGCATTTTGATGTCGGTAAAAATAAGTTCCGGCTCAGCTGTCTCAATGATCTGCCGGGCATCATCTCCATTGCTTGCTTCCAATATTTGAGTCACTCCATTTGCGTCCCATTGTCCCAGGTGTCGGATCACGTCCCGTACATTAAATTCATCATCAGCGATTAAAACTTTCATGGCCATCCTCCTTTCCATCGGTTGGTTCTGACAGGGGGATCGATAGTTTCACAGAGAATCCTTTTCCATGTAATGTATCAATCTCAAGGCTTGCGTTTGGCCCGTAATTTAACAGGAGCCGGTCGTATATATTTTTTAGCCCGATATGTTCATTTGGAAAATCTCCGTCAACGGTGGAGGCGTAAATGTTCTTCCTTAACTCCTGAAGGGCTTCATCCCTCAGGGGGGGGCCGTTGTTTTCCACAAAGAGGTATAAATACTCTTGTTCAAGCGTTCCGTAAATGAACAAATGGGCCTGATGCGTTTTTTCATACCCGTGTTTAAAAAAGTTTTCCACGAGCGGCTGAACAATCATGCTGGGAATGGTCAGTTGCATGATCTGATCACTGAGCTCGATCGAATAATTTAACGAGCGGCCAAACCGTTCTTGCTGCAGGATAAGGTAGGCTCTGATATAGGCTATTTCGTCCTTCATCATCACCCACTGGTTTGCCTGAATGGAGTATCTCATCATTTTCGAGAGAGACGTCAGCAGCTGATAGACTCTTGGTGCCTTGGACCGGAGGGCAACGGCTCCGATCGATTGGAGGGCATTAAAGAGAAAATGCGGATTCACCTGGGATTTTAGCGCCCTGAGCTGGTTTTTCCGGTTTTCGATTTCAAGCTTATATTCACGGTCGATGTGATGATTGATCCGGTGCATCATTTCCTGAATGTGGGTCTCCAGGTGGCCGATCTCGTCTTTTCTGCTCGTATTGAAGGAGACATTCATCTTTCCGCCTTCAATGGACCGGACTTTGTCGCTAAGCTCCTGGATCGGACGGGTGATCCGGTAGGAAATGAAGCCGATCATTAAAAGTCCGAGTAGTCCCACACCAAGGCCGATTAAAATGTTGGTGTAGGCTGTTTTCCTTACGTTGGAAAACAAGACATCACTAGGGGTAATCTTCACAAGCTTCCATCCATCGAGCGGCCCTGACAGGGTTTGGGAAAAGACGATGTTCTCCTGCGATTTAGGAGCATCCATCTTTCTTTGTAAAGAAGCAGGAACCTCCTTGCCGATGAGGGACCGATCGCTTCCGTACATCACGTGATTGTATTTATCAATCAACAGAACAGAAGCGCCGTTTTTCTGTTCTACTTTTTCAATGATGCTGGAATAGGTGCTAAGGTTGATGTCCATCGTCATGATGCCAAGGAACTGACCTGACAGGATATCTGTGATCTTATGGTGAATCGTCAGCACGCTTGTATTATCGGATTGTGGAACAATGGCTACATTATTGTAGTTTCTCAATGGATGTGGCGGTTTAATGATGTACTTTTGCTTCGAGTGAAGCAGGTGTTGAACAGGCTTTTCCCTAAGGACGTCCGGCTTGTGTTTCCGTGTGCTGACAATCGCATTGTAAACGGTGAACGACTCCTGATCCCTGGCGATGTAAAAACGGAGCTGGCGGATTTCCTTTCGCATCAGATAAAAGGTCTCCAGGCTTTTTTCCATGGAAGACTGATCCAGGTAGATGGAATCCTTGAATCCATGCTGAAAAATCCGGAACAAATCAGGATTGCGGTACAGGATATACGGCAGGTCCACCAGATCACCAAAGTACTGCTGAAGTTCCTCCGCGTTTTTCTGCATTTGCGCCCGGCTGTTTTCCAATTCGTGCTTCTCTACGCTATTTTTAGTTACACCATAGAGGATAACAACCGTTAAGAAATAAGGAATAAGAATAAAAAGAACGAGCATCAGCAGCAGGCGGCCCCGAATGGTCTTCATGCGTGCCCTCCTTTCATATAAAGGCGGGGTTTGTTTTCTGTATGTATGTCCAACATATACTTCGTTACTTTGAAAAGATTTACGCTGATACATAATTTACCCATTTTATAAATCAACGATTCTCTAATTATATTGGTGACTGATGCACAAAAAAGGGTGGTTAGAAAAACAAAGAAGGGGCTGTCCAGAAAGTCAGTGTAAACTGACTTTCTGGCAGCCTTTTTTTAAAATACTATAAAAAGTACACAAAAAAATCGTCCTCTTTAGTAAAATGAAAGTTACCACACCAACATTTTCACGAAAAGAAAGGACGATTTTTTATGCGCAATCTTACGATTACTACTGAAAATTATACCACGCAAACGAGCCTTCCTCTAGGGGGAATCCAAGAAAGTTCTTCTACTAAACGAAAATTAGCTCCCACCTTCAAACCGTACGATAACCAACAAGTTCAAATGATCTTTGATCTGCAGGAATGGATTCCAGCCCACCATGTGGCACGTGTAATTGATGAGATGGTGGAGGGCATTCCTGATGACCGGCTATTTTCTTATTACTCCGGCGGTGGACGGAGCTCATATCACCCAAAAATGATGGTGAAAGTCCTCCTCTATGGGTATTCACAGAAGGTCTATTCGTGTCGCGGAATTGAAAAGCTGCTTCAGGAAAATCTTCCGGCCATGTGGCTCGCAGCCATGCAGAAGCCCGATTTCCGAACGTTGAACGACTTTCGCGGCCAACGGATGAAAGCCTTGATGGATGAACTGTTTGAAACCATGATCAGGCAACTCATCCAGGACGAGTATATTACGATGGATCACTACTTTTTGGATGGTACAAAGATCGAAGCCGATGCCAATAAGTATTCTTTCGTGTGGAAAAAATCCACCGTGAAACATGAAGCGAAGTTGAAAGAGAAAATTCAAGAAACACTGCACCACATCAACCGCCTCACTGAATTAGAAGCGTTGCCAGAAGGGGATGAAACCAGCGATGAGCTCTCCCTTCCATTAGAAGAAGCCGCAACGATTCTCGATGAAGAAGTCACGTCCCTGACGGATGCGATCGAGAAGGAAACGAATACCGAAAAACGCAAAGAGATGCGTAAGAAGCGCAGTATCTACAAAAAACCCTTGAAGCTTATTCGTCACGATTTCTTGCCTCGTTTAGCCAAATATAAGGAACAGAACGAACGGTTTGGAGACCGGAACAGTTACTCCAAAACCGATACCGACGCCACCTTTATGCGCATGAAAGAAGACCACATGAAGAACGGCCAGTTGAAACCCGGCTACAATGTACAGATGGCGACCGAGAACCAATTTGTTTTGTTTTATTCCCTTCATCAACGCCCGACAGATACGCGGTGTTTCATTCCTCATTTTGAGAAACTGGCCGCGTCTTCTTTACCGATGCCGAAAACCGTGATTGCGGATGCCGGTTATGGCAGCGAAGAGAACTATTTGTTTGCGGTCGGAGAAGAAACAGAACCGCGATTTGATTTTCTGATTCCCTATGGAAGCTATTTGAAGGAACAAACCCGAAGCTATAAAAACGAGATCAAAAACGCAAAGAACTGGGTATATGAGGAACTCGATGATTGGTTTATCTGTCCCAATGGCAGAAGGGTACCGTTTAAGAAATATCTGAAGAAAAAGAACCGATCCGGTCTGGAACAAAGTTTCAAGATTTATGAATGCGAAGATTGTACGGATTGCCCGTTTAAAACCAAGTGCACCAAAGCGAAAGGGAACCGCCAGGTGCATTGGAACACGATCTATGAAGAAATGAAGGCCAAAGCAAAAGCAGCCCTTGAATGTGAGGAAAAAGCCGCGATCTATGCCCGACGTAAAGTCGAAGTGGAAAGCGTCTTTGGCCACATCAAGGGCAATCGGTCGTTCCGCAGGTGGTCGTTGCGGGGACTGGACAAGGTACATGTAGAGTTTGGAATCGTGGCATTGGCCCACAACCTCCTGAAAGTAGCAGGCATTCGCCTGACTACTTTCAGGAAAAAAGAACAACCAAAAAAAGCAGGACGGAAAAACTTATCGTTTTTCCGTCCTGCTTTCATTTTAGGGACTTATTGGACAGCCCCTTCTAGTAGTATTAAACACTCGAATCGGGTATCGACTTCGATTTAAGCTTCATATTTACAAACATGATACTGACTACGATAAACAACAACCCTACGACCAAATTCAGGGTAATGCTTTCATGCAGCAAAAACGAACTGCAAAGGATGGCAATGAGCGGGATCAGGAAGGTAAAGGATCCAACTTTGCTCGCCTCGCCAGAACCGACCAGCGTAAAGAAAGCGAGCCAGCCAAAAGCAATCACAAAGGTAGAAATGAAGAGTAGATTCACGATAAATGGAGTCTCCCATTTGATCATTGACCAACTTTCAAACCCGGTGCCCGCGCCTAACAGGAAGATTCCCCCGATAAGCAACTGTATGGTAACCATCCAGATAGCATCCACCCGGTCACCGGTCTTCTTCACATAAACGGTACCAAGTCCCCAGCCGATGGCGGAGCCAAGCGCGAGTATAATGCCGATTGCGGAAATGTCTCCTGTAAATCCGCTGGCGCTGATGATCGCCACACCTGCAAATCCGAGAAATAACCCGATAATTTTTAAACCGTACATCGATTCCCCAAGCCAAATCCAGCAGAAGATCCCAAGCAGCACAGGCTCAACGAAAACTATGGCGGAGAATAAACCTGCCGGGGCGTACCCGAGGCCTAACGTCTGAAGTCCGTAAAAAAGGATGATGTTAAAAAAAGCGGAAATGAAATAAAAGTGCCATGTTTCTTTAAAACGAAGCTTCTTCAACCGTGGAAGTGCGAAAAGAAGTAAGATAAGACCGCCCAAAATCGTTCTGATTCCTGCAAATAATAATGGGGGTGTGTAGTTAAGAGCCATTTTGGATAACGGCCAATTGATCCCCCATAAAATCACAAGGAATGTAAGCAGAAAGGCGGTTTGTGCTCGTGAAAGTTGTTTCATCGTTGTGCCTCCTTGACCTATACCTAAAACATATTACGCCTATCAAAATAAATCACAAGTTAAATGCTCTATCTCGATGGCCTTCAACATTTCCCGAGAAATATCTACAGCTTTTTGTGGATATCGACAGAATTAGAACAGGACCGTTCTGTTCTGCCGTGAAGTTATCCGACATACATTAATACAAATAGCAACGCATCAATAAGGAGGGCTAAGAATGGACATTATCAATGATTTTGCTCCGTATGTTGGGTTAGCCGTCATTTTGTATGCCATCCGTCAGACATCCAGGGTATCAAACCGCTATATTCCGATTGTGGCGATTGTGCTTGGCGTGCTGTATTCCTTCTGGGAATCGGGCGTATCGCCGCAAACTACATTGGTTGGGTTAAAGTACGCATTACTTGGCATTGGAACAGTCGCCGGTGTAAAATATTTTATAGAGTCATCGGCTAAAAAATAACATTCACGAAACCGCACATAAGTCGCCGGGGATTTCCCAGCGGCTTTTTTATGTTGTGGGCAGCTTCCGGCTTCAGCGCCTTTGTAAAATTTTTGCCGAAACAAGGAGAAGAGGCGAGGGTTTCCGAATTTAATACTATAGGTACTATCGCCTAGACAGAATTTGGGGGATGAGGGTTATAAGGCTGAAAGTACGGGAATATCCAAAGTATGGTATGCCCGCCAGTAGCCGATTATGAAGGGGGATTCTAATGAGTGTAAACAAAGCCAGGTATGACAGTTATCGTTCTGAACTTGATGCGGTAATTAAGAATATAGAGCACGTAATTGTAGGAAAGAAGCAGATTTCCGAGTTGAGCCTTGTTGCCCTGCTTGCCGGCGGGCATGTGCTGCTCGAAGACGTACCGGGTGTTGGTAAGACGATGATGGTGCGTGCGATCGCGAAATCCCTCGGCCTGCAGTTTAACCGGATTCAGTTTACCCCGGATCTGTTGCCTTCTGATATTACTGGTGTTTCCATCTTTAATCAAAAAGAAATGAATTTTGAATTCCGGCCCGGCCCGTTGATGGGCAATGTGGTTCTGGCCGATGAAATCAACCGTACCTCACCAAAGACACAGTCCGCCCTGCTTGAGTCCATGGAAGAAAAAAGCATAACGATCGATGGCCACACTCATATCCTTCCCAACCCTTTCTTTGTGATGGCTACTCAGAACCCGATTGAATATGAAGGAACCTATCCGCTTCCTGAAGCCCAATTGGACCGTTTTCTCCTGAAGCTCAACATGGGCTACCCCACTCCAGACGAAGAAATGTCCATACTCAACCTGATGATTCATGACCATCCCATTGATAACCTGAAGCCCGTTGTTACATCCGGGCAGCTGCAGGAGATGAAACAAAAAGTAACGGAAGTTTATGTGGACGACACCGTTAAAAAATACATTATTGATCTGGTCAATCGTACACGGAACCACCGCTCCATTTACCTCGGAGCAAGCCCGCGCGGATCGCTTGCGCTAATGAAGGCTTCCCAGGCGCTGGCGTTTATTATGGACCGCGATTTTGTGGTGCCGGACGATGTGAAATATCTTGCACCATACGTACTGACCCACCGGATCCTTTTAAAACCGGAAGCGCGGTTTGAAGGGGAGTCAGCAGAGTCTGTGGTTATGGAACTCTTAAACCGTGTTCCTGTACCGATTCAGAAAGGTCAGCATGCCAGATGAAACGATTAACATGGAAACTGGGCAGCAAGTACAAGACTCTACTTGGCCTGACCGGCATCATGATCCTGCTTGGACTGCTTTTTTCATACGCCATGTTCCAGGGAGGATTTGTAAGCTGGTTTCTGTTTTACAGCATGCTTCCGTTTGTGGCGTATACCATTACCATGGTATTCTATCCGCTTCATAAAATTGAAATCACCCGGACACTGAATAAAGATCTTATGATGGCGGGTGAGGAACTGGTGGTCACGATTGAACTGAAACGCAAGACGCCATTTCCGTTGTTCTATCTGATCATTCATGATGAAATTCCCGCCCCTTTATATAATGAAGCCCTGCATGACGGGGAGGAGGACCAGATTCATTCCCGCGTGCTGTTTTTTCCGTTGTTTAAAAAGAAGCTGGTCTATCTATACCGAATTAAGCCGGTACCAAGAGGCATATTTGAGCTGAACAGCATTTCGCTTCGGACCGGGGATGTTTTCGGTTTTGTTCAAAAGGAAATCAAGGTCCATCTTAGCGACCGGGTTTTTATCTATCCGCGCTACCAGGAAATTGAGCACCTGGAGATGGATAAACACCTCCAAAACGGGGTTCAAAAGTCAGGGAGAAATTCAATGACCGATTATACGTCAAGCGTGAGCATCAGGGATTATGTGCAAGGTGACCGTCTGTCCTGGCTGCATTGGAAGGCAAGCGCACGCTCCAATAAATTGGTCACAAAAGTGTTTGAACACCAGCGCAACAACGATTATGTCATCGTGCTCGACCAGTCCGCGCCGAGCTATAAAAATAACGACTCTCTATTTGAAAAGGCGGTGTCGTTTACTGCCTCCATCACCCATTATTCGGTGCAAAAAGGAGCATCACTCGGCCTTCACAGCAGCCGCAGCAAGCAGAGGGTGCCGATGAATACCGGTACTGACCATGAATGGCGGATTTTTCATGAGCTGGCAGGGATCCAGCCCCGTCTTCAGGAGCCTTTTTACGAATGGCTCCGGCGCGAGTTTAAGGAAGGCCGGCTGGAGAGCCGGACGGTTGTGGTCATTTCCCCGCTGCTGGATGATGTGATGATGAAGACACTGGAATTGGTTTCGGCCCGCCAGGCGAATGTGATTTTCTTTTACATGTCACCGAATGACAGACTTCATCCGCAGGAATTAACCTATATTCACCGGTTAAACAATGGTTTAATTCCGACCACAGCCATTTATGGGCCTTATTTCAATGAGGCGTTAAAGGCAGGTGCAAATCGTGCAAGCATTTAAAGAAAAACGGCCGTCGGCGCTTTATTCTCTTGTGCTTTATTTTCTGGGTTTCATGCTGCTGTGGGAGTGGCTCCGGCCGCTGAACCAGATTTCATCAACTGAAGACACCCACGTCTTTGTGGTGTTTACGGCGTTTTTGTTTTTGATCACCTATTTTCAATTGCCGTTGTGGATCTCATTTCCCATTAAATTCGTTGCCCTTTTGTATGCACTTCATTCCCTCTACTATCCGGATCTGTTTCTTTCCTTTCAATGGGTTCCACATCTGCTGGGAGATATCCAGGCCAACATGGCGATGATCTGGAGCCGGAGCTGGACCGAATTGTCCTCGATCACCCGGTCACTGCTGTTCCTCGTTTTGCTTTGGCTTGTAAGCTATCTGATGAATTACTGGCTCATGCAGACAAAGCGGATTTTTTTGTTTTTGTTCATGACCGTTTTTTACATTACCGTTCTTGATACGTTCACTCCGTATGATGCGAAGGTGGCGATTGTCCGGACCGTATTTATCGGACTCATTCTCGTCGGTATTCTCCGGATCATGAAGATTGTGGAGAAAGAAGGCTTTTCCCTGATGAAAGGCCGGTTTCCGGTGATGTGGATGGTGCCGCTGACGATAGTGATCGCTCTGTCGTCCACATTGGGGCTGCTCGCTCCAAAAGCGTCTCCGCAATGGCCGGATCCTGTACCATTTCTTTCTGCATTGAACAACTCGGATGAGGATATTCCGGGAAATGGCAACTCGTTTGGCCGCATCGGCTACGGCACCAATGACAGCCGGCTCGGCGGTCCATTCAAGTTTAATTATGATGAAGTGTTTACGGCAAAGGTGAAAGAGCGCCATTATTGGCGGGTGGAGACGAAGGATACGTATACCGGAAAAGGGTGGGAGAGCTCTGAGCGGGATGAACCGTTGTTTCTGAACCGGGACCATGTGGAATACAATGCATTGGGCTCTAACCTGATTGAACCGGGCGGGGCGGAAATGGAAAAGCAAAAAGCCTCCATTAAAATGACCAAACGGTATCCGTTTATTGTTTCCCCCGGGGTGATTACTTCGCTCCGTGCAAGGGAAGATGTGAATTTTCTGATGCATCCCCAAACCGGAAAAATCAATACGTTCAGCCAGAACCGTTCGACCGAACTGAAAAGCTATAAGATGGATTATGAACTGCCGCAGTATGATGAAAAAAGGCTGCGCGAAAGCGGGGGAGATTACCCGAGATATGTTTCCGGCCTTTACCTCCAGCTGCCGGCTGAACTGCCAAAACGTGTAAAGCAGCTTGCCGCCAAGGTGACCGGTAAACTGGATAATCCGTACGATAAAGCTAAAACCGTGGAAAACTATTTTGCTCTCAACAACTTTGGCTATGATACGGTCAATGTGCGGGCGCCGGAAAAGAATGAGGATTATGTGGACCAATTTTTGTTCAAGGCGCAAAAGGGGTACTGTGATAACTTTTCTTCTGCCATGGTGGTAATGCTGCGGTCAGTCGGCATTCCGGCCCGCTGGGTGAAAGGATTTACGTACGGTGAATACCAGGAAACGAATAAAGAATACAAAACCTACAAAATCACCAATGCCAATGCCCACTCCTGGCCGGAAGTATATTTTTCAGGAGTAGGCTGGGTCCCATTTGAACCGACACGCGGTTTTTCCAACCCGAGTTCTTTTGAAGAGGAAATTCAAAGCGCTGCCGCTCCTGCTGCTCCTGAAGTTTCAAAAGACAAGAAAAAGAACGAGATGAAACCGGAACAAAAAGAGCAGGGTTCGGATAAAGCGGCAAAGAAAAGCGATTCCGGTGTGAACATCGCCGGTTTTGTGACGCTGTTCCTTGTGTTGGCCGCTGTACTGATCGTCGTTTTATTCCGTAAAAAATGGCTGCGCCAATATTACATCTGGAAGTTCCGCCGGCAAAAAGGCACGGGTACCTTCGCAAAAGCGTACCACCGTCTTTTGTATCTGACTCAGCTGTACGGTTTAAAGCGCGACCCGGCCTTCACATTGAGGGAATATGCCGCCTATGTTGACCGTTCTCTTGATACGAAAGATATGAAAGTCCTGACATCTGCGTATGAATCGCTGCAATACGGAAGACGGGACAGCACGGATTACTGGAACGATACGAACCGCAAATTGTGGGAAAATTTAATTAAAAGGCTGCGGGGTTGACCGCCTGACAAGCCATTGTTAGAATGTGCTTAAGATATTATGCCGTATATATGATTCACCTTCGTATATCCTCGATAATAAGGATCGAGAGTCTCTACCGGGCCGCCGTAAATGGCCTGACTATGAAGGCAGGGTTCTTGATGTATAAGCCGGAATTCTGCCTTTGTTTTTTTTGTTGAAAAAACAGAGTCGGGATTCCGGTTTTTTTATAGGCAAAAGGATATACGGGGGTAAATATTGCAAATACTACGGAAAGATCAATAGATGGGGTGACAGAATGAATTTAGCCAATGAGATGATTGTCGTTTTAGATTTTGGAGGCCAATACAATCAGCTGATCGCAAGACGTATTCGTGATCTTGGCGTATACAGCGAACTGCTTCCGCACACGACCACTGCAGAGGAAATCAAAAAGCTGAATCCGAAGGGAATCATTTTCTCCGGCGGACCGAACAGCGTTTATGCAGAAAACTCGCCTTCCGCGGATGAAGCGATTTTTGACCTGGGAATTCCGGTACTCGGAATTTGCTACGGCATGCAGCTGATGAGCCACCACTTTGGCGGAAAAGTTGAACGCGCCAATCACCGTGAGTACGGAAAAGCAGAAATTACGATTGTGAACCAGTCCAAACTGTATCAGGACCTTCCGGAACAGCAGGTCGTTTGGATGAGCCACAGTGACCTTGTTCTTGCGCCACCGCAAGGATTCGTTACTGATGTAACAAGCGTTTCTTGCCCGGTTGCCGGGATGAGCGATGTTTCCCGCCATTTGTATGGCGTGCAGTTCCACCCGGAAGTGCGCCACAGCGAATACGGCAACGAACTGCTCCGCAACTTCATCTTCTCGATCTGTGAGTGCGAAGGTAACTGGACGATGGAAAACTGGATTGAGGACGAGCTTCAAAAAATCCGCGATATTGTCGGCGACAAGCGTGTTCTTTGTGCGCTTTCCGGCGGTGTGGATTCTTCCGTTGTTGCCGTGTTGATTCATAAAGCAATCGGTGACCAGCTGACGTGTATTTTTGTGGACCACGGTCTCCTTCGAAAAGGGGAAGCGGATAGTGTTATGAAAACGTTCAGTGAAGGTTTCCACATGAACGTCATCAAGGTCGATGCCAAGGACCGTTTCCTGGGCAAACTGAAAGGTGTTTCCGACCCTGAGAAAAAACGTAAAATCATTGGTAATGAATTCATTTATGTGTTTGATGAAGAAGCAAGCAAACTTAAAGGTGTGGACTATCTTGCCCAAGGAACGCTTTATACCGATATCGTGGAAAGCGGAACGGCTACAGCACAAACGATCAAGTCTCACCACAATGTTGGCGGGCTTCCTGAAGATATGCAATTTACATTGATTGAACCATTGAATACCCTCTTTAAAGACGAAGTCCGCAAAGTAGGAACAGAGCTTGGAATTCCTGACGCCATTGTTTGGCGCCAGCCATTCCCAGGACCTGGTCTTGGCATCCGTGTTCTTGGTGAAATTACGGATGAGAAGCTTGAAATCGTGCGTGAATCCGATTTTATTTTGCGTGACGAGATCGCCAAAGCAGGTCTTGAGCGTGATGTATGGCAGTACTTTACCGTTCTTCCGGACATTCGCAGCGTAGGCGTTATGGGTGATATGAGAACGTACGATTACACGATCGGTATCCGTGCCGTTACATCCGTTGACGGAATGACGTCCGATTGGGCCCGTATTCCGTATGAAGTGCTAGAGAAAATTTCCACACGCATTGTGAACGAAGTAGACCACATCAACCGCGTGGTGTATGACATTACGTCCAAGCCACCGGCAACAATCGAGTGGGAATAACAGCAAAATACGAACGTTAGATAATCTTACCAGAAAAATATTCGGAAATAGATTGACGAAACGTGTAGCAATTTGTATAATTTCCATGTATACAGTATAAAAGTCACAGGATCAAAGCTTTTGACCGCTTTTAACCGTGATGCTTAAGTCATTCGTATAAATTTGGGAATATGGCCCAAAAGTTTCTACCAGGCTGCCGTAAATGGCCTGACTACGAAGGTACATGGAATTGTATATGTGATTTGCAGCAGCTGCAGCAGATTTATCATATCTTTTTCCGTTCCCTTTGTATGTTAGCTCAAGGCAGAAACAAACGCCTTGAGCTTTTTTGTTTTTTCATATTAGAGAAATCAGGGGGATGAACATGAAGAATTACTTCAACTTCGACAAGCACGGTACCACGTACCGGAAAGAATTTATCGCAGGACTGACAACGTTCCTGTCCATGGCGTATATCCTTTTTATCAACCCGTCCGTGTTGGGTGAAACGGGCATGGACAAGGGTGCCGTATTTACCGCAACAGCTCTGGCTGCGGCATACGGAACGTTATTTATGGGGCTTGTGGCCAAATACCCGATCGCACTTGCGCCGGGAATGGGACTAAACGCGTTCTTTACGTTTTCCGTTGTGCTTGGCATGGGGATTCCTTGGCAGACCGCCCTTTCAGGTGTTTTGTTATCCGGACTTATCTTTATTGCGATCACCATTTTTAAAATTCGTGAAACGATCATCAACGCGATTCCGGTTGAACTAAAATACGCAACCGCATGCGGAATCGGTTTGTTTATTGCTTTTATCGGTTTAAAGAGTGCAGGGATTGTCGTATCCAATGAAGCAACATTTGTAGGGCTTGGCCACTTGACGAAGCCGGATACACTGCTTGCGATTTTCGGATTCATCGTAACGATTTTGATGGTTGTCCGCGGTGTGCGCGGCGGGATTTTTTACGGAATGGTTATTACGGCGGTTGTCGGCATGATCTTCGGACTGATCGATACACCTTCCAAAATTGTTGGTTCTGTTCCGAGCCTTGCGCCAACGTTTGGCGAAGCGTTCACGAACTTCGATAAAGTCTTTACGCCGCATATCATTGTCGTTGTGTTAACATTCTTCTTCGTTGATTTCTTTGATACGGCTGGAACGATCATGGCAGTAGCTAGCCAGGCCGGAATCATGAAAGACAACAAGCTTCCGCGTGCAGGACGCGCGTTGTTGGCGGATTCATCGGCAATTGTGGTTGGTGCAACTCTTGGTACATCATCCACCACCGCTTACATCGAGTCAGCCTCCGGTGTTGCAGCGGGCGGACGTACAGGTTTTACTTCTGTCGTAACGGGTTTGTTCCTATTATTAGCGTTGTTTTTCTCACCACTGTTGGTAGTAGTCACCCCAGCCGTAACCGCTCCGGCCTTGATCGTTGTCGGTGTGCTCATGGTTGGTGTGCTTGGCAAGATTGAATGGGAAAAGCTTGAGATTGCCGTACCGGCATTCCTGACGATCATCGCAATGCCGCTCACGTACTCAATTGCCACAGGGATTGCGCTCGGGTTTGTCATGTACCCGGTAACGATGCTTGTGAAGGGCCGCGCCAAAGAAATTCACCCGATCATGTATGTATTGTTTGTCATCTTCGTTTGTTACTTTGCTTTCTTGGTGGAGTAGGAAGATAAGTGAGGAGCCCGGACAGCTGTCCGGGCTTTTTTTGGTTTTTCACGGCTGGTTCGTTATGAAAATGACGTGATATGCAAGTAAGTCTTGTCGAACCGCAAGTAAATTGTGTCGAACCGCAAGTAAAAACGGCAGAGACGCAACTAATTCATGTCGAAGCGCAACTAAATCACCCAGCACCGCAAGTAAACTGTAGACGTCAAGTTGAATTTTACATTTTTTGCTCGTTTCCTTTTTACACTTCTGCTGAAAAAATGTTCTTCCGATTTTTCATCCGATGACTTTCCTCTTCTTCGCCTCCATGGATGACCTCCGCACGATGTAGTAAACGATCTAAAATAGCTGTGGTGATCCCTTGGTCTCCTATTAAATTGCCCCATTCATCTGGACTTTTGTTTGATGTCAAGATAATCGAACTTCGTTCGTACAAATGATTAATCAAATGAAAAAATAGGTTCGCTTCTCTCTGATCCATAGCCATATACATTAAATCATCAATGATCACAAGGTCGGCATTTCTAAGTCTTTTAAGCTGAACTTTAGATTTGTTCAGGTATTCTTCTGATTTTAGAAGCTGCACAAGTTCACCCATTGTGGCGAAATAAACATTGAACCCTCCATAAACAGCCTCGAGTCCAAGTCCAATTGCGATATACGTTTTTCCAATGCCAGGGGGACCGAGAAGGATCAAATTGTATTGTTGCTCGAGCCAGCTTAATTCCCGGAGTTGAGAGAGTTGGCGAGCAGTCAGAACGTTTTGTCCTTTTAGCTCAAACTCATCTAATGACTTCACGAAAGGAAAGCGTGCCCATTTCATTCTTTTCTCAAGGCTTTTCGCTTCACGTTTGGCTAATTCATATCGGGTAATAGACTCTAAAAATTCCAAGTAGGTCCATGATGCTTTTTCAGCTTCACGAAGAAGCTGCGGCAGCTCCTCCGCCGTTTCTGCTAGACGGAGTTGACGGAATTGATCTTGTAATTCATGTACCGTCTTGTTCATTATGCTCTACCTCCTAAAATGCTGGTGTACGCATTGAGAGAACGGGTAGAGGCTTTGATATGAGAGTGTTTTGGCGATCTCGTGTAAAAGGATTGTACTTCTTCAGCCGGTTCACCTTGTAATGTATCAAGATGATGAGCGATATCACGAAAATCATTCGCATTGTAAAGCTTCTCTGTCATGCACTTGGTCAAAACAGAATCAACTAACGCTGGATACTGTTGGATTACCTTATAGATAATCGAAAACTGGTCTCGATGATACCTTGGGTATCTTTGACTAATTTCATCTAAGTATGCAGCTGCCTGAACCTGATCTTCAAAGTGAGACATGAGGCGTTGCTTAAGCTCCTTAATGCCTTTAAAGCGATCTCGGGTATGGTGGCGGTTTTGAATAAGTTTTCCCTTTTCCGAGCTGATCACATGCTCGGCAATCACTTCACCATTTGCTTCTCTACGTATGACAAGGGTCTTGTGATCTTCTTCCTTCACTTCAATCCAAACAAGGTTCTCACTCATCGTTTGATAAGTCCCGAGAGGGACGGAATAACGGTTAGACTTATACCGGATCGTATTGTCCTTGCTTATACTTCTTGTTATACTTTGGTTATTGGTACTTTCATATGAAAGTAACGAAGAGACTGGCTGTAAGTGTTGCTTTTCGAGGAGAAACACTTCTGCTGGTCTTTTTTTTGTTGTCTGGTGAACCTGATGGTTTCCAGTCCGCTCAAGCCATTGTCTTGCTCGTTCATTCCAATCTTCTATATCACTAAATACACGGCTGTCAGCGAAATTGCCTTTTACGTATTTCACGACATTTTCAATCATACCTTTAGATTCTGGGTCAGCTCTTCTACACAGGTGAATTTTGAAATTACGCTCGTTTACATAGCTTTGAAATTCAGCTGTTAAAAGCAGTTGTCCTGCATTTTCACTCACTGAGATTAAATGATCCTGATCATAGACAATCTCTTCTGTTCGCCCTCCATAGAATTGAAATGCATTTTCGTGACAACGAATCGCATCTCTTGTGGTAAATGGGCGCGCTTGCCATTCCATATATTTATGTCGGGAGCTAGCGAGCACAAAGGCAATAAAGTACAGTTTGATTTCTTTGTTGTTTACTGTTTTCTGTTTTGTTTCTCCCCAGTCTACCTGTAGTTGTTTACCCATGGGTTGTTCAGGAACTGCTTCGTATTGACGGACAATCACCTTTTTATTAATCTGATAGACTTCTCGAATACCTCTCACATATGTTCTTACAGTACTTCCACCGACCACTAGGTCGGGGTATCTCTCTAATAGCCAATCATGTATCTGAGCACTGCTTAGGTGGGGATACTCTTCTAGCCAGGCAAGTATCCAGTCCTTATAGTGATCTAGTTTTTTCTTCTTTCCCAAAGGCTGTTCAGTATAGGCTCTCGCTTCATCGAATGTCATTTCTAAATACTTATAGACAGTCGGTCTTGAGATCTTAAGCTCTTTAGCGATTTGCGCTACTTTAAACTTTCTCTTATGTAATTCCTGAATCTTTATATATAACACTAACTTCTCCTCCAAAACCTTACCCTCCAGTAAAATAACGTCACGATCTATTTTACTAAAGCAGTAGGTTGATTGAGCAAAAGTGTAAAATCCTATCGAGCAAAAAGTGTCAACTTTATTCTAGCGTTTACATAAACACAGCCCACTACCGCAAACCCCCAAAAATCATCTGGAAAACACTGTATTAAAAAACAGGAAATAGGGAAATAGTCACATAGTAAGCTGGATTGCTCTTCTGACCTACACTTTTCCAGCTTTTTTTCTTACAATATAGAGTAGGAACTAACTAAAACTATTAAACTAGGGGACGGAAAATAAATGGATTATCGCCTTCAAGCAACACAACAAACACCCGCGTATATTATGTACTTGCTCGACATCAGTGCCTCGATGAACCAGTTGATGGATGCGGGGAACGGCCAGGAAAAAAGACGGATCGATGTCGTGACGAGCGCGCTGAACTCAGCCATCCGGCAAATGGTGTTCCGGTCAACAAAAGGAAGCCGGCTAAGCCCGCGCTATAAGGTTTCGATTCTGGCCTACAGTGACAATGTTTTTGATGTGCTCGGCGGCATTAAGAGCATTGATGAGCTTGCCCGCATGAAGCCGCTCGATAATGTGCAGACCCAGCGTCTGACAAATACGGCCAAGGCATTTTCCGCTGCGGAAAAAATTCTGCTTCAGGAACTGGACAAGATGCAGGATTGTCCGGCACCTTTAATTTGCCACATGACTGACGGTGCTTATACAGGAGAGGATCCTGAGCCGATTGTGCAGCGGATCATGAATCTTACCGTGCCGGATGGCAAAGTGCTTGTGGAAAATATTTTTATCTCGGACGAAATTTTGTCCAAGCCTATTGAGAATTCGAAAAAATGGCCGGGCATCATGTATGAAACCGTGCTGGATGAAGACTATGGCAACAAGCTGAAGCGTCTGTCGAGCCCGCTGCCGGAAAGCTACCGTGAAATGATGATCGAAACCGGCTATAAAATTGAACCGGGAGCGCTGATGATGCTGCCGGGCACGAATGCCGATCTGGTTTCTCTTGGCTTTCAGATGTCTGCTGCCACACCTGTACGATAAAAAATCAAACCGGTTTGAGGTGAATTCATGTACACGTTCTACAGTGACCAAAAGAAAGAAACGCCGGTATCCTCTGTGTACCGGGATCCTTTTTCGATACGATATGGCTATGCCCGGGCGAACGAGACTCAGGAAGCAGACGATTTCGGACAGGATTTTCTCGCATTTGAAGTGAAGGAGAGAAGCCTTGTGTTTGCCGTGTGCGACGGGGTCAGCCTGTCGTTTTGCGGAGATTTGGCTGCACGCTTTTTATCCGAAGAGCTTCTTCAATGGCTGGGAAGCCAGACGCCTGAAGAGTTAAAGGACGAGTCCTTAATCAAAGAAAAACTGACAAAACACCTCGGGAAGCTGACGGCCAAAGGGACAGAGGCGATCAGAAGGCATCGGCTGCCGGGATCGATGCCGCCCATCCTGAGGGAAGTGCTGGAGGAGAAGCGGACAAACGGCAGTGAGACGATGTTTTTGTGCGGGCGGATCGACATGGCCGATGATATCACGCATGAGGCTCACGTTTTTCTCGCTTCATCCGGAGATTTGCGGCTCAGGCTCTGGGGTGAGGCTGAAGAGATTTCTAATCCGCACATCACTTCGGATACGAAAAAGCGCTGGTCCACTAAAGACGGCATCATCGGCGGGGAGATTCAAATCGCAACGGGAAACATGCTTAAAGACACACGGCGGATTGCGGTTTATTCGGATGGATTTTCAACGATCGATGGTTTGAACACATTGCCTTCGACCGATCAGCTGCAGATTCTTGTGAAAAAGTCGCTGCAATCCCCATTAAGTGATGATCTTTCCTTTTTGGATATCGCCTGGTAGGAGGAAGAAGTATGGAAGACATTATTTTGACGTTTATACATAATGACCAGGAGCGGGATTTGCGCCTGCCCAATCATCTGGAAAGCAAAAAAATCGCCGAGGCACTTCATGAATGGCTCGGGTTTGAACGGGGCTGGGGAGAGGAGCCCTATGACCTGGAGTACTCGTTTAACCAGAAGAACTGGTTCCGGCTGGAGAAAAAGAAATCGCTGAGCGAGGCAGGTATCTGGGACGGAGCATTTATGCGATTTTGCCGGGAAGGACAGTCGTCTCTCCCAAAAGAAGATGACTTTGTTGCCGATGACGATACAGAAGAGGATCAGGCTCAGGTTCAGGCCGAAAGCGGCTATGCCTGGAAGATTATTGAATAGGAGGGAACGGGATGAGAAAATCGCCGTATTTTAAACGGGCACCGCGGCTTAAGCTGGCAATGCCGTCAGGAAGAATGGTCGTCCACCGCCCGAAAGCGGAACCGAGCGAACCGAAGTTTTCGTTCGAGTCGATGATCATACCCATCTTTCTGACACTCGCCACGGTCGGGATCATGTACTACATCTCAAAAACGATGTACAACAGCGCGAGCTATGCCATTTTTATGATGGCGATGAGTATACCGATGCTTGGCTCATACATTGCGACAATCGTGATCCATTTCAGGAAAAAGAAAACGTACCGGCTGGAAGTGGAACAGCTGCACAACGAATATTACGAACAGATCAAAAAGCATCATGCCGAAATTGAAGATTTGAAAAACAGGCAGTCCCAGTTTTTGCGGGACAAAGATCCGAACCCTCAGGATTGTGTACGCAGGATTGCCGACCGCAAAAGCTCGCTCTGGGAACGGGCGTATAACTCTGAAGACTTTATGGATTTGAGGTTTGGCCTTGGCTCCCGACCGTTTCAGATGGAGATCGAGGTGCCGGCGCAGGATGGGTATGACGTGAACCCGCTGATTGCAGAGGCGCAAAAGCTGCAGACCGACTACCGGGAGCTTCAGAATGTGCCAGTCTCCATTCCGCTGCAGGAAAAGCGCGTGGTCGGATTGGTCGGGGACCGCGGAGATATCCTTGAGATGGCCCGTGTGCTGGCGCTTCAGCTCGTCACGCACCAGTCGCCGGAAGAGGTCAAGCTGGTTACCGCTTATACGGAAAATGAGAGTGAGCAGTGGGGCTGGATGAAGTGGCTTCCGCACGTGTGGGATGAAGACCGCGAACGCCGCTATTCAGCAGAAGGAAAGCTCATGGCCCAGAAGCTGTTTGAGCGGCTCTACAGCAAGCTCAATATCCGCCGTCTCGAGCAGGAGGGAAAAGACAACAATGATGTTACCCACATTCCCGAGTATGTGTTCTTTTTGCCAAGCCTGGCGCTGTTGGAGGATGATTCCCTCCTGCCGCTCATTTTAAAGCAAGGGGACGCGATCGGTGCGTCTGCCGTGCTGATGGCTCCGGCAAAGGAAGCCCTTCCGATGGAGTGCGAGCTTATTGTGGAAGTGCGGGACGGTGTGGCCCAGCTCTATGAAACCTTCTCAAATGACGAGGATGAAGTGGTTTATTTTACCGGTTCCGAAAAAATTGCCATTGATCATTTCTCGCTCATTGAAGCGCAGAACATGTCACGGATGATTGCACCGCTCAGGGTGAAGCAGTCTTCGGCCGGCGTGATTCCAAAAGTGCTTTCCTTCCTTGATATGTACGGTGTAAAAAAGGTGGAAGAGCTTGATGTGATCAACAAATGGAACGAAAACCGCTATCCGGACACGCTGCCGGTTCCGATCGGTGTAAGAGAAGGGCGTAAACCGGTTTATTTGAACATACACGACAAGATTGAAAAGAAGGGGCATGGGCCACACGGATTGATGGCGGGTACGACCGGTTCCGGTAAGAGTGAGGTCATCCAGTCGATGATCCTTTCGCTTGCGGCCACTTACCATCCGCATGACATGGCGTTCATGCTGATCGACTATAAAGGCGGCGGAATGTCCAACACGTTTCAGGGACTGCCGCATGTGGTGGCGACCATCACGAACCTGGAGGATCCGAACCTGATCAACCGGGCCAAAATATCGCTTCGCGCCGAGCTTGAACGTCGGCAGAAGCTGTTCAACCGTGCGGGCAACATCCAGCATATTGATGAATACTTCAAGTCCGAGTGGAAGACGAAGGAACCGCTGCCTCACTTGTTCATTATCATTGATGAATTTGCCCAGCTGAAAAAAGACCAGCCAGAGTTCATGGACGAGCTTATTTCCATTGCGGCGATCGGACGTACGCTTGGGGTCCATCTTCTGCTGGCCACCCAAAAGCCGGCCGGAGTGGTCGACGATAAAATCTGGAGTAACTCACGGTTCCGAGTTTGTCTGCGCGTGCAGGATGACAATGACAGCCGCGAGATGATCAAGATTCCGAACGCCTCGAGCATCAATGTGCCGGGCCGTGCCTATTTTCAGGTCGGCAATAATGAAGTACTCGAATACTTCCAGTCCGCGTGGAGCGGTGCCAGCTATCATCCGGAAAACGATGAGGAAAACAATATCGTCACCATTTCAGAAGTGAAGCTGGATGGGACGGATGAAGTGCAGAAGAAAATTAAAACCGACAGCAAAACGGCGGAAAAGCAGATTCAGGTGCTCATCCGTTATATGAAGGAAGAAGCGGAAAAGAACGGGGTTCAGCCGCTTCCGGGACCATGGCTGCAGCCGCTGCCGGAAAACTTGCCAATCACCTATCTGGTCGAAACAGACAAGTGGACGTCAGATACTTGGAATGAGGAAGGCAAATGGATGGAACCTGCCGCCGGTATTATTGATGACGTGGAAAATCAGGATCAGTATCCGCTCCATATTGATTTGAAGGAAGGGCACCTGATGGCATTTGGCATGCCGGGAACAGGGAAAACAACGTTTCTGCAGTCGTTGCTGCTGTCGCTGTTCCATCATCACGGTCCGCGTGATCTGTACACCTATATTATTGACTTCAGCCGGCAGATGAAGGACTTTTCCCGTTTTCCGCAGGTGGGCGGTGTGGTGCATGAAGAAGATACCGAAAAAATGCAGCGGCTGTTCCGTTATTTCTTGAAGGAACTGCAGGTGCGCAAAGAGCTTTTTTCCAATGAAGGCGTCAGTTCTCTGGAAACGTACCGCAGCATCACGAAGAAATCGCTGCCGGTGCTATTGCTCTGCATTGATGGCTATCACCGGTTCCGGTCCACGTTTGAGTTTGAAAATGAGAAGCTCGAAACCATCCTGCGAGAAGGAGCCACATACGGCATCCTCGTGTTTGTGACGGCGAACCAGACCAATGACATGTACGAACGCTATCGAAGCAATTTCACGTCCATGGTGGCGTTCGAGCTTGCGGATCCGACCGACTATTACTATGCGGTCGGACGGCCGAACTTTGAAGCAGTCAACCTGCCTGAGGGCCGGGGCTTTGTGAAGGGCCACAATCCGCCGCATATTTTTCAGGCGATGCTTCCTTACAATGGCGGCAGCGAGCTTGAGAAGGTATCCTTTATCCGCGAGCTATCAGGAAAAATGATGGAGGAAGCGAAGAACGAGCGGGCCAAGCCGATCCAGATGCTGCCGAGCGAAATTTCGCTCAACCGGCTGCTTGATGAGTTTCCGCCTGCCGATACTAAGCTTTTGCCGTACGGTATTGATGTGGAAGATCTCGATATTCAGTCGCTGGATCTGGATGACGCGGACCATGTCTTTGTGACGGGGCGTGTGGAATCCGGCAAAACGTCACTGCTGCAGTCCCTGACCTTGTCCATGATGTACCAGTACCGACCGGATCAGATCGATCTCTATTTGATTGAAATGGAGCCGCAATCCAAGGGAATCATGAGTATGGCCAGCTTTCCGCATGTTAAAGGGTATGCCACTGATTTTATGCAGGCGAAGGAGCTGATTAACGAAATCGCCGCTAAAATGGACGAGCGCAAGACCGACAGCCTTTCCTTTGGGTGGGGAAGCGGCCAGGAAGACAATGCGTACTCGCCAGTCGTCATTGTGATCGATGATGCAGAAAATTTCATGCAGCAGATGAACATGGATTTTGAAATCAAGGATCACTTGGAAAAGCTGACGAGAGAAGCACGGCAGAAGAACATTCACTTTATGATGGCCGGTTCGCTTACGAGCATGAACAGTTATATGCATGATGCGTGGTTCATGAACATCAAGAAAAAGTTTGCCGGATTCCTGCTGGGCTCTACCTTAAGCAACGACCTGTACTTCTTTAACATGCGTCTTCCGCACGCTGAGACCGATAAGGAGCTTCCTGCAGGTGACGGCTATATTATTAAAGGAAAGCATACGAGGATCAAGGCGGCCCTTCCGTTTATAACGGCCGAAGAACAGCACCAATGGGAGTCTATAGTCCGTGAGAAAAACCAAGTTTTAGAAATGTAAGAGTGGTCAGGCAGGTACATGTGTACCAAATTGCATAGGAAAAAAGGATGAAAAAGGGTTTCAGATGTTTCTAACTGGGTAAATGTATTGTATATTTGCCTCATAATGGAAAAAAAGGAGATGAAATGAATGTCAGTAAGAATCCTCGTAACACCAGAAGAACTAGAAGCTATCGCACAAAAATTCAGAAGCGGATCCGACAACAGCCGCCAGCAAACACAACAGCTTTACCAGGCACTTCAATCACTTGAAGGGAAATGGGATGGAGCAACGAAAAAACGCTTCTTCGACCAATTCGAACAATCCCGCCGCCATATGGAGGCTTATGTACAGTTACTTGACAACATCGACCAAGAGCTTCGCCAAATCGCAACTCGTTTCCGCACAGTCGACGCACAATAAGGAATCGGTTGATTTCAAGCAAACCAGAAAGACTAGTCAATTCCTTTGGCTGGTCTTTTGTTTTGGGAGTTTCCTAGACATTCATTTGGATGGGATGGGAGGATATACATGACCAAACCACAGATTGATGCGTATGCCATCAGCCGGCTCGCGCAATCCATACGAGAAGACAGCGAGCGGGTAGCCAAGATCTCACATAACTTGAACCAATACCTGCAGGGCACAAGCAATGAATGGGACAGCAAGAGAAAGCAGAAGTTCATTCAGAGCCTTGAAGAAAGCAAAATGCAAATCAGCAATGCGGCGAGCCTGCTCGGGGAGTTGGCCAATCAGGTAAACAGCATTCCGGGAAAAGTGATACCGGAACCGGATAAATAAAGAGAAGAGAGATTGAGAGGAGAAGCGGCCATGCTTGTAAATCCCGATCGTTTACGAGAGTTTTCGAAAAAGATTGAGAATGAGAAAAGTACAGCGAATCAAGCGATTTCCAACTCAGCCGGGTCCGTATCCGGGGCGATGTCCTTAATCAACGCATCGGGTGCGCGGCTGACCGACTATTCATTCCTTGATACGTATCAATATGCGAAAACCCAGGTTAACCAGGTAATTTCCTCATTGTCTCATCTACAGGAAGAGCTGGAGGATGAAGCGCGTGATGTAGAGAACGCAGACAAATATGCGTTCACTATCGATTACAAGGACCTGTTCATGAATCTGGGGATTGCTTCTGCAGCCCATTATAGTAAGCTGCTGCAAATCACGACATCCAAAAAAGGAAATCATTATATTTTTAAATACAATCGTAAAGTCAGCCAGTTTCTCAAAGGGAAAATTGGCCCGGGCTGGCTCAGGGAGCGTATTCAGAAGTTCAACCGCACCATGAAGGCCCAGCGACTAAACGCCAAGACATTAACGGTCAAAGGCGGATTTCCGAATAAAATTAAAGCAAAAGTGATAAAAAGCCAGGCAAGGTCATTGCCTGAACTGTTAAAGAAAAAGACGTTCAAGAGCACAGGCGCGGATATGGTGATCAAGAAAGGCGCATTCTTTTCCAAGTTTGCCAAAGGAAATGCGGTGGTCACGTTAGTAGGGACGACGATGAGCGAAATCTCTTCCACAAAAGCAGCATTTGCTGAAAATGAAAAGAAGTATTCGGGTGAGAAGCTTCACGTTGAGAACGCCAGAACGGTGGGAGAAGCAACGAACCGCGTAGCGATGCGGACAGGCGGTGCCCTGGCCGGCGCCTATATTGGGGCAGCGGCAGGTTCTCTTCTCGGGCCGATCGGTACAGTCGCCGGAGGATTTATCGGGGCTGCCGTCGGTGATGCGGTTGGCGGCTGGGCAGCCAAATACACATCAGATTTTGCCGGCAAGGTTGCCGTAAAAACAAGAGAGACGTTCAATAACATTAAAGACGGCATCAAGGACAAAGTCTTTGGCTGGCTCTGATAAGGGAGAGGAAACATGGTCTATCAACTATCTGCTGAGGAATTGATTTTTTCATTTATCATGTCTGAAAAAATGGACGAAGCGAAACAGCTTCGTGACCAGTTGTACAGCGAGGAGCAGGAGGAGCTGTTTTCCGTCCGCCTGGATGCCGCGGCTAACGGGCTTCTTTCCAAAAACCTCATCTGTCTTACCGGACCCAATCAGGGAGAGCTAAACACAACTTATCAAGAGCTGCTGAACCAAATATCGGAAAGCAACCGCATCATCAGAACGAGTTGGATAGAAAACCAGCAGGAGACGGTTCAGGCGTTTTATTTCAATGGGGACCAAACCTTAAAGCATGTGACCAAATTCGGAGGCATCGCCCACGAGCTGCAGGCTGTGTCTGACTGGCGCAGTGAGCTTCTTGATTTTATTGCCTACCGTCCGTCAGAAAATCCTTTGTTCGAGCTGCCTCTTCCGGAAGCGGAATTTGACCGGATTCTCGAATATGCCCGTAATGAAAATGCGGATGAGATCAAAGGTTTGCTGTCCCAGCGTTCCGACAGTATCAGCGAGGTGAATGCCCTGGTGCAGGATTTGGCAGCAAGCAAAGGAATTCTCGGTAGCATTTTTATGATTTCATTCAATGAACAAAAGCAAAACGAAGGCGTGAGAAGCTATTTGTATTTAAAAGGCAGTGATCACACCTGGCTGATGACGCATGATGATGAACAGCCGATTATTACCATTCAATATTTTCATCAAGGCATTCTGGAATAGTGAGCAAGCTTCAAGGAGGTTGGGGGAATGGAATGGATTCATGTAACCTATCAGAGAAAATCCCTGCTGATTAAAGTGCTTGCTGGCCTTCTATTGTGTTCGATGGCAGTCGCCGCTTTTCTATTCAGTGACTGGGGGGAGGGAAGTCCCGGCTTTCATCTTCTGTGGACCTCTTTCCTCGTCATTGCTTTTCTGTTTTTCCTCATCATGACCGTTGTTTTTTTGTTTTTTATGTGCAAGCCAAGAAAATCCGTCTTCCTTTCCTATAATGAACAGGGGATTCTGGTGAAGGATTTGTTCATTCCTTTTGAAGAGGTGGAGGATATCCGGTATGGGCTGAACGCGTCAGACGTCAGAACGTATCTTATTCAGGGATATACGATTAAACGGCACGGGAAGGATCCAATAATCATTCCCACGTATCAGACACTGCTGGATAAAGAAGCCCTTGAACAGACGCTTGAGCCTCTTGAACAGAAAAGGGCGGCCAGGCAAAGCACCATGGGGTTCCAGTGATTGGTGCAGTAAATATATAAAACAGGTGATGCTATGTTTGCTCTGCTATTTGTACTTGTACTCATTCTTACCGCCAATCTTATTTATAGTATTCTCTTTATCTTCAGCTTCCGGGGCGTTAAACGAATGTTTGAAAGCTGTGTGGAGAACGACTTTACGATCATCGTGTCGATTGCAGCGATTCTGCTCTTTGGACCGGCCTATTACATTGCCGCCTTCGTATACAAATGGAATAGACTGCTCGCAAGGCTTGCCATGATTGTCGTTTCATTCCTCTTTTTTCTTTTGCTCGGATTGGCCATCGATGGCATGAGCAAGACGGCCTGAGAGATAAAAAGGGTGTGTATTATTGAGCGCGGGTTTTGTAAAATAATACAGAAAGCAATAGATTCATGGTTTATCATTGTCGAAAAAAGAGAATGTATATCATTGGCAATTACATAGCCTAATGGTCTCAGGGATAGGAGTTTGGCATTATGAGTTTTCAGCCGGAAGTTGGCGAAAGCATTCGCCTGTTTGGAAGGAGATATACGTTCCCCAAGCACCCCGCCGTTGTGGGAATTGATATTCCATACGGACAGGAAGGGCGCCAGGGTACGGTCTACCAGATCAAAGAAGAGAATACGAGAAATAAAGCGGCACTGAAGGTGTTCAGGGACAGGTTTAAAAATAAGAATCAGGTCCGCCTATCCGAACAGCTTAAAGACTATTCTTCCTTTTACGGGCTGTCTGCCTGTCTGCGTTCGGTGATCGAGGAAGAAGAGCATGCGAGGCTGGTCGGCCGGTATGACGACTTGAACTATGCCTTGATCATGCCATGGATCGATGGTCCTACATGGGCCGACATTCTGATGGGTGAACAGGCACTGTCCAAAGATACCTGTCTTCGTATTGCCTGCATGATGGCTTTTCTTTTAAAAGAGCTGGAAGAGGCAGGCGTGGCTCACTGTGACCTGTCATCAAGCAATGTGATGTTGCCGTTTCTTCAGGAGAGTGCCCGGCCCATTTTTGCCGATATTGAACTGATTGATATCGAGGAGCTATACGCACCCGAATTGGACGAGCCCAAAGCCCTGCCGGGTGGATCGCCCGGATATGCGGCCAATTATGTGAAGGATGGCATCTGGTCAAAGGAGGCCGACCGTTTTGCCGGAGCGGTTTTGATCGTGGAAATGGCATCCTGGCACGATAAGGAAGTTCGCAGTCTGAAAGCAGATGACTTCAGTTATTTTGATACCTATGAGATGCAGAGTAAGAGTGAACGCTATAAAAAGCTTAAAGGTGTGCTTCGGGAGACCATGGGTCAGGCAGCAGAGGAATTGTTCGAACAAGCTTGGAAGAGTGAAAGTTTGCAAGAATGTCCTTCGTTTTCACAGTGGTACGAGATTTTTCCCGAAAATGTGAAAAGCTTTGTGATGCACAGCCATGAACTGTATATGGCTTCAAAAAAACCTTCCGTGCCGCTCGGCTCCATGAGCCTGGACACCCTGCTGCAAATTGCCGCAGCGTTTGAAGGACTGGGCAATAAAAAAGCGGCGCACAGTGAGTACCAATACATCATGCAGCAGTTTCCTGAACAGAAGTCGGTCGTCGAAGAGCTGCAGATGCTGCTGAGTGATGAGGAAGAAAGCCGCCGGCCCGAGCTCGTTCCGTCGCATTATCTGGAGGCTGCCCAGCATTTTGAAAAACTCCGGGACTGGAATACCGCCCTTATTTTTTATACGCGATGCACCCAGCTGCCTTCGGTTGACTTTACGACCAAGGAAGAGCTGTCGATCATTATCGAGGAAATTCAAAATCAGATCAGGGCAGAGGCGGAGCAGCAGTCCACTGCGGAAAAACTGAAGCTGATCGCCAAGGAACGGGAACAGGCAACAGCCGCCGCACTGGCTGAGCCCTTTGAAGCGCAAATGGCGGAAAAGCAGAAATTCAACGCAAAGGTGTTCTTTTCCCGCCATTGGAAATGGATAGCCGGAACCGTTGCTGCGGTCTGCCTTGGCATCGGACTTTATTACCTGTACGAGGCAGCTCAGGAGAAGAAATGGAACGATTACATAAAGCAGGGAACCGAAGCGTTCTCTGAACGGAGATACAGCGAGGCTGAACAGTATATTCAAAAGGCGATTGATAAAAAGCCGACCGAAGATCTTTACACGAAAATGGCCACGATCTATATCAGCCAGGGGCAGAACCAGCAGGCCATTCAGTACATGAATGACTTGAAATTCAAGAAGGAACTGTCTTCGAGAAATACCGAGGCCAACTATTTGATGGGCCGCGCCTACTTTTTGGAGAAGGATTATAACGCCGCCATTCCTTATTACCAGGGAGCATACAAGGATAAAAAGAACAAATACCACCAGGACGCCATCCGTGACCTGGTTGTCAGCTATGCGTCCATTAACCAGCTGAAAAAAGCAAATGCGCTGGTGGAGCAGCTGCAAGGGAAGGACAATCAGTCCAAGGCGTTTGTGGCCTATCTAAAAGGCGATCTCGCCACCAGACAGGGGAAGAGCTCAGAGGCAGTAGATTTCTTTGAACAGTCGGTGGATTTGGATCCGGGGAACAAAAAGTACGCCAAGAAGCTTGTTGAAGCTTACATCACCAACAACAAGACGAACCAAACGGATGATGCCACAAAGGTAAAAACCTACGAAAATGCGATTACGCTGGCGAACGGACTGCTTCGCGATGATTATACGAATATCGATTACCTGAATATGACCGGCCAGCTCTACTATGAATACGGATTATATGCCGAGGATAAAAAGCAAAAGGCGAAAAGCCAAAATTTATATAAAGAAGCGTTGAACTCGTACAACCAGGTGATCGACCTGGGTATTCAGGAGAAAACAACCATTCTCAATATTGGCATTCTGTACGAAAAAGTCGGAGACAAGAAAAAGGCAGAAAAAACGTACAAGCAAGTTATCAAACTGAATCCAATTTACGGCCACGCCTATTTTGTGTACGGAATGTTCCAGATTAAAGAAAAGAACTACAAAAAAGCATTGCCGCTGCTGAAAAAGGTGATTCAAATCAACGACGACGCTACCGATGTGAGCCTTGCGAAACAGCGCATCAAAGAAATGAAATCGAAAAAGGTTTTGATCTAGGGAGGGACAACCATGGCAGACCAGGAAAATGAAAGTTTTTTAAGCCCCAAAGCGAAGAGGGTAATGCTCACATCTTCTGCCGCCTTACTTGTGGCACTTGCAGGTACCGGCACGTATTACTGGCAAACCCAAAAGACGGAGACAGCCAGCGTGGAAACCACAAAATCAGAAAAGAACAAGGGTAAACCAGCCAAAGACATCACACTCAATACCGATGACAACCAGGTCAAGGACGACAGGGATAACCAGCCAAAAAGAAGAGCAACCGAAATCTCCCCGGACAACACCGGTGACGACTTCGCCCTGAACGACGACACCGACAGCCCGGTATACCTTGTGGATGCATCCAATCCGGATGAACCGATTACGCAATTGTTTGTGGATCCGGATAAGGTTGTGATCCCAACACCGCCACCGCCGGAGATTCCTAAAGGGGATGAACCATCTTTGCCGATATTACCGCCAAATGATGATTCAGTACCAGATCTGACAGGTGATAATCCGAATAACCAGGAAAACTCAGGTACAGAAGATCCAGGTACAGAAAATCCAAATCCTGACCAACCTGGAGATCAAACGGATGATGGAACTACTACCCCTCCTGACAACGGTGGCGGTGATAATGGCGGCAATCCTGGTGACCAGGATCCGGGAACACCAGGAGGACCAACAGATCCAACTGATCCAGGAGGGCCTGGGCCTACTGATCCGACCGATCCAGGCAACGGTGGTGGGGATAATCAAGGCGATGTAAAGTGGCAGGATATGTTTCCTAAAGTGCAGTTAGTTGTTCCGGAAACAGTGTATGAAAGAGTGGTTAAGTACCATGGTGGAATAAAGGGGAATGACCCTAGAAATAAGGATCTATATAATGTAATGTCATATGGGCCAGCGGCTATAGATAACGTTGACGATGAGAAGGTTAAAGAAGATTTGATTCAATGGATAGTCGATGCAGCTGCTGAGACAAAAACAAAACAATTGTTAACACAAGAGAATTTGGCAACTTACCAAATGATATCCTCTCTTGGTTTTTCTAATAAAGAATTAGATGCTTACAAAGCTGAGGTTAGGAATGAAATCTATAAAAAGTTTGCCAAAGAAGAAATTGAAATTTATTTGAGCAAGAAAGTAAACCCTGAAAACCCAGACGAAACAAACCAGGATCAAGCTCAGCAGCCTGATCAAGAAAAAGCTCAGCAAATTCTTTACTATATAGGAACTTACAATAAAGTTGACCAGCTTGATGGTGAACCAAATGATGACTTGAATCCTAGTGATTACAGTCATGCAGATCGTGTTGTCATGGATGCTGCTTTTCAGGATATGTTGGCAAATAATTTAGCAGCAGCATTGAATAAATATCAACTTCTCGTACAATATGCACCTGCTTATCGGCAAGAAGCAAATGGATATATTCAAAATATCGTCAATAATAAAATCAATGATGAAAGAAGTAAAACTGAGCCTAGAATCCCTGGCCAATATGAGGAGATTCCAGCTGGCGAAGAGTTAAAAACAATGAATGACCTGTTTGGGAAAAAAGAGTATGTGCGTATTATTGAACAGGGTGGTAACGAGAATTTTTTATCTGAATATCCGGAGGTAAAACCTGTAGTTGATAACGCGAGCAGAGCTCTGCTGAATGAAACGAATATCTTGATTGAAAAAGGATTCATAGAAGATCAAGATGAAATTAAAAATGATGTTATTAGAAACTACCAGGTGCTTACAGAAGAATCAGGGGTACCTCAGGAAGTAAGTTCTGCTGCTGGAACAAGATTAGATGCATATTATCTTATGCTTCAGGCAGAAGAATCAGCAGATCCTTCTGAAAAGGTAATACTAGCTTCAGAATCGATTGATAAGTGGGGTGCTAATCCGAAAGATAGTAGTCCTCTTCAAGTAGCAATGAATAAAATTGCTGACAAATTGCTTAAAAAAGCTGAATCCTATTCTGCAAAAGATATGGATAAAGAGGAAAAAATATACGACTTATTAAGCACAACACCAAATGTTGATAATACGATTAAAAATAAAGCTTTTGATCGTAAAAAAGCGTTTGGATATTATCGAAAAGCAAAGAGTTTAGAGGAACAAAATAGTAATGACATAAATGTTCAGTATGATGTTATTTTTTATGGAAGTGAATCCAATAGTTTGTATAATAAACATCAAAATGATTTGATTATGATCAGCGCTGCACAAAAAATATTAAATATAGAGGTGGCGGAAGAGTCTTTCCAAAAACTTTTAAAGGCATATCGTAATATAACAAGTGCAGTAGGAATGCCAAATGATGTTAAGGCAGATGCAAAAAAGCGTCAAGAAGCTATTGATGATTACAATAAAGCGATGATTGAGAAAAAAGATAGTCATGAAAAAGTTGTAGTATATTTGAACGAAGCAACAATTAAATGGAATTTTATGAATCAGGTACTTCAATCAGAGTCAGCGAGCCTGTTAAGTGAAGCAGATAAAATTAAAGACAAAGAGCTTACTACAGCGGTTAGCTATTACAAAACGTTGCTAAATTCAGAAAAAGTAAGTAGTGAGATTAAAACAGAAGCAAAAGCAAAATTAACAGCTCTGTATGAAGAGGATAAAGCAGAAAGCAAACCTAATAACACCAGCAGCTCTGATAATCAAAAAAACACTGAAGTACCACCTGTTAAAAAAGAAGTAAGTAAAGAAAAAACAGTAGAACCATCCAAAGAAACAACTAACAAAAAAGAAACCGAACAAGTAAAGACTGAAGAAGGCAATACTGAACAAGAAAGTGTACAACAAGGTCATTCAGAAACACCAAAAGAAGAGGTATCAGAGGAAGAAGCGCAAACTACGGATGCAACGGATAACACTCCGGCTGAAGAGGAAGCTCCTCTTCCAGAGGCCGAACAAGCGGTGCCGCAAATCTAACACAAAAAGCAGCAGGACCACGAAGGTCCTGCTGCTTTTTGTTTTTATGTATTAGTCACAGAGATCAAAATCACAGCAATCCAGGCTTTTTGACTTTTTGCCTGACTGCTTTTTTCGGTTTTTTGCTTTTTTGGAATAGAGATAATACGTGCCAGCGCTGATGACCGACCCTGAACCGATCAGGGAAACACCAGCGATCACGTTTCCAACCGCAAGCACCTGGACACCGGCAACCAGTAAGCTCAATAGTGCAACAAGCTGAAGAATAAACATTCCAACCATCCTTTCCTACGAAAGTTAACTGAGTGCTTGGCTCAGCCAATCTGCCATAAACCATATGAAAAAGCACTGCCCGACTCCGCTCATGGCTCCGGTCACTACCCTTATTGTATTGGTGCTTTCCCGCCATTTCCATTGTTGTGACAGGCCATCTGCCAGCATGGGAAGCTGAAGAAGGAGTGCGATCGCAAGGCTGTGCAGCTGCGGAACAAAATAGAGGAAAGGAAGCAGCAGATAAGAGCTATAAAGTGCGGTGCATCGTGCACACAAGGCCATCGGTTTTCCGTTGATTTTCAAACAGCGTTCCGGCTTCCGGTGGCACGGCACAATAGCGAGCAGTTCTTCCTTACTCATCTGCCGGTCCCTGTTGAATTTGCTGGATTCGTTCCAGGATTCTGCGTTTTCTGTAGAGCATCATGCCCGTTTCAGCCACTTCATCAATGGTGGACTTGTTGATAAACGCCCCGAAAACAATCCCTGCTACAGGCACCATTTGAAACAATTTTTTCCACCCGAAGTTGTCCCGGTAGGCAGCGATGACCTCCCGCCAGCCCTGAAGCTGGGAGATGGCCTGGCGGTTCCGCTCGCCATCCGTCATGGATAGTTCTTCTAAAATCGCCCGTTTCCCTACATAATCCGAAGAAGCGAATTGCAGGCATTTGATGATGAAAATCCGTTCCTCTTTGCTGTTGGGATTATAGCCGTAGGAGATCGCAATTTCCTGAAGGGTTTTCAGTGACAGGCCGAGAATGATAGGAATATCGATCCCTAATGTGAACAGCCCGCCAACACCGGTTGTTGCTCCTTGTACGGTGGCCATTTTCGTACGGCTGCTTTTAAAATAAGAAGCGGTCTGGTCCATGGCGCCAAGCGGCAGGTTTGCGATGTCTGATGGAGCGAATTCCTCCTGCAGGATTCCTGTTTCTTTAAATTTTTTTAAGATGGATTTCTCGCTGACGAGATACTTGCCGCCTGTTTGAACATAGCTTCCAATCTCATCGAGAATTTGAAGCGCCTTGTCCTGCAAAAATTTTGGTGTGATTTTATCGAGAAGCTTGAAAGGGATCCGCCCAAGCTTTTCCCAAAACCATAAATCCTTTTGATCCTTTTCCCATTTCTCAACACTTTCCAATTCCTTCTGCAAAAATTCAAGAGACTCGATCGTAAACACTCCTTCATAACCTGTACCCTCATAAGGTTCTGTTTATATTTTAATATGTATTGTCATACGTGAAAAGCGGGAGGAGGATTCACATTTTAGTTTAACCGCAATTTGGCAACGGGTATTAATTGGAAATGAGACCCAGTGAGAAAGCTGTCATACAAGCAGCTGCCGGTCGATAAAGTAGTAGGAGTCAACGTTGTCTTGTCCTATACATTGAATACGATTAGCCACCAACCTGTAAATGCCTTAAAATAGAGGTAAGTACAGTAAGGAGTGAAAACAATGAGGAAAACGATCCTCACTTTCATTCTTCCGTTTCTGCTCTTAAGCTTGCCAGGCTGCAGTTTATTGGACTCAGGCAGCCCTACTGAAGAAAAAGACACACCAGGCAATGCCCTTACTCAAGCGGCGGAGAAGAATAATGAGACAGCCGATTTAAAACGTTTGGAGCTCAGCGGCTACAGCCGAAGGGTCGGTGCTACGCTAACAAGCCCCAAATACAAAGAATTCAGTGTGAATTCTTCCTTTATGGTTACGGGAAGAATCAATAATACCAAGCGTTTAAAATCAAGCTATACGCTGATTACGATCCGCAGTGAAAAAGACGGAAGCAATTTTAAGTATTTGGCACCCATCGAAAATGGACGGTTCAAGCAAAAAGTCCAGCTGTTTAACGGGAAAGGCAAATATGATGTGAGAGTCAGCCTTCCGAGCGATGAAAGCAAGGATTATTATTATGACTTGGCTCAAATGAACGTAACCAACGTGAACCCGGAAGTAAAACGCGATGTGCTGTACACGCAAAATGCGTATCAGCAGAAATTGAAGCTGAACTCCTCCATTGATGGCTACATGAAAAAAGACGGAAATGTGGATATCAAGGGATCCATCGATGATGATAAAGCGAAGGATTTGCTGGTGGAAATGTCCAAAGGAACTCAGGTCACGAAAATTATGGTTCCTGTTGAAAACGGACATTTTGATACTCAGGTGCCTCTTTATTTTGGTGAGGGCGTTCATACCCTGAAAGTCATGACACCTGCATCTAACGTGGCCAATTATTATAACGAGGCTGCTGAACTGAAAGTAGATAACACATCCGACACCATTTCCCAGCCGATCGAGTTTTCAAAAGAATACAGCGAGCGAGGATTCACACTGGAGTCTCCTGCTGCAGGCGGAATAAAAACCGATCTGGATTATGAACTTAAAGGAAAAATTGATTCGAACGCTCCGTTTGCCAAAGATACAGACACCGTGTTTGTTCAAACCAAAAAGGGATCGCTTGAAGCCATGTACGCTGTCCCTGTGAAAGACTACGCGTTTGATGGAAAGTTTTATCTTCGGTTCGGCCCCGGAAAATATGATGTGAATGTGTTTGCGCCGGAAATTTCCTCGGCCAATACAAGCGTTCAGCATTTTGTTGGCATTGCCCATTTTACGATGGAAAACAACAACCAGCATGATGCCCGTTACAGTCTCCCGTCAAGAGGCATACAATCGGACGATATGGAAATCGGCAGGCTGTCGGCTCAGTTAATGGCCAACCGGCACAATGACAAAGACAAGGCAAAAGCCGTGTACGAGTACGTAGCCAAGAACATTCAGTATGATGTCAATAAGCTCGACAAACGGTCCTTTGCTTTTGATGACAGTGCGCTTAAAACCCTTCATGAGAAAAAAGGGGTCTGTCAGGATTTTTCGTATTTGGCGATTGCTCTGCTGAGGGCAGGCGGGTTGGAAGCAAGGATGGCCATCGGATATGCCGGCCAGGACCATGCCTGGATAGAAACAAAGGTGGACGGCCGCTGGCTCACCATGGATCCGACCTGGGGTTCTGGCTATCTTCAGAACGGCCGCTTTGTCAGGAATTACACCTTGAAATATTTTGATCCAAACCCCGAGGAATTTAAGAAGTCCCATACGAAGTCTGGAATTGAATATTAAGGTAAGCCCGGGACTCAGGTCTCAGGGCTTTCTTTATTTTTTAATAACGAGTAGAGTAGGAACTGTGAACTTAAGGGAAAATAAGGCGAGAAAGGTGTGAAGAACGATGATGCGGCATGAAGATTTGACACTACATACCGACAAGTACCAGATCAATATGATGTATGCTCATTGGAAAAACGGTACACAAAATAAAAAATGCGTTTGCGAAGCATTTTATCGCAAAAACCCGTTTGGCAATGGCTATGCTGTATTTGCAGGGCTTGAACGTATTGTTTATTATTTGCAGAATCTGCGCTTTACAGAAGAAGATATCAATTATTTAAAAGAACAGGAAGAACAATATGAGGAAGGATTTCTTCAGGAACTGAGGGAATTCCGGTTCACGGGAAGCCTGGCTTCAGTCCAGGAAGGGAGCATCGTCTTTCCAAGAGAGCCGCTCCTCCGGATCGAAGCGAGAATTTTTGAAGCTCATCTGATCGAAACGGCTCTATTGAACTTCATGAATTACCAAACCTTGATCGCGACCAAAGCGGCAAGAATTAAGCAGGTGGCACCTGAAGATTACTTTATGGAATTCGGATCGCGCCGCGCGCAGGAAGCGGACGCTGCCATCTGGGGAGCAAGAGCGGCCTATATTGCCGGTTTTGGAGCTACCTCCAATTTGTTGGCAGGCAAATACTTTGGGATTCCGACCAAGGGCACTCACGCTCACTCCTGGGTACAAAGCTTTGAAACGGAAGAAGAGTCTTTCCGGAAGTTTGCCGAAGCTCTTCCGGATCAAAGCACCTTGCTCGTTGACACATACGATACGTTGAAAAGCGGAATTCCAAATGCCATCAAAATTGGCCTGGAATTGAAAGAAAAAGGGAAGGCACTTAAAGGCATCCGCCTCGACAGCGGGGATCTTGCGTATCTTTCCATTCAGGCGAGAAGAATGCTGGATGAAGCCGGATTGACGGATACGGTCATCGTTGGCTCCAACGATCTGGATGAAGAAGTAATCTCTGAGCTGAAAAGCCAGGGTGCTACAATCACTTCCTGGGGCGTGGGAACCCAGCTCATTACAGCTGCTGACCAGCCGGCACTTGGCGGAGTGTACAAGCTTGTTGCCCGTGAAAGCAATGGCGAGTATGTTCCAACCATAAAAGTATCAGGCAATGTGGAAAAAGTGACAAACCCGGGCTTCAAGACGGTATATCGTATCGTAAACGAAGACACAGGGAAAGCCGAAGCGGATTACATTGCGATGGTAGGCGAAACCCTTCCGGAAAAAGACATCTACCTTTTTGATCCGGTGGAAACCTATAAAAGCAAAACCATCCATAACTACCGAGCGGAAGAACTGCTCAAGCCGGTCTTTAATGAGGGAGAACTTGTTTATGACTTGCCGCAGGTGGATGAAATCAAATCTCATTTCCGCAGCCAGATTAAGATGTTCTGGCCTCAGCACATGCGAAAGCTGAATCCGCAGACCTATCATGTGGACCTCAGCGAAAAAGCATGGACTACAAAAATGGAGCTCCTTAAAGAAGCAACCAAATAATCATTCCAAGAGCCCGGTCGTTTTCATCTGCGGGCTCTTTTTTTATTTTGATAAAAAGGGTTGACCACTCCTGAAATCGCTGGTATAGTAGTAAACGTTGCTGCTTTTGATACATACTTTCCTTCAAAAAAACATTGAAAAAAGTTGTTGACTTAGCAAGCAGGATTTGATAAGATATTTCTTGTCGCCAACGAGAGCGACGGAAACAAACAGTTCTTTGAAAACCAAACAAAAGCCAGAGTAAGTCAGGGATTTTACAATCCCATCAATTTCTTATTTTTAAACATTAAGAGCTATATCAAACACTTTATTGGAGAGTTTGATCCTGGCTCAGGATGAACGCTGGCGGCGTGCCTAATACATGCAAGTCGAGCGAATGACGAGGAGCTTGCTCCTCTGATTTAGCGGCGGACGGGTGAGTAACACGTGGGTAACCTGCCTGTAAGACGGGGATAACTCCGGGAAACCGGAGCTAATACCGGATGATAACGAGAAGCGCCTGCTTCTTTTTTGAAAGTCGGTTTCGGCTGACGCTTACAGATGGGCCCGCGGCGCATTAGCTAGTTGGTGAGGTAACGGCTCACCAAGGCGACGATGCGTAGCCGACCTGAGAGGGTGATCGGCCACACTGGGACTGAGACACGGCCCAGACTCCTACGGGAGGCAGCAGTAGGGAATCTTCGGCAATGGACGAAAGTCTGACCGAGCAACGCCGCGTGAGCGATGAAGGCCTTCGGGTCGTAAAGCTCTGTTGTCAGAGAAGAACAAGTACCGGAGTAACTGCCGGTACCTTGACGGTACCTGACCAGAAAGCCACGGCTAACTACGTGCCAGCAGCCGCGGTAATACGTAGGTGGCAAGCGTTATCCGGAATTATTGGGCGTAAAGCGCGCGCAGGCGGTCTTTTAAGTCTGATGTGAAAGCCCACGGCTCAACCGTGGAGGGTCATTGGAAACTGGGAGACTTGAGTGCAGGAGAGAAAAGTGGAATTCCACGTGTAGCGGTGAAATGCGTAGAGATGTGGAGGAACACCAGTGGCGAAGGCGGCTTTTTGGCCTGTAACTGACGCTGAGGCGCGAAAGCGTGGGGAGCAAACAGGATTAGATACCCTGGTAGTCCACGCCGTAAACGATGAGTGCTAGGTGTTGGGGGGTTCCACCCTCAGTGCTGACGTTAACACATTAAGCACTCCGCCTGGGGAGTACGGCCGCAAGGCTGAAACTCAAAGGAATTGACGGGGGCCCGCACAAGCAGTGGAGCATGTGGTTTAATTCGAAGCAACGCGAAGAACCTTACCAGGTCTTGACATCCTCTGACCACTTGAGAGATCAAGCTTTCCCCTTCGGGGGACAGAGTGACAGGTGGTGCATGGTTGTCGTCAGCTCGTGTCGTGAGATGTTGGGTTAAGTCCCGCAACGAGCGCAACCCTTGACCTTAGTTGCCAGCATTCAGTTGGGCACTCTAAGGTGACTGCCGGTGACAAACCGGAGGAAGGTGGGGATGACGTCAAATCATCATGCCCCTTATGACCTGGGCTACACACGTGCTACAATGGGTGGTACAAAGGGTTGCGAAGCCGCGAGGCCGAGCCAATCCCAAAAAGCCACTCTCAGTTCGGATTGTAGGCTGCAACTCGCCTACATGAAGCCGGAATTGCTAGTAATCGCGGATCAGCATGCCGCGGTGAATACGTTCCCGGGCCTTGTACACACCGCCCGTCACACCACGAGAGTTTGTAACACCCGAAGTCGGTGGGGTAACCTTTTGGAGCCAGCCGCCGAAGGTGGGACAGATGATTGGGGTGAAGTCGTAACAAGGTAGCCGTATCGGAAGGTGCGGCTGGATCACCTCCTTTCTATGGAGACATGAGCACTCAGGTGCCTCATGAATCTTACTCTGAGCTTTTGTTTGGTTTTGAGAGAACTTCTCTCTATATATGGTGCATGGGCCTATAGCTCAGCTGGTTAGAGCGCACGCCTGATAAGCGTGAGGTCGATGGTTCGAGTCCATTTAGGCCCACCATACACATTCTAATAAAGACAAGATGGGGCCTTAGCTCAGCTGGGAGAGCGCCTGCCTTGCACGCAGGAGGTCAGCGGTTCGATCCCGCTAGGCTCCACCATTAGAAAATGCTGTTGACATTTTCTTTTTTAGTCGGTATAATATAAAAGTTGTCTCTTGAAGGCAACACCGATGAAATGCACGTCATGTTCCTTGAAAACTAGATAACGAAACATCCAAACAAGCCAACTAATTCATTAGTTGTGCGCTGATTTAGTACTATTTTTAACGATCTTACGATCGTGTTAAAGGTTAAGCTAGAAAGGGCGCACGGTGGATGCCTTGGCACTAGGAGCCGAAGAAGGACGGGACGAACACCGATATGCCTCGGGGAGCTGTAAGTAAGCGTTGATCCGGGGATTTCCGAATGGGGGAACCCACCATCCGTAATGGGATGGTATCCATATCTGAATACATAGGATATGAGAAGGCAGACCCGGGGAACTGAAACATCTAAGTACCCGGAGGAAGAGAAAGCAAATGCGATTTCCTGAGTAGCGGCGAGCGAAACGGAAACAGCCCAAACCAGAGGGCTTGCCCTCTGGGGTTGTAGGACACTCTACATGGAGTTACAAAGGAACGGGGTAGATGAAGCGGTCTGGAAAGGCCGGCCAAAGAAGGTAACAGCCCTGTAGTTGAAACTTCGTTCCCTCCTGAGTGGATCCTGAGTACGGCGGGACACGTGAAACCCCGTCGGAATCCGGGAGGACCATCTCCCAAGGCTAAATACTCCCTAGTGACCGATAGTGAACCAGTACCGTGAGGGAAAGGTGAAAAGCACCCCGGAAGGGGAGTGAAAGAGATCCTGAAACCGTGTGCCTACAAGTAGTTGGAGCCCATTAACGGGTGACAGCGTGCCTTTTGTAGAATGAACCGGCGAGTTACGATAACGTGCAAGGTTAAGCCGAGAAGGCGGAGCCGCAGCGAAAGCGAGTCTGAATAGGGCGCCATAGTACGTTGTCGTAGACCCGAAACCGTGTGATCTACCCATGTCCAGGGTGAAGTTCAGGTAACACTGAATGGAGGCCCGAACCCACGCACGTTGAAAAGTGCGGGGATGAGGTGTGGGTAGGGGTGAAATGCCAATCGAACACGGAGATAGCTGGTTCTCCCCGAAATAGCTTTAGGGCTAGCCTCGCGGCTAGAGTCCTGGAGGTAGAGCACTGATTGGACTAGGGGCCCCCACAGGGTTACCGAATTCAGTCAAACTCCGAATGCCAGAGACTTATCCGCGGGAGTCAGACTGCGAGTGATAAGATCCGTAGTCAAGAGGGAAACAGCCCAGACCATCAGCTAAGGTCCCAAAGTATACGTTAAGTGGGAAAGGATGTGGAGTTGCCCAGACAACCAGGATGTTGGCTTAGAAGCAGCCACCATTTAAAGAGTGCGTAATAGCTCACTGGTCGAGTGACTCTGCGCCGAAAATGTACCGGGGCTAAACGTATCACCGAAGCTATGGATTGTACCGTCAGGTACAGTGGTAGGGGAGCGTTCGAAGTGCGGTGAAGTCAGACCGGAAGGACTGGTGGAGCGCTTTGAAGTGAGAATGCCGGTATGAGTAGCGAAAGACAAGTGAGAATCTTGTCCATCGAAAGCCTAAGGTTTCCTGAGGAAGGCTCGTCCGCTCAGGGTTAGTCGGGACCTAAGCCGAGGCCGAAAGGCGTAGGCGATGGCCAACAGGTTGAAATTCCTGTACCACCTCCTTTCCGTTTGAACGACGGGGGGACGCAGGAAGGTAGGGAGAGCGCGCGAATGGAAATGCGCGTCTAAGCAGTTAGGCTGATTGTGAGGCAAATCCCGCAATCGTGAAGGCTGAGCTGTGACGGCGAGGGAAATTACAGTACCGAAGTCCCTGATCCTACACTGCCAAGAAAAGCCTCTAGTGAGGAAAGAGGTGCCCGTACCGCAAACCGACACAGGTAGGCGAGGAGAGAATCCTAAGATGATCGGGAGAACTCTCGTTAAGGAACTCGGCAAAATGACCCCGTAACTTCGGGAGAAGGGGTGCTCTGGTAGGGTTTATCGCCCGAGAGAGCCGCAGTGAATAGATCCAAGCGACTGTTTAGCAAAAACACAGGTCTCTGCGAAGCCGCAAGGCGAAGTATAGGGGCTGACACCTGCCCGGTGCTGGAAGGTTAAGAGGAGGGGTTATCCCTTAGGGGAGAAGCTCTGAATTGAAGCCCCAGTAAACGGCGGCCGTAACTATAACGGTCCTAAGGTAGCGAAATTCCTTGTCGGGTAAGTTCCGACCCGCACGAAAGGTGTAACGATTTGGATACTGTCTCAACGAGAGACCCGGTGAAATTATAGTACCTGTGAAGATGCAGGTTACCCGCGACAGGACGGAAAGACCCCATGGAGCTTTACTGCAGCTTGATATTGGATTTTGGTACAGTTTGTACAGGATAGGTAGGAGCCTGAGAAGTCGGAGCGCCAGCTTCGATGGAGGCGTCGGTGGGATACTACCCTGACTGTATTGAAATTCTAACCTGGAACCGTGATCCGGTTCGGAGACAGTGTCAGGTGGGCAGTTTGACTGGGGCGGTCGCCTCCTAAATCGTAACGGAGGCGCCCAAAGGTTCCCTCAGAATGGTTGGAAATCATTCGCAGAGTGTAAAGGCACAAGGGAGCTTGACTGCGAGACCTACAAGTCGAGCAGGGACGAAAGTCGGGCTTAGTGATCCGGTGGTTCCGCATGGAAGGGCCATCGCTCAACGGATAAAAGCTACCCTGGGGATAACAGGCTTATCTCCCCCAAGAGTCCACATCGACGGGGAGGTTTGGCACCTCGATGTCGGCTCATCGCATCCTGGGGCTGAAGTAGGTCCCAAGGGTTGGGCTGTTCGCCCATTAAAGCGGTACGCGAGCTGGGTTCAGAACGTCGTGAGACAGTTCGGTCCCTATCCGTCGCGGGCGCAGGAAATTTGAGAGGAGCTGTCCTTAGTACGAGAGGACCGGGATGGACACACCGCTGGTGTACCAGTTGTTCCGCCAGGGGCATAGCTGGGTAGCTACGTGTGGACGGGATAAGTGCTGAAAGCATCTAAGCATGAAGCCCCCCTCAAGATGAGATTTCCCATCACGTCAAGTGAGTAAGACCCCTTAGAGATGATGAGGTTGATAGGTCTGGTGTGGAAGCGTGGTGACACGTGGAGCTGACAGATACTAATCGGTCGAGGGCTTATCCTTAATTAACTAAAGCGGAATGAACCGTTTATATCCGACAAGCGTTGGAGACCCTGACAAGAACACGGTTTTGGTGTTCGTCGGAAGGGGCGAAACGACCTCGAGGATATGGTTCATGGAGCTGGACGTTATCATCAGCGAATGTTTGGATGAAGGTTATCTAGTTTTGAGGGAATATGCCTCAAAAACAAAAGGTTTGTCAGCGACAAGAGATTCGAGGAAGCAAAACGACGACTCTCCGGAGTGTACTTTACCGTACATGAGGAAGAGGAGGAGTGAAGCTGACGAAGAAAATCGCCGTTGATCACAAACCGATATATGTCTGGTGGCAATAGCGAAGAGGTCACACCCGTTCCCATACCGAACACGGAAGTTAAGCTCTTTTGCGCCGATGGTAGTTGGGGGCTTCCCCCTGTTAGAGTAGGACGTTGCCGGGCAAAAAGGGCGGGACGAATGAAAATTCGTTCCGTTCTTTTTTTTGTTCTTTTTTTGTTGAAATAGTGTTTGTGAAGTCAGAATTGAACCGAAATTAAAATAAAGGAACCAAAATAGTATTTAATTGAATTAGGCGGAACTACATGATAATTGGGCGAAAAGTTATCATAATTGAGCAAAACATTGAACGGAAGGCGAGAATTGCAGGGAATCATTACATAATTGCACCGATCAGCGCCTTAATTGCACGAAACTAGCCAATAATTGCATGCAACAGAGTTATTTGAACGAAAGGAACAATTCAGACTTCTTCCCAGCCACATGCCGCGTCAAAAATCCCACAAAACCCCAACTAAACATAATCCCACTATCTCCCTCATATATTGGTGTAATGGTGATCCCATTAAAACCGTAAAGAGGGATAGCTCATGAAAATTTCGATTAAAAGTGTAAATGTAGATGCAATCATGATGAAGGGTTCTCTTAACATCGGTAAAACGCTCATAATCAAACGGTATTCCTTACAAAAGGAAGCGAAGCAAAACAGCCAAAACCCGGGTGAATCCCAAACCCAGGGGCCGTCATCAGCTTCAAAAAAGCCGAAAACAACTCCCGTACAGGCTGACATCGATAATATTAAAAAGCAGTCTGAAGAAATGGCAGCCGAGCTTCTGGCGAATGCCTGCCTTCTTTACTACATCGCAATCATGCTGGTGTCCAATCCTTAAACGGTTTTAAAATCCACCACAACGAAAAAACGACCCAGAGGGCTTCAAACAGGCCTCTGGGTCTTATTCAAAATAGTCGTAGATTTTTACTTTTTGATTTTCTTTTTCCTGTTTCAGGCGCTGGAGGCGCACATAAAGCAGTCCACGATAGTAGCCGGCATCCAGCGGTCGGTCTTCTACTGAATGGGGGAGAGGAATTTCCCGTTCGATCGGACCTGATACAATTTCCTCGGTAACACACGTAAATTTTTTTATGGAAAAATCGATGTTTCCTGTGACCTTCAGGGTGCGGTAATGTACGTACAGATTCACATCTTCAATATTTTTTACACCCGGGAGATTAATTAAGCAGTAAATTTCTTCTTTGTTTTCATATATATTAACTAGAGGCCCTTGGTTTGCTAATCCAAATTCTTTAAAGTCTTCAAAGAAGTCCTTACCGAGTACCTGGTCGGCATACTTTTTCCATTCGTTTCCCTTGCCCCATGAAGGATTCATAGCTCTCACTCCCTTGCCCTGACAGTATATGCAGCTTTCGCCCAGTGGGTGAAACGTTGGAGAGATGAAGGAGGTTCAATGAGATGGACCAAGACCTGTACCATATTTTACAGCAGCTTCAGCAGCAAATTATTGAACTGCAGCATGAAAACCAATCCCTGAAAGAAGCGTTAAGCAGAATCAAGCCTGTGAATATTGAAAACATTAATTATAAAATTCAGGAACTGCATGTCAAAGAGCTCAAGGGGACCCTCAATATTGGACTAACCGGAGAGGCCCACCTGGAGGATATGGAAACTATCATTGATGAAATTCAGCAGGAGGGCATTCATCAGCAGCATCAGACCCAAGATGAACCTGAATAAGGTAAGCTTAAGGATAAATACGGTCCTTAAGCTTTTTATTTACAATAAAAGAGTGCCGTAGTCCGGCACTCAGGCTGTCGAGAAACTCTCGACAGTCTATTTTTTTATCCATCAACTTTATTTATTCACCGCGTTAATTTGTTATAATATAACTAACAAATAAGGATCGGACGGTGTTTGTATGTATAAGCCTAAAAAGGATACTCAGAATGAAGCAGAGTTTGTTTTTATCGAAGATTTGGTTCCTGAAGACCACCTCTTGAGGAAGATTGATCGCTATATCGATTTTTCTTTTATCGGTGAGAAAGTTCGTCCTTATTATTCAGAATCTACAGGACGTCCTTCGGACCCTATTCTGCTTTTCAAGATGATGTTCATCGGCTATTTCTACGGCATTCGCTCAGAACGACAACTTGAACGAGAAGTCAAAACCAATATCGCTTATCGCTGGTTTCTTGGCTTAAAACTGAATGACCCTGTTCCAGATCATTCCACGATCAGTTGGAACCGGCGGACTCGTTTCAAAGATACCCACGTCTTTCAAGAGATCTTTGATGAGATCGTCCTTCAAGCCATGAATCATAAAATGGTGGGAGGAAGAGTCTTATTTTCCGATTCTACCCACCTTAAAGCGAATGCCAATAAACATAAATTCACAAGAGAAGAAGTGGAAGCAGAAACAAGAGGATACATTGAAGAATTAAATCAGGCGGTCGAGGAGGACAGAGAAAAGCACGGAAAAAAGCCCTTAAAAGAGAAAGAGGAGGTGAAAGAAAAGAAGCAAATTCGCAAAAGTACGACTGATCCCGATTGTGGTTTTATGTCGCGAGACCATAAACAAGAAATGTTCTGTTATTTAGATCATAGAACGACCGATATGAAATTCAATATTATCACCGATGCCTATGTCACCCCTGGGAACGTGCATGATTCTGTGCCTTACCTTTCTCGTTTAGACCGCCAAATCGAACGATTTCAATTAGGGGTAGAAGCTGTGGCTTTAGATTCAGGCTATCTCACCACTCCGATTTGTAAGGGACTTTATGACCGGACGATTTTCGGGGTGATCGCCCACCGCAGATACCACCCAACAAAAGGGCTGATGCCGAAATGGAAATTTACATACGATAAAGAACGGGAAGTATATGTTTGTCCCAATGGCCAGGAACTCGTCTACTGCACAACCACAAGGGAAGGATATCAGGAGTATAAATCGGATCCCAAGCTATGCGCAGAATGCCCACTATTAAATGAGTGCACGCGTTCAAAAAACAAACAAAAAGTCGTAACGCGCCATGTCTGGGAAGAACATAAAGAAAAAGTACGCGACAACAGACTGTCGGCTTCTGGAAAGATGCTTTATAAATTTAGAAAAGAAAAGGTGGAGCGAAGCTTCGCAGATTCGAAAGAGCTGCATGGGCTTCGCTATTGCAGGTTGAGGGGATTACAGAATGCGAGTGAGCAGGTGCTTCTCACAGCAGCCTGTCAGAATATGAAAAAGATCGCCACACACCTAGCCAAGCTTGGCTAGGTGTGTGAGGATCTTTTTCTTCAGAGAAATCACACAACAGGGCAGTAATTCTAAACAAATAAAAAAGCTTGTGGAGAAAAAACAGAGCTTTCTCCACAAGCTGAGTGCCGTAGTCCGGCACTCTTTTTTAGCGGGCATTTAGCAGGTAGCTGAATTTGGTCGCGTGCTTGATTTCGTCTGAGAAAGGACGAAAGAAGGTATCCCGGATGGTGGGATCCTGTGTCATCAGATACGCATCACGGTATTTTTCATAATCAGCGAGTTCATCTTCATACGCTTCAAACAGGCTTTGACGGAAGTTTTGGATTTTTACCGGACGAATCTTGTAGTTCGGCTGCTTACCTGTTATAGATGTGTAAAGACGGGTAAACAACTGTAGATGTGTCTTTTCATCTTTGGCCGCATCCAATAAAACTTTCCGACTGTATTCGTTTGGCGCCTCTTTCGCCAAACGTGTATAGAAATCAACAGCTGTCGCTTCACCAATGATGCTCGACATTAACACATTTAACAGCTGCTGATACGATTGCTGCTGCTGGCTTTGCTGGGCCTGCTGCTGCTGACGCTCTGCCTCGTAGGGGTCGTAATAATAATGGGTTTCTTCAAACGGTGGTTGGGGTGCTTGATAATAATAAGGGTACATGATATCAATTCCTTTCCCGAAAAGCTTTTATAGCCTATGAAGAAACATGGAAAATGTGCCTATCCGGCTTGATGTGAACGATAGAAATTACTGGATAAATCTTCATTTTTCAACCAGCGAAAAACATGGTAAATTACTTTTATGGCATCATAATGGACAGGCTAAAGAAGGAGTGTAAATGATGTTGGAAAACGGTTTCGTGATGATTGGGATTATTCTTCTGATTAATGTGGTATATGTCTCATTCTTCACAATTAGAATGATTTTGACATTAAAAAATCAAAGATACCTCGCCGCATTGATCAGTGTGTTTGAGGTTATTATTTATGTCATTGGTCTTGGACTTGTGCTGGACAATCTGGATAAAATCCAGAACCTGATTGCTTATGCGCTCGGTTACGGTCTTGGCGTACTCGTCGGCATGAAGATTGAAGAAAAGCTGGCACTCGGTTATATTACGGTTAATGTTATTACCACAAATATCTCAGCGGGCTTGCCGAATGAAATCCGGTCAAAAGGATATGGCGTAACCGACTGGATGGCTTCAGGGCGAGAAGGGCAGCGGCAGATGATGGAAATCCTGACCTCGCGAAAATCGGAATCCAACCTTTATGAAACTGTCAGAGCACTGGATCCGAAGGCGTTCATTATTTCTCATGAACCGAAAGCCTTTCATGGTGGATTCTGGGTTAAAAGCATACGGAGGTAGGCATGGATAAAAAGCCAAAAAAGAAAAAGTTTGAAGTAGAGCCCGGTGAAACGATCTCTGATTGTCTGGACCGCATGGCCGGGGAAGGCTATTCTCCCGTACGCCGTATGGAAGAGCCTGTGTTTAAAGAAGTGAAGAAGAATGGGAAAATGGTTCAGGAATATTACGAACAACGCATCGTTTTTGAAGGGAAATTGCAGTAAAAACCGAACATTAAATTGTCAGAATATATTATTGTTCGATTTTTGGTTGACATAGGAGAAGACCCTTCGTTACAATAAGGGTGACAAAACAATAGTACCTCATATAATCACGGGATTATGGCCCGTAAGTCTCTACCCGATGACCGTTATTCATCGGACTATGAGGGGAAGCACACTGCTGTTTTCGGCATATCCGCAGGTGATGAAGTATGTCCAGCGTAGTAGCTTTCTCTCATAGATAGAGAAGGTGAGTACACTGGACTTTTTTATTGCAAAAAATTCATTTCACATAGCATTTTCGATTGCGGGGAGGATACGATGGAAAACAAAGTTGGCGTAATTATGGGAAGTACATCTGATTGGGAAACAATGAAACATGCCTGTGATATTCTTGAGGAGCTGGAGGTTCCTTATGAAAAGCAGGTGGTGTCGGCTCATCGGACGCCTGACCGCATGTTCCAGTATGCTGAAGAGGCAAAAAGCAGAAATATTGGCGTTATTATTGCAGGAGCGGGCGGTGCAGCCCATCTGCCGGGAATGGTGGCGGCTAAAACAGTGCTGCCGGTCATCGGCGTTCCAGTACAATCCAAAGCCTTAAACGGACTGGATTCTCTTCTGTCCATCGTGCAGATGCCTGGAGGCGTTCCGGTAGCAACTGTTGCCATCGGGAAAGCTGGAGCCACCAACGCAGGTCTCCTGGCCGTACAGATTCTAGCCATTACAGATCAGGATTTAAACAATCGTTTAACGAAGCGGCGTGAGAAGATTGAACAAGCCGTTATAGAAAGCAGTGATTCTCTTGGCTAAAAACAAAACGATTTTGCCGGGCCAAACGATTGGCATCTTGGGCGGAGGCCAATTGGGCCGTATGATGGCAATCAGCGCTAGAGAAATGGGATACGGAATTGTAGTTTTGGACCCTGGTGAAAATTCACCGTGTGGACAAATCAGCGACCACCAGATTGTTGCACCTTATGACGATGTAAAGGGCATTGAAGAACTGGCTCAAAAAAGTGACGTGATCACCTATGAATTTGAAAACGTGGACAGCGAGAGAGCGCAATGGCTTGAGAATAACGCCTATATGCCACAGGGCAGCGAGCTTCTCTATCTGACTCAGCACCGCATTCGTGAAAAGCAGGCGATTGAAAAAGCGGGCGTACGTGTTGCTCCTTACCTTCCTGTACAAAGCAAGGAAGAGCTCCAGGCGGCTGTCAGCCAGCTCGGTCTTCCTGCCGTTTTGAAAACGTGCCAGGGCGGATATGACGGAAAAGGCCAGGCGGTCATCCGGACAGAAGGGGATATGGAAAAAGCAGAGGAGCTTTTCGCGGGGAGCAGAGAATGTGTTCTTGAAAGCTGGGTATCCTTTGAAAAAGAACTGTCGGTAATCGTCACCCGAAGCACAAAAGGTGAAATGAGCACGTTCCCTGTGGCGGAGAACATCCACCTGGAAAACATTCTTCACCAGTCGATTGTGCCGGCAAGAATTTCAGAGGAAACAGCGGCCAATGCGTATGACATGGCCAAGAAAATTGCTCATGAGCTTAACCTGTACGGAACGCTTGCTGTGGAGATGTTCCTTGGCATCAACGGGGAAATTTACGTGAACGAACTGGCGCCGCGGCCTCATAATTCCGGCCACTACAGCATCGAAGCCTGTGAAACCTCACAGTTTCAGCAGCATGTACGCGCTGTTTGCGGACTTCCGCTCGGCCGGACGTCACTGGTCAGCCCCGTAGTCATGATCAATGTGCTCGGGGAACTTGTGAAACCGCTGCTTGAAAACCTGGAACTTCTGAAAGACGCCAAGCTGCATCTTTACGGAAAAGAAGAAGCAAAAGTGAAACGAAAAATGGGACACATCACCGTGCTCGGAAACACGGTAAGCGAAGCACTCAACAAAGCAGAATACATTAAAGCTGCTGTACTCAAGATGGAAAAGCTGGAGGTAACGACATGATTGAACGGTATACACGCCCGGAAATGGGAGCGATTTGGACAGACGAAAACCGCTTTAAGGCTTGGCTGGAAGTCGAGATTTTGGCTTGTGAAGCATGGGCAGAGCTTGGGGAGATTCCAAAAGAGGACGTTAAGAAACTGCGCGAGAACGCATCATTTGATATTAATCGTATTTTTGAAATCGAGCAGGAAACACGCCATGATGTGGTTGCTTTTACACGCGCGGTATCGGAATCACTCGGCGAAGAGCGCAAGTGGGTCCATTACGGACTGACTTCCACCGACGTAGTGGATACAGCATTATCTTACCTGCTTTTGCAGGCGAACGAAATTTTGATCAAAGACATCGAGAAGTTCATCGAGATCATCGGAAACAAAGCGAAAGAACATAAATACACGGTCATGATGGGCCGCACGCACGGTGTTCACGCAGAACCGACTACCTTTGGTTTGAAGCTCGCGCTCTGGTATGCAGAGATGAAGCGAAACCTTGAGCGTTTCAAGCAGGCAGCTGACACCGTACGCGTTGGAAAGATCAGCGGAGCTGTTGGTACATATGCCAACATCGATCCATTCGTTGAAAAATATGTTTGCGAAAGGTTGGGGCTTGAAGCATCGCCAATTTCAACACAAACCCTGCAGCGTGACCGTCATGCGCATTACATGTCAGCATTGGCGCTTGTAGCAACAAGCATTGAGAAGTTCGCTGTTGAAATCCGCGGACTGCAAAAAAGTGAAACGCGTGAAGTGGAAGAGTTCTTCGCCAAAGGCCAAAAAGGATCTTCTGCGATGCCTCACAAACGCAACCCGATCGGTTCCGAGAACATGACGGGTATGGCACGCGTCATCCGCGGTTACATGATGACCGCGTATGAAAATGTGGCACTTTGGCATGAACGTGACATCTCTCACTCTTCTGCAGAGCGTGTCATTCTGCCGGATGCAACCATTGCGCTCGATTACATGCTTAACCGCTTTGGCAACATCGTGAAGAACTTAACAGTGTTCCCGGAAAACATGAAACGCAACATGACAAGGACGTACGGATTGATTTACTCGCAGCGTGTGCTGTTGAAGCTGATCGATAGAGGCATGAGCCGTGAAGCTGCTTATGACATTGTTCAGCCGAAAGCCATGCAGGCTTGGGAAGAAGGCATCCAGTTCAAGCAGCTCGTACAGGAAGAGCCGCGCATTACGGAAAAACTTACACCAGAAGACATCGAAGACTGCTTCGACTACTCGTACCACCTGCAGCATGTTGATACGATTTTCGAGCGACTGGGATTGTAATATAAAGTCTTGAGGCAATAGGGGGCGAGAGGGGTAATCCACTCGTTTCTGAACACCTCAGCACTACATGATCCGGCTTCGGCGCCTAGAGACTCGATCATTTCGGTCTTTTGCAGAAAACAAAAAGCGTTTTATGCAAAAGCCCTCCAATACTGGTCGTCTCTAAGCAAGGCGCCTCAGCACCACACTCAATATTGCCAATATTCGTGATTTTTGCAATGGAATTCGACTTATGTCAGGGGGATTTTGAATGGAAAAGCAAACCTTGCTTTATGAAGGAAAGGCGAAGAAGATTTACAGCACAGAAGACAGAAACACCGTGTGGGTGGAGTACAAGGATTCAGCAACTGCGTTTAACGGTGAGAAGAAAGCAACCATCGATGGAAAAGGCCGCTTGAACAATGAGATCACCAGCCTGATGTTTGCACTTTTACAGCAAAACAACATTCCAACTCACTTTATCTCCAAACAATCTCCAACCGAACAGATTGTCCAGCATGTGGAGATCATTCCACTGGAAGTGGTTGTCCGTAATGTGGTGGCAGGAACACTGGCCAAACGGACGGGACTGCCGGAAGGACACGTTCTGCGTAAGCCGATCGTCGAATTTTATTACAAAAATGACGACCTTGGCGATCCTCTTTTTAACACCGACCATATCGCAGCCTTAGAGCTTGCTGTTCCAAAGCAGCTTGAAGAAATGAAGGAGCTTGCGCTTCTGGTCAATTCCGTTCTTGTTCAATTTTTTGCAGAGAAAAATATAAGATTAGTAGATTTCAAACTGGAGTTCGGCACCAATGCCAAAGGTGAGCTTCTGGTGGCCGACGAAATTTCACCGGATACGTGCCGCCTTTGGGATAGTGAAACGAATGAAAAGCTCGATAAAGACGTATTTCGCCGAGATCTTGGCAGCTTAACAGATGCTTATGAAAAAATCTTAGAACGCTTAGGGGGAAACCTTCATGTATAAAGTAAAAGTATTCGTCACATTGAAAGAAAGCGTATTGGATCCACAGGGAACAGCGGTTAAAGGCTCATTGCACCGCATGGAGTACAACGAGGTACAGGATGTCCGCATCGGTAAATACCTCGAGCTTACGATTGAAGACAGCGTTCAGGATTTAGACAAATCCGTCAGAGAAATGTGTGAAAAATTGCTTTCCAACCCGGTCATTGAAGATTACCGCTATGAGGTGGAGGAGGTTGTCGCACAGTGAGGTTTGCGGTCATTGTTTTTCCAGGATCCAACTGTGACATTGACATGTTTCACGCCGTAAAGGACGAGCTTGGTGCAGAAGCCGAGTACGTGTGGCATGACGAAGAAAATCTCGACCGTTTTGACGGCATCCTGCTGCCGGGCGGATTCTCGTATGGCGACTACCTTCGTACAGGCGCCATCGCCCAGTTTTCCAATGTTATGGATGAAGTAAAAAAAGCGGCACAAGCGGGCAAGCCAGTGCTTGGCGTCTGCAACGGATTTCAAATCCTTTTAGAAACCGGATTGCTTCCGGGGGCCATGCGCCGGAATGAATCATTGAAATTCATCTGCCAGCCCGAAACATTGAACGTTGTAAACAACGAAACCATGTTCAGCTCTTCCTATGAGAAGGACGAAGAGATTGTTATTCCGATCGCTCACGGCGAAGGAAACTATTATTGTGATGAAGAGACACTAAAACAGCTGGAAGAAGAGAACCGCATTATTTTCCGCTATAAAAATAACCCGAACGGATCGATTTCGGATATTGCCGGAATCATGAATGCAAAAGGCAACGTGCTTGGCATGATGCCGCATCCGGAGCGCGCGGTAAGCGAGCTTTTGGGCAGTGCCGACGGACTGAAATTGTTTCAATCAATCGTAAAAAGCTGGAGGGAAAACCATGTCTTATCTTCATGAGCCGACTGCAGAGCAAATTCAGGAGCAAAAATTATATCGTGAAATGGGCTTGAATGATGAGGAGTTTGGGCTGGTCCAATCCATCATCGGCCGCCTTCCGAACTGGACGGAGACCGGATTGTTCTCGGTCATGTGGAGTGAGCATTGTTCATATAAAAACTCCAAGCCGGTGCTTCGAAAGTTCCCGGTGGATGGAGAACGCGTGCTTCAGGGACCAGGAGAAGGAGCCGGAGTGGTAGACATCGGCGATGGCCAGGCAGTTGTTTTCAAAATTGAAAGCCACAACCACCCATCTGCGATTGAACCGTACCAGGGTGCAGCCACAGGAGTGGGCGGCATCATCCGTGACATCTTTTCCATGGGTGCGCGCCCGGTTGCGCTGTTAAACTCGCTTCGTTTTGGCGAATTGACGTCTTCTCGCGTGAAATATTTGTTTGAAGAAGTGGTAGCCGGGATCGCAGGCTACGGCAACTGTATCGGGATTCCAACCGTTGGGGGCGAAGTTCAGTTTGACGCTTCCTACGACGGAAATCCGCTTGTCAACGCGATGTGTGTGGGCTTGATCGACCACAAGGACATCCAAAAAGGACAGGCAAAAGGCGCTGGCAACTCGGTTATGTATGTTGGAGCAAGAACAGGACGCGACGGAATCCACGGGGCGACTTTCGCCTCCGAGGAATTGACCGAAGCTTCTGAGGAGAAGCGCCCTGCCGTTCAGGTGGGCGATCCGTTCATGGAAAAGTTATTGCTTGAAGCGTGCCTTGAGCTGATTCAGAACTGTGATGCTCTTGTCGGTATCCAGGACATGGGAGCAGCCGGCCTTACCAGCTCATCCGCTGAGATGGCAAGTAAAGCAGGAATGGGAATCGAGATGAACCTTGACCTTGTGCCGCAGCGTGAATTGAACATGACCGCTTACGAAATGATGCTATCTGAATCTCAGGAACGTATGTTGATCGTTATGCAAAAAGGCAGAGAACAGGAAGCCATTGATATTTTTGAAAAATGGGGTCTTGAAGCAGTAGTCGTTGGTACGGTTATTGAAGAAAAACAGCTTCGCCTTCTTCATCACGGCGAAGTCGTCGCCGATGTTCCGGTTGATGCACTTGCAGAAGAAGCACCGGTTTATCATAAGCCATCCAAGGAACCCGAGATGTTTTCACAGTTTCAAAACGAGGAAGCGTTCGTTCCAACAGTAGAAAGCAAAAAGGAAACGCTTCTGGAGCTGTTATCACAGCCGACGATCGCGAGCAAATCGTGGGTATTTGACCAGTATGACTATATGGTTCGCACGAACACGGTCGTGCCTCCGGGATCGGATGCCGCTGTTATCCGCATCCGTGAAACGGATAAGGCACTAGCGATGACAACTGACTGTAACTCACGCTATCTCTACCTTGATCCGGAAACCGGCGGAAAGATTGCAGTGGCAGAAGCAGCGAGAAACCTCGTTTGTTCCGGTGCCCAACCGCTTGCCATTACGGACTGCCTGAACTACGGAAATCCGGAAAAGCCGGAAATCTTCTGGCAGCTGGAAAAATCCACGGACGGAATGAGTGAAGCATGCCGCACGCTAAGCACACCGGTTATTGGCGGAAACGTATCTCTTTATAATGAAACGAACGGTGTGGCCGTATATCCGACGCCTGTGATCGGGATGGTTGGACTAATTTCTCACCTTGACCATATTACAACCCAATACTTTAAAACACCGGGAGATCTGATCTATGTGGTCGGTGAAACCCATCAGGAATTTGGCGGAAGCGAGCTGCAAAAAATGCAGCTTGGCAAAATTTCAGGAAAAGCACCGGCGCTGAATCTTGAAACGGAAGTCAAACGCCAGAAGCAATTGCTTGAAGCGATTCAGAACGGCCTTGTGGAATCTGCTCATGACGTAGCAGAGGGCGGATTGGCTGTCGCACTTGCCGAAAGCATGATGAACGGCAATACAGGGGCGTCCGTTGAGCTTGAGGGAGACCTTGTTTCAGCCCTTTACAGCGAAACCCAATCACGCTTCCTTGTTTCAGTAAAACCGGAAAACGCTAAAGCGTTTGAATCGATGAATGAAGACGCGAAACAGATCGGATTTGTAACGGATAACGCGGTTTTGCGCATCGACCATGAAAATGAAGAAGTGCTGGCCGCAACTTACGATGAACTTCATTCGGCTTGGAAAGGAGCCATACCATGCTTGCTGACATCAAAGGCTTAAACGAAGAATGTGGTGTGTTTGGCATCTGGGGACATCAGGATGCTGCCCAGCTCACCTATTACGGGCTGCACAGCCTTCAGCACAGAGGACAGGAAGGCGCAGGAATTGTTGTAACAGACGGTGAAAAGTTGAAAATGCACAAAGGACATGGGCTTGTTACCGAGGTGTTCAGCCGCGGAGAACTTGAAGGAATGACAGGGCATGCGGCCATCGGCCATGTGCGCTATTCCACAGCAGGGGGCAATGAATATGCAAATGTTCAGCCCCTGCTTTTCCGCTCACAAACGTCAAGCCTTGCCGTCGCTCATAACGGAAACCTTGTGAACGCGAACGCGCTGAAACACCAGCTCGAAGCACAAGGAAGCATTTTTCAGACGACATCTGATACGGAAGTTTTGGCCCATCTGATCAAACGCAGCGGATATATGGATCTCAAGGATCAGGTAAGAAATGCTCTTACCATGCTGAAAGGTGCTTATGCATTTGTCATCATGACCGAGGACAAGCTGATGGTCGCTCTTGATCCAAACGGATTGCGCCCGCTTTCCATTGGCATGCTGGGAGATGCTTATGTGGTGGCTTCCGAAACCTGTGCCTTTGACGTGGTGGGTGCAGAGTATCTTCGCGATGTGAAACCGGGAGAACTTTTGATTATTGACGATAATGGAATGACAGCGGACCGTTTTTCTTCACCGACGAACCGTTCGATTTGTTCAATGGAATATATTTATTTTTCACGGCCTGACAGCAATATCGACCAGGTGAACGTTCACAGTGCGAGAAAGAACCTTGGAAAAGAATTGTACCGTGAAGCGCCAGTTGAAGCGGATGTCGTGACAGGGGTTCCGGACTCCAGTATTTCAGCCGCGATCGGCTATGCCGAAGCATCAGGCATTCCATACGAAATCGGCTTGATCAAAAACCGTTATGTGGGCCGGACATTCATCCAGCCTTCACAGGAATTGCGGGAGCTTGGTGTGAAAATGAAGCTGTCCCCTGTACGGGGAATCGTGGAAGGCAAACGCGTGGTGATGGTCGATGACTCCATCGTCCGCGGAACGACGAGCCGCCGAATCGTGAAAATGCTGCGTGCAGCAGGAGCAACTGAAGTGCATGTGCGGATTACCGCGCCTCCGATTGCTCATCCGTGCTACTACGGCATTGATACATCCGAGCGTGCTGAATTGATCGCCTCCAATCACTCGGTAGAGGAAATCAGAGACATTATCGGAGCAGATTCATTAGCCTTCTTATCACCTGAAGGATTATTGAGAGGCATCGGACGCCCGGACGGCGATCCGAATAACGGACAGTGCCTGGCTTGCTTTACCGGGAAGTATCCAACAGAGATTTATCCGGATACCGTGCTTCCGTATGAAAAAGAAATGGTGTAATGGCAAAAAAGGGAGGAAATACAATGGCAGAGGCATATAGACAGGCCGGAGTGGATATTGAAGCGGGTTACGAGGCGGTAGACAGAATCAAGAAGCACGCATTGCGTACACGCCGTCCTGAAGTCATGGCAGGCCTTGGCGGCTTTGGGGCAATGTTTGACTTGTCCAATCTGCCGTACAAGGAGCCGGTTCTGATTTCCGGTACGGACGGAGTGGGCACAAAGCTTATGGTCGCAATCATGATGGATAAACATGATACCATTGGAGTGGACGCTGTGGCGATGTGCGTGAACGATATCGTGGCACAGGGAGCCGAGCCGCTGTACTTCCTGGATTACATCGCATGCGGAAAGCTGGATCCTGTGAAAATTGAGGATATCGTCAAAGGGGTGGCCGACGGCTGTGAGCAGGCAGGCTGTGCCCTGATCGGTGGAGAAACGGCAGAAATGCCAGGCATGTACAGCAATGGTGATTATGATCTTGCCGGCTTTTCGGTCGGCGCTGCAGAAAAATCCAAACTCATTCACCCTGACCTTGTAAAAGAAGGAGACGTTCTTATCGGGCTTGCCTCCAATGGCATCCACAGCAACGGCTATTCCCTCGTCCGCAAAGCTCTTCTGGAATCAGGCCAGCTGGATTTGGACGGCAGCTTTGGAACGGATGGAAAAACATTGGGCGAAGAGCTGCTGGCTCCAACACGCATTTATGTAAAACCGTTGCTTAATGTCTTTAAAAACTATCAAGTACACGGCGCAGCTCATATTACGGGCGGCGGATTTGAGGAAAATATTCCGCGTATGCTTCCGGAAGGACTTGCAGCAGAAGTGGATTACGGTTCATGGCCGGTTCCCGCTATCTTTGAAACCATTGAACAAACAGGAAACATCGGAAGAAAAGAAATGTTCACTACGTTCAACATGGGGATTGGGATGGTGCTTGCTGTCGATTATGAGGAATCTTTTGATGTGATCAAGTCACTCGAAAATGACGGGGAAAAGGCGTTTGTCATCGGCCGCGTGAAAACGGGCGAAGGTGTCCACTTTGGCGGCGGTGAGCTGAAATGAAGAAAATCGCTATCTTCGCATCAGGAAGCGGCTCGAATTTCCAGGCGATCATCGACGCCATAAATGAAAAGAAACTGGAAGCGAACGTCTCGCTTCTGGTTTGCGACAAGCCCGGCGCGCGCGTAGTGGAGCGTGCTGAACAGTCAGGAACGGAAACGTTTGCGTTTTATCCAAAAGAGTATGAAACAAAAACAGCGTTCGAAACGGAAATTTTAAAGCAGCTGAAAGACAGAAACATAGAATTTATCGTGCTTGCGGGTTACATGCGTCTGATTGGTTCTACATTGCTGTCTGAATATGAAGGGCGTATCGTTAACATCCATCCTTCGCTCTTGCCGGCTTTTCCGGGCAAGGATGCGGTCGGACAGGCACTCGACGCAAAGGCAGAAGTAACCGGTGTTACCGTACATTACGTGGACAGCGGTATGGATACAGGTCCAATCATCGCACAGAAAACGGTGGCGATTAAAAAAGAGGATACAAGAGAGACACTGCAGGAGCGGATTCAGCAGGTCGAGCATCAATTGTTTCCAAGTGTGCTGCAACAGCTATTCAACCAAGAGAAAGTAGGAGGCGTATCATTTTGAGCATCAAACGAGCATTAGTGTCAGTTTCCAATAAAGAAGGGTTGGTTCCTTTTGTTCAGGCGCTGGCCGAACAAGGCGTGGAAATCATCTCCACTGGGGGAACAAGCAAGGCATTGCAGGAAGCTGGTGTAAAGGTAACCGGTATATCTGAAGTAACAGGCTTTCCGGAAATCATGGACGGACGTGTAAAAACACTTCATCCGATGATTCACGGCGGCCTTCTTGCGGTTCGCGACAATGAGAGCCACGTTCAGCAAATGGAGGAGAACGGCATCTCCCCGATTGATCTTGTTGTGGTTAACCTTTATCCGTTTAAAGAAACCATCGCAAAGGAAAATGTAGCGTTTGAAGATGCCATTGAAAATATTGATATCGGTGGGCCAAGCATGCTTCGCTCGGCTGCGAAAAATCATGCGTATGTAACGGTTGTCGTAGATCCTGCAGATTACTCCAAAGTGCTGGAAGAAGTTCAGCAAAACAATCAGGTGTCCGATGAAACACGCAAAAAGCTTGCGGCGAAGACATTCCGTCACACAGCTGCTTACGACGCGCTGATCGCAGAATACCTCACCAACATGGTGGAAGAGGAGAACCCGGAATCTTTCACGGTTACCTACGAAAAGAAACAGGATCTTCGCTATGGAGAGAACCCGCACCAAAAGGCGGCATTTTACAAAGCGCCGCTTGGCACGAAAACATCGATTGCCCAGGCTGAACAGCTTCATGGAAAAGAGCTTTCCTACAACAACATCAATGATGCGGATGCAGCACTTCAAATCGTTCGCGAATTCACAGATCCGGCTGTTGTGGCTGTTAAACACATGAATCCGTGCGGAGTCGGCACAGGCAGCTCTGTAGAAGAAGCGTTCGCGAGAGCGTTTGAAGCCGATCCGGTCTCTATTTTTGGCGGCATCATCGCATCCAACGTGGAAATCAACGCAGCGGCAGCACAAAAGATGAGCGAGATTTTCCTTGAAATCATCATTGCACCATCGTTCAGCACAGAAGCGAAAGAGATTTTAACGAAAAAGAAAAATATCCGTCTCCTTACATTGGAGCTTGGTGAAGATAAAAAGCAGGAGAAAAAGCTGACTACCGTCCGCGGCGGCCTTCTTGTTCAGGACGAGGATGCTTACGGTCTGGATCAAGCCAACATCTCCGTGCCAACGAAGCGTGAGCCGACCGAAAAAGAATGGGAAGATTTGAAACTCGCATGGAAAGTGGTTAAGCACATTAAATCCAATGCGATTGTTCTAACAAAGGATCAAATGACCATCGGTGTCGGTGCCGGACAGATGAACCGTGTCGGCGCGGCAAATATTGCGATTGAACAAGCAGGAGAAAAAGCACAGGGAAGCGCCCTTGGATCAGATGCCTTTTTCCCAATGGACGATACCGTCGAAGCGGCAGCCAAAGCAGGAATCACTGCCATCATCCAGCCGGGCGGATCGGTTAAAGATGAAGATTCCATCAAAAAGGCAGACGAATACGGCATCGCCATGGTATTTACCGGCGTACGCCACTTCAAACATTAAAATCTGTACCAAGGAGGAGACAGCATGAACGTTTTGGTAGTAGGAAAGGGCGGCCGTGAGCATGCCATCGTATGGCGTTTTGCGAACAGCCCGAGTGTAACAAAAGTGTACGCCGCGCCAGGCAATCCGGGAATGGCAGATGTGGCAGAATGCGTAAACATCGAGGAAAGCGATCATGAAGGTCTTATCGCGTTTGCCAAGGAAAATGACATCGCGCTTACCTTCGTGGGAGCTGAAGTCCCTCTTTTAAACGGAATCGTCAATGATTTTCAACAAGAAGGGCTGTCTATTTTCGGTCCGTCAAAGGAAGCCGCATTGATCGAGGGAAGTAAATCATTTGCGAAGGATCTTATGGACAAGCACGGCATCCCGACAGCGAAATCAAAAACGTTTACTTCCTATGAGGAAGCAAGAGCGTATTTGAAGGAGCAGGGAGCACCGATCGTTTTAAAAGCGGACGGACTTGCGGCAGGTAAAGGTGTAATTGTGGCCATGACCGAAGATGAAGCAGAAAAAGGCCTTGATGAAATGCTGAACCAGGCCCGTTTTGGAGAAGCGAGCGCTTCTGTCGTGATGGAAGAGTATCTGGAAGGCGAAGAATTTTCCTTCATGGCGTTTGTGAACGAAGAGAACGTGTACCCGATGGTGATTGCTCAGGACCATAAACGTGCCTTCACAGGCGATAAAGGGCCAAACACCGGAGGAATGGGTGCTTACTCACCGGTACCGCAGATTCCGCAAACCGTGGTGGAGGAAGCAAGAAAAACGGTTCTTGATCCTGCTGCCCAAGCGATGGTGAAGGAAGGCCGTTCATTTACAGGGATTTTGTACGCAGGTCTCATGCTGACGGCAGACGGTCCGAAGGTCATTGAGTTCAATGCACGATTTGGCGATCCGGAAACACAGGTCGTACTGCCAAGGCTGCAGGGTGATTTTGCCCAGATCCTGCTTGGCATTTTACGAAAAGAAGAAGTGGAATTGAACTGGAGTGACGAAGCGGTCATCGGTGTGGTTCTCGCTTCTGGCGGCTATCCTGATCAATATGAGAAAGGCATCGCCATCAACGGGATTGAAAACCTTGATGAGTCTACACTGTTATTCCATGCCGGAACGAAACTGGCAGGAGACCAGCTAGTGACGGATGGCGGACGCATTCTCCTGGCGGCTGTAAAAGGAACAGACTTGGCCAGCGCTCAGGAAAACGTGTATACAGAAATGCAGAAAATCAGCTGCAGCCAGTCCTTTTACCGGACAGACATCGGTTCAAAAGCTATTTCACGCGCCGCTTTTTAACCACAGCAAAAAGTATGGCAATGATCCCGCCAATGAGCGTGGCATATACAAAAATCGTATCCATTAAAAATTCTTTCATAGCTAGTCCCTCCTTACAGAAAACTCCCCTTGATGGGGAGTTTTTTTCGTGTATGGTTTGATTCTGGTTTATGACGGTGGTTGATTTCCGTTCCAGGATGCTCGCTTTCCGCAGGGCGTGCGGTGAGCCCGTCGGCGCAAGCGCCTCATTGGTCTCACCTGTCACGCTTCCCCTGCAGGAGTCTCGCACCTTGCACTACAATCAACTCTGCTAAGAAGTCTCTTTGCAAGGCCCTCTAAGCGGCAATTTTAAAAAATGTAAGTTCTTAGCTCGGGTTAATCGGGTTGCCTTCTTTTGTGATGTCATTGAGGTCCATGTCTTTCAGCTCGGAGCCTTGTTTGATTATTTCGGTGACCGGACAATAGCGGAGAATGCCCTCGGCGACTTTCATGGCGGCAAGGGTCATCATGAATACGTACGAACCTTTCCATGGTTTACGGGTGTATTTGGCAGTTAACATGGCAAGCATGGTTAACCCGCAGACGATGCGGATCATGGCGTTGAAAATTCCGATATTCTGTTTCATGGCAGTAATTTTCCTTTCTGTAATGAATTTCAAGTGTTTGGAGTTATGACACACATTCAGCGCAAATGTGTGGTATCCTTTAGAAAATGTAACTTACAGAGAAAAAGGTGAAACAAGCACATGTCTACCCAGTTTTTATTTTGGTCAAAGGTGGAATTGCGCCGTCATCAGGCCGTTATTCTCGGCGAATTGGCTCCCACCATGGTACTGAAGAATGCAACGTATTTAAATACTGCCCGGCATTGCTGGACTAAAGCAAATATATGGATCTACGATAACCGCATTGTATATGTGGGGGACAACCTGCCCCAGGAGACCACCGGCACAGAAATGGTGGAGCTGGACGGAAAATATGTTGTACCCGGATATATTGAACCGCATGCACACCCGTTTCAATTATATAATCCCCAGACGTTGGGTGATTATGCGTCGGTTCGCGGCACAACCACATTCATCTGCGACAACCTCAAACTTTTTTTATCAACGCCAATTACGAAAGCGCTTTCTCTTATGGAGGACATGAATAAACTGCCTTATACCTATTATTGGTGGTGCCGGTTTGATTCACAGTCCGAGCTGTTTAATGAAGATGCGCTCTTCTCATTGAGCAATGTGAAAAAAATGCTGTCTTCTCCGTATGTCATTCAGGGGGGAGAACTAACCAGCTGGCCTAAAGTCATCCAGGGAGATGACAACCTGCTGCATTACATGCGTGAAACCCGAAGAGCAGGAAAAAGGGTGGAAGGGCATCTGCCGGGAGCTTCTGAGAAAACCCTCACGCAAATGGCTCTTCTCGGAGTGGATTGTGACCATGAGGCGATGACCGGGGAAGAGGCCATGATGAGACTGAATCTCGGGCTGACCACGTCACTAAGGTATTCATCCATTCGCCCGGATCTTCGTCAAATCTTAAGGGGAATGAACGAGATTGGTGCGGCTCATTTTGACCGTGTGATTTTTACAACAGATGGCTCCACACCTGCTTTTTATGAAGAGGGTGTGACGGATAAAATGATTTCCATTGCGCTTGAAGAAGGAATTGACCCGATTGATGCGTATAAGATGGCATCCTATAACATAGCAAGATATTACGGCAAGGAGCATATACTCGGAATGGTCGCACCGGGAAGAGTGGCTCATCTTAACATTCTGGACGCTGTGCAGCATCCAAATCCTGAGGCCGTGCTGGCGAAAGGACAATGGATCAAGCGGGACGGCAAAGCTGTGAAGGAGAGATCTTCATTCCCATGGAACGATTATGGAATGGGTCCTCTTGATTTGAACTGGGATTTAACGCTGAAGGATTTTCAGTTCAGCTCACTGGCCGGAATTGATATGGTGAACTCTGTTATTACGAAGCCGTATCATATTTCTCTCAATCCAACGGCGGAAAAGCTCGATGATGATCATGATGAGTGCTTTTTCATGCTGGTGGACAAAAAGGGCAAATGGAGAGTGAACACGCTTCTCAAAGGATTTGCCACGAGTGTATCGGGATTTGCAAGCTCGTACTCCAGCACAGGAGACATCCTTTTAATCGGAAAAAGCAAGCGTGATATGCTTGCAGCGTTCAATCGCATCAAGGAAATGAAAGGCGGCATCGTTCTAGTTGAAGATCAAAGCGTTGTCAGTGAGATCAAGCTCCCCATCGCGGGAGGAATGTCTCCGCTTGCGGTCGAAGCACTGATAGAGGAAGAGAAAAAATTAACATCAGAACTCCGAAAACGCGGCTATGCGTTTGAAGATCCAATCTACAGCCTGCTGTTTTTTTCATCTACACATCTTCCGTATATCCGCATTACACAGCTTGGATTATATGATGTGAAAAAGAAAGTCATACTCTTTCCTTCGATTATGCGTTAAACTAAAGAAGTAAAGTGTTTGATCACTTCAGGCCGGGGGGCCATAGGGGGCAGGGGTGCCTAATGAGAAAATGGATGCTTGGTATTTGTGCTGCGTTCTTGATTCTTGGAGGAACCGGGTGCCAAAAGGAAGAAAAACCAACGGCGCAGGAAACGAAGCCTGCGCAGCCGGCGGAAAAGCCGGAGAAAAAGGAAGAAAAAAAAGAACACTTAAATACGTTCCCGCTGACGGGAATAAAAACAAAGAAACCGACCGATGCCAGAGTGTTTTCAGTGATGGTAAATAATCATCAGCGGGCGCGGCCGCAGTCCGGCGTTTATAAGGCTGACCTTGTGTATGAGGTGCTCGCAGAAGGAGAAATCACGCGGTTCCTTGCTGTTTTCCAGAGTGAAAAACCGAACGTGATCGGACCGGTACGCAGTGCACGTGATTATTTTATCGAGCTCAGCCAGGGATATCATTCGTTTTATGTCCATCATGGCTGGAGCCCTGATGCAAAGAAGATGCTTTCAGGGAAAAACAGCAAGGTGGACTCGCTGAACGGACTTTATTATGACGGGACGCTTTTTCACCGGGCAACATTCCGGCAAGCGCCTCACAATTCGTACATCACCTACGAGGACCTGATGACAGGTTTAAAGAAGAAAGGGTATGACGATAAAGATAAAATAAAGCCGCTTCCTTTTTTGAAACCAGAAGAGGTTAAAGGGCTTACCGGTGACAAAGCGGATCAAATTCTGATAACATACAGTCAAAATGAGAAAGTTGGTTACAAATATAACCCGTCTACGAAACGCTATGCCCGGTCAAGCAACGGAACGCCGACAACCGATCTTGAAACGAAGAAACCGGTCGAGGTGAATAATGTGTTTATCGTGGAGATGAAGCACAGGATTATCGATAGCTATGGCCGCAGAGCCATTGATCTTACATCAGGCGGCAAGGGCCTTCTCCTACAGCAGGGAAAAGTGAGAGAAGTGACCTGGAAAAACAAAAACGGCAGAATTATTCCGTCAGGCACCGGATTTGTTCCGGGAAAAACCTGGATCAACATAATTCCGACGCAGCCAGGAATCAGCAAGAGTGTTTCTATTGAATAGAGCAGAAGGAGTGCTAAATCTATGCAAATTGATAAATTAAGGGGTAAAGCGCTGGATCAGCTGTTTGAAGCGGTCCTTTCGCTGAAAGACCTTGAAGAGTGCTACATGTTCTTTGATGATCTGTGCACAATGAACGAAATTCAATCGCTGGCACAGCGTCTCGAAGTGGCACGCATGCTTCGGGAAGGAAAGACCTATCACAAAATTGAGTCTGAAACCGGCGCGAGCACGGCGACTATTTCACGTGTCAAACGCTGTCTGAACTTTGGAAACGACGCCTATCAAATGGCACTTGACCGTGTACATGGTCAAGAAGAAACAAAATAAACTCACAATCACCTTTTGTGAGTGCGGCCCGAATCATGGACTCTTGGCTAAGCGTCCGTTATTCGGGTTTTTCGTATGCTTGTTTTTATTGACGGAACGTTGGAAGGATAGTATAGTTTATCTTGTTAAACTGTTTAAGTGGATAAACGAGGTGAAAGAAGTGGAGCAAGGCGATTATATAAAAGAGGCATACGACTTTTTTGATAAAGTGAATGCCCATTTATTGAAGCATTATTTCTCATCGTTAGATTATGAGATTACTCCAAAGCAATTTTTAATCCTGGACCGGGTACATAAGCATCAGCCGGTAAAGGTACAGACGATCGCCGAGCAGCTGAACTTTTCGATGAGCTCCACGAGCCAGCTTGTCAGCAAGCTCGAACAGGAAAGCTATGTTGTTCGAAGCATAAATCCCCAAAACCGGCGAGAAATTTTTTTGACGCTTGGAGAAAAGGGAAATGAATATTATGATGAATACGATCAGATAGACCAGTTTGTGATCGATAGGTTCTTTTCCCAATTGACAGTAGAAGAAACAAAGCAATTAAGGGACATTGCCGAAAAACTCCATACCATCGTTACGGAGGAGAAAAAGGCCATCACCCATGAATAAAAAGGTTCATATCCAATGACGGTGCTAAAGGATACCGTCATCGATTGGCTGGTATCTTACGGGCAGGTCGCCGTTATCCTCAGCATCTTTTTGAATGTTGTGATCAGTGTGCTCGGAATCGTACCGAGTGTATTTTTGACTGCTGCCAACCTGGCTGTTTTCGGCCTCTGGCCAGGCATGGCTGTATCGTTTGCGGGAGAAGCAATCGGTGCCGTCGTGTCCTTTGTTCTGTACAGAAAAGGGTTCCGGAATGCAACGGAATGGAAGGCTATGCATCATCCCAAAATAAAACAATTGCTTGAAGCAAGGGGAAAAGAGGCGTTTATGCTGATTTTGGCGCTCCGGATTTTGCCCTTCATGCCTTCGGGTGTAGTTACATTTGTGGCGGCTGTCGGCAAATCCTCGCTTTTGCTGTTTGTGCTGGCCAGCTCCATCGGAAAAGTTCCTGCGATTTTAATCGAAGGATATTCGGTTTACCAGCTCATCCAATGGACATGGGAAGGAAAGCTTGTGGCTACCGTCATGGCAGTTCTTCTATTGCTGTGGTGCTGGAAGAAGCTTAGAACACCGTGACTGCAGGATGTGTCAGTCGTGAAAGGATTGTAGAATAAACATGATAAACTCTGTACTAAAGCATGTAATCAGGCTTTTGCCGCAAAATGCAATTTCCCGAACGGCGGGGAAATGGGGGCATTCGTCCTTCAGCCGGCACATCATTAAACCTTACAGCGCGCTATATAAAATCGACAAAGAAGAGATCGAGAAACCTCTGGAAGAATACCCGACGTTTACCGCGTTTTTCACAAGAAAGCTGAAAGAGGACGCACGTCCGATCTCATCGGGCATCGATACACTAGTCAGCCCTGTCGATGGAAAAGTGGCACAGTTTGGCACCATTACAGAAGGAGCACTTATTCAGGCTAAAGGCATCAATTATACGGTTGAGCAGCTCTTGGGATGCACGTCCGAGATCTCGGATAAGTATGAAGGAGGCACGTTCCTCACCATCTATCTCAGCCCGAGTGACTATCACCGTATCCACATGCCTTTGCCGGGCAAGCTGACCAAGGCGACTTACCTGCCAGGCCGGTTGTTTCCGGTGAACCGGATCGGGGTGGAGCACGTCCAAGGCCTGTTTACCAAAAACGAGAGGCTCATCACGTATGCTGATACACCGGCGGGTGAAATGGTGCTCGTAAAAGTCGGCGCGTTCGTGGTCGGAAGCGTGCGTGTGCCTTATGGCGAGCACTCGACCAATGTAAAAAACGGGCGTGCCTATTCCACCGAGCTTCCGGATGTTCCTTTTGAAAAAGGGGAAGAAGTCGGGTTGTTCGAATTTGGTTCCACCGTCGTCCTGTTGTTTGAAAAAGATCACATTTTATTGAGTGATAAAATACAGCCCGATGCTCATCTGAAATACGGAGAGGCCATCGGCACGTATCGTTGATAAGAGCCTGTACCGCCTGGGGTGGTGCGGGTTTTTGTATGGTTGTTTATGAAAATGATGTGTTTGGTGAGAAACTGTTCAAAAACGGTGAGTAAAGTGCGTTTTTCCGTGAGTAAAGCCCATAAAACGGTGAGTAAACAGAAGATTCCCGTGAGTAAACACGAAAAAACCGAGAGAAAACGCCAATCATACCTGCCAGCGACATTAAAAAAAGCCGCCCAGGGACTCGAGTGGCTCTCAAAATCAGTTTTTTACGCAAAAGATGATAATATTTTCCAATCGTGGTATCATTTCAATAGCATGTCCGAAAAGGACGTGGAACGGCCGAACACTATAGTCAAGGATTGCCAGAAGGATGACCCTCAATGGCAAAAGAACGAACCAATTCAAAACGGGAAGTGAAAAACTTGAAGAAAAGTATCGTCGTTTTTGATTTGCTGTTTTATTTGATTATACCGTACCTGATCTGGAACCAGGGAAGAGACATGCTTGGCGACTATTACGCCATTCTTCTTTCGTCAGTTCCAGGTTTTATCTATACCATTTACCGGTTTGTGAAGGAAAAGCAGTTCAATGTCACAGGGATGTTTATCCTGTTTTCCCTTTTTGCCGGAACAACGATTGACCTCTTGTCCGGATCGGCTGGAAGAATGCTCTGGAACCAGGTGTTCTTCGGTATCTTCATGGCACTGCTTATTTTCTCAACCATTTTCATTAAACAGCCGCTCGGCATGCACTTTGCCGTGGACATCGCCTACCTTCAGGGGGAGCCGCGCAACGAAACCCAGGCGTTGTACCGGAAGCCGGAGTTTTACAAGCACTTTGTCTGGCTGACGGCCCTGTTTGCATTTCGCAGTCTGTTTCAGGCCGGGTTAAAATCCTACCTGCTGATGGAATACGGCGTGAAAAAGTATGACTTTATTTTATTTGCGATGAAGATTTCGGGCTGGATTTTTGGCGCCCTGATCACAGCAGGATTTGTATTCATTTCAGTCAAAATCTATAACTATCATGAGAAGAAAAAAGGACCGGAGGAACCGGGCAGCAACATTCAGACCGAACCCAAGATTTAAGTTTTGGAAAATGCCCAGTCCTCTGCCAGCATGCCGTACAGCGCGACATCCACAAAGTGATCGTACAGCCATTCGGCCTGCCGGAGCTCTCCTTCCTGCTTAAACCCAAGCCGTTCGGCCACCGAGCGGCTTCTTTTGTTTGCCAGTGCTGCCTTTAATTCCAGGCGGTTCAAACTGAGCGTGCCAAACGAATAATCCACCATAGCACCGCACGAACGGACCATAATTCCCTTCCCTTCAAAGTCCTTGCCCAGCCAATAGCCAATGTTTGCAGAATAATTATTCCACTTGATATCATACAGAGCCAGGGAACCCGCCGGAATGCCGCGGTACCAGATCATGGTTACGAGATCCGTGGAATCGGCGTATTTTTGATTGGCAAGCTTGATGAATGTTTTGGTATCCTTGAGCGTTCGCGAGTAATCAACCCAGCCCAGCCAGTTCCGGAGATGATCCCTGGAATGTTCCGTGAGCTGAAAGAGGAGCTGGGCATCTCTTTTTTCGAGCAGCTTTAAGGAAATTTCCTCATCGACTTGTAAAAAAAACATACACATTCTCCTGTTCATTGCGTGTCATAGCGAAGCGTAAGATTTAATTTTCGTGTAAGCGTTGTTTCACAGTGTGAAAGATGAGTAGCCCTATAATTTTTGATATAATGGCAAAAGGTATAAAGAGAGAAAACCAGCCGGAGAGATCCGGTCGTAGAAATAGAGTAGTTTTGGTTTGGTATCAGCCAGCTTCAGCAGCCAGTGCCTCGATCGTTTCACTCTTCCACCTCAACACAAAAATCGTGTTGCTGTGTAAGAGTTCCAACGCTTTTCGGCCCTGAACGGCTGCTTCAGCTTTAGTCATCATCCAGCTTCAGCAGCCAGAGCCTCGATCGTTTCACTCTTCCACCTCAACACAAAAATCGTGTTGCTGTGTAAGAGTTCCAACGCTTTTCGGCCCTGAACGGCTGCTTCAGCTTTAGTCATCATCCAGCTTCAGCAGCCAGAGCCTCGATCGTTTCACTCTTCCACCTCAACACAAAAATCGTGTTGCTGTGTAAGAGTTCCAACGCTTTTCGGCCCTGAACGGCTGCTTCAGCTTTAGTCATCATCCAGCTTCAGTGTCCAGTCCCTCGAGGTCGCTTCACTCTCTCACCTCAACACAAAAAGCGTGTTGAAGTTCAAGAGTTCCAGCGCTTGTCGGGACTAAACGGACACTTCAGCTTTAGTCATCATCCAGCTTCAGCAGCCAGTGCCTCGATCGTTTCACTCTTCCACCTCAACACAAAAATCGTGTTGCTGTGTAAGAGTTCCAACGCTTTTCGGCCCTGAACGGCTGCTTCAGCTTTAGTTAACTAGGAGGATTTATGAATTTTGATTATCGGGTTTGGAAGCATGTGTTTAAGCTGGATCCCAATAAGGAAATTTCCGATGCGGATCTTGAAGCGATCTGCGAGTCGGGTACAGATGCCATTTTTGTGGGCGGGAGTGACGGAGTAACACTTGATAATACTCTTGATCTGATGTCCCGTGTGCGCAAGTATGCTGTTCCCTGTGTCCTGGAAGTGAGCACGATTGAATCCCTCACACCGGGCTTTGATCTGTATTACATTCCTACCGTATTAAATAGCAAGGATGCGAGCTTTATTGTTGGCCTTCAGCATGACGCTGTGAAGGAATACGGCGATCTGATGAACTGGGATGAGGTTGTGACAGAAGGCTATTGCATTGCCAATCCCGATTGCAAAGCTGCTGACTATTCAAACGCCAAGGCCAGTCTTTCATTGGAAGATGTTGTAGCTTATGCGCGCATGTCGGAAAAAATGTTCCGGCTTCCCATCTTTTATCTTGAGTACAGCGGAACATACGGAGATATCGAAGTGGTAAAAGAGGTCAGAAAAGTTCTCGACCGCACGAGGTTTTATTATGGAGGCGGCATTCAAAGCGCCGGGCAGGCCAGGGAAATGGCCATGTTTGCCGATACCGTTGTGGTTGGAAACATTATTTATGATAATGTACAGGCAGCAATAGAAACGGTAAAAGCTGCAAAAGGATAATTGAATACAGCTTGGGAATCCTTTATGATAGAAATAAGAACAAATGTTTGGGCAGGTGAAGTATAAATGAGTATGCATCAAATGATAGAACAGTTGCTGACAGGGCTTAATCCTGAACAAAAGGCAGCTGTAAAACATACAGAAGGACCACTATTGATTATGGCGGGAGCGGGAAGCGGAAAGACGCGGGTGCTGACCCACCGCATTGCGTATTTAATGATGGATAAAGAAGTGGCGCCGTGGAACATTCTTGCGATCACGTTTACGAACAAGGCAGCGCGTGAGATGAAGGACAGGGTGGCGGCCATTACCGGACCGGTCGCGGAGGACATCTGGATTTCCACGTTCCACTCCATGTGTGTGCGGATCTTGCGCCGTGACATCGACCGGATCGGCATCAGCCGGAACTTCTCGATTCTTGATTCTACCGATCAGCTTTCGGTGATCAAAAATATTTTAAAAGACAAGAACATTGATCCGAAAAAGTTTGAGCCTCGAAGCATTCTGGGCTCCATTTCATCATTGAAAAATGAATTGATGACGAGCGGCGATTTTGCAAAAACGATGAACGGACCGTATGACACAGTGGTGCATGAGGTATACAAAGAATATGAAAAACGTTTGAAAAAGAACTCTGCTCTCGATTTTGATGATTTAATTATGACAACGATTCATTTATTCAAGCGTGTGCCGGAAGTGCTGCAATTCTATCAGCGCAAATTCCAATACATTCATGTGGATGAGTATCAGGATACGAACCGTGCGCAGTATATGCTCGTGAATATGCTGGCTGACCGGTTCCGCAACCTTTGTGTGGTCGGAGACTCCGACCAGTCCATTTACGGCTGGCGTGGCGCGGACATCGCCAACATTCTTTCCTTTGAAAAGGATTATAACGACGCCAAGGTCATTCTTCTTGAACAAAACTACAGATCCACGAAAACCATTCTTGATGCGGCGAACAAGGTGATCGAAAACAACTTTAACCGCAAACCCAAGAATCTGTGGACCGATAAAACCGGGGGCCGGAATATCACATACTACCAGGGGGATAATGAGCACGATGAAGGCCATTATATTGCTGGGAAAATCCGTGAAATGACAGCTGGCGGCCCGCGCAAATGCTCGGACATCGCTATTCTCTATCGGACGAACGCACAGTCCCGTGTAATGGAGGAAATTTTGATCAAGTCGAATATTCCTTATAATATCGTCGGCGGCATCAAGTTCTATGACAGAAAAGAAATCAAGGATATCCTTGCGTACCTGCGGCTGATCGCAAATCCTGATGATGACATCAGCATGATGCGGATCATCAATGTTCCAAAACGCGGAATTGGTGCATCGACCGTTGATAAAATTTTGCATTATGGTGCAGTTAACGACCTTTCTATGTACCAGGCGCTTCAGGAAGTGGAGCAGATCGGCCTGTCACCTCGCTTTACCAATGTATTGCGTGAGTTTTCCGAGCTGATTACGAACTGGAACCGGATGCAGGAATTCCTTTCCGTAACCGAGCTTGTGGAAGAAGTTATCGATAAAACTGGCTACCGCGACATGCTGAAGGCGGATAAATCGCTTGAAGCAGAGAGCCGCCTGGAGAACATCGACGAATTTCTTTCCGTTACCCAGGATTTTGAAAAGAATCAGGACGACAAAAGCCTTGTGGCCTTCCTGACGGATCTTGCCCTCGTAGCGGACATTGACCGTCTGGATGAGGATGAAGGCGACAAACCGAAGGAATCCGTTGTGCTTATGACCCTTCACTCTGCCAAAGGGCTGGAGTTTCCGGTCGTGTTCCTGATGGGTCTGGAAGAAGGAGTTTTCCCTCACAGCCGGGCGCTGTTTGAAGAAAGCGAAATGGAAGAAGAGCGCCGTCTGGCTTACGTGGGAATTACCCGTGCCGAGGAGGAGCTGTTTATGACCAACGCACGGATGCGCACGCTCTTCGGCCGTACGAACATGAACCCGGTTTCCCGCTTTATCGGTGAAATTCCGGAAGAACTCTTGGAATCTGAGCAAAAGGAAAAAGAGGCATCTCCAAGCTGGGGCAGACCTTCACGTTCCCATGCGGCACCGTCCTTCATGAGACAGCAGCCGGGAGTGAAGAAAATATCACCGGTCTTTACATCACCCGGCAGTGAAAATGCAGACTGGAAAGTTAGCGACAAGGTAAAACACCGCAAATGGGGAACCGGAGTTGTCGTCAGCATGAAGGGCGAAGGCGACTCTATTGAACTGGATATCGCATTTCCTCAGCCGGTGGGGCTTAAGCGTCTGCTTGCCAAGTTCGCACCAATTGAAAAAGTTTAGAGTTTAACGTGAAAGATTGAAGGAGTTGAAGGATTTGAACGAAGAGCATGCCAGCCAACGCGTGAATGAATTACGTGAGCTCCTTGAAACATACAGTTATGAATATTACGTCCTCGACAAGCCAACCGTGCCCGATTCCGAGTATGACAGGCTGCTGAAGGAACTGATTGAACTTGAAAACAACCATCCGGAGCTTCGGGATGAGCATTCCCCGACTGTCCGGGTGGGAGGTCAGGTTCTTGACTATTTCAGAAAAGTGCAGCACAAGGTGCCAATGCTCAGCCTTGCCAATGCCTTTAATGAAGAAGATTTACGCGACTTTGACCGAAGGGTGCGAAATGGCGTCGGCGACAATGTTACTTATGTTGCCGAGCTGAAGATCGATGGCCTTGCTGTGTCCCTGACGTATGAACAGGGGCGCTTTGTGCTGGGCGCGACCCGCGGCGATGGAACGACGGGTGAAGATATCACGAATAACCTGAAAACGATTCGGGCCATTCCTCTGCGCATCAAGGACAAGGATGTGTCCCTTGAGGTGCGCGGGGAAGCTTACATGCCGAAGCGCTCCTTTCAAAAGCTGAACGAATCTCGCCAGGAAGAGGGACAGGAGCTTTTCGCCAATCCGCGGAATGCAGCAGCAGGCTCTCTCCGTCAGCTGGATCCAAACATAGCCGGCAAGAGGAATCTGTCCATTTTCGTTTACGGTATTGGTCAGCTTTCAGGCCATTCGGTTGATTCCCACAGTGAGAGTCTGAAATTTTTGCAGAGCCTTGGCTTCAAAACCAATCCGGAATGGCACCACTGCCAAAATATCGATGAAGTCGTTGAGTTTGTCAGAGGCTGGGGAGAACGGCGGCCGAATCTTGACTATGAAATTGACGGCATCGTTATTAAGGTTGACTCTCTCCATCAGCAGGAGGAGCTTGGTTTTACAGCGAAAAGTCCCCGTTGGGCCATCGCCTACAAGTTTCCGGCAGAAGAGGTTGTCACCCAGCTGGAAGGCATTGAGCTTAATGTCGGACGGACCGGTGTGGTTACACCGACCGCTCTTTTATCTCCGGTAACGGTTGCTGGTACAACCGTCAAACGGGCTTCATTGCATAACGAAGACTTGATCCGCGAGAAGGACATTAAGATCGGCGATTTTGTGGTTGTGAAGAAAGCGGGAGACATCATCCCTGAGGTCGTCAATGTGATCGTTGACCGCCGTACCGGGGAGGAAAAGGACTTCCACATGCCGACCCATTGTCCCGAATGTGAAAGCGAACTGGAACGGCTGGACGGAGAGGTTGCGCTGCGCTGCCTGAATCCGCAGTGCCCGGCTCAGATCCGTGAAGGGCTGATCCACTTTGTTTCCAGAAATGCCATGAACATCGATGGGCTTGGTGAAAAAGTGATTGCCCAGCTTTTCAGGGAAAATCTGATCCAGGATGTAGCCGATCTGTATACATTGAATAAGGAAGAACTGCTGAACCTTGAGAGAATGGGTGAAAAGTCGGTTGACAACCTCCTTGAAGCTATAGAAAAATCGAAAGAGAATTCGCTCGAGAAGCTGTTGTTCGGCCTTGGCGTCCGACATGTCGGAGCAAAAGCAGCCAAAACGGTCGCCCAGGTGTTTGAAACGATGGACCGTTTAATGGCGGCCACGAAGGAAGAACTGATCGCGATTGATGAGGTCGGCGAGAAAATGGCCGATTCCATTGAAACGTATTTTAATAAACCGGAAGTTGCAGAGCTCATCTCCGAGCTGAAGGAATATGGCGTTAATATGGAATATAAGGGACCGAGGGTCATCCGTGCGGAAGATGTGGATTCGGTTTTTGCAGGAAAAACGATCGTTCTGACCGGAAAACTTTCCATCTTGAACCGGAACGAAGCGAAAGAAAGACTCGAAGCGCTCGGCGGAAAAGTCACCGGCAGCGTTTCTAAGAATACCGACCTGCTAATTGCGGGGGAAGACGCGGGCTCCAAACTGGATAAAGCGCAATCCCTAGGTGTGGAGGTTTGGACGGAACAGCGATTTATTGAGGAGCTTGAAAAATAAAGAATAGCTCTGTTCCATCAAGTTATATGGAGGAGTGTTTTACCATGATAAAACGGATCAGTCTGATCCTGTTAAGCTCCCTTTTGCTCCTGACCGGCTGTCTGAACAGAGACAAGCTGCAAAAGGAAGAGGAAGTTGTGAAGAAAAAAGGAAAGACCGAAGAAAAAGCAATCATTACTGGGGAAATCAAGACCGGGGAAAAATACTACCGAAGCATCGTGCCCTTTGAACCCGGCGGGGCCCGCGGCCTGATCAAGTATGGCGTGGACAACCGTCTGGACATCAACGAATTTGAATTGGGTCTTATGCGGATCGCACAGGATGATTTCAGCACAGACAAGTATTATTATCAGGAAGGGCAGTATCTGTCTTCTACAACCGTTAATAACTGGCTGAAGCGTGCTGATGAAAAAGTGGAAAAAAACAGCAAGACGGACATGACGCAAAAAGGTCTGAACCCGGCCCTTGGCGTGAAAAAGGATGCGCCGTACAAGCAAGTGCTGGATGCTGAAGATAAGCATCCGAAATACTTATCTTACGTTCTAGAACAAAACTATCTGGTGCAAAGCGGGAACGACAAAGTAAAGCTGGGCGGCCTGGTGGTAGGTCTGTCATTTAACTCTACCTATTACTACAAAGCAACAGACAGCTCCGGCTTGATTTACAATGGATCCAAAAAACTTCAGGCAAGCGATGTTGCCCAGGAAGCAAGACAAATGGGTCAGCAGGTGCTGAAACGCCTGCGCCAAAATAGTTCTCTGAAGAATGTGCCGATCACGATCGCTCTTTATCAGGAAGCCGAGAAGGAATCGGTTACTCCGGGACACTTTTTTGCAAAAGCGGAGGCTGGAGCAGGCAGCACCCAGTTGGGCAGCTGGGACAAGATCGATGAGAAATACTATCTGTTCCCATCGAAAGAAGCCACAGCGAATAAACGGGATGATGCGGAGAAGTTTAATAACTTCAAATCCAAAATTCAGGATTACTTCCCGAACTACGTGGGTGTCATTGGTAAGGCCCATTACCATGATGGCAGCCTCGACCGGCTGGATATCGATATTCCGATGCAGTTCCAAGGAAAAGCCGAAGTTATTTCCTTTACACAGTATGTAACGTCTTCCGTAATGAAGGAACTTCCAAACGTACCGGTGACGATTAACATTCAATCGGCCGTCAATGAACCGGAAGCTTTGATTGTCCGGGATGATGGCAGCGGCGAACCAAACGTGCATATTTATAGATAATTAATGAGACAGACCTTTGAACCTTCAAGGGTCTGTCTTCTTCTATTTGCATACTTATGAAAACCCTTGCAAACAAAGGGTTTTTTATTTATTTCAAATAATTCCGACTATTTTCCATAGTTTGAACTGTGGCACGAGTTTAGGGTAGAATAGACATGTTGCATAATGAAAACGCTTAAGGGCATAGGAGGGGACAAAATGATTCGAGAATACAAACACGAACCATTTACGGATTTTTCAGTTAAAGAAAACAAGAAAGCTTTTGAGGAAGCTTTAGATCTTGTTAATTCCCAGCTAGGCAAAGAGTATCCTCTTGTCATTGGCGGAGAGCGCATCACGACTGATGAAAAAATTGTTTCTATCAATCCGGCCAATAAAACAGAAGTAATTGGTACGGTTTCTAAAGCAAATAAAGATTTGGCTGAAAAAGCCATGCAAACCGCAGTTTCCACCTTTGAAACATGGAAAAAGTGGTCTCCAGAATCACGTGCCAACATTCTTTACCGCGCGGCTGCCATCTTGCGCCGCCGCAAGCATGAATTCTCGGCATATCTCGTAAAAGAAGGCGGAAAGCCATGGAAGGAAGCAGATGCAGATACGGCAGAAGCGATTGACTTCCTTGAATTCTATGCGCGCCAAATGGAACTTTTGAAAAACGGCGTACCGGTCAAAAGCCGTGAAGGCGAGATCAACCAGTTCAACTACATCCCATTGGGTGTGGGAATTGTTATCTCTCCATTCAACTTCCCGCTTGCAATCATGGCAGGTACAACAGTGGCTGCGATTGTGGGAGGAAACACTGTTCTTCTTAAGCCGGCAAACAACACACCGGTTGTGGCAGCGAAATTTGCAGAGGTTATGGAGCAAGCCGGACTTCCTGAGGGTGTCCTGAACTTCATCCCTGGAAGCGGAGCTGAAGTGGGAGACTATCTTGTTGACCATCCGAAAACTCGTTTTGTATCTTTCACAGGTTCCCGTGAAGTGGGCTGCCGCATTTATGAGCGCGCAGCAAAAGTACAACCTGGTCAAATCTGGCTGAAGCGTGTAATCGCTGAAATGGGCGGAAAAGACACCATGGTTATCGATAACAACGTAGATACAGACATGGCGGCATCTGCAATTGTATTCTCGGCGTTTGGTTTCTCCGGACAAAAATGTTCTGCCGGATCCCGTGCGGTAGTGCATCAGGACGTATACGATGAAGTGCTTGAAAAGGCGGTTGCCCTTACCAAGTCCCTTCGCGTAGGAAATCCTGAAGACTTCGGAAACTACATGGGCCCTGTAATCGACCAGGCTGCTTTTGACAAAATCATGAGCTACATCGAAATCGGAAGAACAGAAGGAAAAGTTGTGACAGGCGGAGAAGGCGACGACTCCAAAGGCTTCTTCATCCAGCCGACGATTGTGGCAGATGTGGATGAAAAAGCACGCTTAATGCAGGAAGAAATCTTCGGGCCGGTTGTGGCGTTCTGCAAGGCACGCGACTTCGACCACATGATGGAAATCGCAAACAACACAGAGTACGGCTTAACAGGTGCACTTGTTACGAATAACCGTGAGCACATCGAGCGTGCGAAGGAAGAATTCCATGTTGGAAACCTTTACTTCAACCGCGGATGTACAGGAGCGATCGTTGGATACCAGCCGTTTGGCGGATTCAACATGTCCGGTACCGACTCTAAAGCGGGCGGTCCTGACTACCTTCTTCTTCACATGCAGGCAAAAACAACTTCAGAGTTGCTATAAAACAGAAAATCCCCCTTTTGGCTTTAGCCGAAGGGGGATTTTTTGTTGAGAAAATGATGTGTTTGGTGAGTAACTGTTTAAAAATGGTGAGTAACATCCCAATTTTCGTGAGTAAAGTCCCCGGAACCGTGAGTAAACGGATTGTTTGCGGGAGTAAACACAGTAAAAACGGTGAGTAAACTCCGATCACCTCACCTTGCACCATGTCAGAGAGCCGTCCGGGAACTCGGCGGCTTTCTTTACAGATTATTATCAGCGTCAGGAGCCGACATCACAAAGCCTTTACGAAGAACTGATTCAATTTGCAGCCAAGGGGACAGCTTTTTCCGTACCCGGTAAATCAGGGAATTCAGTTCATCCGATCCTACATCAGGCACACGGCCGTCGATCCATGCGCGCTCATTCCAGACGTGCCGTTTCATTTCTTCTTTTGATACGAACTGTCCAAGAGAAGCATAAAGGAGCTGAAAGCACTGAAACTCCTTATGGGAGAAATGAATGTCAGTTTCCCTCCAACGCACCTTTTGCAGCACCTCATACACCTCAATAAAGTTGGAAGAAGGGCGGCTGACCGGCTTTACGGGATCATAATCGAGCGTCTCAAACGAGTTGGTCACCAAATACTTCATGGAAATCATGCCATTAACAAGCGTGATCTGATCCCCGTGATTCAACGAATAGTTTTTATTTGGAACGAGCGAAATGCCGTTCAGACACGTCCCATGCTTGCTTCCAAGGTCCATCAATTGGGGCGCAGAGCAGTCACAGTCGATGATACAATGCTGTCTGGAAACGAGCGGAATATGAAAAGCAATCCCTGGGGCAGGACTCGCTCCGAATCGTCCGATGGATAATTTGCGCTTTAAATAAATAAATTCACTTTCATACGGTTGGCCGCGTTCAATCAATAAATGGCGCTTTTCCAAAACGTCCATTTTCCTTCACCCTCATTTATTTGAATTTTCTGATACTTATTAGTGAATTGTCAGTCTTGTTCCATTGATGAGAAGAGTGAGAAAGAATACCATCAATACCATAGCAGGAAAATTCAAGGAATGAAAGGTAGGATGGTCATGAATAAAAGGAAAATTGGAAAAGCATTGGTATGCGGAATGATGACAGCGGGACTGCTCGCTGCACCGTTCGTAACCGGAGCTCACGCTCAAGTTCCAAAAACAGAAATCAGCCATCATCAAAAAACAATCACAAATGAAAGCGGGACAGTGACCCTCACCCAGATCAAGCCCCATGTATGGGTCCATACAACCATCGGAGAGTTTAACGGAGTGGCGGTCCCGTCCAACGGCCTTCTTGTGGAAACATCAAAAGGACTTTTGCTTGTCGATTCCTCATGGGATGATCCGAAGACCGGTGAACTGCTGGATGTCATTGATCAGCATTTTGAAAAACCGATAAAGAATGCAATCATCACCCATTGGCATTCTGACCGGATGGGAGGGATCAAAACGCTGAAGGAAAGAGGAATCCGTGTATATACCACGGAGATGACAGCGACACTCGGTATGCAAAATGGATATGAAGGGCCGGACCGGCTGCTTGATCCGGTGCTGACGGAGTTGAAGCTTGGCAATGTGAAAGTGGAAGCATTCTATCCTGGAAAGGGGCACACCGAGGATAACATTACCGTTTATTTTCCTCAGTACAAGCTTCTTGTCGGAGGCTGTCTCATCAAAGAACAGAAGGCGGAAAATCTCGGGAACACCGCTGACGGAGATGTTCAGGCCTGGCCGGCCTCTGTGCAGCGCGTCATTGACCGCTACCCAAAAGCAAGAACCGTTGTACCGGGGCACGGAGATGTGGGAGGGAAATCGCTTCTCTATCACACGATTGATCTGCTCAAGGAAAATCAATAAAAAACAGGCAGGAACCTAAGCGTTCCTGCCTGTTTTCTTCTGTATTGGATTAGAACCAAAGCGCATCAAGAGAGTAAGCGCCTGCACCTGTGAAGGCTACACCAAGTGCGACGGCGATCAAGACGAGGTTATACTCATAACCTCCTGCAGTAGACCATAAGCCGTTAGCACCATGAACTTTCACAATGGCGAACAGCATGGTGACAATAATCGCTGCAGCTCCAAGCCATGTCACAAGTCCTGCTGCGAACAACAGGCCGCCGCCGAACTCTGCTATTGCTGCGAACACAGCCATAGTGTAGCCGGGTTTAACGCCAATGGACTCGAGCCAGCCGGCAGTTCCTTTCAAACCGTGGCCCCCGAACCACCCAAACAACTTTTGAGCACCGTGGCCGACGAACAACAGACCTACAACAATACGAATAATAAGAAGACCTAAATCTAACATAATGACCAACACTCCTTGTATAAAATTAGTTAATTACTTACTTTATGTTAGTATTATATAATGAACTCTTACTTTTGTAAAGTATCTTTTAAAACATTTTATTCAGATGGTTTGTACCCTATTCCAAGACATTGATTTTTTAATTGTAGTTGACGCTCACTGGAATATAAAACAACACTCCTTAATACATTGAAAAGTGGAAAACCAAGTTAAGGGAGGAGTTGCCGGAATTCTGGATCCGATTCAGGATGCGATTATCAATGAAAATGTGTTTTGGCTGAAAATCATGATGGAACATTCCCGGTTTATTGCATCACTGCTGGACCAATCGGAAAGGAATTTGGTAAAGACCGCATTAAAGTTCGGAGATGATTTTGAGACCCTTTTGAACCAGGCAAGAGATGTGGAATCCATGCTCTACAAAAAGCAGCCAACGCCTTTAAGCAAGCTGGTTTGGATCTTATCAGAACCTGTCAGATTCGAAATGTGATAAACCCTCTTTTAGCCGATCATGTGGTTAGGGAAGCGGACCACTTCTTATATATGATTCATATATTGGAAAATCGGCTGAAAGTGAATGAACAACGGTAGACCCTCCATGCATCGGTGGAGGGTTTTTTTACGGAAGTAAAGCAACATAAAAAATGATGATATGGAGAAATTAGGAGTAAACGTTTTTTGCGATTGGAGGACGTGCAAATGCCGGATAAGAAGAAAGAAGAGAAGCTGGATTCCCCCATTCTCGATGAAACCCTGCCCCATCAAGCCAACTCTCCCTCTTTTAAAGGCTCTGGTATGAAAATGGAGGTTCCTTTTGTAAACGATTATGGCGTGGTGATCGGAGACAGCCTGTACAACTCGGAAAACTCGCCGCTCAATAATTGGAGCGAGGACTCTGACCCAAGCATTATGACTGGAGAACAGTGGGTGCATCCCACAAATGACATTGGCTGGAACACTGAAGAAAACCGGGAATTAATCGAAAAGAAGATCAAGCCCAAGGGGGTTCCTTTTACGCATCCCACTAAAGATACGAGCTACAGGAAGGATTAAGAGCAGAAGACCGGCAGATTTGTCGGTCTTTTTTGCTTTAACGTAAAAAAAACCCCGCTTTGTTGCTCATGGGCCTTGATGTTTGGTATCATCTATATATTGTGAAACGTACTGTTATGGAGGTGGCAAGCTTGTCTCAAATTTCAAAAGATGAGGTAAAACACGTGGCGAATCTGGCTCGCCTTTCACTGAGTGAAGAGGAAGTGGACATGTTCACGGAACAGCTGGATGCGATTATCGGTTTTGCCGAGCAATTGAATGAACTGGATACAGAAAATATCGAACCAACAACCCACGTGCTGGAGCTGAAAAATGTGCTGCGCGACGATCAGGCAAGAGAATCCGTACCACGTGAAGAAGCATTAAAGAATGCTCCTGACGAGCGCGATGGACAGTTTAAAGTACCGAAGACGTTTTAGAGTAGGAGGCAGCACATGTCATTATTAGAGAAGAAAGTCTCAGAACTGCACGACCTGTTACATAAGAAAGAAATCAATGTGACGGACCTGGTTGATGCATCGTATGACCGAATTTCACAGGTGGAAGGCAAAGTCCAGGCATTCCTTAGCCTGAACGAGGAACAAGCACGCCGTATGGCGAAAGAGCTGGACGATGTGCTTGCAGGGTATCCCGGAGAGCGGATACTGGCAGGACTTCCGATTGCTTTGAAAGATAACATTTCCACAAAAGGACTCCGTACCACAAGCGGAAGCAAGATCCTCGATAACTTCAACCCTATTTATGACGCAACGGTCGCTAACCGTCTGTATGAAGCAGGGGCGGTCACGATCGGAAAACTGAACATGGATGAGTTTGCGATGGGTTCTTCCAATGAAAACTCAGGATTTCATGTGACTAAAAACCCTTGGAACACAGATTATGTTCCTGGAGGATCCAGCGGTGGCTCAGCGGCATCTGTAGCAGCGAGCGAAGTGCTGTTTTCTTTAGGTTCTGATACCGGCGGATCCATTCGCCAGCCTGCGGCGTACTGTGGTGTGGTTGGTCTGAAGCCAACGTACGGTCTTGTTTCCCGCTTTGGCTTGATCGCATTCGCGTCTTCTCTTGACCAGATCGGACCGATTACTCGCACAGTCGAAGATAACGCTTATCTTTTACAAGCGATTGCCGGCCATGACCCGATGGATTCCACTTCAGCGAACGTTGACGTTCCTGATTATCTATCTTCATTGACAGGGGGCATCAAAGGACTGCGTATAGCGGTGCCTAAGGAATATTTGTCAGAAGGAGTGAATCCTGAGGTAAAAGAAAAAGTGATTGAAGCCTTGAAGGTGCTTGAAGCACAGGGTGCAACTTGGGAGGAAGTATCTCTTCCGCATTCCAAGTATGCATTAGCAACGTACTATCTGTTGTCTTCATCTGAAGCATCTGCCAACCTTTCCCGTTTTGACGGCGTTCGTTATGGCGTTCGCTCAGACAATGCGGAAAATCTTCTTGAGCTTTATAAAAACTCCAGAAGCGAAGGCTTTGGGGATGAAGTGAAGCGCCGTATCATGCTCGGAACATTCGCGCTCAGCTCGGGCTACTATGATGCGTATTATAAAAAAGCCCAAAAAGTCCGCACGCTGATCAAGAACGATTTTGAACAAGTGTTTAATGACTTTGATGTGATCATCGGGCCGACTACACCGACGACTGCGTTTAAAATCGGTGAAAAGACGGATGATCCGTTAACGATGTATGCCAACGATATTTTAACCATTCCTGTAAACCTTGCGGGTGTGCCAGCCATTTCCGTTCCGTGCGGCTTCTCGAACGGTCTGCCGGTCGGATTACAGATCATCGGAAAACACTTTGACGAACGCACGATTTACCGTGTCGCTTCGGTCTATGAACAGGCAACGGAACACCATAAAGCGAAACCGCAATTGTAGGAGGTGCAGGGATGAGCAATTTTGAAACGATCATTGGATTAGAAGTCCACGTTGAACTGAAAACCAATTCTAAAATATTCTGCGGCTGCTCCACCGACTTTGGAGCACCGCCCAACAGCCATACATGCCCGATATGTCTTGGACATCCCGGGGTTCTGCCGGTATTGAACAAACAGGCCGTGGAATTTTCCATGCGTGCGGCGATGGCGTTGAACTGTGAAATCAACCGCGAACAATATTTCGACCGTAAAAACTACTTTTACCCCGACAACCCGAAAGCTTACCAGATTTCCCAGCTGGACAAGCCGATCGGTGAGCACGGCTGGATCGAAATCGAAGTAAACGGCGAAAAGAAAAAAATTGGCATCACGCGCCTTCATCTGGAAGAGGATGCAGGGAAATTGACTCATGCGGCAGACGGGTCTTCTCTTGTAGACTTGAACCGTCAGGGCACACCGCTTATGGAGATCGTTTCCGAGCCGGACATCCGCACACCGGAAGAAGCGTATGCCTATTTGGAAAAATTGAAAGCCATCATTCAATACACCGGGGTTTCTGACTGTAAGATGGAAGAGGGATCCTTGCGCTGTGACGCCAATATCTCCATCCGTCCTGTCGGCCAGAAGGAATTTGGTACGAAAACCGAGCTGAAGAACCTGAACTCGTTTGCTTTTGTGCAAAAAGGACTGGAGTATGAGGAAGAGCGCCAGGAAGAGGAAATTCTGAACGGTGGTGAAATTCTTCAGGAAACCCGCCGTTTTGATGAGAAAACGAATAAGACCATTTTGATGCGTGTTAAAGAGGGTTCCGACGATTACCGCTACTTCCCGGATCCGGACCTTGTGCAGCTCAGTGTGTCGGAAGAGTGGATTGAGCGTGTGCGCGCCGAGATTCCAGAGCTTCCGGATGCGCGTAAGGAACGCTATGTTTCTGAGTTTGGACTTCCGGCTTATGATGCAGGCGTGCTGACAGCATCCATCAAGATGGCTGATTTCTTTGAGCGTGGTGTTGAGGAGAAAGCTGATCCGAAAATGCTTTCCAACTGGCTCATGGGCGAAGTGAGCGCCTACTTGAACAATGCCTCCAGAGAAATCGATGAAACGCCATTAACACCAGATAACCTGGCAAAAATGATCAAGCTTATTGAAGATGGTACAATCTCTTCCAAGATCGCCAAGAAAGTCTTCAAGGAAATGATCGAAAACGGCGGCGATCCGCAAACGATCGTTAAAGAGAAGGGCCTTGTCCAGATTTCGGACGAAGGCGCAATCCGCGAGTTTGTAGTGGCTGTTCTTGACCGCAACCCGCAGTCCATCGAGGACTTTAAGAACGGAAAAGACAAAGCCATCGGATTCCTCGTTGGCCAGGTCATGAAAGAGACCAAAGGGAAGGCAAATCCTCCATTGGTTAACAAATTGATCGCTGAAGAATTGAAAAATCGTTAATTAGTGGGCTGCCGGACGTGTTCCGGCAGCTTTTTTGTGGCGTTGAGGGGGCTGGTAAGGTGAAATTGGGTGGGAATCGAGGTTAATTGGGCGAAATGTCGTGTTAATTGAGCATTATTTAAATTAATTGGGCGAAAAACCGCCGGAATTGAGCATAACCGAGAATTCAGCCTTCTTCCCCACGGGAATCATTTTATTAATTTTCTCCAACTTCTTTAGAAAAAAGCGACAAACCAACTAAAACTCTCTCCGCACAACGCGTGAGAGGGCTTTTTTACATGCACAAAAAACGTCGAAACTTGCGTACGATTGTCTGTCCGGAAGACCCTGGAAAAATGGTATGATTTAGGTAACAGAATCGGGGGTGGGGCATTGAGAAAGGCAGGGGCAGTTGCAGCGGCATTGCTTGTAACCGTGTTAACTTCATGTCAGGGTTCCATGCTTGCGGATGGCGAACTGAAGCTGGACACGCATTCGAAAGGTCATTATCCACGGTCATACAAACCGGTTTCCATTGATAAAAGCGAGGATGTTCTACCGTTTAAGGCACACCTTCCACAATACATTCCATACAAGTACAAAAAGCCCAAAGTGGTGATTACCGATTGGGGAAAAAAAGAAAAACTTCAGCTGGAGATGCAGTACATAAGGAAAGAAGAAAATACGCAAAAAGGCTTTATTGCGATTAAAATTTTCAACCATAAAAATTTAGTGAGTGATTTGATCAAGCAAAAAAAATATGAAGAAATGCTAAAGCTGGCTGATGGGACAAAAGCCTACTTTGCCTACTTTGGAAACTATGCCGAGCTGTTTTGGGTTCGGGATGGGGAGGAGTATGATCTTCGGCACATGTTTGCCTCAGAATACACCCAAAAACAGCTGAAAAAAGAGCTTTTGGGAATTGCGAATTCGATTGAATAGAAGGGGACAGCTTATGAAAATGCTAAAAAGTGTTTCATTCATTTTTGCCTTGCTTCTGGCAGTCCAATTTTTTTCAGGAAGTCATGTTTCAGCCAGCTGGGCCTATCCTTTTGTGGTCTGGGATCATTACACATATTCAATTAGTGAGGAATATGTGGATCAAGTAGGGAAAGAGATCGGTGAGGTGACAAAGTATTCCGACCAGGAAGGAGCATACACTGGAAACTTCTCCAATCAATATAAAAAAGGAACAAAGTATTTCGAGATCAAAGGCATCAGCACTGACAAAGCGATTGCCATTCAGGAGCCTGGCGGAAAATATATAAAGGCCATCCGGGAACACAAATATCAAGAAGCCAGCCTGGTGGGGAATTTTATGAGGGAAGCCGAAGCCAATCCATGGATAAGTTTTCTGGTATTGGTGGGAGCAGTCTCTGTTTTGATTGTTTCATGCAAGTCACTAAAAGACAAATTTCATATAGAAGACTGAAAATGAGGCTGGCTCTCTGGGAGTCGGTCTTTTAATGTTATAAACTGATACAATGAAATGGATACTAGACCACTTTTGAAGGAGCCATAAAATATGAGCAGTGAGGTTGTAAGAATATTTGATGATCAGATGAAGTGTGTTGGACAGAAAACAAGAGAAGATGTACATAGAGACGGAGTATGGCATGAAACGTTTCATTGCTGGTTTACTTTGTTGGAAGGTTCAGAGCGATATATTTTGCTCCAAAAACGAGCAGAAGTGAAAAAGGATTATCCGAACCTGTTGGACATTACTTCGGCCGGACATTTAATGGCCGATGAACGGGTTCACGATGGGACAAGGGAGATCGAGGAGGAACTTGGCGTTTCCGTTTCTTTTGAAGAGCTCATTCCACTTGGAATCATTAAAACGGAAATTAAACAGGATGCTATGTGGGACCGTGAATTTTGCCATGTTTATTTGTACAATTGCGACCGGATGCCGGCCTTTACTATTCAAAAAGAAGAAGTCGATGCCATTTATAAAATCAGGCTGCAAGATGGAGTTAATCTATTTTCTGGCAACAAAACAGAAATCGAAGCTGTTGAGGTTTATCCAGTTCAACAGAAAAAGCGAGTGAACAAAACGGATTTTGTAGATCAAGTGGATTATTATACTGACGTATTTGAGCGGATACAGGAAACTGTTAAGGATTGAAGTTCCTTATGAAAATTCCTAATCAATTAGAATGTTTTTTGGCTGAACATGACATTAGGACTGAAAACCTCGAAGAGCTGGGAGGTGTTAATCCCAATCGAGGAATTTATGCTTACCGTGCTCACTCATCGAAAACTACATATATTATAAAACATTGCTTAAATAGAAGAGAGGCTGAAGTTTACACAAAAAACGCAGCCTTTTTCGAAAAAAACAAGATTCCCATTCCAAAACTTTATTTTAGTTGCATGTGGGATGATGATATGTGGGTCGTGCTTGAGGATATTCCGCAAGCATTTCCTAAAGAGCGGTGGTATGCAGACCGAGAGCAGGTCACTATTCTCTTTCATTTGCATTTCAATTCCTGGAACCGGAAATTAAATATTAAGCATCCGTACGAGTATCATTGGAATGAGATTTTTATGCATACAGTTGAGAGTCTTCTTCCTGAAAAAATAACAACGATTATTCCTGTTCTGCACGAGCAAGTAAAACCTCTGTTCATGCCGTTATGCTGTCTGTCAGGTGACCCAAATCCGACCAACTGGGCAATGAGAGAGAATGGTGATTTGGTGTTGTTTGATTTTGAACAAATAGGATATGGCCATCCGGCGATCGATTTGGCGATCACCATGCCGGGTTTTGGAAGCGTGGATGGCTCACTGGAGAAAGAGATTGCTCAAAGATACCTTTCTCTATGGGAGAAGAAAGGAGTCGACTTCCCAAATACTGCTGCGGAATTGGAGAAACAAATCGTGCTCGCTAAACTTTGGATTTCCCTCGATTTTTTAGCAAATCATTATAAGACATTGAATGAAAATGTGATTGCTTATTTTATCAGAGGATTCTCAGAAAAAGCCGAAGATTTTTTGCGAAGCATTTAAGTAAATGAATAAGGACTGAATAGCACGAAGACTATTCAGTCCCTTTATGTGAAGGACGGCCTTTGATCGAATAGCTCGGTCCGTCCTTTTTTTGCTGGGCTTTTTCTTTTTTCTCGGTCCTTTTTTTCATGACGTTCCGGGCGGTTTTGGATTCGTCACTATCCGATTGCAGGCTCATTCCCTGGCCATAGTTGGCCCCGATGTTCAATTTGCCGTTCAGATCCTTGATGCCAAGGTTGGCAAAATTATTGGTCAGGTCGTATTTATCAATTCTCAGGGTTTCAATATTGATATGTTCTATGACAACAGGCGGCGTGCTGTCGTTGTCCTTTTTTAATTCCGAAAGCTCGGCCTGCAGCTGTTTAAGGTGCAGGTGAATTTCTTCCATGTTTTTATCATGATTTGTAATGGCGTTGAGTATGGTTTTAAAAAAAGGCATAGGCTACCCCGCGCTTCCGTTAGCATTGATGATCGGCTTGTACTCTAGTCTATGAATATAAAAGGAGAACATGTCTGTTTTCTCCGTTATCCAAAAAGAGAAAGGAAGGATACAAATGAAATTTTCCTCATCTAAATTGAATCTTGGGTTTCTCGATCTGAACAAAATGGGTAACAATTGCTTGCTTTCGTTTGGCCAGACGGTTCGAAGCCGGGTCTATAATACGACGAAAAAGAATTCGGCTTTTGGCGAGAGCAATGGGGATTTTCCTCAGCATACGGGTGAGACATACAGAACGAACGATAATGATGTGATCGATAGTGACGCGAAAAACAATCACCGCTAATCAATCCGGATATTCCGTTCAGGGGCCAGGTTGCGCATGATCCTTACTTCCAGCACCCCATTGAAAAATCGGGCGGCCGTACGGGTCTCATTGATCAGCTCGGGAAGTTGAATCGTCCGCTCAAAATGACCGGTTGGCCGTTCCGCTTTAATCACTGTAGCATCCTTGTAGGGAGAGTGAAGCACTCCTTTGATCGTCAGGTTGTTGGCAGACATGGAGAGATTCACATCTTCCTTCCGGATGCCGGGCAGATCAACCACAACCATCCATTCCCGGTTGTTCGTATAAATATCGACCTTAGGAAATTCCGCCTGAGAGGACGGTGCACTCTGGTTGGGCTGGTAATGGTTATACCGGTGCCGTGCATCCTGCTGGTTATTGACCTGGCCAATTTGTCCGCCAGGCGGGCCATCAAAGATACTGTTCCAAAAATCGTTTCCCTGTACCTTTTGCGCCAGCTCCAGCCACTGTTTCAGTTTATCGACGTCCATTCGTTGCCACCTCCGGATTCAAGCAAACATATTTACAGGGAACAAACATATATTTAGGGGAAAGGGAGGGAGAAATTAGTGGGTTCACCTTCTATTGTTATAAATATTTTTCTTTTTAAAATTAATTCCTTTGAAAATGCGTCGGCGGTTAATATCGGAGAGAATTACTTGTCTGACTGGCACAATTCAGATAAAAAAAATCAGGGGTTTGGCCAAAGCTTTGGGGATGATGCGAGGTTTATTGGAAACGACAATTCAGTGGATGACCGTGATGCCGTCGATTCACCGGTCACGCAATCATCCTACGGGCGGGAAATTCCATCGCTGATTGAGAAGGTCTGACAAAAAAGCAGGAGGTTCACATGGTGCTGTTTTCACCCATGGTCGTCAACATGCTTGGGTTTAAAGTCAATGCAATGGACCGCTCGGCCACTCTTGCCTTTGGGCCGGTCCAGCAGCTAGACATGTTCAGCTCAAACAAAATCAATCAGGGATTCGGGGAGGATAACGGTGACCTTACCGTCGTTAACCTGCCGATCATCTGGGTGGCTGATCAGGATGTCATCGATTCAAACTCTGTGAAGAACAGTGTGCTGTAGCATAAGGGCCGTCCTTGAACGGCTCTTTTTTTTTCCATTCAGCTCGGAAAAGGAATTCCGTAAGAGCCGGAGAAGGATTCAGCAGAAGATGATAGGGAGGCAGAACATGAATCCTTTTAAAGAATGCAACAGGGATGATGTAAAAGAGTTAATGGAAGAATACATACAAACTTTAAGCTCGCCCATCGATTCCTTTTTAGAAAATCATATTTTGAATTCGAAGTTTTATCAGATTTACACCGGCTCCTTCATGATTGGGTATTTTGCCATTCATAATAACGAAAAGATGACCCAGTTTTATATCCGGCAATCACACCTTCATCTTGCGCAGGATACGTTTAAACAAGTGATGGAGTGCTATTTTATTCGTTCATTATTTGTTCCAACATGTGACGAACTCTTTTTGGGTTTGGCGTTGGATCAGGATTTTAAGATCGAAAAGCAGGCTTATTTCTTTCAGGACAGTAAACAACAGAGAGCGTCAGAAAGTCTTTATTCCAGCGGAGAGTTCCGGCTGGCAAGAGAAGAGGATGTTCCTGGAATCATAGCGATTTCCGGTGATTTTTTTCAGCAGGCAGATGAAATGGCAGAAAAAGAAGAACTGTTTACCTTTACGAAGGACGATACTCTGCTTAGAGTCGGAGTCTTTGAACGCAGCAAGCTCCTCAACGGATATGCCAGCATCGGTATGTTCACTAACGAATCTTATCGTCAGCAGGGAGTCGGTCAAACCATCATCAATCATTTGAAACAATGGTGCTATGAACATCACATGATTCCTATTTGCGGCTGCTGGTACTACAATACCAACTCCAAAAAGACGCTGGAACGGGCGGGGATGGTAACCAAAACAAGACTATTAAACATTGTCAGATGACCGGGGAATGTACCGAAACTAAAAAATAATGGAAGAAAAAACAAGTGAAGATAACGAACTGTGGTTTACCTCCCCGCAGTATGTGGAAAAAGTACATTGTTAAATTTTCCAATCCGACAGGGAGGCTACATTATGGACCAGGATCAACACCGTTATCCAACCGATACACCACCCGAACAGCAAAACCAGCTGCCGGGCATTGAAGAGGACATGTATTTGCGCCCGCAGTTTAACCGTGCGGAATATAAGGGATCAGGCAAATTAAAGGATAAAGTGGCACTGATTACCGGAGGCGACAGCGGGATCGGACGGGCTGTTGCTTCGTTATATGCGAAGGAAGGCGCCCATGTGGCGATCGTGTATTACGACGAGCACAGGGATGCCGAGTTTACGAAGGAAGAGGTAGAAAAGGAAGGAGTAGAATGTCTTCTTATTCCGGGAGATTTGCGGAAGGAAGCGTTCGCGAAGGAAGCGGTTCAGAAGACAATCGAGAAATTCGGCAAGCTCGATATTCTCGTCAGCAATGCCGCTACAGCAATCTTGAAGGACCAGATTGAGGATGTTCATTGTGAGGACTTTGTCACCACGTTTGAAACGAATGTGTTTGGCGCCTTCTACATCACCAAAGAGGCCGTTCCTCATTTGAAAGAAGGCAGCACCATCATCTTTACGACCTCCGACTCAGCCTACAAAGGGCAGAAGAACGGGTTGGATTATGCATCCTCCAAGGCGGCTGTTCTTGGCTTTATGAGATCACTCTCGCTTCAGCTTGTCGACCGGGGCATCCGGGTAAATGGAATTTCGCCGGGTCCGATTTGGACACCACTTATTCCGGCGAGTCAGCCAAGATCTACGGTAGATACCTTTGGCCAGGAAACTCCCATGAAACGAGTGGGTCAGCCGGAAGAGCTGGCTCCGGGCTATGTACTTTTGGCTTCAGAAGATTCTTCTTACATGTCGGGACAAGTCATTCATATTAATGGCGGCATGGTCGTCAACGGTTAAACGATTTCAGACAGGCAGCTTTTTGCTGCCTGTCTTTTTTCATGCGTGAAAAAAGGATTCCAAACAGCAGAAGAGAATGTAATGGATGGGGAAATATGACGCCCGGAGGAGGGATGCCCAATGGAACTGATACTTGAAAAAGCAACTCTGGAAAAAAAGAATGTACTAAAGCAAATGCTGGAGCTGTACCGCTATGATTTTAGTGAATTTGATAGCTCGGATCTAAATGAAAACGGTCAGTATGGCTATGCCTATTTGGATGAATACTGGCGAGAGGAAGGGCGTTATCCCTTTTTTATAAAAGTGGACAACCGGTATGCGGGATTTGTGCTTGTCCGCAAAATCAGAGATACGTATGTGATCGCTGAGTTTTTTGTTATGAAGAAGTACCGCAAAATGGGGATTGGCCGACAAGCGGCTTTCCTTACGTTTGACCGGTTTCCGGGCAAATGGGATGTGGCGCAGATTCCAAAGAATAAACCGGCACAATCCTTTTGGGTCCGGATCATTGATGACTATACAAACGGAGAATTTACCGATCAGTTTTCTGAAACCGATCGGGTTCGGTATCAGACCTTTACAACATCCAAATCAGTTACCAGGGAGGCCGTAAAATGAATGCAAAAGAAGTGCTGCTCGAACAGCTGGATGCGTTAGAAAACAATCACTGGTTCGTATCGTTGAAAAACTCGCTCGTGGGGCTGACCGATGAGCAGGCGGCGTGGAAAGAAACGGCGGAAAGCAATTCGATTCGTGAAATCGCCAATCATCTCATTTATTGGAATGAACTTTATTTAAACCGCTTTCGCAGTGCGGAACCAGCAACGGGTGTGAGCCTGGAGAATGATGATACATTTCAGGATCAGGAAGAGCTGGACTGGAAACAGACGGTGGATAAGCTGAATAATCTTACCGCGCAGTGGTATAAAGCAGTGGAAGAGGCGGACGAAGCGAGGTTTGAAGAGAATGCCTATCGAAACCGGGAAGCAGCATGGGGCAGTGTCATCGCTAACCTGACCATTCATGTGGCCTATCATACCGGCCAGATTTTGTTCGCCCGTAAAAAGCAGGGCAGCTGGAATCCGGAAAACGGTGTCCACTAAACACTGAAACTTTATAAAATGTGATATCGTATATAGGATAGACCGTAACAAGGAGAGGAAGAAAACATGTTAAAGCGCCTAGCTTCAGATGCATTGGGATTAAGTGATGTCGGGAGTGTGATCAAGCCGGCCGATTACGACAAGGTGGACGCCGATGATTACGTCTTTCATGAGGACAATGAGAAGATTTATTTTCTGATCAAGTCAAAAACAGATGAATACTGCTTTACGAACCGCGCGCTCATCCATCTGGATGGAACAAGCGCCGTCAGCAAAAAACGTATGCTCCACCGGTACAGCTACAGCGAGAACACGATTTCCAACGTTTCTTTGGAAACTGCGGGAACGGTGGACCTCGACGTGGAGATCAAGTTTGTAATTGGATCGGTTCCATTTTCCATCGATGTGCACAAAAAACACATTGAAGAGTTAAAAGATTTGTATAAATCCCTTAGTAAAATTGCGGAGATCGCTCACGAGAACGAGTTTGCCCTGCAATATGCCCAGCAGAGCATCAATGTGGCATCGACGACGCTCAGCCGCATCCAAAGCAAGGAGAATGAATTGGTGGAAAGCTTCAACCAGTTGAACGATGCCGCTTTTACGTGGCTAATGGAAAGCCGCAAAGAGTACCATGTGAAAGATTACGGCTATGTATTTGAAAAGTATATTAATAACTAGATGAGTGTAGGGCAGGCTGCCATGAGCAGCCTGTTTTTTTGTATATAAAAGAGTTTGGTATTGATTTTAAAGAGGATTTGGTCTAGCTAGTGAAGAAGCATAGGAAATCACCTGAGTATGGAGGACCTATGGATAAATTAAAAGCCTGGGCTAGAAAACTGAAACGGCAGATTTATATTTTATACTTTGCCTGCAGAGATAACCGGGTCCCCTGGTATGCGAAAGTATTTACAGCAATAGTGGTAGCCTATGCCTTCAGCCCGATTGACCTTATTCCTGACTTCATACCGGTTCTTGGGTATATCGATGATATCATCCTTGTACCGGCCGGGATCTGGCTGGCTTTAAAAATGATACCCAAACATGTTCTGATCGATTGTGAGGTAATGGCAGAAGAACTAATCAGACAGAAAAAGCCAAAGAATTGGATGGCAGGCGGACTCATTCTGCTGGTTTGGGCTTTGATTTTTGTATGGATTATAGGAAAGCTCGTAAAAATTTATACATAAGGAGAGCAATATGATTTGTGAGTCAGAACAACTGGGCCATTATTTAGTTGAAACGGAAGAAGTGGACTTTTCCGATCAGGCTATTGCCACTTTGGCCGACAGGCTTTTTCACACCTCTCAATCTGAACTGGAAAAGGTAAAAAAGGGCTTTGAATACATACGGGACGAGATTGCACACTCGTGGGATATCCAAAGCAGGAGGATCACCTGTTCCGCGTCTGAAGTCCTTACACATAAAGAGGGAATTTGCTATGCCAAATCCAATCTATTGGCTGCACTGTTGAGAAGGGAAGGAATACCTGCAGGCTTCTGCTATCAGCGGCTGATGCTTTTTGATACACCTGAAAAGGGATATTGCATACATGCATTAAACGGGGTCTATCTAACATCAATGAAGAAATGGATACGCCTTGACGCTAGAGGCAATAAAGAAGGAGTGACTGCGGAATTTTCCGTCGATAAGGAAAAACTGGCTTTTCCTGTTCAAATGGAGCAGGGAGAAAAAGATTATCTGGTTATTTATACCGCTCCGCATCCCAAAACCATTGCGGTACTGAAGGACAATGAGGATGCACTCGAAATGTATCTCAACCGGTTGACAGAAGATCTATAAGAGGAAACTTAGCTTTATAATAGGCTTTCTGACGTTTATAACACGGTTGAAAAGGTAATCACTGCTCTTCAGAACGATAAACCCATTTAAAAGGCATCCATTATCAGGATGCCTTTTATCATTTACTGTTTATTTTTTCTTTCTCTTCAATATCCTTTACCACATCCCCGATCGTTACGCTGCCCAATGCTTTTTCGAGTGCGCTTTGAGCGATGGAGAGAATAGGAGTGATGGTTTCCTGAATATTGCGGCCAACCATACACTCAGGATTAGGGTGGTCATGAACACTGAACAGTTCATTTTCCTGGACGACGTTGACGGCCTTATACACATCCAGAAGAGTGATTTCATCGAGGTTCTTCGCAAGTTCTGCACCAGCTACTCCGGGCCGGACGTTGACGAGCCCTGCATTTTTTAGCATTCCCATAATTTTTCGGATAACCGCGGGATTGGTATTTACACTTCCTGCGATAAACTCAGATGATTTTGTTTCATTTTTATAGATCTCTAAGAGAGAGAGTATATGAACGCCTACAGAAAATCGGCTGCTGATGGACAAATTGGTCACCTTCTTATAGTAGCGGATAACGTTTAACTTATAGTACTAGTATAGCGTAAATCAAGCCTGTTGACAAAATGGTTACATGTAATTACAATGATTACAAGTAAACGAAATGATTACAGCTTAATTTTGTAATGGAGGGAACAGATGATGAAAATTGGAGTTATTGGTGCGACCGGTAAAGTTGGAAGTCTTATTATCAATGAAGCGATAGAAAGGGGACATGAGGCGACGGCCATTGTCCGGAATGCCGCCAAGGTCAAAAATGAGAAAGCAGAAGTACTGGAAAAGAATATCTTCGACCTGAAGACGGAAGATTTAAAAGCCTTCGATGTGGTTGTTAATGCGTTTAATGCACCACCAGGGGAGGAGCATCAACACGTTGAAGTTGGCCATCTTTTAATCGAGGCTCTAAAAGGGTCTCCACAAACCAAGCTTTTTGTTGTGGGAGGCGCAGGCAGCCTGTTTGTAGATGAGGCGCAAATGACCCGCATGTTGGAAACCCCCGCTTTTCCGAAAGCGTATTATCCAACGGCTTCAAAGGCGGCTGAAAATTTGAAGGAATTGCAAGGTTCAGAGGGGATCAGCTGGACATATCTTAGTCCCGCCGCCTTTTTCAATCCAAATGGCAAACGTACTGGTTCCTATCAAAAGGGGAAAGATCAGATGATCCTGAATTCTGAAGGTGAGAGCTATATAAGCTATGCTGATTATGCGATTGCAGTACTTGATGAAATCGAAAATCCGCAGCATGAAAACCAGCGTTTTTCAGTTGTTGGCGAAAAAGAATAACGATACGATTATAAATACCATTAGTGAAAAGCTAATGGTATTTTTTATTTTAGAAAGTATTACTTTGTACAACCTAGTAACATGAGCTTTTTTACTCTGCTTCCATTTTTTCAGAGGCATCGCCTTGTTCAAAAGCAGGGCCGCCGTACAATTCATTAATTTCCTTTGCCAGCTGGTCAAGAAATTCGTCAGTCAAAAGGGGCTCTTTTTTCTCCTTCATTATACATCCTCCTATCAAAAGTAGGTCGGTTTTCCAAGCTTTTATAAATAAGATTACCTGTGTTTAAAGGTTTTAATCTTTTTATTTACAATTGCTCAAAGCAGGAGTATGATATACGAAGTTTCAATTTCTTAAATCGCTGAAACCTAAGTGTGCGGGGGAACCAACTGGATGTATAAATCCATTCATGGGGTGAATCCTTTTAAAGGTAGGGCTACTCTTAAGGTCCGAATCCGACAGCTAACCTCGTAAGCGTTTTAGAGCAAGAAGGTGAAGCTTGTGCGACTAAAATTATACTGTCCACAGGTCTATTTACGTCGGCTTGTGGGCTTTTTTAATACCTTTTTTTAGTCATCAAGAGATCAATTTTAAGTGGCGGTGAATTCAACATGTTAACTTCGCTGAAGAGGTTATTAATCGGAAGACCCCTCAAATCAACTGAGCTGGGTGAGCAGAAGCTGAATAAAACGAAGGCTTTGGCCATCCTTTCTTCCGATGCTTTATCATCAGTCGCCTACGGGCCTGAACAAATTTTAATTGTTTTATTTACCATAAGTGCAGCTGCCTTCTGGTATTCCGTACCGATTGCCATCGGTGTACTCATTCTGCTTACTGCTCTCATCTTATCTTATCGGCAAATTATCTATGCGTACCCACATGGCGGAGGGGCCTACGTGGTCTCCAGAGACAATCTTGGGAAAAATCCAGGGTTGGTTGCCGGCGGATCGCTGCTGGTGGATTACATTTTAACGGTAGCTGTTAGTGTATCCGCGGGTGCGGATGCGATTACCTCGGCGTTTCCTGCCCTGCATCCATACAATCTTCCAATCTCGATCGTGTTTGTTCTGTTTCTGACTACCCTGAACTTGAGAGGAGTCACTGAATCAGCTTCTGTGCTCGCTTATCCGGTTTACTTGTTTGTTGTGGCCCTCATCATCATGATCGGGGTTGGCGTATACAACACGGTTACCGGTCATGTGCCTGAAAACTTGCACACACCGGTCGGAACACCGGTGGCCGGTATCAGCCTTTTCCTGCTGCTGAAGGCTTTTGCTTCAGGTAGTTCCGCCCTTACTGGTGTTGAGGCGATTTCAAATGCGATTCCAAACTTTAAGGATCCAGCTCCGAGGAATGCATCGCGAACGCTTATGGCAATGGGAGGACTATTGGCCATCCTGTTCACGGGGATTGTTTTCCTTGCCTATTATTACGGCATCACCCCGAACGCCAAGGAAACGGTCGTCTCCCAGATTGCGGATCACACGTTTGGCAGAACGTTTATGTATTTCTTTATTCAAGGCACAACTGCATTAATCCTTGTTTTGGCTGCAAATACTGGTTATTCGGCCTTTCCGCTGCTGGCCGTTAACCTGGCGAAGGATAAATTCATCCCGCGCATGTTTACGATTCGCGGTGACCGGCTCGGATACTCGAACGGCATCATTACGCTTGGAGTGGCAGCGATCCTTCTTCTTCTTGTGTTTAACGGAAAGACAGAGCATCTTATCCCGCTGTATGCGGTCGGTGTGTTTATCCCGTTTACCCTGTCCCAAACAGGGATGATTTTGAAATGGATGAAGGAAAAGCCACAAGGCTGGGTGCCTAAACTGATCACCAATGCTACCGGAGCGCTGATCAGTTTCATCGTCACCATCATGTTCTTTTTAACCAAATTTCCGCAAGTGTGGCCGGTGCTCGTGTTCTTGCCGCTGATTGTCCTGCTGTTTCACCGAATTAAAACGCACTATGATCTAGTCGGGGAACAGCTGCGGATTAATCCTAATCAGCCGCCAAAGCTGGTAGAGGGGAATGTCATCATTGTGCCGGTAGCAGGAATTACGAAGGTCGTGGAAAACTCGGTCAACTTTGCCACTTCCCTTACCGACCAGGTTATTGCTGTTTATGTGGCGTTTGAGCGGGAAGATGAACATGCGTTTGAAGAAAAATGGAAAAAGTGGCAGCCAAATGTGCGGCTCGTTACTCTGCATTCCTCCTACCGAAGCATCATTATGCCGCTTACGAAATTTATTGATACAGTTCAAAACAAAGCGGAAGAAAACAATTATCGGGTAACGGTATTGATTCCGCAGTTCATCACCAAAAAGAACTGGCATAACATTCTGCATAACCAGTCGAGCCTGCTCATCCGGGCCTATCTGCTGTTCAAGCGGGATGTCGTGGTGGCTACGGTTCCGTTCCGTTTTAAAAAATAATACTGAATACAAAAAAACCAACTTTGAGGAGTTGGTTTTTTGTTTTGTATCTGAAATTAAGGTGCTTCCTTACGTTCGCGTAAAAGGATATTTGGCACTAAGCGGATATAAATGAGTTCACCGGCAAGCTCAACGATGGTTTGTGTTACGATGATGGCCGCTGCCAATGTGCTCAATTGACCCGGTAGGGATAATGCCAGAGGAAGCACGACAAGCGAATTGCGTGTAGAACCGCTGAAAATCAGGGCACGGCCAGATCCAATATCAAGCTTGAACCACTTGACCATTAACCTGGAAATGAACGGCATGATGATCATAAAAGCAATATAGACAGGAATGACTTTGATAATCAGGTTCATATTGGTTGATAATTTGCCGATTTGAGAAGATACAACAACAAAAAGCGTAAGAGCCATGAAGGGAACAGGAAGCCAGGCTGATGAATCTATGATTTTATTCCCGACAGGTGACTTTCTTGCAAATAGCTGCAGAATCACAGCAAGTCCTAAGGGGATAACAATGAGACCAATAAAGGCTTCAAGGAATGGACGGGGGTCTACGATTTCAGCCGCCTCATTTCCAATCAACAGCCATAAATACAGTGGCAACAGCAGCATCTGTGTAATGAAGAGTATAGGCGTAGAAGTAAGGATGATCTTTTCGTTTCCTTTTCCCAGAGCGGTAAAAACAATCACATAATCAATACAAGGTGTAAGTAATACCAGATAAACTCCAAGCAATAACGGGGGATAGTCGGGCAGTAACTTTGATAGAAGCCATACCACAATCGGAACAGCGAGATAGTTCACCGTTAATAACGCCCAAATAAAACGGCGATTTGCCAATGACTCTTTTAAAGAAGTAAATGGAATCTGTGAAAACATGCTATACATCAGGATAGCGATGACAAAAGAAATGGGGGCATCTAATTTTGCTCCAACATCAGGAGTGGTTAATCCTAGTCCGGCTGCGATGATCAGTACAATCACATACAGCCAAACTTGGTTGTTTTCTAATCTTTCTCTGGAAATCATTAATTTTGTTTCCCCTTTTTCGTATTCTGCATCTTTTCTAGTCTTTACGCTACCATTTCGATTGGTTAAAAATCAATTATAACCTTTGTAGAAAAAGGAAATACAGGCTTGTTCTTGAAAATTTATTTATGTAGAAAGGAGAGGGTACGGTGCAGAAGGTAACTCCGTTTTTGTTGTTTGAGGGAAAAGCGGAAGAGGCGATCCGTTTTTATACGTCCACGTTCAAGGATTCGGAAGTTGGAAACATTCTATACCAGGAAAATGGGATGGTGCTGCATGCGACGTTTACGATTAAAGGGCAAAAACTGATGGCCATTGACAGCATGATCGAGCATGGTTTTACGTTCACTCCCTCTCTTTCGTTATTTATAGAATGTGATTCCGGTGAGGAGCCGGAGGAACTGCACCAGAAACTGTCGGATAATGGGAAGGTGCTTATGCCGATTGCCGATACACCAATCAGTGAAAAGTTCTCCTGGGTCGAGGACCGCTATGGGGTCTCCTGGCAGCTGAACATGATGAAGAAATAGGAGAGATGAATACAAGCAAAGCTGGTCAATGATACATTTTTGGCCTCGGCAAAAAAATGGGGTGAATGATAAAATACGTAATCGACTTCAGTAGCGGCAGTGTTTATATCTTGGAAAGGATGATGAATGATGCGGAAAATTACGGTGCTGAACCGAGTATCGGTGGACGGGTATTTTGCGAGTCTGAATGAAGCCGCGTTTGGAATGGATTGGTTCATTCAGGATCCGGAAGTGGACAAAGCGGTCCGGAGTGATGAGGAAGAAGTATCAGCCTTCATCTTCGGTGCAGATACGTATAGAGGGTTTGAACGAAGCTGGGTGCCCATGCTCAACGATCCCAACACTCCGCAGTATTTAAAGGATGTTGCCCAGGTACTCACTGATAATACCAAAATTGTTTTTTCAACAACGATTAAAAAAGCCACATGGGAAAATACCGAGCTGTACAGCAGTGACCCAGTAGAGGTAATTACAAGGTTTAAGCAGGAAGAAGGTGCCAATATTTTGATTTTTGGAAGCGGATCAATCGTGCAGCAGTTGGGAAATGCAGACCTAATTGATGAATACATGCTGATTATGACGCCTGTCATTGCGGGCGAAGGGAAGGCGATGTATCAGGGGATGAAACAAACGGCTCTGACACTGGTAAGAACCCAGGCGTTTGAATCTGGCAATGTGTTATTACATTATCAGACCGTTAAATAGAAATAGATTTTGAGTGGGGAGGAATCGAAAGTGGATATAAGAGAAGACGATTTAACAGGAACCGAAATCAGGTCACTGATTGGGGAGCACCTTCAGGGAATGCAGCTGCATTCGCCCCCGGAAAGCATCCATGCCTTGAATCTGGATGACTTACGGAAGCCGGATATCACGTTTTGGAGTGTATGGACGGACGGCGAGCTTATGGGCTGTGGCGTATTAAAGGAACTGGACGCCCAGCATGGAGAAATCAAGTCCATGCGCACGGCAACCTCCCATTTGAGAAAGGGAGTAGCGCAGAAGCTTCTCCAACATATCATTGCCGAAGCGAAACATCGGGGCTATGAGCGGCTGAGTCTTGAGACCGGCTCCATGGAAGCCTTTGAACCGGCAAGAAGGCTTTACACTCGTTTCAGATTTGAAGTGTGTGAGCCGTTTGCCGACTATACCAACGATCCGAACAGTGTGTTTATGACAATGAAACTATAACCATATGTTTTCTTAACATTTGCTTCAAGAAGGGTTTATAAAGGCTCTTTATACTTGAAACGTATTCTACTATAGCGTTTAAGGGGAGAAAAGCAGATGAAAAAGAAGGTTATAGGGACGGTTATTTCAACAATCATGATCAGTTCAATGGCTGTTTTTGGAGCGGGGCCAACGGTTTCAGCAGCTGATAAAGGCCATCAATCTTTTGGGCAAAGGGGTTTTGATCTGGAAGCCCACCGCGGAGGAATCGGGCTTACGGTGGAATCCACCATCGCTTCCTTTTCCCGTGCTCTGGAGCTTGGGGTGAGCACGCTGGAGCTGGATGTGCAAATTACAGAAGACCACCAGGCAGTTGTTACGCATGACCGGCAAATTTCGGGGGCCAAATGCCGGGATACAAAGCCCGCTTTTGCAGGCGATCCGGAGTACCCGTATGTTGGCAAATACATAAAAACTCTGACGCTGAGTCAGATTCGGACCTTGGACTGTGGTTCTTCCACACTGCCGCAGTTTCCAGGACAGGTAGCAAGCCCTGGTGCCAAAATGCCGCTGTTGACGGATATTTTTGATCTTGTGAAACGGTACAAAGCGAAAAAGGTATGGATGAACATAGAAACAAAAGTAGAGGCCGGTGCTCCGGAAGAGACGGCTCCGCGTGAAGAATTTGTACAAATCGTCGCCCGCCAGGTTCGTGAAGCCGGAATGCTCAACCGTGTTTCGATTCAAAGCTTTGACTGGGGATCTCTTATGCGGATGCGTGAAGTCGAACCCCGTCTTCCGATTGTGGCGCTTACAAACGGACCGCAATTCCTGCAGCCTGGACAGCCAGGCGCCTCCCCATGGCTTGGCGGCATTGATATTGACGACTATAATGGTGACCTTGTGGCGGCCGCCCACTCGTTTGGGGCAGATGCGATCTCACCTGTTCATGGTTTCCCGCAGGATGGAAAGATTACCGATGAAAACTATGAGCCCTACGTGACCAAGCAAATGGTAGATGAAGCCCATAAGGCAGGGATGAAGGTCATTCCTTGGACGGTGGATGATAAGCCAACCATGAACAAGCTCATTAATGACGGAGTCGACGGCTTGATTACCGACTATCCGGACCGTTTGCGCCAGGTGATGGCCCAGCATGGGTTTAAGCTTCCGAAACCATATAAAGCACCAAAGCATGTTTAAAATAACAGGACAAGACGGCCGGCCGAAGAGCCTGCCGTCTTTTATGTGTCCAATTAACGAACGATAGACAAATATTGAAACTTCACGGCCTTTGTTTCGTATTTGATATGGAGATGACTGAAGAATTTGATTATGGGGAGATCAAATGTAGGAAACAATTTCATGAAATGGTATTGAGAACGGACAATTAGCGTAATTTAATACAAAGGAAAAAGATCAATTATTTTTTACCTGGGAGGTGGAACCTCTTTATCCTTTGGGATGGAGAGGACCTTATTGGACATATTTAATTTATTCATGGTTGCGGTACTGATCCTTCTTACTGCGTTCTTCGTAGCTGCAGAATTCTCGATCATCCGTGTGCGTATTACCCGGATTGAACAGCTGGTGGCGGAAGGGAACCGAAATGCAGTTGCAGCCAAAAAAGTCATAACCAACCTTGATGGATCTCTGTCAGCCTGTCAGCTGGGGATTACGATTACGGCACTCGGCCTGGGGTGGCTCGGTGAACCAACGGTCGAACACTTGCTTCACCCCTTGTTTGTGAACCTGGAGATTTCAGCAGCTTTGGCGAAGACCATCTCGTTTATCATTGCGTTTGCGTCCATTACCTTCTTGCATGTGGTACTGGGTGAGCTGGCGCCAAAAACCATTGCCATTCAAAAAGCGGAAAGTGTCAGTTTGCTGTTATCCCGTCCGCTTCTCTTCTTTTACCAAATCATGTACCCTTTCATCTGGGCATTGAACGGTAGCGCCCAGCTGTTTGTAAAATTGTTTGGATTTCAAGCAGCCTCGGAGCATGAAATGGCACACTCAGAAGAAGAACTGCGTTCCATTTTAAGTGAAAGCTATAAAAGCGGAGAGATCAATAAATCAGAATTCAGCTATGTGAACAATGTATTTGAGTTTGATAATCGGCTCGCCAAAGAAATCATGGTGCCCCGAACGGAAATTGTTACTCTTCAGGCGGGCCAAAGCCTGGACGAAGCTTTTGAAACCATCATTCAGGAGCAATTTACCCGCTATCCCGTTGTCGGTGAGGATAAAGACGAGATTTTGGGAATGATCAACTCCAAGGAATTGTTTCATGGCGTCATGAAAGGAAAACAGGCGGTGCCGCTCGAGGAGTATACCCGTCCGGTTTTGAGCGTGTTTGAGAACATTCCTATTCAAGAGCTGTTAACCAAAATGCAGAAGAAACGCGCCCATATGGCCATCCTGATGGATGAGTACGGCGGAACATCAGGTCTGGTCACGATTGAGGATATTTTGGAAGAGCTGGTCGGTGAAATCCGGGATGAATTTGACCAGGATGAATCCCCAATGATCCTGAATGTGAACGCCAAAACGAGAATGCTTGACGGCAAAGTTCTGATCGAAGACGTTAATGATATGTATGCCCTGGATATCGATGAAACCGATCTGGACACAATCGGCGGCTGGATGCTTTCCATGAACTCAGACATTCAGACAGGCGATATAGTCCGGCATGAAAAATATGAATTTAAAGTAGTAGGAATGGATGGCCACCAGATCAAAAAGATTCAGGTACGTGAAATGGAAGAACAGCCATCTGAAGCGAATTAACATAGGTCTAGCGATGGATGAACCGCTCGTATCCTAGTAAAAGAATACGTCGAAATGCATTAGGATTAATCCGTTTGAGAATATTTCACCCGAATTTGAGAATAAAGTGGCCTAGTTCGAGAATAAAAATGTTTTTTTGAGAATAAATGAAGACTTTTTGAGAGTAAGTTAAATTATGGGAACAAGAAACTATATAAAAACAGCAAAGTCAGGCATTAGCCTGGCTTTTTTTGTCCTAATAAAAGGAAAAAACAGCTTTATGAAGTATAAATAGAGTTGGAATTAAGTTTAAGGGGGAGAATTAGATGTTTGTCGTAAACGTAGAAGCCGCAGTATATAAAGATGATCAATGGCTAATCATTGAACGCAGTTTGAAAGAAGACCATGCAGGAGGATTGCTTGCATTTGTGGGGGGGAAGGTGGATACGGAAGCAGGGAATTCAACCAATATCTTGGAGGAAAGCGTAAAAAGAGAGCTTTTTGAAGAGGTCGGGGCAACAGTAAAAGGCGAAATTCAGTATGTTCGCAGCACGTCGTTTACTCTTGAGGACGGCCGCGAAGTTATTGATGTGGTTTTCTTATGTGAGCTGGATGACTGTAGGCCTTTTGTGAAAAGTCCGGATGAGGTCGAGGCGTTGTATTGGTTAACAGAAGAGGACATACTAAATCACCTTAAAACGCCGATCTGGCTGGCTGAAAGCATAAAAGAAGCGGAAGCGCTACGCATACGAAAACAAGCCATTCCAGCAGCACAGTAATGGAACAATTCACCGTTAAACAAATGGATAACCTAAATGAAGTGAATATCACTCATTTGGTTGAGGAGAGTAAACGGGAAGGCTTTCGTTTTCTCGACCGGCTAATGCATGATTATCAGAACAGCAGTAATACCTTTGACCGGCCGGGAGAGTCCCTATGGGGTGTATTTGATCCCGACGGTCAATGTGTGGCCATTGGCGGGCTTAATCGTGACCCTTATGCAAACGAGACATCAGTTGGGAGATTAAGAAGGTTTTATGTAGCCTGTGAGTTTCGAAGGATGGGTCTAGGAACGCTTTTGCTGAAAAGGATTATCCATGAGGCCAACCACCATTTTCACAAGCTGGTGCTGCATACCGATACAGAGCGAGGTGACCTTTTCTATACTTCATTTGGGTTTGTCCAAGAAACAAGATATCCCAAATCTACCCATTGTTTGCGTTTGAAATAATTGTAGACTTAGGCAGGAAATTAATATATTTTTAAAAGGATTTGCAGATGCTTAAACTTTTACTTACAAAGTGTTTACCAAGCATGGGTCTTTCGCCTTTTGCGCAATATCTTAATAGTAATACCGTATATTGTTTGTGTTCGACAAATAACGACTATCTACTCAAATCGTTCAACGACCCTCTAAAAAAACCTTTTAAGTTCCAATTACTATAGTTATATCGTTATAATTTATGGGTTTAGGAGGATTTGAGTTGGACTATTTGTGGTATTTTTTAATTTTTATATCTATAGCATTTCCCTTTTTGCACTCCGTTCATTGTCTGCCCATATTCAGACGGAATAGCCTTGAACGAAAAAGAAGAACGACCGAAGACAAGGGAGCCAGTATTCTGATCCCGTGCTATAACGAAGAGGGAATCATTGAAACATCAGTCAGCAGCATGAAGACACTGTCCTATTCAAAGACGGAAATTCTTTATATCAATGATGGTTCTACGGATGAGACGTTTGCTAAGCTGGATTCCTTGTTAGCCTTAACGCCGTGCATGAAGGCTCACACTCACCGTTTACAGTACAGGAACGTAAAAGGTGTATACCAGTCGGAATATTTTCCACACATCTTTGTGCTGGATAAAGTGAATGGAGGAAAGGCAGATGCATTGAACGCTGGCATCGAATATTCCAGCCAGCCGCTGATCGTTACCCTTGATGCGGATACGATCTTAACGGATGAGGCGTTACCCGCAGTAAACCAGGCGTTTTCGGATGAAAATGTCATTGCCGCGGGCGGAGTCGTGCACGTGCTTCAAACAAAAGTCCAAAAGCCTTTGGATGGTTTATCTCTCAAGGCCGCGAATATGCTGGTTCGTGCACAGGCGCTGGACTTTATGAAGGCATTTTATGTCAATAAAGTTTCATTGGCGCGTTTTAAAGCACTGGCTGTCATATCCGGTGCTTTTGGAATTTTTACAAAGAAAGCCTTACTTGATGTGGGCGGCTACCGATCAACCGTCGGTGAGGATATAGATATTACTTTGAAGATGCACAAATACATGGCCAAGCATAAGAAAAGTAAAGTGCTGCTTATACGGGATGCGGTTTGTTACACGGAGCTGCCGGAGAACTGGAAAGACCTTTTCAAGCAAAGAGTGCGCTGGCAAAAAGCATTTGTGGATTGCCTTTTTCATTTTGGGCCATTTTTGCTTAAAACGCTGTTCACCAAACCTGTGTCTTTTTTCTATTTGTTTGAAGGGTTCTTTGCCGGTACCATGGCTGTTTATATCATGACAGGTGTATTGATTATGGATGGTCTGGACGGAAAGCTGTTCTCATGGACCTTCCTTTTACTATATGTGGCTTATATTTTTGGAGTCGGCCTGGTTTATGACATGGTCGCCATTGGCATGAGTGAGAGGCACGGCTATGCCTTTCAGGAAAAGGATACGTATCCTTTGCTGATGGTGATTATCTTTGATATTTTCTTCTATCGCTTCATCACTATGTTTGCTGTTATTTTTGGCACGGTGGACTATTTCTTCAACCGAAAGGCCTGGAATAAGGTGGCTAGAACGGGGCGGCATTATGAAACTGGGGAAGAAACAGCGGCATAAAGTAAAAACAGACTTTCAGGATTTCTGAAAGTCTGTTTTTTTTATTGTTCACAAGCGATAAGATCTTTGTCTCTGTCGCTTTTTTTGTTTGCATCATAAAGCGCCTTGGATACATGCGGCTTGTATTTTGTTTTGCCGCCTTTGTTCCTAACGTTCTTGGCGCGGGATACTCCACCTTTGTAATCTTTGTGCATCTCCGTACAGTTTTTATAGGTTTTTACTTTGGCAACAGAGGTTTTCGCTTCTGCTGGCAGACCACTGGATAAACTAACAACGAGCCCGCAGGTTAAAAGAACGGCGCTGACTTTTTTCATTCGCACACTTCCTTTTTATGTATGTAACTCCATTTTATAACCGGTTCTTATTACCTGCAACTATTTTCCTGTTAAAGCTGTTTCTACAGGCACTAAAAAGTTCCCATAAAACCTTTAGGTGCCTACGATACTGAAAAGTGCGTACTTCTCAATACCTTCATTATGGGAAATAATAGACCTTGTTTGATAAGCTCAAGCATAGGAGGAATTATTGTGGCCAATCATTTACAGGATACAACCACTTTGCATAATGGAGTAAAAATGCCCTGGTTCGGACTTGGGGTATTTAAAGTGGAGGAAGGACCGGAGCTTGTGAATGCTGTGAAAGCAGCCATCAAGAACGGATACCGCAGCATTGATACTGCAGCGATTTACGAAAATGAAGAAGGCGTCGGAACCGGGATCAAGGAAGGACTTGCGGAAGCAGGACTTTCCAGGGAGGATTTGTTCGTGACCTCCAAGGTTTGGAACGCTGAACTGGAATATGAAAAAACAATCGCAGCGTACGAGGAAAGCTTGAGAAAGCTCAACTTGGAATATTTAGACCTGTACCTCATTCACTGGCCGGTGGAAGGCAAGTTTAAGGACGCCTGGAGAGCGCTTGAAACGCTTTATAAAGAAGGCAAAGTAAAAGCAATCGGTGTAAGTAATTTTCAAATTCACCATCTCCAAGAATTAATGAAGGATGCCGAGATCAAACCGATGATCAACCAGGTGGAATATCATCCGAAACTCACCCAAAAAGAGCTTCAAGAGTACTGCAAGTCTCAAGGCATTCAACTGGAAGCGTGGTCTCCGCTTATGCAGGGACAATTGCTGGATCATCCAGTGCTGAAGGAAATTGCGGATGCCCACCAAAAGAGCGTGGCGCAAGTGATTTTAAGATGGGACCTTCAGAATGGGGTAGTCACCATTCCGAAATCCACAAAAGAACACCGCATTATTCAAAACTCACAAGTCTTTGATTTTGAATTAACAACAGAAGAGATGAATCAAATTGACGGGTTGAACGAAAACCTGCGGGTAGGACCAGATCCGGACAACTTTGATTTTTAATCAAGTAGGGGCCATATTAGGCTCCTATTTTTTTTGCTCTTAACTATGTACATCGGCAATCTTAATAAATCTTAATAAATCTTAATCTTTTCTGTAGTGGATTCTTAAGGTTTGAAATTTATGGTTAATTATAAAGTCAAACCCGTGGAGTGTGCTACAGTGTACTTTTCATTTGTTTCACAATATATTGTTAAGCCTCGGACCGTTGGAGCGATCTTCCCAAGTTCGAAATATTTAGCTGCTAAAATGGTTAAAGATATAGATTTCTCTACCTCTTCGTATATTGTTGAGTTAGGAGCAGGAACAGGTGTATTTACCGATCAATTGCTTGAGAAACGAAAAAAGGGAACGATAATATTAGTCATCGAATACAACGAGGCATTTTATGAGCATTTAAAATTAAAATTTCAAGATGTTCAAAATTGTTATGTGGTTCATGGATCTGCTGAAAACTTAAATCATTATATGAAGTACTATCACTTGCCCTATGCAGATGCTGTAGTATCAGGTTTGCCATTCGCAAGCCTGCCAAAAGAAATGTCCAATCAAATTTTAAAAGGTGTTCAAAAATCTTTGCGTAATAAAGGGAAGTTCATAACGTTTCAATATACAAACATGAAAAAAAGAATGATTGAAGCGTTTTTTCCAAAGGTAAAAGTATCGAGGGAGCTTCGGAACCTCCCACCAGCCTATGTGTTTTGTTGCGTGAAAAATGAGGTGTGAAAATGGAAGGGAAAGTCCTAATTGTAGACGATGATGAGAAAATCAGAAATTTAATTGCCATTTATTTGGATAATGAAGGGCTCACCACCGTTAAAGCTGAAAGCGCAATGGAAGCTCTAAAAATGTTGAAAAAGCAGCACTATGACTTAGTACTTTTGGATGTTATGATGCCCGAAATGGATGGCATTCAGGCTTGTATGAAAATAAGGGAAGAAAGAAACATGCCGATCATCATGATCTCTGCAAAATCTGAAGATATGGATAAAATTCAAGGCCTTGCGTCCGGAGCAGATGATTATTTAACAAAGCCCTTCAATCCTTTGGAGTTAATGGCAAGAGTGAAGTCTCAGCTCAGAAGATATACCAAGTACAATACAGGGGGCATTACAACTTCTGAAATAGAAATTGGCAGCTTGTTAATCAGCACAGAAACTCGTCAAGTATGGGTGCAAGGAAATGAAGTAAGACTGACACCCAAGGAATTCGATATCCTGGAGCTTCTTGCTCGCAACAAAGGAATCGTGATGAGTGTAAGTAAAATTTATGAAGCGGTCTGGAATGAAGATTCTTTCAAATCGGACAATACAGTGATGGTCCATATTACAAAGATACGAGAAAAAATTGAAGCCGATCCAAAACATCCGATTTATATTAAAACCGTTTGGGGAGTAGGATATAAAATATGAGATGGAGAAGAATGAACAAACTCAGTGTAAAACTTCTTCTGGCAATCTCGTTAAGTTATATCATCTCCTTGATCATTCTAGCCCTTTTATCAAGGTTGTTGATGGATTATTACATCAATGGAGACAGCACCCCGTTGCGTTATAACCTGGTTACACTTTCGATGGTCGGGTTGGCAGTCTTAGGTTTTGTTATCTCTTTCTTACTTTTGATTAGAAAGAAACTTCGATACCTTAACCATATAACCCAAAAAGTCCATGTTATGGCAGATGATAACCTTGAAACGGTTATAGAAATCAGGGGAAACGATGAACTAGCACAATTAAGTGCCAATATTAACGGAATGTCCAATCGTCTGAAGGAAAAGCTAAAGAACGAGCGCCAACTGGAGCAAACAAAAAGCGAGCTGATCACCAATGTCTCGCATGACTTAAGAACACCGTTGACGTCAATCACCGGTTATGTTGATTTGCTCAGAAAAGGAAAATATAAGAGCGCTGAACAAGCATCCGAATATACGGAAATCATTTACTCCAAGTCAATGAACTTAATGAGTTTGATTAATGAACTGTTTGAATACACGAGGCTTACAAGTACGAATATAGAATTGAACGAGTCGGATGTAGACCTTAGCGCAATGATTAGACAGATGTGCGGAGAATATGTATCCATTTTTGATAAAGAAGGATTGATCCTGGAGTTGAATATTGAGGAATCCATCATGATGACAGTGGATGTTGAAAAAATGGCACGTGTATTTGACAATCTCCTGGAAAATGCCAAGAAATACAGTATTAAGCCTTCGGTGGTCAACGTCCGTCTTGAAACAAATCACGAAGGCGTATTGTTCTCTATTGAAAATAAAGCGGCAAACCTCAAACCTTCTGATATGGAAAGGTTATTTGAACGTTTTTACCGAACAGACAAGTCAAGATATGAAGAAACAAGTTCAGGGCTCGGTTTGGCGATCGCAAAAACCATTACTGAGCTTCACCAAGGGCAAATAGATGCGGAATTAGAGAAGGAGCGGCTCACTCTATTTGTCAGACTTCCAATCTTAAGAAAAGTTAAGAATTAACCTAAGTTTTTCTTAAGGTCTCTTTCCTAAAGTAGAAGTAGGAGGGAGTTGCTTTGAAAAACATAAAAATTGGAATGATGCTCATTTGTCTTTTGCTTGCCATTCTTACTATCAATAAATTAGGAGGTATCTACCTGAACATAAATGATATCACCGGTGTCCTAAAAAGATATTCCGATCAGGCAGAGATCTTATTTTTGTTATTTTGGTTGATTCGCCTACCGGTTTGCTTTCCGGGGGTTTTGCTCATGGTGCTTGGCGGTTTCGTATTTGATCCAACTAAGGCTTTTGTTCTTTCCATGACAGGAATTCTTTTAAGTGAAAGTATGATTTTTATGGTGGCAAAAAAGTTTCCGTTCGGATTTATTACTCGTTATTTAAATCATGCCAATCCTGAAATCAAAGGATTAGTAGAACAATATAAAGTCAAATTTTTGATTTTGGGTGTCATCTGCCCGATTGCACCAAGTGATGCCGTTTGTTATTTATCCGCTACAGCGGGCATTAAGTACGGGAGTTATATGATTACCCTGTTGCTTGCCAACTTGCCATTAGTGGAAATCTACAGTTTTATGAGTGAAAGTTTAAGCCACTCCTCAATAACTGTTGCTTTATATATCATAACTTTTGTTCTCATTATGTTTATTTCCACTCAGATATGGAATCAATTTAAATCAGTTCAAAATACAGCAGAGTAAAAGAGGGAGGGTTAAGAAATTCCCTCTTTACAACTCCAATAGATAAACCCCATCACCCACACGGACTTTACCAGTTTTGATAACAGAAGCATAAACACCAAAGTGATTCTGTCGTTCTTTCGCTACTGTTTTTAGTAAAGAAGCATCCCGTTTGGCATTTTCAGGATGATACGTGATGATGGAACACCGTTCACAATGCCGCAGTAACTGAATTTCTACGTCGTCTCCGATTTTCATTCGTTTTCCAAACCAGGTTTCCTCAACGAATGGATTTTTTTCTATTAGTGATAGGTATAGATTGGGTCGAAACCGCCGATGCTCTACCTCCTGTTTTCCAGCCAGTTCCTTCAATTTGTCCAGGGAAGCGTCGGTTACCAATTGCAGATGTTCTTCCTCAATCGGACCTAAAGGGACATGCGTTGGAGTATAGGAAACGGGTAACAGCTTTCGTTGTGATCGTTCTTCCAGTTCCTTTATAAGCTTCTCATCTCCCCACGCTGTCACCCTGCCCTCCGGTGTAGTGATCTCGACATTCGGATAGCGGTCCAAGAACCCTTCCCCTGAAAATCTTGCTTTGTACCGGACCATCTCGGGAAATTGCGTGATCGTTAAAAACTTGTTCTTTCGTGTTTCATCCAAAAAGGCGTGGCTGCGGTCACCATACAACCCATAATCCATGATCTGCGTCTCCTGCACGCTTTCGCCGAAGAACGATTTCACAGGATGGCGAACCAGTTCTTTGATGTGGCCAACTAACATATTACCGCCTCCTTTTGTATCCTCCTGTATAGGTTCGATGGAAATCGTAGAATACCTTTCATCACATTACCGCAGCCTGTCGGGAGTGATATACTAATCTTAGATCTTTTAACCCCATGAGATTCCTTTCCTTACTTCACCTATCAATCTCTTCATCATTATTGTCTTTGCTTTCTTCTTCATTACATCAGGATTAACCTTCATGTGAAAAAGTTTGAACGGGAGGATTAATTATGTTGCTCGAAAACAAGAATGCAGTGGTTTACGGGGCAGCCGGATCGATCGGTCGTGCGGTTGCCAGGGCTTTTGCGAGGGAAGGAGCACAAGTATTTTTGGCCGGACGAACCCTCAGTTCTCTTCAAAAAGTGGCAGAAGAAATGAAAAGCGAAGGCGGAACAGCTGAAGCGGCACAAGTTGATGCGCTGAATCAGGAGGCTATCGAGAAGCATTTGAATGAGGTTGTACAAAAAGCAGGGCGGATTGACATTTCATTTAACGCCGTATGGATTCGGGGCGACCTGCAGGGGACACCGCTGCTGGATATGCCTGCGGAGGATTTTACGGTGCCTGTTCTGACAGGAATCAAAACGCATTTCCTTACAGGAACAGCGGCGGCCCGCCACATGGTACAGCAAAAATCCGGGGTTATTTTGACGCTTTCTTCTTCGTCATCTGTACTGTCAGGACGCGACCGCAGATACCATTTGACCGGAGGCTTCTCTACCGCGTGTGCTGCGATAGAAGCATTTTCCCGCAGCCTGGCAGGAGAAGTTGGCCCGGCGGGTGTGCGTGTTGTTTGTCTGCGGCCGGATGCCATCCCGGAAACATGGAGCGGTGATGTAGCCAACGTGAAGGCCTATATGGAAGACGGAACAGTACTTGGGCGGTTGCCACAGTTGAATGAAGTAGCCAATGCTGCTTGTTTGATGGCCTCCAACCATGCCAGTGCGATGACCGGAACCATTGCCAATTTGACCTGCGGCTCGTTTATGGACTAAGAGGAGGACCGAAAACATGAAGACAGTTAAGGTGTATCATTACGAAGCGTTCAGCAAGGTGCCATATAAAGGCAATCCGGCAGGCGTTGTACTGAACGGCGATGAGCTGACTGAGGAAGAGATGCAGGAAATTGCACACAAAGTAGGATTTAACGAAACCGCCTTTCCCGTCCGTTCAAAGAGTGCAGACTTGAAACTGCGGTTCTTTACACCGGGACATGAAGCGGATCTTTGCGGCCATGCGACGATGGCGACTCTTTTTGCGTTGAAAACCAGGGGGCTGCTTGGTGACAAGACCGATCTGGCGATGGAAACGAATGTGGGTGTTTTAGCGCTCCAACTCAGTTCTGACGGGCAGGACATTACAATTACGATGCAGCAAGCGTCACCTGAGTTCAGGGATTTTAACGGCTCGATCGAGGAGCTGGCCCATTCACTGGGGATTGAACGTGAGGATATTGACTCCAATCTGCCGGTTACATACGGAAGCACCGGGAACTGGACGCTTTTGGTCCCGATCAAACGCTTGGATGCATTCAAGAGAATGAAGCCGGACAATGAAAGATTTCCTTCCATTTTAAAAGAAATGCCCCGTGCCTCGGTACACCCGTTTTGCCTGGAGACCTTTAATCCAGACGCAGACATGCACGGCCGGCATTTTTCATCTCCTTACTCCGGGACGGTTGAAGATCCTGTGACCGGAACAGCTTCGGGTGTCATGGGAGCTTATTATGCAACTTTCATAGATCAAAGAGCGGAAAGCCCTTTACATCTGCTAGTGGAACAGGGACAGGAAATCGAAAGGGACGGCCGAGTGAAGGTGCAAGTGACGAAAACGGCCGACCGAATGGAAATCCAAATCACCGGAACAGCTGTCAGAGTGGATGAATTTGAAGTCGCTTTTTAGAAACAGCAGGGAATCTTTACTGAAATTAGAATGAGAAATAGGAAAGTTATTTTTCTGAAGGGATGTGATGCTTATGGTACGCATGTATTGTGTTTATGACCCGATCACCATTTGTAAAAAACAATTAAGAGGACGGGATGTTATTTATGATGACTGGACAAAAGGCCGAACTGCGGCCGGTGTCACTCGACGATTATAAACGAACCTATGATTGGCGGAATGATGAGGAGACGGCAAGGTTCGAAGCAGGTACAGGTTTCTTTCGCCTCAGCAATGTGCCAATGGAAAAAATTGAAGCAGACTACGAGCAATCGATCATTAAATTGGATAAACGGGAGACTGGGGAGTTTTCCATTTATACTCTGGAAGAAATACCGGAACATATTGGATCCGTTAGCTACCGGGAACTGAACATGATTGCCAGGCGCTGCACGGTGGGGATCGGGGTCGGTCACAAAGAATACTGGGGCAAAGGATATGGGACGGATGCGATGAAAATCCTGATCCGCTTCTTATTCCAAACGATGAATTTGGAACGCATTCAACTGGACACCTGGAGCGGAAACACAAGAGCCATCCGCTCTTATGAGAAGTGCGGTTTTGAAGTGGAAGGGCGCTTGAGGAACCATTCCTATATTGACGGGAAATATTACGATACTGTCGTGATGGGATTGTTGAGAGAAGAATTTCAATGTGAATAAACTAAAGGAAAGGGCAGCCGTTTCGCTGCCTTTTTTGTTATATAGATTTAATTACTCTTGCCGGATTACCAGCTACAACCGTATCTGGGCGAACATCTTTTGTCACAACAGAACCTGCTGCCACAACGGAATGGTCACCAATCGTCACTCCAGCCAGGATCACACAGCTTCCGCCAATCCATACATCATTCCCTATGGTAATGGGAATGGCAAAGCCGGTCTTGTTCCGATCCTTGGGTGTTATGGAATGACCTGCTGTATAAATTCCCACATTGGGACCAATCATGCAGTTGTCGCCAACTCTGACTTCTGCCATATCTAGAATGGTACAGTTATAACCGGCATAGAAGTGGTCACCAACGTGAATATTGTAGCCAAGGTCACATTGAAAATTAGCTTCAAGGCTGGGTTTCTCGCCGACACTGCCAAACAATTCCCTTATGATTTCGTCTTTCTTTTCCTCGTCTTCGATGTTACAATGATTCAATTCCCGTACCAGTTTTTGAGCAACCGTCGTTTTTAATTTCAGTTCCTCAGTTCCGCGTTCATAAATAATCTTTTCTTTCTCACTCACAATACATTTCCTCCTTTCAATTAACCTCTATCCCTCAAATGAACCTCCTGAAATCAATTCCTTTGTCATCAAAAGATGGGGAATGCCGTCTTCCATAAAAACATCAGAAGACGTCTGATAGCCGAGTTTGTGGTAAAAGCCCTCGGCCTGTGTTTGGCCGTGCAGCTTGACCCGGCTGGATCCTTGTTCAGCTGCGATATCTTCCAATGCCTTAATGATGACTTTTCCTAGTCCAAATTTACGGAAGGATTCCAGAATGCAGATTCTCTCGAGCTTTCCGACGCCTTCTACCCACCGGATGCGTCCCGTACCTGCCGGCTGGTCTTCATAGTAAGCCAGGATATGCTCGCAGCGGCCGTCCAACTGGTCAAACTCATCAAACTCGTCCGTCAACGGAACACATTGTTCTTCAACAAACACCTTTTTTCGGATGGAGAATGCCTGCTCCAACTCTTGATTTGTTGTAATTCTTTTCGCGTTCAATGATGCTTCGCCCTTTCCTGTTATGTAAATAGCTATTCATAACGTATAGCATTTTCGCTTGAATTGCAAAAGGAGAAAATGGCAGGGATTTGAACAACTTTCCAGAATGTAAATGGCTGGGAGGTGGTTCCATGGAAATCGTTAACGTCCAAAAACGGATGGACTTGTTTGATCGTGCAGTCAACACGTATTGGGGGCAGTGGGGCAATCAAGATAATTTTGTTTTTTATCAGGACTGCATCAAACATTCCTGCAAGACGGAGGAAGATTTGCCGAGATTCTACATAGGGTTAGTCGATGATCAGATCGTCGGGACAGTTGCTTTACTGCGGAATGATCTCAACAGCCGCCAGGATTTAACCCCTTGGCTGGCTTGTTTATATGTATCACCAGAATATAGAGGAAAAGAATTAGGCGCACAGCTTCTTGAACACGGCGTTAAAGAAACGCGCCGAAAGGGTTATTCTCATCTTTATCTCGCGACGGATCTTCAATATTATTATGAACGATATGGATGGTCCCAACATGGGGAAGTTTTTGGACCGGACGGCGGGTCGCTAAAGATTTACAGGATGCCTACAGGTCAACAATAGGCAAAAGGATTATAGGATAGTATATCGAAAGTATTACATAAATATAGCCTTTTTAGGAGATGAATGTATGACAGTGAGTATGAGTGTTGTTCAGGACGTTCTCGACAATTACAAATCGGCGGTTTATGAAAAAGATGTGGAGAGGTTTCTATCCAGCTATGATCCAGACGTTCTTATTTATGATTGCTGGGGAAAATGGGAGAGCAGAGGGATTGCTCCATGGAAAGAAAGCGTCACCGAGTGGTTCAATGGTTTAGCAGCTGATGGAGTTTACCTCAACGTTGATTTTAACGATCTGGTTGTGGAGGAAAATTCTAATCTAGCATTCATCCATTGTACGGTTACTTTTGCGGCTCACCAGGAGGAGTCAGGAGAGAAGCTTCGTCAAATCACCAATCGCTTTACCTTCGGCTTACGAAAAGAAAAGGACTCTTGGTTAATCACCCATGAACATTCCTCGCTGCCAATAGACATGAACACAGGAAAAGGTATGTTTAACTTAAAGTAAAAGAAACGATAAAAGGATTGCAGCCGCAATCCTTTTATTTTACCCTACTACTCTCTTTAAACCATTTCCGCAATTGGTTAATATGTGCCTGATGATATCTGCTATGATCTGCAATGTGCCAAATACCCCATTTAATCGTGGCTTCGTTGGCATTTTCATACTCAACCCTTTGAGTTAATCCTTTGTCTGTCAGCTCATAGCATAAGGATTTCATCATAGCCATTACATCATCATAATTACGAATTAGTACATCAAGGGCAATGCCTTTTACTTGCGGCAATTGGCGGTTCTCGTCCAGCATAGGTCCATAGTGCTCTTCGAGTTCCAATGGAATAGCTTCACCCTTTATTCTAAAAATCCAGTTCAGGTCAACATAAGCCAAATGTTTTAGCAGTTGGGCTGTACTGTTATACTCGTTTTTTGGTCCTTTGTAATTCAGTTCTTCCTGGGTCATTCCGGCAACAATGGACGTTAACCGTTGATAGTTGCCCTCTACCATGGCGTAAAGCATTCCTACAACAGGCCCCATTTCAGGCTTACCTTTTAAATCATGAATCATTCAATCGCTCCCTATCCTTCTTTGATCATCTCCGCCACCCGCACCAATCCCTTTTCCAATTGGGGAAGAGAAGCATAGGCATACGACAGGCGAAGGTGCTGCTGGTCACTTCGGTCATACACATTTCCGGGGTTCAGCAAAATGCCCCCCTGCAGGGCCTTTTTAAATAGTTTTTCCGTTGAGAGGCTTGCCGTCAGCCTCAGCCATATAAAGAACCCTCCCGTTGGAACCGTCCAGGTGGCGATGTCCTTGAAATGGAAGTTTAAAATCTCGAGCGTAAAATCCCGTCGGTTTTTCAGTTTTTGGCGGATGTCTTTGATGTAGCCTTCATACTGCCCGCTCGCGAGCCACTGGGATACCGCATATTGCGAGAGGGAGGAGGAACCGTAATCGGTCTGCATTTTGATATCAGCCAGCCGGTTAATTACGGGCTCCGGTCCGACCACCCATCCGATTCGAAGACCTGGCCCCAAGGTTTTGGACATGCTGCCCATATATACAACCAGTCCCTGACTGTCTTTCGATTTTAGCGGCGGGGGTGGCGGTTCTTCAAAATATAAATCTCCGTACACATCATCCTCAATGATCGGCAGCTTTTCACTCGTACAGATGTTCAGCACTTCGTTTCGCCGGGTTTCAGACATCAGAACTCCTGTGGGATTATGAAAAGAAGGAGTGGTGTAAAGCAGCGCCCCATTGTACATCTTTTTCAGCCGGGAGATTGAACTGCTCACCATTCCCTGATGATCCACCGGTATGCCATGCAGGTTCATGCCCGCCGACTGGAAGACGTGGACAGAATTCAGATACGAAGGGTTTTCATGAAAAATGGTGGAGCCTCGGTGCAGCAAACCTAACGAAATCAGCTGCAGTCCCTGAAGTCCGCCGGATACAATTAAGATGGATGATGGTGAAACTTCAATGCCCTTATTCCTTAAATACTCACTCACTAATTGCCTTAAATAAGGATCGCCTTTTGGCTCCGGATATCCCATGGAAAAAGGAGAAGTGGATTCTTTCTGAAAGAGGGCTTTTGTCTGCTCAACAGGTAATAAGTCAGGAGACAATTCCCCGGTGCCGAGCCGGATCATATGGGGATTTGCTTCCGCCTGGTTGATATCCTGGATGGTCTGGATGTTCGGCTGATACGCTCCGGATTTAACATAGCTGTTCCAATCGGGTGGTGGGGCAGAGGCGAGCAAACTCCACGTGTTGTTGATGACGAAGGTCCCTTTTCCGACTTTGGATTCGATCAGACCGTCGGCGGTCAGTTCATCCAGCGCATAGACGATTGTGCTCCGGTTCACCTTGAATTGGGCAGCGAGTACTCTTTGTGTCGGAATTCGGGTACCGACGGACCACTCGCCGTTTTCGATTTTTTGTTTGATATGATCATAGATCTGCTGATGAAGGGGAGTCCCCGATTCTTTCACCGGCAGCCAGCGTGTTTCCCTCATGTTTAACTTCTCCTTGTCGTGTGTTGCAAATTGGTTGGTTCTAAACCGTTCCAATTGGTTGGAGACGAATGCCTCCACTTCCTATAAAGTAAAGGTAACCTTATTTTAGGAGGAGAGCAATGTTACAGGCAGCACTTCATGGCTTTATTTTGGCATTTGGCCTCATTCTGCCGCTCGGCGTGCAAAATATATTTGTATTCAACCAAGGGGCGGTTCAGCCCAGATTTAGCCGGGTGCTGCCGGTCATTTTGACAGCTTCTGTTTGTGATACCCTATTGATCACGTTGGCTGTTGCGGGGGTTTCGGTTGTTGTTCTCGGTTCCTTTTGGATCAAAACCGTTTTGTTCATCCTTGGAATCCTTTTTTTACTCTATATGGGAGTTGTGACATGGCGAAGCAACCCACGGCCGGTGAAGGATGAGGAAATCAACGTACTGACACCGAAAAAGCAAATGGCCTTCGCGCTCTCGGTATCCCTGCTGAATCCGCACGCGATTCTGGACACGGTAGGCGTAATCGGAACAAGCTCTTTAAACTATGGAGGAACCGCAAAATTGGCGTTCGGCCTGTCCTGTATCGTGGTTTCCTGGCTGTGGTTCTTGGGGCTCGGCATTGCCGGAAATGCGCTCGGGAAGATCGACAAGTCGGGGAGAGTCATGGCGCTGCTGAACAAAATCTCTGCCCTCGTTATGTGGGGGACGGCCATTTATCTCGGAACCTCACTAATTAATCAATAAAGGAGACGCATCATGAGCTGGAAACTAAAAACATTTGATGAGTTAACGACCCGTGAATTGTACAGCATTTTAAAAGAGCGGACGGAAATCTTTGTTGTCGAGCAAAACTGTCCTTACCTTGAAGTAGATGGCAAAGATCTGTCTTCCTATCATTTGTATAAAGAAGTGGATGGCGATATTGCCGCCTATTTGAGGATTTTGCCGGCGGGTGTTTCCTACCAAGAAGCTTCTCTCGGTCGAGTCATCGTTAAAAAAGAGTACAGAGGACAGGGGCTTGCACAGGAACTTCTGCTAAGAGGCATTGATTTTACATTGAACGAACTGAAGGAAGATACGATCAAAATTCAGGGGCAACACTATCTGGAGAAGTTTTATGGATCGTTCGGATTCCAGACGATTTCGGATGTATATATGGAAGATGGCATTCCGCATGTTGATATGTTGCTGGAGAAGAAAGCAAATTGATAAGGGAAAAAGAACTGCTTTATAAGGAGCGGTTCTTTCCTCGTGATCATATGGTTTTATTCCTATAAAGAAAGGATGTAGAGTTGTGGAAATACTCAATGTTAGAAGTTCCGATTATTACGTGATTTCCCCTTTGATTAATGAATGGTGGGGTGGTAGACAAATGTCCGATATGCTGCCTAAGCTATTCTTTGACCATTTTACCACTACCAGTTTTATTGCTGAAAAAGAGGGTAAGATCATCGGTTTCTTGATCGGTTTTTTGTCTCAATCTTATCCGGATGCAGCATACATCCATTTTGTTGGAGTAGATCCTCGGCATCGTAAAAATAATGTAGGAAAGCAACTTTATCATGAATTTTTTAAGGTGGTAAAAAAGAATGGCAGGAAGGTCGCTCGTGCTGTAACTTCCCCGGTCAACAAGACATCCATTGCTTATCACACGAAAATGGGATTTCATATTGAACATGGTGACAAGGAAGTGGATGGTGTATCCGTCTTTTCGAATTACGATGGTCCAAACCACGACAGGGTGTTGTTTGTTATGACGTTGGATTAGGGCCTGTGAAAAAAGGTTTCTTTCCATAGTTAGAGAAACTAGTAGGTGAAAAGGGAGGGCCTCTTATGCATATTCTATTAATTCGACATGGGGAAGCTGAAGATGACTTTTTAGAAGAGGATTATGAGGGTTCCACGGATTTACCTTTAACCGAACTTGGAGTCTTACAAGTACAGAAAATGGCCCAAAGGGTATTAAACGATTTTCCTCCGGAATTAATATGGAGCAGTACGCTGAAACGCGCAAGACAGGCAAAAATGTTATCTCAGACCACTGGGTGTTCGGTGGAATATTTAGACGACCTAATTGAAATGCAGGAGACGGAAAATAGATTGGTATTCAGAAAGCGCGGTCAAGAGGTCTTATCCTATATCCGGAATAGTGAGGATTTCGGCCGGATTGCGATAGTTACTCATGGCGGCATGATTACTCAAATTATTGAAAGCTTTCTGGATTTGCCCATGGAAAATAATATATGGTTTCACACGGACTATACGGGGATTCACTTTCTTGATTATTACCGAGACAAGAAGATTATTAAATTTGCAAACAGCACTTCACATTTGCAAGGTTTGTAAGGCTGTCTTTATGTGATCTGTTTATGGATTTTGCGGGCGATCGATTCAAGGATATAGATTACCGGCACTTGTGTAGTGACATTGGACTGCTCCACAAATTCCTCGGTGACATAATACGGAATGTTGAGGTCTGAGAGTTTGGCCACGGTTGAGAGCTTTTGATTGGTAATACTGATGATTTTGCTGCCTTCTTGCTTCAACTGGTGAAGATGAGTGACCGTAAACGGGTTCTCTCCAGAAACGGAAAGGGCGATGGCTACACTGTTAGCTGTAAGCTTCGAATGAATGGGAAAGTGGGGATCCTTGATGTATAGTGAAAATTTCCCCAGGCTGGAGAAGTAGCGTGCACCGTATTCGGCAAGAATTCCCGAACTTCCGATTCCGATGAATATCACATTAGCTGCCTCGAGCACGAGTTCTGCCGCCTCTTTTATTTTCTCATCGAGATCTCCCTTTAATGTGCGCTCGAAAAACTCCACGACGGATTGCTGGGGACAATTGATCCTCGTTGCTTTCGTCTGGTCCAACTCCATTTTTAGCTTAACTTTGAACTCGGAAAAACCCGCACAGTTTAATTTTTTGCAAAAGCGCAGAATAGTGGCGGTTGAGACATGCGTTTCATCCGCGAGCTCACGGATTCGCATATACACCACTTTTTCGCTGTGCTGAGGAATATAGTTATACAGAGCCATTTCCAGCTCATTAAACGAAGCAATCATTTCATTTGAAAATAACATGGCTTCCAATCTCCTTATGTCCTTTATCCACATCCTACCACAATAGCTTCTTATGTAACACTGTGTGACATTCTGGTCACAAGTGACTCTCCATGTGAAACAAAACCAAATAGCCAACACCCGTTTATTTTCATGCCGTATCACGTTACGATTTTAATAAAGCGTATTGAAGACTGCAAAAAACACATCATAACAAGTGTTAACCATAGATACGGAGGTCATCCATTTGAAAACATACACGTTTCGTGAAGGTTTTTTATGGGGAGGAGCAACAGCTGCCAATCAGATTGAAGGCGGTTTTGGTGAAGGCGGAAAAGGGTTAAATATTGCGGACGTTCTTCCGGGCGGAAAAGAACGGTATGATATTTTGCTTAATCCCGGTTTTGATTTTAAGGTTCATCAGGTTAAATACAGCTATCCGAACCATGAGGCGATTGATTTTTATCATCGTTATAAGGAAGATATTGCGCTGTTTGCCGAGATGGGTTTCAAGGTATTCCGTCTGTCGATTGCCTGGACCCGCATTTTTCCAAACGGTAATGAGTTTGAGCCTAATGAGGAAGGATTGGCGTTCTATGACCGTGTGTTTGATGAGCTTCATAAGCATGGAATTGAACCCGTTGTCACCATCTCGCATTATGAGATGCCGCTTCATCTCGTAACTGAATACGGCGGCTGGAGAAACCGGCAAGTCGTCACTTTCTTTGAGCGGTACGTAAATGAAATTTTCAACCGTTATAAAAATAAAGTGAAGTACTGGATGACGTTTAACGAGATCAACAGCGGTCTGTTCATGCCGATCCAGGGACTTGGTTTCGCGATCCAAAAGGAAGAGGACAAATACCTGCCGACATTCCAGGCGTTTCATCATCAGTTTGTGGCGAGCGCAATTGCGGTTAAAGCCTGCCACGAAATCATTCCGGAAGCCAAAATCGGCAACATGATCCTATTTGCACCGGTCTATTCCTATGACAGCAACCCGGAAAATGTGATGTATGCCTATGAGGAAGAGCGTTTGTTTAACTACTTCTGTGCAGACGTTCAGGTACGCGGGGAATATCCCTCCTACATGAAGCGTTATTTTAAAGATCACGGCATCGAGCTGGACATCCAGGAAGGCGACCTTGAGCTCATAAAAGAAGGGACCGTGGACTATATTGGTTTCAGCTATTACATGTCCCGCACGGAAAAGAAGGAGAAGACCGGAGGGGAATCATCAGAAGGAAACATCATTGGCGGCGTGAAAAATCCATTCCTGAAAGCGAGTGACTGGGGATGGGAGATCGACCCTGAAGGACTTCGCATCAGTCTGAACAAACTCTATGACCGCTATCAGGTTCCTCTGTTCGTTGTGGAAAACGGCTTGGGTGCCTATGACAAGGTGGAAGAAGACGGCTCCATCCAAGATGACTACCGCATCGACTACCTGCGGGAACACATCAAAGCGATGGGGGAAGCAATTGAAGACGGTGCCGAGGTTATGGGCTACACGAGCTGGGGCTGCATCGACCTGGTGAGTGCGTCCTCCGGCGAGTTTTCCAAGCGGTACGGAATGATTTACGTCGACAAGCAGGACGACGGCAGCGGCACCCTTGAACGGAAAAGGAAGAAGTCATTCTTCTGGTATAAAGATGTGATCGCCTCTAATGGGGAGCGACTGGATTCCAAATAGAGGAAGGATGGCCAGTAAAGTTTCGATTTCAGCCAATAAAAGAAGGCGGCAGGACACGTTCCTGACCGTCTCTTTTTTATAGGGAGGTTTAAAATCCGCGCCGATGAATAGAATGGTTACAAAGGTTGCGAAAGTTGCTATTAAAATGTTTCGAAAGTTTCTATTTTGTGGTAAGGTGGTGGTAAGGATGGTGATTAATATGAGTCATGTACTAGACCAAGTACAGCTCGAGGAGAAGGAAAAGCAAATGGTCAAATCCGAAGCTGCAAGGGCTTATTTGAAAATGCTTAAGCTGAAGCAAGAGCTAGACAAAGAGATTGAATTGTACTCTCAAAGACTTGAAAAAGATGAGATCCAATCGATATCCGAATATTTCAATGTTCCTAAGTACCTTAATGTCAGAGAGGTTGCAGCTCTGACAGGTAAATCACAGCAAATTGTAAGACGGCACTGCGCCAATAAAAAATACAAAGGGTATCAAACCAGCGAAAATGGAACTTGGCATGTAGAGACAGAACAATTCAGTGACCTGCCGAACTTTATGGAATTCATAACTAAAAGGCAAGAAAAATTCGAGAGAACAAAAGAAGTGGCTCGACTTGCTAAAGAAATGATTAATGAGGAAATCGCTGACGAAGAAATCTAATCAAATTTTGGGGAGAATCGGATGGTGGAGAAAAGCATACCAATTTACATGCCCGATACCAATTGTTTTAGGTATAGGTCGTACATCGTAAAGAAGATGGAGGACGGGGAAGTAGAAAACGATGAACAAGCGCTAAAGAGAGCGTACAAACAAGGTGGAACAGAATACTTGAGGACGCAAACAACCAATGTTCAGAGATATTGATCAGTTATGAAGTCGAACAGGAGCTAAAGATTCAATCCCATACATTAGATGAAGAAGGAAAATAAACCCATTGATAGGCTGCTTTCAATCATTGAGAAAGAAGAAACAGAAATTCCAGTCGACTTGGAGTACCAACTTAGGGATTTTAGTAATTATGCCCGAAGTAAATTTGGCAGATTAATTGTTCCTCAAGGGCGAAAAATGGATTATTTGAGGTCATCAGACGCGAGAATTTCATCCATACTTATCTTAATGACGGCATCCTTGTGACGGGGAACATTAAAGATTTTCTTCTATACACGCTTTTCTTCGACCATGAAGAGGACAAGCTATACGATATTATAACAGATGAGTATGTGAAGATTCCTGAAAACGGTCGAGAGAAAGTGTTTGAAGATGAAAGGTTTCAATCCTTATTAACCAATATGAGAAAGTTCAAAGGACAATGAGGGGCATATATGCCTTTTTTTGTATCTAAAAAGTGAACTTTTTCACCACCAATCGGAAAAATTAGTGAAGACGTCCCGCAAAGAAACAGAATAGCGAATAAGTCCTCCTAACTGGAATGGTTTTTTTTATAACGCACATTGCCCCAGTAATCTATCTAACCACCCCTTTAATTGTTACCCTCCGAAATAAAAACTTCCCCCCTATTAGAATTACACATACCAAAATCCGCTTTTACATAATATGAGCCGCCTTCGAAGAATGATTGCTCCCCTTATAGCCTCTTTTGTGACAAGCCCTCACTCACATAAGTTCCTTCACATACTATAAATCAAATCTGTCATTCTTTAAAACAGGCTCGGCAGTCATTCTATAATCCGTTAATTCAGGGGTTAAAAAGGAAGAAAAGAGGTAAGATTTGATTGGCAATCATTCAAAATGGTTCATGTGTTGGTGTTCTCTACAGAGCTTCCCAAGGTGCTGATTGTGCAGGAGGTCATTGTGTTCATAATGGCAGGTTTATTGGCGGTGTGGTCAGCAGAAGTGGGAATACGTTAAATGTAAGAAGAAATATTTCTAATACAAATTTAGGTGCCTATGACGGAATCCTTATTAGTCACTGGGCGATCAACAGGACTACAGGACAGGTCAACCAGCAGTATCTTTGGTTCAGAAGAAGCCGTCTTCTGGATGTGAGATTAATACCGAATGCCGGACCTTGTCCAAATACACCCCATTCTAATAATCCTACTATCATTTATCCCGGGGAATGCGTGGGTATTAGGTACAGACAAGGAAACCAATGGTTCATCAGGAATGGAAGATATCTTTATTGGACGGGCCAAAGAAGGCACTGCATTCTGGACGAACGTGCTTCAAGCACAAATCTCCAATCTCTGAGAACGATTACGTACTCAGATTATACGATTAACACTACAACTTTCCAATTGAGACCACGACCAACAGTTACGAGAGGACTTCCTAATCAGCGCATTAATTATGTATTTAAAACTACGGTTCCTTCTAATGGACAAACCGTTCGTGTTCAAAATGGAGCGACTCGGAATTTCATTGGGAATTTGACCATAAGATATGTTTAATGACGGCTTGGCCAGTAAATTTCCGATTTCAGATTGAATTTTAAAAAAGGGCGCTGCATGCGCTCTTTTTTGCATTTTAAAACGGGGTGTCATTTGCCCGCAATTATGACTATAATAAGCCTGTGTGTATAATGATCATGATAAGGTATATATAGACTCGCTAATAGAAGAAGGAGAACTATAGATGAAGTTAATTGTGGGAATGTCCGGAGCGACAGGAGCCATTTTTGGAATCCGGCTCTTGGAGCTTCTTAAAGATACAGAAGTCGAAACGCATTTGGTTATGTCTTCATGGGCAGCTGCGACAATCAAGGTAGAAACGCCGTATACATCGCAGGAAGTGGAGAAGCTGGCGGATTATACGTATTCATATAAAGATCTGGGAGCCAAAATTTCCAGTGGCTCCTTTCAAGTAGATGGGATGATTGTGGCGCCTTGCAGTATGAAAACATTAGCGTCAATCCGTATGGGGCTGGCAGATAACCTGGTGACACGCGCAGCGGACGTCATTTTAAAGGAGCGAAAAAAGCTGTTACTGTTAACGCGTGAGACTCCTCTGAATGATATTCATCTTGAAAATATGCTGTCCCTATCACGTATGGGAACGATCATTTTCCCGCCAATGCCTGCATTTTATAACCATCCAGAAACCATTGATGATGTAGTGAATCATATTGTATACCGGGCATTGGATCAGTTTGGCATTCATATGTCGGATGCAAAAAGATGGGATGGTATAATTAAATCACAAAATTGAAAAGATAAGCTTAGTTACAAACAAAAATCCGGCCCTCTGTAAGAGGAAGCCGGATTTTTTTGTGATTATCCAATAACGTTATAGGCAAGCAATAGAACGAGCGCGAGCAGGATGATGAGGACGATCCACATCGCTGCCATCGGATTGCCTTTGCGTTTGCGGGCAACCATCATTTCCATGACGCCGATCAGCACAATGGCGAGGATTCCTTTTAACACGTAATGAAGCGGGAAGTGAAGCTGTACGAGCATCCCCACGCCGGTCACGATCATGATGAGGTAAAAGAGGCGCTGCAGCATGAGTGTGATCTTTTGTCGTGTGAAATATGTAATCAAAAATAAGATGACCAGAATTGCCCATGAGCCGGAATGCGATTGCAACAAAATATTGAACAACGAAATTTCCTCCTTTTCAAAAAAACCAAATAAGTGCCTTTTCACCTATTAATAGTATCGGTTACCTATTGTTAAAACAAGGGGAAGCCTTCAACATCCGCAAATTGTTCACGATTGGAAAAGCAGCGTGCCGGCAATGACGGCACCAAGCGCGAGCGGAATCTGAACGACAAAACCCGCCAGGAGATACTTCGCGAGTATCCGGCCCTTTACGGAATCTTTTTTCCAGACGAAATAGGCATATGGAAAAATCAAAAGCACTGAAGTTACCACACCGGGTGTGTACCCGGTAAAATAAATCGCCTGCAGCACATGGGTGATTCCATTCATAAACAGTACGGCAGCGAGCAGTCGGAAAACGGGCCGTCGTTCCCCTGTGTTTTTGCTGATATATAAGCACAGCGCCAAAATCACAAGGAAAATCAATCCCACACTGACCGCAAACGTTCCCGTAGTAATGCGCTCGACCGGCAGCCTGTTGAAAGGAGCCTCGTTTTTATGAACGTTCAGAAACGGATTAATCGATAAAATTTCCTCGGCATCATGAATAAGAAACACAACAGGATACAGCCAGAGCAGCTTCAGAAACAGACTCTTTTCTCTACCAGGCGGCTGTACATTCAGTTCTGCCCTAGTCATCGAGCATTTTATACATCATGACGTCATCCACATATTGTCCGTTAATGCGAAATTCGTTCACCAGTACTCCCTGACGGATAAATCCGCATTTTTCATAAAAACGGATCGCTCGTGGGTTGGTAGCCATGACCCGAAGCGAAAGCTTGGATTTGCCAAGGCGTTTCATCCATTCTTCACCTTCCTTCATGAGTGCCAGGGCCACGCCTTGACCCTGAAAGTCCGGGTGGATGGCAAGAGCCAGCTCCGCGACATGCTGGTTGCTTTCAAGGTGCGTGGGGATGCGGTAGGAAAAAGCCCCGCACACCCGGTCACCGGATAGCGCCAGTAGCTGGCTGCCTTCCGGACAGTGCTGCGCATATTCTTCGGTGGAGGTGTAGCGAATCTCGGCCGGTGTGTTCTCTGTGTTCCATACCAGGTTTTCAAGCTCCGTCAGCTGCGGAAAGTCATAGCGGTTGGAAAAACGATAGGTAAGATGTATAGTGGTCATTATTTTTCTCTCCTTTACTAAGTTCCCTTCTTTATGTTCTATCTTATTTTGTTAAAACCTTCCTGAAGCCGATTCCTTTGACACCAATGAAGGTTTGTGAGAAAATTTTACCTAACGAACGGTAGGTAGGTGCTAAATGTGACAGCAGATAAAATTAAAGCCGTGGCGCTCACTCATTTTGCCAATCACGGATACAGCGGGGCATCGCTCGCCATGATTGCGGCCGATGTGGGAATCAAGAAACCCTCCATCTATGCTCATTTTAAAAACAAGGATGAATTGTTTTTGGCGGTAACGGAAGAGGCAGTCCAGAACGAGTGGGAGCAGGCGGTCGATTATATAAAAAAGGGCGGCCAATCCTTTAAGGAAAGGCTGTATGGTTACCTGAAGCTGCAAAAGGAAAGCTACGAACAAGATGAACGGGCCAAGTTCTGGCTCCGGACGTCATTTTTTCCGCCCGAACATTTGCAGCAGCAGATCATTGAATACGTATACCGCTATCTGGATCAGATGGAAGACTTACTGCTTCAGGAGTTTGTGGAAGCGAAGGCACAGCATCCCAAAATGCAAAACCTGGACATCAAACGGGCCGCAAAAGCGTATATTGCGCTTTTAGACGGTGTGTTTGTCGAGATGCTGTACGGCGGAAACGACCGGGCTGAAGAGCGGCTGCGGTCGTCGTGGTATATGTATGAACGTGCGTTATTCAACTAAGAGGTGAAGGAAAATGAATCGATATTGGTTTTTGGTGATAATGGGAGGATTGCTTGAAGTGCTCTGGGTCAGCGGACTGAAGCATGCCGACACACCGCTGGAGTGGACGGCAACTGGTCTTGTGATCGTTGTCAGCTTCTTTCTATTGATTCCCTGTTTAAATAAATTGCCGGTCGGAACGGTTTATGCCGTATTTACCGGTCTCGGGACAGCGGGAACCGTGCTGGCAGAAATGCTGTTCTTTGGCGTGCCGTTCAGCTGGGCGAAGGTTTCACTGATCGCGCTGTTGCTTGTGGGAGTGATGGGCTTAAAAGCCGTCACCGGAGAACCTGAAGCAAAAGGGAGTGAAGTGTAATGGGCTGGCTCTATGTCATTATTGCCGGATCGTTTGAAGTGCTGGGCGTAATTGGTATGAACCGGATCGCCAAGAAGAAAAACGTCGTGTCCATCCTTGTTCTTATCCTCGGATTCGTGTGCAGTTTCTCGTTTCTTTCAATGGCGATGCAAAGTCTGTCCATGGGAACGGCCTATGCGGTCTGGACAGGGATCGGCACAGTTGGCGGAGTGCTCGTCGGCATGTTTCTCTATGGAGAATCCCGGGACTGGAAGCGGATTTTATTCATGGCGATGGTCGTTGCTGCAGCTATTGGGCTGAAAGTTATTTCATAAATATTTCCTATTTTCGGTTTTGCTTTTTTGAAGGGGAATCACTATAATAAGAGATGGTATTAAGCAGTCCAAGTATGGGCTGTTTTTTCTGGTTCAGGCATATCATGTTAATAAACAAACCATTAGAAAAAAACAAATCAGGTGAAACTATGAAACGTGCTCGACTTATATACAATCCCACATCCGGAAGAGAAGCGATCAAAAAACAGCTTCCGTATATTTTAGAACGTTTGGAGATCGCAGGCTATGAAACGTCCACCCATGCCACGACACCCGAGGAAGGCTCTGCCACAAAAGCGGCCAGGCTTGCCGGTGAGCGTGGATTCGACCTTGTCATTGCCGCTGGCGGTGACGGAACCATCTATGAAGTGGTCAACGGTCTTGCGGACCTGGAAGAGCGTCCGAAGCTGGGCATTATTCCGGCTGGAACGACGAATGACTTTGCCCGTGCGCTGGGTGTTCCGCGTACGATTGAGGGCGCATGCGACGTTCTCTGCCAGGGTGCGGAAATTCCTGTGGATATCGGAAAAGTGAATGATAAGTTTTTTATCAACATCGCCGGCGGCGGCCGCATTACCGAGCTCACGTATGAAGTGCCAAGCAGGCTGAAGACGATGATCGGGCAGCTCGCGTATTTCTTAAAAGGGATCGAGATGCTGCCATCCATCCGTCCGACCTACGCTGAGATCGAATATGACGGCAAGCTGTTTCAGGGTGAAATCATGCTGTTTCTCGTGGCTAACACAAACTCCATCGGCGGTTTTGAAAAACTTGCGCCAACGTCGGAGTTCAATGACGGTATGTTTGATCTTATCATTTTGAAGAAAACGAACCTGGCTGAATTTGTTCGTATTGCAACCCTTGCCCTGCGCGGTGAGCACGTGAATGACGACCATGTCATCTACACAAAAGCGAACCGGGTCAAGGTTCGGCCAACCGATAAAATGCAGCTTAACCTGGATGGTGAATTCGGCGGACTTCTGCCGGGCGAATTCGTTAACCTTCGCCATCACTTCCAGATGCTCGTGCCAAAAGAACGCGTTCAAATTGCAGAGGATGGGACTCTATAAGAGGGTCTCATCTTTTCTTTTTGCCCGTTACGGTACTTGGCATAAGGGTATACTTGAGAGTAAGTTAAACAAACGTTTCATTTAAACGATCGTTTAAGAAGAGCCAGGTATGCTACAATCAGGAAAGAACTGAAGGAAAAGGAACGATGTACAATGGCAAAGGCGAATGCGCCGGTCTCAAAAAATGAAATCTATGAAGTGGAATTCTCCGACCTGACCCATGACGGTTCCGGTGTGGCGAAGGTAGAAGGATTTCCGATGTTTGTTCCAAACGGCCTGCCGGGCGAGCGTGCGATGGTCAAGGTGGTCGGTGTGAAAAAAGGTTACGGCTTCGGCCGGTTGATGGAAGTGATAGAAGAGAGTCCGGACAGGGTGGACCCGCCATGCCCGGTTTATAAAAAGGGCTGCGGCGGCTGCCAGATTCAGCACCTGTCCTATCCGGGACAGCTCGAGTTCAAGCGCAAGCAGGTGAAAGACGTACTTCAGCGCATCGGCAAGATCGAAAACGTGCCGGTGCTCCCGACACTTGGCATGGGAGACGAGCCGTGGCGCTACCGAAACAAAGCCCAGGTGCCAGTTGGTGAACGTGAAGGCCGTCTCATCACAGGGTTCTACCAAAAGCGCAGTCATGAAATTGTGGAAATGGACACCTGCATTATCACAGGGGATACCGCGGATGAAGCGATCCAGGTGGTCAAAGAGATCCTGAACAAATATGGCATCACGCCGTATGACGAACAACGCCATAAAGGCATGGTCCGCCATGTGATTGCCCGTTTCGGAAAAACAACGAACGAGCTTATGATAGTCCTCGTGACCAACGGAAAAGATCTGCCGAACCGCAAAAAAATCGTGGAAGACATCGTGAACGCTCTGCCGCAGCTCAAGTCGGTAGTGCAAAACGTTAACACGAAGAAAACCAACGTTATTTTTGGCAATGAAACGAAGGTCCTCTGGGGCTCGGAATACATCTACGATTATATCGGTGACATCCAATTCGCCATCTCGGCCCGTTCGTTCTACCAGATCAACCCAGAGCAAACAAAGGTCCTGTATGATCAGGCGCTGAAATATGCGGAGCTGACAGGAGACGAAACCGTAATTGATGCCTATTGCGGCATCGGGACGATTTCTCTTTTCCTGGCGCAAAAAGCGAAAAAGGTATACGGTGTGGAAATCGTGCCGGAAGCCATTGAAGACGCGAAACGAAATGCTGAACTGAATGGCCTCGATAACGCCGAGTTCGCCGTCGGAGAATCCGAAGTCGTCATTCCAAAATGGAAAGAGCAAGGAATCACCCCAGACGTCATCGTCGTCGATCCGCCGCGCAAAGGCTGTGACGAAGCCCTGCTTCAAACCATTATTGAAATGAAGCCAAAGCGTGTGGTGTATGTGAGCTGTAATCCATCCACACTGGCGAGGGATTTAAGGATTTTAGAGGATGGCGGGTTCAAGACGCTAGAAGTGCAGCCAGTAGACATGTTCCCGCAGACGACGCATTGCGAGGCGGTCGCGAGGATAGAGTTGAATAGTAAGGATGCAGAGAACAGATAATGGTCTCTGTTTTTTTGTAAACTAAAATTTCGTCAGATTGTGGGTAACTCTTTTATTACATAGTAGACGTATACTGTGTAACAAATAAATTCATTTTGAAGAATGTACTCTTTTTAAAAAAATCGCAATACTATTTTTCAAAAAGAATGTTAACAGCGCTATTCCTTTCTTAAAGGGTAGTGCTTTTTATTAGAAAGCAATCTATTTTAAGGTATTTTTTGTACGTCTAATGAAATCTAGATTGTTAGTCCATCAAGAGTAGTTCTTGACAATAAATAAATGTAAATTTAAAATGAACGTGTTCATATATGAATACGTTCATTTTTTGCGAATTCAATTATGAATGCATTCATATGTGCAAGGAGGTTAAAAGATGGTAAATCTTAGAGAGCAAAGGAAGATCGAAAATCAAAAAAAGATTATTGAAGTAGCGAGTGATTTCTTTTCTAATAAAGGCTATCAACAGACGACTATTTCTGAAATAGCTAAACAAGCTCAAGTGGGAGTCGGAACGATCTATAATTACTACTCCTCTAAAGGGGTACTTTTACTCGCGGTGTTTTCAAACTTTATGGAGCGATTAAAGGATGAAGGTCATCAAGAAATTGAAGTAAACAAAGGGAACATTATTGAACTCCTCACTGGGTTTATGAAAAGAACAACACTCGTTTTTGAGCAATTTCCCAAAACCTTTTGGCGAGAGATTTTTCATGTTATGACTGAAGAAACGGATGAAACACGCCATCTTCGCAAAAGCTTATTTGGATTTGATCAGGAAATAATAAGTTGGGTAGAAACCATCATTGTAGCGCATTCGGATTGCTTTCGAGTATCTGTTGACCGTAAGGAAGCGAGCACCGCTATCTATGGCGCTGCGATGACGCTCGTGATGCTTTATATTTACGATGATCAAATGACGTATGACCAATTTCTCATTCAACTTGAAAATCAGATTGAATTTATTTTTTTAGGAAAATTATTAGAAGGTTAAAACTTGAATAATAAAAAAAGAGGATATAAAATGAAAATTCTTATTGTAGGCGCGGGTATTGCAGGCTTAACATTAGCTGATCAATTAGATCGTGAAGGCTACTCCGTTCAAATTATTGAGAAGGCTCCTGGACTAAGAACAGAGGGATACATGATGGACTTTTTTGGAGCCGGATACGATGTTGCTGAAAAAATGGGTCTACTCAAAGAACTAGAAAAGATTCATTATCCAATTGAAGCTCTAAAAGTAAAACGAGCTGACGGAACAACCAAATATTCACTCAACTATCAATCGCTACGACAATTATTAAATGACCGCCACTTTAATTTTATGCGGGGAGATCTCGAACGTGTGCTTTATGAACGCATAAAAGATCGAGTACCAGTAACATACAGTACAACAATTGAATCACTGCAACAAGATGAGGAGGGCATCCTTGTAGAGCTTTCAAATGAAACAAAACTCAACTGTGATTTGTTGGTTGGAGCAGACGGCATACATTCAAAAGTTCGAAAACTTGTTTTTGGTGAAGAAGAAAATTATGTTCATTCAATGGGTTATCAAACGGTGGCTTTTACATTTGATAAAACATCTAAATACAATAAAACCGATCATACTTTTGATACGATTACAGAGCCTGGGCGACAAGTAAGTATATATCCTATAATGGGAAATCGAATAGCAGCATTTTTCCTTTTTTCAAATAAGGATGGCTCACTAAAACACCACTCACATGAAGAGGGAATAAAAGAATTAAAGAAACACTTTGGAGATATGGGCTGGGTAGTCCCCGATATTCTTCAGGAAAGTGAGAAGGTAACTGACTTTTATTTTGACGACGTTGCTCAAACTGAAATGACAACATGGACAAAAGGACGTGTGGCACTTGTAGGTGACGCTTGCGGTTGTGTATCTTTAGTTGCAGGACAAGGCTCATCGTTAGCTATGGCAGGAGCCTACTCATTAGCCCGTTGTTTAGGTGAGTCAAAAAGTAATATTAAAGGAGCTCTAGCTGAGTATAACGCATTAATGGTTCCCCAAGTAACTAAAATCCAGAAATCAGCTCGTAAATTCGCAAGCTTCTTTTTCCCCGAGTCCAAATGGAAATTAATGATTCGAGATATAACGATGCGTGCATCAGTCATGCCAATCATAAGAAACTTTATGAAATTCAAAAGTATTAGAGTGCCAAAATAACGTTCGATGTTGAATAAGAACTATGAAAAAACAACAGATCTATTTTTTGCAGAGTACAGTACAACAATACTTTTCGATAGAAAAAATCTATTTAACAGTCGAGCATAATGGTTGAAGGTAAACACCACTACATCAAACGTGTCTGCGACCAACACTCAACCCATGTGGAGTGTGTCGCGCAACTTATAGTAAAAGAAGGCAACTAACCCTTATGGGCGTTGCCTTTTTTTATGTTTCTTGAATGGGTTAACGAAGCTGTATTGGATACAAATGCTGCCGTCTTGTTTACAGGTAACTTTATCAACTAATAAATGAGAATGTGGAACTTGGGGAGTTCCTTGAGTTTGGGGACTTCTTTTAGCTTATCTCCAAGATTGAGAACAAAATTTCATTTGCGCATTGGTTTTTGAATCATCATACTCATTTACTCTCTGTTCCTATATGACAAATATTCTAAAAATTTATTGGACGCAAGGGAAAGGGATTTTTGTTCCCTCATAGCAACACCAATATTTCTAAAAGCAGGAACTTCAAGCTCTTTAGCAATAATTTTGTGGGGAATACGCTGTAATATCAATTCTGGTAATATACTGATTCCCAGCCCATTTTCCACCATAGACATAATGGCATAGTCATCCCATGTTGTAAAATTAACATGCGGTGCGATTTGGTGTCTCTCAAAAATTTCGGAAATCTCTGTTTTCGCTCCCTTTTCCAATAGCATAAATGGACTGTTCAGTAAGCCGTTGATGGGAAACTTTTCGCAATTGGAAAGAGGATGATCGTGTGGGATCACTACCAGCAAACGGTCTTGTTCCAAAAATACAGTTTCAAGTTCTGCTGTTGTCGGCAGCCGCACAAATCCAAAGTCAACACGCCCATTAAGGATCCAGCTTTCAATTTCCGTGTAATCACCAAGAAGAAATTCAAAATCAATCATTGGGTAATCCTTCTTGAAAATATTAAGAATGTTAGGAAGCCAATGAGAGGCTACGCTGGAAAATGTCCCAATGCGAATGATACCGGATTCCAAATTATGCAAGTCTCCAATTTGCTTCATTAAGATTTCGTATTCATTGCAAATTCTCTTTAATTGAGGCAATAATTTTAAACCCTCTGAGGTTAAATTGATACCCGTACGTCCTCTTTCAAAAAGAAAAATCTCCCATTCCTTTTCTAAATCATTAATCATACGGCTAATCCCGGACTGTGAATAGTCCAATATTTCGGCAGCTTTTGTAAAACTGCCCAATTCTACTGCTTTGACAAATGCCATATATTTTTGGATATTCATAGCTCTTTCCTCATTCCATCTGGTTTTATCATGGACATCATGATAAACATTCGTTTTTGTAATGGATGTGGGTATGATACATTATTGCTATTCATTATTCAAGTTAGGAAAGGAGTGGTGTATAACGATGTTTTTTGTGAGTGATATTATGGGAAAAGCACCGGACAGCTACAAGTCTTATCTTCAAGAAAAGGTCTATGAATCATTGGCAGAGTTACAGATTCCATTTGAGCGTGTGAATACAGATGAAGCCATTTCAATGGAGGACTGCATTGAGATTAATCACAAATTGAATATGAAAATGGTAAAAACGCTGTTTCTCTGTAATAGTAAAAAAACTGAATTTTATTTATATATAACCACCGCAGATAAACTGTTCAAAGCAAAGAATTTCAGCAATACGCTCGGCATATCACGTGTTTCTTTTGCTCCTGCGGAACTAATGGAAAAAATTCTTGGCGTGAAAATTGGAGCAGCCACTGTATTCAGTGTTTTAATGGACAAGAAAAATCTTGTGCAAGTGGTTTTCGATAAGGATGTTCTTTTAGAAGAGTGGTATGGATGTAGTGATGGAATGACAACCGGATATATGAAGGTAAAAACTGAGCTCATCGTCAATAACTTCCTAACCTATGCAAAGCACATTCCGAAAGTAATCGAAATGCAAAATATAAACTAATTAAGCATCTGCGAAGATAAGCTGTTTCGTGGATCCGTAGGAGTAAATGATGAAATCCAAAATTCAGTTTATATTATCAATGGTTATTTTCAGTACCATTGGTTTAGTTGCACGAAACATTGATCTAAGTTCGAGCGAGAGAGCTTTACTAGGCAGTTCCATAGGCTGCTTATTTTTATTGTTAATATTCTTCGCAACTAAGAAAAAAATATCATGGAATCCAGTTAGATCAAATGCTTTAATTTTGATCCTTTCAAGCATTGCATTGGGAGGTAATTGGATTTTTCTTTACCAATCTTATGACCATACAACAATTGCTAATGCAACGCTAGGTTATTACTTTGCGCCTGTTTTTGTGATGATTCTTTCACCAGTTGTACTTGGGGAACCATTACCTATCAAGAAAATTGTGTGTATTGGTGCAGCGATCATAGGAATGTTAATGACTGTAGGAGTTGGCCTGAAAGCATCCAGCACAGATGATTTTCTTGGACTTTTGTTTGGATTAATTGCAGCTGGATTTTATGCTGCGTTATTGCTTCTAAATAAATTTATTAAAGATACGAGCAAGTTAGAGTTGACCATCATTCAGTTGGGAGTATCCACTTTGCTTTTAATTCTCTATATTTTCATGACTTCCAGCTTTCGTATCTTTGAAGTATCAAGCTTTTCCATTCCTTTTATCTTAATTTTAGGGATTATAAATACCGGGATTGGGTTTTGGTTATTTTTCTCTGGTATGGAGGGTTTAAAAGGACAGAGTATAGCTATGCTGAGTTATGTGGATCCATTTGTAGCTATATTAATTTCTGTAGTAATCCTGCAAGAAAAGATGACATTTGTTCAGATGCTTGGTGGTTTACTTCTACTAGGCTCTACATTTGTTAGTGAAATAAGACCAGTCAACCGTTCCGATCAATTAATGAAAACAACAGCTGAATACCGTTTAAAGCAGTGAAGATAAGAATTAAGAAATTAATTAATGACGGCAAAGTCAACAGATGAAGTGCGGCATTGCTCCAGAATTCTAAATTAAATATCGTCAACAGAAGCAGGCGACACTGGATCCGTTTGTTTTTTATGAATCACCAACATCCCAATTGTTGCCACATACAGTCCAGATATGTGGAGTGTGTGGCGCAACTTATAGTAAAAGAAGGCAACTAACCCTAGTGGGTGTTGCCTTCTTTTTGTTTCTTGTAAAGCTGAATAGATTTGAATTGAATCTATTATCCCTTGACTCTGATTACACCCTCATATAAACATTAAGATAGAACATGAATCTGCATACCCATAATATAAGTCAGAAGAATTAAAGACACATAAAGACGAGGGAGATGTGTTATGAAATTACTTCTTACATCTGGGGGCATTAGTAACAAAAGCATTCGTGATGCGCTGGTTGACATGCTGGACAAGCCGATTGAAGAGTCCAACGCTCTCTGTATACCCACTGCGGTGTACGCCATACCCGGAGGTGCATGGAACGCATGGAAGTTCTTGAATGGACAATCCGGGGCACCGATGTGTGAGGTGGGCTGGAAGTCTATGGGGGTGCTGGAACTCTCGGCGCTGCCAAGCCTCGGTAAAGAGCATTGGGTTCCGATGGTCAAGGAGACTGACGTTCTGTTAGTGGATGGCGGTGACCCATTGTATTTGAATTACTGGATGAAGCAGTCCGGGCTGGCAGAACTCTTGCCGTCGCTGGATTCAGTCTATGTAGGACTCAGTGCCGGGAGCATGGTGATGGCACCGAACATCGGAGAATTCTTCGTTAACTGGACTCCACCCAGCGGCGGTGATGAAACACTGAACCTGGTCGATTTTGCAATGTTTCCGCATCTGGAGCACGAGATGCTGCCGTACAACACGATGGCTAATGCAGAGAAATGGGCAGCCGGGATGCAGGGGCCGGCGTATGCAATGGATGATCAGACCGCCATCAAAGTGATTGATGGAGAGGTCGAAGTTGTATCTGAAGGGCAGTGGAAATTGTTCACGCCATGATCTTACTAATGGTGCACGAGAAGTGTATGGCGAATTTGGAGTTGTAACAATCTAAATAAAATAAACCTTGTGGTCCGGCCCTGATTTCGCGAAAAATTCTTTTGCGATTTCGGGGTCTTTTTCTGGTAAATCTTTATTTTACCTTAAAAAGTGGAATACTGGTTAATAGAGGTAGAACGAATCCGTTTGATAATAAGGGTTTAAGCATGGTATAAATGTAAAGGAAGCAGGGACATCTTGCTTTTTAATTTTGGGATAAGAGTTCATGAAGTTTCCCATCATGAGAGGATTTGGATTTGAATTATGAAAGACAATTTTTGGCGTGAGTTACCACGACCATTTTTTATATTAGCACCAATGGAAGAAGTGACGGATGTTGTTTTCCGTCATGTAGTGAGTGAAGCAGGCAGACCGGATGTGTTTTTTACAGAGTTCACAAACAGTGATAGTTATTGTCACCCACAAGGGATTCAGAGTGTGAAGGGGCGTTTGACGTTTACTGAGGATGAACAGCCGATGGTGGCCCATATATGGGGAGACAGTCCAGAAAATTTTCGGCAAATGAGTATCGGTATGGCGGAAATGGGCTTTCAAGGTATCGATATCAATATGGGCTGTCCTGTACCGAATGTGACACAGAATGGGAAGGGAAGCGGCCTGATCCGTCGTCCGGAAGTGGCGGCAGAATTAATACAAGCCGCAAAAGCAGGAGGATTACCTGTCAGTGTAAAAACAAGGCTTGGATTTTCTGATCTAGATGAATGGAAGGATTGGCTGACACACATCTTGAAACAAGACGTTGTCAATCTATCCATTCATCTGCGTACAAGGGATGAAATGAGCAAAGTAGATGCGCATTGGGAACTGATCCCGGAGATTAAGAAACTCCGTGACGAGGTAGCACCTGATACACTTTTGACGATCAATGGGGACATTCCTGACCGTCAAACGGGCTTGAAGCTCGCTGAACAATATGGTGTGGATGGAGTTATGATCGGGCGTGGGATTTTCCATAATCCATTTGCCTTTGAAAAGGAGCCGAAAGAGCATAGCAGTAAAGAATTGCTGGATCTCTTAAGATTGCATCTGGATCTTCTTGATCAATACTCCGAGTTGGAGCTGCGCCCGTTCACAGCTATTCATCGCTTTTTTAAGATCTATGTCAAAGGATTCCGAGGAGCAGGTGAATTAAGAAATCAATTATTCCACACAAAATCAACAGATGAAGTGCGGGCCTTGCTCGATCACTTTGTTTCAAAGAATCTTGATGTAATAGGGGAACTGTAAAGGCAAAATACGTTTTTGCTTATTTATTTCATTATTGGCCTATAAGAAAAAACACAACTAAAAGCAGAAACCAACCAAATAAGCAGCGTCTATTTCAGTTTTCGGAGTTGCTCCCTAATGGAGTAACTCCTTTTTCTTATTTAGTTTTACTTTTAAGATACTTCTATTTCTCTCTTATCTTCGATAGTTCTTTATTTAGCCATTATTTTAAATTTTACTAATTATCTTAAAACTTATATTGTAAATTGGTAAAATAGCACATATAATCAAAAATGAGCATAAAAAAACAAATTCGATCAAAAATGAGCTAAAACGGTCATCTCATTCCAGATGTATTGGAGGGAAACGATTCTGTGTACGGTATAGAAAGAAAGTCAGCCATATTAGAGTTACTAAAGAAGAATGCTAGAGTGGATGTACAAGAATTAAGTGAACACTTCGATTTGTCTGAGTCAACAATTCGTAGGGACTTAAAGGAACTAGAGGAAGCGCAGTTGTTAAAAAGAACGCATGGGGGGGCTGTATTGTTCAAAAGTGTGACCTTTGAACCGACTTACATTGAGAAAGAGGTGCAGTTTCAAAAAGAGAAAAGGGCTATTGCAAAGGAGGCAGCTAAGCTTATTAAGAACGGTGAAAGTATCTTGCTCGATTCGGGTACGACAACTTATTACCTTGCTCAAGAACTAAGAAACTTTTCGAGCTTACAGGTGGTTACCAATTCAATATTGTGTGCCAACGAATTAAAGGATGTATCTGGAATTGACGTCTTATTGTGCGGTGGTTCTCTGCGTTGGGAAACACTTGCGTTAGTAGGTCCTTTGGCTGAATTAAGCTTTAATCAAATTTGTGTAGACAAATCGTTTATTGCTACGAATGGCGTTGATATAGAAAACGGCTTAACCACTCCAAATTTAATTGAGGCATCAACCAAAAGAAAGATGATTGAATGCGCGGAAAAGGTTATTCTCGTGACGGATCATACCAAAATAGGTCAGGTAAGCTTTGCGAGGTTTGGGGATATTCATGAGATAGATTATTTAATAACTGATAGAGCCGCACAAGAAAACGTCCTTAACAGAATTGGGGAATCAGGAGTTTTTGTTAACGTAGTCTGATTTAGTCAAAAAAATTAAGGTTTTAAATGAAAGCGTTTTATACAAATACCAATTTCATTTATAGGAGGTGATGCTTATAGTTGTAAAAAAATTGAAGAGATTTCTATCGTTTTCATTAACTTGTTCTTTGTGGGAGAAAAATGAAAAGAAACACTAAAAAAAGGTTACGATTCAGGGCAACCACGACCAAATGGAAAAAGCCCAGAATCATAACCCTGCCTGAGTATAGCTAAAATTAATACTAAATTTTAGCACTCATTTTTATACTACGGTCTTACGGATTTTTTTACAAGTATTGTGTTTTGCTAGAAGTATCGATTACTTTACAAAACTATATTTGGGAGGAATTACATACCATGAAAAACTTTAAAATGTTTCACATAGTATTATTAATTTTAACTTTATGTTTTTTAAGTGCTTGCAACAATAATGAAAGCGCTTCCGGAGGGGGCGGAAAGGCTAATACGGAAAAAAAGCTAAAGATTGGTTTAACAGTTCCAAATTTAAGTAATCCATTCTTTGTAGCGATGTCTAAAGGAGCTAAAGAAGTGGCTTCTAAGTATAATGCTGAAGTAACAACTGTAAGCGCGGATCAAGATCTTTCGAAACAAACAGCACAAATTGAAGACTTTATCACAAAAAATGTTGATTTAATATTATTAAGTCCATTTGATTCTTCGGGTATTGCCGGTGCAGTAAGTGAGGCAAAAGCAGCAGGTATTCCTGTTATTGCTCTTGATGGATTTGCAGAAGGTGGTATCGATACAGTAGTTATGTCGGATAACGTTCAAGCAGGTAAACTAGCTGCCGAGCACCTTGTAAAACAACTCCATGGAAAAGGTAATATTGCTATTATCGATGGACCTCCTGTTTCAGCAGTAACAGACCGAATTAAAGGTTTTAACGAAGTAATTAAAAAATATCCAAATATCAAGGTGGTTGCCAAACAAAATGGTGAGGGTAATCGTGAAAAGGCCCTTACCGTAATGGAAGGTACACTAACAGCCAACAAGAAAATCGATGCAGTTTTTACAATAAATGATGAAGAGGCTGTTGGAGTACAAATTGCTCAAGAGCAAGCTAGCAGACAAAATGAATTCTTTGTCGTAAGTGTCGACGGTGCACCTTCTGCAGTTAAGGCGCTGAAAAAAGGTGGAAGCTTTGCTGGTACTTCAGCACAATTCCCGAATCAAATGGTTATTGATGGCGTGGCCTTAGCATTAAAAATCATTGATGGAAAGAAAGTTGACTCCAAAGTTCTCATTCCAACTAAATTCATCACTAAAGATAATGTTGATTCTTATAGTGGCTGGTAATTAGTTCCCCTATAGAAGAGGTAAAACAATATGGTGAATTAGGAGAGTGGCACTGATGGCAGTATTTCAGGTACAAGAACAAATAAATCGTCGATCACCAGAGAATCAGCTACCCATCCTAAGGATGAAGGCGGTTACGAAGAGATTTTCCGGTGTCAAAGTGTTGCAAAACGTTAATATCGAACTCCATAAAGGAGAAGTTCATGCCTTGATGGGGGAAAATGGTGCGGGAAAATCTACTTTAATGAAAATCATGGCTGGCGTGTATCAGCCTGATGGAGGAACGATTGAATATAAAAGTCAAGAAGTACATTGGAATAATCCAATGGAAGCAAGAAATAAAGGGATCAGTGTAATTCACCAAGAAATAAGCCTTTCACCCAATTTGTCCATTGGCGAGAATATTATGATGGGGACATCATTTAAGAAAAATAGGGTAGGCCTAATAAAATGGAATGATATTTATGAAAAGGCTGCCCGAGTTTTAAAATCCATAGGATCGTCCTTGGATCCCCGGGCGGATGTTTCCACCTTAAGTGTGGCCCAACAACAAATGGTAGAAATTGCTCGAGCTTTAACACTTAATTCTGAGATTCTTATTATGGATGAACCGACAGCATCTCTGACAGAAAAAGAAATAGAAAAGCTATTTGGCATTATTGAAGAATTAAGAAGAAAAGGAGTAGCTATTGTGTATATTTCTCATCGAATGGATGAGATTTTTAAAATATCAAATCGCTTTACAGTTCTTAGAGACGGTCATTGGATTACAAGTGGACCAATTTCGGATACAAATCCTGAAAATCTCGTAAAACTTATGGTAGGAAGAGAGTTAAATGAGCTATTTGTAAGAGAAAGAATCGAAAGTGCTGTTAGGTCTGAACAAAAACCAGTCCTTGAGTTGAACAATGTCTCTGACAAGAAGGTTGTAAAGGGGATATCCCTGAAAATCTACCCCGGTGAAATTGTGGGCTTAGCCGGTCTTGTCGGTGCGGGACGGACTGAGCTGGTAAGAACAATCTTTGGACTAACCGAAGTGTCAGAAGGTCAAATAATTTTAGATGGTCAGCAGGTTCATATAAAAAGTCCTATCGACGCAATAAAACTTGGCATTGCACATGTCCCTGAAAATAGGAAGGAACAAGGTTTATTACCAAATTTATCAATAAAAGAAAATATACTGATGGCACAATTGCCAACCTATCGTAAATTTAAACTATTGCAGTATAAGCAAATGAATTGTGATGCGGATCGATACATTAAAGAACTTGGAGTAAAAGCAGCATCAAAGGAACAAAATGTTATGGGGCTTAGCGGAGGTAATCAACAAAAGGTTGTTATTGCTAAATGGTTATCTATTGGCCCTAAAATTCTGTTGCTTGACGAACCAACCCGTGGTGTAGACATAGGTGCAAAGACTGAAATTCATAAAATCATAAGTAAGTTAGCAGAGCAAGGGCTTGCAGTGTTGATGATTTCTTCTGAATTACCAGAAATATTAGCCGTTAGTGATCGGATTTTGGTGATCCATGAGGGAAAATTAAGCGCGGAACTATCTCGTGATGAAGCTACACAGGAAAAAATTATGTACTATGCTACAGGAGAGGTTAAACAATGAATACAAACTTACAAATGTCAACTCCATCCGCAGTTTCATTCAAGGAACGGTCAAAACAGTTTTTTAATCAACTGGGCATGCTAATAATTCTTGTCTTATTAATCATAGTGATGATGATTGTTGCACCAAATTTCACGGACTCAAGTAATATCTTAAATGTACTAAAGCAGAGTTCAATCACTGCCATCCTGGCAGCTGGGATGACCGTAGTGATTTTAACAGGAGGAATTGATTTATCGGTAGGCTCAATCCTTGCGTTGAGCGGTGTTATATCTGTTTTACTTTCTAATGCCGGAACTCCCCCGGTTATTGCTATGTTAGCAGGAGCTGCTGTAGGATATGTTGCTGGAGCTGTTAATGGATTTTTAACGGCTGTACCTAAGTTGCCTGCCTTTATCGTGACGCTTGGAAGTATGACCTACCTAAGGGGATTGGCTTATGTATTAACTAGTGGATATCCTGTCGTTTTGGCTTCAAAGCAGTTCAAGTTCATTGGAGCAGGAAAAATTCTGGGGATTCCTACTCCTATCTATGTCATGGCCATTGTTTATATCATCATGTTCATCGTCTTAAAGTATACGATGTTCGGACGACATGTTTATGCTATTGGCGGTAATGAAGAAGCTGCACATCTTACAGGGATTAAAGTTAATCGCACCCTGATTCATGTATATTCCATCAGTGGCTTATTGGCCGGTGTTAGTGGCGTTGTGATGGCAGGCCGTTTGTTCTCAGGGCAGCCTATGGTAGGAATCGCATTTGAGCTAGATGCGATAGCAGCTGTCGTACTAGGTGGTACTAGTTTTGTAGGAGGCCGTGGCCGTATACAAGGAACTATTATTGGCGTTTTGATTGTGGCTGTATTAACCAATGGAATGACTTTGCTTAACGTCGATTATTACTGGCAACAAGTTGTAAAAGGGGTAGTTATTGTTATTGCCGTGCTGCTTGATAGGTTACGAAGCCGAACATAAATTTTGAAGCAGTCGCTAATTTAATGGTGGAACCATGAACTATATAAACAAGCGGCTCTAAACTTTCCTTGAGAACAGAAACGTTCTCAGGGATTTACTTTTGATGAACTCAGATGAATACCTGGAAGATAGTCCATTTCCCAAATGACCCTTGCTTAAACGGTTATAATGATTTCTATAGATACCATTATCGTTCAACCTATTGTAGAAAAAATACAATAAGGGCTATTATTGAACCCAATGGATTAGCGCAAGATCCATTATTCTCTAGATAATATTCTTCAAATGCTTAGAGAAAAGATGTTTTTGATATTTCCGTCGTTAAGTTAGGAATTATAGAAGCGAATGGAAAGATTTCAATATAATATAAAAAAACAAAAAAGTTACCATTGATACGTGAAATTATAGGAATAGAAATTAGTAAGGATAAGTTGCCATACCCAGAATTATTGAAGAGAAAATTGATGGCCATACCCTAACCGGGTACGAACGAATTTTAGCTAATGGAACAACTCAAAAAGGAAGGCATTAAAACAGTGTGATACACCTAAACATATAAATCATTAAAAGCTAATTTTGGCATGCGTACATTCGGATTCTAAAACCATAGCAACTGTTATGGTCGGTATAAATATAGCCTTTCTTGTAAACCTTCCAAAACTTTTCCTGGCATTTCCCTCACTTTCACATCTGTACCCAAAAATAACAGCCAATTGGTAACCTCGGTCAGTTCTTCCGGCATATTAACATCGATAAAAGTCTGTAGTAAAGCTGTCGTCTGATAAGGATTGGTATAGGAAATAGACACCTTTAAAGGGTGGTATTTTTTGAACTGGGCTATGGCTTTTGGGCCTAGTTCAAGGACAAGGTTGATCGCTTCCTCTTGCTTACTCAACTTTTCCAGAATCTTTTTCCTGCTGACTCTTTTCTTCGCCGGGTAGGGCTTAACATCCGAGAGATGGTCAACAGGAATAATCTTTTTCCTTTCTTCCTTTAAATCAAAGCCTTCAATCAGCCAGGCGCTTTTTTCACGGTAAAGGTGCAAGATATAAATTGAATAAGACTTATTTATTTTTTCTTCCTTGATAGTAATCGATAAATAGCGGTCCACAAGCAGGGTTTGGATGAGTGTTTCCAACATGGGATGGGGAAGGTCAGAGAGATCAAGCAAATCAGGATTATGCGGGTTGGTTCCTTCAAACAGCAAGATCTGATTTAAAAGAACAAGGTCATCCTGTTGGTTTTCAGATATCAGGCCCAGTAATTTTTCAGCTAAAGATTGACGGCTCTTCAGGTAGGGGAGCTGTTGATTTCTTGTGGCCATAAAGGCAATAAAAAGGGCTTTGACTTCATGATGAGTAAAGCGGACGTCAGGCAGGACAGAGTTGTGCATGACAAAATAACCCCCATCTCTTCCGACCTCAGCGACAAGGGGCATTCCCATGGCTTCAATTTCTCGTATGTCTCGAATGGCGGTCGAACGGGAGATGTTAAACTCCCGCATGATTTCAGAAATGGTAAAGTGGGCACGATTGTTGATGTAACGCATAATGACATTGATCCGCTCAACTTTTTTCATCGGGGCTCCTAAACAGTATCATTTTTTGACATGATTTAAGGATATGATATACCTATCAAGCGATGAATACAACTCATTAAAAAAATGGAGAAGAGAGGTATTGAACATGGCAAATTACACTTTGGAAGAAAAAGAAGGCTTTACTGTGATTGGACTTGGAACGGAGCTAAAGAGCGATTACTCAGACTATGCGGGCATTCACAAGGAAAAGGCAGACTTTTGGCAGGCGGTTGATCAGGATGGAAGGCTGGATACGTTAAAATCCATGGCGTCCAATGATTACATTTTTGCGGTGAATGAAGCGGTGAACAACAAGATGATGCATTATGCCGGCGTGATGACAGAGGAACAGGCGCCAGAAGAAGCAAGAGTGATTCAATTTCCTAAAGGAGAATACGTCGTGGTCAAAGGGGAAGGGGAATCGGCTGATGATCTGAATAACAAGCTTGCGGCCGTAGCCTTTGGAGAAGTCCTGCCAGAAGCAACGAATGTTGCCTATGTTGGGGGGCCCAATGCATCGGTTGAGATGGGGCAGCGCAACGGCTTGATCTATGGTGAAATGTGGATTCCTGTTATCCGCAAATAAAGAGAGGGAGGAAAGGCAATGAGCTATACCGTTGATTTTAAAAATGTGTCTGAAGCAGGTCTGGAGTCTTCCCCTGCAGCAGAAGCGCTTGCCGGTTTACGTGCGAATGAAGCCCGTTATTTTATGAACAAATACAAACACGAATTTACGGTCGTACCAGCGAGCGAAAGCCAGGAGACTCTGGATTATGTGAACCGGATTCTAAAAGAAGAACGTGATATTGAGTTTGCGGCCAAACCGCTGGAAACTTCAAGGTTTCAAGTGGAAAACATCCAATTCGCCTACGTCTTTTACGAGGATGGTCTTTCGGTCAACGTTATGTATACGGTAGATAACCCTAAGAAACGGGCCGTAGGTTTTAAACTTTCTGAAGGGATGGAGATACCAAAGGAGTTAGAAGGTAAATTTAAGTTTGCCAGACAGAAGTCTAAACTCGCTGGAACCATTCGGGGCTCGTTCTTTGTCATTAAGGGAGAATATTAAAAGAAATAAAGCCTAAAGTAGTTGGATGATCATTGAGGTAATCCCATGCCATATTAAGGAGGTAACAAATGAGTAAAAGTATCGGTACGGAAACAACCGCGAAAGTAGAATCATCGCCCCAGGGGAAAATAATTTCTTATTGGTCAGTCACATTACTACTTGCTGCAGCTGTTATGTTAAGTGGTATCGGTCAACTGATGCAATTTGGGGGCAACGTCGAGCTCGTGAAGAAAATTGGTTACCCATTGTACATCTTGACCATCCTCGGGATATGGAAAGTACTTGGATCCATTGCTCTCGTCTTGCCAGGTTTTCCACGGCTTAAAGAATGGGTTCACGCGGGTATCTTCTTTTTGATGACTGGTGCTGCTTTATCTCATGCGTTTGCTAGCGATTATGGTAATTACGGCTTTAATATTATCCTTCCACTTTCATATGCTGCGCTAAATATTGCCTCGTGGGCGTTGCGTCCGAAAAGCAGAATGCTTTAAGGTGGTGGTTCGGGGCTCATTCTTTTGATCAAGGGAGAATTTATATTTATAAAGCAAAAAAGGCTTCAGAGCTTAGTGCGCTGAGCCTTTTTTACATGAGTTTAGGTTGTGGATTCCTTTTTAGAGATTGAAAAAGGTTGTGTTTGCTTGCTCAGTTATATATTTCGATATCTAGGGCAGTTCTAGATGGGGAGAAGTGTTAAAGTTTGATTACAATGCAACTTGTTCCATCGTAGAGTTCTTTTCATCCCTATTAGTGCAGTTTATTTTGGTTCGGTTTGATTCACTGCATGATTACCGTTACACTATCTAAGTGGTAAATTTTTTTTAGTAAGCAAACAAGGAGATAAACATGAACAATTATAAATTAACCATCCAATATGATGGCGGCCGATACAAGGGTTGGCAACGACTTGGGAATACCGAAAATACCATTCAGGGTAAAATCGAGAAAGTACTAACTGAAATGGCAGGAGAAGAGATTGAAATCATTGGATCGGGAAGAACGGATGCGGGTGCCCACGCGCTTGCTCAAATCGCTAATTTCAAGATGCGAAAGCGTATGACCGAAGAGGAAGTGATGAAGTATTTAAACCGATACCTTCCTCAGGATATCAGCGTGGTGAACGTTGCGCTCGTTCAAGACCGTTTCCATGCGCGTTATAATGCGAAGGATAAAACCTACTCCTATAAAATCTGGAATAAGCCATTTCCAAACCCGTTCATGCGAAAATACAGCATGCATGTAGAAGAAAAGCTGGATCAGAAAAAGATGAAAGAAGCCGCTAAACACTTTTTAGGGGAGCATGACTTTACGTCCTATTCCAATGCCAAGGGGAAGAAAAAGTCCATGGTGCGTGAAATCTACTCACTCGATATTAAAGAAAAAGAAGGCTTCATTGAAATTAAGATCCGCGGTAATGGGTTCCTTTACAATATGGTAAGAAAAATCGTGGGAACGCTAATCGAAGTGGGGCTAGGAGAAATCGAGGCGGCTTCCATACCATCTATTCTTCAATCAAAAGAAAGAATTCAAACTGGCCGAATGGCAGAAGCAGAAGGATTGTATTTGGAGAAGGTTGGGTTTTAGGACCGTATAATAGATTCTTGTAAAAGACAACTAACCACGGTTACGTTGTCTTTTTTGCTGTATCTTTGTTTAATTCCAATGCTATCAAAATGTACCTGATCCACAATGTTATAATGGCAACAACAAAGAGACTGTTCGTAAGGAAAGAAGGGATAACTATGAAAAAAGATCCGGAGAAGTTACTGGAGGAGTTAATTCAGTATGAAGTAAAAAGAGGAAATGCCATTTGGAAAGAGATTGAGGACACCGGTACGCTCGAAAAGGTGCTGAGTGCTTTAACGAAAGCGGAGCTGGACAGGATTCGTAAGTTCTATGATTTTAAAGGCTTAAGCTCTCTGAATAAAACAAAGCTTGCCCATGAACTCGCACAGCTGATTCCGGCTCATCTTGACGAAATGTTGTACAAGATGGATGAGGAGAGGTACAGTTTTCTAAAAAAATTGATTAATAGTGGCGGTTGGATTCCGGCAGCACCACCGTATGAGATTGATAAACTGACCTCGCTAAAGGAGCGCGGACTGGCTTTTCCGATCGAGGAAGATGGCGAAAGGTTTATTATTATGCCTGCCGAACTGATGGACCGTTTTCAAGAATTGGACGGAACAGAATTACAGGAGTGTATCCGAAGAAATACGGAATGGATCACCCTTACTCAAGGCATACTTTATTATTACGGTGTTATGGCGCATAAGGATGTTATCGACAGCCTACGGAAGCTTACAGGAAAAGAAGTGGAAGTGGATGACTACTTTGGGGTTTTGGGTGCTTCAGAGGATTATTATGGAGAACTTGAAATGACGTCCTTTGGAGTTAAGGACCTTGTGATAGAAGATGCTGATGAAGTGATAAAACTGCAAGAAATGCGTCCCGATCTTGATTTCTGTCCCTATACGAAACAGCAACTGTTGAAGGCGGGAGTGCCTGAATATATAGAGCGGACACCTGCAATGAACGATATGAAGCGGTTTATACAATACAATTATGATATCCCGTCCGATGAAGCAGATGTTATTCTTGGAGATCTGAGCGATGAGATTAAAAGTGGCGGCAGCCTGAACGATATCATTCATTTTATCCAAGGGGAATTCGAATTTCCGAATAAAATAGCTTTTCAGGAGATGGCTGATAAAGCTGTGAACCTATACAACACGACTCCTCAGTGGGCCCTAAAGGGGAATTCTCCTGCAGGACTGCGAAGGGGCCATGAAACATCCGATGCTGCTGCGGATGTAAATTATGGCTCAAATGTGATCCCATTTCGTGCCCCTGACAAAACAGGCCGAAATGAACCTTGTCCGTGCGGGAGCGGGAAAAAGTATAAGAAGTGCTGCGGGAAATGAATTATAGATCATAAGCAGAAAGCATTCGAAAGCAAATATGCAACTGCGTTTATGGTGATTTGATTCGCACTCTAAATATCGTTAAACTAGCTCTATAAGTATAATGGAGCAGGTGCGGAAGATGAATGCTAGGCAAAAGGAACTACTTAAGGTATTGCTCATTGAACATGATGGAGTCCTCCATATTAAGGATTTAGCGGAACAATTGTCGTGTTCAGAGAAAACGGTACGGAACGATCTGGACAAAATCGAAGAGTATTTACGTGCTGAATATGCTGATTCTCGTCTGATACGGAAGCCAGGCTTAGGCATTGCGATTGAGAGTACAGAGGAAGACCGTGCTGCATTGTTAAGCACACTCCTGTCGGCGGAATCGAAAACGAATGAAGAGCGGTTGTTTGAGATCGCTTATGCTTTGTTAATGAGTGAAAAGGCGATGACTCTGCAGTATTTTGCTGATCGCTATTATGTCCCAAAAGCGGCGGTAAAAAAAGATCTGGAAATCATTACGGACTGGCTGCAGCGTTATGAACTGGAACTCGTTTCGAGACCCAGGATTGGCCATGTTATAGAAGGAACCGAATTGAAGAAACGAAATGCGCTTGCCCACTTGTCACAGCTTGATTCGTCGAAACAGGATGGGAAGAACGCGGTGCTCGATCTGTTTCTGCCTTATGAAATCATGTTGGTCAGAAAAGCGCTCCAAAGCATGAGCTCCAAGTTTTCCTTTGCTTTTACAGATGAAACGATGGAAAGCCTGCTGGTTCATGCCTTGATTATGATCAAACGGACACGGCAGAGATCGCGCGTTTTTGTTCATGAAACGGAAATGGAAGAGACGGCTGGCCAGCGGGAATATGAGTATACGAGCTATTTATTTGATCTGCTGAAGAATGAATTCGGCTTGTCTTTTCCGGAAGAGGAACGGGTGTATTTTACATGGCACCTTATGAGCAGTAAACGGTTGGAAGAGGGAAGCGACCAAGATCTGCAAGTGAATTCTGCAGCTTCAAATCTGGCTGCATCCTTGACTGCAAAGATGGAGAGGTTGACTTCTTATCACTTTGAGAATGATGACATCCTCATGAATGGCCTTGCTCTTCATCTGCATTCAGTGCTGAATCGCCTCAGCTTCGGTTTCCCGATTACCAATCCCCTGCTTGCGAATATTAAAAAGATGTATCCTTATATGTTTCATATGGTCATGCTTGCGCTCGAGGAGATGAAGGAGCCTTTTGACGTTGAGGTTCCGGAGGACGAGGCTGCTTATCTTGTACTTCACTTCCAGGCCGCGGTCCAAAGGCTGGAGCAGAAAAGCGAAACGAAGAAAAGGGTCATCATTGTCTGCCATATGGGGATTGGCATGTCGCATCTGCTGGAGGCAAAAATAGAGCAGCAGTATCAGGACATCGAAGTGCTTGCCTGTGTGGGCAAAGGTGAGCTGGACAACTATTTAAATAAGGAGCAGCCTGATTTTATTATTTCGACCATTCCACTTGAAAAAATAGCAGTGAAGCACATTGTTGTTTCGCCGCTGTTTGGGCAGGAGGACAAGAAAAAGGTAAGCCAATTTGTTAAAGAGCTAGAAACTAATAAAACAGACCATCCAGGCCCTTCCGCCTTTTCTCCTTTCTTGCATGAGGATCTTGTATTTTTTAATGTACGAAAAGAACACCGATATGAGATGGTAGAATCCATGGCACGGGCTCTTTACAAACACGAGTATGTGAGCAAGGAATATATTCATAGCGCGGTGAACAGAGAGCGGAAATCGGCTACCGCTATTGGCGGGGGAGTGGCCATCCCCCACGGAAACCCGGAAACGGTTAAGCAATCAGTGCTTGCCGTAGCTGTTCTTGACAAGCCAATGGAATGGGGAAACGAACAGGTATCGCTCATCTTTATGCTGGCTATAGCCAAAAAAGATCATGGAGCCATCCGCGGAATCATGGGGGAGATCGCTTCATTAAGCGAGAACCCGATTGCTGTCTATGCGCTATCAGGAGCAAGAGATTATCAGGAGTTTGTCGGAATACTTGAAAGCGGAAAGTAAAGTAAAAGGCAGTATGTGCTTACAGCATGTTCTGCTTTTTTTTACTCAATCCTCTCTTTTTACCACAAGCTGCGGTAAAAATTGAAGAGATTAACCTGAAATGTAAGCGTTATTATATAGGTAAGCGATTACATTAAACAGGAGGAAACAGCATGGGGAAAATTTTAGCGATTACAGCTTGCCCGGTTGGAATTGCCCATACGTATATGGCCGCCGAAAATCTTCAAAAGGCGGGCGCAGCGCTGGGTGTTGATATAAAAGTAGAAACACAAGGTTCGATCGGGGTAGAAAATGCTTTGACTGAACAAGATATTGCCGAAGCGGACGGCATTATTATCGCCGCGGACAAAGAGGTGCCGAAAGACCGTTTTGCGGGAAAACGTGTCTTGATCACGGGTGTCCAAGATGGCATTCGCAAACCGGAAGAGCTCATCAAGCGCGTCAAGAGCGGGGATGTACCGGTTTATAAAGCGGGATCTGCTTCCAATCAGAGTTCGAAAAAGAGTACGTCCAAAGAAAACCAAATTTATAAGCATCTGATGAACGGGGTCTCGTACATGATTCCTTTCATTGTTGTCGGGGGATTATTGATCGCTATTGCTTTGACACTTGGCGGGGAGCAGACACCTGGCGGAATCAAGGTTCCAGACGGGACCATCTGGAAGCAGATTGAAAGTCTTGGCGGCACTGCCTTCATGTTTATGGTTCCCATTCTATCCGGCTTTATTGCCGTAAGTATTGCCGATCGGCCGGGATTGGTTCCAGGTATGATCGGTGGTTATATCGCAGCTACGGGAAGCTTTTATGGAAGTGATGCTGGAGCAGGATTCATCGGTGGAATTATTGCGGGATTTCTCGCTGGATATGTAGCTCTTGGAATTAAGAAAATCAAGGTGCCAAAAGCCGTTCAGCCCGTGATGCCTATCATTTTTATTCCGATATTATCAAGTGCCATTGTCGGCTTGCTATTCATATATGTTATCGGAAAGCCTGTTGCGGGTGTGTTCGAAGCCTTAACGAGCTGGCTTGCAGGTATGCAAGGCGGAAGTTCCATCGTATTAGCGATGATCTTGGGTGCGATGATTGCCGTGGATATGGGCGGTCCGTTCAACAAGGTGGCGTTCTTGTTCGGATCAGCCATGATTGGAGAAGGTAACTACGAGATTATGGGGCCAATTGCTGCTGCCATCTGTATTCCACCAATTGGACTTGGAGTGGCAACGTTTATCAGCAAGCGTAAATTTTCGCAAATGGAAAGAGAAACAGGAAAAGCATCCTTTACGATGGGGCTCTTCGGGATTACAGAAGGAGCCATACCATTCGCGGCACAAGATCCGCTGCGCGTCATTCCGAGTATCGTTGTCGGTTCGATGACAGGTTCCGTTATTGCCATGATGTCTGGAGTAGGAGACAAGGTGGCGCACGGCGGACCGATTGTCGCTGTACTCGGTGCAGTTGACAATGTAGCGATGTTCTTTGTGGCTGTGGTTGTTGGTGTCGCGGTAACAGCATTATTGGTAACGCTATTGAAGAAGAATGTAGAAGGTACAACGCTTAAAGCCGGTGCAGAGACGGTTGCTCAGCCTGCAGTTTCACCTGTAAGCAAGGAGAAATTGGAAGAGGTTGCTGCCGAAGAAATTCGCCAACTCACCGATATTACCACCCTCGAATTGATTGAGACAGATCTATCAGGCAGCACACGAGACGATGTCATTGATGAGTTGATTGCGAAGCTTGATGGAGCGGGGATTCTATCCTCGAAAGAAACGTATAGACAAGCGATTCTCAAACGAGAAGAACAAAGCTCAACAGGACTTGGAATGAACATTGCAATCCCTCACGGAAAAACCAATGCGGTCACTCGGCCAGCAGTAGCCTTCGGGATTAAGCGGGACGGAGTAGACTGGAACAGCCTGGACGGGACGGATGCAAAATTGATCTTTATGATCGCTGTGCCTGAACATGCAGCCGGTGATGCACATTTAAAGATCCTGCAAATGCTGTCACGAAAACTAATGGATGACGGATTTAGAGAGGATCTCATTAAGGTAACCTCCAAGGAAGAGGCATTCAAGCTGCTTGGAACAATACACTAAATCTGTTTAAACGGTTGTTTAACCCCTCCCGGTCAAAAGATGGGAGGGGTTATTTTTATTGATATCTAACCCTTTTAATTTCCTGAATGGATTGAAGGGCTTTAAATTACCCCCTTTGGGGAAAGGGACATTCATAAGGCCGATGACAATCTATCCACAAACAGAAACTAGTATTCTCTTTATCGTATTTAATAGGAAAATATAAGGTTCCCGCCGAATAAGTTCTTGATTGATTTCTTTTAGAAACAAGGAGGGTATTATGGGAAAAGTGGTTCATTTCGAAGTTCATGTAAGTGACATGGAACAGGCGAAGAAGTTTTATGGAGAGGTGTTCGGCTGGACGTTCGAGGATTGGAGCGAATACGCGGGAATGCCTTACTTTGGAGCGACGACAGGCAACAGTGATGAAATGGGGATTAATGGTGCGTTAATGCAGCGGCAAGGCCCCCCGCCAGAGCCGAATCAGGCGTTGAATGGGTCTGTTTGTACGATGGGAATAGCGGATTACGATTCTACCGAAGCGAAGATTCTGGAGAATGGCGGTAGGGTGGCCTTGCCTAAATATGCCCTTCCAGGAATGGCGTGGCAAGGATACTACCTTGATCCTGAAGGGAATATCTTTGGTATTCATCAACCAGATCAAAACGCAAAGTAAAATTATAAAGAATACGTAAAAGGAGTTCAGTAAGTTGAACTCCTTTTGTTTATTTATTCAGCATCACTCTGAAAAATTCTTCAACAAACCGGTCATAGTGAAGCTTTATGGCGATGCGGGTTTTTCCTTTTTGGCTTTTGGGCCTCAAATCGATATACGATAACCCTTTTCCTTCTACGGTTCCATCAATGACCTTGGCATCGTAATAGATAAAATCAACAATGGAGGGATTGGCCACAACCATGACGGTAAGCAAGTCGTGTATAGGAGCGCCTTGAATGCCGGGCACCAACTTTTTGTAGGCCTCAAAATAATATTCAAATATTGGGGACAGCAAAAATTCATACGGTGAGTCTGCCTCCTGGATGATTCGTTTAATCATGGATTCGGTAATTATAGCGTATTTTGTGACATTCAGAGGAGTAATCGTTAAATTGTGGCAGAATTTTAGAAGGTAATTGCTTGAAGTGGGGTCCCCATAAAAATTCGCTTCAGCCAGTGCAGTGACATTGCCTGGAACAAAAAAGGCCCCGCCCATGAGGTAAAAAGCACCCGCCTTTTTTATTTCCTGATTAAATAAAATAAATGCAGTAGCCAAACTGGTGGATCGCCCGGTATCCACAATAATAAGGTCTTTGCCATACTGATTGAGCAGATAGCGGATCATATCAAAAGGATAAATCTGATACTGCATATCACTAGGCGGGTGGATGGGACCGATGCCCTCTTTGCCATGAATCTCGGGATAGTAGGTCACTTCTTCCTGCTGAACCGGATTGGCTGCACCCGGAATAATGGGGATATTCTTATGGCCGGCCAACTGAATTAAATAGTAGGCGTTTGCCGTTGCCGTTTCTTTTGTCACGTTCCCGTAGCTGGTGACAATCCCGACAAGCTCAAGATCAGGATGCAAAAGGCTATAAATAATGGCCAGCGAATCATCAATTCCCGGGTCACAGAAAAAAAGAATCTTTTTCTTCATAATGTGCCTCCCCAGCATAGTCATCCCATTTTATGCTGACGTTTATGTTATATTCCAATAATATGGAAAAAGTGGTATGATGAAGCGAACGGAGTAGTTCAATAACTAATGGACAGGAAGATAGTATTGAAAGAAGAAGGAATAATATTAACGGTCTCAGTGGCTTTGATTTCATTGGGGATTTACCTATGGAGAAAAGGAAACGCACGGGAATCATTCTGGCAGGCCTTTATTGAAACAGTGGGGGACATTGTTTTGTTCGAACTTCCCATCCTTACAACTTTTAGAGCCTGGTCTGTCTTTCTGTGGTTTGCAGGGCTTGTGCTGTTCATACTATTTATTTTAATGACCGTAAGTAAACTTATTTATACATAACGGGAATATATACAATGAAGAACACGACTTTTATGATAGAGGTCGTGTTTCTTCATTATGGATGCTCCAACACAAACTGCTTAAATTTCTGCGTGGCAGGAGAAACATATCTGCCTTCCACCCAGGCAATTCCGATGGTCCGCTGACAGTGCGGGTTTTGAATGGGGATCTTTGCGATCTTGCTTTGATCGGTTCCTTTTAAGTTAGGTAGAATGGAGATGCCAAGACCTGCAGCAACCAGTGCGGCAGCGGTGTCCGCCTCTTCGCCTTCAAAGGTAATGTTCGGTGTGAGGCCGGCTTCCTTAAACAACTGCTCGACCGTGATCCGCAGGGAAAATCCTTCTTTTAAGTGGATAAATGATTCATCCGCGATCTGTTCCAACGTGATGGATTCATGATTGGCATATTTGTGGTCTTTCGGCACGATAACATACAGTTCCTCATCCCAGAGCGGCTTCCATACGATCGGTGATTTGCTTTCCATGGAGGCGATGAGGCAAAGGTCGAATTCTCCTGCCAGCAGCTTGGCAATGAGCTGATGTGAAGGACCTTGTCCGAGCCGGAAATTTACCTTTGGGTAGGATTGGCGAAAAGCGGAAAGCAGGTCGGGAATACGGCCGGTGCTTAACGTATGTAAAAATCCGATGGAGACTTCACCCTGGTTGGGATCAAGCAGATCCTGAATTTCCTGTTTTCCTTCTTCAAATTCTCTCATGATATTTTCCACACGTTGTAAAAAGAGCTGGCCGTATTTATTCAGACGGATGGATCGCCCCTGACGTTCAAATAAAGGCACCCCGATTTCCTTTTCGAACCGGGTAATCGAACGGCTGAGAGCGGGCTGGGTAATCGATAACGCTTCTGAAGCACGGGTTACGTGCTGCATCTGTGCCAGTGTTTTAAAATATTCAAATTGCTGCCATTCCATGGACCGCACCACATTTCTTCTGGTTTTTCTATTACATATATGCATGAAAGACATGATTATAATGAATTATACAACATAAGATGGCGGTGGTACTATAGATATATGAAAAATATAGATTCTAAGGGATGATGGAGATGCAACAAGATGAATGTCCTGCTAATGGGATGATGACACAATGAGCTACATTCAAAAAGGAACACCGCTTTTTCGAAAAACCAGTATGGCGTTCTTTGCCGCTGGTTTTAATACATTTGCGATACTTTATTGCGTACAACCGTTAATGCCCGAATTCTCTAAGGAGTTCAGCATTTCACCGACAACCGCAAGTCTGTCACTTTCGGTAACCACGATCGTATTAGCTATAAGCATGCTTATTTTCGGTTCGTTGTCGGAAGTATGGGGACGAAAACCGATCATGGTCATTTCCATGCTTGCGGCTTCTGTGTTTTGTATTCTTACCGCTTTTAGTCCTAATTTTCACTTTCTCTTGATTTTACGAACACTGGAAGGAATCGCTTTGGCCGGATTGCCTTCCATTGCCATGGCGTATCTTGGGGAAGAGATTGAACCGAGGAGCCTTGGGGCAGCAATGGGGCTTTATATTTGCGGTAACTCCATCGGAGCGGTTTTCGGCCGGGTCTATTCTGGTTTGATGAGCGATTTCTTTGGCTGGCATGTAGCGATAGCAGGAATCGGCATCATCAGTTTAGTTGCCACTCTTATTTTCTGGAAGAGTCTCCCCGCATCACAAAACTTTAATGCCCGCAAGCTGCAGGTTGGAAAGCTGGGGAAATCCATGGTTGACCATTTGAAAGATCCCGGATTAGTTTGCCTGTTCTTTATGGGATTTTTACTATTGGGAAGCAATGTGGCGCTGTTTAACTATATCGCCTACGTATTGCTCGGCAAGCCGTATTCGCTCAGCCAAACGATTGTAGGCTGGATCTTTTTGATCATGATCATCGGAATGTTCAGTTCCGTCTGGACAGGAAAATGGGTAGACCGTCATGGAAGGCAGCGAATACTCTTCATCAATTTAGTTCTTGCGTTGGTCGGTGTGGCGATGACACTGGACTCTCACTTGCTCGTTAAAGTTTTGGGACTTGGATTCTTTACGTACGGTTTCTTTGGCAGCCATGCCATCGCCAGCAGCTGGGTCGGACAGCGAGCGACTCATGATAGAGCACAAGCCTCATCACTCTATCTGTTTCTTTACTACACCGGCTCAAGCGTAGGGGGAACACTCGCCGGATTCTTCTGGAGCGATTTTGGCTGGGGAGGCGTCATCAGCATGACCGCCGGCTTCCTTGTGATGGGTGTAATGCTTTGGGCTGCTGTCTCAAAAATTGCACAGAATGGAAAGAAAGTCAGACGCCATATCCGCAGCGAAAGCATGCAGCACTGACACCCGATGATTCGGGTGTTTTTTGTATTTTTTAAAGGATTTCTTTGATATAAGTTGAATCTAAAAATCAGTTATGTCTGTGAAAAAGGGAGGAAGATGAAGAGATAAATAACTTGTTAATGATGAATAACTAAGGGAGAGAGGAAAAGACGATGTTCGGTAAATTAGGCGAAGTGATGCTGTATGTCAATGACCAGGATCAAGCAGTGAAGTTTTGGACGGAAAAAGCAGGATTCACTGTCATCTCTGAGGGAGAAAGTGGTCCAATGAGATGGATTGCAATTGCTCCCAGTAAAGACTCAGAAACTACAATCGTTTTGTTCAACAAGGAAGTTGTAGCGAAAATGTCACCTGAGCTAAACCTCGGCACACCTTCCTTAATGTTCTTCACAGAAAATCTCGATGAATTATACAAGAACTTATCCAGCAAAAATGTGAAAGTCGGCGAAATTGTAGAAATGCCTTCGGGCAGGGTGTTTAACTTCTCGGATGATGAAGAGAATTATTTTGCGGTGATGGAAAACAATTAACTGTTGAATGACGAAGGCAGCTACTCCTTTGAAAGGAGGGTTGCCTTCTTTTATTTTTGGGAAATGGATTATTAAAGTTTAATTAACAATATTAATAGTATTCAGTATAATTAACACGACCAAAAACCGAAGTTAAAGGAAGTGTCTAAGTGTCAAATTATAATGTGAATAATAGCACCGTAGAATCGATAATCAGTTGGATAAAAAATAAAATGATTGCTATTCCTGAAATTCAAAGGCCATTTGTATGGGATGCAACTAAAGTAAGGGACTTATTAGATTCCCTTTATAAAAATTACCCAGTTGGTTATATTATTACTTGGCAAAATCCTGATACAAAATTAAAAGATGGATCTGTATCATCAGGTAAGAAAATATTAATAGATGGACAGCAGAGGATTACGGCTTTAACAGCTGCCATAACAGGTCAAGAAATAATAGATTCAAATTATAAAAAAAAGAGAATAAGAATTGCTTTTAATCCAATAGAAGAGAAATTTGAGGTTAGGAACCCTGCTATATTAAAAAATTCAAGATGGATACATGATATTTCTGAAGTCTTTTCTCCAGAATTTAATTTATTTACTTATATCAATGAGTACTGTGAGAGGAACCCTGAGATTAAACAGGATGAATTGAATCGTATTCTTCAAAAATTACAGCAGATAAAATACAGTAGTATCGGGATGATTGAGTTATCACACAATCTAGATATTGAAACAGTCACTGAAATTTTTATACGAATAAATTCAAAAGGCGTTGTTTTAAGCCAAGCTGATTTCGCCATGTCAAAAATTACGGTCAACGAATCTTATCAAGGACCAAATATACGCAAGACAATTGATTACTTTTGTCACCTGATAAAAAATCCTTCAGATTATGACAACATTAAAAATAATGACAGTGATTTTTCATCTTCGGCTAGCTTTAACAGAATTAAATGGGTTAAGGATTATAACTCATCGATTTATGAACCGAGTTATTCTGATTTATTAAGAGTGGCCTTCACATATAAATTTTTGCGAGGTAAAATTTCAAATTTAGTTAGTTTATTGTCTGGACGAGATTTTGAAACTAGAGAATATAAAGAGGAGATAACGGAGGCGTCTTTTTCCAAGCTGAACGATGGGGTATTACAATTTATCGATCAGACAAATTTCAAACGATTTATTATGATTGTTAAATCAGCCGGGATTATTTCCCCTAAGTTAATAAGATCAAAGAATGCAATAAATTTTGCATATACTTTATTTTTACTGTTAAGAGATAAAAATTTAGAAGGTAATAAAATTAATCATATTGTTCGAAAGTGGTTGGTTTTATCTATACTAACAGAACGGTATTCTGGATCTCCTGAAACAATGTTTGAATTTGATATTCGCAGGTTCAATATACATGGTAATCCAGAAAATTATTTAAACAATGTTGAAGAGGGTGAACTTTCGGAAGCTTATTGGACCAATATTTTAGTAAATAATTTAGATACATCTGTGACGAGTAGTCCTTATTTTAATCTGTATGTTATGTCACAGATTTATGGGAACGATAATGCCTTTTTATCTAAGTCTGTAAAGGTTAGTCATCTAATTGAAGAGCGAGGAGATATACATCATATATTTCCAAAAAAATATTTGCAGAAATGTGGTATTAAAAACAGAGGTAAGTATAATCAAATTGCAAATTATGTGTATACCGAACAAATTGTAAATTTAGCTATTAATCAAAAAGCACCTAATATATATATGGGACAAGTTCGCGAACAATGTGAATTAAATACGACTAGTAAAATAGGAGAAATAACAAACAAACAGGAATTAGAGATAAACCTAGAAGTGAATTGTATTCCAATTTCAATATTTACAATGGATTTTACCAATTTTGATGAATTCTTATTAATTCGTAGGCGCCTTATGGCACAAAAAATCCGCAACTATTACAAAAGTTTATAACTATATTTCAAAAAGGAGTAAGAGGCATTTATGTTCTCATACTCCTTTTTATTAATGAAAATGCACACTGTTCTCTTCCATCCAATAGGCTTCTCTAATATTAATCTGCCGGCGGATGTCCCGGATCACATCAATGGTCACATCGCCTTTTTCGTACAGATCCTGCACTTCATCGCGTTCCGCCTGGAAAGCCTGGATCTGAAGGTCTCGCTGCATGCGGGCGAAGTGAGTGGATTCATCACTTTTTTTAGCCAGGTTGTATTTGACAATTAACTGATTATATTCTCCCATGACATCGAGAAACAGGTGCCGGTTTTCAGGTGTCATGTGTGTTTTTAAATAGTGAATGGCAGCCTTGGCCATGTTCACCTTTAGGCCGACCAGCCGCTTTCTTCGCGTTCGGTTTTGTTTGCGCTGTTTGCTGTTCCTTGGCAGGAGTAGCTGCAACAGGGCAAACGCACTCCGCTTGAAAAGGATCCAAACAAACAGCCGGCGGTATTGTATGCGATTCGTTTGAGCAAGACGCCTTCGCTGCAGATGTTCCTCGACCAGAATGGCGGTATCCCGATCCACTTTCCCAGCTTTCTTCAAGTTCGTATAGTAAAGGCTTTCGGCTTCAATCGCCTTCATCCTGACCGCATTTTCCTGGCGTTCAATTTTTTCGGAACTTTTGGAACTGAACTCATTTCGCATATTGTTGTAGGTGCTGATGATGGATACGGCAGCTTCCCGGTTCTCCTCTGTCATGGAATTCTGAACGGAATGGATAGCGGCCTCGAATGTACGCAGTTTGGCCTTCCGTTCCATTTCATCTCTTAGCTCCTGGGCATTGGTGTTTTCGCTTTTTGCCAGGATCGGCAAGAAAATGCTTGCGAGGAACAAGGTCACCAGAATGACGCCGGCTGCGATGAAAATGATAAGCGAACGATCCGGAAAGGGGCCACCGCCCTCATTGACAAATGGAATGGTAAATGCACCAGCGAGAGTAACCGCACCACGCACTCCTGAGACTGTCAGGATGGCAATGGCTCTTTGGGATTTCATATGGGGCATTCCTTTTTCTTTCCATTTTCGCCAGGTGACCGAAATCCACAGAAAACGAAGCACCAGAAGAGCAACTGAGATGATCAGGATATACTGGGTAACCTGCCAATTATCAAACAACGGATTTTTGAAAATTTCATTGAGTACACCAGGGACCTGTAATCCGAGAATGACAAACACCAGACCGTTTAGAATATAAATGAGGACAGTCCATGTACTTCGTGAAACGATTTCAAGTGATCCGGCGGGAATTCGTTTGCGATCCTGGTGAATGGCATGCACAATTCCAGCGGCAACTACTGAAAGGATGCCGGAGAGGCCCAGATGTTCAGTCACGAAAAAAATAACAAATGGGGTCAAAAGCTGGATAAGCATATGAATCGTAACATCATCCATGCCAAGACGCCGAATAAAGGTTCGCAGTTGAATCACAATCAGGGCCAAAAGGGCACCGCCGAGAAAACCGCCAACTGAAATGATAAAGAAGCTTCCGCTTGCCTCTGTAATGGAAAAGGCGCCGGTTACGGTAGCAGCCACCGCAAATTTAAATGCGACCAATCCGGAGGCATCATTCATCAGCCCTTCGCCTTCAAGAACGTGCATGATTTGTTCTGGCATTTTTACCCGGCTGGAAATGGAACTGACGGCAACCACGTCCGTAGGCGAGAGGATCGCGGCAAGCGCAAAGGCTGCCGGCCAAGGAATGGACGGGATGAGCCAATGTATCAAACTGCCGATGGCAAATACGGTCATAAAGACAAGGCCAAGAGCAAGCAGAAGGATCGGTTTTCGAAGCTTCCATAATTCTTCTCTTGAAGCATGCCGTCCGTCATGGAAGAGAAGCGGCGCGATAAAGAGGATAAAAAACAGCTCCGGATTCATCGGGACTTTTATGCCCAGTGGCAGGACTGAAAGCGTCACGCCAAGCGCAATTTGGATCAGTGGAACAGGTATGTATGGAATAAAATGATTGATGAAACTGGCCAGGCCGATCAAGGCCAGCAGAACCAAAATAACGAGAAAAAATTCCATGCGCAACTCCTTTCCTCTACATTTTGTACCATAATAAAAGATTTAATTGTATTCATCTGCTTGATATGGAAAAAATTTTTCTTTTAAGAAATACCCATCAAAGCACTGCTGTAACCCATGGTTCGAATAATTGTTGCTTTGCAATGTAGATTTGTACTTTTTATAGACAGAACAGTTACATCTAATTCAATATTTTTACGTTTAATTTACAATAAATTCCTGATATCATTAAAAGAAATGATATTTTGGCGAAGGGTTTACATATTGAAGAGGATAAGCAGGGGGAGGGCTGATATTAATGGAATTTGAAGAATACTTAAAGCAGAAACACATGTTAAAAAAAGGTGAGAGAAAATTAAAGGATATTTCAGTTAAACAGTATTTAAATAGGTTAGAAAACATGCGGCGGAATGGGATCTATGTCGAAGAACAACAAATTGATTTTTCTTTGAAACAGAGAGTTCAAGACAGCTATCGGGATTGGAAAACTTATTTAAAGACGATTGATCACTATCTATCTTCAAAAAATTATTAATTGAGCCACTGTAGTAGAGTACATTATACAAATATCTTAAGGGGCGAAGAAAATGAGTAAATTCTTTATTCCTTCAAAGGGAGCTTTATCATGGCAAGAATTCCTTGCAGATCCTAAAAAGCAATGGAAGGAAAGATTTTCTGCATATGAATTAGCTAATTGTTGGGAAGAGGCTGAGAATTTCCCATTAAGTGTAGAAAGGATTTTAAAACAGAGTAAGTTGCCTTTGTTTAATGATGTAAGAATTTTGTATGGATTCCCAGAGTACAAAGTTGCTTTACCAGGAGGAAATAAAAGCTCACAAAACGATCTTTATGTCTTGGCAAAAACAAATAATGGGCTTTTACCCATTATAGTGGAAGGAAAAGTGTCTGAACCCTTTGGAGAAACTGTGGCATCTTGGCTGGGTGAAAACCCAAGTAGCGGCAAAGGAGAAAGATTGGAATACTTACTTAAGCTACTAGGTTTAGAGAAGGATGACATCCTGGATAAAAGATATCAATTAATACATAGAACCGCATCTGCTCTAATCGAAGCAAAGAATGTCATGGCTAACCATTCATTAATGCTCGTTCATTCATTTAGTCAGACGGGAAAATGGTTTGAAGACTATGCTGATTTTGTTCAACTTTTTAATCTATCTCCTCTAAAGGATGAGATTGTCGGACCAGTAAATTTAAGTGGAGTAAATTTATATTTTGGATGGGTTAATGAGAGGTTAGGAGTAAAATCAAAAGAGTACTTTTATAACCTGTTCAAAACAGAGAAAGCCAGAGTGCTGGCAAAAGAAATCGATAATTATATTTATAAAAAAAGTTCGTACAAAGACGAGGTTGAGGACTACCACGGTCGTTATAAAAATGGCATTCGAACAGATTGCATAGGTTATATAAGTAAGAAAGGTTCATATAAATTTGCAACCACAACTTTAGCTAGGAAAGTATGCTTTGTTCTTCATCTGGGAAAAAAGCTGCACACAGAAACAGCGAGGGTATTGCAGAGAGAGATTGATGAAATGCTTGGCCATGTATACGAAGAAACTGATCAAGTGAAACTAACTCCTGGTGAAGTGTACATTAGGTTAGAGTGGGTAGATTCTTTGAACCAAATAACTAGCTATATTGATAAAGCATATGAATTAAGATTGCAAAAGTAGTAATTAGATTGGCTGGTAACAATGAAATATAATCGATTAAAAAAGGCATCTGCTCAGATGCCTTTTTGATTTTGCCACTCCTCCTCCAAAATGGCGTAATAGTATTCATCCCACCAGCCGTCTCCATGAGGGATACACTTTTTGAAATAGCCTTCTCTTCGCATCCCGATCTTCTCCATCACCCGGTAGGACGCCGGGTTTTCAGGCTGGCATGTGGCGATAATTCGGTGAAGCTTTAAGGTTTTAAAACCATAATCCAAGACGGCTTGTGCGGCTTCGGAAGCATACCCCTTATTGTGGTACGCCGGATTGAACACCCAGCCGATTTCGTAGGTATGATTGCCAAAGTATTTGTGAAATACCATATGGCCGATTAATTGATTCTCGTCCCGCAGCACCACTGCATATTTCTCAGGAAGGTCTCCGCTATTTTCTTTAATAAATGCTTTGGCGTCGTCTTCTGTAAAAATACCTTCAGGAATGTATTCCATCACTGCAGGATTGGATGTATATTCATGTAAGGACGGCCAATCGGTTTCCTCCAATTTTCGTATAATAAGTTGCTGTGTCTCAATGTGCATAGAGTATCTCCTATTAAGATTTGCATTCAAGCATGAATAGAGTAAATTTAATTATTTAATAAAAAAATTAAAGGTAAATAAGCCTTATGAATAATATTTTTTAAACGAACTATTTTGGTTCTTTTAAGATTTCTTCAAGAGGTATGTTGGTTGAATTTATATCTTTGTTAAATGAAGTTTTAAATATTAATTCAACAGTTCTCCTCCACTCCTCTCTAATGTTATTCCAATCTCCTTTCCACGTCTGCTGTATAAAGGTATACGCTTTAGATGGCTTTTCATAAGAAGGAGGATTATACCCTAATACGTCCTCAATACATTCATTTAATGTGAACACTCTTTCAGGAAATCCGATAGAATTTAAAATAGGTTCATTAAATATTTCAGCTCTTTCTGTACCAAGATCTCGATCGTGTAAAATGTATGGAACTATCCCTGCAGCACTTAGGTATTTTACTAAAGAAACTATTGATGCTTTACCCCTAGCTTTAATAATTTGCCAATTGTGTAGTATGTCATCTCTTATTTTATCAGGCATTAAAGAAATGGTTTCTCTTAATACTATGTCTTCTGTATCTCCTTCAACAATTAATACGTTCTTAGAAAAAAATGCCCTTGATATGTAATCATCCATTTTTAACAACATTTTTACATAATCCTTATCGTCACCTTGCAACTTCTTGAAAGCCAGGGATGTGTTAAATGGATTACAAATTATTTTATCAACCTCAATATGCTTGTCTTTGATTTTTATATTAGTTTTTTCAATGAGTAGGTTATTTAGCGTTTGTGCCGGTTTTTTGCTAAGGTCTATCATGTATGGGGAATGTGTCGTGCATACGATTTGATTGAAATTGTAACTTGCAAGTTCATAAATTGTACTTCTCATTTGATTAGCAGCGTTCGGATGTAGATAGATTTCAGGCTCTTCAAAGCCAATAATTAAAGGGCGTACATTCTCTTCAGTTCCTATCTTTTTGTTTTCCCGCATAGTTCTATATCTTAATAATGCAAAAACAGCTGACCTTATTACACCAGTTCCTTGTAAATTTACAGATGTTAAAACATTGCTTTGCATACTAATTTTAAAGTTGGGCTTTATCGTTTTATCTGCGTCAGAAAGCTTTGTCTCTGCTCTTATTCCTATGTCAGGGAAAATGTTTCCTAAAACATTGTTTAAATCATTCATCATCTTTCCAAATTCACTCTTTGAATCTGCGGGATCTAGTTCTGCAGCTAATAAGTTTAAGTACTCTTGAGCTTTGGTAAAATAGCTCGAATTGTCTCTCACGTCTTTAAATAATTCATTTAAAGTATCATATAGGGCTCCAGAAGTGCCTGAAAGATCAGATGCTCTGTCTTGTGCTGGTATTAGTAAAAACTTAGGTAGTTTTTGTAATACTATAGCTGGTATTCCACCGGGATTATCAAACCAAATTTCTTCGCTCTCATCAATGTCGTTTACTTCTTCTGATTGATGTAATAGTGTAAGTTGCCTAACAGTTAGTTTTTTATTATTATTTTCCTCATTCGGTAGTAGATTCTTTATCAGCTCAATTGGTAAGCCTTTTTCAATAAAGTCGTTTATGGTATTACAATCAGAAAAAATGGATTTTATTTTCTTTCTATATTCACGCATTTGAACTCTATAATTTACATTTGGTTCAAAAATTTTTCTGTAGAGAATTTTATATCCAGTTTGTCCTTGCTCATTAGTAGAATATTTTAATACTCTTCCTTTAAATCCTTTCCAGTTTAATGCTTCAGGCGGAACATTTCTAAACTCCGCTGTGAGTGTGACTTGATTACATATTCTTTCATTCTGTGTTTCATCATCTGAAAGCTTATGGCAAAACTCATCCTCTGGAATTTTCTTTTCATCATTTAATAACACCTTTAAAGCATGCAAAATGGAACTTTTTCCTTTGTTATTTTCTCCTATTAAAAAAGTCGCATCTGAAAATAAAACTGTTGTATCAATGTGTCTTCTATAACCTTCTATTCTTATAGAGTATAAATCCAATTCTGAATCCCCCTCAAAAGTTGTTAGTATAACAGTTCAAGATATGGATTAAATCCCCTTCTGAGAGTGTTAAAATAGTTAGGTAAGATATACATATGAACTAAAACTCTAAAATTGAGGTGGATAAATGTATAGACTGAATCCTGTTACGAACCAGCTTGAAGAAGAATCAGGATTAAAAGAAAGTAGAAAGTGGATTGGAGACCATAATGTTTGTATAAAGCCGGGACGAGACAAGAATAAGAACCATTGGGAATTAAGTAAATATTTCTGAAAGAAAGGTTGATAACCATGATAAAACTCAGATCATTCGAAACAGCCGATATCAAGGAACTTCACCGCTGGTCCAATGATTCCCGGTCCATCTTAATGGTGGGCAGAACACCGCTGACGTATGAACAGGTCCTCCAGGAAGTAGAAGGGAAGCGAAGGAATAACGATTTATTGCTGGGGATTGAAAATGAAGAACAGCAGCTGGTCGGATGGGTATTTCTGAAAGATATCGATCATGGCCATGGGCGCGCGAGCATCGGAATCCTTCTCGCTCCTGAAGCCAGAGGGAAGGGCTATGGGAAAATTGCCATGGAGCAGATGATTGATGTTGGCTTTAAACAGCTGCGTTTGAACAAAATCTACTTAACAACGAGAGGAACCAATGAACAAGCGATTGGACTCTATAAAAAAATTGGTTTTACAATAGAGGGAAAACTGAGGCAGCACGCTTATGTGGACGGTCAATACCTCGATACGTACTTTATGGGAATCCTGGCTTCTGAATGGGGTAAGCAAGGGTAAGGAAAGCGGTTTCAAAAAACTTCTTGCATTTTCTATTTTCTCATGCTAGATTATATCCAAGAACAAAAATCTAAACGTTTACATTAATTGTTCAGAACAGACTCAGGGATTTCAGGCATAAATCTATTTTTTTGTAAGAAAATCTAAACGTTTACATTTTAGGAGTTTTGTCCAATGGAAGGGAAAGCAAACATTCAGGATGTGGCTAAACGGGCGAATGTATCGATTGCGACAGTCTCCCGGGTCATCAATAACCAGGGCGGCGTGCGCAAGCAGACGGAGGAGCGGATCCTGAAAGCCATTCAGGAGCTCGGCTATATCCGTAATGCCGCAGCACGTACGATGAAAAGCAAGGATACGAAGACGATCGGTGTCATTGTGCCAGACATCAACAACCCGTTTTTTCCATCCGTAATGGCCGGAATTGAACAGAAGGCCCGGGAAACAGGATACTTCGCGATTCTGAGCAGCACGAACGAATCACCGGTGGTCGAGCAGGAGATTCTGAAGAATTTCATCGAGCGGGGAGTGGACGGGGTCATCATCACGACAGCCAACGAAAATGGCGATCACCTGAAGCAGGTTCATGAGCAGGGCATTCCGATGGTCGCGGTCGACCGGAGCATTCAGTACTATGACGTGGATACGGTGCTCGTCGATAACGTAAAGGGCTCTTATCAGGCCGTTCAGCACATGATTTTGCAGGGGCATGAGAAGATTGCGATTATCTGCGGACCGCAGAATACCACACCGGGTCGTGAGCGTTTTATCGGCTACAAAAAAGCGCTCGAGGATTACAACCTGAAGCTGGACGAGCGCTACATTTTTCAGGGAGACTTTGGTGAGCGCAGCGGGTATCAGGGGGCACACCAGCTGTATTCACTGGACGACCGTCCGACGGCCATTTTTTCATCCAACAACTTGATGACCATCGGGTGTGTGAAGGCGATTGGCGATCTGGACTGGAAGCTCGGGGAGGAAATTTCGTTTTTCGGGTTTGATGACGTGGACATTGCGACCTTCTTGAACCCAAAGCTCAGCGTGGTTTCACGGCCCATGCACGCGTTAGGGGAGCTTGCCTTTCAGCTGCTGCATGAACGGATCCAGTTTAAAGATCCGGTGCCGAAGCGCGAGTACAAGCTGTCTCCGGAGCTCATCATCCGGGAATCCTGCCGGCTGCGCTATCCGAAGAATTCACCTGACGGACAATCTCTTAAAAAGTAAACAAGGTACAGAACTGGTCATTCTGTACCTCTTCTGGAACGCGATATGTAAGCGCTTTACTACTAATCTATTTAAAAAAAGGGGATGTACACATGAAGAACAGCAACCTGATTCAGCTGCCTGATGGCTATTTGAACAAAACACCAATTTTTCAATTTATCCTGGTCTCATTGCTTTTTCCATTATGGGCCGTGGCGGCGAGTCTGAACGACATTCTGATTGCGCAATTTAAACATGTGTTTGAACTCAGCGATTTCGCAAGCGCTTTCGTGCAAAGTGCGTTTTACGGCGGCTACTTTGTTGTTGCGATTCCGGCCTCGATGGTCATTAAGAAAATGAGCTACAAGTTTGCGATCATGACAGGGCTTCTGTTTTATATCGTGGGCTGCTCGTTGTTTTACCCGGCGTCACACATGGGGACGTACACGATGTTCCTGTTCGCGATTTTTGCCATTGCGATTGGCCTGAGCTTTCTCGAAACAGCGGCCAACACCTACAGCTCAATGATTGGACCGAAAAAATACGGCATTCTTCGTTTGAACATTTCCCAGACGTTTTATCCACTGGGATCCATCGCGGGTATCCTGCTAGGAAAATATCTTGTGTTCCAAGAGGGGGCAAGCCTGGAGTCACAAATGGCCAAAATGTCACCGGCAGAAGCTCAGGCGTTTGGATTGAAAATGCTTCAGCATACCCTTCAGCCTTATAAGTACATCATATTTGTTCTGATCGCCATGTTTATTCTGTTTGCGATTACGAAGTTTCCGATTTGTAAGCCGGTGACCAACCGTGCTAAAGGAGGAGAAAAAGCTCCGGGAATCGGTCAGACGCTCAAGTATTTGGCGGGCAACAAACGATTCAAAAAAGGAATTGCAGCTCAGTTTTTATATGTGGGCATGCAGGTTACGGTCTGGTCGTTCACCATCCGTCTTGCGCTTGATTTGAACCCGGACTTTAACGAACGTACGGCCTCTAACTTTATGGTGTACAGCTTTATCGCCTTTTTCGTTGGGAAATTCATTGCGAACTTCCTGATGACACGCTTCTCTCCGTCCAAGATTCTGTTCAGCTATGCCATCATCGGATCCGCGTTATTGGCGTATGTCGTGCTCGTACCGAACATGACGGCGGTTTATGCAGCAATTGGAGTAAGCATGCTGTTTGGTCCTTGCTGGCCGACGATTTATGCTGAAACGCTTGAAGTGGTCGATAAGAAGTACACCGAAACTGCTGGTGCAATCCTTGTTATGGCGATTGTCGGCGGTGCGGTAATTCCGGCTCTGCAAGGCTATGCGTCGGACGCGTTCGGCTCCATGCAAACGGCATTCCTGGTTTCCATGGCTTGCTTCGTCTATGTCGGCATCTACTTCTATGGCGAAATGAAAAAGTCTGTGGTGAGAAAAACAGACAAAACGATCGAGTTGGCACAATAAACCATTAAACCTTGACAGGCAGCCTTTTCCTGGCTGCCTTGATGAGGTTAATCAGCAGGAAAGGGATGCTTAGACATGAGTGGAATCATTGAACTTCAGCGGGGATTTTTTAAAGAAAACAAAAAAGTGATCTATCGTGACGATGAGTTTACGGTAAGCCTGTTCCGCTATCCGTCGGGAGTGGAAGCCATCGAGCTGACAAACTCGCGTGGTGTAATGGTCGTGCTGCCGTATATGGGACAGATCATCTGGGACCTTGCGTTTGATGGCATCGATCTGAAGATGAAAAATATGTTTTCGCAGCCAAAGAACGTGCGAGAGATCGTGGATACGTACGGATGCTTTTCGTTTCATTCAGGGTTAATTGCCAATGGCTGTCCGGGACCGGAGGATGATCACGAGCTGCACGGGGAAATGGCATGTGCCGAAATGGACCGTGCATGGCTTGAAATTAATCACCAGGGAATCAAGGTTGGCGGCGAAACCGAATATGTAAAAGGATTCGGCCATCACTATTTGGCATCACCGAGTGTTAAAATGGGCAGAGGAGAATCATTCATCGAGATCGGAATGACGGTGAAAAACCTCTCCTGTGGCGAGATGCCCCTGCAGTACATGTGTCATACCAACTATGCATATGTGGAAAATGGGGTTATGAAGCAAAGCATTCCAGATGACGCATTCGTACTTCGGGAATCGATTCCAGCCCATGTGAAGCCGACGGAACAATGGCTCGGATATAACAAAAAGCTGTTGAGCGGGGAAGAAACGCTCAATGTACTGAACCAGCCGGACATGTATGATCCGGAGATTGTCTTTTTTGCTGACCGACTGGATCAATACGGGGAAGAAGTGGAATTTGAAATGCAATCCCCCGACGGCACGGCCTTTTTCACGAGATTTTCAACAGCCGAGCTTAACTATGCCACACGCTGGCTTCTGTACAACAGCGATCAGCAGGTAGGAGCTTTCGTGCTCCCAGCCACCTGCCGGCCGGAAGGGTTTAAAGCGGCAGAAAAGGCAGGAACTCAGATCAAGCTTGGTGCAGGAGAGGAACGTTCCTTTACCGTCGTTACCGGAAAGAAATAGGGAGGAAGAACAATGGATATTGCAGTGATTGGATCCAACATGGTGGATTTGATTTCGTATATTGATAAAATGCCAAAAGAAGGAGAAACACTGGAAGCGCCGGACTTTGAAATCGGCTGCGGAGGAAAAGGGTGCAACCAGGCGGTAGCCGCGGCCAAGCTCGGTTCCGGCGTCATGATGGTGACAAAAGTCGGGGATGATTTGTTTGCCGACAACACGATCAATAACCTCGAGAAGTATGGCATCGATACGGAATATACCGTTAAAGTGCCCGGTACGTCCAGCGGCGTTGCGCCAATCTTTGTCGATCCGGATTCCAAGAACCGGATCTTGATCATTAAAGGAGCGAATAAGCATCTTTTACCGGAGGATGTGGACGGTGCAGCAGAAAAGCTGAAACAGTGCTCACTGATCGTTTTGCAGCTGGAGGTGCCGCTGCCAACCGTTTACCGTGCGATTGAATTTGGAAACGAGCATGGCATCCCGGTAATCCTGAACCCGGCACCGGCATCCAAGGAACTGGACTTTGAGTATGTGTGCAAAAGCGACTTTTTCGTTCCGAACGAAAGCGAGCTGGAGATTTTAACGGATTTGCCGGTGCAAACCGACGAACAGATTCGCACGGCGGCCATGACGTTGGTGGAGCGCGGAGTAAAGAACGTCATCGTAACGATGGGCAGCCGTGGTGTGATGTGGGTAACGAAGGATGATGTCCAAACCGTATCCTCCCATAAAGTGGACGCGATTGATACCACAGGTGCAGGTGACGCCTTCATCGGCTGCTTCTCCCACTACTACGTCAAAACAGGAGATGTACTTGAGGCGATGAAAAAGGCCACTGCCTTTGCTGCGCTCAGTGTGACGAAGCGGGGGACGCAGACTTCGTATCCGGAATTGGATGAAGTGGAAGAGTTTTTAAAAGAAAAAGTTTAATATTTATTTTTTCAGGGTGAACGGCAAAAATGCTGTTCACCCTTTTTAATTATAAATTTTATATTAAAACTAGGAGTATTTTTATCAACTATATATTAAGCGGTAGATTAACAATGGTAAAATATTCTATATGTACTATATGGTTAGAATTTTTTTAATAGAGGTGTTCTAAACTTGAACTATGAGGAAATTCTTATTCTAATTAAAGAAATTGACAAGACTAATGAAGTTGAATGGTACAACTATGAAAATAACCGTTTGCAAATTAAGTTTATAAATAATAGTACAGTTTATAAATACAACAATTACAACCATATAAAGATTTACCAAAAACCAAAGTTACTGGATCACGCAAACTTTATTCTTTATCACGATGATAATCCGATAGAGGATATTAAAAAGGTGATAGAGTTTGAGAAATACATCAAAATTATAAAGTCAAATGAGGAAACATTAGTGTATCCTCAGGAAAGAATTGTATTTGAAAAATCAAAAATAGATAAAAGTAGTATTAGGGCTCTTCTTTGCTATTTTAAGGAATTAGCAGGCTGTATAGATGATGCAAATAACAATAACTCTAAATTTTTAAGTAATCAATTTAAGGAACTTAACAATATAAGTCCAAGGTGTGTTCTTTCATCGTATCTTGGGAAAAAAACAATTTCAACTAAAGATGAAATTCAACTACCAATCTTTCCTTTTGGCTTTAATCTAAGTCAAAAAGTTGCAACGGAAAATGCATTATCTGCACAAATAAGTGTTATCGAGGGACCACCGGGTACGGGGAAAACTCAAACAATCTTAAATATTATCGCAAACGCAGTCTTAGAGGATAAATCAGTAGCAGTTGTTTCTAATAATAATTCTGCTACTGCTAATATAGTTGAAAAGCTAAATAAATATGGATTGGATTTTATTACTGCTTTTCTAGGAAATATGGATAATCAAAAAAAGTTTTTTGAAGAACAAAGTGGATTTTACCCCGAAGACTTAAAAAAATGGGTGTTGCCTGATTCTGAATTTAATTTGTTAAAAGATAAATTAGAAAAATCCCATCAGCAAATAGCTAAAATTCTTAATTACCAAAATAGTCATGCAAAACTTAAGCAAGAATTGTCAGAGCTAAAGATTGAATATAAGTATTTTAAAGAATATTATTTTGAAGAGAAAAGATCTACATCAATAAAATTAAAATCTTTTTTAAAATTAAACGAAGATAAATTATTACATTTATTAATCAAGTATGAGCAAGATTTACATAAAGAAACAATTTCAATTAACAAAAAAATTTATAATTTGATAGCTTTTGGTATATATAATTTCAAGTTATATGACCATTCACCTGAGGAAATAATATCTTATCTCCAAGAAAATTTCTATAGGAAAAAAATCGCGTCAGTATCAAAAGAGATTAAGGAAATGGAGGAGAAACTTACTAAACATAATTTTGAACAGAAAATGATGGAATATCAAATAGGATCAATGAAATTGTTTAAAGCAAAATTAGCGAATAAATACAAATTTAATAAGGAACGACTAAATTTTCAAGCGAATAAATTTAAAGAAAGTTTAGATTTTTTTATAGATGAATATCCGGTTATCTTAAGTACTACACACTCATTACGAAATTGCGTATCACAAAATTACTTATTTGATTATGTAATAATTGATGAGGCTTCTCAAGTCGACATACTTACAGGTGTTCTGGCACTTTCATGTGCAAAAAACACTGTAGTTGTAGGAGATTTACAACAACTATCTAACATAGTTGATAAAAAAGCAAAAAAAAGTATTGCGCAATTGTGTGCCAATCCTAATCTTCCAAATGGTTATAACTATTTAAACCATAGTTTATTGTCTTCTTTTCTTATTATCTTTAAAGATGTTCCGAAAGTATTATTAAAAGAACACTATAGGTGTCACCCAAAAATAATTAGTTTTTGTAACAAAAGGTTTTATCAGAATAAGCTGGTTATACTAACAAATGAAGGAGACAATGATTCTCCTCTCCTCTTCTATAAAACAGTTAAAGGGAATCATGCCAGAGGTACATTAAATCAGAGGCAAATTGAAGTCATTTTCGATGAAATCTTAACTAACAAGGAAATTTTGGTGAATCCGGATGAACTTATCGGTATAATTTCACCTTTTTGTGATCAAAAAAATGAAATTCAAAAGACTATAGATAATAAAGTTAATATGGATGCAGAAACAGTTCACAAATATCAAGGAAGAGAAAGGGACACCATAATTCTTTCAACAGTGGTAAACGAGGCAAATGATTTTGTTGACTCTCCTAATCTAATTAATGTTGCTGTTTCAAGAGCTGTAAACAGATTGGTTATTGTAGGGGCAGAGAATAGTGACCGATGGAAAGGGAGTAACTTAAGCGATTTGGTAAGGTATATTCAATATAATAACTTTAAGATAATTGATAGTAGGATTCGCTCTGTGTTTGATTTGCTATATAGCAGTTATTCTGAACAGCGATTAAAATATTTGAAAAATAGAAAGAAAGTGTCTGACTTTGACTCAGAAAATTTGATGAATGCTGTTATAGAAAAAATACTGAACAAGCCAGGGTTTCATCATTTAGGACATATCCTCCATCAACCTCTTAAAATGTTAGTGAGGGATTATTCACTCCTAAATAATTCCGAAAAAAAATATGTAATGAACATTTCTACTCATACCGATTTTGTTCTTTTTAATAAAGTGGATAAAATGCCAATATTAGTTGTGGAAATAGATGGGCACGCATATCATGCAGAGAATCCATCTCAGTTAAAGCGTGATAATATGAAAGATGAGATATTAAAGAAATGTAATATACCAATAATAAGATTTAAAACCACGGGGAGCGGAGAGGAAGAAAAGCTCGAGAGTAAACTTTTAGAAGTGATGAAAATAAAATCTTTTAACTAAAGGAGGCAAATAATATTTAGGAAATATACGAACATAATGTAAAAGGTGATCTTTCTAATAGTTTGGTAAACTATCTATAATAGACAGAACAGAACGGGAAAACAAGAAGGCAGGTAAGTAATGTGACGACGATATACGATATTGCCAAACGAGCCAACGTTTCCTCCATGACCGTCTCAAGGGTCATTAACAACAAAGGAAACATCAGTGAAGCGACCAGGAAAAAGGTAGAGGACGCGATCAAGGAATTAAACTATATACCCAATTCGGCCGCGCAAAGCCTGAATTTGAAGAAAACGAAGCTTCTTTCGCTTGTTATTACGGACATTACCAATCCTTTTTTTACAAAAGTGGCGAGAGGGGCTACAGATAAAGCCAACCAGATGGGATATCAGCTCATTCTTTGCAATACCGATGAGGATTACGAGAAGGAAAGCGAGTATATTGATGCACTGATTGCAAAGCGGGTAGATGGGGTCATTATCGCACCAACCGGTGATTCGTCGATCAAAAATTTAAAAAAGCTAATGAAAAACCGAATTCCCTTTACGTTAATCGACCGTAAAATTGAAAATGTACCATGTGATATGGTGCTTGGGGATAATTACGAGGGAACCCGGTATCTGCTTCAGCACCTCATCAACAATGGTCACCAACGGATCGCGATGGTCCATGGACCGTTGACCATTTCGACGTCGAAGGAACGATATCAGGCGTATGTGGAGACGTTGAAATTAAATGACCTAACTGTGAATCCTTCCTTTATGATTGAAGACCATTACAAACAGGAGGATCAATTAGCAGGGATCAATCATTTGCTTGAACTTCCGGAGGACGAGCGCCCTACCGCGTTCTTTGCTGTTAACAATTTTATTGCCATTAAGCTCATTAAACAGCTCCGCCAGGGCGGCCTCCGTGTACCGGAGGACATGGCAGTCGTCTGCTTTGATGATCTTGAGTTGTTTATCGAGCTGGATCCGTTTTTAACGGTGTCCTCGCAGCCTGCCTATGATTTCGGCTACATTGGCACTCAACTGGTCATCGAACGGGTAGAGGGCAACAGTCCGTCCGGTTACCGGTCCGTTAATTTAAAGCCGGAATTGGTAATCAGAAAATCATCAGGAACCTCTATTAAAGAATAGTTTCTGGATAGTTAGCAATGTATACTGTAATGCAATATCCTCATTTTAAAAAAAGGATTTACGCACTCGTTAATTTACCTTAAAATGGAAGTGTTGAAAAATACACTTTACAGGAGGATAGTCTTGGCCCTTTTAATGGTGATTTCACTTGTGGTCCTGATTTTGATTAACTGGATTCCCTTTGCTTTAAATAAAAAATTTAACGCTCGTTATTGGGTTTCCGGCATTGTCATTACGGTGATCGGACCAACCATTGGTTATGTGGCTATTCGAATCTTTTTTCACCTCATTACAAATGATGAACAGCAAGCTTATGACGCTTATTTTACTGGGTTTGGTTTAGGGTTACTCATCATTACGCTGAGTGGCATCATCTATATTCTTGCTGGCATTGTTTCAACAATTAAAAAGAACAGGCATGTGAGCCAGTAAAAGCCAAGGTGAAAACTTTGGCTTTTTTATTTTGGTTTCCCAATTTTATAACTTGTCCCAATAATTAATTGACAATTCTAAATACTTTTGTTATTAATAATGTTACCGGTAACATTTAAATGAACAATTAAAGGAGGAATGCACATGATTGATAGCCATCAGCACTTTTGGAAGCTGGAAAGAGGCGACTATGGATGGCTGACGGAAGACATGGAGGTTCTCTATCGAGATTACCTGCCTGAAGATTTGGTTCCTTTGCTGCAGCAATTCAATATTTCCGGAACAATCGTGGTCCAAGCCGCACCTACATATGAAGAAACCTTATTTCTCTTATCACTATATGAACGTTATGACTGGATCAAAGGGGTGGTTGGTTGGCTCGATCTATCTTCAACTTCTTTTCCAGAGCAATTGGAAGAACTGTTAAAAAATCCGGGAGTAGTTGGTCTTCGTCCGATGCTGCAGGACATCGAGCAAAGTGATTGGATTCTGCAGGAGCAGGTTGTTGAAAATGTGAAGCTTCTTCATAAAAAGGAACTGCCGCTTGATTTGTTGATTAACAAAAAACATATCCCTTTTGTACTGGAGTTATTGAAAGCGCTTCCCGAGTTAAGAGCAATCGTTGATCATATGGCCAAGCCGAATATCGCAGAGGGAGAGCTGTCTGGCTGGAAGGAAGACATGAAAGCCCTCGCCGAGTACCCGAATGTATGGTGCAAGGTCTCCGGATTCATGACAGAGGCGGTTCCGTACGAGTGGGAAACAGAAGATTTTAACCCTTACATCCAGCATGTCGCAAACGTATTTGGACCGTCACGACTGCTGTTTGGCTCTGACTGGCCTGTCTGCTTATCGGCGGGAACCTATGGGGATGCCATTGACATTATTAATAAAAATCTTCCTGATTCACTGACACCAGCAGAGAGAGAGCGTATTTTCAGCGAGAATGCCAAGAAATTTTACCGCTTAAATACCAAGACAAAGGAGAGTACAAGATGAGTAAATTCACAAACCGTACCGCACTTGTAACAGGGGGAAGCCAGGGAATTGGATCAGCTATCGTAAAACGATTGGCTGAGGAAGGAGCTAATGTTGCGATCAACTATTTTTCCTCAAGTGACCTTGAAAAAGCCGTTGAACTAAAGAAATACGTTGAAGAACAATTTGGGGTCCGTGCACTGACAGTTCAGGGGAACGTCGGCATCAAGCAGGATGTTGATCAAATGATCAGTGAAGTGGAACAGGAATTGGGACCAGTGGATATCTTGGTCAACAACGCCGGAATCGCCCCGTTTGAACCGTTTTTAAGTCTTTCGGAAGAAACGTGGGACCGAACGTACCAGACGAATGTGAAATCGATCTTCCTAACATCGCAGCGAGTGGCGAAATCGATGATCGGAAGAAAATACGGAAAGATTGTAAATATTGCTTCGACAGCCAGTGTGATGGTCACCAGCCCGGTGGTGCCGCACTATATCTCGTCCAAAGCAGCGGCCAGCCATCTAACCAAGGCCCTGGCGATTGAACTAGGCAAATACAACATCAACGTTAATGCGGTTGGTCCAAGCACAACCGCCACACAGATGTGCGAGGAATATCTGGCAGACCCGGCAATTCTGGAAAAAGAGATTGAAGCCAACCCAATGAAACGGTTGGGAACAGAAAAGCAAATTGGGGATGCGGTTGTCTTCCTGGCTTCAGATGAGGCCATGCAAATCAATGGTCATTTGCTGATGGTGGATGGGGGATTAACGGTCAAAGCGGCGCAACCGGAGGATCACATGGATCACGAGCAGGAGGTTACCATTTGATGAAAAGCTCTATGGAAAGCGGAGGGGGAGAAAGCCATGCTTAAAGGGATACCTTCGATCCTGTCTCCTGAGCTGCTCAAGGTTCTGATGGAAATGGGGCATGGTGATGAAATTGTCATTGCGGATGGGAACTTTCCTGCTGCAAGCCATGCCCGCCGGCTGGTTGCGGGCTATGGTCATGGCGTCTGTGACTTTTTGGATGCCATTTTGGAGTTGTTTCCGCTTGATACCTATGTAGATGCTCCGGTTCTGTTGATGGATCCGGTGGAAGGTGACGACAAGAATCCGCAGATCTGGAAGGAATTCGAACGAGCTGTTCAAGCCACTAACGGGGACAAGGTGACATTTGAAAAGCTGGAAAGACATGAGTTTTACGAACGGAGCAAGTCGGCATATGCCATTCTCGCAACAAGTGAAAACGTACCATATGCCAACATCATCTTGAAAAAAGGAGTTTTATAAACATAGTGGATGAAACCGGGCACTGAATCGAACCATCAGTGTCTTCTCTTAAAAGAAGTATGTAAGCCTTTACATCAATTCTTGAACAGAAGGGGAGTTACCCATGAAAAACGATTCCATTGTTCAGCTGCCTGATGGCTACTTAAACCGTACACCTGTCTTTCAATTTATTCTCGTTTCCTTACTTTTCCCCATGTGGGCAGTGGCAGCGAGTTTAAATGATATTCTCATTGCCCAATTTAAACATGTGTTTGAACTCAGTGACTTTGCAACGGCCTTTGTGCAAAGCGCCTTTTATGGCGGCTATTTTCTTATCGCACTTCCAGCTTCCATGGTGATTAAAAAGAAGAGTTACAAGTTTGGTATTATTACAGGGCTTCTATTTTACATCGCAGGCTGTTCCTTGTTTTATCCCGCCTCTCACATGGCGACTTATATGATGTTTCTGATTGCTATTTTTGGGATTGCCGTCGGTCTGGGTTTTCTTGAAACAGCAGCCAACACGTACAGCTCCATGATTGGTCCCCGTAAATACAGCATCTTACGATTGAACATCTCACAAACGATTTATCCTATTGGAGCGATCTCTGGCATTCTTTTAGGCAAATACCTTGTTTTCCAGGAAGGAGAAAGTCTGGAAGCCCGGATGGCCAATATGTCTCCAGCTGAGGCACAGGCCTTTGGATTAAATATGCTTCAGCACACACTCCAACCCTATAAATATATTATTTTTGTACTGATTGCCATACTTATTCTGTTTGCTGTTACAAAATTCCCTGCGTGTAAGCCGGCTGCTGAGGAAAAGAAAAACACGGCTGGTTTTAAAGAATCTCTTAAATACCTGGGGGCCAATTCGCGCTTCCGCAAGGGAGTTGGTGCTCAGCTGCTGTATTGCGGCATGCAGACCGCCGTATGGTCGTTTACCATTCGTCTGGCCCTGGACATGAACTCAGGCATCAATGAAAGAGCTGCTTCCAACTTTATGGTATACAGCTTTATTTGCTTCTTTGCGGGAAGGTTCATTGCGAACTTTTTGATGGCACGGTTCAAGCCGGCCAAGGTGCTCTTCTGTTATTCCATACTTGGTGCCCTAACGCTTGCTTATGTGGCGTTTGTGCCAAACACAACTGCCGTTTATGCCGCCATTGGCGTAAGCCTGCTGTTTGGACCGTGCTGGCCAACGATTTACGGAAATACGCTGGAGGTAGTCAAAGACAAAAAATATACCGAAACCGCAGGCGGATTTCTCATCATGTCCATTGTGGGCGGAGCTATCATTCCGGCCGTTCAGGGTTACGCCTCCGACCTGTTCGGTTCCATGCAGACGGCCTTCCTCGTTTCCATGGCCTGCTTTATCTACATCGGCTTTTACTTTTATGGTGAAATGAAAAATCAGGAGACTGTTCAGAAAACCACTAAATCGTCTGTGAAGTTGGCTAGGTAAAAAAATGGGCAATAAAAATCAACAGGTTCAGTTTTTTATGAACCTGTTTTTTATTGGTCGTGAGGAACAATCCTTGAAATTTAGTTGTTTTTCGAATAGTATGAATACTATAGTTTGTTTAATGAATAAACATAGTGTCGGTCACCTAGAGATTTAAACGAATGTTTAACCATAAAAAAGGTGGGTACCCCAAGCATGAACAGTAAAACGCTTTTTAATGATGGTTGGGAATTTGCGAAGAGCAGTTTGGATACGGAGAGTACTGAGGGCTTGGCATTTGATGCGGTGGAATGTGACTCCATTTATGGTAAATACATTTACAAAAGAAGGAACACGGATCACGGGAATCGGCAACAATGTTTCCTTGGTATTTGGAGAGATGGATTTTACAGGTAAGGGTGCGAACCGGCTTGTGATTAACGGCCATTCGCCGTTCGATAAAAACACCATTCTTATCCGGTTCGAGAATGCGGATGGGGAGAGCCAGCAGATGGTGGAATTTCCGCACTCGAACGGTTATGAAGAAAGAGTCTTTGATCTGGAGAAGGTAACCGGGATGCAGAAGGTGACGTTTGTCTTCCTGCCGGGAAGCAACTTTGACTTTGGCTGGTTCCGGTTCGAACAGGAATGAAAGGGAGAGATGGACATGGCAAATGCAACAATGGATGCGGCAGTGCTCACTGAACTGCAACATATTGAGCTCAAAAAATTCGGTGTTCCTGCACCAAAAGACAACGAGGTGCTCATTCGTGTAAGGGCCGTAGGATTATGCGGTTCTGATATTCATTACTACGAACATGGCAGGATCGGAGGCTATGTGGTCGAGAAGCCGATCATCCTTGGGCATGAGGTTTCCGGAGACATTGTGGCTGTCGGGGAAAAGGTCCAGAACCTGAAGGAAGGCCAGCGAGTGGCGATCGAGCCGGGCGCAACATGTGGTGAATGCGAGCACTGCAAAGCGGGGCGCTACAACCTTTGCCCGGATGTGGAATTCCTCGCGACCCCTCCGTATGATGGTGCGTTCTGTGAATACGTGGCGATGCGGGAGGATCTTGTGTTTCCGATTCCGGATGGGATGAGCTACGAAACAGCCGCGCTCGTGGAGCCATTTTCCGTTGGTGTTCATGCGATTACAAGAGGAAGGCTTGAGGCTGGTGAATCCGTAATTATCATGGGGATGGGGCCAATCGGAATGGTGACTGCTGCAGCGGCCAAAATGGCAGGAGCCCGGCAGATTATTGGGGTTGATCTGGAACAAAGCCGCCTGAACACGGCGAAGGAGATGGGGGTCACCCATACCATCAATCTCAGGGAAGACGATTTGGCTCAAAAGTTAAATGAATTTACCGCCGGTCGAGGGGTAGACCTGGCGATTGAAACAGCTGGCAGCCCGAAAGCCGTCCAGGGAACGATTGCTTCTGTCCGAAAAGGTGGAAGAGCAGCGATCGTCGGCATGTCTCCGCAGGATGAAGTGCCAATGAACGTGGCACAAATCATTGATAAGGAAATCGATATCATGGGAGTATTCCGTTACCATCACACATACCCAAAAGCGCTCGAGATGCTTTCAAAAGCAGAGGTTAACATTGAAAATATCATTACGGACAAATACACGATGGAACAGACGGCCGATGCCTTTGAAAAGGCGATTCATGATAAAACCAACACACTCAAAATCATGATTTATCCGAGTGGAGAGTGATTGAAAAAAGGGCGCTGCCTTTCAGCGGCAGTGCCCACTTTATTTTGAAGAACATTAGAATAAACATAAAAAACCTTCAACCCCAAGAGGGATCGAAGGTTCCAGTGAGCTGCCAATTAAACGTTTTCACTTAGTAGACTGTTTCTGTTGTTTTTTCGTCATTAAAGACGGGTTCTTTTTTTTTAAGACCGAGCGACTCGGCTGTGGACTGATGAATTTTTCTAAGCAGGTCAGGATTTTCCATCAAGGAAAGACCGTAGGACGGAATCATTTCTTTGATTTTCGGCTCCCACTCTTTCATGCGATCAGGGAAGCATTTGCTGATGATTTCAAGCATAACATGAACCGCTGTGGAAGCTCCCGGAGAAGCACCCAGTAATGCTGCGATGGTTCCGTTGGCACCAGTAACCACTTCTGTACCGAACTGAAGGGTTCCTTTGCCGCCAGCTTCTGTGTCTTTGATCACCTGCACACGCTGGCCTGCAACCACCAAATCCCAATCTTCAATTTTTGCGTTCGGGATGAATTCACGAAGCTCTTCCATACGCTGTTCTTTGGACAGCAGTACTTGCTGGATCAGGTATTTGGTCAATGACATTTCTTTTACACCTGCAGCCAGCATCGTTAAGATATTATCGGGCTTAACAGAAGTAATCAAATCGAACATGGAGCCGGTTTTTAAGAACTTTGGTGAGAAGCCGGCAAATGGTCCGAACAGCAGGGACTTTTTGTTATTGATAAATCGTGTATCCAGATGCGGTACGGACATCGGAGGAGCACCCACCTTGGCTTTTCCGTAAACTTTTGCGTGGTGCTGCTCAATGACTTTCGGATTGTTACATACCATGAAAATTCCGCTTACCGGGAATCCGCCAATATGCTTGCCTTCAGGAATACCGGATTTCTGAAGGAGATGAAGGCTTCCGCCGCCACCGCCGATAAAAACGAATTTTGCTTTATGGCGTTCCAAGGTACCGCTGTCATAATTCTTAATTTTCAGTTCCCAGGATCCGTCACTCGCACGTTTTAAATCATTAACACCATGTCCATAGAGAACATCAACATTCTTTGTTTTTAAATGATCAAAAAGGATACGGGTTAACGCACCAAAGTTAACATCCGTTCCAGAGTCAATTTTGGTAGCCGCAATCGGTTCGTCCATTTTACGGCCTTCAAGGATAAGTGGAATCCATTCCAGCAATTTCTCCGTATCTTCGGAAAATTCCATTCCTTGAAACAGTGGATTCTTTGACAGCGCTTCAAACCGCTTCTTCAGGAACTCCACATTTTTCTCACCTTGCACCAAACTCATATGAGGAAGCGGCATGATAAATTCCTCAGGTTTTTGGATGAGCTTGCGATTTACCAGATGAGACCAGAACTGCATGGATACCTGAAACTGTTCATTTATGTTTATTGCTTTGCTAATATCAATGGATCCATCGGGCTTTTCGACCGTATAGTTAAGCTCGCACAGTGCTGCGTGTCCTGTTCCCGCATTGTTCCATTCATTGGAACTTTCCTCGCCTGGTTTTCCGAGCTTCTCAAACACTTTAATATTCCATTCCGGTACTAATTCCTTCAAGAGAGTTCCTAATGTCGCACTCATGATTCCGGCGCCAATTAAAATGACGTCTGTGTTAGTTTCTCTGTTGCTCATTTATACCAACCTTTTCGCCTAATATTTGCAGAAAAGTTGCAGGCGTCACACCAAGCCAAGGTGCAATCGGATCACACACTTTCCTGTCTTAATGAAAACGATATCATCACGGATTACAATAATTAATGGATTGAACTATCTCTATTATATGATAAATATCAATTATTTGAAAGCTGGTAGAAAGTGAGAAGTGCAAATAATTGCTGAAAAACCGATGATTTTTATCGATTTTTATAAGAAAGTCCGTTTCTATCGTAAAAAAACATTAAAATTCATCCTATTGAAGAGAGTTCCTTATTATTTAGTAAGGAGATCGATGTTTTATTGAGTGCCTATTTTTTACAATAAAGTTTGAACAGAAAGCATTAATAAGGAATAGCGAGGTATAATGGAAACGAAAACTATGGAGAACATTTATCATGATGCAGCCAATCTTATAAACCAAATTATCCCAGAATTGTGGGCGACGGTATACATTTATGCTTTATTTTATTATGTTTCAAAAGAAAGCAATAAGCTTATTTATAGCCATAATATACCTAAATTATTTAATGTGGAACAGGACAATTATGATGAAATGTATCATAACCTGTATTTTATCTTTGATGATTTAAGATCTGAATTTATAAAGAATCAACAAGAAGTATGGACAAGTCTCATCTTTACGTGACAAAACGATGGTGAGTTTAAAATTGACTACGATTATAGGGACCTCTCTAATATTGCCTCTAGAGCACCAGACATATTGGGAATATAAAATGCTAGGAATGTTCCCTGAAGACGATTTTAAACAAGGCGTTTTGGATTCTTGTCTGGAGAAATTAGCAGAGAGCAAATAATTGAGAATGGTCGCTTTAAAACTGTTTTATGATGATGTGGTTAAAACCATCAACCAAATGATTCCTGAAAAGTGCAACACTATATATGCCTAGGCTCGTATTTCAGAAGGCGAAGGCACTTTACTTTTTTATTATCTATCTTCGTATTTCTTAATGAAAGCGCTTAATCACGACCATTCCACGCAGAATAGTATTGACAAGGATAAAAAGGAATTTTATGATTAAAAATGTTCTAATAATAATATAATAACTGTTCTTATCAAGAGAGACTGAGGGATTAGGCCCAATGACGTCCGGCAACCTCCATATGGAAAGGTGCCACTTCCTGCAGAATGAACTTCATTCTGAAAGATAAGGTGAGATTGAATTCATAATCAAAAGCCTCTTTCATGATGAAAGGGGCTTTTTTACATTGAAAGAAAAGAGGGGGCAATTTCTTGATCGAAGTGAACAACCTGGTAAAGGTGTATCGTTCAAAGAAGAAAGAAATCGTAGGGGTGAACAACGTTTCCCTTAATGTAAAAGAAGGGGAAATCTACGGCATTATCGGGTATAGCGGTGCTGGTAAAAGCTCACTTATCCGCTGTTTGAATTTGCTTGAAAAGCCAACATCGGGTCAAGTGAAAATTGATGGAGTCGACCTTACGACGCTGAAAGGTGAAGGCCTGCGAAAAGCACGTTTAAAAATCGGGATGATCTTTCAGCATTTTCATCTAGTGAGCTCAAAAACGGTTTATGAAAATATTGCGTTTGCACTTAAAGCAGCAGGAAAGACGAAAGCTGAAGCAAATAAGCGTGTCTTGGAACTTTTGGATCTGGTCGATTTGACTGATAAAAAAGACCAGTATCCGGCACAGTTGAGTGGTGGACAAAAACAAAGAGTAGGGATTGCCAGGGCACTTGCCAACAATCCAAAGGTGCTGTTATGCGATGAGGCGACCTCAGCACTAGATCCGAGTACAACCAAATCCATTCTCAATCTGTTAAAAGATATAAATAAAAAACTTGGACTGACCATCGTTCTGATAACGCATGAGATGGAAGTGGTGAAGGAGATTTGCCATAAGATCGCGGTTATGCAGAACGGGGAAGTGATCGAAGAGGGAGAGGTGTATGAGATTTTTTCCAATCCGAAAAAGCCGCTGACACGGGATTTCATTAATAGTATCCTTCAGTTCGATCTTCCAGAGCAGCTGATTGAGAAAAGAAAGGGAACCATCATCAAGATCCAGTTTAAAGGTGAAATCGCTGAGGAGTCTGTCGTATCCGAGCTTTTCCAGCGGTATCAGGTGAAAGGAAACATCCTGCACGGCAAAATAGAATACATTCAGGATACACCTCTTGGCATTTTCATTATGGAATTGACAGGAGAAGCGTCCGAAGTAAAAAAGGCAATTGATTACATCACCAGCAAAACGAGAAGCCTGGAGGTGGTCCATGATGCTGCTTGAATCGCTCGTCCAGCTTATGCCGGATATTAATAAGGCGTTTTTCGAGACTCTCTATATGGTGGGAATTTCGCTGCTTGTAGCAATTGTTCTCGGACTTCCGCTTGGTGTTTTGCTGTTTGTAACGGATAAAGGATTGTTTTTGGAGAATTCGGTGGTGAAAGGTGTTGCCGGATGGATCGTAAACTTGATTCGTTCCATTCCCTACATCATTCTTTTGGTGGCATTGCTTCCTCTAACGAATCTTCTTACCGGCACAACGATTGGCCCTACGGCGGCCTCTGTCTCTTTGTCGGTAGCAGCGATTCCTTTTTTTGCAAGAATGGTAGAAACGTCAATGAGAGAGATTGATAAGGGTGTCATAGAATCGGCTATTGCGGTGGGAGCCACTTCATGGATGATCATTAAGGATGTTCTTCTTCCGGAAGCCAAGCCTGGACTTGTTCAAGGGCTCACAATTACAACAATTAGTTTGGTCGGCTATTCTGCAATGGCCGGAATTGTTGGGGGCGGAGGTATTGGGGATCTGGCCATTCGATTTGGATACTATCGTTACGATAACACCGTTATGATTACCACGGTGGTGGTTTTGATTCTCCTTGTGCAGGTTATTCAGCTTGCCGGAGACTCTATCTCTAAAAAAGTAGATAAAAGATAATAATTAATAGGAGAGAGAAACTATGAAAAAGTATTTGTCTGCACTTATTTTACTGCTTGTGGTTGGCCTTTTGTCAGCTTGTGGATCTTCATCGAGTGGATCATCAGGCTCTGGTGATAAAAAGAATATTGCCATTGGCGCCACAGCCGGTCCATACAGCGACATGGTAACAAAAGCGATCAAGCCACAACTTGAGAAAAAGGGGTACAAAGTCAAAGTCGTAGAGTTTAGTGATTATGTACAGCCTAACCTGTCCTTATCCAAAGGATCCATTGATGCCAACTTGTTTCAACATAAGATCTATATGGAAAATTTTGCAAAAGAGAAGAACCTAAAACTGTCTGAGCTAATCAGTGTGCCAACCGCTCCAATGGGAGTATACTCTGAGAAATTAAAAAAAATAGAAGACATTAAGAATGGAAGCACCATTGCCATTGCCAATGATCCAGTAAACCTGGCAAGAACGCTGTTAATGTTCCAGGATGCCGGGCTTATTACCATCAAAAAAGATGTTAATCCATTAACCGCTTCTGAAAAAGATATACAAGACAACCCAAAGAAACTTCAGTTTAAGCCTTTGGAGGCTGCCCAATTGCCACGTGCAGTCGGAAGTGCGGATGTTTCCGCTGTACCGGGAAATTTTGCAATCGCAGCAAAAATGAATCTTCAGGATGCGCTATTCCTTGAGAACATGCCGGATCAATACCGAAATCGTGTGGTAGTGAATACGAAAGACGTGAAATCCCAGTTCGCTAAAGACATTAAAGCAGCGGTAGAGTCGAAAGAATTTGAACAAACAATGGATAAAGAATTTAAAGGCTTCGGCAAGCCGGAGTGGATGAAGAAGTAAATCTGAATAGAGTATTTTCATAAGAGTCGCTCCGGCGGCTCTTTGTTTTATATTCCAGACAATCTATACGATACAATAGAGGATAAAAAGAGCTGTAAGCAGGGGAGGGGTAGGTTATGAGTGAAGCGGTTTTCACACTATTGATATTAGGGGGAATCGGTTTGCCGGTGGCTGCCTATGTGACGCTGCTGCTGCTGGATTTCTTTGAAAAGGAGCTGGATTATCTCCAGGTTCAGAACAAACGAATCGAGATGGAGAAAGAGCTTCATCGTGTGGAGTACCTGCAGCTGAACCAGCAGATCCAGCCGCATTTTATGTTTAATTCCCTGAATGCGATGCTGTCATTGAACCGTCTGGGCCGGACGAAGGACGTCAGCTATGCGCTTGAGGAGTTCTCCCAGTTTCTCCGCTATAAATACGTGAACAAGGAATCCCTGGTCGCTTTTGAAGAAGAGCTGGCCTATACCTCGCACTATCTTTCGATCCAGAAGATCCGTTTTGGCAAACAGTTAACCATTCGTTTAACTATCGATGAACAGGCGAGGCGTACGCACCTGCCGCCTTATGTGCTGCAAACGCTCGTGGAGAATGCCTTTAAACACGGGCTGGAAAAGAAAAGGGGAGAAAAGGCGTTAAGCATTGCTTTGGAGCGCATGGGAAGCTGGGTGGAACTGCGGGTCAGTGATAACGGCCCGGGTCCTGCTGAACCTGAGAGCTCAAGCGATGGCGTTGGTTTGGAGAATATCAGAAAACGGCTTTCTTTAATCTACGATCTTCATACCGAAGTGAACTTATCAAGAAGAATGGAGGACACTGTCGTAGTGGCAGTGTGGCCGTATACACCGGAGGGAGAAAGATGAACGTTCTCATTGTGGACGATGAACCATTGGAAATTGAACAGTTGCATTATTTGATTCAAGAGCAATATCCTTCATGGAATTTGTATGAGGCGGAAGATGCGGTGCGGGCAAAAAAGGTGCTTGCGGAAACTTCCATCGACCTGACGCTTCTCGACATCCATCTGCCTGGGGAGTCGGGACTTGATCTCTGTGTTTATATCAAAGAACAGTACGAAACGGAGTGCATCATGGTAACGGCGTTTGAAGATTTTCAGTATGCCAAACAGGCCCTTCAGTTGCATGTCTTTGACTACATCGTCAAACCTGTGATCAGCAGGGAATTCTATCAGACGCTGGAGAAATTCGTGACAACGTTCGGCTATTTGGAGAAGGTTTCACCATCCATTGAGAAGGTCATCCAACTGATCCATAACCGATATGAAGCGAAGCTGAATCTGAAAGAACTTGCGAAGGAAGTGCATATGGCACCGAATTATCTCAGCCGGAAGTTTTCGGAAGAAGTGGGCATGAACTTTCAGGAATATGTGATTTCCTACCGGATCACCAAAGCCAAATCATTTTTAAAGCAGCAGCCTGACTGGTCCATTCAGCAGGTTTCGGAAAAGTCGGGCTTCACCAGTCTGCATCATTTTAGCTCGACGTTTAAAAAGATCGTTCAGCTTTCGCCGAGCCAATACCGGGAGAGCCTGCAGCATGATTGAGTGGTATTTTCATTTGTCCATTGCTGCGGCGGTGATCATTTTCAATCTGAACCACGTGGCTGAACATCCCACTCCGGGTGATTATTTCATGAGCAGCCAGGAATTCGGGTTAAAGCGGGGCACGGTTTTATTATGGATGAGCTTTTTTGGCGGTTTTTCCCTGGTTGCTCCGATATTTGTTATCTATTATTTTGGATGGCCAACCGGCATGGGATATGGCCTTTTTCTTTTATTTTTTCTTTACGTACTTTTATCGTGGCTTTTCCGGCAGGTCGGGAAAGATCCGTTTCATTCTCTGGGTCTGCTTGGGTATTATCAAGCCAGACTGACGAAGAAAGGGTATGCCTTCCTTATGCCCCTCATTATATTTGCCAACATGGAGGGACTGCTCCTGCAGCTGGGGCTGGCGCAAAAAGTATTTTCCCTTTGGTTTCCTGACCTTTCACGAGGCACCTTTTTGGCCATCCTCCTTGGTTTTTGTTTTGTGATTGCCGGACTTGGCGGCATCCTTTCGATTTTCAGGGCGGGCTACAGCCTCCTTTTGGTCTGCGGCTTGGCCTTTTTATTCGTGCCGCTCTATTCCTATTTGGCAGATGGCAATCATACCGTGTATGATTCCTATCAAATTTTTTTAAAAATGAAACAGAAAGTGCCGGACGAAATGGTTTATCTACTGATTTCCGTTCCGTTTGGGTTGATGGGAATACTTATGACTCATTTGTTTCAATGGCAGGTCATCCAGTCCATTAAACCGCAGTATCGGTCTCAGGTGCGCAAGCTGTCGGTAGCCTGTTTTTCGTCCATTCCGATTTCCGTTGGCATTTATGCGATTTATACGTTAAGCAAGCACCCGGCATCCACGTTTATAGAATTTGTGCGCCATATCGTTGAGGTGCCTGGCCCTTTGATTGTCATGCTGATTGTGGTGTGCTGGCTGGCGAGTGTCGTTCACTCTGTGTTCATCTCCATGTTTTCGATGGCGGTTCTGATTCTGAATAGCATTGGACAGCATTCCCCAAGGAACAGGATCCGAAGTGTATATTTGCGTCTCGGCATTCTGTCTTGTCTCGTCTTTTGTGTTCATGCTTGGCTTTTACGGGACCTGCAGTTTCTTTTTATGGGGTACGTGCTTCTCTACTTGATCGTTTCCCTCCCGCTAGTTTTCATAATAAAAAGCAGGGGGAAGATATCCGGATGGGTCACGGGCGTCATGCTCTTTTTCTTGGTGTTCAGCCTGATCATCTATCGGATGACCTCCCAGCCTTATTGGCCGATGCTGATTTGTGCATGCGTATCCTTTCTGACCGGCGGATATATTTATCTCAGGAATAAGGAAAAGAGTGAATATTTCGCAAAAAGAAGATAATAAATCACAAACCCATTTGTCTGAATACTTGTACAATTAATGAAAATGAATGGGGGGAATAAAAAATGCCAGAAACTCTGACAAAGCAGTCTTTTATTTATGAAATGAGCAAGGAGCATAAGCCTTCATTAGTGGTGAAATCGGGAAGCGAGGTCACGATTGAGACGTATGATTGTTTCCTGAACCAGATTACTTCGGAAAACACCGAGTATTCATCCATTGATTGGAACCAGATCAATCCTGCAACTGGTCCGGTGTATGTGGAAGGGGCAGAGCCAGGGGATATTCTCGCGGTAACGATTAATAAAATTGAGCTTGAAAACCAAGGTGTGATGGTGACAGGTCCCGGTCTTGGCGTTATGGGCAAACGGATTTCCGAGTTTTCGGTAAAAGTGGTGACCATAAAAGATAATAAAGCGATTTTCAATGAAAACGTCGAGCTTCCATTAAATCCGATGATCGGGGTCATTGGTGTGGCTCCTGAAGAAGGTGCGGTTGCCTGTGGAACACCTGGAAATCACGGCGGAAACATGGATACGGTGTTGATTACCGAAAACGCCACGGTGTATTTCCCAGTGTTCCATAAAGGAGCCCTCTTCTCGCTTGGAGATCTGCACGCGGCCATGGGAGACGGTGAGGTCGGAGTGTCCGGCATCGAAATCCCTGCCAAGGTCCGTGTGACGCTGAGTGTAATTAAGGGAGAATCCATTCGTACACCAGTAGTGGAAAATGAAGAGGGAATGGCTTTTCTTGTTTCAAAAGAAACCTTGGATGAGGCGGCAGATAAAGCGGTGGAAGAAATGGTGGATTATTTGCTCGGCAGAACGGACCTTTCTCTTGAGGAAATTACGATGCTGTTAAGCGTGGCCGGCCAGGTGCAGGTAAGCCAGATTGTTGATCCGCTCAAAACGGCCCGCTGCTATCTATCAAAAGAAGTGCTGAGAAGTCTAAGCATTACGTCTGTGTTTAAGGGGTGATTAGCATGGAACCCAATACAGCTGCAAAAGCAGATGTTCAGACGCCTTACCGCCAGGAATTGAAGCGGTCCCTGTCATTTTGGGATCTGTTGATTTACGGCATGGTGTTCATGGTGCCGATTGCGCCGTTCGGAATATACGGATCGGTGGTTCAAGGCTCCAACGGCATGATTGCCCTTGCGTATCTGATTGGAATGGTCGGCATGATCTTTACGGCGTTAAGCTACGCGCGCATGTCGGAAGCCTTTCCCATCGCTGGTTCCGTCTACTCTTATGCCCAGCGGGGAATCAATGACTCCGTCGGGTTCATTGCAGGGTGGCTGATCTTGCTGGATTATATCTTTATCCCGGCGCTTCTGTACTTGGTGAGCGCGTCGGCTCTTCACGATATGGTGCCGCAGATTCCTCTGTTCGTCTGGTCCCTTATTTTTATCGTGATCAATTCGGTGATCAACATCCGGGGAATCGAATTTACGGCGAAGGCTAACAAGATTATCGTGGTTCTTGAGTTGATCATTCTTGGTATCTTCCTGCTGGTGGGAATCATGGCGATCGCCAAAGGTGTCAACGGCTCGGAGCTGACGATCAAGCCATTGTATGACAAAAACCACTTCAGTTTAGGTGTCGTCATGGGAGCCGTTTCCATTGCGGTCTTGAGTTTCCTCGGTTTTGACGGTATCTCCACCCTAGCGGAGGAAACCAAGGATGGAAGCAAATCCATTGGTAAAGCCTGTATTTATGCGCTGCTCACAGTAGGTGCATTATTCATTATTCAAACGTGGGTGGCAGCTCTCATTTGGCCTGACTTTAAAAGTTTCAGCAATCCGGATGTTGCATTCTATCAAATCGCCGAGGTGGCTGGTGGAACGTGGCTGAAGTATTTGACCATCTTGGCAACCGCCCTCTCATGGGGAATTGCCAATTCACTGGTGGCGCAGGCAGCCATTTCACGCATCCTGTTCAGCATGGCCCGTGACCGCAAACTGCCGTCATTCTTGGCCAAAATTCATCCGAAGTACCAGACGCCTTACCTCGGAACGATTGCCATTGCCATTATTTCTATTATCGTCACAGCATTCTTTGCCTCTAAGATCGGCATGCTGTCTTCTGTGGTGAACTTTGGGGCTTTGTCGTCTTTCTTGTTCCTGCATCTATCTGTCATCAACTATTTTATCAGGAAAAAAAAGAGCACCGATTATGTCAGGCACCTCATCCTGCCGATTGTTGGTTTTGTGATCATCGGTTACGTCTGGATCAACTTGGATCTGCTCTCCAAGAAGCTCGGCTTCATCTGGCTGGGGATTGGAATTGTATATTTAATTGCCTTAAAACTGATGAAGAGGGATACAGGATTGAAGCTAGATTAATAGAAAAGGAGCATTCCCTTATGAAAAGGGGATGCTCCTTTTTGTTTTAACATTGATCGGTTATGGTAGTATTTGGAAAAAGGAAAGGAGAATATGATGGGTATCTTCTTTCAGAAAGAAAACAAACCTGGATCAAAAGTTTATACGAGGTTGCTGGTATTGCGAGTCTGCCGCTCTCCTTTTCACTACTATTGGATGGTTCAATGAGGATTATGATACTCCATTCATGAAGAAGATTGGGTTAGCTTGTTTAGGAATTACTTTTTTCTTTTTCGCCCTATGGTACAAATCCAAGGGAGAAAAAAAGAATGTTTATCTCTTTTTATTTGCTTCATTAATTTGGTTTTTAATAGCAGTTAACCACATTTGTGACAGGTAAGATAAATATAATTAAAGAAGGTTAAAAAGGAGGTGGGATCATGTGGCTGGTAATCTTGCTGGTAGTCATTATCGGGTTTGCTATTTTACTAGACTGGAAACGCAAAAGAAATAACAACCATTCACACCTCCCCGACGCATTCAGGTGCGAAACCAGGGGACAGCTCGAATTACATGATGGGTGATAATAAATATACAGACGGCGGGGGATCCTAACCCGCCGTTTTATTCGCTATAATCGTCCCTGTAATCTTGGCAGGGGACGTGAACTCCCCACTGGCAGGAACAGCAGGCTTGTTTTTTTCGTTTCCTTCAGTTTAAAGAGATCATCATAGGTATTTACATCAAACCCAAGGAGCGGATGTCCAGAGAGGTCCAATGCAGAAGCGGCGAGCAGCAAATGCTGGGACAAAATCCCGGCCTCCATGTGCTGAATGCGGTGGCCTCTGTATCCATAATTAGCTTGGTTATGGTCTCTTGCACCGGCAATGACAAAATGTAATGGAACCTGGGCCAGGTTGACCGTGTCCGCCAGCAATCCGTCCTGCAGCTCGGTGCGGAAATCACCTTCCTCAATAAGCGTTAAATCACGGCTTGATTCATTGTAAGAATAAAAGCCGTTCGGTAAACCTGCTACGTTATAGGTGTAGCAATACAGTGAAACGTCTAATACATCCACATCATTTTGGTGCAAAGAGGCAGAGAAGGCTTCGTTTAGAAGAGCTGTTAATGTAGATTTACTTACCGGCTTCTGATAAAAGTCCAGCCCGGGGGAATGGCGTTTTCCACAGACAGAATAAAAGTCGTACGATAACCGCTCTGTTTGAGGAGGTTTTGCCTTTGCCTCCTTTTTCACTTTTTTAAATTGTAAAGAGTCCAGCAAACAGGCTTCATTCATATTTAGTATTACCGGGTAGGCCCTGATTTCTCTTGATCGCACGTAATGACAATGGGAAAGTGGCGGCAGTCCGCTTGATAAGAAAGCGGCAGTGACCGATTCTTCAAGTTTCTCCTCTCTGGATAACTCCACCGCCGGATCAACGGAAAGAGGAAGTACCGCATATACGCTTTCTTCTTGCTCAGATATTCCTAAAAGATGGTTAAGAGCATGGTCAAGAAACTGATAATATACACTGGTTTGAAACCCGAGCCTCCTGCCCGTTTCCAGCAGCTGGCCAATCACAAATCCGGTGTCCAATCCCTGCAGCCGGTAGGAAAAGTTGTGGTATTTGAAAAAATTTTTCCAGAAAAAAACCGAGAGAAAAACCGTGCCAAAGACGGAGGAAACATCACAACGGCTCCCGAGAGCCCGCTGGAGGTAGCTGTCAAAATTCCCTTCTCGCAAAGCCACCAATCGGTGATGTGCTGCATCATAGTGGTAAATGCCATGCGGGAGGCCTTCCATTTTTAAATAAAGATACAGCTCGCTTGGATAAAGGGCGCCGCCCGAGGGGGCAAAGCGCCGGTAGGTGGTCCATTCCCCGGTTTGGTCATCAATCGGCAAAGTCTGGCTGATCTGGGTAAGGCCGAACGTGAATTTTAAAAAGTGGCCGAGTTCTTCTAGGGATGGAACGAATGTTTTTCTCTCTTTGAAATGGAAAAGGGGGGAAATGGGCAGTTCTACTGAAGGCAATCCCTGGTACAGCTTATAGGGAAGGGGGGCGTCGTCCCAGTTCACCACCCAGTCCCCAGGCTTTACCCGGTCGGTCTCATAATGAAGTTTATATAAAAACTCATTGAGGTTCATGGTCTTCCTCCTTCGGGACGAATTATGGGAACGGATGAGGATAAGGATTCAGGTCGCTCATGTTCAGCGGTTTTTTGGTATACCCGAGTTTCGCGGGCACGTTAAGTACCCGGTCCAATCCTTTCAGGCGAGTCAGATGATGGCCGAACGTCATGGGAATCATGCCAGGTATGATGACTTTTACACAATGAAGTCGGTTTCGTTTCAATTCCGGACTGGTTTGGTCCACGACAATGACTTCCATCTGGAGACCTTGAAAAATGTTCAGGATATCCTTTAAATCGTCAAGCAAATCCGGATGCTGATTGGGCGACGCGAATTCCTCGTCAAAGCGTCTTACGGCAGGCTGATCCAGCAGGAAGGACAGGCGTTCTTCTGTTTCCTTTAAGCCATACAGCATCGAGTGGTCTTCCATCTGCCGGACGAGATAGGAATCGTGATACATGCTGACGTATTTTTCCCGGTTGTGTTCGAGCTTTTCGTCCAGGTTGAGCAGCATACCGGCAATCTCCTGTACCGCCCCTTTTACCGCCCTCATTGGGTCAATGTGGGCTCCGGCGGCACAGACGACGTTCATGCCTGTGGATTTTGTACTTTTGGCAATAGCCCAAACACTTGGGATGCCGTTCTCGGTTGTTGAGTTATACAGCCGGACTTCATAGCCAGCCACCGTGCGTAAGCGCTCGATCATGAGCTGGAATTCCTGATCATTGATTGATGCGGGATCAAGACACGGTAGAGGAAGCCGGCCGTACCATGTCATCAGGAAAGAATCACGCTCCACAATTTCAAAAATCCCGTAGAGGATGGCTTCCTCCAGACTGCCGCCAAGCGCACAGCCGTTCGAGGTTTCATAGACAAACCCTCCGCCGCATCCCAGGCTGTAGTAAGCAAAGGTCTCCGGGACCAATAGCGGCCGTTCCTGTGTTAGCGAGTAGCCCCACACCCAATCAATCGATCGGTCAGGGGTGAGCGGCTGGAAAGGAAAATGGGGACGATTATATTGTTCCTCTGTATGAACGCCTACAGCTTTCGGGTTAAGGGCATGATCTGCCACCTCCGCATATGGAGCATAAATCGTTGTGCGTTTTCCTTTTGGCGCATAACCGCAGTATCTTTCGAGCCCCTCCAAGATGGCGCCCTGTTCACTTTGAACATAGGAATGGGTGCGTCCGGCGCATAATTCATTGCCCGTCAGCAAGGGCAGGTTCACTACCGTATCAGCGAACGGCGAAGTGAGGTCGTAGTGTTTTTGATTCAGAAGACCGGTTCGGTGGTCGATATAATTTCTGCCAAGTATCTTTTCCAGCTCTTCCAATGAGCGGCAGCGGAAGCTTTGGAGGGAGGCTTTAGGGCTGGGTTTCAAGTGAATCGTTGCTCCCTCTGCTGTATCCTTCGGCAAATTTCCGCATACCGGGCAATACGGGTCAGGCAGAACGAGGTGGCTGGATAGACGGAGCGTATTTAAGTGCAGAAGAAAGACATGTTCAAAGGTACGGCTGTTTTCTCCTGCCAAGATCCTATGAACCTCCTCCTGAATAAGAAGGGAGGCCTGTTTTAGACCGAGAGTGGAAGCCCAGGGATCACTCTCTCTTTGAGGATGGTCCATCATATATTCCTTCAGCTGAAAGTGTTCTTTTCGGTTTGAACCGGCCATAAAGCGGCGCTGGTCTGCGCACTCTGAGCACCCTTCTTGATCAGACTGAACGAGCGGGCCGATGCAGGCTTCGCCAAAGGCAACAAAGCCCCGGAGCCAGGGAATGCCAGATGACCGAAAGACCTCTTCTGCTTTCCGGTGCTCCCCAGGTATCCAGGAATCGTGAAGTACCAGGGCAAGCGCAGGTTGATCCAAAACCGCTTCGCTTACTTTAGCTGCCCTTGATAATGAGTACTGTCCGCACAGTTCCTCGTGTACCTGATCAGCCAACATTCCGCTGCCGATAATAACGATGGATTGGCTCATGTCTGTACCACCCCGCTTAACACCACACCATAAATGTCTTTTGTATGTTCGGTGAAAAAGGATTCCGCTTGCAGCTCGTAAAATTGAGCCTTCTGGTTTAGCCGATTTAAAGCAGACAGAAAGGTTTCTTTCCATGTTTCTTCGTTAAAGGAAAACTCGGGCTGTTTCTCTTTATGGACGGTAACAGAGGAAGCGGTAACCCCATATGGGAAATGACAAATTTCCTTATCTTGAGCGGTTATCAAAGCCGTTTGCAATGCACGGCTTACAGCCATCTTTTGATTCAGTCCCACACTCCCATGCCAATTTTCGTCGGCCTTAACCCAAATCACCGGAAAACCGAGAACAGCTTCTCCAGAAAAGAGCTGAGGAGCCGGCTTGAGGGTTTTCAATGACTGCCATAAAAATTGGCACCGTTCATCTTCAAGGGAAGACAGGTTTAAAGGCGTTTCGCTGACACGGTAATCCTGCTTTTTCTGAAACACCTCGTGAAGGGCATTCTGCAGTGCCCTGCCCATGCCTTCCTCAGCCGTTTGGCCAATCCCCGCTCCCCAATAGAAGGGACGATTTTCACCAAAGAACTCATTTTCATAGTTGCTGATATATTGTTCGAGGCCAAACAGACCCGCTTCAAGGCGGGCTTCTTCATGGGTGAGACCTGAGCAAACGAGTTCGGGAAAGAGTTTGGATGGACCTTCTGAACTCGGATCAGCAACTTGAACCTTACACTGCGATAGCGGGAGCTGAGATAAATCTGCTTCCTCCCAAACATGAAAGATACCCGCATCCGTGGACGTGATTTGGAGGAAAAGGGGATGCAGATTTGTTGGCTGATGGGCGCGGGTTTCAAGACATTCAGCCGGGTTTTCAATAGGCTCTGCAGATACACGGCCGTTGACCAAAGGATGAGGAAGAAACGGCTGCCAGGTTCCTTCAAGTGTTTCAAGGTTAAGCTGGTAAAAGGATGTATCCTTTCGACCTTCATACACCCCTGTGACTTCTTTAAACCATTCAAAAACGGCCACGTTTGCCAACAGGGCACAAGCGGTTTGGGAAGGGGAAGTAGGAGTTGCTTGACCCCGACGCTGGTGAATGCGGCGAAATGCAGATTCCCAGGAAACTTCCGATTTGGCAGTGACGACAGGGCCGGCAAAAGCAAGACCGTTTGAAATGGTAACCGGAAGAAAAGTTTTTCCCTGTTTCTTGCAAAGGGAGTGAAGGGTACGAAGCTCGGTTAGATCACTGCCATGGGAACTATAAAGAACAGAATCATAGGGTTTTAGCTCCGTGCTCCAGTCCTTTTTCGATGACTGCATAAGAGTAATATTTGACTCGGAGTCTTTTTTCGCGGCTTCTCCTATCATTTCTCTCAAAAATGGCTGGAGAGATTGTTGAGATTCGGTAAGAATGATCGTAAAGCCCGGTTGACCGGATTGAATGAGAGATTGAACAAGAGAAGGAAGAAGTGAATCGGCTCCCAATACCGCGGCTTTTGTCTGGCGGTAAACCTGGAACCGGTAGGCCCCTGAATTTCGGATTTGGTCCAAATATTCAATTTGGGAAGCGTATTGACTAAGAACAGTGTCAGATAGCTGGTGAGGGAGGCTCTGGCTTACATCCCGGGCAAAGCCGTTTTCGTACAGAATGTGTGCAATTTTGTAGACCTGATCTTGAAAAGCCTCCGGCAGCCCATTTGTTATGGCTTGAAGTGTGCGTGTTCCGTCAAGCATCGGTGTCAATCTTTCCAGCCAGCGGTCGATGGTGCTGCCTTCCATTCGTAACGATTTTTCATTGTTCCGGACAGACACTCCCTGGTTCGAATCAGGAATGATAAACGTGTCTCTGTTCATTTTTAAGCACATTGAATCATTAACCTTTTGCATGATGGCCCTCCTTTTCAGAAAGCTCGACTATGACATCATTTAACTATATGGATCGCTGATTGTCCTTTATGTCTGTCTCCATAAAGAAAAGCCCTGCATTTTGAAAGGATGCAAGACTTTTCTTTGTGTCCCTGATTCTTTTGCTTAACGGTGGCCTCCGCAACGGCCGCCACAACCTCCGCAACCTCCGCAGCGTCCGCCACAACCTCCGCAGCGCGCACAACCGCCGCATCCCGCACAGCGAGCACAGCCTACGCATCCTACGCATCCGCCGCATCCGCCACAGCCTCCGCACGGCCCGACACAAGTCCCAACCACACAGACACCAACGACCACACACTGACGCGCAGGATCATTCATATCCTGATACTGCGGATAGTTCGGCTGAACATTGCTGACATTGACATCTTCCGTGTTTAATCCCTCAAGATTCCACTTGAATTCATCCAATACGATAACCTCCTTTGCCTAAAAGGTTGAACGAACAAAGACAACGCAAGGGACATCTGTCTTCCTGACAATTACCCTCACCATAAAGTATGGATTGTACTTGTACCAAGTTACCGTCAGGAGCGGAAACAAACACTTATGGGCTTAAGACTCACTGAATTTCTGTCTTTAATAAAAAGGTTGTACATATAATGATTCATCAGGTGATAAAAGGGGAGGTATTGTGGAGATTAATCTGGGAATCTTTCTCAGTGCTTTGGGGACGGTTTTCGGAGCCCTGCCAGCGCTGCTAATCCGTAATGTATCCCATCGTGTTAAAGATAACCTGCTGGCATACAGTGCAGGAATTATGGTGGCGGCTTCTGCCTATGCATTAATTCCGTCTACTTTGAAGCTTTCAAATATGTTTGTTCTGACCGTTGGCATCCTGGTTGGAACGACCGTCCTCACCCTGCTGGAAATTGTTCTACCCCATCAGGATGCAGGACATGGAGCTGACTCTGCTCAAATCCGCCCGCTTCTTATCATTGCGGCCATGGCTATACATAATATTCCTGAAGGAATTTCCGTCGGGGTGAGCTATGCCAGTCAGTTTGCCGAGTTAGGGTCTTTGGTTTCTTTTTCGATCGGCCTGCAAAATATACCGGAGGGTTTTCTTGTGTGCCTCTTTCTTGTCACGAACCGGATACCGAGGTTACAGGCCTTTTTATATACAGCTTTTACAGGTTTAATCGAATTGGTATCTTCGCTCATCGGGCTGCAGCTGTCCGATGCATTTCTTGGCATCGTCCCTTATGGACTGGCTTTTGCGGCAGGTGCTATGTTGTTTGTTGTATACAAAGAACTGATTCCCGAAAGCCATGGCGACGGAAACGAACGCTCAGCAACCTTTTCGTTTGTCATTGGGCTGATTTCAATGATCTATCTCACCAACCTGTCATTGTAGATTGAAATAAAAAGGCAGCCAGTCCAATAGGAGAGCTGCCTTCTTTATATTGATTTTTTAAAGCGGAGAAGGTGTAATTCCTTCTGGTATCGGACACTCATACGCTTGTCCGTCTGTTTGTCCGGCAAGTTCGTCCTTGGCCTGCCTCACTATTTCAGGGTCCTGCAAAATCTCCCATGCTGTGCCTGCCAGCACTTTCGCTGCCTGCAGCATGCCTTTGTGGGCAAGGGAGGTGGCACCTTGGCTGACGAGCTGCCAGGTATGTAGCGGTGTGCCAAAAACAAAGCAGGATCCGAAGAACTGAGCGGTCGGCACCGTCCAGCTGACATCGCCAACATCGGTGGAACCGAACATCAACTCCCTCGTTTCTTCAAACGGAAGGACGGTTCCCAGGAAGGTATTATTAACCGTCTTCAGCCGGCTATTGGGAGTAAGCTTGTTGATTTCCTGAATCGTATTTTGAATATCCTCCGCTGTAATCTGTTGGTGAATTTCTTCTGCAAACTTCATCTCGTTCGCGTCATAGTCAGGAGTTCCATAGATTTCGAGCTGCTTGTGCATGACGTTGCCAAGTGATGTGTTTGGCAGATAGTTGGAGCATGCTTTATCGAACCGGACATCGACCTCGGTTTCGGTCATGAGTGCTGCGCCTTTGGCAATGTTCAGCACCCGGTTGTAGATGCTCTTTACATCGCTCATTTGCGGTCCGCGGATAAGATACAATACCTCAGCTTCCGGCTGAACGACGTTCGGTGACAGCCCGCCTGTATTGGTGATGGCGTAGTGGACGCGTGCTTCGGGAATGATATGCTCGCGCAAGTAATTGACACCAACGTTCATGAGCTCTACCGCATCCAGTGCGCTTCTTCCCAGGTGGGGAGAGTTGGCGGCATGGGATGCTTTTCCTTTGAACGTAAACGCAATCTGATAGTTTGCGAGAGACGAGAATGAAAAGATGCCGCTGTAGGAGCCGGGGTGCCATGTGAGGGCACAATCGGCATCCTCAAACAGTCCTTCTCTTATCATAAAAGTTTTTCCGGATCCGCCTTCTTCACCTGGACAGCCATAATATTTAATGGTTCCTTTTACTCCTTCAGCTTCCATCTGTTTTTTTAAAGTGATGGCAGCCGCAAGAGGTGCGGTGCCAAGAAGGTTATGGCCGCACCCGTGGCCGTTGCCGTTTGGGACCACAGGATCCGGTGAAGCTGTCCTTGCGTGCTGGCTTAACCCGGGGAGGGCGTCATATTCACCCAGAAGAGCAATGACCGGTTTACCCTGTCCGTATGTAGCGATAAAGGCCGTTTCGATCCCACCAACGCCCCGCTCCACGCTAAATCCTTCTTTTTCAAGCGCACCGGCGAGAAGGTTATAGGATTGGTATTCTTCGAATCTTGTTTCTGCAAAATCCCAAAGGGTGTCGCTTAGGTTGATATACGCATCGCGGTTTTCTTCAATGAGCTTTTCAATTTGATAGACAGACTCCGCTGTTTTCATCGTTAACACCGCCTATTTAAGAGTAAATTTCTCAACATGTGACACGAGCTTTTCAAGGGAGGAAACTGCAATTTTCATGGCGGATTCATCAATATCGAATTTCTCGTGATGATGGCCAGCAGCGAGCGTTGTGCCAAAGATCAGATACGTGGCATAGCCGCCGAGATCCTTGACTCGTTCCAGCATATAGGTCGCATCCTCGGAGCCCGAGCCAAACGGAGAATCGCTGATCACTGAGTCTACACCTTCGATATCCTTTACGGTTTCCTCCACATACACTTTTAGTTCAGGGCTGGAATCACTCGTCTTCGCTTCTCCGACAACATCTGTTTTGACTTCCACATCGTGCATGGAGGCCGCTCCGTAAATGATGTTCAGCGCTTGTTTGAGGATATACTGATTAATCTCGGTCGTTTCGCCCCGGGTTTCCACTTTTAAATGAGCCGAAGAAGGTATGATATTTCGTCCGGTTCCGGCTTCAAACACGCCAACGTTAATTCTGGACTGGCCGGCGCTGTGCCTGCTGATGCCATACAGATTAAGCACAGCGGCCGAGGCAGCGAGGAGCGCATTCTTTCCGTCTTCCGGATTGCTTCCGGCATGTGCGGCTTTCCCTGTATAGTCCACATTAATTTTTGTGGTGGACAGGAATCCATTGGCTCCGCTCACAATCTGTCCGAGCGGAATGCCTACTCCGATATGGGAGGCGAAAAAGACGTCCACGTCATCAACGACACCTGCCGCTACCATGGACTTGGCCCCGCGGACGCCTTCTTCCGCTGGCTGAAAGATAAACTTTACTTTTCCGGTCAGTTCGTTCTTATTCTCGGATAAAAGCTTGGCCAGACCGAGACCGATGGAGGTATGAGCATCATGTCCACAGGCATGCATCATGTTGTGGTTTCGCGACTGAAAGCCTTCCTTCACCGGCACGTGTGAAGCATCTGACGACTCCTTCAAATCGAGCGCGTCCATATCAAAACGGAGGCCAACGGTAGGTCCGGGTTTGCCGGTGTCCAGGAGTCCGACCACTCCGGTAAAACCGCCTGATAAGTAAGGAAGCCACTTAGGATCAGCCCCCTGTGCCAGAGCGCGTTCTTCCTGTTCTTTTAAAAAGGATTCTGAAGGAACACCCATGCGGGACTCTTCATCTACCACTTCTTTTCCTGCTTTTACCTCATACCCCCACTCTTCAAGACGGGAAGCCACAAGCGAAGCTGTACGGAATTCCACCCATCCTGATTCAGCGTGCTGGTGGAAATCCCTGCGCCATTCTACAATTTCGGGATATAAATCATGAACAGTACTTGTTTTCGTTGTTGCCATTTAAAATCACTCTCCAGGATGTTCTAAGTTTTAGTTAATGTACATGCCGACTCCAGGTCCAACCGGAATGCCGAGAAGTCCAAAGGCAAGAAGCAGGATAATCCAAACGACTAGAAACACAATCGTATACGGAATCATTAACGACATCAGGGTGCCGATTCCCGCTTTTTTGTCATACTCATTCATGAACGTCAGCAGAATGGCAAAGTACGGATTTAGCGGTGTGACCATGTTTGTGGAAGACTCACCGATCCGGTAGGCCACCTGAATGAAGGCGGGATTGTAATTCAGCAGCATGAGCATCGGCATGAATACAGGAGCTTCAAGTGCCCACAAAGCTGATCCGCTGATGATGAACAGGCTCAGAAAGGCAGAGACAAGTACAAAGCCAATAATAACCGGCAGCCCGGTCATGTTAATGGAGCTCAAGCCATCTGCCGTATTGACCGCAATCCATGTGGCAAGATTGCTCCAGTTGAAGTAGGCAATAAACTGGGCGATGGCAAACACAAGTACAATATAGCCGGCCATGTCCCGGATTGAATCGGTCATCAGGGCAGGCACATCGCTCGTTTTCTTGATTTTTTTCATCGTGACACCAAATGTGACACCAACGGTAATGAAAAAGAGCAGGATGATTGGAACAATTCCATCCAAAAACGGTGAAGGGATAATGGTTCCGCCTTCTCCTCTCAACGGGGAGTTCGGAATAAACAACACAAGAGCCACAAGCCCGATGTAAAGGATGGCAGCAATGAACGTGTTGCGTAATGCTTTGTTCTCAAGAGCATTGGACGTGAAATCGAGTTCCTTTTTTCCTGTTTCGCCGTCATAGGTGCCAAGGCGGGGTTCGATGAATTTTTCCGTCACCAGGCCGCCAACGATTGTCAGAACAATGGTAGAAACGCTCATAAAGTACCAATTATCCACAGGGGAGACCGATGCATTGGCATCAATCGTGTGAGCTACCTCGGTTGAGATACCGGATAGGAGCGCATCTGTTCCTGCGATTAAGATATTGGCGGTAAATCCAATTCCCGAACTGGCAAAACCAGCAGCCAGCCCTGCGATCGGATTTCGGCCGATGGAGTAAAAGACCACAGCGGCCAGCGGTGGAATGATTACAAAAGCAGCATCTGACGCAATGTTGGCCATAATACCGATAAAAAACACGGTATAGGTAATGACCGATTTGTGTGCCTTAATGATTGTCTTTGTGATTACGCTCTCGAACAATCCGACGCGCTGGGTCAGCCCAATGCCGAGCACCATCGCCAAAACAAGGCCAAGCGGCTTAAATCCGGTGAAGTTTTCGAGCATCGATGTGAGCATGAATTTCAAGCCTTCACCAGAAATCAGGCTTTTGACTTTCAATGTTTCTTTGGTGGCAGGATGCACAACAGATACATCAAACAAGCTGACAATTGCAGATAAAACAATCATGAATAATGCCAGGTACACAAAAAGCATAAAAGGATGGGGGAGACGGTTCCCAAGCCGTTCAATGGTATTCAAAAAACCAGAAATGCCCCTTGCACTTCTTTTTTGAACACTGGCTGATAGTTCTGCCATTTCAAAATCACCTTCTTTTGCAGTATTTTTTATTAACGGAAATTGTCCGTTAATATTCCGTTAAACAAAGTATTCAGCATAGTCTGACAGAATCCTTCTTCTTTTTTAATAAAATTTAAATCATGTTAAGATTCCTTACATATAAATGGAATATAGAATATTAAAGGAGATTTAAAAATGAAAGAGAATTCATTTTATGGAGAATTTTAGTCGGATATGGAAAATATGTAGAGAGGTGAATTGCTCTGAAACTATTTAATTTTTTGTCAAAGAACGTACCGGTTTATACCGCATTTGACCAAAGCATGTATTTTAAGGTGGCTGAACGATTTCAAAGCGAAGGTTTACATTACAAAGTGAAACGTGTGAACCAGGGCAGCTGGGCGCCAGGCTCTCACTTCAGTTCAAACGATTTTAATGGATCAACCTTCTATGAATTTTTTGTTAAACGTGGGGAAGAGCATATGGCCTATCACGCGCTGTCAAACTTATAAACGGAAGTATGGGAGGGTAGTTATGTTAAATGTAAAGCCACTGGAAGAAAGAGATTATGAACTGATTAAAGCAGCAGAAGAAGTAATAGAAAAAAATTACAGATATGAACGGCATCATATCGGCGCAGCAGTAAGAACCAAAACAGGAAAGGTTTTCGCCGCGGTCCATGTGGAAGCCAATATAGGGAGAATTACAGTATGCGCTGAGGCCATGGCTCTTGGTAAATCCATCTCAGAAGGAGAGCATAATTTCGAAACATTTGTAGCTGTTGCACACCCTCATCCTCACGAAAATATAGAAAACTGCTGGGTGGTTCCTCCATGCGGCATGTGCCGTGAGCTGATCAGCGACTATGGCAAAGAGACAGAAGTCATTCTTCCTTATAATGGGGAAATCGTAAAATGTAATGTAATGGAACTGCTTCCAGAAAAATATCGAAGTGAATTTTAAATGGATGGAGAGAATGCACTGACCGTTGAGCGGCTGTATTTTTTGCTGGCAAAAAATGAAAATGAGTGGTTCTGTGAGTAACGTACCCAAAACGGTGAGTAACCTTCCGTAACATACCTCTTCCAAACGTAAAAGCCCTCCATCAAGGAGGGCTTTTACAATTTCAGTGCATAAATTTTGCGCGGACGGCCACGGTATCCGGACTGTTCTTCGCCGGTGACCTCAGCCAGGTTCAATTTTTCGAGTTCAGTTAATATGCGCCTTGCGTTTCGTTCGGTTCCTTTTAGCCATTGCGATACTTCCAGGGCGGTAACGGTCTTCTTTTTATAATGCTGGGCGAACGATTGGATTTTTCCGACTACCGCCGGACTGATGGTGGCGTTTTTTAACGTTTCCTTCCACTGGTCACCGAATGTGCGTCCGTTATAGGAGACCTGTTCATTCGTTTGCAGGCTTTCGGTTACGGTTTTGTCCTCATTCACCTGGATGATCACCGGCTTGTCATACCGGCGGGCGAACCGAAAGGCGAGTCTCACGTTTTGCTCGGCCTCAAGCGCCGTTAAGCCATAGCCGAGGCCAATGTTGATCTGCAAATTGCTGTGAAGCTTGATATCCTCGATCAGCTGGTGCAGCGAATTGTCTCCGAAGTGGAGGTCCATTTCGCCACGGGTGGTATAGATGTAAAAGTGATCGTCACCGATTTGTTGAAAAGAACCGTGGACCAGCTCCGCATAATGAAGCAGAATCCGTTGCAGCTCCAACTCCTGTTGCCTTCGTTTGTACGTATAAAAGGATTCGTCGGAAGAGGACGGAGAATCAAACACGGTGATGCCGAGAATGGCCGTCTGGGCTTTTTTATACCACTGCGACAGACCGTACTCTTTTAAATACTGGAGCATGAGCCGGATAGATGGTATACCGGGCGTTACCCGGTAACAAGGGATCCCAAGTGCTTTCAGCTCAAAATACACCTCTTGGATAAATGTAATGGCAACCTCGGTTTTTCCCTCTCTGTACAGCTGGACATGAAAATCAATCAGATCCTCTGGAGGAAGGTAGCCGGTATACGGAAGGGTATACAGCTGAAAAGTCGGAATGGTTTCGCCGATATCCTTGAGTTCATCATCCTGAATACTGTCGAGGCTCATGGTCGAAAAAATTTTGTTTTCTTTCACCTGGGCTTCGAGCAGGGTTTTATACAGGCTGATGCCGTTTACCGGTGCATAGCTGCCTTCTTTTTCTTCGATGATTCCTTTGGCCAGAGCATAGTGGTAAGGGGCCTGTCCGGAAAAAAACCACTGGTCCACCCGGTGTTTGTTTTCTTCGATCAAAGCCACCGTTTCCTCGAGCTTTTTATAAACAAATGGGAGTACATCAATAGTATCGAAATGTTCTGCTGCTTTTTTGACCAATTCTACTGAATCGGACGGACCGATCACGCCTAACTGAATTCTCATGATAAAACGTCCTTTTAGTAGTGCCGGGCCTTCTTTTTTCAAGGCCACAAGCTCCTCATATACTGGATAACTCTATTCTTATGATAAAACAGGAAGGGAATGGTTTTCAAATCTTCCATGGAGTTTTATCACAACGATGAAAAGGGAAGGGAAGAAGTGGAAGAGTAAATGATCAGGAGGCGTTTTATTATATGTCAAAAACCATTTTTATTACAGGTGCCGGAAGCGGACTGGGAAGAGGGACAGCCATTGGACTCGCCCAAAACGGGCATAAAGTGATTGCAACGACGGAACTGACGTCCCAGCAAAGTGACCTCATGAAGGAAGTGCGTGAAAAGAATCTCGATATTGAGGTCTTTAAGCTTGACATCACCAATGAGCGGGACCGCGAGCAAATCAAGGAGCATGATTTTGATATCTTTTTGGCCAATGCGGCGATCAATGAAGGCGGTCCGTTGTCGGAAGTTCCGTTGGATCGTTTCCGGGCGCTGTTTGAAGTGAACGTATTTGCCACGCTTGAAACGGTACAGCTTGCCGCTGCGAAGCTGGTGGAAAAAGGGTTCGGGAAAATTGTGTTTATGAGTTCCATCGCAGGGATTGCGGCTACTCCTTACGTTGGTCCGTATACGGCAACAAAACATGCCATTGAAGGCATCGCACAGACGTTGCGGAAGGAATTGGAGGAGTTCGGTGTACAGGTGGCGACCATCAACCCTGGCCCATTTGCGACTGGTTTCAACGACCGGAGTGCAGAGGAGAAGTACAAGTGGTTTGAAAAAGGAAAGAATTTCACACGGATCGAGGATATGAAAAAACAAGAGGAAAGTTTAAAAGATCAGTACGATCCGGAGGACATGGTCCGCAAGATGGTGGAAATCATTCCATTGGAGCACCACCCTTTTCGCACCGCCTATCCGGAGGAAACCGAAAAGAAAATGAAAGACTCCGAAAAAGAACATTGGGAACTGGAAATTTAAGAGCCGACATCAAAAAGCACTCATACAACGAGTGCTTTTTATCTTTGACAAAACCCATCCATTTACACAGATAGAAAGGTTCGCTACACTTATAGACAGACAATTCAGCCAATACATACACATAAACAGAAGGAGAGTTGTTCATGTTTTCACTGGAAGGTAAGGTTGCGGCGATTACTGGTGCAACCAGAGGAATTGGCCGCGAGATGGCACTTGCCCTGGCAGAAGCTGGTGCTGACGTTGCCCTTCTACAGCGCAACACCGCCGATGAGACGGTAAAAAAAGAGATCGAAGCTCTTGGGCAGCGTGCGATGATTGTGCATTGCAACTTAGAAGAGCAGACCCATGTTCGGGATGCCATCCCAACCGTGGTAAGTGAGCTTGGAAAGATCAACATTCTGGTGAACAATGCCGGTATCCAGCGCAGGTCTCCCTCGGTATCTTTTTCAGAAACCGACTGGGATGATGTCATCAATGTCAATTTAAAGTGTGTCTGGCTGTTATGCCAGGAAGCAGGAAAGTTCATGGTCCCGCAGCAGTCAGGAAAAATTATCAATATGGCTTCCCTCTTATCGTTTCAGGGCGGATTGACAGTCCCGGCGTATGCCGCAGCAAAAGGTGGCGTAGCTCAATTGACAAAAGCCCTGTCCAATGAATGGGCGAAGGACAATGTCAACGTGAATGCCATTGTTCCGGGATACATCGCTACGGATATGAACTCTGCGTTGATTGCGGATGAAACGAGAAACCGCCAGATTCTGGAACGGATTCCGGCTGGCCGGTGGGGATCAGCTGAAGATTTTAAGGGCACCGTTGTGTTTCTTGCATCGGATGCGTCCAATTATATTCATGGTCATTTGCTGGCGGTGGATGGAGGCTGGCTCGGCAGGTAAGAGAGCCAAAGTAAAAAGGCAGCAAGTCTGTTCGGAACAGAGCTGCTGCCTTTTTTTAGTCAATAGAGGTGTGTATGTGCTGTGACTGTTAGTAGGATGCTTAAAGTACCATAAAAGGAACGGGTGCTTAGACTATTGCTGTGACTTTTTCTCACTTAAATACTGTGTAAATTGCTCTTTTGTTATGTTGGAATTCATGGCTTCTTCTACAAGTTTCAACCATTCGGGATCTGTTAGTTCGTCTTTTGCTGAAGAATGAACGTGATTCACTTCTTGATGTGGTACTTTTAAAATCTTAAATGTTTTATACATTATACACACTCCTTATCTAACTAAATAGTAATTCATTTGTAAACCTAAAGAAGAGTGGCAATTTGCAACAAAAGTATTTAATTTAAAAGTATTAGGTTTTATAAGTTTCGTTTGATACTGTCCGTTTTAAAACCGTCATAAAAAATTAAATCGTATATTTCACAATGTGTATTGTTACAGGTTGAATTGTTACAGAAAGGGAATAGATTAAGTGTTTTACATAACGAAGGGAGAGAATCAGAGTGAAAGGAAAGTACCGGTATTTTATCATCGGCATGATTGTATTTATGACCGTTGTAAACTATATTGACCGGGGGGCCATCTCCTATGCTCAAGAAGCGATCATCGGGGAATTCGGATTGAACCCGAAGACGTGGGGGCAAATTCTTGGGTATTTTGGCTACGGTTACATGTTTGGTGCCTTGTTCGGAGGTATGTTGGCGGACAAAAAGGGGCCGAAGTTTGTTTGGATTGTGGTCGGGATTGCCTGGTCACTTTTTGAAATGGGCACAGCTTTTGCCGGGGAAATCGGCCTTGCCTTGTTTGGCGGATCGGCTATTGCCGGTTTTGCTGTTTTCCGCATTCTTTTTGGCTTTGCAGAAGGACCGACGTTCTCAACCATTAACCGGACGATGGCCAACTGGGCGGCACCGAAAGAAAGAGGCTTTGCTGCTTCACTTGGGTTGCTCGGAACGCCTCTCGGTGCGCTTCTTACAGCACCTATCGCCGTTGCGCTATTGTCGTTTACCAGCTGGAAAACGATGTTTATTATTCTTGGTGTAATTGGACTGATCTGGATCTTTGTCTGGATGAAGGTGTTTACCGATCAGCCGGAGGACAACACGAAGGTATCCATGGAGGAGCTGGCTGAAATCCGGAATCAAAAGGAGCTGTTAAGTTCAGAGAAACTGGTAGACGAAAAAGAGGAAGAGCAGGTGCCGTGGCATCACTTTTTCCGTAATCCGACGTTGATTATGAATGCGATCGGGTATTTCGCGTTTCAGTATGTCAATTTCCTGATCTTAACCTGGACACCGAAATACTTGCAGGATACCTTTGATTTTAAGCTTGCCTCACTCTGGTATTTGGGAATGATTCCATGGGCAGGTGCGTGTGTGACCGTGCTGCTTGGCGGAAGGATTTCCGACGCTCTCCGAAAAAAAACAGGAAGTCTGCGCATTGCACGCTCGGGTCTTGCGGTTGTGTCTCTTCTGTTAACGGCAATCTGCTTTATCCTTATTCCAACGGTAAACAGTGTGACCGCGGTTCTTACGCTGATGACGATCGGAAATGCGTTTAACTTTTTGCCAAACTCCGTGTACTGGACTGTCATCATTGATACGGAGCCATCCAAGGCAGGTACGTTTGGCGGAGTCACTCACTTCTTCACCAATATTGCTACCATTGTGGCACCGACGTTAACCGGGGCATTGGTGGCCATGAGCGGTTATGGCGCCATGTTTGTCGCGGCTGCCATCGCTTCAGCCGTGGGGATGGTGGCGATGATCTTTGTGAAACCGGGAAGCTCCAAACGCAAGATTAATTCATCATCAACAGCCAACCGGCCGTCTGTTTAAGGAGAGGGAATTGATGAATAAGAATATCTTACATTTAAGTCTTTCGTCACTTTCTGAAGAAATCAAATCGAAAGAGATTTCCCCGGTAGAAGTTGTCCGTGAGTTATTGGCGAGAATTGAAGAGATCAACCCTGTAGTCAACGCCTTTATCACAGTCCTCCAAGAGCAGGCGGTAAAAGAAGCCCGGCAGGCAGAGGAGGAAATCATGGCGGGACACTACCGGGGACCGCTTCATGGTATTCCAATTGGTCTGAAGGATCTGATCTACACAAAAGGCATCCGGACAACAATGGGTTCTAAAATCTATCAAAACTATATCCCGGACCGGGACGCAACAGTTGTACAGAAGCTGAAAAAGGCCGGAGCGATCATGATTGGCAAATGCAACACCCAGGAATTCGCCTACGGGCCGACAGGAGATGCTTCGTACTTTGGTCCGGCACGAAATCCGTACAATCCTTCAAAAATGACCGGAGGCTCGAGCAGCGGCTCGGGAGCGGCAGTGGCCTCTGGACTGTGTTTCGGAGCACTGGGAACGGATACGGGGGGATCCATCCGGATTCCTGCTTCAGCTACAGGAATTGTGGGGATGAAACCCACCTTTGGACGGGTAAGCAAGGCGGGGGTTCATCCGCTTGGAAGGACGCTCGACCATGTAGGGCCGATGACCCGCAGCATCCGAGATAATGCCTTGCTGCTTGGCATGCTGGCCGGTTTTGACCATGAGGATCGGTTCTCCCAAAACCTTGGGAACGAAGATTTTACGCGCTGTATCGGTGAGTCCATCTCGGGAAAAGTCATTGGTATTCCAACCAGCTTCTATTTTGACCGGGTGGATGAAGAAGTGAAGGACAAGGTAAAGAAAGCGATTCACGTGCTGGAAGACTTGGGTGCGGTCATACAGGATGTGGAGATTCCTGTATTATCAAAGGTTTCCTATGCTCAGCTCAAAACCCTTCAAAGTGAAGCCTATGCTCTTCATGAAGAACTTGTTCTCTCCCGTCCACAGGATTACCAGGCGCAGGTCCTGGAACGGTTGAAACAAAGTGCAGAAGCTCTTGGTTTTGAATATGTAAAAGCCCAGGAAATCCGCCAGGAAGCAAGAGAGGTTTTCAACACCGTGTTTGAACGGATCGATGTGATTGCTGCGCCGACCGTTGCCATTCTGCCGCCGGATATTGGACAAACAGAGATCAGCATTGACGGAAAGACGGAGCAAGTCCGTTCGGCGCTTTTGCGATTAACGGAACCTGCCTGTGTCACAGGTCTGCCCAGCTTGTCTGTCCCTTGTGGATTTTCTGACAGCGGACTTCCCATCAGTCTACAGATGATCGGAAAGGCGTTTGATGAAGCACAGCTCTACCAGGTGGGTGCTGCTTTTGAAGCGGAAGCATCCATAGCGACGTTGAAATGGAAGATCGAACCGGTGGTTCATTTTTAGATCAGACTTTTAGTAGAAACTGAGCGGTATTTTTTCTTTTGTTTTATTATAAATAACTTAATTGTAAATACATGGGGTAAGTGGTATTGTTAGTAGACATAGTGTTTTTTTCCTATGTAAAGGAGAGTTCACTGTGCTAAGTGAATTTGAACGCTTGCTATTCAACAAAGAACTTGGCCGTTTACTACTCGAATATAATAGCTGCAGCGATAACCAAGTTCGAAACAATATTAGAAAAGATATTCTTTTACTTTCCCAAGCATTAGTCAGTTTGTCTGATTAATGCTTTTTTTAACACCTGCTCAAACGTTTAAAGGAGGGATATTACTAAATGAATAAAGCAGAATTTTTAAGAATCTTACGCAAAGCCAGTCGAGGCAACATGTTTTCAATAGAGATTCCAAAGACTGTACAAGAAGACGGAAGTAAGATAGAGGAATGGGCTGGTGAATTACAAAAAGAAGGGAAAATCAAATTAAGAGAGTGTGTTCAACGAGATTACTCCGTTTATTTACATGGAATCATGAAGTATGCACCCGAGTAATCGGGTGTTTTTTTATGTCGAGATTTATTTTTTTAAAAAAACACCTTCCGTAACAGGGAAGATGCATGGTCTATAAATTCCGGTTGGAAATTCATCTGATAATATGCAGACAGAAATCCAGATCGGCCTGAAGATGGCTTTTCATCAGATCTGCCGCTTTTTCCCCGTCACGTGCTTGAATGGCTTCGTAAATTTGTTCGTGTTCATCAATAAGATGTGGCCGCTGATAGAAAACAACGGTTTTGCGAAACAGGTAAATAAGCGACTGCATACGATCGATCGTATCAATCATGACAGAATTATTGCTGGCACGTACAATGATTTCATGAAACCTTTCATTGGCTTCCATAATTTCTTCATTTGTTCCTTTTCTTCCGATCTCCACGCATTCATACAGCGCTTGTAGATCCTTTTCGGGCAAAAAGGCTGCGGCACATTGAGCAGCATACCCTTCGAGCAGTATCCTCATCTGAAAGTTATTCCGCAAATCCTTTTCCGATGGTTTGACCACCCGTTTATTGACAATCAGCCCTTCGTATTCCAGCTTCCGAATGGATTCCCTGATGGGCGTCCGGCTGAAACCCAGATCGGAGGCTATTTTTTCTTCCACGATCTTTGTGCCCCCTGGAAGTTCACCAGTTAAAATCCTGTCCCTGAGAACGGCGTAGGATTGATGGGTGGCAGAGCGTGAACGATCATTTTCCAGCACAATTTTCACCTCAGTTTCTTTCAACAATCTATCTATATCTTACCAAAACGGTTGAGAAAAAAATATAACCGTTCCCTTAGTTTGCTATTTTTGTATACAAAAATATTAAAAATGTATACAAAAATTTAAAAAAGGTGTACAATTCAACTGTAAATCATACTGAAAGCGATTGCATACCACTTTCATTTAAAAATATCTGACCCCACATCAAGGAGGAAAAGCGATGGAACAGAAGGTTGGTTTTATTGGTCTTGGAATTATGGGTAAACCCATGTCATTAAATTTGATGAAAGCGGGATATTCATTAACCGTTTTTGATTTAAATCAGGAAAGTGTAAACGCTGTCGTAAATAAAGGAGCGATCGCAGCTTCCTCTCCAAAGGAAGTAGCGGAAAGAAGTGATGTCATCATTACGATGCTTCCGGCATCCAAGCACGTAGAGCAAGTCGTTTTGGCAGAGAACGGAATTTTGGAGGGAGCAAAAGAAGGCTCCGTCATTATCGATATGAGTTCCATTACACCGGACGTATCCCGCGCGCTGGCAGATCAGACAGCAAAGCAGGGCGTTGAGATGCTTGATGCACCCGTCAGTGGGGGAGAGCCAAAAGCAATCGACGGTACACTTGCCATCATGGTTGGCGGGAAAGAGGAAGTTTTTGAACGCGTTCTATCTGTTTTATACGGAATGGGAAAAGACGTCACGTTGGTCGGCCAAAATGGCTGCGGGGTTACCGCGAAATTAGCCAACCAAATTATTGTAAACCTTAACATTGCAGCTATGTCGGAAGCGCTGGTACTGGCCGCTAAAGCAGGAATTGATGTTGAGAAAATGTACAAGGCGATCCGTGGAGGACTGGCGGGAAGTGCGGTACTCGACGCGAAAGTACCAATGATTCTTGACCGAAACTTCGTCGCCGGAGGGAGCATTGCCATTAACATGAAGGATATTGGCAATGTGATGGATACGGCTCACGATATCGGGGTTCCACTCCCGCTGTCCAGTCAGCTTCTTGAAATCTTCCACTCACTAAAAGTGGACGGAAAAATCAACGACGACCATGGAAGCATTGTCCGGTATTACGAAAAACTGGCTCAGGTCGAAGTGAAGAGGGGGATTAACCATGACGAAAAATCAGAGAGTCTCCGCTAATCTTCTCGAAACTCTTCCAACGCTCAATAAAAATAAGGCGGACGCCCTTATACAGGAAGCTCTTGGGACATTCAATAAAAAAATTATCGTACTGGATGATGATCCGACAGGCGTTCAAACGGTGCATGACATTTCGGTATTTACCGACTGGTCTCTTGAGAGCATCGAAAAAGGATTTTTGGAAGAGCAGTCCATGTTTTTTATCCTGACGAACTCCAGAGGATTTACCGAAGAAGAAACAGCGAGAGAGCATATCAAAATCGCGGAAAATATTCTTGTGATTTCCAAGAAACGGAACAGGGATTTTCTAATCATCAGCCGTGGTGATTCTACGCTCAGAGGGCATTATCCGCTGGAAACGACGGTGCTGAAGGAAACCATCGAATCCGCTTCCGAAAAGAAGATTGATGGAGAAGTGATTCTGCCGTTCTTTAAAGAAGGAGGCCGTTTCACCATTAATAATATTCACTACGTTCAGGATGGCGGGGAGCTAGTACCTGCTGGTGAGACCGAGTTCGCGAAGGATCGTACTTTTGGCTATACCAAGTCGGACCTGGGTGAATGGATCGAGGAAAAATCTCGCGGAGAATATAAAGCAGCCGACACGCTCTATCTTTCGATTGAAGCTTTGCGTTCCAGGGACGTTGAAGGGATTGCCCGCAAGTTGATGGAGGTTAAGGATTTCAACAAAGTCGTCGTGAATGCAGCGGATGAGGGGGATGTAAAAATCTTTACAGCCGCACTCATTCAAGCGATCAATGCAGGAAAGAACTTTTTGTTCCGAAGTGCTGCAGCGCTGCCAAAAGTCATTGGCGGAGTACAGGATAAGGCATTGCTTACAAGAAACGAAATGATCCAGGAAGAAACCGGACATGGCGGACTGATCATCATCGGCTCTCATGTAAAGAAAACAACCGAACAACTGGAACGGCTGAAAAAAATAAAGGAAATCGAGTTTATTGAATTCAACAGCCATCTCGTTTTGGAGCCGGAACGCTTTAAGCAGGAAACGGACCGTGTCATTGAAACAACAGAATCACTCGTACGTTCTGGTAAAACGGTGGCGGTCTATACGAGCAGGGAGCGGCTGGATCTCGGTGAGAACAAAAAAGAAGAGGAACTGAAACTATCCGTCGCCATTTCCGATGCGGTCACAAGCATTGTGACAAGGCTGCAGGTCAAGCCAAATTTCCTTATTGCCAAAGGAGGAATCACTTCAAGTGATGTGGGGACAAAAGGCTTGAACGTTAAACGGGCAACGGTGGCCGGACAAGTCCGTCCGGGAATCCCGGTTTGGCGGACAGGAGATGAAAGCAAGTATCCTGGAATGTCCTATGTGATATTTCCCGGTAATGTCGGCACGAAAAGCGACTTAAAAGAAGTAACAGAAATGCTCATTCATCCTTAAGAATTGAGGGGATGCAAGGCCAAAGAGTGGTGCATCCCCGATTACAGAAGAAAAGAGGTAGAAATCATGCCAATTGTATATATTTGCATAGGGATTGCCTTATTGTTGCTGCTCATGGTGGTCTTTAAGTTAAACGCTTTCATCTCATTGATTATTGTTGGAGTGCTTGTCGGGATTATGGAAGGCATGACCCCGGGGGAAGCAATGACGTCAGTAACGAACGGCCTGGGCGGAACGCTTGGAAGCCTGGCTCTCGTCATCGGGTTTGGAGGCATGCTCGGCAAATTGATGGCAGACTCGGGCGGTGCCCAGCGAATCGCCACGACATTGATTCGAATATTCGGCAGAAATCGGGTTCAGTTTGCTGCTGTTCTTACTGCCATTATTGTTGGAATCGCTTTATTTTTTGAAACAGGCGTGGTTGTTCTCATTCCGCTCGTGTTTGTTATCGCTGCGGAAGCCAGTGTGCCTATTCTCTATATCGGGATGCCGGTCATTGCGGCGCTCATTACGATGCACGGATTTGTTCCGCCGCATCCTGGGCCAACGGCAGTGGCAGGAATCTTTCATGCCAATCTTGGCCTGACCCTTCTATACGGGATTATCATCGCAGTTCCGGCCGTTATTTTGAGCGGGCCGATGTACACCAGGCTCTTTAAGAAAGAAGATCTGGAAGTTGAAATTCCAAAAGGCTTGTTTACACCAAAGCATTTTGAAGAACATGAGATGCCCGGCTTTGGCATCAGTGTCTTTACAGCACTTATCCCTGTTATTCTGATCGCCTTCCAGGCGGTCGTGGAAATTGCCATGCCGCATTCTTCACTGGTTCCGATGGCCCAGTTCCTCGGAAATCCGGGGGTTGCACTTCTGATTGCGGTCATCGTCGCCATTTTCACATTTGGCTTGAACCGCGGAAAGAAAATGCCTGAGCTGATGAACTCGGTCTCCGAATCGGTTGCAAGCATTGCCATGATCTTGTTGATCATTGGCGGCGGGGGTGCCTTCAAGCAAGTGCTGATCGACAGCCATGTGGACAAATATGTGGCGAACCTCATGGAAGGTTCTTCAATGTCACCATTGCTGCTGGCCTGGCTGATTGCCGCCATCCTCAGGGTCGTTCTGGGATCGGCAACGGTTGCCGGGATGACTGCTGCAGGAATTGCGGCACCATTAGTCGCTGCAACCCAAGTCAGTCCGGAGCTTATGGTTCTGGCTACAGGGGCAGGAAGCATGACCTTCTCCCACGTAAACGATGCCGGGTTCTGGATTTACAAAGAATTCTTTAACCTGTCCATCGGAAAAACGATCAAAACCTGGTCCGTGATGGTGACCATTGCATCGCTTGTTGGTTTGGCTGGTGTATTGATTATTAATGCGTTGATCAGTTAAGGATAGTTTTTCACAGGGGTATGAAGGAAGTTAATTTCCGTTCCAGGTTGCTCGCTTTCCACGGGGCGTGCGCTGAGCCCCTCGGCGCAGGCGCCTGCGGGTCTCACCTGTCACGCATATCCCGTAGGAGTCTCGCACCTTGCACTCCAATCAACTCTTCAAGGAAGATTGATTACCCAAAATACATTAAGCGAAAAAACTTTAAAAACACCGGTTCCAGGAATGATCCTGAACCGGTGTTTTGCTGTTAGAGGGCAGTGACGCCATCGCGGATAAAGTTTTCAACTACAAAAGCGGAGACGCCAAGTGCTGCTGAATAAACTGAAAGCTGAGAGAACTGGAGCTGCACTTCTTTTTGATGAAACGGAAGAGTATGGGTTTGAATGGTTTCCAAAATCGGTCCTTCAAGCCATTGTTTGGCGACCACGAGTCGGTTTCCGATGATGACCTGCTCGGGATTAAAGGCGTTAATAATATTGTTCACGCCGATTCCGATGGATGCTCCGATTTTTTCAAATAACGCAATGGCTTCCGGGTCGTTCTGTTCTGCCAACGCAACCAGTGATTCGAGCGTGGCATCTGGCTGGGGTGCCATTTCAAGAAGTGCGTTTTCAGAAGCATAAACCTCCCAGCATCCCTGACTTCCGCAGCTGCATTTTTTACCGTTGGCCTGAATGATCACATGTCCGAGTTCTCCGGAGTATCCGTTCTTGCCCTGGTATAATTCTCCGTTCAGAATGATGCCGGCACCAATTCCGATTCCGGCGCTGACATAAATGATGTCCTGAAAGCTTTGGCCGGCTCCCAGCTGCTTTTCGCCATATGCGCCTGCATTCGCTTCATTTTCAATAAGGACCGGCAGCTTGAACTTTTCTTCAATATGCTGTTTTAACGAAATGTTGCTCCAGTTCAGGTTAGGGGCAAAGAGTACGGTTCCTTGCTTGTCCACAATACCTGGAACCCCGATTCCGATCCCGACGACACCGTAGGAGCTTTCTGGCATATCAAGAATTAGAGAGCGGATCATTTCACTGACCACGTCTGTGACGGCTTCAAACGCCACATTCTTTATGGGCTGATTTTTTTCAATAATGATGTTACCTCTTAAATCCGTTAAAATACTAAGGACGTAATTAACTCCAATATCAATGCCGATTGCATATCCGGCGGTCTTGTTGAAGTGAAGGAGTACTGGCCGGCGGCCTCCGCTGGATTCTCCAGGGCCGGATTCAAAGATCATATTCTCTTCCAGAATATCGTTCACAAGAGAGGAGACGGTCGCTTTGTTCAGTCCGGTAATCTGGGCGATGTCGGCGCGTGAAACGGGTTCTTTTTCAATGATCGTCTGCAGTACGAGCGATTTATTGTTTCTTTTCACAACTTGCTGGTTCCAGGTAATGGTCTGCATAGAATTCTCCTAACATTTGAGCGTTTATATCAGTATAAACTTAGTTTGGTCAATATACAAACTTAGTTATTCATGCTAAGATAAGAAATAGAAAGAACAGTGAATCCATTTACTTACAATTATAAACCATACAGAACAGATAACCATGCTGTAAAACCAGACTACCACACATTTAAAATGGAGGACAAAACATGAAAAAAGTCCGCTGGGGTGTATTAAGTACCGCAACAATTGGTTTAACTCAAGGCATACCGGCCATACAGCGTTCAAAAAATGCGGAACTCGTTGGCCTGGCAAGCAGGGGGGACAGAGGAAGGGCAAAAGCTGGGGTATTGTCGATCCCCAGGTACTATTACAGCTATGAAAAGCTGCTGGATGACCCTGAAATTGAATCCGTTTACATTCCACTGCCGAATCACCTGCATCTGGAATGGGCGGTAAAAGCAGCCCGCAAAGGCAAGCACGTTTTGTGCGAAAAGCCGGCATTTCTTCATGCAGAAGATACGAAGGAAATGGCGGAGGTGTGCCGCGAACAGGGTGTTTATTTTATGGAAGCCTTTATGTATCAGTTTCATCCGCAGCACGAACGCGTGAAAGAAATTATCGCCTCCGGGGAGATCGGCGAGGTGAAGCTCATGCGCTCAAGCTTCTCTTTTTATATCCGTGACCGTGAAGAAAATATCCGTTTGAGCAAGGAAAAGGGCGGAGGAAGCATTTATGATGTTGGCTGTTATTCCATCCATGCCGCCCGGTCGATCCTGCAATCCGAGCCCGTCGAGATTCAGGCATTCTCTGACCTGGATCCTGACACTGGAGTGGATCTTTCTTCCGTTGTTCATATGAAACTCGAAAACGGCATCCCTGTGGTGTTTGATTGCAGTTTTGATATGGCCAACCGGGAAGAGTACGAGGCGGTCGGTACAAAAGGAACGATTACGGTGAACCGTGCTTTCCGTCCAGATGTATTTGGCGGAGAGGGACTGATTTTGATACAGACAAAAGAAGGGCAGCGGGAAGAAAAAGTGACCGGTGACCAGTATCGCAGCCAGATTGAATATTTTTCGTCTTGTATTCTTGAAGGGAAAGAGCCGTCTTATCCGCTGGAAGAAACCTATAAAAATATGCAGGCCATTGATGCCTGCTATGAATCCATCAAAAAACGCCAGCTCGTAAATCTTTAACTACATAGTAAAAAAGAAAGCGGGGAAGTAAAAATGGGTAAAAATATCTTTTTTAATGCACACCATTCACCAATGGGAGCCTTTTCAAGCTTTACCCTTGGATTTCATGGCAAAGGAGGCTCAGGTGAAATTTCGGGAAGCAAATATTACCCTCGCGGTGTTACCAGTATTTTGTGGCTGGACGAAACAAGAAAAACGGCTCCGAATGAAGTGGAAACCGCAACAGTATAAAAATGAAGCTGTCTGTTAGGATCCAGGCAGCTTTTTTAATGGTTAATCTTACGCTTTCTTTGCGCGCTGGCTTAGCATGATGGTAATGACTGATGCTGCGATGACGCCGGTGATCAGGCATTTGTACATGTCTTTAAAAAGCAGACCCATGACCACACCAGTTACTACACCGGCGGTGATGATGGAAACCCGTTCTCTTTGACTCATGTTTATCCCTCCATTTTGGTTAATAAAACATTCACTTTATGAAGCGCATATTGCAAATCTCGTTGCTCTTCCTCGTTCAATTTCATCAGATTTTGGCTGAAACGGTTGTAGATTTCCGTCCATTTCTTTTCTTGAATCTCTTTACCTTTAGGAGTTAGTGCAATCAAAACGGCCCGTTTGTCCTTGGGGTCAGGCTTCTTTTCCAGATAGCCTTGCTGTTCAAGATCACTGACGACATTGGTCAGCTGCTGCTTGGCGATAGCCAGGCCGGCGCTGATTTCTTTAAGGTTTAACGCCCGTTTGATCATGAATAGATACTCAATGACATGGTTCTGCATATGGCTTAACTCTGTGGCATTTTTATTTAATTCACTAAAGCTGCCAAACAGGTTGGGGATTAGTGCGATGTATTCTTGTGCGAGTTCTTCCTTCATTAGGATTCTCCTTTTAATCTATATAGTAAATATATTAATACTAAAGTGTATTAATTTCAATTATTTTATTGCATTATAGTAAAATTATTATTACTAAATTAAAGAACAAAGACAGGTTTTGGGATAATATGGTACGATGAAGTGGAAAGGGGCATCATGCATTTAACGTCCTAAGGCTAAGGAATTCAGCCTCAGCCTTTGATCGAGTCGATTACAAAAATAGTTCAATGTATTTAGTTTGTTTGATAGACAAACTAAGTTAAGAAGTGCTATAATCGGTGTAACAAATCAGCTGCGGGCCGATACAGCCGATAATGTAAGCGGCTACATTATAGGTTCTGACAGCAATCAAGGGGGAAGTACATACTATGGAATATTTTGAAGGCATGAAACAGGTTCAATTTGAAGGAGCGGATTCCAGCAATCCTCTTGCGTTTCGTTATTACAATCCGTCTGAAGTAATCAATGGAAAAACAGCGGAAGAATGGCTCCGTTTTTCAGTCGCTTACTGGCATACCTTTACAGCAGATGGAACAGACCCTTTCGGTGTAGGGACTGCCATCCGTCCATGGGATCATTTTAAAGGGATGGACCTTGCCAAAGCACGTGTGGATGCTGCTTTTGAACTGTTTGAAAAGCTCGATGTTCCGTTTTTCTGCTTCCACGATGTGGATATTGCGCCAGAAGGAAGCAATTTAAAAGAAACCAATGAAAATCAGGACGTTATCGTAAACATGATTCAGGAGTATATGAAAGCCAGCAAAGTAAAATTGCTTTGGAACACTGCCAACATGTTTACCCATCCTCGTTATGTGCACGGAGCAGCCACAACCAGTAATGCTGATGTGTTCGCCTATTCCGCGGCGAAAGTGAAAAAAGCGCTGGAAGTGGCCAAGCAGCTTCGCGCTGAAAACTATGTGTTCTGGGGTGGACGTGAAGGATATGAAACCCTCTTGAACACAGACATGAAGCTGGAGCAGGATAACCTCGCGCGTTTCTTCCATATGGCCAAGGATTATGCAAAAGAAATCGGCTTTAACGGACAGTTCCTTATTGAGCCGAAGCCGAAGGAGCCAACGAAGCATCAATATGACTTTGACGTGGCAACGGGTCTTGCGTTCCTGCAAAAGTACGATCTTCAGGATACATTCAAATTCAACGTGGAAGCCAACCATGCGACGCTTGCCGGCCATACGTTTGAACATGAACTGCGAGTGGCTCGAATCAACGGCATGCTTGGATCTGTCGATGCGAACCAGGGCGATACGCTTCTTGGCTGGGATACTGACGAATTCCCGACCGACCTGTATTCTGCTACACTGGCCATGTATGAAATTCTTAAAAATGACGGCCTTGGCAGCGGAGGCTTGAACTTTGATGCGAAGGTTCGGAGAGGATCCTTTGAGGCGGAAGATCTGTTCCATGCTCACATTGCGGGAATGGATTGCTTTGCTATCGGTTTGAAGGTAGCGAACAAACTGATTGAAGACCGTGTGCTGGATGCCTTCATTGAAGACCGCTACAGCAGCTATACAAGAGGAATCGGCCTTGACATTGTCGAAGGAAAAACAGATTTCCATGCTCTTGAGGCTTATGCTTATCAATTGGGCGACATCAAGAACCAATCCGGACGCCAGGAGCGCCTGAAAGCAACAGTAAACCGTTACATCATTGAAACACTGTCCAGCGTGACTGTGTAAGAAAAGAATAACATTCATCAACCACCAAAAAGTGCTGGACATCCAAGTTGCCCAGCACTTTTTTATCAATAGAAAAGGAATGATCAAACATGAAGTATGTCATCGGTGTAGATTTAGGTACAAGCGCGGTAAAAATTTTGCTCGTGAACCAGAAGGGGGAGGTATGTCAGGAGGTCTCCAAATCGTATCCTCTCATTCAGGAGAAATTTGGATACAGTGAACAGGATCCGGAACAGTGGGTAAAGCAAACGACCGAAGGCCTGAAGGAGCTGATTGCCCAAGTTGATGGAAACCCGGAAGATATTGAAGGAATCAGTTTCTCGGGTCAGATGCACGGGCTGGTTTTACTCGATGAAACCAATCAGGTGCTTCGTAACGCAATTCTTTGGAACGACACCCGTACCACCCCGCAATGCCGGGAAATCGTTGAAACGATTGGCGAACAGCAACTGTTGAAGGTAACGAAAAACCCGGCGCTGGAGGGCTTTACCCTGCCTAAAATTCTGTGGGTGAAGGAGAATGAGCCGGAGATTTTTGAAAAAGCAGCTGTTTTTCTTTTGCCAAAGGACTATTTGAGATACCGGATGACCGGCAGTTTGAACAGTGAGTATTCCGATGCGGCCGGCACTCTGCTACTTGATGTCAGCGGGAAACAGTGGTGCGAGGAAATATGCGGAACGTTTGGCATTGATGCGAGTCTTTGTCCTCCGCTTGTCGAATCGCATGATTGCGTTGGAAAAATTACCGAAGAATTCGCACAGGAGACAGGTCTTGCTCCTTCGACAGGCGTTTATGCCGGCGGTGCTGACAATGCATGCGGTGCAATAGGCGCCGGAATTCTGTCTGAAGGCAAAACGCTGTGCAGCATCGGCACATCCGGTGTGGTGCTGTCGTATGAAGAAAGAAATGATCAGGACTTTGAAGGCAAGGTTCACTATTTTAATCATGGTGAGGAAAATGCCTTCTACACAATGGGAGTAACATTGGCAGCGGGCTACAGTCTGAGCTGGTTTAAAGAACGCTTTGCTGCGGATGAACCGTTTGAATCGTTTTTGCAGGACATCGAAACGGTGCCGGCGGGGTCCAACGGCTTGCTGTTCACGCCTTATTTGGTCGGTGAGCGGACCCCGCATGCCGATTCCAGCATCCGTTCAAGCTTTATTGGCGTGGATGCCTCTCATGAACGAAAGCATTTTATCCGGGCGGTGCTTGAAGGAATCACCTTCTCGCTGAATGAATCGATTGAGATTTTCAGGGACCATGGGAAAGCGATTGATACGATCATTTCCATCGGCGGCGGAGCGAAGAATGAGAATTGGCTGCAGATGCAGGCGGATATTTTCAATGCCACGATCGTCAAGCTTTCCAGTGAACAAGGACCGGGGATGGGTGCGGCCATGCTCGCAGCGTATGGCTCAGGCTGGTTCTCCTCTTTAAAGGAATGTGCAGAATCCTTTATCGAGTCAGCCAAAACCTATCTTCCAAACAGCGAAAATGTGGAACGCTATAAAAAAATATTCGGAATCTACCAGCAAGTGTATGCGCAAACGAAAGAAATGAACCAACAGCTGATGGAATTAAGAAACTAGTCTAACTTGCGAGATTGCCAGGTAAAACGGGTGGTAGATGGATCGCTGTATCAGCCGACCCATTCTGGAATCACGGCGGTTTCAAATATCGGAAATGATTACAATTGGAAATCAAGGATGAACAAAACAGAAAAATCTATTAAGAACGGAGGAACTAGTATGTCAGAAATCATCAATCCAATTTTACGTGGCTTTAATCCTGATCCATCCATAATACGGGTAGAAGACGATTATTATATCGCAACATCCACCTTCGAATGGTTTCCGGGAGTACAGATTCATCATTCAAAGGATTTGAGAAACTGGGAGCTGCTGCCGCGTCCATTAACGCGCAAAAGCCAGCTTGATATGCTTGGCAACCCCAGTTCTGGTGGTGTTTGGGCGCCTTGTCTCAGTTATCACGAGGGTACCTTCTATCTCATTTATACGGATGTAAAAAGCCATATTGGCCCGTTCAAGGATACGCACAACTACCTGGTAACGGCGACACATATCCGGGGGCCTTGGTCTGAACCCATCTATTTGAACAGCAGCGGCTTTGATCCTTCTCTGTTCCATGATGATAACGGAAAGAAATGGCTGGTGAATATGGTTTGGGATCACCGCAAAAATAAAAATTCGTTTGGCGGCATTTTGCTTCAGGAATACTCTCCGCAGGAAGAAAAGCTTGTCGGGTCCATTCGTAATATTTTTAAGGGAACAAGCCTGGGGCTTACTGAGGCGCCTCATCTTTATAAAAAGAACGGCTATTATTATCTTGTCACTGCCGAGGGAGGAACACGGTATAACCATGCAGTAACCGTAGCCAGGTCACAGAGTCTTTTTGGTCCGTATGAAGTGGATCCCAAAGGACCGGTGCTGACTTCAAAAGGGAAACCAGAGTTGGCGCTGCAAAAGGCCGGACATGCGAGCATTGTTGAAACTCAGGACAATGAGGTGTATATGGTGCACCTGACCGGACGTCCGTTGCCGGGCTCGGAAAATTGCAACCTTGGGCGCGAAACCTCGATCCAGAAAGCGGTATGGACTGATGATCACTGGCTGAGACTTGAAGACGGAGGTAACCGTCCCCATGAAAGAGTGGAAGCACCATCCCTCCCTGAGTTTACAATTAAACCCGTGCCTGAAACTGACGATTTTGATGGAGAAGGGCTTAGCATCCATTTTAATTCCCTGCGCGAACCGATGAGCGAGGAATGGGTATCGGTAAAGGAACGACCCGGTTATCTCAGGCTAAGGGGAAGGGAATCCATGAATTCCAACCACAGGCAAAGTTTGATCGCCAGAAGACAGCAGGCGTTTTCGTTCGTGGCAGAAACAGAGGTGGAGTGCTGTCCACAGACCTTTCAGCACGTGGCCGGACTGATCTATTATTACAACAACCGAAACTATTATTATCTCTGCATCAGCAAGGATGAGGAAGCAGGAAAGTGCCTGTATATCATGAGCAATGACCAGGGTGATTATGATGAATCTTTGGATGCACCCATTTCTATTGAAGGATGGGAAAAGGTGTACTTAAAGGCGGAAATTGAGTATCATGATCTCCAATTCTATTATTCTCCCGACGGGGAAAATTGGACAGCTGTGGGTCCTGTTCTGGATGCCGGGAAAATCTCAGATGACCATGCCGAATTGAAAAAAGGCGGCACCTTGCTGGATCAAGGTTTCACAGGCGCGTTTATTGGCCTTTGCAGTCAGGATTTAAGCGGACGGGACTTTTATGCGGATTTTGATTACTTTTCATACGTGGAGCGGGATGATCAAACTCAGAGCTGCTTTAGAACAACGGAAAAGCCACGGTATGTGAACCAATAATCGCATGGAGAATAGAAATGAGGGACCCAGGTGGTACAGGACATTTATTTAACGTTTGACGATGGGCCGAATGACGAAATGGACAACATTCTGGATATCCTAAAAACCAAAAAAGTAAAGAGCACGTTCTTTTTGGTAGAACCTAATATGAGAGAATATCCGCAGGCTGTTCTTCGTTTAATAGAAGAAGGACATTACCCGGCACTCCATAGTGTTACTCATGATAAAAGGATGCTTTATGAAGGGAATCCGCTGAATGTTGCAGAAGAAATGAGACATACCCAAAAAACGTTGTATGAATTAACAGGTGTGACGTCTCACTTGACGAGAGCCCCCTTTGGCAGCCATCCTTATATGAAAGAAGACTTGCGCCATGGGCTGGTTCAGTACATGATGAAGATGTGGGACTGGAATGTGGATACAGTAGACTGGAAACATCACGAAACCGCTCCGGAACGGATTATTGAAAACGCCATCAAAGGCATTGATGCGGTTGCCGAGGGACCGATTGTCATTCTTCTTCACGTGACGAAAGGAACAGCATCCGTTTTGTCGAGACTCATTGATCGGATCAACAAGGATGGTGTACAATTTCGTGCCTATGATCCGGAACAGCACTTTACCATGAACTTTTGGGATGACAATAGGCTTTAGCAGGCAGACAGAAAGGTGATGGACGATGAAAGTCATTCAAGAGAACTTTGGCACCACACAAGATCAGGACATTTTGGCCTATACGATGATCAACAGCAAAGGAATGGAAGTTTCCGCGATTAATTACGGCGCAATCATTACCTGCATCATGGCACCCGACAAAGAGGGGAACCTGGAGAATGTCGTGCTTGGCCACGATACACTGGAGGATTATTTGAAGGACACCAATTACCTTGGAGCCATCGCCGGACGGGTCGCCGGAAGGATTCAGAGCGGTTCCTTTGAACTGGACGGACAGGAATATACCCTTGCCAAAAATGATGGAAACAACCACCTTCATGGAGGAAACAAAGGGTTTAACGCGGTGGTATGGAATGCAGAAGTGATTGAAGAGGAAGAGCAATGCGGGGTGAAATTTTCCTATGTCAGCCCTGATGGAGAAGAAGGATACCCCGGCAGGGTGGAGGTTAATGTTACCTATCTTATAAATGATGAAAACACATTAAGCATTTCATATTCCGCCCAAAGCGACAAAAAGACACTGTTGAATCTTACCAATCATTCGTACTTTAACTTAAGCGGGAACCTGAAGCATGATATTCAGGATCACACGCTCCAGTTAAAGAGCGACCAATTCTTGGAGCTGGATCAAGAACTGATTCCCACCGGCAGGGTGCTGAATGTTCAGGGTACACCGTTTGATTTACGAAAAGGGCAAAAGGTGAAAACAGGAACAACCGCAGATTATGAGCAGAACAAGCTGGCTGGCGGAGGATATGACCATCCGTTCTTGCTGACCACGAATCAAAACAATGAGATCGTGCTGAAAGAGGAAACAAGCGGAAGAACCTTAACGGTTGAGACCGATCAAAAATGCGTGGTCGTTTATTCAGGGAACATGCTGGATTCCGATGGAGAGTTCCGTGATGTGCCATCTAGGAAGCATCTCGGCATCTGCCTGGAAACACAAGGTGTGCCGGATGCCATCCACCATTTACAGTTTCCATCGGTGGTTCTGGATGCTGGTGAGGAATATCAAGCCCATACGACGTACACATTTGGAGTGGAATAACCATGAAGCAGGAGCCGGGTTGCGGTTCCTGCTTTTTTAAAGCAGTTTCGGCGCTGTATTCACCTGTGAAAAAATAAAATGGGTCACCGTGTGCGCATAGGGACTTGCTTCTTCAATGAATGTTTCCGCTTCAGAGAAGGTAGCAAACTGCAGCTTCAGCATAAAGCAGGCGTTGCCCGCAATCCGGTAGCAAAACTCTACGTTGGTCAGGCGCTTGATGTAACGCTTGAAAGCTTGGTAATCTCCATTCTTTACCGTCGCCTCCACAATACACTGGATCGGCTGGCCCAACTTTTCATAATCCACTTCCAATGTATATTTTCGGATCACGCCAAACGATTCCATTCTTCGCACACGTTCGGTGACAGAGGGAGATGAAAGATTGATTTTTCTCCCAAGTTCGCTCATGGACAGCCGGCTGTTCTCCCGCAGTTCATCAATTATTTTTCTGTCGATATCATCGATTTTCATATTTAATGTTATTCTCCTTAACTCATTAAATTTAAAAAGAAAATTGAAAGATTATGTTTAATAGTAAATGGTAGGGGTTGGTTTTCCTTAGTACCATTAAAGGGTACAAGGAGGAATGCTTAATGGCAAGAATAAAAGAATCAGAACGTGGAGCCACACCGTTTCAGCATCTGCTCGGACATAATCAGGAGGTCATGAACAAATGGAATGACCTTGGCAGTATGCTGGCGGAGGAAGGAAGACTTTCATCCCGTCTTAAAGAGCAGGTGCGGAGAACGCTGGCCCAGGGGAACGGCTGTGAATACTGCAAGGCGAAAGGAAAGCCTGAACCTCATCTTTTTGATGAAAAAACCTCTATCTCCGTTGGGTTTGCGGACGTCTTTTTAAAAGTGAAGGGAGATATTCCTGATTCTATTTTCAAGGTGTTGAAAGAAACCTTTTCTGACGAGGAAATCAGTGAACTGTGTGCGTTTATCGCCTTTACCACAGCCTCACAATATTTCGGGGCGATGATGGGATTGAAAGCATAAAAAAATGGCCAAGGGAAAAGTTCCCCCTGGTCATTTTAAATAACGTTCTTTAATGATGTTACGGTGATGAAGCTCATGGCCGGCAATGATAAAAGCGAGGGCCCTTGCTGTCACTTCCTCATTGTTTGCCGCTCCTCTTCGTTTTAACGCTTCGTCACTCAGCGTGTTCAATAGTGAGAGAGTAGCCTGGCGGATGCTTGTGTAATGCTGGGTCAAGTCGGTTAATGAGTGAGCGTTAAACGCTGCGGCTTTTACATACTCCTCATCATCGTATCCCGGCAGCGTTGCCGTTTCCCCTCTGGCGATGCTGAGCATCCTGTAATTCATGATCCATTCGGTATCTGCCATATGCCCGATGACTTCTTTAAGGCTCCACTTATTCGGCGCATAGCGGTATTCACCATCTTCTTCAGATAACGAGTTTAACAGAGAAGCCGTTTCTTTAATTTGTTGTTTTAGCGTTTCTAAAACGTCCCCTTCAGGCACCAGCTGGATATAAGACTCAAAGTCCTCGGCATATTCATCAGGTCTTGGCCGTTCAGTCATCGTTATCCTCCTTTTTAACAATTGATGCAACCCCATAGCTATATTCCTTAAACCACCCTGGGTTTCCTGCTGTAAAAGGAAATCTATCTTCCTAAAGCGAAGAAAGGAAGATAGATAAAAGTATATAAAAGGGGTTCAATTATGCAATTAACAGTATCACCCGTCAATCAAGAATATGCACTGCAAATTTTAAATTGGAGATATGAAGCTCCCTATGACTTATACAACATGGCAACAAGCAGAGAGTCCATGAATGAACTGATCGAAAATCACTATTCTGTTGTGCTGGATGAAGGAGATAAGCTGGTTGGCTTTTTTTGTACCGGAACGTCTGCACAGGTACCGGCCGGGGAACTGGCGGGGGCTTATGAAAAAGATGCACTGGATATTGGGCTGGGAATGAATCCGGAATTAACCGGCCGGGGCAACGGGTCTTTGTTTTTTTCATTCATACTGGGATACCTTGAGGGCCAATTCAGCAAATTTTCATATCGTTTGACCGTGGCCTCCTTTAACGAACGGGCCATTCATTTATACCAGAAGTTCGGTTTTCGTGAGACCTTGGCGTTTCATAGGGAAGAAGTGGAGTTTATCGTGATGGTCAGAACAGGGACAGATGTTAAACACTTGTTAAAATTGGAGGACTTCTAATGAACCTATTTTTTTTGAATTCGTTTACGAGTGACCCATTTGGCGGTAATCCTGCAGCGGTGTGTCTATTGGAAAAAGAACAGGATGATTTGTGGATGCAAAAGGTGGCTAAACAGACAAGCCAGCCTGTTACCGCCTTTATTCATGTAACAAACGATGGTTATGATCTTCGCTGGTTTACACCCGTAAAGGAAATAAACCTCTGTGGCCATGGCACGCTGGCAAGTGCCTTTGTATTGTGGCAAAAAGGCGTTGTAAATCACCATGCGGAGATCCGGTTTCATACCAAAAGTGGTATCCTGACTGCTCGGTTAAGCGGAGACTGGATCGAGATTGCCTTTCCGATTATTCCCTTTGAACCGGAAGAAGCTCCAAAACTATTGAATGATGGTCTGGGGGTTAAGCCTTTATATGCGGTTAAAAGCATGCTGGATTATATTCTTGAACTGGAATCAGAGGCGGAAGTCAGAGCCGCAGATCCAAATATTGAGCTGCTTTCTCAATTGCCGGTACGTGCTGTTGTGGTGACAAGCCGATCTGATTCGAATCATTATGATTATGTTTCCCGTTTCTTTTCGCCCTCACAGGGCATTAAGGAAGACCAGGTTAATGGGTCCTCTCATTGCAGTTTAGGGCCATATTGGAAAAGCAAATTGAATAAGACGGAATTTGCAGCCTATCAGGCTTCAGAGCGGGGAGGAGAACTAAAGATAAAGGTTGAAGAAGAAAGAGTACTGATTTCAGGACAGGCAGTACTGGTTTTTGAAGGGGAAGCTTTTTTCGATCATCAATCTATTTCGGTTTAGGAGGAGAAATTATGAAACTTGCATTTTTATATTACCCGGTTACTAATTTGGAGGATTCACTCGCATTCTACCGTAATACTTTTGGATTTGAAGAAGCCTGGCGGGAGGGTGAGCATACGGTGGCTCTTGTGCTGCCGAACTCTGATGTTCGGATGCTGATTGAGGAGGATGAACAGGAACTGTCTGCTGGCGGGGTATTTTTAGTAGATAGTGTGGATGCATTTTATAAAGAACATAAGGAATACATGACGTTTGTAAAAGAGCCGTTGGATATTCCGCCCGGCCGCTATGCCATTTGTAGGGATATATCAGGCAACTGCTTGAGAATCATTGACTTTTCAAAAGAAAATGCAACAGTATAAAGAAAAAAGGCATGACCTCTATTTGGCCGTGCCTTCTCATTTGCCTATAGAACGTTTCCTCCGGAGATCTTGACCGATTCCCCGACAATGTTTTCGGCTGCGCCTGTGAGCAGAAAGACAATCGTATTGGCCACCTCTTCAGGGGAGCTGATCCGTCCGGAAGGAATTCCGGCTTCTGCTTTTTTTAGCTGCTCCTCATAGCTTCGACCGAATTTTTTTCCTTTTCGGGCGATGCTGTCACGGCCCATTTTTGTATCGACATATCCAGGGCATACGGCATTGACCTGAATGCCGCGCTCGGCTGCTTCAACCGCCAATGACTGAGTAAAACCGATGAGAGCAAACTTGGATCCCGCGTAAGCACTGCTGCCGGGTGTTCCTCTCAGACCTGACAGGGAGGAAACATTTACGATGGCTCCTTTTTCGGGCTTTTTCTCCAGCATGTGCCGATAGACAAGTTGTGTGAAAAGGACCGTTGAAATAAAGTTCAGCTCCAACACTTTTCTTAAATCGTCTTCCTTTAAGTCTTCCAAGACGCCGCCACCGGTGATTCCAGCTGCATTCACAAGACCCGTTACCGGTCCGATTTCGTCAATGGCTCCTGTCAGCAAGCTTTCCCGTTCTTCTTCCGCATCAAGGTCGGCACTGAACAGATGAACGGAATTATTTGAATTCAATTCCTCACACTTCCCTTTGAGTGTAACGAGTTTGTCTTCGTTACGTCCGGTAATGGTTATATTGGCGCCTGCTGCTGCACACGCCAGGGCAGTTTCCCAGCCGATTCCGCCTGTCGCGCCTGTTATAATGATGTGCTGATCCTTTAGCGCGTCTTTTGAAAAAATCGTCATCTGTTTTGGCCTCCTTGTCGTACTGTTACTAATTTACATTTTCCCTATCTTGGTGGACTAAAAACTTCATATGGAAGAGGAGAGCAAACCTACTATGCAAAAATGCAGCGTGAACGGAATGATTATTAGAAGACCGGAAAAGGCAGATCAAGAGGAATTGAATCAGCTTTTTATAACGGTCATTAAACATACGTTTAAAAAGGAAGGAATATCCCATCTGACAGAAGAGATGGAAGGGGAAATGAAACAGAAGAAAGATTTCCTGCAGAGAGATCTCACCCGTAATGGAGAAGAGTATTATTTTCTGATTGCCGTTGATGTTCGCGAGAAAAAAATGATTGGAACCATCTCTTACGGACCAGCCAATGCGCTGATCATCAATTGTACAAACCGAGCGCGTTGAAAGATTGGCTGGAGATTGGAACAGTGTACGTCCATCCGGACTATCAAAAACAGGGAGTAGGAACAGCTTTGTTGAATTACCTGTTTGCTGACATGAAGGGAAAAGGAATCAATCAATTCTGCCTGGACAGCGGCTACAAACAGGCTCAAATGGTATGGAGAAAAAAACTTGGTGAGCCAAAGTACGTTATGAAGGATTATTGGGGAGAAGGAAGCCATCATATGATTTGGGTCAAAACCATTTAACTTCCTCATCTATCAATGGATGAGGAAGTTTTTATGGTCCTTATAACTCAATATGAAATTGATGTAATAAATCTTTAAAAGCCGGCCGTTCGTTGCCGTCTCTGCCCACGGCATGGGTAGCGGTTACCAGCGAATTCAGCACTGCTTCTTCCACGGCTTCCCCAACTGCACGGAAGGCGGTATCTATATCCTCTTCATGTATCACGGGAATGGATAAACAATCATCCGGCTTAGTGTGTGGTATTTTTATAGCGGTTGAAAATCCAATGGCAATTTCACCGCTGCCATGCGTAATAATGGATCCGGTTCTTGAAAGCCCTGCAACAGATCGCTTGATGATTCGGTTCAGCTGCCGCTCTGACACAGGCAAGTCCGTGGCAATGATGATCATGATGGAACCCTTGTCTTTTTCCTCCCACGATTGCAGAAGGGCTTCTTTTAATTCCTGGCCAATCATCCGCCCGTTGATCATAAGATCACTTAATATCCCAAAGTTGGATAATAGGAGTGCACCAATGGTGTACGTGCCATGATCGAGCTGAAAAGTGCGGGAGGAGGTGCCGATGCCTCCTTTTAAGGAATAACACAGCATACCGGTTCCCGCGCCGACACTGCCTTCCTCAAACTCCGTTGAAGCGTTATGTATCGCTTGAAACACGTGCTCCTTCGTAACATATTGAGCGCGTATGTCATTCAGCAGCATATCGTTGCATTCCCCAATGACCGGGTTCACCGTTCCTGTGGTGCGGCCAATCTCTGGGTTGCGCTCCGTTGTATATTGAATCACTGCATCAGCAGCGGTTCCAATACTAAGAGTATTGGTTAATACAATCGGGGTTTCAATCACGCCCAATTCCTGCATTTGAATTGTGCCCATCGTTTTTCCAAAGCCGTTGATCACATGGCAGGATGCAATGAGCTTCTCTTTAAAAAGATTGCCGGGATGGGGGAGAATGGCTGTCACCCCGGTCTGAATGCTTCCTTCGCTGAGCGTTACATGGCCTACTGTTACTCCTTTCACATCAGTAATAGCATTGTGCTGCCCCGGTTCCAACCGTCCGATTTGAATTCCATAGTCGCGTATCCGTTTTTCATGCTGCATGTTAATTAGCCGCCCTTCATAACCAAATTCTTTCTTTACTATTATAAAACTCTTTCTGTTAAACGGTTATACGCACTTTAAGAATGGGAAGGGTTCTATGTACAAATAAGGGGAGATTTTTTACGTTTTTTAATAATTGGGATTCGGTTGTGAACACATGGGTAACTGGCGTTCTGGCCTACATTGGCCTGGTTGCCTTTTTGCGGATTGGGGGAAAGCGGACACTAACACGCCCAGCTTCTTCCCAGTAACAAATAAGTCCCTTAAATTGATGAAGGAATTGATTCAGAGGAAACGAAGGTATAAAGTGAACCAGGATTCAACGACACAATCAAATGGCAGCAGGGACATATGATTTGCTTTGCAGGAGGAGTTAGGGAGGACGTCCGGGAGTTCTTTGACGTAAGCGAGGGGTACGATGAATGTTGTGATTAACATGCCTTTATATGATCATGAAGTTCCTGATCTGAGGGAGCTCATCGGGTGGCCAAGACGGGATAAAGACTATCCCGTGTTGCTAAAACGCTGTAACTTTTGGGCTGGTGCGAGAAATGAGGCAAACCGGCTTATTGCCTTTGGCTATATTTGCGGGATGGGCTTGGAGCATGGGTATATGGAAGACATTATGATTCATCCAAACTATCAAAAGCAAGGTCTTGGGGCAGCTGTCGTAAAAGAATTGCTGCATGAATCAGAGCGCTTTGGCCTGGAAATCGTCACCGTCACTTACGCCAATGAACACCGGGCATTTTATTAAGCTTGCGGCTTTACTCATGGCGCAGGAGGGGTTTGGCGAGCAAAGGTTAAGTAGCAAGTCAAAATAACATAAAGAAAAGAGCAGCTCTGATTAAATCAGCTGCTCTTTTCTGTCGTTACAGGGACAACCAAAAAGGAATTCTCGTCCTGGTTGATGTAAAGCTGGTGCAAGCGGCATTCCAGTTCATCGTCGATGGCTTTGGGAATGGTGATGACGCCTTTTTTATTGATCTTGATGAATTTTGGCGCAAAGCCAGTAGTGTTTTTTTTCTTTGTAATGATGATCCTGTTGTTCTCTTTATGTACTGACAATAGGTCATTTTCTGAGATGTTAAATTCTTCTCGCCATTGTATAGGCAACAGCAATACACGGTTTTTGCGGGGCATATAGTATTTATCACATTCAACAATCAATTGGCATGCTCCTTTGTCAGGAAATGTTATTTAAACTTTACCATATTTTGCGAATATTCAAAAGGAATAAAAACGTTTCACTTAGCCGCATTGATTTATGCACAAAGTATTTTAAAGCAGCCAAGCCTTAAAAAAACGGACATGGAACAGGGTGAAAAGAATGACAGTTTATATATGACAGAGGATGTCATCCTTAAGTGATAGAGTGAAGGAAAAAGCAAGGAGGCAGATACTGTGAAACCTTTAGAGGGAAAAGTGGCTCTGGTGGCAGGCGGTACGAGGGGAGCAGGACGGGGAATAGCGGTGGAACTGGGTGCAGCTGGCGCGACCGTCTATGTGACGGGTCGTACCACACGAACCGAAACTTCTGAATACGGGCGGCCTGAAACCATCGAAGAGACGGCAGAACTGGTAAATGAAGTAAGAGGAACGAGTATTGCTGTGCAAACCGACCATCTTGTGCCTGAGCAGGTGGTATCCTTGATTCATCGGATCGAAAAAGAACAGGGAAGATTGGACATTTTGGTTAATGATATATGGGGAAGCGAGCATCTGGCAGAGTGGAATACACCGGTATGGAAACACTCTTTGGAAAAAGGGTTCCGGATGCTGCGCCTGGCGATTGATACCCATATTATAACCAGCCATTATGCGTTGCAGCTGCTCATTAAAAACAAGGGAGGCTTGGTGGTTGAAGTGACAGATGGAACAGAAGACTATAACAAAAACAATTACCGTCTTTCTTTGTTTTATGATTTTGCAAAAAACGGAGTTATCACAATGGCAAAAGCATTGGCGCATGAACTTTCTCCGTATGGTGGTACGGCAGTATCGCTTACCCCTGGCTGGCTCCGCTCGGAATTGATGTTGGAGACGTTTAGGGTAACCGAGGAGAATTGGAGGGATGCCGTAAAGACAGAACCTCATTTTGTCATCTCAGAGTCACCGCGTTACATCGGACGGGCTGTTTCTGCACTTGCTGAAGATGCCAAGCGTCATCGCTGGAATGGTCAGTCTCTATCAAGCGGCCAACTGGCGAAAGTTTATCATTTTACGGATGTCGACGGAACCAGGCCGGACTGCTGGAGGTATCTTGTGGAGGTAGAGGCGGCCGGGAAGCCCGCAAATGCCGAGGGATACAGATGAGAGATTGATAGTTACGTTATGGAAAAACAGCACATTTTACTCCATTATTCTCACCAACTACCAGATTTAACATACTCTATTAAGAGATTAGAAGATTCGTATCTTCGTCTCGATTTGAGAGTAAGGAGGTGATTATAATGTCATTCCTCCAGCACCATTCTTGTGGATGTTCATCTCATAAAAAGAAATCCAAACGTTCTTCCAGTTCTTCTAGCTCTTCTAGCTCTTCTTCAGAGTATGTTCTTAAATGTAAGAAGGTAAAAAAAGAGAAAAAGAAAAAGAAAAAGAACAGTTGTCATAATCATTAGAGCTTATTTTAATTGAAAGACAAGTCGCCTATTTGGCGGCTTTTTTGATATAAAAAAAGGAGTTGTGATCGTAGAAAAGGAAATAGATAGAGTGGAAAGACGGTTCAGATTTGAAAAAATGAAGGTGAAATGATGAACGCAAAGGCTTTAAGCATGGCACTAATAACGATTATTATTTGGGGATCCACGTTTGCTGCTATCCGATATAGCCTGCACGGCGGTTACTCTGCGGGCCATCTGGTGCTTGTTCGGTATTTAATCGCCTCATTTGCATTTATTCTGTATGCAATTATGCCAGGGGTCCGATTTCGATTACCGAAAAAACAAGATATTTTGCGGCTGCTTCTGCTCGGATGGGTGGGAATCAGCATGTATCATATTGGAGTCACATTTGGTGAACAAACCATTTCAGCAGGAACGGCTGGCATGCTGATTGGAGCAGCCCCGATATTTACAGCACTTTTTGCTGTTATTGTATTGAAGGAACACCTTGGAATACCAGGATGGACGGGTTTGGCTATTGGTCTAACCGGAATTGTGCTGATCACATTAGGGAGCTCCTCGTCATTGACGGTTTCGGGCGGTGCCCTGCTCGTGTTAATGGCCGCAGTAGCGACTTCCGTCTTTTTTGTTTTTCAGAAGGCTTTTTTAACCCGCTATTCTCCTGTTGAGCTTACCGCCTATGTGACGTGGGCGGGCACACTGCCGTTTTTATGGTTTGCTCCCGGGCTTCTAGATTCCATCGGGCATGCAACACTGGAAGCCCATATTTCCACCCTGTATGTCGGCATTTTTCCGGCTGCGATTGCTTATGTTACATGGGCAATTGCTTTATCGGCAGGGAAAGCGAGCTCTGTGGCCAGCATGATCTATTTGGAACCCGGGGTTGCGATCCTGACCGCCTGGATTTGGTTAAGCGAGTGGCCAAGTACCTTATCTCTCATAGGGGGATTGGTTGCGATTGCCGGAGTACTTGTTGTAAATGGTTTTGGAAGAAAGCAAACAACAGTTGAAAAGAAATCAGCCTAAAAATAGGGGCAGCTGATCCGATCAGCTGTCTTTTTACTTTATTTACAGGTGTCGTTAGAGGAGATTGAGTTCGTTACTTGCGGTATTGGCAAATTTAATTGCGGTTCGACACGAAATAGTTGCATATCACGTCATTTTCATAAAACCGCAATCCAAAAAGAGGCCGGACATGCCAGCCTCCTCAAAACAAATTTATGTACGATTCTCTGTCAGGTAGCTTTTAATGCTAGGCGGGGAGTAGGAGCTGAATTGATCGAGAAGATCCTTGGGTTCAGCAGATGAAAGCACCATTTTATGATGCTTCTCCTCCATAAAATTTTCACTGGTCATATGGTTAAACAGCGAAAGGAGCGGGTCATAATAGCCGTTGGTGTTAAGTAAACCGACCGGCTTTTGATGCAGTCCCAGTTGGGCCCATGTAAAAATCTCAAAAAATTCCTCAAGTGTTCCGGCCCCGCCTGGAAGAACCATAAAGCCATCGGCCAATTCGGCCATTTTTGCCTTACGTTCATGCATGGAATCCACCACAACCAATTGGGTCAAGTTTTTGTGGGCAATTTCACGTTTTTCAAGAAATTCAGGCATGATGCCTGTGACCTGGCCGCCGTTCTCCATAACGGCGTCAGCGACCGCTCCCATCACGCCTGCACTTGATCCGCCATAAACAAGGCCAATGCCGCGTTCAGCGAGTTCTTTTCCCAGTCTTGCGGCTTCCTTTACGTATACTTCTGATTTGCCGCTCCTGGATCCACAAAATACAGCGATATGGTTCATATTGAAATTCCTCCTTTAGTTTTAACAGTTGCAGATCATCAGTACATTGCCGTCTTCATCTGCAAAATTGAAAAAGGCAACATCCCCGATGCGTTCTGTTTCTCTGACAATGGTAATATCGTTCTCTTTCATGAACTGGTAAGCTTCATCTACATCGGTTACCAAAAAATTAAACAGCGGGTGCCTTGAAGGGCTGAAAATAAAATCCGGGTCAAACGCGTGGTCATCCAGGGTTAAGCCTGTTTCGCCCGTAACCGGGAGATTGTATACCGGAGATTCGACGTGCTCCGGCGTTGGGAGCCCAAGCAGTCTGCTGTACCATTCTGCGGCTTTTTTTAAATCAGTAACGTGAATGAATACGTTATTTACTTTACATGAGACGGGGGACAGAACTCGATTCAATTTCAATCGCTCCTTTTATATGATTCTCCATTTATCTATTGGACAAGAGCACTGAAAATCCTTTTATAGCAGGAGAGGTCCTATTCAACCATTCTTGTATTCACATATCCAAGCAGTACGATGAATCCAATGAGAACGATAGGCATTAAAACGGTGGCCTGCAGATTTTCAATAAAGGCACCGGCCACTAATACAAGACCGGCGATTAAGTCGTAGCCACCGATCAGTTTGGCCAATTTGTCCTGATCCCTTACCCGTTTTTGGTTAAAGCCGGATAAAAGCCACGTTTGTTTTTTAACGCCGACGAAATAAGCGAGCACCAGAAAAATAATTCCGAAAATGAATAAGTTCTGATCCATGTTTTTCCCTCCAATGGTTGAGTTATCTTTTTCTTGCGATCAACGGAACGAGATAAAAAGCGATGAGCAAAGTAATGCCAAGGTAGATCATGAGAGAATCGACTTGTATCATTCGTTTGTTTAAAAGCTGATGGACAACCAGTAAATAAATGAATAGCAGAAGGTTGGAAAACGAAAAAATCTGAAGCGAGGTTTGTTTTATGTTGTCATTGATCCTCTCATCATACTCAATTTCATCTTTGGTCTTTTGTTTTTCAATTCTCAGCCATTTCAATCCGGCTGTCAGAATCAGTACCGCGGTTAAAAATCCCCATTGAAATTGACCGGTGAGAAGGGTTATGACCCCTAAGCCAACAATAGCGCCGATGATCACCGTCATCGCATTGACCTGCATATGCATCAACTCCTTAGTATGGTTAGTCTTCGATCCAAAACAGTTCATCCAGCGGACGTTCCAGGTATTTGCTGATTATTAGGCAAACGCGTATGGTTGGATTGTATTTTTGGGCTTCGATTAAGTTCATCGTCTGGCGTGTAACGCCGACTAGTTTTGCAAGCTCTCCCTGGGTCAGCCCTCCCTTTTCAATACGTGCTACTTTTACTTTGTTACGTACAGTGAAGTCTTTCACAATTGGCGCTCCTTATTTTCCTTATACTTCCATTGTAATATATATTTTACTTTTTACAACTATAGTTTACAAAAAAGAAGCATACGCCTTCTTTGGGAAGACGTATGCCAAACCTTCTTTTTTTATATCCTTTCGTCAAGCTTCCTGGAATAGGTGATGGATTGTAATAACGAGGAAATCATAGAGAAGTGCATAGCTTCATGGATGGTTACGAAGTTGAACAGCTCACCTGATGTTTCAAACGTTAAAGGTCCCAATTCCATTGCGGGTGTTAGTATATTTTCAAATGTATCTGATGAAATGTGATCCAGGTGGACGAATTGATCGGATAATTTTGAGATTAGCTCTTCTTTCGAGGGAGGATTTACGGACCATTGATCCGGATTGGTTCCTGTATTAAATAATTGCTCATAGTGAGTGGGAAGTCCTGGGCTTTTTGAAAAAGCAAAAGAAAGTAAATAATCATGGACAAAAACGATGTGACCAACGTTCCAACGGATAGTATTATTAAAGGGTGCGGGCTTGATGTCGAACAACTCTTCGGGAGCCGCTTTGACTTGTTGAAGGGCCATGCTTCTAACTGATTTTGCCGATTTCAGCAAAGTGTGAGACATAGTATCATTCCTCCGTTTTCTTTTTTATAAGAAAAACTTAACTTCTACAGTTTCAGTATAGGGAGGCATTAAAATCTCATCAATATCGCGTTTCTTATGATCATGATTGGTTTCAGTTATGATGTAAACAGGGAGGGGTATCATGTGGAATTAAGGCAGCTGGAGTATTTTATGGTGATTTGTGAGGAACTTCATTTTTCGAGGGCAGCAGAAAAAATCCTGGTATCACAGCCGAATCTTAGTCAGCAAATCAAATTGCTTGAGAATGAGTTGGGAATGCCTTTGTTTCATCGGACAGGCAAAAAGATTTCACTCACTGAGGCAGGGGGAATTCTCCAAGAGCAATGCCGGCATATTTTCTCTCATATAAAACAAGCACAGGACAGCATTGCAGAGCTGAAAATGGGTAAAGGCGGGTCTCTGACGATCGGTGTTTTGCCTGGGGATGCTGATCTTGTATTTGATGCGCTTCTTCTCGATTTTCACAGAACTCATCCGGATACCTCGGTTTCTTTAATTGAAACGATGGATGTTACGGGGCAAGTCCTTAGTGGGGGAATTGATATTGGCATAACGATTCGCCCTGATCCTGACCAACGGCTTGTTGAAATCCCACTGTTTGAAGAGACGTTTTCCCTGGCGGTTCATGCGGATTCACTTTATGCCCATAAGAAGTCTCTTTATTTTAAAGATGTACAAAAAATGAAGATGGTTATGTTTCCAAGTTATCATCAATGCCGCAAACTGATTGACCGATACTGTCTCGAAGCAGGATTTAAAATAAAACCGTCAATGGAGACAACGACGCTATCGTCTTTGATTGCCATGGTAGAAAAAGATATTGGGGCCGCCATTCTCCCTACCCTTCTTTTGGGAAATCTTAAGCACCCCAAGATTAAAACAGTGGCGTTGATAGGCCCGGTTCCCAGTCAGAAGATTTGCCTCATCTATAGAAAAGATAAGTTCTTGGGCTTTACGGCCAAGGCGTTTATAGAAAAGGTTCAAACGTACATTAATGCTGCAAAAGAGACCTTGGAAACAAAAAACAGTTGAACAGTTAATGTTCGTGTTTTATAATAGCAACTAGCGTCAACTAACTGGATATTTCAAAAATCCTCATCAATCCGATGAGGTAGAGGTCGCGGCTTTTATTAGTAGGACGTACGAGATGCAGAAAGACATCATAGACTCCGTGTGAAAGGAAAAGCTGCCGAAATTCATGTTTATCTCTGGAAATATGAATTGGGGCTGTTTTCGAAAAGGAACAGCACTGTCACGCTCACATTACCGGTGAGTGGGATGCGCTATCTTACGGAAGGCATGATGCGGGTAGAATAGAACTGCCGTCAAACTGCGTTTTGGCGGCTTTTTTTATTTCCCACTCCTTCCAAAATGAAAAGGAGTTTTTTTATGCAAAACACAGCAAAGAATTCAGCACCAGCGGCTTCAGGAGAACTACAGCGTAAACTGAAGTCCCGCCACTTAACGATGATCTCGCTGGGTGGAACCATCGGAACCGGCCTGTTTTTGGCGAGTGGAGGCTCAATCCATACGGCCGGACCCGGGGGCACGCTTTTATCCTTCGTAGTCATTGGCATCATGGTTTTCTTTTTGATGACAAGCCTGGCGGAAATGGCATCTTACATGCCAGTGGCAGGATCGTTCAGTACCTACGCCACAAAATTTGTGGATCCTTCCGTGGGATTTGCCCTGGGCTGGAATTATTGGTACAACTGGGCAATCACCATTGCGGCAGAGCTTGCAGCGGTTACGCTCATCATGAAGTTCTGGTTTCCTGATACGCCTTCCTATATTTGGAGTGCGTTGTTTTTAGCAATTATGTTCTTATTGAACTACTTATCCGTTAAAGGGTTTGGAGAGTCAGAATACTGGTTTTCTCTTATTAAAGTGGTTACGGTTATTATCTTTTTAATTCTCGGTACGCTTATGATTTTTGGAATTCTCGGCGGAGAAGCCATTGGCTTTAAAAACTTTACCATTGGTGATGCCCCGTTCAAAGGCGGATTCTTTACTACGCTTGGCGTCTTTATGGCAGCAGGTTTTTCCTTTCAGGGAACGGAGTTGCTTGGTGTGGCAGCAGGGGAGACTGAAGATCCGAAGAAGAACATTCCAAAAGCAGTCAAGAGTGTGTTCTGGCGCATTCTTTTGTTCTATATTCTTGCGATTCTAGTGATCAGCTTAATCATTCCTTATACGGACAGCAGGCTGGCAAGAAGTGAAATCACCGTGAGTCCGTTTACCCTGGTATTTGATAAAGCGGGAATCGCCTTTGCCGCATCTGTCATGAATGCGATCATTTTAACCGCTGTCCTTTCTGCCGGTAACTCTGGTATGTACGCATCGACCCGTATGCTGTGGGACCTGGCACGTGACGGAAAAGCGCCCAAGTTTCTGGCAAAGCTGGATTCTCGGGGTGTTCCTGTTCCTGCGCTGATCGTGACGGCTGCAGTTGGAGCAGTAGCATTCCTTGCTTCCTTATTTGGTGACGGAGCCATTTATACATGGCTGTTGAACGCCTCGGGGATGTCAGGCTTTATCGCCTGGCTTGGAATTGCGATCAGCCATTACCGCTTCCGAAAAGCCTATGTGGCACAAGGAAGGGATTTGCGTGATCTTCCGTACCGGGCAAAATGGTTCCCGATTGGACCGATCTTCGCCTTCCTGCTTTGTTTCGTCGTTATTCTCGGACAAAATTATTCCGCTTTTACCGGCGATACGATCGATTGGCAAGGTGCGCTCGTTTCCTATATTGGTATACCCATTTTCCTGGCCGTATGGCTTGGCTATAAGTTCAAACACAAAACAAAAGTGGTACCTCTTAAAGAGTGCGATTTTGAATAAGATAAAAAGCAGGAGCCTGATCGGTTCCTGTTTTTTTATGAAAATAGAGGAGATTTTTTATTTGTGAAGAATTACCGTATTAACATTTACGTCAATCGGAAGGGGATACATAATTGAACAAAAAACTTACGCAGTTCACTCAACCAGAACCCATGCAAGGTCAAGGCATTCATGTCTTTTATTATTCTGATAAAGTGGAGGATTATATTCAAAACGCAGTGTCCTACATTATGGCGGGTATTGAACAAGGGGAGTACATACTATTTCTGGAAAACGAACGCATTTTTCCAATGATTCAAAAAGAATTGGAAAAAACTTTAACCCCAAAGCAGATAGAGAGCGTCCATTTCATCAATAACTTTGATTTTTATTTCTGGAATGGTAACTTTTATCCGGAAACAATTTTATCCAAGTTCTCTGATATTGTAACCCCTTTAATCGAAAAGGATAAGTCTGTCCGGACATGGGGTCATGTGGAATGGGGTTCACAGGAGGAGTTTGAAGAGACGCTTGAAAAATTTGAAATCGAAGTGGATCAAATGCTCAAAAATGTAAAGGTCATTACGGTATGTGCCTACAATGCCGAGCGTGTTTCCGATGATCTCAAGGACAAGCTGATGAGATACCATGATTATTTTATGACTGATGAGGATGTTCGGCCTGTAAAGCAGTAACTGAATAATGAATAAAAAAAGAGACACGATTTTCGTTTGAGCGTGTCTCTTTCCTTATTGGTCGTGATAAAACAGCATACCGAGTACCTGAGGATAATGGTAAACGGGGTTATGCATAAATCCACGCCGTTTCACATTGCCTTTCCGATCGGATTTAAACAGGTTTTGTTTGCCGTTATAAAAACAGATGTACCAAATTTTCACCATTTGATAAAATTCATAGTAGGCTCTGTCAGACAGGGACAGGTCCCTTGGAAAGCCGATTTCATACAGGCACTCCATAAAAAAGGCTTCAGCGATTTGATCGGTTTCTTCGGAGATTTTTCCCCGTTGTACCTGGTACCCTCGATTCTCCAGAAAGTCGCTGAATCCATTCAGTGTATTTCCACGGCACAGGAGAAGTTCTTCATCCTTTCGCACGTTTAATTTTTCCAAAAGAGACATGATGTGCTCTTCTTTGGGTGTTCTGTCTGCCGTTTCCTGTGGAAGCGGGATATAAACGGCTGCATGCTCTCCTGTTTCCGTCCGTCTTGCCGCAAATACTTCTCCCAGAATCGGACACCCGTTTCCAGCGTCATCAACTTCAATCATTAAAAAACTCTCCCGTTGTCAGAATATCGTTGTTAGTTGGACTTAACTCCATTATACATAATCCGTTGATTAAAAAAATAAACCGGACTAAAAATACTTGAAAAAAATCCCAAAGTTAAGGGTTAAACCATGAAAAAAACCTCTTCTAGATAGTATAGTTAAATGGATCACATTTTAGAATGGAGGACATACCATGGAATCATTAAAGGACAAGGTATCCATCGTTATTCGGTAAGATGTCCCGAAAAGAAATTTTAAAATTTTGGATTAAAATGAAACTTTTTGTTATCCTTACCGTATATGATAGAGGACAAGTTTTTTAGACTATAAAAGGAAGAGGGAATATAGAACATGTTAAAAAAGATGATTGCGGCTACCTTGATCATGACGTTTGTATTTATGCCTGTAAAAGACATTGTTTTTCATGATCATGCCCAGACTGTAAGTGCGAAAGGCTATCGTTCAGGGGTTAAATCGTTCAATTCGAACAAAGGAAGCGGAAATTCATTTTTCCAAAACAAAAGTACCCAAAACAAACAGCAAAACAGCATTTTCAGCAAAAATAAAAGCACAGCTGCAAAATCCCAAAAGGGCGGATTCTTAAAAGGCATGATGTTCGGTGGTATTGCAGGTATGCTGTTTGGCGGATTGCTTGGTAATATGGGCGGACTTGGTTCGTTGCTTGGCCTCTTTATTAACGTGATCGCCATTCTGGTCATTATTTCTCTGATTACTCGCATCTTCTCAAACATAAAAAACAGCCGCCGCAAGCGTGAGGAGTATGATGGATGGAAACGATAATGCTCTCTGAGCAGGACATTATCAACGCCCTTTGTCTGCACCTTGCCAATAAAAAGGAAGTAGCTCCAGAAGACGTTGAGGTAGAACTGCTCTTTGATGATGATTATGGGTTTTCGGCTGAAGCTTACGTTGGAGGCAGAAAACAAGTGCTGATCGAAGCCAACATGATTGAAGCACTTCGTTTTTATCTGGATACACAGATGAATATTGATCCGATTTCAGCTGGTCTGGAATTGGTGCTGGACGACGAGGAAGGCATTGTTGCCAACGTCAGAGCCCGATAAATAAAACCACCACCCCTATGAAGGGTTGGTGGTTTTTGTTTGTTTCAGGAAGGAATCGGGCATCACGACTGCCGTCACTTCTCCTTTTACACAAAGAGTCTCACCGGCAAATACCTCAGTATGTACTTTCCACTTTTTCGGATGAACTTCTTCAAGTGTCCCCACAGCTTTTAAAGGAGTGCCATGAGGGGTAGGTTTCATAAAGTCCACCTTCAGCGAGGCTGTCACAAACCGCGGCGGTTCATGGCCATCACCAGGTTCATGCCCATTTTTCCGGTGCAGGCCAAGTGAGGCAGATCCTGTTCCATGGCAATCAATTAATGAAGCGATCAGTCCTCCATACACAAACCCGGGAACAGCGGTATGTTCCGGCTGTGGTGTATAGATCGTCTCGGTCTTATCCCCATGCCATCTTGTTTTCAATTGATGGCCCTTTTCATTTAGTTTTCCGCATCCATAACACCACGAATAATCATCGGGATACACATCCTGTACTGCCGTTTTTTCTGTCATCTGTGGTCACTCACTTTCTGTCACTTAGTCAGTATCCATTTCCACAAAAGCGATTGAAAACCTTTATGGATTTATAAAAATAACAGAAGCAGATGTGAAATAACTTGCAGCCTGTTTCCAAGGCTGTTATTTTTATGAAAAAATAATATACATCATATGGGATTTTTAGTACATTATTAGAGGTTACCTTTAATAAAACCAAATTGAACCTCGCGACATACTCCGAAGGTTTTGTGTTTCATCAGTTTACGGCGATGAGCCAGTGTTTGGTGATGATTTTATACTCTTAAAAGTACCAAAAGGTGTAAAGGCAAAGAGCTCCGATCAACTGATTACGTATGTCACAGTGGAATAGAACTGAACCCGTCTGAAATGAATTTCAGGCGGGTTTTTGGTTTATTGGTCATTTTCCAGCATTTCGATCAAAGATTTTGCCCTCGTATAAACGATCTCTTTTAGACGCTTTGGCGATACAATTCTGATTTGGTTACCAAATCCCAAACTATATTGAGCAGCTTCTTCTTCGGTATCAAAGCAAAACGAAGCGGGAATCCATCCATTTGGGAGTGAATCCTCCAGGTGGATTTGTTGCACAAAGCGCCCGGTAAACTTGATCCGGGAGAGGATCGAGGGAGAAAGCTCTGCCTTCACCTCGTAGGTAGGCAGGGACTGAATGAATTGCTGTGATGATTGTTCCCAAAATGTGGCGAGTCTAAAGTCTGCCGGCCGTTCAAACGTTTCATCAGTGAATTGGGCAGACAAGATTCTGGACGCACGGTAGGTTCGAATATCCCCGCCGACACCTGCGATGAAATACCATGTGCTGCTTTTGGCAACCAAACCGAGAGGAGAAACTATCCGTTCCCGCTGTTCACCATCGACCCGTTCATACTGGATGAGAAGCCTTTTGTCCTGCCAAAGCGATTCTTGCAGAATGGTAAAGGCGGTAACCTTCTCGGGTGATTGCCTCCATGAATTTGTATCGATATGGATCCGGTCCCAGACATCCTGGGCTTGGCCATGAAAAGAGGCAGGAAGCGAAGCCAGCAGTTTCTCTCGGGCCGCATGCCAGTCTTCACTAATTCCAAGGTCCTTCATCAGGTGGAGAGAAGGCAGGAGAAATAACGTTTTGATTTCTTCTGCTTTTAACCCTGTCAAATTGGTCTTGTAAGATTCAAGCAGCCGCCATCCGCCGGAGGTTCCTCGATCGGCGATCACCGGAAAGCCGGCAGAACTCAGGGCATCCATGTCACGATGAATGGTTCGGGGATTAACTTCAAGTTCATTTGCCAGTTCCCTTGTAGTCAATTTCCCCCTGTTTTGCAGCAATAAGAGTATGGAGATCAGGCGGTCAGCGCGCATGGTTTATCCTCTTTTCACTCATAATAAATATGACAAAGGATGTCATCATTCAATAGTATACTCGTTTTGAACAAGAAATAGTGAAAGGAGAATAATAACAATGGATCAAAAAAGAAAAGTTGTGCTCTATATTGCGACGAGCCTCGATGGATTTATTGCGGGGAAAGATGATGATCTCAGCTGGCTTTCCAGTGTGGAACGGCCGGGAGAGGACTATGGCTATGCGGAATTTGTAAAAAACGTGGATACGGTCATTATGGGAAGGAAGACATATGATGTCGTGCTTTCCTTTGGAATCGAATTTTCTCACAAGGATCGAAGATGCTATGTCCTGTCCCGGTCAAAAAGTGGAAGTGATGGCCAGGTAGATTTCTACAATGGGGATGTTCGGGAACTCATTGATCAACTGAAGAAAGAGGAAGGAAAAAATATCTTTATTGATGGCGGCGCTGAAGCGGTCAAGGTATTGAGAGGACATGATCTCATTGATGAATATGTGATCTCCATTATTCCGGTTTTCCTTGGGAGCGGTATTCGTTTGTTTCAGGAAGTTGACCATGGAAAAACCTTGACATTGGATTCGTGCGAAACCTTTGAATCGGGATTGGTTCAGTTAAGATATAAGTAAATAGTTAATGGGGTTTATGAAACCATACAGTGGGTAAATCATAGCTATAATGGAAAAAGGAGGATAAACAGTGGATCATGTGAAAGCACTTATCTTAAAGTTTGTCATGGTTGAAGTGATGGTTTATATTGTTCTTGGAGCCGCCATGAAAGTTTCCATCGGAGACACGTTTCTAATCAGTCTGATCCTTACCATTGTAGCTTATATCCTGGGAGACCTGGAAATCCAGTGGCCACTATCAGTGACCTTGTGCTCGCGTTTTTTGCGATCTGGCTGGTGGTGCCGTGATCATTGAACAAAACATCGCTCTCATTACCGGATCCGTTATTTCCGCTGTACTGATTGCAGCCGGTGAATGGTTCTTTCATAAATATATGGCTCACAATGTTTTTGAAAATGACCGTGTGAAGGAGACACACAGTCCCAACCTTTAATCCAGTCCGCCCTCTGCTATAGCAGCCGGGGTCTTTTCTATGTAAAGAAGCAGATAGGAGCAGCCAGATGAACGAAAAAGAGTATGATCAATTGCTGAATATTACCACCACAGGTAAGCAAAAGGTGTATAGTGTTACTTCTCACTATCACCGATACGAGCCTACACCTTACGAAGCGCTTGAAGGCTTATTTCGTGAATATCACTTGAAACAGGGTGACCGGGTGGTGGACTTTGGCTGCGGAAAAGGAAGAATCAGCTTTTACATCAATCATTTCTATCAGAATGCGGTAACTGGTGTAGAGGTGAATGAAGACTTCTATAAAGACGCACTGAATAACCTCGATCTTTATTTAAAAAAACATCAAAAGAGCAGAGATCGTATCCATTTTCATTGCGCTCTGGCGCAGGAATATCCCATCCACCCGGTGGATAACCGCTTCTACTTCTTTAACCCATTTACAATGCCGATCTTTATGAGTGTCATCAACAACATTTTGCTGTCTGTGGAACACTTTCCGCGTGAGGTGGAACTAATCTTATATTATGCGACAGAAGAGTATACCTATTTCTTGGACGACCAGACGGCCTTTGAATTGATGGAGGAAGTAAGGCTGCCGGGGCTTTATGACAACAATCCGTACGAGAAGTTTTTGATCTACAGTTTAAAATGAAAACAGGACCTGTCTCTCTGGACACGTCCTGTTTTTTCTTTTATTTGGCAAGACGCTCCACAGGGTCTGGAGCCTGAATTTGGGTAATGGCTTCGTATTCTCCGGGACTCAGTACGCTTTGATCGTTTTTCATTAAATAGGCATACGCGAACATGGAAATGAAAAGGCCAAATGTCCAGGCGTTATCCCACAGGAATCGAAGACCCGGAGCGAGAAGACCAAGAACGGGTACGGCTACTCCAATGATAAGCGCATATACACCATTCTTATTAAATCCGGAGGAGTAATTGTACCTGCCGGCTGGCTCATACAGTTCTTTCAGAGCCATTTGTCTCCGGCGAACAAGCCAATAGTCGGCAATGGCGATGCCATCGATGGGTCCGAGGAGAGCTGCATATGTACCAAGCCAGCCAAAAATGTAATTTCCGAAATTGGACATGATGAACCACGGCTGCATGAGAATCGCAAACACTCCGGTAATCAGTGCACCGATGCCAAAAGTAATGCGTCTCGGATACAAGTTCTCAATGGCACGGGCTGGTGCGACGATGTTTGCACCAACATTGATAGTTAAAGAAGCCATGGCGATGATGATGGTTCCTAAAAAGATGATGAACGGCGGGAACTTGGCAAGCAATTGAACAGGATCCCAAATGGCTGTACCAAACATAACAACAGTTGCTGAAGTAACGGCAATGCCGATGAAGGAGAAAATGCTCATGGTGAGGGGAAGAGAGAAGCTTTGCGCGATCATTTGTGATTTCTGGCTTTTCGCATAACGGCAAAAGTCAGGAATATTTAAGGCCAATGTAGCCCAGAAGGCAATGACTCCGGTCAGTGTCGGAAAGAACACTTTAAGGAATTCACCAGTTGTCGTGAACTTGGATGGTGTGGACAAAATAGGTCCCCAGCCGGCGTTAGTAAATGCCCAGATCATAAGAATCAAAGCCGAAATTCCGACTACCGGCGCGGCAATCAGGCTCAGAACTTTAATCGCCTGAGGTCCTTTATAGGCAACACCTACATTTAGAGCCCAAAATAAAGCAAAAATGATAGCTGTATGTCCGGTCAGGTTTTTCCAGGCAGGGAAGGAAGCGGATAACAGGACATCAATAGCAGTTGTACCAATCCAAGTGTTGATGCCAAACCAGCCAGCTGCAACAACGGCACGGGCCATGGAAGGAATGTGGGCCCCTTTTGACCCAAACCACAACCGGGCGAACACAGGATAAGGAATACCGAATTTGGTGCCGGCATGAGAGTTTAATAGAATCGGAATAAGAACGATCACGTTGCCGAGAAAGATGGTTCCAATCGCCTGCCACCAGTTCATACCGAGCGAAATCATTCCGCTGGCCATGGTGTAGGCGGGAATACAAAGGCACATACCAATCCACAGTGTGGCAAAGTTCAAACCGGTCCAGGTATGTTCTTTTTCTGTTGTGGGGCGGAGGTCATCATTCCATAATTCACTGTCACTTACACTCTTGGTTGCATCATCAGACAGGGTTACAATACCATTTTGCTCAATTTGAGTTTTCATAGCGTACCTCCCTTTTTATGGCAAACCAAATCAACAATATAATGAAGCGTACAGCCCGGATTCCCCCTTTCCGCAAATCATTCCAAACTTCGTTAAAATTTCGCCATATGTACAATAAAAACCTTCTTAAGTAAAATGAAAGAAGGGAAGAAAATCTAACAACCGCGTCATGGGGAGGATTCATTCAGTGGAAGATATTTTTATGAAAGCTTTTAAACAGGCAGACTATCATGTGAGCGGTCACGGGCCAAGGAACCTTCAAGTGCTGAAGAATGCCATAGAGGATTTGAATGGCGAGCTGGAAAGCGATATGTATGGCAAGGGAAACGTAATGGAAGATTTTCAGAAAAAGATGGCCGGCGTGCTGGGGAAGGAAACGACGGTGTTTTTTCCAAGCGGAACGATGGCCCAGCAAATTGCACTGAGAATTTGGTGTGATGAAAAAGAGCTGAAGACAGTAGCTTATCACCCGTTATGTCACCTGGAAATTCATGAAGAAGACGGGCTGAAGGAACTGCATCACATCAAGCCGATTTTGCTGGCGGATGAGAACCGGGTGATCAGCTTGGTTGATGTGATGAATATAGGTGAAGAGGTTGCCTGTATATTGCTTGAGCTGCCGCAGCGTGAAATCGGCGGTCAGTTGCCGGAATACAGCACGCTGGAGGAAATCTCGGCGTATTGCCGGGAAAAGGGCATCCGGCTGCATCTTGATGGAGCGCGGCTGTTTGAAGTACTTCCTTATTATAAAAAATCTGCACAGGAAATTTGCGACTTGTTTGATTCCGTATACATCTCGGTATATAAAGGAATTGGCGGGATTGCCGGGGCGGTTTTGGCGGGAAGCCGGGAGTTTACGGAGAAGTCCAAAGTATGGAAAAGACGGCACGGCGGGGACTTGATTAGTCTTTACCCTTACATATTGAGTGCGGATTACTACTTTGATCAGTATATAGATAAGATGAACCAATATTATGAAGAAGCAAAAGAGCTTGCTGAATTTTACAACCAGTGTACTGGAATCACTACTCTTCCGAAGGTGCCGGTTTCCAATATGTTTCATGTTCATTTGGAAGCCCGTAAGGAAGACATGGAAGCGTTATTCGCACAGCTTTATGAGGGAACAGGAATTGGCCTTACAGGGCATGTCAGAGAAAATGGCGAAAATGGCAGCCGTTTTGAAGTAAGTTTGGGTGATCTGTACAGCAAAGTGCCCAAGAACAGGCTGAAAGAAGCTTTTGTTAAACTGGACGAAAAAATGAAATCAAAATAAACAAAAAAAAACGGCACTCAACGCGAGTGTCGTTTCTTCATATTCTAACTATTCACGGTGCTCAAAGGTTTTACAGGCTGTCTCCGCTACGTTGTCCGCTTCTTCTCCGTGCATTCCAATGACATAGATAGAGTCTGCAACACACTGGTCACCTTCTGCCCAATACTTACAGTTTTCCACATTGCAAAGAACTTCAAGTTTCATGAGTGCTTCCTCCTTTAATGGTTTTGTTACTCAATACCCTTATATTTGGTGAGCTAATCATAGATAAGAAGGAATTAATTACATATGAAGAAAGTAAAAGAATAAGAGAAAAGGCTCGGACGGATTCATGGTTCCTTTTAGAAAATAGACGTGTGATTCCGCTGAACAATAGTTCCCTGCATTATAAAGCTTCAGGTGTTCCCTACTCTGAGTTCAAAAAGGATGTGGAAGAAGATCCACTCGTCGACTGAGGGATCAGTGGTAGAACCGGATTTCAGTAAACTTACAAAATGTTCAATCACCGGCGGAAGTTTGCTTGTATTGCTGGCTCTTTTATTTCTTTTACCTTTTAATCAGAAAAAATCTGGGTATATTCACTAGTAACTGAACATGCTGCTGGGAGGATGCGTATGAAATGGCAAGGTAGAAGACAAAGCACAAATGTGGAAGACAGGCGTGGAATGGGAGGGAAAACTCTGGTTGGCGGCGGAATAGGCGGGATCGTTCTTGTGCTCGTCGTCATGCTGCTCGGCGGAAACCCGAGCGATGTGCTGAACAGCTTGAGCACGACAAGTACAGATAACTCTTCTGTCCCCTATGAAGAATCCGATCAGGAGAAGGAATTGGCTTCGTTTGTGTCGGTGGTTCTTGCGGATACGGAAGATGTCTGGAAAAAAGAGTTTGAGGAAGAAGGGAAAGAGTATAAAAATCCAAAACTGGTTTTGTATAACGGCACCGTTCAATCGGCATGCGGAACCGCGGGTTCATCCGTCGGGCCGTTTTACTGTCCGGGTGATCAAAAGCTTTACATTGATTTGAGTTTTTATCAGGAGCTCAAAAACGAGTTTCATGCACCGGGGGATTTTGCCATGGCATACGTGATTGCCCATGAAGTGGGGCACCATGTGCAAAATCTATTGGGAACGATGGATCAGGGCTCACGGCAGAACTTGAGCAAAACCCAAGCGAATGCCCAATCGGTGCGTGTCGAGCTTCAGGCTGATTATTATGCAGGAGTATGGGCACATGAGGCACAAGGCATGGACCTCCTTGAAAAAGGAGATGTAGAAGAAGCGATCAGGGCGGCCAGTGCAGTAGGGGATGATACTCTGCAAAAAAAGGCCCAGGGCTATGTGGTGCCGGAAAGCTTTACCCACGGAACCTCAGAGCAGCGGATGCGCTGGTTTAACAAAGGATTGAAGAACGGCACCATCGAAGGCGGCGATACCCTTCATGCCAAGAACTTATGATAACAAAAAAAAGACCACCCGGAACACCGGGCGGTCTTTTGTTAAGCTCCTTTTTTGGCAAGGGAGGCTTCTTTTTGATTTTTGTTAAATAAGAACTCTTTTACCGGGTTGGCGTTGCTCTTTGCTTTCTTCACAAAAAGCGGGTTAAGCACAACAACCGCGAGGAAATTCGCAGCGAGTCCCCAGAATCCTTCGTAGATGCCATAGGAATTGCCAGTGCCGTAGACCGTAAATGTTGTGGCCAGTCCAACAAGCAAACCAATGATTGTCGCTTCTCTTGTTTGGTTTTTCCAGAAAAGGCTGATGACAATCGCCGGGAAGATCTGCACCATGCCGGAAACACCGAGCAGCTGCAGGGAAACCAGGGCACTTGGGAAGACCAGGCCGAATAAAAGGGCCAGTCCGATAACAACAAATACCATACCCCTTGTAATCATGGTAAGACGTGAAGGTTTAACCTTGGGGTTAATCCAATCACGGTAAATGTTATTGGCAAACAGGTTGGATGCCCCGATGGCCATGATGGAACATGGAATCAAGGAAGCCAGGGCAATGGTTGAATACGCCAGCCCCTGTGCGACCCCGCCATAAGAAGACTGGATCAGCGTCAACAGGGCAAAGCGAGGATCCGTTCCCTTCGGAAGCACAAGAAAAGCGATGAATCCAAGGAAAATAACAAGAATAAGAACGATATTATAAAGCGGCAGGAACATCGCATTTTTGCGGAGCGAATCTGCACTTTTTGCTGTGAAAACGCCGGTTGCCGCGTGTGCCCACATAAACAGGGCTAACGCAGAGACGAGTGATGCGGTGATGAACCAGGGAATACCCTTTGGCCCGTCGGTTGGTATGGTTAACAGCTGCGGTGCATCCTTAACAAGACGGTCCATCATCGGAGTCCAGCCTCCAAAGTGAATCATTGGAAGAGACACGACCATAAACAGCATGATGGCCCAAACGAGAACATCTTTTATAATTGCTGTGTATGTTGGTCCTTTAATACCGCTGAAAAAGGTATAAAGCGCCACGAGCAGGAAGGAAGTGATCACCACGACCTTTACATTGATAAAGCCGGTTCCTGCAACTTGCAGCGTATCCTGAATACCGCTGAGCTGCAAACAGATATATGGAATCAGCATGAGTACGCCAACAATGGCAATAAGAATGGACAGGAGCTTGCTGTCAAATCGCTCTCTTGCATAATCAGCCAATGTTGTTAATTTATGATAATTGGCCACCTTCCAAAGCTTTGGCAGAAAAAAGTAAGAGATAAAGAAGGCGAGTACAGTATACGGAATCGCAAAAAAGGCGAGGCTTCCGCCTGTATAGGCTGTACTGGTCAGCCCCAAAAAGGTGTAGGCTGTGTACAGGTCGGCTCCTACAAGAAACCAAACGAGCAGGCCGCCAAAGCGCCTGCCGCCAACCGACCATTCTTCCACAGAGCTGCGGACTTTTTTATCCCGGCCGGAAAGGAAGCCGATGAGCACTACGCTTAAGATGATAAAAATAGTGATGGACAGTGCGGTTAAATTGCCTTGCATGTTACTCCAAGCCTCCCTTTGATTTCTGAAGTTGGTAGATGCCATAGGTGCATAAAGGGGTTAAAACGATCCACAGAAATAACCAGAAGTGGAAAAATGGCAATCCAAAAATGATGGGACCGATCTTGTTGACAAAAGGCAATAAAGCCAGCTGAGTAACGAAAGGAAGCAGGACCAGTAACGTTAAAATTCCTTTTTTCATGATGAAGATACTCCTTCTACGGTGAATTCAATGTTGATTATCATACCAGCAAAAAACTGGCAGTACAAGAGGAATCGAGTAAATTGTTAAAATATTTAGTATTGAGAGAAAATGATAAGGCTTACATCGGTAGAGAAGGAATATAATGCTCGGGGAGTACATCATTTATATCTGGAGTCTCTGGGTGGAACCGCCGCATTTTCTTATACTTGAATCAAACGTTGAATGGATAATGAGGTGGGTGGTTTTGTTGGATTGGATGACAAGGTTGTTTGAAGAATGGGGAGTTTGGGGCATTCTGTTTTCCCAGCTGCTTGAGGGAAGTTCTTTTCCATTTGTCGGTTCTGCTTTTATGGTGACAGCTGGCATTCTGATGGATTTAAGCTGGTTGGATGTGGTATGGGTTTCACTGGGCGGGAGCCTTTTTTACACAGTCGGAAGCTATATTCCCTATTTCATTGGGCTAAAACTTGGAGAGTCCGCTGAAAGAAAAATAAGTTCTGATAAGCGTGCCAAACTGGACAAAACAAAGAAAGCCATACGAAAGTACGGAAATTGGTGTGTAGCTGTCCTAAGTCCTCTGCCGATCGGCAATGTGGTTCCCTTTTTTGCGGGAATGTCCAAGATGAACATCTGGAAGTATTCACTGCTGACCGTCATGGGTACGTTTCCTGCTACTCTTCTTTTTTTAGGAATCGGGTATTTTTATTCAGGTGAAAAGGGCAGGGCGATGGACATGATCCTGCTGTTACAGGCCATCTTTTTTATCGCTTTTACGGTTACCACTCTCCTTATTACGGTGATGAAGTTCGTTGGGAAACGCAAACCAAATAAACAAAAAAACTTCTGAGTTTCGACAAGCGAAAAACAGAAGTTTCTCATGTTTCAATTCTCAAATACATAGACTTTCCCATGTTCAATGTGCCGGCCAAGCTTAGGGCCTTTGTAGCCTCGCTTCAGCAGCTCTTTGCGCATGAACATCATCACACCGCCATGGCAGACAATTAAAATATTCTCCTCCTGATGCCCGGTGATACGGTCCACCGTATTGCTGATCTGCTGGAGAACCTCTTGTTTGCCAGGGTTCTGTGAGGGATGTTTCATCAGCCAGGCCATCCGGATAAATAAGAGATGAACGGGCAGTGGAAGCTTGATGTTTGAACGAAAGAAAGGGGAAAGCCTGATTTCTCTTAATTCATCCAAAAACGTAATCTCTCCCTTAAACGCCCGCCGTGCTGTGATTTCTGCCCTTGAAAGATTGCTCGAATAGCACGTCTTCCAATCTACTCCCCCAAGGTCAACTTCTGACTCTTCGACCCCGGAAGCATCATATTCATCCACCCACTTCATCAGGTCAGACGATGAAAAAAATCCGCTGGGATACCCCCTTGTTACTTTAAAATGACGCATTAATCCAATTCTCATCCACCATACCTCTATCTCTTTTTATTAGAGACGTGTAAACATCCTCATCAATAATTCCACCCGTGGAAGTTGAAATCCTTGTGTTTTAGGAATATTTAGGGTCATCAAACCGGATATGACGGTGAAGTAGCAGGAGATCAGTTCACTGATATCTCCCTCTGCCAGTTCTCCGTTTTTCTGACCTTCTTCAAATACAGGCTTCAGCATGTCGACATATACATCCATGGATGCATATTCAAGAAGCGCTTTTGCTTTTTCAGGCACTTCATCTGAGGTTCGCACTTGATGCATAAGCAAAAAATACAACTGTCCGTCTTCATCAAGAATGATTTCGGTCAGCCTTGTTAACTTTTCAAGCGGGGAACCGGGCATCTGGTGAATCTGTTTTGTTCCTTCGATGGATCCCTGTATGGCGCGTTCCACCAGGGTGATAAACAATTCATCTTTAGAAGTAAAATACCGATACATAAGGCCTTGGCTGATACCGGCTTCTTCGCTGATCATGCTCATCTTTGTACCGATCAGTCCTCTGCGGGCAAAGACCTTGAGAGCGGCAGACAAGATTTGTTCTCTTCGTTCGTCACGTTTTTGCTGAAGCTGTTCTTCGTTTAATGGCAAATGTATTCACTCCTGTGGTTGCTGCTTCTTAGGAAAAGTATATCAATTCTCGTGACGAACCTCTAATTTGTTCATTTTCTCCGGATCAAAGATTTCTTCCGAAAAATCGGGAAGGATATCCCTCAGTACGTTTTCAAGCGAATGGCCATTCTCCAATTTATCAAGCACGTTTTGGCCGGATGGGGAAGAAGACAGGACGGTTCGAACCATTTCGGGATTGAATATTGCTCTCGGGGAAACCGACAGGGTGTTCACAGCCCAATAAAGTCCATACAGCTTCCAGTCCTGCTTTTCGGTGGCATATTTTAAGTAAAGATCCATATAGGTTTGACCAAATTCAATTCCTTTCAGAGGCTGGCTACCCTCGTAACCGACACCGTCCCAGCGTAAATCAGCTGCACAGTTCAGCCACCAGGCTGCCTCAATCACATGCTGGAATTTTTTCAGGATGGATTGTTCAAAACCGGTTTCAGACGTGTCATTGCGTTCCAATTCTTTATACAGCAGTTCAGCTTCCATTGCCGCGACCGTCATGCCCTGGCCAAAGATCGGGTCAAAATTGCAGTATGCATCTCCCAAAACAAGCAAACCAGCTGGCCAGTTTTTCATTTGTTCAAAATGCTGGCGGAATAAATAGGGTACACGAAAGCTTTTCGGCGGGGTAATGGGTTCCAGACCCGAAATCAACTCGGAAATAAGAGGGCTTGAAAGCCTGCTGATTTCCTTTTCAAATTCAACTGGATCACTCGGCGGAAACACGCCGTCCGGACGATAAAGGATGGTTTCGGCCACTTGGTTTTCAATGAAAGAAAAGGCACCTAGGAATGTCTTTCCAGGCGTTCCGCCAACATTTACGGCCTCCCATTTTTCGGCCAGATGTTCCTTGCCGGGAGGAAGTTTATACCTTCGTGTGCTGTATCCGATGTTTGCTGTCATTTTATCCGGAAGAGGAACGTTATAACCTAGATCACCGAGCCACTCGGTTAGCTTGGAAGTTCTTCCGCTTGTATCAATGACCAATTCGGCTTCGACCGGAAAAGGCGACAGGTCTGTTTCCCGGTCACGGGCCATCACTCCTGTAATTCTGTCGTTTTCAGGGGAGACGCTGAGAGAAAGAACGTCATGCTTTTGTAGAAAGTGGATGTTATCTATTTTCCGGACCCGTTCCCGGATCACATATTCAAGTACGGCCCGGCTGAATTTAATATCGTTTCTTGGATAAGGGCTGACCATGGTGCCGAACTGGTTGTGCTGATGAATAATTTTATTAAGTGAAGAAGGGGCACCAAGTGAAACCAGATCCTGTTCATAATCAGGAAAAAAACGATCAATAATCGCTTTGCCACGCGGTGTTATACGGTGGGGATGGAAGGCCTGAGGTGTGCCCTGGCGATGTTCCGGGCCGTCCGGGAAGGCATCTTTTTCAACAACCAGTACCTTGGAACAAAAATCGGATAAAACACGCGCAGCCAGTAGGCCGCCTATACTCCCGCCAATAACCAATCCGGTTTCTAGTTTCTTCATCGATTCATTCTCCTCTCAATTTATGAATGAACGGTTCATTCATTTTTAAGATATGCGCTTTTTAAGGTTTAGTCAACCAATTTTTAGAAATAATAATTAATGGATCTTTTTACATATGTTCACTAGCTATGAAACTTTGATAATATATATAAAAGAAAGATGAAATGGCGGTGGGATAGCGTGGAACAGGATAAATTGAAGAAGGTAATAGAAGCAGCGAAGCTTTATTATTTGCTGGACTACAATCAAAATCAAATTGCAGCGGAAATGGGAATATCACGGCCCACCGTTTCCAGACTGCTTCAGCTTGCCAAAAGTGAGGGGATCGTTCAGATCAAAATCATGGATCCCGAAAATGACATTGAACAACTGTCAAGTGAACTTGAGCAGAAGTTTCATCTGAAGAAAGCCATTGTGGCTTCCATTCCTCAATATGACAGCGGTCTTATAAAAGAAGAACTCGGTGAAAAGGCTGCGGCCTATCTTTATGAGGTCACACAAGATGGGGATGTCATTGGGGTCACATGGGGAACGACGCTTTATAATGTCGCCTGCCATCTGAAACAAAAATTCGTTAAAGATGTGAAGGTTGTTCAGCTAAAAGGCGGAATCAGCCATTCGGAAACGCACACCTATCACTCCGAAGTGCTGAGCTTGTTTGGCAAAGCGTATAACACCGTGCCGATTTATTTGCCGCTTCCTGCCATCGTGGACCATGTCGTTGTGAAACAGGCAATGGAGGCAGACCGGCATATTAAACGGATCCTGGATTTGGGGAAAGAAGCCAACATCGCTGTGTTTACGATTGGCGCAGTCAAATCCGAGTCTCTCCTGTTCCAGCTGGGTTACTTTTCCGAGGAAGACCAAAAACAGATCCGTTCAGAAGCAGCAGGGGACCTCTGTTCCCGATTCATTGATGAAAATGGCGATATCCTTAATGCCGATATTAACGAACGGACACTGGGGATTGATTTAAAAGAGCTGAAAAAAAAGGATCATTCCATTTTGGTTGCCGGTGGACAGCAAAAGGTGGAGGGAATATGCGCAGCGCTTAAGGGCGGCTATGCCAATGTTCTCGTAACCGACCAGTTTACAGCACGATCATTGCTGGATAAAAACTAGCTGTCCCTCCGGGGATTTTTTATTGGAAAAAAATACTTTTACATTTGTTCAGTTTGTCATTTACATTTGTTCAAATGCTTGGTATAGTGTTCATGCAAACTAAAAGAGCATGACTGAAAGCGTTTTATCATTTTCAAAAAAGAAAGGAACAATCAGTATGTCCAACACTAATTTAGTTCAAATGATCGACCATACATTGTTAAAAGCGGATGCTAGGCTTGAACAAATCGAAGTTCTTGCTCATGAAGCAAAAGAACACAAATTTGCTTCTGTTTGTGTGAATCCGGCTTGGGTGAAAACAGCAGCTGAAATTCTAAAAGATACACCAGAAGTCAAAGTATGTACGGTTATCGGATTCCCTCTTGGAGCATCAACTCCTGAAGTTAAAGCGTTTGAAACAAAAAATGCGATTGAAAACGGTGCAGACGAAGTTGACATGGTAATCAACATCGGAGCGTTGAAAAGCAAACAGTATGACGCAGTTGAAAATGATATTAAAGCCGTTGTTGAAGCTGCCAAAGGCAAAGCATTGACAAAGGTGATCATTGAAACTTCACTGCTTACTGATGAAGAAAAAGTGATTGCTTGTGAATTGTCTGTTAAAGCAGGAGCAGACTTTGTTAAAACATCCACAGGATTTTCTACAGGGGGAGCAACTCCAGAAGATGTAGCCCTAATGAGAAAAACAGTTGGACCGAATGTAGGCGTTAAAGCATCAGGTGGCGTTCGCAGCCTTGAAGATGCACAAAACGTAGTAAATGCAGGTGCTACTCGTATCGGTGCGAGTTCGGGTGTTGCTATTGCAAAAGGTCAGACGTCTAATAGCTCTTATTAATCATTAAACAAAAAAACCATCTGAAATGGAGAATGCCACATGGAAACAAAAGCATTAGTTGAAAAAGCAATTGAAGCCCGTCAGAAGGCTTATGTTCCGTATTCAAAATTTCAAGTTGGCGCAGCATTGCTGACCGGGGACGATTCTTTGTTCCTCGGTTGCAATATTGAAAACGCTTCTTTTGGCATGACAAACTGTGCTGAAAGAACAGCGATATTTAAAGCGGTTTCAGAAGGCCAGCAGAAAATAAAAGCCATTGCGGTCGCCGGTGATACTGGAGGACCAATCTCTCCTTGCGGTGCATGCCGCCAGGTCATTGCAGAATTTTGCGATGAAAATACAAAAATTATTCTTTCCAATCTTAAAGGTGATATCAAGGAAACATCAATTCATGAGCTTTTGCCAGGATTCTTTTCTTCGAAGGATTTAGCGTAGTTTCTCACTTCACCTTGCCAAATAACAACTTAGGAGAAATGACTTATGACATATATTATTGCGATTCTAGGGCTTGTTGTCGTACTGGGTTTGGCACTGCTTGCATCCAATAACCGCAAACAAGTCAATTATAAGCCAATTGCCATTATGATCGTTCTGCAGCTCATTCTGGCCTACATTCTATTAAATACAAGATTTGGTCTGGTTGTCATTAAAGCGTTTGCCGGTGTGTTTGAAAAGCTGCTTAAATATGCAGCGGCTGGTGTTGACTTTGTCTTTGGCGGAATCGCCAACGATGGTCAGGCACCGTTCTTTTTGACGGTATTGCTTCCAATCGTGTTTATTTCTGTTTTGATCGGGATTTTCCAATACATTAAAGTACTTCCGCTCATTATGAGAGCCATTGGGTTTGTCCTCAGTAAAGTAAACGGCATGGGTAAACTCGAATCCTACAATGCCATCGCTTCAGCTATGGTTGGACAATCTGAAGTCTTCATCACTGTGAAAAAGCAATTGGGACGTATTCCGGAGCACCGCTTGTACACACTCTGTGCATCAGCGATGTCTACGGTCTCCATGTCGATCGTCGGTGCCTACATGACCATGATCGAACCGAAATATGTGGTGACGGCACTTGTGCTTAACCTTTTTGGCGGATTCATTATTGCTTCCATCATCAATCCATATAAAGTGGACGAGAACGAAGATATTCTTGAAGTACAGGAAGAAGAAAAGCAATCTTTCTTCGAAATGCTTGGCGAATACATCATGGACGGCTTTAAAGTCGCCATCATCGTAGGTGCCATGCTGATTGGTTTTGTTGCCTTGATGGCAGCGATCGACAGTGTGTTTGATTTGATTTTCGGTGTTACCTTCCAGCACGTGCTTGGATATATCTTTGCTCCGGTTGCCTTCATCATGGGTGTGCCTTGGGCAGAAGCGGTTTCTGCCGGCGGAATTATGGCGACCAAATTGGTTACAAACGAGTTCGTAGCGATGATTCAGCTAGGAAAAGTACAAGAGGCCATGAGCCCTCGTACATTGGGTATCATCTCTGTATTCCTTGTATCCTTCGCTAACTTCTCATCTATCGGAATTATCGCCGGTGCGGTTAAAGGACTAAGTGAAAAGCAAGGTAACGTGGTTGCGCGTTTTGGACTGAAGCTTCTTTACGGAGCAACGCTTGTCAGCGTCCTTTCAGCCATCATCGTAAGTTTCATTCTGTAAGTTCAATTTTAAAAGATCAAGCAGGCATATCCCTTACTGCTCCGTGCGGAGGGATCTGCTTTTTCTTTTTTAACGATTAAAAGTGAGGTGAATAGCCTGTGAGGGTTTTTTCTCACAGCAAACATTATGGGTGACGTCGGTTTATTCCTTTCAGGAGCGGCCCTATTCTTAAATAGCTTTATGCTTTTCGGTAAAGCCGATGGCAAGAGTGTTGGATATTTTAACTTGTTTGTCGGAGTGCTTCAGGTGGTTATCCCTTTTTACCTGATCGTGATCTCGGATCAACAGCATTGGACCATCTTTAATTTGGCTTCGATCTTTTTATTCGGTCTGACGTATTTATTTGTTGGTGTTACGAACGTGAAAGGCCTTCACGGCAGCGGCCTTGGCTATTATTCGCTATGGGTTTCGGTTATTGCAATTCTATATGCTGTTGTGTCGTTCCTGAAGTTCTATGATACAGTCGGCAGTTTGACTTGGGTCGCATGGGCCTATTTATGGTTCCTGTTCTTCCTTTCAGGTGCTTTAAACAAAAAGATTGACTCGTATATTGGCAAGGTTGCCTTCGTGCAGTCATGGGTGACGTTGACTTTCCCTGCTCTTCTTTCGATGGCAGGAGTATGGAAAACACAGGCTGTTTCACAGGCTTGGACATACGTGCTTATCGCATCGTTCGTATACTTTATCGTTTGCACTATTCAACTGGTATTGAATTCACAGAAAAAAGAAAAGCGTTTGAAAGTACAGGCGGCTTCTTAATTCCAAAGAAATTCTCTCCAAGGATCGGGAGGATTTCTTTTTTCTTTGACGTAGTACATCATCAAGAATAGAGAGTGGAGGCGGAAAAGGATGGCTAAAGAAGAGCTGCCGGCCGTATGGTTTGAAAGTCAGCAAGCATTAGAAAAATGGCTTGAAGAGCATCATGTTTCATCCCCAGGCATTCGGATTCATATTGCGAAAAAGAATTCAGGCAAGGCAACGCCGAGCTATGCTGAAGCTGTGGAAAGCGCCTTATGCTACGGCTGGATTGACAGCCGGAAGGAAAAATATGATGATCAAACATGGTTGCAGCGGTTCACGCCGAGAGGGCCAAAAAGCATCTGGTCGAAAGTGAATAAGGAGAAGGCTGAAGAACTCCTGGCGGCAGGGAGGATGAAATCTGCCGGACTCCGGGCCATTGAAATGGCGAAGGAAAATGGACTTTGGGAAAAAGCGTATTCTCCTCAAAGCGAGAAGTCCCTGCCGGTGGATTTCCAAAAAGCGCTTGATCAGCGGCCAAACGCAAAAGCTTATTTTGAAACATTAAACAGCCAGAACCGGTATGCCATTCTTTTCAGACTTCAGACAGCAAAGAAACCGGAAACCCGGATGAAACGGATGAGTCAATTTTTGGAGATGCTTGAAAAAGGCGAGAAGATTTACCCATAAGCAAAAAATAGAAAGCAGGAAAATGATGAGGATCAATCAATACATCAGTCAGGCAATGGCAATCTCCAGACGGGAAACAGACAGGCTTCTTAAAGCAGGAAGGATTACTGTGAATGGATCAGTATGCGAAATGGGACAGATTGTTGGGCCGGACGACATCGTGCGGATTGATGGGAAAACCATTAAAAATAAGGTAAAATTGGTGTACATTATCTTGAATAAACCGGCCGGCATTACGTGTACGGCCGCTTCACATATCGAAGGGAATATCATTGATTTTATTGGTTATCACGAACGGATTTTTCCTGTCGGCCGTCTGGATAAAGCTTCAGAAGGTCTCATTCTGATGACCAATGATGGTGAACTGTCTCATGCCATCTCACACGGCGATCATAAACATGAAAAGGAATACCTGGTAACACTTAATAATCCCTTTAGCAACGAATTTATTTCAGGAATGGCACAGGGGGTACAGATTCCCGGTGCGGTTACAAAGCCGTGTGTGGTAGAACGGGTGAGTGATGATGAATTTCGTATCATTTTGACTCAGGGATTGAACCGGCAAATCCGGAGAATGTGCCGGGCATTTGGGTACACTGTCATTAAACTGGAACGCATCCGGATTATGGGCATTTCTTTGGGGGACTTGCCCAGGGGCCAGTGGCGGCATTTGACAGAGGAAGAGGTCAGCGGCATTAATAATGGGCTGATCCTCTAAGGAAGGAGGCGTACAGGATGAAAGCAGAGCTGAAGGACATTGTATCGAAAAGCATATTAACTCCCGGTGTGGGGCAACTCGATGATTTTACGCACTCCCTGAATCCGTATGCCGGCTGTACTTTTGCGTGTTCTTACTGTTATGTAAGGCAGCTTCCCATCTCCCTTTATCGGGATGAGGAGTGGGGGACTTGGGTGGATATCAAGACGAATGCTGCTGATTTGCTGCGGCAGGAGCTCTCAAAGGCCAGAAGGAAAGGGCCCGTTACCATTTTTATGGCTTCTTCCACAGATCCGTATCAGCCATTGGAGCATGAAACGAAGCTGACCCGTTCACTGCTCGAAGTCATGCTCGAACTACCACCCGATTTTCTTCATGTCCAAACCCGTTCACCGTTAGTTAAACGAGATATTGACCTTTTAAAGCAATTTGGCGATCATGTGCGGGTATCGATGACCATTGAAACCGATAAGGAAGATATCAGAAAAGCATTTGCTCCCACAGCTCCGCCGATTCCGGCCAGAATGCAGGCACTCCGGGAGATTAAGGAAGCGGGCATTACGACGCAGGCGAGCCTGTCTCCGCTGCTGCCCTGCTCAAAAGAATTTCCTCAAAAGCTGCGGCCCATCGCAGACCGGGTGACAATTGATGATTTTTGGATGGGAGACGGCAGCGGCGGCAAACGGACCGAGCGGCTTGGCATTTCGGACATCTACAAACGCACGGGAATGGAAAAGTGGTACAACCCTTCCGCTTATAAAGTGGTTCTAAAGATGATGCAGGAACAGATTGGCGATGAGGTAGAGGTCATGCTTTCAAAGGACGGCTTCACGCCCATTCCTGAAAAGCGGGAAGCGGGAATAGGCGAGAATTTGACCTTTTTCTAATGGTAAAAGCACAGCCTGCGCTGTGCTTTTTTGTCGAATGCGGGACTATTTTCTTCAGACTAAATGACCATTTTATTGAATTTTCAGAAAATGTATGTACTTGCTCTTCCGCTCTATGAATAATGGATGTATCTCATAGAATGGAGGATGCATATGCACAGCAAAATAATTTTAAAGTGGGTGGCAGTACTCACCTTCATCGCCTGTATTGGATTTGGGGGAATGAATTTTACTTCGGCAACAAAGGAAGGAGAACTGGAGTGGAACGGGAAGCAGCTTAATACCCTGGAGGTCAATGGCAAGCCGTATGTACCGGCTGATGAACTGGCCAGTGCATCAGGGAGTGTGCTGCATAAAAAGCGGAACCATTATACGGTGGCTTCTAGGCTGGACCGCATTATGAAAAAAGGGGTCATTCGTGTAGGAACGACAGGGGACTATAAGCCGTTTACCTTTTACAACCCGGACACCAAAACGTTCGAAGGCTTTGATATTGAAGCTGCTGAACGGATGGCCAAGGATCTTGGTGTTAAGGTCAAGTTTGTAAAAACCTCGTGGCCCACACTCATGGATGATTTGCTGGATGACAAGTTTGATATTGCAGTCGGCGGAGTGAGCCGTAATACAGAACGCCAAAAGACGGCTCAATTAACCCGGCCGTATTTGAATGAAGGCAAATCGCCATTGATCCGAATGGAAGATAAGGACCGGTTCACGAGCCTGGAGGCGATTGATCAGCCTGATGTAACGATTGGCGTCAATCCTGGTGGAACCAATCAAAAGTTTGTTGATGCCAACATTAAAAAGGCAAAGGTCGTGGTGGTGCAAAACAACCTTGATATCCCTCATATGGTCGCTGAAGGAAAAGTGGATGTGATGATCACAGACAGTACCGAAGCAATGTATTATGCCAGCAGGGATGAGAGGCTCTATGCGGCGCTTACCGACAAAACATTCACGAAAAGCCAGAAAGCGTATATGATCCCACGAGGAGATTCTGTTTATGAGAACTGGGTGAACCTCTGGATGGATGAAATGGAACTGCAGGGTGAATTTGACCGGCTTAAAGATAAGTATATCTTTAATAAATAATCTCATCGAAAGGCGACTCAGAAAATGGAGTCGTCTTATTTTTTTAGGTCGAAAGACACTGAACCATAAGGGTACTGGTTGAACAAAAATATCGAACCAGCTCAAATGCTGCCTTCTGATGTCGAAAGAATAATGATTCTGCACGCAAGGAATTAAGGCCAAATGCCCTATTTGTATGTAAAAAACTGGATTAACATGGAGGGGTAAGCCAAAAGAAGGAGGAATGTGAGTGAAAGTCAAATCGAAGTTTCTGAAGCTTTTTGTAACCGGAACGGCCTTATTCTCCATGAGTTTACCTTCCTATGTGCATGCCCAAGCAAGTACGTCCTCTGTTAAATCTGTTAAAGAGCAACTAAACCCGCCTCTGTCACAGCCAAAATACGCCTACAGTGATGCCATCCGTGAAACTGTATTTGTAGAATCACAGCTCGACACCGACAACAATGGAAAAAAAGACCGTATTGCCATGGACATTATCCGTCCAAAGGAAACGGAGGATTCCCTAAAGGTTCCGGTCATCATGGATGCCTCACCTTATTATGAACGATTGGGACGAGGCAATGAGTCCGAAGTCAAGGACAAAGACAAAGACGGCATCAATGAAATGTTTCCGCTCTGGTATGACAATTATTTTGTACCGAGGGGCTATGCGGTGGCCCAGCCGGAAATGGTCGGTACCAATCAGTCAGATGGCTGCCCGACAACAGGAGGCCCTGAAGAGATCGAAAGCATTAAAGCGACGATCGATTGGCTGAATGGCCGCGCCAAAGCATGGAATAAGGACGGAAAAGAAGTAGAAGCCTATTGGACTGATGGAAAAGTAGGCATGATCGGGAAATCGTATGACGGCACGTTGGCCAATGGTGTGGCAGCGACCGGGGTGGAGGGATTAGAAACCATTGTCCCCATCGGTGCGATCAGTTCTTGGTATGACTATTACCGTTATGGCGGAATTCCTTATTACAAAGGAGGACCTTCAGGGCTTGCCCGAACGGTCGTCAATTCCAAACGACAGGCGCAATGCGAACCGGTCCGCCAGCAGCTTCTTCAGGGATCAGATGATGCAACTGGCGATTACAATTCATTCTGGGATGAGAGAAACTACATAAATGATGTGAAAAACGTAAAGGCGAGTGTTTTTCTGATCCATGGCTTGAACGATTACAATGTAAAAACCAATCAGTTCTCCCGCTGGTGGGCAGAGCTTGCCAAACAAAAGGTTCCGCGAAAAATCTGGCTGGCACAGACCGGGCATGTGGATCCATTTGATTTCCGCCGTTCAGAATGGGTGGATACACTTCATCAATGGTTTGATTATTGGCTGAAGGATATGAAAAACGACATTATGAAAGAACCAATGGCAGATATTGAACGGTCCGCAGATAACTGGAAAACGTATTCAACATGGCCGGACAAGCAGGCCAAGTACGTGAAGATCAATCTGGCAGCGACTAAAAAAGGGGAAACAGGGGAGCTTACCAAGAATTCTGAATTGAAAAGTCCTTCCATCTCCTTTACGGATAATCCTTTGTTAACAGAAAAGCAGCTTGTCCAGCCAGATGCCTCTCTTAATAAAAACAGACTGCTGTTCTTATCAAAGCCACTTTCACAAGATGTCAGTTTCAGCGGCACGCCGAAAATCGAGCTTAGTGTAGCGACGAATGCGGAGGATACGAACTTTACAGCGTACCTGGTGGATTATGGAACCGATACGAGGGTGAACCATGAAGGCAGAGGGGAAGGCATCACGACATTGACGGAGGAAGATTGCTGGGGTGAGAGCTATGGTGCGGATGATGCCTGCTATAAAAAGACCGTAAAGAACACCCATACCTCCGACTACGAGATTGTGACCCGGAGCTGGATGGATGCTCAAAACTATCAATCTCTTTCTGTGACCACACTGCTGAATCCAGGAAAACCGTATCAGGTGCGATGGGATGCCCTGCCGGAAGACTATATTTTTAAGGCGGGTCACCGGATCGGTCTTGTAATTGCAGGAAGTGACGACAACTGGACGGTGCCGGATACAACGAAAGCAGAAAATACGATTCTGCTTCCTAGAAGTTCGTTGCGTCTTCCAGTTGTAGGAGGAGAAAGATCGATAGACTTTTAATGGCAAAAGCTGGCCCGGCATAATGCATCATGGTGCATTTTATTCGGGTCAGCTTTTCTATTATTTTTTCTTCGTTTTTAGCAGTTTTGCTTCCGTATCATAAAGATAGCCTATTTTCCGGTGATTCATAACGTCCTCAGGCACGGTGTCCCAGGGATACATGGGATCGGTCGGATTATGTCGAAAAGGGCCTTTCTTTTGCGGTAAATAGAGTTCCTTTTTTTTCTGACTTTAAGTTTGGTTGCCACCACATATCCCTGCTTTCAAAGACAAAATAGGCATGGGACAATAAAAAGTCCCGGGATACAGCCATCAGGCTTCCCGGGATCAGGTATTGCTTTAGTTTTCATACACCGTTACTTTTACGTCTTTACGGCCCCAATTGATGGCATCTCCATGGTCAGCGATGAACACATCAAGCATTTTTCCGTTAATGCCGCCGCCAATATCAGCGGCAATGGCTGTACCATAGCCTTCAACGACAACTTTTGATCCAAGTGGAATCACATCCGGATCGACAGCGACCACTTTTCCGTTGCTGTATTTCTTCAGATCAATGCCCATTTTTGTCTTACCGGAACAGCCATCACAGTCCGCTGTGTAAGCCGAACTGTTCACCGTGAAGCTTCTGGTGGAGTAAGAAGGACTTTTTTGGCGTAGTTTTTTGTATGTACTCGGCCCTGCGATGCCATCAGCGGAAAGTCCATGGTTTTTTTGGAATGAAGTCACTGCAGATACCGTACCATCTCCATAAATACCGTCAACTGTGGAACTGTATGCGTTCCAAGCCTTTAGCAGGCGCTGAAGTTCGATGACAGGTTTGCCGATATCCCCTTTGCGCAGTACTTTTATTTTATTAATCGTTTCTGATCCTGCAATCCCATCAGCTTTAATACGGGATTGGGTTTGAAATTGCTCTACAGCGTTTTTCGTAATCGGTCCATAGTATCCTGTAGCGGTATGATACGGAAAAACACCCTTCGTCATTAAATACTCCTGAAGATCAACCACATCACTGTTACTTGATCCTTGTGACAGCATTTGGCTGCCTAGAGCGGCACTGCTATGTCCAGGAAACAATAAGCCTGTACAGAGGGCTGCCGCCATTAAAAGTCCCAACCATTTTTTCATCGTATTTCTCCCCTTTGTCATTCGTAATAAATCCTCTAAGTTGTTCGTCAGGAAATGACAATATAGGGGGAATTCTGGCATAAACGCTTCTATTTTCCTATAAACCTTACAATATCAGCCAAGGTCTGTTTGCTGCTTTTTCCAGGAGGGTAATTCTAGTGATGAAAGTGCCGCGATGAATCTTTCTTCTTCTGTTCCTCGTTTTTGCCTCCACTTCGGTTTTTATCTACGTCTTAAGTCTTAGTCGTTTTACGTTTACAGGGCAATGGAGAAAATGGGGATCATGCGGTATGGTAAAGGCAGGGGAAAGTAAAATATTTCTAAAAATGAAACTCAAGTCTGTTCTGTTCGTAGTAATAGAAAAGACATGAAGTCGGGAGCGATTGACATGAACGGGTTTTTAGGTTTTGTCGTAAAAATCATCAGCGGCTTTAATACCATGGCCATCGTATGGCTGCTGTCCTTCTTTGCCTTCGACCAATCCTTTTGGCTTTCAAGCGGTTTGGCCATTGGCGGCGGTTTGGCCGGTTATTGGATGGCATCGATGCTCTGGAACTGGCGGCTGCTGAAAAAACATCAGCTCACCCGCGGTGAATATAAATACATTCAAAAAAATTTAAGAGAAGCCAAACCGAAAATTCACCGGCTGCAAAAAACGCTGTTTTCGATTCGTGACATTCCCACGTTAAAGCAGAGATTTGAGCTGACGAAAATTACAAGAAAAATATACAGTATGACCAAAAGGGAGCCGAGGCGCTTTTTTCAAGGAGAGAGATTTTTCTTCACCCATTTGGATTCTGCGGTTGAACTTACAGAGAAGTATGCGTTTTTATCCAGCCAGCCAAAGAAAAACTGGGAAATTCAGGAGTCCCTTTCTGAAACAAGAAGGACGTTAAAAGAGCTTACCGAATACATTGAAGAGGACTTGTACCATATGCTTTCAGATGACATGGAAGAACTGAACTTTGAACTGGATGTAGCCAGACATTCCATGAAAATGCTGAAAGAAACCAAATTAGAAACGAAAGCAGGAGATTATCATGAGCGATAATACATCACCTCTCTATAATCAGGATGATAAATTGGATATTATGGACGACCTGCTTGCGGACCCGTTCGGTGAAACGCCGAAGGTTCCGGAGGTTCAGCAGGAAGAACCGGCCACACAGCGGAAATTAATCGATGTGCTCCCGGAGGAGAACAAAGCAAAAGCCTATCAGCTGGCCCAGCAGATTGACCCGAAAAATCATCAGGCTATGATCACCTATGGCTCCCCTGCCCAGTCGAAGCTTTTGTCGTTCTCGAACACGATGCTCGACCAGGTGAAAAAGCAGGATGTTGGACAGGTTGGCGATATCATTAACGATCTGATGAAGAAATTAAGCAACGTCAATCCGGAAGAACTGCAATCCAACAAACCTTCGTTGTTTGGCAGGGTATTCGGCAAAATTTCCGGATCGGTTCAGGAGGTGCTGTCCAAGTATCAAAAGACAGGTGCCCAGATCGACCGGATTGGTTTGAAACTCGACAGCAGTAAAAATGTACTGCTGGCCGATATCGCCATGCTGGAGAAGCTCTATGACCATAACAAAGAGTATTTTCAGGCGTTGAATGTCTACATTGCAGCAGGGGAACTGAAGCTTGAGGAAATCAACACTAAAGTGATCCCGGCACTACGGAAAGAAGCGGAAGACACGAATGACCAGATGAAATATCAGGAAGTCAACGATATGGTGCAGTTTGCCGACAGACTGGACAAACGGCTTCACGACCTGAAGCTGAGCCGCGAAATCACCATTCAGAGTGCGCCGCAAATCCGCCTGATTCAAAACACGAACCAGGCGCTTGTGGAAAAGATCCAGTCATCCATCATGACGGCGATTCCGCTCTGGAAAAACCAAGTCGCGATTGCGCTTACTCTTCTTCGTCAGCGGAGTGCCGTGGAAGCACAGAAAAAGGTCGCCAAAACGACCAACGATCTGCTGCTGAAAAATGCGGAAATGCTTAAAGCCAACACGCTCGAGACCGCCCGTGAAAATGAACGGGGACTTGTTGATATCGAGACGCTGAAGAAGACGCAGGAAAACCTCATGTCCACCCTGGAGGAAACACTCAAAATTCAGGAGGAGGGCCGTCACAAGCGCCGATTGGCTGAAAACGAGCTGGCCCAGATGGAGACCGGCCTGAGACAGAAGCTCTTGGAGATCAAAGGACAATAACATCGTTGATAAAAGGCCATCCCGTGTGGAACGTGATGGTCTTTTTTGTGGCATTCCTTTTTAGTCCACAGAATATAACAAGTAGGGGATAACACAGGTTCAGATATGATGGGGGACAGCTCATGACGAGATTTGGTTTTGTACTCGAAACTAAAGAATACAAGCGGAACACCCAATCTCTATTTTGATTCCAAAACAACGTCTTTTTTAAAAGAGATGAGGAGGCGTATGAGGTGACATCCACCCAGCTTCACGCCATGGCGGGAGGAGCGTTTGTTAACCTTATGCGAGAGCCCCACTGGCATCCGCTGGCGAGTCTATAGAGAATGATGGAATTACCGTCAATATCAATAATAAGATCATCGATGTTTGATTGCAGGGCCGTGCCTCTTTTAAAGCGGGCGGTTTTTTGTTGTTGGGGCGGTTGAGGTGGGACTTGCCCGGAAGTGGATGAAAGATGCTCGGAAATTCGACAAACTTGCCCGGAAAGAAAGCCCATGGTTTCGGGAACCTTGGGCTTTCATCTGGGCACAAACGTTTCCTCTGACCAACACTTTTATAGGTGTATTGCTTTTATACCAGAACCCAAAAACGTTGCTATAGACCCACCCGGATAGCACCTGCTACGATATTTATGAAGAAGAATTTGGGGGATGGCTATTTATGGATGAGCAGCGTTATCAAAATTTGAAATTGGGAGAAAGAGGGGCAATCATCAGTATTGTGGCTTACATTTGTTTGTCCGTTCTGAAGCTGGTCATCAGTTACTTCAGCCATTCGGAAGCTTTAAGAGCTGATGGATTAAACAATGTGACAGATATTATCGCTTCACTGGCCGTATTGGTCGGATTAAAGCTGTCGCGCAAGCCGCCGGACAAAGATCATCCATACGGCCATTGGAAAAGTGAAACAATTGCTTCGTTAACGGCTTCGCTTATTATGGCAGCCGTTGGGCTTCAGGTATTATTTGAAGCTGTATCCTCCATGTTTTCAGGTGTAAAGGAATCCCCGGATTTAATCGCCGGCTGGACGGGGTTGTTCTGTGCGGCTGTCATGTATTTTGTATATCGGTATAACCAGGCCCTGGCAAAAAAAATCAACAGTTCAGCCGTAAATGCAGCAGCAAAAGATAATCTTTCGGATGCATGGGTGAGTATCGGAAGTGCGGTAGGTATTTTCGGCTCACAGTTGAACTTGCCATGGCTGGATTCGCTTACCGCCTTGATTGTGGGCATGTTGATCTGTAAAACGGCATGGGATATTTTTAAAGACGCGTCTCATCAACTTTCTGACGGGTTCGATGAAAACCTGATTACCTCCTATCGTGAGACGATTCAAAACGTGGAGGGGGTAAAAGGAGTCAAAGAGATCAAGGCCAGAAACTATGGCAATAATGCGGTTGTCGATATTGTGATTTTTGTAAAATCGACACTGGATATCAAGGCTGCTCACGATATATCAACCATCGTGGAAAACACTCTGGTAAAAAAGTATGACGTTTATGATGTGCATGTTCATGTTGAGCCAAACTCATAGAAAAAGGGACATCTCTGGTAAAGAGAGTCCCTTTTGTTATTGCTATTTTTGTGCATAAACCGGTACTTCCATGATGATTTTATAAGAGGACAAGAGGCTGTAAAGATTGTGCATTTGCGTGGTCTGTTTGACAGCCCAGCCGATGTCCGTTGCGTATTGATGGGTAGCTTTTCCGCTGTTTGACGCAGCAAGCGGATTCCATCTCATTTTGTAGAGCGTGTCTTGCTCCGCCTGGATGTAATCCTGAGAGATGAATCTGGCACCGCCGATGATTGCGGCTTCCGGTGTAAACCATCCTTCGGCAAAAGCTCGTGCGGCCCCCTTGTTGATCGGATCGCTGTCCACTGCACCGATACCGTACATATTATAGACCGTTCTTCCGTTGTATTGAATACCTGTTGCAAGCTTAGAGGTTCCGTTTCCGGTTTCAAGCAGCGCATGGGAAATCAGGTAGATTTCATTGATATGGTAGGTTTCCCCTGCTGTGATAAAGGCTGCCGCCTGTCCTTGAAGGATTCCTTTACCAGTGAGAATGCGTTGATTGACCTCATCGGCATTCAGACTGGCCGATTGTGAGAGTTTAATAAACTGATACGATTTAACCGGATCATTTTTAAAATTGTTGGAATCCATATAGTATTTCACGTCATCAGGGCTTGCGTTGGCCCACGTTTTATAAGCGACCTGGTACCAAATTTTCCCGTCGGTTCCTTTGACACTGCCAAGAACCTTTAGCTTGGTTCCGTTGTTCACCGTGCCAAGGGACCAAAAGCCAGTTCCGGCACCGTTTCTGACATTCCAATTATCGCCTACCACTGTGGCAGTTGTGCCTGAGACAGTAACTGCACTTTGGTGAATATAATTTTTATATAAATCGGTTTGCGGGCTGACTTTCATCTGCATGGCAACCATATCATCTAGCGTTCTGCCATAAAGTGCTTCATAATCCGATGAAGGTACGGGATCTCCTTTTACGGTAAGGTAGGAGGAGCTGACATAGCCCGTTTTTCCATTCGCATCGATCTTGGCCCATCCGTTTTCTTCAGAGAGCACTTTGACTGCTGTATCATGCGCCAGCTGAAGCACAACAGAATAGGAGGTTGCTGGCCCTGATCTCATATTCAATGTGTCCGCCGTGACAAACTTAATTACTGAAACAGGTTCAGGAGTTGGTGTTGGCTTTGGAACTGGAACTGGCGCGGGCTCAGGCTTTGGGGCGGGTGCGGGTGTTGGCACTGGCTTTGGAGCCGGAGCAGCCGGTTTTTTATCAGTAAGGTATTTCACACTGACGTAGCCGTCCTTGCCGCTTGCTTTTACCTTTGCCCAGCCGTTCGCTTCAGAATAGACATCAACCGATGATCCGTCCTTTAGTACCGAAACGACTGCTGAATCCGTAGAAGCACTTTTTCTTAGATTCAGGTTACCACCGGATACTGTTACATATTTGGTTGTTGGTTTAGGCGCAGCCGGGGCAGGTGCAGGCTTTGGTGCAGGAGCCTCCGATTTTTTATCAGTAAGGTATTTCACACTGACGTAACCATCCTTGCCGCCTGCTTTTACTTTTGCCCAGCCGTTGGTTTCGGCGTAGACATTAACGGTGGATCCGTTCTTTAGAACCGTAACGACTGCCGATCCGGTAGATGCGCTTTTTCGAAGGTTCAGGTTTCCGCCCGTCACGTATTTGGTTGTGAATTTGGGTGGTGCTGATTGTGGTGTGCTGACGACTGGCTTTTTGTCAGAAAGATTCTTGCTGCTGACATAGCCGTCTTTACCATTGGCTTTAATTTTTGACCACCCTTTCGATTCGGAGTAGACCGTAACGGCCAAACCGTTTTTAAGTGTGGCGACAATTGCAGAGGTCGAAGATGCGCTTTTGTATACGTCCAGGGTTCCGCCAGAGCTGACCACTGAATATTTCGTGGTTGTTTTTGGCGCTGAAGGTTTGGGAGCTGCAACGACCGGTTTTTTTGCTGTTAAGTACTTGAGGCTGACATATCCGCCTTTGCCATTGGCCTTAATTTTAGCCCAGCCTTTGGCTTCGGAATAGACAGTAACGGCCAGTCCGTTTTTCAGTGTTGTTACAACGGGTGAAGCGGTGGTGGCACTTTTTCTCAAGTTAAGGTTCCCGCCTGAACCCACTGTAACATATTTGGTTGTTGTTTTTGGGACGGCAGCTGCCGCCTTGACGGTAGAAGGATTTGAAGCTGTAAGATACTTTGAACTGACATATCCCAGTTTGTTGTTATATCTCAGTCTGGCCCATCCTTTGCTTTCGGAATAGACGATTACCTTGTTGCCTTTAACCAGCTTTCCGATAATGGACGCTTTTGTAGATGCGCTTTTGCGCAAATTCAGGCTAGACGTTGCACTGACATTCACATATTTCGTTTTTGCTTCCTGAGCGGACACTGCATCCGCATGAAGACTTTGATATAAGGCAGCTGTAGTAAGCACAGCGAAACATATCCCCGGAATAAATGATTTATTCATTTCCCTCTCCTCTATCCATGAACTGTATTTAGAATTTTGAATCTATGAAGTTTATCGGCAGGCAGAGGGAAATTTTTATTACAATTAGGTAACAAAATGCATAAGTATACGATTAATTTTAAATAAAATAAAATTAAGGTATTAAATAATTCAAAATGGGAATGGAATTATGAAGTGGTTGAAAAGCTATGTCCTGATTTTAGGATTGAGCCGGCACCTAAAAATAATGGAGTTAGTCGAATTTATATCAATTCAGTTGAAGATTTATTAGAAATGAAAAGTCTCATAATAGCCTGTTTTGATGGAGTAAAAGAAGAAAATAGAGTTACAACATGAGGGGAAGGTTAAAACAGCTTATCTAGGATAAGCTGTTTTCTTTTCAGCCTTTTCATTCGTCTATTTTCTAATTATTGCTTTTGGAAAACAATTTTTTGTTTCTTCATTGCAGTTGATTGGAGTGTAAGGTGCGAGACTCCAGTGGGAAAAGCGGGACAGATGAGACCCCGCAGGAGCTTGCGACGAGGAGGCTCAGCGCCCGCCCACGGAAAGCGAGCACCCTGGAACGGAAATCAACCACTCTCAAGAGAAGCAAAGGTTTGCTAAAACAGTCTTTTATAAACAAGGGTTTTATTAAATTATGGTGAAGTTATTAGTTAATACATCCACGAACTACATATGCAGGGCTTGTTTCTACACTAAAACGTGGGAGGAAGGACGATATGTATCCGACAATTGGAAAGCTGTTTGATCAAAGCGTCAAAAAGTATCCGAAGAAGGAAGCGCTTGTGGATGTGTCACAGGGGAAAAGATGGTCGTATGAAGAATGGAATCAATATGTGAACCGTGTGGCCCAGGCCTTTATTTCATCCGGTGTAAGAAAGGGAGATATTGTTTCTGTTTTCATGCACAATACGAGTGAGTTTGCGACGGTTTACTTTGCGTGTGCCAAAATTGGTGCCGTACTGAATCCGATTAACTTTCGATTAAAATCAGGCGAAGTATCGTATATTCTTAACGATTCGAAGCCTGTTCTTTTAATTTATGAAAAAGCACTGGAAGACCAGGTAATGCTCCTGTTCGATGAGTTTCCGCTTGTGTCGTTCTGGTCGATCAGCGAAGACCAGCCGGATCCGGCGATAAGCTTCCATGAGCGGGTCCGGTCCGCAGAGGCTATGGAACCTGAAGTGGAGCTTGATGAGAATGATCTTTATGCGATTATGTATACGAGCGGGACCACGGGCCAGCCCAAGGGAGTCATGCACAGGCACCGCGACATGATCGAGCAGAGTCTGACATGCATGCAGGCGCTGCAGCTCAGGCCATCGGACAGGGGCTTAACTGCAGCCCCTATGTTCCACTGTGCAGAGCTGCATTGCGCGTTTTTGCCGCGCATACATAATGGATGCACCACTGTAATTCTTCATCATTTTGACGCGAAAAAAGTGCTTGATACGATTCAGCGTGAAAAAATCACCGTAATGTTTGGGGCACCCACGATGTGGAACATGATGCTGCAGGAGGACCAAAGTGCTTATAACCTTTCATCCATGAGGTTTGGTCTCTACGGAGGTGCTTCGATGGCGCCGGTTCTTGTACGGGCCTTAGGGGAGAAAATGGGGATACACCTGGTACAGGCGTATGGCATGACAGAAATGGGCCCGGCCATCTCCTTTTTGTTTGAGGATGAACAGGAGAGCAAAGCTGGTTCTGCGGGAAAAGCTTGTTTCAATCATGAGATACGGGTGGTACGGCCGGGAAGCACCGGTCCGTCTGATCCTGATGACATTCTCCCGCCAGGAGAGCCGGGCGAAATTATTGTCAGGGGACCTAGTGTGATGAAGGGCTATTACAGTAGAGTTGAGGCGACAGAGCGTGTCCTTTATAAGGGATGGTACCATAGCGGGGACATCGGGTATATGGATGAGGAAGGCTATTTATTTGTTTCAGACCGTATGGACGATATGATTGTCAGCGGTGGCGAGAACATTTATCCCCGGGAAGTGGAAGATGTGCTGTATGAACATGAAGGAGTTCTGGATGTAGCGGTGCTTGGTGCACCTGATGACAAGTGGGGAGAACGGGTGACCGCTATTGTGGTCAAAAAGGACGAAAACCTGACGGAGCACGAACTCGACGAGTTTTGCCGGAACAGCAGCAAACTGGCAGATTACAAACGCCCGCGCAAGTTTATATTTGTGCCGGAGATGCCAAGAAATGCAAGCGGAAAAATCCAGAAGTATTTGCTCCGTAACACCTATACCGAACTGCCAGCACAATAAAAAAACAGTCCCCGTAAAGGGACTGACTGCTAAGGTGTGTTTTTATAGCTGTCTAAGTATGGTCTGTTCAATCTTTCGAATTACATCTCCACGGCTGATTACACCGACCACTCGTTTTTCCTCGTTTACCACCGGCAGCTTTTTGAAGTGATGCTTTGCCAGCAGCTGCAGGACTTTTTCCATTTCATCCTCTGGAGAAACAGTAATCAGACCGTTCCGCTTGGCAATTTTAATGACGCTGACTTCTCCGAGTTCTTTAAGGAATTGCTCCAGTTCTTGTTTTTGCTCATAAATGACAAAGGTGAAAAAATCATAGATCTGCCGTTCGCGTGGTTTGATAGCGCGCAGGATATCGCCGTCCGAGACCATGCCCAGCAGTTCTCCTTCCTCATCCACAATAGGCATACCGCCAATTTTCTTGTGAACAATAAGACTCATGACATCCTGAAGGGTATCGTCCGGTTTTGCAGTAATGACATTTGAAATCATGAATTCTTTTACTTTCATAAGGCACCTCGTATCATATAGATTAAAAAAAGATGGAAGAAAAGCCATAGAAAATTCTATGGCTTTTCAGTATCCCGTTTTTGCTGCATGGATTTCAGAGCGTTACGGTAATCATTGTCCTTCATGGACAGCTTCTCCTTTGGCTCTGCAGGAGCAGCAGAAGAAGGCTTGGTTTTTAGTTTTTGCAGGGCTTTGCGGTATTCATCGTCACCCATGGAATTGGGATCTTTTTCAGGAACAGGCGCATGGCCCTTTGGTGATGATGGAGTAGCCGGCTCTTGCTCTTGATGCTGATCAACAGCTGCTGACGTTTCTTCCCTGAGAAAATCCCCATCAGGCTGATCTGTGTCTGGAGACTGTTTCGGTTCTTCGACAGGAGAATCCTCTTTGTTGCGGGATGAAAACGCCCTCGTGTTAATCACAATCAAAACAACAATCAAGATCACGGCAACTGCAATCAGTAAAATCGGGAGCATCTTTCATCACCTACCGTTCTGTAAATTGTCGTGCTACTGTGGCTACACGTTCTCCCAATGCCCGGCCAAGTGCCTGGTCATCTTCTGTAATAAGTTCATTCCCTTCAATCGGGCATGTTATTCCTACTCCATAATACGAACCATACAGCGCGTTTTCAGGGATATTGCCAGGAAGTCCTGCAATAATCATTCCCTGGTGAAGCATCGGTGTGATCAAATTAAGCAGTGTGGCTTCCAAACCACCGTGTGTGGTCGCAGTGGTACAAAACACAGCACCGACTTTATTGATTAATTTTCCTTCGGCCCATAAATAGCCAAGTTTATCAATCCAGGTTTTTAATCCTGAGCTGATGGTGCCAAAATGTCCGGGACAACCCCAGATGATGGCATCCATTTCGGGAAGGGTATAGACATCTGCTTCATCCACATGCTGTAGATAAACAGTGGCTCCTTCCACCTGCTCTGCTCCGCGCGCAATCGCTTCTGCAAGAGATTTAGTATGTCCGCCTTCACTATCATAGACTACACATATTTTCATCAAACATTCCTCCATTTAGTAAAGTAATGCGTCAGGACACGTTTTTAGGTGCCGGCAGAAGAAGAACTTCTTCCTTCTTCTGTTCAGGGGCTGAAACATTGGCTTTATCCTTACGTACGTCACGAAGGAACACGCTCAACACAAGACCGATTGCCGAAATAACGGTAGCCCAGATAAACGCATCATTAATGCCGGCAATGCTTGACTGTTGACTTGCTCTTCCGGCCAGAATCTGCACAGCTTGTGACTGTGCCTGTGAGACAGGCAGATGCAAGGTCATTGCTACTTTTTGTACAAATTCATGGAAGGATGCCATAAAGAACGGATCGGCTGTGTTCATTGCACCTTCCATTTCGTTCACATGGAACGTTGTACGGTTTGTAAAAATGGTTGTAATTAAGCTGATTCCGATTGATCCGCTGACCTGACGGAGCGTATTCGACATGGACGTACCATGGCTGCTCAAATGTTTCGGCAGCTGATTCAAACCAGCCGTCATAATCGGCATCATCAGAAATGACATGCCGAACATTCGGAACATGTAAAGAACCACAATAAATGTATAGGGTGTGTCCATTGTTAACTTCGTAAAATAATACGTTGTTGCTGTTGTAATCGCCATACCGAAGATAGCGAGAGGGCGAGGCCCTACTTTATCAAAAAGAGTACCTGAAACAGGGGACATGACCAGCATGATCAATGCACCCGGCAGCAAAAGCAGACCGGAATCCAATGGAGAATATCCACGGATGGTTTGCAGATAGATCGGAAGCAGGAACATCCCTGAAAACAAGCTGATTGTTAAAACGACGTTAATAACACTGGAAAGTGAAAAGATGCTGTATTTGAAAATGCGCATATCCAGCAATGGTTTTTCGATGCGAAGCTGTCGGATAACAAAAATCGCGAGCAAGACCGCACCTGCAATCATGGTAGAAAGTACTACAGCATCATCCCAGCCGTCATTTCCTGCTTCACTGAAACCATATAGCAGCAGCGCCATTCCGGCCAGTGATGTAACGACCGATGGTGCATCCACCTTTACTTTCTTGGCAGGCTGAATGTCTTTCAGGCTGAAAAAGGCAAATATCAGAACAATAGCTCCCAGAGGAACCATTCCTGTGAAAAGAAGGTGCCAGTCATAATTTTGTACCACCCAACCTGAAAGGGTTGGACCAACGGCCGGAGCAAACATCATGGCAAGACCAAAGATACCCATACCACGGCCACGGATTTCAGGCGGGAAGATAAACAGAATGATGGTCATGACGAGCGGAGCGAGAACACCACCGCCTACCGCCTGTATTAAACGACCGATTAACATGACCGGAAAACCTGTAGCTATACCGCAAATCAATGAACCAAGGGTAAAACAAAACATCGCGAATAAAAACAGGCGCCGAACCGCAAAACGTTCAATCAAGAACGGTGATAATGGAATAAGCGCTCCGTTGACGAGCATGTAGCCGGTCAATAACCATTGCGCAGTGTTGGCTGAAACACCGAATTCCGTAATCAAATGGGGAATGGCCACGTTCAGCAATGTCTGGTTGAGGATGGCAAGGAACAATCCGACCATGAGGATGACCAGCAAAGGAATATATCTTTTGATTCCATGTGCATCTTGTGGTTGCTGTAATTCATCTGTCATTCATTCTTCCTCCTTTCTTCGGAAGTAATAAGTTAATTAAAAATTAGTTCTTGGAAATTTTAACTTCCGCGTTCATACCTGGTAAAACTTTATTGGATGAATTCGTAATAGAAATTTTAACCGGTACAGTTTGTGTTACTTTAGTATAATTGCCGTCATCATTGGATTTTGGCATTAAAGAAAATAGAGAGTTAGTTGCATAACCGATTTTTTCAACGCTTCCGTCAATGGTGGTATCATCATCGCCATCTACAGTAACGTCCACTTGGTCGCCTTCCTCGATATCTTTTAGTTCATCTTCTTTAATGTTGGCAATCACAAAAAGTGAGTCCATATCTACTTCGCTTGCAAGTGTTTGGCCAGCTTGAACCATTTGGTCGTTGTTGGCTTGTTTTTTGATAATGGTTCCATCAGCTGGAGTTTTGACGGACATTGATTTTTCAGCTCCGGAAATTTTTCCTAGCTCATCATCCTTGGAAACCTTTTTTCCTTCTTCAAGATTAAATGCGGAAAGTTTTCCGTCGGCAGGAGCTGTGATCGTATGAAGATCACCTGATACTTTCGCGTTATCGGTTGTCACATAGTTGTTATTTTGAATATAGTAGTACGCTCCTCCTGCAATTAAAGCAAGTACCACAATAAATGCGACGATGTTGGTCATGAGCAATCGGCCTCTTGACATTTAGTTTTCCTCCTTAATGGTTAATATTGTTAACTGTATCGTACAATTAACTATTTATGAGATATACCTTTTCCTCAAAGTTTTACTTTTTAGTAAAGATACTTTATGATAAAGGTATTGTCTAAGTAAACACTTTACCACAAAGAAATGATGGGCACAATAAATATATACTTTAAATTTTTGAGTGTTATTTACCATTATATTGAACAAAGGAAGGCAAAGGGGAAAGGGTATGAACGAACAAATGCAAAAGAAGATTAATGAGCTGGACAAGATCAATGATACCTTCTTTCAATTGCGGCGTGCATTTATCGAAGACCAAATGAAGGAATTCTCATATAGCTTAACCGCAACTAAATACTCCGTACTGAAAATGATCTTTGAGAACCATAAGTGCATGGTTGTTGATATATCGAACAAAATGAGGCTGACTTCCGGGGCCACGACCACACTTCTTAATCAGTTGGAGGATGACAAGTTGATTCAGCGGACACGTGATGAAAAGGACAGGCGTGTGGTGTGGATTATTCTTTCCAAGGATGGAAAGGCACTAATGGAAACGATTTTGAGAAAAAGGGACCATTTTTGGATGGAGATGCTTTCCACGCTGGAAAGAGAAGAACAGGAAGAATACATTCGTTTGTTGAAAAAAATAGAAGCAGGCATCCGGGCGAAGGTGAAGTAAGCTTCGTCTTCAGCCATTATCTGCCTCAAAAGCAAGGAGATCTTTTATATGAAAACCAGAGGACGGCTCGTACAGGATTTAGTGATTAGTTACCGGAATCAGACCAAGAAGATCAGGTCTTGTTTTCATCCGCTGCTCAAAGACTATATCCCTTATAATGAATATGCAGTGTTGAAAGTGTTGAACTGCTTTGGTGATCAGATGGTATCTGAAATTGCGGATCATCTGCATGTGACCAACAGCCACATCTCTGTTACGAGTGATAAACTGATCAACCGCGGACTGGTGAAACGGACCCACAGCAGTGAAGACCGCAGAATCGTCTATCTGTCTATCACATCTGAAGGAAAACGGATGGCGGAGAAAATGGAAGAAGTTCTGCAGGGTTTTTATGAAAAAATATTTGAAGAATTGACAGAAGAAGAAATGGAAACGTTTATTTCCTTATTAAATAAAATAAAAATGTAATGGAAGTGGGAAATTAGCCGTATATTATAGGAAAAGGAATTGTAAATTCCATGAAATGCATTAGTATAGAAGGGTATAGTTTACATACAAAGGACGTGCTACATGAAGAAGCATATACCCAATTTGCTTACGCTCGGAAACCTTTATTGCGGCTTTTTTTCGATCGGCTATATTATTGACGGCGACAGCAAAAACGCAACCATCCTGATTTTTATTGCCATTATGCTTGATGCGGTGGATGGCAGGGTGGCCCGAATTCTCGGAGTAACCAATGAGATGGGGAAGGAATTGGATTCCCTTGCAGACGTGGTTTCTTTCGGAGTCGCTCCGGCGTTTTTAGCGGCCCATACGTATTTGGCGGACTTCCATTATATATATGGTGTAGCCATGGCGGGCATATTTCCTGTCTTTGGAGCGTACCGGCTCGCACGTTTCAATGTAACCTCATCAGAGGAATCACTGAAACGGTTTACCGGCATTCCGATTACCCTCGCAGGTGCAATTGTTACATTCCTGGTACTGTTCGTAAAAACCATTCCGTTATGGGTATTTCTTCTTGCCTTTTACGGATTGGCTGTTCTGATGGTGAGTACCCTTAAGATACCGAGCTTTAAAAACATCAAGCTGCCCAAAAACGGTGTTATTGTTACCCTGTTCTTATTCTATATGTTCTACCTTTTGGCCAAAGCGAGATTTGAAAAAGTTCCCGTATTTTTCTATTTGGCCCTCGCCATTTACATGCTGTTCATCATCATCCGCTTCATCCGGGTAAAAGAACCAAAACTCCCGAGATGGAAGCGTGGAAGATAATGTGATAGACACCCATCCTTAAAAAAAGGATGGGTGTTTTTGCTTTTTTAAAGGTGGCTCATGAGAGTCCGTTCCAGGATGCTCGTTTTGGCGGGGGCTGAGCCTTACCGGCGCGAACGCCTTACACTCCAATCAACTTTTCAGTGGGGTCACCTCTTTTGTGAGCAGATCATGTCGAAAAGATGTTGTTGACCGGAGTGGTCAATCAGCATATACTGATGTTGACCCAAGTGGTCAATGAAATGAAAAAATGAAAGAAGTGCTGCTCTTGAATTCTAAATTTTTCAGTCTCGATGACGAGAAACAAATCAAAATTTTAAATGCGGCAATCAAAGTATATGTACAAAAAGGGTATGACCACGCATCGACCAATGAAATTGTGAAGGAGGCAGGCATATCGAAAGGACTGCTGTTTCATTATTTCAAAAACAAGAAAACGCTCTACCTGTTTTTGTTTGACCACTGTGTGGAGGTCGTAATGGAGGATTTTTATAAAAAAACGGTTATGGAGGAGCCCGACTTCTTTAAAAGGCTTCATGACATGACGCTGATCAAAATAGAACTGCTTCAAACGTATCCCGATATTTTTCGCTTTTTTGAAAAGGTGATGCTGGAGGAGTCGGAGCAGATTAGGAGCGACTTTCAAAGCCGGATTAAGGAGTTCACAGCAAGCAGTTCGACGTGGCTGTTTGACGGGATTGACCATTCTCGGTTCCGGGATGATCTGGATCTTCCGAAAGCCATAAAAAGTATGATGTGGACGTTCCAGGGACTGAGTGAAGAATATTTGATGAAAGCGAAAATGAAACAGCAGGAACTGGATTATGATGAGGTGTTTGCTGAATCGAAAGCTTATATTGAAATGTTTAAACAAGCATTTTACAAATGACGGGAGGCTGCTGCCATGAACGTGATTGAACTGAATAAGTTAACCAAACGATACGGCCAGTCAAGAGGAATCGAGGACATTACCTTTTCTGTGAAGGAAGGGGAGATCTTTGGTTTTATTGGCCCGAATGGTGCAGGCAAGTCCACTACGCTTCGAACTCTTTTGTCCATCATTTACCCGACGAGCGGCAGTGCATCCATTTTCGGAAAGGACGTTGTAAAGTATGGGCCTGAAATTAAAAAGCATATTGGATATTTGCCGTCGGAGGTATTTTATTACGACAAGATGAAGGTAAAGGACCTTCTCCATTACTCGGCCAGCTTTTACAAAAAGGACTGCAAAAAGCGAATCCGTGATTTGGCAGAGAGAATGGATCTGGACCTGAACAAGCGAATCGATGACCTGTCTTATGGAAATCGGAAGAAGGTAGGGATTGTTCAGGGATTGCTGCACGAACCGAAGCTCATTATTCTGGATGAACCAACTGGCGGGCTGGATCCACTAATGCAGCAAACGTTCTTTGAACTATTAAAAGAAGAGAACCAAAAAGGAGCCACCATTCTCTTTTCCTCCCACATTCTCAGTGAAGTGCAAAAGATGTGTGACCGTGTCGCCATTATTAAGGAAGGAAAACTGATTACGGTCGAAAAAATCAGCACCCTGCAGGAAAGAAACCACAAGAAAATCAGAATTGAAACCAAAGTGCCCGTCGATGCCGGACTGTTTGCCCTCGATGGCGTTACGAGAATCGAAAGTGAAGAGGGAAACCGGATCAGCTTTTTATACAGCGGGGATATCAATCTGATCATGAGGAAACTTGCGGAAGTACAGCTTGCTAACCTGTGGGTGGATGAACCCGACCTGGAAGAAATTTTTCTTCATTATTATGAAAAGGAGGATGTTCAAGGTGAACATGTTCCTGCACGAGCTTAGAGAGAACCGGCGCCCCATGATAATCTGGACCTTTTCGCTTGTGGCGGTGACGGTTTTGTTTTTCTCGATGTATCCGTCCATAGAAAAGGATGGCGATCAATTTATCAAGGTGCTGCACAATTATCCGGAGGGTGTTTTGAAGGCATTGGGTGTGCAGATCAACAGCATTACCTCATTGCTTGGATTTTACTCCTATTTCTTCTTATATATCATGTTGTGCGGTGCCATTCAGGCGATGAATCTGGGAACTGGAATCCTGTCAAAGGAAGTGAGCGGGAAAACGGCGGAATTCATTTTAACCAAACCGGTGACACGGGTGAAAATTATGATCTCCAAACTATTTGCTGTGCTTGCGATCCTGGTGATCACCAACCTGGTGTTTGTTGCCGTATCTTATATGATGGCGAAGGCGGTGGCAGTAGAGGACTTTGATATGGGCGCCTTTTTCCTCATATCAGCTGCTAATTTATTTGTGCAGCTTATATTTGCGGCGCTTGGTTTTTTTGTCTCTGCCTTATTCACAAAGATTCGTTCGGTGCTCCCGGTATCGCTCAGTACGGTTTTTGCTTTTTTTATCATCAGCATGTTCGGCTCGGCGATCGGTGATGAAGCCTCCCGCTACCTCACACCGTTCAAGTATGTTGATCTGCCCTATATAATGAAGCACTCAGCATATGAACCCCTGTATCTGGGCATGGGAGCCGCCCTCATTGCTGTGGCTGTTGGAGCGGGCTGCCTTTTGTTTGTGAAAAAAGACATCCACACGGTATAGGTGGATTTAAAAGAGGTGTAAACGGTGAACATCTTTTGGAGAGAGTTGAGGAATAGTCGGAAATCCATGATCTGGTGGGTGGTTGGACTTCTTTTTATGGTTGTGTCCGGAATGAGCAAGTATGACACGATGAAAAGCACAGGCCAAACTGTGAACGAGATCTTTGGAGCGATGCCGAAATCGCTGCAGGCCATTTTTGGATTGAGCTCGCTGGATTTAACCACCATCACAGGGTATTTTGGAATGCTGTTTTCCTATCTGGTTCTTATGGCTGCCATTCATGCTGCACTGCTTGGCTCCACGATGATAGCAAAAGAAGAGCGGGATAAAACGTCTGAATTTCTAATGGTCAAACCGGTATCCCGAACGAGGATTGTTGCTTCCAAGCTTGCCGCTTCTCTCATTCTGCTTTTCCTTTTTAACCTTGTGACATACGGTTTATCGGTCGGGATGGTGAATTACTACGAACCTTCAGCAGACTTAAGTGGGATTGGAAGATTGATGATAGGTATGTTAATCCTGCAGCTGATTTTTCTGTCAGTGGGAATGGCAGTGGCTGCCGTCTGCCACCGTCCCAAAATGACAGTGTCCATAGCCACAGGCCTTCTTATCATCACATATATTTTATCGATAGCGATTGAACTGAACGACAAGCTGGATGCCCTTCGCTACCTCACGCCTTTTAAATATTTCGAAGCTAAAAAGCTTATGGGCAATACAGGATTTGAAGGGGTATATATCGGGCTGTCCGCCGTTATCATTCTGGGCACTCTCATCCTGACGTTTATGGCTTACCAAAAGAGAGATTTGAAGATATAAAAATAGATAATATTTGTGAAAAAACAGCTGAAAGGCTGTTTTTTTCTGTCTTTCATTAAAAAAGCAGCGTTTGGAGAGTCTGTAAGAGTAAATAAATAGTACAAAACAACGCCGTTGAGGGAAATACAAGCCGAAATGGATAACTTACTGGCCGGAATTAAAGATTTACTGGCCGAAACAACGAATTTACTGTCCGCGCTCACCTTGGCACAACGCTTTTATTATAAAATCTTTCAATCTCGTAAACGTTTGTCCAATCCTCCTAAATCTAGCAAACATATACTATTTTACTTCGTACTATACGGAGGAAGCTGGTTGTTGTGGCAAGGGGGTTGCCGTCACCAGAAGCAAAAATACAGAATAAGCTAAAGAAATTCCCCTTGATTCTCGACCGATGAAAGGAGGGGATTGCATGGCTGCCATTCAAAAAAGTGTAGACTCTTCCAGCTTAGCAGAGGTTATCGACCGTATTTTGGATAAAGGTGTGGTTATTGATCTATGGGCCCGGGTTTCCTTGGTTGGAATCGAGCTGCTAACGATTGATGCCCGTATTGTCATTGCGAGTGTCGATACCTGGCTTCGGTATGCAGAAGCAGTAGGCCTTCTTCAACCAAAGGAAGAAGACAGTGAGCCTGCACCACTTTAATACAGACTGGGAAAAGCCAAGGCTGTTTTGCGCCTTGGTTTTTTTAATAGATCAATGAAAGGAAGCGATGAGGAATGATAAATCAACAGGATGAATTTCTCGCTGTCCCTTTTTACCATCCGCTTGTGTCCAGATCCCTCTTGTATTTACAGACAGGTTTTCCTGTTCATTTTACCGGACCATCAGGGGTAGGCAAGACCAGTCTTGCCTTTTATATTGCCAAACAGCTGGACAGGCCGGTAACAGTGATAAGGGGACATCACGAGCTCAGCAACAAGGATCTGATCGGCCACTATATGGGTGTAAGCAAAAAGGAAGTAATCGACAACTATGTCCACTCTGTTTATAAGAAGGAACAGGAAGTCAGACCTTTGTGGATGCAGGGGCAGCTGATTGAGGCGGTTAAAAAGGGACATGTGGTAATTTACGATGAATTTACACGTTCGCGCCCGGAAACGAATAATATATTTTTATCTCTTCTGGAGGAGAGGGTTCTCCCTGTTTATGGAAACGGAAAAGTTACCGCCATTCCATGCCATCCGGACTTTTGCATGATATTCACAAGCAACCCGGAGGAATATGCAGGAACGTTTCATACACAGGACGCATTGATTGACCGCTTGATTAACATCAGTCTGGATCTTTGTGACGAACAAACAGAAATGGCTATTATCCGAAAGAAAACAGGTATTACTGAAAAAGAAGCAGGATTGATTGTTCATTTTGTTAACCGGCTGCGAGCCTATGGCAACGGCAGCAGTCCCAGCATGAGGGCAGCCTTCATGATTGCTTCCATAGCCAAAAAAGCGTCTATTAAAATTCATCCAAAAAACCATCTGTATCAGCAGCTTTGTCTCGATGTACTGACCCATCATGTTCAGCCTTTTTTCCCCGATGAAGAGGAAGAAACGGTGCAGGAACTGATCCTGCAGGAATTGCAGAGAGAGGATGAACCGAAGTGAGCACGGAAAAAGGAATTTATGTTTTTTGTGCGATAACGGAAAAAGAAAAGAAGTCATTTGGCCAGGCAGAGTTTAATGGCAGAAAATCCGGAGTCTACACCATCCATCTGGATACGATCGCCATGGTGGTATGCAAGGTGGAGGGGGAGGTGCTTCCCGGCCGTCAAAACCTGTTGACCCATCAGAATGTCATATCAGAAGTCATGAAACAGTACAGCCTGATTCCCATGAGTTTTGGCAATGTGTTTCATTCCGAGAAGGATGTTCTTCTCATTACCAAACACCTGAAAAAAGATTTTACCGAACTGTTCTCCCATCTTGAGAATAAAATTGAAGTCGGCTTAAAGGTCATCCCGAAAAAGGAATGGATCGACGATGAAATGAAAAAAGATCCAGTTTTGCTTGAGTGGAAGAATACGTCACAGGATTTAGAGGCACCTTCTGCTTTCTATGATCGTATTCAGATGGGGGAACGGGCACAACTGTTTATCCTCCAGCTTCAGGAACAGGTGGAAAAGGAAATTTACCTTCCGCTCTTAGGGCTCACCGCTGCCGGGAAGCAGAATGACACGATTCCGGGAAAAGTGTTTTTGAATGCGGCCTTCTTAATTGATCGCAACAGTGAAGCGGAGTTCGACGAGAGAGTTAACGAAATTTATGAAGTATGGAAAGATAAAGTGGATTTTAAATACACAGGTCCATGGCCGGCGTATAACTTTGTAAATATACGGCTGAGAATTGAGGGGTCATCATGATTCATAAACTCTTTACTCTTCCCATTCGCTCCATTATCAAGCTGGGAGAGAAGATCCAGCAGGAAGTGGATGAGGAGCTGTACAGTATCCCGCATCTCCAGCAGGAGCTGATACAGCTTCATACGATGTTTGAAATGGAGCAAATCGATGAAGAGTCCTATTTGGCCAGGGAACAAGAATTGCTGGATCGGTACAGGATCGCCAAAGAACGTGAAAAGCAGAATTAAAACACTGCCGGGGTGAGGAGGAGAAGGCATGGCCCAAACAGCAACAACCTTTCTCTATGTGTATGGTATTTGTGCAGCAACAGATATAGGTGAAACGGAAAAGCCAGAATTAAAGGGAATCGGCGGCCGGCCTGTAAAAATCAGCATGTACAATGATTTAGCTGCGGTCCTGACGGAAGTGGACGGGGAAATGTTTTGTCAGGAACAGATCGACCGGCAGGTGAAGGACGCCGATTGGCTGAAGAAGCAGGCCTTTCATCATCATGAGACCGTTGCTTTCTTTCAACTGCAGTTCCCGCTATTGCCGATGTCGTTCTGCACGATCTTTGAACAGGACAACAAGCTGCAAACCTTACTTACGAACCAGCATGATGATATCTTGCGAAAACTAGACCATTTGAGAGGGAAAGAGGAATGGAACATCAAGATGTTCTGCAGCCCTGAACTCTTGAGAGATTTTGTTCAGCATAAAAATCCATCGGTGGTATCGTTGGAACAGGAAATGGGGGCCATGCCCAAAGGGAAGCAATTTCTAATGAAAAAGAAGCTCGCCATGCTGGTCGAGACCGAATTAGAACGGGAGAAAAACGAACTCTGGCTTCAAGCAATCACCCGGCTGGAACCAATGATGACTGCACAGCTTCTGCGGCAAAACTGGGGAAGAGATATGACGGATGTAACCGAAGAGATGGTTGCAAATTGCGATGTCCTGATAAAAAAAGAGGATGATGATAAATTTTTTAAAGCCATTGAAAGCATTGAGGAAGATATGAAGGAAAAAGGCTGTCTTTTTCATGTGACCGGCCCCTGGCCGCCGTATCATTTCTCCAAACTGGAAAAGGATAACGCGCAATGAAGCAATTTTCCCCTTTTGAAAATAAAGAAGTGACATTGCTGGATCTTCTTGATGGCATCATTGACACGGGAGTGGTCATCCGAGGTGAAATTTTAATCTCGATTGCAGATATTGATTTGATCATCGTCGATCTGAAGCTTCTTATTTCTTCCATAGAAAGTGCCTTTGAAAACAGCAGCCGTAAAATCATCGAGGAGGCGGTGGATCGTGGAACGCTTATCTCTGGATAAATCGGATGTAGAACAGGGATTGGCCAAACTGGTGCTCACTATAATAGAGCTTTTGCGCCAGCTGATGGAAAGGCAGGCCATGCGAAAAGTGGAGAACGATTCGCTGTCGGATGACCAACTCGAGGAGCTTGGTCTGACGCTCATGAGGCTGGAAGAAAAAATGCTGGAGCTTAAAGTGATTTTCGGACTTGAGCATGAAGATCTTAACATCGAGCTGGGACCGCTTGGAAAGCTGCTATAACATAAGGACAGGAGAGAAAAGCCATGCCCGTTCAACAGCCTGTACAATCTAGTAATCTGCTTGAAATATTGGAAAAGATACTCGACAAGGGAGTGGTCATTGCCGGTGATATTAAAATATCGCTCGCCGATGTTGACCTGCTGACCATTAAAATTCGCCTGCTGGTTGCCTCTGTTGATAAAGCAAAAGAGATTGGAATGGACTGGTGGGAAAAGGATCCTTATTATTCTTCCAAAGGGCTTATGGCTGCCGAGGAAAGAGCCCAGCTCGAGGAACGGATCAACCGTCTGGAGCAATTGGTAGAAGATAAGGAAAAAGCTCCTGAATTACCAGAAGGTCCGGAATCAGACAAAAAAGAGGAGAAAGAATAATGGACACATGGTGTTCATTATTCTTTTTTTTATAAGTAAAAGCGTTTACATTTCTTGCGGATTCCGTTAAAATGAATTTTGCATACGTATTCAAAAACAAGATTATTCAGAAAGTTGGTGATTACGTGGAAAGATTAACGGTACTTGGCTGTGGTACGATGGGGCATTCCATTGCATTAAATGCCGCATGGGCGGGAATGGATGTGACCCTGCAGGGAATCGATGAACAAAACTGTGAGGCAGGCTGGAAAAGCCTTGTGAGGAAGCTGGGTGTTTTGGAGGACCATGGCTTGTTCAGTGGTTCGGAAGCTCAGCAAATCAGAGGCCGCATTACCATGTCCATCTCTATCGAAGAGGCAGTCAAAGGTGCAACCTTTGTCATTGAAGCCGTCCCGGAAAATCTTGAATTAAAAAAATCAGTGTTTACCAGACTGGATGGTTTGTGTGGTGAACATGTTATCCTTGCGAGCAACACTTCCGGCTTAAGTCCAACTTCAATTGCTTCAGAAGTGCGTCTGCCAGAGAGGGTTGTCGTTACTCATTTTTGGAATCCGGCTCACTTGATTCCTCTTGTTGAGGTGGTGCGCGGAGAGAAGACAAACGATGACACGGTGAAACGCTGCTTTGATCTTTTACATCAGATGAAGAAGAAACCGATTGAAGTCAAAAAAGAATTGCCAGGCTTTATTGGCAACCGGCTCCAATATGCGTTGTTCCGCGAAGCGCAGTATCTCCTGGAAACGGGTGCTGCATCCAAAGAAGATATAGATGCGGCAGTCACTTACAGTATTGGCCGCAGGCTCCCGGTTACCGGTCCCCTGCAGTCAGCAGACCTTGGTGGTTTGGATGTGTTTTCTTCGATCTCCGACTATTTGTTCAGCGATTTGTCTTCTGCCGAAGAATCGCTTCCTGTTTTAAAGGAACTGGTGAAGAAGGAAAAGCTTGGCGAGAAAACGGGGGAAGGTTTTTACAAGTGGGACGAGTCGTTTTCAGTGGAGATTCAGCTGAAACGCGAAAAAGAACTGATCCGTTACTTGAAGGAAGATCTGGCGGCTGATCATGTGATGGGAGGCAAATCATGAAATACTTTCCAGATCTTGAAGGCAAAGCGGTCCTTGTGACCGGAGGCGGAAAAGGGATTGGAAGGGAGATTGCGCTCGCTTTTGCAGAGCATGGAGCGAACGTCGTAATCGTCGGACGTAATGAAAGGGATTTGGCTGAAACCACACAAGCATTGAAACAGCATCAAACTCAATGCGGCTATATTACTGGTGATTTAAGTGAGGTGGATGAAGTCCAGCGGGTGGTTGATTATGCAGCTGCAGAACTGGGAACGATTGATATCCTGATCAACAATGCTGGCATAAATATCGCCAAACCGACGCTTGAGGTCACCGAGGAGGACTGGGACCGTATCCAGGATATTAACCTGAAGGGCGCATTCTTTTGCAGTCAGGCGGCAGCGAAAATCATGGTACCCAAAAAAGCGGGAAAAATTGTGAACATTGCCTCCCAAATGGCTTTTGTCGGGTATTTCAACCGTGCAGCCTATTGTGCGAGCAAGGGAGGTATGGTGCAGATGACAAAAGCGCTGGCTGTAGAATGGGCACAGCATAAAATCAATGTTAATGCGGTTGCTCCAACGTTTATCGAAACAGAGATGACCGGAAAAATGTTTAAGGATGAAGCCTTCAAGGCAGATGTGCTTCGCCGGATTCCGCTTGGAGAACTGGCGGAACCTTCGGATATATCAAACGCTGCACTATATCTTTCATCAAACATCTCAAAGTTTGTGACAGGAGAAACGATCAAAGTTGATGGCGGCTGGACAGCCATATAATTTTTTTGCATACGTATTCAAAAATGAAAAAGGAGAGAAAATACCATGGCATACTTTTTAAAAGAAGGAAAATCCAATCAGGAAGTACAAGAAGCGGATTCCAAAGTAAGGGACGCCGTAAGCTCAGTTATAAAAAATGTGGAAGAAAATGGAGATAAGGCGGTTCGTGAGCTTTCCGAGAAGTTTGACAAGTGGTCACCGGAATCCTTCCGCTTAAGTGAACAGGAAATTCAGGATATCGTAAACAGTGTGCCTTTCCAGGTGATTGAGGATATTAAATTCGCACAAGCACAAATCCGGAATTTTGCCCAAAAACAAAAGGAATCACTTCAGGATCTTGAAGTGGAATCACTCCCTGGCGTTGTGCTCGGTCACAAGAACATTCCGGTAAACAGCGTGGGATGCTACATTCCAGGCGGACGTTATCCAATGGTTGCTTCTTCTCACATGAGTGTTCTTACAGCAAAAGTGGCAGGCGTCAAACGAGTGATTGCCTGCACACCTCCAATTAAAGGAGAGATTCCTGCAGCAACTGTGGCAGCGATGCATTTGGCAGGAGCAGATGAAATCTATCTTCTGGGTGGCATCCAAGCGATGGCGGCAATGGCGATCGGTACGGAAACCATTGAACCGGTGGATATGATTGTAGGACCGGGTAACGCATTTGTAGCTGAAGCGAAACGCCAGCTGTTCGGAAGAGTGGGTATCGACTTGTTCGCCGGACCAACAGAAACACTTGTTATTGCGGACGAAACAGCGGATGCAGAAATGATCGCGACCGATATGCTTGGACAGGCTGAACATGGGCCAACATCTCCAAGCGCTTTGATTACGACGTCTGAAACATTGGCCAGAGAAACACTGGAGGAAGTAGAACGCCAGCTGCAAGTTCTCCCAACAGCCGATATTGCCAGTGTATCCTGGAATGATTATGGTTCCGTCATCGTGGTGGACTCTGTTGAAGAAGCGGTTGTTGAAGCGGATAAATTGGCGTACGAGCATGTCGAAGTGCTGACAGAAGACCCGAGCTACTTTTTAGAGAACATGACTAACTTCGGGGCGCTCTTCCTTGGCAAAGAAACCAATGTGGCTTACGGGGACAAAGTGATCGGCACCAACCACACATTGCCTACCAAAAAGGCGGCGCGCTATACCGGCGGCTTGTGGGTAGGGAAGTTCCTCAAGACATGCACGTATCAGCGGGTGACACCTGAAGCGAGTGCAGAGATCGGGGAATACGCATCCCGGCTTTGTGAGCTGGAAGGATTCATGGGTCACAAAGCGCAGGCAGATCTGCGTGTGAAACGCTATGGCAAAGATAAGGCAAAAATCTGATATAATCTTTTCTGTCTAGATCGGCAGGAGGAATACTATTTTGAATAAAAAAGTGACAGCGATGGATGTCGCCCAGTTGGCAGGAGTCTCCCAATCGAGCGTCTCCAGAGCATTTAGTAAAAATGCGAGCATTTCAATTAAAAAAAGAAAATTGATCCTGGATGCAGCTGAAAAGCTGGGGTATCAGCCCAATGCGATCGCCAGAGGGCTGATTACCAATCAATCAAGAATTATTGGCATTGTTATGCGTGATGTGCAAAATCCTTTCTATCCTGAGGTGCTTGAGAAATTTTACAGCAGGCTGTCGGGAGAAGGGTATCAGATCATGTTTATCAATTCCCAGAATGAAGAGATCCAGGAACATGAAGTGAGCCAGCTGATTGAGTATAGTGTGGAAGGCGTGATTATCACTGATGCCCTTTTAACCTCAGCGGCGGTTCAAAAACTCAATCGAAATGGCATTTCTGTTGTGCTGTTTAACCGCTATATTAGCGATTCTATGAGTAATGCCGTTATCTGCAACAACTTTTCCGCAGGTCAGAAGATCGGCCAATACCTTTTGGATACCGGCCACCTGCAGCTGGGTTTCATCTCCGGGCCGGCCAATACGTCCACATCCCTGGACAGGAGCAGGGGGTTCATGGATACACTGCAAAAGCAGGGCATCGAATCAATCCCGATGGAGGACGGCGGCTTCACATATCAGGGCGGGTTTGCTGCAGCGAAAAAATTAATGAAGCATCATGCGAAAATGGATGCGTTATTCTGCGCGAACGATATTATGGCATTTGGTGCCATTGATTATTTGACTACTGCCGGATACCGGATCCCTGAAGATATCTCGGTCATTGGATTTGATAATGTGAAAATGGCGGACTGGTCATCATATGCCTTGACCACCTGGAAGCAGCCGGTGGATGAAATGATTCAGCAGGCGGTAAAACTGATGCTGGACGATATTAGCGGACAGCAGGAGAAACCCGAAATGAATTTTGTGGATGGATGCCTCATAGAACGTGCTTCGGTTAAAGACAGACGCTGACAGGCCAAGTCTTTACAGGAGGAAAGTTATGCTGAGTATGATTGGTTTGATTGGCGGGCTTGCGCTGTTGATTCTGCTTACCATGATTGGAATGAACTTGTTGGTTGCAGGGCCGCTATCTGCATTTATTGTGGCGATTACGAGCGGGTTGCCGCTTTTCCCGCAGCTTGCAGGCAAAAATGAACCAGATTTTGTGACGAACTATATGGATGGGTTTACTGGATTTATCGCGTCCTGGTACTTTATGTTTTTAATCGGCGCCATTTTCGGCAAGCTGATGGAAGACAGCGGGGCCGCGGACAGCATCTCCAAATGGGTGACCGATCGGATTGGTGTGAAGAAGGCGGCGCTTGCTGTTGTTATTGCCTGCGCGGTGCTCACATACGGCGGAGTTAGTCTCTTTGTTGTTGCCTTTTCCGTGTATCCCATGGCATTAAGCCTTTTTAAAGAAGCAGACCTGCCGAGGCGTTTTATCCCTGCTGCTCTCGGATTTGGCTCAACGACGTTTACCATGACCAGTGCGGGTTCACCGGAAATTCAAAACTGGATTCCCATTGAGTTTTTGGGTACGACACCTTATGCTGGCTGGGAAGTGAGCTTGGTTGTCGCTGTTTTTATGATGATTTTTGGTTACTGGTGGCTGAAAAAAATGATTAAAAAAGCCATCTCACGCGGAGAAAGATTCGAATCCCGGGAGGCTGATTCTACTCAAGTGCGGGAGAAGCTGCCCAATCCTTATCTGAGCTGCATACCTTTGCTTATTGTACTGGGTATTTCATTTTCGTTTCACAAGTCTCTTGCCCAGTCCGCATTAATTATTGCACTGCTGGGAGGATGTATTTCGGTTTATCTTATTAATCGAAAGTACTTTATCGATTTTTCGAAAGCGATTACAGAAGGAACGATTGGCGCAATTATTGCGATTGCCAATACCGCGGCAGTTGTTGGGTTTGGAGGTGTAGCCAAGGCCACCCCTGCATTTTCACATGCAGTGGATGCAATGACGAATATCCCGGGAAGTCCGCTTATTGGGGGGGCAATCGCGGTTTGTATTATCGCTGGTCTTACAGGATCTTCATCCGGAGGACAGAGCATCGCCCTGCCTCTTTTGGCCCCTCATTATCTCGACATGGGTGTCAATCCTGACGCACTTCACCGGGTTGCCGCCATTTCATCAGGATCTTTGGACTCCCTTCCTCAAGGGGGGTATGTGGTCACGACAATCAGGGCGATTGCCGGTGAGAAACATAAGGACGCCTACCCGGCTTTTGGCGCCTTGACGGTTGTTGTTCCCCTGCTTGGAGTAATATTGGCAGTTGTGTTATTTATGATTTTTTAACGATGAAGGTCTCTTACATGAGGCCTTTTTCTTTTTAATAAAAACTGTAAATGGTGGAAAGGTATTGTAAGATAAGGGAAAGCATACATACCATAACAAAACGGAGGTTTTTTCATGTACAACCATCCTTACCGGCCGCAGTTTCATTTTTCGCCAAAGGAAAAGTGGATGAACGATCCGAACGGTCTTGTTTATTACGATGGGGAATATCATTTGTTTTATCAGTACCATCCGGAAAGCACGGTGTGGGGTCCGATGCACTGGGGCCATGCGGTGAGCCCGGACCTTATCCACTGGGAAGAGCTTCCCGTGGCGTTGTATCCGGATGAACTTGGTATGATTTTTTCCGGGTGTGCCGTTGTCGACCGTGACAATACGAGCGGATTAAAAGAGGGAGAAGAGGATGTCCTGGTCGCCTTTTACACCCAGCACGAGGAAAACAACGAGAAACAAAGCCTGGCCTACAGCCATGACAGGGGGCGGACTTGGATTAAATATGATCAGAACCCGGTTATCGCTAATCCCGATATGAAGGACTTTCGAGATCCGAAAGTCTTTTGGAGCCAGGAAAACGCCAAGTGGATCATGTGCCTGGCAGCAGGTGACGAGATCCAATTTTACGAGTCATCCAATCTGATTAACTGGGAGTATCTGTCGTCGTTTGGAAATGATTTTGGTGCTCATGGAGGAGTTTGGGAATGCCCGGATCTGTTTCAACTGAAGGTGGATGGCACTGACACGAAAAAGTGGGTGCTGATCGTGAGCATCAATCCCGGCGGGCCAAATGGCGGGTCGGCAACACAGTATTTTGTCGGCGAGTTTGACGGCAAAGCTTTTCATCCGGATGAGGGACCGGCCGATATTCGCTGGGCGGATGGCGGAAAGGATTTTTATGCGGCAGTTTCCTGGAGCAACACGGAAGTAGAGCGCAAAATCTGGATTGGCTGGATGAGTAACTGGCAGTACGCCAATGAAGTGCCTACCGATCCGTGGCGTAGCGCGATGTCCTTGCCGAGGGAGCTTGGTTTGAAAATGACCGAGAGCGGCTGGTGCCTGACTCAAAAAGTCGTTAAAGAGTTTGACAATATAAAGGAAGAAAAGCTGAACACGTATGAAAATGTGGTCGTGAAAGATGAGCAGCCGTTTGTGTTTCCAAGCAAGGACGAGCTGTTTGAATTAAAGCTGAAACCGAAAAATATAGCCCCTGATACGAAGGAATGGGGCATTGTTCTTCGAAAAGGGGAAAAAACTGAAACATGTGTAACCTACAGCCGGGTAAACCGGCAGTGGAGTGTGGACCGCCGCAGAAGCGGAGCGATTGATTTTTCCGAGCATTTTCCGAGCCTGGATGCAGCGGTGGCCACCCGCCAGCACACCGATCACTACGTCCAGCTGATTTTGGACGCCTGTTCGCTGGAACTGTTTGCGGGTGATGGGGAGTTGATGATGACAGAGCTTCTCTTTCCGTTTGATGAAGACTTTACCATGCAGGTCTATTCCGTTGGCGGAGAGGTGGCCTTTGAAGAAGTGAAGCTTACCCGCTTGAAATCCATTTGGAATCCAAAAGCATAAGTTAAAAGGGGCTGTCCAGAAAGTCAAAAATTGACCTTCAGACATCCCCTTTTTGCTTAAAAAATCTTCAATGAAAAGTTGATTGTAGTGGAAGGTGCGAGATCCTCGAAAATGAAAATCACATTTTCTTCGTGCGATGCACCGCTGCCGCAGCGTTCCTTGTCCTGCGGGACTAGCGTGACAGGTGAGACTCCCGCAGGCGCTTGCGGCAAGAGGCTCACCGCACGCCCCGCGGAAAGCGAGCGGCCTGGAACGAAAATCAACGGCTTCCAGACTTCTTGGACAGCCCGTTATTGTTTTTGTGAAAATGATGTACTTAATCCTGTTTCACCGGATACTTCACCGCATTTTTCTTCATCTTGTCTCGAATGATCTGTTCTACATCCAGATCAAGCTTGTCTGCGAGCTGCAGGGAATAAATCATAACGTCAGCAAGCTCTTCCTTAATGTTTTCCAGGTTTTCATCGACGGCTTCCTGGCTCTCTTTCCATTGGAAATTCTCGAGAAGTTCAGAAGCCTCCAGCGTAATGGAGAGAGCAAGGTCTTTGGCATGATGGTACGGTCCCCAGTTTCGCTCGTCCCGAAATTTCCGTATTTCTTCAATTAAATGGTCCATGGCAAAATGAACTCTCCTTTATGTATTAATGATTTCTTTTAGGATAAGTATTATAATGACAGAATGTGATAAAGAAAAATAGGATCAGCATAAAATTTGTGGATGGATTGGGTGAATGGATTGAGTATAAACGCTCGTTTGAAAATAAAATCTTCCGATAAGGGGATCAAAGGCGGATCACCGCTGATTCACAGCAACGCCGTGTCTTATGTAGATGCGGGTCTTGCTGAAGGCACGATTATTGAAGTCGTGGATGAAAAGGGCAAGTTTATCGGAAAAGGATACTACGGGAAGCAGAATAAAGGGCTGGGATGGATTTTAACCCGAAATGCTGACGAAAAAATCAATCAGTCTTTTTTTGAAAAGAAAATAAAAGCAGCGGTCGAGAGCCGGCAAAGGTTCTTTGACGATCCAAGCACTACGGCTTTTCGTGTGTTTAACGGAGAAGGAGACGGGATCGGCGGCCTGACCATCGATTATTTCGACGGTTTCTATGTAATCAACTGGTACAGCGATGGCATCTATCAATTTAAAGAAGAGGTTCTTCAATCGTTAAAGAAGGTGGACGACTATAAAGGCGTTTATGAAAAGAAGCGGTTTGCCGAAAAGGGATCATACATTGAAGACGATGATTTTGTCGCAGGAGAGCGAGCACAGTTTCCGTTGATCGTGCAGGAAAATGGCATTCATTTTGCGACCTATTTAAACGAAAGTGCCATGGTGGGTGTGTTCCTTGATCAGCGGGACGTCAGGAAAGCCATCAGGGATAAGTACGCCAATGGCAAAAAAGTACTGAACACCTTCTCTTACACGGGTGCCTTTTCTGTAGCAGCGGCTTTGGGCGGAGCAGAGAAAACAACGAGCGTGGATTTGGCCAACCGAAGCCGAAGCAAAACACAAGAACAGTTCAGCATCAACGGACTGGATTATGACGCGCACGACATTATTGTGGAGGACGTCTTCCACTATTTTAAATATGCCGTCAGGAAAAAGCTTCTGTTTGATCTGGTCATCCTGGATCCGCCAAGCTTTGCACGCTCAAAAAAGCATACATTCAGTGCCGGGAAGGATTATCCGGCGCTACTTGAACAGGCCATTGCGATTACCGAAAAAAATGGTGTGATCGTCGCTTCTTCCAACTGCAGTACATTTGATATGAAGAAGTTTAAAGGTTTCATTGAAAAAGCGTTCCGTCAAACCGGAGGAAAGTATAAGATTTTGGAAGAGCATACCCTGCCGGAAGACTTCAAGACCATCAAAGAGTTCAAAGAAGGAGATTACCTGAAGGTCGTCATTCTGAAAAAATTATCATAAAGAAGAGCATCTGCCGGGGGTGGCAGGTGCTTTTTCAAAAAGAATCCTGTTAAAAAATGAAAGCGAGCTACTTGACGGGCTTGCTCGTTTACATTACTCTTAAGAAGAGAAATTTGAATATTTTGTGAACAGAATTCAAAAGGTCTTCTGGCAAGGAACAGCGAACCTGTCACCTGTTTAAAAGGACTTTTGTAAGCGTTTTAAAAATCGGTTAGGGATACCATAGCGAACCTGTGATTCTGCTGCCGCTGCATTCTTCGATCTTATAGTGGATGGAAACTATAAGGAGAGTTTGTGGCGGCTTTTTAATTTTACATAAAAGGGAGAGGGTTAGGAATGAGCAAGGTTAAAAACCGCTGGCTGATTGCGCTTTCGGGAGTGGGCATTCACATCTCGATCGGATCAGTGTATGCATGGAGCAATTTTACCAATCCATTAATGGAAAAGTTCAACTGGAGTGCGAGTGAAGTCCAATTGACCTTCAGTCTGGCCATTCTGTTTCTTGGACTGTCCGCTGCCTTTTTGGGGCATTTTGTTGAAAAATACGGGCCAAGGAAATCGGGATTGCTTGCTGCGGTATTCTTTGGAGCAGGTGTGGCGGGTTCCGGTTTTGCCGTGCAAATGGGGTCACTGCCTTTATTGTATGTTTTTTATGGCATGCTTGGGGGTATCGGGCTTGGGGTCGGCTATATCGCTCCTGTTTCCACACTCGTCAAATGGTTCCCTGACCGGCGCGGGCTGGCGACGGGCCTTGCCATCATGGGCTTTGGCTTTGCTGCCGCCATCAGCTCTCCGGTCATGGACAGCCTGATCAAATCGGTCGGTATCGCCAATACGTTTTACATATTGGGAATCTCTTATTTTGTTGTTATGCTGGCGTCATCTCTCTATCTGGAAAAACCTGCAGAGGGCTGGCTGCCTAAGGGATTTCAGGAAAAGGTGGACAGCGGGAAAACAATCATACGAAAGGACTTGTCCCAACTCACCGCCAATCAGGCTGTGAAGACCAAACGCTTCTATTATCTATGGCTCATGCTGTTCATCAATGTAACTTGCGGAATCGCTATTCTGTCAGCGGCCAAACCTCTTGCCCAGGAAAGTATTGGCCTGTCGACGGCAGAAGCGGCAGCGCTTGTCGGTGTACTCGGCCTTTTTAATGGATTTGGCCGGATTGGCTGGGCTTCGGTTTCGGATTACATCGGAAGAACAAACACGTATACGACGTTTTTTGCGCTTCAAACGGTACTGTTTTTCCTGCTTCCAAACATCACAACAGCCATTGTTTTTCAGATTATGCTCGCCATCATCTATACGTGCTATGGCGGAGGGTTTGCTTCCATTCCTGCCTACATCGGCGATCTTTTTGGAACCAAACAACTTGGCGCGATTCATGGGTACATTTTAACCGCCTGGGCCGCGGCAGGTCTTGCCGGACCTCTGTTTGCCGCATGGGTAAAGGATACAACCGGAAGTTATGCTGAAAGCCTGACCTTCTTTGCGGCCCTGTTTATCGTCGCTTTGGTTGTCACTTTCCTCGCCCGGCTGGATATCCGCCGTCTCGAGAAGGAAAATGCTTCCGGTCAACAGTTGCAAGCCCAGAATTTCTGATTTATACTTTTTATAGCAGAATGTATAAAAAAAGGTTGTCGTTTATGAATAATTATGAAGCTGAGTTTAGTAATCTGGTAAGAGCTTTTCGTAAGCGCCACATGGGCAAGGGCCCCCGGCAAATCAAAACGACCTTTTGCAAAAACTGGGCGATTTGCGAGATGGAAGGCAATCTTTCTCCAGTCGAAAAGTTCATTTCAGGATACAGTGAGGGCAAGCAGATGCTGCGCTCCGCACGAACCGAAATGGTGAAGGACATGTACAAAAAGAACCATCCGGTTGAAATGGAAGAATTGCTGGGAGCTAAGTTTGTGGATCTTTTTGTAGATATCGATATTGAAAAGGACTTTGGAATGTCGATTTTTGTTTTTGATGAAAACCTGGAAGAAAAACTAACTAAAAAATAAAAGCCCTTAGTGTTGGCACTTGGCAGCGATCCTGTTAAAGACTACCACCGCGGTTTCCGATTGTTTGAACACAATCGGGCTCCCGGTGGTTTTTGTTTTGTTCAAGCACTTAGCAACCTTTGGTGTTCTTGAAAGAAACATCGTCTATTACCAGCGTTAATGTAGTAATCAAATAGAAAAAAGAAAAGGGGCAGAAAATCATGGGAAAAACGAAGCATCAAGGACCAATCAAGCTACCCAAAACACCAGATCCGAAAAACTGGGTCAGCCCTGTACCGTTCGGCTTGGGCAAAATAAAACCCGGGCACATCCGCGATACGGTGAAGGTGGCCTGGGAAAACCGGGATAACCTGTCTTATGCGGGCAAAATATTGACCCAAGGGGTGTGTGACGGATGTGCTCTCGGCGTTTCGGGTCTGTATGATCAAACGCTCGCAGGTCCGCATGTGTGCACGACACGATTGAATGTGCTCCGCTTGAGCACAATGCCGGCCATGAAAAAAGAGATACTTCATGCGGACGTTGATGAGCTTCGCAAGTATTCCAGCGCGGAACTGAGAAGGCTTGGCCGAATTCCATATCCGTTGATCCGTCGGAGGGGTGAGCGTAAGTTTTCCCGTCTGACATGGGATGATGCCCTGAACCTGATTGCGGACAAAATGAAGAAGCTTGATCCCAAGCAGGTCTCGTTCTTTCTGACGTCACGGGGTATCACGAACGAATCTTACTATGTGGCTGCCAAAGTGGCCCGGTACCTTGGTGTGAACAACATTGATAATGCTTCGCGCATTTGCCATTCTCCGTCCAAAACAGCACTGAAGCGGTCCATTGGTGTAGGGGCCTCGACTTGCAACTACCAGGATTGGATTGGATCCGATGTTATCGTGTTCTGGGGATCGGTCGCCGCAAATAACCAGCCGGTTTCCACCAAATATATGTATGCTGCCAAACGAAAGGGAACAAAGATCATTTGCATTAACCCATATCGGGAGCCCTCCATGGAAAAATACTGGATTCCGTCCATTGCCGAGTCTGCGCTTTTTGGCACAAAGCTGGCGGATGATTTTTACCAGGTTAATATCGGGGGAGATATCGCCTTCATGCATGGCATCATGAAGCATTGGTTTGAAATGGAGGCAAAACAGCTCGGATCCGCGATCGACCATTCGTTTGTGAAAAAGCATGTCAACAACTATGAGGAGTTAAAGGCGAAGGTCCAGCAGCAAGGCTGGGGAGAAATTGAAGCCTCATCCGGAGTGAGCAAAGAGCGCATTCACGAGCTTGCAATGCTCCTCGCCAAAAGTAAATCCGGCGTGTTTGTCTGGTCACTTGGTTTAACCATGCATACCTTTGCGTCCGACAACATCTCCCAGGTAGCGAACCTGGCGTTGCTGCGCGGATTTCTGGGCCGCAAACATTGCGGGCTGATGCCGATTCGCGGTCATTCCAGTGTTCAGGGAAGCGGTGAGATGGGGGCCGATCCATTCGTGCTGCCTGGCGGTGATTTTGAACCGAACAACATCGAACGCATTGAAAAACTGTGGGGCTTTACTATTCCGAAATGGCAGGGAGACGTTCTTGGTGTGTCACTTGAAAACATTTTATTGCCCGAGGACCATGAACGGAAAATTAAAATGTACTATCTGTCCGGAGGCAACTTCCTTGAAACGATGCCTGATCCCGATTTTGTCGAGCGGGCTTTATCTTCGCTTGAATTTCGGGTGCATCAGGATATCATCTATAATACGTCCACACTGGTGGATGCGAAGGAAGCCGTCATTGTGCTCCCGGCCAAAACTCGATATGAACAGGAAGACGGGGGAACCTCAACTTCCACTGAACGCATGGTGTACTTTTCGCCTGAAATTAAAGGAAACCAGCAGCAGGTGGAGGAAGCACGTGCCGAGTGGAAAATCTACGTGGATCTGGCCAAGCGGGTGAAACCACAGCGATCTCATCTGATTAATTTTAAAAGCGGACAGCAAATACGGGAAGAGATTGCCCTGGCCAATCCCAATTATGATGGCATCCAGCATTTAAAAGAACGGGGAGATGTATTTCAGTGGGGCGGTGCCTGGCTTTGCGAGGATGGAATCTGTCCTACACCCGATGGTAAAGGAAATTTGATCCTGGTTGATATACCGGATTTGAAAAAGGGTAAAGATACGTATTATGTGACCACGAGAAGAGGAAAGCAGTTCAATTCGATGGTCTATCATGAAAGTGATCCGTTCAACGGAGCGGGGAGATATGATGTCCTCATGAACGGAAATGATGCGAAGGAATTGTCCATTCATGAAGGAGAAACTATTGTGGTGTATAATCAGCATGGTGTCTTCCAGGGCCGTGCGAAATTTATCGATATTGCGAGAGGGAATCTGGAGGTTCATTTTCCAGAAGGGAACTTTCTTCTTCCGAAAGGCGTATATGAGAAATACGCCAAGATTCCAAGCTATAATGTAGCAGTCAAGGTAGAAAAAGCGGAGCGTTTTAATGCCCGCAAGGATATTAAGTACCTGGAAAAGCCGATCCCGGACCTGGAAACGGAGATCAGCTAAAAAGGAGAAGTATATGAAAGACAACGTCATGAAGAACATAAGAATCATCAAATACAAGGATGGCTCATTCCATGAGACAGAAGATACGGTGGCAACAGAATATGCACTGACCATCCATGTAAATGGAGAGGAATTTGCAACCATGGTCTGTACACCAACTTATCTTGAGGACCTTGTCACCGGTTTTCTTGCATCAGAAGGGGTGATTCGTTTTCCGAGAGAAATCGAATCGCTGTCCATTGATGAAGACCGCGGGTTTGCCTATGTGCAGCTGGTGAACAAGGCGCCAGTGACCAATCAGCTGCAGTCGAAACGGTTTATCGGATCATGCTGCGGAAAAAGCCGGCAGTTCTATTTTCAGAGCGATGTGAAAAATGCCAAAACGATCGTAACCAAATCAACGATTGAAGTAGAGCAATGCATCAAGCTGATGGAAGCGATGCAGGAATCCTCCGATGATTTTCACTCAACAGGCGGGCTGCATAACGCTGCGCTTTGTACAAATGAGGAGCTGTTGATTTCCCGGTCGGATATTGGCCGTCACAATGCGCTTGATAAAATTTACGGTTACTGCCTTGAAAACAAGATTACACTTTCCGATAAAGTGATTGCCTTCAGTGGCCGGATCTCTTCGGAAGTTTTACTGAAGGTTTCCAAAATCGGTGCCGGCATTATTTTGTCTAAATCTGCACCCACCACGCTGGCGCTGGAGCTCGCGAATGATCTTGGGATTACCGCCGTCGGATTTATCCGCGGCACCCGGCTCAATGTGTACACCCATCCTGAACGGATAAAATGAAAAAGGAGCGAATCCAAAAGGGATTCGCTCTTTTTTATGCCGTGATATATTTAATCATTTGTTTGATAGCACCCAAATGGTAGGCTGAATGCGCAAGACATCCCAGAGCTTCATCTGCATAGGTTTCATCCCAGGGAAGGGTGGAATCAAGGGTCTGCAGTAACCGTGTGTATTCGTCTTTTAATTCTTTTTGGATTTCCTTCCACCGGTCCTCATCAACGGGAGCGATCATCCAGCTCTGTTTGCAATCCTTTGAACAAAAAAAGGGGGCTCCCCCTTTTTATTGCCCTCCTGTTAACAGGTATAAAAACCAGACTGCGTGGTTCTGTTCATCCATGGCGATCCGCTTGAACACTTCTTTTATATAATTATTGCTTGCCTGATCGGAAATCTTAAGATAAAAATCAACCGTTTCCTGTTCGTCTTTAAAGCCAGTCTTCAACCCTTCCCGATAATTGGTTGGACAAGCCTCTGTCTGTTTTGGTGTAAACGTCCTTCCCGTCAGCTGTGTATAAATGGCACTTATAACCTGATAGTGGTTGACTTCATCCTGCCGGATTTCCTGGATAGTCTTTTTACCTTCTGGATTAGGCGCCAGCAGCGACGTTTTCTCATAACAGATGATCGCACTGTATTCTCCGTTCAAGGCCTTTTCCAGGTTGGCAATTTCTTGAGCATCTCGATTCCAGTTATACATAGAGCCATACCCCTTCCGCTTTACTAACTCCTTTATCCTATGTATTTTTTGGGTGGGTGGTTCCTCAAAAAAAAGGCTCTTTTCTTATAGATTGTTGCCTTTGAATAAGTACTCGGTTATCTTCTTTTACACGTTAATTGGAGTGTGTGCCCCATGATATTTATTCTTTTAAAAAATATATTACATTTTCAATTGAGCCGATTTTTTTCATTTAAACAGGTCTTTTGCTACGATTACAAGGAGTACAAACTTATTTTAGAAGGAGTTGAGCAACACATGGCACAGCAAACGAAACTTGGGAAAACAGATTTATTGGTAAACCCGATTGGACTGGGTACGAATGCCGTTGGAGGACATAACCTGTATCCAAATTTGGATGAACAGGCAGGCAAGGATTTGGTGAAACGGGCATTGGAGATTGGTATCAACTTTTTGGATACCGCCTTTATTTACGGACCTGAGCGTTCGGAGGAATTGGTCGGGGAAGTCATAAAAGAAACAGGCAGCCGTGATCAAGCCGTGATCGCAACCAAAGGGGCGCACAAGTTTGTTGGTAAAGACGTCGTGTTCGACAACTCGCCAGCCTTCTTAAAAGATGCGGTGGAAGGAAGCTTAAAACGGCTTCAAACGGATTATATTGATTTGTTCTATATTCATTTTCCTGATGAAGATACACCAAAGGATGAGGCAGTCGGCGCATTAAAAGAATTGAAAGACCAGGGGAAAATCCGCGCAATCGGAGTTTCGAACTTTTCCATGGAACAGCTGAAGCAGGCAAACAAGGACGGTTATGTTGATGTGTTCCAAGGAGAGTACAACCTATTGCAGCGCGATGCGGAAAAGGAATTGCTTCCGTATCTGGAGGATAAAGGAATCTCTTTTGTTCCTTACTTTCCGCTTGCCTCCGGACTTCTTGCTGGTAAATACAGCAAAAACACAAAGTTTGATGACCTGCGCAAGGACATGCCTCATTTTAAGGGGGAAAACTTTATTAGAAACCTGGAGAAAGTGGACCAGCTTCGCGGGATTGCCGAAGCCAAGGGGGCGGACGTGGCTCACGTTGTTCTTGCATGGTATCTTAAACAGCCGGCAATCGACTCCATCATTCCAGGCGCAAAACGCGCCGATCAGGTCAGCAACAACCTGAAAACATTGGATGTTCAGCTCAGCGATCAGGAAGTTCAGGAAATCAGCAGGATTTTTTCTTAATTTCTTTAGCTCTTGAAGAAAACTCCGAATGGGTGGATAATGTGATGGATATGGTGCTGTGAACGATACTAAGCACCTGAGAAAAGGTGAATCATGTATCTGACTCTAAAGGAAACGGCGGAATTTCTGGATCTGCCTGAAACGTATATTGAGAATTTGATTCAACAGAAGAAAATTCGTGCCTTTCATGACGGCAATGAATATCTCATCAATAAGGAGCAGTTTAATACCCATCTTGAACAGATGGAAAAGTACAAAAAGCTTGTTGAGGAGTATATGAATGAACCGATCCCGGAAGATTGGGACGCGAAGGACGAAGATTAAGGTAAACGAAAAAAGAAGCAGATGATCGCCTGGATCGTCTGCTTCTTTCTTTTAGTTGATAATGGCTGAAGTTCCCATTAGAGATTCGGGAGACCGTCCAATCGCCAGCAAACTGATTTTTGCATAACCGGCATTATTGAACTTGCTGATCATTTGGCGAAGGGTATCAATGTTTTCGTCTGCAGTAAGCTTTTCGAGCTCACTTTTATAAAGACGAACAACAGATTCCTGACAAAATTCAGGAGCGTATCGGCGGCAATCTTCGTTCATGATCAATGCACCCATGTATTGATATTTAAATTGAAGCGCACGGGTTAAATTGATAATATGCACCCATTTTTCATACAAATCAGGGAACGAACGTTCAATGTTTTCAAGTTCTTCTTTCGCTGCTTTTAACTCATTATGGCTGACAAGGGTAATCATACTAATGCACCTTCTTGTTGCCAAGGCTTACGCAATGAAATAACCTCGGCTAATTCTTTGCTGCGTGCTCTGCGGACTTTACGCATTTCGGCACGGTCTGCGGCTGTTTCAAACAAGAATTTTTCTTCTTCTGTTTCAGGGATGACTGCAGGTACTTCAACCGGGCGTTTGTCTTCTCCCAAAGCAACGAAGGTTAAGAATGCTGTAGCTGCAATTCTTCGTTCTCCTGTAAGAATATCTTCAGCAATAACCTTACAGAAGATTTCCATTGAGCTTTTTCCTGTGTAGGATACGAATGATTCGATACAAACAGAATCCGTTTGATGAATCGGATGCAAAAAGTCGATGGAGTCGGTTGATGCTGTAACACAGGTTTTCACACGGGCATGGCGGCGAGCAGAAAGTGATGCAGCAGCATCGAGCTTTTTCATAAGTACTCCGCCGAACAATGTATTATAGTTATTCAAATCACCAGCTAATACCTGGTCTGTATTAATAATGCGGCTTTCGCTTGTTTTTTTTGCGTTCAAAACAATCATTTCCTTTCATGATTAACGTATCTCGGCTAAAGGGACGCTGTTGTTTTCTTGCGTTTCCCTCTTACAGTTTCCTAGTGTACGCCTCCAAGAAAAGGAAGTAAAATTGTTATTTTTTATCGTTTGCATAGATGGGCTCTATGTAAATGCTTTCAGATATAAAGAATGGGCATAGAAAAATCTTGGCAAAAGGCGGCAATCCACTACAGAGAAAACCGCCTTTTATTGATTACTCAAGCTCCGCGAGCTGTTCTTTGGCGTAATTGAGCCACTCTTTGGCGGCAAACGATAAGTATTGGTCTTTGTTCCAAATGAGGGCTAAATGCCAGCTTATTGTAGGATTGACCACTTTAATGACCCGCACTTCATCGTTCAGATGGCGGCAAATGCTTTCGGGTAACAGAGAAACGCCAAGCTTGCAGATGACCATTTCTTCGATAAACGACCATTGCGAGCTTTCGGAGGTGATATGCGGATTGAATCCCGCCTGGTTACATGATGATATGATCCGGTCATGAAGCACGAAGTCCTTGTTGAACAAAATAAAGGGCTCCTCGCTGAGCTCGCTCAAATCAATTTCATCACGGTCTGCCAGCTCGTGGTCCGGATGGATGATCAGTCTCAGGTCTTCCTCTTTAAACGCAAAGTACTGAAAGAGTTCATTGTTGGTAGGAAGCACAATAACGCCAATATCGAGCTGATGGTTGGCAACATCCTCTTCGATTCGTTTTGATCCATCCTCCACAAGCTCGAACGTAATATTCGGATACTGATCATGAAAGCTGCCGATCAATTTGGGGAAGAGTCTTGGATCCAGAATCGGAGGCAGACCGATGCGAATGTGTCCCTTTTTTAATCCGAGGAGGTTATCGAGTTCCATTTCCAGATTATTAAACGCTTTATCAACGAGTACAGCTTGTTCAAAAATCGTCCGGCCCGCATCCGTCAGGGTCAGCCCTTTTCGGGATCGGTCAAAAAGAACGACACCGAGCTCATCTTCCAGGTTTTTAATCATTTTGCTGATCGTCGGCTGAGTGATAAAAAGAGCGTCAGCTGCCCGGGTAAAGCTATTGTATTTTGCCACTTCTATAAAGTACTGTAGTTGTTTAATATCCACGAATGCACCTGCTTGAGTTTTTTTGTAGTGTAACACGATTGAGAATAAAAACCAAAACCGGGCCTTTCTCATACAATGTGTTATGAAAACAGTGGGAAGGCAGGGGATAGCCATGTACAGAGAGCGGCAGGTCGTCGATATGAAAAAGGGGAATGTCATCGGCGACAACTCCATCGATACCGTTTATATTACTGCTGAAAAAACACCGGACAGTCCATTTTGGGTCAATATCATGATAGTTGTGCAGGATGGAAAGACCAATCAGTATACACAAATACCACTCAAGCAAAACCAAGGATACAAACCCACGCTTTTTCTTGGTGACTTTACTGGAGACAGGGTGGAAGACATCATGGTGGTAATGGATACAGGTGGAAGCGGCGGCATGATCAATGCCAATGTGTTTGCCTATAGAGGCAGCCAGTTCAGGACGTTGTTTGATTCTGATGTCTTTAATGACCGCTTCAAATACCGGGTCTTTTACCTCGACTACTACAAAGTTCAGGTAAACAGCTACACCACGAACCAGAAATTTATTATCGATCTGACCACCAGGGGCAGGGAGTACTTGTCAGAGATTTATTATCCCAATGGCAAGCTGAAAAAACCCATCCAGGGATTTGTTTCCGGACTGTCAGGTCTTTACCCGGTCGACTTTGACCGCAATGGCACCTATGAATTACTGGCTTACCAGAACATCGCCGGCCAGTATAACGCCGACCGGCTCGGTTATGTGCAGACCACAATGAAATGGAATGGCCGGGTGTTTGCGCCAGAGGTACAGAATGTCGCGGTTTTTGGCGGGGATATTTCTTGATAGATCCGTAGCAGCGTTGAATAAAAGCACTGTTTTTTATTTACATATTATGGGGTGATATAATCTTCATTGATGAAAGCGAGCATCCTCAAACGGAAATCAACCACTAAAAGCAACGAAGGTTTTTAAAATAACCTTTTAAAAATATATTGACTTTCCTCTCTCCGCCGATTAAAGTTATAACTATATTTTTAACTAACTCAATATTCAATCTCTTATCAAGAGTGGCAGAGGGACTGGCCCTATGACGCCCGGCAACCGTTCCATTTATGGAATTGGTGCTAAATCCTGCAAAACAGCTATGCTGTTTTGAAAGATGAGAGAGGACGAATCCTTGTCTACATAGGCGATGAAACCTCTCTTTCCCGGAGAGGTTTTTTTATGTGCTCAGGGGATGGCCCTGCAGCTTTTGAGACGAGAGAGACATACAGAAAAGGGGATAGGGGAAATGAAGAAGTTTTTAAAAAGCGCAGCAGTCTCTGCGGTCGCACTCTCATTATTGTTAACAGGCTGCTCGTCAGGCAGTAACACGGCATCATCTGAAAAGAAACATGAAAATGTGTCGTTTGATAATGTGCCAAAACGATTCGCCAAGGGGCAGGGTGCCAAAATCAAAGTTATCCGAAAGATCGGTGGAGATGATCATACGGCACAGTTTTTGGCAGGAGCGAAGGCCGAAGGGGAAGCGCTCGGTTTTACCGTTGATATCTATACGGCCAACGGAGATACAGCGAAGTTCCACGATGCGATCGCCCAGGCGGCCAATGAGGACTATGACGGCTTCATTATTTCTCATGGAGATGATGCGGCAACAATCAATGATATCCAAAAGCTCAGAGATAAAGGAAAGAGTGTCGTGACTTTTGACTCCAATCCGGACCTCGCCAAGGTGGATGGTGTGACACTTACATCCCAGGACGATGAAGCATTGGCCAAGCTGGCATTGGACCAGCTTGTGAAAGAACAAAAAGGCAAAGCAAACATCGTGTACCTGTGGGTGGACGGGTTTCCGCCAATGGTTCGCCGCAATGCTGTTTATAAAGAAACGTTGAAAAATAACCCTGGCATTAAAGAAGTGGAGCGCTTTGGTGTAGCTTCAGCGGACACCTCCGTTCAAACGCAAAATGCCGTTACCGCCATGCTGAACAAGCATAAAAAGGGAGAGATTGATGCGATCTTTGCGACATGGGATGCATTTGCCATCGGAGCCGCTCGTGCCATTAAAGAAGCGGGCCGAGATGAGATTAAAATTTACGGCATTGATGTCTCCAACGCGGATCTTCAGGAAATCCAAAAGAAGGACAGCCCATGGAAATATACTGCAGCGGTTGATCCAAAGCTGATCGGTGCAGTGGATATGAGAATCCTTGCAAAAAAAATTGCCGGTGAAAAAACACCGCAAAAATATGACCTGGACGCTTCTCTCGTTTCCCAAAGGGATCTTCAAAAATCCTCCGAGGGCGTAAATATGGTTAACCTGTCCAAGGAAATTAAAGGGTGGGGACAATCGGCCGCGTTTGATGAAGATTGGATGGACACGCTGAAAGACCATTACAAAAAATAAACATACAAACACTCTCTTCGGCTAGCAGCAGAGGGTGTTTGCTTTGAATAAAGGAGACCGGCCGATGGCACTGCTCGAGATGAAGAACATAAGTATTGAGTTTCCCGGGGTAAAGGCGCTGAATGAGGTTGATTTTAAAAGTAAAACTGGCCGTGTTCATGCACTGATCGGGGCAAATGGCGCCGGGAAATCAACGCTGATGAAGGTGCTGACGGGTGCCTATACCCATTACACCGGCTCTGTTCAGATTGACGGAAAGAACGTAGATATATCTTCACCAAAGGACGCACTGAATGAAGGCATCCAAATTGTCCATCAGGAGGTGGACACAGTTCTGGTTCCCTATTTGACGGTGGGGGAGAACATTCTCCTGCATGACCTGGTCAATGAAATGGGAAAAAAGCAGCTCGTGCGCTGGAAAACCCTCCACCAAAAGGCTTCGCATCTTTTGGAGGAAATGAACATACACGTATCCTCCAAAAAGCTCGTCAGCGAGCTGACGCTTGCGCAAAAGCAGATGGTATTGATTGCGCGGGCTGTTTCGGCTCAGTGCCGGTTTCTCATTCTTGATGAACCGACAGCTCCTCTGAGCCATGCAGAAACACGAGAACTGTTCCGGATTGTCCGGGATTTAAAAGCAAAGGATGTTGGCATTATTTTTATCTCTCACCGCTTGCCGGAGATCTTTGACATCTGCGACGACATTACCGTCATGAGGAACGGAGAAAAGGTCGAGGAGGAAGAGATTGCACAAAGCTCCATTAACCGCGTCATTGAGCAGATGCTGGGAAAAGCGCTGGACGAGCAGTTCCCGGCCGTAAATGGTAAGACAGGAGAAACCCTGCTTGAAGTAAAAAGTCTTTTCGATAAGGAGAAAATAAAGGGTTTAAGCCTGACGGCCCGTGCGGGTGAAATTGTAGGGATTGCCGGACTGGTAGGGGCAGGAAAAACCGAACTGTGCAAAACATTGTTCGGAAGCACTCCCATTACCGCGGGGGATGTTCTGCTGAAAGGCAAAAAACTGAAGCTGAAGAGCCCATATCATGCGGTTCGGCAGGGGCTGGCCCTTGTACCTGAGGAACGCCGAAAAGAAGGAATTCTTGTGGAGGAAACGGTAGCTGCGAATTTGTCGGCCGCCAACCTTGCCCAATTTACAAAAGCGTTCAGTTTTCTCGACCGCCGGGCGGAAAAGAGAAAATCCCTTGAGATCATAAAAACGCTCGGCATCAAAACCCCGTCTGAGAAAAGTAAAGTACAGCATCTGTCGGGCGGGAACCAGCAAAAGATTGCCATTGGCAAATGGCTGCTTGCCGATGCGGAAGTTTATATTTTTGATGAGCCGACCAAGGGCGTTGATGTTGGGGCGAAACGGGATATTTTTGAACTCATTTCGGCCCTCGCCAAAAGGGGGAAAGCGGTCCTTTACGCATCGTCAGAATTTCCGGAAATTCTGGGGATTACAAACCGGGTGTACGTCATGTACGACGGGCGTACAGTAAAAGAGCTGGAAACCGCAAAAACCACCGAGGAAGAGCTATTATTTTACAGTACAGGAGGAAGGTAAATGGAGTTATCAAAACCCATACCCGCCAAGGCAGCTCCCAAAAAGAAGTTTGAGCTGTTTGAGTTTTTTTATAAATACGGAACAATCCTGACCATTCTTGTGTTAATCGGTGTGTTTACGGCTGCACATCCATCATTTTTGCAGGGACAGAACTTGATGAATATTTTGCGGTCCATTTCAATCGTGACCATCATCGCGATTGGAATTACCATCTCACTGTCGGTGAACGGCTTTGATTTGTCGGTTGGATCGGTTGCTTCTTTATCCAACGCGATTGTGATTTCCATGTTCGTCTGGGTTTCGCAAAACACGGTGGTTGCGATATTTTCTGCGCTGGCTGCTGCCCTGATTGTAGGGATCATTAACTCGGTACTCATTGTAAAAGTGAAAATTCCCGATATGCTGCTGACACTTGCCACGATGTTTATTGTTCAGGGGATTGCGCTTACTTATACGAAGGGTGCGACGATCTCACAAAACATGGTGATGCCTGACGGAAGCTTTGCGACCGGAAAAATTTCTGAGGCGTTCCAAAAAATCGGCCAGGTGCCGTGGATTATTTTGATTATGGCGCTTGCCGTGGTGCTCGTCCATGTGCTTCTCAACTATACAAAGCACGGCCGCTATATGTATGTGATCGGAGGAAATGAGGAGGCAGCGAGGCTTTCGGGTATTCCGGTCAACAAGTATAAAGTGGCCGCCTACCTCTTGTCGGCACTATTTGCTTCCATTGGGGGAATTGTTCTGGCCTCTAGAGTAATGACAGCGGAAATCAATGCCGGTACGCCTTACCTCATGGACGCGGTAGCGGCCGCTTTCATCGGTTTTTCCGTTTTTGGAGCGGGAAAGCCCAATGCGTTCGGAACGCTTGTTGGCGCGATATTGATTGGCATCCTGCAGAATGGCCTCGTCATGATGTCTGTCCCGTACTATTCCATGGACATTGTGAAAGGGGCAGTACTTGCATTTGCCCTTGCTTTAACCTACTATAAATTGAAAAAATAACAGATGAAGCCGGGAAGTTCTTTTGACCTTCCTGGCTTAATGGGCTTTTTTGATCTCTTGCAAAAAAATAAGACTGTCTGTCCATTCCCGGCATACCTTATTATAGGGAGTTCTTATCTCCACTAAGCAGGGATAGAGGATAGGATTATGAAAAAAATCAATTTGAAAGGGCTGACGGGGGAAGTGGTCACCCGCTTTTCCCCTCAATATGAACAAACGAGGCAGGAATGGAACCGTGCCGTGCAAAAGTTCCCTCTCGTTATTGTATATTGCAGCACGGTCGATGATGTCCGGAATGCTATTCTTTGGGCCCGGAAACATGAGGTGAAGATCAGGATTCGTTCAGGCGGTCATCACTATGAGGGCTATTCGGTGGGCAATGGTGTAATCGTCATTGATATCAGCCGGATGGATGGCATTGTTCTTAACAACAATGAACAACTGAAAATACAGGGCGGCGTGAAAAATGAACAGCTTTACGAGTTTGTGGGTTCTCTGGGCTACCCCTTTCCTGGGGGAACGTGTCCGACTGTCGGTGTCAGCGGGTATACCCTTGGCGGCGGTTGGGGATTTTCCAGCCGGTATCTGGGACTCGGATGTGACAGCCTGATCGAACTGGAGCTGGTGGATTATACGGGCAGAATATTAAAGGCAAACCAGCAGGTGAATCCGGACTTGTTCTGGGCATGCCGCGGAGCGGGCGGTGGCAATTTTGGTGTAGTCGTCTCCATGACGTTTGCCCTTCCGGAACCGGTCGAAAACGTTTCTTTCGTCGAAATCTATGCGCCAAAAGCGGATGCGAAGCTGCAGGAGACCTTCCTCAACGCCTGGCAATATTGGCTGGAGGATTTGGACGAGAGAATGACGGCTAATGCCAGCCTCTATAACTCGCTGGAAGAGGGAACGGCTATTTACGGCCAGGGCTTTTTTTACGGACCGCCTGAGGAAGCGGCAAAAGTGATGGAACCGCTGCTGATCAACGGAAAGATTCAGCTTTTCGTCAGATACCTTCCCTTCATGAAGGCCGTCAGAGCCGTTGAGGCCACGTATCCGAAGTATGAGCGATTTAAATCCACAGGAAGATTTGTCTACAGAAAATTCAGCGAGCGGGAAATCCGGAATCTCGTGGGGCTGATTCAGAAGCGGGCGGAAGGCTCCATATTCGCCGGATTGACGGTGTATGCCCTGGGCGGCAAGGTCAGTGACGTCAACCCGTTTGAAACGGCGTTTTTTTACCGACAGGCGGATTATATTCTCGGCATACAAACGATCTGGGAGGATCCTGGCTTCGAACCCGAAAACATTCAGTGGATGAAAAAACGGTTTCCCTATGTTAAATCCATTACCAAAGGATCATTTGTTAATTTTCCATACAGCCCGTTACGGCATTATGAAAAAGCCTATTTTGGGTGGAATGCGCCACGATTAAAGAAAGTAAATAAAAAATACGACCCGTACAATGTGTTTTCCTTTCCACAGGGAATTAACCGGGCACCCAGATAAATCCAGCCGGACACGCTGGATTTTTTGCTTGGCGTAAAAAAGGGGAAAAGCCGGCAGTATCGAACTTATCTAGTAGATTACTTTGATGGGAGCGATGGATAATGGAACAATACTATACGCATTGGCTGAAGCACCGGACGGTTCTGCACGAGCTTTTGGAAGAGGTTGGGCCCCAGCATGTGTTTTTTAAACCATGGAGCGATGGATTTGCCCTGGGCGATTTGGCGGTACATATTGCTGGCTCTACGGATATGTTTCTCGAAACGATAAAAAAAGGCCAGTTTGTGTCACCGCGCACACCCCGAGAGTTTCAGACCATGGATGAAGTGCGTGAGATCCTTGATGAATTCACCGAAAAATCAAAGCGCGATTTTCAAGAGCTGCAAACGTTCAATCTGGAAAAAGAGATCGACATCTTTAAATTTACCGCTCCGGGAAGCTACTGGCTTGAAAGCATGATTGACCATGAAATCCATCATAAGGGTCAGTTGTTTACTTACGCGCGTATGACCGGTTCGCAGAAGATGCCATTTTTCAAGCAGCTTCCTCCTCAGGCTGTAAACGATGGAGTCGAGTAACAGGGAGGGATGATGGATGAATGGCTGCTTCATAACCGGCTTTCCCGGCTTTCTGGCTTCAATGCTGCTTAAAGAAATGCTGAAGCGGTACAAAGAATGTGAGTTTGTTCTTCTTGTTCATCCCAGCCAGATTGAAAAAGCAAAAGATCTGGCAGCCAACCGGCCCAACGTCAGGTTGTTTACGGGTGATATTACGAAGGACGGACTGCGGCTAAGCCCTGAACAAACCGACTGGCTGAAAAACCATATTACGCATGTCTTTCATCTCGCAGCGGTGTATGATTTGGCAGTACCGGAGCAGATTGCGGCGAACATCAATATTACCGGTACACGGAATATAAATGCTTATGTAAAGGAACTCCCGCACCTTGCGCGGTATGTTTACTTTAGTACAGCCTACGTTTCAGGGAATAGGACCGGTCTCATTAAAGAAGATGAATTGGATGCCGGGCAGACATTTAAAAATCACTATGAATCGACCAAGTTTGCCGCAGAAAAGCTGGTGGCGGAGCTTGATGGTGTGCCTTATACCATCATCAGGCCAGGAGTGGTGGTTGGACACTCCAAAACCGGAGAGACCATCAAGTTCGATGGCCCGTATTTTATCATGCGTTTTTTGGACAAGCTGCGGTATGTACCTGTTCCTTATCTGGGAAAGTCCGAAGCGCTATTTAATGTGGTACCCTTTGATTATATTATTGATGCGACACTCTGCCTTGCAGAGTCGGATGATGCGGTGAACAAGGTGTTCCATCTCACGGATCCTTCACCTTATGAGAGCAGGAAGCTTTACCGCATGATCTGCGAGGAACTGATCGGAAAAGCACCATCATGGACCATACCGCCAGCAGTTGTGGAGTTTATGTTATCTTTTTCGTTCTTCCGCCGCTTTTTTAAAGTGGAAAAAGAAGCGCTGGAGTATTTCAGGTGTGCCTGTCAGTACGATGCTGCCAATACCATTAAGGTGCTGGCGAAAGCAGGCGTCCAATGTCCGGATTTTAAAGATTACGTATCTAGTATGGTTGCCTATTACAAGGAAAACAGAAAGGATCCGGAAAAATTGGTTTACATAAAGTAGGAGGTTGCAATGAAAGAATCCTGGAAAACCCGATGTGTCCGCTATGGCTTTAATTTGTTTCCTGCGTACCGAGGAACAGGAGCAAGGGTGATCTATATTGCTGAAGATTATTCGGAAATTACGATACAGCTTCCTTTAAACTGGCGGACCCGCAACTATGTGGGAACGATTTTTGGAGGAAGCATCTATGGGGCTGTGGATCCGATGTATATGTACATGTTTCTGAAACTGCTCGGGGATGACTATATTGTCTGGGATAAAGCTGCCTCCATTTCCTTCAAAAAGCCCGGGAAGAGTACCCTGTACGCTACATTTAAGATAACCCCGGAGGAAGTAGAAGATGTGAAGCGGCAGCTTAAAAGCAGACACAGTCTTGACCGAATATATGAGGTCGATGTGGTGGATGAAACCGGACTTGTTCACGCGGTGGTGGAGAAAACCATTTATATCCGGAGAAAGGCCAAAGCTAACTCTGAAAACATAGTTTCACTGCAAAAGTCATAAGGAGGCAGGATGATGGCAAAAGCAATGGAAGATTTGACGGTAAAGGAAACGGTAAAAAAGATTGAAGATGTCATTAACGATAACCCCGGTCCCATTGAGGGAGTTCAAGCGGTATATCAGTATGACATCCCTGATGAGGACTATTCGTTCCAGCTGCATTTAAAGGATGGAAAAGCAGAGGTAAAGGAAGAGTACACTGAACGCGGAGATTGCACGATCATTATTTCTTATCCAAACTTTAAAAAGATGCTTCTCGGAAAACTGAACGGTACAGCAGCATTTATGATGGGGAAATTGAAGGTCAAAGGCGACATCGGCAAAGCGTTGAAAGTGGAGGCGTTGCTCGGCCAATATAACATGGAAGCGGAGTTTCGGAAGAGCTAAGTTTTATTTTTTGTTTATTTAAAGCGCTTTCTTTACCATATTTGTGTGTTATTTCTTAGATAATAAATGATCCCGTCCGCCTCTTCCCTAATCCCTTCTAAGCAAAGGAGAGTCAGGGATTCTTGAATTGGCGTTCGGGTACCGATCTACTAATTTAAAAGATTAGAAGGGGAATAAGTAGAGTAATAGAAAAAGCAGACGTGGTATGCGTCTGCTTTTTCATATTTAAGGTTGAGTTTTCGCATTCCACTGCTTCACGATTTCATCTTCTGCATCATAGTCCAGCGTCAGTTTTTCGGGTGGATGCTGAAGCTCCCATGCGATGGTGCGTTTTAATCCTTCTTCAATCGAAACGGTTTCTTTATATCCCAATTCACGACGTATTTTATCAGAGGTGAAAATCACATGCTGTTCCGTATTTATTCCCCAGCCATAACCCTCAGGAAGCTGATCATCTGGCAGCACAATAACGTCTCCGCTCCAATTCATAAGAGGCGCGAATCTTTCAATCCACTCTTTGGTCGTCCATGCATCTTTTTCACCAACATTGTAAATCTTACCCGCTGCCTCTGGATTGAGGATGGACTGGACAATGGCCTCTGCCATATTTTCCACATAGCCCCGGGTCCAGCGCCAGCCGGCCAGGCTCTTAGCCAGCAGGATATAGGGCCTTTGATCACTCATTGGCTTAAGAAATGAATACCAGCGGTGCTGATGGTCATTCGGCCCGTAAACCGCAGGCAGTCTCAAGATCGTACCATCGATGCGGGGATGGTCCATAACGGTCCGCTCCACTAGTATTTTGTCATACATGCGTCTTTCTTCCGTTTCCGCAAACGCTCTGTGCGGATAGAGGTTGTGACGCAATTCTCCGTTTTCATCGATCGGAACGGGTTCAGCTTCTCCTGTTTCTGTTCTGTTCACCCGCCCGAACGCCCGGTATACGTCCTGTGAGCTCGCCACAATCACCCGGTTTACAATACCATCGAGCGTTTCAACCAGTTCTTTTGCCTGCAATTCGGTGAGACACATCATATCAAGCACCGCATCAGGATTGATCTCCTGAATTTTGTCTCGATAGGCAGGCAGATTATTTCTGTCTCCCAGCATTCGTGTTACTTCAGGAGGCAGTTCTGCTTCGGTCTCTCCTCTGTGAAATACCGTAACCTTATGGCCAAGATCAACGAACCGTCTAATAATCGCCGGGCCCATGAATCGGGTACCGCCAATGACAAAAACATGCATAATCATTTCTCCTCTCCGTTTGGAATGTTTGAAGAAACCAGTCCTTAACATAAAAATAAAGTTTTACGTAAAGTAATGTTATTACGTTGTTCTTCTTTTGTCAATATTTAACTTGAAAACGGAGACAGCCGTGCTCTTTTGTCTTACTAGTGAATAGAGTACTAGTAATTACTTTTTTGAAGAAGGTAGGACGAGCATGGCAACCATTCAAACCCGGACGCAGTTCAAATTTGCGGCGAATGACAGCACTGTCAGCCGGATCCTGAAAAAGATCGCGAGCCAGCAGATTAACATTACTGCATTTAGCCTCGTAAAGGACAAGTTTAATACAGTCTTTCTGGTTGTTGGACCAAGTGATGCCAACAATCAGAGTGACAACTGCATGGTGCGGAGGATTCTGTCAGCCGGCAATATTCCGTTTTACGAAAAAAATGTAATTCAAATTAATTTTGAAGCCGGCATCCCCGGAGTTTTTAGTAAAATCTATAATGTTCTTTACCGAAAAGTGGGGATAGAGGCCATCTATAACGGTGAAGATAATTCTCTCTACCTGAGTGTCTCAAACATCACACGTGCCATGAGGATTCTGCAAAAAATTCTTTCCTAAACTCCCTGTTTCAGGGGGTTTTTTTGATTGCCGGGAATACTTGGTTTGTTTACCAATCCTTAGAGAGATGAACCGGGATATGGTACGATAGAATAAGAGAGAAACTATTACTCGTGGAAGAGGTTTTTGTAGCGAATGAGCGTATCCAAGAGAAGATCAACGGTGAACAACTGGATTCTTTTTCTGCTCGTGGTGGGAGCGTGTCTCTTTATCTATTATCAATCGGAAAATGTAAAGGAGAAAAAGAATGTTGCGCTTCCAACCAAGCTTCATCCGGTGGTAGAAAAGGATAAAGACGAATTGATCAAAAGAGCAAAGGCTAGAGGGATTTCCATTGTCATTACCGACGGATTTCGGACGTTTGATGATCAGGATAAATTGTATGCCAAAGGCCGCAGTGAAAAAGGCGATATTGTAACAACCGTCAGAGGTGGCGAATCGTATCATAATTATGGGCTGGCGATTGACTTTGCGTTAAGGACTGCGAACGGAGATGTGGTCTGGGACCTGCAGCGCGACAGCAACCGCAACGGAAAAGCCGACTGGATGGAGGTGGTTGCTATTGCCAAAGATCTGGGATTCAGCTGGGGAGGAGACTGGGAGTTTAAAGATTATCCCCACCTTCAAAAAGACTTTGGCCTTTCCATTGAGGATTTGAAAAATGGCGAACGCCCTCCAGAACAAGAGTAGAGAAAGGGAACCAGAATGAAATCGTTACGAACAGAATGTGTGCTTCCATATCCGGTCGACGTGGTATGGGAGGTGATCTCGGATACAGAAAAACACGCGCTGTGGAATCCGCAGATTGTTTCCATCAAAGGGGAATGCAACAAAGGCAGCTCCTTATCGGTATGTGTGCGGTCACCGGTTGGAGGAGGCTTGCCTTTTCGTTTTAAAGCAAGCATAAAAGACCTTGATTCCGGAAAGAAACTGGCATGGACAGGGGGTGTCCCGGGCATTTTGACAGGGTATCATTATTGGGAGCTCACCGAGTTCGGGGATCAGACCAAAGTGGTCCAGGGAGAAGTTTTTACAGGATTATTTACTTCGGTTTTGTCACAGAAAAGGATTGATTCCATGCTTCCGTCCTATGAATCGGCGAATACAGGGCTCCACAACTATCTGAAAAAGCAATTCTAGTGTTTGTGTTATCAAAAAAGGCTGACTCCCATGAAGGGCGTCAGCCTTCTTAATTTATAAATTTTTCAGCGCGTCGCTGATGGACTGCTCTCCAGATGTCAGGTCAAATCCGCGGTTAAACGTGTTTTCCTCGGTTAATGCCGTGAATACGGTTTGGGCCACATCCTCACGCGGGATGGAACCTCTCTCTAAGTTTTCACCCGCTTGGACTTTTCCTGTACCCGGTTCATTGAGCAGGCCGCCAGGGCGTACAATCGTATAATTGAGCTTGCTTGCTTCCAATGCCTTATCCGCATAGTGCTTGGCCACGTAATAAGGTTTGATTTTTTCGTTCCAGTTTTCCCGGTTATGTGCCTGAAGGGCACTAACCATAACGAAACGCTCCACGCCTGATTGTTCGGCTGCTTCCATTACTTTCACCGCGCCATCCAGATCGACGAGCAAGGTTTTGTCTGACCCTGTGCTTCCGCCTGATCCGGCAGAGAAAATAATGGCATCATGGCCTTTAACGGCGGCTGCGAGATCTTCCACACTGCCCTCAAGGTTGGCGGCAGCGGTTTGGGCGCCGATTTTCTCAAGGTCACCCGCTTGTTCAGGATTTCGAATCATGGCTGTAACCTCATGCTCTGAACTGTCAGTGAGAAGCTTGACCAATTTTTGTCCGATCTGTCCATTTGCTCCTACTAAAAAGACCTTCATGTGTGTACACTCTCCTTTTTCTATAGGATTGACAACTCACCTCAAAGTATTTCAAACGAGCCTGCTTTCTTCAAACTTCCTGCTCATTGGGGCTAAAAGAGCAGGCTTCTTCTCTTATTTTGCATAATAATTCATCTGTAGTCATTATTTTTGCAAATTCCTCGTTCAAGGTGGCTAAGGAAACTTGATGTACCGTTTCAGCATCAAGAAGTTTTCCATTAATATCCCTTAATTCGAAGGCGGCAGTGGCATCGGAAAGTAGAGTGGTTTTAAAACCGAGGTTGCCACTCATTCTTGTAGTGGTTGATATACAATGAGGGGTGGTTAATCCAGTGATGACCACTGAAATAATATCACTTTTTCTAAGATAACTTTCCAAATCCGTCCCGATAAAAGCGCTATTTACCTTTTTTGTAAATACGGGTTCGCTGTCCGCAGGCTTTACAATATCTTTTATTTCGAAAGTTTTGTTAGATGGGTGGAAGGGTGAAGTCGGATTATCAGAATAGTGCTGAATATGAACGACAGGCATATCTTTTGTTCTCCAAAGGTTTAGGAGCTGTTTTATATTTTCTTCTGCCATTAAATTATTTCGCTTACCCCATTTGTGATCTTCAAAAGCTTTCTGTATGTCTACCAGTATTAGGGCAGGTTGATTATTTCTTTTCATAGGATCCTGCTTTTCTTGTTACCCCGGTATTTTGTTATGAGCCCGGCTCCTGCCGCATAAACTGTGGAGTAGTTTGCGGATAGGAGGGATTTCGGTGTATTATGAGCGGCCGGATGCAGCTACAAGAAACACCATCAGAGTGTATGGGGAAGGGACTGCTTATGCCGTGCCTGACCAGGCGCAGCTGACGATCGGTGTGATTACTGAAAATAAAGATGTCAGTGCCGCGCAAAAGCAGAACAATGAAGTGATGAACCAGGTGACTCATGGACTGATGACGATGGGCATTCCATCCAAAGACATCCAGACATCGCTCTATCGGATTGATCCGCAGTATAGTTATGAAAACGGACAGCAGCACTTAAAAGGCTATCAAGTGAATCATCAGCTTCAGGTCACCGTTCGGGATATAAGCCAAACGGGTGCCGTTATCAATATGGCCGTAAGCCAGGGAGCTAATTCTGTTTCGTCTATCCAATTTATCGTGTCGTCTCAAGATGCCTTTTATAATCAAGCGCTAACGCTGGCCGTTCAAAATGCGCACCAAAAGGCGATGAATATCGCAAGGGATCTGGGTGTCACCATCAACCGCTACCCGGCAAAAGTAACCGAGTTACCCAAAAGTGCACGGCCTGGTCCAGTGCCTTTTCAAGGAGCCATGCTGGCGCATGCGGGACCGGTGCCTATCCAAACCGGTGAAAATGAAATCACAGCAGCCATTGAGGCGGAATTTTTTTATATGTCATAAAAAAGGAATGAGTTAGGCTCTTATTGAAGGGTTACCTAGCTCTTTTTTTATGATGGAAGTTAAGAAATGGGGGATGACCTTGAGTTCTCATGAGACGATTATTAAAGCCGAGCATCTGGTGAAGCGATATGGAGACTTTTATGCGGTAAATGGTGTTGACTTTGAGGTACATAGAGGAGAAGTTTTCGGCCTACTTGGGCCAAATGGAGCGGGGAAGACGACCACGCTTGAAATGCTGGTTGGTCTTCGAAAACCAGACGCGGGAACGGCGTGGATCGGGGAATTCGACATTCGGAAAGACCTGGAACGCATTAAAGAGGTAATCGGTGTGCAGCTGCAGTCCACCACCTTGTTTGAACTCCTGACCGTTGAAGAAATATTAAAAATGTATGCGAGCTTTTATCCGAAGCACATTTCAATTCCTGAACTGATTGAAGACATGATCCTGACGGACAAACGCAAGAGCCGGATCAAGAGCTTATCCGGAGGGCAAAAGCAGAGGCTGGCGATTGCACTCGCTCTTGTGCATGATCCGTGGATCATTTTTCTGGATGAGCCAACGACAGGTCTCGATCCGCAGGCAAGGCGGACATTGTGGGACATTGTATTGAACCTGAAGCAAAAGGGGAAGACGATCATGCTGACGACCCACTATATGGATGAAGCGCATGTCCTGTGTGATCGTATTGCCATCATGGATCAAGGCAAGATGATTGCACTGGATACCCCGGAAAATCTGGTGAAAAATCTTCAGTCGGACAGTGCGGTCGAATTCCGGGTGGATGAGAGTGCTCCTTTTCATTTGGAAGAGATTAAAGGGGTGACACAAATCGGCGGACATAAGGATGTTCAGGTTCTCTACACCGACAACCTTCAGGAAACGTTAACCAGCCTGATTGAGACGGCTTCTGAAAAAGGGTTAAAGCTGACCGATCTGCAGACGCGTACCGCCACATTGGAGGACGTGTTTATTCACATGACAGGAAGGAGTCTTAGAGAAGGATGAAGGCTTATTGGCAGTTAACGTTGGCCCAGCTGCGCATTTTCCTGCGCAACCGGCAGGTACTGTTCTGGACTCTTGCGTTTCCGATCTTCCTGATGGTTATGCTTGGCTCCTTTTTAGGAAATGGAAACGGCATGTCTGTGACGATCGGCTATGTTGACCAGGATCACTCTCCCCAGTCTAAACAGCTTGCGGATATTTTAAAGAAAAACGAGGCGATCTCGCTTGAGAAAACGTCCAGTAAAAAAGACGCGCTCGACCAGCTGAAGCAGGGGGATGTCCAGCTCGTCGTAGAGGTCCCCAAGGGCTATGAAAAGAGAATGAAGAACTCCTCACAGAACGAAAAACCGTTTACACTGCCAGTTTTTTATAATGAAACCGACTTGGCCGTTTCCCAGATTGGCCAGCAGCTCGTTTACAATGCAGTGGATGCGGTAAGCAAACAAAAGGCAGATTATAGGCCAGCCGTTGTGATTAATCCAAAAGGCGTAGAGGCGCTCAATCTTCGTTATATCGATTTTCTCGTTCCAGGGATCGTGGCGATGATGATCCTGAGCAACAACATGAACGGAGTTGCAGGCCAGATTGCCTCATGGCGTGAACGGGGCATTTTGCGGAGGATGCAGGGAACCACACTGAAGGCCCACACCTTTATTGCGGCCCAGATTACTGCACGTCTTTTGCTGAACGGACTGCAGGCGCTGATTGTCCTGATGGTCGCCCGTCTCGTGTTCGACGTCGAAGTCAGAGGTTCCTGGCTGACCCTTGTGAGCTTTGTTATCCTTGGAACGCTGGCATTTATGGCGATCGGCTTCATTATCGCCGGTATCGCAAAAACACCGGAAAGCGCCGGTCCGATCGCAGGCTTTCTGTCGTTTCCGATGCTGTTTTTGGGCGGGGTCTTTTTCCCAATTAAAAACATGCCGGAATTTCTCCAGCCGATCGTTCATATTCTTCCTATAGCCCATTTGACAACAGCCATGCGGGAGACGATGAATGTAGGCGCGACGTTTATGAGTCTCGGTACGGAGGCGCTGGTCCTTGGCGGCTGGATCATTGGTGCCTTTATTGTGGCAAGTCTGACCTTTAAATGGGAATAAGCAGATTAGGAGGCTGACATGGAAAATCAAAGTTATAAAAATCATGCGAGGGTGCATCCTCTGTATCATTATGTACTGACCATCTTTATTCTGGGTTCGCTCGGCACGGCGGTTACTTACTTCATTGGTGCATTGATTGAGTGGAGAAACATCAATCTGGCAGTGGTCCTGCTGCTGATGGCCGGATCGCTTGTCATGATTTTTGTTCTTGTTCGGATTTACCCGCTAAAAGCACAGGACCGGGCCATCCGGGCAGAAGAGAACCTGCGGCATTACGTGCTGACCGGCAAACTGCTGGATCAGCGGCTGTCCGCCAGGCAAATCGTCGCACTGCGATTCGCGAGTGATGAAGAACTTCCTGCACTGAGCGCGAAAGCTGCGGAAAACAATTGGAGCACGAAAGAAATCAAGAAGGAAATCACGAATTGGCGGGGAGATTATTATCGAATCTAGTAAAAAAACAGCTCACTGAGCTGTTTTTTGCTGATTTTTGGGTTGAGCAGGCAGGCAAGTGGCCTAGTTGAAAATCGGTTGAGCCAAATACGAGCCAGTATCGGAAACTTACAGACCGGAATTCACTTTTTACTGGCGGAAATGAGAGATTTACTGGCCGAAATTGGAATCTTACTGTCCAAACCCGTATTATGGTAAACTGCCGATCTTCAATCCAACAAAAAAGGAAAGCCCGCGGGCTTTCCTTTTTATATCCTATTAAAATGGTATGATCGACAGCCCAATGGCCACCAGAATCATCACAAGGGTGGATCCGCACGCCCATTTCAGGAAGCCGCGCTGCAGATCTCCAAAGTCTTCGCCGACCATTCCCACAAGCAAATACGTGGATGGAACGAGCGGACTCAACAGGTGAACCGGCAAGCCCATCAGGGAGGCGCGTCCGATCATGGCAGGGTCGATGTCATATCCAGCAGCAGCCTTGGCAAGGAGCGGAAGCACTCCGTAGTAAAACGCGTCATTGGACATGAAGAAGGTAAATGGTGCACTGATAATGGCGGTAATGATTGCAAAGTGTGATCCAAGGCCATCAGGAATATGTGTAATCATGGAGTTGGCCATCGCATCGACCATCTTTGTTCCTGTTAAAATTCCTGTGAAAATACCGGCTGCGAACACCATGGTGACAACAGACAGTGCATTATCCGCATAGTGTGCGACACGTTCCTTCTGATCTTTTAACTTCGGATAGTTCAGGGTGATAGCGATTGCAAAGCCAACCATAAACAGCACAGTCGTTGGCAGAAGCTCTTTAATCAAGGCAACCAGCAAAAGAATGGTTAGCGCATAGTTGATCACAATAAGCTTTGGGCGTTTAAGCGCAAGAACTTCAGGATCGACAGTGGCTGCCTGCATGGCCATTGTGCTGTAGTCAATCTCTGCCACACCAATTCGTTTCCGTTCTTTTTTACCAAGAACATAGGACATGAACAGCACGAAGATGACGCCGCCGATCATGGAAGGAATGACCGGAGTAAAAATGTCGGACATTTCGAGCTTCAGAGCAGTCATCGCTCTGGCGGTCGGTCCGCCCCATGGAAGCAGGTTCATAACGCCGGAAGCAGATACGGCAATACCGGCCAAAACGAGAGGTCGCATGCCAATTCGCTTATACAGCGGAAGCATGGCGGAAATCGTAATCATATAAGTGGTGGTTCCGTCACCGTCAAGGGAAATCAGGAGAGCAAGAACCGCGGTACCAATCGCAATCTTTACCGGATCGCCTTTAGCAATTTTTAAAATTCGTGAGATGATTGGATCAAATACGCCGGCATCGATCATAATGCCGAAGAAGAGAATGGCAAACAAAATCATGATTCCTGTCGGAGCTACATCTTTTATTCCTTGAAGAGCCATCGGTCCGATATCTTTACCGAAACCGCCAATCAATGCAAAAATAACTGGGATCACCATCAGGGCGATCATGGCAGATAAACGTTTTGTCATAATTAAAAACATGAAAGTAAGGATTAATAAGAAACCTAATAATGCGAGCACGGTCTTCACCTCTTTCGTAAACTAACCACAGTGTAAACGAAATTTTCTGACATGAAAACGTTTACAAAATAAAGTTATTAACGTACTTTAGTGTCATTTTGTACATTAAGTTCACCAAGGAGGATAAGAAAGAGGTGGCTGCTGCTCAGCCACCCTTTACACAGGATAATATTTCTTCTCAGGGCGGCCGACGATGCCATAAACAACTTCAGTCCTGAGCTCATTGACCGACGACATGTATTCCAGGTAACGCCGCGCGGTAATCCTTGAGGCGCCAATGGCATTTCCGACTTCCTCGGCGGACATGCCGCTTTGCTGCGTCTCCAGAACGGCTTTCACTTTTTTTAGCGTAATTTCATCGATGCCTTTTGGGTAGCCAGTTCCTTTTTTGCTCTGTTCCTGTTTGGATTTTTCGAAAATCTGGTCTACAATATCCTGGTTTACTGGGCCGTTTACGGACAGAAGCGCATGCTTTTTAATAAAGCTCTGAATCACTTCTTCAAAGCGTTCCTGAGTGACAGGCTTGATCAAATAATTGTCTACTCCATAGGCGAGCGCTTTCTCAAGGATTTCTTTGTCGGTGGCAGCGGTAATCATAATAATGGTGATTCTGGGAAAACGCTCACGGATAACAGGAAGCAGCTCGGAACCCGGCATATCCGGCAAATAGACATCAAGTAAAAGCAAATCTGGATTTGTGTCCGTCAGCAATTGAAGGGTATTTTCTCCGGTCAGCGCCTTTCCCACAACGCGAATTTCGCTGAATTTCTGTAAAAACTTTTCATGAATACCGGCAATCCGAAAATCATCTTCTGCGATGGCTGCCTTGATCAATTTCATCAGCTCCCCTGGTTGTTCTTTGGAAGGTACACTGTAAATACCGTGCCGTTTTCCGGCTGGCTGTGTACCTCGATAATCCCATTCAATTCTTTTACTGCTTCATCAGCATTAGCCAGTCCATATCCCCGCGGCTTGCTTCCCGTTTTCGAGGTATAGCCCCGGTTAAAAAGCTGAGGGATTTCCTTTTCTTCGATGCCTGTTCCATTATCCTCGACTTCAAAAATGATATCGCTGCCAATATCGGTGACAAACAGCTTTACAGCTGGAGATTCCATACCCGACACAGCGTCAAAGGCATTATCGATAATATTTCCGAGGATAACAATCAAATTGGACAGTTTGATATGCTGCGGCAGCACTTCCAGCGTACTGTCTGGCGCGATTTCGAACTGGATTTTCTTTTCGGATGCTTTTCCGAGTTTGCCCAAAAGAATGGCTTGTACTTTTGTATCTTGTATTTGCCTGAAAACGACGGAATGCTGCAGCTGAAGTAATGTGGTTTCATTTTTGATCATATCAATCGCCTCTTCATATTCTCCAAGCTGAAGAAGACCATACAGAACATAAAGCTTATTTGTATATTCATGGGTTTGTGAACGCAGATCATCAGAATACTGTTTCACTTCAGAAAGTGTATTGACCATCTGTTCGATCTCGGTTTTGTCACGGAAAGAAGCTACAACCCCGGTAATTTCACCGCTTTTATTCTGGAGCGGCGTACAGTTCACGATCACTGTTTGGCCTTTCCAGTACATTTCCTTGTCGGGCTCCGGGCTGCCGTGCTGCATGACTTCATAAAGATAATCCGACGGAAAAAGCCCGTCCACTTTCATATTCCGGACAGAACCTTCAATGTTGAGAAGCCTTTTTGCCGGCTGGTTCATGTTGGTGATTCGCCCATCCTTTTTAATAGCGAGAATCCCTTCTTTTACCGAATGGTAGACCGCATTTTTTTCCTTATAGAGAGCTGCAATCTCATAAGGCTCCAGCCCCATTGTGTCTTTTCGGATGTTCCGGGATAACATGAAGCTTCCGAGAATCGAAACGATAAGTGCAAGAAAGGACACGACTAGTACCTTTTGCAAATTGTTCGTAATCTGTTCGTTGATATCCTCCAATAAAAAACCTACCGATACAAGGCCGATAATCTCGCCCTGTTTGTTATATATCGGAGCTTTTCCTCTTAATGAAGGTCCAAGTGACCCTTTTGCTCTTGAAACATAATACTTTCCCTGTAGAGCTCTTTTATTGTCGCCGCCCTTCATTTTCTTGCCGATTTCGGACGGCACGGGATGGGAATACCGGATGCCTTGCCGGTTTCCTACAACAATAAATTCAGCGCCGGTCGACTTGCGGATTTTTTCCGCAAGGGGCTGTATCGTTTTAGCGGGATCATCTGTATCGAACGCCTCGATTACCGAGGGCATGAAGGAAAGGGATTTTGCCAGTTCAAGGGCCAGCCTTCCTCTATTCTCTTCAATCTGGTTGCTTTCTTTATAACTAAAATAGCCGGTCAGCAGGACGATCAAAAAGAATCCAAATAAGAGCACCAGCCCGAGGATTTTGATCTGCAGCGATACTTTTACGGCTTTCAGGCGGCATCCCTCCTCTGTATCTTCTACTATTACTATACGCCAACAGTCTTGCTGTCATCAAATGGAGTGTCGGAGGGAAGGCAGACTGCATGGAGGGTGCACAGGTACTGCAATACCCGCGGAAATGGTGGATTTACCCGTCATTTTTTGAGAAATACGCGCCACCATTTCAGACAAAATACACGCTGGAACCAGATTATGTAAACTGAGCCGGGCAACAGAACATATCAAAAAAACCGGCTCTCGTGGAAGAGCCGGTTTTCAAGTTTACAGCTTAAATGAACTTTTCAGGGAAACGATACGGTTGAACACAAGCTTAGCATGGGTCGTGTGCTTCGGATCCACATTGAAATAGCCGTGGCGGAAGAACTGGAATTTGTCCTGCGGTTTGGCATCTTTCATGTTTGGTTCGATAAAGCCTTGTTGGATGGTTAACGAATTTTCGTTGACAAAATCGATGAACGTTTTGTCTTCACTTTCGTCAGCGGCCTTAAGGTCCTCATCACGAATCAATGGCTCATACAGACGAAACTCGGCAGGAAGAGCTTGTGTGGCTTCCACCCAGTGCAGCGTTCCTTTAACTTTACGGCCGGTAAATCCAGTGCCGCTTTTTGTTTCCGGATCGTACGTGCAGCGCAGCTCCACGACTTCACCGTTTTCGTCCTTGATCACTTCTTCGCATTTAATGAAGTAAGCATGCTTCAAACGCACTTCATTGCCTGGGAAAAGGCGGAAATATTTCTTAGGCGGGTTCTCCATAAAGTCCTCGCGTTCCACGTAAATCTCACGGGAGAACGGAATTTGGCGAGTTCCCATCTCAGGGTTTTCCGGATTGATCTCCGCATCAAGCATTTCAACCTGTCCTTCCGGATAGTTGGTGATGACAACTTTAAGCGGATCCAGCACGCCCATCGTACGCGGTGCCTTCAACTTTAAATCTTCACGTACAAAATGTTCGAGCATGGCCTCATCTACTGCACCGGAGCCTTTCGAAACACCGGTTGCCTGTACGAACTCACGAATCGCTTCAGGAGTATAGCCTTTGCGGCGCAGTCCGGAAATGGTCGGCATGCGGGGGTCGTCCCAGCCGTCCACATAGCCTTCCTCAACCAGTTGTTTCAGCTTTCGTTTGCTCATCACCGTGTTTTCGATGTTCAGGCGGCCGAACTCGATTTGCTGCGGCTTGCTTGGCATTTCGCACTCTTCAACAACCCAGTTGTACAGCGGGCGCTGTTCTTCAAACTCGGTCGTACAAAGAGAATGCGTCACCCCTTCAATCGCATCTTCAATCGGATGTGCGAATGCATACATCGGGTAGATGCACCACGTGTCCCCTGTATTATGATGAGTGGCATGGGATACACGGTAGATGACAGGGTCCCTCATGTTGATGTTGCCAGAAGACATATCGATCTTAGCGCGGAGCACCTTTTCACCGTTTTGGAATTCGCCCTTGCGCATGCGATCGAACAGGTCAAGATTTTCTTCGACTGCACGGCTGCGGTACGGGCTGTCTTTTCCAGGTTCAGTCAATGTCCCGCGGTACTCACGGATCTCCTCAATGGAAAGGTCATCCACATACGCTTTTCCTTTTTTGATCAATAGGACGGCGCGTTTGTACATTTCCTCGAAATAATCGGAAGCATAGCGGAGGTTCTCCCATTCGTAGCCAAGCCATGCGACGTCATTTTTAATGGAGTCCACATACTCCTGATCTTCCTTTAAAGGGTTTGTATCGTCAAAACGAAGATTGGTTTGTCCGTTGAACTCATCTGCGATTCCAAAATTGATCACAATGGATTTGGCATGCCCGATATGCAGGTAGCCGTTCGGTTCCGGAGGGAATCGGGTGACAACGGTATCGCGTTTTCCGGACTCCAGATCCTCTTTAATGATGCTTCTTATAAAATTAGAGTTTTCTTCCATCCCGTATCAGCCTTTCTATTAACATTTCTATCCGTACATTATATCACTCACAGCAAGGAAACAAAATTCCCGTTGGTTACCTTAGCTATTATAAACAAAAAAACAGCTTAACTCCTCATCCATTCTATGTTTTTTTATATTTTTTATAAAAAATTTTAAGTGAAGGCAGGAAAAATGAAGTGGAAGAAATACGCTAGACGGTACATATAGAATGATGTAAAATATTTTCAGAATATTGATTTTATTTACAATGTTTAAATATTGTAGGGATGTTCTTTATAAAAAAGAGGGGGATGGAAACATGAAGAAGAGGAAATTGGCAGGGATCTTACTTTCTCTATCATTATCCGCAGGAGTGATGGCGGGCTGCGGTGCGGCATCGACAGGAGGTTCTGGGGGCAAGGAGACCATCAAAGTAGGAGCCAACCTTGAACTATCAGGTGGCGTAGCGTCCTATGGACAGTCGATTGCCGAAGGGCTTCAGCTTGGATTGGACGAGCTGAACAAAAAGGGAATTGACGGAAAGAAAATTAAACTGGTCAAAGTAGATAATAAATCAGAGGCGGCAGAAGCGACAAGCGGATCGCTTAAACTCGTCAGCCAGGATAAGGTGGCGGCTGTGATCGGGGCTGCGACGAGCACCAATACACTTGCACAGGTGCAAATTGCCCAGAGCAACAAAGTACCTTTAATCACACCAACAGGAACGAACCCGGAAATTACAAATAAAGGCGGCAAGGTTAATGATTATGTCTTCCGGACATGCTTTATTGATCCGTTCCAGGGAACAGTGGCCGCAAACTTTGCGACAGACAAGCTGAAAACGAAAAAAGCGGCTGTCTTTATCGACAGTGCGAGCGACTATTCCAAGGGGCTTGCGTCCGCGTTCAAATCTGCCTATAAGAAAAATGGCGGATCCATTGTGGCCGAGGAAGCCTATGTGGCAAAAGATACTGATTTCCGTGCGACGCTTACCCGTCTGAAAGCAGCCAAGCCAGATTTCATCTTCCTGCCTGGCTATTATGAAGAAGTAGGCTTGATCATCAAGCAAGCGCGTGAAATCGGCATTGAGGCGCCGTTCATGGGCGGAGATGGCTGGGATTCTCCGAAACTTGTAGAAATTGCCGGTCCAAAAGCGCTGAACAATACGTACATTACCAACCACTATTCTTCAGGAGATCCGGATAAGAAGATCCAGGATTTCGTCAGCGCATTTAAGAAAAAATACAAAGGAAAATCACCGGATGCCTTTAGTGCGCTGGGCTATGATACGGCATACTACCTTGCGGACGCCATTAAGCGTTCCGGCGATGCAAGCCCTGAAAAAATCGCAAAAGCACTGGCAAAAACAAAAGATCTGTCTCTTGTTTCCGGAAAACTGACGCTGGATAAAAACCACGATCCGATCAAATCGGCATCCATTCTTGAATACAAAGACGGCAAGCAGGAGTTTAATACAAAGATTAATCCATAAGAGCAAGTTGGAATAGGGGGCTCCGTCCCCCTATTCTCCGTTTTAAGCTTTTATACAATAAAGTGCTGCAAGTGTGCAGTGTGAAAAATATGATTTCTCAAGGAGAGACTGAGATGGAATTGATTCAACAGCTGGTGAACGGAATCTCACTTGGCAGTATTTACGCCCTGATTGCCTTGGGTTATACAATGGTTTATGGAATCGTCAAGCTTATCAATTTTGCGCATGGCGATGTGTTTATGGTTGGTTCATTTGTTGGCTTTTATTCGATTACAGTGCTTCATCTGCCATTCATAGTTTCATTGATTCTTTCCATGGCCGTATGCGCCGTATTTGGCGTGCTGATCGAGCGCATCGCCTATAAGCCGCTGCGAAATGCGACAAGGATTGCAGCGCTGATCACAGCCATCGGGGTTTCGCTCTTGATTGAATACGGATTTATCTATGTGCGCGGTGCGCAGCCGGAAGCGTATCCGGGAGATGTGCTGCCAGAGCATGCGATTCATATTTTTGGAGCTAAGATTAACAGCCAGTCGCTTTTAATTCTTGGTGTATCCGTTGCCCTGATGATTATTCTTCAATTTATCGTACATAAAACAAAAATCGGGAAAGCGATGCGTGCGGTATCTTTTGATGCAGAGGCTGCACGGCTGATGGGCATCAACGTGGACCGCACCATTTCCGCTACCTTTGCTATCGGATCGGCGCTTGCCGGTGCTGCAGGCGTTGTTTTCGGAGTTTACTATATTAAGATTGAACCTCTAATGGGTGTTATTCCTGGTCTTAAAGCCTTCGTTGCGGCGGTGCTTGGCGGCATTGGAATCATTCCTGGGGCGATGGTAGGGGGATTGCTGCTCGGTGTTATTGAGTCACTGGTCAGTGCTTTTGGGTATTCCTTATGGCGCGACGGTGCAGCCTTTATTGTTCTTATTTTAATTCTTATCTTTCTTCCTTCAGGACTGTTTGGAAAGTACAAAAGAGAAAAGGTATAGGAGGGAACAGGAATGGCGATTTTTAAACAGGCGAAATTCTTTTGGGCATCGATTGTTGTCTCCCTCGTACTCTTTGCGGTTGTACAGCTTTTGATAACCGGGGGAATGTTGAACCTCTTTTATGTGAATACACTGGTCTTTATTGCGATTAATATCATTCTTGCTGTTTCACTGCATTTGATTATTGGCATTACCGGGCAGTTTTCGATCGGGCATGCCGGCTTCCTTGCCGTAGGGGCGTATGCCTCCGGAATCATTACGATGAAGCTGGAGCTGCCCTTCGTTACAGCACTGATCATTGGCGGCCTTGTGGCTGCACTCGCAGGTTTTATTATCGGGTTTCCGTCCTTGAGGCTGAAAGGAGATTACCTGGCCATTGCGACCCTTGGATTTGGGGAAATCGTTCGTATCTTGTTTTTAAACTTGGATTATGTCGGCGGCGCAAGCGGGATGCAGGTTAATCATTTGACCACATGGCCGTGGGTGTTCGGCTGCATGCTAGTTGCCATCCTGGTCATCGTCAATTTCACCAACTCCACTCATGGGAGGGCGTGCATCTCCATCAGGGAGGATGAAACCGCAGCGGACGCGATGGGGATCAACACCACCTACTATAAAGTAACTGCTTTTGTGATTGGTGCTTTTTTCGCCGGTGTGGCCGGAGGATTGTATGCGCACAATTTCTATATTATTCAGCCGTCCAACTTCGGCTTCTTGAAGTCATTTGATATTTTGATATTTGTTGTGCTTGGCGGGCTGGGCTCTCTGTCAGGATCGGTCATATCCGCCATTCTGTTAACTGTCATCTCCACATTCCTTCAGGATTATCCTGAAACGAGGATGATCATCTACAGCCTTGTTCTTATTGTTGTCATGCTGTACCGTCCTCAAGGCTTGATGGGAACGAAAGAGATCACCTCTGTTTTCAGCAGAGGCCAGAAATTAAAAGGAGGGAAGAAGGATGGAAAAGGACAAACCGTTGCTTAAAGTGGAGAACGTCGGAATCCGCTTCGGGGGCCTCCGGGCAGTCTCCGATGTGAACATCGAACTGTATCCCGGCGAGATGGCGGGCTTAATCGGGCCGAACGGTGCGGGGAAAACCACCTTCTTTAACATGCTGACAGGGGTATATGTGCCGACGGAAGGACAGATTGTTCTGAACGGTAAAAAGCTGAATAACCTGCCTCCGTATAAGATTACGAGAAACGGCATCAGCCGTACGTTTCAAAACATCCGTTTATTCGGTGAGCTTTCCGTGATCGATAATGTTAAAGTGGCTTATCATTCTCAGGCAAAGCATACACTGTTCAGTTCCATCCTTCGTCTGCCGACCCATTTTGCGGGTGAGCATGAAATGGAAGAGAGGGCAACGGAGTTTTTAAAGATTTTCAGCCTCGACCGGTTCAAGAACGAGAAAGCCAAAAACCTGCCGTATGGACAGCAAAGGCGGCTTGAAATCGCGCGGGCGCTAGCCGCGAATCCAAAGCTCCTGCTGCTTGATGAACCTGCCGCCGGAATGAATCCGCATGAAACCAGAGAGCTCATGAACCTGATTGCCTTTATCCGGGAGCGGTTTGATCTTACCGTTCTTTTGATTGAACATGACATGCCGCTTGTCATGGGGGTGTGTGAACGCATCTTCGTTCTTGATCACGGACAGCTGATTGCAGAAGGCACGCCGGCTGAAATCAAGAACAATCCGAAAGTCATCGAGGCGTATTTGGGCGAGGAGGTTTCGTAATGCTGAAAGTGGAAAACATTAATGTATACTACGGTAACATTCAGGCGCTCGACGGGATTTCCCTCGAAATTCTAGAGGGGGAGATCGTGACCTTGATCGGGGCAAACGGAGCGGGAAAGAGCACGTTGCTAAAAACCGTTTCCGGCCTGTTAAAGCCCAAGCAGGGCAAGGTCATATACGAAGGCAAAACCATCAACGGAAAGGCCGCACAAACCATCGTAAAGCAGGGGATTTCCCACGTACCCGAGGGAAGAAGAGTATTTGCCAACATGACAGTGGAAGAGAACCTGCAGCTCGGAGCTTTCCTTCGCAAGGATAAAGAAGGAATCAAGCAGGATCTTGAACGGGTATACGAGCTGTTTCCGCGTCTTCTCGAGCGGCTGAAACAACAGGCAGGAACGTTGTCAGGGGGAGAACAGCAAATGCTCGCCATGGGCCGTGCCTTAATGGCGAAGCCGCGATTGCTGCTGCTGGATGAGCCATCGATGGGGCTTGCACCGCTCCTGGTCAAAACCATCTTCCGCATCATTGAAGAAATCAACAAAGCGGGAACCACAATTCTCTTAGTGGAGCAAAATGCGAATTTGGCGCTTTCCATCGCCAACCGGGCATACGTCGTGGAAACAGGAAGGATTGTCCTTTCTGGTGATGCGGCAGAACTGACCTCAAGTGAGCAAGTAAAAATGGCATATCTGGGCGGACATTAGGCCGCTTATTGAACAAGGGGCTGTTCTGAAAGTCAAAAATCGACCTTCAGGCAGCCCGTTTTTGAGCTTCCATGAAAAGTTGATTGTAGTGGAAGGTGCGAGACTCCTGCGGGACTAGCGTGACAGGTGAGACTCCCGCAGACGCTAGCGCCAAAAGGTAGGCGTTCACGCCGGTAAGGATCACCGGACGCCCTGCGAAAGTAGGCGTTTACGCCGGTAAAAGCGAGCGACCTGGAACGAAAATCAACGGTTTTCAGACTTCTTGGACAACCCCCTTTATCATGCTTTCCAGAACAGGAGCGGGCAAACATTACCCCCTTTTCTTGTGCGGCACGCAGTTGTAACGTTATAATTCACAAAAAAGCTCTTTTGGCAGAGAGGAGGACGAAATGAAATATTGGTTATACCGGCTGGCGGCATCGGACCCGGGCAGAAAACGGCTCCGTACAGCGAGTAAAGTAACACTGAGTGTAATCAGCTCAGTAGGGGTTATGCTGTTGATCGTTTTAAACGCTGGCGGCCAGGTTACCGCTGCGATTTTTGCGGGAGTAATCGGAATGATGGGGATTCTGGTGGTGAATGATGATACCGAAAAAGAGAAGAAGGCAACGACACTGCTCATTGGAATTTCCAGTGCGTTCTCTGTAGGTTTTGGCTCCTTACTGGCAAAATGGGGCTTTGCAGCTGACTTTTTTCTTCTGCTAGTTGTCTTCCTTGCACTGTATCTGCAGCGGTTTGGCAGCCGGTACTTTTCCATTTGCATGATCGCTTTCATGTCCTTTTACTTTGTTGCCCTGTTAAAGGTCGGCTTTCCCCAGGTTCCATGGCTTCTGCTATCGATCCTGACTGGAATCACCTTTGCCTATTTATATAATTTCATCCTGATTAAGGACAATCCGGATGAAGTGCTGAAACGGTCGATGGACTCTTTTCATATTCAGGCCAATTTAACACTGTATCTTGTCAGTGATATTGTCAGGGATATCAATCTTGAAAAGAAGAGGCTCGCCAATTTGGACCGTAATGTACAAAAGCTTGGAGATTACGCACGGGTGGTGTCGAATGAGCTGGGTTCTACCGATCCTGGATGCATCTGGCCGGGACTGAGTACAACTCAAATGCGTTTGTATATCTTTGATACCGCCATGCTGATGGAAACTCTGTCTCCGACCATCCGCCGGTTAAAAGAACACCATGCCCTGCAAAACACAGCTATTCGTGCCGCGCTCTTGCAGGTCATTCAATCCATCCGTGAGGCAGAAGTTCTCAACACCAATCAGATGCACCACCTGGAAAATGCAGCGGCGAGTGTGCAGTCATTGCGCAGTCTGCTCAGAACACTGAAGCCGGATGAAACGAACCGGGAATGGCTTTATCTGATCCGGAGGCTGGAGTCGATTGCCAACCATATCATTGATGGTGCATTCGAGCTTCAGCAGTCCCTGCAGCAGGAGAATAAACAAAACAATCCGGATACGGGCAAAGAGAATGATAATGAAGAGGAAAAGAAGGATGAAGAGGAGGCAGGACTCCGGCCCACAACAAAAAAAGCAATCCAGGCCGTCATCGCTGGAGGGTTAGCTATTTTGGCAGGGCACCTTTACTCACCTGCACATCAATATTGGATATTGCTTTCGTGCTTTGTTGTCCTTCTTGGGACTGAAACCGTGGGAGGTACGCTTGTTAAGGCCCTGCAGCGGAGTGTGGGTACCTTTTTGGGGGCGATTGCAGGCTTTCTGATTGCCCTTTTCTTAACAGGCATACAAGATGTTATCGTACTTTTCTTTTGTGTTTTCATGGCCTTTTATTTGCTTCCGATTTCGTACACATTGATGATGTTCTGGATTACAATGCTTTTGGCTTTGATGTACGATATCCTACTTGGAGGCATTACCGAACAGGTGATGGCTGCACGTGTGATCGATACCATTGCAGGAGTGGGACTGGGTTTTATTGTATCAGCTCTTATTTTTCCACAGAAAACGAGAGATAAAGTTACTACCTCAACCACTGATTACCTGGATGCCTTAAAAGAGTACGTGAACCGCTATATCGATCGTTTTAACAAAGAGCAAACTGACTATAACCTGGCAGATCACGCCCTGGAGCTTGATCAGAAGCTTCAAACTCTGATTACAGATGCAAGTCCGTTGTACAGGGGATGGTTCGGACGTACCGGTCTTCAACAGCAGTTAACTGTATTAACTGCAGCAAACTTCTATGCCAAGCAGCTTGTGGCTTCTTCAACAAGAAAGAGCCTGCTGAATACGAACAGCCAGTTTGAAGAGCTGCTGGATCATGTTCAACGCTCGCTGTCTGGCAATATCGAAGCGCTCAGCTCAGCTGTCAAAGGGGAAAGCCAGGTCCGTATTGTCGATTTGGAAAAAGAGCGTGAGCAGCTCGAACGAATTCCCGAAGAGTCCAAATCCAGCGAACAGGATATGATCAATCATCTTCGTCTGCTTCATAACATCCACTATGTTTGGAGAATTAATGAGTCGATCGTTTATTTGGCCAAACAGCTTGGGGCCGAATCTGAAAAAAGTGATCAGAACGCAGCAGGAGAGCGCGGGGCTGCACAATTGTAACAGGTCTTCTGGCCGGAACCCTGTTCAGGGGGATACTTAAAGTTGCAGTATTGGCATGTCCGATACTGCTTTTTTCGCGCACGGATGGTTGCCACCAGTGTGTTTAAAATTCTTTCCTGGCGTTCTTTTGCAGTTGACGACTCCAGGACATGCCACTCAATCAGGTGGCGTTCAACAGGAACCGGTAGTGAACCGGCGGGGTTTTCAGACACGGAATGATAACCGATTCTAAGGCCTTCCTCTTTGCGGCAAATAAAAAAGGTCGGGTTCTGTTCACAAAAACCTTCAATAGTAAACAAAAAAACATTCCCTTCCGCCGGCTTCTCCAACGTGTCTATTTGCTCCCGCTGCATGAGGCGGGACAGCCAGCGGACAGCCTGCGCCTTGGAAGATTTCATACGCACGATCCTCTCAATTATAGTTTAATAGAACGAAAGAACTAGATAGTTATCAAACAATTTCGACATATTGTATCAAATTTCCTTTGTTTTGAAAAGTTGTCCTTATTTTATTTTTAAGGTCTTTTAATACTGAAGGAAGGGAGTAAAGAGATTTTAAAGAAAGATACATTAATACATAGTAAAAGGAGTCTGGTTATGAATATTATCGATTTTCATTGTGACGCATTGTTAAAGTTATACGAATCAAAAGGCACGTTAAGCTTCGCCTCAGCACCTCAACTGGAAACAAACAAGGAGAGGCTGAAGCAGGGAAAGGTGAAAATCCAATGCTTTGCCATTTTTATTGAGCCCGAAATTCCTTCTGATCAAAAATATCAGGCGGCACTGGGGCAGGTCGATTTGTTTTACAGTGAGGTATTAAGGAAAAATCCGGAGATGAAACATATTCGCAGCTGGGAAGACTTTGATCTTCTCAAGGATGGGGAAATCGGGGCAATGCTTACGCTTGAAGGAGTGGATGCCATTGGTAATGACCTGTCCAAACTGCATATTCTCCATCAGTTGGGCGTAATGTCTGTGGGATTAACCTGGAATACAGCGAACCTGGCGGCTGACGGGGCTGGTGAGCCGCGAGGAGGCGGCTTAACACTGTTTGGGAAGGAGGTCGTCCGGTTCCTCAATCAGCATCAAATGTTAACCGATGTTTCCCACTTAAGTGAGATGGCTTTTTGGGATGTTATGGAGACCGCAGACTATCCTTTTGCGAGCCATTCCAATTCCAAAGAGCTTTGTAATCATCCCCGTAATTTGACGGATGATCAGGCAACATCGATGTTTGAAAGGGGCGGTACGATCCACATGGTGTATAATCCGCCGTTCATTAACACAGATCAGTATACAGCCACTATACCGGATTTGATCAGGCATATTGACCGTTTCTGTTCACTCGGCGGCGTTAAACAAATTGGGCTTGGTTCGGACTTTGACGGAATATCCACGTTTATTACCGATTTGGAGAACGCTGCTAAAAGTCAAAATCTGATTAACGAACTGTTGAAGCATTACAGTGAGGAGCAGGTGCGAGGGTTTGCCTTTGACAACTTTATGAATCACCGTCCGCCTTTAAGAGAAGCGCGAAAATAGGTTTAGGCAGGAAACAGGTGCAGAATAAACGAAATGGTAGGAGAACGAATCCTTTAAATGGAAGGTGATTCTATGGAAGAACGTGCAGTGCAGTATCCAGTGCTGAAAGAAGGGGAGCCATTTTATTTTGAGGGGAGCAAGGTGGGAATCCTGGTGATTCATGGGTTCACCGGGTCCACTCAGAGCATGCGTCCATTGGGCGAGGCATACGCAGAAAAAGGGTATACGGTATGCGGTCCAAGACTGAAGGGGCATGGGACCCACTACGAGGACATGGAGCAGACGACATACCAGGACTGGATTGCTTCAGTTGAGGAAGGCTATGCCTGGTTAAAGGAACGCTGTGACACCATTTTTGTGACCGGCCTTTCGATGGGAGGAACGCTGACCCTTTATCTTGCTGAAAGATATCCCGACATAAAAGGAATTATTCCCATCAATGCGGCAGTGGATATCCCCAGTATGGAAGAGATGAATACCGCACAGGAACCACGGTTTCTCGATGCCATCGGCTCGGATATTAAAAAACCGGATGTAAAAGAACTTTCATATGAACGAACACCCCTACAGTCGGTTAAGGAAATACTGAAGCTCATGGATGAGGTCAGAAACAGGCTGGATCGTGTAACCTGTCCTGCATTCATTTTTGTTTCGGAAACCGACCATGTGGTTCCCCCACTGAATTCCCAGCTGATTTTGGAACAAATTGCTTCGGAAGAAAAGACGTTGCAATATATGCCCGACAGCTATCATGTCGCAACCCTTGATCATGATCAAGGAATGATTATTGAAAAAACGCTGGAGTTTCTGGAAAATCAGTTATTCTAAATGAAAAGGAAAAAAAGACCGTGCGATATGGGAAATCCGGATTCCATCGGAAGCGTGGTTTATATGAACAGTTACCTTGGATCGCATATTAAAACGCAAGGCTGGACAGATATGTCAGGCTTCTCTTATAAAGATGACCCGTTTCTATGAATATCACAACTACGGGCCGGGTGTTGCCTATAATGAGTCCAGAAGGCAATTGAGTGATGAAGAAGCGAAAAACTATACGGTTCAGCGTGTACTGAAGGGCTGGAAGCCAAAAGACAATCAAGAATAAATAAGAGCCGGTTTAGCTGTCGGGAAATTCCTGACAGCTTTTTTGTGTGAGATTGGAGATTTAATCATAAAAAACAAAGGAAAAGGCTAAAAAAACGGCCAAAAGGGGGAACAGTAAGTATTAGGATCGAAAAGGGATGGCTAAAAGGAGACGCCGGCAAGATGATTTCGTTGTGAGGAGAGATTAATGACAAGCTGTTTGAACACATATCTTTAGACGACGGCAGCAACTGATAAAAATTGGAGGGAACGTTGAAGTGCTTACTTTAATAAAAAATGGTGAAGTTTACAGCCCCAACCACCTCGGGCATAAGGATATTCTTCTCACGGGCAGCAAGATTGGATATATACGAAAACAGATTGATGTGCCGGAGGGATTTGTACCCATTCAGGAAATCGATGCAACGGATAAACTGATCGTTCCTGGCTTCATTGATTCACATGTTCATATTACTGGAGGAGGTGGGGAAGGCGGATTCAGGACCCGTACACCTGAGCTGATGCTTACGGATGCTACTACTTCAGGAATTACGACGATGATTGGGCTTCTTGGCACAGACGGAACGACAAGAACATTGGAGAATCTTCTGGCTAAAGCGCACGCGCTGGAGGAAGAAGGGATTACAACATTTATACATTCAGGTTCGTACCAGCTTCCCGTACGAACCATCACCGGAAAAATAGAAGAGGATATCATCTTTATTGAAAAAATTATCGGTGTTGGTGAAATTGCCATTTCAGACCATCGTTCATCCGTGCCGACCTATGAGGAATTGGTCAAAATCGCAACGGCTGCCCGTAATGGTGGATTGTTGACTGGAAAGGCGGGTATTCTGGAGGTTCATATCGGAAGTGGAGAGTCAAGACTGAAACCGATTGAGGAACTGATTGAACGTACGAATATTCCCATTATGCACTTTCATCTTACTCATATTAACCGTACAGAAGATCTTTTCCACGACGGTGTACAATACGCCAAAAACGGAGGATTTGTCGATTTCACTACGAGTACCATTCCGAAATTTCTTGAAGAAGGGGAAGTAAAGTGCAGTAAAGGGTTGAAGACCATGCTGGATCAAGGAGTTCCGATTGGCAATATTACCTTTTCATCGGATGGGCAGGCCAGTCTGCCCATATTTAATGATGATGGGGAGTTTAAAGGCCTGCAGGTTGGGAAAGTATCCTCGCTGTTTGAGGAAGTCAGAGATGCTGTGTTAAAGGAGGGAGTTACTCTCGAAGACGCTTTAAAAGTTATTACCTGTAACCCTGCCCAAGTGCTGAAGCTGAACAACAAAGGATATATTCATGAAAAGAAAGATGCTGATCTTGTCCTGTTGAAGAAAGATACCTTGGAAATTGATACGGTTATTGCTAAAGGCAGGATTATGGTTAAAGAGGGAGCCCCTGTTATAAAGGGAACTTTTCAATAACGCATTACTGGAGAAAGGGTTCTGTCGGGAAAAACTGACAGAACCCTTCAATATTTCCCTGAGATCTATATTATTCCCTCGGAAATAATCGAAATCCAGTGAAATATTGCCCAGGGTGACTTAGTAATACCAAAACATAAAGTTTCTCTGATGTGGACATTTGTTCTTTCTGTACGGAAAAACTTCTTGCATCTTGTTTCAAAACGCGCAATAATAAGAACTAAATTTTAGCGGATAAATTCCAACAGTAGGGGATGTTAACAATGAAAGTAGTAAAGTTCGGCGGTTCATCTTTGTCATGTGCGGAACAGCTAGCAAAGGTTTTTCAAATCGTGGTTTCCGATCCGGAGCGAAAAGCTGTGGTGGTATCAGCACCAGGAAAGCGGGATGCAGAGGACACCAAAGTGACGGATCTTTTAATAGAATGTGCCGCTTCCTATTTACAGGGAAAAGAAGATAATGAGGCGTTTGAAGCCATAGTTGGCCGTTATGAAAGCATCGCCAAAGAACTTCAGCTGCCCGGAGAGGTCGTGGAAGGCATTCGTGCCAGTCTTCTGCAGCTGTTAAACAGTGATCGCAGCAACCCGCAGAAGTATATGGATGCTGTGAAGGCAAGTGGAGAAGATAATAATGCCAAGCTTATCGCTGCCTATTTTCAGTTCAAAGGAGTAGAGGCCTCTTATGTGAATCCGAAAGATGCAGGCTTGCTCGTCACAGACGAGCCGGGAAATGCACAGCCGTTGCCCGAAACCTATGAGTCTCTTTACCGGCTGAGAGAACATGCCGGTATCGTGATCTTTCCAGGATTTTTCGGATTTAATGAGGAAGGGGAAATTGTGACTTTCTCCCGCAGCGGTTCGGACATAACAGGATCGATCCTCGCCAGCGGGATGAGAGCCGATGTTTATGAGAACTTTACGGATGTGGATGCCGTCTATTCCGTCAATCCAAACATCATTCGCCAGCCAAAGGAAATCATTGAAATTACGTACAGGGAAATGCGGGAGCTTTCGTATGCAGGGTTCTCGGTCTTCCATGATGAAGCGCTTATGCCAGCTTTCAGGGCGGGGATTCCTGTTAATGTGAAAAATACAAACCAGCCTGATAAGCCCGGTACAATGATTGTGAAGGAGCGTAAGCTTTCAAATGGGCCTGTGATCGGGATCGCCAGTGATGATGGCTTTTCAAGCATCTATGTCAGCAAGTATTTATTAAACAGGGAAATTGGATTTGGCCGCCGGCTTCTCAATATATTGGAAGACTTTCATTTGTCTTTTGAACATATGCCATCAGGGATTGATGACATCTCCATTATTTTAAGGCAGCATCAACTGAGCGAATCCGTCGAAGAGCAAATTGTTCAGCGTATAAAAGAAGAACTCCATGCTGATGACGTGAAAGTGCAAAGAGACCTTGCACTGATCATGATGGTTGGAGAAGGAATGAGAGAAACGGTCGGAACGGCAGCAAGGGCTTCAACCGCACTGGCGAGAGCCGGTGTCAACATTGAGATGATCAATCAGGGTTCATCTGAGGTCAGCATGATGTTTGGTGTAAAAGCCGGGGATGAAAGAAAGGCGGTTCAGGCAATGTACGAAGAATTTTTTGCAGGAGTGACCGTTTAATAGATGTAAAAAAAGAACAAAACAGGAGCTGTTTTGTTCTTTTTATGTCCAAAGCTGGGGCTTGGCTACCATGAACCAAAGCATGGAGAGCATCAGCGCCAGGTAAATCCAAATGGTTCTTTTCAACTTCGATGTAAGTTCGGCCCGTTGTTCTTCCGGGTCTTTAAATCTTCGGATCGTCGGGGAAAAAGCTCTTGCCAAAAAATACAGAGAACAAATTAGTATGACAATGGTGGTGAGCAGCCAGGAGGTGGTCCATGAACGTTTCGTGATCCACACAAGGAGCACACCGGTAACCACGAGTACGTGGCCCGCATGCTTTGCCAGCCGAACGGCAGCCCTAAAAGTATCCAGATATGCCTCCTCATGACCAGGACCTGCGACCTTTAATTTCTTCAGTAAAGGCAGAAGAATGAAAAAAGGGCCGACCGACAGAATGACACTAAATATATGAAGATATAACAAAAAGGGATACACCAGATTCATTTATTGCTGTTATTCCTCTTCGACGGCCCTGAATTCATGAACCCATACCTTCATATGAGGAAGCCAGGGCATTCCGGGATGAATGGATAGAATGGAATTCTTATAGCCTTCTACATCATCAAATCCTTCTTGTCGGGCATGTTCATCTGTTAATTCACCCAACGACTGGGAATAGACCTTTTCAACAATAAATTTTGCGCCGTTAAGTTCCATGATTTCTCCCACATCGGCATAGCGTCCGTTTCGGCGGGTCGCTGTTTTTTGGCCCGCAAGCACTTTCTCCACGTCCTGTGGAAGGGTGACAAGTCGCTCAATGCTGCATGTTTTTGGCGGCAGGCTGTTATTTTCAGTTTGATGGGTCATTTTTGTTCCTCCTGATTTTGCACGATTTCTTTTACTCTTCCGACTTGTCCATCTTCCAGCCGAACCTTTATTCCGTGTGGATGATGGGCGGAATTTGTCAGAATGTCTTTTACCTTACCTCTTGTGAGCTTCCCGCTTCTTTGGTCCTTCTTTAAAACGATATTCACATCCAGACCCGGAGTGATGTTTTGGCGGCTTTGGCCATTCATTGTGGGGTGCTCCTTTCCTTTAGCCTTATTTCTTCAAACTTTTGCTGTCTTTAACAGTATAGCATTCTCGCAAAAGAGAAAAAGGTTGAAAAAATTCTATTCTATATTAAAATAAAGCATGGATAAGAGAAAGAACGCTGTTATCTGGAGATTTGCACAAAATGAAGGTTTTCTTAGTCAATAAATTAAATAGTTGGCGGTAATGAACTAGACATAGATGAGCTGGACTTGAGCCAAATAGAAACAGATATCCTCTGTTTCTATTTGGCTTTTTTAATTTTGTGAATGAAGGGCGGTTAGAATGGAAAAAACTCAAATCAACAATCTTCAAATCAAGCTTGGGAGTATGATAGGAAAAATGCTCCGGGATCGTTTTGGAAAAGGCCCTGAATCGATTTATGTTACAATCACCCCTTCATTTGTTGCTGTCGTAATCAAAAACTTCCTTTCTCCATTAGAACAGATGCTGTTGAACAAGGGAAAGGAATCGTTTGTATATCATGCGCGTGACATCATCATGGATGAGCTCCTGCCTGAAATCAGAGAACAGTTTTATTTGATGACTGGGCAGCAGCTTGTGGGAGACCTTTACTGTGACTGGAACCTGCAGAAGAAAAGCGGGTTGCTTCTTGCTGAGATCCCAGGAAACGAGCTGCTTTGGAACTCAGACGAAGTATTACAGTCGATAAATAATGTAGTAGATGAAATCAGTGAAACCGCTCAAAAAAGGCCGCTTCATATATCTTCCGTATTTTTATCGAACCGGTTGCTCCTGGTTAGACGTGAAGGGGTCCTGACACGAATAGAAAATGAACTGATACAAGATGGGTTTGTTAAAGAACTGTTCATGACAAAAAAGAAGCTGGAAAAGAATCTTTTAGAAGCTGAGATCAGCAGATTGGAAGAGATCCTTACAAAAAGAATCTCCGATATTTTTGTTGAGTGGAATTTTTTACAGGACAAAAGTTACATTTTGATTGCTCTATCGGCAAAATAAGAGTAGTTACCGGACGACGTTTATGTATTTCTTACTGGGGAATTAGAAATAATAGTTCACATAATTAGGAAAGCAAGGATAAAAGAAAGGATGCTTTTATCTTAAAAAGAATGTAGGTGTTAGGCCATATGTCTATAGAAGTGCAAATTTCGAGTTACATTGGTAAACTGTTACGGGATAATTTTGGGAAAGGGCCAGAGTCCGCCTACGTTACCATTGAGCACCCTTTCATATTGATTCACATCCGAAATTTTATTTCGCCAATGGAAAACGCCCTTCTTAAACAGGGAAAAGAATCAACGGTCGAAGAAACACGAGAGACCATGCTGTCTAGCCTGGTTCCGGAAATACAAGCCTATATCCTGGCTTTAACGGAAACGGAATATGAAAAATTTTATTACGACTGGAATACAGCCAATCAGTCCATGATGATAGCCGGAGTGGCGAAGGACAACAATCTCTCACAAGATGATCAAAACTATAAAAAAAAGAATGAAGTCGAAAAGAAAATCAACGAAATCAGCCAGCTTGTTCAAAAATGGCCGGAACGAACGGTAAGCTGGATGATTAATGACAGAGTATTGGTTAGTATCAGAAAAGGCATCCTGGTCAGCATAGAAAAAGAAATGATTCAAAAAGGATATGCAAAGCCTTTAAAGGTTACCAAACGAATTTTGGAGAAAAAGTCTTTTATCAACGATGGGATCGATACGATTCTGGGAAAAAAACTGACAGATGTCTTTTGCGATTGGGACTTTGATTCAGATACCGGTCTCCTTGTTTTTTACTTTTCACCAAAGTAACAGGCGAAAAAAATGGCATGAGTGGAAAGAAGGCAGTTGTTAACTGTTTTTCTTTCCGCTTTTTATTTTTTTTGGAAAAAGGTTCAAATAATTTCAAAAATTTAAGCCGCGAGGTATGATTAAGCTAGTGAACCTTACATATTGTGCTTTTTTATAGAAGATCTGGAGGGTGATGCACTCTTGAAAGTGATTCGAATATTAAAACCTTACCGAATTCAAATTGCGGTAGCTTTGCTATTGATGCTGGTTGAACTGGCGGTTGAGCTTCTGCAGCCGCTTTTGATAGCGAAGGTGATTGATAATGGAATAATAAAAAGGGATCTTGATGTTGTCATGCTATGGGGGAGTGTAATGGTCGGCATTTCGCTTTGTGCCTTTATTGCTGGCATCATCAACTCCTTTTACGCCTCCCATGTCAGCCAGAATTACGGATATGATATCCGTAAAATCCTGTTTACAAAGATTCAAGCCTTCTCTTTCGCCAACTTCAGCTCTTTTCCCACTTCCTCTCTTATTACGAGAATGACCAATGACGTCACGCAGCTGCAGAATACCGTCTTTATGAGCCTCAGGGTGATGCTCCGGGCGCCCCTCTTGGTAGTGGGCGGATTGGTGATGTCCTTTGTTGTTAATCCCGAGCTGGCGCTATTTCTGGCAGTGGCCGTTCCCATTCTGTTTGTTTTCTTGCTGTGGGTTTTAAAAAAAGGAGGAACCCTGTTCAAGTTTGTTCAGGGCTATCTGGATAAAGTGAATGGCGTGATGCGGGAAAATCTCTCGGGCATCCGTATCATCAAAGCTTTTTTAAGAAGCAGGCATGAGGTAAAGCGTTTTACAGCTGCCAACACAAAATTAAAGGATCAGACGGTTTATGCGTTGCGGCTGATGGAAGCCACAAATCCGATCTTGCTGCTGGTCATGAATATTGCCATTATGTGCGTTCTGTGGTTTGGAAGCGTACAGATTAATACGGGGAGTGCCCAGGTAGGGGATTTGGTGGCGATCATTAATTACAGTACAAGAATTACCTCCACTTTCTCCATCTTTTCCTGGATTATCATGGCGTTCTCACGGGCGAAGGCGTCGGCCAACCGGATCACGGATGTGCTGGATACAGAGATTGATCTTGTCGATCGCTCGGAATCCGAAATCATTGCTCCCGCTATAAAAGGAAAAATTGAATTTCAGGACGTGGCTTTCCGTTATCCCGGAACTCAAAAAAAGGTGCTTGAACATATTTCCTTTACTGCAGAAGCCGGACAGACGGTGGCGGTGATGGGAGCGACGGGATCAGGGAAATCTTCGCTGTTTCAGCTCATTCCGCGGCTGTATGATGTGGAGGAAGGGAAGATTTTGCTGGATGGCGCGGATATCAGCCGTATGAAGCTGGAATTGCTGAGAAATGCGATTGGTCTTGTTCCGCAAGAGTCGCTGTTATTCACCGGAACTGTAGCGGAAAATATCGCCTGGGGCAAAGAAAATGCAACGCACGACGAAATTAAGACGGCGGCAGAGCATGCGCAGATTGCCGATACCATTGCCAAACTGCCAGAGCAGTACCGCACCAGGCTGGGGCAAAAGGGAGTAAATCTTTCTGGCGGACAAAAGCAGCGTTTGTCCATCGCCAGGGCATTGGTAAGACATCCAAAAATCCTTTTGCTGGATGACAGCACAAGTGCACTGGACTTAAAGACAGAGAGGAAGCTGCTGGAGGCGCTCCATCACTATCCTTCAACCCTTTTAATTATTACGCAAAAGATTGCTACAGCCATGGAGGCTGATAAAATTCTGTTAATCGATAACGGAAAGCTTTTAATGGAAGGCAAACATGAAGACCTGCTGCTGCGTTCAAGACTCTATCAGCAAATCTTTGAATCGCAGTTTGGAGAGGAGACGTTGAAGCATGCTCAAGGATTTGATTGAGCCGTTCCGCCATAAAAGGGAAGTCGTCCAGGAAGTATTGGAAAAGGAACCCCCGGCCAAAAAGAAAGTAGAAAAAGCAAAGGACTGGCAAGGGACACTTCGGCAGATTTGGAATTACCTTGCCAGGGAGAAGGGGCGATTATGGCTCGTTTTGCTGATGGTTATTCTCAGTTCAGTATTCGGGCTTCTGGGGCCTTTCATGATTGGTAAAGCGATTGATCACTACATCATCACCCGGGATAACAGCGGGCTTTTGCGTCTGCTGGCCGGTTTGCTTGGTGTTTATGTTCTAAACTCTGTCGCACTCTGGCTTCAGAATTATTGGATGATCGGAATTGCACAAAACACAGTGTTCTCCATGAGAACGCAGTTGTTTCGCCACCTGCACAAACTTCCGATCCCTTTTTTTGACAAACGCCAATATGGGGAAATCATGAGCCGGGTCATCAATGATATAGAAAATGTAAGCTCGACGCTGAATTCATCGGTTATTCAAATTATTTCAAGTGTGCTGACGCTGTTTGGTACCATCGGGTTTATGCTCTGGCTGAGTCCGCTTCTGACTGCCGTAACTCTCTTCATTGTTCCGGTCATGTTTCTCGGTATGCGCTGGATCACGAAACGAACGGGAAAGCTGTTCAAACTGCAGCAAAGAAATTTGGGAGAACTGAACGGTTTTATTGAAGAAACCATTTCAGGGCAGCGCATCGTTAAAGCTTTTTCTCAGGAAGACCGGGTGATTGCAGAACTGCTGAAAAAGAATGATAAATTGAAGGAATCGGGTTTCTGGGCCCAAACCTATTCAGGCTTTATTCCCAAGCTGATGAACGTGCTCAATAATATCAGCTTTGCCTTAATCGCCGGGGCAGGCGGGTTTTTGGCGCTCAAAGGAATGGTTACCATTGGAACCATCGTGATTTTTGCCGAGTATTCCCGCCAGTTCACACGGCCGTTAAACGATTTATCCAACCAATTTAACACCCTTTTATCCGCAGTCGCTGGTGCAGAGCGGGTATTTGAAATTCTGGAAGAAGAGGAAGAAGAAAAGGATGAGGAAGGCCATAAAAAACTTGGAGAAGTAAGGGGAGAAATTGAATTTGTGGATGTTTCCTTTTCCTATGAAGAAGGAGGAAATACGGTCAGCCAAATCTCGTTTCATGCAGCACCTGGCGAAACAGTCGCCCTGGTCGGTCCGACGGGAGCCGGGAAAACAACGATAATCAATCTGCTGTCCCGCTTTTATGATACGGATAGTGGAACCATCCTGCTGGATGGGCGGGATATTAAAAGCATCAAACGGGAAGCACTCCGTGCCCAAATGGGGTTTGTTTTACAGGATCCGTTTTTATTTGAAGGTACGATTATGGAAAACATCCGCTACGGACGGCTGGATGCACGTGATGAAGAGGTTGTGAAGGCGGCAAAAGAAGCAAATGCCCACTCGTTTATCACGAAACTTCCCAATGGTTATGATACAGTTATCGAACAGGACGGCAGCGGAATCAGCCAGGGGCAAAAGCAGCTCCTCAGTATCGCGAGGGCCATTCTTGCCAATCCTGTTATCCTTGTGCTGGACGAAGCGACCAGCAGTATTGACACCATCACAGAAATGAAGATCCAGGAGGCATTACAGCGCCTGATGAAGGGCAAGACCAGCTTTATCATCGCACACCGACTCAACACGATACAAAAAGCTGATCAAATCCTTGTTCTAAAAGACGGAGGGATTTTGGAAAGAGGCTCTCATCAGCAGCTATTAAAGGAAAACGGCTTCTACTCGGAGCTTTATCACAGCCAGCTTCAGAAAGAAATAGGATAACTGTTCACCCGGTCGCTTCTCAGCTTACAAAGGAAGTACCGGGTGTTTTTTAATGAATGTACAAACATACTGTGTTGACTTTTCAGCGGGGAGTTCCTATAGTTTCGTTGTACTAATGTTTATATTTTTAAACCTTTAATCATTTTAATTCGTTATGAGGTGAGCCTGATGAAAGAGGCGTCAGCAGCGGGAATTCAACAGATTCTTCAAAACCAAAGAACCTATTTTGCGACACAGGAGACAAAATTATTGCCTTTCCGGATGGAGCAGCTGAAAAAACTGAAAGCCGGCATAAAAAAGCGAGAGCAGGAAGTGATTGATGCTCTGGCGCTTGATTTGGGAAAGTCAGAGCTTGAATCCTATTCAACAGAAATTGGCATTCTGTATGAAGAGATTAATTTCACAATCAAGCATCTAAAAGGCTGGGCAAAACCGAAAAAAGTAAAAACTGCGTTAACTCATGTGGGCTCAAAAGGTTCTATCATTCCTGAACCGTATGGGACTGTCCTCATAATGGCACCATGGAACTATCCGTTTCAGCTTGCTCTGTCCCCGCTAGTGGGCGCGATTGCTGCAGGAAATACGGCTATTATCAAACCCTCGGAGCTGACACCGAATGTATCGGCCTTACTTTCAACGCTGCTTCAGGAGCTTTATCCTCCATCGTATGTCGCTGTCATAGGAGGAGGCGTACAAACAAGCCAGGCACTTCTTGAAGAACGTTTTGATTATATCTTTTTCACAGGCAGTGCAGCGGTTGGTAAAGTGGTGATGGAGGCAGCCTCCAGGCATTTGACACCCGTTACACTGGAGCTGGGGGGTAAAAGTCCGGTCATTGTCCATGAGGATGCCAACATTCCGCTTGCGGCAAAAAGGATTGCATTCGGAAAGTTCATGAATGCGGGTCAAACCTGCATCGCACCTGATTATTTGCTTGTTCACTCGAAGATTAAAACTTCCCTTATTGAAGCGATGAAGGAAGTAATTCAAGCGTTTTATGGTCCCGATCCAATCCAAAGTCCCGCTTACTCAAAAATTGTGAATGAACGGCATTACAACCGGTTGTCAGGCTACCTGAAGGAAGGAACGGTTATCTATGGCGGAGAGAGAAATGACAGCAAACAAAAAATCGCACCGACCCTGATTGATAGGGTAAAGCTGGATTCTTCTGTGATGACAGAAGAAATTTTCGGCCCGATTTTTCCTGTTGTCGAATACACCTCGCTTGAAGAAGCGATTGAGCTGATCCATTCACGTCCGAAGCCTCTCGCCTTGTACCTATTCACTCAGAATAAGAATACAGCAGACGAGGTAACCAGCAGAATCTCCTTTGGAGGAGGCTGCATCAATGATACCCTCATGCACATTGCGACACCGTATCTTCCGTTTGGCGGTGTCGGGGAGAGCGGGATGGGAAACTACCATGGCAAAGCCAGCTTCGATACCTTTTCTCACCGGAAAAGTGTATTGAAACAAACGAACCGTTTTGACTTCTCCTTTCGTTACCCTTCCGCCAATAATGGTTTGCAACTGGTCAAGAAACTGCTCAAATAAACAAACAGCCGGCAGCGGATGCCGGCTGTTGTAATTAAAAGAATGTCTTAACTTCTGTTTCTGTATGATCACAGTTGGTACATGTAAATTCCAGTTCAAGCGCATCTTCCCGCACCACATGCGTGGTTTCCTGATTACAGTTGCTGCAATGCCTCTTTACCTTGCCTTCTTCCATTTGTGAGCACTTCCTTCCATGGACATCTTAAAATTAGTATTCCTCCAACCTCCTGTTATAAAACAAACTTTCAGGTTGATTTCGGTGCCTAAAGACCTGGACTAGTAAAGGAGCAGAAAAATCGGGAGTGAAAATAAGGCAGCAAGGATCTGTACACCTCCATTACAGAAGGCGCGGATCCTTGCTGTTTTTTTCGACAAAGTATTCAATGACCGGAATATCAGTCGGATTAATATTTTCAGGAAGCTCATTAAGTCCAAAGAACGCGATTTCCTCCACTTCAGTTTCATCAAGACGGGGCAATCCTTCATATTTTGTACAAGTATAGGCGGCAATCACATTATAGACCTCATCTCCATGCGGATACCTGTAATAGAAGCGTTCACCGGAGAATAAGTGCATGATCTCAAGCTCAACAGCCTTGTATCCCGTTTCTTCATGCAGCTCTCTTGCTGCTGCTTCCTCAAGCTGTTCCCCTGGCTCCAGCGCACCTCCGGGAAGGCCCCAACATCCATTGTCCTTTCGTTTTTGCAGCAGCAGTTCCCCTTTTTTATCAACTAAAAGAACACAAGCTCCGGTCATGATAAGCGGCAGGCTTCCGACCAGTTTGCGCAACTCCATAATATAACCCATTCTCTCAGTCCTTTTTTCGTATTCTTACCTGTGATTCGGCCGAAATTTATAAAATCCTTTTTTAAACTTTTAGGGGAACACCGCGTTTAGGAAGCTAGTGCTGTTCCGCCTTTGGGCATGGAGCTTGCTGAAACGCTCAATAAACGAAAATATAAAAAAGCTGAACGGGAAGCAGGAAAAACGCCTCTAAAACACTATTTCAAGGTGTACTGTTTTTTTTGCTTTCCAATTACTACCTTCCTAGTACAAATGTCTCATTTATAGCATAGAATTTTGTTTCTGACATTGTCATAGAACAGACCTTAACTTATAATTCTAAATAAGTAAAAAATTCAGACGATACAAAAAGGGGGATGACGTTTGGAGAAGTTTATCGATTTTTTGAATAATAACATCTTGTGGAGCCAGCCGATGATTTACATCTGTTTGGGTGTCGGCCTGCTGTTTTCCATCATTACACGTTTTTTGCAGGTGCGTCATTTTAAAGACATGATCAAGCTGATGTTTCAGGGGAAAAGTTCTGATGCTGGTGTTTCTTCCTTTCAGGCCTTAGCCATTGCGCTTTCCGGCCGTGTAGGTACAGGTAATATCGCAGGTACGGCGACAGCCATCGGATTTGGTGGTCCCGGTGCCGTGTTCTGGATGTGGACGATTGCCTTTATCGGCGCCTCTACAGCCTTCATCGAATCAACTCTTGCGCAGATTTACAAAGAAAAGCATGAGGGAGAATACCGGGGTGGTCCGGCCTTTTATATTGAAAAGGGGACAGGCTGGAGATGGTATGGCGCGTTATTTGCGTTAGCGGCAGTTCTTGCCATGGCGATCCTTATGCCTGGCGTGCAGTCCAATTCTATTGCACTTGGAATTAAGAATGCTTTTGGTGTAAATACGTCAATAACCGGTCTTATTATTATTGTTCTTTTAGGTATTATTATTTTTGGCGGAGTAAAACGGATTGCAAATGTCGCTCAATATGTGGTGCCATTTATGGCGATTGGATATGTTGCTGTTTCACTGATTATCGTTGCTATTAATATTACGGAGCTGCCTGCTGTTTTTGCCTTAATTTTCAAGAGCGCGTTTGCAGCTGATTCCGTATTCGGCGGAATCGTCGGTATGGCTGTACAATGGGGTGTGAAACGCGGGATATATTCCAATGAAGCCGGTCAGGGAACAGGAGCACATCCAGCCGCGGCTGCAGAAGTTTCCCACCCTGCCAAACAAGGATTGGTCCAGGCATTCTCTGTTTATATCGATACGCTTCTTGTATGTTCCGCGACAGCATTTATGATTCTGTTTACAGGAATGTACAATACGCAGGGTCCCGATAGTACCTACCTTTATGATAATTTAAAAGGGGTGGAACCAGGACCAGGATTCACACAGGCTGCGGTTGAGCAGGTTATTCCTGGGTTTGGTTCAGGATTTGTTGCTGTTTCACTGTTCTTTTTTGCTTTTACAACGATTATGGCATATTACTATATTGCCGAAACGAACGTTACGTATCTGATCCGCGGCCGCAACAATAAATGGGCGGTGCCGCTGCTGAAAGTGGTTCTTCTTGCGGCAACCTTCTATGGAGCCGTTAAGGAAGCCGCTATGGCATGGAAACTCGGAGATACGGGTCTTGGCATTATGGTATGGCTGAACCTTATTGCCATATTAATTCTTGCCAAACCGGCTCTAAAAGCGTTAAAAGATTACGAACAACAGAAAAAGCAAGGTCTTGATCCTGTCTTTAATTCCATTAAAGTCGGCATAAAAAATGCCGACTACTGGGAGAAGGACTACAAGGAACCGGACAAGGAGCAAGTATCCTAATGAAAAACAGGCGAAAGCCTGTTTTTTATTTTGTTATTTTGAATTCAATAGTAAAAAAGATTCATTGCATATTTCTGTCAAGACAGCTAAACTTTTACTAAAGATTTATGAAAACGTTTGCATAACGTAATAAAAGGAGGAATTTGGTTGAAAAAGAGTTTTGGCATTCTGATGTCATTGGTGCTTCTTTTGGGGATTATACTGGTACAGCTTCCACAAACAGCAGCCGCGGCAAGCTATCAAAAAGTCGTGGTAAGAGGAAGCCTGGCGCCGCTTGATTGGGGAACTGACAATAATCCGCTGACCCTTCAACAGGATGGAACATGGAAGAGCAATCCCATCCCGTTAACTGGCGGGAACAAGCTGGAGTTTAAGTATGTAAGAGACGATCAATGGATGGACGGCAGCAACCTGGAATTCGTACCGCCCCAAACAGGAAGCTATGTGTTTGTCTTTCATCCGGATGATGAAAGAAAAGTAGATATTCAGCTCGTAGAAGGCAAGGGGAAGGTCACGCTTAATGTCACCGTTCCAGCTTCTACCCCAGACTGGGCGGATGTGACGATCGGGACAAGCCTCAACAAGTACAACTACTCGCTCACCAGTCTGAAAAAGACCGGAGACAAGACCTACAGCATCCAGCTGACCGGGGAACCCGGACAATCGTTCAGCTATCTGTATGCACTCGGTGATGCCAAATACAAAGAAGCGAAAAGCGAACCGAGGAAAGCAACCTTTACGGAAGCTGGCCAAACGGTCAGTGATACCGTGGAAAACTGGAGCGCTGTACCCGTTGCCAAACGTGTAACACACGACTTTAACTATCAACCTTTTATTCCGGATCACAGGGATAAGGTGACCGTTAAAACCACTGTAGAGCATTACGGCCCCATCAACAAAGGAGGAATTTATTATACAACCGACGGCTCAACGCCCGTGGGCAAGCGCGGATTGGCAAAGATTGGCCGGTTTGCGCCAATGTATGTATCCTCCAAGGTGAGCCTTGGCAATGGATTGTACAAGTCGGTACTGACTGGTGTCATTCCAAAGCAAAAAAACGATACACGCGTAAAATACAAGGTTGATGTTTGGGATACAGAAGGCACAGGCTCCCAGTTTGCAGACACCAACAGCATTCTGTCTGCTGATGCAACAGAATTTGCCTATTATGTGGATGACTACAAATCTCCTCAATGGGCGAAAAATGCGTCCATCTATCATGTGTTTGTTGACCGTTTCAAGGACGGAAATCTATTGAACAACGAGCCGGTCGATCCAAACCTATCCTATGATGAAAAGCTAAAAAACTGGATGGGCGGGGACCTCCAGGGGGTAAAAGACAAAATCAGCTATATCAAGAACCTTGGTGTGAATGCAATCTGGATTTCTCCGGTATTCAAGGGCCCGTATTTTCACGGCTATCATCCGGCAGACTTTCTGAAAATCGATCCCCGCTTCGGAAACAACAAGCTGATGAAGGAAATCATTAAAGAAGCGCATAAAAACGGGATGAAGGTGGTTTACGACCTCGTTCCAAACCATACGTCCAATCAGCACCCATTTTTCCAGGATGCGGTAAAAAATGGAACCAAAAGCCCGTATTATAACTGGTATACGTTTACCAACTGGCCGAATGAGTATAAAACGTTTTACGGTGTCACCGAACTTCCTGAATTGAATAATGACAATCCGGCAACACGAAGCTATATGATGAACAAGGTGGTTCCGTTCTGGCTGAACGACCTTGGTTTTGACGGTTTCCGCCTGGACTACGCCAAAGGTCCGAGCTACAGCTTCTGGGTGGATTTCAGACATACGGTGAAAAAGCTGAAGCCAAATGCCTTTATCTACGGAGAGGTTTGGGACAGCAGGGAAAAAATCAATACGTACGCTGGCAAGCTGGATGGTGCGCTTGACTTCCCGATGCAGAACGCATTGCTCGATGTATTTGCCAAAGGACAGTCGATGCAAGAGCTCAGTGATGCGATCCGTTTGAACCAGTCAACCTATGACCCTCAGTATGTGATGGGAACATTCCTGGATAACCATGACATGCCGCGCTTTTTATTCGAGTCCAAGGGAGATGTAAACAAGCTGAAACAAGCAGCTGCGGCCCAGTTTACACTTCCTGGCGCACCTATCATTTATTACGGAACTGAAGTCGGGCTTTCCCAGAGCAAGGACCAGACAACGGTAGATGAATATCAGGACCGCTATTACCGAGAGCCGATGCCTTGGGATAAAGCGAAGCAAAATCTGGAGTTGAAGAAGTATTACAAACAATTGATCAAGCTGCGAAACGATGAGCCTGCACTGCGAACCGGCAAGATCAAAGAATGGTATTCCGATGACCATGTGCTGGTTTATGAAAGAAGCAACAAACAGGACCGTTTCCTCGTTGTTCTGAACACCGGAGGCAACGAAAACATCACGCTGAAAAAATCTTTGGACAAGGGACATGAACTTGTATTGAAGAATGTATGGGACAAGAAAGACATCATTCACCCTGGGAAGAAAGATGATTTGAAGATTTCTTCCAAAGCAGGCGGTGTTCAGATCTACGAAATGGTAAAAGGAAAGAAGTACAGTAAGAAAAAAGCGTCTTAAATGCAAAAAGGCCGGTTCTCCGATTTATGGGGGGGCGGTCTTCTTTTGTTCCTGGGGTTATTTGCCACAATAGGTCGATTTTCTTTACAACTGGCAGGGGAACGTTATTTCTTGTCGTAATAAATAAGATAACTAAAATCGTCAGGAGACAGGCTGATGCTGACAGAAAAACTCCTTTTACATGTGTTGATGGTTCTTGCCCCGGTTTTGGGGTACGGCTTCTTTTTTGAAAGAAAACATTTTTCTTCTTCCCCCTACCTCTGGGGTGCACTGCAAAGTATTTGTGCGGCTTTTTGTATTGTTTTCGCTTATCATGATGGTGGTCTGTATTGGGATTTGCGTTATGCGCCGCTGATTCTGGCTTTTTTGTATGGCGGTAAAATTTCAGGGGGAATGGTTTTGGGGACCATTCTGGTTTGCCGTGCAGCTTATGGCGGAGATGCTATGGTTTTTGCTTTGCTCGGGATCGTATTGGCTGCCCTGATTCCTTTTTTACTTAGTAGTACTTTTAAGGAATACCATCCATACAAACGGGTGAAGACAGCCATGTTGACAGGTGTATGGCCGACTGTGGTACAAATCTTTATCCTTTTATCCTTTACAGCCTATTCCAGTGAAATCAACAGCTCTCTTATGGATACGATCCTCCGTCTGTTAACATTCGGTATCATACAGGTGTTGGGGATTGGAACCGCTGCCCGGCTGAATGAACTGATCATTGAGCGTTCTCTTATGAAAAAGGAGATTGAGAAGGCTGAAAAACTGAACACCATGGGCGAGCTCGCAGCGTCTATCGCTCATGAAGTCAGAAACCCGCTTACTGTTGTAAAAGGGTTTCTTCAGCTTATGCAAAAAGACGACAAGGATCTTCAGCATCCTTATATCCCTCTCGTATTAAGCGAGCTGGGAAGGGCGGAAGTTATTATTAATGATTATTTGAATTTTGCCAAGCCTGAGTTTAAACAGCTGGAGCATTTCTCTTTATCTCAGATTCTTTCCGATGTGTGCATGCTCCTAAATGCCCTGGCGGTAAAGCAGGGAGTGGAGCTGAAAAGGGAAGGGATGGCAGAAGCCTTCCTTTTTACTGACCGCAACCAGCTGAGACAGGCACTCGTCAACGTGATCAAAAATGCGATCGAAGCTACACCCTCTGGAGGAACCGTTACCGTCTCCCTGGCGTTATCAGGCGATCAGGCAGTGGTTTCGATTGCGGATACCGGCAAAGGAATGACTCCGGAGCAACTTTCACGCATCGGCACTCTTTTTTATACGACGAAAGATAAAGGGACGGGGCTTGGAACCACGGTGTCGGTTAAAATTATAGAATCCATGCAAGGGAAAATTTCATTCAAAAGTGAAGCCGGAAAAGGAACCGAAGTCACCCTCAGACTGCCGCTCCACAAAAAGATGAATATCAGTTATTAATCGTTATTTTCTGTTAAACTGTTCATAAGAGAACTTATGGAATGGTGATAAGATGCCTGACATTGTAAAAGTTTCCGTGCGGGGACTGGTCGAATATGTATACAAAAGCGGCAGCATTGACTCCCGCTTCCGTTCAGTGAGCACGATGACTGAGGGCACGAAAGCCCATCAAAAAATACAAAAAAACTACGCTGAAAATGATCAAAAAGAAGTGTTTGTCCAGACCGAAGTGGAACGCGATCAGCTTGCTTTCCTGATCGAAGGCCGTTGTGACGGGCTTCTCTTTTCCGAGGGCAATGTTACTGTAGATGAAATCAAGTCCACGTCCCACGATTTGCAATGGATTGAAGAGGACACCTATCCTGTCCATTGGGCACAGGCCAAGGTGTATGCCTGTATATATGCATCTGACCACGACCTGGATTCGGTCGATGTACAGCTTACCTATATGCAGGTGGAAACAGAGGAACAGAAACGGTTTAAAAAGACCTTCACTCGAAACCAGCTGTCCGATTTTCTAACCGAAACGGTGGACAAGTACCTCCCTTATGCGCAGTTGATGGTTCATCATAAAAAGAAGCGTGACCGGAGCATCAAAGAGCTTCCGTTTCCGTTTGACACCTACCGGGCGGGGCAGCGGAAACTGGCAGGAGCCGTCTACACCACGATTATGGAGGAGAAAAACTTGTTTGCCCAGGCGCCGACAGGGATTGGAAAAACGATGTCCGCCATGTTTCCTGCTGTAAAAGCAATCGGTGAGAATCTTCTGCAGCGCTTTTTTTATCTTACGGCCAAAACAATTACGAGAGAGGCAGCGGAAGAAGCGCTAATGCACATGCAAAAAAAAGGGCTTCAACTGCATACGGTCACACTGACCGCCAAGGAAAAAATGTGCCTGAAGGACAAAACCATCTGTCAGAAAGATTATTGTGAATTTGCTGAAGGCTATTATGACCGTGTGAACGGTGCTGTTTTGGACATCCTGGCCAATGAAACGGTCATTCACCGCAGTGTGATCCAGGAATATGCGCTGAAGCACAGGCTCTGTCCATTTGAATTTTCGCTGGATCTTGCCTATGGCGCGGACGCAGTGGTCTGCGATTACAATTATGTATTCGATCCCAGGGTTTCGCTCAAGCGGTTTTTTGAGGAACAGAAAAAACAAAGTGCCCTGCTCGTGGATGAAGCACACAATCTTGTTGACCGCGGCCGCTCCATGTTTTCGGCAGAGCTGTTCAAGTCTGCGTTTCTACAGGTATCCAGAGAATTTAAGGGGAAAAACAGCGAGCTGCAGAAATCGGCCAAGGACGTTAACGATTTTGCACTGGCAATGAAAAAACAATGTGGTGAGAAAAGAAGCATGGTGCAGGAAGAGCTGCCTGAAGCGCTTATTGAACTCCTTGAACTCTTTGTGGCGGCGGCCGAAAGTGAACTGCTTCGCGGGGAGGAGGGAGAAAGCCAGCAGCTTCTTCTTGATACGTATTTTACGGCGCAAAGCTTTATCCGCATCTCAAAGCTGTATGATGAACGGTATGTCACTTATGTGGAGTATGTGAGAAGTGAGGTGAAGATCAAGATGTTCTGTTTGGACCCGTCCGTGCTGCTTCAGCAGATGAGCAAGGGATATCGCTCAAGCATCTATTTCTCGGCCACCTTCACGCCCATTGACTATTACAAGGATATGATCGGTTTTCGGGAAGACGATTATGCGCTGGCGATCCCCTCTCCCTTTGACCCTGACCAGCTGGAAGTTTATATTCAGCCGTTATCAACCAGATACAGAGACAGAGAAAACACACAAGAACCGATTGCAGAAATGATATCCAGCGTAACAGGAAAAAATAAAGGAAACTTTCTTGTGTTTTTTCCCTCCTATCAATACATGAATGACGTCTATGAACAGTTTCAACGTCTTGATGCTCCTGTGCAGTCCATCGTGCAGTCACCCGGTATGACAGAGGAAGAGCGGGAAGGCTTTTTACAAGCTTTTCAAGCAGGCACGAACGGTACACTGGTCGGATTTGCCGTGATGGGCGGCATCTTTTCAGAAGGTGTCGATCTAGTTGGTGATCGTTTAAATGGTGTCATTGTTATAGGAGTGGGTCTTCCACAGCTTGGGCTTGAGCGGAATATCATCAAGGACTACTTTTCGTCACGCGGAAAGAATGGTTATAATTATTCCTATGTCTTTCCTGGCATCAATAAAGTGCTGCAAGCCGGCGGCAGGCTGATCCGATCCGAAAGTGACCATGGCACCATCGTGCTCGTGGACGACCGTTTCTTGACCAGGCAGTATCAGACGCTTCTGCCGAACGAGTGGAAACACTTCACCGTCATCTAAACAAAGAAAAGCAGCAGCGCAGCGGGTCGTCCCGCTGTACTGCTGCTTTGTTTATTTATTTCACATTCAATTTTTTCTCGCTCATATAACGGTAGATCGGGATTTCATCTCCTTTTTCAACCGGCAAAAAGTTAAAGGTGACATAGCTGTCCACCGATTCCGGTTCAAGAGCCAGCGAGATGAAGTTTGCATTCGGCTGTGCCATGCTGAAGACATAGCTTCCGGCCGGGAACGGATGAACATGCTCTTTTACTTCGGTTGTTACTTTATTGGTGTAGTGGCCGTTTTCAAGCTCGGTAGAAACGACTTTATCAGTCACCTTGTAGCTTTCCACAGAAAGGGAAGCTGGTCTTTTCAGCTTTTCAACCTTCACGCCGAGAACGGCAAGCTTTTTGGCAATATCATGGTACGCTGGTGGCATGATATACGCTGTTGGACGTTCTCTTTCAAGTGTTGGATACGCATCAGTGGAGTCCTCCCAGATGATGGGGATGTCCGCTTTTTTCGCAGTGGCAAGGTCCACGACCTTCAGCTTCTGATCCGGTACCCGCTTGTTTTCGCTGGTGACCACCACGTTATCCCCATCATTTGCTTTCTTTCCTTTAGAGATGACGTCCTGACGGGCCGTTTTGACCAGCTTCTTTACCCTAGCCGCATTGCCTGCCGCGACTTTGATGAAATATTGCTGTGCCATGGTCTGTGCATAGACGCGGCGGTCAAAATCAGCACGGCCGATATTGATGCCCCTTGTTTCAATTAAAAAGGTCATCGTATTTTTCAGGCCGAGCGCATTTCTTCCGATTCGTGTTTCCGTGCTTCCTTCCGTAGCAACGAGATCACTGCCTTCGGTTGCAAGCGTATAGTAGGCATGATGAGAAAGATTTTTTGCATCAAGTCCTTTATTGACATTCTTCAGAAGAAGGTTGTCAGACGCTTTTCTTAAGCTTTGCGGAATATTGAGGTTCTTCGCAGATGAAATCAACAGGTCGTAGGAAGGAAGAGAACCGCTTTCCCCGAATTTTTTGAGTGGCCCTGAATTAACCGTGTACTCGTGTGTATCAAGCACAACATCCGGCTGAAATTCATTTATTGCCTTATGTATGGCTTGAACTTCCGGGTATTCAACCTTCATGTAGTCGCGGTTGGCATCCAGGTTGGTGGCGATGTACCGTTTGAAGTAGAAAGAACCATCGGGATTGACGCGCGGCATGATCGCAATATTTACTTTATCGAGAACATTGCCCATCTTTCCCTGTGCGAGCTTTTGGGCGGTAACAAGCACAGACTCACCAGCGGCTGGTTCGTTGCCGTGGATTTGTCCCTGAATCCAGATCAGCGGCTTCTTTTTATTGGTTTTGATCTTGTTGGGATTATCGTTGCTGAAGAGGAGCAGCGGCAGCTTTCGTCCTTCAAGGGAACGGCCGATGGTTGTCAGGGAAACATTTTTGTGGTTACGGTCCAACTTTTTAATGAACGACATCATTTCTTCCTGAGAAGTAAAGGGAAGCCTTCCTTTTTCAAAGGCGGGAGTTGAAAAGCTTTCGCTGGGTTTTGGAAACAGATACGAAATGTTGTCCGGCTGGACATAGCTTGGACCATTTCCGTAGTAAGGTGTGAAGGGATCCGACGCTTCGGCAGCGGCAGCCTTTTCGGTGTGTGATGCAGGAGCAGAGATGCCGGCTGCAAGAACAAGAGCCAGAACGAAAGAAGTGGGACGCAGGACTTTTTTCATGCAATACCTCCTGTTAAATTATTTGATTATCCAATCTATATCATAGTTTTCCTGGTTGATAAATGGTTTGGGTCCAATTATAAGTAAAACAGGAGATATTTACCAAGTATAAAAAATAAAACGAGAGAAGCTGAGTGATAAGGCCTATGCCGACTAGCAGGTTCTATAGGCCCTGTTTAATGCGAACCGCCGGACACCTATGGTTATTCTTTCCCTAACATGGTATAATCCTCAGAAAAGTTTCCGTAAATGAAACATCAAAAGAGGAGTTTTGGCAATGAAAGTGGCATATTTGGGGCCTCATGGCACATTTTCTGAAGAAGCAGCTCATCGTTATTTTAAAGACAAGCAGATAGACTGGCATATGTGTGATTCGGTGCCTGAAGTGCTTGAGGCAGTAGGAGACGGACTGGCCGATTGGGGGATTGCACCCATCGAAAATGCGATTGAAGGAACCATTAACATGACCGTGGACAGCTTGCTTGTAAATGATTTATATATCGCTGGCGAGGTCATTCTTCCGGTATCTCTTCATTTGCTTGGCACTCAAGGTACAAAGGAGGAGGATATTCAGGAGGTTTGGTCGATTCCTCCGGCTCTTGCGCAGTGCAGGGAATACATAAGAAGTCTGAAGGTGAAAACGCGGCACTTTGACAGCACAGCTTCTGCAGCGGCGGCGATCCGCGAAGCCGGACGGAATGATGTGGCTGCAGTGGCCTCCGCGTATGCAGGGGATTTGTTTGGTTTAGTAAAGGTACGCCGGAATATTGAAGAAAGCTATGAAAATCAAACCCGTTTTGTGGTCGTGACCAAAGACAAAAAGGCACCGGCTGATGCAAGGAAAACGATGCTTCAGGTGATTCCGAGCGATGAATATACCGGGGTGCTGTCTTCCATTCTGAATGTGTTTTCAGCATTGAACATCAACTTGACCTGGATCGAATCAAGGCCCACCAAAAAGAAGCTGGGCGCTTATCAATTTTTCCTGGAGGCTGGTTTTGGAGTACAGAATCCATTGATCGAAAAAGCGGTTGCTGTATTGCAAACCTATGGACACGAAGTTAATATTCTGGGCAGCTTCACTGCCACAAAGCTGGATTAGGGGGATGGCATGAAAGTTCATATTGTCAATGGTGACTTGGTTGGAAATAAGTTGACTGATCTTGAAGGTGACATGATCATCTGGCGGGAAATGTATGACTTGGGTCCTGTTGACCCTGATATGAATGATAGATTGCTAAAGAAACGGGCTGCATTCTTTGAAAATATGCTTGGCCTGCCCAATGAGCTGTTTCTTAATACGTGCCGGCAGCAGGAACAGGAGCTCCGTTCCATTCCTATCGATGCCGACATCACGCTCTGGTTTGAGCATGACCGTTATGACCAAACCATGCTGCTCTATTTGCTGAAATCTTTGAAAGAACGCGGATTAACCAATCTATATACGGTGACGGCCGATGCGTATCCTGGCATCGACCCATTTTTCGGATTGGGGCAGCTGACAGCATCCCAGCTGACAGCACTGCATACAGACCGCATCCCGATTACTGAAAAACAAATGCAAGAAGCTGAACTTGGCTGGAATGCCTATGCATCGGATGACCCGCGGGACTTGGTGCACTGGCTGCTGCAGGGGGAATGCAGTCTTCCTTACACGAAACGTGCGTTGTGGAGGCATCTCACCTATTTTCCATCGGAGAAAAATGGGTTGAATGAAGTGGAGGAGCACATATTTCAGCTGATTCATGAGGGGATCGGTTCCTTTACAGAACTCTATCAAAACGTAACGGCACAACAATCAGACGACGGGCTCAGCGATTTGCATTTTGCAGCTATCCTCGATCATTTGAAGCCTCTGCTCAGACTCACGGAGGGCACGCTGCCGAGCTATGATGCTGAACCGGAGGAAGCCGTTTTGGAGCTGACCTATGAGGGCATTGAAGTTCTTATGGAACGAGAAGACCGCTTCGACTATGCCGCGAGCGAATGGTGGCTCGGCGGTGCAGCTGTGCAGCATGGCGAGTGGCGCTGGGATGGAGAAAAGATTATAGATAAACGCACGTGAAAGGAGCCAGGATGCTAGTCCTGGTTTTTTTTTTGTGGTTTTTGGCACTTGCCCGGAAAACTAATAAACTTGCCCGCAAAACCCATTCCTCTTCACGCCGTGCCAAAAGGTGCGGTTTTGTCTCTTAAATAATTCCTTCTTTGGTAACTGTGTGAATGTTTTACAACTTTGTAAAATGGAATTAACAGAAGTCTTTTAAGATAAAACTATATTCATCATACATGATGCTGCTTTTTCAGCAAGGAACCAAAACTTCAGTCAGTATGTCCAATGGATGAGATACGGGAGGGTATCCATATGAAAGGTCAACCGGTTAAAAGTATAAAACTGGTCTTTCTTTTATCACTTGTTTTAACCATGGTCATTGGAAGTTTGACTTTCGTTCCCACACTGAATGCAGCAGGAGATGGCTCGGCGTCATCACCGTACACGGTGTCACAGGCGATAGCCAATCAAAGCAACACACTAAAGACCGTACAGGGGTACGTGACAGGACAGCCAACAGCTTCATCAACAGTTGTAACCAGCAATTATCCAAGTGATTATGCCATTGCCCTGGCAGATGCAGCTGGGGAAACAGCGACATCCAAAATGGTTTATGTTCAAGTACCATCCTCGTATCGCAGCCAGTTTGGTCTGCAGAGCAATCCCGGATTGAAAGGCACTAAGGTAAAGGTGACCGGTTATTTAACGTCCTACTTTACCCATGCCGGTGTGAAAAACGTTACCTCGATGGAAACGGGAGGCGGAGGAACACCGTCTGATCCGCCGCCAGCCGATACGGGCTCGTATTACGACAGTGCACAAGGAAAAACAGGAGCGGCGTTAAAGAGCGCGCTTCATAACATTATCGATGATCACACAGAGATTTCGTATGATGCGGTCTGGGATGCACTCCGCCATACGGATGAAGATCCGAACAACAAAAACAATGTGATCCTTTTATATACCGGCCGATCCCAAAGCAAAACGACAAATGGAGGCGGTGTGGACGACTGGAACCGCGAGCATGTCTGGGCGAAATCGCACGGTGATTTTGGAACCTCAATGGGGCCGGGCACCGATCTTCATCACCTTCGCGCGACCGATGTATCGGTAAACAGCTCCAGAGGCAATCTTGATTTTGACAACGGCGGAACAGAAAATTCTGAAGCGAAAGGGAATTATTCGGACAGCGACTCGTGGGAGCCGAGAGATGCGGTTAAGGGTGATGTGGCGCGAATGATTTTTTATATGGCGGTCCGCTATGAAGGCGATTCCGGTGAGCCGGATCTTGAAATGAATAACAATGTGAACAATGGATCAGCCCCTTATATCGGTAAAATGTCTGTTCTTCTGCAATGGAACGACCAAGATCCGGTGGACAGTATGGAACGCCACCGCAACGATGTGATATACAATGATTATCAGCATAACCGAAATCCATTTATCGATCATCCGGAATACGCGGATGTCATCTGGCAATAAGGAGCGGGCTCACAATTGTGAGCCTTTTTTATTTGGGCCAAAGGTTGCATCTCGAAAAAATAGAATGGTAACAAATTCCTGTTTTATCCATTTTTGTTTAACAGCTGCTAATTAACCTCTCCTTTTCAGTTATGATGAAGATACAGCAGAGTCAGTCATTTTTTAAAAAAAGGAGGAGATCTATTGGTGAGAAAGTCGCTTTCGGTTACCTTGTGTTCAGCTTTACTTCTGCCCTTGTTGATGGGGGCCAATGTGCAAAAAACAGTACATAGCACAGAGGCGGACGTTCAGCATCCGGTGGTGAAAAACGGAATGACACAGCCGGTTTATTCATTGGATGACGCAATCACGGAGAAGGTTTTCATAGAAACAAAGATTGATAGCGACAGGGACGGAAAGCTGGACCGGGTGCATGCGGATATCATCCGGCCAAAAGAAACGGAAGAAGGGCTCAAAGTACCGGTGATCTATGAAATGAGCCCCTATCGCGCTGGCTTGAAGAATGTACCGGTCTATGATGTGAACACCGAATTGTATGCTGTTCCGAAAAAGGGCGGAAACGGCGACCGGGAGGGTAAACCGGCGCCAGAAGCGAGTGCTGCCAACCTGCCGGGTTATTACGATGATTATTTTGTTCCCAGAGGATACGGTGTGGTGCTGGCAGAGAGCATCGGCACAGGATTATCGGAAGGATGCCCGACAACAGGCGATGAGCGGGAAATGGAAGGAACAAAAGCGGTGATCGACTGGCTGAACGGAAGAGCCAAGGCCTATACGGAAGATGGAAAAGAAGTGAAGGCCGACTGGACAACGGGCAACGTCGGGATGACCGGTGTTTCGTATAACGGCACGCTTCCCAACGCGGTAGCGGGAACTGGGGTAGAGGGACTGAAAACGATTGTTCCGATTGCGGCCATCAGCTCCTGGTATGACTATTACAGAGGAAACGGTGCGGTGATCGCTCCTGGCGGCTATCCGGGGGAAGACACGGATAACATGGCAGAAGCGATTTTAACCCGTGCCAATCCTGAGGTTTGCCGTGATGTGATGAAAGAATTGACAGAGGGTCAGGACCGTAAAACGGGAGACTACAATGATTACTGGTCTCACCGTGACTATGTGAAAAATGCGGACAAGGTAAAAGCGAGCGTTTTTGTTGTGCATGGGTTGAATGATTGGAATGTAAAGACCAAACAGTTCGCGCAGTGGTGGAAAGCACTTGGCGAAAATGATGTCCCGCGCAAGCTTTGGCTGCATCAGGGAGCACATGCCAACCCGTACAGTTTCAGACGGGACGTATGGCTGCCTACGCTAAATAAATGGTTTGATTACTGGCTGTATGATGTGAAGAATGACATTATGGAGGAACCTGAAGTCGATATTCAGCGGGAAGACAAGCAGTGGCAAACCGAAAACAGCTGGCCGGCAGAAAAAACAAAGCCGGTTTCGCTGCATCTTCGCCCTGGAGTCCTTTCCAAGCTGCCAATTAAACAGGAGAAAAAGCTGAGCCAGAAGTTAGTGGATGATGCGACACAAAAGTCAGAGGACCTTGTTCTGAACCCGAAAACAAATTCGTTAAACCGGTTGGCGTATCTGACACCAGAGCTGCGAAAAGATGTCAGAATCAGCGGTACTCCGAAAGTGAAATTGGCAGCAAGCATTGATCGTCCCGTAGCCAATCTCACGGCCTTGCTGGTTGATTATGGACCAGAGAAAACGGAAATTGTAACACGCGGATGGCTGGATCCGCAAAATCTCAAATCTGATTCCCGTTCCAAAGCATTAAAGCCCGGCAAGCAATATACGTTTGCATGGGAAATGCAGCCGGATGATTATGTGATCCAAAAAGGGCACCGTCTGGGATTGGTGTTAGTGTCGAGCGATTATAACTACACCCTAAGGCCATCGGCGGGCACAGTCATTACAGTGGATCCGCTGAAAAGTAAAATGATCCTTCCGGTAACCGGAGGAAGCAAAGCGCTTCAATAAAGACAAGGTGAGAAAGTGAAAAAAGGGGCTATCCAAGAAGTCTGGAAGCCGTTGATTTTCGTTCCAGGCCGCTCGCTTTTACCGGCGCGAGCGCCTACTTTCGTGGGGCGTGCGGTGAGCCTTACCGGCGTGAACGCCTACTTTACCGGCGTGAACGCCTACTTTACCGGCGTGAACGCCTACTTTTTGGCGCACGCGCCTGCGGTACCGGTGCTAGCACCTACTTAGTCTCACCTGTCACGCTAGTCCCACAGGACAAGGAACGCTGCGGCAGCGGTGCATCGCACGAAGAAAATGTGATTTTCATTTTCGAGGATCTCGCGCCTTCCACTACAATCAACTTTCCAGGAAGCTTTTTACGCAAAAAGGAGCTGCCTGAAGGTCAATTTTTGACTTTCAGGACAGCTCCTTTTTCTCTATGATTAAAATACTTTGGTTGTCCAGTCTTCACAGTTCCAGACTTCGGTTACCACGTCACGGTAAAATTCCGGTTCGTGGGAAATGAGAAGGATGCTTCCTTTATAAGCCTTTAAGGCACGTTTAAGTTCATCCTTCGCATCCACATCCAGGTGGTTGGTCGGCTCATCGAGAACCAGAAGGTTGGTCTCATTGTTGATCAGTTTGCAGAGGCGCACCTTTGCTTTTTCGCCGCCGCTCAGCACCTGCACCTTGCTTTCAATGTGTTTGGTGGTCAGGCCGCACTTTGCCAGCGCTGAACGCACTTCATGCATATTGAAGGAAGGGAATTCATTCCAAACTTCATCGATACATGTATTATTGTTGGTGCTTTTGATTTCCTGTTCAAAATATCCAATATGAAGATATTCACCCTGTTCAACGGTTCCGGAAATCGGCTTGATTTCGCCGAGAATGCTTCTGAGCAAGGTGGTTTTACCGATTCCGTTTGCCCCAACGAGCGCGATTTTCTGTCCGCGCTCCATGCGGAGATCCAGCGGACGGGAAAGCGGTTCGTCATAACCGATGACAAGGTCTTTGGTTTCAAAGATCAGCTTTCCTGACGTTCGCGCTTCCTTAAAGTTGAATTCCGGTTTCGGTTTTTCCTTGGCCAATTCGATAACGTCCATCTTATCCAGCTTCTTTTGGCGGGACATGGCCATGTTACGTGTGGAAACACGGGCTTTGTTTCGCGCAACAAAATCCTTCAGTTCGGAAATTTCCTGCTGCTGTCGCTTGTAAGCCGCTTCAAGCTGCTGCTTCTTCGCGGCATGGATGTTCTGGAAGTTGTCGTAATCTCCGACATAGCGGTTAAGCTCTTGATTTTCCATATGGTAGATTAAATTAATAACACTATTTAAAAATGGAATATCATGCGAGATCAGGATAAACGCGTTGTCATATTCCTGAAGATATCGCTTCAGCCACTCGATATGCTGTTCATCAAGGTAGTTGGTCGGCTCATCCAGAAGGAGAATTTCAGGTTTTTCAAGTAAGAGCTTGGCAAGAAGGACTTTCGTACGCTGCCCGCCGGACAGTTCATGTACATCACGATCGAGACCAATGTCATCCAAACCAAGACCGCGTGCAATTTCTTCTACCTTTGCATCAATGACATAAAAGTCATTGTTGGTCAGTGTATCCTGAAGAACACCGACATCCTCAAGAAGTTTTTCAAGCTCTTCGGGAGTCGCTTCTCCCATTTTTTCATACATGCCGTTCATTTCCGCTTCAACATCAAACAGATACTGGAACGCGCTTTTGAGAACATCACGAATGCTCATGCCCTGCTCAAGGACAGTATGCTGGTCAAGGTATCCAACGCGGACCTTTCTGGCCCATTCCACCTTGCCTTCATCTGGCTGAAGTTTGCCGGTAATAATGTTCATGAAGGTTGATTTACCTTCACCGTTTGCTCCAATTAAACCTACATGCTCTCCTTTTAAAAGACGAAAGGAAACGTTATTAAAAATGGCACGGTCACCAAAACCGTGGCTCAAATCTTTTACTGCTAATACACTCATCTATATGCACCTTTTCTTGTTTGTTACGATTCACCATTTGATTATAGTACGTTTGGCGGGGGAAACTCAATGTTTCAGAAGGATTTTTCAAATAATGTTTGATTGACAGGGAGGATGGGAAACTTTTACTGTACCAAGCCAAAGGAGGATTGCCAATATGAATGACTACAGTGTAGTACCTGATAAAGGAGTCAATGGCTGGATTGTAAAAATTCAGGATGTGGCGCCTACAGAAACCTATCCAAGCCGCGCAGAAGCGATTGCCGAAGCGGAAAGGCTGGCAAAAGAAGATTCACCGAGCAGGGTGCTTGTGTATGATTCGAAGCTGGAGATTGAGGAAAAAAAATCATTTTAAGAGAAAACCCCTTTCGTGTTGAAAGGGGTTTTTTGACACAAAAAAAGGAGCCTTGGGACCAAGACTCCTTCAATCTTAATGCTTCTTCTTCAACGTACGTGGTTTCTTGCGTTCCATTCGTCCTACAAACTTACATTTCTTTCACATTTCCACCATTAGATCCATCTTTTAGTTCTTCGCAAGGTTCGGAACCTATTCATTCCGCTCCATGACAAATCACTCCAATTTGGGTCTGAATAGTGTTTATTCGATTTTCGTAAAAAGTTGCACACGTCTTTCATCCGTACAATGCTTTTACTTGCTTTACTTCCTTTTAATCATTTGCTTAAATCGCTCTTACACACTTACAAGTACTACTAGGTCCATCTCTTGGATCATTGCATGTCTCGGAACTGTAAACGTTCTTACCCATTGCAAACCCTCCAGTATATGACTTAGTAATGCGCAATGCATCTTACATAGAGCTGACTTTTTGAATCATAAAACGGTGTGGCTAAATTCTTCTTGCTTTTTGTTACTTTATTTCTGTCATGCATTCACTATTTCGGTCCATCTCTTGGCTCATTGGATGTTTCGGAACGATTGTTCTTACTCATCACAATTCCCTCCATATGGTTGATATAGTGTTGCATAGTTTGTTTTCCCGCTCATCCAGAATTAAAACATGATTTACAATAAATTTTAAAACTTTTTTAGACTGGATTGACTGCCGTAACAATCACCGCATCCACGGGCTTTAAGTCCAAAATGGTCTCAGTGATTTGTTCAAAGTTGGCTTCTTTTAAATACAATGCAATGATCTTGCTGATTTCTTCTGTTGTTTCATCATCTGCACCTTTTTCATGAGGCTGAAGGGTTATGGCGATGCGTGCTCCGGGCTTCATTAACTGCTGGATCGTTGTAAGGTCGGCAATGGGATCTTTCCAAATAAGGATCGAGTTGACGGAATAGACACCGTCAAACTGCATGGATTTCTCAGCCGAGGCAATGGGACCGTGAAACAGTTGCACGCGTCCTTCATTGATATATTCCTCATTTCGTGCGGCGGCCTGTTTTTTCATTTCCTCTGAGACGTCAAAACCAACAACATGGCAGGAAGGGTAGGTGCTGCACACATATTCAATGCCAACGCCGGGGCCGAAACCCACTTCAAGCAGATCGTCATCGTTTTTGGGCTTTAGCATGGAAATCGTTTTTTCGTTTAATTCTTTGTTTTCATTGGACATGATTTTACCGGCAAGCTTGCCAAGCAATCCCTCCGGTTTTTCAAACTGCTCTGATATCTTTTTTCGAATGCTCATACGGCACGCTCCCATTTTTAAGAATTCAATATTCAATGTACCCAAAAGGGAGCGATTCAAAAAGTTTGGAATGTGAGCAATGTTACAGGTTATTGGTGTAGTTCTGATTTTTTTTGAAAAAGTAGTAAGATGAAGCAATAGACAAAAGAGACGAAACGACGATTACAGGAAAGATCAAATAGCTTCTCCATTCGGAGGGAGCAAGCAACGAAAGGATAATAATGATTCCCGTTGCGAAAAAGAGCTTGGCACTGAACCGGTGGGTCTTCTTCCAAACTTCTTCATCCGAAAGGGTCCAGGGGGTTTTAATCCCAAAGAACCAGTTTTGTTTGACCTGCTGCATATAGTTTCCAAGAATAATAAACAGAAAGCCGAGTATGATCGGCATAATGAGTTTCATGGAAGGGGAGTACCCGAGTCCTGAACCAATAATCATGAGATTAATGACAAAAAACAGGGCCATCAGGCAATAATTAATGGCGAAATAGCTGCGGGAAAATTTTTTGTAGTTCTCTCGCTTTGGATCAATTCTCGGTAAAAAGTAAAGAGTCAGATAAACAAAAATCAAGAGCCCGAGGCTTATGGCCATGGCTGAAAATTTGGCGGCATATCCATCAGCCTCGCCGTTCGGGCCCCAATGGATGGGCAATTGGGAAGGAAGCTGCGAATAGAATACGAGCCAAATAGCTGCTGCAGCAAGAATGATTAAAATGGGAAAGGCATGTTTTTTCATTTTTCATTCTCTCCTTTATGAATAGGATTGCTTTGCATAACACCGAAGAACCAATTCATTACGTCTTGGAACACGGTGGTGTTGATGGAATAGATAACATACTGTCCTCGCTTTTCATCCTGGATAAGCTCTGTTTTTTTGAGCGTGTTCAAATGATGGGAGATCGTCGGTTTAGTCATTTGAAAATGATCAGCGATTTCACCTGCTGTCATATCCCTGTTTTTGAGAAGATCCAGGATCTGGCGCCGGGTGGGATCGGCTAACGCCTTAAACACCTCGTTCACAGCAACTCTCCTTTCTGGAAGAAAAAGTATTTAGATGTTTATCTAAATACTATACAAATAATAAGGAATTGTAAATAGGCGGAGATACAATTGCAAAAAAAAAGACAGCGATGAGCTGCCTTTTTTACTATTAATGTTCTTGATGCTGGGTTCTTTTTGCAGCGTGTAAAATTTCATCCAGCGGGAACACACGGCCGAGCTTATCTTTATGAACGATATGCTTTCGTTCAAACTTGGTTGGGGAGTCAATTCCTGCAGCTGCAGCAAGGTTAAATAAACCTTCCCTCAGCGAAACCAGATAGTTGCAGACCCTGTATTGCTTTTCATCGACGATGAGTCCGTCCTGCAGCTTTTTGTTGGTGGTTGCCACCCCGACAGGGCAGTTATTCGTATGGCAAACCTGGGCCATGATGCAGCCCACGCTGATCATGAATCCGCGGGCAATGTTGACCAGGTCTGCGCCCATAGCCAGCGCAATGGCGATTTTGTCAGGGGTAATCAACCTGCCTGAAGCAATGAGCTTGACCCTGTCTCGTATGCCGTATTCTTTGAGCATTTCATCGACAATAGGAAGGGCGGACTGGATCGGCAGTCCGACAGTATCGGCCAGTTCTTGGAAAGTGGCTCCGGTTCCGCCTTCACCGCCATCAACCGTAATAAAATCAGGACCTTCTCCGCTTTCTTTCATATAGGCCACTAATTCTTCCAATGCATCCAGGTCGCCTACTACAATTTTAATGCCAATGGGTTTCCCGGACACTTTTCTTAATTCTTCGACAAAGTGAATAAGGGATGCCGGAGAGTCGAACTCTTTAAAGCGGTTGGGGCTGTTAATCGTTTTTCCTGGTTCCACCAGACGTATTTTTGCGATTTCTTCGGTCACTTTTTCACCCTCTACATGGCCGCCGCGTGTTTTTGCCCCCTGTGCAAGCTTGAGTTCAAACGCTTTGATCTGTTCCATTTCACTTTTTTTCTTAAACGCTTCCCATGAAAATTCTCCATTCAGGTTTCTTACTCCAAAGAGACCCGGACCGATTTGAAAGATAATGTCCGTTTTGCCTGCAAGGTGATATTGGGACAGTCCGCCTTCACCAGTATTCATCCACGTTCCTCCGGCCATGGCCAGTCCTTTGGATAAAGCGGTAATTGCGTTTTCACCGAGAGCGCCATAGCTCATGCCGGATTGGCCGATCAGTCCTTTCAGCTTAAACGGGTGCCGGCAAGTATGTTCTCCAAGAATCACGGCATTGTCATCCGTAAGAAATACCGGGTTAATAAGGCGTTCCTCGCTGCGCTCTTTTCGGGAGAATAAGTTATCACCTTCCTCGACATAAATTCTGGTTCTGATCTTGGGCTCATTATCCACTTTTAGTTCGGTTCTCAATTTAGGAAATAAGGTATTGCGGATATAAAATCCCTCATCACCGAAATCCCTTAGAGAACCAAAGCCCACCAGCCTGTCTTTGTACTTTCCAGACTTCACAACATCCTGAAATTCCTTGCGTGAAAAAGGCTTTCCTTCATTGTCATTGTTATACAGATATTGCCTGAGCTCCGGCCCTATCTTTTCTGTGAAGTACCTGACTTTCCCGAGCACCGGGAAGTTTCTAAGGATGGAATGCTGCTTTTGGCGGTCGTCTTTTATGTATAAATAAATGAAGAAGACAAGAGGAACCAGAAGCATGATACCAATAATGATAAGTAAAGCAATAACCAGATCAAATAGAATGTTCATCACAATCCTCCTTACAAATTTTGTGAACAGAATCTCTATCATTCCTTTTCCACGAATGGTAAAAATAAAACCAGAGAAAGAACGGGTATACTGGTAAAAATTGATGGATAAAAGGAGAGGCAAATGAGGTTATTTGATCACTACCAAAGGGCGATCCTATCCTTGCCCGTAAAAGAGCGATACAGTAAGGAAGACTTGTTGACTTCCACATTCCTGATGGAAAAAAGCGGTCACCTTGAAATGTTTTACTCTCCGCATAATGAAGTGGTGAATGAAAACGGAAGAATCATGATTATTGGAATTACTCCCGGGTGGGTGCAAATGGAAATCGCCTTCCGGACAGCAAGAAGGCTTCTTGAAGAAAAGAAGGACACAGCAGAAATTGTAACAGCGGCAAAAAAAGCTGCCCAGTTTTCAGGAAGCATGAGAACCCATCTGATTCAGATGCTGGACGAACTCGGACTTCCCTCATTTCTTGATTTTCCTGACGCTGCTGCTCTTTTTGGAGAAGAGCGGCAGTTGCTGCATACCGTTTCGTTCATTAAATATCCTGTGTTTGCAAACGGCAAAAATTATACAGGGTACCATCCGCCCATCCAGAAAAGCCCGTTTTTAATGAACTATGCCAGAAAGACATTAGAAACAGATATCCTGCCGCTTGAACGCCCATTGATCATTCCGCTCGGAAAAGCGGTAGAAGACGTTCTTCGGATTTTTATCGGGGCAGGAAAGGTTGAAGAGTCACAGTGCTTGCTTGGTTTTCCCCATCCTTCAGGGGCTAATGGCCACCGGCACCGGCAGTTGAGGGAAAGAAAGGAAGCGCTGCATGAAAAACTGCGAACCTTTTTTGCAACATAAAAAACCGCCGGCATCTGGCCGGCGGTTGATCGTTATTCTTCTTCTTTTCGATTCTTGAAGGCTTCGTTTGTTACGATATACGAATCCACTTCCGCTTTTTCTTTCCCTTGGTCAGGAGTTGTGCTTCCTTCAGGAAAATTACCCGGGTGCCCTTTTTTCTTATGTTCAAATTCTTTTCCGCGAGACATAATGGAGTATCCTTTCTTTGGTTGGAATATCGTTTCATAAAGATTATGTGCCAATGGACGATATTTTAAACCATTCCCACCAGCTCTACGGAAACATCGTTGAACATCCCATTTCCGATATAGTTGCCGTCGAGGTCGAATTGCCAGTCATGGGGGCCGGCTTCAATATGTATAATGCCAGGCATAATATCCATCACGATGGCGGTGATCAAGGAAACCGAAATTTGCTCTTTCGTAAAATCATCTGCCACTTTATAGGCAACTTTCATCAAATGTTCATCTATGATATTCAAGTCTTTCTCCTCAAAAGCCATCACAACATTCATCACTGTGTATTCATATACGTTCATTCAGCTCATCCCCTTAAGCTTATTTACAACCAGTATTGCCCTAATCTATGAATCTATTCATCTCTCTTTAAAAAAGTTAAAGATAAATTTCAGGTATAATGGAAAAATGATCGGCAAAAGGGGAGATGTGTCAATTGGCGACTGCAGTAGAAGACTTTTATTCACGCTGGCTTATTATCATACCCATCCGTTTTACGAGGTACATATTGTCGGAGATCGCATCCGGTTAGTAGATGGGACATGGTGCTAACGTCATTTAGGAGATAAGAGCCCGTATCCCGGGCTCTTACTTAACGGTCGGCGTTTCTTTTACAACAATGACTGGCGTGATTTTACGCTGTACACACTCATCTAATTCTCCATAGGGGATCAGACCGAGAGTCAGGGCGGCTTCAATTTTTTGCTTATCTGGCTGTTTGGTTGTGATAATGCAATCCTGAAGATTCAGTTCTTCCAGCTTTTGAACGGTTTTATTGTTATGAAAGCTTTCAGATTTGCGGATTTGCCGCTGCAGCTTATAGTTTCCGTACCGAATTTCGCCCTTTTCGCTTTGTCCAAGAACAGAATCAAAATGAGCATTGAATTTGGTTTTTAACTCGGAAAGTTCGGCATCAATGGCTTTCGAGAGCTGATTCAGCTCGTGAAAACGTGACACCATCTCTTCGGTAACTTGTCCCACTTTTAAATCCATCCATTTACCCCCTCGGTTTTTACTTCATCTTTATGCGGCTAAGTAAAAAATAGTACGATGTAGTATAATAAAATGTGGTAAATACTCTTTGGAAAGGGGAGTTGGCGTGTGGATTTTGCCTTTATGATGGCTGAGCAGCGCATTAAGGATGCGATTCAAAAGGGAGACTTGGACCATTTGCCGGGGAAAGGGAAGCCGCTTGAACTCGAAGATCTCTCCACCGTTCCCCAGGAACTGAGAATGGGCTACAAGATCCTGAAAAATGCAGGATATGTTCCTGAAGAAGTGCAGTTGAAAAAAGAAATGATGTCGATTCAGGATCTGATTGACCTTTGCCAGGACCCTGAGGAAAAAGAAACGCTCAAAAAGAAATGGACCGAGAAGTCACTGCGGTTTAATTCGTTGATGGAAAAGCGAAAGATGTCCAGTTCTTCTGCATTTGGAGCGTACAGAGATAAAATTCATAAAAAATTTTAACCGCTCCCAGTTATATGGGGGCTTTTGTTTTTACCGATTGGTCGCATAAAAAAAGCTGGCCCCATAGAAGCCAGCTTATTGCCTGTTAAAATTTATAGGTCCAGAATTGCTCTTTGTTGATCCGCTTGAGCACTTCCGGTACTTTTTCCGGATTTTCTTCAGCCATCGCCGCGATGATCCATTCGGTCTGCGAACGGTGGGCTTTGATTGCTTCAAGCTTTTGGTGTGATACGGAGCTCACATCATTGACCACATCAGGTTCACCAAGCATCTCGTAGCAGTCATTGGAGAATGCCACGCAATGAACAGTGGGACGCCGGTCTTCCGGCAGCTGTTCCACTGCCCGGATAACGGCCCGGCCTGTTGCTTCATGATCCGGATGCACACTGTAGCCGGGGTAGAAGGTAATGATCAATGTAGGCTTCAGCTCATCAATCACATTGCCGATCCTGGCCGTTAATGTTTTGGGATCCTCAAACTCTACGGTTTTATCACGCAAGCCCCACATTCTGAGGTCTTGAATGTTCAGTGAATCGGCAGCTGCCTGCAGTTCTTTTTTTCTGATTTTCGGCAGGGATTCTCGAGTGGCAAAGGGGGGATTCCCCATGTTGCGGCCCATTTCTCCTAAAGTGAGGCACACATAAGTGACAGGCACTCCTTTTTCGGTATTCATGGCGATGGTGCCGGATACCCCGAATGCTTCATCATCGGGGTGCGGAAATACGACTAAAACATGTTCATGTGACATATGGTAACCTCCTATTCAAACGGATGGGGGCTAAGCTGAAGTGCAACAGCCAGTTTCCCTTCTGCATCATGTCCGGCAAGCAAAAGCTGTCCGTCCTCGTTTACTTCCCAATGCGTCAGGCCCTCAGCGTAAACCCATCCCAGTTCAATTTTTAATCCAGCACGGTAAGGAGCTTTGTCTCCTGTGATAATTCCCCGCTCAAAATTCACTTTTGCATTTCGTATATAAGCGCCCACTGAAAAGAACGACTGATTAAAGTGAGAAGCGTATGCTCCGTTTGTTGTTTCCAAATGTAGGTAGACATCCTGATTCAAAAACTTGTCGATCTCGTTTTGAACCGTATCTAGTGTGATCGGCTGCAAGGTTTTCCCTCCTCAATATGCTTCTTTTCAATCATTATACTTGAACTATTGCCAAAGCGTTAAATAAACTGCCTGACCGCCACAGGGGTTTTTGCCCATAAAAAAGAGGAATTCGTTAAGCTTAATTCCTCTTTTCACCCTTTTATTTATTCCCTTCATCCTTACGAACCACTTCTGTCGGCTCGAAGCCCGGAGGCGATGTTAGTTCATATTGAGAAGTCAGTTCCTCTGCCAGCTCAGCTTCCTGATTGTCATGAACGATTTCGTATTTCGGTGTTTGAGGAAGCTTTGCTTTATTTTTGTCACGTGCCGGTTGTTTATGGCTGTTGCCTCTGCCCATGGTTACCCCACCTTTTCTTGTAAGTATAATGGTTAGCGTCCCAATGCACGGTATTTTTTATTCGTGGAAAGCCCATCAAAAAAGAGCAGACCGGAGTCTGCTCGTGTACACATTATACATTTTTGGAGTTACGGTAAGCGCTGTGATCCGTTGGGCCGACATACTCGTTCAGAGGAAATGAATGACGGATCGCTTCTGTAATAAAGTCCTTGGCTACAGAAATGGCTTCTTTTACCGATTTTCCTTTCGCCAGCTCTGCCGCTACAGCGGAAGAGTACGTACAGCCTGCGCCATGTGTGTAAGTGGTATCAATTCGGTCGGATTCAAGAACTTCGAACGTTTCTCCGTCAAATACCACATCCACCGCTTTTTCGTGTACGAGTTTGCCGCCGCCTTTTACGATGACATACTTGGCACCTGCAGACTGAATCTTTTGTGCGGCTTCCTTCATTTCTTCAACCGTCGTGATGGGGGGCATGCCTGCCAGGTGGGCTGCCTCAAACAAGTTTGGTGTCACGACCGTAGCGCGCGGCACAAGAACGTTTTGAAGCGTATCGGCGAGCTCGGGCTGAAGCGGTTCTGCTCCTTTGCAGACCATAACAGGATCAACCACTACGTTTTTCAATTCGTACTTGTCGATCACTTCAGCTGTTGCTTTAATGACATCAACAGAAGCAAGCATTCCCGTTTTCACTGCGTCCACACCAATTCCTGCAAGAACGGTTTCGAGCTGGGCCTTGAACAAATCAAGAGGGAGCAAAAAGACTTCATGGAACCAGTCCCGCTTAGGATCCTGGGCCACAACAACATTAATAGCTGTCATGCCGTATACACCCAGCTCCTGAAAGGTTTTTAAGTCCGCCTGAATGCCTGCTCCGCCGCTAGTATCGGAACCGGCAATGGTTAATGCTTTATACATACTCATTGTCCAATCTCCTTTTATGCCTTTTTTTATGATGATCGATAAATTTTATTATAGCAATGATCTGATCCGAGACAAAGCCTATGGCCTTCTTGGATGCTTTTTGCCCGATCGTTGTTTAGTTTGCCGGGAAAACGTGAAAAGTAGTAGCAGACATTATTTCTTTGCTCCCAGCCTCTGAGTTATGGTTTACTTAATAAATAAAAATAAAACGAGGAAGGTGTTCTTATGCTGCGAAAGTTATTTGGAAAAAAAGATCAAGAAACACTCACTGAAGAAATTGTGGTTTCACCGTTAAATGGCAGAATTATTCCTCTTGAAGAAGTGCCTGACCCCGTTTTTTCAGAAAAAATGATGGGTGACGGCGTTGCCGTTGTTCCTGAAGACGGTGAGTTGATGTCCCCGGTCGATGGCGAAGTGCTCCAAGTATTCCCGACCAAGCATGCGGTGGGAATTAAAACTAAATCAGGTCTTGAAATCCTCATTCACATTGGTCTTGAAACCGTAATGATGAAAGGGGAGGGCTTTACTTCGCTTGTAAAAGAGGGAGACCGTGTACGAACAGGCCAGCCATTGATTTCCTTTAACGTGGACCTCGTAAAAGAAAAAGCGAAAAGCACCGTTACACCCGTTATCATTACAAATGGCGAGAAAGCGGGTACCGTTGAAAAGCTCAGTCCGGATCAGGCTCAGGCTGGGACGACCCAGATCATGCGCATCACGGACATTAAATAACCAGGAAAGAAGAGAAATCTTCTTCCTGGTTTTTTTTATACCAGTACGTTGAAGTACCGGGCCTGTGGGTGGGAAAATACAAGGGCGGTAACCGAGGCTTCCGGTTCCATCATAAAGCCCTCGGTCAGCTGGATGCCGATTTCCTCAGGCTCAAGGAGTTTAAACAGCTTTGCCTGATCCTCAAGGTCCGGGCAGGCAGGGTAGCCGAATGAGAAGCGCTGTCCTTGGTATCTGGCGGAGAAGCGGTCCTGCATGGACATGCTGACAGGATCCGGGAATCCCCATTTATCACGCATTTGCCTGTGCACCAGCTCGGCCAGCCCTTCCGCTGTTTCAAGGGCCAGGGACTGAAGGGCAAAGCTTTCGAGGAAACGGCCCTCTGCTTTGAGCTGCTGCGCACGTTCACGAATGCCGCTGCCCGCAGTAACAGCGAAGAATCCGACATAATCCATCTCACCGCTCTCTACCGGCTTTGCGTAATCGGCCAAACAGAGATGCGGGCTTCGGCTCTGGCGCGGAAATTCAAAGGTCTCAATGATCCGGGATGTATCATTCGGATCGTAAATATATAATTTCTCGTCCTCAGACTGTGCAGGGAAAAACCGATAAAGCGCGGCCGGAGCAATCAAGTGGTTTTCCTGGCTTTCCTTCAAAAGCTGATCCACTATTTCCTTAACTTCCAGTGCACGCTCATCTTTTTCAGCGAGCAGCCGCGATACCTTCCCCTTTACCCCTAAATGGTGACCCATCAGCATCTGTAAATTAATGTACGGAATCACAGAGGAAAGAGGATAGGACTTAAATACATGCCGCTCCGTATCTTTAGGCACAAAAACCTTTAGCGTCTGATCCACAGAAGGTCGGACTTTTACCGCGGTTGCAGTCGAAGCTGCCGTTCCTGCGGCAGGGAAATCCTCAGGCTCCTCAATGGGTGTCTTAACTTCAGGCTTTTCAAACGTTTCTCCTTTTTGCAGTTTGTTCGCAAGACTTAATCCATCCATCGCATCCTTTGCGTAAAGAACGGTACCCTCATACTCGTTGGCAATCCGGTTTTCGGTGAATTTACGCGTCAAAGCGGCACCGCCTACAAGGATTGGCACAGATATACCGGAATTTTTTAAATCAGAGGCAGTGAGCACCATCTGCTGAGCTGATTTTACTAGCAGACCCGAAAGGCCGATCATATCGGGTTTTTCTTTTTGAATGGCCTGGATCAGTTCCTGCGGAGCGACCTTAATGCCGAGGTCAACTACCTCATAGCCATTGTTCCCGAGAATAATGTCCACCAGGTTCTTTCCGATGTCATGCACGTCACCTTTCACTGTGGCAAGCACCACTTTTCCTTTGGTGCTCGTCGTTCCCCCCTTTTCCATGTGGGGTTCAAGATGGGCGACAGCGGCTTTCATGACTTCGGCACTCTGCAGGACCTCCGCCACAATCAACTGGTTATCGTTAAACAGCCGGCCTACTTCTTCCATTCCTGCCATTAAGGGGCCGTTAATAATATCGAGCGGTGCATCGTACTCTTTTAACGCAAGATCAAGGTCCGGGATAAGCCCTTCTTTTGTTCCTTCTACCACATAAAATGCGAGACGTTCTGCAAGGGGCAGCTCCACAACAGGAGTTTTTGCCTCTTTTTTCTTGCCGCGGTAAAACTCTGTAAATTTCGCAAGATTCTCGTCATTGGTCTCGAAAAGCAACGCTTTGGCCAGCTCCACTTCCGCCTGCGGGATGGAGGCAAAACGTTCGAGTTTTTCGGTATTCACAATCGCGTAATCCAACCCGGCCTGTGTGCAGTAATACAGATATACCGCATTTAAGATTTCACGACCGACAGGGGGCAGACCGAAGGATACGTTTGAAATACCAAGAATGGTCTGGCATTCTGGAAGCTGTTCTTTCAGTTTCCGGAGCCCTTCCACTGTTGCATTTGCGGAGCCGATATATTGCTCATCACCGGTGCCGACAGGAAAGACCAGCGGATCAAAAATAATATCGCTTGGGGCAATGCCATATTTATGGACCAAAAGATCGTAGGAGCGCTTGGCGATTTCCAGCTTGCGCTCTGTCGTTACACCCATTCCTTTTTCATCAATGGTTCCGACAACCACGGCAGCACCGTAACGGGAAACAATCGGCGCCACTTTTTCAAATCGTTCTTCGCCGTCCTCTAGGTTGATGGAGTTGATGATCGCTTTTCCCTGCGAGTATTTTAAGGCCTTTTCAATGACCTGGTCGTCGGTAGAATCAATCACAAGCGGAACCTTTACTTTTTTGACCGCTTCTTTTATGAAATTCTCCATGTCTTCCAGTTCATCCCGGTCGGGGTCTGCCAGACAGATGTCGATTACGTGTGCGCCTTTTTTGACCTGGGCACGTGCGATTTCCGAAGCTTCTTCAAATTTTCCTTCCGCGATCAAACGCTTGAATTTCCGGGACCCGATGACATTCGTCCGTTCACCAACCATGAGCGGCCTCATGGAGGGATCATCGTAAATAAGCGGTTCGATACCGGAAACCACGTGTGAATGATTTTCGGGAAGCTGTCGCGGAGGCAGGGATTCCATCGCCTCTGCTATTGCCCGGATATGATCCGGAGTGGTTCCGCAGCAGCCGCCGGCAATGTTCAGCCATCCTTCCTCGGCAAACGCGCTGATTTTCTTTGCCAGCGTTTCAGGTGTTTCATGGTAATTCCCGTCTTCGTCCGGCAGTCCGGCGTTTGGATAACAGCTGACCGCGGAGAGCGCGAGTGAAGAAAGGGAACGAACATGGTCGGTCATAAATTCAGGTCCGGTGGCACAGTTTAAACCGACCGCAATCGGCTTCATATGCTCAAGCGAAATGTAAAATGCTTCAATCGACTGGCCGGCAAGCGTGGTACCCATGGGCTCAATGGTTCCTGACACCATGAATGGCAGCTCTTTTCCCGTCGATTTAAACGCTTGTTTAATGCCGATAAATGCGGCTTTTACATTGAGCATATCCTGACTCGTTTCCAAAAGAAGCAAGTCTGCTCCTCCGTCGATCAGACCGCGTGCCTGCTCCTCATAAGAGGCCGTAAGCCCTTCGAAGGTGGCTCCGCCAGTCACACTTAACGTCTTTGTAGTCGGGCCCATGGAACCCGCCACAAAGCGCGGCCACTCAGGAGTCGAGATCTGCTCAACAGCCTGTCGTGCAATTTCTGCTGCCACTTTATTCGTTTCGTAGGCTTTGTATCCGAGGCCATATTCATCAAGGACGATGTCTGTAGCTCCGAACGTATTGGTTTCAATGATGTCGGCTCCGGCTTTCAAATATTGAAGGTGTACATCGAGAATCACATCCGGACGGGTGAAATTCAGATTTTCGTTACAGCCTTCAAGCTCTTCGCCGCCAAAGTCGTCTGCTGTCAGGTTGGCTTGCTGGAGAATGGTGCCCATCGCCCCGTCCATAATCAGTATTTTCTTCTTTAGCTGTTGTTCAAGGGTGATGTTAGACATTTTGTATCCTCCTTACGATTTGGGGAGCAATATTATATGCATATTGCGTCAATTCAACGGTTAGTTCATAGCGCATAAACGGTGTGATCAGGTAGATGCCATTGAAGAGTTCCGTGGCTGCATCAATTAATGACTTTGAAATCGCCAGTCCTTCACGAGCCGCGGCTAACGGATCATCCTTGAATTCCGCCATCCGGTTCCTTACTTCATCGCTCAGCTTGATGCCGGGCACTTCATAGTGAAGGAAATCGGCATTGCGGCTTGAAGTCAGCGGCATAATGCCCACATAGACCGGAACAGGGAGGTCTTTTACCGCCTCATGGAACTGCAACAGTTTTTCCTCGGAATAAACAGGCTGGCTGATAAAGTAGTCTGCACCGGCTTCTATTTTCTTCTCTGCGCGCTGGACAGCACGGTCGAGTGCTTTCACATTCGGATTAAAGGCCGCTCCCACGGTAAAATGTGTTTTCTCTCCGAGGTCTTTACCGGAGAGGGAGACCCCTTCGTTAAACTGCTTGATCATTTTGATCAACTCGATCGATGTTACATCATAGACGCTGGAGGCACCCGGAAAATCACCCACTTTTGCGGGATCACCGGTAATGGCCAGAATGTCATGAAGACCAAGCGTGTGAAGGCCCATCAAATGGGACTGCAAACCGATGATGTTCCGGTCACGGCAGGCCAGGTGGACGATGGGCTGGGCACCGGTCTGCGCTTTTGCAAGAGATGACAGAGAGGTGTTGCAAATTCTTGGCGATGCCAAAGAGTTGTCTGCCAGCGTAATCGCATCTGCGCCTGCTTCCTTGAGGGCTTTGGCGCCTTCGAAAAATCGCGTCGTATCCAGTTTTCGGGGAGGGTCGAGCTCCACAATGACCGATCGGCGTTCCTGCAGTATTTCCGGCAAAGAGATTTGAGGCTTTTGCCCGGATGATGCAACAGCAATCGGCTCTGGCCGCTGCCGAACATTTTTTTCGGTAACAGGTGAGAGACCGTTCAGTTCCTTTGCGAAGGCCTCTATGTGGGCCGGTGTGGTTCCACAGCAGCCGCCAAGCAGACGGACACCCTGATTTCTGAAAAGAGAAGCACTGTTTTTAAAATACTCCGCATCGCCTTCATATTGAAACTTGCCATCCGCATAGGAAGGAAGGCTCGCATTGGGATAGGCGGAAAGAAAAGCATGCTTTGGAATTTCTACTTCCTCCAGGGTTTTGATCATGTGGAAAGGGCCGAGCCGGCAATTGAGCCCGACGACATCGGATCCCAACTCTTCCAGCCGCTTGATCGCTGTATTCACCGGGGTTCTGTCGTTTAAGATGCCTACCTCCTGGAGGGAAATCTGTGATATGATCGGCAGATCGGTCTGGCTTCGGGCGATTTTAAGTACGGCCTCCAGTTCCTCCAGATCATAGAAGGTTTCCAGAAGAAGCCCGTCTACACCCTCAAGGAGAAGGCAGTACAGCTGCTCCCTGAAGCTTCTTTTTATTTCTTCAAGAGACAAAGAACTGGGGCCGGTTCCCCGTATACCCCCAATGGTTCCAAGCACGTACGCATTGCCGCCGGCTGCTTTTTTTGCAAGAGAAACGGCTGCGCTGTTTAATTCTTTTACCTGCTCCTCCAGTCCGTACCGCTGCAGCTTAATATAGTTGGCGCTGTACGTATTGGTCTGGATCACATTTGCCCCGGCCTGAATATAAGCCTGGTGAATCGACTGGATCTGTTCAGGGTGAGACAGATTCAGCTGCTCGAAACAGCAGTCGGTTCCATAGGAATACAGCAGCGTTCCCATGGCTCCGTCAGCGATCAGAATCTTGCTTTCTAGGTCTTTCAATAATCCCATTATGAGTCCTCCTGTTGGTTCGGTATCTTCCAGTGGCCCAAAAAAATAAAAAAAGCCTTCTTAAAGAAGAAGACTTTGAACATTCGATGTCATTCTTCTTATCTTTCAAGTTCTGCAATCGAACTTGTTGGACTTAGCACCTTTTCAGCTCGTAATCGCTGAAGGTTGCTGAGGTGTCAACGGGCCATTCCCTTAACCTCTCTGGATAAGAAACCAAATTGCTATAAAATTAGTTCTTTATACCTTACAATAATTATTAGAACATTTCAATAGCTTTTTACAATCTTGCCAGGATCGTATCAAACAGGAGGAATCCGGACGATGAAGAAGTTCGCCAACCTTGACGACATTGAAAATACACATACATTTAAAGACTTACTCCGCTGGCAGCGGGAAAGACGAAGCAATAAAAAGGATTTGACCCAACAAATTCAGCAGAGCACGAATAAAGAGCGTCAGAGATTAAAAGAAAACCGCAGCAAACACTCGATTACATGGATTGGCCATTCAACCTTTCTTTTGCAGGTGGGCGGACTGAATATCCTGACAGACCCTGTATGGGCTCCAAAAATGGGATTGCAAAAGCGGCTCACAGCCCCTGGGTTGTCCACCGGGCAGCTGCCGGAAATCGATCTTGTTCTTATCTCCCACGGACATTATGACCATCTTGATTTCAACAGCATCAAACAGCTAAAAGGAAAAATCTCTTTTTATGTGCCTGCCGGACTTAAAGGTTTGTTTCGGAAAAAAGGGTATCAGGCAGTAACAGAGGCCAACTGGTGGGAGGAGTTTGTGGACAGGGGCCTGAAGATTATGTTTGTTCCTGCCCAGCACTGGACGCGCAGGAGCGTTTTTGACATGAACACCTCCCATTGGGGAGGCTGGGTAATCCAAGACCTGAAAACGGGCGAAAGCGTTTATTTTGCCGGGGATACCGGTTATTTTCGTGGATTTCGGCAGATTGGAGAACGTTTGAAGCCGGATACGGTGCTTATGCCGATCGGTGCATATGAACCGGAATGGTTTATGAAGGTATCCCATATCAACCCGGAAGATGCGGTTAAAGCGTTTCTGGAAACAGGCGCTTCTCTCTTTATTCCCATGCATTACGGCGCCTACCGTCTGGCGGACGATACCGGACCGGAAGCCCTTCGGCGGCTTGAAAAAGAGTGGGAGAAACAGAGCCTTGATGAGGCGAGGTTGAAGGTTTTGTCGCTTGGGGAGACGCTTTGGAAGCAGCCGGTTTCGTAACTCGGGAGATTCTGGGGTTTTCACCTTTAAGGGACATTTATCATACACTACACTAACACTTTTAAAGGTGGAGATAGCAATGGGGTGCATGGTAAATATCTATTATTTAAAAATAAACAGCCTGGCGAGCAACAGTTCATTGAATTTGGGATCCACATTCCATAACAGCCATACAGCCAATACCAAATCGACAGGGGACAACAGTTCTGTAGGTGACCATTCCCCGGCTGATGCGGTAATGAAAAACATGGTATTTGACCCGGATGTTCACGATCAAAATGAATTTGCAAACACAGATGCAGCGTTTACGAGCCAAAACCATACGTAACCGATAAGCCAGTCATTACTCAATGAAGGGAGGCCACTTTATGCCCTACCTCTTTAACATCTTTAACATTAAGACGAACGGTGTGACCATGAACGGTAACATTGACATTGGTCCAACAGTGCATAACAGTCATACAGCCAACACGAAATCCGTCGGTTCCACGGTTTCTTTGGGTGACTTTTCACCTTCCACCGGTTTCATGGTAAACAGTAATATCGATCCGGATATCAGCGACCAGGATCAAATCGCGAATCCATCCGCTCCAATCGTCGCCCAGCCGTAATTTCTGTCCGCCTGTTTTTCTCGAATGGGGCAGTCTGTCCAAGCAGCTTTTTGTTCAAGCCATACACTGAAGGTAAAGACAAAAAGGGATGGAACAGATTTGCGTTATTCTTTTAAAATCGGCAGAATCAGTGTGAACGGTGTTACGATGAACGGTAATCTTGATATAGGGACCACCATTCAAAACAGTCATACAGCCAATACCAAATCAGTGGGAGCCGTCATCGCGTTTGGCGATTGTTCGGATGCCTGTGCCTACATGCTGAATTTCAACGAAGACAACGATGTAAACGACATGATTCAGAGTGAAGGACAGGGCGGACAGCAAAAATGAATAGCAAGACGGGAAAGCGCCCTGAGTTACGTGGGGCGTTTTTTTTGATGTGGAGATTGGACTGGTTGGCTGGCGTCGGAGAGTTTGTTGACATCACGAGCGTTTGGCCGGTAAAAAGCGGATTATGGCGGGTATTTCAAAAACCGCACCCAAAAAGGAGTCCGCCACCCAAATAAAGAACTCTATTAGGAAGACGGACACATGAAAGGAGCAGGAAATGACGTTAGACGAGCTGAAAAACAGGGTAAATGGCATTATTGACCCTCTAAATGGGGAATTTGCGTACTGTATTGAAACTGAGGAAGGATACATAGGTAAAAATGAAGAGAAAGTGTTTCCGGCGGCGAGCCTGATCAAGCTGCCGATCTTGATCGAAGCCTTCCGGCAGAAGGAAGCGGGTCTTCTTGACCTGTCAGTGCCTGTACATATTAATCAAAAAGACAAAGTAGGCGGAGCAGGAGTAATGAACCATCTATCGCCGGGTGCCTCTCTTACCGTTTTGGATGTGTTAACCTTAATGATTACGGTATCGGACAATACTGGAGCAAACGTGATGATTGAACATGCAGGAAGGGAGCGGATCAACGCACTGCTTACGGAACTTCAATGCGATCAAACTTTGCTCGAAAGAAAGCTTATGGATTTTAAAGCAATCGAAGCGGGGAAGAACAATTACACGTCTGCGAAAGATGTGGTTCTTCTTTTGAAGGAAATTCATCACGGTAAGCTGCTGCAAAACGAAAGCAGGAAAATGATGCTGGATATTTTACGGAATCAGCAGTTTCGCCATAAACTCCCGGGGAGCATGGACGAAGAAGCAGTTATTATTGCCAATAAGACAGGTGAACTACAGGGCACAGAGCATGATGCCGCAATATTTGAGTACAACGGAAGAATCATTTTCGCAGTGGTGCTGACGAAAAATCTCACCCGCGAAGCCGATGCACGGCATAAGCTCACAGCCGTCGGCACGGCGATCCAGGACTATTTAATAAGTGTTCAAAAAAATTAGAAAAAAGCTTTTGGTTTTTCGACAGAAAATGATAAGATAATGAAAGCGTATACATAAAACAACAAGAGGTGAACAGATGAACAGTAATCAGAACAATCACGAACTGAAGCGCAGCATGAAGGCCCGGCATTTATTTATGATTTCTTTGGGTGGAGTGATCGGAACAGGATTCTTTCTGGGTTCCGGGATGACCATTCATGATGCTGGTCCTGCAGGTGCTGTGCTTTCCTATTTGGTTGGCGGTTTTATCATGTACTTAACGATGCTTTGTCTTGGAGAGCTGTCGGTCGCCCTGCCGGTATCCGGCTCTTTTCAGACGTATACGTCCAAATTTATCGGCCCTGGCACCGGGTTTGCGGTGGGCTGGCTGTACTGGCTGGGCTGGGCAGTAACCGTGGCGCTGGAGTTTTTATCCGCTTCTGCTCTTATGCAGCGCTGGTTTCCTCATTCGCAGCTCTGGATGTGGAGTCTCATTTTTGCCGTGGTACTCTTCGCGTTGAATGCCCTGTCGGCAAAAGCGTTTGGAGAAGCTGAATTTTGGTTCGCAAGCATTAAAGTGATTGCCATTATCCTGTTTATCGTTCTTGGCGGAGCGGCTATGTTCGGATGGATTGATATGAAAGGGGCCAGCTCTGCACCCGCATTCTCTAACTTCTTATCTGCAGGCTGGTTTCCGAACGGATTTACCGCCCTGTTTGTAACCATGATCGCTGTGAATTTTTCCTTTCAGGGTACCGAATTAATCGGGATTGCTTCGGGTGAAAGTGAAGATCCGGAAAAAACCATTCCGCGCTCGATCAAGCAAACGGTATGGCGTACACTCTTTTTCTTTGTGCTCGCCATTGGTGTGCTGGCAGCCCTGATGCCGATGGAGAAGGCAGGAAAAGTGGAAAGCCCGTTTGTTGTGGTGTTTGACAGCATTGGAATTCCTTATGCCGCTGATTTAATGAATTTTGTTATTCTGACGGCTTTACTGTCTGTCGCTAATTCGGGGCTTTATGCCGCGACAAGAATGCTCTATTCCTTGTCAAAGGAGGGTATGGCAAGTCCAAAGCTTGCCAAAGTCAACAAGCGCGGCATTCCGATGAACGCGTTGTACATTACAATCGGTGTTGCGCTATTGTCCCTGTTATCAGGCTTCAAAGCGGAGAAAACCGTTTTTGTATGGCTGCTTTCGCTTGCAGGACTTGGAGCGCAAGTGGGCTGGATCGCTATCACTGCTTCACAGCTGGCGTTCAGAAGAAAGTATATCCGCAATGGCGGCAAGGTAGAGGACTTGAAATTTAAAGTGCCGCTTTATCCCATTTTGCCGATTTTGGCGACCACCTTGAACACAGGGGTTCTTGTGAGCATGGCATTTGATCCCGAGCAGCGTCTTGCTCTTTACCTTGGAGTTCCGTTCTTTATCGGGTGTTACCTCTATTACTACCTGGTCATCAGGAAAAAAGAAAAAGCCGGAACGCTTCGGCGGGAAGTGATCTAATGAAAAGGCAGCAGGGCTGATCAATCAGTCTGCTGCCTTTTTTGTATCATTTTCCAGTTGGAAGCTTCAGATTGACAAAAATAATCGATTTCGGTATCATACATATTGTTACAATACTTCAACACATAAAAGCGTTTAAGCGTTTAAGTGGAAATAAAAGTTTAATGTGCATCAGGGAGAGGTCATTCATGAACAGTAAAGTAAAATTGCCAGGAGTTATCCTGTTATTCCTATTCATTGTAGTCACCATGTTTACAAGTATGGTTTTCGTAAAAGTAGAACCCCACATTCCTTTGTTTCTTTGTGTAGTGCTGACAGGCATCTTTGCTCTGTTTTGGGGAGCCGACTGGAAACAGATTGAACGCGGTCTGATAGCAGGAGTGGTCAGCGGCATACAGCCACTTTTGCTTTTGATGATGATCGGCCTTGTCATCGCAAGCTGGATGATAAGCGGAGCTGTTCCAACGCTTCTGTTTTACGGGATGGATTTTATTCAACCTGAATGGTTTGCACTCAGCGCTTTGTTTATTACCATTCTCGTTTCAACATTTACAGGAAGCAGCTTTACCACGGCCAGCACGGTTGGGGTAGCACTGATGGGGATTGCCCATGTACTGAACGTCAACCCGGGTCTTGCAGCAGGTGCGATCATTTGTGGTGCTTGTTTCGGCGACAAGATGTCACCATTATCAGATTCCACCAACCTGGCTTCAGGTACAGTAGGTGTGAACTTGTTTGAACACATTCGGCATATGATGTGGACGACAGTGCCTGCGCTTGTCATTACAGCGGTTATTTTCTTTTTTGCTGGGCACCAGGGTTCCGGAGCCTCTTTGGCTCAGTTGGCTGAGATGAAAAAAACGCTGGGAGACCATTTTGAAATCACTCCGGTTACTCTTATATCTCCACTGATCGTCATGCTGATGGCATTTCGAAGACTGCCCATACTGCCTACGCTTCTTACCGGCGTAATCACGGCGGTAATTACAGCTTTTATGCTGAATGCGGATATAACCATAGCTCAGATGATGAATGCATTGGAAAATGGAATGAATCTGAAAACGGGCAATGAAGCGGTCGATGCGATCGTGAATAAAGGGGGTCTCGTTCCGATGATGTGGTCGGTTGCACTCATTATCATTGCTCTTTCTCTTGGCGGTCTTCTTCATGAGCTTGGCGTCATCGATGTCCTGTTGGGTTCAGTGGAAAAACTGCTCAAGAAAACTGGGCATTTGATTGCAGCCACAGCAGCAGCCGGTTTGGGGATCAATCTTCTCACAGGGGAAATGTACCTTTCCATCTTGCTTCCCGGACAGGCGTTTAAGAAGCATTTTGAAAAGAACGGAGTACCGCTGAAGAACCTTTCAAGAACGATGGAAGATGCCGGAACACTGATTAACCCACTTGTTCCATGGAGTGTGAGTGGCGCCTTCTTTGCCGCTACGCTTGGAGTTTCAGCACTCGATTATATTCCATATGCCTTCTTGCTTTACCTTTCTCCGCTGTTTACTTTGATTTACGCATACAGCGGAATTGGGCTCGGCATGAAAAAAACAAAATTATCAGCGGTATCAAAGGCATCCTAGGAAGCATCCGGAATTTCTCCGGATGTTTTTTTAGTTATGGGGTCGATGTTTATTTCATATGATGAAATGATCGGCAACAGACAGACAATGTGCGAGAAAGAAGGCGGAACTTATGAAACAGGTCCGGGGCCAAAAGGTTTTTTTATCTAATGCCGTCCTGTCCTCTTTAATCAATACAAACTATGGACTAAACGTGCACTCCGTTGAGCGTATCCTCTCCATCCCGAAGGTGTATACAAACGGGGGGATTTTCGGATTTAAAAACGCAAATGAACTCAACGACTTGCCGTTTGTTTCTCAATGCATCGAATGGATCAAGCAAAACGGTTTTCCATTTATACCAAGTGTTCTGCCCTGCAAAAACGGACAAGTTTATTTTGAACATAATAACGAACTTTATTATATGGAGGAGTGGGTAAAAGGAAAAGATATTCTTTTTGCTGATCTGCCATTGATTGAACGGATTGGATCGGCTCTGGCCCGTTTTCATCAGGCAGCAGAAGGGGCGGCTCCGCCAGCAGACAGCTTTCGTATGGAATTTGGTAAACGTGCTGAGAAATTGAACCGGATACATCAAGATATACAAAGATGGAAATCCGGTTATGAGGCTGTGCCCGAGTGGACCATGGAACCGTGGATGCTCGACCGTCTGGAAATGAGGTGCCGGCTGTCTTTTTCATACCTGGATCAAGGTCAAACAGACCATGCAAGGGTCAAAGGAGTTCTGTCACACGGCAGTCTGCATCAGAGGAATATACTGCTGAATACGGAGGGGGAAGTCTACCTGATTGATGTAGAGTCCCTGTTATTTGCAGAACGGACGTATGATCTTGCTTCATTTATTCATTATTTTGCGCCGTCACACCAATGGAATCCTTCTGTGATGCACCGCTTGATCAAGGGGTATCACCGGGGGGCAAGTGAACCTTTGTCCTATCCGGAGTGGAGACATTTGTTCTCTTTCCTGGCTTTTCCAAGAAGGATGGAGAGCTGGTGCTATCGGCATTTTGACCATCCGACCGAATTTTCATATTTTAAATTGCTTGGAATTCTGGTTCATGACCAGGTGAAAGAAAACTTGTTCAAACAATATCACCCTGATATACTGGGACACTCCTTTCGATTGTTTGCGGAAATGGCAAAGGGGAGAAAGCAGTGAAAAAAGGGTATTCAGTTTCTTTTTGGTTTTTTTGGGGCGGATTGTTATCTGGTGCAGCTTTCCTTGCTTTTTCCTTGTTCATTCACTCGAATCTTGTAAAAGATACAGATCATCATCAGTTACTGGCGGTATACAGCCATCGTACGCCGGAATGCACATCCGTTTTTACCTTTATCCAGCAGCTTGGCTCCAAAAATACGTTATTCCCAATCTTGGCTGCCGGAGGGCTTTATCTTATTCTGTTTAAAAGACTATATGACGTAGTCTTCCTATTTTCTTCGGTATGGGGAGCGTATGTAATAAACGGCTTACTGAAGAACTATTTTCACCGTCCAAGACCATCATTCGGTATGCTTCTCCAGGAAAACAGTTTTGGCTATCCCAGCCGGCATACGATGCTGGCTGTCGCCTTCTATGGAGGAATCGGCATGTTGATATGGATGAACAAGAAGATGTCCGATTTTTTGCTGATGAAACTGGCACTGTTAACCGCAGCCATCATCCTGTTGATCGGGTTTAGCATGGTGTATCTTGGAGCACACTTTCCAAGTGATATTATGGGGGGATTGCTGGCAGGCACATCATGGCTTTTTTTTTGCGGGGCGTGGTATCAGAAGGCAAGGAAATAGGGGCTTCATAGGCGATAACATAAGCAAAACGGCAAGGTCTGGACATACAATGTACTGGATACCAAAGCTGCAGGGAAAGGAGCCTTTGGCAGTAGATGACAAACCCTCAGAATGAAATGGAATATTATTATCAGCATTATCAGTACCATGCCGAGATGTGCAAATATTATTATCAATTAATGTTTGGTGACCAGGAGGCAACCTCCGAATATATCCTTCCTCCCAATATCGAGGTCAAGGAAAAGTGGAAGACAAAAACCTCCTATGAAAAGACGTATACTCCTATTCAAAGCCAGCCTGAAACAGAACAGCAAAACGGATGATCACCTATGATGATTATGTCTCCTCGTTACTGGTCTGGTGCTTGCGATTAGAAGAGAACATCCGGCAAGTGTCCGTCCAGTGCCGGGATTTACCTCAAAGGAATAGGTTGTCTGTTTTTATGGACCGCGTTCAAACCTTTATTGCCTATCTTTATGGGCTGCAGGAATTAAAGACACCGCATCTCATAGAAAACATAGAATTTTATGCTGCCTCTTTATATAACGAGTGGAGGGGCATGGACCGGAACAACCTGTAAAAGGGTTGTTTTTTTGGTGTTGAAAATGCTTACATATGGTGGTATATTGATTTTACAAAGTTACGAAAACGTTTACGTAGAGAAAGAAGGGCTTGAATTGTCCTACACGATCAAGGATGTGGCCAAAAAGGCCAATGTCTCAGTGGCTACTGTTTCCAGGATTCTGAACAATCTGCCGGGCTATTCAGAGAAAACAAAAGAAAAGGTTCTAGATGTTATTGCGGAAATGGGATATCAGCCAAATGCGATAGCACGGGGCTTGATCAACAAAAAGACAAAAACATTGGGTGTGCTGCTGCCAGCCGTTTCTGATACCTTTGCATCGGTTGTTCTCAGCGGGATTGAAGATATGGCACATGAGCTGGATTACAGTGTAATGGTCTGCAATACGGATAAAGATGGAAAGCGAACAATGAAATATTTGCAGGCTCTCCGCGAAAAGCAAGTGGACGGCATCGTTTTTGTCAGTGAATTTTTTAAGGAAGAATACTATAATGCCATCATTGCCATGAATCTTCCTGTCGTTCTCGTATCAACTAAGTCCAAGTATGACGTTCCTTTTATAAAAGTGGATGACAAGAAAGCGGTGTTCGATGGCGTCACCTATCTACTTGAGAGAGGCCATCGTTCCATTGGGATGATTGCCGGGACAAAAGGGGATCCCATCGCCACATTACCCAGAATTGAAGGATATAAACGGGCCCTTAAGGAAAAAGGCATCCCGGTCGACAGGAGAAAGATCGCTTTCGGTGATTTCGGATTTGAAAGCGGGATAACTGCCGCAAAGGAACTGCTGAAACAAACTGAGGGCCTTACCGCCATTTTTTGTTCCAGTGATGAAATGGCTGCAGGTGCTCTGTCCTATCTGTACAGAATGTCGATCCGGGTGCCTGACCAAATCTCCATTATCGGCTACGACAATACGAAGGTGGCGGAAATGGCGATTCCACCGCTCACAACAGTGGGGCAGCCGCTCTACGAAATGGGAAAAAACGCGGTAAAAATGCTTCTGGACCGAGAAACAGGGGAACAGCAGAGTGTTTTTATGCCACACCATATCGTGGAAAGAGAAACCGTCAAAGTGATTGAAAAGGAAGAAACAGAGTAAACCAAGGTTTGCTCTTTATTTTAACAAGGTTACGTAAACGTTTACTCCAAAATGACATCAGCAACTATGAAGTTCGTGCGGAAGAACGTATAAACCAGATTAAACTCAAGCCATATGAAGTCAGCGTTTACCGATTGAAGTAACGATAGAGCCGTCCTCTGGACGGCTCTATTAGTTAACATAATAACTGTTTGGCCAGTAGGTTTTTGATTTTGACCAGTAAAATCCTCATTTCGGCCAGTAACGTCCTCGATTAGGACAGTAAAACTTCAAAACCCGCTTGTATTGCTGAAATCGCACCTGTTGGGACCCGCAAAAAGAACGAAAAAGCTCTGATTTCCGTTCCAAATGACTAGAATCTCCCGATGTTCTCGGTATCCATGTTGAGGCCGGGCATGCCGGGAAGCCAGTTGGCGGGAACGCCTGATTGTGATTGTTCGCCAAATTGGAGGGCTTGAACGAGCCGCAGGATTTCATATGCATTTCGGCCCACTTCAGAAGGATAGATGAGTTTGCTCGCGATAAAGCCATCGGGCCCTACAATAATGGTAGCCCGGCCGGATGCCCCGCTGAATACATCAAGAACCCGGTAGGCCCTGCTGATCATATGATTCCGGTCACTTACAAGCGGGTATTGCACCTTGCCGGCCAGGGGAGATACATCTTTAAACACTTTATGGGAAAAGACACTGTCTGTACTGATGCCGAGCACCTCGGTGTTCAGTTTCTTGAATTCTTCATATAAAGCGGCGACCGCCGCTAATTCTGTCGGTCAGACAAACGTGAAATCACTGCCATAAAAAAAGAGGACCACCCAGCGGCCGCGGTAATCTTCGAGCCGGACATCTTTGATTTCGCCGTCTTGAAAGGAAGCTGCAGTGAACACGGGAGCGATGTCTCCGAGCCCGGCGCAGTAAGGCTGAGGTGCGCAGGTAGTAAACTGCTCCACAGATGGCTTGGGATAATGCTGATTTCCGTCAAAAGGCAAGCTCATTCAAATCCCTCCTTTCCGTTTGAGATATATGCCAGTTATACTTATCGTATGAAGGGGGAGTTCAAGCGTGATAAATACAGAGCAACTGGTTACCAGGTCATCGCTGGTTCGGAATTTTAAGAAACTGGGTGTCCAAAAGGGAATGACCGTCATTGTACATACATCGTTGAGTAAAATGGGATGGGTGTGCGGCGGTGCTGTTGCCGTTGTTCAGGCATTAATGGATGTGGTGACCGAAGAGGGGAACTTGATCATGCCGACGCATTCTGCAGAACTATCGGACCCTGCAGGATGGGGAAACCCTCCTGTGCCCAAGGAATGGTGGGAAACCATACGTTCCGAGATGCCGGCATTCGACCCGGCAATTTCGCCCACTTACTTCATGGGGGCCGTCGCTGAAGTATTCCGGACCTTTCCGGGAGTCATAAGAAGCAATCACCCTACGGTATCCTTTGCAGCATGGGGTAAGGATAAAGAATGGATTACCGGGAATCACTCCCTGGATAACGGACTGGGCGAATCCTCGCCAATTGCCAGGATTTACGACCTCGATGGATCTATTCTCCTTATTGGAGTCGGACATGACAGCAACACGTCCATGCACTTGGCCGAGTACCGTGTACCTGGACAGAAACAAGTGGAAGAAGAAAGTCCTGTCATTGAATCGGGACAGCGTATATGGAAAACGTATAAACAAATTGAATATCAGGAAGAGTTGTTTGAAGAGATTGGCCGACAATATGAAGAAAACTATGGACAAGAGATAAAAATTGCCGGGGCTGGCTCCGCAACCTGCCGGCTGATGAAACAAAAGAAGCTGGTTGACTTCACAGAAAACTGGTTGAAGCAAAACATCCAGATGTCCTCTCCTATGTAAAAACCATCCGGGAAACGGTTCCCGGATGGTTTCTCATTTATCGGCCTCCGCAGCCGCAGCCCCCGCCGCTTTGGGACGGCTTAGTGTACTGCTGTTGCTGTGGATAGCCGGGATTTTGCGGATATCCCCCAATCACTCCCTGGCCAAAGCCTGGAACTGACCCGGTATAACCCGCTCCGGGATAACCACCTTGTCCGTAAGCTTGGCCGGGGTAGCCGGGGAATCCTTGCTGGCCGTAACCAACGCCCGGCTGCCCATACCCCATTCCCAGGGGATAGCCATATGGAGGATACTGACCGTATCCATAAGGATTTTGCTGTCGCATATCATCGTTCCTATCTGGTAAGATTTTTGTTCCTTTTAGCATATGTAGAATTAGTATTTGTGTACAAGATATTTAACTATGAAGCTCTTATTTTAAAACAAAAAGCCTGCGTTTTTTTGCAGGCTTTACTCTTCCGTTTCAGGCTGAATTTCAATAAGGTTGGCAGAAGGCTTTCGTTTGTGCACCCTGATTTTTAATACACCGTTTCCGAATGTGGCACGGACGTCCTCTTGTTTAACGGAAAAGGGAAGCGGAACGAGGCGTTCAACCCGCTTGTTCGCTTGCTTGTACTGGCTGATGTTGGTGCTGTCATTTGTGAAGCGGTTCGTTTCCGAGGCGTAGGCAATAATTTTCAGAGCACGGTCCAGCACTTCAATCTGAATTTGGTTCTGGTCATAGGATTCGAGGTTTGCATACGCCAGATATTCATCTTTTGTTTCTTTAACTTCAAGCGGGAATGAGAGGTTATCAACCATTGTATGATAATGCTCAAAGCTTTTATCAATAAATTGTTCGAGTGATTTTACCCATGTACCTAACGATTTTTCATTTAAAAAGGGCAGAATAGGGCCGTCGTTTTCTGACATGATCAAACTCCTCCTTTAATGATTTTAAGTGTTGCCGGCTACATTCGAATCTACGGCATCGGTGTCAAGTGTATTGGTGGCGCTGACGAACGTGACGGTTTGCATGAAATTCCCTGTATTTCCTCCACCAGAACCACTGTATCCTTTGCTCGTGCTTTTCGGATTGATGACAAGGGTGTCACCGAAATTGACAACTCCATCGGCTTGAACGGCGGAAATGGTGACTGGTCCTACGATGAGTGATGGCAAGTAATACGACCTCCCTTATGACGTGCTGTCTGGATTCCTGCTGCTCTTATCAATCTATGATGATGGCAGGAATTTGGTGTGTATAAAGAGGGTGAACACCTAAGAGAAAGCTACATATGCTATATAAGAGACGGTTACGGCAGGGGGGGTTGGATGCCTGGTATCGTAGGGAGTATCAACATTGCCTCAGTTTCAAGCAGTTCGATTGTCCATATTGGGGATGTTCAGGCCATCCAACCAATCAGCAACGCGAAGACATTTGCGGGGGCCGGATCCTTTAATACGGGCGACAACATCAGAACCAATACTGGTTATAACCTGACAAACACGTATGATATGGACCAGTACGACAATACCAACATCGGAAATTACTAGAAGCGAAGATTTAAAAAGCAAATTTGGGATAGGTCCGGCATAAAACATAGTAAGGAGATGATGTTATGTCGGACACCTACAATCAATACTACTATATACAGCAAATGCAGGGGCAGCTTCAATGCCTCCAGGATAAAGTGTGTGAATTGGAGAAGCAGATTGAAGACTTGACGAAGGATATGAAAAAGGTAAAAGACCAGCCGACCACACAAATCCAATATTCATTCGATCAGTTGAAAATTGAAAGGCTCGACGGAACCCTGAATATCGGGCTCAGTTCTGATGCGGATGGTAAAAATATCGTGGATGATTTTACCGTGGGAGGAGAATCCATCGCTGTCCCTAATAATGGCGGAAACCCACCGGGATCGTTGAGCTCGAGCCGGGAATATACTGAAATTATGCGGAACCTCGAAGAGTACCTGAACGTTGAAGCAGCGGATGACATTGCCAAGATTGAAGAAGAGCATGAACATAAATTGGAAGAGACCTATCATGAGTTAATCATCAATGATATCCGGACACAACTGCCGGGAAGGCTTGAACATTACATGCAAAAGTACCCGCCTCAAAACCAGGAAGGGCTGCTTCTTGTTGAAAACAAGGTAAAGGGCGATGTCTACAAAGGAATGGAGCATTTTATCCTGAGTTTAAAAAATAATAACATCGGAGGCGAAAACCATGAAATTCCAGGTAATCAATCATGATCTCTCAATCGGGGATCTGAAGATTGTGGGAGTAAGCATCTCTTCGCTTGTATTGGTAGGGGATGCCGGCCACATCTCGCTTGCGGCTGCCTTTGACACACCTCCTGAAACTCTGACGGTTGGAACCGCCCTTGTTCCTTTATCGGTCGTATAAAAAATGATTCCGCGTACATCGGAAGTGAACCACATCCATATTCGCTCGGTTTTATTTTCTTCCATCGTCAATGTGGGAGATACGGATGAACATACGGCGTTTTCAAGGGCAATTGCCATTCAAAAGTACGAACCTGAATTTAATCCCACACTCAACAACCTGCTCGATTTTCCAAAGTATCAGATATTTACCATGGTACGTCCTCCAAGGATTCCAACAAATGAAGTGGTCATGGAATCCTACCACGATCCATCGTTCATTAAAGTAAACTCGATTAATATTTTTGGTATTTCCACAGCTGCCATGCTTCATATCGGTGGGATTCAGAACATCGATTTGGAATCAAGAGTAAAGCATGTCCGTGATTATCGGACGAATCCAGATCCCAAAAATTTGTCCATCGTTCCTTTTGCAACTGTATCACGAAAACACCGGGAACCAAAAGGAAGGGAGGAATAGCTGTGAATCTCTTTGTGAACCAAACGATTACCATTTATCAATTAAAGGTACAGGGGATTCAGAATTCCTCTGTTATGCAGATTGGAAGCGCTGGTATGATTCGGCCGGTATCGAACCTGTATAACACCGGCGGCTATACAGGAGCAGCGCCGCCGCTCGCCGCCCTTCCGACAGTGGAACTTCCTGCTCCATCCTGATCTAAGTCTTTAACCTTGCAAGAAAGGAGGGAATCACTCCGTGGACTCATGGAAACAGATGATGGAATGGAAGAAGTTCGCCGATCAGTATCTCGGGCAAAACTTCTTTTCGCCTTATGGGCAGCAGGATGAGGCACAAAGGAACCAGCCTGCCGAGCCTGCAGAGGAAAAAGGATTTCCGGCTGTTAATATTTACGAATCCGATAATGAGCTTTTGTGCGTTGCAGCCATTCCGGGCTTGGAAAAAGCGGAAGACGTAGATGTTTATGTCGACGACAGAAGTGTTCATATAAAAGGAAAGACCAACCTTGTCGGCGGCAAGTACAGAATTGCCAAGCAGGAGTTTGGCTCCGGAAGTTTCAGCAGGGAAATTGAGCTGCCTTACAGAGTCCGTAGTGATGCCATTCAGGCCACGTATAAAAAAGGATTCTTATATCTTAGGCTTTACCGGCTGCCGGCTGACCGGCAAAAACCGAAAAAAGTAGACATCCGCCGGTTTGACGATTGATATTGACAAGATACCGGAGCGGCTCTAAACTAAAAGAGAAGTAAAATCTGGAAAGGAAAAGGTATATCGTCCAATGCGCAACTAACTCCTATTTAACATGAACTTTATCTTCTTTTTTGAAAATAAACTTCAGATAGGATTAGTTTGCCCATTTTTATACCCTTTTTCTTTTTGCGTGATCTGCAATGATCGGGTGTTTTTTGTGCAGCTAATTCCTCTCTGATTCTCAGGGAGGTTTTTTTATGCTTTTATTGGAAACAACAGATCTTGAAAAATCGTATCTGGCCAAGCTGATTGTTCAGCTGAAGGAACCGCTGTTAATTCACAGCGGCGACCGGATCGGCGTGGTCGGACAAAACGGCGCAGGTAAATCCACACTGATGCATATGCTTGCCGGAGAAGAGGCGGCGGATAAAGGAGAAGTCCACGTTTACGGGAAAATTGCATCTGTATTTCAATTCGGCCGCAAAGCGGAGACACTGCCATCAGAAAAGGTACAGAAGAAGTGGGGCGTAAACCTTAAGGCGTATACATCCATGAGCGGAGGAGAAAAGACCCGCCTGTTCCTGGCGGCTGCGCTTGAGGAGGAACCCGATTTGCTGTTTATGGATGAACCTACGAGCCACCTTGATCTTGATGGAATCCAGCAGTTGGAACAAGAACTGTCTTCTTTTAAGGGAGCGGTAGTCGTCATCTCTCATGACCGTGCGTTTCTTGATAAGGTATGTACAAAAACGATTGAAATTGCGGATACAGTTCCTTCGTTTTACACGGGTAATTTTTCGTCTTATCAAAAGCAGAAGCTGCATAATCTGACACGGCAGCAATTCGAGTATGAAGCCTATACAAAAGAAAAGCAGCGGCTGAAGGAAGCGGCAAGTGCAAAAACGCAAAAAGTGAAAAGGATGAAAAAAAAGCCGTCTCGGATGAGCGATAGCGAAGCAAAACTTGGAAAAGGCAAGGTGAAAAGCAAGCAGGCCGCCATGATGAAAAATGTAAAAGCCATGGAAAAGCGGATGGAGCAGCTGGAGAAAAAAGAGAAACCGAAGGAAATGGAAATCGTTCAGTTTGATATCGCAAAATTAAGCCCGGTACATGCGAGATTCGCGTTACAAGTAAAAGATATGGAGAAAACGGCTGGACAGAGGAAGTTGTTTCAAGAGGTTTCTTTTGCTGTAAAACCTGGAATGAAAGTGGCATTGACGGGGCCGAACGGGTGCGGAAAGACTACCCTGATGAACATGATTCTTAAGGGGCATTCGTCCGTAACCGCCTCCCGGGCATTGAAGATCGGATATTTCCATCAAAATTTAGAGATTGTGGACGGAGAACGTTCTATTTTGGAAAATGTTTCGGAACAGAGTCCATACAGCAAGATGTTTATTCGGACGGTGCTTGCGCGGATGCTGTTTAAACGGGAAGATGTACACAAAAAAGTGAAGGTGCTGAGCGGAGGCGAACGAGTAAAAACAGCCCTGGCCAAGATATTTCTCGGAGACTTTAACCTGCTTTTGCTGGACGAGCCAACCAACTATCTGGATATTTTTACGAGAGTGGCATTGGAGCATGTCTTGTCCGTTTATCCGGGTACCATTTTGTTTGCTACCCACGACCGCCAACTGATGAACACCGTTGCCGATCATTTGTTGATATTCAGGGAGGGTAGATGTCTGTTTTTCAAAGGCAACTATGCTGCCTTTGAACAGCAACATGCAAAGGAAATCCAACAGGAACCATTTGCTGGACAGGAAGAGCTGTTAGCGCTGGAGCTTGAACGCGCAGATCTGATTGGAAGACTGTCCATGCCAGGAAAAGGCGATCAGAAAGAAGTGCTTGAGCTGCGGTATCAAGAGCTGCTGAAATCCATACAGCAGATCAAACAACACATGAACTGATTATAAAAAAGCAGGGAGTCACGAGCTCCCTGCTTTTGCTATTTCTTGTCTTCTTCCTGCCGGATTGGCGGTTCTTCCTCTTCACCTATTTCGGTGGAATAGCTGATTTGATTCAAATCATACTCATGGGCCACTGTTCCCCCGGCCATCCCTTCATTGATCATCCGGTCGATGTCGAGGTAAAGCTTTTTCTTTCCTTCATAGTCGGTTTCTTTTTCTGACATCTCATAACCCTCCTTTTTACGTAGTCTGTCCCAAATCTATCCGTAAATATAAGCTTAAGAACAAAGTAAAGCGGGTAATAGACAATATTATCTGTAATTTTGAGGAGGAGCATCACATGGCAGACTACAGCCAGGTTGTGGAAAAGTACTTTTTTATCATCAGGAAGAAACACTTACAGGGCGGTTTAAATATAAATGAGTACAACAAAAAGGTAGAACTCATCAATTTGTGGTTTATTCGGCACACCTTGCGTTCCGGGCTGACAAAAAAAGAAGTACAATAAACATTCAACTAGATTCCAATGTGATGAACTTCCGAAAAAATTTCGGAAGTTTTTTTATAAAAAGGAATATCCATGAAAAAAGCCGTATTCTTATTATTGAAACCTTTGGCAGCATGGATGCGTAAAAGGAGTAGTGATTTTTACATACTTTAGGAGGAAGAAAAAATGAATAACCATGAAATTGATTATAAAATTTATGGGGATGACATGCAGTTTGTTGAAGTGGAGCTGGATCCCAGTGAAACGGTTGTAGCTGAAGCAGGTGCCTTGATGATGATGGAGGATGGCATCAGCATGGAAACCATCTTCGGAGACGGCTCTTCCCAAGGATCCGGTTTGATGGGCAAGTTATTCAATGCCGGAAAGCGCATGCTGACAGGTGAAAGCCTGTTTATGACGACCTTTACAAACGATGGATCAGGAAAAAAACACGTTTCCTTTGCTTCTCCTTATCCCGGAAAGATTATTCCAATGGATTTGAGTGAGTATGACGGAAAAGTTGTTTGTCAAAAGGATGCCTTTTTGGCCGCTGCGAAAGGGGTATCTGTCGGCATAGAACTGCAGCGAAAGCTTGGAACCGGTTTTTTCGGCGGTGAAGGATTCATCATGCAGAAGCTTGAAGGAGACGGAATGGCCTTTGTTCACGCAGGCGGTACCATTCATGAAAAAACACTGCAGCCGGGAGAAGTGCTTCGTGTGGATACAGGGTGCCTCGTTGCCATGACAAGAGACGTGGACTATAGCATCGAAATGGTGAAGGGAGTCAAAACGGCATTGTTTGGCGGTGAAGGATTGTTCTTTGCGACACTTCGCGGTCCGGGAGCAGTCTGGATCCAATCCCTTCCGTTTAGCAGGCTGGCAAGCAGGGTCTTTGCTGCCATTCCTCAATCCAAGGATGAGGGAAGTATGGCGAAAGGGCTTTTTAACCTCTTTGATGGAGATTGATTGAAAGATAAACAAAAAAGGATGGCGCCACGGGCGCGATCCTTTTTTGCGGGTTATGTACGTTCTTCCTCTGTTCGGTAACGGCTGATTTCATGATTGGATTGAAGCTGGATCAGCCGTTCCAGCTGCTCGTTTCTCAAGCGGTCGGCTTCCAATTTCCGTTTCATAAAGCCCATGGCCTTAAATAAAAAGATGATGGTTAAAACGACGATAAAAATTGTTACGATAAAGGACAGTAAACCAAAGATGCCCATTAACGCACCAATGGCATCCAACGGACCACTGGGCTGCATAGGATCCATCTCAACATTCCCCCTTTTTAGCTTCCATAGTTACATAGCCTTATCCACCTCTGTCTAAACCATTTATTGAATAGGGACCATTTAACCTTTATTATCATAACAGACCCCACTTTTTAAATCACGATCGTACGGGTTGTTCAGCAATTTTTGTTACAATAAAAGAAGATAACTATAGATCTGAGGTAGGAGCAAATGAGTTTATTATCGGTTGAACAACTTTCAAAAAGTTACGGAGATAAAACCCTGTTTCAGGATATCTCCTTTACAATCAGTGAAAAGCAGCGGATCGGCATCATAGGTGTCAATGGAACCGGCAAGTCAACTTTGCTTAAAATAATTGCGGGATTGGAATCGGCGGACACAGGAGAAATCATTCACGCCAATGATTTTCACATTGAATACCTTTCCCAGACTCCTTATTTCGAAGAAGGTGTAACGGTTCTCGAGGCTGTATTTTACGGAAATTCTCCCCTTATGCAGCTGTTGCGCGAATATGAAAGAGCGATCAGCAGCCTTGAAGCAGATCCACAGAATGAAAAGCTTCAGAACAAGCTGTTTTCCCTTCAGCAGAAAATGGATGCCATGGATGCATGGGATACGAATACAACCGCAAAAACAGTGCTCAACCGGCTCGGCATCACAATGCTCGAACAGCAAGTGAGCATGCTTTCAGGCGGACAGCAAAAACGAGTGGCTATCGCCCGTGCTCTCATCCAGCCAGCTGATCTTCTCATACTGGATGAGCCGACCAACCATATTGATAATGAAACGGTGGAATGGCTTGAAGATTTTCTTGCCAAATACAGAGGCGCCCTCCTGATGGTGACACATGACCGTTACTTTTTAAACCGTGTAACGAACCGGATGATTGAGCTTGAGGGCGGAAATCTGTATACGTATGAAGGAAACTATGAAATGTTTCTGGATAAGAAGGCAGAGCGCGAAGAGCGCGAAGCGTCATCCGAACAAAAACGCCAAAATCTCCTTCGCCGGGAGCTGGCCTGGCTTCGACGGGGAGCCAAAGCCCGCACAACCAAACAGAAGGCAAGAGTTCAGCGTGCAGAAGCATTAAAGGAACAATCGGGTCCAGCCCAAAAAGGCCAGATGGAGGTCGCGATTGGTTCTGCGAGGCTCGGCAAGAAGGTGATTGAGATTGAGGAGATATCCAAGTCGTTTAACGGAAAGGCATTGTTCAGCGATTTCAGTTACTTGGTTATGCCGGATGACAGGCTGGGCATCATCGGTAAAAACGGAAGCGGTAAAACCACGCTTTTAAATATCCTTGCCGGCAAAATGACTCCGGATACCGGACAGGTGGAAACAGGCCCGACTGTTAAACTGGGCTTCTACACCCAAAATCATGAAGAAATGGATGAGAACCTGCGGGTCATCGAGTATATACGCGAAGCGGCAGAGGTCATTTATACGAAAGACGGCCAGCCCATCACGGCATCGCAAATGCTGGAACGGTTCCTTTTCTCTCCAAGTGCGCAATGGACATATATTTCAAGACTTTCAGGAGGGGAAAGAAGGCGTCTGTATCTGTTGCGGGTATTGATGGATGAACCGAATGTCCTCTTCCTGGATGAGCCGACAAACGATCTGGATATTGAAACACTATCGGTTCTGGAAGATTACCTGGAGCATTTTCCGGGAGCAGTCATCACGGTATCCCATGACAGGTATTTCCTTGACCGCACGATGGAACACCTTTTTGCCCTTGAAGGAAATGGCAGGGTGGAGCGGTTTGATGGTGATTACTCGGAATACCTGGAGCAAAAAAGAAAAGAAGAAGAACAGATAGCAGCTTCGAAAACAGCAGCTTCTCCTGAAGATTGGAAACCGAAAAAAGAAAAAGCCCGCCGCCTTTCCTATAAGGAACAAAAGGAATGGGAGACCATTGAGGACACCATTGCAGAATTGGAAGAAAAGCATCAAGAAATAGAGTCCCAGATTGCTGCAGCCGGAAGTGATTTTGGCAAGATCGATGGCTTGTTCCGTGAACAGCAGGAAGTTGCAGCCCGGCTTGAAGCGGCGATGAACCGCTGGGAAGAGCTTTCTGTGCTCGTGGAAGAAATTGAAAAAAATAAATAAAAAAAGGAAGAATGAAAACCGCACTTTTGTAATGGGACCTCCAAAGTCTGGAGGCGGCTGTTACAGGTGCGGTTTTTCTATTTTTTCTTTTTTGAATGCCTTCCCTGTAAGGATGTTCCTGACATACCAGACAGGACCGACAAGAAGGTAGACCGGATGTTTAAGAAACGAAGGTTTTTTTCCTTCAAAAAGGTGCCCGATAAATTGAAGGATCCACCCAACGATAAACAAGGCCAGCGCAAGTTTCCATCGCCAGAAAAAGAGAGGCAGCGAAACAACAATCAGCGGTATGCCGATCGAATGGGTCAATTTGTTAATGGGATGCTGATGATCCTCTTTATACTTTTCGATGAAAGATGGATTGGACATCTTTTATCCCTCCTTATCAAAGAATATTCTTTCTCATCAAATTAATCCCTTCTGGATATCCGACAAAATATCAATTAAAAACAATTTGGATTTTTATGTAAATAAGACGATTGATTCTTGCGGACTCTTGATATGGTTCGGTAGTCCTTTCAGGATGAACAAATGTATTTTTTGATTAGTTAAAATATTCTAATTATAGTACGAAGGTCGCATTCCAAATTGCTGAGTATATGATACTTTTAGATAGCAAGAAATTACAAAATATTCATTATCTTCTACAGGAGGGGTACATTTGGGAAAGTGGAGTAAGAGATTGGGATCGTCACTGGCGGTTACGGGATTGTCATTGGGGTTAGTATCAACATCCCTGTTTACTGGGTCTTTGGACGTAAAAGCAAAGACAGCGATGCAGGAAACCGTTTCAAATCATCATAGCAATAGCCACTCGGCGCTTGACCTTGCTATCGTAAATGATGATAAGTTAATAGATTCACTTATTAAAAAAGGGGTCATTTCAAAAAATGCTTCCCAAAAGGAAAAGCAAAAGGCGCTGCAATCCTATCTTGAGCTGAAAGGAAAACCGGATGCTGTAAAAGAAAAGGATCCGCTAGCTCCAAAAGCAAAAGCGGCTGCCGCTGAAAAACAACGGGAGTTCAAAGGGTTCAATAATGGTCTTTTGAACGGAAACGGAAAAAAGAAGGGTCATTATAAAAAACAGCCTGATCCTGTTAACGATCATGGACCTGGTGAAGTGGTGAAAAAAGGGAAACTTTTAACCATTATGGTGGAGTTTTCAGACACGCTTCACAACGAGATAAAGCCGAACGAAACAGACAATTACTACAAGGACTATAATCAAGAGCACTTTGAAGATATGATTTTCGGCGAGAATGGTGTGAAAGGCCCCAACGGGGAAGATTTTGTATCTCAAAAGCAATTTTATGAGGAGCAATCGGGCGGGTCATATACCGTTGAAGGAAAAGCCTACGGATGGTTAAAGGTTCCGGGAACGGCTGCCTACTATGGTGCCGATAAAGCAACTGGCGGCCACGACAATGTGACACCAGGAGGTTCGAAGCAGTTAGTGGTGGATACATATAATGCTGCCAAAGCTGCAGGTATTCCGCTTGAAGATTATGATTTAGAGGATCCGCATGATTTGGACGGCGACGGCAACTATTGGGAGCCGGATGGCCTCGTTGACCACCTGCAAATCATTCATGCCGGAATGGGACAGGAAGCTGGCGGCGGAGCACTTGGAGACAATGCGATCTGGTCACACCGTTCTGCTAAATTTGTTGATCCGGATGGACTTGGTCAGGGGACACCTGGATTCTATGATTACACAATGATGCCTGAAGACGGGGCAACAGGCGTATTTGCTCATGAATATGGACATGATCTCGGCCTTCCTGATGAATATGACACGATTTATTCTGGTACAGGTGAAGCCGTTGGATATTGGTCCATCATGGCAAGTGGCTCATGGGCAGGAAAGGTCCCGGGAGCAGAGCCTACAGGCTTCTCTCCGTGGGCTAAATCTTACTTCCAATCTACTTTGGGAGGAAACTGGACAACTCCTACTGTTGTCGACTGGAAAGATGTATCATCTAAAGGAACACAGTTCCTGCTTGATCAGGCCAATACGCCAAACGGCGACAATCACCAGGCTGTTCAAGTGAATCTTCCAAAGAAGAAAACTTACATTAATACGCCAAAAACAGGCACTTATGAGTATTGGGGCGGCCAGGGAGATGAGATGGACAACTCCATGGTGACCAATGTGGATCTTACAGGCAAGCAATCCGTAACCCTGACCTTTGACGCATGGTACGATATTGAGGAGCAGTGGGACTTTGCCTTTGTACAAGTTTCCACCGATGGCGGGAAGACATGGAAGTCTCTTGGAAACAACAACACTCGTTCTGACGTCGTTCCGGAGGGATATCCTACAATTCTAGACTCTATGCCAGGATTTACAGGCAACTCCAATGGCTGGCAGGCGCAGTCCTTTGATCTTTCCGCTTACAAAGGGCAGAAAATTCAGCTTCGTCTTCGTTCCGCTACGGATTGGGGAACCAGCCAGGCAGGCTTCTATGCAGATAACATTAAGGTAGTTGCTGATGGTGCTACTTTAATAGACGATGGAGCTGAGAAAGATCCGTCTGCATTTACTCTAAAAGGCTTTGAAAAGTCAGACGGCAACAAATACAGTGATCACTACTATTTACTTGAATGGAGAAACCATCAAGGAGTAGATGAAGGTCTTGCCCATATCAAGCGTGGAAGCTCCCACATGAGTTATGACGGAGGAATGGTTGTATGGTATGTGGATCCGACATATACCGATAACTGGACAGGGGTTCACCCTGGCGACGGTTTCCTTGGTGTCGTAGATTCACACATCAACGACTTGAAGTGGAACACTGGTGTAGAGGCCAGCACCCGCTTCCATATTGCGGATGCCGCGTTTGGATTGGATAAAACATCTGGTCTGAATATCGATTATCCAGGAGTACAAACGCTGACATCACCATCTCAACCAGCGGTATCTCTCTTTGACGACAGCAACTCCTTCAAAAATCCATTTATGCCGGATGCCGGACGCAACGCAGACAACTATGGTCTGAAAGTCCGGGTAAATGGTGAAGCATCTGATGATTCAGTCGGAGCAATCGTTATTTATAAATAAGCAAATTAGCTCTTCCGCTTTAAAGTGGAAGAGCTAATTAGTTCTTAATACCTGCATTTTCCTGTGAAAAAAATGCTATTTTAGTAAATTAGTACAATCCTCTTTAGCTTAGTAATATGATACCTTTAAAAAGCAAGTATACAGAAAATTCATGCTGTTCAAAAACAGGAGGGGTTACATTGGGAAATTGGTCTAAAAAATTGGGCTCATCGCTCTTGATTGGCGGACTCTCTTTAGGTCTGTTGTCACCATCGGCATTTGCCAGCGATGTACAGCCGTCTAAGGGGAAAACGTCTGAGTTTGCTCCAATCGACATGAATGTTGTTGATCAGGACCGACTGGCAAAGGCGTTGAAAGATCGCGGGCTGATCGCCAAAAATGCATCAAAAGCGGCTACAGCCAAAGCAGTACAGAAGTACATAGAACGTAAAAATGAAAAAACAGGCGGAACCGAAAACGTCGCAGCTTCATCTTCATCGAGCAAGAAGAACTTTGATCAAAAAGCAAAGTCTTTCCTCAACAAGCAAAAGGAGCAGTTGTCCAAGAAGTTGAACAACAGCCATGCAAAGCTGCAAAAGGGCGGATCGTCTGATGGTTTTGTAAAAGTTAAGCCGGCAAAGGGAAAGAAGTATAACGGTCCTGTAAGGAAAGACAAAGTGCTTGTGCTTTTGGCAGAGTACTCTGATTTCAAACACAATAATATTGAGCAGGAACCAGGATATATGTGGTCTGACGACTTCAACCAGCAGCATTATCAGCAAATGCTTTTCGGGGACAAGCCTTTTAAACTATTTGATGGTTCAAAGGTAGAAACCTTCAAACAATACTATGAAGAGCAATCCGGCGGAAGCTACACCGTAGAAGGAACGGTTTCACCATGGCTTACGGTTCCTGGTAAAGCGGCAGACTATGGTGATGATTCACCAGATGGCGGTAACGACAACCAGGCACCACTAGGGCCGCGTGACTTTATTAAAGATTCCTTGAATGCTGCTGTTAAAGCAGGTATTAATCTAAAAGACTATGATCAGCTTGATCCTTATGATCTTGATGGTGACGGCAACATCAACGAGCCGGACGGATTGGTTGACCACTTGATGGTCATTCATGCCGGTGTGGGACAGGAAGCAGGCGGTGGAGCCCTTGGAGACGATGCGATCTGGTCTCACCGCTGGACAATCGGAAACGCACCATATAAAATTCCAGGAACTTCGACTGACGTTCCTTACTGGGGCGGACAGATGGCTGCCTTCGACTACACTGTTGAGCCGGAAGACGGTGCAGTTGGTGTATTTGCCCATGAATTTGGCCATGACCTAGGGTTGCCGGATGAGTATGACACTCAATATACAGATGATGGTGAGCCGGTTGCTTCATGGTCTATCATGAGCGGCGGTAGCTGGAATGGGGAAATTGCAGGAACAACACCTACAAGCTTCTCTCCACAAAACAAGGATTTCTTCCAAAAAACTATTGGAGGAAACTGGGCGAACATTCAGGAAGTAGATTACAAGGACATAAACAAGCTCGGTCTTCTAACTACGATTGACCAGTCTGTTACAAAGTCCAAAAATCCAGGAATTGTGAAAGTAAACCTTCCTGATAAAAAGGTACAGGGACTTAAACCTGCATTTGGTCAGAAATACTATTACAGTGAAAAAGGCGATGATTTGAATACAACAATGACAACGCCTGAGTTTGATCTTACCAATGCAAAATCTGCTGAATTTACGTATAAGGCAAACTTTGAAATTGAATATGATTACGACTTTATGACTGTAAAAGCCGTAACAAGCGATGGAACTGAAAAAGTTATTGACGTTATTGGTGACGAAAACACATCTAAAGGTGCTGATTCTTCCGATGGCGAATGGGTTGATAAGAAGTATAATCTTTCTGAGTTTGCAGGCAAAAAAGTAAAACTCGTCTTTAACTATGTTACTGACGGAGGATTGGCTCTAAACGGATTTGCCATGGACAACCTTTCATTAAACGTAGACGGAAATGTCGTCTTTTCAGATGATGCTGAGGGCACTCCTGAATTGACGCTAGCTGGCGGAGCCCTAGTAAGCGACGGTATCTCTTTTAAGAATAACAACTATTACCTTGAATGGAGAAATTACGCTGGTGCAGATAAATCTCTTGAATTTGCACGTGGTGTAAAATACAACACAGGTATGGTTGTATGGTATGCAGATGACAGCTATTCCGATAACTGGACTGGCCCGCATCCAGGCTATGGATTCCTTGGAGTGGTAGATTCACACCCTAAGGCAATCGTTGGTACGCTCAACGGCAAGCCAACTATTGAAAATTCCACTCGCTACCAAGTGGCAGATGCTGCCTTCTCCTTTGACAAGGCTCCATCCTGGTACATCAACTCTCCATCCCGCGGTATCTTTGACTACAAAGGGCTAAAAGGTGTAAGATCGTTTGATGACTCCAGACAGTATATCGACTGGACGGACTACAACGGTGCTGAAGAAGATGGTGTCATTGCTGATGCAGGACGCATCCTTCCGAACCTTGGATTACAGTTCCACGTTCTTGGTGAAGCAAGCGACAACTCTGCCGGTACCATCTGGATCCGCAAAAGATAATGATTTAAGAAACCTGAGTGGCTTTGGCCATTCAGGTTTTTTTGAATCTTTTGAATAACATGTTTACAAATCCTGCATACTTATACTATAGTTAAGATATTAAAGAGTCTTTAAGGAGGTATGTTTTATGAACATCGCTATTGTATCTGCCATCATTGTTGTTAATTTCATATCACAGCCCTCCGGTAACCTGGACCTTTAGTTTTTTTGATGCACGTTTGTGTAACCTTCAATGGTTAAGTGTAGATTCCCGTGGGCTGTGTAATATGCTCACGGGTTTTTATTTTGTATGGAAGGCTGCTGTTTAAGCGGCTTCTTACAGACCGGTGACACGGTCTTTTTTTCTGCAAAAAAACAACTTATCTCATTGGAGGAAATCACATTGAATTTAAAACAATTAGGCTGGGAATCTTTTTTTGAACATCATTTTACCGATTATGATCAAGAACAATTCACGGTGGGAAGAGTGGCTCTCGAGCATAAGAGAATGTACCGCTTGTTTACCGAGCATGGTGAACTTCTTGCCGAAGTCACAGGAAAGCTTCGTCATTTGGCAACGGAACGCCAGGATTATCCTGCGGTTGGGGACTGGGTCGTGATCTCAGCAAGACCAGAGGAACAGAAAGCATCCATTCACGCCATTTTGCCACGAAAAAGCAAGTTTTCAAGAAAGGCTGCGGGAGTCACGACTGAAGAACAAATTGTGGCAGCCAACATTGACACGGTTTTCCTTGTCAATGCTCTGAACACCGACTTTAACCTCCGCAGAATGGAGCGCTATTTGCTCATGGCCTGGGAGAGCGGGGCAAATCCGGTGATTGTTCTGAGCAAGTCTGATCTTTGTGAGGATGTTTCACAAAAGATAATGGAAGTGGAGAGCATCGCGATGGGAGTGCCAGTCCATGCGATCAGTGCCGAAAATGGAGAAGGGCTGGAGCAGCTGTCTTCGTATCTCGAATGGGGTCAAACGGTGGCGCTGCTTGGTTCCTCTGGAGCGGGAAAGTCTACTTTAACGAATGCGCTTTTTGGTGAAAAGAAACAGGAAGTGAAAACCATCCGGGAAGATGATGACAAAGGCCGCCATACCACGACCCATCGGGAGCTGGTATTGCTTCAAGATGGAGGAGTAGTTGTTGATACTCCTGGAATGAGGGAGCTTCAGCTGTGGGAAGCGGATGAAGGGGTAAGCCAGAGCTTTTCGGATGTAGAAGCATTTGCCGGTCGCTGCCGGTTCAGAGATTGCAGGCACACAACAGAGCCAGGATGTGCTGTGCAGGCCGCCATTTCAGACGGAACATTGGATCAAGAACGCTATAACAGCTACGTTAAGCTGCAAAAAGAGCTGGCGTTCCTCGCCAGGAAAGAGGATCAGCGTGCCGCGCTGGCGGAAAAAAATAAATGGAAAAGAATCAGCGGGGACCGCACACGTGTGAACCGCAAATAATAAGAAACGCAGCCGGGATTCTCCGGCTGCGTCTTTTTACGCCTGAACGTCTTTTATTTCTTCTAACACGCCATCCCAAAGCTTGATGCGCATTTTTAGAGATTCGATAGCAGCCTGCTTTGCCTGCTGCAGCTTTTCCGGGTCATCAGCGCAAAGCGAAAGCAGCAGTTTTTCCGCAAGCGGGCCATGCTCCTCTCCATCCAACTCAATGTGGCGGTTCAGGTAATACTTTAATGTTTTTGCGTCCACTCCATGTGAGGAAACTTCATCAACAAGCACCTGAAACATGTCGGGAATCAAGTCTTCTCTTCCGAAAAAGAAAGCCGCGGCTACCTCATGTACTTCTCCATGCTGGGCAAGCTTTAGACTTTGATGTGTAAAAGCAGCAGCGCTTCTTGGAATTTCATCCGACTCAAGCGCAAGAAGAGGGTCTTCTCCTTCTTTTATCCTTGTAAGATAAGTCACAATGGGATTTGTATCTGCTTTTACCTCTTTCATTCCTTTCAAATAAAGCTCAAAGTGGCTGATAAATCCGCCTTCCCCATCTTCATCCGTTTCTTCCCCGAGTACAATTTCATTAATGAACCGGGCATATTCAGGGTGAGGTGCCGGCATCCATGGCAAGGACACACGTGTAAGTTTAATTTGGAGCTTTTTTAAAAGACTCATAAAATCCCACACAGCAAAAACATGGTGCTTCATCAGGATTTTCACTCGTTCGGCATTGGTCAGCTGTTTGTAGAGATGATGTTGAATCAGTTCCTCACGCACTTCTGTCAGGTCATTAAATATGTGGTGTTCCATAGTAAGTAAGCATTCCTTTCTTCGGTGTTTGATGATTTGCCAGAATGGTAATGGTTATAAGATAACGGAAAAATATAGCGAGGTGATCAGTTTTGCTGCAAAGATTCACAATACAGACACATAACCGGGACGAAATGCTGGATATAACGGAGACGGTCCGGGCCTATATCCAGGAACAAGGTGTGCAAGATGGGGTTCTTTATGTATATTGTGCCCATACAACGGCAGGGATAACAATTAATGAAAATGCCGATCCGGATGTTAAATCGGATATGTTGATGAGGCTCGATGAAGTTTATCCGTGGGAGCATCCGAAGTACCGGCACGGGGAAGGGAATACCGCCTCCCATTTAAAAGCAAGTACTGTAGGTTCCTCCCAGACGGTCATTATCAACGAAGGAGACCTGGTACTCGGAACATGGCAGGGCATCTATTTCTGTGAATTCGATGGTCCCCGCACCCGGAATTATTTTGTAAAAGTGATCCCTGATTAAGCAAAAAATCCTCTTTCATTTGTGAAAGAGGATTTTTTGCTATCTTTTAAGACAAAGCTGCTCTACTTCTAACAAAGTGTCTTTTGCGCTGCTGTAAATGGAAAGGTCAAAAAGGTGATCCATCGATGTTGGCTCACGGTTGATTAATACGGTCTTTCCTTTCGCCATGGAAGGAAGCTGGTTCACTGGATAAACCTGCAGGCTCGTACCAATGATCAGGACCAAATCTGCCTGGCGAATGGCCGACATGGCTTGGTGCCATACCTCCTCAGGCAGCAGTTCCCCGAAAAGAACGATGGATGGACGAAGTTTCCCTCCGCAGGAACAGGTCGATCCTTTTTTAAAATCTTCAGCTGAATGCACTTTGCTGCAGGTGTGGCAGTAAATGTTATGGAGTGATCCATGAAGTTCATAGATATTCTTTTCTCCAGCTCTCCGGTGAAAGCCGTCAACATTCTGGGTAGCAATTGCATGTATCAATCCATTTTGCTGTAATCTTGCTAATGCTTCATACCCCTCATGAGGACTGCAGGTCTCAACATCCTGAAGTCGAAGGGAGTAAAATTCATTAAACAGATCGTAATGATTGTCCACGGCCTCGACAGATGAAACATAGGCCGGATCAAAGTTTTTCCATAATCCATTATGTGACCTGAAATCGGGGATTCCGCTTTCGGTGGACATCCCGGCCCCGCTCAAAACGACAGTGAAGGAAGAGTGGTTTAACCAGGAAGCCAACTGTTCAATAGCCTGTTGATCCGTCATCAGGCATCACTCCTTTTAGTACTCATTATAGTACACTTAACGTCTTCTTCTTATTTTTTTGCCCAAATAACGGTATACTTTAAGATAGCATTGAAAAGATGGGGGAGTCATGGATGATTAAAGTGCTGTTTGTATGTCTCGGCAATATCTGCCGTTCACCAATGGCTGAGGCGATCTTCAGGGATATGGTAGCCAAGCGAAAGTTGGAGGATAAAATTTCAGTAGATTCTGCCGGAACCGGAAACTGGCATGTAGGTGAACCTCCTCACGCCGGAACCCAAAAGTTGTTAACCGATAAAAAGATTTCATTTGAAGGGCTAAAAGCCAGGCAGATCACAGAGACCGATCTTTCGGCGTATGATTATGTCATTGGGATGGATGCTGAAAACATCGGAAATCTTCAGCAGCTCGCGGGCAATACACCTGTGGAGCATGTAGCAAGACTCATGGACTATGTTCCTGGAAGTGAGGTACAGGATGTTCCGGATCCTTATTTTACAGGCAACTTTGATGAAGTTTACGCCATGGTAAAAGAAGGATGCACTCATTTGCTTGAAGAGATTGTGGAGCGAGAAAACCTATAAGGAGGAATGGGAATGGGCATTGTTCGGGAGCTTTCAACACGTGTTGAAGTAAAAGAAGCGTTTCCAGTAATGAAGCAGCTGCGTCCCCATTTAACGGAAGCGTTGTTTCTCTCTTTATATGAAGAAATGAGAACGAGCGGCTATACGCTGCTTGCCTGCTGCGATGATGAGACAATTGTTGCTGTGGCCGGCTTTGCCATGTTGACCAACCTTTATTACGGGAAACATGTGTGGGTCTATGATCTGGTTACCGATGAGCAGGTCCGTTCAAAAGGACACGGGGAAGAGCTGCTTTCGTTCATTGAATCGTTTGCGGCGCAAAATAACTGTAATTGTGTAGCTCTGTCGTCGGGCACATCACGAACAGATGCCCACCGGTTTTATGAAGCAAGGATGGGATATGCCCGGGTCAGCCATGTATTTAAAAAAGACTTTGCAACATAAAAAAACCGTCGCGCCTTTTGGCGTAACGGTTTTTTTTTAGTATGGAGTGTTATGCGTTTCTTCGCATACCACGCAAGATAGCACTGACAATCAATACAACGACAATCGCACCGATGATCGCTGGTATGATAGCGAAACCTGCAACGGTAGGACCCCAGTCACCAAGGACTAGTCCTCCAAGCCAAGCTCCAATAAAACCTGCGATAATGTTACCAATGATTCCGCCAGGAACGTCACGTCCTGTGATTACTCCTGCTAACCATCCAATAATACCACCTATAATAAGTGCCCAAAGAAAACTCATGTGTGTGTTCCTCCTTAAAAGTTTTTTGTTTTATTGTGTTGTACCGTTAAGATACCCATTGATAAATAAAAATAAACAAAATAAAAAAATGTTTTTTCATGCCAAGCATCGGGAATGTAATCCGTACACTCACGTAAATACTTATTATAAGGAGAGATGCAAAATGGCTTACCAAAGTTATGAAACGTATCAGAAAGATGACAGTAAATTGTTAAAAGGCATCTTGATCGGAGCTGCTCTTGGAGCGGCTGTTGCCATGCTGGACCGTTCAACAAGACAATCCATGAAACAGCGTTCCATTGGGGTAAAGGATACTACAAAGAACCTGGCAAGGACGGTTAAAGATGATCCACAATCTCTGACAAGCGGCATGAAGGAAACGTTTCAATCGGCATCAACAGCAGTAAATGATGTAGTGGAGGATGTAAAACATCTTATGAATACAGTAGACAGCGTAAAAAACACAGGGATGCAGGCTGTAGAACAAGTAAAAGGAGCAGGAAGTGAAGTCGCTAAAATCGGCAGCAAATTAAAGGACGCCGGACAGGATGTAAAAGAGCACAGCAAAGATACAGTAGCCGAAATTTCAGATAAAAATTCTACTTCACCCACTTCCACTTCAGGTCCGTCCTATGCGGATTTAGACAATAATCCACATGTAGTTGGAAGGAATCAGGGCAACTAATCGTTGCCCTTTTTTTCAATGGGCTGGAAACAGCGAGGTGAACCTATATGAATTTATTTAGCCAGCTTAAAGGCATATCTCCAAAATCATTTGCAGTGGAGTTTATGCACAGCTTTAAGAAAAATGATGTGCCGGACTTGGCAGCCCAGCTTGCCTACTATTTTCTTTTGTCTCTCTTTCCATTTTTGATCTTCCTGATTACGCTCGGCGGGATTTTCATCTCTCCGGAAGATGCGGTTAAAGTGTTAAACAATGTGGTTCCTGGTGAATCGATGAAGGTCATCAGGGAAAACCTGCAGACGGTCATTGAATCCAAAAAGGGAGGACTGCTTTCTTTCGGGATCATTGCGACACTCTGGTCCGCTTCTAATGGCGTAAATGCGGTGATTAAGGCATTGAATGAAGCATACGGCGTCGAGGAATGCCGGTCGTTTATTATGGCAAGAACCCTTGCCGTGTTTCTTACCATTGGACTCATCCTCGCCATCGTTGTTTCTCTTGTCCTTCCTGTCTTTGGGAAAATGATCGGTGAATTTATTTTCTCCTATCTCGGACTGGATCAGGTCTTCCTCAGCATATGGGGATTGATGCGCTGGCTGATTAGTTTTCTGGTCATAGCGGTCGTTTTTTCTGTTCTTTATTACATGGGACCTTGCAAAAGACTGAAGTATCGTGAAGTATGGTATGGCGCAATCTTTTCTACAGTTGCCTGGCTGATTGTTTCTTTGTGCTTCGCATTTTATGTCGACAGCTTTGGAAATTATTCCGCTACATACGGAAGCCTTGGAGCTGTAATTGTCCTCATGCTGTGGTTTTATTTGACAGGACTGGTTATTGTCCTTGGCGGGGTAATCAATGCCACACTGCATAAATTTAAAATCGATCAGGCTTATGAAAGAGGCCTGCTGACAAAAACAAGATAGCGTTTCTAAAAAGACCGCATTAGGCGGTTTTTTTTTTGGACAAGATCACCCCCGAATTGCATGATTTCCTATCGACCTCATATGGTATAATGAACGGGGCTTTTTTTTGAACGGAGGATAAGTTGGATGTTCTGCAATTGGCCGGGATCAAGCGATTGAATGGAGAAGGAATATGACCAAGAATAAAAACGTAACTAAGAAAAAGGCCCGGTTAAAGTGGAGAAATATTGGCTGGCTCCTGTTTTTAATTTATTTTACGGTTCTGATATACGTCACTCTCTTTACATATAACCATTATGTGTACGGGAAGTCACTGAACCTTGTGCTGTTTGACAGCATAAGACTCATGTGGAAAAGCGGCGATTACTGGCTGATCTTTAAAAACGTCATTGGCAACGTCGTATTGTTCTTTCCTCTGGGATTCTTGCCACCCCTTATCCACCGCTTCTTTTCAAAATGGGCACTTATGTTCTTCATCGGGTTCGGGACAAGCTCAATCATCGAAGTGCTTCAATATAGTTATGCTCACCGCATTTTCGATATCGACGACATTTTATTAAACGGATTTGGCACCATGGTCGGGCTTGCTGTGTTTAAATTTTGCGCCCTTATCTACAGAATTATTGAAAATAACATACTAAAGAGAAAAAGGTAGCTCCCGCAGCTGCCTTTTGGCAGTTTTTGGGGTTGTTTTTGGAGGTGAAAGAGAGGGGGTCGGGGAATTAGTTGCGGTTCGACACGATTTAGTTGCGGTTCGACAAAAATTAGTTGCGGTAAATCCAGATTTACTTGCGGTTCGACATGATTTAGTTGCATATTGCGTCATTTTCATAAAAAAAAGCCGCCTGACAGATGATCAGGTGGCTCCTCAAGATTTAAAGGTGTCCAGCTTCAGAGCCCAAAAGCTCGGCCGTTTCACTCTTTCAACACAACACAAAAAGCGTGTTGTATGTTCAAGAGTTCCAACGTCTGCCGCTTTTAAACGGGCTCTTCAGCTTTTCTTGTGATCCAGCTTCAACGCCTAGAGACTCGATCACTTCGGTCTTTGTCAGAAAACAAAAAGCGTTTTATGACAAAGCCCTCCAGTACTAGTCGTCTCTCAACAGGCGTTTCAGCTTTTCTTATATGATCCAGCTTCAGAGCCCAAAAGCTCGGCCGTTTCACTCTTTCAACACAACACAAAAAGCGTGTTGTATGTTCAAGAGTTCCAACGTCTGCCGCTTTTAAACGGGCTCTTCAGCTTTTCTTGTGATCCAGCTTCAACGCCTAGAGACTCGATCACTTCGGTCTTTGTCAGAAAACAAAAAGCGTTTTATGACAAAGCCCTCCAGTACTAGTCGTCTCTCAACAGGCGTTTCAGCTTTTCTTGTTTACTTCGTTTCTTTTCCTAGTACGCGGTTGACGCGTTTGGTTAGCATTTTCATGCCTTCGCCGCCAGCTTGGAAATGGCGAAGTTTTCCTTCTGCATCAAAAACGTAATAGGCTGGAACGTATTGGTTTTCGAAGGCATCGGTAAGGTTGTGTTGGTTATCAACAAAGATGGGTTGTGAAATGTCGTGTTCTTTTGCTACTTCTTTGATTTGGTCAAGGTCTAAATCTTTTTCAGAACGAGGCATGTGTACAGCAACGACATTCAATTCATCTTTATAATCGTCCCGGAATTTGTTGATGTTTGGCATAGCTTCTTTACATAGTCCGCAGCTTACAGACCAAAAGTGAATAAGGGTTGGTTTGTTGCCGATTAGATCTTCTTTTTTAACTTCTCCGTTAATCCATTCTGTTGCGCCGTTTAGTTCCGGCATTTCATCACGTAATCTCATGAATAGGTGGCTCCTTTGCTAATTGTTTTATTTATAATTATTATTATTTAATTTCAATTATAAGTATAAGGAATTTCAGCGCAGAATGCAAAAATATTGCCTTCTCTAGTATGCATTCTGACAGCTTATATTATAGGTTGTCAGACGACGTTTTTTTGCGAATGATTTCTTTCTCCGGTTCCTTTATGAAAATAGGTGACAAGGAGGAGTATCAGCAGCATGCCGCTGATCGCGTAAACAAATGCGCCTGATTGGAAGGCTTCAATAAACCAGCCGCCAACAAGAGGGCCTGTCATGCTTCCGGAGCTAAAGGCGATTCCGGCCAGGATATTGCCCACAGGCAGAAGGTGCAGCGGAAGGAGATCGCTCATATACGTAATTCCAAGTGAAAACAGGGAACCGACAAACATTCCGGCTATGAAAAAAAGGAGTAAATAAATCCACATGTGGCTGCCGGCCAATAATGTACCTGTAAAGGCCAGAAAGCCGACGAAGAGGCATACGAGAAGCACCTTTCTCCGGCCAAAGCGGTCACTCCATAATCCTAGTGGCAATTGAAAGACAAGGCTTCCCACAACAAAGGATGGCAGTAAAACGGACACCCAATTCACTGGTATGCCATGCCGCAATGCGTAAACAGGGAAAGAACCGTTTAGCGAAGCCTCCAGGAATCCGTAGCCAAAGGCAGGCAAGAGGGCGACCCAGGCTGCCCGCATAACTTCCCGGTAGCGTCCGAGTGTATTCATTCCTGCTTCTTTTACACCTTCAGATGACGGAAACTCATTTTGGATGAACGTCATAATAAAGAGTGAGATCAGGCAGAAGGCTCCAGATATAAGAAAAGGCAATGCCTCGCTCACGGAAGCGAGTCTGGTCATAAGCGGTCCGATTCCAAAGCCCGCGCCAAACGCAATACCATACAGCGCAATGTTTCGGCCACGCTTTTCAGCCGGGCTGTTGGACGTGACCCACACTTGTGTGGAGAAATGGAGCATGTGATCTCCTACACCGATCACCAGGCGTAGCGCGAACCAAAACCAGAAGGCTTTCCACCAGGGGAATAAAAAAAGCGAAACAGTAACAAGGACAAGCCCTGACAGGATTATTTTTTTATAGCCAAATCTTCTCATCGGTTTTTCAATAAAAGGGGAAGCAAGAACAATACCGATATACAGAGCGATAGCATTTAATCCATTTAATGTTGAAGAAGTGCCCGCCTCTTCCAGCAGAATGGCGATCAAAGGCAGCAGCATGCCTTGAGAAAATCCTGAAATAAAAACAATACTTACTAAAATGGAGAATTTTGATCGTGTCAATACAGCCATTATATAACCTATCCTTTGCATCAAATCTATCCCCATTTTACAATGAATAGCCATGTCATGGACAGGAAATCGCAATTTTTGTAAAAACCATGGAAAGTTGTATAAACTGTAAGGTATACGAGGTGATAATGATGGAATTTACGATGAGAGAAAACGGGTTTCAAACACAATTTGAATATGGATCCCTTGATGTTTCCGGAGATGCACACTATGGATTCAGACCCTATCAGCTGATGGTGTCATCGGTTGCGGTTTGCAGCGGGGGAGTACTCCGAAAAGTACTCTCAAAAATGCGGCTGGACGTGGAAGATATCAAAATTAAAGCAGATGTGGTCAGAAACAAGGAAGAGGCGGACCGGATCGAAAGCATTCATATGCATTTTATTTTGAAAGGCAATGACCTGTCACCAGAGAAAATTGAAAAAGCACTGCGCGTTACAGAGAAAAACTGTTCAATGGTTCAGTCGGTAAAAGGCAGTATCCGCATCAGTGATTCATTTGAACTGATTGCATAAAGAAAAGCATTCCTTTTGGGGAATGCTTTTCTTGATTTATTACATATCCAGAGTAACGGGCTCTTTTTCTTTTGAATTCATCAGACGGAATGATGCTGGTTGAATCTCAAGGATAATTAAATCAGGATCATCCGGGCCTGTAAACCAGTGCTTCATCATATCCTGCCAGAATTCCTCTTTAATGACTTCTTTCTCACGAACCCTGATAGTTCCCTGCATTTCAATATATGGGCTGTCCCAGTCTGTGTAGCCCAAAAGAACATGAACGTTTGGATTCTCTTCAATTTCATCCACTTTATGTGTTTGTTTACTTGTTGCGGTTAACAGGGTAATATCATCACGTTGGAAGTACATATATCGTGCATTTGGTTTGTTCTGTGAAACGGTGGAAAGGGTGCCAATAGGATTTGAGTCCACAATATCTTTAATTTTTTGTTTAAATTCCTCCTGATTCATAAATAATTCTCCTTTCATTTTTCACCTGTTAAAATAGTTCCACAAATTTGAATCGAGTAAACACAGAACCGGATTTTAGAACAAGGAGAGGAGCAAGGACATGGCGCTTAGCCACGATTTTACAAAAGGCAATCTGTTCAAAAGCATGATTTTTTATTCCTGGCCCATCTTCCTGAGCAATCTCCTCCAGGTTTCCTTTCAGATCATTGACAGCTATTGGGTGGGAAACCTTCTTGGAAGCAGGGAAGTCGGAGCGATTTCGTTATCGTCCACGGTCATTTTTGCTGTATTGTCGTTTATTATTGGGATCAATGGAGCAGCACTCACGGTTCTTTCGCAGCAAAAAGGAGCGGATGATGCTGAAGGGCTGAGAAAATCGGTGAATGCCTTTGTCACCCTTTTGGGATGCTTGGCCATTTTGCTTGGCATTATTGGATTCTTTACATCACAGTGGCTGCTTCAGCTTCTCGGAACACCGAAATCCGTCATGCCCATGGCGGTAAACTATCTTCAGATTAATTTTGCGGGAATCTTGTTTTTGTTTGGCTATAATTTTATTTCAACCATCCTCCGGGCAATGGGAGACAGTAAAACACCGGTACAGTTTGTCGTGATTGCTGTCATTTTAAATGCCATTCTGGACCCTTTGTTCATCAGCGGATTTAACATGGGATTGGACGGTGCCGCATATGCCACAATTTTTTCACAAGGTGCCGCTTTCTTGTATGGGGTATATCATTCTGTTAAAACCGGCAAAGTGCCTTTTGAAATTCCTCATTGGCCAGAAAGATATTATCTAAAAACGGTAACGGCACTTGGACTTCCGGCAGGACTGCAGATGCTGTTAATCTCGGGAGGAGTGGCTGCTATCATGAGTGTGGTTGCTTCTTTTGGAGAAGATGTGGTGGCCGGGTTTGGAGTCGCCCAGCGGATGGACAGTTTGATCATGCTGCCGGCCATGACGCTCGGCTCAGCTGTAAACAGTATGGCAGGCCAGAATATTGGTGCGAACAAATGGGACAGGGTTTCATTGGTCGCGAGAAACGGGATTTATCTTATTTTGAGTGTTACCCTTTTGATCAGCGCAATTGTCGTTGCAGGGGCTTCCTGGTTTATTTCCCTGTTTGTAAAAGATGCAGAAACGATTGAATTCGGTGCTCAATATTTAAGAAGCATCGCCTTCTTTTATCCGTTTCTGGGTATTAATTTTGTTTTGAACGGCGTTGTCCGGGCTTCAGGCGCCATGGTGCAGGTGCTGATCCTGAACCTCATTTCATTTTGGATTCTTCGATACCCGTTGACCTATTTATTTGCGCAGTGGTTTGGAGAACGAGGAATTGCCTACGGAATGTCCGTCAGCTTTATCATCAGCAGCGTTTTCGCCATTTTGTATTACAAGCTGGGAAAATGGAAGGATATCCGAATATTAAAGCAAGACAAAGAAAAAGACGCCTGAATTTCCAGGTGTCTTTTTTGTGTAAAAATTTGTTATTCGCTCAGCATGGATAAATTTCTACAACAAGAAAAAAATAGGGATATAAAAGGAGGAAAAACACATGAAACGGAACACTTTGGTGTTGGGTTTAAATCGAAACTCAGCCGCCTTATTCCTTGTTATAATTCTGATTTTTTCCCTGGTTGTCCAGCCGCATTCCGCTGCGGCCGCAGGTGTGAGGGTTCCGGGATCGGTTGTGAGTATTTCTAAAGAAAACACCTATCCTAACTCTGCACAGGACCTTCCTTATCTTGAACCGAGCAAATTGGCAAAGTCAATGCTGAAAACATCCAACGTGGCTATAGCCAACCCGGATTTAATTCGTATGTTGAACGAGTCTGTCATTCATCCGTCAAAATTGGCTTTTGGTTACAGAGCCAGAATCTTTCTTGGAGTGTGGCCTCTTTCGTATCAATCTACAGAATCAGCTGTCAATTGGGAATATCAGCAAATCAATTTGAACAGGCTTGATAACCGGGGAGGCAAGTCGCTTGCTCAGCTGCGCTATCATCAACAGATGCACAAACGAGTAGCTGGAGGGCTTACCGCGGAAATCCCTAACAGCGAAGCCGTAAAGAAAATGATGATGATTGCTGCAGGAGAAAAAACCAGACTCCCACTTTCATTTCAGACGAATATTGGGGCGGGTACCAAGAAAAACAATGTTTATAATATTGCTCCCAAGCAGGTTGGGTACTTGGCAAGTTATGTTCCAGCTGTGAATGAAAAAGGGAGGGTCACCTACGGTGAAGTCTATATTGTCCTAAAAGGCAGTAAACGAAAAATTGAAGTGCAAAATGTAACCCAACAGGGAATCGGAGCATGGATTCCGGTGCAGGAACACGTTTCTTTCAGATTTCATTCGTCGAATATGTAAATAAAAAAGAACCAGCTTTTAGCTGGTTCCTTTTTATTTTTGAAGTTCGCATTCTTCAACCCATTGCTCACTCCAAAATTGAATAGATTCAATAATGGATCGTAGGGATTCTCCCTTTTCGGTCAATGCATACTCGATGCGGACCGGGGTTTCAGGATAAACATGGCGTGAAACAATGCCAACGGATTCCAATTCTTTCATGCGCTCCGTAAGCATGCGGTCACTCATCTCGGGGATTTGCTTTTTAATATCCTTAAAACGCCTTGATCCTCCCAATAAAACACGGATGATAAGACCCGTCCATTTTTTTCCTATAATATCTATCGCTACTTCATATCTGGGACACATTGTGTTGTAATCCATACAATTCACCTCATTGTATTGATCTTTCGACTACTAATTATAGTCTTTCCTATGATGATACTCCCAAAACTTACTATTGTAAAGTTTATAACTTTTTAATTAGTCATATATTGGAAGAAAGTGTCGTGAAATCAACTTCTTTGTAATACGTATCTTTCACCAGCAAATTCGGACCAAGACATTTTACAGCCGGACAATGGCAATTCACTGATTTCGCTGCAGATGTGTTCAGCCATGCTTCATAGGCTTCAGGAAACGAGGTGGTTTGTATATTGCCAAGTGAGGGGGTGTCTCCAAAATCAGTGACAATAATTTCACCATCAAATAAATTGACGTTCAGACGGGAACGACCATCGGGGTCATTCCGGACCGTCACATTTTTTTCAGCATAAAGCCGGTTTAATAATTCCAGGTCCTCGTTTTTAGCAGAACATGGATAAAAAGGCAGGGTGCCAAAAAGCATCCAAACGTCAGGATTACGGACATCAAGCAGTCTGTGAATGGCCGAACGTGTATCCTCAAGTGACAGCACCTGAAGCGAGCTGGCAAAGTCACTCGGGTACATAGGGTGAATTTCATGGCGTTGGCAGCCCATTTCCTGTATGTGATTGTGGATCTTTTCCAGGTAGGGCAAAGTCGTCTTGTTCAGCATTGTTTCAGCAGAGACAAGGACACCTCTTGTTGTGAGCTCCTGTGCATTATGTACCATTCGGTCAAACAATGCGGTCCGCTGCTCCATCGAAGGCTTCCTCTCCATTTGGGCAAAACCGATCTCGGCAAAATCTTCGAGGGTGCCCCAATTGTGGGAAATATGAAGAACATCCAAAAAAGGAAGAATAGGCTCATAACGTTCAAGATCCAGGGTAAGGTTAGAATTAATCTGTGTTCTTGCTCCACGCGAAGTGGCATAGCGGAGCAAAGGCACCACAAAGTTCTCGACAGATTTTTTTGACATCATCGGCTCTCCGCCAGTGATGGAAAATGAACGAAGCTCCGGAACTTCATCCAATCGGCCCATAAGAAGTTCAAGCGGCAGAGGTTCTGGATCCTTAACATTCAGTGTGTAACCGACAGCGCAGTGTGCACAGCGCATATTGCAAAGCGTCGTTGTCGTGACTTCAATATTCGAAAGCTGCATCGTGCCGTGCTTTTCAACATCCAAATAAGCTTCCCAGGGATCATTCTGGATGGAAATTGGGTTTTTTACCATCATAAAAAACTCCTTTATTAATAAAACGGGTAAAAACATAACGTTTCCGCAATCTATAAATACACCATATGATAACGCAATCGCCGTAAAAGAAAAAGGGCTGCGGGGATTTTATTGGCAGAGATTCAATCCTTTGATACAGTATGAAAGAAAGGAGAGGTATATTTGGGTAAATCAGTAGAAGATAAGTCATCTCAAAAAGAATACATTATGAATCGGATCGACATGCTGCTGCAGGTGCTGGATTCAATTGATGCAGAAACAGCAGGTGTGGAAGAAATTGACCGTATCATTGGGATGCTTGATGATCTTGAATTCAAATGCAAACAATTCCGAAATAATTGGGAAAAAGAATAAATTGGAACGAAAAGTAAGCGCTCTTTTATCCTTTTTGTTATAATGGTATTGGTTTAAAGCGATACAAATTATTTTTAAATAATAAAAGGGGTTAGAGCATGGAAAAGTTTCAGGAGAGCATGTATAAGCTAATCGTGGAAACATCAACAAACTTGCCAAAGGATGTCCGCAGAGCCATTGCGGCAGCGAAAATTCGCGAAAATGCAGGCACCCGTGCAGCAATGTCGTTAGACACGATTACAAAAAACATTAAAATGGCCGACGATAACGTTTCACCGATCTGTCAGGATACGGGACTGCCGACCTTTAAAATTAAAGTACCAGTTAACGTGAACCAAATTGAAATGAAAAAGGCGATCAAAAAAGCGGTGGCTGAGGCAACAAGCGATACCAAGCTTCGTCCTAACTCTGTGGATTCGATCACTGGTGATAACAGCGGTGATAATCTTGGTGAGGGAACGCCTGTTATTAAGTTTGAACAATGGGAAAGCGATTATATTGATGTCCGTTTGATTCTTAAAGGCGGCGGATGCGAAAATAAAAATATTCAATACAGCCTGCCAGCTGAACTTGAAGGACTTGGCCGTGCGGGACGCGACCTTGATGGCATCCGAAAATGCATCATGCATTCCGTTTACCAGGCGCAAGGTCAAGGGTGCAGTGCCGGTTTCATCGGTGTAGGAATTGGTGGAGACCGTACAAGCGGTTACGAGCTTGCCAAGGAAATGCTGTTCCGCTCGGCAGATGATGTTAATCCAAACGAAAATCTTCGCAAGCTTGAAGAGTATGTAATGGAAAATGCCAACAAGCTTGGCATCGGAACCATGGGCTTTGGAGGGGAAACAACTCTTCTTGGCTGTAAAGTGGGCGTCATCAACCGAATTCCTGCCAGCTTCTTCGTTTCTGTAGCCTACAACTGCTGGGCATACCGTCGTTTAGGCGTTAAAATTGACCCGGTTACTGGCGAAATCCAGGAGTGGATGTATCAGGAAGGCGAAGATGTCGACTTCGATAAAATGAAGGAAGAAGCGGCTGCAGCACTTGAAGAAAAAACAGAAGTCCGTCAGGTGACCCTGGAAGCACCAATCACAGAAGAACAAATTCGCGAATTGCGAGTAGGGGACGTTGTAACTATCAACGGTATGATGCATACCGGACGTGACGCGATTCATAAATATTTAACCGATCATGATGCACCTGTTGATTTGAACGGACAAATCATCTACCATTGCGGCCCGGTAATGGCCAAGGATGAGGAAGGCAACTGGGTCGTTAAAGCTGCTGGTCCAACTACCTCGATCCGTGAAGAGCCGTATCAAGGCGATATTATGAAAAAATTTGGTATCCGTGCAGTCATCGGCAAGGGAGGAATGGGGAAAAAGACCCTTCAGGCGCTTGGCGAGCATGGCGGTGTTTATTTGAATGCCATTGGCGGAGCCGCGCAGTACTATGCGGAGTGCATGCAAAAAGTTGAAGGCGTTGATTTGATGCAATTTGGTATTCCAGAAGCCATGTGGCATATTAACGTTAAAGGATTTACCGCGGTTGTTACCATGGACTCCCACGGGAACAGCCTGCATCAGGACGTGGAAAGCTCCTCACTTGAAAAACTCGCGCAATTTAAAGAACCTGTTTTTAAATAAAACTCCTCAAAAAGACCGGCCAACTGCCGGTCTTTTTTTCATGGCAAAGACTTCCTCGTATGCTTTTAATCCATCCATAAACACTAAAGGTATGGATGAATTCAGAAAGGAAGGAGAGAAACGCCATGAAAAAATGGGGGATATCTGCACTGTTTATTGGTGCCATATTGCTGGTAACCACCCATACCGCTTATGCATTGCAGCCTTCTAATACCCGGCATGAGTGGTATTTTCAAAAGAAAGGGAATGAAGTGCAGCCGACGACGGATCAGCGCTATCTGCAGCTGATGGAAAAGTACGACGGTCTGTTTTTAGGCGATCCAAAGAGAAAAGACATTTATCTTACCTTTGATAATGGGTATGAAAATGGTTATACTGATGATGTTCTGAATACGTTAAAGGCGAAGAAGGTGCCTGCAGCGTTCTTTGTTACGGGACATTTTATCAACACTCATCCAGACTTGATCCTGCGTATGGCAAAGGAAGGCCATATTGTCGGAAATCATACGAACCACCATCCGGATATGACACAAATCACTGCAGGGCGCATGAAAGAGGAACTGGAATCGGTTAAGCAAAAATACCGCAAAATCACCGGAAGCGATGACATGCATTATCTTCGTCCTCCAAGAGGTGTGTTCAGCGAGCAGTCGATTGCTGTTTCCAAGCAACTGGGATACCGTCATGTATTTTGGTCGCTGGCGTTTGTTGACTGGGAAGTGAACCGGCAGCGCGGCTGGCAATATTCGTACAACAACATCATGAAACAGATTCATCCCGGCTGTATTCTGCTCTTACACACAGTTTCAAGGGATAATGCAGAGGCGCTGGGCAAAGCCATAGATGATTTGAGAAAGCGGGGCTATACGTTCAAAAGCCTTGATGACCTGAAAGTGGATAACCAGACCAATAAAGCTCCTGTCCAATAAAAAAGCCTTCTATAAGGCTTTCAGGCTGTCGAGAAACTCTCGACAGTCTATTTTTTTATCCATCAACTTTATTTATTCACCGCGTTAATTTGTTATAATATAACTAACAAATAAGGATCGGACGGTGTTTGTATGTATAAGCCTAAAAAGGATACTCAGAATGAAGCAGAGTTTGTTTTTATCGAAGATTTGGTTCCTGAAGACCACCTCTTGAGGAAGATTGATCGCTATATCGATTTTTCTTTTATCGGTGAGAAAGTTCGTCCTTATTATTCAGAATCTACAGGACGTCCTTCGGACCCTATTCTGCTTTTCAAGATGATGTTCATCGGCTATTTCTACGGCATTCGCTCAGAACGACAACTTGAACGAGAAGTCAAAACCAATATCGCTTATCGCTGGTTTCTTGGCTTAAAACTGAATGACCCTGTTCCAGATCATTCCACGATCAGTTGGAACCGGCGGACTCGTTTCAAAGATACCCACGTCTTTCAAGAGATCTTTGATGAGATCGTCCTTCAAGCCATGAATCATAAAATGGTGGGAGGAAGAGTCTTATTTTCCGATTCTACCCACCTTAAAGCGAATGCCAATAAACATAAATTCACAAGAGAAGAAGTGGAAGCAGAAACAAGAGGATACATTGAAGAATTAAATCAGGCGGTCGAGGAGGACAGAGAAAAGCACGGAAAAAAGCCCTTAAAAGAGAAAGAGGAGGTGAAAGAAAAGAAGCAAATTCGCAAAAGTACGACTGATCCCGATTGTGGTTTTATGTCGCGAGACCATAAACAAGAAATGTTCTGTTATTTAGATCATAGAACGACCGATATGAAATTCAATATTATCACCGATGCCTATGTCACCCCTGGGAACGTGCATGATTCTGTGCCTTACCTTTCTCGTTTAGACCGCCAAATCGAACGATTTCAATTAGGGGTAGAAGCTGTGGCTTTAGATTCAGGCTATCTCACCACTCCGATTTGTAAGGGACTTTATGACCGGACGATTTTCGGGGTGATCGCCCACCGCAGATACCACCCAACAAAAGGGCTGATGCCGAAATGGAAATTTACATACGATAAAGAACGGGAAGTATATGTTTGTCCCAATGGCCAGGAACTCGTCTACTGCACAACCACAAGGGAAGGATATCAGGAGTATAAATCGGATCCCAAGCTATGCGCAGAATGCCCACTATTAAATGAGTGCACGCGTTCAAAAAACAAACAAAAAGTCGTAACGCGCCATGTCTGGGAAGAACATAAAGAAAAAGTACGCGACAACAGACTGTCGGCTTCTGGAAAGATGCTTTATAAATTTAGAAAAGAAAAGGTGGAGCGAAGCTTCGCAGATTCGAAAGAGCTGCATGGGCTTCGCTATTGCAGGTTGAGGGGATTACAGAATGCGAGTGAGCAGGTGCTTCTCACAGCAGCCTGTCAGAATATGAAAAAGATCGCCACACACCTAGCCAAGCTTGGCTAGGTGTGTGAGGATCTTTTTCTTCAGAGAAATCACACAACAGGGCAGTAATTCTAAACAAATAAAAAAGCTTGTGGAGAAAAAACAGAGCTTTCTCCACAAGCTGAAAGCCTTCTATAAGGCTTTTTTCTCTGTTTCGGTGTTGTAGTTGGGAACAATCGGGAAACAATGCTATAATGGGACGTAAAAAAATTTTGAGAGAAGTGAATGGCTTTGCCAAAAGAAACAGCCAACCACAAACAAAAAACCATTTTAACCAAAGGACAGACCATCCCGCTCAACATTAAGCGTCTTGGCATTAATGGGGAGGGAGTCGGTTTTTTTAAACGTACAGTGGTCTTTGTACCGGGAGCGCTTCCCGGTGAGGAAATCATTGCGCAAATAGAGAAGGTTTATCCCAACCGTGCTGAAGCTGTGGTCAAGCGCATCAAGAAAAAATCTCGTGACCGGGTGGTGCCCCCATGTCCATTATATAATGAATGCGGAGGCTGCCAGCTGCAGCACCTAAGCTATGAAGGTCAATTGAAGGAAAAGCAGGATGTCGTTCGCCAGGCCTTTGAGCGGTATACAAAAATTAAACCGGAGAAACTGCCTCTCCGTCCGACTGTCGGAATGCAAAACCCTTGGGAGTATCGAAATAAAAGTCAGCTTCAGGTGGCCAAAGAGAAGGAGAAGGTTATTGCTGGCCTTTATGGCATTAACTCGCACCGGATCATTGATCTCGAGCAATGCATCGTTCAGCATCCGGAAACTGTGCGTGTAACCAACGCTGTTAAACGGATTCTGGAGGATCTGAATATTCCGGTTTATCATGAAAAAACACGAAAAGGGATCATCCGTACCATCGTGGTAAGAACCGGGTTTGAAACAGGTGAAACCCAGCTGGTTCTTGTGACCACCCAGGAAAAAATTCCGCGCAAAGAACTTTTGATCGCCGAAATCCAAAAACGGATTCCCGAGATCAAATCCATTGTGCAGAATGTGAATGACAAAAAAACTTCGATTATTTTCGGAGAAAAAACCATCCCGCTTGAGGGTCCTGAAACGATTGGGGAGAATCTCGGCAGTTTGTCGTTTGAGCTTTCAGCAAGAGCGTTCTTTCAGCTGAATCCGCAACAGACGGTAAAGCTGTATGATGAAGCCAAAAAAGCAGCGAAGCTCACCGGAAAAGAAAAAGTGGTGGACGCCTACTGCGGAACCGGGACGATTGGGCTCTGGCTGGCCCCGGATGCTGCTGAAATAAGAGGAATGGACGTCATTGAAGAATCCATCCTAAATGCAAAAGAGAATGCAAAACGGCATGAATTTACAAATACGCATTACGAAACCGGAAAAGCGGAAGTGATCCTTCCAAAGTGGCTGAAGGAAGGATGGAAACCGGACGTTATTGTGGTGGATCCACCCCGAACTGGATGCGACCAGGCTTTCCTGAACACTGTTGGAAAGATAAAGCCAAAACGGATGGTGTATGTGTCCTGTAATCCTTCTACACTGGCAAAAGATGTCCACATGTTAATAAGTCACGGATTCGTATTGGAAAATTTAACGCCTGTGGATATGTTTCCGCAAACGGCTCATGTTGAAGTTGTGTGCACGCTCGTACAAAAGAATGAAGGATGAACAAAGAGAGAGGGGAGCGGTTCCCTTCTCTCTTTTTAAAATTATTTACAGGTTAGTCGCATCCACCGCCATCACTTCCTCCGTCACTGCAGCTGTCACCGAAAGACCCGCTATCTGTCCCTGTATCGCTCCACCAGAACCCTGAAGCGGCGGCTGCCGCACTTTTGCCTTTTCTACCTTTTTTTCGTTTTTTCTTTGATCTTCTGGCTGCTGCTTTTGCCTTTCTTGCTTTTTCCGCCTTCATGCAGGAACCGAAGATCAGCCAGTAAATCCCATAGCCGGCAACACCAACAATCATGCCTTTCCAGGGATGAGGACTGGCTACTCCGAGAAAGGCAATCAGAATATATCCAAATAAATAGATCTTTCTGAAGGTTCTCATACGTGATTACATCCGTTTATGAAGCCTTTATTCACCGTTCGAATCATTTCCATGTTCACGTCCTTTGCTTGTCTAGTCTATAGTAGATTAAATGAAAAGTGTGGTACTAATCAATATTTTCAGACATATACACACAATCCACAGGGTTATCCACTGGTTGTGAATATTTAAAATAATGAAAAATTTATATAAACATCATAATACGTTTATTTAATTTACAAATCTTTAATAAGTATGCAAGTTATCCACGATATTAACAACCTGTGGATAAAGTTACCCACAGAAAAAGAAAAGCCCTCCCGATTAGGAAGGGCTTTTTTGTTCTTATTTATCAAGCTGGCGATGGTCTGCTTTTTCCGCGCGCTCTATTGCTTCACGGTCATCCGCATCGGCGACTTCAGAAGAATATTCTACATCTACACCTTCAGGCTGGTTTAGATCCGCTTCGGTCAAACCGTCCTTTTCATTTTCCAACCGGTTTCTTTCATTGTCCATGGGTATTCCTCCTTTAGCAGTATAGGTCATCATGGAGAGGTTAATGTTGTTTTTTTTCTGTATGTGGAACTACTTGATTTGTGAAGAGGTTTGGGATGTATACTCATTTTTTTCCCTGCCGTTAGCGGACTTAAACTCTTCTTTGTATAGCACTTCCTGCGTTTTGGTCAAAGCAGCATTGCGCTCCTCAGCCTGCTGTTTTTTACTTTTCATGCCTGTCTCCCCCTTTAAAAGAAATAAAAAAAGAAGATCACCCGGCAAGCAACAGAACTTACTGAGTCATCCCCTTTATAGTTTTTCCTTTAATGGCGCGAAATATTTAAGCCTCTTTCAGATGGTTGTCGTCAAACATCTCGTGTTGATGCTGGGTTCTCATCTGATGAAGCACATAGTTATCTTTTTCGATTTGATACAGGTTATACACATCTGCATAACGGTTAAGCTGCTGATAAATGTCGGGACGGGTTTCATTGGCCAGCGTCACATAAGGAATCTTTTCCGCCGCCTTTTGGGAGCGGGGATTCGATTTTCGAATCCGCATAAATACAGTATTAATGTTATGCTCATAAAACAATTCTGAAAAGAAATGTTCTTTCGCAGGCTTGTTATAGCCCTTTCCAAAGTACGGCTGTCCAATCCAGGTGCCTAAAAAACCACACCCGTCCTGTATGTCGTACAGGCTGATCGCTCCAATGGGGTTATACCACTCATCCAGTATGGTCCTGGAGATGGTTTCTCCGCGTTCTTCTTCCTCAATCGTCTGTTTGGTAAGGAACATAAATTCCTCGAGACATTCGGTTTTTTGCCGAACAAAAGGAAAAACTTCCGGGTGCGCCATTAAATTGAAAAGAACATGACAGTCGTTTAAATCACGCTTTTTTAACAATTTAATCCCTCCTGGAGGGCAGAAAAATCCCACCCTCGAATTAAGAATAAAAATTAATTCGGGGTGGGAATCGAACCCACTAGGACCAGAAAATCTGGTGGCGCACCAATTGCCTTCCCTATGGTTTTTGCTTATTCATTTATACTTGAATCATATGATATTTTACCGAAAAAGAAAATAGTTTTTTTGTTTATTTTTTATAAAAAAAACGCTTATTTTTGTAAAGAATTTTACCCTGAATCATGGTCATAACAGGGAGGGAGGAAAAATGGAACGGATGCTCCGACCACAGGCTGAGATCCCCGTCCTTTCCAGGTTCCAAACTTCCGATCCGCTGGTCCACTCCAAGGTTTTTTGCCGGGTTGATGGTGATTCCTCTAAGTGCATTTTCTTCGCTTAATCCTTCCCGTACGGAAAGAGCTGCGCACACATTCAAGTACTGGATGGGTGTATAGGGATGATCAGTGGTGATTGAAACCTCAATCCCGTGGTCAGCCAAAACTTTATAGGTTTCCCATGTTTTATTTTTCAGTTCGATTTTTGACCTTCTCGTGAGCGTGGGACCGACTGAAACCTGAAGTCCGCGGCCGGATAAATCGTTGGCTACCAAGTGACCTTCCGTGCAATGCTCGATTCTTAAATCGAGGTTGAATTCGTCAGCCAGTCTCACTGCAGACAGGATGTCATCTGCACGGTGAGCATGAATACGGACCGGGATTTCCCGTTCCAAAGCGGCCACAAGAGGGGAGATTCTTAAATCTTCCCTAAAAGTTGAAGCATTTGCGTGATAAAATGCTTCACGCAGCATTCCCATAATGCCCATCCGGGTAATGGAATTATTTTCTCTTCCGCTGTGAATCCTTTTTGGATTTTCCCCAAGGGCCACTTTCAGTCCTGCAAGTTCTTTCACGAGCATATCACGAATATCTGTGCCGGCTGTCTTAATGACCGATGTGGTTCCCCCGATGACATTGGCACTGCCCGGCATGATGTGGACGGCTGTGATTCCATGTTGAATGGCATCACGAAATCCGCTATCGAGAGGGTGGCATCCATCGATAGCACGAATATGGGGAGTGAGAACTTCATTGGTTTCATTGGCATCATTGCCTGCCCAGCCCGTTCCTTCGTCGTAAAGCCCTAAATGGGTATGAACATCAATCAGCCCCGGCAAAAGGTGGAAGCCAACCGCTTCGATGACTTCCATATCTGAAGAAGGCTCAATGGATGGAGCAAGATGGAGAATCTTCCCGTCCTGGATGAGAATATCTCCTCTTTTCATGACTGATGATGTTATAGGATAAACCTTGGCGCCTTTAATCAGTGTTTTCAACTGCATCACCTATTTTTCTTTTTTTTTATATATATTGCTGATTACTTAAGCAAATTCTCCAGCGCCTCTTGAGCCCGTGGATAATGGTAGGTAAATCCTTTTTTTACCGCCTTTTCCGGGTAGGCGTGCTGTCCTTCCAGGACCAGTACACTCATCTCTCCAAGCAGGCTTTTTATGGCGAAGGAGGGAGCAGGAAGCCAGTGGGGCCGTCCCAGTGTTTCTCCGAGCTCTTTGCCAAAATCACTGTTCTGTACGGGATAAGGTGCCGTCACATTAACGGGTCCTTCAATGCCTGGCTGCAGGCAAAACTCAATAAGCCTGGCCGCATCCTCAAGATGAATCCATGATACCCACTGTCTGCCTGAACCGATTCTTCCGCCGGCAAAAAATTTATAGGGCAAAGCCATTTGGGAGAGAGCACCGCCTTTTTCACTAAGAATAACGCCAAACCGCGCAAAAACGGTGCGAATTCCCAGTTCATTGGCATGACTTGCTTTTTGCTCCCAGAGCCGGGCCACTTCCGAGAGAAAATTTTCGTTTTTCGGTGTGGAGCGTTCAGTGAAATGCTCTTGTTCCGATGTTCCGTAATAACCGACAGCGGAGGCATTGACCAGCACGGACGGTTTTTCGGGGAGCTCAGACAGGATACGCAATACTTCATCCGTGGCCTTCATTCGGCTGTCCATAATTTTTTTCTTTTTCTCATCGGTCCATTTTCCGTTGATGCTTTCACCGGCCAGGTTAATAAAGGCATCGATGCCTTGAAGCTCATGTTCCGGTGTACTCTCATTACCCAGCCATGGCACATACCTGAGCTTCGGATGATCGGATTTCTTGTCAGAACGCGTCAGTATGTACACTTCATGGTTCTTCGACAGCAAAAGCTTGGTGATGGCCGAACCGATCAGTCCGGTACCGCCTGTGATTGCAATTTTCATAAAAAACCTCCTGTATGGTAATTTTCCGTAAAATTTATTTAAAAATTAAGAATATTTGTTATAATTGCACTGTAATTATATCAATGTTTTGAGGGGGAGCCTAATGGAAACACAGCCGAGCACGATTAGAAAGAAAAGTTATCCGGTCGCAAAGATCTTGATCTGGATTGCTGTTGCCCTTGCTGGAGGCATTAGCTTATCTGTTATTGCCCTGCAGAGGGACGAACACATTAATGCCATCTGGTTCGTGGTGGCATCGCTCGCTACATACGCAGTTGCTTATCGCTTTTATTCCCGTTTTATCTCCAATAAAATCTTCGGATTGGACAAGAGGCGTGCGACGCCGGCTGAAAGGTACACGGACGGTAAGGATTATGTGCCAACCAATAAATGGGTCCTTTACGGTCATCATTTTGCTGCGATTGCTGGTGCGGGTCCACTGGTGGGGCCCACCCTGGCTGCTCAGATGGGATATCTTCCAGGAACGATCTGGATTGTCGCGGGTGCTGTCCTTGCGGGCTGTGTCCAGGATTTCGTCGTCTTGATTATTTCCATGAGGCGAAAAGGTAAATCAATCGGGGAGATAGCAAGAGAAGAGATCGGTCCTGTCGGAGGATACCTTGCACTCGTTGGTGTATTTGCCATCATGATCATTTTGATTGCTGTTTTGGGGCTTGTCGTTGTAAACGCTTTAAAAGCGAGCCCATGGGGAATGTATACCATTGCGATGACGATTCCGATCGCCTTGTTCATGGGAATCTACATGAAATTTTTGCGGCCGGGAAGGGTGGGGGAAGCTTCAATCATCGGGTTTGCTCTGTTGATTTTTGCACTTGTAAGCGGTCAATGGGTGGCAGATTCTGCTACACTGGCCCCGATGTTTACATTCGAAGGAAAAACGATCGCTATTATGATGATTGTTTACGGATTCCTGGCTTCCGTGCTTCCCGTCTGGCTTTTGCTCGCTCCGCGTGATTACTTGAGCACATTTTTGAAGGTTGGGGTCATCGGTTTGCTGGCTGTCGGCATATTCATTGTTATGCCTGAAATCAAAATGCCTGCGCTGACCAAGTTCGTGGACGGAACGGGTCCGGTATTCTCGGGGAATCTGTTTCCATTTTTGTTCATCACCATTGCCTGTGGAGCAGTCTCGGGATTCCACTCCTTGATTTCTTCCGGTACAACGCCAAAGCTGATTGCCAATGAGAAACATGCCAACATGATTGGATATGGCGGAATGCTGACTGAATCCTTTGTAGCGGTAATGGCTCTTGTTGCAGCTACCCTTTTATCGCCAGGCGTGTATTTTGCAATCAACTCGCCGGGAGCGGCAATCGGCACAGATGTAAGCGCTGCTGCATCGACGATCTCCTCCTGGGGATTCTCGGTCAGTGCGGATGAAATCAATTCGCTTGCCCAGCAGGTGGATGAAGAGAGCATTCTTTCACGGACAGGAGGTGCTCCGTCATTAGCCGTCGGAATGGCACACATTTTTTCAAAAATTGTCGGTGGACCTCAGCTTATGGCGTTTTGGTACCATTTCGCCATCCTCTTTGAGGCAGTCTTCATATTAACGACGATTGATGCAGGAACGAGGGTCGGGCGTTTTATGCTTCAGGATTTACTCGGCAACATTTGGAAGCCGATCGGAAAAACGGATTGGATGCCTGCCGTTTATATTACAAGTGCCATTGTAGTTGCCGGATGGGGTTATTTCCTTGTCGTAGGGGTCACTGACCCGCTGGGCGGCATCAACACGCTCTGGCCGCTCTTTGGCATAACAAATCAGATGCTGGCAGCCATTGCTCTGATTGTGGCGACAACAGTCATCATCAAGATGGGCAAAACCAAATATTGCTGGGTCACGCTGGCACCGCTTGCCTGGCTCATGATTGTGACGTTTACGGCCGGCTGGCAAAAAATCTTTTCTCAGCTTCCGAACATTGGCTTCCTGAAGCAGGCGGAAGTGACAAAGCAGGCGTTAACTGCAGGAAAGCTGCCACCGACCATACCGACTGAGGAAGCAGCCAAACAGATTATCTTTAACAACCAGTTAAATGCGGTGCTTACCGGCATCTTTATGCTTCTTATTCTCGGTGTTCTGATTGATGCCCTGAGGATTTGGGGAAAAGTGTGGTTTAAGAAAGAAGAACTGCCGACAAGTGAGGATCCGTTTAAACAGACGAAAATCAGCGAGGTGTCCTGATGAGAACTTTTATTCAAAAAATCAGGCAGGGGGCCGGAGTTATCCGCAAGATCGGGAAGGGAGTATCCAATCTTCCAGATTATGAGTCCTACGTCGCTCATATAAAAATACATCATCCCGAGGTGGCCCCGCCTACAGAGGCTGAATTTTTCAATGATTTTTTGGACAAAAAATACGGAGCATCCGCCAGGAGATGCTGTTAAAAAACGAGAGTCCGCATAAGGTTATGCGGGCTCTTTTTCTGGTCTGATATGTTAATATAAAAGTATTAGCGGGGTGAGAAATATGACAGTCATTACAAAGATCACAACTCAAAAAAAGAATGCGGACCGTTTCAATATCTACATCGACCAGGGCAAAGGAGAAGAGTATGGCTTCAGTGTTGATACTGATATTTTGATTAAATACAAATTGAAAAAAGGAATGAAAATTGATACAGAGGAGCTAAGAGACCTCCTCTATGAAGATGAAATCAAAAAAGGATTTAACACCTCTCTTCAATATCTGTCATTTCGAATGAGGTCTGTGAAGGAAGTCCGGGACTACCTGAAAAAGAAGGAGTACGAGGATAATGCCATCGAAGAGGTGATCAAGCGGCTGCTGGAGTACCGATATCTTGATGATGCCGAGTTTGCCCTGATGTTTGTACGGACAAGGAAGAATACCACATCAAAAGGGGTGGGGGTCATAAAAAGAGAGCTGTCACAAAAAGGCATTCCCGAACCTGTTATTGAAAAAGCATTAAAGGAATTTCCGCTTGAAGAGCAAGTTGAGACGGCTGCTTCTTTCGCTCAGAAAAAGGCAAACCAAAATAAAGGCGTGTCCAGTAATGAAAGGAGAAATAAAATATCCCAGCAGCTCCTGCAAAAAGGATACTCCTGGGATGTGATTGAAGAAGCTCTGCGAAATATTGACCTGCAAAGCTCAAGGGATGAAGAAAGGGACGCTTTGTTAAAGCAGGCCAACAAGGCCCACAAGCGCTATAAAAAGTTTTCCGGGCTGCAATACCGCAACAAAATGAAGCAGCATCTATATGGGAAAGGATTTCCTGTCGATATGATCGATGAAGTGCTTAATTCTGATTTTACCGATCAATAAAGATTTCTGCTTTTCCGGTGTCTTCAGCTGCAATTTGCACAGCCACCTGCTCAGGTGTTTTAAACCGCGATTTGTCCTTCACATGGTCGCTGTCCTCCCAAAACGGCGTATCCATTCCTCCCATGTAAACCGCTGTTACGCTGATGCCGGTTCCCTCCAGTTCTTTTACCAGACTTTCCGTAAATCCTCTCACGGCAAATTTGCTGGCGCAATAGACGGATTCATTTACTTTGCCCCGAAGTCCTGCGGTGGAAATGATGTTCATGATTTGGCCTTCTGCTTTTTCCTTTAAATAAGGCAAAGCCGTCATCGTAGTGAATAGTGGGCCTTTTACATTGATATCCAGCAAAAGGTTCACTTCCTCCTCTGTAAACTTTTCCAGCGGCCCAAAGATCCCCGAGCCGGCATTATTGATCAGCATATGTATGTCCTCTTGCTGAAAAAGCTGTCCAAATACGTGTTTTACTTCCTCCATGGATGTTACATCACACGCATAACAATCGGCGTGCTGCCCTCTTTGCAACAGCACATCTTTCACCATCGTCAATTTCATTAAGGTGCGCCCGATAAGGATTACTTTATACTTTTTTGCATATTCTTCCGCGAGCGCCGCTCCAAGTCCTGAGCCGCCTCCGGTAATGATCACTGATTTCATGGGATCATCCTTTCAATACGTTTGGATTCTTATACAATGTTTATTATACTAAAAGCAGAAGAATGGAGGCTCATCATGGAAAAAAGATATAGTGAAATGAACAAGACAGAACTTCAGAACGAAATTGCTGACCTTCATGCAAAAGCGCAAAAGGCGGAACAAATGGGAATGGTCAGCGAATTTGCCGTGTATGAGCGGAAAATTATGATGGCAAAATCATATATGATGGATCCGGCCTTGTTTGATCCCGGAAAAACATACGGCGTAGAGGGAGATCCCGGATCTTCCTTTAAAATATTGTATATGAATGGGATTTTTGCCTGGGGTTACCGAGACGAATCTCAGGAATTGGAAGCTTTCCCGATCGCCATGCTGCAGCAGCCCGGCCAATAATTGAAAAAAGAAGCGGAAAGGGCCGCTTCTTTTTCCGGCACTACTAACGCTTGCGTGTTTGGATGTAAGCCGCTTGGCATCGCTGATTGTTTCAGCAACATCCATAACCGCAAGAGCTATTGATCATCCCGGTGTCGATTGGATTGAAACATTCGTTCCTCTGGATGGTCACGAATGGATCCGTCTGGCCGCTTGGAAGAGAATTCTTCTTTGGCTCTCGGCTCACCTGAGAAGGAGATCCGATTAGGAAAGTTTTTTGATTTGTTTCGCATGTTTAGCCCTCCTTTAAATCGGTTCCCATCTAGTATGGTTTGAATAAAAACCTTTAATGTGAACAGAAAACGGCAAAATAATGGATAAGGAGGAAGAAAAAATGGAGGATAGATTTGACCGCCTTGCCCGTGTGCTCATGTCCAAAAATGAACATCTCACCTATGACGATGCCAGAAGCTGGATCGAAGGATTGTGGGAAGATTTTGAATCATCCCGTGCGCGTGCGGGATACAAATATGGGGGTAAAAATAAAACAGAAGAAATGGTTGTGCAATGGATCAACAGCTTTGGTCCCAAGCTCCATGAATACGAAACATCCAATCCCAAATTTAAACACTTGAAAAAAAAGAAGTGATGAAGGAGTTTCCTTCATCACTCGTTTTTTAATACACCCGGTGTAAAATCCAGTTTTTTTCGCAATCTGTCCTCGCTGTATACCCAGCCGGTATAAGACGTTATGATATTTAATTCTTCATCCAGCTGGACAATGGCGACAAAGGGATAATGCCCTTTGCTTCTGTAGCGAAGGTCGATAAAACGGACTTCATGTCCATGGCTGTTCTTTTCCACCTCCCACCGGTAAACCGGTGAAAAGGAAAGGAACGCCGAAAGGTTTTTGTCTTTCTTGGCGGCATGAATAACGTCTGTATCGGGCACTTCTACACGGTCAAAGGTGTCGAGCACCCTGAAACGGCCTTGTTTCATGTTGCCTACAAAGAATTGATGTTTTGTTTTAATGGCCAGATGGTACTGTCCCCATTTGATGGTGGGGGATGCGATGACTTCAATGGTTTCCGGTATGTGATGCCGGACCACCTGGGCAATCCGGTGACGGTTCCAGATCCTGAGCAAATAATAACCAGCCAGGATAATATAGGTTACTGCAAACGTCCTTCCTGGATCAAAGCCTCCGTACCATAATGCCAATCCGAGCAAATGAAGGATGAAAATGAATGGGTCAAAAATGCTGATGACACCCAGAGCGACCCACTTCTTTGAAAAAGGATAGAGAGCCTGTGTGCCGTAAGCATTAAATATATCGACAAAAACATGGAGAAACACTGCCAGGGACGTCCAAAGCCATAAATGCAGACCATTGGCTTCGGGCCTCAGTCCATAAATAATTAATGACAGTACAGCCGGCCAAATAAACAGGGCAGGTACGGAGTGGGTGATTCCCCGATGGTTGCGGATGTAAACGGCATTGTTTCTTAATTTTAAAATGGTGTCAAAATCGGGTGCTTGTGAACCGATCAGTGTACCCAGAATAACAGCATGGGCAGTTATGGAATCGGAAGAGACGGCCGGATCAAGCATTGCCAGCCCGCCAAGCCCGAGCCCCATTACGACATGGGTTCCAGTATCCAATTTACACACCTCCTAACGTGTTTAGTGGGTGAATGGAGGATCTTACCTTGAATGATAAACTAACGGTTTTTATTGAATATAAAGTAAACACCGATCAGGTCGGTCAATACGAAAAGTATATGAAAAAAGTGCTTGATGCATTAAAGAAAGATGGTGTGTCGACGCCTGTCTGGATGAAAGCCATCGACCAGGATTTTCTGTATGTTGAATGTTTTGATGTCAGTGATCCACAAGCTTACAACTCCATTAAAGAAAAGCGACTGTCCACAGAGCATACCGTTTATGGAGCGCTGGAGCAAATGATTTCCGGCGGCCTGTCAAAGCTCCATTGCTGGGCATTTGAAAAGAAAGGTGAATAAGCATTTTGAATTCTTATACTGACGATTTTTCGATTTTAAATTTTCAGCGAGACCTGGTGGACTGGTACAAAATGAACCAGCGTGATCTGCCATGGAGAGCAGATCAGGATCCCTATAAAGTATGGGTCTCGGAAATCATGCTTCAACAAACCCGTGTGGACACGGTTATTCCCTACTTCAATCGGTTCCTTGGCCTTTTCCCAACGCTCGAAGCGCTTGCCGAAGCAGATGAAGAGAAGGTGTTGAAGGCATGGGAGGGTTTAGGTTATTATTCCCGTGTTCGCAATTTGCAAACCGCAGTAAAAGAGGTTGCCGAGCAATATGGAGGAAGAGTCCCCGATACACCGGAGGATATATCCAAGCTGAAAGGTGTCGGGCCCTATACCGCAGGAGCGATACTGAGCATTGCCTATGGCGTCCCGGAACCCGCGGTGGATGGCAATGTGATGCGTGTACTGTCACGGATTCTGCTCATTGAAGAAGATATTGGAAAGGCGAAATCGCGGACTTTATTTGAAAAGGCGGTTCGCGAGCTTATTTCAAAGGAAGATCCTTCCTCATTCAATCAGGCACTGATGGAGCTTGGAGCCCTGATCTGCACACCAAAATCTCCGGCTTGCCTGATTTGCCCGGTTCATGAGCACTGCCGTGCCTTTGAACAGGGAAGGCAGCGGGAACTTCCTGTAAAGGAGAAAAAAACAAAAGTTCGTCATGTGGATATAGCTGCTCTTATTTTGCGGAGAGAAGATGGGAAATATCTCATTCACAAACGGCCCAAGGAAGGCCTGCTCGCTAATTTGTGGGAATTTCCGAATGTTCCGGTCAAAAAAAGAGGGCAAAGTGAAATTGAAGATCTTAAAGTTTTTCTGGAAGCCGAATGGGGAATATCAGCAGAAATCGGAGACCATATCAGTAACCTTGACCACGTATTTTCCCATCTGAAGTGGGATATTCAATTATTCGAAGGGCGATGCATCTATGAAATTGGAGACAAGGATGAGCTCAAGTGGGTAACCTTTGAGGAAATGGAAGCTTATCCTTTCCCGGTCTCACATCAAAAAATCATAAAATTGGCGAAAGAGGTGGCAGCCTTATGAATTTAGGTCTTGATCAGAAAAAAGTATTAATCACCGGAGGTTCCAAGGGCATTGGAAAGGGCATTGCCAAGCTGTTCCTGGAAGAAGGAGCATTTGTCGGCATTTGCGGACGACAGGAGGAGACGCTGACAGAAGCGAAGGAAGAATTGGGCCAAGCTCTTTTTACCATGCAGGGGGATGTGAAGTCACCTGAAGACCGGGAACGCATTCTTCAGGAATTCATCTCGCATTTTGGCGGCATCGATATCCTTGTTAATAATGCGGGAGGAAGCAATGGATCGGCTGTAATGGAAACCACAATGGACCAATTTGAAGAATCGGTGCATTTGAATTATTTGTCCGCGGTTGGGATGAGCAAGCTGGCAGCGGAAAAAATGGTAAAGCAGGAAAAGGGCACAATTCTTAACCTTTCTTCCATCTTCGGCCGAGAGTCGGGTGGAAAGCCAACCTACAATGCCAGCAAAGCAGCCCTCATCTCGTTTACAAAGTCCTTTGCAGATGAAATGATATCCCAGGGCGTGAGGGTTGCGGGAATTGCGCCTGGTTCTGTATTGCATCCGACGGGTAACTGGCAGCGCCGGCTGAAAGAAACTCCGGAGAAAATCAACCAGTATATTCAGCAAAACATTCCAGCCCAGCGATTTGGAACGGTAGAGGAAATTGCCAACACGGTTGTATTTTTGGCATCTGACCGGGCTTCTTGGGTGGTTGGTGCCACGTTGAACGTTGACGGCGGGCAATCGTACAGTAATTTTTAAACGAAAGGTGATCCTGAAGTTCAGGATCACCTTTTGTGTGTTTTAGTCCACTTTGGGAGTAGTGCCTCTCTCATAACTCGCTTCATCGCTTTTCAGACCGCCCCTGGCTTCAATTTCCTTGATGATTTCTCGATGTATGGTCACACCTTCTTCGTTTAAATAAGGTGTAATCTGCTGGAAAGACTGGTGAAAGTGTGCCAGTTCACTGTCCTTCCATTCCTTTTTATCCATCATATCCAGCTCGCTCATGTCTCTTCCTACATACATGATGTTACCTCCCAGTGCCAGTTTTGGTGCATACGCACCACGCTAAAAAGCTTTTTTAGTTTTTCATCCCGTTTGCAATCCTATACCCGGTCTGGGGATGCCGCAACCACGGAAAATATTCATCAAAAAAATTTTTTTTGCTCACATAAAAACATTTGATGAGGGTTAAATTAATTTTCGTGGAGGTGATACACATGGACAAACAGTCAAAAACAAACGCACAGCAAGTTAGACGTCAAAACCAACAGTCTCAAGCTGGCCAAGGTCAATACGGTGCTGAGTTTGGAAGCGAAACTGACGCTCAACAGGTTCGTCAGCAAAACGCTCAATCTCAACAACGCAAGGGCCAAGGTAACCAACAGTAACCTCTATCCATTAATGCTCCCTGCTATACGCAGGGGGCATTTTTGGTTTTCTTGGGTTTTTTGACTACATACAGGGGGAAAAGAACTAGGCAATGAAAAAATGGGCGAGCTTTTTTTCAATAAACAGGGTAACTATCATTTCCAAACTATTCTTAAAACGATATACTATAGAAGAGAAAATAACGTAAAGTAACTGATCTTGGGGATGATGAACGCCGGGCAGGGCTAGAATAGTGATGAGACGACACAATGAACGTATTTTGCAACGAAGCTGGTGAATTACCTATATGTATTATTTTAAACGGAAAGGAGTAACCCCATAACTGGTAAACCATTGGCTTCCGGAATCGCGAAGGAAAGGAGAGGCATATGAGTTTTCCCACACCCGGAAGTATTATTGATATTCAGAGCTACAAACATAATGGATCCCTCCATCGAACCTGGGAAGATACGGTTATCCTGAAAGGAAGCTCGTCAGTTGTTATTGCGGGAAATGACCGTATTCTGGTAACAGAATCAGATGGCAGGCAGTGGCGGACACGAGAACCGGCAATCTGCTACTTTAACGCTAAACAGTGGTTTAATGTAATCGGCATGATCCGGCAGGATGGTTTTTACTACTATTGCAACCTGGGGACACCGTATATTTGGGATAATGAGGCGCTAAAATATATTGATTATGATCTGGATATAAAAGTTTTTCCTGATATGTCCTATATACTGCTCGATGAAGATGAATACAGCCTGCACCGACAGATCATGAAATACCCGCCAGAGCTTGATTACATTATCCAAAAGAACCTAAATAATTTAATTTCCATGATCAATCAGAGAAAAGGCCCGTTTGAACCTGGCTTTATAGAGCAATGGTACGAGCGGTATTTGGAATTCAGATAAGAAAAAACCTGTTGAATCAAGCATTCAACAGGTTTTTCTGCCCATAAGGATGTATACTATAGATGTTTGCGATGGACGCCTTGGCTGGATCCGGACGGGATCTTTCCTCAGGCGTTATTTTGGTATGAAAGCGTGTTAAACGGCCGCTTCAGCATTTCTTGATCCAGCTTCAGCAGGCAGAGCTTTGGTCATTTCACTCACCCGCCTCACACAAAAAGCGTGTAGCTGCGTGAGAGTTCCAATGTCCTGCAGCTCTGAACGCCTGCTTCAGCATTTCAAATTAGGGTGTGATGTTTTGGATAGTATCAAACGGTATTTGGGTTTTGTTAAACCTTATAAAAAACAGATCGGATGGACGATTGTGATCGGGATTTTGAAATTTGGGATTCCGCTCCTTATTCCGCTCATCTTAAAATATGTGGTGGACACGATTATTGGCGGGGAAGGATTATCGACCAGTGAAAAAATGGTCAAACTGTTCTGGTTGATGGGAGGAGCATTCTTTATTTTTGGTGTGCTGCGGCCGCCGATTGAATATTACAGACAGTATTATGCCCAATGGGTAGGCAGTAAAGTTTTATACGATATAAGAGACAAGCTGTATCAGCATATTCAGCGGCTCTCCTTGCGTTTTTACTCCAATAATAAATCGGGAGAAATCATCTCCAGGGTCATTAATGATGTGGAGCAGACCAAAGACTTTGTCATTACCGGGTTAATGAATGTCTGGCTGGACATGTTTACGATTGTGATTGCCATCGTGATTATGGCTACCATGGACGGCTGGCTGACGGTAGTGGCACTGGCCATGCTGCCGTTCTATGGTCTATCGGTTAAATACTTTTATACAAGGCTGCGCGGACTGACCAAACAGAGATCGCAGGCGCTTGCCGAAGTTCAGGGGCATTTGCACGAGAGGGTGCAGGGAATGTCCGTGATCCGGAGTTTCGCTCTTGAAGACTATGAACAGGTTCAATTTAATAAAAGAAATTCCCATTTTCTTAACAAAGCGATGGATCAAACGACATGGAATGCCAAAACGTTTGCTGTGGTGAACACCATTACAGATATTGCTCCGTTGCTTGTTATTGGCTTTGCGGCCTACCGGGCCATCGGAGGGCATATTTCCATCGGGGAAGTGGTGGCTTTTGCAGGCTATATGGACAGGCTGTACAATCCTCTACGAAGACTGGTGAATTCATCCACCACGCTGACACAGTCCCTGGCTTCCATGGACAGGGTCTTTGAATTTATGGATGAAGAATATGATATCTATGACCAGCCAAAAGCCAGAAAACTGAACGGAGTAAAAGGGCAGCTTTCATTTGATAACGTGTACTTCCGTTACAATGAGAGTGAACCTTATGTATTAAAAGGAATCAATCTGGAAGTGGAACCTGGTCAGACGATCGCCCTTGTGGGAATGAGCGGCGGCGGAAAATCATCCCTCGTCAGTCTGATTCCAAGGTTCTATGATGTTTCCGAAGGCAGCATTCAACTGGACGGGGAAGACATCCGCAACTTTAAGGTACGTTCGCTGAGGGATAAAATCGGCACGGTTCTGCAGGATAACATTTTATTCAGTGAATCTGTAAAAGCCAATATTCTCATGGGAAATCCTGATGCGTCTGATGAGGCAGTGATATCTGCGGCAAAAGCAGCCAACGCCCATGACTTTATCAAGAGCCTCCCGGAAGGATATGACACAAAAATCGGAGAGAGGGGTGTCAAACTATCCGGCGGCCAAAAGCAGCGGCTCGCTATTGCCAGGGTTTTTCTTAAGAACCCTCCGATTTTGATTCTTGACGAGGCAACATCCGCTCTCGATTTGGAAAGTGAACACTTGATCCAGGAATCGCTCGACAAGCTTGCAAAGGAACGGACGACGTTTATTGTCGCCCATCGATTGGCGACGATTACTCATGCCGACCGTATTGTAGTGGTGAATAATGGCGAAATTGCAGAAAGCGGAACCCATCAGGAACTTATGGCTCGACAAGGAGTTTATTATAATCTGTTTACGGTTCAGCAGCTTGGAGATTAAATTGGTAAGTCTAGGAATAAAGTTGTGATGGGTGAAACAGAAAACTAAGGAAAAGGGCGGTGTACACCATGTGCACCGCCTCTTTTTTTTATTAAAAAAGACCCGCATTTAACAAAAAATTGTTATTTCTTTTAAATTTTTAAAAATTTTCGTATTGTCAAATTATCAGACTAGTGTCATAATTCGAAGTAGAGTGTCCTACTAAATGTTCACGCAGAAAGAAAAAAGCATCATAGAAAGGGGTTGGGTTAGTGAGCAGTCCTGTCTTGGAAGTTAAAGGATTAAGGACCTCCTTTATGACAGATGATGGTGAAATTTCTGTTGTTAATTCCATTGATTTTCAGGTGAATTCCGGAGAAGTGCTTGGAATCGTCGGAGAATCGGGATGCGGCAAGAGTGTTACCTCTTTATCTGTTATGGGACTTGTGCCTTCACCCGCGGGAAAAGTAGAGGGAGATATTCTGTTTAATGGGGAGAATCTTGTTTCAGCCTCGGAAAAGAGAATGCGACAAATCCGCGGAAATGAAATCGCCATGATTTTTCAGGAGCCGATGACAAGTTTAAATCCGGTTTTCACCATCGGCAGCCAGCTGATCGAAGCTTTGCAAATACATAAAAAATGGCCAAAGAAAAAAGCTCAGGCACATGCCGTTGATATGCTGAAAATGGTTGGTCTTCCACGTGCGGAAGAATTAATGAAAGATTTTCCGCATCAATTATCTGGAGGAATGCGCCAGCGGGTAATGATTGCCATGGCCATGATTTGTGCTCCGAAACTGCTGATTGCAGACGAGCCGACGACGGCTCTTGATGTAACGATTCAGGCACAGATTCTTGAGCTGATGAAAAAACTCAATGAAGAGACAGATACAGCCATCATGATGATCACGCATGACCTTGGTGTGGTGGCAGAAATGTGCCAGCGTGTGGTTGTTATGTATGCAGGTAAAGTGGTGGAAGAGGCAGATGTCAAAACCATCTTTACATCTCCTAAGCATCCTTATACAGTAGGACTGATTCAGTCTGTTCCGGATATGAGGGATAAGAAAGAGAGACTGTACTCCATTCCAGGAAACGTACCAAAGCCCGGCTCGGTAAAAGCGGGATGCCAATTTGCGCCCCGGTGCGCCCATGCGTTTGACCGCTGTATCAGCGAAACGCCTGCGCTGGAAAGCCTTGGAGGCAGCCAAAGGGTCCGATGCTGGCTGTACGAGGATGAGAAAGGGGTAGACATCGTTGACCGAACCATTAGTTAAAGTTGAAAATCTAAAGAAACATTTTCCGATAAAAGGCGGTCTGCTTGGAAAGACCGTTGGTGAAGTAAAGGCTGTAGACGGAATATCTTTTACCATCCAAAAAGGGGAAACACTGGGCCTTGTAGGGGAGAGCGGCTGCGGCAAGTCGACGACAGGACGCATGCTGCTGAGGCTTCTGGAACCAAGTGAAGGAAATGTTTTTTTTGAAGGAAAAGATGTTCTCGGCCTGTCTTCAAATGAAATGCGCAAAATGCGAAGAGAAATGCAAATGGTGTTTCAAGACCCCTTTGCTTCACTCAATCCGAGACATACCGTTGAGAAAATTTTGGAGGAGCCGCTGCTCGTCCACGGTGTGAAAGATGCAAAGGAACGAAAGAAACGGGTGAAGGAGCTATTGGAGGTTGTTGGACTGAACAGCTACCATGCCAAACGCTATCCCCACCAGTTCAGCGGCGGACAGCGCCAGCGGATCGGGATTGCACGCGCACTGGCTGTAAACCCCAAACTGATTATTGCCGATGAGCCTGTATCTGCATTGGATGTTTCCATCCAATCTCAGGTGCTCAACCTTTTGCAGGATCTTCAAAAGGACTTTGGTTTAACCTACTTGTTTATTGCCCACGATCTGGGTGTGGTCAGACATATCAGCGACAGGGTGGGGGTCATGTATCTCGGCAGGATAGTGGAGCTGTCAGACAGTGAACCGCTTTATGATAATCCGCTTCACCCTTATACCCAGGCTTTGCTATCGGCGGTGCCTATTCCGGACGTAGAAATCAAGAAGGAACGCATCATACTTAAAGGAGATGTACCAAGTCCATCCAATCCGCCAAAAGGCTGTGCATTTCATACCCGCTGCCCACAGGCAATGGATGTGTGTTCTGCCAGACGGCCCGAATTTAAGGAAGTGGATAAAGGCCATTACGTAGCTTGTCATCTTTATGAATGACAGCTCGTACACATAAATAGAGGCAAAAAAACTATATGAAAATGGGGGAAAGAACATGAAGAAAAGTTCATTAACAGTTTTGGTGTTACTCTTGGTTCTCTCACTGGGGCTCGCCGGCTGTAAGTCTTCAAGTGAAGGCGCCAGCAGCGATGGAAAAGACAAAGGCGGCGGCGTCATGATTTATGGACGAGGCGGCGATGCGGTTGGACTGGACCCGGCTCATGAAACAGACGGTGAATCTTTTATCGTTACAGAGCAAGTATTTGAAACATTGACAGGCTATAAAAAAGAAAATACAGATGTTGTGCCTGAGTTGGCAAAGAGCTGGGATATTTCCAAGGACGGCCTTAAATACACGTTCAAACTTGAAAAAGGAGTTAAATTCCAGGATGGCACCGATTTTAATGCAGATGCTGTTGTGAAAAACTTCGAGCGCTGGGTGAATGGCGACGCTGCCAAATTCCCTTACTATGCTTCCATGTTTGGCGGATTCAAGAACGATCCTGGCCAGGTGATTAAAGAAGTAAAAGCACTTGATGATTCTACAGTTGAATTTACGCTGAAACGCCCGCAAGCGCCATTCCTTAAAAACCTTGCGATGAGCCCGTTTGCGATTTCAAGCCCTGCAGCGATTGACAAATATGGCGATAAATACGGAGAGCATCCTGTAGGAACAGGACCTTTCAAGTTTAAAGAGTGGAAGCGTGGAGACACGATTTCTGTGGTTAAAAACGATAAGTACTGGAAAAAAGGACTTCCTAAGCTTGACGGTGTTACGTTTAAAGTCATTAAAGACAACTCTGCCCGCCTCAATGCGTTGACCAAGGGCGAAGTGGACTTGATCGACGGAGTAAACCCAAGTGACATTGATAAAATCAAATCGGATAAAAATCTCCAAATTTTTGAGCGTCCTTCCATGAACGTTGCTTACTTCGGTTTCAATACGGAAAAAGCACCATTCAACAAAAAAGAAGTACGCCAGGCGATCAGCCATCTTGTAAACAAAGATGATTTGATCAAAAACTTCTACAATGGAACAGCTGAACCTGCAATAACGCCGCTTCCATCTTCCATTGCCGGACAAAATAAGGATGTAAAAGACTATGCTTATGACGAAGCAAAAGCAAAAGAGCTTCTGAAAAAAGCAGGATATCCAAACGGTTTTAAGATGGATCTTTGGGCAATGCCGGTATCACGTCCTTATATGCCAAACGGACAAAAAATTGCTGAAGCCATCCAGGCAAACCTTGCAAAAGTTGGAATCAAAGCAAACATTGTAACGTTTGAGTGGGGTACGTACCTTGAGAAACTGCGTAAAGGCGAAGCACCTGCTTTCTTGATCGGTTGGACAGGGGATAACGGAGATGCGGATAACTTCTTGTATACGCTTCTTGATAAAGATACGATCGATTCCAATAACTATTCCCGCTATAAGAGCGAACCGGTTCACAAACTGTTGATTGAAGCACAATCCACAGCTGATGAAGCAAAACGTGAAGAGCTATACAAAAAAGCACAGGAAATCATTCACGAAGATGCACCATGGGTTCCTCTTGTACATGCTAAGCCACAGCTTGCTGGTGTGAGCACGATTAAAGGTTTCTACCCGCATCCTAAAGGCTCTCAATCATTTGTTGATGTTTCCATGTCGAAGTAATGAAAAAACGGGGGAGTATCTTGCATGCTCCCCTTTTGTTTTGGAGAAAAACATCAGGATGTAACACAACTATGCGTAAATGAGGTGTGGACATGTTTTCTTATACAATCAGAAGGGTTGGTTTGCTGATACCCGTACTTCTTGGCATGACGTTCATTGTATTTATGATGATTCGCGCGATCCCTGGTAATCCTGCGCAATTGATCCTGGGCCAGCAAGCGTCAAAAGACGCGATTGAAACACTGACAAAACAGTTGGGCCTCGATCAGCCTTGGTATACGCAATTCGTTCATTACTTAGGCGGACTGTTCCAGGGCGATCTGGGGATGTCATTAAAAACAAGATCTCCGATCAGCGATGAAATCTGGCCGTATTTAGCAGCAACCATCGAACTGTCGCTTGTAGCGATTTTAATTGCTGTCATTGTCGGTGTGAATGCGGGCATTATTTCCGCCTGGTTTCAAAACTCATGGTTTGACTATGGGGTTATGCTGATTGCACTTATTGGGGTTTCCATGCCCATTTTCTGGCTCGGTTTAATGGAGCAATATTTTGTATCTATTAAATGGGACTTGCTTCCGACAACAGGACGGGACAATATACGGATGCCCGTGGAAGCCATCACGCATTTGTACTTGATCGATACGCTGATAGAGGGAAGGTTTGACCAGTTCATTGAAGTGGTGAAGCACTTAATCCTGCCTGGTATTGCCCTTGGCACCATTCCGATGGCGATCATTGCAAGGATGACCCGCTCCAGCATGCTTGAAGTCATGAGATCTGATTACATCCGTACAGCACGGGCAAAAGGATTGAAAATGTTCTGGGTGGTGTACAAGCACTCCTTGAAAAATGCGATGATTCCGGTTGTTACTGTCATCGGTCTGCAGACGGGGCTTCTTCTTGGAGGTGCCATTCTGACGGAAACCATCTTTGGATGGCCGGGAATCGGAACTTATATATACGATGCCATCCAGTCACGTGACTATCCTGTGATCCAGTCCGGGATACTTGTAGTGGCGACATTGTTTGTTCTTATAAATCTGTTCGTGGATATACTGTATGCGGCCATTGATCCGCGCATTAAGTACTGATAGGGGGAGTTTAGTATGGCAGAATTGGCACAGAGCACACCACCGTTAAACAACCCGCCGGTGATGGAGCAAAGCGATGACAAAGTGATCTCGCCCTGGAAAGATGCGTGGCGCTCCTTTAAAAGGAATAAACTTGCAATGGTTGGATTGGGAATCGTTGTTTTTTTCATCTTGATCGCGATCTTCGCTCCGTTGTTGGCACCATACAGCTTTTCGGACCAAAAACTGGCGGACAAGCATCTTGCGCCTTCAGGCGAGCATTGGTTCGGTACGGATGAGTTTGGCAGGGATATTTTCAGCAGGGTACTCTACGGAGCAAGAATTTCCCTCTGGGTAGGATTTGTTTCCGTAGCCGGATCTGTTATTGTCGGCTCGGCCCTGGGAATTGTCGCGGGCTATTACGGCAAAATCGTGGATGGAATTATCTCCCGAATTTTTGATATTCTGCTTGCATTTCCGAGCATTCTTTTGGCCATCGCTGTTGTATCCGTTCTTGGGCCATCCCTGAGAAACGCATTGATTGCCATTGCCATCATTAACGTTCCGATATTCGGAAGACTTGTTCGTTCACGCGTGCTGAGTGTTAAGGAAGAAGAATACATTACAGCGGCAAAGGCGATCGGCATGAAGGATTCCAGAATCCTGATTCACCATGTGCTTCCCAACAGTATGGCACCGATCATCGTTCAAGGGACACTGGCCATCGCGACAGCCATTATTGAAGCCGCAGCTCTCGGTTTTTTGGGTCTTGGAGCCCAGCCTCCAACTCCGGAATGGGGGAAAATGCTGGCGGATTCAAGGGATTTCATCATTCAGGCTCCTTGGACCGTTATCTTTCCGGGCCTCGCCATCATGCTGACCGTTTTGGGCTTTAACCTGATGGGGGACGGCCTCCGGGATGCACTCGATCCTAGAATGAAGAGCTAAAGTGCAAAAAACTCCTGACGTTTGTCAGGAGTTTTTTTATGGTTTTAATTGATGTTCTCTTCTTTTATCGTCAGTTCATTATCATCAGTATGATGCTTCTTAAAGCTTTCAACCAGGCGGTTCAAATGCTCCAACTGGTCACTGTAATCAATAATCAGCGCAAATACGGGAAACCATTGCATCCATTGATCATTTTCAACTTCGTTATAATAGTTCATGAAGGACTTCATTAACGAGCTCTTATTTTCACAAAGCTCATCAAGCATCCCTGTTGAATGCTGGGACCTGATTTTGCCTGTATATTTCAGCAGAACCTGTTCATGGTAACTGGTCAGGCATTCCACTTGTTCGGTGATCAGCTCCCGCAGCTCTTCGGGCATGCATAGCAATTCATTTTCATGACGGTGCAGGTTTCGCAGCAGTTCAAGCAGTTTCTTGGTTGTATGGATCATCTGCCGGTAGAGTACAAGCTTCCGGCCTTTGGTAAACTGATTGTTTTTAAGATAAGTGCGGTCCTCTTTGTATAAAAGATAGAGCTGATCCATCTTGATGCTGTTTTCCTTCATCGTCCCAATGTCATCTTTAATGGCCGAGTAGTCAGAGGCATGACGGTTAATCATGCGCATCCATTTAATAATGTCATCAGTTAAATTCGAAATGCTGTAATACAGCTTTGTTTCATGCTTTGGCGGCATAAAAATTAAGTTTACGAGAAAAGCGGATACGACGCCCAGCATAATGAGCAAAAACCGTCCAAGGGCAAACGAGATAAAGTTTGGCGTTTGGCTTTCCATAATGACAATCACCGTCACGATGGCAAGGGGGATTGTCTTCTCCACTTTGATTTTCAAGTTAACGGCGATAACGATTACCACGACAAATCCGATGACAAACGGACTGTTTCCGAGCAGGAGCACTCCGACAATGGCGAAGAATGCACCGATGATATTACCCTGGATCTGTTCAATAACGGTTTGATAGGATCGGTATATTGAAGGCTGAATCGCAAACGTAGCTGCAATTGCAGCAAAAACAGGTGTATTCAAATTAAAAAGCATGGCTAGATAAATGGCCATGGTGATGGCCAACCCCGTTTTTATCATTCGGGCTCCAAGTTTCATCTGAAAAGGTGTTCCCTTCTGTAATTAAAATTAGATCACTAATAATCTTGACAACTATACAATGATTCCCCGTAATAATCAAGTATTCATTTGTAACAACTTCTAGAATCACAATAAACAGCAAAAAACCATCCATCATAGGGACAATTCCCCATATTGGATGGTTTTAATAGTCTATTTACTCAGTAGAAACATCCGGATCGGCTTGTTCCTTAACCGGGATCACCTGAACAAAATGCTTAAGCGGATGTTCAATTAAGTGTTTGATTTCAGCCGCCTCTTCGAACTGTTCGGATTTCACAAGAGCTCCCATGTACTTTGTCAGCAGTTCGGAGATGTCTTCTGCGCCTTTAAATCCGATAGGCTCGAGGGACACCTTCGCGCCCTTTGCAATTCTGGACTGCAGTACTTCTGTCGTAAGGCCCAGCTCCGGCTGGAGACGGAGGTAGACCACACCGCCTGTCATGCCGGCACAGATCCATGGGCCCGGATCGCCAAGAACAAGTCCTCTTCCATTGGTCATATATTCGAAGGCGAATCCTTTGATATTCGCGTTTATACCGACATTGCCGCGGTCCTTAACAACCGGACCGGTCAGCTTGCCGCCAATGATGAGGTCTGCACCGGACAGGCGGATACCCGCTCTGGCATCGGCATTTCCCTGGATCATGAAGAGCCCTTTTTGGGCGCCATAGGCAACCCCTTTTCCGACGGAACCGTTATAGTAGTTGCCGTCTTTTCCTTTGGCCTTCAAAATGGTAATCGATCCGCCAAACGCAGTCTTGGCCAGACCGTCCTGTGCTCCGCCTTCTACCTTGATTTTAATTCCTTTTGATGTGTAGGCGCCAAGACCGTTTCCGGGAATGGAGCCGCTTTTAAAGTTAAGCGTAATGTCAGGCTTTTTGCCGGTTTGCTTTGAACGAACGTTGTACCCGGAGACACGGCTGCCAAGCACGCGTTGCTCCGCGGTAACAAATTGAAACTCTCTGGACTGGGCGAGCTGGGCAACGTCATTATCCAGATACTCTGCTCCTGCAGCCATTGTGACAGCTGCGAGCAATTTTTCCTCCGCTTGAGGCACCGGGATTATTTCTTCCACGACCGAGGTCTGAAGCAGTGTGGATAAGTCGATCTGTTCCTGGCCGCGGGCTTGAACAAGTAAATCGGACTTTCCAACGAGCTCCTGAGCCGAAGAAAAACCAAGGGAGGCGGTGAGCAAGCGCAATTCCTCTCCAAATGCGCTAAACAGTCGCACCAGTCCCTGAACAGCCGGGTCAAACTTTCTTGGCACAAAGCGGCGAAGACCATGATCAATGGCTTTTTGTTCGGAATCAATTTGAGTGGCAATTCCCACATGGCATGTATCCAGGTGACAGCCCCGGCAGGTCGTACATCCGATCGCTACCATGGACAGGGTACCAAAACCAATCCGGTTCGCCCCGAGCAGCATCATTTTTACTGCATCGAGGGCACTGCGGATTCCTCCATCAGCCCAAAGCTCAACCTTGTGGCGAAGCCCTGATTCAAGCAAGGCCGTATGGGCGGCTTTTACACCGATTTCAGCAGGCAAGCCAACATGCTGCAGTGCATGAACTCTGGCTGCGCCCGTACCGCCGTCAAAACCGCTCAACGTAATAATATCAGCTCCTGCTTTGGCAATACCGACAGCGATGGTGCCGATATTCGGAACAACCGGAACTTTTACCGATACCTTTGCCTGATCGTTCGCGGTTTTCAATTCCGTAATCATTTGCGCCAAATCTTCGATTGAGTAAATATCATGGTTGTTGGAAGGGGAGATCAAATCCGATCCAATGGTCGCATTCCGTGCCTCGGCGATTTTATCTGTCACCTTGGAGCCAGGCAAATGACCGCCTTCACCTGGTTTTGCTCCCTGGCCAATTTTAATTTCGAGCAGGTTGGAAGAATTGAGCAATTCGATATTGACGCCAAAACGTCCGGAAGCAATTTGCTGTCCCCGTGTTTTTGGATATTTTCCAATCATATCCTTGATCTCTCCGCCCTCGCCGTTCAGACTGATCATATTCAGAACATCTGCGGCTTCCGCATACGCTCTGAATGCGGTTTCGTTTTGCGAGCCAAATGACATCGAGCTGATGACAAAAGGAAGGCTGTGGTCTTTAACGCCTATGTCCACTTGAGCAGGATCAACAGGAGTCTGTGACGGAATCAAATCGGTCAGATGGCGAAGAGCGATCGGATTTTTCAACTCTTGTTCCGATAATTTCTCGGCATAGCTTCTGTAGTCGGCCTTTCCGCTTGCAATATCTCCGATGGATTTCCAAACGCGCGGAAAGAGGCGGAAACTTTTGCTAGGTCTTGCATTTTCCTGTTTGAAAACTTCCATGCGGGCAAGACTGTCTTCTTTCAGTGCCGAGAAATTATAGCTTAGGTTTTCTGAACCGAAAAAGTTAACGATGTTCAGTGTTTCGGCAATTTCCTGGCACAGCCCGATACTGGAGAAGAGGCGGTCATAGCCTCTCAATTCATGGATTCCGATAGTGGAAATCACTTTCTCCAGTCCTTTGTTCAACGCTTCAAACAATTTGATTGCCGGAGTGGTATCCTCTGGCTCCGTAACGGTTTCAAAGAGAAGATAAGGACTGACAGCATCCGCTCCGAGCCCGATCGCCAGGATGATGTCGTGAAGCGACCGAATGGCGGCGGATCTTAAAATAAGGGATGCACTGCGGCGCAGCATTTGTTTTCTGAGGCTTTGATCCACAGCCGATAATACGAGGTGGGGATCGAGCCATAAATGCATACGGTGTGCCTGATTGTCGTCCAATATAAGGATGGTTGCCCCGTCCTTAATGGCAGTTGCCGCTTCAGTGCAAAGCCGCTTTAAGGCCTCTTCCACTGTTTCTTCGTCTTTCATGATGGTGTGAAGAATATATTTTTCGTTTCTTGCTTCAAAGTAAGCGCTTAATTGCTCATATGAAGGGTGGGGGTTTTGTTTAGAAAGCTCGTTTCCGTCTTTTCCTTCCACCAGCAGGGGAGTCAGCAGCTCGACCGTTCCAAGTGACTCTTCTTTTTCAAAAAGTGAAGGCCGTTTCCCCAGAACGGTACGTGTAGAAAAATGCTCTGTTTCACGGTCTCTGTCAATGGCCGGATTGGTAACAACAGCCACACTTTCTTTAATAAAATCCGCAATGTTTTGACGTTCCGGATGAAGGGCAGCCAATGGGGAGTCGTGCCCGAGTGATTGGATTGGCTCAACCCCTTTTTCCGCCATCTGTTCGAGCTGATGGATTTGTTCTCGGTCCCATCCGTAAGCGGAATACCAGCCATTGTGCTTCTTGAGCGGGGCACGGAAATAACCGGTATCATAGGCTTGAGTGTGCAGTTGCTTGCGGGCACCGTCCACCTTAATTCGTTCTTTCATGGAAGAGAAGACAGCTTCCTGGTAACCGTTATGATCATAGTAAACCAGGCGTCCGTCCTCTTCGCGCTTTAACCCTACTTTTTCCCCGGGCGCGAAACACTTGGGCTCTGCCATAAATTCATTGTTTGATAGAATGCCCTGTTCGGAGGAGAAGTAAAGGGAGGTTTCCGTTTCAAGCTGCCAAATCGGACGAAGGCCAAGCGCATCTACGCTGAATACCGCTTCCCGTCCAAATCTTGAAATAATACCCGCAGGTCCCTGTGCAAAATGGCCCCATGCTTCCCTTAAGTAGGTATAGAGATCCTGAAGATGATGAGGATAGGATTTAATTTCATGTACGATAGGAGGAAACAGTACATCCATCGCTTCAAACAGTGTAAATCCATCACGAAGGATCAATGTTTCGATGACCCGGTTTAAATCCTGCGAATCACTTCCGCCGACGGTGACCGGAATACCGACAATTTCAGCTTCCTCCCGTAGCTTGGCAATCGTATTAAGTTCTCCATTGTGGCCAAGTACACTGAACGGCTGCACCCTGAAAAACGTAGAAAGCGTGTTGGTGGAATAGCGATTATGCCCGAGTGTAACAGTCGATGCAATAAGCGGATTGTTCAGGTCATGGTAATAGGCAGGGAGGGTCTCTCCAGATCCCATGACTTTATAAACTGCATGATGGTTGCTTAAGGACGCAACATGAACAGAAGGTGACACTTCAATATCAGTCAGCAGGTTATACAGCGTACAGTCGAGGTCCGCCATTACTTTCTTCGGATGGAGGGCCACCTGCCAGAATACAGGCTCTTCACCTCTGGCGATCGGACCAAGCGCTTCAGACTTTGTCACAGATGTGGTTTCAAACAGCAGTTCAAAACCATGTGTCCCAAACAACTTCTTGATTTGAGTCATTTCTGACAGACTGTCCGCATTTTTATCAATAAAAATATGTCCGACGGTAAATTGGTCTGATTCCACGGCAGCATAAGGGAGACCTGCCCGGGTCAGCTTTTCTTTCCAAAGGGTCTTTGGAATATCAATATTAATCCCGATGCCGTCTCCTTCGTTTTCGATAAAACCTGCTCTGTGGTTCATTGTGATCAATGCAGAAATGGCATCATCCACGTTCTTTTTTGTAGGAATGTTCTCCTTTTCTATGACCGAAACAATTCCACAGCTGTCAAACTCTTGCTTCCTGTAATCCTTAAACTGCGCAGGACTCCATGACTTAACCATCCGATCGCCCCCTTACCTCCAAGTTTTAATATAAGACATAAAAAAACCAAATCGATAGATATGGTTTTATCTCTTTGCCAATGTATTTTCGAGAAGTTATTTTTTCTCCGTTCTTATCATAGTATCATTGTTTAAATAGTCAGTCAATTATCTTTATTCAAAATTGCGAATATTGCGTATCGGAAAAGACAACAGAACGAACCTTATAATATAAGTAAGCGCTTACATAATGAGGTGAAAAAAACAGAGTGATTATTCACTCTGCTTAATAAAAATTACATTTCGGCAAGTTTTTTAAATGAAGACTCCACCGCTTTTAATGTTTCTTCAATATCCTGTTCGGTATGGGCGGTGGTAAGGAACATCGCTTCATATTTAGATGGTGCGAGATTGATTCCCTCTTCAAGCATGGCTTTAAAATATTTGCCAAACAGCTCGCCGTCCGTGTTTTCTGCCTGTTCATAATTGGAGATTTTCTCATGAGTAAAGTAAACCGTCAATGCTCCTTTAAGGCGGTTAATCGTAATTGGCATATTGTATGTTTTTGCATGGGCGAGGATGCCTTCTTCGAGTCTTTGCCCGAGTTTATCCATTTTTTCGTATACGCCCTCTTCCTGAAGCACTTCAAGGCAGGCGATTCCTGCTGATATGGATGCCGGGTTTCCTGCCATGGTTCCGGCCTGATAGGCAGGTCCAAGAGGCGCCACCTTTTCCATAATCTCTTTCTTCCCGCCGTAAGCTCCGATTGGCAGTCCGCCGCCGATAATTTTTCCGAGGGCAGTCATATCAGGTTTCACGTTCAAAAGGTCCTGTGCTCCGCCATACATAAATCGGAACGCTGTGATCACTTCATCATAGATAACGAGGGCTCCTGCTTCATGGGTCAGATCATTTACTGCTTCAAGGAATCCTTCCTTCGGTTCTACAATACCGAAATTGCCGACGATGGGTTCGACAAGAACAGCGGCGATCTCATCGCCCCATTTTTGCAAAGCCTCCCGATAGGAATCAATGTCATTGAACGGAACGGTGATCACTTCCTGGGCGATGCTTTTTGGAACACCGGCAGAATCGGGAGTGCCAAGCGTGGAAGGTCCTGAGCCTGCGGCTACAAGAACGAGATCAGAATGGCCGTGATAGCAGCCGGCAAACTTAATGATCTTGTCTCTTCCTGTGTACGCACGTGCCACGCGGATGGTCGTCATGACAGCTTCTGTTCCTGAATTAACAAAACGGACTTTTTCCATGGCAGGCATGGCTTCCTTCAGCATTTTTGCAAACTTCACTTCGAGACTTGTAGGTGTACCAAAAAGAACGCCGTTTTCGGCCGCTTTTGTGATCGCCTTTGTGATATGGGGATGGGCATGTCCGGTGATGATTGGCCCATAAGCCGCGAGGTAATCTATGTACTTGTTACCGTCCACATCCCAAAAGTACGCTCCCTGTGCTTTTTCCATAAACACCGGTGCACCGCCGCCGACTGCTTTAAACGAACGCGATGGGCTGTTTACGCCTCCGACAATATGCTCCTGTGCGTCTTTATATAGTAATTCTGACTGTTGATGCTTCATGAATTGTCCTCCTTGCTGTTTACAACCTGGTTAAAAACCATCCTTTATTGTAGCACGTTTTGGGCTATACAGCTGAAGAAACGCCCGAAGTTCAGGATGAAACAATTGTGGTCCTTGGTGAGTTAGGATAAACTAGTTCAGGTGCTAATCACGAGAACGAGGGTTTTTTGGAGGAAAATAATAATGGACTATATTATAGATGTAAAAGAGTTGCGCAAGGAATTTACGTCTCATTCCAGCCGCTCCGGGCTTAAGGGAGCGTTCCGGGATTTATTTACAAGAAACTATACCATCAAGACAGCAGTCGATGATATTTCCCTTCAGATTAAAAAGGGGGAGATGGTCGGTTATATCGGCGAAAACGGCGCCGGAAAATCAACAACGATCAAAATGCTTACCGGAATTTTGACTCCGACATCCGGACACGTCCGGGTAAACGGGATGAATCCGCATAAGGACCGTGAACAATTTGTTCGGAGCATTGGCGTGGTGTTCGGTCAGCGGTCCCAGTTATGGTGGGATATCGCAGTTCAAGAATCGTTTCGGCTGTTAAAAAAAGTGTATAACGTTCCTGACGATTTTTATAACACACATATGGCAGATGTCATCGAGACACTCGCTATTGAACCGTTGCTTGATAAACCGGTGCGAAAGCTGTCTTTGGGACAGCGTATGAGGTGTGAGCTCGCGGCGGCACTTATTCACAATCCGCCGCTTTTGTTTTTGGATGAACCCACGATCGGACTGGATGTGCTCGTAAAGCTCAAGATTCGCGAGTTCCTGAAAGAGATCAATGCGAAGTACGGAACGACCATTCTTCTTACCACCCATGACCTGTCTGATATCGAAGCGCTTTGTGAGCGGGTCATCATGCTGGATGAAGGGAAAATCATTTATGATGGAGCACTTCGGCAGCTGCGTGAAAATTGGGGTGAAGGGAAGCAGATTCAATTTGCCTTTGCTGAAGAGGCAACACATGCCGAACTGCAAAGCTTGACTCATGATCATTTAGTGGTGTGGGAGCAGGGCAGCAATGCAAGCAACTGGACGGCCAGCGTTGAAAACAACGAGGAAATTATTTCCGCTGTGATCGGCCAAGTGGTTGGTGCGCAAAAAATAGCCGACCTGAAAATCGTAGAAATTACTACAGAGGAAATCATACGAAATATCTATGAAGAAGGAGTCATCCGGAATGGCTAAATATACGGAAATGATCCGCATTCGTTTTTTAATGATGCTTGCCTACCGGACCAACTATTACAGCGGTATTTTAATCTATAGCATCAACATTGGCGCGTACTATTTTTTGTGGAGCGCCATCTATGGTGACAAATCCTCCATTCAGGATCTTTCCATTGTACAGATGACGACGTATATTGCGGTTTCCTGGATGGCACGGGCGTTTTACTTTAATAACATCGACCGTGAAATTGCTCTCGAAATTAAGGAAGGCAAAGTTGCGATTGAGATGATCCGTCCTTATAACTACCTGGGGATGAAGATGATGCAGGGCCTCGGTGAAGGGTTATTCCGGATTTTGTTTTTCTCGGTGCCAGGAATGGTGATCGTTTACTTTATTTTTCCGATACAATTTACCACACATCCGGCCACCTGGGGTTATTTTTTAATTTCCATTCTTTTGAGCTTTATTATCAATACACAAATTAACCTGCTGACAGGTATTGCTACGTTCTTTTTGTTTAACAATGATGGGCTGATCCGGGCGAAACGGGTGGTTATCGACTTGTTTTCCGGCCTGATTCTCCCGATCAGTTTTTTCCCGGTCTGGGCTCAGAGTGTCATGGATTATTTGCCGTTTAAAGGAATCAGTTATATACCTAGCATGATTTTTACAGAGGGATTTCAAGGAAACGAAATTTTACATGGACTTATGAATCAGACGGTATGGGCACTGGTTCTCTTTATCCCGATTCAGTTGCTTTGGACGACGGCAAAACGGCAGCTGATTGTGCAGGGAGGGTGATGGCTGAATGTCGTATTTATCTATCTTTTTTCAATACGCAGGACAGTATTTAAAAACAAGGCTCACTTATCGAGCTGATATGCTGGTTGAGATCTTTTCCGATTTGCTTTTTCAGGCTGTAAATCTAATTTTTATTTTGGTTGTTTTTGGACATACCAGCCTGCTGAGCGGCTGGAGCAAGGATGAAATGGTTTTTATCTATGGTTTCTTTCTTGTACCCTTTGCTATATTCGGTGCCTTTTTTAACATTTGGGACTTTACGGACCGGTATATTGTCAAAGGGGAGATGGACCGGATTCTCACCCGGCCCATTCACAGTCTGTTCCAAATCATCCTTGAAAGAATGGAATTGGAATCCTTGTTCGGGGTTATTACAGGACTTGGTATCATGTTTTATTCCGGCCACCAACTCGGTTTAAGCCTTCACTGGTACGATCCTTTCGTTTTTGTGGTGCTTGTTGCCGGCGGGGCGCTCGTTTATGCGGGTATCTTTGTTGCCTTGGCAAGTATCGGGTTTTGGTCCGACAGCAAAACGGATATTATGCCGATGATGTACAATATCGGAAATTACGGCCGTTATCCGGTCAACATCTATAACCGTATTATTCGTTACGTGCTGACATGGATTCTTCCCTTTGCCTTTGTCGGAGTATATCCGTCTGCTTATTTTCTCGGCAGGGACGAATGGTATGGATATGCGTTTTTCACTCCGGTGATCGGCGTCATCTTCTTCGGACTTTCGGTTGTGTTATGGAATTACGGCGTTACCAAATACCGGGGAGCAGGAAATTAACGGATAAAAGACACCTCGAATGGAGGTGTCTTTTTTATGTCTTTTATTCAGACGGCATCTAAGGTAGTAGGAAAAAAGAATTATTTTTTTTACAGTAATTTTCTAGTTAATTAACCTTACAAATGTTAGGAGTGTGAAAGTATTGGTATATAGTATTCATCTTTCTACAAATATGTAAAATTTTCTTTATTTTCTGCTAAATTGCTACTATGCTAAAAGTATCCCAAACAAAGGAGTGATCGATTTGATCAAGAAGTTCATGGCAGTAGCCGCTGTATTACCGATTGTTGTGTCTTTAGCATCCCCTGCACAAGCTGCAACACAAGTTTCACAAAAAACAGCTGTGAAAGCAGAAGTAGCCCCTAACGAAATTATTGTAAAATTTAAAAAAGGTGTTTCTTCAGCCAAAACAAAAGCGATCTACGCAAAATCTGACGCTCAGCTTGTTGAAAAGGAAAATGGTTTTCAAGTGGTTAAAGTGAAGGATGGCGATGTAAAAGGAGCCATCAAGGAGTACAAGAACAACGCAAACGTAGAATATGCAGAACCAAACTATACATACAAAGCAACCTACACACCAAATGATACGTATTTTTCTTCCTATCAATATGCGCCTCAAAAGGTGGGAGCACAGTCCGCATGGGATGTTACAAAAGGATCGTCATCTGTGAAAGTGGCGATTGTCGATACAGGCGTGGACTACAACCATCCGGACTTGGCAGGTAAAGTAATCAAAGGATACGATTATGTGGACAATGACAGCGATCCAATGGATCTTAATGAGCACGGCACACATTGCGCAGGTATCGCGGCAGCGGTAACTAACAACAGCCGTGGTATTGCGGGCATGGCGCCAAACGTTTCGGTTTTGGCAGTTCGTGTGCTTGATGCAAACGGAAGCGGTTCCCTTGATGACGTGGCAAGCGGTATCCGGTATGCGGCTGATCAAGGAGCTAAGGTTATTTCTCTCAGCCTTGGCGGGCCAAGCTCTGCGTCCACTCTTCAAAGCGCAGTAAGTTACGCGGCAAGCAAAGGATCTGTAGTGGTCGCTGCTGCAGGTAATGAAAGCACTTCTGCTCCAAGTTACCCAGCTTATTACTCTTCTGCTATCGCGGTTGCGGCAACAGATCAGAATGACCGGCTTGCTTCCTTCTCCAATTACGGTTCTTGGGTAGATGTAGCGGCTCCAGGTGTTAACATCCTTTCCACAATACCTGGCGGAAATTATGCTTACCTTTCCGGAACAAGCATGGCCACTCCTCTTGTGGCTGGTGTAGCCGGTCTGCTGGCTTCACAGGGAAGAAGCGCTTCACAGATTCGTTCCGCGATTGAGAACACTGCAGACAAAATTTCCGGTACCGGAACCTATTTCTCCAAAGGACGTGTGAACGCAGCGAATGCTGTCCGTTATTAATCAAATTGCAAAAGGCAGCGGCGATAAGTACCGCTGTCTTTTTTTATGAAAAGGTCTGACCTGTCCTAATCGTTCCCGGTGAAGCATAAACTGCTACCAAGGGATGGTGGACGGAGTATGTATGTTGCGATTCTTTTTTTATCAGGGTTTATTGTGTTCAAAAGCCTGCAGTCCCTTTTTTCCCATCCAGTAATGAAGTATCAGCTTATGTCACTGAACCACCTATTGGTATTAATCACCGTTTATATGACCATTATTTTGGGTTTTGGCTTAATGTACACCTCACTGCTCTTGATGGACATCCATGTCCTTGAGAAAGATGGGTTGGTGATCGGTCATCAACATTTTTTTCATGTAGTTGATGATGCGATGTATTTCAGCTCGATGACGATGCTGTCTGTCGGGTATGGAGATCTTACACCGATGGGTTTTGGCAGGTGGCTTTCAATTCTGGAGGCGCTCATCGGGTATCTGCTGCCGGCCGCATTTGTCCTGAATTCTGTCATTGATCGCAACCCTCCATCAAAAAGGTTGTAGGAAGGCACAGAATTGGTTACCCTCTTTATATGGAAACAACTTATGCAGGAGGGATACAAATGGCTGTTGCCGCAGGAGAAAAAGCGCCGGATTTCACATTGCCGGCAAGCAACGGAAAAGAAGTAACGTTATCAGATTTCAAGGGGAAAAATGTCGTTCTTTATTTTTATCCAAAAGATATGACGCCGGGCTGTACTACCCAGGCTTGTGATTTCAGGGACAAGCATGAGGAATTTCAGGATTTGGATGCGGTGATTCTTGGCGTTAGCACGGATCCGCTCGCAAGGCATGAAAAATTTATTGATAAGTACGGTCTGCCGTTTTTGCTGCTCGCAGACGAAGACCATAAAGCGGCCGAGCTGTTTGATGTTTGGAAACTCAAAAAGAACTTTGGGAAAGAGTATATGGGGATTGAACGATCCACATTTATCCTTGATAAGGAAGGTACGCTTGTAAAAGAATACAGAAAAGTGAAGGTCAAAGAGCATATAGAGGAAGTGCTGAGCTATATCCGGGAAAACTTGAAATAAAATAGGGGTGCTGCAATTGATGCAGCATCCCTTTTAATGTTCCTCAAGATCCGAAACAGGGACTTCCATATCATGAGTCGGGTTATCATTCGGGTGTACCCAGGCGGTTCCGCTTGCAGAGTTTATCGATTCAATCCATACAGGTTTTCCATAGTAGTGAACTTCAATTTCGCTAGGGGAAGTAATAATTTGTTTTGCTCGGTCTGTATTCATGATTATTTGCTCCTTTTTTTGTTTAGTATTGGACGTATAACGGGCGTGTATACGTTAGGATGAAATCTAAGCAGGGTGAAAGAAATCATGATAATATTAAATTGTTGGAATTTTTGTAAGATACATAGAACAGGGGGATTTTACATGATTGACCAGAGAGTGGTTACTCTTGCGAAAACACTGCTTCACCATTCCGTTCAATTAAAGAAGGGGGAAAGGGTGCTGATCACTTCACCGCTGACGGCCCGCCCTTTAATAAAAGCACTAATCGAAGAAGCTTATGCAATGGGTGCTTACCCGTATGTTAACCTTTATGATGATGAAATAAACCGGTATTTGTATACGGGGTATGAAGCGGAACAGCTCGAAACCTCCATGCAATGGGACTTAAAGAGGGTGAAGGAAGTGGATGCGTATATCTCCATTTCAAGTTCTGAAAACGATGCTGAACTTTCTGATGTGCCCGGAGAGAAGTTCCGCCTGCGCGGTAAATACTTTAAGCCGGTACAAAAAGTCATCATCAACGACCGCAAATGGGTATTGTTGAATTATCCGACGCAGGGTCTTGCCCAAAAGGCGAAGATGAGCTATGAGGCGTTTACAAATTTTCTTCTTGATGTCTGCAATGTGGACTATGTAAAAATGGACCAGGCCCAGCAGCCTTTAAAGGAATTAATGGAACGCACCGATAGAGTAAGGATTGTGTCTCCGGGTACGGATCTGACCTTCTCCATCAAAGGCATTCCTGCCGTGAAGTGTGCAGGGGAAAACAACATTCCGGATGGGGAGGTATTTACAGCTCCGGTCAAAGATAGTGTCAACGGAACCATCACCTACAATACTCCTTGTCCATACCGCGGAACGGTATTTAACAATGTAAGTCTTACATTCAAGGACGGAAAAATTGTAGAAGCAACAGCTGATAATTCAGATAAAATCAATGAGATTTTTGAGACGGATGAAGGAGCGCGTTTTGTCGGTGAGTTTGCGATTGGCGTAAATCCGATGATTTTGCACCCAATGGGAGATATCCTGTTTGACGAAAAAATAGCAGGAAGCATTCACTTCACTCCGGGTGAGGCCTATGAGGATGCGGACAATGGAAACCGTTCTTCCGTTCACTGGGATATGGTGCTCATCCAGCGACCTGAGTATGGCGGGGGAGAGCTGTATTTTGATGACGTTCTTGTTCGAAAGGATGGATTGTTTGTCCTTCCTGAGCTTGAAGGGCTAAATCCTCAGCATTTAAAATAAAAAATTTAACAGAACAGTTGGTACCGCAGATTCGAAAATGCATAGAATTTAGTAATAACTCTTCCAATCAGTGCGGGATTCATTCCCGCACTTTTTCCTTTGACCACCTTTTTAATCCTTGGGAGGAAACAGCATGTACATTGTGACATCAGCAAAAATCAGAGAAGACCTTCAAAAAGCACTTTTGGACCGTTTTCCCAATGAGAACTTTTATTTTCATGAAAACATAAACGAAGCACAAACGAATTTAAAGAACGCAGAGATTTTAATAACGCTTGGGGAAGACTTAAGTAGAGAGCATATTGAAGAAGCTGTTCATCTAAAATGGATTATGGTCATATCCGCCGGAATGGACAGGATGCCATTTCAGGCCATCAAGGAAAAGGGTATATTGGTGACGAATGCAAGAGGCATCCATAAAACCCCAATGGCCGAGTATACGATGGGCATGATATTGCAGACGGCAAGACAAGCTAAAATCCTGATCAAGCACCAGGAGCAGGGCATTTGGGACAGAAGTGTTCCGATGAGTGAAATATCTGGCCGTACGATTGGTATTTTGGGAACTGGGGCCATTGGTAGTGAAATCGCCAGGCTCGCCAAGGCATTTGGCATGACGACGCTTGGGTTTAACAGAAGCGGGGAGCATGCTGAATATGTGGACAGAATGTATTCGAAAGGGGAGGAGCTGGCATCCGTCCTCAAGGAGAGCGACTACCTTGTCTCTGTGCTTCCGACTACAGAGGAAACAAAGGGCTTTCTTTCGCTCGAGCATTTTCGGCGCATGAAGAAGTCTGCAGTATTTCTTAATATCGGGAGGGGAACAACGGTTGTTCAAGATGACTTGATTTCGGCTCTTCGGCAGGGGGAGATTGCCCATGCGGTTCTCGATGTGTTCGAAGAAGAGCCTCTTCCTGCAAACAATCCGCTCTGGAAAATGAATAATGTTACCATTACTCCCCATCTTTCCGGGATCTCTCCTTTATATCAGGACAGGGCCATTCAGCTGTTTGCAGAAAACCTGGAGAAATATAAGATGAAAGACCCTCTTTTAGCCAATATCATCGCAGTAGAGCGGGGCTATTGATTGACAAATGCAGGCATTTCGAGATACACTATTTATAAATATTACAATGTAAGAATATCTTTTGAGAGCGAGGTGCATGACGATGTCTGAAGTACGCATTAATGAAGCAATTGACACATTAAAGCAGTCTGGAGTCCGCATTACTCCTCAGCGTCATGCGATTCTGGAACATCTGATACAATCAATGACCCATCCGACCGCAGATGAAATATATAAGTCCTTGGAAGGCAAATTTCCCAATATGAGTGTAGCGACGGTTTATAACAACCTTCGTGTATTTAAAGAAGTTGGTCTCGTTAAGGAATTGACGTACGGAGATGCCTCCAGCCGTTTTGATTGCGTCACCACCGAACACTATCACATCATTTGTGAAGGGTGCGGAAAAATTGTGGATTTCCATTATCCAGGACTGGATGAGGTGGAAGCGCTGGCCGAGTCCGTTACAGGTTTTGATGTTGGCCATCACCGCATGGAGATCTACGGTACATGCCCGGAATGCAGAACCAATAAAACAAAAATAAGCTGAACCAGCTTGGCTGGATTCAGCTTATTTTTTTGATGCTTGTTTCATTGCGCGTCTGGAGTTGTATTTTTCATCAAATTCAAGGCCTTCGAGATTTTTATCAAGTGTCAATGGCTGATTGCAGGACATGCAGGCATCCGCTCGCCCCAGAACCTTTGTTATCTTATTGCAGTTCGGACAGACCACCTGAACCGCATTGGTTGAGATCATTCCGATCCAAAAATAAACTCCGGCACTGGCGAGGGTTGCAAGAAATCCAATTAACATAAATAATGACATTAGTATAAAATGGCTTCTGAAGTACAGGCCGGCGTACATAATAATAATTCCGATAAACACAAGACTTAGAGCAAACGTACGTATTTTATTAATCTTGCTCGTATATTTTATCATGATTGTCCCTCCTAACTTACAGTATACAAGGACTTGGAAAAAAAGAAAGGATTTTCAGACCTTGCGTTGAATTGGTTGGAGACCGAAATCAGAACGGGAGTTGAAGGCATGGAAGACTTGTTACGCCCGCTTTATCAGGAAAGGGCAAGTAACGAAAACACATTGGGAGTACTGTTAATCGAAAGCAATAAACCGTTTAGCCCATTAACGGACAACTTTGACAGCATCCTCTTTATTATTGTGACAAAAGGGGAAAAACCATGGAGCGTTAAACATTACGAATATGGTGATAAAATCGCAGCTTTACATATTGTAACGGAAGATCAGCTGAACCAATGGCTTCTTCTGGGTTCGAACCGCCGTGTGGTTGATTGGGTTGTAAACGGAAAAGTTCTATTTAACCGAAACGAATATATTACGGAGCTTCGTGACCGATTGGACAAGTTTCCCGTACCGGAACGATCCAAGAAAATAACCATTGAGTTCGGCAAGCTGCTCCGCCGTTTTTCCGATGGAAAGGAATTGTTCCACAGCAGTCAGTACCTTGATTCATTCAACCATATTCTGCATGCCTTGCATCACCTGGCCCGTCTGGCTGTGATCGAACGCGGATTTCACCCGGAAATTACGGTCTGGAATCAGGTGAAGGTGATTGAGCCCCAAATTTACAAACTATATGAAGAACTTATTACCGGGAATGAACCGATTGAAAAAAGGATCGAACTTCTCTTAATTGCCAGCGAGTTCTCCATTAGTTCCAAAACAAAGCTTGGCGCCGGACATTTGCTGAGCGTATTTCAGGAACAAAACGAATGGTCTGTTGCCGAATTAATGGAGCATCATGAGGTGGCCGATTATTCTATTGACCTGACCGTCCTTCTTGAACACCTGATCGAAAGGGGAATCATCCATGTGATCAGGCAGGAAACCAAGGGAAAACACTTGTATCACCGCCACTACACCACTAAATTCTAAAAAAGAACAACTTTTTTCGAAAAAGGTGTTGACCACTTTCTAACTAACATGGTATAGTACTACTTGTCGCTGAAACGACGCGGCAAATAAACGAAATAAACAAAGCAAAAAAGTGGTTGACACCTTTCGTCAAAGGTGCTATCATAAGAAAGTCGCCAAAACGAGCGGCATCGACAAAATGTTCTTTGAAAACCAAACAAAAGCCAGAGTAAGTCAGGGATTTTACAATCCCATCAATTTCTTATTTTTAAACATTAAGAGCTATATCAAACACTTTATTGGAGAGTTTGATCCTGGCTCAGGATGAACGCTGGCGGCGTGCCTAATACATGCAAGTCGAGCGAATGACGAGGAGCTTGCTCCTCTGATTTAGCGGCGGACGGGTGAGTAACACGTGGGTAACCTGCCTGTAAGACGGGGATAACTCCGGGAAACCGGAGCTAATACCGGATGATAACGAGAAGCGCCTGCTTCTTTTTTGAAAGTCGGTTTCGGCTGACGCTTACAGATGGGCCCGCGGCGCATTAGCTAGTTGGTGAGGTAACGGCTCACCAAGGCGACGATGCGTAGCCGACCTGAGAGGGTGATCGGCCACACTGGGACTGAGACACGGCCCAGACTCCTACGGGAGGCAGCAGTAGGGAATCTTCGGCAATGGACGAAAGTCTGACCGAGCAACGCCGCGTGAGCGATGAAGGCCTTCGGGTCGTAAAGCTCTGTTGTCAGAGAAGAACAAGTACCGGAGTAACTGCCGGTACCTTGACGGTACCTGACCAGAAAGCCACGGCTAACTACGTGCCAGCAGCCGCGGTAATACGTAGGTGGCAAGCGTTATCCGGAATTATTGGGCGTAAAGCGCGCGCAGGCGGTCTTTTAAGTCTGATGTGAAAGCCCACGGCTCAACCGTGGAGGGTCATTGGAAACTGGGAGACTTGAGTGCAGGAGAGAAAAGTGGAATTCCACGTGTAGCGGTGAAATGCGTAGAGATGTGGAGGAACACCAGTGGCGAAGGCGGCTTTTTGGCCTGTAACTGACGCTGAGGCGCGAAAGCGTGGGGAGCAAACAGGATTAGATACCCTGGTAGTCCACGCCGTAAACGATGAGTGCTAGGTGTTGGGGGGTTCCACCCTCAGTGCTGACGTTAACACATTAAGCACTCCGCCTGGGGAGTACGGCCGCAAGGCTGAAACTCAAAGGAATTGACGGGGGCCCGCACAAGCAGTGGAGCATGTGGTTTAATTCGAAGCAACGCGAAGAACCTTACCAGGTCTTGACATCCTCTGACCACTTGAGAGATCAAGCTTTCCCCTTCGGGGGACAGAGTGACAGGTGGTGCATGGTTGTCGTCAGCTCGTGTCGTGAGATGTTGGGTTAAGTCCCGCAACGAGCGCAACCCTTGACCTTAGTTGCCAGCATTCAGTTGGGCACTCTAAGGTGACTGCCGGTGACAAACCGGAGGAAGGTGGGGATGACGTCAAATCATCATGCCCCTTATGACCTGGGCTACACACGTGCTACAATGGGTGGTACAAAGGGTTGCGAAGCCGCGAGGCCGAGCCAATCCCAAAAAGCCACTCTCAGTTCGGATTGTAGGCTGCAACTCGCCTACATGAAGCCGGAATTGCTAGTAATCGCGGATCAGCATGCCGCGGTGAATACGTTCCCGGGCCTTGTACACACCGCCCGTCACACCACGAGAGTTTGTAACACCCGAAGTCGGTGGGGTAACCTTTTGGAGCCAGCCGCCGAAGGTGGGACAGATGATTGGGGTGAAGTCGTAACAAGGTAGCCGTATCGGAAGGTGCGGCTGGATCACCTCCTTTCTATGGAGACATGAGCACTCAGGTGCCTCATGAATCTTACTCTGAGCTTTTGTTTGGTTTTGAAAGAACATCGTTTCTTTCAATTCATAATAAGGTTACACATTTGTTGTGGCCATGTTCCTTGAAAACTAGATAACGAAACATCCAAACAAGCCAACTAATTCATTAGTTGTGCGCTGATTTAGTACTATTTTTAACGATCTTACGATCGTGTTAAAGGTTAAGCTAGAAAGGGCGCACGGTGGATGCCTTGGCACTAGGAGCCGAAGAAGGACGGGACGAACACCGATATGCCTCGGGGAGCTGTAAGTAAGCGTTGATCCGGGGATTTCCGAATGGGGGAACCCACCATCCGTAATGGGATGGTATCCATATCTGAATACATAGGATATGAGAAGGCAGACCCGGGGAACTGAAACATCTAAGTACCCGGAGGAAGAGAAAGCAAATGCGATTTCCTGAGTAGCGGCGAGCGAAACGGAAACAGCCCAAACCAGAGGGCTTGCCCTCTGGGGTTGTAGGACACTCTACATGGAGTTACAAAGGAACGGGGTAGATGAAGCGGTCTGGAAAGGCCGGCCAAAGAAGGTAACAGCCCTGTAGTTGAAACTTCGTTCCCTCCTGAGTGGATCCTGAGTACGGCGGGACACGTGAAACCCCGTCGGAATCCGGGAGGACCATCTCCCAAGGCTAAATACTCCCTAGTGACCGATAGTGAACCAGTACCGTGAGGGAAAGGTGAAAAGCACCCCGGAAGGGGAGTGAAAGAGATCCTGAAACCGTGTGCCTACAAGTAGTTGGAGCCCATTAACGGGTGACAGCGTGCCTTTTGTAGAATGAACCGGCGAGTTACGATAACGTGCAAGGTTAAGCCGAGAAGGCGGAGCCGCAGCGAAAGCGAGTCTGAATAGGGCGCCATAGTACGTTGTCGTAGACCCGAAACCGTGTGATCTACCCATGTCCAGGGTGAAGTTCAGGTAACACTGAATGGAGGCCCGAACCCACGCACGTTGAAAAGTGCGGGGATGAGGTGTGGGTAGGGGTGAAATGCCAATCGAACACGGAGATAGCTGGTTCTCCCCGAAATAGCTTTAGGGCTAGCCTCGCGGCTAGAGTCCTGGAGGTAGAGCACTGATTGGACTAGGGGCCCCCACAGGGTTACCGAATTCAGTCAAACTCCGAATGCCAGAGACTTATCCGCGGGAGTCAGACTGCGAGTGATAAGATCCGTAGTCAAGAGGGAAACAGCCCAGACCATCAGCTAAGGTCCCAAAGTATACGTTAAGTGGGAAAGGATGTGGAGTTGCCCAGACAACCAGGATGTTGGCTTAGAAGCAGCCACCATTTAAAGAGTGCGTAATAGCTCACTGGTCGAGTGACTCTGCGCCGAAAATGTACCGGGGCTAAACGTATCACCGAAGCTATGGATTGTACCGTCAGGTACAGTGGTAGGGGAGCGTTCGAAGTGCGGTGAAGTCAGACCGGAAGGACTGGTGGAGCGCTTTGAAGTGAGAATGCCGGTATGAGTAGCGAAAGACAAGTGAGAATCTTGTCCATCGAAAGCCTAAGGTTTCCTGAGGAAGGCTCGTCCGCTCAGGGTTAGTCGGGACCTAAGCCGAGGCCGAAAGGCGTAGGCGATGGCCAACAGGTTGAAATTCCTGTACCACCTCCTTTCCGTTTGAACGACGGGGGGACGCAGGAAGGTAGGGAGAGCGCGCGAATGGAAATGCGCGTCTAAGCAGTTAGGCTGATTGTGAGGCAAATCCCGCAATCGTGAAGGCTGAGCTGTGACGGCGAGGGAAATTACAGTACCGAAGTCCCTGATCCTACACTGCCAAGAAAAGCCTCTAGTGAGGAAAGAGGTGCCCGTACCGCAAACCGACACAGGTAGGCGAGGAGAGAATCCTAAGATGATCGGGAGAACTCTCGTTAAGGAACTCGGCAAAATGACCCCGTAACTTCGGGAGAAGGGGTGCTCTGGTAGGGTTTATCGCCCGAGAGAGCCGCAGTGAATAGATCCAAGCGACTGTTTAGCAAAAACACAGGTCTCTGCGAAGCCGCAAGGCGAAGTATAGGGGCTGACACCTGCCCGGTGCTGGAAGGTTAAGAGGAGGGGTTATCCCTTAGGGGAGAAGCTCTGAATTGAAGCCCCAGTAAACGGCGGCCGTAACTATAACGGTCCTAAGGTAGCGAAATTCCTTGTCGGGTAAGTTCCGACCCGCACGAAAGGTGTAACGATTTGGATACTGTCTCAACGAGAGACCCGGTGAAATTATAGTACCTGTGAAGATGCAGGTTACCCGCGACAGGACGGAAAGACCCCATGGAGCTTTACTGCAGCTTGATATTGGATTTTGGTACAGTTTGTACAGGATAGGTAGGAGCCTGAGAAGTCGGAGCGCCAGCTTCGATGGAGGCGTCGGTGGGATACTACCCTGACTGTATTGAAATTCTAACCTGGAACCGTGATCCGGTTCGGAGACAGTGTCAGGTGGGCAGTTTGACTGGGGCGGTCGCCTCCTAAATCGTAACGGAGGCGCCCAAAGGTTCCCTCAGAATGGTTGGAAATCATTCGCAGAGTGTAAAGGCACAAGGGAGCTTGACTGCGAGACCTACAAGTCGAGCAGGGACGAAAGTCGGGCTTAGTGATCCGGTGGTTCCGCATGGAAGGGCCATCGCTCAACGGATAAAAGCTACCCTGGGGATAACAGGCTTATCTCCCCCAAGAGTCCACATCGACGGGGAGGTTTGGCACCTCGATGTCGGCTCATCGCATCCTGGGGCTGAAGTAGGTCCCAAGGGTTGGGCTGTTCGCCCATTAAAGCGGTACGCGAGCTGGGTTCAGAACGTCGTGAGACAGTTCGGTCCCTATCCGTCGCGGGCGCAGGAAATTTGAGAGGAGCTGTCCTTAGTACGAGAGGACCGGGATGGACACACCGCTGGTGTACCAGTTGTTCCGCCAGGGGCATAGCTGGGTAGCTACGTGTGGACGGGATAAGTGCTGAAAGCATCTAAGCATGAAGCCCCCCTCAAGATGAGATTTCCCATCACGTCAAGTGAGTAAGACCCCTTAGAGATGATGAGGTTGATAGGTCTGGTGTGGAAGCGTGGTGACACGTGGAGCTGACAGATACTAATCGGTCGAGGGCTTATCCTTAAAAACAAAAGCGGAATGAACCGCTTATATCCGACAAGCGTTGGAGACCCTGACAAGAACACGGTTTTGGTGTTCGTCGGAAGGGACGAAACGACCTCGAGGATATGGTTCATGAAGCTGGACGTTATCAGTAAGTTTGGATGAAGTTATCTAGTTTTGAGGGAATATGCCTCAAAAACAAAAGGTTTGTCAGCGACAAGAGATTCAAGGAAGCAAAACGACGACTCTCCGGAGTGTACTTACCGTACATGAGGAAGAGGAGGAGTGAAGCTGACGAAGCAAATCGCCGTTGATCACAAACCGATATATGTCTGGTGGCAATAGCGAAGAGGTCACACCCGTTCCCATACCGAACACGGAAGTTAAGCTCTTCAGCGCCGATGGTAGTTGGGGGCTTCCCCCTGTTAGAGTAGGACGTTGCCGGGCATATATATTATTCCACAGTAGCTCAGTGGTAGAGCTATCGGCTGTTAACCGATCGGTCGTAGGTTCGAGTCCTACCTGTGGAGCCATTATATGGAGAGCTGTCCGAGTGGCCGAAGGAGCACGATTGGAAATCGTGTATACGTTAACCGCGTATCAAGGGTTCAAATCCCTTGCTCTCCGCCATAATTACTTAACATACGGCCCGTTGGTCAAGCGGTTAAGACACCGCCCTTTCACGGCGGTAACACGGGTTCGAATCCCGTACGGGTCACCAAGTTTTTTCATGAAAATGAAAACAACCATGTTTTTTTCGAAGAAAAAAACTTATACATATAAACCTTTCGGAGGATTAGCTCAGCTGGGAGAGCACCTGCCTTACAAGCAGGGGGTCGGCGGTTCGAACCCGTCATCCTCCACCATTTTATCTTAATATATTGATTATCATCGCGGGGTGGAGCAACGAGCGCTACAGCACGATTAAGCTGCGAGTAAACTCGACGCATACACTTCAAAGAAAATACTGGTAGAGGAAGAGTTCCTCATACTCGGACACATCGTCCGTAACCTTAATATCATCGCGGGGTGGAGCAGTCTGGTAGCTCGTTGGGCTCATAACCCAAAGGTCGCAGGTTCAAATCCTGTCCCCGCAACCAAATGGACTCGTGGTGTAGCGGTTAACATGCCTGCCTGTCACGCAGGAGATCGCCGGTTCGATCCCGGTCGGGTCCGCCATTTTATCTTTAATAAGAAGTTTTGGCTCGATAGCTCAGTCGGTAGAGCAGAGGACTGAAAATCCTCGTGTCGGCGGTTCGATTCCGTCTCGAGCCACCATTTTTGGCGCCGGTTTAGCTCAATTGGTAGAGCAACTGACTTGTAATCAGTAGGTTGGGGGTTCAAGTCCTCTAGCCGGCACCACTATCCTTTTTGTTCAAAGTGTAAGAAATTTCCTCTTGAAGAATACATGGATATGTATTAAAATAGGTTTTGTCTCTCATGGAGGGGTAGCGAAGTGGCTAAACGCGGCGGACTGTAAATCCGCTCCTTTGGGTTCGGCGGTTCGAATCCGTCCCCCTCCACCATCTAATTTTTAGCACATTTATTTTGATTTAGGGGCATAGTTTAAAGGTAGAACGAAGGTCTCCAAAACCTTTGGTGTGGGTTCGATTCCTACTGCCCCTGCCATATGGCGATCGTGGCGAAGTGGTTAACGCACCGGATTGTGGTTCCGGCATTCGTGGGTTCGATTCCCATCGGTCGCCCCATATGATTGGGCTATAGCCAAGTGGTAAGGCAACGGACTTTGACTCCGTCATTCGTAGGTTCGAATCCTGCTAGCCCAGCCATATATGCGGAAGTAGTTCAGTGGTAGAATACAACCTTGCCAAGGTTGGGGTCGCGGGTTCGAATCCCGTCTTCCGCTCCAATTATATGATCTTTAAATGGCGGCATAGCCAAGTGGTAAGGCCAGGGTCTGCAAAACCCTTATCCACCGGTTCGAATCCGGTTGCCGCCTCCACTACATACCACCCAGCCGGGGTGGTGGAATTGGCAGACACACAGGACTTAAAATCCTGCGGTAGGTGACTACCGTGCCGGTTCGAGTCCGGCCCTCGGCACCAATTAAATACACTGCCAGCTTTACTTTTCACATGCCGGTGTGGCGGAATTGGCAGACGCGCACGACTCAAAATCGTGTTCCTTCGGGAGTGTCGGTTCGACCCCGACCACCGGTACCATTACATAACTATCAAAGACTTCTTACATTTGTAAGGAGTCTTTTTTGCTTAAATGGACAATCTTCTTACCTCACATATGCCGTCTCCCATCTTTCATTGTTTGAATGTACTGGTTGTAAACGAATTTGAAAGAGTGATCGATGGTTGATGAATAAGAAACAACATAAATATGTTTGCCCTAAGCCAGCCAACTTTCACGTTCTCCATTACATTGGACCAGCAATATCCAATCGGAACAATAGGGGCAGAAACGACAATCAGTGGAACAGAGTGTTTCAATATTTGCGGACCTTTATGTTCTTGATTTCATAAAAAGTAATGGAAGGTTGTCATATTTTTAATACACGCTGACTATATTGGTATCAAGGCAGTTGTAGGTTTTAGCGCAGGACTTCGTTTTAAATGAAGTCCTGCGCTTTTTTTATTGGATGAGATAGGATTCAGAGGAACCGCCGTTGATTTGAACAAACATTTTCTCGATCGCTGATAGCAGTTTTTGGGCCTCATCGTCCGCCATGGAGGGTCTGAGGTAAACGAGCTGGAGGGCATTTTTGACCTGTTCTCCTGTCATGGTGCGTTTGGAATCGACGATAGGGCTTCCAAATGCGCCGTTTTCGTCTGCTGACAGAAGTTTCCCTTCCATGTTCATTAAACGACCGTTTAACCCTTCATATTGATCTCCAGGAGCTCCTATTTTAATTTCAACGTCTCCATGGACCCCATCTGCATTATAAATCCCTAAAGGTATACCATATTGAAGGGAAAAGAAGTTATTTACGTCAACGGCCGAATTGACCAGTGCTACGTCCTTGCCGCCATATACACGGCGCAGGAGAGCTTCAGAGGAAGGTCTGTAGCGGGACGGATCCATGGAAAGCTTTTTGAAGACCTGACGCCATTCCTGTATACCCGGGTGGTCGGCCGCAGCCTTTTCAAGAGCATCTAGTTTCAGGGATTCAAGAAATAATTGGAATCTGCCTTTTAGCATTTGCGGTGATTCTTCAATCACGATATCATGATATAGTATTACGCCCATTTTAAAGGAAGGAACAAGCTTTTTTATGTCCTCTGCCAGTTTAATCATCAACTTTTCACCCTTATCTTATAGCTGTATTTTATAGTTAGTTTACCATAGATGAAATCATCCATTTAAGGAGAAAGGAGGTGCAGTCATGACAGGCGCCCAGTTAAAAGAAGAACTCCTTGCATATAGTAAATCAATTGGTATCGACAAGATTGGGTTTGCTGCCGCGGATGTCTTTGCGGAACTGAAGGAAAGGCTTAAGGAACAGCAGAACCACGGATACCAATCTGGATTCGAAGAAAAAGATATCGAGAAACGGACGAATCCCCAGCTGCTGCTTGAGGGAGCGAACACCATCATCTCGATTGCTCTTGCTTATCCTTCCAGGATGAAAGATGCTCCACAAAGTACAAGGGAAGCGAGAAGAGGAATATTTTGCAGAGCTTCCTGGGGTGTGGATTACCATCATATTTTGCGTGAGAAATTAAGGCTGCTGGAAGCATTTATCGCTGAAAAAGCCCCGTATGCCCGTTCTGTGTCGATGGTGGATACCGGCGAACTGTCTGATCGTGCGGTGGCAGAAAGTGCCGGAATTGGCTGGAGCGGAAAAAATTGCGCAACCATTACGCCGGAGTTTGGTTCATATGTTTATTTGGGAGAGATGCTGACGACGGTTTATCTTCCGCCTGATACGCCCATCACAGACCAATGCGGAGATTGCAACATCTGTGTGGAGGCTTGTCCTACGGGCGCTCTCGTACAAGGGGGACAGCTCGATTCGAACAAATGCATCGCCTTTTTAACACAAACTAAGGATTTTCTTCCTGATCAATATCGTGAAAAGATCGGCAACCGGTTGTATGGTTGTGATACATGCCAAACGGTCTGCCCTAAAAATAAAGGAAAAGATTTTCACCTTCATCCCGAAATGGAGCCGGATCCTGAAATTGCAAAACCTTTATTAAAGCCGCTACTGAAGATGAGCAACCGGGAATTCAAGGAGAAGTTCGGCCATGTGTCTGGTTCCTGGAGGGGGAAAAAGCCGATTCAACGAAATGCCATCATTGCGCTTGCCCATTTTAAGGATACCAGTGCTGTCGGAGATTTGGCGCAGCTCATGAAGGAGGACCAAAGGCCCGTTATTCGCGGAACCGCTGCCTGGGCACTCGGTAAAATAGGCTCAGAGGCGGCGGAAAACGAGCTTATTTCGGCGAAAGAACAAGAAAATGACGGAAATGTGGCAGCTGAGATCAACAAAGGCCTTCAAATGATTCAAAATCAAGGCATACACTAATCGCATCGCAACTGCATGTCCGTTAGTATAGAAACCAAGAAAATAAAAGAAGGGATTTTTATGTGTAATATCAAAACCTTATTCTCTTACGAGGAAATGGATAGCCCCATTGGCCCCCTGACTGTGATCACTACACAAAACGGCATTTGCCGGATTGACTTTGGGAGCCTTGAAGAAAATTTACCATCCCTTCAATCCTGGATGTCAAAGCACTATCTTAAGGGGGAACTGATCCATTCACCGGAAGAACTCAAACCGGCTGTTGATCAGCTTGCGAGTTATTTCAGCGGGAATCTCCAACAGTTTACTATTCCTTTGGATTTATATGGCACTCCTTTTCAGATTAAAGTGTGGGAGGAGCTTAAGGGAATTCCCTATGGTGCCACATGTTCCTATAAAGACATTGCTCAAGGAATTGGTGCACCCAAAGCAGTAAGAGCTGTAGGCAGTGCAAACAATAAAAATCCAGTTCCGATCATTATTCCTTGTCATCGTGTGGTAGGGAGCAATGGTGCCCTGGTCGGTTACGGCGGGGGTCTGGATAAAAAAGAGCTTCTTTTAAACATCGAGCTTCAAAACTTTATACCTAAGTCTTCCTGAACCGTTTATTATGACGGTTCTTTTTTTTTGGCTCTGATTCATATGGTAATAGTACGTTACTTTTGCAGCAGTGGAGGTGCCATATGAACTGGCTGGAACATCTCAAATTTTATGTCCAAAAGCTGACCGACTGGATGGTCAATGAGAACTGGAGTGATAGTGTTCAGCTTCCGATGGAGGAAAGGGAAAGCTTTGCAAGGAAAAAACAGGCACTGCATGAAAGGAATGCGGTTCTTGTCAATAATAATGTGGAGGCGCAGGTTCTCAGGCATTCGGTTTTTAATGATACGAGACAGGTGGATTATGTACTTCACTTCAGCAATTTAATCCGGCATGGATTCGATTTTTATGTTGAGGAGTGGATCCAGCAGAGGCGGGCTGTGTTTAAAGACGACGTGCTGATCAGCGACCAGCTGCTGAATCCTGAAGGGAAGCATAAAGAAAAAGTGAAGATCGAAAGGGAAACGGATCCGCCTCAACCGCGAAAGCATTCGTACGATCGGCTTGCAGCGGTACGGTATGCCGAGCGATGGTGGAATACCTACAATCCAGCTTACAAGTCATTTGATGTTGATTGTACAAACTATATCTCCCAGTGCCTTCATGCGGGGGGAGGCATTCCCATGGCCCATCACGGGACACGTTCCAAAGGGTGGTGGTTTAAGTATCATGACTGGAGCTACAGTTGGACAGTGGCCAACGCCATGCGGTGGTATTTAAGCGGATCAAAGGCAACCCTCCAGGCGAGGGAGAAATCCTCTGCGAGCCAGCTCATCCCGGGTGATGTTATTTGCTATGATTTTGACGGCGACGGTCACTGGCAGCATACCACCATTGTCGTGGGGAAGGATTCTTCGGGCGAGCCGCTGGTAAATGCCCATTCCACGGACAGCCGGATGAGGTATTGGAGGTATGAAGACTCTACGGCTTATACTCCGAAAATTAAATATAAGTTCTTTCATATTACGTAAAGTTCCACCTCAGGGCTAATTCTTCATAAAAGTGCTATAATAATGAAGATATTAGTATACGAGGTGAGAGTTTTGGGTTTACATGTAGTTCTTTATCAGCCACTGATCCCGGCGAATACAGGGAATATTGCCCGTACATGTGCGGGAACAGGCACTTCACTGCATCTGATCCGGCCGCTTGGCTTCTCAACGGATGACAAACAGCTAAAGCGTGCAGGTCTTGATTACTGGGAACATGTAAATGTTCATTACTATGATTCGCTGGAAGAACTGTTTGAACGGTTTCCGGAAGGATTGTTTTACTATATTACAAAGTTTGGAAAGCAGCGGTATACCGATATGGATTACAGCGCGCCGGCCAGGGATCACTTTTTTGTATTTGGCCGGGAGACAACCGGATTGCCGGATGAATTATTGAAGGCAAACGAGGAATATTGTTTCAGGCTGCCGATGAATGATAACATCCGGTCGCTGAACCTTTCCAATACAGCCGCCATCTTAATTTATGAAGCATTGCGCCAGCAAGGTTTTCCGGCGCTCACATAAGCTGCTGGTGAAATAAATAAAAAAACGTCCCGGGCTCGGGGCGTTTTTTTATATGTACTGATTATTTGGCTCCAGGATTATCATTGTATCCCGCAGTGAAAATGGCGGTCAAGAACGTAAGCATAACTCCTAATATCAGGATAAAACTCATGCGGTCTCCTCCTTTTGGTGTAATGGTTCCGTATCTTCCTTTATTATAACGAAACCGCTGTCATCGTACAACGGCAAACACAGCCACAAAAAGAAAAGACTATTTCTTCAACTCGTATCATACCCATACTAAAACCACTATCATTCATTAAATTCTGTGGCAATACGGCAATCCTGCGAAATTCATAAAACAAGTTGAATGATTGGGGACATCCTCGCATAAAGTAGATTAACAAACGAAGGATGCAAACACTACGCAAGGGGGTACACATGGATATTTTAGGTAAAATCCAATTGCACCGTGAAGAAGAGAGGCGTCTTGCCTGGGAAGGTACCTTCGGAGAATACCTTGAGATTTTAAAGGAACGTCCCTATGTCGCTCAGTCCGCTCATTCCCGAGTCTATAATATGATTAAAGATGCTGGAATAGAGGAAGTGAACGGAACCAAGAAGTATAACTTTTTTAACAACCAGATTTTTGGACTTGAAGATTCAATCGAGCGGCTGGTGGAGGAGTATTTCCATCCTGCAGCCAAACGGCTGGACGTGAGAAAAAGGATACTTTTGCTGATGGGGCCAGTTTCCGGAGGGAAATCCACCATTGTCACCATGCTTAAGAGGGGTCTGGAAGATTATTCGAAAACAGAGTCAGGGGCAGTCTATGCCATTAAAGGTTGTCCGATGCACGAAGATCCGCTGCACCTCATACCGCATCATTTGAGAGACGATTTTTACCGGGAATTCGGCATTCGAATTGAAGGCAACCTCTCCCCGTTGAACACTATGAGGCTTGAAAAGGAATATGGCAATTGCATTGAAGATGTAATAGTGGAGAGAGTCTTTTTTTCCGAGGATAAACGGACAGGGATTGGAACGTTCAGTCCGTCCGATCCGAAGTCACAGGATATTGCCGACTTAACCGGCAGCATTGATTTTTCCACCATTGCAGAGTTCGGTTCAGAATCGGATCCCCGCGCTTACCGCTTTGACGGAGAACTGAACAAAGCCAACCGGGGGATGATGGAATTCCAGGAAATGCTGAAGTGTGATGAAAAATTCCTCTGGCATCTCTTATCATTAACGCAGGAAGGCAACTTTAAAGCAGGACGTTTTGCCCTTATCTCGGCTGATGAGCTGATTGTGGCCCACACCAATGAATCGGAATACCGTTCGTTTATCGCCAACAAGAAAAATGAAGCTCTTCATTCGAGAATTATCGTAATGGGTGTCCCTTACAATCTGAGGGTTTCGGAAGAAGAACGCATTTATGAAAAAATGATTAAAGAAAGTGACATGTCCCATGTTCATATTGCTCCTCATGCGCTTCGGGTGGCGGCCATTTTCTCGGTACTTACCCGCTTGATGGATTCCAAGAAGCAGGGCATGGACCTCATCAAGAAAATGAGGCTGTATGATGGTGAAATCGTGGAAGGTTATAATCATATTGATCTCGAAGATCTTCAAAAAGAATTTGCCGATGAAGGCATGAGCGGCATTGATCCGCGGTATGTCATCAACCGGATTTCGTCTGCCATCATCCGCAAAGAGATAACTTCCATCAACGCACTGGATGTGCTCAGATCGATGAAGGATGGACTGGATCATCATGCGTCCATTACGAAAGAGGATAAAGAACGCTTTATTAACTTTATCTCTCTTGCCCGAAAAGAATATGACGAGATTGCCAAGAAAGAGGTTCAAAAAGCATTTGTTTATTCTTATGAGGAGTCTGCCAAGACACTGATGGACAATTACCTCGACAACGTTGAAGCTTATTGCAACAAAAACAAGCTGAGAGATCCGCTCACAGGTGAAGAAATGAGCCCGGATGAAAAACTCATGCGATCCATTGAGGAGCAAATCGGGATCTCTGAAAATGCCAAGAAAGCCTTCAGGGAAGAAATATTGATCCGAATATCAGCGTATGCCAGAAAAGGAAAGAAATTCGATTATAATTCTCATGAACGGTTAAGAGAAGCGATTCAGAAAAAGCTGTTTGCTGACCTAAAAGACGTGGTAAAGATTACAACATCCTCAAAAACACCGGATGAAGCACAACTGAAAAAGGTGAATGAAGTAATCGCCCGTCTCGTGGATGAGCATGGGTATAATACGACATCAGCGAATGAACTCCTGAGATATGTAGGAAGCCTGTTAAACCGGTAACTGTAAAAAACGCATCCCTTTGTAAAAATGGGATGCGTTTTTTTATCTTTAAAAAGGTTGTGAGCAGAACACATTACACATAAGAATAAAAACCAAACAGGAGGAGAATACCTTGTAATATGATAAACTATAGTGGTAAATTAATACTATACGCTAACAAAAAGGAAGTGAAAGGATGAGTTCCAGGGAGAAGAGCAGCCAATTATGGGATTGGATCAAAGCCATTGGAATTGCACTTATTCTAGCGTTGCTAATAAAAAACTTTTTATTTGAGCAGTACGTTGTTTATGGAGAATCAATGATGCCTACGATCGAAAACGGGAACAGGCTGATTGTAAATAAATTAGGCTACAATATAGGTGAACCTAAGCGATTTGATTTAATCGTGTTTCATGCAAATTCGCAGGAGGATTACATCAAGCGGGTAATCGGTATGCCGGGAGAGCACATCGAGTATGTAAACGATCATCTTTTTATCAACGGCAAACAGGTGGATGAACCTTACTTGGATGATTATAAAAAACAGGTGACCAACGGGAACCTGACGGGAGATTTTACGCTGGAAGAAGTCACCGGGAAAAAGGTGATCCCGAAAGGAAAGGTTTTTGTAATGGGAGACAACCGGCTTCATAGCATTGACAGCCGGCACATCGGGCTGGTTGATGAAAGCAAAATCGTCGGGGAAGTGAACCTGCGTTATTGGCCGATGGAGGAATTGAAAGTCATAAAGTAGTTTATTGACGAGGAGTATTGGGAATAGTGGAGGCAAGAGGTGATGGTTATGTCCAGAGAACAGGATTATATCGATAAACCAAAAAACAGCTCCATGACACCAAATTTAAAAGAAATGAAAGAGCATGGAAAAGTGATGGAACACATGTCCACCAACGAAAATGTGAAAAAAAGCGGAAAAATGCCTGATCCGGATCAATATGAGGATGAAGAAGCAAAAAAAGATAAATAATCGTTGCGAAAAACCTGCTCTGGGATGACCTGGACAGGTTTTTTTGCGGAATTTGTTTGGAAATTCAAAATATCTATTTACTAATGAGAATCAATCTCATATAATGAGATTAAAATACTGATAATAATTATCATTCTCTCAGAGGTGCTATATATGGTATTAACGGACATTAAAGCTGGCGGAAAAGCAAAAATCACCAATACGGAACATGTGAATGTACTGGTACGAAGAAGATTGCTTGACTTGGGTATCATGGAAGGAACGGAAATCAGCATTAAACGAATCCTCCCTTTTGGAGGTCCGTTTGCGGTGGAAGCCGGCGGACAGTGGGTGGGCATTCGCAGAAGTGAAGCCAAATTGATCCAGGTGTGCCATTCATGATTGAAATCGCACTTGCCGGAAATCCGAATACCGGAAAAACCTCTTTATTTAATATTCTCACCAATTCGTATGAATACGTTGGGAACTGGTCAGGTGTAACGGTAGAGAAGAAAGTCGGCATGCTGAATAATAAAAAAGGGCATCTTATCGATCTGCCCGGTATATACTCACTTAATCCTTTGTCCAGGGATGAAGGGGTGGCAACCCGCTTTTTGATTGAAGAGAATTTTTCCATGGTTCTCAATATCGTTGACGCCTCCCAGCTTGAACGAAACTTATACTTAACGATTCAGCTTCTCGAATATGGAAAACCTGTGGTGATCGGGCTGAACATGGTTGACGTAGCCAAGGGCCGCGGAATCATGGTTAATGAAAAGAGACTGTCCGAGAGATTACAAAGCCCCGTTTTGCCGATAGTGGCCCGTACAGGATCCGGCTGTAAAGAGCTTGCAGGGCTTTTAACCAATGAAGAACAAGAGAACAAGCCCTTGTATATTTCATATGGTCAGCCGCTGGAAAGAGCGATGGAGACGCTCGTGGCAAAAATGCCGGACGCCGAAAATTTGCCGCCAAAACGCTGGCTTGCTCTTCAATTTTTTGAAGGAAATGAAGTGGTGCATGCGTTGCTGAAAACAATGATGCCTGAAGCTGAGCTTCAACGCATTTTTGCGGAAACCGAGGCACTGGTTCAATCCGAAGAGGGGGCCAAATCACTTTCCTATCATATCCGCGCCGTACGGGCGGAGTATATAACAGGAGTGCTTGATGTTTCCCTTCAAAAAGGCGAAGAAGTCACCTATACATTGACCGACCGGATCGATAACATCGTGACCAACAAGTTTTTGGGGATACCAATTTTTATCCTTTTTATGTACCTGATTTTCAAATTGACGTTTGACTGGCTTGGCAGCCCGATCTCAGACATGCTTGACGCGTTCTTAACGGGACCGCTCACTGACGGCCTGACGTCAATGCTTCAAGCCGCAGGAGCTTCTGCCTTTATTAAGGCCGTTATTCTCGATGGGATTGTTGCCGGTGTAGGCGGGGTTCTTGTCTTTGTTCCGCAAATCATGATCCTGTTCTTCCTGATCTCCTTTATTGAGGATTCTGGATATATGGCGAGAATTGCCATGGTTATGGATAAAACGCTGGAGAGCATTGGTCTGAACGGAAAAGCCTTTATCCCGATGATTATCGGGTTTGGATGCAACGTACCCGGAATTATGGCGGCACGTACCATTGAACAGCCAAAGGAAAGGCTTTTGACCATCATACTCACACCGCTCATGTCCTGTTCCGCGAGACTCTCGGTGTACAGCCTGTTCGTGGGTGCCTTTTTCACACAAAACCAGGCACTTGTTGTCCTTTCGCTCTACCTCCTTGGTATCGTGATTGCACTAACGCTGGCGAAGGTTTTCTCTTCCACCATTTTGAAAGAGGAAAGTTCGATGTTTGTGATCGAGCTTCCTCCATACCGTATTCCTCAATGGCGTACATTGATGCGCAATACATGGGAGAAGGGCAAAGGCTTCATCAAAAAAGCAGGTACGTTTATTTTCGGAGGATCTGTTATCATCTGGTTCCTCAGTTATGCAGGACCCGGCGGACTGGGTGTGGACATGAATAAAAGCTTCCTTGCATTGATCGGAGGAGCCATCGCCCCGCTGTTTGAACCGATCGGGTTTGGCAGCTGGCAGGCAGGTGCTGCGTTGATCACCGGCTTCCTGGCCAAAGAAGTCGTTGTTTCTACCATGAATATCATTTATGTTGCGCCGGATCTTCATACATTGCAAGGAGTCATGGCCCACCATTTCACCTCATTATCGGCTTACAGCTTTATGGCATTCTTGCTGCTCTATGTCCCTTGTCTGGCGACAGTGGCTGTTATCAAAAAAGAAACAGGATCTGCCAAGTGGACGTGGTTTTCCATCATCTATGCACTGCTCATCGCCTATATTGTTTCATTGATCATATACCAGGGCGGCAAGCTGCTCGGATTTTAAGTTTAACCAGAAAGTAGGGAGTATAAATGCTGCTTAATATTTTGCTCGGAATACTGATTTTTGGATACGCAGGTTTTACTATCTTTCGTTTTGTGAAAAAAAGCAAACAAGGAAAATGCGCGACCTGTTCAATGAAGAAAGGCTGTCAATCCGCATGCAGTGATATGGCAGAAAGCAAAGTCGCATTTAACAACTACACGAAATAATAAAAGCATTCCATGGCTTGCCATGGGATGCTTTTATTTTTTCACGCTTCTTTATAAAATGTGCCAATTACATAGCAACTCTCGTCTTATCTTGCATAGGATAGTGTAACCAACCCTTTTTACATTCAAAAAGCGGGTGGTTCTTTTATCAATTTGATCCATTATCATTCAAATAAAACAATGAGCATGTACAAAGAAGGAGGGGAAATAATGGGCGAGGAAGCGAAAAACAATTTTGTAGTTTCTCAGGAAAACTGGTCCCTCCACCGCAAAGGCCACCATGACCAGCAGCGTCACATGGAAAAGGTCCAGGAGGCCATTAAAAACAATTTGCCTGATTTGATCAGTGAAGAGAACATCATTCTTTCCAATGGGCGGGACGTCATAAAAATACCTATTCGTTCATTGGATGAATACAAAATACGTTACAATTATGAAAAGAACAAGCATGTGGGGCAAGGAGAAGGAGACAGCAAGGTAGGCGATGTGGTGGCCAGGGACGGAAATCCGGGCCAGGCCGGAGCCGGAAAAGGCAAAGGCGCGCCGGGAGATAAGCCGGGATCCGACTATTCGGAGGCGGAAGTTTCCTTGGTAGAGCTTCAGGAGTTCTTATTTAAAGAATTGGAACTGCCGGATCTGAAACAAAAGGAACAGGATAATATCGTTCTTGAAAAAGTCGAATTTAATGACATCCGAAAAACCGGCCTGATGGGCAATGTGGATAAAAAGCGCACGATTCTTACAGCGTTCAAGCGTAATGCCTTAAAAGGCAAACCCGCCATTGCGCCGATTTATAACGATGATCTCCGGTTTAAGACATGGAATGAAGTCGTAAAGCCTGAATCCAAGGCTGTGGTGCTTGCCATGATGGATACATCCGGAAGTATGGGGATTTGGGAGAAGTATATGGCAAGAAGCTTTTTCTTTTGGATGACCCGTTTTCTTCGATCCAAATACGAAACCGTTGAAATTGAATTTATTGCTCATCATACTGAAGCAAAGGTGGTCTCTGAGGAAGACTTCTTTAATAAGGGGGAAAGCGGCGGAACCATTTGTTCTTCCGCATACAGAAAGGCATTAGAACTTATCGAAACCAAATATTCTCCATCCCGTTTTAATATTTATCCGTTTCATTTCTCAGATGGTGATAACCTGACAAGCGACAACGCACGCTGTGTGAAGCTCGTACAGGAGATCATGCAGCACAGCAATATGTTTGGCTATGGCGAGGTTAATGCCTATAATCGCCATTCCACCTTAATGAGTGTCTATAAGAACATAACTGATCCGAAGTTTAATTATTACATTTTAAAGGAAAAAGCAGACGTATATCATTCCATGAAAAGCTTCTTTAAAAAGAGGGAAGCTGCGCGCTAACGAGGGATCCCATTATCCATCTATTGGATAATGGGATTTCTTTTATTATTCCCGAAAATTACATATAACTAATTCATAACCAATGTTGGGAGGGACCGGAGCCTGTGAATATCCGAATAATAAAGCTGATGGTCACGGTTTTTTTTCTGTCTGCGCTTGTATTGTGGTTCTCTCCTCAAAATGCGAGTGCCGCCTGGTTTGAGCCGCTCAAAGTGCATTTTCTCGATGTAGGCCAGGCCGACAGTATATTAATCCAAACACCAAATGGTAAAAATGTTCTGGTGGATGCGGGAGATGAAAATGACGGTCCGGAAATCACCCGCTATCTTCAAAGCCAGGGTGTGGCTGATATTGATGTGCTGGTGGCAACCCATCCCCACCATGACCATATCGGTTCAATGGACGATGTAATCCGGAATTTTAACGTCAAAAAGATCTATATGCCGAATTTGCCCTATGACACCGCTTACTACCACGATTTGTTTAAAATAATCAATGAAAAGAAAATACCGGTAGAGCGGGCAAAAGCAGGAGTCAGCTTTCGATTTGGATTTTCTGTAAAGATGGAAATGCTTGCTCCAAGGTCTTCTTATTATAAATACATTAATGATTATTCAGCCGTAATGAAAGTGACCCACGGCAAAAATTCATTTTTATTAATGGCGGATGCCGGTATGGAATCCGAAAAGGAGATGCTTTCGTCCAAGAAAGATGTACGGGCAGATGTCTTTAAAATCGGCCATCATGGAGCAAATACAGGGACAACCATGGCATTTTTAAAGGCGGTCCATGCAAAAACGGCCATTATCTCTGTTGGCAAGAATAATCCTTATCACTATCCCTCAAAGGAAGTGTTGTACCGGCTGGCCCGCAGAAACATGACGATTTACCGAACCGATCAGCTTGGCGTGATTACCGCCATCAGCAACGGAAAAAAGATCACATACCGGACGAACGGTTTCAAATAAGGCAGCCCGCAATGAGGCTGTCTTGTTTTTTTTATGAGAAAAACGGGTATAAATGTTGGCTGGCATCTAAAGCTTCCCCCTTGCACTTTTTTGTGCTGGATAAGAAAATAAGAAGGAAGAGAGGGGAGATGAGAGCAATATGATTAAAGCTGTTGTTTTTGACTTTGACGGGCTGATTCTGGATTCGGAAACATCCGTGTATCTTGCCATTCAGGAAATTTTTTCAGAGCATTCAAGCCATATGCCTCTTGAAGTCTGGCAGCAATGCATTGGAACAAAGGATTTCTTGGATCCCTTCGAATATCTAGAGGAACAGATAGGTGAAAAAGTGGACAGGGAAGGACTCCGTGCCATGCACCATGACCGGGTGGTGGCCATGCTTGATGGAACAAGCGCCCTTCCTGGTGTAGAGGATTATCTGGAGGCGGCCAAGGAGCTCGGTTTGAAAATTGGTTTGGCGACAAGCTCATCCCGCGCCTGGGTGACGGGTTACCTGGAAAAACTGAATCTGCTTCCCTATTTCGACTGCATCAAGACGTCTGATGACGTAGAACACGTGAAGCCAAACCCTGCTTTATACCGTGAAGCTGTAAAATGTCTCGGTGTGAAACCTGAAGAGGCTATTGCATTTGAGGATTCCGCGAATGGAGCAAGAGCAGCCAAAAAGGCCGGCTTGTATTGTGTGGTTATTCCAAATGAAGTAACAAAGGGGCTTGTGTTTGGGGATGTTGACCATCAAATGGAAACGATGGCCGAACTGCAGTTTAAGGACTTGCTGAGGAAATTCGGATGATTCCCATTCGGGGCATCAATCATCTCACACTGACTGTCAGCAGCCTGACAAGATCCCTTTCTTTTTATGTTGATGTTTTAGGTGCGGTTTTGATACACCGGGGCCGGACCGATGCTTATATCGAGTGGGGGCCTGTTTGGATTTGTTTGCTTGAACGGGGAGAAGATAATAGGGCAGAAGCTGGCAAAGCCGGTATGGATCACGTGGCATTTACGATCTCTGATTCTGATTTTGATCAGGCCGTTGAAACCTTAAAAGCCAGTTCAGTCAGCATCATCAGAGGACCCGTTATTCGCGGGGACGGCAGGTGTGTGAATTTTGTGGATCCTGACGGGATTCAGCTTGAATTGAATACAGGTTCTTTAGCCGGAAGAATGAAAGTCTGGGGCTGAAAAACATAAAATAAAATAGCAGTTAAGGAGTGAATCCATTGAGTGAAGTTGATGTTTCAAAATTCGAGAAAAAAATTGAACTGAGAAATATTCAATACAATGATATAGATGAAATACTTGAATTGCAGCGGATCTGTTTTCCGGGGCATATGGAACCCTGGAAGCGGGAACAGCTTGAAAGTCATCTTGATATTTTCCCGGAAGGCCAGTTTGTTGTTACCTTTGAGGGGAAAATTATTGGAAGCTGTTCGAGCCTGATCGTTAACTTTGATGAGTACGATGATCAGCATACATGGGATGAAATAACGGATGAGGGCTATATCACGAACCATAATCCAAACGGCTATAATCTATATGGAATAGAGGTTATGGTTCATCCCGATTACCGGCGGATGAAAATTGGAAAACGCCTGTATGAAGCAAGAAAAGAGCTTGCGGAAGAATGGAACTTAAAAAGTATTATTCTTGGAGGACGGATTCCCAACTATTATAAATACTCCAAAGAAATGACACCACGCGATTACGTGAAGGAAGTCATCCACCACAACATTTATGATCCAGTGCTTACCTTCCAGCTCATGAACGGTTTTACCGTGATGAGAATCAACCGCCATTATCTGCCGGATGATAAGCAATCTAAGGAATATGCCACATTAATGGAATGGAACAATGTGGACTACCTTCCGCATAATACACGAAGGCACTTCAAAACAAGTGAGCCGATCCGCATTACAGCGATTCAGTACATGATGAAAACCATTGAATCATTTGATGACTTCGCAACACAGGTAGAGTATTATACCGATGTGGCGGCAGATCAGGGATCTGATTTTGCCGTATTTCCGGAATTGCTTACGACTCAGCTTCTCTCATTTGTGGAGGAGAAAAGCCCAAGCCAGGCCATTCGCCGTTTAACTGAATTTACCGAGGATTATATCGAACTGTTTACAGGCTTAGCCGTACGTTACAACGTAAATATTATCGGCGGTTCCCATTTTGTGGAGGAGGATGGAAATATTTATAACGTTGCCTATCTGTTCCGCAGAGATGGGACGATCGAGAAACAATATAAGATTCATATCACCCCGAATGAAAGAAAATGGTGGGGAATCACACCGGGAGACAAGGTTCAGGTGTTTGATACCGACTGCGGAAAGATCGCCATCCTTATTTGCTATGATATTGAATTCCCTGAGCTTTCAAGAATTGTTACAGATATGGGAGCGAATATTATTTTCAGCCCGTTCTGTACAGAAGACAGGCAAGGCTATGTCCGGGTAAGATATTGTTCGCAGGCAAGAGCGGTAGAAAATGAAATTTATACAGTGATTGCGGGGACTGTTGGAAACCTATCGCAGGTAGAAAACATGGATATTCAATATGCACAGTCCGGAATCTTTACCCCTTCAGACTTCGCATTTCCGCGTGACGGCATCGTCGGAGAATGCCACCCGAACATTGAGACCGTGGTGGTCGGGGATGTGGATCTGGAAATCCTGCGCAGACAGCGCAAGACCGGGAATGTCACCCAGCTCCGGAACAGGCGGCTGGATCTCTATGAAGTCATTCAAAAAAGCAAAAGTAAAATGTAATGTGCATGGCGGCAGGGAAATTCCCTGCCGTTTTTGCATGAAATGAAATATTTCTCGGGAAATATGTCACTTCTTACAGAAATGGAAAGATATTTATGCGAAGCATGTCGAAAGCGGTTTTCCTGTCTGCGGCTCTGCGCTATAATAAAGAGAGAATAATGATTTAATTAACAGAGATTCAGCATATAAAAGGAGGAGAGTCGGGAATGACCTGGAAGACATCATATGAAAAATGGCGAAACGAACCAACTCTTGATGAGGAGCTTCGATTGCAGCTGGAAGAATTAGAAAAAACTGAAACGGGCCTGGAGGATTCCTTTTATAAAAATCTGGAATTCGGTACAGGTGGAATGAGGGGCGAAATCGGACCAGGAACGAATCGAATGAATACATACACGATCCGAAAAGCATCCTCCGGTTTGGCAAGCTTTATTGAAGAACAAGGTGAAAAAGCAAAGGTACGCGGTGTGGTGATCGCGTATGACTCAAGACATAAATCTCCTGAATTTGCAATGGAAGCTGCCGGTACACTGGCTTCAAGGGGAATACAGACCTATGTGTTTGAAAGCCTGCGGCCGACTCCCGTTCTTTCATTTGCTGTCCGCTATTTAAAGGCGTTCAGCGGAATTGTGATTACAGCAAGCCATAACCCGCCGGAATATAATGGATTTAAAGTGTACGGGCCGGACGGCGGCCAGCTTCCTCCACGTGAAGCAGACCTATTAACCGAAAAGGTGGAAGAGGTTGAAAATGAACTTGCCATCTCTGTAAAAGATAAATCCCAATTGCAGGAGGACGGTCTAATTCAGATCGTGGGTGAAGAAATTGATACTGCTTACCTGGAGCAGTTGAAAGGCATCACTGTAAATCCAGACCTGATCAAGGACATGGAAGACTTAAGCATTGTCTTTACACCTCTTCATGGAACGGCGAACCTTCCTGTTCGAAACGGCCTTGAGGCGATCGGTTTTAAAAATGTCACGGTAGTCAAAGAACAGGAACTGCCTGATCCCGATTTTTCCACGGTCAAATCACCAAATCCTGAAGAACATGCCGCTTTCGAGCTTGCCATTCAGTATGGAAAAGAAAAAGATGCGGATGTCCTGATTGCGACGGATCCTGATGCAGACCGGGTGGGGGTAGCAGTCAAGAATCTGGATGGTGAGTATGTGGTGCTTACCGGAAACCAGACAGGAGCACTCCTGCTGCATTACCTTTTATCACAAAAAGAGGCACAGGGCGAACTTTGCCCAAAAGGCGTTGTGCTAAAAACGATTGTTACTTCTGAACTTGGAAGAGAGATTGCAAGCTCCTTTGGACTTAAAACGGTGGATACGCTCACTGGATTTAAATTTATCGGAGAAAAGATTAAAGAGTATGAGAAAACCGGGGAGCATACCTTCCTGTTTGGATATGAAGAGAGCTACGGCTATCTCATCGGTGACTTTGTGAGAGACAAAGACGCGGTACAAGCCTGCCTGCTGGCAGCTGAGGTAGCAGCTTATTACAAAAAGCAAGGCAAAACGATGTATGAGGGTCTTATGGATGTGTTCTCTACTTACGGCTATCACCTTGAAGGCCTGGAATCCCTTACACTTAAAGGAAAAGCAGGCGCTGAACAAATTGCAAACATCCTCGACAGCTTCAGAGCTACCCCTCCGTCCGAAATGGCAGGGAAGGCAGTGTTGTATGTGGAAGATTACAGCATAGGCAAACAGCGAAACCTTGCAACGGGAGAGAAGACCCAGATTGACCTCCCAGCCTCCAATGTTTTAAAATATGTTTTAGAAGACGGCTCATGGTTCTGTCTACGTCCATCGGGTACTGAACCAAAAATCAAATTTTACTTTGCCGTCCAATCCAATACGTACAGTGACAGTGAAAATCTGCTGCAAAGTCTGAAGAATGACGTTATGGACCTTGTCAGCCAGCTTGTCGCTGCTGCTCAGTAATCCATCTTAAAGCAGCCCGGATCTTCCGGGTCTGCTTTTTTGGTGATTCAAGAAATGCCATCCCGGGAGGTGTAAATGATCGAAAAGGAGCGTAAACAGACCGTGGATTCAAAATACATCCAGCAGCATCTCGCTAACGAAAGGACCTATCTGGCCTGGATACGGACAGCCATCGCTATGGCGGGCATAGGCTTTGTTTTTTTGAACTTTCATTTCTCCTTGCAGCTCAGGGTGCTGCAGCTGGAGGGAAAGGTGGTTGCTGCAGTAGGAATGATATTCTTTCTCCTTGGAGTGGCGGCCATCATTTTTTCGACGGTTGATTATTTGAACAAACGGAAACAAATTAATTCCCAGACCTTTCAGTCCCCGGTAACCATGGTTTTTATCATGTCTTTGTCGCTGATCCTTGTCATTCTGATTTTAATTGTCAGCTATTTTTTTGTGTAAATCTCCGTTGCTGGAGGAACTGAAACGTTTGACTGTATAGTTGAAATTCTGTAAAATTGTTTATTATCTATGCATTGGGGTGATTGATTTGGGAAGTACCGTATCAGTGAACTAGCAACATTAGCAGGCGTTTCAAAAAGAACTATTGATTATTATACGAAGCTTGGCCTGTTAAAGGCTGAACGTTCCCAATCAAATTATCGATTTTACAGTGAAGAAGCTTTAGAGCAGCTTAAGTGGATTAATTATTATAAAAATCAGCATCTTCCTTTAGAGAAGATTAAAGAAAAAATGGCATCATTCAATGAACATTCAGGAGAGTATGCCGAAACACTACAAAAAGTTGATATGCAGCTCAATACGCTTGAAAAAGATGTTCAGGAGCTCAAACCTCTGCTTCAGCAACTGAACAAAGAACAACTTAAACTGGCAGTTAAACATATGCCTGCCGAGCGTGTTGCATTACTTCACAGCCTATTATTGATTATTGGAGAAACGCCGTTTGTTTAAGGGAACGATTGGTTATCCAGTAAAAACTTTAGGAGGTGACATCTTTATTCCTCTTTTAAACGGGAGAATAAAGAGTCTATTTGGACATATTTAAGCTATTCTTAGTAGCAATATTGATTGTATTAACCGCCTTTTTTGTGGCAGCTGAATTTGCGATTGTGAAAATTCGCCGGACGAGAATTGATCAGCTCGTTGAGGAAGGAAACAAAAAGGCCGTTGCCGTCCGAAAGGTACTGATGAACCTTGATGGATATCTTTCGGCCTGCCAGCTTGGAATTACTATTACGGCCCTCGGGCTCGGGTGGCTTGGTGAATCAACACTTGAACACCTGCTGCATCCTTTGTTCAGCCAGCTGGATTTATCACCGGCACTCACAAAAACAATTACAGTTATACTCGCTTTTGCCGTCATTACTTTTCTTCATGTCGTTCTTGGTGAACTATCGCCTAAAACCTTTGCGATTCAAAAAGCCGAAGAGATCAGTTTAATGCTCTCGGGTCCCCTGATCATGTTCTACAGGGTCCTGTACCCGATCATCTGGGTGTTGAACGGAAGTGCCCGGCTGTTTACCAAAATGTTTGGTCTGCAAGCTGTTTCGGAACATGATATGGCCCACTCTGAAGAAGAATTGCGTTTGATTTTATCAGAAAGCTATAAAAGCGGAGAAATTAATCAGTCAGAATACAGCTACGTGAATAAAGTATTCGAATTCGATGACCGTATCGCGAAGGAAATCATGGTGCCGCGTACGGAAATTGAGTGTTTGTATCTAAATAAATCCATTGAGGAAAACCTTGCGATCATTACGAGTGAGAAATATACTCGTTATCCTGTTGTAGACGAAGATAAAGACCATGTGGTTGGAATGGTTAACGTTAAAGAAATTTTCTATGACCTCATGTCCGGCAAGGAAAAAACGCTGGAAAGCTATCTGCGTCCGATCCTGACGGTTCTTGAGACCATGCCGATTCAGGAAACATTGGTGAAACTTCAAAAGCAACAGGTTCATATGGCTGTACTGATGGACGAATACGGAGGAACTGCGGGACTTCTGACGGTTGAGGATATCTTGGAAGAAATCGTAGGGGAAATCCGTGATGAATTTGATACAGATGAGACACCGATGATTTTAAAAATTACACCGAAGGTCACCGCACTGGACGGAAAGGTTTTAATTTCTGAAGTGAATGATTTATACGGTCTTGAAATTGACGATTCAGATCTGGACACGATCGGCGGATGGGTGCTTTCCCAAAATTCCGATATTGTGGAAGGTGAGGTTATCAATTACGAAGGATTAACCTTCAAGATCGTCGAAATTGATGGCCACCAAATTAAACGGATTGAGGTGAACAAGGTGGAGAGCCCGAAAAAGGAAGAAGAATCCTTTAGGCAGCCAGCCTTGATCACCGATCCAGAATAAATATAAAAACAGCAGCCTGCCATCATCGTGATGGCAGGCTGCTGTTTTATCCACTATCTCGGGCTAAGAAAGATGGATACCGAGCGGATCAATGTCAGGGAGCTGGTCGCAAACGCCACGGAAAGGATGGTAACCATGGAATAAAAGAACATTCCTTCCCCGATAAAGTACAATCCCGCCAAAATAACGGAGGCATCGATAAAGAAAATGATGACACCGACATTAAGGGGAGATCTCTTGGCTATAAACAAAGCCAACAAGTCGGTGCCTCCTGTACTTGTTTCGTATCGGAGCATAATCCCGATTCCTGTACCGATCAACAAGCCTCCAGCCACCGCGCTTTCCATCTCAGGCAAATGGAGAAACCCATTGAGTGGCACAAGCAAATCGATGACAAATGAGGAGATCAACATGCCGTGCAGGCTGTTTAGGAAATACCTGCGGTCAAACTTCCACGCCAAAAAATAAATGGGGATGCTGAGCAGGATGATCGTCATCCCCACCTTAAATCCCCAGATGTATTTAAATAGGAGACCAATGCCAATCATCCCGCCGTCAAGGAGATGAAAAGGCAGGATAAACATATTGATTCCGATTCCCATCAGAAAACTGCCGATGAAGACGGCTGTCATTTTTGCCAGCATAGTCTCACTCCTGTCCACCCTATATTTTTACTTTATGATGGGAGGCAGGCAGCAATTCCACTTCATTAAGGACAATGACATTTATGCCTTTTTTAGAAGGTCACTGATTTCACTTGAGCTTACCGTTTCTATATCGAATTGATTTTTTAACGTGTCCAGTTGATTCATTCTTTCTTCAAATTCCTCTTCTTCATCTTCCATATACCGTTTGGAGAAGTAAAGGGAGTCATTTTCTGCTTTCAGGAGAAGTTTGATTTCAAGCTCCAGAGGCTGTTTTCCTGAATCTTCATCACTGAACAGGATACCACCTGGTGAGGTTTCTCTCTGGCTCAGATACATCTTTCCATGGGCTGATTGGTGAACATTGGAGAATTCCAGGACCTCTTCGAACGATTCCGCACTTCGCATGTGAACGTCATCCCTTCTTTTGAGTTATCTTATTCAGGTTTCCCTGTGCGCCTGAAATTAAACCACTGTTTAATTCTAAAATATCAGCTTAAGACCATGATGATTGTCCACACCAAAACCAGTGGATTTGCATTAACTATTAGTAACATCGGTTGTGCTTTTAATCGATGATGAAAGGAGAGTAATTCATGGGTTTTGGTTTTGATGGCGGATGCTTTGGCGGCCGCCGGGGAGATACGTTTAGAAGAGAAGCGTGTGCGCTGATTAACGAACGTGTACAAGTAGATACCGTAAACCAGACATTCCGTGGCCGATTGGTAGAAGTAGGCCGCGATGTCATCGTACTGCGTGTTCGAAAAAACAACTGTACGTTCCGTGTCGTCATCCGCATATGCGAGATTGTAGCGATTTTCCCGATTTAACAAGTTTTTTATCAGTACTAAACATCCCGTTAAGGGGTGTTTTTTTTTATCTTTTATACTAAAAAATTTAAGTTAGCAATTATTTACTTTGACAAGTAATTTACCTTGAATATAAAATGGTAGTATTGTTTGTTAACGATTACAACAAAGAGGTGAGATACAACATGAGAAGAATTGGACTAGCTTGGCAGATTCTTATCGGTTTGATCCTGGGTATTGCGGTTGGTGCGATTTTTTACGGCAGCGATGATGTTGCAAAATTTTTGCAGCCAATCGGTGATATCTTTATCAGGCTGATCAAAATGATTGTTATTCCTATCGTGGTTTCCAGTTTGATTGTCGGTGTAGCCGGTGTTGGCGACATAAAAAAGCTGGGTAAACTCGGCGGGAAAACAATTCTTTATTTTGAGATTATTACGACCATCGCAATTGCGGTTGGTTTGCTTGCTGCAAATATCTTTCAGCCGGGTGCGGGAGTAGACCGTTCTGGCCTGGAAAAAACAGACATCGGAAGTTATGTAGACACGGCAAAAACAGCCGGAGAACATGGATTTGCGGAAACCTTTGTAAATATTGTCCCGTCAAACCTCTTCCAATCCTTAATGAATGGTGACATGCTTGCGATTATCTTTTTCTCGGTCATCTTTGGACTTGGGGTAGCGGCCATTGGAGAGAAGGGTGAACCCGTTCTTAAGTTCTTCCAGGGAACAGCGGAAGCGATGTTTTACGTGACCAACCAAATTATGAAGTTTGCTCCATTCGGCGTGTTTGCGCTTATTGGTGTGACGGTTTCCAAGTTTGGTTTAACATCCTTGATTCCATTAAGTAAACTGGTGGTACTCGTATACGCCACCATGATCTTCTTTGTGATTGTAGTACTTGGTCTTGTAGCAAAAATCGCAGGCATTAATATCTTTAATATTTTCCGTATTTTAAAGGATGAACTTATTCTTGCTTATTCCACTTCAAGTTCGGAAACGGTTCTCCCAAAACTGATGGAAAAAATGGAGAAGTTCGGCTGTCCAAAGGCGATTGCATCCTTTGTTATTCCGACAGGCTATTCGTTTAACCTGGATGGCTCGACCTTGTATCAGGCACTTGCCGCACTGTTTATCGCCCAGATGTACGGAATCGATATGCCGATTTCTTCCCAGATCACCCTCCTTCTCGTACTGATGGTGACATCTAAAGGGATTGCAGGTGTTCCTGGAGTATCGTTTGTTGTACTCCTTGCCACATTGGGTTCAGTCGGGATTCCGGTTGAAGGATTGGCGTTCATTGCAGGAATCGACCGTATTCTGGATATGGCACGAACAGCTGTTAACGTGGTTGGTAATTCCCTGGCGGCAATTATCATGTCCAAGTGGGAAGGCCAGTTTGATGAATCCAAAGCACAATCCTATATTGATGAAGTGAAACAAGCATCATAAAGAAGAAGCTCCTGTACCGTACAGGGGCTTTTTTTATTTGGCATACAGGCATATTGATTAAGATAGTAGTAAAAAACTGCTATAATTAAGATAGATCATAAGAGAAACTTATAATTAAGAGGGGGAGTGCTTTTGGAAGCTTTACAGCAGCAGGAAGCTCATAAACGAATTACCAAGACAAATCTTTTAAAGAGAGTGGTTTTTATCGCATTAGGGGCTGCATTGGTAGCCACAGGACTTGAAATTTTCCTCGTTCCCAACCAGATCATTGACGGCGGAATCGTCGGCATATCCATTATTCTTTCACATTTAACCCATTGGAAACTTGGTCTTTTTCTTATCGTTCTTAATATTCCTTTCTTTTTCTTTGGATATAAACAGATAGGTAAAACCTTTGCCCTTTCCACGTTGTTTGGAGTCACTATCATGTCCATTGGGACAGCCGTTCTGCATCCCGTTCCTGTACTCACCGATGATCCATTATTGGCCGCTGTGTTTGGCGGAATTATCCTTGGTGTTGGAGTCGGAATGGTCATTCGGTATGGAGGGTCACTTGACGGAACCGAAGTGATGGCCATCCTCTTTAATACGAAAACCCCGTTTTCAGTCGGTGAAGTGGTTATGTTTTTTAACATTTTCATTCTTGGCAGTGCCGGTTTTGTTTTCGGCTGGGACCGTGCCATGTATTCATTAATCGCCTACTATATTGCTTTTAAGGTGATTGATATTACGCTGGACGGATTTGATCAATCCAAATCGGTATGGATTATCAGTGATGAACATACGAGAATCGGTGAAGCATTGCTTGCACGTCTCGGACGTGGGGTCACCTACCTGAACGGAGAAGGTGCCTATTCCAGAGACGAGAAAAAAGTCATTTTTACAGTCATCACCAGGCTGGAAGAAGCCAAGCTTAAAAATATCGTTGATGACATTGATCCTACTGCCTTTTTAGCAGTCGGCAACATTCATGATGTAAAAGGCGGCAGATTTAAAAAGAAAAACATCCACTGAATGATCAGTGGAAAACAGCCCTTGAATTATTGCCCAGCATAGGGTAAGATTTATCCTTGTTTTGGGTATAGTTTAAGAAAGTATAGTTGATATAGACAGGGTTGTGAGAAGATTGCTCGGAGTAAAAAGAAAAAGGGATAAAAAAGCGTTATTTTTAACGTCTGTTCAAATTATTGTTCTTTTTTACCTCATATCTGTAGTGGTTGCAACTGGAGTTTTAAGTCTGCCGGCATTTCACAATCCGGGTGTTTCATTAAGTTTTATTGATGCGCTGTTTACCGCAGTCAGTGCGGTCAGTGTTACAGGCCTTTCTGTTGTAACGATTCATGAGACATTTAATACCAGTGGTGTTGTTGCTTTGGCCATCATCGTTCAAATTGGCGGTGTAGGGGTGATGACCCTCGGGACCGCTTTATGGATTTTGCTCGGAAAGAAAATTGGCATGCGCGAGCGTCAATTGATCATGACGGACCAGAACCAGTCCACATTGGCTGGTATTGTTAATTTGATGAGGCAGATCCTTGGCCTTATTATCATTATTGAGTTCATCGGTATGGTCCTATTTACGTTTCTTTTTCTTAAATATTATCCGACCTGGCAGGAGGCTGCCTATCATGGGTTCTTTGCTTCTGTTACGGCGACAACCAATGCAGGTTTTGACCTGACAGGACAATCGCTAATCCCATTCAGGCATGATTACCTTATCCAGGTTTTGACGATGATTTTGATTACTACCGGGGCGATAGGGTTTCCGGTGCTCATTGAAGTGAAAAACTTTATTGCGGAACGGAAATACAAAGAGCGGTACACGTTTACACTGTTCACGAAGGTAACAACCCTTACGTTTTTTATTCTTGTCGTGCTTGGAACCGTAGGAATTTATGCTTTTGAATCCCACCGGTTCCTGGCGGATAAAACATGGCATGAAACCTTTTTTTATTCACTTTTTCAATCGGTTACCACACGGAGCGGCGGGCTTTCCACTATGGACATGAACCACTTTTCCGTGCCGACCAATCTTTTCCTAAGCGCCATGATGTTTATCGGTGCGTCGCCGAGCAGTGTGGGTGGCGGGGTTCGGACAACAACGATTGCCGTTGCCTTTCTCGGCATATTGTTTTATGCAAAAGGACGCAATACGATTAAAGTTTTCAAGCGTGAAGTGCTTACCGAAGATATTCAAAAGGCTTTTATCGTGCTTATCGTTGCATTTATGCTGTGCAGTATCGCTTCTTTAATAATGGCGGTTACCGATCCGATGCCGATCGAGAAGATTGTATTTGAAGTGTGTTCCGCGTTTGGAACAACCGGTTTAAGCCTGGGAATCACCCCGCATTTAAGCACAGGCGGCAAAGTGGTGCTGATGGTGCTTATGTTTATCGGAAGGATTGGAATTCTTTCCTTCTTATTCATCATTCGCGGACGTGTCCTCATTGAACATTTTCATTATCCAAAGGAAAAAATCATTATCGGACAATAGCCTGACTAACCTGAAGAAGACCTGTATATATGGGGTCTTCTTCTTTTTTAAATGGCCTTTTTTCTTTGGGGAAATAACAAAAACCACCCATAAATGAAACAACTGTTACATAATATGTTGAAACAATTGTTATTTGTGTTATTATGTCTACATGATATGGATGATAAGGTGGGAGTTTAATGGAAGAAAGCAGGAAGTGGTATTTGTTTTCTTATAAAGTCCCTGTGGAGCCTTCCACACTTAGAGTGAGGATATGGAGAAATTTGAAAGCACTTGGGGTGCTTTATATACAGCAGTCTGTTTGTCTTGTCCCGAAAGTGGGGGACATAGGGAATAAGCTGACCAAACTGCATACCCTGATTAAGGACCATGGCGGTGAATCCTTTATGATGGAGATCCTGAAGTTCTCCGATTACTCCGAGGAGGAACTCATTAAAATGTTTAATGAGCAGAGATCAAAAGAGTACCATGATTGGCTGGAGAGCTGCAGACACTTTGGGCAGGATATGGATAGGGAAGCAAACAGCTCTGCCTATTATAATATTGATGAAAGCGAAATGGAGCTTATGCGGTTAAAAAGGCAGCTCAGAAAAATATTGAAAAGAGATTACTTTAATCATGAATTATCCTTTCATGCCAAAGCGTGCTTGAAACAGTGCGAGGAAAACCTTTATTCGCTGGCGGAAGCTGTATATAAGTTAGAAGGAGTACAAAAAGGGAAATGATAATTCTATACTGCATTTGTACAGTTGTACTTCTTTTTCTGTTGTATGGCATGATACCTACCATCTGCATCAGGCTGTTTTCAGTTCGCATTATTAAAAATGGGACAACGGAAAGAAAAGAATTTTTTCTTACATTTGATGATGGCCCCCATCCGGTGTATACGCCGCAACTGTTGGACCTGTTAAAGTTGTATAATGTACCGGCCGCATTTTTCATAGTCGGTGAACGGGCCGAAAGGGAACCAGACCTCCTAAAAAGGATGAGTAATGAAGGACACACTGTGGGTATTCATCATCAAACCCATTCGAACAGCTGGCTTTTAACACCGGGTAAACTAAAAAAAGAAATCAGCAGATGTGCCACTGTTATTCAACAAGCGACAGGAAAAAAAGCCTATTTTTACCGCCCGCCGTGGGGAAGGTTTAACTTGTTTTCACTTCCGCTCTCAAGAGATTATCAAGTGATCATGTGGTCCTCGATCACCGGAGACTGGAAGGCCGGTCAGGGAAAGGACAAGCTGGCCGCAAAGTTAAAGAAAAGCCTGCACAGAGGATGTATTTATTTGCTTCACGATAACGGTGAAAACCCTGGTGCTGATGATGAGGCACCTTCTGTCATGCTTGAAGCTCTGCGGTGTTTTCTGGAATATGCCCAAAGACAAGGATATATCGGAATGCCTTTGGAAGAACTAAAGAATACAAACAAACGAGGTTAATATGAGTTTAGATACCGTTATTTCCTATTTGCAAAACTACGGTCATTGGATCATTTTACTGGTTCTATTTTGCGGGATTACCGGCATCCCTGCTCCTGAAGAATCATTTTTGTTTTTGGTCGGTGTACTGGTTGCGAAAGGACATTTGGAGTTTGGAACGAGCTTTCTTTATGCATTTATGGGTACCGTTGCCGGTATGTTTGCCTCTTATTGGCTCGGCCGCAAACTGGGGCTGCCGTTTATTGAGCGATACGGAAAATTCATTAAAATAACACCGGATAGATGGAAAGCTGTGGAGAAAAGGTTTCATGAACACGCCATTACGACCCTTTTGTTCGGTTTTTACCTTCCCGGCCTCCGTCAGCTGGCCCCATACATTGCAGGAATCAGCACGTATTCTTTTTTGCGCTATGTTCTGCTTTCGTTTCTTGGGAGCGGTATGTGGACGGCTGCTTTTATCAGCATCGGCTATTTCTTTGGAGACCAAGTTAAGTTATCCTACTTGCCGTGGATTGCCGCAGCAGCTTTGCTGTTATTCGTGCTGACTGTATTCAGAAAGAAATTTACAAACAAGGCTTAAAAGGTTTGTAAGGAGGATTTACCATGAAGAAAATCTTGTTTTTACCTTTATTTCAAATGCCTTCTGGTCATCATCAGGTTGCTGATGCATTAATGTCTTCCATTGAGCAAAGCAGTGATGAACAGGTGGTTTGCAAAAAAATCGACTTTCTCAGCTACTGGAATAAGCCGCTGGAAAAAGTCATATCAACTACGTATTTAAAATGGATTCATATGATGCCAAGGACATATGACTGGATCTATCATCATGTGATGTATTCCCCGGCAAAAAAAAGATTAATGCCTCCTCATCAGCTGCTTCTGTTTGAGCATAAAATGCTGCGCATGCTGAAGGAGGAAAAGCCGAATGTCATTGTATGTACGCATTGTTTTCCCTCAGCCGTCATCAGCCGGCTTAAAAAACGGGGGGTGATCGACATTCCTGTTGTGAATGTGTACACGGATTTCTTTATCAATGATATTTGGGGAAAAAGAGGGATCGATTATCATTTGGTCAGCGATGTATCCATGAAAAAAGAGCTGATAAACAGACACCAAATTCACAGCAAGCAGATTATTATTACTGGAATTCCGGTGAATGAGGACATCAGAGCTTATTTTTCCGGAAAACCTGCCTTGAAGAAGCATATCTTAATCTCAGGAGGAAGCATTGGGCTTGGAAAGATCAAAGGCTTCTTAAAACAGATTAAACCAGGTTCCAATTACCGCTATACGGTCCTCTGCGGTAAAAACCAGAAGCTGTATAAAGAACTTACTTCCTGGAATCATCCGAATATTAAACCGAGAGGATATATTTCCACGAGGTCGGAAATGAACCATCTGTACGAACAGGTGGACGCGATTATAACAAAGCCCGGCGGAATCACCATCAGCGAAGCACTAAAGAAACGATTGCCCATTTTTGTCCATTCCGCGTTGCCGGGACAGGAACAGATTAATTTAAAAAAGCTCATCAGAGAAAAACTGATCATTCAGCTGAACGAGGATATGACTCTGGAGGATCAGATCGCCTCTGTACTTGAAAATGAACCGGAAGTGAAAGGACTATTGAACAAAATGAGCTATTTTGAAAATCATCGGGAAAAAAGTGCGTATGAAGTGGTGCTCAATTTGCTGAATGAGACGCCGATGCTTAAAGTTCAGCCAGTCTAATTCACTTTTAATAAACCGGGGGAAGCATTGATGCTTAGAATAATGGCAGTCACAAAAGATCATGAGCTTATCCTTCAGCCGTCTGTTGAAGAGCTGGCGGAGGATCGGATCGAGTGGTATTGGGTCGATTTTATCGATCCGGATGATGAGGAAATTAAGCTGCTCAGCTCATATTTTCATTTTCATCCACTGGCAATTGAAGACTGCCTGCAGTTTCTTCAGCGGCCTAAACTTGAGTATTACCAGGGTTACAGTTTTTTTGTTATGCATGCCCTTCATACCCAGTCTCTTGCTGCCCAGGAAGTTGATCTTTTTATCGGAGAGAAGTTCATCGTTTCTTTTCATTATGACCAACTGGCAGAAATGGACTCTACGTGGAACTACTTTGCAGGGATTGAAAATTTTTCTTCAATTGGACCGATAGAAGTCGGACACAAAATCATTGACAAAATTGTGGATACGTATTTTCCAATTGTCCAGAACATAGAAGACCACCTGCTAGACATTGAAAACAATTATGAAAAAGGAAATAAGCACACTCTTATTCAACAAACATTTGATGTTCGGAGCGACCTGTTAAAAGTACGGCGTTCCATTTTTCCCATGCGGGATTTAATGTACCGGACTTTGGAATCGAAACGATTAATTATCAATGAAAATAAAAAAGCGTATTTCCATGATATTTATGACCATCTCATAAAATTAAGTGAGATGATCGATTCCAACCGGGAAATGACCTCGGATATCCGTGATAATTATATATCACTTAATTCCTATAAAATGAATAACATTATGAAGACCCTGACGGTTATTACTACGATCTTTATGCCGTTAACGTTTATTGCAGGAATTTACGGAATGAATTTTCAGTTTATGCCGGAATTGAAGTGGCGTGAGGGTTATTTTTTTGTACTGGTATGTATGCTGGTTCTCGGACTGAGCATGTATTTCTGGTTTAGAAAAAAAGGATGGTTTGATCAGGACTGACCACAGCAAGCGAAAATAAAAAAATTTACAAATAACTACGGGTAAACGGGTGAACCAAACAGGGAAAAAGGGTACAGAAGGTAAAAGAAAAAGGCCGGCGCTTCATGAGAATGGCCAACAGCCTGCAGGAAGGAAGGCGGAGACGATGGATTACGGCTTCTTTTTTCAGTTTTTTCATGATCATGGTTACCTTGGTGTGTTCGTGCTTTCATGGATTGGATTACTCGGGCTACCCGTGCCCAATGAATTCATTGTAATGGTCAGCGGAATGCTTTCAGATAAAGTTCAGCTGAATCCTGCTTTTTCATTCATTGCCACCTATTTGGGAGTTATTTCTGTATTAACAGTGAGTTATATGCTCGGAAGGTATGGCGGCACAGCCATCGTCCAACGGCTTTATCGATTCCACCGGATCAGAAAGGGAATTCAAAAAGGATCTGGCCTGCTTGACCGGTGGGGAGAGAAAATTCTTGTGTTAAGCTTTTTTATTCCGGGATTAAGGATCTTGATGCCTTTTATTGTTGGCAGCAACCGTCTGCCATACTCACGCTTTGCTTTACTCACCTATCCGGCAGGTTTTCTTTGGGCAGTTTTTTACTTCGCCATCGGGAATCAATATGGGGAACATATTGCCCTGATTCATTCTTATTTTCGATCATACAGCTGGATCTTTCCTTCAGTGCCCATTACCTTTGCTTTAATATGGGCATGGCGCTATGCCAAACAAAGTAAAAGTCATCTTCCCCGTCTTCATAAGCATTCCAAATAAGGAAATTTTGCGAAACGGCTCTTCACTTTCCAATTATGTTATATAATGGAATTGAAGGAGGCGGTCCGATGAATTTCTCCATCAATAAAAAACGAATCTCGTTTAGTTTGCTGACTGTCCTTATTATTCTTTGGAATTTTTCCGTCTACCGGGTGAATGCCTTCGGTCAATTGCCACAGTATATGGGATGGTCTACTTTGTTCGATTTTTTGATTGTTATTCCTCTTTTAGCCTATCTGTTTATTTTCCGTCGCCAATCGGCGCTGAAGTATCTTCCCCTCGTTATACTTGCAGGTTACTGGCTGGCAGAAATCATTGTTCCCGCAAGAAATTCTCCAGACGCCCAATGGCTCACTAGTTTGATACTTGGAATGGAAGGGATATGGATTGCTGCTGAATTGTACATCTTGTTTTTTCTTGTTCCCAAATTGGTCAAAACGACCATTGCCTTCAGGAAGGACAGCGGGCGCACATGCCACTTCCAGCACGATTTCAGAGAAGCATTATCCCGCCAATTTAAACTCACAAGGACGATGGAATGCCTGCTCACTGAATGTGCTTTATTCCGTTATGCCTTCTTCTCTTGGACGAAAAGAGTGCGAAGATCCTCTGCACACCATTTTTCCTATCATAAAAAAACGTCAGCGGTGGCCTTTCGTCTGATGCTCATTCGTGCTCTTCTCATTGAGTCGGTTGGATTTCATTACCTTTTGATGCATTGGAGCCATACAGCAGCCATCCTGTTATTGGCTCTGAATCTCTATACCCTTCTATATCTTGTTGCTGATCTTCAAGTGATTCGTACTTGTCCGATTCTCCTGGATGACTACGAGCTGATTTTACAATCGGGACTTGCCCAGGGCCTCAGGGTACAATTCTCAAATATACAGAGCATTGAATACTACAGGGGGCCGGAACACCTTTCTAAAGAAGAGCAGCGGCGTACATTTGACGCTCTTCCTCAGGAATTTTCAAAAGAAAAGCCAGCATTTGAAATGAAATTGAAAACACCGGAAACGGCCAGGCTCCTATACGGCTTCACGAAAAGAGTCGATATGCTGCATGTATCGGTAGATGAGAACAATCTGTTTCTTGAAAGAGTCAAAGAAAAGCTGGAGATGCCTACTTAAATCATACGAAAGCCCACCCTGACATGCCGGGTGGGCTGGTTTCATTAAAGGATTGGCTTTTTTGACGGCAAACGGTGCTTTGCCGGTGCTTTTTTTAAGTTGGCATGCCTTATTTCGTTCAGGAGAGCAATTCCAAATATACTAAGTACGCTGCATAAAAAGGTCATTTGTCATTCCTCCTTTTCTCTCAAAACTAATATTGCCTGCTTGGTTGCTTTCTAAACATTTCGTTTCTATTAAATGCCATTACTATATTCGTGATCATTCCTGGCTTTTTGTCTTTTAATTATCCTCACCGGGCTTATAGGAATATGGCCCTTTGTCTTCATTATGCGGATTGTTGGTGTCAATGTGGAGCGTTCCTGATTCGGTAATCGTGGCAAGCAGCACATTCTGTACGTCGGCACCCTTTTGTTTAACCCGCTTTAATAGCCAGTCTCTATCCAGTTTCAGGTATTTGAGGTTATGGTCAATGATTTGGCCGTCCATAATGACCGGAATGGGGATAAATTCTCGTTTTACCTTTATTTTTAAATCACCCGGCTGAACCGGCCGGAAATTGGATTTAGGTATGACGCTGATCTGTCCATTGTCCTCCATGGCACAAAGCGCGATATTCCGGGTATCGGTAAAGCCTTTCACACGCAGCTGGGCAAGGAGTTCATCCATGGGAAGCCGTACCTTTCTTAATCCTGTGCGGTCGATGTCTCCGTTTCGGATGAGAACGGTAGGACTCTCAAATAAAGTCCATCGCAGTTTGTTGTTGAGTGATAGCCACATGAACAGTTTATATAAAAGCATGACGATGAACGTAAACAGCAGGGCTTTCCATACATTGTCCTTTTGCATAGGCTGGCTGATGACATTCCCGATGATCAGAATATAAAGCATATCAAAGCTGTGCATTTGCGACACGGCTTTTTTGCCTGTAATCCGTAAAAATATATAACCGAATAAAAAAATAAGTAAAGGATTGTAGATGAATGCCATAAGTGTCTCCCCTTCTAAACGTACAACTATTATGGACAGATTGTATCAAGCTAATACTTGACCATAGAAGTTTTCCCCTTTTTTCATGAAATGGCTTTTACCATCATAAATTGAAAGTAAGAGATGATAGAGGAGGGAACAAGCATGTCTTGGGATGAGCAAAATAAAGAGCTCGGAAATGCAATCGCCGAGATTACAGAAATCGCGGATGGATTTGGCCTCGACTTTTACCCGATGCGTTATGAAATCTGCCCAGCGGATATTATTTATACATTTGGCGCGTACGGAATGCCGACTCGTTTTTCTCACTGGAGCTTCGGAAAGCAATTTCACAAAATGAAGCTGCAATATGATCTGGGTTTAAGCAAAATCTATGAACTGGTGATCAACTCGGATCCCTGCTATGCCTTTTTATTGGATACCAATTCCTTAATCCAGAATAAGCTGATTATCGCCCACGTGCTGGCTCACTGCGACTTTTTCAAAAACAATGTCCGTTTTTCCAATACGCGGCGGGATATGGTGGACAGCATGACCGCCACTGCGGAAAGGATTTCCCAGTATGAAATCATTCACGGAAAAAAAGAAGTTGAAGTCTTTCTCGACGCGGTGCTCGCCATTCAGGAACATATCGATCCTTCGATTGTGCGCAACCGGCTGAGCTATAATTTGGAAGATGAAGAACAAGATGAGCCGGTAAAAAAAGAAACTCCCTATGATGATTTATGGAGCATAGACGAATCAAGAAGCAAACGGAATCAGCCATCTCCAGTGAAAAAGAAGCATTTTCCTCCGCAGCCGGAAAAAGATATTCTGCTGTTTATTGAAGAATATAGCCGCGAGCTGGAAGACTGGCAGCGGGACATTCTTTCCATGATGAGGGAAGAAATGCTTTATTTCTGGCCCCAGCTGGAAACGAAAATCATGAATGAAGGCTGGGCCTCGTATTGGCACGCCAAAATTCTGCAGGAAATGGATCTGACCTCTCATGAAACCATCGAATTTGCCAAACTGAATGCCGGGGTGGTCCAGCCGTCCAGAACCTCCATCAATCCGTATTACATGGGACTTCAGATTTTTAAAGATATTGAAGAACGGTATAACAACCCCGATGAAGAATTGCTTAGACAGGGGGTAAAGCCTGGATCGGGCCGTGAGAAAATGTTTGAAGTGCGGGAACTGGAATCCGATATGTCGTTTATCCGGAACTATTTAACAAAGGAACTGTGCCAGCGTGAGGATATGTATTTGTTCCAAAAGCAGGGGCGGGACTATAAAATTGTGGACAAAGAATGGGAAGCTGTACGCGATCAGCTTGTGGGCATGAGAGTGAACGGAGGATTTCCGTATCTGACGGTAAATGACGGCGACTATTTGAAGAATGGGGAACTTTACATCAAGCACTCGTACGAGGATATTGAACTGGATGTGAAATACCTTGAAAAGGTCCTTCCTTACATCAATCAGCTATGGGGACGGCCTGTGCACATGGAAACCAAAATTGAAGAAAAGCCTGTGCTTTTTACTTATGACGGAAAAAGCATGCATAGAAAATACCTCTAATCCCATTCTGAAAGCATCACGTGGTCAAATGTGATGCTTTTTCTATGGAAAAAATGAATCATGCTTCTTGACAATATACCTTAGGGGGTATATTATGTAATTAAAGTCACATTTAAAAAGACGGTGTTGCGTAATATGCAGTATTTTTTAGGTGTACTTGTGTTTGCGATTGTATTGGTGCTGATCAGGCGTAATATTCCAATTAGGAGAATACCATGTGTTGAAATAGATTCGATCTCAAATACTAATGAGAAAATCATTTTGGACATAAGGTCCTACAATACAGCAGATGCCCATAATTTTAACATACCATACCCATACCTCAACAGGTATTATCACGAGATTCCTTTTACGAAACTTTATCTTATATCATCGAATAGAGCGGAAAGGAACTTAGCGTTGAGGCTTTTAACGGCGAAAGGCCACCAAGTAGCCGGATATATTTATTCTAAATGTCCTTGTAAAAAAGAAGAGAAAGAGGTGTAAATTATGGAATACGATAACGGAGTAAAAAACCGCCTGAAACGGATCGAAGGCCAGATCAAAGGAGTGCTCTCCATGATGGAACAAGGAAAAGACTGCCGGGAAATCGTGACCCAGCTATCTGCGGCAAGAAATGCAATGGACCGCACAATGGGGGTGATTGTAAGTCAAAATCTTGAGCAATGTGTGAGAGAAAACGTTGAAAAAGGTGCTTCCACAGAACATTTGGTGAAGGAAGCGGTAGAGTTGTTAATTAAAAGCAGATAAAAAGTTCGGGTTGACGGGCTTTTTATTTAAGTTATAATATACCCGTACAGGTAGTGGTATTTTTTTATTTTAATATATACCCCTATGGGTAAAAGGAGACGGTTTAGTTATGTCTGAAGAAAAAAAGAAAACAACGATTGTTTTATTTAGCGGCGATTATGATAAAGCAATGGCAGCGTATATTATCGCAAATGGAGCGGCGGCTTATGATCATGAAGTAACAATCTTTCATACATTTTGGGGATTAAATGCATTACGAAAGGATGAGCCGCTTTCCGTGAAAAAAGGTTTTCTTGAAAAGATGTTCGCCAAAATGATGCCGAGTCATGCTGATAAAATGGGCTTGTCAAAAATGAATTTTGCGGGAATGGGTCCCAAAATGATTAAACATGTGATCAAGAAGCATAACGCCATGACATTACCCCAATTGATTGAATTGGCGAAAGAGCAGGATGTGAATCTCATTGCCTGCACAATGACCATGGATTTACTGGGCCTTCAGCAGGAAGAGTTGATGGATGGCATTGATTATGCTGGTGTGGCAGCATATTTGGGGGAAGCATCTGACGGCAACGTAAACCTATTTATTTAAAGGGGGGAGCATGGAACATGAAAGAGATAACACCAAAAGAAGTGGAAAGCCTGTTGAAGAAAGAAAATATTCATGTCATTGATGTACGGGAAACAGAAGAAGTAAAGGCTGGAAAAATTCCAGACGCCGTAAATATTCCGTTAGGCTTGCTTGAATTCCGAATGCACGAGCTGGATAAAGCGAAGGAGTATATTATGGTTTGCCGTTCAGGGGGAAGAAGCTTTAAAGCTTCGCAGCTGCTCGAGAACCATGGATTTAAGGTGTTCAATATGGCAGGCGGCATGCTGGAGTGGGACGGCCCAACAGAATAAATTTTTTTACAAATGAATATACCGGTGTGGGTATTTAAGGAGGAATAACAATGATTAAATCAAACGTTATGCTGGATGCCAAGGGGCTCGCTTGTCCGATGCCGATCGTCAAAACAAAAAAAGCAATCAATGAATTAGGCGCAGGTGAAGTGATTGAAGTACAGGCAACGGATAAGGGTTCGAAAGCTGATATGAAAGCCTGGGCAACGAGCAGTGGCCATCACTATTTAGGCACCATTGAAGAAAACGGAGTTCTGAAACACTATATCCGCAAAGCTACGGCTGAAGAGGAAAAGATAGAAAAGCATCATCCTGATGTGATTTCCAATGAAGAACTATTACCCGAAATGGAACGTCAAACGGAAGTTTTTCTTCTGGATGTCAGAGAGTCTGCAGAATATGAATTCGGCCATATACCAGGCGCTGTATCCATACCGCTAGGAGAGTTAAACGACCGTTTAAATGAGCTTAAAACAGATTTTAGTGTCTATGTATATGTCGTTTGCCGGACAGGAAACAGGAGCGATCTTGCTGCACAAAAGCTGACAGAAGCAGGCTTTAAGAACGTCATTAATGTTGTACCGGGAATGAGCGAATGGAAGGGACCAATCACAAAATTGGAGGGATAAGGAATGGCTATTCAAAAAATGACGGCAGCACAAGTAGCAAGCCGTGTCATCAGAAAAAGTAACCTATTTATTTTGGATGTGAGAAATGAAGATACTTTTCAAGATTGGAAAATTGAAGGGGAAGCTTTCCAGTACTTAAATATTCCTTATTTTGATCTGTTGGATGGGGTAGACGATATCTTGGATCAGCTCCCAAAGGATACAGATATTTTGGTGGTTTGTGCCAAAGAAGGATCATCTGTCATGGTGGCAGAAATGCTGTCAGAACAAGGGCTGGATGTTTTCTACCTTCAGGGGGGCATGAAAGCATGGAGCGAGTATTTGAGACCGGTAAAGGTGGGCAGCTTGAAGAATGGCGGTGCATTATACCAGTTTGTCCGCTTAGGAAAAGGCTGCTTGTCCTATCTCATTGAATCCGATGGAGAGGCTTTGATTGTGGACACTGCACGAATGACTGAGCCATATGAGGCATTTGCGAGAGAAAAAGGATTAACGATTAAATACGCAGTTGATACACATCTTCATGCGGACCATATTTCTGGAGGGCGCTTGCTTGCCGAAAAAACAGGAAGCATCTACTATCTCCCGCCGAAGGATGCGGATGAGGTTATGTTTTCATACAAACCTCTGGAAGATGGCCAAACCATTACCGTCGGCAGCACTTCCGTGTCCGCTGAGCCTATTTATTCACCAGGACATACTATAGGGAGTACTACGCTTCTTATCGACCAGACGTATTTATTAACCGGTGATATTCTGTTTGTAGAATCCATTGGCCGTCCAGATTTGGCCGGAAAAGCAGAAGATTGGGTTGGAGACTTAAGAAACACACTGTATGATAACTATAAAAGGCTTTCAGGTGACCTTATTGTTCTTCCCGCTCACTACTCCAAAGTTTCAGAGCTTGGGGACCAGGGTGAGGTTAAAGCTGTACTAGGAGATCTGTTTGAAAAGAATGAAGGTCTTCATCTCGATGAGGCTGAATTCAGAAAGGCGGTTACTGAAAATCTTCCTCCGCAACCGAATGCCTATCAGGAAATCCGCAAGACCAACATGGGAAAATTAAGCCCTGACCAAGAGACACAGCAGGAGATGGAAATCGGTCCGAACCGATGCGCCATTCAGGACTAAAAAGGAGGTAACAAAAATGAAATCTGATCAGTTACTCGATGCGAAGGGCTTGGCCTGTCCGATGCCCATCGTACGTACAAAAAAGGCAATGGATGCACTCGAATCTGAACAGGTGCTCGAGGTCCATGCTACGGATAAAGGGGCAAAAAGTGACCTTTCTGCCTGGGCAAAAGCTGGCGGCCATACGCTGCTGGAAATGAACGAAGACAACGGTGTATTTGTATTCTTTATCCAAAAGAAATAATCGCAGGGAACACGGGGTGAAATGATGGGAATGGATGCAGGTTATCTTTTAACCATATTTGTGATTGGCTTTATTGGCTCTTTTATATCAGGCATGCTTGGTATAGGCGGAGCGATTATTAATTACCCCATTCTTCTGTATGTTCCTCCATTACTCGGGTATGCAGGTTTTGGTGCTCATTATGTTTCAGGAATTGTGGCGGTACAAGTATTCTTTTCCACGCTTGCAGGACTTGTGGCATACAGGAAGGGCGGCTTTATTCATACGAAGCTTCTCATGATCATGGGATTAAGCTCCTTAACAGGCAGTTTCATTGGAGGGTTTGGCTCTCATCTTTTAACTGAAAAAGTTATTAATATTATTTACGGTCTGCTGGCGGTTATTGCTGCCGTTCTTATGCTTTTTCCAAAAAAAGAAGCAGTGGATGATACCAGGTCCGAACTGGTATTTAATAAAAAATTAGCAGGAATCCTCGCACTGACCGTTGGAGTATTTGCTGGAATTGTAGGGGCAGGGGGAGCATTTATTCTCGTACCGATCATGCTGGTCGTGCTGAAGCTGCCAACAAGGGTGACCATCGCGACCTCACTGGGAATCACATTTCTTTCGTCCATCGGTTCCTTGATTGGGAAAGCAGCAACAGGACAAATTCTGTACCATCCTGCCGTTCTTATGCTGATCGTCAGTCTGATTGCAGCTCCTCTCGGAGTAAAAGTCGGAAAAAAGATCAATACAAAAGTGCTCCAGGCCACTTTGGCCATCTTGATTGCCGGAACGGCGGTCAAAATATGGCTGGATATTTTTATGCATTAGAAGGAAAGCCGCTTAACAGGCGGCTTTCCTTTTGCTATATACTTACTTTTTGTTTGCTGTTGGTGTATAATCAAGGATAATGTTCAAATAAGCACGCAGACAAATTTTAAACGCGTAACAATAAACAAAAGGGGATTCATCAAGATGGAACAATCACTTCTTAAATCTGATGTTATTTCATTGTTGAAAAATAAAATTCAATTGATTAAAACATCCGAAAACGGGGGCATTTACCTTGTTGGCCCTATTCGCCTTCCGGTTAATCTGTCTGGAGAGACCGTTGTTTTTCAGTGGTATTGCTGGCTGGAGCGGGAGCAGGTTACAGAGAATATTGAAGAAATCATTGGAAAATTATCTTCCACAAACCTTTCTGAATATCAGCAATCAAGCGTGCTGGTTTATGGCGACTTCAAAAACAACGAAGATGCGCTCATCCGCATGCATTCCATTTGCCATACCGGGGATATCTTTGGTAGCAAGCGCTGTGACTGCGGTTTTCAGCTGAAAAAGTCAATGCAGATGATCAAAAATCATGGAACAGGCGCGCTTTTTTACTTGGCCAATCATGAAGGACGCGGAATTGGCCTGTTTTCAAAAGCCATGGCTTATGTGCTTCAGGAAAGTGGTTATGATACAGTAGAAGCAAATCTGAACCTTGGATTTGTGGATGATTCCCGGAATTATGAGGATGCCATCTCGGTATTAAAAACACTTCGAACCAAACCGGTGACCTTGATCACGAACAATCCAAAAAAGCAGGATGCGTTAAAAAAATCCGGCATGCTGCTTTTAGGACGGACACCGTTATGGGGAGATGAGTCAGAGTATAACGCCAACTACCTGAAGACCAAGGTTTCCCGTTCTGGCCACTTAAAAGAGGAGGAAAGCTGCCCGAATGACTGATCATACCTTTTATATGAAATTAGCGCTTGAAAACGCCAGGGCCATGAAAGGCCAAACCGATCCAAACCCCATGGTCGGTTCTGTTATTGTCAACGAGAACCGAATTGTGGGAATCGGCTCCCATTTAAAGCCTGGAGAGCCTCATGCTGAAATCCATGCGATTAGAATGGCGGGAGAGAAAGCAGAAGGGGGAACGATTTATGTGACCCTTGAGCCTTGTTCCCATTATGGAAGAACGGGCCCCTGTGCACAAGCCATTGTGAAAGCTGGATTAAGCAAGGTGGTGATCGCAAGTCTGGATCCAAATCCGCTCGTATCCGGAAGAGGAGTTGCTATTTTAAAGGAAGCTGGTATCGAAGTCATCACCGGTATCATGGAGAAGGAATCGCAACAAATGAATGAAGTGTTCAATAAATTTATTGTGCAAAAGCTCCCTTTTGTCACGGTGAAATCAGCGGCAACGCTTGATGGGAAAATCGCCACCGCAACGCACGACAGCAAATGGATTACCGGAGAGGCAGCCAGAAAGAATGTTCACCAGATCCGGAATGAAAACATGGCCATCCTTGTGGGCGTTAACACTGTGATCAAGGATGATCCGGAGCTGACCGCGCGTATCCCGAACGGCCGCAACCCTGTCCGGGTTATACTGGATTCCACCCTGCGAATTCCCGTCTCATCCAAAGTCGTGCAGGACAAAAAAGCAGAAACCTGGATCTTTACGACAGAACGGGCAGGAGAGGAGAAACGCCAAGTGCTGGAAAGTCATGGTGTCTCCATCTTTACAACTAAAAGCCGGGCTGATCGGGTGAATCCCGAAGAGGTCTTACATCTTCTTGGAGAACAGCAAATCTCATCTGTGATGATTGAAGGAGGCGGAGCCGTCAATGCTTCTTTCCTTGAGCAGCAGCTCATCGACAAATTCGTGGTTTATATGGCTCCCAAACTCCTGGGCGGAAGCCTGTCGCCCACGTTTCTTGAAGGTGAGGGTGCTGAGCGGATGAGTGGAGCGGTGGATCTTCGCGAGATGACAGTGGAACAAGTCGGGGATGATTTTAAGTTTACAGGATACCCTGTTTACAAGTAACAGAAGGAGCACAATGATGAAATTCGGGTTTGATATTGACGATACGTTGATTAATTTGAGAGGCTATGCCTTTACGATCTATAATAAAAAATTAAACAAAAACCTGGCGATGGATATTTTCGAAGCATTGAAAACGGTTGAAATCCATGAACCGTTCGGTCTGACGAATGCCGAAGGAAAAGAGATGTGGAACACTTTACGCGAAGAAATCTATTTTTCTGATTGCCCACCATACCCTGATGCGGTGGAAACCTTGCAGGAGTTGAAAGAAAAGGGCCATGAAATTTATTACATCACGGCTCGTCCGGGAGAACACGGTGAACGGACGATGAATTGGATGAAGAAGCAGGGATTTCCTGTTGATGACGATAAATTTTATTGCGGAATGAAGGATGATGAAAAAGTAAAAATCATTGAAGAGCTTGGCTTAGATTTTTATTTTGACGATAAACCAGGCGTGCTCGATACCTTATCATCAGACTCCTTAAGAGTCGTGGTCAGGGACCAGTCGTACAACCGGCATTTACAAGGGGAACGACTCTCGCATTGGAAAGAGATGAAGACGTTTCTTTCTTCAAAATAACAAAAATAACTGTGGCAAAAAGCCCCTGTATATCAGAGGGCTTTTTTTTATTTTGCAGGAAACATTGACAAAACCATTGGATATACATATCATATAAGCAAATGTTGCACGAAGGAAACAAATAAGAGTGGAGGAAAAAGAAGTGGATGAGACTAACTATATCACCCTTTTTGAAGGGAAGAACGGCGACTTCATACAAATCACCTCCATGGATATCGAAGGTGTGATGAGAAGACGGCTGCTGGATCTTGGATTTGTACCAGGAGCAGTAGTGGAGGTTGTACGAAAGAGCCCGCTGGGCGATCCCATTGCTTTTCGTGTCAGCCAGACTACCATTGCCCTGAGAAGGGAAGAAAGTTCGAAGATTCAAGGGGAGTTGATGAATCATGACTGAAACGTACCGGATCGCACTGGCCGGAAACCCAAACACGGGAAAAAGTACATTGTTCAATGCATTGACCGGATTAAAACAGCATACGGGGAACTGGGCTGGAAAAACCGTTTCGCTTGCTGAAGGAACATTAAGCCATAAGGGGAAAAACTACCGGCTGATTGATTTGCCTGGAACGTATTCCATCTTCTCGAACTCCCGGGATGAGGAAGTGGCAAGAAACTATATTGTATTTGAAAAACCGGATGTGACACTTGTCGTGGTGGATGCAACCTCTCTGGAACGGAACCTGAATCTTGCTCTGCAAATACTGGAAATGACTCAAAATGTAATTATTTGCATTAATTTGATGGATGAGGCAGAAAAGAGAGGCATCTCGATCAATGAACGATTACTGACCCGCCGTCTTGGTGTTCCTGTCATAAAAATTTCAGCCCGGAACAAAGCGGGATTTCCCATGTTGCTCGACACCATCGAACGCCTGGCAGAGGGCAAACTTGTATGCGAACCCGCGCGGATGACATACGACAAAGACATTGAAGCAAAGATCGCTTCATTGGAGCCCCTTGTGGCTGATCTGGTGGAAGATCGCATCTCTTCCCGCTGGGTGGCTTTGCGCTTGTTGGATGGGGATGAATCTCTGCTGGATGAGTTGAAATCAAGGCTGAAGGTAAAGGAGGGATCGGCATGAATACAGAACTGGCAAGTTCAGGTTCAAGAGGAGATTTGAATGCTCTCTATGAAAAGGCACAGCAGCTTACATCACCAGATCTTCGTGATAAAATTGTGGGCAGCCTTTATCAGGAAAGCAAGCGGCTTTGCGAGGCGGGTGTTCATCATTCAAACACCAAACGTGATCGGCGAACGGAGAAACTGGATGCTGTTTTCACCTCTCCCATTTGGGGCTTTCCAATCATGATGGTTATGCTAGGCATTGTTTTTTATCTTACAATCGCCGGCGCCAACGTTCCATCTGACATGATTGCCCGGTTTTTCGGATGGCTCGAAAACTACATTACAGCCTTTTTTCAGTGGATGAGTGCTCCGGATTGGCTATATGGTGTTCTCGTTTTGGGTCTCTATCGCGGCACTACCTGGGTCGTAAGTGTGATGCTGCCGCCGATGGCAATCTTTTTTCCAACGTTCGCTTTGCTTGAAAACTATGGATATTTACCGAGAGTAGCGTTCAATATGGACCGCATCTTCAAAAAAGTGGGCGCACACGGCAAGCAGTCCCTGACGATGGCGATGGGGTTTGGCTGCAATGCTGCAGCAATGATGTCTTCGCGGATTATTGAATCACCGAGAGAGCGAATGCTTGCCATCCTAACTAACAATTTTGTACCATGCAACGGCCGTTGGGGAACACTGATTGTGCTGGCTTCCCTCTTTATGGCGGCAGGATATACAGGTGGAGCCAAGTCCCTTGTTACAACGTCTGTAATTGTTGGCATTGTGTTGTTTGGGATTCTTGTTACCTTTTTGGTCTCCTGGGTATTATCAAAGACGGTTCTCAAAGGGGTGCCTACCCACTACACACTCGAGCTTCCTGCATATAGAAGGCCAAAATTTTGGGAAACGGTCATCCGTTCATCACTTGAGCGTTCATGGGCGGTACTTCTAAGGGCTGTTAAGGTCGCTGCGCCAGCAGGTATACTGACTTGGGTGCTGGCCAATGTTACGGTTGGCGACACAAGCGTTCTTATGCATATCGTCAATTTCCTGGATCCTTTTGGACAGATGCTGGGGCTCGACGGCTGTATTCTGATGGCATTCCTGATCGGGCTGCCAGCAAATGAAATTGTCCTTCCCATTTTGATTATGGGATATCTTTCTACAGGGGCACTGACAGAGGTTGATAACCTGGGAGATTTGAAACAAATTTTCGTAGACCAAGGGTGGACGTGGCTCACAGCATTGAATACGATGCTGTTTTCATTGCTTCATTTTCCATGCGGAACGACTCTGGTCAACATTTATAAAGAAACAAAAAGCATAAAATGGACCTTTTTGGCTTTTCTCATTCCAACCATGATCGCCATCTTCGTAACATTCGTTATTGCACAAAGTGTGAGAATGCTGGGATGATATAAAAACCAGGACCGTATGACCGGTTCTGGTTTTTCCTATATCAAATTCTTTAAAGAATTGTTATGATAAAAAACAATTACATAAAATTTATGAGTGCTCAAGACCAAAAATGGTTGAGAGATAATAGGGAATCCAGTGTAATTCTGGAGCAGCCCACGCTACTGTAAAACCGGTTAAACCGGTAAGCCAGGAGACCTGCTTATAAATCTTGATTTCTGTGTCTTCGGTGGGAAGAAAGGGATAGTGTACGTTAGATCAAAACCTTGGCGCCTGCAGTCAAGGTTTTTTGTTGAAATAGAAGGGAGAGAAAAGGATGAAAAACCATTGGAAAAATGCCCGTATTCCGGCAATCGATGAAAAGATGGGAAGTGCTGCACAGACCTACATTCATTCATTAACAAAACCGGTTGGCAGTCTTGGAAGATTGGAAGCTTTGGCGGTGAGTCTTGCCTCTATGACGAAAGAACGCTTTCCAATTGTATTTCCGCCGGGTGTTCTGATTTTTGCTGCTGACCATGGCATCGTTTCAGAAGGAGTGTCAGCCTATCCCCAGGAAGTAACGAGCCAGATGGTGCGTAACTTTTTGAATGGCGGAGCTGCAATCAACGTGTTCAGCAAACAAATCGGTGCCAAGTTGAACATCGTGGACATTGGAATAGCCGCTGATATTGACAGCCAGACCCTGATTTCCCGAAAAGTACGTTATGGCACGGCCAATTTCCTTGTGGAAGATGCAATGACCCGGGAGGACGCCGAGCAGGCTGTTGATGCGGGGTATCAGACGGCAAACGAAATGATTAAAAGTGGAGTAAAGTGTCTTATTCCAGGTGAAATGGGGATTGGCAATACGACGGCGAGCAGTGCCGTAGTCGCGGTGGTGAGCGGTGAAAAAGTCGGAACACTGGTTGGGACAGGCACCGGCATTAAAAAAGAGAAGCTGCAGGTCAAAAAAGAGGTCATTCAAAAGGCGCTGGAGCTGAGGAAACCGAATGCGGATGATCCGGTTGATATTTTATCCAAAGTGGGAGGGCTGGAAATTGCCGGAATGGCCGGAGCCATGCTGGCAGCATCCTCAAGCAGAATTCCGATTTTGGTGGATGGCTTTATCGCGAGTACGGCTGCCTTAATCGCAAAGATGATCTGCAGCCGTTCTGCTGATTACATGATCATGGGTCATCGCTCGGTTGAACCCGGCCATACGATGTTGATAAAGCTGCTTGAAAAGGAACCGATTCTGGATTTAGGCATGAGGCTGGGTGAAGGGAGCGGTGCGGCGGTTGCCTTTCCCATTCTTTTGTCGGCCTCACTTATGATCAACGAAATGGCGACATTTGAGACCGCTCAAATATCCGCCAAGAACCAGGAAGGAGAAACACGCCTTGTTTACAAATGATGAAAAAGAAGCTGTCTATAAAGTCATTGCTGCTCGAAGGGATGTCCGGAGTTTTTTGCCGGACCCTGTTCCGGATGAAGCCGTTTATTCTATATTACAAGCAGCCCATCAAGCTCCGTCTGTTGGTTTCATGCAGCCATGGAATTTTATTCTGGTCACCTCAGAAGAAGTAAAGAATCGTATGGCATGGGCCGCCGACAAGGAAAGAAGAGCCCTGGCCATACACTACGAAGACGATTCGCGGTCATCCATGTTTATGAATCTGAAAATAGAAGGAATAAAAGAAGCACCTTTAACAATTTGTGTAACTTGTGATCCGACGCGGGGCGGCTCTCATGTTCTGGGCAGAAATTCAATTCCTGAAACCGATAGGATGTCCACGGCTTGTGCTATCCAGAATATGTGGCTGGCATCCTGTGCAGAAGGATTGGCCATGGGCTGGGTCAGCTTTTACAAGAAGGCAGATATCCGTGATATTTTACATATTCCACCCCACATTGAGCCAGTGGCGCTCCTTTCCCTGGGATATACGGAAGATTATCCGCAGAAACCCATTCTCGAAACGGAGAAATGGGAAAACAGAAAAGAACTGGATTCCTTGATTTATTCTGACCGGTGGGAAGGATAAGCAGGAAATGTAACCTGTTATAAAAGGCAACCACCAAGCATAATCATAGACCATGTGCAGAAAACATATGAAGGAAGGACTGCCGTATGAGTGAATACTGGGCGGAAAAAGCTTTGGTTAAATTCCAGTCTCAGTTTGATCAAAATACGACCTACAACATAAAGAACAGCCAAAGATTGTCCGGCAGCTCAAAGATATGGAAGTATATGGATTTCGCCAAGTTTGTCGGTATGCTTTATCAAAAATCGTTGTTCTTTCCGAAACCGTCCCTTTTTGTGGACAATCATGAAGGCAGTTATTCTGCCCTGGACGTAAATAATATCCTCAATGATCCGCTGTCTTACCTTACCGTGCCGGTGGATGAAAATCTCTCAAAAGCCGAGAAAAGAAGACAGCTCCATGAATATATCAAGCAGATGCATGATTATGTCGGGGTCAATTGCTGGCATTTGAACGAAGAGGAATCAGCGGGGATGTGGAACCTGTATTTGAAATCGGATGAAGGAATTGCCATCTGTTCCACACTTGATAAGCTGTTTACCAGCATCAATGACAAACGTTTTCGGACATATGTCGGGCAGGTTCAATACATTAATTTTAATTCGGAAATGGCCAGTCTGAACCCCTATGAAACGTTATTCTATAAACGGAGGTCTTTCAGCCATGAAAATGAAATCCGGCTGCTTGCCTTCGATGATCCAAATCATCGGAGATTCAATCATAAGGACGGGGCCTATGTGGATTGTAATTTACACACGTTAATTGACGAAGTGTATGTGTCTCCCACCAGTCCGGAGTGGCTGAAGGAAGTGGTCCAGTCGGTGCTTGAAAAATACAGGCTTCCGTTTAAGCCGGTGATCAAGTCTTCCTTGTATGAAAGTCCCTTCTATTAAAAAAGAGGCTGTCCAATAAGTCCCTAAAATGAAAGCAGGACGGAAAAACGATAAGTTTTTCCGTCCTGCTTTTTTTGGTTGTTCTTTTTTCCTGAAAGTAGTCAGGCGAATGCCTGCTACTTTCAGGAGGTTGTGGGCCAATGCCACGATTCCAAACTCTACATGTACCTTGTCCAGTCCCCGCAACGACCACCTGCGGAACGACCGATTGCCCTTGATGTGGCCAAAGACGCTTTCCACTTCGACTTTACGTCGGGCATAAATCGCGGCTTTTTCCTCACATTCAAGGGCTGCTTTTGCTTTGGCCTTCATTTCTTCATAGATCGTGTTCCAATGCACCTGGCGGTTCCCTTTCGCTTTGGTGCACTTGGTTTTAAACGGGCAATCCGTACAATCTTCGCATTCATAAATCTTGAAACTTTGTTCCAGACCGGATCGGTTCTTTTTCTTCAGATATTTCTTAAACGGTACCCTTCTGCCATTGGGACAGATAAACCAATCATCGAGTTCCTCATATACCCAGTTCTTTGCGTTTTTGATCTCGTTTTTATAGCTTCGGGTTTGTTCCTTCAAATAGCTTCCATAGGGAATCAGAAAATCAAATCGCGGTTCTGTTTCTTCTCCGACCGCAAACAAATAGTTCTCTTCGCTGCCATAACCGGCATCCGCAATCACGGTTTTCGGCATCGGTAAAGAAGACGCGGCCAGTTTCTCTAAATGAGGAATGAAACACCGCGTATCTGTCGGGCGTTGATGAAGGGAATAAAACAAAACAAATTGGTTCTCGGTCGCCATCTGTACATTGTAGCCGGGTTTCAACTGGCCGTTCTTCATGTGGTCTTCTTTCATGCGCATAAAGGTGGCGTCGGTATCGGTTTTGGAGTAACTGTTCCGGTCTCCAAACCGTTCGTTCTGTTCCTTATATTTGGCTAAACGAGGCAAGAAATCGTGACGAATAAGCTTCAAGGGTTTTTTGTAGATACTGCGCTTCTTACGCATCTCTTTGCGTTTTTCGGTATTCGTTTCCTTCTCGATCGCATCCGTCAGGGACGTGACTTCTTCATCGAGAATCGTTGCGGCTTCTTCTAATGGAAGGGAGAGCTCATCGCTGGTTTCATCTCCTTCTGGCAACGCTTCTAATTCAGTGAGGCGGTTGATGTGGTGCAGCGTTTCTTGAATTTTCTCTTTCAACTTCGCTTCATGTTTCACGGTGGATTTTTTCCACACGAAAGAATACTTATTGGCATCGGCTTCGATCTTTGTACCATCCAAAAAGTAGTGATCCATCGTAATATACTCGTCCTGGATGAGTTGCCTGATCATGGTTTCAAACAGTTCATCCATCAAGGCTTTCATCCGTTGGCCGCGAAAGTCGTTCAACGTTCGGAAATCGGGCTTCTGCATGGCTGCGAGCCACATGGCCGGAAGATTTTCCTGAAGCAGCTTTTCAATTCCGCGACACGAATAGACCTTCTGTGAATACCCATAGAGGAGGACTTTCACCATCATTTTTGGGTGATATGAGCTCCGTCCACCGCCGGAGTAATAAGAAAATAGCCGGTCATCAGGAATGCCCTCCACCATCTCATCAATTACACGTGCCACATGGTGGGCTGGAATCCATTCCTGCAGATCAAAGATCATTTGAACTTGTTGGTTATCGTACGGTTTGAAGGTGGGAGCTAATTTTCGTTTAGTAGAAGAACTTTCTTGGATTCCCCCTAGAGGAAGGCTCGTTTGCGTGGTATAATTTTCAGTAGTAATCGTAAGATTGCGCATAAAAAATCGTCCTTTCTTTTCGTGAAGATGTTGGTGTGGTAACTTTCATTTTACTAAAGAGGACGATTTTTTTGTGTACTTTTTATAGTATTTTAAAAAAAGGCTGCCAGAAAGTCAGTTTACACTGACTTTCTGGACAGCCCCTTTTTGTTGCCTGTGGGCTTTTTCGTTATAATGGAGGTTGAATATATTCTTTGAAATCTAGTACATAAGTGGTTTGATGCTTAAATCTAAGGAGAACCTATGCTAGCAAACATTTGGCCGCCGATCTATTTGTCCATTACCGTTGCGGCTTCCGCATGGATCATTGTTATACTGTCAGGCGTACTGCTGGGGAAGGCAATGGCAGGCAAGTCGTTTAAAGGGAAACTCATTATTGAAACACTATTAATGCTTCCTCTCGTTCTTCCTCCAACCGTCATCGGGTTCCTTCTCATTATTGTCTTTGGAAAACGAAGTCCGGTTGGCCAATTTATAGAATTATTGTTTCAGCAGCCTGTTATTTTTACCTGGTGGGCCGCAGTGCTTGCCTCGAGTGTCGTTGCCTTCCCGCTCATGTACCAATCGGCAAAGACCGGGTTTGAAGCCGTTGATCATGATATTGAGAATGCCGCGCGTGTGGATGGAGCAGGGAAATGGAATGTTTTTTTCTTTATTACAATTCCTCTTTCCTACACGTCCATTGTTTCAGGAGCCATATTAAGCTTTGCGAGAGCGCTTGGAGAATTTGGAGCAACCTTAATGTTTGCAGGTAACATCCCCGGGCGCACGCAGACCATTCCGACCGCAATCTATCTTGCCATCGATTCAGGCGACATGAAGGAAGCCTGGATTTTGGTTCTTGCCAGTATTGTCATTTCTTTTGCGATGCTTACAGCAGCATACCGAATAAAACGTTACTGAAAAGAGGGGCTCCGGCCGTTCTTTTTTTGTGTAAAAGTTGAAACCTTCCCTTCCTTTTTTCGTATATAACGGTAAATGCAGCAGCAGAAAGGCAGATTATGATCAAAGAAATCGTCTCAAAACTAAAAAATGACACTGGTCCGACTTTAGACTCGTCCGTTTTTTACCCTGGAGGAAAGCTTGAGGGGCAGTGGATCATAAAAAATGGAGTCGTTTCCTCACAAGGAAGTACTATTGCTTTGGAGTTGATCCTGGAATATCATGACGGTCAGCTTCACACTCAAAAACGTATTCAATTACAACACATATCCGAAAGCCGGAAGCAAAATAAAAATGGCTTTATTCTTTCGTTTTCCGCCCATTTGCCTGATGATATACCGATTTCCTGTTCCAATATTTCATATAAGGTACAGGCGGGCATTCGGGCAGGAAAAAGCAGAGTCCGGCTCCATTTCCTGCCGGTGTGCATCAAAGGATCTCATGAAGTTTTGCAGATTTTTTATGCTTTAGGTGCACTGGGTTTTCGTGAAGTGCAGCACTCGGGAATTTTTAACGGCAAAAAACAGATCTTTCGTTTCGCTCCTTCTGTTTTTCTGTCTCAGGAAATACAGGAATTGCACGTGTCGTCAATTGAAAAAAGAAGAAACGGAATATCCATCTTTTTAAACGTGATGAAGCGCGGTGATCACCGTAAAGCCGAGTACCAGGATATGATTTTTCTATCTTCCACGCAGTTGAAAAGCAGACGAAGTGTCGAAGAGGAATTGAAAGGAAAACTGCTTACCGTGACGGAATAAGCTTTTTGCCAATATGAAGGAGGAGTAATAAAAAAATGTTTTTTCATCCGATGGATTTTCTGATTATTATTGCGTTTGCCATTTCATTATGGGCCCAATTCAAGGTAAAAGGAAATTTCAAAAAGTGGTCGGAAGTTAGTGCCTATTCCGGAAGAACCGGGGCAGAGGTGGCACGGTCCATACTTGATCAAAATGGGCTGTCACATATACCGGTAGAACCTGTGCCGGGAATGCTGAGCGATCATTATGATCCCGTTTCAAAAGTGGTACGTTTATCCGAACCGGTGTATTACGGCGATTCGATTGCCTCCGTTTCGGTGGCTGCCCATGAAGTGGGGCATGCGGTTCAGCACAAGCAATCCTATGGAGCCCTTGTTTTCCGCCATCGCATGTTTCCGCTTGTTAACCTTACTTCAGGTATTGCGCCATTTTTATTGATGGGTGGGCTCTTGCTTCAGCAATTCCAATTAATTGGAGTGGGTATTGTATTGTTTTCATTTGCGGTTCTTTTTCAGCTCGTTACCCTTCCGGTAGAGTTTAATGCGAGTTCACGGGCAAAACACTATTTGCTGGCTGAAGGATTTATCCGCAATGATGAGGAACGCGGTGTAAATAAGGTGTTGAATGCTGCTGCCCTGACCTACGTGGCTGCCGCCCTCATTTCGTTATTGGAACTGCTGAAATTCGTGATGATCTTTTTTCAGGGACAGCGCGAAGAATAAGAATAGTATTGAAGAAGCTCCCTATCAAGGGAGCCTTTTTATATTAATTATAAATAAGTAGTTTAAAGGATTTCCCAGTGTGGGATACATAACTGAACCATGCAGTTATCAAAAGGTAAAGCAGTAACCAACTATTTCTATAGGAGGTTTTATTTTTGGCTAAAAACCAGGTTTACACCAAATCCTATCACCCCTACCACAGCCCTGATGACCCTTGTCCGGATCCCGGCGAGAAGCATTATTCAACTCCTCCCCATCTTTACATGGGATTCCAGCCGGAAAAACTCCCGCAGTTTACACCAAAAGAAGCTTTGCAAAAAGGCACCTTATGGCCCGCCTTGTATGATCCGTATGAAAAAAATCAAAAACTGAAGGGGTGAAGAGTGATGCCGAAGACGTTGCCTAAGGAATACTATTCGATGCTTGAAGAGATACAGGCCGTTGATTTTGCAATCACCGAGCTCAACTTATATTTGGACACCCACCCTGAGGACCAGGATGCGTTTAAACAGCTGACAGAGCTTTCAGAAGAAAAGCAAAGGCTGTTGAAGCCTTTTGAGAAGAAGTTTGGGTCCATACGGGCGGACGGAATGGATGACCATTGGACATGGAGCAAAGGGCCGTGGCCATGGCAGGTTTAAAACTGAAGGGGGAGATCCGTAATGTGGGTTTATGAAAAGAAACTGCAGTATCCGGTAAAAGTAAGCACCTGCAATCCTCAGCTCGCCAAGTTTTTGGTGGAACAATACGGAGGAGCAGACGGGGAGCTGGCAGCAGCGCTTCGTTATTTGAACCAGAGGTACACCATCCCCGATAAAGTGGTTGGCCTGCTGAATGACATAGGCACCGAAGAATTTGCCCACCTCGAAATGATCGCGGCCATGGTTTATAAACTAACAAAAGATGCGACGCCTGAACAGCTGAAGCAGGCAGGATTAGGTGATCATTATGTGAATCACGGAGAAGCCCTGTTCTACTCCAATGCTGCTGAAGTGCCGTTCACCGCGACATATATCCAGGCAAAAGGAGATCCCATTGCGGACCTTTATGAAGATATTGCCGCTGAAGAAAAAGCAAGGGCCACCTATCAGTGGATCATTGATATGTCTGATGATGTGGACTTGAACGACTCCCTTCGCTTCTTGAGGGAAAGGGAAATTGTGCATTCCCAGCGATTCCGCGAAGCGGTGGAAATCTTAAAAGAAGAGCGGGATCGAAAGAAGGTATTTTAACCAAACAAAAAAAGATGTTTCTCTCACGAGAGAAACATCTTTTTTAAACCTGCAATTTTCGGGCACAGGACAAGTTTCCCCGTGCTTTTTCTCATTAACGGTAAAACTTGGATTAATAGATCCCGCCGTAACCGATACCGCCTGCGCCAAATCCGGCACCATAACCACCGAATCCGCCGCCGCCCCAGCAAGCGCAACCGACGATAACCAAAAGAATAAACAACACGACGAGCAAGGCGAAAATTCCGCCGCCACCAAAAAATCCCATAGTTTACACCTCCTCAAACTTAGAATATGATGGCTTGGCTTTATTGGTTTAGGCAAGACATGAAATGTGCCGATGCCTTGGTGGTATTGGATCTGTGGTTGGAGGGATGAGCTTTTATCGTAATGACAAGGAGGCCGAGCATGAAAGAATCTTTTATTCCGGTAACATCAATCGCAAGCGGCATTGGCCTGGAGGTTATGCCTGATCTGTACTATTTTCCCGTACAGATTGTTAACGTTATTTTTGCAGGAACCCAGGATGAATGGGTATTGATTGATGCCGGCATGCCAAAAACAGCGGATAAAATTACAGAAGAAGCCGAAAAACGGTTTGGAGAGGGAACAAGGCCCAGAGCCATTATCCTTACACATGGACATTTTGACCATACCGGGGCTTTAAGGGAATTAGTGGAGAAATGGAAGGTGCCGGTCTACGCCCACATCCTTGAATTGCCTTATTTAACGGGGAAGAAAGATTATCCCGAGCCTGATTCGTCTGTAGGTGGAGGACTTGTTTCAGGCATGTCTCCTTCTTTAGGGAAAGTGATGCCTCGCTGATTGCAGGGGATGCGTTTGTTACCGTTCAGCAGGAATCTCTGTACAAGGTGATGACTCAAAAACAGGAAATTAGCGGACCGCCCAAATATTTAACAACAGACTGGGAAGCGGCGTATGAATCAGTTAGGAAATTGAATGATTTAAATCCCCATCTTGCCGTGACAGGCCATGGTCTTCCGATGGCCGGCCAGCTTCTTGGGACGAGCTTGGAGAGACTGGCTGACCGGTTCTATGATATAGCTGTTCCCGAGCATGGAAAATACGTTGACCGGGATGATTGAGAGCAGAAACCTTACGGATGGGTCAAACAACCATTTTGGTAACCACCCTTGTCTTACGTGAATAATCTGGCTATATACCACACAAGGAGGATCTACTTTGTACGAAAACAACAGCAATATTCAGCCAGGCTATCACATGCCGAAAGACAACAAAGCGATGCATCATCACCATCATCATCATCATGGCCACAAAGAAAATTGGATGAAGATGTGCAAGCAGTACGCAGGGGCCAACTGTGAAATTGAAATGTCAGATGGAAAGATCTATCAGGGCAGAATCCATAGCCACGATAATGATAACATCTATCTGGTCATGCCTATGCAGAACAGGGATGAAGCGGCAGAACGTTTCTTCCCAGGCTTTGGTTTGGGATTTGGCTTTCCGTTTTTCGCAGGCCCGTTTTTGCCAGGTTTCGGTCTGTTCGGTTTTCCATTCTGGGGTTTCAGAGGATTTAGACGTTTTTGGTGGTAATCAGTAGATAGATTGACGGATAAAAAAAGGAGTCACAGACCATGTTGTCTGTGACTCCTTTTTCTTATCGATCAGACATGAACGCTTCAATCTCGTCCGTGGTGCGGATGATATCCGCGGACAGGTTCTCATATCCGTCTTCTGTGACCAGGATGTCATCTTCAATTCGTATACCAATCGCTTCTTCTGCGATATAAAGTCCGGGTTCAATAGTGAGCACCATCCCCGGCTCAAGCACCCGGTTCTTGTAGGACCCAACATCATGGGTATCAAGCCCAAGGAAATGGCTTACGCCGTGATAGTAGTAATTGGAGATTTCAGATGCTTCTTTTATTAATCCGATCTTCATGCATTCTTCGGCAAGGATGGCTTTTGTACGTTCGTTTAATTCGGCAAATTTCAGTCCGGGTTTAATAAGAGAGGTGGTTTCTCTTAAAGCTTTCAGCACGATGTTGTAGAATTGTTTTTGCCGCTCAGTGAATTTTCCATCAGCCGGGAAAGTGAAGCTGATATCGGCGTTATAGTAGTCTTTTTGTGCACCAAGGTCAAGCAAAATCAAGCTGTCCTTTTCAATGTGCGAATCATTGTTTTCGTAGTGCAGTACAGTCGCATTTTTTCCGCTTGCCAGGATGGTGTGAAAAGCAAAGTCCTTCACTCCGGCCGTTTTGAGGACAAAGTTAAAGTGCGCCTCCAGCTCATTTTCCAGCATGCCGGACCCTGCGTGCTTCATCACATTGTAGATGCCGTCTTTAGTAATTTGAATCGCTTCTTTGATCTTTTCAATTTCCTCAGCTGTTTTGAATACCCGCAATTCAGTAATAATGGGATATGCATTTCGAATCGCAACTTGCGGGTAATGCTCCTGAAGATGCTTGGCAAAGAGGGAGGCTTTGGACTGCCATCCTTTGAACTCCCGTTGCTCCAAATCTAGAAATACAGTTTGTACCTGCTCGGTAAACAAGGTCCGGCCAATCGAAGATTCGAAGTTTTCAAGGTATTGGACCTGCCCGATTCCCGAGACTGCTTTCGCTTCTTCTTGTGAAAGGGTAACGCCAACCCACTTTTCCATTACCGGATCCGGCTTTTCAATAAAAAGTGTCTCTTCAACAGTTCCGGCTGTCTTCTTAATCACAAGAATGACGTTCTGCCCGTCAATGCCTGTGTTGTAATAAAAATTTCGGTTCGGGGTGAACGGATAGCGCTCATCTGCTGATTTATAAGGAGCTTCACCGGCAAACAAAACAGCAGTGCTCTCATTTGGAAGCTGTGCGGCAAGCTTTTTTCGGTTCTCGGCATAAAATGATGGTTTCATAGGATCCTCCTTTTTTTGTAAAACTGACTGACTAGTTTATTTAATTGTATTTTTTATGCAATTTTTCGTCAATGAGTTTATGAAATATTTTTCGGGCAAAAAATGATCTTTTTCCTGTGTCGATCCGTTAGCTTACTAAATAGTTTGTGTACTAAAGAAAAAAGACAGGATCCACAAACAGGACCCTGTCTTTCTATTGGACATTTTTCGCGTAGGCTTCAAGCTTCCGGTAGCTTTCTTCTTCGTGCGGAAATTCTTCTTCCAAATGGAATTCCGAGTTTTCGGGTTTGCTGAAGTCAAAATCAAGTGCTCCTGAGAAAACATACGTTGCATTCCCCTTGAGAAGAACGGAATAGCCTTCTTGTTCGAGATGATTGACTTTGCAGCGAACCATTCCCCCGTTGTTCAATACGGTGACTTCCTTTTCCGGATGATTAATGCCAAGCAGGCAGGTAATGAGGCTTGAAGCGGACATTGCTGTTCCGCAGGAATTGGTGATCCCTACTCCGCGTTCATAGGTCTGGACAAAGATCGTTGAATCGCCAAGGTCTTTTACAAAGCTCACGTTTACGCCTTTTGGGAACACATCCTTAATCTCATTGGCTTTTTTTCCGATTTCCGCTACCTGGTTTTCACGTATTTCATTTACCAGCGTAATAATATGGGGATTGGGCATACTGACAGCTGTAAACGTTAAGTCGGGTGAAAGTTTTGGTATAACCGTGTTCTGGAGCGTGTTTTCGCTATGGATAACGGGCAGTGTGGAAACATCAAAGGAAACTGGCCCGATCAGTACTTCATAGGTTTGGATATCTTCATAAATGCTGTCCGTCTTTTGAACATTCAAGTTGGCTTTTTGCGTTTCAACCACAGCATGATCTCTTCCAAGAAGTTCCGTAATGTATCTTCCTGCAATGCGCAGGCCGTTTCCGCACATTTCCGGTTCCGTGCCATCTGAGTTAAAAATCCGCATTCGGGCATCCGCATTATCGCTTTTTTGGATAAAAAGAATGCCGTCTGCACCGATAGAGTGGTCGCGGTCACAAAGCGTTCTGGTCAGAGAAGTCCGCTGTTCATCATTTAATCCATAATCATTGCTATATTCATCAATTAAAATAAAATCGTTATAGGATCCATGTGTTTTCAGAATGCCGATCTTCATAGGTTGTCGTCCTTTCGTTTCACTGTGTTTACTAGTATCATACCAGGAATCATGGAAAAATGTTAATATCATCATTTGGAAAGTGCATTATATTTCGTGTGGTGAACATGGCATGTTATATAATAGATAGAAGTAAGAGTAAAAAGGGAGGTTATTTTAATGAAAGAAGTTCAAACGTTAGAAGAATTCAATGAGATTATTTCCGCAGATAAGGAAACGATCATGATTTTTACAGCAGGATGGTGCCCTGACTGCAGGCGCCTGGAAGTATTTCTTCCTGAAATTCTTGAAGAACATAAGGATAAAGCATGGTATGAGGTTGATCGGGACAAATTTCCTGAGCTGGCAGAAAAGTATGAAGTGATGGGAATTCCAAGCCTGTTATTGTTCAAAGGCGGAGAAAAGCTGGCTCATTTGCACAGTGCAAACGCGAAAACACCAGAGGATGTTCGTGCGTATCTGGAAAGTCTCCCCGTCTAATCTGATCCCTCAAGCTGCGTTGCAGTTGAAAGTTTGGCTGCTTAACGCAGCTTTTTTTTGTCTCTGACATGGGTAAAATGAATATATAATCATGTTTTAATAGCTAATTGCCATGAAGGGACATGTCATGGATATCAGACAGTTAAAAAAACCTTGGGGTTATTATGAAAAAGCAAAAATACAGAACATATGCCGTCAAAAAATTTATCCAGCACCTTCTGCAATATTAAACCTATAATCAAAAGGCATGATGGGCATTTCTTTTATGTATCTTACGAATGATGCCGCCAGAGGTCGCTTAAGCCGCTCTGCTTTTCGTTTTGATTAATCTTATGCTAGATTAGGTAACATAAATGATGTATCCAAAAGGAAAGGGTTTGAGCAGAATGAACGAAACGATAAAGAATATTCTTTCGCACCGGTCGATCCGCCGCTTTAAGGACGAACCGATTGAGCAAGAGACCGTGGAAACACTGATTCAATGCGCTCAGGCTGCATCCACTTCAAGCTATCAGCAGGTTTATTCGATTATTGGCATTGAAGAGCAGAGCATCAAGGACAAGCTGGCTGAGCTGGCGGGCAATCAAACCTATGTATCCCAAAATGGCTATTTCTTTGTTTTTTGCCTGGATTATCACCGCCATCAATTGATGGCACAAATTGCCGGACAAAATGTCGATGATACGATTAAATCAAAAGAAGGTTTTATGGTCGGAATGATCGATGTTGCGCTTGCGGCCCAGAATGTGGCGGTGGCAGCAGAATCACTTGGATTGGGCATCGTTTATATCGGCGGCATCCGCAATAATCTGCCGGAGGTTTCAGAGCTTCTCCGCTGCCCTGATCATGTGGTACCCTTGTTCGGTATGGCTGTCGGCCATCCCGATGCTTCTCCAGGATTGAAGCCACGGTTGCCTCAGGCCGCAGTTTTCCACAAAAACCAGTATGTTGAAGATGAAAAAGCTCTTCCGGTCCTTAAAGAATTTGAACTTCAGACCGCCGAGTATTATAGAGAACGCACGGGTGGAGCTCGAGATGAAGGCTGGGCTACACAAATGGCCAGAGTAATGAGCCAGCCCAAACGAACGTACATGAAGGAATTTATTGAATCCAAGGGTTTGGATAAGCAATAAACGCAGTGAATTGACGAGTTTGAGATTTGATGTTTGTAACGAGCGAAAAAGAAAGGTATACTTACATTATGCAAGTAATTAAATATTATATTTCCTTCGGGGTCGGGTGAAATTCCCAACCGGCGGTGATGAGGTGTAATCCTCTTAGTCCGTGACCCGGACGCTTTTTTAGCGGACGGTGGATCTGGTGAAATTCCAGAGCCGACAGTATAGTCTGGATGGGAGAAGGAATGACGAAATGCTTTTTTGGATTGCTTTTTTAGAAGTACACCAAAGGCTTATTTCGACATACTGTTTATTGATATGATGAGTATTTTCAGAATGCAATAGATAGAAACCCCTGGGAGCTTAATGACTTTCAGGGGTTTTTTCATTCCTTGAATAAAAGAACAGCACAGCAGGAGGTGAATCGATGTTTACTGGAATCGTTGAAGAATTAGGTACAATCGAAGGAATTAAAAAAGGCAACGAAACCATTGTATTAACCATTTCCGCTTCAAAAATTCTTGAAGATGTCCAGCTTGGGGACAGCATCTCCGTCAATGGCGTATGTTTAACGGTGACCACTTTTTCCGAGAAAAGTTTTACCGTTGATATTATGCCCGAAACCTATCGCAGCACAGGGCTGAAACTTCTATCCTTTGGCTCCAAAGTAAATCTGGAACGGGCCATGTCATCCGGAGGTCGGTTTGGAGGACATTTTGTCAGCGGCCATATCGATGGTACCGGCGAAATTGTTCAAAAACGTCCCGAGAAGAATGCTATCTATTATGATATAAAAGTGCCAAAAAGACTGTTGAACTACCTGTTGCTGAAAGGATCAGTGGCGGTGGATGGAACAAGTCTGACCATTTTTGGTTTGACGGATGATACGTTTACGGTCTCATTGATCCCTCATACCGTTTCCCATACTGTATTAGGTGATAAAGCCAAGGGGGATTCGGTGAATGTGGAATGCGACATGCTTGGAAAGTATGTTGAAAAATTTATCACAGGCAAAAAAGAAGAAAAACAAAAATCAGCCATAACACTGGAATACTTAGCAGAGCATGGGTTTTAAAGCAGAGGAGGGATGATTGATGTTTCACAGTATAGAAGAAGCGATTGAGGATTTGATTAACGGCAAACCTGTCATTGTGGTGGATGATGAAGACAGAGAAAATGAAGGAGACTTTGTCGCCATCGCTGAAAAAGTAACACCTTCAACGGTTAACTTTATGGCAACTCACGGAAGAGGACTGATTTGCGCTCCGATTGACGAAAATCTTGCAGCTAAGCTGGAGCTGACACCGATGGTCACCAATAACACCGATCCCCATGGGACTGCCTTTACGATCAGCATTGACCATGAAAGCACAACAACAGGCATCTCGGCTGCTGAACGGGCCATTACCATTCAAAAAATGGTGGAAGAAGGTGCGAAGGGACCTGACTTCAAGCGTCCGGGTCATGTCTTTCCTTTGATCGCCAAAAAAGGAGGCGTGCTGAGGAGGGCAGGACATACGGAAGCGGCCGTTGATCTGGCTCTGTTAGCAGGCGCAAAACCGGCAGGAATGATTTGTGAAATTATGAATGCAGATGGAACCATGGCAAGGGTGCCGGAGCTGCAAAAATTGGCACTCGAGCATGATCTGAAATTCATTACCATTAAAGACCTTATTCAATACAGGAACCGGAAAGAAAAAATGGTTACAAAAGAAGTCGAAATTAAATTGCCGACGGATTTCGGAGATTTTACTGCCATTGGCTTTTCGAACCTTATTGACGATAAAGAGCATGTGGCATTGATTAAAGGAAGGATCGATGCAGAACAGCCGGTGCTTGTAAGAGTGCATTCAGAATGCCTGACCGGCGATGTGTTCGGCTCTCATCGCTGTGATTGCGGTCCGCAGCTTCATGCGGCGCTTCAGCAAATCGAAGAGGCTGGTTCAGGTGTATTGCTCTATATGAGGCAGGAAGGACGTGGAATCGGCCTGTTGAATAAGATGCGCGCCTACAAGCTTCAGGAAGAAGGCTTGGACACGGTGGAAGCCAATGAAAAGCTAGGCTTTGCACCGGACCTTCGAAACTATGGCATCGGCGCACAGATCCTGAAAGAACTCGGCATAAAGAAAATGCGTCTTTTAACCAACAATCCTCGCAAAATTACCGGTCTTAAAGGTTACGATCTTGAAGTGGTTGAGCGAGTGCCCATTCAGATGCCGGCAAATAAAGACAATGAAAACTACTTAAAAACAAAGAAGATGAAACTGGGGCACTTGCTGCAGTTCTAACAGAGGAGGATGCACAACAATGGGAAACATTTTTGAAGGAAACTTAATCGGAACAGGACTAAAAGTAGGGGTCGTCGTAGGCCGGTTCAATGAATTTATTACAAACAAGCTGCTTGGAGGCGCACAGGACGCACTGAAACGTCATGGTGTGGAAGAAGAGAATGTGGACGTCGCGTGGGTTCCTGGTGCTTTTGAAATTCCTTTGATCGCCAAAAAAATGGCCGATTCCGGAAAGTACGACGCAGTGATCACGCTTGGAACAGTTATTCGCGGATCTACTCCTCACTTTGATTATGTTTGCAACGAAGCGGCAAAAGGTGTTTCGGCAGCTTCACTTCAGTCAGGAATCCCGGTCATTTTTGGTGTTTTGACCACTGATTCCATCGAGCAGGCCATCGAACGTGCAGGAACGAAGGCTGGTAACAAGGGCTGGGAAGCGGCTGCTTCTGCCATTGAGATGGCCAACTTAAATCGCCAACTTAATTTTTAAGTATAGGAAGTCCGCCTCTGGCGGGCTTTTTATTTTTTTGTGAATTGTTAGAAAATATACACTATTTTATATTGACACTTTAATTGAAATAGTGTTACTATTACTGAGGTCAAATGGAATTACAATTTATTGAAAGGATGGTTGTGTCATGAAAAAGACTATGATTGATTTACTGCATTTAACCAACGGCTCTTTTTCAATTTCATATGGTGACCGGCCATTCCGTAATAACGCATAATCTATAGACACACGGCCGCGCTTTTTCCTTTGTGACGTGACGTGTCTCTATTTTTAGCATATCGCCTCCCTGAGGCGGTATGCTTTTTTGCATTTGGGGTTCTATTCACCGTTCATATAAAGGAGAGATGCAAAGATGAGATTAGTAACAGTAGTGAGATTAAAGTGGCAGCTTCATTTGGGCTCAGGGTAGCTTTCGTATCAGAGGATTCAGGATGAGAGGAGTGAAACGATGTTTTCTGTTTTAAGCAAATTAGGATGGTTTTTTAAAGAGCACTGGAAACGCTATTCGATAGCGGTTGTTTTATTAATCGTGGTTGGCATTCTAGAGGTTATCCCTCCAAAGATCGTCGGAAATGCGATTGATGCCATTAACCTGGGCAACTTGACAAAAGAAACACTGATCCAAACGATTTTAGTGTATACCGGTTTATTGACCATTACCTATATTTTAACGTATTTCATGATGTATCAGTTGTTTGGCGGGGCATTTGTTGTGGAACGGATCCTCCGCTCCAAATTTATGAGACATCTTTTAAAAATGACTCCTTCGTTTTATGAAAAAAATAAGACAGGAGATCTCATGGCCCGGGCAACCAACGATTTGAAGGCCATTTCAGTTACCGCAGGGTTCGGAATTCTCACCCTTGTGGACTCGAGTGCATTTATGCTGGTCATTTTGCTTACCATGGGGTTATTTATCAGCTGGAAACTGACACTCGCGGCTGTTATTCCCCTGCCTCTGATGGCCATTGCCATGAATCGGTACGGAAAGAAGGTTCATGAACGGTTTCTGCTGGCACAGGATGCGTTTGGAGACATGAATGATCAGGTGCTGGAGAGTATTTCGGGAGTGAGGGTAATCCGTGCTTACGTAAAAGAGCAGGAAGATATGGCCCGCTTCCAAACTCTCACGGATGATGTCTATGGAAAAAATATCGCTGTTGCCAAGGTGGATGCGTTGTTTGAGCCAACCATTAAAGTGCTGGTTGGGATCAGCTATTTGATTGGATTAGGATATGGCGCATACCTTGTTTTTCACAACACCATCACTCTTGGACAGCTCGTCTCCTTTAACGTTTACCTTGGAATGCTGATATGGCCGATGTTTGCTGTTGGCGAATTAATCAATGTCATGCAACGTGGAAATGCCTCTTTGGACCGGGTGAACGAAACACTTGCCTATGAACCGGATGTAAATAGCCATCCCCACCCGATAAAGCTGGATCAGCCGGGAACCATTCAATTCCACAATGTATCGTTTCGATATCCGTCATCAGAAAGAGATAATTTAAAAGAAATTCATGTAAGCGTTAAAACAGGCCAGACGCTTGGCATTGTCGGACGAACAGGAAGTGGAAAAACAACGCTGTTCAAGCAGCTTCTTCGTGAGTATCCGCTAGGAGAGGGAACCATTAGTATCTCGGAAATCGATCTGGCCCAGCTTGCCATAGAGGATATTCAGGGATGGATCGGCTACGTTCCGCAGGAAGCTACCCTTTTTTCAAAAACAATACGAGAGAATGTGCTGTTTGGGAATAGCCAGGGGACGGAGAAGGAGCTTCAGCATGCTCTTAAAATGGCAGCTTTTGATCAGGATGTGAAGTATTTGCCGCAAGGACTAAATACGCTGGTGGGGGAAAAGGGCGTCGCTTTGTCAGGTGGCCAAAAACAACGGGTTTCCATTGCCAGGGCCCTTCTCATCGACCCCGAGATCCTGCTGCTTGATGATGCCCTTTCAGCAGTCGATGCAAAAACGGAAGCAGCCATCATCACAAACATAAGAAGAGAGAGAGCAGGGAAAACAACGTTGATTACAACCCATCGGTTATCAGCGGTGGAACACGCAGACTGGATCATCGTGATGAATGATGGGAAGATTGCCGAAGAAGGAACACATACCGAGCTTCTGGAGCACGGCGGCTGGTACAGTGAACAGTATGAACGGCAAAAGGTCGAAGAACGTCTCGATGAAAGGGCGGTGTAAAAACGTGAAGCCTGGAAAACGATTATTTCAATACGCCTTGATTTATAAAAAAAGCTTTATAATTGGGCTTCTTCTGCTGGCTCTCGCGGTTTCTGCAGAGCTTACCGGTCCTTTTATAGCAAAACGGATGATAGATGTACACATTTTGGGCATAGAAAAGCCATGGTTTGAAACCGGGTCGGGTTCAAAAAACACGGTAGTTTTTCTAGGCAAGCAATATAAAAGGGAAGACCGGCTGCTGCCGGGTGAACGCAAGGGAAGGCAAGTCAGGATCACCCAGATCGGAAGAAGTTATTATTTCATTCCACAGCCTGCCAAAATTAAAGGCGAGAAGAAGTACAACAACCATAAAATTACCGTTTCAAATAAAGGTGTTACAAAAGAATACCCGGCAGTACTCATAAAAAACAAGGATCTTTTCAACTTCTACAAACCTGAGATTGGAGGACTCGTCAAACTGACCGGTTTTTATTTTGTTCTGCTATTGTTTGCGAGTATCTTTCAGTATGGTCAGCATTATATGCTGCAAAGCTCGTCCAACCTTGTGATCAAAAAACTGCGTCAGGATGTTTTCTCGCAAATCCAGCGGGTGCCGATTACGTATTTTGACAATCAGCCTGCTGGAAAAACAGTGTCACGGGTAACGAATGATACGGAAGCGATTAAAGAATTATTTGTAAATGTACTGTCGAACTTTTTTACTGGAACCATCTATATGGCGGGGATCTTCACAGCACTCTTTATCCTGGATGCCCGTCTCGCCCTGATCACCATGGTTTTGGTTCCTATTCTCCTTGTATGGATCAAGCTGTACAGAAAAGTCGCTTCCAAGTATAACCATATTATCCGTTCCACCTTGAGTGATATAAACGGTATGGTGAATGAGTCCATTCAAGGCATGCCGATCATCCAGGCGTTCAAGCGGCAAAAAGAGACGGTTAAGGAATTTGAAGACATGAACAAAACGTATTATTCCTACCAGAACAAGCTGCTAAGCTTAAACGGCCTGACGTCCCATAATCTTGTAAGTGTTCTTAGGAACCTGGCGTTCGTGGCTCTGATCTGGTATTTCGGGGGAGCTTCTTTAAAGGCGGATGCCTTGATTTCCGTTGGTGTTCTGTATGCTTTTGTCGATTATTTAAACCGGTTGTTCCAGCCCATTACCGGGATGGTGAATCAGTTGGCACAGCTTGAACAGGCACTCGTGTCGGCAGAGCGCGTGTTTGTACTGCTCGACGAGCCAGGAATGGATGTGGAAGTGAAAAAGGCGCCGCGCTATGATGGGAATGTTTCCTTCAATGATGTAAGCTTCGCATACATTGAGGGAGAAAATGTGCTAAACCATATTTCCTTTGAAGCAAAGCAAGGAGAAACCGTGGCGCTTGTCGGCCATACCGGATCTGGAAAAAGTTCCATCATGAACCTGCTGTTCCGTTTTTATGATATTAAGCAGGGAAAGATAATGATTGATAACAAAGATATCATGACGATGCCCAAGCAGGTTGTGCGTGAGCATATGGGCATTGTTCTGCAGGACCCGTTTTTGTTCAGCGGTACGATTGCTTCCAACATTAGTCTTGATGATCCTTCCATCACCAGGGAAAAGGTAGAAAAAGCGCTCACGGATGTAGGAGCCATGCCGTTTGTACAAAACCTTCCCGGCGGTCTGGATGAACCGGTTATCGAAAAGGGGAGCACCCTTTCTGCCGGGCAGCGCCAGCTTCTGTCTTTTGCCAGAGCACTCGCCTTTAATCCGGCCATTTTAATTTTGGATGAAGCCACAGCCAGCATTGATACTGAAACAGAAGCCATTATCCAAAGTGCGCTTGAAGTGCTCAAGCAAGGTAGAACGACCTTTATTATTGCCCATCGCTTGTCCACAATCAAAAATGCAGATCAGATTCTGGTCCTCGACCGCGGCAGAATTATGGAGCGGGGAACGCATCAGTCTCTGATGGAAGCGGGCGGACGTTATTATCAGATGTACCAAATACAGCAGGGGCAGCAGACAAGTAAAGCAGTATAATACAAAAGGGAGCCATCGAGGGTTCCCTTTAATTATATCTATTGTGCTGTTTTTTGTTCAGATGCTGCTTTTACTGCTCCCATGATCTTTACTTCATGTTTCTGGACGGAAGTTTCATCATGTGCATTTGAAGCGGATGAACCTCCCAAGGCTGTGGACATACCGCCGATCACGATTTTCTTTTTCCAATCAGGATGCATGCATACCCTCCTATTTAATGTGAAGAAAATCCGTTTTGAAAGCAACACCTGTTGTTAGAATATTTTAAACTATTTTACAACTTATATGACGAAAAAGCAAAAAAAGAACCCTCTGCGGGTTCTTTTACGATTTCATGATGGCATACTGCCCTCTGCTTGTTTTAAAGGTTATGATGCTTTGATCTGTATTGATTTCCTCAATGCCATCCAGCGGCACTTCGTACAAAACAGAAGGAAGCTCTGTTTTTTCGCCGTCTTCGGTACTGTAGGCCGTGCCATGAAGGAACATGACATTGTCTGCAATGTAGTCATCAACAGAATCCCGCTGTTCAAAGGTGGCTTTTTCCAGCTGAATGTTGATTTGATCCAAATCTTCATTCTCTTCTTTTCGAATGGTAATCTGATTTCCTGCCCAGTCATTTATTGTATTTTTAATATCAATGATTTTCATTTCACTCATTTGGGTCACCTCTCTAACAATGTACCCCTATTGCACAAGAATAAACCATTCGGACAGGAGAATGACTGGAAATGATGCAGACTGTAGCGGTCTTACTTTTCAGTCTGGATTTTCTGAATGACACCTTTGCCCCATGGCGCGACTTTTACTGCTACGGAGTATTCCTGTCCCGGTTCTTCAAACTTCTTTCCTGTATTTTCTTCGACATAAAAACGTTCCAGACCATATTCCAAATGAAGCATCCCAACCATTGAGGGGGTAGCCTTTGCTTTTAAGTAGACCTGGCTGCTGCCTGAAATATCAGGACAATGATTTGTTAATTTTTCAATGTGGTACTTCCCTTTTTCCGGAGCAAGAACCACATATACTGGTGTTGGCTCTTGAATAGGCTTTCCTTTCCAAAGGGAATCGGGAGCGTCACTGATTTCGTAATTCAAGGAAACATAGTCCCCGGAAAATACATCCGATGGGTCTACAGGCTTTGTTTTCAGCTGGATCTCCTTGCCAAAATAATCAACTCCATAATAACTTCCGGCTATTCCGAGCAGAACGAGGACCTGAAGAATGATTAATCCAATCCACCATTTATTTTTTTTCATGTGGGGTCCCCCTTTCCTCTAACACATCTTTTTTCTTTTTCTGCAAAAAGAAGTACAGAGCAAACAGAAGGATTCCGCCAATCAGGAAGAACAGGGATTTTGGCATAAACGACCACGCCAAATTAATGTAAGCAATAAAGGTGACGAGCAAAAACAAAATGATGCCCCAATTGATCTGATAGCGCTGTTCTGTCCGGTACCCTTCGGACAGCAGCAATCCGGGAAAAACGAAAGCAACGATTAAATACAGGATTCCCACCGCCAGATTTCCGGTGAAGGTGGACAGATAAAACCAGGGAATAAATAAAATGCCGCTTTTTAGTAATGCTGGCAAGGTACCTTTTTTCATTCTCGAATAAATAAGGAAAGCAGCTAAGAGAATAAAAATAAGTAAAAACCAAAGCGGCTCGGGATAATCAAAGGTATCCGATGGGGTATTCGTTAATGTAAAGTACAGCACGAGATTTATCCCAAAAGCCGCAGCAGAAGCAAAAAACTTAAGGGAAGATCCAAGGCCTTGATCGAGCCATTCTGACAGACTGTAAACACCGAGAAGAATAACGATCAGCCATAGCCAGTTTTCATCAAGGGTTCCTGCCAGGAAAACAAGATGCAAAATAAACCCGGCGGCAAAAAAGCGGGTATACAGACGGTTCTTTTCGTTCAGGGCGAACCAGCCCAATCCAAGTCCGAACAAAATCAGGAGCACATAGCTGTAGCTGGAGAACTCGGTCTGGGCGTAAATTTGCCCTCCGGTTAAAATGGCAGAGGTAAGAAAAAATAACAGCCTTCCATTAAGAAAGTACAGATAGATCAAGGCAGGCACGGACCAGATAATAAAGGTGCGTGCGTCATATGAAACAAAGTGATACGTTTGGCCCAGCAGGATCAGAGATGCTCCAAAAGAGGCTATTCCAAGGCCAATACACGAATGTCCCAGAGCTTCCTTACCTTTTTGAAGAAATGTATGGCCCAGCCCATAACTGGTACATAAAACGGCGATAAGCAATATCAGCCTGAAAGGGGGAGTTATGCCGCTCCAATTGGCTGCAATAAAGGACAAGATTCCGAGGCCGATCAGAATACTTGCGAAGATCGGTATAAGACCGATGCCCCGCTGTGAATGATTATCCTTATATTTTGCCACTATAAGACGGTATTGCTCTTCGCTGATAATATTTTCCGCTACCCATTTTTTTCCCTCTTTCTCTAACCATTGATCATTCAATGTTTCACCCCGCCTCTTTTTAATGGGGAAATTATACATTTAAAAATGTAATGCAATTGCTGATTGAAGTAAAGCTGATTTTTCCTCTCCACTTTAACAGAGTAGGACGGAAATTTCAGTACCTCACAAGAAGATATGCCAATTGATTTTAGAGAATGCAGCAAGGAAAGGAAAAGCAAAGAAAACGCCACATAATTTGGAAAACAGAGCGGCGTATATCCTTATTTTATTGAAGCACAATATGATTCAAGGAGGTGATATCAATGGCAAACAACAATAGCTCAAACCAACTAGTAGTTGCTGGTGCTCAACAAGCTCTTGATCAAATGAAGTACGAAATCGCTTCTGAATTTGGTGTTCAACTAGGTGCTGATACAACTGCTCGCGCTAACGGATCTGTAGGTGGAGAAATCACTAAACGTCTTGTAGCAATGGCTCAACAACAAATCAGCGGGTCAGCTCGATAACTCTATAATCATGGCTGTAAAGGGGTGGAGCGATCCGCCCCTTTTTAAATTCCCGCATTCGGAAAGAGGAATGTTTATGAGTATGTGTCCGGTCTGCAACCAATTACATACGGTCGTTTTCCATTGCCCGGACTGCGGCAATGCAGGAGAGGACCAGGGAAAGCTGAGCGATTATTTTGATGACTACAGTCCATATGTCGATTCCGATGGTCTCAAGCTCGAAAATGGATATCCGGCAGATTTTAAGGAATCACAGTGCCCTCATGTTTATTATTGCAAAATATGCCGGCAGGAAATGGTCGTTTTTATATCTGAATGGACATAAAAAAAATCACCAGCCCGTTTTGAGCTGGTGATTATTTAATAATACGAAGTCGCCGTTCAAGACGTTCACGGCTCCATTCAAGCAGGGTGGATAATCCCCAATATATAAGTGCGGCTTCTAAAAGAATCGGCAGGACAATCAAGCTGGATGCACTGCGCTGATCGGCAATAGAAGTAAGTTCAGGTACGGTAATGACGGATGCAAGTGACGACGACTTGGCAACGTCAATCAGTGAATTCCAGATGGACGGGATCGCAATGCGCCATGCCTGAGGCAGGATAACCTCCCGGAATGTCTGGTAGTAATTCATGCCAAGTGAATAAGATGCCTCCCACTGGCCGTTAGGTATAGACTGAATCGCTCCGCGGTAGGATTCCGCAATATAAGCGCTGAAATGAAGGATTAATCCGATAAGCGCTGCCTGCCATCCTTGAGGCGTGATCGCAAACGTAAAACCGTTATACCAAATTAACAATTGAATAAGAAGAGGAGTACCCCTGAAAAAAGAAATATAGATTCGTGCAATCCGGGAAAGGACTCTGTTGCTCGACATTCTGCATAATGCGATGACCAGCCCAAAGATTAATGAGCCGATAATGGACCCCAGACTAAGGAGAACGGTGATTTTGGCTCCCTCCAGTAAAAACGGGAGGGAGTCCACCATGTACTGGAGAGAACTACTCACTTACGTCTGCTCCGAAGTACTTTTTGGAAAGCTTGGAAAGGGTACCGTCCTTCTTCATATCAGCAAGAGCCTTGTCCACTTTTTTCGCTAAGTCCTTATTATCTTTCTTGAAGGCAAAGGCCATTTTATTCTCATTGAATGGTTTGCCCACTGCTTTTACATTATATTTTGTTTTTTTCAGTTCTGTTAAAATGAACAGTTCATCATTCATAGCCGCATCCACACGGTTTACGTCAAGATCGGACAGTACTTGTGCAATGCCTTTGTAATATTTAACCTTTGCGCCGGCCTTTTCAGCTTCCATGGAATAGTTGCTTCCTTGAGTGGTTCCGACCACCTTGCTTTTAAGATCTTTTATGCCTTTAATGTCTTTGTTACTTTTATTTACAATAACTTTCCCGCCAGAAACGGTGTAAGGAGTGGAGAAGGCATATTGTTTCTCACGTTCAGGTGTAATCGTTACCTGGTTGGCTACCATATCAAAACGGCTGCCAAGTGAAGTGAACATGTTCTTCCATTCTGTCGGCACGATTTTCGGCTTCATATCAAGGCGCTTCGCAACTTCTTTTGCTACCTCCACATCATAGCCGGTTACTTCGTTTGTTTTCTTGTCACGATAGGAGAAGGGAGGGTATGTAGCTTCCGTTCCGATCGTCAGTTCTTTTTTCTTTGATCCGTTGTCGCCGTCATTATTGCCGCAAGCGGACAAAATTCCTGCAAGCATGACGGAAACCATGAGGATGGCCCATAGTTTTTTCATGTGTGTGTACCTCCATAATATATCCATAAATGGATGATTTTTTTTTTAAGGTTAAATCCGATAAAACTCATCAGAATTCCTTAGTCATTTAATCAGTAAATGAAGGAATTGTCAATGATAAAACATTATTCCCTAATCAACCTTGTTTTTCACATGATTTGCCAAAAAAAATAAAAAATCTCCATCAAGGAGAAGGCAAGCCTTCTTCCTGATGGAGATTCCGATGTCCTCGCTGTTTTTTAACTTAGTGGATGCGTTGTTCTGAGTCGTTGTCAAAGAAATGAGCTTTGTTCATATCAAGAGCAAGGTCAATATTTTGGCCGTTTCGTACATCCGTACGGGAGTCCACACGGGCGATGAAGTCCTGGCCGGCAATTGTGGAGTACAGGAAAGTTTCCGCTCCCATAAGCTCCGCTACGTCGATGCGGGCGTTAATTTTGGTGTTGGCAGAAGACTCAATGAATACTGGCTCATCATGAAGATCTTCCGGACGAATGCCAAGTGTTACTTCCTTATTAAGGTAGCCATGGTCACGAAGGGTTTTCATTTTGCCTCCTGGAATCGCCACGCGGATATCATTGTTGATTACAAAATATCCGTCTTCTACTTTTCCGCTGATAAAGTTCATGGCCGGGCTTCCGATAAATCCGCCGACAAACATGTTTTCAGGTGTATCGTATACTTCCTTAGGTGAACCAACCTGTTGGATGTGTCCGTCCTTCATAACAACGATTCGTGTAGCCATCGTCATGGCCTCAGTCTGGTCATGCGTTACATAGATGGTTGTTGTTTGCAGGCGCTGGTGAAGCTTGGTGATCTCAGCGCGCATCTGTACACGAAGTTTGGCATCAAGGTTGGATAAAGGTTCATCCATCAAGAAAACCTGTGCATCACGAACAATTGCACGTCCAAGCGCCACCCTTTGGCGCTGACCGCCGGAAAGTGCTTTAGGTTTACGATCAAGGTATTGTTCAAGGCCGAGGATTCGGGCCGCTTCTTTTACGCGTTTTTCAATTTCTTCTTTGCTGAATTTACGGAGCTTTAGGCCGAACGCCATGTTGTCATATACATTCATATGCGGGTAAAGGGCATAGTTTTGGAAAACCATGGCAATGTCACGGTCTTTTGGTGCGACATCGTTTACCACGCGGTCTCCAATGACAAGATCTCCTTCTGAAATATCTTCAAGGCCGGCAATCATACGAAGGGTTGTGGATTTACCACAGCCGGATGGGCCAACAAATACAATAAATTCTTTGTCCTTAATATCAAGGTTAAAGTCATGTACTGCGGTTACTTTATTGTCGTAGCGTTTTACGATTTTTTGTAGTTTAATTCCTGCCATTGTATTGCCTCCTTGGTTTTGCAAAAGAACGACCTTTGCTGATTGCCTTAATTGTAGCGAATGTAAGGGCTTTCGTATATTGGAGGCATGTCCGAAATTTTCAGTCAATTTTTTGTGCATTGTGCACAAAACGATCTAACTTATCGTTGTTTCACGGCTGATCAGCGCATGGTAAACAGCGACCGCCTGTTTAAACTGTTTCACATCTATTCCTGTTTTTTCGATGAACTTGTCTACACGGTATTGCAGGCTGTTTCGGTGAATATACAATTTTTTTGCTGCCATGGACAGGTTCATATTGCATTCGAGGAAAATTTTAATGCTGTGAATCAGATCACGGTCTTTAAATAATTCATCCGGTATGAGATTGGAAATGAATTGACTGGCAGACTTGTCCAGATGAAGAAGAAGCAGGTAGGGAATCAAGTCCTCCCGGCAATATACTTCCTGGGGAGGGAGATAAGGCCGGATGGAGGAAAACATTTCCCGTTCAATTCTGAACTGTTCTGCTCCCTCTGCATAGCTATCCATCCACCTGCCGATAAACAAATCGAGATCGGTATAAAAGTCAGCTGTGAGGACCGACTTAACCTGATCATACGGCAGCTCTTCCGTTTCATTGGTTTTGGGCTCGATCAGCACTCCGTGATGACCGGACATAAAAAGCACAGTCACTTCATCGGGAAAAATGCCGGAGACAGCTTCGAGAAAGGCATCCTGGTCACTGAGATCGTTTTTTAAGAAAAAATGAATGAACCGGAAACGGACCTGCGGGTGTTCGCCCTGAAGGTCGCCAGAAATAACGTTCTTCCAAAAAATCTGCTGCTCCGAAAGACGAGTATCCGTTTCTGCCTCTGTAAACAGCGAATGCAGTAAATCCAATTCACTGGAAGTAATTGCCGTTTTGGCTATGCCGAACGTAACACCTGCCTGATCTGCAAACCAGTAATACTGTTCCGGATGGTCGGCGGTATGTAAGGAAAAATGGTTGCCATAATGTTGTTGAAGTTTGGATAGCATGCCGAAAACTCCTTTTCATGTTCTCACCCTAGTATACCAGTGCAAACAGTGTTCTAACAAAAAGAAGGGAGAAGGACAGGCTTTATCAGGCATGAAGCAACTGTTTGGAAAGAAACGCTTGTTCAGCAAGGTGAATTCCATACTCTAGAGAAAGTCTCCGCGTTAAATAGTCTTCTTTTCGGAACAAGGAATGAGAAAGAAGACTTCTGCCCGGCCTTGAATTTGCTTCGATTAGCCAAATACGCCCCTGCTTGTCGATTCCCATGTCAAATCCGATTTCTCCTATGAGTCCGTCTGTTTTGGCATCAATTTTTTTGCTGATTTTAAGAGCTGCCTGCTTCAGTTTTATGAGCAATTGAGATGGCATTCCTGCCAGCTCCAGTGCATTTTCTGGACGTCGTGCTTCGCCTCCATAGGACAGGTGGGTGGTTAGCGCCTGGGATCCGGCGACCTTTGCGGCAATTGCACTGATCACCCACTGGCCATGACGGTTTTTATTGGAATGTATTCTGAAATCGACAGGCGATTGTCCGATGGTGATCAAGTCAATTCCTTGCTGTACAAGGACCTTTTCTTTTTGAGAAACAAGCTTTCGCGAATGAAGGAGATCGGATAAACGACCAAAATTCATGGATTGAAGTCGGGGACCATCCTGAAATCTGCAGATGTAATTTCCGTTTTTCAACTTGCTGACTGTGGAAATGCCACGGCCAAAACTGCCGCCTGCGGGCTTGAAGAAAATAACAGGATAAGTGTTCAACATTCGCTCGATTTCATAGACATCTGCATCGATGAAAGTTTCGGGCAGATAGTGCCCAGTTTCACTGTCTCCGGACATCATCTGGGAAATTTCCTGTTTGTTGAAAAAGGAAGGATTGAACACGGGAATTTTCCACTCGTTTTGAAAAAGGTGAAGCGCTTTTTGAATTGAGGGACTGTTTTCCGTTTTCCGCGTTGGAATCTGGTTGTAGATTACAGAAGGAAGCGGAACGCTGTGCGTGGTCCAACGTGTTCCATCGTGAAAGTAGCCATAGACGATCCGGTTTTTTAAATCAATCTGCTTTGGGCCAAACAGAAAATAGTAGGAACCGACAGGCCTGGCAGCAGAAAGCAGCTTAGCAAAAAAGGAGGAACGCTCCCCGGCAGGGCGTGAAGATGAGAAACCGACATGGGATGTGAAAATACCAGCCAAAGGACCGATTTCGAGCGAGGAGCCGTGAATATGTATATGAACCCTTGAAGCAAATGGAATCTGCAGGGCAGTCCAAAGGGGTGAAGAAAGACGAAGCTCATCCCTGGCATGTGCGATTGCGGTGCATGTCACAGTGCTTGAACCGAAGGACAGAGTAACCGGCTTTCCTGTATCCAAAAGCAGCCATTCGGGGATGAAAAGTACAGCCTTTTCCGTCTTGTAGGGATAAAGAGGAAGAATCGTCATTTCTTTCGCTCCTTGTTTATCATTTTAAAAGGGCATTCCCGTTTGATTAGGCCGATGCCCATATCGTATACTATGAAAGCAGCACGAAAATAGTGTTTAAACTAGGAGATTAACAATGGATACATGGATAAAAATAGTGTTTTTGGTTGTGGTGGGGGCGATAATTGGCGGATTAACCAATCTGATCGCCATCCGGATGCTGTTCCGTCCTTATAAACCTTGGAAAATTGGAAAGTATCAAGTGCCCTTTACCCCGGGGCTGATTCCCAAGCGGAGGCATGAGTTGGCCATAAAGATGGGGGAAACCGTCAAGAACCATCTGTTAACTGCTGAAGGGATTCAGAGTAAAGTCACGGATCCAGCTTTTATAGATGAAATTACTTCCCTTGTAAAAACCGAAGCAAGGGGGTTTCTTGAGAGTGATATTACGCTTCAGCGATTTTTGGCGGAACAGTTGAATGTTTCAAATGCGGAGGCTGTCATTTCTGAAAAAGCAACATCCTTTGTTCAGGACAAGCTGAATGCCATCCTGGATGAGGTAAAGGAGCAGACAATAAGCGAACTCCTTCCTTCAAGTATGACGGCTGCGGTCGACGGAAAAATCGGGGGAGCTGCCCAATTTATCGTCGATAAAGGTATCGCCTTTCTTCAAAGCAAAGATGGTAAAGAAACCCTATCCAAGGGCATTGATGCTTTCTTGGCAGAAAGAGGCATGCTGTTGAACATGCTTTCGATGTTTTTTGGAAATGTAAAAATGGTAGATAAGATTCAGCCAGAAATGATCAAGCTGTTAAAACAGCCACAAACGAAGGAAACCATTGAAAAGTTAATCCGGCAGGAGTGGGAGGCAGCTCAGCAGCAGAAGGCAGGAAAGCTTCAGGACATAATGAATGCCGAAACCTGGATCGAACCAGGAGCTTCCCAAATTGTTTCGCAGCTTCCGATTACCAACCTTTTGCATCAACCGCTCGATGGCATCCCGGATCAGTACAAGGAAGCCATTCTGGAACGTTTCATTCCAAGAATTGTGGACCTATTCATGAAATCGTTAAACGACCGTTTAGCCATGATTTTGGATAAACTGCAGATTGCAAAAATTGTGGAGGAACAGGTAGAAACGTTTTCGCTTGAACGGCTGGAGCAAATCATTATTGATGTAGCCAAAAAAGAACTCACCATGATCACCTGGCTCGGTGCATTGCTCGGAGGAATCATCGCCGTGTTCCAGGCTTTGATTTTGATGTTCCTCTAAGGTTTGTTATAGTGGTAGAGACATTTAGAGTCTGAGGAGGAAAACAAATTATGTCTAATCTTTATGATTTAGCGTACGATCTTGAAAACGCCTTGCGCAACAGCGAGGATTTTCAAACCTTGAAGGATAGCTATGCGAAGGTAAATGCGGATCCAGAAGCCAAAAAAATGTTTGACGAGTTCCGCACGATTCAAATGGGCCTTCAGCAAAAGCAAATGTCCGGCGAGCAGATCACACAGGAGGAAGTGGAAAAGGCACAGGCTTTATTCCAGTCAGTGCAGCAAAACGAGGTCATCAGCACATTGATAAACACTGAGCAGCGCATGAGCGTAACCATCTCTGATCTGAACAAAATCATTACAAAGCCGCTTGAAGAGCTTTATGGACCGATGGCGGACGAAAAGCAGCAATAAGTGTCTATGAGGAAAAACGTCTTTCTGCATCCTGCTGAAAGGCGTTTTTTTGTATGACCAGTGAGAATTGCACGAAGCGCAGGAAGAATTGCACGTATTTCAAGAACAATTGCACGAAATCAAATTAATTGCATGAACGCGATAAATCACCATGGAGGGGCTCCATGTTCTATCTCGACTTCATTCGGAATATAGTTTGACAGAGAGAGTCTATCTTTCAGTCAGAGGGGGGATTGCCTTGATTTACCGAATGCTGGTTCTGGACATCGATGGGACCCTGTTGAGAAGCAACTTTCGCATGGATAAGGAAACAAGGGGAGCGATCGATTATGTAAGAAAAAAAGGGGTTTATGTTACGCTTGCTTCCGGCCGCAACTTTCCTTCAACCAAAAAAGTCGCCAAGGCTCTCAAGCTGGATGGTTATCTGATCAGCCAAAATGGCGGTTTTATTGCAGCCAATCAGGATGAACCTTTTTTTGAATCACATATTTCCAGAGAAGATACAAACAAGATGGTTTCCATACTTGAAAATTACAATTGCCATATTCGGCTGGTTCATGAGCGCTTCTCTGTGGGGAACCAGGTCCAGCAGAAAAATCAACTCGTTGCCAGACTGACCCTCGGAGCAGGGGATCCGTTGTTTTATCCTGTAACCTTTACAGAAAACTTAAGTCATCATGTTCTTGAAAAGGAAATCACACCTTCCAAGATTGATGTGCAATTTTTTGAAGAAAGAGAACGCCGATCCGCAGAACAACATTTGAAAAACCACTTTGCCAATTTTGAATACACCTCCTCCACTAAATGCAATTTCGAGATTACATCTCCAAATGTGACCAAAGCCAATGCCTTAAGGATGCTTGGATTAAAGCTTGATATAGCTCCTGAAGAAATGGTGGCGGTGGGTGATTCGCATAATGACCGTGAAATGATTGAGATGGCTGGTCTTGGGGTAGCCATGGGGAATGCGCCGGATGATGTCAAACACGCCGCCAGCTGGATTACACGCACCAATGACCAGCTGGGAGTTCCTTATATGATTAAAGAAGTATTCAGAAAGCAGTTGAGAGTAGGGTTATACTAACCAGAAAGCTCCATTCAGGGGCTTTTTTTATATGAATATAAATCCCGGAATATTTCATTTATGTTACAAAACAAGAAAACGACATTTTTTGAAAGGGTTTTCAATAACCTTGTCGAACAGATATAAGGTAAGGAACAAGGATATGAGGAGGATTAAAATGGAAAAAACTGTTAACCTGAATCTGAAGCCGAAGGTGGCCGAATTCTTAAACGGAACAAAAAAGTTTTTCATCAATGGAGAATGGGTAGAAGCGAAATCAGGAAAAACGTTTGAAACTCTGAATCCTTCAACAGGAGAGGTTTTGGCGCTTGTTGCAGAAGGTGGAAAAGAAGATATCGATCTTGCGGTGCAAGCGGCACGCAAAGCCTTTGATACTGGATACTGGTCAAAAATGAGCGCCGCAAAGCGCAGCTATTTAATTTATAAACTTGCGGATTTAATGGAAGAAAATAAAGAAGAGCTCGCACAGCTCGATACGCTGGACAACGGAAAACCAATCCGTGAAACCATGAACGGTGATGTGCCTTTGGCGATTGAACATTTCCGTTATTATGCAGGATGGGCGACTAAAATTGTCGGACAAACCATCCCTGTGGCAGGAAGCTTCTTCAACTATACACGCCACGAGCCGGTTGGTGTTGTCGGCCAGATTATCCCTTGGAATTTCCCGCTCTTGATGGCAGCATGGAAACTGGGCGCAGCCCTGGCCACTGGTTGTACGGTTGTATTGAAACCTGCAGAGCAGACGCCGCTATCCGCTCTTTATCTTGCGAAGCTTGCTCAGGAAGCCGGATTCCCAGAAGGTGTGCTTAACGTTGTAACGGGTGCCGGAGAAACAGGAGCAGCGCTTGTCGACCATCCGGAAGTTAACAAAATCGCATTTACCGGTTCTACTGAAGTCGGTAAAATGATCATGAGAAATGCAGCGGACTCCCTCAAACGTGTAACGCTTGAGCTCGGAGGAAAATCACCGAACATTATCCTTCCGGATGCGGATATGACGCGTGCCATTCCTGGTGCTTTGAGCGGTATCATGTTCAACCAGGGACAAGTTTGCTGTGCGGGTTCCCGTTTGTTTGTTCAGAAAAAAGCGTTCGACAATGTTATGGCGGACATGGTGTCCCATGCGAAAAGCATCAAGCAGGGACCAGGTCTTGATCCGGATACTACAATGGGGCCGCTCGTTTCCGAGGAGCAGCATAACCGCGTAATGAGCTATATCTCCAAAGGTAAGGATGAGGGAGCTGAGCTTCTGACTGGAGGATCCAGACCGTTTGAGCAAGGTTATTTTGTGGAGCCGACTATTTTTGCGGACGTTGATGACAAGATGACCATTGCCAAAGAGGAAATCTTCGGTCCGGTTGTAGCGGCAATGCCGTTTGAGGATCTTGATGAAGTAATCGAGCGTGCGAACCGTTCTGAATATGGACTTGCTGCAGGTCTTTGGACAGAAAATCTCAAAACGGCTCACTATGTGTCCAACAACCTGAAGGCAGGTACAGTTTGGATTAACTGCTATAATGCCTTTGATGCGGCTTCTCCATTCGGAGGATACAAGCAATCCGGTATGGGCCGTGAAATGGGATCTTATGCGTTGAATAACTATACAGAAGTAAAAAGCGTGTGGGTAAACCTGAAGTAAGATTAAGACAAAAATGATTCGGAGAAACAACCGGGGAAAAACAAAAAGATAGGCATGAAAAAGGGGTCAACAACTGCACGGAAACAAAAACCCGGCTGTCCAATCCAGACAGCCGGGTTTTTCGTTTTGCAATCAGGGGTTCCAACACTTGTCGGATATAAACGGGTGCTGGAGTATTCGAGGAAGACGCGTCCAGCTCCAGCACCCAAATCCTCTAGGTCGTTTCACTCCTTCTCCACAACACAAAGAACGTGTTGCAGATCAGGAGTTCCAACGCTTGTCGGATTTAAACAGGGTGCTGGAGTATTCGAGGAAGACGCGTCCAGCTCCAGCACCCAAATCCTCTAGGTCGTTTCACTCCTTCTCCACAACACAAAGAACGTGTTGCAGATCAGGAGTTCCAACGCTTGTCGGATTTAAACAGGGTGCTGGAGCTTTGGTTTATAACATCACCTTGATGAAGCGGAGGCCGGTATCATCATAATCCAGGTTTCTGTAAAATTCGTGGGTTTCTTTGCGCTGTTTTCCACTATGCAGAACAATGGCAGTGCAGCCCTGTTCCTCTGCCCAGTTTTCCGCATACCCGACTAGGGCCTTTCCAAAGCCATTCCCCTGATATTCTTCGGTTACGACAAGGGCAATGATCCGCAGGCATGTCCCGTTTTTTTCGAAGTAGTATTCTTTGACGACGCCAATCATTCCAATCACCAGATCGTCACAGCAAGCGACAAAGCAGGTATAGGCGGGGTCTTGCAGGATATACGTTAACCTGTCTCTCATTTCCTCTTCGGTGGTGGGATAGCCGAGATCACCCATTAGATAAGAGAGAGACAGACTATCCTCAATGGTTCCCTGCCTGATGAAGAATTCACTCATCCTCGCACCTCTTTCACAAATAATGAAAATCTGATAAAAAGCACAGTGACCTGGTTGGCATCAGGGCAGGCTGCTCTTTAACGGTGAAACAGCAGAAGAGCTCCTGATGGCGATGTGAGGCGGTGTGTACGGTCATTGAATTGTTCTTCTGTTAAGCGTTTTTCTCCCAGTTTCTTTGCCTGCCTGTCATCGGCAGCCTGGATGGTTTCATCGAGCAGTTTTTCCCCGCTTTTGTCATAGACAGTAAGAAAGTATTTTTTCATAAGGTGTGAAGCTCCTTTCAGGATTTCCTTTCTTGTATTTCTGTTTTTTCGTCAAATTTCCTGCTTTTTTTGTACGGTTAATTGGCCTTTCAACATTTCTGCCGAAAATATGTGTATTTTCCCAAATATGAGAACGTGTTTTCGTATATATGGTAAAATAAAGGTTAGAATGATTAGGGAAAAGGAGGCGATGGTGTTGAAGTTTCTGCATTGTGCCGATTTGCATCTGGACAGCCCTTTTAAAGGGTTATCTCATTTACCGAGGGAAATCTTTGAACGCATCCGGCACAGCACCTTCAGAGCCTTCAGTGAAATTGTCAGTGTGGCGATAAAAGAACAGGTGGATTTTATCGTGATTGCGGGTGATATTTATGATGGTGATTCCCGCAGCCTTAGAGCGCAAAGCTATTTCCGCAAGGAACTTGGCCGGTTGGACGCCCAGGGAATCGCTGTATACATGATTCATGGAAACCACGACCATCTGGAAGGAACATGGATTGATCTGGAGTGGCCAAAGAACGTGCATCTGTTTGACGGGGGACATCCGCAAAGTGTGCCTTTTTATAAGAATGGAAGATTGAAAGCAATGCTGCACGGATTCAGCTATGAAAAGCGGTCGGTTGCTGAAAACCGTGTCCCTTTCTATCCTGCAAAGTCCGGAGATGATGTGTATCATATCGGTATTCTGCATGGGAATGCAGAAGGGCAGAATGGCCACGAAGCCTATGCGCCGTTCCGGGTTGCGGAGCTTTTTGAAAAGGGATATGACTATTGGGCCCTTGGTCATATTCATAAAAGAATGGAACTACACCACGATCCGCCAGTTATTTATCCTGGTAACATCCAAGGCAGAAATCAAAAAGAAACAGGACCAAAAGGCTGTCTTATTATTGATCTGCAAAATAAAAGGCGGACGTTTCATGAAACAAACGATATTTATTGGCTGGAAAAGAACATAGACCTCACTGATTTATCCTCTGTATCAGAAATGATTGATCACTGCCTGGACATAAAGGAGAATGCGAGAATACAAGGAAAAGGAATTCTACTGAAATTGGTCCTGAACGGGCATTCTGGTTTATTTAACGAAATGGAACAAGAGGGATTGCTTGAGGAACTGATGGAGACCCTGCAGGACGGGGAAGGGGATCAAACATCCTTTGTCTATACCTTTGCCATTATCAATCAGACCAGACGAAACTGGAACCGTGAAGAGCTCCAGAACGACCGCGGGTTTATCGGTGCCCTATTAACCAACGGCAAGGAATATATACAGACTCAAAAGACCCCAAAGGAGCTCTACCTGCACAGGAAGGCAAGGAAATACATAGATCCTCTTACTCCAAATGAGGAAAAAGAGATGGTCGATGAGGCGGAAACACTGCTCTTGCAATTTTTACTGAAAGATTAGGAGGAACGGGATATGTGGATTAAAAAGCTGCACATCTATCATTTTGGCAAGTTTCACAACCTCAAAATCGATCAATTATCCCGGGGGCCTCTTTTCATTTCAGGAGAAAATGAAGCAGGAAAAACGACGCTCATGAATTTTATTACCTGTATGCTTTTTGGCTTTCCTTCCAAGGTGACGAACGAGAGGCGGTATGAGCCGAAAGATGGAAACCAGATTGGCGGTTCCATCAACATTCATACCGATGCATATGGGGATTTAACTATTGAACGGGTTGCCGGCAAAGCAGCCGGGAATGTGACGGTTTACGGTGAAAATGGACTTCAGGGAGGAGAAGAGCTTCTTCGTACGGTGCTGAAAGGAATGGACCGTCCCCTGTTTCAGGGCATTTACTGTTTTGGTCTTGAAGGGCTTCAGGAAATTGAAAAATTAAGCTCTGAACAACTGGGGAATTACCTTTTGGGTGCGGGAATGACCGGCAACAGGGAACTGCAGCAGCTTGAAGGCCTACTGGAGAAAAAGCAGACCACGCTGTTTAAACCGGGAGGAAGAAAACCGGTAATTAATGAATTGCTTCAGCAACTGGAAAGCACGGAAGAGGAACTCAGGACATGGAAAAGAAAAAATGAGGAGTTTCAGCCTTCCCTTCAAGAACTTAAAAAAACAGAGGAAGCGATCAGGGAGGCAGAAGAAGAGAAGAAGCAACTTCAGGATCATTGGTACAACACAAAGAAGTGGAAAAATGTACTTCCTGCTCTTCGAAAGTGGAAAGAGCATCAGCTTGCACTTCGAGCACTGCCAGAGAACAGCTTCCCGGAAAACGGACTTCACCTATTGGAACAGCTTCAGGAGAAACGGCTGGATGTGGAGGGAGATTTGACTGTTTTTCAAAACAAGGTGCATGAAATCGAAAAACAGCTTCATGCCCTTCGAATCAATGAAGATGTGCTGCTATCCGAAAGCCTCGTCGTTTCCGCCGGTCAGAAGAGCCACGATCTTGAACGATTGCTGGAGGAAAAACGCGGCTGGGTCCAAAAAGCAGAATTCGTTCAAATGGAAGCCCGGCGCTTAAAAGATGAAACCGGCTTTTTGGGAACAACAGAGGAGTTGGAACGGCTCAATACGGGGCTGGCTTCCAAAAATGATCTTCTGGTATTAATTAAGAAGGCGGATTTGCTGAATCAAAAGAAAGGCTGGCTGGATCAGGAGCTTGAGAACGCACGTGAGCGGCTTGAATCCGCTGAAGAAGGGCTGTGCCAGCATGAAGGAAGAGTACTGGAAGAACAGGAGTTTCATAAATTAAAAGAACGATCGGAGAGGGATTCAACCAACAGGCGACTGTTGGTTGAAAAGGAGCAGCTTCAGGCACTGATGGCGCAAGCCAATGGGAAACGTCAGCACACTCCTTCTGCTTCTAAACATTTGCTGCCCTTTCTGGTGTTCGGCTTTTTGGCGGCAGCCTGCCTGATGTACCTTGCCGTCAAAGGGGAGCTCTTTGGGACGGCACTTTTTGCCGTGGCATTGGGAGCAGGTGCCTATTTATGGATCAAGAGTTCAAACCGGAAAAATGAGTCTTACTCAGCTGGCACAAATGATGTAGAGCTTTTAGCCAAAATCCGGACACTTGAAGGTGAACTCTCAGGTATTTCCAGCTTATCAGAACTGGACATGATTAATGAAAGATATGCGGATGAAAGAGCGAAGCGAACGGAGCTTGAAAGAATGAGAGAAGAAGCCAAACGGCTGGAACACTCTTACCAGCAGCAGGCTGCCAACTATGACAAGCTGGAGCTTGAACAATATGATAACGAAGCCGCGGTTCAGCAATGGTGCGAGAAAAACCATTACACCGGACCCTGGAGCTATCTTCTTATCCCGGGATACTTCGAAAAGATCGAAAAGCTGAAAGAGATTGTTTTGGAAAGAAAACAGCTGCTTTTAAACATTGCACAAGCAGACAAACGGATTTACGTCATTCTTGCAGAGGCTGACACACTGACGCACCGGCTCCGCCTGCCGGAGGAATCCTCCTATCTGGAGAAGGTTACGGAGGCACGGCTGCTGCTGCAGCAAGAAAAAGAGAAAGTCCAGGCGCAAGAAACGCTGCAGGATAAATTAACGACCGCCACTGAACATCTAAATGAAGTGATCACAAAAAAACAGAGTTACGGTTTGGAAATCAACAAACTCCTATCGCAGGCAAAAGCCCAGAACGAGGAAGCTTTCAGGCTCAAAGGAAAGCAGGCAGAGACACGAAAAAGAACAATCGAACTGCTGGAACAGGCTTCTTTTCAGTTGCAGTCGTTTGGCTATACAGGGGAAGAAGTACAAGAGCTGGCGGACATTTTGCTGGATAAGGACTTTAATGTGGACAAGGAAAATGCTTCGGCAGAAGCGGAGCTGAAAGAAAAAGAACAGCAGCTGGAGCAGCTGCAGCGAAAAAGTGCAGAGCTTTCCCTTGTTCTGCAGACACTGCAAAACGAGGAAAGTTATTCGGAATGCCTGCAGCGCTATGAAAATCTCCGCAATGCATTGGGAGAACAGGCTAAAATGTGGAGTGTGTACAAAATTGCAGCCGATCTTCTAAAGAAAACCAAAGAACAATTTCATGCCGAGCGGCTGCCCGCCATCATCAAACAGGCCTCGCTTTATTTTTCAAAAATGACAAACGCAAAGTATGTCCAGTTGTATTTGTCGGGAGGCGGCCAGAACAGTCTGGAGCTCGAGCGGCATGACGGCGTACGATTTCATCCGGGAGAACTGAGCAGAGGCACGGCGGAACAATTGTATTTGTGTGTACGGCTTTCTCTAGCGTCCCTCTATCAAAAGGAGAGCATGCCATTGATCATGGATGACATTACGGTTAACTTTGATGCGGTACGGACAAAGCATACGCTGGATCTTCTGACTTCGATGGGTCCGGGCCAGCAAATGATATTTTTCACATGCCATGAGCATCTGTTTCAAGACCGGCCATCCGTTCCGGTCATCTCGTTAAAGAAGCAGGAGGGCGCCTACCGCCAGGAAGGTGCTTTTTCATAAGCGGATGCGTTATGATATAAAGAAATGAAAGAAGCGCAAAACAGGAGGGGACAATCAATGTCTGACTACCAAATTTACCTTGTGGAAGATGAAGAAAATCTTGCGCAAGTGTTAAAAGCCTATATGGAACAAGAAGGTTGGAACGTGACCGCATTCAATAATGGGGAAGAGGCAGCCCGGAATGTAACGGATGCCCCTCACCTATGGATTCTGGATATTATGCTGCCCGGTATTGACGGGTATGAAGTACTGCGGAAAATCAAACAGCATGCTGACACCCCGGTCATTTTTATTTCTGCAAGAGACCAGGATCTTGACCGCATCGTAGGACTTGAGCTGGGAAGCGATGATTATTTGGCGAAGCCTTTTATGCCGCGTGAACTTGTCATTCGCGCCAAAAAACTGTTAACCCGGATTTACGAAACCGGAGCAATGGCGCCGAAGAAGATTGAAATTACCGGTTATGTGATCGATCCTGTCGCCAGAAAAATCACTTTTGATGACGAACTAATCAACCTGACATCAAAGGAAATGGATGTGCTTTTGTACTTGATCGAAAATTTGGGAACATCCAAGGCAAGGGAAGAGATTCTGTCCCATGTGTGGGGGACCGATTATTTCGGTTCAGAGCGTGCTGTGGATGACGTGATCCGGCGGGTCAGAAAGAAAATGCCCCGCTTAAACCTTGAAACGGTCTATGGCAACGGGTACAGGATTGTAACTTCATGATCCGGCTGAATCTGACGCAAAGAATCTGGATCTCGTTTGCCCTGCTCATTTTGCTGATCGGGCTTGTACTCGCCATTATTTTTCCTCTTTCCATAAAAAAAACGATGACAGATGAAACCTACAAAATTATCTCACTGGAGCAGGATAAACTGATGGACCAGGACAAGGAAGTTCCTGATCCCGACTCTTCCATTGATTTTATAGAACGAAGAAAACTGGGCCGCTCTGTCGGCCATGTAGTGATCAAGAACGATTACCTGGGAACAAAAGGAGATTATATTCCGGAGCGGGTGCTAGGTGAAATGAGCTCCCATGCCTATAAACAAAAAAAGTCGCAGCAAAAATATGAACTTACGTATGGGGATGCCACCCTTTTTTACATTGTGAAAAGACTTGAAACTCACTCGCAGGGCAATTTTTACCTGATTTCCTACATGTGGGATACGTATCGTGACCAGATGGTCGACCGGCTGTGGACGCGCCTCTTGTGGATTCTGTTTTTCACCGGAATGATTGCCGTGATCCCCGCGCTTTGGATGGCACGGTATTTGCGGGCGCCGCTTACCATTCTTGGGAAACGTTTTGAACAGATCGCCAAACGAAACTGGAAAGAGCCGTTTATCTGGCATGAAGATGATGAATTTCAGCGGCTGTCTCAGCAGTTTGAAACGATGCGGCAGAATTTGATCCGCTATGATACTGCCCAGAAAACCTTTATTCAGCATGCTTCCCACGAACTGAAGACACCGGTGATGACCATAAAAAGCTACGCACAGTCGGTGAAAGACGGAATCATGCCGAAAAACAATGTAGAGGATATGATGGATGTCATTTTGAATGAAGCGAACCGGATGGAAAACCGGGTGAAAAACATGCTGTATTTCACAAAGCTTGATACACTTAAGCAGCAGACTCTTCAATGGGAACTGATCTATTTTGGAGTGCTCGCCGAAGAGATTATCAGCCGCTTCCGGTTTCAGAGGGATGACATTGAATTCACGATTACAGGTGATGAAGTGCTGTTCTGGGGAGATCGTGAGCAAATCACCATTGTTTTTGAAAACTTCATTCAGAATGCCATGAGATATGCCAATTCCCGGATTGTTTTATCGGCAAAAGAAGAAGGCATCAACATTGCCCTTGGCGTTTGGAATGATGGGGAGCAACTATCCGATCGTGACCGCGAAACGCTTTTCCTGCCGTTCCGCAAAGGCAATAAAGGACAATTCGGCCTTGGCCTGGCGATTGTGAACCGGATTGCGGAGCTGCACGGAGGGAAACCAAAGGTAACCAATGTCGATGACGGCATTTTATTTGAAGTCATTCTGCCCAAAGACAGGCTGTCATAGACTACTATACTTATTAAAAGATGAGGTGCGCATATGAAAAAAGGTTTGGCCCATTATAAAGTGGGAGAGATGATAGATTCCTATCTGATGATTAAATCTTCCTCGAAATCAACTGCCAGTAACGGAAAGCCATTTTTAAACTTAACGCTTCAGGACCAGACGGGAGATATTGAAGCAAAATTATGGGACTGCTCTCCCGAAGACGAGCAGCAGTATGTTCCCCAGGCACTGATCAAGATCATAGGGGAGATGAGCAGCTACAGAGGCAAGCTTCAGCTGAAACTGAAGCACATCCGTCCCACTAATGATATGGACGGCGTAAAAATCGGAGACTTTGTGGAAACGGCTCCGCTTTCAGAAGATGTGATGATGGAAAAAATCACGCAATACATCTTTGATATGCAAAATCCCAATATCCAAAGGATTACGAGGCACCTTCTGAAAAAGTATCAGGAAGACTTTCTGAAGTATCCTGCAGCCGTGAAAAATCATCATGAGTTTGTTTCGGGCCTCGCCTATCATGTGGTCTCCATGCTTGATTTGGCAAGAGGGATTGCAAGCCTCTATCCATCATTGAACACCGATTTGCTGTACTCTGGCATTATTCTGCATGACCTTGGAAAAGTCATCGAGCTTTCCGGGCCTGTGGCGGCAAATTATACACTCGAAGGCAAGCTTCTTGGACATATCTCCATTATGGTCAACGAAATTGGGATTATCGCCAAAGAGCTCGATATTGAAGGAGAAGAAGTGACGGTCCTTCAGCACCTGGTGCTTAGCCATCACAGCAAGCCGGAGTGGGGCAGCCCCAAGGCCCCAATGATCCGGGAAGCAGAAATCCTTCATATGATCGATAACTTTGATGCGAAAATCAACATGATGGACCGTGCACTGGGCAAAGTGGAACCAGGGGAATTCACGGAAAAGATTTTTCCTCTGGAGAACAGAAGCCTCTACAAACCGCTTTTTGAACAGGAATTGGTAAAAAAGTAATTGTCTTAAAGCGGGGGAATATGGTAAATTGTAAGAGAGATTAATGAGATGGAGGCTATGACAGATGAAACCCATTGTTCAAGTAAAGGTGTCTGCTAAATAACTGAGTAAATCAACCCATGTACCATGATGGCCAAAAAGAACATCAGTTTCTTTGCGTTTTTCATGTACAGTATTGATTTATTCAGTTATGACCCTTTCTCTTGAGTGTTGGTTTATCTGTCAGCTCACGGCCTTCTAAAACGTACGGTGAAGCCTGTAGTTGACGTGGAATTGCGCAGCTGCAGGCTTTTTTATGCTTTCCTGCCCTTCCCTCAAGAGACTGGGAGAATTTGTAATGGATTTTAAACGATGAAAAGAGTGTGATGGGAATGAAATGGAAAGATTGGGACAGAAACATAAAGGTCCGCCTGCTTGGCGAGTTTGTTATTAATTTATTATTTTGGATGTTTTTCCCGTACATGGCGATTTATTTTTCGGATCAACTTGGAAAAGAACAGGCAGGGATGCTTTTGGTGGCTTCCCAGCTTGTCGGCGTTGTTACCAATCTGGTTGGCGGCTATTGTGCGGATACGTTTGGCAGAAAAAGAATGATGGTAATCGCCGGTGCGGGCCAAGCGGTGTCCTTTGCCGTTTTTGCACTTGCCAATTCTCCATGGCTGGATTCACCGGTATTAACCTTTTTGGCGTTTACCGCTTTAGGATTATTCGGTTCATTGTACTGGCCTGCCAGCCATGCGATGATTGCAGATGTTGTACCTGAAAAGAACCGCAGTGAAGTATTTGCTGTTTTTTATACAAGTATCAACATATCAGTGGTTTTTGGCCCTGCGCTGGGCAGTATTTTCTTCTTTGATTACCGGTTTGAGCTGCTGCTGGCCTGTACGATTGTCGGTATTATTCTGACCTTTGTACTGCAAAAGTATATCAGGGAAACGGTGCCGGAGAAAAAGCCGATTGCAGAGGACCAGGCAGGAAGTCCGAAAAAGTGGAACCAGGTAGTCCTCAATCAGCTTAAGGACTACCGTGTCATTGCAAAGGATAAGCTGTTTCTGCTGTTTATTCTTGCAGGTATCCTAGTGGCACAGACGTTTATGCAGCTCGATTTATTGATTGCTGTTTATACGACCGAAAAGGTGCCTGCCCAAACGCTTCTGCATCTTGGGAGTTGGTCCTTTTCACTTACCGGTGAAAAGGCATTTGGCTACATTGTTTCGACAAACGGGCTGTTGGTCGCTTTGTTCACCGTATTTATGTCAAAGTGGATGAACAAATATAAAGAGGGGAATGTGTTTGTAATTTCTTCTCTTTTATATGGAGTGGCGATGCTTTTATACGGGAATACAACGATTCTGTGGTTTCTGTTATTGGCTATTGCGATCTTTACCGCTGCGGAGCTCATGGTGGTTGGGATTCAGGAAAGCTTTATCTCCAAGCTTGCTCCGGAGCATATGCGCGGTCAATACTTCGCCGCAGCAGGACTTCGTTATTCAATCGGCCGCAGCCTTGCGCCATTGGCGATTCCGCTTACGCTGTGGATCGGTTTTCGATGGACGTTCTTTCTTCTGTTTGTGTTAACGGTAATCAGTGCCTTTATGTACCACGTGATGTTTCGTCTCCATGATCAAAAACGGGCGGCGGAAAACAAACAGGAGGCAGTGGCTCCGCAATCGGCCGGTTAATAAAAAGACCATCAGGTTGACATATATTCCTTTCTCTTTTCATAAGATGGAAATACGAAGCTTGTCTATGGGAGGAAGGGAAATGAAAGGATATGTAGCCCTGGGTCTTGGCGTTTTGCTGGTTGTTCTGTTTGTTTTAAAGCAATTTTTTGCTCCTATTCAGTATTTCTTTGATCTTACGCCATTTTGGGTTTATTTTGTGGTGGCAGGCATTATATTCAGCGCCTACCGCAGTTACAACTTGGGATCTGAACAAAAGAAACTGGACTTGAAGGTGATCGAACAAGAAGGGGAAGTTTTCATGAAGCGGATCGCTGAAGAGCGGGAGCGGAGAAACAAATCAGTAAATGAATAAAAAACCGGCCAAGTGGCCGGTTTTTTTTATTTTGATCTATAGTGAGCAGGAGTGGTTGAAACAAAAAGAGGAGACTCTTAAATGAGCCATCCTCGGAACGGGTTTGTACCCGGATTACTGTGTTTGCTGCGGTAATTGTGTATCTTGCTTCTTAAGGGCATCCTTAAGATCTTTGTCGTTGATCTTGATGTCTGCATCCTTCTGAAGCTTGGAAATGACTTCGTCAGTTGATTTTGCTTTTTGCTGCTGCAATTCTTCCTTGATTTGTTTCTTTTTATCTTCAAACTTATTGCTCTTTTTGTCTTCGACTTTAATAATGTGGTAGCCGAACTGGGTCTTGATCGGATCGCTGACTTGTCCAGGCTTAAGTTTGAATGCAACCTGGTCAAACTCAGGAACCATCTGGCCCTTGCCAAAGTAGCCGAGTTCTCCACCTTTGGTTTTAGAACCTGGGTCTTTGGAATATTGCTCAGCAAGTTTTTTGAAATCTCCGCCTTTATCAAGCTTCGCCTTTACTTCATCTGCTGTCTTTTTATCATCCACCAAAATGTGGCTCGCTTTTACTTCTTCTTTGTACTTGTCATTGAAGAGCTTCTGCATTTCTTTATCGCTTACTTTTACGCCATCCGTTGCCGCTTTTTTATTTAACAGCTGGGTTTTAACAAGCTTTTTCAAGTCTTTTTCACTCTTGATGCCGTTTTGCTCCAACGCTTGTTTAAACTGGTCGTCGCCGCCCAGCTCTTTTTTGATTTTATCGATTTCGGTGTTAATTTCTTTATCTGTAACCTTGTACTTTTTTTCGAGAAGCTTGTTATCTACCATTTGCTTAAGAACCTGATCGCCGTACTGGGCCTTAAGCTCATTGTAGAATTGATCCTTGGTGATGTCTCCAGCTTTGGATTCCACAACTTTCTCTGATCCTGCACCTGAGTTGCACGCAGACAGCGACAGAACTCCGGCAGCAAGTCCAAGGGACACTAACCATTTTTTCATCTGACACACTCCCACTGTTCGAGTAATATTTTCACTGTTTCTACTATAGCATAAACATTCAAAAAAGTACTATGCATCATGACAATTATGAGAAAAATTACACATATTTACTTTGCAAGCGAAGAAGAAATTTTAGGAAACCGTGACATTCGTCTAATCAAACCGTGACATATCACTATATGATGTGGAGAAGACCAAAGGAGGAGATTTAGAATGGGGTGCGGTACAGGATTGGGCCATAGCTTTTTACTCCTGATTATTCTATTCATTTTGCTGATTATCATTGGTTGTACCTGCTATGCATGCTAAGGAACCAAAAGGACGAGTAGGCATGAGTTTAAAAAATCTTCGCGAATTCAGGCATTCGCCTAGGCCCCACGGGAATAGGCTGCATAGGATACCGTAAGAAATAAAGGAGGTGGCATCATGGGTTTCGCACATGGAAGAGGCTTCGCGTTAATCGTTGTGTTGTTTATTCTGTTGATCATCGTCGGATGTGTATGTTGGGGAGGCTGGTGCTAAGCACCTGCCGTGCACTACAGTAGTAAACCGGTGATTTTCGCCGGAGGAGGTAAACAATGAGCGGTATAGCTGGTGGCTTTGAGCTGATTGTTGTATTGATTATTCTACTCATTATTATTGGCTGTATTTGTTTCTGCTAATGAAGCACGGAGGGGAGGCGCATGCCATCCCCTTTGTTAGTATGTAAAAATGTTTTCTACATAGGCACTGACTAAAAGCAATGTGATTAAAACATTGATTGTACGGAATACATTGGGCTGGCTTTCAGCCGGAATGGATTTTTTTGCACAGAGTTCATTCGTCAGGGCATTAAAGATGAACAAAAATATAGGAGCAAGAATTACAAATATTAATCCTGGCATGTTACAATACCTCCATAAAAAGCTACCATTCTTACTTTAACAAAAGTTGGAGAATAAGAATAGAAAAAAGCACGGATGGAGGATATAAATGATAAATAAATGGAAGTGGGCCTTTTTGACCTTGGCTGCTCTAGTGGTCATCGGGCTCATCATCGTCGTTTCTTTGCTGTTTTCCGGAGGAGAGAAGAATTTTGATCAAAATGCCAATGATACACTGCCGGCAGGGAAAAAGTTGTTCACCATACATACAGGCAAGGAGCAGGCTGCTTTTTTAATGAATAAAGAGCTCGAAGACCAAAAAGGTGTGAAAATGAAAGCTGAGCTCACCGATCAGGTAAAACTGCTCGGTAAGGCAGACTTGTTTGGACGGGAAATCATGTACCAGATGGACCTCAATCCCGAAGTCATGAAAAACGGTGATTTGGTCCTTCATGAAAAGAATGTCCGGGTAGGAAGGCTGAATCTGCCGGGAGAACAGGTTCTCACCTTGGTATCCAATACGGTGGATCTGCCGAAGTGGGTTAAGGTTTATCCGCAGGAGGAACTGATCCAGGTCCAGCTGACAAAGATGAAGGTGAAAAAACACATTGAAGTAAAGGCAAAAAAAGTGGATTTAAAAAACGATGAAATTATCATCGATGTATTGAGCAAGTAATTGCAGACAAGCAGGCAGTATATGGAGAAATTTTGAAGAAAACAAGAAAGCCGCCTTACAAAAAAGGCGGCTTTGCTATACAATAGAAAGTATAGATCGACGATAAAGAAAGCAGGATGAAGATGGAAACGATTGAAGAACGTGTTGAACGGCTGGAGTATTATAACCGGCTGACTGTACAATCGATTAATTTAAGGACATATCCCTTCTACACACTGGTGATGGAAAAACACCTCACCGAGGCAGAAGTGGAAGATGTCCTTTCATTGTGTAATGAACTTCACCGGCGTTTCACCGCTCAGACGGAGAACGGCTATGTCCAATACCTTCCTCTTCTTCTCCATTTCGCCGGAATGCTCAATTCAAAGTTGAAGCCGGGAGAAACCATCGAAGCTTTGCGTCTCCAGGGAATTCATCCAGAACTCATGGATAAACTCTATGAACTGGCACGGCGTTATGAATGAACGCTGGCCAGCTCTGGAGTCATCGGAATGACATTGCTCGGTGTTTTCTCCTCAAGGCTTTCCTCTATTTTTTCTTCCAGTTTGTTAAAAATGGTCATAAAATCCTCACCATAAATATTTCGAAGCATGCTCATAATCTCAGGGAATTCGGGAAACTTCCCAAAAAGGTCCTTGATCGGCAGTGCTGATGTATAAACACCAAATTTGGCTGGATCATACGTTTCCATTGTTTTTAAGAGCAGTTCTTCACCCTTATCTGTCAATTGAATGTATGTATTCCGCTTGTCGTTTTCTCTTTTAGAAAAAGACAGATATCCTTGTTCTTCCAGCTTTTTCGAAAAATTGAATGCAGTGGAAACATGCATGACACCAAACTTTGCGATATCGGAAATGCTTGCCCCTTCCAGATGATGAGCAATCCATAAAATATGGTGTTCATTTATGTTTAACCCAAAATCCTTGATCCAATTTTGCCAGTCTTTTTCCACGCTTTTCCATAGCGCCTTGCTGATTTGAGCGAATGTCTGACTGAAAATCATCGCTTCTTTTAAACTCGTTAAATTATCCTTTTCCATACCAAATGCCCTCCATTACAACATATAAGAACATCAATCTATTCCTCATTATGCCAGTGTTTCCTATAATAAGAAAGTAAAATTTTTGAAAAACGCAAGAAAAATTGGTAATAAAGGCGCGAAACTTAAGTATGATAAGATAGCAACGATGATTTCGTCCGTAACAAAAGAAATCTCCTTTTTAGGAGATCCCTGGTGAATTTTATTTTGCAACGGTGCTTTTTGTCTCTTCAATGGTTCCCTGGATTTCCTTTACACCCTCTTGAATATGTTCCATGTTGGGCTGGACTTCTTCCTTCCAGTGGCTGATGTCCTTTTTCAGATCAGCCGATGCCTGCTTGAAGGCATCTTTGCCTTCCTTTGATATAAACATCACCTTTTCCCTCAATGTGATGCTGTTTTGTTTCATTTTGGAAACCGAGCCTTTCAGCTTGGCCGCCCCGTTTCTAATATCCTGTCTGACGTCCTTGCCCGATTTGGGAGCGGAGAGAAGCGCAGTAGCACCTGTAATAATTGTTCCGATCGCGAAACCGTAAAGTAGAGATTTTGTTTTAGCCATGATTAATTCCTCCTCTTTTATATTTACTAATTACTTTCTTGCTGTTAAAGAAAAATTCCTATTAAAAAATTTCCCGAAATGAGAAATATTTAACGATGTTTTTCGGCATGTTTGGACAGGCGCCTGCATATCTTAAATAGGGGGTGAGGACAGATGAGCTGGATATCTTGGCTTTTTCTGGCTGCAGGACTGTTTCTGATTATACGTATGCTGTACTCATTAAACACTACCCGCCAGTACTCTTTTCGTAACACACAGATTATTAGACAAAGAAAAAAAGCTTTATTTGTCGGTCTTATGGGAATTAGCGGACTTTTGCTTTTTTTGATTGTATTTGTCATAAAATAACGAAAAAAGGGGAAAGCTGATTCTTTGTGAATTGGCTTTTTTATGTTAGAAATAAAGGAGATAAAGGTATAATAACAACAAGTCAAGAGGAAGGGGTTTAGTATTATGGAGCGTCACACCATTGGCAACTATTTTAACAAAATGAAAAGCAAAGCTTCTGTCATTCTCGATGATGATAAGCAAACGGGCGAGCTGATCACGAATGCGGAGAAGAAAACTGAAACCGCACAGAACAACAGCGGCCTTCGCGAGCTGATTACCCAGGTGAGAAGCTTGATCCGGCTGGTGAAGCATTACCGTGACGGCACGTACCGCGAAGTATCCAAAAAATCAATGATGCTTGTGGTTGCAGCACTGCTTTACTTTGTCAGCCCGATTGATGCGGTTCCCGACTTCCTGGTGGGAATTGGATTATTGGATGATGCGGCTGTACTCGCTTTTTTATACAAAACAATCAAGGAAGAAATCGATCACTACATGGAATGGGAAGAAAAAGAGCAAACAATAAAGCCGGCACCTTAATTCCAGGTACCGGCCCTTTTTTGTTATGCTTTTTTTGCTGTATTTTGAGCTGCAACCGCTTTGCTGTTCTGCGGCGCTGTACGTTTACGCACGCTGTTTGCCACAGGATAAATCACAAACATGACCACACAGTTAATAGCAGCTGTCGGCAGAACGACTGTGAGGAACAGGGCTGAAAATGTTCCGGGAAGTCCGGCTACGAGTAGAGCTGTTCCTAGGAAAATGGACCCGCTCACCATGGTTCCGACAAGTGTGAGAATCGCAGCGGTCAAGGCATTTAGTTTAATACGGGAAATCAACAGGAATAGTGCCAGAAATACGAGTGCACTGATTGGTTTGTCTACCAGGTTGGCAATCTGTCCTCCTGGAAAAGTGGTTGTGATGGCTGTAATGACCCCTGTTGCCAGTGCAGCGACAATCACATTAGACAGCGCCGGGAACATGATAATGGTCAAAAATAGCATAGTCAGCATCATGTCAGGCCTCATGCCCAAAAATAAAGGGGGCATAACGGCATGCAGGACATACCCCAATGCTAAAAGTACAGCAGTTATTGCTAAAGATCTTGTTTTCATATCTCATCTCTCCTCAACTCAACTAGTTACTTCCTTCATAGGTGCTCTCGTGCCCTCTGCAAAGAAGTTCATCTTATTTTAACAAATTTCACAAGCGTTGAACAGGCAACAAGCCCTAATTACCTTGTTTTTCCTGAAACTCATTCATAAATTTCTTTAATGCCTTGCAGGCTTCCAAAGGAACCGCATTATAAGCCGAAGCTCTGCATCCCCCAACTGAACGGTGTCCGGCAAGTCCGGAGAATCCTTGCTCCTGTGCCTCTTTTAAAAATTGCTTCGTCAGCTCTTCGTTTTGCAAGGTGAAGGTAATGTTCATCAAAGAACGGCTGTCTTTTTCGGCATGGCCGGTATAAAAGCCGCCGCTTTCATCAATAGCGTCATAAATAAGCTTTGCTTTTTCCTTGTTTCGTCTTTCCAGTTCTTCAAGACCGCCCAGGTCCTTTGCCCACTCGAGTACCAGCTTTAGCAGGTAGATTGAAAATGTAGGTGGTGTATTATAAAGCGAATGGTTTTTGATATGTGTTTCATAAGAGAGTATAGTCGGAAGTTCTTTATTTGCTTTGTCCGCTACATCTTTTCGCATAATAACAACGGTAACACCAGCTGGCCCCAGATTCTTCTGTGCGCCTGCATAGATCATTCCAAACTTTTCAACGGGGAATCGTTTGCTGAGAATGTCACTGGACATATCAGCGATCAAGAAAGGGTGCTCAAGGTTGTCGAACGAAGCCCATTGCGTACCGAAAATGGTGTTGTTGCTTGTCACGTGTACATACGTATAGTCATCGGAAGAAAGAGAAGGGATTTCGGGGATGGAGGAATAGTTGGAAGATTTCCCCGACACGATTTCATCAGCTTCCCCAATTTTTTTCGCTTCCTTCAGGGCTTTCTCTGACCATGACCCTGTGAGGATGTAGCCCGGCTTTTCGTTTTGTTTCATGAAATTCATGGGAATCATGGCAAACTGCAGGCTTGCACCGCCCTGTAGAAATAGGATCTCATACTCATTCGGGATGGATAAGAGCTCCTTTAACAAGCTTTTTGCCTCCTCATGCACCGCTTCATAATGCTTTCCGCGGTGACTGTGCTCCATGATGCTGATTCCTGTATCCTCAAAGTCCAAAAGCTCTTCTTTCGCTTTTTCCAATACTTCCCGCGGCAGTGCAGCGGGACCGGCGTTGAAATTATACACTTGATTCATGAATGCAGTTCCTCCTCTGGTGAAATAAAAAACTGCCTTTAGACAGGCAGTGATCGGATTGATCAGGAAAGACGGGATGCTATATTGTTTGATATTTCCTCAAATTGTTCTTTGGTGTAATCATGTGTTTCCCAAACAGCTCCGAAGCCATCACCTTTCCCATAGCGCGGGATAATATGTACATGATAGTGGAATACAGATTGTCCGGCTGCTTCGCCATTATTGTTCAGCACATTTAAACCGATCGGGTCAAACGCTTCTTTAATTGCAGTAGCGATTTGGGGTACAGCAGAGAACAATTTTCCGGCTGTCTCAGACGGCAGGGCAAACACATCTTTGTGATGAGATTTCGGGATTACCAGGGTGTGTCCCTTTGTAACCTGGCTGATATCCAAAAACGCTACTACATTTTCATCCTCATAGACCTTGTAGGCAGGGATTTCACCTTTTACAATTTTACAAAAAATGCATTGATCATCATGATTCATTCCATCACCTCAAATGTTTTTTCTCATTTTAGCACAACTTGGGACCATATGTTATTGGAACATTTAGAAATTTACATAAGAAAAAGAGCCCTGCGTATGCAGAGCCCTTTTCCTATAGAGGTTAGAGAAGAAAGGAGAACCTGGAAACATACATTCCGATTTTTTAGCGAACACCTCATTCCATTGGATTATATGCCTGGGTAAGCCATAATCTTTTCCAAGAGAATCATCTCCCTGAATTTGGTTGTTCAAATCGTGATATAGTACCTGAAATCTCCCTTGAAGAAGGGGGGATGCCTTCTTCTTTTTTAGGGTTGCCAGATCTGTTGAAGTTTATCCATAAAAATTGCCACGGTTGGAAAACAAAAACGAAAAATAGTATGATGAAAAGGAATTCAGACAGGAGTGCAGGCTGTTCGTTACCAAAAGGACAGCTTTTGTTGAAATAATATTGAAACGTTTTTACCAAACTAGAAACAAAGGTCCAAAAGAAGGGATATTGAATATGAAAAAAATTCTCGAAATTACCGGTTTAACAGGGGGATATTCTCCCGACAGGCCCGTCCTGCACGATGTCTCCTTTGATGTACATGCCAATGAAATCGTTGGGTTGATCGGATTAAACGGCGCAGGAAAAAGTACAACGATTAAGCATGTATTGGGGCTGATGGAGCCAAGCAGGGGAACAACAAAGATTAACGGAAAAACGTTTCAGGAGGAACCGGAAGAATATAGAGGACAGTTGTCATACATACCGGAAACACCCATTCTTTATGAAGAGCTTACCCTGTGGGAGCATCTCGAAATGACGGCGATGGCTTATGGGCTTGAAGAACAGACCTTTTTAACGAGAGTTCGGCCGCTGTTGGCGGAATTTAATATGGAAAACAAAATTAAATGGTTTCCGGGCCACTTTTCAAAAGGAATGCGCCAGAAGGTAATGATTTTGTGTGCCTTTCTCGTTGAGCCCGAACTTTATATCGTTGATGAGCCATTTGTCGGTCTTGATCCGCTTGGCATCCATTCTTTTTTGGAGCTTATGCAGAGCTTTAAAAACAATGGGGCGGGAATCCTGATGTCCACGCACATTCTTGCGACGGCTGAACGGTACTGTGACCGGTTTATCATTCTGCATGAAGGCAAAATCGCGATGCAGGGAACCCTTCAGGAGCTTAAAGGCCAGATGGGCAACCCCGATGCCACCCTGGATGACATCTATATTCATGCTAGCAGAGGGAAGCGGCCATGATGGATTTCACAAAAATTTGGCGGGTGAGGAAGGATCAATATTTCAGCCTGGCGCTTCGGTATTTCAGGCTGATTGGGAACAGCGGATTCATGCTGTCTTTGTATATCCTTTTTGTAACCGGAAGTTTCTATTACGCCCGTATTCTGAAACAGCTTCCTGAAAATTTCCCGGCACTATGGCTGTTCATTGCTGTTTTTGCCTATTTACTTACGAAAAGCCCGGTCCGCACCTTCTTAAGGAAAGGAGACCTTGTGTTTCTTTTGCCGGTTGAATCGCGAATGAAGGAGTATTTCAGACATTCCATCCGGTATTCCATGGTAGTTCAATCGTTTATTGTGGTTCTTGTTTTTGTGGCATTGGGACCATTGTTTTCGAAATATATTTCCGGCAGAGGGTTTGAAATGCTGATTACCATTGCTCTTTTGCTCGCTGCCAAGCTGTGGAACATCAAAACATCGTGGGAGGAGCAGCGGCTGCCCTTTCACAGGAACAGAAGGAATTACACTTTCCTCCGCCTGGTCGTTAATGCTGTATTTCTATATCTTTTGTTTCAGATGGCCTATGTGTTTTTGATCGCTGTTCTTGCTATTATGTACGTTTTATCGAACTTTGTTTTTGGCTATATAAAAAAGGTTCATGGCTACAAGTGGGAGCATCTCCTGGAGGTGGAAAACGGAATGATGATGAAGCTTTACCGTGTAGCCAACCTGTTTACCGATGTGCCGCAGCTGGCTCAAAGGGTACGGCCGCGAACCTGGCTGTCTTCGCTATCGAAAGTTTCTTACAGGCACAGCCACACGTTTGACGGTTTATACCGAAAAACCTTTTTCCGATCCAACGATTATTTCGGCATTTATATTCGCCTGATTCTTATCGGAGGCCTGTTTCTTTTCTGGATTCCACAAGGCTGGTGGCATACCGTCCTCGTTCTTCTTTTTCTGCATGCTACAGGGATACAGCTTCTGCCTCTGTATAAGCATCATAAGGGGAATGTCTGGTTTGAACTTTATCCGGTGAAGCACCAATGGCGCTTTCAGGCATTCCAGAGATGGCTGCGCCTGCTGATGCTCATTCAGGCTTTTCTTTACGTAGCCTTCCTTCTTGCTATGGGGGGGACATGGACCAATGGAGTGGTTTCTGGCATTCTTGCTGTTATTTTTGTCTGGTTGTTTACCGAATACTATACTAAAAAGCAGCTCTTGCGAGTAAGGTAGAATAAAACAACCCTGAAGTTCATGAAAGAGGCGAGTCCATGGGCAGGTATGAAACCGAAATTTTGGCAGAGCTTCACAGGTGGGAGCAAGAGATGAGAAAAGAGCCTTCTCTTTGGGACCGCTCATCAAAAAAATTGCAGAACCGGTTCAACAGCATGCTCCCGGAAAAGGTGCATCTGATGATCACGAAAAGTATAAAAAGCATGGTGCATGGGACATTGATCGGGTCGGGATATATTTCGAAAAAACAGCCGTTGCCTCCCCGCAGTCTCAGGGAAAGTGATGAAACAGCGGATGCTTTGATCGTTTCTTACCGGCGCACAGCAGCGGTGGAAGGAGCAGGTACAGGAGCGGGCGGATTCCTGCTGGGGCTTGCCGATTTCCCTATCCTTTTGGGTATTAAAATGAAATTTCTGTTCGATGCTGCCGGGGTATACGGGTTCGATGTGAAGGATTACCGGGAGCGGCTTTACATTCTTTATATTTTTCAGCTGGCTTACAGCAGTCCGTTTAAACGGGTGGATCTACTTGAACGGATTTTGAACTGGGAGGACACCACCGGTGATTTCCCGACGGAGCAGCAATACTTGCGGGGGATTGACTGGCAGACACTGCAACAGGATTACAGAGATCACATTGACTTGGTGAAGATGCTGCAAATGGTTCCGGGCTTTGGTGCAGTGGTTGGCGCCTTTGCCAATTACCGCTTTCTTGATGAGCTGGGAAAGACGGCTAAAAACTGTTTTCGACTTCGTACAGTCAATGAACTGAAACAAAAAGGCTGGCTTTAAAAAAAGCTGCTGCTTTCCTCAATGGGTGAAAGCAGCAGCTTTTTATCGCATTTCCTGGTTTTTTAGAATCGATTATCTTTTAACAAGCGATCCATTTCTTCTTTGTGTTTAGTTTCATCCGCAATCATATCCTCCAGCTGCACAACCAATTCAGTCATGTTAAGCTTGGACGCCTGTTCTTTTCGCTCTTCATAACGGCGGATGGTATCAATCTCCGCATTGCGGGCTTCTTCCAGCATTTGGCGGACATCATTTACCTGTTTTACTTCTTTTGGAGTGGTAGTTGGGGTACCGCCGAGCGTGCTGATTTTCTCGGCAAGATACAAGGCATGTCCTTGTTCGTCACCAATTTCAGACTCGAAAAACGGTTTCAGAACCTGGCGGAAAATTCCGGATACAGTGGCTGCATTATGGTTGTACATAATGATCGCTGAATATTCGTTGGCTAGGTCTTCGTTTAGTCCTTCAATCAATACTTCTAAATCTTTTTCCATTTATACATTACCTCCCAATATTCATTCAGCTATATACTTCCCTATTTAAACATGTAATAAACTCCAGAAAAACGGGTTTACTTCTTTTGTTAAAAGGAAATGTTAAAGGGTGTAGATTACTGAAGAGGAGAGGATTGCAGATGGCTAAAATTGCAACTGTATTAACTAACTTGTTTGAGGACGTCGAACTTACCGATCCAGCCAAAGCTTACAAGGAAGCAGGGCACCAAGTAACGGTAATCGGGTTTGAAAAAGGACAAACACTAAAAGGGAAACAGCAGGAAGCAACCGTGACCTCAGATGCAGGAATCGGTGAGGTCAGCCCTTCTGATTTTGATGCGCTGTTTATCCCAGGAGGGTTCTCTCCGGACCAGTTGAGAGATGATGAGCGTTTTGTCAGCTTTGCCAAAGAATTTGCAGACAACGGAAAGCCCATTTTTGCAATCTGCCATGGGCCTCAGCTGCTCATTACGGCAGGCGTGCTAAAGGACCGCAAAGTAACGGGCTATAATTCCATCAAGGTGGACTTAAAGAATGCGGGCGCCAACTTTGTCGATGAAGAGGTTGTCGTTTGCGGCGGAAATCTTGTAACAAGCAGACAGCCGGATGATATTCCTGCGTTTAACCGAGAATCACTCTCTATCCTTTCAAAATTAAATCGATAAAGGAGAAAAAGGCCATGGGCAATGAAGAAAAACATATTTTGCACAAAGACGATACAGTAAACCTCAACAAGGTCGATGACACCGTTGAACGCATCAGTGATGAGCGAAAAGATGAAATTCTGCACAATTTTGAAGAATTTAAATCTTACCTCCACACAAGAGTAGCGCTTGGCGAAAAATTGGGACTGGATGAAGAAACATTGGCCAAAGCGGCACAAAAGGTCGCTGAACATCTCGCACAATCAGAAGACCCACGCAACGCGGAAGAAAATCTTCTGAAAGAGCTTTGGAAGGTTGGAGATGATCAGCAGAAGCACCAACTGGCCCATATGCTCATTAAACTTGTACAATAGAGAAAAAAAGCTGCCATTTTGAAACCCTTGGCAGCTTTTTTTCGTTTAATAAGTTATTCTTTTGCAAGAGGTGCCGCAATGATTAAACGTTTGATTAAAAAAGTATCTTTTCCTCTCATCCCGACGCTTTTGCTTCTGGCCGGTTTTGGACTGGCTACAGCTTGCCTTTTGATTTTTGCCGAATTATCGGAGGAGGTATTGGAAAAAGAAGCGTTTGGGTTTGATCCCGTCATTATTGATGCGGTTCGTTCGTATTCATCACCGGCCATGGACCGGGTCATGCTTGTATTTACAGAAATCGGATCGAAACTGGCGCTGGGGATTCTGGTTGCAGCAGGAATGCTGTGGCTATGGCTTAAACGCAAAAATATTTGGGGAATGCTCTTTTTTCTAATTGCCGTTGGCGGGGGAGGCTTGCTGAACCTGATCCTGAAAAATGCCTTCCAAAGAAAACGGCCCGACACAGATCCGATTGTTGAAGCTTTGGGCTTCAGCTTTCCTAGCGGACATGCGATGGGCAGTTTAGTTTATTATGGATTTCTGGGATACTTGATAGTCAGGAGTAAAAGAAAGACCGGCATTAAATTCTTCTGGGGCTTTCTTTTCGGAATTGTGATCATTTTGATTGGAATTAGCCGAATATATCTTGGTGTCCACTATCCATCAGATGTGGTTGCCGGTTATTCTGCTGGTCTCGTATGGCTTCTTTTATGTGTAGCTGCACTTGAAGCCGTTTATTTTTATAAACGGCGTAACTCTTAAGGACAACAGAATCAAACCGGGAATTGGCCGACGATAACGGACAAGTAGTTCTTCAAGTTTTCGAGTGTTGCCGGCGTTCGTGCATTACGTTCCCCGTCACAGTCAATCAATTGGTCGGGTGTGGCGGTAACGGATAGTGAACTGGTTTTATAGTAAAGCAGGTCTTTATTGGCAGGTGTGGTGTTCAGTAATTTGGATTGAACCGCATCCAGGATTAACCGTAGCGAAGGCTCTTTGACAATCAGGATGTCAAACTTCCCGTCCTGAATGTCCGTGTCAGGAAAGAACGCTCTAATGCCTCCGGTGAACGGTCCGTTTCCGACAATGAGCATGGAGGCATCTCCGCTATAGTTGAAGTCAGGGCTATCAATTTCGAGGTGAAACGATTCATAATTCTTCACCGTTTGAGCAGTTGAAAGGTAGTAGGACAAGCGCCCAAACCGGTCCTTAACCTGGCTGTCAATATTCGCAGAGACTTGAGTGATTAAGCCGATTCCCCAAAAGTTAAGGAAGTAGTTTGTGCTGCAATGGCCGACATCCAGTTTTTCGATTCTGTTCTCGAGAATTTGATCCACGGCCTTAAAAGGGTCCTGATCCATGCCAATGGCCCTTGAAAAATCGTTGCATGTGCCTCCGGGCAATATGGCGAAGGTTGGACGGTTTTCAAGAGGGCAAAGAGCGTTGACAAGTTCGTGGATCGTCCCGTCTCCACCGGCTCCGATAATCAGATCCACATCGTCAGCAATCTCTGCCAGAAATCTTCCGCCGTCTCCTTCTTCCTTTGTTTTGTGGAGAATAACCTCGCTGTAGCCTTCTTCTATTTTTTTTACCACATAATCTATATTGTCAACGAGCTGTTTGTTGCCCGCATACGGATTCAGGATAATTGCTGCTTTTTTCATATGAACCCCTCCTCATCTCCTAAAAGTATTCGCACGCTCCTATAGATTTATCATATCTTCCAGAATTTATTTCTCATAAGGAAAAACCTGCACAGCTTACGGATGCCTGCAGGCTTAGATGAATGAATGTATATGCTTTTTTTAGGAAAGTACTCGGTATTGCTTTACATACGATGGTCCGGAAAACAAGGTTTGTGGAAGACCGCCACCTGTGCCCCTGTCCTTGTGGGCTTCCGCATAGGCGGAGGATTGCTGCCAATTGATAAAGTCTGATTGGGACTCCCATAACGTCAATATGATATAAGGGTCATTTTTGTCTGGCCGCAATACGCGAATCGCTGCAAAGCCGGGTTCCTTTTCTACAAGGCCGGCTCTCTGGTGGAATCGTTCCTCAAAGAGGGCACGTCCTTCATCGGTTACCTGGATGTGGTTCAACACGGCAAATGAACCATTTTTCAGGTTTCCGCGTGAATTCAGGATTTCATATGAATGTCCTTCTTCAAAAGGATTGGTTTCCTCGTTTTCCGCTAATAATGCCGCATCTCCTCCGCTTTCAAGCAGGATGGCATGTTCATGAGAGGCTTCCGGCAGTTTTTCTAGATAATGCTGTGTTCCGTAAGTGATAAATAGCTTCATATATAACCGCTCCTTTTTGGTCAGATAGTAGTGGGAAGAAAGCTTCTAATTCATGAATTACCCGCTGAATGCAAATAATAAACGAGTGTTAAGTTAATGAATAGCGTCTGCAGTATTATGTGATTTATCCTTCTTTTCGCGTAATCTGTAATAATATAGTAAAATAAGCAATCAGGATGGCACGTTGATAGGGAAACTTTGTCATAAAGAGAGGTACATGGCGTGTTTAAAAATGGAATGCTAGGTATTGGTTTATTAATCGGGATTTTTATAGCGGGATTTATGGGCTATTTATTTATACTCATGGCCGGGGATTATGTGGTGGATGAGAAAGACCTCGTCATGAACTCTGCTTCAAAACTGGTGGATATGAAGGGGAATACCATTACAAGGATCTATTCTGAAAACCGGGAGCTGGTATCCGGGAAAGAGATACCGGATGAGGTGAAAGATGCATTTGTGTCGGTGGAAGATACGAGATTCTATGAGCACCATGGCCTTGATTTTCGCTCCATCGCCCGTGCCGTTTACCGGGATATTGCCGCGGGGCATAAAGTAGAGGGAGGAAGCACGATTACTCAGCAGCTGGCAAAGAACGTTTTTCTTTCCCATGAAAAATCACTGCTCCGAAAAACGAAAGAGGCTGTCATCGCTATTAATCTTGAAAGAAAATACAGCAAAGATAAAATTTTGGAAATGTACCTTAACCAAATTTATTTTGGGCATGGTGCTTATGGAATTCAGGCCGCTTCCAAATTCTATTTTAATAAAGATGTGAGTGATCTGACGCTTGAAGAAGGGGCTATGCTTGCAGGAATGCCAAAAGCACCAAGCTACTATTCACCGATTGAGCATCGCGAGGCCAGTAAAAAAAGAAGGGACCTTGTGTTGGATTTGATGGCCAAGCATCATTTCATTACGGCTGAACAGGCGGTAAGAGCGAAGGGCAAAACAATCTCTCTGAATCTTCATAAAGAAGAACGAAATCCGGCCCTGACCACCTATATTGATATGGTGCTTGATGAAGCAAAGGACAGATATCATCTTTCACGCGAGGAAATGCGCAAAGGCGGCTATAAAGTTGTCGTGCCGCTGCAAAAAGCCACACAGGAAACCCTGTATCAAACCTTTTTAAAACCTGACTATTTTGTCGGAACGGGGAAAGAGCCGCCTGAAGGCGCAATGGTGATGATGGACGCCGACACGGGCGGTATCATTGCTGCCCAGGGAGGAAGAGGATATTTAAGAGAAGGCCTTAACCGGGTGAATGTTAATCGCCAGCCGGGTTCTGCCTTCAAACCGCTTGCGGTTTATGCGCCAGCTCTGGAAACCAAGGCGTACAAACCGTATTCGATGCTTAAAGACGAGCAGCTTAGCTACAAAGGCTATGCGCCCAAAAACTATGACGGAAAATACCGCGGCAAAGTATCCATGGCCGAGGCCATAAGGGATTCAATCAATGCTCCAGCGGTATGGCTTCTCAATGAGCTGGGCATCGACCAGTCTAAAGCAGCACTGAAGAAGCTTGGCATGGACATCCCGGACAAAGGGCTCGGTATTGCGCTTGGCGGTCTGGACAACGGTGTATCACCCTATCAGATGATGGCCGCCTACCGGTCGTTTGCCCGGGAAGGGAAGACGGTCAAACCGTATGCGATTGCCAAAATCTATGACCGGAACGGAGAGCTTGTCGGAAAGGCCAGCCATAAAGAAAAGAAAGTATTTAAAAAACAAACCGCATGGTATATGACCCGCATGCTTCAGCAGGTGGTTGAAAAAGGGACCGGAAAATCCGGAAACGCCGGCACAGAATTGGCGGGCAAAACTGGTACGACGAATTATGAAGGAGTTCCTCATGCAAACAAAGATGCCTGGTTTGTCGGGTACACGCCCAAAGTGGTAGGAGCCGCATGGATTGGATATGACAGAACCACAAACGAAAGCTACCTGAACACATCAAGTGAAAAAGCGACGCTGCTTTTTAAAGATGTGATCTCCCAGATGCCGTCTCAACGGGGGCTGGCGTTCAAGAAACCAAAAGGTGTGAAAGAACTCGATCCACCAGTGGATTTGATCAAAATCAGTGATTTGAAAGCCAACTTTGCTCTTGGGAGTTTCGGTGTGCCTGGAATTAAACTTTCCTGGACGCCATCTGACGATGAACGTCTCCAGTATAAGATTTACGCAATAAAAGACGGGGAATCCACCCATGTCGATACAGTAACCGGAAAGGGCTCTTATACCGTTTCAGGACGATATCTGTTCACCCTGCCTAAATTCTACGTGGTGCCCCTGAATCCGCAAACCGATCAGGAGGGTGAACCTTCCAATTCTGTTGCGCTTGATCTGTTCCGTTAAATTTTTACCGGCTGTAAATGACATTCGTCCGTGGCCGCTTGTCGAATTCATGACATTTAAATCGGTACGCTATACATTTATTGTGAATTCTTTTACAATGTTTTATGGATAATGGAGCGAACGGGTTCCTAATCATCATATTAAAGGAATTCATAATAGGTCGGGACACAAAGCAGGGAAAGTGTGGATCGGGCTTTTGCTTCAAAGCAGAAAGGTGTGTTGATGTTGATGATGAATGAGGAGTTTTTAAAAGCCTGTCGAAAAGAGGAAAACAGTTTTGTACCGGTATGGTATATGCGCCAGGCAGGGCGATCTCAACCGGAATACCGAAAACTGAAAGAAAGATATTCGCTTTTTGACATTACTCACCGCCCGGAGCTTTGTGCCCAGGTTACTAAATTGCCCGTTGATCAGCACGGTGTTGATGCGGCCATCCTCTATAAAGACATTATGTCTCCTGTTCCCGCTCTTGGAGTAAATGTTGAGATCAAGACCGGCATCGGCCCGGTGATTGATGCACCGGTCCGGACGATGGAAGATGTTGAGAAATTGGGTATAATTGAACCGCAAAAGGATGTTCCTTATGTTCTGGAAACGATCCAGCTTCTCCGCCAGCAGCTCGAGGTGCCGTTAATTACTTTTGCAGGGGCTCCGTTCACGATCGCAAGCTATATGATTGAAGGAGGCCCATCAAGGGATTACCATCATACAAAAGCATTCATGTATTCAGATCCGGAAGCCTGGTTTTTGCTGATGGACAAACTGGGTGACATGACGATTGCCTATGCAAAAGCACAGATTGCTTCAGGTGCACAGGCGTTCCAGATCTTCGATTCATGGGTAGGTGCCCTGAACGCCGAAGACTTCAGACATTACATCAAGCCGGTGATGAACCGTATCTTTTCTGAACTGCGCACCGAAGGAGTTCCGCTCATTCTTTATGGAACCGGGGCACGCCATCTTCTGCAGGATTGGAATGACCTGCCTATCGATGTGATTGGGCTGGATTGGAGAACGTCTCCAAGGGAAGCAAGAGAAATGGGAGTGACCAAAGCGCTTCAGGGCAATCTGGATCCTTCCATCTTGCTGGCTCCGTGGAAGGTTATTGAGGAAAAAGCCAAGCGAATCCTCGACGAAGGAATGGAAGAGCCAGGGTTCATCTTTAATGTAGGGAAAGGGATTTTCCCTCAGGTACAGGTAGAAACATTGCAGCGGCTGACCGCTTTTATACACGACTACTCTTCTGAAAAATTGGGGTGACACAAATGGGAAAACGAAAAATGGGATTGCTTGTCATGGCTTACGGCACACCACGAAGCCTTGATGAAGTAGAATCCTACTATACTCACATTCGCCGCGGAAGGAAGCCATCCGAAGAACAGCTTCAGGATCTCACACACCGGTATGAGATGATTGGGGGAATATCCCCGCTGGCCAAAATTACAGAGGAACAGGCTTTGAGGCTGGAAGAGGAGCTGAACCGCCGCTTTAGTGATGTGGAATTTAAAAGTTATTTAGGCTTGAAGCACATTGATCCCTTCATTGAGGATGCGGTAAAGCAAATGAAGGAAGACGGAATAACGGAAGCGGTATCCATCGTTCTTGCCCCGCACTATTCCACCTTCAGTGTGAAATCCTATAATGGGCGTGCCGCTGAAGAGGCAGAGAACGTTGGTATTCAACTGACCTCAATTGACCAGTGGTATGATCATCCGAAATTTATAGACTATTGGGTAACGGAGATTAATAAGGTCATGGGCGGGATTCCATCGGCCGAAAAAGAAAAAACAGTCGTTATCTTTTCAGCCCACAGCCTGCCTGAACGGATTTTGAAAATGGGAGACCCTTATCCCGATCAGCTAAAAGAAACAGCAGACTTGATCGCGGTCAAAGCTGGAATTCCTCATTATACAATCGGCTGGCAAAGTGCGGGAAATACGCCTGAACCCTGGATCGGTCCCGATGTACAGGATTTGACAAGAGATTTATATAAAGAACATGGATATACATCCTATGTGTATTGCCCGGTCGGCTTTGTTGCTGATCACCTCGAGGTTTTGTTTGATAATGATTATGAATGCAAGGTTGTAACCGAAGAACTGGGCGTAAATTATTACCGCCCGGCAATGCCGAATGCCAAGGATGAATTTATTGGCGCACTCGCTGATGTTGTATCAGAAGCTTTAACCCAAGAAGGAAAGTGATAATCATGCCCAAACGGCAGCATGTGGTAATAATTGGCGGCGGAATAACCGGCCTGACGGCAGCCTTCTACCTGCAGCAAGAGAAGGAAAAAGGCCTTCCGGTAACCTATACATTGATTGAAGCTTCAAGCCGGCTTGGCGGAAAGATCAAAACCATTCATCGCGAAGGGTTTGTGATCGAACGGGGGCCGGACTCCTACCTTGGGCGGAAAAAAAGCATGACACGTTTGATTGAGCAGGCAGGACTAGCTGACAAACTGGTCAACAATGAAACCGGACAAGCTTATGTGATGTCCGGGGGGGCTCTTCATCGCATTCCCGAAGGCGCGGTTATGGGTGTTCCTACGAAAGTCGGTCCCTTTATTAAAACCAAATTGTTTTCTCCGGCTGGCAAAGCCAGGGCCGCGCTTGATCTCGTTCTTCCACGGCGTGAAGAAGCAGACACCGACATTTCGGTCGGCCACTTTTTCAGGAGAAGGCTGGGTGACCAAGTGGTGGAGAATTTGATCGAACCTTTGCTTTCGGGCATTTATGCCGGCGACATCGACCGGCTGAGTCTGCAATCGACATTTCCGCAGTTTCAGGATGTTGAAAAAAAATCAAGAAGTCTTATTCTTGGTATGAAACAAAACATTCCGAAGCCGTCCGACCGTCCGGGTGCGTATGGAAAGAAAAAAGGGCAGTTTCTCACGCTGTCTTCCGGGCTTGAATCGCTTGTGGAAAGAATTGAGGAACAACTGGAACCGGAAAGCATTTGGAAAAATAAAAAGGTGTCAGGCGTGGCAAGGGAAGAAGCAGGCAGATACCGGATCGATTTGGAGGATGGAACCAACACACATGCGGATGCTGTGATTTTGGCTTCTCCTTATTCGGTGACTAAACATCTGCTTCCGGAACAATTGAGAGTAGATGGATTCCATGCAACCCCATCTACCTCTGTAGCAACAGTAGCGATGGCTTTTCCTGCTTCAGCATTGAAAACGGATATTAACGGAACAGGGTTTGTTATCTCCAGAAAAGAGCCGACAACGATTACCGCATGCACGTGGACCCATCGGAAATGGCCGCATACTACTCCTGAAGGAATGGTGCTGCTGCGTTGTTATGTGGGTCGGGCCAACAATCAGGATATTGTTTTTGAGTCGGATGAGATGATATTGAAAACCGTATTGAAGGATTTAAATATCATCATGGATATTGCCGCTGAACCGGAATTTTATTATGTGTCCCGCTGGATTCAATCCATGCCCCAATATGAAGTCAACCATAAGCAGCAATGGGAAAGGCTGCAGGCCAACCTTTCTGAGCATTTTCCCGGTGTTTATGCGGCCGGTGCTTCCTATGAAGGGGTGGGGCTTCCCGATTGTGTGGCTTCAGCTGAAAAAGCAGTAATGCATATTGTTAAAAATTTGCGGTCGGCCCATTAGCGCCTGCCGCTTTTTTATTTTTTTCCAGCATTGCCGGTGTCTCTCGCTTTTAAACGGTTATTTCAGTATAATTCTATAGGGGTATAGGGATTTTTGAAGGAGATTTAATAAAATGAGGGACTTTTTACAGCCATTGTTTGTGAATATTGCGATTGTGTTTTCATTGACCTATTTAGCCAACACGCTGATTCCATTTATGATCAGGCGGGAGTTTACCCTTCGCATGAAAGGCATTTATGGCATGATCGCGAGTGCATGTGCTCTGCTTTGCATGGTCTATCCAATCCAGACGCTTCAGGATTCTGTCTTCGATTTACGAAACGTTCCAATTATGGTGGCCACCTTATACGGAGGACTGATCCCGGGAGTTATTTGTACCTTGTTTGTCTGTGCAGCACGCTTGTTTATTGGCGGGAATTTTGCAATGGTTGGTGTAGGGCTGGCATTGATCGCATTCGTTATTGCGGCAGCCTACAAGGGATTTTTTACAGAGAACAAAAAGAAATGGAAAGCAGGCATCGTGATTGCTTCCATTTATACGGTCATTTATATGATGATCATCAATAACCGGTTAAACTTTTTCCTGTTGATTTTTACTGGGTGTATTTTATCTCTTTTCATATTTCTTTTTTCTCTACTATTTTGTTGATTGAAAGACTGACTGCGGTGAACATGAGACTGGAAGAAACCGTTTACCTTGATAAACTGTCGGTCGTGGGGCAAATGGCTGCAGCTATTGCCCATGAAGTGAGAAATCCGATGACCACGGTGCGGGGACTGATTCAGTTTTTAGCGGAAGACACGGAGGATAAGAAACTCAAGGAATTTTCACCGCTTATTTTGGGAGAACTTGACCGTACAAATAAAATTATTACGGATTATCTTACGCTGGTCAGACCTTCCGCTCCGGAGCTGACGGTTCTTTCCATGAATGAAGTGGTTCATGATACGCTGGCGCTCATTACTCCATATGGTGCTTTGCATAGTGCTTCTATTCACTATAAAGAAACAGAGCAGCCTTACCAGATTGTCGGAGATTCCCAGCATATCAAGCAGTGTTTGATTAATATTATAAAAAATGCCATCGAGGCCACAGAGGGGAAAGAAGGAAAGATTGATATCTATAAGCACTCTTCTTCAAAAAACTCCGTTACGCTTGTCATTGAGGATAATGGCAAAGGAATGACGGAAGAAGAGCTTCAAAATATCGGTTTGCCCTTTTACACGACAAAAACAAAAGGTACTGGCCTCGGAACCATGATTATTAACCGGCTGATCAGGGAAATCGGAGGCAGTGTACAATTTGAAAGCAAACCCCTGGAGGGAACGAGAGTCTTGCTTACATTGCCTGTTTCTTCTCCTTAAATGAATCTTGTATAAAGATCGGTTACATGGTAAAGTGAGGAATTGACCAGTTCTAAAAAATGGTCAGTGAAAGGAAATGTGCCCATGGTTGATCGTAGACAAAATATCTTAGAAGCTGCTGCAAAGTCTTTTACATTGTTTGGTTACAAGGCAACCACAATGGACCAGGTAGCGAAAATTGCCAATGTTGGAAAGGGAACGATTTATACTTTTTTTGAGAACAAAGAGGAGCTTTTTAAAGAAATTGTATCAGACCTTGTTCAGCAAATTAAACATGTAGCGGTGGAGGCGATCCGGCAAGAACGCCCATTTCATGAAAACCTTCATGCTGCCCTCTATGGCGTTCTTGACTTTCGCAAGTCTCACAAGCTTGCCATCAAAATTTCGCAGGAAGGCAGAGAGATGAATACTCCTGCTGTAAAAGAGGCAAGCAACATGCTGGAAGCAGCGGTGATGTCATTCATCAGGCAAGAGCTTGAAAAGGCAATCGAAAAAGGTGAAATTAAGAAATGTAATACAGAAATTACTTCCTATGTCATGTTAAAGATGTATGTATCACTTGTATTTGACTGGGAAATGGAGCACAAGCCGTTAAGCAAGGAAGAAATCGCCGACATCTTTGAAAATATCCTCATTACCGGTTTAAGAAAGTAACAGTTGCAAACCGGATAAACTCGTGGTATTTTTAGTAATGACCAATTTTTGATTTTAGTCAGTTTTGCAGCGATCTTTTTAAAAGATCTCTTTTTTTTTAAACGAAAATGACCATATGACTAAAATAGTCATTATGTATTAACTGAAAGAAATGGGTGAGAACACATGGTTTGGAAACAATTTCATTCCGTCCTGCGCAATCCGAAATTACTGATACCAGTGGCGGCTATTTTATTTATTCCTATTCTTTATGCCGGCATCTATCTATGGGCCTTTTGGGATCCTTATTCCCATACCGATCAGCTGCCTGTCGCTGTTGTAAACGAGGACAAAGGTGCTGTAATGGATGGAGAAAAACTCGAGATTGGGGATGACCTCGTCAAGGAATTAAAGGATAATCCCGATTTTAAATGGGAGTTTGTAGGAAGAAAACAAGCGGAAAACGGACTTAAAGAGAATAAGTATTATGCAGTAATTGAGGTTCCGGACAATTTTTCAAAAAAAGCCAAGACAGCAATGGATCCTCATCCGGACAAGCTGCAATTAACATACAAAACCAATTCGGGATATAACTATCTGGCATCCCAAATTGGTCAAAAAGGGGTACAACAGCTAGAAAACAAGCTGTCCAACCAAATCTCCAAAACCTATACCAGCGTTATATTTGATAAGATAGATGAAATGGGAAATGGGTTTAAGAAAGCTTCTGATGGAGCAGGAAAACTGGCACAGGGCTCTTCAAAAGCCTCCACGGGTTCGCACGATTTGGCGAAAGGCACAGAAACCCTGTCCAATAAAACAAAAGATCTTGAAAGCGGACTTGGAGAATTGGAGGGAGGTTCTTCCCAGCTGTCATCAGGGTTGAAGGCTTCCAAGGACGGCACAGAAAAGCTGTATTCAGGAATGAAGCAGCAAACCTCTGATATCGAGAAGCTGAATAACGGAGCGGAGCAGCTTACCCAGGGTACAAATCGTCTTGCTGCAGGCTTGGGTGAGTTAAACGAAAAAGGAAGTCAAATCACATCCGGCCAGGAGCAATCCGCCCAGGGGGCAGACGAGCTGAAATCTGGTGCTCAAGCGGCTTATGCGGGTTCCGCAACGCTTGATGAAAAAGGAGAAGATCTGCTGGCTGGCGCAGAACGTTTAAAGAAAGGTGCTGGTGAACTTTCAGCAGGTGCATCTTCACTTAAAGACGGTGCCGACCAAACGGCTGCAGGAGCAGCGATAGTAAGCGATGGTCTTTCATCCTTAAAAGCCGATTTAGAAAAGAATCCGGATATGCCAAAAGCAGAAATCCTGGCAAGGGTTGCGGCTCTTGAAGCAGGCAGTAAACAGGTGAGTCAGGGAACCCAAAAAGTTGCGGACGGTGCGCTTCCTCTTAAAGAAGGAGCAAATGAGCTGTCAGCAGGCGCGAATCAGCTTCAACAAGGACAGTCATTGTTTCAGCAAGGTGTCCGGGCTATTCATACCGGCCAGAAAAAATTAGTGGATGGCATTGATCAGCTCGCAGCAGGCCAGCAAAAACTGCTGAACGGCACAAAAACCTTTATGTCCAAAATTGGTGAAGCAAAAAATGGAGCCGATCAAATAGCAGCCGGTTCTGCACAAGTAAGTGAAGGGACAGGCAGTCTGGCGAAAGGATGGCCTGCACTGGTTGAGAATGTGGGTAGACTGAACGAAGGGCAATCCAAATTGGCACAAGGAAGCATCGATTTAACCCAAGGTCTTCAAAGTGCCAAAGACGGTTCAGGGAAACTAAGTGCAGGAGCCCAGGAGTTGAATAAAGGCGCTAGAGACCTGGCATCCGGAGTGGATTCCATCCATTCGGGCAATAAGGAGCTTGCCGGCGAACTTCACAAGGCAGCGGATAAAGCCGGAAAAGCGAAAGCTACTGACGATGAGATCAAAATGATATCCAATCCGGTAAAAACCCTTAACGCAAGTACTGTAAAGGATATGACCTATGGTACAGGTCTGGCTCCTTACTTCTTGTCCCTTGGTCTTTTTGTAGGGGCACTCATGCTAACCATTGTCTTTCCGCTGGTTGAACCTGCGGTTAAGCCTAAAAACGCCTTCAGCTGGTTCTTAAGCAAATACGCTTTTATGGCGGTAACAGGAATTATACAGGCATTCATTGCGGACTTCATCCTGCTCAAAGGACTGGATTTGGACGTACAGAGCACAGGAAGGTTTATTGTCTTCAGTATCATCATCAGTTTAACGTTCATGGCGATCATACAGTTTCTGGTATCTACTATGGGGAATCCGGGAAGATTTATCGTCATCCTGATGCTGATTTTCCAATTGACGTCGAGCGGAGGTACGTTCCCGACTGAAATGATTCCTTCTTCTTTACAGACGGTTCATTCCTTTATGCCGATGTCTTATTCGATCGCAGGATTAAGGACAGTCATCACTACCGGAGATTACAGCCTGATGTGGCAAAATGCCATTATATTGGGCTACTTTATGGTGCCAATGCTTGCAGCTACTCTTCTGTTCTTCGCATTTAAAATGAAACAGTTCAAAAATGACGAGAACGCTGCGAATACTATTTAATATCAAAGCGGTCCTTTTGCAAGTGAAGGGGCTGCTTTTTTTATTGTCTGGCGGTTTGCTTGCTAACTTGGTTTCTTGCTTGACGATTTAGGGAAACATACATAGGACAAAAGAGATATAAACGAAAGAAGGGGTGGCTTATGATTACGTTTAAAAATGTGGAAAAAACATATCCCGATGGGTTTCAAGCTTTAAAAAACATAGAGTTCCATATTGAAAAGGGTGAACTCGTTGCTCTGATCGGGCCCAGTGGCTGCGGAAAAACCACGACAATGAAAATGATCAACCGTCTGATTGAACCAACGGGCGGAAGCATCATGATCAACGGAGAAGATATTTCAGAAAAGGACCCGGTTCAGCTTCGCAGGAACATAGGCTATGTTATCCAGCAAATCGGTTTGCTGCCGCATATGACCATTGGTGAAAATATATCGCTCGTACCCAGGCTGAAGGGATGGAAAAAAGAAGAGTATGAGGGAAAGGTGGATGAGCTTTTGAACCTGGTGGGGCTCGATCCCGAGACGTTCCGAGACAGATTCCCCGCAGAGCTGAGCGGCGGGCAGCAACAAAGGATCGGGGTCATCAGGGCGCTTGCGGCCGAACCACCTGTCATTTTAATGGACGAACCCTTCAGTGCACTTGATCCCATCAGCAGGGAGCAGCTTCAGGATGAATTGATCAAGCTGCAGGATGCCATTCAAAAGACCATTGTGTTTGTAACCCATGATATGGATGAGGCACTAAAGATCGCTGACAGGATTGCCATCATGAGAGAAGGAAGAATCATTCAGTTTGATACTCCTGAAAAAATTCTGCGCCATCCTGCCGATGATTTTGTGAAAGGATTTATTGGCGAGCAAAGACTCGAGGAAGCCTCCAATGGGCAGCCAACAGCCGCGGACCTGATGATTGAGAAAGTAGTAACTGCCAAACCAACGAGGGGACTGGCTGAAGCATTAAAAATGATGAAACGATACAGAGTCGACAGTCTGATGGTCACGAATGCCGCCAACCATTTACTCGGAATTGCGACGGTTGATGCGGTCGAGCGACACTACAACGAAGAACATAAAACGCTGGCAGACATTATGGAAGCGGACTTTGATTCGGTTTCTGTAGAAACAACGTACACGGATGTGGCAGAGATCTTTGCCACAAAAAAATCACCATTTATACCTGTGCTGGACGGAGAAATGCTGGCTGGCCTGATCACTCATTCTACGATGATGCGCGGCCTTGCGGGCTTGAAGATCACCGGAAGACAGGAAGGAGCAATGGCCGATGAACAATAAAAATTTCTTTTCAGCACTTGCAGATACGTTCCAGACGCGTTGGCCGGATATTTGGGAAGGTCTTCAGCAGCATTTGTTTTTGTCACTGGTTTCCATTATCATCGCGGCCGTTATCGCCATTCCGCTTGGCATCTTTATTTCACGCAGAGCAAGAGTAGCAGAACCTGTGATCGGAGTCACAGCTATTTTTCAGACCATTCCGAGTCTCGCGCTGTTCGGTTTCTTATTGCCTTTGTTCGGAATCGGAAGCACAACCGCAATTATCGCCTTGACGGTTTATGCCCTGCTTCCCATTTTAAGAAATACATACGCCGGTATTACAGGGGTCGATCAGTCCGCCGTGGAAGCCGGACGGGGGATGGGAATGACCAAAAACCAGATCTTGAGAATGATCGAACTTCCGCTGGCCATGCCGATTATTATGGCGGGCCTTCGTACAGCGACGGTATTGACTATAGGTGTGGCTACACTTGCTGCCTTTATCGGAGCAGGCGGGCTTGGGGACCTGATATACAGGGGTCTTTCCACCACAAGGAACGAATTAGTTCTTGCTGGAGCGATTCCCGCAGCGCTTCTTGCTCTTGTCATCGACTATTTGCTGAAACGAATTGAGATTGCCTCCAATCCGGTAGGGCGCAAAAAGTTTTCGTGGAAGAAGGCAGGGTTCATCCTCATCCCGGTAGCCGCGTTGCTTTTGTTCTTTGCCCTCAGAAGTGGAACGTCTGACGATGCGATCAAAATTTCAGGGAAAAAATGGACAGAACAATATATCCTCCCGTATATCATTGCAGAATACGTGGAAGACAAAACCGACTATAAAGTGGATGTTGGAGAAGGACTCGGGGAGACGCCGATTTTGACACAGGCAATTAAAAAGGGAGATATCGACATGTACGTCGAATACACAGGTACAGCTCTTTTGACTATTTTAAAAGAGGAATATTCTCCAGATATGTCTGCGGACGAAACCTATGACCGTGTAAAAGAAGACTACAAAAAGAAATATAAGCTGGACTGGCTGGAGCCGCTTGGTTTCCAGAATACCTATGCCATTGCTGTAAGACCGCAAAAGTACAAGGAACTCGGGGTAAAGACTACATCTGAGCTTGCAGATAAATCTTCTGAGGTCACATTTGGAGCCCCTACGGAATTTTATGAGCGGGAGGATGGATACCCTGGTTTTCAAAAAGCCTACAAATTTAACTTTAAAGATAAAAAAAGCCTGGATCCAAACTTGATGTATGCGGCGGTTAAGAACGGAAAAGTGGATACGATCGCTGCATTTACAACGGACGGAAGGATTCCACGCTATAACCTGGAGCTTTTAAAGGATGACAAAAAGTTCTTTCCTCCTTATTATGCAGCGCCAATTGTCCGTGAAGAAACGCTGAAGAAGTATCCGAAACTCAAAAGCACTGTCAATGAGCTTGCAGGAAAAATAAGTGAAGAAGACATGGCCGAGATGAATGCCAAGGTGGATATCGATAAAGAAGAGCCCAGAGATGTCGCAAGGGATTTTCTTAAAAAGAAAAAGTTAATTAAGTAATTGGACAAAAAACAGCCCGGCATAAATGCCGGGCTGTTTTGGGTTGTCTTACAATACCTTGCTCAAGAAAGATTTCGTGCGTTCGTGCTGAGGGTTGCCGAATAGCTCCGAAGGAACATTTTCTTCGACAATGTAGCCGCCATCCATAAAAATAACGCGGTCACCAACTTCGCGGGCAAAGCCCATTTCGTGTGTGACAACGACCATGGTCATCCCTTCTTTTGCGAGCTGTTTCATGACTTCAAGCACTTCACCAACCATCTCGGGATCCAGAGCGGATGTGGGCTCATCAAAAAGCATGATTTTCGGATCCATTGCAAGTGCGCGTGCGATTGCGACACGCTGCTTTTGGCCGCCTGAAAGCTGACCGGGAAAGCTGGATGCTTTATCCTTCAATCCAACCTTGGCCAGAAGCTCAAGTGCTTTTTCCTTCGCTTGGGCAGGAGCCATTCCCCGTACTTTAATCGGTCCGAGAGTTACATTTTCTACTACCGATTTATGCGGAAAAAGGTTAAACTGCTGAAACACCATGCCGACATCCTGTCTGACAAGATTGATATTTACTTTTGGATCAACCAGGTTGTAGCCATTGACGATGACTTCTCCGCCGGTGATATCTTCGAGCTTATTCAAACAACGAAGGAACGTGCTTTTTCCCGATCCTGATGGACCGATGACACAGACCACTTCCCGTTCCTTGATTTCGGAATTAATATCTTTTAGCACTTCGAGATCGCCAAACGATTTTTTTAAATTGCGTACTTTTATCATAAAGAGTGCGTTCCCCCTTTTTTTCTCTCTTCTTGTTCTCTCTATAGCCTTTGTCAGATGATAGTTTGATTATACCTGTTAGATAGCAAGAATGCGATGAATTAATAACAGCAGCAAAAACATTATAATAATTTTCTGAAAAGTCGTTGACCTAATAGGTGATATCACCTATACTCTATATATGAAAACGGTTTCATGATTTCGATTTCATAGTTAAATTGAAGGAGAAACGCAATGGCAACTATCCAAGATGTAGCAAAGCTGGCCGGACTGTCGAGAACGACTGTCTCCAGAGTAATCAATCGTCATCCGTATGTGACGGATGAAAAAAAACGATTGGTTATGAACGCGATGGAAGAGTTAAATTATGTTCCAAATTCTTCTGCCCGGAGGCTCAGAAAGCAGCAGACAGAAACCATTGCTGTATATGTTCCCAGAATTACAAATCCGTTCTTCAGCCAAATGGTAGAAGTGATGGGAAACTATGCTTCAGACAGAGGCTATCAGCTTATTCTCTGCCAAACAAGCTACAGCCGCAATCAGGAGATCAATTATCTGGAATTGTTAAAAACAAAGCAGGTAGACGGTTTGATCCTCACATCGATTGAAAATGAATGGAGCAGTATTGAGCCTTATATGAACTACGGTCCCATCATGTTATGCAACGAGTACAACGACCAGGCACAGGTACCAACTGTTTATCTCGACCAAATTGAGGGGGGATACATCGGGACCCGTCATCTTATTGAGCAGGGCCATACCCAGATCGCCTATTGTTCAGGAGACAACCACGCGTCACGGGTTGCATCCGACCGGTACACGGGATATAAAAAGGCCCTGGAAGAGGCAGGCATTCTTACGAGCGAGGATTGGTTTCTCACAAATGCTTATAGTATTGACGATGGGAAGCGGGTCTTCAACGATATCGCGAAAATGAATGACCGGCCGACAGCGGTTTTTACTGGAAGTGATGAAGTGGCGGCAGGAATCTGGAAGGAAGCTCTTAATCACAAATGGGATGTACCAAACGATTTGGCCATCATCGGCTTTGATGATCAGCCAGTTGCAGATTTGATTGGTTTAACTACGATCAGGCAGCCGATTAAGAACATGGCACAGCAGGCAATGGAGCAAATGATTGATATCATTCAACATAAACTGCCAAGTGAAAAAAAGGAAATTAAGCTGGATTTTGAGCTCATTAAACGGCGGTCTACCTGATCTGTAAAGAAGCAGCAGCCCGCAAAACATATTAAAAGGGGGATTACCTACATGAACATCAAAAAAATCTCAAAAGTCATTACTACCTCGCTTGCTCTTTCACTCGTTTTATCCGCATGCAGTGACAATAAGGCAAGCACGGACGAGAAGAAGGATTCTGCAAACAAAGGCAAAAAGGTTGAGTTGATTTATGCACGTGGTAAAGATGATACGAATGCCACTCAAAAGATGGTAGCTGCATTTGAGAAAAAATATCCAAACATCGATGTGAAATTCCGTGAAATGCCCGCCGATACAGGGAAACAGCATAACGCTTATGTAACCGCTTTTAATGCGAAATCCGATGAGATTGATGTTTTTGATATGGATGTGGTTTGGCCGGCAGAGTTCGCTCAGGCAGGTTATGTTATGCCGCTGGATCGTTTTATACAGAAGGATGGAATCAAACTTGATGAATATAACGAAGGAGCATTGAGCGCTTCAAAATTTAAAGGAAAACAGTGGGCCCTGCCAAAGTTTATTGATGCCGGGATGCTGTTCTACCGTACAGACCTCGTAAAAGATCCGCCTAAAACATGGGATGACCTTTTGAAACAGGCAAAAGCGGACAAAGGAAAAGGCGGTACCAAATTTGGATACCTGATGCAGGCCAAGCAATATGAAGGGCTTGTCTGTAATGCGGTTGAGTTCATCGCTTCCTATGGAGGAGAGATCATCAATGAGAAAGGTGAAGTTGTGGTAGATTCTCCAGAAGCCGTAAAGGGATTGAAGAAACTCGTAGAAGTGGCCACTTCTGATGTAGTGCCAAAGAATATCACCACATTTGCAGAACCGGAGGGCCATACGGCATTCATTAACGGGCAATCCGCCTTTATCCGAAACTGGCCGTATCAATTTGCCCTGGCAAATGACAAATCTCAATCCAAAATTGTCGGTAAAGTCGGCGTAGCTCCGCTTCCTGCCGGCGATAAGGGACCGGCTGCTGCACTTGGCGGCTGGCAGGCAGGAATCAATAAAAACACCGATGTACCAAAAGAAGCATGGCTGTTCCTTAAGTTTATGGCCGGAGAAGAAGGACAGAAAATGGATGCGATAAACGGCGGCCACGCGCCAACGATCAACAAGCTCTTTGATGATCCGGATGTCCAAAAAGCCAACCCATACTTTAAAGAGGAAGGCTTCGTAAATGCGCTCAAATCAGCGGTTTCCCGCCCTGTAGCTCCAAACTATACGGAAATCTCGGATATTATCCAAATCCAGGTGTCCAAAGCGATCGCGAAAGAAATCACGCCGGAACAAGCAGCTAAAAACATGCAAAAAGAGATTTCTTCCAAAATGGAAAAGTAAAGATTTACTGTTAAATGCATAAGCCTTCATATTTTATGGAGGCTTATGCATAACAAATATTGGTATCGATTCCAGAATGGGATGGATGGACTGCTGCTTCGCCAGCCCATCGATTGCATCCGTAACACAAGGGAGTGGCAAATGTGGAAGTGAAATTAAATCCAAGCCCAAGTCCTAAAAAGGATCCTGGACGGGCAAAAACATCTTCAAGTAAAAAAAGAAAAGCATCTGAAAAAAGGCTGGCTTACATGCTTGTAGCCCCTTCTCTGCTCTTGATCCTCTTGATCGCCATCTGGCCAGTTCTGCAATCCTTTTATTACAGTCTGTTTGACTTAAGATTGAACAATCCAACAAAATCGGAAGTTACATTAAGCTATCATCTGGACCTGGAAAAATATCTGAACAGCTATCCATTTCTTATCAATGTCCTGGAAGACGAAGCGGGCAAAGCAAAAGGCTCATCTGCAGAAACGTTAAATGGATTGATCTCGGAATTAAAAGAGGTGGATGCTGGAATTCAGGAAGATTCAGCGGTTAAAAAACAATATCAGCAGGTCGATGACAAGCTGACGAATATGGAACCGGTAAGTGAAGAATTAAGTTCAGTAAAAGTCGACAAAAGTGATGCACTGAAACTCGATAAAACCCTTCATAAGGTAACGTCCGAAGTCAAAGGATTAAAAGGCCTTAAAAATGAAGAGGATGCCCTTGGGCTTTCTTCCTCCCTTAATGAAGCCGTGATTAAACCCAACTTTATCGGATTTGATCATTACAAAAACAATCTGACGGATAAGCGGATGTGGATGGCCATCTGGAATACAAGCGCCTTTACGATTGTTTCCGTTTTCCTTGAGCTTGTCATTGGGCTTGCGATTGCCGTACTGATCAATAAAGCCTTTTTTGGACGGGGGCTGGTGAGGGCTACCATTTTGATTCCCTGGGCGATTCCAACAGCGGTTTCCGCAAAAATGTGGCAGTTCCTGTACGACGGACAAAATGGAGTGGTTGCCCACATTTTTGAGAAGGTAGGACTTGTTGGCAACGCCACTGATCTTTTGACCACCAACCTTGGTGCCATGTTTTCCATTATTTTTACCGACGTCTGGAAAACGACACCGTATATGGCGCTCCTACTGCTCGCGGGGCTGCAGACGATTTCATCTTCACTCTACGAGGCGGCCTCCATTGATGGAGCCTCGAAATGGAAGCAGTTTACAACGATCACTCTTCCATTATTGAAATCAAGTATTCTGGTCGCTTTATTGTTCAGAACCCTTGATGCCTTCCGTGTGTTTGACCTTGTGTTCGTACTTACAGGCGGAGGTCCTGCCAACTCCACAGAGACGATCTCCATCCTGGCCTACAAACGGATGTTTGAACAGACCAATTTTGGGGACGGGTCCGCTCTGTCGGTCATTGTATTTGTATGTGTGGCCGTCATTTCCATGATCTTTATTAAGTTTCTTGGCCGTGACCTGCTGACCGACAGATAAGAAACGTGTATAAAAGGAGTGAGAACTTGTGAATAAAAAAGCAGGGCCGTTGTTTTATATCTTTCTTGCCATCTTTGTTTTCCTTGTTATGTTTCCGTTTTTATGGATGCTTGTCAGTTCCATCAAACCGATAAATGAACTGTTCGGTGACAAGGCATTCACACCGTTTACCAGTCACCCGACATTTGAAAATTATATTTCTGTTTTTACCAATTACCCGTTTCTGAAATATTTATGGAACAGTTTTGTAGTGTCGGGCATCACGACGCTATATACAGTTCTGATCGCATCGTTTACTGCCTATGCGATTGCACGTCTTCAATTTAAAGGAAAGACAGTCATTTTGGGATTGGTATTATCGGTCTCCATGTTTCCGCAGATTGCAACCATTTCACCCATCTATATTTTATTGAAAAATATTGGTCTGACCAACAGTTATCTTGGACTGATCATCCCGTATACCACCATCACGCTGCCACTTTCGATCTGGATTCTGGTTACGTTTTTCAGAAAGATTCCATTTGATCTTGAAGAGGCTGCCAAGATGGATGGAGCCACTTTGATGCAAACCTACTGGAAGGTTATCCTTCCGCTGGCCGTACCTGGTATCTTCACTACGGCCATCCTGGTCTTTATTGCGGCCTGGAATGAATTTTTGTTTGCTTTGACGATAAATACTGATCAAGCATTTAAAACTGTGCCGGTAGGAATCGCCATGTTTGAAGGGCAATTTACCGTACCGTGGGGCGATATCACCGCGGCCACTGTTATTGTTACAATCCCGCTCGTCATCATGGTACTGCTTTTCCAGCGCAGAATCGTGTCAGGGCTTACCTCGGGTGCTGTAAAAGAGTAAGAGTAAAGACCGGCCATTCCACAAGCCGGTCTTTTTTTGCTGTTAACAGAAGTTTTGTTTAAATCCAATTTAAGGGTACACTGTTAATACCTAAAGACGAAACAGGGAGTGGGAAGATGAAACTAACCGTTATTGGCTATTGGGGCGGCTATCCGGGAAAGGGGGAAGCCACCTCGGGTTATCTGCTGCAGCACAATGGGTTCAATCTATTAATCGATTGCGGAAGCGGAGTTCTCTCCGGGCTGCAATCCTATATTCAGCCAGAAGAATTGGATGCAGTTATCCTTTCTCATTATCATCATGATCATGTGGCTGATATTGGTGTTCTCCAATACGCCAGACTTGTCCAATCCTTTCTGCAGTCAGGTGTTGAGACGCTGCCGATCTATGGTCATAATGAGGACCAGCAAGGCTTTGCAAATCTGACTTATCGTGAGGCAACGAAAGGAGTGGCCTATTTTCCAGAAGAAAGCCTGACTGTCGGGCCGTTTTCCATCGCCTTTCAAAAAACGAAGCATCCGGCTGTTTGTTATGGCATGAGGATTACAGCGGGAGATCAAACCATCGTTTATACAGCGGATTCTGCTTATCTTCTAGAGTTTATTCCGTTCAGTACCGGAGCGGACCTGCTCATTTCGGAGTGCAACTTTTACAGTGATCAGGATGGCAGCGGCCCCGGTCATATGAATTCACATGATGCTGGGAATCTGGCGGAAGCGTCAGGTGTGCCGTTTCTTCTTCTGACTCACCTGCCTCATTTCGGTGACCGGAAACAGCTGGTATCTCAGGCGGGAGAAAAATATGCAGGACGAATTGAAGCCGCATATGCAGGCTGGACATGGGGAAATTGAAAAGCATCCATAAATTGCTACCTTTACGAAAGTCAGACAGCTTGCTATTCTTTTAAAAGAGTTGTATAACGAAAAAGGAGAATTTTTTTCTAACTGAGCAGTGAAGGAGAATAGGTCTATGCTGTTTATCGATAATCGCAATATTACAGATCCAAGGGTGAATTTGGCTATTGAGGAATATGCATTAAAGCATCTCGATATTAATCAAACCTACCTTTTATTTTATATTAATGAACCCTCCATTATCATAGGGAAAAACCAGAATACAGTAGAAGAAATCAATGCCGATTATGTGAGAGAGCATAACATTCATGTGGTCCGCCGGCTGTCCGGAGGGGGCGCCGTCTATCATGATACCGGCAATCTGAATTTCAGCTTTATTACCAAGGATGACGGAAACTCCTTTCATGATTTTAAAAAATTTACAGATCCTGTCGTAAAAGCTCTGAACAAATTGGGTGTGCATGCGGAACTGACCGGAAGAAACGATATTCAAGTAGACGAAAAGAAAATTTCCGGAAATGCCATGTTTACTACGAAAGGGCGGATGTTCAGCCATGGAACGCTGATGTTTGACTCAGAAATCGAAAATGTAGTTTCTGCCCTTAATGTAAAAATGGATAAAATCCAGTCCAAAGGCATTAAGTCCATCCGCAGCCGTGTAACCAATATCCGTGATCATCTTGATCAGGACATGACAATGGACGAATTCAAGCAAACGCTTCTCGCCTACTTATTTGAAGAGTTTGAAGAAGTGCCTCGTTATGAACTGACGGAAGTGGACTGGGAGAAAATCTATAAAATCTCAGAACAGCGGTACGATAACTGGGATTGGAACTACGGTAAGTCTCCCAAATCAAACGTCGAACTCTCCAACCGGTTTGCCGGGGGATCAGTAGAAGTGAAGCTGCAGATCGAAAGAGGCATCATGAGGGAATGCAAAATTTATGGAGACTTTTTCGGAGTCGGCGATGTGCATGATATTGAGGAGCGACTGATCGACAAACGCTATGACCGGGAAGAAATCGAGAAAGCGATAAAAGACATAAACATGCGCCATTACTTCGGCAACGTTACAAAAGAAGAATTTTTGGATTTACTTTATTAATATCCATTAGGAAACACAGCAGGACTGTGCAGGAATTTGAGCACAGCAGGGATGTGCAAGTTTTAGAGCACAGCAGGGATGTGCAAGTTTTAGAGCACAGCCAGGCTGTGTTCTTTTTTGATTGTTTTTTGAGATTGTTGCTTTGGGAACAGTTTTTTAGTCTCCACCGGTAAAAGCGAGCACCTGAAACGGAAATCAACCACTTTCAAGAGTTATAAAAGCTTATAACATATTTGACAGAATAATTGTAAAACGGTAAGCTTTAGAAAAACATATTACATATAAAACGCAATCGAAAATAAAACGTCATATTATTTCACTCGTAAATGTAAGGGCTTACAAATCCGTTCAAGAGGTGAATAGCTGTGATCTTTAATGTGGAAATGGAATGCATGGATCAGGAGGAAAAGCAGAACCTTCAACTTTCAAGGCTGAAAGAAACCGTGGAGAAGGTGTATGAAAAGGTACCGTTTTACAGAAAAGCATTTGCGGAAAAAGGAATTTCGCCTGAAGATCTTTGTTCTTTGGAAGATATAAAAAAGCTGCCGTTTATTGTGAAAAAAGACCTCAGGGACAACTATCCGTTTGACCTGTTCGCGGAGGAAACGAAGAATCTTGTCCGCGTGCACGCTTCTTCAGGCACCAGTGGCAAACCGACGGTTGTTGGCTATACAGCCAAAGATATTGAGAACTGGAGTGAAATGGTGGCCAGGAGCATTGCCATTGGAGGGGGAGAACCCGGGCAGTTTTTGCATAATGCTTACGGGTATGGCCTGTTTACCGGGGGACTCGGCCTTCATTACGGATCCGAGCGGCTCGGCATGGTGACTGTTCCTGTCTCAGGAGGGAACACGGAGCGTCAGATTCTGCTCATTGAAGATTTCAAGCCGGAGGTTATCTGCGGAACGCCGTCTTACGTTCTGACCATTGCCGAAAAGATGGAGAAAATGGGCAAAGATCCTCGTTCAACTTCATTAAAATACGGTATTTTCGGAGCGGAGCCATGGTCTGAGGAGATGAGGGCAGCGCTTGAAGAGAAGCTTGATATTAAGGCGAATGACATTTATGGGCTGAGTGAAGTGATGGGTCCTGGCGTAGCGATGGAATGCCATGAGGCTCAGAATGGTCTGCATATTATGGATGATCATTTTTATGTTGAAGTAATTGATCCGGAAACACTGGAGCCTCTTCCTGAAGGAGAGCCGGGGGAGCTGGTGTTTACCAGTTTAACAAAGGAAGCCTTTCCTGTGATTCGTTACCGGACGGGGGATATTGCCTCACTTCATAAGGAAAAATGCGCGTGCGGCAGGACTTCGGTCCGTATGTCCAGAGTAAAGGGGCGCATTGATGACATGCTGATCGTACGCGGAGTGAATGTGTTTCCTTCGGAGATCGAGAACTGCCTTCTTAAGGTGAATGAGCTTGTTCCTCATTATCAGCTTCATGTTCATGCCGATGGATTCAAGGAAAAGGTGGAGCTGCATGTTGAAATGACAGAGTCGTGCTTTGCATTAATCGGGCAAAATATAAACCATGCCCAAATGGATAGCTTGAAGCATCAAATCAAACAAGCGGTCAAAAGCAGCTGCCTTGTGAACCTGGACATTCATGTACTTTCGCCTGGATCCATTCCGCGTTCGGAAGGAAAGGCGGTCCGGGTTGTCAGGCATAAAGCGGCTCAACTGAAAGTGTAGGTGGTTGTTATTTATATGACGTTATTTTATAATAACGGTAAATATACGTAATATAATTAGGAGGGGCTATTGTGCAGGCAGGTCTCAGGTTTGAGCAGTTGACCAATGATGAGAAGCATCAGCATTTTATGCAAAGAATCAACCGCGGTGAAAAGATAGAAGCAGATGACTGGATGCCGGATGATTACCGAATCAGCTTAATCCGGCTGATTTCCATGCATGGCATTTCGGAAATTATGGGAGCGCTTCCGGAAAAGGAGTGGGTTCCAAAAGCGCCGTCCCTTCACCGCAAATTGGCCATCATGGCGAAGGTGCAGGATGAGATGGGTCACGGACAGCTCCTGTTGCGGGTAGCAGAGGATCTCATGGCACCGCTTGGCAAATCAAGAGAAGACATTATGCAGGATCTTTTTTCCGGAAAGTTAAAGTTTCATAACGTGTTTCACATGGAAGCGCCAACCTGGGGAGATGCCGGAATGATTGCCTGGCTGGTGGATGGTGCGGCCATTATTTCACAAAGTATGATGCTTGATTCCTCCTATGGCCCGTACGCAAGGGCGTTAAAGCGAATTTGTGCCGAAGAAGTTTTTCATGCGCAGCACGGCGAGAGCATCATTCTCGCTTTGGCGGAAGGAACACCGGAACAACGCGAGCTTCTGCAGGATTCTCTTAACCGCTGGTGGACATCGCTGATCATGTTCTTTGGTCCGAAATCTGCCAAAGAAACCGGCAATTCCAATGCAGACAGAAATATCATGTACAAAATCCGAACCAAGACCAATGAAGAACTGAGACAGGAATTCTTTACAAAATATATCCCGAGGATTTGGGCGCTCGGCCTTACGATTCCGGATGAGACCATCCACTTTGATGAAGAAGCACAGATGTGGATTTACAAGGATGTGGACTGGAGGGAGTTTAAGCAAATTGTTTCTGGAAACGGCCCTCGTTCACAGGACCGCCTGGATCTAAGAAGAAGATCCTATGATAACAATGGCTGGGTTCGTGAGGCGCTTGCCGCCCAAAAGGCAATCTGAGGAGAGTGTAAATGGATGAGCGAGCAAGAAAATCAATTTTATAACGTGTATGAAGTGTTTAGCAAAAAGACCGATAAAGCTCCGTTTCAGCATCAGTTCAGCCTGTTGGCACCGAATGCTGATATGGCCCTTGTAATGGCGAAGGAGAATTTCTTTCGAAGAGAAACGGTCGCAGACATCTGGGTGGTCAAACGGGAAAATATCCGCGGCCTGACACAGGGTGAGCGGGAAATGCTGAAGCGGATGGATAAAAACTACCGGGAAACAAAAGGCTACGGCTATTTAAAGAAAAAGTGGCGCGACTACAACCAGGAACAGTTTACGGAGAAGCACATCATGGGCGGAAGGGAAGAGAGCCGGTGAACACCAAGACAATGAACGAACAGGAGCAATCAGCGCTTATAGAACTGATCTACCAGCTTGGGGATGATGATTTCATTCTGGCCTACAGAGGTTCTGAGTGGCTCGGGCTGGCACCGCACATCGAAGAAGATGTGGCCTTCTCATCCATCAGCCAGGATATGATGGGGCATGCCGCAATGTATTATCACCTTTTGGAGGAATTGGGGGAAGGCGAAGCCGATGGCTTGGCGCACCTCAGAAAACCGGAAGCCTTCCGAAATGCCATTCTGCTTGAAAAAGTAAATGGCAGTGGCACCTATCTCAAGAAGCCGGATTATGACTGGGCGTTTACGGTCGTAAGAAACTACTTTTATGCGGTATACAAACAGATTCGTCTGGAATCTCTAAGACTATCATCCTATGAGCCGCTGGCGGATGCGGCAAGAAAGATCATAACCGAGCAATATTATCATTTAATGCACTGGGAGCTGTGGTTCAAGCAGCTTGTGACAAGTACCGAAGAGGCCAAAAAGCGCATGCTCTCGGCAGTAGGGAAGGCGTGGAAAGATTTCGGCGGGGTGCTTACGCTCGGCCCATCCTACATTGAAATGGTAAAAGGCGGATTCATAGAGGATGAAAATCTGCTGAAAAAACGCTGGCTGAACCGAATTGAAAAGATGTTTGTGGAAACAGGGGTTCCACCACAGGGTGAGCCGCTGATCGAAAGCGGAAATGGAAGAAAGGGAGAGCATACGCAAGATCTCGCAGACGCGCTTACCACTCTTTCAGAAGTTTATGCGACCAATCCGGCGTCTGGCTGGTAAGAAAGGAGAGAGAACATGGAGGCAGTGTTGCAGTCTATGAATCTCAAAGAAAAAGTCCTCTTGGCATTAAAGGAAGTCAAGGATCCGGAAATCTCATCGGTTAGCATCCTTGATCTGGGTATGGTGGAGGATGTGCAGGCCACAGACGGCTCAGTTGTAATCAAGGCGCTTCCAACGTTTGTCGGATGCCCGGCGCTTCATATCATTGAACGGGACATAAAAAAAGCAGCGAGTGAAGTAGATGGTGTTAATGAGGTAAAGGTAGACTTCGTGTTCTCACCCTCCTGGACAACAGACCGTATTACGGAGGAAGGGAAAATCAGGCTCAAGGAATTTGGCATTGCTCCGCCTCCGGCCAATCACGTGATGGGAGAACCGTGGAGCATTGATTGTCCGTATTGTGGGTCATCCTATGTCACGATGGAAAACATCTTCGGCCCTACCGCCTGCCGCAGCATTCTGTATTGCAAGTCTTGCAAAAATCCGTTTGAAGCCATGAAGCCTGTCGCAGACATGAATTAAAAGAAAGATAGAATATTAAATCCATAACATGAGAGGAAGATTTAAATGGTCAAATTAATCGCCCTTTACAAAACTCCGAAAAACAAGGAAAGTTTTGATGAGCACTATTACGGTACGCATACGGAAGTAACGAAGAAAATTCCGGGTCTTCGCAAGATGGAGGTAACTAAAATTACAGGCTCGCCAATGGGAGACAGCAAGTACTATTTGCTCTGCGAGATGTACTATGACGACCATGAATCTCTGCAGGCAGGCATGAAGTCTGCCGAAGGAAAAGCCTCCGGAAAAGATTTAATGTCCTTTGCGGGAGATCTGGTCACACTGATGATCGGTGAGGAAGTGGATGGCTGATTTTCAAAGCATAAAAACAAAAGTGGAAGACGGAATTGCGCTCATCGAGTTAAATCGGCCGGATGTGCTGAATGCGATCAGCAGAGGCATGGTCACAGAGATCCGCTCTGCCTTTGAAACGTTTGACAAAGACGATGCGGTAAAGGCAATCGTTCTCACGGGAAATGAGAAAGCATTTGCTGCCGGGGCGGATATCGATGAGATGATGGAGGATGACGCGGTCACGCTTGAACTGCTTAATCAGTTTAAGGACTGGGATCAGCTGCACACCATTAAAAAGCCAGTAATCGGGGCGGTCAGCGGCTATTGTTTTGGTGGGGGATTTGAGCTCGCTTTGTGCTGTGACATCCTGTTTGCCTCAGAAAAGGCTCAGTTTGGCTTCCCGGAAATTAAGCTTGGTGTCATGCCGGGTGCAGGAGGCACGGTCAAACTGACAAAACTGATGGGACCGAAAAATGCTCTCGAATGGCTGTGGCTTGGTGAACCAATGACAGCGAAGGAAGCGCAAAAACACGGAATCATTAACAGAATAGTTGCTCCAGAACTTGTGGTGGAAGAGGCTATGAAATTTGCCCGAACCATTGCAGATAAAGCACCGCTGTCTCTTCGGCTGATTAAGGAATCCGTCCGGTATGCGGCTGATCATTCCGTGCAAGACGGCATGCAGCTTGAAAGAAAGAACTTCTATTTGTTGTTTTCTTCGGAAGATCAAAAAGAAGGAATGAAAGCTTTTACTGAAAAACGGCATCCCCATTTCAAGGGAAAATAAGGAGGAGCGGTCCATGTTTGAAACCATTAACTATGAATCCAGAGCCGGGGTGGCCTGGATCACGCTGAACCGGCCGGACAAACTTAATGCCTTTACGGCAGTGATGCATAAGGAAATGCTGGCTGCTTTAAAGAATGCGGGGAGAGACAAGGACATTCGGGCCATTGTCATTACAGGAGCAGGCAGGGCTTTTTGTTCCGGCCAGGATCTTGGCTCAAGCGATAGCCCGGATTATGGCGAAGTGCTTCGCAAAGGGTATAACCCAATGATTCAGGAGCTGGTTTCGATCGAGAAGCCTGTCATTGCAGCGGTCAATGGTGTGGCGGCAGGAGCGGGGATGAGTCTTGCACTTGCTTGCGATTTCAGAATCGCTTCAGAAAAAGCAAGCTTTATTGAAGCTTTCATCCACGTGGGTCTCGTACCGGATTCGGGCAACCTATATTTCCTTCCCCGGCTTGTCGGCCATGCAAAGGCGATGGAGCTTGCAGTGCTGGGTGAAAAGATTTCTGCAGACCAGGCGAAGGAATTGGGGCTGGTAACCAAAGTGGCAGAAGAAGAAGCCTTTATTCAGGAAGTGGAAACCTTTGCTGTCAGACTTGCCAGCATGCCGACTAAAGCCATTGGACTGATCAAGCGGTATATGAATAAAAGCTGGGAAAGTGATCTGAGCGAGGTTCTGGAATATGAAGCTCTTGCCCAGAAAACGGCAGGCGGCACCGAGGATCATAAAGAAGGCGTTTCGGCATTTATGGAAAAACGAAAGCCCGCTTTTACGGGAAGATAATAGACAAAAAAAGCGGGCTGAACGGCTCGCTTTTACGATATCCTAGGAAGTGGAGGAGATGGTGTTGATGGAATCCATCGTTGTTGTGGGATCAGGTGTAATGGGTAGAGGCATTGCGTATGCTGCGGCGGCAGGAGGTTTTCATGTGCAGCTGGTGGATGTGCAGGAAGAAGCGCTGCAAAATGCCCGTGGTGAAATAGGAGCGATTTTTTCAAAAGGTGTTCAAAGAGGGAAGCTGACCGAGGAGCAGGCAGACGGAGCGAGACAGAGGCTTTTTTACTCTAGCTCTCTTTCAGATGCTGTCAGCAGAGCTGATTTGGTCATTGAAGCAGTACCTGAAAATCTTGACATAAAAAAAGCGGTGTTTACCGAGCTTGATTCTTCTGCGCCGCTGCATTGTTATCTGGCCACCAATACATCGACGATGAGCCCGACAGAAATCGGGTCGTTTACCTCCCGTCCGGATAAGGTGATTGCCATGCATTTCTTTAATCCGGTACATAAAATGCCTCTGGTTGAAATTGTCCGTGGTCACGAAACAAGTGACGAGACGGCACAGGCTGCCAAAGAAGCAGCTGAGCGGATGGGGAAAGAAACAGTGGTGGTCAATGAATTTCCGGGCTTTGTAACAAGCAGGATATCGGCGATGGTCGGAAACGAAGCCTTCTATATGCTTCAGGAAGGTGTAGGTACACCGGAAGAAATCGATAAAGCGATCAAGCTCGGCCTGAATTATCCGATGGGACCATTTGAGCTGGGCGATCTGGTCGGGCTGGACACACGCCTGAATAATTTAAATTATCTTCATCAAACGCTGGGAGAAAAATACCGTCCGTGTCAACTGCTTGTTAAGTATGTGAAAGCAGGACGGCTTGGCCGGAAGACAGGGCGCGGTGTATATGATTATACAGCGGAGAAGGGCGGCGTGACGAAATGAGAGAGGTCGTAATTGTAGATGCCGTCAGAACGCCAATCGGCAGGTATAAAGGCAGCCTTAAATCCGTCAGGCCGGATGATCTGGCAGGCATCGCGATCAAGGCGTTGCTCGAGCGAAATCCGGATGTGCCAGTCTCACAGATTGAGGAAGTTGTCCTTGGAAACGCCAATGGTGCCGGTGAGGACAACCGGAATGTGGCCCGCATGGCTGCTCTTCTTGCCGGCCTTCCAGTCGAGGTTGGCGGAACGACGATCAACCGTCTGTGCGGTTCTGGGCTGGATGCGGTCATTTATGGCGCCAGGGCGATCATGGCCAATGAGGGAGACATTTTTATTGTTGGCGGAACGGAGAGCATGACAAGAGCTCCTCTTGTGATGGCAAAACCCGATGCGGAGTTCCCGCGCGGAGACATGAAAATGTTTGACACGACGATCGGATGGCGGTTCATCAATCCGCTGCTCAATGAACAGTATGGCACCGACTCCATGCCGCAGACGGCGGAGAATGTGGCGCAGCGATACGGCATTACCCGGGAGGCGCAGAACCAGTTTGCTGCAGAAAGCCAGCGCAGGGCCCAAAAACGGTAGAAGAAGACCGGTTTAAGGATGAAATTATCCCGGTCAGGCTTGAAGATAAAAAAGGTAATGAAAGCATTTTTGACAAAGACGAGCACCCTAGGCCTGGTACGACCATTGAAAAACTGTCCAAGTTAAAGCCTTTGTTCCCGGGCGGCACCATTACAGCAGGAAACGCGTCAGGAGTAAATGACGGTGCAGCAGCGCTGCTCATGATGAGTGCGGAAAAAGCGAAGGCGCTTGGTCTTACGCCGCTGGTTCGCTATAAAGCGTCAGCGGTTGCGGGACTCGAACCGTCAGTGATGGGGCTCGGTCCGATTGAAGCGTGCAGGAAAGCCGTGCAGCGGGCAGGCCTCACCATGGACGATGTGGAGCTGGTGGAATTGAACGAAGCCTTTGCATCGCAGTCGCTCGAATGCATCAATCAACTTGAGCTTGATCCCGAGAAGGTGAATGTAAATGGTGGTGCCATCGCATTCGGCCATCCGCTTGGTGCGAGCGGGGCCAGAATCTTGACCACCCTCATACACGAAATGAAAAAACGAAACGCCAAATACGGGCTGGCAACAATGTGCATCGGTGTGGGCCAGGGAATTGCCGCAGTTGTTGAAAACATAGAATAAAGGAGAGAACCACATGCCAGAATCCATTCTTTATCAAGTGAAAAATCATATTGCCTATGTCACGCTGAACCGTCCGGAAGTTCTTAACTGTTTCAACTTTCCCACTCTCCAGCGCCTCGGCGAAGTAGTTGAAGAAATTCATCACAGCCAGGACGTGCGTGTTGTCATTTTTACCGGTGCGGGTGAAAAGGCCTTTAGCGCAGGTGCCGACCTGAAAGAGCGTCGCACCCTTTCTGAAGCAGACGTAAAGCGGAACGTGCGGAAAATCCGTGATGTTTTTTCTAGCATTGAGGCGCTTCCGCAGCCTACCATCGCAGCCATTAACGGCCATGCGTTCGGAGGCGGTTTTGAGCTGGCGTTGGCCTGCGATATCAGAGTATCGTCGGAAGCAGCTTCCATGGGACTTACCGAGCTGAGCTGGGCGATCATCCCGGGTGCAGGGGGAACACAGCGTTTGCCGCGCCTGATCGGTCAGGCAAAAGCGCTTGAGCTGATCCTGACGGCAAAAAAACTCACCGCTGTTGAAGCAGAGCAATACGGCATTCTTAACCGGACTGTGTCCAAAGCAGAGTTGATGGCGGTATGCGAGGAGTACGCAGCGGCTATATTAAAGAATGGTCCCGTTGCTGTACAGCAGGCGAAGTATGCCGTCAAACACGGAATGGAAACCGACCTGCAGACAGGGCTGGCCATTGAAGCCAAAGCGTATGAATTGACCATTCCCACAAAAGACAGGGTCGAAGCGCTTGAAGCATTCGGTGAGAAAAGAGCGCCTGTTTTTAAGGGGGAATAGACTGGGGGACGCAGATGTCTTGTTCCAGACTCCTGGTTTTGGTAGGATAAGAGTCATTAAAAATGGACAGTAAGCAAATGAGGGGACATGATGCAAAACAGTTTAAATACACGATCAATGATTTTTACGCTTTATGGGGATTATATCCGGCACTATGGAAATGAAATCTGGATCGGCAGCCTCATCCGGCTGCTCGAAGAATTCGGCCATAATGAGCAGGCGGTAAGGGCCGCTATTTCCCGGATGAACAAACAGGGCTGGATTGTTTCCCGCAAACAGGGGAACAAAAGCTACTATTATCTAACCCCGCGCGGCGTCAGGCGGATGGATGAGGCGGCCAAACGGATTTTCAAGCTTCAGCCGGAAAAATGGGACGGGTCCTGGTATATGTTCACGTACACCATTCCCGAGGAGAAGCGCAGCATCAGGGATGAGCTGAGAAAAGAGCTCGTATGGAGCGGCTTTGGTCTGTTGGCCAACAGCTTTTGGATCTCTCCGAATAACCAGAGAGAACAGATTAAACAGATGATGGAGAAGTATGAAATACAGGATTATGTCCATTATTTCACAGCAAAATACGAGGGACCGCACAAGAACGCCGAGCTGGTCAATGAATGCTGGGATCTGGCCGAAACAAATAAAAAGTATGATGAATTTATTAAAACGTATTCCCAGAAATATGTGATTGATAAAAATAAAATTGAAAAAGGCGAGATGAGCGAAGGAGAATGCTTTGTGGAGCGCACGAAGCTTGTCCATGAATACCGGAAATTTCTGTTTGTGGACCCCGGCCTTCCACAGGAACTGCTGCCCTCCGACTGGCTCGGAGATTATGCGGCCTCACTTTTTGGCGATTACTACAGAACACTCGCAGGTCCTTCAAGCTCCTTTTTTGAAAAGATTTATCAGGAGGGGAACGAGCTGAAGAAGGATAAATCCTACAATGCGCTGAACCATCCGCTCATTCAGGAGCTTTAAGCCTTTTATGCAAACAAAAAGCACTTCCATCGCAAGGGAAAGTGCTTTTTTAAAACGGTTATTTTAACTCTTGTTTACATTGCTGTCCTTTTTGCCGGTATGTTTCGATGGTTAACGAGATAAGCTCTAAATCCTTATCAGTGAGCTCTCTGACCACCTTGCCTGGGGAGCCCATCACCATCGTCCGGGGAGGGATTTTCTTGCCGGATGGAACGAGGGTATTTGCGCCAATAAACGCCTGTTCACCAATCTCGGCGCCATCGAGAATTGTCGCTCCCATTCCGATCAAGGCGCCTTTTCGGATGGTGCATCCATGCAGGATCACATTGTGCCCGACGGAGACCTCATCTTCAAGCACAAGGGGAAATTGTTCATAAAGATGCAACGTGCAATTGTCCTGGACGTTGCAGCGGTCACCAATCGCAATGGGCCCTTCGTCTCCGCGAAGAACGCTGTTGAACCAAATACTAGATTCCTTGCCGATGGTCACATCGCCAATAATATGTACGCCAGGCGCTATAAAAGCGCTTTCATCGATTTGTGGAGTTTTGCCGTTAGATGGATAGTTCATGTGTAACATCCTCCTTTGGTTTTATCTAAGTATAACAGATTCATAGAAAGGAGAGAGAAGATGAACAGAGTTTGCAAGCAATTGGGAATCAGCTATCCGGTTATTCAGGGAGGGATGGGAAATGCGAGCAATGCCCCTTTGACAGCTGCGATTTCAAATGCAGGAGCTCTCGGCACGATTGGAGTTGGCACCCGATCTCCTTCAGAGGTGGAAACGCTTATTGCGGAGACTGCTTCAAAAACAGAAAAACCATTTGCGGTGAACGTCCCTCTCGCCGTGGCATCAAATCTAAAAGAAATTTTTGAACTCATTATTAACCACCGGGTACCGGTGGTTTCCCTATCAGCAGGAAATCCGGCACCCTATATTCCCCGGCTTCAGGCGCACGGCATAAAAGTCATGTGTGTGGTGGGATCGGTCTATCATGCCAAAAAAGCAGAAGATGCCGGTGCGGATGTCATTGTGGCAGAGGGGTATGAAGCAGCCGGATTGAACTCTCCGTTTGAGACGACGACCATGACCCTGATTCCGCAAGTGGCAGATGCGATAAACGTGCCGCTGGTGGCTGCCGGCGGAATAGGAGACGGAAGAGGCATGGCGGCCGCGATGGTTCTCGGAGCGGAAGGTGTGCAGCTCGGAACGCGCTTTATATCGGTAAAGGAAGCGCCTTTTCATCTTCGCTATCAAGAAGCTCTCATTAAGGCGGGAGACAGGGATACCATGATCGTCGGCCGATCGGTCGGCCGAATAAGAAGAGTCATGCGAACGCCTTATTCGGAGCAATTGCTGTCACGTGAAGAAAACGGGATAACACTTGAGGAATTTAATGAAGTCACAGCTGAAAACCGCCATTTGGCCGGTGCCATGGAAGGCGATTTTGAAAATGGGTATATCAACAGTGGCCAGGTCGCCGGACTGATTAAAAATGTGCCTTCTGCAAGCGAACTGATCCAATCGATCATGGAAGAAGCATCTTTAGCCCTCCAAGGCCAGGCAGAGAAAACCGCCCAATGGCAAAACGTGAAATAGCCTTTTAAAGGATTAGGATTTATAATATAATAAATTTTGTAAATAGTTCGACAAATTACGGGGACATGGCCGTTCAACAAGGACTGCAGCACGATAGGGACATGTCTGATGGAGTAAAAAGGGGGAAAAAGAGAATGAGAAAGTGGAAAAGCTTGCTTGGCGTTTCTCTGGCAGGAGTGTTGCTGCTTGGCGGATGCGGCACAAAGGACGGAAAAGAAGTAAATGGTGAAGCCAAGGATAAGGAGATTAAGATTGGGGTCACCCAGATCGTGGAACATCCGTCACTTGATGCTGCTTATAAGGGGTTTAAAAAGGCGATTTCAGCCAACGGACTGAAAAATGTGAAATATGATGTTCAGCTTGCCCAAGGCGACCCGAACAATTCACAGACCATCGCAAAAAATCTGGTTGGGGACAATGTGGATTTAATTTTTGCCAACTCCACACCAAGTGCGCAGCACGCTCTTAATGCGACAAAAGATATTCCTATCGTGTTCACATCCGTTACCGACCCGGTGGGGGCAAAACTTGTAAAAAGCTTTGACCAGCCGGGAGACAACATTACGGGAACCACGGATACGCATCCTGATGCCATCCCCAAAACCATTGAATTTATTGATAAAGAAACGGACGCCAAAACCGTTGGCCTCATCTATAACAAAGGAGAACAAAATTCCGTCGCTCAGGTGGATCTTGTAAAAGATGCGATGAAAAAATCAGATCTCAAGCCGGTTGAAGTCAGTGTATCTACTTCAGCGGATGTGAAACAGGCAGCGGAGTCCCTTGTAGGGCGTGCGGATGTTTTTTACATTATCACCGATAACACGGTCGTTTCTGCGCTGGAGTCCGTCATCAGTGTAGCAGAGGATAAAGATATTCCGATGTTTGCCGGTGAACTGGATTCAGTAAAGCGCGGAGCCTTTGCCGCTTATGGATTTGATTATTATGACATCGGTTATGAAGCGGGAGAAATGGCGGCTAAAATCTTGAAGGGCGATAAAAAACCGAGCGAACTAAAAGTGCAATATCCTCAAAAGCTTAAACTTGTGATCAATAAAAAAGCAGCAGAAGCGATGGGTGTCAAACTGAAGCCGGAATGGAAATCCATGGCTGAATATACCGAGTAATGCATATGTGTTGGGTTTGGCACAGAATGTCTTTGGGTCAAATCCGGCACGTTTTTTATGAGATTTTTGTAATCTTAGTAGCTTTTGAGAGTATATTAAAATGCATTTTACAGGAGGGATAACATAATGTTTGCACTCTTTAGCGCCTTGGAATCCGGGGTCATCTACGCCATCATGGCTCTAGGGGTATACTTGTCCTTTCGGATTCTGGACTTTCCCGATCTGACGGTAGATGGCAGCTTTGTTACAGGAGCGGCCATTTCAGCCACGTTGATTGTACACGGGCAGAATCCGTTTATGGCCACGATAGCAGGCATGCTGGCGGGCTTTATAGCGGGCTGTCTCACAGGGATTCTGCATACAAAAGGAAAGATCAATCCGCTTTTGTCCGGTATCCTGATGATGATTGCTCTTTATTCCATCAATCTTCGGATCATGGACCAGCGGTCGAATGTTCCGCTACTCGGTGAAGATACTTCGTTTACACTCATCACGGGTTTTTGGCAGAAGCTTGGTATTGACGGTGCGGTCAATAACCTGTTTACAGCCATTGGATTGGGAGGAAGCCTGCCAAAAACGTGGGGGATATTCTTTATCATGGCTATTGTTACGTTATTGATCAAGTTTGCCACCGACTGGTTCCTGAGAACGGAGGTTGGCCTGGCTATACGCGCAACGGGTGACAATAAGCGTATGATCCGTAGCTTTTCCGCAAACACCGACAGCCTGACGGTTTTAGGATTGGGGCTTTCCAACGCCTTGGTGGCATTTGCGGGAGCACTTATTGCTCAATACGGGGGATTTGCCGATGTTGGAATGGGGATCGGGATGATCATTATCGGCCTGGCTTCCGTTATTATTGGTGAAGCGCTGTTTGGTACAAAATCAATTGGCCGGGCAACGCTGGCCGTCATCCTCGGAGCGGTTGTCTATCGCATTATCATTGCGTTCGCGCTGCAAATTGAATTCTTTGAAACCGGTGACCTGAAACTGATTACAGCCCTCATTGTAGTTTGTTCACTTGTTCTGCCCAAATTGCTGGACGCACGAAAAGAGCAGGCAAGAAAAGCGAAGAGAAGACAGCTTCACCGTCAGGCTCTGGAAAGAAAGGGTGAAGAAATTGCTGCAACTAAAATCAGTTCATAAAATCTTCAACGAGGGTACGCCGGATGAAAAAATTGGACTGTCCAACATCCAGCTGGAGCTTGAACCTGGTGATTTTGTTACTGTCATCGGAAGCAATGGAGCGGGAAAGTCCACCCTCATGAACGTGGTTTCTGGGGTTCTTTACCCGGATATGGGCGAACTGCTCATCAAAGGTAAAAACGTCCTCAATCTTCCTGAGCATAAACGGTCAAGGTTTATTGGCCGAGTCTTTCAGGACCCAATGGCAGGTACAGCCCCGACCATGACCATCGAGGAGAACCTGGCCATGGCATACGCGAGAAACAAGCGAAGATCGCTAAAGCGGGGCATTACAAAGAAATCAAAGGAGTTTTTCCAGGAAGCTGTCAAGTCTTTACATCTGGGACTGGAAAACCGTTTCACTGCCAAAGTGGGGCTGTTATCCGGCGGTGAGCGCCAGGCGCTTTCCTTGCTGATGGCAACATTCACCGAGCCGGATATCCTGTTGCTGGATGAGCACACAGCAGCACTGGATCCTTCTCGTGCCGCCCTCATCACGGATTTAACAAAAGAGATTGTTTCCAAGCACCGCTTGACCACGTTAATGGTCACTCATAATATGCAGCAGGCCATCGATCTTGGGAACCGCCTGATTATGATGGATAAAGGCCAGATCATTTTGGATGTGGATGAGGAAAGCAAGAAGCAGCTTACGGTGGAACGGCTGCTGGAAGAGTTTCAAAGAATCCGCGGAGAAAAAATGGCTAGCGACAGAGCGTTGCTTTCATAAACGCCCCTGTAACACTTTACCAGCGGAAAGAACTCTGGGACGCCTTGATTTTTCTCCCCAAAACAGGTAGACTTTGAGCTTAAATATACGGTAGGAATCAAAATTAAGTGGGAGGAAATTTTTTTTGAAGCAGCATGAGCAATGGACGTCAAAATTGGCCTTTATCCTGGCAGCAGCAGGTTCTGCGATCGGGCTTGGGGCGATATGGAAATTTCCTTACGTTGTAGGAACAAGCGGTGGAGGGGCATTCTTTTTACTCTTTTTGCTCTTTACCTTTATTATTGGTTTTCCTCTCCTGATGGCAGAGTTCGTCATCGGCAGGGGGGCACAAAAAGAAGCCATTACAGCGTACCGGATTCTTGCACCAGGCTCCAAGTGGCCATGGCTTGGAAGAATGGGAGTGGCTACAGCCTTCATTCTTTTATCGTTTTATAGTGTGATTGGCGGATGGGTGACGCTTTATTTATATAAAAGTGTGACTGGCCAGGTGTTTGGCCAGGATTACAGCGCTTTGTTCGGAAGCTCCATTTCCAATTCCGCCGCTGTAGTATTTGGACAGTTCGTTTTTATGGCCATCACGATTTTTGTTGTGTCCAGAGGGGTAAAAAGCGGGATTGAAGCGGCAAACAACATCATGATGCCGGCACTTTTCGTCATGTTTGTCGTTCTGATCCTCCGCTCTCTTACCCTGGACGGGGCAATGAAGGGCGTTGAGTTTTTTCTGAAGCCGGACTTTACGTCCATCACCGGAGAATCGGTTCTGTTTGCTCTCGGGCAATCCTTCTTTTCACTGAGTGTAGGGATTTCCGTGATGGCAACGTACAGCTCTTATCTGTCGAAACAGGAGAGTCTGCCGAAATCCGCCACGACAATTGTGAGCCTTAACGTTTTGATTTCGTTGCTTGCGGGACTGGCAATCTTTCCCGGTGTTTTCTCGCTTGGCTTAAAACCAACCGAAGGGCCCGGACTGCTGTTTGTCGTTCTGCCGGCGGTGTTTGAAAAAATCGTATTTGGCCAGGTTTTCTTTGTGATTTTTCTCGCTCTGTTTTTATTTGCGACACTCACTTCGGCATTCTCCATGCTGGAAATTATAGTGGCTTCCATCATTAAGGACGATGTTTCGAAGCGGGCAAAATGGTCCTGGATCATGGGAATCCTCATTTTCCTTGCAGGAGTTCCTTCAGCACTTTCAATGGGGGTATTGGGTGACATTACCCTATTCGGCAAGAATATATTCGATTCTCTTGATTATCTTGTCAGCAACATTCTTCTTCCGCTCGGGGCTCTCTTTATTGCATTGTTTGTTGGTTTCCGCTATCCCAAAAACAAGCTGTACGATGAGTTTACAAGCGGGGCAACAGTCGGAAGAAAAAGTTTTGCCCTTTGGCTGTTATTGATCCGTTATGTTACGCCGATCGTTATCTTAATTGTTTTCTTAAACCAGGTCGGGCTGTTTTAATACACTTCGATCACTTCTACAGGAAAAGCCGGACTGGCACATGGTCCGGTTTTTTTGTGCATTCAGGAGTGATTGACTTCAAATCAAAGGGTACTCATTGACTGATCATTTAACAAAATGATATTATAACGTTAAGAAAACGTTATATAATTATCGAGTTGAATAGTGCGAAGTAGTAGAGGGCATGGACCGGGAATAGGAAAATGTCCTTATTCTTTGCGGTTTAACAATTTCATAATGAGGTGAAAAGATGAAACCAGGGATGAAGATTGGGGACACGGCAACGATAACAGCACGGGTTACACCCGAAATGTTTGCACAGTTTGAGGGAAAGCTGGTTCATCCGGCCTATTCTACCGTTTCAATGGTTTACCATATGGAATGGGCGGCAAGACAAATCATTCTTCCATTTCTAGAAGAGAACGAGGAAGGAATAGGCGGTGGTATTAAAGCAACTCATCTGGCGCCTACCCCTGAAGGGATGCCCCTTTCCATTACCGCAACGCTGACGGAATTGAAAGGAAAGGCCGTGATTTGCGAGGTAGAGGTACGTAATGAAAAAGCGGTCGTGGGCCAGGGAGAAGTCACCCAATATATTTTGCCCAAAGCACAGATCTCAAAAAAGCTGGAAGAGATGAAAGTTTTATAGAATAAAATGTAAGCGCTTACTTTAAAGCGACAAAGAGTCAAAGGATCATCAGGGGGGAGAAAACATGTTTGAAAAAATATCGCAGCATGAACAAGTGGTATTCTGCAATGATCCGGCCAGCGGGTTAAAAGCAATCATCGCCATACATAATACCACGCTTGGACCGGCGCTGGGGGGATGCAGAATGCGGCCGTATAAATCCACAGACGAAGCACTTGAGGATGTACTCCGGCTGTCCCGTGGCATGACCTATAAATGCGCCGGAGCCGACGTCGATTTCGGCGGAGGAAAGTCGGTGATCATCGGAGATCCTACAACCGATAAATCTCCCGCTCTGTTCCGGGCGTTTGGCCAGTTCGTAGATTCATTGAACGGAAGGTTTTATACCGGCACAGATATGGGGACTACGCCGTCGGATTTTGTGCATGCATTAAAGGAAACCGCCTGTATTGTCGGAGTGCCGGATGAATACGGGGGAAGCGGTGATTCCTCTGTTCCGACAGCCCAGGGTGTTATTTACGGTTTAAGAGCCACCTTGCAGACCCTCCTTGGAACCGAGGATCTCTCCGAAATGTCCTACAGTATCCAGGGACTGGGGAAGGTTGGGTATAAAGTGGCTGAGCAGTTGATCGCGGCAGGTGCCCGGGTCTATGTAACCGATATTAATCCTCAGGCGCAACAAAGCATTGTGGAGCGGGCTGAACTTCTTCCGGGAAGCGTTGAAGTGGTTGAGGGGAATGAGATCTACGGAGTGGATGCCGATATTTTTGTTCCCTGTGCGCTCGGAGGTGTCGTGAATGACGAGACCATTGACAGGCTGAAGGTTAAAGCGGTAGTGGGAAGTGCCAACAACCAGCTGCTTGAAGATAAACACGGAATCTACCTTCAGCAAAAAGGGATTCTGTACGGCCCGGATTATATCGTGAACGCAGGAGGGCTGATCCAGGTAGCCGATGAACTGTACGGACCGAATAAAGCGCGCGTGCTGAATCAGACAAAGGCCATCTATGATTCACTTCTTGAAATCTATAAACAAAGCAGGGAGCTGAATCTTTCAACCATGGAAGCAGCAAACCGTTTTTGCGAAGACCGGATCGAGCAGCGAAAGAAGCGAAACAGTTTCTTTTCCCATCAACAGCGGCCAAAGTGGAGCGTCAGGCATTAGAAGATCCTAAAACCAAGGAGGAGTTAACATGGAGACCCAATTTCCCAAAAAACAAATTCTGAATGAAGATGGAGTAGTGGTGGATGATGCCTATAAAAGCATGCTGGACGAGAGCCTGGTAAAAACATTGTATACGAAAATGCTGAGAGCACGGCTGTTCGACCGAAAGGGTGTTAATCTTCAACGGCAAGGACGCATCGGCACCTATGTCCCTTTTGAGGGCCAGGAAGCGGCCCAGATCGGCAGTTCAATGGCAATGGAGGAAGGAGACTGGATGTTTCCGACCTATCGTGATCATGGGGCTACCTTAACGTTTGGCCATTCGCTAAAGAATGTGCTTTTGTACTGGAAAGGACGCCAGGAAGGCTGCATCCCTCCAGAGGGTATAAAGATTTTTCCTCCTGCTGTGCCCATCGCTTCCCAGCTTCTCCACGCTACAGGAGCGGCATGGGCTGAAAAAATGAAAGGAACGGACCGTGCCTCCATCGTTTATTTTGGGGACGGAGCCACATCTGAAGGGGATTTTCATGAAGGGTTGAATTTCGCCAGTGTGTTTAACATTCCAGTGGTCTTTTTTAACCAAAATAACGGATTTGCCATATCGGTTCCGGTCGAAAAACAAATGAAATCCAAAACGATCGCCCAAAAGGCAGTCGGATATGATATCGAAGGCATCAGGCTGGATGGAAATGATGTGTTTGCGGTTTATTTCCATACGAAAACTGCGGTGGAGAAGGCCCGCGCCGGCGGTGGTCCGACGCTGATTGAAGCTGTGACCTGGAGATATGGAGCTCATACAACAGCAGACGATCCGTCCAAATACAGAGACCAGAATGAAAGTAGTATCCGCCGTGAAACTACGGATCCTCTTGCTCGTCTTGAGAAGTTTATGCAGCAAGAAGGCATCTGGGAGCCTTCATGGCAAAAGGAGCTGGAACAAGACATCACTCTGGAAATTGAAGCTGCGGTAAATGAAATGGAGAACGAACAGCCGCCGCATCTAAATGATATGTTTGACCACGTTTTTGCCGAGAATCCATGGCCTATTGAGGACCAAAAAGAAGCATATGCACATGTGAGGGGGGAATAGCATGGCGACAGCAGCAGTTGGCACAAAGAAACTGACGCTTGTTCAGGCAGTTACCGATGGACTGAGAACTATGATGAGAGAAAGTGAAAACGTAATTGTTCTCGGTGAGGATGTCGGGCGAAATGGAGGAGTATTCCGGGCAACCGACGGATTGATGGAAGAGTTTGGGGATCAGCGCATTATCGATACGCCACTCGCTGAGTCTGGCATTATCGGAACCTCGATCGGCCTTGCCATGAACGGATTCCGACCGGTTGCCGAAATGCAGTTTCTTGGATTCGTCTATCCGGCATTTAACCAAATTATGACGCATGCCTCGAGGATACGTTCCAGAACGCTCGGAGCATTTACCGTTCCCATGGTCATCCGTGCGCCATTTGGTGCCGGCGTACGAGCTCCGGAAATCCATTCGGATTCGGTTGAAGCCCTGTTTACGCACATGCCGGGCATCAAGGTTGTGGTGCCGTCCAATCCATACGACGCGAAGGGGCTTCTCATTGCGAGCATCGAGGACCCTGACCCGGTTCTTTTTCTGGAGCCGATGAGATGCTACAGAAGCTCAAAGATGGACGTTCCGGACAGCAAATATACCGTTGAAATTGGAAAAGGCCGTGTGATGAAGGAAGGGGAACAGGTAACCATTTTAACTTATGGGGCCATGGTTGACGCTTCTTTAAAAGCGGCGAATGAAGCTGAAAGCAAAGGGATCAGCGTGGAGGTTATCGATCTGCGTACATTGTATCCGCTGGATAAAGAATTGATTGCCCAGAGTGTTCAGAAGACGGGGAGAACGGTCATTGTCCATGAAGCTCCCTCCACCGGCGGTCTGGGGGACACTCTCATTTCGCTCATCAATGACACGTCTTTCTTATATATGAAGGCGCCTATTGAGAGGGTTACCGGGTTCGACACACCTGTGCCGATGTTTGCACTGGAAGATCATTACCTTCCCAATGCAGCAAGAATTACATCTGCAATTCATAAAGTGATCAACTTTTAGGAGGGCTTGTTTATGGTGGAAGTAAAGCTGCACGATATAGGTGAAGGTATGCATGAGGGTGAAATTCTGCACTTTTTTGTCAAAACGGGAGACGTGGTTTCCATTGACCAGCCTCTGGTTGAAGTCCAGACCGACAAGGTAACCGCGGAGCTCCCTTCCCCTGTGGCCGGAAAAGTAACCGACATTCTTGTAAAGGAAGGAGAAACCGTTACCGTTGGAACCGTCCTGCTCTGTCTTGAAAGTGAAGGAGCATCCGCTGTTCCCCAAACGCCGAAATCACAGGAACCTTTAATGGAAGCAGGAGCGGACAGCAGTCCTTCCAGTGGGCAAGCATCTCTGGCCATGCTCAACAAACGGGTGCTTGCCGCTCCCTATACCCGAAAAGTGGCAAGGGACCACGGCGTGGACATTGAGCAGATTACCGGAACAGGACCGGCAGGGCGGATCACGGAGGAAGATGTTCTCCGTTTCGTCAATGGAACCGAGACTTCCATAAGAAAAGAACAGCCGGTTGCCCCAACGATAAACAAAGAATTACCTGCAGGTGAGACGGAAGAGATCCCGTTCAGGGGACGCAGGAAGCAAATCGCCAAAAAGATGACGCAATCCCTGTTTACGATCCCGCATGTGACACACTTTGAAGAAGTGGATATGACAAATGTACTGGAGCTGAAAAAGCAGCTTAAAATGCTGGATCCTGACAAAAGCAAAGGCTTTGCTATTTCTGTTGCCTCTTTTTTCATAAAAGCGATCCAGCTGGCTCTTGCCGATTTCCCGGTCTTTAACAGCAAATTGGATGAAGAAAAGGAAGTCATCAGGCTCGAAAAGCAGGTGAACATCGGAATTGCGACGGATGCAGAAGATGGACTGATTGTCCCTGTTATTAAAAATGTCGAACGCCGTTCCATAAAGGACATCAACCGTGACATGAAAAAGAAAATCACAAAAGCAAAAGAAGGAACGCTAACGAGGGAAGACCTTACAGGCGGGACGTTTACCATTTCCAACGTAGGACCGCTTGGCAGCATGGGGGCAACACCGATCATTAACGCTCCTGAGGTCGCTTTGATGGCGTTTCATAAAACAAAGAAAATGCCGGTCGTTATCCATGATGAAATCCAAATCCGTTCGGTCATGAATGTGTCCATGTCCTTTGACCATCGTGTGGCCGACGGAGCAACGGCAGTACAATTTACAAACCGGTTCAAGGAACTGATTGAAAATCCTTCAGTTATGGTATTGGAGCTGATATAAGATGGTGGTAGGTGAATTTGTCCAAAACAGGCAGCTGATCATCGTGGGCGGAGGGCCCGGTGGCTACAACGCCGCCATCCGAGCTGCCCAGTTGGGGCTGGAAGTGACCCTTATTGAAAAAGAAGACTTGGGCGGTGTCTGCCTCAATACAGGATGCATCCCTTCCAAAGCTCTGACTCATGCCGCCGCGCAATATGCCTCCATGCCCCATCTAAAAGAAATGGGAATTCAGACAGAGGCAACGCGTTTTGAATGGTCGTCGTTTATCGAATATCAAAAGAAAATCGTTACCGGTTTGCAAAAAGGAGTTGAAGCTCTTTTTAAGGCGAACAAAATCGAAGTGATCAAAGGAACCGCAACGTTTATGTCCGAGAATCGAATTGGGGTGGATTCCGGCCATCACTATGAGATGTATCAGTATGAAAATGCTCTTGTGGCAACAGGGGCCAGGCCGGTAATGCCTTCCGGGATCAGCCGGGCTGAAGAGAAAATCATATACGCGGAGGAACTGAGAAACCTGAACGGGGTACCAGGACATCTCGTGGTATGCGGTTCGGATTATATCGCTATAGAGACGGCCATGGCTTTCCGTAATTTGGGGGCAGACGTATCCCTGATCTGCAGTGATGATACGTTTGGTCTTGATGAATCTATTGCCAGGGAGCTTCAGAGGGTATACAAAAAAGTGAAAATTAAACTTTTTAAAAATGCTGAGCTGCTTGAGGCTGAGGCAGGCGGGGAAGCGGTCACCATCACGCTTCAAAGCGTGAAGGAAAAGATAACCTTGGATGCCGATGTAATTGTTTTTACCGATAATTATCAGCCGAACACAAATGAACTGGGTCTTGAATTTATCAAGGTTCATTTGGATGACGAGGGATATATCGTGGTCAATGAATATGGAGAAACCAGTGTCCCTGGAGTTTATGCTGCAGGAGATTGCACCATCGGTATGAGGCTTGCCAGCAAGGCGATTAAACAGGGTAAAGTGGCTGCCGAGCATATTGGCGGGTTGAGCTCTGCATACAGCCTGGCCCTTGTTCCTCAAGTCATTCACAGCACACCTCCCATAGCAACCGTTGGATGGACGGAAAAGGAAGCGAAAGAGCAGGGATTTGAGGTTAAGACCGGCCAGTTCGCCATGGGTGGCAATGGGTTTGCCAGCCTTAGCGGGCAAAAGGAGGGGCTGGCTAAAATGGTTATAGACGCCAAAACAGACCTGTTGCTTGGAGTTCACATGATGGGAGCTGGGGCTGCTGAAATGATCAGCACGGGAACGCTGGCATTGGAAATGGCCGCCCGAGATGAAGATCTTTCGTATCCTGTTTATGCCCATCCATCATTGAGCGAAACCTGGCTTGAAGCGGTTGAACAAGCAACCGGAAAAGCCATCCATTTGCCTCCGGCACGCAGAAAAGAAACGGCAACATCTTAAAATTTTGAACGGCACCCCGAATGTTTAGCTTTGCTAAATTCTGGGGTGCCGTTTCTTTTTAGAATGTTTCCGTTGAATGGGGCTTAGGGTCTGTACCATTATGCCCTGGGATACGGATAATAGATCATCATGATCAATTTGGCAGGGCTGTCGCCATGGTTTTGATAACAGTGCGTAAAGTTGGCAGCGAATCGCAGATTTTCCCCCGTTGATAATGTGTAGGTATTTTCGTGAACAGTCAGAGCAAAGCTGCCTTCTTCGACTAACAGGTATTCTTCCACACCATCGGGGTGAGCTTCAGAACAATAATTGCAGCCGGGAAGAAGCTCCAATGAGTAGATTTCAAACGATTTCCCCGGTTCAACCGGGAACAGAGGACGGACGAGAAAGGTGCCACTGGCATCGGCAATCGGATTGATTTCGTTCGTGATGACCTTTTTTATGGAAGGCTGATCTTCTTCAACAAAGGAGCTGAATGATACTCCAAACCCATTCGCAATTTTCCACAACGTGCTTACTGTCGGGTTGGATTCTCCCCGCTCGATCTGGCTTAGCATCGGTTTGGATACGCCGGTTGCATGGGCGGCCTGGTCCAGGCTCCAGCTTCGCTGGCCTCGCATGGCTTTTAATCTCTTACCTATAATTTCGGTTAAATTCATAGGAATAAATGCTCCTTGTGAAATTGTTTTACATAACATACAATATGTACAATATAACATATAATTCTGAATAAAGTGAACAAAAGGAGTGTTCTTCATCATGATCCCGATTCCTGCTATTTCTGCTGCAAATCATGATTTCAAGAGAGGAATCCAGGCGGGACTGTCCATTGCCATCGGTTATTTGCCTATTGCTTTTACATATGGTCTGCTGGCAAAGTCGAGTGGATTGTCACTGCTTGAAACAGTTGGAATGAGCATCATTGTTTTTGCAGGAGCATCCCAATACATTGCTCTTTCCATGATTGCAGCGGGTACAGGTGCTTTTGAAATCATCATCACTGCCTTTATCATGAACATCCGCCACCTGCTGATGAGTGCTTCGTTAAACGAAAAAATGGAAGAGGATACGAAGTGGAGAAAAGCCGTGTACGGCTTCCTCATTACAGATGAGACCTTTTCTGTCGCAGCAACACGGACTGAAAGGAAACTTGCTTCTTCTTTTATGCTGGGACTTGGTTTAACGGCCTACGGAAGCTGGGTGATCAATTCGGGCATCGGATACCTGATCGGAGCAGGACTGCCGGAAACCATTCAGGCCGGAATGGCGGTTGCATTATATGCCATGTTTATCGGCCTTCTTGTTCCATCTGCCAAAAAATCCAGCAAGGTCATACTCCTGGCAGGTACAGCTGCTCTGTTGAATTCGCTGTTTTCATTGTATGAGCCACTGTCAGGAGGATGGGGCATTATTCTATCCACCATTATTTCGGCAGCCGGCATTGAATTTTTGATGAAGGAGGAAGCCCATGGAAACTAATTTGCTCTGGATGATTGCCGGTATGGGGGTGGTCACCTATCTTCCGCGTGTGCTGCCGCTTATTGCCCTGGATACGGCCATTATCCCCCAGAAATGGCAGAGCATCCTGAAGAATGTTCCATTTGCCATTCTTGGGGCCTTGATTTTTCCCGGAATTCTGCACATCAATGAAGGCAGCATGTGGTATGGCATTGTGGGAGCCGGTATAGCTTTGCTTTCTTCATGGCTGAACTGGAACATCATTCTCGTGGTCCTAAGTTCGGTGTTGGCCGTAAGCCTTTTCTCTTTTTTGGGATTATAACATAAAGATGATTAAGGTTTTCTTTCTTCAATCATTATGATAGTATGAATACCCAAACGATAGGAGGGGAATCAAATGTATCTTCATATGATTCGTTTTGCTTTAATCGGTTTGTTTTCAATGACGGCGGCTTCCCTCATCTTGTTTCAGTCTCTGGAAGTTTTTCATGCCTTCCTGGACATTTTTACAGGTTTTTTTCATAGAGATTAAAGGGTAAAGAGCTATACTTAGCTCTTTTTTTTATGAAAAAGGGCACACTGAAAAAGGAAAGACGGAGATAAAGGATGATTGTTAAATGAAACTTATAGCAATAGATATGGATGGAACACTTGTCAGCAAACAACTGAAGGTTACCAAAGCAAACAAGGAAGCCATTCAAAGGGCTCGTGAAAAAGGGCATATGGTGGTTATTGCGACGGGAAGATCCTTTGATGAAGCACGCTATACACTTGGTGAAGCAGAGCTGCATCTTCCGCTGATTTGTGTGAACGGAGCAGAAATCCGTAATGAGAAATGGGAGAAAGTCACCAGTATCCCAATTCCGTTCAAGCAATATTTTAATGTGGAAAAGGCGCTGCGCGCAAACAACATTTATTATGAAGTCTATACCAGTGAGGGGACCTATACCGATAACCGTGAGAAGGCCTTCAAGGTAATGAAGGATATCGTACTCACCTCCAATCCGGATGCGACAGAAGATGATGTGCATAAAGCCGCATTGCGCCGTTTTAAGCTTGGGACGGTCAAGTATATCCATGATTACGACCTCTTGATGGAAAGAGAAGGCCTTGAAATTTATAAAGTGCTGGCATTTTCCAGCGAACCGGAAAAAGTGGCCAATTCGGTTGAACGATTGAAACAGATTGATCATCTGGCGGTCAGTTCTTCCGCCAACAACAACCTTGAAATTACTAATGCAGATGCACAAAAGGGATTTGCACTCGAAAAATTTGCGAAGCTGAATAACATCAGTCTTGAGGACACGATGGCAATCGGTGATAATTACAATGATGTTTCCATGCTTGAAAAGGCGGGCATCAGCGTTGCCATGGGCAATGCCTATGATGAAATCAAAACTATCGCCAAATTCGTGACCAAGACAAATGACGAAAGCGGCGTCGCCTATGCCATTGAAAATTATCTCGAAGAACGGAAAACAAGCCTGGCTTAACACGCCGGGTTTTTTTATGTAAGTAAATAATTAATATATATATTTACATGAAATTTACCAGGTTTTCAAAAGGGCTTAATACTCTCTTGGTACGCTTTTCTCAGATGGAAAAGAGGAAGGGGAGAGAAAATTGAATAAAAAAATGAAAACATTGCTGGGTGCCGCTGTTCTTGGGGCGAGTTTATTTGCAGGTACAACGACGGAAGCCGCAAAAAATCCGCATCATGACGTGCTTGATATCGCCCACAGGGGAGCGTCAGGATATGCGCCGGAGCATACGCTCACTTCTTATAAAATGGGTGACCGTATGCATGGGGATTACATAGAAATCGACCTTCAAATGACGAAAGACGGCAAGCTGATTGCCATGCATGATGAGACGGTAGACCGTACGACAGATGGAACAGGGAAAGTTAAAGATTTTACGCTGGAGCAGATTAAACAGCTGGATGCGGGCTCTTGGTTTAACGAAAAATACCCGCAGTATGCCAATCCGCGCTATGAAGGGTTACAGGTTCCAACGCTTGAGGAAATCTTTAAGACGTTCAAAAAAAATAAAAAATATTACATTGAAACCAAATCACCTGATGTTTACCCTGGCATGGAGGAGGAGCTTTTGCGTCTGGTAAGAAAGTATCACATCAACAAAGACACACTTTTTGTTCAATCTTTCAGTAAAGAAAGCCTGTTGAAAGTGCATGAGCTTGATCCATCCGTGAGACTGATCCAGTTGTTATCCTACAAGAAGCATGCTGTTCTGACGGATCAGGAAGCAGCAGACATGAAGAAATATGCAGTGGGGATCGGGCCGAACTTCAATTACCTGGACCAAGCCTATGTGCAAACCGCGCGTCAAGCCGGCCTGGATGTGCATCCTTATACAGTAAATGAGGCAACGGATATGCAAAGGCTGATTGATTGGGGAGTTACCGGAATGTTTACGAACTTCCCGGATAAGCTTCACCGGCTTATAAAAGAAAACCGTCATCCTCATCATAAAGCAGAAGCTAAATAAAACGCGAAGCCGCTCAGACAATGAGCGGCTTTGTATTGTCTTTGGGAGCAATATACAGTGTTCTATCTTCCTGAAGCTGTGCGAGAAACACCGATTTGCTGGAGGAAATGCCGGCTTTATGAAGCTTGCTCTGTACCCATTTATCACTTAGTCCGTATTCCTTCAAATTCCCTCTCATCAGTTTCCCATCCACGAAATTCAATGCCCAGGATCAAGAGCACCCAAATGACCACGGCAACAATTCCGTTGGAAATGGAAACATCCTTATAATGAATGATCATCTCTCCGACGATTTCCAAAGGCAATACTTGTTGCGTAATTGAAGTATGTAAGTTCACCCAACTGCTTTTTGCCGAGGACTTTTGTGAACAATAATAAGAAAGCCAGTCCCAATAGGGTTCTGTATGCCGTTTCTACCATTCCGTCCATGCGCTCACCTCTTTTTCACTAGTCTTATTTTGGCCGGAAAACAGCGATCACAAACACTGGAAAAGGATCAGTCCTGTTTTACTTCACCGCTTATTGCGAATACAATAGATGGGGAAAGGAGTGGAGAAGAGTTGAGAGATCTGATAGAAAATAGTGAGCTTTTAATCTTTGATCTGGACGGAACCTTATACGAGGACACGGACCATTTTGACTATTACTGTCGTTTGCTCCAGCAACGGGCAGACCGTGGGATTCAGGAGGAATTTTACGGGGCGTACGAGAAAATGAAGAAGGGGCTTCATCCGGTGGCCGTTGGAAAAGTGTATGACCTGAAATTGGACATGGCACTTACGGTTGATCCTCTAACCCTGCAGGTAACCGCTGCTCATCACTGGGATGGCTCCCCCATGGAAGAAGAAACCTTGAAAAGGGAATATCCTGGTGAGTTACTCTATGATTTCGAACGGTTTATCGCCATTGGTGACGGATGGTGGCTGCCTTATGTCACTGCCATGCATTACGGCCTTACGCAGCAGGATACATGGGACGCCTATAACGCGACAAAACTCTATATGGTCAGTGATGAATTTTCATTATCTAAAACACCTGGTTTAAAAGAAAGCCTGGAACGCCTGAAAAAGGACAAGTACCTTGTCTTAATGACAAACAGTGAAGAAGATGATGTGCTAAGACTTCTCAAGGAGCTGGGTCTGGACGGACTTTTCCATGCCATTTATCCATCCACCCAAAAGCCGGTCAAAACAAAAGAAGTATTGTCTGAGATCCTGGCGAAATGGAAGATTGCTCCGGAGAAAGCTGTTTCCATCGGTGATAACTTTATCAATGAGATTGCTCCTGCCCTGCTAATGGGCTTAAACGCAGTATACATACAGCCCAACGGCTACCAATTACAGCATGATAATTTAACGGTGGTTCCCACGCTGGCGGATGCTTTTTAAAGAATGGACCACCTTAGCTCTTTTTTGTTCTATTTCGGACAAAGTTACCTAAACTAGGTAATAGGATGTCCGTAAGGAGGAGAGCGTGTGAAAAAGGCACTTTTGTTTGCCACAGGCTTTATTTTATATGGTGTGCTGATGTGGTATTACTTGTTGCATGGAGCTCATACTGAGCTGCCGATTCAGTACCGGGGATCGGCCGCTGATCCGACCATGTTTATGAACGGCCGTCAGTTGAAACTGAGCTATGATTTCTCCCGGCTGAAAGACTGGATTTACTTCTTATCCGTTCCATTGGAATGGTTGATTTACCTGCTTGTATTGGGATTTGGCCTTTCGAAAAAGATGGGCAGCGCCGTGAAGGGCATCACCCGGTTTTCACTCGTTCATACCGGGCTTTATGTTCTGTTGCTTTCCTTTGTAAGCTGGCTTTTGACGTTCCCGCTGCGATATTACAGCTATACTGTTTCCAGGGATTATCACATTTCAGTTCAGCTGTTCAAAGGCTGGATGAAGGACAGTCTCATCGATTTTTGGGTGGGATGGTTATTTACCTTTCTCACCGTTGTTGTCATCTATTTCTTTATCAGGAAAGCCAAAAAGAAATGGTGGCTGTATGCCTGGCTGATTTCCATTCCATTTACCATTTTCATGTACTTTATCCAGCCAGTTGTGATTGATCCGCTGTACAACAAATTCTATCCATTGAAGGACCAGGCGTTAAAAGAAAAGATCTTGACGCTTGCCGACCGGGCGGAGATACCCGCTTCAAATGTTTATGAAGTGAATATGTCAGAAAAGACAAACTCCCTGAACGCGTATGTGAATGGAATCGGCTCGAATTTGCGGATTGTGCTGTGGGATACCACACTTGATCGTTTGAATGATAAACAGGTTTTATTCGTCATGGCACATGAAATGGGACATTATGTGATGAACCACTTGTACCAGAATTTGATCGGAGCGATTATTCTTACGCTTTTCGGGTTATTTCTGGGAAGCAAGGTCTATACGTGGGCCCTGGCAAAATGGGGGAAACGATGGGGAATTAAAGGACCAGGGGATATTGCCGGACTCCCTGTTCTGCTTTTGATATTCAGTCTTCTCTCTTTTCTGGCCGGACCAGTGGAAAATGCCGTTTCCCGTAAAGCCGAAAAAGATGCAGACCGGTACGCCATTGAAATGACTAAAGATCCAGAAGCGGCTGTAGGAGCTTTCCAGAAGCTGACGATTTCCGGACTCAGCGAGGTGAATCCGCCAACGCTGGTGAAATTCTTTTTATACGGGCATCCCACCATGCTCGAGAGAATCACCTTCCTGGATTCCTACAAGGACAAATATGAGCCAAAAGAACTTCAAAAAGCAAAGAAGCAAAAGCAGGAGTAAAAAAGGGGCTATCCAAAAAGTCTGGAAGCCGTTGATTTTCGTTCCAGGCTGCTCGCTTTTACCGGCGCGAGCGCCTACTTTCGTGGGGCGTGCGGTGAGCCTTACCGGCGTGAACGCCTACCTTACCGGCGTGCGGTGAGCCTTACCGGCGTGAACGCCTACCTTTTGGCGCACGCGCCTGCGGTACCGGTGCTAGCACCTACTTAGTCTCACCTGTCACGCTAGTCCCACAGGACAAGGAACGCTGCGGCAGCGGTGCATCGCACGAAGAAAATGTGATTTTCATTTTCGAGGATCTCGCGCCTTCCACTACAATCAACTTTCCTGGAAGCTTTTTACGCAAAGGAGCTGCCTGAAGGTCAATTTTTGACTTTCAGGACAGCTCCTTTTATTTGTCTTTTTCAAGGCTGTAGTTTGGAAGGACGAGAACCTCAACCCGCCGGTTTTTCGCCCTGCCTTCAGCTGTTTTGTTGCTCGCTCTCGGACGGTATTCGCCATATCCGCTGGCACTGAGCGTTTTAGGGGAGAGGTTGGGGTTGGTGCGCAAAATCTGCATAAAATTAATGGCACGCATGGCGCTCAGTTCCCAATTGGACGTATACTGCGCATTCTTGATTGGAACGTTATCGGTATGCCCTGCGATAATAATGTTTCGCGGCGGATTCGTCACAAGCAGTTTGGATAAATCTTTCCCAATGCCTACTGATTCCGGTTTGACTTCCGCGCTTCCCGAATCAAACAGCGCATTATCTAAAATGGTAATTAACAGCCCGTTTTCCGTCAGTTTGGTCTGCAGGCTTTTTGACAGGTCCTTGTCTTCGATAAAATTGTCAATGTGTTTTTTTACCTCTTGAAGGGATTCCAGTTCCTTCTTCGCTTTTTCCATGCGTTCTTTTTCCTGAAGGGACAGTTGAACCAGCTTCTCTTTATCCGGCAGTGGATCTGTTTCCGGAGATGAAATGGGCGCTTGTTCCTCCATCATGCCGGTTCCTCCTGTAAATTCGTCATTGAACGCACTTGCCATCTGCTTGAATTTGGAGGCATCGACCTCACTCATGGCGAACAGAACGATGAACAGTGCCAGAAGAAGGGTCAGCATGTCTGAATAGGGAACCAGCCAGGATTCATCCACATGATCATCGTGCTTCTTCCTCTTCCTTCTAGCCATTATTTACACCTTCCTTAACCTTCTCTCGTTCACTGGATGGCACATACGTTAATAATTTTTCTTCCAGGATTTTTGGAGAGGTTCCATCTTGTATGGAAAGGATGCCTTCAATCATGATTTCCTTGAGGAAGATCTCGTGCTGTGATTTTCGCTTCAGTTTATTTGCAAAAGGATGCCATAAAACATATCCCGTAAAAATACCAAACAGGGTGGCAATGAACGCGGCGGATATAGCATGGCCAAGCGCTTCAATATCGTCCATGTGGCTCAGGGCGGCGACAAGACCCACCACAGCTCCCAGCACTCCCAGTGTCGGCGCGTACGTTCCTGCCTGTGTAAAAATGGCTGCGTTGCTTAAATGCCGGTCCTCCATGGTCTCGAGATCTTTCAATAAAACATCTTTTATAAATTCAGGAGATTGTCCATCCACGATCATTTTAACTCCCTGCTTTAAGAAAGAATCATCAATTTCTTCCGACATCGGCTCTAGAGCAAGCAGACCTTCTTTTCTTGCAATCGTCGCCCACTCGATAAAGAGACGGATCAAGTCTTCTATGGGAACGACCTTTTGGTCTGTAAACAATAGTTTAAAAAGGCCGGGAAGCTTTTTTACTTCATGCACCGGAAAGGCAATCAATATGGCTGCTGCCGTCCCTGCAAAAATAATCAGTAATGCCGCAGGATTGAACAGGGAAGAAAGCGCAACCCCTTTTAGAACCATCCCGGCTCCTATGGCAATAATGCCCGTGATGATGCCGATAACTGATGTTTTGTCCATTTTTGTTTCATCCTCGTTTTTTGCTATTTTCGTATATTATGTATATCGGCTGCTTCAAACGGATATTTATAGGTCGATAGTGGGAGACAGGTGAAAGAATTTACGAAAAAAGTCATCCAAATGGCAATTTCGTACGTTAGCTTTATAACTACTTTCCGATGGGATAAGACAAAGCGAAACTCAATCGGTATAATAGCAGTAAAACCAACCTAAGGAGAATAGTATGTCAAAGCTTACTGATTTTGAACTTTATACCAAAGTTCAAAATGGGGATAAATCAGCCCTGGAGCAGATTTACGATCGATATGAAAAGCTGCTGTTTTCCTTTTCCTTCCGAATGATCCAGAGTAAGGATACCGCCGAAGATGTGGTACAGGAAGTGTTTGTTAAACTTTGGAGAAAAAAAGGGGTCTGGGCTTTTTTATGAAAACAAAACCATTATTGATGATTTTAGTACTGATTGCACTGATCGGGATTGGTGTCTGGACGTCACAGAAGGAATCCCACAGCGCCCGTGAAAATCCAAAGCCGACAGAAAGCTTTCAACCGGTGAACGGAAACGGACAGACAGGCCTGAAGCCCGGCAATACCCTTCCAGATGCGGCTTTGACTTCGTTGGAAGGGAAAACCGTTTCGTTAAAAGAGTTTCGGGGGAAAAAAGTCATTTTGAACTTTTGGGCTACATGGTGTCCTCCTTGCCGTAAAGAAATGCCGGATATGCAGAAAATGTACAGCCGCCATAAAGATGATCAACTGGAGATTGTGGCCATCAATCTAAGGTATACGGAAAAAAGTACGGAGGCAGTCTCCGATTATGTAGAGCATCGAAAAGCCTCCTTTCCGGTTCTGCTTGATCGGGAGGGGAAAGTCAGTAAAAAATTTCAGGCTGTTTCGCTTCCTACCAGTTATTTGATTGATTCCAACGGAGTGGTCCAAAAAAAAATTATTGGCCCGTTATCACCTAGTCTTATGTCAGAGTTTATTAAACGCTCCAAATAACCCCCTTTTCACGGGGGTTTTAGTCTTTTTATCCTAAAATTTTACATTGAAAAATTAGGCAATTCGAATACTAGGAGTTTTTGACTTTTTAGCGAAATAGTAAAAGGGGAATAGAGGCTATATCAATCCAACTATGGAGGAAAAGGGGTATAACCATGGTTGAACGATCATTGGTAAAAATGATGAAACTGCAAAGGACGCAAGAAAAACCTCTAAGGGAGGATATGCAGATTACTACCTTGGAAATGGATTCTGTCCACTATTTTCGACTAAAACGAACAACTGCCGGAAACTATACAATCACCTTCTCGGAAGGCGTGATAGCCGATGAATTGGGTTTTCACTTTATGGGATCGGGGGAAATGGCCACCGGTCAGCCGGCAGAGCAATTGAAGCCCTATTTTGAAAAAGCATTTGGCGGGGTGCCGTGTTTTTACAGGACCGGTAATGCAAAAAGAACCCTGTATACCTCGCTTACCCCTGTCTTTTCCAATGGGAAAGTAATCGAAGTAGCAGGTGCTACTGCAGATTATTCCGGAAACATTCATCCCGTTGCAGAGCGAAGGGAATCGTCGCAAAAATATAAAGAAATATTTAATCATAGTATCCATCCTACCCTGCTGTTGGATGATAACCGTGTCATTCTTGATGCCAATCCTGCCGCCCGCCGGCTGCTCGGAATCAGTCCTTATGATGTAGAACGGAGCAGGATAGATGCGTTTATCGTCGGGGAGCCTGGATTTGATGTAACCCTCAATTGGGATTTGTTCTTGCTTGACCCTGCGTACAGGTGGGAGTTTAACCGGGGTACTGCACATAATAAAAGGCTGATTGAGTTTACGGGGAAAAAAGATATTCTTCCCGGGATCCATTTGGGGATTTTACAGGATGTTACCGAGCGAAGGCAAACCCAGGAACGGCTGCGCAAAGCAGAAACATTAAATGTAGTCGGGGAAATGGCTGCAGGTGTTGCCCATGAGATCCGTAATCCTTTAACAAGCCTGAAGGGTTTTGTACAGCTCATGCAAAACGAGGGACAGGCTCATGAGGTGTATTATTCCATTATTCTGAACGAGGTGGATAGAATTGACCATATTATTAAAGAATTTCTGCTCCTCGCCAAAACGGACCGCCAGGAGGTACAGAAAATCAGCCTGGTCAATACGCTGAAGGAAACGGTCTCTCTCCTGGAAACACAGGCGATCTTAAAAAACATCACGCTCGATCTTGTGTGCGAAGAAGATCTCCCGGATAGTCATTGTGATCCGTTTCAGATGAAACAAGTGTTTATCAACCTGATTAAAAATGCGATTGAAGCAAGTAATTCTGGCGGAAAGATTTCAATTACAGCCAAACGCAAAGATAGCAAGTATATTCACTTCACATTCACCGATAACGGAACAGGTATGCCCAACAAAGTGTTAAACCGAATTGGAAAACCTTTTTATACGACGAAAGAAGATGGGACCGGCCTCGGACTGATGGTCAGTTATAAAATTATTGAAAACCATAAAGGTACCGTGGATGTATCAAGTGAAGTGGGAAAAGGGACGACCTTTGAAATATCCTTACCTTTATCCCCCTAAATGAGCCACATTGAAAGTTGACTTTAACCATACTGCTTTAGCAGGTGTTTCGTTGGCTTTTTTGTCCTGATTGTTCTATCTGTAAGCAAAAAAAGAGACAGCCCTTAAGGCCTGCCCCTTTCAAATCCATTATTATCCAGTAAATTCTTGTACGAACATTTTACCGTATTTTCCACCGTCCACAATTCCGATGCCGACTTTAGTGTAATCGGATTTAAGGATGTTTTCACGGTGACCTTGAGAGTTCATAAGTGAAGTATGAGCTCCATCTACTGAAGAGTTTCCAGCAATGTTTTCACCTGCTGTTTGGTATTGGATACCAAATTGCTTCATCATATCAAATGGAGATCCGTATTTAGGTGAATTGTGATCGAAATAGTTATTATCGATCATGTCCTGTGCTTTTACACGGGCCATTTTAGTTAGTTCCATGTCCACTTGAAGTGGTTTTACTCCTGCTTTTTCACGCTCTTGGTTTACTTTTTCAACCATTTGTTTTTCATCAGCTGTAAGCTGTCCTGCTGCAGCGTCAGATTTTGGCGCTTCACTTGTCTTTTGCTGCTCTTGTTTTGGAGCTGCCTGTGTTTTTTCTTGAGCTGGAGCTTGTTTTTGCTCAACGTTTTGAGCTTGTACATCGAATCCTTGTTTCTTTAGAGATTCGATTAATTTATTGATATCAGCATTGGATTGACCCTGCTGTACCTGTACGTTTTGTGATTGCGGGCAATCAGCCGCATGTGAAATCCCTGCGTTCGCACCAAAAAGAGATGCACCTAGAATTGAAGCTACTACTACCTTTTTCATGGATGAATTCCTCCCGTTTTGTATAGTGATGTTAGCTACAACACAGGTTTCGGGTATAGGTGACCATGATTGGGGGTTTGGAAACAACTACCAGTTTAACGGCCAGATTTTTTGGACATGACCCTCATCCAGTAAGATCTCATACACATCGGGATTGGAGAACTGCTTCCAATCGGAAAAACCGATGCGCTCATCAAACGTTCTTAACAAGAGCGCCAATAAATTCCCATGGGTCACAAGAACGGTACATTGATCCGGAGAGGCTTGGATGTCTCGTATTAACTCACTAACACGGTCGGTTGCGCGCTGGCTGGATTCGCCACCTTCAAGTACTGCTTCAAAGTTGGTAAACGAATATTCAAGGTGATCGAGCCAGTCTGGCAGATCCATTGAAGACAGTATTCGTTCTCCCAGGCGCTCATCTGTTTCGATGGGCAGGTTTTTGAAGTGTGCAAGGGGCTCGATGGTATCCACAGCACGGACAAAGGGGCTTGAAATGATCCGGTCAATGGGTTTCATCATTAAAAAGGCTTTTAACTTTTGTGATTGGGCTATTCCTTCTTTTGTAAGGACAGCGTTTCTTTCCTGACCTGATGCCTTACAATGCCGGACAGCGATAACTCGTTTCATGGCTGTTCCTCTTTCTACTATGTATTGTTCAAAACTCTGTATGTTTCGAGGCCGCTAAACCAAAATCCTTTAACGAATACTGTAACAGGAGAATTTTTCCGTTATCGTTCGATCCAGATGAAAGGAGCAAAGAGTGTGTATCCCGAACTTAAGCAATTCAATCAAATGAGCAAGGATTATGAGCAACGTATAAAAGAGGCCCATGATCGTTGGAAAGTGATTAACAGACAAAAGGAGACAGCTTCAAGAGAATATGAGCATTTGCTTGGGCAATACGGCCGAAGAAATTCAAGAGTGGATATCGAAACTCTCCATGAGAGCAAGGATGAGTATCTTCGTCTCCTGGCAAAAGAAAGAGAAGCAATGGAACTTCTCGATGAATTGAAAGAAAGCAAAAATGACAGGATGAGGGAATTTGTTGATACGCTGCTGCAGGCAAGAGACCGGGAAGTTGATGCGGCAACAAGGACCATGAAAAAGAAAATTGACGAAATGCAGCGATTAAAAGCTGAATATTTAATGATTGTGCAGCAAATTCATCAGATTCACCAATACGTGAATGGCATTGAAGAATCCACACTCCAGGCTTTTCAAACCATGGGAACCCGGTATAACCAGAAATCGGATTTCTCCATTTACCCCGCTCTGTCGAGAATGGAGATTACACACCGGGAAATTCAGCAGGTGTTTACAAAAGGAGATTTGCCGGCTGAACTGTCCAAATTTACAGACCTATACTCATCGTTTCATCTTTCCAAAAAATAAAAAAAGGCCATAATCGTTTTGATTATGGCAAAATGCCGAACGCATGATGAAGAATTGGGGTGGGGAAGTGCTGTTTTGCCGGTGAGACATCTGGCCGGCAGAGAGAGTGATATTCTCTACATGATTACATTATGCTCGTATGCCGGCTGAAGTCTGGACAAGTGCCATGATGAAACCGCCCATTTTTCTGCTTCGTATTTCGCCTTCCACCAGCTGCCTCTCTTCAGCAACCTTTTTTTCTACTAACTTCGCCATATATTTTCCAGTAATCATCACCTTTTTGTCTTTATAACGGGCCATTCAGCCTAGGAAGGCCAAATTTTCAAAAAAATAAATTTCCAATGTTTAGATTTTTTAGTATAATGTTATTAGATCATAAAGTTGGGGGACTCTATTCAATGAAAATAGAAGGACTAAAGGCATATGTAGAAAAGCTGGAAGTGGCTCATTATATCCTGTCAAAAAGTTTGCATCCGGAAACAACAGGTGATGGAGATTTGACACGGACCCAATACATCCTTATGAGAATGCTTTCGGAAAGGGACCGTTGGACGGTTACGGAGTTGGCGGAGGTGCTTGAAGTAAAGCCAAGTGCTGTGACTGTAGCCGTAGACCGACTGTATAAAAAAAATTATGTGCAGCGCTATCGCAGTGAAGCAGACCGCAGGATTGTATATCTTGAATTATCTGAAACCGGCAGTGGGATATTAAAAGAAGCGGAAGAGCGCCGGCTTGAAAGCATGGAAAATCTACTGAGCAGAATTTCCAGGGACGACCTAGAAGCACTGATTACGATTTATGATAAATTCGGAAATGACACTAAACAGCATAAAGCCTTGACCTTGGCCCCTTAAAGCGACGGGAATTTTTCCCGTTGTTTTTTTGTGTCAAAACCTCCTTTGTGTATCATACTCCCCGTAAAGTTGAAAATACTAAGGTTATTCCAGCTTAAGGAGGTAGTGCTGTTATGCTGAGAAGAGAAGGGATGATCCCGACTGTACTGGGAACCATTGTGAGTTTGGCCTCTTTTTCGTTTGGAGCATCCACCCGAAAATATTCCGGTCTTTCAAAGGTTCTGCTTGGCTTTGGATTGGCGCACATTGTGCTTGGGGTCATTGATTTATTTGAACATGATCGAGACGAATGGTAAGAGGGAGAGTTCTTTCTCCTTCTTTCTGTTTAAAGAAAGGTTTTATAGGGAATTTTTCATATAAATCCATTAGCAGTAGGAGAATGTACCATGAAACGGATTATTGAATTTATTTTTGTGCTTATAATGATCGCTGCACTGTATGTCATTATTTTTTCTGACCTGGGCTTTTATTGGAAATGGGGCTTCGCTGCCCTGTATGCTTCCATCATCCTGATTACATTATATTCCCTGGTTTTGGAAAACAGGACAGCGCAGCATACTCTGGTTTGGATCTATGCCCTGGTTTTCTTGCCGCTTTTAGGCTATATCTTTTATCTTTATTCCGGTCAGCTTTACTTAAAAGGACACCTGTTTCGGACAAAGCGCAAACATGACCGGGAAGAACTTCAGCTGTTGGCGAAAAGGGAGCAAAAACCCGACTTCTCTGATTTTAATGATCATCAGGCATGCTTTGCCCGGTTCTCCCACAACGTCACAATGACCTTTCAAAATACAGCTACCCAAACAAACATTTTAAAAAATGGAGACGAAACATTTCCTGAAATTAAGAAACGTCTTTCAGAAGCGAAACGCTATATACATATTGAGTATTACATTTTCAGATCGGACCGCCTGGGAAAGGAAATCATAGATATCCTGATTGAAAAAGCAAAAGAAGGCGTGGAGGTCCGTTTTCTGTATGATGCTGTTGGAAGCTTATCCCTGTCTGCTGCCGAAGTAGACCGGATGAAGCAGGCAGGCATTCATGTGTATTCCTTCCTTCCTATTAAGTACGGATTTTTCAACCAAAAATTCAATTTTCGAAATCACCGTAAAATCATTGTGATTGATGGGGCTGTCGGCTTTGTTGGTGGCCTGAATGTCGGGATTGAGTATTTGGGTGAAGATGAGCGGATGGGCTTTTGGAGAGATACCCACATGGTAATAGAAGGGGAAGCGGTGCAAACCCTGCATGCCATATTTTTGCTCGACTGGGATTACGTAAGTGACGAATACCTTTTGGAAACCGAAGAATATTTAACCCCGACACCAGTGAAGGGGGATGGTGCCGTTCAGGTGGTCCCAAGCGGTCCGGATACCCAGGAAGGCATCATGAGTGATCTATACTATTCCATGATTTCCTGTGCCACCAAATCGATATGGATTGCCACACCTTATTTTGTACCGACAGAGTCCATTCGCACTGCGCTCAGGATTGCATCGAGAAAAGGGGTTCAGGTAAGGATTATGGTACCGGAAATCAATGACGGGTTTCTTACCCAATATGCCACCAGGTCCTACTTTCCGGAACTACTGCGCAGCGGGATTGAAATATATTCCTATAAAAAAGGATTTTTGCACCAAAAAGTAATCATTGTGGATGGAGATCTTGCCTCCATTGGAACGGCGAACATGGACATGAGGAGTTTTCATCTGAATTTTGAAGTCAACGTGTTTCTCACTGGGACCTCGTCCATCAAAGAGCTTGTGGAACATTATGAAGAAGATATAAAAGACAGTGAAAAAATCAGACCCGTAGGTTTTTATAAAAGGAGCGTATGGGAAAGGACGAAGGAATCAACTGCCAGGTTGTTTTCCGGAGTTCTGTAAAAAGACGCACCCCAGGTTCTCCAAAACTGTACTATCCTTGTCCCCAAGTGAATAACCTTTATCATGCTGTGTGATAAGAGGTGATCTAATGGATTGGATTGAAGCAGTGGTGTTGGGGATCATACAGGGATTAACCGAATTTTTGCCGATCAGCTCCACAGGCCATTTGCTGCTGGGCAGGCATTTCTTTCGGCTGGATGAAGCAGGCTTGTTTCTGGACAGCATGCTTCACATTGGAACACTGATCGCGGTTATGACGATTTATTGGAAAGAAATAAAGGAACTGATTCGTCAGCCTTTTAGCCGGCTGTCACTTCTTCTCGTTGCGGGAACCGTTCCCACTGTCATTATCGGCCTTTCATTTAAGGATTACTTTGAGGAAATCTCAAGAACCGGAATTACGGTTGGCTGGGAATTTCTCGCCACAGGCTGTATTCTTTGGCTTGCCGATTCCATGAAATCCAGAGGTTATAAGGAATTGGAAGACATCACACTAATGGATGCGGTTCTGATCGGAAGCTTTCAAGGTGCGGCCATATTGCCCGCGGTTTCAAGGTCAGGCCTGACCATCGCAGCTGCGCTTTTCAGGAAGATTGACAGGGGGACAGCTGCCTATTTTTCGTTTCTGTTGTCCATTCCGGCCATTGCCGGCGGGTGTCTTCTGCAGATAAAAGATGTGCTCGGGGGCCAGGCAGAAAAGCTCTCCTTTTTTCCCTTGTTTCTCGGTACGGTGATGTCGGCGGTTTTTGGGTATTTGGCGGTTAAGTGGATGATCGCCCTCGTAAAAAAGGGATCGTTAAAAGGCTTTGCCGTCTATGTCTGGCTGCTTGGATTCGCCATCATTGGCATGCAGGCGGCGGGTCTTTTTTAACCTTTTATGAAGGAAGGAAAGAAAGGATTGACATTTGATTCCTGCAGGATTACATTATAACTATTCAAAATTACATAACCTTTTGATCGCTTAATTTTAAGATTTTGTATAAGCTTAAAAGCGGGGGAACCAATCATATGGGGTGAATCTTTTTAATAAAGAGGGGATACTTCCGATTCCCTAATCCGTCAGCTAACCTCGTAAGCGTTAAACAAGGAAGAAAGGGACAGTTTGGATAGTGACTGACCATTTTTTTTGATGGTCTTTTTTATTTGCCAACTAAAGGGATATTTGACGTACAAGGAGAGAAAATAATGGACAAGCAGTTTGCGGTCATTGGATTGGGCCGTTTTGGCGGAAGCATATGCAGGGAATTTGCAAAAATGGGCTATGAAGTCATGGCGGTGGACAAGGATATCGAACGGGTCAATGAGTTCGCCAATATTGCCACCCAGGCTGTTCAGGCAAACTCGACGGATGAAAAGGCATTGAAGGCGCTCGGTATCCGTAATTTTAACCATGTCATCGTATCAATCGGTGAAGACATCCAATCCAGTATTATGACGACCCTTCTCTTAAAAGAAGAGGGTGTTAAAAAGGTATGGGTCAAGGCAACAAATGATTATCACCATAAAGTCCTTGATAAGCTTGGAGCAGACCGGATTATTCATCCGGAAAGGGATATGGCCCTTCGTGTGGCCCAGTTGATCACCTCCGAAAAAATTATCGATTTTATTGAACTTTCTCATGAACACAGCATTATAGAAGTAGGGGTAACAGACAAGCTGGCTGGTAAAACGTTAACCGAGCTTGATATCCGTGCCAAATATGGGTGCAATATCGTAGCTATTAAAAAAGGCAATGATATTCTTGTTTCTCCGATAGCCAATGTGGTGCTGAGACAAGGGGACATGCTTGTGGTGATTGGCCAAAACAGAGATCTCAATACATTTGAAAATGAAGGGGTGTAACGCTCAGTGGCTCTGAAGGTTGAAAAGCGGAGAGCTTTTCTGTATGAACCAATCCAGCTCAATCCTCCCCAAATCCTTGCCCTTCTTTTCCTGGTGCTTGTGCTGGCCGGAGCCTTGCTGCTTAAGCTGCCCATTGCATCTGAAAAAGGGGTCAGCTGGATTGATGCGTTCTTTACGGCGGTATCTGCAGCTACAGTAACAGGCCTGGTGACGGTTGATCCCGGCTCTACTTTTACCCTGTTTGGCGAGATTGTCATTCTCTTCCTGATCCAGGTGGGAGGGCTCGGAATCATGTCATTTGCCGTTCTCGTTGTCCTTATGCTTGGTAAACGGATTGGCATTAAACAGCGTCTCATCATGCAGGAAGCACTGAACCAGCCATCCATCGGCGGGGTAATTCGTTTGGTCAGAAATCTGCTCGTCTTTTCCCTGTCAATTGAGGCTGTAGCGGTAATTCTCCTTTCCTTTCGCTGGGTGCCTGACCTTGGCTGGGGCAAAGGAATTTACTACAGTATTTTTCACACCGTAGCCGCCTATAACAACGCAGGATTTGGCCTGTGGCCCGACAATTTGGTGAGGTATGTGGGCGATCCGACTGTCAATCTTGTTATTACCTTATTGATCATTACCGGTGGGATTGGTTTTACCGTACTGGTTGACCTTTGGTACAGCAAAAAGTGGAAAGAATTATCGCTCCACTCTCGTATCATGATTTGGAGCACGCTGTTTGTCAACGTGGTTTCCATTCTCGTGTTTTACGCGTTTGAATATAATAATCCGCACACATTGGGTCATTTGTCATTGGGGGAGAAGATATGGGCTGCCTATTTTCAGGGAATCTCACCCCGAACGGCAGGGTTCAATACAATTGATATCGCTGGCATGAGGCAGGATTCCCTGCTCTTTATGATTATGCTGATGTTTATTGGAGCAGGAAGCGCTTCTACAGGTGGTGGAATCAAGCTGACGACGTTTATAGTGATTATTTTTGCAGTACTTACGTTTTTGCGGGGAAAAAATGAAGTTACCGTTCTGAAGCGGACCATAAGAACAGGAATTATCCTTCGTGCCCTTGCCATTGCCACCATTAGCATGCTGCTTGTGTTTACGGGGGTCATGCTGTTGGCCATGACGGAGAAAGCTCCATTTTTAACGATTCTGTTTGAAGTGGTATCGGCATTTGGTACAGTGGGGCTTTCCATGGGGCTTACCTTTAAATTGACCTTGATTGGAAAGATTATTATTATTTGCGTGATGTTCCTGGGGAAAATCGGGCCGCTTACACTCGCGTTTTCAATTGCAAGACCCGATAAGTCAAATATCCGCTATCCGGATGGAGATCTGTTTACAGGATAAAAGAACGTGTGCGGTAAGTACTGCACACGTTCTTTTTTACTTATTTATTATTTAGGTTGCTTGTTCGGCGGGCGTAAAGGAAATAGATGATTAACCCTATAGAAATCCAAATCACGAATGAAATCCATGTGATGGCCGGAAGACTGATCATCAAGTACACACAGAAGATGACGGTCAGGACTGGCAGGACTGGAACAAATGGGGCCTTAAACGAACGTTTAAGATCAGGATGGGTTTTCCTTAATATCAAAACAGCAACAGCAATGAGTGCAAAAGCAGACAATGTCCCCATGTTCACGAGGTGGGCAAGGGTAGTCAAATCGATAAATCCTGCAATCCCTGCTGCTACAAATCCAGTCAGCCATGTGTTTTTAAACGGTGTTTTAAACCTCTCATGGACTTTCGAAAGAACGGGAGGCAGCAAACCGTCACGGCTCATTGCATAGGAAATGCGGACCTGAGCAAAAAGCATGACGAGAAGCACGGTGGTAATTCCTGTTATGGCACCTACTGATACAAGACCGGCAATGGAATCCTGTCCCACATAATGTAGAGCAAAAGAAACTGGGTCTGCCACATTTAGTTTGGCAAATGGCACCATTCCCGTTAAGATGAGGGACACAATAATATAAAGTGCTGTACAGATTGCAAGCGACCAGATGATTCCCAGCGGCAGATCGCGTTGCGGACGCTTGACCTCTTCTGCCGCGGTCGCAACCGCATCAAAACCAATATAAGCAAAGAATACGGTAGCGGCACCGGCAACGATACCCTGAAAGCCAAACGGCATAAATGGTGACCAGTTGTCCGGTTTGACATAGCCGATTCCAGCCACGATGAAGAGCACAATTACAGCCAGCTTGATGAAAACCATAATGTTGTTTACACGGGCACTTTCGCGAATGCCCCTGCTCAATAAGGTTGTAATGATCAAAATAATAATAACAGCGGGAAGATTGATTATACCGCCTTTTCCTGTTCCGGGAGCGGATGCCAGTGCTGCAGGCAAGTGAAGACCAAATCCTGCGATCAGTGACTGAAAGTAGGCGGACCAACCGGTGGCAACGGCTGAAGTCGCCAGCAAGTATTCAAGCATAAGGTCCCAGCCGATCAAAAAAGCAAATACTTCACCAAGGGTTGCGTACGTATAGGTGTAAACACTGCCTGCAATGGGGACCGTTGAAGCAAATTCCGCATAACAGAAAGCAGCAAACGCACAGGCGAGTCCAGAAATAATGAACGAAAGAATCAGGGCAGGGCCTGCATGTTCGGCAGCAACCACTCCTGTTAATACAAAGATCCCGGTTCCGATGATAGCGCCAATACCCAATAAGGTAAGATCAAAGGCTCCGAGTGAACGGCTTAGCCCTTTTTGCTGGCTTTGTGCCAGCATTTCGGAAATGGATTTTTTTCGAAGTATATTCATAGATGCCTCCATTTTTTTAAAAAAATAGAAAATATCGAAAATTTATATTTTCAAACTATTTGTAGTATATTGTCGAAGAGCTTGCTTGTCAACAAATATCAAGTGAGAAAAGTTACCATCTTATGTTAACTGCCGAGAAGCTGGGAGAGGAGTTCACTGTATCTCTTCTTTTCGTCTTTTGTGCTCACGGATCCGTATTTCATCAAGGTTTCTCGTATCATTTCCCCTTGTTTTTTCTCGCTCCAGCAGACATAAGCCTGATATCCGGACGCCTGAAGGTAGGAATTGAGCATATTGTGGTCAGGGCCGAAAAAGAAAGCCAGATGATCAATAAACATCCGGATCCTGTTCAGATTTACCGGTGCAATATGCGTATCCAGGTGATATTTGTAAGGATTAAACTCATCACGCTGAAAAGATATGCCATAGCATTCATCCTCAAGCAATAGTCCGGGTGCCGTTGGAAGAATAAGAAAAGGTATATCCTGCTCATCATACCCGATAAAAAAATCAGTGCTGGTTTCATTTTTTACAGGCTGCCGTTTCATGGTGGCTCGTACGATCTCTTTTTGTACGGTTATCAACACTACCACTCTCTTTCATGAATTGTTACCTACAGCTTGTCCGCTAGATTGCTAGTTTATACATTGGGTTGTGCTGATTCGCTAAAGTAATAAGTTGTTGAAAGGGAATTGACGAACAATTGAGAAACGAATACACTGAGGATAGTACTCAGCCATTAGTGGAAAGATCGAAAGAAGTGGTAGGATGTCACTTGCAGAACAAAAGCGAATCGGCAAGATTGCCATGCTTTATGTGTTGGATGAAGCCCGGCTGGAAAGCGTGGAAGAACTGGGTTGGATTCATTGCAGCGGCAAGGTAGGCTCAATGGAATCCAATAAAATTGTTGCAGCGATTGAAACAGCGGCCAAGAAGAATGAAGTGATCAACGGCAGCGTCTACCGGGAGACTCATGCACTCTACCATGCGATTATGGAAGCGCTTCATGGTGTAACACGAGGCCAGGTTCAGTTGGGAACTGTTCTTCGCACTGTCGGTCTGCGTTTTACCGTGGTCAGAGGCCAACCATATGAGCAGCCGGAAGAAGGAGAATGGATTGCTGTAGCTTTATATGGAACCATTGGCGCCCCCGTTAAGGGACTTGAGCATGAAGCCATTGGACTCGGTATTAACCACATATAACAAAAGATAACAAAAGCCCATAGTGATTAGTGATCAGGGGGCTGTATTTTAAGACAACAGGTGTGCCTGTTTCTTTAAATGCAGCCTCTTTTTGTTTGCACTTCATTAAAGGGGAAAAGGAGCAGAATCGTCATGGTCATTTTGACAGGAAATACGCTGACACTTGAGGAAACAAAACGAATCATGAAAGACGGTGAACAGGTTTCTGCCTGTAAAAAAAGTATGGAGAGAGTAGGTAAGAGCCGGAGTGCTGTTGAGCGGATTGTGGATCAGGGAGAAGTAATTTATGGCATCACCACCGGTTTTGGAAAGCTGAGCGATGTCTATATTGCGCCTGAAGATACAGAAAAGCTGCAAATGAATTTAATCAGAAGTCATGCTTGCGGGGTAGGTGAACCGTTTCCGGAAGAGGTCAGCCGCCTTATGCTCGTCTTGCGTGCTAATGCCTTGCTTAAGGGCTACTCCGGCGTCAGACGAGCTGTGGTTGAAACGTTGCTGAAGCTCGTAAACCATCAGATTCATCCGGTTATCCCCCAGCAGGGCTCTCTCGGAGCAAGCGGCGATTTAGCTCCGCTCTCCCATCTGGCTCTTGTATTGATCGGGGAAGGGGAGGTGTGGTATCACGGGAAGCGAATCGCTGCGATGGAAGCCTTGCTTCAGGAGGAAATCCTGCCGCTTACTCTTACGGCAAAAGAGGGGTTGGCATTGATCAACGGGACGCAGGCCATGACTGCCCAGGGGGTGGCAGCCTATCTGGAGGCGGAACAACTGGCCAGCCAGGCGGAATCCATTGCGGCAATGACGATGGAGGGGTTAACGGCCATTACAGATGCGTTTGATAAAGATATCCATCTCGCCCGGGGCTACAAGGAACAATGTGAGGTTGCAGAGCGGATCCTCTCCTACTTAGAAGGAAGCGGGCTGACGACCAGACAGGGAGAAGCAAGGGTACAGAATGCGTATTCCATCCGTTGTATTCCTCAAGTGCATGGAGCTTCCTGGCAGGCACTGGGCTATGTAAAGGAAAAACTTGAAATCGAAATCAATGCAGCGACAGACAATCCCCTCATTTTTGATGAAGGACGGAAAGTTATTTCCGGCGGCAATTTTCATGGCCAGCCAGTAGCGCTGGCGATGGATTTTCTCAGTATCGCTATGGCTGAATTTGCCAACATTTCGGAACGGCGCATTGAGCGGATGGTGAATCCGCAGCTGAGTGATCTCCCCGCCTTTTTAAGTCCGAACCCGGGACTTGAGTCGGGAGCAATGATTATGCAATATTGTGCGGCTTCTCTTGTGTCAGAGAACAAAACGCTGGCCCATCCTGCCAGTGTCGATTCCATTCCCTCGTCCGCCAATCAGGAAGACCATGTCAGCATGGGAACGATCGGCGCCAGGCATGCTTACCAGATCATCACAAATGTGAGAAGGGTGCTTGCCATCGAACTCATTTGTGCTCTTCAGGCGGTAAGGTTCAGAGGAATTGACCGGATGGCACCTAGAACAAGAAAAATTTATGAACAGGCCAGTTCAATCTGCCCGCCGATCACATCGGACCGTATGTTTTCAAATGATATTGAAAGAATGAACGAATGGCTCAAACACAATCGCTGGGATAGCCTCATTAATGTGTCCGGTGAAAATCCAAAAGAAATGCAACGATAAAAGGGGGAAACGTAACATGTCAGATACTATTCAACGAATCTCTGCTCCACGCGGAAAAAAACTTCATACAAAGGGATGGGTACAGGAAGCTGCACTAAGGATGCTAATGAACAACCTTGATGCAGAAGTAGCAGAAAAGCCGGAGGAACTTGTCGTATACGGAGGAATCGGAAAAGCGGCGAGAAATTGGGAGAGCTATGAAAAAATCGTGGCTACTTTAAAAGAGCTGGAAAGTGATGAAACCCTACTGATTCAATCTGGCAAACCGGTTGCCGTCTTCAAGTCTCATAGTGAGGCCCCAAGAGTACTTCTTGCCAACTCGAACCTCGTTCCCGCATGGGCCAACTGGGAAACGTTTCGTGAGCTTGATGGAAAAGGGCTGATGATGTACGGCCAGATGACCGCGGGAAGCTGGATCTATATTGGCACACAAGGGATACTTCAAGGCACCTATGAAACCTTCGGGGAAGCGGCTCGCAAGCATTTTCATGGTTCGCTCGAAGGGACACTTACCGTTACAGCAGGACTCGGAGGTATGGGAGGAGCACAGCCGCTGGCCGTTACGATGAATGGCGGTGTGGTTATTGCCATTGAATGTGATCTTTCCCGCATTCAACGCAGAATTGATACGAAATATTGCGATGTGCTTGCTCTTGATCTTGATGAAGCATTGATGATGGCCAAAAAAGCGATGGCTGAAAAGCGTCCGCTTTCCATTGGTTTGTTAGGCAATGCCGCAGAATTATTGCCACAGCTTGTGCAGAGAAATGAAATTCCGCAGCTGGTGACCGACCAGACGTCAGCCCACGACCCATTAAACGGATATCTTCCTGTCGGGATGACTATGGAAGAAGGGGCTCGCCTTCGCAAGGAGGATCCTCAAGCATATATCAAAAAAGCAAAAGAAAGTATGGCCGTTCACGTTCAGGCCATGCTCGACTTGCAGGAAAGAGGAGCCATCACGTTTGATTATGGTAACAACATCAGACAGGTTGCATTTGACGAAGGTGTAAAAGATGCCTTTGCTTTCCCCGGTTTTGTTCCTGCTTTCATCCGGCCATTGTTCTGTGAAGGGAAAGGCCCATTTAGATGGGTGGCATTGTCAGGTGATCCGGAGGATATCTATAAAACGGACGAAGTCATTCTAAAAGAATTTGCTGACAACACGCATTTATGCCACTGGATCAAAATGGCCCGGGAAAAAGTTCAATTTCAAGGACTGCCTTCACGAATTTGCTGGCTCGGATATGGAGAACGGGCAAAATTTGGCCGTATCATCAATGAAATGGTGGCAAAGGGAGAGCTGTCCGCTCCAATTGTCATCGGACGTGACCATCTGGATTGTGGTTCGGTAGCTTCTCCAAACCGGGAAACCGAAAGCATGCTGGATGGCAGCGATGCCGTAGCCGACTGGCCGATCCTGAATGCGCTCATTAACTCCGTCAATGGAGCAAGCTGGGTTTCCCTCCATCATGGCGGTGGAGTGGGAATGGGGTATTCCCTGCACAGTGGGATGGTGATTGTGGCCGACGGTACCCATGAAGCAGGCGAAAGGTTGGAAAGGGTGCTTACCTCAGATCCGGGTATGGGCGTGGTCCGGCACGCGGATGCCGGATATGATCTGGCTAAGAAGACCGCCAAAGAAAAAGGAATTCATATGCCAATGTTGCAGGAATAGGAGGAAAAAAATGCTGGATACACTACTCACACCCATCGGCCAGCTGCTGATGATTACGGGTTCAGAAGGCCCAAAACGGGGAAGCGGCATGGCTGTTCTTCCTGTGATTGAGCATGCTGCGCTGGGGATAAAGGACGGAAGAATCGCGTTTGTCGGAAGTGCCGAAGAGGCAAAAGGGATTGAGGCAAAAGAAAGAATAGATTGCAGCGGTAAAGTCGTTTCCCCTGGCCTGGTTGATCCCCATACCCATCTGGTTTTTGGCGGATCACGGGAACACGAAATGGCATTAAAACAGCAGGGGATGTCCTACCTTGAAATCCTGAGCCGGGGCGGCGGCATTTTATCCACTGTAAAAGCCACGAAAGCAGAAAGTGAGGAAGCCCTTTTTCAAAAGGGGATGTTCCATCTTGACCGGAGCCTGAACCTTGGCGTCACCACCATGGAAGCAAAAAGTGGCTATGGACTGGACAGGGAAACGGAGCTAAAGCAGCTAAGGGTCGTTAAACAATTAAATGAGGCGCATGAAATGGACATCGTCTCTACATTTTTGGGTGCCCACGCCCTGCCCCCGGAATTTAAAGGGAAGCCTGAGGCATTTTTGAACAGTATGCTTGACCTTTTGCCGGAAATTAAAGCACAGGGACTTGCGGAATTTGTAGATATTTTTTGCGAGACAGGAGTCTTTACGGTTGAACAATCCCACAAATTTCTGGCATCTGCCATAGAGATGGGATTTGGGGTCAAAATTCACGCAGATGAGATTGACCCTCTTGGCGGAACGGAAATGGCGTGTGAAATTGGAGCGGTTACGGCCGATCATCTCGTTGGTGTTTCCGAAAAAGGGATTTCCTTGCTTGGAACAGCACCGACTATTGCCGTCCTGCTGCCGGGGACTACATTTTATCTTGGCAAAGAAAGCTATGCTCCCGCCAGAAGCATTATTGAAGCAGGCGGAGCTGTCGCTTTGTCAACCGATTTCAACCCGGGAAGTTCACCGACTGAAAATCTGCAGTTTATCATGAATCTGGCCGCATTGCGCCTCAAAATGAAACCAGAAGAAATCTGGAATGCGGTAACGGTAAATGCTGCGCATGCGATCGGAAGAGGGAAAGAAGCCGGCGCAATTGAGGTTGGAAGATGGGCAGATATTGTGTTATGGGATGCTCCCAACTATCATTATCTTCCCTACCACTATGGTGTAAACCACGTAAACACTGTATGGAAAAAAGGCAGGAAAGCAGGGGAAAGGAAGCCTTCCTATGCCTGATGTCCGTCATCTTTTGCCCGCCAGCGAACCTAAATTCAAGGACAGTGGAATAACGAAAGCAGGTGAATTGCTAAAAATCTGGAACGGCAGTCCTGCAACCGGAATCGGACTGATTGGAGCTCCTCTATCCAAAACCTCGATATCCCACTCAGGGGCTGCCATGGCGCCTGAAGTAATTCGAAAAATGCTGCATTCCTTTACGACCTATAGTGTGGAAAAAGACAAAGATCTCAAGTCAGTGGCTATTACCGATTTTGGGGACATCACTCCCCATGTAACAGATCTGAAAGAAACACAGAACAGGTTTGTAAAAGTGATACAAGAAGTGCTTGAACGCAATCCGGATATCATTCCTGTTATCCTGGGCGGCGACCATTCGATCAGTGCGTCGAGTATCAGAGCCTTTAGGAAGGTTAAAGGGCCGGTTGGGATTATTCAGTTTGATGCGCATCATGATCTCCGAAATCTTGAAGATGGGGGACCTTCCAATGGTACCCCCTTCCGCCAATTAATAGAAGGAAACGATATTAAAGGGGAACATCTTATTCAAATCGGAATCCGGGATTTTTCAAATGGCAGAATGTATACAAACTATGCCAAAGAAAATGGCATTAAGATTTATTCCATGAACAATGTCAACCGTTTGGGAGCAAGGAGGATTTTGGAGGAGAGTGTTCGTACTCTAAAATCCAAGGTTTCTTCCATTTATGTTTCTGTGGATATGGACGTACTGGACCAGGCGTTTGCTCCGGGTTGTCCGGCGATCGGACCCGGAGGAATGACCAGTGAAGATCTTATTCAGGGGGTACAATACCTCTCCACCTGCCCGGATGTTAAGGGGATGGATATTGTCGAGGTGGATCCAACCCTTGATTTCAGGAATATGACCAGCCGTCTTGCGGCTTACCTGATCCTTCAGTTTCTTCTGAATCGCCCTTGATATAAAAAGAAGAAAACCATCCAGAAGAATGACGCTGGATGGTTTTTTATGATTTTCCCTCTTTTTTCAGCATCCGGTTCAGCTTGGACCAGCGGAGCTCGATAAGCGGCTGAGCAAGTGCAATGACAGGCTTGCTGGCCAGGAACATGGTAATGATCACTGCGAGGACAAGGAGCATGACATAATAATTGTTGTCCTCAATCTTTGAAAAAAGATCGGTTGTAAACAGATATTTCAATACAAACCCGTGCAGCAGATAGATATATAACGTCCGTTCTCCGAATTCGGTAAAGAAAAATCTCCGTTTCGGTATAATCGCCAAAAAGCTGAACGTTGATAAAAACATGACCGCATACAAGCCGAGTCTGATCACACCGCCATACCATTCATTATGCCCCAATATATCTGCATAGGAAGATGAGGACAGGAGCCAGTCTTTGGCTTGATCCGGAATAAAGAAATGATAGGCCAAAAACATGAGTACGAGAAAAACTCCCGAACCGATGCGTATGGATGGCTTTAGAATTTGTTTGAAATCCCTTTTGGTCAAATAGTGTCCCAATAGAAACACCGGGAAAAAGACAAAGGTTCGCAGAAGGCTCAGGTACGTCCCAATTTCTGTAATGTACCCAACCGCAATTCCGATGCCGATCGCCAGCAGCAAGGGATATTTCATTTTCACAAAAACCTTTAACAGGACGTTCCAAAACACAAGGCTTAATAGAAACCAAAGCGCCCAATGCGGATCGAAAAAGTTAAGCTTCATTTCACTTTTATTGTAGAGATCATAGTAAAAAAAAGAATAGATTAATTGGAAGACGATGTATGGAATAAGAATCTTCCTGAAGATTTTGGAAAGATATCCGTCTTTGTGTACTCCTTTAGTGAAAAATCCGGAGATTAAAATAAATGCCGGCATGTGGAAGGTATAGATGAAATTATAGATAGTGTAAAGCCAGTCACTTTGGCTTTTGATCGGAGAAATAAAGTGTCCAAACACCACCAAAAAAATTAAAATAAATCGTGCATTGTCAAAATAATAGTCTCGTTCTTTTACTTGGGTCGCCATAATTCCTCCAACTTTTACAAGACGTGCAAATATAGTTATTCGTTTCTTTTTTATGAGCAGGGTCCGTTTTTTTGTATCTCTTTCTATAATTCCCATAAATGACTGGTAATCTAACCTATAAATAAAAAAAGTACAAACGGGGGGTTTGTACTTTTACCATATCATTCTTTTCTTAAAAAGGGCTTAAAAATCAATTTTAATCTTAATAAATCCTGCGCTGCGCAGTGCTTCATAGATGATCACAAGAGCCGGCCCGACAATTAGTCCGATGAAGCCAAGGAGCTGGAAGCCAAGGTAGAGGCTGATCAATGCGGCAAGCGCTGAAATTCCAAGGCTGGAACCAAGGATCTTGGGCTCGATAATACGGCGGATTACGGTAAGAACAACAAACATGATGATTAAGCCAATCGCAAGGAAGTCATCACCTACAATAAAATTGTAGATCGCCCAGGGGACAATAAACGATCCGGTACCCAGTATGGGAAGGATATCGACAAGAATGATGAATAAAGCAATCAGAACGGCATATTTGACATCCAGAATCAAAAGGCCGATTAATGCAAGCACATAGGTGATAAAGCTTAAGATCAACTGGGCACGGATAAATCCTACGGTTGCTCGGGACAGCTGGGTAAAGACGAGCTCGACCTTTTCCCGCGCAGAGGTTGTAAACAAATTGAGAAAGTTGGCAAAAAGCCTCGGCAAGTCCAGTGAAATTAAAAATAAAGCTACCAGATAAATAATAAGGTAAAGCAGCAGCTGGGGTATGGCAGCCGCAACTGCAATGATGCCGTTAGTCAGTTTGGTTGCAAAGCTTCCGGCATAATCCTTAAATCCGTCCAAAGCATTCTGAACAGTTGAAAGGGCTTCAGGAGGAAGGGAGGCATAGAGCTTTTCTACTTTATATAAATCATTTTCAATCAGACTGAATACTTTTACTGCATACTTCGGAACCATCGTAAGAAAATCAATCGTCTGAACAACAAGTGTGGTTGTCAGCCAGTAGGTGAAAATGCCGAATCCGGCAAGAAATAAAATAAACACAATCGTTACGGACAGCAGCCTTTTAATTTTAAAGTTGTTTATGAAAAGTTTAATAGCCGGTTCAAGCACCAAAGCGGTCACAAGCGCTAGAATCAACGGAATGCTGTATGGAATAAGAAAAATGGCTGCTGCCAGCAGCACAATAATAATAATTACATTCTTTAGACGCATTTCTGTACATCATCCTCTATGTATAATAACTTTCTCTCTAATTAAATGATTATATGGAACGGGTAAAAAGTCAATCTGTAATATTGGTAATCTCATGAATTTTGCAAGTTTTTCCTTTGATGCATGGTAACCAGGATGGCATTGAGCTGTCCTCCAAGAATAAGAATCATGGCGGACAGGTAGAACCAGATCATAAGCGTCAGCAAAGCACCAAGGTTTCCATAAATCTGACGGTAATCAAACAACGTCACATAGTAGGAAAATCCAAGGGAGATCAGCTGCCACCCAATGGTTGAAAAGAAAGCACCGGGAAGAACATGTTTTAATTTCAAACGGACATTCGGGGCAATAAGGTATAGGGAAATAAACATAACCATGAGGATCACAAAGCCCAATGTCCATCGGGTGGTTGCCCAGATATGAAAAGCTGGATGATTGTATCCAAGGTGATTGGCTAAAAAATGGCCAATCGAGCTTCCAAAAACGGGTAGCAGTAAAGATGAAACGATCGCAATAACCAGGCCAATGGTCAAAAGGATACCCAGCAGCAGTTCCCTGATAAACGGACGGTTCTCTTCCACATGATATGCTTGATTGAACACGCGGATAATGGCGAGAATGCCGATCGAGGACAGCCAGAGGGTAACCAACAGACTGATTGAAAAAATATCCCCGCGGCTTTGATCAAGTACCGATATCAAATTGTATTCCAGCAGGTTAAAGGCCTGAACAGGAGCAAACGGCCGGATAAGCTCCAGTACGGAGGACGACGAAATCGGCAGAAAGCCCAGTATAGAGAAAACCAAAAACGAAAACGGAAATAAAGAAACCAAAAAATAATAAGCAAGCTGTGCCGACAAATCGAACACTTTATCTTCAAAAAAACGCAATTTCAATTCCTTCAGAAATACAATCATAACAAACTCCTTTTGCCTCACTAGCCCCAGTATTCCCCTTGTTTCAGCAATAGAGACGTGGATGTCAAATTTTTTCACCGCCCGAAAATGATTGAAACCTTATGCGTAAAGAACCGTATACTTTAACATGCCAAAATTCTTAAAAAGCAGAATTGAGAGGAGAAGGACAAGGTTGCGATAGGGAAATGGACGATGCATGTCTCCCGGATTTTTAAGAAATGATAGTAAAGAATTTGAAATTATTTTATGTGTTTTTCACATCATAAGGTGTTTGAGCTGGAAATCAAGGAGGATATTTACTGATGGATTTTTTATCAACCGAATTTCTGTCTGCGCTCTTATCCATTGTCATTATTGACCTGGTACTCGCAGGCGACAATGCGATTGTCATAGGACTTGCAGCGAGAAATTTGAAAAAAGAACAGCAAAAGAAGGTTATCATCTGGGGAACGGTCGGAGCTGTCGTAATTCGTGCTGTGGCAACAATGGCCGTTGTATGGCTGCTTAAAGTACCTGGCCTGCTTTTGGCAGGTGGCCTGATCTTAATCTACATTGCCTATAAGCTGATGGTGGAGGAAAAAGACCACGACATTAAAGCACAGGACAGTATTTTGGCAGCCATCCGGACCATTATTATAGCGGATGCGGTTATGGGGCTTGATAATGTACTCGCTGTGGCAGGAGCAGCTCATGGAGACTTTTTGCTCGTTGTTCTTGGTTTATTGATTTCTGTTCCGATCGTCGTTTGGGGCAGTACATTGTTCTTAAAACTGATCGACAAATTTCCATTCATTATTACCATAGGGGCGGCTATTCTCGCCTGGACAGCCGCGAAGATGATCGTTGGTGAGCCGTTCCTGAAAGAATATTTCAGCAATCCGGTCATAAAGTACGGTTTTGAAATTATTATCATTGCAGCTGTGGTCCTCATCGGCTGGCTGAAGAAACGTTCGGCCAGCAGGAAAAAGGCAGAACCGGCGAATCAACCCGAGAGCGGTGTCTAAACGAAACGAAAAAAGCTGAAGCAGGCGTTGTTCTGCTTCAGCTTTTTTTGCTGAATTCATTTAAAACACATCTTTTTTGGTAAACACGGCAAAGGAAACAACGAGGCCTCCGATTGCCCATACCAAAAGGACGATCAGTGAAAAGCCGAGGGACATTCCTTCTATTGGTGTGGCCATTCCGCTAATGTAGTCGGTGAGGCTGAGATTAACCATAAACAAATATTTCGCACTTTCCCATGATGATACCATGTTGGAAAGAATCGCTCCGGCGATAAGTGCAGCCAGCATGATTCCCATGACAGCCGCTGTGCTCCTGAGCAGAACCGAAAGCATGAAGGTTAAGGTTCCGACGACAAGGCACACAAACCAAACTAAACCAAATTCCATAAGGATATACTGCCATTGGGGTATGAGGTGAACGTTATTCGTAACTAATTCCTCTCCGCTTGTGCTAAAGCCGGTGAGCAGCGGCATGCCCCATCCCCCATAACCGAACACCACGCCTGATATGGCATAGGATAACACCGCGGATGCCGTTACAATAAAGGAGACGGATAAGATCAGAGCTAAATATTTGCTTAATAATATTCGCCATCGCTTGACTGGCCGGGTAAGCAGCAGCTTGATGGTTCCGCCACTTGCTTCCGATGAAACGAGATCGGCAGCTACAACCATGACCAGAAGCGGAAGCAGCAAATCAATGGAGTTTTCAACAAACACCCTCATGAATGTTGGAGCACCGGGAGCTTGCGGATTAATATTGTGATCCAGATAGTATTGCTGCTGAGCCAAACGGATCTTCAGGTATTTTCTCCAGTCATCCTGCATCCTGCTCGAGCTTAGCCGATTCTGTGTATCCACAATTTCCTGTTGAAGCTGTGTTCTCCAATCCACGTTCCCCAGTTTTTCCCGTGTTGTTTTTACTTCCTGATACTGTGCGTACGTGAAGAGAGGCACAAGAGCCGCGATAATGAGGATGATAACGAACAAACGCTTTTTTCTGAAAAGCTTAAGCAACTCGTTATGGACAAGTTTATTCAATATGCTCGCCTCCTGTCAGTTCCAGGAAAAGATCTTCGAGGGCAGGCAGCTTAGTTCGCATCTCTTTCACTTCCACTCCTGCAGTGACGAGCATCCGATTCCATTTCCCGATTTGATTTTCATCATATAAGGTAATAAGATTTTCTTGCGACCGTGTGACATTCGTGACTTCCCTGAGCAGGGATTCTGCTTTTTCCAGCGGTTCAGCCTTCCAGACCACCCGTTCTTGTTCTGCCAGCAATGCATGAACCGAATCCACACGGATGATGCTTCCTTTTGAAATGATTGCAACACGGTCGCACATCAGCTGAATTTCACTAAGCAGATGGGAAGAAACCATGACACATAATTTTTCTTTTTCCGCGAGGAAGCGAATGAATTCTCTCACCTCGCGAATCCCGGCAGGGTCCAATCCGTTGGTTGGTTCATCAAGGATCAACAGTTTGGGGTTTCCCAGCAAGGCCTGGGCAATCCCCAGCCTTTGCCTCATGCCAAGGGAATAGGTGCCGACTCTGTCATGAATCCGGTTTCCCATATCCACAAGTTCAACTACTTCATGAAGCCGTTTCTGCGGAATGGAGGGATCCATCCGGGCAAAATGTTCAAGGTTTTCCCAGCCGGTCAAATAAGGATAAAGTTCCGGATTTTCTACGATGCAGCCCAAGTCTTTCATGGCATCGCCAAAATGGGTCTGAACGTTTTTGCCTCCGATCAGGACAGTGCCTGAAGAGGGCTTAATCAATCCGACGATCATACGGATGGTTGTCGTTTTCCCGGCCCCGTTCGGACCTAAAAATCCAAAAACTTCTCCAGGGTACAAGTCAAAGGAGATGCCTTTAATGATATCTTTTTTACCGATTGTCTTTCGCAAGTTTTTTACGGATAGAGCAGGTGATTGGCTCATTTCTGGTCCTCCTCGCTAAAACGGATGAGGGAAGCTGTGCGCTCTCCGATTAATTGATATCCTTGTTTGTTGGGGTGAAAATGATCACTGTACAAATAATCATTCACATTCAGTTCGAAAAGGTCAAAAGTAGGTACATAAATGATATTTGGCTGAGCAGCTGCGGCGTTGGCTGAATCATAATTCCACTTTCTGACGATGCTGGAAGTCGTTTTCGAATCCTGCATGTCACTGAAGGGATTATAAAGCCCAACATGATAGATAATACCGTTTTTGTTCAGCGAGCGGATTTCTTTATAAATAGCTTTTAAGTTTGAAAGATAAACATCTTCTGTTTTATTGATATTTTTCGATTCCAGCTCTTCGAGCGCTTGTCCTCCGCGGAATAAATCATTGCCGCCAATGGTCAGCAGAATCACATCTGCATTTTTTATTTGTCGCTGAATCTGTGGCTGCTGGAGTTGCTTAAGAAGCTGGACAGAGGTCTGTCCCTTTATGGCGGAATTGGTCAACTCGATTTCCTTTTTTGTTGTCTTTGCCAATTCTTCCTTGAGGTAACCAATGTATCCCTTGCCATCAGGATCTCCTGTTCCTCTTGTCAATGAGTCACCAATGGCCGCAATTTGCAGGGTTTTCCCTGATGAATCTTGCTTCTGTTGTTGAGCGGTATCCGGCTTCAGCGATTTTGCCTGCCGGTTTTTGTTATCCGCGAAAAACTGATCCTGAAGGACCCAGGCAAGACCCGCCAGCCAGACCAATGCGGATAAAATGGAAAGAGCTGTGACGAGAGATAGACCTTTTTTTCTCACAAGACCATCCTTTCATATCCTGATTAGTAAAAGCATAGCAGACAATGGAAAAATCTCTTACTATTTTGCATAGGAATTCCTTCATTTATTTCAAATGTTTTCAAATCTGACACATTAGGAATTTTGGTTTTTTATTGATATTTGCTGGTAAAGAAAGAGACAATATAGAAAACGGTGGAAAGGCAACAAGGTGATCATAAATATGAAGAAAAAAATGAGAAGCATGGTGGCCGGTTTGATTATAATCGGCGGTTGTGCAATCTATATGTATAGCAGCCTGATGCCGCCTCTTAAAATACAAACTAAAAGAACCTCAGCGGTTCAAACGTGGATGGACGCAGAAAATACGGGCCGCTTTCCTTTGAAAATAGAAGCTTTTTATATTAATAATAATGAAGTTCCACCCGAGGTCTCTATGAAGATGAATACTTCTTGGGTTCCTGTTCGCGGGCAAAAGATTTTTGCAGGACAAAAAAAGAAAATACGTATTCTGCATGACTTTCCGGCTAAGCAAATCGTGATTGTTTATCAATATGCCGGCATTCCTTTCACCCGGACGTTCTTTGTAAAAGATGTCGGGTAATATAAAAAGAAGCTGTTTTTTAAAGAATTTATTTAATTTTTGTTGAGATACGATGAAAAAAGAAGGAATTTTGTAAAAAAACTCATGTGTTGAAGGTGAAGCAAGCAAAAAGCGTTAATATCAGACAAAAATGATTATTCTGAATATTTTAATTATGCTTAGAATACAGTATTATAAACGTAACAAACGAAGGGAGTAGATTCCAATGAAGAATGAAAGCGAAGCATGCTAAAGAAGCTTTAAGGAGCTTATGCATGTGGGTCTTCAGAGTAGTCTATTTAATAACACATAATCTGTTAAAGGCGTGATTCCAATGAAAATTGTTAGCGAAGCATGTCAGAATCGTATCCACCATAAAACCAGCCCGTGAAAACTGGTTTTGCGATATGTGGACATGTGGGAAACCAGTGACGGGTACGCATTAATTCAGAGGACGTGGTTCCAATGACAACGGCAAGCGAAACATGCCAGAATCATGGCGCAAAGGAAAACAGTCCGTGAAAACTATTTTCGCATCATGTGGGCATGTGGGAATCCAAAGAAGGAAAATAAACTGAAAGATGCAAGTCTGCAAGTAATGCAAGGCATGTGTTTTAAGTAAAGAAAGGAAAATCAATAAGTGAATAGCAAGTACATTAAATGAGGCGCACGTTTATGTTCATTCACATAAACAGCGCCTTATTTTTGTGTCTTCCTATTCTTCATCATAACACGGAGATTTTCGGGGAACGCTATGAACATTATTTCACTTTTGTTTGAGGCATGAAGCGGCAGGGAATCTTAGCAGGGAAATGGAGGGGTATGGATGAGTAAAGGTACTGAAAACGAGGCTTCAGAAACAACGAAGCCAAAGAAACCGGAGCGGCAATATTATTTTCCTGCTCAAATTGTAGAAAGTTTTATTACAAAGGGAAAGGAATCCCTGCAAACGACGTATATGGCCCAGTTCATTCTTTCGGTTCTGGCGGGAGCGTTCATCGCATTTGGAGCACTCGGTTCAGTACTGCTTACTATGGAAGTAGACAGCCAGGGGGTAATGAATCTGCTTGCAGGGGTCGGCTTTACCATCGGCTATGCCATGGTTTTTTTATCCGGCTCAATCCTTTTTACCGAAGTAAACATTCTCCTTCCCAGTTATATCATGCAAAGCAAATACTGGATCAGCAAAAAACTGCTCTATTTTTGGCTGATCTGTTACATAGGAAACTTCCTTGGTGCTTTATTTGTCGGCTTCCTGCTCAATTTTTCAGGATCGCTGCATGGGGAATTTTACGATCATCTGCTCACCTTTATGGAAAAGAAAATGGAATTTACGCATCGTGGAACATGGGGTTGGTTTCAGGTCCTTTTCTCAGGCATCCTCGCCAATTGGCTCATTGGAGCGGCCGCGGTTCTTGCTACTGCGGCAAGGGATGTTGTAGGGAAAATACTTGGTATTATGCTGCCTGTCATTATCTTTGAGGCCGGCAACTTTCAACACGCCGTAGCAAATATGGGTTATTTCAGTATATCTGTTCTTGAAGGCTTTGATATCAGCTGGTACAAATTTATCCTTTTAAATTTATTTCCGGCTACCATTGGGAATTTAATCGGCGGCGCCATTCTCGTATCTCTGCTCTTGTCTTACGCTTATAAAGAACAAATTGATGAAGGGGTATTGAAGGAAGAGGAAGAGGCAATCGATGAAATCGAACATAAAGATCAACAAGGTCAGCACTCATAATGAGATTATGTCTGTTCGGCAGGTGAATGCGTGTTATTTTCGGATAAATAGGGTAAATAGTAATCACTAACAAGTATGAGGAGGCCCATCATGAGCTTAACAAAACAGCAAATCAACGAACTCGAACAATCATTGCTGAGGATGAAGAAACAGCTTGAGGAACAGCAGGAGTTAAGGGAGAGCGAGGAAAGCCTGCAGGAGTCTACAGGGGAAATCAGCTCAGTTGACAGCCACTTTGGTGATATGGGGAGTGAGTTATATGACCGCGAAATGGCAATGGCGCTTGATGAAAATCAAGAGGAAATTCTTGAAGACATTAACGAAGCGCTCCAGCGTATCGAAGAGGGTACCTATGGGAAATGCGTTGACACGGGAGAGGAAATACCTTACGAAAGATTAAAAGCTCTTCCTTATGCCAAACGGACTGTTGAAGCGCAGGCAGTAGCGGACAAGGAAGGGAAAATCAGTGACGAGTACGAAATTGAAGAACCCTCGTTTGTCCGTAATGGAGAAAAGAATCTTGAAGACAGCCGGATGAGAACGGTAGACGAAATTATGGACACACATGGAAATGCATCAAACAAAGGAGAGGACGCCTGAGCCGCTCCTTATTTTTTACCCAATAAAAAAGCAGCAGTCCCTCTAGCGGGGTTCTGCTGCTTTTTTGTTTTTGGCGTACTTCTTGCTGCTGGCATATTCCAGTATGGGTTTAAAATAAAAGATTGAATTAAACAAAATGTTTCCGAGCAGGATGCCGGCAAAAGCATCGAGAATAACGTGCTGTTTAACAAAAAGGGTGGAAAAAATGATCAGATATCCGATCAATGCCACTGAAGCAACAAAAACGGGAGTCTTTGTTTTACAATGGCGGGAGGCAATTACCATGAGGTAGCTGCTCAGCACATGAATGCTTGGAAAACAATTGTACGGTTCATCTGCCGAATAAATATAACGGATCATGGATGTGAAAATGCTGTTTCCATCCAGAGGAGGCCTTGGAACAGTGGTCTGAAAAAAGAAGTAAATAACATAACAAATGACCATTCCGGTGGTAAGGCTCAACAAAGTTTTATAGTAGAGAGACCGGTCATAAACAAAAAAGTAAAACAGCATGCCAAAGATGAAAATATACCAAAAGACATAGGGAATAATAAATGCTTCAATAAAAGGGATCTGCTGGTCAAACGATGTGATAAGGCTCCTGGCTCCACGGTCTCCATTATTAAGCAACTCATAAAAAGAGTGCAAAAGCGGAATAGAGAGCATTAAGCACAAAGGAAAGAAATGCATTTTTAATTTACTCAAAGTCACTACTCCTTTAGCCGTGATAAAAAGTACTTACAATGTATTACCCTATTTTACCCGAATGAACACTATAAACCGAACACAGGTGATTACCACATTATACCATATTTTCAGGAATGCCGGCTTTTCCAAAAGAGAAATGGCCATTCCAAAAAACAGGATACGACCCACATGAGATCATGCGGGTTCTTGTTCATCATAGCGTAAAAATATGCCTATAGCACCCCTTTAAAGGAAGGTATTTTAGAAATGAATGCTAAAAGTCACTAAATGTTCCAATATATGATGGGACATTTTATAAACACTACTTTTTAAGGGGCGAAAAGACCTACTATAAAAGATGAATAGAGCAAATGACGGAAATCCCCCTCCATATTTTAACTAGTATTGACAAAATTTGAGGAATTCTTTAGGTTTAATGTCACGAAAAATCGGGAATTATCTCTTTTTGTAATATTACTGTAATCTTCCTAAAACACGGATGTCATATTTTGTTGGTAGAATCTAAGTAAGTTAGCAAGAAGAAAATACCAACATTGGTAATACAGATTTTAGGGGGATACATGCTTTGAAAAAATTGGTAGCGGCAGCGGCACTAGTAGGAATGATGGCTTTCAATCCGATCGTAGGTAAAGCAGCGCTTGGCGATCACACATTAAAACAAGGTATGACCAGTAAAGACGTACAACAATTACAGACCGTCCTAAAGAAAAAAGGATACTTTACATATAAAAAGACAACGACTTACTATGGTACATATACGAAATCAGCAGTTCAAAAGTTTCAAAAAGCAAAACGGTTAAAAGCGGATGGCATTGCCGGTTCAAACACATTTAAAGCACTGGGCGTAAAAAAAGCAGTAAAGAAAAGTTCTTCAAGCAGCTCGGCAAGTGTAGTAACTGTGGCAAAGAAATATAAGGGAGTTCCATACCGATGGGGCGGAACGACACCAAAAGGTTTTGACTGCAGCGGCTATATCAATTATGTGTTTGAAAAAGCCAAGAGAGTAGACTTGCCACGCACGGTTTCAGGTATTTATTTGAAAGGGACACGTGTAAGCAAGCCAAAAGCCGGCGATGTGGTGTTTTTCCATACGTACAAGAGCGGAGCTTCCCATGCAGGAATTTATATTGGCAATAACGAGTTCATTCACAGCTCATCTTCGAAGGGTGTAAGTATTGCTTCTATGAAAAATCCATACTGGGCTCCTAAATATCTTGGGGCAAAGAAAATATAACAGGAAAACAGGCATATTCAATATGTCTGTTTTTTTATTTATTCTTTGTCATACTGTTTCACTTTTCTGAATACTATAGTATAATTTAAGATATATTGTAGGGCCTTAATGCAGTTTACCTTCCTGTGAAAGGAGTGTTAGGCATGTATTTAGGTGAAACTGTCAAAATTGATCGATTTGACGGAGAATATTTTGAGGTGAGCCAGCACTGGCTGATGGATATTGTGTGGAACAAATATCACATGCCGCTAAGGGACTTTTTGGCTTCCTATGACAGAAGAGACAGCGACTATATACTATCACTTGCTAATCACAACACGCTGGAGTTTGAATTAAAATATGATGAAAACCACTTGTTTCTGTAAGTGGTTTTTTTGTTTTTGCCCAGTGTCATCCTCTTTACACGTTTCATATCATATGAAAGATGTGAGGCAAGGAGGAAGAAAAATGGCGAAAAAACCAGCGAAGAAAACGGCAAAAAAGACATCCAAGTATGATCAGGCGGTAAACAAGTATGCACATACAGTAAAAATGGTCACAAGCTCGACCTGTATTTCATGCAAGACGCAGTGTGCGAGAGGGCTCTCATATATCGAAAAAATGAGCCATCCGGGAGCAGTGGGCCATGGAGTCCCTTGCCATCTGACAAAAGGAAAAGGAACCAAATAAGATGGAATGGCATGGGTCCCGCTTCATATCCATTATGAGCCAGTTTCCTCATGGGTGAAGCGGTGCCTCTTTTTTTATAAATGGATGATAATGGCAAAAAAGGTGTTTACACAATCGGTAACAAGGGAAAAGTTCAGAATAGTGTGAAGTTCTTTGGCTCTGGCCCATAAAGTAATAGAAAACATACACTTATACCCGAAAAGTCAGGTGATAAAAATGAGCAGAGAGTGCAGAGAAAAACTGAGTTTAAATGGAATTTGGAAATGTGTGCAGGATGAAGATGACCAGCTGGAAGGAAATATTCGAAATAAGCCGGTTTACCATGCTGAAGAGTTAACATGGACAGACATTCTTGTTCCTGCTCATTGGCAGAAAGCGGGTTATGAAGATTTTCAGGGGGTGATGTGGTATAAGGCGACATTCCGGGCACCACCCAAAAAGTCCGATAAAATGTTTTATATTTGTTTTGACGCGGTAGATTATTATTCGGAAGTTTGGTTGAACGGTGTGTATTTGGGAACGCATGAAGGAGACTTTGATGCATTTGAATTCAATGTTTCCGATTTTCTGCATAATGGCGAGGAAAACATTCTGGTCGTTAAAGTTACCTCTGAATTGGATACGAGGCCGGAGAGGAAAAAGATTGCCAAGGGCGGGCTTTATCATTGGGACTGTCTACCAGTGAACCAGGAAGGGCTTACCGATTGCCCCGAGGTCCCTTCTTCTGTGAACGCTCACTATCCGAATCCACTCATCAACCCGGGCGGTATTTGGAAGGATGTTTATCTGGAGGAACGAGGCAAGGTACATATTGAGCATATCCAGATTACACCCTACTTGAAGGATGACTATAAGAAAGCCACCATCTACCTGGACGTTGAATTAAACAACAACAACAGCAAGGAAGCAAGGATTGATGTGGAGGTCTCCTTTTTGCCGCATAATTTCAGGGGGAAAATATACAGATGGAAACGGCAAAGTTATTTCCAGAGGCCGGGAACAAGCAGTTACTCCATGACCGACCAGCTGTCCCAGCCAAAATTGTGGTGGACATGGGAGCTTGGTTTTCCCCATCTTTATAAAGCTGTGATTGAGGTCTGGGCAAACGGGGTATTGGTTGATAAAAAGATTCAAATATTTGGGATTAAAGAAATCAAAATGGACGAAAATTGGATCTTTTATCTCAATGGAACGAGAGTTTTTATCAGAGGCAACAATTACTTGTCCGACCAGTTCCTTTCCCTGATGACCAAGGAGTCCTACCAGCTCGATGTCCAGATGATGCTGGACGCCAATATGAACACCACCCGTTTGTTTGCGCATGCTGAACAGGAAGAGTTTTACCAGCTGTGCAATGAAAAGGGGATTATGGTGTTTCAGGACCTGCCCTTTCAGTGGGGCTATGAATCGACAGGTCTTTTTATAAAAAGAGCAGAGGATGTCGCCAGGCGTTTTATACGAATGCTGTATAACCATCCGTCCATCATTCTTTGGTCATGCCACAGTGAATCCCGCTATCATGATTACAATAAGCTGGATAATATGCTGCTGCGCGTGGTTAAGGAACTCGACAGCCTGCGCCCTGTAATAAAAAACTCAGTCCTTGTCTCTGATGAAGAACTTCCACACTATTTTGAGACACTTGACGATTTTACAACTTATATCGGTACACATTTAAGTGTTCACTGGGTTGGATGGTACTGGGGGAAAATTGAGGACGCAGAATTCTATAATCCGATGTTTGTAACAGAATACGGCACTCAGTCCATTCCAAATGAAGATTCCTTAAAGAAATTTATGAATCAGGAGTCTCTCTGGCCGGTTAACTGGGAGATCTACCGTACATGGGGATTCCAGACGAACATCTACCAGACCATGATGGGATCTGTGATGACTCAGTCGCTTCAAGATCTCATCGATATCACTCAGGATTACCAGGTGCAGTTTTACAAGGAACATACGGAGGCATTAAGAAGAAAGAAATACAATCAAGTCGGCGGACTGCTTCAGTTTCACTTTGTAAATACCGGCCCCTCCATTGACTGGTCCATTATCGACTACTACCGCCAGCCGAAGAAAGCCTACTTTGCCATGGCAAAGGCTTTTGAACCGCTCCATCTGTCGTTCAACGGAGATATTACTGAAGGTGAGCTTGGACGCACAGCCACGGTTATACCATGGATCATCAATGACTATAATGTAGCTTTTAAAAATTATGAAGTGACTTACAAAGTGTTCCTGGAAGATGGAACACTGGTTGATCAGCAAAAGTTATCCGTTCCATTGATTGAGAAAGATTCCGTCCAATCGTTTGAATCATTAACTCTTCCTGTTGCGAAAGGGGAAACCATTACCGTAACAGGGCAACTGAAGGACATGAACGGTACATTGATTATGGAAAATGACAAAGTGATCCGGTCTCTACCATCTGCAGATGAGTTGCAGGATCCATTTAAATCACCCATACGATTATAAAATGAGGAGGCAATTCTATGAAAAAGGGAATATTGCTGCTGTTTTGTCTTATATTTGCGTTTTCGATGGCTGGCTGTTCCAACGACAAGCAGGGAGCGTCGGGATCGGAGAAAGGCGGGGAGGTGCAGCTTAAGATGTGGGCGCACCAGGGCCAGCCCAAGGAAGTCGACTTTTATAAAAAAAGGATTGACGAGTTTAACAAAGAACACAAAGGTAAAATTAATGTAAAGCTTGATATTATCCCAAGCGGTACAGGTCATGCGTATGAAGATAAAATCAATGCAGCTGCCACCTCCAATGGACTTCCGGATGTTCTCGATATGGATGGTCCCTTTGTCGGAAACTATGCAGCTACCGGTATTCTTTCACCAATCGATGATTATGTGGAGAAGAGTGACAAACAGGATTTTGCCAAATCCATCATCCAGCAAGGTACATATGACGGCAAGCTTTATGCACTTGGAGCGATGGAATCCTCCATTGTAGTCTTTTATAACAAAAAATTATTAAAAGAAGCGGGTATTCAGGCTCCTGAAACACTCGACAAAGCATGGACGTGGGACCAGTTCATGGAAGCCTCCAAAAAACTGACAAAAGGGGATGTACGCGGCCTTACCATGCACATGGATCTTGGGGTCGGGGAATGGCTCACGTACATGGGTTCCGTATTCGTATGGTCAAATGACGGGCTCTTGCTCAACAAGGGCAGAACGAAAGCGGAAGGCTATTTAAACGGACCGGAATCGGTAGAAGCGTTGAATTATGTGAAAGGTTTATTTAAATCAAAGGTTGTAAGTGTTTCCAACGGACCTGCAGACTTTGAAGAAGGAAAAGCCGCTATGATGATTGGCGGAGTATGGTTGATTCCTGGTTTTGAAGACTATAAAAATCTGGATTGGGGAATGACCTATTTCCCTTACAGCAAGAAGAAAGTGTCGCCTTCAGGCTCTTGGGCATTTGGTGTTTCCAGCCAATCTCAGCATCCAAAAGAAGCGGCAGAAGTTGTAAAATGGATGAGCAATAAGGATTCCGTCGTTGAAATATCCAAGATTACCGGAATGCCCCCGGCCAGGGAGTCCGCATTTAAGGAAATTAAAGAGTATGACAAACTTCCGAAAAAGGTAATTAAAGACCAGGTATTGAATACTGCAAAAGCCCGTCCGGCCACTCCAGCCTATCCAGTGCTGAGCGCCAAGTTTGCTGAAGCGTTCCAAGCAGCTGCACTGGGACAGGATGTAAAGCCAGAACTGGATAAAGCAGCAAAGGACACTGACCGTGAGCTTCAGCGCTTTAAAAAATAAGAAGGGAAAGGAGTGATGATGTCACTCCTTTTCATATATTTTTACACGGAAAGGAGAAAAGGATGGAACCAATTACCCAAAAAACAAACGTAAACAATCCGTTGCCCACAGTGAGCCCGAAGCAAAGAAAAAGAAAAAATTTGTTTACCAGCTATGGCTTTGTAGCTCCTGCCATAATCCTGCTCTTTGTATTTTTAATTCTTCCAGCTATTCTTGCGTTATATTTCAGCTTTACAAACTATTATCTTCTAACCCCGGAACAAACGAAATTTGTCGCATTTGAAAATTACAAGCGGCTTGCAGAGGATAGCCTCTTCCTGAAATCACTGGGCAATACAGCCCTTTTCGTAGTGATTGTCGTTCCTGTACAAACGCTTGTTGCACTGGCCCTTGCGCTTTTGGTCAATCAAAAATTAATGGGCATAAAATTTTTCAGGATGGCCTTTTTTGCACCTGTTGTGACATCGATGGTTATCGTATCCATCCTCTGGACCTTTATTTATAATCCTGACAATGGCTTGGCAAACTCCATTTTAAATATTGTCGGTCTGGGGCCGTTTCAATTTCTGACGGATAAAGACCAGGCAATGTACTCTATTATTTTTATGAGTATCTGGCAGGGTGCTGGCTATCAAATGATGATTTTTCTTGCGGGACTTCAGGATATTCCGGATCATCAATACGAAGCAGCATCCATTGACGGAGCAAATGCATGGCAAAAGCTGATTCATATTACTATTCCGGGAATCCGCAACATTCTTGCCTTTATTGCCATCGTTACAATGATTGCGGCAACAAAACTTTTTATACAGCCATTCGTAATGACGCAGGGAGGGCCGCTTGATTCCACGAAAACGCTTGTTTATATGGTGTACGAAACCGGCTTTAAATTCCGGGATGTTGGTTATTCCTCCGCTATTGCCATTTTATTCTTTGTGATCGTATTGATTATTTCCATACTGCAGCGAAGGTTCATTAAAGAAAATACAGAATAGGAGGAGAATGTATGAAAAAGAATCGAATCATTGCACAAATCGGTTTGTATGTTGTTCTCATTTTGTTGGCCATTCTCTTTTTATTTCCTCTTGTTTGGATGGTGGTTTCGTCATTTAAAACCGAGCCGGAAATTTTTGCGGATTTGAAATCATTTAGAGCTTTTGTTCCTTATACATTCTCATTGGACAACTATACGGGGGTATTTGAACGAATTCCCTTCATCCGCTATTTGCTCACAAGTACGCTGTATGTATCCGTGATCGTTCTTCTCGGCTTGTTTGTGAACTCGCTTGCCGCCTACGCATTTGCCCGCATGCAGTTCAAGGGAAGAGATCTTTTGTTTTCAGCAGTGGTAGCTTTAATTATCATTCCGTTTGAAAGCATTTTGCTTCCGCTATATTTGATCATTGATGAGTTTGACTGGCTCAATACGTATCAGGCGCTCATTATCCCGTTCATTGCCAATGCATTTAATATTTTTATGTTCCGGCAATTCTTCTTGAACCTGCCGAAGGAGCTTGAGGAATCGGCCAGGATGGACGGAGCATCGACCCTGAGAATCTTTTTTCAGATTGTGATTCCGTTATCGAAACCCGTATTTATCACGGTAGCTCTGCTGACCTTCATTACCCATTGGGGAGACTTTATGTGGCCTTTAATTGCCACTACAGATGAAAGTGTCAGACCGCTGCAGGTGGGAATGCAATTCTTTTTCCACCAGCCGCCTGTAAAGTATGGACATGTCATGGCAGCCCTCACGATGGCTACCATACCGCTGTTGATCATTTTTGTATTCTTTCAAAAGTATTATGTGCAGGGAATTGCCTCTGCCGGTATGAAAAATTAATACTGGATGGCTATGAAACTTCGAAACATAAAAAAACGGATATACCAGATGGCGGTATACCCGTTTTTTCTTTATCCTTTTGTTCCAGAGGTAATGTTGGAGCCTTCAATAAAGTACCGTTGAAAAAAGAAGAAGATGAGAATGACAGGAAGCAGGACAAGTACCGATGCTGACATCAAATAATGCCATTGGGTCTGAACCGTTCCCTTGAAGGTCTGCAGTCCGATTTGAAGTGTATATAGCTTCTCATCATTAATGTAGAGCAATGGTCCAAGGAAATCATTCCATGCGCCATTAAAAGAAAGAATGGCCACAGTAATGACCGCTGGTTTCATGAGCGGCATCGCCAGCTTCCACCAGATCTGAAAATGGTTGGCGCCGTCAATTTTGGCTGCTTCAATCATTTCATCAGGAATGGTCTTGAAAAACTGACGAAGCAGAAAAATGAAAAACGCATTGCCGAAAAAAGCGGGAACAATCAATGGTAAATACGTATTGATCCAGTGCAGCTTTGAAAAAAGCATATATTGGGGAATCATCATAACAAACCCCGGAATCAGCATGGTGGAAAGAACAAGCATGAATAGAAAATTCTTTCCTCTAAACCGGATTTTAGCAAAACCGTAGGCAACAAAAGAGTTCACCACGACGTTTCCAATCACTACACATACTGTAATAAAAATGGTATTGATGGCCCACCGGGTGAAGGGGGCCGTTTGCCAGGCTTTCAAATAATTGCTCCACTGAAAGGATTCCGGCATAAATGAGGGAGGATATTGGGCAATCTCTCCCGGAGTTTTCAAGGACGTAGAGATCATCCACCAAACGGGTGACAGGATAACGATACTGCCGAGAATCAGAAGAAAGAGAACAAAAGATTTCTTCATTTTTCTTCTAAATGACATGGTTTCATAGAACTTTGGTGCGTGCTGCCTAGTACTCATTTTTCATCCCCTCCGCCATAATGAACCCAGTGTTTTCCGAATTTCAGGTTGATGACTGTTAAAACCAGTACAATGACGAACAGGAACCATGCCATCGCTGAAGCATATCCCATGTCAAAGACTTCAAATGCTTTGTTCCACATATGCAAATTATAGAACAGGAGGGAATTCACAGGACCTCCATCCCCATTTTCCGTCATGACGTACGCTTCCTGAAAAATTTGGAATCCTCCAATCAGGCTTGTAACAATATCAAAAAAGATGACGGGTGTGATCATGGGAAGCGTAATATGGAAAAACTTTCGAAAAGCACTCGCTCCATCAATATCTGCTGCTTCGTACATGGCTTTTGAAACCCCTTGAAGGCTGGCAAGATACAAGAGCATACCGCCGCCAACGCTCCACATTTTCATGACGATCAATGCAGGTTTTGTCCACTCGGGATCAAACAGCCATGCAGGGCCCTTGATGCCGAACCAGCTCAGTGCAGTGTTCACTAAACCTGTTGATGGGCTGAGAAGCTGCATCCACAGTAAATAAACAGCGACACCCGATAGAACAGCAGGGAGATAATAGATGGTCCGGAACACTTTGATACCTGGGATTTTTTGGTTGAGAAGCACTGCCAAAAGGATAGCGCCGGCCGTTGTCAATGGTACGGAAAAGGCTACAAAATACAAAGTGTTCCAGAGAGAGGTCCAAAACAATCCATCATTAAAAAACATATTATGATAATTTTGTGTTCCCACAAAATCCATTTTCGATGTGATATTGTAATTAGTGAAACTGACATACAAAGAAAAAAGAAGCGGACCCACTGTTAATGCCACAAACCCGATCAGCCATGGCGAAATAAATAAAAATCCTGATAACTCCTCACGTTTTCTTAAGGATTTTATCCTGTACTTTTTTACAGGTTCTGCAATGTTCCTTTGGGCAGCCTGTTTTCTTTTTTTTGCAGACTCATACGCTGTTTCCATCACAACATCCCGCCCTTCGATTGATTTTTTGCCAGCTGTCTGGCTGCGAATCCGCGTTTGGCTGCATAAACGGCCTGTCTTGGTGGCGACAGGCCGCTTCTTTTTCAAAAGTAAAAGAGTACCTTATTTCTTTAGTGATTGTTCTACCTCTGACTGTGCCTTTTTCAGGGCATTTTCCGGTTTTTCTTTTCCTAAAAGAACGGCATCAATTAACGGGTTGATTTTATTCTGATAATCAGGAGCATCTGCCGGAACAGGATTCATGGTGGTTACTTGTAAATTATCAACCGCTTCCTTATAAACCATTTTGTCGTTGCCGCTTAATTTAGAAAGGGCATCCTCAGACGCTTTCTTGTTCGCCACATTATCAAAATTTTTGGACGCCCAATAGGCTTGTGCTTTTTCTCCTGTCAAATATTTGATGAATTCATAGGATTCTTTTGGATGTTTGGCTCCCTTTGGGATTTCAGCCACGAAGCCGCCACCGTCGCTCCAATGCTTGGCATCTGCGGATTTGGCAGGGATTGGCGCCACTCCAAAATCCATGTCTTTCCCAAAGTCCCTGATTTGTGTATAGAAGGTGGCAACGTCCACCCACATACCGACTTTTCCGGCAATGAAAGGATTGGATTGTTCGCTTCCAAATTCCGCTTTGAACGCATTTACATTTTCCTGGCCGATCCGGTCATTCCAGCTCTTAAGCCACTTTAGTCCTTCCAATTTCTCAGGTGTGTTGATTTGTACCTCGTTGTTTTGGGACAGGAATCCTTTTCCGTTGTCGGCATTCATGAGCCAGCTTGGAGGCCCGAATGATCCCCATAACGGGTAAAAACCGATTCTCTCATAGCGGTCGCCGCTTTTTTTATCGAGCTTTTTGGCATACGCTTCAAGCTCATCCCATGTCTTCGGCGGTTTATTTGGATCAAGGCCAGCTTCTTTAAACGCCTTTTTGTTATAAAAAAGAAGTCGGGTATCAGTGTTAAATGGCACGGCATACGGATCGCCTTTATACTGGACTGTATCCCACAGTCGTGGGTAAAAGTTGCCTTTAAAAGAATCATCTTTTATATATTCAGATAAATTGGTAGATTGATTGTTTTTGGCGCGATGCTGCACGGAGTTAATGTCATTAATGATCACATCGGGAGGATTACCGGCAGAAATAGCGGCAAGGTTCTTTGTCCAGATATCACCAAATGGCAAGAATGTGTGTTTTACATATATATCATCTTGTGATTTGTTAAAATCATTAATGATTTTTTCAATCACAGGCCGTCTTGTTTCGGACCCCCAGAATGTCCAAAAATTCAACGTGACTTTCCCCTTTTGGGCAGAACTGTCGCCGGAGCTTTCCTCTTGCGGCCCCCCCGCACTCCCTGAGCAGCCGGCAAGCATGCCCAGCAAAATTAAAACAGAGATAAATAAGACAGAAACCCTTTTCATGTAGTACCTCCTAGTAAATAAGTAACAGCTTCTTCTCGCAAAAAACCGACCTTGTTAAATACCCAATTACTTTAGGACTGAAACCAAGTTTTCAACAAATTATAAGAAAAAGTCTGATTTTTTGATAAAAAGTTTATTTGGTTTCATGTTTTTATAGGAAAGAATGGAGAATTTGGGAAAATAGACGATTAAATACTGGGTTATTTTCACAACTTAATCATCAATTTTCCCAATACACACCCCTCTTTTGTACTGATACAATGAAATTAATACAAGGTTCGACAAAAATTGGTATGCCATTTGTACCACAGAAATGGATGTGGATACATGAAAAAGAGAGTGCTGGTTTATCTCTATCCCCAATTCCGGGAAGTAGAAATTGTGGTGGCGTTATCCGCCCTCAGCCGACATTACGAAATTTTAAGTTTTTCATTGCCCCACGGGGGAATTACGAGTGAGTGCGGATTGCTTGTACATCCGACCATTAAATTGAAAAACATAAATCCTTTGGAATACGACCTGCTGCTGCTCCCTGGCGGAAGACAGGCAGCAAGCCAGTCAGATCCTCGCCTTATCAGGCTGATAAAGGGCTTCGACAGAGATGGAGTCCGTATTGCTGCTATTGGCTTAGGAGTGTTAATTGCCGGAAAAGCAGGGATACTGGAAAATAAAAGCTATTCAGCCCCTCATCTGGAGGAGGAAAACAGAAAAGTGAAGGAGTGGCTGACAGGGCGCGCCGTAAACCGGCAGGTAGTTGAAGACAAAAATATAATAACGGCAAAGAACAATGCATATATTGATTTTGGGCTGCTGATCGGGGACCGGCTGGGGTGCTTTTCAAGTATTGACGATTATAACCTGTATAAGGGCACATTGTAGAACGAAATGTCCATGAGATTCCGGAGCTGCTCATGCTAAAATAGGGATTATCAAATAAAGGAGCTGTACATTGTGTCAACTCTTCTTATTTCAATTTTGATTTCCGTTATTATTATTTTGTTTGTTCTTGTCGTATTTGTTCTGGCAATTTCAAAAGGATATGCGTATAAACATACAGTGGACAGCCTGGATGACAACCCCCATCTAAAAAAAAGAGAAAACTCGGGAGACGCCTGACCCGTCTGCCGCAAAGTGAGCACTGCTGAAGGATTCAGCAGTGTTTTTTTGTTGAACGGTTTGCCATGGTGATCAGAAGGAATTGAAATTTGGACTGGAAAGTTTGCGGGCAAGAAGAGATAATAAATATGAGAGCGCATACACGATGTGTGTTTTTTTACAAAGAAGAAGGATAAAGGAGAAATTATGTTAAAAGTAATTAAACCTGCTTCACCCTTTGATTTCTCTAAAATGCTTCGCAGGGTGAAGAGCCATGGGAAAAATAACATTGTCCAGGCAGATTTGGAAAGTAAGTCGTACAAACGGATGGTTCATGTTGGAAACAGGCCGGTATTGCTTAATGTAAAGGCTAGCGGCGGCATAGATGAGGCAGAACTTTTGATTGATCAGCCGGATGACCTTAACCAGGAGGAAAAGGCCGAACTGGATGTTATTGTCACACGCATGTTTTCAACGGACATTGATCTTAAGCAATTTTATACCCAATTTTCAGGACACAGGCAGATTGCGCCTCTTATCACGTCATTTTACGGCTTGCGTCTGGTGACGGATCCGGACCTGTTCGAATCGATGGTGAAAATCATCGTTGGACAACAGGTGAATCTCACGTTTGCCGGTGTTCTGATCGACCGTCTCATTGATCTTGCCGGTGAGCATCTGGAAGTGAACGGTGAACCTTTCTCTATTTTTCCGGCGGTGGAGAAGATTGCAGCTCTTGATTATCAGGAGCTGAGAGAACTTCAGTTCAGCCAAAGAAAAGCAGAATATATTATTGATTTTGCCAGGATGATTGCGGCAGGAAAGCTTGATGTTGATGCCCTCTGGGGGATGAGTGATGAAGAGGTAATGGAAACACTGTTGCCAATCAGGGGAATTGGACGTTGGACCATTGAGTGCCTTCTCATATTTGCCATGGGGAGGACGGATGTGCTGCCTGCTGCGGATATTGGCTTAAGAAACGGAGTTCGTAATGCATGGGGACTGGATTACCAGCCCACAGAAGAAGACGTCAGAAGACTTGCGGAAGACTGGCGCCCGTGGAGTACGTATATTACCTATTATCTGTGGGAGAGCCTTGCGGCTGAGCCCGTAATAAAAGATTTGCAGATTTAGATAACTAGGAGGAAGGTATCGTGAACATTGCTTTTTTTCTTTTGCCGAAAGAGCAGGTTGCCTTTTTGAAAACAAATTCAACCGTCCGTCAGGCGCTGGAAAAACTCGAACACCATCGATACACCGCAGTCCCGGTGCTTGATGATAAAGGAAGATATTCTGAAACTGTCACTGAAGGGGATCTTTTGTGGACGATCAAAAATACACCGGGACTGAATTTCGAAACAAGCCACCGGTTTTCCATATCGGGTATTAAAAAAGAGCGGTTGATCAAATCGGTTTACATTAATGCTCAAATGGAAGATCTCCTGAGTTTGATAGCGACCCAAAATTTTGTTCCAGTGGTGGATGATAATGATGTATTCATCGGCATCGTCCGCCGCAGCGACATTATTGAATATTGCTCAAATCAGCTATTTGCGATAAAAGGGAGTTAACGAGTATGGAAACAGTCTCTGATCTGCCTGTGTTTCCAGAAATTTCCACTACACGATATCAATTGAGAGAAATCAAAGTGGAGGATGCACAGGATCTGCATGAAGTATATTCTGATTCCGAGGTAGTAAAGTACTGGGGAGCGATTCCGTTTGAATCCATCGAACAGACCGCTTCACTCATCCAGGATTTTCAGAACGGATTCAGTTCTGGGGCAACCATTCGCTGGGGAATTGCCGAAAAAACAAATGGAAGAGTAATTGGAACCTGCGGTTTTCACAATTGGGCAAAAAAGAAACGGCGAGCGGAAGTCGGATATGAAATACGGCGCAGTGAATGGCGGAAGGGTGTCATGTCGGAGGTATTAGGTATCATATTGCCTTATGGCTTTCATACAATGGAGCTTAACCGTATTGGCGCGCTTATCCATCCCGATAATCTCGGTTCTGCTAAACTGGCTGAAAAATTAGGCTTTCATGCGGAAGGGCAATTAAGGGATTATCAGTTCGTGGATGGGGAATTTCAGGATTTGGTGATGTACAGCTTGCTGAAAAAAGATACGAAATGGTGAGCCTTATTATTATTTACATCAAAAAAAGATGGCGGGAAAACGCCATCCTTTTTTGATGCTTTATGATTACAGCCAGATAATTGCAGCCAAAACGGCTGCAAGGATGAAACGGTAATATGCAAATGGTGTCAGCTTTACTTTAGCAATCAAACGGATAAAGAACAGGATAGCAACAACCGCTACGATAAAGGCCGTAATAAATCCTGTAACAAAAAACGGGAGGTCGCTTGCGCTTAAGTAATCCCAGCTTTTATAGAGGTCAAGTCCGCTGGCCGCGATCATGATCGGCACCGCAAGAATAAACGTAAAATCAGCCGCCGTTCGATGGCTTAAGCCCATCAAAACACCACCGGAAATGGTAGCACCCGAACGCGAGAAGCCCGGCCACAATGCAAGACACTGAAACAAGCCGATGATAAAGGCCTGCTTGTACGTAATCTGGTCAAGAGTAGCTGCCGTAATCTTCTTTTTTTTCTTTTCAGCATAAATCATCAGCAGTCCGCCGACAATCAAGCTGAATACAACCGTACTTGTTGAGAACAAATACTTTTTTACGGCATCGTGAACAAGAAGTCCGATCACAACTGCAGGCAGCATACCGCAAAAAATATGAATCAGATTCAAATGGCCTTTTTGCCCATCCTCAGATTCGATTTTGCCCACACCGAGAAGGCTCCACAGCCTTTTCCAGTAAAGGACTACAACAGCCAGAATGGAACCAAGCTGTATCACAATTTCAAACGTTTTTGCTTTATCTCCTGTAAATCCTAAAAAGTGCCCTGCGATAATTAAATGTCCAGTGGAAGAAACAGGAAGAAACTCGGTCAGTCCCTCAACCAGACCCATAATAATGGCAATCCAAAGAAACAATACATTCACCAGCCTGTTCGTAAATTAATCAAACACTTACCTATTATAAAAGAAAACCGCTAAAAAACATATAAAGATTATGTGACAAAGAAAAACTTAAAAAGCGGCCTAGCGGTCCGGCTCACGTTAAACTCTTCGATGGAGCATCAAAAAAAGAGGCGGCACGCGGCCGCCTCTCTTAATTAAAGGTTTCTTCTGATTAATCAAGAACAGTAACTTTAACTGTTTTTCTTCCCCATTGGTTGGCAGTATCCTTGGAAGAATAGAATACGTCGATTCGGTTGCCATTGATCGCACCGCCAGTGTCAGCTGCTGTTGCATAGCCATATCCTTCAACATACACTTTAGAATTTAAAGGAATAACATCAGGGTCAACAGCAATGACTTTTGCATTAGGGTTAGATTTAAGGTTTGTCCCATTCGCCGTTACACCGCTGCAGCCGTTGCAGTTTGCTGTGTAAGCTGTTGATTCCACAGCAATGGTTTTACCCTGTTTTTTCTGTGCAGGTGCTTTTGTTTCTTGTGCTTCAGCTTTTGGTGCTGAGGCAGTTGTAGTTTTCTGTGCCGGAGCAGCAGATTGAACCTCAGTTTTTACACGGACCCCATTATCGCTGTAAAGCGCTTTAATGGTTTGAGGTCCGGTGATGCCGTCAATACCGATCCCTTTAGCAGTCTGGAAAGCTTTAACCGCTCTTACGGTAACAGGTCCATAGATTCCATCAACGGTATAGTTGTAGAATCCTTGATCCTTTAATTCGCTTTGCAATCCGGAAACAGCATAGCCTTTGCTGCCCTGTTGCAAAAGATTGGATTTATTTAAAGAAGATTGAAGCAGCGCTTCTGCTGTTTGTTTTCCTGTAATACCATCTACTTTGAGTCCGTTTTTCTTTTGAAAATCCTTCACGGAAGCCGTTGTGATATCTCCATAGTAACCTGTTGTTTTGGTGTAATGGAAATAACCTTTATCTTTAAGCGATTGCTGTAATTGGTGTACGTCTTTGTCCCACATGCCTTGTTTTAATGTATGGTCCCCTAACGCGGCTTCCCCTACTATTGGAGAACCCATTATTACTCCAGTGATCGCTCCTGTTGCAATTACTTTTTTTAACATATGTAGTACCTCCTAAAGTACGAAAAGTTTAGTTAAAAAGGATAAGATTTCCTTGATAGCCACAATTGCCATTGTACAGGTAGAGTATGACAGGCAGGTTAGAGGAAGGTAACAAAACCGTTACATAATTATTTCAAAATAGTAGTAAAATCATCCATTAATTGAACAATTATCAGCTGTTTATCCTACCAATAGGGGATTTATGGATTTTTCAAGATGTAATTCTTTATAATATTTAGAAAACTGGTAAACTTGTACCGTACCTATTTTTCTAATTTGAAAGGTGGAAAATGATTATGGAATACCGTCGTCTTGGGAGTACTGGATTAAAAGTCAGCGAGATTTCTCTTGGAAGCTGGCTGACCACTGCCGGCTATGTGGAACGGGAGAACGCAGAAGCCAGTATACATAAAGCATTTGACCTTGGAATTAATTTCTTTGATACCGCCAATGTCTATATGCGGGGAGAAGCTGAAAAAGTGGTGGGAAGCGTTTTAAAAGGCTACCAGCGCGATTCATATGTTTTGGCTACAAAGGCATTCTGGCCAATGGGGGACGGCCCGAACGACCGGGGTCTTTCGAGAAAGCATGTGATTGAGCAGTGCAATGCCAGCCTCGAGCGGCTTGGATTGGATTATGTGGATATTTTTTATTGCCATCGCTATGACAAGGAAACTCCTCTGGAGGAAACGCTGCGGGCTATCGATGATTTGATCCGTCAGGGCAAAGTGCTTTATGCCGGGGTGAGTGAGTGGACTGCAGAACAGATTTCAGAAGCGGTACACTTGGCGGATAAAAAATTGCTGGACCGTATTGTTGTCAGCCAGCCTCAATACAATATGTTTGAGCGTTATATTGAAAAAGAAGTCATTCCGGTGAGTGAAAAACATGGCATCGGCCAGGTGGTATGGTCGCCGCTTGCGCAGGGCGTTCTGACCGGAAAGTATAAAATCGGTGAAGAGGCGCCAAAAGGAAGCCGGGCCGCGGATGAGAACAGCAAGAAAATGATATCCGGCCATCTGACCGAAGAAAAACTTCAAAAGGTGGAGAAATTAAAAGGAGTGGCAGAAGAGAATGGAATTACCGTCGCTCAGCTTGCACTCTCTTGGATTCTTCGTCAGGACAATGTATCAAGTGCCATTGTGGGCGCAAGTTCACCGGATCAGCTGGAGGAAACCGTAAAGGCTTCAGGAGTCAAACTCTCTGCCGAATCACTTGAACGCATAGAGGAAATCCTTCAAAATTAATAGGGAATTAATAGAGATTATCATTAAAAAAACGGCGGGGAGTGGTCTCCCGCCGTTTTTTTGCTTTTAAATTTTTGGGTTGGTCCATTATTGTCTTATCAAAGATTTTGGTTTTTCCTCTGTTCGGGAAAGCAGATTAAGCAAATGATCAAGTTCCTGGCTGCATTTCACAGTAACCTCTGCCGTCAAGCCATAGGTCTTTCCAAGACATAGCAAAACTTCCCGCTTTTTTTCAATCATTTGTAATAACATCTTTCATTCACGACTTTCATGAGGGATTTTGTCACAAAAACAAGTATGAAGGAAAACGCCGTTGAAGGAAAGAGGTTTGCTAAAAATAGTCAAAAAGTTACAAAATACCTTTTCTCTCACGTTAAATCCGTTTAAAGGGACGCAAAATAGTAAATGGATAGAAATAAAAGCTTTTATAGGAAAAGAGGCAACGTCATGGAAGAAATGTTACATATTATTGTCATTCTTTTGGGTATTTCGGTGTTGGTGACGGCGCTGGCAAAAAAACTAAAAAGGCCATACCCTATTGCACTGGTTGTCGTAGGCGCTTTAATCGGTCTTATTCCCATTGAGAATTTGGAACCTATCAAAAATTTAACACAGGAAGGGGATATCTTCCAGTTTGTCATTATTTCTCTTCTCCTTCCCACGTTACTGGGAGAAGCTTCTTTGAAGTTGCCTTTTTCCCATCTGCTTGAAAATAAAGTGGCCATTGTCCTTTTGGCCCTGGTAGGTACTCTGATTACATGTGTGCTCGTGGGATTTAGTTCTTATTTATGGCTCGGCCTTGGTCTGCAGGCGGCTTTTGTATTCGGTGCCTTGATGAGTGCTACAGACCCCGTTTCTGTTCTTAGTATCTTTAAATCCATGGGCGTTAACAGAAAACTTTCTATCATTGTAGAGGGTGAAAGTTTGTTTAATGATGGAATGGCTGTCGTTTTATTTACGATTGCTTCTGCATATCTGCCTGCTTACCTGAAAATGGGAGCGACTGGAGGACTGTACGGCTTTGGTATTTTTATAAAAGTCGCTCTTGGCGGTATTGCGATTGGAGCGGTAATGGGTTATATCTTTTCCAAGCTCACCAGTTTTTACGATGACTATCCGCTGGAAATCCTGTTTTCGGTTCTCCTTTTCTATGGAAGTTATTTGCTTTCAGAGTTTTTTGGTTTTTCAGGTGTTATTGCTGTTGTTACCAGTGGACTCATATTAGGGAACTACGGAGCCAAAATTGGTATGAGCCCAATTACAAAGATGAATATCAACTCATTTTGGGACGTGACGTCACTTTTGGCCAATTCGATCGTTTTCTTGCTTGTCGGGCTTGAAATTGCAAATATAAATCTTAATGACAAATGGGAAATCATAGGAATTGGAATCCTGATCGTATTAGTTTCGAGAGCCGTGGTTGTTTATGGAATGTTAATCTTTGTTAAGGATATCCCTTCCAAATGGAAACATGTGGTCAATTGGGGAGGCCTGCGTGGGTCGCTGTCTATTGCGCTTGCATTAAGTTTAACCCAGGATTTTAAAGGAAGAGATGAAATCATTGTTCTTTCCTTTTCCATTGTATTCTTTTCCCTTCTTGTTCAGGGCACAACAATCAGCTATTTAATCAAGGCTTTGGGTATCCGTAAGCAGGCTCCAGCTATTCAGAAAAATGAAGTTTTGTTTACAAGCTATCATCGCTCACGCCGGGCTCTGAAACATCTTTACCGCTTACAGGATGATGCTGTCATTACTCCTGTAACATTCAGAAAGATGAAGGAAAGCTATGAACAGACAATTAATGAAGCGAAAAATCAAATGGAAGAGCTCTTGCGCGATCATCCAGAGCTTGAGAAAGAACTGGAAGAAAAGGCGCTGGCAGAAGCATTGGCTGCCGAACATGAGGCAGTTGATATATTGGCCAGAAGACTTCTCATTTCAGAAGAACTGGCTGAAATAGAAAAAGATAAAATTCTGAACAGACTGGAAAAAAAGGATTTGGAATAAAACGGGCAAATGAATAAGCAAATCTAGTAAACTTCCATACACTATTACAGCTTTGAGCAAAGGCGGTGATAGAGTGGATATCTTAACTTTTTTGCTTCAGTATTTGAATCAGCACTCATTATTTTTAATTCCGGCATTGCTGGTCATTGGCTTTGGATTGAGGCGAGCACCTTTTCTAAAAAGGGAATACGTGTTTTGGGTGTCCCTGGGGATTTCGGTGCTCCTCTCCTTCTGGAATTTTGGAGTAAACATACATTCGTTTGTAGATGGTGTCATCAATGCAGGGGTGGTCCATTGGGCATTATCATTGATAAAAAAAATCAACTTTTAGAAAATGGGCAGAAGTGTCCATTGTTTTTTTTGTTTTTGGCAAGAAAAAGCACAACATTGAATGGAACCTCCTGAATTTTGATATAATGGAGGATACTATGTTACGGAGGCTCACATGTTAAGTAAGCAAATCCCTAAAGACGTTGTGTTGAACCTTGGAAAAACGGTGTTGTTTCATTTTAGCAGTGAAGCGATCCAGGATGGCTATGCGCTTTATCAGAAAGGCGCTGTATATAATATAAATGTAAAAGAAGAAACGGTCGTGACCGGGCGTGTTTCGGAAGAAGGGGAGCATGAGGTAAGCCTTAACCTTGACCGTTTTCTGGAGAGCAGCTGCAGATGCGGGCAGCCGGAACCGTGTGCTCACATTATAGCTGTTTTCTTTCAGCTGTATGCTTCCTTTGGTCCTCCTTATCAACTGATACTGGAATGGAAAAGCCAGCGCGGTAAACCAAAGGACCAAGAGCAGAGCAGTTTGGACCGACCGCCTAAGGTAACAGAAGCCCCTCAGGTTTCTGAAAAACAAACAAAAAAGCGGATCCAAAATGTGCTTTCGGTGGAAGAATGGAAAAGTGTGTTTGATCAGCGATTTGAAGACTTTGAACGAATCAAAATGCAGAATATGACCTTTAAAGAGCTGGAAAAGGGAGAAGGATATACATTTACGCATATTTATAGAGAATTCTATCCCGGTTTATTAAATTCTGCGACCTTTTTGGATGATGATATAGGAAAGCTGTATCGTTTCCATGCCCAGCTTGAAACATTTCTCAGACTGACGGAATATGAAAAACAATTTGGCATTCCTGATTATTTACACTCTCACTTCCGATTGAATCTCAAACAGCTGGTGGATGGCATGTTCAAGACGGCCATGGAGATGGATGCTCGGCGCCTGAGGAGTAAGCATCTCGATTTGATTGAAGAAAGTTTACGAGAATTCCAGAATATCTTTAAGCTCCCTTCCCGATACTTTGATACCATCTTTCGGGTATTTCAGGTCGGCTGGGCGACCATTTACCATGTGGAGAAATGGGCAGTGTCCTATGAAAAACAGCTGCTTGATGAGAAAGAAAAAGGCTCGCGGGCCAAATTCCTTGATATGGCGCTCGTTCATTTTGCCTTTCTGAGGGATGACCTGAAGGAGGCATTCAAGAGGATGGAGAGCACAGAGCAGTTTTCATCCCGCCATGCGTTAATTTGGCTTGAGCTTCTTTTCCATTGGGAAAAATGGGAAGCTCTTTTGAAATGGCTCCTTGCTCTGAAGCCTGAATTCTACCGGAAAACCAAAGATTATTACAAAGATGCTTCCGTACGGGAAGAATTTCATCAGTATATCGAGTTCTTTTGGAAGTATGCTCAGTATACAGGGGAGGAAAAAGAATATGAGGAGATGCTCGTTGATTGCCTTCCTGTCACCTTTTATGAATATAACGAGTTTTTGCATGTTCAGCAGGACTTCAAGCGGTGGGTGGAGCTTCAGCTGTTAATGGGCTATTCTCCCTCTCTGATCAATTCCGCAGATTTAAAAGATGTGGAGCAGCTGGAGATGGATGTCCTGTTGCCGATTTATCACCAATCCGTTGACCGGCTCATCCGCGAGAAAAACCGTAAATCTTACAAATTGGCCATTCGCTTTCTGAAAAAGCTGCAGTCCATTTATAAAAAATTGGATCGTTCATGGCAGTTTAATGAATATATTGAAAAGCTGTCTGCGCAATATGGGCGGCTTCGTGCTTTTCAGGAAGAGCTGAGGAAAGGAAAATTCATTCATGATTGATGTGACCGCCATTGTCATTCATACAAAATGGCTGGATGAAAAAAGAATGATGTTCTGGTGTGAAAAGAAGGGAAGCCGGATTCATGTCGATGATTGGATGCCGCTGTTGTTCGCATGGCATCATGAATCCTACTACGGCACCTTTGTTGACCGGGATGATGAACAGAATATCTATGTTTCTGCTGAAGATGCCTTTCGCCTGTTCACCAATCACCCCCGATTTTTCCTGAAGAAGAGCAATTGGACGCAAGATGCTCAATCGATGATGGATGAAGCCGAATGGGTCCTTTCTTCATTGGAAAATAACGGGGTAAAGCCAAGTTTTACCGCTTGGAAGAAGGGGCTTTGGCAATGGGAAATCGAAGGCAGTTCAAGAGAGCTGTCAGATTGGGCCAATGCCGCCGTTGATGGGCTGGCGTTAACGGAACCGGAAAGGCTGGATGCGGATCCTGCCTTTTTTGACCGTTTCCCGTTTGAGCATCTTTTGGAAAAAAACGCTTTGTACGAAAATCTTTCGGAAGAATCGTGGCTTGTCAAATTAGGATGGAAAAAGGATGAGAAACCGTTTGATTTGATCTTTGAGCTGCAGGAACCTCCTGAAGATGACCGGTTTTGGAATTTACAGGTGATGCTGGAGGACAAAGAGAACGGTGAAGCTCATAAATGGAAGGACGGCGAGCGACTTCCTAGAGAGGACTGGGCTGCCTACGAAGAACGGATTTGCGAGGATTTGGCGTTTGCGGGAACACTGGTGCCTTTTTTAAAAAAGAAGGATGGCTCCTTTAAACACAAACTGACCGAAAATGAAGCCTGGGATTTTTTAAATGAAAAAGGAGAATGGCTGGAAGAGGGAGGGTTTAAGATTCTCCTTCCGTCATGGTGGGAAGCACTAAAGGATCTCCAGCCTGACATTAAAGCCAAGGTGAAAAATTCGTCGGGCTATGCACCGTCCTTTTTGGGGCTGGATGCTATTGTTCAATTCGACTGGAAGGTATCGACCGGTGATATTGAATTAAGCGAAGATGAATTCATGAAGCTGGTTGACAGCAGACGTCGTCTGGTGAAAATCAAAGGCAAATGGTTTAAGCTGGATCCGGCTTTCATCCGTGAGGTCCGGCAAGTCATGAAAAGTTTCAACCGCAAGGGGCTGCAGCTGAAGGATGTCCTTGAGCAGCATCTTCTTCAAAATCAAAAAGCCGGCAGTGAGGAAGAGCCTTCCATGCTCCGGTATGTCAATATCGAGCTGAACAGTGATCTCTCCCGAATGGTGGAGCAGCTGTCTGAGGTAAGAGAAATTCCGATTCAGCCATTAGCTCCCGGGTTTAAAGGAAGTCTTCGTGACTATCAAAAAGTCGGCAGTTCCTGGCTGCAATTTTTAAGAAAGTTTGGCTTGGGTGGCTGTCTGGCTGACGACATGGGGCTTGGGAAAACCATTCAGACCATCGACTACCTGCTTCATACCCGAAAAGGGAAACGAAGCGGTAAGCTCCCGGTGCTTTTGATCTGTCCCACGTCTGTTATCGGAAACTGGCAAAAAGAGCTGCAGCATTTTTCACCGAGCCTGAACGTTTTTCTTCATTATGGTTCATCGCGGGTCAGGGGAGAACACTTCATGGAGGCGATCAGGGACGCGGATGTGGTTTTAACGTCCTATACGACAGCACAGCTTGATCAGGATGAATTTCAGCCTGTGATGTGGGATGCCATTATTCTGGATGAAGCCCAAAACATCAAAAACAGTTTTACCAAACAGTCCAGGAGTATCCGGCGTTTGTCCGGACGTCATAAAATTGCGCTTACCGGAACACCTGTGGAAAACCGCCTTCTGGAGCTTTGGGCGATCTTTGACTTCCTTAATCCCGGTTACCTTGGCAGTGAAACGGCATTTCGTAAGAGGTTCGTTATTCCTGTTGAACGGGAGCATGACAATGACCGGCTTAAGCAGCTGCAAAGTCTCGTACAGCCCTTTCTGCTAAGAAGGACGAAGCAGGATCCCCACGTTCAGCTGAACCTGCCGGATAAACAGGAAATTAAAGAATACGTGCACCTTACAACTGAACAGGCAACTCTTTATGAACGGATCATTCAGGATACGTTTCAGCAGCTGGAGCAAGAGAAGGGAATGAAGAGAAGGGGATTGATTCTAGCCCTTCTTGGCAAACTGAAGCAAATTTGTGATCACCCGGTTCTCTATTTAAAAGAAGAGAAAAAAACAAGGCTTGAAGAACGATCAAGCAAATTCTCGAAACTGATGGAGCTTTTGGAGGCCATTAAGGAGAAGGATGAAGGCTGCCTGATCTTTACTCAATTTTTATTTATGGGAAATCTGATCAAGGATTACATCGAAAAGCGGTGGAATGAAGAGGTGCCTTTCCTGCATGGAGGGATTCCAAAAGCAAAACGCGATGAAATGATTGAACAATTTCAGGCCAAAAAGCATAACGTCTTCGTTCTTTCATTGAAAGCAGGCGGGACAGGGCTGAATCTTACAGAAGCCAACCATGTTATCCACTTTGACCGCTGGTGGAATCCGGCAGTGGAAAACCAGGCGACAGACCGAGCCCACCGGATCGGACAGAAAAAATTTGTGACGGTCCACAAAATGATTACGCTTGGAACTCTGGAAGAGCGCATTGATGAAATGCTTGAAAGCAAAAAAGAATTAAGCGAAAAAGTCATCACTAGCGAAAATTGGATCACTGAACTATCCACCCAGGAATTACGGGAACTTTTTGTATTGCGAAAAGAATGGGTGGAAAAAGAATAAAAAAAGAGGAGCTTACGCTGGTGTATGCTCCTCTTTTTTTAACTTCACGACGACGTTCGGCGGAATATCCTTCTGGCAAAGATCAAATAAAAAAGAAGAGGGAGAGGACATTGAATCAGCCCCCACAAGGACCAAAACCAATAGCGGTATCCCCGTTTTCTGCCATCAAGGAAGAGAAAGGTACTCTGGCACAGCAAAACGAAAATCAACAGGATGAGTAACCAAAGGGGCAGCCCATGAAACTCAGATGTCATTCCACTTCACCTTCCTTTTTACGAGGATAGAACAGGAACAATACGGCAGCCACTAAAACCGGAACCTGCAGCAGCAAGAAGAAAACCGGAAGGCGTATGAGCATGACCGCGACACAACATAAAATCACTGCGGCCGTCAGAGCGAAATAGAACAGCTCCCTGATCAGCTGTTGGTGAATTCGCTTTTTTTCTTCAGCAACAAGCTGTTCAAAAAAGGCAAGGTCAGGTATAGGGGGATTTTCCCATTTTTCTAGTCTTGAAAGCTCCTCTGTGAGCTGTTGTTTAAGCTTCTCCTCGTTTTCTTTCATGGTCTTCCAACTCCTCCCTGATGAATTTCACCCCGTTGTGAACCCTCGATTTCGCAGTTCCTGCCGGAATCTTCAGCATTCTGCCAATTTCGTCATACGTGTACCCGTAATAGTGCTTCAGGATTAAGGGAATCCGGTTTTCTTCATTTAGTATGCATAAGGCATCTAGCAACTCCGACCACTCTTCGTTGCTGGCTGCTGCTTTCCATTTTAAGCTTCGGGCTTGCTTGATCTGCTCGTTGTATTTTTTCTCAGTCTTCTGTTTTCTGATCTGATCCATATACAGGTTAGAAGCAATAGAGATCAGCCAGGAAGAGAATTTGGCTTTTTCCTCGTACAGTTCGATTTTTTGTATGCATTTAAGCATGGTTTCCTGCACAAGATCCTCAGTTACCGACCGGTTCAGGGTGATTTTTAAAAGGTAGTGAAACAAGATCGAATAATTTTGCTGCAGCAAAAGAGAAAGAGCGTTCTGGTTCCCTTTTTTTGCTTGTTTAATCAAGTCCTTTTCCTCCATAAATGGCTCTTTCCTCCTTGCTCCTTTAGATTCATGAATCTAAAACTATGACGTGTATGGCACTCCATTCGTTCACCAGAGCCATAAAAAAATGCAGTTCCAACTGAATGTGCTAAAATAATAATGGTTTGATTATTGAAAAAACAATCGCGAGGTACTAATCAGAGAGGAAGATTCTAATGTATTTGCCATCCTTTTCATTGACAGGAAAAACAGCGATGATTACAGGTGCCGGACGGGGAATCGGCAGGGCGCTGGCCATAGGTTTTGCGGAAGCCGGTGCAGATGTTATTTTGGTCTCCCGTACACAGAAGGACTTGGACGAAGTGGCAGGCGTCGTTCAGGAGATGGGGAGAAAAGCGTATACATATGCGGTCGATGTCACACAAAAACTAGAAATACAGTCTTTGTACCATTCTCTGGATACAGACCGCATTCCTCTACATATTCTGGTTAATAATGCCGGTATGAATATCAGGAGCAAAGCACTCGATGTGACAGAGGAAGAATGGGAAACCATTATCAATACAAACCTTCGATCTGCTTTTTATTTTTCTCAGGAAGCAGGAAAGCGGATGAAGGAAGCCGGATATGGCCGCATCCTGAATATTTCCTCGGTCGGGGGCCATGTGGCATTGCGCACCGGAGTGGTTTATGCCTCTACCAAAGCCGCACTCATTCAAATGACCAAAAACCTGGCACTTGAATGGGGAAGGTATGGAATCAACGTCAATGCAATCGGCCCCTGGTATTTCAAAACACCGCTGACCGAAAAGCTGCTTGCAGATGAAACCTACTTAAACGATATCCTGTCCCGCACTCCGCTCAACAGAGTCGGTGAGCTGCAGGAGCTGGTTGGGCCGGCTGTTTTTCTCGCTTCGGACGCAGGTTCCTACTGTACGGGGCAAACCTTGTTTGTCGATGGCGGTATGACCGTATACGGATTTTAGCAGACTGAGTATCTCGAAACCTTGAGTATTATGGGCTCAGGGGTTTTTTTGCTTTCGAAAAAAACAAGGAAAACATGTATAAAACATGGAGAACGGTTAATAATGGTAGCAAATGCAACACATTAAATTGCTATTTTAGGAGGCCTTTTATCATGAGAAAGCAAGATTTAGTCGACGCAGTAAAAGCGGCTACAAGTATGAATAAAAAGGAATCAACACTTGCGGTGGAAGCTGTACTTGATGCCATCACCAATTCATTAAAGCAGGGAGAAAGTGTTCAGCTCATCGGGTTTGGAACCTTTGAAACTCGTAACCGAAACGCCCGAAAAGGACGTAATCCTCTGACAGGCGAAGAGATTATGATTGCTGCAAGCAGTGTGCCGGCGTTCAAGCCTGGAAAGTCATTAAAAGAAGCTGTAAAAGCAGTATAAAAGAACCCCATTCACGGGGGTTTTTTTCTTTTGTCATAAAAGAGCGATTTGTTCCTCATTTTGTCGGTCGATTCATGAAGGAAAACGCCTTCTTTTTATCTAATATAAAGGGAGATTAATGACAGAAAACGACAGACTGATAGTTGAGGGTGTGGACTTTTATGATATTAACGGGTAATGAGCTTCTCCCAAAGCTTGGCGTATTTAAGAAGTTAATTGATGTACTCCCGGAGTTCATCTGTTTGAAAAACGAGGAAGGCGAATGGCTTGAAGCCAATGAATTCGCGTTGCAAGTGTGCGGTGTCGACCGGAGTTCATATAAAGGGCTGCGAGCTGAGGAGCTCTCGTGCTTCCTTACGCCTGATACCATCCGGCGCTGCCATGAAACGGACCAAAAAGCATGGGAAACGGGCCGGCCGATTAAAATCCAGGAAGAAGTGCTGCAAAAGGATGGTTCCTACATTATTCTTGAATTGATTAAACAAGCAACATTTGATGATGAGGGCAATCCTCTGTACCTGTTTGTAACTGGGCGTGACATCACTCAGCACAAAGAGAAGGAAGAGGAGCTCAGTGTGGCCCTTGAACTATTAGAATCGGTTCTTGAAGGAACGACCGATGCGATATTAATTGTGGATACAAAGGAAAATCCAATTAAAGTTAACCATTCATTTGAAAAATTATTTGGCTGGAAAGAAGACGACCTGATTTCCGGAAGAGTGGATACTCATGTGATTATTCCTTCTGAATATAAACCAGAATCAAAAAGTATCATGAGCCTGCTGGCGGAAGGAAGTACTGTGCCTTCCTTTGAAACCCAGCGGGTGTGCAAAGAAGGGACAAAGATCGATGTTTCGATTTCTTTCTCGGCCATTCGAAATATGCAGGGGCAAGTGATTGGCTTTTGTTTGATTTACCGGGATATTACACCTCAAAAAAAAGCGGAGCGGGCTCTGCGGGAAAGTGAAGCCAAGTACCGGGTAATTGCTGAGCATTCCAAAGACCTGATCGCTGTGGCTGATCCTTCGGGGAAACTTCTGTACTGCTCACCTTCACATGAAGGATTGCTCGGCTTGACAAATGGTCTCGATGAACTGAATGAGGTCCTTTTTTCAAGAATTCATCAGGACGATTGGGAATTCTTGCGTGCCACGTTTGCCAAGGCAAGAAGCCAGAAGAAACCCTTTACGTTCGAGTTCCGGCTAAAAATAAGCAGCGGGGATTGGGTGGTTATGGAAACCAATGCCGTCCCGGTCTTGAACGAATGGGATGAGATAGAGAGCTTTGTAACCATTGCAAGGGATATAACAGCAACCAAAGAAACCGAAGAGCTTATAAGGAAGTCTGAGAAGCTGTCTGTTCTCGGTGAGCTCGCTGCAGGAGTCGCCCATGAAATACGCAATCCCCTGACATCTCTTATCGGCTTTGCACAGCTGCTGAAGGAATCAGATGAAGAAATGAAAGACAAGTATATCGGAATCATGCTGACCGAATTAAAACGAATCAATGATATTGTCGGTGAGCTGATGCTCGTGGCGAAGCCCCAGGCCGTTCATTTTGAAAACAGTTCACTCAAAGATATGCTCGAGAGCGTGGTACGGCTCCTGGATACGCAGGCCATTATAAAAAATGTCCAAATCCAGCTGAACACATTCGGGGATATCCCACCTGTTTATTGTGTGGAAAACCAATTGAAGCAGCTTTTTATCAACCTGTTGAAAAATTCAATTGAATCCATGGACAAGGGAGGGCTGATCAGGCTGACTCTAATAAAGGCCAAAGGAAATGTGATGGTCGAAATTGAGGACCAGGGTTCCGGTATCCCTAAAGACCGGCTTGAAAAACTGGGTGAACCCTTTTATACGACAAAGGAAAAAGGAACAGGCCTTGGGTTAATGGTCTGCTATAAAATCGTTAAAGAGCATTTTGGTCAAATCCAATTTGAGAGTGAAGAAGGAAAAGGGACGAAGGTTCAGGTGAAATTGCCCATTTACCCCCTTTCCGTCGTTTAAAAGAGGCTAAAGGGGACATAATGGTTGTTAAAAAGGCAGGAACCTGTATGTCTCCTTATCGTATTTTTTTCGTTTACCGCATTCATGATTTAAATTACCTTCATGTACATGGAATGGAAATGGCCACGAAGAAGCTGTTTACAGTTCTCTTATATTCGCCAAACGATGCCATTGATCTAACCGTTCAGACCAGCCACTTGCCGGCAGAGCTCCTGAGCGTTTTGGAGGAAGAAAAGGCCAGGATTGATCAGGGATATTATGATCTGGCACAGTGGGAGTACCAATCGTACAATGAACAACTTCATTAGAAGTTCCAGCCGGAAGTGGAAACCAAAAGCGTCTTATTAAAAAGGCACTTTTGGTTTTTTGTGCCCCATTTCTCTTGAGTGGATTTTTCATTTATAATGGCTTTATTACCTATTATGGATGCGCTAGAAAAGAATTTAACGCGTTTAAACCGGGATTTTAAAAATTGGAAACGTTAAAAAAGGCAATGGCGAATAAGGCCATTGTTTTTTAATGCGCCCGGGGGATCAACACCGTTATCTTTAAACGTGCCAATCATTTAGAGCGGCTGCCCTTTCAATCGTTTTGTTTAAAGCGTGTTCTATAGCAGTCAGTTCGACCGGAATGATCGCTTCAATATCTTCATACCTTTGAAAGTTGTTTCCTTTTAAATCAGGAAGAATATCATGCCGGATGAAGTTACTGTCCACCATGGAAAAAAAGTAACCCACGTAGTAGGGCGTTGAACTCTCTTCATGACTTAAATAATGGAAATCACTTGACTGTTTGAACTGCTCAATAACAGAGTTGAAACTTTTGCACGGTTTGCCTTTACTCTTAAACCATTTCATCTTTATCACCCGGATTTCTTGTTTCATTCTTTTTATTTTCAGACCAAATCCTCATTGTTATCCAAAAAAGACCCCCTCCGAGGCGGAAGGGGTCTTCAAACTTATCTTCTTCTTTTTACAAACAGGTAAATAAGAATCACAATGAGTATTAGAATGATTAGAGTTTTCACGAATGATGTCCTTTCACGAGTAATTTATACTCTATCTTTACCCAACTGATCCTCTCTCTAACCTTTAAAATAAAACCTTGCCCGGATTCATGATGTTGTTTGGATCAAACTGCTGCTTGATCATTTTCATCAGCGGCAATGTGTCACTATGCTCCTGCTGTAAGTATTTCATTTTTCCGATACCGATTCCATGTTCTCCGGAACAGCTTCCTTTTTTGGAAAGTGCATATTCTACAATTCTTTCGTTGATCCGGTTCGCTTTATTTGTTTCTTCCTCGCTATTTTTATCAAACATGAGAATGGAATGGAAATTGCCATCTCCTACATGGCCGAGCACTCCGCCAGGGAGGCCCTCACTTTCAATCAGTTCACGTGCATAAATGACTGCGCCGGTTAATTCCGAAAGCGGCACCACCACATCTGTCAGCATCATTTCCCTTCCGGAAAAGCCATGCTTGAATGCATAAGCCAGGTGATGGCGAGCTTCCCAAAGCTTTGCTTTTTTGATGGAATCAGTTTCGAAAATCAGTTCTTCTGAACCATTGGCCGAGAGCAATTCTTCTGCAAAGGCTACATCCTGGGCAATTCCGCCTTCATTGCCATGAAACTCAAGAAACAGGGTGGGTTTCTCCGGATAGGAAGTATCGCTGTGCATGTTCACCTGACGGATGGAGGGCTCATCCACAAGCTCTACACGTGCCAGAGAATTCCCGGAAGACAAAAGGGAGACCGCTCCGTCAACTGCTTCTTTCACGCTAGGGAAAACGGCCCTGCCTGCCACGGTTGTTTCCGGAATGCCATATACCTTTAGTGTGAGCTCTGTAAATACGCCAAGGGTTCCTTCCGATCCCACAAACAAGCCTGTGAGATGATAGCCCGATGAAGATTTTGCCGCCAAACCTCCTGTATGAATGATGGAGCCGTCGGCAAGAACCACTTCGAGATCTCTGACCTGTGGACGCATGATGCCGTAGCGGACGCTTGTTGTGCCGCTTGCATTCGTGGCGGCCATTCCGCCCAGGGTAGCATCCGCTCCCGGATCTACCGGAAAGAACAGTCCGTATTTTTTTAAAGCCTGATTCAGCTGTGTTCTGGTTACTCCCGGCTGTACTTTAACCAGAAAATCTTCGGGCCTGACCTCCACTACCTGGTTCATATTTTGAAAGTTAATGGAGATGCCGCCTTGCAGTGGGATGCAATGACCTTCAAGGCTCGATCCCACGCCAAACGGAACAACAGGAATTCTATGTTCATTGGCGAATTTTACTATAGAAGAAACTTCTTCGGCTGAGTTTGGAAACACCACGACTTCCGGAAGCACGGGAGAATGATGAGATTCGTCTTTGCTGTGCTGGCGAAGAATGGTTTCATTGCTTGTGGCTCTTTTTTCATCCGTTAGTTTTTTCATTTCTATAAGTAAATCCTCATGTGTTGCCTGCATGTAAAAATCCTCCCTTAGGTGTATGTTGATTATTCTCTTCTTAGGGTAATTTATAGATGAAAAGCGAAAATCCTTTTTATTCTGTTAAAAAAACAAAAATCAGCCAACACTATTAGGTGAGGTGATGACATGAAAAAATGGCTGTTGATACTCAGCTTTACATTGCTTTTGGGCGGATGCGGAACAACAGAAAAAAATGAAGCGGACAAGGGGGAGCCAGTCATGGGAGACGGGAATAAACAGGAGCAGCACAAGGACAAGCCCGGCAGAGACCACAGCGGGGGAATCGTTGCGGGAGCTATTGAGCCAAAGCTTTCGGTTATGGAGCAAAACACAGGCAGCACGCTCTTGCGTTATGAACTAAAAAACCAGACTGAACAAATAAAAACCTTTGAATTTACAAGCGGCAAAAAGTTTGATTACATCGTCAAAGATGAAAGCGGGAAAAAGGTATATCAATATTCACACGATCACATGTTTACCCAGTCTCTTTCCAAGATCACCCTGAAACAAGGTGAAACGTTCACGCAGGACATTATGGTAAAAAACTTGCCAGCGGGCACTTATACGATCGAGATATGGCTTACGGCGAAAAACGAAGAAAACGATTATCGGCAGAAAAAAACATTTGAAATACAGTGAGAATCCGCTCTTATGGAGCGGGTTTTTTTATGCAGCAAGGGGAAATGCAGATTGTTTGATTTTTTATTTATTACGGAGTACACTCATAAAAATAATCAAAATAAAACGTACTTTAAATAAGTAAATATAAATTTTTTTGAGCAAAGGACTTGAAAGTCAAAGAAGGTCAAAGTATAATATAGACATAAGGTCAAAGATAGTCAAAGTCAAACAACGACCTAACATTCTAAAGGAGGACATGCTTTATGAAATGTGAACAATGTAAAGTGAATCCTGCGACAATTCAAATGAACGTTTCTTTTAATCAACATAAACAACAGTTAACACTATGTGCAGATTGCTATCATAAAATTACTCAGTCTATGAATACAACAGGAGGTATGAATCCGATGAACCAATTTTCATCCTTCGATGATTTCTTTAAACAAATGATGAACAACGGCATGAACTCAGGGTTTTCAGGCCAGCAACAATCCCAGCAGGCTCAGCAGCAAGGTGGCGGAAGAGGCAGGGGCGGAGGCTTCCTTGACCAATTCGGCCGCAATATCAGCCAGGCCGCAAAAACCGGTCTTATTGACCCTGTGATCGGCCGTGAGGAAGAAATAAACCGTGTGATTGAAATTTTGAATCGAAGAAACAAAAACAATCCGGTTCTTATTGGGGAACCAGGGGTTGGTAAAACAGCCATTGCTGAAGGATTGGCATTGAAAATTGCCGAAGGTACAGTACCGTCCAAACTTCTTTCCAAGGAAGTCTACATGCTTGATGTAGCTTCTCTTGTAGCAGATACAGGTATTCGCGGACAATTTGAAGAGAGAATGAAGCAGTTGATTGCTGAGCTGCAAAAGCGTAAAAACATCATTTTGTTCATTGACGAGATCCACCAAATCGTCGGTGCAGGATCAGCCGAGGGATCAATGGATGCCGGCAACATTTTAAAACCGGCACTTGCCCGCGGTGAACTTCAACTGGTGGGTGCAACGACACTGAAAGAGTATCGCAAAATCGAAAAAGACGCGGCATTGGAGCGCCGATTCCAGCCGGTTATCGTTAACGAGCCAACTCCTGAAAAGGCATTTGAAATTCTTAAGGGACTTGCTTCCAAATATGAGCAGTACCATGAAGTGACGTTTTCAGAAGATGTTTTAAAAGCGTGTGTAACCTTGTCTCACCGCTATATCCAGGACCGTTTCCTTCCGGATAAAGCGATCGATCTTATGGACGAAGCCGGTTCCAAAATCAACTTGCTTCATTCAGGCAATGAAACTTCTTCCATTGAAGAGCGTTTAGAGGAAATTTCAAAAGAAAAAGAACAGGCAGCAATGAATGAAAACTATGAGCTTGCTGCAAAACTTCGCCAGGAAGAGCTTCAATTGGAGGCAAAATTGAACGAGAACGAAGGCAAAGAAAAAGCCGCCGTTACCCTTGAAGACATTCAATCCATCGTAGAGCAGAAAACAGGTATCCCAGTTAAAAAGCTTCAGGAAGACGAACAGGCGAAAATGAAGGACTTGGCGAAAAACCTTTCCCAAAAAGTCATCGGACAGCAAGAAGCGGTTGAAAAAGTATCCAAAGCCATCCGCAGAAGCCGTGCCGGTCTGAAAGCGAAGAACCGTCCAATCGGATCCTTCTTGTTTGTCGGTCCGACAGGGGTAGGTAAAACCGAATTGACCAAGTCACTCGCAGAAGAATTATTTGGTGATAAGGAAGCCATGATTCGTCTGGACATGAGTGAATACATGGAGAAACATGCCGTGTCCAAGCTTATCGGTTCACCTCCTGGATATGTCGGCCATGATGAAGCCGGACAATTGACTGAAATGGTCCGCCGCAAGCCTTACAGCATTATTTTGTTGGATGAAATTGAAAAGGCGCATCCGGATGTACAGCATATGTTCCTGCAAATCCTTGAGGATGGCCGCTTAACCGACAGCCAGGGCCGTACTGTATCCTTTAAAGATACAGTCATCATCATGACGAGCAATGCCGGCAGTGGTGTAAAGCAAACCAAAAAATTAGGATTTACCAACGAAATCGCGGAAGTACAAAAAGAAACCAATATTCTTGATGCCATCGGTTCCTACTTCAAACCGGAATTCCTGAACCGGTTTGACAGCATTGTACAGTTCCAGTCTCTAAAAGAAGATGACCTTGTACAAATTGTTGAACTGATGCTTGCTGATCTGAAAGAAAACCTTGTAGATCAGGGAATCACGATCGAGTTTACCGATGAAGCGAAGAAGAAAATTGCTGAATTGGGCTACCATCCTGCATTCGGTGCAAGACCGTTACGCAGAGTAATCCAGGAAAAAGTAGAAGATGCCGTAGCAGATGTATTACTGGATCAGGAAGAAAACAAAGCGTTAAAAGTGGATGTTCGTGAAAATGAATTAGTCGTAGAATAAAAAAGAGCCATGCGTACAGACGCATGGCTTTTTTGTATAATTATGTGGGTAGACTTAATCGTTGTCCTTGGAGCGAATAATGGTCAGCACTAGCATGGAAAAACCAATCATCAACGACATTGCTTCGAATACTGTCATACCATTCCCTCCCCATGATTGTTGGGCTAGAACGTTTTATTCGAATGAGCCGCAGTCCCTGTCTTATATATTCCTATTTTATCCCGATTGCCAATATATAACAAGAATCGTTATAACTATTTCAAAACTTTCCCAATAGTTCGATGGTACCGATTTACCAACCTAAAAATCAGTAAATTCAGATAAATTAAAGATTTGATATGATTTCGGGACTTTTTTACCATTACCGATTTCTGGCTAATTCTGCTGCGATACGACTGGCGGGAATTCTGGATGTCCGTTTGTTACAATAGAGCGGGGAGGAATGCATATGCTGAAATATAAGCTGAACGTACTGGATGTTTTTGAGGTAAAGGAGCATTATATTGAAGGAACAAAGGAAGTACACATTGACACAGTGATTCTGAATGAAGATGGAAGCGATTTTTACCGGGGAACCACAGCTGTCAGGTTTAACACGCATGGCATTTACCCACAATTGGACACCTTAAAAGGAATTTTTGAAGATAAAAACAGTTTTATGGATTTTGTTAGTTATTTGCGCCGCTACATTAAACAGCAGGTGCGATATTTGTAGGAAGGAGTAACAGCGTGAAGTATGTATGGTATGCAAGCTATGGATCAAACATGAATAAAGACAGGTTTTCCTGTTACATAGAAGGAACGCAGGCAGAAGGAAGCTCCGAACCGGAAAGAGGGTGCCGGAACTGCAACCCTCCACTAGAAGATCGTTCGGTTGAAATGGAATATCCGCTTTATTTTTCAAAGCAGGAAAGCAAATGGGGAGCAGGAGGGGTGGCCTTTATCGGCCATCAGCCTGCTGCTTCTTCAAAAACCATCGGCCGAATGTACTTAGTCACCGAGGAGCAGTTTATGGATGTTGCTTCACAGGAGAATGGAATTGACGGGCTTGAGTTTGATTTTGAAAAGATTAAAGAAGCCCGTTTTCTTCCTTTGACAGAGGGCTGGTATGGCACCATTGTTTATCTTGGAGATTGTGATGGCTACCCCATTTTCTCTTTTACCTCCAATCATGATATGGGGGAGGAAGAATACGTGGCTCCAGCTCCTGGGTATCTTCGTACCATTGCCAAAGGATTGAAGGCCATGGGAATGACCGATGATGACATACTGGATTACCTGGGGGAGAAAAACGGCCTTAAGAGCGTTAAAACGAGAGAGCAGATCAAGAAGGATTCGGGACTAGCGGAAAGGTCTTAGTTATATTGGTCTGTTCTTTAACGTTAACGGTAAAATAGGTACCAAGACGCAAGTCTCTGGATGCTTACGAAATGGGGGAATAGGTGAGATAATGTAATCCCCTATACATATGAGATGCCTTGACCAGGGCATCTCTATTTTTTTGCCAATACCAATAAGCACTGTCCCAAATGAGGACAGTGCTTTCATTTTTGCTGATAAGGTGCTTCTAATGTTTTAATCATTTGCTTAGCAATCATTTCATGGCCTTTATCATTGGGATGAATGGCATCGAAAATCCATTCTTTTCTGTTTTCAGGTTTCAGTACCTCACTGCTCGGGATGACAAGCGATGGTTTATTGTTGGCTGTGGTTTCGTAGGCGATCAGATTCCAGTCATTCAATAACTTTTTCGTGGCAGGAAAAAAGGTCTCCTCTGAGTCCACCGCGTTGTACAATTCGTTGTAAACAAGGATGGCGTCAGGATTTTCTTTTCGAATGATGGAAAAGATCTCAACCAGATTATACTGATAGGATGATTTAACATTGGCATAATCCTGCAGCGCTTTAACCGGACCTTCCTTTAATGCGAGTTTAACGAGATCATTGCCCCCAATATTGATCGTTATCAAATCTGCTGAATGAATCCGCTCCTTCATCTCAGGATTGGATAAAAATCTGAGCAGGTCTCCGCTTGTTGCCCCGGATATACCCTGGTTATCCAGAATCGCTTTCTTTCCGGTAAGCGAGGATATTTCATCGTTGGCTATTTTGATAAATCCACCTTCCGTCGATCCCCGTCCCTGTATGACTGAGTCTCCCAGGGCAAGATGATGAATGGTTTTTCCCGGAAGATTTCTTAAATGGCCGATATAGGAAACTTTATGGGATTCAGGCTTATCGGCTGAGTCCTGTAAAGCGGCATTTTGTGCTTTCAAACGGTCAATTTTAAACTGAGGATAATAGTACCATCCTCCGACTGAGACAACTATCAAACCTAAAAGGATGAGCGCCAGCCATAGCCATTTCTTCATATGCTGCCTCCTTTCAAGGTCCCCATTTTAAACCATTTCTCCCTCTTCTATCAATATATTAGCATGAAAGCAACATATGAGAGCGGTTTATAACTGGGAATTTCAGGAGAAGGAAAACAACTAGACCATACAGAATGGATAAAAAAAGGGGGAGTGATGGTGGAAACAGCCGTTCAAATTGAAAAACAGCGTCCTAAAAGGAGCCGCTGGAAGAAAACAGCTATTATTGTAATAACAGGGGTCCTCATCATCCTTGTGATTTCAGGGACAGCCGCTTATTGGCTCATGAGAAAAAGCCTGCCGGTGACCAGCGGGACAGAAGCAATCTCTTCACTGACATCTCCAGTGAAGGCCTACAGAGATAAAAATGGCGTGCCGCATATTGTGGCCAAAACCCTGAAGGACTTGTATATGGCGCAAGGCTATGTAACGGCTCAGGATCGGATGTTTCAGATGGACTTAAGCAGACGACAGGCCTCAGGGCAGTTAAGTGAGGTGATTGGTGAAAAGACGGTGGAGAAAGACCGCTGCTGCCGCTGATTGAAAAGGATAAGCTGGATCCAAACGGAAAGAAAGCACTGCAGATTTTGAAGGACTGGAATCATGAAGATGATAAAGAACTTGCTGCACCTTTACTATTTAATTTATGGATGCAGGAATTCAGCAACGTGCTGTTTGAAAAAAAGATTGATCAAAAGATGATGAAACTTTTTGACGGAAAAGCGCAAGTAGTCGATGAACTTATACGTTGTGCATCAAAGGGGCAGGAAGGACCCTGGGTCAAGGAAGCGGGCGGATTGCAAGCTGTCTCCAACCGGTCATTTTCACGAACGGTAAAGGAAGTAGAAAACGTGCAAGGTGAGAACACGGAGAAGTGGAGTTGGGGAGCTTATCATACCCTTCCTTTTGATCATCCACTCGCTGCGATTAAACCGCTTAACCCGCTGTTTAATCCGAAAGAGACGGAGATGGGCGGCAGCAGGGTGACGGTCGGAGCGGCAGGCTGGGATCCTGCAACAGGAAAAGTAAATCACGGAGCCGCCTGGCGGACGGTCGTCGATCTCTCGGACCTGTCCAAATCATATAATGTGGTTGGTCCAGGGCAATCGGGACATGTGCTGAGCAAGTGGTACGACAACCAGATCAAGGATTGGACGACGGGAAACTATCATGTAACCGATACAAAGGAAGCTTCCTTTAAAGACGAAGAAAAACTTGTTCTCACACCGGATCAATAAAACAACATCCCGGCTCTTTTGAGCCGGGATGTTGTTATTTTAAGGGTCGAGCCTTCTGAAGCGTGCTTCAAAGAGCAGGTAAACGCCGTAGGCAACGAGACCGAGAGCTACTATGGTCAGGAGAACCTGCCCATAGGGCTGTTTAACAAGCTCCGCAAGTGCCCCGTCCAGTCCTTTCGTCTCATCAGGGTCTGCCTGGACGGCTGCACGGATGAGAAAGATGCCCATAATGGCAAAGACGATTCCGTGGGCGGAAATTCCAAATTTGCCAATGTAACGTGCTGTTTTCCATTCTTTTTGATTCATTTCTTCGCGCTTCAGTTTGTTTAAATATTTTTCCTTATAGGCCTTATAAAAATTAAAGATTCCTACCCCGATCAGAATGGCGCCAAGGAGCCCAATGATGAACTGGCCAAAAGGCTGCGCAAGAACTTTGGCTGAAAGTGTCTGGTATTTCTCGCTGGAGGAACCACTGCTAGCTCTGAATATAATCTTGATGGCACTTCCGCATAAGCCGAAATAGACACCTGCAACAATGAGGTAGCTTATGCGTGCCATCCATCCTTTTGCATCCTTCCCTTTGTGCTCGGGATCAAAGATTGCCATGATGACTTCCCACAACGCATAGCCGGCAAGCCCGACAGCGAGCACTGCAAGCAGAATGGAGCCAAAAGGCTGCTTGGCGATCGTGTAAAGTGCACCAGAGGAAGTAGCGAGTTTCCCCTCCAAACCGAATGCAGTCATAACCGCGAGTACTCCAATGAGAATGTAAACGGCACCTTTCGACAGGTGACCAAACCGGGCCATGCGAACGATCCATGGCTCTGCTTCTTCTTTGTATTCTTCTGCTTTTCTTTCAGCGTGCTCTTTGTGCTGTGACAAATCTTTATCCATATGGGTGCCCCTTTCAAAGGTTCTATGTACTTAGTACCCATTTTCTCCAATTCATCAAACTAACAGACTGCTGTTCCACACCCATATTCCCTAATTGGCATACCATATGAAGAACCTTATGTAATTTCGACAAAAGGGAGGGTTATTCATGAAAGAACATTATTATGGCTTATGCTGTCAATATATGGGGCAGGATGTTGAAATCACAACCCAAGATGGCGGCAGATACGTAGGAACCATCCAAAATGTTGACACGGAAAATGTTTATTTGTTTCCCCATCAGGATGATGGTACGGGAAGATTTTTCCCATTATTGGGTGCAGGGCTGATTGGTCTTGGACTCGGCACAATTGCGGGCTTCGCACTCGCTCCACGTCCGCCAGTTGCCTTTGGCTACGGTTATGGTTACGGCGGGGTGGCTCCGTTTCCAGGCGCTTATGGAGGGGTACCGGGAGGATTCGGCGGCGGTTTCCCAGGTGGGTATGGTGGATTCGGCGGTGGTTTCCCAGGTGGATATGGAGGCTTTCCGGGCGGCGGATTTGGGGGCTTCTAAGGGCTCTTATGAAACTCATCGACAATGGCGATGAGTTTTCTTTTTTTACCTGAAAGAATAAAAGTTCTGCATACCGTACAGACTTGACATTATGGCGGAAAAACTGTACTATTTTTTCCATAATCGAAGATCATAACCGCAATGACAGACCAATAGTATCTGAGCCTCTTTAGATGAAGCGAACCGGGGATGGTGAAAGCCCGGGCGAATGTTCAGAGAAACGGAAGTCTCGAGCCATTAATTGACCAAAGCGGATGCAATAGTGATTGCATCAATTAGGGTGGAACCGCGTGAGTACAGCTCTCGTCCCTGGACAAACAGGATTTGTCTATGGGCGGGGGCTTTTTTGGTTTTCAAAAAGCAAATGCGAATAAAGGAGAGAATGACATGAGTGTGACAATGGAGCAAGTCGTCAACATGGCGAAACAGCGCGGATTTATTTTTCCGGGATCTGAAATCTACGGAGGACTTTCAAATACTTGGGATTATGGCCCGCTCGGTGTGGAGCTGAAAAACAATGTAAAAAAAGCCTGGTGGAAAAAGTTTGTTCAGGAATCCCCTTACAATGTAGGTCTCGATGCTGCGATCCTGATGAATCCACAAACATGGGTGGCTTCAGGACACATTGGAAACTTCAATGACCCAATGATAGACTGTAAACAGTGTAAAGCACGCCACCGTGCGGACAAGCTGATTGAAGATGCGCTTTCCGAAAAAGGCATTGAAAAGATTGTGGATGGATTGTCATTTGATGAAATGGAAAAATTGATTGAAGAACATAACATTGCCTGTCCTGAATGCGGAGCACATGATTTTACTTCCATCCGCCAATTTAACCTGATGTTCAAGACATTCCAGGGGGTAACAGAGTCCAGTACGAACGAAATCTATCTTCGCCCTGAAACAGCGCAGGGGATCTTTGTAAACTTTAAAAACGTTCAGCGTACCATGAGGAAAAAGCTGCCGTTTGGTATTGCACAAGTAGGCAAAAGCTTCCGAAACGAAATCACGCCAGGAAACTTTACATTCCGTACGCGGGAATTTGAACAGATGGAACTTGAATTCTTCTGCAAACCGGGAGAGGAATTGAAATGGTTCGATTTCTGGAAGCAATACGCCCATGATTTCCTATTGAATCTTGGCATGAAGCAGGATAAGCTTCGCCTTCGTGATCATGAATCCGAAGAGCTTTCTCACTACAGCAACGCGACGACAGATTTTGAATATCAGTTCCCATTTGGATGGGGCGAGCTCTGGGGAATTGCTTCCCGCACCGACTTTGACTTGAAGCGCCACAGCGAACATTCCGGAGAAGATTTCAATTATATTGATCAGGAAACGAACGACCGCTATGTTCCGTATTGCATCGAACCATCGCTTGGAGCAGATCGTGTCACCCTTGCCTTCTTGATTGATGCTTATGAAGAGGAAGAGCTGGAAGGCGGAGACACACGAAATGTGCTTCATCTGCACCCTGCCCTTGCGCCGTTTAAAGCAGCGGTACTGCCCCTTTCCAAAAAATTATCCGAGGAAGCGCGTGAAGTGTTCGCAGGTCTTGCCAAGGACTTTATGGTGGATTATGACGAAACCGGATCAATCGGAAAACGGTACCGCAGACAAGATGAAATCGGAACGCCGTTTTGTATCACGTATGATTTTGATTCGAAGGAAGACCAGCAAGTAACAGTTCGTGACCGTGATACAATGGAACAGGTGCGTATGCCGGTATCCGAATTGCGTGCGTTCCTCGAGCAAAAAATCAGCTTCTAATCACTTTACATTTTTTTCGCTCGTGGTAAGATGAAAATAACTTCATATTATAGCAACACTGGGGGAGCCTTCCGGGCTGAGACTGAACGCATTGTTCTAAACCCTTTGAACCTGATCTGGATGATGCCAGCGTAGGGAAGTGCCACTGCACAGCTTTGACAGCTGCTGCAGCTGATTTGAAAAAACAGTGAATCAGCCACTCTTTCTACGCAAAGAGTGGCTTTTTTGTATGGAAATGAGGAATGGAAATGCACCCATTGGAGTTCCATGTCATCACGGACGGCAAACAGAGCGAAGACCGTATTCTTTCAGTGTCATCCATCCTTGCCCCCCATGTGACAGCGATACATATCAGAGAAAACAGCCAGGCTGCAGGCGACATTTACAGTTTGTCCGAAAAGCTGAAGCAATGTGGCATACAAAGAGAAGCCATTTATATGAATGACCGTGTGGATGTTGCGGTAGCTGCAGGACTCGGCGGCATTCATTTAAAGGAAAGCAGTCTTGCGCCAGATGTGGTCAGGCATCATTTTCCCTCTTTTAGAATCGGTCAGTCAGTCCATTCGAGGGATGGGGCGATCCAGGCGGAACAGAAGGGGGCGGACTATCTTTTCTTTGGTCATGTTTTTTCGACCGAAAGCAAAAAGGATAAAGAGCCAAGGGGACTTGATCAATTGCAGGAGGTGGCCGAAGCGGTCAGCATTCCGGTTCTCGCCATAGGAGGAATTTCTCCGGAGAGAGTTGGCGCCATTGTCAGCGCAGGAGCATCGGGCATTGCTGTCATGTCAGGAATCTGGAAGGCGGAAGATCCTGTTTCGATAGCCAAACAGTACAAAGCAGTTTTAATGAAAGAGAGTGATCAGGATGCGCAAACATTATGATGTCATCATCATCGGCGGAGGGGTCATTGGCAGTTCGATCGCCTACTTTCTTCGCCGTCACACCCCTTACAACGTTCTTGTATTGGAACGAAACAAAATTGGAAGTGAAGCCTCTTCTGCGGCGGCCGGCATGCTCGGAGCCCAGGCAGAGATTCATGAAGCAGGCCCGCTGTATGAGATGGCCAGACAGAGCAGGCAGCTTTTTCCGGAACTAAGTTATGAACTTAAGGAAATCAGCGGTGTGGATATGGAATGGGTGGATAAAGGATTGTTTAAAACAGCCAAAGACAGCTGTGAGGCAGAAAGGCTGCAGGATTTGGCTGCCTTTCACAGGGCTAACGGACAGCCCGCCGAGTGGATGGACGTGGATGAACTTTGTAAAAAGGAACCAAACGCATCAGCGGAACTGGCGGGCGCCCTGTTTTTGCCGAAGGACGGTCAGGTGAATGCTCCCAAGCTGACTCAGGCCTACGCCCAGGCCGCTGTAAAGCTGGGTGCCGATTTTATGGAGTATACAGAGGCTGCTGGCTTCGATTTTGCCCAACTGGGAACAGGCGTGCAAACCAGCGCAGGCACGTTTTATGGGGAAAAACTGGTGCTGGCTTCAGGCGTATGGACAGGGAGACTTGCTGCCCAGACAGGCCTTCATATGCCGGTCTTTCCCGTAAAAGGAGAATGTCTGTCGCTGAATTTTATGGAGCCTGTCATTACCTCAAGCATCATTTCAAAAGACTGCTACCTTGTGCCGAAACAGGGAGGCAGACTGGTGATCGGCGCGACGATGCGTACGGGAACCTATGACCGGAAAGTAACCGCTGAAGCCGTCGGGCAATTGCTTGAGGGTGCGATAAAGGTGGTTCCCGGCATCCGTAATGGAGAATGGGAGAAGGCGTGGAGCGGCTTTCGTCCGCAAACACCGGACGGCCTGCCGTATATGGGGAAACATCCCAACCATTCCAACATTTATTTTGCGGCCGGGCATTTCAGAAACGGAATTCTTTTGAGCCCGATTACCGGGCAATGGATAACCGAGCTGGTTTGCGGAAGGAAAGAGGAGCAAAGTCTGAATGAGTTTGCTCCCGAACGGTTTGTACTTGAACAAATGAAAGGATGAGGGGACATGAAGCTGATCGTAAACGGAAACACAATGGAAGTTGCCCGGGTTCAGACGGTTGATGATTTAATCAAAGAGCTAAAGCTGGCTGGCAAGGGGGCGATCGTAGAGCTTAATGAAGAAATCTTGAACAAAAGCCAGCATGCCGAAACGGTATTGGCCAACGGAGATAAAGTAGAGATTGTCCATTTTGTAGGAGGAGGATGAGCATTATGCTTAAAATTGGAAACCATGAATTTTCTTCACGTCTTCTTTTGGGAACGGGAAAATTCCCGGATTTTGATGTTCAAAAAGAAGCGGTTAACGTATCAGGTACAGAGATTCTGACATTTGCAGTCAGGAGAATGAATATTTTTGATCCGGAACAGCCGAATTTTTTAGAAAAGCTGGATGCGTCGAAATATACTCTGCTTCCCAATACGGCGGGTGCCAAAACAGCAGAAGAAGCGGTCAGGATCGCAAAGCTGGCAAAAGCATCAGGTTTATGTGATATGATTAAGGTAGAAGTTATAGGAGATTTCAAGACCCTTCTGCCTGATCCGGTAGAAACGCTGAGAGCGTCGGAGATCTTGCTGAATGAAGGATTTACTGTTCTGCCTTATGCTTCTGATGATGTACTTCTTGCAAAGAAATTAGAGGACCTTGGCGTGCATGCCATCATGCCCGGAGCTTCACCCATTGGTTCGGGCCTTGGAATCATCAACCCCTTAAATATCAGCCTGATCGTCGAGCAGGCAACGATCCCGGTTATTGTGGATGCCGGGATCGGATCGCCGGCGGATGCCGCGTTGGCGATGGAACTCGGCGCTGATGGTGTGCTGCTGAACACAGCCGTCTCGGGCGCAGAGGATCCTGTGAAAATGGCAAAAGCGATGAAGCTTGCGATCGAAGCGGGAAGGCTTGGTTATGAAGCGGGACGAATTCCGAAGAAACGGTATGCCACGGCAAGCAGCCCGCTGGAGGGAATGAGTGTTTAATGAACGATCGCTACTCCAGGCAGATCTTATTTGATCCGATCGGAGAAGGGGGCCAGGAGCTCCTGGCCAATAAGCATGTACTGATCATTGGTGCCGGGGCACTGGGCACTGGAAATGCTGAAGTTCTTGCCCGTGCGGGCGTTGGGAAGATCACAATCGTCGACCGGGATTATGTGGAGTGGAGCAACCTGCAGCGGCAGCAGCTGTTCAGCGAGGAAGATGCAAAATACCGGATGCCCAAAGCGGTGGCGGCAAGAGAACGGCTGGAACAGCTTAACTCTGATATCCAGGTCGAAGGGCTTGTTATGGATGCAGGTGCCGAAGAGCTGAGGGAGCTGACAGAATTTGTCCACCTCATCATTGATGCCACGGATAATTTTGATACAAGGCTTCTGATTAATGATATTTCTCAGGAAACCAAGATCCCATGGATCTATGGTGCCTGTGTGGGAAGCTATGGCCTTTGCTATACCATTATACCGGGAGAGACTCCTTGTCTTAGCTGTTTGCTGGAAAAGGTGCCGATGGGCGGAGCTACGTGCGATACAGCAGGCATTATAGCACCCGCTGTACAGACGGTTGTAGCCCATCAGACAGCGGAAGCGTTAAAGCTGTTAACCGAAAACAAGGAAGCACTCCGGAACAAACTGGTTTCCTTTGACCTGTGGAACAATTATTACATGGCGATGGATGTAAGGAAGTTAAAGAAACAGGATTGTCCTTCCTGTGGCAATCATCCAACGAATCCTTTTTTGAATCCCGAAAACCAGACAAAAACAGCCGTGCTCTGTGGAAGAGATACCGTGCAAATCCGTCCCTCTGAGCATGGGGAACGGGATCTGGAGGAGCTTTCCGGGGTGCTGGCACGATTGGGAGGCAGGATTGAACAAAATCCGTATTTGCTCTCCTATCGGGCGGATGAACAGCACCGGCTTGTTTTCTTCAAGGACGGACGAGTTTTAATCCATGGCACGAAAGATATAGCTGAAGCGAAAAATCTGTACTATAGTTTGATAGGATAATTGAATAGCACTCTGCTAGGGGAGCCGGAAACGGCTGAGACTGAACCTTTGTTCTACACCCTTGGAACCTGATCTGGATGATGCCAGCGTAGGGAAGCAGGCTTGCGAAACGGTTTTTAGACGAATCGATCATACAGCCGCCTTCCTCATCTGGGGAAGGCGGTTTTTTATGTGCATAAGGATCAGCGATAGAAATCCTCATTGATATGTTGATTGGAGTGCAAGGTGCGAGATCCTCGAAAATGAACTTCACATTTTCTTCGTGCGATGTAACGCTGCTGAAGCGTTCCTTGTCCAGCGGGATATGCGTGACAGGTGAGACCAGGTAGGCGTTTTACGCCGGCAAAGGCAGGTATTTTACGCCGGCCAATGGGGAGCTTGCGCCGCAGGGCTCAAAAGTAGGCACTTGCGCCGGTCAAAGCGAGCATCCTGAAACGGAAAGCAACTGCTTTCAAGAGCAACAAAGGTTCAGCAGATAAAGGAGGGTGAGCATGAGCAGTATTCAGGACAAGATTAATAGATTGGCAGATGAAAGAAAAGAGGATTTGATCGAGATTCTTCGGTCGCTTGTGGCCTTCCGGACAGAAAGCCCGCCGGCCAGAAATACTGAGGAAGCCCAGCATTATATCAAATATCTTCTTCGGGACCTCGGGTTTGAGACAGAAGAGTGGGGGCTGTTTCCCGGTGACACGATTGTGGCTGGAACCAAACCCGGGAGAAACAGTGAACAGTATCAAAGTCTTATCCTCAATGGGCATATCGACGTGATAGCGGCAGGAGATGAAGCTGAATGGGAGCATCAGCCGTTTGAATTAAGGAAAGACGGAGATTTTTTGTATGGAAGAGGCACAGCTGATATGAAAGGAGGAATGGCCTCCACACTTTTTGCGCTGCAGCTGTTACGGGAATTAGGCGTCGAACTGGATGGCGATTTATATTTTCAATCCGTAACAGGAGAAGAAGCCGGTGAAGCTGGAACAAAATCATGCGTCGACCGCGGTATGCAAGCTGATTTTGCCGTTGTGGCGGATACATCCGATCTTGCCATCCATGGGCAGGGCGGTGTGATTACAGGCTGGATCACGATAAAAAGCAAAACCACTCATCATGATGGCCTCCGTTCCCGATTGATTCATGCCGGCGGAGGCATTGTTGGTGCAAGTGCCATTGAAAAGATGATGAAAGTCATACAGGGGCTGCAGGAGCTTGAGCGTCACTGGGCCGTAACCAAAGTCTATCCCGGGTTTTTGCCGGGCAGCACAACGATCAATCCTTCGGTTATTGAGGGGGGAAGGAATGCGGCCTATATTGCGGATGAGTGCAGGCTTTGGATTACCGTCCATTTTTATCCGAACGAGACTTATAAAGAGGTTGCGGAGGAAATTCAGCAGCATGTCCTTGCCGTTGCCCAAGGAGATCCTTGGCTCAAAGACAATCCGCCTTCCTTTGACTGGGGCGGAAAATCGATGATCGAAGACAGAGGAGAGATTTTTCCTGCTATTGATATTGATGAAAATCATCCGGGGCTCGTCATGCTGAAGAATCAGCATCACCAGGTGTCCAAGCAGGAGGCTGTCGTTTCCATGTCACCGACAGTGACAGACGCGGGCTGGCTGGGACAAGCCGGGATACCCACTGTGATTTACGGCCCCGGAAAACTGGAGGAAGCCCATTCGCTAAATGAGAGAGTAGAGCTTCAGCAGTTAATCCATCATGCAAAAGTTCTCGCCGGGTTTATTGAAAAATGGTGCAATACAGAAAGGAGCACTTTAAATGGTTAAGAGTAGCCAGCAGGACCGATTTACCCGCCAGCTCCATGACCGGGTATTGCAGGTATGGGAGCATATCCACCGCCATCCTTTTGTTCAGGGAATTAAGGATGGCTCCCTGCCGATGGAGCGCTTTATGTTTTACATGAAACAGGATTATGTATTTTTGAAGGATTACGCCAAGCTGTTCGCACTTGGAGCGGTAAAAGCAGAAGATACTGAAACAATTAAATGGTTCTCCGGCCTTCTGCATGAAACGCTGCACACAGAGATGGATCTTCACCGCAGTTATTGCAAAGAAATCGGCATCGGTGAGGAGGAACTGGAGAACGAAAAGGCGACGCCTATAAATCTCGCATATACGAGGTATATGCTGGCAGCGTCCCAGCAGGGGAGCCTGGCCGAACTGGTCTCTTGCCTTTTGCCATGCATGTGGAGCTATCACGAGATCGGAACCATGTTGAAAAGGGAAGCAGGGAACCTGTCCGGCCATCCTTATGGCCCTTGGATTGAAATGTACGCTTCTGAAGACTTCGGCAGTCTTTCACGTTGGCTGAAGGATAAGCTTGATGAATGGGCGGAAGGAAAAACCAATCAGGAGCTAGAGGCTTTGCAAAACCATTTTCTAACTACGTCACGATTTGAGTTCATGTTTTGGGACATGGTTTATTACGGGCATGAATGGCCGGTATAGTCCTGCAAAAAGGAGAGCGAATGAATGACATTCATGATGAAAAATGTTTCTTACAGCATGAAACAAGGCGGGCAGTACAGACCCATCTTAAAGAACATAAATCTCTCAGCGGCAGCAGGAGAATTTGTCTCCATTATTGGCAAAAGCGGCACAGGAAAAAGTACACTGCTTAAACTCGCATGCGGTCTGGAGAAGCCGGATGAAGGGGAAATCCTGATTCAAAATGAGCCATCCGTCCCGGGGGCAGCAGGCTATATGCCTCAAAAGGACCTTCTTCTTCCCTGGCGTACGGTCATGGATAACCTGCTTCTGTCACCAGAGGTTCAAAAGCAAAAAAAGAGAAAAGAGGCGGAAGCTCTCCTGGAACGGGTGGGACTGTCCGCATTTCAGAAAGCCTATCCACATGAGCTGTCCGGGGGAATGCGTCAGCGAATCGCTTTTTTGCGCACATTGTTGACGGGAAAAGAGGTGCTTTTTCTGGACGAACCATTTGGCGCTCTTGATGCCATGACCAAAAAGGATATGCACCAATGGATGGCTGCACTATGGAGAGAACTGAACAAAACCATCGTCCTGGTCACACATGACCTCCACGAATCGGTTTTTTTAAGTGACAGGATTATTGTTCTCCACCCATCCGGTGAGACGGAAGAAATCATGGTTCAGCTGCAAAGGCCGAGAGAGACATATCTATCCCCTGAAATAACAGAGCTGATCAATACATTGGAGAGCAGAATTACACATGAATCGTATCAAAGCATTTTTTAAGGATTATTATTTATTTTTGATGGCAGCCCTCCTCCTGCTTGGTGCATGGGAATGGCTTGTGGATACCGGCAGGCTGCCGTCTTTTATTCTGCCGGCACCGTCAGGCATCCTACTGTCTCTTTTTGAGAACAAGGACATATTGCTTTTTCATACATGGGCCACGTTTAAGGAAACGATCCTTGGCTTTGTTATAGCGGCAGTGGCTGGTGTTTCACTTGCGGTTGCCATGTTTTTTTTCAAATCGTTACAACGAACAATTTATCCCGGGGTATTGATTTCCCAGACCATACCGATTATCGCGCTGTCACCGATTTTTGTCCTTTGGTTTGGCTACAGCATATGGAGCAAAGTGGCGGTTACTGTTTTGATCGCTTTCTTCCCCATTGTGGTGAGCACCTATGACGGCCTGAACCATCATGATCGGGATTATGTGGATCTTTTGCGTTCCATGGGAGCAAGAAGATGGCAGATCTTTAAAAAAGTACAGATGCCCATGGCACTTCCCTCATTCTTTTCGGGCATCAAACTTGCTGCTGTATTTTCAGTCGTGGGTGCAACAATCGGTGAATGGCTCGGGGCAAGTGAAGGGCTCGGCTACTATTCACGAAGAATGTCAGGCAGTCTGAACGCAGAAGGTGTCTTTTCCGCCATCTTCCTTTTGTCTCTGCTTGGCATGTGTTTCTTTGGGGCAGCAGCACTTGCGGAAAAACGAATGTTCAGATGGAAAGAAATCAGAAAGGATGTACAACATGAAAAAGTGGATAAAACACAGTAAATGGCTGCTTGCAGGGTGTCTGCTTCTCGCACTTGGTGCCTGTTCCTCTTCCGCGACTAAAAGCGGGGAAGGGAAAGATGGAATGAAGAAAGTGAGCGTGATGCTCGACTGGTACCCAAACGCAGTGCATGCCGGAATTTATGATGCCATTGAGAAAGGGTATTTTAAAAAGGAAGGCATTGAGGTGGACGTGAAAATGCCGGCTGAAACCAATGATCCGTTAAAGCTTGTGGCAGCCGGGCGTACGGACCTTGCATTGACCTACCAGCCGCAGGTTGTGCTTTCACGTGCCGAAAACATACCGGTGGTTTCTCTTGGAGCGATGGTGAGGCATCCGCTCAATCATCTGATGGTGCCAGAGAAAAGCAGCGTTCACACACCTAAAGATCTTGAAGGAAAGAATGTAGGTTATCCGTCTATTCCGATTAATGAAGCTATTGTTAAAACGATGGTAAAACATGACGGGGGAAATCCGGATAACGTAAAAATGACGGATATCGGATGGGATATCATTCCGGCGATGGCTTCTAAAAAAGTTGACGGCATCTCCGGTGGCTATATCAACCATGAACAAATTTTGCTGAAAAAAGAGGGGCACCCTGTCCGATCCATCGATCCAGTAAAATACGGAGTGCCTGATTATTATGAGCTGGTACTTGTTTCGAGTGAAGATGGATTGAAGAAAAACAGGAAGCTTTACCAAAAATTTTGGCGGGCTCTGTCAAAAGGACAAAAGGATGTACAAGAGCATCCGGAGAACGCGTTGAATATTTTATTTCAGCATGAAAACAAAGAGTTTCCCCTGGATCAAAAGGTAGAAAAGAAAAGCCTTCAAATTCTTCTGCCCTTGATGGACAGTGGCAGCAAACCCTTTGGGTATCAGGATCAAAAGTCGTGGAATAAGGTTTCAGAGTGGCTTTATGAGACAGATATGATCAAAAAGAAAATAGATACCCAAAAAGCCTATATTAATCTGGAAAAATAACAGAGTAGACTCCGCCTTGTTTGGTTATGTTAAGTACCAGGCAAGGAGGTGTCCGGCATGGCCAAAAATGAAAAAATCCGCAAGCAAAACGCGGAGCAGCGAAAAGGAAAGGCGGATATTCCGAAGGGAACGTTTGCTGATCCAATTGCCAATCAGGGTGATATCGCCGAAATCAAGAACAACAAGGACAGCCAATAACGAAGAACACGCCCTGATTTCAGGAGCGTGTTTTTTTTGATTTTGTTGTATGCTAGAAAGAAGAATAGGGGGTGCGGGAGTGCTGATATGGGAACAGAGCGGGCTGGAGAAAGCGATGGATGAACTAGAGATTATGAACCCCAATCCATTTTATAATGAGCTGTTTTACGGGAAAGGCAAAGTGGAGCCAAAAGATATTATGGAGGAACTTCTAGATATAAAGCCTCCCAGGTTTCGTTATGTGGTTAAAGAATACGGCAAAAACGCGGCCATTATTGAATACCTTTTACATAACCCGAAGGATGGCAAGCCGTGGCTGGGTTTCCTGATGGTTGCCAAAGCCTGTAAAAACCAGGGATTGGCAAAAAAGCTTTATACGGAATGCGAAAATGAGTTAAGAAAGATGAAGCACCCCGTATTGCGGCTCGGAATCTTAACGGGTAATGCTCCTGCGTTCAGCTTTTGGAGCAGAATGGGCTTCAGAGAAATCGAAATTAAAGAAAACGAGGAAAAAAATACATATTTTTGAAAAACAATTTTAACCCTTCTGATGCTCCTCCTTTTTTCCTAAACTGCCCATTATCCACATATTGATGGTCAGGCGTGCATATCTTCATTGGTATGAAAAAAAGTTAAACTGCCTTAATATGTGCTTAATCATTGCGGGTTAAAATGGCAGGGATAAGGAATAGGAGTGGAAAGGTATGAAGACATACTGCTTTTTGCAGGAAAAAATGAATTCCAGAACAATATCAAAGCTTGTTCATAAAGCGAACGAATTTGAAGAGTGTCAAATCTATTTCGAATTCGATAACTGCCAGATGAATGCCAAAAGCATGTTAAGCATGAGTAAACTCTCAGGCATGGCTGGCTTGTGCTGTATAACAGCGCAAGGACAGGATCAGCAGGATGCCCTTGAAGGAATACGTCAGATTTGTGCAGGAAAATTAGTGTAGCCTTATGTGCCTGAAAATTCCTGGAACAGTGGATTTTACCACACGGATTTTGTAAACTGGTGGTAACTCAATTTCGCTCGACAGGAGGATTTGTTATGAAAAACGTAATTCCTGGGACCGTTTTAATGGCTTTGGCCATCACTTTTACAGATTTTGCTTTTCATATCGCTGCGAGTGAAAGTTTCAGTGGAACGGTAATCACCAAATCCTTTATCATGGCTCTGGTGCCTTCACTGCTGATCATGTTTTATCTTGAACGGAAAAATAGGTCCAGGAGCGGTTGACGCTCTTCTTCCTCCATGATAAAGTAAGACTAATTTAAAAAAGCTTATCCAGAGCGGTGGAGGGAAAGGCCCGATGAAACCCGGCAACCTTCAGGCAGATTGTCTGAAAAGGTGCCAAGTCCTTCAAAGGTACAACTTTGAGCGATAAGAGATGAAACCGGAATGTAACTCTCTTATCATCGATAAGGGAGTTTTTTAGTACTAAAAAAGTCATTTGCTACATAACATGTTTCAATCTCATATGTACTCTTATCCAGAGCGGCGGAGGGAAAGGCCCTATGAAGCCCGGCAACCTTCAGGCATATTGCCTGAAAAGGTGCTACTACCTGCAGGAGAAATCCTGGATGATAAGAGGAGGCCGGACGCCCTCTTCTTAGGAAGGGGGCTTTTTTCATTTCGGAGCTATTCTCGAGAGGTAAGCTTATCCAATCAAACAAAGGGAGAGATATCATTGAGTGAAATTAAAATTGCATTGCTGGGACTGGGAACTGTGGGAACCGGGGTATATTCCTCATTGTTAAAAAGAAAACCTGATATTGAACAGTTGCTGGGAAAAAAGATTCGTCTGTCAGGAATATTGATTAAAAATCCGGCAAAACCGAGGTCCGACTTTCAGAAAGCGCCATTATACTCAGAGTTTGAAAAAATTCTGGGTAAGGAGGCGCCGGATGTGGTCATTGAAGCCATCGGGGGAATTGAACCGGCCAAAACGTACATTACCCGGTCACTGGAAGCAGGGTGCCATGTAATTTCCGCCAACAAAGACCTGATTGCCCGTCATGGGGAAGAGCTAACAAGCCTTGCGAAAGCAAGAGGAGCACGCTTTGTATATGAAGCAAGTGTAGGCGGCGGCATCCCGGTGTTAAGGACACTGAGGGAGCTTTTGCGAATCAATAAAGTACAGCACGTGGAGGGAATATTGAATGGAACGTCCAATTTTATTCTCTCGCACATGAGAACAACTGGATCTACGTTTCCGGAAGCTCTGGAACTCGCCCAGCAAAAGGGGTATGCAGAACCTGACCCGACGAATGATATTGAAGGGCTGGATGCTTTTTATAAAGCCATGGTGCTGAGTAAGTGGATTTATGGTGAACAGCCTATATGGGAGGAAGCCGAGGTAAAGGGAATTGGAAATGTGCGTCTTGAGGAAATACAGCTCGCAGAACAGCTTGGACTTCGCCTAAAACATCTGGTGCTCCTGGATGACAGTCTCGAGCTGAAGGTGAAACCGGTGTTGGTAGACAGTGAACACCCGCTTTATGGAGTGGAAGGAGTGGACAATGCCGTCCGCATTCAGACGGATCTTCTTGGCTGTTTAACCTTACAGGGACCCGGTGCCGGGGCTGAAGCAACAGCAAGTGCCATCGTCGAAGATTTTTTATCCCTGTATGAGACGGGCAGTGTTTATCAGGACAAACCGACAGTCTCAGAAGTCGTTCAAAGAAAACAGGCCAAAGAGGGAACGACCTATCTTCTGATTGGTGAAAAAGAGCACATTTCGGGAGAAACAATTTCTGCACTGCAGCTTCAAGGAGCAGTACTCGATACGGTTTCTCTGCCGGAAGCCTCCCTCATTGCATTCCTTTACGCTGGAGACTTGCCTGTAAGTCCTTTGCCGTTTACGAGCATTTATCCTGTGAGACTCTCGGCTGCAAGCGAGGTTGCAGAGGAAGTTCTATTATAAAAAAATAAAAAGATCCAGGCGGACAACCGCCTGGATCTTTTTTGCTGCTTGAACGATTAGCAGCTGCTGCTGCTTTCACAGCCGCCGTGGCCGTGACCGGCCCAGCATGAACAGCCGATGATGATCAAGAGGATGAACAATACGATGATGATCGCAAATCCTCTTCCGCCTCCATAACCGTAACCGCCGTAACCGCCGCCATAACCGTAACCGCCGCCGCATCCGCCGCCATAACCATACCCATAAGAAGCCGTTGACACAGGTACGTTTAACGGAGCGTTCATTGGTGCATTAATCGGTGAGTTTGCATACATTTAAAATTCCTCCTTTAATATCCAATTCCAACATTCTCGATACAGTATATGTAGGAGGCATCACTCGGTCTGGACGTTTGCCTTGTTGGCAAGCCTAATTACCGTGCAATGAAAAACGCACGCTTTAGGGGAAACCAAAAGCGTGCGTGCTGATTACTGCGCGAGCAGTGCTTCTATTTCTTTTTTCATATCCTTCGGTGAGGTTTGAGGAGAATGGCGGGATACGACTGCTCCTTGTTTGTTCACCAGGAATTTGGTGAAGTTCCATTTAATTGCCTTTGATCCTAAAATCCCGGGTGCTTCACTGGTTAAGTAGGTAAAGAGAGGGTGTGCATGATCGCCTTTTACATCCACCTTGGCAAACATCGGGAAGGCCACTCCGTAATTCAACTGGCAAAATTCCTGGATTTCCTCTTCATTTCCAGGTTCCTGGCCAGCAAACTGGTTGCATGGGAACCCCAGGATCTCAAGACCCTGATCTTTGAATTCATCGTAAAGCGCCTGAAGTTCCTTATATTGCGGAGTAAATCCGCACTTACTGGCTGTATTGACGATAAGCAATACCTTACCTTCATACTCCTGAAGTGATTTTTCCTCGCCCATGATTGTCTTCGCATGATATTCGTAAACAGACATAGCATCCTCCCATATGTACGTATTAACATTCATAGTAATAGTTTAGTAGTTTTATGGCCGAAAAGAAAATAAAACGCTTTCTTTTTCAGGGACTAATAGCATGGGACCAGGGTTGCTATTTAGTTACATGGAATCATTTTATGGTCAACAAACAATAAAAGACAAAATATTCCTTCAATTCACCTTATACTGTAACTAACTTACATATTTTGCATAACAGTCGATTATTGGAGGCGATAAAATTGAAAAGTCGAAAGACAAAGAAAAAGCTCATAGCTGTGTCGATGGCTGCTGCCATTCTGCTGCCTTTGCCGCTAGCTTCCGTCCATGCGGCCAGCCCTTCCACAACGGCAAAGAATGAAGCCATGCTGGTAAAAATCCATCTGAAGAACCGTGCGGACCTGGACAAACTACTAAGCTATGGAATGGATCTTACGGAAAACCTTGACCAGCATGCAGGCCAGGGAATGGAAGCTGACGCTATCCTGACCAAAGAAGAGATGGAAATTTTGCAATTAAGAGGGTACAAGACGGATGTTATTTCCACCCAGCATGAAATTCAAACCTTGAGGCAGGAGCGCCAATTTACGGTACAGCAGGAAAAAGACCTGGCAGCAGCCAAGGACAAGGTTACCATTTTACGAGCCAACTATTTTACAAGCCAGGGCGGCAAATTCCTGTATGTCGAGGCGAAGACGGATGCAGGCTCTCTCAACTCAACCGTACTTACCGCAACATGGGACAAAGGAAAGAATACAGCACCTGGATCAGGTGGAACAGCAGCGCTTGAACGAATAGAGGACGCGGATGTTTATATGTATCATTCCATGCTGCTTCCAGTGGATACCCGTCCTTCAAACGTTATAATCACGAGCAGTCTTGGCGGCACCATGGAAGCAAAAGTAACGAACTGGATCGGCGGCAAGAAACCAACTCCAGGTAAACATTATGTATCGGATTTTACAGACCATTATATGACCCCAACCGAGCTCGATCAGCGGATCACCAAGCTAGCAAAGCAATTTTCCAGTATTGCGGAAATTGTGGAACTGCCATATGAGACCAATGGTTACCGCAGAAAGGCACAGACGATGATTGGAGATCTGGCGAATCCCGCTTCGGCTGTCGTCATTACCTCGAAAAAATGGGGCCATGAAGGCGGAAACAGCATCAGCCTCCAGGCAGTAAAGCAGGAGGGCGCAAATCTTCCGCTGTCCATTGATACAAAGGAAAACACGATTGTTGTCAAACTGGCGACTGATGCCGCCGGACAAAGTTCGAGTAAAGCAAAAGACGTCATTCAAAAAATTAACGCAGAGGCAGGAAGTCTCGTTACCGCCACCTTCTTTAGAGACAGCAGTGGAGAAGGTCTTGTAGCCTCAACGGAAAAATTGAAGCTCACGGATGGCTTAAAAGCGCCGGAGTCGATTTCGCGCGAACCGCATACAATGAAAGCAATTCGGATCGGAAAACATCGGGATGGCTCGAAAGCCGGAGTTCTCCTTTATTCACAGGAGCATGCCCGTGAGTGGGTGACACCGCTCGTATCCGTGGAAACGGCAGAAAGATTGCTCAGAAACTACAGTACAGACAAAGCGACACGCAAGCTGGTGAATAACCTTGATATTTTTATCGTCCCTTCTGTCAACCCGGATGGAGCCACTTATTCTTTTTATGATTATAACTGGCAACGAAAGAACATGACCAATCATTGCGGCCCCGAGAAATCGGACCCGGCTCTCCGCAATACATGGGGTGTCGACCTGAACCGCAATCACGGAACCGGTTCGGTGTATGATGGGTATCTTGGCTCTTCGACAGATTGTCAAAGCTCGGTTTACGGAGGTCCTACAGAGCAGTCAGAACCCGAAGCCAAAAATTTGATCTGGCTGGCCGATGAAAATCCGAATGTGAAGTTTGCCATGAATGTCCACAGCTACGGCGGCTATTTCATGTGGCCTCCGGGAGCGTACAAAGCTCTTGGGAGGGAAACATTGCCGCGTCCGACTGCCGGACAGGAAGCCTTCTTCTGGAGCGCGTCGGAGCGGATTCTGCAGCAAATAAAGGAGTATCGCGGAACAACCATTTTGCCAGGACGCACGGGTCCTGTACCGGATGTGTTGTATTCTGCAGCTGGAAACTCGGCAGATGCCCTGTGGTATAACAATGGCATTTATGCATGGGATTTTGAGGTAGGCGCCGATTTATGGAACGCCCAGGAGAGAAAATGGGAGCCCGTAGGATTTCAGCCGCCTTTTGAGGAAGGACATGAAGAGGCAATGGAATTTGCCAACGGCCTGATCGGAATGCTGGATGTTGCCTATGATTACGAGCATGACAAAAAAGCGCCAACTTCCAAGCTCCACGTGAAGCGCAGTATGGAAAATGCAACGCTTGAATTTTCCACGTCTGAACCCGCAACGATTTACTATACGACCAATAACAAGCGGCCGACTTTCTCATCCAAAAAAATAAAAATCAGCGGTATTCGTGAAGGTGCAGAAAAACCGGTTCTTGAGCAGACGGCAACGGTGAAATGGTTTGCCGTAGATGCGAGCGGCAATATCGAAAATCATTATAAACCTGAGGGGAAAAAAGATAACTACCGCTCCGAAACGGTGAAAGTCAAATAGCAAGGGAAAAGGCAGTGCACGACAAGTGCACTGCCTTTTTAACCTGCTTCTGAAAAATGTTCAGCCCGGGCCCGATAGACCTGGTAAAGAACCAGGGCAATGATTGATAACACGATACCTGAGATATAAGGCAGCCCTGCGGCTTTGGCAAACAGCCAGCCTCCAAGAGGGGGACCGATAATCCGCCCGAGTGAATCGAAGGAAGACAGCAGGCCGGTAACACTGCCGTGCCCCGAGGTGGAGGTTTTTGTCAGAAGGGCGGATACACTTGGCCGAATGACGCCATTGCCAATTCCGAAAATGGAAAGGAAAATAGCAGCAGTCGTGAAGCTATGGACAAGAAGAATTAAGCCGAATCCGACTGCGGAGAGAACAATTCCCCCCTGAATGACCTTTCCTTCTCCATACTTTTTGGTTAAACGGCCAACAAGTCCCCCTTGCACAAGAGCGCCGGCAAACCCCATGATCATGAAGATGTATCCAAGGTGATTCGAATCAAGTCCCGCTTTCTTTGCGGCGAAATAAGCAAAGGTCGCTTCGAGTCCTGATAAAGAAAGTGAAATAAACAGCTGCAGAACAAAGAGAATCGAAACCTCGCCCTTGAACGCTTCCCACCTGGATGCGCTTTTTACATTTCCGGTTATTCTCATGTCTTTCGGCAGTGATTCCTTTAATACAAAAAGAACCAGAAAGAACGTAATGAGCGAAGAAGCTCCGGCAAGATAAAAGGGAGTGTTCAGACTGGACTCGGAAAAAATACCGCCAATAGCCGGTCCGAAAATGAACCCAAGGCCAACGGCAGCTCCGACAATGCCCATGCCTTTCCCCCGGTTTTCAGGGGTTGTAATATCGGCCACGTAGGCCATCGTTGTCGGCATATTCGCTGAAGACAGAAGTCCCCCGGCAATGCGGGCCGCAAAAAGCATCCAAAGCTGGCTGGAGACAGCCATTAAAAAGAAAGAAACAGCCAATCCTGCAATCCCGATCAGCATAACCGGCTTTCGTCCAATCCGGTCGGAAATCCTGCCCCATACCGGGGCAAACAACAGTTGCATCAAAGAATATACAGCCATCAAAAAGCCGAGCTGAGCAGGATTTGCTCCGACCTTTTCCGCAAAAAAAGGAAGGACAGGAATAATGATCCCGAATCCAACCATTACTAAAAACATCACTAAAAATAAGATTGGCAACGCTTTTTTATTTTCCAATCTCAGAATCCCCCCTGATGAGATCATCCATCTTTTCTCTGATCTTTTATTAACTCTATTAACGTACCTCTTTTGTTTCTTTTAATCAACTTACTGCCTATACATTTTGAGGAACAGAAGCTTCTTTTATGTGATCGGGAACCCTGCTTGTTTTTAAGAAAAGGTACAAGCCGGTGCAAACCAGAAAACCGCCGGCTCCCTGAAAAAGGGAGATGCTTTCATTCAGCATGAAATAAGCCAGGATGCTTGCCCCCACAGGTTCACCAAGGATATTGACGGAAATGGTGGTTGCACTCACATAATTCATCAGCCAGTTGAACAGAACATGCCCGAATACAGTTGGGATAATGGCCAGCAAAAAGAAGATGAGCCAGTCGTGGCCACCATATCCAGTCATGGGAATGCCGGCTGCCCCGTTATACAAAGCAAACACAAGGACAGCTGAAATAAACACGGCAAGACTGTAGAAAAAAGAAGGAATATGACGCAATAAGTGCTGTCCGATAAGCATATGTACAGCTACGGCAAGCGTTCCGAAAAGGGAAAGTAAGTCTCCTAGCAAGTTTTCCGCAGAAATCCCGATATCCCCCCATCCAATAAGAGCGGCACCGCAAATTGCAATCGCCATTCCCATAAGGGAGGCAGAGGATGTGCGTTCTTTAAACAAGAAAAAAGCCCTGATTAAAACAAACACCGGCTGCAATGCCAGAATAATGGTAGAACTGGCCACCGTAGTCAGCTTGAGGGAGCCCATCCACAAAAGGAAATGAAGGGCAAGGAACGTTCCGGATAAAAAAAGAAGCAGCCAATGTTTTGGCTGAATCCGTTTAGCCTTCTTCCATTGATTTTTTGTAAATGGAAGCATGAAAAGAATCGTAAACAGCAGCCGGTACATGCCCTGTACAGACACAGGGGCATCAGAGAGTTTCACAAAAATAGAAGAAAATGATACGGCAACAATGCCGACAATGAGCGGAATAAAAACCGGAATGGGACATTTTGTTTTTTCCATGGAGGCCTCCAGCATATACGCATTGATCTATAAGACTATAAGAAGTATACAAGATTTCTGCGAAAAAATATCATAAATACGAAAAGATTTTCCATCCGATCCAAATAAAGGCCGGCTCCACACGTGGAACCGGCCTTTTGGCGTTTCAGGAACTATTTATTGTGTTCGTTGTTTATAAGAAAAGTTTCTCGTGAAAAGGCGGTAAAGCACATGAACGGCAAGTACCCTGCGACCAGCAGGGCAGAAAGCCAAACATCCTTAAGTTCCGTCCGTTTCACAGCGATCCCGATGAACGCCCATATAAAAACGAGTGAATAGAAAATGTCTCTGTTTCTTGAGGTGAAATAAAAGGCCAAAACCGTCCCAACGATGAGCATGATAACGGTCCAGGTAACATCGCTTAAGCCCCAACCGTTCCAATTATGAGAAACCAGGAACACGCCCGTATTGACGATTGTAGCTACAGACACCCAGCCGATATAAATCGAGAATGGAAGCCGGGTCCAAACGGAGAAGCCTTTTGTCTTGGTAATTTTTTTATAGATGACGATCAAAGTGGCCAACAGACCAAACATGATCAGCAGACTTGCTCGTAATGCCAGGCAAAAATCCAGGCTGAATTAAAAAGGCAGTCCTGCGGGCGTTGGCAATTAAACGTATCGTATCTGATTTCATCGTTAGTCTCCTTTCAGATGGCTGGTCATGTCTAAGTAGTACCCTTTTGCAAAAAGGTTCAAGCGGATTCAAGGAATTAAGCATCCAAAAGAGAATATGTACTTCAGGCATGAAGTTAAAAAGGAAAGAGCAGGAGGGAAAATGTATGAGAAAACTCGCAAATGGTGCAGCCATGCTCGATGTGAATGTGAACGGAATGTTGATTCATCCCGTCCTTGAATGGGACGAGAAGTCAGCCGTTTTGATCGACACAGGTGTGCCCGGCCAACTGCAGAACCTACGGAATGAAATGGAAACAGCAGGCGTTCCCTTCCAAAATCTCACGCATGTTATTCTGACGCATCAGGATATTGACCATATCGGCAGCCTCCCGGAACTGCAGGACGCACTTGGACAATCTCTTATTGTATACGCACATGAGACCGAAAAGCCCTTTATTGAAGGCGATAAGCCTTTAATAAAAACCGATCGCAGCCGGCTGACTGATGAAGAATTTGAGGCTCTTCCCGAGATGGCAAAAGCGTTCTATGAAGTTCCGGCACCAGCTTCCAAGGTGCATATTCCGTTAAAAGGCGGAGAGGAACTTGAATTGGCAGGCGGCATATCTGTTATTTTTACCCCGGGGCATTCACCTGGCCATATCAGCCTCTATTTGAAAAAAAGTAACGCGTTGGTTGCAGGAGATTCAATGTACTGCATGAATGGTGTATTGTACGGGCCCCACAAGGAAACGGCGCTCGACTTGGAAGAGGCCGAGAAATCCATCCAGCACTACACCGCTTATCATGTGGAACAGGTTGTTTGTTATCATGGGGGGCTCTGCAGTGAAAATGCAGGGAAACAGCTGCAAAAATTGATCCATCAAACCCCAAGAGTATAAAAAAGAGCAGTCAGGGTCTTGGCCCTGGACTGCTTTTTTAATTCGCTTTGTGGACACTGCTGCTGACAAGTTCCCATTGCATAAATTTATATTTCCAGATCGAGTCGGCAAAGGCTACAGAATCGCCATTGGCAATTCCAGATATGCGCTGGACGCCCCGCAGTTCAAATACACCGTCTCCGTTTACATCCACAGGGGTCAGCATACTGAACTTATTCGCCGAGACTTTAATCGGTTTAATGAGCGTTCCGTTTTTATACACCTCGGACGTTTCATATTTTTGTCTTCGTTCAGCCAGATTGATGGACGTAATTTCACCGGTGTTTTTAACCAAAATGGTAGCGTGATATCCGTCCGTAAACCGCCCGCTGATCCCGAGTGAAGAAGGAACCGGAATTTCCACTACATGATTGTTTTTTGATGAAACCAGATGAAAGACAGAAGTACCGCCCCTTCCGCCGGTTTCAGCTGAAATATAGGTTTCCGGAATACGGTCGCCATTAAAATCAAAGAATTGAATGTTTGGGTGATATCCTCCATCGTTTAAATTTAAGGTGGTAAAACGGCGGGTAGCCCCGTCTTGAAAGATCAGGAAAAGATTTTCCGAATATATATTTTCCTGCTTTTCCTTCTCACCCATTAGCGTAACAGTATCGGGCCGTTTGTCTCCCGTCACATCCATTTTCCGCTGATCGATTACGAAAATGGATGAACCGCTTTTACTATCAATGTTTTCTGTCTGTGGGTCGAGAGGTGTGGCATGTATGGGTGAACCGGCAGTAATCAGCAGGATGAGGAAAAGAAGCAGATTAAAAAAGATGGACTTCACGTGTGTTGCCTCCTTTTTGCCTTCTTGGCTTTAATATGCGGAAAACTTTGGCATATCATACCGGGATCAGTCGTTTTATGTAAAAAAAATGAAATATATTTTACGGGTTAACCGAAGATCGATCTGGGTATAGAAGCGTAAGGAGGTTATAACAATGAAACAAACAGCCAGTATGAAACCATGGATCCTAGTTGGGCTGGGCACCTCTGCAGCAGCGGTTTGGTTATCATCCAAGCCGAACAGAATCCGCACGAAATTAGCATTCAAAAGCATCAAAAGAAAAATAAGGCCTGACTATTCTTGTAAAACAAAAGTCCTGCCCGTTGATAAAGGCGGCCAGCCGGATCCCAGTGACTATGAAGATTCAAAAATGGTTTCCGAAGGTTCTGCCTATGGGGTCCAATATTTTAATGAAAAAAAGCAGTGAAATAGTACAAAACCATTACGTTTTATTACAGCATCATGACATCAGCTAAGTTCACCTCATCCGTATGTTATATTATGTTGAAATAACATACGGATGAGGTGATTTACATGAAAGCAAAAATTTTCATCTTAACTGCAGTCTTTTTGCTGGTCACTTGTACGGCGTATGCAGCCGAATCCATCAGCTTGAAATCATCGGGCGGAGATAAAACATCATCTTCTGCTACATTTGATGGCTCTTATGCTACCATTTCCATTAAAAAGACTTCGGGTAGCGGAAAAATCAAGCTGGAGCTTTGGAGAAAGCACTTATTCTTCAAGGATGAAAAAGTTGGACAGACGGCATGGGTAAGTAGTAAAGGAGTAGGTTACCAAAAGGTTTATAATCTCGAGGATTCCGGTAATTATTATCTTAAAGTAGTAGATTCTGGAAAAGCAGGCGGCAGTGGAATTGCCGTCAATTATAAAGCCACCTCATTTTTGCAATGAGATACTTAGAAAAAACGGAAGCGAAGGTCTGCAGACCTTCGCTTCCGTTTTGTAGTTGCTGACAAGAAGATTGGAAAAGTGACAAAAGAAGAATACATCACTGTAATCTCCAGTCCGTCATCTTTCTCCCGGGTAAAATTTTTCACCCAGTTCCCAAGATTCTACAAGCTTGTAGGCTGCTTGCTGCGGATAGCCCATCCCGTACAAATAAGCCATGGCAGCCGTCTCCCGCAAAGCATGTTCATAGGAGGTTTTTGGCGCCTCGGCCAACCCCCGCTGAACAAACCATTCGACTGACGTCATGGTAGATAATTTTAAGGGATTGTTGTATGGTGTGTAGTAACTTCCTCCGGGCATCCCCGGGTATCCTGCACCGGCTCCTGTCATTCCTCCAGGCATAGCCCCTGGCATTCCACCAGGCATTGCGCCAGGCATTCCACCAGGCGCTGCTGGAAAGGGCATGGGACCGGGGTAAGGTGGATATGGATAAGGCATCACGTTCGATTCACCTCTTCTGTAAATGGCCTTCACGACATTGTAGTGTATGCCAACGCCTACTAAACGGTGCGGGTCGGATGTTTTTCCAACCGAAACACATTGATGCAGAATATTTAACCTAATGTAAATTTTAAGTATAATGGAATGGGTACGATAATATGAGCGCAAAGGCAGGGAAAGCTGAATGAAAATTTTAGTCATGAACGGCAGCCCGACGGCTGAATCACGAACAAGAGGAATAGCTGAATATGCAGCAAATGTTTTGCAGGAAAAAGGGGTGGAAGTGACGTTTTTCGACGCTGGCAAGGATCGTCTTCCATTGTATACAGGTGATACAGCGGAACAGGAAAACGAAGCGGTTCAGAAGTTGATCCAGGCGGCGGATGAAGCACAGGGCTTCTTCATTTGTACACCGGAATACCACAACGGCATGAGCGGGGCGCTGAAGAATGCGCTTGACTTCCTCACAGGCAATCAATTTAAAAACAAACCTGTGGTGATTACTGCGGCTGCCGGCGGAGGAAAAGGCGGTATCAACGCACTGAATAACTTGCGTACTGTTATGAGAGGACTCTATTCGTTGGTCATCGCTGACCAGTTTGTCGCTGATCCTATTCATTTTAATGACGAACGCGAGCTTACAGAAGAACTCGCAACACTTCGTGTGAATTCGTTGATCGATCAACTGGTGGACCTTACAAAATTGGTATCATCCAATTCTAAAAACTAAAAACAAAAAAGAGGCAGAACTGCCTCTCAGGCTGTCGAGAAACTCTCGACAGTCTATTTTTTTATCCATCAACTTTATTTATTCACCGCGTTAATTTGTTATAATATAACTAACAAATAAGGATCGGACGGTGTTTGTATGTATAAGCCTAAAAAGGATACTCAGAATGAAGCAGAGTTTGTTTTTATCGAAGATTTGGTTCCTGAAGACCACCTCTTGAGGAAGATTGATCGCTATATCGATTTTTCTTTTATCGGTGAGAAAGTTCGTCCTTATTATTCAGAATCTACAGGACGTCCTTCGGACCCTATTCTGCTTTTCAAGATGATGTTCATCGGCTATTTCTACGGCATTCGCTCAGAACGACAACTTGAACGAGAAGTCAAAACCAATATCGCTTATCGCTGGTTTCTTGGCTTAAAACTGAATGACCCTGTTCCAGATCATTCCACGATCAGTTGGAACCGGCGGACTCGTTTCAAAGATACCCACGTCTTTCAAGAGATCTTTGATGAGATCGTCCTTCAAGCCATGAATCATAAAATGGTGGGAGGAAGAGTCTTATTTTCCGATTCTACCCACCTTAAAGCGAATGCCAATAAACATAAATTCACAAGAGAAGAAGTGGAAGCAGAAACAAGAGGATACATTGAAGAATTAAATCAGGCGGTCGAGGAGGACAGAGAAAAGCACGGAAAAAAGCCCTTAAAAGAGAAAGAGGAGGTGAAAGAAAAGAAGCAAATTCGCAAAAGTACGACTGATCCCGATTGTGGTTTTATGTCGCGAGACCATAAACAAGAAATGTTCTGTTATTTAGATCATAGAACGACCGATATGAAATTCAATATTATCACCGATGCCTATGTCACCCCTGGGAACGTGCATGATTCTGTGCCTTACCTTTCTCGTTTAGACCGCCAAATCGAACGATTTCAATTAGGGGTAGAAGCTGTGGCTTTAGATTCAGGCTATCTCACCACTCCGATTTGTAAGGGACTTTATGACCGGACGATTTTCGGGGTGATCGCCCACCGCAGATACCACCCAACAAAAGGGCTGATGCCGAAATGGAAATTTACATACGATAAAGAACGGGAAGTATATGTTTGTCCCAATGGCCAGGAACTCGTCTACTGCACAACCACAAGGGAAGGATATCAGGAGTATAAATCGGATCCCAAGCTATGCGCAGAATGCCCACTATTAAATGAGTGCACGCGTTCAAAAAACAAACAAAAAGTCGTAACGCGCCATGTCTGGGAAGAACATAAAGAAAAAGTACGCGACAACAGACTGTCGGCTTCTGGAAAGATGCTTTATAAATTTAGAAAAGAAAAGGTGGAGCGAAGCTTCGCAGATTCGAAAGAGCTGCATGGGCTTCGCTATTGCAGGTTGAGGGGATTACAGAATGCGAGTGAGCAGGTGCTTCTCACAGCAGCCTGTCAGAATATGAAAAAGATCGCCACACACCTAGCCAAGCTTGGCTAGGTGTGTGAGGATCTTTTTCTTCAGAGAAATCACACAACAGGGCAGTAATTCTAAACAAATAAAAAAGCTTGTGGAGAAAAAACAGAGCTTTCTCCACAAGCTGAGAGGCAGAACTGCCTCTTCTTTTTATGATTATTTAAACCAGCTTGAAAGCTCAAAGTACCAGATGACGCCAAGAAAAAGGAATCCAAGCGACAAAACGATGTATTTGACGTATTTCACGAAGATTCTCCTATCTTTTTTATCAGTATGGCCCAAAAAACCAGAGAATAAAAAAGAGTTGGCGTGAAACTTTGTATAGTTTTGTAACTTTATCACTTCTTTTGTTGAATCCCTTCTCAAATGCTTGGTTTTTATAGATAATATCTCTGTGTATCGAATAATGATGTTGGAATTGATAGAAAAGGAGAGCTTGTGCGTGATTACTACAGAATATCGCTTAAAAGGACTGTTGGAATCAATTGGAGCAAAGAAGGAAGAGCTGATCAGGCTGGCTTTTCTCAGAGGGTTTACGAATCACGAGACGGTTCAATGCAGCCAGGAGCTGGATGGCCTGTTGAACGAATATCAAAGAAATTGCTGTTAAGACAAACTGACAAGCTGCTGGGTTAAAAGGTCAACCCGTGTCAGGATAGCCCGTTTGATCAAGACCGGGTGATCATTCCTGAATTCGCTGAGCAGTCCCCGGATTTCGGTGACCAGGTCCATCTCGCTTTCGAGAAAAGCAACCGGGTTTACTTGCCTGGGGAAGTTAATGACATTATTTTTCATCAAAACACCTCCGCGTAACATACTTCTATTTGGATATATACATTCCATAAAAAAATCAACATCCCTGCATGAAATTGTAAATGTTTTGAAAAACGTTATTCCAGACTCCATCAGTAAACAACTAGATTGGCTATAACTTATGGTTTTTTGCCTTTTTGCAAAAAAGGTTTCCGGGCAAGTGTATCTGTTTTGCTAGACCATTATTAAAGGTAAAATGTTGATATGCTTAAAACCTGGGAGGGATACATTGTTAAAATGCCCTGGTTTGACTTGGGGGTATATAAGGTAGAAGAACGATGAAGTCTACCAATCAGTAAAATCCGCCCTTAGCCAAGGATACAAGAGCATTGATACAGGCTGCGGTCTACGGTAATGAAGAAGGCGTAGGACGTGAGATTGTACCTATGGTCAACCAGGTGGAGTACCATCCGCGGCTGCGCAAAAAGAGCGTCTAGCGTTCTGTAAGGAAAGCTGCATTCAGATGGAAGCCTGGAGTCCTTTGATGCAAGGGGAATTATTGAACCATCCAGTTCTTGCTGAAATTGCAGAAAACCATGGCAAGTCTGTGGCGCAGGTTATTCTTCGGTGGGATCTTCAAAACGGAGTGGTAACCATTCCGAAATCCGTCAAGGCCCACCGTATCCGGGAAAATTCCGAGGTTTTTGATTTTGAACCACCCTGACAATTTTGATTTTTAAGAAATGGATAGCATAGAAAAGAGCCGCCGGTAATGATACCGGTTGGCTCTTTTCTATGTTGATCAGTTGTAATAAGCTTTCATTTCTATGAGTGCAGAAAGAAGATATTCCCAAGTACGAATAGTTGAAGGAATGCTGAGATGTTCTTCTGGTGTATGAACATCAAACATATCGGGACCCAGGGAAATAGCGTCAATATGCGGCAGTTTTTCGGCAAAAATCCCGCATTCCAGCCCGGCGTGGATTGCTACAATTTCTGGGCGTTTTCCGTATCGTTCTTCATACACTTCTTCAAAAAGCTTCTGAACCTTTGAATCCTTGCGATACGGCCATTCGGGATAATCCGCCTGAGTCGTGAAAGAGGAACCTGTAACCCGGGCTATGACCTCGTTTTGCTTCAGAATCTGCTCTTTTAAGCTTTTTACTGAGCTTCGGATTTCGCTGATAAATGTGATGGTTGATGCGGTGCTTGATACCACACCAAGATTGGTGGAGCTTTCGGTAAGTTCCGCAATCTCCTGGCTTATGGATTGTACTCCGTTTGGAATCAGCATGAGCGAATGGATGACACATCGGGTGGTTTCATCTGAGTAAACCCTTTCTGGCAGGTCGTCAACTTTCTCTACTGTTATTTTAACTTTAGGATCCGATGTTCTTAGTTCTTTTTTGAAAGTGACCTCCCACGCGGCTGCCACCTCCGGGACGCGTGTGGCATGCGCTGCCGGCACATGAATAACAGCCTCTGCTTCACGAGGAATTGCATTGGATTTTAATCCGCCGGAAATGGAAGACAAGTGGAAATCGAACTCTTCAGAAAGGCCATTCAGAAGCCGGCCGAGAAGTTTATTGGCATTTCCCCTGCCCTTATGTATGGACATGCCGGAATGGCCGCCAAAAAGACCGCCAATCTGAACATGGAAAACGTTTGTGTGCTCCGGCAGAGCCCGCTGAATGGGCAAACCTTGAGCAGCTGTGATGCCGCCTGCGCTGCTGACCAGAAGCTTGCCTTCTTCTTCAGAATCCAGGTTAATGAAGATCTCCCCTGAAAAATGTTCAGGGCTTACTTCCAGAGCTCCTTTCATTGTTGTCTCTTCTTCTGTAGTAATAACCACCTCGAGAGCGGGATGGGAAATATCACTGGCATCAAGGAGGGCAAGCGCATAGGCAACAGCAATGCCGTTGTCCGCTCCAAGGGTAGTGCCGTTCGCATACAGCATGTCCCCTTTGATCTGCAATTCAAGCGGGTCTGTGTCAAAGTTATGGACGGTTCCTTTGTTCTTTTCACAGACCATATCCATGTGGCCTTGAAGAATAATGGCCGGAACATGCTCATAACCTTCTGTGGCTTCTTTTTTAATGATTATGTTGAGGGCTTCATCCTGAATCACATCAAGATTTCGTTTCGTTGCAAAATCCAGAAGATAATCGCTGACTCCTTTTTCATTACCTGAGCCCCGGGGGATGGAAGAAAGTTCTGCGAAATAATGAAATACGGGGTGTTTTTTTAATTCTGTCAATGTCATGTCCATTCATTTCATCCTTTGTCTTCATTTTTCTGTAATCACATATGTCTAGAGTAGAGAAAGCTGCCGAAATAATCAATGGCACAACACGGTAAACAAATGAATCTTAGTTGCTTGACTCTATTCATTTCCTCTTGTAGAATTATCAGGTAAAGAAGATTACGAGTGCGTAGTTACACCAAGAACAGCATATTGGCTCCGTAGCTCAGTGGATAGAGCGTCGGTTTCCTAAACCGTGCGTCGCAGGTTCGATTCCTGCCGGGGCCGCCACTAGATAGTAATACCGCCGGTTTAAGCCGTTTTGTGTAACGTTAGGCTAGTCGGACAGCACACGGTTTCGTAATCGTAAATAGAGACGTACATACGACGCCTCTTTTCGTTTTCTTGCTAATCGCAGGAATTCGGAAAGGGGCGTTTTTTATTTTGTCGCGAAAAGGTAAATCGATCGTAAAACGGAGATCAACCAGCGCGGAATCGTATCGACCAGGCAACGATACGACACTCGAAGATGCTTACAAGTATTTCGTTACGTTAAAGAAAACGGAAGGCGTAAGACAGCGTACAATGACGGATTACGAAACGCATTTTAATTATTTTCGCAGTTGGCTAACGGAGTTTCAACCGGATGTTCTTAATGTATCCGGAATATCCCCCGCTATCATACGTTCATATTCCGTTTATCTTTCAGAGGAAAAATACAACGATAAGACCGGTGGCTTCGGACTGTCCCCATACACCGTTAATATTCGGATTCGATTTCTCAAAACGTTTTTTAACGCGTTATTTCGAGAAGAAATCGTTAATGTTAATCCGGTTAATCACGTTAAGTTGATGCGCGTGGATGAGGATACATACGAGCCACTGACGGATGAAGAGATAGAACGGTTACTCGCTGTGCCTGATTCAAAAGAATACGCGCAATTTAGAGACCTATGCATTCTGTACACGATTTTAGATTGCGGCGCCAGAATATCGGAAATTTGCGATCTTGAAATTAATGATATCGACTTTAAAACGAGAGCCATAATTTTACCGGCACACAAAAACAAAAACAGAAAACCTCGAATCATGCCGCTTTCCAATCAAGTGATTAGGATGTTAATGGAGCTGGTTCAAGAAAATAAGACGCACTTCGATACTAATTATGTTTTCCTAGCTAATTGTGGGACAAGGTATAACCCGAATTCATTTCGTAAGCGGTTAACTATGTATCGCGATAAGGCACGGATAAAAAAACGAGTGTCGCCACATGGTTTAAGACATCATTTTTGTCAGATGTTTATTCGATCGGGAGGGGACGTATTTACACTCGCTCGGATTGTTGGTCATCAAGACCTATCCACGACAAGGAAATACATTCAAATGAGTAATGAGAGCATTCAGGAACAACACGCTATGTTCAGCCCTGTATTGAGGATTAGAAAGAAGTACAAATAAAAAAAAGACATAGAAAAAGCCCAGCGCGCCAACGCTGGACCCTAGATGATGTTCGTAGTTTTATTTTACTTGGTATCTTTTTTGATTTCAAGTATCTGGGTTCTGCTTTTTCTCCGTCATTAAATCGGAGGGGTAATCGTGCAATGGACGTATGACCAATATCGCGACCACCAATCGTTTGAATCGGTCGCCTTATTAAACGAAGCTGTTCGGCAGCATCTTTATTGCAACGCGTCAGAATTAAATAAAACGGCCGCTACCGTACTCAAAACGATAAGCCGTTATAGCTGCGTTATTCCAGGCGTTAGCTGGCTAAAAGTCGGTACGCTGGCCGGTATTATAGATAAATCCGAAAAGACCGTCAGGAGGGCGCTAAAAGCGTTAGAAGCAGTCGGCGCAATCAAGCGGATCCCAACCATACGAAAGCGTGGCGGCCGGGGATATGATATATGCGTAATATTACCGGTTGACCATGCGAAAGTGTCCAGTCGGTCTGCAGCCGAAAGTACATGCGAGACTAAGGCGCAAAGGGGTAGCGAATTAGAAGAAACCTTAATACATAAATCAAAAAGAATACGTATATCCGATTTAAATCATACTTATGTCCGCGATTTTGTTCCTGACCGCTTTAAAGCGCTGGTAGCGTCGTTCTGGGATAACGCAAAGGTTATCGAGGAGTATTACCGTATGGCGTTAATTGCAGGCCACAAAGCGTTTGATCGCGAGACTATAACGAATGCCGCTATCGCTGCGTTTAAGCAGATGATCGGTACGTTAAAAACGGGACGAGTACGCAATAAGGTCGCTTATTATTACGGTGTGCTATCGAGCAAGCTGGACGATTTATATTACGAACAATTACACGCGATGGGATACGAGCCTAGCGTACATAACGATATATACAACGAGTATGAGACGCTTTCTGAGGTGGCTAACCTCTAAATAAGGAGGTGTTAGCGTGGATAAGAAAACGAACAAACTCGTACCGACTCCGGAGCAGATGCGGAAGATAGCCGATATATTACGGCCTGAGATGATTAAACTGATTAAGAAGCGAAGAAAAGATAACCGTAAATAGTTACGTACTGTTACGCATGTATACGCAAAGTTAACACGACTTAACAGTTGGGGAGTTTACCGGGGTTGCACGTAAATCAGCACCGCGGTCCTGGCGGACGTGGGGTGCGTATAACCTCAACCCTCGCTAAGTTTATGCATAATCGTATACACAATTACGTTATTACTTACGTTTGGTAAGCGTTGATATAACGGGCTGTATCGATTGCATAAAAGAAAGACGAAAACTTATCGATCATTGAACGTGAAGAAACGTTGTTAAATAAGTGAATCGTTCATGTTACGAGTGCAACAAAAGGTAATTAAGTAACAGTCGATATGCGAATGATTGCATAGGGAATACAACGGGGCCAGACCCCCACGACCCCTCCTTTGAGGGGCGTCATTTAGTGAATCTTACTTCTACGCCTTATTTTTCTACCTCGTGGGCTGGAGTTATTATCAATTTTTTTCCTGATTTTATTTAACTCCTTAGAAATCGAATCTAAACCCTTGGGTATTTTTTGAAGTTGGTAATACATTTTTAATTCCTCTTTTTCGTGAAGTAATGTTTTGCGATATTGTTCAAAGCTTATATGAAAGAGATTGTTGTATTTTTTTCCACCTCCATCTTCAAATTTGATGGTGCCTGTAAAATTCAAGTCTTCCATTGAATATAAGGCGGTTGCAGTATCGATTGGTTTTGAAATATGTTCATTTGGTGGTAAAACAGGAATTTCTGATTGAGAACTTCCTTTAAACTCAATTATCTCTCCTTTGGTACTAACAAGAGGTTTGTCCCACTTTATAGAAATATTATAAGCTGGTGATGGTCCATAGTTTTTTACAGTAAGTTGAGCTAAATTATATCTACTTTGAAGGTCAGCGATAGGATATGGGTAAGGCTTTTCTTTGTCTTCTTGATACTCAACAACTTTTTGAGCACCATAACCAGAAATAACAGAAGCAATAATAGCGAGTGACGCAACAATTAGACTTGAACTATCTTTAGGATTTTTTGCATAGTTATATACCGAAATTGTGATAATTACGATTGATGATAATACAACAATTAAAAGAATGCCTTTGTTAATTAACCTGCTCAAAAATTTTCCTCCTTTATATCTCGATAGCTTCGTATGCCTGGTCGATCTCTTCCGATGTGATGCCGATGTATTTCAACGACATTGCCGGAGTAGAGTGACCGAGAATAAGCATTATTCGCGTTATGTCTAAACCTTGCTTATATAACTGGTAGCCGAAAGTCTTGCGCAATGTATGTGTACCGATTTCGATATTAACGCCAGCTCGCTCGGCTGCAGCGTTTAGGATCCGGTATGCTTGTACGCGACTGATCGGCTTGTTACCGCCTTGGCGCGACTTAAACACGTACTCATCATCCGGACCGGTTAACGCAGCCACTTCGGCCATTACCGTCTTACTGAGCTTAATCGGTCGGTTCTTTTTCGTTTTTTGTTCCTTAAGGGTTATATGCGTTTTCCCTCGTAGGTCACCGATTTTAAGCGCAAGTAAGTCGGATATTCGTAAGCCTAGCGATATTCCCATAACGAACATTAATCGATCACGTCCGTTAAGAGCGTTTTTTATTTTGGCTATATCTTTTTTATTACGGATGGGTTCAACCGTATTGGCCATACTGCAAACCTCCTACTGTAACGTTTATTTTATTTTGTTACACTTATTATATTCCTAATGGATTTTAATGTAAATTAAATATTCCGAATTAATCGTCTAAATTTTGTGGTATTTTGCATAATAAAGTAATAAAATGGAAGTTAGAATAAGTAGAGGGGGAAATAAGTGATAATTAAAGGGGTCAAATCCATAAAGAATGTTGAGAGTTATATAAAAACTTTAAAACAAAATGAGTTATACATACTTGGGTTGAAAATTAACCCTGAAATTGAAAAGAAATTAAATTTATTGGGTTTTAGTGATACTTTTGCTGTAGGTGATCACTTATTGCCAGATATTAAAAATGGGCCAACATCGAGAAAGAATTCTTTGGGGGATTACAATTTAAGAAGGGATTTACCAAAGGAAGATCACTCTTACACTATAGGGAGAAATATTGAAGATTGGCATGGAAATACTCATTATGTATTGATTACAAGACATATCAAACGAATTGCTAGGGATATAATTGAGGCACCTGAAATTGAGCTTCTAATTTCTTCAAATAATAATAAAGAAATGTTTGTAATTTCCAATCAAACTGTAACTATTGGAAAAAGTGACCCATATGTAATCAAACACATTATTAATTTATTTTTAGAACTTTTTGGGAGTGTGGAATTCTTTAAGAAGGATTTAGAAATTGAACAAAACACTCGTAGCATCAAATTGAGATGGGAAGTACTTCCTAAAGGGGAGATTCCTTGGGAACAAAAAGAGGAATACATTAATAAAATTGTATCACTATCTCCTAAAGGTGAAAAAAGCATTATAAAAGATCGCTTAATAGAAGTTGAAAAGTTGAATCCCGATTTTAGGGCATATGGTTTACATGGTTATAGGGGATATGTTATTTATGGTTTTGAAAATAAAAAAACTTACTTATTCGAGAGCGCCTTTTATGGAAATGCGACTTATATTATTGAGGGGGACTGGGAAAGTATTTCACGACTTTCAAAGGCAGAGATTATTAAATCTAATTTATGTAAATCACGATTGATACATCAAAAGAATTGGAAAGAGAATTTGAAGAAAGCAATTCAGTAATAATTTTTTTTCGAGCGTCCCTTGGATTGGGGCGCTTTTCTTTGTCATCTGTACAACCGTTTAAGCTGTACGTTTGGCGATGCCTTCTCGCCTCAGCTTATGCGTGTGGGACGCTAATAATTGCAGGTACCTCGGAAATACATGCGTTAGGCTATACGACTAGGTATACGTTTTGGAGTACGCAGCATATTGCGCAGGGTGTATTACAAAACGTATTCGCGGACATTTAGAGGCGCAAGGCCGACCAAGCGTTCCTGGCTATGCGCTTTACACGGAACTATTATTACATAATATCTAAAATGGAGTGGTGTCGTTGCTCCCACTAAAAAACGCCCCCTACGTCGTAATAGGTGGTAAAAATAAGAGGCACTTTCTTATTAAAGAAAGGCCTTATTTTTTGTGTTCTTCAAGTAATAATAAATCAGAAATTTCAATCTCCAAGACTTCGCAAATTTTTGCGAGCATGACCTTGTTGTATTGCTTCGTATCGTCATTGTACATTCTTCGCAAAGTTTCAAATTGAAGTTCTGTTCTTTCAGCTAGTTGGCGGATAGAGATACCTTTGCTATCTAATATGCTTTTTAAGTTTGATCTTACAATTTTCATGGACGCCCTCCTTTAATCCAGTATAAATAATAAATCATTTTTTGACTACAAAAAGTAGTTGACTAAATTTTGTGGTCATAATATACTGTGAATAATCAACCGACTACAAAAAGTAGTCAAAGGAGGTATATAAATGGCTTTTGAAGTTATTGACGGAGGTATGCCCGTAGAAACTGTAAAGGTTTGTTTTGAAATCCCAGGTGACGATTATGAAGCGCCATATGTAGAAACTTTCCGGGGGTTCTTGGTGAATGAAAGGCACGTAATCTTTCGCGCAGCAGGAGAAATTAATATCGTCAAAGTGGAACCTACGGAACAAGTATCAGTATACAAAGCGACCTCATCGCAAATGACCATCGGTAGTAACAAGCCCGGAGTTAATTTTCAAGCTTTAGTGTACGAATTGATTTCTAAACTTGAACGTATGAGCGCGTGGGATTTACTGGCCGGCGTATTACCTGAAACTTTAATGGACGCTGTTAACCTAAATATTATTGAAGGAGTGAGATAAATGAAAAAAGCAGTATTGTTAATCGACCTAGGGAATGAATATGACGCAAATGAGGGGCTTTTAATGGACGATGGTAAACACGGAGTATTCCACGAATCAAACAAATTGTGCATGGTGCGCGTTAGTAAAACGGAGGATCCGGATGTGTACCGTCAAAACGGCGGAAGCATGATAATCGGAGATTTCGAAGGTACCGACTTCGCACCGGCTGTAGCGGGATTTGTTGCGCGAATGAAACGTAAGTCCGCCTTCGATTTCTTTACGGAAACGATCATACCAGCGAGCGAAGATATCCAATTTAATTTAATCGCATGTAAATAACGTAAAATATCAGTTCGTGTACTCATTCGGGCGCACAGTACACGAGCCATACCGGCTAAGACCGGTTATCGAGCTGAAAAAGAGCGGCAACTCTTCCCGTTGGATAACCGGCCTGGGATTCCGGTTGACCTGGCGTATGTCGGTAAAAGACGCGAGCGGTGCATTTTCGTTAAGCCACCAGACGATATGTTACCGCAGTAAGACCAAGAAAAGAGGCGCAGCAGAGACGCCAGGAACGGATGCCGGTTGGTCTTACGCTTGAAACGAAAACTAATATGAGTTACCGGCAAGCAATCGCCCATTCTACGTTTGTCTAGTACTACGTGGATGGTCGGTTGTTTTTTTTTGAGATAAAGTTTGACTCCGTATTATTTAGTGAGGGAGGTTGCCAAGTTGAAAAAAATTGAGATTACCCAAGAAGAATTTAACGCAATGGCTGAATTGTTCGGAGAAGAGCTACTCGCGATTTTGGAAAAAGAAAACGCGGAGTTAATAGAAACGAAATAAAATCACAGTACTATCGAAAGACCTAAACGTAATCACAGCGGAAATCAATTCGTACAAACAAATCGCAGGCAACGCGATATTCGAGATTGGTAAACGGTTGAAGCACGTTAGAGACAACGAAAACAGTCGATGAGATGACGGTTAAAGAGTTACGGGAAGTCAAACGTCAATTAATATAAGTTTACCGGCAAGATAATCGCTTTCTACGTTCGTATTACACCACGTAGATGGCGGTTATTTTTTTTGCGTAAAAATAGTGCGCGGTTAGTATTTTACACGCGTCGTATCAGGTGAAGCGGAAGGTGCGCGAAACTATTCTCTGTTGAACTGCGCGACATTCGAAACCGCTTCGTATTATTGAGTGAAGGCGAAACGTGGACATAAGTAGGTTGTCCACACATAAAAAAGGAGATGGTCTTATGACAAACCGAAAAGTATTTGACAAACGCAGCCCTACTAAAGATGAAAAGTTCTTTATCCCTTTACCTAGTGACGCATTACACTACATCCACCATGAACGAATAAGCGCAGATAAGTTGTTGTTGTACGCGTTAATAATCGATCACTACAACCAGGACCATGGTTACGCATTTCCTAGCGTTGAAAGGTTGGCGGTTATGTACGGAAAAGCTCCCGACACAACCAGCCGACATCTTGACGATTTGAAAGCCGCGGGATTAATCGATTTTCCGGCAAAAGGGACGTATGTTCCGTTAGTCCCGTTATCGAACGAGGAGTTTTATACGGAAAACCCGCAAGCATGGACGAATTATCAAACAACATATAAGAGATATGAAAAACGGAAAGAAGCCGCAGCACAACGCATGAAACTATGGCGTCGGGAAAATGGTTACTCGGATTAACGGTAATTAGTACACCTAATCACGATGGGTACTTACCTTCTTGGTTATGTGTTAACTAGATATATTAACGAGATTTAAAACAAGACTTAAAAACATACCGTCCTTTGTAAACAAAGAACGGAGCATTGATTTCTTATTAATATCTTATTGCGCAAAGAACTTAGTGATAAAACAAGAGAAATAACTGGTACACCTAACCACTGGGTGTACGGCATGAGTTGTAGAAGCTTTTAATTTTTGATACGGAAGGGGAGTCACAATATGAATGAATCGATCGCTAAACTTACGTTAGAACGCGCGGTAAACGAAGCGCAAGCTCGCTCTATTCTAAACGCTACGATGCTTAAATTACGCACTCAATACGGTTATGCGCCGGATAAAGGCGTAACACCAGACGAGATGACTGCGCGCTGTGAGGCGCTTGTAGAAGCGGTATGTGGAGCCGTAGAGGATTACGTAGAAGCCACCGGAAAAGCACCGGATAGAATGCGAAATACTGCGCGTTACCGAGTATCGAAAGAGTTCCCGAAGAAAAAATACGAGGGGTTACAGGCGTATGCGAACGTACTAGATCAACGGTTGAAAAGGGCACCGTTACACACTGCGGAAGCTATCGGGAATTTATTAGACTTTAATGCGGAGTATCTTGTTAAAGCGCATGAACTTGACGAGATTAAACGGAGATCAAGAAAAGAATGGCAGCGTTTGGAGTACGAATACGTGGAACGCTCAGACTTTAACCTTCGCGAACTGCATCATAGGCTTTTGGAACACATGGACGAAGAGGTTTTCGGTGATTCAATTGCGGGGGAGTATCGTAAAGAACGTAGGCACTGGCGCAAATGTAGGTGTTATAGCTGTGACAATTACTTTCCTATGGCAAAGAAACACTTTATGGCAAAGAAGCGAATATGGAAGTTCAAGTCGATTGACACCGGAAACAAGAATAGTAGATATTGTTCCGAAAAATGCCAAAAAGCTCAGGAAAAGGCGTTATTAAGGTTAAAGAGCGATGGGACTCTGTTGCCAAAACACTTTTACTTGTCAGTATCCGATGAGTGGGCAAGCGACCGTTATAACTCACATAACCTACCTTTCGCGCCTGAAATATTATCGGGGATTTCCGATAAAAAATCTTCAAAAAGTGTTAAAAAGGCTCCCCCTAAAATCCAATATTAACGAGAAGGGGCGTAAGATGGCCCTATAATATTTAAAAAGAAAATAACAATTGGAGATGATTAGATGGCAAATGAGATGTTTAAGCACTGTAGGTTATACAAAAACATGTCTCAAGAAGAGTTCAGCGAGTTTACAGGTATCTCACGCCCTGTAATCGCCAGGATCGAAGCAGGTGATCTAAAGGTTAGTTCAAGAGTTAAAGCAAAACTTCTTTCTGTTTTTGAAATGTCCGACGATTTTTTGAAATTTCATGAACAGATGGTTATAAGTTACTAACTTTATAGTATAGGTCAACAAAAAAAATGTCAATCGAAAGTGAGGGTCCAAATTGAAAAATGATGAGATACGATGTCCAAAGTGTAAAGAGCTCAAGAGAAACGAAGAGTTTAATCGCAATAAATCAAATAGACAAGGTGTAGAAACATACTGTAAGCCCTGCAGAAGAGAAGTTAGAATGGCTAATGGTGATTATGAGCGCGGTACATTTTACACCGTTCGTGCGAGACATAAGGCATTAGGTGTGTACAACGATTTAACCTTCGATCAGTTTCAGTCTGTAGTACTTGCTGATTCATGTACATATTGTGGCTGCAAACGCGGTGAGAATGAGCGATTACAAGCAGACCATATATTACCGCCTAAACTAGGATATGCGAATAGCTTGAAGAATTTAGCGCCGTCATGCTCGGCATGTAATAACCGCAAGAAACAGCTCGACATACTTACATTTTACGAAACCAATGAAGCATTTACGAAAGAACTATTTAATCAGTTTTTAAGGGAGTTCGCTGAGAAGCACAGTCACACTCCAGAGGACATGTTTGATTTATTACGTGATCATCAGGCGGGAGAGAGATACGTTGCGGAACGTAAAGCGGCGCGAAGGTTGGTGAGCAAAGATGCCTCGGAAGACTAGACGTCAAGTAACGTGCGGTGATCCTATGAACATACGAAAGTCAAAATCAAACCACCGATTCAATCGCATTGTTAAAAAGATCGCTAGTGGTACGAAAGAGCAGCAGGAAAGTTCAATTGAGGGCATAGGTTCTGGAGTTACCCGTAGCTAATCAAATAAAACCACAAAAAAGGAGAGATTTTAGATTATGAAAAAGAACGCGCGCGCTTATTACGAAGAGGCAAGAGAAATCCAAGGGTTAACAACACAGCTAATTCGAGAATATCAAACAGTCATACGTCCGGAGCTAAGCAAGATTAACCAGGATCAGAATTTAACTGAGGTAGGGAAAAAAGCCAAAGCTGATGCACTGAAAAAAGAATACGGAATTAAAATCCTTCAAAATGCGCAAACAATGAAGGAAAAGCACTCGGCCAATCTGATAAAGGCACGGAAAGCTGCGGAAAAAACCATTCACACTACTCATAAGAAGCCTGATGCGGAAACGGTTAGCAGGTTTGAAAAAGCATTCAAGGCCCTTAAAACGGAGTTAATGCTTACGCCACGCGCTGACACGGCGCAACGTAAACTAAATGAATTTATGGCAAAGGTAAAAGACCCATGGATCGCGGAACAAATTCGTTCAGACTTCGCAGATGTTGCAGGTCCTATCCTTAATGCGGCTGGAAGTAGTAGGGCGAAGTATCAACTTGAATTAGCTGCTGCCTTTGAAAAATTAGATGCGGATCATGCTACCCCGGAAATTGTGGAAGCACGCGAGGTACTTCATTACGTAGAACACGCCGAACAGTCAAACGGACTTTTTAGCGGTTTTATAGAAGCTGACGCTGTAAAAGAAATGGTCGGTCATGAATATGCGAGTTATTTAAATAAACCCGAAGAGTTCTTTGCGCAGGAAGAGTATAAAGAAGCTAAGCCGGCTGAACACGTCGACCCTGAATTAGATCTAGAAAGACGTATTGCTGAGGGGGTAAAAAAGGGGAATGAATTAAACGCAAAGCTGGATCTAATCACTAAACAAAAAATCCAATCTGGTGAGTTGAAACTTTAGAGGCGTCCCTAACAGGGATGTCTTTTTTGTTAAAAATAACGTTCTTGTTCTTTAGTCTAATAAAGAAATTTATAGCAAGATCTTCCCTTTTTAGTTAATATTGTTATAGGTATATATAAAGGGAGCTTTCTTTATGGAAAAGATAAAATTTGTACTTTACAGAGTTCTTACAGTTAGATTAGATTTATTGATTTTATTTTTTATTGCTGCTATGTCAATTTTTCTTTATGACTTCTGGTTAATTAATATCCCTGAATGGTTTAGCGGTGCATCAATTGTAGGAGCAACTTATTATAAGATATGTTTTGCTTATATTACAGGGTTTATTTTCTTTTTTGTGAACGTGCACCTTCAATCTTACAAGCTTAAGGTTAAAACGTTTAGGTATGTAAATAATAAAACATTAGCAATAAAAAATTATAGTTTTCATTTACTAAGGGCGTTGCAACTTGCATCCTCCAATCATGTAATTTCTCCCGACGATTCGCAGACAAAGACTTTAGCTATATTATGTCATAACATTAATCCGAACAATCCTTTGACATATGGGCAAAAGGGAATAGTTATTCGTGACTGGTATTCATGTTTTAAACTTATTGACGAAGAAACTAAGTCGTTAATAAAAGACTTATTTTCAATCAAGGATGCGTTAGACACCGAGTTTTTGCGTATACTGACCAATATTGATGATACACTGGATAATCATATTAATTTTACAAAAGGTTATAAAATAGGAAATAAAAATTTAGATGCTTGGGCATCGAGTATAAATGATTATATAGATTTGTGTAATGAACTAATTAGTCATTTAAAAGGTAGTTATAAAATGTACCAGGCAGAATACCATTACCTCGAAAGAAAGCGTAGACAGGAATTGAAAAATAAATAAATGTAATGTAAGGCGCCCTAACACGGCGTCTTTTTTGTTGTTTAAAGGAGGTGAAACGAAAATGAACTACGAAGAGAAAGTCGCAAGATATAACGAATGCCTAGACGTCATGATTGAGATTACCGAATTAAAACGCGAATACAGTCCGTCCATACCGGAAGTAATTGAATTCCGGAAACTTGGCCAGGACTTCAAACGGTCTGACAATCCGGATATTAAACTACTCGGTGCGCGTACCGTCGATTATGTCCGCGAGCTGGACGAACTGGTTACGTTGCTTAAGTACATGCAACCGGAAAGTCGGGCGGTCCGCAAACAAGAAGCGTTACTAAAAAAAGCGAAAAACGGAATGGTATCCGCGATTATTCGTATAGAAGGGAGTGAATTACGTGGCATTTGATCTCAAAGCAGTTATTAGTGTGACAGACAAAATTTCTAAACCAATCAAACAAATTACAAGAAATATCGAAACTGCTTCTAAAGCATCCGCGTTACTTTCTAGCAATATCTCTAAGACGTCCAGCGTCGGTAAACGTGAGTATTCATCGCTAATGAATTCGATGGGCGTACAAACCGACCGTTTTGCTAACATGAGTGCCGAAAAAATGGCGTTCTACAAAGAGAAATTTATCGCCAACGTTGAGGCCATGCAACGGAAGGCCGGGCAGAGTTCGAAAATGCTCGATATGCTCGGTAACCATCTGATGTACACTGTTTCGCGTGGTCTTTTGCGCATTACGCGTGGTTTAGATGAAATCGCGAAAAAAGGTGATCCTGCGTACGTGGCGCTAAAACAGCTTGGTAAGGGCGCCAACCTGAAACAGATACATGATCGAATTAAGCTGATTAACAGCGGTATCAGCCGTATGAATCAGATACTGCTGTTCGGCGGAATCGGCTTCATCGGGCTAAATTACGGCCTGGTTAAGGCGTCTAATGCGCTTGATGGACGTTTGGTACCGGCCCTGGATGCGCTGAAAAAAGCGTGGGCACCGGTAATTAAGCCGTTCGTGCAGGCTTGGACAACGGTGGTTGTCTACATCATGAAAGGCGTTACGGCAATGGGTAAGTTCCTCGGCCAGCTTTCTGAAACGCATCAGACGATATCTAAGCTGGCGGGGGCGTTCATATATCTAACGTTTTTATTTACGTTACTACTTTCACCTCTGGCAATATGCGGTAAGTTGGTGCCGGGCCTCGCAATAGCGTTCCGATCGTTATGGTTAGCCGTGAGTCCGTTCATTATCGGGTTGGGTACGGTTGTCGGGGTGGCTGCGCTAGTGGCACTCGCCGTTATCGGTATCGGTGCGGCGCTGGTTATCGCGTACAAGAAGGTCGAGTGGTTCCGAAATGGTGTAAACGCGGCGTGGAATTGGATTAAGACGCAGACTGTCGCAGCTTATTCTGCGGTCGCTAACTTCATTAAGGCGAAACTCGATCAAATTAAACAGTTTTGGGCGTCAAATGGAGCGATGATTAAAGAAGCGATGGGTAACGTAGGCACGGTCGTTAAAGGCATAGCGATGGGTATTTTCGCGGTGATGTCGTTTGTATGGCCGGCTATTAAGTCGTTGATCTCATCGGTCTGGAGCGGCATTAAATCGATTATCTCCGGAGCGGTTAACGTGATACTAGGCGTAGTTAAGCTCTTTGCGTCGGTACTAACCGGTAACTGGTCCGCGGCTTGGTCTGCGGTGAAGCAGATTCTAAAGGGCGCCCTACAAATCGTTATTGGCGCAGTAAGGACAACGTTCGGAAGCGTAGCGAATGCGATTGGGTCGGCGATGGCGTCTGCGAAAGACAAAGTTGCGGGATTCTTTAGTCCGTTGCTTGGTTTTATTGACCAGGTGAAGTCGGCTTGGAGCGGAATGGTATCGTCAATTCGTAGCTTTAAGATGCCGAGTATTGGGATGCCGAAGTTCCTTGGCGGTAACGGGTTAATTCAGTCGGGGAAATCCCACGCTGGTGGTCTTTCTCACGTACCTTATAACGGATACCAGGCGACGTTGCACAAAGGAGAACGCGTATTAACACCGGAAGAAAATAAAGCGTTTAGCGGTGGAAAAGGCGGAGGGAATACGTTCAAGTTTGGGGATATCCATATTAACGGAGTCGGTGGTAATCTGGAACATGCTGCGGACAAGCTGTTGGATATTATCGTGCATAAAGTGGAAATGGCAGGCTTGGCTGGCGCGTAAAACAAATAGCCGTCACTCTTTCGTTAGGGTGGCGGTAAAAGGAGGGGATAGATCATATTGAATATTAACTGGGATTCTATAGAAGAAAGTACAGCGCAGTTAGAAGAGGAGATACGCCATGATCGATTAGAAAGAGGGTTGCCGGAAGAACCTCCGGAAGCATTTGTGCCGGATGACTATGCTGCGTTCTTGGCAGCACGGTTACATCCGTTAAAAGCAATCGCAGTTAGGTACGCAAAATTGCTGATGGGTACAGGCCAACTTTATCCGATCAATACGGCCAAACTCGAAAAGTACCGCAAGATCGGCGAACTATTGACGATGTGTGATGACGTATTACTTGCGGGTACAGGCGTTGCTGTCATCGATATATTGCGGCAAATGGACGCTGTGAATACGGCAATCGCTGTAGGTGAACGAGTAGATCCGGACTATATCGCGGAAATGATATACCTTGACATACAGCTAATGAGCGACGGTCATACCAGCATTAAGTACGAACCGTTGGAATTTATTCAGATAACGAAAAGATACCGGAGGCATTACGAATCAATCCGGCATTTAATTTAGGAGGCGAAAGCATGAAAACGATGGATGAACTAAAGCAAGGATTAACGGAGCAACAGTTACTCGCGGCGCAGTTATTGATTAATAACGAGTTTGCCGGTAAAGAAAGGCGTACACAGGACACCATTGCGGAAGAAATCGGTATATCTCGCGTTCAATTGTGGAATTGGCGTAAAAAGGACGTAAAGTTTATCGAATACATGAACGCGTTGGCAGATGTAACACTCGATTCTTATCGCGCTACAGCGGACGCTCAACTCATAAAGCTAATCGAAGGAACCTCAAACAACGGACTGCCTTCGATTAAAGGACTCGAACTTTATTATAAGCTGTCTGGGCGTCTGGTAAGCCGTCAGGAGATCGTGAACCTGTCGGAAGCGCCGCCTAAACGCGCAACCAAACAGGAGATTGCGGATGAGTTGGCGAGGCTAGAAGAATTGTTGAATTAAGAATTGTTTCTCTTAAAAGTAGTGACAACATGCTTACTTTTATTTTCCATGCTTTAATTAAGTCTTGTTTAATAGCCGCTTTCACTTTTGAAGTCAGAGTGGCTATTTTCGCATTTGAGTCATTTGTATAGTTATTCCCAGGAGGGTAATGCTAATAAAGTATACATAATATGGGAAAATCTGAATAAATTTCATATAAATTTATTTTCATTTATGGAAAGTTGGGGTAATATGAAATTAACGACCCGGTACTGGGTAGAATTTGGGAGGATGAGTAAAATGACGCAAGTTTTAGAGAAATATAAAAAACCAGCTGAAATACTCAAAAATGTCCGAGAGGCCTCTTCAACTTTTAGCAAAGTTAAAGGGATTAATCACACTAATCAAGCAGATTCAAAACACCTCAGAGAACAAGAGAAGATACAAGAATTTAGAACTTTATTAAAGTATTGAGCGAGGGGTAACGAGAGTGTTTGAAAAGATGAGAACCAACATAATAAAAAAGATTGAACGAGATCGAGATTCCACTATACTGATCTATGTGCATGATGATTCTATGTCATACAACCATGTACCTTTAATTTACAATGAATTAAAGAAGATTGGTAAAGTGAAAAATCTCGATATTTTCTTGTCTAGCCCTGGTGGAGATCCTGACGCAGCCTTTAAAATTGTTAAAATGTGTAGAGAGCACTGTGAGCAAAAGCTATCTGTTATTGTACCTTTCATGGCAAAAAGTGCTGCCACACTCTTGGCAATAGGCACTGATGAAATTGTTATGGGTGCACCTTCAGAATTAGGTCCAATAGATCCGCAGATCTATGACAAAACAAGTGAAAGATGGGGCGCAACTCAGTCTATCAGAGACTGTGTTGACTTTGTTGAAGAGAGGTTTAAAACCACAGACTCACCGGAGGCTACATCATATGTATTAATGCCCATTATAGACAAACTTAACCCATTTATCGTGGGAATCTATGAACGGGCTGTAAAAATGTCCAAGCAGTATGCTGAGTTGCTGTTGAAAAATGGTATGCTGAAAAATAATACCGCAGAAGAACTGCAGAGTACAGTGGGGAAATTAAGTGAGTCTTACTATTCGCATGGTTTTGCAATTGACAGTAAGGAAGCAAAGGAAGAACTTTATTTGAATGTGGTAAATTGTGATGACGAATTATGGGACCAGATTTGGGCCTTATTCTTAACTTACAATTTAGAAATGCGGCAAAATACCAATTATTCATACTTTATTCAGTCTCTAAGAGGAATGGAAGAAAAGGCGGATGAAGAGTCAGGAATAGATAATACCAATACGGCCGATGCTAGCCAACCTAATGAGGGTTCTGAAAGTGGTTCTGAAAATAAATCAGATAATGGGTTGGAGGCTCGTTTTCCACAATTCCAATAAGAAGTTCGCCTTAATAGGGCGTTCTTTTTTTATTTGTTTACAAGAACATGCGTTCGGTAATATTATGGAATAAAGGAGTGGTTTACTATGTTAAAGGATCGCGGCGGTATCAAATGGACTTCTTTAATGTTACCCGAACATGTAAAAGCTCTGCGCGAATTTGATTGGGACATAACGAGAATCGAGCGGCCAGTACTCGATGAACAACAACTCGAGGAAATAAACGAAACTATATACGTAGCGATGGAGTTCAATACCGCGGTTAAGATTACGTATTATAAAGCGGGGTGCAACGAAACTATAAACGGTCATATACATTATCTTGACGTACATAATAAGCAATTACGCCTCGTCACCAAAGGCGAAGATATTGCGCGAATAAATTTTTCAGACATTACCGAAGTTACTCGATTGTAATTGCGTGGACAAACGGTTATAATTAACAAGTCGATAGCAGAAAACGTGCGATTACAACTGAACCGTTAGATGTCTTCGGATAGGCTAACGCACAGCAATACGGAAGAACTCGGTATATACGGTGGTACTTTAGGTTTCCTAAACCGTGCGTCGCAGGTTCGATTCCTGCCGGGGCCGCCACTAGATAAAAACATAACTGGCAGCGCGGTGCTGTCTTTTTTTATGCTTTTACCGGCATAATTTGAACGTTTTCTGAACACTGTAAGAACTTAATGTGACATTTATCACAAACATGTGTTAGTTCTGTTAAAATAGAGTCATACTAATGATAGATATGAAAAGATGGTGATCTTAATGGGTGAAAATGCTGCTCCAAGTATTTTTAAAGACTATATACAAATTACAAAGCCTGGTATTATCACTTCAAATTTGTTGGGAACCATAGCCGGCTTTTGTATCGGTGCGAGAAACTTGTCATCTAGCCTCAGTTTATGGGAGTTGTTCTTTTGGACCGTTCTCGGAACTGTTTTTGTTATCGGATCATCTGCCATTGTTAACAATGTTTACGATGCGGATATCGATAAGCACATGGAACGGACAAAAAACCGCCCGATTACCAATGGAAGAATTCCAAAACGGAATGCTATTTTGCTTTCCATTGTAATGATCGTGATTGGCGAATTAATTCTTGGCCTGATGGTTAATCCAATAGCTGCACTGATTGGTTTTATAGGATTTGTATTTTACGGTTTTGTGTATACAATGTCCAAGCGGGTAACCGTTGTGAACACGGAAATTGGGTGTATTTCAGGCGCTACTCCGCCGATTATCGGCTATACGGCTGTAACCGGAGAATTTGATTTGATTGCATTGCTTCTGTTTGTTTTCATGTTTGCATGGCAACCGCCTCATTTCTTTGCTCTTGCGATGAAGCGTGCCGAAGAGTATAAGAGTGTCAACGTGCCTATGCTGCCAAACAAGGTAGGCTTTAAGCAAACAAAGGTTCATATTTTAATCTATACCGTGTTTGCTGTTGCAGCTTCGTTGCTTCTGTATTTCTTTAATGTTCTGGGCATCTGGTATTTGATTGTGGCAGGCATTTTGGGAGCAGTCTTCCTGTTCCGTGCCATTCAATCCTTTAAATTTAGAGAAAAAGAAAGCGAACTGGTCTGGTCCGGGAAAATGTTCAAGTTTTCCATTATGTATTTAACGTTAATGTTTGTGACCATGATGTTTGCTCCTCTTTTCGGATAATGTTACCAAATAAAAGAAGGAAACCCCCTGTTTCGGCAAAAAATCCCGAGCAGGGGGTTTTTTGTGTTAAAGTACAGTAAGCTGATTTTTGCTTGCTGATTAAATCGCAAGCTTAATGGAGTTTAAGGGTATGATAAAAAAGGTATTGAACATGTAATTGAGGCATGATCAGGAGGTACAAATGCATGCAGAAAAGTAAACCCATCATTGTTCCGCGTTACACCTTTTCAGAAATTTATGGGCCTGACTTGATTTTTAACCCCAGGCCATCGTTTGCCCATAATAAATGGATCCCGGATTGTCCAGTCAAGCTTGATTTATTAACTGGCAGCCAGTTTGCTGTAATGGGAGATATGCCGGTTATTTGCAGCCGGTCCGTAACAACCAGGCAGGCGACAGATCTATATGAGAGGGCCGGACTGCAGCTTCGGTTTCCCATGCATTATTACTCCACTGAAGAAGATTACCGCAATTTGTTCAAACGGCTTGAGGACGAACGGAAACGGATGGTGGTCCAGCATATTCATCCTGAAGAAGAAATGTCAGCTCTAAACTACTGGATCGACCCGAAGCTGGTTCAGTATTTGAATAATAAAGCAAATCTTGAAGAGCTGGTGCCGGAAGGGCATGCACCAAAGCGTGTGAGTACCACAGCTGCAAAGCTTCATGAACATCTCGAAGCTTTTTCGTTTCCATGTGTTGTTAAAGCAGCGACGAATGAAGCAAATGCGGCAGGCTTTGATGTGTTTATCTGCAGAACTGATGAAGATATCCAAAAGGCTGAGAAGTTTTTTGAAACCTGTGAAGGCATCGTAATCGAAGAGTATTTGGAAATTGAACACAATTACTGCGTTCAGTTTGCTTGTACATTTGATGAGAAGTTGATTTACCTTGGCAGTACCGTTCAAAATATTGATGAAAACGCAAAATATAAAGGAAACTGGGTGGACGAAGATTCCGAACCCGATAGCGAAGTCATTAAAATCGGCAGGCGAATTATGGAAGAGGGCTGTAAAAGAGGCTACAGGGGAATTGCCGGTTTTGATATTGCTGTTACGCCGGATGGAAGAAAGATCGCGTTTGATTTAAATTACAGGGTCAATGGTTCGACGGCGGCTCTGCTTTTGAAGGACAGCATCACTGAGCAGCTTGGGAAAAGGGTAGTCAAATATGTATCCTGGAAGTCGTCAGGCGGAATTGAACCGTTATACGACACGGTAAAACAAGCGATTGAAGACGGATATTTTGTGCCGCTTTCCATCTATAACGGAAGCGAAAGTCCCTATGAGGATGCGGATACACTGATTCAGGGACTGGTCCTTGGGGACAGCAGGTACGAAGCTGATCAAAAAGAACATATTTTTGAACGGGCTGGTCTGTCCTGAACCCGTCAACAAAAAAACTCCGATAAGGAGTTTTTTTGTGATTGTTTAGTGAAGTGGGGTTAGGGTAATTACTAATAAGAGAGCCATACGGATAAAGGAGGATAAGCAATGAGTAAAATGGTAATCGGGGTATATGATTCAGAAAGCGAAGCGATTGATCGCATTCAAGCATTGGTTGACCAGGGGTACAACGCCAAAGACATATCCATCCTGGCTAAAGACGATGGAACGATGGATCGGGTGGCTGACAAGACAAACGTTTCAGAAGAACATTTGGATGAAGATGTGAACGAAGCAGCCTATGGCACAATTGCCGGGTTTCTTTCCGGTATTGGCGGAGCCATTGCTGTTCCGGGTCTTGGCGTTCCTGGTATTGGGCCGCTCCTCGCCGCAGGGCCGTTTGCTTCCATGTTTTCGGAGGATTCAGAGGAAGACTTAAAAGAGCTCTTAATGTCCCTTGATTTGTCCGAACGAACGGCGGAACGTTATGTTCAGAAAGTGGAGCAGGGAAGTGTAATGGTTTTCCTTGAAAAGGATGCCGTAAAGCTTTAGAATAGGGCAATACATACTAACAATTCCAAGCGGATAGCTCGGAAAAACATTTGACAAATTGAAATCCCTGGTATATGATAGAGCACATCAAGTAAATATGACGTATTTCTTATCCAGAGAGGTGGAGGGACATGGCCCTTTGAAACCTCGGCAGCGGGTTTTTCGTTTTTTGAAAAAACACTGTGCCAATTCCACCAGGTTCCCTAAAGAACCTGGAAGATAAGAAGAGCAAATTTCTATTATGGAATTAACATTCTCTTCTTGTCTTGGAAGAGAATTTTTTATTGCAAAAAAAAACTGAATGGTTTTCTTATCCAGAGAGGTGGAGGGACTGGCCCTTTGAAGCCTCGGCAGCGGGTTTCCGGCAAACGGAAATACTGTGCCAATTCCGTCAAGCAGTGAGCTTGGGAGATAAGAAGAGAAGCTTTAATCATTATTAGCAGGCCTCTTCTTGTGTTCACAAGAAGAGGTTTTTTTGTTGGAGCAGTTTTGAAGGGGGAACACACGATTGATTCGATTTGAGGAAGTTACCAAGATTTATGAGAGCGGCAAAAACCAGGTCAAAGCACTTAACAATGTGAGCTTTGAAATAGATAAAGGAGAGATTTATGGAGTGGTTGGGTACAGCGGTGCAGGGAAAAGCTCGCTGCTGCGGTGTGTCAACTTGCTTGAGAAGCCTTCCTCCGGACGGGTGCTGGTGGACGGAGAGAACATGGCTGATCTTTCACCGAAAGGGCTCCGGAAAAAACGGAAAAACATTGGTATGATTTTTCAGCATTTCAATCTGCTGAATGCGAAAACGGTGTTTGATAACATAGCAACGCCTCTTTACCTCCAGGGAGAAAAGAAGAGTGTCATTAAAGAAAAAGTAAACAATCTGCTTGAGTTTGTCGGACTTTCCGAACATGGACATAAATACCCGGATCAGTTGTCAGGCGGTCAAAAGCAGCGGGTGGGCATTGCACGGGCGCTGTCTACGGATCCGGAGGTTCTGCTCTGTGATGAGGCCACCTCGGCGCTTGACCCGCAGACCACATCAAGCATCCTCGAGCTATTAAAAAAAATCAATAAGGAATATCACATCACTATTCTGATCATCACCCATGAAATGAATGTGATCCGTGAGATTTGCAGCTCGGTCGCGGTGATGGAGAAAGGTAAAGTGATCGAGAAGGGCAGTGTTTTTGAAGTCTTTTCCCGGCCGAAAACAGAAACCGCACGTCGATTTGTAAGCTCTGTCCTTCAGGATGAACTTCCTGATTCGCTGAAAACCATCTTGAGGAACCAGGACAAAAATCATCAGGTGTTCCGGATTGTTTTTACAGGAGCTTCAACAGGACAGCCGCTTTTATCTCAAATTGCAAAAAAGTTTGATGTCGATGTCAGCGTGCTGTACGGACATGTTACCGAACTGCAGGATGTTCCATTTGGAAATCTCGTAGTTCAGCTGATTGGGGACGAACTGGAAATCCGCAGGGCCGTCTTTTTTGCAGGACAGGGCGATGTGGAAGTAAGGGAGGTTATTGAACATGCCAGTTGATTGGAGTACATTCTGGGTCGACATCCTGGATGCGACCGGTGATACATTGATCATGGTCGGTGTTTCATTATTGGCATCGGCAGTGATCGGCATCCTGATCGGTATTATTCTCGTCGTAACGAGAAAAGGCCACATTCTTGAAAATTTACCTGTGTTTAATGTGCTGAATGCCATTGTGAACGTTCTCCGTTCCATACCGTTTATCATTCTCATGGTAGCCATCATTCCGTTTACACGTTTAGTTGTAGGAACATCCATCGGGACAGCGGCGGCGATCGTTCCGTTGATTGTATACGCAGGGCCTTATATCGCCCGGCTGGTGGAAAACAGCTTGCTGGAAATTGATCCGGGAATTGTGGAGGCTGCAGAAGCCATGGGTGCAACGCCTTGGCAAACCATTTTCCGCATCCTGCTCCCGGAAGCTTTCAGTTCATTGATCCTGTCATTGACCACCGCGACCATCGGTTTGGTCGGTGCATCTGCCATGGCTGGTGCAGTTGGAGGCGGAGGCCTTGGTGATTTGGCTATTGCTTACGGATACCAGCGGTTTGATACGGACGTTATGATTGTAACGGTGGTTCTGCTCATTATCCTGGTGCAAGGATTACAAAGCTCAGGAAATGTGATTTCAAGAAAATTAAGAAGAAGATAGCGAAAGAAAAGGGAGAGATACATCATGAAAAAATATTCACTTATCGTTTTAGTTATCGGGGTGCTGTTGTCGGCTTTCTTAAGCGGATGCAGCGGCGGAAGCAAAGAGGAAAAAGTAAAAATGGGCATTAGTGGATCGGACAGTGATGTCTGGAAATACATTGCGGAAAAGGCTAAAAAGGAAGGAATCGATCTTGAAATTGTGGAGTTTTCTGATTATGTTCGTCCCAACCAGGCCCTGGCGGACGGAGATATTGACGCAAACTCGTTCCAGACCATTTCTTACTTTAATTCCTTTAAAAAGGAACATAAATTGGATTTAGCACCGATTGCCACAACCGTAATCGCGCCGATGGGCGTTTACTCTGAAAAATACAAAGACATCAAGGATATACCGGATGGAGCAACCATTGCCCTCCCGAATGAAGCGACAAATATGGGCCGCGGACTTCTTTTGCTGCAAAGCGCCGGTCTCATCAAGCTCGAAAAGAATTTTGATGGCAACGGAGATTTGAAAAAAGTTGTCGAGAACAAGAAGCATTTAAAGCTTAAGCCTGTGGTTGCCGGACAAACACCGCGCGTGCTTCCGGATGTGGCAGCTTCCATCATCAATAATGGGGTAGCAGTGGACGCAGGAATGAATCCAAAGAAGGATGCGATTTATCTGGAAAGCAAGACGGCTAAGCCGTACATCAATATTATTGCAGTACGAACAGAAGATCAGAACAATAAGACCTTAAAGAAAATCGCGAAGATTTATCAATCCAAGGATACTGCCAAGAAAATTAATGAAATCTATAAGGGCGCAACCATCCCAACGTTCGTCCCATTAAGTGAAATAGGAGAATAAAAGAGAGAGAAAGGATCTGAGAAAATGACTGTCATCAGCCGTACTGTAGAGGAAATTCAAGAGCTTATCACTGTGAATGTAGAGGAAAATGCAGCAACATACATTGAGACCTCGCATGAAATCCATGAAAATCCGGAAATCGGAAATGAGGAAATTTTAGCATCCAGGCTTCTGACCTCATTGCTCGAACGAGAGGGATTCAAGGTAGAACGTGGTGTAGCTGGCCATGAAACATCATTTGTTGCCAGCAAGAAATCCGCACTGGACGGTCCAACGATTGCGTTTCTGGCTGAATACGATGCGTTGCCGGGGCTTGGGCATGCCTGCGGCCATAACATCATCGGAACCTCAAGTACGGCTGCGGCGATTGCTCTTGGATCCGTGATTCATGAAATTGGCGGTGAAGTCAAAGTGTTTGGTACACCCGCTGAAGAAGGCGGGGAAAACGGAAGTGCAAAAGGCAGTTTTGTAAAACACGGACTGCTTGAGGGCATAGATGCAGCCCTGATGTTTCACCCGGGTAACTCCAACCGTATCACGGGAACATCCCTGGCGGTTGATCCTCTCGATTTTGAGTATATTGGTAAACCTTCCCATGCTGCAGCCGCACCGGAAAAAGGCATCAACGCTCTTGATGCCGTCATTCAGCTGTTTGTCGGAATCAACGCTCTCAGGCAGCATGTTCCGGATGATGTGAAAATTCACGGGATTATCACTCATGGCGGAGATGCGCCGAACATCGTTCCGGAATACGCAAAAGCGCGTTTTTACATTCGCGCCGCCACACGCGCCAAGCTGGATGAGGTGACGAAAAAGGTAAAAGGGATTGCAGAAGGCGCTGCCCTTGCCACAGGCGCAACATTAAATGTGATCGCCTTTCAAAATCAGGTCGATAACCTTTTATTGAACCGTTCCTTTGATAAAGTATTTCAGGAACAGCTCGAAAGCCTTGGTGCTGAAGTCGACAGTTCGCATCGAAGCGGTCTGGGATCCACTGATGCCGGCAATATCAGTCAAGTGGTTCCAACCATTCATCCTTATCTGCAGATTGGCCCGGAGAGCCTGGTTGGACATACCGATGAGTTTCGCGAGGCCGCCATTTCACCGGCAGGAGACCATGCACTCATTCTCGGAGCCAAGTCACTGGCATTAACCGCATTGAAGCTTCTGACAGATGAAGAAGTGCTCTCCGGCATCAAGCAGGAATTTAAAGTAAACAAAGCGAAGGAGCTTGCTTCTGTTTAAGGTCTGTTTTTTCTGGATGATTGGATGAATTGAACCTATTTTATTATTCCGACTTTTTCCTGGCGGAAAAACCTCTCGAACAAACGGGAGGTTTTTCTTTTTAACATGTGGAGTGGTACGATAATCTCAAGGAGGCGTTACAGATGATAAAAAGCATTTCAGATACAACCGTGCTGCATAACGGTGTTCGCATGCCATGGCTGGGGCTCGGCGTCTATAAAGCGGAGGATGGCCAGGAGGTCATTAACGCCATTCAATATGCGCTCGAAGCGGGATACAGAAGCATTGACACAGCTTCGTTTTACAAAAATGAAGAAGGTGTGGGACAGGCCCTCATGGAGTCGGGTGTTCCAAGGGAAGAACTTTTTATTACCACAAAAGTGTGGAATACGGAGCAGGGTTACGAAACCACACTGCAGTCTTTTGAAGAAAGCAGAAAGAAGCTCGCCCTCGATTATGTGGATCTGTTCCTGGTCCATTGGCCCGTTTCCGGCAAGTACAAAGACACTTGGCGAGCGTTGGAACATCTCTATAAAGACGGGAAGGTGAAGGCCATCGGTGTTTGCAATTTCGAAATCCACCATCTGGAAGACCTGCTCGGTGACTGTGAAATTGTGCCAATGGTCAATCAGGTAGAGTTCCATCCCCGTCTGACCCAAAAAGAATTGCTGTCTTATTGCAAGGACAAAAATATTCAGCTTGAAGCATGGCGGCCCTTGTTAAAGGGAGAAATCTTTGATGAGCCTGTTTTAGTGGAGCTGGCAAAAAAATATGAAAAGACAGTAGCACAGGTCATTCTCCGCTGGGATCTCCAAAATGGTGTCGTCACCATACCAAAGTCGGTAAATAAGGAAAGAATCTATCAAAACAGCGATATCTTTGACTTTGAATTAAGCAGAGAAGACATGGAACAGATCGACACATTGAATACGAATCATCGAAACGGACCCAATCCGAACGACTTTTAAAAGAAAAAACAGTAAGATTGTCACAAAACGCCATCTGTTATAGAACAGATGGCCTATTTTTTATTTTGTTATAAAAAATTGTTGCACATCCTTGTCGTTGTGTTATATATTATTTTACAAGATAATAAACTGTTTTATAACAGACTAAAAACACGAAGAGGAGGAAGTTAAATGGATTGTAAAGGATGCCAGGGGCATGGTGAGGAAACTTGCACGGAATGCAATGGTTCAGGGAAGCACAGGAACGGGAATTGCCCGGATTGCCAGGGTGACGGATGCGTATGCTGCAAACGTTGCAACGGAAACGGAATCATTGATTAAAGAGCTAATGGAACGTTTGTGAGGTACATGATTGCTATATTAAATAAGGAGTGAAAAATGATGAATCAAAAAGAAACGGCTGAACAAATCAAGGAGAACTGGAACGACAAGCGGTGGGAAGGAATAGAAAGAACGTATACGGCAGAAGACGTTGCCAGATTAAGAGGTTCGGTTCAAATTGAGCATACTCTTGCAAAAAGAGGGGCTGCAAGGCTTTGGAAATCACTGCAGGAAGAGAACTATGTTCATGCGCTGGGAGCATTGACAGGGAATCAGGCCGTTCAGCAAGTAAAGGCAGGACTGAAAGCGATTTACTTAAGCGGCTGGCAGGTAGCGGCAGATGCCAACCTTTCGGGTCACATGTACCCGGATCAAAGCCTGTATCCGGCAAACAGTGTGCCTAATGTGGTGAAAAAGATCAACCAGGCATTGCAGCGGGCCGACCAAATTGAATTCTCCGAGGGAAAAACGGACACCGACTGGTTTGTACCTATTGTTGCAGATGCGGAGGCCGGATTTGGCGGTGCGCTTAACGTTTTTGAAATGATGAAGGCGATGATTGAAGCAGGAGCTTCCGGTGTGCATTTTGAAGATCAGTTGTCCTCGGAGAAAAAATGCGGCCATCTTGGAGGAAAGGTGCTGCTGCCGACACAGCAGGCTGTGCGCCACCTGATTTCTGCAAGACTTGCCGCTGATGTGATGGGTGTGGATACGATCCTCATCGCACGGACAGATGCCAATGCGGCCAACCTGATTACAAGTGATGTTGATGCGTATGACCATCCGTTTTTAACGGGTGACCGTACAGCGGAAGGATTTTACAGAACAAGTGCCGGAATTGATCAAGCCATTGCCAGGGGACTTGCCTATGCTCCATACGCAGACCTGATCTGGTGCGAGACATCGGAACCAAACCTTGAAGAGGCACAAAAGTTTGCAGATGCGATCCATGAACGTTTTCCAGGTAAAATGCTCGCTTACAATTGCTCGCCTTCCTTTAACTGGAGAAAGAAGCTGGATGATGAAACAATCGCGACTTTCCAGCAGCAGATTGCAGCGATGGGCTACAAGTTCCAGTTTGTTACTCTAGCAGGCTTTCATGCCCTTAACCATGGCATGTTCGAACTTGCGAAGGAATATAAAACCAGGGGAATGGCCGCCTACTCGGAATTGCAGCAAAAAGAGTTTGACAGTGAAAAGGATGGCTATACGGCTACCCGCCATCAACGAGAAGTAGGTACAGGCTACTTTGATGAAGTGGCTCAGGCAATTTCAGGGGGCCTTTCTTCAACCACAGCATTAAAAGGATCGACTGAAGAAGAGCAATTCACGATCACCAATTGAAGTTTAAAAGAATCCTGCTTTCTCTTAAAGGGAGAGCAGTTTTTTTGTGTTGTGAAGTCAGCTTTAAACAAGGACTGTTTGATATTTCCATTTTTGTATGAGAGAATATAAGGCGTATTTTGCCAATATGCTAGAATGGTAACTTTTGCAGTACATAAGGGGGTTATTTTTTGTCGCTGAATCTGAAGAATGTAGACAAATCATTTGGAAAAACGCATGCGGTTTCCGAGTTTACAGTGAATCTGCCCAAGGGTCAGGTGCTGGGACTTCTTGGACGGAATGGAGCAGGCAAGACGACCACGATTAAAATGATATTGGGTCTTCTTGTACCGGATGCTGGGGAAATTTATTGGGAGGGAGCTCCCTTGGACAGAGAAAAGATTTCGATCGGATATTTGCCGGAGGAAAGGGGCTTGTACCAAAAAAGCAAGGTATCCGATCAGCTTCGGTATTTTGCAGAGCTGGAAGGGATGGACAGGCAGAGCGCTAATCAGGCAATTGACTACTGGCTGGAAAAATTAGAAATCCAGGAGCATAAAGAAAAAAAGGCCTCTGACTTATCAAAAGGCAATCAGCAGAAAATCCAGCTGATCGCCACCCTTATTCATGACCCGGAACTGCTCATTCTTGATGAGCCCTTCAGCGGCCTGGATCCAGTAAATGCCAATATGCTGGCGTCCATTATTGAGGAACAGGTTAAAATGAAAAAAACGGTTATCCTATCCTCTCACCGCATGGAGCAGATTGAAACATTTTGTGAAAAGGTCTGTCTGATGAAGGACGGTAAGACGGTAATCCAAGGCAACCTTAGTGAAATTAAGCAGAATTATGGCTACCGAAATCTGACTCTTCATAACGATGGGGAGCTTGAAAACAAGCTCCAGGAGTGGAAAATTGTATTCGAGAAAACACTCAATGAGGTAAAGCTTAAGGTGCGGGATGAGTCAGAAGCGTTTGAATTGTTTAGCCGGCTGCACTCGGCCCATATCCCGATTCGTTATTTTAAAATGCTTGAACCTACATTGAACGAAATCTTCCTGGAGAAGGTGAAGTAAGATGAAAAAATTTGCGGCAATTTATAAATTCCATTTAAAAGAAAACTTGAAATCAAAGGCATTTAAAATCTCAACGGCGATCATCTTTGTCGCCATATTGGCATTCTTTGCTTACTCCAATTGGGCGAATCAGAATGACAGCGGGAATAAAGATACCATTGCCGTAATCAATAAGACGGAAAGTAACATAAACGTCAACGCCCTGAACAAAACATTAGATGAGACAAAGCTGGGATCAGCACAGAAGGATGAGGAAGAGAAGTTTCGAAAAAAGGTGGAAAAAGGTGACCTGGATGGACTGTTGCTTGTCCGCGAGCAAAAAGGGGTCCCGGCCCTGACGTATATCTATAAAAACTTCCCGAACAATGAAGCGGTACCCGTGGTTTCACAAGCACTGCAGCAATCGTATATTGCTGACACGATTGCCAAAAATAAAATCAATCCGAAAACCGCCACATCTCTCCTTTCAACCGTGCAGGTGAAAGAAGAGGTTCTAAAGGATACCAGTAATACGTTTGGAATCGTTTATGTGTTTGTTTTCTTTATGTATCTGTTTATTATTGCATTCGGACAAATGATCGCCACCGCGGTCGCTGCAGAAAAATCCTCAAGGGTTATGGAAATCATGATTCCGAAAGTGAAGCCCATTTTGATGATGTATGCAAAAATTGCCGCCATTTTAACGGGAGCTATCGTTCAACTCGCAATTATTGCTGCAGCCGGATTAATCGCTTATGCCATCGGCTGGCTCGATACCAACGAGCTTTCCATTTTTGGATCGGGAATCGATCTGTCCAACCTGACCCCTGGCGTCATTGCCGCGTTTATCACTTACTTCATATTGGGATACCTTCTGTATGCGATGATGTATGCTGCTGTCGGTTCCATGGTCAGCCGCACAGAAGACTTGGGCGCCTCACAGTTTCCAATCATTATGCTTATTATGGGGGCATTCTTCATCGGAATGCGGTCGCTGTTCGATCCTTCGACAACGCTCGTTGTGGTCAGCTCGTACATTCCCTTTTTCTCACCGATTGTTACATTTTCAAGAATCGTAGCGGGTGAGGCAGGTACACTTGAAGTGATCATCACCATTGCCATCCTGTTAATCTCCTTGTTGTTCATCAACCGGCTGGCAGGAAGAATTTATGTGCATGGGGTCATGCATTACGGCGGAAAAGTAAAATTCAAAGACATGATTCTGCTTGCAAAAGGCAAGTGAGAAAGGAAAGCCGGCAGCATGGGTCTGCGGGCTTCTTTTTTTAAGAATGAATGGGAGACACACAGGAAGAATGATACACTGATAAAGAATAGGGGAGGCGGTATTATGCTTATACAATGGAAAAAAGAACACAAGGATCAGGCAATCCGGGATATTCAGCAGTTTTTCTATGACGAAAGAGGAGAAGAAATCGGAGAGATCGCGGCAGAAAATGTGTTGGATTTTTTTTCCTCACAGCTGGGGCAGCACTTTTATAATCAGGGAATCAAAGATTCATTGAATGTGGTCAGAGACCGGCTTGGGGCAGTGGAAGATGATTTGTATGCTCTTGAGCGTAAATGAGTAAAAGCAGCAAGGCTGGCGGCCTGCTGCTTTTTTAAATGTTCAGCCTCACAACGGCACGAAGACGGAAGCTGCCGCTCATCCGGATTCTCTGTGCCTGCTCGGTTGATGCGTATAAGGTGTAAATAGCCAATTCAGCATTATCGCTCAGGGTTTCAGAGCCTGTAAGTGCCGTCGTCTTTTGCATCTGAAGATCCTGGGTGCTATCCTCTGTCTCTGCCACAAGGATGTCAGGATTTCGCCTTACCGTGAGCTTTATTGTTGCAGGTTCACACGGAAAGCCCGCCGTCCATCCGGCCGATGCTTCGATTTCTACCTTGTTTCCTTTGGACAACTGTGTAAAATGCACTGACAGGAGGGGGATTTCTTGATTAGGCGGAAGAAAGTCACTTGGACTGTTCAAGTCAGCTTCTTTGGTGATGGCCAGTTTTTTCTGAAACGTGCTGTATCGTTTCGCATCGGTGGTGCTGTTTCCAAATTTAAACTTCATGCTTGTTCCTCATTCTGCTTTTTTGATAGTTTATGTGAATGAAAGGACAAGGGATTGGACCTGCAGCCCTATGGGATGGGTGTCGGATGTTTATCATTTGGGAAAGTAAGGAATAAATACGGGTGCAGATGAAATTAAAAAGGAGTGAAGTGAAATGTCATCCAAAAAGATACTGTTTGTTGTAACCAGTCATGGTACCATCGGAGATCACAAAACGGGTTTGTGGCTTGAAGAGTTTGCCGTTCCATACAATGAATTTAAAAAACAGGGCTATGAGATCAAAGTGGCAAGCATCGCTGGAGGCGATGTTCCATTGGATCCCAACAGTCTTGAAGGGGATACAGGACAATTTGAGGAAGCAAAAGCCATTTTGAAAGATACGCCTCCATTAACGAGAGATGATGCCCATGGATTCGATGCGATCTTTCTTCCGGGAGGACATGGAACCGTGTTTGATTTTCCGAACAGCCACGATCTCCAGGTCGTTGTTTGTCAATTTGCAGAAGATGATAAGGTAATTGGTTCTGTATGTCACGGTCCCTCCGGACTGGTCATGGCTGCCTGCGCAAACGGGGCTCCAATTGTAAAAGGGAAAAAGGTTTCGGCGTTCACCGATTCGGAAGAGGCGGAAATGAATCTTACCGAAGAGGTGCCTTTTCTTTTGGAAACGAGATTGCGCGAACTGGGAGCAGAATTTGTAAAAGGAGAGAACTGGGCGGATTTTGCTGTAGCTGACGGAAAGCTTGTTACCGGTCAGAATCCGCAGTCAAGCTTAAGCGTAGCAAAGAAAGTTATTGAAGTTCTTGAAGCATAACGGCCACTAAAAAAAGCTGTCAGTAACCAGCGCACGCTGGAATCTGGCAGCTTTTTTTTGCAAAGTTGGGTGGATAAGCGGTGCAATCCTGAATAAGCGGAATAAGATGGTATGTACAAAGGAGGAGATAGAACATGAATCTGGACAAAGACCTAAAGCCAACAATGAATGCTGTTCCTCCCGCTGCCCTCCAAAAAGCGGGCTCCCACCAACCTTATCACTATTTGCTTCTATGCCGGCAATATATGGGACAGTACAGTGAACTGGAAATGATGGATGGAGAGGTCTATTCTGGACTGTTAAGTTCCTATGATAGTGAAAATCTCTATATGGCTATACCCTTGAACGTGAAAGAGGCGGAAGCCAGCCGTGTCGTGTTCCCTTTTTTTGCAGGCGAACTGCATCCGGGAGTTGGACTTTTCGGCTTTCCTTTCCATGGCATACGACGTTTTCGGCCGTACGCCTGAAGGCCTTTTAGTTCGAGTGGACAGGATTAAATAAAATAAAGGCCGATTATCAGCTTGTCCATAACCTGATAATCGGCCTTTGTGTTTGTTTTGCATCTTCTTTTGTAGTTTGGTTTTCGTTTTTCTGGTCCGCAGATCGGCAAGGGCATAAATTCCCCTGTTATCCGAAGGGTTCCTTTTTCCTTCCCTGATCATCCGGTCTCGGAGTTTCCTGGCTTTGCTTTTACTCATGGTTCATCCCTCCTGTTTATAGTATACAGATGATCACGTGATTTGTAAGGGCAACCTTTCGTCATTTTCCGGGAAATAAATAGCGGGTTCTTCAACAAATGGGGGATAAGGGGGGGAAGTTAGGAAACAAGGAAGAATAATGATATAATGGCCCTAAATTAGTAGAACGGTGTATCAGAAGGGAGAGGATGTGTTGAAACAAAATCTGAATCTTTTTAAGGAAAAGGTGTCATTGCTTGAAAAAGCCCTTGATTTTACTAGAGTGGGCATTACTATTACCGACCCATCGCTCTCCGATAATCCCATTATTTATGTTAATGAAGGCTTCCTGTCCATGGCTGGTTATGAGTATGAAGAAGTGATCGGGAAAAATTGCCGCTTTCTTCAGGGGGAAGATACGGATAAAGATTCTGTCAGGGAAATAAAAGAAGCCTTGCAGGATAAGAAGAAAATTTCCATTAAACTGAGAAACTACCGGAAAGACGGCACGCCATTTTGGAACGATTTAACGATCGATCCCTTTTATATGGAAGAGGAGGGAAAGTACTATTTCATCGGCATTCAAAATGATATCACTAAACAGGAAGAGTATCAGGAGAGGCTGGAAATAACATTAAAGGAAATTGACCGTTTGTCCACACCTCTTGTTCCTGTTACAGATAATACGCTGGTTCTTCCATTGATCGGAAACCTATCCCGTGAACGGTTTGAAAAGATCACCGAAATCGTTGTTTCTGACACAAATGTAAGACATGCTACATATTTAATACTGGATCTTTCTGGATTGGGCATGTTTGATGATCACACTTCATCCCTGATTTTTCAACTGCATCATCTTATTAAACTGCTTGGCACGGACCTTGTACTAACCGGTATTTCTGCACAACTTGCCATGAAAGCAGGCACCAGCCATGAATTGTATTCCTTGAAAACCTATTTGTCGGTTCAAGAAGCCATTAACGATTTGAGCAAAATATAAAAGAAACAGAGTGCCGGCATCCTGGCGCTCTGTTTTTATTTTATATACATCATACGGCTGGCAAGACTCATGCCTTTTGGATATTTGAAGCCAATGATCATCCATAAACCGAAGAAAACGAAGCAGAAAAAAATGAATACAACGAGAAAAATATCCCATAAAAAATGATTTTGAGGCTTCTTGAACTTATATTCAATATGCCAATTTCCATCTCCGAGATTAAGAGTATTATCGACTTTTCCTTTTGCTTTTGAAAATACATAGATGGGAGAAGTGGTGCTTTCATCTCCTTTGACTGGTTTTTGTGAAAAAACAGCCAAATACTCCAGTCCTTCGATCTTTGAGGCAATGGACGAAATTTTTTCTTTGGCGGGTGAAGATAATGTTTTTGAATCCTGCTGATCCAGTACTTTAAAAATTTCATTGGGATTGTGAGAAAATAGAGTGGTGCGTTTATAGTCCTGCCACATAAAAATGGCAAACACCAGAAAGCTTACACTCATAAACAGCAAGGTAGACCGGAGAAGCAAGCGGGTGGAACCAAGGGTTCCCCGTTTTTTTCGTTTCTTCTTTTTATACTCCGAAAGAAGGATAACTTTTGGATGATCCCCCATCATTTTTCGCACCCCTCCCTTTAAACAAAGTGAATTATTGATATATTCTACAAAATTTGAAATAATCCTACGATTAGTTACATGGTAATTAGGGTAAATATCTCATGGGACTATTGTTTGGTATCTGAGGATCAAAGCGTTCTAAAAAAAGCAGAGGTGAACATATACCCAGGATAGTACAATCTCTCTAGTACTTTTGTGGCTAGTATTTGAAGATTCAACACGTTACCATTGAATTAGTCAGAACTATCAAACATTAAAAAAGGGGGAAAAGCAGTGAAAAAGTTCTATTTGCCAATGTTGTTAATTGCTGCGATGATTTTGTCGATTGCCGGCTGCGGGTCCTCGACATCCACAACGAAGAGTGGGGATGAGGTGGAACTTAAAGAAGATGGCGTTTTTTCTTTTGTCGTCTCAGGCGAGTTCTATCCGTTCAGCTATTCAGACAAGAATGGTAAGCTTGATGGATTTGATGTTGCAGTTGGAAAGGCTCTTGCCAAGGAAATGGGATTGAAGGCAAAAGTGGACAAGCAGAAATTCCATGGAATTGTTACGGCGGTTAAGACCAACCGGTTTGATGCAGCTGTTGCCAGCCATACTATTACTCCTGAACGAAAGAAAGCGGTAAATTTCAGTACACCGTATTATTATTCCGGACCGGTTTTGTTTGTTCAAAAGGGCAGCGGCATTAAGAATGTAAACGACCTTAAAGGCAAGAATATCGCTGTAGCGAAAGGCTCTACATACGAAAGTGAAGCACAAAAATACTCCAAAGACATATCGGTATATGACAGCGATGTAACCGCATTGCGTGCCTTAAGTGAAAAGAAGCATGATGGTGTCATTACGGACTCCATTACCGGCAAACAGGCTATTGCAAAAGGCTTTAAAGTAGAGGAAGCAGAAACGCTTGGCACGAGCGAACAAGCGATTGCGGTATCAAAGAAAGACAAGCAGCTGTTAAAAGCGATCAACAAAGCGCTGGAACAATTAAGGAAAGACGGAACATTGAAAGAAATAAGCGAAAAATACCTGAAAACCGATATTACAAAAAAACCATAAAATCGATGAAGAATGTGTGTTACACTGCACATTCTTTTCTTTCAAAAGGAGCTGAACCAAGATTAGACATTTTTTCGAAGTATTTATCGACAGCTATCCGCTCTTTATGAAAGGATTGCTGCTTACCTTACAAATTACGGTGGTTTCCGTATTAATTGGTACGATAGTCGGATTGCTGTTTGCCTTTTTTAAGCTGTCAAACAGCAAAATTCTTAACTGGATTGCCAACGTGTACATAGCGATTATCAGGGGTACGCCGTTGATCGTACAGATTTTCTTCTTTTATTTCGGTTTAGCAGAACTTGGAATTTCTTCTTACTGGTGTGCAACACTGGGTTTGGCGCTGCATAACAGTGCCTACATCGCCGAGATTTTCAGGGGCTCCATCCAGTCCATTAATAAAGGACAGCTCGAAGCAGGACGGTCACTTGGCATGAGCACGGCACTTGCCATGAGGAGAATTGTGCTTCCTCAGGCATTCCGGCGCGCACTGCCTCCGCTTGGCAACCAGTTTATCATCGGACTGAAGGATTCATCATTGGCCGCCTTTATTTCGTCTTCAGAATTGTTTAATGTGGCCACCACCCAGGGGTCAAGAACGTTTGAAGAAATGACGTATCTTTTAATAGTGGCGATTTACTATCTGGTACTGGTATTGTTGTTCACCCTTTTGGTTAATAAACTGGAAGGGAAAATTGCCGGAGGAGACGAGTAGGGGGGAACGAGTGTGAAACAGAGAAAAGTAATGATAAACGTTAACAACTTGAATAAGTCCTTTGGTGAACTGCATGTTCTAAAGGATGTGAATATCGAAGTTCATGAGCAGGATGTTGTGGTTTTAATTGGTGCCAGTGGTTCAGGTAAAAGCACATTGCTCCGCTGTTTAAACTATTTGGAGTACAAGGAGAGCGGCACGATAACTATTGATGGCAAAGTAATTGAACCAGATCAAACGGATTTGAACAAAGTGCGTCAGGAAGTGGGAATGGTCTTTCAGCATTTTAACCTTTTCCCTCATAAGACGGTATTGGAAAATGTGATTGAAGCCCCGGTAATGGTCAAAAAGATTCCAAAAGAAGAGGCGATCGAGGAAGGTAGAGCGCTTTTAAAGAAAGTGGGATTGGCGGACAAGGAACATGTTTATCCATCAAAGCTTTCCGGCGGCCAGAAACAAAGGGTGGCGATTGCAAGATCACTCGCCATGAAGCCAAAAATCATGTTGTTTGATGAGCCGACTTCGGCCCTCGATCCCGAATTGGTTGGTGAAGTGCTGTCGACGATGAAGGATCTGGCGAAAGAAGGAATGACCATGCTCGTCGTAACACACGAAATGGGCTTTGCAAGAGAAGCGGCCGATACTGTGGTGTACATGCATGACGGCAAAATTGTAGAAAAGGGTACACCGAGCGATATTTTTTCCCAGCCGAAGCATCAGCGTACAAAAGATTTTCTTGGAACTATCCTGTAAATAAAAGATAAGAAGGCCAGGCCCGTCTTTGAACCGATCAAAGAAAAAGGCCTGGTTTTTTATGCGTTTTTTTTCAAATAGGAGTCAAAAACGAAGGGACCGAAGGGAAGGACTGAAGCAACAAGGGCTCCTATGACGAGAGGGAATGACCAACGGTTTTTAAATGTGGCATAAGCCAGTGCGATCAGATAAAGAACAAAAAACAGCCCATGTAGAGAACCGGCAATGGTAACAGCCAGTGGAAGATCGGCAAAGTATTTGAGCGGCATGGCAATGGCAAGCAAAACAAGAAACGAGATGCCTTCAAGTGTTCCAATTAGGATAAAACGTTTGAGGGATGGATTCATACCTGATTACCTCCTGTATCTTATGTCCCTATTAATTTACCATAAGCAAAGGGATTATTGAGCAGGAAATTACAGAGAGTTGTGAATCCTTTTTGTCTATTTTTCTACTAGATACTCAGCTTCCAAATCTTTGTTCAGGTAGCGCGCCATGGCGGTTTTTGCGCTTTTCAGTCCTGCTTTTTCATAAAACGGTTCATTACTCGTTGTGGAAATTAAATGCACGCAGGAAATGTCCTTAAGCTGATTAAGAAGGTCCTCCAAAACGAGCTTCCCAACTCCCTTTCTTTGAAATTGCGGGTGAATGATCACGTCATAAATGGCTGCATTGAACACGCCATCAGACAGTGCTCTCCCAAGGCCTGCAAGCCGGCTGTCAGCGTAGGCTGCAGCAACATGGCTGCTGTTGCTGTATATAGTTTGCAAAGCTATAAGGGTATGCCGGGTCCAGCCTACAGCGTGGTAGATGGACAATACCTCATTCCAATCTAGGCCTGTAATGTTTCTATCAATCTTGTACACTGTACCTCCTCCTGCTCTATATCATTTGTTTTATTTTAACTTCCATACGCTGTTAATGCCAGGAGAAAAAGCAGCCTGGAATGTAGTGCAGGCTGCTGGGTTCTATTATGAAAAGAGGCCGTCCAATGGTTTTAAAAGATCAGGCAGAAATTTGAGTGAGGAGTGACTCTCCATCTCCTTCTCCATCTTTTTTAACAGGTCAGGATCGGCGAGCTGATCTTTGTTCAGGGAAGATAAGTGAAGGTTCTTTAATAGCTGACTCTGAACAAGCTTAAGCTGTTTGGTCGCAGACTCATTAGTTGGACAGAGGCCAGTGAGCGGAATTTTTTCTTTTTGGGCCTCATCAATGAAGTTAAGACCAAGCTTTTTAGGTACAGATCCATTCAGTATCCCTGCCTTCTGGCAAAGCTGCTGTTTCGTTTGTTGTATGGTTTTCTTGACTTTTTTCTTCTCCTTTTTGGCAGTTTCCTTTGTTTTATCAATGACTTTTGGCACTTTTGTAATTTCTTTTTTTACACCTTGTTTAACTGGATGGGTTACATGCTCCAGTGGTTTTTTTACGTGTTTTACCGGGTCGGACACATCTTCCAATGGTTTTTTAACGTGCTTTACAATGTGTTCGGCATCAGGTTTCTCCTGCTTTTTGTCCGGTTTTTTCTCAGCTTTTTTTATAGGATCCTTTGACAGCCTGGGAAGTGCTTTTTTTATCTCATCCGAAGGTGAAGCAGGCTTTTCAGGCGATTTTTCTTTGTCCTCTTTTTGGTCTTCGCAGGTCAGCGGGAGATGGCCGTTCATAAGCTTATTGACGGCTTCTTTCACTTCCAATAAGGGAAGCGAGGCAAGGTCCTGAAGCACTTTCGGAGCAGCTGGCCGCTGTTGTCCATGATTGCCTTTTACCGTAGTAAGCGTCAGTCTGTCCAATTCTCCTTTTGAGGCTTCCATTTTGTGTATGAGCATGGTTACCTTTTTAAGTCCTGGGTCGGGGATTGGTTTTCCTGCGGTCAGGCATGCTCCCTTTAGTGAAAATGCCGAAGCATCAGCGGTCATATTTGTCATATGAACAGGTCCGTGTGCCTGCATAATTACAGTGACCGGCCCTTCATCGGTCGAAAGTACCTTTGTAAGCTTCATACCATACAGTGTGGCATTACGGTATTGAAAGCGGATCATGGGTTTTGATTTTGCTGATGACGTTTCTCCCATCACTACTTGAGGGAGCATGATTCCGCCCTCCACCCGATCTGCGCTGACCACAAACCCTTCGTCATTTTGCCCGCTTGCTGCCGCTTGTGCGTGATTTGGAACATAGAGCAAGGCCATAACAAGCAAACAGGTCAAGCCTTTTAATGCTCGCATCCTCATTTCGCTTCTACCAGTTCAGGAGACTCATAGCCGGTATAAGCATCACTTTGTTCATCATTCTTCTGAAGAGGGGCAGGAGGGTTCCAGGCAATCATCAGGGATCCCCCGGTAATACCAAGTAATGTTCCGATGAGAAACCCACCCAGAGCTCCGATCACGGACAATATGGATAAAAAGATGGTTATAATCCCCAGCAGTTTGGAGAACTGGGGAAAAATCAGTGCCATGACACCGAGCAAAAGAATCATGCCGCCAAATAAAATGCCAATTACAGAGACAGTACCTGGCAGGAAAGCTTTCACAATAAGATTCAAGGGCACCCACAGGATCAATGCCCCAGATATCAAGGTCAGCAGTGACCCGGTAAAAGGGCGTTCATGTTTCCATTGTCTAACTGACATCTTTATTCCTCCTTGTTGTTAATTGGCTGGTTTGTTGATGCGTTCCACCGTAACTTTCATTCCGTTCATCACAATCTTCTCTTGGAAAAGGTAATGCGTTTTAATTTTTGCATGATTTAGCTCAATGGTTGAAGACATTTGCTGAAACTGTTTCTGCCAGTCACTGCTCTGTTTTTCTTTCAATGCAAGGTTACTGAACTTGGCATCCGCATTGATCACAGAAGCGTCCTGCTGCAGACCGGAGATATGAACCGGTTTACTGGCGGCAATTTTTACACGGATCCATTTGTCCCCGCTAATATTAAAATCTTTATACAGCTGCAGATGATCAATGGTTAAATCCTTAATCAGGTTGGTGCCCTGAGGAGTCGATTTCTCCTTGCTGGATTCACCCATTTTCGGGTAGAAGGTATAGCCGTTTCCTTCCAGGTGATCAAACTCAACATAGAAGTTACCTACTCCTGCCATCGGTATGGCATAAGCAGTCCCGGATACTCCCATAAAGCTCAGCAGTGCGGCGAGTACCACCATGCCTGATGCGAAAGCTTTCCAAAACACCCTTTTGTTCACGTTTCCTTTGTTGAGGGTTGTTTTCAATTCGACCGTTTTACCCATCAGTATCCCACCCTTTTTAATATGATGAAAGCGCTTTAATAATGTAACTGTAAGGTTTGTTTAGTAAGTTGACAATTCCGATAAGTATCGTAATTACGGGGATCACCCCGACAATTGTCGGGTTAAATGGGCGGATATTGTAAAAAGATTTCGAAAACTATAAAGTGAATGTAAGCAGTGGGGAGGAGGGGCTGGATATGGACGAGCTTTTTTTAAATGGCATGGCATTATTGGCAAAGTATGGCGGAGATATATTAAACAACTGGAAAACGATAAAAAGTGAGCTATCCTCTCAGCATGAACAGGACCTCATTACGGAATTTGACGGAATGATGACCTACTCCTTTGAGGAACTGCTGAAAAAGAACGATTGTGAGCATATCAATCAGCTCATACTTGCCATGATCTCGCAATGGAGAGACCACTATTCCATGGACGTTGACTACAGCCAGGTTATTTTTTTGCTGTCTGCCATTGAAAATATGATTCATCATATTCTTGAACAGGAAGAAAATCCAAGGATCATTGATCATCAGTCCATTCAGTATATTTTCAACAAGCTTTTAGACCATGTTCTGATTCCTTTGACATCGGAAACGAACGGGCATCAGTGGCTGGATACAATGATCACCTCTAACATTATCCCTCTTCATTGGGCTGCGCTGCTGAGAATTGAGGATTTCGAGTATAAATTAATCGAGCTGAAAAGTGTAGATACCGGGCAGGACAATCAATCGCTCATAGAAATCTGCAAAACGATGTCCGCTCCCACATCCGAACAGCTGTCCCTTGCTTTGTGCCGCCTGATGAATCCTGGTACGAAACAGCCGAGAGTCATTCCTGTTTCATTTGCCAAAGAAACCTTGCTGCTTTGTGTAAAATCAACCGATGCGGGAAGCATTTCTTCCCAGCGTATTGAATTGATTTCGAACATGTACAAAAAGCAGCTCAAGATGAATACACTTGAAAGTGAAAACGAATGGAAAGATGCTGCTCTGCTATATACACTCCGATTGCTTATGGCACAAACCTGTACCGAAACACTTAAAACAGTTACGGATGGTTTTGTGGATTATTTAAAGTTTGAAAGAAGTGCCCTCTTTCTGTACTCCCCGCGGGTGGAGCGGGTTGTATTTGCGGCTCATCGCAACCTGGGACATAATATTCAGGAAATCCAAGTTGATTTTACTGAGGTTGCTTTTTTAAAGAATCATTTGCAGAAGATTCTTCAGTCCAAGCCCATTTATCTTGAGGATGCTTCCAAGCAGATTCCTAAAGGACTGGAAGAGCAGTTCAAGGTGGCATCGCTCATCGCCGTTCCGGTATTTACACCTCGAAAAGGGCGTTTTCTCGGGCTGGTATTGCTTGACTGTAACGGAGCGCACTTTGAGGAACCGACACCAAACGAGCAGGCCATGCTCATGAAATTCGGTCAGTATGCAGGAGAGGCTCTTTATAAGCAATGGGGGACGGTTATTCAACTGCTTGACATGGATTCACCGATCTTGACGCCAAGAGAAAAAGAGGTGCTGAAGCTGATGGCACAGGGGGAAACCATTCAGCGGGCCGCTTCACTTCTTCATTTAAGTCATTACACTGTAAGGGATTACGTAGCCGGTATCATAAAAAAATTAAAAGTGAAGAATCGGACAGAGGCTGTTGTGAAAGCCATTCGGATGAATTTTATCGAATAAAAAAGGCCAGAGGCTGCTGATGAGCAATCATCAACGGACTCTGGTCTTTATTAAATGGGTTTAATCTTTTTTCTTGAGGGCCGCTTTCAGTGCATCGGCCAGGCTGTTGCCCATCGGGGCCTCTTCCTTTTTCTTGTATTTATTCAACAGCTGGCGTTCCTCACGTTTGGATACGGTCTTTTTACGGTCCTCTGCTTTTTCAACCACGTTGCATGGCCGGCATTGGAAATAGGTACCGGCTTTGCCGTTGTGAATCTCCATTTTTTTATGGCATTGCGGGCAGCGGCGGTTGGAAAGCTTGGGGTCCTTTCGCTTTCTGAAGCTGCATTCTCTGCTGGAGCATACAAGCATTTTCCCGTCGCGTCCTTTGACTTCCTTCATGAATTCTCCGCACTCCGGGCACTTCGAACCAGTAAGGTTATGCGCTTTATAGGTTTGTTCACTGCCTTTGATTTCCTTGACAAGCTGCTTGGTCTGCGTTCTGATCTTCTCGAGGAAATCTTTTGGATTGCCTTTGCCCCGTGCAATATCCTCCAGTTGTTTTTCCCATTTTGCCGTTAATTCCGGCGACTTCAGCTCGCTGTTTACCAAATCAATCAGTTGTTTGCCCTTTGGTGTAGGATGGAGCCGGTTATTCTGGCGGTCAATGGTTTCGGTGCTGAGCAGGCGCTCTATGATGTCGGCACGCGTTGCCGGTGTCCCGAGTCCGAATTTTTCCATGCGCGCGAGCAAATCGGCTTCATTAAAGCGGGCAGGCGGCTCGGTCAGTTTTTTCTGCATTCGCGACTCTTTTACACTGAATTCCTGTCCGGATGTAAGATTTCCAAGCGGTTTGCTATGGGAATCTTCCTCATCCTTCCCGGTGATTTTTTTGAATCCGGCGTCAACAACCTTCGTTTCTCTGGCTGAAAAGGATTCGCCTTTTACATCAATGACCGCATGAATGGTTTCTGTCTGGTACGGTCCGTAAAATAATGCGAGAAAGCGGCGGACGATGATATCATACAGCTTCCTTTCATCGGCTGACAGATCACCGAGGTGCGGGGGTTCATCTGTTGGGATGATCGCATGGTGGTCGGACACTTTGTCGTTGTTAAATACCTTTTTCACAAGCACCGTTCCTTTATTTTTCAGGACGGGCTGAACTTCGTCACGATATGCGGAAGAGAGCGCCTGCAGCCTGTCATTCATCGTATTTTTCATGTCCACAGTCAAATATTTGGAATCTGTACGCGGGTAAGTAACAAGCTTATACCGTTCATACAGATTTTGCAGGACACTGGAGGTTTTCTTGGCAGAGAACCCGAAGCGCCGGTTGGCATCACGCTGCAGCTCCGTTAAATCATACGGAAGAGGCTGCTGTTCAGCTTTTGATTTCGTATTCAGGGAAATAACTTTCCCTTTTTCGTTTTTTACAAGCTCTCCAACTTTTTCCGCTTGGGAACGATCAAAAATCCGGCGTTCTCCATTCTTCTCCCACACCGCCTCAAGGGGTCCAATTTTGGCATCAATCGTAAAATATTCTTTTGGCACAAACGCTTTAATGTCTGCTTCGCGTTCCAGAATCATGGAAAGAGCAGGTGTCTGCACACGGCCTGCGGACAGTTGTTCATTGTATTTCGTAGTTAATGCACGTGTGACATTCAAACCGATCAGCCAGTCCGCTTCGGAACGGCATACCGCGGATTGATAAAGAAAATCATATTGATTGGCAGGCTTCAGATTTTTGAAGCCGTCCTTGATGGCCCGGTCGGTCTGTGAAGAAATCCAGAGCCGTTTAACTGGCTTTTTCCAGCGAAGTTTCTCAAGAATCCAGCGTGCAACCAGCTCTCCCTCACGCCCGGCATCCGTCGCAATAATAAATTCACCCACATCTTTTCTGCGGGCGAGCTGTTCAATTCCCTTATATTGGTGGCTGACCTGGCGAATGAGTTTTAATCCCATTTCTTTTGGGATGATCGGCAGGTCTTCCATCCTCCAGGTTTTATATTCCTTGTTATAATCCTCGGGCATCTTTAGTTCTACTAGGTGGCCGAGCGCCCACGTTACAATGTATTTCGGTCCTTCTATATATTGTTTTGATTGCTTACTGCACCCAAGCACACGGGCCAGGTCTCTGGCAACACTCGGTTTTTCAGCAAGTACAATGGATTTCATAAAATGAATAAGCTCCTTTCTACAACAGCAGTTTCCTAAACTGCATCCCTTATCAGTATAGCCGATTCAAGGCTTCTTCGAAAATGATATGAAAAAACACAGTGACTAAAGGTTAAAAAGATGAAATGATTTCCGATAAAAAAGATGGTTAACGTAAAAGTAAAAAAATTAGAGGTGCAGCGAATGAAAATCAGAAGTAAATTATTCATTTTATTGGGAACCGCTGTGGTCGCTTTGATGGTTGCCGGGAGTTATGCGTTTTACTCTATTCATGATCAGACCCGGCTTAGCCAGGAACTGGCCAGTAAGCAGGACATGCAGACAGAGTTTAAGGAGTTTCAATATTACCTGGCAGGCTATTCGAATGATGAACGGGCATACCTTCTTACGGGCAAGAAGGAGTATACAACGGAATTGGCGGATAAAAAGCGCAGGATTGAAGAGCTAAAGAAACAACTTTTTCCTTTGCTGGATGCAAAAACAAAAAAGACTGCTGAGAGAGGATTGACCGGGTATTTTAATTCCAGCACTCGTGCGGTCCAAGCTTATGATGGCGGTGGGAAAGAACTGGCTATGACGGTTCACTTTGTGGATGAAAGAGCCATTAGGAAAAATGTGCTGAATCCTGTTATTGAGAAAATGGTGCAAACGCTTCATAAAGATATTGAAACTCAGAAGCAGAAAAATAAAACGGCGATCAAGATTCAGACAGTTGTTTTTGCGGTTGTCTTGCTTCTTTTAATCGTGGGAGGTTTGGTTTTTGGCAGTATTATCGTGGCCTCCATCGTTCGTCCAATTGGAGTGCTCCACCAAAATATGAAGGAGATCGCTAAGGGGAAAGGGGACTTGACCAAATCCGTAAAGCTTGGCAGAAAAGATGAATTGGGTCAGCTGTCCGACACCTTTGATCTATTTACCTCAAGTCTGCGGAATATGATCATGCAGATTTCAGAAACCACTTCCGAAGTGGCAGCTTCCTCTCAACAGTTGACCGCTAGTGCTGAACAAAATAGCCATGCGGCAAGCCAAGTCACGTTAAGTATTCAGCAAATTGCATCGATTACCGAAGTGCAAACGGAAAAATCGACGGAGACTTCTGAAATGATGGAACAAACGGCAAGCCAGCTCGAGGTTATTTCCAAAAATGCCGTCCTGGCCCGTGACCTGACATCAGCAGCTTCAGAACAGGCCGACGAGGGGCGGATGCATGTCAATCGGACACATGATCAGATGAAAGAGATCGTCGACTCGGTCGATACGGCCCAACAAGGCATTGAGGAACTTAATGCACAATCCGAATCCATTGGAGAAATTGTAACCATCATTACCGAGATTGCCAATCAGACAAATTTGCTTGCGCTAAATGCTTCCATTGAAGCCGCCCGTGCCGGGGAAAGTGGTAGAGGCTTTGCTGTGGTGGCATCAGAGGTACGAAAACTTGCCGAGCAGTCGGGGAGTTCTGCTCAATCGATCAGTGACCTTGTTAAAAAGATTCAGGAGGGGACCCATAACTCCAGTGAATCTGTAAAAATGGTAAGAAACAATGTTTTTGCAGGTCTCACCGTAGTCAAGGAAACCGAAAAGCAATTCCAGCATATCCAGAACTCAACCAATGAAGTGAATCGTCAGATTATGGAAATAACAGGATCGATTGCGCAACTGGCAAAAGGAGCAGAACGTCTTTCCTCTTCATCCGAAATTATCGCAGCAGGCGCAAGAGAGTCGTCCGGCAGTGTGCAGAGCATTGCCGCTGCTACAGAAGAACAACTGGCATCCATGGAGGAAATTGCAGCGTCTGCTCATTCGCTGTCCTTTATGGCAGAAGAGCTGCAAATGATGATATCAAAATTCAAAATCTAGCAAAAAGAAGGAGGCCGTTTTTACGGTCTTCTTTTTTAGATAGATATGAAAAAATGCTTAACCGCATAGAATGTAAAAAGTATAAGGATTAGGGGGACTTAAATGATGATGGGTCTGGAGGAAGGAACGGTGTTGTCAAATGGGGTTCATATCCCATGGATCGGATTGGATTCATGCAGTATAAATAACCCTGAAACAGTAGAAAGAGGAGTGCTTGCAGCCATTAAAGCAGGATACCGGGCCATTGATACTGCGGCATCCTACCAAAACGAACGCGGAATTGGAAACGCTTTATCTTTATCCGGCATGGATAGGAAGCAACTTTTTATTACGGCAAAGTTAAACAGTATTTCTCACGGGTACAATAACACCCTTGCTGCCTTTAATGAGAGCAGAAAGAAACTGGGCGTCGATTATATTGATCTTTACTTGATTCAGTGGCCGGTAAGGGGAGAACTTGAGGAAACATGGAGAGCGCTTGAAATTCTGTATAACCGGGGTGAAGTGAGAGCCATTGGTGTTTGTAATTTTGAAGAAATTGATCTGAAACTGATCATGAGACGAAGTCAGATTAAGCCACATGTCAACCAAATTGAATATCATCCGCTAAAGTCTCAAAAACAGCTGATCCATTTCTGTAAGCAGAACCAGATCCAAGTTCAGGCCAGAAACCCGTATTCAAGGGAGGAGCTTTTCCAGCAAAAAGTCCTGTTGGACATTGCGGTAAAGCATGAGAAAACACCGGCTCAGATCGCCATGAAATGGGCTTTGCAGAATGGAATACCGGTTGTTCCTGCATTTTCGTCCATTAACGAAGTCCAGGAAAATATTCAAATGATGTCTTTTACTCTTCCGATTGAGGATATGGTTACTCTGCACTTTTTGAACAACAGCCGGATGACAGGACCGAATACAGGACAGTACTTTTGCGAATAGCGTTTCATATAACCTTCCACTCGTTGGAAGGTTTGTTTTTTTGCCACAATTTCCATGTCTAAAAGTTGTAAAACGGGGGTAATAAAAATAACAGTTAGCCCAGAGCTTATGAAAAACGGAAGTGAAAATAGATTAATTTTTACTGCACCAGGGTATTGTAGAAGGGAAGAGGTGAATACAGCTATGGAATCAATTACAGATTGGCTAAAGGACATACTACTATTTTTGGGCGGTTTTTTAAATGTCAGCATATTGTTGATCATCATAATTGTAATATTGGTCGTTCGTTCGGTCCGACGCAAAAAAAGAAACAGAGAGCATGAAGATTATCTTGGAAAAGATGATAAATAGCACGCAAAGTAAGGCGGTTCATTTAATGGACCGGCCTTTTTTATGGATTTTCCCTCTTGGAACCGATATGATAAAAAGAATTGAGCAGGATAATGAGGGGGATTTTGATGAAGGAAAACAATAAACTGGAAAAAGCGACGTTTGCCGGAGGATGCTTTTGGTGCATGGTCAAGCCTTTTGATGAATTGCCGGGAATCCATGGGATTGTTTCCGGATATACAGGAGGGAATGTGGAAGACCCATCGTATGAACAAGTGAAAACAGGAACAACCGGCCATTACGAAGCGGTGGAAATTACATATGATCCGGCTATATTTCCTTATCAACAATTACTGGATTTGTATTGGCCGCAAATTGATCCAACAGATGAGGGTGGACAATTTTTTGACCGGGGCAGCCAGTACCGAACAGCGATCTTCTACCATAATGAAGAACAGAAAGATCTCGCACTGGCTTCCAAACAAAAGCTCGAAGACAGCAGCAAGTTCAGCAAATCCATTGTAACCGAAATCTTGCCGGCATCAGTCTTTTATGCCGCTGAAGAGGATCATCAGGATTTTTATAAAAAGAATCCCGTAAAATACAAACAGGAACGAATAGAATCCGGCAGAGATGCATTTATAAAAGAAAACTGGAGCAAAAAAGGCAGCTGATCACAGCTGTCTTATTTTATTGTTTCATTAAAATCTTCATTGAATAGTTCATTGAAGTGTTAGGTGCGAGACTCCGGCGGGAAATGCGTGACAGGTGAGACCTGGAGGCGCTTGGGCCGCGGGGCTCAGCGCACGCCCCGCGGAAAGCGAGCCTCCTGGAACGAAATCAACGACCCTCAAGGCAACAATGAGTTAAGAAAAAGTTTTTTGGAAAGCGGTTGCAATTCAAAAAGAGGTATGGTAGCTTCTAGGTGTCAAAAATCACATACAGAATATTAAATCACATATGTGATGTAGATGGAGGGCAAGATGTCAGTTAAATCAGCTCAGCGGGTACTCCAGGTTTTTGAGTGCTTGACCATGCACACAGAGGGGCTGTCCATTAAGGAGATCAGCGAAACCTTGGACTTTCCGCAAAGCAGCACATCAAATTTAATTAAAACCTTAGCAGATGAAGGCTACCTGAGACAGGACACGCAAAAAAGGTACAAGCTCGGACCCAAACTCATTGGAATTGGAACCGCTGCCATGGAATCGCTGGATGTCTCGGCGGTAGGTAAGCCTTATCTGAAAACGTTAATGGAAGAAGTACAGGAAACGGTTTTTATGGCGCTGATGGCAGAAGAAGAACTGGTTTATGTTGCCAAAATTGATAATAACCGCTCCATCCGGACCACCGCCCAGCCTGGCAACAAAAAGCCAATATACTGCACAGGGCTTGGCAAGGCATTCCTTTCCTTCATGCCGGAAGAATCAAAAAACAAGCTGCTTGATTCAACAGAGCTGCTTCCGATTACGAGTCACACCATTACAAGCAGGGAACAAATGGAACACGAACTTGCCGAAAGCAGGAAACGGGGCTACGCGATCGATAATGAGGAAAACGAAGAGGGATTATTCTGTCTGGCGGCTCCAATATACGGGGGTGACCGGCAGATGCAGGCTGCGATCAGCGTAGCAGGGCCCAAAGAGAGGATGACTGCCCGTAAAGATCAGATTGCCAAAGTGCTGCTGCTTACTTCAAAAAAGATATCAGCCAGTCTCGGCTATTTGGCCAGATAAAAATGACAGGGAGGGCAAAAGATGGATGTGATCAGTATAGGGGAAGCGATGGTGCTTTTTACCCCTGAAACGAGCGGGCCTATGAGGTATGCCCGGGATTATACCTCGAGAATAGCCGGAGCAGAAATCAATACACTCATTGGGCTGGCTAAACTTGAGCATGAAACAGGATGGATTTCCAGAGTGGGAAGTGATGAGTTCGGTGCCATGCTCAAAAACGCCGTAAGAGGCGAAGGGGTGGATGTGAGTGAGGTTGCCGCAGACGATGAGGCACCAACAGGCATCTTTTTTAAAGAAAATGTCTACGGAGACCACGTACGCGTACATTATTACCGTAAACACTCGGCCGCCAGCTTTCTGAATCCGGAAAGCATTAACGAAGACTACCTGTCAGAGGGCAAAGTGCTGTACATAACCGGCATTACCCCGGCGCTGTCCGATTCGTGTTCAAAGGCTGTTTTTCAGGCAATCGAAATAGCCAAAAAGCACAAGTTGACCATTGTCTTTGATCCAAACATCAGGTACAAGCTCTGGACTGAGGAGAAGGCACGAAACACCATCCTGGAGATTGCAGGCCATTCCGATATTGTTTTTCCGGGTACAAGTGAAGGGGAATTTTTATTCGGAACAAGCCATCCGGAGGAAATAGCAGATGCGCTGCACGAGCTCGGACCAGATACTATTGTTGTAAAAAAGGGTGAAGAAGGTGCTTACTATTCCTGCCTTTCAAAAAAGGAACAGGGGCATGCGGAAGGTTTTCGTGTGAAACAGGTAATCGATCCGGTCGGGGCAGGTGACGGATTTGCGGCAGGAGTGGTATCGGGGCTGCTTGATGGACTTTCCCTCAAAGAATCTGTGACCAGGGGCTGTGCCATCGGAGCTATGGTTACGATGGTCAATGGGGATATTGAAGGTCTTCCTGACCGAAAAACGCTTGAGCTTTTCCTGTCGAGCAAAAGTGACGTAAGCCGTTAAGAAAAGAGGAGGAACCATGTTGTCTGATGTACTTTCATCCATAAAAGAAAATAAATTGGTTGCCATCATCCGAGGTGCAGAACCGAAGAGCGTGCTGAAGATCGCACGTGCGCTTCAGGCCGGGGGTATAAGAACGCTTGAGATCACCTTGAACTCACCAGGGGCGCTTAAAGTGATCGAAGAGGTTTCATCGGAATTGGGAGATGAGCTATTGGTCGGTGCGGGCACCGTTCTTGATCCGGAGAGCGCAAGAATGGCAATCCTTGCCGGTGCGCAATTTATCCTGGCTCCAACCGTTAACTTGAAAACGATAGAATTGACCAAAAGGTATGGAGCGGTAAGTATTCCGGGCGCGTTCACACCAACAGAAATTTTAACCGCCAATGAGCATGGGGCGGACATTGTCAAAGTGTTCCCTGCTTCCATCGGGCCATCTTATATTAAGGATTTGCGTGGGCCGCTTCCCCACATTCCGCTGCTTCCAACAGGCGGAGTGACGCTTGAAAATGTTTCGGACTTCATGAAAGCAGGTGCAGTCGGATGCGGCATTGGCAGTGCACTTGTGAATACAAAAGAAGAAGTTACAGAAGCGTATTTATCAAAGCTTACTGAAAAAGCACGTGATTTTGTAAACGCCGTATCACGAGATTAATAGGAGGATGAGATCATGAAAATTACAGGATATGAATTGTTTCAGGTGCCGCCGCGCTGGCTGTTTTTAAAAATTACCACGGATGAAGGAATCGTGGGCTGGGGAGAGCCGGTCATTGAGGGGCGTGCAGCCACGGTTGAGACAGCGGTTGAAGAATTGATGGAATACTTGATGGGCAAAGATCCGATGCATATTGAGGATCATTGGAACCTGATGTACCGGGCAGGCTTCTACCGGGGAGGCCCAATCATGATGAGTGCCATTGCGGGTATTGATCAGGCGCTCTGGGACATGAAAGGAAAGTATTTTAACGCTCCTGTCCATCAGCTGCTTGGCGGAAAATGCCGTGATTCCATTAAGGTGTATTCATGGATTGGCGGAGACCGGCCAGCAGAGGTGGGGCTTGCTGCCAAAAAGGCACAGGCTGCCGGATTTAAAGCAGTGAAGATGAACGGAGCGGAAGAGCTTCAATATATTGATTCCTATGACAAAGTGGATAAAATTCTGGAAACCGTTGCCACGGTCAGAGAAGCAGTTGGACCGCAGTTTGGAATTGGTTTGGATTTTCACGGACGTGTGCACAAACCGATGGCCAAGCTGCTGGCAAAAGAGCTTGAAGTCTATAAGCCTATGTTTATCGAAGAGCCGGTCCTTCCTGAAAACAATGAAGCGCTGCGCGAGATTGCGAGAGCCACTTCCATTCCAATCGCCACAGGGGAAAGGATGTTTTCCAAATGGGATTTCAAGCCACTGCTGATTGATGGATATGTCGATATTATTCAGCCGGATCTATCCCATGCCGGGGGAATCACGGAGTGCAAGAAAATCATGTCGATGGCTGAAGCTTTTGATGTGGCGGCTGCTCCGCACTGCCCGCTGGGCCCGATTGCACTGGCCTCCTGTCTGCAGGTGGATGCAACCTGCCATAATGCGTTTATTCAGGAACAGAGTCTTGGTATTCATTATAACGAAGGCAGTGACATTCTCGATTATATCGTGGACCGTTCCGTCTTTCATTATGAGGAAGGCTATGTCAAGATTCCTGATGGGCCAGGCCTAGGCATCGAAATCAATGAAGACCATGTCAGAAAGATGGCCGAGGAAGGTCACAACTGGAGGAATCCGGTTTGGCGGCATAAGGACGGCAGTATCGCAGAATGGTGAGAATCTCACCATTCTTGCCTGATCTGTAAGCGCTTCATCAAAGAAAGGGGTTCGCATCATGTACTAACAAAAGAAGGAAAGGCGTACAAGGGCGAGGTACGGGGTTCTTGCTCTTGTTTTTATAAATGTCATCATTAACTATATGGACAGAAGCAATATCTCGGTTGCCGCCACTTCTATGGGAAAAGACCTTGCGTTAAGTTCAGTGCAATTAGGCTTGATTTTTTCAGCGTTTGGCTGGGCCTATTCCGCCCTTCAAATCCCGGGAGGATGGATGGTTGACCGTTTTGGCCCGAGAGCAATGTATGCTTTAAGTTTATGTACATGGTCAATCGCCACCTTATTTCAGGGGTTCACGAAGGGGTTTGCCGGTCTGTTCGGCCTCAGGCTTGCGACTGGGGCGTTTGAAGCCCCGGCATTTCCGACGAATAACCGGATCGTCACCAGCTGGTTTCCAGACAATGAACGTGCTTCAGCCGTTGCCATGTATACGTCCGGCCAATTTGTGGGTCTGGCATTTCTGACACCGGTACTTGCCACCATCCAGCATTATACAGGATGGAGAGGGCTGTTCATTATTACCGGGATCATCGGTATTGTCTGGTCCCTCGTCTGGTATGCGGTTTATCGGGATCCCAATAAAAGCAGAAAAGTAAACAAGAAAGAACTGTCTTATATAGAACAAGGCGGAGGACTGGTCAATCCAAAAGGCAAAGAGAATCAGGAAAAAGAAAAGCTGGAATGGAGCGATTTGAAAGAAACCTTATCCCATCGAAAGCTTTGGGGCATCTATCTCGGCCAGTTTGCCGTCAATTCCACCCTCTGGTTTTTTCTAACCTGGTTCCCTACTTATCTGGTGGAATACAGGGGATTGGATTTCATTAAATCTGGTTTTCTGGCTTCTCTTCCGTTCCTTGCCGCATTTGTCGGTGTTCTGATCTCAAGCTTTGTTTCGGATTACATGGCCAAGCGGGGAGTATCCATGGGTATTGCCCGAAAAACACCAATCATTACAGGTCTTCTTTTATCCATCGCCATTATTGGAGCCAATTATGTGGATAATACAACGATGATTATCTTTTTCATGACCATTGCCTTCTTCGGAAACGGTCTGGCTTCCATTACATGGTCGCTTGTTTCCCAGCTCGCACCGAAACGACTTGTCGGGCTGACTGGCGGGGTTTTTAACTTTATCGGAAGTCTCGCATCCATCATTGTTCCGATTGTCATTGGATACTTGGCGAAAGGCGGAAACTTTGCGCCCGCACTGGTCTTCATTGGCGTTCTGGCGCTGTTTGGTGCGCTATCCTACATCCTTTTGGTTGGAAAAGTAGAGCGAATTGTGGAAAAGGGCGATGCTGGGAAGCGTTCAAATCTGTCCCATCATGCATAGATAGAAAGAAAAAAGGCAGCGGTCTAGACTAACCTAAGTAAATGAGACACAATAAAACACCTTCGAAATGTTACACTTAAAACAAGTGAGAATTCGGAGGTGTTTTTGCATGGGCAAAAACGTATATTCAAGTGAAGTGAAGTGGGCTGTGATTAAAGATAAAATGAGCGGCCAATTGACCAACCAGGAGATTATGGAAAAGCACGGGATTAAGAACAAAACGCAAATTAGTACCTGGATGAAATGGTATAAAAATAATGAGATCCATCGGTTTGATCAGCCGATTGGAAAGCAATACACCTATGGGCTTGGTCCAGACATCCTGAGTGAGGAAGAGAAAAAAGAGAAGAAATATGCCCATTTAAAACAGGAGAACGAAATCTTAAAAAAGTACTTGGAGATGGTAAAGGAGTTGAAAGAGAAGTAGTCCTGCAGCTTGTGGAGAAATTGCGGAAAAAGTATACGGTCTCTGCCGTTCTATCCGTATTAAATGTGCCGCGGGCGAATTACTATCGCTGGGTCAAGACGCTTCCGTTGAAATCATTAAGCAGAGAAGAAACGGTCATTATTTCATTGTGCAAGGAAACAAAATATCGATATGGACACCGCAAAATCAAAGCCTTATTATGGCGTCAGCACCAAGTAAAGCTCAATCGAAATACCGTTCAGCGCATAATGCAGAAACATCATCTTCAATGCAGGGTAAAGCCGAAAAAAAGATGGAAATCCCAAGGAGAAACGATCGTGGTGGCCCCCAACCTATTAGAGCGAAATTTTCGGGCCAGCGCGCCCAATCAGAAATGGGTGACGGATATTACCTATATTCAATATGGATCGTCTACCCTTTATTTATCGACGGTTATAGATTTATATAATAACCAAATTGTAGCCTATAAACTCTATACACATCAGCAAACCCCCTTAGTCATGGATACGCTAAAAGAGGCTTTGGACCATAGAGGGAACCCGAAAGGGGTAATTCTCCATTCCGATCAGGGCAGTGTGTATACTTCCTATGCCTTTCAGAACTTTGTGAAAGAGGAAGAAGTAATCAGCAGCATGTCGCGAAGGGGCAACTGTTGGGATAACGCCGTCATCGAGTCGTTTCATTCCAATTTAAAATCGGAACAATTTCAGTATGTAAAATTCAATTCTTTATCTTTAGATAAGGTACGTGAGCAAATTGACCATTATATAAACTACTACAATGAAGAAAGAATACAAGAAAAATTAGGCTACCATTCACCCATGGAATTTGGTCGAATGGCAGCCTAATAAAGGTGTTTTATTCTTGTCTCATTTCAATATGGCAGTCTAGTCATCGCTGCCTTTTTTCTATGATTCTACTTTTCTTTTGAACGATCATAAACAATAGTACCATTGATAATGGTCGTTTCTACCATGCTCCGGGCATCAAACGGATCGCCATCCCAAATGACCACATCGGCGTCCTTTCCTTTCTCAAGGGAACCCACCCGGTCCTCCACCCCGAGATGTTTGGCAGCATTCAAGGTAATGGCCAACCAGGCGGTTTCCAGATCCAGACCGTGTTTAACAGCACTGATCGCGCTCAAAATCAAGCTGTCGATTCCCACTACTGGATGATCGGTGGTGATGGATACCGGCACTCCGGCTTCGTTCAGCTCTTTGAGCGTATGCCATCCTTTGTCAGCCAGTTCAATCTTGCTTCGTGTGGAAAGGGTCGGGCCGACAGAAACACGCACATCATGTTCTGCGATATAGGATGCAATCTGATGGCCCTCAGTACAATGCTCAATCGTCAGGTCAAATCCAAATTCCCTTGCCAGCCGGAGAATCGTGGCGATGTCATCTGCACGGTGGGCATGTGCCCGAATAGGTATTTCCTTTTTCAGGACTTTGATGAGCTGTTCGGTTCCTAAATCAGGTGTGAGCTCTTCACCCTGCTCAAGCTTTTTTAAAGCATGGTGCGCCGCTTTCATCTCCTTGCGAAACAGAGCTGCAATGCCCATTCGGGTAACCGGCGCTTTACCTTTTCCTCCATAAAAACGTTTGGGGTTTTCCCCGAATGCCGCCTTCATACCGGAAGGATTGCGGATGACCATTTGATCAATAACCGTTCCGGCCGTTTTAAGGACCACCATTTCTCCCCCGATAACATTGGCGCTGCCCGGCATCACCTGAACAGTAGTCACACCGGCTTTCCGGGCGTCTTCAAATCCCTGCTCATTAGGATTAATGCCGTCGATTGCCCGCACATAGGGAGTAACGGGATCACTTGTCTCATTGTAATCATGCCCCGCTGGCCCGATTCCCTCTTCATGAATGCCCAGGTGTGTATGTACATCGATCAAGCCAGGCGTCACAAATTTTCCTTCCGCATCAAGAACTGTTTCGGTTTCTGGAAGGTCGATGATTTTACCGATGCTGGCGATTTTTCCTTGATCCAGCAGAACATCTCCTTTATAAATTGTTCCTGTGCCGGTCACGAGTGTTCCATTTTTAATCAAAAGCATGACAAAAATCCCCTCTTTTTTTCAATTTTTTTCAAAAAACACTTGAATAAATATTCTGAAAAAATTATACTATTTAAAAATTACTAATTTCAATACCATTTGCTAAAAAAAGTATAGTTTTTAGGTAATAAATACTAGTAATAGTACTAAATTAGTGGTTTTAAGAAGCTTTTTATTACTGAAAGGTGGAAATATGGTGTCGGTGGAGATTATTGATCATTTGGATAAGGGGATTATAAAACTTTTATCCAAGGATGGAAGAATGTCATTTACAGAAATTGCGAATCGTTTGAATGTAACCGAGAAGACCGTCCGTTCCCGTTACAACAACCTTGTGGAAAATAACATTCTCGAGGTCGTCGGTGTGGTGAATCCGATTTCTCTTGGTGTCAAAGTAGGAGCCATCATTCAAATCAGTCTGGTTCCGCCAAATATGGATCAAACCATTCAGCAGTTGAGAGACATTGCCGGCATCCGGTTTATTACATTGACCTCAGGCGAATACCAATTGCTAGTACAGGCCAACGTCAAGGATTATGAGGAGATTACCGAGATTGTAAAAAGCATTCATCAACTTCCGGGTATCAACAAAAGCAATGTGATTTTGCAGATGGATGTGTATAAAAATTCATTTGAATATATTTAAGGCCTCCGGGTCTTTTTTATATCAGCATCAGGTTCAGAAAATTCGGTTTCCTTTTGAGGAGGATTGCGACAGTGTATCAGTTGATTAAAGCGTTGACCGAGCTTCACGGACCATGCGGACATGAACAGCAGATTACCCGCTGTATTCGTGAAATAACAGCAGAGCTTGCAGACTCGGTTGAAGTGGATGCCGTTGGAAATGTTATTTGCAGAACGAAGGGGAGCCAGCCGGGACCAAGAGTCATTGTGACGGCCCATATAGACGAAGTTGGATTTGTGATCAAGAAAATAGAAGAGAATGGCATGCTGCGTTTTGAAAAGTTGGGCGGGCATGATGACCGTATCCTGCTTGCCCAAAAGGTGGAGGTAACGACGGAACAGGGACGCTTAAGGGGAATCATCGGCACTATCTCCGCCCATTATATGAAATTTGACAATCCGGATACCGTCCGGAAACATAAGGAACTTTATATCGATATTGGAGCTTCATCAAAGAGTGAAGCTGAGTCGCTCGGTGTACAGGTGGGAGACATTGCGACCTGGTTTAGTGAGACAGAATACCTCGGGAATGAAGAAACCGGGCGAATCGTAGGGAAGGGCTTTGATGACAGAGCAGGATGTGCGGTGCTCATTCAGGTGCTTCAGGAGTTAAAGAACAAAGAATTTGCAGGTGAGGTTATTGCGCTGTTTTCAGTTCAGGAAGAAGTGGGCCTGAGAGGAGCATCCATTGCTGCCAACCATCTCAAAGCGGATGCTGCCATTGCCGTTGACACCACGGCTGTGAGCGATACACCTGAAAGCACGATGGACAATAGCTTAAAGCTTGGAGACGGGACAGGCATTAAAATTATGGATTTTAGTTTGATTGCCCATCCGGCCATCAAAAAAACATTGGTGAATCTGGCGCGAGAACACGAAATTTCCTTTCAGCGAGAGGTCTTTCCGGGGATCGGAACGGACGGCGGGGCACTGAGTCTTGGCGGAAGGGGCATACCTACAGGTGTTCTTTCCATTCCATCAAGGTATGCCCACTCACCGGTGGAAGTGATTGATATGGGAGATCTGCAAGCAACCGTGGATCTGCTGCTCTCGTTTATCGAATCGTTATCAGAACGTTCATCATTTACATTTTTATAGGAGGAAAAACATGAAAATTTTTATTTCTGCAGATATGGAAGGCATTTCAGGAGTAGCGACGAACATGCAGCTGAAAAAAAACGATGAGTATCAGCGCTTTAGGAAGTTAATGACACAGGATGTCAATGCCGCTATTGCAGGAGCATTTGATGGAGGAGCAACCGAAGTGACCGTAGCCGACGGCCATGGCAATATGTCCAACATCCTTGTTGAGGAGCTGGATGAGAGAGCGCGTCTTGTGTCGGGAAACAACCGGGTGTTATGCCAGCTGACTGGCCTGGATGACAGCTTCGGCGGGATCATGTTTGTTGGCCACCATGGACGAGAAGCGGGGTCCGCACGTGCGGTGATCAGCCATACACTCGCTGGTGTCGCGGTTGCTGAGATGAAAATCAACGGAAAGGTGGTCGGGGAAACAGAAATGAATGCAGGCGCTGCGGGCTTTTTCGGTGTACCTGCCATTCTTGCCACCGGAGATGATGCCTACGTGGAGGAAGTAACGGAAACCTTGCCTGAAATCGAAGGTGCCGTGGTGAAATTTGCGGTTGACCGGTTTTCAGCAGAACTTCTTCATCCCTCAAAGGCAAGGCAGATTATCCGTGAAAAAGCAAAGCGGGGAGTAGAGAGGGCAAAAGAGATTCCGCCATACGTGGTGGAAGGCCCTGTTACATTTGAGATTGAGTTTAAAGGAACAAATCAGGCGATGATGACGACCACCTTGCCGACAGTCGAGCTCATCGGGCCAAAGACGATCCGATTTACGTGTGAAGATTATATTACCGCCTACAAGCATATGTGGGGTGCGGTCATTATCGGTATGGCAGCGACCAATGGCGTACTGGGACATGCCAACGCCTAAAACCTGAAAAGAAAGGAGCGTGGGGAAATGAAGTTCATCCTGAAGCGGCTGCTGACCATGCTTTTAACCATCTGGGTTATTACAACGCTCACATTCGTGATCATGCATACGATCCCGGGAGATCCTTTTTCGTCGGATTCCGATGTGCTGCCAGAAGAAGTATTGAACAACATGCGCGCAAAGTTCAATCTCGATAAGCCGCTGCCTGTTCAATATTTGCTTTACCTGAAAAACCTGGCGTCATTTGACCTGGGTCCTTCCATTGAATCGGAAACACGCAACGTGAACACACTCATTGCTGAAGGTCTGCCGGTTTCCGCACTTCTCGGATTCCAGGCATTGGTGATCGCCCTTGTCTTTGGAATGATCCTTGGAATCATTGCTTCTCTGTTTCATAACCGGACCATCGACTATGCCGCCATGACGATCGCCATACTCGGTATATCTGTTCCAAGCTTCATCCTGGCGCCATTGCTGATCAAGTTCTTTGCCGTTCAATGGGGGATGCTGCCGGTCGCCTCATGGGGCACATGGAAACATACAATATTGCCGTCCGTTGCACTTGCTGCCGGGCCGCTCGCCATTATTGCCCGGTTTACGAGATCAAGCATGCTTGAGGTGCTTAAACAAAATTACATGAAAACAGCAGATGCCAAGGGACTTGGTGCGGCAGGAATCGTCATCAAGCATGGCATTCGCAACGCAATTATCCCGGTTGTTTCTTTTATGGGGCCGCTTGTTGCCCATCTTCTGACCGGAACCTTTGTTATTGAAAAGATTTTCGCGATCCCTGGGCTGGGCAAATACTTTGTGGACAGTATCTTTAACCGGGATTATCCCGTCATTCTTGGAACGACCATCTTTTTCAGCGTAGTGCTGATCGTAACGCTCTTTCTTATCGATTTATCTTACAGGCTCATTGATCCGCGAATCAAACTAAGCAGCAGGGGGGACTGACATGCTGGAAAAAGCTTCTCAGGATTCACTTTTCAGGCCGATTGAAAAGGGCCGTCTGAAAAAAGAAGAGATAAGGCGGCCGAGTGTCAGCCAGGCAAAAGAAAGCTTTCGAAGGGTTTTGAAAAACAAACTGGCTGTCACCGGAGCCGTCATTTTGCTGCTGATTCTGTTTTTTGCCATCTTTGGTCCCCGAATGGTTTCGTACAGTTATTCCGACCAAAGTCTGGCGAGCGGAAACCTGGCGCCTGACGGAAAACACTGGTTTGGAACCGATGATCTCGGCCGCGATATGTGGGCAAGAACATGGTATGGTGCCAGGATTTCCTTAACGATCGGGGTGGCAGCTGCGGTGATTGATCTCGTCGTTGGCCTCCTGGTTGGCGGTATTTCTGGCTACATGGCAGGCAGGGGAAAACTCGGTGACCGGATCGACAACGGTTTGATGCGTATTGTTGAGATTCTGTACAGCATTCCTTATTTGCTCGTCGTCATTCTGCTGTTGGTGGTTATGAAGCCGGGATTATGGACCATCGTTATTGCTCTTTCCATTACAGGCTGGGTCTCGATGGCCCGGGTTGTGCGGGGCCAGATTCTCCAGATTAAACAGCAGGAGTTCGTGGCCGCTGCGCAAAAACTCGGAACACCGCACGGAGCCATCATTCTTAAGCATTTGTTTCCCAACATGATGGGTATCATCATCGTCAATCTGACGTTTACCATTCCAAATGCCATCTTTGCCGAAGCCTTCCTGAGTTTTATCGGCCTTGGGGTACAAGCGCCCATTGCAAGCTGGGGGACGATGGCCAACGATGCGCTCGGTGTAATTTTGAGCGGGCAGTGGTGGAGATTGTTTTTTCCGGGATTCATGATTTCACTGACAATGTTTGCGTTTAACGTGTTCGGAGACGGATTACAGGATGCACTGGATCCGCATCAGGCAAAAGATTAGGGGGAGACGATGGCACAGCTTTTGGAAGTGGATCAGTTAAAAGTATCGTTTCGCTCCCATGGGGGCGAAGTTCAGGCAGTCAGGGGAGTAAGCTTTGATATTGCCCAAGGTGAGGTACTCGCTGTGGTAGGAGAAAGCGGATGCGGCAAGTCCGTAACTGCTCAGGCGATCATGAAGCTTCTCCCCAAACGAGGCTGCAGGATAAAAGATGGCTCCATTCATTTTGAAGGAAAAGATTTGTTAAAGCTGTCAGGAAAAGAAATGAAACAACTTAAAGGCTCGCAAATCAGCATGGTTTTCCAGGACCCGATGACCTCACTCAATCCGACGATGAGAATTGGAACACAGATCGCAGAAGGGATTATCAAGCATAAGGGACTGGATAAAACGCAGGCGAAGGCAAGAGCATTGGAATTGCTGAAGCTTGCCGGGATTCCTAATCCCGAATCCAGGTACAACCAGTATCCGCATGAACTGAGCGGCGGAATGCGGCAGCGCGTCCTTATCGCGATCGCGCTGGCGTGTGACCCCAAGCTTTTGATTGCCGATGAACCGACAACCGCTCTTGATGTGACCATCCAGGCCCAGATTCTGGACTTAATGAAGGACCTGCAGCACAAGTTTGGCACCTCCATCATGCTGATTACCCACGATTTGGGGGTGGTCGCTGAAATGGCTCAGAAAGTCATCGTGATGTATGCGGGGATCGTGGTGGAGAGTGGTACGGTGGCTGATATCCTTGAGCGGCCAAAGCATCCGTATACCATGGGGCTGCTGAATTCTCTTCCTAATTATGAGGATGGAGAAAAGGAACGGCTCATTCCGATTGAAGGTACACCGCCCGATTTATACGACCCGCCCAAGGGCTGCCCGTTTGCTGCCCGATGTGAATATGCCATGGAAATTTGTGTCGGGGAGTTGCCTGAGCCGTTCGCCGTAAACGACGGCCATCATTCCAGATGCTGGCTGAACGACCCAAGAGCGCCTAAGGTAGCTGAATTTGCAGCTGCGGGGAGGGATGAATCATGACAGAAGCGCTGCTTGAGGTAGAAAATTTGAAAAAGTATTTTAACGTAGGAAAGCAATCCTTGAAAGCTGTGGACAATGTTTCATTTTCCGTGCGAAAAGGAGAAACCCTGGGATTGGTTGGAGAAAGCGGCAGTGGAAAATCCACATTGGGCCGGACCATTGTCGGCCTGAATGAGGCCACAGGCGGAAGAATGGTCTTCGAGGGCAAGGATGTCAGGACGTTCAATAAAAAAGAAAAAAGAAAGTATAACAGAATCGTTCAAATGATTTTCCAGGATCCTCATGCTTCTCTTAATCCGAGAATGAAAGTGGGCGATATCATTGCCGAAGGAATGGACGCCCATAAACTTGCTTCTGGAAAGGAAAGGATGAATCGTATCTACAGCTTGCTTGAAAGGGTGGGCTTGCAGGGCGATCATGCCAAACGTTATCCGCATGAGTTCAGCGGCGGACAGCGGCAGAGGATCGGCATTGCACGGGCGCTGGCGGTTGAACCAAAGTTTATCGTGGCCGATGAGCCGATCTCTGCGCTGGATGTTTCCATACAGGCGCAAGTGATTAACCTTATGGAAGATCTGCAGGGGGATATGGGGCTCACGTTTTTGTTTATCGCCCATGACTTGGGGATGGTCAAGCACATCAGCGACCGCATCGGTGTGATGTACCTTGGAAGCTTCATGGAACTCGCGGACAGTGATGATCTTTTCAGTGAACCGCTTCATCCATACACCCAGGCACTTTTGTCAGCGATCCCGGCTCCAACGGTTTCCAGGGAAAAGCGGGAGCGGATTATTTTAAAGGGAGATCCGCCTAGCCCGATCTCGCCGCCGTCGGGCTGCAGGTTCAGAACCCGCTGCCCTCATGCCATGGAGGTGTGTGCTGCAGCAGTTCCGGAATGGAAAGAAATACGTCCAAAGCATTGGACAGCTTGTCATTTATATTAAACGGATGGGGGAATAGGAATATGATAAAAACGATGAAAAAACCGTTTGCCGGATTGCTTGTTTTGGTACTGATCATGTCTGTACTGTCTGCTTGCTCGGGCAACAGCAAATCGTCTTCGACAGAAGGTGTAAAACAGGAAATTACAATGAACGCGGTGAGTGAGCCGCCGTCTCTGGATCCTGCGCTGGCAACAGACACAACTTCGGGATGGATTTTGGATCATTTGTATGAAGGATTGTACATGAAAAACAAGAGCGGCGACTCTGTAAAGGGCCTTGCCAAAGACGTGAAAGTGTCAAAGGATAAGAAGGTATATACATTCAAACTCCGGGATGACGCAAAATGGTCCGATGGCGCCCCGGTAAAGGCTCAAGATTTTGAGTATGCATGGAAGCACGTGCTTGATCCGAAAACAGGAAGCTCCTTTGCGTTTTATATGTATTATATTAAAGGCGCAGAAGCCTACAACAAAGGCAAGGGTTCTGTTGAAGATGTAGGTGTGAAGGCGCTTGATGACAAAACCCTTCAGGTTGAGCTTGCCGCACCTATTGGTTTTATTGAAAAACTCCTTTCATTCTGGGTCTATTACCCTGTGAAGAAAGAAACAGCCGAAGGAAACAAAAACTGGGCTGCTGAGGCAAAAGACTATGTTTCGAATGGTCCTTACAAATTAACAGAATGGAAACATAACCGTTCCGTTGTGATAGAAAAGAACAAGAATTACTATGGCAAAGACGATGTGAACATGGAAAAGGTCACCTGGAAAATGGTCAATGATGCCACCACGTATTACCAAATGTACAAATCAGGAGAGTTGGATTTGATCCAAACCTTACCTTCTGATGTTATCAACCAGGAAAAGGATAATAAAGAATACAAGGTAACACCATATTTCGGAACTTACATGTACATGTTCAACGTGGACAAGGAGCCGTTCAACAACCAAAAAGTCCGCGAAGCTTTTAACCTTGCAATTGACCGCAAGATGATTACCGACAAGATTACACAAGCCGGTGAGAAGCCTGCTCAGGCTTTTGTACCATATGGAGCAGAAGTTGGCGGCAAGGATTTCAGAAAAGAGAAAGAACAGTATTTCCAGGAAGATGTTAAAAAAGCGAAGAAGCTGATTAAGGAAGCCATGAAAGAAGAAGGCTGGAGCAAGTTCCCTGAGACTGAACTAAAGTACAATACGTTGGACAGCAACAAAAAAATTGCTGAAGCTGTTCAGGAAATGCTGAAGAAAAATCTTGGAGTCGATGTAAAGCTGACCAATCAGGAATGGAAGACGTATCTGGATACAACAAAACAAAAGAACTTCCAGATGGCACGCATGGGCTGGATCGGCATCTATGTGGATCCAACACCAATTCTTGATTATTATCTTGGAGACAGCCCGAACAATCGTACGAACTGGGTGAATCCAAAGTACGACAAGCTGCTTGCGCAGTCCAAAACCGAGCAGAACGAAGCGAAACGAATGGAGCTTCTTCACCAGGCGGAGGATGTGTTGATGAAGGATCTGCCATTCATGCCGGTATACTATTACTCTAACAACTACTTAACTTCCAGCAAGTTTAAGGGAGTGGTTTATCCGGTGAACCGTTATCCGTATGTCCGCTGGGCAGAAAAAACCGAATAAATAAAGTGGAGGGCCGCCTGCCGTACTTGGCAGGTTCCTCCTATTTTGTTTTGAATGGAGTGGTAGTTATGAAATTTCTGACAGCTGGCCTTTTGTCGGCAGGTGCATGGTTTATGTATATGAACGCATGGAAACTGGATGCTTTGGATGCGGTCAATCAATCTTTTATTCTCGGACTTATGTTTCTGGCTGCTGGAGCTTCTGCCGTTGTTCTTTCCAGCGGGTTCCTTTCACCGCTTAAGCGAACCCTGGAATTCGTTCGAATGAAAAAGCAACACGCACATTCAGCGGTACGGGCGGCTCAACTGGATATGGAAGCTTCGCTGGCCGAAAGAAAGCCATTCTTTGCCTCCATTTTGCTTGGAATAGGAACAGGATTCAGTACGGTATCCATACTCTTGCTTATGATTCAACACTAGAACGATACAGAGAGAAGGAGTAAACATGAAACAGGGAGTAAAGGCTGAAGATCTATACCGATTGCGGTTTGTGAGCGATCCACAAATTTCACCAGATGGGGAAAGGGTTGCTTATGTTGCAAAACGGATCAATCAGGACAAAGACTATGAATCTCATCTTTATATTTGCGGGTTTAATTCCGGTGCATCTGTTCAGTGGACGAACGGGTGCCAAAAAGATTCCAGTCCCCGATGGTCTCCGGATGGCAAAACGCTCGCTTTTGTATCGGACAGGAGCGGCAAGAACCAAGTTTGGCTTATTTCTTCGGAAGGCGGGGAAGCGGTACAGCTGACCAGCAGTACTCAAGGAGCGGGAAGCCCGGTATGGTCTCCGGATGGAAAGTCCCTCCTGGTGACAGTGACGGTGGGAGAGGAAATAGAAAAGGAAAACGCACTAAAGCCATTGGAAGTCACACACCTGAAATATAAAGCGGATGGAAAAGGCTTGCTTAACGAAGCATACAGCCAGCTTGTGCACATTAATCTGGAGACAAAGGAAGAATTACAGCTGACTGATGGGGCCCATCAACATTTTGACGCAGCATGGTCGCCCGATGGACAAAAAATCGCATATTGTAAAAGCCGGGGGCAGAGGGAAACGATTTCGTATGCTTCAGATCTTTTTGTTCGAACAATGAACGGAAAAGAAGCACGGATTAATCAAGAAACAGGCTCCTTTACGGATCCGGTCTGGTCAGCAGACGGAGAACACCTGGCGTTTTTGGGGCAAACGTTTGAATATGGCAGTGCAACACTAGGAAATGTTTACACAGCTGATGTGGAGAGCGGGAAGGTCTTGTGCCTGACCGGGGAATTCGATGATCATGCCGGAGATGCGATGGTCGGTGATATGCACTTTGGACATCCTTCGCCAAAACCATTCTGGTCAAAAGACGGAAAAGGGCTTTATTTCATTGCAAGCTGTGAAGGCAATGCTTCTCTTCATTATGTCACGATGGAAGGAGAAGTCTCACAGATTACTCAGCAAAAATGCCATCTGTATGGCTACAGCATGGATGTAGAAAATGATTATGCCGTTTTCGCGGCAAGCTCTCCGACTGTGCCGGGAGATTTGTTTTATGCTTCGCTGTCCAATTTGAGCGAAGAAGTAAGACTGACGGATGTGAATGAGGAGCTGCTCTCAAGTATTTCCCTTTCACAGCCTGAGGAATTTACATTTATTAATGATGAGGGCTTTAGGGTGCAAAGCTGGCTTTTGAAGCCGCCTCACTACACAGAGGGAAGCAAGTATCCGATGGTGCTCGAAATTCACGGCGGCCCTCATGCCATGTACGGCAATACCTTTTTTCATGAACTGCAGCTGTTGGCAGCTTCCGGCTATGTGGTGCTGTACAGCAATCCGAGGGGGAGCTATGGCTACGGCCAGCAGTTTGTAAAAGCGTGCATGGAGGATTATGGAGGCGGTGACTACCGCGATTTAATGGCAGCCGTAGATCATGTGGTAACGCACTGTGATTTTGTGGATCCTGATCAGCTTGTGGTTACCGGCGGCAGCTACGGCGGTTTTATGACCAATTGGATCGTGGGGCATACCTCCCGGTTTAAGGCTGCTGTCACCCAGCGCTCCATCTCCAACTGGCTGAGCTTTTACGGTGTCAGCGATATTGGCTACTATTTTACAAAATGGGAGATTGGAAATCATGTGTGGGAAGACCCTGAGAAGCTGTGGCAGCATTCTCCTTTACGCCTGAGCAGCAAGGTGGAAACCCCACTTCTCATTTTGCATGGTGAAGAAGATTTCCGCTGTCCGATCGAACAGGGTGAGCAATTATTCATTGCCTTAAAACAGCAGGGAAAACCTGTTAAATTTGTCCGGTTTCCAAAGTCCGACCATAATCTTTCACGAAACGGAGACCCGGGATTAAGGGTGAACCGCCTCCAGTATATTGTAAGCTGGTTTGATGATCATCTTGGACAGGCGGAGCAAGGGAGGAGTTTGCATGAAAACATTGCTGCTGACAGGATTTGAGCCTTTTTTGGAGCACCCGTTCAATCCGGCGGAATATATTGTCCGCCAACTGAACAGAAAACAAATCGGCTCCTATCAAGTTGCGGGAAAAGTGTTGCCCGTAGATTACAGAAGGTCGGCTCTTGAGCTGCTCGATCACTATGAAGCGCTGCAGCCGGATGCTGTTATGATGCTCGGTCTGGCGGCAGGGCGAAACCGGATTACGCCCGAACGGATTGCGATCAATATCAATGACGGGCCAAACGATATTTCGGGCGCAGAGATGACGGATGTTCCGATTGCGGGTGATGGGCCAGCGGCGTATATTTCAACACTTCCTGTCAGAAAATTTGTAAACCTGTTAAATGAAAGAGGATTTCCTGCTGAATTATCGAATACAGCAGGTGCCTACCTTTGTAATAATGTCATGTACAGTATGCTTCATCACATAAATAAGGTGAAGCACAGTATTCCTGCAGGGTTTATACATGTTCCTCCGTCAAACGAGCTGGCGGTGAATGATCGCCGGTTGTCCGGTTGGCCGAAGGAAAACTTGCAAAAAGGCATTGAAATTCTCATTGAATCCTTGGATCAAAAAATAGCGGGAGATGAACGCACATGGAAAAGCTATACGACAGACTGAAGGAACGTTATCCGGAAATGGTGGAAATACGAAGACATCTGCATGAACATCCGGAGCTTTCGTTTGAGGAAGTGGAAACCCCGAAATACATTGCCGCTTATCATGAAAAATTAGGCCATGAAGTTCGCACGGAGGTTGGCGGAAGAGGAGTAGTCGCTGTCTTAAGAGGCGGGAAACCGGGAAAAACCGTTGCACTCCGGGCAGATTTCGATGCACTTCCCATTCAGGAAGAGAATGACGTAGAGTACAAATCCAAAGTGGACGGAGTAATGCACGCCTGCGGCCATGACGGGCATACGGCTACGCTTCTGGTCCTGGCAAAGGTGCTGAATGGCATGAGGGACGAGCTTGAAGGCAACATTGTGTTCATCCATCAGCATGCCGAGGAGCTCGCTCCCGGAGGGGCCATTGCCATGATTGAAGATGGCTGCCTTGATGGCGTGGATGTCATTTTTGGCACCCACCTTTGGGCGGTTACGCCGTATGGCCATATTCAGCACCGGACAGGTCCTTTTATGGCTGCCGCTGATAAGTTTGATTTTGTGATCCAGGGCAAAGGAGGACACGGGGCGCAGCCTCACCTCACAAAGGATGCGGTTGTGATCGGTTCGCAGCTGGTAATGAATCTGCAGCAGCTGGTCAGCCGCCGGGTAAATCCGCTGGATTCCGCTGTATTGTCCATTGGCCGGTTTGAAGCAATTAATGCGTTTAACGTAATTGCCGATACGGCCAAGATCACCGGAACCGTACGTACCTTTAAAGAGAATGTGCGGGATTTGATGGAACGGGAAATTGAGCGGGTGGGAAAAGGAACCTGCCTAACAGCTGATGCAGAGTATACGTTATCGTATCAGCGGGGTTATCCGCCGGTTGTGAATCATAAGGATGAGACCGATTTTGTAGCGAGAGTGGCCGGGGATGTGCCGGGAGTAACCGCCGTCGTGGAATGTGAACCTGATATGGGCGGCGAGGATTTTGCTTACTATCTTCAGCATGTGAAGGGCACCTTTTTTTACACCGGCGCACAGGATGCAAGCCGTGATGAAATGTATCCGCACCACCATCCGAAGTTTAACATTGATGAGCGTGCGATGCTTGTGGCAGCCAACACCCTTGGAGCAGCTGCGGTGACATTTTTAAAAGAAGCTGCCATTAAGGAAGAAACAACCGTAAAAAAGTAAGACAGCAGGAAGCTGGAATGCATCAGGGTTTAATATGCATTCCAGCTTTTTCATGCTTGCTTTGTACCCATTCATCGTCTTTAATAAAACTATAGGAATGCTTTTAGGACAAAAGGAAATAGCGACGTCTTGTAAAATACAAAGTAAGGAGCATATCCCATGGAAAAATTATATAAAGATGAAATTACTTCGTATATTGTCGGAAACAGGGAAGATTTTTACAGCAAATTGTTAAGCAAGGCAGACGGAGTAGCCTCTAAAATCAGTGAAATCTTGCAAAAAGGCAATATTGATTTGCTGAAGAATGCGGAGAAGCTTGTTCAGTTTGTGGTGGAAAACAGGGAAGCGGAGCTGACCGCTTTTGCCAGGCAAGAAGGAATTGCATGGGCCGAGCATTCGTTGACGCTTCAATTTAAACTGGAATGGGTCCATGCTATCCGGAGGACGATCTGGCATTATTTAAAGGATTACGATGAAGAAGAAAATGCCCATCTTTCCATTTCTGAATTCAGAAAGCTCATTTATCAGATGGAAAAGCAAATCAATGACAGCCTGGACCAATTTCTCAATAGCTTTTTTATCAGTTATTCCGAATATAAAGACGAATTGATTAACTCCCAGCGTAAAACGGTTGAGCATTTGTCGGTTCCCATTATTCCGCTCAGCGCTCATGTCGCTGTTCTTCCTCTTATCGGGATTATTGACGTATACCGTATGTATACGATTGAAGAAAAAGTATTAACCGACATTTCCAGGCTGAAGATCAAGACACTTATACTTGATCTTTCCGGGATTACCGATATGGATATGGAAGTGATTCATCACTTCCAAAAGGTGCTTGATGGCACTTCGCTTATGGGATGCAAAGCAGTGATTACCGGGTTGCGGCCCGAACTGGTGAGAAAAATGATACAGCTGGGTGTAACCTTTTATGACAAGGCAGAAATGAAGGGGACACTGCAGCAAACACTTCCTGAATATTACAAACCCGAACTATCCTAGGAAAGACGGAGGCAACTAATGAAAGCAACAAATCTGCCGATGCCGGCAGGGCTGAGGTTCAGGGATTGAAGAACAGAGATCGAGCCCTTGGCTTGTGAACTGGCAAGTTTTCGGTTCTTTTGCAAACGTGCAGATCAGCCCTTAAAATAAATGAATAGACTAAGAGTTTCAACGGCAGGAGCAGGCTCCTGCCGTTTTTTTCGTGCTTTTGGAACAAGAAGAAGAGAAATCCATAACATGTATTTACAAACGTAACAGTGTTATGTTACATTCTATTCATAAAAGAAAGGAGCATTTACCTTGAGCAATGAACTGATATCGAAAAAAGATCTGCTGGATCTGACTGGAATCTCTTACGGACAGCTGTACCGCTGGAAAAGGAAGAATCTTATTCCTGAAGAATGGTTTATCCGCAAGTCCACGTTTACCGGGCAGGAGACGTTCTTTCCAAAGGAAAAAGTGCTTGAACGTATTGATAAAATTCAATCGATGAAAGAGACGCTCTCGCTTGATGAGCTTGCGGAACGGCTTTCACCCTTATCAGCAGCAGGAGTGGAATTATCAAAGAACGAATTATTGGAACGAAACATTGTTACGAATAAATCTCTTGAACTGTATGTTACTGAAAATGGGATGACTGAGTCGTTCCTGTTCGATCAGCTTCTGAAAGTATTTATTCTGGATAAACTGCTGTCTTCCGGGGATATCAGTCTGGATGAAGGAAGGATGCTTCTCCGGGTTCTGAAAGAGGCCAGTGGAACACTGGGACAAAGCAAACATGAACTTTTACTGATCCGAAAGCTGGGTGTCACATCATGCCTGCTGGTGAACGGTGCAGAAAGTATTATAGTGGATCAGGGTTCGAAAGTAACAGTCAGACTGTCTGTAATGAGCTGCATAGAAGAACTGAAAACAAATCTGTAGTGGAGGAAAAGTTATGGAAAACGGAATGAAAGGAAACCTTACGATCAATGGATACGGTTCGTCAAATGGCGGTCATTTTAATCAAGTTAAGCTGAATGGACGTGGCATAGTGAACGGAAACCTGGAATGCGTTTTGTTTGAATGCAACGGGTCAGGTGCTGTTCATGGTGATTTAAAGGTGGATAACGGAAAGATCAGCGGAAGCGGTAAAGTAAAAGGCGCAGTGGAAGGAAACAATTTTACCATTGAAGGGCATGGATCGGTGTCTGAAGGAGTGAGCCTGTTGAACAAAATGAATATTTCGGGCTCGAGTAAAATCGGAGGCAACCTTCGGGCGGATGAGATCCAAATCAAAGGGAAGGCAACAATTGCAACTGATTGCGAAGCAGAAAACTTTCGGTCGGACGGTCAATTTGCCATCGGCGGGCTGCTGAGTGCCGATCATATTGACGTCAGGCTTTATGGGGAGAGCACTGCTGCTGAAATAGGCGGACAGACCATTAAGATAAAAGGCAAAAAGCGGGGCTTTTTTCAATTGTTTAAACCCTTTTTTCAAACTAAGCTGACGGTAAATGTCATTGAAGGCGATGAACTTCAACTTGAAAGCACAAAGGCAGAAGTTGTTCGTGGGAAAAATGTGAACATAGGACCTGATTGTGAAATCGATCTGGTGGAATACAAGGAAAGCTTTCTTTGCGACGATGACGCGAAAGTACGGGAGTTTAAAAAAATTTAACCATTGAAAGGAGGATGGAAATGACGAAAGCAAATAATTTAATGATGAATGGGTCCGGAAGTGCAGCGGGCGGTTTGTATAATAAAGTGAAAATTATGGGTGAGGGAACCATCACGGATGATTTTGAATGTACTCTTTTTAAGACGTACGGATCAAGTGAAGCGTCTGGAAATGTTAAAGGCGGAGATATAGAGATCTTTGGCGAAACCCAAGTGAAAAGAAATGTGCAGGCAAGTAATCTGAAGGTATATGGAACGCTCTCAATTGGTGAGTCAGCAACGATTGAAAACACGAAAATCCGTGGATCTGTGGACGTCGCCAAAAAATTTACCGGCGATAAAGTGGACCTTAAAGGAAGTATTGCGGTGAAAGGCGATTTGGAGGCGGAGGAATTTATCTCCAGCGGGCTTTTTGAAGTTTCCGGCCTGCTGAATGCGGATGTTATTGATGTAAAGCTGAGGTTCAGTACGAGTCAAGTTCAGGAGATGGGCGGACAGACCATCCGTGTACAAAAGAAGGGGGCATTCCTGCCGTTCGTGAAGAATGAAGGCTTTCTGGAAGCCAAGGTAATTGAGGGAGATGATGTCTTCTTGGAAAATACCACAGCTGATATCGTGCGGGGGAAATCTGTACGAATCGGTGCAGGCTGTGAGATCCAGCTGGTCGAGTATTACGATGAGTTCAAGGCTCTTTCGGGATCGTCTGTGAAAGAACACCGGAAAATTGGTTAAATAAAAAACGCGATGCAGGCCGATCCGGCATCGCGTTTTTCGTTGTTTATTCTTCCCTGAGCTCCGGGGGAATACGTCCATCGCTTGGCTCACTGCCTTCCACCGAACAATGTATCTGCCATGCTATTAATGTTGCACTGTCACGGCCGCGGTTTTCTTCGACAGTTTTGAGCAGATGGTGCACACTGGCGTTGGCGTTTTCAGCTTGCTTAAACACTTGATATACGCTTTCTGCATTCTCATATCCGGCTCTGGGACATTCGATCATGCCATCAGTTGCCAGGAGGAGGATGGTTTTGCCTTTTCTCAGTTCACGGGTGCCTGAACTGAAACAGGGTACCGGTTTTTCAAACGTATTCACCTTTCCGATCCATTCATAAAAGTTCCGCTGGTTTAACTGGTATTGATCAAAAGCGGCAAGTTCCGGGTGGAAGAGATAGAGGACGCAGTCCCCGATGGAAAGCCACCATACATAGTTTCCTTTTCGAAAAACGAGCAGGCAGGCGGTCTCGCCTTTTACCTTCTGACACTCGTTACGAAACTCAGCACTTCTAAATAATGTAAGTATACGGGTTTCCAGTTCTTTAAAACTCTCAGGAACATCCAGATGGATTGCTTTTAATAAATCCGCTTTGATTCCCTTAAGTCCTTTAATGACCAACTCGGCACTCTCTGCACTATGATGGGCGTCAAGAATGGCTGCAAACTCCCAATCTGCTTTTTCGCATGCCCAAACAAGGCAGCCATCTTCGTTTTTCTTTCCTCCTGAACGAGAATGGCCTCCATACCTTCCGACCATGATATGATAGAGAGCAGAAACATGGGGATGATCGATAAAGGGCTCCTGCCTTCCAACCCAGCTCATTTCATTCATCACCGCTCGCATGATTGGCCTCCATATGAACTTTCAGCCTTTCGCATACTGTATCGACCTGTACGCCTTTCCCGTATGGAGCATCCTGCCAATCAAGCACTTCCCATGGGCCCCAGTACTCTTGTGGTGTTCCGGGATAGCGGGGAGTAAGGTGCATGTGAAGATGAGGGACGCCATGTCCTGATACACGGGCGTAAATGTGTTCGGCGCCTTCGCTTTCTTTTAAAGCCCTGCTGATTCTGGCCATGGCCATGCCAAACGCTTTGGCTTCTTCCATGTTCATATCAGCCAGAGTTGGCACATGCCGCTTCAAATCGATCATGCAATAGCCAAGGTAGGCTGGACTGTCTCCTTTATCAATATGTCCGATGTAAACATATTCATCTTCGTAGATCATCTTGCCTGCTGTATGTATTGTGCCCTTATGCTTGCTGCAAATAAAACAGGAATCAGACATAGTTGGACATCCCCTTTTATTGGTATTTTAGAAAGTATATAGGAATTATTAATAAAAAGGAATAGTTATCCATGCGAAAAGGAGGAAACGAAATGAGTAAACGATGGGCGCTCTCGTGGAGCGGAGGAAAGGATGCCTGCATGGTGCTTGATCAGCTGATTAAACAAGGAGATCAGGTAGCTTGCCTGATCACAACCCTTCCAAAAGAGATTGGACGGACATTTGGGCATGGTGAAAGAACAGAGCTTATCCAGGCCCAGGCAGAAGCAACCGGCATCCCGCTTGAATGGATCTCTTGTTCGTTTGATACGTATACGTTGGATTTCCTATCAACCTTGAAATCTTTGAAAAATAAATATGAACTGGAAGGGGTGGCGTTTGGCGATCTGTATCTGGACGAGCATAGAGAATGGGGAGAAAACGTGGCTGAACAGGCAGGACTCATGTCATCATATCCACTTTGGATGGAAAAGGAAAATGCAGCTGCGGCCTTAAAGGATTTTGTTGACTCAGGATACAAAGCAAAGGTGATCCGGATTTCAAACAGCCGGCTTGATGAAAAATGGCTGGGAAGAGAAGTGGATGCGTCTTTCTTGAATGGGATTCAGGAAACAGGTATCTGTCCGATGGGTGAAGCGGGGGAGTACCACACCTATGTGTATGATGGCCCTCTGTTCCGGTTTCAGGTTCCGGTAAAAAAAGGCGATATTGTGGAACTGGAAACAACAAAACGTATGGAGCTCACATTGCTAGAAGAGCGTGTTAATAAGGAATAAACCAGCCGGGATAAGAGTAGTAGGGATAAGAAGAAAAGGGATAGGATACAGAGTAGGATAAGTGATAGGGAGATGAATAGTAAGGAAGAGAGTAGGGGGAACCAAATGCTAACGGAACGGGTGGATGGGGAGCGGGAGTGAAAGGGACCGCCGGTACGGCAGGCACAGCTGGTACAGCTGGTACAGCTGGGACGGATACAACACGTCCGGTTGAGTGATCATGAATTTGCCGTTGAAAAAGATACATAATAAATCCTCCGTAATCAGACTTTAACGTAATTTATTCATTATCCAAATAAAGAGTGAAACAAAAAAGGAGAACTGAAAGCCAGTTCTCTTTTTTACATGATTTTGGTTGTCTCTCTGCGGTCACTGATCGACTGTATATGCGCAATAATTTCTTCTGCAGAAATGAAGCTTTCATCGATTTGCAGCAGGCGCCTCAGCATTCCGTGGACTTCCTGGGATAAAGAAAGCTCTTCCTCCCAGCTGTTTTCCTTTTTCGATTGAGGTTCATAACCTGAGTACAGAAGAAAAAGAAGGAAGTGGCCGAGTGCATAAAAGTCACTTGTTACCGATACCTCCCGCATGAGGTTCCGATGCTGTTCTGTTGGTTTGTCCTGACCCTCGGCGGAAAGTTTGCAGGCAAGACCGAAATCGATGATATGCAGCCTGCCGCCAGAAGAGATAATATTGGGAATCCGGAGATCTCGGTGAACGATGCCTTTTTCATGGATCTTTTGAACGATTTTCATTACTTGAGTAAAAATGGCCATCGCATCCTGTTCTGAGTAAACCATACCTTCTGCAAAAATCAAATCCTCAAAATTTTTCCCAGGCACATAATCCATAACAAGGAACTGGTCTTGTTCATTCAGGGATGGGTGATGAACAGCAGGAACTTCTGATAAGGAAAGCTGCTGAAGAATTTGCTTTTCCTTCTCAAAGGATTTTTTTCCATCCTCGGTCCAGGATTTCGTTCTTCGAAGTTGCTTTATTGCCACGTGGTTACCGGTCATGTAGTCGATCGCACGGTACGTAATACCGTAACTGCCCATACCGAGTATCTCTTTAATGGTATACCGCTCAAATAGGAGATATCCTTTAGGGAGCGGCCGGTCTATGATGAACCGGTAAATTGTTTTTGCCCAATGAAAATTCATGTTCTTTAGCTGCTGAAGAATCCGCTTTTTCGACGCTTCCCTTTGTAGTAGGAGTGGCCGTGGCTTTTTCCGTAATGATGCTTTTTGTAGCCGCTGCTGCTGCTGTATTTTCGGTAGGAATGTCTGCGGTGATCACTGCTGCTGTATCGTCTGTGGCGGCTTCCAAGTATGGATTTCAATAATTTTTTTATCATATCGATCAACTCCTTTTTTAACTATACGTGTTCTTGTGGATTTAGTTTCATTTTGACCAAAATCGAAAACAGGCAATCCATAGAAGGGAAGGAAAAAGAAAGCGGGTTTCAGTCATGAATGTTATAATATGGTAAAGGAGGAAGAGATATGATAACGGTTTACTACTTTTTCGGAGGCATCGCCCTTTTATATTTCTTAGTCATGATTCCTGTACAGTATGCTTATATTACCGGCTTGAAGGAAAGAAGCAAAAGCACCGGACTGAATCAGCAAGGGATGTATGACGCGATGCCGGTTCAGGAACAACAGCTTCATTATCACGTACAAGGCAACCTTTTCAATCTTCCATCGGCTCTTGTCGCACGCTTGATATATAAAGTAAAACACGGAAAGTCGCAGTAGTTGTCTTTGGAGCAGATCCTTGATAGTTTTAATAAGAGAGAAGAACAGAGGAGGATCAGCTTGGGTACTTTTACCATTGTTAAACGAGAAGTAAGTAAGGATGTAGTTGCATCTCAGGCTGTTGCAGCAGAGACCGATGAAATTATGGGGCTCCTTGTTCGGACCGCTCAATGGCTTCAAAGCAAAGGATCATCTCAATGGAGTGAGCTGCTTGAAGGCAAAGATGTCCACGGAATGGCCCAATCCATTGCAGACGGAGATGTATTTGTTTTTAAAAAAGCCGGCAGGATTGCCGGAGTGGTGATGCTTCCGCAAGAAGCCAGAGAATGGGATATCCAACTATGGGGTAATGAACAGCCGGAAGCCATTTATCTGCATCGCCTCGCCATTGACCGGAGTGTTGCGGGGAAGAACCTAGGGAAAGAAATTCTTAACTGGGTGACAGAAGGAATTGTTTTTGAAGGGAAAAACGTGATTCGTTTAGACTGTATTGCCACAAATGAGAGCTTGAATACGTTTTACCGTGAAGCAGGTTTTACATATAGAGGTACAAGTGATACCGGATTTAACATCTATGACAAACCGAAAAAATAAGAAAAAGCAACCTTCGGGAACTCCCGTTGGTTGCTTTTTTTCTGGTTATTTCCCGGTGTGAACAATCTTGAAGACCTTTTTCGCCTGGTCTGTGTTGTTGATTAATCCCGCAAACTTTTCTTTGCCTGGACCGTATGCATATACGTTCACATCCTCGCCGGTATGGCCGGTCGTTGTCCATCCGGTATTGGAACGAAGGTCGGCAATTTTCTCGATGGTGGCGTCGATTTTTGTTACATCTTTTGATTTAGCCGCTTCCTTTACACTGTTGATTTCTTCCGGTGTCAGGCTGAGGTTGACATACTTTCCGAGTGTTGCTTCAACATCTGCTCCGGAAGCAATGGTTTCTGAGAGAAAATCGGGAGTACGCTTGAACGCTTTGATCGGCTCAGTGAACCAGTTATATTTTCCGTTGGCCCCGACCGATATTCCGCCTGTCGCATGGTCTGCTGTAGCCACGACAAGAGTATGCTTGTCTTTTTTTGCGAACTGAACCGCAGCCTGGAACGCCCTTTCAAAGTCCTGCATCTCGCTCATGGTGCTGACGATATCATTGTCGTGTTCTCCCCAGTCAATCTGGCTTCCTTCCACCATGAGGAAGAAACCATCTTTGTCTTTATCAAGCTGTTTAATGGCGGAGGTCGTCATGTCCTTGAGTGAGGGCAGGTCATGATTACGGTCAATCATTTTCGGCATTCCGCCTTTCGCAAACAGTCCCAGTACTAGTTCGTTTTTGTTGCGGAGCAATTGATCCTTTGTGGTCACATAGCTGTATCCTGCATTCTTAAATTCATTCACCAGGTTTCTGTCATTGCGAATAAAATTGGATGAGCCACCTCCGAGAAGGACATCGACCTTATGCTTATGGCTGATTTTTTCATCGAAATAATCGTTGGCAATCTCATTCATGTTCTTACGGTTTGGATCGTGTGCGCCGAAAGAAGCAGGGGTGGCGTGAGCGAGCTCAGAAGTGGCAACAAGCCCGGTAGATTTTCCTCGCGCTTTGGCCGCCTCGAGCACTGTTTTTAATTCCTTTTGATCTTTGTCCACGGCAATGGCGGCATTGTATGTTTTTTCTCCGGTGGACATTGCTGTGGCGGCGGAAGCAGAGTCAGTGATATTCTCATCGGGATCATCAGCATAGGTCATTTGTTTTCCAACGAAATAACGGTCAAAAGCGGTTTTTTCCATTTCCATTGTATCTGGATCATCTTTCCAATACCGTAATGCTGTGGTGGCCGAAGGGCCCATCCCGTCCCCGATCATGAAAATAACATTCTTTATTTTAGGTTCTTTCTTGGTGAGGTTCTTTGCATCGCCATGCATCGACATAGAAACGGCTCCAAGCCCGACGGCGGTACTAAGGGCAATAGGAAGCCATTTTTTAAAGCGGTCCTTTTTCAATGTCGTTCCCTCCTGTAAAATTTTATATTTATCTGTCAATTTAAGTATATGCCATCCTTAAGAGTTCCCTCAATGGACCATAGGTATTGCATAGAATGTACTAGAGGGACAATGGAGTGAAAAAGAGGACATAAAAAAAGAGCCGAACAGGCTTCGGCTCTGGGGTTCATATGTAAATAAAAGGTTGCTTTGTTTATGATAGCTGTGCTAAAATCAAGGTTGTGGCTTACGAGTTTAAATAATATTATAACTATCCAAATTTATTATACTATGTAAGCTGATCTGTTGTCAAGTGATATACGAAAAAAATTTTAGATAAAGGAGAGGGGCCATGAACCAGTGGGAAAAAGAATGGCAGACAGAGCAGGAGCGTGTGAATTCCGTTGTTGAGAAGGCTGCTCATAAGATCCGGAGGCTGGAGGCACATCTCGGCGGTAAAAAAGTAGACGTGGTTGACATCCGGAAAAATTTCTGGGAAGACGTGACCGTCAATTTAGAAGATGCCGATGAAGCGATCGAGACTGCGGCCAGCATTAAACAGCAGGCGGAATTGCTTTCAGAACTTGAACGCAGCCACAAAAATGCAGAAGATCAAATGAAAAGCCTGGTGCGCTTGAGTGATTCTCCCTACTTTGGAAGAATCGACTTTAAAGAGAAGAGTGATTCCGATTCTCAGCCGATTTACCTTGGCATTGCCTCTTTTTATGATGAAGAAAAGGATCAATTTTTGGTATATGATTGGCGGGCGCCCATTTCAAGCCTGTATTATGACTATTCTCTGGGCAAGGCGGAATACGAAGCTCCTGGCGGTGTTATTTCAGGTGAGATGGAGCTTAAGCGCCAATATATCATTCGAAACGCTATCATCAAAAGCATGTTTGATACGGGTGTAACCATTGGTGATGAATTGCTTCAGGAAGTATTGAGCCGTCAGGCGAACCCGCAGATGAAAAGTATTGTGGCGACCATTCAGAAAGAGCAGAACCAGATTATTCGAAACACGAAGGGGTCCCTGTTGATCGTCCAGGGTGCTGCGGGATGCGGAAAAACCTCCGCCGCCCTTCAGCGTGTGGCTTACCTGCTATACCGTTACAGAGAAACGCTGACAGCCAACCAAATCGTTCTTTTTTCTCCAAACAACGTATTTAACAGTTATGTATCCAATGTCCTTCCTGAGCTCGGTGAGGAAAATATGATGCAAACGACGTTTCAGCAGTATATTCACCATCATTTGGGCAGCTCCTTTCACCTTGAGGATCCGCTCGAACAAATGGAAGCGGTGCTGACAGCTGGAGAGGGTCCACAGGATCAGACAAGGCTGGCCAGTATCCAATACAAAGCGTCTCTGGACTTTATGGATATGATTGAAAAGCACATTTCTCGTCTTCGTAAAGAGGGAATAATCTTTAAACCGATCAAATTCAGGGGGAAAGTACTCATCCCGGCTGAGGAGATTAAAGAAAAGTTTTATTCCTACGCTCCATCGGTCTCGATTCCGAACCGGATGAAACTCGTATCCGAATGGCTGGTCCGTGAGGTGCGCAAATTCGAAAAAGCCGAAAGAAATGAACCGTGGGTAGAGGAAAAAATACAGCTGCTCGAAAAGGATGTATACGTAAAGCTGTATCAAAAACTGCAAAAGAAAAAGCAGTACTCAGAAAATACATTCAACGATTTTGAAAGAGAGCAAAAGCTGTTATCGGCTTATGTCGTATCAAGAGCATTTAAGCTGCTGAAGAAAAGGATTAAAGCTTTAACTTTCATTAATTTAAAAGCACTCTATATGGCGTTGTTCAAAGAGGATGGAGTGGTTTCACCTGCAGAAGTCCCGTCCAGATGGAAAGAAATATGCCTGCTTACTGCAAAAACTCTTGCCCAGGGAGAATTGTATTATGAAGATGCTACTCCATTTTTATATTTAAAAGAACGGATGGAAGGCTTTCAGACTAATACGGCTGTAAGACATGTATTCATTGATGAAGCCCAGGATTATTCACCGTTTCAGTTTGCCTTCATACAACGGCTGTTTCCGCGGAGCAAAATGACAGTACTGGGGGATTTAAACCAATCCATCTATGCGCATTCCACAGGAGACGCTTTTCAAATGCTGTACGACCGTTTTGGCAGGGAGAATACAGAGCAGATTATTCTGACCAGAAGCTACCGGTCAACAAGGCAGATTGTAGAGTTTACAAGAGAACTGCTGGATGAACCGGATAAGGTTGTTCCATTCAACAGGGATGGAGAAAAGCCGGTACTGAAGCAATTTTCCGTTTCTCGTGACCATTCCCGCTCAGTTGCAGATACGATTGCGCATCTTCAAAACGAGAAGGTTAAAACGATTGCCGTCATTTGCAAAACCGAACAGGAGTGCAAAGAGGCGTATGAAGCATTGAAGGAACAGGTGGAGGTAGAATTGATGCTGAAAGAATCGTCCGCGTTTAAGCAAGGAACACTGATCATCCCGTCCTATCTCGCCAAAGGGATTGAATTTGATGCTGTTCTTGTTTATGATGCGTCAAACGAAGTGTATGGAAAAGAAAGCGAACGAAAATTGTTTTATACCGTTTGCACCCGTGCTATGCATGAACTACATCTTTTCGCCAAAGGAGACCTTTCGCCGTTTTTTGAACGAATTCCTGAGGATACCTTTCATGCTGAAAACTAAATGATCAGTTTGTCGAAGCTTGCCGAAATGGCAAGCTTTTGTTATTTTGCAAAAAAAAAACACACCCGAATGGGTGTGTTAATTGGCGGCTAGGACTTTATAGCCAATTTCCTCTAACTCCTGAATATCCTCTTTGCTGGTTACGCAAACGGAATCATCATTAACTCTGCAAACAACTGCTTCATTTTCATGACAATTCTGCAAGGCGCCTACCACCGAGTCGTATTCTTTTCCTTGTATCTCTTTTTGTCCAACTGACCAGGAACGCTGCCGGCAAACGTGATTGACTAACGAAACCATGACGGGACCACCTCCGTATTGGTTTATATAAGATTAATACCACAATTTTAGCATTTTACTCTTGTACAGGCAAAAAGAAATTTAATTGTAACATTTTATCTTTTTATATCGAAAATTCAGTTATTTTGCAATTGAGCTTAACGCAGGTAAGAGAAAGCAAAAGCGGACTAGGAATAGGTTTATGAGGGTATGAAAAGGTAATAGTTAGAGTAGAAGGGAGTTTTGAAAAATGAAAGTAGCAGTTGCAGGAGCAAACGGAACAACCGGCAGGCTGATTTTGCAGGAATTAGCCGGCGCAGGACATGAAGCAATGGCGATTATACGAAAAAAAGAACAGGCCTCAGAACTCGAAACGCTGGGAGCCGAAACGGTGCTGGCGGATCTGGAAGGGGATCTTTCAGATGCGATCAGAGGGTGTGATGCCATCATATTTGCGGCAGGTTCAGGTTCCAAAACAGGACCAGAGAAAACTGAGGCGGTTGACCGGGACGGGGCCATCAAGCTGATGGAAGAAGCGGAAAAGCAACAGGTGAAGCGTTTTATCATGTTAAGCAGCATGGGGGCCGGAAGTCCTGAAAAAGGCCCGGAAGAACTACAGCATTATTTGAGGATGAAAGGTGAAGCAGACGACCGGCTGGAATCCAGCAGGCTTCACTATACCATCGTGAGGCCGGGCGCCCTGACCAATGACGGAGGAAATGGGAAAATAAAAATTGGTGAGCAGCTGGGCCAGGGAAGCATCTCCCGGGCAGATGTGGCGAAAGTCATGGTTCAGTCGCTGGACCTGGAGAATGCCAATCATAAGATTTTTGAAATCCTTGAAGGAGACCAGCCAGTAGCCGATGCCCTTAAATCCCTATAAATAAAGAATGGAAAAGGCATGCTCCGAGGGCATGCCTTTTTCATTTGAGACCTTCTGCACTGCATTTCGAAGGTGTTTTCTGTTAGTGTAGGAAATAAGGGTTTTTGAAAGGAGAATAAAAGAAATGAACCAAGAACTTTACAGACAATTCGAAATGACAAGAGGATTTTTCTTAAGAAGCATCAGCAAGATTTCACCAGAACTGGTTGATATTCAGCCACAAGGGTATAACAACACGATACAATGGCACATCGGGCACGTGTTAACCGTTACCGAACAGTTTCTGTTTGGTAAATCCTTTGCTTTGCCCGGGAAATATGTCGAATGGTTTGGCAAGGGGTCAAAGCCGGTTGACTGGCAAGGAGATGTTCCATCCATCGAGGAATTGACTCCCGAGCTTGAGAAGCAGCTTCTCCGCATCAAGGAAATTCCGGAAGAAGCCCTTGAGCAAAAGCTGGAAAAACCGTTTCTTGGATTGGAAACGTTCCGGGAATTGGCCGCTATGTCTCTCTTTCATGAATCTAACCATTTGGGTCAGCTGCATTCCATGAAGCTATTGCTCGAACGCACACAGCACTAAAATAACCCGGAGAACCTGTTCAGGTTCTCCGGGTTATTTATATACACGCAAAAGGCAGAAAGTTACAGAGGTTTTAAGTTTTATGTAAAGTCATCCACCACAAAACGTTAAGTCAGGAGTGAATGACTGAATGTAAAAAATCGATATCATCTTTAATTTTTTCTTTTAATAGATGATCTCTGCAACGTATATATTCGCCAGTGAGCGTAGCGATTTCTTTCATAAACAAAACAACCTCTGTATGTTTTAGCATGCATTCTCCCTGCCTTGATTTGTAATGGATAGTTCTTCTACTCCATCCTTTCCTCTTTTTTCGTCAAATTAAACCATGTTCTGCGACATTTTTATGATTTAAGAGAAAAAGGTGTGCATCAGCCTGTGACAAAAGGCGGATTGCGTGAAAGTTGAATAGAAGCTATGATAACATGGAAAATAAAATATATTTTCTGCTAGGGGAGCCCGTAGCCGGGCTGAGAGAGGGGAGAACGATCCCTTTGACCCTTTGAACCTGATCTGGGTTATACCAGCGTAGGAAAGTAGGAGTCGAAGATAACGGTATATTTGTATGTTTGTTTCTTTGTCTATCCTGTCGGGTTCTATTGATTAGAACCTGGCTTTTTTATTTTACCCGTTGCTTCGCCATTCCCCGCTGCGTGTAGCTCCGACTTTTAACAAGAGGAGGAAGTGGCATGACAGTACAGAACGAAAAAAAGGTTTCATTGAAATCGCAATTCCCGAACAGTGAGAAAATCTATCAAGAGGGTTCTCGCCAAGATATCAGGGTGCCCATGAGAAAGGTTAATCTGAGTACCACCAGGCTTTCTGGAGGGGAAGAGAAGAATTCGCCGGTGCTTCTTTATGACACAAGCGGGCCCTATACTGATCCGTTTTATACATCAGATGTAGAAAAAGGACTTCCGGTTTTAAGGAAACCATGGATTCAGGAAAGAAATGATACTGAAAATTATGAAGGACGTAATGTGAAGCCCGAAGACAATGGATATAACGAAAAGAATGAACGGAATGCCTATGCTTTCCCTGTTGCTGTAAAACAACCACTGCGTGCACGAAAAGATAAAAATGTAACCCAGATGCATTACGCAAAAAAAGGCATCATCTCGCCGGAAATGGAATTCATCGCCATCAGGGAAGGATTGGAGTCAGAATTTGTCCGCAATGAGGTGGCTTCCGGAAGAGCGATTATTCCGGCAAACATCAACCATCCTGAGTTAGAGCCCATGATTATCGGCCGGAATTTCCACGTGAAGATCAACGCAAATATAGGCAATTCAGCAGTAACTTCCTCCATCGAAGAAGAAGTTGAGAAAATGACCTGGGCGACTTACTGGGGAGCGGATACCATTATGGATTTGTCCACTGGAAAGGACATCCATACGACCAGGGAATGGATTATAAGAAATTCACCGGTACCTGTTGGCACAGTCCCGATTTATCAAGCGCTTGAGAAAGTGAATGGCATAGCTGAAGATTTATCCTGGGAGGTGTACAAAGATACGTTAATTGAACAGGCGGAACAGGGGGTGGACTACTTTACTATTCATGCAGGGGTTTTGCTCCGATATGTCCCATTAACCATCAACCGGGTGACCGGCATCGTTTCGCGTGGCGGCTCCATCCTGGCCCAGTGGTGCCTGGCTCACCATGAGGAAAACTTCTTGTACAGTCATTTTGAGGAAATTTGTGAGATCTGCAAACGCTATGACATCTCCATCTCCCTTGGGGACGGTTTGCGTCCAGGATCGATTGCCGATGCGAACGATGAAGCACAGTTTGCCGAGCTTGAAACGCTGGGAGAACTGACGAAAATCGCCTGGAAGCATGACGTCCAGGTGATGATTGAGGGACCAGGACATGTGCCGATGCATCAGATCAAGGAAAACGTGGATAAACAATTGGAGATCTGCCATGAAGCGCCTTTCTATACACTCGGGCCGCTAACAACGGATATTGCCCCGGGCTATGATCACATCACATCGGGCATTGGAGCCGCAATGATCGGCTGGTTCGGAACTGCGATGCTTTGCTATGTGACACCAAAGGAACATTTGGGATTACCCAATAAAGATGATGTGCGCGAGGGGGTAATCACCTATAAGATTGCAGCCCATGCAGCCGATTTGGCCAAGGGCCACCCGGGAGCCATGGAACGGGACAACGCACTGTCCAAAGCCCGTTTTGAATTCAGATGGGAGGATCAATTCAATCTGTCACTTGACCCGGACCGGGCAAGAGAATACCATGATGAAACCCTGCCCGCACAGGGAGCGAAAACCGCTCATTTCTGTTCAATGTGCGGACCGAAGTTCTGCTCTATGCGAATTTCTCACGATCTGCGGAACATGCCTGAACTAAAACAAGAAGCCGAGAAAGAAATGAAGAAAAAAGCAAAAGAGTTTCAGGAACAGGGCTCCAATCTGTATTTATGAAAAACTGTGAGGAGCTTGCCGAACGGATGAGGCTTTTAGAAAAACAGCTGAAGGAAATACAGTCCCATTGTTCTCACGTTTTCTTTGAAACCTCTGAATCGGACAAACGGACCTGTGTAAAGTGCAGCTTTACTGAAAGAATTTTTTACCGATTTCCTCAAAAGCATTCCTGAACTAGCAGGTGGATGCATATTTCTGGCAAAGGGCACTAAACTAGATATAGTGTGTTTATACAAAGCACTAGATCAAGAATGCAGGTGAAAACGGAGGAATCGGTATGAATAATTGGCTGCAGCAAGCAATAAGCTGGACAGAACAAAGACTGGGACAAGCTTCCGAGGGATTCAGGGAAATTTTCAACAAGGTGAAGCAGGAATCCTCAATGAGTGTGAATGACTTGGCTACATTTATCATGCTCCATCCGGAAACCGTAAAAAAAAGGCGGGAATTGCTAGGGCTTACCTTTGCCACCTATACTTTGAAAATGGGAGAGACGGATTTGATTTTGGAGGCAAAAGAGAATTCGTTGCCCAAGGTACTGGAATGCCTGGTGATCAACAAGAATAAAGTCATTTCCCATTATCGTTCCTATGACAAAAAGACCAAAACAATAATGGCTGTGCCGGATGACATTAAAAACTATCATAGTCACTGAAGAACCGTCTGCCAAAAGGCAGACGGTTCTTCTTATTCAGGATATAGAAAGATTTTTGGGAATATTTTAAAAAGTACTTGTAAGAAAAGAGGAATCATATTAAGATTAAATCGAAACGTTTCACTTTTTCCCTCCTATTTTTTAATCATCAAGAAGACTAATTGCCTCAATTATGTAAGCGATTCCAAAGAAATGAACCGAACACCTTATTTTTTTACACCGTTTCGAAACGTTTCTATTCACAAATAGAAATTTTTGGAATGAATGAGAAATGGAGGAAAAGATATGATTGAAATCAAAGAAAAGAAAATATGGATTGATGGATCTCCTCAGATCATTATGTGCGGTGAAATTCACTACTACAGACTCGACAGGGGCGATTGGCAGGACCGGATCACCAAACTGAAGAAGGCGGGATGCAATGCGGTGGCCGCGTATGTTCCATGGATTTGTCACGAGCCCGTGGAAGGTGAACTTGATGTAACGGGGAAGACCCGTCCAGAGCTTGATATCGGTGGATTTATTGATTTATGCAAAGAAAACGGTCTTTCCTTCTTTGTACGCCCGGGACCTTTTATTATGGCTGAGATGAAAAACGAGGGGATTCCTTTTTGGGTCTACGAAAAGCATCCGGAGATCATTCCAGTCACATGGGATGGCCGGGATATCCAAACAAGGACGATTGATTACCTGGCTCCTTCCTTTTTGCAGGAAACACGCCAATGGTATGAAAAAATCATGAGGGTCATTGAACCAAGGCTGCTTCAAAACGGAGGCAATGTGATCGCGGTGCAGCTCGATAATGAAATCGGCATGCTCTCATGGGTCAGCAATTCACCAGACCTTACCGATCAGCTGATTGACCACTTTTGCGTGTACCTTGAGAAACGCTACAGCAAAGAACAGCTCAAATTGCGCTATCCGTTTTCACTTGCTTCCACCCAGGAGCGAAACGAACAAATCAGGTCACCGAAAGAAGCTTACAGCGCAGAATTAATGAACGATCTGGGTTATTACATGAGACACCGTTTTTCAGAGTATGTTGCCACACTTCGTTCTTATGCAGAAGAGTTCGGGGTCAAGGATATTCCGTTCGTCGTCAATATTCATGGGACTAGCGGCGGCCGGGGATTCACCTATCCGATCGGCATCAGCCAGCTGTATGAATCCTATACCCAGGATGACGGCTACCTGTCAGGCTCGGATATCTATTTCGGCGACCTGAACATGACAACTTTTCAGGATCTCTATTTGATCAATGGCTTTATGGATGCGGTCCACCGGGAAGAACAGCCGCTTACCTCTGTTGAGTTCAATTGCGGTGACGGGAACTTTGGAAGTACATACAGCGACCGGTATGACCCATCTGCGGTGGATTTTAAAATTCGCATGTGCATCGCACAGGGGAACAGGCTGATCAACTACTATCTGTTTACCGGAGGACGCAATTACAGAATGGATCAGGAATTGAAGGATGGAAATGACCGTATCGCCTTTACCGGCGAACGCCATGGATTTGCAGCCCCGGTAAGCCCGGAAGGGGAATTGAACTACACCTATGATCGGATGGCGAGGGTGACAAAAACGGTCATGGCTTCCTCAAACAAGCTCGCAGAAATGGTTGAGGAACATGACGGGGTATCCTTCGGCTTTATTCCTGACTATTATATGACCGAATCGTTCCATCCGAACAGTAGCAGGATGAAAGAAATGATTCAAAATCTTGAAGCTTACCGGTCAGGCGGGGGATGGGAAATCGTGGCACGGGCTATGCTTTTAGCCGGCTACAGATTTGGTGCAACGGATATCCAGAACAAGCCTCTTGACCCTGAAGGAACTCCCGTTTTAGTCTTGCCGTCTGCCGCTTATATGGCAGGAAACATCCAGGAGAAGCTGGCGCATTTTGTTAAAGACGGAGGAGGCCTGTTGCTTTATGGTGAAGTTCCCACAATGGATATGGAAGGGCAGGACTGTACTATTTTAGCCGATTCCCTGGGCGCCGAACCGCTGGGAACGGTAAAAGAAGAACAGCGTTACTATTTGTCTGTTGTTGCCAAAGGATGGGCCGCTCCCCGTCCGGAGGTCAGGGCTAACCGTGCTCAAACGTACAGGCTAAGGAGCGGGGAACCCATCCTGACGGTCTACGGAACAGACGAGGTGTGCGGATTTGAAACAACGGCCGGCAAGGGCAAAGCGATCGTTATCGGATCATCCTACAGCTGTGATATCCCGCTGTTCACGGAAGCACTTGAGAGACTCGGGGCGAGTGCCAACCTGATCCATGACTTCAAGGATCACGGCATTTTCATGACATCGACGATCAATAAGGACGGAGAACGCTTTTACCACCTGTTAAACCTTGATGGCTTTGATAAAGAGCTGCACCTGTACCAAAACGGCGAAGTGCTTTTTGGAGGCAAAAAGCTTTTGCTGCAAAGCAAAGACGGTTTGATGCTTCCGGTCAATATGACGTTGAAAAACGGAATAAAAATTCTTTATTCCACGGCAGAAATCAAAGAGATCAAAGACGAAGCCATAGATTTCCGTTTGACACAGAAGGAAGATGTCATTGTTTTTGAAGGGGCTCCTGAACTCCTGCCGTCAGAGGAATTTGATGTTGTAACAGAAGGAAACCAAACGATTGTTACTTCAAAAAAGCACGCGAAGATAGATGACCACCTGATCGTCGAGACCGTTTCAGGTTCAAATGTAATAGACGATCAAAGAAATGTGGCAGTACAAAAAAATTAATCTTAATTTGGGGGAATCCGATATGGGTAAATTAAAAATTGGTGTAATTGGCTGCGGAACGATTGCAAAATACAGGCATCTGCCGGAATATGACGCAAACACGGAAGTGGAACTCGTGGCGGTTTGTGATCTGGTGCCGGAGAGAGCAGAGGCATATGCGGAGCAGTACGGTGCGAAGGCATTAACAGACTACAACGAACTGCTGCAAATAGAAGAATTGGATGCTGTCAGTGTCTGCCTTCCAAACTATCTTCATGCGCCTGTAACTATTGATGCGTTGAATGCCGGCAAGCATGTGCTGTGCGAGAAGCCGATGGCCACTTCCCGGGAAGAAGCGGAGCAAATGATCGAAGCTGCCGCACAAAACGGGAAAAAGCTGATGATCGGCCACAACCAGCGCTTTGCTGCCGCTCACAAAAAAGCGAAAGAACTGATTTCCTCCGGTGCAATCGGAAAAATCTACAGCTTCCGCACGGCCTTTGGACATGCAGGACCTGAGGGCTGGAGTGTGGATGGAAGGGACAGCTGGTTTTTCAGAAAGAGCGAAGCGTTTATTGGCGCAATGGGAGACCTTGGTGTTCATAAGACGGATCTTTTGCGCTTTTTGCTCGGAGAAGAAATTACCGAGGTAGGTTCCTTTGTTGAAACCCTTGCTAAAGAAGATACAGACATTGATGACAACGCCGTCTGCATTTTGAAATCCGAAAGCGGTATCATCGGTACGCTTGCTGCCAGTTGGTCGTATTACCATGCCGACAATTCCACAATCATCTATGGAGAAAAAGGAATACTTCGCCTTGAAGAAAACCCGGAGTTTTCGCTGATCGCACAATATACAGATGGTGAAGTGGTTAAATATGAGCTCGATAAAATACAGACCAATGATGCGGGGGGCCAGCACAGCTCTCACGTCATCGACGCCTTTGTCCGAAGTGTTGTTAACAATGAAGAACCGCCGGTGAACGGAGAGGAAGGCATGAAGTCGCTGAATGTAGTCCTTGCAGCACTGGAATCGAGCGAAACAAAGGTCATTGTAAATACAAAAGAAACGACAGCATTGCTGCAATAAGGAGGGGTCAATATGCAAAGTAAAGCCTTACAGCTTTATACGATCAAAGAATTGTGTGAGAAAGACTTTATCGGAACGCTGAAAAACGTGGCGCAGTGGGGATATGAAGGTGCCCAGTTTGCCGGATTTTATGATACACCAGCTGGTCAGCTGAAAAACACGCTGTCTGAACTGGGATTAAAGCCTGCAGGAAGTCATACCGGTCTGGACCAATTAAAAGAAGATGCCCTTAAGCGGCAAATCGAATACAGCCATGAAATTGGGAATGAGCTTATCATTCTGGCTTATTTGACAGAAGAGAACAGACGGAACCTGGATGATTATAAACGGGTGGCCGATACACTGAACAAAGCTGGCGACCTTTTAAAATCCGAAGGTTTGAAGCTCGGCTACCACAACCATGATTTTGAGTTTGAAAAGCAGGAAGCGCTTACCGGTTATGAGATTCTCTTATCAGAGACCGATCCGTCACTTTTATCTTTTGAACTGGATGTGTATTGGGCGGCCTACAAAGGCTATGACGTTGTTCAGTTTATGGAAACTCTTCGTGACCGTCTTGTTACTCTCCATGTAAAAGACATGGCAGTAAAGGGATCAGAGCGCACAAGCACGATTTTCGGTACTGGCGAACTGGATCTTGCATCCATTGTAGCGAAAGGCAAAGAAATGGATGTTTCCTGGTTCGTTGTCGAGCAGGAGCATTTTGAAACCGATCTGGAGACAGCGGCAAAGGAAAATGTCAGAGTCCTTCAAGAACTTTTAAAGCAGAAAGTGTGAACAGATGAGGAAGACAAAAATCGGAGTCATTGGGACAGGGAGCATCAGTGATGTCTATCTGTCCTCGCCTCAGAAATTTTCAAACTATGAAATTGCAGGGGTGGCAGATTTAAATGTAGAACGTGCACAGGAACAGGCTGTAAAGCACCAGATTCCGTTTGCTGGCAGTGTATCAGAGCTGCTGGAAAAAGAAGATATCGAACTTATTGTGAATTTGACCATTCCGGCTGCGCATAAAGAGGTCAGTATCAAGTCCCTTCAGGCAGGAAAACACGTGTATTCCGAAAAGCCACTGGCTACTACCTACAGTGATGGTCTTCTGGTGATGGAGGAAGCCCGGCGGTCAGGACTTCATGTCGGCACAGCGCCGGATACGTTTTTGGGAGCCGGCCTGCAAACGTGCCGAACACTGCTCGATCAGGGAGTGATAGGGGAGCCGGTAGGCGCTTCTGCCTTTATGCTTGGGCGGGGTCCGGAAAGCTGGCATCCGAATCCTGAATTTTTTTACAAAAAAGGTGCAGGTCCACTGTTTGATCTCGGCCCCTATTATTTAACGGCCTTAATCAGTCTGCTTGGCCCGGTAAGTCATGTGGCTTCCATGAACCGGGTGACGGTTCCGGAACGGGAGATTACGAGTGAACCGTTTGCCGGGATAAAAATTAAAGTGGAAGTTCCGACATACGTTTCATCCCTGCTGCAATTTTCAACGGGAATCAGCGCATCATTTATGACAAGCTTTGATGTTTGGAATACAAAGCTTCCGAAAATTGAAATTTACGGAACAAAAGGAACCCTGCTCGTGCCGGATCCCAACGAATTCAATGGGCCTGTTTGTTACATGAATGACGAAACAGAAGGCTGGAAGGAAGCTAACCTTGTAAGTGCCTATATAGACAATTGCCGGGGAATTGGCCTGGCAGACATGATCAGGGGCATAAAAGAAAATCGCCCGTATCTGTGCAGTGGAGAACTTGGCCTGCATGTACTGGAGGTTATGGAAATCATCCTGGAATCCTCTGATAAGAAACGCTTTCTCGAATTGGATACACAATGCAGCAAACCAGAACCATTGATGGGTCTTCAAACCCAATATAAACACCGGTCTGAATAAGGAGGTGGAAGCATGAAGGCCTTGAAAAAAATGCCTCTGATGGAGGTATGCAATTGGCTGATGCGGATGGCTTACATTAATATTCTCTGGATCGTTTTTACACTTTTGGGTGTGGTCGTTGCCGGATTTTCGCCGGCAACGGCTGCTGCCTTTTCGGTATGCCGGCGCTGGATGAGATCTGATGAGGAATTTCCGGTTTTCCGTGTGTTTTGGCAGGAATACAAACAAAATTTTGCTGGCTCACAGGCGTACGGCTGGATATCGATTGTGCTGATGGGAGTACTGTATCTGGACTTTTTATATTTTTCCAGCAAATCATCCATCTTGTTTTTTGTTCTTTCAGCGATAGCGATTGTATTGTCCATCATGCTCGCCATGGCTGTTGTATACATCTTCCCGGTATATACTCATTACCGGCTTAATTTCCTTCAATATTGGAAGTACGCCCTGTCGATTGCCATGGTGCATCCGCTTCAAACTATTTTTACCGTGGTGGGGGCGATAACAATCGGCACCGTCCTGATCAAACTGCCATCACTCCTTCCTTTTTTTGGAGTGAGTGCGATGACGGTATGGCTGACATGGAGAACACAAAAAATCGTAATCAAAATCGATGAAATCAAGGAGGCGGTTTCGTAATGGCACTGGAACCCCATCAATTTACAGGAAAAACAAGGACCCTTCCTTTTTTGCTCTCCAAGCCAAAACGGTATGAAGCCGAAGAAAGCTGGCCATTGATTCTTTTCCTTCATGGCATGGGAGAAAGAGGAACGGATTTAAATCTGATTAAGCATTACGGCATACCAAGAACCGCGGCCGATGATCAGTCTTTTCCGTTTATAACGGTTTCTCCCCAATGTCCCGGGGATTCATACTGGACAGAAGAAACAGATACATTAAAAGAACTGATCACACAATGCATTCTCTCATTAAAAGTGGACCCGGCAAGAGTCTATGTGACAGGGTTAAGCATGGGGGGAGCAGGCACATGGAAGCTCGCGATTGAGAACCCAGACCTTTTTGCGGCGGCAGCACCCGTATGCGGAACAAGTTTTCCAGAAAAAGCAGACCGCCTGGCCGGACTGCCGGTTTGGGTATTCCATGGGGACAAGGATGATGTAGTCCCTGTTGCTTGTTCCACTTCCATGGTACAGGCAATGGAACAGAATGGAATGGAAGCCAGATTGACCATTTACCCGGATACCGGACATGATGCATGGACGGAAACCTATCAAAATCAAACGTTATATTCCTGGTTTTTGGAGAACAGGAGATAGATAGCAGAGTATATAAGATGAAGAGAAACGGTTCATGCTGTAATTCGAAACGTTTCAACCGCTGGAGGTTTCAATGGCTACTATAAAAGATGTGGCAAAACTCGCAGGTGTGGCAGTGTCTACCGCCTCTTATGCGTTAAACCAAAGTTCCAAGGTTGCGCCGCAAACCGCCAGAAAAGTAATTGATGCGGCACAAACCTTAAACTATCAAAAAAACGGTATTGCGCGGGATTTGAAACGAAATAAAACAGATACGATCCTGCTGATCCTCCATAATCTGGCCGGTCCCTTTTATTCGGAACTGGTAAGGGGCGTGCAGGACACGCTTCAATCATTAAACTATGGATTGATCGCCTGCAGCTCAATGGGCGGAAGGAATTCCACGGCGTCACGATTTCTGGCAGAGCGCCGAGCAGACGGAGCGATTATTCTGGCATCCAATTTAGGAGATCAAGAGATTGAGAGGGCCGCAAGAAAAGACTTTCCCATCGTCGTCCTCGACCGGTTGATTCTGAATCACGATTCAATCATGAGTGTGATTGTGGACAACAAATCAGGGGGATACAAGGCAGCACAGCACTTAATTGACCGCGGTCACCGCGATATTGCCTATATCAACGGACCCATTGACTCACGGGACAACCTTCAGCGGCGCAAAGGGTTTGAACAGGCGATGGAAGAAGCTTCAATCCCCGTTCATCCCAAATGGCTGCTGCAGGGCGGATTTACAAGGCAGGGCGGCTATCTGGCCACCAAGATGCTCATTCTTCAGGGCGATCTGCCAAGTGCCATCTTTGCTGGGAATGACGAAATGGCGATAGGCGCAATGAATGCCTTAAAAGAAGCGGGAATCAAAGTCCCCAAAGAAATATCGGTCGTTGGTTTTGATGACATTGAGATGTCACGCTACACCTCTCCGCAGCTGACGACGGTCAGCCAGGCCAACTATGAGGTGGGCTCGCTTTCGGCGCATCTTATCTACCGGTCGATTAAAGAAAAAATTGTGAAAAACGATTATATCATGCCAACGGAACTGATCGTAAGAGATTCTTCCCGGGAGCAGATGAAGGGGGTGAGGGGGAACCGGGATAAGGTGTGATTCTCTGGCTGGAAGGTGAATGAAAACAAAATGAGGGGGATTAAGATGAAAAAAAAGTATGCAATGTTAATGGCGGTTCTACTTTGTTTATCCGTTGTGCTCGCGGGTTGTTCCGATTCAAAGAAATCAAGCGGGAACCAGGCAGATGCAGACAGTGAAAAAGACGGCAAGAAGGTAACCATCACATATTCAAGCTGGGCAGATCCGGCAGTTGAAAAACGACGCATCGATGCTTTTATGAAAGCGCACCCAAACATTGAAGTAAAAATGAACAAGGCCGTTACCTGGCCTTGGGATGAAAAGCTTGCAGCAGCAGCGGCAGCCAACAAGCTTCCTGATGTATTTTTTGTTTTCAGTGTTCCACCAAGCGTAACGAACGGCTGGCTAGAAGACCTTACTCCTTATTTAAAGAAAGACAAGGACTACAGCAAGGACAAGGTATTCGGAAATCTCACGGAAACCGCCGAGTATAACGGCAAACAATATGCTCTTCCGCAAGGATTGTATGCGAACGGAATCTTTGTGAACAAGGATTTGTTCAAAAAAGAGAATGTTGAGCTTCCAAAGCCGGACTGGACTATTAATGAAATGCGTGAAAAAGCCGTGAAGCTGACAAAAGTCAGTGAGAAACAATATGGTTTTGACGGAGTCGGCGGTTTGCGTGAAACACTGATTCCCCAGCTTGATCCTTCACAGGGCTGGTTAACCTGGGATGGCGAAAAATATAACTTTGATAAACCCGCATTTGTTCAATCCAATAAAATTGTTACAGATATGCTCACCAAGGATAAAGTTTCTGCTGAAATTCTTCCACAGGAAGAGCGGGACAAGGAATTTGGAAAAGGCAAATCTTCATGGAATGTTGGAAAAGCTGCAATGCGCTATGGCGGATCTTCTGATTTCGGATGGCAGTCCAAAGAATTAAAGTTTGACTGGGATTTCCTTCCGATGCCAAAAGACAAAGGCCAGCGCACTCCGCTTGTAACTGATTATATCGGAATGGCCAAGTCTTCCAAGCATAAAGAGGCAGCGTTTGAACTTGTGAAGTGGATGACCTACTCCAAGGAAGGCTGGGAGAGCCGAATTGAAGTGGAAAAGCCGATTACAAGCTTCCCGCTGATCAACGACAAGAGTGTATGGGAGAAATACCTGAATAGCAAAGAAGTACCAGCCGGAATGAAAAATGTCGTTCCGATGATCTCCGACGGATTTGTGGACGGCTGGAAGTGGCTTCCGGGTTACCAGGAAGTAATGAACAAAATTGTCGGCAACAACTATGAGAAGTTTGTTAAAGGCGAAATCAAGCCGGAAGACATCAGCCAGGATCTGCAAAAGCGTTCGAACCAGGCATACGAGGACGCCAAGAAAAAGATGGATGAAGCTACAAAATAGGCAAGGTACCGGGCTCCCTTCTCTTAGAAGAAGGGGCCTTACCTTCATAAAGGAGTTTTTGCCATGAAATGTAAGTGGGTCCTTCGCCTTGCTGCCCTCTTGCTCATTTTTCAGACCGTATGGTCCCCGGTACAGACCTTTGCCGAGAAAAATGATACGAAAAGCCTTCTGAATGATCTCTTTGATAAAAAGAAAACAAACGTAGTGAACAAGAAAACAGATGAAAAACCTTCATCCGGAAAACAGGCGGACGAATCCCTGATCTCAAAAATGGTGGAGAGCAGCTATAGCGACGTGCTGGCCCAATGGAAGAAAGCTGGCCTGAAAAGCACATCGGGAAAGACGATGGACATATCGTTAAGCGGGCTTTCCGGGACAAAAGGCCGTACGGAAATGAAGCAAGGAAAGAAAGCTGTTCGGTTTGATGAACAGATGAAAGAACTCTCGATTCCAGTCGAGGTGCCGGAATCGGGCTTGTATCAGCTGTCCTTCGATTATATGCCTCTTAAAGAAAATGTGAATACGGTGGAGCGGGGCATAAAAGTAAACGGAAAGTATCCATTTTTTGAGGCGAGAAGAATTGTATTCGACCGGAAATGGGAAAGCCCTTCCGGAAAATTCCCGCATGATGAAAAAGGGAACGAATATCCCCATGAGTTGAAAGAAGTGAAAAAATGGCAAAAAATCTCTGCCATGGATGCCAGTTATTTCGAAGATAAACCACTGCTTTTTTATTTGAAAAAAGGCAAGAACACCGTAAGTCTTGAGTACGTGAGAGAACCGATGCTGCTTGGCCAAATGCATATTTCCTCACCTGTAACCCCTGTAACCTATAAAGACTATGAAACAGACAACGAAGCATACAAAAAGCCTTCCAAAACCATCACTCTGGAAGCGGAACGCTTTACGTATAAAAATGTTCCCTATATTCAGCCTGTTTCTTTGCCGGATGCCAATGTTGAGCCTTATAGCGTCAAGAAGGATCTGCTGAATACGCTGGGTACACCCGGCGACAAATCATTTGAACTGGGCGGCCAAAAGGTCACGTGGAAAATCAATGTAAAAGAAGCTGGAACCTATCATCTGTCCTTCAAATACTTGCAGGATCAAAAAGTAAACATGCCGGTTTTCCGAACGGTGCTTATAGATGGCAAGATCCCGTTTCAAGAATTGGAGGCCTATCCGTTTTCCTATAACCAGTCATGGAGCAATGAAACCCTGGGCAGTAAAGGGAAACCCTACAATATCCATTTAGATAAAGGAGAGCATACTCTTTCCTTGATCGTCAATGGGCAGCCGATCCAGCGGACCGTGACGTCGGTCCGAAAGGTAATGGACGATATCAAAAAGCTTTCGCTGCGGATTAAAATGGCGACTGGAAACACGGTCGACCGAAACCGTGAATGGGAGATTGCGACACAGATTCCAGATCTGAAACAGAAATTAACCGACAATGCAGACAAGTTGAGCAATGAATACACTTATTTGCAAAAGATTTCCGGAAACAAGCCGGATGCCGCCAGAAATTTGATGATGGCCGCTAACCAGCTTAGAAAACTGGCAAAGAACCCGAATGAGGTACCAGACAAATTAAGCATGCTTGATCAGGGATCAGGGTCAGCCTCGCAGCAGCTTGGTGACCTGCTGGCAGAACTTCCAAACCAGCGAATGCAACTGGACAGAATCTACATATCCAATGGTGAACTTCCGGATCCTGAAGCTGGCTGGGCAACAAAGATTGGCAACCAGGTTTCGAAATTTTTCCTTTCATTTAACCGCACATCACAACCCGAAAAGAAAAAGGAGAAAAAGCTTATCGTCTGGGTCAACCGTCCACAGCAATATGTCAGCATGATGCAGCAGATGGCGGATCAGGATTTTACAAAAAAAACGGGTATCAAAATCTCATTTTCAATCATGCCTGATGAGCAAAAGCTGATTTTGGCCAATGCCGCCAACAAGTCACCGGATGTTGCACTGGGTGTGAGCAATCAGCTTCCATACAACATGGCCCTTCGGGGAGCTGTGCTTGACTTAAAGCAATTCCCCGACTTCCAAACGGTAAACAAACGGTTTTCACCGGGTGCCATGCTTCCCTTTTATTTTGATGACGGGGTTTATGCCATCCCGGAAACCCAAAATTTCTGGGTGATGTTTTACAGAAAAGATATTCTCGATGCGCTTCATATGAAGGTTCCCCAAACGTGGGATCAAGTCCTGAACATGCTTCCGGAACTTCAGCGGTATGGCATGAACTTTTACACTCCGCTGTCACAGGCAGGCGGCTTTAAGCCGTTTCATCTGACGACGCCGTATTTGTACCAGTTTGGCGGATCACTTTACACGAAAGATGGAATGAAGGCAGCCATTGGCACGGATGAAGCATTGAAAGGCTTTGAACTGATGACCAAAGCGTTCACCATCTACAGCATGTCCATGCAAGTTCCCAATTTCTACAACCATTTCCGTGAAGGGAATCTGCCGATCGGAATTTCGGATTATGAAACCTATGTTCAGCTGACTTCAGCGGCTCCGGAACTCGCCGGGTGGTGGAAGATTGCCCCTCAGCCTGGTGTGCGTGATGAAAATGGCAAGATTCAGCGATGGGCGCCGGGTACCGGACAATCCGCACTCATCTTCAAAAAAACCAAGCAAAAAGACGAGGCGTGGGAGTTTTTGAAGTGGTGGACCTCCCAGGATGTTCAGCAGGAATATGGAACAAAGATGGAAGTGAACTACGGACCTTCCTATAAATGGAACACAAGTAACCTTGAGGCATTTAAAGGGCTTCCGTGGCCGGATGAAGATAAAAAAGTCATTAATGAGCAGTGGAAATGGCTTAAGGATGTCACCCATGTACCGGGAGATTACATGCTTGAACGGGAAATCAGCAATGCCTGGAACTCGATCGTGTTTGATGGGGAAAACCCAAGAAAAGCACTGGAGGACGCCATTGTTCTTTCCAACCGCGAGATGAAGAAAAAGCAAGAGGAATTTGGCTATGTGAAAAACGGAAAAGTTGTAAAGAAAATCAAGATGCCTAAATTCCAGGAGAAGTGAGGTGACATGAATGAGTTTACCTGATATGTCTGTGCAAAGAGAAGAGGAGAGCAATGCTGCTGTTCTGCCAAAGCAGGCGGGAATCTCTGAAGTAAAGCAGCAAACCCGGCGGAAAACCATGTTTCTTCAGAAGAAAAAGTTTAGGGATGAAGGAAGTGCCATGATCTTTATCGGTCCATTTCTGATTCTCTTTATCCTCTTCATTGTTATCCCGGTTATTGCTGCGATTGGTCTGTCATTTACGTACTTTAACACAGTGGAAGCGCCGAAGTTTGTCGGTCTCCAGAACTACGTGAATCTGCTGACACAGGACAATGTATTTATGATGTATGTGCTGCCCAACACGATCAAATTTTCACTGATCGTCGGACCTATCGGCTATGCCCTGTCGTTCTGGCTCGCGTGGCTGCTGGCGCAGATTCCGAAAAAATCGCGCACAGTCCTCACCCTTGTCATCTACTCTCCGTCGATGACAGCAGGAATTGCCATGGCTGTCGTCTGGCTGATCATTTTCAGCGGAGACAGTGCAGGCTATTTAAACAGTATGCTTCTGAAGCTTGGCCTGATCTATGAGCCCATCCAATGGACACAGTCACCGGACTATTTAATGCCGATTATGGTGGTTGTGTCGTTATGGGGAAGCATGGGGGTAGGATTTCTTGCGATGCTTGCCGGTATTTTAAACGTGGATAAGGAACTTTACGAAGCAGCCTATATCGATGGAATCAGGAGCCGCCTGCAGGAAGTTTTTTATATTACCATTCCTTCCATGAAGCCGCAGATGCTGTTTGGAGCTGTTATGGCAGTGGTGGGAACCGTGCAGGCGGGGGTGATCGGCGTACAGCTGTCGGGAGCGAATCCCACTCCGCAGTATGCCGGCCAGCTGATCATCAACCATATCGACGATTATGGATTTATCCGCTATGAAATGGGATATGCTTCAGCTGTTTCAGTAATCCTTTTGCTGATCGTTTATCTGTTTTCAAAGCTGTGCTGGAGGTTATTCGGTGAAAAAGACTGACCCACTTCCACATGAAGGAGCTGAGCCCGATGTCATTTAAGTCAACAAAAATCAACCCGGATAAATTTCATATCAGCCAGTGGAAGTTTTACGTCATTTTGCTGGCTCTGAGCACATTCATGATTTTGCCGATCATTTTCATGTTTTCTCAGGCACTTAAGCCAATGGATGAGCTCTTCCTGTATCCGCCCCGTTTTCTGGTCCATAAACCGACGATGGAAAACTTTGCAGATCTGATGTCGCAAACATCCACGACACTGGTGCCAATTACACGATACCTGTTTAACAGTGTCATCATTACAGGCGCTGTCGTACTGTTAACCTGCCTTGTAAGCGCGATGGCCGGTTTTGCACTTTCAAAAAAGGATTTTATGTTGAAGAAGGTTATTTTTGAAGCCAACATCATTGCGATGATGTTTGTTCCGGCAGCCGTCATGATTCCAAGGTATTTTATTATTGAAAAGCTTGGCTTGACCGACACGTTTCTTGGTCACATCCTGCCGCTTCTCGCCTTGCCGGTCAGTGTGTTTCTCGTCAAGCAATTTGTGGATCAGATTCCTGACTCGCTCCTTGATGCGGCATCCATTGACGGGGCCAATGATCTTGTGCTGTTCCGGAAGATTATCTTTCCGATGATCAAGCCGGCACTTGCAACAGTGGCGATCCTTGCGTTCCAGCTCGCCTGGAACAACATTGAAACCTCTGTTATTTTCATGAACGATGAAAGCTTAAAAACCTTTGCTTTTTACATGAACACGCTGACCTCAAAGCTCGAAAATAATGTGGCGGGCCAGGGGATGGCTGCGGCGGCAGGATTGATCATGTTCATTCCGAACCTCGTTATCTTCATCTTCATGCAAAGTAAAGTAATCAATACGATGGCCCATTCAGGTCTGAAATAGGGGGGAAAGACTGTGGCTAAAAAAATGGTACTCATGTTCATTGTTTTTCTCCTTTGGCTTCCGGGGAAAACCGAAGCTTCTGCACCTTATGATACGTATACGATCAATCCCGACGGTGAATGGATGATTACGCAGGATGCCTACCTGCCGACCGGAATGATCAATGGACTGGCTTCCATCGGAAATACAGAAGGCGTCGGAAAAGAAAAACTTCAACCTTTTTCACAGCCGGAAGACATCTTTATTGACCGGCATGACCGGATCTATGTTGCGGATGCCGGCAACGGCAGAATTGCCGTACTAAGCCCTGACGGCGAGTACAGCAAGAGTATCGGGAAAGGGGTGCTCACCCAGCCCACCGGGGTTTTTGTGAAGGAGAACGGCCATGTATTTGTGGCCGATTACGGGAGCCAGAAGCTGTTTGAGTTTGACGCTCACGGCAAAAAAGTGAACGAGTTTGGAAAACCCGATTCGCTTCTCTTTGGCAAAGACACCAACTTTGTCCCGAAAAAGGTCATTGTCGATAAGCGGGGGAACTTGTATGCGGTGCTTGAAGGATCCGTCGAAGGGCTTGCGCAATTCAGTCCAAAGGGAGAGTTTCTTGGTTATTTCGGTGCCAACCAGACCTCCTTTGATTTGAAACGAAAGATCCAGGAGGTGCTGTATACAAAGGAACAGCTGAAAAAACTAGAAAGCAAGCGCCCTCCTTCGGCAAGCAACCTTGCCATTGATGATGAAGGGCTGATTTACACAAGCACCACCGGAACCAAAACAGAAAGTATCAAAAAGCTGAACATCTCCGGCTCCAACCTCATTCCATCGGTAATGAGCAGTACAAGCCTGTCAGACGTCACCGTGGATTTCATGGGGAACATCTATACAGTTGACGGCGAATTTGGCTATATTTACGAATACGACTCAGAGGGCAACCTGATTTTCACGTTCAGCGGAGAGGACAGCGGGAACCAGCGCCTTGGTCTGACAAAGAGCCCTTCAGGCATTGCGGTGAACTCAAAAGGACGCGTGTTCGTGCTTGATAAACAGCGGGGGGCCATCCAGGTTTTCCAGCCCACCGCCTATGCGAATCTTGTGCATAAAGCGATGTCCTATTACTCGGAAGGCCGCTATGAAAAGAGTGAAGGGTACTGGCAAGAAGTTCTTAAGTACAACAGCATGTTCGGGCTGGCTCACCAGGGAATGGGGATGGCGGCTTTAAAGAAAGGGAACTACGAAGAGGCACTCGAACGGTTCTCCATCTCAAAGGACATGGAAGGCTACTCCACTGCCTATTGGGAGATCCGGCGGAAATGGATGCTTGAGCATACTTCATCTTTTATTATTGCCGGTGCTGTCCTTCTCGCCGCCTATTTTATGATGAGGCGATTGTATCGTAAAAAGGGACTAGGCGCCCGTGTGATGAACCAGTGGCAGATCGTAAAAAAGGAAAAATACATCTCACAATTTTTGCAGTCCTTCCGGATCATGAGGCATCCGATCGATGGCTATTGGGAGCTCATTCAAAAAGGCAAAGGCTCTGTGTTCATGGCGACAATCCTTTACATTTTACTGGTTACTGTCTATTTCATTGATCTTCTCTATACCAATTTTCTATTCAGTGCAAAAGATCCCGACAATATCAGGATATTTAATGAAGGATGGAAAATTCTCGCCCCGATTGCCGTCTGGATCATTGCCAACTACCTGGTGAGTACTATCAATGACGGTAAAGGAAAACTGCGTGACGTTTATATTGGGACAGCATACGCCTTCAGTCCCTACATCTTTTTGGGTATCCCGATTGCCATTATTTCCAACGGACTTACGTTAATGGAATCGGTGCTTTATGATATTGCCCGGTTCGGGATGATGGTTTGGACGGCTCTTCTCATGTTTTTAATGGTCAAGGAAATCCACCGGTTCGAGCTTGGACAAACCCTGAAGAATATCCTTTTAACCTTTGCGGGGATGGGGATTTTGGGGCTGATCGGATTTATGATGTTTGGTTTGACCAACCAGCTGTATGATTTTGTAGATGCTATCCTTTCGGAGGTGATGGCCCGTGTTTAAATTCACAGTGAAAAAAGCAGTGTTTGGTGTGATGCTTGCAGTACTGCTGCTGATTTCAAGCGGCTTAACAGGCGCTTCAGGGCTTTTTACCAAAACGAAGGATGTGCCGCCGCAAGAGATACTGAAAAAACATGAGGAACTCTCAGCCGTTGAGCTGAGTTCCAACCGCTACACACAGCCGGACAAAAAACAAAAGGAAGTAACATCCCAATCCATTCCAGCTGAGTACAAAAAAGAAGCAGAAACGCCTTCCATCGCACTTTATGTTGACAGCAAAACGATGGGCATTATGGTGAAAAATAAAAAAACAGGATATGCTTGGTCTTCTTATCCTGCAAAGGAGACCCTGAAAAAAGAGCAGTTGAACGAGGACTGGAGCATGCTTGTCCGTTCCCCGGTGATGGTCGATTATTTTAACGAAAATGCAGGGCTCGATCGAGGTAGCGTAGCATCGCTTGACGGCCAGGTGGTAAACAAAAAGGCGATCAAAAACGGCTTTCAGTTTACCGTGAATCTTAAGAAATTAAAAACGTCCTTTGATGTGCAAGTAAGCATTGAGGGTGAGGAGCTCGTTGTAAACGTGCCGGAAAAAAGCTGGAGCGAAAAAGATCACAAGCTTGCTAATCTCTATGTCTATCCTTTTATGGGAAGCACCCGGCTTGATGATCTACCCGGCTATATGATGATTCCGGATGGAAGCGGGGCTCTTATCCGTTACCAAAAGCCATCAGTTTCCTATGACGAACCGTTTGTCGGCAGGATCTTCGGCCAGGACTATTCCGTTAATCCTCTAAAAATGGGGGACAACAGGGATATTAATGTAACCATGCCGGTCTTTGGAGCGGTTCATGGCGAAGGGCAGAACGGCTTCCTCGGCATTGTTGAAAAGGGCCAGTACAATTCAGAAATTGTGGCCTATCCGGCAGGGTTGAACACCAACTTTAACTGGATTAGCCCGCGGTTTATCATCCGCAACGCATACTTTCAGCCAACAAGCAAAAATATGGGCGGATACAACACCTACCAAAAAACAAGAATTCAGACGGACCTGAAGATCAGGTACCATTTTCTTCAAAAAGATCAGGCATCTTACACAGGGATGGCCAAGTCCTATCGAAGCTACCTGGAGAATGAAGGTATTCTGAGAAAAACAAAATCTGCAAAAAAAGATGTGCCGGCCCATGTTGAATTTCTTGGTGGTGAAATGGAAAAAGGCTTGTTCAGCCGCAAGTATGTGGAGATGACGAAGTTTCAGGATGTTGATGACATTACGAAAACATTAAAAGCGGATGGCCTTGCTAATCTGGATGTGCTTTTACGTGGATGGGGCAATGGCGGCCTTACGGGCAGCAACCCGGAACGGTTTCCCGTTGCCGATCAGCTTGGCGGTGAGAACGGTTTGACCGATCTCGCCCATGTGCTTAAGAACCGGGGGATCGCGCTGTCGCTTCAGCTCGATTACACGTATGGCTATGATGGAGCCAATAATTTCAATGAGAAAACGGAAGCGTCACGCAAGATCACGAATCAGGTGTTGATTGAGCGGATTGGAAGCGATCCATTTGAAAAGGAAAAAATCGATTTGGAGCGGTATTACATTTCTCCACATAAAGCAGTCAGCCTGGCCAGGGAGGATACAAAAGAAATAAAAAATATCCCTTCAGCCGGCGCAGCACTGGAAAATACGGGTTCCATTCTGTTCTCAGATTTCAAAAAGTCGCAGCCCACAGGGCGGGATAAAGCTGCATCCGATTATATGAAACTGGCAGACCAGCTTTCTAATCAACTTGGAGATTTGGCTGTGTATCAGCCGAACGCTTATCTCTTAAAGCATGCATCAAAAATCTACAACATAGTAATGGATTCCTCGCAATACATGTATGCGACAGACACCATTCCTTTTGTGCAGATGGTGCTTCACGGCTATATCGATTACTTTACTTCACCGCTGAACTTTGCGGCTGATAAAAATGAAACGATCTTAAAGATGGTAGAATCAGGAGCCTATCCTTCGTTTTATTTTACAAAGCAACCGTCTCATCTATTAAGCAAAGGACCGTCAAAATCCATTGGCGCGTCCTATTACAAGGACTGGATGAACGATGCAAAAGAAATTTATGAACGAGTGAAAGAGCCGCTTGGGGAGGTAGCCGGAGAAACTATTGAGAACCGTAAAGTCTATCAGCCAGGAGTGGTTGAAGTGACCTATTCAAATGGAGCAGCCATTCTGGTAAATTATCAATCCAAGGCAGTAAAAGCGGCTGGCCATTCCATTCCGGCAAGAGATTTTTTTCTATTAAAAAGGGGGAGCAGGCAATGACCAACCAACGAAAAAATACGCTGACAGGATTGCTGTTTATCTCTCCCTGGCTGATCGGCTTTCTTTTTTTCATGGCGTATCCGATCTATTCTTCTTTGAAAATGAGTTTTGAGAAGGTATTCATCACACCGGATGGCATTAAGTCGCAATTTATTAAACTTGATAACTATCAGTACGCTCTGTTTAAGGATCCCTATTTTATGGATGAAGTATTTAACTTTACCAAATCGGTGATCATCATGGTGCCAATTGTTGTCATCTTTTCCATGATTGTAGCTCTATTGATCAACCAGCCGATCAAAATGAAGGGGATGTTCCGGGCTATCTTTTTCCTTCCGGTCGTGATCTCCAGCGGTGCCGTAATCACTGAGCTGTTTGCACAGGGAGCAGGAACCATTCCTATGGTGGAACAGTATGGCATTGTGAGCATGATCAAGGATTCTTTGGGCCCTGGACTTGCGGATCCGATCATTGAGGTGATCCAGAAGTTCATCCTGATTCTCTGGTTTTCGGGTGTACAGATTCTGATTTTTCTGGCCGGACTGCAGAAAATCAACAGAAGCATATACGAGGCGGCCGCAATCGACGGGGCCTCACCATGGGAAACATTCTGGAAGATTACATTGCCTGGCTTAAAACCGTTTATACTCGTCAACCTGATCTATACCACCGTTGATTTGTTTACCAACTCGGTGAATGACATCATCAAGCTGATTAAAGAGAATATGTTCAAAATTGAAACCGGGTTTGGTTATGCAACCGCGCTTTCCTGGATTTATCAGGCCCTGATCCTGCTGATCCTTTTGGTTATTGTTTTCTTTTTCCGAAATAAGGAAGATAAGAGAGAGCGTAAGCTGGGGTACCGGAAGCCGCGTACGAAAAGGGGGACAGTCTCATGAAAACCATAGCAGAACATGAAAAAATAACACCGCCTGCGGGCTCTGTTCTTGCTAAAGGGAGGTACGGGAAAAATCCGTTTCTTCTCCGTGGCAGGCGTCTCTTATTGGGTAAACAGGGAAATGACGGGCTCATTTTTAAATTTTTCACCTATTACCTGCTTATTTGCATCGGCTTTGTTTACTTATATCCTATCCTGTTTATCCTTTCGCAGAGCTTTAAAAGCATGGACGATTTGCTTGATCCGACCGTCATGTGGATACCGCGGGAATTTAACCTGGATAACTATATTCAGGCATGGCAGGTCCTTGATTTCCCGAAAACCCTGAGCACCACCCTTTTGAATGCCGCTCTGCCGGCGGTGGCACAAACGATTTCTTGTGCGCTTGTCGGTTACGGCTTTGCGAAATTCAATTTTCCGGGAAAACCGGTATTGTTTGTACTGATGATTATTACCTTCATTATCCCGTCGCAAGTGGTCATGATCCCCCTGTATCTCTTGTTTGAGAACTATGGGATGACCGGTTCATCCCTGCCGTTTATCCTTCCGGCCATTTTTGCGATGGGGATCAAAAGCACGCTGTTTATCCTGATCTACACCCAGTTTTTTAAGTCGATTCCAGTGGCTCTGGAAGAGGCGGCACAGATTGACGGGGCTGGAAGAATCTCGATCTTTTTCCGAATCGTGCTTCCCATCTCGGTTCCGGCGATGGTCGTTGTGTTCCTCTTTTCCTTTGTTTGGCACTGGAATGAGACGTATATGGCGTCCCTGTATCTTGGCGATGCCATGTCCACGCTTCCCTTAAAGCTTCAGGAGTTTAACGATGCATTCAAAAATATGTTTGGCGGCAGTCAGGCGGCATCGGCGAAAACGGACATTAATGAATCCATTAAACTGGCGGGCACCATGCTTGTCATTCTGCCGCTACTGGTGCTCTATTTTGTGGCACAGCGATGGTTTGTGGAAGTAACGGATAAAACGGGAATTTCAGGAGAATAAGAAAAATGCCTGCCAGGCACAAGCTGGCAGGCATTTTTTATAGAGGTTTTTCGGTGAAACCGGTCAGTTCCAATCCTTTTTTGGCAAATTTATTTTTCATGAACCATTTCCAGACCAGTCCCGACCGGTGATTTTCGATCATGAGCAGGGAAATGCCTTTATCAATTCCGATGACATCACGGCCATACCAGGGAGGAGAAACATCCAGATTGTAAGCATCCCTGAAGCCGTATTCTCCCCAAAGCTCAGGAACATGGTTATAGTAATGCTGCATCGCATCAAGGCTTTCTTTTGGCGTAAAAGGAATGGAACCGATAGCGCCTGCAGGAGGAACGGTCCCATCAGGATGATGCTGGTCATTGGCTCCTGACCGTCCGGAAGGTGGCGCTCCGTAATCCCCTCTGTAGCCGGAAGGGCCATCGCATGCCGTCAGGCCCCACGAGTTGGGACCAAAGGTCTTGAAGGTTTCCGATTCATCCATGCAGTATTGACGGTGGGCAAGCGAGGCTTTAACCGAGTTCTCCCACCAGTTCAGGCCGTCCCGGTCCGTCTTGTTCTGTAAATCAAACCAGGCATGGGAAAATTGATAGGTAAACAGAGAGCCTGTCCAAGTATAAATGAACAGAGGAACATCGCCATAAGTGCTGACCTGGCGATGGAAATCGTAAAACATCTCAGGGTCCGCCGGATGTGTAGGAGAAGCCGCCGCGAGAAAATACATCATGAATTGCTCGGCATACATGTCCCAGGCGCCCCAATGGCCGCGTTCAGGTGTATATCCCATGTAAAACTGGTTGGTCTCCGGATTTCTGTACCACTCCCAATTCACACGTTCATACAGCTGTTGTGCTTTTTCCTTCAACTTTCCGCCAAAATATTCACCGGCCGTAATGGCCCCGCACACGGCAATGGCTGTATCAATGACGGAAACCTCGGAATTATCATACCGTTTGCCCGTTTCCATAGAAAGAAAGTGATAGAAAAATCCGTTCACTTCTTCTGCGTGCTGCAATAGTGTATCAAGTGTCCCCTCGGCACGCCGCTGGGCTTCATCCGTGGTGATCCACTGCCGCTCAGCTCCGATCACAAGCGCTGTTAATCCGTAACCGACCGAAGCGACAGAACACATTTCGGGATCACCCGGCGCACGGTCGCGGATCAATCCGAAACCAGGGCTTCCGGGGTTACTATTGGCCTCCTGCCAGAAAAACAGGAAGGAATGTTTGCTTTCAAGGTCCATTAATTCTTCATTGGAAAGTGGTGTCATTATTCATCCTCCTCAACAGTTGAAACGTTTCAATTAATAGCTATGCAACCCTCAAACCCAGTGTAACATAAGAAAGTTTCTAAATTTTATAAAAAGTGCAGAATAAGTGGGTATATAAGTAATAAATCCAAAGGAGGAGATACATATGGGAACCGTTTATAACCAGGAAGAAGGCAAAGTGGCTGTTGTCACAGGAGGAGGATCGGGAATCGGAAAGGCCTCCTGCATTGCATTTGCGAAAGAGGGGATGAAGGTCTGCGTCCTGGACGTCAAAAAAGAGCGTGCGGAAGAAACCGCAAAGGAAATCAGAGAGGCCGGCGGGGCAGCCATTGCTGCAGAAATGGATGTTACAAACGAAGACCAGGTGAAGGCAGGCATTGAAAAAGCGGTAAAAGAATGGGGCAGGCTGGATGTTCTGTATGCCAATGCCGGAATCAATGGAACTCTTTCCTCCATTGAGAAATTTAATCTGGAAGACTGGAACACGACCATTTCCACCAATTTAACGGGTACCTTTTTAACGGTTAAGCATGCGGTTCCTCATTTAAAAAAAGAAGGTGGAAGCATTGTCATTACGGCATCCATCAATGGAAACCGAAGTTTTTCAGGATTTGGGATGTCGGCATACAGCTCTACCAAAGCAGCACAAGTGGCTTTTATGAAAATGGCGGCGCTGGAACTTGCCCGATATAAAATCCGGGTCAATGCCATCTGTCCGGGAGCTATCTCCACGAACATTGGGCAAAATACCCATCCAACAGATGATGTAAAAGAAATCAGCATTCCTGTCGAATACCCGGAGGGAAATCAACCGCTTGAACATAAGGCTGGTGAGCCTGAACAAGTAGCGGATCTCGCCCTGTTTCTGGCGTCCGAACGGTCCAGCCATATTTCAGGAACAGAAGTTTATATTGACGGAGCGGAAACCCTGCTGTAATAAATATATTCAATGGAAGAAAGAGCTCTCGAGGCTCTTTCTTTTTTAGTTTTACAAAAAGATTGTAGCTTAGAGAATATCGTTGCAAGGCTTCTTCATTGTAGGCTGAAACGGAAACCAACTACTCCAGAAGCAGCCTGCTTTTTTTGTCATTTTGCTGAAAGATGTGGAAAAAAGAGGAATTAAAGGTGATTTTGAAGAATTAGATAGGGTAAAAAATTTGTAACCGGGAGACGATCAAAGCGAAGTCATTCTGAATAAGGAGGACCTTTTCAAGATGCAGCACTCCGGCCGTGGAAGAAGACGAGAGATTATTTGGTCTCCCTGGTTTCCAGACAGCTTTGTTCAGAAAAGCATAATATCTAGCATTTTTACATATTAAAAGACAGGAGAGATTTTGTAATGACATATTCAATTGTAGGCTTTGATCCTATTGAAAAAGAATGGGGAATTGCGGTGCAGTCCAAATTTTTGGGGGTGGGTGCGGTAGTTCCCTGGGCAAAGGCAGGAATAGGGGCTGTTGCCACACAGTCCTATGCCAATACCTCATACGGGCCGCAGGCACTGAACGAGATGGAGCAAGGAAAGTCAGCAGAGACAACGCTGAAGATGTTGATCGAAAAGGACGAGCAACGGGAAATGCGTCAGGTCGGCCTGATCGATGCCAACGGAAATGGTGCTACCTTTACCGGGAAAGAATGTTACGACTGGGCGGGAGGAATAACGGGTCCCCATTTTGCGGCACAGGGCAATATCCTGGTTAGTTCAGCAACAGTGGAAGCCATGGGGAAGACTTTCTCTGAGGCGGAGGGAACACTTGCTGAACGGTTGCTTGCAGCCTTGCAGGCAGGACAAGAAGCTGGCGGGGACAGCAGAGGCCAGCAGTCCGCCGCTTTGCTGGTTGTGAAAGACCGGGGCGGCTATGGCGGATATAATGACCGCTATATTGATTTGCGAGTGGAAGATCACCAAGAACCCATTAAAGAACTGAAACGAATCTATAAGCTGCACCAATTATACTTTGCGCCTTCCAAGCCGGAAAATATTATAGAAATTAGTGAAGAAGTGAAGCAGGAAATCAGCAGGGAGCTGCTCAGGCTAAACTATCTGAAAGGCGCATCGGCTGACGACAGCAAGGTGTATAAAGCACTCACCGCCTATATCCACACAGAAAACTTTGAAGACAGGGAACAGGAGAAAGGAAAGATTGATACGGAAGTTTTGACGTATATGAAATTAGATAAAAAGATTAAAAAGTAGTACAATCTTACCAATTAACGTTATTTTGCAAAAATTTTTAAAAAACAGGTTTAAAATTCAGATTGTTTTTTGTATGATTAGACGATAAACATATAAGTCATTTTTTGGGGGAAAGATGATGCATTCATGGAAACGGAGATTACAGAACCATAGAGGCATGGAGTTTGCTTTGTTTTACCTTGTACTGCTGTTTGGAGTAGGAGCGTATCAAACCATTAAAGTATTTATGAATATCGATTTGTATTCCGAGCAAGTGCTTTTCGGTTTGTCGTCCCATTCCTTTATTGCAGCTCTTCTTTTTTTCTGGGCGGTTGTCAGCATTTTTTGGATCACAGCTCTGCGTGTTCTTGATTGGGCACACCGCACTTCACTGACAACGACCAAAAATGCGCTTTTCGGATCCGCTGTTTTATTTTTAGGTGTTCCGATTGGCATTTCCATTCAAATCTACAGCGCAATGGCCTTTAGTCCGCTTTTAAGCTCGATTACTGAGGCGCTGCTCATTACGACCATCATCTCTTTTGCGATTGGTATTTCAGGAAAATACAGAAAAACAGCATAATCAATAAAAAACCGGTTGACGCCGGTTTTTTTGTTTTTATAAAGGAAGGTGCAAACCTGGTGAGGAAATAGAGTTGCAAGCTGATTGGCAGGAGGAAACTGGATGATGGAACTCAGGAAAGTCGATCGTGATAATTGGGAAGAAGCATTAAGATTGAAGGTGATGAAAGAGCAGGAAAAACTGGTACCGTCAGTCGCAGTCTCTCTGGCTAAAGTGTATATCAAACCCGACGGTGATGACGTTGAATATCTGCCTTTCTCCATTTATGTTAATGACAGGATGGTCGGCTTCATTATGCATGCGTATGTGCAAAATACAGAAAACATGTATTGGATTAATGGCTTTCTTATTGATGAACAGCAGCAGGGAAAGGGATATGGAAAGCAAGCGTTGAATGAGATGATTTCCTGGATTGAAAGGAAATTTCCACATTCTAAGGAAACACGGTTAACCGTAAACAGGGAAAATCAACATGCCATCGACCTTTATGAGAGGATAGGGTATGTTCCGACAGGTGAAGAATATGATGGTGAGCTGGTGTATAGGCGAAAACGAGTATAAAGGCCGGGAGTGTTTTGTTATTGTAAAGCTTTAGAAATCTTCTTTGTTCTGTTTTTGCCTGATTTTTGCGATAACCAGTAATAGAAGCGGAATAAAAGTCAACAACAAAGTTCCATAAAAAGGATAAATCACAACGACGAATTGATTAAGTGTTTCAAAGTTGGGAGCTACCCATTGACAACCGAAAACCGTCAGTAGAAGGCCAAATGGAAATACAATGGGTTTGTAATCTTTGAGGTTTAACCATTGTGCAGTTCCCAGTACAAGTGCGTAATAGACCATGGCTATTTTGATAAATATCCCCGTAATCCATATCGCGATTGTAACGGATTCAAGGTGCTCAAAGAAAGTGGCAATCGTAATATAGCGGACAGCGGTAAACAAGGGATAGGCATATCCACTGGCCGTTCCATTAAATAAGAAAACAGCTAACAAATTGGTGATCGTAAAGTTAACCGTAATGACAATGACCATGATTAGGCTCCATTTCATTCCTTTTTCCCGATCGGATAAAAAAGGCAGGATCATGGAGATAAAAAGTGTTTGCCCAAACCAAGCCTGAGGGGCAGCAGCACCTAGTAAAACTGGCCCAAACCCATGCTCGATTACCGGTAACATATTTTGGGGTTCAAAATCCTTTAAAAGAAGCGAGGCTATCAGAAGAGGAAGAAGGGCTACCATAGGAACAAACAAGTTAGCCGTTCTTCCAAGTCCTTCTATACCTCCGCGCACAGCAAATGAACAAACCAGTACCATACCGCCAATGATTACAAATGGTGGCGTTGTTTGCAAGAACGATACACTAATAAATGTTGAGTACTCTCTTAAAATAATGCTCCCGGAATGGAGAAAAAAGAACAGATAGAGAAAACCGATTATTTTTCCCATGAAGCGTCCGATAATTCTTTCTATCAATTGAATGAGCGATTCCTGAGGATAAAGCTTATGTAATTGAAATACGATAAACACTGTGATAAAACCATTGACAGACCCAATGATAGGAGAAATCCACATATCCCGTTCGGCATACATACCTGTAATTCCTGGAACGGTAAGAAGAGCGGTTGCTGCTATTGTCGGATACATAATAAGTGCCATCTGGTAGGATGAAATTTTGCCTTTTTCGATCATCATTCTGCCCCAATGCCTTTTTTTTTAGTATTTCCATAGTTTTTTAAAAGAAACTTACCGGCTTCCATACCTTTTACGTATTGTCGCTATAACCAACAAAACGAACGGTATTACAATCTGGAGAGGTACATGTAAAAACAGGGGTACCTTGTTTAGTCCGATATTTACATGCTGAATATAGGAACCGGCGATGATCAATGACAATGGAACAATGATTACACCGATTAGAACAACCAGCGAACGACGGCTTTCCTTTTTTACCAGCTCAGCCGCACCAATTGCCGCACCATAAATAAACGAACCCACTTTGAAAAAACCGCCTATAAACATGGTTATAATGACAACCGCATCAATCCGCTCAATAAAATTTGCAACCGATGCCAGTTTTACCACTGTAAGCAGTGGATAAACTCTCTCTTCTATCCATCTGGGACCAATAACAGAAATCACATTGACCATATTAATAGTCAGCAAAATCCCCGCAACAAATACAGCCGTTAATCCTAATTTTTTTACTTTTGTCTGATCTGATAATGAAGGCCAGAACATCATAAACAGTACCATCTCTCCATAAGGAAACGTAACAACCAGAGGAAATGCAGCTTTCCATATCGTCCCTGCTCCTGATTCAAGAATTGGTGTTAAGCGCTTAATATCAAATATATGTGAGCTGTATACAATACTCCAACTTACGATTGCAACTAGGAAAAGAAAGGGCACTAATACCTCTCCTGTACGGCCGAACACTTCAATGCCCCCGCTTAAACAATAAACGATCACCGCCATAAAACAAGCGATCACGACCGGCATTGGGGTTTTGGGCAAAAACGTCCCACCGATCAGTTCACCAAAATCTCTTGCTACCCGAGAGGCCAGATAAATAAAATAAAGGATATAGACCAAGTTCAATGGGTAGCCAATATATCGACCCACGATTTTTGGTATCATTTGAGTAAGTGTGTGTCCAGGGTAGTGATCCACCAACTTCGTGTACACCCACATTAAAACAAGACCACATAACATCCCAGTCAGGATCACTAACCATGCATCTTGTTTTGCTTGTGCCCCTAAACCAAATATCACTGTGCTTCCTATTTCGAACCCAATCATAATATAAAAAAGCTGGGAATTACTTATTTTTTCCTGCACGGGCATCGTCTCTTTCGATTCAAGTTTTTATCAATCTTACTCTTGTACAAGCACCTGACCCAGAGGTTTAAAAATCTTGACTATCAAATGTGTGGGTCCGGGCAAGTCCGGAAAGAAAAGAAGGACGATGGCCAACAGCCACCCGATTGTTGTAATGGTAATAAAGGCCATTTTCTCCTTTTGACAATCCTTTTTCATCTTCGGCCATTCATAAAAAGCAAGAATTGCTACAACTATTGTTATCCCAATTACCGATATCCATTTCATTTTTCTTTAATCTCTTCCTTCTTTAACCCTGCAGGTGTGGTAGACAAACCGGGCCGTCGTATACGCAGTGTGATATTTTTGTCCACCTCGAGCAGTGGAAACGCCTCTTGCCATTGATTCTTCATTTTCATCCATTCTTTTGGGTATTTGCGATGAAAGGCCTCTCCAAATCCGAACACGTCTACTTTCATTCCTTTCTGAACTTGGTTCAAGGCAAGGTTTATACGGTGTTCGAGATTTTTATTTGCATCATATTCAATTTGTTTAACAACGCCTGATTTCATCGGGTTAAGATTTGTGCCATTCTCTACAACAGTATTTTCTGAATGTATTTTGGCTGTAATTTTCCATTTTCCGTTGTTGATATCAGGGACCAGAGTCGTTCTTTGCCGAATAGGATCCAAGGATATGGATCCCTTGTTCTTCGGATAAACTGTAATGGACATTCCTTTGATTTCATCTCTAAGCCACAATAAACCTTGCGTTGTTTTTGCACCAATTTGTCCGACCATTTTATCTCTTTTAAATATAGCGGTACCGGCGATATAAGCAGACGTTTCTGCTTTTTCTTCCCCGTGAATCCGGGGTGAAATCTTAATTAACGGCAGTATGGCGCCCCCCCCTGCACTTGTAAGCATTACCTCAAATTCGTTAACAGTGACAGCTGTGCCTGTTCCCATCAGAGATAACCTTCTGAGAGCTTCTCCTTCATAACGATCCAGCGGAGGCATTAATTCCATAATATCGGCTGCTTTTTCATTACTGACAAACAGGTGAGCATTCTCACGGGGTTCCGGATGACGCAGTAAAAAGTCAATCTCCTGATTAAGTTTTCCTCTTTTTGCAAGGGTTTTTCCAATGATGAATACTTTACAATGCCCCCAGAAGATTTGACGCGAAATCTTTGTCTGGAGCTTCGATGCAGCATCAGCCAAATTTTCTCCAACCGCCGATCGCACGGAGATGATGGGCCCGCTGCCTGATCCCTGCCGGTCACTGCTAACATTACGGGGTTGTAAGGTTTGAATCGTAAGCTCAATATGTTTATCTCCTGCTTTGTCGATTGCAGCTCCCAAAACCAGTGCCATATCATTCACTTCTTTTCTGTCCCAGCAGCCTGTTAGCAAGGTACATAAAGAGGCAAAGAGAAGAATGTTGAACTTGATTGTGTATTTTCGAGATAGAAAGAGAGTCATCCAAATTCATATCCTTCCCTTATCGCATTCACGCTATTGATTGTCTTTACCAGGATTCGGTTTTTCACCAGGAGCCTGTCTATTTTTATTGAATTTTCCAGTTAAATGAGGCCGGGTGTCCATCATCCACCAAGGAACCCGAAAAAAGGTATCTTTCAATCCACTACCAGATAAAGGAGCAACGGGCGTTAAGTATGGAAGACCAAACGAACGTAACGTACATAAGTGAATGACAATCGTAATGATGCCGAGCATAATTCCAAGCAAACCAAGAGTAGCAGCCAATAAAATCAAAGGGAACCGCAACAGCCGCAACGCCATCCCTTGTGTGTAATGCGGCATCATAAAGGAGGAAATTCCCGTAATGGCGACAACGATGACCATTGGGGCAGAAACGAGGCCGGCCGAGACAGCAGCCTCACCTATGACCAGAGCACCAACAATACTTACTGCAGCTCCAATTTGTTTAGGGAGCCGGACCCCCGCTTCACGTAATGCTTCAAACGTAATTTCCATAAGTAAAGCTTCCACGAACGCCGGGAAAGGAACGGATTCTCTTGATGCTGCTACACTAATCAGCAACGAAGTTGGCACCATTTCCTGGTGATAGGTCGTAACCCCAACATAGAGGGCAGGCAAAACTAGAGAGATGCCCATGAACAGCATACGTAAGAGTCGGATGCTTGAACTTACAATGAAACGCTGATAATAATCTTCGGGTGACTGCAGTAAAGAAAAAAAGCCAATGGGTGCAATTAAAACAAAGGGAGTACCATCGACTAAAATCACCACTCTGCCCTCCAGCAGATTGGAAGCAGCGGTATCAGGCCGTTCGGTGTTAATCAATTGAGGGAAAGGAGAGCGGGGGTTGTCTTCGATCAACTCCTCGATATAACCGCTTTCTAACACACTGTCTATATCGATCCGCTGCAGCCGGTTTTCAATTTCCTTAATGAGTGATTGATCCGCCAGTCCTTTTATGTAAGCAATTACAACATTCGTGCTGGTATAACGGCCAATTTTCATTGACTTCATTTTCAGGTCAGGGCTTTTAATTTTTCTCCGGAGCATGGAAGTATTCACTCCCAGTGTTTCTACAAATCCTTCCCTTGGTCCCCGGACGAGGCTCTCGGCCGTGGGCTCTTCAATGGATCTTTGTTGCCATTGGGACAAGCCTAAGGCGAAGCCTAAATCTTCTTGTTCTACGAATAGTACAGGATTTCCGGTTGAAATGTTCTCAATGCAATCATCGATGGTCTTAAATTCTTTTAGTTTTGAAAGATGCAGACGCTCTTTTATGATTGCCTTTGGACTTGGTGCTATTCCTTGTCTTTCTTCCATTAACGGTGCAAGCACATTATCGTGAAGTTCATCCACATTGGATAAGCCTTCTATATAAATAAGAGCGGCTTTCAAATTTCCACCCACCAAAAATGTTTGAAACACCACATCAAAGGAATCTTCATACAAGGAGCGAAGAACCTCCAGATTTTTATTTAAATCTGACGAAAGATATTGTTTATTTGTTTTTTGCTGCAGGGGAGTGTTGCGGTATTTAAGTCTTTTTCGTCGAAACAACTTCAAGCGCTCCTTCTTTTAGTGCATGTGCACCTTGGGTTGGAATGTTTCCAATATATATTTTGTCCTGCAAAAGGATTTTAGTTTCGCAGGAAGCTGATTTTTTATTGAGCATTCAATTGATATGCGATATATTGGTTTTATGAAAAAAATTCAACGAATTAAACGACAATCCTTGAGGGATGAAGTGTATCAACATTTAAAGGAAGCGATTCTCTCACTGGAACTGGCACCAGAAGAAAGGCTCAATGATAAGGATTTGGCCGAACAATTTGGAATCAGCCGGACACCGGTAAGAGAGGCGCTCAAACGACTGGAAGATGAGGGACTGGTGGAAGCGATGCCAGGTTCTGCGACACGGGTAGCCCCGCTGCATAAAGAGGAGGCAAAACATGCCTTTACCGTAGTCGCAGCTTTGCATGCACTTGCAGCCAGGTTGGCCGTTCCTGTTTTCCATAACGAGGATGTTCAAAAATTGAAGGAATACAACCAAAGTCTGAAAAAAGCAATGGAAGAACAAAACGTAAGTGCTGCAATTGCAGCGGATGAACGTTTTCATGAAGTGTTTTTGGAGACCGCCGGCAATCCGGAGCTTAGAAAAGCCCTGGAGTCCAGTACGGTAAAAATCAGGCGGCTGGAGATGGCACAATTCGGTTCATTAAAGGGAATTCAATCTGTGCAGCAGCATGAGCAAATCATCTCTGCCTGCATAGAAAAAGATAGGGAGAAGACGGCACAGTTAACGGAAAAGAACTGGCTCAGTCTTGGAGAACTGCTCATACAAGAATAAAACAGAGGTGTTGTCATGCGTCCGGTATTGATTGGTATAGGTTCAGCGTTCTTTTTTGCCTTTACATTTGTTCTCAATTCATTAATGGAAGTTTCGGGAGGAAGCTGGATTTGGAGTGCTTCACTCCGGTATTTGTTCATGGTGCCGTTTCTTCTTATTATTGTGGGCATTAGAGGGAATTTACCGTCTCTTGTACAGGTGATGAAGGAAGACCCAAAAGCATGGGGAATTTGGAGTATGGTTGGGTTTGGCCTTTTTTACGCTCCCATTTGCTTTGCCGCGGCTTACGAGCCGGGATGGCTCATTGCAGGAACCTGGCAGATTACCATCATCTCCGGATCACTCTTAGTGCCTTTTTTTAAGGAACAGGTTCAAACACCAAATGGGATGGAAGCGGTACGGGGGAAGATCCCATTTAAAGGCCTGTCGATGTCGCTCATTATCCTGCTCGGTATTGCTTTATTGCAGCTGGAGCAGGCGAGAACATTGTCGTTTAACGATGTTCTGCTTGGTGTCCTTCCTGTGATTCTGGCTTCGTTTGCTTACCCGCTTGGAAACCGGAAAATGATGGAGGTCTGCAGGGGAAGACTCGATGCGTATCAGAGAGTGCTCGGTATGACACTGGCAAGCTTGCCAGTATGGATCATTCTCTCTGTAATAGGGATAGCAACAATAGGGCCGCCTGCCAAAGCACAAATCTTACAAACAGGAATTGTGGCTCTCTCTTCAGGTGTCATCGCAACGGTGCTGTTTTTTTATGCGACTGACCTGGTACGTGGAAGCATGCAGCAGCTTGCAGCGGTGGAAGCGACTCAGTCGGCAGAAGTTCTGTTTGCGGCTGCAGGAGAGATTTGGCTGCTGTCACTGCCGCTGCCAACTGCTTTAAGCTGGCTTGGCATGTTTCTGGTTATGCTTGGCATGGTGCTTCATAGCTATTTCTCCCGCTCTTCTGTAAAGGAGACGCTCAGAAAAGCAAGCGCATCCTGATAAAAGGAAGTTCTTTCCTTGCCTACTTTCTAGGTAAATGGGGTAATATTCTGATAAAAAGGAAGGGATGACAAAAATCATGGCTTGGTTGGAGAATCATCTTCTGCTTGTTATTCTGGCTGTCGTCGCCATACTTGTTTTTATATTCTTGCTAAAGCTTGCTGTACGTGCTGCTATTCTTTTTGGCATTATTGCACTCATCGCCATTGTTGTATTTGGAGTCAGCCCGGGAAAGATTGCGGATATTGGTAAAGAAGGCGCAAATTCCGCCTCGAAAGCTTATGAAAAAACGATTGAACCTGTGATTAACAAAGAGCTGGGAAATGCCAAACATGTGGAAAAGAAGGACGGAAGCTTTGTCATCGAGAGCAAAAGCGTAAAGATTACTGGCAGGGATGGGGATGACAAAGCCAAAGTGATATACAACGGGAAGACATACAATGTGGATATGAACGTGATCAAACCGATCAGAAATCGTATAGAGACAACCAAACAATAATAGGTTATAGCGTTCAGGCCCGGAACAAAATTTGTTCCGGGCCTTTCCATGTCACGGAATCATTCATATTTCTGGAGGGAGTGGCAATAATTTATAAGAAGGAAGAAACAAAGAGGTGTTCTTATGAAACGAAAATGGGTGCTTATGCTCAGTCTGGCTTACACCGTTTTTATGGCGGTTTTGTTTTTTTACTATTTCTCAAAAGGAACAACGCACAGCTATCAGGTCGCGATTGGAGGAGTATTATGCGGCGCCATTCCGCTTGTGCTGGCGAAGTTCACGAGACTCGCGTTTAACCTTTCGATTACACTTTCCTATCTTGTGTTTCTTTTTGCTTCACAATATTTAGGATCCATTCTTCATTTTTATGGATTGGGATGGTGGGATACCTTTCTTCATTTGCTGAGCGGGGCGCTGCTGGCATTTGTGGCCATCGCTCTTTATGAACGACTGGTCCACAGGGAAGGAAAAACAGAAATCTCCCCCTGGCTTCTGTTTTGGTTTGTGTTTTCTTTTGCTGTGTTAGGCGGGGTACTGTGGGAAATGTATGAATTCAGCATGGATCAGCTGTTTCACATGACACTGCAGGGCGGAGGCAACAGCGATACAATGGTGGATTTAATCGCGGATACGACAGGTGGTTTAGTGATTGCCGTCATTTCTCTCATCAAAACGAAATCAAAAATAGGTAAACCAACGCTAAAAAAAGAGCCGCTGCCGCCAGAATCAATGGCATAAGAAAGGCCCGAATCGCTAATGATTCGGGCGCTTTTTATTTTACCTGCCAATACTGGAGCAAAGGGCCGTCTGTTCCGAATAAAGGGTCTGTTTCAGGAAGCGGAACCGCACCAATCTCCTCAAGAACACGCGGACGTTCCCCGTCAACACCCCGCATCAGGTTATGGTCCATCCCCTCTGGATAGGCACCGGCGACTTGAAAATCGGAGCTGGAATCCACATTCATATGTCCGGTTCCTGCAGGGAGAACAAGTACATCTCCGGTATGAATCTGAAGTTCCTCACCTGATTTACCACCAATTTTTACTGTGGCAAAACCCGAAACCACACCCAGGGCTTCATGAGTATTGCTGTGATAGTGGTGAAAGTCGTATACTCCTCCCTGCCAGCTGTTCAGCCAGTTGTTGGAAAGGAAAATTTCTTCTGCCTGCTGAGGTTTTTCGGATAAAACACCTTCATAAAACAAAACGGGCAGACGTGGGTTGTTGGGAATAAAGCCATCGTCCTCAAGAAAATACGTTTTAACTTCATATGTTTTCATGGTGAATCCTCCTCATTAGGGTTTTAAAAAGAATTCCCGCTATTGATCAGAATTAACCATGCTAATCGGCTGATTTATTTATCGCTTTGTACTTGACGTAATGAAATATAATAATTATACTAACTTATATAAAGTAATTAACATTAAAAATTGTTGGAGGGAATACACCATCATGGCAAAGGACTTTTTGAAATCTGTTGAAGATCGACGCACGTATTATGGAATCAGTAAAGAAACAGTGGCTTCCGATGAAAGAATCCAGGAGATTGTGGAGCATGCAGTAAAGCATACGCCTTCTTCATTTAACTCTCAAAGTGCACGTGTTGTTGTGCTATTGGGTGAAAATCATGACAAGCTATGGAACATTACGAAAGAAACACTGCGCAAAATGGTGCCTGCAGACAAATTTGCTCCAACCGAAGATAAAATGAATGCTTTTGGCAGTGGATATGGTACGGTATTGTTCTTCGAAGACCAAAAAGTGATTGAAGGACTTCAGGAATCATTTGCAGCCTATGCGGACAACTTCCCAATCTGGTCTCATCATTCTTCAGGGATGCTTCAATTGGTTATCTGGACTGCTCTTGAAAACGAAGGCCTTGGGGCTTCACTTCAGCACTACAATCCACTTATCGATGAAGAGGTTAAACGGGAATGGAATGTGCCTGAAAGCTGGAATCTTATTGCACAAATGCCGTTTGGCAAACCTGCTGCAGTACCGGGAGAAAAAGAATTCCAACCGCTTGAAGACCGCGTGAAAATCTATAAATAATTAAAAAGAGACCCTAAAAAGGTCTCTTTTTTGTGCAATGAAGTATTAAAGAAAAATATCTGCCAGCCTCTCATACGATTTCTTTCGTTCTTCAAAGGAATATAGATTGGTCAGCACCATAAATTCATTCGTTTGATAACGTTCGGCCAGGCTTTCCAGCTGGCGTTTTACCGTTTGGGGTGAGCCAATTACCATTCGCTTTCTATTGATCTTGATTTTTTCCCGGTCGGCTTGTGAAAAGGAATAGGCATGCGCTTCTTCCAGGCTCGGGATTCTGCTGTCGAGCCCTTTTTCCACACGAAGAAGCCATAAATCCTGGCTTAATGCGAGCTCTACCGCATGTTCATCACTCTCCCCGCAAATAACAAAGATGGCCGTGATCCCTGCCGGTTGTTTAAGAAGTGGGGAAGGAGCGAAGTTTGAATAGTACGCTTTGTATGCCTCCTGTCCACGGTCAGGGTGGATAAAGTGCCCGAAAACATATCCAATTCCGAGTGAAGCTGCCTGCAGTGCGCTGTTTTCTCCGAGACCGAGCTCCCAAACCGGGGGAGGTGAAGGAACAGACGGGGATGCCTTTATTCCGTAATAGGGATGATCAGAAGGAAGAGATCCTGATAAATAGTAAGTTAGGTCCAGAAGCTGACGGGGATATTGCGTCATGCTTTTTTTGAGGCTGTCCGTCAGGGCCAGCCTCGTTTTCATCGTTCCTCCAGGTGAACGCCCCACGCCGAGGTCAATTCGCCCGGGATACAATGCTTCAAGCTGCAAAAAGGTTTCTGCCACTTTAAAAGGGCTGTATTGTGGAAGCAGCACTCCGCCCGAACCCACCCGGATGGTTCTTGTCCGGGCCGCGATATGTGCCATCATAATCTCAGGAGCTGTACTTGCCAGCCCTTTTGTACTGTGATGTTCAGCAAACCAGTAGCGCTTGTAGCCCCATTGTTCGGCAAGCTTTGCGAGCTCTGCACTTTGAAGCAGGGTCTCAGATGCGGTTTGCCCTTTAGGAATGGGAACTTGATCAAGTATGCTTAAGTGCATGAAGAATATGCCTCCCAGTATCGTCTTTTGTAGTCAGTCAAAAGGCTGCTTTCAATCGATCTGATTCCACTTATGAACCTGACGATCATGTATAAGAGGTTCGATGTTGGTCCGATAGGCTTTGTAATGAGCGGTATCCATATGGCGGTCGATGGACTCCTGGTCGCTCCAAAGTTCGTACAGCATAAACGTTTGTGGGTCAGCCTGTGCTTGATGCAGGTTATAGTGAAGACATCCTTCTTCATTTCTGGAATACTTCATGACTTCGAGCAATACATCCTGTGTTTGTTGTTCTTTTCCCGATTTGGCTTTCAATGTAGCTAAAACAGCAATGGCACTCATTATATTTATTCCTCCCGTTTTTGGTTGTTTAAGCCACTATACCGGACACGAATTAAAAAGTCATTTGATTTGCCCATGAAAAAGCCAGTCTCTAAAAGGTTAGAGACTGGCCTTAATTATTATTCTGCTGAAACGTGGAGAGTAACCGCAATATTTCCGCGAGTCGCTTTAGAGTATGGGCAAACCTGGTGAGCCTGTTCGATCAGTTGCTCTGCTTCCTCCTGGCTTGTTCCGTTCACTTTTGCATGTAAAGCTACGGCAAGGCCAAAGCCCCCATCTGTGTCTTTTCCGATACTGACTTCTGCTGTCACGCTGGATTCAATCCGCTTTCTTGCCTGACGGGCTACAAGCTGAAGGGCACTGTCGAAGCATGCGGCATAGCCGGCTGCGAATAATTGTTCTGGATTGGTTGCACCTGCTTCTTCTTTTCCGCCAAGAGATTTTGGCATGGACAATGAAAAGTCGATGGTGCTGTCACTGGATTTAACTTTACCCTGTCGTCCACCGTCTGCTGTTGCTTTTGCTGTATATAATGCATCTAACATAAAAGATCTCTCCTTTTTATCATTTGTATTGTGCACAATTTAATTGCTTGATGCTAATTTAGCACATATCTTACTGATTGTCAAAAATTCAATTTTTCACAATTTAATTTGACGCATGTTTTTTTGTCGATTATAGTGTAGTAAGGAATTGGAAAGGGAAAAGAGGTGTTAGAAATGGAACAGGACCCATTAAAATTGGAAAATCAAATCTGCTTTATGGTTTATGCTGCAGCAAGGGAGATAACCAAACAGTATCGTCCGCTTCTGGAGAAACTCGATGTAACCTATCCGCAGTATCTGGTATTGCTGGTGCTTTGGGAACAGAGGGAAGTGTCGGTCAAAGAACTGGGAAAGAAATTGCTCCTTGATTCGGGTACGCTGACACCGATGCTGAAGCGTATGGAGTCACATGAGCTGATTCTTCGGCAGCGTTCAAAACAGGATGAGCGGAGTGTAATGGTCTCTCTGACCGAAAAGGGGGAAGCCCTGCAGGAGGAGGCGGCATGCATACCAGGCGCCTTGCTCGAAAATATGAATCTTGATGACCAAGAACTTTTCCAATTAAAGAAATCGCTCGGAAAAATACTCAATAGCATACAGGAAGACTAAAAACCTCATTCCATCTGGAGTGAGGTTTTTTAATCCAAAAATACATTTGTAAATTTGCGGTGTCTGGTGCGTTCACGAAAACTGCTCGGCGATTCACCAGTATACCGTCTGAATACCTTGCTAAAGTAATTCGAGGTATCAAACCCGCTTTGGCGCGAGATTTCCTGTACCGGGATGGTGGAATTCGACAGCCAGGCCATCGCCTGTTCGATTCTTTTCTTTGTAACGTACTGCATGGGTGTCGTCTGGAGGTGGGATTGAAACAGTTGGATAAAGTAAAACTTAGACAAGCCGGCCACAGCAGCCAATTCCTCCAGATGAAGCGGCGAGCTCATATTTTGATGGATATGGGTAATGGCCTGCTGCAGGCTTTCCGGCATGGGGGCGGTATCCTCGGTATACCCCTGGCCAAAACGGTGCAATGCCATGACAAATTCATAGGCGCGGCTTGAGGCCATATAGGCATCCTTGATTTCTTTGTTGGCGGCTTCCTGGTTGATTTGATGAAGAAGCTGGATCACGCGGGAAGAGTAGGGGATCTTGAGGACGGGTCCCCTTTTTTCCGTGAATGCCTCCCAGCACATTTTGGTGCTTTCGCCCACCAGAGTGATGAACATGAATTCCCATTCACTGCTCTCATCCGGCAGCCAATATTCGTGGTCACTTGGAACATCCACAAGGAACGCGTCTCCCGGTAACAGCGAATAGGTTGTTTCATTCACCCTGATCCTTCCTTCCCCCTTTGTTGTGTATTGAAAGATAAATGTGTTATCACCATCATTCCTTGTATTCCCATTCCACCGATAGGCGGAAGAGGTTTGGAGCTCCCATCCTGCATACCACAGGTTGGCAGGCATGGATATATCCTTTTTGCGGTATTGAAATACGCTATTGCCGTATGGCTCCTCTAACACCTGGTTCAGCAATTTATTACCCTCCAAAAACAGTATTTTACCATTGATAATAGAATGTAAGCGATTTAATATTGAGTATAACAAATATTCTTACAAATATCTTTGGAAAAACGATAACAATAAATTGCATGTTGGAGGAGAGCGTAATGAAAAAGATTACCTTTATCGGAGCGGGAAGCACCATTTTTGCTAAAAATGTATTGGGAGACTGCATGCTGTCACCTGCGCTGCAAAGTTTTGAATTTGCGCTGTTTGATATTGACCCTAAACGTCTCAGCGAATCAGAGGCGATGCTGAACCAGCTTAAAAAGAATCTTAAATCTGACGTTATGATTAAGTCATATACGGAGAGAATTCCCGCTTTATCAGGTGCTTCCTATGTCATTAACGCGATTCAGGTGGGAGGCTATAAACCAAGCACAGTGATTGATTTTGAAATCCCGAAAAAATATGGCCTGGAGCAAACGATCGCAGATACGATTGGGATCGGCGGGATATTCCGTGCCTTGCGGACGATCCCGGTTATGCTTGATCTTGCAAAAGACATGGAAAATGTATGCCCTGACGCCTGGCTTCTGAACTATACCAATCCGATGGCTTCCCTTACAGGTGTTGTTTTACGCTATACATCCATAAAGGCTGTCGGGCTATGCCACAGTGTGCAGGTATGTACAAGAGACTTACTGGAATCGCTGGATCTTCCGGCAGATGGAATAGAAGAGCGCATTGCGGGGATTAACCACATGGCTTGGCTTTTGGAGATCAAGCGCAACGGAGAAGACCTCTATCCAGAAATCAAGCACCGTGCAAAAGAAAAGCAAAAAGAAAAGCACAATGACATGGTGCGCTTTGAGCTCATGGATAAATTCGGCTACTATGTAACGGAATCTTCAGAACATAATGCGGAGTACCACCCTTACTTTATTAAAAGAAATTACCCTGAACTGATAGAAAAATTCAATATTCCGCTGGATGAATATCCAAGACGATGTGAGCAGCAGATCGCAGACTGGGAAAAAATGCGCGATAGCATCGTGGAAAATGAACAGCTGACCCATGTGCGTTCACATGAATATGGATCAAGGATCATCGAAGCAATGGAAACGAATCAACCGTTTGTGTTTGGCGGAAATGTGCTGAATGAAGGAAACTTAATCTCAAATCTTCCGTCAAAAGCGGTCGTAGAAGTTCCATGTGTCGCCGACCGGAACGGAATCAAACCATGCTATATGGGTGAGCTTCCTGAACAGCTGGCCGCCCTTAACCGTACGAACATCAACACGCAGCTGCTGACGATCGAGGCAGCAGTCACAGGAAGCCGCGATCATTTGTACCAGGCTGCGTTTTTGGATCCTCATACCGCTGCAGAGCTTTCACTGGATGACATCGTTGCGCTATGTGACGATCTCATTCAAGCTCACGGTGACTGGATTCCGGATTTTCCTAAGGAAGAGGCAGAAGCCATTAATTCATAATCCGCAAAAAAATTTAAAATGGGATTAAAAGCTCATAGCAGTGCAGAGTAAAACGGGTGGAAATCTTCCACTCGTTTTTGTTTTGTCTACACCCAGTTCGTAAGCAGGACTTCAATTGCTTTTCCGATTTTTAGAATCCCTTTGGGTATAAGGTGTTTATCAACCTTAGAGACGCTGAGCCGTACGGTATTTAATTTTTTGAAATCGGGCAGATACATTTCCTCCATGCTTTCCAGCAAAATCCCCTTTTCTTTAAATGCTGAACGAAATGGGTTGCTTTTAGTGGATGGGGCAACTCGATACTGGAATAAAATCCAGAGTTGGAACCTGTATAGGCAGTATTTGCCGGTAAGTAATTTTGATAAGCCTTCTGTGCAATTATTCCTTTTTGATGATATAAATTCCGTAATTTATGAATATGGGCTCCGTACATTCCGCTTTTTAAATAAATTTCAAGTGCACCTTGAGTAAGAATGGGGGTATGGACATCCATGCCGAATTTTCCCCGCAGAAAGTTCTCTTTTAATGAATCAGGAAGGACGACCAAACCAAGTCGTAAGCCAGGGAGGAGCACCTTGGAAAAGCTTTTTGTATAGATCACTCTTCCGGATGGGTCGAAAGCAAACATCGGATCTTGTTTTTTGTTATGGTCCAAATCTCCCATATAGTCATCTTCCACAATAAATACATCATACTTTTGGGCGAGCTCAACGATTCTTTTTCTTTGCTTATTTGAATAACTGTAGCCTGTTGGATTGTGAAATCGTGAAACGGTATAAAAAAACTTAATATCTTCTGTTCGAAAAATGTGTTCCAATTGTGATAAGTCTGGTCCGTCTCTGTGGATCTCGATGCCTGTCGTTCTCGCATTCTGGTGACGCAGGGATTCTATCATGCTGGGATGGGTCGGCTGTTCGACGCAAATGGTCTGCTTGCCATTTGGGAAAGGAAGTGAGATCAGGAGATGAAGCGCCTGCTGGGAACCAGTTACTACCACGATACGTTCTCGTTCGGTGAACACTTGCAGTCTTGCAATTGCCGTGCCAGTTCATGACGAAGAGAGGGAAGGCCCTGTGTATCGGAATAGGCAAACATGGCTTCTTTATACAGATCAATCGCTTCATTTATACAGTGCTTGTAATCGGTATACGGCATGAGTCCTTGTGCCGTCTTTTCTTTACTTCATTGGTGGGGTTATCCTTTGGACGAAATCAGATCTTGAAGATGGGAATAAACACATGAATCAAAAAGCTGTATAAACAACGAAAGGAACGAACCGATATAAACGGTTTCGTTCCTTTTTGTGTGTTAAAACTCATTTCCCAATCGTTTGAACTCCTCATCAATTTGCTTAAGGTCAATTCGTTCAAACAGCGGGGATACTTCGGAAACCACAATATCTTTCGGAGTAACCATCTCCCAGGATGCACCGTCGAGCTTGAGCGTCTCACGTACTTTTTGACTGGAAAAAGGCAAAAAGGGTTCCAGGAGCTGAGCGAGATTGGCAATGATAACGACACAGGTGGCGAGTGTCCCGTTGACCCTGCTTTGATCTTTATCTTTGATTTGCTTCCAGGGCTGCTGCTCATCAAAGTATTTATTGGCAGAACGGATGTAGGAAAAAATCTCGTCCAGTCCTTCTCTAATGCGGGACTCTTCGATGAGGGAGCCAATTCTATTATAGAGAGGAGGCAGCCCGTCTCTTGCAATGTTGGCGATTTCTCCATCGGGAACCTGTCCATTGAACGACTTTTCGATAAACTTCAAGGTTCGGTTAACGAAATTTCCGTAAGCTCCAAGCAGCTCGCTGTTGTGGCTGTAAATAAACTCACGCCATGAAAAATCGGTGTCACGATTCTCTGGTGCATTGATTGTCAAAAAGTAACGAATGGAATCGGGATGATAGCGTTCTAATAGATCAGGAACCCAAACCGCCCAGTTCTTGCTTGTGGACAGCTTCTTCTTTTCCAATGTCAAATATTCATTGGAAACAATATGGCGGGGAAGGGCAGGATTCCCGATTCCATGGAGGATCGCCGGCCAGATAATGGTGTGAAAGGGAATGTTGTCTTTGCCGTGGACATAATAGGTTACGGTATCCTCCTGCCAGAACGGAGAATCATCTTTCCCTGTTAATTGCGCCCATAGCTTACTGGCAGAGTAATATCCCGATACAGCTTCAATCCACACATAGACTTTCTTCTTTTCATAGCCTTCAATCGGAACAGAAACACCTACGGAAAGGTCACGCGAGACGGCCCGGTCGATCAGCCCTTCCCGCAAATAACGTTTGGTCAGCTGAATGGCATTAGTCCGCCAGGAGTGCTTCTTTTCCGCTTCTTCCACATCTTTTTCCAGTACCTGCTGAAAGAAGCGAAGAGCGAAGTATAAATGCTCGGTCCGCTTGAAGACGGGTGGCTTGCCGCAAAGCTTGCACGTTCTGTCAAGGAGGTCTGAAGGATCAAGAATCGTCGAGCAATTGTCACATTGGTCTCCCCGTGCATGGCTTCCGCAAACCGGACAGGTGCCTTCAACATAACGGTCAGGAAGAAATTGTTCGTAGGTTTCGCAATACGCCTGTTCGATTTCTTTTGGATAAATGTACCCTCTCTTATAGAGAGAAAGAAAGATTTCCTGAACAATTTTGTGATGATGAGGATGATCTGTGCGGGTATAGCAGTCATACGAGAAACCAAGCGCGTTAAAGTTATTTTCAAACTCCGTGTGATAGCGGTCCGCCACTTCCTCAGGCGTTATGCCTTCCTGTCTCGCCCTGATCGTGATAGGTGTTCCGTTGCAGTCGCTGCCTGAGACATACAGCACCTTTTCACTCTTTAACCGGTAATAGCGCGCCAATATATCTCCGGGCAGTAAGCTTGCAATGTGCCCGGTGTGAAGAGATCCGTTCGCATAGGGCCACGCTCCTCCAATAAAAATAGCCATCAGTATTCCTCCTCATTGTTGAGCCCGGTCTCTACTACCCTTTCCCGAAACTCGTTTTATTCATACTAAACAACAGAAAAACCCCGCCCATATCTAAAAAAACAGATAAGGACGGGGCCGGTCTGCCCGTGGTACCACCTTTATTCATGAGAGGCTTGCGCCTGTCATCTCAGCAAGTACGGAGTGAGTAAAAAGAACACTCTTATACTGTGGTTTTGATAACAAGTGCCACCACTCGCTGCTCCCTACTCACAAGGTTCTGAATTCAGGACAGAGCTCTGAGACCATGTTCGAATCTTCATTAGTGCTTCTTTTCAGCTGCCGAAGCTCTCTGTGTAAAAATGGTGAGATTCTACTCTTTCTCATCATCGCCTTTTCAATAAAGGAATTGTTTCCTTATTATAGCAGGTTATTCTCTTTCAGTGAAAGCCTTTGTGTATTCGGGTAAAAGAAGTACTTTTATATTTTTGAAAAGTACTTTCCCCTGATTGCTCAGTATCCAAAACTTGTAAAAATAGCTCATTGTGTCTATTGCCTGGTTCTATTTTCACAACGTACAATTAAGCTGTCTGAAAATTTAAAAAGAATAGGGGAAAAAGAGATGATGAGAAAGAAAATGATCTGGTCCGCTGCAGCAGCCCTCGTAATTACATTGGGAGTGCCTGTCTGCCAGCAAGGAAGTCCCATGGCTCAAAGTTCAATGGTTAAAGCACAAGAAATCAATGCGAAAGCAAGAGCAGATGCCTATTTAAAAGAACAAGCGGGCGCATTAAAGCTTCCTCAGGATCTTTCCGGTCTTTCTTACGTCAATACTGTGCAGACAGAGGCGGGGAGCTACGTGAGATACCAGCAAACGGTCAATGGGTACCAAGTATTCGGCAGACAGCTCGCAGTAACAGTGGATCCTTCAGGAGAAATTTCTCTTGTGGTCTCGGACTATATTCCCTACACATCAGTAGAACGGGTGGAGGACAAGCTTTCTAAAGGCCAGGCAGAGTCCAAAGCTCATAAGTTGATAGGAGACAAAGGAGAGGGAGATTGGGGAACGACAAAGAATATGTTTGGGTATGTGATCCAAAATGGAAAGGCCATACCAGCATACAAGGTTATTGTGCATGCAAAAAAACCTTTTGGCGCATGGGAAACCATCGTTCACGCAGGAACAGGGAAATTGTTGAAAAAGAAAGACTTAAACCAAAAAGCGATAGGATCGGGACAAGTATTTTATCCGAACCCCGTAGAGTCAAGCGGAAGTGCCTCCAATCTTGCAGATAATAACGATGCCGATTCCCCGGAATTAACCGCACAGCTTAAAACGGTGGCGCTGCAGGGACTTGATGGATCAGGTACACTTACAGGTGATTTTGTTAATGTTTATTCCAAAGCAAAAACAAAAAACAAAAGCAATGTTTTTCGTTATACCCGTTCCGATGACCGGTTTGAAGATGTCATGGCCTACTATCATATCGACCGGCTGCAGCGTTACATTCAGTCGCTCGGCTTTACAAACATCAATAACCGCTCCATAACAGCCAATGTGAATACATATAAAGGAGATAACTCTTTTTACAGCCCGACTAAAAAAGATCTGACCTTTGGATCAGGCGGTGTGGATGATGCGGAGGACGCAGGGGTTATTGCCCATGAATATGGTCATTCCATACAGGATAACCAGGTTCCGGGGTTTGGAGATTCCATTGAAGGAGGCTCCATGGGTGAAGGCTTTGGGGATTATCTCGGTGCTGTTTATGAAGACGCACTTTCCGGAAAATCCTTTGGCAGAGCTTGTGTAGCCGAGTGGGATGCGACCTCGTATTCCGCAGGCGATCCCCCTTGCCTGCGCAGGCTCGATGAAAACAAAGTGTACCCGAACGATGCGATAGGTGAAGTTCATGCCGACGGGGAAATCTGGTCTCAGCCTCTTTATGAATTGGCAAATGCAATGGGACGGGATGCTGTCACTAAAATCATTTTGCAGTCTCATTGGTCGCTGACTCCAAATGCATCCTTCAATGACGGTGCACGTGCCATTAAACAGGCAGACAAGCTCCTTAACCGCGGGAAAAATGGAAAGTTGATTGACCGGATCTTCAATGCCCGGGGGTTATCTACAAAATAATGAATGCATCAAAAAAAGAGCCAGCCGGCTCTTTTTTTGATTAAAGATGTGTTGGAGTGTCGCGGATGACGCCGTGCTCGGCCTCTAAGCTTCCGTTACTTGCAACTGCGCCGATAAGCGCGGTCAAAACCAAAAATGTTCCCAAAAGAATTTTTGCTTTTTTCATCGTAAATACCCCATTTCTTCGATTTTGGTTTTAGCGCGGAACGCCTGGTAAAAATAAGTACTGGCTTTTTCAAATTGTTTTTCATGATGAAGAAGGGTAGCAAGAGATTCTGTATAGTCCTGCACAAAACCCCAAAGCTGTTTTTCTTCAAAGTATTTCAAATGCTCAATAACAATCTGTTCAATTTCCACGAAAGGAAGATCAGAGTACTGGGCATTTAAAATTTGCAGGTGATGGAGATACTCTTCATTTTGAACGCTGCTGCACACATCCATGCCTTGATGAAGATAATAAAATCCATTTTCCTTATCATTCATCTTGAAGTATTCACGTGCAAGCAGAAAGGAAAGCTTGTGAGGGATAAACTTTTTACTGTACAGTTCGCCGAGATGCCGGATGGCGATATCGGATAAATTTTGTTCAGAATAAAGAAATCCCAGGTTATAGCGAATAAAGTTGAGCAATTCTTCGCTTTTAAATTTTTCTGCGATATCCAGAGAATCTAAAAAATGCTCTTCTGCCTGTTCATATTGTTTGAGGCTGAGGCTGCACAAGCCCAGGATGTTTTCACAATCAGCGCATCTTAAATCATTCTTTGAAACTTCTTCGAACGTCTCCCTGGCCATTTTTGCATAACTGATGGCAAGCAAAAATTTGCGGGTATGGTAGAAGGCGGCAGCCGCTTTATAATAGAATTCGGCTACTTCAATTTTATCCTCCACACAGCCTAAAAAACGCTCTGCGATCTGATAACTGGAAACAGCATCCACGTGCCGGTTCATGCTGGATGCAAACAAGCCGTTAAAAAAGTGATAATAAAATGCCATTTCAGGGGAAAGTTGTCCTTCAAGCAGTTCCAGTTGCTGCAAAAGGACTTCGGTGTCGTCATACCTTTTATGGATGAGTGTATACCGCGTCTCCAGCAGAGAGTGCCATAGCAGTTCCTGATGATCCAATTCGGCAGGATCAAGCAGTTCCTGTATCTCAATATTTAATTCCTCGACAACTGCCAGATTCCGATCCCTCATACTTACATTCCATCGACTGAGCAATTCAATGACTTCAGACGCCTTTTCTGTTTGTAATATCATGATAACTCCCCTTAAGAAGGTTATATAAAAATAGTAGCATATAATGGAAAAAGTAAAATTGGGAAAGTGAACCCGAAAATATTATAATAAGTGAGGGGTTTTTGATCTCATTTTCCCAAGTTTTTATAAAATTTCGATTTATTTGTTTGGCACATTGGTGTTTATGATTGTTGCTGCCGTGGTATGTAGCTATGAGGAAGGTGTAAGTAATGTATAAGTTTTTGGTGGCCATACCGCTTCTTCTAATGGGGATATGGCTTGGATACGAAGGTCAGGATAAGGCGGAAACCTCCGAAAAAAAGGAAACGGCAAAGGATTCTGAGTCCATCCACACGCTGTCCAGTGTAATTGTTTCTACCAATCAATTACATAATACGGACCAAAGGATTTTGTTTGAGCAAGTCATTTCAACGGATCAGCTTTTTCAGAAGCAGCCGGTAAAAAGACCTGAAGGTAACCGGAAACTGACTGAAAACGTAAACGTTGCAAAGGCTGAACCTAAATCAGCAGAAGCAAAGCCAGAAAAAAAAGAGCAAAAAAATACTGGTAAAGAGAAACTAAAAGGTAAAAAACAGCTTGCTGGGAAGGAAAAAAAGGATAACGGTAAACACAAAGGTAAGCAAAAAGGTAAGCAAAAAAACCAAATCAAAAATATGAAAGAAAAAGAATCTCCCGGGCCTGATAAGCACCCGTCAAAAGTAAAGCCCAAAGCGGAAAAGAAACCGAAGAAACCGGAACCCCTGCAAAAGGCAAATCCAAAGGATAAACCGGCTGTCGAGAAGCAGCCGGATCCGGCAGGAGATGAAGAAGCAAATGATCCTGGTGATGAAAACGGGTCGCTGCCAGCAAGCGAAAATAATGGAAATGATCAGCAGGAAGACTCAAATCCAACAGCCATGGAAAAACAGGATACTGAATAAACAAAAAAGCCTTTATTAAAGAAAAGGCTTTTTTATTTCCAAAAAAATCAGCTGTTTATTGAATGATTGGAGGCACTCTATATGTATATATTTACCGGAGCTGAAATTAAACAAATCGATCAAGTTGCCCAAAAAAGCGGCCTTGATGTTTTCGCATTAATGGAAAACGCCGGGAGAGCCTTGTTTGAGGAAATGAAGAAGCACATCGGCAAAACAGACAGGATCCTGATCATGTCAGGGAAAGGAAACAATGGCGGTGACGGAATTGTGCTGGCCAGGTATTTGCAGCAGAATGGCTATTTGTGTGAATTGGTTTTTCCTGCAGGAAAACCCAAAAGTGAAACCGCACTGAAGCATTTTGCCCACTATACCTCTTGCGGACGTAAAGTATCGGAGATTGAGGGGACATACGATGTTATTGTTGATGCCCTTCTAGGGGCAGGAGCGACTCCTCCTTTACAAGGTGAAATACAAAAGGTGATCCGCTGGGCCAACGAACAGCATGCGCTTAAAATTGCAGTTGATCTTCCAACGGGTGTATCGGCAGATGAAGGAGGAGCCGACGAAGCGTTTCAGGCTCATTATACGTACTGTCTCCATGGCTATAAGCCTTCCGCTTTTTTGGAAGGCAGCACGGATTTTTATGGAGAGAAAAAGGTCCTTTCCATTGGCTTGCCTCAAGAATCGAAATGGCAGGTATGGACGGAAGAACAAATGAAACAGACCTTTCAAAAAAGAGAGCAGGGTGCTCATAAAGGAACGTTCGGGACTGGCCTGCTGCTTGCGGGTTCAGATGAAATGCCGGGAAGTGCTCTTCTTGCAGGCATTGGCGCATTGCGGAGCGGGATAGGAAAACTGATGATAGGGACAAGCCGCTTTGTGGCAGGTATTCTGGCAGGCCGTATTCCGGAAGCCATGTACGCGCACGACGGGCTTAAAAAAGTGGTGGACGGTCAGGTGCCAAAAGGAATGAAAGCATGTGCCATCGGGCCTGGGCTTCCAGATCAAAAAGCCATCGAAGGGGCATTACAGGTTTTGTTTCAAACCGATCTTCCCCTGATTATTGATGCAGGAGCACTTGGAGAACGCCAATATCCGAGCAGGAAAGCTGAGATTATCTTGACTCCCCATCCCGGAGAATTCAGCAAAATGACAGGAGTTCCGGTACCTGATATTCAAAAAAACCGTCTGCATTTTGCCCTAAAGTATGCACAGGATCAAGGAGTTATTACCGTATTAAAAGGAAGAAATACCGTCATTGCCTTTCCGGATGGAGATCTATTTGTCAATGAAACTGGAAATGCGGGTCTTGCCAAGGGAGGCACCGGCGATACATTAACGGGTATGCTGCTTGCTTTTGTCTCTTCGGAAAAAGACATCAAATCGGCCGTGGCAAATGCTGTTTATTTTCATGGCTGCTGTGCTGACCTCTGGGACAAAACAAAAGCACAGCGCGGATTATTGGCCAGTGATGTAAGTGAACTGCTTCCCGAAGTCATGAAGAATTTTGAATAACCAGAGCAAGAGAAAAAGAGGTTTTAAACAGGGGGCAAATGGATAAATATTGATTATGTATGTTTTGTCAGATTAAGTCGAAAAATATCGGAGGGGGAGAAGAAGGGTAACGGAAATCACTAAGGAGGAAATTATGTCAGACCAAGGACCATTCAAAAAATCGATATCATTGTTAGATCTTATACTCATAGGACTAGGAGCTATTTTCGGATCAGCCTGGCTGTTTGCTGTAAGTAATGTGGCATCAAAAGCTGGACCGATCGGCAGTTTCTCATGGATTATCGGCGGCGTTATCGTTCTCCTCATCGGGTTTGTTTATGCCGAACTCGGCGCGGCTCTCCCGCGAACTGGAGGTATCTTAAGATATCCTGTTTATTCTCATGGACCGCTGGTAGGCTATTTGATTTCTTTTATCACCATTGTAGCCTACACAAGTTTAATATCAATTGAGGTTACAGCAGTACGACAATATGTTGCCTATTGGTTCCCGGGCCTGACAAAGTCAGGATCGGATTCCCCCACAATCGCAGGGTGGCTGCTGCAGTTTGCTCTGCTATGCTTATTCTTTCTTTTAAATTATTGGAGCGTTAAAGCTTTTACCAAATCCAATATTATTATTTCGATCTTTAAATATTTTGTTCCGCTCACCATTATTACCGTGCTAGCGTTCCATTTTAAATCAGGGAACTTTTCGGTAGAAGGTTTTGCACCATTCGGTTTTCAGGGAGTTCAAGGAGCCATATCAACGGGCGGTGTGATGTTTGCCTATCTTGGTCTTCATCCCATCGTTTCAGTGGCTGGAGAGGTGAAAAATCCACAGCGGAATATTCCGATCGCGCTGATCGTATGTATTGTGCTCGCGGCCATCATCTATACACTTCTCCAGGTTTTGTTTATTGGAGCGATTCCAACCGATATTGTTTCAAACGGATGGCCAAAAATTGCACAAGAGTTCTCGCTTCCCTTCAAAGATATTGCAGTTGCACTTGGATTGGGCTGGCTTGCCACTATTGTCGTGCTGGACGCCATTATCTCTCCAGGTGGAAACGGAAATATTTTTATGAATACCACATCCCGCCTTGTGTACGCCTGGAGCAGGACGGGGACGCTCTTTAATGTCTTCTCAAGAGTAAATGAAAAGACAGGGATTCCACGGCCATCATTGTGGCTGTCTTTCGGAATGGCGGTTTTTTGGACGCTTCCGTTTCCATCCTGGAATGCACTGGTTAACGTATGTTCCGTTGCATTGATCCTTTCTTATGCGATTGCTCCGATTTCTTCGGCAGCGTTCCGCATTAACGCCAAACATCTTCATAAGCCTTTTACGTTAAAGGGAATGAATATTATTGCACCTTTATCGTTTATCTTTGCCACGTATATCGTTTACTGGTCGGGCTGGAAGACGATTTCATGGCTGATTGGCTCGCAGCTCCTCATGTTTATTATTTATTTGTTATTCTCCAAATATGTTCCGAAAAAGGATGTCAGCCTTGCTCAGCAAATTAAGTCATCCTGGTGGCTCATTGTCTACTACGTAATGATGTTGCTAATCTCTTACATCGGATCGTTTGGAGGCGGCAAAGGAATATTGAGCAATCCATGGGATTTGATTATTATCGCCGTCGGTGCGCTAGCCATTTATTTCTGGGCGAAGCATTCAGGTCTTCCGAAAGCTATCATTGATAATGATGACGAAGATCTTGCGGGGGATGAGAATCCAGAGTTAAAAGGACCTACGGTATAGAGCTAAGTAAAGAACGGAATAGTCTTCTCTGACAATGGGGAGGCCATTTAAAGCTTTTAAAGTTGACAGGTATGTCGTAAAGAATTATATTTTTGGTTGCAAATGCAGATAGGAATACTGGAGGGAATATACATGACATCACGAGAGTTTACAGATGTGCTAAATGAACGGCATTCCGTTAGAAAATATGATCCTGAAGTAGAACTGACAACAGAGGAGATCACAGAATTACTAGAGGATGCGGCAAAGGCTCCATCATCATGGAACCTGCAGCATTGGAAGTTTCTTGTGATTCATGACCAGCAAGCCAAGGAACAATTATTGCCGATTGCCTACAATCAGCAGCAGGTGGTAGAGGCAGCGGCTGTTGTGGTAGTTTTGGGTGACCTTGAGGCAGACCAAAATGCTGACAGGGTCTACCAGGGGGCAGTAGATGAAGGCTACATGTCAGAGGAAGTAAAATCGACTCTTGTGAGCCAGATTAAAGACGCTTATGCTACAAAACCTGATATGGCAAAGGATGAAGCCATTCGTAATGCTTCTCTTGCATCTATGCAGCTTATGCTGGCAGCGAAAGCCAGAGAACTTGATACTTGTGCGATGGGCGGATTTAACGCCGAGGAGCTCGTCAAATCATTTGATATCCCTGAAAGGTATCATCCTGTCATGCTGATTTCCGTTGGAAAAGCGGTAAAGCCTGCTCATCAGACGGCACGCTTTCCCATTCAGGAAGCCATCGTCTGGAATAAATTTTAATACGTGAGCCATAAAAAACAACTTTCCTATGGGAAGTTGTTTTTTATATATACTTTTGTATACATAATTACTTGACGTAAATTAGTTATTTATTTAAACTAGCTAACATTAAGTAATTTAGTGGGACAAATATAAATTAGTTGGAGGTTATTTGAAACGATGAGAGGAAGGGATGCAGGAGCATTTATTTTAAGAATTTTTATCGGGATTGCTTTTTTAATTCACGGAGCTTTAAAATTTCAGGAGGGAATTGGAAATACAGCAGGCTGGTTTGAAAGCATCGGTTTACCTGGCCTTTTAGCCTATGTCGTTGCGGTTATTGAGCTGGCAGGTGGGTTCTTAATGATTCTGGGATTGGGAACCCGGTTGGTCGCCTTTTTGTTTGCAGTGGTACTGCTCGGTGCGATCCTTACGGTAAAAGCACAAGCGGGTTTTACCGGAAACGGCCAGTCAGCTGGATATGAACTTGATTTAGCCTATTTGGTCATCACTGTATTTTTGTTGTTGAATGGCAGCCGTTTGTTGTCAGTAGGTGCCTTATTCCGAAAAAATAAAACCGTTCATTACCAATAAAAAAAGTACCAGCTGGATAAAGCTGGTACTTTTCTACGTTTATTCGCCGTTTGTTACAGGAACAGCGTTAAAATATTCTTCGAGTGTTTCATGCTTGGCTACAATCTTTTTGGAAACGGATGTTCCGACGTAACGTATATGCCAAGGTTCGTACTTATAGCCTGTGACGTTTTCCTTGCCTTCGGGATACCGGATAATAAAGCCGAAATCAGGAGCATTCTTTGCCAGCCACTTTGCTTCTGAGGTGCCCCCGAAACAATCCTGTGCAGGGCATTTGCCCCCATCGCCAGCTACATCAATGGCCAATCCGGTTTCGTGCTCACTGGTGCCGGGCAATGCGCTGTATGAGCGTGCTTTTTCGTAGCCATCCCGTTTGACATAGTTGTTAAAAAGAGCCGTTTGGGTGGCATGTGAACGGTAGGCGGATACGCCGGTAAGGTTAATCCCGTCTTTTTTTGCAGCCGCAAACATGTTTTCAAGAGCCGTTGCAGCTTCTTTGCGCATCATTCGTTTTTCAATTTTCTCACTGAAAATAAAAGGAACATCTGGATACACAAGGTCTGCCGGCTTATAGTCTTCCGGAAGCTTCGAACGCTTGTTTACAAGAACCGGGATGCTTTCAGGGTGCGCAACAACAGAAACACTTTCGTCATTCTTGGCTGGAGGCTTTGGCTTTTTGTGATCCTGAGTCGGTTCGCTTGGATCGTTCTTCTTTTGCTCTTGTCCGTCCTTTGGTTCAGGATCCTGGCTTACTTTTCCTCCATTATTTTTTGAATCATGGCTTGGCTTGTTTTGATCTGCACTTTTGTTATCTTCATTTGTTTTGGACTGATCCTTATCTTTTTGTGTTTCTTTTGCATGGTCTTCAGTATGATGAGATGTGCTTTCTTTTTGGGAAGGCTCATCATTTGAGCAGCCTGTAAAAAGAACTAAACTCAAGGCTAAAGATATGCCAGACACCAATTTCACTTTCATATGTAAAACTTCCTTTCAGATGACGTTCAAAAAAATACTTTACCATCATTTAAGATGAATGAAAAAAGGAATTTAACCTTATTATAACTTAAATTCCCACAAGACCCACGGATGAAACCGAACGTTATATGAACTTCTGATGATTCAATGAACCCATTCGTTAAACTTCCATAAAATAAATCATTAAAATTATTAATTTTTATGTTTATCCCCAGTATAGAGAGGGAATAGAGTTAGAAACTTGTTAAGGAGGGATGGACAAATGGAAATCAATCAAGTTGAGCAGCCCGTTTCGAAGCAAATAACGCAGTCCGTTCCTAAGCAGCCGTTATTAAGGGCAGCGGGGACATTGGAAAAACCGGATGAAAACAGAAAACCAGAGTATGAATTGACCTTTCTAAACCCAAATTGATTTTTCAGGAGACTATGCCAATGTTGAATTAAAAGGCCTGAACTCAAGTTTCACAGGAGTTCAGGCCTTTTATTATGGGTTAAAAAAGATATTCCAGCAGAGAGCGCTCCGTGTTATCCTGAATATGGAAGAAAGTCCAAAAGGGGGATGGCGATGGAGTTCCAGGAGGTTATTACGACCGAAGAGCAATTTGAAGAGCTGCAAGCCCAATGCGGCAGCCCCAGTATCCGCGCAGCCAATAAAGTCATTGATCGATTGGATGCAAACTGTGTACATTTTATTTCAAAGTCTTCATTTCTTTCATTGGCCACTTATGGTGCGGATGGGCGTTGTGATGTTTCACCCCGTGGGGATCGGCCAGGCTTTGTAACCGTATTGAATGAACACTACTTGTTCATTCCTGAGCGCAAAGGAAATAATCGGTTGGATTCAGCAAAAAATATTATAACCAATCCTGCAGTCGGATTGCTGTTCATGATTCCGGGCATGGGAGAAACCTTGCGAATTAATGGCAAAGCGATGTTATGCCGTGATCCCAAACTTTTGGAGCAACACGCGGTTAACGGAAATCCTCCGCTTTTCGGTGTGGTTGTAAAAGCAGAGGAATGTTTTATTCATTGCGCCAAGGCTTTTATCCGTTCGGGAATCTGGAACCCGCAAACGTGGCTTTCCAAGGAAGAACTCCCTTCTGCAGCCGCGATCATGGCAGCCCACATGAATATACCGGCCATGGGTGAGGAGCAAGTGGCTAAAGGATTGGAAGAGAGCTATCAAACCCGTCTATATTAAAAAAAGAATGCCCTTTGGCATTCTCAGGCTGTCGAGAAACTCTCGACAGTCTATTTTTTTATCCATCAACTTTATTTATTCACCGCGTTAATTTGTTATAATATAACTAACAAATAAGGATCGGACGGTGTTTGTATGTATAAGCCTAAAAAGGATACTCAGAATGAAGCAGAGTTTGTTTTTATCGAAGATTTGGTTCCTGAAGACCACCTCTTGAGGAAGATTGATCGCTATATCGATTTTTCTTTTATCGGTGAGAAAGTTCGTCCTTATTATTCAGAATCTACAGGACGTCCTTCGGACCCTATTCTGCTTTTCAAGATGATGTTCATCGGCTATTTCTACGGCATTCGCTCAGAACGACAACTTGAACGAGAAGTCAAAACCAATATCGCTTATCGCTGGTTTCTTGGCTTAAAACTGAATGACCCTGTTCCAGATCATTCCACGATCAGTTGGAACCGGCGGACTCGTTTCAAAGATACCCACGTCTTTCAAGAGATCTTTGATGAGATCGTCCTTCAAGCCATGAATCATAAAATGGTGGGAGGAAGAGTCTTATTTTCCGATTCTACCCACCTTAAAGCGAATGCCAATAAACATAAATTCACAAGAGAAGAAGTGGAAGCAGAAACAAGAGGATACATTGAAGAATTAAATCAGGCGGTCGAGGAGGACAGAGAAAAGCACGGAAAAAAGCCCTTAAAAGAGAAAGAGGAGGTGAAAGAAAAGAAGCAAATTCGCAAAAGTACGACTGATCCCGATTGTGGTTTTATGTCGCGAGACCATAAACAAGAAATGTTCTGTTATTTAGATCATAGAACGACCGATATGAAATTCAATATTATCACCGATGCCTATGTCACCCCTGGGAACGTGCATGATTCTGTGCCTTACCTTTCTCGTTTAGACCGCCAAATCGAACGATTTCAATTAGGGGTAGAAGCTGTGGCTTTAGATTCAGGCTATCTCACCACTCCGATTTGTAAGGGACTTTATGACCGGACGATTTTCGGGGTGATCGCCCACCGCAGATACCACCCAACAAAAGGGCTGATGCCGAAATGGAAATTTACATACGATAAAGAACGGGAAGTATATGTTTGTCCCAATGGCCAGGAACTCGTCTACTGCACAACCACAAGGGAAGGATATCAGGAGTATAAATCGGATCCCAAGCTATGCGCAGAATGCCCACTATTAAATGAGTGCACGCGTTCAAAAAACAAACAAAAAGTCGTAACGCGCCATGTCTGGGAAGAACATAAAGAAAAAGTACGCGACAACAGACTGTCGGCTTCTGGAAAGATGCTTTATAAATTTAGAAAAGAAAAGGTGGAGCGAAGCTTCGCAGATTCGAAAGAGCTGCATGGGCTTCGCTATTGCAGGTTGAGGGGATTACAGAATGCGAGTGAGCAGGTGCTTCTCACAGCAGCCTGTCAGAATATGAAAAAGATCGCCACACACCTAGCCAAGCTTGGCTAGGTGTGTGAGGATCTTTTTCTTCAGAGAAATCACACAACAGGGCAGTAATTCTAAACAAATAAAAAAGCTTGTGGAGAAAAAACAGAGCTTTCTCCACAAGCTGAGAATGCCCTTTGGCATTCTTTTTTAATTGGCTATTTTTTAGGATGAATAACGTTTGAAGCCTTTGATTCCAGCCCTTGCTTGGTAATGGAAGTAACATAGTAGCTGTACTTGTCGGCTTCCTCATCGGTAAAGGTTTTGCGTTCGTAGGCTGATATGCTGGCCACATGCTTAAACGGACCGTTTTTCTTTCCTTTATACACCCTGTATCGGACAATATATTTATTTGTCGCGAACCGCATACCATGAAACACATGTTTTCATGTGAAATTCACTCCTTTAAATTTTTGGCTTTTGGCCTTTTTTGTAAACTCATAGAGAAAACGCACGGATTTTGTATTTGGATCACTTTCTTTTAAAAATCTACAAAAATAAAGGAAAATCCTAGAGTGCGGGAGAAGAAAAGTAGAACGTATTCAGAAACGGGGAGGCGGTCCATGTGACGCATAATGAAGAAATCAGAAATGAAGTGCTGGAAACGGTAAATAACTTAACGGACGACCAATTAAATGAGCCGGAAGAAAAGGGAAGATGGTCCATTATGCAGACTCTCCACCATCTCTACCTCATGGAACGGTCAGTGGCCATCATTGTCTCCAACCGTCTGAAAAGCAAAATAACAGCTCCTGCCGAGAGGAAGCCGATTGACAGGACGGTGGATCGAAGTGTGAAAGTAAGCGCGCCAGTTTTTGTGGTTCCCACGAAAAAGTACATGACGCTGGAAAAAATGAAAAATAAATTGGAAGAATCGAGAAACGAGCTGAATAAGGTAGCTGCCAGCGCAAATCAGGAAGAGCTGAAACAAAAATCTTATCCGCATCCTGTTTTCGGACCGATGCCGTTGGAGCAATGGATTCCATTTGTCGGCTATCACGAAAAAAGGCACTTGGAGCAAATAAAGGAAATCAGGGACAAGGTGGTGGACAGGATATAAAAGAACCCAATATAAAACTAAGTTGACTTATCGGGATACTTACCTTAAAATGATACACAACAAAAACACAATATGAAAAGCTGATCAGAAAACTGAAGGCACTTCTTTGCGATGCAGGGCAGTGTCTCTTTTACTGTGCTCTGCGGAGTTGCAAAAAAAGGATTTCAGCAACTAGCTCCAGGCTTTTCTCAACTTTGGAGGAGTTTTCGATATGTCATTTAGCTTTGTAAGCCATCTTGTATGTCCAAAATGCTCTAAAACCTATGATCACAATAAGCTTCACCAGCTTTGTACCTGTGGATCGCCGCTTCTTGTGGATTATGACCTGGAGAGATTGAAAGAGGAAGACGTCATTATTGATCAAGCACGCAATGATCTTTGGCGTTATCACAAGCTGCTGCCGGTTACGAGTGAGGAACATGTCGTTTCTCTCGGTGAAGGAATGACTCCTTTATTGCCGATGCCCGAACTGGGTGCAGAATTGGGAATCGAATCGTTATTTATGAAAGACGAAGGTCTCATACCTACGGGTTCATTCAAAGCCAGAGGAGCAGCGGTAGGTGTTTCAAAAGCAAAAGAACTGGGAGTGGCCCAGCTCGCGATGCCCACCAATGGGAATGCGGGAGCCGCATGGTCGCTTTATTGCGCGAGAGCAGGAATTAAACCAACGATCGTAATGCCTGTCGATGCACCTGTCATCACCCGGAAAGAAACGGCAATTTCCGGAGCTGAGCTTTACCTTGTGAACGGCCTGATCAGTGATGCGGGAAAAATGGTCGCCAATCTGGTAAAAGAAAAGGGACTCTACGATGCTTCGACATTAAAGGAACCATACCGGATCGAGGGCAAGAAAACGATGGGGTATGAAATTCTTGAGCAGTCCGGAAGCGAAACGCCAGACGTCATCCTGTATCCTACCGGCGGTGGTGTTGGTCTTATTGGTATTTACAAAGCATTAAAGGAATTTAAGGAACTTGGTCTTTTTAAAGGAAACCAGTTCCCGCGCCTTGTAGCTGTTCAGGCAGAGGGATGTGCTCCCATTGTGAAAGCTTGGGAGGAGCACAAAAATGAATCTGAATTCTGGGAGGACTCCAAAACAGCAGCGTTCGGAATTAATGTACCGAAAGCCATTGGAGACTTCTTAGTTCTTGAAGCCATTTATGAAACTGAAGGATGTGCGGTAGCCGTTTCAGAAGAAGAAATTCAACAAGCGTTGGGCCATGCGGCTGAACTGGAAGGAACTTTCATTTGCCCGGAAGGAGCAGCAACATTTGCTGCAGCCAAAAAATTAAGAGACAAAGGATGGATTCAGTCAGGGGAGCGCGTACTTTGCCTGAATACCGGCCAGGGGATCAAATACCCGGATACTGTGGAAGTTGATCCGCTTGTACTCCAGCCGGGCGAGGATCTTCAAAGAAACAAAGAGAACGTTAAATAAAAAATAAAATAAAATAACGGTTTAATGTTCTTATGAAGAGAGGGGGAGGGAATGGCCCGATGAAGCCTCGGCAGCGGACTCGTTTAGAGTACTGTGCCAATTCCACAAGCGTATTGCTTGAAAGATAAGAAGAGCCTCATACTTTGAAATATCCGCCTCTTCTTGCTTACTAATTATGCAGGAAGAGGCTTTTTCATTTTGAACACCTGCTGATTGGTCAACCAAAGGCGCCATGTCAATATCATGACATGCGTTTATTTTTTGTCCAAAAGGAGGAAAAACCATGGGAAATCAATTTCGTAAAGCAGTAGAAAGCAAAAGAAACCAGCTGATGACAAGCCTCATCGAAATGGGTGTGTACAAGAAAGAAGAACGGCATTTGTTTCAGTTGACCTTGACCGACCTGGAAGAAGAATACGGCAAAGCCGTCACCGATAAAAAAATACGGCAAGAAAAGGATGAATTAACCTATTGAAGGATACGTGCTTTCTTCAATCCCCGTTTTTTGTTTGAAATCACCTTACCAAGAGGTTTGCGTAATATCATGGACAACAACAGAAAAATGACAGGAAAAAGAACGAGATGCCAGATGTCTGAAAGTACAATCTCTTTGATCATGCCTCCCGTTGCTTCGCGCAGTAAGCTGACGCCATAAGTAAAGGGCATATATGGATTGAGCCTTTGAAAAAAAGGGGAGGTCATCGACACGGGGAACGTGCCTCCTGAACTTGAGAATTGCAGAACAAGGAAAATAACCGCCATGCCTTTGCCGATGTTTCCGAAAATGAAAACGAGCGAATAGATGATTGACATGAATACGATGCTTAACAGGATGGAAAACAGCACAAATGGGAGTTTATCCACAATGTAGGCTGAAATGACAAATAAATTTCCGAGGGAAATCACCAGCGCCTGGAGTATGCCGATTGAAATAAACGTAAGCCATCTTCCCCAGAAAAACACCATGCCCGACTGACCCTCTTCACTTACTGCTCTGCCGGCTTTAAGAGAAGAGATGAGAAGCATGCCTCCTACCCAAAGTGCCAAGACGGTATAAAAGGGAGTCATAGCAGAGCCGTAATTAGGGATGGGGAAAATTTTACGTTCTTTTAGAATAATGGGAGAGGCAAGAAAATCGCTTTCTTTTCCAGGGTTGTTTTTTAGCGCACGGATTACATCACTCAAATTGTTATTCCGTTTAAATTCTCTAATTTTGTCTGCTGTTTCTATAATGGCTTTTTCCATCTGGGGAAGATCCTTCTCAGCCAGGCTGGCCGCCCGGTGGATGGCTCTTTCCAGTTTGGGTATATCCTTTTCCAGTGAGGCTGCGGCAAGTGTAAGGTCTTTTTTAATTTCGGGAGAATCCCTTTTAAGTCTGGCTGAAGCCTCGCTGATATTTTTCTTGGCGGCAGGCCAATCTTCTCTGTAATAGACCATGAGATCCTGCAGGGACGTTAGGTTCCCCATCTGCTCCCCTAATGAACGACGATTTTTTTCTGTTAGCACCCGCAGATTGTTAAGATCATTTTTAATGGTGGTTAACTGCTCCGTTGGATAAGACACGCCCGGGGAAGCCTTTTGGGCTTCTCGGGCTTTTTGAATCGCCTCATCGGTCACAGACTGAAGCTCCAGAAGGGTACTGTCTAATGAAGCAGCTGTTTGCTCTGCGGATGGAAGTATGGAAAGACGGCTATCGATGGCTGAAGCCCGATCCAGCACTTGCTGTATTTCTGGAACGGCTTTTTCCGTCTGTGTAAGAAGTGAGCTTACCTTCTCGAAATCGGAAGATATATTTTGGAGGTTCAGCGACGCTGTTCTTTTATGCAATAAGGCGAGTTTCTCATCAAGCAAAATAATGCGTTTGGACATTCGATTGATCTCCGGCAGTTCTTTTTCAAGGGCAAAGAGTTTCTGTTCAAAGCTTTGGATCGTCGGCAGATTCCTTTCAAGGGTGATTCCTGCCTCGTTGAACTTTGAAAAAATGACTTTTCCTACGTTTCTTGTGAAGCTGTCGCTCACCTGGTTGATGATGGTGGAGACGCCGCTTTGAGTAATTTTTGGAGACACCGCATTGATTTTCTCGTTTACCGTATAGTCAATAATCGGTTTTTCCGGAGACTGACTCGCAATGCTTGCAATCTTTTGGGAAAAGTCTTTCGGGATGTAGAGGCTTGCATAGTAATCTCCCATCACCACACCGTTGTGAGCTTTTTCCTTGGTAACAAACGTCCAGCCGAGCTTATGATTGTTCTTTAAATTTTGGACGACTTCATTTCCGATATTGATGCTTTTATCCTGAAAGACGGTTCCTCTGTCTTCATTGCTGATGGCAATTTTAATGCCTTCCGTGTTCTCATAAGGATCCCACATTGCTTTTATGTTCACCCAGGCATAGACGGACGGAAGAAAAATGAGGCCCATTAATAAAAGGGCGGCAGAAGGGATGGTTAAAACCTCTTTCCAGTCAGTACGAAACACATTAAATGCTCTTTTCATCATATTGGATCCTTTTTTATGAGTATTGAATCTCACATCTTGCTTAGTTTTTGTTTGTAAGGAGCAATTATGTATTCATTTGATAGTGGACATACCAATGGGCGTTGTGGTGTACTAAGGTGAGCAGAAATATTGGAGGAAATGATAATGAACGAACATTTGGCCAATGAAATTCTATCTGATTTGCGAAATGGAAATCTCAGTGAATATATTGTGATAAAAGAGGAATTTCCTTTATTTCGTGATGTTCTTGTAAAGCAGGAGGACAAAAAGGCATTTAGAGGAATTATTGTTCCGGGCGGCGGGGGAAACATTAAATATTTTTACCAGCCAGGCTGGACAGCATAAAAAAATCGGCTCCTTTTTAAAGGAACCGATTTTTTTATTTTACGATGATGACAGGGCAGTCTGCCAATTGGGCAACACTGTGACTGACACTTCCGAGAAGTGTTTGTTTTATTAAGCCTTTTCCTGTGCTTCCGATGACGATGGCATCATAGCCATGCTCGTTTGCATAAGAAGCAATCACATGGCCGGGATCTCCCTGGAATGTGTGAGTTTCATAATGGATTCCCGATTCGGAAAGAAACTTCACTGCAGGAAGCAATAATTCCTTATCTTCTTCCTCAATCAGTTCATCAAGGTTTATGGTCATTACCGGCTCTTGCATGGGAAGGTTTTTATTCACATGAACGATGGTCACCCGTCCGGATTCGAATTTTTTTGCCAGTTCTGTTCCGTGCATGAGTGCACGGGCGGAAGAAGGTGAGCCGTCAAAAGCGATTAGAATTTTATTGTACATAAGTATGACCTTCCTTTTTTATTAGTGAGATGCTGAATCAACGTGTGCTAAGTGTTTACGACCAAATGCGACGACAAGCATGGCAAACATGACAAAGATTGCTCCGGTTACAAAAGGAACATGAGGCGAATACATTTCTGCCAATTTGTTTGCCAGCCATGGGCCGATGGCTCCTCCAATAAATCGGACAAAGCTGTAGGCTGCTGAAGCGGTTGCCCGTTCAACAGGTGCTACCTGCATCACAGCTGTTGTAATTAATGTGTTATTTGTACCGAGGAACAAGCCGGCCACAATAACAGCAATGATTACCACAATGGCATGATCTGTCCAAATCCCCATCGAAAGCAGGGTAAAAGCAAACAATACAAGCATGGCACACATGGATTTAACGGTACCAAATCTTGCTTGAATCTTCGGTGCTACAAATACAGAAGTAATCGCAAGGCAAAGTCCCCATCCAAGGAAAACGTAACCTAAGCCGTGTTCATCCAGATTCATAACAAATGGAGAATAAGCCATCAAAGTGAAGAAGCCGATATTATAGAGAAAAGCCGTAAGTCCTAGTCTGAACAACCCTGGATATTTTAAGGCTTTAATCGGATCAAGGATTGAACTTTTCACTTTTGGTTTTGGTACCTGAGGCATTTTAATCAGTAAAGCAAAAAAGGCGATGACCATCAAGACACTGACACCGTAGAAAGGTCCGCGCCAGGAAATGGAACCGAGTTCCCCTCCAAGAAGAGGCCCGACGGAAATTCCCAACCCAATCGCGGCTTCATAAAGAATGATGGCTTTTGCTGTTCCGCCGATGGATAATCCAACAATGGCTGACAGGGCGGTAGCAATAAACAGGGAGTTTCCAAGGCCCCAACCGCCACGGAATCCAACAATTTGAGAGATCGCGTTGGATGAACCTGCTAATGCTGAAAAGACAATAATAAGTAAAATACCCGTTAATAACGTCCATTTAACGCCAACCCGGCTGGAAACCACACCAGTAATCAGCATTGCAACACCGGTAATCAGGTTATAACTTGAAAATAACAACGAAACCTGGCTCGGAGTTGCGTTAAGCTGCTTGGCGATAGCAGGGAGAATCGGGTCGACCAATCCTAATCCCATAAACGAAATAATCGTTGCAAAAAAGATGACCCAGATGACCAGTGGCTGTTTGTCTGACTGATCCTGGATCTCAAGCGTTTCTTGACGCATGCTGTAAAACCCCTTTTCATCAAATTTAGTTAATAAAGTTAAATGTAGTGCACGCAAAATAAAATCAATACTCACAAATTATAATATAAGTTAACCTTTACGTCAACGTAACTATTTCCTTTTTTATATTGATTTATGTTATTTTGAATATAGAGTTTTGGAATACAACGTTTTTTTAAAAGGAGATTTTTGAAATGACGGGTTTAAAAATAGATGAAGTAGCAAAACAAAGCGGGCTGACAAAACGGACCATCCGTTACTATGAACAGATCGGGCTGCTGTCTTCACCGCCCCGCAGTGAGGGAGGATTCAGGCTATATTCGCAAGACCATGTTAATTTTTTAAAGAAGATTACAAACGCCAAAGAAGTGATGGGTTTTTCTCTTGCTGAACTTCAGGAATTTATTAAGCTCAGCGACATGCTCGAACTTCAGCGGCATGACTACAGACAGGTAAAGGGTACAGAGCTGCAAAAAGAAAAGCTTGAAAAGGTTCTTCATACTGTAGAAGAGCAGTTAAAGCTTTTGGAGCAGAAAAAGAAGACTATCTTAAAGGTTGAAGGTGATCTGGTTTCTCTCAGGGACCGTGCAAAAGCAGCACTTATTCGTTTTGAAGGGGAAAAATAAAAAAGCCGGCAGACAGGCCGGCTGATGAAACAATTCGTTTAATGGGTTTGTTGGATGACATTTCCCTCTGACGGAATGGGACTTTCCTTGAGTAATCGAGCAAAGTGATACAGGTTGTACCCCATAATTTCGGCATGCTGCATGGTAAATTCATTTTCATATCCTTTTGCTTCAATATAAGAAGGTCCAGGGCCGGCTTCTCCTACCCAATAGGTGTCAACATTCGGGGGGATAGTAAAGCCGATGTGTGAGAGTGCATAGATCACGGAGCGGCTCACATGTTTTGCCCCGTCCTCATTGCCCGTGACTACAACTCCGCCTACTTTATTATAGAAGATATATTGACCTTGCTCGTTGGTTTCGCTGCTTGCTCCGTAAAGACGTTCGATCAAAACGGTGGTCAGACTGCTTTGCTGACCAAGCCAGATCGGAGAACCAATAACCAAAATATCGGCTTCTTTTACTTTTTCATAAATGACAGGCCATTCATCCTGATCGCTGATCGCCTCTCCCGTAACGCCATATTCGATATTATAATCAGCAAGTGTAACAATTTCTGTTACCATTTCTTTTTTGTCAAAAATTTTCACCACTTCATCAATTAAAGCCCGGGTATTTGACGGTTGATTGCTTTTATTTAATGTACAATTAATCACTAGTGCCTTCAAAGTCATTCTGAGTTCACTCCTTGTCCTCCATTTTTACTTCTATATCTGTACCCGTTTCTGTTTTATAAAAACATCGAGCTGTTTTATACAAAACATCAACACAAACAAACCGCAGGCTTCCAAAAGGCCGCCTGCGGTGGGATATCATTTTTATTTAATTTACGCCAACATTGGTCCAGGCTGTTTTTACTGCATTGTATTCCGTGCTGGTGCTTCCGTATAAATCCGTTGTTGCACTAAGTAATGCGGCACGTGCACCACTGAAATTGGTCGATGGTGTCATGTAGCGGGTCAGTGCTCTGTAATAAATTTTCTCGGCTTTCGCTTTTCCAATAGCAGTAATCGTATTGTAGGCGGCTTTGTTAGGAATTCCGCTGTTCGTATGCACCCCGCCATTGTCGCTTGACGTGTTCACATAACCGCTCATGTGGTCAGGCTGTCCGTAAAGTTTTGGATTGGATAAACTGCGCAGACCGTCTCCTGCTGTGCCTGGTGTATAAACATCTTCTCCCATCAGCCAGTCGTTTGGATCAAGGAAATAACCGAACACATCGGACATGGATTCATTCAGCGCCCCGGACTGATAAGAGTAATTGAGTCCGGCTGTACGTTCTGTTACCGCATGCGTTAACTCATGTGCTACAACATCAAGAGCTCCTGATAGTGGACGGAAGACCTGTCCATCTCCATCCCCATAAACCATCTGTGAACCATTCCAGAACGCATTGTTATAGCCGGAGCTATAGTGAACAGTAGACCTTATGGTAGAGCCTGCATTGTCAAAGCTGTTGCGGCCATGCGTATTTTTATAATAATCATATACTTTGCCGGCATAGTAGTTGGCATCTACATCCGCGCCCTGGTTGGAGGCGGTCCAAGCGTTGTTTGTATCTGTTGAATAAACACCGGGAAGGCTTGATCCGTTTCTTGCTGTATACGTCTCAATCACACCGGACATGGCTTTAGTAGTGTCATACAAATAGTAGGTGCCGCCAGACAGGTAGGTGTTCAGCGTTTTATTGTCGCCAAGAACACCGTAGCCGGAACCGGTCGCAGGTCCGTCACTATTCACGGCGTTAAAGCTTTTCAGGACTTTGCCGCTGTTCGCATCTACATATACCTGCCAGTTTGCAGGATAAGGATCAATGAATTGAAGCGCCACCCGGTAGGCGAGCTTGTATTGATTTTGGTCCTTGAAGATGACCAGTTTTGACTTTTCGACCGTGTCGCTGAGCTTTGCCCCTTTAAAAGCAAGCGGTTTGTTTTTCTCTTTTTTCGGCTGTTCCCCGATATGTTTCCAGGCAGCACTGATCGCGTTGGTTTTTGTGAGTTTTTTGATTGATTTTATATTTTCAGGAAGGTTGGCATGAACATCTCCATTAATCGCCGTGATTTTTCCTTGTTGATCGGTATGGACCATGAACACGGCTCCATCAACAGGTACTCCATTGATGGATTGGTTGAACACATAATGGGTCATGCCCAGGTTGTCCTTTTCTTTCGAAATGAAATTAAGATGATGAGTTTCATTGAATTGAAATAATTGTTTATTGCTGTCAATAAAGGCGAGGACGTCTTTCTCGGTATGGTATGTACCATTTGAAAGTTTCCCTGCAATAAAGGAAGGAATGGCTTTGTCCTTGGATGTGGTGACTTGGACTTGAGGAGTAAGGGTTTTGCTATTCTCATGAAGAACAAGCTTTTGTGATTTTGTTCCAGGTTCGTTGGCAGCTGCTGCCTGATAGGCGGAACTGAACAACAGACCGGCAGATAGTAAAGCAATGAAACCTTTTTTCATAAAATACCCTCCTAATGTTCTTTATAGGGGGCGCCCTTACTCACATCATAGCACAGGGTAATATTTACGATATTGGGAAATAAAGTGCTATTTTCTATTAAATTCCTCTATCTCCGGCAGGTTGTTTTCCCAAGTGTCAAGACACCAAAAATAGAGTATAATTTTTTGTCATGTTTCATCATAAATATTGGTTTGTCGGAAGCCGTTGGAGGAGAATGGTAGTAGAGTACGATATTTTAAAAGGAGCTTGATACAATGGGTACACGAGGAACAGGACTGCTCGATAATGAAAAAGCCAGTCGCGTCAAAAAAAAGTTTGATGACCTGTTGCAGGAAGATTTAACCGTTCACGAAGCAACCAAAATGATACTGGATGAATATCACAAGAAATTTGATGAACAAGAAGATCTTGAAGTCTTATCCTAGGTATATTTCGGGCTTGCTGCCGGACAGCTTGAAGAGCACAAGCAATTGGAGGAGATCCGTACCAAATCCATTGAGCTGATTGACCGGCGACGGACCTGAACCGTTGGGAAGAGGATGAAGAAGATTATGCCAGGAGAGAGGAAGTTCTTCTTGGATTTAAAGAAAAGCTATTAGCCAAATGTAAATTAAGCGACAGTACGCCGTAAGAGGGCAGTGCTGTTTTTTATAATTATGACTTTTTGCCTGAAAATAATATAAAGATATAATTATTCCCATAATCTCTTTAAACGAAACCCGAAATATGTTATAATTTATAGAATCAATAAAAAATATTTGGGTTTTTTCGCTTTTTGCCCCTCATATTGGAAAGGGGATTGATGACCATGAATCAATCTAAAATTCAAGAGATGTTGGTCGATTTAAAAGCAAAACAGTACATTAAATCAGAAATAACCCACACACTAAGTCAAAATAACATTCCTTTACTATCAATCAGCTACAGCAAAAAAGATCATGTTTTTCAACTAAAATATACCGACAATCAAGAGATCGTTTCATTTGCAAACGTAACTGCCGCAATGGATGCGATAACCGCGGAATTTTGCAGACATAAATGAACACCGTGCTTTCACGGTGTTTTTTTTTTGGATGATAGGCGGGATTATATTACTATTCTCGGGTTATGGTATAATCAGGCGAAATTAATTATAGAAAGAGGCAAAGCATGCTATCATTTGAAGAAAAAATAGAACTTATTGAAACTCATTTTCCACAATTGACCAGGAAAAATATTTCACTCGGACGAGTCAATTACCACTTGGAAGAAAGCAAAAGAGATAAGAAAATAGTCGTACAGCAGCTGCATCCGAACGGAAATGGCTTTGTTTATGCAGGCCATCTGGACCGCCGGCAAAAGAATGACAAGGAATTGGTTAACATTCGCGACTACAGCGGAGAGGATCTTATTTCACTCATTTCAAACTCTATCGACTATTTAAGCAGCGAAGAATCAGTGGCTGCTCCTGAGCCGGAAGTACCTGTGAAAGAAATATGGACAGGCGGTGCCGACAATGAAAGACTTCTTCTCGTACATGAGGATGAACTATGGAATATTTATGCAGGACTGAATCTGGAAGCAGCGTTTGAATCGTATAAAGAAGCACATGATTATCTTGTGGAAGAAGGATTTGAAAAAATTTCAAGCTCCTCCCGCTAGACATCTTATAATGGGGAAAGTAAACTTTTTGTATAGAGATATTTCATTTTACGAGGAGTATTTTAATGAATAAAAATCAAGAATTACATCAATTTCTTTTAAAAAGGGCCAGGAATCTGACCGAGGAATGGTATAATTCTCTCGATAAAACCCGCACTTCCGGCGTGTATACTTCCAATGATCCAACAGTGATAGAAACGCTGAAAGCTCAAAATTATGAATTTCATATTCATTTATGCGAGGTTCTTGTAAAGCCTGAAGAGGTTTTCTTTAAGGAATTTGAAGAGTGGATCATAAAAATTGCCAAAGATAATGAGCATCTGAGAACGCCTATCCATTTGATCATTAAAGAGTTCATGAGGGTCCGCCAGCAATATTTTGATTATATCAGTGAGTTTGCGGCAATAAACCGGGATACATTGCATCAAGAGGAAATCGATGAATGGAACGGTCTGATGATTAAGGTGTTTGATTCTGTCATGCTGCAATTTATCGAGGAAACCCATAAATATTCCACCGATCGATTGCGTGCCCAGCAGGAACTGCTGAATGAATTAAGTTCTCCCGTGATTTCCTTGAACAATGATACGGCATTGCTGCCTCTTGTTGGGGATGTCGACACAGCGAGAGCCAAATTTATTCTTGAGAATACATTAAACCAGTGTGTGCAAAAGCGCATCGGCCATTTGTTTATCGATTTATCAGGGGTAGTCATGATCGATACGATGGTAGCTCACGAACTGTTTCAGCTGATCGATGCCTTGGATCTTGTTGGTGTAAAGACAACATTGTCCGGAATCCGACCGGAGATCGCTACAACTGCGGTTCAACTAGGACTGTCCTTTGACCGTGTATCGGTAACCTCAACGCTGGCCCAGGCGATTGATATTAAAAACCAGGGAAAATGAATACTTATTCACATATAAAAACAGCATTTACATTTCGTAATGCTGTTTTTTTTGAATTTATAAACCAAGAGGGTATGATATACATAAAGAAAAAATTCAGGCTTTATAAGGAGGAACTATGGAATTAAAAGGGATACACCACGTTTCTGCGATTACGGCAAAAGCAGGGAAAAATTACGACTTTTACACAAAAGTACTGGGGATGCGCCTAATTAAGAAAACAGTGAATCAGGATGACACCTCTGTTTACCATTTGTTTTATGGCGATGAAAAGGGAAATGCCGGAACCGAATTAACATTCTTTGAAATTCCGATGGCAGGAAGAAACCATGATGGTGCCAACAGCATTTCGGAAATTTCGCTGCGGGTAAAAAATGATGAAGCTTTGAACTATTGGAAGAACAGATTTGAAAAAATAAACGTGGTTCATGAGGAGCCTTCAGATCGATTTGGCCGTCTCTCCCTCGCCTTTAAGGACGATGAAGGACAGCGTCTTTTACTTGTATCAGACGAAACCAATACAGGAGTTTCTGCTGGTGTGCCCTGGGACAAAAGCCCGATTCCAAATGAATACGGCATCACCGGTCTTGGACCCGTCAGGCTGACTGTACGCACGAAAGAGCTTACAGAGGAAGTCATTACGGAACTTTTGGGATTCCGGAAAAAAGGAGAATACCCGTCGTTTCAACCCGGCCAGCCGGATGTTGTGGTATATGAAACAGGCGAAGGAGGCACAGGAGCAGAGCTTCATATCGAAGAACGGAAGGACTTGGCCCCTGAACGCCTTGGAAGAGGCGGGGTGCACCATGTTGCTTTCCGCGTCCATGATGAGGAAGAGCTAAAAAAATGGATAGAGAAAGTCCAGAATGCCCAGTTTCCAAATTCAGGATTTGTTGATCGGTTCTACTTTAAGTCGCTTTACTTCAGGGAATTAAATGGTATTTTGTTTGAACTGGCCACAGACGGTCCGGGATTTGCGACGGATGAAGATCTGGAGCATCTTGGGGAATCACTGGCCCTTCCCCCATTTCTTGAACCCAAACGTCAAGAGATTGAGGCCAGGTTGAAACCGCTGGATACAAAATTAACATAAATTCAGGGTATGTGTTTCCTTTCTTTGTATCATATTAACTCTGTACAAATGAAAAGGGAAGGGAAAACGATATGACGACTATATTATATATTACGGCACATCCCCATGATGACACACAATCCTTCAGTATGGCGGTTGGAAAAGCATTTATTGAATCTTACAAACAGGCCAATCCTTCTGATCAAGTTGTTCATCTGGATCTGTATAAAGAAAATATTCCCCACATTGATGTGGATGTGTTCAGCGGTTGGGGAAAGCTTAGAACGGGTTCTACCTTTGATCAGCTATCACAAGATGAAAAGACAAAAGTACAGCGGCTTTCCGAACTGACCGATCAGTTTGTAGCGGCAGATAAATACATTTTTGTAACGCCTCTGTGGAATTTTTCATTTCCTCCCGTTATGAAAGCCTATATTGATTCTATTTGTACGGCAGGAAAGACCTTTAGATATACGGAACAGGGACCTGTTGGACTGCTTACAGACAAGAAGGCACTGCATATCCAAGCCCGCGGAGGCGTCTATTCGGAAGGGCCTGCAGCAGGACTCGAGATGGGCCACCGTTACATCGGTGTGATCATGAACTTTTTTGGCATTCCTTCGTTTGAAGGCTTGTTTGTGGAAGGACACAATCAATTTCCCGACCGAGCAGAAGAGATTAAGCAACAGGCCATCACTAAAGCAAAAGAAATGGCACAAACCTTTTAACTTCATCAAAAAAGCGAAGGCGTATTCTGCCTTCGCTTTTTATTTAGGTGGAGAACCATTCTCCTCTTAATGCTTTAATATATCTTTTGGCAGATCGCTGGACCGATTGTGAGGCATTTTCCGCCACAACTCTGTGGAACGCGTTGTATAACCGGTTAAAAGGTATGGGCTCTGCAGTGCTGGCCATGCGCTCCACGGTGGAAGCCGGAAGTGGAATCAAGTTGGGATAACTGTACATGAAACTGACCCAATTTCTGTCTGCTGCCACCTGGATGATGTCTCCAGTCAGAAGGACTCCTTTTCCTTCATTTCCTTGAGACCAGTGGACGACTGCTCCACCTTTATAATGGCCGCCCAGCCTGTACAGGGTAAGCCCATCACTCAGCTCGAGCGTTTCGCCGGACCAAAATTTTATCATTGGGCTTGAACGTGTGACCCACTCTTTGTCATCTTCATGGATATAAATGGGTGCTTCAAATGCTTCCGCCCATTCCACCTGGGTGGAATAATAATGGGGATGAGAAAGAGCGATGGCATCAATCCCTCCTAATTGCTTCAGGCGCGCTATCGTGTCGTGATCAAGAAAGGTCAAACAGTCCCACAATAAATTGAAATGATTATCCTGTACAAGGTAGGCGGTTTGAGAAATCGCAAAAGCCGGTTTTGTATGTATGCTGTACAGGCGAGATTCATCTTCTTGTATGGTATTTTTAAAATTACGGTTTCTCATCTCTTCCATCGTGGTCCATGACTGCCCTTGGGGTGAAACATATTGTCGTTCCTCTGTGCAGATGGTGCAGATTTCGGGAGGGTATTCTGTTGGCGGATATTGGACCCCGCAGGTGCTGCAAATATACGGCTTCATTCGATCATCCCCTTTTTTTATTTCTGTCTGCTTTGATTATAAAGTAAGAAACCTGTTTTGATAAGCAATTACTGGCAATGGAAGCATTACATATTCCACCCCAATATACAAAAACTAACGACAGAACAGGGGTGGTTTGATGAGTCAGACAAAATGCAGCTCTCCCTCCGGCCAAAACGGCGGAGGCGGGAATTTAACATGGTGGCAGCTGTCGTTAATGGGCATCGGATGTACCATCGGAACAGGGTATTTTTTAGGATCTTCCATCGGCATTATGATGACCGGTCCATCCATTGTCATTTCTTTTGTCCTTGCTGCGCTTGGCACGTATATTGTTTTTAATGTATTGGCAAAGATGACAGCAGAAGATCCCCAAAAAGGATCGTTTTGCGCCTATGCAAAAAAGGCATTTGGCCATTGGGCAGGTTTCAGCTGCGGCTGGAACTACTGGCTCTCCAATATCCTGGTCATGGGCAGCCAGTTGACGGCACTTTCCATCTTGTCGCGCTTTTGGTTTGAACAAGTACCTTTGTGGGTTTTTGCCTCAGGGTATGCGATTCTTGCTATTATCGTTGTATTAACCGGGACAGATGGCTTTGACAAAGTTGAGAACATCCTTGCCGTTGTAAAAGTGGCGGCTATTTTAATGTTCATTATTATAGCAGGGGCAACGCTTCTTGGCTGGCTGGATGGAGATGTCAAAAAACCAGGTCTTCCTGACAGCACAGGGGATTTTTTTCATGATGGATTTCCGGGGTTTTGGTCTTCATTGATCTACGCGTTTTATGCGTTTGGCGGCATTGAGGTCATCGGGCTGATGGCCATGCAGCTGAAAAAGAAAGAAGACGGACCCAAAGCTGGTAAAGTCATGATGTTCGTTTTAGCTGCGATTTATGTGGTGTCCATGGGGCTGGCAGTAACCATGGTTTTCCAAGGGGCGTTTGACGATAAGGAAAGTCCGTTTGTGACCGCTCTTGACGATTACCATCTGCCCTTTTTTCCACATGTGTTTAACGGAGCGATCATTATAGCAGGTTTTTCCACCATGACTGCTTCCCTTTTTGGTGTGACCAAACTTCTTTGTACAATGTCGGAGGATGGTGATGCTCCCTTACTGTTCAGCAAGAAAACTAAAAAATTGAAGGATCTGCCGTTAGCCTCTCTGGGACTTGGAGCCGCAGGTCTCCTTGCTTCCATCATCACCGCGTTGTTAATGCCTGGGAAAATTTATGAATACATCACAACTGCAGCAGGAATCCTGCTTCTTTATAACTGGCTGTTCATTATTATTTCTTCTCTGAAAGTGCTGAAGCAGAAAATATGGAGTAAAGTGTTTTCTGTTGTGGGGCTTCTTTTAATTTTGGCGAGCATCAGCGGAACCCTAGCTGAAAAAACGATCCGTCCAGGGTTTTATGTCAGCATCCTGCTTGCCGTCATTATTGGAATCGTGGCTTTTTTTATGCGGAAGGTATGGAAGAGAACCGAAACAAGCTAAATAATCGGGCATAACTTATCTTTTCCTTTGATACATATGAAAGAGGTGCAAAGGAGGAGATGAAGGTAGACCGGCAAACATGGGAAAAAAGCGCAAGGTTTGAGCATCAGTTTTGGCTCCAGGTACTGGGGGATCATGCGCGTTTCTTTTTGGATACCCTGGCTTCGAAGGAAACAAAAGAAATTGAAGCGGCCAAACGATATAAGGAAGGTTTCGACGGACTGCTTCAGCAGGCAAGAGGAAACGCGGATCTCACAAAGCTAACTGCTGCAGCGGAAGAAATGGCGACATCAATCAGGGATTTTAAGCTTCACATGATCAGGAGGCACCTGACAGGAAAAATAAGCATTCATCTTTCACCAACCTTTCTTAATCATATGGTGAATGAGGTGGAAGAGTATTTAGGAATCCTTAAGTATTTAAAAACGGAACAAATGCCGCCGCTCTACCATGAGCTCCATTATCATATGGTATGGCTTCCCGATGCTGCAGGACATGCAGGAGCCATATCGGATACGATGGATGCGGTAGAAAAAGATATAAAAGCACGAAGCAAGGAATACAGCGTTCATTTTGAACAATTTTATATCAAGGCGGTAGAACTTGCGGGCTATTTAAGGACAAACCTGAAAGAATTTCCGGCCTTGAAGCGCATGAATCAAGAAGTGAAGATGGAGATTATGTTGTTCCGGAAATTTTTAAAAGAAATCGAGGAACTGGAACTTTCGCATGAGGTGCTCGGTACGTTTTCTGCTCTCATGGCCGATCATATGGCAAGAGAAGAATGCTATTATCTCACGAAGGTGGCCATGGCCTCGCAAACGACAGAACCGGGCTGCAATCCTGCAAAACCAAGGGTGGAAGAAAATTGAAAACCTCCTAAGTGGGGGCTTTTTTTTTATGTTCATGCTATGTTGATCGTATTGAGAATGAATTATTTTCGCCTAATACAAAATAAAGGAAAAGAAATTGAAATAAGAATGAACTTATTTCATCATTTGGCGTCTTTTTAACTAGAAACCATTTTTCTTAAAGGCAGTCTGTCCAGAAACGGGTGAAAAAAGTGTGGACCAAGAACTTCAGCAATTAATCGTAAAAGCTAAGAAGGGAGACCAGGATTCCTTTTCTGAACTTATTCAAAGATATAAAGGAAAAGTGTTCCGGCATGCTTTTGCGATGGTCCATGATCAGATGGAAGCTGAAGATATTACGCAAGAAGCTTTCGTCAAAGCCTATTTTTCAATGGATCATTTGAAAGAGGAGTATGCCTTTACCTCCTGGCTTACAAGAATTGTTACCAACCTTTGTTATGACCGGATAAAGAAGAGGGAGAAACGGCCACAGTTGCAAATCAATCCAGAACAAACAGAGTTAATGGCGGATACCCACTCGGAAGTTGAAAACATGCAGCTGAGGATCAATTTGCAGCTTGCCATGCAGAAGCTTAATCCGGAGCATCGGACAGTGATTGTTTTAAGGGACATCCAGGGATTTTCTTATCAAGAGATTGCAGAAATACTGGAAATACCAGAGGGAACGGTTAAATCCAGAATTAATATAGCCCGCAAAGAACTGAAAAAAGAATTGTTAAGGGGGTGATCGGGATGCATGATGAAATACATGAGCTTCTATCTGCTTATGTCGATGATGAGTTAGACAAGAAGCAACAACAAGAAGTGGAAAGGCATATGAGTGACTGCGGGGAATGTAGGGAAGAAGTGGCTCATCTATTGGAATTAAAGGCTTTACTGTCATCTGCTTATGAGGAGTTTGATATGAAAAACAGCAACATGGAGCAAACGGTGATGGCCAGGATCCGTTTTGAATCTACTCCTGAGACGCTTCTTTCCCGGGGAGGTATGGCTGCAGCTATTGCGGGGGCCATTGTTATGGCCGCTTTTCTATGGTTAGCCTCATCGGTTATTACGAAAGGGATTCATGTGGGGGTTACTCTTACTTCGATTTCCTTTAGTTTAATACGTTCAGCCTTTACCGTGGCGGGGGCTTTGCCAAATCTGCTTGAAGTTTTCTTAGTGCTGGCGCTAATCGTGCTGATAGCATCAGGATGGTCTGTGCGAAGACTACTGGATACAAAGTCAACAGGGTGAGGAGGGCAGCGATGAAAAAGCACCGTATTTTATTAAGCATAACGATTGTTTTCATGATGGCCCTCACACTTGCAGCTCCAACCGTTTATGGTGCTGAAAAGAATGTGATCAAACAAAAAGAAGTGATGGTGCCCGCAAAGCAAAGTGTTGAAAATGTCATTGTTTTTGGACACGATGCGATCGTAAAGGGAAAGGTGAAAACTGCTGTCATTGTTATTAATGGAAATGTAGACATCAAGAAAAAAGCAAAAGTAAAGGAACTGGTCCTTGTCATTGGTGGACATGTCAAACAAGAAGCAGGTTCGAAGGTGACCGATAATATCATCGCCATGAATCTGAACAGTCCATCACAAAACAGCCTTTTTCTTGGGGGGCTGGTCCTGATCAGCGGCTGGCTGCTCAGGCTTATTGCAAGCATTGTGCTGGTTTTCTTAACGGTACTTGCCGGCATGTCGCTTCACAAACGAACAAACAGCCTGGCAGAAGTAACAAAGGGACAGGCTCCACGTCTGATTTTATCAGGAGCCATTATCAGTGCCGCACTGTTGGTGGTAGGTGTATTGCTTGGTATTACGGTCATTGGAATTCCTGTCTCCATTCTGGTTTTACTTTTACCGGTACTGATATTTATTACGGGGCTGGCCGTCTATAGCCATGAATTGGCGGTACAATTTTCCGGCTTGGAGAATAAAGCTCCGTGGCTTCGATATTTGACTGGTTCTTTTTTGCTGGTGTCCTTGTTCAACTTTCCGATTATTGGCAGTATTTTCTTCTTTCTTCTCTTTTTTCTATCATTGGGAGGAGCATTTAAATTTCTGTTTGAACGCTTTCGAGCTCGTAAATAAATAAGTTTAAGTCCCTGGCAGGATTTGCCGGGACTTTTTTTTATTTGTAATGAACTTTTTGGACGAACTTCCGTCTTTTTAAGTGTACAAGATTCATTAAATGAAATTTTATTTATAAAATAGGTGATGAAGAATGAAGAAAATATTATTTTTGCCGTTTTTACAGATGCCATCCGGCCACCATCAGGCCGCAGAGGCATTAATCGACATGCTGAAAATCAGAGAGATGGATATTGTTTTAAAAAAAGTGGACTTGTTAAGCTATATGAATGCTTCCCTTGAAAAAATGGTGACTAAGACCTACTTGAAATGGATTAAACATTTGCCAGGTACCTATGAACTTATATATAAGAACTTTACGTATTCCACTATTCGAAGAGAGTCCTTTAAAGGATACGATCTGTTGTTCTTAAAGGCTATGCACAAGCTTTTGGAGGATGAACAGCCTGATGTGATTATATGCACGCACAGCATCCCGTCCTATCTCGTGAATGAGCTAAAACGAAAAGGGAAATGCCATGTCCCTGTCATGAATGTTTATACTGATTTTTTCATTAATGACGTATGGGGAAGACAAGAGATTGATTACCACTTCGTACCCAATCAGGATATGAAAACAATGCTCATGGATGAACACCATATCCCTCAAGATAAAATAATTGTCTCTGGGATTCCGGTTCATGAGCAGTTCAAAAGAAAAGCAACGAATTTATCAAAAGGCAGCAGGAGGAAAGTATTAATCGCCGGAGGGAGCAGCGGATTGGGTGATATTTATGAATTGATTACTGCCGCTGGTTCTTCCAACGCCTTTGATTATTATGTCTTGTGCGGAAAAAACAAAAAACTATATGAAAAGATCCGATCACTGGGTGCGGCAAATATACATCCGCTGCCTTATATTTCATCAAGGAGCGAAATGAATGAATGGTATGACAGAGTAGATGCAATCGTTACAAAGCCCGGCGGAATTACGGTGAGTGAAGCACTAAGGAAAAACTTGCCGATATTTGTACATTCCGTACTCCCGGGACAAGAAGAAATAAATCTCGAGTACCTGGAGGAAAAGAATTTGGTCTTCCGGATCGATAAATCATTGCCGCTGGAATTTCAATTGAAACGGGTACTCCGAAATCAACCTGCCATGAAAAATTGGCAAGCTGCCAAAAATGCTTATGAGAAAGGGCTTGAAATGTTATCGCCTGATCAAATTACGAAATTTATCCAATCTTTGCTGGAGCCGGCTTTTACCTTGAGCCGTCAAGCTTAAAATCATTACATCAAGGCAGGAGTATATCGTATGTTCAGAGGGAATCAACTAAAGGAAACCCAATATTTAACTGCGGCAGTAATTGTCCTTCTGATCTATCTTTCACCCCTGTTTATTCTTGGGGATAATGCTCATATCCGCGTCCATGATAATATGGACTCCAATATCACGTGGTACAAGGAACTAAACGAGAGTGGCCAGCTGTTTGGACCTCTGAATGCTGTCATTCCACAAGTGATCAATGGTGTGCCAAGAGATGCGTTTGATTCGGAATTCAGTGGGATTGTCTGGCTTCATACCCTCTTTCCATCGATGCTCGCTTATGCTTTTTCGCAGGCTATTACGCGGGTGATCGCGTTCATTGGAATGTACTTGCTTTTAAGGAAGCATTTCATAAAGGAAGAGGGATTAGCCGTTTTACGGGTAGGTGCATCCCTGGCTTTTGCACTTACCCCGTTTTGGCCATCGGGTATGCTCAGCACTCTCGGTATGCCGCTTGCATTATGGGCGTTTTTAAATATTCGAAACCGTACATCCGGGTGGAAAGAGTGGCTGGTTCTTTTTTGTCTTCCTTTCTATTCGAGTTTTGTATTAGGTTTTTTCTTTTTTCTGGCTTTTATGACTCTTTTATGGATGATTGACGTATATCGCAGCCGGCAGTGGAATGGGAGATTCCTGTTAAGCATCATTTTTATGGCAGGAATGTATTTGCTCACTGAATACAGGCTTGTCTTTTCCCTGTTATTGCCTCAGCCGCCGACCAACAGAAATGAATTTGATGAATCTGTTCTTGATGGGCCTTCATCCATGAAGCTTATGCTGAAAAATTTCCTTTTGGGCCATACTCATGTCATGACCATTCATACGTATTTTATCCTGCCACTGTTGATCATGGTCCTATGGAATTTGATAAAAGAAAACAAGTGGCGGAATGAAAAAACATTCGTTTACCTTATGATCTTAAATGTACTGCTTTCTGTATGGTATGGTTTTTGGTTTTACAAGGGATGGGAGCCGATTAAAGCCCATATTTCGCTTCTGCGGACATTTAACTTTTCACGTTTTCACTTTTTACATCCATTACTATGGTATCTCTTGTTTGCCATAGGGCTGAGAATTTTCTGGAAGGGTGGAGGGAAAGGGAAAAAAGCTGCTGTGGTATTCCTGATCCTCCAGCTGACTCTGCTTTTTACCTTGAACGAAGAAGTGCGGTATCGTATCGCTGGATATCCCTCGTTTAAAGAATTCTACTCTGTGCAGCTGTTTAAAAAAATTGATACGTATATTGGAAAACCAAAAAGTTCCTACCGGGTGGCAAGTCTGGGGCTTCACCCCGCCATCGCGCAATACAATGGTTTTTACACAGTGGATACGTATAACAATTTTTATCCACTTTCCTATAAACATCAGTTCCGTTCCATTATTGCTAAGGAATTGGACAAAAGTCCAAAGCTCAAAAGCTACTTTGATCACTGGGGAGGCCGCTGTTATTTGTATTCAGCGGAACTGGGAGAACATTATGATTATGAGAAAACATCCACAAAACAAATTCATCAGCTTCAATTAAATATCCAAGCCTTTAAGAAGCTGGGAGGCCGGTATATTTTTTCAGCTGTACCTGTTAAGAATGCCAAGCAAGATCACTTGGTATTGAAAAAAGTGTTCACCGATCCACATTCGGTATGGAAAATTTATCTTTACCAGACGAGATGATTGCAGCACGAGCGAAAGGGAGTGGAACTGATGAATCAACCGGTTGTTACCATTGTTGTTCCCTGCTATAACGAAGAAGAAGTCTTGGGTGAAACAACAAAGCAATTAACCTATCTGCTGGAAGATCTGGAAACAGAGAAATGGATTCATCCTCAAAGCAGAATCTTGTTTGTTGATGATGGGAGCAAAGACGGAACATGGGAATTGATTGAAAAAGAAAGTTTAGTGAATGGGTTTGTTACAGGATTGAAATTGTCCCGCAATGCCGGTCATCAGAATGCGTTGTTAGCCGGACTCATGGAGGCGAAGGAAATCTCCGACTGTGTGATTTCGATTGATGCAGATTTGCAGGATGATATCCTGGTGATCCGTGATTTTATTTTAAAATATAAAGAAGGATGCGAAATTGTTTACGGCGTTCGTAAAAAACGGGACACTGATACCTTTTTCAAGCGGGTGACCGCTAATGGATTTTACGGTTTCATGAATAAAATAGGCATTGATCTTATTCCCAACCATGCAGACTTCCGGCTGATGAGCAAACGGGCACTTGACGAGCTATGCCGCTATGAAGAAAGCAACCTCTTTTTAAGAGGGATTATTCCGCTGATTGGGATGAAAACAGCCAAAGTTTATTATGACCGGAAAGAACGCCTGGCAGGGGAGACGAAGTACCCGTTAAAAAAGATGCTGGCGTTTGCTGCCGATGGAATCACCTCGTTCAGTATCACGCCCATTCGTTTTGTTACCGTGATTGGCTTTATGGCGATTTGTCTCAGTATGCTTACAGGAGCATACACATTGGTGCATAAAGTAATGGGGAATGCAGCAGCCGGATGGTCTTCACTAATGATCTCCATCTGGTTCATTGGCGGTCTGCAGCTGATGGGAATTGGGGTTATCGGTGAGTATATCGGGAAAATCTTTACTGAAGTAAAAAGGCGTCCGAAATATTCAATTGAAACAAGTCTCAATTTGAATAATGTAGGAAATAAACCGAAAGAAAGGGAAAAAAATGAACTACCAGTGGTTTCAAGATATTAATAATTTGTCCGTTTCTCATCCTGTATTGGATAGTTTTATGATTTTTTTAAGCCAAAAGGCGCTTTATCTCTATGCCCTTGTTCTTTTGGTCCTGTGGTTTACAAATGATTCATATAAAAGATTAGCAATCTATTCAGGAATAACTGGAATTTTGGGGCTGATCGCAAACTATATCATCACACTTTTTTATTATGAACCAAGGCCATTTGTCAGCCATCATGTGCATTTGCTGTTCAAACATGCGGCGGATGCTTCGTTTCCGAGTGACCATACCACAGGTGCGTTTGCTTTATCGTTTGCCGTATTCTTAAGCCACAAAAAGCTTGGAAGTGCAATGCTGGCGGTAGCGGCGTTAACCGGATTATCACGTGTTTGGACAGGACAGCATTATCCTTTTGATGTTGCTGGAAGTATAGTAGTCGCGGGAATCATCAGTATCCTTGTTTATCTGCTGTCTCCTGTTTTTGATCCGTTTGTAAACGTCATTCTTCGTAAATACAATCAAGTTCAATCTACAGTAAAGCAGGCCATTTGGAGCAAATAGCCTGCCGAATACCCTTTCCTTCCTATGGATGAATCGCTAAAATAGGAAAGAAAGGTTTTTTTAGTATTCAAGAAAGGGAAATCAAGTGTAGGTAAAGATCAGAGCGGGTAGAATGAAAATGAAATCTATACATAACGCATGACACTAATGATGAGAGAGAGGGATCCAATGGGAAGGTTATTCAAATTATTAAAAAACGGTAACAAATCTGCTTTTTTGGCGGCGATTGTGAACACCATTATTGCGATTATAAAAGGCGGCACCTATATTTACACTGGGAACGTAGCCATGTTTGCTGAAACCATGCACAGCCTGGGGGATGCGGCCAATCAATTTTTTGTATTTATTGGTTCTGCATTAAGCAAAAGAGGTGCGACGAACCGCTTTCCAAATGGATTTGGCAGACTGGTTCATCTGGTTCTGCTTGGAGCCGTTATTATTGTAGGCATTATGTCTTTTGAAACGATCAAGGAAGGTTTTTCACATATTTTTCACCCGACAGAATCCACCGGTTTTGTGATAAATGTTGCCGTACTTGGTGCTGCTGTTGTGCTTGAGGGATTTGTTCTCTTTAAGGCCATGAGGGAGATTATGCATGACGTTGGCGACACAACAAGCGGTTTTGCGGTGTTCTTTAAAAGCTTCGGTCACCTGCCAAAAGCCAAACCGGCCACCAAGCTTGTCTTTATGGAAGATCTTGTTGCGACAGCGGGAGGGATCCTGGCAATCGTCGCCATCGTGATCTCCCATTTTACCCCCTTTCATCAGGCGGAAGGAATTGCTTCTATTATTATTGGTCTCATGATGTTCTTTGTTGTAGGCAAAGTGTTTCTCGATAATGCGGCAGGAGTCCTTGGGGAAGCCGATGAAGAGATGGAAGACAAAATCGGGGAGCTCGTTTTGCGTGATCCTGAAGTAATAGATGTGGTGGAAGTCGTTGTTATCAAAGAAGGTGAGGAACTCCACGTAGAGCTTGAAGTAGAAGTGGATCCTGCACTGACCGTTGCCCAGGCCGACGATATTAAAGATCGGCTGGAAGAAAAGATCCTGCAGGAAAAAGGCGTCACCGATGTCACCATCGAATTTGATGAAGATGACGGCGTACAGCGGTGGAAAAAGCAGAATCCTACAGAGAAATCGGAAGAATAAGCTTCATTTTATTAAAACAAGGGAATTCCGCAGAGGAAATTCCCTTGTTTTATTTGTTTACAGAGAAATACAGGCCAAAAGCGGAAGTTACTGTCCAGAATCGTCAGGTTACTGGCCGAAATTCAAGATTTACTGGCCGGTTTTAAACATTTACTGTCCGGCAGGCTTAAAACATGCCAGGCGGGTAGTAGTAAGGATAAAACACCTGTTGAGCTTGCTGTCCCTGTTGCTGTTGACCACCGGGCATACCGGGGAAAAGCCCAGGGAATTGAGGCATCTGCTGCTGCCCGCCCTGTCCCTGCTGTGATTGTCCGCCTTGCTGTCCCTGCTGCTGTTGACCACCGGGCATACCGGGGAAAAGCCCAGGGAATTGAGGCATCTGCTGCTGCCCGCCCTGTCCCTGCTGTGATTGTCCGCCTTGCTGTCCCTGCTGCTGTTGACCACCGGGCATACCGGGGAAAAGCCCGGGAAGCTGAGGCATCTGCTGCTGCCCGCCCTGTCCCTGCTGTGATTGTCCGCCTTGCTGTCCCTGCTGCTGTTGACCACCGGGCATACCGGGGAAAAGCCCAGGGAGCTGAGGCATCTGCTGCTGCCCGCCCTGTCCCTGCGGGAAAAAGCCATGAAAACCAGGTGCCTGCTGGCCTCCGCCCTGGCCGGGGAGTTGAGGAAACATTCGTGGGTTCGAATGCTGCCCATAATATTCATTCATCCAAAAACCTCCTTATTTGCATATAAAATATCCTATTCTTCCTTGCCACACTTGGACACTGATTCCAAAGGTACAGAAGAAAACAGGGCATTGGTCTCAAGAAAGAAAGGGTTCAATTTACGAAAAGGGGGAATTTTCAGAAGGAGGGGAAATTTGTAAGGGGTTTGCACTAGTTAATAAAAGGGAGATGGCATTGTGAAGAAAATAGTAGCCAGTATGGTAATTGTTCTTTTGGCCTGGGGAATTTCCTTTTCTACCGCATCTGCCTCAGCACCCGGGTTTCATCATCCGGCAGACTGGGATAAAAACTCGATTTTACGTAAAGATGCCCGAGGTGTTGAAGTTAAAAACATGCAGTACATCATTAATGTTCTTCGATTTTACACTGATTCCTCCGTCATTGATTCGGATGGGATTTTCGGTCCGAAAACCGAAGCTGCCGTAAAAAAATATCAAAAAACGCATAACTTAATGGTTGACGGCGTTGTGGGTCCTAGAACGTGGGACAGCTTCTCTCAATATATTGAAAAAAGAGGAACTAACACGTACGGAGCAGGCGGTTATATGGCTCTAAGGATTCATTGGAAGTATGATAGCAGCAATTTCTATGCCCCATCTAAGGCATACATTTATGGTAACGGCGATACATTAACCGATTCGTATCGCTTATATGCCAATTAAGGAATGGGTACATCCCCGACATATTTTCCTTCACTTTAGAGATCTATGACTCTACAAGGTGTTATCTATGAAAAGAGCTCTTCTTTCCCATTCGAAGGAATGGCTCTTATTCTTTTTTTACACGTGTGAGGGGCTTCACAATTTTTCAAATGTTCATGTAAGGTTTGCACGTTACATACCTCCAGTAAAACAATCTGCACGGTAATTGAAAGCTATGATGTCTCTATATGTAGGAGCGCCCATTAGGTGCTTTTACAAAAAATAGCCACCTCCAGCATGCTAAAGGCGGCTCAGTTCATTTCTCTTCCTCGTTTTCCGTTACAATTCCAAGTTCTTCTGCATCCTCAATCCGGTAACTGAGCAAAACGTACTGATAGGTACCAACTTTGTTCGCTTCTTCTTCAGAAGGATAAGAGCGTTCCGGCCAGTCATAGTCTTTTTTATCCTTTTTACCAAGTGCTTTCATGATGACAGGAAAGGATTCACGCCACTCTTTGGCGGTCATGCGGTCACTGGAGGAATTGATGGTAACTTGATAAGGCATTTCATTGCGTACTACGCCATGTTTCTTTTCTTCCCTCAGCTTGGCAAGCGACTTTTCATATAACTTCAATGCCGGTTCGATGAGCCGGTACGTAAGGGAAAGAGCGACTTCAGGCTGTTCAGCCTGTGCCTGCAGATCTCCACGGTATAATACATCATTCATATTGATAGTTTGATAATATTTTTCCACCAGATTCCCCAGTTGCTTTGTTTCAGCCACTTCCAAAAGCTCGGCATCCTCAAGCTTTTTTACATGGTAATAAAGCCTTGAAGGATGTTCGTTCAACTCAGCAGCCAGCTGTTTAACGGTAATCGGCTGTTCGGAAGCGAGATGAAGGATTCTCAGGCGTCTTGGATCAGAAAAAATTTTCATTAAATCGATTGACTGTGTTTTCCATTGTGCCACGTTGTATCCCACCTAAACATTGTGTTACTAAAAAGAATACCACAATTTAAGGGATGTACGTGATTAATCGATGGTGCGGATGGTTTTGCTTCTCCAAAGAACAGTGAGGACAAACGCGGTAAGGGCAATGCTTGAGTACAAAATAATCATGTCGATTGAAAGTCCGCTAGAGAGCAGAGCAGAAACAAGGGCAAAGGAAAGCGGTATAAATCCCATGGAGGCAGTTGACATCAAACTCTGAACTCTTCCCATCATCCGTTTCTCCGTCATTTCCTGAACCAGAGAAGGAGCAATAATATTGGAAATGGACAAGCAGACGCCGGCAAGTGACAAAAGAATAATTCCATGCCAAAGGGCGGTCATCTGGCTCAGAAAGATATTTAAGAAAGAAAGGACGGCAATCAGTGAAAGGCTGATGATCGGCCGTTTTCTTTTGATATTCAAGATCCCAGTAAGAAAGGCACCCGCGACCATTCCAAGAGCGAGCGAGCTTTCCAAATAGCTAAGAGACAGAACATCCCCTTTCAAATGCTGATCCACCATCAAAGGAAGACCGATATTCAGAGGCCCGACAAGAAGCAAATTAACGAAAATAGAGGTGGCCATGGTGAGCAGCAGGTAGGGTACCGTCTTGACGTAAACAATTCCTTCCTTAAGCTGCCGGAACACCGGTTCTTTCTGCTTATTGTCAGTTGATGGATGATCAGGATAACGGATTTGTCCGATTAGAATGCTGCTGCAGAAAAGTAAAACAGAAGTACAAACAAAGACACCGAAAAACGAGCCAAACTTAATCATAAAACCTGCAATGACCGGCCCAGTCAATAATGAAAGCTGATTGGTCGTTTGCACGAGAGAGTTGGCACGGACGATCTGTTCTTTTTTTACAAGGGTGGGAAGCATAGACTGGTTAGCCGGCCAGAAAAAAGCGTCGAGAACTCCAAAAAGAAGAGCAAAAACACCAAGGAGATAGAGGTTCATACTGCTGTTCAGGATGAGCAGGGCCAATCCAAGGACCAAAAGTCCCCTGGTTGAATTTGTGATCATAATCACGTGAGACCGTTTTATTCTGTCAGCCATTACTCCTCCAACCGACATGAGCAAAACGCGGGGTATGGTGGTTAGCATCATAATAATCCCAAGCTTGGAAGGAGCTTTTAGTGCCTGAAGAACAAACCATGTTTCTGAGATTAAGTAGATCGAGAAGGACAACCCTGTAAATATACTGGCTATCCATAAAAATAAAAATTGCCGGTTGGAGAGAAGGCCTCCAAATTTTTGTTTTCTTACCGTCTTTGGTTCATGTGCCAAACTGGTCCCCATCATAATTCTCCTTCCAATCAAAATAACATTTATCGTTAAAATTTATTTTAATGGTAAAAAACATTTTAGTGAAGAAAAATCGTTCGACAAAATTTAGAAAGGAATTCAGTGAGGGAACAGAGAAGTTGCTTTTGTAATGAAATACCAGAGAACAGAGGGAAAGCAAATGAAGAACTGGAAAACAATCATGGTCCCCACAGAACGGGGCGTATTTGAAGTGTTCAGTAAGGGGAAGGGCGCGCCGCTTTGTGTGTCCCATCTTTATTCGGAATTCAATGAAACGGGAGACCGTTTTGCGGACATGTTCACAGAGTCGCATCAGGTATTTTTGATTAACTTAAGAGAAGCGGGAAGGTCTGAAAAGGCGCACGAACCGCATCAGCTAAGCATGATCGAAACGGTGCTTGATCTTGAAGCTGTAAGAGACGAACTCGGGTATCCGACATGGCATTTTGCCGGACATTCTACAGGAGGGATGCTAGGACTCGTGTATGGGATACGACATTCCAAATCCCTTGAATCATTGATCATAGCCAGTGCTGCAGCAAGAGAGTATGCGTCCTCCTCCCCTTTTTGCATCTATCATCCAGACCATCCGAAATTTAAAAACATGCAGTCGCTAATCGAGCAGTTAAAAACAAATCTATCTGCGGAAGAAAGAAACGATATATCCAGGGAACGGGCAAAATTATCACTACATGAGCCTGGAAGACATGATGAGTATTTTGCAGGGGATGTCCATAAATCAATGGCCGCGCGCCGGATGGAGTTTTTCTCAAGGGAGATTCTCCTTTTTGATGTAACAAGGCAGCTGCATAAAATCAGTACCCGAACGCTTGTCGCATGCGGACAGCACGATGTTCAGTGTCCGATCGGTTTTTCTGAAGAAATGGCGGAACTTATTCCCGATGTGCAGCTGGCTGCTTTTGATAACAGCAATCATTATCCTTTTTTGGAGGAGAAAAAAGCCTTCCAAAACGTGATCAACAAGTTCTATCAACAAATGACAGTGGGGGAAGACAGATGAAAGTGATTGACGGAACCCCTGAATATATTCTTATTGAACCGACAGAAGGGATGTTGGACATTAACGAGTGGAAAAAGGGCATCTCAACCATCATCCGAAAAGCTGAAAAAGGGAAAGTCAAAAGAGTAGGCGTAACGCTTCACCGTAACCGAGACCATTATGAATCATGCTCCGATTACTTGATTTCTTCGGGTTTTGAGCATTTTGCATCCAAAGTGAATGTATATCGGGACTTGAAAGAAATGGAAAGCTTTCATCCCTACACCTGGAGAACGCTTGAGGACAGGGGGACGACAGAGAAGGCATTTATGGAGGTGTGGAGAATGTGCAGGCAGGGATCGGATAATGCAGCATCAACCTTGTCGATGAAGCAGCATCTTCAGTCAGTTAAGCAGGAGCTTGGCAGCGGATGGAAATATTCCTGCAGGATTTTTTATAAAGACCATCAGCAAATCGGAATCGCCATTCCCCATATTGAACCGGGTACAACAAATGAAGGGCGGTTGTTTTACTTTGGGGTCTTTCCCAGTGCCCGGTCAAAAGGAACAGGAAGCACACTGCACAGGCAGGCGCTGGGATGCCTAAAAGAAATGGGTGCAGAATATTATATCGGAAGCACTCATCTCAACAATGAAAAAATGCAACGCGTGTTTGAAAAAAACGGCTGTCACGTACATGCCTATACGGAAAGCTATTATAAATATTTTTAAAAAACAGCCCTCCATAAAAGGTGGGCTGCTGTATGTTAGTCGGCAGGGTGGCTTTTTAACTGGATACCTTTGATTGTGTTCAGGGCAGCAAGGCCATCGCTTGGACAACCGCTTGACTGTTCCATCGGCATCAGAGAAAAAAATACATAATAAAACGAGAAGTACGTGAATTGGTAAAAGAAAAGATTCGCCTCGAAGATGCCTTTAAAGACGAAAAAGTTTAACAAGAGAATGGCTGCCAGATTAAAGAGAGAGCCGCCAAGATATACGAGAACTTTGGAATATTTGGCATCTTCTTTTAATGACACATACTCACACCAGCCATCATAAAAATAAAGTTTACGGATGCGCAGCGGGCCTATTTTCATAAGTACATTTCCTGTACCTACGTGCACCCTGACCTTTCCTCCAAAAATACGGGCAAAAAAATAGTGACCGAATTCGTGAAGAAATGTGACGCCTGGTAATACCAAAAAAAACGAAAAGAAAAATTTCCAAATTTCTGTAAAGCCAAACAAAGCTGCCATCTCCCTTATCGTGTTACATGTTTTAACTTTTTTCCTAAAATGGCTCATAGCAAACATGTAATTTCATCCATATGAAAAAAGCCCGGCAGAACAGCTGCCGGGCTTTTGCACATTTATTAACCTTGGAATAGTGCCGAATGAAGAACTTCATTGGCAGCCGAAATAATATTGAACATAAATGCGCCCCACCAAAGCATGCGGCCGCGGGAGGATACTTTGCTCCATCTTGCACCATTGCCATGCTCTTTAAAGTAAATAAGGGCTGCTACTGCCGTAATATTAAAGAAAATCATGCTCCACCGGGCAACAGCCATGTACGCCGGGCTGACCAATCCGCCAGCAAGAAGCAATCCGTTGATTAGAAACAGCATATAGAAAAATGGAAGACTTTTCATGTCATCACTCTCTCCAATTGATGATCAAATCCTCATTTATTCTATCATCCTTACCTTCAATTTGGAACGGGTTTGTGCAATGGTTAACAATGTTGACACAATTAATGGAGAGAGGGGGTGTTTACCTTTTTTTCTGAGGAAGATTGATCACATCGGAAGAGGAAACCATGACCATAATGCTTCCACCGTATGCTTTTGCACGGATCAGGATGGGCTGATTATAACGGTTCTGAAAACGGAAGTCAGGACCGTACCAGCTTACCGTTGCATCCCGTCCTTTAGGAACATAGGGAACTCTGCGGGTATGGGAATACCGTTGAACAATGTGGAGTCCGGCACGGTCCACAGCATTAAAAAGGGTAGAAGAAACCTGGCAGATGCCGCCGCCTACTCCTTCGGACAGTTCGCCCCGGATAATCACCGGTGCACGCATATACCCTTTTTCCTTTGTTCGGTTTCCAACAACCCTATTAAAAGAAAAGGTCTCCCCGGGAAAAACAACATGATTATCAATGGCGTTGGCGGCCAATGAAATATTATGAATCCGTGAGGTATTGGAGCGGTTAAAGTAGGTCACATACTGGCCGAGGTGGTTGGTTCTTATGTTTCCGAGCAGCTCACTATCCACCCGGGGATGGACCGTCAGGCTTGGAATTTCTATCTTTGAGGGTCCTTTACTAAAGAACTTTGCATAAAATTTTTCCTTGAACGCCTCCCGATAAAGCTTCGAACCATTTTGCCCAGAAGATATTCCACCAGTATCATTGATCCGTGCATTGACAGGCGGCCGGTACACATGTCCTTCCAGCTTGTCCGTAAAGACCTTAAGCTTTTCGGTATCAAGAACAGGAGTCCCAGGAAGCGGCACCGTGAAATCCTTGCGCTGTATGATGGCAATTGTCTGGCCTTGCTGAACGAGTGAGATGCTGTCCGGCGTGTTGACAGGAACCGGCTGCACAAGCAGAAGCATACTCGTTAACCAAGAAAGTAACATAGTCGAAAACCTCCCAACAATTAGTATGATAAGGGTAACTTTTATTTATGTAAGAGATAAACAGAAGGAAGAAATTGAAAGTAGAAAAATTATCATTTTAAAAAGTTTTAATCTGTTTTTTCAGAAAGTTATTGACATTCAAATACATACCTGTTTTAATTACAAGTAATCCGATAAGGATTCCCTTTTATCAAAAACTACATACTCTATCTTATTAAGAGAGGTGGAGGGAATTGGCCCTATGAAACCTCGGCAGCGGACTCTTTTCAATTGAAGAGAACTGTGCCAAATCCAACAAGCCGCAAGCTTGGATGATAAGAGAAGCATGAACCGTACTTCTTCTTTACGTCCTTCTGGCACGTTGAAAGGAGTTTTTTATGTTTTTTTGAATAAAGGGAATTGAGCAACTGTACAAATTCACTAATAAAGTCGACCGGACAACCGGAGACCATTTTTGTTTATTAAAATGGCTCCGGTTGTTTTTATTTTGAACAGCTTTATTTAAAAAAGGAGGATGGGGCGAGTGGCATTATTACAGGTCAATGAGGTTGAAAAAAGCTTTGAAACCGTCAATGGCAAGGTTAAAGCGCTGGAACAAATCCAGCTTGATGTGGAGAAAGGGGAATTTATTACGGTAATCGGGCCGAGCGGGTGCGGGAAAAGCACCCTTTTAAAAATCGTGGCTGGGCTGGATACGGCCCATGAAGGTTCAGTTTGGCTGGATAACCGGAAAGTGACTGGACCGAGCATTGAAAAAGGATTTATTTTTCAGGAACCGCGGCTGTTTCCCTGGCTCACCGTTGAGAAAAATATAGCCGCCAATTTGCCAGTTAAGAACAAGGAGACAAAGGAAAGCGTAAAGCAGCTCATCGAACTGGTCCGTTTGAAAGGGTTTGAAAACTCCTATCCAAAAGAGCTCTCCGGCGGGATGGCACAGCGGGTAGCCATTGCCAGAGCCCTTCTTCGAAATCCGAAGGTGCTGCTGCTTGATGAACCGTTCGGAGCGCTTGATGCCTTTACCCGCTCTCATATGCAAGAGGTCCTGCTCGATATTTGGCAGAACAACCGTACGACCATGCTTTTTGTAACCCATGATATTGACGAAGCGATCTACCTGGCGACCAGGGTTGTCATCATGAATCCAAGGCCGGGAACCATCCGGGAAGTGATTCCGGTTGACCTTCCATATCCGAGAAAGAAAACAGATGCGTCTTTTCAGGAAATCCGCCAGCGTGTGCTGAGTGAATTTGAAAAAGTAGAAGAACACCAGGCAGCAGCGATTTGATTTAAAAGGAGATGAAAAAATGAGCAATCAAACTGGAGTATTAACACGATCAGGTGTTGAACACCCCCCATCAGTAAAGGAAACGGCTGTTAAAAGAAATCGTAAAAAGTTACCTTTATCCCATTGGATGCGGGGGCTTGCACTTCCTGTTCTTGTCGTTCTGATTTGGGAAGCAGCTGGTGCCTATGGATTGATTTCGGCTACATTGCTTCCAAGGCCCAGCGAAATCCTGGTGGCATTTAAGGATTTAATCGTTTCGGGCGAACTATTCGCTCACTTTAAAATCAGTCTTTTCCGGGCGATTCTGGGATTCTTGCTCGGCGGCGGGCTCGGACTTCTTGCAGGGCTGGCTGTAGGTTTTTCAAGCAAAACCGAACTAACATTGGATCCCACGCTGCAGATGATGAGAACCATCCCCTCCTTGGCGGTGATCCCATTGTTTATCCTTTGGTTTGGCTTTGGCGAATTATCCAAAATCCTTCTCATTTCAAAAGCTGCCTTTTTCCCTTTGTATGTTAACGCGTTTGTTGGAATTCGCGGAGTGGATTCAAAACTGTTTGATGTCGCAAAAGTGCTCGAGTTCAGTAAATGGAAGCAGATTACAACGCTTATCCTGCCAGCCGCCTTGCCAAACATTCTTCTTGGCCTGAGGCTGTCATTAGGAGCCGCCTGGCTGGCATTGGTAGCGGCTGAGCTTATGGGTTCCAGTGAAGGGATCGGCTACTTGATCATGGATGCACGCCAGTTTTCCCAGACGTCCATTGTTTTTGTAGGGATTATTATTTTCGCTGTATTTGGCAAAGCATCGGATTCATTGGTGAGATATTTCGAGAAGAGACTTCTGAAATGGCGTGACAGCTTTATCGGATGATTTGAAAAATAGTGATGGAGGTGCTTTAACATGGTTCAAACAAAAAGACAGCTGCATCTTAATTTATTCCTGACAGGAATGGGACATCATGAGGCTTCCTGGAGACATCCCGGTTCAGAAACAGGGAATAACCTAAAGCTTTCCCATTATGTAAAATTTGCTAAAAAAGCAGAGGAAGCCAAATTCGATTCATTATTTCTGGCAGATCGATATGCGGTATCACGACAAGGTGCCAAATACGGTCCGCAGGGAGGCATCGAACCGCTTACACTGCTGTCTGCCCTCGCCGCTGTAACAGAAAACATTGGATTGATTGCCACGGTTTCAACCAGCTTTAATGAACCTTATAACGTGGCCAGACGATTTGCTTCTCTTGATCATATCAGCAATGGCAGGGCGGGATGGAATATCATCACCTCTGGAACAGATGGAGAAACCCAGAATTGATTTTGCAGGACAGTATGCCGAGGCAGTGTTCACCGCCCAGCAAACATTGGAGGATGCACAGCGCTTTTATCAGGAAATAAAAGCCCGTGCCACTGCATTTGGACGGTCGCCTGAATCGGTCAAGGTCCTGCCGGGAATATGCCCGATCATAGGAAAAACAGAAGAAGAAGCCAGAGAAAAAGAAGCACAGCTTCATCATTATACCAATACAGAGTTCAGTCTTCATCAACTGTCAAACCGAGTCGGCGTGGATCTATCAGCCTATCCGCTGGATGGACCGCTGCCTCCGCTTCCTGCAACGGATGGACATCAAAGCAGAACAAAGCTGATTCAGGAGCTCGCACTTCGTGAAAATCTTTCGATCAGACAGCTTCTGCTTCGTCTGGCTGGTGGAAGGGGCCATTACACTATTGCGGGCACACCAACCCAAATCGCCGATCTATTGGAGAAATGGTTCGAAAACAAAGCAGCAGACGGATTTAATATTATGCCGCATTTAATGAGAGAAGGGCTTGATGACTTTATCACCTATGTCATTCCGATCCTTCAGGAAAGAGGTTTGTTTCGAAAGGAATACGCCGGAACACTCTTAAGGGAACACCTCGGGCTGAAACGGCCGGATACAGATACGATCAATCTTTCGGCACATGCATGACAAAAAGGATGGGATAGGGAGAGGAGAAAAAAGGATGAAACTCAAAAAGAAAACGATAGCAGCAGGACTTATGGCGCTTTTAACGATGATGATTGTGCTTTCAGGATGCAGCAGTGAGAAAAAAACGAACGCCGAACAAAAAGGGGATGTAACGGTTAATATCGGTGTGCAGGGCAGTACGGGGGTACTGCCTTATGCAAGGGAGACCAAAGCCTTTGAGAAAGCCTTTGAAAAAGAGGGTGTGAAAGTCAAATGGAGCGAGTTTGCGAGCGGACCGCCGCACTTTGAAGCACTGGCTTCCGGACGGCTGGACTTTGGCGCCACAGGTGGAACCCCATTGATCGCCGGACAGTCGGGCAATGTGGATTTTAAAGCGATCGCCGTAACCACGGATGGAAAAAAGGGAAATTCGATCATCATTCCTAAAGGAAGCAAAATCAAAGAGCTAAAGGATTTAAAAGGCAAGAAGATAGCCGTCGCGAAAGGAAGCAGCGCCTATAATTTCCTTTATATGGCACTCGACCAGGCGGGACTGTCCGACAAAGATATTAAAGTTGTTCAGCTGCAGCCCGATGAAGCACGACCCGCGCTTGATAATGGTTCAGTCGATGCCTGGTCCACTTGGGAACCTTATGCCACAACAGCTATTTTTCAAACGGGCGCAAAATCCCTGGCTGACGGAGAGGACCTGAATATTAATGCGCCGAGCTTTCTTGTTGCCAGAACCCAATTTACGAAAGACCACCCGGACTTAACGGTGTTGTTTTTGAAAACCTATGAGAGAGTTATGAAGCAATTTATTGATCATCCGGACAAAGTATCTTCCGATATTGCCAAAAAGGAAAAACTTGACCCCAAGATCGTCAGTACCGTTTTAAAGCGGTCGAACTTAATCCTTTCTCCAACAACTCCGGAGTTTGCGAAAGCCCATCAGGAACAGGCAGATTTCCTTTATAAAGCAGGAGGGATAAAGACAAAGCTTGATACTTCAAAAGTCATTGAAAACAAGTTTGTTGAAAAAGCGTTAGAGAATAAATAACCCACAACAGTTATCGGAGGGATAAAAATGGGTGAAGCATCATTAAAAGAATGGCATAAACCACAAAATTTTTTAGCGTCAGCTACCAAAGAACAGCTGTATCTTGTCAATTTGGCAGACCTGGAGTTCAGCGGGGTCTGCAGAGAACGGTACGGTGTGAATAAAGGGCTGTATAACACGATAGAGGACTACTTTTCAAAGCAGGGAATCCGCAATATCCTCTACAGGAGGCTGTATATACTGGAATTTTTAAATGATGTCCAAAGCAGGTATACCGAAGGCAAACATTCGCATCTGACATTTGGCACAGGAGGGCTTGCCAGAGCGCTGCAAACCTTTTTTATCAACAGGCAAATAAATGCTTCACTAAAACCACTGAAGAAAAAGGAGGAGTTGTAATGGCTGATATTGTTACGATTTCAGGAAGTCCATCGGTAACGTCAAGGACGGGGATTGTCCTTCACCATTTAAGTGAGCTGGCGCAAAAAGCGGGCCTGGAAACTGAATCCTATTCAGTGCTGGATATTCCACCGGAGGATCTGGTTCTTGGGAACTTTAACAGCCCGGCCCTTAAGGCAATTGAAAAGAGTGTAAAGCAGGCAAAAGCGGTGATCATCGGAACACCGGTATATAAGGCCGCCTATTCCGGAGTTCTCAAATCCCTTTTGGATTTGCTGCCGCGTGACATTCTTTCCGGCAAAAGCGTGCTGCCTATCGCCACCGGCGGGTCGGCTGCCCATTTGCTGAGCATTGATTATGCGCTTAAACCGGTTCTGTATGCAATCGGTGCAAGAAACATATTAAACGGTGTCTATTTAATCGATCAGCAGCTGCAACACAACATTGGGTCAGATGTCAGATTTGATCCCGAAATCGAAAACCGGCTCTTTGTGCCGCTGAATGAGCTGATTGATGAGGTCAAGAAAGACATCTATATTAGAGAATTGGAACTCGATTCCGCTAAAGGCAGGGGGACAGGTGCATGAACGTTTACTGGTTTTTGCCCACACATGGAGACAGCAGGTATTTAGGAACATCAAAGGGAGGGAGGCCGATTACGCTTTCCTATCTCCGCCAGATTGCGCAAGCAGTGGATTGCCTGGGATTTAAGGGCGCGCTTCTTCCTACCGGACATTCATGCGAAGATGCCTGGATCACCGCCTCTTCATTAATACAGGCAACAGATAAAATGAAGTTTCTGGTGGCTGTAAGACCAGGATTGATTTCTCCTTCATTGGCAGCCAGGATGACTTCTACGTTTGACAGATTATCAAATGGCAGACTATTGATCAACGTGGTGACAGGCGGTGATCCGGTGGAGCTTGCGGGCGACGGGCTCCATTTGTCCCATAGCGACCGCTACCGGCTGACCGATGAGTTTCTGGAGGTCTGGAGAAAAGAGCTGGCTGGTGAAAAGGTCGACTTTGAGGGGGAACATCTGAAAATTAAAGGAGCCAAGGTGTTACTGCCTACGCAGCAAAAACCATATCCCCCGCTTTATTTTGGCGGTTCATCGGATGCAGCGCTGGAAGTAGCGGCTAAGCATATTGATGTCTATCTGACATGGGGCGAGCCTCCTGAGCAGGTGAAAGAGAAGGTTGAGAGAGTCAGAAAACTCGCAGCAGCTCAGGGCAGGACTGTCAGCTTCGGAATCCGCCTTCATGTCATTGTAAGAGAAACTGTGGAAGAAGCCTGGGCAGCCGCAGACTCATTGATTCAATATGTGGATGAGGAAACGATTGCCGCCTCTCAAAAAATATTTTCAAGGTATGATTCCGTAGGGCAAAAGCGAATGGCATCGCTTCATAACGGAAAAATTGAATCTCTGGAGATTAGCCCCAATCTCTGGGCCGGAATCGGTCTGGTTCGGGGAGGAGCAGGCACCGCCCTTGTCGGTGATCCGGATACTGTTGCCGAACGAATGAAAGAATACCAGTCCCTTGGCATCGATCATTTCATCTTTTCCGGATACCCTCATTTGGAAGAAGCCTATCGGGTAGCGGAACTGCTGTTTCCCAGATTGCCTCTCAACCATGGAGAACAACAAGAAAACACCGCTGCTCACCCGGTAGGAGAATTTGTCGCCAACACTTATTTGCCGTTAAAAAGCAAAGCGGAATGACAAGTTAGATAAGCAGAAACAGAACTCAGACAAAAACTCATATTCTTTATGAGTTTTTGCTGCTTACATACACATGACAACGTTTTTTAATTAATATTGACTTGGAAGGTCTATTTCTATATATTATTTTTAATCGTTTAAATTTTCTGTCTTCTCAGGTATCACAACCTCTTCCTATTCGCAAAAAGCTGTAGGAAGAGGTTTTTATTTAAAAGTAAATCCGAGTAAACAGATAAGAAATAAATAATAACGTAAACTGCCCATTGGAAAACCAAAGGCACCCTGTCAAAACCAATACATGAATGGGAATGAGGAAGGGAGTAGTTTTTGATGTCAGCATTATTGATTGTAGGCGGAGATCATCTTGGTAAAATAAAAAAAAGGCTCGAGCACGTAGGTGTAGAGGAAATTATACATGTAAGCGGGAGAAAGGCAAGAATGTCACAAAAGGAAATACCAAGCCATGTGAATCTTGTGTTGGTACTGACGGACTATATTAATCATGAATTTTCGACGGCCATCAAGAAAAAAGCGAATAAGCAAGCAATTCCGGTATGCTATTCGAAACGATCATGGTGTTCGATCCATCAGTCTCTCGAGAAAGCCATCTTCTTAAACATAAAAACAAGACTAAAATAAAAATAGCCTGCCAATAAGGCAGGCTGTTAGTCAGTTGAATCTATTTTCACAATCTCAAGCTGGAAGGGGACACATTCTTCCAGCTGTTCTTTTATACGCTCTGCTTCTTCCCAGGATAAAGGCGCATTGCTGTCCGGCAGTGTATCAAGACTGAACGTCCAGCGTCCGCTGGTTTCGATAATTTTATACTCTTTCATTGAATTTTCCCCTTTCTATTTTATAATTCAGTCCGTAAACTAATAACGGGTCTATGTATTATTTCTACATACCCTCTTTATTCCCCTTTTAGTATTGTTTTGAAAGATTTGTCATAAGGGGATAATCTTGTTTTATATTACATATACATCAATGATGCATCTCGATGGGAAACTCTGGGGATGGGGAGGATGTATATGGCTGTCAGACCACCAATTCTGCAAAGAGGGGACACCATCGGGATTGTGACGCTTGGAAGCCCGTTGGAGCCTGCAAGAATAAATGAAGGCATAAAAACCCTTCGGAGCCTTGGATTCAATACAGTGCTGGGCAAAAACGTGTATACGAGCACGGGCTTTTTGGCAGGAACCGACCAGCAGCGGGCTGCTGATTTGATGGCGATGTTTTCCAATAAAAACGTGAAAATGATTCTGCCTACCCGTGGAGGGGTGGGAGTAGCGGGGATCCTTCCGTATTTGGACTTTACTGTCATTCGTCAAAATCCCAAGATTGTATCTGGATACAGCGATATCACGATCCTGCTCAATGTTCTGTACCAGTACGCGGATTTGATTTCTTTCCAAAGCCTGTTGCTCCTCGACTTTAATCTGGAAACTCCGCCATATAATTATGATCAGTTTTTTTTGGCAACATCCACCTTTCAATCTCCCCGGCAGATTATAAATCCTCCTGGTATCCCTCAAGTCAGCCGAGTGCGCGGAAATGTGACCGGAGAGGTGGTTGGGGGCAATCTGACTTCGTTTGTTGATAATTTGGGAACACCCTTTGAGATTGATACAACAGGGAAGATTCTAATCATTGAAGAAACTCATGAGCCGATCAATACCGTTTACCGGTATTTGAACCACCTTAAAATCGCCGGTAAATTTGCAGTTTGTGCGGGAATTGTGATGGGGGAATGCACCTCATGTGAACCTGCTTATGGAGTCACCTATGAGCAGTTAATCCGGGAGGTCATGATTCCCCTTGGAAAGCCTCTCATGACTAATGTAACAACTGCCCATGGTTACTATAAAGCAGCGATTCCGATTGGTGCCAGAGCCAATCTGGATACGGTGAACAACCGGTTTACCATTCTTGAGCCTTCAGTTGGCAATGCGTAAAGAAAAAACCAACCGTAAAAACCGTTAATATCAACGGTATCAGCGGTTGGTTTTTAGTTTTGGGAGCAATTCCTTAAGGTCCCATGTGTTGAAAATCTTTTTCATGCCCGGTTGATTTGGCGATTTCATAAAGCAGGTTGTTAAATTTTTCGCAATCAAGTCCAAATAGAAAATCCTTTTCATACCCTTTAGTCGTATAAACTGCAAATTCCCATATCGCATCATAATCTCTTGGATTGGCTGATTTAGCAATCAAATCAAGCACACTTAAAATTTCGATTCCGACAATCACGTTATCCTCGGAATAATGACGGATGTATCCAAGGCCGTTATACAGATAATAGCTAAAATCTTTTTCTTGAAGAATGACGCGCAAGTGTCCGTCCACATCCACCAGATAAGGATTCAGATTACCTACACAGGAAATGTAGGATAGCAGTTCTCCAAGTTGATTGATGGCATTAGAGGCAGTCTTTGGGTCATAATTTCCTACAGAACGGATGGCAACCTCAACCAGTTTATTAATGCTAAACTCCATGTCCTGCACTTCCGTCTGCCGTTTTCCAAAGCTGAAAAGTGCCAAATATTTGGGTATGTCAATCTCCGCATCTTCTTTCGACCAGTATGAAAGAATGGGGGTGGAGCTAAAAACATAATCTCCAATGGTATATTCCAGTTTGATGATGATGTCATCTTTTTTTGCTTCTTCCATGATTTCAACAAAGTCAATCAACTGTATATAACCGGATCTGTTAGATGAGATCTGCTTTCCTTCCCGTTTTGTCAGCCGTTCAACATATTCCTTAAGTGGCGCTGTATCTTTTACCTTATAAGGATCAATCTCATTCTGAAGCGACCCCTTCACGATGGACATGGATTCTTTTTTCATTTCGTATGTCATTTTGTTCACCTGAAGCCAGGCTACTGCATGATTGATGAAAAAGATAAACGTTCCCATGGACAAGGAGGCGAGTAGAACCGCCACCAGCGGGACGGTGAAAAAGTGATCAGCAAAGCGTTTGTTTAAAACCAGAAAGGAAAACAGCATGTAGAAAAAGCTGCCCGTGAATATTCCCAGGATCCGCTGTGTCGCTTTGCTCGCTATAAAGTTTTTTAATATCCTCGGTGAAAATTGGCCGGAAAAGGTTGTAAATACGACAAGAATCAAGTTGAAGGTAAATGTAGTCAATGTCAGGATTGCTGCAGTTAGTGTACTGACGAGTGCTTGTGTAAGATCATAATCTACTGCGAAGATGTCCCACATTCTTTCGCCCATTTGAAATTTATAATCTGCCGTGTAGGAAAGGGCGAGCAATACAAACGAGAAGACGATATACAAAACGGGTGTGAACCATAGGTTCGTCTGGAGCTGGTGTGACAATTCTCTCTCTGAAAGCTGGGTGTATCTTCTTAAGTATTTATCAAGTAACCTGAATCTTGCCATTCAACACACTCCTATGGGAAAAATGTCCCGGTTTTCTTTTGTAATCACTAAAAAAAAACGAAAAAACTGTGTCTTTCGTTATGTCATTGCACCCTAGTACACTTTTACCTATATCGGCATTTTTAAACTTCCATTTTATGAAAGGTGCCTTCAGAATTTTTGCACGGTGGCTATTAAACGGTAAAATAGAGGGTATGAGAAAACAGTATTTAATTTTAAATGAGTAAGCTTGAGAGCAGGAGAGAAGGGAGAGAAGGGAAAGGAGGGAGAATTGCCTCCCCCTGTAAAAGGGTAAACCCCTAGAAAGAAAGGGAAGCAATCGATATCTATGTATGTAGGAGCACACCTCAAGATGTCCATTTTACTGTTTCTCACAAACAACACACGTTTAGAAAGGACTACGCTATGAATAAAAAGTTATCATCTTTTCTTGGGGGAAGCGGTGAAGCTTCCAAAAAGAGTGATCAAATTCAGAACCGGGAAAGCTGGTTGAAGGTTATTGTAATCGGAGCTTTTGCACTTTTACTTTTTTATAAGATTGCAGCCTCGCCTTTCGTTTTCCGCTTCTCAGACTTTATCTCTCTGTTTGCTTCACTTTTTGCGTTAACCATTTCCGTCATGTACTATAAAAAATTCAACGATCTTGTACGGAAGCTTGAAGAACGTACGACTGATACGGAACGAATGGAAGAACCAGCAGTGGCAGCACTTCCTGAAGGTATTGTAAACAAAAACGAGGATGAACCGGCAGTAGAAACTGTTTTTCTGGAAGAAGGAGAACAACTTCCACAAAAAGACGATGAAGCTGAAGATCTTCCGACGGATAATAAACAATCGGTGGAGGTTCAGGCGGAGCAAGCAGAAGAACGACAGGAAGCCCTTCACAACCCGGGAGGCGACGCTTCGGATGCGGAGCAGGAAACTCTTGAATCCATTGAAAAAGCAGACGCTCAGCCTGTAGCGGAACCTGAACCATTATTCGAAACAAATGAACCGGATAACGAGGAAGTAAAAGAAGATTCAGCGGTCAATCGCACTGAGCAAGAAGATTCGGTCAATGACTGGACGTATTATGAGCCAAGTGAAGAAGATATGAAAACACAGATGTTGAAAGAAGAAGAATTGAAACAAATCGAGATGGACAAGACCCAGATTTATCAGCAGCTGTACACGAGGGCCAATCTGAATGAAGAGGAAAGAAAGTTCTATCAGGAACAGCTTCAGGAAAAAGAAAAACAGGCTACCAATCTGAAGCAGGAATTGATTCAGTTCACGAACCGGATTTCTCAGGCGATCAACCGTACACCGCAGCTCTTCCAAAAACGGGATTCACGAATCGAAGGTATTGTACGCCTCCTGACTCCCGAATTTGTCAGCGATTCTTCGTTGGGAGAAATCAATCATAAGCTTGATGAATTGGCAGCTACTATTCCCGAAGAAACACTGAGTTCCCTTCAGCGTGAGGGTTATCTGGATGATCGTTATCACTTTACGCGGTCAGGATACAGGGAAGCCATTAACGCCAGCAAATTAATTTAAGGATCAAAAAAGAAGTATCCATTTTCCGGATACTTCTTCTTCTTTGACTTTTAGTGAGTGTTCCGCATGAAACCAAGATGCTGCAGAGCGAGATGAAGGCTTGAAAAGGTCTTGATGCCTCTAAACTCGACACCGAGAGACGTCATTGTAAGGGCAAGCTCTGGGCGCAAACCGCTGATTTTGGTCTCAACACCAATAAGCTCCAACGCCTGAATCACCTGATAAATCTTTTGCGCCACCATCGTATCAATGATGGGTACTCCCGATAAATCCAGAATAAGGTTGCTTAATCCGAGATCCACCGAACTTTTTAAGGCATTGTCCATGAGAATCTGTGCTCGTTTGGTATCAATATCCCCAATCATGGGTAAGATGCCTATTCCGTCCCCAAGAAGAACCACTGGAACGGACAACTCATCAATCTCCTCCTCTGCAGTTCTCAAGTTGGAGATGTATTTTTCCATATAAGACGTACTTACCATTTGTACCGCAGTATCCACAACCAGATCAAATCCGGAAATTAGCTCATAAAACGTATCGAGATCCAACTTTTCATTTTTTGCTGCTTTTTTTATAATCAAACCGATTTTGTTTCGGTAAAAATGAACCTCTTCAATCGCATGATCAAGTGGAATATTCAATGAGACAAATATATCAGCATAATCCTTGCCCCAGTCTTTCAGTTTTTTAGCTGTTATGCTCAAAGGAAGCGGGATGGTTTCCCCATACAATTGGATCAGCTGAAGCCGTAAGTGCTGAAGCCGGTCTTTGTTGTTTCCTGCATGCTTATAGTTAAAACGCTCATCCTCCAGGATGGAATTGGATAACGTTTCTTTTTGTTCTAATATCAGCTCACTGATCTCTTGAAGATAAGTAGTTGGTTCATTTTTGATCATTTTTGACATAACAGACTCCTCCTAAAACCTACGCATAGTCTACCCTATATTGTTCGATCATTTTCCGTTTTTTGTAACGTATGGATGAATAACGCCGTTGGTATGTCTAAACAAGGAGAAAACCCTGAGGACAGAAGTTCTATAAACCTTATCAACATTCATATACAATTCATGGTTTCACCTCTTTTTTCCTACAGTTTATCCCTCAAAAGCCCCCATTGTTATCGGGTCTCACACATTGGCCCCCAAAATGCAGTATATCCCTTATACCAATGGTCATGACTGATTAGAAATGCCTCTCACTATTGTCATAAATTGTGTATTTTTTCTCAAAGATTGCGCTTTCATACAAAATTTCCTTAATTAAACTGTAAACGTACAGTGATACGTTGCACTGTATAATTAGCCCATCAAATAAAAAGGGAGAGAGAAACATGTCAACTATTTCTGAGATTATGGAGCACAATCAAACCTTTGTAAAAGATGAAGTGTACAGAGATTTTGAAACAACAAAATTTCCGAATAAGAAGATGGTCATCTTAACGTGTATGGATACAAGGCTCACAGAACTACTGCCTAAGGCGATCGGATTTTGCAATGGTGATGCCAAAATTATAAAGAATGCCGGAGCTCTTATTTCTCACCCCTTTGGAAGCGTAACGAGGAGTATCCTGCTCGCTATCTATGAACTTGGGGCTGAAGAAGTATGTGTAATCGGCCACAAAGATTGCGGCATGTCCGGGCTCCGCCATGATTCCTTTCTTGATAAGGTAAAGGAAAAGGGAATTGATCAAAACCAGCTGGATTTCTTAACAAGTGCAGGAATAGACCTTGAAAAGTGGCTGACAGGCTTTGACCGTGTGGAAGATAGTGTGGCACACAGTGTGACGTTGGTTAGAAATCATCCGCTTCTTCCTGAAGGAATAAAAGTACACGGGCTTGTGATTGACCCTCACACAGGTGGATTGACCACTGTTGAAATACAGGAATCTGTAACTGTACAGCATTAGAAAAATAGAGATAAGAGAAGAGAGGGAGAGATTGAATGGGTCTTGTTAACCGTTTTAAAGGCTATACACTGTCTGATTTGAGAAAGGATCTGGTGGCCGGTTTTATTGTAGGGATTGTGGCCATCCCCCTGGGAATGGCATTCGCCATCGCATCAGGCGTTCGTCCGGAAAATGGATTGTATACTGTTATCATCGCAGGTATATTGATCTCGCTTCTCGGCGGTTCCCGCTATCAAATCGGGGGTCCAACCGGCGCGTTTGTTCCGATACTGCTCGGGATCGTGATGCAATATGGTTTTCAAAACCTCATGATTGCCGGTTTTATGGCTGGAATCATGCTCGTCATCATGGGGCTTTTAAAATGGGGTTCACTCATCAAATATATACCCAGGCCAGTCATTATTGGCTTTACGGCAGGGATTGCTGTCATCATTTTCTCAGGACAAATTTCTAATTTCCTCGGTCTGAAAGATGTGGAAAAGCACGAAGAATTTCATCTCAACATGATGGCGATCTGGGATAAGATTTCAACATTTAATGGGAAAAGTGTCCTTGTGGCCCTTTTTTGCCTTGCCTTGTTGATTGCTGTTCCAAAAATCACAAGCAAGATCCCGCCGGCCCTTATCGGACTTCTTGGATCCACCTTAATCGGATTTTTGTTTTTTCAGGGTCAGATTCCGACAATTGGTACTGCCTTTGGTGATATTCCGAACAAGCTGCCAGAATTTGAGTTCTTTGATTTATCGCTTGAAAAGATTATCTATCTTCTTCCTCCTGCGATTGCCATCGCCCTTCTTGGCGGGATTGAATCACTGTTGTCAGCTATGGTGGCAGACGGCATGAAACAAGGCTACAAACATGACAGCAACAAAGAACTGGTGGGACAAGGTATTGCAAATATGGTTGCTCCGCTGTTTGGGGGGATCCCGGCAACAGGTGCCATTGCAAGAACCGCCACTAACATTAGAAACGGAGCAATTTCCAAAGTCTCGGGCGTTTTTCACGGGGTTGTGGTGCTCCTCGTGCTGCTGCTATTTGCGCCTTATGCTTCACTAATTCCTCTCGCGAGCATGGCTCCCATCTTAATGGTTGTCGCCTGGAATATGAGTGAAAAAAAGCAGTTCATGCATGTGCTGAAAACAAAAACAATGGATTCCGTCATTTTGCTGACCACCTTTTTGCTGACGGTATTCACCGACCTGGCTACTGCGGTTATTGCAGGATTGCTTCTTGCTTTTGTCATTTTTATTACGCGGATGAGCCGTGCTCTTCACATTAAGAAGGGAAAAACAGCACTTACCCACTTGTCGGAGGATGAGAGGGAAGGTATTGAAGTTATTACGCTGAATGGACCGCTCTTTTTTGGTTCAACCGATGTGCTTGAAGAATCAGTCAGTGCGAAACAAAAAGAAAAGGTTGTCATCCTTAAGCTGCAGGATGTACCCTATATCGATACCAGTGCCGAGGCTGCCTTGTTAAACATCGTGAAGAAGGTGAACAGACAGGATGGAGAGCTGCTGATTGTGGGACTTCAGCCTGAGCCGAAGCAATTGCTGGAGAGGACAGGGCTGACTCACGAAATCGGGCACCATCGGTTCTTTGAACGGATGGAAGAGGCCCTGGGCACCGCGAAACAACTGATGAAAACAAAAGTATCAAGCCAAATCTCCTGACAGGTTTACCGTCTTTTCCACTGATATGGAAGAGGCGGTTTTCTTTTTGGTTTAGTCTTAAGCCATAAAGATAATATTAAAACAATAGTTATTTCTTTTTATACATGGTAAAGTTCCATATAGTATTATTAATTTTTATACATAATCGTTGAAAAAGAAGGGTTGCGTATGGTATTAGGTAACAAAATGGTCAGAATTGGTATTGAAGTTTTATGCATAATTTTTGGTAGTATGCTGGTCGCGGTAGGGTCGAATACCCTGCTTTTGCCCGCCCATTTGCTTTCAGGTGGCCTCATGGGGATTTGTATGATTATTTACAATGTGACGGGCTGGTCGGTAGGAACCCAATATTTCCTCTACAATATTCCATTGCTGATATTGGCTTATATCCACCTTGGCAGGAAGTTTATCGTGTATACCCTGCTTGCGGTAGGCTTTGACTCTTTGTTCTTGCATTTGGTCCCGATTAAAATGATGTGGACGCATAACATCATCCTAGCAGCAATTTTTGGAGGGGTGGTTTCCTTCGCCGGAGGTGCGATTATGCTTCGTGCTGGCGGTTCAAATGGCGGTCTTGACGTTTTGGGAAGGGTGATTGCCAAATACAAAAACTTGTCAATTGCACGGTTCGGTTTGATCATGAATTTTATCATCATTACGATTTCGGCTGTGATCTTCAACGTACAGGCGGCCATGTTTACCATTCTTTCCATGTATGTTGGCGCCAAAACGTATGATACGATTCTTACGGTTGCGGAGAGAAGTTCTGTCATGATTGTTACGGATAAAGGAAGTGAAGTGTCAGCTGCTCTGAACGAGGCATTTAATCGGGGAGTTACGTTTTGGGATGGTGAAGGTGCCTATTCCCATACGAGTAAACAAGTCGTGTTTTGCGTTATTGTGAATATTCAATGGTCCGATCTTGTGGATATTGTGAAAGAAGTGGATGAAACAGCGTTCATTACTGCTGTTCCGGCTCATAAAATCGTAGGTAACTTTAAAAATGTATGGTAAAAAACCCACTGGCTGATTTATTTCGCATTGCTCGCAATAAAACGGCTGGCGGGTTTTAATTTTCTTTTTTTTCGGCAAGATGCTTCAACATTGACATTTTATTTTGCCAGAACTGCTCAAAGTAGGAGAGCCATTGCTCCAGCTCTGAGAGTGGTTCGGCCTGAAGGGTATACCGCTTTTCTCTGCCCGTCTTCCTGCTTTGGACCAAACCTGCTTCATCCAAAATAAGCAGATGCTTCGAAACAGCTGTCCGGCTCATGGGGAACCTTTCAGCAATTTCGGTAACCGCAAGTTCCCGTCCGGCCAGCAGCTTTAAAATTTCACGCCTCGTGGGATCAGCGATAGCCTGGAAGACATCATGCTTTTTCGGTGAGGTGCTCATTTCTGTTCGGCAGTATCTTTCAAGGTTTGAATGATCTTTGCCCAGCCACCGCTCATATTGTCACGGACAGCAGAAACTTTTTGCTGTGCCTTTGGCAGTATGGCATCCGGATGACCCCAGCCGGAATGGGTAAGGGTAAATTGAGTTTTTCCTTCTTCTTCTTTCAGTTCAAATGTAACGACCCAGCCAAATTGGTCCCATGCGAAAGAAAGTTTATTTGGCGGCTCCACCAGGAGAACCTTGCATGGTGAAGGACCGAATGGTGACTGGATATGAAATTCATGTCCGACATGGGGCTCAAAATCATTTGGCATAAACCAGCTGGAAATGCCCTCTGCTGTGGCTGCCAAATTCCATACTTTTTCAATGGGAGCATCAATTACCTCTTCATACTGTATATCTTTTGTGCGTTCGGTTGATTCTGACATCGTGATTGTCTCCTTTTAGTTTAGAATATGAAACCGATTGGTTATATAAAGTATATACAACCAATCGGTTTCATGTCAATGCGTTTTAATTTTTTACAAAAATTTCATGGTATTGTTTTTCCCGGAAGAGAGAGAATTTAAATATACCAATTGAGGAGGTGAAAACACATGGCTCAACAAGGTGGAAACAACAACGAACTATTGGTTCAAGGTGCTCAACAAGCTATCGACCAAATGAAGTACGAAATCGCTTCTGAATTTGGTGTACAACTTGGTGCTGACCAAACTGCTCGTGCTAACGGATCTGTTGGTGGAGAAATCACTAAACGTCTAGTTGCTCAAGCTCAATCTCAACTTTCTGGATTTGGTGGACAACGCTAATTTTAGCGAAGACGACAAAACAGAATACTCAATGGACAAGGGCTGCCTATGATCATAGGCAGCTCTTATTTATTTCCAGTATGCTGTCATGGCTTATGTTGCATAATACAGTTGTGGAGAAGTTTACAATCGGAGGTTCAAACAACATGTGGTCACAGCAGAAAATGAATCATTTTAAAAATGTGTTGCTTCAAATGAAGGAGAGCCTGGACAACAGGCTGAATGACAATCGTCATTACGGATCAGAATTAGAGCTGATCAAGGAATCGGTCAGTGAACTTTCCAACTATGACAACCATCCCGGTGATACGGGAACCGAATTATTTGAGCGGCAAAAAGACATTGCGTTAAATGATCTGAATGAAACGGAGCTAAAGTCCATAAACGAAGCGCTCAAACGGATTGACAACGGTGAGTACGGATATTGTAAAACGTGCGGCCAGCCTATAGCTGCAGAGCGCCTGGAAGCTTTGCCTGCAACCGCGTATTGCAAAGAACACAGCCTTGAGCAGACAGGCTCTTACCGCCGGCCGGTTGAAGAAGAAGTACTGATGCCTCCTTATGGGAAATTTGATAATGATGATAAGGATGCAACGTTCTATGATGCCGAAGATTCTTGGCAGGATGTAGCGGTTTATGGAACAAGTGAAACACCATCCGATTTCTCCGAGAACGGAATGCTCAATTACAATGAGATGTTTGTAGAATCGGAAGAGAATGTTGGATATGTGGAAGACATTGAAGGGTTTATCGCGACCGACATGGATGGAAGTAATACCCGGATCATTCCCAATAAGATGCATAAGGATTATGAACGGTTTTTAATGGATCAGGAACAAACGGATGAAGACTCTGATTATGTATAAAACATGAAACTCCTTATCCTCAATTTTGAGGAAAGGAGTTTTTTCAATGTGCCAGCTTTTTTATTTGATCGATCTCCTCAGCATGGCTGATTCCTTCGTCTGAGGGTGTTTCAAGAAGGAGAGGGATCTCTTGTAATATGGGGGAACGGATGAAGGGTTGAAATTGTTCCCGAGAGATATACCCATTTTTAAAAATATTCGCATGTCGGTCTTTGCCTTCGGCGTAAGGGTATTTGGAGTTGTTAAGGTGAATCGCTGTAAGGTGCTGAATATAACCGAGCTGTTTTCCATGATCCACAATTTCCTCCCAGTTGTCTCCGTTCCAAAGACCGCTGGCAAAAGCATGGCACGTGTCTAAACAAAAGCCGATTTTTTCAGGATAATGAGTCAAATTGCGAACTTGAACGAGCTCCTCCAGTGTAGTGCCCATTGAACCAGGCCGTCCTGCATTGTTTTCAAGCAAAATCTTGCAGCTTCCTTCCCAATCATCAAGGACTTCATTCAGCATGGAAATCATGGTTTGGTACGCAGCAAGAGGATCACTGCCAATCGCGCGGTTTCCAAAATGAACGACGACCCCCACGGCACCACAGGCCTCTGAAATTTCAAGGTCATTGGCAAGGGAGCGGATGATCAGGTCCTTTTTGTCAGGATGAGGAGTAAGGCTTGTCGGGTACGGAGTATGGGCGATGGAGATGACATTATGCTGATGGCAAAATTGTTTACATTGCTCTGCGTCATCCCGGTTAAATTCTTTTATTGAAAGACTTCTGGGATTCTTCGGAAAAAATTGAAAGGCATTTGCCCCGATCGAAGCAGCGTGTTTGGCAGCCCCGTAATATCCGTTTCGTATACTTACATGACAGCCTAATCTCATGAGGATAACCAGCCTTTCAATGCTTTTTATTAGCGTAAACCACGGGGAGCATTTCATTCATGTAAAATGGATTTCGTAATATTTCCTGCTTGGGAAATAGGACCCTTTACTTAATGGGGCGAATTCCTTTTTAAGTGTTTCATTAATGGTATGATGAGAGGGGTTCAAGCTAAAAAAAGAAAGGAGTCCGGGAACTATGAATAAAAGATCGTTAGTGACGCCTTTTTCTGATTTCGAAGAAGCTGCCGACAGTATTCTGAGTTTAATTAGCAAGTTTATTTCGATTAATACGTTATTTATAGCGAAAAATGATACATTTACCAATGAAATGGTTAAGGTCCATAATCGTGACTATGTACTTCTGAATGAAGGAGAGCAGCCTCCCTTCAAAGAAACCTATTGCAATCTTAGTGTGGAAAATGGTAAGAATGCACTTGTTATTGCAGACATTTCCGAAAATCCGCTCACTAAAAAGTTAAACGTAACCAAGGACTTGGGAAATGGAAGCTTTATCGGGATTCCTGTCTATTACGAAAATGGTGACAACTATGGAACGATTTGCGGGCTGGACAGTAAGCCTTTTTCGTTTACGGAGGATCACATTGAACTGTTCACCACCATGGCTTCACTTATGACCTATGTACTGGGATTAACCCGGGCAAAGAAAGAAATCAATCAATTGTCTGCTCCCATGATTTCAATCACTAAGGGAGTGGCCATACTTCCGATTATTGGGGAGATTACAGAAAGCAGGGCAGAAGCCATCATTCAATTAACACTTGAAAAAACACAAACACTTTCTCTTGAAAGCCTTGTGATCGATCTATCAGGCATTACTCAAATCAATGAGTATGTAACCCATTATTTATTAACCATCACAAAAACACTTTCTTTGTTGGGAGTCCTCCCTATTCTTACGGGTTTCAGACCTGATATGGCAAGACGCAGTGTGAATAGCGCGGAAGAACTGTCGAAAATAACCATTAAGGGAAACCTTGAAGATGCCCTCACGCATATCGGGTTCAGCCTGATTCCGAACGAGACGTAAGTCCAACCAGAAAGTAAGAATGAACCTCCTTCTTTTGTTGCAAACTAGGAACAGAAAAAGGAGGTTTTTAAAGTGGAACAAGCGAAAGTGATTTTACTTAAATTTATTGTTTGCCTCATTGCATTTTCAATTGGATTGGATTTGTTCTTTGATGCAACACTGACCGATATTATTTCCTTTAGTGTCACGACCACGGTGGCTACCTATATCCTCGCTGACCGCATTCTTTTGCCGCGGATCGGCCAAGGAAATACCCTGATGGCTGAATTTTTGCTGACGTACACCATTGTCTGGCTGTTTGGGTCCATCCTTCTGCATGGTTATCTTCAAATCGCATGGGGAAGTGCCATTTCAGCAGTCATCATCACGGCAGGAGAGGTCTATATTCATAAGTTTTTAGCAAAACATTTGCCAAGCGCTAGCAACAGGGAAGGTGTGCCGTCGCACCCGGGCACAACACCTAAACTTCGGTTTGTTACAGAGTTTGCAGAAGACGAAGATCCAACAAAAAGGAAGTAGAATTAAGTGAGTAATTTGGAAGAGGAGCTGTGATAGGCTCTTCTTTTTCTATGTGAATCGGCACATATCTCTGGTGAATAACTGGTAGATATGGCATAATTGGAAACTGTTGTAATAGTAGTATAGGGGAGGGAGAAACATGAAAGTACTGATTGGTTCAATCATTGTGGTTCTGGTGATCTGTTTTGGAGTATGGCTCATTTTGTCTCCTTCATTTAAAAAAGTGGGCGATACGGCTCAAAAGCTCAGAGAGAATGTACAGGGGGAAGAAAATGGAGAAGAAAAGCAAGAAAGGCATTAACCGCAAAGTACTTGGGGGAATTATCATTGGAGTTGCTTTAATCCTGGCAGTTGGCATTACTTCGTTGTTCATAGAGAAGGTACCCAATGGCTATGTAGGGGTCGTGTACAGCCCGAATGGCGGGGTTCAAGATGATACGTTAGGACAGGGATGGCACTTGGTCGGCTTGTTTGACAAGGTGACGATTTATCCGGTTCGCATGCAGACCGTTAATTACAGCAATATTCAAGTGGCAACATCCGATGGAAAAAGTGTAACCATTGATTTTGCTTACAATTACAGCATCCAGCCTGATAAAGTGGTACAGGTGTTCAATAAGTTCGGTCCGGTGGAAATTGAAGAAATTGAAGGATCTTATTTGCGGACACGGCTGTGGGATGCCGGGCGAAAGGCCATCGCAAAATATTCGGTTATTGATACATACGGTGAGAAATCATCAGAAGCGGCAACTAACGTGCAGAAAATCTTTGCCGAGGATGTTCGTCAGCTGGGCTTTAACGTGAATAATTTGACACTTGGGGTGCCAAAACCGGATAAATCCACTCAGGCCGCGATTGATAAAAGAGTGGAAGCAGCTCAAGAGTTGGAACGAAAACAAATCGAGCTGAAAATCGCAAAAGCTGAGGCTGAAAAGAAGCAAATTGAAGCCAAAGGGATTGCTGATTATAACGCAATCATTAAGAAATCGATCTCCAAAGAAGTTATTCAAAACAAGTGGATCGAAAAATGGGATGGAAAGATGCCAAAAGCGACCGGAACGAATTCTTTGATTCAGATACCGGTTGACGAAAAATAAGGCAGCACATAATAAAACAAGCCATTCGCTTTTAAGCGAATGGCTTGTTGTTTGATCAACCTGTGTTTCGGAGCCCTGCCGCAATGCCATTGATGGTAAGCAATGCTTCTCTCAGGAGCTCTTCATCGATTTGTTCATTCTCCCGCAGTTTTGAAATTAGCTCAACCTGAAGGAAGCTGAGCGGATCGACATACGGATTTCGAAGACGGATCGATTCTTTAATATTAGGAACATGGTCCATGAGCTGTTCCTGGCGAGTGATAAGCAAAATCGCATCTTTTGTGCGGTTATACTCATTTTCAATTTCCGAGAAAATGCGCTGGGCCATATTCTGGTCATCCACCATTGCGGTATACTCCCTGGCAGCGGTCAAATCCGCTTTCATTAAGGCCATTTGGAGGTTATCGATGGTAGAACCGAAGAACGGCCATTCTTGATACATTTGCTGTAGCAGACGAAGCTGTTCTTCTGTTTCTGTAAAACGCTGAAGTCCTGTGCCCGCCGCATACCAGGCAGGCAGCAGCTGGCGGCTCTGTGTCCAAGCGAATACCCAAGGGATTGCCCGCAAGTCCTCAAAACGTTCGCTTCCCTTACGGCTCATCGGACGTGAACCGATGTTCAGGGAACCAAGCTCTGGAAGAGGAGTTGCTTGTTTAAAATATGTCAAGAAGTCGGGATCATTAAAGACAAGCTCCTGATATTTTTTAAGAGCAGCGGCAGACATCTCGTCCATCATCTTCTCCCATTCCTTGGTGCGGATGTTATTTTGTTCTGCTTCCGATGATACATTAGCGGCGGCCGAAAGAAGGGTGGACGTGGCCTGTTCAAGGCTTCGATAAGAAATGTCATACAGGGAATAGCGTGAGGATAAAACCTCACCCTGCTCCGTAATTTTAAAGCCGTCACCCAGGGTCTCGGCTGGCTGAGAAAGTATGCTTCGATACAATGGTCCGCCACCGCGTCCGAGTGAGCCGCCGCGCCCGTGGAAGAACTTAAGTCTCACACCATATTTTTCGGCGACTTCATGGATTTCCTGCTGAGCTTTATATAATTTCCAGTTGGCCGTCAATGTGCCGCCATCTTTGCTTCCATCGGAATATCCCAGCATGATTTCCTGAACATTGCCGTGCTTCTCAAGCTGTTTGCGATAGAAATCCATAGAAAACAGCTTTTCCATAATGGCAGGGCCTGCAATCAGATCATCAATTGTTTCCAACAGCGGAGCAACGTTTAACTTGCTTTCGATACGGCCGTCCGCGTGAAGCCGGTATACCCCTGCTTCTTTGGCGAGAACAAGCACTTCAAGGAGATCGCTTACGGATTCCGTCATACTGACAAGATAGACTTCAATCGCACGGTCCCCAAACTCTCTGTGGGCTTCCTTGATCATTGTAAATACGTCAATCATCTGCCGGGTTTCTTTTGAATAATCTTCAGTGAAAGGAAGCAGAAGAGGACGGGGATCTTCGAGTACCCCGGTCAGTAATGCTACTTTTTCTTCTTCCTCCAAAGCAGAATAATCATCTGCCAGGCTTACCGAACGGAAGATCTCCGTAATGGCTGCTTCATGCTCGCCGCTATGATTGCGAATATCAAGTGTCGCCAAATGGAATCCGAAAAGCTCTACCTGACGGATCAGCTGGTCAAGATTTTTTAATCGGCTGCCAGCCGGGGAATGCTGCTCAAAGCTTCGCTTGATTTGCAGCAAATCTTCCCTAAATTCATTGGCATGCTGATAGCCTTGCGAATCTTTGCCAACAAGCTTTAACTTTTTCAGCATGATGGCGATTTTTACACGATAGGCCTCATGTTCAACTTTCCATTTTTCATCCTCTTGAAGGAATGCAGCGTCTTTTTTGTTGGCTGCTACAAGTTCTTCAGAAATCTGTACGTGCTTTGTGGACTGGCTCATCTGTTTCATGAGGCTGGTCAGCGCCTGGTGATATTTTCGCAAAGCCAGTTTCCGGTGCTTCGTCAACGTCTCCCAAGTGAGGGAAGGGGTAACATTTGGATTTCCGTCACGGTCTCCGCCAATCCATGAACCAAAACGAAGAATGTTCGGTACATGCCACTCTTCAGAAGAATAATGCTTCTGTAGCGTTTCCTGGAGCTCCTCATGAATTTGCGGTAGCACCTCAAAGAGTGTCTCATCAAAATAATAAAGGCCATTCGCCACCTCATCCATAACAGTTGGCTTGCGGTCACGAAGTTCATCGGTCTGCCACAGGATGGTAATCTCATTAAACAGTTTGTCCTGCACGTCCTCACGCTCTCTGGAGGTAAGAACGGTTTGATCCAGCTGATGCAGCAAAAGCGCGATCCGTTTATGGATTTCAAGTACACTTCTTCGTGTAGATTCTGTTGGATGTGCGGTAATGATCAATTCCATAGATAGCTTATCGATCACATTTTTTATAAGATCGGCTTCAACCCCATTTTCTTTGAATGAACTGACGGTCGATTCAAGGGAACCCGGCTGGTTCCCGTCAAGAAGCTGATATTCCCTTCGGCGACGGATTCGGTGATTTTGTTCTGCGATGTTAACCAGGTGGAAATAAATAGCAAAAGCCCGAATGACTTGCTGTCTTTGCGGCAATTGCAGAGCAGCGATTTCATTTTTTAGCTCCTGATAGGATAATTGGTCATTGTTTCGAAGAGACTTGGTCATTTCTCTGATTTTTTCCACTTTATCCAATAAATCCTGTCCGCCTTGCTGTACCAGGACGTTTCCCAGCAGCTGTCCGAGGAATTTGACATCCCGGCGCAGCGGAGAGCTATTATTTTCAGCTTTTGCGGATTCTAAAGTTGTAGTCATGACTTCACCTTCCTTAACTGTAATCCCTTACTGTTGAATTCTGTACCATTGTTTGAATATTTTGATTGTATGCATTGTACCATAAAAACACTCTTCTTTCCCAGTGTAAAATAATTGAAAAAGAAATCTGTGTGAGTAAAAAAGAGAAAAAAACTAATACAGTTTATCATGTAAGCGTATACATCGCGGATAAAAAAATACCCGGCGGGACAGCCGGGCATCACGTCTAAATATGAAAAGGGGTTGTTGGGATGTCTTTACTATACCAGCTTGTACATCACAATCATGGAATGTGGGACATTTTAGACATTCAACAAAAAGATTCAACAGGTCGTAAGAGAGTTTGTGGGGATTCGAATCAACAGAAAATTTTGGTATGATAAAGAGTAAAGGGGGGTGCATCCGGTTGGAGAATCACAAACGATTGTCCGGGACTTCTTTCACTCATGCAAAGCCTGATAGTAGAAAGGCGATCCTTTGCATGGGGCGAAACATCTAATTGATCGCAAAAAACAGCTTTTCTGGTATTTTGGCTTTGCACCTTATTTTGCTGGAATTCAAAAATAAGGGGCTGGCACGAATGAAATATAGCAATGCTAGTAAAGTGTTACCTGAGAATCTGATTCTGGAAATTCAAAAATATGTTCAGGGGGAGACCCTGTACATTCCTAAGCGGGAAACTGAGCACCGGAAATGGGGAGTATCGAGTGGCGGGAGGCGGCTGCTTGACCGGCGTAATGCTGCTATCAAAACATCTTTTCGTAACGGAAGCAGCATCGAGCTGCTGGCCGAAGAACATTACCTTTCCACTGAAACCATTAAGAAGATTGTCTATTCTCGAAAAGCATAGTTCAAAGCACTGGTGCCTTCTTTCACCAGTGCTTTTTTATGCAAAAAACGATTCTAAGTCATTTTTTCCATTTTGGATGCTTCTTGACTTTTTTATACTATAAGTAAAAGGCACCAGTAAGGAATGGAGAGATTACGGATGACAGAAGGATTTATTAAAAACGAACAGTTAAATTTCATAAAGAAACAGATTGCCTTGATTAAGGATACGGCTCAAAAACATGTGCCTCCATCTGTTTTGAAGGCGATAATCGATATGGCCACTGCCAAAGTTCTTGACCTTTTTCCAAACGCATCATCAGATCAACAAGAAATGCTGGACCTTTCAAGCCTGAAAACAGATGAGCAGTTTGAGGAGTATATTCAGCATCTTTCCGCTTTTTTGCTGCCTTTTCCAAGCGTGACAGAACAGCAATTGAAAAAAATGTTTCCGAAAAATAAAAAGTTAAAGCTGCCGGATTTATCAATGATCGACCACAAAAAGCTGACGTACCTGAGCTGGAACGATCTCAGATCCAACAAAAAGTTTATCGTATATGAATTAGATGGCAAATTGGTCGGCATTGAATGCAAATTTGAGCCGGCGGGTAAGAAGAGCTTTTGCTCATTTTGTAAATGTGCGGGAGAGGTCGCTTATATTTCCACTGTAACCAAAGCAAAAAAATCCAAAAATCCGGATTACTACAAGGCCATTGGTAATCTGATCTGCGCTGATAACAGCGAGTGCAATAAAAAAATTACCAACACTGGTTATTTAACCTCCTTTTTAAAAGAATCATTAGGAATCTGAACTCTTTTTGTAAAAAGAGGAATCTTTGTCGTTTTGTAGAAGGCTTTACTGCTCAAGCCAGGGAAACTTGCGCAAGTAAAGCCCTGTTTTTTTTTCGGCCAGACTATCTATGTTTTAATTTCCTCTGCAGCGTGAAAATACATAGGATATGGTTATTTACCAGGAAAGCAGTTAGTAAACAAAAAATAAGGAGCAGGTGAATGATTAGATTTGATAATGTCTCAAAAAAGTACAATGACGGGACCATGGCGGTAAAATCGCTGAACCTGGAGATCAGGGCAGGTGAATTCTTCGTTGTGATTGGGCCAAGCGGGTGCGGTAAAACGACCATGCTCAAAATGATCAACCGGCTGATTAAACTATCAGAAGGAACTCTCTTTATCGATGGAAAGAGAATCAGTGATTACGATATTCATGAACTGCGCTGGAATATCGGGTATGTTCTTCAGCAGATCGCTTTGTTTCCTCATATGACTATCCAGGAAAATATTTCGGTCGTTCCTGAGCTCAGGGGATGGAGCAGAGAAAAAATAACAAAGCGAGTAGATGAGCTATTGGAAATGGTTGGTTTGGATCCCGATACATACCGCGGCAGGAAGCCAAAAGAACTTTCGGGCGGCCAGCAGCAGCGCATCGGCGTCATCCGGGCGCTGGCTGCGGATCCGGAAATCATTCTCATGGACGAGCCATTTAGTGCTCTTGATCCTATCAGCCGCGAAAAGCTGCAGGATGATCTTTACGATTTGCAGAGGCGCATCAAGAAGACGATTGTATTTGTTACGCATGATATGAAAGAAGCGCTAAAGCTGGGAGACCGCATTTGTATCATGAATGGTGGCGAAATGGTTCAAATTGGAACTCCGGAGGATCTCCTGAAGCATCCTGCTGATGAATTTGTTCGGGACTTTGTTGGCAGTAATGAAAAATCCTATAAAGCAGAAGGGGATCTTTCCCGTCTGGCTGCACCTCTTCCAGCGGATGTAAGTTTTTCTGAATCATTGAAAATGATATCTGCGTCTGCTTCATTAAAAGATGCCCTGTTCCTTTTAAAGGATGAAGAAGAGTTGGGGGTTGAGGAAGAAGGAAAAATAATCGGTACCCTCAGCAGACATGCCGTGATTCGGTACCTTTCGGATCATTTGGAGGAAAGGAGCAGCGGCCATGAATAATTTTTTAAACGTGTTTCAAGAAAGGAAGGGGGAACTGGCAAGCGCCCTTCTTGAGCATATCCAAATCTCTTTTATTGCACTATTGTTTGCCGTTCTGATCTCCATACCGCTTGGAATCTATCTGACCAAAAAACCAAAAGCAGCTGAACCTATCATTGGAGTCACAGCGGTTTTGCAGACCATTCCGTCCTTGGCACTCCTTGGGTTGTTAATCCCTTTGTTTGGAATCGGAAAAATTCCGGCCATCATCGCACTGGTCGTGTATGCTTTACTTCCCATTCTAAGAAATACATATACCGGTATTAAAGAAGTCGATCCATCCCTGATTGAAGCCGCAAAAGCAATGGGCATGGACAGCGGAAAGCGACTCATAAAAGTGGAGCTGCCCCTGGCGATGCCTGTGATTATGGCAGGAATCCGGACGGCCATGGTTTTGATTATTGGTACAGCAACGCTTGCCGCGCTGATCGGTGCAGGCGGGCTTGGGGATATTATTCTGCTGGGTATTGACAGGAATAACTCGACACTTATCGTGCTGGGAGCTATTCCAGCCGCTTTACTGGCTATTTTGTTTGATGTTCTCCTTAGAAGATTTGAGCTTCTTTCATTTAAACGGTCCATGATGACGTTTGGCATCTTGAGCCTGGCGATCCTCTTGGTTGCGATTGCTCCGTCCGCTTTACGGGGGGAACAGAAAGAGATTGTCATTGCCGGTAAGCTGGGCTCCGAACCGGAAATACTCATTAATATGTACAAGCTTTTGATTGAGGACGAAACGGATTTGAAGGTTGAACTGAAACCGGGTCTTGGAAAAACATCCTTCGTCTTTAATGCACTGAAATCTGGCAGCATTGATGTTTACCCCGAATTTACAGGGACGGCCATTACTGAATTTTTAAAAGAAACCGCATCCAGTACAAACAGAGGCAAGGTATATGAGCAGGCACGAAAAGGGATGGATGAAAAGTTCGATATGCAGTTGCTCCGCCCCATGAAATATAACAACACCTATGCTCTCGCGGTTCCGGAGAAAACGGCAAAACAATATGGACTCACTGCGATTTCCGATCTGAAAAAGGTCAGCCAGAATATGAACGCCGGATTTACGCTGGAATTTGCAGACAGGGAAGACGGATACCGCGGCATACAGAAAAAATATGACCTTACACTCGGAAATGTGAAGACGATGGAGCCAAAGCTGAGGTACAATGCCGTGAAAAAGGGCGACATCAACATCGTGGATGCTTATTCCACTGACAGTGAGCTGGAGCAATACCACCTGAAAGTTCTTCAGGACGACAAGCACCTGTTTCCACCGTATCAGGGAGCACCGCTGTTGCGGAAGGAAACGGTGGAAAAGTACCCCGAAATTAAAAAGGCACTGAATAAGCTCGCTGGGAAAATTACAGACGATGACATGAGGGAGATGAACTATAAGGTAAATGTGAAAGGCATGTCACCGGGGAAGGTGGCAAAGGAATTTTTAGAGGGAAAAAATATACTTTGATGAACAAAAAGACCGCTTTGTGAGGAGCGGTCTTTTTAGATATCTTTATTGATGATGGCCATCATCTGGTGGTCTTCCCACTTCCCGTTGATCCTTACAGATTTTACGGCGATTCCTTCTTTATGAAACCCGGCTTTTTCCAGGACGCGAATGGACCCTTTATTGTGGGGCATGACACCGGCCTCGATACGATGCATTTTAAGTTCATCAAAGGCATAGGAGACCATTTTTTGAACGATCGAGCTCATGTATCCTCTCCCGTTATAGGTCTGGTCCAGGCAGTAGCCAAGCATACAGCTTTGTACAGGCTCCCTTTCAATTTTAAACAGGGAAGCATCCCCGATTAAATCGCCGGTTTCCTTTGAAAAAATACCAAACGTATATTGCTGTCTAAGCTCACGCATACGCTCAATCATGTTCAGCCGTTCCTGCTGGCCTTCCAGCGTATAGAATTCAGGGTTTCTTAAGGGAGTGAATGTTTGAAAAAACTCCCGGTTCTTTACCTCGAGCTGAAGCATATGTTCGGCATGGCCGGATTCCATCGGCTGTAAAAGGAAGGATTCTATTTTTTTACTCATATACTCACCTGCCTTTCTTATATCGTAGCACAGGCAAAAGATTTCATGATAGGTTGCTAACATATTTCTTCCTATTATGTCGAAATAAGCTATAATAAGCTTATGTTGTTTAGATGTTTAACTATTAAAACACCTATCGGTTTGAACATTACTATTTTAATAGGAGAGTAACCATGGACTCTATCAATACCTTGGAAAACTATCTTACCAACCATTCAGCGTCCATTGCTTCAGAAGTCGTTGACGAGATTATTGGGCGGTTTGAATTTCATATTCCGAAAGAGGAAATTATACAGGCAAAACAAATGTATAATGAATTTATTGTGTTTCTGGCAGATTCTCTGGATTGTGAGGAAGGCTCTGTTCCTGAGGTTTTAATGGAGTGGAGCAAAAAGAATGGAGAGGCAACTGCCAAAAGCGGGCTTGAGATTTCCCAAATTTTGATGCGGTATCCAGATACACGGATCGTTTTTGCTGATTATATGACCAAGCTGGGGATGGAATATCAGCTTGGCACTCAGGATGTCGTGATGATCATCAAGCGAGTGAACCACATTTTGGATCTGAGTATTAATGAAACGGTTTTTGCTTTTGAACGATATAAAGACCATCTCATTAATGCCGCGCAAAATGAAATCAAAGAATTATCCAATCCGGTTGTTCCGATTCAGGACAAGATTGCTGTCCTTCCTCTGATTGGAAAGATAGATGCCGACCGGACGGATCATTTGCTCAACCATGTGGTTCCAAGGATTCAGCAGCTGCACATTCACCATTTAATCATTGATTTTTCAGGAATCGTGAACATTAATACAGAAGTAGCGATGTACATTTTTAATATACAAAGTGTTTTTCAGCTTCTTGGCATTGAAATCCTAATAACGGGGATACGTCCAGAATTAGCCAGCCGGATTGTTCAGGCAGGCATTGATTTTACAACGATTAAGGTATATGGCAATGTAAAGCAGGCTATTGAAAACATCCAATAAAAAAGGGGACAATACTAAAGGTGTTGTCCCCTTTTTCTACGATATTCATCTACTCCTCAGCTCTAGAAATGTCTTTAATCGCTGAAATGCGCAAAATATGTAGCTGACCGTTTTCATCGATCACTCTCAGGATACGGTTCTTCTCATCCATATAATGGACCATTCCTTTGACTCTGTGCAGATGGTCCCTTTGATAAACGGTAAACAGCAAGGCAAATGAAAATTCCAAGGCTTCAAGGACCAACTGATCCATTTCCTCCAAATGCTGTTCATCCGGCTCCAGCTCTTCTTCTTCGTAATACTCCTCCAGAAAATAGTTCTTAAGATGTGTTACTGTCTCGGGGAGCATCAAGCTGGTTTTCCATTTTATGTTACCACGGTCCCGAATCACATCACTCATCCTCCTTTCTACCTATAATAACCGAACACACGTTCTTTTTAAACTGGAAAAAATGGACAGTCATGATATAAGGCTGATTTGAAGAAAACTGCAGTCTTATATCATGCCCATCCGATTAAAAGGTACTATATACATTGTCACATTCTTCAGCTGTCGGCTGATAAAAACAATGTAGCTTATATCGTGCAACAAATGGCTGGTCATACCAGGTCGGCGGGCAATCGCCCTGTGGCCTGAAATACCAAAGACTATATTTGGCCGGCCAAAAGCGCTCCCCATTAATGGCACGCCTTGCGAGCCGCTTTTCACTCGATCGGGCAGCCTGATAAAAATAGCCATGGGTTACGGCTTCAAAAGCGTGCGGCTGGTAAATCATCTGAGGGATGGTCCTGAGGCCTTTAAAGTCGGAACAATTGGCCCGGATCCGGTTAATTCCAACGTTACCAATCAACTGCATCCCTCGAACTCCTTCACCTTCACCTTCCGCTCTGAGCAAACGGGCGAGAAGATTAATATCTGAACTGCTGGCTTGCACAACTGCCACCGTATCACCTCCATATCGTTCTTTTCTAATATATAAAAAAGAAGGTTGGGCCATAACCATGAAGAGAAGATTTTCCCAGGAAATCAAAAAAGGGCAAGGATGCAGCAGCATCCTTACCCTGATTTTTTTACCATCCCCGCTCATATTGAGAAGGAATATGAAGTTCGTTTTTCTTATGCACAGTTTCCGCAGCACGAAGCGGCCAGTATGGATCTCGTAGAAGCTCGCGGGCCAGCAGAACGAGATCTGCTTTTTCGTTGCGGATGATTTCGTCTGCCTGCATGCCTTGTGTGATCATACCTACGGCCGCAGTTGCAATATCCGCTTGCTGGCGGATTTTTTCTGCAAAAAGGTTTTGGTAACCGGCACCGACCGGGATCGGCGCTTTTGGAACATTACCGCCAGAGCTGCAATCGATAAGGTCGACACCTTCTTGTTTCAGGCGTTTGGAGAGTTCAATGGATTCTTCCAGTGTCCATCCGTCGTCTACCCAGTCGGTAGATGAAATACGGACAGTAAACGGAAGATTTTCGGGCCATTCTTGGCGCATCACACGAACCGTTTCCAATACAAAGCGGATGCGGTTGTCAAAGCTTCCGCCATATTCATCTGTACGCTTATTGGAAAGCGGGGAGTAAAAGCTGTGAGCCAGATATCCGTGTGCACCATGGAATTCCATCCACTCAAAGCCGGCTTCCCGCGCTCTGATGGTGGCCTGTCGGAAGTTCTCCTGAATTTCCTTGATTTCTTCCACGCTCAGTTCTTTCGGTTCTTTGTATCCGTCATTAAATGGGATGGCACTCGGTCCGACCACATCCCAGCCGCCCTGATCATTTGGAACTCCGGCAGCCGGTGCTTCTTTTTCCTTCCATGGGCTGTAGGTGGATGCTTTTCGTCCAGCATGGGCGAGCTGGATTCCTGGTACGGCACCATGTTCTTTCAAAAAGGCAGTGATGCGTTTAAAGGGTTCGATATGCTGATCCGTATAGATCCCCAGGTCTTCGGGTGAGATGCGCCCTCTTGGTTCTACAGCGGTAGCTTCCACGATCACCAGGCCGGCTCCACCGACTGCACGTGATCCCAAGTGTACGAAGTGCCAATCATTCGGTACTCCGTCTTCGGCACTATATTGGCACATAGGTGAGACACCAATGCGGTTTCGAAGTGTAATATCCTTAATGGTTAGTGGAGAAAAAAGATGTGGCATGGACAAGACTCCTCCTGTGGTTTAAGAATTAAAATCAAAATCATGGTAACACAATCCGAATGGTGCGATAAAACAATGTGCTTAGCATTCGTTCAAAACTCATTGTAGTCTACCCTTTTTAAGGGAGAGATATAACATAGACATGAAATGACGCAAAAACAGAAAAATAGACAGAAACAGGAAGGGAAATTTTGCATGATTATCGAATGTATTGCTTGAATAGAAAAAGGCAGGTGCGATGTATGTCATACTCAGAAAAACTCATTCAAAAGGTAAAGGAAATGTACATATTGGATCATAAAGCGCGTGTACATATTGATAAAGCCCAGCATTCCATTAACGTCTTTTTTGGTGACATGAAATTTAAATTACGATCTGTAGAAGAAAAAACGGATGAAATTAACATTGTGATTAACGAAGCAGTCCCCGGCATCTTTGCCCAAATCATGATTAAACAAAGTGTTCTCTGCTTTGAACGGTCACCCAATGGAATCATTTATATCCAGTTAAAAAACGAAGATATCGAGACCAAGCTGGATACACTTCAGTGGGATGGAAGGTGTGTGGCCTCTGAACGGTATAACAAAGAATTTACAATTCCCCTGATCAACAGCTATTTGAAAGAGGCTTTTGATCCTGTTCTTTTTTAGGTAAACAAAAAAGGCAGATCTTTGTAAAAGAACTGCCTTGCTTGTTTTGTAATTTATTAGAAAGTATGTGCTGCATCCTTAGCACGTGCAACGCCGTTTTCTTTGATTTCTTGTGCTTTTTCAGGCATGGCTGCTTGTCCTTCGATAAATACGCCATCGAAAGAAGGAACACCGAAGAAGTTCATCATGATACCAAGGTAACGGTGCCCCATTTCTAGTTCTGCTGCAGGGCCTTCAGAGTAAATGCCGCCGCGAGCTTGAATGTGAATGGCTTTTTTGTCGGTTAGAAGACCTACAGGGCCAAGCTCTGTATACTTGAATGTTTTTCCTGCAACTGCAACGGAATCAAGATATGCTTTCATTACAGGCGGGAATGAGAAGTTCCAAAGCGGTGTTACGAATACATATTTGTCTGCTGCAACGAATTGTTCGCTAAGCTGACCCAAACGTTCCACTTTTTCCTTTTCACTTGCAGATAGTTCTTCAAAGCCTTTACCGCTTTGCAATTTTCCCCAGCCGCTGAATACATCCGCATCGATTTGCGGGATATTTTCTTTATAAAGATCGATATGAACGATCTCATCCTCAGCATTCAGATTTTTATATTCTTCGATAAATGCCTTTCCGGCAGCCATGCTAAAGGATTGAGCCTCATCATGAGGGTGGGCAGTGATATATAATACTTTTGCCATTGTTATTTCCACCTTTTCTTGTAAATTTACAACACAGAACATGTGCATGTGTTATTATCACGCTTAGGATTGAATTTGTGAAGTAGGCACATTTATGTGTTATAGTATAAAAAAAGGTACTGTAAAAGTGGAGGAAGCAAGGATGAAGAAAAATCCCGAGCAATGCCAGGTCGTTGTGGCATTGGATATGATTGTTGGAAAGTGGAAACCGATTATTATACAACATCTGCTGAATGGAGATGTGTTGCGTTTTAATGAACTCAGAAGATTAATGCCTGATATCACTCAGCGTATGCTTACTCTTCACCTGCGTGAACTGGAAGAGCAGGATATTGTCCAGCGAAAAGTTTATCCGCAGATCCCTCCAAAAGTGGAATATTCAATTACGGAATACGGAAAAAGTCTGGAGACCGTCATGGATGCCATGCACCAATGGGGAGCTGCCCATGTGGAACATATGGAGATGAAAAAGAAAGAAGATGCTTTGAGCGAGAAGGAAATCTGACAAGATTTCCTTTTTTTAATGGGAATTGACACCTCAAAGGTTTGGTCGATACAGAAAATGGGGAGGTTTAATTGTAAAAAAATAGAGGATGAATTTTTTTGAGTTGTGGTTCATGATTAGAAGAAAGGGAGGGATAAGGTTGAATGCAGAATGGTTTTTTCAAGTATCCGAAGAAATATATATTGTTTGCAATGAACAAGGCATGATCCAACAGACGAACTCAGCTTGGAATAACCTCACTGGCTATGAACAACAGGAGATCCTTCACCGGCCATTAATCAGTTTTTTTCCACCTGAACTGCATGAGCAATTTACACGCTGGAGCAGTGGGCTCCGTTCTTCGGAATACGCCCATTTTGATTGCAAGGTTATGGGCAAAACAGGGGATATCAGACATGTGAAATGGACCCATGGAACCATTGTTAATAATCAATTGTTGTATTTAAAAGGTATTCTCTCGCCGATTAGTGATGGAAAAGCCGCGCTTGAACTCCACAAATCCGTCATCGAAAAGCAAGCGGACCCTGCGGTTATGATCGATCTTGAAACCAATGTACTGGCTATAAATCCAGCTTTTGAAGAATTGTTTGGCTGGTCACAGGATGAAATGATTGGACGGACCTTGCCTAACATGCCCCCGTTGTTGTATCCCAGTTTCCTTCATTATTTGGAAGTGGCCAAAACCGGCCAAAAAATTGCAAATCTTGAAACACAGAGACTTAAAAAGAATAGAGAATTGCTAAATGTAAGCGTTACCGTTTCTCCGGTTAAAGATCAAAATGGCAATGTAATTGCCTTAAGTGCGGTAACAAGAGATATCTCCAAGCGTAAACAGATCGAGTGGGAATTGGTAAGAAAAACAGCGGAATTGAAGGAAGCCAATAAACGGTGTGAAACGATTCTTGAAAGCATCACGGATGGCTTTTATACATTGGATGAGGAATTACGATTCACATACATGAACAAACCGCTCCAGAAAATGTGGAAAATTCCTGCGGAAGAGCTGCTGGGCAAGGTAATATCGGATGCTTTCCCGGTTGTTCTGCAGCACCCTTTTAAAGAGCATTTCAGAAAAACCATCGAACAACAAGTTCCATGCAATTTTCAAGTGTATTCAGATACATTCGACAAATATTTTGATATTCGGACCTATCCAACGGACAACGGTGTTGCCGTGTTTTTAAAAGACTACACCGAGCTTCAGAACGTTCTCCAGAGACTGCAGGAAAGCCAGGAAATTCTCCGTGAAATAACGGAGAATGCTAAGGAGAGCTTTTGCATCCATTCACCGGACTTCTCCAAAATCTATTTTCTTAGCGCTGGCGGAGAAGATATTTTAGGCAAGCCCTTAGCTGAGATTCTGAATAACCCGGTGCTCGCCTTGCAATGCATTCATCCGGAGGATCAGGAAGCTGTACGCTCTACCGGCGAAAAACGTCCGGAAACGATTATTAACATTGACTACCGGCTGAACCATCCCAAAAGAGGACAGCGCTGGATCCGCTGGCGGCGATATCCTGTATTTCCGGTAAAAGATAAGGTTTTCAAAAACGTCAGCATCTGGGAGGATATCACCGATCTGAAAGAAAAGGAACAACAGATTAAAAAAACGGAGAAATTCGAGATTGTCAGTCAGCTGGCTGCCGGGGTTGCGCATGAAATTAGAAACCCTCTAACGACAATTAAAGGGTTTCTGCAAATGAACCAACATACGGTTAATATCCCGTATGAAGAAATTATCATGTCTGAGCTTGAAACGATTGAGCAAATTCTTCATGAATTTTTAATCCTTGCGAAGCCGCACCATGAAATAAGGCTTGTAAAGAAAAATATATCCCTTATATTGAAAGACTTTCTGAGACAAATGAAGAAAGAGCCCTTTCTGCAAAACATTACAATGATTCCAGACCTGAATTTTGATCTTCCTTTTATCAAATGCGATGAAAAAAACATTCGCCAGCTCATGTTAAATTTGTTCAAAAATGCTTCAGACGCCATGCCGAATGGCGGTAAACTTTGGATATCTTCCTTTGTGAAAGAGCATCAGGTGAATATAACCATCAGAGATAATGGCCAGGGCATGCCGGCTGAGCGTCTCGACCGAGTGGGAGAACCCTTTTATTCCAATAAAGAAAAAGGAATTGGTCTCGGATTGATGGTATCCAGGAAAATTATGCAGATTCATGAGGGGACCATTGACCTGAAAAGTGAAGAAGGACGGGGAACGACCGTTATCCTGCGGTTTCCACTATAAAAGAAAAGCTGCCGCTCAGCTTCGAAGAAGGTCGAAGCTTTGAGCAGCAGCTTTTTGCAGGTGCAAATCTTTCATGTCATGAGCATAAAGCAGGAGAACGGCTGTGGTGTAAAGAGCTTTAAACCGGGCAAGTTCTTTGGTCTCGGGAGTGACTTCACCGTAAATTTGATAAAAGCGATCCCGGCCCTCTGGAGGAAGAAAGCTATAAACGATGGACAAATCCACGGCGGGGTGGTCCACATGAACATCGCCCCAGTCGATAATACCAGCTACTACTCCTTCTTTATTAACAATCATGTTGCGGATATGCAGATCCCCATGGACAAGGATGGTTTGTCCGCTAATGTCATGAGTAGAGGTACGTAAGGCGATTCGTATTAACTCATCAACCTCACTGTACAAACCAAGCGATCTTATTTTCTCTAAAAACTCAAGCAGCCTTGGCTTTCGTTTGTGAACATCCAGCCGGTCCAGTTCATCAAAGGGCACACCTGTTTTTAATGCTTTTTCAACTGGATAAGAGTGGAGCACACCTAGAAAGATTGCAAGGTGAGCCGCTGATTTCACCCGCTGTTCATAAGATAAATTCCCTGGTGGGTGTCCGGGAAGAAGATGATAGCCTGTATACAGCCACGGAAACAGGCCCGGTTCCGGACAGCCAAAAAAGCAAGGAGTGGCAATGGGAATAGGCAATACCTCTGCCAGTAGTGGAAGCAATGCGTTTTCTGTTTTCAAAAGCGGCACGGCAATGGAGCGGCGCGGAAACCGAAATACATATTGGTCGTTTACGGCATAGACCGTATTGTCAAATCCTTTGCCAAGCTCAGCCACACGGGCTGGCGATAATTGTGGAAACTGAGCTTCGATGAGCTGTTTGGCGAGCAAGGGGGTAACGACGACCTCAGCATCCCATACATTTCCCATAACAATCCTCCTACTGCGAATAAATTCATAGGATTAAATTATATAATTGATAGGAAAAATGGCAAGCGAAACCCAAAAGACACATTCCAGCCAAAATCATGATGGTTCTCATCACGTTCACGCTCATCAGCTTTTTGGAAAAATGAACGGTGAACACCAGATTAAGGTTCCATAAAAATAAGCCCAGTAGTATCGCAATGCTGCAGAGTACAGAAAAAGCAACTGAATGGGTAGCAGTGAGTACATGCAGGGAAGTACCGAATACTCCAAACCAAAAAATTAAGCTGATCGGATTGGCAATGGAAATCATGAACCCTGTCATATAGGCGCCTTTTGGGCTGATTTCTTTAGAAACTGTATATTCGCTTTCTTTTTTTTGAAAAGCATGACTGAAGCTTTGCCAGCATAATAGCGTTAAAAGAACGATTCCGATTACATACATACTGATCTGCACACCTGATATTTGCATGAAATCCCCCAGGCCAAAGTTAATGCCTAAAAGCAGCAGTACATCTCCTGTCAATCCGCCGAGTCCCACACACCAGGAGGCTAGAAACCCTTCCGTTAATCCCCGTCTCATGACTTCAATATTCATCGGCCCGACCGGTGCGGCCAAACTTAATCCCAATACGATAAAATGAATAAATATCACCCAATCCTTCATTCCCGCCACTCCTTCTTGTCCCTTCACTAATTCTATGCGGGTTGATGGACAGGACATGCCTGACAGTGGATATTTCAAAACACCCCTCATGTTTCATGATATCTAAAATGTGGAAGATAACGGATGTACTTAAAAGAAGTAAGGGAGGATTTTTTAGTGCAACCACATAAGCTTTACATTAATGGTGAATATGTACCTTCCACATCCAATGAGACGATCGATATCCTAAACCCGTCAACCGAAGAGGTGGTCTCTTCTATTTATAACGGGACGAAAGAAGATGTTGATAAAGCAATAAACGCTGCGTTTGAAGCGCAAAAGCAATGGGAAAAGGTTCCGAGTTTCAAGCGCGGAAAAGCAGTCCGAAAGCTGGGGGATTTGATTCAGGAGAAAAGAGAAACCTTCATTCAGCTGTTGTCTGAAGAACAGGGCAAACCGTACGATGCGGCCAGCATGGAGGTCGATACAGCGATTGAGTATTTCCACTATATGTCTGAATGGGCGCGCCGCATTGAAGGGGAAATAATCCCCAGCGACCGGCCAAATGAAAATATATTGATCTACCGCAAGCCAATTGGTGTCGTGGCCGGTATTGTTCCATGGAACTTTCCAGTGTTTATTTTGGCAAGAAAGGTTGCGACCGCACTCATTACGGGATGCTCCATTGTCCTGAAACCGAGCCAGCAAACCCCGAACACGGCAGTCGAGTTTACTAAGCTCATCGACAGCATGAAAGAGGAGATTCCGGCCGGTGTTTACAATTTGGTTACCGGTAAAGGATCGGTGATCGGCAATGCGATGGCCTCCCATCCGAAAGTAGGCATCGTGACGATGACAGGCAGTATTGGTGCCGGGTCAAAAGTTATGGAAGCTGCCTCAAAAAATATTACGAAGGTAAACCTTGAGCTTGGCGGCAAAGCCCCGGCTATCGTAACTCAGCATGCAGATCTTGATTTGGCTGTGGACAAGATCAAGACTTCAAGAATCACGAACGCCGGGCAGGCTTGTACGAACGCAGAACGAGTCTATGTTCATGAAAGTGTGGCTGATGCGTTTGTTGATAAAATGGTTAACGCAATGAGAGATATCACCGTTGGCAAGGCATCAGAAGATCGTACAGAAATGGGACCGCTAGTCAGCCAGGACAGACTGGAAACCGTTCATGAAATGGTGGAGAGTGCCGTGAGCAGTGGAGCCAAGGTGGCAACGGGCGGCAAGCGTGCCGATATGGATAAGGGGTTCTTTTATGAACCGACAGTTATTACGAACGTCACTCAGGAGATGAAAATTATCCAGCAGGAGATTTTTGGACCTGTTTTGCCGGTCGTAACATACAACACTCTTGACCAGGCCATTGAATGGGCCAATGATTCAGAGTATGGATTGTCATCTTCCATCTATACAGAGAACGTGCATGAAGCGATGAGAGCAGCGAATGAATTAAAATATGGAGAAACATTCGTGAACCGTGAAAACTTTGAAGCGATTCAGGGCTATCATGCCGGCCAGAGAAAGTCCGGACTGGGTGGTGCGGACGGCAAGCACGGCATCGAAGACTTCCTCGTGACCCATGCGGTTTATATGGAATACAAGAATGATATTCAGTAATGAAAGTTGAGAAGCCTGGCAGGGAATGCCGGGCTTTTTGATTCATTCTGGAAAAAAAGCACAACTGTTTAGTATGGACAGGCTGGGAGCATGAAAGCAGCGGGAAGTTTGTGAAAGAATATGTACCTGCATTGTTAAATAAAGCAAAGCTGAAAGAGGATGTTATCGAACTTAAAAGAGAAGGTGTTAAAGTAGAAGAATTATGCCGGTAGTCCAGAAGGTGTCACTAAAAGGGAATGCCATTTAAGTCATAGTGGTTTAAAGGGATTATGAAATAGAAAAAAGACGTCCTAAAAGAACGTCTTTTTGGCGTTTTGCGGCGAGAGACAGCACTCCACATTGTGCATTGCCTAAAATCGGCGGGTCAATCTCGTCTTATGCAAAATAAGCTCATCGCAAAAATTAGTATATCATGGTTATTGATGAATGTGAAGAGCAATGATAAACAAATCCAGCTCGATTCTTGATGTAACCGCACTTATACCGGCGGATGTTTACTTCATAAAACCGATAAATCATCACGGCCCGTTTTTTGGGCCTTTTGGAATTTAACTAAAGTAAAAGACAAAAAAGCGGATGATGCGATTAAACAAGCACCAAGAATATAAACCCATCTTATACCGAGGAAATCTGCAATAAAACCAAAAAGAGCAATTGAACTTCCTGTTACAGTCGATAAAATAATACTTCTCGAAGCATATACTTTAGGAAGAATTTGATTATCCACATTCGTTTGGATAACAGTTTGTTGAGATACGTCTCTAAGTTGATAGGCGGGACCCATTAAGACACAAAGAACCAGAGAAAGTATCGGCGTGCTGCTCAAGCCATAAAACAATGTGAATAACGCAAAAAGCGAAGAACCAATGGCCATATTGATCACTAAATGGTTCTGAATTTTTCTGGCTAACCAAAAAGTAAAGAAACCACCGAGAATAGTACCAACGTAATAACTGGAATTAATATACCCCCACCATTGTGCATCTTGATGCAATACTTCTTTTACATAAACCAAGGTAAGGGCACCTACCCAGATTGTTCCCGCAACTCCTTCAATTAGGTCCATTATGGTCACCAATTTTAATGTCTGATTATGCCACAAAAGAGACCATCCTTCTTTTAAAGTAGCCCATTTGGATTGAACTATTTTTGGCTGTCTCTCAGTTTTGATTGAACCAGAGGTAAAGCCTAAACTAATGGTAGCGAGCCACAACAAAATAACAGCTCCAATGAGTGTTGGCATATGTCCCATTTTAACGACTATAAATCCAGTAAAAGTGTAACCAGCGATTTGTACGGTTTGGCTGGTCACCGACAATAAGCTATTTGCCTTGACCAGGTTTTCTTTTTCAATCAGTTTAGGTACCACTGAACTCAAAATAGGACTGCCCCATCCTTCAATAAAGGATATGAATAACACAAAAATCAAAAGAAAGGTGATACTTGAAGTAAAGAATGAAAAATTGAATGTCAACCCAGTTAAGAGAGCCGCTTTCAACAATTGAAGTGATACCAATAATTTTGAATACGTAGCTTTTTCAAATAGAAGTGGTGCAGTAAAACCAGCAGCAAAATTAGCTAAAGCTTTCAGGAGAGGAAATAATGAAGCTTGAAAAGCAGAACCTGTCTGTTGATATATAAAAGTTGTAATCACCATAATATAGATGACATCCGCTAATGAAATGCTCGTTGAAGCAAACCAATAAAAGTAAAAAGGCGTTTTCATTAAAAAACCATCCATTCAAGAAAGGATTTAATGCTTATAGCACGGATCTATTTATAAACTTATTATACAAAAATGTATAGAAAATAAAATGAAATTTTTGAAATTTATAATTTTTTTAAGAATACGACAAAAAATCAGTATTGGTGACTGGATTTATAATCAAAGGAAGGGAATATGGTGCTAATTAGCGTACATTACTAAGTAAGAACGCTTAAGGGGTTTTCATTATGAATTTTTAGAGCCATTTTTTCTTCTAAAAGGGTTTGGATATACATTCATTTTCATGTTAATATTTGGTGGTTACTATAAATATGGAATACTTACTGTCATAGGTGTGGCTGCGCTCACATCAACTGCTATATCTTTGATTGCATACAGTATCAAACATATTTCATTAATTGATTTATCCAAAAAGGTAAAGTAACAGCCAAGCTCGTGTACTGCACCACAAATTTTAGACAGCGTCTAAAATTTCGAGGTGCTTTTCTTTTAGGTGATTTACGAACGTGCAGGTGTATAAACAGGAACGGCACCGAAGTAAGCCGTACATTATAATGGCAGAATACAAGCAAGTGGAGGAGATTTTTATGAAAAAAGTAAAAACGAATGCGATGAGAATTCTGGACAAGGAAAAAATAGACTATGAATCAATGAATTACAGTACGGATGATGGAAAAATAGATGGTGTGTCTGTGGCCCGCAAAATCGGAAGAGAGCCGGGAACCGTATACAAGACACTGGTTGCACAAGGGGCAGGAAAAGAATATTACGTTTTTGTAATCCCAGTGGAAGCGGAGCTGGATTTGAAAAAAGCAGCAAAGGCAGCTGGCGAGAAAAAAGTAGAGATGCTGGCGGTCAAAGACCTGCTTCCTGTCACAGGATATGTTCGTGGCGGCTGTTCACCGATCGGGATGAAAAAGCTCTATTCCACAATTGTAGAAGAGCAAGCAGCCGAGCTGGAAACGGTCATTGTAAGCGCGGGAAAAATCGGTCATCAAGTAGAATTGTCTCCTCAAGATTTAATGAAGGTAACTAATGGCCGATATGCGAATGTATCTAAATAGTTGGAAAGAGGACCTTACAACATTGTGAGAAAGTTGTAAGTTGTCTCGATGTCGAATCACAAACTTTTCTTATAAATTAGAAAGAGAAAAAAGAAAAAGGATATTTTAAAAAATTACAGGGGGTACTAAATGGATTTTACTCAATTTAATAATGAGACGTTTCGAAGCATTAATCAGCTTGCGGATCCTTTGTCTGCTTTAAATCCCTTTATGGTGTTTATGGCAGAGTATATGTTGTATATTCTGGGAATCGTGTTATTCGGTTATGTTTTGACCCGTTCCAAGCGCAATCGGGTGATGGTGGTTTTCGCAATCGTAAGCTGTCTGGTGGCAGAGATCTTCGGGAGGCTGGCAGGGCTGTTCTATTCTCATCATCAGCCGTTTTCCGTACTGCCGGATGTGAACCAGTTGATTGAACACGCCATTGATAACTCCTTTCCAAGCGACCACTCGATTATTTTTTTCTCCGTCTGTATGGTTTTGTTGCTTTTCAAAAGGAAGACAGGAGCTATCTGGATGTTCATCGCGTGCTGCGTGGCCATCTTCCGGGTCTGGGTTGGAGTGCATTACCCCGTGGATGTGGTGACAGGCGGGCTGCTCGGTATTTTTTCTGCAGTACTTGTAGTGAAAACCATGTCCGCTATGCCTTTTGCCAAAATGGATGCTTCAAAAAAGGGAGTCGAATATCTTTAAAATGCAGCGGTTCAATTAAACAACTTGACCGTTTTTTTGCTATAATAGACGGAATATTTCCATTGCGAAAGCGAAAGGAAGAACCAAAGTGTCGCTCACCACTGTTTTAATGACCCATGAGAATATGGATCGCTGTGTTTCGCTTTATCAGCAGGTGTTCAACCGTGAACCCTGGAACGAGAGCTGGACAAATGAAACGGCAGGGGAAAGACTGCGCGATCTTGTGAATACCCCGAAGTTTTTCGGATTTATGTATTATGAAGGAGAGGAGCTGGTGGGATTCATTGCAGGCAACAGCAAGAGAACCTTTCAGGGACTCACGTACTATATCGCGGAATGCTGCGTGAACTCAGAGATTCAAGGAAAAGGCTATGGATCAAGAATGTTAAAACTCCTTGAAGATGAATTAAAAGGAAGAGGAGTATGGAGTATTTATTTGTTAACCGTATCAGAGGGGCTTGCCCAAACGTTTTATGAGAAAAACGGATACCACGTGAACGAAAACCGGCTGGTCATGAATAAAAGCCTTTAAAAGGAGGAAACCACATGATTACCTATCCGTCTTTAGAAAAAGGGACAACAATTGGTGTTACCGCCCCATCCTCAGGTCTGTCCGACGCGCTTCACCCTTTGCTGAATCAGGCAATGGAGAGAATGGAAAAAGCGGGTTACAAGGTGGTTTGCGGAAAAACACCATGGACGCAGCATAAGGCAAAGTCAGCGGATGCAAAAGTAAGAGCCGCAGAATTCAATGACATGATGAAAGGACAGGACATCGATATCATTATCCCTCCCTGGGGCGGGGAGCTGTTGATCGAAATGCTGCCTTTCGTTGATTATTCCATAAAAAAACCAAAATGGATCCTCGGTTATTCTGACATAAGTGTTTTGCTGCTGGCGATTACTTTAACTACAGGAATGGCAACGGCTCACGGTACAAACCTGATCGATTTGAGGGGAGAAGAAACGGATGCCACAACAGCGATGTGGGAAACGGTATTGTCCGTACCAGAAGGTGATTCGGTGCTGCAACATTCCTCTAGGAAGTATCAGGAAAAATGGGATCACGAAAATCCTTCGTCTCATGTCTATCATCTGACAGAAAAGACCGAATGGAAAACGGTATCCGGTCAGACTGAACAAATAAAAGGTCGTCTATTGGGTGGATGTATTGATGTCATCCGTCATCTAGTTGGCACTCCATTTGGCCATGTTGAAGGTTTTAAGAAAGAACATATTCCTGGCGAACCATTGATTTGGTATTTGGAGAATTGTGAGCTGAATACGGCCGATCTTCGACGCTCATTGGTGCAAATGAAGCTGGCCGGCTGGTTTGACGGGTGCTCTGGAATTTTATTTGGCCGAAGTGCTGCCAATGAACCAGTGGGCGGCTACACTGTTGAAGATGTTTATCAAGATCTCGCAAAAGAGCTGCAGATCCCGATCATCTATGACATCGACTGCGGACATGTGCCGCCGCAGGTTACATTCATTAACGGTGCCTGGGCAGAAGTGGAGGTATCCGGAGGGAAAGGGACCGTCCTGCAGCACTTTAAGCCGTGATCCGCTTTTTTCGATATATTTTAATAAAAATGATAAGATGCTAGAAATATCTATTTGAAAGGATGATAGAAATGGCCATTGATAGTGTTAGACAACATTTCAAACAATTCAACCGTGAACAAGACGTAATGGAGTTTGACGCATCCAGTGCAACGGTGCAAGAGGCGGCTGATACGATAGGCGTTATTCCTGCACGGATTGCGAAAACCCTTTCGTTCAGGGGAGAGGGCGATCAGGCAATCCTTGTTGTGGCAGCAGGAGATGCCAAGATCGATAACAAGAAGTTCCGCCAGCATTTTGGATTCAAGGCCCGGATGCTTTCACCAGAAGAGGTCCTGGACCAAACCGGACACGCGATCGGAGGAGTTTGTCCTTTCGGTTTGAAAAATGATCTCGATGTGTATCTCGATGAATCCATGATGCGCTTTGATACGCTCTTTCCGGCATGCGGCAGCTCAAACTCTGCCATTGAGCTGACCTGTGAGGAATTGGTTACATACGCCTCAGCCAAAGAATGGGTGGATATCTGCAAAGGCTGGGAAAGCGAAAAAACCGAAGCAGAAAAAGTAAAAAGCCATTCTTAAAAGTAAGGATCCTGATCAGGGTCCTTTTTTTGTGGGATTTTTTGAAATTATCAACTTTTTCCAAGTGTTCTTCGTCTATAGTAATAGAGAGGGGCAGAGGGAGTGAAATTATGCACATACTGTCATTTGATAGAAAGCCAGACTTTACAGAAGCAATGACACAGGAAGAAATGATGGAACAAGTCATGAAGGACTATGGAAACGAAGTGCTGTATCTTTGCTATACCTATGTGAAGGAATGGAATCTGGCCGAGGACCTGGCGCAGGATGTTTTTTTGAAGGTCTATGAAAAGGCAGATACGTTCAAAGGGGAGGCCAAGCTGAAAACATGGCTGTACAAGATCGCAGCCAACCACTGCAAGGATTATATTAAAAGCGCGCATTACCGGTATTCCATGGTGACGCATAAAATCCACCGTATACAGAGAGGAGAAGAATATGCTCTATCGGCACATTTTTAAACTGCCATTGAAGTACCGTGAAGTTATTTTTTTATACTATTATGAAGAACTGACCCTTCAGGAAATCAGCGATACACTTAATGCCAATCTGAGTACGATCAAATCCAGATTAACGAAAGCGAGATTGCTGCTGAAAGATGCGATCAAAGGAGGGAAGTAAAATGGAAGAGCTCAAAGATTTACGGAATCATATGAAGACAACGGTCTTCAACGGCCACCATTATGATGAAAGTAACCGGAGGACCGTTCATCAGCGATACAAAAGCATGAAGACAGAAAAAAGGACAAAACGCCGACGTCCAGTGGTTATGACGGCTGTCAGTCTGGCTGTTTGCGCCTTGCTCTTCTTTTTAACGACCACCATTGTAACGGATCATAAAGGGAAACTCGATCCTTCTTCAGGAAAAACCATAACTAAAACCGAGATGAAACAACAACAAATTGTGAAAGAGGCGACTAAAAAGGGAGAAGTAGTGTCGTATTTAAATGAAAAGTGGATTCCTGACAGCAAAACCAAAAATCTTGAGTACATGCTGCGTCTCAAGAAAAAAGAAGAGCAGGGCAAGCCTTTTAAGACCACCATCCATTATTTTCTTGGCGACAAGGTTTATCAGAATACAATTGAATATAACGGAAAAAAAATCATTTACAAAAATACGGTGCCTGCTCTTGGCGAACCGAAAACGTATGAATGCAAAGCCTTCAGTGACTCCACAATACAGCTCGAAGGCTGCACGGGAGTAAAAGAAGGATATGATGTCCTTGTCGTGCCTGTGATGTTATCAGATATGAGGTATGCGGAGGCGAAACAATGAAGAAACCAATCAGCACGTTTATCGTTACGTTAGTAGGAAACATCGTACTCAATTTTGTCTGTTCATGGGCGGCAAAGGTTTCATTTATCGATGTGGCGTTCATCACAGGTCTGGCATCAGCTGTCATACTGAAATTTTTTACGTCAAGCGGAGGGTTCTTCTCCAACTCCGCGAGACTTCAGGCACAGGCGCAGACAGGAATAAAAGGAGAAGAGGAGAAAAAGGCTTTTTCTCCCGGTATTTCCTTTTATACAGCAGTTGGCTATACGATCTGTTCGGTCATTGCAACGGCAATATATTATAGGGAGTATTTTCTATAGAAGAAAACTTGAAAGCACTGCCGTGAATCCATCTTACACGGTCAGCACCTTGTTTTGTTTTAGCCACCTTTAATGAAGCTTCAGCAGGGTCCAGTCCAATAACCTTGAAGCCTTTCACTGCCAGACGACAGGCAAACGTTCCGGTTCCGCAGCCGATATCAAGTACAGTGTGAGCATCAAATTCATTAACCATAGACTCGTAAACATCTAAATCAGAACGGTCAGAGTCAAAAGGATCATAAATAGATGCGAGTCTTGGATTCTCAAATATTTCATCAGCCATCAAAAAAACCCTCCTGTCCAAAACCAAATCCTCCTTAAAGTGCCCCGCCTATATCTATTCTTTTGAGATTATGATTAACCTTTAAGAGTAATCAAAATTGACCATAGAATACAAAAAAGGCAAGAAATAATTGGATTATTTTCCCGGAGAACATGATATAGTGAAAGGGGGATTTCCCCGTTAGTATTCAGTAAAAGGAGGCTGCCACGTCATGATTATCAAATGGATGAGAGTCAGATAATGATAGGTGCAGACCTGCTGCTCCGTTACGAGTAAAAGTTCTGCGCCTGATCGACCCGGCGTTGAATACCAAAAGTACGGAGGGAATGTTATGATGGAAAAAATAATTTCATGTAATGGAATGGATATTTGTACAGAAAACGTTGGAAATCCGGAGGATCCGGCTATTTTACTGATCATGGGAGCCATGTCCTCGCTTGATTGGTGGGATGAAGATTTCTGTTCGGCGCTGGCTGCGGAGGGAAGATATGTTATCCGGTACGATCACCGTGATTTGGGCAAATCTGTTGTGTATGAACCGGGGACGTCCAATTACACCATTACCGACCTGGCTGATGATGCCATCCACGTGCTGGACGCGTATGCTTTGGAAAAAGCTCATGTTGTCGGCATGTCCATGGGCGGAATGGTCGGTCAGATTCTTGCCGTTCGGAATCCAGAGCGCGTCCAATCACTGACGCTCATTGCTTCAAGTGTGTTTGGAACAGAACAGGAAAAGCTTCCGCCAATGGATCAAAAAATTCTTGATCACCATGGAAAGGGTTCTTCCTTAGACTGGTCCGACCGGGATGCGGTTATTTCGTATCTGGCAGGAGGCTGGAGAACACTGGCCGGCTCCAAGCCCTTTGAAAAAGAACGGATGTACCGGTTGGCAGGAAGAGAAATGAACCGGGCACGGCAGCTGCAGAGCAGGTTCAATCATGCGCTGCTGGGTGGTGGAGAAGAATTTTACGACCGAATGGGTGAGATTGCGGTTCCAGCAGTAGTAATCCATGGTACGGAAGATCCTGCTCTTCCTTTTGAGCATGGGAAGGCGCTTGCCAGGGCCATTCCTCATTCTCAATTGATTTCTCTTGAGGGCTCAGGCCATGAACTGCATCGTACAGATTGGGATACAATCATAGCATCCATTGTAAAAACAAGTTCTCTGATAGAAAATAATAGATAAACTGAAATAGAGCAGCTGTCACTTTTGACAGTTGCTTTTCTTTGGTCTGATGTTTAAAGCGAAGCATACAACGGGAAATAAAAAAGTAACGTTACAGAATCGGAGGAACCACATGTCTATCGCATTGAAGCCAACAGAAAGCATCAGATGCCAAAGCGAATATGATTCCCTTGCCCGTGTCATTGTATGTGAACCACAGTACATGTCCATCTCAGAGGTTATCAATGAAACCCAACGGCATTATGCTGCAGAAAATATAAACAGAAGCTTAGCCTCCGCACAGCATAAAGAATTTGTACACGCGCTTCGCAATCAAGGTGTGGAAGTTGTTGAATTGCCACCAGATCATCAATATCCGGAACAAGTATTTACCCGTGATATCGGATTTACCATAGATTCCACTGTTTTTCTCTCTACGATGGAAAGCTCTATTAGAAAAGGTGAAGTAGAAATATTGAAGAAATGGCTCATTTCCCAAAAGGCAACGATGCAGCCGTTGCCTGATACGAAAATTGAGGGCGGAGACGTAATCGCCGACAGGGACAATGTGTTTGTCGGGGTAAGCGGCCGGACATCAGATATTTCCATCCAGACATTACGCAACCATCTACCGGAAAAAAACGTGATGGCCATTCCTTTTGATAAAAAGTATCTGCATCTGGACTGTGTCTTCAATATTCTTTCTCCCCGGAAAGCATTGATTTACCCTCCTGCTTTTCAAGAAAAAGAACTGAACATTCTATCCAAAATGTACGACACCATTGAAGTAAGCAAGGAAGAACAGTTTACCCTGGGCACCAATGTTCTTTCCATTGGGAATAAGAAGGTATTCAGTTTGCCCGTTAACAAGAAGGTTAACAGCCAGCTCCGGGAAAGAGGCTATGAAGTCATTGAAGTGGATTTATCGGAAATCATTAAATCCGGAGGCTCTTTCCGCTGCTGCACATTGCCTCTGGTAAGGTATGCCAATTAGCATGCTTGCCGTTTAACTAACTGGGTATAAGGGAACGACTCCTGTGTAACGATAAATAAATTTTTACTTGGGAGTGGTAAGTTGAAAACAGCCAATCGATACCTATTAGAGAAAGAAGATATGACAAAACCTGAAATCGTGCCAAAATGGGTGATTGAAGAGTATAAGAACTTTCATCAAACGGTAACAGACAAGACCTTTCCCTGCTATTTCGGGATGAGTGCCGAAAAAAAGGGTGAGCTTCGTTACGCATATGTTAGCCAGAACGATTGGTCCAACCTGCCGGGCGCTGTCGAAGAATTCATGGAACTGTTCGATGCGCCGAAACTGATCCGGCACGGATTATTTGTATTTGTGGAGCCGGAAACTGAAGAGAAGTCCATTCCTTACTATAGAGAGTATTTCTGGAACCTGCTTCAATATATGCATGAAGAGGATCATGTTCCCTGGCCTGAGGATAAACCCATCGATCCCGATCACTATTTGTGGAACTTCACGTTTGCAGGAGAGCCATTCTTTGTGTTTGGAAACGCACCTGCCTACAAACAAAGAAAAACGCGGGATCTTGGAAACAGCCTTGTGCTGGGATTTCAGCCCAGACGTATCTTTGAAGGGCTGGAAGGAACGTCAAAGGGAGGAATCATGTCCCGGGAAAAGGTAAGGGAAAGGGTAGAGAAATGGGACAACCTGCCAACACATCCCAATATCAGCCATTACGGGGATCCTGAACACAAAGAATGGAAGCAATATTTTATCGGCGACGATGTTAAACCCATTGTAGGCAAGTGTCCTTTTCATCATAAATCAAAAGAAAATTAAAGTGTCAGCATACGCAATGGTGCCGGTTCATCGAATTTCCAAGATGGCTGGCACCATTTTTCTTATTTCATGGTACAATGGTAGAAGTTTTACCGCTGAATTTGAACGTTGTGTGTAAATCATTTGATAATGGGGAAATTTTCCGGCGTTTTCGCTACGATATAACGTATGTGAAGAGCGTTTTTCGTCTATGAGATTTATTGACAGATAAATGTGAAAGGTGAAGTTTCATTCATGAGATTTTTTAGTTTGCGATTTTTACTGCTGTTGGTTTGTGTCGCTGTCTTGGCGGTAATGCTGCTCTATTATTTTACGAATATTACTATTCCGGGGCAGCGATCCGTTTCAGGTATTGTCCAAAATGTTAAAGACATGGCTTCCATTGAAAAAGAAAATAATGTGTTAAAAGCCAAACTGGAGGAACAGGAAACTCTTTCTGTACAGCAATTGGAGTTAAAGCGGGAAAATAAAAACCTTCAGGCTGTTGTAGATAAAACAAAAGAAGTGGAACAATATAATCCTTTGCAGGCGAGTGTGATGCACCGGGATGCAGATCCGGCAAACTGGTATGAAACGGTTATTGTTGACAAGGGAAGTAATGATGACGTTCAGGAGAACATGGCCGTCGTGACCAAGGATGGATTGATCGGCAAGATCACACAGGTTAAACCGACATTTTCTGAAGTAAAACTGCTATCCAGCAAAGACAAAAGATACCGTATTTCCGCGACCATTCAAGGCAAAAAAAATGTAAACGGCATACTGAACGGCTTTGATCCAAGCAATAAGTATTTAATGGTCCGTGACATTCTGAATAAGAATCTTAAAAAGGGTGAAAAGGTAGTCACTTCAGGTCTGGGAGAAATATTGCCTCCGAATCTGGATATCGGAACCATTGTTAAAGTGAAGCCCGATCCTTATGGCCTGACAAGCATCGCCTATATTAAGCCAACGGCGGACTTTTATGATATCAATCAGGTGATCATTCTCAGAACAGGGAAAAAAGCATAAAATCATTTCCAAATATATTAAAGGTACATACTTACAAATACTTATTAACTAAAAATAGAGGTTTAAACTATTTTTTATAGGATATGTTAAGGATAGTAAGAAAAGTAGTGTACTCTTTAATAAGGAGATGAAACGAATGGCTGCAATCAATCTGGCTGTTATCTATTACAGCTCGACAGGAACGAACTACCAACTGGCGAAGTGGGCTGCCGAAAGTGGAAAAGAAACAGGTGCTGAGGTCAAAGTATTGAAGATTCCTGAACTGGCTCCTCTTGAAGCAATTGAATCCAATGCTGCCTGGAAAGCTCATGTCGAGGAAACGAAACATGTTCCGGAAGTATCGTTAAGCGATTTAGAGTGGGCGGATGCGATTATTTTCAGTGTTCCGACCCGTTTTGGGAACGTTCCGTCACAAGTTAAACAGTTTCTTGATACGACAGGCGGACTTTGGTTCCAGGGTAAACTGGTTAACAAGGTAGTAAGTGCCATGACTTCTGCTCAAAATCCACACGGCGGACAGGAAGCCACTATATTAGCTCTATACACCACAATGTATCATTGGGGTGCGATTGTGGCCACACCGGGATATACAGATCCTGTACTCTATGGAGCCGGAGGAAATCCTTACGGTACAAGTGTTACCGTCGATCAGAGCGGCAATATGGTTGAAGACGTTCAGGGTGCGGTGAAGCACCAGGCGAAACGTACCGTAAACGTAGCTCAGTGGGTCAAGCAGGGCAACCAATAATTGAAAATGAAAAAGGTAAAAGCTGGTCTCCTACTATGGAAACCGGCTTTTACCTTTTTTACGTTCCGGCAGGTGCACCTCCGCTGCCAGCAGAAGGTGCAGGAGGGGCGGTTCCTCCAGATGGAGGGGCTGCTGCAGGAGGAGCAGGTGTCAATGGAACGGACGCCCCTGTATCAGGAGGTGCGGTGCTCTGACTGGCAGGCTCAAGTGTACCCTGAATGGGCACAAGAAGAGGGCCTACCACTAGAGAGGTGGGGGGAGTATCGAAGGTGGATCCTGCGGAGATGGATTCAGCATCTCCGATCAGTAAAACAGAAGATATGCTCACACCTATGATATTGAACTGATGAACAGCCAGCTTTCGGTTGACAATTTTCACATTCACGGACGTCACCTCTCAAAGGAAAATCCCTATTGCCTCTATGTGTATGGAAGGGACAGAAACTTTATGTATACCGCAAAAAGCAGTTCACCCCATCGTGAACTGCTTTTTGTTCTCAGCTGTTTTTTTGAAGCCGTAGTCCTCCAAGGTTTTTACGGTTGAAGGTTTTTGTAAGTATTGGTAAAACGCTTTTGCTTCTTTTTTGTGTTTAGTGTCTTTAATGATGCCGACGGGATAAACGATTGGACTGTGGGTCTTTGGATCAGCCGAAGCAACAATCTGTACTTTCTTTGAGATCAGGGCATCTGTTTTGTATACAACCCCGGCATCAACATTTCCGGTTTCCACATAGGAAAGAACCTGGCGAACATCCTTGGCATACACAAGTTTGGACTGTAGAGTATTCCAGAGCTTCATGTTTTTAAAGGATTCCTTGGCATAGGATCCGGCTGGCACGGCTTCAGGTGTTCCAATGGAAATCTTTTTTATGGAAGACTTCGAAAGGTCGGTGAATGTCGAGATCTTTGCCTCTGAATCCTTCGGTACAACCAGTACAACATCATTACCGACAAGGTTGATGCCTTCGCTCTTTTTAATCATTCCTTCCTTCACCAGCACATCAAACTTATCTTCTGCGGCGGAAAAGAATAAATCTGAAGGAGCACCTTGAGAAATTTGCTGCTGAAGGGTGCCGGAAGCTCCGAAATTGAAACGGAGCTTAACGTTTGGATGCTCTTTTTCATACGTTTTCTGTATGTCAGTCAGGGCATCTTTAAGGCTCGCGGCAGCAGAGATCGTCAGCTCTGTCGTTTTCTTGCTGCTTGCGTTTTTGTCGTTAGACTGATTCTCTCCGCAAGCGGACAAAATTGAAAATAAAAAAAGAAAGAGTACGAGATAAACCGTTTTTTTCAACTCCATATCCCTCATTTCAAATAAAGTAGGTTTATTATAACTTATTATAATTAGTTATAACTAGTTATAACTAAGATTATTAAGGCGAGAGAGAATACATTTTCCTTAAAATTAGATACACTAATAACGTGGAGGGATCGTATGGATAAACCAGTATCATATACCATAGAAGAAGTAGCCGACCGGTTAAGAGTTTCAAAGCTTACCATCTATGATCTGATCAAAAAAGGCGAGCTGCCGGCTTATCGGGTCGGCAGGCAGATGCGAATTGATGACCAAGATCTTGAAGCATATAAAAACAGCTCAAAAACCGTGCAGAAGCCACAAAAAAGCAAGGAGCCTCCATCAAAAAGAGAACAGCTGGTCATCAGCGGACAGGATATGGTGCTTGATTTTCTTGGCAAGCATTTAGAACCGAAGCTTGGCACGTCTCCTTTAAGGTGGTATATGGGCAGTCTGAACAGCTTAATGGCCATGTACCAGGGACAGTGCGATATTGTGAGCGTCCATTTATTTGATGGTGAAAGCCGGACCTATAACGTGCCGTATGTGAAGCGCATTTTAATCAGCGAACCTTTTGCCTTGATCAACCTGGTATGCAGAACTGCCGGCATTTATGTGAAAAAGGGGAATCCCCTTGGAATTAAAACCTGGAGTGATCTCGCCAAACCGGGTGTAACCATCGTTAACCGTGAAAAGGGAGCGGGTGCACGGGTGCTGCTGGATGAACAGCTGAGGCTCGCCGGGCTTTCCCGTGAATATATTTCAGGATACAACACCGAGTACACCAGCCATTTTTCAATTGCCTCTGCCGTTGCAGGCGGACAGGCGGATGCCGGGGTAGGAATTGAGAATGTAGCCAAGATGGCTGAAGTGGATTTTATTCCCTTGATCCAGGAACAATACGATCTGGTTGTGCTAAAAGACAACCGAAACCTCCTTAAGCTCGTGAGGGACACCATCACTTCACACGAATTTCAAACCCAGGTTAGCCAGTTAAAAGGCTATAACCTGCACCTCTCAGGAGAAATTGTATATGAAACGTAACTAAACCCAGATCTCCGTTCAACGGAAATCTGGGTTTTTATTTTGTTTTATGAACTTAAGGAAGAGTTAAGCTTGCTTCTCTAAACTATCCATAACGGTGGTTCAAGCAGGAAGATTTTTTTGGAAAGGATGGAGATGTGAATGGAAAGAGAGAGGAATTGTACCTACTCTGTTGTGGTTCCTGTGTTCAATGAGGAGGAAGTCATTGAACACACGTATCACAGGCTGAAAGCTGTGATGGACACAACAAAAGAATCCTATGAACTTCTCTTTGTCAATGATGGCAGCAGAGATTCTACGGTTGAAAAGCTGCTGAGGATCCGGCAGCAGGATTACAATGTGAAGCTGATTGATTTCTCGAGGAACTTTGGCCATCAGGTGGCGATTTCAGCAGGTATGGATTATGCGAAAGGAAGAGCGGTCATTGTCATTGACGCGGATCTGCAGGATCCTCCGGAACTGATGCTCAACATGATTGAAAAATGGAAAGCCGGCTATGACGTAGTGTATGCCAAACGGACCGCAAGAAAGGGAGAGACCTTTTTTAAAAAACAGACGGCTTCCCTTTTTTACAGAACACTGCGCAGGATGACAGATATCGAAATTCCTGTGGATACGGGTGACTTCCGGCTGCTTGACCGAAAAGTGTGTGATGAGCTCAAGGGAATCCAGGAAAAGAATCGATTCGTCCGCGGATTGGTGAGCTGGGTAGGCTTCCGCCAAACTGCTGTAGAGTACGAACGGGACGAACGGGCAGCAGGTGAAACTAAATATCCATTAAAGAAAATGATCAAGCTTTCCGTTGACGGACTTACATCGTTTTCCTACAAACCGTTAAAGCTGGCGAGCTATGGAGGAATGGCGCTTTCGATTGTTGGCTTTGTCTATATGCTTGCTGTTTTGTTCCAAACGTTCTTTACCGAGACAACCGTCCCGGGCTGGTCTTCTCTTGTTGTCATTCAGCTCTTGTTCAGCGGGTTTGTTCTTATGATCCTGGGCATGATGGGAGAGTACATCGGGCGTATTTATGATGAAACAAAAGACAGGCCGCTCTATATTGTGAAGGAAACCTACGGGTTATCTGCTCATGAAATAACAGGGCCCCGTTCTTTGCGCCATGGGTAAGAACGTATCGGAAATCGCTAAGTTTGGCAGTGTCGGTGTGCTGAATACCCTGCTGGATTACAGTCTTTTCAGCCTTCTTGCCTGGTCCGGGCTGGCATATATGGCGGCACAATGTATTTCATACAGTGCCGGTGTAATGAACAGTTATTTTTTGAACCGCACGTGGACATTCAAGCAGAAAGAAAAAGCTGATTTTGCGGAATTTTTCCGGTTTGCGCTTATCAATGGAGTTACGTTCCTGGTTACAGCGCTCATGCTCTGGCTGCTCCATAAGCAGGGAAACCTTGGCGTCTACAGCAGCAAACTGGGAGCTACCGTTGTCGGAACAGTGATTAATTTTGCAGGCACAAAGCTATTGGTTTTTCAGGAAAAAGAGTGGAAAAGAGGAGAACATACATGAAAATAAGAAAAGCAGTTATTCCTGTTGCGGGTCTTGGCACGCGGTTTCTGCCGGCAACAAAAGCACAGCCGAAAGAAATGCTGCCAATCGTGGATAAGCCCGCCGTACAATATATTGTTGAGGAAGCAGTGCAATCAGGAATCGAAAGTATTTTGTTTGTAACAGGGAGGAACAAAAAAGCGATCGAGGATCATTTTGATAAGTCGGTTGAGCTTGAACAGCAGCTGTTGAAGAAAGAAAAGTTTCGGGAGCTGGATGAGGTCCGGGCGATTTCCAACATGGCCAACATTCATTTTATCCGGCAGAAGGAGCCACTGGGATTGGGCCATGCAGTGTTATGCGCGCAGGAGTTTGTTGGGGATGAGCCATTTGCGGTACTGCTCGGTGATGACATCATGATGTCCAAAACCCCGGCATTGCAGGAGTTGATTCAGTGGCACAGGCAAACAGAAGCATCTGTCATCGGTGTGCAGCCTGTGGAACGGGAGGTTCTTCACAAGTACGGGGTGATTCACCCTGACAAAGGGAGAGGACCTGTCAGAAAAGTCATTGACCTGATAGAAAAACCGGCAGAGCATGAAGCACCTTCCAATCTTGCCGTTATGGGAAGATATATTTTAAATCCATCCATCTTTCCTGTTCTGGAAACACTTGAAAGAGGAGCAGGCAATGAAATTCAGCTTACGGACGCGCTGCGGAAATTGTGCAGTACGGAGGCACTTCATGCCATCGAGCTTCAAGGAAAACGATTTGATATTGGAGACCATGTGGGTTATATGAAAGCAATGATTGAAATGGGTCTGCAGCGTGAACCTATACGGAGCGAGCTCTATCCGTTTCTCGAAAATATCATGCGTTCTGCGACGGAAAGGAAGGGATCGGCCGTATGATGAAACTGATCGGAAAATGGAAGATTGATTACTTACTAGTCTTGATTGTCCTGTTTTCTGCAATATTAAACTTATACAGTCTTGGAGATGCAGGTTCCAATACGTATTACACGGCCGCCGTGAAAAGCATGCTGCAGAACTTTCACGCTTTCTTTTACGGCTCGCTTGATTCGGCCGGCTTTATCACGGTTGATAAACCGCCAGTGGCCCTGTGGATACAGGCAGCCAGCGCTTACCTGTTAGGGGTCAGTGACTTTAGCGTCCTTCTGCCGGAAGCTTTGGCAGGTGTCATTTCAGTTACATTGATGTATGTGTTGATTAAACCCAAGTTTGGACGAAGTGCGGCTCTCATATCCAGTCTTGTTCTTGCCTGTTCTCCCATTTTTGTCGGTGTGGTCCGTACTAACAATGTGGACAGTATTTTGATTTTAACATTGCTAATTGCCGCATGGGCACTTATGAAATCCGTGGAGAAACAGAAAGTGGGCTGGCTGATTCTGAGCGTAGTGCTCGTAGGAGTTGGCTTCAACATTAAGATGCTTCAGGCATACATGGTGTTACCGGCCTTTTATTTATTTTACTTTTTAAGTGTTAAGGTGAGTTGGAAGAAACGAATTCTTCATCTCGTGATCGCCTCTGTTGTATTGGCAGGCGTATCCCTGTCCTGGGCAGTTGTCGTGGATTCTGTTCCGAAAAGCGAACGGCCGTATATCGGAAGCAGCCAGACAAACTCTGTTCTTGAATTGGCTCTCGGTTATAACGGAATATCGCGGCTTACAGGAAACCAGGGTCCAGGAGCAAAAGGGAGCATGCCACAAGGGAACGGAGATCAAAACCAGAAACAGGGCCAGCAAAGCGGATCGGGCTCTACTCAGAATAATGGAGATGCAGGAGCTCCTCCGAATATGAATGGACAAATGAAAAAAATGACACAGAGCGGCGGAATGTTCGGTACAGGATCGCCTGGTGTTCTGAGGCTTTTCCGCAGTGAACTATCGGGACAAATCAGCTGGCTCCTGCCATTGGTATTATTCGGAGTCATTGGCTCACTCGTTCAGTTCAGGCGAACAAAGGAATTTACGATTCAGAACAAGTTGACGTTGTTCTGGCTGGCATGGCTTCTTCCCATGATGGTGTTCTTCAGTGTCGCCGGATTCTTTCATCAATATTATTTAAGCATGATGGGTCCTGCCATTGCTGCGCTCGTTGGAACCGGCTGGGTATTGTTATGGCAGCAGTATAAAGAAGGGGAAGGAACAGGGAAATGGCTTTTGCCTGTTGGTATCCTGATCACTTTCCTTTTTGAAGCATTGATTGTTTACCAAAACAAAGAATCAGTTTCTCTTGGCTGGGCAGGTGGTGCTGTCTTGGCGGGAATCCTGGCCGCCTCTTTGCTTTTCTTACGAAAGATACCCACTTTTAAAGCTGCTCTTGCCGGGCTGCTGCTCGCTTTGGTTTTACCGTTGTATTGGACCGTGCTGACGATTCAAAGCGGGAATTCGTCATTACCCGTTGCAGGACCTTCGTCTCTTGGATTTGGCGGCGGTATGGGAGGACCCCCAGGCATGTCGGCGAGAGGTGACATGCCAGGCGGAGCTCCAAACAGCAAAAGTTTTGGGGAGAACGGTGAAAGTGCTCCGGCTGACGGGGGCAATACGGGTAGCGGTCAGAACATCAAGCGCTTTAATCGCGCAGCAATGCCTCAAATGAAAAAAGGCAATCCAATGAATCAGCAAGTGAACAAAAAACTGATCAGCTATTTAAAGAAACATTATAATGGCGAAAAGTATCTGGTAGCCACAGAAAGTTCCCAATCTGCGGCTCCTATCATCTTAAATACAGATTATGCGGTAATGGCAATGGGAGGTTTTTCTGGAAGTGATCCTGCACTTACGCCACAAAGCCTTGAAAAGATGGTCAAAGCAGGAGAGATTAAATATTTCTTAATTTCAGGAAGCAGCAACGGCCGAATGGGAGGCAAAGGAAATCAGGAGGTCAACGACTGGATCAAGAAAAACTGCGAAAAAGTCCCTTCCAGTGAATGGAGCTCCAACAATAATAAGGAAAAGAGTACTGTGTCTTTCGGCCCATCGCAAAATCAAACATTGTACGTTTATAAAGGTTGATCAATCAGTAGCCGTTTTCGAAAGAAACGGCTGCTTTTTTAATTTGGTTGAGAAACTTCCCTTGAAATCACCCTCAAAAGAGGGGGTTTTTCGCTCTATTTTCTCAACATGGAAATGTCGAATTTTGCTACTAATGGAGTATATTTTGATTTATCATGGGGGGAGAAACGATTATTCAGGAGTGAAAGACATGAGCCCGGTTTTGAATCAAGAATTAATAGAATTAATTGAACATAAGCGTAATGAAATGATTCATTCAGCCAGGGAGACGGGTTTTCAAAGTGAAGAAACGATTACTCGTGGAAATGAGCTAAATGAACTACTAAACTGCTATCAAAAGCTGCTATCCATTCCAACCCATAATAAAATGTAGCCTTCTTTTACATAGTTTTGATTTTGCGAACTGGCTGCCTGGTATAAGTTGTGGTAATATTTCTACTAGGAAAATATTATCTGCTCTGAAAATTTAAGGGGGAAGCCATTGATCGACGGCAAGAAAGTATTCTTTTACAGAATCAAAAAGGGATTAACACAAAAGGCGGCTTGTGAAGGGATTTGCTCGGTTTCTTATTTAAGTAAAATTGAAAACAACAGCATAACCCCAAGTCCGGAAATTCTGGAATTGTTATGTGAGCGTCTGGGTATTGAATATTCTTATGTTAGTGAAGAAGCCATAAATAACCTGAAGAAGGAAATTCATATCTGGTACAAGGATATCAAATTCCGGAATGAACAAGTGGCCATACAAAAATATAATGATTTTCAAAACCGAATGAAAGGCCTGGATGATCCCGGGCTTGTCAACCTGTATAATGTCATGTTGGCAAGATTTTATATCTATATTGATGAAATGGAAAAAGCGAGGGAGCTGCTTGACCGGCTCGCTGAAGTAAAAAAGCTGTCTACAAGTGAGATTGAGTTCTATACCCTGCAATTCACAGGGTTATATAAATTTCTTATTGAGAATAATAAGTTGTCTCTGGATTTTTACAAAAAAGCATATGTATTATCGAGAACACTTCGAATTGATGATGAGGAACTTTATTATCAGCTGGCCCAGCTTAGCGCGCGGCTTGGCTACTTTTCACAATCCCTGTTTTATGGAATAACGGCTCTGGAAGCGTTCAATGCAGAAGCCAATTATACACGCAGTGTCGATTGCCATATTATTCTCGGTATCAATTACAGCCGGTTAAAGGACTTCGAAAGTGCCCGTTCTCATTATTCGATTGCACTAAATGCGTCCAAATTTAATCCTGCCCTGAATGGAATGCTGCCGGGAATCCTTCATAATCTGGGCCATTCCCATTTCCAGGCAGAACAATATGATGAAGCTCTCGCTGTGCTCAGAGAATGTCTTGAAAAAAAGAAAGGATCCAATACAGCATCAACGCTCTCACTTATCGCTCATACCTATTTTAAAATGCAAAAAGTAAAAGAAACAAAAAAGTGGCTAAAAAAGGGATTCCAAGCCATTGACAAGAACCAGATAACGATCAATTATATTCGGTTAAAAAAATTGGAGTTTAAAGTCAACAATCAGGACCAGGATCAAGCTTATCAGCAGTTTATCGAAGAGGAAGCATTGCCATTTTTGGAAAAGACGCAGGACCGGCTGCATCTGATTGAAATGTATGAAGAGCTGGCTGCTTATTACTCGGCAAAGTTTTCTTATAAAAATGCCAACCACTATTATGCAAAAGTAAATCAGTTGTATAAAGAATACCTATAGAATGAAGGAGAAAAACAATCCTGTTTTTCTCCTTCATTTTTTATGCGGAAATGTTTGGCTGTATGGACCGGCTTTTCTTTCTTCGAAGGTGCCATTCCGCCCATCCGAGATTAACCGCCATTGAAAGATAGATGGACAGTGGGAACGATAAAGAGATAGGCAGGCCAGCCAGGGTAAGCAGCGGAAGAAAAACACGGAATGTCACAAAAACGAGTGTCACAGCATAACTGCGCAGCATCCATTCCTGATGGCTGGTCACCTTTTTTTCGCGGATTCGCTTCAAGCCGAGAAAAGCGGTCATAAACCAGGCCACATCCAGAACAATAAATCCGATCGAAGAGGCAAGGCCGCCTGTGGCATACAACGCCAGATAAATGCCAGCCGGGACACTGACGAAAATGGATATCCCATAGATTCTGCCCATGATTCTGTGGACAGAAATCACCTTCCGGCTGGACCTTAAGAATTGAAAGGGACCTGTAAGCAAGGCGATGGATCCAGTGGCGATGTGTACAAAGAAAAAGACCTGCCACGTGCTGTAAGGAAATCCGGGAATCGAAAGTTTCCCCGAAACAATCCCTGCCTGTTTTGGCCCAAAGGCCAGATATTGAACAACGATATACGCAATAAAAAGAGCAACGATTACATAACAACCTGCTACAGCATAATTCTTTCTCGTTCGCCCTGTCACAAAAGCCCTCCCTCTTTTTTGTTATATATTACCATATAATGTATATAAGTGGAATATGACAAAAAAGAAAGCATTCAGCTTCGAATGCTTTCCATTGAATCAATCAACGACCAGATAGGCAATCATGGGACCGTTGTGGGAAATATCTGCGTGTGTTTTACAGATCAGCCGGTAGATGCCCTCCTTTTTAAAGCGAAGATGCAGGACCGTTTCCTTGCCTTTTACCACGTTCCCCTTCACATTCGTTCCCTCGATGTAAAAAGGATGTGCTTTGCCGTTTACACCATAAATGCTCAAGGTCACCGGCTGATCATGCGGGATATAAATCGTCCCTGGATCCCAGCGGTAGGCTTCAATCTCTTTTCCGTTATCCAGCGTGGATTTGAATTCCCCTGTGACCATGTTAATGGTCAGCCGCTTTGCATTGGCCGGTGATCCCGTCGTTTCAACAGCATCAGGCTTTACAACATACCACGTTCCAAGTCCGATACAAATACATAAAATAAACAATAAAATCCATTTTCTCGGAACAAACCATATTTTCAAATGTTCCACCTCCATCAGCTTGTCTTTAGACTATATGTGGACAGGATGGATTTCTTGTTAAAAAAATAGAGGGGAAGCGCAAAGGACAACCCTTTTAGAAGAAGAATAGTTAAAGGAATACGGAATAAAGGGATGAGATAAATGGAAAAGGCCATGAAAGAACAGATGAGAGAGCTGGAGGAGAGCCATTTGCGGCCCGATGTTCGAACTTCGGTCGAAAAGCTGGATGAACTGCTTGCCGATGATTTCCTGGAATTCGGCAGTTCCGGGTATCAAATACGAAAAGAGGACTGTATGACAGGGGATCTTGACGTGGATGATTTATCCCTTTTAAATTTTGAAGTCCGGATGCTGGGTCCTGACATCGTATTAACGACGTATATCATCCGTAACCGGACAAAAGACCGAAACACATTGAGGAGTTCCATATGGAAGCACATGGATGGGAGATGGCAGCTTTATTTTCACCAGGGGACCGTAACTCCGTTGGACCCTTCAATTCCAGCTAGTCATTCAAGACCATAAAAAAGGGATGGACCTGGAGTCCATCCTTATTTCGTGCAGTTAGATTTTTACATCAATCTTGGCATTCTTTTTCAGATCTTGAACTTTTTTAACGAGTTTTTCCTGCTGCTTTTGTTGTTCAAGCTGCTGCTTGATCTGAGGTTTTACTTCTTCTAGTTTTGGTGCTTTTTGATCTTTTCCTGTGCTTTGTTTAGCATATTTGTTGTAGTAATCCTGAATTTCCTTGTCTGACACTTTGTCAGCAGGAACTTCTTTTTCAATATATTTTTGGGAAGCAATGCCGTCCGCAATTTGTCCCTTAACATCTGACTCGCTCAGGTTCGCTTGCTTAAGAGCGGCTGCGAATTTCTTTTCATCTTTATATTGCTTTTTGGTTTGAGACAACTGATCGTTCACTTCTTTATCTGATGCTTTGTATCCTTTTTTCTCTGCATCCTGAAGGATAAGGGATTGTCCAATCAGGCTTTCAACGGTCTGGTCTTTAATTTGCTTTGCAGCGTCTTTGGAGGAAGGGTCTTGTCCCATTTGCTGCATTTGCATTTGTGAAGAAGAAAGCGCCATGTTGTAATCCTTGCCGATGATCTTCTCATTATTTACTGTGGCTACTACTTTCTTGTCATCCACTTTTTGTGCATCCATTTTCTTCTGCATTTCTTTCATTTGCTCTTCTTGCTTTTTCTGATTTTCGGCTTGAGATGTTTTTGCTTTGTCTTTACTATCTGAAGCCTTTTTGTCTTTATCATCCGAACCGCAAGCTGTCAATGCGATGGCAAGCATTGCGATCATTAGTATTGAAATAATCTTTTTCATTATTTCACTCCTTTCAAAATTGCCCTTGGGGCGAATTATAACGGATTTGGCGTGAAAATGGAAATGAAACAGGAAAATGTTTTGTAAATGTAAAGAAGAAGGCTCACTCTTGGAGCCTTCTTCTTATCGTCAGATCAAGAACATGGCAACAATGGTGGTCACCACGAGCCCAATCGCAACAGGGATCAGGTTTCTTCTGGCAAGTTCGAAAGGATCGACTCCGCAGATGGCCGCTGCGGGGATTAGAGCCCATGGCACCAGCGTGCCTCCGCCAACCCAAATGGCCGCGATTTGTCCCAGGGCAGTCAAGGTCGCCGCTCCAGCACCAATAGCATGGGCAAACAATGCGGCAATGGACCCGGCAAGCGATATGCCGGAGAAGCCCGAGCCGTCGAGACCAGTGATGGCTCCAACACCCGTTAAAGTGACCGCGCCGATTTCCTTTGTCATTGGAACAACCGATGCGAGTGATACACCAAGGTCATTCACGATCCCGTGAGAGTGTTTGGGCAGAAGGTTCCCGATGATGGTGTTAAATCCGGCATCACCCAGGTAAAAGAAGGCAGCAATCGGGATAACGGGACCAAAGACTTTAAAACCGAACTGAAAGCCTTCAATAAGATAGCTTGTTGTTTTCTCCAGTCCTTTTCCTTTGTGCCCTGCCATCGAGATGAGAAGCAGAATGACAATAGAGGTTCCTCCGATCAGCGCGGTCGCATCGCCGCCCTGAAGTTGAAATAAATACATAGCCACAACATCCAAGGCAAATAAAACAGGAACGAGCAATGCGAAAAAGCGTTTTTGGCTGGAGGAAAGCAATGCAGGATCTCCATTTTGAAGAGTGCCTTCCTTGGAGGAAGCGGCAGCCGTTGCCAATCCTGTGCCGCTTGTGAGCTTGCCGTTTTTTAAATCACGCTTTAAAAAGTAGAAGGCACACAAGGTTGTAACGACTCCCATGACAATCACAAGAGGAATGCTGGCATGGATGACCTGACTGACGGGAAGGCCGGCAGCATCTGCCGTCAGTTTAGGTGCGCCCTGAATGACAAAGTCGCCGGACAATGCAATCCCGTGTCCAAAGAGGTTCATGGCCATGGCCACACCGAGAGCAGGAAGGCCGGCCCGTATGGCAACGGGAAGCAGAACAGCTCCCATCAAAGCAACGGCGGGAGATGGCCAAAAGAAAAAAGAAATAACCATCATTAGGAGTCCGATCGTCCAGTAAGCGAGGGCCGGTGAGCGTATGAGTTTTGAAAAAGGAGAGATCATGACATCATTGATCCCTGTAACGGTCAGTGTTTTACTCATGGCCACAATGATCGAGATGACTAGTATAGTGGAGAGAAGTTCAGTGATGGCGTAGGCGAAGCTGTTGAAGATGCTGGTTACCGAGGCGCTTAACGAGCCTGTGGCAGTGAGTGCGATCAGGAAAATTCCCAAGATGCAGATGAGGGTTGTATCTCTCCTTGCGACCATAAAGCCAATGATAAAAAAGATAAAAAACACATAAATCCAATGAAGCGCTGTTAGTTCAACGCCCATATCTTTTCTCTCCCTTCCGATTCATGTACCGGGCCAATGGGCAGCCGCCCGGTGATTACTAACAGAATATGTAAGGAATGAAAAGTGGTGAGATAAAAAGCTTTCCAAAGATATGGGAACCGATTATAATGGGCACCAAAGCGAGGTAGTTATGAAGACGAGTAAAGAAAAACGCTATGAAACTGATCTGTATATGCCTGTTCGGGACTATTTTATGGAAAAAGGATATGAAGTGTACGGTGAAGTCCATCATTGCGATATCGCTATGATGAAAGAAGACGATCTCGTTATTGTCGAACTCAAGCTCACCTTAAACGTGGACCTGCTTGTACAGGCGACAAACCGGCAACGGCTGACCGACTTTGTTTATATAGCGGTTCCCAAGCCCAAATACAAAAGGAATTCAAAAAAGTGGCATGATGTTTTGCACTTAATCAAACGGCTGGAACTCGGGCTGCTGCATGTTTCCTTGACCAAAAAAGGTGCGACGGTGGAAACCATTCTTAATCCCGGGGCCTTTGACCGCAAGAAAAGCCAGCAGCGATATAAAAAGAGACGGACGAAGCTGCTCGAGGAAATCAAAGGCCGGAATGGGGACTACAATGTCGGCGGAAGCAGCAAGACCAAACTGATCACGGCCTACATGGAAACCTGCATTTACATCGCCTGCCTTCTTCAGGAATTCGGTCCGCTGACTCCCAAGGCACTGCGAGGGTGGGGAACGGGAGACAAGACGCTGTCCATTTTAAGCAAAAACTATTATGGATGGTTTGAAAAAATTTCCCGGGGCATCTACTCCATGAGTGAAAAGGGAAAACAGGAATTGGCAATCTATCCCGATCAGGTGAGCTATTATCAAAACAAAATAATAGAGCTGCAGGAAGAAGCCGAAAAAAGCTGATGATCTCTTTTCGGTTTTTTTGTGCCTTTTGACCTATCTGTTATGCAAGCGCTTTCATTTATACCCTTATCGTGGTAAAGTTGTGATAGCAATCCAAAATTTTCATGTTAAAGGGAGGACGGGAATATGAAGGGGATCAAGATCAAGCGGTTTGTTTCTCTTGTTTCCATTTTTACACTGCTGATAGGAATCTTTTTTTCATTCCTTTCTGTGCAATCGTTTGCAGAAACGAATTATTCATCAGGGAAAACAAAAGTAACCATTCATTACAAGCCATCAGAGGGAAATACGAAGGACTGGAACTTATGGGTTTTTCCTGAAGGCGGAGAAGGGAAATCCTATCCGTTTACCGGGGAGGACAAATTTGGAAAGCTGGCTGAGATTGAGCTCGATGGTACATACAAAAAGGTAGGCTTTATTGTACGCACTGACAGCTGGGAGAAAGACGGAGGCGACCGTTTCATTGATATTGCTGGAGGGGAAGGGGAAGTCTGGGTCAAGTCAGGGGATGACAACACATATACCGAGCCGCCTGATGGCGAGTACCGTGACTTACCTGCCTATGAAAAGTTCAATGTGAAAGTGCACTATTTCCGTTACGACAATCAATACGACGGATGGAATCTGTGGACATGGCCAGAGAATGGTGAAGGAAAAGCGGTTCAGTTTACAAAGGATGATGCATTCGGCAAAGTAGCTACAATTCAAATAGAAAACCTGAAGGACGTTCATAAGCTTGGATTTATTGTAAGAAAGAGCATACCAGGCAATGATTGGGCCGAAAAAGAATTCAACGACCGTTATGTAACAAAGTTCAAGGAGGACGGCTCTGCCGAGGTATGGATTGCGCAAGGACAGGAGCGCCTTTATTACGATAAAGATTTGGTGGACCGTACACCGAAAATCGTAAAGGCATCCATCGATGGTTTTCGTGAGATTACATTTGAAACGAATTTTCCGTTTGATATAAAAGAGCATGGCATCAGCCTTACCGGCGGTGCATCCATCAAACAAGTTGTTCCCGCTGACAATCAAGGGGGAGACTTTACAAACAAGGTGAAGATCATCATTTCCAAAGATTTGGATCTCACTAAAGTGTACAAGGTTTCCAAAGAAAACTTTGGAGAGGCAGAGGTACAAACAGGCAAAGTTGTCCGCACGCCGGAATTTGACAATAAGTTCTTTTACGGTGGAGATGATTTGGGCAACAGCTATTCCAAAAAAGAAACAAAGTTCCGGCTTTGGGCACCAACCGCCAGTGAGGCAAAGCTTGTTATGTACAAATCATGGCAGGACGAAAAGGGCACAGATCTTCCTTTGAAAAAAAGCAAACGCGGAACGTGGAAATTAACACTAAAAGGCAATCATGAAGGGCTGATCTATACGTATAAGGTGAAAATCGGCAACCAATGGAGCGAGGCGGTTGATCCCTATGCCCGTGCGGTAACCGTAAACGGCCAAAAAGGAGCCGTCATCAATTTGGATAAAACCGATCCAAAGCACTTCCATAAACGGATGAAAGCTTTCACTCCGGAAGATGCCATCATTTATGAACTTCACGTCAGAGACCTTTCCATGCATCCGAAAAGCGGAATCAAGCATAAAGGAAAGTTCCTGGGAGTTGCTGAGGAAAACACAACAGGACCAGAAGGCGTCAAAACAGGATTGAACCATATCAAGGATCTTGGAGTCACGCATGTACAGCTTTTGCCGATCTATGATTATAAAACCGTAGATGAAACCAAGCTCGATCAGCCGCAATTTAACTGGGGCTATGATCCGCAGAATTATAACGCACCGGAAGGATCTTACTCAACAGATCCCTATAAGCCGGCCGTCCGGATCAAAGAAATGAAGCAAATGGTAAACACCCTGCATCACAACAACCTGAGGGTGATTATGGATGTTGTGTATAACCATATGTTCTCGGCAGACGAATCAAATTTTCAAAAGCTCGTGCCGGGTTATTACTTCCGGTATAACGATGACGGAACACTGGCAAACGGAACGGGAGTCGGAAACGATACGGCTTCAGAACGCAAGATGATGAGGAAATTCATTGTGGAATCCGTCAGCTACTGGGCCAAGGAATACAATCTGGATGGCTTCCGATTCGACTTGATGGGCATTCATGATGTAGAAACAATGAATCAAGTCAGAAAGGCATTAAATAAGATTGATCCATCGATCATTGTACTCGGTGAAGGATGGGATCTCAATACTCCGCTTGATCCATCATTGAAAGCCAATCAAAAGAATGCCGGAAAAATGAATGGCATCGCCCATTTTAACGATGGAATCCGTGACAGCTTAAAGGGGAGCGTATTTGAAGATACGGACAAAGGATTTGTGAACGGAAAACCGGATACTGAAGAGGCGATCAAGGAAGGGGTTAAAGCAGGGATCGATTATTCGAGCACTATTGCGACCTATAAGGATCCGGAACAGGTGATCACGTATGTCGAAGCTCACGATAACCACACCCTGTGGGACAAGCTTCAATTGACAAATCCAGAAAGCTCGGTGGATACCCGGAAAAAGATGCATAAGCTCGCGTCATCCATCATCCTGACATCACAGGGTATCTCCTTCCTTCATGCCGGACAGGAATTCATGAGAACGAAAGGCGGCGACCATAACAGCTACAAGTCACCTGACGCAGTCAACCAGCTCGACTGGCAGCGCCGTGCCGATTTCAGAAAAGAGGTAGACTATATGAAAGGCTTGATTAAGCTCCGAAAAGGTCATCCTGCCTTCCGGATGAGAACGGCTGCTGACATCCGCAGCCATATCAAGTTCCTGCCCGCACCAAAAAATACAGTTGCCTATGATCTGAAAGGCCACGCGAACAAAGACAGGTCAAAGGATCTGGTCGTGGTTTATAACGCCAACACAAGCGTTCAAACGATCTCACTTCCAAAGATCGGACCATGGCGAGTCCTGGCGAATGGCGAAGAGGCGGGGAACAAACCCCTCGGAATCGTAATGGGCAAAACCATTAAAGTACCTGCGCTCAGTACCATTGTCCTGGATGGACGATAAAAAGAATGGAAGTAACCGCTGGAGGAATCCGGCGGTTTTTTATCATTCTGTAGTAAAAGTTCTACCTGTTCCTAGTCACTTTTCACAATAGATTACAGAATATTGTTACTATATAATCCGAAGTAGAGATGGTTTTAAGAGGGAGGGACAAAAATGAAAGAGCTAAAAACGAATGTGACAATACAAAACGTATGGGAAGCAAGAAAGAGGATGAGTTCAATAATCAGCAAAACACCGGCTGTTGAATCTTTTATTCTATCAGAAAAGGTGGGCCGCCCGGTCTATTTAAAACTGGAGACCGTGCATGATACAGGGGCTTTTAAGGTACGGGGTGCGGCCAATAAAATCCTCAGCTTGACTGAGGAGGAAAGAAAACGGGGTGTAGCAACGTATTCCACCGGAAATCATGGAATGGCAGTGGCCTATGTCGCTAAAAAGCTGGGAATTAAAACGACCGTTTGCATCTCGAACCGGGTACCAAAGGCAAAAGTAGATTCATTGAAAAGGCTTGGAGCTTTCATTGAATTTTGCGGAGAGAGCCAGGATGAAGCGGGCGAACGATGTCTGGTGCTGGAAAGGGAGAATGGGTTAACCGTTATTGAACCCTTTGATGATCCAGAGGTCATTGCCGGTCAGGGCACCATCGGCCTTGAGCTGCTGGAGGATATCCCTGCTTTGAAGGACGTTGTTGTCCCTCTTTCAGGCGGAGGACTGCTGTCAGGAATCGGTATGGCGCTGAAGACGAATGACCCTTCAATCGGGATCACTGGCGTTTCCATGGTAGAATCAGCCGTGATGTATGAAAGTTTACGAGCGGGCAAACCGATTAAGATGCCGGAAAAGGATACGCTTGCCGACAGCCTGCTCGGCGGCATTGGGATGGATAACCGTTACACCTTCGACATGGTCCAGAAATATATGGACCGGGCGGTATTGATACCTGAAGAAGAAATCGCACAGAGTATGGCATTCATGATCGACCATCACCGAATGATCATCGAGGGGGCAGCGGCGACCGGAATTGCTGCGTTGCTGGGAAATCATATTGAGTACAAGGATGGAGCTATTGCCGTTATTATCACTGGCCATAATGTGGATCTGACTGTTGTTCAGCATATATTGAATATGTATAATCCTGCATAATGATCCCCGCCTGCTGCAAGTTTTGGTATAGTTAACTATATGAATATTTAGAAAATAATCTTGCAGCCAGAGGGGGAGAGCGGTTGAAGTTAGCTGTGAATGATCTGTTAAGCCTTGAAATTATGGAAAATGCCAGGGTACGGACCGGGAGCTCCCATCTTAGAGAACGGCATGTCCAGTGGATTTCTGCCATTGAAATGCCGGTGGAAAATTTTGTGCGTAAGAACGAAGTCGTCCTGAGTACGGCCATCGGCTGCGGGCATGATATTCAATTATTTAAAAAATTTGTAGAGGATATTATCCATTCCGAAGCTTCTGCATTGATTATTGCGTTGGGGCGTTATATCTTTGACGTTCCAAAAGAAGTGGTGGAGCTGGCTGAAAAGCATCAATTTATCATTATGGAAATCCCCTGGGAAGTCCGTTTTTCCACCATTATAGAAGAAGTGCTGAGGGAGCTCAACGACATCCAGTATAAAGAACGGGAGAAATCGGAAAAAGCCCAGCAGGAACTCCTCCAGCTGATTCTCAAGGAAACGAGCCTCAGGGAGATTTCTTATTATATTCAAAATCAGATCGGTTGCCCGATCGTCATTACCGACCGTGCGGGAATCATCCAGGACCGTACGGAAGCGGGGGATCCCGACGACAAATGGAAGTACTATAACCTGAAGGATGGAATCTCGATAAAAAAAACATCATCCCTTTTGCCCCAGGATCCCATGTATCAAAAGTTTCAAATGATTGAGCTCGACGGTGAGACCATTCTGCGGCTGCCGATCCTGAACGCTTCAGGAGATATTCAGGGATATTTATTTGTACTGTTCCCAAAGGATGGGGAGATTGAAGACTTCCTGACTCAATACCGGGTAAATGTGCTTGAGCATTCGGCTACCACGATCGCGCTTTGGCTGTCTCGCCAAAATGCCATTGAAGAAACCGAGATGCGCCTACGCAGCGATTTTATACAGGAATTGGCCAAAGGTGAATTTACTTCTGATGAGCAAGCGGAATCCAGAGCCAAATTGCTTGGATTTAATCTTAAGGTTCCTTATGTCTGTATTGCGGGATATCCCGAGAACCTGGAGCTCTTGTTTAAAAAAAGAAAGCAGTATGACCTTTCGTACGAGCATTGGCTTGACAGCATGATCCGCTACATTGAGGAAGAAATTTACTATGCTGCCGGGTCGCTTGAAAAAGAAGTAATGATGACCTATCAAGGAGATAAATTAACCCTTTTTGTGCAGGCAAAAAACAATGAAAACCCTGCCCATCATTTTTTGGACCTGGTGGAAAGGCGGCTGCGGAATTTGCTGCCTGATGTGGTCATTTCATGGGGAATTGGAGGGGCGCAAGAAACAATCGCAGGATTCAAAACAGGCTTTGACCATGCACAAACGGCCCTGCAAATCGGCAGGAAGAAAAAAGGCGCCGGACACCGGGTATTGTATGAGAATACAAAGGTGGACCGGGTGCTGTTGACCCTGGCCCAAAACAAGGAAATGAAAGAAATCATCGTCTCTGCCATCGAACCGCTCATCCAATATGATCAGCAGCGCAACATGGACTTGATCGGCACCTTCAGTACTTACAATGAGTGCCACGGAAACGTCAGCCAGACCGCCCGCCTGCTTAACCTTCACAGACAGTCTCTATTGTACAGACTGCGCAAAATTGAAACGTTAACAGGCCTTTCTCTCATCGATACGGACGATTTGTTTCTGCTCGATCTCAGCATTAAAACGTGGAAATTGGGACTCACTGAAACCACTATTCATTCATAATGCAAAAAAAGACCCTGAAAAGGTCTTTTTTTCTTAGTGATCTTCCTTCTTGTAAAAAACATCAAACTGTTCCCAAACATCCTCCAGTTTATTCAGGCGGCCCTGAGCGTCATTCATTTTTTCCCTTCCGATAAGCGCGATCAGGCTGTTAATCAGACTAAGCGGACCTACAAATGAATCGAAAAACGTAGGAAGATGACTGGAAGCCAGCAGGACAACATCCGCCTGGGGAACAAGGGGAGAGTAAGGGCTGTCGGTAATCACAATTGTTTTCGATCCCTGTTTTTTTGCGAAAGAAACCATATCAATGGTGCTTTTTGTGTAACGGGCGAAGCTGATGCCAACCACCGTATCTTTTTCACTTAATTGATACAATTGCTCAGGAAGCAATTCTTTGGAAGTCGCCATCTCGGCATGATCCAAAAGAAAATTCAAGTAGTAGTGAAGGAAGTTTCCAAGAGCAGCTGCACTGCGATTTGCACAGATATACACATGGTCACTTTCTATCAGATGGTCGGCCGCGTCTTTGAGCGAGCGAATATCAAGACTTTCCATGGTCGCTTTAATGTTGGCGATATCGTCCTGGAAAATATCATAAGCCGCTTCATCTTCCTTTTTATATACCTCTTTCGACAGTTTAAGTCTTTCAATGGTGGTGAGCTGCTGCTGTACGGCGTTTTGCAGGTGCTGCTGAAAGTCAGGGAAACCGGAATACCCAAGAAAGACAGCAAATCGGACGACGGTTGCTTCACTGACACCCGCTTCTTTTGCCAATTTGGAAACGGTAAAGAAGGGGACAGTGTTTGGATGATCCATTATGTAATCTGCAATTTTAGAATGTGCTTTGCTCATCTTCATCCTTTTTTCCGCCATAACATGATAAACGTGGTCTTGTGCCATAATTCATTTCCTTTTTTACGTTGTAGTTGTGCAATTGTATCCTACTACCATCATAAACGAGTTGAAAAAACAATACACCCATACGAAATTTTTGAAATAAATATTTCATTTATTTATAGTTTATTATATAATTCTTAAAAAATATACGTTTAAGATGAAATAAATATTTCATATCGGAGATGAAACGATGGATGCATTTACGGAATACACAAAAAGAACACCAAACTCCAGAGAATTTATGAACGAGGCGCAGCACGTCATGCCCGGCGGTGTCACAGCCAATATTAAGGCCTATGACCCTTATCCAATCATCATGGAAAAAGCAAGCGGAGCTTATTTATACGATGTGGACGGGAATGAGTATATTGACTATCTGCTTTCCTACGGAGCACTCATGCTTGGCCATGGGCATCCTGCAGTAAAAGCCGCCATTCAGCAGCAAATGGAGGAACACGGAACGTTCCTGTTTGGTACTCCACATCAGCTGGAGCTGGAAATGGGAAAGAAAATGATGGAGCTGTATCCGAGTATGGAGCGGATCCGGTATACCAATTCAGGAACGGAAGCAACGCTTTTGTCCATTCGTCTGGCTTATGCCTATACTGGCAAGAAAAAAATCGCAAAGTTTGAGGGGCATTATCATGGTGGATATGACCAAGTCCTATTGAGTGTGAATCCGCCGATTACCGAAGCGGGACCGATTGATGAACCAAAATCGGTGATTGAGTCAAAAGGGATCGATCCTTATCATCAAGAACATACTATTGTTCTTCCGTTCAATGATTTGGATGCCGTTTCAGACATATTGTATAAAAGAAAAGATGAGATTGCGGCCGTCATGATGGAACCCATTCAGGGCGGATTTATTCCGGCAGAACCAGCCTTCATGCAAGGCTTGCGGAAGATCACCGAGGAGCTCGGAATCCTTCTCATTTTCGATGAAGTAAAAACAGGGTTCCGGTTAGGGATCGGAGGCGCTCAATCGGTTTATGGAGTACACCCCGATTTGACTACGCTTGGTAAAGTACTGGGAGGCGGATTCCCTGTTGGCGTGGTTGGCGGAAAAAAAGACATTTTAATGGTCAGTGCTCCTTCCTCTTCATCGGATGTTTTCGACAGCAGCCAAAGCAAACATTCACGTGCCAGGGACGTGCTGTTTCACAGCGGAACGTATAATGGGCATCCAACGATCTTAGCGGCAGGTCTGGCGACCATCAATGTTCTACAAGATGAGATGGAGCATGTTCTGTCGGTGACAGATCGACTTAAATCCGGGATTCAAATGCTTTTCGCTGAACGGGGAATCGCCATGCAGTCTATCGGATTGGGGACTATATTCAATGTGGTAATTACCGAGCTGGAAGATGTGAGAAATTACCGTGAGTTTCAGCAATCCAATTTTACATTGAGAAGGGAATTGGATTTCTACTTGCTCTCACAGGGAATCTATACGAAACCTTTAAATCGTTACAGTTTGTCTACCATGCACGGTGAGAACGAAATCAATCGTACGTTGGAAGCTTATGATTATGCACTATCCAAAATGAGTTAAATAAATGAGCGGGGACCGTCTATCTGTTGACGGTCTCTTTTTATGTAATATGATAATTTGGCTAAAATTTTTACAAAAACTTCATACATTTTTGCAGATGAGAGAAAACCATCTTTTCTTCTATACTAGAGTCATAGATTAATTATTCTTAAAATTCAAATAATAAATGCGTTAGGGAGGGTGGGTCCGATGTCATTCGGAACAACTGAATATCAGGAGAGAATTGTGAAAACGAAACAAAGGATGGTGGAAAAAGGAATCGAGGTCCTGCTCATCACGGATCCCGCAAATATGAATTACTTGTCCGGCTATGATGGATGGTCCTTTTATGTTCATCAAATGCTGATCGTCATTGATGATGAAGACCAGCCAATCTGGATCGGCCGGAACCAGGATACAAATGGAGCCAAAGCCACATCCTGGCTTTATCATGAGAACCTGATTCCTTATCCGGATGATTACGTTCAATCCGATACGAAGCATCCGATGGATTTTGTTGCTGATATTTTAAAGCAGATCGGACAGGACAAACGCGCGGTCGGCGTAGAAATGGACAACTACTATTTTACGGCCAAATGCTATGAACAGCTGAGAAAGGGACTTCCGAGCGCTGAATTCAAGGATGCAACGCTGCTCGTCAATTGGATCCGCCTCATTAAATCCGATACCGAAATTCAATATATGAAGCGGGCTGCAACCATCGTGGAAAAAGCTATGATGGACGGAATCGGGATGATCAACGAAGGCGTAAGGGAATGTGATGTCGCGGCCAAGATTTTTCATACCCAGATCACAGGAACCAAGGAATTCGGCGGCGATTACCCAGCTATCGTACCCCTGTTGCCATCAGGGGAAAAAACATCCACACCCCACCTGACCTGGACAGATGACAGGTATAAGAAAGGCGAATCCGTCATCCTGGAGCTGGCAGGCTGCTACAAACGGTATCATTCACCTCTTGCCAGAACGGTCAATATCGGACAGCCGTCTGAACGCTTACAAAGTCTTTCCGGGATTGTGGTCGAGGGATTGAATGCGTGCCTGGATATGATCAAGCCTGGCATTGCCTGTGAAGAAATCGAAGAAACGTGGAGAAAGACCATTCATAAAAGCGGGATCGTGAAAGAATCACGCCTCGGTTATGCGATGGGGCTGAACTATCCGCCTGACTGGGGCGAGCATACAGCGAGTATCCGGAAAGGGGACAAAACGATCCTCCAGCCAAATATGACGTTCCATCTCATTCCGGGCATCTGGCTTGACCAGTATGGGTTTGAAGCGAGCGAAGCCCTTCGGGTAACGGCAACTGGCTGCGAAACGTTCGCATCCTTGCCAAGACAGCTCGTGATTAAAGAAGGTGCCCTTGAAACCAACTTCAATTAAAAGGGGAGCTGCAGATGTACATTTTTACAGAACAAGAGTTAAGGCAGCATATATCACTTAACCATGAAGCGCTATCGGTGGTGGAAGACGGATTTTCAAGCCTCGCCGAAAAGAAAGCGGTCATGCCTCCCATCATGCGGGTGGATGTTCATGACCACAATGGTGAAGTGGATGTGAAAACGGCCTATATCAAAGGCAAAGACAAGTTTGCGATCAAAGTGTCTTCCGGCTTTTTTAACAACTATCAGCTGGGTCTGCCGAGCGGAAGCGGTCTGATGATGCTCGTTAGTGCAACTACGGGAGTTCCGGAGGCGCTGTTGCTCGATAATGGATATCTCACAGACGTTCGGACGGCTGCCGCCGGGGCAATCGCATCGAAATACATGGCAAAAGAGGACATCCATACCGTCAGTGTGATTGGCTGTGGCAGCCAGGCCCGGTATCAGGTAAAAGCGCTTCAGTTGGTTCGAAATTTCAAACGGGTGATCGTCTACGGAAGATCACCGGATCGAGTAGAAGCGTATGTGAAGGAAATGACCGAAGAGCTTGGAGTGGAAGTTCAGGCGGCTGAAAGTGCAAAAGAAGCCGTCATCCAGAGCGATCTTGTCATTACAACCACACCGGCAAGCGAACCGGTAATCAAAGCAGAGTGGCTTCATCCCGGACTCCATATCACGGCGATGGGTTCGGATGCAGAGCACAAACAGGAGATTGAAGCCGATGTTTTGGCGAAAGCGGATGTTCTGGTCTGTGATACGGTCGCTCAATGTGAGCGGCTGGGCGAGCTTCATCATGCGCTCTCTCAGGGCGTGATTTCAGAAACAAGGTCCATCACTGAAATCGGTGAGCTCACCTCACGGCAGGCTGAAGGACGCCAAAATGATGAGCAGATTACGGTGTGTGATCTGACAGGCACGGGTGTTCAGGATACGGCGATTGCTCTGTTCGCTTTTCAGGAAATGGTGAACCGGGGAATGGGATTGAAAATTGAAGACAAAAAACCAGCTCTAAAAAACTAAAGGAGGAGTCATCGTATGACACAGAATGCAAAAGCAGGAACACAATCCGTTTGGGCAGGGGAAAAAGACTATTTGGTGCACGGGGCAACTCAAGTGCCTGTAGTGTTAAGCGTAGCCTATGGCTACGACGATATGGATGAATGGTATGATGTGGCCATCGGCAAGAAAAAGGGACATATTTACGGAAGGAACACGAACCCCACCGTTCAGGCGTTTGAAGATAAGGTAAAGATTCTTGAGGGAGCGGAAGCCGCAACAAGTTTTTCAACCGGAATGGCTGCGATCAGCAACACGCTGTCCACGTTCCTTGTACCAGGGGACCGAATTGTGTCCATCAAGGATACATACGGCGGAACGAATAAAATTTTTACTGAATTCCTCCCCCGCCAGCAGGTAGAAGTGGTTCTGTGTGAAACGGGCAACCACGAGCAAATTGAAGAAGAAGTAGCCAAAGGATGCTCCATTCTTTATCTTGAGACTCCAACCAATCCGACTGTGAAGATTACTGACATCGAACGAATGGCGAAGGCCGGCCGTGAAGCTGGAGCGCTCGTGGTGGTGGATAACACGTTTGGAACGCCAATTAATCAAAACCCACTTGCTCTTGGTGCAGATTTGGTCATTCACAGTGCGACCAAGTTCCTTGGAGGACATGCAGATGCACTTGGAGGTGTTGTATGCGGTTCTGATGAACTGGTGGAAAAAATCTATCATTTCCGTGAGATTAACGGAGCGACCATGGATCCGATGGCAGCCTATCTTATCCTGCGAGGAATGAAGACTCTCAAGCTTCGTGTCCGCCAGCAAAGTGAAAACGCAATGGCACTGGCCAAGTTCCTTGAAACACAAGAACTTGTCGAGGGTGTTTATTATCCTGGGCTTGAAACCCATCCAAACCATGAAATAGCAAAGAAGCAGATGAGAGGGTTTGGCGGAATGCTCAGCTTTGCCGTAAAAGGCGGAGTGGAAACGGTACGGGACCTTCTTCCAAAATTGCAATATGCCAACCGGGCGGCAAACCTTGGTGCTGTGGAAACAACAGTCGGGCCGGCACGGACCACAAGCCATGTGGAGTGTACACCGGAAGAGCGTGCAGCCATGGGCATCCCTGAAGGATTAATCCGGATCTCCTGCGGCATAGAAGATATTGAGGACATTATTGCCGATTTCGAACAAGCCTTTCAGCATGTGGAAAGCGGGTTGAAAGTTTAAGAAAATTTTCCGGGTTTGAGGAGATGAGTGATCTATGAAACATCCGGAAGGTATAGGAAGCATGAAAGAAAAGCTTATGACCTGGCGGCGGCAGATTCATCAAAGGCCCGAACTCAGTTTTCAGGAGTTTGAAACGTCAAGCTATATTGCTGATGCTTTGAGAAAGATGAAGGGAATGAAGACCAAGACGGGAATAGGCTGGGCTACCGGGGTAGTGGGTACACTCTCTTCCGGTGAAGGGCCCGTGATCGCGATCAGGGCCGATATCGATGCCCTGCCGATTACGGAGGAAAACAAAGTGAGTTACTCTTCCGGAAACGAAGGGGTGATGCACGCCTGTGGTCATGATGCGCATACCTCGATTGTCCTCGGCGTGGCCTCATTGCTCTCGGAACAGTTCGAGCGCGGTGATATACAGGGAACCGTGAAATTTATTTTTCAGCCGGCAGAAGAAAGTATCGATGAAAACGGGCTATCCGGCTCTCCGTATATGATCAGAGCCGGAGCGTATGATGGGGTGGATGCAGCTATTGCCCTTCACATGTGTCCGTGGCTGCCCGTCGGTTCCATGCAAGTGAACGACGGGTACAGCATGGCCAATGTCGACGTGTTTCAAGGCAAGATTACGGGGACCGGCGGACATGGGGCCTACCCGGAGCAGGGCACAGACCCGATATGGATGCTGGGCCCGGTGCTGCAGGCTCTTCATGGCATTGTTGCAAGGAAGCTATCGGCATTGGATTCGGCTGTTCTCAGTATTGGAGAGGTACACGCGGGTTCAGCAAGTAACATCATTCCTACCGAAGTCTCCATAACTGGCACCTTGCGCAGCTATTCGCCGGAAGTGCGGGACAAGCTGGCGGTGGAACTGCAGCGGGCGTTTTCCATTGTTGAACCGCTCGGCGGAGAGTATTCCTTTCGAATCGACCGCGGCGAGCCTGCGTTGAAAAACGATCCGGCGGTGAACCAGTGGTTTATTGAGGCGGCTCAACAGCGGTATCCAAAAATCAATATTACAAGAGGGCCCTTCGGAATGGGCGGGGAGGATTTTGGGTACGTAACGGAACGGGTACCAGGTGCGTTGTTTTTTCTGGGATGTGCTGAACCTGGCGGTGAGCAAAGGGATTTACATACCCCGATATTTGACATTGATGAGGAGTGCCTGCCGATGGGTACGGCAATCCTGGCACAAACAGCGATCAATTATTTAAAGGGCGAGGCAGTTTTGCCAAACCGTAAAAAGGTGGAGGTCGACATTCATGGCACATAAACTCGCATTTATCGGGTTTGGGACGGTCGGTCAGGGGCTGGCTGAAATTTTAAAAAATAAGAAAGAGCAGTTAAAGATAAATGAACAATTTGAAGCTGAAATTGTCGCCATATCAGATTTTAAAAAAGGTTCCATCTATCACCCAAGAGGCCTTGATATAGAAACCGCGCTTGAAGTGCTCAAGGAAACCGGAAATCTTGAGAACTATCCTTCTTCACCGGGTCTCGTGACGGGATGGGACAGCCTTACGACCATCCGGGAATCCAATGCGGATACCATTGTCGAAGTTTCCTATACGGATGTCCAAACCGGGCAGCCTGCAATTGACCATTGCCGCACCGCGTTTATGGCCAAAAAGAATGTGGTGATGACGAACAAGGGCCCGGTTGCGCTGGCGTATCAGGAGTTATCACAGCTGGCTGAAAAGCAAGGTGTTCATTGGGGTTTTGAAGGCACGGTGATGAGCGGGACACCATCCTTGCGCATGCCAATTGCTGCCCTTGCCGGAAATGAAATCTATGAAATCCGCGGCATTTTGAACGGGACGACCAACTATATCCTGACAAAAATGGAGGATGAGGGCGTAACGTATGAGGAAGCACTGAAGGAAGCTCAGGCGCTTGGATATGCGGAAGCCGATCCGACCAGCGATGTGGAAGGATTTGACGCGCGGTACAAGATTGCCATTCTTGCAAACTATGTCATGAAAGAGCCGCTTTCTGTAGAAGAAATATCCTGTAGAGGAATCACGAATATTACCCGGCATGATATTGAAACGGCGAAGGCCCAGGGCAAGCGGTGGAAGCTTCTCGCAAAGGCACGAAAAGAAAATGGGAAAATCGTCGCTTCTATTGCTCCTGAAAAAGTGGAGGTAACCGATCCGCTCGCATCCATTAAGGGAGCAGTAAATGCCATTGCTTATGACTGTGACCTGTTAGGTACGATTACTCTGAGCGGAGCCGGTGCAGGCAAAGTGGAAACGGGATTCTCTCTGCTCATTGATTTGATCAACATTGATCGTGAACGGAAACTGGTAAACATTTAATCTAGAAAGGCGGGAAATTATGACCATTCAGCTTGCTGGCCAAAAGATGTTTTTAGGAGGCTCCTGGGTAAATCGTGAAAACATCATTGAGGTAAGGGACCCGCAGGATAACACAGTGATTGATACCGTTCCGGCGGCTTCAAAGGAAGATATGCTGTCCTGTATCGATCTGGCAAAAGAAGGAGCAAAGATCGCGGCCGCCATGCCGGTATACGAACGGATGGCAGTCATTCACAGAGCGGCTGATTATATCGAAGCGAACAAGGAAAAATACGCTTCAATCATCGCTCAAGAAGGCTCGAAAACCATCCGGGAAGCGACAAAGGAGACGGCAAGATGCATTCAGACTCTCCGGATCAGTGCCGAAGAGGCAAGACGTATCCATGGTGAGACGATTCCGTTTGACCAGATGGAAGGCAGCCAAAACCGTGTGGGCTACTATCAGCGGTTTCCCATTGGCATCATCGGAGCGATCACTCCGTTTAATGATCCTTTGAACCTGGTGGCCCATAAAGTCGGACCTGCCATAGCTTCCGGAAATGCCATCATTGTAAAACCTGCTACCGTTACGCCTCTCAGTGCGTTGCTGCTTGCCGAAGCTTTTTCACAAAGCGGCCTTCCGCCCAAGGTGCTGTCCGTAATTACTGGGCATGGAAGCGAAATTGGCGATGTATTGGTCACACACCCGGCGGTCCGCATGATTTCATTTACAGGCGGTGTAGAAGCGGGGGAAGAGATCGTCAAGAAAGCGGGATTAAAAAAGATCAGCATGGAGCTTGGCTCCAATTCCCCTGTTATTGTGCTTGAGGACGCAGATCTTGGAGAGGCTGTGGAATCAACAGTTTCGGGAGCGTTTTGGGCCGCAGGACAAAATTGCTTGAGCGTCCAGCGAATTTACGTCCAGCGGAGTGTGATGGAGAAATTTGAGGAAGAATTCGTCCAACAGACCAACCAGTACCTTGTGGGTGACAAGCTGTCAGAGCTGACAGATATGGGGCCTCTCATTACAGAAAAAGAGGCGATTCGTGTAGAGAATCTGGTAAATGAAGCCATTAAAAAAGGTGCTGAGCTGCTGACTGGCGGAGAAAGAAAGGGTGCCTTCTATTCACCAACGGTATTAAAAAACGTTCCTGAGCATTGCTCCATTGCCAGGGAAGAAATTTTTGGTCCGGTCGTTCTTCTTTTTGAAGTGGAGAACGTGGATGAGGCAATTGAAAAAGCGAATGCAGTCAGCTATGGCCTGCAGGGAGGCATCTTTACCAAGAATATGGATCAAGCCCAAAAGGCCATCGCCAACATGGAGGTCGGAGGCATAATGATCAATGACAGCAGTGATTACCGGATTGACGCTATGCCATTTGGCGGGGTGAAAAAATCGGGTCTTGGAAGAGAAGGCATCAAGTTCGCGATCCAAGAGATGACAGAGCCAAAAGTTGTTTGCTACAAATTATCAAATTGAAAAGTGAAAGAGGGTTTTGGAAAGAGGCAAAATTACGGTAATAAGAGGAGGTACAGTGTGGAAAGAGGACAAATCAATAAGCTGACCAAGGAAGATATCACGGTTGTAGATACGAAAATAGCGAAGAAATCCATATTTGGAACGTCTCTCGGCAATGCCATGGAATGGTTTGATTTTGGGATCTATTCCTATCTGGCAGTAACGATTGGCAAAGTGTTTTTCCCTGAAATCGATCCTTCTGCCCAGTTGATCTATGCTTTTGCTACGTTCGCTGTCGCATTTATTGCCCGGCCGATCGGTGGTCTGGTCTTTGGAATGCTGGGTGACCGTTTAGGCCGAAAGAAAGTCCTTGCTATCACACTGATCATGATGGCCGTTGCCACCTTGAGCATCGGCCTGATTCCCGGTTATGCCACTATTGGTGCAGCCGCTCCGGTTTTACTGCTGGCTGCCCGCCTGGTTCAGGGGTTTTCCACAGGCGGCGAGTATGCCGGTGCCATGACGTTTATTGCTGAGTCCACCCCTGATAAAAAGCGGAGCTTTATGTCGAGCTTCCTTGAAGTAGGCACTCTTGTCGGCTTTATTGCCGGCTCGGGCCTTGTAACATTGCTTACTTTTCTGCTGGGATCCGAAACCATGCTTGCATGGGGCTGGAGAATTCCATTCTTTATTGCAGCTCCATTAGGCATGATTGGCTTGTATTTCCGTTCACATCTGGAGGAAACACCTGCATTTAAAGAAATGAAGGAAACCACCAAAGAAAGAAAGGATCATGCCTCCCTGAAGAAGATTTTTACAGACCACTGGCGGTCTCTGCTCATTTGCATTGGTGTGGTTTTCTTTTATAACACCATTAACTATATGATTCTTACGTATATGCCATCCTACTTATCAGAACAGATTGGTTTTGGAGAAATGAAAGGCCTTGTGCTCATCCTGTTTGTCATGATCGCGATGATTCCCTGTGTTTTGCTCATGGGACGCTGGGCTGACCGTATTGGCAGGAACCGGCTGATCATAACGGGATTAATCGGTACCATCGTTCTCAGTATTCCGGCATTCTACTTGATGGATACCGGTTCAAGCGTGGGAGCATTTATTGGTCTATTGGTGTTAAGCTGTTTATTCACAGCCTTTCAGGGGACACTGCCGGCCGCACTGCCTTCCTTGTTTTTTACAGAGGTCCGGTACGGTTCATTGGCACTTACCTACAATGTGTCCACCTCGATTTTCGGTGGTACAACACCGCTTATGGTCGCATGGCTTGTGAAAGCAACGGGCATAAATATGCTTCCTGCTTACTTTTTGATCGGCGTATGTGTGATCGGTCTCTTTGTTGTCACTCTGTTTGTAAAAGAAACAGGGGGCCGTTCATTGAGAGGCTCCAAGCCTACAGTGGAGCACGAGAGCGAAGCAGCAGGACTCGATCCCGAAACAGCATTCTGGTGGAAGGATGAAGTCGTGAAAAGGCAGGAACGAGCAGGAATCACTCCTGGATTATTGGGATCTCAGCAGAAAAATGTAAGCAATATTCAATAATGAAAAAAGGCTGCCGGCACATCAGGCGGCCTTTCTGTTTTTAATGGTGGGTCATAAGCTTGCCTAATGATTGAGTCATTAAGCTTGCTTAATGATTAATAAATTTCAGTTTAGGGAAATGGTTTAGTAAATCATCTGAAATTTTTATAAATTGAAGGAGGCACGCTGTGGGTAAAGGAGTTAAAAGGAATTTTAAAAAAGGGGATATTACAGTAGTAGATAAGAAAATTGCGAAGCAGTCGATTTTGGGAACTTCACTTGGCAATGCGATGGAATGGTTTGATTTTGGTATTTACTCCTATTTGGCAGTGACCATCGGCAAAGTGTTTTTCCCGGAAGTTGATCCTTCCGCCCAAGTCATTTATGCATTTGCGACCTTCGCTGTTGCATTTATTGCCCGACCGATCGGTGGAATTGTATTCGGAATGCTTGGTGACCGACTCGGAAGGAAAAAGGTGCTGGCCATTACATTGATCATGATGGCCATTGCCACATTAGCCCTCGGGCTGATTCCTGGTTATTCGTCCATTGGTATAGCGGCACCCATTCTCTTGCTGGTTGCCCGGCTTGTTCAAGGATTTTCCACAGGAGGAGAATATGCGGGCGCGATGACGTTCATTGCAGAATCGACCCCTGATAAAAAGCGAAGTGTGATGTCGAGTGTCCTGGAAGTCGGAACACTGGTTGGTTATATTGCGGGCTCAGGCCTGGTTACACTGCTAACGTTCATTCTTGGGTCAGACACCATGCTTGAATGGGGCTGGAGGGTACCGTTCTTTGTTGCTGCGCCACTGGGGCTGATCGGCCTCTATTTTCGTTCCCATCTGGAAGAAACGCCAGCATTTAAAGCCATGGAGGAAGAAAAAGAGGAAAGCAAAAGCAAGTCTTCCCTCAAAGAAATATTCGTTAATCACTGGAAATCACTATTGATCTGTGTGGGGGTTGTCCTGTTTTACAATACAATCGTTTACATGGTATTAACCTATATGCCGTCCTATCTGTCGGAACAGCTTGGCTATGGGGAGACTAAAGGATTGCTGCTTATTCTTATCGTGATGGTCATCATGATACCGTTTGTTATTGGAATGGGTTATTTGGGTGACCGGATTGGGCGGAATAAGATCCTGATTTCAGCTCTGATTTTAACGATCATTCTCAGCATCCCGGCATTTATGCTGGCCGGAAACAGCAACGGGATCAACGCCTTTTGGGGAGTGCTGATCCTGGGCTGCCTGCTGACCGCCTTTCAAGGAACGCTTCCGGCGACCCTGCCGTCTTTATTTTTCACAAATGTACGGTATGGCTCGCTTGCGTTAACCTATAATGTTTCCACTTCCATATTTGGAGGAACCACGCCGCTGATTGTGGCCTGGCTTGTTAAAAAGACGAATAATAACATGGTTCCGGCCTATTATTTAATGGCAGTCTGTATCATCGGAATTATCGTCGTGGCCTTTTTTGTCAAGGAGACAGCTGGCCGCTCGCTTCGCGGTTCACTGCCAGTAGTGGAGGAACCCGCCGAAGTGGAAGAAGTATTGAAAAATCCGGAAGAAGCCCTGTGGTGGGAGGAAGAAATACCGGATAATGCTCCAAAACAAGTAAAAAGCATAATTGAATAGTGAGTAAAGGCTGCCGGCGCGTCCGTGCAGCCTTTTTTAGATGGTGGTTTGGAAGTAATTGCAACGATTCCTGGATAATTGCATGAAACTCATGGATAATTGCACATTATTGAATTTTCAGATTTGTGCTACTCCTCCAAAATCCATAAAAGGATTTACGAGAGGAAAGCAGAATACATACAAGGCTTAGAACGACTTAAAGAGAAAGGGAACTAAATCCATGAAGCTGGAAACAAAACGATTAACGATCATGCCGTGTACGCGTCCTTACATGGCCTCATTGTCAGAGGGTGAATATTCCCTGGGCGGCCATATTGCTTCTCATTTGAAAAAGCTGGATCAGAATCCGGAGGAATACGGATGGGGCGTTTGGCTGGTAACGGAAAAAGAAACCGGCCGCATTGTGGGAGATATCGGTTTTAAAGGAAGGCCGGATGCAAAAAAGGTGGAAATCGGATACGGGTTTGATCCATCTGTCCGCAATCAGGGATATGCAACCGAATCTGTTGAAAGACTGATCCAATGGGCGTTCACCTCAGACGGCGTCGAAAGGATCATTGCTGAATGCCTCAGTGACAATGGTTCATCCATACGCGTATTGGAGAAGCTGGAGATGAAACGTACCGGACAAGAGGGAGATATGGTGTATTGGGAGCGGAAGGAGGAGAACAATGAGTAAATTTGAATTGTTAGTGCGTGAGATGAGGCACGCGTATGATCAAAGAGATTGGTATGCCCCGTTAAAGCCCGCGCTCGAAGGTTTGTCAGCCCAACAGGCAAGCTGGCGGCCGGAAGGGGACGGTGTGAACACGATCTGGGAGACAGCCAATCATTTGCTGTATTACAAGCGACAGCTCCTGCATTATTTAAAAGGTGAGGAGATGTCAAATTGCGCACAAACCAACAACGAAACGTTTAAAGTAGACTCTCCTTTTGATGAGGAGGCCTGGCGGCAGACTGTTTCACAGATAGAAGAAGTTCAGCAGGAATTGCTCAATATCGTAGGAACCAAAAATGACGAAGATTTTGATACCCTTCTTGCTGATGGTGACCCTATGGGAAATTATATCTCGAGTCTTATAAGGCATGATTCGTTTCATACCGGGCAGATTGTTCAGCTTCGAAAACTCCAGGGGTCATGGCCTTCCAACCGATAAACAGTCCGAAGAAGTCTTTCTTACAGAAAGGCTTCTTTTTTTACAATATATAGGGAAAAATGTGGTAAAATGAGGAATGGAACAGGAGGATGAAAAAACAGGAAGACCAACGATAACCAAGACGATAAGGAGAAGTTGGTGTGAACTATAAATGGCTCATAATATTGCTTCTTGTTTTGGCCGTTCCTTCCCTTTACTTAGCTGTTGTCCATTACGGATATCAGTCAAAAAGTGAGGCGCTGAAATCGGCGATTAATAAGGAAGCAGAAGAACTCAATACAAGAAACTATCAATCTGTACCTGTTGAAAACAGTCCTTATTCGCTCGCCATCACAGATTCTCCTCACCAAATTTATGTTTTTAAAATAACAAAACATTTCAGCAGATATCATGCTGACCTGGCTCAAGTGAATAACCTGTATGAAAGCACCACTAAAGATTCGATGGTTTACGATAAAAATAGGCTGGCATTTGGTTTTGACAATGAGAAGCCGAGGGATAAGGATATTTGGATAGAAGGCGAGAAAATGAAATCGGTCCCGCTGCGTTCTTTTTTTAAGAAAAGCCGTTATGCCTGGAACTATCGCAATCTATCATTTTATTATCCTGTACACCCGCTGAGGACCACTGCGGACCAGCCGGAATATCATTAAAGCACATAACGGAACATGTTCTTGTTCTTTTTTAAAACGCATATCATGTAAACAATTGGATAAATCTAGTGCTTCTTACCTGTTTGTAATAAAGTTGTAACATTTCCGGGTGATATTCGTATGATTTTCTATGAAAATAGTATAAAATTGGTGTTCAGGATAATATTAACTATTTCAGCATAGGGAATAACATGGAACAATTTAAGGAGAGTTATGATGGAAAAGAATAATTCAGCTTCAAGAATGGAAAGAAGAAAACAGAACAAAAAGCCACCAAAGCGTTTTCGAAAATTCCTAACATACACTGCAGTAACTTTTCTTGTTCTCTTTCTAGTCATAGTCGTTGGCGGCGGCATCACGGTCTTTTCAATGATCAAAAATGCCCCGGAATTGGATGCACAAAACTTAAAGTATGCAAGCTCTTCTACCGTGTATGATATGAACAGCAAAAAGGTCATATCGATCAACGGCAAGGAAAAACGGGATTATGCATCAATCAAGGACATTCCACCCCGCGTGAGAAATGCCTTTATCGCGACAGAGGATGTCCGGTTTTATAAGCACTCGGGGATTGATCCCAAACGAGTAGCCGGTGCGATTCTGTCAAACATTACACACGGGTTTGGTTCAGAGGGAGCAAGTACCATTACCCAGCAGGTAATCAAGAACTCTTTCCTTTCACCGGAAAAAACGGTAACAAGAAAGGTTCAGGAAGCTTATCTCGCGTTAAAACTTGAGCGGGAATATTCCAAAGATCAGATTCTCGAATTCTATTTAAACAAGATATATTTTGGCCACGGAGCGTATGGAGTAAAGACAGCCGCAAAAGTGTACTTTGATAAGTCCCTCGATGAACTGACAACCAGCGAGATCGCACTGCTTGCCGGGTTGCCGCAGCGACCGAACGGCTATGATCCCGTGAAGAATCCGGATCTGGCGGAAGACCGCAGAAATGTTGTCCTGTCACTAATGGAAAAAAACGGCTATATTTCAGAGCAGGAGAAAGAGAAGGCGCAGGCTGAGTCTATTAAGAAGATGATTGTTAAACAAAAAGAAGATTCAGGTCCGAGATATGAAGCGTTCCTTCAGCAGGTAATTGATGACGCTGAAAAGGAAGGCATCTCTGAAAAAGACCTGTTTGAGGGCGGCCTGAAAATTTACACCACACTGGACCCTGATGCCCAGTCACAGGCCGAAAAAATTCTGAGCACCGACGATTATGTCGTGTATCCAGACAATCAATTCCAGGCCGGTGTCGTACTTCTTGATACAAAAACCGGTGAGATCCGTGCGATCGGCGGAAACCGCCTGAGTGAAGAAGAACAAGTGTCCAGAGGATTCAACTATGCCACAGACACGCAGAGACAGCCGGGCTCAACCATTAAACCAGTATTGGATTACGGTCCTGCGATTGAATACCTGAAGTGGTCTACGAACACACCAATCAAGGATGAACCGCTTGAAATCAACGGTAAGCAAGTACAGAACTGGGACAAAAGGTTCCATGGTACGCTCTCGATGAGGGAAGCGCTTGTTCAATCCTACAATGTCCCGGCAATCAAAGCTTTCCAGGCGGTTGGTGAAGATAATGCGAAAAAGTTTGCCAATAATTTGGGGCTTGGTTTGGATAAGATTTATCCATCGTATGCGATCGGAGGATTTGAAACCGGTGTGTCACCATTGAAGATGGCAGGCGCATTTTCCGCCTTTGGAAACCAAGGGGTTTATAATCAGCCCACAACCCTTCGAAAGATTGAATATCCAAACGGTAAAGTCCGCGAGATTAAACATAAGCCGAAAAAAGCGATGAGCGACTACACCGCATATATGGTAACCGACATGCTGAAGAGTGTAGTGAGCAGAGGAACTGGCCGGATGGCCCAGATCCCTGGACTCGATGTTGCCGGAAAAACAGGAACGACCAACCTGCCGCAAGGTGTGTATGGAAATGGTTCGAGTGACTCCTGGTTTGTCGGCTATACTACCCGCTATACAGCAGCGGTATGGACCGGGTATGACAAGACCGGGTCAAACACCTATGTGCGAAAAGATGATCAGGTGATCGCAAAGCTGATTTTCAAGCAGCTTGTGTCCCATGCTTCCCAAGGGAAAATGACAGCTGATTTTGAAAAACCAGGTTCAGTGGTAGCCCGCGGCTCTGAGCTGTATGTTCAAGGAACCTCTGTACCGGCTTTAGCTCAGCCGAAATACGCAAAGAGTGATGAGGATACATCGAAATCAGATGAATCCAAAGAGGCGAAAAAGGAAGAAGACGCCAATAAAGAAAAAGATAAAAAAGAAGAAGAAAAGAAAACGGATCAAGAGAAGCCAAAAGATGATGGAACAACCACTACTCCTGATACGCCAGCCACACCGCCAAAAGATGATCAGGGCGGCAGCGATCAGGGAGGAAATGGAGACAACGGTCAAGGCGGATCCAATCAGGATGGCGGCAATAACCAGGATGGCGGCAATAACCAGGATGACGGAACCAATCAGGACGGTGGTACGGATCAGGGAGGAGACAGCGGGCAGGACGGTGGCCAGCAGGATAAACCTGACACGCCAACCACTCCGCCAAAGGACGATAATAAACCAGACAAACCAACCGAGCCAACCACACCTCCGAAAAAAGATACGATTCAGTCAAACAGCGTAAGCAGCAACCGCAGTAAAGCCCAATCAGATACGAGCAATTAAACGATAGAAGCAGATTTCCAATTACGGAAATCTGCTTTTTTTATAGGCAGAGTGTGGGATTAGCATAAAAAGGTTTGGGTATATACATAGAGTAGAGATGAACGATTAAAGGAGTGAGCATGTTGGCAGAAAGCAAGACATTAGGATTGTATTTACTGGATTGTTTAAAGAAAGAAGGAATTCAAGAAATTTTCGGTGTACCGGGAGATTACAACTTTTCCCTGCTTGATACGCTGAAAGATTATGAAGGGATTCAATTTGTAAACAACAGAAATGAATTGAACGCTGGCTATGCGGCAGATGCCTATGCCCGGCTGAACGGAATCTCAGCTCTCATAACGACGTTTGGAGTGGGAGAGTTGAGCGCATGCAATGCGATTGCGGGTTCATACAGTGAAAGCGTCCCGGTAATCCACATTGTTGGTTCTCCCAAGTCAGCCATGCAGGAGGAAAAGGCACTTGCCCACCATACGCTGATGGACAGGGACTTTGATGTGTTCAGGAAAGTGTATGACAACCTCACTGCTTATACAGCGGTTTTGACACCGGAAAACGCCGCACGGGAAATACCGGCTGCCATTGAGGTAGCGAAGAAAAAGAAAAAACCAGTCTATCTAAGTGTTGCCATTGATCTGGTCACACAGCCCATCATCCCTTCCGAAAAACAGACCATTGAGGAGGGCGCAAAGGACTCTGCTTTAAAAGCGGCGATCGCCCACAGCAAAACGTTGCTGGCTGGCGCGAAAAATGCCGTCATTCTGGCGGACATGAAAACGATCAGATACGGCCTGCAGGATCAGGTCCAGCAGCTGGCTGAGCAGTGGAACGTTCCCGTCGCTTCTTCCATGCAGGGGAAAAGCGCCTTTGATGAAAGCCATCCACAGTACATAGGAGTATACGGCGGGGCGTTTGGAGATCAGGAAGTCACAAAGATTGTAGAAGGTGCTGATGCGGTCATCGCGGTCGGAGCATTATGGTCAGATGTGAACACATCAAAAAATACCATCAAGCTTGATCCGCTCAAAGTGGTGGAAATACAGCCGGACTCCGTAAAAGTGGGAGAAGCAAGCTATATGAAGATCCAGGCTGCCGATTTTATCCGGGAATTAAGCGGTATAGGATTCAAGCAGGAAGGTAAGCTGCCTGAGACTTCGTTTCCGTATGACACCGTTACAGGAGGAGCAGAGGAACCAATCAGGGCGGCCGCCTATTATCCAAGGATTCAGCACATGCTGAAGGAGAATGATGTCATTGTAACGGAAACAGGCACCCTTTCTTATGGGATGTCACAGGTGAGGCTGCCAAAAGGTACAGCCTATATTGCTCAAGGTGGATGGCAAAGCATAGGATACGCCACACCGGCTGCTTTTGGGGCATGCATCGCCGCCAGGGACCGGCGAGTCCTGCTCTTTACAGGGGATGGTTCACTTCAGCTGACCGTCCAGGAAATCAGCTCGATGCTTGAGAATGACTGCAAACCGATCATTTTTGTTTTAAACAATGACGGCTATACGATTGAAAAATACCTGAATGTTCAGGTGAAGGTGGAAAAACAAACCTACAATGAAATTCCGATGTGGAACTATACGAAACTGCCGGAGGTATTTGGCAGAGACGTGTTTACCGCACAGGTAAAAACAAACAATCAGCTGGATGAAGCCATTTCACAAGTGGAAAAATTAAACGGTGAACAACTCTGCCTGATCGAGCTCATTGTGGACGACCCGATGGATGCACCGGCCTATTTGCAAAAGATGCGGAAGGCAATGGAACAGTAACGCTGTAACCCTTGATTGCAAACTTAAAAACGAGGGTATCATTTAAATAGAAATCCGATGGAAAGGATGTGGAAGAACATGAGCAAACAATTAAACATACCAAAGGAAGAAGGCTTGGACCACAGTTTGGCTCTCATACAGGAAGGATATCAATATATTACGAGCCGCCGGACGAAATTCAAGTCGGACCTTTTTGAAACCCGCCTTCTGGGGCAGAAGGTCGTCTGCATTGGCGGACAAGAGGGGGCCGAACTTTTCTATGACAACGAAAAGTTCGAAAGGAAAGGGGCCGTGCCGAAGCGGATTCAAAAATCTCTTTTTGGAGAAAACGCCATCCATACGCTGGACGGAGAGGCGCATGAACATCGCAAGCTTTTATTTATTTCCTTGATGACGGAAGAAAGGCTGGAGCTGCTTGCCGAACTGACGAGAGAAGAATGGAGGCTCGCAGCGGCCGAGTGGGCGAAGATGGAACAAGTCGTCCTTTTTGACGAGGTACAGCAAATACTGTGCCGGGTGGCCTGCAGGTGGGCAGGTGTTCCGATTGATGCCATTGAGGTTAAGCCGTTGGCCAGAGATTTTATTGCGATGGTCGATGCATTTGGCGCTGTCGGGCCAAGGCATCAGAAAGGGCGCAAGGCGAGAAAGAAGATGGAAGATTATTTTAAAGGCCTGATTGTTGAAATCCGTCACAGAAGAATGGAACCGATTGATGGTACGGCGCTTCACAAAATGGCCTGGCACCGCGATCATAAGGAAAAGCATCTGGACGAACACACAGCTGCGGTAGAGCTGCTAAATGTCCTTCGCCCGATAGTAGCAATTACGTACTTAGTTACGTTCGGTGCCCTTGCTTTGTTTGAGCATAATGTATGGAAGGAAAAGCTGCAGAGCGGCGATGAAGAGAGCGTTCAGTTGTTTGCTCAGGAAGTGAGACGCTTCTATCCGTTTGCTCCTTTCCTTGGTGCGAAAGTGAAGAATGAATTTGAATGGAAGGGCCATACATTTGAAAAGGGCCAGCTCGTTCTCTTGGATGTGTATGGGACCAACCATGATAACCGGCTTTGGGAAGAACCTTATGTGTTCAACCCTGAACGGTTCAGGAACTGGAACGGGGGAATGTTCGATCTGATTCCCCAAGGCGGGGGAGATGAGTACACCGGACACCGCTGTCCGGGTGAAATGGCAACCATTCAGGTTATGAAAACAAGCTTTTCGTTTTTAACTAACGAGATGATCTACAATGTACCAGTGGGCCAGGATTTAAGCTACAGTCTTTCTCGAATGCCCACTTATCCGGAGAGCGGGTTCATCATTCAGGGAGTCAGCATAAAAAGCCAAACAACGGTATAAAAAAGAGAAGTAAAGCAGAAAACAGCCCATTTCAGGGCTGTTTTTGTGTGTTGTATAGAATTGAGGGCATCGAGCCTGGATGAAATCAGGACAGGGAGCCATTTACAAGCCGGTTTGGAAGATTTACTGTCCCAAACGAAGAACTTACTGGCCGAAATTCGAAATTTACTGGCCAAAAACAGAATCCTTCTGTCCAACTCCTCATTATGTTAACTGCTTATACTCGTGAAAATTCCTCAACCAGATCTCCAAAGCGGTTCAGCGCATTCACGATAGGTTCTGGTGTCGAAAGGTCGACTCCCGTCTTTTTCAAGAGCTCAAGCGGATAGTCGGAGCTCCCGCTTTTCAGGAACTCCAGGTACGCTTCAAGGGTTTCTAAATCTCCTTCAAGGATCTTTGTTGCCAGATGAATGGCAGAGGCAAACCCGGTTGCGTACTTGTATACATAAAACGGACGGTAAAAGTGAGGAATTCGTGACCAGCCATATTTTACTTCCTCATCGAACATTACGGTTTCTCCGTTGTATTCCCTGAACAGCTGTTCATAGACCTGGCTGAAAACCTCAGCATTCAGCGGCTCCCCCTGTTCGGCAAGCTCATGGGTTTTCATTTCAAACTCTGCAAACATGACCTGCGTAAAGAGCGTGCCCTTGAATTGGTCGATAAAATGGTTCAAAAGATGCTTACGGATTTGAGGATTTTCTTCTTTATTGAGCAGGTAATTGATCAGCAGCACTTCATTGACCGTGGAAGCCACCTCCGCCACAAAAATGCTGTAGCCTGCAGTGATCTTCGGCTGATGCTTGTTGGAATAATAGCTGTGCATGGCGTGGCCCATCTCGTGGGCAAGGGTGAACAAGCTGTCCAAATCGTCCTGATGGTTGAGCAGGACAAACGGATGCACACCGTACAATCCGAGGTTGTAGGCACCAGACCGCTTTCCGGGCGTTTCCCGGACATCAATATACCGTGCGTCTTTAAATTCCTTGAGCTTGATCACATAATCACTGCCTAGCGGGGCGAGCGCCTTCAGCATCGTTTGATAGGCTTCTTCATACGAGATATCCAGCTTGACGCCAGCGACTAACGGCGTGCTCAAGTCATATTGGCGCAGTTCATCGAGTCCAAGCTTTTCTTTTCGAAGCGCACTGTATTGGTGCATGGAACCGATGTTTTCTTTGGTCGTGCGAATCAGGTTTTCGTACACTTCCTTTGGGACATTATCACCGAACAGTCCCTTTTCAAGAGCGGACGGGTAGTTTCGGATTTCTGCTACGGCTACATTGTTTTTGATGGCTGCCGAAAGCGTCGAAGCAATGGTATTTTTAAGAGATAAGTAAGGCTTGTAGTAAGCTTTGTACGCTTCTTTCCGTACATTGCGGTCCTCATCTTCAATTAATTTGGAATACATGCCGCGTGTCAGTTCTACTTTTTCTCCATCTGGCTTTGTGACCTCGCCGAATTGGATGTCGGCATTGTTAATCATGTTAAATGTACCGCTTGGGGAAGAGAGAGCTTCTCCGAGGCGGGAGACAACCTGTTCCTGCTCTTTGCTCAGGATATGGGATTTGTAGCGGAACGAATCAAATAGATCTTCTTCAAAATAGCGCAGTCCTTCTTCTTCTGCGATGTACGCTTTTAGTTGTTCCTCGTCAAGGCTTAAAAGGAAAGGCATGAAGAAGGAGGTAGCCGAACTGATTTTTACCCCGGCATGCTTGGCCCGGTCGAGCAGAGACTGAGCTTGGGAATCACGGGTATCGACATCCACGCTCAGCATGGCATAGACATAAACCTTGTTAAACATGAGAGAAAGACTTTCCTGTTTTGTAAGAAACTCCAGCAGGGATTTTGCAGAATTAATGTTTCCATCATAATTCTTTAATTCTTGGGCTTGTTCTTTTACCGTTTCGAAATCCTTCTCCCATTCAGGAAGGGAAGGGTAAATATCGTTCAGGTTCCACTTTTCTTGAACGGGAACCTCTTTTCTTGATAGGTAGGTTGTCATAAACATAGCTCCTTCTCCTGTAAGTTATCCTTATTCCTTTAAGTGTATTATAGCCAGGGCAAAATGAGTATCAATATGCTGAATGGATGTGGGGATATGTAAGAAAAGCCGGCCGGAACCGTAAAAATTACAGTACCGTATGAGCCGGCTGACGCTTTTCAATAATCTCTTTAATTTTTACAATGGCCTCGCTGCTGTTTTGGACACGCAGGTTGATCCGTTTATTCTCATCATAATTATTTTCATGAAATTCGTATCGTGGATCGTAATAATGCTCCAATAGCAGTCGGACCGCAGCATGATAGTTTCCGCTCTTCAAATCTTCTTCAATTTGGGCAGCAATCGGGGTATGAATTCTCCGTTTAATACGCATGAAAGCTTCCAGGCATTCCTCGTGATGCTCCCATGGAAGGTAATCCTCCAAAATATGGTTCACGCGTTCGCTGATCGGCATGTCGATAAAAATATGCAAGCCCTTTTGTTTCTTCTGAGACACAAACTCGGGCAGAACCACCTTGCCGACTCGTTTGCTTTCGGCTTCCATCAGGATATAAGGTGAAGATTTAAGCTTGTCCAACTCATGAAAGAGAAGGGATTCGAACATTTTTTGGTTGTTGGGCTCAAGGCCGATCTCACCAAAAATCGAACCTCTGTGGCCGGCAAGGCCTTCCAGGTCCAAAACCGGATACTCTTGTTTCGCCAATTCCTGGAGAATCAAAGTTTTTCCTGTTCCAGTATTTCCGTGCAGGACGTAAGCTTCGGGTGTAAAATCGATAGCATCAAGCTGTTTGACAATCCATTGCCGATAAGTACGAAAGCCCCCTTGCAGGCGTTGCGCACGAATCCCCATAAGATCGAGTACAGTTGCTGCCGTCCGGCTTCTCATGCCCCCGCGCCAGCAAAACACGGCTTTTGGACCGTCGATCGCCGCAAAGGTTTTAATGAAATGAGGAAGCTTGGCCGAAAAGATTTCAAGGCCTCGTTCTTTAGCCGCTTCCGAGCTCTTCTGTTTATAGATGGTTCCCACTTCTGCCCGTTCTTCGTCATTAAAGAGGGGAATGTTCAAACTTCCTGGTATGGTGGAATCTTTATATTCCGATGGAGACCGCACATCGATGAGAGTAATCTCATTATTATTGTAAGCAGCCATTAATTCTTCGATTGCAATATCTTGAAACACTGGCTTTTCCGCCTTTCTTTTTAACACGTCTATTTCATATTATAAAATATTTTTACATGAAATGCATGTTCGCCCGCACGACAATACTTTTTCTGTCAAAAAATTAGTTGCTTGTGATATAATGAGGGGTATTGAATAAAGACTGTAAATAGTTAAGGTGGGGATAAAATGTCTCAAATAAATCATTCTGTTCAACAAGGGCGTTCCAGAAACAAGGAAGCCATCTGGGCTCTTGTTATTTTTTTGATAGTGGCCGCAGCGGGTCTTCTCTATGTAAAGTGGTGGCCGTACCTTCAAAAAGCCATTAGTTCATCTGCTACACATACCATTGGGCCATCCATATTGGGCGATCAGTCAGCCTCAAGTTCGCCATGGACATCTGCCTGGGATTATGCGAAGGTTTATTTTCTGTCAGTATGGAAAGCCGCCGCACTCGGAATTCTTTTGGGTTCTTTGATTCAAGTGCTTCTGCCTTCACGATGGCTGCTTAAGGTACTGGGAAAAACATCATTCGGAAGTACAGTTGCTGGCGGACTGGCATCTATTCCGGGCATGATGTGCACGTGCTGTGCTGCCCCGATGGCAGTCGGCATGCGCAAAAAGAAAGTCTCCATCGGCGCCAGCATAGCGTTCTGGCTGGGCAACCCGACCATCAACCCAGCAACCTTAATTTTTATGACTTTTGTGCTGTCATGGAAATTTACGGTGCTTCGTCTGGTCTTCGGACTCATCCTTGTATTTGGTGTCAGTTATCTTGCCAACCGATTTGCTAAAGACGCTGAACCCGTGAATTTGGAAGATGTACCGGAAAGTGAGACCTTTGAAGAGGAGCAGGGACCATTTTTCACAAGATGGATGAAGAGCCTTGGAACCATGCTGCTTCATATCGGTCCAGCGTATATTCTTTCCGTCCTATTGCTTGGTGCTGCCCGAATTTGGCTGTTTCCGCAGCTAAGTGAAACGGCGTCAAACAGCTTGTTTGCGATCATCGGTTTTGCGCTCGCCGGAATGCTGTTTGTGATTCCGACGGCTGCTGAAATTCCAATCATTCAGACATTCATGCTTGTCGGGTTGGGAGAAGGACCGGCCGCGGCCTTGCTCATTACGCTTCCTGCGCTCAGCCTGCCTTCATTGTTGATCGTAGCTCGCTCCTATCCAAAGCGTGTGCTTGGGTTTGTTACAGCTTCAGTAGTGGTTTTGGGAGTACTGAGCGGAATTGCAGGTATGCTTTTCCTTTAAGGTTTTTTTTTTGTAACCTCTTTTGCTCTTGCAAGTAGTTGATTTCCGTTCCAACCTTTAGAATTCTAACTATCAAAGGCCATCGCTGAATAAGTGGTGGTTTTTTAATATCCGAAAAGCCCATTCACTTTTTTCTGGAAACTGTGATATACTAACAGCAACAAAAAGAAGGAGGTATCCAATTAGACACGATGTGGAACTAATCCCTTTGTCGATCATGAAATTTGATTGCATGGCAAAAGAGCTCTGCGGCTGCGGAGCGGGATGGGATACGTCTGTCTATGGATATACTCGGGATTCGGTTTGTCCGTTTGTGTTACGAAGCGGGAGGTAGTCCGTTGTATTTCTTGTATCTTTTTTCGCTTGGCTGAGACCGCAGAAGCTTCTGCGGTCTTTTGTGTATTCAAATTTCATATGTCCACTTAAGCCTGTAAATGATGATACAAAGCGGTGATCGTATGGAACTCATTAAATGTTATGAAGTACAAAAGGAATTCGGTGAGCAGAAAGTGCTCAGCAATGTAACGATGGAGATTGGCCAACACGAAAAAATAGGGCTCGTCGGGGCAAATGGTGCGGGAAAGACCACGCTCGCGAATATTATTTTCGGATCCATGCAGCAGGATGGGGGCACGGTAACAAGGTTTAAAAATTCGCTGAAGGTCGGCTACCTTAAGCAATCCACCTCTTATACAGCAAATACGCTGACAGACATGGCCAATGAACAGAAGGATTTTCTTCAGACCACAAGCCGCCTCGGACTCCAAAAAGTGAATGAATGGAATGAAGAAAGGTATGAGGGTTTAAGTGGCGGAGAGAAGACCAAGATGGCCATCGCTCATATTTGGTCCGATAATCCTGATATTTTGATTCTTGATGAGCCGACCAACCATCTTGATTTTCAAGGAGTGGAATGGCTGATCAAGGAGCTGAAATCGTTTCAGGGAGCCGTGCTGATTATATCCCATGACCGGTACTTCCTGGATCAAACCGTGGAGCGGATCGTTAAATTAATGGATGGCGAGTCTCATGATTTCATCGGGAATTATACCGAATATCGCAAAGAAAAGGAACGACGGTATCAGGCACAGCTCCATGATTACGAAAATCAGAAAAAATATGAGCAAAAAATTCAGGAAGAGATCAGCCGTCTGAACAACTGGTCCTCCAAAGCCCACAAGGAAGCCGGTAAAACCGGAAAGATGGCGGATATGCGCGGGACAAAGGAATTTTACCGAAGCAAAGCGAAGAGCATGGATAAACATATCAAATCCAGAATTAAACGGCTGGAAAATTTGGAGCTTGAAGGTGTGGAGCGTCCAAAAGAGGAAGCGAAGATCCAATTTGGGTGGGAAGATCCCGAAAAGCGGGGGAAACGTTTGGCGGCGGCATCCGACATCTCAAAATCCTTTGGAGAGAGGCTCCTGTTCCAAAACAGCTCTTTCTATATTCAGCGCGGGGAAAGGATTGGCTTAACAGGGCCGAACGGATGCGGAAAAACAACGTTCCTTAACATGCTGACAGGAAAGGAAACTTCAGATTCGGGCGACCTTTGGATCAGTCCCACAGCGAAAATCGCGTATCTGACCCAAGACGTGACGGATCTTAAACCTGAAAAGACAGTGCTTTCCCTCATACAGGATCTCTTTGAAATTCGGTCAGAGGCAGCGAAAGCGAGAACACTTCTGGCCAATATGGGATTTCATGAAAATATGCTGAAACAGCCCATCAAGACGCTAAGCCTTGGTGAACGAATGCGTGTGAAGCTCGCGCTGCTGATCCTGCAGCAACATGATCTGCTCATTCTTGATGAGCCTACCAATCATCTGGACCTGGCGAGCCGGGAGCAATTGGAGGAAGCACTGCTTTCATTCAGCGGCACTTTGCTGGTTGTGTCACATGACCGCTTTTTCCTCGAAAAAACATGTGAGAAGCTGTTGGTTTTCCGTGACCAAACCATTGTCAAAACGGAAGAAGGATTTAAGGAATATATTGAGGGGAAGCGTCAAAGCCCTCGTTTTAAAAAGGAAACAAACGATGAAAAAGAGGAAAGGAAAATGGTCATTGAGACTCGGATCTCAGCCATATTGGGGGAACTCAGTGTGCTTGTGCCCGGTCAAAAGGAATATGTGCAATTGGATAAGGAATTTAAAGAATTGATGGCTGAAAAAAGAAAGCTTCAATAAGCCTGGGCGCCTACCCGGGCTTTTTTTCTTTTCCTTTTAAGGGTTTGCTTGCAAAACATTCCTCAGCTATCCTTCCATAGTTTAGACAGTACCTTCAATTTCTTGTTTTGTCCGATCACCACCAACAAATCTCCGGCACTCAAGGAGTAATCCGGGCCTGGAGAGACAGTAACTGCTTCATCACTGTGCCGGATGGCAATGATATTCAACTGGTATTTTGCTCTGATATCCATGCTTTTAATGGTTTGTCCGACGAAACTGGCAGGCGTTTTGATTTCTTCAATGCTGTAGTGATCCGAAAGTTTAAGGTGGTCGATAATGTTCGGATACATGAGTTTGTGGGCCAGACGCAGCCCCATATCCCTTTCAGGAAACACGACTTGATCCGCACCAATTTTGGAAAGTACGGAACCGTGCCTTTTACTGAGAGCCTTTGCCACAATATGGGGGACCCCCAGCTCTTTTAAAAGGACAACCGTTAAAATACTGGCTTCCATGTCATCTCCAATCGCAACAATGACCACATCGAAGTTTCGCAGACCCAGATCCTTGATGCTTGCTTCCTCGGTACTGTCAGCAATAAAGGCCTGACTCAAGTCATGCTGAAATTCTTCGACTCGATCTTCTCTAATATCAATTCCAATAACCTCGTTGTCTCCCTCGTACAATGCTTTTGCCAAATTAGACCCAAACCTGCCAAGTCCAATAACTGCGTATTGTTTTTTCATGTTCTTTCTCCCTTAACCAATGAGATATTTGCCTTTAGGATAACGGTAGGATTCTACTTCGTTTCGTTTCGTCAGTGCAATGGCCACAGTCAATGGTCCCAGCCTTCCGACAAACATGGTAAGTGCAATAATGATTTTGCCGAATGGTGAAAGATCTGGGGTAAGCCCCATGGAAAGACCCACTGTTCCAAACGCGGAGACTGCTTCAAACATGATTTTTAAAAAGTTGCCTTCGTGTTCTGTAATGGACAGGAGCATTGTAACCGTTATAACGAGAATCAGGGCACTTAAAATAACCGTCAATGCTTTATAAATCATAGATGGAATTATCCGCTGTCTAAAGAACACAACATCTTCTTTTCCTTTAATTTGGGACCAGGCAGCACCGAACAGCGTTACAAAAGTGGTTGTTTTAATTCCGCCGCCAGTGGATCCGGGAGAGGCGCCAATAAACATAAGAAGGATAATCAACAGCAGGGTCGGATGAGTCAGATCCGGAATGTTTAACGTATTGGATCCTGCAGTCCGAGGCGTTACTGCCTGATAGAAAGAAGCCAGAACCTTTCCAGTAGGAGACAGAGGTTGAAGGGTCTTGCTGTTATGCATTTCCAGCAGGAAGATAAGCAAGGTTCCTCCGGCAATCAGAATCGCGGTTGTTGAAAGGACAATCTTTGTATGTAACGTAATATATTTTAAATGTTTTCGGTTCTCTAAAAGATCGCTGAACACAACAAACCCAATACCCCCAAGGATAATGAGTGTGCAAACCGTAAGAGAAACCAGCGGATCTTCCTTATAAGCGGTTAAACTCCTGTAATCTCCCATCACGTCAAAACCAGCATTGTTAAAATTGGAGACCGAATGAAAAAAGCCAAAATATATGGCTTTCTTCAGTGGCATATCCATAGCAAAACGGGAAGACAGCAAGACCGCTCCGATGAATTCAGTAATGATCGTAAAGAGGAGAATCATTTTGGTCATTCTAACGATTCCCTGGGTAGACGGATTGTTCAACGCTTCCTGAAGAAGCAGCCGTTCCCGATAAGAAATTCTTCTGCCAATCAGAAGTGCGATAAAGGTGGAAAATGTCATAAAACCCAGACCGCCGATTTGGATCAGGGAGAGGATCACCAACTCTCCAAAGAGGGTAAAGGTATCGCCTGTATCTGCTACAACCAATCCGGTTACACACGTAGCTGAGGTTGATGTAAAAAATGCGTTTAGCCAAGACATACCTTGCCCATCATGTGTTGCGATCGGGAGACTAAGAAGAAAACTGCCAGCCAGGATTATGGCTGCGAATCCGAGTACCAGAATCTTGGGTGGAGTTAAAACAAAACGCTTTATGCGGACTATGCTTGCCATCGGTTGTTCTTCCTTTCAAAAAATTGTGTTGGAATTATTTCTTTTATTATCTTGCGATTATTGCTGAAATATTACCCAGTAATATAGACAAAAAAAACAAATTTAACTGAATTTAAACTTGCATTGATTTTATTGTAACAATAGTGTATGATACACAGTATTATATAGTGTACGATGTACAGTATCGTTTGTCGTACAACATTAAGTAACAAAGAAATGAGGTGTCCTGTGACATTACTTCAATCTTTAACAACAGAACTAAGAAGAGGAACACTTACACTGGCCGTTCTTAGTCAGCTCCGGAAACCGCAGTATGGCTATTCTCTCGTACAATCGTTGGAAGCATCAGGAATCAGCATTGATCAGAGCACATTATATCCATTGCTTCGCAGACTGGAGAAGCAAGAGCTTGTCACTAGCAGCTGGGACACATCAGAAAGCAGACCGCGCAAGTATTACGTGTTAAGCGAGTATGGAACGGAGATCTTTCAGCAGCTGAAAGAAGAGTGGAAGAAAACATCAGATGAACTTTCGATATTGTTAAAAGGAGAGGAAGAGGATGAATCTGATTGAGCTTTACATTCAAGAAGTGACCCGCCGGCTTCCGGAAAAAAGCAGAAAAGATATTGGGTTGGAACTTCAGTCAACCATCGAAGATATGCTTCCTGAAGATTTTACGGAGGAGGATGTAAAAGAGGAATTGAAAAAGCTCGGAAATCCTGCTGTGCTGGCAAGCGGATACCGTGATCGTCCACAGTACCTCATCGGACCGGAAATCTATGATATTTATATTTCGCTGTTAAAAATGGTTCTTCCCATAGCAATAACCATTTCCGTTATGGCATTGGTGGCAGAGAAGGTAATGGGCTATTCGGGCAATGAATCGGTCATGCAAGTAATCCTTTCCGTAATTGGAAAAGGGATATGGAATGCCATCTCCACCGGTATGCAAGTGTTTTTCTGGATTACACTGGTCTTTGCGATCCTTGAACGTACCGGTATTGCCCAGTATTCAATGACAACACGGCGGAAAGAATGGAAGCCGGAAGTTTTAAAGGATATCCCATATGTCCCAAAGAAAAAAGCCATCACCAGATGGGAGGTCTCAGGCAGTGTGATCTGGACGGCGATTTGGGGAAGTCTTTATTATTACGCATCAAATTTGGTTGGTGTTTATAGAAGCGGGGACAACGGCCTCGAACTGACCACTCCAGTCTTTAATGAACACGTTCTTCACTCATATTGGCCGCTGGTGGTCATTGCCATATTGTTGGAACTCCTTTTGGCGATCTCCAAATTCAGGATAGGAAAATGGACGATGCGATTGGCCTTTTTCAATCTGAGCACCCAGTTCATCGCCTTTGTCATATTAATCATCATCTTTACCAATAACCAAATTTTTGCCACAGCGTTCATGGATTTATTGTCCATTGTTTCTGTGGGACAAAAGGAACTGATCGGTGCTGTAATTATCATCTTCGGTATATCCGCTGCCATCGATGTATTCAGCGGATTCAGGAAAGCAAGAATTTAAAATGAAAAAAGTCAGGAGCCTTTCATGAGCTTTCTGACTTTTTTGGTTTACCATGTGATTATAAAAGGCAATAGCCCCCAACAGTGGAGATAAGCTTTAGTTTCGTGATTTATTTAAAGGGTATGAATACCATATACATCAAGATGACGAAAGGGATTCTGTTTCATGTGGTTCTTTGGTATTTTACTCGTGATTTTATCAATATTCTTTGTCCTTTATGAGGAGTTGTTTTTAGCTGGGGCTTCATTTTTATTTGGTTTATTTGAAATAGTGAAAAGTAAATTCAGATAAAATTCTTTACAGGTAAGGGGAGGATACCATGGAAGGTGAGCAGTTTGTACATAATAATTATTTAACACGAAATGTTTGGTCGGGTTTGTTTTTTGGCCTTGGCCTGATTGCCTTTATTGATGAAGGGGTATTTCATCAACTGTTGCACTGGCATCATTTTTATGATAAATCCACCTTGGAAGTCGGCCTTGTGTCTGATGGTTTTTTTCATGCGTTCAGCTGGTTTGCTACAATCGCAGGACTGTTTATGGTAGCTGATCTCCGCCGGCGCCGAGTGTGGATCGTCAAACGGTGGTGGGGCGGCGTTCTTTTGGGTGCCGGCCTTTTCCAGCTCTATGATGGTCTGATTCAGCATAAAATATTTGGTCTGCACCAGATCCGTTATGTGGATAACGTTATCTATTATGACTGGGTGTGGAATGTGACAGCCGTCATCATGATTGCAGCAGGAGGGATGCTCCTGAAGGCGACCGGCAAAATGCCTCAGAATAAAAGGGAGAAGAAGGTCCATGGAGCATGAGCATTCGTCTCTCTGGAATACACGAGATACACTCATTCTGTTATTAGCCGGGATCATTTGGACAGGCTACTTTATGGCCGGTATCGTATCAAACAGACATAGGAGCCTTCAAAAGTGGCCTCGTTACCGGTATGTGTTATGGACCGCTGGAATCCTTTGTGCCGGAGCAACGGTGGTTGGGCCTCTTCCGAAGCTTGCTCATCATGATTTCACCTTACATATGGCGGGGCACTTACTTTGGGGCATGCTGGTACCACTGCTAATTGTGCTCGCTGCGCCAATCACCTTGATGCTGCGTACACTTCCGGTTTCTATGGGCCGGCGTTTGTCCCGGCTCTTGCAGCTTCCCTATTTTCATTGGGTTATCCATCCTGTTATTGCGGCACTTTTGAACATCGGCGGACTTTGGCTTTTATATACAACAGATTTATTTATGTTAATGCATAAGAAAGTTTGGATTAACCTTTTGATCCATTTTCATGTGTTTATGGCAGGTTTTGTCTTTACGATGTCCTTCATTTACATTGAACCCGTTTCCCGCCGCTTTAGTTTTAAGTACCGTGCGATTGTTTTAGTGACAGCACTTGCGGGGCATGGCATTTTGTCCAAATATTTGTATGCCCATCCACCTGCAGGGATAGAGAAAACGGATGCGGAGACCGGCAGTATGGTGATGTACTATGGCGGGGATATGATTGATGCATTGCTGATCATCGTATTTTGTTATCAATGGTATCGAGCAGCCCGCCCACGGGTATATGAAAATTTCCCATCTCAGCAAAAGGAGGCAAAAACAACATGACTGCCATTACCCACATTGGATTAGCGGTGCCTGATTTGGAAGGTGCCATCAAATGGTATGAAGACGTATTGGGCTTTACGCTGCTACATGTTTAACGCAAAGACCGCCGGAGAGCCAAACATGACAAATGATGTATTGGGTGCGCATATCAAAAAAATGAAAAACGCCCATCTGATGTCTGAAAATCAAGTGGGCATTGAGCTGTTTGAATTTGTGGAGCCAAAAATGCCGGAAACTAAAAACAGGGTATACAGCGGTTTTTTTCATGTGTGTGTCATAGCGGAAGACCTTGAACAAAAGGCGGAAGAGATGGAATACATGGAAAGGCAAACCGTACCACCTGATCTATTGTGAAGATCCCTATGGAAATATTACCGAATTGTACAGCCACAGTTCGGCCGTGATGTATGCCAATAAAGACGGATAAAAAACAGCCCGCAACGTTAGTAACGGGCTTTTTTTTTATGCGTGGATTGCTTCTGGCATTTCCATGTGAAGCGGTGGAGGGATCAACCATCCTTTTTCTTTCATGATACGAAGAAGGCGAACTCCATATTGGGCTTTTGCCATGTGAAATTGGCCAAACATCGCTCCAATGTCTTCACGGATGGATTGTCCCATAATCTGGCTGCATGCAACAAGTCCGGCTGCACCATCCTTGGCAACAGATGCTGCAATTTCTGCGTCATTAAAACGGGCACCGGCAGGAATGCTTTCCAAGGATGCAGTTGGACGTTCAGGTGGTGCTGGAGGCAAGGCGATACCGTTAGCTTTTAAGATTTTTTCCACCTGTTCAATTTCTTGTTTCATGGCTTGAACAGAATCTTCCAGGAATTTTTTCAAATCACCGTCACCGGTATGGTTGATCAGTGTTTCGTATCCTGCGACATATCCCTTATTTCCTGCAAGATAGCTCCATAATGCGAAAACTTCTCCGTAATGCATTGGTTCATTTTGTGGATTTCCGCTTAAAATTCCCATGATTGTCCTCCCCATAGAGATCAAATTAGTTGCACGCAATGTGGACCACCCTTTCTGATTCGTCGTTTGGCCACAATCTTTAGATTGTCTAAATGCGGGGAGTCTATCCGCAGAATTCCTTCTAAATAAAAGGTAAATTTTATGTGGCTGGCTGCCGCATAAGTACTCTTTTTCAGGAAAAATTAAGGGGTATGGAAGGAGGGAAAATCACATGTCAAAAGTAACAGCATTGGTGTGTATGCTTATGGTATCTCTATTCATGTTCAGCATGCCGGCGTTTGCCGATCGTGCAAGTGACATGGTGGACCGCGGAGACCGGATCACTACTGACCGTGGAGCGGACTTGAACAACGGCAACCTCAACTATAATGATACTAATTATAACGACCGCGGCCCTGCGACACGCAACGTGTCCACCGCAAATAACAACGATAATGACACGAACTGGGAATGGCTCGGTCTTTTAGGGCTGGTTGGCCTTTTCGGCCTTAAGCGCCGGGACAGGGAAGAAGTCCGTTAAAATAAAATCCCTTGCAGCCGTTAAGACTGCAGGGGATCTTTCTAGTTGCTCGTATAAACATGAATAGCATCTCGTAAAAATTCCGCAGTTCCTGGCTGGTTCTTGTCATAATGCTGTCTGAAACGTTCATCGTCTACATACATTTGTGCGAGTCCTCTATGGGCTTCTTTGCTGTATCTGTCCCAATAAAAACAAAGCCATTGCTTGTGGAGTTCTGCTGCTTTTTGTGCGAGATCTCCAGCTGGATCACCTGTTTTGAAGGCCTCACCCAATGTTTCATAAAGTTCGTCAGCCAGGCGGGTAAGTTCCTCATGTTCTTGTGCGGTCATCCTTTTTAGTTTATCGTTGGAGCGGTTAACCGCATCCTGTCCATATTTTTCCCGGATTTCTTTTCCGTACAATTTTTCATTCTCCTCAATGAGCTTCTCTTTGAAGCCTTCAAATTTCTCCTGGTCGGTCATCGTTATTCCCCTTTCGTGTGCAGCAATGGACTTCTCCACATTTGCAATGAGAAGGTCAAGCTGCTCCTTTTTGTTCAGGAGGTTCTCATGATGATCTTTTAATGCCTTTGTACTGTCAAAGTCTGGATCGTTCATAATATCGCGAATCTTTTCCAAATGGAGTCCAAGTTCCCTGTAAAATAAGATTTGCTGGAGCCGGTTCACTTCTTGCTGGCCATAAATACGGTATCCGGATGAATTGATCCTTGCCGGCTTAAGGAGCCCAATTTCATCATAATACCTGAGGGTCCGTGTACTGACACCTGCGAGCTGTCCCAGTTTTTGAACAGTGTATTCCATTTCATCACCTCCTGACAGTTAAACCTTACACGTTGACGCTGCGTAAAGGTCAAACCCATTTTTTAAAAAATATTTAAAACCCGCTCTTTTCTGGAGCGGGCATCGGATATTACATGAGTTCACCGGTCATGATTGACATAAAATCATGATAGAAGACTTGATAATCAAAATTAAAGGCGATTCTGTGTTTGCTTTCCAGATTATTAAGAGTAGCATACGGCCGGATATCAGCAATGGTCTGTCCCTTGGTAACGGTGCCATTTGGGCTAACATGAACTGGAAGCGATTGGTATGAACACATCGAGGGTTTGACGGTTGCCATCAAAGTAAGAGCATCATGTACAGGACTTCCCTTTATCGCGGGATTTCGTTTTTTATAAAACTCATAATAAAAGTCGAGAAGAGGCTTAATGATCTTTGCCTTGCCCTTGGATTGAATATAATCCACCATTCGAGGGGTTACAATCGCGCGTTCCGTGACGTTCAACGGGATAATGGTCAGGTTTCTGGCGTAACGGAATACGATATTGGCCGCAATCGGATCACCGTGAATATTCGCTTCCGATACAGCGGTAACATTGCCTGGTACCCAAAACGCGCCCCCCATAACATATACTTCTTTAACTTTTTTCATGAGATCATTGAACAAGATATACATACTCGCAAGAGAGGTAAGCCTGCCGGTGTTCACAATGACGAGTTCTCCTGCGTACTGGTTGATTAAATTTACAACTTCATAGAAATTTTCGGTAAACCCGCCTTCTGGCAAGTCCGGTGGCTTGATGTATCCTAGTCCGTACTGACCGTGAATCTCTGGGTAGAATACGGGGTCTTCGCCCGTCATCGGTTTCTCAGCTCCGAGGACCACTTTTGTCTGATTGGCTATATTGAAAAGGTTAATTAAATACGTAATATTGCGCAAGCCCATCTGCCGCGGGACATTGCCATAATCCGCCACCACTCCGATCAGATCGACCTGTCTGCTCAAATATCCATAAATCAGAGCGATTGTATCATCGATCCCCACGTCAGCGAAAAGCAGTACCTTCTTGGCCATATTATCACCTGTTTAAAGAATTTATACAGCATATGACCGTTCGATATGTAAAAGAATGGGAACTGAAAGAAGTGTGTCTTTTGGCCTGTATTAGGAGGACACCGAACGTTCTGTTCGTTTCGGTTCCTATTACAGCGACTGCAAGCGAATGGGAAAAAGTATCTGAAAAAGCGGTGGCATATGTAGCACTCGGAGATTCCAGCACCGCAGGAGGTGACGCCATATGGTGAGATCGGTTAAAGCTACTCGATTTTCATCAAGAACTTATATATTTTCTTACATAACGAGCCTATCCCTATAGTATTTTATATTTTCGCAGTAGTTTATAATAAATAAATACAACCAAATATCCAATGAAATAACTAATTGCCGTGAAACCGATATTCCAGCCGTTTCTATAGATAATTTCCCCTTCTTTTAAAGCCCAGAATTCGATCAAAGTAGTGAAAATTGTAAACAGGGCTAGCGAAAGAAAGGTATTAAGTTTCGTGTAGTGAATGGAGCTTATGAACAAGCATCCCAAAATGGGAAACAACCCTATATTAAATGGGACAGAAGCGAGCGATAAGTTTTTATATGAATGTTTCAATCTCCAGAAGTAATTAAAACCCCAATTATTAATTAAAAATGCAGTTGAAATGCCAATTGGAACAATCATTAGCATGAATTTAGGTTTCTTAAAACAAAGATAAGTACCCACCATCCAAGGAATGATAAGACCTACGATTACTTGATATATCATTTCTTACACTCCTTTATTTGAATGTTAACTATTATGTCCCTAATTTCTTGGTTGGTGTACCATCATTAAATAAATTTAATTCGACAATTAATCAAGATGTAGGATACTATTACAGGGTATTACATAATGAAGTTTATGGAGTGTTTAAACATGATAAAAGTTCAAGGAGAAAGAATTAAAGGGTTTTTATATGATTCTCTAGAAACTGCACAGAGTGACTTAGAGGTTAATGAAGTCATTGTCACGAATAATCCTGGCACGTTTGTCATTATTAATAGGATGGATTTAGATAAGGTAAAGACTATTGGATATGCAGAGGTATACTAAATCTTGTATTTCTTGTTCCTATATAATGTAATGGAGGCATTTTATTTTAATTGAAGTAGGTATGTACTTTGACGTACAGATGACGAAAATCTTATGAGGACATCTTGTCAGCCGCTAACATGATCACTCGGATGGAGAGTAATCCCAAAAAACGGTGAGTAAATTTTAAAAAAGCACAGGCGCGGTCAGCCTGTGCTTTCCTATTTCTTTAAAAAAGAGAAGAAAGATTAAATTCTTTAAGGTATTGCTGCAACACCATGAGATCCTGTGCGTCATCCGCAATGGCAACATAGCCGTCGGGCCTGACGAGATACGCTGCATTTCGTTTCAGGTCTGCCTCATCCATTGATGCTTCCCATGGAAAAATGTGAAGGGGAAGGCCGGCGCTTTCACAAAATCTCTTATAATCCGGTTTTGCTTCTCCATACACGTGGACCTGCCAATCCAGTGACCGAAGAGCATCGAAATTGTTTCCCTGTATGGTCCGGCACCAGGGCAAACGGTCTCCACCATGTACTTTACCAGCTTTGCCTTTGCTTAATGCGCTGTCTTGATATTCGATCCCTAGCTGGGAAACCATGCCGAAAAAAATTCTTCGCGTCATGCTGAAGCCAAACAGAAGGGGAGCGGCGTACGGAATCAGGACAGTACGGGCCAATCTGCTGGGAAAGTTCTTGCCCACCATAACCTGAAACGCGCGGTCCGTAGTGGAAATCAGCGTGCGGGCAAACGCTATCCTTTCCGTTTCATACGTATCCAGAATGGAAGGATCCGCTTTCTCTTGAAGCACTGCTGCAAGCTTCCAGGCCAAATTAATGGCGTCGGAAATTCCTGTATTCATACCCTGACCGCCGGCGGGACTGTGAATGTGCCCGGCATCACCGGCGATAAAACAACGGCCCTTTCTGAAATGGTCACTGACCCGATGATGCACGTGGTACGTCGAAAACCAGTTCACACCACTCACCCGGATTCCGATTTGTGCCTCGGCGACAGGCTGGACATCATGAAATTGAAGGGATTCCCTGTCCCTCATTTCCGGGGGAACGATGCCGATCAGCCGTACCATCCCAGTTGTCCTTACCGGCATGAAGATGCACAGGCCATTGTTGCTTAAATGAACTTTTAACGCATGTTCTTGCGCTTTCACATCAGAGGATTCCACATCGGCCACGTAAAAAAGTTCTTCATAGGTTCCACCCGAGAAGCCGAGTCCAAGTTGTTTTCGGACGATGCTGTGCGCTCCGTCGCATCCACAGAGATAAGCAAACTCCGCCTCTTCCTTCACTTCATTCTTGATTAAAACAGTCTTTACGCTTCCGCCTTCATCAGAAAATGAATACAGCTCGGTGTTCCATTCAATTGTGATTCCCATTTCGTCCAGCTTCTTCACAAGGTATCTTTCATGAACATCCTGTGCCAGACAAAGAGCGAATGGGTAGGGGCCGATGTCTTTTTTCAGATCGCTGAATTTCAACTGTGCTTTTTCCTTTAATCCTTCATGAAGCTGCACCGAATCCAACGGAATTCCAAGGTTCACCACTTCATCTGAAATGCCAATCTGCCGGTAGAACTCTAGAATACGGGAATGGACGACCAGGGCCCGGGAAGCTTCTCCGGGTCCGGAATGTTTTTCAATGATACGAAAAGGTATGCCAAAATGGGCGAGCTGCAGGGCAAGGACAAGGCCGGTTGGCCCTGCTCCGACAATAAGCACTTTTGAATTCATGATACGCCCTCCTTAAGTTTCTTTGATTACTTTTTGTGGTTATCTCCCGTTTTATGAAAAGGAAAGCTTCTCTTTGGCATCAGCCGAGATTTTTTGTTTTTCATTTTGAATCAGGGCTGACAGCAGCAAAAGTACAAGGCTTGCGATGCCGATCCCGCAAAGGACTTGCACGCTTTGATCCCAGCTCAGTCCGTTTCCAAAAAAGAAAAGGTCTCTTAGCCCGTCTGTCATAAAACGCATCGGGAGCCATGGATAAATCCAGTTCTGATAATATTCCGGCATGATTTCCGGTGCCATTGAAAGCAAGGGAGCGCCAAAAAACAGAAGAAGCGCAAAGAGCGGAAATCCTTTCATTCCCATCCATGATACGACTGCGAGCATCATTAAAAGAAAGCTGAGATACGCAATCGATAAAAAGATCGCCGTGTCCATTTTGGAGGGAATATCAAGCTGCAGAATCCCATCGGCAAACCATGTAATTCCCCATCCGAACAATGTGGCCAAGAAGATGCCAACAACGAACTGTTTCGTGATGAACTGAAGCTTTTCCTTTCTACTGGTGAAGACTGTTTTTTTCATCGCCACAAACAATAAAATAGCTCCAACAAGACTTCCCATCCAGAGTGGCTGAAAAAGGAAAACCGGAGAGTTTCCATTTGCACTGTGAGTACCGAATACATTGACATTCATTGTTTCTTTTTTGATCGGTGTGGCGAGAACTGAAACAGTATCAACGGAAAGTGGAGCTTTTTTCTGCTTCAAACCACTGATGATTTGTTCCCGCACCTTACCATTAATTTGATCGGCCATTCCGTTCAGCAGTTGGTTTGCCATGACTGAAGCAGAACCGTTCATGCCCTGATTCACCAGAATTTGCAGTTTTGGGGAAGAGGGAGAAGCTGTCTGCAGTGAAACAAGGTTTTTGCTGAAATCCTTCGGAAGAATAAGCGCACCGTAATACTCTCGTTCGTTCATCCCTTTCATGGCTTCATTTTTCTCGTTAAGCATCACCCATTTAACAGGATGCTGGCCTTCTGATGGAGAGAACGCTTTTTTTGCTATGGCAGTCACTTGATCACCCATATTGATGGTGGATTTGTCAGGGAGCGCAGCGCCCTTATCCTCATTCACCAATGCAATTGGCAGCTCACGCGGTACCGGATGGATGGAAGGAAGACTTGCAAGGCTAAACAGCAGACCCACAACTAGAATAATTATTGGCGACCATAACAGCAGCTTGTTTTTAAAGAACATATATTGGACACTCCTTTCATTATTGAACATAATGTTGATTAGTTGACTTAGAGTTTATTATAATGACTTTAGAACGAATAACAATGATCAATATTTCTCGAGCTGTTCCATACTCAACAGAAAAGACTAAAGTGTTGATTTTTTTTAAAAAAAAGGAGGTGAAGGGATGTCTTTGAACAACACCGACCGGCGGATACGGCGGACGAAACAAATGATCAGGGATGCGTTAACCGAACTGATGGAGGAAAAAGGGTTTGATGCCATCACCGTCAGAGATTTAACGGAAAAAGCGGATATCAACCGGGGGACTTTTTATTTGCACTATAAGGATAAATTCGATTTGCTTGAGCAATGTGAGAGGGAAGTGCTGGAGGAGCTGGCACAGGTCCAGGGACACGTAAAGGAGCTTCAGCTGGAGAATTTCTATGAGCATTTTAACAGAGGTGAACCCTTGCCTTTCATTGTAAAATTATTTGAGTACTTGAAAGAAAATGGAGCATTTATGAGGGTGATTCTGGGACCAAATGGAGATCCCTTGTTTCAAGTAAAATTGAAGGAGATGCTGGCTGAACACCTGCTGAAGCACATGGTAAAGAAAGCGAGAATCGAAATGGCTGTTCCTTTTGACTATTTTAAAGCGTACGTCATTTCTGCCCACCTTGGCGTCATTCAAGAATGGCTGTTCAGCGGGATGAAAGAGTCACCAAAAGAAATTGCCATGACTGCGTTTAAGCTGACTTTTCTCGGACCAAGACGGGCAGCGGGCCTGATATCCAATGAACAAAATGAAAAAACCTCACCGTAAGGGAACTGTCAGCCATCAGACAGTTCTTAGGTGAGGTTTTTATTTTTTATGACCATGGTTCCGCCAATGATAATGAGAAACACACCGGCCAAAGCACTAAGCAAAGGGTACAAGAATGGAAAGAAAAGAGTGGGATAGAATTCAACGGCGTTACTTTTATATCCAAGGGTTATGGGTGAAATACTGCCAGCATTAATGATATCCGTACGATAAAGTTTTTCTGTTCGTTCTTTATTATTGAAGGTTTCGGCTATGATCTTTCCATTCTTAGAAATCCATAAAAAACGATAAGTTTTTCCATTTTCATCGTTGGCCCGTGCCAGAACCAGATTCTCTTTCTTCGTCATAAGGTTTTCAACAAAAACAAGTGCAAAATACGGATAGCGGCTTTCGTCAAATACGTTTGGGTAAATCGTCAAAGGCAGCTGATTTGAATAATCTTTGCCATTAATTTTGATTTCAATGGGCGAAGTTGCCGTTGCAGGAAAGATCTTGAGGAGGTTTTTGTCTTTGACAGGTCGAGAGGGAAAATATCTTTCACTTCAATCCGGTTTTTTCCATAGCGAAATACCTGTGAAAAAGTGCCTTTGTCTTTTCCTGTCCGTATTAATTGGACTTTTTCAAGTGTAAGACCGGGTCTTATTGAAACACGGCCTTTTTCCATTATGTTTTGATCCGTCGGCCCGTAACTTTCAATCCCAAAATCATGGTTGTCTTCGACATAATATTCAAGATGGGGAGTGAAAATGGTTTGAAATTTATAGTGTTCTGCAGATTTCTGTTCGTAGTGCATCTCTTGAACAAATTTAATAATAGGCGGTGCTGAGAGAAGGAAGAGCAAGATTCCGAGTAAAAATGGCAAATTTGTTTTCATAAATAAGCCTCCCTCTTCAGAATAAACAAAAACCCAATAAAAGGAAATGTGAACCACAAAATAATCCAGAATTTTGCATAAAAGTACAGATGATGAGTGAATTCTTTTCATTTTTTAAATGGTATTCTTTTTGTAAGCGTATTCTGGATATGGATTGACAACTAAAGGAAGCAAATAACGAAAAAGGGAAGACAAGGATTTTTTCAATAAAAACAGGAATTTTCATTGCGAAAATTCCTGTTTTTATTTGAAGGGAATTGGGTGAAAGAGTCGAATTCTCCATCAGGAAAACGTAAAAAAAAGGAGTGCATCCATGTTTATTAAGCAAGCATTAGACGAGTTTTTAGGGTTTGAATATACAAGGATGAATGAAACGCAAGTACAGCTGCGATTGCCTGTACAGGATTTGTTTGTGAACTCGGCAGGTGTGATTCATGGGGGAGTAATCTCCTCATTAGCTGATGTTGCCATGTCCAATCTGATACCAGCGACAGGGAACGGGATTCAGCAGGCGTTAACCGTCGATTTAAATGTTTCTTTCTTAAAAGCGGCAACCGGGGAATACCTGATTGCTCATGCGAAAATAGAGAAACAGGGCCGAACGCTCATCCATACAGAATGCGAGATTTTCAACGATAAGGAGGAACTGGTAGCGAAATCCAGAGCGATTCTTTTCCGAAAGGTGTGAGCTTTCTTTTGAAATCCACCCGCTTCTCAGCTAAGCTTCAAATAATACAAAAGTACAGGAGGCTATGAAATGAACCACTATACCAAGCATTTGAACCCGTTTTGGTCCAACTCATATAAAACACAGTTTTTTTCAATGTTTTCAGAAAAAGGACCTTGTGCTCAAGAACGATTATGGTATAGTCAAACAAAAGCTTAACAGGCTTAACCAATAATGAAAGGATAAGTGATCATGGCCAAACAACAAATCGGAGTAATCGGATTAGCAGTCATGGGAAAGAACCTCGCACTTAATATTGAAAGCCGGGGCTATTCTGTCGCGGTGTTTAACCGTTCCTATGAAAAAACAGAAGATTTTTTAAAAAATGAGGCAGAAGGCAGAAACTTTTTTGGTGCGACTTCCATAGAGGAATTCGTAAATGCACTGCAAAAGCCACGTAAAATTTTGCTCATGGTCAAGGCAGGTGCGGCAACGGATGCGACGATTGATTCGTTAAAGCCTTACCTCGATAAGAATGATATTTTAATAGATGGAGGAAACACGTTCTTCAAGGATACGATTCGCCGTAATCATGAGCTCGAGGATTCAGGTATTCATTTTATCGGGACAGGCGTTTCCGGAGGAGAGGAAGGCGCACTGAAGGGACCTTCCATTATGCCTGGCGGTCAAAAAGAGGCGTACGAATTGGTTGAGCCGATTCTAAAAGCCATTTCTGCCAAAGTCAATGATGATCCTTGTTGTACATATATTGGACCGAATGGCGCGGGCCACTATGTAAAAATGGTTCACAACGGCATTGAGTACGGAGATATGCAATTAATCTCCGAAGCTTATTTTATTCTGAAAAATGTTCTGGGATTAAGCGCAGAAGAGCTTCATGAAGTGTTTGCGGAGTGGAACAAGGGAGAGCTCGACAGCTACCTTATTGAAATCACAGCTGACATCTTCACGAAGAAGGACGAGGAAACGGGCAAGCCTCTTGTGGATGTGATTCTTGATACAGCAGGCCAGAAGGGAACAGGAAAATGGACAAGCCAAAGTGCCCTCGATCTCGGGGTTCCGCTTCCGATCATTACCGAGTCTGTATTTTCCCGCTTTATTTCCGCCATGAAGGAAGAGCGAGTGAAAGCAAGCAAAGTGCTGTCCGGGCCAGAGCGCCAGGCTTTTGCAGGGAACAGGGAGGAGCTCATTGAAGCGGTCCGCAAAGCGTTGTACATGAGCAAAATTTGTTCGTATGCACAAGGATTCGCCCAAATGAGAGCAGCATCAGATGAATATGACTGGAACCTTCAATATGGAAATATCGCAATGATTTTCCGCGGTGGCTGCATTATCCGTGCCCAGTTCCTGCAAAAGATTAAAGAAGCGTACGACCGGGATGCAGGTCTTACCAATCTATTACTGGATTCTTATTTTAAAGATATTGTTGAAAACTATCAGGGCGCATTGCGCGAAGTGCTCAGTCTGGCCATTCAATCCGGTATTCCGGTACCTGCCTTCTCAAGTGCACTGGCGTATTATGACAGCTACCGCACAGAAACACTGCCTGCCAATCTATTGCAGGCTCAGCGCGATTATTTTGGTGCCCACACGTATCAGCGGTTGGACAAGGAAGGAATCTTCCATACCGAATGGCTTCAAAAGTAATGAAATGGAGGTAAGGGACTGGCTTTTGGTCAGTCTCTTTTTTCTTATCTTTCTTGTGGCCTATTGTTGATGAAAATGGAATATGCTATGGTAAACAGGACTTATTAAAGGCGTTTAATAAGTTTTATCATAAACACTTATTAAAGACGTTAAAAAAGTAGTAGAACAGGAAGGAGAAGCAATGGAATCCCTATTTACGACTCCGGAATCAAAGAAAAAAGCCATCCTGCTTGGGATTCGCAAGGCACTCCTGGACATGGGAAGCGCCACCAAAGCGGAACTCAGCGAGAAGCTGGGCATCAGCTTTCCGACCGCGAGCAAATTTCTTTCGCAAATGGTAAAAGACGGCGAAGTTTTAGCGATGGGGCTGGATCACTCCAGTGGCGGAAGAAGAGCGCACCGTTACCGGTATAATCCGGAGCACATGCTCGGTTTGGCCGTGTTTTTGGAGAAAACAGAAACGGTCTATACCATATTTAATTGCCTCGGTGAAGTGAAGGAGCAGGGAACTGTGTCCAGTGTACTCTCCGAATCAGCACTGGAATCATTTACTCACTTGTTGGATGGACTCCTTCAAAAGCATCCCAAAATCAGTGCGATGTCCATTGGCGTTCCCGGTGCGGTTAACCAGGGGCATGTCATTTATATACCGGGCTATCCACCGTTTCAAAATAAGGATATCAAAGGATATTATGAAGAACGTTTTTCCATACCGGTTGTGGTGGAAAATGACATGAACGCAGCGGTGCTCGGGTATTCCAACACGAAAAAAATGATAGATAATCCGTCACTTGTGTATCTGTGCTTCGGTCAAAATGGACCCGGTTCAGGGATCTTGATCAACGGTGATGTGGTGAGAGGCAGCACATTTTTTACAGGGGAGATTTCGTTTGTTCCGCAATATGATCATCAAAACTTTCTGCAGGCTCTCCAGAACCAGGAACAGAGAATTGACGCGATCAGCCGGCTGATTGCCTCATTTACAGCTATTCTTAATCCGCACAGAATTCTGTTCAGCCAGGAGGAAATGACATCATTCATGCTTCGTGACATCCAAGAAAGAAGCTCACGCTATATTCCGGGGGAGCACCTGCCAGAGCTGGTTGTTAGTGATTGGAAGCAGGATTATTTGAATGGACTACAAAGTCTTGGGCTTGAACTCATGATTTTTACTACTTCTATAGGAACCAACACTACATAAAAGGAGGCACCACATGGCAACATTTTTCCTGGTCATCATTTATTTGGCGTTTATCAGTTTAGGTCTTCCCGACTCCCTGTTGGGCGCTGCCTGGCCTGTTATGCAACGCGATTACGGCGTGTCCCTTGACACTGCCGGTTTGCTGTCCATGTCAATGGCAGGGGGTACAATCATTTCAAGCCTGGCGAGCGGAAAAGTTATTGGCCGTTTCGGAACAGGCAAGGTCACCTTTGTCAGTGTGCTCATGACCGCTGTCGCACTGCTCGGTTTTTATTTCTCGCCATCGCTTGTTTGGTTATTCATCTTCGCGATTCCGCTCGGTTTGGGGGCAGGATCGGTCGATGCCGGACTGAACAACTATGTCGCAACTCACTACAAAGCACATCATATGAGCTGGCTTCATTGCTTTTGGGGTGTAGGGGCAACGATGGGTCCAATCATCATGTCGCAGTTTATCTCCACACAGAATTCATGGAGAAACGGTTATCTGACGATCTCTCTTATCCAGTTCGCGCTTGTTGTTGTTCTCTTTTTAACTCTTCCTTTATGGAAAAAAGTCGGCGGGGCAGGGACTGTTGACGATACAAAGGAAGTACCAGCTACCACTCCACAAGAACCGGGTGAACAGCTGAAAAAGGCAAACCCGCTGCGCATCAAGGGTGTAAAGCTGGCGATGGTCTCCTTTTTGCTGTATTGCGGTGCAGAAGCGGCTGCGGGCCTTTGGGGAAGCAGCTTTCTTGTGGCGGTGAAGGATCTGCCCGCAGGTGTGGCCGCACAATGGGTTTCCCTCTATTATGGGGGGATTACAGCGGGACGGCTGATTACCGGTTTTATTACGTTTAAGATGAGCAACATTGCATTAATCCGTTCAGGTCTATTGGTCGCCCTGTTCGGTGCCGTGCTTGTCATATTGCCGCTGCCGTCCGTTTTTCTTCTGACCGGCTTTATTCTGATTGGCATGGGATTCGCCCCTGTTTTTCCATGCATGATCCATGAAACACCCGTCCGGTTCGGCAAGGAACATTCCCAGGCCATCATCGGCTATCAGATGGCATTGGCCTATACGGGAAGTACATTCATTCCTCCTTTACTCGGCTTGATGGCAGCCCACATCACCATTGGAATCTTTCCATATTTCATCGCCATACTGGTTGTCGCTCTGTTTGCCTGCTCAGAGAGATTAAATATTCTTATGAAAAAAGGGATACTTTTTAAGGGAACAAATGGAAACACGACGGCGATGTAGCACGTGCTGCTCGCATCAGACTGCAATTTTTACTATGATAAAAGAAGAACTCAAGAATCTCCCTCAGGAAAGGAGCCGAAGCCAAGTGAATATTAAGGTAAACCCATCCATCATCAAAGAGCGGTGCGGGGCGGTCTCCTTTAAAAAGGGAGAATCTTTTTATCGCAATGGGAAAGTAGAGATTACCCGTTTTGAACCAGATGCTTGCGAAGCGACGGTAAGAGGCACAGAAGACTTTCATGTGACGGTCGAACAGGAAGGTGAAGTAAGCTTTCGCACTACCTGTTCTTGCCCCAAGCTTGCTTCCTTTCAAAAAGAATGCCAGCACGTCGCTGCTGTTTTGCTGAGTGTAGCTGAACGTCAAAAGACGGGCGGCAATGAGAGGCTGACAGAAGATTTTCTGAACTTGTTTGAAAACAAGAGAAGAATCTCTAGCGGCCAGCAGCTGTATTTTGAAAAAAGAAAAGTACTGAATGCGGTCTTTACCTGCAGACCGGTAAGAGTGGATCAAGATCAGCATTTGATGGAAGTTGAGGTTAAGGTGGGACCCTACCCGGTAAAAAATATCCGTGAGGTACTCAAGGAATGGAAGAAAGGAGTTCCAAGCCCCATTTCTCTCTCGTTCACCTTCGATCCCCATCAGCATTGTTTTGAAAAAGAGACGAATGAAGTTATCGAGCAGCTGATCCATGTCATGCAGGATGAACGGGTGTACATGGAAAGCATGGGTTCATCCAGAATGGCACTTCACCCGGACAAGCTCGTTATACCGCCGTCTTCCTGGGCGAACCTGCAGCCGCTGCTGGAAAAAGCGCCCTATGTGAAGCTGCAGCATGCCGTTACAACCTATGAAGGTATAAGGACAGTGAGCGAGCCGCTTTCTTTATCGTTCGTATTCTCTGAGGCAAAAGGCGGCCGGTATCAGCTGAAGATTCAGGGGTTAAAACAAATGGTGGTGCTGAGTGCCTACGGGCTCGTTTTGTCGCACGGTAAGCTGTATTCGTTAAGCGAAGAGGACTGCCTGCGCCTGTCAGAACTTAAGCGCATGATGAAAGCTTCCGCGACAGAAATCATTCCCATTCCCAAACCGCAGATGGCCATGTTTTTGGAAAAAGTAGTTCCGGGCCTGAAGAGGCTGGGGGAAGTGAAGCTGTCAGACGCTCTCGCCAAACAGTTCGCCAAAACTCCTTTGACGGCGAAGCTCTACTTGGACCGGGTAAAAAACCGTCTCCTGGCGGGAGTGGAATTTCACTATGACCATGTGATCATCAACCCGCTGGAAGAAAACAGTCAAAGAGAACATTCAACTATCATCCGCGATCTTGAAAAGGAAAATCGAATCCTTAAGATTATGGAAGAGAGCCAGTTTGCCAAAACTGACGGCGGCTATTATTTGCACAATGAAGAATTAGAGTATGAATTTATCTATCGCGAGATGCCCCGGCTTCAAAAGTTTGTCCAAATCTATGCGACCACGTCGGTACGAAACCGAATCATTCGCAAAAGTCCGCCTCCCCAGATCCGGGTGAAGCATAAAAAGGAGCGGACCAACTGGCTGGAATTCAAGTTCGATATTGACGGCATTCCCCAAAAAGAAATCAGTGATATTCTTTGGGCACTCGAAGAAAAACGAAAATATTACCGGCTGAAGAACGGGGCTCTTCTTTCATTAGAAACAAGGGAATATGAAGAAATCCAGCGGTTTTTGCATACTGTTCCTGAACAGAAGAAAGACCTTGAAAAAGGGTTCGAAGTCCCGGTGATCAAGGGGCTGCAGCTGCTGGATGCCGCTGATGACTCGGCTTTTGCACTTGAAAAGTCGTTTACCGATTTTCTTCATCATCTGAAAAATCCGGACCGGGATCTATTCGATCTGCCAGAAGGGTGGGAAAGCGTTCTGAGGGATTACCAAAAACAGGGCTACCAATGGATGAAAACGCTGGCCAGCTTTGGGTTTGGCGGTATCCTTGCCGATGATATGGGGCTGGGGAAGACGATTCAAAGCCTGGCGTTCATTGTTTCAGAATTGCCAACGATCCGGAAAACGAAGAAACCAGCACTCATCGTCTGCCCGTCCTCTGTAACCTACAACTGGCTCAATGAATGCCGAACGTTTGCACCAGAGTTTCAAGCGGTTGTCGTGGACGGCAGTCAACAGGAGAGAAGCCGGATCCAAAAAAACACCGACGGCAAGGACGTAATCATTACTTCGTATCCACTGCTGCGCAAAGATATCGGATGGTATGAAAAGCAGAGCTTTCATATCGCGTTTTTTGATGAGGCACAGTTCTTTAAGAATCCGATCACCCAAACGGCACGGGCAGTTCAGAAGATTAATGCGAACCACCGGTTTGCCTTGACCGGTACGCCCGTAGAAAATTCAATCGAGGATGTATGGTCGATCTTCCATGTCATTTTTCCGGAGCTTCTGGGCGGATTGAAGGATTTCAGCCACCTTACGCGAAAGAAAATGTCCCGGCGGATTTCACCGTTTCTGCTCAGGCGGATCAAAGAGGATGTTCTTGCCGAACTGCCTGAGAAAGTGGAATCAAGTGCGGCATCTGAATTGCTGCCGGAACAAAAGAAGCTCTATGCCGCATACCTGGCCAAGCTTCGCCATGAAACACTGAAGCATCTGGATAAAGATACCTTCCGGAAGAACAAGATCAAGATTCTTGCGGGACTTACGCGGCTGCGCCAAATATGCTGCCATCCGGCCCTGTTTGTGGATGGATATAAAGAGTCGTCCGCAAAATTCAATCAGCTTCTTCAGATCGTGGAAGAAGCGAGGGTTTCAGGGAGACGGGTGCTGATTTTCTCCCAATTTACAAAAATGCTCGATTTGATCGGCAGGGAGCTGGATACCAGAGGGCTTTCCTTTTTCTATCTGGACGGACAGACTCCGTCCATGACCCGGGTGGAATTGTGCAATCGGTTCAACGGGGGAGAGAGGGACATGTTTCTCATTTCGCTAAAAGCCGGAGGAACCGGTCTTAACTTGACAGGTGCGGATACGGTCATCCTTTACGATCTTTGGTGGAATCCGGCGGTGGAAGAACAAGCGGCAGACCGTGCCCACCGGATGGGTCAGACTCAAGCCGTGCAGGTCATCAAGCTTGTTGCCAGAGGCACAATCGAAGAGAAAATAAATGAATTGCAGGATAAAAAGAAGAACCTCATCGAGGAGCTGATTGGTGAGAAACCGTCAACCTCCCTTACCGAAGAGGATATACGGGACATACTGATGATCTGAGCAAAAAGCCTGGAAAGTGATTGTTCATCCACTTTCCAGGCTTTTTTTAGGCATAAAAAAAGCACCCTCCAATGAGCGTGGTTTTGTATTAAAAGAACACATGTTCGTTTTATGTAACATTTAAACGACAAGGTCGTACCCTTGACTTTCATATTAATATTATAAATCATCTGAAATTATAAGTCTATTTCTTTTTGAAAAATTGTTCTATAGTATCTATACCTGGCCGGGCAACGTATGAATGACACTGCATCAGAAAAGAGGGTTTTTGTGGGGAAGTTTATTTGGGATACTAACCTGAAAGTCAGGTTAATCGGTGAAGGGCTGTTCAACCTGCTGTTTTGGATGTACTTTCCCTTCATCACCGTGTATTTTGGGGAAGCGTTGGGATATCATACGGCAGGTTTGTTAATGGCCGTTCCTCCTGTGTTCAGTATGCTCGGAAGTCTGCTCGGTGGAGCGTTGGCGGACCGGCTGGGACGGCGTCCGGTCATGCTGATCGGAACTGTGCTTCAAACGTTGATGTTCGCCTGCTTTGCGCTGTCACCGTCATATTGGATCGACTATATCTCATTCATCGGTATCGGAATTGGAGGCGCGATCTACCGTCCAGCCAGTTCTGCCATGGTCGCTGACCTAGTACCGGCCCAACACTTGCGCCGGGCCTTTGCCACGTTTTCAACTTCAAATAATGTGGGAGCTGTCCTTGGGCCTGTGCTTGGAGCCATCTTCTTCTTTCATTACCGCCAGGAACTTTTGTGGACTTGTACCGTCATATTACTTTTATATTTTATTGCGATCAACCATCTGGTTCATGAAACATGTCCTTCCTCTTTAAACAAAGAGCGTGAATCAAGTTCTGTTTTACACGTTTTTAAGAAACAATGGCATGGATATGGCATCATTTTCCGGGATAAAGTGTTTTTGGTTTATATTGTTGCCGGTATTTTTGCCCTCATTCCGATTATGCAGCTGGATATGTATCTGCCCGTGTACGTCATGGAGCACGTGCCCCCACAAGCAATTTTCTTATGGAAAGGAGATTCCTTTATGCTGAGCAGCAAGGAGATCTTCGGATGGCTGGTAGGGTTTAATGGTCTGCTTTTTGTACTTTTCATCCTGCCTGTCACGAAATGGTTCCAGCATTGGAAAGAGCGGAATGTATTTATCCTGTCCTCTTTGCTGGCAGGTGCAGGAACATTCCTCGTCGGGGTGAACAGCAACATATGGTATCTGTTTTTTATTACCATCATTTTTACCTTCGGGGAAATGGTCCGTTCACCCGTGACACAAAGCTTCATCAGCCGCTATGCCCCGGGACACGCAAGGGGACAATACATGGCAGCTGACAGCCTGCAGAACACCATCGGTAAGTTCTTGGCACCCATTACCGTTTTTCTCTCCAGCTGGGTTCCGCCTATGGGAATATTCAGCTTTATCCTTGGCTTTTCATTGATTAGTATCATGTTATATATTCAGCTGTTTCAAATGGATATGGAGCGAGGAATCAGTGCATAAAATGAATGGTTTTCTAACAGAAAAAACGTCCCACTTGCGGACGTTTTTTCTGTGAACCGCATGATCTTTGGGATTATAATGGAAATGAATTGAAAACCAGAGGAGGAGATGAAATGCCGGAAATAAACGTAAACGGAGTACAGCTGTATTACGAAGAGTACGGCAGCGGGGAACCGTTTATCCTGCTGCATGGGCTTGGTGGCGACCATCATATGTTCGAGAGCGAAATCAATGAGTTAAAGAAATCGTATCGGGTCATCGCTCTGGATTCCAGGGGGCATGGCAAGTCGGAGAAAGTTCCTCATTATACGCTGGATGATCATGTCCAGGACGTCATTGCGTTTATGGATGAACTGAACATCGAGAAAACCAATCTGTTAGGTGCTTCCATGGGAAGTTATGTGGCGCAGGGAGTAGCAGTTTCCATTCCGAATCGGATAAAGAAAATGATTCTGGTTGTTGCAAAAGCTTATGGAAAAACATCATCCACCGCAAGGCTTCAGGCTGAACATGCGGATGAACTAAAAGGCCTCACGGAGGAAGAACAGATGTATGCCCTCTCCAAGTATATTTTTCATAATCTGGAGGCGGTCGGGGAATGGTCACAGCGGGTGGCCGTTGATGTGCCTGTCCTTACACCGGAACAGCAGGAAGCGGCCAGAAAAGCACTGGTGAACTTCGATTTTCGCCCCCAGTTACATAAGGTTACAGCAGAAACGCTAGTCATTAATGGGAGATATGATGGACTTAATCCGCCAAAGGAGGGAAGGGAGGTTGTCAAATTCATACCACACGCTACGTTTGTTGAATTTGAACATTCAGGACATGCGCCGAGTGTGGAGGAACCGGAAAGATTCAAGCAAGTGGTTACGGCATTTTTGGCTGGGTAGTAAGAAAAGGCCGCATTAGTGCGGCCTTTTTTGTTGGATATGTATTCAATTACTTATCGGCTTTACAGTCATCAGTACCATAAAAAAAACAGCCGCAAAGAGTGCCCCTTGGATAATGTAATGATTTTTCGGCTTAATGCCTTTCTTCCTGTCCCCAAGATAGGAAATGAACGGAAAAAGAATACCTCCAACGATCGCTGTAAAAAGCGTTAGCAATATGACCATGGACTCTCCTCCTTTCAAGAAGAACGTTTTAGCATTGTATCACAGATTGAATAAGAAGAATGTCGGTTCGATAAAAAAATAAAAACAAGACCTGATGGCCTCGTTTTTATTGTTCTTTTAATGGGTGGGGCATTGAATGAAGGAGCGGACCTCATCAAGGCTCAGTCCCATCTGTTTTGCTTCATGAATGAGTTTTACCCACTCCCGATCCAAAAACAACTCAGGTTTTTTTCTTATTTTATAGGCTAACAATCTGGAATGCTGTGCAGTAGTTTTGTTCATTGACAAAAGGCGATGTGATGGTTGGGTGGCCACTATTAACTTCTTATGTAGAGCTTTTGTTTTTGCAACCATATACTGTTGTTTCATCACTGATTTTACTTCCTTTCGTTTTAAAGGGTTAGATGGTTTTATAAGGTATTGCTTATGATATGTGACTCCCGAAATCTCTCTTTAAAACTGGTTTCTCTAGCACTTTCGTCAATCTTCGTAAATTCTTAATAGGACTTTCTGCCTTTTCTAATAATAGATTAGCATATATGGAATGTTTTTGAAACTATTAACTTTATATGTAAAAAATGAAATTGATAATTTATACCTATAAAAGTCGGATTTGTTAGGTATATAGCGTTATTTCGGTATCATCAATGAATAAATTAATGGTAAGTTAGACCTAATTTAATCGCTTTCTACTGTTTTTGAATAATTGGAAAAATATGAATAAATTTGCGTGAATAGCGAATAATTGAGCAATTTTATTCAACTTTACAAAATTATTAAACATTGAATATTCGCTAAAATTAATCATAAAGACCTATATGCCGACAAATGTAGCTTTTTTTGTAAAAAGACGGAAACGTAAGAATTGGGAGCGAATGTATATGAGTTGCGGTAATAAAGGAGGGAGCAGAATGAGAGAAGAATGGGGCAATGTGGATGAGTATTTCATATCAAATCTCCACCAACAGGATATGGTTCTTGAACATGTCCTGCAAGCCAATCATGAAGCCGGTCTGCCATCGATCGATGTTACACCCACCCAGGGAAAGTTCCTCTATTTGCTGGCAAAATTAAAAGGAGCAAAACGTATCCTTGAAATTGGTACCCTTGGTGGTTACAGCAGTATCTGGATGGGCAGGGCACTTCCTGAGGATGGGAAGCTGGTTACGCTGGAATACAGCCAGAAACACGCAGAGGTTGCGAGGGAAAACATCAAAAAAGCGGGGTTGGAACCCAAAATTGAAATCATGGTGGGACCAGCTCTTGAATCGCTACCCACGTTAAAAGATAAAGGATATCCCTCTTTTGATTTCATTTTTATTGATGCCGATAAACCAAACAATCCGCACTACCTAAAGTGGGCTCTTGCTTATTCGCAGCCAGGTACCGTTATTATTGGAGATAATGTTGTTCGAAACGGAAGAGTGGCAGATCAGAACAATGAGGACCCTGGTGTAAAAGGATCTCGCGCCCTCATTGACCTATTAGCCAAAGAGAGCCGGATTGAAGCCACAGCCCTGCAGACGGTTGGAAGCAAGGGCTATGACGGTTTTGTGATGGGGATTGTGAAATAAAGGTTACCATCCTTCACGTGTACAAAGAGAAGTAATATGGGAAATATGATGCCTGCCGTGCCAGGAATAGAGACCAATATTTTGGGCGAGTGTTACCACACCCGAATCCGGATGAGTAAATGTTTTGGTCAGATCATGTGGTGATAGTGATTTGATAAGCACAGCCCACCGGGCATGCAGGTTTTCAAGTAAAGGAAGCGAGATTTCTATGGGAAGCCTGGAGTCAGGAAGTTCCGCCCATAAAGCCTCTTCGTAGGGTTTAATTACAGGATTCTCTTCTGTAAGTGCAAGCTTGAAACGGATATAGCTGTTCAGGTGGCTGTCTGCCAGATGGTGAACAACTTGCCTTACTGTCCAGCCGCCGGGACGGTACGGGGTATCCAATTGAAGGTCGTTCAGGTTTTTAACCGCTTTTTTCAATTCTTGTGGAGCGGATTCAATGTCTGAGGTCCACTGGTTGATCTCTTTTGACGTGATTTCCTGGTTCATATTAAACAATCCAATCGGATAGCGCAAATCCATCATTTGAACGTCTCCCTTCTCTGATCAAATATACATATTCCAAGGGCCAGCCGTTGTGACCGGCTGGGTTTTTGATGTTTACTTGCGGTTCAATTCGAATATCATTAGTTTATCATTAAAAGCTGATACAGAGCAGGGGGCAGAACACCATAGAATGAACGCTTATTTACAGGGGCTTATAGCTCATATACCACCATTAGATAAAGGCCAGCGGTTTATTCTTGGAATTGATGGATTAAGCCGTTCAGGTAAAAGCACACTAACCAGGGCGTTGGAAGAACAAATGCACAAAAAAAATATTCCGTGCTTTACCATACATATAGATGATCATATTGTTGAGAGGAAACATCGCTACAACACGGGGCAACAGGAATGGAGAGAATACTACTTTTTACAATGGGATATAGTTGGGCTCGCTGAAAACTTGTTCCATTTGGTTAAAACTGAAACTCAATTAACTCTTCCTTTTTACCATGAAAAACTCGATTTGCAGATTATGCGTGAGGTAAGGATACCTGACAAATGTGTAATTGTTATAGAAGGTGTGTTTTTGCAAAGAAAAGATTGGCGGTCGTTTTTTGATTTCGTTGTGTATCTTGAATGTGACAGAGAATTAAGGCTATCGAGGGAAGCGGAAGAAACAAAAATAAACATTGATAAATTTTCAAACCGTTATTGGCCGGCTGAAGATCATTATTTGGCTGAAGAGCAGCCTTTACGCAAAGCTGATTTGATTTTCAAAATAGGTTAAAGAACCAGCGTTCATCAACGCTGGTTCTCTTTATTCAGCCAGGAGAGAATGGTTTTAAAAATTTCCTCCTGCTGTTTTTTATTTGAAATCTTGGCTTTTTTGTCACCTGCTTGTGTACCGTACATTCCGAACTGGGCATGGTTTCCGCCTTTTATTTCATGATAGGTGGTATCGGTGGGATTGAATTTTTTGCTTCCCTTAATTTTGGCCGGTGTACTGAGGCCATCCCGTTCTCCCGTAATCGAGAGGAGAGGGAATTTAGCTTTTGATAAATCCGAGCTTTCGGTCGTGTATGAACCTAAGAAAATCAAGCCCTTGATCTTCTCCTGATGTTTTAGGCTGTAGGAGGCAGATGCAGGACCACCGAGAGAGTGACCGCCAATATACCACTTTTGGATGGAAGGGTACAATTTCATCGCCTCTTCTGCTTTATTTTTCCCCAATAGCGCCAGATTCAGCGGCATTTCAGGGATGATCACGAGATAGCCTTCGTCTGAGAGTTTTTTCGCCCAATAGGAATAAGCTTCAGGTTCTACCTTAGCTCCGGGATAAAAGATAAAGCCGTCTTTTATGTCTTTGGATTTCGGCTTGTAAATATATAGATCGTCTTTATGATGTACTTCCTGCTTTAGGTTGACCAGATGGTTTAGCTGTGAAGTCGGTTTAAAGGTCTGTTGTGACCAAATTAAAAAGCCGCCAGCATAAACAATAAGCACAACCAACACAATGATTAACGCAAATTTTAGCTTCTTATTCAAGTGAATCCTCCAGATGTTCTTCCACTTAGGAAAGTTTTATTACTCCTTTCTAGTATGGACAAGCTTTAACCTTCTGACAACAAAAGAGGTATCGTCTTGGATTTTACAAAACTTTTTTCCTTTTCATTGTTCTCACTTTGTACTATAATTTCAGAAAAATAAGACAACTTGGTGATAAAATGAGAAAATATCTATTTTTAGCAGCTATTCTTCTTTATTTGTTGTCGGTATTCTATCCGACTACCGCTATAAAGGTTGCTTTATCCGTGGTTTGTATCCTGATTGTCGGAGTAACGTTCACCAAGGTCAGCAGAACGGTTCAAGTCATTAGCAGTATTTTTATACTTAGTGGTATTGTCATGCTGGCGAGAAGCGGGGCAGACGGATTAGATTATATTCAATCGGTAGGTCCCATGATAAACTTGCTTGCTCTTTTTGCACTGGTGCCTATCCTTGCAATTCCGATCCAGCTTGGCAATTATGCACACTCCATCCAGAGCATTATTCTGAGAAAAATTCATAATTCCAAACAGCTTTATTTTTTAACGTCAGGCGTTTCGTATTTCTTCAGCTGTTTTATGAATTTGGCCAGCCTCCCGATGACCTATTATTCTGTTCGTCCATCTGCCTCAACATATCACATTCATCATGAGGAACGGTTTATGAGCAGAGCAATCACGCATGGATTTGCCATGCCGTTATTATGGACGCCTGTCACTCCGATTGTTGGGATCGTTATCAATATGACAGGTGTATCATGGGGAGAAATGCTTAAATACCTGATTCCATTAAGTTTCGCAGGCCTTCTTATCGATTGGTTGCTGGCTGCTATAATTTTTAAAAATAGACGGCGGACAACAGATTTGAGTGCCGATGAAATTGCAGCAGGAGTGGTGAGAGGTGAGAGCAAGGGCAGCAGTGGAAAGTTGCTGCAAATCCTGCTGGCGATTCTTGTGTTTAACAGCCTGGTCATGTTTACAGAGAAAAAGCTTCATTTTGATTTTTTGTTTATTGTAACCCTTTATGTGGTTCCCTTTGCTTTTTTATGGAGCTTTATTCTTCATAAACAAAAAGGGTTTATGCAAGAAGTGAAACATCATTTTTCCTCCAGTATTGTAAAATTAAGTGGACAATTTATCATTTTTTTATGTGCCGGATTCTTTATTTCTGCCATGAAGTTTTCAAATGTGGATCATGTACTTAACGAGGGACTACTTGTTTTAAAAGAAGGGGTAGGGAGTCATATCTTTTTGCTTTTAATTCCTCTCGTACCGCTAGCTTTGGCATTTACTGGTTTGCATCCGGCAGTTGGACTTGCGCTTATGACTGAAGCACTCGACCCATCGTCTCTTCAAATCGCAACACCGCTCCTGACATTGGCGATGCTGGGCGGTGCAGTAAGTGCCTTCTTGATGGGGCCTTTTAATGCTACCATTGGGATGATGGCCTCCATTACAAACGAAAGCCCTTACCGGATATCCAATTGGAACGCAGGGTTTACCGTTAGCTATTTACTGCTTTTAATGAGTTTTTTGTTGGTGCTGCAGTGGGTGTAACGTAAAAAAGGACTTCCAATTGGGAAGTCCTTTTTTACGGGGATTATGAAATGGGTTCCGCCAGTACCAGTTTCGAATACTTGGAGTCAGGTCCTGAACCGGACGCTGCTACCAGTTCATTCAGTTCCTCTCTCGCTGCTTCCACTGTATCGAAGGTTTCAAAGAATTTTACCCGGATTTGGTTAACATATTCCTTGCCCTCGTAGTTCTCATACAGTTCAATCTTTAGTTGATCATTCGTGACTTTAGCAATGGTGTACGAGGCTTTCACCTTGTCAAAAAAGTAAAAATCATAGGTTTCTACAGGTTCAAGGCCATCGCCTTTGACGGTAGTCTGATAGGTTTCTTTGTTTGTAAGAACGATATACTTCTCCACAACATCACCTCAACCAATAAATTGTATTTTGTATACCATAATCACATCATAACTCACGAAGAACGCAGAAATCAAATGTTTTTAGAAAATAAAAAATATTTAGTAATATAGTTAGAATTTTAAGGTTTTTGTCTTTTATTGCTTTGATTTGGCATTTACATTTAAAAATTCGTTCGCTATAATCAAAAATAAGTTTCAGAAAATTATAATATTTTAAATTTCCTAAGAGAGGTGAAGTGTATGCCATTCGTACGATTGTTTCAGGATGGCCAGGTGATCGAGCAAGAGGTAAAGGAGAATAGTAATCTAGTCGTTTTGGCGGGTACGAACCAGTTTCCGAAACTTCGTTATGGCTGTGGGATTGGTAAGTGCACCAAATGTGTATCCAAAATCGTAAAAGGTGGAGAAGCATTGAATCCGCCCAATTGGAAAGAAGAAAAAATTCTGGGCCATTACCTGGAAGAAGGATATCGGCTGGCATGCCAGGTGACAGTAACAGAGGATCTGGAACTCATTCAGGAAAAAAATTTTAAGGTAAAAGGTATACAATATTCCAAAATGGCCAATCGATAATTGTTCTTCAGACGGGAGGAAGCTGTCTTGAATGCTTATGTATTAGCAGAAATGACGTATCCGGAAGTAGAGGAAGCATTAACAACGACCGACCTGGCGATCATCCCTGTGGGTGCACACGAGCAGCACGGTCCGCATTTAACAGAAAACTGTGATGGCATGCTGGCGGAAAGAATGGCAATACGCCTGGCTGAAAGGCTTTATCCGCAGGCCTTGGTCGCACCAACCATTTCAATGGGTGTGTCTTCGCACCACATGAATTTTGCAGGAACAATAGCACTCCAGCCTTCCACCTTAATTTCCATTATCCATGACATGGTTTTTTCTCTAAAACAGCATGGCATCAACCATTTCTTACTGTTAAATGGCCATGGCGGCAATCAGTCCACTCTCAGTGTAGCCAGCACAGAACTGTCCCAAAAACTCGGAGTTAACCTTTATTATGCTAAAACGACCGCTTCTGCAAAAAAAGCTATCAAAAGAAATATACACTCTCCACTCTTTGGACACAGCTGTGAACGTGAAGTATCAGAAGCCCTCTATTTGGCACCAACTATTGTCCGAACCGGCAAGCTTGAAAAGGGAACGATTCAAGAAGGAGGATGGAGAAACCTTCGGCCAACCAGCCCGGTACAAGGGTTTTATACGTATGATGAAATGACCGTCAATGGATGTATTGGGGACGCAACGAAAGCGAACGAAGCAATCGGCAAAGAGATTGTTGAAGAAGCACTGGACAATTTGGAACAAACGCTAAAAGAACTGATCAGCATGGCAGTAAAAGCTTAATAGAAATACCTACTTATAACCAAAAGGGGTGCTAGGTATGACATTGACACTTGCGCATGGAATGTATGCCCTGGTCACGGTGTCCGTTATTGTTATTATGCTTTTCAGAAAGGGCATTGTTTTACCCACGTTGCTGGGCACGTTGCTTGTTGCCGGTACCTTTACCGGGTCCTTTGTCGGCGGGCTCAAAGCGGTCTTTAATGCCAATCTTGTTGCTGCAAAAGAGTTATTCAGTATCTTTTTAATCATTACGTTTATGGTTGCGCTTCTTAAATCGCTGAAAGATCTTGGAGCAGATCAAAAAATGATCGCACCGGTACAGAAAGTTATGGTGAATGGCCACGTAGCATTCCTGTGCCTTGCAGTGATTACGTATGTTGTCTCTTTATTCTTTTGGCCTACACCGGCTGTTCCATTAATTTGTGCTTTGCTCGTTCCTGCTGCAGTAAGGGCTGGCCTGCCACCGATGGCAGCGGCTATGGCCATTGCAATGGCTGGGCAAGGGATGGCACTTTCATCAGATTACATTATGCAGGTAGCTCCGATGCTGAGTGCAAAAGCAGCCGGAATCAGCACAGCTTCTGTGGCGCCAAAAGCACTGTTCCTTTCTTTTATGACAGGTGTCACTGCATTGGTAATCACATATGTCAGGGAAAGGAAAACCATTCAGCAGCCTGACCAAACAACAAATTTATCATTGCTGGACAGCGTGTCAGAATACCAGATGAATATGGAGGCAGAAGTAGCTTCTGAGGTTTCAGCTGCTGCAGACTCCTATGTATCTGAAAAAGAAAGGAACCGCTGGGGCAGCATTTTTGCTGTGGTTGTTCCACTATCCATGCTAGCTGTAATGATCTATATGTTTTCTATGAAATTTTCAGGAAGCAAGATGACTGGCCTTGAAGGTGGAGATGGTGCTGCTTTTATTGGCGGTGTTGCTATTATCCTCCTTGTTCTTGCAAGTATAGCCTTTGGCAGGATACATGCCTTTGATAAAATCAGTGATCATATTACAGATGGTTTTGTCTTTGCGTTTCGGGCGATGGGACCAGTTATTCCGATAGCAGGGTTCTTCTTTTTAGGAAGCGGTGATTTTGCTGCTAGTATCCTTTCTTTGCCGACCGACGGGGCAAAGCCTGCATTTTTGTTTGATATCGTTCAATCTGCACAAAACTACATTCCGCAAAATGGGCTCATAACAGGATTTGGTATTTTAATCGTGGGTATCATTACCGGACTGGATGGAGCGGGTTTTGCCGGTTTGCCTTTAACCGGAGCATTATCTGGTGCGCTTCATCATGGGACAGGTGTGGATCCATCAACACTGGCTGCAATTGGCCAGATGGGAGCGGTCTGGACTGGAGGAGGAACGCTTATTGCATGGTCGTCCCTTGTGGCGGTGGCCGGTTTTTGTGGTGTGTCTGTGATCGAACTGGCAAGAAAGAACTTTTTTCCGGTGATCATCGGGTTATGTGTAGCTACGCTAACAGCTTTGCTCATTTGGTGAAAAAGTAGTAAGAAAATTCAATAAACGGGTTGACACCTATTCTAAAACAGGGGTAGTATAAAGACAGTTGGTATACCAAATACAAAATGCCAAGTAGTGCTATACAATTTAAAGGAGGAATTCATTATGGCTGAATTATTATCGAAGGACGAGTTTCGCAAGCAGTTGGAAGAGGCGATTAAAGGAAATCATAGTCAGAAAGCAGCTTTTACTGAAGCATGGGCAACTGGAAAGCTAGCTCGTGAGCATTTTGCCAGATGGGCAGAAAACCATTATCACTACGTAGGACCATTTGCTGATTATCTAGCTTATATTTACGCTCATACTCCTGAGAAATATACAGAAGCAAAAGACTTCACCCTTCAAAATATGTACGAAGAAGAAATTGCTGCAGACCGACATACGGATCTTCTCATACGGTTTGCAGAAACATGCGGAACAACCCGTGAACGGGTAGAAGATCCGAACAATATGGCGCCTACTACCTTAGGATTGCAAAGCTGGTGTTATTCTATTGCGATGAGAGAGAATTTTGTTGTTGCGACGGCAGCTCTGGTTGTTGGTTTGGAATCCCAGGTCCCGGACATTTACCGAAAGCAGACTCCTATTCTTAGAGAAAAGTATGGATTTGACGATGAGCAGATCGAGTTTTTTGATCTACATATCGTGTCGGATGAAATTCATGGAGAGCGCGGGTACAAAATTGTTCTTGAATGTGCAGACACGGTAGAACTGCAGCAGAAATGCCTGGAAGTGGTTAGAACCGGAGCCAAGATGCGCAGGATGTATATGGACGGGCTGTATAACACTTATGTAGCCAAGGATCTTGAAACCGTACAATCCTAATCTATTTTTTAAAACGAACAAGCAAATATCAGGCAGTTTCTCATTGAGAGGAACTGCCCTCATTTTTCATTAAATGAAGCAGGGAGGGTACGTCATGCCAGCAACTACAGCAGTAAAGTCCTTTGGAAACTATATCAATGGCGAATGGGTAGAAGAAGAAAAGGTGTTTTCCAGTATAAATCCGGCAGATCGCAGCGATATTGTCGGTCAATTTCAGTCATCCAGTGAGGAAACCGCAAAAAAGGCACTTGATGCAGCAAGGGATGCATTTCGTTCCTGGTCCAATACATCGCCTTCCAAGCGCGCTGCCATATTAACAAAAGCAGCAGATCTTCTCGACAGTCGATCCAAGCAAATTGCGGAAGAATTAACCCGTGAAGTAGGGAAACCGATCGGCGCAAGTTTAAATGAAGTAAAGCGTTCCGCCGAAACGCTGCGTTACTATGCGATAGAGGGTGTAAGCTACACAGGAGAAACCTTTCCTAACGATGATCCGAACTTACGAGTCTATACTGTAAAGGAGCCTTTGGGTGTCATTTCTGTTATTACACCATGGAACTTTCCGCTATCCATTCCCGCGCGTAAAATCGCCCCCGCTTTGATAACGGGAAACACAGTTGTTTTCAAGCCATCCTCTGATTCTCCGCTCGTCGGTTTCAGGATGGCAGAAGCTTTGCATGAAGCTGGCCTTCCTAAAGGAGTGCTCAATTTTGTTACAGGTTCATCAAAAGCAATCGGGGATATTCTTGTGACACATCCAGCGGTAAGAGGAGTCACATTTACGGGATCAACAGGGGCAGGTGAACAAATTCACAGATCTGTTTCCCTGACAACAAGGACCCAAATGGAGCTCGGAGGCAAGAATCCTCTCATAGTTATGGAGGATGCCGATTTAGATGAAGCGGTCAATCTGACGATCAATGGTGGTTTTGGTTTAAGCGGACAGGCTTGTACAGGGACCAGCCGGGTGATTGTCATAAAAAGCGTCAAGGAACAGTTTACAAATCGCCTTGTACAGAGGACCAAAGAGCTTACAATTGCAGATGGGTTTACCAAGGGGGTCTTCATGGGGCCGTTGGCCAATGAAAGACAGCTAAAGAATGTTCTTGAATATATAAAAATCGGCAAGAGTGAAGGCGCCGAATTATTATGTGGGGGAGAGCATCTGACAGGTACAGGTTATGATGACGGGTACTTTGTAAACCCAGCCGTTTTTACCAATGTGAAGCCTGGAATGAGGATTGAGCAGGAAGAGATTTTCGGCCCTGTGATCTGCCTGATTGAAGCAGAAAATTACGAAGAAGCGGTTTCGATTGCAAATAACGTGGAATACGGTCTTTCTGCTGCTATTGTCACCAACCAGGTCCATTATATCGAGCGGTTTCTAAGAGAAGCGGAAGCCGGAACCGTTAAATCCAACCGTACGACAACGGGAAATCTTATGAATGCCCCCTTTGGCGGTATCAAAAAATCCAGCACATCCACTTTCCGAGAATCGGGAAGAGTAGGCCTTGAATTTTTCACACAAACAAAAACCGTTTATTACGGACATTAAAAGGGGAAGGAGGCAGCATCGTGAAAACGGTACTCAAACTGGAAATGAAAGAAGCTAGAATCTTGATGGAAGCGGCTGTGAAAAAAGCGGAGGAAATCAACGTGCTGGAAACCATCGTTGTAGTCGATGATGGTGGGTACCCGATGCTTCTTGAGAGGATGGATGGTGCAAGAATTACAGGCCCGGAAATTGCCATAGCAAAAGGTTTCACCGCTGCAGGCCACAAACGTTCTACGCATCTATTTAACAAAGAACCGAATGGGCCAGCTTTGCCTGGAAATGAGGCGTTTGGGATTCAGCACATGCTGGATGGAAAGTTTGCTATATTTGTTGGCGGATTTCCAATCGTTGTTGATGGAGAGGTCATTGGGGGCATTGGTATCAGCGGAGGCAACGGCGAACAAGATACAGCGGTTGGAGTTGCCGCGCTGCAGGCATTGCAGGAGCATCTATCCAAAGAGGGACATGAAGTAGTAGAAAGTGCTGATATAAAACGATAACAAATAAGGGCTGCCACCAATATGACGGCGGCCCTTCGGCAATTAATTGCTATCTCAAAAGGGGGATTGGGTATGTGGGCATATTTAGATCTATGTGTTGGTTTCGCGAGGACAGGTGTAACAGGGTACGGCGGCGGTCCATCCATCATTCCACTTATTGAATATGAAGCCGTCAAAAAGTATAAGTGGATGAACGCAGATGAATTCGGGGACACACTGGCATTGGCCAATACCCTGCCAGGACCAATCGCGACGAAAATGGCTGCTTATATCGGATACAAAGTGAAAGGTTCCATGGGAGCGGTTGTGGCAATTGTAGCCCATATCCTTCCGTCAAGCATCGCCATGATGGTTCTACTGGGCTTCCTGTATTCGTTCAGGCATTCCCCGGTTGTTAAAGGGATGGTAGCGGGGGTGAGCCCTGTTATTGCTGTGATGCTTGCTGTTTTAGCCTTTCAATTTTTGGCGAAAAGCAGAAAAACGATGGGGAACAAGTGGATGGGAGTCTTTGCTGTTCTGGCTTTCCTTCTTCTTCAAGTCATTTCCTTGCATCCTGGTATTGTCATTGGATTATTTATGTCAGGTGCATTTATTCTATCAACTTATAAAATCAAAAAAGCAGTAGGATGGAAACGTCCGGTCATGCAGAAAAGGGAACGGCAGCTATGATCTATTTACATATTTTTTGGGCATTTTTTGTCGCTAACTTGCTTGGTTATGGTGGAGGACCTTCAACGATTCCTTTGATTCAAAATGAGGTGGTACAACATTATGGATGGATGACGAATAAGGAATTTGGAGATCTGTTGGCCATGGCTAATGTGCTGCCCGGACCGATTGCAACAAAAATGGGCGGCTATGTCGGCTATGAGGTTGGCGGTGTGCTGGGTGCTGTGCTAGCCCTTCTTGCGACCATAGGACCTTCAGCTATTGCTGTCATTTTGTTGTTTACGTTTGCCAACCGTTTTAAGGATGCCTTGCAGATCAAATGGATGACAAGGTCAGTTCAACCTGTCATTGCGGTGCTTCTTGCTGTTTTGGCATACCAATTTTTATTATCTGCATTTGAGGAAATGGGTTGGATTCACTTGATTCTACTTGGTGCAGGCAGCTATTTTGCCATGGAGAGAATGAAAATTCACCCGGCAATCGTCATTGTCGCCTCCCTATTTTATGGAGGTTTCTTTCTCTCCCATATATGAAAACAGTGGAAACATTGTTTCTGAACAGAAAACAAGATATAATTGGTATACAATTTTCAGACAGTAGGTGGGTAATATATGCAAAGCAGGTGGGCTGAAGAAGACTTACTCTCGATTCGTGAACGTGCATACCGCTATTTAAAAGATATGATCCTTAATGGGGAGTATCAGGCAGGCGACCGGCTGGTTGAACGGGAGCTGGCTGATAAGCTCCACATTAGCAGAACCCCCATACGTGAGGCGCTCTTCCGGCTCGAGTCACAAGGGTTTGTGAAAACGGTTCCGCGTAAAGGAGTCGTTGTTGAACGAATCAGTGAGGGCGAAGTTGTGGAAGTTTTTACGATTTTATCCTCTTTGGAGGTGCTCGCTTCAAAACTGGCAGCTCAAAAAATGGATGAAAAAACACAGCTGGAATTCGACCAGGTCATCGAAAAACTTCAGAATTTGGAAGGATTGTCTGAAGAAGAAGTGTCCAACCTTCACCTGGATACGAATCAGATTTTGCATAAAGCTGCAAAAAGTCCAAAACTGTACGAGATGCTCACGGGATTAACGGACTACATCCGAATTTTTTCAAACACGAGTTATGAGACTCCCGGAAGAAAAGAAGAATCCATGAAAGAGCATCTGGAAATTATGAAAGCCGTACGGAACAAGGATGTTGAAATGGGCGAGTATCTAACCAAAATCCATATCGAAAACTCAAAGAGAGCTTACATTAATTATGTGGAGCAAAATAAAAAAGGGTAGAAAACGAAGGTGATTTCGTTTCCTGCCCTTTTTTATATTCCAATTACAATGGGGGAAAACAAATTGTTCAATGCTTTGATGACACTCATCGAAACGATATAGCTTGATTTGGGGTTTTCAGGAAACGGCGTATTCTGAACTTCCAGCGTTATGCTGCCGAAATCACCTACGGCTCTAACCTCATGCTTGTTTTTCTCTATCGTTGGGTCTGCATAAACTTTAACTTTTGTTTCGTTGAACCCATGGCCAGCCAAACTAAGGGCAGCTGAAACGTTTACACTTTCAGGAAAAAGCCGGGCTGACTCATTGGCATTTCCTTCAAACACACAGACAGGTTCCACAAGTGCTGCAAGATCAATTTTATCTTCAACAAAGGTTCCCCTCCAAGCTTGAGGCGGTTTTCTCGTAGTGAGTGTCACACTGTCCAATCGTCCGACTGATGCAGCGGTGATCCGGTCAAGACCGCCAATAGCTGCAGAAGGAATAATCAGCTTTGATTGGTTAGCGTTGGCCGTTTCCTTTAGTGATTGAAGAAGGTGTTCATCACGTAAAGCTCCCACAGAAACGATAATCAGATGAGCTCCAGTTGAAAGGGCCTGGACTCCATAGGTCTCTAAGGCTTGATGGCCGGCTGCTTCAATAATGACATCATATTTGTTGCTAAAGAATTCATCAGTTTGGTTGGTAATTATACATTCCTCTTGCGGGAAATTCCGTAACTTATCCGGAGAGCGAACCAGAATTCCTTTTAATCTTGAAAACTCTTTTAAATAATCCTGAAAATAGGAAGCGATATCCTGCCCGATTGCTCCATATCCAATGAGACCCACATTCAACACAAACAACACCGTCCTTTTTGTAAAATGGTATTTGGTATACTAAAAGTATAACCAACGAAAGTGAAGGGTCAATACAAATCGTTAAAATAGTAAAAATATTATAAAAATTTATTGTTTACTAACAGGTTTAATGGTATATTGTATACCATAAGAGAATGAGGAGGTAATAAAGACATGCCAAAACTCAATTTTATTACGAGTAATAAAGAGTTTGAAGTTCCTGATCATTCAAGTGTACTTAGAATGTCCCTGCGTTATGATGGGGACCTTCCCAACCGTTGTGGCGGGGGAACATGCGGAACCTGTGTATGTAAAATTGAAAAAGGTCTGGAAAATGTAGATAAAGTGAAGCCTGCTGAGAAAAAAAAACTAGGTGAGGAGCTTTTGGAACAAGGCTACCGATTGGGCTGCCAGACGTTTGTGAATGGAGATGTATCTCTTTCGTGGGATCCAGAGGTTACAAAAATGGTGCAAAAAAGAAAAATAGTCAAAATGACTGCAGCCAAATAATCAATGTGTGAAAGGGATGAAAAAGAGGTGCTAGTTTGTAAAAAACATATAGTTGATGGTGTGGGTAAATTGGATGCTCCGCATGTCAAAAAGATATTACCATTGCAACCATGCTTTTTTTGCGGGAAACAAGCACAATACAAACTTTTTTATTCTCACTCGTTTACTTATAGAAACAAAGAAAAATCCGCCATATAGGAAGCGGGCAGCATTTATGCCCGCTCTCTAAGGGGCGGATTTTTTTATTTAATGAGTCTATATAAATTCTGAAACTTTCTATCCGCAAGTTGTTGGACTTTCTTTGAGTAAAATAAATAACGAAACATATAAATTCCTCCCACCAATAGATTACTTACAGTATACGCTGTTTATAATTGATTATCAATATCATTTAATAAAATGGTATACCAAAAATAATGATTTTCAGGAATTATTAATAAATAAAGCGATAATATAGATGTATTGTATACCAAATTAACTTTTAAACCGCGAGTTAGTGTCAATTATAGTTTGCTTTCTCAATTGCAAATTATAAAGCCTGCTTTCAAAGAAGCAGGCTTTTGTTCATATACCCATATGAGTCAGTTTCTCCGGATTTAAAACAGAGTAGATGTTTTGTATTTTATTATCTCTGACATCAAAGGAGAGAACGGAATAAACATATTCTCCCGAGGAGAGTACCACTCCCGGCATTCCATTGACGGAGGTGAAAGAAAACGTAAGATTTGCCGGCAGCTTTGAACGAATTCCAAGATAAAAACGGACGATTCGATCCGCACCTAAAATCGGGAAGATAGCCGCTTTTACTTTGCCGCCGCCATCTGTCAGAAGACTCGCATCGGCTGTCAGCAGGTTAAGGAGTTTACCTGTATCGCCTTTCATAAGCGCTTCAAAGAATTGCTCTGTGAGCAGCTTTCCTTTTTGAGTGATTTTGTGTTCCGGAGGTGGAGGGCCTATGCTTTTTTTCGCCCGATGAAAGATTTGCCGGCAATTGGTGCTGCTTTTACCAACAATATCAGAAATGTCCTTGTAACTGTAATCAAGGACTTCCTTCAAAAGAAAAACGGCACGCTCGGTCTCTGACAATTGCTGAAGCAGCAACAGGTACGCCATGGATACAGATTCCCTCATCGATACATATTCGGAGGGATTTTGGTTGTGAGTATCATCCGTAAGCAAAGGCTCAGGCAACCATGTTCCTACATAGTGCTCACGTTGGTTACGGGCCGATTTTAACTCATCAATGCACCGGTTGGTCACCATTTTACATAGATAGGCTTTCTGATTTTGAATGTGCTCGATCTCTTTGTCATTCAGAGCAATGAACACATCCTGAATGATATCCTCAGCATCCTGTACACTGCCAAGCATACGGTAGGCCAGCGAAAAAAGCAGCGGCCTGTGGTCGGTAAAAAGTTGTTCTGATTGCAGTGGTTCCACGTTAGGCCTCCTTCCGAATTCCGAGATTGCCATACTTGTGAATAATGGCTGAAGCGGCTCTTTTTGCACTGGCGAATGCCGCATCTACAAGCATTTCGGTGTGACCTGTCCCGTCTCCTGCTACATAAAAACCAGGCAGCTCCGGCACTGAGGGACCATACGGAATATAATCCATCATGGCACAGGAACCCTGTACGACAGCGATGTGGGGTAAGAATTGATAAGCTTTCAATTCTGTTCTCCAGCCGGGCTGCATTAAGTCCATGATTTTCTCCAGCTCCAGTTTATCCGCCTCAGGGTCGGCAGTTGTCTCTGTCCCCAAATATTTAAGAACACTGATAACAGAAGAGCCATCTTCGCTTACGGATGCCGCCCGGGATTGATTGGTAAAGAGAATATGCTGATCGATGCCAATGGCGAATTGTTCATTAGGATGTGGAAGATGACGTAAAGAGACATCAAGACAGGCGGCATAAACGGGTTTGACGCGTTTCTTCCATGCATCTAAGGATGTTTCTTCCGCTCCTTCCACTAAGGTGTACGTTTGTTCAGGACCAACGGTTGAAATCACGTAGGAAGCTTCAAGTTTCTCCCCGTTATTTAGGGAAAGGATAAACTGGTTTTCTTTTTTTACAGAATCTACGGATTGATGATTCATAACAATTACACCAGCGTCGATGGCCAATGTTTTTAACGCATCAGCCATGGTTTGCCATCCGCCATCAATGTACAGCACTCCTTTTAATCCTTTTTGCACCTGGGCAAGCACATTTTGGGCTCTCAGTCTTTCCGGTTCAATGCAATAGGTGGATGTTCTGCATAAAGCGTAAAATGTATGTCTGACCATGGGATCGGTTATTTCAGTCTCTGCCCATTCACGCAGGCTTATTGTGCCGACCGCTTCCGGTATTAATTTGGTAAGTTTCATCATCACTTTGCCAAATTCCATTTTGCCGCTCCAGGAAAAGAGCTTTGTGAAAAAAAGGGAAGAAAGGTGATGGGGCAGTGGAAGGATGGACTGATTCCAAATGGCGCTTCCCTTCGTTCCTGGCATTCCTCCAGAAGGTTCAATTCTAAGTTCATGCAATATCGCTTCCGCTTCGCCTCCTTTATAAAGAGCATGTGCCCCGAGATTTAGATAAGCCCCTTTTTTCTTCACGGTTTGTGCCCGGCCTCCCACGTCTTTTCCTTTTTCAATAATAACAGTTTGAATACCGGCTTTTGCCAAGTAAACGGCTGCCGTCAGTCCGGAAAGCCCTCCGCCAATGATGGCTGCTTCATATTTTTTCAATATAAAATACCTTCTTTCTGTTTTATCAATAAGACGAGAAAGAAGGGATCGTTGTGACATAAGAAGGAAACTTTTTTCGAGGAACGGGTAAACTATACCCATCAATCAAATTGAACGGAGTGTGGATCATGGAGATACACGGAAACATTCTTTTGGGAGATCTGGATCAGGGGACAAACGAGTTTTCACTGCAGCAGGTAAAACACTTTATGACGCAATCGACACTATCATCTTCTCAGCTCGAGAGACTTTACAATTATTTGCAAAAACACCAGAATGATGCAGGGGGCCAGGTGATCTCGCTGTATGATTCTATGCTGGTGAGACTAAGCCAGCAGGAAATCAGTATGCTGTTGAAGGATTTGGAGAACATTCAGTCGCATTATCATTGATAAGCACTTCTGTTGGAGGAATCCTTCATTTATTGTATAGTAATCCTATGATTTAACTATGAATATTGGAGGGGGAAAAACTGAAATTATCAACAAAGATCCTAGCGGGGCTTGTGCTGGGTATTATTGCAGGTGCTCTGCTAAACGGCTTTTTACCTGGACAAGTGAAAGCAATCGATCATTATTTCCTGTCACCGGTAGGACAAGCATTCATTCGTATCATTCAATTTATTGTTGTGCCCGTCGTTTTTACATCCTTGATCATCGGATTAACAAGTCTGCAGGGCACAGGAAAAATCGGCTCATATACTCTTAAGCTGCTGCCCTTATATATCATTACAAGTGCTGTTGCCTTGGCGATCGGCATGGTTACTGCGTATCTGTTAAAACCTGGTACTGGGGTTTCCATCACCGATGTTGGTCAGGGACCTGGCAAAGCACAAAAAAGCCAGTCATTAGTGGATTGGCTCGTCAGCATTGTACCGACCAATCCATTTGAAGCATTGAGCACGGCGAACCTGCTGCAGGTGATCATTTCAGCGATACTCATCGGGGTGGCCATGAATCTTGTAAAAGAGAAAGCCAAGCCCTTTTTGGCGCTCGTTGAAAGTGTTTATTCGATTGTCGAGAAAATCCTGCAAATCATTCTAAAGGTAGCACCACTCGGTGTGTTTGCGCTCATGGCTTCAGTGATCGCTACTCAGGGCTTTGGAGTAGTAAATAAGCTTATAATGTATATTCTGGGGCTTATTCTTGCTTTAGCCATCATGGGAGTGGTCTATTATCTAATCCTTCTCATGGTTGGAGCTCGGCCAAACAACTTCTTTAAAAGCTTCTTTCCGTCGTTTTCCTTGGCGTTTGGAACAGCGAGCTCGAATGCCGCTCTTCCTGTAGCGATGGATAATGCGGGTAACCGTTACGGGATGAAACGGGAGATTGCCAGCTTTGCTCTGCCGTTTGGAACCGCCTTAAAACGGGATGGAGCAGCCATCTTGCAGGGCTTCAATGCCTTGTTTGTTGCTCAATTTTTTGATGTGCACATCACTGCTTCACTTATTATTGCTGTATTTGTCAGTGCACTTTTGGTTTCCTTTAGCACAGCAGGTGTACCGGGAGCAGGGATTATCATGATGACAACCGTGTTAACCGCAGCCGGACTCCCGCTCGAAGGCATTGCGATCGTAGCCGGTGTTGACCGGTTAACCGACGGGTTCAGAACCGCGTTAAATGTGATCGGAAATGTGGCCAATGCCGCAGTCATTGACCGCTGGAATAAATGAAGTCATTAAAAAAAGGCCTTTTCGGGCCTTTTTTTGTGTGCTGCAGCTTTGGTTTTAGGGCTTGCGGGCAACTTTTTCAAGTTTCCGGGCAAGTTTGTCGAATATCCGGGCGGCTTTGCCACTTTTCCGGGCAAGTCAGAATCTCGACCTTTACCCCCGATACAGTCTTTGAGCACGCGGCATAAAAAAAGAAAGAATCCAGCCGTTGAATAGAGCGGTCAATAGGGTGCCGACTCCAATCGGCCCATGGAGGAAATAAGCGAAGGAAAGCACAATCATGCTGATCAGGAGGCGGGAGGTGCTAAGGGTGAGGCCGAGTTTTTCCTGAAGAATCAGCATGAGCCGGTCCAAAGGGATGGGAGCAATATTTCCCTGTAAATAAAGGGCCGTGCCTATGCCGATCAAAAGCATGCCCAATACGAGCAAAAGAAGCTTGAAAAGAACAGTGTCTGCCAACATCCATCCCCTTAGAGAGAAGTACCAGGCATCGATTCCGGCACCAGTCACAATCGCAGTTCCAAGCGCGAGGAATTCCGGTCGTTTTCGCAAAAGAACGCCGTTCATGCCCATCATCACCAAAGCGATAATAATCTCCCAGGAACCAACAGTGAGACCAATAGTTCTGAATAGACCAACCAGGAAGGCATCATAAGGGGAAGTACCGAGATTCGAAATAATGGATAAGGCAATCCCAAGCGTTAAAATTAAAATTCCGATGAAATAAAAAACGAAGCCTTTGCAGGTCATTTGTCCGCTCCTTTAATGAAGAAAGACCCTGAAAACAAATGTCCAAGGTCCTTTATCTCAATTTATGCAACTAACCTGCTTGCCTCACTCCATCAGACGCGGATTTATCACCCAATTTTCGTACTTTATGAAATCCGATGATTATGGTTCAAAAGACTATCCTGAATCACAGTGTCTCATGCTAAAATATGGTTGTTGTTTAAATTGAGGGTATGGGGAAGAGGGGAAGCAAGATGTGGGGCAACAAAAACTTTTTATTATTGATGTTTGGGGTAGCGGTTTCAAGCACCGGGTTATGGGTGGGCATCATTGGAAACCTGGAATTTTTGCAAAAGAACGTAGAATCCTCCTTTTTACAGGCACTGATCCTATTATCAGGGTTTCTTGTCGGGGTGTTCCTGGCGCCGATGGCAGGAAGGATCATTGACCGGGGAGACAAAAAGAAAATCCTGATCTATTCAGGTTTTGCCAGGTGTCTGGCCATTGGTTTCATGTATTTGGCAATCGCTTACAACAATGTATGGTGGATGCTGATCTACACGTTCGTGATCGGTATCTCAGGAACTTTTTCCAATCCGGCGATGCAGACCCTCATCCCGTTGATTGTGAAAAAAGAAGAGCTGCTGCAGGCGAACGGAGTATATATGAACCTGTTTACAGGGGCAAGGATTGCAGGGACGGCACTGGGAGGAGTCATGCTGGTTGGCATGTCACTATCTGCTCTATACACCGTGACACTGATTTCCTATGTTATCTTGCTGATTGCCACGTTCTATATGAAAGTGGACGTAACACCGAGAGAGAAAACGGAAGGCGGCAAAAAGGAAAGTTTCTTCGGCACATTAAAGGATCTGTATCCGATCGTGAGGGACCAGCACAAAGTGGTGTATAGCATCCTTTTATTGATTCCTCCCTATCTGTTTCTTTCTGGATTCAATCTTATGGTGATCGAGATCAGCCAAATCCAGCACTATCCGGGGATCAAAGGGATTCTTTACACCACCGAGGGATTGTGCGTATTTCTGGGGACGTATCTCGCCAAGCGGTTTTTAAAAGAAGCAAAACTGCCCTATTTATTTGGCATTGTTTTTATAAGCGCTCTGGCCCATATTTCTTTGTTTATGGCCAGCCATCTGGTTATGTCGGTCATTTCATTCGGTTTCTTTGGCTTGGCAATGGGGCTGCTGTTTCCGGTCACAACCACTATTTTTCAGACCGATATTCCGGCAGAATACCACGGCCGTTTCTTCTCAATTAAAGGCATGACCGACAACATTATTTTCCAGATTTTAATGCTATTAACCGGTCTGTTCCTTGATACGATTGGATTTGAAAAGATGGTCATCACGTTTGGCGTTTGTTCGTTTATCATTGCTTCACTTATCTTTTTGCAATACCGAATCAGTGAAAAGCAGAACAGCAGAAAACCGGTTGCGGCTGCAAAATAAATTTGTTTTCAAGAAGGAAGATGAACAAAAAGAGAGAAGATTAATAATGCAATAAAAAGCAATAAGGTAACAGGAAGTTGGGGCAGCATGAAATTTTTGGGGTTATTTCTTGGAATGACTTTTTTAGGTTATTTTTTAATGTTTCTTACCACCCACTCTGAGTTGGGAATCGTTCTTTGTTTTGCGTTCTTTTCAGCCTTGCTCCTTCGCATCATGATCATGCTGTCGGATATTAAAAGGGAGATAGGCAGACAAAACAGTATGCTGGAAGTTGCCAACAAACGACGAGTGAAAGTGGAGAGGAAGTTGAACCAGTAGTTTTTAAAGGAGCAACGTTGCATCAGCTAAGAGAAACCAAGCGTTATATCGTTGCCCGGGAACTCATATGCATGTTTAGTAGGAACATTATTAATGAGGGGGTATTCTTATGCTTTGGTTATTGCTATTGTTGGTTGCCGCTGCGGTTATGGTCGGAATTTTGGTGCGTATAAGCAAAAGCCACCAAGACTCGGAACATGAAACTCCATCCACTCCATTGCTTGAAACTGAAAAAATAGAAAGCAGCAGCACGCTGAGCGGAGGACCGATGTAAGATCGGTTCTCTTTTTAAGGGAAAAAATCAAAAAAGTGGTTGCTTACATAGTAAGTGTGTAGTAAACTAGTAAAGAACACACGTTCGTATAAAAACTTAAAATGAGGTGTCGTGATGATTAAAGGTATTTATCCTTATTTGGTGACCAATGGAAACGGTCAGGAAGCAGTAAAGTTTTATGAAAAAGCGTTAAACGCAAAGGTGCTTGGAGTCCAAACGTTTGGTGATATGCCGGATAACCCGGAACACCCAACACCGGAAGAAGCGAAAAATCGCGTAATGAACGCCCATCTTAAGGTAGGCGATACAGACTTAATGCTATCCGATACATTCCCTGGAATGCCTTATCAAACAGGAGACCAGGTAACGATTGCCTTGATCACCGACGACATCCCATCATCGAAAGAAATTTTTGAGAACCTTCGTGAAGGCGGAAACGTCATCATGGAAATGCAGGAAACCTTCTGGAGTCCTTCATACGGCCAGATCACGGATAAATATGGCGTCACTTGGCAAATTTCAGCCATGGGCTCAAATCAATAAATGATTATGAATAAAAAAAGCTGCTTCGGCGGCTTTTTTTATTTGAGAAGAGGAAACGGGGCTTAAGCTGAAGAATGTCTCTTGGAATCAACTACTTTCGCTACTTTTCAAAAATTTGGTAAGCTGGAGAAAGAACCAAGTAACAAAGGAGTGCCTGATATGATTCATCATGTAAAGGAAAGTGCAGAAGGACTTGAAGTGTTAAGGGCTGATTGTGATCAGTGCTTTGGGCTCTGCTGTGTGGCCTTGCCCTTTGCCAAGTCTGCTGATTTTGCCCTAAACAAAGACAGTGGAACGCCATGCCCCAACCTTCAGCACGATAATAAATGCGGCATTCATCAAAATTTAAGAGAAAAAAGCTTTAAAGGCTGCACTGTCTTTCACTGTTTTGGTGCAGGACAAAAAGTCTCCCAATTGACGTATAAAGGACTGGATTGGCATAAGGACAAGGAACGTGCGCAGGAGATGTTCAACGTTTTCCCAGTCATGCAGCAGCTTCAAGAAATGCTCTATTATTTAAAGGAAGCACTGAACAGGGAAGAAACCCAATCCATAAAAACGGATTTACAAGACCGCTATGAAACGATCGAAAGTCTTACAAATATGAAGCCTGAGGCTTTGTTGCTCCTGGATGTACAGGCTCATCGATCCCAAGTGAATGATCTTTTGCTTTGTACCAGTAAACTGGTAAGGAAGGGGAAAAATGCATCAAAAAAGAAAAGCATCAGCTATTTGGGTGCAAAGCTGCGAAAAGCGGATCTTAAAGGAAGTGAATTTAGAGGTACGCTGCTCATAGCCGCTGATCTGCGGGAAGCGGATTTACGAAGATGTGACTGGATTGGTGCAGACCTCAGGGATACAAACTTAAGTGGGGCGGATGTAAGAGGAAGTATTTTTCTTACGCAAATCCAGGTAAACGCAGCAAAAGGAAACCGTAAAACAAAGCTTCCTCCTCACTTAAAGCATCCGGAGCATTGGATGTAGTTTTAGTCCGAAAATTGGAACTTATGGATCTGTCCGATCGTTATAGGATTAGAAGGTATAAAGAGAGGAGATGACAGATGGTCACCCCATTTCTGGAACAAAAACTTCAAGCTTACCATGATACATATGAACAGTTAAAAGGAGCGCTTAGATGGAAGGTCAGTGACCAGCGAACGCTGATGATGGTCGCCTCCATGTACGTCGTTAACAACAAGCCTTTTCATTTACAGCAATTTTTAAAGGTAAGTGACTATATCAAGGATAACGTCGGTGCTTTTAATACATTGAAATCATCACCCCGGTTTACCATTGGAGCGATGTTGGATGTGTATTTTGACGAGCCGGAAAAAAAGTTCCATGAGCTGATCGAGATTTATGAGCAAATGGTCGATGAACGATTTAGCCGCGGAACTTCCACCTACCTGGCAGCACAGGTGTTACTTGGTCAGAAGGAAGAAGGCAATTCCATTCCCATTGATCGTGTGATGAAGGTGTACAAAGGGATGTCGTCCCATCATTTCTTCCTGACCTCAAGTACCGATTACCCGCTTGCGGTCCTGTTGGCCGGAAGAGATGGAACCGTGGATAAAATAATGGATCATGTAGAGCATTTTTATAAGGAGCTCAGCAAGAACGGCTTTTCAAAAGGAAATGACCTGCAGTTCTTAAGCCATATTTTATCTATTGATAGTGAAACAAAACCAGACGAATTGGTCCGGCAATCCATAAAGATATACGACACCTTTAAAACGTCATGGAAGAGGCCAAAGGGAATGCATTACCCGCTGGTCGGTCTTCTCGCTCTGCTAAAAGACGGGGAAAATGAAGTGCTGACCGTATTAGAGGCCTCCGACCGTTTAGGCAGCGAAAAACCGTTCAGGTGGCATAAAGATATGAACCTGATCATGGCGGCCAACTTAACCATGAGTGAAAAGCTGGATAACCCTGCATTACTAGGAACGGGTATCTATGCTGCCGTGGATGCCATCATCCAGGCGCAGCAAGCGGCCATGATTGCGGCTGTTTCAGCTGCAACGGTGGTGAGTTCCTCTGGTGATGGTGGAAGCTAAATTTTAAGGAGAAAGGAACCCGAATTCAATTCAGGTTCCTTTTTTCTAATCTTTGATTGACATTATTCTTCTGTAGGGTTTTCAGGACCGCTAAGTTCCAGTTGATAAAATGCTAAATCCAGCCATCTATTGAATTTAAATCCTGCCTTTTTTATTGTACCAGCATGAACAAAGCCGAAGTTTTTATGTATGGCGATGCTTTTTTCATTTGCTGCATCAATTCCGGCAATTAAGGTAATATACTCTCTTTGATTGGCAATAGCGATTAATTCTTTCAGTAAGGAAGTCCCAATTCCTTTTTTTCGGTATTCCTTATCCACATACACAGAATGCTCAATTGAATATTTGTAGGCGGGCCAGGCTCTGAAAGGACCGAATGTGGCAAATCCGACCACTTTGTTATCTTGTTCGTAGACAAGTATTGGGTAATTCTCATCTCTCTTTTGTTGATACCAAATTTGCCTGTTTTCGAGTGTTTGAGGTTGATAGGCGTATACAGCAGTAGTATTGAGAATGGCATCATTATAGATAGCTAGAATATCCTTTAAATCGTTCGAAGTCGCTTCCCTGATCATTCTTTTCTTCCTTTCCTGCTAAAGATGGTTTCTCCCTTATTTTAAAACTCTTCATAAAGATCGTAAAATCAAACTTTTTTACCGCCTGCCATAGACTAAAGCATGGATCGACCTTCACGTATTATTACTAAATTAATGAATGAAAACAATCCAAAGGTTATGGTGGGCGGGAAAGCAGTTATTTTGACAAAAGGAAAGCTTTACTGATTACTTCTTTAAATGTAACTCCTGCTACAAAAAGCAAACCCCTTCAATAAAGTTGATGGGGTTTATCAATACTATTCTTTCTCTATGATAACGAATAAAACACCGATGAGAATCAGCGCATTCCAAAGCAGGAAACATCCTGCTTTGGAATGCGCTAATACAGAAGCCCTCCTCAAATAACCCAATCATCAGATCAGAATGTGTGCGTATCATAGTGCAATAATGTACTACATGTCATGAAATTTCCAGATGTATATTTAGATGAAAACATTGAAAGGGGAGTTTTCATCATGGATATTGCATCTTTTATCATTTACTGTTTTATTGTCACTTTCACTCCTGGGCCAACAAATATTGTGATCTTATCGACAGTGCATAATTATGGATCAAAAAAAGCAATCGAATATACATATGGAGCAACAATTGCTTTTGGTTTATTACTTGGTTTATCTGCTATGTTGAATACGATGCTAATCGCGGTCCTGCCAAAAATTTTACTAGGGATGCAGATTATCGGAACCATTTATATGTTATATCTCGCTTATCAAATATACACGATGGATACATCAAAGCCGGCCGACAACCATGCTGGTACTTTTATTTCGGGCTTCCTTATGCAGTTTTTAAATCCAAAAGTGGTACTATTTACAATGACCGTCATTCCTAGCTTTATTTTACCCTACTATACCGACATGCCAGCTGTGACAATAAGTGTTTTTGTTATAACGGTCATTGGATTCTTAGCATTTCTTGCGTGGATTCTTTTCGGTACAATCTTCAAGGAGTTTCTACAAAAGCATGATAGGGTTGTCAATGTAGTAATGGCTCTTTCTTTGGTTTATGCTACACTGATGATTTGGAAATAGGCAGTGCTTAAAGAGGTGAAATAAATGGATAAATTTATATATAAAAAGGCAGCAGGTATTACGGCATTGTCAGCGAGTATGACTGATTTTAAGTATAAAAAGCACTATCATAAGGAATATGCAATTGGTGTGACATTACGTGGTGTTCAACATTATACCTTGGATGGGAGTTTACAGCTGTCGTATCCACATGGTGTTATGCTTTTTAATCCTGAACAAGCACATGATGGAATGGCGCATAATAGGACTGGTCTTGAGTATGTGATGGTATATATTGATCCAGAATTGCTTTTAGAGGTCGCCCAGAAAAAGGATATTGTATGCTTTTCAACCCCAATCGTATACGATTTTGAACTTGAAAAAAGAGTATTAAATCTAGCTAATGCAATCTTAGGTGAAAAAGATGAGGCTTTCTGCAGCGAACAACTCTTGGCGCTTTCTGATGGACTGATTCAAACGGATTTATCTTTAGACGGTAAAAAGGATAATGCCCTTATCAGAAAAGCAAAGGATATACTGCATGCAAACTTAAACCATGTGCTTAAACTCGAGGAGATTAGTATGGAGCTTGGTTTATCTAAATTTCAGTTTATCAGATTTTTCAAAACTCATACTGGAATTACACCATACCAATATCATCTTAACTGCAAAATTGAACGTGCGAAGCACTTAATCGATAATAGTCGAGATATTTATGCAGCAGTAGCCGAATGTGACTTTGTTGATTTAACTCATTTAAATAAACATTTTAAGAGAGTGTACGGAATAACAGCGTTTGAATACATGTCATATTTAAATTGAGAAAGGAGGAGATTTATGTCTTTAACATTAGGTTTGAGCGGACATTTACAGTAAGGGATGTTGAATTGTTCACAGGAGACACCATCAATTGTGAAGTTAAGATTGAAGAATACAAGCTAAAAGAAAATAATAGAACATCTATTGCTGCATCCTTTTTATGTGAAAATCAGAACGGAAAAGAAGTACTAAAAGGTATTTTTTCAGGAGTAATCCTATAAAATTTTTAACTTAACCATCGATTGGGCGCCTATCCATTACAAGATATGCGCTTTTTTGATGGATTAAATGCTTTAACAAGGATTGTCCGAGCGTGATGAAGAAGAGATATGTAAATATTGCTAGAATAGGAGAAGAATTCACATGGCGATTAAGTATACTCATTTTGATACATATCCCGATTGCAAGACAGTAGAGGACATCATCCAGTTACATAATGAAATCTTTGGCGGGTAGGATGACCTGGCAGGCCGAATGAAGGAAAAACCTGACTTGCAAATTGATGTGGCAGTGGATGGAGAAAAGATGGTCGGCTATAAGATAGGATACGCGCTAAATCGGGAACAGTTTTATAGCTGGTTGGGAGGGGTGGATGCTAACTACAGGAACCAGGGGATTGCCTCAAAATTAATGGAACAGCAGCATCTTCATGCTAAAGAAAGTGGGTACAAAGCCGTACAAACAAAAACCAAAAATAAGTGGAGAAGCATGCTGATTTTAAATATTAAAGCCGGCTTTGATATTATTGGCACATACACGGATGACGAAGGAGAACCGAAAATCATTCTTGAAAAGAAACTTTCGAAGTAAGAAACACATCAAAGATAAAAATTAAACTGGAAGAATCAATAGGAGACATTAGCATACCAGTAGAGGAGGATGAGGATGGACGTTTTCGTAAAATATTTAGATGGCATTAATCACCCGGACCATCGCAGCCGAACGGAGGAAATATTGACGTGGATCGCGAATCAATTCCCCCATTTGGAACCGCAGATTAAGTGGAATACACCCATGTTTACTGATCATGGCACCTTTATCATCGGCTTTTCTACAGCAAAGCATCATTTGAGTGTGTCACCTGAAGAGGCAGGCATTACTCACTTTGCCGATGATATTGCGCAAGCCGGCTACAGCTTTACAAAAGGCTTGTTCCGAATTCCTTGGAAAGAGCCGGTTAATTACGAATTGCTGAAAAAAATGATCGAATTTAATATTCAGGATAAAGCAGAACATACAACCTTTTGGCGGAAATAATATACTCAATTTCAACTATTGGGCGCCTATCTTTATGAAGATAGGCGTCTTTTTTTATTTTATTACATGCCAGGGATATTTATTTAACAATAACAATATAATAAAAAACAATAACGATTTATTGTAAAACGATAAATAGTGTGTTAAATTCAATTTGACAATAAAAAAGTGAGGTGTCTTTTTATGAAACGGGTATCAACACTCTTTTTAAAAATAGCTGTTTTTCTTATTGGACTTCCAGTTCTTGCTATGTGCATCTTTTTGGTGCCTGAGATTGCGAAATATATCGCAGAATTAAATCCAGATCATGCTTATTTGAAATATCTCGTTTTTATCGACTTATATGCATCGGCTATACCCTTTTACTTTGCTCTATATCAAGCATTCAGGCTTTTAAGTTACATCGATAAGAATATAGCTTTCTCTGAACGATCGGTAAGAGCTTTAAAGAATATAAAATATTGTGCAATTACAATCAGTATCTTGATCGGATTGGGGATGCCGATCTTTTATCTCATAGCGCAGATGGATGACGCCCCAGGTATCATCGTAATCGGACTGGTGATTATTTTTGCTTCAATCGTAATTGCAGTCTTTGCTGCTGTTCTTCAAATGCTTTTAAAAGATGCCATTGATATAAAATCAGAAAATGACTTAGTAGTCTGAGGTGACTAACATGGCAATTATTATCCATATTGATGTGATGCTCGCAAAACGGAAAATGAGTGTAACCGAACTTTCGGAGAAAGTGGGAATCACAATGGCGAACCTTTCTATTTTGAAAAATGGAAAGGCAAAAGCGATTCGATTAACCACTTTGGAGGCGATTTGTAAAGCGTTGGAGTGTCAACCCGGAGATATTTTGGAGTACAGAAATGATGAAGATACTCAGGATTGATTACGTAGAAATGAACTCTTCAAAAATGGAGGCCAAATTGTGGGAGCACTAAAACAACTCTTTCGTTTTGGCTGGGAGCAAGCCCTGTCATGTTTGTTTCCAGTCGTTATTTTTGCCTCTTTGGCTTTTACAAAAATCGTTCCACTTCCCTTACTGGCTAGGTACGACTGGATGTTGATCATCTGCCTCCTAATGCAATGGGGTATGGTACGCTCCGGGCTTGAAACACGGGATGAACTGAAGGTGATCACTTTGTTCCACTTGATTGGGCTTACTCTTGAACTTTTCAAGGTACACATGGGTTCCTGGTCATATCCCGAGGAAGGGTTTTTCAAAATTTTTGGAGTGCCTTTGTATAGCGGATTCATGTACGCAAGTGTAGCGAGTTATCTTTGCCAGGCGTGGAGAAGGCTTAAGGTTGAACTGGTAAAGTGGCCGTCGTTTTCGGTGGTTGTATCTCTTGCATCCATGATTTATTTAAATTTTTTCACCCACCATTATTGGATGGACGTTCGCTGGTGGTTATCTGGACTTGTGATTATCGTCTTTTGGCAGACACGGGTAACTTATGATGTGAATGGAACCCGGTACCGTATGCCTCTCGCATTATCCTTTGTACTCATCGGATTTTTTATCTGGATCGCTGAAAATATCGCAACGTTCTTTGGAGCCTGGCAATACCCAAACCAAATCGAAGCATGGAGTCTCGTTCATCTGGGAAAGGTGAGCTCGTGGCTCTTACTCGTGATCGTTAGCTTTCTTATCGTAGCAACGTTAAAGCAGATTAAGGAAAAAACGCCGGTGGGTACTGGTCAATCTGTTAAGACAACACTTTAAACTTAAATGCGAACGGTAAAGAGTTGATAAAATCGCCGTAATTTTTTCACTTTAGTCATGGGACCTGGGGCTCATTTTATCAATACCGTGTCGGAGAGGAATATAGTACCATTTAAATAGGGTTATGGAAATCTCGGTAATAAATTGAGGCGATGTAATGAGTAAATGTGGTAAGAGTTCATTCTGCATGTCTTGTTCAAGAAGTAAGTTTGAAGTGAAGTGTTTATCCCCTGTTTATACAAAAGAACAGTTAATTGGTTACTATTGTGAAGATCATTATGACGAAGCAATGTTGTTTCAAAAAAGACCGCATTCAATCAGCGATAAAAAGAGGGTCAATTTATCGTTTTAGCTGAAGAAGTAATTGAGTAAAAAAGGAGCCATCCTTCAGAGAGTAGCTCCTTTTTTGCTTTATTTACGCTTGATTTTAAACCGGGACACATAATCTTTTTTCTCTTTCGGCTGTATATCATCCAAGCCGGTCAGCCGCTTGGGCAGCTGCTTTAAATTTGGTGCATTGGTCACCCAGGAATAAGGCTCGATGGCCAGCAAATTTTCATTGCCGCTCGCTGTGAATAACACCCATTGAGTGAACCGGCCGGAAACAGAATAGGAGACATCAAGACCAGGTAAATCAATCGCTGCGGTCTTGTTCTCGGTCATGACGAACACATCATCCAGTGCAACTCCAGATAGCGGGGTTCCTTGTGAGAACTCATCCTTGTTTTGGACGTTTTCCAATTCGCCTGTTGGCAGGTGACGTTCATTTAAACGCCATCGTTCCTGGACGTCAATGCGTAATTCCGCTGAATCAGGAAATTGGAAGGTGGTATGGTAGCCGATCCCGCATGGCATGAGGCTGTCCCCGTTGTTTGTGATCTCTATCGTTTGAATGACTTCTGTTCCCTGGATCTCAATCGTCATCGTGATGGTAAAGTCATGCGGAAACTGGCTGAGAATACCTGGGTGCTCTGACGAACGAATCTCTGTTTTGATTCGCGGAATGGTGTCATCTGTCTCAAGGACTGTCCATTCCTTGTCATGCACAAAGCCATGAATATGAACATCCTCTTTGGCTCTGTTCATCTCCAGTTCGTAGACCCGGCCATTGTATTCAAATGTGGCATCTTCAATGCGGTTGGGAGGAAAGAGCACCGGTGTTCCGAATACCATTTTCCGTGTTTCATATTCCTCTTTCGTTTTCGGTGTTCTGAGGATCTCGGTATCGGTCTTTTTATCACGGATGGAAATTAGGTTACTTCCTTGAGAGGGAAGGACAATCACTTCAACTTCTTCATTTTCTAGTGAGTAGGCAGCTTCATTCAGGAATTGAATTTTTTTCACACTCATTTTGAGTACCTCCATTTTTCATTACAGCATCGGTTTTAAGTATTCCCCTATAGATTACAATGCAAGCCTTTTATTTGAAAGGTTTAAGTAACTTAATAACTATTACACAAAAAGAGGAAGCTGCACAAGACAGCCTCCTCCTATTTTAATGATGTAGTTAGCGATTGCCTGGCGCTGGCTGGTCTACGCCCCGCACATGGTGGCGATGACCATCATTTTCCGTTGTGTAAAAATCATAATAGTGTACATGCATGCCGTTTCCTACGGGGATGGCGGGGCCGGAATACGCCTTGTAGTGGTGGTTGTGCCCGTCCTCAAACACCACATAGCCTTCTGTATAATGGATGTGGCCTTGTTCGTGCTGGATGGGAGGGGAAGTCACATCCAGACATTGATGGACATGTCCGTCAGCTATTGCGGTGTAATCCACTGAACCATGATTATGATGAGGAACGAAGCCATTAACAAAATCATCTTTACCTATTTTGGCCATGCTTTCACACCTTCCTATGTTCTTTTTCCTGTCGATAGGCCCTGTTGTGGCTATATGCCAAGTATATTTTGAACAGATGAAAAATATGATGTGGCATGAACGGTATTTTGCCGTAAATTGTGTATGATAGTAGAGTCGAGAGAATTCGAAAAAGCTGCCGAAGAAGGCGGCTTTTTCGTTGAGAAAGGAAGCAGTTTTTTTGCTTAATTAAGGTATTATGGTGATGATTCTTAGGCAAAATGATAGATTGTTTTTTAACAAAGGGCATGACACCATTGATGTAATATTATTTTTGCAAATCACGTCATCAATTTATAGGGAGTGAATCAATCTATGGCACGAGTTTTGTTTATTAATACTGGGTCTGAAGGACATATCAATCCAACGATCGGAGTGGTGCAAGAGCTGATTTCGCGCGGGGAAGAGGTCGTTTATTTTACTGTAGAAGCTTTTCGGGAACGAGTGGAGATGACCGGAGCGACTGTCCGGACATTTGACGGAGAAGCGTTTATTAAAGCCTTTCTATCAGGTGGACGAACGTATTTGCTTGAAAGAATCAATGGCCTTTTGCATACGGCTGATGTTGTGATTCCAAGCGTATTGAAGCAAATTGAAGGGGAGCATTTTGATTACATGATCCATGATTCCATGTTTGGCTGTGGACGGTTTCTCGCACAAATTCTCAAACTTCCCGCCATTAGTTCGTGTACCTCTTTCGCACATACGAAAGACTCCTTCGAGAGCATGCTCGAACACCTTTCGCAGGATATCACGCCAAAAACGCTTGCAACAATTAAAGAGGATTATCAAAACCTGAAAACAAAATTGAAGGAAAACTATGATGTTGAAATTGGCTCGCGGTATGAAGTTTTTTGTAATCCTGCACCATTGACTATCATTTATACCACGAGGGAGTTTCAACCTTCCGGGGACACATTTGATCCCTCTTATAAATTTGTGGGTCCATCTATTTCTCTACGGCTATCGAAAGAAAACGTCGACTTCGCTGAGATCAAGGGGAAGGATCTCATTTACATATCTCTGGGTACGGTCTTTAACCAAGCCACAGAATTCTATAAACTTTGTTTTGAGGCGTTTGGAGACAGTGAACATACCGTGATCATGTCCATTGGGCATAGAACGCAAAAGGCAGCTCTAGGGAAGATTCCGAAAAACTTCATCGTCGAAAATTACGTTCCACAGACGCAGGTGCTGAAAGAAGCTGATTTATTCATCACCCACGGAGGAATGAACAGTGCCAACGAAGGCCTTTACAACGGAGTGCCTTTACTTGTCATTCCGCAGAGCGCAGATCAGCCGATGGTTGCTTAACAAGTGGTCAATATGGGAGCTGGAAAGAAACTGCAAATGGAACACTTAACAGCGGCTCAACTTCATGAAGCCGCAGATGCTATACTGAACGAGCCCTCTTTCCGACTACAGGTTGAGAAGACCAGCGAATCTTTTAAAAAGGCGGGAGGCTATCTGCAAGCAGTGGATGAGATTTTCAAATTTAAGATTGAAAATGGGATATAACTTTTCAACCACAAAAAAGGCTGACACCAAAAAACTCAGTACGTGAGCGATTGGGTCAGCCGCTATTTTTACACCATTACAATATCTCGATATAACCTTCCGTTCCATTCACCCGAATGCGTTGTCCATCCTTAATCAACTTAGTAGCATTTTCCACCCCAACCACTGCGGGTAACCCATACTCACGGGCAATTACGGCTCCATGGGTCATCAGTCCGCCGACTTCTGTGACTAAGCCTTTTATCGAAACAAACAATGGAGTCCAGCTGGGATCAGTAAAGGAGGTGACTAAGATATCTCCTTCTTCCAGATCAGCATCTTCCATGTTGACGATCACACGGGCCCGTCCCTCGATTACTCCGGTAGAAACAGGCAGACCGACAATGGCATCGGCCGGTAGATTTTCTCGTTTGTATTGTCCTGCAGGGATTTCACCATCAGACGTGATCACACGCGGGGGAGTCAGTTTCTCAAATACTTGATACTCTTCTTTCCGATTGGTGATCGTCTGGTCATCCAATTGGTTTGTGCGCACCACTTCGCGAAGTTCTTCGAAGGTGAGATAGTAGATATCTTCTTTTTCATGAATGACATTGTTTTGTACGAGTTGATCCGCTTGTTCCAGCAACGCCAGTTTATAAATAAAGTAGCGGTTGACCATGCCGTATTTCGGATATTCACGATAACCAATGAAATTCCTGAGTATCCTGATTTTTCGTTTGGTCTCTTCGGCCTTTTGTTTACCGTCTGGCAGTTGCATCAATCGTTCTACTAACTCTTGTTCTTTTTTCAAGGCTTCCTGCCGTCCTTGCTCAAATCTCCGGCGGCTCTCATTTGGCTCAAAGTTTTTGATATTACTGAGAAGTAAGGGGAGAAGTGCGGTAGGTTTTTCGCTCCATCGGTCTCGTGTAATATCGATTTCACCGGCGCATCTCATACCATACTTGCTGAGAAAATCATGGATGGCATCCCGAGTTTGTTGTCCTCCTTCAACATGAACCAGTTCATCCAAGAAAGCCTCATCTTTTACATGCTGTAAGAACTCAATGACCTCTGGATAGGACCGAATGACATCGGCGACATCCAATAAAGCCAGACCCATTTCAGAAGTGACATTGTGTTGCACAGATTGAGAAAGTGTGTCTGCTGCGTTTTTTTCACCCAGCCACTGTTCCATGTGCTTATTGAGCCAATCTGAAGCATCGAAAGCTGCCATAAATACAGCTGAACTATGTGGATCAAATAAGATTCTCTTTAATTCCTGAATATCTTCCAGAATAAAATCAATTAAATCTGTTCCGGATTTGGCCTGGATGTTGTGTTTTAACTCTTCGATCGATGCTTGGCTTTTCTTGATCAACTCCGTAACAACGGTCGGATCGTTTTCGTTTGGTGCTGGAACAGCCGCAGGTTGACCAGGTTTCTTTTGACCTTGTGCTTTTTCGTCATCTGGTACCGATTTTATAAAATGTTCTCGCTCGATGATGTTCATCAGCGCATCTTTTAACAACGGATCGTGCTGCCCCATGGCCTGTAAGAACCCTTTTTGACTGCCAGGTGAAGCCAGACGTTGGGTAACATCAACAAATAACCTTCCGCCAGCTTTACGCATCGGGGCAGGAGTGACTAACAGGAAAAACGATAATCCCAATGGCTTGATGGCATCGGTCATCATCTGCTGATGGCCGACCGATATATAGACGCGATTTTCATCATCATCCTCTTCTGGGATGGGGTATAGCGTCGTAATGGAACGGGTTTGTACGATGTAAAATGTATCATCAGCCAGGCACCATTCGATATCTTGCGGGTATGAAAAATAAGCTTCTATTTGTCTGCCAATGTGTGCGAGTTGTAAAATTTGTTGATCTGTAAGGGTTTGAAGGGTTTGATGCTGAGGATCTATTTGTTGTGTAACGGTCCCGCCTTCTTCTAATGCATAGATGGCCAGTTTCTTGGCTGCGATCATTTTATCCGTGATCTTATCTTCTTTTACCTTGTAGTTATCCGCAGATACTAAGCCGGAAACCAGTGCTTCTCCTAACCCAAAACTGGCATCAATGGAAAGCACCTTCCGATTGGATGTTACCGGATCGGCCGTAAATAAAATGCCGGAAGCTTGCGGGAAAATCATTCGCTGCACGATGACAGAGAGAGAAACCTGATTATGATCGAATCCGTTTTGCATCCGGTAGATAATGGCGCGGTCCGTATACAGAGAGGACCAGCACTTACGAATGTGCGTCAGAATCGCATCACTGCCAATGATATTTAAATAGGTGTCATGCTGCCCGGCAAACGAGGCGTGCGGAAGATCCTCAGCTGTCGCGCTGGAACGTACAGCATACGCGTGATTTTCACCAAACTCGGACAGATAGCGATGGACAGATGTTATCACCTCAGAAGGAAATTTGACGTCCTCGATGATTTGCCGGATCTTTTGACTGAGCTCACTGATTTTTTCCCGGTCTTTTATTTGAAGCAGTTTGAGTTGCTGCAAATGCGTGTGGAACGCTTCGTTTGGTTCGAGAGCTTTTTGAAAGGCCTCTGTGGTCACACAAAATCCTTCTGGTACCTGTATTTCTTGGATGTTCGATAATTCCCCTAAATTTAACCCTTTTCCTCCAACGAGCAAAAGCTGGGTTTTTTCGATTTCCCGAAAATTGAGCACATAGGAACTCATTCACATCTCTCCTAACCTTAACGATTCTTAGGGTTTCTTAGACCCTTGCTCTGATTATTTTATAGAAAAAATAAACGATTAACAGTCTTATATTATTTTCCTTTATATGGTATGATAAAGATGGGAGATAACATTCAAATGTTGATTTGAAGAGATTTAGCCATACATACAAACAGACATTGGGTTATCTAAGCACTGATAAAACGGAATAAAATAAGGGTAGGAGCATTTCTTTGATGAGGAGAGATGCTCTTTTTATTAGGTTCTTTAGTTTTTTTAAAAGGGCTAGATGCATTTTTTTGTATGGGGCTGAAAGGAGATAAAGAAACCTTAAAAAAACTTCAACTAGATGAATTCATTTCTCCAACACAGAAAAAGGTTAAAGAAAGAATAGAGGAAGATTTAGTACCTGAAAATACATGGGAGGATAGGTTATTTGCTATTGGTTGTATCACAGTTATCATTTTAATTATTTCTTTAGTGATCATAGGGATTTACACTGTTTTCGACTGGATTTTCTAACAGGGGCCGTAACAAGTTCCAACTGAAAAGGGTAATCCGCTAACGGCCACCATCTGACGCTGTTAAACATAATCCGAATGCGCATGAAAAAACGACTGCCATTGAAGTGAAGGCAGCCGTTTTTTCAAATGATTAAGATCCAAGATGCCATTACACCGTTGTTAAAATGAGCGGCTTATCTTTAGTAATAACTATCGTGTGCTCAAACTGTGCGGCATAATGATCGTCCGGCAGCAGCAACCCCCAACCGTCAGCGCTCTCTTCTACAAATTCCGCTCCGTCCGATACAAAAGTTTCTACCGCGACCACTAAACCGTTCGTGAGCAGCCTTCTGTCTCGCGAATCATAGTAATTCAGAATGCTGTCCGGCATTTCATGCAGTTCCCGGCCAATGCCATGCCCGGATAAATTGCGGATCACGGTGAAGCCGTCCCTGCGGGCTTCATTGTGAATCGCCCGTCCGATTCCACTGATCTTGGTACCCGCCCGAGCCTTATGAAGTCCCTGATGCAACGCCCGAAGCGAGCTCTGACACAGTTTTTCCTTGTGTGGTGAACCGGTTCCTACCACTATCGTTGCCCCGGTGTCAGCATAATATCCTCCTAGCCCCGCCGACACATCAATATTAACGACGTCCCCTTCCTTCAGAACCCGAGGGCCTGGGATGCCATGCGCAGCCACCTCATTCACAGAGATACAGGTTGTTCCCGGAAAACCGTAGGTGATATTTGGTGCGGAGACGGCTCCATGCTCATCCAGCACCCTTTTACCGATACAGTCGAGCTCAGCCGTTGTGACTCCCGCCCGGACATAGGAAAGCATCTCTTCACGGGCTAATGCAACGATACGGCCTATCCTCTGCAGAGCGATGAGATCGTGTTCTGATTCAATGGACAAGTTTCAAACCTCCCATTTTTTAATATAACCCACTATTTAATTCCAGTGTACTCGAAAAAGAAACTTATGTCCCTTTGGATCTTAAAAAGGATACTTACACACGAATGTGGGGAATCCGTCTTGAAAATGTGCTTAGCATTGTAAATCCGCATTTCCTGACGCTATCCCTTTACACAAATCGTTTACGATTTCACCCAGCGTCCGTCCACTACAATATTCCATTATGATGGATTATTTCCTTTTATTTTGGTGACATCAATATTCAGGAACATTCAGCCCAAAGGATAATGCGTATCTTTGTTTATGGGCTTCATAAAAGGACTCCCTGTCTGAAAAGACATCATTAAACACACTTTTACAATTTTGTTTTTATAAAGATAGATTTTAGCTGTATTCCCTCGTGCTGATGGAGTGCCTAAATTCATTGAAATCGTCTCCTTAATTTTGATTTTTTCTGAGCGAGTGTAAAAAAGAACCGCCTGAGCAGTCCTTTTAATTTACCCTATGTCGTTGCAGCAATTGATCGATCTTATAGGTCTCTTTTCCTTCGTATGTATAGCTGAATCCGTAAAGTGATGACTGGTTGGCGAGGTCACTGAGAATCCGGTAAAGATAAACCACGGCTCTCGGCTGGTTATCATTTTTGACAAGGTGCTGCAGCTGTTGGATGTTGGAGATATCCTTGGTGATTTTGGGATCGGGAACGTTAGAGGCAAGCACACGTAAACTTCTAAAATCGATGTCGTTGAATTCGCTCCTGAAAACGGGTATATTTTTGATTTGATGGGCCGAAGAAAGATAGCTGATTTTGTTATATGTATGTTGAATTTGCTTGGTTAACAGCAGTTCTGAAAAGTACACGCGTTCTTTATACGGTGTAGGCTTATGTATGGAGTGGTTCGCAGTATGATAGAGTAACATGATGAAACAAGAAATGAGCAGGGTTCCTGTTGCAAGGGAGAGTGTGAGTTTTTTCAATATGGCTCTTCATCTCCTTCCCGGTCTGTTTCTTTAAGCCTACCAAGATTATCCTTGGAAATCAAATGATAGATGGGAGTTTTGTCAGGGATGGCAGGGGCAGATGGAACTAAAAAAGTAACATTTCAAACAAAAAAGCAGGGATCTCCAACAAAATGACTATTGTGCATTTTCTGAAAGTATAGTAGGTTATGTTCAACACGATTTTTAACTGAATAGGTATTTAAAAGTGCTCAAGTGAACCTTGGGATAATAGGGAAACCGGTGTAAATCCGGTGCAGCCCCCGCTACTGTAAGCATTGATGGACTGTCGATATAGCCACTGGCCAAGAGCTGGGAAGGTGACAGATTCAGGTGATGTGCGAGCCAGGAGACCTGCTTTTAAATGAGTCATACAATTCTCGGAGGGAGGATGACGTCGTTTCTATGTTGCAATATAATCCATTTCGTAAAATGGTTTACATTCGCAGTTACAGGGTGGCCGCGTGTCAATCAACCTTCCGTTTACGTTGTTTAATCAACGGAATTTCTTAAAGGGGGCTGACATGAGAGGCTGCCCTTTTTTGCGTGGAAAAAAGTAGAGGAAGTGATGTTATGACGACATGGAACTTAAACGGAACAATGAGCCATGTGCTCATCTGCAACGGATCAAGCTGTATGAGAAAAGGCGGAGAGGAATTGACTCAGGCGATTCGCGACGAAATTAAAAAGCAGGAGCTTGACCAGCAGGTGCACACGACCCGGACCCGCTGCAACGGACGGTGCAAAGACGCCTGTGTGGCGATCATCTATCCGGAAGGAACATGGTACAGCGTGCCGGATGAAGAGGCAGCAAGGAAACTTGTCACTAATCACTTGGGAAAAGGTGAAAAGATGATACAGCATGTGATCTATGAATACGGTGAAGAAGGATTCTGTCTGGAGGCAGAAAACGGCTGGACAACCGGCGTTGAGAAAGTGAAGGAAAAGGAGGCCGTGAAGTAATGGAATTAATGACCTTTGCGGTGCTGGCGATTTTTATCGGCATGCGCCACGGATTGGATGGTGATCATGTCGCTGCGATCGCGGATATGGTGGGAAGCGAACGTAGACGAAAAAGACAGCTGACGCTGGGGATTATGTATGCCCTCGGCCATGGAGCGATCGTCTTTTTGATCGGGCTTTTGTCCATCTATGTTGGGGCGAAAATGCCAGAAGGTGCGCAGAGCTATCTGGAGCTCGCCGTCAGTGTAACGCTGATTATTCTGGGCTTGATTATCATCCTGTCTATCTTTCAGCGGAAGAAAGACTATGAGTACAAAAGCCGATTAATGATTGTCATGGAATACATACAAAAACTGACCGGTTCAAAAAAAGAAACCTCAGATCTAACGAAATTTGGTATCATCAGCGCCTTTATCATCGGCGTTATCCATGGAATCGGTGTGGAAAGCCCGACCCAGATCGCAGCCGTTACCCAGGCGGCTGGTCTTGGCAGTGTCACAGGCGCCACCATGCAGCTCGTCCTGTTCGTAATCGGACTTTTAGCTTCCACCATCTGTGTAACATTCTTGTTCACCTGGGGCTTTATGAAAGCGAGCATGAAGAAAGGATTTTACATCGTACTCGGTTCCGTGACCGGCGTGTACAGCGTAGGGCTCGGGCTCTATATGATGGCCGAACTGTTGAAAGGAGGTTTTTGACATGAAAGGAAAGCTGCTCATTATCGGATTCGGACCTGGAAGCTATGACCACATTACCGAACGGGCAAAGCAGGCGATCCAGGAAAGTGACTGTATTGTCGGCTATAAAACGTATGTGGAACTCATCAGCGGCCTGATCACCGGCCAGAAAATCATCAGTACCGGGATGTCCGAGGAAGTCAGCCGGGCTCAAGCCGCTGTAAAAATGGCGGAAGATGGGCAAAAGGTGGCGGTCATCTCAAGCGGGGATGCCGGCGTTTATGGGATGAGCGGCCTCGTGTACGAGGTGCTCGTGGAAAAAGGCTGGAAGGAAGCCACCGGGGTGGAAGTGGAAGTGATTCCGGGGATCTCGGCGATCAATTCCTGTGCCTCCTTGCTCGGCGCTCCGGTCATGCATGATGCGTGTACCATCAGTCTGAGCGACCACCTTACGCCATGGAAGCTGATCGAAAAACGGATCGAAGCCGCGGCACAAGCGGATTTCGTCATCGCCTTTTATAACCCGAAAAGCGGAAGGCGCACAAGACAGATTGTTGAAGCTCAAAAAATTCTCCTGCAGCACCGTTCGCCGGAGACTCCGGTCGGTCTCGTAAAAAGTGCGTACCGTGACCGGGAGAGCGTGGTGATCTCAAACCTGAGAGATATGCTCGACCATGACATTGGCATGCTGACGACGGTCATCGTCGGAAACTCACAAACCTTTTTGTATGACGAAAACAAACTCATTACCCCAAGAGGTTATCAGCGAAAATACACGCTGAATACAGAAAAGCAGCGATTACGCCCGCATGAACGATTGCGCAAGGAAAATGAACCATGGGCGCTGCCGGACGAAGAGCCGGTGAGTGAAAAGGTCGAAGCTCAAGCTAGTGCTCTTCAGCTGGCGAATGAAGCGCTAGCTCTGGCGACCGGTAAGCAGGAGGAAGAGCCTGCAGAAGATATCATTCCATCCCGCGTTGAATCCATTCTGGAATTTGGAGTGAGTCCCGGGCTGGTAAATAAAAAGTTTACGTCGAAACAACTCCTTACTTTAGCCGAAGTGGTCGGCGAGCATGGAGAGATGGAATACACACCGCACCATCAGATCAAGGTGCAGCTGTCGACGGACGAGCCCGACCTCGTTACTGAAAAGCTAAAAGCAGAAGGCTTCCTGCTGCTTCCGGCGGGAGACGTGCTTCAGATCAAGGCGTGTGACTTTTGTGACGGAGAAAAGTACGATTCCATTCCTTACGTGGAACAGCTGCAGGAAGAACTTGGCGGACGGGCGCTTCCAAAGGAACTAAAGCTTGGATTCAATGGCTGCGGAATGGCTTGCTATGGAGGTGTTCAGGAGGATATCGGTATCGTGTTCCGCAAAGGCAAATTCGATCTGTTCCTCGGTGGCAAGCCGCTCAGCCGGACCGCGCATTCAGCCCAGCCAGTCATGGAAGGGATCGAACCGGATCAGCTGGTGGGCATCGTTACGGGTATCATCCAGGAATATGAGGAAAAAGGGCATCCAAATGAGCGGTTCTTTAAGTTCTTCAAACGCGTGCAAGAGGTTGGCGGATTCAAACATAAAGACATGGCTCCGGTCATTCAGCTCGAACCGGCTCCATGCGGAGATTAAGGAGGAAAACAATGAAGGCAATTTTAATGGTAGGCCATGGCAGCCGGGATCCGGAAGGCAATGAGCAGGTTCGCACCTTTATCGACGAAATACGGACAAAGGTGGATTCCGGACTGCTGGTCGAAACGTGTTTTCTGGAATTTGAAAGTCCTGATATTCATGAGGGGATTGAGAGTTGTGTTCAAAAAGGCGCCACTTCGGTAGCCGTGGTGCCGATCATGCTGCTTCCGGCAGGTCACTCCAAGATTCATATTCCAGCTGCGATCGATGAGGCGAAGGAAGCATACCCGCATATCAACTTTTCGTATGGACGTCCGATCGGTGTCCATGAAGCGGCACTCGATATTCTCACTCATCGTCTGCAGGAGATCGGCGAGAATCCAGCTTCTCCTGATGAGGATACTGCGGTCATTCTTCTCGGGCGCGGAGGCAGTGATCCGGACGCCAACAGTGATCTGTACAAGATTACGAGACTGCTGTGGGAGCGTCTGAACTATAAGATCATTGAACCTTCCTTTATGGGAGTGACCGATCCGCTCGTTGCCGAAGGAGTGGAGCGATGCATCAAGCTTGGCGCCAAAAAGGTCATCATCCTTCCGTACTTTTTGTTTACTGGCATCCTGATCAACCGGCTGGAGAAGATGGTCGCCGATTTCAAACAGCAGTACTCGGACCTTGAATTTCAGCTGGCTCAGTATTTTGGTTTTCATCCGGATCTTCAGAAAATCCTGATCGACCGGATGGAGGAAGTACTTCAGGGAGAAGTGAAGATGAACTGCGATACGTGTCAGTACCGCCTCGACGCCATGGAGCATATCGACCACCATCATCATCACGATCACGATCATAGTCATGGGCATCATCACCACCATCATCATGATCATTCCCATGAGCCGGAGGAACATAAGGTATGATTCTTTTTCTTGCGGGAACGAGTGATGCACGGGAGCTTGCACTCACCATAAAGGAAGCTGGCTACCCGCTTCTTGCGACAGTGGTCACGGAAAACGCCGCATTGGAGCTCAGAAAGAATGGATTGAACGTACATACCGGCCGGCTCAATCAGGACGAAATCGAAAATTTTATCGAACAGCACGGCGTTACGATGGTCGTGGATGCGTCCCATCCGTTTGCTGAGGAAGCGAGCAAGAACGCGATGGCGGGGGCAAAGGAAAAAGGTGTACTGTACCTCCGCTATGAGCGGGACCGGCAGGAATATGAGCACGAGCATCTTCTTGCAGCAGACACGTATGAAGAGGCGGCCGAAAAGGCGGGACAGATTGGCGGTGTCATCATGCTGACGACCGGAAGCAAGACATTGCAGATTTTTACCGAAAAACTGCTGAACCAGTCCGATGTTACCTTGATCGCACGCATGCTGCCGAGAAAAGACAACATGGAAAAATGCGAGCAGCTTGGCTTTCCGCAAAAGAGTATCGTGGCCATTCAAGGGCCGTTCACGAAAGACTTCAACAAAGCTTTGTTTCAGCAGTTCGAGGTGGATGTGATGGTTACCAAAGAGAGCGGCAAACAGGGAGCCGTGGATGAGAAGGTGGAAGCGGCTCTTGAGATGGGGATTCAGGTGGTCATGATCAAACGGCCGAAAATCGCCTATGAAAACCAGTATGCAAATTTTGAAGAAATCTTGCAGCATATTTCCCGGGAATGGAAAGGAGTTTTAACATGAGCATGATGGACTTTAGAACGGAATTTAAACCAACCACGGTTCAGCCCCAGCAGATTGAAGGAAGAAGCTTTGAAATGATTGATGAGGAAATCGGTGAGCATCCGTATACGGAGGAGCAATATCCGATCGTCCGCCGGGTTATTCACGCCTCGGCTGATTTTGAGCTCGGAAAAAGCATGGTCTTTCATCCGGACGCTATACAGGCAGGCATTCAGGCGATCAGAGGCGGCAAGAAAGTCGTGGCCGATGTGCAGATGGTTCAGGTGGGCGTGAGCAAGAGCCGCATCGAAAAGTACGGAGGAGAAGTGAAGGTGTACATTTCGGATCCGGATGTAATGGAAGAGGCGAAGCGGCTGAACACGACCCGTGCGATCATCTCCATGCGCAAAGCGATCAAGGAAGCGGACGGAGGCATTTTCGCCATCGGTAACGCACCGACCGCGCTTTTGGAACTGATTCGTCTCGTGAAGGAAGGGGAGGCAAAGCCAGGTTTGGTGATCGGTCTGCCGGTTGGTTTCGTTTCGGCTGCAGAGTCGAAGGAAGAATTGGCGAAGCTTGATATTCCTTATATTACGAATGTGGGCCGAAAAGGCGGAAGTACCGTTACGGTGGCCGCGCTGAACGCGATTTCTCTTCTTGCTGAACAGGTATAAACCATGAAAAGCAAGACACCAGAAAAGGAAAAGAAAAACCTCCGGCAGGGCTACACGACTGGGGCCTGTGCCACGGCTGCCACAAAGGCGGCACTGACGGCCCTCATTACGGGCGAGCCGCAGAGCGAAGCGACCATCTACCTGCCGGCGAAAAAGTTCGCCACCTTTCAGATGGACAGCTGCATTTTAAAAGACGGAGCGGCGGAAACCGGAACGATCAAGGATGCCGGTGATGATCCGGATGCAACCCACCAGGCACTGATCAAATCAGAGGTTTCGTGGGTACAAGAACCCGGTATCATCCTCGACGGCGGAATTGGCGTCGGCCGGGTGACCAAGGAGGGTCTTCCGGTCGCTGTAGGTGAAGCGGCGATCAATCCGGTGCCGCGAAAAATGATCCATGAAACCGCGAAAGAGGTGTTGGAATCCTTCGGGATCAAGAAGGGCATCAAGATCGTCATCTCCGTGCCGGATGGGGAAGAAATCGCAAAGAAAACCTTGAACGGCCGGCTTGGCATCATCGGGGGCATTTCCATCCTCGGCACACGGGGCATAGTGATTCCATTTTCCTCGGCCGCCTATAAAGCGAGTATCGTCCAGGCGATTTCAGTCGCAAAGGCAAGCGGATGCAAGCATGTCGTCATTACGACAGGCGGACGAAGCGAGAAGTATGGGATTAAGGAATACCCGGCATTACCGGAAGAAGCGTTCATCGAAATGGGAGACTTTGTCGGCTTCACCCTCAAGGAGTGCAAGCGGCAGGGAATGGAACGCGTCTCGATGGTCGGCATGATGGGTAAGTTTTCAAAGGTTGCACAGGGCGTCATGATGGTTCACTCCAAGAGTGCGCCGATCGACTTCAACTTTTTGGCAGGGGTGGCCGAGCGGGCTGGCGCTTCGTCTGATCTGGTGGAACAGGCAAGAGAGGCGAACACCGCTTCCCAGGTTGGTGAACTGATGGCGGCAAACGGCGTGAACGCGTTTTTCGATGAGCTGTGTGCGAGCTGCTGCGAGAATGCGCTGAACGAGATGAAAGGCGGTCTGTCGGTGGCCACCAGCCTGTACACGTTAAAGGGAGAGTTTTTAGGAAAGGCGGAAACAGAATGACACGTATTCAAGTAATCGGCATTGGGGATGGAGGAAGCAGCGACCTTCTGCCAAACAGCAGGCAGATCATCCAGGAAAGTGAGCTGCTCATTGGCGGAGAACGACAGCTTGCTTTTTTCCCGGAGTATGAAGGAGAAAAGCTCGTCATTAAAGGCGGATTGAAGGACCTCGCCGAGCGGCTGAAGCAGGAAGAGAAAAAGACGGTGGTGCTCGCTTCTGGTGATCCGCTTTTTTACGGGATCGGAAGCTATCTTTCCAAACAGGTGGAGGTTGAGATTCATCCATACCTCAGTTCCGTCCAGCTCGCCTTTTCCAGGATGAACGAAAGCTGGCAGGATGCCCATGTAATCAGTGTTCATGGCCGGAGCATGAAGGGGCTCGCACAGAAAATCGACGGACGGAAAAAGGTGGCGCTTCTTACCGATCAGGAGAACTCACCGGCCGCGATTGCGAAGTACCTTCTTCAATTTGAAATGAGAGAATATATCGCGTTTGTGGCGGAAAATCTTGGCGGAGAAGAAGAACGGTGCACATCGATGACGCTCGAGGAAATGGCATCTTGGGAAGGTTCCCACCTGAATATTGTCATTTTAAAACAGGAACAGCCAGGACCGTCCTGGCATTTTGGCATTGAAGATCGTGAATTCTCCCAGCGGAAGCCGGAAAAAGGGCTTATCACGAAAAAGGAAATCCGGACGCTGAGTCTTGGTGCTCTGGCCCTTAAGGAAAACAGCATCGTCTGGGACATTGGTATCTGTACAGGATCAGTCGCCATCGAAGCGGCAAAGATCGCCCGTGAAGGAGCGGTCTACGGCATCGAGAAGAATGAACATGATCTCGTGAACTGCTATGAAAATATGAAAAGGTTTCGCGCCGACCTGACCGTTGTGCAGGGGAAGGCGCCTGAGAGGCTCGAGGAGTTCCCTGATCCCGACGCGGTTTTTATCGGCGGAACGGCGGGGGATATAAACGGCATTCTCGATGTGTGCTGCAGCAGGCTGAAAGACAACGGCCGGATCGTCCTGAACGCGGTGACGATCGAGAATCTCGCCCAGGCGGTTGACGGCTTTAAACAGCGAAACTATGAAACCTCCATTACGCTTGCGCAGGTGTCCAGAAGCAAGCCCATTTTAAATTTAACAAGATTCGATGCATTGAATCCGATTTACATTATAACTGCCACAAGAAAGGAAGAGTAATATGGTTGGAACATTATACGGCCTTGGCGTTGGTCCGGGAGATCCGGAGCTGCTGACCGTCAAAGCCTTTCGCAAGCTGAAGGAATCCCCGGTCATCGCCTATCCGAAAAAGAGAAAAGGCACGAAGAGCTATGCCCACCGCATTGTGGATGTGTATTTGAACCAGGAAGAAAAAGAGATGCTAGGCCTCGTGTTTCCGATGACAAAGGATCCCGTTATCCTTGAACGTGAATGGTCCAGCACCGTGGAGCAGGTCTATGAAAAGCTCAGCGAAGGAAAAGACGTAGCTTTTGTGACCGAAGGCGATCCTCTCCTGTACAGTACGTTTATACATATGATGAACATGATGAAAGAACGCCACCCCGATGTGGCGATCCGCACGGTTCCCGGCATTTCCTCGATCAACGGCACGGCCTCGGCTCTCGGTCTTGCCCTTGCTGAGGGAGACGAGCATGTGGCGATTATTCCGGCGAGAGACGACTATGAAACCATGAAAAAAGCAATCGTGGAAAACGACTGCATCTTTTTCATCAAAGTTGCCAAGGTGATGCCGCTCATGCTGAAAATATTGCGTGAACTGGATTTGATGGATAAGGCACAGGTGGTAACGAAGGTCACGTCAGAGGAAGAAATCATCTGGGATATCAACGAGCTCGATCATGCGGAGCTTGAATACTTAACATTGATGGTGGTGAGAAAATAATGAAGGTAACTATTGTTGGAGCGGGGCCCGGGGATCCGGATTTAATCACAGTCAAAGGGCTGAAGGCCATGCAGGAAGCGGATGTGGTCATGTACGCCGATTCACTCGTGAGCGAGGAACTGATTGAGCGGGCAGGTGACCATGCAGAAATCATCAAGACAGCCGGGATGCATCTGGAAGAGATGGTAGAGGCCATGGCTTCTTTCTTAAAGAAAGGAAAAAAGGTCGCGCGCGTGCATACCGGAGACCCTGCCGTTTATGGCGCGATCCTTGAGCAGATCACGCTCCTAAAAGAAAAGAACATTGAGGTAGAGATCATTCCTGGCGTCAGTTCGGTGTTCGCATCGGCTGCGGCCGTTGGAGCGGAGCTGACGGTGCCTGATTTGACGCAGACAGTGATCTTAACGAGGGCGGAAGGGCGCACGAAAATGCCGGAGCAGGAAAAGCTGAAGGACCTGGCGAGCCATCATTGCACCGTTGCTCTGTTCTTGAGCGCCACGTTAACGAAGAAAATCGTCAATGAGTTTTATGCAGCAGGATGGAGTGAGGATACGCCGGTCGCTGCGGTTTATAAAGCAACATGGCCGGACCAGAAGATCGTCCGCACAACGCTCGCGCATCTGGACGAGGAACTGAAGAACAACGGCATGCGCAAGCAGGTGATGATCCTTGCCGGCTGGGCACTCGATGAGAACATCCACGAAAAAGACTTCCGTTCCAAGCTCTATGACAAGACCTTCACTCACGGCTTCCGGAAAGGGGTGACGTCATGACGTATCTTCTCGAAGAAAAAGTCGAGCCGCGGATTAAGACGTTTCATGATTATGCGCTCGTCGCGATCACCAAGCATGGCGTGACCCTGGCAAGAGAGCTTCAGAAGAAGTTCGGTGCCACGGATTTGTACTACATGAAAAAGTTCGAAAAGGGCGATGAAGAAGAAAAGAACATCCAGATGTTTGAAGGCAGTGTGCGTTTGCTCCTGCCTTCTCTTTTCAAACACTACAAAGGCATCATCCTCATTATTTCGTTGGGTGCGGTCGTCCGCATGATCGCTCCGATTTTAAAGGACAAAAAGACCGACCCTGGTGTCGTAGTGATTGATGATAAAGGGCAATATGTGATATCTGTACTCTCCGGCCATCTGGGCGGGGCGAACGAGCTGACGAAGGAAGTCGCCGCACTGATTGGCGGCCAGCCGGTAATCACGACTGCTTCTGATGTGCAAAAGACGATTCCGGTGGATCTGTTTGGCAAGCGTTTCGGCTGGGAGTGGGATTCAGCAGAAAAACTGACACCGGTCTCCGCTTCTGTGGTGAACGAAGAGCGGGTCGCCATCGTCCAGGAATCAGGCGAACGAGGCTGGTGGGAGCATGACCGCCCGCTGCCTGGAAATTTCTCGTGTTATTCTACGATAGAAGAAGCATTGCAACATGACCATGATGCGGCACTGGTCATCACCCACCGGAACCTGGAGTCACAGGAAGAACAGATTTTACATAACGGGGTGCTTTACCGGCCGAAGGTAATCGTGCTTGGCATGGGCTGCAACCGCGGCACCTCCGCCCAGGAAATACAGGAGGTGATCCAGGAAACACTGGACGAGCTTGGGTTTTCCATCAAGAGCGTGAAAGAAATCGCCACCATCGACCTGAAAAAAGACGAAGAAGGATTGCTCGAGATGGTATCGAAGTATAACTGGAACTTTACCTGCTATCGTCCAGAGGAACTGAATGCCGTTGAGATTAAGGAACCTTCAAATACGGTCTACAAATACACAGGCGCTTATGGCGTGAGCGAGCCAGCAGCAAGGCTGGCGAGCGGGGCAGGAACACTGGAACTGGTAAAAAAGAAATCCGGAAACGTGACGTTATCCGTTGCGGTCATTCCCTTCCAATAGAAGAAACGGGAGATGAGGAACATGAGTGAACGAAGAATTGTAATTGCGGGTACCGGGAGCGGCGTCGGAAAAACGACCCTCACGATCGGTCTGATGAGTGCACTGCAGCAGCGTGGATACGAAGTACAGGGTTTCAAGTGCGGGCCGGATTATATTGATCCGACGTACCATACGGCAGTCACCGGCCGGGTCTCCCGGAACCTTGACAGCTGGATGCTGTCAGAGAACGTCGTAAAAGAAGTGTTCAAGAGGGGAAGCGGGGGCGCTGATATTTCCATCATCGAAGGGGTTATGGGCTTTTATGATGGAAAGGACCCAAAATCCAACCGCGGAAGTACGGCTGAAATCGGGATGATCACCGAGAGTCCGGTCCTGCTCGTCGTCAACTGTGCGAGTATGGCGAGAAGTGCCGCCGCGATTGTCAAAGGTTTTCAGATGCTGGCCGAGGGGCCGAACATCGTTGGAGTTATCGCCAACCAGGTGGGTTCGAAAGGCCACTTTGAGCTGGTGAAAACGGCGATTGAACAGGAATGCCAGGTGCCGGTCATCGGGTATCTCGAACGGAACGAGGAGCTGTACATCCCCGAACGCCATCTGGGATTGATTCCATCGATCGAGCGCGGCGACCTGGATCCGTTTTTTCAGAAGCTGGGGGAACTCGTTGAAGCAACGATCGATCTTGATCACCTCATGAAAGTGGCGGAAGCGCCTCCGATTGAGTTAGAAGCTAAGGACTCTCTTTTTCAGAAGCGAGAAACAGAACCGGTGAAGATCGCCGTGGCGAAGGACGCGGCCTTTAACTTTTATTATCAGGAAAATCTGGATCTGCTGGAGGCATACGGCGCAAAGCTTCAATTCTTCTCACCATTAAACGGAGAGACCGTGCCACAGGATGCGCAGGGTCTTTATTTGGGCGGAGGTTTTCCTGAAGAGTTCGCACCGGAGCTCGCCGAACAAACAGCGGTCCGAGCATCTGTCCAAGAAGCCATCAAGCGCGGGGTGCCGACACTCGCGGAGTGCGGCGGGTTCATGTACCTGACCGAGGAGCTCGAAACGTCAGAAGGCGAAGTACATCAAATGGCAGGCATTATCCCTGGTAGAGCGGTCATGCATACAAAGCGGGTGGCGCTCGGCTACCGGGAGATCAAAGGTAAACCAAGCAACTATCTGTTAAAAGAAAATGAAGCGGCCAAGGGCCACGAGTTTCATTACTCCACCTTTCAAGCAGAAGAAGAAATTCCTTACGCCTTTGAGACCAAAGGTATGAGAGGGGCAAAAGACGAGGGCTATATGAAAGGAAATCTCATCGCAGGCTATACGCATTTCCATTTTGCATCATTCCCGGCTATGGCCGAAAACTGGATCAAACAATGTCAGGAGAACAAACAGCATGTCTAAGCCTCTTTCACTCATGATCCAGGGGACGCATTCAGATGCGGGAAAAAGCGTGATCACGACCGCATTCTGCCGGATCTTCGCTCAGGACGGCCATCGAACCGCTCCGTTTAAATCGCAAAACATGGCCTTGAATTCGTATGTGACCATTGACGGCAAAGAAATTGGACGGGCACAGGGTGTTCAGGCGGAGGCGGCGGGTGTGGATGGGACGACAGACATGAATCCCATCCTCATCAAGCCAAGCCGGGAAAACGACGCACAGATCGTCGTCCATGGCAAACCGTTTCAGAACATGAACGCGTTTGATTACCGCAAGTCTTTTTACGAGATGGGAAAGGAACTGATCAAGGGCTCGCTTGCAGCTCTCTATGAGCAGTATGAATGTATCGTGATTGAAGGAGCGGGGAGTCCTGCCGAGGTGAACCTGAATGACCGGGAAATCGTCAACATGTCTGTGGCCCGGATGGCAGATGCACCTGTCATCCTTGTGGGTGACATTGAAAAAGGCGGTGTGTTCGCCAGCCTTGTCGGAACGCTTCAACTATTGAAGGAGGAAGACCGGGAGCGGATCATCGGGGTCATCATCAACAAGTTCCGTGGTGATATCTCACTGCTGAAATCAGGACTGGACTGGTTTGAAGAATACAGCGGAAAGCGTGTGCTTGGCGTGATTCCCTACCTGCCAGGTTTGAACATCGAAGCAGAAGACTCGGTCGTCTTACAGCGATACAGCACACGACGGGATGAAACAAAGGGCCTGGATATCGCGGTCATTCAGTACCCGATGATCTCGAACTTCACCGACATCGATCCGTTTTTTGCCGAAGACGATTGCTCGGTCCGCTTTGTCACCACTGCGAGCCAGCTCGGACAGCCGGATCTCATCATCCTTCCCGGCAGTAAGAACACCATTGAAGACCTTCTCTTTCTTAAAGCAACCGGACTGTTTGAGAAAATCCAGAAAAGTGAAGCCGTGATCGTAGGCATCTGCGGAGGCTACCAGATGCTCGGTGTTTCGGTCAGTGACCCGGAGGCAGTGGAAACACCGCATGAAACAGAAGAGGGCCTGGGACTGCTTCCGATCGAAACGGTAATGGATATCGAAAAAACAACCGTTCGTTCACAGGGAACCGCCACGTTTATGGGAAGAGAATTTGAGATTAAAGGCTATGAAATCCATATGGGGCGTTCTTCCTCCACAAAAAGGATTCCTTTCATGCAAACCGGACGCGGACTCCCGGATGGAGCCAAAAGCAAGGACGAGCGCATCATCGGTACATACTTTCATGGGTTGTTCCATAATGACGAGTTTAGGAGCGTTTTATTGAATTCCATCAGAAAAGTGAAACAGCAGGAAGAACAAACGGAGATTATAAGGTATAATGACTTAAAAGAAAAAAGCTTTGATACGCTGGCTGATCATGTGCGCAAGCATGTGGATCTGGCTGCGATATATAAAGAAATGGAGAGATATAGCGAGCGGCGCATGCCGGTCTAGAGAGGTGGAGTGAAGATGGAGAGAGGAAAGGTGTATCTGGTAGGAGCAGGACCCGGGGATCCGAAGCTCATTACGGTGCGTGGACTGGAATGCATTAAGGAAGCAGACGTCATCGCCTATGACCGTCTGATCAACAAGGAACTGCTGGAATACAGCAAAAAGGATTGCGAGCTGATCTTTTGCGGGAAGCTGCCCGGAAAACATGAACTGATCCAGGAACAAATTCATGATTTGCTCGTGGAAAAGGCGCTGGAAGGAAAAGTCGTCACCCGGCTCAAAGGCGGCGATCCGTTCGTGTTCGGCCGTGGCGGGGAGGAAGCGGAAGTCCTTGCGCAGCATGAGATCCCGTTTGAAATCGTACCCGGCATCACGTCCGGTATCGCGGCACCTGCCTATGCAGGTATCCCTGTTACTCACCGTGACCATGCCGGTTCCTTTACGATCGTTACGGGACATGGACGCAAGGAGAAGGGACAGGACTTTATCAACTGGCGTGCACTTGCCGAAGGAAGCGACACGATCTGTTTTTACATGGGAATCGGCAACCTAAAGCATATCTGTTCCGAGCTCATCGCACACGGAAAGCGTTCGGATACGCCAGCTGCGGTGATCGAATGGGGAACGACCGAAAACCAGCGGACCGTCACCGGAACCCTTGAAACCATACTGGACAATGCCCAAAAAGAAAACATCACCCATCCGGCCATGGTCATTGTAGGTGAAGTCGTGAGAATGCGCGAGAAGATCAGATGGTTCGACCGGATCGAAGCGGCACTCACGAACTAGGAGGGGAAAGATGACACAAAAAGGGATGACCCTCGTGTACACAGGTGACGGAAAAGGCAAAACCACCGCCGCTCTCGGACTGGCCATCCGGGCCGCCGGAAGAGGAAAGAAGGTGGTCATGCTGCAGTTCATTAAATCACCCTCCCGAACCTATGGCGAGAAGCTGATGTTTGATAAGATCGGCATTGAAATGATCCAGACGGGCGTGGGGTTCACCTGGACGAAAACTCCGGAGGAACACCGCGCCGCGCTGAAAGCTGCCTGGCAGCTCGCTCGGGAAAAAATGTCCTGTGAGCAGTATGACATGGTCATTTTAGATGAAATCAACAATGCTCTGGCCATCGATAAATTTCCGGTAGACGATGTGCTGCCGCTGTCAGAAGTTGTAGCAGCTTTGAAGAACCGTCCATCCGGGATGCATGTCGTGCTCACCGGCCGGAGCGCTAAGCAGGAGATCACAAATCTTGCAGATCTGGTCACGGAAATGACGCCAATCAAGCATTACTATGATGAAGGAATCGGCGCGATCAAAGGGATTGAATTTTAAAGGAAAGCTGCCTCAGACGTAGGTGGCTTTTTTACTGTGTTCATAAAAATAAACCTCAAAATTTTATCTATTTTTGTTTACAAAACGTTTATCGGGGTATTTTAGTCCCTGAGCAAAGATATCATTGACGAGGAGGAATTTACTATGAGTAAACAAGTCATCGGAGTGTATGATTCTGAAGAAGCAGTCGTAACAGCCGTACAGCAATTACAAAACAAAGGGTACGACACAGATGATATCTCTGTCGTAACAAACCATGAACGCAGCCATGATAACATTGAAATGAGAACAGGTGCAGAAGTAGACAATCTCGCAGAACTGAACAAACAAGAAGAGACACTTTTTGATAAAATAAAAAACGCATTTACAGATGATGAACCTAGACGAGACAACACCAACCTCGGAGAACGCCTGGAGGATCTCGGCCTTCCAAGTACTACAGCATCCTCTTATGCAACAGATGTGGAAGCCGGAAAAATTCTGTTGGTCGTAGATAGCGACAGAGACATCGATGACCTGAACAATGATGATCCTTTAAATAATGCAGCGACAGGAACCACAACCGGGTACGGAACATCCACCGCAACAGCAGGTGACTTCAGAGATGATCTTACTGACAGGCCAAATGACCTGGGACGTGACGACTATGGCAACGATCTCGATGTTGATCGCAAACGGCCGATTGATTCCCGTGACAATGTGAACACTGACTTTGACAGCAACCGGGATGATGAGCTTCTGAGAGGAAACCGTGCCGATACGAATCTCGGAACAAATCTTGATTTGGACCGCGATAACACACTTGGAAACAGAAACGATGTGGACGAGGAACGCAGGATGAAGCTGCGGGAAGAGCAGCTCGAAATTGATAAACAGCGTGAGACCACAGGTGAAGTAAACGTTAATAAAAATATCATTGAGGAACATCAAAGTGTAGACGTACCAGTGGAACATGAAGAAGTGTACGTGGAGCGCCGTCCGGTGAATGAAGCAGACCGCGCAGACGCAGGACCAATTGGCGATAATGAAGAAATTCGTGTTCCATTGACCGAAGAGCGTCTTGAAGTCAACAAGAAGCCCGTAGTTTCAGAGGAAATTGTAGTCGGCAAAAAGAAAGTAACCGAGAACCAGCATGTTGATGAAACAACACGCCGTGAGAAAGCCGACATTGACCGTGACGGAGCGCTCGGCTCAAGAAATGACGTCACCAAGGGAGGCGGACTAGCTGCCGATGATGAACTCCCTGAGAACGAACGCAGCCTCCGGGAAGATTCCGATTTAGCTGATCGCAATGCGCGATTGGGTACGGATTCAGATATCAACTCTCGTGAAAACCGTGATAACGACCTGACCGATGTTGATGATGAACTTAGAGAACGAACTCGCCGCACGAAGCGTAATTCGGATGATGATGGGTTGTTTTAAGAATAAATAGTGAAAATACCCGGGATGAAAACCTCATCCCGGGTATTTTTTGTTATGCTCTACAATAATATGCCTTTGTGTTATAACTAACAAGATGTAAGTATTATAATTCTAATTACATAGTTAATTATTCTTTTACAGGAATTAACTATGTGTCATTACAAAGAAAATAGGGGATTGATAAACAATCATAATAATTATTTGATAAAGCAGTATATAATGATAATAGACTGCTGTTAAAGGGGAGAAATAAATGGCAAATGGTACATTTATCAATTCTTTCAATCTGTCAAACTATCAAGAAATCTTTAATATTAACGACACACCAAACAGATGTCGTTCAGTTTTGGATAATATAAAAACAGAAATTCAACCATTTTTTGAGCGGTTTTGCGAAGAAAATAATCTTTTAACAGAAAACCGATTTATCAGGGATTACTCAGATACCTTGTCTACCACAATGAGCAACGCTAGAAATCCTAATAATATGGAGCAAAAGAAAAATTCAATTACTGGTAAAAAATATTATATTGCACTCAATGAAAAAGTGGGTGATCAAGAAGTTAACTTATTAACAATTGAATTTAATGGCGTGGATCATAAGATTTATATTTCTGTAGACTCGAATTATTTTCCAATCTGGTATTTAATGAGAACAGGGGAAATGATACCCTCTTTACAACGACTTCCAGAAAAAGTTTTAATATATTTTCAAACTGAATGGTTTAAAAAAGAGAAGGTTAGTTTAAATAAATTTGAAAATGTTTACTTAACATTTAATAAGCAAAGAAAACGACCATACTATCATTTTGGCACTGAAATACCTCTTACAGGTATTATAAATAGGAAGGATTTGGAGGGACACATACTAGATGTTTGGGCGGATACGACAATTATCAAAGAAAAACTTATTTATGAAAAAAGTTTAGGAAACGAAGCAGACTATATATTAAGTTTATTTGCCCAAGATACTACCAAGCAAGATACTGTTGAATTATTAAATAATACATTTTCTCTATTTTATGGAGAGGTTGAAAAGTATAAACCCAGAGCTCAAAGACAGGCATTTTCCATTTATGATAGAGATCAATTGATTACAAAAGGTTTTTTTGTATATTTTGAAATAGATCAAGCTCACTCTCCAAACCAAGTTATGTGTGTAACCCTAGAAGGGCACCGGCATATCTATTCTAATCTCAGAGATTTATTATTTAACCAGGAATCTGAATGGTGGATAAAAAAAACCTTTGCAACTCATAATCTTAATAATAATGAGGTCATGAGAAAGGCAATGGAGTTATTAAGTAATCATGGAATACAAACAGATAATAATGCCTATTATCTAGCTACATATAATAATGAGACCAAGACATTTGATAAAGAGGTCAACGTTATTAAAAAGGATTTGGTTACTGCTGGTTTACTATTTGCTTATGCAAGTGAGAAGTTAGAGTTACCAACTACAGATTCGGAGATTGTAGAAATTGTGGAAGACGTAGATGGAGATCCTCAAGAAGTAGAGTTCGTAAGTAATTTCTCTTTTAGAGAAATTTATGACATTATTGTCGATAGTCAGTTTACATTTTCATTAGATATTATCCGTGATCTTCATCTTAATTTAACAGCATTGGATGATAAACATTTTGTAATATTAAATGGAATTTCGGGAACGGGAAAAACACAGTTATGTCGTTTGTATGCCAACGCTGTTTTTGGGCTTGATTATGAATCGGAAAATCCTTATTTAACCATTATTCCAGTACGTCCAGATTGGATGGATGCTACCGCACTATTTGGTTACTATAGTTCTTTTGAGAAAAAGTATGTAATGACAGAATTTTTACAAGTTTTGTTTTCGGCACAGAAAGAGAGGGATAAGCCTCATTTCATTGTCTTAGATGAAATGAATTTAGCGCGTGTAGAATATTATTTAGCTGATTACTTAAGTGCTGTTGAATCGAGAAAAGAAATATTACTTCATAGTCGTGAAGATATTGCAGATGTTCCTCAAAAAATTACTATTCCGCCAAATGTTTATGTATTAGGAACAATAAATGTTGATGAAACGACACATTCCTTATCAGATAAAGTAATTGATCGAGCATTTGTAATGACTCTTTCAGATGTAGACTTTGAAAATTATTGGACCAGCCTTGATCAGTCAATTAAAGCACTTATAAGTAGTGAATTTAATATTCTTAGCGATATTCATAAAAAATTAGAATTATACGATCTTCATTTTGGTTATCGAACAATGAACGAAATGATACAAAAATTGATTAAGAATAAAGAGTTAGATGAAGAACACAGTTTGGATTCAATGGTAGCGCTTGATAGAGTAATAAGTGAAAAGATGCTACCTAAGTTAAGGGGAGATGAAAGAATTACGGAATTATTATTTACCCTTAAAAATGATTTTTCCGTATATTTTGACGAAGATTCTGAGTCAGTTGCTCACATTGAAAGAATGGAAAAGGAGCTGGAACGTTATGGATCAACCCAGTTCTGGCGTTAAGTTTTTTATACAAACATTCAATGAGGGATGGGTTTCTTTTGATCATGTGTATTTTCAAGAAGCAACTTCATATAGATGGAAGATCGAAGGCGAGTTTCAGCCAAATATTTTATTCAACGGAGCACTACTGCCTTTTACTATAACTGAAACGGGAGTCAAAGGAACTCTTATTACTCCTTTTCAATCGGGAGAAGCTGTATTCATAATTAATGATACAGAACATAAAACATATATTTATCCTGATGATAGAAAGGTTACTAATGAACAATATGAAATAATGCTCAATGAAATTTTGAATGAAGCTGCTGTTTGTTTTGACTACAGTGGGCTAGGAAAGAATTTTAATGCCAAGGGAAGGGAACTTAATATATCGTGGACTCAGTGGTCATATATAAAAAGAAGTTTCCATCAACTATCTCTCTTGTTTCAAAAAATAAGTAATAATCCCTTTTCAGTCCTAAAACAAGAATATCTTATGAAGAACCGCGAGAAAGTACAACAGATTAGCATATCAACAGCCTTGTGGCTAGAGAAAAATTATGGTACAACTGGACAGATTCCAAGGCAAGTATTTACTTCAGTACGTAAAGAAACTAATGATATTTATGAGAATCAGTTACTAAAAAAACAATTATTAGAACTTAGATATCTTTTAAGCCAATATAAAAGGTTCGTAAATATAAGAATAAAAATAGAGGCGGAGCAACTTCAAAATAAGGTTAATTATTGGTTGAACCATTCCTTTTTAATAAATGTTCAGCCACTAAATGGTCAAGTTACTGTTACTCAAAGGTTAAGAAAACATCCTGATTATCGTAATTGGATAAAATGGTTTGATAAGTTGTACCAACATCAAAAATACTTTATTGGATTTGATTATGACATTCCATTAAAGGACACCTATAGACTTTATGAAATATGGTGTTATATGAAGATTATTCAACGAGCTCGAAAAAATGGAAAACTTGCAAGTACTTCAGAACTTTTTAAAATTACATCTGATGGTATTTTTTTATCATTAGCGGAGAATAAAGAGAGTACAGTTCATCTCGTAGAGGGAGATACAATCACATATCAAAAAATATTTCAGTATCGAAATCAAGTAGCGCATCATTCACAAGCTATGTTTTATACATTTACACAACGTATGATTCCTGATATCGTCATTCAGAGTAAAGGCAAGTTGAAAATTTATGATCCGAAATATCGGATCCCTAGCAACATTGGAACGGCCCTTGGTGAAATGCATAAATATAGAGATGGAATTAGAAATATTTATACTGATGATTTAGTTGTCGATGAAGTTTATATTTTAACACCGTTTCAAGATAATGGAGAAGAAATGAGATTTTATAAAGATAGTTTTCATAGCCGCTATAAAATGGGAGCAGTAAAAATGTCGCCAGGAACTGATTAAAGTGGAAGAGGAAAAAGCGTACCGGATATCCAACCGATACGCTTTTCTTCTATATAATTATATCCTGCACACCTGCACTGGACAGTCCTCACAATTGCACATGTCCTTCAAATAATCCAGGTCCTTGATAATCATGCTGCCGTCCTTTGCCTGGTCGAGGACTTTATCTTTTTTCAGCACACTGACCATCCGGCTGACCGTTTCCCTTGAGGTTCCGACGAGTTCAGCCAGCTCTGTATTTGTCAGCTGAAGAGAAAGGATGATTCCTTCTTCGGTCATTTTCCCATACGAGTTCGCCAAGCGGATCAGGGTGGAGCAGAGTGCACCGTTTTTTCCGTATAACATTAGATCGCGGAGCTTAGAGCGGGTGATCTGGTGCATGAGGCTGGTCCAGCGGACAAACTCCACGGCCATCTCGCCATTGCTGCGCATCATCTCTTCCAGATCGGTCTGGTGAATGACACCAACAGTGCTTTTAGTTGACGCTACGGCGCTGAACGAATGCTTTTCGTTTCCGAGTGCGTTGAGTTCCCCGATCAAGTCCCCGTTTTGAAAGATGGAGAGCACGAGCTCCTTCCCGTCTTCGGTCATCTTCGTTCCTTTGATCATGCCTTCCTGAACAAAATACAGCTTGTCGGCCGGTTCATTGTCCATGAAAAGCATTGTTCCTTTATCTATCGTACATGTCATCATGATTTCTTCGAGTATCTTAAGCGTTGGTTCGGAGAAAAACTCTGTTTGTTGAACGGCTTCTTTCCCGCGAGTTTTCATCTTGTTCCCTCCAGTATCTGCCACATCTTACGCATAGTATATCAAACAATCCTCACCAGTTGATGTGATATCTGTCACAGAGAAATGAATTTCGGAAGAATACAGTAAAGGTGAAACCAGTCAAAAGGAGGAGTCCTGATGAAGAGCGTATTTGATCCAACGTTACAGACCCGTGAGGTTGTCATGAAATGCCCAAGAGCCGGAGACCTTCTGAAGAATTATCGAATTGATTATGTGCGAAACGGCAGCAAACCGATCGGAGAGGCGATCAAGGAACGAAACCTGAACTCCAGTGATGTGCTGAACGAGCTGAATACATTGTACGAAAAGAACAGGGACCATCAGTCGGGTATGACGAAATGGGAAAAGCAAAAAGTAAATGCCTTGATCCAATACATCATCGATGCCCACCATTCGTATTTATATATGGTATTGCCGAAGCTGCAGAGTATGATCACGACCATCTTCAACAAGCACGTCGGCAACCATCCTGAACTATCTCATGTTCACTACCTGTTCTCCATTCTGAAAATTGAACTTGAGCAGCACATCCTGATTGAAGAAGAACTCATCTTTCCAAAAATCCTGGCGTACGAAAAGAAACCCACGCTCAACGCCCAGATTGACATCAAGGAATTCGTGGAGGATCTCAAGAGGGAACATGAACACATCGGTCAGTTTTTAAAAGACTTGAGAGAACTGACGAAAGACTATAAAGTACCAGATGATGCTTGTGATAGGTACCGGCTGGCTTATGTAAAATTGGATGAGCTGGAGTCGGATTTGTTTCAGCATCTGCATTTGGAGAATAACGTGTTGTTTCCCAGAGTGCTTGGCTGACTCTGTTGAACTTTGGGATCTTAACATGATTATATAATGATGATGCTATGTCCATTGGATATGGCATTTTTTGTGAGGAGAATGACGGAAGACAGAAATTTGGAAATCCAGCTATATTGAATCATGATTTGGGAATTAGAACTTTTAGATTTAACGGAGTTTTAATTATATAATTTTTTAATCTCAAAGAGATAGTAAAAAATTCAGAAAACTGTATTGACTCTTAACTTTTAGAAATATAAAATAAAGTAAGTCATCTAGATGTATAGATGAAATGAAAGTTATTTATTCTAATTCCTAGGAGGATGAGCATGAGTGATTTTAATACTCTTATTCCAAAGTACGTACAAATTGCTGATAGATTAAGAAAAATACTAGATGAAATGTACAAAGAAGGAAAAGAAAAATTCTTAAGTGATGATGAACTTATAAAAATGTTTAATGTTTCTAGAATGACGATCCGCCAGGCCGTTCAATTGCTTGTGGAAGAAGGCCTTTTAAAACGTATTCAAGGGAAAGGTACGTTTATTGTTCGAAAAGACAAATTAAAAACAGATATTGCTAAATTGGATACTTTTTTTAAAGGATGGTATTTAGAAAAAAACTTCACTGTGAAGTTGTTATTTAGGGGATCCGTACCTTGTCCTGAAGGGCTAGAGAGCAAATTGGGGGTAAAACTTGGAGAAGAAGTTTATCAGGTAACACGTTTACGTCTTTCAGAGGGAATCCCTGTTGTTATCGATAACCGTTACCTTTTGAAAAAGTATGGCGAGCAGATCACTGATGAAGAATATATTAATTATTCTTTCTCTCATTTATTTTTAAATAAATTTAATATAGCGCTTTCTGAAGGAGAAATTGAAATAGAAGCAATTCTGGCAAGCCAAGAGACTTCAGAAATTCTTGATATTTCTGTAGGTTCTCCGGTGTTATATAGAAGTGTTGACCTAAAGGTGAAAAATGGTTGTGTTTTAACGGGTGCTTCTTCTTATCGTGGAGACATGTATAAATACAAATCAGTATTGAGTTTGGATTAAATAAGAGATGTTGGTCATCATTTAAAGTGGATTTATTATCTTGTTAATTTGTAAGCGCTTATAAAATTATAGATATAAGAAGGAGGAAATGATGTTCTATTCAATCTTAATCATACTGGCTATTATTATTGCAATTTATCTTGGTGAAAAGCATGATATAAATACGGGCTTAGTTGCGTTAGCACTCGCTTATGTAATTGGTTGTTTTGTTTTGGGGATGTCTGTTAGCGATTTATTGGCAACGTTTCCAATAAAGTTATTCTTAGTTATTTTCACCCTGGCGCTCTTCTTTAATTTTGCCGTTGTGAATGGTACGTTAGAGAAAATTGCTCATTTATTACTTTTTAGATTTCAAAAACAAACCAAATGGCTTCCTTTAATCTTTTATTTTATTACAGCCTTGGTTTCCGGAATGGGTGCCGGTTTCTTTACCTCTGTGGCAGTCATGGGTGCAATTGCAATGGCGCTGTCTAAATCATCCGGAGTTAATAGATTGCATGTTTCATTCGCAGTTTCGTTAGGCTCTCTTTCTGGTGCGAATTTCATGTATAGTGCTCACGGAGTGCTCTTTAACTCTCTACTAAGTAAAACAGCAGTTGCTGCTCAGGCGGATGTTCTGACAAGGGATATCTTTGTTGTTTCATTTATATATCCAATATTTATTATGTTATTTCTGATGTTATTTGATAGAAAAAATAGTCAAATAACTGAATTAAACATTGAAAAACCAGAAGGCTTTTCAAAAAAACAAAAAGTAAATATTTCTTTAATTATTCTTCTTATGATAATTGTGCTAGGTGTACCAATGCTGGCTAATTTTATGCCAGAGAACAAAACGATGCAGTTTATTAACGCACGCACGGATATTACTTTACTGGCAATTGTATTGGCAATCGCAGCTTACTTATTGAAACTGGCTGGGGACAAACCGAAAGAAGTAATGGCAAGAGTCCCGTGGAATACCTTATGGCTTGTATCAGGGGTAGGAATGTTAATTGATGTTGCCGTAAAAGCTGGTACCATTGATTTATTAGCTTCTTTAATCAACGATATGCCATCCTTTATAGTTCCTATTGCTGTAACCATCATTGCAGGTATTATGTCCATCTTTAGTAGTACCTTGGGTGTTGTTGCCCCACTTATGTTTCCTATGATAGCTGGTATAGTAGAACCTACAGGCTATAGTTCTTCGTTGATTGCTGTTGCTATTATAGTCGGGGCCCAATCAACAGCTTTAGCGCCATTTTCTACAGGCGGCAGTTTAATTCTTGGGAATAGCAGTTTAAGCGAAGAAGATTCTAAAAAGTTTTATAATGACTTACTTTATAAAGCAACACCATTAGGGTTAGGGTTTGCGATTGTTGCAACATTGATTTTAATGTTTATCTATTAGGGGGCAGTAATGCAAAAAATATTTGACACTCATTTTCATATCATTGATCCAAAGTTTCCTCTGGAAGAAAATCAAGGATTTGTCCCTGAGTATTATACGGCGAAAGATTATTTAAAGGAATTAAAAGAAATGTCGATAGAAGTAATTGGTGGAGCGATTGTGTCAGGGTCATTTCAAGGGTATCATCAAGCCTATTTTGCAGAGGCAATTTCAGAACTAGGCAATCAGTTTGTGGGGATTACACAGCTTCCATTTGATATAGTTGATGAAGACATTTTTAAATTTAACAATATCGGGATAAAAGGGATTCGATTCAACCTATACAGAGGTTTATCTGCATCCCCAAGGGAAATTAGAGAGTTATCAGAGAGAGTTTATAGATTATGTGGATGGAAGACAGAGCTTTATGTTAATTTACAAACACTTGATAAGGAATTAGAAGAACTAATTTTCACACTGCCAAAAGTATCGATTGATCATCTTGGAATGCATAAGTGCCCAATTGATAGGTTGAAAAGAATGGTCAATGCAAATATTCCGATTCGTTTAACAGGCTTTGGCCGCGTAGGGTATGAACGGGATGAAATTAGGGAATTAATCAGAATATTGTATGCCGAAAATTCAAGATGCCTCATGTTTGGCAGTGATTTGCCTTCCACCCGGGCAAAATATCGATTCTCATCGAATGATATTGACTTAATAAAAGAAACAGTAAGTAGAGAAGCACAGGATCGAATCTTCTTCCAAAACGGAGAAGATTGGTACATCAATAAATAGCTTGAACAAAATGGTTACTGCTTTAGAAGAAAGGGTTGTCCTGTACAAACACCCTTTTTTAATGTTATTGCTTTAAACATAAATTAGAGTCTTATAAAGTAATAAGTTACAATAAAGTTACTAGATTTATGAAAAGAGGTTAGATAAATGCCTACCTACAACAAACTCGTCCGCGATAAAATACCAGAAGTTATCGCAAAAACAGGAAAATCTTTCAATACCACTCTCCTGGAAAACGATGAATACATAAAAGAACTCAAGAAGAAATGCTACGAAGAGCTGGATGAATATGCTTCAGCTGAATCTAATGAACATGCAGTTGAAGAATTGGCAGATCTGCTGGAATTGATGCATGCTTTAGCAAAAGTACATAGATCTGATATTTCTGAAGTGGAACGTGTCCGTAAAGAAAAAGCAGAAAAGCGCGGAGGTTTTGAAAAGCGAATCTTCCTTGTGGATGTTGAAGATGAATGAAATCTATTAAACTTGTAACAGGTAACTTGAAAGAGGAATTGTCAGCTTTATTAAGTGATGCAAGTTCTATCTATATTTTAACGTCATTTGTAATGAAGTCCGGAGTCAGCTTGCTGGCTCCTTTTTTAAAAGAAGCAGCCAGCCGAGGGGCAGAGGTCAAAATCTGCACAGGGGATTATCTATATGTAACTCAGCCGGATGCCCTTCAAAAACTGCTGGACATCGACCCCAAGATTGAAATCCAACTGTACCGCAGCAATGGACGGTCCTTCCATCCGAAAGCCTATCTTTTTCAAAACGAAGACGGCCAAGGTTACTTTATTATTGGGTCCTCCAATCTTTCGAGATCAGCGCTAACGAGCGGTGTTGAATGGAATTTGATTGTGAATGAAGAGATCGATCAGGATATCTATCAGGAGGCGCTTGATGCTTTTATTAAAACCTTCCACCATGAACAAACGGTCCCGATTAATGAGGAGACGTTAAAGGATTATCGGATCGCTTACGATAACTATCACAACCGTCATCCCAACTTGCTGAAGGAATGGACAGAGGCAGAAGAAGAGGAATTAACCCTTCCAGCCCAATCCGAACCGCAAATAATTATGGAAACTTCAGCGCCTTTTACTGTCATATCTCCAAGACAAGCGCAACAGGAAGCGTTGGACATGCTTATCAGTACAATGGAAGAAGGATATACAAAAGCTATGGTGGTGATGGCAACTGGTTTAGGGAAAACTTACCTTGCCGGATTTTTTGTACAAAACTTTAAAAGAATCCTATTTATTGCGCACAGAGAAGAAATACTGGGACAGGCCAGAGAGTCATTTCGTAAAATCATGCCGGAAAGAACAATGGGTCTTAATAATGGAAAAGAAAAGGAAGGAGAGGCAGATTGCATTTTTGCCTCCATTTATACACTTGGCATCCACCGTCACCTTGCCAGTTTTAGCCCGAATGATTTTGATCTGATTATTGTGGATGAATTCCATCATGCTGCAGCAGCTTCCTATAAAAAAGTCATCAATTATTTTGAACCACAGTTTTTACTCGGCATTACTGCTACACCAGACCGTATGGATGGGAAGGATGTCTATGCAACCTGTGATGGTAATGTAGCCTACCAGCTTCATTTTATTGAGGCCATTCAAAAACAATGGCTGGCTCCCTTTCATTATTACGGTGTGTATGATGAGACTGATTATTCTCAGATTACCTGGCTTGGAACCCGGTATGATGAGGAGGAGTTGGCTTCTTTCCAACTGAGGGAAGAGATGGCTGAAAAAATAGTAGAGGCATGGAAAACTTACAAACAAACAAGGACGATTTCCTTTTGTTCCTCCATACGGCAAGCCAATTTTTTATCGGATTACTTTAACACCAAGGGTTATCAAACAGTGAGTTTAAACTCTCAAACAGTAGGAATTACTCGTATGGAAGCAATATGCCAGCTGGATCAGGGAGTAATCGACATCATTTTCACGGTCGATTTATTCAATGAAGGAGTCGATATTCCTTCTGTGGATACGCTCCTTTTTGTCCGGCCGACGGAATCATTGACTGTATTTACCCAGCAGGTAGGAAGGGGTCTCCGCTTATTTGCTGGCAAGGAACATTGTGTCATTATCGATTTGATCGGCAACTATCGAAATGCGGACATTAAACTGCAATTATTTAATACAGAGCCTCAGGAAAAAGGTAACAGCAAGAGAATGGAAATACCAGCCGTTCCTCCTGGCTGCGAACTGAATTTAGAATTAGCGGTTATCGATCTGTTGAATGAAAAGAAAGCGGCAGCCTAGAAAAGATAAGCTGTATGGTGATTATATATAATTGAAAAAGGAACTGGGAAGAAGGCCGACGTACTTGGAGCTTCATCTTCATGGAAAATCAAACAGCACGGAGTATAAACAGGAATTTAAGTCCTACCCAGGTTTTTTATACTGGGCAGGCGAGTTAAGTGAGTTGGAACAGGATGCATTCCTTCATAATGAAGAGTGGTTTATGGAAGTTGAAAGAACGGGTATGGCCAAAAGCTATAAAATGATCGTTTTGGAGTATATGCTGACCAGAGGGCAGGATGAGTGGTATAAACCGGTAATGCCGGAAGAAGTCGCACCATTTTTTCATCAATATTTGACTGAGAAAGAATACAGAAAGCGAATCGACTTTTCCGATAAAGCCTCCAGACGGCTGTGGGATTATGATGAAAAGAAGGTGGCTTCTCTGATAGCAAGTATGCCGATGTCGAAGTGGAGTGGGAGTTTGAAGGGGCTTATTGAATTTCAGGGTAGAACATTTTCAATTAATATAACATTTGCCGAAATGTTCAGGGAGATTATTTACGAATGGACAAAGCAGATTTGTAATTATCGGTTACATTATCATTTTGAAAAAAGAGAAAAGGTGACTATATTAAAATAATGAATATTCTTGTAGACTATTTTTTTCAAAAGCAGAGCTATATTAGCTCTGCTTTTCAATTTAACCTTTAAACCCCACAACCACATCATGGTTATGCTTCTCCAGCAATCCTTTTGCCTCGTCCAGCTTCTGGCTGCGGAGGAGGTGGATGAGGAGGGAGTGCTCCTCGATGGATTTTTCGATGTTGCCTCCGTAGGAGAAGGAGATGCTCTGGATGGTGAGGAGCGGTGTGGTGAGGCGGTTGTATATGGTCTTGATCGTTTCGCTCTGGCTCATCTCGATGATGTACTTGTGAAAGAGCTGGTTGAGCTGGGCGTAATGGTTCACGTCCCGTTCCTCCTGCATCGTGTCGAGGAGGCTGTTCATCTTTTTGATGATGGCCGGATCGACGCCATGCTCCTTAATCCGTCTCATCGCCATGGATTCCAACATGTTTCGGATCTCCAGCAAATCATAGATTTCATTGGGGGAGTAGTGTTTCACGACGGCTCCTTTTCTCGGAATCTTCTCCACAAGTCCTTCGATTGTTAAAAGGTAGATGGCTTCGCGGATGGGCGCGCGGCTGATGCCGAACTCCTCGGCGTACAGGTTCTCCACGAGTTTTTCCCCTGGCTTCAGTTCTCCTGTGATGATTTGGTGTGTAATTTTTTCGGCAATGCGGTTGGAAAGGGCGTGTTTATCGAATTCTGAAGTGGCCATCATATCTGCTCCTCACATTTTTTTCATAAAAGGGTTGTCGACTGTTGCCTCTTCCTATACAATAAGCTTAATATTCAGAAAAATCAACAGATAGAGCAGCTAGAGCACGACCCACCATGTTCAGTCACCCAGATTTAGAAGCAAATTGTCGACAGTATCCATTATTTTGTTAGCGCTTTCAAAAATCAGGAGGTGTTTCAGTTGGTGATTTATGGTGTTGCGTTGCTGGCAATCTGTACATTGGTTGGTGCATTTGTGGGGGACCTGCTTGGAATCGTGCTGGGCGTTGAGTCCAATGTCGGCGGTGTCGGGGTAGGTATGCTTTTGCTCGTTCTCATCGTGGATGCGTTAAAGAAGAGAGGAAAGCTGGAGCTGAAATCTCAGGAAGGCTTGAACTTCTGGAGTTCGATGTACATTCCGATCGTTGTGGCGATGAGTGCCCAACAGAATGTCGTGGCGGCGGTTAAGGGAGGGCCTGTAGCGATCATTGCCGGGGCAGGATCGGTCGTCATCAGTTTTCTGCTTGTACCGATATTGAGTAAGATCGGCCAGAAACAAAGAAAAGCTGAACCCATTACGCCGGACTATAGAGAGGAGCCGGTACGATGATGGATACCCTCGTTTCTGTATTCAAGGATAATGGTCTTGTTCTCTCCTTTGCGTTGATCGGTGTTATCATGTATGTATCGTATTTTCTATCAGACAAGTTCACGAGAGGGCGCATCCACGGATCGGCGATTGCCATCATCCTCGGCTTGTTTGTTGCCTATCTTGGAGGGCTCAACACGGGCGGTGAGAAGGGGCTGGCTGATATCGGCATCTTTGCCGGCATCGGTATTATGGGCGGCGGCATGCTCAGGGATTTTGCCATTGTGTCGACCGCGTTTGGTGCAAGCTTTGATGAGATTAAAAAGGCGGGAGTTGGGGGCGTGATCTCCTTATTCCTGGGTGTTATCGTTTCGTTTGTGTTCGGTGTCGTTATCGCGCTTGCGTTCGGGTATACCGATGCGGTGAGTCTGACTACGATTGGAGCGGGCACGGTCACCTATATCGTCGGACCGGTGACAGGCAGCGCGATTGGCGCCAGTTCAGAAGTGATGGCGCTATCGATCGCGGCCGGTCTCGTAAAATCGGTGTTTACCATGGTGTTTACACCGTTTGTGGCCAAGTACATCGGGCTGAATAATCCGCAGTCGGCACTCGTGTTCGGCGGGCTGCTCGGGACCACGAGTGGTGTGGCAGGGGGATTGGCTGCGACCGATCCGAAGCTCGTTCCGTACGGAGCATTAACAGCTACCTTTTATACCGGCTTAGGCTGCCTGATCGTGCCTTCACTTTTCTTTATCGTCATGAAAGCTTTTTTTGCTTAAAAGTTTTAAAAGAAACGGAGGGGATTCAGTGAGCATCGCGTTTCTTTTTCCCGGACAGGGTTCTCAGGTTCCGGGAATGCTTCACGAATTGCCCGATCACCCGGTGATCCATCAAACGATCGCAGAAGCGGGTGAGATCCTTGGGATGGATGTTCTAACACTCGATTCCGAGGAAAAACTTCAATCAACGGTTTTCGTTCAGATCTGCTTGTTGGTGTCTGAGATCGCCGCGGCGAGAGTCCTATTAGAGGAAGGCGTAAAGCCGGAAATGGCGGCGGGCCATTCTATTGGTGCTTTTGCCGCTGCCGTCATTGCCGGTGCGATGGATTTTCCGTCGGCACTGACTACTGTCAGACGCCGGGCGGAATTAATGGAACAATCCTATCCGGAAGGCTATGGCATGGGAGTGGTTACCGGGGTAAAGCAGGATAAAGTCTTGAAGCTGACAGCGGATGCCTTCAGCGAAGACCAACCGGTTTATCCGGCCAATCTGAACGCCGAAGATCAGGTCACGCTGGCGGGGGACAAGCGGGGTATTGAGCATGTTCTGGAGCTGGCCAAGCAGGAGGGAGCACGAAAAGCATTTCTACTTCCGGTCAGTGTTCCTTCTCACTGTGAACTGCTTCAAGGGGTGTCACAAAAGCTGGCAGCCGAACTGGACAAGGTTTCTTTTAAAAACCCGTCCATTCCGTGCCTGAGCAATTCAACAGCACGTGCACTTCGCAGAGGTGATGACATCCGTCATGATTTGGCGGTCAGCATCGCCCGGCCGGTCAAGTGGCACGAAGCGACACTGCTCATGAAAGAGATGGGGGCGACCCTGTTCCTGGAGATGCCTCCGGGCAGGGTACTCACCGATCTGGCGGGTGCAGCGCTTCCGTTGGTTCGCTCAATGTCCCTTTCAGAGAGCGGGATGAAGTCCGCTGTTTTATTAGGTAAAAGATATAGAAATGGCTGAAAGCAGGAAGGGAGAGAATCATATGATAAACGAAGCGACCGAAGAACGTTCATGGACGACGAGAAGGGATAAAAAAGCGAAAAAGATTTTACAAGTAAGTCAGCTGGCTGAAGATAAAATCCTTCCGGCGGAAAAAATGGTAGAAGCCCTCGAGATGCTGATCTCTCCGGGTGACCGGGTGGTGCTGGAGGGAGACAACCAGAAACAGGCGTCTTTTTTGTCGCACGTGCTGACCCAGGTGGATCCCAAAAAGGTGAACCAGCTGCATATGATCATGTCCAGTATCTCCCGTCCGGAGCATCTGGATATTTTTGAATACGGCATCGCCGAGAAAATCGATTTTGCCTATGCCGGTCCGCAAAGTCTCCGGGTCGCCCAGATGCTGGAGGACGGAAAGCTGAAGATGGGTGAGATCCACACGTACCTGGAGCTGTTCGGCCGTTTGTTCATCGACCTCATTCCGAACGTTGCCCTGGTGGCAGCCGATCAGGCGGACGTGTATGGCAACCTTTACACAGGGGCCAACACGGAAGAGACACCAACGATTGTCGAAGCCGCGGCCTTTAAGGACGGCATCGTCATCGCCCAGGTGAACGAACTGGTGGACGAGCTTCCGCGTGTTGATATTCCTGGCTCGTGGATCGATTTTGTGGTGGTGGCGGACAAGCCGTATCAGCTGGAGCCGCTGTTCACCCGTGATCCAAGACATATTACCGATCTTCAGGTCTTGATGGCGATGATGACGATCCGCGGGGTGTATGAGCGGCATCAGGTTCAGTCCTTGAATCATGGGATCGGGTACAATACGGCGGCGATTGAATTGTTGCTGCCGACGTATGGCGAGTCACTCGGATTAAAAGGGAAGATCTGCAAGCACTGGGCACTTAATCCGCATCCGACGTTGATCCCTGCAATCGAGAGCGGCTGGGTGGAAAGCATCCACTGTTTCGGCGGGGAAGTCGGGATGGAACAGTATGTGGCAGCGCGTCCCGATGTCTTTTTCACCGGAAGAGATGGAAGTCTTCGCTCCAACCGCGCAATGTCCCAGGTGGCTGGCCAGTATGCGGTCGATCTCTTTGTAGGGTCAACCTTGCAGATGGACCGGGATGGCAACTCTTCAACGGTTACGTCCGGGAGGCTCGCAGGGTTTGGCGGAGCTCCGAACATGGGCCACGACCCACGCGGGCGCCGGCACTCCACTCCGGCATGGCTCGATATGAGAACAAGCAATGACGAGCTTGCCCGTGGAAGAAAGCTTGTCGTTCAAATGGTAGAAACCTTCCAAAAAGGAAACGAGCCGGTGTTCGTGGAATCGATGGATGCAGTGAAGGTCGGACTTGATGCGAATCTGGCGACGGCTCCGGTCATGATCTATGGCGATGATGTGACCCACGTGGTGACAGAGGAAGGGATCGCTTATCTCTATAAAAGCGACAGTGTGGAAGAACGGCGCCAGGCTCTGTCAGCGGTGGCGGGCGTGACGCCGATCGGGCTGCAGCATGACACGAAACAGACCGCGGCTTTACGGGATAAGGGGCTTATAGCTTTCCCAGAAAATCTTGGTGTGAACCGGACAGAAGCCAAACGCTCCCTGCTTGCAGCCAAAAGTGTGGAAGAGATTGTTGACTGGTCCAAAGGGCTCTACAACCCGCCGGCAAGCTTCAGGAGCTGGTGATGGATCAAAAGACCATGGTGGCAGAAACCTTGGCAGAACTGGCAGTTCAGGCTTTATTGGATGAAGTGAACCTCACGCCAAAGCCGGGACTTGTTGATCAGGAGAACAACGGTGCACATTATGATCTGACACTGCAGTTGATGCACCGGTCGGCGGAGAGCTTGAGACCTGTTTTTGCTGAAATTGCGGAAGCTTCTTATGAGAGGGTACCGAGCCAGGAGTTGCGTGAAGAGATCGCAGCGATTGGAAGAAATGGTGAGCAGGTGATGCTCGGTGTTACCGGTGACGTCAACGCCCACAAAGGGGCGATTTGGTCCTTGGGATTGCTGGTTTCAGCCGCTGCAGGTGATGCTAAATTATCTGATCCTGAATTTTTGGCAGAGCGGGCAGGCACAATCGCCCGTTTTCCTGACCGTTATTGTCCTGTTGCCTCAACCAATGGTTCTAAGGTGAAAGCTGCTTATCAGGTTCCTGGTGCGAGAGGGGAAGCTCAACTGAATTTTCCGCATTTGTGCAAAGTGGGTTTGCCATTTTTACAAAATGCACGAGAAAAAGGAATTCCGGAAACCAATGCCAGGCTCGATACACTTCTGGCGATCATGAGTGAACTGGATGATACATGCATCCTGCACCGGGGTGGCATGGAGGCTCTCGAAACGGTCAAGAACGGTGCCAGGGATGTATTGGATACCGGGAGCACATCGACAACTGCAGGACGACTTGCATTAATGAGACTGGACCGACAGATGATGGAGTGGTTTGTTTCCCCGGGAGGAAGTGCCGATCTGCTAGCCGCGGTATTGTTTTTGGATGCCTTACAAAAAGAGAGAAACGTAAAAGGAGGAGTGGCAGTTGGAAACGTTACATTTTGAATATGAAGCAATGGAAGAATGCCACAAGCGTGCGCATGCAGGCGTGGTCGCATCTGGTGACCTGGAAGTGCTGCTGGAGCCGTCATCCGTTCAAAAAGCGAGCGTGACCATTCGGACAGGCAGTGACGGGTTTGGAGATACATGGGATAAGGTACTGGAACGCTTTTTTGCCTCCCATCCGGTAGCGGTGCAAATTGAGATCAATGATTTTGGGGCGACACCCGGCGTCGTATCGATCCGTCTGGCACAAGCATTGGAGGTGAGCCGTAACCATGAACCTGCTTAAACTAAGTTTGGCCGAATTGAATGCAAGGGAGCGGGTACAGGCGCTGCTTGATGAAGGAACGTTTCATGAGCTGCTTGATCCGTTTCAGCGAATGAAATCGTCTCACCTTGAGCCACAGGGAATCATCCCGCAAAACGATGACGGGGTCGTCATTGCTCAAGGAGAGATTGATGGCAAACGAACACTGGTTATTTCGATTGAAGGTGCTTTCCAAGGCGGTGGCATCGGCGAAGTCTCCGGAAGCAAGATTGCCGGTGCACTGGAGCTCGCCATTAAAGATAACCAGGAAGGCCGCACAATCTATACGGTTATCCTGTTTGATACAGGAGGCGTCCGGCTTCAGGAAGCGAATTACGGGCTGATGTCCATTGCCGAAATCGGCTCCGCTATCGTGGAACTGCGTGACTCGGTCCCTGTCATCGGTGTGATCCCTGGAAAAGTCGGCTGCTTTGGCGGCATGTCCATTACAGCTGGATTGTGCTCGAAGCTTATCATGACACGGGAAGGCCGCCTGGGCTTAAACGGGCCTGAGGTCATTGAGCAGGAAGCAGGACTTGAGGAATTCGATTCCACTGACCGTCAACTCATCTGGGGAACGATCGGCGGGGAACAGCGCGTCGCCACTGGTTTTGCCGATCTGCTGGCAGACGATGATGTGGAGATCATAAAAGAAGGTATCGTTTCCTTCATGCAGCCAGAAGATGATGAGCCTCGTAGTGCACAGGTGGAAAAGTATCTTTCTCTCATCAAAAGCGTGGATCCGACAGCAGAATGGAGCCCGGCAAGTGTCAGGGAAATCATCAATCAGCAAGGTTCCGGATCACCAGCGTTTGAGCATGCACCTACATCTTCTGAAGAAGAAATAACGAGCAGGGGACAAACATGGTTTGAAGCGCTAACAGGTAATCAGCCATCCTTGAGTGAGGATGTTCGATCTGTTTTATGTGCAGATGCGAAGCTCGGAGATGAAACAGCGCGGTTCCTTTCGATCGTTCCGGATGTTCACCACCGTTTTCCCCGGGTTCGTCATGGGGAAGTTGGCCTTCTTGAAGGCTGGAGCATCGCTCGTTATGTTCGGGAATCAATGGAAGCCGATCAAGGCGGGACTCCTCGTCCGATTGTGGCTATCATTGATGTTCCAAGCCAGGCATACGGACATAAAGAAGAGCTTTTTGCGATCCATCAGGCGTGTGCGGCTGCAGTCAATGCGTATGCATCGGCAAGGCTGAATGGCCACCCGGTCATTGCCCTGATCGTCGGAAATGCAATTTCCGGGGCTTTCTTGTCCCACGGCTTCCAGGCGAACCGCATTTTGGCCCTCGATGATGTTGGAGTGAATGTGCATGCCATGTCCAAGCAATCTGCTGCCCGAGTTACACGCCGGACGATTGAGGAACTGGAAGAAGCCACGAAAAAGGTACCGGCCATGGCGTATGACATTCATTCCTTCAACAGCCTTGGAGCGCTCTCTTCACTGATTAGCGGAATCGATGCTGACTCACCTTCACAAGAAGAGGTGGAAGCCGTTCGAAAGAAACTCGAGGAAACGGTGGAAGACATTCGAGAAGGCGGACCAGATCTCAAGAACCGGCTAACCTCGGAAAATGCCGTAAATGGTGGGAGAAAAGCTTCAATCGAAGTGAGAAAAAAGCTGGCGGAACAATGGAAATAAGAACGCACGACCTCATTCGCGTTGACGACATTTCAAAACTGATCTGTCTGACCGAGGTGCCGGAGTGGGTGACCGGGGAACTCACCGATAAACCATTTGTTGTAGTCCGTCGGGCTGCAGGACTTGAAGGCAGAATACCGGTCGGCATCAGGGGAGAGACGCGCAACCAGCGGTTCGGCTGTTTTTTACCAGAGGAAGAATGCTCCATCGTGATTTCACCGGAACAGCTGGCACAGGAGAAGCAATGGAAACAGACAAATCGGAGACTTTCGATTGTGGCGATCGAGGTGCTTGACCGGGTGGACGAGTTAATGACGTCAGAAGAGATGGTCTGGGGACCGACCGGGAGTGTAGGGTTCGAACTTGCTTCCGGACTGGACACTGCCCATGCTGGCAGCGATCTTGATCTGATCATTCGCTGTGAACAACCGCTGCCAATGCACAAGGCACAGAGGCTGGTTCAGGAGCTCAGTCAGTTTCCTGTTCATATTGATGTTCAAATGGAAACGGGGAAGGGTGCTTGCTCGCTCGCGGAATACAGCCGCGGACAGGAATCCCTGCTTTTGAAAACGGAGAACGGTCCGATGCTCGTAAAGGATCCGTGGAGTGAAGGATAAAAACAGGCTGCGACCGGAGTCGCAGCCTGTTTCTGTTTTCTTTATCACTAATTACTTTGATCAGCCTTTGCGGCCTTCTTAAACGCTTTTTTGTAGAGAACTTCTTGTGTACTGGATAAACCATTATTTTTGTCGGTAAAATCGCGATAAAGCTGATTCTTAGCCTTCATGTTCAGTTCTCCCTCCATTATTGATGTCTTATGGTATTTTTATTCCCTGCACCAAAAGAAGAAAACATCACTGGCCAAGCCGCTTGCTTAAAAAAGATATGAATACGTTGGGTCCCCGTAGGTAAGGGTGCCGTCGTCCTTAAAACCGAACTTTTTATAAAAGGATTGTGCTGTCAGGTTCTCTGTATGGACCGTCAGGCGCAGACGGTAGGCAGAGGGATGCTGCTGCTTCAGCTTTTTGATGACTTCATTTAATGCCTGTGCCCCAAAGCCGCTTCGCTGGAACCTTTTATCGATAAAAAAGTGAAAGACCCAATAATCGTCCTGACTTTCCGGCGTATAATGAAGGTTTAGGAATCCTACTAACTCGTCGCCGTTATAGATGCCATAGGGCTCAACCACCCGGTTCTCCGGGCGTATGTAAGCTTTCGCGAGCGCCATGGCAACCGGCGGAGTAGCCGATGATACAAACCTTGCCTGATCGGGATGGACAGACAGCTCCAGGGCTTCGCGGTAGTTTTCTGCGTTAATTTCGATAAGCTGAATCAAAGACATAAATCCTCCTTAGCATTTACAAACCATCAGGCAGTTGCCGTCCGGGTCCTGAAAATTAAAATAGTGTCCATGCTGAATCTCGGTTAATCCATCTACATTCTTGTTTAACATATAAGCATGGGCTTCTTCAATATGAAGAGTATTGAAGTGGAACAACGGTGTTTTTGTAATATTGTCGGGTGAGTAAATCTTGCTGTCCAGTACGATTCCCGAACCTTTCATCGGAAGAACATAAATATGGCCAAATTGTACTTCATCATCTGCCGGCACACCCAACAGATCGCAATACCAATCCCTTGCCCGTTCGATGTTGCTTACAGGAATAAAAACCGTTCCAATCTCGTTTAATACAGGGCTGTTCATATAAAATCCTCCTAACCTAGGTAGCTTCCAATCTATTACATTCCATAGATTGATCTGTAATCCTGCTGCAAGCAGTCAGAAGTACTCGTAGAAGAAGGAATTAGGCGGATTTTACTGGGAATTGAGCAGAATGAAGGAATAATTAAGTATAATTTAGAATAATTGGGCGAAAACAGACCATAATTGAGTAAAACTAAAAATTCAGATATCTGCCCCGAAGCAGAACTCCTTAAAAGTTCCTTATCCCCCATCCTTCTGCGGATTATTATATAATCAAAGTAATCATCAGACGAACAAAGAATACGAAGGAGCTGCATATGACCATCATCGATAAATTAAAACTATCAAAGTACCAGAACATGGCTGTCGTTAATCAGCCAGAGGATTATGATGTGTTCACCAATCAGCCTACTGAGATTACAAAAGAGCATGATGCCATTTTTATTTTTGTTGAAACATTGGATGAAATAGTGAAGCATACGAAAGCGATTATTCAACATGAACCGTTAACCGAGAAGGGATATCTCTTTTTTGCTTATCCGAAAAAGGGGAACAAGCGATATTCAACATTTGTTCACAGGGATGAATTATTTCCGGCAATGAATGTCGGTGAGGACGGATATGTGGGGAGCAGTGATATCAAATTTGCACGGATGGTTAGCATGGATGAGGTTTTTACGGTTGTTGGTTTAAAGCGGGAGAAAAAGAAAGCCGCGAAGTCCAAAGTAAGCCAATCGGTTTCGGATTACGAACAGCACGTAAATGATATTGAGCAATTGCTCGCAAGCCATCCAAAGGAACTGGACTTTTATCATAGCTTAACCCCGGGCTACCAAAAAGACTGGGCACGGTATATCTATTCAGCGAAGCAGGAGAAGACCCGGAATAAGCGTTACCTTCAAATGGTCGATATCCTTTCGAAAGGGTACAAATCGCTGGATTTGTTCAGGCAGAATAAGAAGTAAGCAAGATATTATATTTTTCTGAAAATCCAGCGTATAATGTGACATTAAAAAGGGATATGGGGAGAAGAGAAGATGAAGGGGTTGCGTATCGCCAGGCTTATATTCGGTCTTTTTTTGTTTGCGCTGGGTTCAGTGTTTGTCATGAAGGGAAATTTAGGCTTTGGTCCGTGGGAGGTATTTCAGGCAGGCCTTACCCACTGGATGCCCCTCACGATCGGGCAGGCGACGGTTCTTGTAAGCGTCGTGATCGTGCTGTTGATCATGCTTCTGAAAGAAAAGATTGGCATCGGGACGCTTGCAAACATGGCGCTGATCGGTTTATTCATGGATTTTATTTTATGGACGAATCTCCTTCCAAAGGCGAACGGTCTTCCGGGCAGTTTGGGATTTGTGGTGCTCGGCCTGTTCACCACGGCGCTCGGCAGTTATTTTTACATAGGTTCGGGATTTGGGGCGGGACCCCGTGATTCGCTCATGGTCTCGATCCGCAGGCGTACCGGACTTCCCATAGGGGTATGCCGATCATCGCTGGAATGCTCGATTGCAGTTATCGGATGGCTGCTTGGCGGTCCATTGGGCCCGGGAACCGTGATCACTGCTTTCGGTCTCGGACTGTTCGTCCAGCTCGTCTTCCGGATGTTTGCCTTTGAAATTACGGCTGTTAATCATGAGAATTTGAGGGAAACGTTTAAAGTTTAATAGGAATAGTGTTAAAGCCTCTGCCCAAAAAGGGAGAGGCTTTTCTATTTGGCGATAATTGAGCGAAACTTGATGGGAATTGAGCGGAAATGAGGGTTGATTGAGCAAAATTTTAAATAATTGGGCGGAATTAGATGATAATTAATAATAACTGAAGATTCAGACTTCTGCCAAGGACTCTTTCTCGAAACAACAAAAAAACAGAGCAATTCGCTCCGCTTTTTACTCAAATTCACTTATCATTTAATCCCTTTCCCTCAAGGATGTGCTGCGTATATTTCTCCACTCTGGACAGTCGGGTTTTGGGTTGCTTGGCTTGAGAGAAATAAAGCACGTAGGCTCGTTGACGTCCAGGGGTCAGGTCTTGAAAGGCCGTCTTCAAGTCAGGATTTTCATCGAACTTCAATTGAAGTTCTTCTGGAATGGTGAATTCTTTAGTCTCTTTAAAGTCTACTGCCAAACCGGCTTTTTCCACTTCAATCGCTTGTTGAATATACTCTTTTATGAAGGGCTCCAATTCAGCTATCTCTTGCACATTGGTGAAACGAATCTGCCGTGCTGCCTGGACATTTTCTGTTTGCTGTATGAGAATCCCATGGGGATCCTGCAGAAGGGCCCCTTTGTGGAACAGTAGGGCACAATATTCCTTAAATCCGTGGATTAACACGACGTTTTTGCCCTCAAACGTGTAACACGGATGCATCCATTTGAAATCTTCGGTTAACTCTTCACAGCTAAGAACGATACTTCTCAGCTTCTCAAATTCTTCCTTCCACTTTTTGGCCCTGATAAAAAACGCTTCAACCTTGGGATTGGTCATGAAGGAACACTCCTCTATCATTTTGAATGCAGTCAGTATGCATCTTTTCCGTTTGGTGTCTAATTTATAATGTGACAGAATTTGATGTCCTGTCAACCAGATGCTTGTAAATAGACTTTGCGTTTTACAAATTAAATATTTTAAATATTTAATCAATTTATATACACACTGGAGTTTTTCGTATATAATCAATGGAAATTGCGTTTGTTAATATAAATCGCCATTTTATATAACAAACGGTTAAACACAAGTGCTTTTTTTATCCTTTGTTATGTTTAACTGGGGATAAGATTACTTATAGGAGGTGGATACAACTAATTAACACTGCTTACAAATTTTAACCCCTCACACCCAGACTCCGCAGAAGCTAGTCACTAGTGAAAAGGAGGAAGATCAATGAGGAATGAATTACATATGGAAATGGCTCCAGCTAAGCCGGTATCACTCAAAAAGAAAATAGGTATGGTTGGTCCAGGGCTGATCACTGCTGCTACTGGTGTAGGAGCAGGTGATTTAGTGGCTGCCTTGGTTGCAGGGGCAGCGTTTGGCATGACCTTTGTATGGGCTATCGTTTTGGGAGCCGTTTTTAAGTATTTTATTAATGAAAGTATGGGCCGCTTCCAGTTGGCGACAGGCAAAACCATTCTGGAGGGATGGCATTCTTTAGGGCGTTGGATCACTGGCTATTTTGGAATATATTCTGTTATTTTTGCAGTTGTCTATGGCGCGGCAATTGCTTCTTCCTGTGCGTTGGCAATGACCGCCATGTTTCCGGTTCTTCCCTTATGGGCTTGGGCTATTATCCACTCTATTGTAGGATATGTGCTTGTTTTGTTTGGAAGGTACTCTTTTTTTGAACGGATCATGACGGTCCTGGTGGGGATTATGTTTGTTACGGTTGTTGGAACCGCAGTAATGACAGCTCCTAACTTGCTGCATATCGCTTCTGGAATTGTGCCCCAAGTCCCTGAAGGTTCACTGTTTAATGTACTGGGTCTTATCGGGGGAGTGGGCGGTACGATATCAATGGTCTCTTACGGCTATTGGTTGAAAGAGAAAGGGTGGAGCGGAAAATCCTGGATCCCGTCAATGAGAATAGATTCCAAAGTGGCCTATACAGTAACGACAATCTTCTCTTTATCGGTTCTTATCATTGGGGCTCAATTTCTATATGGCACTGAGATTAAACTGAGTGGAGAACAAGGGCTGATTCAACTTTCAAATCTGCTGGGTGAAGACATGGGTACAGGCGTACGCTGGTTATTTTTAATCGGTTTCTGGTCCGCTTCCTTTACTTCATTGCTGGGACCATGGAACGGCCTGCCTTATTTGTTTGCTGATTTTGTACGAACGGTGAAAAAAGATAAAAAGTCAACGGTCTCGCTGCAAAAAACCAAATCCTATCAATTTTATCTGTTCTTGTTGACCTTTCCATCGATGCTTCTTCTTTTTATTGGGGAACCGGTAGCTCTCATTATTGGATACGGTGTACTTGGAGCAACATTTATGCCGTTTTTGGTTATTTCCTTGTTTGTTTTGCTCAACTCCAAGCGCGTAGAGAAAGATTACCGAAACAATTGGGTGAGCAATACAGTGTTCATATTATGCATAGGGTTATTTTTATTTCTTGCTTATAATCAGTTATCGGATATGTTTTAGACATGTAAAAAATGAAGGAACTGTCCTGAAAGTCAAAAATTGACCTTCAGGAAGCTCCTTTTTGCGTAAAAAGCTTCCTGGAAAGTTGATTGTAGTGGAAGGCGCGAGACTCCTGTGGGACTAGCGTGACAGGTGAGACTCCCGCAGGCGCGTGCGGCAAGAGGCTCACCGCACGCCCCACGGAAAGCGAGCGGCCTGAAACGAAAATCAACGGCTTCCAGACTTTTTGGACAGCCCCTTGTTTTTATTTTTCTGATATAACATTTAAGAATACAAAATCCTCATTAGAATATCCTGCGGGTAATCGCCGAGCATGTTTCCGAACAGGTTGATTCCGCCAATATTCGCAGCGTCTGATTTGATGCCTACCCTGAAGTTCAAGTGCTTCTGTTTATCAACCAGAACGTCCTTTAACGTCATATCGGATACCCGCACTTCGTCCAGGAAGCTTCCTTCCCAGTTGATTTTCCACGTCTTCAAAAGTCCGTATTGGGTGTGCCCGTCGGTTGGGAACCAGATCGGATTCAGGATTCCTTTTCTTTCCCCAAAATCCCCAGGACATGTCCAGGTACAGATTTCCTTGTTGTTTACCCAGATGGTGATATCAGAAGGCCACTCATGATTGTATTGGGGAGCTTCCGAACAGAGCTCCATGGAAAATTGCACGGATTGGATGTTCGCCTTTGGCGGCAGCTGCAACGGAAACCGGTAGTCTACGTATCCTTTTCGAAACCAGACCAGCTGGGCGTTCACCCGCTCGGGATGGTAAAAAAGCTCTGGCTCATCAAAAGGATCGAGCACCCCGTTTTTTGTAATGATGCCGCAGGTGGGCGAGATGTCCGAATCGGTATAATGGCCGATGGGCATCTCCAGTTCATAGACATTTTCCTTAATCTCGTAATTGAAATTCATCCTGAGATCCATGTGAATATCATCAAATACCCTTGAACATACTTTCATGGTTCCCCTCGTTGCCGGAAGCACTTCTGTGTAGATGATCCCCGCTTTTTCCAAAACCCGAACGTTTAGGGCAATGGTGGAGACCGCCAGATTGAGCTCTTCGGCGATTTCATTTACGTTCATTTTCTTTTGATTTAATAATTTTAAAATATCAATTCTGACTTTGGATGAAAGCGCATGAGCGACCTTGATCAGTGTATCAGATTCATCAATGGTTAGTTCCAGCAATGTAATGCAACCCCTATCTGTTTGGTTATGAGCACGTTCACTTATGGGTCAATCATAAAATATAAATACGATTGTACAAAGACAATTTTAGAGTTTGAACTATAATTTACCAACTAAAAAAGATATTGACTTATCAAAAAGAAAGGTTTATCTTAACAATTAATACAGATATTATGTTTCAAACAAGATATTTGTATCAATTAAATGCAAAATAACAAACAGGATCTGCAGCCAAGACTTACACCATAAATTATCGGAATATTAGGAAAAGGAGGACGAGGTTACAGAGTAAATGAGATGCTGTTTTTTTAGTATGCCAGTAATGTAAGCGCTTTAATTAAAAAGATAAGGGGAGATCAATATGAATAAGAAAGTAAGAGTGATCGTCAGCGGTTTCGTTTTACTTGTATTACTGCTTTCCTTAGGAGCGTGCAGTTCCAAGTCTTCATCAGGCTCAGCCGGAGGGAAGAACGAGATTGTTTTCTGGAATCCGTTCACAGGGCCTGACGGAAAAAACATGAAGGCAATGGTCGATGCCTATAACAAAACCAATCCCAAGTATAAAGTGAAAAACATCTCACTGGCAGAAGGCGATATGTATGCCAAAATCCCAACGGTGGTTAACTCCAAAAGAAACATTCCTGATTTGAACATTGTTCATGCGGAGCGGATCAAGCAATTCGTGGACAAGGACATGCTCGTCCCGATGGATGATTATCTTTCCAAATATCCGGACATTAAAGCGGAAAATTATATTAAAGCAGGCTGGGATATCGGCAGCCTGGATCATAAACGATACAGTGTTCCGTTGGATGTACATAGCTTTGTCATGTACTACAACAAAGATCTGGTGAAAAAATATGCCCCGAACGCTCTGGATGACAACATCGTAACCTACGATGAGATCAAGGCAGCGGGTGCGAAAGCGAAAAAGGACAAAATTATTGCCATGCCGGTCACCTGGATGAAGCCAACCTTCCTTTCGGTGTACAGCCAAATGGGCGGCAGTATCACGAGCGATGGCACACAGCCGACTTTGGACACAGACAAAGCAGCCGACACACTCAAGCTATACAATGACATGGTCAAATCAGGCATTACCAATAAAGACGGCCAGGATGCCGGGCAGACCTTCAAGTCTGGAAAAGCCATTTTTTATCCGGAAGGCATCTGGATGCAAAATGACGTGAAATCTGCCAAGAATCTCAATTGGGGAATGACCAACTTTCCGCAGCTGAGTGATGACAAAAACAAGATGGTGAACTGGAGCTCTTCCCACCAGTTTGTACTTCTGAAGAATCCGGAACGTGACAAAAAGAAAACAGAAGGCGTTATGAAGTTCATTGACTGGGTGAAGGACAATTCGCTTCCATGGGCGGAAGCGGGACAAAACCCTGCAGCACTGGCAACACTTGATAACCCGGATTATCAAAAAATGCCGCAGTCGTTCCTGGTGAAGGATGCGACAGAGCAGAAGTCGCTCAAGATCTTTGACTACAAATACAATGGCTATGTCTCTGAACAGCTGGACAAGATCGGCAATGATACGGTCTTCGGAAAGCTCGATATTCATAAAGCATTGAAGAGTGCTCAAAAAACAGTAGAAGACAAGATTGCCCAGGACAAGTAACCAGCCGGATCTCTGTGAGGGGGCGATAGAGGGAGTACCTCTTTTGCCCCCTACTAAACGAGAACAGGAGAGAAAATATGGATGTAAAACTCACAGAAAACAAGAGAGTCGACGTACTGTCACCAGTCAGCCTGAAGCCGCGCCGAAAGGGATTCAACGTGATGCCAATGGTTTTCGTTGGGCCGCACCTGTTGCTGTTTGCATTATTCTTTCTGATTCCGATCTTTTTTGGCGTGTATATATCGTTTACGAATTGGGACTTGATCAACACCCCGGAGTTTGTCGGACTGGATAACTATAAGGAGATCCTTTTTAACAAGGAATCCACCTTTTACACCCAACTGCATACGGGGCTAGGGAACACGTTCAAGTTTGTGATCTTTACGGTCCCGGCGTGTATCATCATTCCTTTGCTGCTGGCAGCGGCGCTTCATGTGAAGCCGAAAGGAAGCAAGTTGTTCCAGGCGATTTTTTACCTGCCTGTCTTGTTCTCAATCTCGGCAGTGATGATCATTTGGTCCATGATGTTTAATGTATCGTTTGGTCCGATCAATCATTATTTTTCCTCTGCCCCCAACTGGCTGGGCACACAGCCGTATGCGTGGATCGCGCTCGTGGTCGTAACCGTCTGGTGGGGAATCGGAGGAAACATGATCATCTATCAGGCGGCTTTAAACGGGGTGTCCAAAGATTATTATGAAGCAGCTTCCCTCGATGGAGCAGGCAGGATCCAAAAGTTTTTTCACATCACCTTACCAAGCATTAAGAATCAGCTCCTGTTCACCGTGGTTATCACCACGATTGCGCAGTTTAACATTTACGGACAGGCGCTCATGCTGACCAAGGGCGGACCTTCCAGCTCAACAACGGTACTCCTCATGTACATCCAGCAGAATGCGTTTGGCTCCGGCCAATCCATTGCCGGAATCGGTTCGGCGATGGCTGTCATTCTCGGGCTCTGTATCATGGTGGTCTCGATTATTCAATTCTTCTTATTGAGAGAAAAGAAGTAGGAGGCGGAACAGCTTGAAAAAATTAAACATCTCCACCCTTATTTCCTTCATATTTTTGCTGTGTATGACATTAATCTGGATCTTTCCTTTGGCCTGGGCCTTTTTTTCATCCTTTAAAGACGAGATCGATATCCAAACGTATGGCTTCAGTATGCTTCCCGTTCACTGGGTGATTACCAACTATCAGGACCTTCTTTTTGATAATTCAAGTACGCCCGTCGCCAAGTGGTTCATGAATTCGATGATCATATCGGTGACACAGACGGTCCTCGTTCTGGTGGTGGTTTCCATGGCTGCCTATGGATATACCCGGCTGCGATTTAAAGGAAGGGACTGGCTGTTTTCCTTGCTGCTGGCATCCATGATGTTTCCGGCAGTCGTGAACCTGATCCCGCTCTATAAAATCATTGATACCCTCGGATGGGTGAACACGTATTGGGCGGCTATTGTGCCGGGAGCAGCAGCCGTCTTTAACGTTTTTCTCGTTCGTCAATTCATGATCGGCATCCCCTTGGAGCTGGATGAATCCGCCCGGATCGACGGCGCGAATGATTTTCAGATCTACACAAAGGTGACCCTGCCACTCATCAAACCGGTTCTGACGGTTGTGGCGCTGTTCACCTTTACAAGTTCCTGGAACGACTTTTTGTGGCCGTCCATCGTGTTCAACGATATTGACCGGATGCCGATCACACCGGGCTTGCAGCTTCTGCAGGGAATGTATGTCACCGATATCGGGCATGCCATGTCAGCCGCACTCATCGCCATCGTGCCGACCTTTATTCTGTATCTCTTTACACAGCGCTATTTCCTGCAGTCCATGTCACTAACATCTGGCGTAAAAGGATAGGAGGAATCCGTTTTGAACCGAAAACTGGAACGGAAGCTCGTCGTCATTGGGTCCAGTTGGCAGATTCTATCGGGTCTGCTTACCATTTTTGCTTATGGATCGTATATCAAATCAAAAGGCAGCAACATTCATGACACAAGCTTTGCGCAAATGAAAGCCATGCAATCCTTATTCGGAAGTTTATATAGCTTTACTGTCACTTTTGGCATGCTTTTCGTGATCCTGGGCATCGTCAATCTGTATCTTGTCCGGTCCCTGAAGGATGACAAAGTGGAGGTTAAACGCTCGATCTGGTTTCTCGTGCTGGGTGTCGCGTCCTACTTTTTGATGGATTTTATCGGCGCCGTTCTTTTTCTCTCCGCGGGAATATTGGCACTCGCCAAAAACAAAACCATTTCGAGGCTGAACATTTCCTCCAAAACCTACTAATCAATCAAGGAGCTGTTATCAATGGAAGCAACTGTACGAAAGGAATATCCTCGTCCTCAATTTCAACGAAATGATTGGCTGAATCTGAATGGAGAATGGAACTTTCAATTCGACCATCAGAATGCGGGTGAAAAAGAAGCATGGTACAAGAAAACCGATCTTAACCAGAAAATCATCGTGCCTTTTACATATGAAACGAAGGCAAGCGGCATCCATGAGGAAACATTTTGCCCTTATGTCTGGTACCAAAAATCGGTTGACGTACCCAAGGAATTTGCCGGCCAGCGCGTCCTCCTTCATTTTCAGAGCGCGGACTATGTGACAAAGGTGTGGGTGAACGGTATTTTTGCCGGCGAGCATAAAGGGGGGTATACAGCCTTTTCTTTTGACATCACGAACTATATTAATGAAGAAAAAGAAAATAATCTGGTGGTGAAAATAGAGGACAGCCTGAGTGAACATCAGCCGAGAGGGAAGCAGAGGTGGATCGATAAAAATTTCGGCTGCTGGTATGTACAGACCACAGGGATCTGGCAAACGGTCTGGCTTGAATTTTTGCATGAAACCCATATTCAATCCGTGAAAACCACACCGGATGTGGATAACGAATCAGTGGAATTCGAGTATAAGCTGGTTCATGCCGGCCAGCAGCAACATCTAATCTTGAAAACAGCGATTACGTTTGATGGGAAGTCTGTTAAAGATTTCAGTTTGCAGGTTGACCGAAAGCACGCCAGTATGAAAGTGAGCCTCGCCAGTGAAATCCATGAATGGAAAGTGATGCAGTGGAGCCCAGAGCATCCGCACCTGTATGATGTGGAATTCACTCTCTTTGACGGAGATCGGGAGCTCGACAGGGTGCAGTCCTATTTCGGCATGCGAAAGATATCCATTCAAAATGGGAACATTCTATTGAATAATGTCCCGATCTATCAAAAGCTGCTTCTGGATCAGGGGTACTGGGAAGAATCCCATTTAACTCCGCCGTCAGAGGAAGCGATCATCCTGGATATCGAAAAAACGCTTGAGATGGGGTTCAATGGTGTAAGGAAACACATGAAAGTGGAAGACCAGCGCTTTCTTTACTGGGCGGACAAAAAAGGGTTGCTCGTTTGGTCAGAAATGGCGGCAACCTACGCGTTCTCTGACGATGCAGTTCAACAATTTACAGAAGAATGGCTTGAAGTTGTACGGCAGCAGTACAATCATCCGAGCATCATTACGTGGACTCCGTTCAATGAATCGTGGGGTGTTAAGAACATTTTTACCAATGAGAAACAGCAAAAGTTTACTGAAGGTATCTACCACCTTACGAAAGCGATCGACAGCATGCGGCCGGTTATCGTGAATGATGGATGGGAGCATACGGTATCTGACATCATCACGCTTCATGACTATGTGGAGTACGGAGACGAGTTCCTTAACCGGTATCGGGATAAGGAAAAAGTGGTGGGCAATGAGATCGCCTTTAATAAATCCAAGCATGCCATGGCCGAGGGGTACGAATATAAAGGACAGCCGATCATCATCAGTGAATATGGCGGTATTGCATTCACTTCTGAAGAAGGCTGGGGTTATGGGGACCAGGTGAAGAGCGAGAAGGAGTTCCTCGACCGCTATGCATCTATAACTGAAGCCATCATGAGCCTGGATTATATATGCGGATTCTGTTACACCCAGATCACGGATGTCCAGCAGGAAGTGAACGGGCTGCTGACAGAAGACCGAAAGCCGAAAGTGGATTTATCCAAAATTAACGAGATTAATAGAAACAAACCCGTTTTGGTTTGAAAAAATGGGGCTGTCCAGAAAGTCAGTGTAAACTGACTTTCTGGCAGCCTTTTTTTTAAATACTATAAAAAGTACACAAAAAAATCGTCCTCTTTAGTAAAATGAAAGTTACCACACCAACATCTTCACGAAAAGAAAGGACGATTTTTTATGCGCAATCTTACGATTACTACTGAAAATTATACCACGCAAACGAGCCTTCCTCTAGGGGGAATCCAAGAAAGTTCTTCTACTAAACGAAAATTAGCTCCCACCTTCAAACCGTACGATAACCAACAAGTTCAAATGATCTTTGATCTGCAGGAATGGATTCCAGCCCACCATGTGGCACGTGTAATTGATGAGATGGTGGAGGGCATTCCTGATGACCGGCTATTTTCTTATTACTCCGGCGGTGGACGGAGCTCATATCACCCAAAAATGATGGTGAAAGTCCTCCTCTATGGGTATTCACAGAAGGTCTATTCGTGTCGCGGAATTGAAAAGCTGCTTCAGGAAAATCTTCCGGCCATGTGGCTCGCAGCCATGCAGAAGCCCGATTTCCGAACGTTGAACGACTTTCGCGGCCAACGGATGAAAGCCTTGATGGATGAACTGTTTGAAACCATGATCAGGCAACTCATCCAGGACGAGTATATTACGATGGATCACTACTTTTTGGATGGTACAAAGATCGAAGCCGATGCCAATAAGTATTCTTTCGTGTGGAAAAAATCCACCGTGAAACATGAAGCGAAGTTGAAAGAGAAAATTCAAGAAACGCTGCACCACATCAACCGCCTCACTGAATTAGAAGCGTTGCCAGAAGGGGATGAAACCAGCGATGAGCTCTCCCTTCCATTAGAAGAAGCCGCAACGATTCTCGATGAAGAAGTCACGTCCCTGACGGATGCGATCGAGAAGGAAACGAATACCGAAAAACGCAAAGAGATGCGTAAGAAGCGCAGTATCTACAAAAAACCCTTGAAGCTTATTCGTCACGATTTCTTGCCTCGTTTAGCCAAATATAAGGAACAGAACGAACGGTTTGGAGACCGGAACAGTTACTCCAAAACCGATACCGACGCCACCTTTATGCGCATGAAAGAAGACCACATGAAGAACGGCCAGTTGAAACCCGGCTACAATGTACAGATGGCGACCGAGAACCAATTTGTTTTGTTTTATTCCCTTCATCAACGCCCGACAGATACGCGGTGTTTCATTCCTCATTTAGAGAAACTGGCCGCGTCTTCTTTACCGATGCCGAAAACCGTGATTGCGGATGCCGGTTATGGCAGCGAAGAGAACTATTTGTTTGCGGTCGGAGAAGAAACAGAACCGCGATTTGATTTTCTGATTCCCTATGGAAGCTATTTGAAGGAACAAACCCGAAGCTATAAAAACGAGATCAAAAACGCAAAGAACTGGGTATATGAGGAACTCGATGATTGGTTTATCTGTCCCAATGGCAGAAGGGTACCGTTTAAGAAATATCTGAAGAAAAAGAACCGATCCGGTCTGGAACAAAGTTTCAAGATTTATGAATGCGAAGATTGTACGGATTGCCCGTTTAAAACCAAGTGCACCAAAGCGAAAGGGAACCGCCAGGTGCATTGGAACACGATCTATGAAGAAATGAAGGCCAAAGCAAAAGCAGCCCTTGAATGTGAGGAAAAAGCCGCGATCTATGCCCGACGTAAAGTCGAAGTGGAAAGCGTCTTTGGCCACATCAAGGGCAATCGGTCGTTCCGCAGGTGGTCGTTGCGGGGACTGGACAAGGTACATGTAGAGTTTGGAATCGTGGCATTGGCCCACAACCTCCTGAAAGTAGCAGGCATTCGCCTGACTACTTTCAGGAAAAAAGAACAACCAAAAAAAGCAGGACGGAAAAACTTATCGTTTTTCCGTCCTGCTTTCATTTTAGGGACTTATTGGACAGCCTCATTTCTTATCTCTGGCTAAACGCAATTTTAAGACCAATCACTGTAAATAAACTTCCTTGAATGAGGTTAATCTTGCTTGATACCCTCGGATTTTTACGTATAAAGCTTCCGGTTTTTTCAGCAAAGATGCTAATAAGCGTAAAAAGCAGCAGAGCCTGAAGCAGAAAAAGAATCCCGTAAGTGAGCATTTGCAGTGACACATGTCCGCTGTGATAATTGACAAACTGCGGCAGGAAGGCAAGGAAGAACAAAGAAACTTTAGGGTTTAACAGGTTCATAATGATGCCTCGTTTGTACAGTGCTGAGTAATTCAGTGTATCTGCACCGGTGAGGTTAAACGGACTGTCTTTTTCCCGAAACGACTTATAGGCCAGGAACAAGAGATACGCAGCCCCCGCATATTTGATGATCGAGAAAACAACCGCTGATTGGTAGATGACGGCGGATAAACCAGCCGTAACGGCACTAATATGTACGATGAGACCGGTGCAAAGCCCCAGTGCCGTGCTGATGCCTGCCTTTTTGCCCTTAGCTATGCTTTGTGCTAAAACAAACAGATTATCAGGTCCAGGCATAATGGTCAGAACGATGGCTGCAGCTAAAAACGAGAGTATGGATACAACTTCCATTGGATGACCCTCCAGAATAAATTTTCACTAGTTTACCATACAAAAAGATAATTTTTATGGTAAATTATTCACTATTTTTCTAGTTTTTTCATTAAACTCTGCCAAAAGTTACCGATATGAAGGGGAGAATCAGATTTTTTGATTCAAGACTACATAGGCAGAGGAGAATGAAATGAAGAAATTAGTCATCCCAGGTTTTTGTTTCGCCGTGCTTTCTACCACAGCCTTATATCAGGCAATCGAGGCGGATCCCGCATCGGCCCAAGAACTTAAGAAGAAGGTCGTGAATGTCCAGTCAGGTTCAAGCCTGAACGTTCGCAAAAGTGCCAACACCAGCTCTCCCATCATTGGAAAGCTTGTTAAAGGAGTAAAGGTAACCGTTTATTCAGAATCAAAAGGATGGTCCAAGCTAAAGGTAGGGAGCAGATATGGCTATGTCAGCTCCAAGTATTTGATCACCTCGGCCACCACCGCCACGAAAGTCAGTACCACCACCAAGTACGTAAAGGTAAGCAAGGGTTCTTTGAATTTACGTAAGAGCGCATCCACAGGTGCGTCTGTCATAGCTAAATTGGCAAAAGGGACACAGGTGACGGTATATTCCGAAACAGGTGGTTGGGCCAAGGTTAACGCAAACGGCAAGAATGGCTATGTAAGCTCAAAGTATCTATCATCTTCCAAACCATCGAACACGGTTTCGAGGGGTTCAACAAGCAAACCTGCAGCAGTTTCCTCATCTAAAACAACAACCAAATATGTGAAAGTCAGCGGAGCTTTAAACTTACGAAAAGCAGCCACGACCAATTCGGCAGTCATCAAAACGCTGAAAAACGGAGTAACAGTCACTGTTTATTCCGAGTCCAAAGGGTGGGCAAAGGTAAAAGCTTCCGGCAGCACCGGATATGTGAGTACAAAATATCTCACTGCAACAAAGCCTGGCAGTTCGTCAAAGCCAAAACCTGCCCCAACTCCAGCACCTGAACCGAAAACAACCACAAAGTATGTAAAGGTAAGCGGTGCATTGAATTTAAGAAAAGGTGCGACTACCAAATCTTCTGTAATCAAAACACTTAATGATGGAGAAAAAGTGACCGTTTATTCGGAGTCCAACGGATGGGCAAAAGTAAAAGTTTCCGGCAGCACCGGCTATGTGATCACAAAATACCTCACTGCAACAAAGCCTGGTAGTTCGTCAAAGCCAAAACCTGCCCCAACTCCAGCACCTGAACCGAAAACAACCACAAAGTATGTAAAGGTAAGCGGTGCATTGAATTTAAGAAAAGGTGCGACTACCAAATCTTCTGTCATCAAAACACTCAATGATGGAGAAAAAGTGACCGTTTATTCGGAGTCCAACGGATGGGCAAAAGTAAAAGTTTCCGGCAGCACCGGCTATGTGATCACAAAATACCTCACTGCAACCAAGCCTGGCAGTACGTCAAAGCCAAAACCTGCCCCAACTCAAACACCTGAACCGAAAACAACCACAAAGTATGTAAAGGTAAGTGGTGCCCTGAATTTACGTAAAGACGCGACGACAAAATCATCCGTCATCAAAACGCTAAAAGACGGGGAAGAAGTCACTGTTTATTCCGAATCCAACGGATGGGCCAAGGTAAAAGCGGGCAGCAGCACGGGTTATGTGAGCACAAAATACCTCACCACGACTAAGCCAGGCACTGCCAAACCGTCACCAGCTCCAAAGCCTTCTGAACCTGAAACGGTCGTTCGGTTTGTCGATGTAGATGCTTCTTCAAGTCTCAACGTGAGATCAGGTCCAGGGACAACGTTTGCAGTCGTTACAAAGCTGGCAAGGGATACAGCGGTTACGCTCCTTTCCCAATCTGGCAGCTGGTCCAAAATCTCTGCCAATGGCAAGACGGGTTACGTCAGTACCTCTTACCTGAAGCAAAAGCTAGGTTCCCCTGATGGCATAGCGGTTTTTGAAACGGGGCAAAAGTATAATCTCACTCTCGACGAGATGGTCAAACTTCAGATGGGTGCTTCTCCACAAACCGACCAAAAATACAAAAGCTATATCCGTGAAGACGCTATTCGAATGAAAAGCTCGATTTATGGCACGGTCCTTGGAGATTGGAACATTCGCGGTGGAGCTGGCACGAACTACTGGAAAATCACAACAGTGAGAAGGGGAGAACAGCTGAAGGTCCTTTCCCAGGTGAAAGGTTCGGACGGCCATATTTGGTATCAGGTGGAAATCAAGGATACTTGGGTGAATGCCAGTCCTGAGGATGTAAAGTATTATCTGGATCCGAACAACTTTAAGGACGATCCTGTAAAATCCTATCAATTTGTGAAACTGTCTCAAACCGCCAACTTGAACGCGGCAGAAGTCAACCAGCGCATTCTTTCCGGTAAAGGAATTTTGGAGGGCAAGGCTTCTTCTTTTATCAAGGCAGGCAATCTATACGGCGTGAATGACATCTACTTGATTTCACATGCATTGCTTGAAACAGGTAATGGCCGGTCAGAGCTGGCCACAGGAGTCCAATATAATGGAAGAACCGTGTACAACATGTACGGAATCGGGGCCAATGATGGCAACGCAGTGCAAAATGGTGCAGCCTACGCATACAATGCCGGCTGGTTTACCCCGGAAGATGCGATTGTCGGCGGAGCGCGCTTTATAGCCATGGGCTACATCAACAAAAAGCAGGATACCATTTATAAGATGCGCTGGAATCCATCGGCAGCAGAAGCACTGGGTTATCCATCCCATCAATACGCCACAGATATTGGCTGGGCATCCAAACAGGTAAGACAGATTTATAACCTGTACAGTCTGTTGAACAATTACAGCATCAATCTGGAAATCCCGGTTTATAAAATAAAATAGTAAGCAAGTGTTGAGGCGTATCGCAAAAGCGGCGTCTCTTTTTTTATATAGATTTTCTTTCCTTCTAAGGATTATAATGGATGGAACTATGGAGAGTCAGGAGGAAAGAAAATGGAGCATGAATTAAAAGAAATCATCAGGAAGTGTGATCTCGCCATCAAACAGGAGGATTTCGATTTCCTCATGAACTACTATACGGAGGATGCGGTTCTAGTAGTTAAACCGGGAATGGTGGCAAACGGGAAGGCTGAAATCAAAAAAGCATTCATCGCCATCGCCGCTTATTTTAAAAACAGCATTGAACCCAAACAGGGAGAGATGATGATCTTGGAAGCGGGAGACACCGCGCTCGTTCTTTCCCAAACACTTCTCGCCTCGAATAAAGAAGAAACTACCTATTCCATGGAGCGAAAAGCGACCTATGTGTTCCGAAAAAATACAGAGGGTGAATGGCTGTGTGCGATTGATAACTCGTATGGGACTGAGTTGATCGGAATAGATAAAATATGAAGATCGATCCAAAGGAATGTTCAGTACGTGATATAAAGTACATCATCCGATCCGCCGAGGAACACGATGCAAAAAGCCTATCAGAGGCGCGTGTACAAATCGATGGCGAAACCGAGAACATGGACCGGGAACAAGGGGAAGGGTACATTGATGAGGCGGGTTTCCTTTCGATCATAAAGAAGGATACTGAAGCCCTCAATCATTTGTTTTTGGTGGCAGATGTGGATGGAAGAATTGCTGGATTCGCCAGATGTGAAGGGAGCCCTTTACGGCGGCTTTCGCATAAAGTTGAGTTCGGTGTTTGTGTGTTGAAAGAGTTTTGGGGATACGGGATCGGTAAGATGTGCCTGCAGGAAACGATCAACTGGGCTGATGCACAGGACATTAAAAAAATATCGCTCACCGTTTTGGAAACGAACGATAAAGCCATAGCGCTTTATAGAAAGTTAGGGTTTGAAACTGAAGGGGTCTTGAAATACGATAAACGCTTATCCGACGGAAACTATTATAATACGATTCTGATGGGGAGAGTCGCGGATGAACCACCGTATGGATCTGAAGAACTTGGATAAATGGGGGAAACTTCAATGAACTCGAAATTTGATTATTTTTATAAAACTGCTCTTATCATTTTATTACTTATTATCGCAATAAACTCATTTACTATATCAAGAGAATTGCATGACATTGGGAGAAAGTTATTCGATCTTACGGATGTGTTATCCGTATTAAGTGAGAAACAATAAAGTTATGAAAATCCATCAAAAAAGGGGGGCTCAAAATTGAATATTACATTGGATGAACTGGCAGGGGAGCATGTTCGGATTATACCTATGGAAAAAAGCCATATACATGGCTTATATGAGGCCAGTGGCCATAAACAGATTTGGACCCATTTACCCAGGGAGATTCAAACATTAGAGGAAATGGAGTCCTTTGTGGAAGAAGCCTTAGCAAATAAAGAACGTGGAACCGAATTTCCGTTTGTTATTACACTTCGCAAGAATGATAGAATGTTGGTTCCACACGGTTTCTTGGAATCTCTGCAATACATAAAGGGCTAGAGATTGGTTGGACTTGGTTAACTCCCTCGGTATGGAGAACACCAGTTAACACAGAATGTAAGTATTTATTATTAAAATACTGTTTTGAAACGCTAAACGTCATACGTGTTCAATTTAAAACCGATGACCAAAATCTTCGCTCGCAAAAAGCCATCGAACGAATAGGTGGGGTAAAGGAAGGGATTTTAAGGAATCAAATGATACGGAAAGACGGGACGATTCGTCATTCGGTATTTTTCAGCGTAATAGAAAGTGAGTGGGCATTGGTAAAATCTAGACTAGAATCGTATTTACAGCGTAATCAAAAATCAATTACATAGGCAACTTAACAAGCGGGTGGTTCATAACGAATTGGATAAAAGAGGAGCTAAATAGTGAATTTAGTAATGGAGTGTATCATACACAATTAAATGGAATTACCCATTGGGTACGGGTAGCAGGGAGGCAGAATAACTCCATCCCATTAGTGATTATACATGGTGGTCCAGGCGGTAATCATTATGTATTTGAAAGGACGATCGGTCCGTTGCTTTCCACTAGCAGAACCGTCATCTATTATGAGCAGCGCGGATGCGGCAGATCTGAAATGCCTTTTGATGATACCGAGTATTCTGTACCGTTGCTAATTGAGGATTTTAAATCATTATTGCATTGGCTAGGGGTAAAAAAAGTAGACTTGCTTGGGTATTCCTTTGGGGGAGAGCTCGCTCTGGAGATTGCCCATGCGTTGCCAAACATAATAAATCGAATTGTCCTATCCGGACCAAGTTTAATTCATTCGGAAGTTAACAAGTTGGTTCAAATTACAGGCTTTTGTTCAGTGGTTGATTCAAAAATGTATGGACAGCTGCAAGAGATCCTAAATGAGGGTAAATCGATCGACGACGTCTATAACGCGTATTGGGATAGGGCAGATCGTAAAGTCGTAGATTTGTTAATGTTCGAAAATCAAGAGATTGCAAGAAGAAATAGGGACATGTGGGAGGAAAGTAGCCTGGTGAATACAGGTCTTATGTTTAAAGCATTACAAAAGTTCCCACTTTCCATCTCTTTAATAGATCGGCTGAGAGACATATCACAACAAACCTTGATTATGACAGGTGTATTTGATCGTAATACAGGAATTCCGATTTCAAAACTCATTCACAAAGAACTAAGCAATAGTGAACTTGTGTTATTTCATCATAGTGCACATTTCCCTGATTTAGAGGAGCCCGAAAAATTTAAAGAAACGGTTTTAGCATTTTTAGAAAATTAACGGCCTCATATCCAGCTTGCATATTAAATAAATGAAAAAAGCACATTACAGCCACTTTTCCTTTGAAAAGTGGCTGCTGTCAAAAAGGCCTTAATCGAAATTAATTTAAAGGCTATTTACTTGAGTTTCTCTGCCAGCTCTAAAATAATTCCTTCTGGTCCACGTACGAAACATAACTTATAGCTGTCTTTATATTGCTGAATCTCACCAACAGTTTCCGTGCCTTTCTTTTTCATTTTGGCAACAATACCTTCAATGTCTTCAACGGCAAATGCTATATGAGTAATACCCAACGTGTTCAAAGACGGCTGAATCCCTTTTTCAGCTGAGGGCGTATGAAATTTTACCAGCTCCAGCTTTGTCTCGCCGTCTGGCATCCCAAACATAACAACCGTCTCTCTAACGTCAGTAAGTCCAATAATCCGTTCGGCCCATTCGCCTTCCACTTCAGCTTCCCCCAGCATCTCAAGTCCGAAATCGAGAAAAAACGCTTTGGCCGCTTCCAGATCATTTACGACAACACCCACATGGTCTATTCTCTGGATCTTCATAGCCACCATCTCCTTTATTCCTTTTTTGCCGATCACATGATTCTTTAAAGTATTCTATTCGACTGTTTACGAATCCTTCTTATTTTCAGGACGGGGTTAGCGGTTATATAATAGAAGCTGGAAACGAATTTTTTAAAACGAACAAAATAAAATGACGATGATATAAGATTCCTGACAGGTGGTGTTTGTATGGAGAAGAAAAAGGTTGGATTGATCTTTGGAGGAAAGTCTGCTGAGCATGAGGTCTCCTTACAGTCGGCGAAAAATGTGCTCGAAGCAATCGATCAGGATAAATATGAAGTCACGTTAATCGGCATTGATAAGGAAGGAAGATGGCATTTAAATAATGCTTCTCAATTCCTGCTCAACGCAGACGATGCAAAGTTAATTGAACTAAATAAAACCAATCATGGCATTGCGGTAGTTCCTGGAGAAAGCGAGAATCAGTTGATGAGTTTAAATACAACAAAAAGCTTGAGCCAGCTTGATGTTGTATTTCTCATCCTTCACGGGACATTAGGGGAGGATGGAAGCATTCAGGGAATGCTCCGGATGGCGAACATCCCTTTTGTCGGCTCCAATATTCTTGGCTCTGCAGTTTGTATGGATAAGGACATAGCGAAACGGCTGCTAAAAGATGCCGGGTTAAAGGTCGCTAAGTCACATACGTATACACGAGCAACAAAGAACAAAATAAGCTTTGATGAAGTAGTAAAAGATCTAGGATTGCCGTTATTTATAAAGCCTTCCAACCAAGGTTCTTCAGTGGGGGTAAGTAAGGTGCAGTCACAAGAGGAATTTACACGCGCAGTGGAAGAGGCGTTTCATTTCGACCATAAGATATTAATTGAAGAAGGAATCAGTGGAAGAGAAATCGAGTGCTCAGTGCTCGGGAATGAAGAGCCTTTGGCTTCTCTACCCGGAGAAATTGTTTCCAACGGAGAGTTCTATTCGTATGAGGCTAAATATATCGATGAAAACGGAGCGGTATTGGAAATTCCAGCAAAGCTGAGTGAACCGTTAACAGCAAAGATCCAGGAGACTGCCATTCAAGCCTTTCAGGCGTTAAACTGCGAGGGCTTTGCAAGGGTGGATTTTTTCGTCAATGAACAGGACATCATCATTAATGAAGTAAATACGATCCCCGGCTTCACGAAAATAAGCATGTATCCTAAGCTATGGGAAATAAGCGGGATTCCTTACAGTCAACTTATCGACAAATTGATCGCCTTGGCGATTGAACGACACGAAAGAGATGCGCTGCTGAGGAATTCTGTGAACTGAGTGGGATCTGCTCAGATCCTCAATCGATAAAAATAGCCCTTCCGTTGTGAGAAGGGCTATTTTTTATTCCTATACTAAATCTTTTGCCATTACAATATCCGTTTCTATATAACCTAATTTTTCATATAATCCTCGTGCGGACTTGTTGTGGCCAAAGACGTGAAGTCCTATATTTGTTAATCCTAAGTTCTTTGCCACCTGTTCTATTTCTTTCATTGCTTTTTTGCCATAACCACGACCTTGATTACCTTCATAGATGTTTATATCATAAATAAATCCTTTTTCCGTTGACACTTGAGCAAGCCAAATCATACCCACTTCTTGTTCTTCATCTCGAATAATGAATAGCTTTTGATTAACGGTCTTTTCCCCATCGGGTAACAGTCTTTCGAATTCTTGAGTTGCTTTACTGACTGCTTCTCGCTCATCCCAATTGTTAGCTTTTACATGTTCATCTGCATAGTTTTTAATCGCATAACTAAGATATCTTTGAAACTCATCTGATTTCATTTCTTCTAATTTAACCAATGTTTTCCCCCTAGCTAATCATTAGAATTAAAAATCTTGGTTCAAACGAATCTGTTATTCCAGCTGCATGGGCTCTTGCCTATATCATACTATAAAAAGTGAATTTAAGATCAATCCTTACTAAGAGACCTTATGAAGGAAGAACGCTTGTAAAACAAAAAACAAAGCGAATTAGGTTTTGTTTAGGCTGTTCCAGTAATGCATTGAAGCAGTTCAATACATCTTCCCATCAGGACGTTCCGCTGATATTGATGATGTAATATTAAATGCAGTTGGCACCCTTTTAGGCTATTTAGTATGGAAGTTATATAAACGCGTTTTTCGTACCGCTAGAAATTCAAAAGAATTACATGTATCTTAACTATTTGAAAAATCCTTGGCGGTTAATGCCAGGGATTTTTGTGATTCATTTAACAGCGAGGCTAAATGGTCTAGAGGGCGGTTTAGCCTCTCGGACTACTATATAATCGGATAACCACTCCAATATTCTAATAATTCTCTGAATTACTCTATACATAGTCTTGATGGGGCTATTAGTTAAGATTATAATAAATAAAAAACTTAGTTTGTTTACTGAACAAATTTCAGAAGTGCTTTAACTTTTAGCAAGACTGATAATGTTCTATAGATTGACCACTATTAAAAAAGAGAGGTTATTATGAACTTTAATTTTCATGTACCAACGATGGTTCGAACGGAGAGGGGATTGGCTAAACGGATCGGTGAATTTTTTCAATTGTTGGGATATAAAAAGGTATTTCTTGTAACGGATAGGGGTGTGAAAAATGCCGGTATTCTTCAAGCGATAGAAAGTTCACTGCATGAATCCTCTATTTCATTTGAAATCTATGATGAAGTTGTAGCTAATCCTAGTTGTGAAAATATTATGGATGGTGTTAAAAAATTAAAGGTTTTTGATCCGGATAGTGTGTTAGCAGTGGGCGGCGGAAGCAGTATAGATGCAGCAAAAGGAATTGCTGTAATGGCAAATAATCCAGGAGAAATTATTGATTATGAGGGAGTTGGAAAGATACCAAATGAGGGACTTCCCCTTATAGCGGTGCCGACCACTTCAGGAACTGGAAGTGAAGTCACTTCCTCAACCATTATTACTAATACTAAGACTCAATTTAAAGCAGCCGTAATCAGCCCGTTTCTTTATCCAAACTATGCAATTCTAGACGCTGAACTTACAGTTGGTTTACCGATGGAGGTAACAGCTGCAACCGGAATGGATGCGTTGACGCATGCGATTGAATCATACACTTCTAAAACTTCAAATCCTGCCAGTAAGGCTTTAGCCCTCTATGCAATTGGAATGATTAGAGAAAACATTGAGAAAGCTTATTTTATAGGTACAGATATTCAAAGTAGAGAAAATATGCTGGTAGCTTCAATGCTTGCGGGAGCTGCTTTTTCTCAGTCTCGTTTAGGGAATGTTCATGCGATTTCACATACTTTTAGCGGAGTATTTAATGTACCACATGGAATTGCTAATGCTACACTGTTACCATTTGTTATGAGATTCAATTTACCAGCATGCCCTGACAAAATGGTAGACATCGCAAAGGCATTAGGTGAAAAGACTGATGGGATTCCTGTTAAAGAAGCAGCAGAACTAGCAATTCAGGCTATTATAAAATTAAATAACACATTAAATATCCCTTCAAATATAAAAGACCTTGATGTATCGTTAGATGTGTTGCCAAAACTGGTTGAAGACTCAATGAGAAGTGGAAATGTTTTAATAAATCCAAGATTGACCAGCAGCAAAGATATAAAAGAAATAATTGAAAACGCTTATAACGGAATCCTTTAATATTCAATGTTCAAACAGTCATTTACGATTGGAGGAAAAGACGAACCTTATATTGCCCAGGTTCGTTTTTGTATTCCTCAGATTTTTGGCTGAGAATAATGAGGGTGAAATAACCTATTAAGGTGCTGAGTATTGAACAAAGCTTATTCTTATGAATTTGTGATTTCCTTTTTTAAAAATAATCAACACTAATTTAATCTTAAGGTTGAAAACTACATTATTTTCGGTTTATGTTAACTCTGAAATATGTAAAAGAGAAGATTAACAGGTTTATACGGTCCAAGAGATAGTCATGTTCTTTGATGCAAAACACATTACATTTGGAGGTGATATGGCGTGGAGAGAGTTATTAGCTTTGAGGATGTATCATGGAGAAGAGATGGCCAAAATATACTGAGTGAGATTAATTGGGAAGTAAAAACAAATGAGCATTGGGCCATTCTGGGGTTAAACGGTTCTGGTAAAACTTCATTATTAAATATTGTGACAGGCTATCATTTTTCTACTACAGGGAAGGTTACCGTCCTGGGAAATGAATTTGGAAAGACCAACCTGCCTAATCTGCGAAAGAAAATAGGGTATGTGAGCAGTTCGTTAGAGAAATTTTCACAACTGTTAGAACAGGAAACTGTGGAAGAAGTTGTGGTGAGTGGTAAATTTGCTTCCTTTGGTATATATGAAGAAGTTACGGATGAAGACTGGGAAAAAGCAGGTTCTTTACTTACTGCACTGCGTTTAGATTATTTAAATGGGAAGACCTTCAACAAATTATCACAAGGAGAAAAACGAAGAGTCCTCATTGCCCGTGCTTTAATGTGTGATCCTCAAATTCTCATACTCGATGAACCGTGTACAGGATTAGATGTGTTTTCTCGTGAAGAAGTGCTAGGTTTAATGGATGACATCGTCCAAAAAAATAGCCATTTACTTTATGTGACTCATCATATTGAGGAAATTGCCGATGTGATTACGCATGTCTTATTACTTCGTGATGGGCAAATCGTTGCATCGGGGCAGAAGCAAGAAGTGTTAACAAGTGAATCCTTATCAGAAGCCTATAAAATGCCGGTAAATGTACATTGGGAGGAAAATCGTCCTTGGCTAACGATCCAGCAAAGGAAATTTTCGCTTAGCTGAGTGTTTAATAAAGATGATTCCACAACAAATACCTTTAGAAAGCACGTTCAATTGCGAACGTGTTTTTTTATACAAAGGATATAGATTGAATTTTTTCTTTATCTTGAAGTAATTGGTGTAAAATTAAAGTAGCGACAAGCTATCGGGTTGAGAAGCCCCTCATCTTAAAAACTAAATATATTAGAGGGGTGTCCTTTTGAAAGTCAAATCCTTCGTTTTTATTTGGCTCCTTACTTTCGTAATAACTGGGTGTACAAGTGATCCAAACCATCTAGTTGATGGTAAAGAGAAGGTAACAAAAGAAGCCGATCAACTCATATCTCAGTACATTATTCAAAAATACAAAAATATATTTGCACCTTCTGAAAAGCAGTTTGAAGTACATAGAATATACGGAACCAGTGAAGAAGACGGTATTCTAACGGTTTATTTTCACTCCTGCCTTGGCGGGTTTAATAAAGAAACCGGTGATCAGGAACAAAGTGGTCATTCATTGCCGGTTTTAATTAAAATCAAAAAAGAACGGTCCGGTTATAAAGTCGTTGATTATAAGGAACCTAGAGATGGTGGTTACTATAAATCCTCTCTACAAAAGATGTTTCCAAAGAGATATGTACAAAAGGAAGATCAACAAGCCGGTGAAATCAATGATTTACAAATTCAAATGAACAAAAAAGTACATAAGTGGTTAAAACAATAGGGAGAGTTTGATGGTGAATATCAGAAAGCTAAATAGGGATGAAAAGGTTCCTTTGGAATTGTTGTTATTGGCGGATCCTTCAAAGGAAATCGTAGAGGGGTATGTCCAAAGAGGGGAATGTTATGTTGCTGAAAGTGAGGAACAACTGCTTGGAGTGTATGTATTGCTTCCAACAAGACCAGAGACATTAGAGTTAATAAATGTTGCAATCACAGAACAACAGCAGGGAAGAGGTCTAGGAAAACAATTAGTCATTCACGCAATAATGACAGCGAAAGAGAAAGGCTATAAAACCCTTGAGATCGGCACAGGAAATTCAAGTATCGGGCAATTGGCGCTATACCAAAAATGCGGTTTTAGAATGGTTGGTGTCGACCGGGATTTTTTTGTAAAGCACTATCCAGAAGAAATTTTTGAGAACGGTATACAATGCAGAGATATGATTCGGTTATCTCAGGACTTGAAATAAATCTTATCTAAGGCAGGTCAGCTATTCACTTACGTTGAGAGTTATGTGAAACGGGAAACTAAAAACTACAGGAGGGTTTTCATGAGTGACATCATTAACCTGCTGTTTAATGCCAATTTTGAAATTAGAAAGTAATTCTTTAAAACGATGAATGAATAGATGGTGATGCGAAGATGAAAAGAGGACCTAATCTATTTATACTCTGTCTCGTGGTTGTCGCCGGAATTTATGTTGGCGTGGGCAGGAATCATTCGAATCATCCACAGGCGCTGCAATATGAAACCGATGCAACGTTTGTAACTGAAAACGAGTTGCATGATAAGATGAATAATTCCAAGGCTGAAGATGCAATAAAAAAAGAATTTGATTCACATATGTTTGATGATGTAGGCAATATTTTTAAAACGAGTCGGTACAGTTATATCGCAGCAACCGGTGCGGTGATAAATGACAAGGAAAAGCTGTTCATTATTCAGGCCAAAGAGGGCGATGAAAAGAAAGCGGCCAGTTTCTTTGATTTTGCCCTGGGGTATTTCAATAACACCAATCTGAAGCCCAAGTATCGTGTAGATACGGTCATGCTTGTTGATCATGACTTTAAGATTGAAGAACAAATGGATACGCTTTTTAAGCAGTAGGAGGAACAATGGAAAGAAAAGATACAAAGAACTTTTTTCAAAAATACCGAGACACAGCCTTTTGTGTAGGGATAGCTTATCTTATTGTAAGTGTTACACCTAAGCAATGGGCCTTGTGGTGGTTAATGCTTCCTGTATTGTTTGTTGCATTTTTTGCTGCAGAAAAATTCGAGAGATCAAAAATACCGGCCGGTCTCAAAACAGGGATCTCCTATTCTATGCTGATCATAGGTTTTTCCCTTTACAACATCTATAGAGGATAAACAGCAAAAACGTCCCCAACCGAGGACGTTTTTTCACTGCTGTTAAGCCCCTATCCGTTGTACGGAAGTAAGAGTATCTCTTCTTATTACATAGGTCAAGGAAATCAAAAGATAAATCCCGAGTGTCACGCCTGTAATGATAAGTGACGTTGTCATAATGATTCCGACTAGAATCGCCAATAGGGCAATAATCGCCACCCATGTGGTATATGGAAACCATTTTACATAATAGCCTGAAAGCTTCTCTGTGCCTTTTCGAGACTTGAGGTGAGCAAAGGCGATGATCAGCCAGATGAACAGCACTGTATAACCAAGGGATCCCATTAAATAGTTGAAGGTCTGGCTGCCGGCAAAAATTGAAATCAAAACACCGGCATACAGGGAAGCCGTACACATCAAGATGGAATACACAGGAACCTTTTTCGATGACAGCTGTGCGAAAATCTTAGGCACCCGCCCGTCAACAGCCTGAGTATAAAGAACACGGGAGGAACCATAAAGCCCTGAGTTCATTGAAGAAATGATCGCAAGCAGGATGACAGCGTTCATGACATGGTCGGCTCCCGGAATCCCGATCAATTGAAATACCATGACAAACGGACTTTCGTTCACTCCGTTTACCTTGTCCCATGGAATCAAACCCACAATGATAAAGAAAGGAAAAATATAAAAGGCAATAATGCGGGTCAACGTGCTGCGTACCGCTTTAGGCACAACCTTTTCCGGATTTTTCGTTTCGGCCAGGGTCACACCGATGATCTCCGTTCCGCCATATGAGTAAATGACGACGAGCATGGCGGTGATCAAACCTGTGGATCCATTTGGAAAGAATCCGCCGTGTCCGGTTAAGTTGGAGAAGGAAGGGGCGACGTGGTGACCAAAGGATGCGAATAATAACAGGATGCCGGCAAGAATAAAGATCACGATAACGCTAATTTTGATTAATGCAAGCCAGTATTCGGTTTCTGCAAAGATCTTAACGGATAGCAAATTGACCACCGTAACGGCCACCGAAACCAAGAGAGCGAGTACCCAAATCGGTGTTTCTGAGAACCAATACTGAAGGAAAATTGCTGCTACGACCGCTTCAGCCGCAATATTCAGTACCCACATTTTCCAATAGATCCAATCTAAAAAGTAGGCCGGAAATACGCCCAGCACCGATTGAACGAGATCACGAAACGTACGGGCTCCGCTGTTTTGTACTGCCATTTCAGCCAGTCCCTGCATAATGAATAATAGAATAATGCCTCCGATTAAATAAGCCAATACCACAGCGGGGCCAGCCGTATCAATGGCTGCACTGCTGCCTTTAAATAATCCTGCTCCGATGCTGCCGCCCAATGCCATCATCATAATATGGCGCGAAGTCATGGTGCGCTGCAAACTCTTGGTGTGTTTTTCCATCTTCCTAACCTCTCCCTCTGCAATCTGAATCCTAACCATTAAAAAAGGCTTACCATCTCTTTCTCATTGACCGAGAAAAGAGACGATAAGCCTTGGGCTGACCGCGGTACCACTCTTGTTGATTCCGAAAAACAGAATCCTGCTTGAAAACCTGATAACGAAGGTTAGTCGTCAAAACATAAGAATAGATTCTTTCTGTCCTGCTGCTCCCGGGCGAGTTCAAAGGATTCATAGTCTGCGTTTCACCAACCCGCAGCTCTCTGCCTCTACTTCATCACTTTTACTGCTCCCGTTCATTGCGTTTAAAAGTACGTTGTTTAGGATAATGGTAAATATCATAACCGCTCTATGCTAAACCTGTCAACCTGTTTTTTTGAAAAAGAAATTTCAGAGAGATTGGAATATAGAGGCTATTTGAGTACAATGAAAGTATAACTTATTTCCCACAGGAGACTATTTTATGACGAAACCCGGTGTTATTAGCATTCAAGTGAATAACAATGAATTTGTATGGAATCAGAAAAATGGCAAGAAGGAAGGGGAAAGTATTCAGTAACTGGAGAATTTGGTGAATAGCCGTACAGAAGAGTTGTCATCCATGATCAAGGAACTTTCGACACCGGTAAAAAAGTAAATCCGATGGTTACTAGCGTAATAGAAGGGGATATTATGTTGAACATTACACATCAATGGAATCAGGAAGATAGCGAGTATATTCGGAGCAAACTTATTGAATTTAATTTGGCTAACGTACCAGACGACCTCAAGCATCCTGTTAAAAACGTCAGCTTCATGGTGAGAGATGATGAGGGAAACATTTTGGGCGGAATCACCGGAAAAATTGCTTGGCGCCAGTTGTATGTAGATTTTCTATGGCTAGATGAGTCTTTGAGAGGCAAGAGATACGGTGAAGAACTGTTAAAACGGGCGGAAGACGTGGCACGCGAACATAACTGCCGTCAAATCCAGCTGAATACCCTGAGCTTTCAGGCGCCTGGTTTTTACCAGAAATATGGATTTGAGGTGGCAGGAATCATTGATGGATTTCCAGGCCCGGATCAAAAGCAATATTATATGGTGAAGAAGCTGTAATTTCGAAAATAACAGGAGTATTGGTACCGGCCAATGCTTTTTTTATGCTGAAAAGAGGTATATTGACACATTTACTGCCATTTATTATATGTTATTGTAAAAAAGAGAATATTTTCACTATTTAAATATTATAAATCAAACTTTGTAATATTTGGAGGTGGTCCGTTTGAATATGACCGAGGTTAAGATCAAGTTGCTGGATTTAAAAAACAGCCAGCTCGTTCGGTCGAATATTACGTATACGATTTGCCATAAGTCCATAGCTTACCTTTCCATACATTATGTGGCAGATCAGAAGAAGTATGAGATGGTGTACCTTAGGGACCACAAAAAAAAATCCTTCGCGAATATCGAAAAGATATGTGAAGCGATCAAAAAAGAAATTCATAAAAATGTCAGGGAGAGCAAGCCCTGACATTTTATTTTTGTTATTCCTTTGTTCCGACCACCCGGATCCGTTTGTAGTCTGCAACCCATGTCCCTTCGATATACAAGACGTCTCTTAATCTGGCTTCTGCATCAGATATAATACTGATTTTCACTTCCTCATCCAATCCGGTAAAAAAGCCGCAAGCAAACATTTCCAGCCAGTTTCTGAGACCGTGATCACCTTCTAGAGGAGTGGGGCGGTCATAATGCTGAGCGAAGGTGACACGGAATCCAACTGCTTCCATCAATTTGCTGTATTCTGCAATGCTTGGATAATACCAGGGAAACTGTTCGTTTTTAAACGGGAGGTCTCTCATCCTGATTTGACGAATGATCTCATCGGTGATGGTTTGTACGTTGCCTTTGCCGCCAAATTCGGCAACAAAGCGCCCGCCTTTCTTTAAACTGTGGTAGATTCCCTGTAACGCTTTTTCAGGGAGTTTAACCCAATGGAGAGTGGCGTTTGAAAAAACAGCATGAAATTCATTCGAGAAATCCAGCCGGGTTGCATCTTTTACCAAGAAGTTAATGTCAGGGAATTTCGCTTCCGCTTGTTTGATCATGTTGGGAGATTGATCGACCCCAGTCACGTCCGCCTGCATGTCGTGAATTTTTTGGGCTAAATCCCCGGTGCCGCACCCAAGATCCAGTATTTTCTCTCCGGGTTGGGGAGCCAATAACTCTATTAATGAACCCCCGTACTTTGATACAAAAGAATGCTTCGTATCGTACAAATACGCGTTCCATACATCGGTTGTTCTGCCCATCTCTTTATCCTCTCCCAAACTATCGTTTTGTTGATTATAGTAAAAAACGAAGAAGTTTCCAATGGAGGATTCAAAACTTACAAGGCCGACAGTAAAGCCTTGCCCAATAATGATAGGTAACCCCCTATAAGAAAACGAATGATTTGACCATAAATTATTTTAAGGTTCGTGGTTCTGCGGATGTATGGAACAATGAGGTTGACTGAATTAAATGGTTCCATAAAACCTACGGAACTTCGGTTGAGGAGATGGAAGGGGCGTCAGCTGCTCAGATTGCAAAAGCCTATGATGTTCCGTTCCTTGGCTCTGTGTTCTATCCAACAATAAGGTGAACGGCAAAAAATACAGCCCGGATACAGCGGCGGCTTGTCAGGATAGGTATACGAAGTGGTGAAGCAGTACATTAAAGCCAGCCGATAAAGCAAAAAGGCACTTTTCCGTTGCGGAAGGTGCCTTTCTCTTTTTATTTAGCGGGATTCGCCTGTTCAATTTTTTCAACAAACATGTTGTAAACATTCCGCTTATCTTCAAGCGTTTTTAACTGAGCCTTGAGTTCATTGTATTTCTCTTCGAAAGGCTCCTGATAGGTGGCTTTAATATTTTTAATCATTTCTTCGTTAATTGTGGATTGAAGAACTTGCTTGGTAATTCCAAATTTATAGGAATAGAGCTGGAGTTCCGTCTTTACTTTTTCATATTCTTCATCAATGTCTTTCTTTTGGCCCTGCAGCTCTTCTTTCCATTCCTGCAGCGCATCTTTTACATAGTCGTCCATCATTGAGCCTCCTTTTGTCCGTGTCTTACCACCCCATACATATATGTACACTATAAATAATTGGTAAAATAGCGGAAGTTTATGGGGGTGAATTTCTCGCATTAACAGGCAGGTATTCAGTTGTTACATCGAGAAAGTAAGATTTGCACAAAGCGGAAGGAAAGGTAATCAAAGGAGGAGATAGTTTTGAATCGTATGGATCTGCTATTAAATGTTTTGGATACCACGTACGACAAAGAGAGCTGGTATGCCCCGTTTAAGGACGCCATTAACGGAATAACGGCTGAGCAAGCGAGGTGGAGGCCGCCTGGTGAAGCAACGAAATCCATTTGGGAGAACGTCAATCATCTCATTTATTATAAAGAGAGGACGGCTGCAAAAATGGAGGGCCGCGAATGGAAAAACAGCCTGGATGGGGATGAAACATTCTTGCTTACCGAACCTTCCAATGACGATCAACAATGGAAGAATGTTGTGGAGCGTGCCGAACGTGCTCAACAAGGGTTACGGCGTGTACTTAGTGAAACGCCGGTTGAGGATCTAGATCAAGATTCGCTTGAGGCGAAGCTGCTGGACATCATGCTGCATGATGCTTACCATACCGGACAGATTCTTCTGATCAGAAAGATGCAGGGATCGTGGCCGTCCCGTCGTTAAAAAAACACCTCAGCGATGAAGTGTCTCTTGATAACTCTCATTTAAGCTTTTTATGCTATCCATATTGGACCTATGCCCGCCAATGCTATTTTATTTTCAATCGATTACATTTATTTGAAAATAAGGGTAGATGATGAATGAAAAATGATTGCTTGTTATGGATCAAAGCCGTATAGTTGCTATGGATACCATTTATCATGAGGGAATAGGACAGGAGAACCATGAAGAACATTGCAGGAATCATCTATTTATGTCTATTTTTTATTGGGTTGATCGGCACGTTTTTATTTGCGAATAAAGGCTTGGATAGCAGGTTTTCCTTTGCTTTTGTTATCGGCTTCCTGCTGCTTCTGTTTCTCTCCTGTATATATTTTATGATTAAAATCCTTTTGAATCTGAAAAGCCTGACACTTAACCAATGGGCGAGGAGGCTGCTGAAGTTTCTCGTGCTTGCTTCTTCTTTTAGTCTTGGTTTTTGTGTGTTGAACATGGTGTTTCAGCGACCGGATCCCTTTGACTTTTCCCGTCTGGGAGTGCCGGTTGGAACAGCACTCGGCATTGTGTTTTGGGATATGATGTTTTTGAAAAAAGGAGAAAAGTAAAGGCGGAGCATCCATTTCGATGCTCTGCCTTACTTTTATTTAGCAGTCCGTTGGTCCAGGAATACTCAACCACACATGGGCCAGGGTGAAGCAGGAGATTCATTTGCGTTTGCTTCATCCTTTATAATAGTAATAGATAGAAAGATGGTGACCTCTATGAACGACAGCGTCAAAACGATACACAATGAAGCAGTTGAACGATTATGAGTGGGCTGCAGCAAGGAAGCACGGCATTCGGTGCTCAATATCATAGGAGAAGCTTTAAAATAAGGAAACGTCCGGCTTATCATACACATTCAGAAACTTTTTGTATGGATTGCCCTACACTAAATTTTTTTCGGACTTTTTGAATGGGTTTTCAAAGATGGCTCGGTTCTTGCAAGAATAATTAAGTGTGAAAATTGAAAGGAGGAAGAGCATGAAGAAATTTGCAGAATTTCGAATGCCCAATGCCTTGTATTATGGTCGGGATGCCCTGGATAAATTGGGACAGGAAGCGTCCGGACTCGGCACAAAGGTGTTATTGATCAGTGACCGGGTGATGGAGAAGATTGGCCATGTAAGAAAGTGCGAGGAATTAATTGAAAAGCAAGGTCTTCCCTTTGTTTCTTACCTGGATGTGAATACAGAACCGACCGATCTGCATGTAAAAGAAGCCCTTGCCCTTTGCCTTGAAGAAAAGTGTGATGTCATTGTTGCCATCGGCGGAGGCAGCTGTATGGATACCGGAAAAGCGGTTGCCGTTGTGGCGGCGAACGGTGGATATATCGGGGATTACAGAGGAGGAGCCAGAAAAATTTCACAAAAACCGCTTCCGTTTATCGCCATTCCTACCACCGCTGGAACTGGGTCGGAAGTAACCGACGTCACAGTGATTACCAATACAAAAGATGATATTAAGATGATGATCAAGGATCCCAACTTTCTGCCGTGTACCGCGATCGTCGATCCAATTCTTACACTTTCTACACCCAAGAATGTAACCGCTGCCACCGGAATCGATGCCCTTTGCCACGCGATGGAAGCGTTCATTTCAAAAAAGAGCCAGCCGCTCACGGATGATTTTGCCCGTTCTGCAATAGCCTTAATTACCGCAAATTTGCGTACCGCTTACCATCATCCTGAGAATATGGATGCCAAGGAGAAAATGGCATTGGCGGCAATGAAGGCGGGGCTTGCCTTTTCCAATGCTTCGGTTACCCTTGTACACGGCATGTCACGGCCTATTGGTGCTTTGTTTCATGTACCTCATGGCGTCTCCAATGCCATGATGTTACCGGCTGTCCTGGAGTTTAGCAAGCGCGATGCGGTGGATCAACTGGCAGCCATTGCCCAAATCATCAAGCCAGGACTGGGCAAGCAGGATAAGGAGGAGCTCGCGGATTTCGCCATTGAAGAAATCAAAAAGCTGTGCGCCGATCTTCAAATTCCCAACCTGAAGAGCTGGGGAGTGGATCAGAAAGCGTTCGAACAAGTCGTCTCCAAAATGGCCACCGATGCGCTTGACAGCGGAAGCCCGGGAAACAACCCACGGGTACCGACGCACGAAGAAATCATCGATTTATATCGTGTGTGTTATGATTACGATTTCAGTACCATTTCTTCTATGATGCAATCTTAAGGTTCTTAAGTGGACTATGAAAATTAGCAATACTCACTAAACCTCCATTTGAAAAAGGAATATGACAGGTTTTTCTGGAATAGATAAAGAGTTAGGAGTGATCAAAGCAAGGGGAGGCTTGATAGGATGAAGAACCATGCACGTGAAATGTATGATTATCATGCTTGGGCGAACGCCAGAATCTTTGAAAAGCTGCGGGAACTTCCAGAGGATTTATACAAAAGGGAAATGAGGCAAAGCATCTTTCCATCTCTTTCAACTGTTATGGTACATATGTATTTAACCGACAATTTGTGGTTGAAAATCATGCAGGGGGTGGATATGCAAGAGGGGTTGGCTGCTTCGGACACATTGAGAAAAGAGGCTGAAGCAGAAACACTGCTCGAAATGGAGAAACGGTACAAAAACCTGGTAGAAGAGTATAAGGATTATATCGATCACCATGACATGGAAAAAGTATTCGCCGTGGATAATCCATATGCGGGACAGCTGGATACAACCCCAATGGAAACGATCTATCATATTTCCACTCATGGAAACTATCATCGCGGACATGTGGCAGCCATGATCCGACAAACGGGAAATACATCCGTTATGCAGGATTATGGACTGTACCTTTATACGAAGAATGCCGACTTTGTGAGTCCGGTATAATCTAAGCAAGAAATTAAAATCTGTCTCCTGTGGAAAAAGGAGGCAGATTTTACTGTGTACACCAGGTAATTACTTTTGTAAAATAGTTGGTAAGTTTAATAGGAGAGTAATTTTGATGAGTGGTAAACCCTTTGTTTTAACCTATCATGGTGTGAGTAGGACCTTTTTCACCTGAATTATCTAAAATTTGGCACTAATTGGTTTTAAGGCAAGAAAGAAGGGTAAAAAGGAAGTGGGCTTTTTAGGAGGAAAGTCCAGTATATGGAGTCCTACTTCTTTTTTAGAATAGAGAGTAGAAAGGCAGGAGAAGGAATGAGTCGTGTAAACGTCGTACCAGACGAACTAAAAGCGCTCGCTTCAGATGTAAAAAAGCTGGAAGCGAAAAGCAAAGCCATTAAATCGAATCTGCAAATGAACTTTTATTCCATGCAAAGCCACGGAGGCGGAATCAATCTGTCCGCCATCAATCCCCTCTACAACAGCCTGATTCAGCAGCTCGATCATTACGGGAGTCTATTAACTGGAGCTGAAGAAGTCGTAAAGCGCACGGAAACCAAGTTTCGTGAAGCGGACCAGAAGCTGTTTAACGCTAACAGTTTTACCGCTTTCTTGAGTGGTACTGCATTTGCTGGAGTAAGACAAGGGGTTACAAGCGTAAGTAAAGGGATTAAATATGGCAGAATTACTACGGCCTTGTCCATTAGCCAATATCTTAAATGGAAATATGATTTTAAGGCTATTTTTGACCCCGCTGGCCGAAAAGGTCGTGGAGCATATACGTTATCTGCAAAGAATACCAAAGACATTGTAGCTATTTCTAAAATGCTAAAACTAAATAAAGATGATGATGCTTTAATCAAATATATAAAGAATGGTTTCAAATTTGATGACTTGAAGAAGACTAAGTCACAAATAAAAAAGGCGAAGACATCGATCTATAAATTGCCGGATTTTGTAGCTCATCAGGAATATAAAGTTGATGCTAAAAGTATGGGGAAAGCAGCCGCGCTTGGTAAGCAGGCGTATAAGGGGTTCAAGTCTTCTTATGCTGACAGTATAAAATCTATAAATCCCACCAAGTGGAAGGATACATTTAAAGAGGTAGGAAAGGTAGGAAAAGTAGTAAAAGGCTTAGGGGTAGTAGGATCAGCCTTATCGGTTGCCAACAATGTTGTTGAAGCACAGAAAGATGGATGGCAAGCTCATGATGCGGTAGACATTGTAACAGATTCAGCTGTTGATATTGGAGGAATTGCTGTTGCTGCTGGAGCAGGGGCAGCCGCAGGTTCTTTATTTCTTCCACCGGTTGGGACGGTAGTTGGTGCTGCGGTAGGTATTGCTGCTTCAGCAGGTTTAAACAAAGGGATTTCTGCACTTGGTGGTGAGAGCATCGTTAGTGGTACAAAGAAGTTAGTGAAAGGTGTGACACATAAAATCGGATCTATATTTTGGTAAACAAGATTAAAGGTGGGATAATTAAACCATGTGGAACATAAAAGAGGAAAATTTATCTGATTTTAAAATAACCGCCAAAAATAGACTTAGTCCTGATAATAGTGTGTCATTTATGTTAGGTACCATAATTTGGTGTAGTATTGTAATGCTCTTTATAGCGATTATTTTATTTAAATTTGGATGGTCTGGTTTTCCGAGTACGTTTGAAAAGGTAGTCGTTTTCATAGAAGTTGTTTTTTATATTTTGCAAATTGCTTTTTTGTTCATTTTTTCAAAACCCAAAATGTATATCAAATTTCAAAAAATAATTTCTATTTTAACCTTGTTCTATGCTTTTCAGCTTGCTACCATTGGTTTTTTGTGGCTTGTTATCAAAGGTATTTTTGCATTTCCAAACGACACTCTTACTTTTACCTATGTAGGTCTTCTGCTAGCGGGGGGATTTTTAACTCATATCCTTTGTACGATAAGTATTTTTAAACAAGCTGAGAATGGTAAATTCAATGGAGAAAACTCATCTGGATTTTTCTTTGATAAGGCTATTATTTTTACTGTACTTGGTTCTATTCTTTATGTGCTTACTTTATTAATTTTGATTTTGATTCATACGTTTGGAGAAATCAAATTAGGGGATATGTTCTTTTACTTTATTTTGTCAGTGATACTTTATGCTGTTGCTATTGGATCAGCCGAGTTTCAATTATTGGTTTACTGCAAGTACAAGTTTCCTTCATTTAATATGTCATGGCATGAATATGAGAAGGAAACTAAAGAGCTTTTAAAAAATTATAAAAAACGCAATCGGAAATCAAATAAAAATAAGAAGAAATTAAGCTAGTACTATAATTTAAAAACGTAGGGAAATTAAGTGATATGCATATAATATAAAGGAAGAACATTTAGCTGATTTTAAAGTTACCTCAAAAGATAGGCTTCAACCAATTAACACCGTTGCGTTTATGTTTGGTACGACAATTGGTGCAGTATTGTTATGGAGCCGTTTTGACCCATATCATTTGTACGATTAGTATCTTTAAACAAGTAGAGAATGGTGACTTCAATGGAGAAAACTCTGCGGGGTTTTTATTCGATAGAACTATAATTTTCACCGTTCTTGGCTCTATTGTTATTGTATTTATTTTACTAATCTTACTATTGGCACATAATTCATTGGATCATATTTTCTTTTACTTTGTTTTATCCGTCATTCTTTATGCTGTTGCCATTGGAGCTGCCGAGTTTCAGTTGTTGGCGTATTGCAAGTACAAGTTTCCTTCTTTTAATATTTCTTGGCATGATTATGATCGTGAAAGGAAAATACGCATAAAACAGTATGAAATAAATAGCAAAAAAAGAAAAAAACGAGGCTGATTTTATGGTCAAATAAAGCGGGTGGGAAAAGAAAAACTGAAATGAAGATAAAAGAAGAAAACTTATCTGATTTTAAAATGACCGCCAAAAACAGGTTAGGTCCTGATCATAGTGTGTCATTTATGTTTGGTTCTATGGTTTGGTGCAGTATGGTGATGTTTTTTATCCTATTTGGTTTGATTAAATTTGGATGGTCAGCCTTTCCGAGTACTTTTGAAAAGGTAGTTGTTTTTCTAGAGGTAGTATTTTATGTTCTGCAAATTGGGCTACTGTTCATTTTTACAAAACCGAAGATGTTCATTAAATTTCAAAAAGCACTTTCCATTTTAACCTTGTTTTACGCTTTTCAACTGGGAACCATCGGCTTTGTTGCCGTGGTTATTAAAGGAGTTTTTGACTATCCAAATGATCCTCTTACTTTAACTTATGTGGGTCTGCTAATAGCCGGAGCTGTTTTAGCGCATATTCTTTGTACGGTAAGTATCTTTAAACAAGCTGAGCATGGTAAATTCAATGGGGAAGACTCTTCAGGATTTTTCTTTGATAAGACCATTATTTCCACGGTGCTCGGTTCTGTTATTTATGTTGTTGTTTTACTAATTTTGCTGACAGTGCATCTGTTTGGTGAAAGCTCATTGGATAAAATTTTCTTTTACTTTATTTTGTCAGTTATTCTTTATGCTGTTGCCATTGGAGCGGCGGAGTTTCAATTATTGGCTTACTGCAAATATAAATTTCCTTCCTTTAATATTTCTTGGCATGATTATGATCGTGAGAAAAGAAAACGATTGAAAAAGTATGATCGCAATGCAAACAAAAAGAAGAAAAAAATGAGCTAGTTTAACAGGAGAGGAGAGATAAGGTTGAAAGTACAATACAAATCTTTATCCATGCTGAACTTGGTTAGCATTACGCAAGTGGTGAAAAAAGAAGACTGGCTTTTGCCTGCAATCGCCCTAAGAAGTCAGGTTGTAAATAATGGCATCTACCCAGTGGGACCGGTTCTTTTCCAATTTAAACCCTTGGACAATGACCCGGCGTCCGGAGAATTTACATACAGTGTTCCAGTTAATGACCGCGTTGAATTGGAGAAAGGTTCAGCATATGAATATATTGATGTTTTAGTGATCGAGGAAGCGCTATGTGTTCGTTTCACGGATGAAGATGGGGAAATTGAAGAAGCCTATCAGCTGATTCAAGAAACCGCCAGACAGAATCAAATTACCTTGGACCCGAGCTTTTACCATGTTTGCTTGGACGTTTTCGGAGAAACGTGGCTTGATGTGTACGCGCCGATTGTAGAAGTGGGTGAACCTGTCCGATGATTGCTGTGGATCAAAGCATTGCCTATACCAATGTTGTCTCTAAAGAATACTTTTTCCATTACAGTGAGATGGAACAGGTGATCGAAGACTTCATTTCTGAGATTGGAGAAGCAAATTTAACGATTAAAGGACCCATGTTCTATGCTTTGAAGAACATTCCTAAAGACGAAAACATGTACATTGAATTGTTCATGCCTGTCCATGAGGATAAGATTCCATCTACTGACTCGCTCATGTTCCGAAGTTATTATTATGTGGATGAAATGCTCATGAAGCGGATTACAGGAAACTATGAAACTCTGACTGAATTTGTTTACGCAGAGCTGCTTCAGTATATCGTTGACAACGATTTAAATCTGGCATCACCCATCTATCAAGTTTTTGGTGGGGATGAATCTATTCAATATGTCGACGTTAAGGTTTCGGTGTTTAATGAATAATAGAAAAAACAGACAATAATTTCTTTCATCAACTCTGATCCTTTATCACAAAACAAGATCAGAGTTTCTTTTATTTAACAAGTATGTAAGGAGGGATTTGCCATGAAACCTAGAATTACGGTTATAACGTTAGGTGTGGATGATTTAGAAAGAGCAGTGACATTCTATCGTGATGGTTTGGGCTTTGAGACAGAGGGCATCATAGGCACTGAATTTGAGCATGGGGCTGTCGCTTTTTTTGACCTGCAGTCCTGCTTGAAGCTTGCGCTATGGCACCGCAGGGATCTGGCTCATGAGGCGAAGATTCCCATGTTTGTTTCGAGTCCAGGCGAATTTACACTCGGGCACAATGTCAGCAGCAAGGATGAAGTGGATCAGGTGATGGAGGAAGCCGAACAGGCGGGAGCCGTCATTTCTGATCCGGCACATGACACGTTCTGGGGCGGGTATTCCGGCCACTTTCATGACCCTGATGGCCATTTATGGGAAGTCGTTTACAATCCGGCCTGGGAGGGAGAATAAGGAGGAGAAGGACGATGGTAACCAAGAAGAAGTCTGGTGAGGAAGAAGTACTGACGTTTATGCAAGTATTGGATCATCCGCTCAAACAGGAAATTCAACGTGTTCGGGAAATTATACAGGATAAGCACCCTGAGTTAAACGAACAAATCAAATGGAATGCTCCAAGCTATTGCTATGAGGGTGAGGATTGCCTGACGTTTAATTTGCATGGAAAGGGATTCTTTCGTCTGATCTTCCATTGCGGGGCAAATATTAAAGAACCGAAAAGCATGAGACTCCTCGTCAAGGACACAACGGGATTGTTGGAGTGGCTCGCCGATGACCGCGCGATGGTTAAATTTTACGATATGAATGACGTAGAAGCTAAGGGCGAGAAACTGGGGGAAGTGATCCAGATCTGGCTTCAGGAATCCTGACACGGATTTTGTATGCTATTTACGTAAACTAGGAGGCATAACCACTACTAAATAACTGCATATAATGGTAGAGAGAATAAGAGATTTCTCTTGTCTCAAGTTTTCTTACAACAAGGAGTGTTTAGTAGATGGCAAAGATTTTTATCGATCCGGGGCATGGGGGCAGTGATTCAGGAGCCACAGGAAACGGCTTGCTGGAGAAGAACATTACCTTGCAAATTGCCACGAGGATCAAAAATATTCTGCTTACAGAGTACAATGGTGTTGAAGTCATGATGAGCAGGACGACGGATGAGTTTGTATCATTGAAGGACAGAACAGACGCAGCCAACCGATGGGGCACTGATTATTTATTGTCTGTTCACATAAATGCTGGTGGCGGGACAGGCTTTGAGAGCTATATTTATCCTGGAACCACAGCGCCTACAACAACCTACCGCAACAATATTCATGATGCTGTTCTTGAAATGGTGGACTTTAGGGACCGGGGAAAAAAAACGGCTGACTTTCATATGTTGAGAGAATCATACATGCCGGCGGTTTTAACGGAAAACGGTTTTATTGATACTGCTGCAGATGCGGACCAGTTAAAATCTGCTTCATTTCTTACCAGCATTGCGCGCGGACATGTAGATGGGCTGGTAAAAAATTTTAACCTGAAAAGGAAGCCCACAGCCGTTTATCATACCGTTGCTCCCGGGGATACGGTATATTCTCTTGGAAAAACATTCAAATCGACGATAAATCAAATTAAGAAGTGGAACAATCTGGACAAGAAGTATACGATTTATGTTGGACAAGGCCTGCGGGTGAAATAAATAGAAAAGGAACCTCCTTTTAAAAAGAGAGGTTCCTTCTTTGTGTTTTATGATAATACCGCGTTTTTCTCTAGTGATTCCTTAAACAAATCGGTCATGATAGTGATGCCGCTCTCGATTTGTTCAATGGTTGGATGGCTAAAATTCAAGCGCATCGCGTTGGTTTTTGGCAAGGAGGCGAAGAATGGTTCACCCGGTACGTAAGCGACACCACGGGAAACCGCTTCTGACAACAGTTCAGTCGTGTTAATATGCTCATCTAGCTCCAGCCAAAAGAACATGCCGCCTTTTGGTTTGTTTAGTTTTAAACCAGGAAGATTGGCATTCTTCAAACAGTTGTACATGGCATTCATCCGTTTTTCGTATTCTGCGATCAGCCGATTGATGTGCCCATCCATATCAAAGCCTGTGCAGAAATGGTACAGGGCCTGCTGAGACAATGAATTGGAATGAAGGTCATTTGCCTGTTTGGCTTGAGACATCATGCGGACAATCTGGAACGGACCTGCAACCCACCCGGTGCGGAGGGCTGGAACAGCCGTCTTGGAAAACGTGCTTGTATACAGAACACAGCTTCCGTCATCAAGTGCTGCGAGAGGAGTGTATGTTTCCTCACGATTAAATTGAAGATCGCCATACGGATCATCTTCAAGAACAACAATGTTATGTCGGTGCGCTTCCTGAAGCAGCATTTTTCGGCGTTCCAGTGACCAAACCTTTCCGGCCGGATTGGAGAAGGTCGGAACCACGTAAATACATTTTGGTTTGTATTCTTTAATTTTGGCTTGCAGGTCATCCGGAATCATGCCATCTTCATCAGAGGCAACACCAATTACTCGTGCTTCATAAGATTTGAACACCTGAAGGGCAGCAAGGTAGGTGGGATCTTCTGTTAAAATGACATCCCCCGGATTCAACATCACGCGGGAAAAAAGATCGATAACCTGCTGAGAGCCAGTTGTCAGCATAATGTCTTTGGTTGTGTAATTTGTAATGCCTTTTCGCGACATACGTTCAAGAATCACTTCACGAAGGGGCAAATATCCTTCAGTTTCACTATATTGTAAAGCATGTTTTCCGGAAGCGAATACTTTGGAAAATGCTTCTTCGATGGCTTCTGCAGGAAACAACTGATCATCAGGCAAACCGCCTGCGAACGAAATGACACCTTCCTGATTGACAACTTTTAAAATATCTCTGACAGCAGAAGATTGTAATGAATAAATTCGATGGGCAAATGCGTACTTCAAAACGGACACCTCGGTTAAAGTTTTAATGAACATTTTACTCCTTCTATAGCGAATGTCAATGACAATTCTGAAAATAGTTCTAAATTTTGTGTGAATTTTCTAATAAAATACATTTGCGGAAGGTTTGTGGGCCGTTTCTTTTTCGATTTATGGTCTTGTGATATTGTAATTAGAGTAAAAAGGATCGGAGGCATCAGGATGAAAATGGTACCAGCAAAGCCTTTTTTCTTTGAAGGAGGGAAACGGGCAGTCCTGCTTCTGCACGGATTTACCGGGAATACGGTGGATGTACGGGAGCTGGGACGCTATCTGAATGATAAGGGTTATACATGTCTTGGACCGTTGTATGAAGGGCATGGCGATACGCCTGAACGACTGGTCACCACAACGGCTGGACAATGGTGGAAAAGCGTAGAAGAAGGTTATCAATCGTTAAAAGAAAAGGGATATGAAGAAATCGCCGTGATCGGACTTTCTCTCGGCGGTGTGTTCGCCATAAAGACAGCCTATACTTATCCAGTAAAAGGATTAGTATCCATGTGTGCTCCTGTCAAACCCAAGAGTACGGAGGATCTTGGCCTGCATGTCAGTTCTTTTACCAAACGCTATAAAAAGATTTTACGAAAACCAGCTGAGCAAATTGAAGCGGAATGGGAAGAGCTAAAGCCGCAGTCGGATGAGGCGGTCAAGTCATTGCAAGCCGTGATTGAAGAGGTCGGCCCGCGCCTTGGCCGGATTTACTGTCCGGTGCTGGTGGTGCAATCTGGGAAAGACCATCCCACCAACCAAGAGAGTGCTCAGATTATTTATGATGAAGTTTCTACTCAAAATAAATCCCTTGTTTGGTATGAAAATTCTCCACACCTTGTAACAAGGGGCCCTGACAGAGGAAAGCTTCATAAGGAGGTACTGCAGTTCCTGGAAGGGTTGGAATGGAACATAAATTAGTAAGACCTTGGAAGATTAGTTACCTCGTATGCAACGCGTATCCCTGATTGAATCGCTCCTTCAATCCATGCAGGTGCCGTTGAAGTATGCTCACCAGCGAAATGCACTCTTCCTTCCGGTGTAGGAATGAAGGGGAATAATTCGGTCTCCTGTGAAGGCTTGAACATTGAAAAGGCTCCTCCTGAAAACTGATATTGGGACCAACTGTGCGAAGCCCCGGTTAAAAAATCATCATAAATGTATTTTCCATGTACTGTGGCCAGATTATCCAGAGCATTTCTTATCCGATCACCTTCAGGAAGGTTATCCCAGGATAGAGTATCATCCTCCCATGTGTAGCTGGCCAGTATAATTCCAGATCCGGAAGTTCCAATAAGATGACTTGGATAGTATGCAAATCGAATGGGAAGGTCTGTCATCAATTTTCCTCCCGCAATTCCTTCCTTTTCCCAAAAACGCCTTTTAAATTGGAGACCAATCTTTGTGGAAGCCACATAGTGCAGTTCCCTTATGGCCTTCCACTTGTTATGGGAAATTGAATTTCTCGGTTCGATTTCCACAAAAGAAAGCAGCGAGAAGGGGATTGTAATAATGGCAAGATCGCCTGTGACGGTGAGTGGCCGCTGACTTTTTGTGTGTCTGGAGTGAATGGTTACCTGCCGGTTGTGCTGAACAATTTTTGTCATTTGGTATCCAAAGTGCAGGTTCTCTTTTAAGAAGGGCAAAAATGATTTGGGAAGACGGTCATTTCCTCCTTCAACTTCATAAAACTGGATATCCGGGCTAAATAGGGGGAGAAGCTCTCTTAAAATTGCTGGGAACGATAACTCGGGAAAGCCCTCCAGTCCAACCAAGACTTTAATACTTTCAATCGCACCGGGGGAAAGACTTGGACCAACAGGGTTATAGCGGAGGAAAAAAGACATTGGGTATTTATCAAAGTCTCTTACGACTTTGTTCCAATTCTCAAGGGGATTTTTCCTAATGAAATCGGCGACTGGTTTGATAGCCATCATTAATAGCTGTTCAGCGGATTTTCCTCGTTCATGGGGTTCTACAGGGTAATGGAGAATATCGGGATTCCGCTGATACTCTTTTTGATTGGTTTTTATTCCATTAGCGTAAATGAGGTCATTTGAAGTAGCATTCAGAAATTTGTTTGCTTTTAAATTGAACTTCTTTAAATACTCCAGTACTAAGTAGTGGTTTTGCGGGATACGCATAGCCCCAACATCCAAATACAAATCGTCCATAAAAGGGCTTCTCATGGTATAGACACGGCCGCCTACTCTTTCTGTCGCTTCCAGTACCGTTACATCATGTCCCGCCTGCTTTAATAACGAGGCTGAGACAAGACCGGACATGCCGGCTCCTACGATAATTATTTTCTTTTGAACCTGTGATAAACCAAGGCCATTCCGTATAATGGAAAGCATTTGCTCCGTAGGCAATTGGAGCAATCGGCTTGAAGGCATAGGAGTCCTCCTCGTTCTTGTTTTTTCACGAGAGTCAAATTCTATTACTAATATATTTTATATGAGGAATTCGTCACAAGAATGCTTTTTTAGCAGGATTCTTCCCTTTTGTAATGGAATTTAGGTGGTAGACAGCAGGGGACAGGAGGGAGACGCGTTGATCTGGTTTTTTCGGGTGGTCGTTTGGGTTGTATTTGTAGGAATTGGGGCTTATCTTATCTTTTATTGGCGGGATGAGGAACGGGCCGAGCAGAAGTTGGATGCAATCCGGAAATTATGGTATGTGCTGTACATATTTGGCGCCCTGATCTACTGGACGGGGAATCCGCACAGCATCTTTACCAATTGGGATCACTATCTGGTGGTACTGATGGTGTTTGTGCTGATTGATGCCTTCATTTTCCTGAGTTTGTACTTAAAGAAAATCGGGAATAATGAACTAGCAAGAATTACAAAATCCGTGGAAAACAACCAGATGCTGCTCGATGATTTGCGGGCCAAAGTAAATAATGCGCTGTATATCTTGAAAACGGAAGGAATCACGGCGTATTATGGAAGTAAGGAAAATTATTTATACGGACTCAAACTCGTTCTTGAGGCGTATGTTGAAAAAGAAGGGCATAGTTTTACGATCCTGCCGTTTACAACACCTCAGGAAAAAAACGAAGCTTTGGCGATGTATTCGAACGCCAGCTTGATTCAATCGACATTATCACGGGCGGAAGCCTACTACAATAAAGAAGATAACTTTGCGTTTTATCCATTTAATATTGAAGATGAAACCTATGTGATTCGTATTTCTTCAACAGCAAAAGTCAGCGATGTGGATTGTTCCCTGATGGGCATCCTGCTCGCCACGTATGATATTTTAGTACAGGCATTGGAAAGGAGTGAGGAGGCATGGCAAGAGGATTAGATGTTCTGGGAAGCCAGCCGGTTTCGCTGAAAAGCGATCGTAAAGGAGTCACACTGAAACCGAGAATTGAGTTCCCGAAAGTAGGAATCAGCCATCACACCTTGCAGGTGATGGAGGAGAACGAACGGATTATACAAAAAGGGCAGCGGCGCGGTACATTTAAGCATAGATAGGCAGGGGCAGCGGACATTTCCGCTGCTTTTTTGTATGAATTTCCAATTGGATTGCATATACTAAAGCAAACATCCATGAAGCTGGAGGGAAGTTTGTGAAAAGCAAACGGTTTGTGTCCCGGATTCAAGGTCCCAAACCGACCTTGTCCCATTTTGAAAAAGCGTTAAAGGAAGAGAATCATTCCATCGTAACGTTTTTAAATGAACTTCGGAAAAAGCGGTGGACATTTTTCACCGGTAAATAATAAAGCATGGAAGAAAGGGGCTCCCTTTCTTTTTTTGTGTGTTTGGAGATACTGCAGGAATGGAAGAAGAATTAGCGAAAAGTGAACGAAAGTATACATTCGAGAGGGGGTGAGGAAGTTGGCGCAGACAATCGAGGAGCAATTTCCGCCGAAAATGGCCAAACCGGCACAGCGCGCTTTAGCCGGTGCCGGCATTACCAGTTATCAAGAACTTTCGAAGCATAGCGAAGAAAAAGTATCCAAGCTTCATGGGATGGGTCCAAAAGCAATGAACCAGTTAAAAGAAGCACTCGAAAAACAGGGGCTCAACTTTTCCGAATAGGATGATGACCGGATACACCTTCTTCTTTACAATTCCCTAAAATGAGGGCACATCAGAGAAAAAGGTAGTGGAAGTATTGAAGAAGAAAGCCATAGCTGCAGCAACACTTTCATTGGCACTTATCACATCATTTGGCGTAAAGCAAATGGCAATGCAAAAGAAGAGCTGTCTGCCCATCTTAATAAAGCAAAGAATGTCATCATGTTTGTTGGTGACGGTATGGGGGCTTCCCTCAGAGAAGCCATTCGTTTGGCCGCTCAAGGCCTGAATGGCGAGCTCGCTATGAACAATAAGCCGGTTACCGGAAAAAAGTACTGCTGGCAGGTCGAGCAGTGCTTTTTTGTTTTTCGGAAAATGAAAATGACTTGATATGCAACTATTCCTGTCAACCGCAACTAAATCGTGTCGAACCGCAAGTAATGTCCAAGCCAAGAGACCATAACACCTCAAAACGCTGATCAAACCATCGAATTTCCTTTAACTAGCCCTCTTTATTCTCAATACCATGAGACGTAATACATGTTTTTCGGAGAAAGGTGTTGAGGAAGCCGATTTTCTATGGTATGTCTAATTAAAAGATAATTCTGTTATTCATTGAAATATCCATTATCAGCACAACTACAGCCATGGAAAAGGAGCGCCGAATGAACATCAATAAATTTGTTATGCCGGAAGTTATTTTTGGTCATGGTTCAAGGGATCAGGTTGGAGAAAGCTGTCTTCGCCTGGGAGCTAAAAAAGTGCTGATCGTAAGCGATCGGGGTGTCATGAATGAGGGGTGGCTCGAGAATGTGATTGAAAACTGCAAAAAGGCAGGGCTGCTCTTTGCTACGTTTTATGATATTACGACCAATCCAAAAGACTTTGAGGTTGAAAAGGGGAAAGAACAGTATATTGCTCATGAGTGTGATGCTGTCATTGGCGTAGGAGGAGGGAGCGCGATTGATACAGCAAAAGCAATCGCCATCCTGGTGACAAATGGCGGAAGTATTCATGATTATGAAGGTGTGGATAAAATCAATGAACCATTGCCGCCAATGGTTATGATCGCCACCACCGCTGGTTCGGGCTCTGAAGTCTCCCAGTTCTCTGTTATCGTTGACTCAAAAAATAAAAAGAAAATGACCATTGTATCGAAATCATTAGTTCCCGATATTGCGATTGTTGATCCTCAAACACTGACGACCAAAAGTCCTCAATTGACCGCTTCAACCGGATTGGATGTATTAACCCATGCGATAGAAGCCTATGTAAGTATAGCAGCCACACCTTTGACAGATGTACAGGCCAAAAATGCGATTCAGCTTGTGGCAGACCATCTCCGTCCATCCGTTGCTTCGAAAATTAATATGGAATCCAAGTATCATATGGCGATGGCTTCCTTACAGGCAGGATTGGCTTTTTCGAACGCCATATTGGGAGCCGTGCATGCCATGTCACATGCCATTGGAGGCCGGTTTCCATTGCTTCATGGTGAGGTAAATGCCGTATTGCTGCCGCATGTCATGGAGTTCAACTTTCTTGCAGTACCGAAAAAATTCAGCACGATTGCTGAATTATGCGGAGAAAGCGTTCAGAACCTGTCAAATATAGAGGCAGGAAAAAAAGCTATTGATTATATTAAACAATTATCCCTGGATATCGGAGCACCACAGCGGCTATCGGAAATGGGACTTACGGATGAGGGGATTTCTGAAATGAGCCAGGTCGCATTGGAAGATGCATGCATGATAACCAATCCTCGTGATATTAAAATAGAAGATGTCATTCAGCTTTATCGACAAGCCTTGTAAGGGGGGTGGAAAAATTGTCCATGCGGCACCAATTAATTGAACAGCTTACGGGTGTTCAATCCTCAAAGCGTAATTACTACACCGAATTGAAAAAAACAGTCATGAAGATGCAGAAGAAAAATCTTCAGCTAGAAATTATTAATGATATGATGAAAAGCTTGAATGTGGAAATGCCGATGGATGAGATGTTAAAAAACATACTGGATAAATTGAAAACCATGTATGAATTTGATTCGATCAGCTTGTCCATTTGTCAGGGTGAAACACTCGTATTAACAAATTTTTATCCAAACGAACATGACGCAATGAATCATCAGCTTCATGATCGATCGATTTATGGAAGAGCATTGGATAGCGGTAAAATGCTGTACCATACCTTTGAGGAAGAGACTGAAACCGTTTCAGCTTCGGATCAGTCATTAAAAAGTATGTTGGTTTTCCCTCTGTACAGCAAAGGGACGGTGATTGGAGTCCTTGGCATAGGAAGCAAGGGGATCATCGAATATGATAAGTCAGATGGTTCTTTTCTTCAGCAGCTTTCCGATCATTTTTCGGTCTGTCTGGAAAATGCCAGACTTTACAACGAGGTTTTAAACGCCAAAAAAGAATGGGAAGATACGTTTTCAGCAGTGACTGATTTGATTTTCGTGCTCAACTTAAAGGGTGAAATTTTAAAGGTCAATGCATCTGCCAAAGACTATTTACAATTAAAAGATGCAGAGGAAACGGGGAGAAACATTCGACTTTTTCTCAATCATAATGAAATAGAAGTCCTGATGGAGGATTGTCTTCAAAAGAAAAAGGCTGCACTGCAAGAAATTCGAAGAGCAGACGGACAAATATTTGAAACCACTATTTCTCCGGTGCTAAATGAAAAAAAACAAATGTATGGGTTGATTTTATATTTACGAAATGTTTCTGCAAAACGGAAAATGGAAGCCCAGCTTGTACAATCCGGCAAGCTTGCAGCAATCGGGGAGTTAGCGGCAGGTGTGGCCCACGAACTGAACAATCCGTTAACCGCTATCCTGGGGAATTCACAATTGTTGTTAAGAACAGCGAATAAAGATGAACCTTCATACCGGCTGTTAACCGACATCGTGAACTGTGGAAAAAGGAGCAAGAGTATTATTCAAAATTTGTTAACATTCTCGAGACAGGATGAATATTTTTTTGAGGAATGTTCCCTTAACGAGGTGATTGATCAATATTTAAGCTTAATTGTGTACCAGATTGAGAAGCAAAATGTAAGAGTGGAGGTAGTAAAACAATCACCGCTTCCCAAAATCAACGGAAATCAGAAGCAAATCGGCCAGATAATGATCAATTTATTACTAAATGCAAAGGATGCGCTTGAGAACAGAAGCGAAAAAAATAAAAAGGTTACCATATCTACAGCCTCCTGTCTGGTAAAGGGAAAAGAGTGGATTTGCCTGTCCGTTACTGACAACGGGATAGGAATCAGTGATAAACAGATCCAGGAGATTTTCCATCCCTTTATTACCACAAAAAAGGAAGGGAAAGGCACAGGCCTTGGTTTATCTGTGAGCCTGGGAATTGCCCAGGCTCATGGTGGAACGATTGAGGTCAAAAGCGAAATGGGGCTGGGGAGTACATTTACTCTTTTCTTGCCTGCAATAATGGATGAATAGATTTGAATTGAGAGCTAAGGCGGGGATAGCATGATTAATATTTTAATCATTGATGATGAACCGGAAGTAGGGCATTTTTTATCGTATTTGTTATCCAGTAAAGGTTACACCGTTTCCCTTGGAGGGAGCGGTAAAGATTTTTACCATTTAATCAGGGAGCGGGTCTATGATTTGGCTCTGCTGGATATTCGACTGCCTGATGCCAATGGTCTCGATATTCTTAAACAGCTCAAGAAAACATCTCCCGGGTGCAAGTCCATTGTAATGACTGGTTATAGTACGATCAAAACAGCAGTGGATGCTATTAAATTAGGGGCAAATGATTACATTGAAAAGCCGTTTGAAGATATTGATGAATTGGAGTCTTTAATTGATCGCCTGCTTCATCATAACCAGACGGTCAATGACAGTGAAATACATAGAATTGCAAAACAAACAGGGTTGGTTATTGGCTCCGGCAAGGAAATGCGGCATTTGATTATGCTTGCTTATAAAATTGCAAAGAAAAATATCAATGTGCTGATTGAGGGAGAGACAGGAACAGGTAAAGAGGTGCTTGCTCATTTTGTTCATCAAGCCAGTTTAAGATCCGACAATCCCTTTCTTGCAGTGAATTGCGGTTCGCTTTCAGAATCTCTTTTGGAGAGTGAGCTTTTTGGCCATGAGAAAGGGGCATTTACCGGAGCCATAAAAGAACGAAAGGGAATATTTGAAATTGCCAATAAAGGAACAATATTTTTAGATGAGATTGCAGAAGCCTCTTTATCTACCCAAGTAAAGCTGCTGCGAGTGCTTGAATCAGGAGAGTATATGAGAGTTGGTGATGAAGCTGTCAGGAGAACGAACACACGAATAGTGGCTGCATCTCACGTGGATCTTGCTGGTGCCGTGGAACAAAAAATGTTCAGAGAAGACCTGCTCTATCGACTGGAGGTTGTAAAACTGACTATTCCTCCTCTTCGTGACCGTAAACAAGACATTCCGGAACTATTAACCTATTTTCTTGAAAAACAGCAATCCCAGCTCTCTTTTTCAGAAGAGGCGGTAAATCTATTACAGCACTATCAATGGCCTGGAAATATACGAGAACTTGTGAACGTTGTAAAACGTGCAACCGCTTTGGCTGAAGGAGAAACCCGGATGATTACATCCGAATATCTACCGGATAAACTAAGAGCTGCCACCTATGATAGGACTAGTTCTCGCGCCTCCATTATTCCTGCCTTAAGGAAATCAGAAAAGGATCTGCAATTTTACCTCGAGGACTGGGTCAAACATATACATCAATTATGGGCAGATGAACAGGACGTAGGGCTTGATGAAATTATTCAACAAGTGAAAGAGTTGGAAGTTCGTATCGGCAGGGCATTTGTTACAAAGATGCTGAAAGAAACGATGGGAAATCGAAAGGAAGCGGCGGAACGGTTAGAAATCACGACTCGTCAGCTGCGTTATTTTTTAAACGAAAAAAAGGGAGGCTAGCTCGTTCTCTTTGAGCTCAGCCTCCTTTTTGCTTTTCTGCCGTTCTACATGGTTAGTACATATCGTCCGTTGATTTCTCCTTTTTCCATCTTGTCAAAAATTTCATTAATCTGGTTGATCGGTGCTGTTTCAATATTCGTTTTTACTTTTCCTTGGGCAGCAAATGCAAGAGCTTCCTGCATGTCTTTTCTCGTTCCAACTATGGAGCCTTTGACTGAGACTCCGTTTAAAACGGTATCAAAAATCGGGATGGGCAGTTCATCGGCAGGTAGTCCAACCACAACCACCGTGCCGCCGCGTTTTACAGAATGATAGGCTTGTTCGAAAGCAATTCTTGAAACAGCCACACTGATGGCAGATTGAACGCCGCCGGTTTTCTCTTTAATGACTTGGACAGGGTCGTTATTTCTTCCGTTAACCGTTAGATCAGCGCCTAGTCTTTTTGCAAGTTCCAGCTTTTCGTCCTGGATATCGACTGCTATCACATTGAATCCCATTGCCTTTGCATATTGCAAAGCAACATGGCCGAGTCCTCCGATTCCATAAATGGCTACCCAGTCACCAGGTCTTGCTTCGGAAACTTTTAATGCTTTGTACGTAGTCACACCTGCACAAAGAATCGGGGCGATTTGCACAGGGTCAACATTTGGAGGGATTTTTGCGACATAGCTGGCAGGTGCTTTGCAGTACTCGGCATATCCGCCATCCACCGAATATCCGCCGTTCAGTTGGTCGGGACAGAGTGTCTCCCTGCCGGTTAAGCAATATTCACACTCTCCGCAAGCAGAATACAACCATGGAATCCCTACACGGTCACCAACTTTTACAGAAGTAACTCCTTCTGCAATTTCTTCTACAATCCCGACTCCTTCGTGTCCGGGAATGAGGGGGAGCTTTGGCTTGATTGGCCAATCGCCATGGGCGGCATGGAGATCGGTATGGCAGACGCCGCAAGCTTCAATTCTGACAAGCACTTCCCCAAATTCCAACTTCGGTTTTGGAACATCCTTAATTTCCAACTTGTTTTTAAATTCATTAACAACAGCTGCTTTCACACGAGTTCCTCCTTTTATGAATAGACTTCATCTCTTACTAGTGCAAGATTTGTGCCAACTCTATTTATCGTAAAACCGCTTACAAAAATCACAATGGCCTTCAGGGTGTGCCGATTTTTCGGCAAATTCACACAAAAAAACGGAAAAGAAGGTCGAGTGGTCGTCCGTAGCATTATATAAATATGGGTAATTTTACCTGTTTAGGTAATGTGAGGTTGTAAGGGACGAACGGCAGGGTATAGATTAATGTTGTGTGTTTTTCCAAAAACTTGTAAGGGGGCCATCGTTATATGAGTTTGAAGAAGTTTGTTATCTGCTTGACCGCTGCAGGGTTTCTGGCCGTTACACCTTTGTTTCCAACTCAATCGCATGCTGAATCACAAGTAAAGTCACAACAATTGAGCACACCTGAACCGTATCCCGGACATGTCATTAAATATGGGGATCGGGGTTCGGATGTGAAGAAGGTCCAACAACAGTTAACACGAAATTTGATTCCGACCACAGCGGATGGAATCTTTGGAAAAAAAACGCTCGAAAACGTCAAGCTGTTTCAGCACTACCGTTTTTTGACGGAAGACGGGATCGTGGGGCCAACTACATGGAATACCTTATATCAAACCAGTTTGCCATATCCTGGCCATGTCACCAAAAAAGGTGACAAAGGCGAGAATGTGGTCAACATTCAAAAACGGTTAAAAGTTGTGGTAGGCAATATTACAGTGGATGGAGATTTCGGTACCAAAACGGAAGCCAAAGTCAAAGAATTTCAAAAGAAAATGCACCTTCAGGTTGATGGCATAGTTGGCCGGGAAACGTGGGAAGTGCTGTTTAACTATCAAGAATAGAAATGTTTCACAGGGAGAGCAGCCTGCTGTTTTCCCTGTTTTTTATGGCTTTTGCAGAGGATATTACGTTGCGCTGTAGAAAGATGTTTTGAGGGTGACTAAACGTGAGGGGGAACATATGAAAACCTTGTTTCATTATAACTGGCAAGTCAGGGAAGACTGGTATAAGTGGTGTGAAGACGTACCGCTTAAAGAGCTTCTGAGGGAACGGACGGGAGGAGTAGGCGGGATTCTTCATACCCTGTTCCATATCGCGGATGTGGAATGGAGCTGGATACGGGGCATGAAGGGGGAACCTGACTTTCAGGAAAGTTTTGATGGGTATCGATCCCTGGAAAAGGTCAGGAGGCTCGACACCGAGTTTAAACCGGAAGTTCAGAACTTTGTGAACGCCTGGAACGACAGCATGGAACATCAACTCATGAAGGAACCCGGAAACGTCCGTTTTACCCATGGTGAAATTATGAGGCATATGATTGCCCATGAAATCCATCATATCGGTCAACTCTCTGTTTGGGCGAGGGAAATGGGAAGAGAACCGGTCACAGCCAATCTTATTCGCCGGGGGCTGGGAGTCATAGTTGGTTAATGAAAAAGCTGGGAAACCAGCTTTTTTATTTTTTCTTAATTTACTATAATGAGGACATATGTCCTTTCCTTTGCTTATGTCTTTCCCTGATAATGAGTAATGGAAATGAAAAAAGGGAGAGATAGGATGAAAGGGATTTTATTTGCACTCTTGGGCGGATTTTTTATCACCCTGCAGGGGGTGGCGAATTCCAGGATCAGCGAGGATATTGGCACCTGGCAGGCCACGACCCTGACGCAGGGTACAGGTTTTGTGGCGGCTTTGCTCTTGATGCTGGTGTTCCGGGATCATACATGGAAACAGTTTCGCCGGGTAAAACCCCTTTACCTGGCTGGAGGATCGTTCGCAGCGATCGTCATTTTCAGTAATGTGACGGCGATCCATTTGATTGGCGTGACCGTATCGATTTCTGCGCTCCTCATTGCACAGTTGAGCATTGCTTTTTTGACGGACAGCTTCGGTTGGTTCGGTGTAACCAAACAGCGGATGAAGCTGCCTCAGTTTATCGGCATCGGCATGATGATTGCCGGGGTACTGATACTGAGTTTTTAGGGGAAATGGCGAAGGGAAGGTGATAGAATGGAGGAGTTGAAGGACACAGACAGGATAACAGCCTATTTGTGCTCAAACGGAATCGAATCGCTATTCAATACCAGCCTGCAGCCGCATTTAACGCTCTGTACGTTTGAACAGGGCGAAAAGATATGTTCCCAGGGCGAACCCGCAGCCTACCTGTATGTTCTGGTTGAGGGAAAAGTGAAAGTGTATACCACTTCGCCGGAAGGGAAGACGTTAATCCTTTCGTTCAAAAACCCGCTGGAACTGATCGGTGATATTGAATATGTACGAGGAACAGAGACGGTCAATACGGTAGAGGCTGTATCACAGGTCACCATGATTGGTGTTCATCACCGCTGGTTGAAAAAATACGGAAGCGGCGACCCCGCATTTTTAAATTTTTTACTGAAAATTATCACCAATAAATTCTATATTAAATCTAATACATTGCGTTTTAACCTGCTGTACCCGGTGGAAGTCCGGCTGGCAAGCTATCTGCTGTCTGTTTCGTTTGATGCGTCGGATGGATTGTTAAACGGAAAGCACAGTACTGCGAGTCTGAAGGATGCCGCCAATCTGATTGGAACAAGCTATCGCCATCTGAACCGGGTGATCCAGCAGCTGTGTGCAGAAGGTCTTGTCGAGCGGTACAGCGGAGGAATACTTGTGAAAGATCATGAAGGGCTGAAGAAACTGGCGAATGATAATATTTACGAGTAAAGAAAAGGAGTAGGTGCTTTATGCTTTTGGGAATTCTTTTGGCATTGATTGCGGGTTCGCTTGTCGGGATGCAGAATATATTTAACAGCAAAGTAAATGAGCATGCAAATTCCTGGGCGACAACAACATTGGTGTTGTGCCTTGGCTTTCTTGCATCCCTGACGCTCGGATTTGTCTTTGAGGGCAGCAGAATCCTTGCTTTTCATCCGATGCAAACGTGGTATTGGTTCAGCGGGCTAATCGGTGTTGGAGTGGTTACGTGTGTCGTTCAGAGCATGAAAAGGCTACGGCCAACTGTTGCCATTTCAATTGTCATGGCTTCTCAGCTTGGATTTGCTCTGCTGATGGATACGTACGGTTTTTTAGGTTTGAAACCTGTCCCGTTCACAATTAAACAGCTGATTGGTGTGCTGATCATTATTGCAGGAATCGTTTTATTTAAATCCAACAGCAGAGAAGAAAACCAGCAAAAGGAGATGGCCTCATGAGAACCTACAAAACACTGTTATTTGATGCAGATGATACCCTTTTGGATTTTAAAGCAACGGAAAAAGCGGCATTGCGCATGCTGTTTGAACAAGAAAAGCTTCCATTTTCAGATGAAATGGAAACGCATTACAGAGAGCTGAACAGAAGCTTATGGAAGGCGTTTGAAGAGGGAGAAATCGAACGGACTGAACTGCTGAACACGCGCTTTGCCCTTTTTATGAAAGAGTATGGTCATGAAGCCGACGGTGTTTCCATGGAAAAAAGCTACCGTGCTTTTCTGGATGAGGGATTTCATCTTGTAGACGGGGCGATTGAATTGATCACGGAGCTGAAGGACCATTATCATGTTTACATCGTAACGAACGGTGTTTCGAAAACGCAGGATAAACGTCTGCGAGGATCAGGTTTGCACGGATTGTTCAAAGGGGTTTTTGTTTCAGAAGACACCGGGTATCAAAAGCCGATGAAAGAGTACTTTGATTATGTGTTTAAACGGGTTCCGGGATTTACACCGGAAGAAACTCTGATCATTGGGGATTCCTTGCATTCCGATATTAAAGGCGGCGAGCTGGCAGGTTTGGATACATGCTGGTTTAATCCTGAAGAGAAACCAAACGATTCGGGAATTGTGCCCACGTATGAAATTTGTAAATTGGATGAGCTGTATTCCATCCTGAATAGGAAAGCGGAAAAGAAACTTTAAACGAAGTTTCTTTTTTTGTGTCAAATTTCTATAAATGAAACTTAACCTAAAGCTGTTACGTAAGGATACTATGAGGATGAAACCAGCCAAGGAGGAAAAGTATGCTTTTAAAAAAGATCAGTCTGATTGCAGGACTACTTGCCCTTACTGGGTGTTCAGCCGTTACAGATACAGCCAACACAGTCAATTATGTAAAAGAGGCCAAAGAGTTTGCAGGGGAAGTCTCCACTTTCAGCAGTGAGACGACAGACCTTGTCAAGCAGGCAGTGAATGATGAAAGTAAACGAAAAGAATTGGAAAGCCAGTTGAAACAGATGAAATCAGACGTTCAGGAATTTAGCGGTTTGACACCTCCGGATAACCTGCAGGAGCTGCATGGACAGATGGAGTCTAAAGCCCAGTCGCTTGAAGATGGAATTGATCTGTACCTGAAAAACATCAGGGAAGGAAAGCTGGATACTTCCTTTATCGAGGACCATCCCCTCAAGAAACAGGTGAGCGACATTAATCAGATCTACCAGGACATCAAGAGTTTGGGGAATTAAAGTGAAAAGCCTGCAGGCATCGATTGTTGATGTTTGCAGGCTTTTGTCGTTTCTTATTTCTTTTTATAAATGTCATGGCCTTTGCGTTGGAGCGGGATATCTTTCCCCTCGACGTTTTCCATTACACCATCAATGTACCTTCCATATAATCATCACTAACTTGCTCATGGGTAATGGCAAGGCCTTGATCAGTTTCCGACTGGCTGCTGTAATCAGAGGGTTCATAGTTTTTTTCGCAACTTCTTCGCTCTTGCTCTTTGAGTTCTTTTTTTGTTCCATGTCCCTGCATCTTTCCTTGTAAGCTATCGTTAGTGTTTATTGGAACTATGGGGATTATTCAAAAATCTGACTAAAAACAGGTGAATCCTTAGTTTTGTCTTCGGGGGATTGGGGTAATTTGACCATGGAACCAAATAAACCCATTTTAAAGGAGGACGAACAGTGTTTAGACATCAAAAAGAACTGCAATTTGAAGTAAAGGTTGAACGTCCAGATCCAATGCTGGCGAAAAGGGTTCAGGAGGTGCTCGGCGGCCAATTTGGAGAAATGACCGTCATGATGCAATACCTCTTTCAAGGCTTTAACTGCAGAGGCGAAGAGAAATACAAAGACATGCTGATGGATATTGGTACAGAGGAAATCGGACATGTTGAAATGCTCTGTGCGCTCATCAGCCAATTGATGGATGGTGCTACACCAGAGGATCAGTCAGAAGCCGCAAAGGATCCGCAACTGGCAGCCATTATGGGTGGCGTCGATCCGCAGCATCTGATCGTCAGCGGTCTTGGCGGAATGCCGATTAATTCAAATGGTGTTCCTTGGAGTGGGGCATATATTGTATCGAGCGGAAATTTACTGGCGGACATGCGATCCAACCTGCATGCGGAAACACAGGGCCGGTTGCAGGTCGCTCGACTCTATCATATGACAACGGATGAAGGCGTAAGGGCCACGTTCCGTAAAATGCTGGCACGTGACCGTTACCACCAGTATCAGTGGATGGCCGCAGTAGCTGAACTAGAAGAAAAGAACGGTGTTGTTGTTCCGGCTTCATTCCCTCCGGAAGCGGAGATGGAAGCTCAGGAGCATGGCCTGGAATTCTGGAATCTGTCTGATGGACAAGAATCATCTGAAGGCCTTTGGGCAACGGGCAGTGCACCGGATGGCACAGGCGATTTCAAATATTTAGAGAACCCTGAACCTCTTGGCAATATTCCAAGACCAGAAGTACCTGCGACACAGGTTCACCATGACCTGGATCGTGACTTCGTGAATAAAAAATAAAATTTAAAAAACCCACTTCACTGGAGTGGGTTTTTTAGTGGAAAGAAGGGCTTCCTTTCCATTTGAAGAATAGTAAAATGGACCAACATTTGAGAAGGAGCCTACCCATGAAACGAGTTGATGTAGTGTATGTTTTGCTGTTTGATGAAACGAGCGAAAAGATATTGATGGTTAAAAACTTTGGCGATGAATCCTCTTATTATACGCTTCCGGGAGGAGCAGTAGAGGAAGGGGAAACGCTGGAGGAAGCAGCGATTCGTGAGATGAAAGAAGAAACAGGATTGGAAATCGACGTGCGAAATGTTTTTGGGATTAGTGAGCAGTTCTTTGAAGCAAGAGGACATCATGTGGTTTTCTTTGTGTTTACCGGGAAAATAACAGGGGGTAAAATCGAAATTCAGTTTCCTGACGAGATTGAGGAAGTATTATGGATGCCGGTAGAGATGGCTGAAACATTTATACCAGTACCCTTGGGTGTGAAAGATCGTATAAAGAAAAACACAACAGTTACCTATCTTCCGCCGGAGAAGCTGGTGCACTAAATAGTAAAAAGGACTGTCGGAAAATCCGTTGTGCACGTGATTTCCCGGATAGTCCTTTTTTAAAGTTCCATCTGGCGCAAGGGCCAAAATAGAACCTTTTGGGTTTTGGAATAATGGAGCACAGGTTGAGTAGCTGGCAGCTCAATGCCGGAGCTTGCGGTGACTACCGAGTTAATCTGAATTTCAGCCTCTGTCTGTTGAAGAGTCCATGGCTGATGATGGATATCTAGATAATACAGTTTATTGGTGTGCTCGTTATAAAAGCGATATCTCTCAGCCAGCCAATAGTCCAGAGACTCCTTATTGCTGTAAAAAGGGGCTGATACTGGCTTGTAGTGGGCAAGGAAATCTGCTTTTGTACCTTCAACTTCTTGCCGTCTGCTCAAGTAATGAACATGTTCATCAGTGACCTCAATGTTCATTTTGGCATAGCGGTACGGCAAATAAAAAAAGGAACGGGCACCTTTTACAGCCAGGTGGCTGCCGGCATCCAAACTAAAAAAGAAGATGCCTGGTATTCCTTTGTATTTCACATATGTTCGCACATTCAGCTCGGGAAACGCATGTGCAAAGGGAAAAGGGGGCAGGTATCTTGGACGGAATTCATTAATGTAAAAAGGGATTACGCCAATCCATGCTTGGTTGTCATATGTATCAATCTCCAGGCAGGAGGGTATTTTTTCACGAAGGACGGAAACAGGGACGGGCCAATGAGCGTATAGAAGATGATTCCATCTCTGGGTTGCGATCCATGGTCCTCGGGGAAGTGGGAATGGCCGGTGATCGGTTTGATTTAATATGTGTTTGAAGTCCATGCCTCAAGCCTCCAATTTAGGGATCTAGTATGGTTATTCCCATTGAGAAGTACGGCCACACGGGAAAAATAAAAAAGACAGTAACGAGAAGGTTATTTTAATAGAATCGTGAAGATGTATAAACAAGACCAAGTATAAGCTTAATGGCAGAAAAGGTGAAAGATACCATGAAAACAATGACTTCAGTTCATGAAAAAGAGCTTCAGGCCATTTTGGGCGAAAGTAGAGTTCTGCTCGAAGAAAGTGACCGGCTCAGTTATTCGTTTGATGCATCCTTTGGCACGTATATGCCGGATGCCGTCGTGCAGCCTCGTTCAACGGAGGAAGTGGCTAAAGTAATGAAACTTGCCAATCGTGAGGGCATTCCCGTTTATCCACGTGGGCAATCGACCTCGTTAAGCGGCGGTCCGCTGCCTGTAAACGGCGGGATTGTGCTGGATTGCTCCCAATGGAACGACACGCTCGAAATCTATCCTGAAGATATGGTTGCGGTGGTGTCTCCGGGTGTATTAACGTCAAAGATTGACGAAGCTGCTGCAAAGTTGGGGCTGATGTACCCACCTGATCCAAGCAGTTCACATGTCTCCACTATTGGCGGTAACCTGGCGGAAAACTCAGGTGGCCCGAGAGGATTGAAATATGGAGTAACGAAGGATTATTGCATTGGCTTGGAAATTGTGACGCCTGAAGGCCACGTGATGAGGACGGGAGGACGAACCATCAAGAATGTGACCGGCTATGACCTTACGAAACTCATTATTGGCTCCGAGGGAACCCTTTGTGTGATAACGGAGGCTACGCTGAAACTTGTTCCAAGACCTCAGGCCACCAGGACGGCCATGATCATTTTCGATGATTTGGTAACGTCGGGACAGGCCATCACAAAGGTGCTCACGTCCGGAATTCTGCCCTCCAAATTGGAACTGATGGATCAGGCATGCATCATGGCGGTGGAAGACTATAAGCCTTTAGGGCTTCCCGTAACGGCGGAAGCAATCGTGCTCATTGAGCTGGACGGGCATCCAAAGGCAATTGAAGAAGAAATCGAAAAGGTGGCTTCCATATGCAAAGGGGCGGGGGCACACTCTGTCAATGTTGCGGGCAGCGGTGAGGAGGCCGCAAAGCTGTGGCAGGCGAGAAAGCTTGTCTCGCCGGCAATAGTGAGAAAGAAACCGACGAAAGTTTCGGAGGATGCGACGGTGCCAAGAAGTAAAATTCCCGCGATGTTTCAGCGGCTTAAAGAAATCAGGGACCGGTTTTACGTTGATCTTGTCGTATTTGGGCATGCAGGAGACGGGAACCTTCATCCCAACATCATCTGTGATAAAAGAGATTTGGAAGAAATGGAACGCGTGGAGCAGGCCGTGGAGGAAATTTTTAAAGCAGCGATTGAATTGGGGGGAACGCTTTCAGGCGAGCATGGGATTGGAACAATGAAAGCTCCATTCATGGAAATGGAGGTTGGTTCCATTGGTCTTGATATGATGAAGCGTATGAAGGATGCATGGGATCCCAATCAGATCATGAACCCGGGCAAGATTTTTCCTGAACCGGGTAAAAAGCTGGTGTTGCGAGATGAGTAAATCTATGGATACGTTAAAAACACAACTGCATTATGAAAAGACCTTCGATTGTGTTCAGTGCGGCTATTGTCTTCCCGCTTGTCCAACCTATGAGACGATGGGTAAAGAAACCCACTCGCCAAGGGGCAGAATCAATTTGGTGAAAATGGTGGCTGAAGGAAAAAGCGATGTGGAGACCATGCGGGAACCGATTGAAAAGTGCCTTGGATGCCGGGCATGCCAGACCGTTTGCCCGACAAATGTCCAGTATGGCGAAATTCTTGAAGGAGCCAAATCCGTGCTGGAGGATCACGAAAAGAAAACAAAAAAACAGCAGGTAACAGAAGACGTAATATTTAACGGCCTCTTCACCTCAAGAAAATGGATGAATGCGATAGGAAATGCGACCTGGTTCTATCAAAAGACAGGTTTGCAGGCGATTGCTCGCAAAACGGGAATGACCGCTATGGCACCGCTTCATCTCGACAAGTTCGAAGCGGTATTGCCTAAAGTTGCCTCGCCATTTGAAAGAAGAAACTCGCCTCGCCATGTAAAGGCGAAACGTAATCCCAAAATGAGAGTAGGCTTCGTCAGCGGTTGTGTCATGGACAGTATGTTTCATCAGACCAATAAAAACACAATTGAATTGCTTTCAAGAGCCGGAGCAGAAGTGGTCATTCCAAAAGCCCAGACATGCTGCGGTGCACTTCACGCACATACGGGCAAGCTTGAAGAGGCACGCCAACTGGCCAAACAAAACATTGAGGTGTTTGAGAAAGAAAATGTCGATTATATCGTAAATAATGCGGGCGGCTGTGGAGCTATGCTTTTTGAATATGACCATTTACTAAAAGATGACCCGGACTGGAATAGGCGGGCTGAAAAATTTTCTAAAAAATCGCGGGATGTGACTGTCGTTTTGGCTGAGCTTGATGGTCTGGAATTTCGTCACCCAGTGAATGAGACGGTGACCTACCAATCCTCCTGTCATATGACACACGTTCAGAACGTAACATCCGAACCTTTGGCTTTGCTGGAGGCAATACCGGGTATTACCTACAGGGAAATGGCCGGTTATGACCGCTGCTGCGGCTCTGCGGGTATCTATAACATTGTGAACTATGAGGATTCCATGCAGATTCTTGATGTAAAGATGGAGAAGACCAAAAGAACAAAAGCAGACACGATTGTGACGACAAATCCCGGATGTCTTTTGCAAATGAAACTTGGCATTCAACGGGCTGGTCTGGATAAAGAGGTACGGGCAGTTCATCTGGTAGATTTTTTGATGGAAGCAGATCCTCAGCCGAATGTGTCACGAAAGTAAAAAGAGAGGATATCATATATATGAATAGGATAAAACCGATTCTCCACCAACTGGAGATTGCCAATCGTTCCATTCTAAATCTTATAGACTCGATGGAAGCGAGTGATTTGGATATCTCTTTAGGAGAAAATAAACGAAATGTAAAAGATTTGTTGACTCACATAAGCATGATTTATAAAGCAGACGTTTTTATCATGAATGAGGCGGGACAGAAGGAGATGGAGAAGTTTTATTCGAAGCATAATCCCAAAACGCCAAGAGAGATCAAGGAACTGCTCATTTCACATTTTGAATATTTGAAGGACAGCATTCGCCACTACCGGGAGGAAGACTGGTTAGTAGTGACAACCTCCTGGTGGGGTGTTTCTTATTCCCGTTATGAATGGATGTTAGAAATTCTGGCACATATATATCATCACAGAGGCCAGCTTCACACGGCTTTAAGCATGAACGGAAAAGATCTGGCTGTTCCGCTTTTTGAGTAACCGCTGTTTAATCAGCGGTTTTTTTGTTATGTAAATCCTCTTCCTTCCAGTTTTTATAATTTGTTAAATTTTTCTTTATATTGCCTCAATAATCTTTGTTTAAGGTGGAGGAGAAGGATACATAAGCGGGAGGGGTTAAATAGAGAATCAACGTGACGAACCGCGGCTTCTGTGGAGGGAATTACAGGATTTACATTCTAAGGAGGGCTTTCTATGTTCCAAAATATTGGTATTCCCGGATTAATTATTCTACTTGTTATTGCGTTAATCATTTTTGGACCTGCTAAACTGCCTGAAATTGGACGGGCATTCGGAAGTACGCTGCGAGAGTTTAAAAATTCTGCCAAGGACTTAATGAACACTGATGAAAAGGAAGAAAAAGCAGAGCAAAAATAATAGAGCGGGGGATGGCGGAAAGCAGTCATCTCCTTTCTCTTATATGATGAGGTGAAATTATGAAAGATGCAGAAATGCTTCTTATTGATCATCTGGGAGAATTACGAAAGCGGATTATTATCACACTGCTTACGTTCGCGGTATTTTTCATTGTTTCGTTTATCTACGTTCAGGATATCTACCATTGGCTGATTCGTGATCTCGATGCCAAACTGGCAGTTTTGGGACCAAGTGATATTCTTTGGGTCTATTTTATGATATCGGGGGTCATTTCCATTGCATTGACGATTCCGGTGGCCGCCTATCAAACGTGGCTTTTCGTCAGCCCGGCGTTATCCAAAAATGAATCCAAAACTGCACTCTCATATATCCCTGCTCTTTTCCTTTTATTTATTGCCGGGCTCTCCTTCGGGTATTTTGTGGTTTATCCGATGGTGCTTGATTTTTTAATGAAGCTGTCAGACGGTGAGTTTCAAACGTTTTTTACATCGGAAAAATACTTTAAGTTCATGATCAATCTTACCTTGCCGTTTGGCTTTTTATTTGAAATCCCGCTGGTCGTCATGTTTCTTACATCGATTGGACTGGTGAATCCGAAGCTTTTGTCCAAGGCAAGGAAACTTGCTTACTTTGGTCTTGTCGTGGTCGCTGTTCTTATCACACCACCTGATTTTATGTCTGATTTTCTTGTAACGATCCCGCTTTTGATCCTATACGAATTCAGCATTACGCTTTCCAAAATCGTTTACAGGAAGAAACAGAAGAAGCAGGAAAGCAACGTCATAGAATTAAAAAAACCTTCATAAACAACAGATTTTGGTCAAGAACCACCAGGTGGCCAACACTGCCTGGTGGTTTTTTGGTTTCCATATGTTAGTTTATTTTGAAGCGAATGTTAAAAAACGTGTGACTTAAGCCCTGTTAACCACTGCAGAAAATTTTTCTTTTCTCGATAAAAACCACCAAATTGAATGGATAAATTGCTGAGAAGGAAAATAGTCCTGCGATTATTGTCCTTTTTTGTTTTTTTGTCGTTTCATGCAGGTTTACACATCTTAACAGCAGATTCATATTCACGTTTTATACTGACTTTCGTACGCTACTTTTTCATTAAGAGAGGGGAATTGTTATGGCAGACGAAAGGCACGTGGAGGATTTGATCAAGAAATTGACTGAGGAACATGAAAACAAAAAATTCGACCGCCGCAGCTTTCTTAGAGGAACCGGTAAAATTGCCGGGCTGTCACTCGGGGCAGTTCTTGCACAGTCGATCGGTGGATTTGAAGTAAACGCCGCTCCAAAGTTCGAAAGCTATCCCTTTACACTCGGTGTAGCATCAGGTGACCCGCTTTCCGATGGCGTGGTGCTCTGGACACGCCTTGCGCCCGATCCCTTAAATGGCGGAGGAATGAAACGCCAGGCGGTTCCAGTGAGATGGGAGATCGCAAAAGATGAACGTTTCAGAAATATTGTCCAGAAAGGAACTGAACTCGCCAGACCGGACCTTGGTCACTCCGTTCATGTGGAAGTCACTGGCCTTAAGCCAAACCATGTGTATTACTATCGTTTCAAGAGCGGATATGAATTAAGTCCTGTCGGCCGCACCAAAACCCTTCCTGCCCCAGGTGCATCTGTCAAAGAACTCAAGTTTGCGTTCGCTTCCTGCCAGCAATATGAGCATGGTTTCTATACTGCCTATAAACATATGGCTGAAGAGGATCTTGATCTGGTATTCCACCTTGGGGACTATATTTACGAATATGGTCCAAATGAATATGTAGCAGCGACAGGAAATGTTCGAACTCACAGCAGTGCTGAAATCATGTCATTGAATGACTACCGCAACCGTCATGCCCAATACCGTTCAGATGCAAACCTGAAGGCCGCCCATGCTGCGTTCCCTTGGGTAGTTACTTGGGATGATCATGAAGTAGAAAACAACTATGCAAATAATATTCCAGAAAAAGGCCAATCTCCGGAAGCCTTCATCATTCGCCGGGCTGCGGCTTACCAGGCCTATTACGAGCACATGCCTCTTCGCAAGTCTTCTTTACCTAACGGGCCGGACATGCAGCTATACCGCCATTTTGATTATGGTGATCTGGCTTCCTTTAATGTGCTTGATACACGGCAGTTCCGATCCGATCAGGCGAATGGAGATGGAAACAAGCCACCTTCAGAGGAATCTCTGGATCCAAGCCGTACATTGATGGGGCAAGAACAGGAGCAATGGCTCTTTAACAATCTGAGCGCCTCCAAAGCACACTGGAATGTGATGGCTCAGCAAATCTTCTTTTCGCAGTGGAACTTTGGGACGAAAGCTGCACCGGTTTACAGCATGGATTCCTGGGATGGATACCCAGCGCAGCGCCAGCGTGTCCTTGATTTCGTCAAATCCAAGAACTTGAACAACCTGATCGTATTGACTGGGGACGTTCATGCGAACTGGGCAAACAACCTGCTTATCAATTTTGATGATCCGAAATCAAAGGTGTTTGGTGTTGAATTTGTGGGGACCTCAATTACTTCAGGAGGCAACGGCGCAGACAAGCGTAAGGATACCGATCATATTTTGGAACAAAATCCGCACATTAAATTCTTCAACGATTACAGAGGATATGTCCGCTGCCGTGTAACTCCTGCACAATGGCAGGCAGATTACCGTGTGGTCCCTTATGTGACGGAGCCTGGCGCTTCTGTTTCTACAAGAGCTTCCTTCGTTTATCAAAAAGATCAAATGGGCTTAAAAAAAGTAGCTTCTGCCATGGTCGCCCATGGTATGAAAATGTCCGAACAGGTCGAGGAAGACCGTTTTACCGCCCATACGCATGCGCATAAAAAGCAAATTCAACAAAAAAGAGAAAAAGTAGAGCAATAAACGCACGAAGAGCACAAACGCCATCCGGGTGTTTGTGCTTTTTTGGATTTTAGATTCGAAAATTATTGAATTAGTTATTCGTATAATTTAGAATAATACTCAACGAGAGGAAGTGATGAACATGAACTATCTGTTAGCTTCCCAGCCGGCAGAGACCGTGAATGTAACGGTAGAATCGTCACAGGTTTGGGAGGTCCTTCTTGGCATCTCAGGTTATACATACGCGCAACTCAGACATACCTTTGAACTTGATGAACAATGGAAAACATGGAAGAACACCATGAGTCCGGAGCTTCTTCTGGCACTAAAAGAAATACAGGAAACGAATTTATGGTACGGCATGCTGCTGCTTCAAAATCATTGGAGTGCCATTTCTATTCAGGATTTTTTGAATGCATTGGATCAGGAATCACACCAAACTTTATATGAAGTCCTGCTTCCTTATCATAATCAAAAAACAGAGGGCGATCGGAAAGACACTGTGCTCAACTATACGGATAAAGCATGCTTTACCCGGTATGCGGAATTTTTTAAAGGACACGACTACCTGGAGGGCTATGTCAGGCTGCTGGGAGAGTGGGCCATTGAAGATATCCTTTCCTTAATGAAGACAGTGACGAAGGAGTGGCATGATTTTATCCGCACCCAGCCGGTATGGGAAAAATGGATGCAGGCCCTTAGGTTTGAGGAAAAAGAAAATCAGAGATTGAACCGGGATCAACCGGTGGATGAAATTCAACGGGTCACCGGAGGAGCTGAGTATCTACCCGAGCCATCCGTCTGGCATGTGAAGCTGGTGCCTCATGTCTCGTACCGCCCATGGGTACTTTCGCTTCGCACAGTGGATACAAAGCTTTTATTCTACCCGGTGAACGAAGAATATTTAACCGAATCCGGCCAGCCTTCTTCGGTCCTCATCAGGGGGCACAAAGCTTTAGGGGACGAGCTTCGTTTAAAGCTATTGCTTACCCTTGTGCAAGGGCAGTTATCTCTTCAGGAATTGAGCGGTCAGTTTCAGATTTCCAAAACCACGCTTCATCATCAGCTCTCCATCTTGAAGTCGGCAGCATTTGTTTCTGTTGAAAAAGGGGTTTACCGGGCTAATACAGATACCATCCAACGATTTTCCGGTAAACTGAATGAGTACTTGGGATTGAAGGGATGAGAAGGTATTCCCGCTCCTTTTATGCGCTATGGACAGGGGAGATGATTTCGGAATTTGGAGGGGCAGCAGGTGGAATCATTAATGGCCTGCTGCTGTTCGAATTAACAGGGTCAAAAGAATGGATGGGAACACTGTGGCTCGTGTATTTTATTCCTTCTCTTGTGCTGCAGGGGATCAGTGCTCCTTACTTGAACCAGGTTAATAAAGGGAAGGCATTGAAAATTATTCAGCTGGTTCGGATGGGAGGCTATCTGTTTCCCCTGGCTGGCTGGCTTTTTCAATCACATACCAGCATGATTGCCGGACTGGTGATCCTTCAATGCAGCCTAGGTTTGCTGCAGCCAGTGTATGCCAGTCTGTCTTTTTCCATTTTGCCCGAGCTGTGCGAAGAAAGGGAGCTCGCTGAAGCCAACGGTTTGCTTGATGGAACCATGAGGATCATGAGTTTTCTTGCGCCAGGAGCTGTCTCATTGTTATTGCTCGCCTTTCCGCTGCCCGTGCTCTATGCTCTTTCTTCTGCTTTGTTTTTCCTCAGCTTTTTCGCTTTGAGTGCTATACAATCACAATCAATAACAAAAGCAGCCATCTGGACGAAGAAGTTTTGGTGGTCTGAAATGAAGGCAGGTTACCATTCGTTTTTCCAGCAGCCCCAATTGCTAAAGCTGACCTTGCTGTCATCCAGTGTGCAGTTTGCGGTGGGAGCCTCACTTGTGCTCAGCGTTCCTTTTATTCGGGGAGAAATGGGAGGAGAACGATGGGAGTATGCCGTATTTTCCGGTGCTTTCCCCGTTGGCTATGCGATTGGAAGTCTTCTTCTGTCCCGGCTTCCTAAGAATCCGGTAGTCATGTATACAGGGTTGGCAGGAGGAGGACTCTCTTTTTTACTGCTGTTTCCAGTGGATCACGTATGGCTGGCCTGGGGATGCGAACTTTTCGGCGGTTTGGTTTTTCCTCTCTTTAATGCCCAAAGTTCAGCTCTGTTCCAGCAGGAAGCGAAGCGTGACCGAATTGCCCAGCTGAGTGCCGTACGCTTGCTGATGATGCGTGCAGCAATGCCTCTTGGGATATTATTTGCTTCCACCGGATATTTGCACCTTACCACACGCCAGAGTTTTGCAGTAGCAGGTACTGTTATTTTCATTCCGGGCCTCTATTTTCTTTTTACATCAATAAGAGCAGAACAAGAGGTGGCAAAAAGAAAAGAGGCTGTCCAATAAGTCCCTAAAATGAAAGCAGGACGGAAAAACGATAAGTTTTTCCGTCCTGCTTTTTTTGGTTGTTCTTTTTTCCTGAAAGTAGTCAGGCGAATGCCTGCTACTTTCAGGAGGTTGTGGGCCAATGCCACGATTCCAAACTCTACATGTACCTTGTCCAGTCCCCGCAACGACCACCTGCGGAACGACCGATTGCCCTTGATGTGGCCAAAGACGCTTTCCACTTCGACTTTACGTCGGGCATAAATCGCGGCTTTTTCCTCACATTCAAGGGCTGCTTTTGCTTTGGCCTTCATTTCTTCATAGATCGTGTTCCAATGCACCTGGCGGTTCCCTTTCGCTTTGGTGCACTTGGTTTTAAACGGGCAATCCGTACAATCTTCGCATTCATAAATCTTGAAACTTTGTTCCAGACCGGATCGGTTCTTTTTCTTCAGATATTTCTTAAACGGTACCCTTCTGCCATTGGGACAGATAAACCAATCATCGAGTTCCTCATATACCCAGTTCTTTGCGTTTTTGATCTCGTTTTTATAGCTTCGGGTTTGTTCCTTCAAATAGCTTCCATAGGGAATCAGAAAATCAAATCGCGGTTCTGTTTCTTCTCCGACCGCAAACAAATAGTTCTCTTCGCTGCCATAACCGGCATCCGCAATCACGGTTTTCGGCATCGGTAAAGAAGACGCGGCCAGTTTCTCTAAATGAGGAATGAAACACCGCGTATCTGTCGGGCGTTGATGAAGGGAATAAAACAAAACAAATTGGTTCTCGGTCGCCATCTGTACATTGTAGCCGGGTTTCAACTGGCCGTTCTTCATGTGGTCTTCTTTCATGCGCATAAAGGTGGCGTCGGTATCGGTTTTGGAGTAACTGTTCCGGTCTCCAAACCGTTCGTTCTGTTCCTTATATTTGGCTAAACGAGGCAAGAAATCGTGACGAATAAGCTTCAAGGGTTTTTTGTAGATACTGCGCTTCTTACGCATCTCTTTGCGTTTTTCGGTATTCGTTTCCTTCTCGATCGCATCCGTCAGGGACGTGACTTCTTCATCGAGAATCGTTGCGGCTTCTTCTAATGGAAGGGAGAGCTCATCGCTGGTTTCATCTCCTTCTGGCAACGCTTCTAATTCAGTGAGGCGGTTGATGTGGTGCAGCGTTTCTTGAATTTTCTCTTTCAACTTCGCTTCATGTTTCACGGTGGATTTTTTCCACACGAAAGAATACTTATTGGCATCGGCTTCGATCTTTGTACCATCCAAAAAGTAGTGATCCATCGTAATATACTCGTCCTGGATGAGTTGCCTGATCATGGTTTCAAACAGTTCATCCATCAAGGCTTTCATCCGTTGGCCGCGAAAGTCGTTCAACGTTCGGAAATCGGGCTTCTGCATGGCTGCGAGCCACATGGCCGGAAGATTTTCCTGAAGCAGCTTTTCAATTCCGCGACACGAATAGACCTTCTGTGAATACCCATAGAGGAGGACTTTCACCATCATTTTTGGGTGATATGAGCTCCGTCCACCGCCGGAGTAATAAGAAAATAGCCGGTCATCAGGAATGCCCTCCACCATCTCATCAATTACACGTGCCACATGGTGGGCTGGAATCCATTCCTGCAGATCAAAGATCATTTGAACTTGTTGGTTATCGTACGGTTTGAAGGTGGGAGCTAATTTTCGTTTAGTAGAAGAACTTTCTTGGATTCCCCCTAGAGGAAGGCTCGTTTGCGTGGTATAATTTTCAGTAGTAATCGTAAGATTGCGCATAAAAAATCGTCCTTTCTTTTCGTGAAGATGTTGGTGTGGTAACTTTCATTTTACTAAAGAGGACGATTTTTTTGTGTACTTTTTATAGTATTTTAAAAAAAGGCTGCCAGAAAGTCAGTTTACACTGACTTTCTGGACAGCCCCTTTTACTCTCTATTGCTCGAGTTGGTTGCCTTCCACATATTTTCCATAGTCGGGGATCGCAATCCGGTCAAACTCCCGGGCCAATTTCGTAAGGTTTTCGTCAAGCCATTCCCGGGAGACCGGCCGGCCATGTCCCGTTACGGCGGTATGGGGATTCAGAGAGTGCAGTTTCTTTACCGACTTCCAGGCTTCCGTCCAGTCGGGAGTAAAGTAACGCGGTGGCCCGCTGATTTCGAGATGCTGGGTGATTACACTGTATAGATCTTCCTGCTTGACGGTAATAAAAGCATCTCCCGCAATCAATGCCTGGTCAGCTTTACGAAAAAGAGAGATATGGCCCTCCGTATGACCGGGCGTGTGCACCCAGCGCCATTCCGGAAGTTCGGGAACTGAGCCATCTTCAGGCAGGGGATGCACCTGTTTATCCAGGTTGATCGCTTCATTGGGAAATAAAAAAGACATTCTTGCTACCATCCCGCCTTCCACTGACGGATCGGGTTTGGGATAATCTTTTTTGCCAGTCACGTACGGAAGTTCCAGCGAATGTGCATAAACTGGGACGTCCCATCGTTTCAACAAACCGATGATTCCTCCAATATGGTCGAAGTGGGCGTGTGTGAGGATGATCGCCTTTGGCACGGTCTCTTTTCCAAAACGCTCTTCCGCTTCTGCGATGATCTTTTCTGTGCTATCCGGCATGCCGGCATCCACCAGCACCCAGCTGTTTTTACTTTTCTGATCTTCAACAAAACACAAATTTACGATTTGATTGGTGTAGCAGTAAAGGCCTGGTGCCACTTCTTTTCCTTCCCCGGACGTGACCGAGCTTACAGGTATGTATTTGTTGGTAGAAGCGCTTCCTTCCACATGATCCATGACAATACCTCCGTATCCATCATTTTCTATACGACATTAGCGTCTTCCAAACGGTATAATTTATGCAGATGGATAAGGTCCAAAAAAGCATCAAAGTGGAAAGAAAACACGATTAAGTGCTACCTTTTAAACGAGGACTTTTTCCTAGAAGCTTGTAGTTGTGGAGATCTTTTTGTATTAAAATCTTCTTTGACAAGTTGATTGGAGTGAAAGGTGCGAGACTCCTCGAAAATGAACTTCACATTTTCTTCGTGCGATGTCTCGCTGCCGAAGTGTTCCTTGTCCTGCAGGATATGCGGGACAGGTGAGACACACAGGCGCTTGCGTCAGAGGGGTTCAGCGCCCGCCCTGCGAAAGTAGGCGTCTACGCCGGTAAAAGCGAGCATCCTGAAACGAAAGTCAACCACTTGCAAGAACAGATTACCTTAACAGCCAACGGGAAAAGCATTTAAAGACAGGAGGCGAATACATGAATAAATTAAATGGCCGTATTCTTGTGATGACTTCTGTACAACAGGAAAAAGAAGCCGTAGAGCGAGGGTGTCAGGACAACAGGGTCGATGTGGTCTTAGCCGGAGTCGGTCCGGTCGCAGCAGCCATTAATACCATGAAGGCATTGCACGCCAACACATATGATCTGGTAATCAATGCGGGTATTGCGGGCGGATTTCCGGATCGTGCGGAGGTGGGTTCCCTTGTCATTGCCGAGGAAATTGTCTGTGCCGACTTAGGTGCCGAATCCCCTGAAGGATTTCTTAGTTTAGATGAACTGGGATTCGGCTCATCCACACGGATTCCCGCAGAGAGCAGCCTGGTGCTCGCATTGTCTTCTGCCATGGCAGATGCGGATTTGCCTGTACATACTGCTCCAATTCTCACGATTTCTACGGTAACCGGCACGCAAGATACGGCTGACCGGCTGGCGGAGCTTGAACCCCATGCTGCTGCTGAAGCAATGGAAGGCTACGGTGTTGCATTTGCTGCCAGAGAATACAATTTGCCTGTACTGGAAATCCGGGCGATATCCAATGCTGTGGGTCCCCGTGATCGCGGAGCATGGAAACTGAAAGAAGCCCTCGAGGCATTAACGTCAGCAAGTAAAGTTATGATGGAGGTACTTTAAATTGAGTAAAATGAATATTGCTTTTTCACCGTGTCCAAATGATACGCTTGTCTTTCATGCCCTGGTGCATGGATTGGTGCCGGGAGCTCCCGAGTTTGATGTTACCTATGCCGATATTGACATCACGAATGGATTGGCCGCTCGCAATGAGGGCCCGGAAATCTTAAAAATCTCTTATGCTGCCCTGCCATGGGTACTGGATCATTACGATTTGATTCCATGTGGCGGAGCGCTGGGACGCGGCTGTGGGCCTCTTGTTCTCGTAAAGGAAGAGGGACAGGTAAGCCCGGAAATGCTGGCGGGAAAAAAGGTAGCTGTTCCGAGTGAACGGTCAACTGCCTATTTGCTGTTCCGTTTATGGGCGGCTCAAAATGTACCTGGCGGCATTGGTCAGATCGTGATTATGCCGTTCGATCAAATCATGCCGGCGGTAAAGGCGGGAGAAATCGATGCGGGCCTTGTTATCCATGAAGCACGATTTACGTATCAGAATTACGGACTTAACCTGCTGGCAGATATGGGGAACTGGTGGGAAGAAGACACCGGATTGCCGATTCCGCTTGGAGCCATTATCGCCAAGAAATCCATGGACATTGAATCCATTACAAGCTGGATTCGTTCATCTGTTGCCTATGCATGGGAATTCCCGGAGTCATCAAGAGGGTACGTGATGCAGCATGCAAGTGAACTTTCCCATGATGTTGCTCAGCAGCACATCAACTTGTATGTAAATGAATTTACGGCTGATCTTGGACAAGCGGGGTACGAAGCGGTTGTTTCACTTCTGACCCGTGCGGCAAAGGAAGGGCTGGTACCGGATCGGGATTATGCAAGTCTTCTTCATGCATCCGTAAAATAAGAAGCCATTAAGGAGGAAATAGGATGAGTGCATTACAACTTGATTTTAATAAAACAGCGTTAGTGATTATTGATTTGCAGAAAGGCATTGTGCAGATGCCCGGGGGAAAAGAGGTTGTTGAAAAAACGATTCCACTCGTGAAATTGTTCCGTGAGAATGACGGATTCATTTCTTTTGTCAATGTGGCATTTCATGATGGAAAAGACGCGTTGCAGCCTGTAACCGATGCCCCTGCTCCTTCTGGTGAACGGACGGCAGATTGGGCGGAATTTGTTCCTGAACTTGGTGTTCAGCCTGAAGACTACACAGTTACCAAACGGCAGTGGGGTGCTTTCTTTGGCACTGATCTTGATCTTCAGTTGCGCCGCCGGGGCATTGATACGATTGTATTATGCGGTATTGCCACAAATATCGGCGTAGAGAGCACGGCAAGGGAAGCCTTCCAATTGGGCTATAACCAGATTTTTGTCACGGATGCCATGACCACATTCAGCCAGGAAGCACATGACGCCTCATGTTCCTTTATCTTTCCAAGAATCGGGAAGGTCCGTACGCTCGAACAATTTCTTTCAGACGTCCATTAATAAATAATCTATATAATTAACAAAGTGTATGGTAATATTTACAAAACGGTCATTTTACATTCATACTACCTTCACATTGATTGTCTAATATAGTAGATATCAATCGAATGAGGGAGTGTACCAATTGAAAAACAAGAAAATGCTCGCTGGCGTCACTTTATCTTTAGCACTTATTGGGACCATTGGTTTTAATCAGATAGCTGATGCAAAAAGCAGCAACCATTATACCAATCCAAAAAAGGCGAAAAATGTCATTGTTTTTGTAGGAGATGGAATGGGAGCTTCTCATCGGGAAGCGATCCGATTGGCAACAAAGGGATTGACCGGCGACCTCAGTATGAACAAGATGCCTTACGTTGGTAATGTACATACGAGTTCGACTTCAGTGGTAACCGATTCAGCCGCTGCAGCTACCGCAATGGCTTCCGGTGTAAAAACTTATAATGGAGCAATAGGGGTGAATCCTGATAAGAAACCGGTTAAAACGGTGCTTGAGATGGCGGATAAAGCAGGGAAATCAACAGGGCTTGTGACCACCAGCCAAATTACGGATGCTACACCAGCTGCTTTTGGTGCTCATGTGGAGGATCGTTCCAAACAAAGTGATATCGCCAAACAATACCTTGAAAACAGCAGAGTGGATGTCCTGCTCGGCGGCGGAGAAGACTTTTGGTATCCTGCAGGCAACCCAGGAACGTTCCAGGATAACCCTGCCAAGGATGTTAAAGAGCAGAGCAAAGGAACACAAGGGAACCTGGTGGCGGAAGCAAAGCATATGGGATATAAATATGTAACAGATAAAGACGGACTAATGAAAACAAAGAATGACAAAATTCTTGGCCTCTTTGCCAACGAAGAAATGTTTGAACAACGTCCGGAGGGTGAAGGAGACCTTTACAATCCTGTAGTATCACTCCCAGATATGACAAAAAAAGCGATTGATACGCTATCTCAAAACAAACGCGGGTTTTTCCTGATGGTTGAAGAAGAAGGCACCGATGAAATGTCTCATGAAAATAACGGCAAGCTGATGATTAAAGCCGGACAGCAACTGGATAAATCGGTTGAGGTGGCTAAAAAGTTTGCGCAAAAACATCCGGAAACCCTTGTACTCGTAGTGGCGGATCATGAGTGTGGCGGATTGTCCATCGAGGAAGTTAACGGCAGTGACGAGAGCGGAGATGGTATTTCCAAAGAAGATGGACCATTTACAGTCGCTCATTCCAACGATCAGTTTACATTGGATTGGACAACTTCAGGCCATGGCGGGGTCAGTGTTCCTTTAACTGCGATGGGACCTGGAGCTGATCAGCTGGCAGGAACTTATGAAAATACGAACATTTTCAAAGTGATTAAAAAGGCGATGAAATAAGTAAAAAGATTAGTAAAAAGGAGTTCCGTTTTCGGAACTCCTTTTTGATATGTGACCTGCATGGCCCCGAACACCCCTAAGCATCGGGTAGTGATTTGCAAATTTTTTAAAGTATAATGTTCCATCGTTTTTTCAAAATAAGCAAAGTTAACTCAGTCCATGCAAAGCTATAAGCCAAAGAAAACAAACAGAGGCCAGGTAATAGAATACTGTCTTTAGGATAAGGGAAGTCAGCGCCGAATAGAGGAAATGACAATCCGTAAAGCATTGTACACATGCCTGAAAAAAGAAAGATACAGCCTGAGAGGGCAATGAAAAAGCGCCGTTTCAGTTTATTAAACCCCAAGCCCAGGCCAATGCCCAGCAAACCAGTTGTAAACGTGAATATTAATACTTCTGCAGGCTGAATGAATACGAGAAGAATAATAGTTAATGTGTAAGTATAGAGCCCGTATATGCGAGATATTAACGTCATTACAATGATAGGCAGCGTGGAAAGAGGGCTGATGAACATTCCTGCGACAGGAATGGCTCCTCCTGCGGTTTGCAGGAGGGCAGTAATGGCAGAAACCAGGGATACAAAAACAATCCAGGACGTGGCAGGAAACAACGTTCGGATGTCAGCTGCTTTTTTCTGTAAAGATACAGTTGGTTTGTTAAATAAATCCAAAGCATCCTCCCAATACTTTTATTTGTCACTATACCAATATAGTCGTAATCTTCGGGAGAATACCTAAAAAGGACACCTCGTTTAACGAAGTGTCTTTCACATTACATATGATGTTTAATTGGGGATAAACGCCTTTTTCGTTCCGCCATTGAAATAAGAGCGGCAGCGAGGGCAATAATAATGAAACAACCGCCGACGGTCGCATTGGATTCAACAGAAGACTGTTCGATGACAAAGCCGCCAATGGCAGATCCAAATGCAATTCCAAAGTGCAGGGCGGTGTTGTTCAGACTTTGCTGGATATCCGATGTTTCTGGCGTCGAGGATTCAATAAGATAACTTTGCATGGCGGGTGTGATTGCCCAGCTCAGCATGCTCCAGATCACCATAACGCTTAAAAAGAGGGGCAGTGAAAACGTCGTATAAGGGATGACGAACATGGTGAGGCCAAAAATAACAATAAAACCAATGATGGACTTCCGTGTGCCGATCCGGTCAGCCAGTGTTCCCCCAACACCTCCTCCGGCTACTGCGGCACAGCCGAAAATGAGATAAACAATGCTCACCCAGTTTCCGTTCAGACCCAGAGCTGTTTTTAAAAACGGCGTTAAATATCCATACAGCGTTAAATGTCCGGCCAAAAAGAGAAATGAAGTTAATTGGGCGAACAGCAGCCGGCGGTTTTTTAGCGTTCTGAGCTGTTTCATAAGGGAAACAGCTGGCTTTGAAAACATGGTATCCATAAAAAAATAAACACCAGCCATGGAAAGGAGCGTTAATCCTGCAATCAGAACGAAGGGAGCTCTCCATCCAAAGGCGTTCCCAAGCATTAGTCCGATCGGAACACCGAGCACAAGGGAAGCGCTGATTCCCATGAATACCACCCCGATAGCTCTGGCCCGATATTGTTCAGAGACAATCGATGAGGCGATGGTAATACATAAAACGACCAGCAGCGATCCGCTTGCTGCCGAAACAATACGAGCGATCAACAACATACTGTAGGACGGGCTGAACACCACAATGGCATTCCCGATAAAAAAGATCAGGAGAGAGATCAGCGTCAGTTTCTTCCGCTCAATCTTTGACGTCATCATCAACAACACAGGTGAAGCGACTGCAAATACAAGAGAAAAGACCGTAATCAGAAAGCCTGCTTTCCCGATACTGACCTGTAAATCCTTTGCGACCAAGTCTAAAATTCCACCTATGATCAGTTCGACCATCCCTACAACAAAGGAAACAATGGTCAATAAGTAAACACGTTTATTCATAGTACTCATCCTTTATTAAAAAGTTACCACTGTAATAGTAACATTATTTATGAGAAAAACAAGACAAAAATGCTGATGTGTAGAAAATGGAAGGCACTATGGTATGATTAGCTTACGAAATTGAGGCAAGGAGTTAGAAAAATGCTGCAGCAATTTGGATTTACGCAATATGAAAGCCAGGTGTATCAATCGCTGGTCACCTCTGACCAACCCCTTGATGCCACGGGTGTTGTCAAGGGTTCCGGTGTTCCCCGCGCGAAGGTGTATGAGGTGCTTCACCGTCTGGCCGAAAAGGGAATGATTTTGGAGTCAACTGTTGAAAAAAAACGCCTTTATTCAGCATTGCCGGTTGAGTCTGCCATTGAAAAACTTAAAGCAGATTTTGAGGCGAATGTGCAGCAGCTGAGAGAGGCCAAAAGCAAACAAACCATAACAGACGACAGGGTCTGGACGTTGAAGGATAATCAATCGATTCAGTCGTTGATGAAAGGCATGCTGGATGGCGCTGAACAGTCTGTTATTCTTTCCGGCTGGTCCGACGACCTGAGTTCCTATTTACCGCTGCTGGAGAAAAAATATAACGATGGTATCGATGTCAAAATCCACGTAATCGGCGAGCTTTCCACAGTGATTCCCGACGTCTCCACGTTATTACCTGATACCCAGCACGGAACGCTTGAACGAAGCCGAATCCTTATTATTGATCAGCAGGAAATGCTCTTTGCGGGCATCGAAGATACCGTTTGGCAGGCGATTCGCACGCGATCCAAGCCGCTTGTAAAGTTTTTTACTGAGTTCTTCTACCATGATGTGGCTTTAACAGAAATTACGAGAAAATATAAAGATATGGTGATGGAAGATAAAGCTGTACGGGATGTGCTGTTGAATTTAAGGTATTAAGGAAAACCCGCTATGAAAGCGGGTTTTTAAATGGATAAAATTTACGTGTTCACAAAGCAGAGATTTAGGGTAAAGGTCTGTATGACAAATACAGAACGGGAGTTGCTAGAATGGAAAATAAAAGACCGGTGATTGGTATCACCTGTTCCACGAAGGATATTGGGGGTCTTGAAACGGCCTATCTTCATTACAGTTATACGACATCAGTAATGATGGCCGGCGGAGTGCCTGTTATCTTGCCAATGGCAGATAAAGAGATAGCCAGGGAATGGGCAGCTCTGTGCGATGGTATTCTGCTCAGCGGTGGTGAGGATATGGATCCCCAGCAAATCGGTGCCGAACCTCATCCAAATCTCGGTAAGGTCATTCCGGAAAGAGACCAGACCGAAATGGACCTCATTGAGTATGCCAAGGAGCAGGAGATTCCGATTTTCGCCATTTGCCGGGGAATCCAGGTGCTTAATGGTGCGCTTGGCGGTACTCTGTACCAGGATGTATATGACGAAAGGGAAAAGGTCATTAAGCATTATCAGGATGGTGCAAGGGACGCTGCGACCCACTCCATCTCGATCGAGGAAGGCTCACTGCTGGCTGAAATTATCGGAAGCAACGAAACCTCGGTCAACAGCTTTCATCATGGAGCTGTCCAAGAAGTGGCACCTGGCATGAAAGTTACCGCCAAGGCACCGGATGGTATCATTGAAGCGATTGAAAGTGAAGACTTTAATAAAAATTGGGTCCTTGCTGTTCAGTGGCATCCCGAGGATATGACCGAGGTGAGCGAAGAAATGCACCGATTGTTTACCTATTTTGTTAAAGCGGCAGAGGAACGTGCAGGGAAGAAAGAAACCGTATCCTCTTCATAGAAATCATCAAAAAAAGCGGTGGATTTCTGAAAATCCACCGCTTTTTTCTAATTTTCATAGTTATGCTGTTCTTCGATTCGTCCGTGTTCGTTATGGATGATGGCCATGGTGCCGGCTTCTTCCGCCATGCGGTTGGCTTCTTTTACCGCTTCGGATTTGGAGACGGGTGTGTGTGTTGGCTCGTCTTCTCCTTCTTTCTTTACAGCCCAGCCTTCTTGTTCATGAGGAACCACATGGAAGTGGGCTTTATCTGTGCCTGCGCGGTCCTCGAAATATTGGTCGCGCTCTTCATTTCCAGATAAGATTGTTATTTTGTGCCATGATAAACCCTCCCGTGAGATGAATTAATCAATGTACTATACTCTACCCGCATTTTTTGATTTAAACACAGGCTGTTTAACTTAGTTCTTCAACGTCCCAGGTGTTTTCAATGGCTACAGCTCCCTTAAGGGTTTGGGCCACGGGGCAGTTCCGTTCAAAAACGGAGAGAGCCCGAATCGCTGCTTCTTTTTTGCCCTGGGGAACTTTCAGGTTAAAGTGGCATGAAATTCTTGTGATTTTCAAAACACCCTCCGGCGCCTCAATCATGCCTTGGACGTTAGCGGATAATGTGTCAGGTGATGCAGGTATGTGACGCGCATCCAGCGCGCCTGCTAATGTACCGGTCAGTCAGCCACCGGCAGCGGCAACAATATGGTCGAGGGTGGACGGGTATTCCACCTCAGGTTCCACACCGTAAAATTGTTTAACTCCGCCATGTACGCCATAAAAAACAGGATCAGGAAATTCTCCGATATACGCTCTGCGGACCTTGTTTTTTGTGTCATCCTGAAAGATGGTAATGCTGGTTAACGCAATAGGATCACTCATATTCAACGCCTCCTTATCTTCCTTAATATCCGTGCGGTTCGTGTTTCAAACCTTTTCTTCTTCGTTGGGCGGAACAAAAACAGAAATGTGGCGGGAGAGGACAGAGGCGGTAAAAGGCAAGGGTTCTCCTTCATCTCCGTCTATATTGACAGCCATCGTTTCGGAAGAGGATACAGCAAGGGATGAAGACTGTATGTATGTCACATCGGAATGCTCTTGCAGTTCCCCTTTAAATAATTTTGGAAAAAGATTCAGGGTACCGGGTAGTGAAATGTTTTTTATGATATATACGTGAAGTCTGCCATCATCCACCTCAGCCTGGGGAGCAAGCTTTTCAAAGCCACCGACAGAGTTGGTCATCGCGGCGACCAAAAGGTAGGCATTTCCTTCCCAAGTTCCCTCTTCGTGGGAAATCTTTAATGAAAACGGCGTTTTAGTGGCCAGTGCTTTCATGCCTTCCACAAAATAAGCAAGCGGACCAAGTTTTGTTTTTTGGTCAGTGCTCACATTATACGAGGCTTCAGCAATCGCTCCCACAGCGAGGACATTCATAAAGTATTGATGGTTAATTTTGCCGATGTCGGCTTTTCTAAAGTTTTTATTAGGAAGAATTCTTATGGCCTCCTCGGCATCAAGCGGAATTTGAAGAGCTCTCGCAAAGTCATTGACCGTTCCAAGGGGAATGATGCCAAAATGTGGCCGATGTTCCTGCTCGGCCAGGCCATTTACCGCTTCATTTACCGTTCCATCTCCACCCATTGATAGTACAGTATCATAATGTTGCTCACAGGCATTCTTGGCGAATGCAGCAGCGTCGCCTTCCTTTTTAGTTTCACAGACCAGAACTTCATCATGAAACGTCTGAAGAACCCTTTCAGCTTCTGGCAGGAGCTCCATGGCTTGTTCTTTTCCTGAAGAAGGATTTACGATGATCATGGCTTTTTTCAATGGAATTGATACCCCCTTTAATGAGTCGTTTTCTGAAAAATACCCGTTTTACCATAGTTTCTAACCGTTTGGATAAAATACCCGCGGGGGTCAACTGGATACCTGCCTTAAATATGGAAATACTCGCTGTAATCTAACATTTACCAGCCATTTCACGATTATGGTAAACTGCAGCAAAAAAAGCGAATGCAAAATATACAATGGGGTTCTTTATCCTGCCATTCATTACCATTCCATAATGAATGATTTTTTATTGTAATCTTCATCCGGCCAACATAAAATAAGAACATACGTTTGTTTCGATGGAGGGAAGCCACATGGAAGAGGAATTAAGGTATTTTTTCATGTATAAAGAACGCATGGCAATGACCAATGATGTTATCATCCAATTCATGGATTTTAAGGGGAAGCGCCTTGTACGGGCGACTGTACAGGATCTGAATACAACCACCAACCAAAAGTTGAAAGAAGATGCCCGGACTCAATGGGAGCAGATCAAAAAGGCAGATACACTTCAGCAAAAATAAAAAGAAGGACTATAGAAACATGTCTTTTGTCACAGAAATTTGTAAAATAATGTAGAAATATTCCGAATTTTTGTTATACTAAAGAAAGTGGATATACATATCCGCAGAGAAGGAGGGATGCGATTGTCTTAACCTGGATTCAAGAGGAGTAACCAACGGGGGCTGGATTACTTCCAAATGTGAGAGGGGAACGGGTTTATGGACAAAAAGGCAGAAAATCAGGGGAATCAGTACGAAATTCATGGAGACACCATGGCATTGCTTCCTATTTTTCAGGAGTATGGTGAATTACTTACGAAGGTTCTTGAAAAACATCAAACACTGGTAACAAGTGAAAAACCTAAAGGTGTCATTCAGTATAATTGCCGTTATTATGGTTCAAGCTACCGGGGCAGAAAGGATGGGGCTACTGCCATTATGGGTTACCTGAAACGGGCACCGATTGTGATCAGTGAGCATCTGGGCATTTTCTTCATACCTCTGGAATCACCAGATAATGAATCATGCATCTGGATTGCCCAGGCTCATGTAAAACAGGTCAAACCCACCTCGCCAGACACCTCAGACATCATTTTTTCGAATGACACCTTCATTTCAGTCAACCAGGGGAAAAGCGCCCTTGAAACAAAAATCCATCGTGCCACACATTATCGTTTTGTATTGGAATTGCGGATCAAAGAGAAAAAAACACCCTATTCCCGCAGTTTTATTTTGCCATAAACAAATAACCGTAATGCCCTGGGAGCTGAGATGCAACCAGGGTTTATTTAGTGTTCTTTCATTGGTTGTGTTTACGCTGGAATGATATTGCTGCTTTGGCTTCATACTAATAGCGAGCAGGATGGAGGAAGCGGCGATGAAAAAACGGACACTAAACTGCCTGTTCATGCTGGTTGTTTCGGCAAGCATTCTTATGCTTCAGCTTCCGGATACAGCACAGGCTTACAAAATTGAACGGAAATATTATGAAAAAAAGGGGCAGGTAATCTGGGATGTCCCCTCTCCACAAAAGGAAGTGGCCATAACGTTTGATGATGGACCAAACCCTCTGTATACACCGGCGATTCTGGATGTTCTAAAAAAATATCATGCAAAAGCAACCTTTTTCGTTGTTGGCAAGCACATCAAACGGAATCCGGAAATCGTGAAACGCGAAATAAGAGAAGGCCATGAGCTGGGGGATCATACGTACACACATCCCCACAATTTTTCCTATGCTTCCAAAAGGCTGTTTGCAAAAGAAGTAACAAAAACCGAAAAGCTGATTGAAAAAGTACAGAAAAACGAAGTGAAGCTGTTTCGTCCTCCAGGTGGAAACCTGAATAAACAAATCATCAAATACTCAAATAAAAAAGGATACAAAATCATATTGTGGTCCTGGCATCAGGATCCAAAGGACTGGCGAAATCCGGGAGCGGGCTATATTTCCCGCCATATCCTGTCCAATGTGAAAAATGGGGATATTATTTTGCTGCATGACTCCGGAGGGAACCGCCAGCAAACGATCGAAGCATTGAAGATTGTATTGCCCGAACTGCAGAAACGGGGCTTTAAATGCGTAACGGTATCCGAGTTATTGCAAAATGATCCGAAGTTCACCCCGCTTTTTCCCGCGGAATTGGAACCCTTTAAACTATTTGATGCACCTTCCTGATGGGCTTTCTTAATTGAGGGCCCGTTTTCTTTTATTTCCGTACCTGACCTTTGCTTAAGGAATAGTATAGGGTATCACGGGAAAAGAGAAGGGTTGTGAACTAATGATTAAAGTAGGGCGTTCACAGTTTGGCAGAGGTATATTTGCAACCCGCGATATAAAAAAAGGAGAGCTGATTCATGAAGCTCCCGTCATAGCGAGTCCGAAAGAAGAATGCAAATATATGCTGAAAACGGTATTGGCAGACTACGTATTCAATTGGGATGACGGATACGCCATCGCTTTGGGATATGGATCCTTGTTTAACCATTCGTACAAACCAAATGCCAGGTATAAATTAAAAAAGAAGGACTTGGTTATTCGGTTTTATGCCTATAAAGACATTGCAGCCGGAGAGGAAATCCTCGTCAACTACAATGGCGATCCAACAGACAAACAGAAGTTATGGTTTGAACCGAAATAAATTTCTCCAGACGAAAGCCCCTTAATCAAACGATCAAGGGGCTGTTTCTTGTTTCTATTTCGTGTGGCTTTGCGAAAAAGAGGGACTGCTTGAGTGCTGTTGCTTTTGAAGGTTCGAATTTTGCCAATCCGACCGCCATGCCACAGCCATTGCGATCAAGAGAAATACTCCGGTCACAAGGAAAACGCTGTGAACGGTAAAAATGCCTCCGATGAATCCGCCGAGCATTGGACCAATCATTCCTCCGATTTGGTTGGCCGTCTGGTTCAATCCGAAGGCTCTTCCTCTGAAATCATCAGGTGTTACTTTTACGACAAGGCCATTAATGGCGGGGAATACCGCACAGAAGAAAATGCCGTAGACAAAGCGGATGATGGAAAATCCCCAGATGTCGTGAAACAGCAGCTGAGCGAGAGTACCAATCCCGCCTCCAAACAGCCCGATGATCAATACGGTGCGAAATCCGATTCTGTCTCCAAGCTTGCCCCAAAAGGCTCCGAACAAGACACTGGCAATCCCGGGCAACGAAAAGATAACCCCCGCCAAAAAGGAGACATTATGCTCAGCGCTTCCCAGTTTTTTTATATACAACGGAAGGACAGGCTCTATGGTCATAAGAGAACATACGGTGACCATCGTAAGCAGCAATACGATCATAAACGGGCGGTTAGAAGCTGCGGTTTTAATATCCTTCGTGACCGATCCTTTCACCTTACTGGGAGTAAAGTTGTCTTCAGTCACTAAGAAGATGACGAGCAGGGTAGAAATGAGCACCATGAAGCCACCGCTCGCAAAGGACCACCGGTTTCCGACGAGCGCTGAAATACCCCCACCAAGCAACGGGCCAACAATACCGCCCGAAGCCGTTGCCGTAGAAATCATTGCCAGAGCGTAGCCGACATGTTTTTTGGGGGTATTGGTTCCGATCAATGCAATGGAACCAGGTATAAATCCGGTCAACAGCCCCTGCATAATTCTTAAGGCCAGAAGCTCATAGGCATTGGTAACAAAGGCGGTAAGCGTATAAATCACAAAGAGTGCAATTCCTGCGCGGATGATCATTGGCTTTCGGCCATACCGATCCGCAAGCAAACCCCAATAAGGGGAAGAGATGGCGCCGGCTAAAAAAGCGGCACTGAACAACACTCCTGACCAGATTTCGATATTTTCACGCACACCGATCTGCAGAAGAAAGAGAGGCAAAAACGGAATGACCATTGAATAACTGGCCGAGGTAAAAAATACACCGATCCATAACACCCACATATTTCTTTTCCAACGTTCCACTAACATCCACTTCTTTCGCTCTTAATTAACATTTAGCTATTATAGCATTAAAGTTTATGAAATAACCTGCGAAAGTCTTACTCTTTTTTTCCAAGAGGAAGCGTGGTGGAATGCTTGATTTCTTTTAAAGCCAGGCTGGTCTGAATTCGGGAAATGCCAAGCTTGTTTAATTTTTTTATAAAGCTTTCCAAATCCTTGCGCCCTTTATTGGCAACTTTTAAAAGGTAATCATATTCTCCTGTCAGGCAATAGCATTCCAGCACTTCCGGCATGTCATGCAAGGCCGTTTCCAGCACCTCTAGCTTGTCGGTTTGATGAAGGTTGGTGCTGATAAAAATAAAGCAGAGCAAGTCGAACCCGAGTTTCTCCTGATTGAGAATAGCGACTTGGCGTTCGATATAGCCTTCCTGGGTCAGCCGTTTAATCCTCATATGGACAGCCGGAGGGGATAAATTAATCCGCTTTGCAAGCTCGGCATTACTGATCCCGTCCACTGTTTGCAGGATATTTAAAATCTGCAGGTCCACGCTGTCCAACGCTCTGATTTCATCCATTTTTTCACTTCCTAATTTTATTTAGCAGAAATAGGTAAGGTTGGCATTTTAAATTAATATAATTTATAAATTTAGATATAATTATGAACTTTATTTTAATTATACCATATTTCTGAAAATATTATTATTGAAATTAATATTTCGTGTTAACATTTTAAATAAATGATTGCAGGGAGTGTTTCATTGTGCCAATGATCTATGTATGGCTACTTCTGTTAACAAGTTTGTTCTGGGGTGGCAACTTTGTAATCAGTAAATCGCTGGTCGGTCATGCTTCGCCGATGACATTGACCAGTTTACGGTGGATGATTGCGATCGTATGTCTTTTTCCGATTGTATGGCGGAAAGAGAAGAGACTGCTGCCTCCAAAAGCAGCGATCATTCCTATTTTCTTGATGGGCATGACGGGCGTTGTTCTTTTTAATGTGTTTCAGTTTGTGGCACTTCATGAAACAACGGCTACCAATGCAGGGTTAATCTCTACGTTAAATGCGATTTCCATTGCCGTATTTTCTTCTGTTTTCTTAAAAGAACGATTGAATAAGCTGCAGTTTCTGGCCATGCTTCTATCACTTTCAGGTGTTCTTCTCGTTTTGACGAAAGGAGAGCTTCATTCTCTTCTATCCCTGACATTTAACAGAGGTGATCTATGGATGGTGGGAGCCGTATGTATCTGGGGAATCTATTCGGTATTAAGCAAGTGGGCTACGATGAAAGCTTCTCCTCTGATCTGTACGCTGTATTCCGGTGTGTTCGGCCTGATCATTTTACTCCCGTTTAATGCGGGGGACTTTACGGTAACAGAATGGAATGCTTCCTTTACTTTATCTCTGCTTTATACAGGTGTGGTCTCAACGGTTTTATGCATGCTTTTTTGGAATATTGGAGTGCAAAAGCTCGGGGCTGGTGCATCGGGAATCTTTTTGAATTTCAATCCTGTTTTTACGTCTGTACTTGCGTATTTCCTGTTAGGTGAGCAACTGACATGGATACAGGGAGCCGGCAGCTTGCTGGTTATCGGGGGCTGTCTTCTCTTTTCATTAGTTAAGAACGTTTCTATAGAAAAAATAAAGCAACAAGAGTCTTTGGCATAAGAAGGTTCCGTAAGCGGCCGAGTTTGCCTATAATAGGTGACAAGCTACTTATTGAGTGAAGGAGGTGCCCGCTTTTGGAATCGGAAAAGCAATTAATGAGTTTAATCAATGCGGCCCGTGTCCTGACGTCCACGCTGGATCTGGACAAGGTGCTGCATCAACTCATGCAGGAAGTCGTACGGGTGATTGAAGGAGCGAATTCCGGCATTCTGTTCATTTATGATGAAAACAGGAATAAGCTCGTCGTAAAAAGCGGGATCGGCTTTGACCTGGGGTACCTGCAAAAAATAGCGCTCGATGTGCATGAAGGGATGACGGGTAAAACCTTTAGTACAAAAAAGGGGCAAATCTTCCGGCATATGAGGGATACAACGCGGGCGATGGAGAATATCCAAAGCGAGAATCAGAATCTGTTCAATAAAGCGGTCGGTGCCCATCAATATCCGTTGAGCACTATTTGTGCACCGCTTTTGTCCAAGGAAGGCTGTATTGGTGTACTGACCATCGACAGTTTTTCTGAAGAGGTTTATTTCAATTCACGTGATCTTCTGCTTTTGGAAACCTTCGCGGCGCAGGCGACCATCGCGATTGAAAATGCCAGTCTGTTTGCTCATCAGGAGCGATCAGAACGCATTCACTCGGAAATGGCTGCAGCCTCCTTGTCCCATACAGGGATGAAGGGAATCAACACGACTCTTTCGCGGCTCGTCCAAAAAGAAACATGTGTGTATAATGAGCACCTTGAGATCGCGGCAAGTTCTTCAGATGAAGCAGAAAACAGGGGCAATGGACTCAGAGTCCATCACGGAGAAGAGCTAAAAGATGTTATGTATAATCTTCACGGGATCTCCGCCCGGCATGAAGCAGACGGGACTGCTTTTTATATGTTTCCTATACAAACGGATACCATCACCATCGGAATTCTCGTTGTATTTGCCATAGATCTGGACACACTTGATCAGCTTGCGATTGATTTGGGCTGCAGTTTATTTGCCCGTGAGATGATGGGGCAGGAGCGCATAAGAACCGATCTCTATAACTATGAAGGGTATCTTCTTGAACAGCTGTTCGATCAAAGAATAGATATGTTTTCTCTCCCCCAGCGAAGTCTTGTGGGCATTTCGGAAAAAAGCCGGTTTTTGTGCATTAATCTGCTGATTTCCAATGATTTTCTGCCTTTCCATGAACTTAACCGGAAAAGGCAGGTGTTCAATCGGCTGCTATACCGGGAAGTCAAAAATTTACACGATAAAGTTTTGATATTGGACCGAAACATGGAGTATGACTTGCTCGTTATCATCAATGACTCAAGAAACGAAGGTCAAATTCTGGAGGAGTTTATACGATTTTTCAAGAACTTTAACGAAAAAATTCAGGGGCTTATGACGTTTGTTTTTCATGCGGGGCTTGGAAGGGTCTTCGGGCAGATCTCGGAAATTCAAAGCTCTCACCGCGATGCCAAGCGTTGTGCCCAGTACATCCGCTCAACGAATAATGACGAAATCATTTTTTCCTATAAAGATCTAGGAATCTACCGTCTTTTTTTAAAACACGAAAGAGATGAATTGCAGGAATTCGTCAACGATATGATTGGGCCGCTCCTGTCTTATGATGAAAAACATGACTCCGAGCTGTTCAAAACCTTAAAAACGTATATTGAATGCAATCAGAATATGACGTCAACCGCGAAAGCTTCGTATGTTCATCTGAATACGATCAAATACAGGCTGCAGAATATCAGGGAACTGTTGGGAAAAGACAGCATGGAGGGCAAACGGATTTTTGAACTGCAGATGGCCATTTATATGAGAGAGTACTTGGCTTCTTCATAAATTGTCAACATTGGACAAAAAGGGACAATCCTTTTTGTCCTTTTTCTATATATTAATAATTGACTGACTATTCTATACTTTCTAATAACCAAATCGAAGGAGTTTTCATATGGCTGTATTACAAAAAGATAAACTCAAAGAACGACTGTTGGAAAACTACTCGGATGAGCTGGATCATTCCGGGGTTTCAGGGGAAAGGATGGCAAGCCGTCTCTCTCTGTTATCAGAAATCGGAGTCACCACGGACGGCGGATCCTGCAGAATTGGGTTTTCAACAGAAGAACGACAGGCGAAGGAGCTCGTAAAAAGCTGGATGCAGGAAGCTGGCCTGGTGGTCAGAGAGGACGAGGCAGGAAATATCATTGCCGTTTTTGCCGGCATCCATCCAAATGAGCCAGTGGTGCTGTCTGGATCCCATCTGGACAGTGTTCCAAACGGCGGACATTTTGACGGGCCGCTGGGCGTCCTTTGTGCCTTGGAGGTAGCAGAGGCCTGGAAAGAAAGCGGGTACCAGCCGCATCGATCCTATGAAATGATCATCTTTTCGGATGAAGAGGGAGCAAGGTTCAACGGTGGCCTGACAGGCAGCCAAGCCTTTACGGGTGAGCTGAAAATGGAACAGCAGCTCAAGTTGAGAGACGGAGAAGGAAAGCCGTTTGAACAGGTGGTCAGGGAATACGGACTGGCGGCTAACCGTTTTTTAGATGCAAAAAGAGATATTACAGAGATCGCTGCTTTCATAGAGGTACATATTGAGCAAGGGAAGGTCCTGGAGAATAAAGATGTTCCAGTCGGTGTGGTAACAGGCATCGCTGGTCCAAAGTGGATCAAGTTTTCGTTTAAGGGGTCGGCAGACCATGCAGGCAACACACCCATGTATGACAGAAAGGATGCGCTTGTCGCTTCCAGCTGGTTTGTGTATGAGCTTTCAGGCATCCCGAAAGAGGTAAGTCCTACAGCGGTGGCAACAGCGGGGAAAGTGGAAGTTTTCCCAAACGGCATTAATGTGATTCCGGGCCAGGCAGCCGTATATGTCGATATGCGGGATATCAGTGAAGAGTCGGTAGCGACTTTAAGTGAAAAGATTATTCAAAAGGCACAAGAGGCAGCACAATTGCATGGCATTGCGGTTGAATACAATGAAACGCTTGATGTGGCTCCGGTCCCTATTCAAACGGAGATGCAGCATTTGCTCCTGCGGGCTGCGGAAGAGATGAAGCTGACGCCAGTGCTTCTCCCCAGTGGAGCGGCACATGACACCATGGTACTCGCAAGGTATGTTCCTGCGGCCATGCTGTTTGTCAGAAGCCAAGGAGGCATCAGTCACCATCCGGATGAGTGGACCACACTGGATGATTGTGTACAAGCGGTACATGTATTAAAAAAGGCAATTGAATCGTTAGTATCCAGATAGAAAATCAAGAAAAGATGGAGTGATCAGCATGGAAGTACAGACAAAATCAATGGATCTTTTGGTGGATGAAGTAAAAGAAAACGTAGTGAATTGGAGAAGGCACTTGCACGAGCATCCCGAGCTTTCGTTTGAAGAAGTGAATACCTCGAATTTTGTGTACGATGTACTGAAGTCATTTGGCACTATTGAACTGTCGCGTCCGACAAAAACGAGCGTGGTTGGCAGAATTATCGGTTCGAGGCCAGGAAAAGTGCTGGCCATACGGGCGGACATGGACGCTCTTCCTATTCACGAAGAAGTAGAATCCGAGTTTTCTTCCGTTAATCCGGGAGTGATGCATGCCTGCGGACACGATGGACACACAGCCATGCTGCTTGGAGCAGCCTCTGTATTTTCTCAATTAAAAAATGAGATTCAAGGAGAGATTCGCTTTCTCTTTCAGCATGGGGAAGAATTATTCCCTGGAGGGGCCGAGGAAATGGTAGCAGCGGGAGTGATGGATGGTGTTGATACCGTGATTGGAGCGCATCTTTGGGCACCGCTGGAAATCGGCAAAATCGGAATTGTGTACGGAGCGATGATGGCTGCCCCGGATACCTTCACGATTACGGTTAAAGGAAAAGGTGGCCACGCTGCGCTGCCTCATCAGACCGTGGACAGCATTGCGGTTGCTTCTCAAGTCGTGACGAACCTCCAGCACATTGTTTCAAGAAATACGGATCCGCTTGATCAGCTCGTGCTTTCTGTCACAAAATTTATCGGAGGTACAACCCATAACGTGATCCCGGGCAGCGTCGATATCATGGGAACGGTCCGAAGCTTTGATGCCTCACTTCGGGAATCCGTGCCAGCTACCATGGAACGGGTGATCAAAGGCATAACAGAAGCTCACGGAGCAGGATACGAGTTTGGTTATGAGTTTGGATATCGTCCTGTCATCAACGATGAACAGGTGACAGCTGTTATGGAAGAAACGGTACAAGAGCTTTATGGAGAGGAAGCCGTTGACCGTATGAAGCCGAATATGGGCGGAGAGGATTTCTCTGCGTTTCAACAAAAAGCAGCAGGCGCCTTTATTTATATCGGAGCAGGCAATGAGGAAAAAGAAGCGGTATATCCTCATCATCATGCGAAATTTTCCATTGACGAAGATGCACTGGAAAAAGGGGTGCGGATCTTTGCCCACGCAGCAGTTAAGCTGCTGAATTCATAAGAGAAGAAGGAGAGATTGTCATGAGTTTAATCAAATGGCTGGCGCTCATTCCGTTTATCGGGTTGCTCGGCGGTACATATTTTGCCAATAAAGTTACACCGTATATTTTTGGAATGCCTTTTTTACTTGGTTATTGCGTGATATGGGTAGTGATTACAACCGTTATCATGGTGATCATCTATAAGTTGGATCCAAGGAATAGGGAGGAGGATGTACAATGAATGCAGCATTGATTATAATCTTTGCCGTGATGATCATGTCGATTTTTCTCGGAATCCGGGCAAAGAAAGGAAAGGATATGGACCTGGAGCAATGGTCTGTCGGCGGCAGGGGATTTGGAACTATCTTTGTGTTCCTTTTGATGGCAGGTGAAATTTATACGACCTTCACGTTTTTGGGCGGAAGCGGATGGGCTTATGGAAAAGGCGGTCCAACCTATTATATTATCGGGTACGGGTGTCTGGCCTATATTATGTCCTATTTCCTTCTGCCAAAAATCTGGAAGTACGCCAAAGAGAATCGATTATTATCGCAATCTGACTTTTTTGTGAGCAAGTACAAGAGCCCTTATTTGGGTATACTCGTTTCACTTGTTGGCGTTGTAGCCATGATTCCTTATTTTGTTCTTCAACTGAAAGGGCTTGGCATCATCGTTTCAGAATCTTCCTACGGGACGATTTCACCTACAGTCGCGATCTGGATCGGCCTGGCGGTAGTGACCATTTATGTTATGGTTTCAGGAATTCACGGATCGGCCTGGACGGCCGTTGCCAAGGATATTCTCATTCTGGTCGTTGTGCTATTCTTGGGAATTTATCTGCCAATACACTATTATGGCGGCATTCAGCCAATGTTTGAGGCGGTAGAAGCGGCCAAGCCGGGATTCCTGGCACTTCCGGACAGGGGTATGAGTCCATCCTGGTTTGTGACAACTGTCCTTCTGACCGCGCTCGGATTTTACATGTGGCCGCATACCTTTGGTTCCATTTATTCAGCACAAAACGAAAAAGTGTTCAGAAAAAACGCGATTTTTATGCCGATTTACCAACTTGTACTGCTGTTTGTCTTCTTTGTTGGATTTGCAGCCATATTGCAGGTGAAAGGATTGACAGGGGCGGATGCAGACCTTGCTCTGCTCAGACTGTCCATTCAAACGTTCGATCCTTGGGTAATTGGTGTGATCGGAGCGGCGGGAATTTTAACCGCGCTTGTTCCTGGGTCCATGATCCTAATGGCCGCTTCTACCATTCTGGCCAAGAATGTGTACAAAGTGATAAAACCGGATCTTTCCGATGCGCAAGTTACACGTACAGCACGCTATCTTGTTCCGGTTGTTGCCCTTATCGCCGTCTTCTTTACCTTTAAAGGTGGCAACACGCTTGTTGCTCTTCTGTTGATGGGATACAGTCTTGTTACTCAGCTTTTCCCAACCCTTGTGTTCAGCTTGATGAAAAATAATTTTGTGACCAAAGCCGGTGCCTTTGCGGGTATTGGTACGGGTGTGGCAACAGTGACTTATATCACTATCACGGGTAAAACAGTGGGTTCCATTTTTCCTTTTCTGCCACAGGCCATTCAGGACTTTAATGTAGGAATCATTGCCATGATCGTGAACTTGATTGTCTTGTTTGTCGTATCGGCAGTTACAAAATCCACTGCAGTGGTGAATACAAAAACAGAAAAAGCATTATAGGATGGAAGGAGAATGACGTAATTCCTCGGTCATTTGTTCGACAAGATCTGGACGGCCATGGAATTGGGCAGGCGTATTTTGAAAAAGCTGGATTTTCCAGGTGTTATCCTTTTTAACAGCAATAAGGGTTTGATGGGCGTTGAGCGCAGGATTCAACGCCTTTTCCCCGTGAGGTACCATACCTGCTATGGCACGTAAAAGGGCGCTGTTTTCGCTTAACAGTTTGATCGACTTTACCTTGCAGGTAAACGGAGGAGTGGGGTGATCGTTGAATATCGGTGACAAGTGAGTGCGGATGTCTTCCCGGCCAATGATCTGGCTGCCGTCAAATCCAATCATTTCCCCGTCTTTTAAAAATTGTGCGGCCATTCCAACAGCATCTCGGTTGTTCCAGGAAATAATCAGTGTTCGATAAAGCTTCATGATATCTTGCAGGTTTGAAGAATTCATGAATCTACCTCCTTCTTTTCTACCTATAGCTTGCCCTTCCTTTAGGATATCGTCAAGAGCCTGCGTAAAAAAATGGACAGCCCTTTTCTATTAAAAAGGGTGGCTGCACAAGATGATCCTGATAGATTCGCATAAGATGTGGTATAAGGGTCCTCCCTTATTATCCTTGTAAGAGGAGGTGAGGGAATGTCTATTAATCTTGTATCCATCGTTCTTGCATTACTCCTTTTGCTTGCGTTGTTAGTGGCTGTACTCTTGGGAACACCTGAACAGCAAGCAATTATCCGGGATGCATTAACAGCAATTCTTGGTGCTTAAATATAACCATAGAATGATGGTTGTGCCCCTTATATGAATCTTCGGAGACTAGTTCTTCCGAAGATTTTTTGTTTTGATTTCTTTAATGCTTGTGATTGGAAAATCAACGGATAAAACGATAAAATAGGTTTCTACACGAAATGATGGTTATCGTTTTGTTTCCCCAATAACTCCTGATTCTGATGCGGTTTTTGATCGGAATCGTACGAAATAATACGAAAAGAATTTAAAGGAGTAAGGGAGCAAAACGTCAAACCTATCATGTGTAGTTGCCAATTAAAAAAATTTGGTGCAGGAGGGATCAGCATGAAACGCATTGTAACATACAAGCCCAATAAGCCCGACGCAACAGATATTGCAGATATTATTAGAGATGCAGCGGAATACACGAACGAGGATTCATACAGAACGGACTTGCTTTCAGTAAATCATATTAAAATCCTGCTGCATGTGATTGAACTGCTGCAAGAGGAGAAGCAGGAGCAGGTTCAATACGCAGATCGGCATTTAAGAAAATGGAATGAACAATGGGAAGAAGGGGACCTTCGCTTCGTCCCTGAGGTTCTTACTATGCTCAATAGCCTGGTAGAAAATCCATCTCCGCTTTTGGAGCGGGTGGGCAGCTTGGCCTCCCATGAATAAAACGTTTAAAAGCAGCATTCTCATTTCCGGAATGCTGCTTTATTATGCCGTAACATCCTCCGCCTGTTTTGCATAGGCTGTAAAGCAATAGCCCAATTCATATGGGGAACAGAAGGAGCGGATCGGCATGGCAGAGGAAAAGAATCAACCCACTCATCAGGAAGATGAGGCAATGGATGAAAGGAATGAAGCGCTCGACATAAACGGGATCATGAATCTTGCCGGAAGCGTATTGAATAATAAAAAAGACGACGAGGTGCTGGATCTCGGGGGCATGATGATGATGGCGGCAAACCTTCTCAAAGATGAGAATCTTCTCGGAAATCTTGGTTTTGCTCAACAAACCGAATTGTTGGGGGAAGATCAGCCAGACAGCGAAATGGAATGGCTTTCCCGGCAGCTGCATGATTTAACCCTTCAGAATGCGGAATTAAAGGGAGAGCTGGTGGCGATTAAAGAGCAAATTTCTGAAACAAAAGAAGCGATTTCCCGGTTGGTTGAAGCATCTCAAAAGAAACGCTGGTGGCAATTGGGATGAATCGTATGATTGAAAGAAGGAAGGCCAAATCTCAGGTCTTCCTTCTTTATTGTTTTTTAATCTCTTCATATTTTTGAAACCACTCAGGAAAAGCTTTGTTAAACGGCACAGGCCGGAAGTTTGTTCCATTTACTACAATATGAGTCGTTGTTCCGGTTGCACAAAGGTGTTCCCCGTCATCGTTTCTTTTTACAATTTCAAAACCATAGACCGTTTTTGATCGTTTGTTTTCTTCCACCCATGTTTTCACAAACACCTGATCACCAAAGCGAATTGGTTTTTTATAGGTAATTTCAAGGTTGTATACCGGAGCATAGTAGCCTTGTTTCTCCATCTCAAGATAATCAAAGCCGGCATCAGTGATGAGTGCTGATCGGCCTAGCTCCAAAAATTTAACATAGTTCCCATGGTAAATGACACCCATCATGTCGGTATCTGCATAAGTCAGTTGAATCGGTGCAGTTGATATGTACATACTACAGTCTTTCCTTTCTCTGTGAGTAGACGTCTTCTTTATTGTACTTTCTTGACCAAAAAAGAGGGAGCAAATATACTTGTATAGTATTTTCTAATAGGTCTTTTGGCAGAGGAAGTCCATGTTGTGGCATTTAGCCACAGATAATCGTTGTGTTGTCAGTTATTATTAATATAACTCTAAAAAAATAGACGGTGAAATATATGCGGCATTGGTTAGGAAAACTAAGAAAAGATAAAGGACTCACACAGGCATATGTAGCGAGGGAGGCGTTTATTGACAGAAGCTACTATGCCCAAATAGAAAGCGGGAAACGAGATCCAAGTTATGAAGTATCGGCGAAAATCTCAAATGTGCTTGGATTCCATCCTGCCGTTTTTTATTCTGATAGTATAAGCGAGCCATTTAACAGTGCATTGGATAATTCTCCTGTAATTGTGGCTCAATGTGACCTGAATTTACGCTATACGTGGCTGTTTAACTCACATAGTGATTTCAGCAATGAAGAAGCGATCGGCAAACGTGATGATGAACTTGCAGTCAACCAGGGAACGGCAGATTTAATGGAATTAAAGCAACAGGTCATCTCAACAAAGCGGTCAGCCAGAAAGATTATAACCTTTCCCTTATCAAATGGCCAAATCTCCTACGATGTTTATTGTAAGCCATTACTAGGGGAAGATGGAAGTGTAATCGGCGCTGCTACCATTTCAACAGAACTGAGCGGGTATTATACAGAGAAATAATCCTTTGAAGAACCTCTACAGGTTCTTTTTTTAAAATTTTTAACAAATCTGTTGTAAAACCGTTGTTTAAGGAAAAAATACCTACTGTGGCTAAACGCCACATCAATTTTTAAGGGTTTTATACATACGTTGAAGAAATATAAAGATAAGAAAAATAAGCGGAAACCTTTACTATGAAACCTTTATTAAGGGTAGATTTAGATATTACATATTATTAACTAATTTTCTAGTAAAAAATATCTAATAGTGGCTAAAAGCCACGTCAAGTGTGTAGAGGTTTTGCGTAAGATGGAATTAATACTAGATTAGATGGTGAGCAAATGAGAAAATGGTTAGTGAATTTGCGGAAAGAAAAGAACATGACACAGGCACAGGTGGCCGCAGCGGCTTTTATTGACAGAGGGTATTATGCTCAGATCGAAACGATGAAACGACACCCGAGCCCCGAGGTTGCGCTTAAAATTTCCAAGGTACTGGGCTTTAATCCTGCAAATTTTTATTCCGAACACTTTAGTGAGCCCTTTAATATCACATTGGAAGATTCACCGGTAACAGTGGCTCAGTGCGATCTGGATTTACGGTATACGTGGATTTTTAATCCGCCGCCTGATTTTGCGCCATTTTCGGCAATTGGAAAACGTGACGATGAATTGGGTTACCATCCCGGCTCCATGGAGTTTATGGAATTAAAACGACAGGTGATCCAAACAAAGGCTCCTTTGAGAAAGACCATTCCCTATTCGTTATCAGACGGGCTTCATACGTATGATATATTCGGCAAGCCTTTGTTTGATTCAAAAGGGAACATTGTAGGGGCAGCCATGATTTGTACGGATCTGACCCAAATCTTAAAGGATAATGACAGAGATAGGGGAGAGGCAAATGAGAAGGTTGAAAATTGATGAAGTGGCTCAGTTGACAGGTCTTACAAAACGAACCATCCGTTATTATGAAGAGATTGGCCTGTTTCGGACACCTGAGCGAAGCCATGGGAAAATACGGCTGTATACCGAAGATGATGTGAAACATATCAAACGGGTGATGGATGCAAAAGAAATCCTCGGTTTTTCCCTTCAGGAACTTCAGCAGTTTTTATCCTTAAAGGAGCGGGTCACTTCTCATAAATTTCATTATCAGAAGGCTTCAGAACAGGAGGATAAAGAACAGGATCTGGCTGAAATGGCTGCAGGCCTGACAGAGCAAGCCTCCATGCTGGAAGAGAAAATGAAAAAAATGCTTGCTTTTCATCAAGAACTGACGGAGCTTATTCAGAAAGTTGATCGACTTTCTTCATAAATGACGAATCAGAAGAATCCGGCGTGAGCCGGATTCTTTTTTGTTATCGGGAAAAAATCTAAGATCGAAAAATGGAACAGAAGCCGGATGTACGGTAAGGGTATCTTTTGTTAAAATTGTGGTGAAACGTTTCGATGAAATCAAATTTGCAAAGGAGATCCCATGAAAAAAATTGCCTTCACTGCTCTTGCCGTAATATTTGCTCTGTTTTGTGCTCTGCCTGTTGGTGATGTTCATGCCTCGGAACAAAGTAAGTCTTCTTTTCTGAAAGAATTGAAAGCGGTTGCAAAGGATACCTACAGCTTCTTTGAAGAGTATACCGATTCTACAACGGGACTGACGAGCGACATTGTCCGATTAAATGATGGAAAAGTGGAAGAAGCAAAGCATACATCGCCAACCAATATTTCCATGTACATGCTCAGTACCATTTCGGCAGAAAAAATGCACATGATTTCAAGGAATGAAGCGGTTCTGCGCCTAAAGACCACACTCCACACCCTTGACCGGCTGAAAAAATGGAATGGCCTGTTCTATAATTGGTACAACACGGATGGAACCTTGAAAACCGATTGGGGCCAATTTATTTCACAAGTGGATAACAGTTGGCTGACCGCCGGGCTTATTACTACCGGACAGGCTTATAAAGAGCTTTATCCTCAAACAAGCAGGCTTGTGAAAAAAATGAATTATTCGACTCTCTATGATCCTGAGGTCGGACAGTTCAGGGGAGGATATGACGTAGTGACCGGAAAGTTAACGGATCACCACTACGGAATGTTTTACACAGAACCGCGGCTGGGAAGCTATATCGCTATTGGCAAGGGAGATGTGCCGAGTGACCATTGGTGGAAAATGTACCGCACACTTCCTAAGGAATGGGACTGGCAATCACAAATTCCTGAAGGGCCGACTGTCCAATATGATGGGGTTCCTGTATATGAGGGCCATTACGAATACAAGGGAATAAAATATGTACCAAGCTGGGGCGGCAGTATGTTTGAAGGCCTGATGCCCGGACTGGTACTAAATGAAAAGAAATACAGCAAAAACGCACTTGGCTTGAACAATGCACGGCATGTACAGCTTCAACTTGCATTTGCCAAAGAAAAAGGATACCCGGTTTGGGGGTTTTCGCCATCGGCCACTCCGGATGGCTATAGTGAGTTTGCGGCAACACCGCTTGGAACATCAGGATATAAGGATGATGGCACAGTGACGGCGCACGCGTCCTTTTTAGCACTGGATTATGCTCCTGATGCAGTAGAGAAAAATATACATGAACTTCGGAAAATGAGGGCATATGGCAAGCATGGCTTCTTTGATTCATTAAACGTGAAGAGCGGGGAAGTCGCTAAAGCGTATTTGGCGCTTGATCAGGGGATGATCATGGTTTCCATTGCCAACCATGTCAAACACGATGTGATCCGTAATTATTTTCATAGCGACCCGATCGCCAGGAAACCAGTTGATCTGCTCAAAAGAGAAGTCTTTTCCATAAAGTAATAACGATTAAAGCGCAAACCACGTAAGGTTTGCGCTTTTTTAATATTATTTCATTCCCGAGATGGTGTAGCCCTCGATAATGTGCTTTTGGAACAGCATGAAAATGATAACGATAGGAACGACCATAAACGTTGAACCTGCCATCTGAAGGGCGAAGTTTCCGCCATACTGTCCTTTGAGCAAGGAGAGCCCGACAGACAGGGTATACAGGTTTTCGTCGTTGGCAATGATCAATGGCCATAAAAAGCTGTTCCAGCCAGCAATGAAGGTAAGAATGCCCTGAACCGCCAAAATCGGTTTGGAAATCGGAAGAATGATTTGAAGAAACAGCCTGAATTCACTTGCTCCATCAAGCCTCGCTGCTTCGAGAAGCTCATCAGGGATGGTCGACATGAACTGGCGGAACAAGAAGATGCTGAACGCTCCAACCAAACCGGGAAGTACAATCCCTGCCATAGTGTTGGTCAGGTGAAGCTGGTTTAAGATCAAATAAACAGGAATCATGGTCACCTGTCCAGGGATCATCATCGTGGCCAAAACAAGATAAAATAATTTTTCTCTGCCTTTAAATTTATATTTGGCAAAGGCGTAACCGGCCATGGCATTTAAAAACAAGCCGACGAAGGAACAAAGCACCACGATAATGGTGTTGCGCAGGTAAATGGTAAAATTCATGTTTTCGAACAGGTTAACAAAGTTCTCTAGCGTAAATTCCTTTGGCAGGAAGGTTGGAGGAATCTGCATGACTTCCATTTCTGGTTTAAATGCAGAAAGGATCATCCAGATAAAAGGGATCGAAATAAGAAATCCACCGAGGGCGAGAATAATTCCGGTAACCCATTGCTGTACCTTATTTGCTCTGCGTGCTTTTGCTGATGATTTCCTTTGCGGGCTTGCCTTTACAGAATTTAGCTTCATGGTTTCCATATTAATAGTCCACCTCTTTTTTCTGCAATCGGAACTGAAGCAACGTTATGACGATAATGGCGATAAACAGGACGAACGATCCTGCTGCAGCATATCCGAAATTGCTGAGCTGAAAGCCGTTTCGATAGATGAATAAAGCGACGGATGTGGTGCTGTCTAACGGACCGCCCTTGGTCATAACAAGGGGTTCCTCGAAGAATTGAAGCCAACCGATCATCGTCGTGATGGAAACGAAAAAGATGGCATAGCGCAGGAGCGGAATCGTAATTTTCGTCAGCTGTTTCCAGTTGGTTGCCCCATCCAGCTGTGCGGCTTCATAATAGGTTTTCGGGATGCCTTGCAGAGCGGCCAAAAAGATAATCATGTTCACTCCGATGCCTCTCCAAACGGCGAGTGCGATTAATGAAACCTTGGACATGGTTGGATCGGTCAGCCATGGAACGGAAGGCAGGTGAAGAAAATTCAGCACGTAATTAAACAATCCAAGCTGTGGATTGTAAAGATAGCTCCAGACCACGGCCACAGCCACGACGTTTGTAATGGAAGGCATATAAAAGATGACACGAAAGGCTCTGAAGATCCGCGCCTTACCGAAATTAATCAAAAGCGCGATAGCCAATGAACAAATGATGACCAAAGGGACGCCAATAATGACGTAAAACAGGGTATTAAACAGGGATTTCATGAAAATAGGATCTTTAAAAACCTCGAGGTAATTTTCAAGGCCGACAAAGCGAATGCTTGACCAGTCCCCAAGGCTTTCAAGGCTGATATCGGTAAAACTGATGACAAGAGCCACCACAATGGGGAATAGAGAAAACAAACCTAAAAGAAGCAGGGCCGGTGCAATGAAAAAATATGGTGTTTTTGTATTCAGAGCTTTCATTATGAGCTCCTTTCTTTACAAGGTTTCTATGATAGTAAAGGGATAACTAGCAGAAGCTTCTGCTAGTTATCTTGTTTGAGAGTTTATTTATTTAGTATTTCTTCTGACTTTTTGTTAAAGGCGTCCATTTCCTTTTTGGCGGTTGTTTTGCCTCGATAGATTTTTTCAAAAGAGCTCAAGTAAGCCTGAGCGATTGGCTCCCATTGCTTGATAACAGGCATTGGCTTTGAATCCCTCATCTGTTCACCAAATGTGGTATAGAATTTATCTTCCATCAATGACTTGTCTTCCCAGGCTTTTTTCGCAGCAGGCAGGGAATTCGTCATCTTCATCCACTTAAGCTGGGTTTCTGGTTTGCTCATGAAGGAAAGGAATTTCAGTGATGCATCCTTTTGCTTCGTATACTTGAAGACAGACAGGTTGGATCCTCCGAGTGATGACAGGTTATTTTCTTTTTTAGGGAGAACGGCAGTGGCCCATTTTCCTTTAAGATCAGGCGCCTGGTCATTAATCAGCTTTACCATCCACGGTCCGCTGATGAACATTGGCAATATTCCATCGCCCCGGAAGCCTTGCACGATATCAAGACCAGAATCTTTTGGTGCCGAACCGTTTTTAAAGAAACTGTTTAAATAGTCCACTGCTTCTACAAATTTCGGATCATTAAAATGCGGCTTACCCTGACTGTCCAATAATTCAGCTCCGTTTTGGCGGGCAAACATGAAGCCTAAGCTTTGTTCCTTCGTATCGAGGCTGATGCCATACTTATTATCTCCACGTTCCGCAAGTTTTTTCGCAGCTGCACTAAGTTCTTCCCACGTCTTTGGAGCCTCATTAAAACCGGCCTTCTTTAACAGGTCAGTACGGTAAAATAGAACACGTGTATCTATGTACCAGGGAACGCCAACTGTTTCATCTTTGTATTTTGTTGTTTCCACAGAACCATCATAGAAGTTTGCCGGGTCAAGCTCAGGATACTTTTTCACATACGGTTTTAAGTCCAACAGTGCATTGGCTGAACCAAACTCTGGAATCCATGTGGTTCCCATTTGCACAACATCCGGTCCTTTTTTCGCTGCAACTGCTGTCAAAAGCTTATCATGGGCGGTTTCCCAAGGAATCGCCTGAACCTTTACATCGATCTTGGGATTTTCCTTTTCAAATGCTTCGGCAATCTTCGGCAAGGACTTGGCTTCTTCACCCATTCCCCATACATTAATGACGGTTTTGCCGCTGCTGGATGAACCGGACGAACAGCCTGTAAGTGCTCCGGTCAGTAACAGGGTGCCGGTCAATGAACCAACAATCAGCTTTTTGTTTAGTTTCGGTAACCAGTTTTTCATATTTTTGTTCCCCCTATATGGTTGTTTTTTTACATAAAGCTCATAAATACCTTTTTGAAAAAGTTAACAAAAGAGTGAAACGTTTCTATAAATGGTAAAAAAATATATTCACTTTTTTGAGCCAAATTATTGAAACGTTTCGACAGAGCTATTATAATCCAATATGTAATCGTTTACAACAACAAATTTTATTTTTCGATTTAAAGAAAATAAAAATTCAAATTATTTAGTTTGGGCTATGCCTTATGGGGCAAGGGATTGAGCGATTCCATATGGTGAAACGTTTCAATTGGGTTATTGACGCTGATTCTCAACAACCGCTATAATCCACTAGGAATGAGTATCGAAACGTTTCTATCATAGAATTTCAATATATAGAGGTCAGGGAGGAACAAGGATGGCAGATCACTTGTTGCATTCAATTCTGGAACAAATGACATTAGAGGAAAAGATCGCACAGCTTATGCAGCTGGCTACTCCTTTTTTTGAAGGAGCAGAAGAACAGGGAGAAATTACAGGCCCTATGGCAGAAATGGGGATTACAGAAGAAATTGTTAGAAACAGCGGGTCAGTTCTTGGGGCATCTGGCGCAAAAGAGGTCAGGAACATCCAGGAAGCTTATCTGAAGCACAACCGTCTCGGAATACCACTCCTGATCATGGCAGACATTGTACACGGGTTTAAGACGATCTTCCCTGTTCCACTTGGAATCGGTTGTTCATGGGACATGGAACTGGCGGAAAAAAGTGCTGAAATCGCCGCAAAAGAGGCCTCAGTTTCAGGTGTCCATGTAACGTTTGCACCGATGGTTGACCTTGTCCGCGACCCAAGATGGGGCAGAGTGATGGAATCAACGGGTGAAGACCCTTTCTTAAACAGTGAATTTGCAAGGGCCTTTGTAAGAGGCTTTCAAGGAAGAAATCTCTCGGAAGACACTGACCGTGTTGCAGCGTGTGTAAAACATTTCGCCGCTTATGGAGCAGCTGAAGGAGGGCGTGACTATAATACGGTGGACATGTCCGAACGCCAGCTTCGTGAAACGTATTTTCCAGCTTATAAGGCGGCATTGGATGAAGGCTGTGAAATGGTCATGACGGCGTTTAATACAGTGGACGGAATTCCGGCATCGGGGAATAAAAAACTGATGCGGGATATTTTACGAGATGAATGGGGATTTGAAGGAATTCTCATCTCCGACTGGGGAGCGGTTAAAGAATTGATCCCTCATGGTGTTGCGTCCGGTGAGAAGGAAGCTGCAGAGAAAGCATTGAAGGCTGGTGTCGACATTGAAATGATGACAACGTGCTATGTACATCATCTGAAGGAACTGGTGGAAAGCGGAAGTGTTTCAGAAGATTATATCGATGAAGCTGTACTTCGAATCTTAACGCTAAAAAAGAAGCTCGGCCTTTTTGAGCATCCGCATCGGGGAGCCGATGAAAAACGGGAACAAGAATTAATCATGAGTGAGGAACACCGTGATGCGGCAAGACGGCTTGCTGCCAAGTCGTGCGTCTTATTAAAGAACGACAATATTCTTCCACTGCATGCGGACAAAAAAGTCGCTTTGATCGGTCCGTTTGCAAAACACGGAGATATTCTTGGTCCGTGGGCATGGAAAGGATCAAGAGAAAAAGCGGTACAGCTTTATGAAGGAATGGTAAAGAGAGCAGGCTCCTTATCTGTAGCCAAAGGGTGTGATGTTGCAACAGGTACTGAAGAAGAACTGGAGGAAGCTCTTGCGGTGGCGGCGGAAGCTGATATTGTGATCCTCGCCCTCGGGGAAAGTTCCGAGATGAGCGGAGAGGCTGGAAGCAGAAGTGATATCAGACTGCCGGAGATTCAAAGGAAACTCCTTTCAGCGATCAGCAAACTAGATAAGCCGACCGTAGCCGTCCTGTTTAATGGACGTCCGCTGGATTTGACGGAAGTATCTCAGCAAGCCGATGCGATCCTCGAAGCCTGGTTCCCTGGAACGGAGGGCGGCCATGCCATAACTGATCTGTTGTACGGAATTGAAAACCCGTCAGGAAAGCTGACCATGTCATTCCCGCACTCTGTCGGACAGGTGCCAGTGTATTACAACTGTTTTAATACCGGCCGGCCACAGGGAGCACCGGATGCCCAGGAACGCTATGTTTCACAATACCTCGATATACCAAATGAAGCGCTCTATCCATTTGGATACGGGCTCAGTTACTCTTCTTTTACATATGATGAACCTGTCCTGTCGGGCACTAAGTTTAAAGTTGGAGAGACCATCAATGTTACGGTGCGGATACACAATACAAGTGAGCGTGAAGGTGAGGAAACTGTGCAGCTTTACGTGAGAGACCTTTCAGGTGAGGTGGTTCGGCCACTGAAAGAACTGAAAGATTTCGCAAAGCTCACATTTAAACCCCATGAAACGAAGGAAGTTACCTTTACACTGAAAGAAGAACAGCTTCGATATCATCATTCTGATTTGCAGTTTACGAGCGATCCCGGTGAGTTTATCGTTTATGTCGGCCCGAACAGTGCCGAACTGAGAGAACAGCCTTTTAAGCTAGTCAAATAACTTTAGAAGATTTGAGGGGAAGTCGTCATGACCACCAAAAGAAAGTCTACTTTTAAGATCCAGGCAGGAAACACTACTTTTACCTTTTTAAACAGCGGTGACTTGTTCGAAGCAGCCAACCAGGGGATTCTGATTAACCAATGGCAGTCAAACCCCATTGACGGAGGATTGAACAACCTTTATTTACGGATTCACAAAACGGAAGGGATAAGCGCTTTTCCTCTGCTTGGCAGCCTGTCAAAGAGCAGGGTAAAGCATTCGGACTCTCAGGTGATCTGGGAGGGAACAGCAGACGGTATAGCCTACACCGTTACATTTTCTCTGACAGACAAAGGCATTTGGTTTTGGGAAGTTGAAGCAGAAGGCGAAGCGGCTGAGATTGACGTGATCTATGCACAGGATATTGGTCTTGCCGATAAAGGTGCTGTCCGGACAAACGAAGCGTATGTTTCTCAATATGTGGATCACAGTGTATATGAGGACGAGGAAAAAGGGTTTGTTGTATGCTCCCGGCAAAACCAGCCCAGTTCATCAGGATTTCCTTATGTGCAGCAAGGTTCATTAACAAAAACATCCGGCTATTCCACAGACGGCTTTCAATTCTTCGGCCTATCCTATAAGGAGACCAATGAGCCTGAGGCGTTAAAAAGAGAAGGGCTGGCAAATGAAAACTATCAATATGAATTTGGGTACACAGCGCTCCAATCGGAACGAGTGCCACTCTCAGGAAAAGAACGTTTTGTTTTTTACGGGCTTTTTAAAGAGAATCACGAAAACGCGGTAACACAGCTGGAGTACATGGAAGAAATCGAAGACGCCTGGAGGAATGTTCAATCGCTTTCCTTACCAAGCTTCGATGTGGCTGGTGTTTCTGAACCGTCAACAGCGTTTGGCCTGCCGCTGCAAACCTTGCCGATGAGTGCTGCCGATATAGACGAACTCTATCCTGAGCGGCAGATGGAAGAATACGAGGGGGACCAGCTGCTTTCTTTCTTTACGAAAACGCATGAACATGTCGTGCTTAAAGAAAAAGAGATGATGGTAGAACGCCCGCACGGCCATATTCTTGTTTCAGGAAACAACGTGGGGATTACAGAAGAAGTGATCACCTCCACTTCTTATATCTATGGAGTATTTAATTCACATATTGTAAAAGGCAACACGTCTTTCAATAAAATGATGACAAATACAAGAAATCCATTGAATGTGATGAAAACATCCGGTCAGCGGATTTATGTGGAACGAAATGGAGAATTCCAGCTGCTCACAATGCCGTCCCTTTTCGAAATTGGGTTCAACTATGTGCGCTGGTATTACAAAACAGACAATGATACGCTGAAGATTACGAACTATACAACTGTTTCTTCCCCGGAAATCAACTTGGAAGTGCAGTCATTGAGTGGAGAGGCTTACCGATATCTTGTTACCAACCAAATTTCCATGAACAATAATGAATATGAAGTGGATTACAGTATGGAAATAAACGGGAATGTTCTTACGTTTAGGGCGGGAAGCGAAGCTGACAGCGCAAACGTTTATCCTGGCCTGAGATATGATCTGCAGGTCACGGGGACTGATTTTTCAGTGAGAGATGAACAGGTGTTTGGAGATGAGTTTGAGCCCGGATGCAGTTCCCTGGTCGTACTGGAGCTTCAGAAGGCAGCGAACTGGAAGCTATCTGTTCAGGGACAGCTTCATGGCGGAGAACCGGTGTTTGAAAAACGAGATATAGATGAAGAGATTCAAGCTTTCCGGGAATTTTATAAATCCATTACCAATGGCTTTCACTTGAGTCTACCAGGGAATGACAGCGAAGAGATCCAAAAGGTCAACTCCATCTCCTGGTGGTACACGCACAATATGCTCGTCCATTATTCTGTACCGCACGGTTTGGAACAGTATGGCGGAGCGGCGTGGGGAACTCGGGATGTCTGCCAGGGACCTGCTGAATATTTCCTGGCGACACATAACCATGAAGCGGTTCGGGAAATTATTCAAACGGTTTATTCACATCAGTATGAAAGCACAGGCAACTGGCCTCAATGGTTTATGTTCGACCGCTATTCACATATTCAGCAACACGAAAGCCATGGCGATATTATTGTCTGGCCGCTGAAAGCCCTCAGTGATTATTTAAAGGCCACCAACGATTTTGGACTGCTTGAAGATTTGGTCCCGTATACAACAGAGAACGGTGATTTTACAGAGACGGCGGTTCCGCTTTATGATCATGTGAAAAAGCAATTGGCCTATATCAAGGATCATTTTCTGCATGGAACGTTCCTGTCTTCGTACGGAGATGGCGACTGGGATGATACACTGCAACCTGCCAATGCACAGTTGAAACAATACATGGTGAGCAGTTGGACGGTTTCTCTTACCTACCAGGTTCTTTCGCAATTCTCTTCCCAGCTTCGTTCTGTCAATGAGGAAGAGGCTGCCTTCCTGGAAAGCATGGCTGAAGGAATTAAACAGGACTTTAATACGCATATCCTTTCTGCTGGCACCATCCCTGGATTCCTGTACATGGAAGAACCGGGAAAAGTGGAATGGATGCTGCATCCGACGGATGAAAAGACAGGTATTCAATATCGTCTTCTACCAATGACGCGCAGCATGATCAGCGAATTGCTGAGTCCCGAGCAGGCTGCCCATCATTATGAGTTGATTGAAGGCAACATGCTCTGCCCGGATGGAGTGAGGCTGATGAATCGTCCTGCCCACTATGCAGGCGGTGTGAGTACCCGGTTTAAACGGGCCGAGCAGGCCGCGAACTTCGGCAGAGAAATAGGGTTACAGTATGTGCATGCCCACATTCGCTTTGTGGAAGCCATGGCGAAGCTTGGCAAATCGGAGCATACATGGGATGGTCTGGCAACGATCAACCCGATTACGATTCAGCAAGTCGTCCCAAATGCAGAAAGACGGCAAAGCAATGCCTATTTCAGCAGCTCGGACGGTAAATTTAATACACGTTATGAGGCTCAGGAACGGTTTAATGAATTGAAAGATGGCTCCGTTCCCGTCAAAGGCGGATGGAGAATCTATTCAAGCGGCCCGGGAATTTTTATGAACCAGCTTATTTCCAATTGCCTCGGCATCAGGCTGGAAGATCGCGCGCTTATTATTGATCCGGTGTTGCCTGACAAGCTGGATGGTTTGGTCTTTGACTATCATGTCAATGGTCTTCCTGTCTCCTTCCGTTATGATTTAAGCGGAAGACAAAAGAGCGGTATTAGGATTAACGGAAAGGAAGCGAGGGCAGAAGTCCTTTCCAACCGTTACCGTACAGGTGGTTTTAGAATCAGTCTTGACGAATTCAATGCGGCTTGCGATTCAGCCAAAGAAATCAATATTATTGAGATCAGAAAATAAGGGGCATCAGTGCCCTTCAATGACAAAAATGACCATAGCTGTGAGAACATTGTATAATAGAGATAACGTTTTCACGACAGATTGGAGTGTGCCCGGGTGGTCAGTATTAAAGATATTGCGAAACAAGCTGGCGTTTCCATTTCCACGGTTTCGTATGCGTTAAATGGAAGCCAGAAAGTAACACAAGAAACTACAGCGAAAATTTTAGCCATTGCAAAAGAATTGAATTATATCCCCAATGCAGCGGCACGGACACTGAAGAAACGGGAAACCAAGATTGCAGGGGTATATTTAACCAATTACAGCGGTGCTTTTTATGGTGAACTTCAGCAAGGCATGCTAGATCAGCTTGCTCATCATGGCTATGAATTGATTGTTTGCAGCGGAAAGGAATCCCACCGGTTTCTCCCTGAAGGTATGATCGACGGGGCTATTATTCTCGATGCCCATTTTTCTAACAAGGAATTGCTCAGTTACGCAGACCGTGGACATAAACTTGTTGTCCTTGACCGCGAGCTGCAGCATGAAAATATCACCCAGGTGCTGTTGGATAATAAGACAGGAGCAAAGCTGGCGGTTGATCATGCGGCGGAACTTGGCCATAGGAAGCTTTATATCGTGACAGGTCCGAATGGTTCCTTTGATTCCAGCCAGCGTCTTCAGCAGGCTTTGCTGACGGCTGAAAAGAACGGGATGGAGTGTACGGTGATTCAGGGGGACTTTAACAAAGCTTCAGGAGAACAAGCGGGTAGAAAAATTATGGACGAGTATTCCGGACCAGTTGCGGCATTTTGCCTTAATGACGAGATGGCCATCGGCATGTACAATGCCTTATCCGGCACCACCTGCAACGTTGGAGAGCATGTTCATATTATGGGCTTTGATAACATTGAAGTTGCGCAGTATACCCATCCGCGCCTTACCACAATTGATTATTCCAAACGTGAATGGGGAGCAGCAGGGGCTGAACAGCTGATCAAACTGATTAAAAAGGAATCATCTTCACATAAAAAAGTTGGGGTCACATTGTCAGAAGGAGAATCCCTCTGCCGGCTTTAATGGGAAAAGGAAGGTACAAGGAGTACCTTCCCAGGCTGTCGAGAAACTCTCGACAGTCTATTTTTTTATCCATCAACTTTATTTATTCACCGCGTTAATTTGTTATAATATAACTAACAAATAAGGATCGGACGGTGTTTGTATGTATAAGCCTAAAAAGGATACTCAGAATGAAGCAGAGTTTGTTTTTATCGAAGATTTGGTTCCTGAAGACCACCTCTTGAGGAAGATTGATCGCTATATCGATTTTTCTTTTATCGGTGAGAAAGTTCGTCCTTATTATTCAGAATCTACAGGACGTCCTTCGGACCCTATTCTGCTTTTCAAGATGATGTTCATCGGCTATTTCTACGGCATTCGCTCAGAACGACAACTTGAACGAGAAGTCAAAACCAATATCGCTTATCGCTGGTTTCTTGGCTTAAAACTGAATGACCCTGTTCCAGATCATTCCACGATCAGTTGGAACCGGCGGACTCGTTTCAAAGATACCCACGTCTTTCAAGAGATCTTTGATGAGATCGTCCTTCAAGCCATGAATCATAAAATGGTGGGAGGAAGAGTCTTATTTTCCGATTCTACCCACCTTAAAGCGAATGCCAATAAACATAAATTCACAAGAGAAGAAGTGGAAGCAGAAACAAGAGGATACATTGAAGAATTAAATCAGGCGGTCGAGGAGGACAGAGAAAAGCACGGAAAAAAGCCCTTAAAAGAGAAAGAGGAGGTGAAAGAAAAGAAGCAAATTCGCAAAAGTACGACTGATCCCGATTGTGGTTTTATGTCGCGAGACCATAAACAAGAAATGTTCTGTTATTTAGATCATAGAACGACCGATATGAAATTCAATATTATCACCGATGCCTATGTCACCCCTGGGAACGTGCATGATTCTGTGCCTTACCTTTCTCGTTTAGACCGCCAAATCGAACGATTTCAATTAGGGGTAGAAGCTGTGGCTTTAGATTCAGGCTATCTCACCACTCCGATTTGTAAGGGACTTTATGACCGGACGATTTTCGGGGTGATCGCCCACCGCAGATACCACCCAACAAAAGGGCTGATGCCGAAATGGAAATTTACATACGATAAAGAACGGGAAGTATATGTTTGTCCCAATGGCCAGGAACTCGTCTACTGCACAACCACAAGGGAAGGATATCAGGAGTATAAATCGGATCCCAAGCTATGCGCAGAATGCCCACTATTAAATGAGTGCACGCGTTCAAAAAACAAACAAAAAGTCGTAACGCGCCATGTCTGGGAAGAACATAAAGAAAAAGTACGCGACAACAGACTGTCGGCTTCTGGAAAGATGCTTTATAAATTTAGAAAAGAAAAGGTGGAGCGAAGCTTCGCAGATTCGAAAGAGCTGCATGGGCTTCGCTATTGCAGGTTGAGGGGATTACAGAATGCGAGTGAGCAGGTGCTTCTCACAGCAGCCTGTCAGAATATGAAAAAGATCGCCACACACCTAGCCAAGCTTGGCTAGGTGTGTGAGGATCTTTTTCTTCAGAGAAATCACACAACAGGGCAGTAATTCTAAACAAATAAAAAAGCTTGTGGAGAAAAAACAGAGCTTTCTCCACAAGCTGGGAAGGTACAAGGAGTACCTTCCTTTTCTGATTTAAAATTGATTGGGGAATTGCTTGACGATTCCTTCGGTAAAGGTGTCGGCCATTTTGATAATATGATCTTCTCCCAAGTCGTAAGCTTTAATATCGGCCTCCCAGTTCTGCTGCTGTCTGGTGATCACCTGATCGGTTAAAATTTTAAGGTGGGTGTATAACAGATCCTTCAACCCGCTTTCTGTCCAGTTTGGATTGGCTGAACTTAAGAAGCGTGCAATGTCATCCGCGTTTTTGTACCATTCTGCGTTGTACTTTTTTGCGTTGGCTTGATTCCCTGTTTTGACGGCATCCACCAGTTTTCCTGCAATGAGGATATGGTCCGTCAGAAGAGAGGCCAGCTTGTTGCCTGCCTTTTCACCATAATAGGGCTTAATTGCATTTCCAAGATCTTTCTGGTTTTGCAGGAGACGTTTCAGCACCAGGTCCTGATCTTTCAGTCCGGCAAGGGCACTGACGATATAGCTTCTTGTCCAGATGGTATGGTCAATCCATAGCTTCCGCAAATCCCCCTGCAGCTTGACGTGTTTCGGACTAAGACATTCCTGCTGGATGCGTTCAGGTGCTTTGGCCTCGGCTTGGATGGGTGAGAGGATTAACAGAGCAGCAAGCAAAGGAACTAACGTGTGAATGATTTCATGATTATACCTCCTTTAGTGTGTATATATATTTATTTTGGGGAATTTCTCCTGTTTTTATGAATGATTATTGAAATTTTGACTATAATTGGATACTATGTAAGTAATTCAATTCGGAAGGGTGAATAAAGGGCGATGAACAACTAATCTTATTCTTTAAAAAATTCGTATCAGTCATTACGTTAATTTTTTTCTGGATAGGATTCAGTTTGGCCTTTTATGGTTTGCCCAAAAGGAAACATACGATGAACCCGTGTGTTCTCTGCCTTTTTTGCGGCATAAGAGCCTCCTGTCCAGAAAAACGGATCAGGAGGTTTTTTTATGAACGCAAATACAGTCCAAGAAAAAGCGGGCATGGGTGCCCTGTTTCAAAATAGGGTTGTACGCACTATTCTTCTGTCGGTGTTCTTTCTTCAGATTGGAATCTGGGTAAGGAACTATTCCATATTGCTATATGTCATTGAAAAGACCAATGAAAACCCAGTAGCCGTTTCTTTAATATCCGTGGCCGAGTTTGCCCCGATCTTTCTCTTTTCTTTTATCGGAGGAACATTTGCTGACCGGTGGAAGCCGAAACGGACGATGGTATGGTGTGACCTGTTAAGCGCCATCTCTGTTTTCATGGTTTTATTGACGCTGCTGTTCGGCAGCTGGAAGGTCATTTTCTTTGCAACACTTGTTTCTTCCATCCTTTCGCAGTTTTCCCAGCCATCCGGGATGAAGCTGTTTAAGATTCACGTGCCTTCTGAGCTGGTCCAAATGGGTATGTCGATGTATCAGACCATTTTTGCGTTGTTTATGATTCTTGGTCCCATCGTGGGAACGTTCGTCTACCAGCATTTTGGCATCATGACAGCCATAGGGGTGATGGGCGTCGCATTCTTGTTATCCGCTGCCATTCTCCTGATGCTTCCCGCCGACCGTACAGAAAAAGAAAGCACGGAAAAAACAACATTGGTGGAAGAGATGAAAGACGGGTTTCGTTATGTGCTGAAAAGCCGGCCGCTGACACTGCTTGGCGGATGTTTCGCGGCAGCTGGCTTAGCGATCGGCCTTACACAGCCGCTCGGTGTCTTTATCATCACTGAACGTCTTGGTCTTCCAAAGGAGGAGCTTCAGTGGCTGATGGCTGCTTTTGGCATCGGAATGATTCTCGGTGGGGGAATCACCATGGCCCTTTCCAAAAAAATGCTGCCGCAGGTATTGCTGGCCATCGGATTGGCTGCAAGTGCGATTGGTTTTATAGGGATGGGGTTGTCCACGTTCTTTTGGCTTACGCTGTTCGCCCAGTTCTTTTCCGGGTTGTTCATGCCGTGCATCCACATTGGAATCAACACCATGATTCTGCAGAATACGGAAGAAGCCTTTATCGGGCGTGTGAACGGAATACTGAACCCGCTGTTTATGGGAGCGATGGTCATTACCATGTCAGCCGCCGGCTGGATGAAAACGCATTTGTCCATTGTCCTGATCTACCAACTGGGTGCGATTCTTCTGTTTGTGGGAGTGGTTACCTTGCTTCCAATTATGAAAAAACGCATCATCCAGCAGGATATCAAGGGAGAACTATAGAAAAATGGAACGCCTGGATCTTTGTCCGGGCGTTTTTTACAAATGCAGACTGTGAGATAAGGGGTGTGCACGATGAAGCACGATCAGTTATATAAAGTTTGGATTTGGTTGTTCGTTTCTACTATTGGCATTGGATTGCTTACAGTATGGATCGATACACCCTGGATCAAAAAAGGGTTATGGGGGGTTCTCGTCCTTTTCAGTCTGGCAGTGAGCATCACGATATTTCCCAAATCAGAAAATCGTAAAAAAAAGCGGTCTAAAGTGATTGATATAAAAGAAATTCAAAAAAGAAAAGTAAATAAGGAGCTCGAATAATGCTGGAGAAACTACAATCCTTTGCAAAAAAAGAAGAAGAGATCAGGGCAATGATCCTGAACGGCTCCCGGGTGGATGAAAAGGTGGAACCGGATATTTTCCAGGATTATGACGTGGTCTGTCTAACGACGGACGTAGCTTTATATCGCGAAAACCGGCAATGGATCAAGCAGTTTGGCGAAATTATGATCATGCAGACACCCGATGATATGGGAATAAGCAGCTCAGAGGAAAAGACAGGAAAGTTCACGTTTCTGCTTCAATTTGAAAATGGTGAGCGGCTGGACATCACCTTTTTTCCGGTGGACAACTTACATAGCATGCAGCATGAAAGTTTAAGCAAGGTTATGCTCGATAAGGATGGTTTGCTTGATGAATTGCCGCCTCCAAGCAATAAAGATTATGTTACCCTTCCTCCACTGGAAAAGGAATTTAGCGATTGCTGCAACGAATTCTGGTGGGTAAGCACGTATATCGCGAAAGGGTTGTGGCGAAACGAGCTGCCGTACGCTAAAGCGATGTTTGAAGGTCCGGTACGTGCTATGCTGATTCTTATGCTTCGCTGGCACATTGGCCAAAAGGACAATTTCTCTGTGGATTCAGGAAAGTCAGGCAAGTACTTTAATAACTACCTGGAAAAAGAGGTATGGAATCAATTTGTGAAGACCTATCCGGATGGGGACTATGAACACATGTGGGATGCTCTCTTTGAAATGGGGAGCCTGTTCCGGAAGCTTGCCCGCGGGTTGGCAGACGATCTTGGCTTTTCCTATAACGAGGAAAAGGATGCCAGGGTGACGGCTCATTTAGAGCACGTTCGGAGACTCCCTTCAGATGCCAAATCCATTTATCCAGACAAATAATTTAAACATTCTGAACAATTATGGTAGAACAGAAGTAAGAGGTGATAGCATGCAATATAAAAAACTGGGTAAGACAGGGCTGGATGTGTCGTCCATTTGTTTGGGTACTATGGCTTTTGGACGCTGGATTGACGAGGAAGCGTCTCGTAACATCCTCTATCAGGCGATAGAAGAAGGGATTAATTTTATCGATACCGCCAACTATTACGGCAAGGGGCAGGACACGGAAGTACCCTATGGGACGGGCGAATCAGAAGAAATCATCGGCCGGGCACTGAAGGGAAAAAGAGAAGAGGTCGTATTGGCAACAAAGGTTGGCATACGCATGGGTCATGGCAAAAATGAATCAGGTCTCTCAAGGTCACACATCCTGAAGGAAATTGACAGATCCCTTCAACGATTGCAGACTGATTATATCGATTTATATCAGGTTCATTTGTTCGATCCGAATACGCCGCTTGAAGAAACATTGCGAGCGCTTGATGATGTTGTCCGGAGCGGAAAAGTACGCTACATCGGCTGCTCCAACTATGCGGCATGGCAGATCATGAAAGCACACGCAATCAGTGAAAAAATGAATCTCGAAAAATATGTTTCCGTGCAGCCGCAGTATAACTTGCTGTCAAGGGAAATTGAGCAGGAGATGCTCCCGTTTTGCGAGTCTGAAGGAGTAGGGGTCATGGTATACAGTCCCTTGGCCAGAGGAATGCTTTCAGGCAAATACAAAAGCAAAGATGATACCCCGCTGGAAAGCCGTGCAGCCAAGGGAGAACGGCTCATCCAAAACTATTTCACGGAACGGAATTTCGAGCTTGTGAGCAAATACCGTGAACTGGCGGGAAAGAATGAGGTCAGCTTGTCTCAATTTGCACTGTCCTGGGTGCTGAATCAGCCGGCAGTAACATCCGCCATTGTCGGAGCAAGCAAACTGTACCATGTCACAGATGCAGTGAAAATCAGTGACTGGAAGTGGCCAGATGAATTATTAAATGAAGTAGAGAACATAAACTAGTTAAAGAGGAACATAGGAATGAAATTTAAAAAATTTCCCGAAATAGAAACCAGGCGGCTATACATGCGAAAGATGACAGTGGAAGATGCGCCAGCAGTTCTAAGTATTTATTCCGATCCGTTGGTGGTAAAAGATATGGGAGAAGAGCCTCTCAAAAATATGAGTGAGGCAGAAGAAATGATTACCTTCATGAACGATTTGTTTGATAACAACAACGCCTTCCGTTGGGGAATCATTCGCAAGGAAGATGATATGCTCATCGGTTCATGCGGCTACAACGGCTGGGAAACGGTCCGGGGTTCAAGGGGAGAGATCGCCTATGATCTTGGCCGGAAGTACTGGCGGCAGGGGTATATGACAGAGACAATAAATAAAATGATAGAGTTCGGCTTCTGTAAAATGAATCTTTATCGATTGGAAGCTTTTACGAATGTTGATGCGTTGCCATCCATGAATCTCCTTGATAAGGCAGGGTTCAGGCAGGACGGTATTCTTCGCGGATATGCATCGTTTCATGGTCAATTTTGTGATCAGCGGGTCTATTCCCTGCTGAAACCGGATTGGGAGAAAACGAAATAGAAAGATAAACGGCCCGCTAGTTAAACTGTAGTGGGCCGTTTATATGCCTAAATTGTTATTGTTGTTGTTTTTGGCTTGATGCAACGCCCCTTCCCGAATCGCATTTCCCTCGTCAGTGATGTGTTGATGATTATGATTCATATTAATATTCTTTTTTCCTTTCCGCTCCAGGATCAAGGTGAAGAATAGGAGAATGGCTACTGGAGAAAACACAATGATCCAAATCATCCACTTTCTCCTCCTCCACATTTAATTATTTATCTACTCATCTTATTCGGAAACCAACAGGGGGATTCTTTTTAGCTCTTGGTTGGTATAAACTGCAGATCATATTTTACCTTAAATAAACCATTCGCTTTTGGAGTTTCCAGGGGGGTGGCATCCACGTAGAGTGTATAAGCTCCTTTAGGGACAGAAAACTCCAGAGGGTTCGCGCCAACACTTGAGACCATGATTCCTTCTTCATCTGCCGAAAAAGGGAGGGAGAAGGTGCGCGTTGAGCCAGATGGTTTTTCATAGCGGGAAGGGGAGAAAACATTGATTTCACATTTGTAATCCGCGATAGCTTCAAATGAGATCACGCCATCTTTTTCAATATAGCCGTGCTGAATATCGGCATCTGTCCAGTCTAAGAAAGGTTTTTCAGTTCCTTTGTTGTATACAATTAATTGGGAATACGAAACGGTTAGTTCATTCACCATTAGCATGTGTGCCTCCTTAACGTCATCCAGGATTATTGTTTTATTACCTTATTGAACAATAAACAAAACCTTTGTGCCGTCAGGATAGTTTTCCACTTGATTGCCTACCCAGGCTCCTGCTCCGCGGTTATCAGAAGGAGAGATGTAGCGGATGTCTGCTCCGTATCCGCCTTCTTCACACATGGCCATTGGCCATTCATCCCGGTCGTATCCGGTTTTTGTTGGATAGCCGGCTAGTGATTCTTCTCTTCGCTGGTCTGCTCCATCGCGATCAATGGTACAAACAGCGGGATGGCCCGCAGCAATGGCATCACGAATGTGATCCCCAGTTTCCGGATACCGTGATAATGGGAAGTATAAGGTCTGGTCATAAGCGGCAGCTGCGTGTACGGACTGTGTTTCTTTTTCTACCGGCAGTTGATCAATTCCCGACAGGATGCCACATGCGGCAAGAATACTGAACAATAACGCTTTAAGTTTCATAACGATCCCTCCTTGGTTAATTGCTTGCCATTTAATTGTAGAGGGAGTTTGTTACACATATTGGAGAATTAGATTAAGGGATTATGTTAAAAATTGGGTCAGATGGAAGTTGACCCTGTTTTCGGCATCAATAGCAGGGTAGAGAGAACCAGCAGGTATAGGAAGAAAGTCAGGAACTTAAGTGTTCTTTTCTGGAGTATCTTGTTTGGACAATGGTGCTTCCGACAATGACCCAGTATACGTAAATGTTAATTTTTAAAAGGAGGAGAAATGATGAAAATCCGCTTACTTACTGCGTCAGATGCAGAAGAATATTGGAAATTAAGGCTCGAGGCGCTCATGTTTTCACCGGAGGCCTTTGCCTCCAGCTATGAAGATGCTGTGAAAAGGAAGAATGCGATTGAGCAGGTTAAGGAAAATTTTAAGGCGGAAGGAAGTTATACCTTTGGAGCATTCTCAGATGATGTCATGATTGGCATGGTTACACTGGTTCAGGAGAGTTACAAAAAGATGAGCCACAAAGCGAATATCTTTGCCATGTATGTGACTTCGCGCAGCCGGGGGCAGGGGACTGGTAAAGCCTTAATGCATGCTGCGATCTCCAAAGCAAATGAAATGGAAGGCGTTGAGAAGCTGAACCTTACCGTTGTATCAAGCAATGACAAGGCAAAAAAACTGTATGAGCGATTAGGATTTACTGCTTATGGAACGGAAACAAGAGCCTTGCAGGTAGATGGCGTTTTCTATAATGAAGATCATATGGAATTGTTTGTCTAAAATGAAAAGGAGGCATCCGGAGTTAGCGGGATGCCTCTTTTTTCTGTATGGTGGTGATTGTTTCTTTATTTCTCTTTTTTTTCGAAGACAGGTATACTCCTGCAAAAATGATAAGCAATCCTACGATCAGGTTTGGTGTGACAGGCTCCTTGAGGAGAACATAGCCCCAGATCATGGCACTTGCCGGAATCAAGTACGTCACCGTGGCGGCGAACTCCGGACTGCCGTTTTTATTCAAATAAAAATAAATGAGCTGTCCGAGTCCGGAACCGAGACAACCGAGACCCAGAACCGCGAGTATAGGTTTAGGCTCAAGCAGTTGTCCAATATGAACCGGTTCTGTCAGCAAGACACCGACAAGGCCGGTAGCCGCTCCTGTAAGCAGCGTGAAAAATGTAATCGTGACCACGCCTACACCAGACAAATACCGCTTTGTGAGCTGCCCGGATAAACCGTAGCAAATGGCAGCAAGGACCATGGTGCCGATTCCGACAAATTGGGTGCCGAACAGATGGCCGATTTGAAAATCCATAAGAACCAATATGCCAAAAAAGCCAATAAGGATACCCATCCACTGCTGTTTGTTCAATCGGTAGGAAAAAAGGAAAAAACCAATCAATCCGGTCCAAATGGGAGTGGTGGCATTTAAGATGGAGGCGGTATTGGACTGTATAACGGTCTCACTCAGGGAGATCAGCCCCCATGCCAGGCCGCAGTTGAAAAATCCTGTGATCAATAGCCATTTAATCGGAAGTTTTTTAGTAGAATCGGTTGTTTTTCTTAATACTAAGGGTAAAAGAATAATGGCACCAGCCAAGGTGCGAATAAAAACGACTCCCCATATGCCAGCTGGTTCCAGCAGCCATTTCATAAAGACAAAGGAGAGTCCCCAGATCAGGCTTAAACCGATCAGAGCTCCATACAAACGAATCATGTTCTTCCTTCTCTCTTTTAGGTATTAACTTATATATCCTAATGGAAAAAATTAAAAAAGGAAAGGACCCTGGTCTTTTTTACAAGGAACCCTGTGGTGGTGTAAAATGAGAGGATTCTAGTACGTGCAGGAGGGACTTCTTAGTGGTACGACCTTTAATCCTCGAAAAGACAACTGACCGCCTCCTTATCCGGCCCTATTTTGTTCATGATTATTCCAATTGGTGTGCTTCGTATGAAAGCTGTGGTAAAGCCCGCAACCCATTCGATGAAGGTAATATGGATATGTCTGATTTTACTCATTCATGGTTCGATCAGATGGTGAAAATACACCAACTTGCAATGGAACATGATAATGCCTATATTTTGGGTGTATTCAAAAAAAGCGATGGCAGCCACATTGGTGTGTTGGATATATCCACATTGTTACGGGACGGATTTCAGTGGGGCAGAATTGGTTATACTATTCTAAATCCATACTGGGGGAATGGTTATGGGCAGGAAGCGGTAAAGGGTGTGCTGAATTTGGCGTTCTCGCAGCTCGGATTCCACCGGATTGAAGCACATATTCATCCGGACAATGTTCCCTCCATCCAATTGGCAACAGCTGTCGGAATGAATTATGAGTGTGTGAGGAAGGGATTTACACTGGATAATGGCAAATGGACGGATCACCTTATTTACTACAAAAATGACACCTAGGAGAGGCCGAAGCCCGGCCTTTCCTGATCAGGTAAAAAAATCCATAGAGCAAACGGGTAGGCAAACGTTATCTTTTTTTGTTAAGATAAACAAAGTGAAATTTTAAAGTGCTACTTTTTTCATGGGAATGAGGTAGTGGGAAGCCGAACTTTCATATGAAAGGGGTTTCTAAGAAAGGTGGAAAGAAGTTGGACGCTTATTTGCTTATTATTACTTTAGCAGCCATTGCCCTTGTTATTGTCGGGGTTTCTGTTTTTAAGTGGCATGCGTTTATCAGTTTAACCGTCGCCAGTTTATTCCTGGCCCTTACAGCCGGTCTGTCACTTGACAAGATTGTAAGCGCGTACGAAACCGGGGTAGGAGGAGTCCTTGGACACCTTGTTGGAATTCTGGCGCTCGGAACGATTCTTGGGAAGATGATGGCTGAGTCAGGCGCCGGTATGCAGGTCGCCGATTTTTTTGTCCGTAAATTCGGTGTGAAAAAATTGCCTTGGGCCATGCTGTTCTCCGGATTTGTTATCGGAATCCCCGTTTTCTTTGAAGTAGGGATCTTGATTGTATTGCCGCTCGTGATTTCGATTCAAAAGACCACAAAACAAAACATTCTTCTGATTGCGCTTCCTGTGATCGCAGGTTTGTCCATTGTTCACGGATTGGTTCCTCCACATCCGGGTGCACTTACTGCAATCAGCATTTATAAAGCAAACCTTGGTCATGTTTTAATTTACTCTCTGATTATCGCCATTCCGGCAGCCATTATCGCAGGGCCGCTTTTTGCGAAATGGGTGCACAAACGTGTGGTTCCTCAAGGGGAGCCGGAATTGATTCGTTTCAATACAAACTATAAGAAACTTCCGAGCACTGGGATTTCGTTTTTTATCATTTTGCTGCCCGTTATCCTTATGGTTCTTGCTGCAGTCGCTCCTTACATGTCCATGCCAAAGGGATTTGAGAAATTTTTAGCCTTTATCGGAAGCCCGGTAATTGCCCTCTTGATCTCTGTTTTTGCGGCATTCTACTTCCTGGGCATCCGTCAGGGAATGGATAAAAATATGCTGAGAAAGTTTTCGGAAGACAGCTTGCTTCCTGTAGGTTCCATTATTTTGATCATTGGGGCCGGCGGAGGATTTAAACAGGTTCTCATCGACAGCGGTGTCGGCGATACGATCGGCCAAATGTCGGAGAACTTGTCACTTTCCCCGCTTGTTTTGGCTTTCTTGATTGCGGGTCTTATCCGGATTGCAACCGGTTCAGCGACCGTTGCGCTGACCACGGCCGCCGGAATTGTATCACCAATTATCGAGCATATGTCCGGGGTTAACCTTGAGCTGCTAGTTATTGCAACCGGAGCAGGTTCCTTGATGTTCTCCCACGTTAATGATGCCGGTTTTTGGATGGTTAAGGAGTATCTTGGATTGACCGTTAATGAAACGTTCAAAACGTGGACAGTCCTTGAGACCCTGCTTTCTGTTGTCGCCTTTGCGGGCGCGCTGATTCTCAATGCGTTTATTTAACTGACAGTAACAAGCCGCCAAAGATTAAGGCGGCTTGTTTTGTTTTTCGCACGTATACGGTAAAGGATGAAAAAAACTAATGGCGCAAACCTCAGGATTTGTTATAATGTTCATCATATTATATTGCAAAGCGAGTGATAGAAATGGATGTGAAGGAACGGGAATTGCTGCAGCTTATTGAAAAAAACGGCCGCCTTGAAAATTCAACCATTGCAAGATTAATGGGGATCTCTGAAGACGAAACGAAACAAATGATAGAAAAGCTTGAGAAAGAAAAAGTGATTCTTGGATATTCTGCCATCATCAATTGGACAAAGGGCACCGATGAGGGTGCGGTAACAGCCATGATCGATGTTAAAGTAACGCCAAAGCGGGGAGTAGGATTCGATAAAGTAGCGGAGAGAATCTATCGTTTTCCAGAAGTGAAAGCGGTCTATCTCATGTCCGGCGTTTATGATTTGTCGGTATCCATTGAAGGAAAGACGATGGCAGAGGTTGGACGGTTTGTCTCTGAGAAATTGTCTACTCTGGATTCTGTTCTTTCGACAACAACTCATTTCATTTTGAAAAAGTACAAGCATGATGGTCTTGTGTTCAGCGAAAATGAAGAAGATAAACGAATTGTGGTGTCGCCATGATTACCGAACAGCGATCTAAGTATTTGTCTGATTCTGTACAATCCATACAGCCATCGGGAATCCGCCGTTTTTTCGATCTGGCTTCTTCCATGGAAAATGTCATTTCACTTGGTGTGGGTGAACCGGATTTTGTGACACCATGGAACGTAATTGAAGCGAGTTACCATTCATTGGAGCAAGGGTATACCGCATATACAGCCAATGCCGGGTTGCTTGAACTGCGAAAAGAAATCACCCGGTACATGAGGCGGCGCTTTGGGGTGACTTACAATGCGGAAAATGAGATGGTCGTCACGGTAGGGGCTTCACAGGCGATTGATATTGCACTGCGTGCAGTGGTCAATCCTGGCGAAGAAGTGATTGTTGTGGAACCGAGCTTTGTTTCCTATGCTCCGACCGTAACGCTGGCTGGAGGGGTGCCTGTGCCGGTACACACATACAGCCAAAACGATTTCAAGCTTCAGCCGGAACATATCGAGGAGGCTGTGACTGAAAAGACAAAGGCCATCCTGTTATGCAGCCCGAACAATCCAACCGGTACCGTGCTGTCCAAGACAGATTTGCAAAAGATTGCGGAAGTGGTGGAAAAGCATGACCTGCTCGTTATTTCTGATGAAATTTATGCGGAGCTGACATATGACGAACCGTATACGAGTTTTCCTTCTGTAGGAAACATGCGGGAAAGAACTATCTTGATCTCCGGATTTTCAAAAGCATTCGCCATGACCGGCTGGCGGTTGGGCTTTGCCTGCGGACCAAAGGACATCCTGCAGGCCATGCTCAAAATCCATCAGTATACGATGATGTGCGCACCAACGATGGCCCAGCATGCTGCACTGGAAGCATTAGTCAACGGACAAAAAGATGTCATCAGGATGAAGGAAAGCTACCGCCAGCGAAGAAGCCTCGTAACCCATGCTCTCGAAGAGATGGGGCTCTCATGCCATATACCGGGCGGTGCCTTTTATGTATTTCCTTCTATTAAGAGTACAGGGCTCTCCTCAGAAGAATTTGCGGAACAGCTGTTACTGAAAGAACAGGTCGCTGTCGTTCCAGGAAGTGTGTTTGGTGAAAGTGGAGAAGGGCATATCCGATGTTCTTACGCCACATCCATCGCCAAGCTCGAGGAAGCAATGAACCGGATTAAGCGGTTTATTGAAAACACGGAATAAGGGTAAAGAAAAGCACCGATCCAAGAAGGATTCGGTGCTTTTCGCTTATTTATGCGGCGTACGCAAAAATTCATAGATGGCGGAGAAATCCTCTTTCCCCAGTCCGTATTGATTGGCCAAACTATACATTTCTTTTGTTACATTTGCAATGGGAAGGGAGCTTCCGTTCTGATAGGCTTCGCTTGCAATGAGATTTAAGTCTTTTTGAATATGCTCCAGTGGAAATTCGGTATCATATTGATTGGTTAGGAGCTTGTTCTTTTTACCGCCGATAAAGGCCCCGGTGGTCGGCCCTCCAATCAATGTGTTAAGGATGGTTTCTTTTTCAAGCCCGAGAGACTCTCCGAAATTGAGAGCTTCGGCAAAAACGGCCATGGACTGCGCGAGTGTCAGATTCACCACGAGTTTCATCGATGTACCGCTGCCATGCTCTCCCTGGTGATGAATGGCTTTGCCCATTACATTCAGGTACGTACGGACTTCTTCCAGAACCCCTGCGTCTCCCCCCACATGGAATACCAATTCCCCATTTTCTGCAGGCTTTAGCGATCCGGCGACAGGGGCATCCAAAAAGCGGATATCAAATCGGCGGGCTTCATCGGCCATCTGTCTTGAAAAACCGGGATTAACCGTGCTGCAGTCCACCCAGATGGAATCCTTGGGAAGGTGCTGTAAAAATCCTTCATCACCCAAAGCGACAGTTTCTACCGCTTTCGGATTGGTAAGCATGGTAAACAGTACGGTGGATTGCCTCGCTGTTTCCGCTGGGCTTTCTCCCCACACTGCGCCATTGTTGAGCAGGTCCTGGGCTTTTTCTTTGGTACGGTTGTAAATGACCAGTTCGTTTCCAGCCGAAAGCAGGTTGGCTGCCATCCGGCTTCCCATAATACCTAATCCAATAAATCCAATCATGAAATCCCTCCTTGTATGCTCCTATTTTAACGTGAGCGTCCATGGACCGCTAATAATCAGTCTCCAAAAAAAACACCGATTCTAGGGAATCGATGAACAAAATCATAAGGTATATATGATTTTAATGTGCTGAAGGTTCCAATAAACGGTGTCGCCTTCAGCATTTACAAGGGCGATTTTCTGTTCAAACACTTTTTTCAGCAATCCTGTTTTTTGCAGATGATCTCCTAAATCAAGAACGACCATTTGATCTTCAAGTTTTTTGCATTGTTCTTCAAAGCTTCGCGACAAAGGTAAGGAGTGATGGCTGACTGGCAGTTTTGCGGTGCTTAAGGTGTAAGGGGTAACAGAGTTATTGTAGGGAATCAGCCATTTCAGATGGCTGAGGGTGATAAACATGGTTTTATAAACAGGCGAGTAAAAAACAAAGTAATCATTCATCAGGCTGGTAATATAGCCATGAAGTGTTTTATCTCCCGTTACATAAATTTTGACAAAGCGCCCTTTTGCATTCATGAGAATTTTCCGGAAGGACACTCTGTCTGTGTGGTGGTCGATGGGTGCCTGGATATCCACAGCATATTCTTCTTGTATAAATTCATTTGTTTTTCGAAGATTGTGCACGTGAATGGAAGGAATATAAAGATAGTCCAGTCCGTTGAAGAGTACATAGATATCCGTGCCAATATCCACTAAAATTCCCAGATGAACCTTTCCTCCTGACACCTCAATTGAAACAGGGGTATTCAAAAGATCCATATATTTAGTTGATAATTCATTATTCATTCATTTTCCTCCATAACTAAAATAACCAATGAACCCAGTAGTACAGGCAAATCAAGGTGAATACGAGGGTTGGCGGTATGACCACAATCGTTACTTTAAAGTAGTGCTTCCAGCTTAGCTTCACGTTTCCTTTTTTGAGCAAATGCATCCACATCAATGTGGCAAGTGTACCTATTGGAAGGAGCAGGGAGCCGATATCGCTGCCAATCACGTTTGCCAGGTATGCAACTTTCAAGGTAAGCGGATCCAGGCTCATGTTGGTAAGGGTTAGTGTGCCTACCATCAGGGCGGGGTGATTGTTGAATAGATTGGATAGAACACTCAGGGTACCGCCCATCAAAAGGCTCGCATACAGGTGATGTTCGGAAACAAGTGGCTTCAGAACGCCAACAAGTGCCCCCGTTAACCCGATATTATGGAGTCCATAAATGATCACATACATGCTAAAGGCAAAGATGAGAATGTGCCAGGGGGTTTTCTTGAGCATGTCCAGCGGATTAATTTTTAAATAGATCCACCGCCATACTAGGAGAACCAGAGAACCAAGCACAGCCATGACTTCAACCGGAAGGCCGACATAAGAAGCAGCAAACAGGCTGAGCCTGACACATAGCACAAACAGTAATATTTTGTACATGAACGCATTCTTGTTTTTTATCGGTGCGTCCTGGATAGGCTTCAGCGGGTGTGAGACCGGTTGTGAAAGATCGAACGTAACCTGCGGGAGGCGGCGGGGCAATGTTTTTCTGAAGTATAGAAACAACAGCAGCACCAAAAAAGCCAATCCGAGAGTTGCCGGAACAAACATCATTGCCGTATGCATATAAAGGTCCATGTGTACAATCTTTAACGCAATCAGATTTACGATATTGCTTACGCCGATGGGGGCACTTGAGGCTGTGGCAATCAAAGCGCCTGAAAGTAGGTAAGGGATCTTCTCGTGATTTTTTAAGCGGAAATGTTTAAGAAGAAGAATTAAGATCGGGGTGGTAATGAGTATACTTCCATCATTATTAAAGAAAAGGGTCATAAAAAAACAAAGCAGATTGACATTCCAGAAAAGCCGGATTCCAGAACCTTTTGACTTTTCTGCAAGCAGCTGTGCCATCCAGGTAAAAAAACCAAAGCTTTCAAGTACGATTGCCATTACAATGGTAGCTATTATGGTAATGGCAGCCCCACTGATCGTTTCTGCGATTTTTCCGAGATCCTGAAGGGATACGGAACCACATGCCAACACGATGACAGCCCCTATGGTCGCGGGGACAGCCTCGTTCATATCCAAAGGCCGCCAAAAGATAAATAGTAAGGTTAGGAGAAAGGAAAGAACAGTGACAGACACCATTATTTCAGTCAAAACTTCACTTCCTTTAAAGCAATCTTAGATGGGAAAACTAGTGAAGTTATATGCGGCAGCATGCATCACTAAGGTACATCTATACTTAAAGTATATGTGTCTAGCAAAAACCTTGTCCTAAGCCATTCACACATTTTGCTAGAAATGCGCAAATGCCCCTCAAAAAAAAGAAGCTTGCAGGAAGCTTCTTCTTTACAGGGTGCTGGTTCTTTCATTCTTTTCTAATAGACGTTCTAGGCTTCTGTCATAATCTCGTTTTAGCTCTGAGACGATTTCTTTAACAGGAGCCACTTGTTTGATGGAATTTACGCCTTGTCCGGCAGACCATATATCTTTCCATGCTTTGGCCTCCGAGGCATCAAGGTGCGAAACGTCCACTTGTTCCTTTCGTTTCAAGTGGTCAGGATCAAGACCGGCATTTCGGATACTGGGGGTAAGGTAATTGGCATTCACTCCGCTAAAAGCATCTGTGTAAACCAGGTCTTCAAAGGAAGAATCGATGAGCATGGTCTTGTAATCCGTACTGGCAAAGCTTTCTTCCGACGCGATAAAACGGGTACCCATATAAACCATGTCTGCTCCCAATGCTTCAGCAGCCAAAATATCTTGTCCATTGTTGATGCAGCCTGCCAAAATGGTGATTCCATACCAGAATTCTTTGACCGCACCCATGAAGGCGATGGGGTTTATGGTCCCGGCATGGCCGCCGGCACCATTGCAGACCAGAATCAATCCATCCACCCCTGTCTGTGCGGCTTTCCTGGCATGAACAAGATGAATGACATCAGAAAATACAAGGCCTCCGTATTGGTGAACGGTTTCAACCACTTCTCCCGGATGGCCCAGTGAAGTAATAACAACGGGAGGCTGATATTTGCCAATCAGCTCCAAGTCCTGTTTATAGCGTTTGTTGCTTTTATGTACAATAATGTTTACAGCCCAGGGAGCAACGTTACCAGGTTGGTTATCATTCTTCGCCAATTCGAGTTCTCCGGTGATCCGGAGCATCCATTCCTCGAGTATCTCACTGGTACGTGCATTTAGGAGCGGAAAGGAACCAATAATTCCTGATTTACAAGCTTCAATGACAAGCTCAGGACTTGATACAAGGAACATGGGTGCAGCGATAACAGGTAAACTCAATTTGTTTACAAAATCTTCAGTCATTTTATCCGGCATAACTATTCCTCCCTTGGTGATTAAAATGAATGAATTCTCATTCATTTTATGGATGTAAAATTGTACTTCTCTCTTTAAAGGTACTTTACGGATTTTCGGCGGTCAAGAGAAAACGCTATATTTCTATGATAGAATGGGAATATCTACTAATTTAATAGATAGGAGAATAAAATGGCCAAAAAAATCGTGCTCGCTGGAGGATCTGGGTTTTTGGGAGAAAACCTTGCTGATTACCTTCAGCATCGAAATTATGACATTGTCATTTTATCCCGACAGCCTGAGAAGGTTGAAAAGGGGATCCGTTATATCCAGTGGGATGGGCGCAGCATAAGTTCATGGGCATCAGAACTGGATGGATCCCATGCGGTGGTAAATTTTACGGGAAAGAGTGTCAATTGCATCTATACGAAAAAAAATAGAGAGGAGATTGTATCATCCCGGATTGATTCTGTTCATGTGCTGAAGGAGGCCATAGACCGTTGCAGCCGTCCTCCGCAGGCGTTTATTCAAGCTGGTTCGCTTGCGATCTTTGGAGACACCACTCTTTTGTGTGATGAAGATTCTCCGCATGGCAGCGGATTTTCGGTGGAGGTGTGCCAGCGCTGGGAAGAGGAATTCTTTAAAGAAAAGATACCGGGCACCCGTCAGGTGTTATTCAGGATCGGTTTTGCTCTGGGGAGAAACGGTGGTGCGTTTGAACCGCTGCAAAAACTGGCGTCCTTCAATCTGGGCGGAACGGTGGGTTCAGGTAAACAATACATAAGCTGGCTTCATGTGGATGATCTGAACGCAATGTTCTTGTATGCGATCGAATCTGAGCGTTTTTCAGGCATATATAATGCGACCGGTCCCCAGCCGGTAACCAATAAAGAATTTATGAAAACACTCAGGGCTGTAATGGGCAAAGGCTGGGCGCCACCCACTCCTTCTCCTTTTGTGTGGCTTGGTGCTTATACCCTATTGAGAACCGAGCCGAGCCTTGCACTTACCGGGCGGAATTGTGTGCCGTCAAGGATTGTGGAACAGGGATTTGAATTTTCGTATACAAGTCTTGAAGATGCATTCCGTGATTTACTCCAGCCCGTTTCGGAATAACATGACATTTGTCACACCATTTTAATGACACATACGACTGAGCAGCGACCTTATTTCTTCGTACAATAAAACTATCAAGTGGAGGTGGACGAAGATGAATAAGGTCGTTTCATTAAAACATGTCTCAAAGTCTTTTAAATATGAAAAAGCGGTTGATGATGTATCCTTCAGTATTCAGGCGGGTGAGATTGTTGCCATTCTTGGTCCTAATGGCGCCGGCAAAACGACAACAATCCTAATGATGCTTGGTCTCATGGAACCAGAAACGGGTTTTTCCACATTGTTTGGAAGTGATCCGAAAAGCAAAAAGGTTCGTGAAAAGATCGGGGCTATGCTTCAGGAAGTAAGTGTAATGGACGGTCTGACCTGCAGGGAAATCCTTACTCTTGTCCGTACGTATTATCCAAACCCGCTTCCGGTAGATGAACTGATCGATCTGACCGGGCTGGAAGAAAGGGATTTAAAGAAGCGGGCGGAAAAACTGTCAGGCGGACAGAAAAGAAGATTGAATTTTGCTCTTGCACTGGCGGGCGACCCGGATCTTTTGTTCTTTGATGAACCGACAGTGGGAATGGACATTTCTGCACGCAAATCGTTTTGGGATACAGTCCGACTGCTGAAGGAGCGGGGGAAAACCATCATTTTTACGACTCACTATCTTCAAGAAGCAGATGATGTAGCTGAACGGATCATCATGTTTCATAAAGGCAGAATCGTGGCCGATGGCAAGCCAGAAGCGCTGAAAAGCAAGCTTGCCAGGCAAACCGTATCATTTGTTGCTGAGAACCGTATTCCTCTTGACGAGTTTTGGAAGCTGCCAAACGTTCAGGATGTTTACCGTCGTGGAGAAAGGGTTTACATTCTTTCGGATGACTCGGATCGAGTGCTCAAAGCTCTGTTTCAGAACAAGTGGAACATCCGTAACATCCGGACGGAGCAAGGGAAGCTCGAAGAAGCGTTTGATCATCTGACACAAAGCGGCGAAAGGGAGGTAGTGTGATGAACATGTGGATTGCCCAGTGCAAAGCAGAAATTACACGAATGCTCAGGAACAAGTATTTTGTTTTTTGGTCCCTCTTCATGCCCATCCTGTTCTACTATATCTTTACAAGGGTGGTCAATACAGGGACTGCCGACCAGGAAGCCTGGCAGGCTCATTACCTGATGTCGATGACCACGTTCAGTGTCATGGGTTCATCCATTATGTCGCTCGGTATCCGGCTTGTGCAGGAGCGGACGCAAGGGTGGACACTGTACATGAGAATCACGCCGCTTTCCCACACAGCCTACTTTTTTGCAAAAATGGCCAGCCAGACGCTGATTCATCTGTTTTCCATTCTTGTTATTTTTGTCGCTGGAGTTCTGATTAATGGAGTCAGTTTGTCCACTGGCGTTTGGGTTATGAGTGTGCTCTGGATACTGGCGGCCTCCACCCCGTTTTTGGCATTGGGGACCCTCGTGGGCACGATGAGGCGTGTGGATACGGCTTCAGGTGTCAGCAATGTGGTCTACATGGTACTTGCGGTATGTGGCGGTATGTGGATGCCGGTTGAAGTTTTTCCGGATCTGATGCAGCGCATTGTTAAATGGCTGCCATCCTATAATTTCGGAAATGGTGTTTGGGATATCGCGGTCGGACACCTTCCGGCCGGAAGCAGCATTTTAATTTTAATCGGTTATACAATCATCTTTATGGTGGTATCCAACTTTATTCGAAGGAAACAGGAAGCGGTGTGATAAGAAATGAAGTGGAAGGGAAAAAAGGTGAGGATTTTTCCGGAACGATTCGGTTTTTTTCCGTATATGTTTCTTGTATATGTCAGTCTGCCTGCGTTTGCCATAGCGGTTGAATCTGGTTTGAAACTTGTCATCGGATATGGGCTTTTGCTGCTGTTTCTGCTGACCTACCGCCAGCTTTATTGCTCGGAAGGGAAGAAGCCTTTCACGTACTGGCTTGTGGTACAAATGCTGATCATCTTAGTGATGAGTTTGTTTTACAGTCCGAATAATCTGTTCATGGGCTTTTTCCCGGCAAACTTTATCGGCTGGTACAAAAAGAAACGTTCGTTTTACCTGGCGCTTGCTGCCTTTGCTGTGATGCAGACGGTGCCTCTTGTTCTGGGCATCCTGAATCAGGGCTTTAATGATATTGTGTACTTTCTTCCTTTCTTCGTTATTATGCTGATGTCCCCGTTTGGAATCCGGTCCATGAATAAGCGGCAGGAGCTGGAGAAACAGCTGAGCCAGGCGAATGAACAAATCAAGAACCTGGTGAAGAGGGAAGAGCGGATGAGAATTGCCAGAGACCTCCATGATACTCTCGGCCACACACTTTCATTAATTACACTGAAAAGCCAGCTGGTAGAAAAGCTGGTGGCCAAACAGCCGGACAGGGCTCGAACGGAAGCAAAGGAAATTGAAAAAACCTCAAGGACGGCTTTAAAGCAGGTGCGTGATCTGGTTTCTGACATGCGTGCTGTGACGGTGGCCGAAGAACTTGTCAAAGTACAATCCATACTTGAAGCGGCAGGGATTGAGTATCAGTTCAATGGAGACAGCGGGCTTGATGAAGTGCCTTATCTCTCCCAGAACATTTTAAGCTTATGTATAAAAGAAGGAGTTACCAATGTGGTCAAACATTCGAAAGGGAAAAATTGTACCATTCACATTAACCAGGATCCAGGAGAAGTGGTATTAATGATCAAGGATGACGGAGTAGGGCTGGACGAAAGAAAAAAGGATGGCAATGGCTTAAAGGGAATGGCTGAGAGGCTGGCATTGATTGAAGGAAAACTGAACGCTTATTCCAACAAAGGAACGGAACTCATCATTACCATCCCGGTTGTTGTAAAACAAAAGAAAGACGAGGCTGCACTGCTATGATACGAGTGATGATTGCCGAGGACCAGGGCATGCTGCGAGGAGCACTCGGTGCCCTTTTGGATCTTGAAGCAGATATTGAGGTTGTCGGTCAGGCGGAGAATGGGGAGAGAGCCTTGTCCCTGATTGCTTCACTGAAACCGGATGTTTGTCTTTTGGACATTGAGATGCCCTTGATGAGCGGTTTGGAAGTCGCTGAAGAACTAAAGAGAAAGAAGCTGGATTGCCGCGTTATTATTGTCACGACATTCGCTCGTCCCGGGTATTTTGAACGTGCGGTGAAGGCCGATGTGCATGGCTATTTATTAAAGGATGGATCAAGTGAAGAGCTTGCGGCATCCATAAGGAAGATCATGAAAGGCAAACGGGAATACGCCTCTGAACTGGTGTTCGGAAGTGTGCGGGGAGAAAGCAACCCACTGACCGAACGGGAAAGGGAGGTACTAAGACTAGTTGGCGAAGGAAAAACAGCCAAGGAAATTTCGAATGAGCTATTTTTATCTGCCGGGACGGTGCGAAATTATATTTCTGAAATTCTTGCCAAGCTGCAGGTGAAAAGCAGAATTGAAGCCATTACATTGGCTGAGGAAAAAGGATGGATGTAAAAAGCAACCCGATGCAAGTTTTAAGGGTTGCTTTTTTCGTTACACCCGGGTCAGCAGGTTCTCAATTTTATTTTTGGCCTCTTGTGGTGAGTCAAGCTCCAGAACGATTTTCTTGTATTCAAAATCATCGAGGTCGAGAATCAGCACGTTTTTGTGATTGGAGAAGGAAAGGAAGACCCATTCATTTTGATATAGGAAACGCCCGTGTTTTATGTTACGCGTGATGCCTGAAGTACCAATACGGAAGGCGACCGGGTTAATTTTAAAGTCCCCGACACGGACGGAGGAAATAGCGGTGAGGGGAACGGTGATTTCTTTTTTCAGTGCCGCAGCCGCTGTTAGCCCTGTGAAGGTTATGATTAAGCGGTCGCTTGCGAATTCAATATGTCTGCTCATATGAAAAACTCCTTTTTGTAACTAAGACGTATGAGGCAGCAAAAAGGTTCAGTGAATCATAAAAAAAGAGTGCCCAAAAGGCACCCTTTTATTATATGGCTTTTTTCAATTTCACCTGAACCACAACAGGATCATGGTCACTCGCTCGTCCGTGCTGCTCCATGAACTGGGAGTTAATGTGCACGATATCTACCTTAGTGCTGTTCTTAAGGTTATTGGAAACAAGAATGTGATCCAGTACTTGAGCATTTCCCTGATAAGAGTAGGAATAGCGCTCAAAGGAAGGCACTTCTTCAATCATGTTGGATAATTCTTTTCCTTTTACCTTTTCAAGAGTGGAGCTGAATTCGAAGTCATTAAAGTCACCAGTCAGAACGACATTCGCGTTTGGATCGTCGGCTTTAATGCTTTTTACAAAATGGTTCACGATATCTGCAATCTTATGGCGCTGAATTTCACTGCTTAATACAGGCGGCTGGTTCTTGCCAAACAATGGCTCATCTCCGCCTTTTGAGTTGAAGTGGTTGGCAATGACTACAATCCTTTCTCCGTTGAACTCAAATTGTGCCGCAAGAGGTTTTCGGCTGTTGTCAAATGCTGGATTTGTCGGATCGATGCGTCCTGGGTTTAGAGACAATTTGCCGTCTTTATATACAACTGACTGGGTAGCTGTTCCTTTTTCTCCTGAAACAAGGGAAACACGTTCCGGATTATAAATGAAAGCCACGCGGATGTTCCCCCCTGGAATTCCGCCGTCTTTTCCGTTGACAGGGGCAATATCAGTGAACTTGTATGCTGGACCGCCATTGGCCTGAATGGCTTTAATAAGGCGCTCGGCACTTTCCTTTGAATCGGTTTCTCCGTTATTAACGGGACCATTGCTGTCCTGAATCTCAGTAAGTCCAATAATGTCAGGAGACTTTAGGTTATGGACGATGGAATCTGCAATTCGCTCCGCCTTTTCGTCACTTGTTCCGTCTGCGCCTTCTTTATTAGCTGAGAAGTTTTCAACGTTAAAGCTGGCAATGGTAAGCTTTTTCTTTTTGCCTTTAAGCTTTGTGACTTCACGTTCTGTTTTTCCTTCAAAGAATGCTGGAAGTTCATCTTTGTTGGCAAGGACTTTATAGTTGCTGAAGCTGTAGCTTACAACACCGGTAATGTTGCCTTTGAAGTAATCCCCAGATTTTGCTACAAAATTATTGTCATTGATGTCTACAAAGATACGTTCAGGATTAAAATCCTTTTTTGTAATATTTATGGCTCCTGATGAATTGAGCGGAGAGTTACCTTGATTCTTGACCACTACAGACAATTCACCATAGCTTTGGGGAGCGATTACTCGTGGGTCTTTTAACTGGATTCTCATACCTTCAAGGCTTTCGTAAAAATCGATTCCGTCTTCTTCTGGATCAAACTTGCCAAAGTTATCATTATCAATTACCAGTGTCGGGATGTGTCTTCCGCCGAAACCAAGGAGAACAGGAGAAGGAAGTGCATGCCCGGTTTCTGTCAAGGTTACCGAACCGCCCGTATCCGCATTGATTTCTGTAACAGGAAGGTCGGTTTTCAACTTTTCAGAATAACCGTCCAGTACCCATTCTTTTACTTGCCCTGTGGTTTTGACCACATCACCAGCTGATAATCCATGTCCCTTTTTATATACAAGAATTCCTTCTGATGTTTTTTCGTTTATGTCAGGCTTTAGATCCTGCATGTAGAAATTATTGCTGTCCACGACATGTGTGACGATTCCTTCTACGTTTGCTACGGATTTATTAGCAAATGGTGACTGCTGGGAAGCTCCCTGAATATCATGGATTCGCAATCCGGTGAGAGCGACTGTGTATGTAAAAGTGGATGTCTCACTGTTTTTTAAGCCGTCCTTTACGGCTATTGCTTTGATGGTCGTGTCTTCATTGATGGTGATCGGTTCACTGTACTTTGTGCTCTCGGCAGATGGATCGCTTCCATCGACTGTATAATAGATGTCTGCATCTGATGTGGCTGTTGAGAGTGTAACCGTTGAGCCGCCTGTCACAATCCCTTTATCTGGAGTTGCCGTAACAGGTTCTGCCTGAGGATCCTGGTCACCCACAAATGTATAGCTTTTGGCATTCTTATGTCCTGGTACCGCAAAATAGGCGGCCAAGTCACCCGTAATTTGAATTTTTTTGCCAAGGTTTTCAGGGTGATCTTTTAAATTCAGATCCTCTCTTACAGCATTTGCTGGAAGTTGTACTGGCAAAATTTTGGTTTTTTCGGTTTCTGTTGGCGAATCAGCGATGGCCAGATTGGTATTTGCGGAAAAAGGTGCGGAGAATTGGTAAGAGATTGATGTTCCGCTTCCTCCCCTGACCGTTCCTACAATATAGCCTTCCACAGTCTTATTACTGCCGCTGTTGTTGGCGATGGCATCCTTAACCGAAATAACATCGGCAGCAGTTGCTGTCTTTACAGCGACAGGGGATAACAAGCTGACAATAAAAAGGAGAACCATTGCCAGGCTTAAGCCCTTTTTGTACGCTTTCGTACGCATGTCCTTTCACCCTTTACTTTAAAATTTTAAAACAGAACCATTCACTCGTATCACCCATTTATAAGAAATGAGACGAATAATGTAAATATATCATGTAAAAACGGCTACAAAAGACTTATGTGGAAAAATGAGGAATTGTGCCCTGAAATTCGTTTTTACTTAGTATAAACGTCCTTAAAATATTAAGCCCGCTAAATGATTTCTAGATATACCCATTTTTGTGGAAAATTCAGAATACTGTCATAAAATTTCACTTGTAACTCACTCTATAGTCCTATAAGCTTAGAGGAACTTGCAGTAAAGAAAGGGGACCTTTCTATTAAAGACCTTCATTCGTTTGGGTGGTACGCTGCCCGCATTACACCGCATCTATCAAAAACTATGTTTAAACCTGTTCCATCCCGGCTGTGGGGAGGATTCGCCTATCTTCTCGTTATCGTTGCCGGCTTTTTAGGGATTGGTTTCTTTGATCTTCATATTGTGTTCAATATATTGATTGCCGGGGTTTTGGGCGCTTGTTTTGCCGCCATGGGATTTTTAGGGCATGAAATCCTTCATGGAACAGTTGTTAAAACAGCCTGGCTGCGCAACTTTCTTGGTGCTGTTGCTTTTTGGCCGTTAAGTACTGGCCCGAGACTATGGAGAAAATGGCATAACATGAATCATCACGTTCATACCCAGCACGACGAAAAAGATCCGGATGCCTGGCCCGCTCTAGAGCGGCTTGTCCAAAATTCGTTTCTTCGGGTTATTTACCGACTGCCTTTTGGGCTACGTGCATTCTTCAGCTTTATATCCCTAAGCATTCAATTTACCATGCATGGACTGAAAATGTTTTTTGAATATATAAAGGATTTCAATCCACGAAATCGCCCGGCTGTTCTACTGCAAACGGTTCTTCCATGGGCGACCTGGATTGGTTTGTTATTCTGGATCGGACCGGTTAAATGGCTTTTCGCGTTTTTCATACCGTTGCTGATCGCTAATTTCATTGTCATGAGCTATATTTCAACCAATCACAGACTGAATCCATTGACACCGGTTAATGACCCGTTGGCTAACAGTCTGACAGTAACCGTTCCCAAATGGGTGGATGTACTTCACTTCAATTTTTCTTATCATACCGAGCATCATTTGTTTCCAAGCATGAGCCCGAAGTATTATCCTGTGGTCAAGCAGCATATTAAAAAAATGTGGCCTGAACGATATCATGAGATGAAAATGAGCAAAGCAATGAAAGCCTTATGGAATACACCGAGAGTCTATTTTAAAGGAAATGAGCTGATTGATCCGAATAAGGAAACACTGTTTGGAACACTGGGGAATGGTTTGTACAAAGATTCGAAAACGAAGAGTTATAAAAAATCAGTATAAGCTGGAGCAACTTGCAAAAAATCCGCCTTCTTTTTTAAAAGGTGGATTTTTTTGATTTACTCTTTTTTTCATGATTGGTAGGGCTTGTGTCTAATTATAGGACCTCAGGATGCAGGGGAGATTCTTCTTTTTTTAGCCCATTACCCTTTTTTAGAATATAAGCATTAAAGCCGATGTAATAGGTTCCTAAAATAAAAAAGACAAAAGCGGTTAACGGGTCGGTAGTAAAATGCTGTCCATACTGCATGTTCTGCATCGATTGCCAATCTGAGCTGCCCGCCAAAATGAGGAATCGGTATAAAAAGCGTCCCAAAAAGAGGATAAGGACGGTGGCTTCAATCCATTTATGCGTTCGATAATACAGTTCGTTATTTTTCCACTGAAATTTACTGTGCAGCGCCGCATAACGGACAAGCACAGCTCCGATCAGAATTCCGGGCACTGCATAAAAAAGAGTACGTGGATGAAGTGCTGCATTTGCTAAAAAGCCGATAATAATTAAAGTAAAAAGAATCATTCGAAAGATAAGCCTTCTTGGTTTGAAAAATTGAAAACCGATCGTACGCTGGGTTCTTCGGTAAATGACAAACGCCATTACAAGCAGGGGAATGGCCATTTGCTGAATGTGCATACCTTGTTTCACCTCTTCTCTATATATCCTTTCCGTTAGTATAACACCTGCTATGAAAAGGGGAACGGCTGGTGCCTATCCATTGATTTAGTTATGTTCTTAAAATAATAAAAAAGGGTAAAATTAAAGTTTGGCCTAGATTGTTATCTCATTGTAATGTTCTTAACATCCTCATGTCATATTGCCTTGTTAGAATGAGCAGGGAATTCAGATATACAGGAGGATGTTATTTTGAAAAAATTAGTTTCAGGAATGATCGCGGCTGGCGTTCTTGCACTAAATCCCGTAGCAGGCCATGCAGCTCTCGGAGATGAGACACTTAAACCAAAAACCACAGATTCAGATGTTCAGGACCTCCAGGCTTTATTGAAAGATAAAGGATATTTTACATATCATAAAACCACAAATTATTATGGTTCATACACCACTTCAGCAGTAAAAAAACTTCAGGAAGATAAAGGGCTTGCGGTTGATGGCGTCGCTGGAAACTCAGTGTATAAAGCGTTGGGTGTGTTCAGCAAACAGGCAATTGTGGATGAGGCAAAAAAATATACCGGCACACCTTATGAATGGGGTGGTGAAACACCGGACGGATTCGATTGCAGCGGCTATTTAAACTACATTTTTGACCGGGCAGCGAACATTGACCTTCCTCGTGTCGTAAAAGACATCCATAAAGAAGGAACGGCTGTGGATTCTCCTCAAGTTGGAGACATCGTCTTCTTTGATATTAACGGAAACGGAGAACTATCCCACGCCGGAGTATATGTCGGTGACGGTAAATTCATGCACGCATCCTCTTCCAAAGGAGTCACCACATCCGAGCTGGACAGCTCGTATTGGTCTCCGCGCTATGAAGGAGCAAAACGATATCGTTAGTCCTACAAAAAACGTCAGCTTATCTCATCAGGGGATTAGCTGGCGTTTTTTTGTTTACTCTTTTTTATAAGTTTTATTAAAAGCTTATTGCTTTAGGCGGAAGAAACTTCATTAACAAGTTGATTGGAGTGCAAGGTGTGAGACTCCGACGGGACATGCGTGACAGGTGAGATACATAGGCGCTTGCGCCTAAGGGGCTCAGCGCACGCCCCGCTGAAAGCAAGCATCCTGAAACGCAAATCAACCACTTTCAAGAGCAACAAGAGATTCGTATTAAGAAAAAGTTAAGAAACTGCCTGTATAGTAAATAAGAAAACCAGAAGTGGATGAAGAGATTGGAAAACGATGGTTCTATCCATTACACTGGTTATAAGTATATTTTCGGGAAAAGGGGTCGGCTGGTTTGCTCCGTATTTTAGTTGTAGAAGATAATTTGACATTAATGGATACGATTACTGAAATTTTATCAGATGAATTCAAAGTGGATTCGGCTTCAAACGGTGATGATGGTTTATATGAAGCGATGCAAAACATCTATGATGCCATTGTCCTTGACGTTATGCTGCCGGGAATGAATGGCTTTGAGATCATTCAGCAAATGCGCATGGAGAATGTAAATACACCGGTTCTGTTTTTGACCGCAAGAGATGCGCTCGAAGACCGGGTCAAAGGGCTCGACTTCGGGGGAGATGATTACCTGGTCAAGCCTTTTGAAGCTTCTGAATTAAAAGCGAGGCTTCGGGCGCTATTACGGCGAAGCGGCAGTCTTACCCTCAAGCAGACCCTGCAATACCGGGGCATTGAGTTGTTTGGTCCGGAACAGGATATTTTTGTTGAAGGTGAACCGGTAAGATTGACGATCAAGCAGTACGAGCTGCTGGAGTATATGATTCAGAACCGTGGTACAATTTTAACGAAAGAGCAAATTTATGACCGGGTGTGGGGTTTTGACTCTGAAACGACGATTGCCATTGTAGAAGTATTCATGCACCACCTCCGTAAAAAGCTCGAACCGTATCATTATCATAAAGATATCAAGACGATCCGAGGCGTGGGCTACATGCTTAAGGAGCAATAAGGGGAAATTTTTATGTTTCAACGAACTCATCGCAGGTTGACGCTCCTGAATTCGATTGTGTTTATTATTTTATTAAGTCTGCTTGGTGCACTTGTCTATTCCTATACCCGGGTCAGCTTATATAATGCAGCTGACCATTCGATCAATGAAGAGCTTGAGCGTCTCCCGGGCACAGGAGAGGACAGGAATCATCACGAAAAAGCGCGGGACAAGGATTTTATGGCAAGAGACTCACGGGTCACGATCCTGGTCTGGGATGAAAATCACAATCTTCTGGATCTGCCGCGCCCTCCTTTTTTTGTGATGGACAATGTGGATCAGTATAAGCAGGTAAAGATGAACAAGCTGGAGTTTATTCATACGGATGACGCAACATTCCGTTCCAAATCAATAAAGGAAGACATTCCTCTTGTCGGGACGGTAACGGTGCAGGCCATACGGAATGTGAAGACTGAAGAAGAATTGCTGCAAAGACTGCTTATCGTAATTATCACCGGCTGTTTGTTTGTTGCTGCATGTGCGATAGGAGGAGGGTACTTCCTTGCCGGACGGGCTCTGGTTCCCATCAAAAAAGCATGGGACAAGCAACAGAAGTTTGTGTCTGACGCTTCGCATGAACTGAGAACGCCGCTGTCAGTGATCCAGGCTAAAACGGATCTATTGTTTCGTTCACCCTCGGCAACCATTGAGGAAAAAAGCAGGGATATTTCCGCGATTTCCAAAGAAAGCCGGCGGCTTACAAAATTGGTCAGCCAGCTTTTGCTGCTGGCAAGGTCAGATTCCAACCAAGTGGAATTGATAAAGCAGACCTTTCAGCTCGATCAGCTGCTTCGGGAGATTGTCGAGCATTACGGAGAAATTGCTTCTTACCAGGGGAAAAATATCAGCCTTCAAGCAGACGGTCCAATTGCCATAAACGCAGACAGGGAGCGAATCCATCAGCTGGTGATTATTTTATTGGATAATGCCATGAAGCATACGGGAGATGGAGATCAAGTCCTGTTATTGGTGAAGGAAGTGGGTTCCTCTGTAGAGCTGAAAGTAAAAGATAACGGTCCAGGAATAGCGGAACATGAAAAAGAACGGATCTTTGAACGTTTCTACCAAAGTGACCAGTCAAGAAGTGATGAGGAAGGACTTGGTCTTGGTTTATCCATAGCGAAATGGATTATAGAGAAGCATGAAGGCAAGATAAAAGTGGAAAGTGAACGCGGCAAAGGAACCGCCTTTATCATGAATTTTCCAAAATAAAGACGAAGGGCTTCAGCCCTTCGTCTTTTTATATTGCCCAGTTTCCGTTGGTGAACAATGGAATTCGTTTGCCGTCATGATACTCGGCTTCAATTTCAAGGTCGGCAGAGCCAATCATAAAGTCGGTATGCCCATGGCTTTGGTTGACGCCTTTGGATTCCAGTTCTTCCTTGCTTAACTTGTCCGCACCAGGAATGTTCATGCTGATCGTCATGCCCAGTGCCAGGTGACAGGATGCATTTTCATCAAACAGTGTGTTGTTGAACACAATCCCTGCGTTCGAAATAGGGGAATCATACGGAACAAGTGCAACTTCTCCGAGGTATTTCATTCCTTCGTCGATGTTAAGAAGCTGTTTCAGCGTATCTTCGCCTTTTTCCGCTTTAAGATCCACGACTTTTCCATCTTTAAAGGTAAGTGTGAAGTTGTCGATGATATTCCCCATGGCGGATAACGGTTTTTTACTGGTTACGGTGCCATTTACACCTTCTTTAAGGGGAGCGGTAAATACTTCTTCTGTCGGCATATTGGGTATGTAAAAGGTGTTAAAGGTGGAGTGATGGCCTCCGCCAATCCAAACATGCTCTGGATGAAGGTCAATGCTTAAATCAGTGCCTTCGGATTTGTAATGAAGGGTTTTAAACTTCTGTTCGTTCAGATAGTTTACTTTTTCCACCAATGTTTGGCCGTGTTCTTTCCATGCCGATACAGGATCAGGCTGATCGACGCGAACGGTTTTAAAGATGGCTTCCCAAAGTGCCTCAATGGCATCGGTTTCATTTTTTTCCGGAAAGACACTTTTGGCCCAGCCTGCTGTAGGTGCACCTGCAATCAACCAGGGAACTTCTCCTGCCAGCCTTGCTTTGGATACTTTCTCAAGGCGCTCGCCGGCGTTTTTTTGCACAAACATTAGACGTTCAGCTGGCACACCCTTAAATCCATTCGGATCACTGCCTGTGACCATGAGCATGCAGTCATTGTTTTCAACTAAACTTTCATGCATGTCAATTTGCCACTGTGGAAGGTTATCTTTCAATACTTCTTCTGAAGCGTTGTTTAAATGGATTCGGTTCGTTTCTGTATCTGTCCACTCCACAAAAACACGCTTGCAGCCATTTTTATAGGCATGCTCGGTTACCTTGCGGGTGAACGGTGCCGCTTCAATTGGAGAATTGATCAATAATCGCTGGCCTTCCTGAAGGTTAAGTCCTACTTTGACCACGATTTCTGCATATTGGTCGAGCTTTTCTTCAAACGTTTTCATGAAATATCCCTCCTATATTGTTCATTCTACTACAGTCATGCCAGGAGGTGGTATTTTAAAGAATTGGGCTGGAACGGTATACTATGCATAGAAAGGAGGGGACACGATGAAAATCGATCATACAGGCATTGCGGTCCGCCGTATTGATGAAGCCATCGAGTTTTACACAGTGATGCTTGGAGGAAAACTGCTTCACCGGTACACAAGCGAAAAGCCTGGTGTGGAGACTCATATCGCCGTCATAGAAATGGAAAATCAAATCATTGAACTGCTGGAGCCAACGAGCAAAACATCTCCCATTGAACGCTTCATCCGGCAAAAAGGAAAAGGTGTCCACCATATTGCCTATCAAGTGGACAACCTTGAAGAAGCGATCAAAGATTACGAGAGTAAGGGAATCACCTTTTTAAAAGAAACGTACCGGATCAATCCTTATGGCAGAAGGCTCATTTATATCAACCCGGTGCACACTCAGGGAACCATCATTGAGCTGTGTGATTATAACGGCCAATAATGCCCGTTTGGGGGATAAGGGCGAATACTTTGGGAGAAGCAGAAAACATTATACGGATCATATTCGGTTTTTACTTTACGAAGCATCTTGTAGTTTGAACCGTAGTAGGCGCACGGCCAATTTTTTATGGCGTGGTCCGGCCAGTTCACATAGTCACCCTTGGTGTATGGCTTCAGTGCGTTCCTTATCCCTTCTACCCAACAGATATTTTCGTGCTTCTGGTCCTTGCACGTCCAGGAAGTGTTATACTCTTGGGCAATCATAGCCTTTCGGTGAAAAAAAGCGGTCTCTTTAGGGGCATATTCTGTTACAGCTCCGCCCAGAGCCTGCTGCCAGATGGTCGTTTGCCGATTAGGTGCATTTTCAAGAAATTGTTTCATGGTTTCAATGGCTTTATCAGGTAGTGGCTCATAAACAAATGAGCCCGAACGCTTGAAGGGAGCAGGGAGATTTCCAGCCGGGGAATTAAAGAAGCTTACAGCTTCTATATAAGGGATGGACTGAATCATCACATTTAAAGGTGTACCGGTCTCCAACAGAGGTTTAATCAGCTCTTCCAGTTCCTTTGGGGAACCGAGGAATTCACCTGAGGCAGTAGTGGTTCCTGAAGCAAAGAGTTCGATTTGGGATGTCAGACGGCTGTCGGTAAACGGAGCCAAGTTTTGCCAGGAGTTATAGGAGGCATGGAAGTCTTCCCAATTCCAGGTGATTGAGAAAATGGATACGTTGGCCACAGGATATACTTTGAATTTAAAGGCTGTAACAATGCCGAAGTTTCCGCCACCGCCACCGCAGCATGCCCAAAATAAATCACAGTTTTTCGTTTGACTGGCACAAATAATTTTTGCGCCATGTTTTTCGCATGGAACGACGATCTCTATTTCTTCAATGCTGTCACATGTTAACCCATAGGCGCGGGTAAGCATACCAATTCCCCCGCCGAGTGCCAGTCCACTGAGACCTACGTTATAGGATGTGCCTGCAGGGATCGTTACTCGGTTGTCCCACAGCTGCTGATAAACCATTCCCAGTTCAGCGCCTGCTTGAATATAAGCCATTTGCTGCTCTGGATGATACACAATACCTTTCATTTCACTGACATCAATAATGAGCCCCCGGTTTACTAGAGAAAAATTTTCATAGCTGTGCCGCCCGCTTCGGACGCGGAAAGGGGTTCGCTGTTCTCGTGCCCACTTTAGAGCGTTTTTTACATCGCACCGGTTTTGGCAAAAAACTATGATGCAAGGATATTTTTGAATGCTAAGATTCAAGTTTTGCCTGTCTTTACGGTAGGAGGGACTTCCTGGTACAACGATTTTACCTGTTAGTCTTGTCCGGCTCAATTCATTCTCCTTGTTCACATGTATTGAATAAACCTAGACCTATGGTATGTGAGCAAGAGAAAATTGGTTTGGACAGCTTGCATGGTTGACGCACGAAAAAGCCCGCCGTTCATTTGGCGGGCTGTTCGGTTTTATTAGTCTACAATTTTTATGCCATTGTGTTCTTTTTCTCTGTTTAGTTGATACAGCCGGTACGTATGACTCACAACAACTTTTAACAGCGCATAGAACGGAACGCCGAGAATCATTCCGAGGAATCCTGCCATATTTCCTGCAACCAGAAGGATAAGGATTACTGTTAGCGGATGGACATCGAGTTTTCTTCCCATAATTAGCGGGGAAGTAACATTTCCATCGATCTGCTGTACCACAATGACCACGATGGCTACCTTCAAGGCCATGAATGGAGACATGATCAATCCAATAATGAAGGCTGGAACGAAAGCGATAAAGGCGCCAAGAAACGGTATAATATTCGTAATCATGGCCGTAATGGCAAGGATGAGTGAATAATCCAGGCCGATGATGCTGTAGCCGATATACATCATCACTCCAACAAGAAAAGCAGCAATCGCCTGGCCCTGTATATAGGAACTGAGTGCTTCGTCCATGTCTTTTAAAATTCGTTTCGCTTCAGAAGCCTGCAAATAAGGCAGAACGTTTTCCACTCGGCTTCCGATCCCTTCACTGTCTTTCAGCATATAAAAAACGATGAATGGTACGGTTACAATCACTGTCGCAATGCTCGTAATGATGCCGATTAAACTGGTAATCTTGTCACCGAGGTTACTTGAGAAATCCTTAGCGTAATCACTTGCTTTCTTTGTGATGCTGTCAAGGGTAAGATACTCGTTTTGCTGAAAGCGCGAAAACCATTCATTCTGCTTCAGTCCGTTGATTTTATCATTGAGTGTGTCCACAATCTGCGGCGTATTTTTAATAAGTCCCTGAAACTGGTTTTGCAGCTGCGGCCCCAAAAGAAATACTAGAAGAGTGCCAAGCCCGATAAATAAAAGATAGATTAACAGGATGGATAAGGCTTTGGGCACACGATGTTTTCCAAGGTAATAGACGATGGGTCGAAGCAAATAAAAAATAACTCCGCCAATTAAAAACGGAAAAAACAAGGTTGTGAATATGATTTCAAGCGGCCGGAAGATAAAGCTTACTTTGGTCGAGAGAAAAATAATGATTAGAATAATAATAATACCGTATCCAATTCGAAAATATTTTGAGTTTGGCATTTGATCACCTCTGATTTAAATGGTATGTCGTTGAATGGGCTTTATCCATAGCGGCGTTGGTGTTCTTTTTTAAATTTAAGATATTCTTCGTCTTCCCTGGCCATTTTCCATTTTTCCATGAAGATGGCTGCCGAATCTGCTTTGGTTTCATCGATTTGTCTTTCGTTTACCTTGCCTTCTTTATCGTATTTCCTCCCACCCTTATAATTCGTGTATCGTCTGGCCCGGGTATAGCCCATCTGCAAAAATTTTCTCGCCATATCCATTCCAACAAGATCATTCTCCTCTTTGTATTCCAAAAAAAGCTGATAGATTTTCTCGGAGGACTCTTTTGCAATTTCGGGAGTTTTGAAACGCCAGTGAGGGAGAATTTCACTTTTGTAAGGTTCAACGAGCAGGACTCCTTGCTCTCCTCTGCCAACTTTGTACTTTTCCGGATGCTTGCGAAAATCAATGTGTTTAAAATCAAGATCATAATCGAACCCCATCTGCAGCGCCTCCTCCTAATATCACCATACTTCCCGTTTCTCTCTATTCTTAAAACGCTTATGGAAAGAGCAGTATAGCCGGCATGGTGAAATTTCATGAACCGAAACTGTCGGTATATTGAAAGTTTATTGAATATTATTCCTCCACTATTGGCATTTTGGGTTCCCTGATTTACCATAAGGATAGTTAATTAAGAAAAGAGGGGATTAGGATGGGATATATCATAACAGCTCTCATCGCAGGTGTGGTGATCGCCGCTCTGACGATATTTATTGGTCTGCAAAAGGACGCAAAGTATGGTTCTTCCACAAAAAGCAATTTAACCCGACTCACTGCCATATATGTTGTGTTGATTGTTTTCTGTCTTATCGGACTTGGGCTGTACATAGGAAATCTTTGATCAATTTTTAGGAAAGGAAGAGCATAAATGAAATTAACCATACTTGATGTCGATACGGGAATTGATGATGCCTTGGCCATTGCCTATGCTGTAAATTCCCCTGAGTTGAATATCCTTGGCATTACAACCGGATTTGGGAATGTTTCCGCTGACGAAGCGACAAGAAATACGCTCCAGGTTCTTCAGCTTCTGGGCAGAAGTGATATCCCGGTAATAAAGGGTGCGGATCAACCGTTCCGAAGAGAAACGACACGGCACAGAGCGTATGAGGTGCATGGAAAGGACGGACTCGGAAATATAGGACTTCCAGATCCCGCGGCAATTGTCCCGGATACCCATGCCAGCGATTACATCATATCCATGGTGAAAAAGTACCCAAATGAAGTTACCCTGGTGACTGTCGGGACTCAAACGAATATGGCATTGGCGATAGAAAAGGATCCTTCGATCATTACTATGGTGAAAGAGGTCATTATCATGGGCGGCGCGGTCACTGTCCCGGGAAATGTTACGTCTTATGCTGAGGCTAATTTCTACGCTGATGCGGAAGCTGCTGATTATGTTCTGCGTTCCGGACTGCCTATTACACTGGTGGGACTCGACATTACGATGCAAACTCTTTTGAAAAGAGAGTCTCTTGAAGATTGGAGATGCCGGGGGATTGAGATTGGAACGGCTTTTGCAAACATGTGCAGTTTTTATATGGATTTTTATGAAAAAAACAATCCGCATCTTGGCGGATGTGCACTGCATGACCCGCTCGCCGTTGCGGTGGCCATTGAGCCATCCTTTATTAAAACAAAAACCATGCAGGTACATGTTTCAACGGATGAACACACCCTGGGACAAAGCATTGGAAAAGCTACAGGACATGGTATTGAGGTAGGGCTGCAAGTGGACAAAGATGTTTTTACTTCCCACTTTCTTAATCGTGTTTTGTCCTGTGAAAAGGAGCAGCTATAACAATGAACATAAAAACAATTCCACCAGAACAAACCTATCCGGTAAGGCACAACATCCTTCGGCCGAACCAGACCATTGAGGATTGCCACTTTCCGGGAGATCATGAACCGGACACCTTTCATTTAGGCGCATTTATCGGAGAAGAACTGATTTCCATTGCTTCTTTCTATAAAGAAAAACATCCTGATCTGGACGGTCTTGTGCACTACCGCTTACGAGGCATGGCAACATTGGAAAACTTCCGTAAAGAAAAAGCAGGTAGCAGTCTGCTCGCTAGGGGCGAAGAAATCCTTAAGCAAAGGAAGTGTGACCTCTGGTGGTGCAATGCCAGAACAGGGGTGGCAGGATATTATAAAAAAATCGGTTTGCAGGAGAACGGAGAAGTTTTTGAACTGCCTGGAATCGGTCCGCATATCGTGATGTACAAGAAACTTTTATAACCCGGTGCACATAGAGGAAAGCATCCTAGCATATGATGTAACAAATCCATACCGCACAAGAATTTGCTGATCAGACATGCTGAAGGCTCGCTTTTTTAATGAAGTGGGTCTTTTTTTGTATAGAGGGGAGGGAGGGTAAAGTTCTGCGGTAAGGATACTGGCATATAACAAGGAGGAAAAGTACAATGACCGTTTTCTTAATTGTTGTTAATATTGCCGTTTTGCTGCTGATCGCAGGCAGTCTTTATTACTTGCAGAAAAAAAAGGTTTCTTTTTCCAAAAGAGTGTTTACAGCCTTGGCCGCCGGTATCATTTGGGGACTTATTCTACAGTTTATTTATGAGCCTTCTTCTTCAGTGCTTACCCATTCAACCGACTGGTATTCGATTATCGGGGGAGGCTATGTTAAATTTCTGCAAATGGCCGTGATGCCGCTTGTCTTTGTGTCTATTCTGTCAGCATTCACCAAGCTGAAACTGACGAATAATGTTGGGAAAATCAGCGGCTCGGTGATTGGAATCCTCATCGGAACCACTGCTATTGCCGCTGCCATAGGGATTGCGGCAGCTCTTTCCTTCAATTTGGAGGCAGTTCAAATTTCAAACGGGAGTGCAGAAGCGGCCCGGGCGGCAGAACTGCAGACCACATTTGAAACGGTGAAGGATAAAACCTTGCCACAGCAGGTTCTTGACCTACTGCCCGCAAATCCTTTTCTTGATTTTACGGGTGCAAGGCCAACTTCCACCATAGCAGTCGTTATTTTCGCAGCCATACTGGGAGTGGCTTATCTAGGTGTGAAAAGGAAGCAGGAGGAACATGCGGCTCTTTTTGCAAGCTTTGTTGATGCTATTCACTCCATCGTTATGAGAGTTGTAACGCTCATTCTCCGGCTGACGCCCTATGGTGTGCTTGCTTTGATGACAAAGACCGTGGCTTTAAGCAATCTGGACGCGATTGCCAAACTGGGTGAGTTTGTGGTTGCCTCGTACGTTGCTCTGGCATTGATGTTCGTGATTCATTTGCTGTTCATTGCTTTTTCCGGGCTGAACCCGCTCACCTATATTCGAAAGGCTATACCGGTGCTTTCGTTTGCCTTTACATCTAGAACGAGTGCTGGGGCGCTTCCACTGAACATCAGTACCCAAAAAAGTCTCGGAGTACCTGAAGGCATCGCCAACTTTGCGGGTTCCTTTGGACTTACCATCGGGCAAAACGGATGTGCAGGTATTTATCCGGCGATGCTGGCGGTGATGATTGCTCCGTCTGTGGGAGTCAATCCGCTGACCCCATCCTTTATTCTTAGTCTGATCGTGATTGTTGCCATCAGCTCTTTTGGTATTGCCGGAGTGGGAGGAGGAGCTACATTTGCTGCACTTCTCGTTCTTTCCTCCATGAATCTTCCGGTCGCTTTGGCAGGGCTGCTCATTTCGGTTGAACCGCTGATTGATATGGGCAGGACCGCACTAAACGTAAGCGGAGCCATGACGGCGGGAATATTAACCAGCAAAGCCCGGAAAGAACTTGATACCTCCGTTTATCATTCTCCGGTTCATGAGTTGGAGTGATGGGAAGCAAAAAACCTGGAGATACAGTTCTCCAGGTTTTTGCTATTTTTACATAGGTTATAAAGATTTTTCGTGTGAAAGAGGGTATGTATAATAAAGATGAAGCTTTTGTGATTAAAAAGAGGAGCCGGAATCCTTTACAGGAGATGCCGGCTCTTTTCATATATGTTAGTTAAAAATGATTTGTGGCGTATAAATCATCTCCGAGACTTCTTCCACAGAAAAAACTTCTTGATGTCTCTCTTCTCCTGAAGGAGTCCACGTTTCGGTGAGCTGCAGCCTCCCGTCGGGCAGAGTGTGCGGAACAGCGGTGCATTTCCCTCCTCTGATTTCATGGTCCTGGTTGATGTGGCTGTAAGTCATTTGAATGCTCCCGTTTTCATCGATCATCCCAACCATATTTCCTTTCAGGATATCACCGCCAGAGTAGGTTGCAGTAAGGATTGATCCCTCTTGTTTATATGAAAAATAAGTTTTGGACGAAACCTCACCTTTTTTTGCTTGTCGAATAGTTACAAACTGACGGTTATTGTAATCAATCATTTAACGCGTCCTCCCTTTAAAGTTTTAAAGATAATGTTATCAGAAGAGAAAGGAAATTAAAACAGAAAATTCTGTTTTTTATTATTTTTGGGAGGATTTTTTGTTCGTTTGATGAATAAGTTCTTGCTGTCTTTATTGGTAATACTTGTTTATAATAGATTACGTGAATATGACTTTAAAAAGGCGGATGATAGAATGATAGGGAGAAAGAGATTCGGTATCCGGGGTAAGATATTTACCGGATATCTCGTCATTATTCTGTGTCTGGTCGTTTCAATAATCGCAGTAAACAATCAAATTTCCTCCATGCAGACGGAGCGGAATTATATTATTAACCACGACATTGAAGTGCACGGGCTAACGAATGAAATTGAAAAGCAAGTTTTGGATATGGAAAACGGTCAGCGTGGTTTCATCATTACAGGAGATGAAAGCTATCTGGAGCCCTATAGCCTGGCTGCAAGTGATTGGAAGGATAATTACAACAAATTGTATGATTTAATTTCCGATAATCCATCACAGCAAAAAAGGCTGCAGGATATCCGCGATGATATCAATCAATGGATTCAATATACGGCCGAGCCATCTATACAGATGAAGAGAGATGGACAGGATGGGAATGTCCTTTCTCTTTTCAAGAAAGATACCGCCCGGAGCAAGGGAGTAGAAGACATCCGCACCCAGTTCGATACGTTCCGCACAACAGAAAAAGGGTTGACCAAAGAGAGGGCGGACAAGCTTGATAACCAAAATGCTGTATTGAAGACAAGCTTATATGTACTGTTGTTCTTTGTTGTCCTTATATCTGCAGCAATCGCTGTGTTTGTTTCCGGTTCCATTGTAAAGACCGTAAAGGCGGTTGTACGATCCATCTCCGCCATGTCATCGAACGGTGATGTCACCCAGAGGATCCATGTGAAAAGCAGGGATGAAATCAGAGATTTAGCCGAAGCGACAAACAACCTGCTTTCCGTTGTTGAAAGCAGAGAATGGCTTCAGTCAAGCACTAATGAGGTAGTAGAGCGATATCAGGGAACGTCTACGATTAAAGTACTTGGTGAAAAGTTTATTACAGGAATTGCCCAATTTGCGAAGGCATCCACGGGAGCCATTTATATTCGTGAAGGGGAAGGCGGTAAGGCTTCTTTTATCAAGAAAGGCGCCTACGCTGCGCCGATGAATTCGGCTGGACGGGAATCCTTTAAACTTGGAGAGGGGCTTATCGGCCAATGCGCCGCTGAAAAGCGCCTGATGGTTATTCATCATCTTCCGGACGATTATCAGCTGATTGGGACTGGCCTTGGAGAAGTGCGCCCAAGAAGTTTGCTGATTGCACCGGTGATGTTTGAGAATGAAGTCATTGCGGTCTTGGAGCTTGCTTCTCTTGAAGCATTTACACAAGAACATATCGATCTTGTGGAAAACACTACGAAAACATTCGGGCTAACCATTGACAGTGTTATTCGCCGAATGGAAGTTGTGCGCCTGTTGAAGGAATCCCAGGCCATGACCGAAGAGCTCCAGGCTCAATCGGAAGAAATGCAGACGCAATCCGAAGAGCTGCAAATGCAGTCTGAAGAATTGCGCATGATCAATGAGCAACTCGAACAGCGCTCCATTGAAGCAGAAGGGAAATCAGCAGAACTTCAGCAGGCAAAAGTTGAACTCGAAGAAAAGGCGAAACAGCTTACATTAAGTTCCCGTTATAAATCTGAATTTTTGGCCAACATGTCCCATGAGCTGCGTACGCCGCTGAACAGCATCCTGATTCTGTCCGAAATGCTTGCCGAGAACTCTGCAAACGGACTTTCCTCGGAGGATGAGGAGTTTGCACGGGTCATTCATTCATCCGGACAAGACTTGTTGGACTTGATTAATGATATTCTGGATTTATCCAAGGTGGAGGCAGGCAAGCTGGAAATGCATTTCAGCGAAGTCAACATGAGCGAATTTCCTTCACAGATTGAACGCAATTTTGGCCATATGGCCGAAAAGAAAGGGTTAACCTTTGAGGTGAAAAAAGATGCGGATGTTCCGGATATTTTTTATACCGATGAAAAGAGGTTTCAGCAGATAATCAAAAATCTGCTTTCCAATGCGTTCAAGTTTACAGAGGAAGGCAGTGTGTCGCTGCATATAGCGAAAGACAAGGCATTCCATCCGCAGGTGGGCGCCGACCACTGGCTGAAGGTCTCAGTGAAAGATACAGGGATCGGAATTCCGAAGGATAAGCATGATCTTATTTTTGAAGCCTTCCAGCAAGGGGATGGGGCGACCGTTCGAAAATATGGAGGAACCGGTCTGGGTCTCTCGATTTGCCTGGAATTTGTTAAGCTGCTTGGTGGGCAGCTGGAGCTTGAAAGTGAAGAGGGAGAAGGAAGCACCTTTACGCTTTACATCCCGAGTCTGCCGAACGGGCTCACTCAACACGCTCCGATGCTTGTGATGGAGGAGTCAGAAAGAGAGGTTGCCGCTGCCATTTCGGACGATGCAGCACTCGCTGAAGAACTGAAGGAAATTGATGAGCACACCAGCCATCAACAAGAAGATACCCCCCCTGTTAAAGAGGAAGACAGCTCATTTAAAGGGAAAAAGGTATTGATTGTCGACGATGACCACCGAAACATTTTTGCGTTAAAAACGGCTCTGGAAAATGAAAAAATGAACGTCATTACGGCGGAAAATGGTACACAATGCCTGGAAATGCTAGAAAATGAAAATGATGTGGACTTAATTTTGATGGACATTATGATGCCGGTGATGGATGGGTATGAAACGATGAGAAGAATCCGGGCTAATGAGCGAGTGGCTAGTGTCCCAATCATTGCACTGACAGCCAAAGCCATGAAGAGTGACCGGGAAAAATGCTTGGAAGCTGGGGCTTCGGACTATATCAGCAAACCGCTGAAAATTGAACAGCTGTTTTCTGTCATGAGAGTCTGGATATTAAACAGGTAAGGAAGAACACGGATGAACAATCAAGTAATGTTAAGTGAGGAAGATCTGGACATCGGGTTGGTGGAACGCATTGAAGTCGATTTGCTGCTTGAAGCGATTTACCGACTGTCTGGTTTTGATTTCAGAATGTACATGAAGTCCTCCATCATCCGGCGGATTCAAAACCGGATGAGACTGGAACGTATTGGCACTATCACGGCCCTTCAGGAAAAAATGATTCATGAAAAAGGATTTTTGGAAAAGATCCTCAATGATTTTTCTATTAATGTAACCGAAATGTTTCGTGACCCTACATTCTTTCGTTCATTTCGCCAAAAGGTGGTTCCTGAGCTGAGGAAGCTGGAGAGCATACGCATTTGGCATGCAGGATGTGCAACCGGTGAGGAAGTCTATTCCATGGCGATCCTGCTTGAAGAGGAAGGGCTTGCGGATAAAACAACAATTTATGCCACTGATATGAATGAAAATGTACTGCAAAAAGCAAAACAAGGAACCTTTTCTTTGGTGAAAATGCAGACCTACACGAAAAATTACATGCAAGCTGGCGGAACAGAGGCGTTTTCGGAATACTACACAGCGGATGACCACTTTGCTTATTTCCGTCCTTCTCTTTTGAAGAACATCAGTTTTGCGCAGCACAACCTGGTAACGGACTCCTCATTCAATGAATTTCATGTGATCATTTGCCGGAACGTGTTGATTTATTTTACAAGCGAACTTCAAAACCAGGTTCAAAATTTATTTTATGAAAGCTTATGCCCTGGCGGTTTCCTTGGTCTGGGTGACAAGGAATCACTTCGTTTTTCAGAAAAGACGCCACATTACATGGAGTTCGACTGCACAGAAAAAATATATCTAAAACGATAAAAGACGGGCCGATGGCCCGTCTTTTTCTGTTTCTATTTTTTATAAGATGGAAGTCACTTTGCTTGCCTGCGCCTGAATCATCAGAATGCACATATCGTCTTGCTGATTACCAAGTTCTTCTTCCGGGATCACCATGTGGATCGGAGACGTAATCGTTTGATTCCACTTTTGTGAAGCGATGTACTGCAGCTTTTCGAGCAGCAGGTTTTCATCTTTATTCGCTTCGACCACTCCGTCTGTAAAAAGAAGGAGCTGGATGTCGTTCTCAAATTGAATGGTAGATTTTGTCACCTGCATCTGGTCAAAAAAACCAACAGCACAGCTGCCTCTTTCGAGCATGCAAAGTTCGGAATCATCGACTAACACATAGCCTGGAGGGTGGCCGGCATTGACATATTCCACTGTCTTGCTTTCTGTGTCGATCACAAGATAAATGCAAGTAAAATAATAATTGTAAAAGTTTTTTTGATTATAAAGAAGCGCCATATACCGGTTCAGCTCTTTGATCACGAGTTCAGGATCTTCAAGCATCTTGATCGCATCCCTCATGACAGAAGAGATGTACATGCAGACGAGAGAAGAGGACAAGCCGTGGCCCATCATATCCAACAGAATCACGCCGTATCGGTGGTCGTTGAAACGGTGCCAGTAGTACATATCACCAGCCAGCTTAAAAGAAGGCAGATGGGATACATTGATTTGAATATTTTCCTGAAGAAGAGGGGGATTCAAGAGGCTCCGCTGCACTTGCATCGCCAAGTCCAGTTCATCCCTGATTTTTTTCTCCTGCTCCATGTGCCAGTCTTTTTCATACTTTAAGCGGAGGGCGACACGAATACGGGCGAGAAGCTCAACCTTATTAATCGGTTTTGTTATGTAATCCATACCCCCAACATCCAACGCCTCAGCCAGTTTATTGGCGTCCTCCAAAGCAGTAATAAAGATGATGGGGATATCCTTTAACCGCTCAGCTTCCTGGATGCGTCGGCAAGCCTCGATCCCGTCAGTTTCCGGCATCATGATATCGAGAAGAATCAAATTAACGTCCGGCTTTGGAGCCTGGGGTTTGTCGATTTGAAGATAATCAAACAGCTGGCCGGCTGATGAGAGAGCCACCGTATTTTCATAGCCGGCACCTTTCAATATTTTATCAATCACAAATAGATTCACAGAATTATCATCTACCATAAGAATGGTCATGGACGGTTTTCTCCTTCAAATTAATCTTATCTATTCAACAAAATGCAATAAACATCCCGTCATATTCTATTATTATACTAAAAATGTGAAAGAAGGGTATCATTTACCCTTTTAGCATGCAAAAACCATGAGAGAACGATGATCACCTGATAAAATGATATTATCGGTATTCATGTAAGGAGGAGGAACTATAGTGGCACAGCATTCGTTTCACTTAAAAGCAAACTGGCCTGGTCTCCGCAATGATGTAGGCGAGATCGAGGCCGGAAATTTAAAAACAAAGATATCCATTCCGCCGGAAATGGAGGGTCCTGGTGTAGGAACCAATCCGGATGAAATGCTCCTTGGAGCTGCGGCAACCTGTTATATTATTACGCTCGCTGCCATGATGGAGCGCAGCCAGCTTGAAAAAGAGAATTTGACCATGGAATCAGAAGGAATTGTTGAGGTGACCAAAGGAGTTATTACCTATAAAAAAATTATTCACCGCCCTCTTATTGTGTTAAAGGAAGATGCCTCACAAAAGGACCAGGAGCTGGCCCAACGTCTTGCCGAAAAAGCAGAAACATCCTGCATGATCACGAGGGCCATCCAGGGTAACGTGGAAGTCAGCCTGGAAGCAAAGGTAATCACAGGGCAAAATCAATAAACCAGCACAATTGTGCTGGTTTTAAATTGACTACATACCAGCCCATTCGTGTTTCAGGATACTGTAAAGAAGTGAATCCCGCCAGCCGTTCTTCATTTTTAAATCTTCTCGCATCGTCCCCTCTTTTGTCATTCCGAGCTTTTCCAAAACGCGGATGGAGCCGGAGTTTTCGGGGTGGCATGTTGCGTAGATCCGGTGAAGGTCAAGAACGGTATATCCTAAATGAAGAAGAAGGGCACCTGCTTCTGTGGCGTACCCGCTGCTCCAGAAATCAGGGTGGATAATATAGCCGATTTCCCCGATCTTATTTCCGAAATCTCGTATGTTCAGCTCTGCTACACCGATTAATTTTTCCTTTTCCTCTTCAATGACCGCGAATGCGAACCGTGACCTTGGGCTCTGTTTGGTATCCCTGATCGCCTGGCTTACAAACTTTAATGTATCTTCTTCTGAATTAGGCCCCCACGGCTGATAGCGGCAGGAGATGTCGAGGCCTGCATAGGAATGGATAGATCTCCAGTCTGTCTGCCTTAATTCACGCAAGCGGATTCTTTGTTGAATGGCCATGATTGGTGGTCCTCCAATATAAGAAATGGTTTACTTAATAGAATAGTTCTTCACAGAAAGATGGTTTCCTGTTTCATTGAAGTATATGACCTAGTAGAGCAGGAAGATCTTTACTCTTATCGAATCCATTATGGGTATCTATTAATCGAAAAAGGGTGATGGAAGAATGGAAAATTATTCTTTAAAAATCATGGATTATCATCACTGGGCCAACCAGAAATGGTTTGAACACTTAAAAAAGCTTCCTGAAGGCATACTGACTCAAAAAATCACCAGTGTATTTCCAAGCCTGATGGATACACTTGTTCATATGCTAAAAACGGATTTTATCTGGCTATTGACCATTTCAGGCAAGGAATATGAAGAAACCATAGGAATGTTAAATGAATTCAATGAAAAATTGAAGGGCATGTCCTTGACCGAACTGGAAAAACAGTTTGACGAGATTACCGGAAAATATGTAACCTTTCTGAACGGAATTGAAGATCCGCAACAGACCATTACTATTGCTCATCCGAAATTTGGTGAGGCCAAGGCACCGCTGCAGGACCTAATTGGCCATGTGGTTAATCATGGCACCTATCACCGCGGCAATCTGACGGCCATGCTCAGACAGATGGGTGAGGCAGGGGCTCCAACCGATTATATTTTTTATTTGTATGAAGAACAGGCATTATTCGCTCCGAAACATTGAAGCATTTGAACATTTCTATTCTTTAGGCTAGAGTGCTATAATAAAAAGGAGTACAGACGTTCGAAGTTCTCGTTTCTAGGAGTGAAACATGAAGTTAATTATTGCTGAAAAACCATCACAGGCCCAAGCACTTGCAGGGCCTTTTTCTAAAGTGAAAAAACAAAAAGGCTTTTATGAGATTCCTCCTCAGGATCCCTTTCCTGACGGAGCTTATTTAACCTGGTGTGTGGGGCATCTTCTGGAACTGGTACCGCCCAAGGAGTATAAACCTGAGTGGGAAAAGTGGAAGCTCGACACATTGCCGATGATGCCCGAGCGGTTCCGCTACAAAGTATCTCCTTCCAAATGGGATCAGTTTCAAATCATTAAAAAGCTGGCATTTGATCCAAAAGTAACCGGGATTATTGGAGCGACGGATGCAGGGCGGGAAGGGGAGCTCATTTACAAGTCGCTTCTGATGAACATGAATTGCAAAAAGCCTGTGATGCGTCTTTGGATATCCTCCTTGACCAAGAAAGCGGTCCTCGAGGGATTCCGTCATTTGAAAAGCGGGCAGGAAACGCTGCCTGTCTTTTTTGAGGCGTATTCCAGGGCATGTGCTGACTGGCTCGTGGGATTAAACACAACAAGAGCCTACACGCTGCTCATGCAGAAAAAAGGAATAAGGGAAACCTTTCCAACCGGAAGAGTCATGACTCCTACTGTTGCTTTGGTAGTAAAACGCGAAGCCGAAATTGAAAACTTTAAACCTGAGCCTTTCTTTGAAGTCATTGGGGAATTTGATGTGAACGGAAATCAGTACAGCGGAAAATGGCAGGAAAAAGAAAACAGCCGTCTCAAGACAAAAGAGGAGGCGGAGGTGATCGCCGAACGAACCAAAGATCAGCGCTGTGCGGTTGCCGATGTTAGAAAGGACCGAAAAGAATATCATCCGCCCATGCTGTATAACCTTTCTGCTCTGCAGGCAAAAGCCAATCAAATCTACAAATACTCGCCTGAAAAAACACTGAATATTACAAGTGAGCTGTACTTAAAAAAGATAGTCAGTTATCCGCGGTCAGACAGCCCGTATATTACGGAGGAAGAAGCAAAAACGCTGCCAGGTATTTTACAAAAGCTTGCCCAACAAGAAAACTATAATCATTTGCTGCCCGCCCCCAAACGTTCGCTGATGGGAAACCCGCGTTTTGTGAATGCCGCAAAGGTTTCTGACCACTATGCCATTATTCCCACGGAAAATGTGGCAAGCCCTGAAAAACTAAGCAGGGATGAGCGGAATATCTATGACCTTATTGTGAGAAGCGTAATCGCTGCCCATTATGATAAAGCCGTTATGGATACCACTACAATCGTAACGAGAGTCAATAACCACGATGAATTTGTATCCAAGGGAAAAGTGATTATACAGGAGGGCTGGCGCAAGGTCCTGTTTGAAAAGAACACTAAAAAAGCAGACAACAAAGACGATGAAGAAAACACTGTATTACCTGATGTTCAATCAGGGGAAACGGGTACAGTGGAACAGGTAAGCATTCGGGAAGGAAAGACGCAGGCCCCGAAACGGTATACCCTGGGAAGCCTGGTCACATTAATGAAAACAGCAGGAAAAACGATTGAAGATGAAGAGCTGAGCAAGGTGCTGAATCAGGTCCAGGGGCTGGGAACGGAAGCCACGAGAAGCAGTATCATCAAAAAAATTGAAGAACTGAACTATATCCGTGTTCAGAAAAATCAAGTGTATGCGACCGAAAAAGCGAAAGCATTAATCACGGCGATCGGTGAGGATTCCATTTTAACCTCGGCGGAGACAACCGCTCTCTGGGAGCAGCGCCTGCACGAAATTGGTAAAGGCAGAGCGGACGCAAAGCAGTTTATCGATATGACCAAGAGAATGACAGAGAAAGTGATTCAGGATGCTATTGCAGCGTCTGGAAGCTGGAAAGTGGAACCCTTGCCCGTATCCAAGACGGCGAAAGCGGAAAATGAGCCTCTCGGAACGTGTCCGTTTTGCGGAAAAGATATCATCCATATTGCTATTAAACGCAATGACTTTTACGGCTGCAGCGGCTATAAGGAAGGATGTAAATTCACAATTTCGGGCAGAATTGCCAAAAAGAAGCTGTCACCCGCACAGGTGAAGAGGCTTCTGGAAAAGGGTGAAACGACTAAGCTCAAGGGGTTCAAAAGCAAGCAGGGCAAACCATTTGCTGCTGCTCTTGCCCTGAACAAAGAAACCGGAAAAATTGAGTTTAAAATGTAAGTCGAAGCGTGTATCCTAGAGTCAGAAGGGCAGACGAAACCAAACCCCAAAGGAGACAGGGCCATGAATCAAAAACAACTGGCAGGCGAAAAAGCAGCCGATTACATCGAAGACGGGATGACGGTCGGACTTGGCACAGGCTCCACCGTGTTTTATACCATACAAAAGGTGGGAGAGGCCGTGAAAAACGGTCTTCGGATAAAAGGTGTATCAACGTCAGCTTCTACGACCAAGCTGGCTCAATCTCTTGGTATTCCGCTGATTTCCATTGATGACGTGGATAAGATCGACCTGACCATTGATGGTGCGGATGAAGTGGATCCCAAGCTTAATGGCATTAAAGGAGGAGGCGGGGCACTTTTGTTTGAAAAAGTGGTCGCTAATGCCTCGGCGAAAGTGATTTGGGTGGTGGACCCCGCCAAGAAAGTACAAACATTGGGGAAATTTCCTCTTCCTGTAGAAGTGATTCCGTTTGGAGCACAGCGATTATTTCGATATTTTGAAAAACAGGGTCTTTCGCCAGTGATCCGGGACAAAGAAAATGCTCCTTATGTGACAGACAGCGGCCATTATATTATTGATCTTCATTTGGAGGAGATTCGTGAACCCGAGCAGCTGGCAACATGGCTAGACAGCCTGACGGGTGTAGTAGAGCACGGCCTGTTTTTGAATGGTGCCGATCTCATCGTGGTCGGTGAGGCTGAAGGTCCCGAAATTATCGAAAAAAATAGGAACTCTTAAAAAATTTCTTGTATCCCTTTGGAATATGCTGTATATTGTATTTTAATAAAACTGATCGGTTAAAAAGCATTGAAAGGAACATGAGCCATTCTGTACGGTTGCACAGAGAGGAAGGGTGCTGAGAACTTCCCAACGCAGCGGAACGGCTTACCATCCTTGAGCTGTATGGGTGAACACAGTAGCTCATACCGCAGACGCTGCGTTAAAGCCAAGGAGCCATCAAATAGCCATGCTGTTTGATGGGAATCTGGGTGGAACCACGGGTAAAACGCACTCGTCCCTTTTGTTTGGGATGAGTGCGTTTTTTCTTTTTCTCATCTCCTAAATTAAAAATAGTGTTGAACAGGACAATATCTATTGCCAACCGGTCATACAGAGAAGGAAGGAGAGCTGAGAACTTCCTGACAAAGGGGCACGGATTACCGCCTGGGAGCTGAATGGGTGAACTGGATTGATTAGCTTATTCCGCAGATGCTGCGTTAAAGCAAATGGAGCCGCCATTGATCGGTAATGGCGGGAACCAGGGTGGAACCACGGGTAAAAGCACACTCGTCCCTAGATGAGGGATGGGTGTGCTTTTTGTTATTTAAAAACAGAATGGAGAGATGAAAAATGAAAGCAAACGAAATCAGCCTTCAGTTCCCCGATGGTTCCCGGCACAGCTATCCGCAAGGTGTATCTGTTCATGAAATTGCGGCTTCCATCAGCCCGGAATTAAGCAAAAAAGCAGTTGCCGGCAAGGTAAATGGACGGCTTTCAGATCTCAGCACACCTCTTGAAAAAGATGCAAACATCGAAATTATTAGTCTGCAATCCCCTGAAGGCGAAGAGGTTTTAAGGCATAGCGCAGCCCACGTTCTTGCACAGGCGGTTCAACGGATTTATGGAGAGGTGAAGTTTGGGATCGGCCCTGCCATTGAAAATGGGTTTTATTATGATTTTGATCTGCCAGTTTCCATCTCCAATGAAGATCTTTCCGCCATAGAAGCCGAAATGAAGAAAATCATTGCCGAAAATTTACGGATTGAGCGGTTAACGGCAATAAGAGAGGAAGCCGCCCGCTACTGGCAGGATAAGGAGGATGAGCTCAAGCTTGAATTGCTGCGTGATATTCCTGAAGGAGAGCTGATCACTTTTTATAAACAAGGCGAATTCCGGGATTTGTGCCGGGGGCCTCATCTACCTTCAACAGGGCGGATTAAGGCATTCAAATTAACTTCGGTTTCTGGTGCCTACTGGAGGGGAGATTCCAATAATCGGATGCTGCAGCGGATTTATGGTGTGGCGTTTTCTTCTAAAAAGGAGCTGGATGAGCATCTGCAGTTCTTGGAGGAATCTGCCAAACGAAATCACCGGAAGCTTGGTAAAGAACTGGAGTTGTTTATGTTTTCCGATGAAGCTCCAGGAATGCCGTTTTTCTTGCCGAAAGGACAGGTGATTCGAAAGGAACTCGAAGGATTTTTACAGAAATTCCAGGATATGGGCGGGTTTGAAGAAGTCAGGACTCCGCTGATGATGAATCAGAGGCTGTGGGAGAAGTCGGGCCACTGGGGGCATTACAAGGATAATATGTATTTCACAAATGTGGATGACGCAAGTTTTGCATTAAAACCAATGAATTGTCCCGGACATATGCTCATTTACAAAAATAAGCGGCGCTCCTACCGAGACCTGCCGCTCAGGCTGGCAGAGTTTGGACAGGTGCACCGCCATGAATACAGCGGTGCGTTGAATGGGCTCTTGAGAGTCAGGACGTTTTGCCAGGATGACGCCCATATTTTTGTAACACCTGAGCAAATTGAAGAGGAACTAACATCTGTTTTACGAGTTGTCAATGAGGTCTACAGCACATTTGGCTTTTCTTTCGAGGTCGAGCTTTCCACACGGCCGGAGGATTTTATGGGAGATGAAACGCTCTGGAATCAAGCTGAAAGCGCTCTGGCAACTGTATTGCAAAAGGCAGGTTTCTCTTACCGGATCAATGAAGGAGACGGCGCATTTTACGGCCCAAAAATTGATTTTCATATCCGAGATGCCATAAAGAGAAGCCATCAATGTGCAACGGTCCAACTTGATTTTCAAATGCCGGAAAAGTTCGACCTTCATTATGTGGATGAGCATAATGAAAAGCGGCGTCCGGTAGTCATTCACCGTGCGGTTCTTGGCTCCATTGACCGCTTTTTGGGCATACTGATCGAACATTATGCCGGAGCTTTCCCGGTTTGGCTTTCTCCGGTGCAGGTTAAAATTATCCCGGTGTCGCTTGATGCGCATTCGGAAAATGCAAAGGAACTCCTGCAACAATTAAGAGGTGCGGGAATCAGAGCAGAAGCAGATCTCAGAGAGGAGAAACTGGGGTATAAAATCCGTGAGGCGCAAATCCTGAAAACTCCGTATACTCTCGTAATCGGTGATGAAGAAGTCAAAAACGAAGGAGTCAGCGTAAGAAGGTACAGCGAAAGGACATCTGTGTTTATGAAACCGGAGGATTTTCTAAAAAAACTCAAGGTAGAAATTGAGAATAAAAAATGATGGAAAAGAGAGAATTTCTCATGCAAATGAGAAGTCTCTCTTTTTTATTCACAGCTATTAGTACAAAAGCACTATTATTTATCCTTCGACAAGTGAAGAAAAGTTTTTCAGAACGGTTGCCCTCAAAAAGGGCTGAATCCATGGCATGTAAGGAATTTAGGCATACTCGGCAACAAGATAGCCGTATTGTTGGCAGATGAAAGTTAAGTGATAATGGTTCTCAAGTATGATTGACGATGAGAATGGTTTTCATTTAGAGTAGAGGCTGTAAATGTTAATGAAAATCATTATCAATTAAAGGAGTTTGATATAGATGGCTACTCAACAATTAACAAAGAATGAGTTTCTTCTAAAACAGCAGGCGGACAGAGAATCCAATGCCCGGTCGTATCCGCGCAGAATTCCTATTGCGATCGAAGAAGCAGAGGGCATTTTTGTAAAAGACGTGAACGGAAAAACCTATTATGACTGTTTGGCCGGCGCGGGAACTCTGGCGCTCGGACATAACCACCCTGTGGTAATCGAGGCTATACAACAAGTGATCAAGGACAAGCGCCCTCTGCATACGCTTGACCTTACCACTCCGGTCAAGGAAGAGTTTGTCACCGAGCTGTTTGACAGCCTTCCGAAGGAATTTGCCCAAATAGCCAAGATCCAATTTTGCGGGCCGACGGGTGGAGATGCCATTGAGGCAGCCATTAAATTATCAAAAACGGCAACAGGACGGCAGAGCATTCTATCCTTCCAGGGCGGGTATCACGGGTCCACTCATGGCACGATGGCACTCAGTGGCAACCTTGGGCCAAAGGAGAAAATAAGAGGTCTTATGCCGGATGTTCACTTTTTGCCATATCCATACACCTACCGGGATCCGTTCGGTATTGGTGGAGATGAGTCACATCGCATCAGCTCGCAATACATCGAGAATCTGCTCGATGATCCGGAAAGCGGAATCCTTGCACCAGCAGCCATGATCCTTGAAGTGGTTCAGGGGGAGGGCGGCAGTATTCCAGCACCAATTGAATGGCTTCAGGAGATGAGAAGAATCACCAAAGAACGGGGCATACCTCTCATCATTGATGAAGTGCAGACAGGAATCGGAAGAACAGGGGAATTCTTTGCCTTTGAACACGCCGGAATTGTACCGGATGTACTTGTTCTGTCAAAAGCCATCGGAGGGAGTTTGCCACTATCAGTTGTGGTTTATGATAAGGCACTCGACCAATGGTCACCGGGAGCTCACATTGGGACGTTCAGAGGGAACCAAATGGCGATGGCAGCAGGCACAGCCACCCTTAACTTCATCAAAAAGCAGAACTTGTCCGGGCATGTGAAAAGGATGGGAGAGCTTCTTAGTGAAAGGCTTGAGCAAATTCAGTTATCTTATCGGCAAATCGGCGATGTGAGAGGGAGAGGATTGATGATTGGCGCGGAAATCGTCAACCCGGAAGGCAAGAAAGGGAAAAACGGAAGTCTTCCTGCTGCTCCATCGCTCGCCAGTGCGATCCAGCGTGAATGCTTTCATCGCGGGCTGATCCTTGAAGTCGGCGGACGCCATGGCAGTGTGGTTCGTTTTCTGCCGCCGCTTATTATTACAGAAGAGCAAGTCCTGGATGTAGCCTGGATTTTTGAACAGGCCATACAGGCAGCTGTAAATGGAGAGTAATTCACAAATGACTACAGTTGTTAATCTAAAAACGAAATTTGATGACTTGTTCATCAAGGAGGGGATGAGCGGCCAGGATGCCTACCTTCAGGCGATCGATCAGACAAAGAAGGTAGTTGCAGATGTGTCGGTTCAAGCGAGAGGGCCCTTTTCCGGAGAAACGCTACAGATGATTAAACGTGCGGTTAAAGAAATGAAACTGGCTACAGAAAAAGGCCAGCCGCTTGAAGTGGTATTGGAGGATGTGGCGACATTGCTTCTTCACAGCATCCAGGTGAATCATAAAGCATGCATCGGGCATCTTCACTGTCCTCCGCTCGTTCCTGCCCTTGCGGCTGAAATGGTGATCAGTGCGGCCAACCAATCTCTGGATTCATGGGATCAAAGCTCAAGCGCCACCTATCTTGAACAAGAGTTGATTGACTGGCTTTGCAACCGCCTTGGATTGGGAGAAAACGCGGATGGAACGTTTACGAGCGGAGGAACACAATCGAACTATATGGGCCTTCTGCTCGCAAGGGATGCATTTTGCGAAAAGCAATGGAACTGGAATGTACAGAAGAAGGGCTTGCCCCCTGAAGCTCGCCGGTTACGAATTCTATGCTCGGAAGCCGCTCATTTTACGGTGGGAAAATCCGCTTCACAGCTGGGCCTTGGTGAAGACGCAGTGATACTGGTGAGCACCGACCGCCATCAACGAATGTCTCTAACAGATCTGAAAGAGAAACTTCGAATCTTGAAAGCTGAAAATCTGCTGCCTTATGCACTGGTCGGGACGTGCGGGACTACCGATTTTGGAAGTATTGATCCACTTCTTCACCTGGCAGAAGCAGCGAAGGAAAACGGCTTATGGTTTCATGTGGATGCAGCCTACGGAGGAGCTCTCATGCTAAGCCATAATGATCATCACCGGATTCGGGGAATAGAACAAGCCGATTCGATCACCGCCGATTTTCATAAACTCTTTTTTCAGCCGATCAGCTGCGGTGCTTTCTTGGTAAAGGAACGGAAGCATTTTAAATATATCAGCTACCATGCCGATTATTTAAATCCTGAACAGGACGAGGAGGAAGGCTTGCTCCACCTTGTCAATAAGTCGGTCCAGACGACCAGAAGATTTGATGCCTTAAAACTGTTTATGTCCCTCCGGGCTGTGGGATTGGATCGTTTTGGAGAGATGATCGACCATACCATTGAACTCGCAAGGAAAACAGCACAGCTTATGAAGGAAAGCAGATTCTTTACGGTTATAAATGCCGAACCGGAAATTAACGCGGTTGTTTTTCGCTATGAACCTTCGTTTCTTAAAAACAACTTTGATGCATTAAACAAACAGATTCATAGCGAGCTTCTTCACGGCGGAAGAGCCTTGTTGGCGAAAACCATGCATGAAGGAAAGCTGTATCTTAAATTTACATTGCTTAATCCACGAGTAACCATGGAAGACATGAAGAAATTGATCGCCGACATTGCTGAATTGGGCGAAACCATACATAGAAGGGAAGGGAAATCATCGTGAACAGCAAGCAGCTTGCAGAGCAGGCGACCATACAAAGCTTTCTGAACTGTTACTTGCGTGAGACGGGAGATTCGAATGAAAAGAAAGCGGGCATGATCTGGATCAGCACGTTGGAGAACCAAAACATTGAGGTCTTGATTCCAGTAAAGTATTGGTCTCCGACAGGAAGGCACCTGTTTTCGTTTCCCATCATGTATCAAAGCAAAGGAGGAGGGAAACCTGTTCCGGCTGATTACCTCAGTCTGGTTTCACTGCTCGCTAAAGAGCTCTTGCTGAGGCAAGGCAGAGAAGATGCGGAAGACGAGCTTGTTCTTCGCGTCATACTGAGCTGCAAGAATATGAAGGAGACGATTCAACATAGATTTGCTGATGCTGGGAAGTTAACAGAAGAGGAGTTTATGTTTATTGAAGCGGAACAATCCCTTCTTCTGGGCCATCTGCTTCATCCGACACCCAAAAGCAAACAAGGGATGCTTCCCGGGGAGGAAATGATCTACTCACCAGAATTTAAGGGAGAATTTCCGCTGTATTACTTTAAGATCCATCGTTCTCTCGTTCTTCAAGATTCCACGTTGAGCCATTCTGCGGTGGAACTTGTAAGGCGCATGCTTCTGGATGATCCTGCCGTGCCCCACGAATTTGTAGTGGAGCATTGCATGGATGAGGACTTCCATCTCGTGCCGGCCCATCCGCTTCAGGCAAGAGAGTTAGTTGTTCAGCCAGCCGTCCGGAAACTGATTGAGCAAGGCAAGATTGTTGATGTCGGCTGTACGGGAAGTCCGTTTACACCCACATCCTCACTGAGGACGGTGTACCGCAGTAATTCCAAGTACATGTTTAAGTTCTCAGTGCCTGTCAAGATTACCAATTCACTAAGAGCCAATAAACCGAAAGAGCTTGAACGGGGCGTCGAAATTTCCCGCCTGCTGCATACGGAACTGGGGACTGAGCTTCAAAATCGTTATCCCGGTTTTCGAATCGTTGAAGACCCAGCCTATCTTTCTGTTCGGGCAGGAGAAGAGGAATCAGGGTTTGAAGTCGTCATCCGGGAAAATCCTTTTTATCAAAATGAACGGAATGCCAGCCTGATCGCGGGGTTGTGCCAGGATCATCCATACGGCGGGAAAAACCGGTTGTTCTCGATCATTCAATCGATCGCACAAAAAGAAAACCGAACGACAGAAGAAGTCAGTACCGATTGGTTTGAATCCTACTTAGCTCTTTCTCTGGAACCGATGCTGTGGCTGTATAAGCAATACGGGTTAGCGTTGGAGGCCCATCAGCAAAATTCCATCGTCCAGCTTTCGGATAACGGGTATCCAGCTGCGTTTTACTACAGAGACAACCAGGGTTACTATTATGCGGAATCCAAGGCACACAAACTGAAGCAGCTTCTGCCGGATTTAAACCGCAAAAGTGAAACCATCTGCTCTGACGCCACGGCAGAGGAGAGATTTCGATACTATCTCATTTTTAATCATCTCTTTGGATTGATCAACGGATTCGGAACGGCAGGACTTGCAGATGAAACAGCCTTACTTGATATTCTGCGAAAATCTCTCGCTCGCCACAAAGAAAACGGAGCGGGTCAGCTGGTGAAAAGCCTGCTGAATGAACCGGTCCTGCCGTGCAAAGCCAACCTGTTGACAAGACTTCATGACAAGGATGAGCTTGTCGGAACACTGGAGGAGCAATCGGTATATGTAAATGTAATCAATCCAATTGGGCAAAAGGCAGGGGTCACATATGGTGTATGAATTTGAAACGTTTGACGATGCGCTCAAAAACCGGATCTCCTTCCGGCGCGTGAAATTTGAAAAAGACGCCGAGCTTCTTCATAAGTGGATGAACGAAGAGCACGTAATTCCTTTCTGGAAGCTCGACGGACCAAGAGAAATCTACTATAAGCATTTGGAAAAAGCCCTTTCAGATTCGCACCAAACTCTGTATATCGGATGCATAAACGACAAGCCGATGAGCTACTGGGAAGCGTACTGGGTAAAAGGAGATGTGGTGGAAAACGCGTATCCATCCGTTCCTTTTGATCAGGGCATTCATCTTTTGATCGGAGAGAAGGAGGATTTGGGCAAAGGGTATTCATTGCCTCTGCTGAAGGCGATGGTAAGGCATCAGTTTCAGGAGCCGGACACAGAAAAAGTCATTGCGGAACCGGATATTCGGAATAAGAAAATGATACATGTTTTTGAAAAATGCGGTTTTCGCGCAATCCAACCGATCGAGCTGCCGGATAAAACGGCGCTGTTAATGTTTTGCACAAAAGACGAATTTCACAGGAGGTGGAGCTACCTTGACAAGGAAAGAGCAAAGGCACATCTATGATGCGGTTGGAATTGGAATCGGCCCTTTTAATTTAGGAATGGCAGCATTGGCTGAAGGAACCGGGCTTGATTGCCTGTTTTTTGAACAAAAAAGTGAATTTAACTGGCATGAGGGAATGCTGATCGAAGGGACTACCCTTCAGGTGCCGTTTCTGGCAGATCTGGTCAGTATGGCCGATCCGGCGAATCCATTCAGCTTTCTTTCATATCTCCACGAGCAGGGTCGTTTATATCACTTTTATTTTCTGGAAAAGTTTCATATTCCGAGAAATGAGTACAATCATTACTGCCAGTGGGCAGCCCGTAAGCTATCGTCCTGCCGGTTTGGCATGGAGGTGGAGGAAGTACTGCCATTTGGATCGGAGGACGGCTTTCTCTATAAAGTCTATGTACGGGACGAAAAGACGGATCAAGTAAGATCGGTACTCGCACGCAACCTGGTCATGGGAATCGGGACGAAGCCTTATCTGCAGCCACATGCGGAATGGTTCTCAGGCAAATCAGTCTTCCATTCATCACAGTATTTAAAAAGAAAAGACGAAATGCTTGGCGCCAGTTCCATCACAGTGGTGGGATCCGGACAGAGCGCGGCCGAAATCTTTCTTGATATTGCCCGCAGCATAGACGATGGGGCGTGTCAGCTTAACTGGCTGACACGTTCAAAAGGATTCTTTCCCATGGAATATTCGAAGCTGGGACTTGAATATTTTTCACCGGACTACATTGATTTTTTCTATGCTCTTCCTCAGGAGAAACGGGATGCGCTTCTGGCTCAGCAGGATCTGCTGTATAAAGGCATCAGCGCAGAAACCATTGGTGAAATCTATGATCTGCTTTACGAAAAATCAGCAGCTGGTAAAGAAACCTCTTTCCATCTCCAGCCCATGGTGGAGGTCACGGGAATCAATCAATCGGATTCCACTCACGTGCTTCACTGCCGGCAATGGATGACGGAAGAAGTCTTCCAAAAGGAATCAGACGTGGTCATTATGGCTACGGGCTATAAACCGGCATTCCCATCCTTTCTTAGTGGACTGGAAGATTATATTGAATTTGACGATCAGGGAAGATTCCAGATTGAACGGGAGTACCGTCTGAAAACCCACCTGCATACAAAGAACGAGATTTTTATTCAAAACGGAGAAATGCACACACACGGAGTGGGAGCACCTGATCTCGGACTTGGTGCATACCGCAATGCAGTGATATTGAATGCCATTGCGGAAAAGCCGTTGTATCCGGTTGAAAAGAAAAATATATTTCAACAGTTTATGGGTGAAACGACGCAAAAAGCCGGACCAAAAGATCCAACCAGCAGAGGAGGACACACGCATGTTTTTTCTTGAAGAGCTAAAGCAAAATCTGAGTCGCGAGAAATGGGTTGATGCCAACCAAAGGCTGCTCGCCAAGATGATCGCCGAATATATGTATGAGGATATGATTTATCCTGAACAGGTCGAAGGAAACACCTATCTATTAAAGATCGGCGAGTGGATTCCATACCGGTTTCAAGCAGAGCCTCGTTTGTTCAACAGCTATTCCGTAGACTGCAAAACTATCGAAAAATACAGCAATAACAGCTGGGAGCCGGCAGACAGTGCCGTGCAGTTTATCCTAGATATTCAGCAATCCATCGGGATGTCAGCAGAAACAGCAGGACACTTGATCAAAGAATTGAACGCGACACTGCTTGCTGATGTGAATCTTATGGTAAATCATACAAAAAGTGCGGACGAGCTGGCTGAACTGGGCTATGAAGAGCTTGAAGGGGAAATGACAGGGCATCCATGGATTACTTACAATAAGGGTAGAATCGGCTTCGGATATGATGATTATTTGATGTATGCGCCGGAAAACCAGCAGAAGGTACAGTTATCCTGGATCGCTGTTAAAAAGGAGAAAGCTTCCTACCAATCGGTTGCAGGCGCAGATTATGATTCTCTGTTGAAGTCTGAACTTGATCAAGAGACACTCCATTCCTTTCATGAGCGTCTAGCGGCAGAGGGCTGTGACCACAGTCAATATTTCTATATGCCCGTACATGAATGGCAATGGAAAAACGTGATCATCCAGAATTTTGCACATGAACTGGCTGCAAAGATCATCGTTCCTTTGGGAGATGGCCCGGACCAATATCTTCCGCAGCAATCCATCCGTACGTTTGTTAACACGTCACAAAAAACGAAGCATCATGTGAAGCTTCCGATGAGCATTTTGAACACGCTCGTATATCGTGGATTACCCGCTGAACGAACGGTGATTGCCCCCAAGATCACTGAGTTTATCAAAGGCATAGCGGATCAAGACCGATTTTTAAAGGAAGAGTGCAGGGTAATTCTTCCCGGGGAGAATGCCAGCATCAATGTGGATCAATATCATTTTTCAGAGTTAAAGGGAGCCCCTTATCAATATCTTGAAATGCTTGGTGTGATATGGAGGGAAAGCATTCATATGTATACAGAGGAAGGTGAGCGTCCGATTACGCTTGCGGCACTGGCGCACGCTGATGCTTCAGGCAAGCCATATGTGCAAAGCCTGATGGAGAAATCAGGATTATCTCCGGAGGAATGGATCAGGCAAATGTTTCATGTGGTTATGCCGCCGCTGCTTCATTACTTGTATCAGTATGGCACCGTTTTTTCTCCGCATGGCCAGAATACGATCCTTGTACTGAAGAAATACAAGCCTCACCGTCTTGCGATTAAAGATTTTGTCGATGATGTGAACATCAGCGACCAGCCATTTGCAGAGTTGGAGTCTCTTGGGCAGGAGCTGAAAGCGGTATTGCGCAGCGAGCCGCCGGAAGGGCTGACTCAATTTATTTTCACAGGGTTGTTTATCTGCCATCTTCGTTATTTGGCGGATCTGCTTGTAAAGAACGACCTTCTAAAGGAAACATCGTTCTGGCGGCTTCTTGCTGAAGAAATTTATGCCTATCAGGATAGATTTCCACACCTGCAAGAACGATTTGCACTGTTTGATTTCTATCAGCCCAAACTCACAAAACTCTGCCTGAACCGGAACCGGATGGTGGATTACGGGTATGGAGATGGAGAGGATAGGCCGCATGCCTCAGAATTCGGAAAAGTCAGCAATGCATTACACCTGTTTGCCAGGGAGGAAGTTTCCTCATAACATCAAAAAAGCCGGTGATCTCGATTAGAGTGACCTAATTAAATGAGACAAAGGAAAAAACACCCCCATGGTCGTATATACAAATATCGACAAAGTGGAGGTGTTTTTCTCATGGCGAGAAAAAAGAAGATCTATTCTGAAGAGCTAAAAAGAGAAGTGATTCGTCTAAAATTAACAGGAGAGTATTCCAACCAGGAACTGATGAATCAATTTGGGATTAAGAATCGTACGCAAATTAAAACGTGGATGAAGTGGTTTCGAGATGGGGAGGAACAACGGTTAGCCCAACCGATTGGAAAACAATATACCTTTGGGAAAGGACCGGAAGAGATAAGTGAGCTTGAACAACTTAAACGAAAATTAGCCATTTATGAGATGAGAGAAGAATTAGTGGGAAAGTATCAGGAGATCGAAAGGAAGTGGTTCCAGAAGTATTCGTCGAATTAGTGGATCTATTTAAAGAGAAGTACACCATTGCCATGATTTGCGAAGGATTAAAGGTTCCAAGGTCCACGTACTATCGGTGGAAAAACAAGTCGTGGGATCTCACTCCATTGGAACAACAGATTCTGGCCCTGTGTAAAGCATTTAAATACCGGATTGGGCACCGAATGGTGCGAGACCTTCTCTACAAAGACCACCAGATGAAAGCTCATCGAAATACGGTGCAGAAGATCATGCAGAAATACAACATTCAATGCCGGGTAAAACCAAAGAGAACCTCCTATACGGCAGGAGAAAGCAAATGTATCGTCGCCAATCTTCTGGAGCGAAACTTTTCAGCAGAGAAGCCCAATCAGAAATGGGTCACGGATATCACGTATTTGCCTTATGGAGAAAAGATGTTATATTTATCGACCATCATGGACTTGTACAACAACGAAATCCTGGCCTATCGAATCAGTGATAAACAAGATACCTCGCTCGTCACTCAAACCCTGGAAGACGCCTGCAGAGGACGAGAAACCTACGAGGTGATCTTGCATAGTGACCAGGGAGCTCAATATACTTCCTATGCTTTTCAGGAAAAGGCAAAAGAAAAAGGCATCATCACAAGCATGTCCCGGAAAGGCAATTGCTTGGATAATGCCGTCATCGAATCCTTCCATTCCTCGCTAAAGTCGGAAGAATTCAGCAGCCCGCTAAGACCGCGTCTTACAAGTTCCATTGTACAAGAAAAAGTACAAGATTACATGTATTATTATAATTACAATCGACCATTTACAAAATTAAACTGCCATACTCCAGTAGAATTCAGGAGCATGGCAGCCTAGGTGTTTTTTTCTGTCCCAATTAGCTAGGTCAGTTCACGATTGGATCGCCGGCTTTTTTCTATTAAAGCGTTTTAATGATTTCATAAAAGGCGGATGCAGGATGGGTAATCTGTTTTGGGGGCCGTTGATTTCGTATCACTTTATTTCTGGTTCTCCCTGTTGAGCAGCTTGTACCAGCCGCCATGTTGATGATCCATAAAGTTCTTGGAGGCATAGGCCAGCACGTTTCCATACCATTCTTTAAATTCCGCTTGTCCAGTGCGGCGGGCAAACAGAGCAGAGGCAGATAAAGCCTCTGCAACGACCCAATAATTGTTGTCATGGTCTATTGGCTGTTTGTTTGGATCGAGAGAATAAAAGAATCCTCCATACTGTCTATCCCATCCTCTGTTCATAACTTCCCTATAAAGCTCCTACGCTGAAGAGATAAATAAACCGGGAAGTGCCTACCAGATGCTTATCTTCTTCCAAAACGCTTCCATCGTCTTTAAATGTATGTAAATATCCTCTGTTATGACGATCCATGCAGTTTGGATAATAAAAGTTCAGAATGCTCATCACCTGTCCGGTCAGCCATTCGTTATCCCAGCCTTTTTCCGTGTATGTGTCCGTCACCAACATTCCCTCCCGCTCTTTCGTTTCATGAGTGGCTTTTCCCTGAAAATGCAAAAAACAAACAAGAATGGGTTTGACATCTTTTGTTGTATCGGTGTATTATATCACTAGTACACTAGTTCGTTGGAACAATTTTGAATGGAGGTCTGCTGAATGAATCCATGGTGGGGTCAATTAGCGAAAGAATATCGTTTGGGAAGGGGAGGAGTCATCGGGGCTCTGATTGCTCTTTTCTTGTATCTTGGAATCGGGGTGTATGTTTCCTGGAGAATGGGCAATCCGGAAACCTTTCTTGCATTTTGTGCGTTTGCCCTGATGATGCATGTCCTTTATATGGCAGGTTATATGTGTGTAAGTTTAATTCGTGAACAACGGACGCTTCATCTTTGGCTGCAGACTCCGCTGCCGGCATATAAACTTTTGCTTGCGAAACTATTAAACGGATGGGGAGCACTTGCTTCTTCGCTTTTCATTATAAGTGCAATTACACTGATTTCAGGAACCATGGTTGTTAACCTATTTGAACTGAACCCGGAACTCACTTGGCCTGATGTCATTAGCACAGGCCTTTTCATCGACATTCACATCTTGCTGATTGCGCTCTATATAGGCATCGGATTAACGTTTCTATGGGCGATCTACCTTGTGGTATCCAAATCCCTCGGAAAGGTGAGCGGAAATGTCATCGGTATCGTTCTTTTCTTCTTCCTTCCATGGCTGATGTCCAAATGGGAGGGTACAGGATTATTTCATGCATTGTTCATCTGGGGAAAGCTCGATCTCAATTTCAGTGAAGCCGCTTATGTAGCCTTCAGGCATGTATATATCGGTTATTATTTCTATCATTTTCTTCTGGCACTTTTACTCCTATTCATAGCGAGCTGGTTGATTGAACGTAAAGTTGAGGTGTAGCAAATGGCTGAAGATTTTAATGCGTCAAAACCTATATATTTACAGTTGGCCGACCGGATCAACCGGCAGATCCTCAGAAAGGAACTGGAAACCGGGCAAAAACTACCTTCTGTACGGGAGATGGCGATTCAATCGGGTGTAAACCCCAATACCGTCCAGCGGACGTACAGTGAATTGGAAAGGATGGGCAGTGTGGAATCCAAAAGAGGGCAGGGGACGTTTGTGACAGAAGATCAATCCGTGCTTAATCAGCTTCGGCAACGTTTAAAGAAAGAGCAAATCTCTTCATTTTTCGAGGATATGAAGGAGATGGGTTTTACAGCGGATGAGATGATTTCAGGTTTGGAGGAGTACATTTCCGATGAAGAGCGGGGTGAAACGAATGATTGAATTTAACCATGTGACGAAAAAGTATAGAAGTCAGGCAGCATTGAATGACTTTTCACTTTCTCTGCCTGCCGGAAAGATCATTGGCCTTGTTGGAGAAAACGGAAGCGGAAAATCAACCGCTCTAAAACTCATTTCCGGGCTGATCTCCCCAACCAAAGGCAGTGTAACGGTAGATGGGGAAGTGGCAACGCGGAGGATCAGCAGCAAAGTTTCATATCTGTCGGAACTGGATGCCTATTATACCTTCTACACCGTTGCGGAAACCGTCAGCTATTATGCGTCTCTTTACAGCGATTTTAACCAAAGCAAAGCAGGAGAAATTCTTGACTACATGAAGCTCGACCCCAGTAAAAAAGTGAAAGATTTATCAAAAGGCAACCGTGGCCGTTTAAAAATTGCGGTGACGCTGGCACGCGAGGTTCCGGTTATTTTAATGGATGAACCTCTGTCCGGACTGGATCCCATGGTACGGGATTCAATTGTAAAAGGCTTGCTTTCCTTTATGGATTTTGAAAAGCAGACCTTGATCATTACGACACATGAAATCAAAGAAATCGAACCCATTCTCGACACGGTTGTCCTCATTAAAGACGGGGTTCTATTAAAAATGGAAGATGTAGAAGAATTGAGAATCGAACAACATGTTTCGATCGTTGAATGGATGAAGCAGGTATATCAGGATGGAGGGATAGACAAATGAACAAAAAACCATTGGTAGAGCTTAAGGGTGTAAAAAAGAGAATCGGCAAAAAAGACATTATCCATGGTCTGACGTTTGATATATATGGCGGAGAAGTGTTTGGGTTCCTGGGGCCAAACGGTGCAGGAAAAACAACGACAATACGGATGATGGTAGGATTAATGTCGTTAAGCGGCGGACAGATCCTAATCAAAGGGAAAAACATTGAAAGTCAGTACAAACAAGCTGTTTCAGAAGTGGGAGCAATTGTTGAAAATCCGGAAATGTACAAATTTTTGACAGGCTATCAGAACCTCATTCACTACAGCCGCATGGTTAAAGGAGTGAGTAAGGGGAGAATAGCAGAAGTGATTGAACTCGTTGGCTTGACCAACAGAATTCATGAAAAAGTAAAAACCTACTCCCTTGGAATGAGGCAGAGACTCGGGCTTGCCCAGGCTCTGCTGCATTCTCCCTCGGTCCTTATTCTGGATGAACCAACAAACGGTCTGGACCCGGCTGGTATCCGGGAAATCCGGTATTATCTTCGGCAGCTGGCAGAAAAAGAAGGTATCGCTGTAATCGTGTCGAGCCATTTGCTCTCTGAAATGGAGCTGATGTGTGACCGGATCGCAATTATTCAGAACGGAAAGCTGATTGGTGTACAAAGTACAAAAGAGTTTGTAGAGAGCGGGACAGAAAGAAAGGTTCGTTTTCTCGTGGATGAGATAGCGGCCGCCCGCCATGCTGTCAGTCATCATGTCAAATCTGAACGGATTACACTTGGAAATGGGTTCATCGAAGCTGAAATGGAACGGGAGCTGATTCCGGAAGTAACCGCAACTCTCGTTGTGGAAGGCGTAAAAGTGTACGGAATCTCAACTGAAACAAGAACACTTGAAGATAAATTCCTGGAAGTGACGGGAGGAAAAGAAATTGTCTAATTTTTTTGGCTTAATCCGAAATGAAAATATGAAAATATACAGCCGCATCGGGAATCTCATCATGATCGTTCTTCTGATTGGTTTCATTGGACTTACCGGGATCCTCACCAAGACAGACAAAACAAAGCCTGTGAGTGATAATTGGAAACAGGAGCTGAAAGAACAGAATGCTTCCATGCAAAAAGAGATTAAAAAAGAGCCGATGATGAAAAGCCACTATGAGCGTAATATCGCAATTAACGAATATCGTGTCACCCATAATATAAAGCCCATGGATACAAAAAGCCAATGGTCGTTTATCGGAGAGAGCCCTGATGCCATCCAGTTTATCCTGATTTTTACGATCATTGTGGCGGGTGGCATGGTCGCCAGTGAATTTTCATGGGGAACCATTAAGCTTCTCTTAATCCGGCCGGTCAGCAGATCCACCATCCTTGCAACCAAATATGTTTCAACCTTGCTTTATGCTCTTCTTCTCATTGTGATTACGTTTGTGTTTTCCTGGCTATGGGGAGGTATCCTTTTTGGTTTTGAGCTAAGCCCTGGGACTCATTTAAGCTATGCGGACGGAAAAGTGATTGAGGAAAACATGATATGGCACATGTGGAAAGAATATGGATTTGCGAGCATTCTGTTGTTAATGATGGCAACCTTTGCTTTCATGATGTCCACCATCTTCCGCAATAGCTCGCTGGCCATTGGATTCTCCATCTTTTTATCGATGTCAGGCACCGTCGCGGTCCAGCTGTTGTCCAAGTACGAATGGGTGAAATATATCCTGTTTGCCAACGTGGATTTAAAGCAATATTTTGATGGAACACCTCTGACAAAGGGAATGACCCTGAATTTTTCCTTGGCAGTGCTCGCGGTCTATTTTGTACTGTTTGTAGCGCTTTCCTGGTTAGTATTCAAAAAAAGAGATGTTGCTGCATAATCAAAGAAAAGGGCAGCTGGCACAATTGGCCAGCTTCCTTTTTTTTATTCTTTATTTTCCTCGTCTTTTACGGCATCTTCTATCTTACGGGCATTGCCCTTGGCATTGATCATTTCAAGAACCTCATTAAGTCCTGATTCCTCACTGCGATTTTCTGTTTCCGGTTGGTTTATCATGTTTTCTTCTTTTTTATCTCCCATGAAATAACCTCCTTTTTTTCGTAATACCCTCTACCTTCAAAGCCTACACCGATTAAGAGAGCTTTCTGCTTGATCTCAGTCTGGTCCGCAGCGGAGTTTCTGATGTTCTTTTCTGATGAAGTGCTGTGCGGTGGAGGCCGCTTTCAATACAATAACGTGGTCTTTTCTTCACTTCTTTAAATACTTTTCCCACGTATTCACCAATGAGCCCAATCGCCATCAGCTGCAGTCCGCCGATCAGCCAGAGGGAGAGGACAATAGATGTCCATCCGGGAACCGTATATCCGTTCATTTTTTGAAAAAGGGCGAAGAGTCCCGCAGCCGCACTGATGAAAAAAAACAAGAAGCCGCAAGCGGTAAGAAAGCGGATCGGTTTAATGCTGAAAGATGTTATTCCATCAAATGCAAAAGCAAGCATTTTACCAAGGGGGTACTTTGATTCTCCTGCGGCCCTTTCTTTTCGGTCGTAATAGACTTGGGCAGAGGGAAAGCCAATAAGAGGAACAATGCCCCTCATAAAAAAATTCCTTTCATCGTAGCGTTCAAGTTCCTTGAGAGCCCGCTTACTGAGGAGACGGTAATCCGCATGGTTGTAGATAAGTTCAACGCCCAATTTACTCATCAGCTTATAGAAAACTTGTGCTGTCTGTCGTTTGAACATCGTATCACTTTTGCGCTGACTCCGGATTCCGTAAACGACATCATAACCATCCCGGTATTTCAGGATAAATTCGCGGATGACATTAACATCATCCTGCAGGTCGGCATCAATGGAAATAATGCAGTCTGAAAAATTTTTGGCCTGATCCATTCCCGCGAGCAGAGCGTTTTGATGGCCTGCATTCTTTGCCAGCTTGACCCCGCTGACATGCCGGTTGGTTTTATGCATGGCGGTGATGAGCTCCCAAGTTTTATCCTGGCTGCCATCATCCACGAAAAGAATGGCGCTCTCCATGGAAACCAGCGATTCTGATATCATCCCCTGAACGACGGCTGTCAGTTCCCGTGCGGTAATCATAAGCACTTCTTCTTCGTTGTAGCATGGAACGACGATGGCAAGGACCGGGGGTTTATTTTTCTGCATGTGTCATTTCTTCCTTCCTCCACGCGGCGGGATTATTCATAACGGGTTGCTTCAATGGCGTTTGTTGTTTCCTGAAGATGGCGAAGGTGTTCATGGGCATGAAACAGCTTTTGGGCCTGTGTCTCTGATAATCCATCGGTTTGGCGCATTTGTTGTACCCTTTCATGGGCTTGTTCGAGAAGTTGTTTGGCCTGCTGGAATTCTGAGGGGTTGTTGCTTCCTTGTGCATCTTCGATGGCTTTTCTCGCATTTTCCACACTTTCTAAAGCTTGGGTGTACAGGTGTTGATCGTCCATTTACACTTGGCTCCTTTTCTTCTTTATCATTAACATGCGTTTTGGAGAAATTTGTTATTCGTTCTTTCCCAATTTCCTTTTCAAAAAAGGTCGTACAACCTTCTTGGCTTGAATAAACTTGTACTAATTCAAAAAAACAGGCGGAGGGCTGAAGTGGGAATATTGATAAAATATATGCTCTTGGGACTATCATTGGCTGCACCAATCGGGCCGATTAACGCTGCTCAAATGGATAAAGGCATTCGCAGCGGGTTTTGGCATGCTTGGATGGTAGGACTGGGTGCTACCACCGCAGATGCCATTTATATGGCATTGGTTTATATGGGGCTGGTTCATTTTTTGGAAGCGCCGATGATAAAGGCCTTTCTATGGTTGTTTGGGTGTTTTGTTCTGATTTATACCGGGATTGAGAGTTTCAGGAGTTCGGCAGTAATGGTACTTTCCAAAAAACAAGAACAGGAAAAAATGAGAAAATGCTTTTTTTCCGGCTTCTTTATGTCATTAACCAATCCGCTTACCATTTTGTTTTGGCTTGGAATATACGGATCGGTCCTTGCGGAAACCGCTGCCGTTTCTCAAACGGAGCAGCTTATTCTGCACAGCTCAGCAATTTTTGGCGGCATTTTATTATGGGACTTTACGATGGCGCTGGTTGCCAGCGGTTTTCGCCGGTTCCTTGCCGATGCACTTCTTAGCATGATCTCCCGTCTTTCGGGTATATCATTAATTGGCTTTGGCATTTATTTTGGATATCAGGCATTTAAGTTTCTATGGAAGTAATGCGTTACCCATAAACCATTTGTGATAGTAAGAAGCATCTGAGAAAATGAAAGAAATGCTGATGAGATGCTTTGGGGCAGTGGGAGGAGTGGCGCAGCCGATGAAATTGTACAAGTGGATCTGCTATTTGCTTGCCGTGTTTAATGTTACGGATGCGTTTTTAACGTTCAGGCTGCTCGAACGGGGAGGAAGCGAGTTAAACCCGATTATGAGGCTTCTCTATCATTTTCATCCTTTGGCGTTTTTGGGAGTAAAACTTCTATTCTCGATCCTCGTTATTCTTTTGTCGTTTCTGCCGCTTCGCGGCAAGTACAGCATCTTTGTGTATCTTGCTTTCGGTGTCTATCTGCTTTTGATGGGATGGCACATTTATATACTGGCTTTTCTTTCATAGCAATAAAACAGCGCACCGGAAGCCGGTGCGCTTTTGGATTTATGCTTTGTTGAGATGAGATCGGAAACGATCCAGCATTTCACTGTAGTTTGCCGATGTCTCTTCAAATGGTATATGAAGCCGGTTGCTTAAATATTCGACCGCTTTGTCGTCATTTAAAAGCCATGAACTGTATTGACGTTTCACGTAGTTTTCTGCCGATTGAAAATCAGAAAAAGTTTCCGAAGCAGGCTGATGATGATGAATAAGTTTCCATTGTTGATCGCTGTCCCTGAAAACGATCGTTGACTCTTTTTTATGGTTAATGAAAATGGTTCCTTTTTCATTTTCTTTAACATTTTGTTCGTTGTCATGTGCATCGGGACGACGTGGCGGAATTTCAAAAGCAGGGAGAACAAACCTTTGAAACCCTTCAGCTGTAAGTGTGCACCCTGAAGCTTTTGGATGTCCGCCTCCTCCAAATTGCGCTGCATATTTGGATACATCCACATGATCATAAATGGTACGGAATCCTGCTCTTTTGCCCCCGATGTTCAGGATCACGATTAGATCCAGATGGGGATTTTCACGATTCAATTCATTACCCAGCTCCGAGTGATGGCTTTCTGCATGAACGATGCCGATTCGGTAAGGCTCGCTCCCGGTTTCGTATACCGAATCCCATGTTTCAGCCATTTGCCGCTGCTTTTTCTTGATATACGCTTTTCTGCTGTCCTCCTCAAGCTGAAGAATGGTTTCTTCGGTTTGTGAAAAACGGAAGTGCTCTTCTGTTTTCAAACGTTCGATCATATCCTTTTCGAATTGTCCTTGAGGAAGAAGGAAAAACAAGTCGTTCAGACGCTTGGCATCCTCATTTTCATTCTCAAACCATTCCCAGGTATCATACTGTCTGACGAGTTCAACAAATTCCTTTAGCGCCCCTCCGTCTTTCAGAAGTCCCTTTTCAATAAAATGCTCATAAAGAAGGGAAGTGGCAGAGGTAAGCTTTCCGTCCTCCTTTTTTGCTTCAACAAAGCCCCACTCATAGCCGTTAAAGTGGTCGGCAGTAACATGGTGGTCGATCAGCTGAATTTCCCGTCCGTCTTCAAATTCCTCTTCCAGCTGGCGGGCCACCTCGTCATTCACTGCGATATCCGTTATGTAAACAGGAGTATTCTTGTGTTGTTCCAATTGTATATAATCGGCCACACGACGATTGATGTTTTCGTGTGAACAGTAGAAGGTCTCTACATTTTCCTCTCCGATTGCAAGCATTGCCACGATGCCGCAGGATTTTCCATCCAGGTCATTATGTGAAAAAAGTTTCATTTCACTAACGCCTCCTTTCTATTTCCCTATTCAATAGTATAGGCACGGGGCCTTTCTTTCAACCCAAAAAGGAATTTTCAGAAGATACCCGAATACAAAGTAGAGCAACTTCTATTATGGCTTGAAAGGAAAGAGAACATGCAATCATTAACAAATCGTGCCGATAAAATGGCAGAGATCTACCAAAAAAATGAAAACATCGCCGGTGTTTTACTTGCCGGCTCGGTTTCACGTGGCTGGGATGACAGCCATTCTGATATTGAGCTCCATATTTTATGGAAGAAACCGCCCAGAGACAGAGATCGTCTTCAGCCCATTGAAAAGGTAAACGGCGAGATCATTGATTTTCATCCATACGAAGAAGAAGAGTGGGCGGAAACTTATATTGTCGATGGCGTAAAATTTGAAATCAGCAGCTTCCTTGTAAGTACCATTCAGGAAGTTCTTCAACAGGTCGTTCAGCAGGCAAATACAAACTATGATTTTCAATGTCTGGCTGCTTCACTTAAAGACGGAAAGATCCTGTTTGAGGAAGAACGAACGCTGTCTGCGTTAAAAGAAGAAGTGACGGCTTACCCGGCGGCACTGGCTGAAAATATGATCATCGAAAACCTTGAGTTGGGAAGCCGGTGGAATAACCGCAAAGCCCTGCTGGCTCGTAAAGATTGGCTCATGTATTATGATTTGATGACAGCGGTTCAAAAACGAATGCTCGGCATTTTGTTTGGTTTGAATGGCATGTATGTTCATCATCCTGCATTCAAATGGCTGAAGCAGAGCACAGATGAAATGAAAATCGTGCCCGATCAATTATATGAAAGGTTCACATCGGTTCTTACAGACAGCCCGGAGGAAAGCTTTTCTACTCTTGAAGGAGTTGTTGGGGAAGTGTATGCACTTGTCGAAAGGCACTACCCTCATCTGCCTGTAACAGAGGGAAGAAAACAGGCTGCATTTACAAGACCGGTTCATCCTTGATGTTACTGTAACTAATTACCTAGTTGAACAGAATTGTACGCGCTAATTTCCTTATCTGTCATTGTTTAGCATGCATCCAATTTCTCATTTTTCTGAAAATTATTGTTTTTATCTACTTAGGGTGCTACAATCAATGCAAACACCTATTCCCCTTTCTTTGAAACTATCATTTGGGAAAAAGGCGGTTTAAAAAAATCTTTACCTGTTTTACCATCATCTTTTTAAAGGAGGAAGGACGAATGAGTGAAGTTCATTTAATTCCTTTTAAGTTAGAAGAAGTTGTACAGACAGCTGGTGAAGAAATTCCGTACGGTATTCAAATGATCAATGCTCCTGCTGCATGGGAGCAGGGATACAAGGGGAAGGATGTGGTCGTCGCGGTTCTTGATACAGGCTGCGATGTAAACCATCCGGACTTGAAAGACCGAATTATTGGAGGAAGAAATTTTACGAGTGATGATCCTGAGGACTACTTGGATGGTCACTATCATGGAACACATGTAGCAGGTACGATTGCCGCTACTCTGAACAATAAGCTAGGGGTTGCAGGCATAGCGCCGGAAGCCAAGCTCTTGATTCTCAGAGTCCTTGGAAAGGACGGAAGCGGTAGCTACCAGGGAATTATTGATGCCATCAACTATGCCGTGGAATGGCGGGGCGACAATGGCGAAAGAGTTCGGGTCATTTCCATGTCACTAGGCGGACCGGACGATATCCCCGAAATGCATGAAGCCATTAAAAACGCCACTCAAAACAATGTTATGGTCGTCTGCGCAGCAGGCAACGAAGGCGATGACAATGAAAGAACTGATGAGCAAGCCTATCCAGGGTATTATAAAGAAGTGGTCCAGGTCGGTGCTGTAGATGAACAAAAGCACTTGGCCGAGTTTTCAAATACGAATGATGAAATCGATCTTGTAGCTCCGGGAGTCAATATCCTTTCCACCTATCCGGGTGAAAAGTACGCCAAGCTCTCAGGTACTTCTATGGCTACACCTCACGTTTCCGGTGCCGTGGCTGTCCTTATCCTGAAAGAGGAAGCTGAATTCGGCCGGGAGTTAACCGATCCCGAAATTTATGCCCAGCTTTGTAAGAACACCCAAACGATTGGCCTGACGAAAAAAGGAGAAGGCAACGGGTTGCTTTACTTAAAGATGGGTGAAAGAACTGATTCCGGCAACAAAACAGAAGAAACAACTACCGTTCAAAAGTAAAGCGGCTCCCAATTTTAAGAGGGGATGTTGATCATGGCGGTTTATCATGTACTGTCCTTAATGATTGGCTTTGCCACGCTGACACTAAAACTGGTGGAGGAGCGAAACCGCAGACACAGAAAAACATCACTTCCTTCCAAGAAGGAACAACCGAAACGAAAAAAAGCCTGACTTTTAAATAAAGCTGATTCTCACAAGAGAATCAGCTTTATTGTCTTATTTTGCTGTTACTTTAACTGTGGCAGCCGGGCTTACCGCATGCTTTGAATCTTTATAAGTCACCTTTAATACGGTCCCTGCTTTTTGTAGGGGAATCTTCATGGTAAACGATCCGGTCGAATTCGCTTTAACGGCACCCAGGCTCGTACTTCCTCTTTTAACGGTGATTGTGCTCAATTTTATCGCCTTTCCTGAAATCTGTCGGCTCTTGCTGTTCACAGGCATAACCGTTGGCTTAGAAAGCATTTTGGTGATATAGGGGGAGGAGATGTACCATGTGCCCATTTGTCCGGGAACGGAAACGGGATACCAGACAAATGGGTTGGAACTGCCATTAGAACGGTCGAAGGTATATGGTCCGGCAATTGCGAGCTGGCTTCCTTTTTTTATCCACTTGTATGAACTATCAGTAGAAGGTGCTTTGCGGATCCTTACCTGGGTAAGAGAAGAATTCTCCCAGCTGGCAATTACTTTATCGTTCTTTTTGAGTCCGTATCTTGTCTCATGAAGCAGGCTGGACAGTGTATACGTTTTCTTCAGAAAACTAATATTGGCTGTGCTTTTAGGGTTATATTTAAAATCTTTAACAGAAAAAGAGGGCTTGCGAATGTTTGTATCCCCTAGGAAACTCTCACTGTTCAGGTGTGTCCAGACTTTTTCCTGGTACGCATTGGTGTTCACTTTCCCGTTGCTCTGATAGAGCGGGCTGTTGACGGGCTTGGTTCCATTGTATGCCATGATCGCAAAATACCACGTTTCAAGCACGGCTTTATCCTTTGGCAGGATGGAAGGAAGATCGGACCTGTTATACATATCGTTCAACAAATCCGCACCTGCTTTCAAATTATAAGGAATATCGTACTTTAGTTTTTCGATATCATACCGCTTTTGGTTTGTAATTTGCATTACGCCAATTCCGTGGTCAGATGAAATGGCCGGTTTTCCTTTTTTATCAAATTGTTTCCATGAGGTGTTTTCCTGGGTGGCAACTGCTTTCATAATTTCGGGCGGAATACCTGCTTCTTTGGCTGTCTGTGTCAGAAGGCAGTTCATATGCTGTGTGGATGGGTTGGTACCTTTTTTTAAGGTGCCCAACGAGCTGCATTTCGCCTGAACATTGGAGCTCGATGCTGCCTGGGCGTGATTCTGAAAAAGTGGCAGTCCGAGAGCCAGGCAGCCTGCCAAACCGGCTTTTATAAACAAAGATTTCATAGTCAATCCTCCAAATCTCGTAATCTTCTAAATAATACCATATATTACAAGGTGAATGGTGTAAAATAATAGAATATTTTGGAATGAAGGAAAATGCGTATCCTCTAAAGAATAGATAGAGCAGAGTATGTCAAAGGAGGCGGTTTTTATGAAAAAAAAGATGGTTATGGGGAATGGGAAGGGTACTGAGAGAAAATAAACAGGAGATGATGGTTTGAAGCAAGCCTTGCTAATTATCGATGCACAACAGGAATTATTGGACGGAAACACAGAGAATGAGGAAGTCTATCAAAAAAAGGAAGTCATTCACACTATAAATAAGGTCATTCTTAAAGCCGGGCGTTTAAAGGTACCTGTATTGGCCGTGCGTGACCTGGACGTAGCCGGGGGGAGTGGTGATGGATTTCTTGTTCACAGCGAGATTCAATTGCCGGCAGATACGCCTTTCTTTGACAAAAGCGCCACCAGCGCTTTTTATGGAACCGGATTGCTGGAGCATTTACAAAAACAAGAGATTGAGCATCTGGTGATTGCGGGATGCAAAACCGAGCATTGTATTGATACCGCTGTTCGCATGGCAACTGTGCAGGGGTTTGATGTCACCTTGATCAAGGAAGGACATTCCACCACATCCTCAAAGAGCTTGCGTGCCGAAAAGATTATTCAGCATCATAATGAAATTCTTCACGGACATTACAATGTGGACCATTTTTCCATGGTAAGAAGTGCCGATGAAGACGTATTCGAACCGCTTCATTACAAGTACCGATAATAGCAAACGAAAAAAGAAGACCTCATCGGGGTCTTCTTTTTTATATTAAGAAAGTCTTAAGAATTATGCTGACTGATTGTTAAGATTTACTGGTTAAGATACAGGTAATCCACAAAACAGGGCATGGTATAATTTTGAAGGGAGCGTGAGAAAAATGAGCGAATTTACAGTATTGGTTGTAGATGATGAAAAAGAAATCAGAGATGCCATTGAAATCTATTTGAAAAACGAAAAGATGAATGTCCTCCAGGCATCAGACGGCATAGAAGCCATTGAACTCTTGAATGAAGAAGTCGTTCATTTAATCATACTGGATATTATGATGCCGCGCCTTGATGGCATAGCGGCAACGTTTAGGATCAGGGAACAGAAGAACATTCCGATCATTATGCTTAGTGCAAAAAGTGAGGATACGGACAAAATCCTTGGACTTCAAATTGGAGCCGATGATTATTTGACAAAGCCTTTCAATCCCGTTGAACTGATTGCCCGGGTGAAATCCCAGCTGAGAAGGTATATGACGCTGGGCACATATGAGGGAAAGAATTCGATCATAAACCTGAGCGGCCTTACTCTTGACAAGGATGCGAGAGAAGTGGCCATTCACGGGGAGGCTGTTAAGCTGACTCCAATCGAATACAGGATTGTAGAGCTTTTGATGTCCTATCCTGGGCGTGTATTTTCGATTCATGACATTTATGAACGAGTATGGCAGGAGCCTTGCTATAACGCAGAAAATACAGTGGCCGTTCATATCCGGAAAATCAGAGAGAAAATAGAGATTGATCCAAAAAATCCAAGATATTTAAAGGTGGTATGGGGTGTTGGGTACAAAATGGAAAAGTAAGCTGAGTTGGGGTGCATGGCTGCTCTTGTTTACCATCGGGTTGAGCGGTACATTAACCTTCTTGTCTCACTGGGATGCCTATCTGGGAAAGAGTTACTTTGATACGGATGAATTCCAAAGTGAGTACAATACGTTTCTGGGATATCTCCATATTTCCGAAGTCAGCAATTTGACAGGGGATGAGATGAAAGAAAAAATTACGGTTTCCGATGAAGAAATGGAGGAATACCGCTTCAGATACGGTGAGTTATCTGATCAAATCAATAGCATCCAGGAACAGTACAGACCGCAGCTGGATGAGGCGAGAGCGGATCATAATCAAAAACTTGAAAGTTATTATCAAAAGCAAAGAGACAAAAAGATTGAAGACATTCAGAAGAATTTTGACAGTGACAAATATGTAAAAGAGAAAGTAAAAAAAGAAAAAGAGAAGCAAATCGATCATTTTATTGAAAATAAAGAAGAGGTAAAGAGGCAGTTGAAGCAATGGGATTCTTCGTTTGATTACTATTTGCAAAATAATGAGAGCGCTGAAGTATTTACCAATCTCTCCTCTTCAAATAAGCAGGATGCCTATCAAAAGTTAAACAATAGCAACATGCAGTTTGTTCAGGAATACAAAAGTGCAAGGGATCTGTCCATCTCAGATTACATGCCGCCATCGGACGATACTGGAGAGGGTCCAAATTATGATAATACTGTTACTGATGTTTTATCAGATGAAAAACCGGTGCTGATCGGAAAAATTGGTGTGCCGAAATCCTTGCCAAAGACCAGCATGATCTATGAGCAGTATCATATGTTCCAGATCAATCAGCTCTTTTTTTACCTCTACAGTACTGTGGGTGTGTTTGGTTTAGCAATAAGTATCTGGCTTGCAAGAAAATACCGTTTGCTGGCTGCTATTGGTGAACTGCCAATTAAAAACGTTTACCGAAAAGTGCCGATTGATCTAAAAGTAGCATCCTTACTTTTATTTGTTTTTGTTCTCATGGTATCCGTCGGTAACATTTTTACTTTTACTTTATACGGCGACTATTCAGTTATGATCAAAAATACGCTTTTTGATATTTTATTTACAAGCATTGTTGCAGCGCTAATCTTGATTCAAGTGGTTTGCCTCCGTGAAGAGATAAAAGAAAACGGCCTGACTAGAGCAGATTGGAAGCATTCTCTTATTTACCGGTTATGGATGGATGTGGTGAAGGCTTTTCATTCGTTAGGATTTGCTTTTCAAATTCTAGTTTTGCTTGGTATTGTATTTGCCTCCGGCTTTGGTGTGGGCTTCATTATGTACAACGACCAGCTTATCGGACTCTATCTCATACTCTTTGTGGTGGTTACGGTACCGGCATTGTTACTGTTGCTTCGGAAGATTTCTTACTTAAACCGGATTGTTATTTATTCTTCCGATTTGGCTGCCGGGAAGATGGAGCCGGATTTGAAGGCCAAAGGAAATTCTCCGCTCGCCGGGCTGGCAAGGAACATTAACACACTGAAGCATGGTGTAAAGGCATTGCAGAAGTCCGAAGCAAAAAGTGAACGGCTGAAAACAGAGTTGATCACCAATGTAAGCCACGATTTACGAACACCGCTCACCTCGATCATTTCTTACACGGAGTTGTTAAAAACACGGAATCTCGATCAGGACAGCCAAAAGGCGTACGTTGAAATTATTGATAGGAAATCAAAACGGCTCAAAGTCTTGATTGATGATTTGTTTGAAGCATCAAAAATGGCGAGCGGAAATATTGAACTTGTCCGAACAAAAGCAGATATCGTTCAAATGCTGCAGCAGGCACTTGCTGAAAATGATGAAGCCATAGAGAAATCCAATTTGCAGTTCAGACTGTCATTTTCTGAGCAGCCAATCCATGCAAATGTCGATGGACAAAAAATGTGGCGTGTATTTGATAATCTGATCGGAAATGCGTTGAAATATTCCCTAGATCATACGAGAGTATATATCGAAATTGAACAAAAACAGGATGAAGTGATCATCTCGTTTAAAAACATTACAAAATATGAATTGGGGGGCAACACGGAGGAGCTGTTTGAACGATTCAAAAGAGGGGACACCTCACGCCATACGGAAGGATCAGGCCTTGGCCTGGCGATTGCCAAATCGATCGTCGATCTTCATGAAGGCCAGATGGACGTGGAAGTGGACGGAGATTTATTTAAAGTGATAATCCGGCTGGATGCGGTATAAAATGAAAGATAGCTAAAGAAGCGGACGATGCCGCTTCTTTTTGATATCCGGAAAAATCTTTTGTTTACATTTCTATAAGGTTCTGTTTTATTATAGGAATAGACTGAATGTAAGAGGTATAACTTATGCTAAATGTTTATTACACTGACACCGCAAACCAACTAACAGAAGTGGAAGACATTCAAAAAGGATGCTGGATCAATCTTATTGCACCGACCAATGAAGAAATTAACTGGGTGGTTGAGAAAATAGGAATCGATCCGGACTTCCTGAGAGATGCCCTGGATGAAGAAGAACGTTCAAGGGTAGAAAAAGAAGGAAATACCGTAAGTGTTATCGTGGACCTGCCGATTTTGGATTCAGACGAGAACGGAGTCCAGTATGATACCTTTCCGCTTGCCATGATATCCACCGATTCTCATTTTATAACGGTTTGCCTGAGAGAAAACCCGATTCTGGAGCTGTTTGCCAAGCGAAAAGTAAAAAACTTTTACACGTATAAAAAAACGCGTTTTGTGTTTCAGCTGCTTCAGATGATTGCTACTTATTATTTGCGTTACCTGCGGCAAATCAACCGGAAGACAGAGCAAATCGAATATGAATTACGGCAGACACTGAAAAATGAGGATCTCTTTGAACTGCTCCGGCTTGAGAAATCTCTCGTGTATTTTGCCACTTCCCTTAAATCGAATGATGCTGTACTTGAAAAATTGCTGAAGGTCAGCTACTTGAAAATGTATGAAGAAGACAAGGATCTGCTTGAAGACGTTATTATCGAAAACAAGCAGGCGATTGAAATGAGCCTTATATACAGAAATATATTAAAAAGCCTTATGGATGCTTTCTCTTCGGTAATATCGAATAACCTGAACGTAGAAATGCGCTTTTTAACGTCCATTACGATTATCCTTGCTTTGCCTACCATGGTAGCGAGCTTTTATGGAATGAACATTCCGTTGCCGTTTCAGAAATATCCGCATGCGTTTTTTGTAAGTCTGTGTGTTGCTTTTACCATATCGGGATTGGTTGCCTTTATCTTTTGGAAAAAGCGCTTCTTTCGGAAATAGAAAATCATTCTGCGGAAGGGAACTTTTCTCAATAAAGTTCCCTTTTTGTTCGCTTGATAGCGAAAACGCTTTCCTATGGAAGGGAAATGGGTTTACAATCAGGTTATCTTATCTTTAAAATTATGTTAACATTGTAAAGCGATATGATACTTAAATTGAAGTGTATCCTATGAACGATGATATAGAATATTAAGCATAGTGATCCAAAAAAGGAGATGCCAGCAATGAGCCAGACCATGTTAGAGAATGAGTCGCTGTCTCCCTACCTTTCTTTTACCAGGGAAGAATGGGCGGGCTTGTATTCGGCCGATATACAACCGTTAACAGAATGGGAAGTGTCGGAACTTCAGGGAATCAACGAAAATGTATCCCTCAATGAGGTCTCGTCCATTTATTTGCCATTGTGCCGGTTGCTTAACCTATATGTCACCTCTTCACAGCAGCTTCATCTGCAATCGAATGCATTTTTGCGCAAGCAAATGAAGAAGCCACCGTTCATCATCGGGATTGCCGGAAGTGTAGCGGTAGGCAAAAGCACAACGTCCCGGATCATTCAGGCGCTTCTGTCCAGATGGCCCAACACGCCAAAGGTGGAACTTGTTACAACCGACGGCTTTCTTTATCCAAATGCTGTTTTGGAGCAAAAAGGGCTGATGGGGAAGAAAGGATTTCCAGAAAGCTACGATTTAAAAGGACTGATCCAGTTTTTGTCCCAATTGAAATCAGGAAAGCCGGTCGTGGAAGCTCCCATCTATTCTCACTTGGAATATGATATTTTGCACGACCAGGTACAAACCATTACTGAACCCGATATTGTTATTGTAGAAGGTATTAATGTACTGCAGGTTCCGAAACAAAAAAGAAGCAAAAAACAAAATACACAAATCTTCGTTTCAGATTTCTTTGATTTCTCCCTTTATGTGGACGCGGACGAAGAGGAAATCAAGCAATGGTATGTGGATCGATTTAAAATCTTGAGAAACACCGCTTTTCAAAGCCCGGTATCCTATTTCCACCGTTATGCTGATCTGAATGATGAGGAAGCGATTGAATTTGCACTTAATATTTGGAATACCATTAACGGATTGAATTTGCGTGAAAACATCCTTCCGACCAAGTATCGGGCGCATCTAATTCTGGAAAAAGGAAAAAATCATTCCGTATCCGGGGTTAAAATGAGAAAAATGTAGTCCAAAAAGACGGCAAACGCCGTCTTTTTTGATGAACTCTTTGGAACTAGACATAGCGTGGAAAGAAACAGGGTATACAGTAGGAGTCGACCGAAAATTGAGCGTATATTACAAAATTTGTATCTATTTTCTCATTTTTATGAGAGGTGATATAGAGTATGGTAATAGTACAATACTTACTAAAAAGTAACTTATTATCTTTTGGCGACTAAGCAGCAACTACTTTTTGAATGAATACCCGCATGGGAGCTGATGTTGTGAAAGATTCCGAATTGAATAAACATGTCTTTTTGGCCAAACTGATTACACAGTATGCAAGAGTTCATCGGAAAGCAGCGGGTCCTGTTGCCGAAGAATATATCCGTCAGATTGGTATACGAACGGGAGAGTGGATAGAGGGCTATTACAAGGAATACAGCAGCCCGTGGACTATTGAGCAATATGTGGATATTCTGATCGATTTAAAAAATAAAATAGGCGGTCAGTTTGAAATTTTATCCATAGATGGTGACCGAATCGTGATGAAGGCCATTCAATGTCCCTTTGGAGATGACGTAACTCATGCGCCCCACCTTTGCATGATGACGTCCAGCGTATTCGGCGGGATTGCTGCAAGACATTTCGGTTACGGCAAAGTTTCACTCAGGAAACAAATGGCTCTTGGACACGAAAATTGTGAAATTGCGATTTATTTATCGCCAGATGATTCGGAAGAGGGGATTGAGTATAAAGATTTGACCATTTCCCCCGCTCAGGCAGATCCTTTCCTCTGGGAAGAAGAAACCATCACCATGCTGAACGAAGAGCTAAAACGGACGGATGAATTGATGATCAAATTACTTGACGAGTTGGAAGAATTAAGGGGAAAAGTAAAAGAGGATGGAAAAGTGAAGAGATAGAGAATTCAGAATGTTAATGCGTGTGGTGCCAAACCGCACGCTTTTTTTATACACCAGAACGTTTGAAAGAAAGTATGAAAGGTTAAGGAGAACTATAGGAAAAGGAGTGGAGTAATGTGAAACTCAAAACAGCTAACCTAGACAAAAGGAAACTCGCTTATATTGATGAAGGAAAAGGAGAAGCCATCGTGTTGCTTCACGGTTTTTGCGGAAGCCATGAATATTGGGAGGAAGTCGTCCCCAAGCTTGCTAAAGAATACCGTGTAATTGCACCTGATTTGCGTGGGCACGGAAAATCATCGGTCAGTGATTCTGCATGTGCCGTGGAGGATTTTTCTGAGGATATCAAGGATTTGCTCGGGCATTTAGGATTGGATAAAGTCACGATGCTGGGTCATTCACTGGGAGGATATATTACTTTAGCGTTTGCTGATCATCAAAGCAACCGGCTGAAAGGGTATGGACTGATTCATTCCACTGCCTTTCCAGACGATGATGCCGGCCGGTTGAAGAGAGACCGCACCATTGAGCAAATACAGGAAAAAGGAATCGAATCAGTGATTGATCAATTGGTACCCGACCTGTTTGCACCGGATACTCCGCTGTCTGATAAAATAGAGAAGGCGAAAAGAATCGGATATGAAACTCCGCCGGAAGGAGCCATTGCTGCGTCCGTTGCCATGAAAAACAGGCCCAATCGCAATGACGTCCTCCAGAACTCAAATATTCCGGTTCTTCTGGTGGCTGGTGAAAGAGATCAAGTGGTTCCACCGGAAAAAACTTTTTCGGTTTCCAAGGAGAACATCATTCAGTCTACATTACAAGGAGCCGGGCATATGGGAATGTACGAAGCAACGGATAATCTGATAGAAGAAATTATGGCATTTATGAAAAAAATAAAATAAAAAAAGGCTCCTGAATCTCAGGAGCCTTTTGTGTATTCCTTACTTTTGAACGTTTGCAGCTTGAGGTCCGCGAGCACCATCAGTGATTTCAAACGTTACATCTTGACCTTCTTCAAGTGATTTGAAACCGTCGCCTTGAATAGCAGAGAAGTGTACGAATACATCGTCTTGGCCTTCAACTTCGATGAAGCCGAAACCTTTTTCTGCGTTGAACCATTTAACTTTACCTTGTAACATAGATGTTCCTCCTGTGTGGATAAAACCCACGATTTATTACTATTCCTGCTCAAATATCATTCAAGACGCAAACCACTGCGAAGAAGTCATGTACCGAACAAAAATAACTGTTACTACTGTAACATTCTTTAACCGAATACGCAAGGGTGTTAAGTTTTTAATCATATTTTTATTTAAAAGTTTAAAAATAGGGAATAACAGAGCTAAGAAGGAGGAGGATAGAATGAAGGCACAAGGATACTTAATCTTTGGATTGCTGTTTGCCTTATTGATTGCGGTTTTTGCTGTTGTTAATGGCAATGATGTAAGTTTTAATTATATTTTTGGGACAGTCAAATGGCCGTTGGTTCTCATCATTCTCGGTTCAGCAGCTGTTGGTGGATTGGCTGTGGGGTTTTTTGGCATTCTGAAAGTGGTTCAGCTGAGAAACCGGGTAAGGCGGCTTGAATCTCAGTTGAAAAAGCAAGAGTCCCTGCAAAGGGAGACCATTGTTGATGATAATCAGAAGGAACCAATGGATGAAACGATCAATGAACCTCATCGCAGGTACCGCGCTGCCGAGGAACCAAAAAGAAGCCGGTCTCAGATCTAATTCTGAGCCGGCTATTTTTGAGCATTCCTTTAACTCTATAGGAAAAATGGGTTTAAGGCAGCTTTACACCTCTGGAAGACACATAGAGTTCATACCACTCTTCCCGGGTCATGATTTCAGAGATACGGACGGCATCGGCTGAATCCTTGATTCGCTGAACATTGGTCGTACCGAGAACGGGCTGAATCTTTGCGGGATGGCGCATTAGCCAGCCAAGAACGATGGCTTCAAGCGTCGTTTCTTTTTCAGCTGCCATTTTGGCTACCAAATCCTTGGTTTCTGCTTCTGCTTCTGTTAATTCTATGGAACTGTTGCCGGAAAAAATGCCTTTAGCCAGCGGGGACCATGCTTGAACTTGAATATCCTTTCTCATGCAATGCTCCATCAGACCACTTGTGAAATGAACGGACAAACCAGCTTCCTGATTGACGTGAACCCCTTCATCGGCAAAATCCACTTTGTTTAAACTCATTTCAAGCTGGTTAACTATCAGCTTTTCATCCATAAAGGCTTCCAACAGTTCAATCTGAGACTGGTTCATATTGGATACGCCGAAATGGCGCACTTTACCTGAGGATTTCAACTTTTCAAAAGCTTCCGCCACTTCTTCAGGTTCCATTAGCGGATCCGGGCGGTGAAGCAGGAGAATATCTAAATAGTCGACAGTAAGCCTTTTCAAAATCTCGTCCACAGAAGTAAGGATATGTCCTCTTGAAAAGTCATACCTCCCTGGGCCAATATCATCCGCAAATCGAATTCCGCATTTACTCTGGATTACCATTTGTTCACGCAGACTCGGATTTCCCTGGAGTACGCGCCCAAAGGCCTCTTCTGCTTTGCCCATCGTATAAATATTGGCATGATCAAACATGGTGATACCGGTTGAGAGGGCCGCATCCACAGCCTTTTCTGTTTTTAATACTTCATCATCCGAAAGGGGGCTTCGGTCCCAGCTTCCGCCAAACCCCATACAGCCCAGTGCCAGTCGGCTGGATGTAATTCCTCGCTTTTCCAAAGGCATTTTGCGCATTATGTAACCTCTTTTCACTTGGATATTAACTATCAAGATCATTGTAGTCAGGCTTGGCCAAAAACTGCAACTATTACGATTAGGCAGAACAAAAGCCTGCTGTTGGCTACAGCAGGCTTTTTTCTAATTATGCGTTATGCTGGTCAGAATCTCCCCAGCATTCCACGTTTTTTAAACCAGGAATACTGTTTTCGGTAAACACTGGATCTTTTCCATGCTTCTTTTGTTCTTTGTAATGGCGTAATGCCGCAAAGGCAAATTTGCCGAGAAGGGCAATGGCAATCAAGTTGATAATGGCCATCAGACCCATAAACAGGTCAGCGAGGTTCCAAACGAAGGTCAGATCCGACAGTGAACCGAAAATAACCATGCCCACAACCGCCAATCGGTAAACGAACAGCCAAGTGCGACTCGTGTTCATGAATTCGATGTTAGATTCGCCGTAATAATAATTACCGACAATGGAACTAAAAGCAAAGAGCAAAACAATAACCGCAATCAAAATGGTGGCCCATGAACCGATCTCATGGCTTAACGCAGATTGTGTCAGAACAATTCCGTCAGTTTCACTGGATTTGAACATACCGGACAGCAAAATAATAAAAGCGGTGGAACTGCATATGACAAGTGTATCAACAAATACGCCAAGCGACTGGATAATTCCTTGTTTAACAGGATGGCTTACATCAGCGGTAGCTGCGGCATTCGGTGCGCTACCCATACCGGCTTCATTGGAAAATAATCCCCGTTTAATTCCCTGCATCATGGCAGCTCCAGCAGCTCCGCCGAGGATTTCCTTAAAGCCCGAAAATGCCTCATTAAAGATCAATCCAAGAACATCAGGAATTTCAGTCAAATTAGTCAGGATCACATACAAGGCAAGAAGGATGTAAAGTCCGGCCATGACAGGTACCAAAAATTCGGCTACTTTGGCAATCCGCTTAATGCCTCCAAAAATGATCACAGCAGTCACAACTGTAATGATCAGGCCTGTCCATATCTTGTCCACATGAAAAGCATTTTGGAACGCATTGGAAATGGTGTTCGCCTGTACGGAATTAAAGGCAAGACCGAATGTGATGGAAATAAGAATAGAAAAAATGATTCCCATCCAGCGGGCATTAAGCGCTTTTTCCATATAATAAGCGGGCCCTCCGCGGAACGTCCCGGTCGCCTCGTCCCGGACTTTATAGATTTGTGCAAGTGTGCTTTCAACAAAGGCTGAAGCAGATCCGATCAATGCAATGAGCCACATCCAAAATACTGCTCCAGGCCCTCCGGTTGTTATGGCTATGGCCACACCGGCGAGATTTCCTGTTCCTACTCTGGATGCTGTACTAATGCAAAATGCCTGAAAGGAAGAAACCCCTTTTTTCTCTCCGGAATCTCTGGCACCCTCGCCAAGCAGACGGAACATTTCTTTAATCATTCGAAACTGAACAAATCTCGAGCGAATGGTAAAATACAAACCAATCCCGACCAGCATGATGATCAGAACGTAACCCCATAAATAATCGTTTGAAAAATCAAAAATCCGATTAAAAACGTCCATGTCATTTCTCCTCTCGTACATGCAATGATGTAGTTGACATACAACTTCTAATGTAACAAAACCTTACATATATAGCAATTCAATACGAAAAAAAACTACATCTCCCGATGACGGAGATGCAGTTTGTTCCTTTTAGCTGTAAGAGTGTCTCATATGGTCGGATACGATCTGCTTGTGGATCAGGAGTTCCACCAGAGAGTACACAAGAGCAATCAGAAACGCGCCCCAAAGTGAAACATAAGCACCAGCCATAAACGAGCTGATCACATAAACCAGCAGATACGAAAGAACAAAATCTGCGATAAACGCTAACCAAAAGGATAAACGGGGCAAAAATATATATTCCATAAGTACAGCAAGCGGAGCCAAAATTATTGTGATGATCAGAAAGGGAAGCGGCTTGTTGAAACTCACTCCTTCAAACCAAAAAGTGCACAGAAGAAGAATCAGCGGAATACTGATTATCTTCAGCAATAAACTTTGCATAATGACAATCCTCCTTTGTCCACCTTTATTTTTGACGTATTGTTTAAAATTATGCTGATACTACAGATTATTGTTTTGCTGGCTGATTTCTCCTTCGTCCAGATAAAGGTTTACCCGTTCCAGGTTTTTATGTTCGTTAACCGAATCCCCCGCTGTATAATCTTCTGATCCAAGTGGATGATCGGCGGATCTTCCAGCAGCAATTGTCATTTCTTCTTCTTTGGGAGCATTGGAAAGCATTTTTTCAATAACGGTGGGTTTCTTTTTCATAATGGCCTCCTTGCTGCAGCTGTTTCAGCTATTTTCATTTAGCGTACTCTGTATCATCAGTCTCTATTCCGCTGAAAAAGTATTGGACAAAACTAACATAAAATAAAAAGATACGGGGTATAACTTAATTATCTTGAATGGAGGAGGTCATTGCCCGTGGAGTACTCTTTGTATAAGAAAGATGGAGCCTTTCCCTGCGATGTAACGATTGATGTGGATAATAACATTTATACTGTCCGGGACAGCGATACAACAGGCCAGATCTTCCAAAGTGCACCAGAAGTCGCCTCCTGGATTAAACAAAATTGGGCACCGGATCAGTTCGAGAAACCTGATGATTATTATGATTTAGTCAATACACTCGAGTCATCACTGCAGGAAGATGAACTGGAAATATAAAAAGCGGAAGCCAGACGATGGTCTGGCTTCCGCTTTTTATGGTGGAGCCTCATTCGGTTACAGAAATAAAATTAAAGGATTGAACGTTGAATAATCCTCCATCGGTCAGTTTCAGTTCAGGGATGACAGGAAGAGCTAAAAAAGAAAGGGTTAGAAATGGATTATAATCCTGTGAGAAGCCAATGCGGCGCAATGCCAAATTTAGCTGCTTCAGCTGGTTATAAACTTCGATATGGCTTTGGTTACTCATTAAACCGGACAATGGAAGTGACAGGGACGCAAGAATGTCTCCATGCTCGACCACTGCCAGCCCGCCTTGCATAGAATCCACGGCTTTTATCGCTGCAAGCAAGTCTTGATCGTTTGTCCCGGCTGCGACAATATTGTGAGAGTCATGAGCAACGGTGGATACAATCGCTCCTGAAGTGAGACCGAGTCCTTTTACAATTCCACGGCCTATGCGGCCAGTGGCGTGATGGCGTTCTGCAACAATAAGCTTTAATTGGTCTTTATTCACATCCGGAATGAATACGCCGTTTGAGGAACTCACGTGTTCCTGCACATGCTTCGTTACAATACGGTTGGGGATGATTTGAATAATATTCGCTTTCTTCTTACCAGAGATGGGAATCGCCAAATCCTCGCTGCCAACCGGTTTCAACTGTACGCTGTTGGTGATGGTTAAGGGTGGGGATATGGCCTTTGGAGAAGGCTGAATCATTTTCCCTTCCGAAGCCACCTTTACTCCATTCTTATAGACATCCTTAATCTGAAAACTGGTAAGATCGGTCAACAAAATAAAGTCGGCATCAAATCCCGGGGCAATTGCTCCTTTTTCCTTCAATCCAAAACATTCAGCGGCATTGAGAGTAGCCATTTGAATGGCAAGCAAAGGACTGAATCCTTTTTCAACCGTGAGTCTGACATTATGGTCAATACTGCCATGGTCCATCAGATCATCAAGATGTTTATCATCAGTGACAAAAAGACATCGCCGGGCGTTTTTTTCTGTCACTGCATCAAGCAATGCTGTTAAATCTCTTGCTGCCGATCCTTCACGCAGCATGACATACAGCCCTCGGGACAGTCTGTCACGGACTTCCTGGGGAGTCACGCATTCATGGTCTGTACGAATGCGTGCCGTTCCGTACACATTGATTCCATAGGCAGGAATCCCTGACGCGTGGCCATCGACATGTTTATTATGTAGCAATGCATCTTCAATTTTCCTCGTCATTTCCTTTTCACCGGAAAAGACGGCAGGATAGTTCATAACCTCGCCAAGACCGATGACACGCTCATGCTTGTAATAGGGATAAAGATCTGAAGCGATTAATTCTGAACCTGCATGTTCAAATGGGGTGGCAGGTACACAGGAAGGTAGCCCGATAAACACATCAAGAACTATGTTTTCTGATGCTCTTAACATGTAATCGATCCCATCTTTTCCGCTCACATTTGCAATTTCATGGGGATCTGCCACAACGGTAGTCACCCCATGCGGGACAACGATATCGGAAAACTCCTCTGGCGGAACCATGGCTGATTCAATATGAACATGCCCATCAATCAGGCCTGGACAAAGATATGCACCCTCTGCATCTAGTTCTGTTTTGCCTTCATATGTTCCAATTCCGACAATTTTACCCTGGGTTACCGCTACATCCGCCTCAATGACTTCAAGATTGAATACATCGATAATTTTGGCATTTTTAATGACCAGGTCGGCAGGAACCCTTTTAGAAGAGGCAGCAATCAATTGTGAAAGAGGGTATTTTTTATTTTTCATGGTTTTGGCTCCTTCCGAACGGTATTGGACCGGGCAGCAAGCCTTGCACCCGGTCCAGGATGGGAAATTAATGGCTTCCCCAGATAAAGTTGATAATGAATGCGAGACTGATCACATACATCATCCAGTGCACGTCTTTATGCTTCCCAACCGCAAGTTTTAAAACCGTATAGGAAATAAATCCGAAAGCAAGTCCTTGGGCAATGCTGAAAGTCAGCGGCATGAGGATAATGGTCAAAAAAGCAGGGATGACATCCGTAAAATCGTCAAAAGAAATGGATTTAATTTCGCTGAGCATCAAGGCACCAACCAAAATTAAAACGGGTGCAGTTGCTACGGATGGAACAAACGCGATAAGGGGAGTGAAAAGAAGACTCAGGAAAAACAGGATGCCTATTGTTAAAGCTGTCAGTCCCGTGCGGCCGCCCTCTGAAATGCCTGTCGCATTTTCGACATAGGCGTTCATAACCGTACCTCCCATGGCTGCGCTTGCCATGGTGCCGATTGCGTCGGCTTGCAGGGCTCGGTCCAGGTTTTCAATTTTCCCATTTTCATCAGCAAGTCCGGCTTTATTGGAAAGGCCAATGAGGGTTGCCAGATTATCAAATAATTCAACGATCGTAAACGAAAATAGAATTGACAGGATGCCATATGCAAAAGCGCCTTTCAGGTCCATGGCAAGGAACGTTTCTGAGAGGCTTGGGAGGGACAGGGAAGCAATGTCTTTCACACTGTGCGGGTAGTCAATAAAGCCCGTCACCATGGCCGCTATGGAAGTCACAAGGATGCTGATCAATAACGCGCCCTTCCATTTCTTTGACAGTAAAAACGAGGCAAAAAGCAATCCGAACAGCGCAAGCAGCGGTCCGGCTTCTGTTATTTTGCCCAGGCTGACAAAGGTATCTTTGTTGGCAACAACAATCCCAGCATTTTTTAAACCAATAAAGGCGATAAATAAGCCGATTCCGACAGAAATGGAAGATTTCAGGAGCGGAGGAACACCGTCAACAATCCGTTGGCGGACACCGGTGATTGTCAAAATAAAGAACACCAGCCCTGAGATAAACACCGCTCCGAGAGCGGTTTGCCAGCTTAAACCGGCGCCAAGGACCACTGTATACGTAAAAAAGGCGTTCAATCCCATACCAGGTGCCACGGCAACAGGGAAGTTGGCCCAAAGTGCCATTAACAGTGTACAGAACACACTGCCATAAATCGTTGCTGCCAAAGCAGCTTCCTTCGGGATACCTGCGTCCGCAAGAATGGAAGGATTGACGAAGATAATGTAGCTCATGGTGAGGAAGGTGGTGATGCCTGCAAGAATCTCCGTCCTGATGGTTGTTTTTCGTTCTTCCAGCTTAAAAAAGCGGTTCAAAGAAAATTCTCTTCCGGCTCTTTCTTTTCCTGCTCCTGACATAAAAATACACCCCTTTTCTTTTAGTAGAATCCATTAACCCTAAAATAATTAACCGGTTTGAAGGGGAGGAATTCCTGTGATGACGAAAGCTCTTTTAAATGCATTGGGGGTGAGACAGGTTAATTTGTACATCCTATGTAAAAAAAACAGGAATATTCTCCTGTTCTTTAAGTGCAGTAGAGGTTCTACTGAAGCGGTTCAATAAAAACGTTCATGATTCCTCCGCAAATTCCGCCGTCTTCATAAAGAAGACCGCTTGTCAGATCGACGTTATGTGTAACCGGTTTTCCTGTTTTAATCACTTCAAGTGCTTTTTTGATGACCTCACCTTCACCGCAGCCTCCACCAATGGTTCCGATGAGGGCTCCTGTTGACGTGATGATCATTTTTGACCCCGTTTTACGTGGAGTCGATCCTTTGGTAGAGACAATAGTGGCGAGCGCGGCCGGTTTCTTGATTTGCAAAAACGTGTGAATCACGTTGATCATTTCGTGTTCCCGCAACGTTTTGTCCCCTTTCTGAACCCCTTTTTGGCCAACTCACGGATATGGGAACTGAGCGGCTCTCCGTTCTTTTTGTTTCTCACGGCAAGGATTTCAGCGAAAATGCTGACCGCAATCTCTGCTGGTGTCTCTGCTCCGATATCCAATCCAACAGGGGTGTGGATGTGGGTAAATGTTTCTTCGGGAAAATCATTGCGGAGTTGTTCAAACACACCTGCAATTCTGCGTCTGCTTCCGATCATACCGATATATGCTGGGCGATCCTTTCTGGACAATAACTGTTGCAGGATCAGCACATCGAACTGATGCCCTCGCGTTAACAGCAGAATATAAGTCGAATTTTGCAGGGGAACATTTTGAAAGTAGGAATGAAAAGATTGGCAGCACAGTTCGTCTGCACAAGAAAAGCGTTCCTTATTCACAAAGGAAGGGCGGTCATCAACCACAGTCACCGAGAAGCCCAGCATGTATCCCATTTGTGCGACCGGTTCCCCGACATGGCCCGCTCCTGTAATGATAAGATGCGGAGAAGGAGGGAAGGCTTCATGAAAGATGGTGTACCGTTTATTTTGCCATTGAAAATCAAGGGAAGACGTGTTCTGCTGTGAAAAAGAAGGGGCGCAAAATGCAGCGGTGGCACGTATCAAATCATCGGACACCCCTTTTTCTCCATAAGCGGTTTCGGATAAAAGAAGGATCCGTTTGCCGATCAGTTCAGGACTTGCTTCTGTGAATGTCACAAGCGAAACCGTTGTCCGGTTTAAGATGGCTTCTGAAAGTTTATGGTACAGGACTTCTTTTTTCATTGGCGCACATCCCGGGATTTCAGCGCCTGATAAATTCGTTCGGGTGTGGCTGGAAGATGCATGATTCGTACTCCTGCTGCGTCATAAATCGCATTCATGATGGCAGCGATAATGGGGATCATCACAACCTCTCCAATACCCTTTGCCCCAAAAGGCCCGGTCTCTTCCGTGCTTTCAACCGGGAAGGTTTCGATAACGGGAGTCTCCCTGATGGTGGGTATGATGTAGTTTGTAAAATTAGCCGTTTGGTGATAACCGCCTTCCATTAATACATCCTCATACAGCGTGTAGCCGATCCCCATGACAGCACCGCCTTCCGCCTGCCCCTCAAGACCCTGAGGATTCAGCACTTTTCCGGCATCGGGTATGGAAACGACACGAAGAACTTCTGTTTCACCGGTAAGTGTATCGACTTCAACTAAAGCAAGATGAGTTAAATATCCGTATAAATGATGAGGAGCGCCTCCTGATCCGGGAAGTTCTTCTTTTTCTTTTGGAAGCATGAAATGGCCCTCTACCTTTGTTGAAAGCCGGTTTTCTTGTAGGTAGGCATAGAGTTCTTCATAGGTTGAAGCTTGTTCCCCATTCTCTGTTATTGCGTAATATTCATTTTCACCAATCAGTATGTTCTCCGGCTCCACCTTATGCAGGGCAGAAGCTGCTTCAGTCAGGAGACGGAACATATGGGGAACAGCAGCTGCGATCGCTTTGCCTCCTGTATATGTGGAACGGGAGGCGGTAACAGTTCCGCTGTCGAGCGTTTTTGCTGTATCACCCTGGATGACTGTTATTTTTTCAATATCACAGTTTAAAAGCTCTGCTGCCACCTGGGCATAGACTGTGCTGTTGCCTCCTCCAATATCCTCACAACCGACCCCAATCTTATACGTCCCATCCGGCATCAGTTCAATGGTGGCTGCTCCATAGTCTGGCAGACCGATTCCCATGCCGACCGCATGAAAAGAGGTGGCTACTCCGATTCCCCGTTTTTTCCACGGTTCGCTGCTGTTTTTTTTATGAGTTTCCCTATTTTTCCAAAGCTCGCAGTTTTCAGCGGTCTCCAGTGTTTTTAATGTACCTACGCTGGTTTTTAATTCGTGCCCGATGCTTGAGCGGTCTCCTTTTTCATAAGCGTTTTTCTTTCGAAGCTCAATGGGGTCCATGCCGAGTTTTTCGGCGATCATATCCATGTGGGTTTCAATGGCTGCACACACCTGATTAACGCCGAAGCCTCTGAATGCTCCGGAGATTCCGTTATTGGTATAGACGCAAAATCCTTCCAGGTCAACATTCGGAATCTTGTAGGGGCCGCAGCAATGTTCGATCGCCAGCGCGATGACCGCACCTCCAAGCGAGGCGTAGGCTCCCGTATCGGCAACTGCGCGCACCTGATTGGCAAGCAGGGTGCCATCCTTTTTTGCTGCTGTTTTCATTTGTACCTTGAACGGATGCCGTTTGATGCCGGCAATCACGGATTCTTCACGGGATAAATGTATTTTAACCGGTCGGCCGCCGGTATGAAGAGCAAGAAGGGCCAGGTAGATTTGAACCGTGATTTCATCCTTACCTCCGAATGCTCCTCCTATCGGATGCGAAATCACCCGGATTCTCGCGGGATTCATCGCGAGCGCGCGGGCAATTTGCAGGCGATCTCTGTACGCATACTGCCCTGGGCAGCGAATGGTCAGCATTCCGTCCGGCTCCACGACTCCCCATCCGCCTTCTGTTTCAATAAAGGCATGCATCTGGCGTGGAGAATAAAAGGTGTTTTCCAAAATCACATCCGCTTCTTCAAAGGCCGCGTCCGTGTTGCCGTTTTTAATGATGACATGACTATGAATATTGCCGTTTTCGTGCAGGGAGGGAGCATCGGAAGACATGGCAAATTCCGCATCAGTCACTGGGTTAAGCCGTTCATAATTCACTTCAATGAGCGAGAGAGCATGTTCGGCGATTTCCTTTGTTTCTGCCGCAACCAAAGCAACCGCATCTCCCGTACAGCGAACCACATCACGGGCGAGAACAGGCTGATCCGGCACAACAATGCCAAATCCGTTAAAGCCCGGAATGTCTTTGTGGGTTAAGACACAGACAACACCCGGTAATGATTCCGCCTTTGACGTATCGATGGATTCGATTCTTGCATAAGGATACTTGGAACGAAGGACTTTCCCCCAGACCATCTGTTCAAAATGATAATCTGTCATATATTTTAGCGTGCCTGTTACTTTTTCTGGTGCATCCATCCGGGGGACTCGTCTGCCAATATATTTAAAGTGGTTTTCTTTCATTGTCTGCCCACCTTTTCATTAAACGGTACAATCCTCTTTCTAAAAGGGCACTCGCCATATCTCTGCGATAGGACGCCGAGGCACGGATATCGGAGATAGGCATGACTTCCTTCCACGCGACGCTGCTTATATTCGATATCATGTCATTTGATAGTTCTCCGAGAGAGAGCATAGCTTCACACTTTTTCGCTCTCAGGACGGTAGGACCCACGGAACCGAAAGCGATTCGGCCGCCTAAACACTCCTTTGTTCCTTCCTTCATGGACAGGCTGATCGCCACATTCACGATGGAGATGGATTGGGCTTTGCGCGGACCGAGTTTTTGAAAAATACCGATGTCATGTTTACCACGGATTTTAAAGGAGATTTTCGTGATGATTTCATTAGGGAAGGCCACTGTTTTACCTGGCCCGATAAAAAAATCTTCTGCGCTGACTTGTCGTTTTCCGGTTATTGAGGTGAGCTCAATGCTGGCTCCTAACGCAAAAAGAGCGGGTATTGTATCGCCGGCAGGGGAAGCGGTTCCAATATTTCCGCCGATTGTGCCCATATTTTGCATCTGGGCTGCCCCGACTTCCCGGCTGGCTTGTACGAGGACATCGGCATGGTCCTGCAACAGGGGAGACGAGATGATTTCTGAATGGGTGGCCAACGGCCCGATATGGATTTCATCTTTTTCGATAGCGATAAATTTTAATTCATCGATGTTTTTCAAATTCAGCCAGCAATCATGCTGCCATTTTCCTTCCTTCATGCGAACAACCGCATCGGTTCCCCCGGCCAGCAGCCTAATGCTGGCTTTCTCATTTTCAAGAAGGTAAAGGCATTCCAGGAGAGAGTGGGGTGAAAGCATATCTATCTCTGAAACATACATTACAGATCCTCCCTATAAGCAGCTTCATAATCGTCCGGCGTGTTCAAGTTTAAAAGAATGCGAGGGTCAACGGTTTTCATCAGTTTAACCCTTTTATGGTGCTTTTTAATGATGCTCCGCAATCCTTCCGTCTCTTCTGTAATCAGTAGCAGCTCGGAATAAAGAAGGCTTGGCAGAAGAATCGGATGCCCCCGTTTCCCGTTATGGACAGGGATGATAATAGATTCTGGATCGGATTTATGAAGCTTGTCCATTTGGCAGAGAACCTCAGACAAAAGAGGCTGATCAACCGCAGCAATAAGGACACCGGTCGAATTCTTATCCATGCCATGCCATCCGATTCTGATGGATGAGCATTTTCCAGAAGAATAGTCGTTATTCTTTACTATTTTCACAGAGCTGCCATTCAATTCCCTGCTTAATTCAGCCGCTCGAAAGCCAAGTACGGCCACCACATCCTTAATCCCTGCGTTTTGAATGGTTTTAACCTGATAAGCGATAAGAGATAGCCCCTGCCATCGAAGAAGAGCTTTGGTTTGGTTCATCCGGGAAGACCGGCCTGCTGCAAGCAGAATACAGGATAGGCTGGAAGCGGTCATGCTCTAAAGTTCCCTGAACGTCAGTTGTTTTTGAGCTGCTGTTTGAACGGCCTTCAGTATTTTTGTATAGCCTGTACAACGGCAAAGGTTGCCGCCTAGTGCCTGCTTGATTTCGTCCAGGCCGGGCAGGTGGCCGATGCTGTTCAAATAAGATCTTGCAGATACAATCAGACCTGGCGTACAGTATCCGCATTGGGTAGCCCCCTCATCCATAAACGCTTGCTGGACGGGATCCATATTTTCCGGTGTGCCAATGCCTTCCACTGTAATGATGTTTTCCCCATGAACCTGTCCGGCGAGCACGAGGCAGGAACAAACTGGCAGGCCGTTTAGCGACACGGTACAAGAACCGCATTCTCCCTTGCCGCAGCATTCCTTACTGCCTGTTAAACCCGCATCTTCCCGGAGAACCTCCAGAAGTGTTTTCGAAGGACTGCATGTAACCGAAATCTCTGTTCCATTTACGAAAAAATCAATGGTCTTCATTGTCCGACCTCCCAATATAATTTTAGGACAAATCAACATGCTCTTTTGGGCTAGCACTAAATGAAGTTTGTACAAATATAGTAGGTTTTTTCAAAAACATTCCTATTTTCATAGCTTTTAAGGGAGGTGATGTGGAGAACTTCAACAAGAATAACAAACATCTGGGAGGGAAGCAGAATGGCTCAATTGAAAACGTGGAAAGTAGGAGTACTTGGTCTGCAGCATGTTCTTGCCATGTATGCCGGAGCAGTCATTGTACCGCTCATCGTTGGACCGGCCATTGGGATGAATGCCCAGCAGCTGGCCTATCTGATCTCTATTGACCTGTTTACCTGCGGAATTGCCACCCTGCTGCAGGTCATTGGCGGTAGGCATTTTGGTATCAGGTTACCGGTCATTCTCGGCTGTACATTCACAGCTGTGGCGCCCATGATTGCCATTGGAAAACTTGAAGGAATTACGGCGATTTATGGCGCGATTATCGCCTCGGGACTGGTCGTCATGGTGCTTTCACAGTTTGTCGGCAAAATCCTTAAATTTTTTCCGCCGGTTGTAACAGGTTCAGTTGTACTCATTATCGGGGTGTCGCTGATCCCGGTTGCCATGAACAATGCGGCAGGGGGACTTGGATCGAAAGGATTTGGCAGTCTGGAAAATTTGGCACTCGCCAGTTTTACATTCTTGCTGATCATTTTAATTAACCGGTTTTCCAGAGGCTATGTCCGGGCGATCTCTGTATTGTTATCTCTGATCGCGGGAACGGTTCTTGCTTCCGTTATGGGGCTTGTGGATGTCACCCCTGTTAAAGATGCGTCCTGGTTTCATATGGTACAGCCGTTTTATTTCGGAATGCCTGAATTTCACGTTTCAGCCATACTCACCATGTCTATTGTCGCCATTGTGAGCATGATTGAGTCTACCGGTGTATTTCTCGCGTTAGGGGACATTTGCGACCGGAAGCTTGAATCCCGGGACATTAAGAAAGGCTTGAGGGCAGAAGGATTTGCTATTGTGATTGGCGGCATTTTTAATTCCTTTCCCTATACGTCCTTCTCACAGAACGTTGGGCTTGTGGCCTTGACAAAAGTAAAAACAAGAAATGTGGTCATTGCCGCTGGCGGCTTTTTAATACTTCTGGGCCTGCTTCCCAAGATTGCGGCTCTCACCACCATTATTCCAACGGCAGTCCTTGGCGGGGCGATGGTTCCGATGTTTGGAATGGTCATTGCTTCAGGTGTGAAAATGCTGTCACATGCCGATTTTTCAAGCAATGAAAATCTTCTGATTGTCGCTTGTTCGGTAGGAATCGGGCTAGGAACTGCCGTCGTTCCCATGGTGTTCAGCGAGCTTCCGGACGGTGTAAGGCTCCTTGTGGAAAATGGGATCGTCATTGGAAGTTTAACGGCGATTTTGCTGAATCTAGTATTTAATTTCAAGTCTATGAATATACATGAGCAGGAAAGGATGAAGCAGCTGAAAGCCGATGGGGACGCAATATAACAGCTTATGGTTCGGGGGCGGCGATCTGGCCCCCTGCCAGTACCGTTCCTTATCACTGTTTTGTTCTAAAAAAGTCTAAAGGAGAGTCGGAAATGGATCTGATTTTAAAAAATGCAATGATCCCACAAGGAGACCGGACGGTAATCACCAACATTCTCGTGCATGAGGGCAGGATTACCGGCTTTTGCAACGATATTCAAACCTTAAATGCGGACAAGGTACTCGACATGGAGGGCAAACTGGTGGTTCCAGGCTGTATTGATCCGCATACTCATTTTATGGATCCAGGGTTCACCCACCGGGAAACGTTTGCGACAGGTTCACGGTCAGCGGCAGCGGGAGGATTAACGACCATTATTGATATGCCATGTTGTTCCAAGCCTTCTGTACGAGATGGGGAGAGCTTTCAGAAAAAAATCGCTCCAATCCGGGGACAGGCGTATATTGATTATTGCTTCTGGGGCGGCATGACGGGAGAGGATGCCCGCAATGGCTGGATCGATAACATCTATCCACAAATCGATGAAGGTGTTGTAGCGTTCAAGGTATACATGACGCCATCCGTGCCAACCTTTCCGAAAGTGTCCGACGGCGAAATGCTGGAGATTTTTCAAAAAGTCGCAAAAACAGGAATGCCAATCGGGGTTCATGCGGAGAACTATGATATTTGTACCTTCTATACAGAAAAGCTGAAGAATGAAGGAAGGGAAGATGGCCCTGCCTGGGCAGAAGCACGGATGGCGCTTGCGGAAAAAGTAGCCATTGAACTTATTATCAGCTATGCAGAAGCCACGGATGCGCGTGTTCATGTCGTTCATATGAGCACCAAAGAAGGCGTTAAACTGGTACGTGAAGCGAAAAAACGCGGTGTTAAGGTGACATCGGAAACGTGTCCTCATTACTTGATGCTGAATGCACAGGACTCCATGACCGAAAGAGGAACCTTTGCCAAAATCGCTCCTCCACTGAGAGGCAAGGACGATAACCAGGCTCACTGGCAGGCATTGGCAGATGGAACTATTGACTTTGTAGGAACAGATCATGCGCCATATGAAATCGCAACTGAAAAGGCCGCAGCCGATTCTTCCATATGGAACAGCTTCCCTGGCATTCCGGGTGTAGAGACCATGGTTCCGATCCTGGTAAGCGAGGGATTGAACAAAGGACGGCTGTCGCTATCCCGTTTTGTTGAAGTAACAAGCAAGAATGCCGCGGTTCATTATGGCATCTATCCGAAAAAAGGAGCCATGGAAATCGGCAGTGATGCGGATTTTACGGTTATTGATCTTGATCATGAGTGGGTCATTGATGAAAAGCAGACAGAGTCGATGGCCAAATACAATCCATTGCACGGAATAAAGCTCAAAGGGCGCCCGGTGCAGACGATCTTAAGAGGAACCGTTGTCTATGACTATGAAAAAGGCGGAATAACAGGTACAGCCGGATACGGAGAATACGTGAAACGACAGAGCATCCAGCGCCTTGAGCGAATGCTGAAGTATGAAAACTATGAAACAGCAAATCAGCCATCAGCCGCACGGCAGCAGCTGGAAAAAAGCAAATAAGAAAGGAGATGCCTATGGAATTGAGGGGAAAGAAGCATGTGGTTGTGGTCATTGACATGCTGAATGACTTTATTGGGGAAAAAGCGGCACTTCGCTGTGAAAATGGAGAGAAAATCGTTCCAGCCATTAAAGAGCTCGTGGACTTTTGCCATGAAGAGAATATACAGGTTGTGTTCGTCCAGGAAGCGCACCGGCAAAATGACCGTGATTTCCGGGTCCGGCCGGTTCATGCGATAAAAGGAACATGGGGCTCGCAGTTCATTCCCGAACTTCAGCCGGATGAAAGCAAGGGAGATTATGTGGTTCAAAAAAGAAGACACAGTGCATTCAGCTATACCGATTTTGATTTGTTCTGCCGGGAAGAGGAAATAGATACCGTCGTGCTGACAGGGGTATGGACCAATGTGTGCGTGAGAAGCACCGGTTCTGACGCGCTTTATCATGGATACAACGTGATTTGCCTGTCAGATTCCACAGCCTCCAAGGATGATTCAATGCATGAATCCGGACTTCGGGACATTGATTTATTCGGAGACATTATGACAACGAAAGAGTACATGGAAGCGGCAAGAAAAAAGTTCTCGAATAACAACCAGGTCGTATAATCTGCCATGGGCCAAAACAAACGGATCATTGTCGGTGTAACAGGAGCGAGCGGTGCTCTGTATGGCTACTCGCTCGTCCGGGCCCTGCATCAGCTGGGAATCGAAACGCACCTGATCGTTACCCAGATGGGAGAAAAGGTGCTGCAGTTTGAATGCGGGATCAGCATGGAAGCACTGAAGCCGTATGCTGAGATTCACAGCAATAAAAATTTATTTGCTTCCATTGCCAGCGGATCTTTTTTAACGGATGGAATGGTGGTTGTCCCTTGCTCGATGAACACGCTCGGTTCACTCGCTAATGGTGTCGGTGACACATTGCTCAGCCGTGCTGCGAGCGTCGTGCTGAAGGAGAGACGGCAGCTGATCGTTGTCCCAAGGGAAGCTCCTTTTCATCTCATCCATCTTCAGAACATGACGAGGCTTGCGGAGGCAGGAGCCTGCATTATGCCCGCTTCGCCAGGTTTTTATCATAAGCCGAAAGAGATTTGGGAGCTGGTGAACTTTATGTCCGGGAGAATTCTGGACATGTTGGGAATTGACCATGCGCTTCTGGAGCGATGGGGGGAGAAAGAATGAATCCAGCCACACTTCGTTCACTGCTGGACCAGTGGGATTCCGAACAAAAGCTTCTTCGTGTAAAAAGAGAGGTGGATCCGCTTTATGAACTGGGAGCCGTCCTTAAATCAAAACAGGGAAAGCAGCCGTTTTATTTTGAAAACGTAAAAGGCTATCACTCTCCCATGGTCGGAGGCCTCGGAGGAGACCGCCAGCTTGTAGCGGACAGTATCGGTATTCCTGTCAACCAGCTTATTCCAAAAATCATCCAGTCGATTGTATCTCCCATTCCAACCCACTTGGTGGCCTCCGGACCAGTACATGACAATGTCATTCTCGGCTCGTTCGATTTGGATACTCTTTTCCCCATCCCAACGTTTCATGAAGAAGATTCAGGTTCTTATTATGTTTCAGGCATTCTTGTGGTCAAGGACCCTTCAGGCCTAAGACGCTACACGTCCATCAGAAGGATGCAGTTTCTCGGAGGGAACAAGACCAGTGTTCTTATTACTTCCCCCGAATTGCTTCATCAATTTTATGATTATGAAAAGCGGAATGAACCGATGGAAGTTGCCGTTATGTTTGGTGTTGTTCCGGCCGTGGTTCTCAGCTCACAAATCAGCACGCATCTGTACCATACCGACAAGCTGGATGTAGCGGGAGCATTGATCGGCCAGGCGCTGGATGTGGTTCAGTGCCGGACGGTCGATCTGGAAGTTCTTGCTGAAGCCGAGATTGTGCTGGAAGGAAAGGTGCTGCCTCATGCAAGGGAGTTGGAAGGGCCGTTCGGTGAACTGGCCGGATATTATGGAACCCGCGCAGTGCAGCCTGTAATTGAGTTTTCTGCGGTTACGTACCGTGATCAGGCCATTTGCCAGACGATTTTCCCATCAAGTTATGAAGAACGGCTGCCCATGGCGCTCGTACGTGAAGCCACGCTGTTGAGCACGGTCAGACAGACCGTGCCCAATGTAAAAAAAGTTCATATCACCATGGGTGGTGTCGCCAGGTTCCACGCGGTGATTCAAATTGAAAAGGTAACAGAAGGGGACGGGAAACAGGCTGCTCTTGCAGCTTTTGCCAGTGATAAGGATCTGAAGCATGTAATCGTAGTGGATGAAGATGTGGACATCTTTAACCCGGAAGATGTGGAGTGGGCGCTGGCGGTAAGGGTGCAGGCCGACCAGGATATTTTCATTGTTCCGGGTGCAAAGGGCTCGCCTCTTGAAGCCTCTCACAACCTTAGAGGGGTCACGGCGAAGATGGGTGTGGATGCAACTGTTCCTTTGGACAAAAAAGAGGCGTTTAAGCGGACCTCTGTTCCGTTTGGTCCGATTGATTTAAAAGATTATTTGTAAACAAGGAGGAACGCAGGATTGAATGCGATCGGCATGATTGAAACACGGGGGCTGACGGCTGCTGTTGAAGCGTTGGATGCGATGGCTAAAGCGGCAAATGTTCAGTTGACCTCATTTAAAAAAGTAGGTTCAGGACTGGTTACAGTCATTATAGAGGGAGATGTGGCTGCCGTTTCGTCCGCCATTGAAGTGGGCAGGCAGGCTCACATTCAAACAGGGGGAGAGCTCATCTCATCGAATGTAATTCCACGGCCACATTCCGAACTGGCAAAGATTCTGTAGGGGAGGTGGGAGCTCGTGTCAGAATTTATGCGTGCGATTGTTCAAGAAGTGCTTCGCCCGGCTGAACGGCCGCCAAAAAAGGAAAAAGAGCCTCCTGCAGTTCAGCAGAAGCTGCACCGCCCAAACTATCAGAATGCCATGCGGGAAAAACGGTTGAACGAGTTGAAGGGAAATAATGAGAAAATCACATCTCCAGATGATGAGCTCGTTTCCCGGTTGAATATCCTGACACTTGCCCAGGGAGCTGAGAGAGGAATAACTGTACCTGCAAATCATGGGACCGAAAACACCGCCGCCGGACAACCGTGCGGCCGGCTGATCGGATCAGCCCCATCGGGTCTGGCCGCCTGGCTCTACACCAATCTTCCGCATGAAAGGATGGAATGGTTTCATCGCCCGATTCCCGCCCAGGGAGTTGCCGTTTTCTCCGCTCCTGTATCATCTCCCGGACAGCTTGTCATCCTTCAGGAGGAATTAAGCCGTACGGAGGATGTGAAATATTTCATTCAATGGGACAAAAACGGGAAGACAGCCTTTCTTTTGGAACTCTTTCATAACGATTGCAGGTTACTTGAAACTACCGCAGAAAACATGTGGCAATCTCTAAACCGTCAAACGAAAAAAAAGAATAAACTTTTTTACTTGGAGCAGCCGGGATCATGGCTGTTGAACCAGCTGGAACTCACGGGAATAAGAGGGGCTGTTGCCATTATGGAAGGTCTTGGCCGGTATGAATCCTATTCTCTACTTTTGCCGGTGCTGCAAGAGCTCGCATCAACCAATATCAGATACAAGATTGAGGAGAAATATCTGGTTCTTTATGGTGCTCATGAACAGCTTGCCAGCTATTTGCCCGGTTTTTTCGGAGAAATCCAACAGTAAGGAGTGAGAAATGTGCATGCATTGGGCATGATTGAAACCGTCGGATATTGTGCCGCTGTATCCGCAGCAGATGCCGCTGTAAAAGCCGCTGATGTGAAGATTGCCGCGATCGAAAAAGTAATTGGCGTTCAGGGGGCATTAGGTGTCACCCTTCACCTCAGCGGAGATGTAGCCGCCGTGGCCTCAGCGGTTGATGCAGGGAAAAAGGAGGCCGAACGGGTGGGGAAGGTCATCTCAGCCCACGTTATTCCAAGCACTCACAGCAATGTGGCAGAAAAACTCCTGTCCCGGTTTAAGCTGAATGCAGATAAAGAAACGGAGAGGGGTTAAATGTCTGAAGGTAATGAACAAAAAGCATCAACGGTGCCAATCCAAGAAAACAGGAGGAATAATAGAATGGGCGAAGCGTTAGGCTTGATTGAAACAAAAGGCCTGGTCGGTGCAATTGAAGCGGCAGATGCCATGGTGAAAGCTGCCAATGTGGAAATCTGCGGGTACGAAAAGGTAGGATTCGGTCTGGTGACCGTCATGGTAAGAGGGGACGTTGGTGCGGTAAAGGCGGCTACGGAGGCGGGGGCAAGTGCTGCGAGCCGTGTGGGAGAATTGGTATCTGTACATGTCATTCCACGCCCGCACAGTGAAATTGAAAGAGCGCTGCTGTCTAAAGGAGAATAAGAGTGTATGGCGCCAGGCAGAGTACGGTCGTAAAAAATACCCTGCTTGAACTGCTTTTTTCGGAGAATAAGGAAGTTCCGCGTGTCCTTTCACTCTTAACCTATCATTTCACAGGGATGGAGCAAGGTTGGACACTGCTCAGGGAAGCGGGGAAAAAGAGAATCCGGATGGAAATCGTTGCAGAAGGAACGCTGCTGCAGCATATTACGATTGCCAGTCTGGCCGCAGAGTGCCGTCACGACGCCCTGTATCCGGAATCCTTTTTAACAGGGGATGTGCTTCGGAGAACCGACTATGTCCTCATACCGGTTCTATCATTTTCTTTAGTTTCCGACCTTTTGCGGTTTAATGACCAAAGAACCTTGGTACGCTTTATTTTGCAGGCATTGCTTAACGGTAAAAAAGTAGTTGCACTGTCGTGCGGTGCAAATCCTTTTCATCCGGTGTTTGCCAATAAAAATTTGAACCTCGGAACAGATCACTTAACCGATAAGCTTTACAGCCAAATGACTCAGCTTAAAAGGATGGGCATCAAAGTAGAGGGCTCAGATAACAGCGTGCTGTCCTGGCTGGAAGAAAAGAAAAAAAACGCCGTGATTACAGAAGCCGATGTGCTGCAGGCTTTAAAAAAGGGCCGGAAATTTATTACTGCAGAGAAGCATGAAATCATTACACCGTTGGCAAGGGATGCGGCAAAACAACACAAAATTTCGATTGCCAGAAAGTAAGGGGAAACGAATATGTACATGGGCGTGGTGATTGGAAGAGTAACAGCTACACGAAAGGATGATAAATTGATAGGCACAAAGCTGCTGATTACACAGCCGATCGGCATGGGCGAATCCCAAAGCGGCATGCCGATCATTGCTGTAGATACGGTAGGTGCGGGTGTAGGAGAGAAGGTTCTTTATGTTACGGGAAGCATGGCGTCCCGGGCGGCGGCCAATAAGGATGCACCCATTGATGCAGCCATTGTGGGCATCATTGACAGTCTCGATTGGGAAAGGCAGGGAGGTTAGGAATATGGACACAAAAGGTATTAAAGAAGCCATTCAATGGCGGAAACTCATTGATGTGCTGCTTGATGCCAACCAGTATGCAGACACCATTTTAAAGGGCGGCCAGTTTATTAATGTCATCACACGTGAAATTTATCCAGCCGATGTGGCCATAAAAGGAGAATATATTTTATTGGTTGGGGATTGCACAGACCTGGAAGGACCTTCAACCAAAGTGGAAGATGTGGAAGGTAAGTATATCTGCCCTGGTTTTATTGATTCTCATATGCATTTTGAAAGCGCAATGCTTACAGTTACTGAATTTTCCAGGCTGTCTATCCCCACCGGAACCACAACGATTGTTGCTGATCCACATGAAATTGGTAATGTGCTCGGAGTGCATGGCATACAGGAAATGATTAAAGAGGCAAGGAGACTGCCCAACACGGTCTATTTTACTGTTCCCTGTTTAACGCCGGATGCTCCCGGACTGGAGACAGCAGGAAGGGACATTGGATCAGGGGACATGGCAGAACTGCTAAATGATCCTCTCGTACAGGGGATTGGTGAGATTCAGGGTTTCAGCAATGTCAGACCGGTCTACCAGCACGCTCCTGAACTCATTGATGATCTTATTGCGTCTGTTTCCTACGCAAAAAGCATCAACAAGACGGTGGAGGGAAATGCACCAGCTTTGTTCGGAAAAGAGCTCGCGGCCCACATTATTAGCGGAGGAACCCACATTTCCTGCCATGAGACGACGACCAAAGAAGAAATGATGGAAAAGCTGCGCAACGGTGTCAGTGTGTTCATGAGAGAAGGATCATCCCAGCGGAATATGGCAGAATGCATCCGGGCAATCACGGAAGAAGGAATGGATTCCCGGCGTGCGATCCTCGTTTCAGATGATGTGGTACCGGAAGACCTTATGGGGATGGGCCATATGAATGACATTGTCAAAAGAACCATTGCACAGGGAATCGATCCGGTCGAGGCGATCCAGATGGTGACCATCAATGCCGCTGCCCATTTTGGGTTTAAAGAAAGTGGTGTGCTTACTCCAGGAAAAAAGGCCGATATTGCGGTCATCAATGATCTGATGAACATGACGATTGATTCAGTCTATCTTAAAGGGAAAAAAGCTGCACAGCAAAAGGAACTAATCATCGATCTTCCTGCTTACAAATACCCTGAAATTGTCAAATGCTCTGTCAATCGCAAATCGGTAAAAATAGATGATTTGGCCATTGAAGCTTCTGGATCCAGGGCACATGTCCGGGCCATTAAGGTGATCCCGGATCAAAATCTAACTGGTTCGGCACAATTCCAGTTATCCGTTCGTGATGGAAAGGTCCAGCCTTGCCTCCAGCAGGATGTATTGCCCCTATTGGTTCTCGAACGGCATGGCCGATCAGGTCGTATCGGAAAAACCTTTCTTCACGGGTTTCAGTTGAAACGAGGCGCGATTGCCGAAAGCGTGGCGCATGACACGCACAATATCATCGTTTGCGGCACCAATTACGAGGATATGGTAACAGCGGTGAACAGGGTAATTGCGATGAATGGCGGAATTGCACTGATTCATGACGGACGAGTCGTCGGCGATTTGCCACTGAACATCGGAGGATTGATGACCGACGAGATGACAGGGCAGGAAGTCAGTACCCGAATTGCTGAACTTCACCGGCTGGCAGAGGAGGAATTAGGGTGCGCAATCCATGTTCCTTTTATGCATCTCTCTTTCTTGTCGCTGGTAACCAGCCCGGAATGGAAAATAACTGATATGGGATTGATCGACGTGGATTCCTTTACGGTTATTCCTACTGTATTGAAGGAGGAAGGCTGATGGGGGTGAAACTTGTTGACCTGTCGCAGGAGATTTACCAGGGCATGCCCGTCTTTCCTCTTCATCAAAAAACAATGATTTTTCCCAATCTTTCTCATGAGGAAAGCATTAAAAAGATCGGTTTCCCCTTTGCCACAAACAACCTTCTCATCAATGAGCACGGACCGACACACAGCGACGCAACTTACGAGTATGATCCCGGCGGGAAGTATATTGACGAAATGCCGCTTGACTATTTTTACGGACCAGCCGTTTGTCTTGATCTCTCCCACATTCAGCCGGAAGACTATATCACACCAGTTGAACTGGAAAATGCTCTGGACCGTTCTGGACAGCTCCTCCAAAAGGGAGATATATGCCTTCTGTATACAGGGCATTATAACCGTGCCTATGGAACAGAGGAATGGCTGAACAGGTATTCCGGCCTGGATTATGAAGGTGCCCGATGGCTTGCTGAAAAAGGGGTGGTAAACATCGGAATTGATGCGCCGGCTATTGACAATCCACTGGATTTGGACTACTCGGGACACCTGATCTGCAAGGAATACGGCATCACCAATACGGAAAACCTCTGTAATCTTGATCAGGTCGCGAATATGCGGTTCCTCTATTTTGGCCTCCCACTAAGAATCCGGAATGGAACGGGGTCGCCAGTGCGGGCTGTAGCTGTTTTTATTGAATAGGAGGAGTAGCCATGTCCATTCACGATACCTACCGAATTAAGGAGGAAATCTTGATTCCGGCTTATGAGGGCAGAAGCGCCCTCATAAAAGCAGGGGAGGAGCTTATCATTATTGATGTGGATGGAAAGCAGGTTGGGGACTTTGTCTGCTTTTCACTGCAAGATCCGGATGAATATGTGTCGCCTGTTCATATGAGGGCCAGCTTAGGCAGTATTTCACTGAAGGCAGGCGATCTGCTGTACAGCAACCGCCGGCGGCCGCTCATGCAGCTGGTTCAGGATACGGTGGGCAAGCATGATTTTTTCTTTCCAGCCTGCGACTATTACCGGTACAAAGTAGACTTTGGACTCGAAGACCATCCGAACTGCCATGATAATTTAAACAAAGCGCTAGCCTATTATTCACTCGGTCATCTTCCGGTACCTGATCCGATCAACTGGTTTATGAATAATATTCTTGATGAAAATGGAGATTACGTTATCAGTGAACCGCTTTCCAAGCCAGGAGATTTTGTCCGGTTAAAAGCACTGGATGATGTCATCGTTGCCTGCTCCACTTGTTCCCAGGATCTTGCACCGGTGAACGGCTTTAAAGTAACGGAACTAAAACTTCAGATTTTAAATAAAGCACGTATTTAACATTAGGGATTTTAGAAGTAAACCCATATCGATTTCATATAGTTTCGATAATACGGATCGAAAGTATCTACTGGAGTACCTTAAATATTCCATGCTATGAAATCATTCTTTTCTTTTTGCCCCGATAAGGAGGAAAAGCATGTCTTCATTGCTCATAAAAAACGCTGAAATCATCACAATGAACGAAAAGGAAGAAATCGTACATGGCGACCTTTACGTTGAGGACGACCGAATTAAAGAGATCGGGCCGGGGCTCGACCGCCACGCGGATGTCATCATTAATGCGAGACATAAAACGGTTATTCCCGGTTTTGTCCAAACGCATATTCACCTGTGCCAGACCTTATTCAGGGGACAGGCAGATGATCTCGAATTGATGGACTGGCTCCGGCAAAAAATATGGCCGCTTGAAGCTTCCCATGATGAAGAATCGATCTATTATTCGGCATTGCTGGGAACGGGTGAACTGATACAGAGCGGTACAACCACCATCGTGGATATGGAAACCGTGAATCATACAGACGCTGCATTTCAAGCGATGGCACAAAGCGGCATACGGGCCCTGTCGGGAAAAGTAATGATGGATAAGGGCACAGATGTTCCAAGCCCCTTGAGGGAAAGTACGTCAAAGTCGCTGCAGCAGAGCGCTGACCTGCTGGAAAAGTGGCATGGAAGGGAAAATGGCCGTATTCAATATGCTTTTTGCCCACGTTTTGTTGTTTCCTGCAGTGAGGAGCTGCTCACCGAAGTGCGTAATCTTTCAAAGCAGCATGGCGTGTTTGTACATACCCATGCGGCAGAAAACAAGGGTGAGATCGCCATTGTCGAACAGGAAACAGGAATGCGAAATGTGGTGTATCTCGATCATATCGGACTTGCAAACGAAAAATTGATTCTCGCTCATTGTGTGTGGCTCAATGAGGAGGAAAAAAGCATCATCAAAAAACGCAAAGTGAAGGTAAGCCATTGTCCGGGCTCCAACTTAAAACTTTCTTCCGGCATTGCAGAGGTGCCGCAAATGCTGAGGGAGGATATTTTCATCAGCCTGGGTGCAGATGGAGCCCCGTGTAACAACAATCTGGACATGCTAAATGAAATGAGGCTTGCTGCTCTCATCCAAAAACCGATTCACGGTCCAACCTCGATGAATGCAAAAACCGTGTTTAAAATGGCCACCATCGGCGGAGCAAGAGCAGTCGGCATGGAACATGAGATTGGAAGTCTTGAAGTGGGAAAAAAAGCGGACATGGCCATTCTGAATCTTAATGATTTTCATATGTATCCATCCTATGGAACGGACCCCATTTCCCGTATCGTTTATTCAGCTACGCGGGCGGATGTCGAGACGGTGATTATTGATGGAAACATCGCGATGGAAAATCGCATGATGAAAAGGATGGATAAACATACGGTTCTCCATGAATCGAACAAATGTATCCGGCGGCTGCTGAAACGGAGCGAAGGAGTCTATTTGTAGCGTTTAAATGATCAATCAATAATGCCTTCTTTTACTGGCTTTATCCTTGCTTTATACCAAGAAGTGATGTGCAAATTCATATACGCAAAGAAAAAGCACGAGTTTTTTCACAAGAAAAAGCACGAGTTTTTTCACAAGAAAAAACACACGGCATGTTAGGCCGTGTGCTTCATTTTAATTTTGTGGAAGATAGCGTCTTGCTCCCGCATATTCTTGAGCATAAATTCCTTCAATTTTATCGATTCTTACAGTGGTACTGGAGTTTGGTGAATGAATCATCATGCCATTTCCTGCATACATGCCGACATGGTGGACACTGCCCGTTCCATTGTTATAGGCGAAGAACAGCAGATCTCCAGGCTGCAGGTCTTCCCATGCGACTGGTGTTCCTGAACGGGATTGTGGGCCTGAATCCCTTGGAATGGTAATGCCGGCGGCTTTATAAAGGGTGTGTGTAAAACCGGAACAGTCAAAACCGAATCCGGAAGTTCCTGCCCAAAGGTACGGCAGTCCGAGGAATTTCTTGCCTTCATTCACCAGGTCCTGACCGGTAGGGGTTGGAATGGATTCATCCGACAAGTAAACTCGCACATCCTTACGGTCAAGATAGCGGATTTTCCCTTCTGGTGTCATTACACCGATGGACGTGCCTTTTACCTTGGAAATCGGAAGCCTTGTATTATAGCTGATTTCCATCTGCTTGGTGTTTAATGTAGCGTTCTTATAAAGCCAGGCGGTAGGGCTTTTTATGATAGCAAAAGGCATTGTTTCGGACTTCATTTTAGCAAACTTTTTGTTGTACACAAGCTGGGATTTTGGCATCCAGCCGGGATAGCCGGCTTCTAGTCTTGGTGTTGGCTGCCCGTCTACCGCTACCTTTACCCAATCACCCTGCTGATCGGTAATAGTAACTTTGTTGCCGTACAAGGCCTGAGTTTCCAGTGGACCCACAAGCCATAGTTTATCCTCGTACGTCATGCTCGTTGTCCATTTTCTCAGATCAACCGGATTGCTCAGGGAAGGTGCGTCCAGTGGCCTGGTTTGTGCAGGCTTTGTCCAAAGCGTTGCTGCAGCTACATCCACATAAGCCGTCGTAGGAGATAGGTCCTTTGTCTGCGGGGTATCTGCACCTTTTGCTGTTCCTGTAAACATTGAGAAAATTAATCCTGCTGCAAAAAGTGTTCCTGTCCATTTTTTTATGTACTTCATGTTGAGCCTCCTTTTTCTGTAGATATTAAAAAATTACGTTAAAGGAGAACCGTTTCCTTTTTATCAGAAATTTTTCGTTCGAAAGTCATGGATCGGAAGAAGGGGATAGTAAAAAAGTAAGTGCTTTTATGCCATGAAAAATCCTTGCAGGATTTAGAGCCTGCAAAGATTATTTTTGATATGAAAGTTGGATGTTCAGGGAATGTGCGAGATTTTTAAATGTATAGGGACCAAAAAAAAGTGTTTCATTGGTTGATTTATTTACACTTAGTATGGTTTCTCCTACAACGGAAGTGGCCGTACGGTAGGCCAATATATCATCGAAATATTCTATTTTTACCGCTAACCCTGCCTCTGACGCGGAGTGCAGCAAATTAAGGACAGAAGGAAGATCATCGGGGTGGACATAGGTTTTTCCTGCTTTATTAAGTAGAGATATTTTAAGATGAGAATTTTCTTTCTTCATACATTTTCCTTTCATGGAATCTGTTCTATACTAAGTATACTGGTACATTGGAAATTTAAATAGTATGTACTTTTTTGATAGGTAGTTACTTTTTGGATACCATGGACCACTAAATAATCAGGGGGATTGGTTTCATGAAGGAAAGAAAAAAGCAGTATTTTCACCCAATAGAAGTAACATTGGATGTGGTCTGCGGGAAGTGGAAGGGAGTCATCCTTTGTTTACTGCAAGAAAAGGATTATCGCTTTGGGGAGTTGAAGGATCAGCTCTTTTCTGTCACTCCAAAGGTTTTGACGCAGCAGCTGCGTGAACTGGAGGAGGATGGATTAATTACGCGTACCGTATATCCTCAAGTGCCTCCCAAAGTGGTATATTCACTTACGCCTTATGGAAAAGACCTTGAAGATACACTGCGCTTAATGGAGAAGTGGGGCCAGTCCCATCAGAAAAAAGTAGGGGAAAATTTCGACGAGGATGTAAGTGAAGCAGAACTGTCTTAAAGAAACAGATAAACTCCTAGGAGCAACAAAGGTTACAAAAATAGCCTTTCATGAAAAGGGAGGGATCTGAAGTGAAGATAAAAGAAGTGATTCTTCGCACACATTGTTTGGAAGAACAGCATTACTTTTATCATGAAGTGCTGGGTTTTCCTTTGTTGAAAAGCAGTTTACCCGGTTCCATAAGAATTAGTGCAGGTGCTTCCGTGCTGACTTTCCTGGAAGGGGAAGAGGAATCGTATTACCATTTTGCGTTCACCGTCCCGGATAACCGATTTTCACAGGCGAAAAAATGGGCAAGTGCCCATGTACCTTTAAATGAGATTGAAAATAAAGATGAAATATATTTTGCGAATTGGGATGCACATGCCTGCTATTTTTACGATCCGGCAGGGAACATTGTCGAGCTGATCGCAAGACACACGCTGAAAAATGCAATCGAGCATCCATTTACAAGCCGTGATATTGTGAACATCAGCGAAATTGGCATGCCGGTGGACAATGTAAAACAAGCAGCAGACCAGTTAAGAAAAGAACTGCAGCTAAACATTTACCATAATCACAGTTCATCATTCGCCCCGCTTGGAGACGCGGACGGATTGCTGATCCTCTCAGATAAAAAAAGAAACTGGCTCGGCTCAGGCAAGACAGCAAACATTTATCCCGCAGAAATCATTTTGGAAGAGGGCCAGACGAAAACAAGCTTAAAGGGCTATCCCTATACATTAATAAGCTAAAAAAGCCGGCATATGTGAAATGATGTGCCGGCTTTTCTTTATTCCACAATACCGCCCTGTGTCACTTCTATATTGGCTTTCACATGAACAGGGATGTCTGGGTACTTCTGATTCCATTCTTTAAAATTAAAACGCCTTGCGCTGCTTCTGGCTCTGTCGCCCAGGCCAAGGGGATCAATTCCCTTTTTTTGAAAACGGTCCACCATTTTTTCCGCGTTATGTTCTGTTTGTTTTTTGATGGTTTTTTCAATCATTTCAATCGTTTTCTCTTGATACAGCGGGGTTCCAGCCGCATCATTAACCTTACCTCTCACATGGATGGTGATATTGATTTTTGGGTTGGTATTGGCATTGTAAATATCATAATTGACGTGTGATGACAAATTTTCAAGCGTCAGGTAATTGTCTTTTCCGAGCTTGAATTCATGAGATCCCTGCCGGAAGCTTTGGTACATCAGTTTAAAAATAAAAGAATCTTCAAAGCTGATATGGTCAACGTATTTGGAATGGTCAAAGAGGGCTACACCGATAATGCGAATATGGCCATGCTTTGTATCAAGGAGCGGCATAAATGAATCGCTTCCTTTTCCATAATAGCTGTAATTGAAATGATGGAAATTGGCTCTTGGAAAGGTAAGCTCCATGTTTTGCTCTATCATCCGTTTTAAGTAGGCCGGAATAATCTCTCCGACGGGATACTCTCTTGAAAGCATGTCCTTTGTCGAACCTTTTGCTACAGCCAGATAAATGTTTCTGCCGACCGAAGGATCCCGTTGCAGGGAATCGATGATTTTTGTAATTCCACGGCTGGCGAGTTTTTCATTAAAGATGATCACCGAAACCCTTCCAGATGAAAATGGACGGGGTGATTCCGCCTGCAGGACCTGCCGGATATTTTTGCTTGTATGGGATCGGGCCGAATAAGTGGTGCTCGATAAGACCGCCTGATCGCTCCCGCCTTCGGTTGTAGGTACGGAAACCGTTGCTTGTATTTTATTTCCGTCGACATAATCGTAGCCTACTACCCCGATGAGTTGGATGTCTTCAAGTACTTGTGTTTGCGGTGTGCATCCCGAAAGGAGCAGCAACAGGGCAGTGGCAATCAGTTTTTCTTTAGGCATCTTTATTCCTCCTGATTTTCAAGGCCAGCCAATGCATGATAAATAAAAGAGGAAGATAAAAATAACTAAAGTAATATCCGACTCTTGATACCATGCTGTTTAGGAGATCGATATGCTGGCGGTCTTTGAAAAACAAAGTTCCTACATAAACGAGGATCAGCACGGGTATGAGCGAGTGTTTCTGCTTTACCGTGTAAACTCGTTTAAGGGCTCGTGTCACACACCAGACGGCAATACAGACATTGGGTAGAACCACAAACAGCCAGATGGAGATCCCGATGTATTCGAACCGTTCAACAAAAGGAAACTCGACAATTTTCCAGAGCGTCAGCGTTGCCCATATGGTGTGCTTCAATTGGCCCTGGCTGTAATAGGCAAACGATTCTACCGCCGTAATGGTATACAGCAAAATACTGAAGAATACCCCCCATTGTGACCACTTTTGTGATTTAGCGGCATCTTTAATAAACGGGTAATACAGCAAGAGCATTTCAAAGCCAAGGTAATTTAAGGTCATGGTTTTGGTGGCGATAAAATAATCGGTTACAGAATGATCGAATAGCGGAAGTATGTTATAGATGTGAGAATCCTTTACCGCAAAGTATTTCAAAAAAATGAGAGGGGTTCCAAGGATCAGACTGAAGAATGCAAGGGCCGTAACAATTCGGAATCCCCCGCTCACAAAGTAATAGATTACAACCACTAAAATTAGGGAGATTCCCCACGTATTAATGTGAGGGAACATCCAGACCTGAATGACCTCAATATAGGTTCTGAGAACAGTAAGGGCCAAAAAGGCTGCGTACACCGTAAAGAACGTGCTCAATAGTCCTCCGATGAATTTTCCCGCTACGTCTTCATGGATAGCCACAATGTCACCATCACTTTTTTTCAGCATTTGATAGCTCATCCACACAAGAAGATGGATGAGTATGCCGCCTGTAATTACAGCCATCCAAGCATCATGTCCTGCAGATTTGGCAATATAGCGCTGAAATCCAAGCACACCTACCCCAACCTGCATCGTATGAATCAAGTAAAAAGCAAAAAAAGGGGAAACTAATCTATTTTCTTTTGGCTGCAGATTCATGGCCCCACCCTCTTTTTTTGGTCAAAAAACGGATTATTCTTCAATATCATTTTTCTGTATACCTCGCTTGTTATTGAAACGGACCGGGTCCGCCGGCCGCATCTGCATGGGACGAAGGCTTTGACGGCTAAACGGAAGCCGGAATAACGCATCCTTTAAATCCGTCATCCGCAAAGGGAACAGAGGAGCGAGATACGGACGTCCAAGTGACGTGAGCCGAAGCATATGTCCTAAAACAAATGCAGAACAAATGGCCACACCAAGCAGTCCCCAAAATTGGGCAAAAACCAAAAATGGAAAACGGATCAAACGGATCGTATTACTCATCTGGTAGACGGGTGTTGTAAAGGATGCCAGAGCAGCGAGTGCTACGATGATCAGCAGGACATTGCTCGTTAACCCTGCCTGTACGGCGGCTGTTCCGATAACGATACCTCCAACAATCCCGATCGTTTGTCCGACCTTTGATGGCAGACGGGCACCAGCTTCCCTTAAAAGCTCAATCGACAATTCGAGAATGATGGCTTCCACGATCGGGGGAAAGGGGATGCCAGAACGTGAGGCGATCAAGGTGCCCAAAAGGTCGGTCGGTATCATCTCATAATGAAAGGTTAGAACAGCAACATAAAGTGGTGTGGACAGAACGGAAAAGAGAACGCCAAAAAGGCGGATCATCCTGAAAACAGAGGCAATATGCCAGGATAAAAAATAGTCTTCAAATGCGGAAAAGAATTCAACCAGCGTTGTTGGCCCGGTCAGGGCGCTTGGGGAACCATCGACGAGGACGGCTACTTTCCCTTCTGACAAAACGGCAGCTACCCGGTCCGGGCGTTCCGTATTGATAAGCTGTGGAAACGGGGAGTATTGGTCGTCCGATATCATTTGAAGAATGTAAGTACTATCCAGAATATGGTCGTATTCAATGTCTGAAATCCGCTGTTTCAGTGTATTGACGTTTTCCATATTCACAATGCCGTCAATATAAAGAATGACCACGCGCGTTTTTGACAGCTTGCCAACTGTTACTTCCTTTACGTGAAGTTCAGGGATCGGCAATCTTTTCCGAACCATATTGATGTTGACTTCGAGAGTTTCGATAAACGCCTCTTTTGGTCCCACAACGCTGAATTCTGTTTCGGGTACAGAGATCTGCCGTTTTTCAGCGGTAGCAGCCGGGATTAGCAGGCAATCATTTTTTCCCGGACGGGACTGAACAATGACTGAGCCAGTCAGCACGCTGTCCATTATGGTCTGGACATCGCTTGTATGTTCAATGTTTTCCACAGGAATTTCCTGAGAGAGCTCTTTCAACGATAAGGAAGAACAACTGGTTAAATAAGGGATGAGATCCTTATGAACCAGGTCAGGATTTACCATACTTTTATAATAAGAAATCGTAAATGGATGCTTATCACTTTTTGTAAATGAAACAAAATCCTTTGAAGCTTTGCATTTTTCCATCAGCTGTTCGAAGGTAAGCTGGGTTTTAGCTTGCCCGGAAGACTGGCTTTGTGAACGATCCTGTTTTTTTTGGCGGCGTTTTCCGAACATAATAAGACTCATTCCCTTGTTGTTAAGTATGTCTATTTGTATATCATTCCAATTGTGCAGCTCTCTATTCAACCAAAAAAAACAAGGGCAAATCCATTGATCTTTTATTATACTTGGAATAAGATGTAAGCGCTTGGGGGTTATGAGAATGGAATGGAAAAAAGGAAGTTATGTGATTTCTACAGATAAAACAATGCTGGATCTTTCTATGATTCATGCGTTTTTGTCACAACAGTCTTATTGGGCAAAGGGGATTACGAAGGAAAGGGTAGAGAAGGCCATCAAAAACACACTTTGTTTTGGGGTGTACGAGATGAAAGATGGGAAGGCTGTTCAGGCCGGTTTTGCCCGGATTTTAACCGACTATGTTACAACGGCCTATTTATGCGATGTGTTTATCGATAAAAGGCACAGGGGAAAAGGTCTCTCCAAATGGCTGGTTCAAACAATCATTTCCTTTGAAGACCTTCAGGAGGTCAGAGGGATGCTGCTGGCCACAGAGGATGCGCATGGACTCTACAGCCAATATGGATTTGAAGTGGTGGATCCTGGACGATACATGAAAAAGAAAATAAAAGAAGAACAGCAGAACTGATATCTGCTGTTCTTCTTTTTTACGAGAGCTTTAATATATACAGCATGAGTATAAAATGAGAAGCACTGCCGGCAAGGACAAACAGATGCCAAACTGCATGGTTATAGGGAAACTTGCGCCAAACGTAGAAAAAGGCACCCACGGTATACAAAATTCCTCCGGCAAACAGCCAGGCAAGAGCTTCTTGTGAAAGGTTGAGGATCACACGGTTAAAGGCAAATACAATCAGCCACCCCATCAGTACGTAACCAATGGTGGAAAGAATCACAAACCGTTTGGTAAAAAAGATTTTAAAGGCGACTCCGGCAAGGGCGATTCCCCATACCGTTCCAAACAATGACCAGCCCAAGGCTCCTTTAACGACAAGCAGAAGGATAGGGGTGTAGGAACCGGCGATAAACAGATAGATGGCGGAATGGTCCATGATCTCAAAAATATCTTTGACTTTGCCTTCAGGAAAGCTGTGGACAAGGGTGGACGCTGTATATAAAAGCAGCATCGTTACCCCGAAAATGGCAAAACAGGTTATAGCAAGCGGTGTTCCCTGAGCACTGGCGAATACAATAAGAAGAATCAGCGCGATGATGCTAAAAACCGCTCCGATTCCATGGGTGATGGCATTGATGATTTCTTCACGCTTCGTATAGGTGAAAGCCTCCATTTTTTCACTTCCTTTATTCAACTGAAATGATGTTTCACTCATTCTAACACAGAAAAAGAGCTCAAGTGAATTTGAGCTCTTGTCTTTACATCATTTCTCCGGTCTGCTGTTTGGCAGGCAATACTTTCCCCGTCGATTTCCGGTTGGTGCGTTCTTTCATTTCAAGGCGTCTTGCAACCAAAGACAAGGAATAGTTAACAAGAAAATACATCACGGCGATCAGAAGAAAAATGGGGATGACATAATTAACATTCTTTCCATTTACAATTTGAGCATTGTGAAGCAGCTCTGGCAAGGAGATTACAACTGCCAGTGATGTATCTTTCAACAAGGAAATAAACTGGCTGACAATCGGGGGAACCATACGGCGCAGAGCTTGTGGGAGAATAATATGCTGCATGGTCTGCATATACGTGAGACCCGACGACCGTGCGGCTTCAATCTGCCCTTTTTCAATGGAATTCAGTCCGCTTCGAACAATCTCGGAAAGCATGGCGGATTCAAAAATGATAAGAGCTGTGATGGCAGCCATTGTTACGCTTAATTTAATTCCGATCTCAGGAAGGGCGAAAAACGTGAAGAAAATGATCAGCAAGAGAGGAAGGTTTCTGATCACTTCCACGCAGACCGCAGCAATTCTTGAAAGAACAGGAATCTTGGCATAACGCAGGATGCCAAGGATGCTTCCAATGAGAAAGCTGAAAATAATAGCGATAAAAGCTACGAGCAGCGTTGTACCCAGACCTTTCAACAAAAAGAGCAGATTCCCTGAGGAATAGGCACCGATAAAATCCATATAGCTCCTCCCCCCTTATCCGCTTACAGTCAGGCGCCGTTCAAGGTATCCGACGAACAAGCTGAGCGGAATCGTTAATATGAGATAGAATACGGCGACAAAGATATACACGTCGAACACGACATAGGTGGCTGATGAGATGGAATCGCCAAAATACATAAGATCCAATCCGGCCACAACTCCCAGAATCGATGAATTCTTTACAAGATTAATAAACTGATTGCCCAGGGGCGGAATAACAATCTTAATCGCCTGCGGCAAAACGATGTATCTCATCGTCTGAATATAGGTGAGGCCCGACGACCGGCCGGCTTCCATCTGGCCCTTGTCCACCGAAAGGATGCCAGCGCGAATGGCTTCGGCAATAAAGGCCGCTGTATAGATGGAAAGGGCAATGGTCCCAGCCTGAAATCCGGAAAGTTCCATCCCCAGGCTTGGCAATCCATAGTAAAAAATAAACAGAATAAGAATAAGGGGGATATTACGGACAAATTCGACAAATGCGGTTCCGGCCGCCTTGAGCACCTTCATGGGGGAAATTCGCATTACCGCAATGATAACACCCAGAATAAAACTGAAAATTAAAGCGAGGAGGCTTGCTTTCAGTGTATTTCCGAACCCTTGCAAATACGTATCAAGGTTATTTGTGAGAATGGTAAAATCAAGCATGTTTTCCCTCCTTTATGAAAGAAGAAGAGATGGACACAGGGGTCCATCCATCTTCACCGACTTTATTGTTCTTTAATCCATTTGCTTTTGATTTTGTCATATTCTCCGCTGTCCTGAATTTCCTTAATAAAGTCATTTACATATTTAGTGAATTTGTCATCGCCTTTATTCAGGGCGATTCCATATGGCTCATCGGTAAATGGCTCACCTACCAGTATATAGTTGGGATCCTGGTCAGCCATGCCGTACAGGATAGAGTTGTCGGTGGTCAATGCATCACCTTTGCCGGCTTTCAGAGCGGTGAATGCTTCCGCGTAGTTTTCAAATTCCAAAACCTGTGCTTCAGGAGCCTTGTCTTTAATGTTCTGAACAGAAGTGGAGCCTTTTACTGCAAGGACTTTTGTACCTTTTTTAATATCGTCGATGCCTTTGATCTTACTTCCTTTTTTCACCAGAAGGGACTGGCCGGCTTTAAAATAAACGTCAGAGAAATTCACTTCTTTTTTACGTTCAGGGGTGATGGTCATGGTAGCAATGATAGCATCGATATCTCCGTTTTTAAGCATTTGCACACGTGTTTTTGAGGTGACTTCCTTGAGCTCCAGTTTTTTCTCATCTCCAAAGATCTTTTTTGCAAGTGCTTTGGCGATATCAATATCAAAACCTTCCACTTTGCCGCTAGACGGATCTTTGTAGCCGAACAGGTTGGTATCATATTTGACCCCGACGACCAGTTTTCCACGTTTCTTTATTGCAGAAAGCGTATCCTTGGATTCTTTTCCTCCTGTTTTTTCTGAACTGCCGCATGCGGAAAGCATACTGATGATCAGTAAAAAAATAAGTGCAATCAGCCAGTTTTTCTTTGTTTTCAAATGGTTCAGCTCCTTTAATGGTTTAATACTCTGCTTAAAAATAAGCGGGCCCGGTCTTCCTTGGGATTGGAAAAGAAGGCAGCAGGCTCGCTGTCTTCAAGAATCCGTCCATGGTCCATAAATACGACACGGTTCGCTACTTCACGGGCAAAACCCATCTCATGCGTAACCACGACCATCGTCATGCCGTCTTTCGCAAGTGTTTTCATCACATCGAGTACCTCGCCGATCATTTCGGGATCAAGAGCAGAGGTTGGTTCATCAAAAAGCATGATATGAGGTTTTAAGGCAAGACCTCTGGCAATGGCCACGCGTTGCTGCTGCCCCCCGGAAAGCTGGGACGGGTAGGAATCTGCCTTGTCCGGAATTCCCACTTTATTCAAATAGAACATTGCAGTTTCATTTGCTTCTGCTGTGGAAATACCTAGGGCTTTTCTTGGAGCGAGGGTAATGTTTTCAAGCACAGTCATATGAGGATACAAATTAAAATGCTGAAAGACCATGCCGATTTCTTTACGAAGGTCGTTAATGTTTGTATCTTTGCTTTTTAACAATTTTTTGTTAACAATGAGTTCACCGTCCGTAATGGTCTCAAGACGGTTGATGCAGCGAAGCAGGGTGCTTTTCCCGGACCCCGACGGGCCAACGACAACAACAACTTCTCCTTCTTTAATCTCCAGGTTAATATCAGTGAGAACCTGAAAATCGCCGAAATGTTTATTCACATGCTTAAATGAAATCAATCCAATCCCCCTTTTTATGTATTAAAACTCAGGTAGTTGTATTCCTGAAGTTTTTCTAAGGTTTTTATTTCAAGAATCTTTTGAAAATATTTCGACCATCTGTTACAAAATTCCTTTTTTTTCTTCTTATTATTTTTGGAAGGGATTTTACATAGGAAGAAAAAGGGGGAAAGAAGCACAAAAAAACTGGTCCCCTTTTCGGGAACCAGTGCTGAGCGATTAAACTGCCTTTATTTCAACGTCGATATTTCCGCGTGTTGCCTTGGAATATGGACAAACCTGATGGGCTTCATCGGCAAGCTTTTGTACATTGGCCTGTTCCTGCCCTGGTATGGCTACCTCTAGAACAACCGCCAGTTTGAATCCGCCATTCGGCTGGTCTTTGCCAATCGTTACATTTGCCGTTACCTTACTGTCGGAAACATCCACTTTCTGCTTTTGGGCGACCAGTTGAAGTGCACTTTGGTAACAAGCCGCATAGCCGCAGGCGAAAAGCTGTTCTGGATTGGTGCCTTCTCCTCCTGAGCCCTGCAGCTCTTTTGGCATGCTGAGTTTAAGATCGAGTTTGCCGTCCTCGCTGGAAACATTTCCTTCACGTCCGCCCTGTGCTGTTGCTCTGGCTGTATATAAACCTTGATCCATGCTTCATCACTCCTTGTATTCGGTGGCAGCAAACTGCCCCATTTTGTTCTACACACCTAAACATTATCTTTTTTCTATCTTTTTAAACCTCTAATTTGAAACCCAGCCTGGCAGCAGTGGAGTTTATGAATTCATAATTTGGGAAAATATGAACTAAACAACTGTTGGAGGGTAAGGCATGGAAATCAATGAACATATACGCAGCTTAATGGAAAATCCCGAAAAAGAATTTGAGTTTCTACAGGAAACCAACCTGCCTGGAGCAAAAAACGATCTTGTGCGAATCCGGTATGTCCCACAGGGAGACAATGGCTTTTTTCAGGCCACCTTTTATGATGATGAGAGAGAAATTGTGGGATCAAGGGTTTTTGACGAAGTGGAAGATGTGATTGTCTTTATCGAGAAAAATAAAATCTGACTTGTAAGACTCTTGGTTCAAGCCCACCAAAACAAATTTAAGCGGCTCCCCAGCAGGGTGAGCCGCTTAAAATAATTGATTGTAGCATACAGGTTTAAATGGCTGTCACTAACGGGAATTACATCAAAAAGAAGTCAAGAAGGGAGCCTTTGCGATGGATGAAAGGAAATTAACATTCTATGTTAACCCGAAAGGTGACATAAACACTGTTCCTGCCGATGAAAGCATACATCTTTTTGAGGTCCATGCAAATGAAGGGGAAATCGAACAGCTGCGCGGTCTCTTTCAAAAACTGCATGAACACAACAAGAAGGAAGGCAAAGATCTATTTTCATCGAGTACGCATTTTAATGAATATTACGGCGATCTCGACCGAAGAGAAGATAATGAACTCATGTTTGAAATTTACCGCCAGATCTATATGCTTGGTACGGAAAAGACGAAGGCAGAAGTGGAAGAAATGGGAGTTATTCCAAAGTTGAATGAATTACGCTAGACGTTCATCGAAATAGGGATGAACGTTTTTTATACAAAATTTACTATTTATTTTGTGAGATACCCCTTATAATATAAGAATGATTCGAAGACTATGAGAAAATATCTTTTTACGTGTTTACAGCAGTTTTTCATGGGGTATTTCATACATTTATTCATCACTAACACAAAGTGGGGTAAGGGAAGAGTAATATGAAAACGGTTAAACAAGAAGATATTCAACAATGGGTCGAAAACCATCTTGAGGATTATAAAAATTTTACTCCTTATTTATTTACACAAGAGTATATTCATTTTTTTTGTGAATCCAGACAAAATGAAAAAGAGTTTGAAATAAAGTATGATAAGAGCGGCCAGAAACTCTATATGCGTTATCTGGAACCATCTGAAATTGAAGACGACTGGGTATGTGTCGGAAATGTATGCATATAAAATAAAGGGGTCAACAACATGAAAATCAATGGCATTCAAAGGGTGGAACAGCCGTACAAAACCACCGAAGTAATGAAACCTCAAAAAGTTTCAAAGCCATCTTTACAAGATTCCGTGGAAATCTCCCGGGAAGGGCTGCTATTAAATCAAACAACGGCCGGAATGCCAAGTGAACGGCTGGCAAAGATAGAGGAACTTAAACAAAAAATAAAGGCGGGGGAGTATCAAATCGAGCCGGAGAAAATTGCAGCCAAGATTGCTTCCTATTATCAGAAATAAACCCAAATCAATACCGAAAAACAGATTGGCAGAGAGCTAGTCTGTTTTTTTTTCTTTCTCCTCTCCCTTTTGTTTTAAAACCAGGAACGCTTTTCTGATCACAGGGGGCAGGGGAAGGTTTGTCCGGCCCGCATTTTCGATGATGGACAGCAATTCATTGGATAAATAAAAAAATATGGTGGCATCACGAATGTAATGACCGCCCAAAAGAGTATCGAGTGAGTGGGCAACAGCTACAATGCAAAAAATAGCGATTTTCTTTAAAATTCCTTTGAAGCCAACCGAACTGGAAAGTTTTCCTTCATAGGCAGAAGCAATAATACCTGTCAGATAATCAAGTATAGCTAAAATTACAAGAGCATTGATCAATGGTGACATCGGACCAAAAAAATAACCTGCATAGGCGCCTGCCAGTGCAGAGCAGGATTTAAACAGCATTTGAACTCTACTCATGTAGATATCCACCTCATAGTTTTCAAAATAAAAATCTAGTATTGACTATTAGAATATGATAGAACGTAATAATTGGTTCCTTTACTGAAAGGTTGTGGCTAATAGCAACCATTTTTTTCGTTTATCTAACTAAATTAGAGGGAAGGTAAAGCTTATTGAAATGTAAATATAATATTTAAAAAATTTAAAAATTAAAGAAAAGACACGCACATTTCTGTTACAATGAAGAAAATCTTTAAATGAGAAAATCTTTATAGGAGGTTTTAATGTGAACAAAATTACCCTTGGTCTCCCTCCACATTGTCACAAAGTTTCTTTTGACGGAAAGGTTTTTAAAATTAAAGGATTTAACAATGAAAAAATGGTCGTTCCGGTGTCAGGTACGGAAAGTGCAGAAGTGAGACAGGTCAATGAGGAAACCGGAATGTTAAATATAGTGGGAAAAGACAGGATATTAATCTCGATGGAGATGCCATTACGCTTTTGCGAAATCGGCAAAGGCTGGCTCCTTGATAAATTGCCCAAACGCAAAAAGAAAAAATAGGAAAAGGACACGTGAGTCGTCTCTCCAGGTGACGACTCACGTGTCCTTTTAGTTTGGTTTGGTAATCACAGCTTTGATGATGTCCTTCTAAATTACAGGTCCCGGCCATACATATTAACGAAGAGGACGAGCGGAGCTGGAGGAGATCATGCAAAAACGAAAAAAACAGGTTATTCAAATCGGTGCTACCTATATCGGCACTATCGTAGGGGCAGGTTTCGCGACGGGAAGAGAGATCGTTGAATTCTTTACCATACATGGTTCTGCGGGCTTTGCCGGCATTTTGATCAGTGGTTTTTTATTTATCTTTCTTGGTACAAAAATCATGCTCCTTGCCAGAAAAATCGGAGCGGAAACGTATGAGTCGCTAAACTCGTACCTTTTTGGAGACAAATTTGCCGCCAGTATTAATTTGCTTATGTTCGTGATGCTGTTTGGTGTAACAGCTGTCATGCTGTCTGGTACTGGAGCATTATTCACTGAACAGCTTCATTTGCCGTTTCATGCCGGTATACTGCTCACCGTTTTATTGTGTTTTATTGTTATGCAACAAGGGATGGAAGGTATTTTATGGACAAATTCCGTCATTGTGCCCATTATGATTCTTTTTTCCATTATTATATCGGTGTCCATGCTTTTTTCTCCGATTGAGGCACCTCTGATCCGGACAGAGGATTTTACCGGGAGTTGGAGATGGATGTTCAGCCCGTTTACTTATGCTGCGTTTAATTTAACACTGGCACAAGCGGTTCTCGTGCCGCTTAGCAGAGAGGCGGAGGATGAATCAATCATCCGGTGGGGTGGTTTTTTAGGAGGGCTTGGATTGACCTTCATCTTGTTAAACAGCCATTTTGCCCTTTATCTGGTGCCTCAATCGGTTCACTATGAAATCCCTGTTGCCGAGATCATAAGCCGGCTCGGAATCTTCGTGCATTTGTTGTTTTTGCTCGTCGTATATGGTGAAATCTTCACCACGCTGATTGGAAACCTGTTCGGCCTTGTCGCTCCTTTGAAAAAATCATTCAAGCTTTCATCCAATCTCATTTTGCTGTTGTTAATGAGCGGGGGGTACCTGATCAGTTTGTTTGGCTATTCTTCACTTCTTCATTATCTTTATCCGTTGTTTGGATGGGTTGGGCTCGCTTATTTGCTGGTGATCACACTGAAAAAGGATTTTAAATAAAAAGATTTTTTAGAATAGAATTACTATTTTTGGTTATAGTGACAGGACTTACACGCTGTGATAAAGTTTTTATAAATAGAAAGTCCTTCTAGAGAAGACAAAAATAGTTTGGGAGTGGACAGCAGCGTGAATACAGAAGCAGATCTTAAAAAAGATATCGGCCTATCCGTGGCGATGTCTATTGTTATTGGTACGGTAATCGGTTCCGGGATTTTCATGAAACCTGGAAAAGTCATTGAATATGCAGGTGGATCGAACATGGCGCTCCTGGCCTGGCTGCTCGGAGGCCTGATCACTCTGGCAGGAGGACTGACCATTGCTGAAGTGGCGACCCAGATTCCGAAAACTGGTGGACTATATGTTTATTTGGAAGAGGTTTACGGTAAAGTTTGGGGCTATCTGAGCGGCTGGATGCAAACAGTGATCTACGGTCCTGCCATCATTGGAGGCCTCGGTCTTTATTTTGGTTCATTGCTTGCTCATTTGTTTGGCTGGAATGATAAAACGGGACCATGGATTGGTATTTTTACGGTTGTTTTCCTTGCTGTGATCAACAGCTTTGGCACGAAATATGGGGGTATTGTTCAAAATATCGCAACTGTGGGAAAGTTGCTCCCGATTGTATTAATTGTTGTGTTTGGTCTCTGGAAGGGAAATGAACAGGTTTTGAATGCAGGAAGCGGCTTTACAGGAGAAATCAGCATGGGAGCGGCCATTCTGGCAACATTGTTTGCTTATGATGGCTGGCTGATGGTCGGGTTTGTGGCTGGGGAAATGAAAAATCCTGCTAAAATACTACCTAAAGCGATCATTGGCGGGATTCTTTTTGTAACAGTGGCTTATTTGCTGGTAAATGTGGCCATGCTTCATGTACTACCAGCAAGCCGTATTGTTGAATTGGGAGAGAATTCAGCCGGAACTGCCGCTTCCCTATTGTTCGGTGAGATGGGCGGAAAATTGATTGCTGTGGGTATTGCTGTTTCCATTTTCGGTTGTTTGAACGGAAAGATCTTAACGTTTCCGCGTGTAACCTACGCAATGGCACTTCGAAAGCAGCTGCCGGCATCCCGCCTCTTTGCTTCTGTTTCTGAAAAATTTGGAACACCGATTCCGGCAACCGGGCTTCAGGTGGTATTAGCTGTTGGCCTCATGCTGGTATCGAATCCGGATTACCTGTCCGCCATGGCGATATTTGCCATTTATATTTTTTATATATTTGCGTTTTATGCTTTGTTTGTTTTGAGAAAACGAAACGAAGGGAAGAAAAGATCATACAGTGTACCTCTGTTTCCAATCGTTCCGGGGTTTGCCATCATCGGCGCCAGTTATATTGTAATAGCTACGATAATTGATAATCCTGCTGACAGCCTAACGGCAATTGCTGTTACACTCGCAGGATTGCCCTTGTATTGGTATCTTAACAAAAGAAACCAGGCAGAACACAAATCGCAATTGCAAAAGAGAGCTTAATAATTTCTTATCCAAAGGGGCTGTCCAATAAGTCCCTAAAATGAAAGCAGGACGGAAAAACGATAAGTTTTTCCGTCCTGCTTTTTTTGGTTGTTCTTTTTTCCTGAAAGTAGTCAGGCGAATGCCTGCTACTTTCAGGAGGTTGTGGGCCAATGCCACGATTCCAAACTCTACATGTACCTTGTCCAGTCCCCGCAACGACCACCTGCGGAACGACCGATTGCCCTTGATGTGGCCAAAGACGCTTTCCACTTCGACTTTACGTCGGGCATAGATCGCGGCTTTTTCCTCACATTCAAGGGCTGCTTTTGCTTTGGCCTTCATTTCTTCATAGATCGTGTTCCAATGCACCTGGCGGTTCCCTTTCGCTTTGGTGCACTTGGTTTTAAACGGGCAATCCGTACAATCTTCGCATTCATAAATCTTGAAACTTTGTTCCAGACCGGATCGGTTCTTTTTCTTCAGATATTTCTTAAACGGTACCCTTCTGCCATTGGGACAGATAAACCAATCATCGAGTTCCTCATATACCCAGTTCTTTGCGTTTTTGATCTCGTTTTTATAGCTTCGGGTTTGTTCCTTCAAATAGCTTCCATAGGGAATCAGAAAATCAAATCGCGGTTCTGTTTCTTCTCCGACCGCAAACAAATAGTTCTCTTCGCTGCCATAACCGGCATCCGCAATCACGGTTTTCGGCATCGGTAAAGAAGACGCGGCCAGTTTCTCAAAATGAGGAATGAAACACCGCGTATCTGTCGGGCGTTGATGAAGGGAATAAAACAAAACAAATTGGTTCTCGGTCGCCATCTGTACATTGTAGCCGGGTTTCAACTGGCCGTTCTTCATGTGGTCTTCTTTCATGCGCATAAAGGTGGCGTCGGTATCGGTTTTGGAGTAACTGTTCCGGTCTCCAAACCGTTCGTTCTGTTCCTTATATTTGGCTAAACGAGGCAAGAAATCGTGACGAATAAGCTTCAAGGGTTTTTTGTAGATACTGCGCTTCTTACGCATCTCTTTGCGTTTTTCGGTATTCGTTTCCTTCTCGATCGCATCCGTCAGGGACGTGACTTCTTCATCGAGAATCGTTGCGGCTTCTTCTAATGGAAGGGAGAGCTCATCGCTGGTTTCATCCCCTTCTGGCAACGCTTCTAATTCAGTGAGGCGGTTGATGTGGTGCAGTGTTTCTTGAATTTTCTCTTTCAACTTCGCTTCATGTTTCACGGTGGATTTTTTCCACACGAAAGAATACTTATTGGCATCGGCTTCGATCTTTGTACCATCCAAAAAGTAGTGATCCATCGTAATATACTCGTCCTGGATGAGTTGCCTGATCATGGTTTCAAACAGTTCATCCATCAAGGCTTTCATCCGTTGGCCGCGAAAGTCGTTCAACGTTCGGAAATCGGGCTTCTGCATGGCTGCGAGCCACATGGCCGGAAGATTTTCCTGAAGCAGCTTTTCAATTCCGCGACACGAATAGACCTTCTGTGAATACCCATAGAGGAGGACTTTCACCATCATTTTTGGGTGATATGAGCTCCGTCCACCGCCGGAGTAATAAGAAAATAGCCGGTCATCAGGAATGCCCTCCACCATCTCATCAATTACACGTGCCACATGGTGGGCTGGAATCCATTCCTGCAGATCAAAGATCATTTGAACTTGTTGGTTATCGTACGGTTTGAAGGTGGGAGCTAATTTTCGTTTAGTAGAAGAACTTTCTTGGATTCCCCCTAGAGGAAGGCTCGTTTGCGTGGTATAATTTTCAGTAGTAATCGTAAGATTGCGCATAAAAAATCGTCCTTTCTTTTCGTGAAAATGTTGGTGTGGTAACTTTCATTTTACTAAAGAGGACGATTTTTTTGTGTACTTTTTATAGTATTTTAAAAAAAGGCTGCCAGAAAGTCAGTTTACACTGACTTTCTGGACAGCCCCGTTTTCAATTGGAATAAAATAAAACCTCTCTACAGAAAATAGTAAGTAAGATGAAACGGAATGGAGGTGGATGGATGAAAATGAAAAGGCGATTGAAAAGACGGCCGACCGCGGGTTCTGAAACGAAATCTTATGAAAATATTGAAGTGTCGCAAGTTGTTAAAGAGAATCTGGAACACCTGAAGAATATCCTTGGTGAAAGTATGGACGTAAAGATTTTGTTCTTTGATGATCGTCCCATCCCCTTTGTTGTCTGCTTTATTGAAGGACTCGTAAACAAGCAGCAGATTGACTTATCTATTCTCCAGCCCATTCATGACTGGCAGGACGGTGAAGAGGATGTATTTCCCGAGAAACTGATTGGCCAAATTGAAGTTTCATCTGTTGTCAGCAAACATCAGTTGTTCGGTCATATCATCACCCCGATTCTGAAAGGACAAGCGGCTGTCTTCGTGGACGGCATTAACGAAGCTTATACAATCCCGCTTGAATTTTTCCCGACGAGAGGCATTGACGAACCTGAATCCCAGACCACGGTCAGGGGACCGCGTGAAGGGTTTATTGAAACGTTACAAATCAATACTACCCTTTTAAGACGAAGAATTTCCAATCCACAGCTTCGCTTTAAATCGCTTCAAGTGGGAAATGTGACAAAGACTTCGGTTTTGGTAGCCTATGTGAAGAATAAAGCGGATCAGCAAGTGCTAAACGAAGTGATGAACCGGCTTCACAATCTGGATATGGATAAAGTGTTTGAGGGTGGCATGATCGAAGAAATGATTGATGAAAACGGATATACACCGTTCCCGACGTTTCAATCGACAGAACGCCCCGATGTTGCAGCAGCAGCGTTGGCGGAGGGTAAAATTGTTATCTTAATGGAAGGGACACCCTTTGTCCTGATTACACCCGTTACTTTTATTTCATTCTTTCAGGCGGCTGAGGATTACTACAGTCACTATGACCTGTCCATATTGGTGAGATTGATCCGGCTTTTATCGTTTGGTACTTCCATTTCACTTCCCGGTATATTTATTGCCGTTACGAGCTTTCATCATGAGTTGATCCCGGCAAACCTCCTGATCAGCCTGGCTGCCCAGCGTGAAGGTGTTCCATTTCCAGCGTTTGTGGAAGCCCTCATCATGGAAGTGATTTTTGAAATTTTGAGAGAAGCAGGAATCCGGATGCCGCGTCCTATCGGTTCGGCGGTTTCCATTGTTGGAGCGATTGTTATCGGGGAATCTGCCGTGGCAGCAGGATTGGTGTCACCGGCTATTGTTATTGTGGTGTCATTAACAGCGATTTCGAGCTTTGTTTCACCTTACTACGCCTTCAGTGGTGCAGCGAGACTTTTACGCTTTCTGCTTATGGTGCTCGCCGCTACGGTTGGGATGTACGGCATCACTATGTTTATGCTTGCTCTGTTCATTCATTTGTGTTCGCTGACCTCTATGGGCAGGCCTTATTTTACGTCATTGGCTCCTTTCACCGATGAACAGGATGATACGATGCTGCGTCTTCCATTTTGGTGGAAGAACACAAAATTTTATAAAAAATGGAACGCTGACCGATGAAAAAAAATAAACCATTGATGCTTATTATGTTATTTTTGCTTGTATTAGCCGGCTGTAACGGGAGAAGGGAATTGAATGAACTCCTGATTGTGTCTTCACTCGGGATTGACTTGTCGAAAAACGGAAAGACCGAAGTTCATCTTCAAGTTTCTAATCCTGGTGGAATGGCAGGAAACCAGGGGGAAGCACCTTCAGTGGGATCGGGAGGGGCGGTGTACACCTACAGCATAAAGGGTGCGACCGTTTATGAAGCCATTCAAAATGCTGGCCGGATTGTTCCGCGTTATTTAATGTTTTCACACATTAATAGTCTCGTTATCGGTGAGGAATATGCACGAAAAAAAGGAATCCGTCCCATTTTTGACTTCGTGGAGCGAAACCATGAGTTCCGGGAGACAGTGCCGATGTTTGTTGCCAAAGATTCTACAGCAAAAGAAATACTGACTTTGTATACTCCGATCTTTAAAAATCCGGGAGAATCCCTGAAAAACCGGCTCGATTTATCTGCGCTTTCAACAGGTTTATCTGAAGGTGTTCAGGAAAAGGAAGTGGTCAGATGGGAGTTTGGTGAACGCCGTGATCCTGCCATTCCGGGAATTAAGGTTCTTCAGAAATCCGCAAAGGCCGCTGAAACTTCAAATTTGGATGAAATTAAGGCAAATAATAAAACCTTTATCATCACAGGAACGGCCATTTTTAAGAAAGATAAATTGACCGACTGGCTTAATGAGGAACAATCGAAGGGCTGGGCGATGATTACGGGAAAAACGAAGGAGCTATCAATTATTACAAAAACGTGCGGAAAGAAAAAGGGCCACTTGGGCTTTGTCGCAAAGGAAATCAAAACAAAGGTGAAACCTGTGTTAAAGGGTGATCACGTCACATTTAATATACAAGTTAAAGGGAAGGGGTATCTTCAGGAAGTCACCTGCAATATGAATGTTGCGGATCCGATGGAGTTAAAAAAAATGGAGCGCTTCATCGGAAAAGTGGTGGAAGAAGAGCTTTCACAGGCAGTCCGGAAAGCACAATTAAAAAAGGCAGATATATTTGGTTTTGGGCGCTTTCTTCAGGAAGAAAATCCCGATATTTGGAAAAAGAAAAAAGATCAATGGAAACAGGAATTTGCACAGGTAAAGGTCCACACCTCTGCAAAAATAACATTGGTAACGACAGGTGCGAGAATTGAAACAGTCAACCAGCAAAAAAAATAACCGGAAATATCATATTGTACTTACCCTTTTTTGGCTGATATCGCTGTTATATACGTTCAGCTATTTAACTGATCACGACTTCGCTCATTTTACGACGTGGGTTGGTAAAATCTATGTACCGATTTATGAAATGTGGTTTGGAGGCTAACGATGAGCCATAAATTGAATCAGTGGCAGATGCTACTGCTGACCATCAGCTTTTTGGTAGGAAGCTCTCTGCTTTTGGCCCCCAACTTAACATCCTTTTATTCCAAACAGGATGCCTGGCTGTCCATGATTATTGCTCTGGCTGCGGGGCTTATCCTTAACTGGCTTTGGATCTATTTGCTGTCGAAGTATCAGTATCAATCCATTTTTGTCATTGCTGAAAAAGCCGTCGGAAAATGGATAGGCGGACTGATCTCCCTTTTGGTTGTCTTTTATGCTCTGCATCTTTGTTCCTATGTGGTTCGTAATGTCAGCAATTTTATGATCTCAAGTGTGCTGCCGGACACCAATGCATGGACGTTTCAAATGATGCTGATTATCGTGTCCCTTTATTCCTGTTATTACGGGCTGAATAATATAGCCAGGGTTAATGAGTTTCTGAACCCGATCATGGGCGTGCTTTTCCTTGTGTCCCTTTTACTGACTCTCAACCGGTTTGAATTGCATAATTTAAAGCCTTTTTTGGAGCAACCACCTAGGAGTATCCTTCAGGGAGCTTATACAACAACGGGATTTCCTTTTATTGAGGTCATCCTGCTGGGGACCGTGTTTACATATGTATCAAAAAAGAAAAATCTTATGAGAACGTATTTAATGGCTATCGCGATTTCAGGCTTAATTCTTTTGATAACGATCATTATCGTAATCGGTGTTGATGGTTATTATCTGGTGAGCCGTAATACGTTTCCTACGTTCGAACTCATGCGCGCCATTAATATAGTTAAGCTGCTCGAGAGAATTGAAGTGTTGATTGGAGCCGTCTGGATTGTCGGGATTTTTGTAAAAATTGTTGTATGTTTTTATGCAGGCATGATGGGATTGCAGCATATGTCCAAACATCACCGCTACAGAACGTTTTTGTTGCCTGCAGGATTGTGGGTCTGGGCGATGGCCAATCATGTACATTCAAACACGATGGAGTTCACCGATTTTGTGGCCAAAAACTGGACGCTTTGGTGGTTTACTCTCTATCTTATCCTGATTGTCGTTATGTTAATTGGAATTATCCGAAAGAAACACAAACCAACAGAAAGTTAAAAAAAACCTGCCATTGGCAGGTTTTTTATTGAATGGTACTTTTAAGCTGACGGTATTTGGCAGAAAGACTGGACGCTGAAACATCGTATAAAGCAGCTGTTTCCGCCTGTGATGTTCCTTGTTCTAGGTGGTGTTTGCTGACATAATAGTGCAGTGCTCCAGCGAAAAGCTGTTCTTTTCGAACGGTCAGCTTTTGGCTGTTGTTCCATTGATCCCAAAGGGGAATGGCCTTTTCATAAATTTCGGAAGAAGCTGTATTTTTCAGTAGAGCTAAAACCGAATCATTGACCGGAACAGCAGACTTGTTGGACAAAAGAATGTGAAGAACATTTGGAAAATCGTCCTTCATTGTTAATTGTTCAGACTGAATGGTTTGCAGTTTCTTTGATAGATCGGAAGCGGAAACCGGAATTTTTGCATAATCAATGTAAAATTCTTGATGTTCCCCTGTAGCGATCAGCGAACCTGCAACAAGTAATTCCACTTCAGGAAGGGATTCTGAATGGATTTCAACCGTATGTTCCTGATGAGTGAAATAATCTCTCAGCTTATAAACGTTCCGGTTTAGCTGTTCCTGAACGGTATACAGTGAAGGGGTGGTGTTCTTCCATTCTTTCACTACTTCGTAGACCTGACGCTCTTCTTTTTCTTTTTGTTCCATAAGGTACAGTTCTACGGGTGTTTTACCGTCCTGAGCCGCCGAATGAAAAATGAGCCAGCATACCATCAAGTTTGCGTATGTTTCCACCTGCTCATTATCAACATTAAATTGTTGGATAAAATTCCGTGTTTTTTTTCCCATGTCTTCATGAAAGTTGTCAAAAGCAAACTTTGCCAGCCCTTCCAGGTGACGGCTGATTTCAACCATTTGTTTCATCTTTGTTGTTGTCAGCGACCGTTGACAGCAATGTTTATATTTTTTCCCGCTTCCGCAAGGACAAGGATCGTTTCGTCTTACTTTACTCATGTTACCCTCCGTACATACTGCTCATGTTGTAAATAATCACCTTGTAAATACTAGCATAAACGCATGATAATGCAACTTTTTGCACTGCCGCACAACTGGGAGAGGGCAAAAAAAAAAGAAATCAAACCAAAAAGGTTTGATTTCTTACCCCAGGAAGCGAAGGTATTCGTCGGTCAATTCCATAAACCTGGCTTCGTCTCGTTTCTCAAGGGCTTCATCTATTTGTTCTTTATAACGTTTCATTTGAAAGGCGTGCAAGGACTCATCAAGGATCATCTGAGCAACCATATTAAAAGCGAACGGGTCATTTTTCTTCTGAAGTTTGTATTTCACAAGATCGTTCATATCTTTATTATACGACGTATTATCTTTCATGCTCTATTCCTCCTTGAATATTTTTGCAAAAGCTTGTGTAATTATAGCTAATGCTTTAGTGGGTTTTTACTAGTATACTTATCCCAAGAGATAATAGCAACAATTTTATTCTGAAAATTTAGATTTGTTATTTTTGATTTTCCAGATTTAAATCAGCCAGCACCTCATCTACGGAATGGAAAGTTTTACTTTCCAGTTGCTCACCGCCTTCCATGTCAAAAACTCGCAATTCATAAACTTCTTTTGTCGGGATATATTTGACTTCGACTGGATTGGTGTAATTTCTTGAGAAGGTTTCTTCTGACTGAGCATGACTGTATACATCTTCCGGGTTGTTTTTTAAATTTTGCAGTTTCTCTTTTATATTCATAATTTCTCTCCCTCCAGAGTTTCTATCGGGTGTTGTATAAAATATGCCCGTAACGCGCTCTTTTTAAACGCCGTTCACTAACTTTTCGACATATTCCATATTTCCGATTTGACGCCTTTATTGATGTCCGATACGATAGAGTGTAAATAATATTTATAGCAACAACCACTAGGGGAGCTTGTGAAAGCTGAGAAAAGTGAACTTTGACCCTTTGAACCTGATACGGATCATACCGTCGTAGGGAAGTGGCTTAAACGGACGACCAGCTAAATGATGATGTTTAAGCCGCCTTCTTTTTGAGGGCGGCTTTTTACATGAAGTCAAGAAAAAGAAGGAGTTTTCTATAATGTCCAACACACCAAAAGCTTTAACCATAGCAGGATCGGATTCCGGGGGAGGTGCCGGCATACAGGCCGACCTGAAAACCTTTCAAGAATTAGGCGCTTATGGCATGTCGGTCATTACGGCCGTCACCGCCCAAAATACTACAGGTGTCCAAAATATTCATGCCATACCGGTTGAAATGGTGGTAGACCAACTGAAAAGTATTGCAGATGATCTGCGGCCAGACGCGTTGAAGACAGGCATGCTTTTCAGTGCCGAAATTATTGAGGCGGTATCCTCACTTATTCAGGAATATAAATGGACCAATGTGGTGGTTGATCCGGTGATGATCGCGAAGGGAGGGTCAGAACTGCTTAAGAAGGATGCAATAGAAGCTCTAAAGAAACACCTTCTTCCCCTCGCAGAAATACTGACTCCAAACATTCCAGAAGCCGAGCAACTGACCGGAAGAAAGATTGAGGACAAACAGGGCAGAGAAGACGCAGCCAAGTTTCTGCATGGTTTGGGAGCAAAGAAAATCGTCATCAAGGGCGGTCACCTTCCCCATGAAAATGAACCAGTGGATCTGTATTATGATGGGGAACAATTGATTGAATTTGAAGGGAAACGCATTGAAACATCACAAACCCATGGAACAGGCTGTACATTTGCTGCTGCAATAACAGCCGAACTTGCTGTTGGAAAATCTCCGATTGAAGCCGTTGAAACCGCCAAAGCCTTTATACAGGAAGCCATCAGCGTACCCCTTCATCTTGGAAGCGGCCATGGACCGACCAACCACTGGGCATACAGGAGGAAATACCAATGACAAAATTACCAAATCTTATAAAAGATATTCGCTTGAAAAAACCTTTGATTCATCATATGACCAATCAGGTAACGATGAATTTTCTGGCCAATGGAATTCTCGCTGCCGGAGGAAGCCCCATGATGGCCCATCATTATGAAGAAGCAGCAGAAGCAGTAATGGCAGCCGACGCCCTTATATTGAATATCGGAACGGTTGAACCGGATTTGGTGAAAGGAATGATTATCGCCGGAAAAAAAGCCAAAGCCAATGGAATTCCGGTTGTATTTGATCCGGTCGGTGCGGGATTATCATCGTTAAGAAAAACGGCTGTTTTGGATATTATTGAGGAAGTTTCTCCAAATGTGATCTGCGGCAATGCGGCTGAAATCGCGTTCTTAAGCGGAGAAGAATGGAGCGGAAAAGGGGTAGACGGGGGTCTGGGAGAGGACAATTCGGAACTGGCCCGCTATGCGGCCAATCGGTTGAATTGCTTGGTCGCCATTACGGGTAAAGAGGATATCCTGAGTGATGGGACAGAAACTATGATCATAAGAGGGGGGCATGAAATGCTTTCCTATGTGACAGGGACGGGTTGCTTATCCACCTCTCTGATCGGGTTGTTCCTTGCTAAATCCGTAACGGCTGATTTGACTCCATTCGACCGGGTGGCCGGATCGCTTACTTACCTGGGCATTTGTGCAGAGCGGGCGGTTTCCGGCGCGCGCGGGCCAGGAAGTTTTCAAACGGCTGTTTTGGATGAGCTATATCTTCTGCGTGATGAAGAGCTTGATGAGACTGGCAGATGGGAAACTGTGGATGGAGGGAACAGCCGATGAGCAAGACCGCGCTGAAAGAAAGAATGAAGGTATATTTTATTATGGGAAGCACCAATTGTCCATCACATGCCGAAGAAGTTCTGGAGAAGGCGCTGATTGGTGGAGCAACAATTTTCCAATTCCGTGAAAAAGGGGAGGGTTGTCTGGAAGGAAACGACCGGATAGAACTTGCCATGGCCCTTCAACAAATATGCGGCCGATTTAACGTTCCATTTATCATTAACGATGATATTCATTTAATGAAGAAGTTGAATGCAGACGGACTGCATGTCGGACAGGAAGACGGAGATCTCGAGGAAATCCGTAAAGCCGTTCCGGGAAAACTATTGGGTGTTTCGGTCCACAGTCTGAATGAAGCGCGGCATGCGCTTGAAATTGGTGCCGATTACCTCGGAGTCGGTCCGGTTTATCCGACAGGAACAAAAATGGATACAAGGCCGGTGATGGGGTATTCGGTGATTCGTGAGCTGCGGGACAACGGAATAGATGCCCCTATCGTCGGAATTGGCGGTATCAATAAGGACAACGCATCAGGAGTCGTTCAGGCAGGCGCAGATGGGGTAGCTGTAATAACGGCCATCAGTAACCATCTAAAACCTTCGGAAGCTGCTGGGGAACTTCTAAAAGCGGTAGAGAATGCCAAACAGAATAACTCTTCAAACAAAATTATCAAATAGGAAGGGCACTGTTTTCATGCGTGTTCCGTACAATAAATGGACGATGCATGAAAGAGGTGTCTCTATGAAAAAACGGAGCAAAGCCTGGTCATATGCGGAGATGGTGCTTTTACTGTTGAGCTTTTTAAGTGCACTCTGGAATGGCATTTATGTAAACAGCCCTTCCGTCCTTTTTGCCATCCTCGCTGTTGTTTTTTTGTTCAGGGCAGTGGAACGGTATTATTTTAAACTGAAAATAGAATTCTATTTTAATTCAGGCATGGTGCTGGTTTTTATTATTCTGGCGGCTCTGCCGTTCATCAATTGACAGAAGCCTTTCGCTTCTCAGGCTGTCGAGAAACTCTCGACAGTCTATTTTTTTATCCATCAACTTTATTTATTCACCGCGTTAATTTGTTATAATATAACTAACAAATAAGGATCGGACGGTGTTTGTATGTATAAGCCTAAAAAGGATACTCAGAATGAAGCAGAGTTTGTTTTTATCGAAGATTTGGTTCCTGAAGACCACCTCTTGAGGAAGATTGATCGCTATATCGATTTTTCTTTTATCGGTGAGAAAGTTCGTCCTTATTATTCAGAATCTACAGGACGTCCTTCGGACCCTATTCTGCTTTTCAAGATGATGTTCATCGGCTATTTCTACGGCATTCGCTCAGAACGACAACTTGAACGAGAAGTCAAAACCAATATCGCTTATCGCTGGTTTCTTGGCTTAAAACTGAATGACCCTGTTCCAGATCATTCCACGATCAGTTGGAACCGGCGGACTCGTTTCAAAGATACCCACGTCTTTCAAGAGATCTTTGATGAGATCGTCCTTCAAGCCATGAATCATAAAATGGTGGGAGGAAGAGTCTTATTTTCCGATTCTACCCACCTTAAAGCGAATGCCAATAAACATAAATTCACAAGAGAAGAAGTGGAAGCAGAAACAAGAGGATACATTGAAGAATTAAATCAGGCGGTCGAGGAGGACAGAGAAAAGCACGGAAAAAAGCCCTTAAAAGAGAAAGAGGAGGTGAAAGAAAAGAAGCAAATTCGCAAAAGTACGACTGATCCCGATTGTGGTTTTATGTCGCGAGACCATAAACAAGAAATGTTCTGTTATTTAGATCATAGAACGACCGATATGAAATTCAATATTATCACCGATGCCTATGTCACCCCTGGGAACGTGCATGATTCTGTGCCTTACCTTTCTCGTTTAGACCGCCAAATCGAACGATTTCAATTAGGGGTAGAAGCTGTGGCTTTAGATTCAGGCTATCTCACCACTCCGATTTGTAAGGGACTTTATGACCGGACGATTTTCGGGGTGATCGCCCACCGCAGATACCACCCAACAAAAGGGCTGATGCCGAAATGGAAATTTACATACGATAAAGAACGGGAAGTATATGTTTGTCCCAATGGCCAGGAACTCGTCTACTGCACAACCACAAGGGAAGGATATCAGGAGTATAAATCGGATCCCAAGCTATGCGCAGAATGCCCACTATTAAATGAGTGCACGCGTTCAAAAAACAAACAAAAAGTCGTAACGCGCCATGTCTGGGAAGAACATAAAGAAAAAGTACGCGACAACAGACTGTCGGCTTCTGGAAAGATGCTTTATAAATTTAGAAAAGAAAAGGTGGAGCGAAGCTTCGCAGATTCGAAAGAGCTGCATGGGCTTCGCTATTGCAGGTTGAGGGGATTACAGAATGCGAGTGAGCAGGTGCTTCTCACAGCAGCCTGTCAGAATATGAAAAAGATCGCCACACACCTAGCCAAGCTTGGCTAGGTGTGTGAGGATCTTTTTCTTCAGAGAAATCACACAACAGGGCAGTAATTCTAAACAAATAAAAAAGCTTGTGGAGAAAAAACAGAGCTTTCTCCACAAGCTGAAAGAGCTCATAAGCTCTTTCCGTTACACCTATAGTTTTTCAATCACTTTGTTAATAATGCCGTAGTCCAGTGCTTGCTGCGCTGTCATAAAGAAGTCTCTGTCTGTATCCTTTTCCACCCGTTCCATCGGCTGACCTGAGCGGTCGGAGATAATTTTATTTAAGATCTCCCGCGTTTGAATAATTCGTTTGGCGTGGATAATCATGTCTGCCGCCTGACCTTCTGTCCCGCCCATCGGCTGGTGAATCATGACTTCTGCATTCGGCAACGCATACCGTTTTCCTTCTGCTCCGGCGATCAGCAGGATAGCGCCCATGGATGCCGCCATCCCGATACATATCGTTGACACGTCTGGTTTAATAAATTGCATCGTGTCATAAATCGCCAAACCAGCAGTAACAGATCCCCCAGGAGAGTTAATATAGATGGAAATATCTTTTTCGGGATCTTCTGCTGCCAGAAATAGCAGCTGAGCGACTACAGAATTGGCAACATTGTCATCAATTGGGCTGCCAATAATGACAATTCGGTCTTTTAAAAGCCTTGAATAAATATCATACGAGCGTTCGCCTCTGTTCGTGGTTTCAACAACCATTGGCACTAAGTTCATGATCTTTTTCCTCCTGTACGTTTCTTACGCTGCCATGCAGTACGGCGAAGATCCCGTGCTGCCAGCAGCGATTTTTCCAAATCCGGATGTAATGTAGACAACCTTTGATGGCATTTTTCCCTCTGTTTCAATCATGATTTCCGTTCGCAGCTCTTCCCTGTTCTTCTCTTCTTGCTCATTTTTTCTTTCATGAAGGTTGATCACTTTTTCATCCCGCAGTTGTTGTTTCCGGTTCTTTTCCCATACAAGAGAAGTCTGCTTCTTCACGTCGCTCATCCCTGTTTTCCTCCTTCAGGTTTTGGATAAATAGCAATAGACACCTGGTACTCCTCGCCGTTTTCCTTTTCTCCTGATTGATATTTTTCAATTAACTGATGAAGCAGTGAGAAATATTCGTTCATGAATTCATTCCGCTGTTTTTCTCCGCATAAACTGACGGAAGCCTGAAGAACGGCACTTGGAATTTGTGCTTTTTCTGCCTGTTCCATGAGCTGCAGGGCATCTTTTTTTATTGCTTCAGTCAATGATAATACATGAGCCAGGGCTTGCTGATCCTGCAACTTTTGTGAAGTCTCCGGTGACAAGCCAAGTGATTCAGACAAAATCAGGGTTTTTGCCACTGCCTGATATAGTACTTCTACCAAATTTCTGACATTCCTTGTGCCCACCTTTTGCACCAGCCCTACTTTTTCAAGTGCTTTTAAGTGATAATTTATTTTTTGCGGTGTTTCGTTTAGCATTTTGGCAATTTCGGTGGCTGAAGCGGGGACTTTCAAGGCAGCTACAATCTCCGAACGAATGGGATGCAAAAGGGCTGCAGCTTGCTCTGGCAATGTGACCAAATACGTTTCTTCTATTCGGGCCTTCTGGTTCACAGCTTCACCTCACTTAAAATAAATGTATTACGTAAAATTATTTTATTACGTTAGGCTTATTTTTGTCAAACCTTTCAAGTTTTAAACAAAAAAAACAGAAGCGAAAGGCTTCTCAGCTTGTGGAGAAAGCTCTGTTTTTTCTCCACAAGCTTTTTTATTTGTTTAGAATTACTGCCCTGTTGTGTGATTTCTCTGAAGAAAAAGATCCTCACACACCTAGCCAAGCTTGGCTAGGTGTGTGGCGATCTTTTTCATATTCTGACAGGCTGCTGTGAGAAGCACCTGCTCACTCGCATTCTGTAATCCCCTCAACCTGCAATAGCGAAGCCCATGCAGCTCTTTCGAATCTGCGAAGCTTCGCTCCACCTTTTCTTTTCTAAATTTATAAAGCATCTTTCCAGAAGCCGACAGTCTGTTGTCGCGTACTTTTTCTTTATGTTCTTCCCAGACATGGCGCGTTACGACTTTTTGTTTGTTTTTTGAACGCGTGCACTCATTTAATAGTGGGCATTCTGCGCATAGCTTGGGATCCGATTTATACTCCTGATATCCTTCCCTTGTGGTTGTGCAGTAGACGAGTTCCTGGCCATTGGGACAAACATATACTTCCCGTTCTTTATCGTATGTAAATTTCCATTTCGGCATCAGCCCTTTTGTTGGGTGGTATCTGCGGTGGGCGATCACCCCGAAAATCGTCCGGTCATAAAGTCCCTTACAAATCGGAGTGGTGAGATAGCCTGAATCTAAAGCCACAGCTTCTACCCCTAATTGAAATCGTTCGATTTGGCGGTCTAAACGAGAAAGGTAAGGCACAGAATCATGCACGTTCCCAGGGGTGACATAGGCATCGGTGATAATATTGAATTTCATATCGGTCGTTCTATGATCTAAATAACAGAACATTTCTTGTTTATGGTCTCGCGACATAAAACCACAATCGGGATCAGTCGTACTTTTGCGAATTTGCTTCTTTTCTTTCACCTCCTCTTTCTCTTTTAAGGGCTTTTTTCCGTGCTTTTCTCTGTCCTCCTCGACCGCCTGATTTAATTCTTCAATGTATCCTCTTGTTTCTGCTTCCACTTCTTCTCTTGTGAATTTATGTTTATTGGCATTCGCTTTAAGGTGGGTAGAATCGGAAAATAAGACTCTTCCTCCCACCATTTTATGATTCATGGCTTGAAGGACGATCTCATCAAAGATCTCTTGAAAGACGTGGGTATCTTTGAAACGAGTCCGCCGGTTCCAACTGATCGTGGAATGATCTGGAACAGGGTCATTCAGTTTTAAGCCAAGAAACCAGCGATAAGCGATATTGGTTTTGACTTCTCGTTCAAGTTGTCGTTCTGAGCGAATGCCGTAGAAATAGCCGATGAACATCATCTTGAAAAGCAGAATAGGGTCCGAAGGACGTCCTGTAGATTCTGAATAATAAGGACGAACTTTCTCACCGATAAAAGAAAAATCGATATAGCGATCAATCTTCCTCAAGAGGTGGTCTTCAGGAACCAAATCTTCGATAAAAACAAACTCTGCTTCATTCTGAGTATCCTTTTTAGGCTTATACATACAAACACCGTCCGATCCTTATTTGTTAGTTATATTATAACAAATTAACGCGGTGAATAAATAAAGTTGATGGATAAAAAAATAGACTGTCGAGAGTTTCTCGACAGCCTGAAAGAGCTTATGAGCTCTTTCTTTTTTTATTTCACCCTGGCAGGTATTGCCCTATCCAAAGAGAAAAGAATAGAGCTGTCCATTAATTAATGACAAGGAGAAAGAATGTATGGTAAATCAACAAAGAAGCAAAAAGTTTGTCGTCGCGGGCCTTTTGCTGGGTATTTTGATGTCAGCCATGGATAATACCATTGTGGCTACGGCGATTGGAACGATTGTTGCGGAATTAGGGGATTTTGAGAAATTTATCTGGGTAACTTCCGCATACATGATTGCTTCTGTGGCAAGCATGCTGATTTTTGGAAAGCTGTCTGATATGTATGGCAGGAAAAAGTTTTATATTACCGGACTGGCTCTTTTTATTCTCGGATCGGTTCTTTGCGGGATGGCAGACACCATGACACAGCTGAGTCTTTACCGGGCGATTCAGGGAGTTGGAGGCGGCGCGCTGATGCCGATTGCCTTCACCATTATTTTTGATATTTTTCCTGTTGAACAGCGTGGAAAGATGACCGGGCTGTTTGGAGCGGTCTTTGGCATGTCCAGTGTTTTTGGTCCGCTTCTTGGTGCGTATTTGACAGATTATCTGGACTGGCGCTGGATTTTCTATGTGAATTTACCGCTTGGACTTCTATCCCTCTTTTTCATTTTCAAGTTCTATTTTGAATCTCTGGAACACCGTGAACAGAAAATTGATTATCTTGGTGCGGTTTTGCTCGTTGCTTCGCTTGTCAGTCTGATGTTTGCCTTGGAATTTGGCGGAAAGGAGTATGCCTGGGATTCGGCGCTAATTCTTTCCCTGCTGGCGGGGTTTGCCGTTCTTTTCGTTCTGTTTATTCTGGCTGAACGCCGGGCGGCAGATCCAATTGTTTCCCTGGCCCTTTTTAAAAAGAGGCTCTTTCTCTCCAGCCAGGCGATCGCTTTCTTCTATGGTTCTGTGTTTATTTTGGCAACGATGTATATTCCCATTTATATTCAGGGTGTTTTTGGCGGGTCAGCGACGAATGCGGGTCTGATATTGATGCCCATGATGATCGGGGTGGTAGTGGGAAGCCAGACCGGAGGACGAACGGTGATCCGCTCTTCCTATCGCAAGGTCATGATGTTCTCGGGTGTTATTTTTCTGATTGGCGTTTATTTGCTCAGTACGATGGATGCGGGCACTTCAAGAATGCTGGTTACGCTGTATATGGTGCTTGCCGGAATCGGAGTGGGCTTTTCCTTTCCTGTGCTCAGCATGGCTTCGGTTCATAAGCTGGACGCCAGACAGAGAGGCTCCGCCAATTCCCAGAATGCATTTTTCCGCCTCATCGGCATGACGCTGGGCATCACGATTTTTGGTACCATTCAAAACAATCTGTTAAGTGATCGGCTGAAGGATGCCCTGCCTCAATTTGGTCAGTTTCAAAAGTCAGTGAACTCAAGGGCGTTATTGCAGCCGGAAGTACGGAAACAAATCCCGCCTGAGGTTTTGGACAAGATGACGGATATTTTGGCAAACTCTATTGCCGACACGTTTGGCTATTCGCTGATTTGTGTTGTCGCTGCGCTGCTGTTTATCTTTTTTATGGGGCAGGCACGCGTCAAGGAATCGGATGAATCAATGAGTAACGGAAGAGTATCAGAGGGGTAACCTCTGATGCTTTTTTTACTGTTAAAAAGGGGTGAACCATGCTAATCTTTTACAATACAAATAGTTTACAGAAAGAAGGAAGAAAGAATGGCAATGGCTTCCGTTAAAAAAGAAGCTTCCGCAACGGAAACGATTTACAAGGTTTTATTTGCGATTAGTTTTGTCCATTTACTGAATGATGCGATGCAATCGGTGATTCCAGCCATTTTTCCGATACTGGAACAGTCTATGAATCTGTCGTTTGCACAGCTCGGATGGATCGCGTTTACACTAAATATGACCTCATCCATTATGCAGCCCGTTGTCGGGTGGTACACCGATAAAAAAACATCACCTTTTTTGCTTCCACTGGGCATGGCTTGCAGTCTGGCTGGGATGGTGGGGATTGCTTTTTCCAGCCATTTTTCATACATACTGCTCTCCGTTGTTTTTATCGGACTTGGTTCTGCAGTATTTCACCCGGAGGGGTCACGAGTGGCCTATATGGCAGCAGGAAAACGGAGGGGGCTTGCCCAATCCATTTATCAGGTGGGAGGGAATACCGGTCAATCGCTGGCACCGGTTATGACCGCGCTGGTTTTTGTACCGTTTGGCCAATTTGGCGCCATCTGGTTTACGCTGGTCGCTGCTTTGGCGATCGCAGTGCTCATTTTTGTGTCTGGCTGGTACCGTTCAAGGCTGGTTGCTTTTCCGCGTGTTGCCAACAAAAACAGAAAGAAGGCGGCGAACCCCAAACGAAAGAATCAAATTACGTTTGCTGTGTGCCTTCTTGTTTTTCTTGTCTTCGCACGTTCCTGGTATGTATCGGGTATTTCTAATTTTTACCAGTTCTATTTGATTAAAAACTATCATCTGTCCATTTCTCATGCGCAGTATTACATCTTCGTCTTTTTGGCTGCAGGTGTGGCGGGTACTTTTTTTGGAGGTCCCCTTGCCGACCGTTTCGGAAAGCGGAACATGATTTTCTGGTCCATGCTCGGTTCCGCACCTCTTGCCATGCTGCTTCCGCATGTCAGTCTGCTCTGGGTTTATCCGATCTTTTTGCTGCTTGGTTTTATCATCATGTCCAGTTTTTCAGTGACCGTCGTTTACGCCCAAGAGCTCCTTCCTGGCCGTATCGGAATGGTCTCTGGTCTGATTGTTGGGCTGGCTTTTGGGATGGGAGCGTTGGGCTCTGTGATTTTGGGGAATTTAGCGGATTTGTACAGCGTACGTTTTATTATGCTGCTGGTGAGTTTCTTGCCATTTGCAGGAGTATTGACCTTTCTTTTGCCAAACGATCAAACGGTCAAGGCATGGGAGATGGAACAAACCAGGTAACACCAGAAGAGCCGGCGCCATAGGCGGGCTCTTCACGTTTATCGTTTTCCTTCTGGAGGATTAAGGTTCTTTTCGGAAGAAGAGGTACTTTTCGTTTCTTCCTTGTTCCGTTCTTCTATATTTTCATCTTTTATGTCTTCAAGAGGGAGATCGTCGGTTGGCATGACGAGCTGATCACGTTCCAGCTGTTTTTTCTGGCTTTTTTCAAAAGCTTCATTTCTATCATTCCGGTCCAGTAATTTATCTTGCTTTTTATCATTATCCATATGAAATCTCTCCTTTTTTTGTCTGTACTGTAGTAATAGCCTTTCCGTGATTTTTAAAACCTTTTTTATTTTAGTAATTGACAAAAACGCAATGTCCATTAAAATATAGGTAAACGTTTACATCAGTTGTTCTTTGGAAATTACGTAAACGTTTACCCTTTTGAAAGAACAGGATTTCTACATAAATCAAAGGAGTGTAACCAATGAAGGTAACCATTTGGAACGAGAACCGCCATGAAAAAAAGAATCCGGCAGTACGCGAGGTGTACCCGGATGGAATTCATGGAGCTATTCAGCAATTTTTAGAAAATGAAGGAATTCAGACAGGAACCGCTACATTGGATGAAGAAGAGCATGGCTTGAGCCAGGAAGTGCTGGACAATACCGATGTTCTTATCTGGTGGGGCCATATCGCCCATGATGAAGTATCGGATGAAGTAGTGGAGCGGGTCCGGCAAAGGGTGCTGAATGGCATGGGACTGGTTGTCCTTCACTCAGGGCACTTCTCTAAAATTTTCAAAAAATTAATGGGCACGTCATGTGACCTCAAATGGCGCGAAGCAGATGAAAAGGAACGCCTTTGGGTCGTTGATCCATCTCATCCGATTGCAGCCAATATCGGACAATATATCGAACTGCCAAAAGAAGAGATGTACGGAGAACATTTTGACATTCCAACTCCGGATGAACTCGTATTTGTCAGCTGGTTTGAAGGTGGGGAAGTATTCCGCAGCGGCTGCACATACAAGCGCGGCCAAGGTAAAATCTTTTATTTCCGCCCGGGGCATGAAACCTATCCGACCTATCATAATAAAGAAATTCAGCAGGTTATTGTCAATGCCGTTCAGTGGGCAAAGCCTGCAGCGAGTGAAAAGCCAGTCTACGGAAATGCCAAGCCGCTTGAAGCTATTGGCGCAAAGTAATTTACACAAGGAGTGAACCAAGAAATGATTAAAGTAGGAGTTATTGGATGTGGCAGTATTGCCCAGCACCGACACTTGCCAGAGTACCAGCAAAACCAAGAGACAGAAATCGCCGCTGTATGCGATATCAATCAGCTCCGCGCCGATCAAATCGCCAAAGAATATGGAGCAAAAGCCTATTATTCCTATGAGGAACTCTTAAAGGACCCGGAAATTGAAGCGGTCAGCGTATGCACTCCCAATTACCTGCATGCACCAATTACCATTGCTGCCCTGAACAGCGGCAAGCATGTATTATGTGAAAAGCCGATGGCCACCTCTCTTGAAGAAGCAGAACAGATGATTATGGCCAGTGAAAAAAACGGCAAGAAATTAATGATTGCCCACAACCAGCGCTTTGTTCGCTCACATGAAAAGGCGCGTGAAATCCTTGAAAAAGGAGAGCTTGGTAAGATATACAGTTTCAGAACAGCATTCGGCCATCCGGGACCAGAAACATGGAGTGCCGATGGGACAAACAGCTGGTTCTTTAAAAAAGAACAAGCCTTTATTGGAGCGATGGGGGACCTTGGCGTTCATAAAACGGATTTGCTTCGCTTCCTTTTAGGAGAAGAAATCGAGGAAGTCGCTGCTTTTGTGGAAACGTCTTCAAAAGAAAATGCTACGGTGGATGATACGGCCGTTTGTGTTTTAAAAACGGAAAGCGGAATCATTGGCACACTTGCCGCAAGCTGGTCCTATGTTGCCAAAGAAGATAATTCTACAATCATTTACGGTGAAAAAGGGATTCTCCGCATGGAAGAAAGTCCTGAATATTCATTGGTTGCACAGTACAAGGATGGTTCTGTAGTTAATTACTCACTTGGTCAAATTCAGACGAACGACTCCGGAGGACAAAATGATTCCAGGGTCATCGCTAAATTTGCAGAATGTATTTTAAATGATGAGGAGCCAGCTGTTTCCGGAGAAGAAGGTAAACGCTCACTTGCGGTAATTATTGCCGCATTAAAAGCTAGCGAAACGAAAAAGAATGTGAGCCTTGCCAACGGAGTACTTGCATGAATATGCTGAAAATCGGTTTTATCGGAGTCGGCGGGATTGCAGAATCGAGGCATATCCCAGCTGTGCGCAAATTGGCCGAGAAAGCAGTCATAACGGGTGTAAGTGATGTTAATCATCACCGTGCCCAACAGATCGCAGAAACGTATAATATTCCGGGAGTTTATGAGAATTATCATGATCTTCTGGAAAACGTGGATGCTGTATTTATTTCAACGCCGAATAAATTTCACGCAGAAATCTCTGTGGCAGCGCTAAAAGCAGGAGTGCATGTTTTTTGTGAAAAGCCGATGGCACTCTCCACCAAGGAATGTGATGAGATGATAAAAGCTGCCAAGGAGTCCGGTAAAGTGCTGTCTATTGGCTATCATTACCGCTTCATGAAAAATGCCCAGGCAGCGAAGAAAGTTATGCTGGAAGGCGAAATTGGCGAGCCGCTCGTCATCAGGGCACAGGGCTTGAGGCGTCGAAAAGTTCCCGGCTGGGGTGTTTTTACCAACAAAGAACTGCAGGGCGGCGGCAGCTTAATCGATTATGGGTGCCATCTTCTGGATTTGGCACTCTGGCTGATGGGGGATTCAGTGCCGGTGGAAGTGATGGGATCCCAATACAATCTGCTGAGCCGTACTCCTGACCAAGTGAACTTGTGGGGAGATTTCGACCATAGCACCTTCGAGGTGGATGATCATGTAACAGGCTATGTCCGGTTTGAAAATGGAGCTTCTCTGTTATTGGAAACCTCCTGGTCGGCCAACATCAAAGAGGACCTGGAGAATGTAAGCATTTCCGGTGAAAAAGGCGGTCTTGATGTTTTTCCTTTTCACTTGAATCAGGCCAAACATGGGCTATTGCTGAATTCGGAAGCCGCTTTTATCCCGGGAGATGATAATCCTGGAAATCCGCAGGCGGAAAACTTTGTGGAATGCTGCCTCGGGCTGGCAGAGCAGGTAGTAAAGCCAGAAGAAGCAAGAAGAGTGTCAATGCTGATTGAAGCCATTTATGAAAGTAGTTTAATTGGAAGCAGTGTGAAATTAAATGAGCGAAAGGAAGTGGAGAGTCGATGAAGTTAGGTGTATTTACGGTATTGTTTTCTGAAATGTCCCTTGAACAAATGCTCGATCATGTGAAAAAAGAAGGAGTAAAAGCGGTTGAAATCGGAACGGGGAATTACCCGGGAAACGCTCACTGCAATTTGGACGAACTGTTAGACAGTGAGGAAAAAAGAAAAGATTTTCTTCACCAGGTAGAGTCAAGGGATTTGATGATCAGCGCATTGAGCTGCCATGGAAATCCTCTTTCTCCAGATCAGGAGTTTGCCCGCGTTTCTCATGAGACTTTTGTTAAAACAGTAGATTTGGCCAGTATGCTCGGAATTCCGGTTGTCAACTGCTTTTCTGGTGTGCCTGGGGACCATGAAGAAGCTAAGTACCCTAACTGGCCGGTTACCCCTTGGCCAAACGAATATGGTGATGTCCTGAAATGGCAGTGGGAAGAAAAATTAATTCCTTATTGGCGGGAATGGGGACAATATGCGAAAGACAAGAACGTGAAAATTGGCCTGGAATTGCATGGCGGATTCCTGGTACATACCCCGTATACCCTATTGAAATTGCGTGAAGAAACCTGTGACGCCATTGGTGCCAATCTTGACCCAAGCCATTTATGGTGGCAGGGAATTGATCCTGTGGCAGCGATTAAAATTCTTGGCAAAGCGGATGCCATCCACCACTTCCATGCCAAGGATACGTATATTGATCAGGATAACGTGAACATGTATGGATTGACCGATATGCAGCCATATGGGGAAGTCAGATCCCGGGCATGGAGCTTCCGTTCTGTTGGCTGCGGCCATAGCGTCCAGGAATGGTCCGACATGATCAGCGCATTACGAACCTATGGCTACGATTATGTGGTCAGCATTGAGCATGAGGACCCGCTCATGAGCATCAATGAAGGGTTTGCCCGTGCCGTGAAGAATCTGAATGATGTAATGATTGAAGAGACTCCTGCAGAAATGTGGTGGGTGTAAAATAAAAAAAACGAGCCTTTAGTAGACTGCCATATTGAAATGAGACAAGAATAAAACACCTTTATTAGGCTGCCATTCGACCAAATTCCATGGGTGAATGGTAGCCTAATTTTTCTTGTATTCTTTCTTCATTGTAGTAGTTTATATAATGGTCAATTTGCTCACGTACCTTATCTAAAGATAAAGAATTGAATTTTACATACTGAAATTGTTCCGATTTTAAATTGGAATGAAACGACTCGATGACGGCGTTATCCCAACAGTTGCCCCTTCGCGACATGCTGCTGATTACTTCTTCCTCTTTCACAAAGTTCTGAAAGGCATAGGAAGTATACACACTGCCCTGATCGGAATGGAGAATTACCCCTTTCGGGTTCCCTCTATGGTCCAAAGCCTCTTTTAGCGTATCCATGACTAAGGGGGTTTGCTGATGTGTATAGAGTTTATAGGCTACAATTTGGTTATTATATAAATCTATAACCGTCGATAAATAAAGGGTAGACGATCCATATTGAATATAGGTAATATCCGTCACCCATTTCTGATTGGGCGCGCTGGCCCGAAAATTTCGCTCTAATAGGTTGGGGGCCACCACGATCGTTTCTCCTTGGGATTTCCATCTTTTTTTCGGCTTTACCCTGCATTGAAGATGATGTTTCTGCATTATGCGCTGAACGGTATTTCGATTGAGCTTTACTTGGTGCTGACGCCATAATAAGGCTTTGATTTTGCGGTGTCCATATCGATATTTTGTTTCCTTGCACAATGAACTAATGACCGTTTCTTCTCTGCTTAATGATTTCAACGGAAGCGTCTTGACCCAGCGATAGTAATTCGCCCGCGGCACATTTAATACGGATAGAACGGCAGAGACCGTATACTTTTTCCGCAATTTCTCCACAAGCTGCAGGACTACTTCTCTTTCAACTCCTTTACCATCTCCAAGTACTTTTTTAAGATTTCGTTCTCCTGTTTTAAATGGGCATATTTCTTCTCTTTTTTCTCTTCCTCACTCAGGATGTCTGGACCAAGCCCATAGGTGTATTGCTTTCCAATCGGCTGATCAAACCGATGGATCTCATTATTTTTATACCATTTCATCCAGGTACTAATTTGCGTTTTGTTCTTAATCCCGTGCTTTTCCATAATCTCCTGGTTGGTCAATTGGCCGCTCATTTTATCTTTAATCACAGCCCACTTCACTTCACTTGAATATACGTTTTTGCCCATGCAAAAACACCTCCGAATTCTCACTTGTTTTAAGTGTAACATTTCGAAGGTGTTTTATTGTGTCTCATTTACTTAGGTTAGTCTATTAGGGGCTCGTTTCTTTTATTCGCCAAGAGTGGGTTTGGATGCTTCCGGAGAAGGGGGAAGCCCAGGCTCTGATTCAACAGTAGGCGTATTATTATTTTTCTTGTTTTTCATGGAGCTTACTTTTTCTTTTGCCTGTGATGTTACCTGGTTTGCTTTATCCTTTACTGAGTCCATCATATTTGATGCTTTCTCTTTGCCGGCCATTGTTCCCAATTGCGTTTGAAGTTTGGCTTCATCTTTCATTTGCATGGTTTTTTCTTTCAGATTCGAAGTTTGGCTGGATATGCCGGCTCGCATCTCTTTGCCGGATTTTGGTGTTAATAAAAGAGCAGTTGCGGCTCCGACCAAGCCCCCAACAAGAACACCTGTGGTAAATCCGGATTTTTCTTTGCTGTTATTAGTTGTAGTTGTGTATTCTTTGTTCATCGTCGAACTCCTCCTTTTCATAGTTTTTCTATACCCTGCCTGAAATAATGATAAACCTTTAGCCTGACAAGAAAAAGGACCATATGCCTCTCGCTTATTGCGGGGCATATGGTCCTCATCTCTTTATTTCAGCTCCGGGAGCATGCGGATTTCCTGAGTCATTTTTGACTTGCAAATCGGGCAATCAGGTGTTTCTTTCAGCGAGTAATCAGCTCTCATCCAGCATGTGCACTCTTCATTTTCACATGCCCAAACTTTAGTTTCTACATCAGGAACTGGTTCGATCGGGTTCTTGGAAAAAAAGGCCATGAGTATCCCCCTTAAGTGTAATACTTACATTATACTCCTTTTTGGCGACTTTTATGAGTAAAATAACTTTCAAACTTTCGGAGCTGCTGTTATCGTTTCATAGATTTGGGCCATTTCGTCTGTTTTTGCACGTAAATAATCCACTAATTCAGAAGGGCTGACCACATAGGCATCAGCTCCGAACGCCCATATCCACTCGGCATAAACGGGGAGAGCCTCCCGTGGAATAATCGTTTGAATTTGTCCTGAGCTTTTGGAGGATAATTTGGTGCTTCTGCATAAAACAGGGTGATTCAACGCTTTGTTTGCTCCGTTACTATTAAGCGTCACATGCAGGTTGAGCTTCTTTTGAGGAGAAACAAGCTCATTCCATTGACTGACGGGGAGAGCTGAATATTCGTTTACATGGTGACATTCATTTTCGATTACTGCAGTCTTTATGTTTTTTAGATTCAACAGATGAACCGTTTTTTCAGCAGGGTTATAACAGGGAGAATACCAGTTGTACCCATTCTCAATAACTCCAATCGGTTGAAGGATGCTAATTCTGAGATCTCCTGACCATTCGTACTCAACAGTGATTATGCGCTGTTCCATGGCCGCCTTGAAGAACAACGACAAATGAACAGGAACCTGGTCAGAAAGTGGCCTATTGCCTTGCCACTTTTTTTCAATGTTGCTCAATTGTTTTATGCCGTCATCTGACAAATAATTCATCAGCTTTTCTCTAGCGGAATGGGCATCCTTGGCATAAGGGAAAGAATCACTCTCTCCAAGCCATTGAAGGGCAAATAAAAAAGACAGGGCTTCCGGTTCGGAGAATCCGATTGGAGGAAGTATTTTCTCTCGCATCAGCGTGTAGCCGCCATGCGGACCGTATTCAGATAGGATGGGGAGGCCCCGATCCATTAAATGCAGCAGGTCGCGTTGGATGGTCCTTGCAGAGACCTTAAATTCATCAGCCAGTTCCTTCAATGTAAACTGCTTTTTTTGGTTAATAAATAATAATAGCTGTTCTAGCCTTTTTGCCTTCGCCATTGCTTCGTCCTTTATTCTGAAAGTAGTTGTTCTAGTATTTATATCGTTCAGGACTTCGATTGTTTTACATTACTTTTTATATTATTTTCCAGCAATGTGTACAAAAAAAGCACGGAAGTATACGTGTGATACACCGTGCATAAATTTTTCCTTTGAATTAACGTTTCGTATTGCTTTTTTTTGCCCGGTTTTCAAGTTCGGTTTTCGGGTCTTGAGCGAATTCAGCATCCTCACTTGTTCCTTGTGGCGTTACTCCTGTTGCTGCCCGCCCTTTTCCGCTGCTTTTCTTTGTCATACGATCACCTCCCTTTATTAGCGTGGCCAACCACAAAGGAATCATTCGTTAAATTCAGGTTAAAGGTTATCCTTTTGTGGAATAACTAGTGGAGTAGGAAAGCCAAAGAATACAGAGGAAGTGATGTAAATGGAAATCGGTCTAGTTGGTTTGGGAAAAATGGGTTTTAATATTGCCCAAAATATGCTTGATCACGATTTTAAAGTGATCGCTTTTGATACGAATAAGGAAACCGTTGATAAAATATCTTCTCATGGTGCTACCGGAGCCCATTCTCTTGAAGATTTGACCAAAAGCTTCACCGGCCGCAGAGCCATCATTCTGCTTGTTCCTGCCGGACCTGTTGTAGACAGTGTTCTCGGGGAGATTGTTCCTTATCTTGATTCAGGAGATATCATTGTTGATGCAGGTAATTCAAAATACAAGGATACACTGAGAAGGTATGAGGAATTGAAGGAAAAAGGAATTCACCTGGTGGATTGCGGAACGAGCGGCGGTACGGAAGGTGCACGTCACGGAGTTTGTGTTATGGTTGGTGGAGATGAAGAAGCCGTGGAGTATATCGCCCCCCTTTATGAAAAAATTTCCATCGAAAACGGATTTATGAAAACCGGGAAAGCGGGAAGCGGTCACTTTTTGAAAATGGTCCACAACGGAATTGAATATGGCATGATGCAGGCGATTGCTGAAGGGTTTGAAATCCTGGATAAAAGTGACTTTGACTATGATTATGAAGCAGTTGCGAAAGTATGGAATAATGGCTCGGTTATTCGTTCCTGGCTCATGGAGCTTATGGAGAATGCATTTTCCAAGCAGCCGAAGCTGGAAGATATCCGGGGAGTCATGCATTCGTCAGGGGAAGGCATATGGACCATTGAAGCTGCGCTTGATTATCAGGCAACAGCTCCTGTCATTGCATTATCCCAATTTATGAGGTTCCGATCACTTGAGGACGATACATTCCATGGGAAAGTAGTAGCAGCACTCCGTAATGAATTTGGCGGGCATGCTGTCGTCAAAAAGTAAATCATTGAAAACCTTTGCTTTATTGCAAAGGTTTTTTTTATATAATGTTATATAGGAGTGTGATATATAAGCATGATAGCAGAGAAATTTGTAAGAGAATCGAGAACGGTCAAATCAAGTGTGGTGCTGCCCCCGGACACCAATAATCACGGCACATTATTCGGGGGGAAATTAATGGCCTATATTGACGATGTGGCCGCAATATCTGCCATCCGGCATGCCAGATGCAATGTGGTTACCGCATCAACAGATTCTGTGGATTTTCTACATCCCATCAGGGTAGGGAATTCCGTATGTCTGGAATCCTTTGTCACGTGGACACATAAAACCTCAATGGAAGTATTTGTGAAGATTATTTCTGAAAACCTGTTTACAGGAGAACGAAAAGTGTGTGCCGTTTCTTTTTTAACCTTTGTAGCACTTGGGGAAGACGGTAAACCGGCACCTGTTCCACGGGCTGTGCCGGAATCCGCAGAAGAAAAATGGCTTCACCAGGGAGCCGGCGAACGAGCTGTTAACCGAAGGAAGAGAAGAGAGAACAGTAAAAGGCTTGCCGAGGAATTTGGCACTCAAAAACCATGGGAGCAATAAAAATATTTTTTCGAAGAAGTCTTTTCTTTTTTAATTGGAGTTCATCGTGTTATAATGAAATTACCTTTTTCCAGCCAGGGATACAAGAACCCTGGCTATTTTTGTGCACAAAAAAGAGCGGGAGCTTGTCCCACTCTTTCTTAGGAGAGTAAAGATTAACGACGGAATCCGCCACCAAGTTGTTGTTCAGCCATTTGTACAAGACGCTTAGTGATCTCACCACCAACAGATCCGTTAGCGCGAGAAGTAGTGTCTGCACCTAGTTGTACACCAAATTCAGAAGCGATTTCATACTTCATTTGGTCAAGAGCTTGTTGAGCTCCATTCACCAATAATTCGTTAGAGTTGTTGTTTCGTGCCATATGTATCACCTCCTTGTACTACTAGTTTGTATTACTACTTTGAAAATATGCATGGTAATAATAAAATTTTTTCAGTCACATTTTATAAAGGTTTTCGTATAGTATGTTATCCCCCTATACTTTATCAGGCGCCGTGATGACCTCCCACACGGCGCTTTATTTCTGTCGATTCTTTGACACCCGCTCCAGGTGCTATCTTTTTAGCCTTTAAGGAGTTATACTTGTATCAAAAGGGGGTGAGTCCAATCGAACCGATTCTTGAACTTTTGTGTGAAATGGATGTTATGCTGATTTCATTGGGTCTTACGCTGGCGCTGCTGGGCATCAGCAGGCACCTGATCATGCAGTGTCCTGATACCATAAAGCGAAGCAGCCAGTTAAGAATTTCAGATACAGCCTGCACGCACAAACTTCAAAATACACCGAGCACTGTTCAAAACTTTTGTTTCATGAGAAACCGGATTGCTCTTCGGAAATACCGAAAAGAAGCACCGGATGATAATGACAGCCATTCCTTCTTGTTCTTTTTCATAGATGGACAAACAACAAGGAGGAAATGGAATGAAACAAAAGAAACAACGATCAGGACTCGCACACGGATTAAAATTTTTAATTGCTATTTTGGGAATATGGGTGCTTGCCGGCTGTAGCCGAGCACCGGTTAATTCACAAAGTCACGGCGTTTGGAGCCATTATTTTGTCTATCCGTTCTCTGAAGTGATACAGTTTGTAGCTACTTTTTTTAACGGGAATTATGGACTGGCTATCATTTTCTTGACCATTATCATTCGCTGTCTGTTATTGCCATTCACCATTTCGCAGACAAAAAATCAGCAAAAAATGAAAGAGCTTCAGCCGGAAATGAAGCGCATCCGGGAAAAATACAAGGGAAAAGACAAAGAAACCCAAGTGAAAATGCAGCAGGAAGTTATGGCATTGTATCAAAAGCATGGCGTAAACCCCGTTTCAATGGGATGTATGCCGCTGTTAATCCAGATGCCGATCCTTTTAGCTTTTTACTATGCGATCATTCGTACAAAAGAGATTGCCGCACATAATTTCCTTTGGTTTAATCTTGGGACACCTGATCCCACACACATCCTGCCAATTATTGCAGCCATTACAACTTTTATTCAATACAAAATCATCAACAGGCAGCTCGAGCAGGTCAATCCGCAAATACAGATGATGGGCTATATTATGCCGATGATCATCGTATTCTCGGCATGGAAGTTATCTGCTGTATTGCCGCTGTACTGGATTGTGGGTAACATTTTCATGACAGTCCAGAGCATTGTGTTGAACCGTAAACGCAAAAATATGCAGACTGCAGCGAATCCAAATTCCTAATATGTATGAACCCTTCGAGGATCGGAGGGTTTTTCTTTTTGAATTCAAGGAGTTGACAGACGGCGTGTAAAAATTCATCATATAGGAAGAGAAATAAGGAGTGGTAGAGATGAGAGATAAAATGGTGTTCTTTGATATTGACGGAACATTGATTGACGAAACTACCGGAAAGATTCCGGATTCTACAAAAGAAGCTCTTCATAAATTAAGGCAAAATGGCGTTCATACAGGAATTGCAACGGGAAGGGCTCCTTTTATGTTTGAACATCTGCTGAAAGAATTGGAAATGGATTCGTTTATCAGTTTTAATGGTTCGTATGTTGTTTTTGAAGGTGAAGTGATTTATAAAACCAACCTGGATGTTGAACGGTTGAAGCAGCTTGAGAAGCTTGCTGTGGAAGCAGGGCATCCTCTCGTTTTCCTCGATCATACCAGTGCGACAACGAATCTTGAGTATGCAGAAGTCGTTTATCAAAGTACGAAACATCTTCTGCCGGAGTATCCTCAGTTTGATCGAACCTACTATCATAGCAATGATGTTTATCAGGCGCTGTTGTTCTGTGATGAAGATTTTGAGCAGCCTTATCGCACCGGATACAAAGGGACGTTTGATTTTATCCGCTGGCATCAGCATGCAATTGATGTAATGCCATATGGAGGATCTAAAGCGAAGGGAATTGAAGAACTCCTGAAGCGCACCACCATTCATAGAGAAAACACCTTTTCCTTTGGTGATGCGTTAAATGACATCGAAATGCTTCAATCATCTGGAATGGGAATTGCCATGGGCAACGGAAGATCGGAAGCCAAACGTGCAGCGAACTATGTAACTAAACCGGTTGGGGAAGACGGAATCTGGCATGGCTTAAAATATGCTGGTTTAATCTAAGGTAAGGAGCGGGTGTGCTTTTTGAGTATATCCGCTTTTCAAATATAAACTGGGGGCCAAAGCATAACATTGGCTTTTTTCTTTTTTATTACATATAGTGTACTATTATATAGAAAAGAGGGATTTAGGATGAATGGAACAGGTCTTGTCCTCGAAGGCGGAGGAATGAGAGGCGTTTATACGGCGGGAGTCCTGGATTTTTTTATGGACAAGGAACTTTATTTTCCTTATATCATTGGTGTTTCTGCCGGTGCTTGCAACGCCACTTCCTATCTCTCCAGGCAAAGGGGAAGAAACCGGGTAGTGAACATTGATTTTGTTCGCCATCCGCAATATATTTCCTATAAAAATTGGTTGCTCAGGGGCAAAGGTCTTTTTGGGATGGATCTCATTTTTGATGAAATTCCGAATATCCATGTACCGTTTGATTTTAAAAGATTTAAAGAGGCGAAAGAACGTTTTGTGATCGGAACGACAGACAGTGAAACAGGAGAGCCAGTATATTTTGAAAAGGCCGACCATGAAAAGGAAATACTTACGGTCCTGCGGGCTTCGGCTTCTCTGCCTTTTATGGCTCCTGTTATTGAATATCAGGGAAATAAATTGTTTGATGGCGGTGTAGCTGATCCGGTTCCCATTCTGAAAGCGAGAAAAGATGGAAACCTGAGCAATGTCATTGTGTTGACCCAAAACGAAGGATACCGAAAAAGTAAAACCAGGATGGAATGGCTGGCTAAGAGAATCTACAGCAGGCATCCTGGAATGGCTGAGGTACTGCTGAAACGTTATGAACATTATAATGAGACGATGGAATACATTGAAGATCTTGAGAAGAAAAATGAGGTATTTGTCATTCGGCCAAAAGAAAAAATGGAGGTTGGCAGAGCCGAGCGGAATCCGGTAAAATTAAATGCCCTTTATGAGCGTGGAGTTGAGGATGCCATGAACATGTACGATCAGCTTGAAGAATGGCTCTCCGAAAAAACAATCTCTAAATTATCATAAAAAGAAAGAAGGCACCGCTTGCCCAAGCGGTGCTTTTTTAATAAAAGTATTGTATAACTTCTTCAATTTCGGGCTCTTTCATCTGAATGTCCTTTGGAGTACCCCATTGGGAGATCTCCTGCAACAGAGCCGGAGATGTGATTTTTGAACGATCATACAGAATGGTTAATTCGGAGCCGATCTGCTCTATTTTTTCAACTCCGATTATGTTCTTCGGGTTTACGCGCTCATCAAAAAGGACTTTTAGAATGCTTGGCAGTCCAATATCGTTTTTCAGCTGTTCCAAAGAACCATCCAGTACGGTTTTTCCCTGATTAATCACTATCACTCGGCTGCATAACTGTTCAATATCATCCATATCATGTGTGGTCAGAATAATGGTTTTTTGATGAGACCTGTTCATTTCTTTCAGGAATTCCCGGATGTTTTTCTTGGCTACTACATCCAGGCCAATGGTCGGTTCATCCAAAAAGAGAACGGATGGATTGTGAATCATGGCAGCTGCGAGATCAGCGCGCATCCGCTGGCCAAGAGACAGCTTTCTGACAGGAGTTTCAAGAAACCTGCCGATTTCAAGGATGTCATCATACTTCTTCAAAAAGCGCCGGTAATCTTGTTCACTAATCCTGTACATCGCTTTCAGGATTTCAAACGAATCTTTAACGGGGAGATCCCACCATAGCTGAGTTCGCTGTCCAAAAACGATTCCGATGTTCCGGGCAAGCTGTTTCCGTTCCTTTTGTGGGTTGATGCCTAGAACAGTAGCTGTTCCTGAACTGGGATGAAGAATTCCTGACAGCATCTTGATCGTTGTGGATTTGCCTGCACCGTTAGGACCGATGTAGCCTACAAATTCCCCCTCATTTATTTTAAATGAAATGGCATCCACCGCATGTTTGATCTCATACTTTGCGGAAAATAAAGAACGCATACTGTTCAGGATTCCGCGTTTTGACGGGTACATCTTGAAGTTTTTTGTAAGCTGGTTAGCTTCAATCATTTAAGATCTCCTCCTTTTATGTTCCGGTACTATGATAAAAACGGATTCCAAAGTTCCAAAAAGCCAATGCCAAATAAAAAAATAATAATGCCACAAGAACGGGCAGGAGCAGATAATAGATGTTTCCGCTTTTGTTCAGTAAAAACAGCATAGGAACATAATTGATAAAAGCCACAGGGATGACAGTGAAAAAAATAAATTTCAGCCAACCGGGATAAATGTTCATCGGATAATTAGCGGCATTAAAGGGGGCGTACAAGGTGAACGTTTGAAAATCCTTAATCCGCTGGGTCCAAAATGCAATGGTTGCCGTCACTAAAGCGAGCGAAAACGAGATCACCCAACCGCATACCAGGATGACGGGAAGATAAATGAGCAGTAGCGTGATGGAATGTGTGTGGCTGACGTGGTACAGCGAAAGAGCGATGATGATCATTCCTTGCAGGGCCCCTCCAATTCTTGAAAGGTCGAGGTTTTTTGAAAGCAACAGCACAAGAGGGGATACCGGCCGGATCAGCAAACTATCAAATTCCCCTTCAATCATATACTTTTCAAACTCATGAATTTCAGGAGCGACGGTTCGGTACAGGGAAAGGGAGACAGAAGAAATGCCGTAAAGAATGCCGACTTCATACAGATTCCAGCCCTTGACTTCATTGAAACGGTTTAATAGAGCAGCGAGCATCAAAAAATCAATCATCATAACGATTCCGTAGGAGACCATGGAAAAAACAAAGTTCATCTTGTACTGCATGCGGGAGCGGATGCTCGCACTCACAAGTTTTATGTATAGCTTCAATTTTCATCCCCCCTGAATTTCGACTTTTTGCCGTGCGGCAGCGGTTATCCAATGATTTGCGAAAAAAAGAACAAGCAGCCACCCCGCTTGCAAAAGCAGTACCGAATGATCCGCTTTTTGCAGAAAAATAAGAACCGGGTAATATACGACACCGGCAAAAGGGAGCCACTTTGCCAGCTGGGACAGAAATTCAGGCAGAAACGTAAGCGGAACCATTTGTCCTCCAAGAGAGAACATTAAGGTGAGAATAATAAAATGAGCCCATGATATTTCTGTGGTCCAGCAAGAGCTGATGCCAATCAAATAAAAGATATTCAGTGAAATGCCGATGGCGAGAAGAAGGGAAAGCAGGCTGTAACCAAGCGTGGTCCAGTGGGAGGGTACATAAAAACCAACTGTCAGTGAGAAAATCAGTCCAATGGGGAGGCTTCTGAATAAGGCATTGTAGGCGATTCTTCCAGCCTCCTGGGATACAATATAAAAATAATAGCTGACCGGCCGTGCAAGTTCAATCGATATGGCGCCGTTCCGGACACCGAGCTGGATTCCCAGTCCTGCAGTCAGAAAGACAGTCACCACAAGATGCATTGACTGGCACCCATATAATATGTCATGTCCAATATGCTGTACGGGCTTTGTTGCTCTTTGCCCGTCAGGACACCGGTCCAAATGGCGATATACACGAAGCCAAAGATCGCCGATGCAGCATTGTTGATCAAGTGTGAAAGCCGATATTGCATATTGCAGGCAAAACTTTTGCGAAAAAGATGCCAATAAACCATCCGCTGCCTCCTTTATCACGTTTTTTGCGAACAGGATTATTAATATAGCAAATTATATGAATCGAAGCAATAGGCTGAATATTTTAGAAAGAAATTCCTATGAAAAACTTGGAATTCCTATTAATATTTAGTAATCTATGAGTGGAAGGTTCTGTAATATTATTGTAAAAATATCCTGGGAGGACAGATGGATGGAGACACAAACCAAAAAGAAAAAGAATCATCTCCCTTTTCGGCTTAATATCTTATTCATTGCAGTTTTTTTACTTTTTTCAATCTTGATTCTTCGTCTCGGCGTACTTCAAATTGTTAATGGTGAGGAAAAGAGGCAGGAATCCGAAGCCATTAAAAAGGAGGAAGCAAAGAAAGAGGCGCCTCGCGGGAAAATATTGGACAGGTATCAGCGTGTTGTTGTGGATAACAAGCCCTATTTCACACTGACTTATACCAAAACGAGCAGCACGAAGCCCGAGGATACTTATAGGATAGCGAAATGGCTCTCACAGCACATAAAGGTCGACAGCAAAAAAATTCCGGAACGGGATAAAAAGGACTTTTTTATCGTAAAGAACGGGGTTGCAGAACTGCTGAAGGAAAGGCTCACTGTGGCTGAAATCAAAAAATTAAACAATGAAAAAGAGTACAAGCTGCTGGTTGAGCGGATCACCAAGGAGGATTTACATACACTTACCAAAAAAGATCTGGAAATACTTGCGATCAAACGGGAAATGGACGCCGGGTATGCCTATTCTGCTTCTCCGGTAAAGAAGAACCTGACCGATCGGGAAATTTCTATCATTTCCGAGAATCTGAATCAGCTGCCGGGCATTGATATCATGCCGGATGCTGACAGGACCTATCCGTTTGGCGATTCGCTGAAAACGATTTTTGGACGCGTGAAACAAATGCCCAAAGAGCAGCAGGAATATTTCGGTGCCATGAATTATGACCTGACAGACCAGGTTGGTGTCAGCGGTCTTGAAGCACAGTATCAGGAGACCCTGAGGGGAACGAAAGAAAGAAGTATTTTTCTTACCAACCCCAAAACAGGAAAAACGCTGGGTGAACCCAAAGTCATCCCAGGCAAACGCGGAAAAGATCTGGTACTGACCATCGATATGGATCTGCAGGAAAAGATGGAAAAAATTCTGGAAGAAGAAATAAGGAAAGGCAGGGCTGACCGCGGAAATGAAATGATGAGGTCTGCCTACATCGTTATGATGAACCCGAAAACGGGGGAAATCTATTCGATTGCCGGGAAAAAGATGGACAAGAATGGATCATTTGTGAATGATTCTTATGGTGCTTTGTTCGATGCCTATGAAATGGGTTCAGCTGTCAAGGGTGCCACGGTGTTGACGGGACTTCACAAAGGGGTGATTCATCCTGGGGAATACATCTATGACGCTCCTTTGAAATTTGGATCATTGACGAAAAAGTCGCATGCGAATATGGGCAGCATCAATGATTTGACCGCTTTGAAGCGATCATCCAATGTCTATATGTACAATATTGTCATGCGCCTCGGTAAATTCAGTTACAGTTCAAAAAGCTTTTATGGAGACAACCGTTATCTTGGGTTTGACGTGATGCGCTATTATTTCAGCCAGTTCGGTCTGGGAGTCAAAACGGGTATTGACTTTCCAAACGAATCTACAGGATATAACGGCGGCTACACCGACCAGCTCGGTAATATGATAGATATGGGAATCGGTCAGTTTGATACGTATACCCCCATTCAGATGGTGCAATATGTGTCCACGATTGCGAATGGCGGCTACCGCGTACAGCCAAGACTTGTTAAGGAGATTCGTGAGCCTCAAACGGAAAATCATCTGGAAGGTAAGCTCGTCAAACGGTTTGAACCGAACGTCCTGAATGAATTGGATATGGATAAAAGCTATATCGAACGGGTGCAGGAAGGATTCTGGGAGGTTTACCATTCGCCCGGTGGGACTGCGACAACGTACTTTGGTAATAATCCGAAGTACCATAATCCAGCGGGTAAAACAGGTACGGCACAGGTGAAAAAATATGACAGCAACGGGAATTTTATCGCTGATAAGGATAATTTGACGCTCGTCGGCTATGCGCCTTTCGATGATCCGGAAATTGCCTATGCAATCATTGTTCCTGACGCCTCTCCCTATAGCGGTACACAGGCAGTCAATAAGCACATTGGCCAGCGCGCCCTCGAAACCTACTGGGAGCTCAAAGAAAAAACAAAGAACACGGAAGAAAATAACGATTAACAACAAAAAGAAGCACTGGGCAATCGCTCAGTGCTTTAAAAATGGGTTTTGGGTTATTGGAAAAAGATTTGCGTTAATCGTAGTTCATCAATGCACAAGGAAAAGATATGCATCTTTTCCTTGTTCGTTTGTTAGCAGAACGCACATGCACAGCCAATGATGATAAGAAGTACGAACAGTACCACGATCAAGGCGAAACCACTGCCACCTGCAGCGAATCCCATAGTATTTACCTCCTTTTTTTATAAACTCCAACATTTCCCTTACAGTATATGGAGTCTTGTCATTTATGTATGGACAAATGCGGATAAGCATCAAAAAAGGGCGCTAAAAACAGATCAGGAATTCCATGGATTTGTTTTTAAAAAATAGACTCTTGTACCGTTTCACATAGCCTGGCCGCTTCATATGTTATGGATGTAGATCATTAAATAAATATCTCGAAAGAGGAGGTAACAAAATGTCATTTGGACACGGATGTGGAAATGGATTCGCTCTTCTTGTGGTGTTGTTCATTTTGTTAATAATCATAGGTTGTGCATGCTCGTTTTGCTAAGCCCTAATCAGGCATAAGTCCGATAAGACCACTCAGATTACTGGATCTGAGTGGTCTTTTTTTTGGATTTACTGTACAGTATATAAGGTATGACAAGCACACAAAAGGAGAGTTCACATGCAAAAATACATATGGCTGCTGGCAGCAATTTTCTTTTTCTCAACCGCTTCCAGTGTCTCTGCACACACCGGTCTGGAATCCTCTGATCCGAAAGAGGGCGCTGTAGTCCAAGAAAATCTCAATAAGATCACTTTAACGTTTGAAACTAAAATCGAAAATTTAAGCACCATGAAAGTAACTAGAGATGGAAAACCGGTAGATATTAAAACAGCTGTAAACGACAGGGTTTTGACGGGCACTTCACCGGATCCGTTTGAAAACGGAAAATATAACGTGGATTATAAAATCATTGGTGCCGATGGACATGTGATTGAAAAGGGATTTACTTTTACCGTAGATCAACCAGAAGAAAAGAAAGAAGCGAAAAAAGAACCAGAAAAAAACACTGAAAAAGCGCCAGCAACCAAACAAAAGGAAAAATCAGAACAAAAAGCAGAGAAAGCAGAAAGCAAAACCAATTCATCTGCCCCGGTATTTATCGTTATTGTCGTCATCGTCATTGCCATTGCGGTATGGCTGATTAAAAGAAAAAAGAAGTAGAATGGCGGAAAGGAGATATGAAATGAGTGTTGAAGAGCATAAAAAAGAATCATCTTCATCAGTAAGCTGCAAAGTGATTACAGTGAGTGACACAAGGACTGAGGAAACCGATAAAAGCGGCATCTTAATAAAAGATCAACTCGTTCAAAATAGACACAGCGTTTCGCAGTATGCGATTGTAAAAGACGAAGTGGATGAAATTCGGTCCGCTGTTCTTGAAGGCTGCCAGGCAGAAGACGTAGAGGTTATTCTGATCAACGGGGGAACTGGAATTGCCAAACGGGACGTAACCATCGAAACGCTGGAGCCCCTGTTTACGAAGGAAATACCGGGATATGGAGAGTTGTTTCGCATGCTGAGTTATACAGAAGACATTGGTTCTGCGGCAATTATGAGCAGAGCCGTTGCAGGCGTCATTGATTCCACCGCTGTTTTTGCGATGCCTGGATCATCTGGCGCGGTAGCTTTGGCCATGAAGAAACTCATCCTTCCTGAAATCGGACATGTTCGAAGAGAAATCAATAAAGATTTGCCTAAGTAACAGATCATTTCCTTGTTCTGCCTATCTCATGTCATAAAAGGGTACAGCTTCCAATAAATTTAGTTAAGCGTGACAGACGCTGAAACTTTTTATTCGGCAGCTACGTATACTAGATTATGAAAACGCTTTATCGGGAGGTTTCAGATGGGCGGGATATTGCGGAAAGCGATTGAAGAAAGAAAAAAATTTTTGATTCAGATGCTTAAAAAGGCCGGGATCAGCAAGGAGCTGGAATCGCCATTATCCGAACTTGAAGAAGAGTATAAAAGCTGGCTCTATCAACAGGATGCTGTCATAGAACCGGGTAAAAAAGTTTAACACCTTCTTAGTGTGGGAATAAAAATAAAGCATAAGAGTCCTTCTCAGGGCTTTTTTTGTGTGAAAGAAGACCATCCTTTTTGCTATAGTATATAATGAACAGCTGCAATTAAGGGTTAAAGGAGATCACAGCATGAACATCGCTTTTTATCTATTGCCTAAAGATGAGGTAAAATATTTGAATCCTGAATCGACCATTAGGCAGGCTTTGGAAAAGCTTTCGTATCACAAATATACGTCTGTTCCCCTCGTTTCTGAGGAGGGACAATATGTCGGGACTTTGACAGAGGGGGATTTGCTGTGGAAACTGAAAGAGGCTTTTGATCTTGGTTTCCATGATGTAGTGAAAACAAAGTTAAAGGATGTACCGCAGCGGGTGAATAATATTTCGGTTTCCATTAATTCAAATATGGAAGATTTAATCACGCTTGCAACCGACCAAAATTTTATACCTGTAACGGATGATGACGGCCATTTCATCGGCATTATCCGGCGAAGGGATATTATAAAATATTGTGCACGTACCATCTGGGATAACAATAAATAAAGAAAAGGTATTGACAATTACTATATTTAGTGTGAAAGTAGGGTTTAAGGAACTAAATATAGTATTATGAAACAATAGGTGTCTGTTAAAGACTTAATAGGGAATCCGGTGCAATTCCGGAGCTGTCCCCGCAACTGTCATGTGGACGAAACGGAGATCCACTGTGTAAAGGCCGCGCACAAAGCTGTGGCTTTTACATGGGAAGGTCCGGAGTAGGATGAAGCAGTAGCCAGTAGACCTGCCATTTGTTTCACGGTTTTGATTCTTCGGGGAGTGAGAAACAAAAGCGGCACCAATCTGCTTTTTGTTTTTTACATACTACGTGTCGTTTTTGGGCTCATCCAATGGATGGGCCTTTTATTTTTGTTTGAAAAAGAGAGGAGAGCTATAAATGGCTACAGATATTTCAAGAGTCCAGCAGATAATTGGTGAACTCCAGGAGATTTTAGAGGAATTTCCCCAGCTGAGGCACAGAAATGAATACATAGAAAAAGTCTCCTGTTTTGCCCATCAGGAGGAATCCACACAAAAGATGCTGAACATGGGGGTACTTTATGCCCTTGAGAATATTTCCATGGAAGAGCCAGACTGGACCTTTGTAGCAGCAAGAATCCACCTGAAAAAGCTGTACCGGGAGGCAGCAAAGAACAGAAACAATGAATCCGGACAATCTTATGGGGCACTATATGAACTAATTGAGCAGTTGACCGGAATGGGGATTTACGACAGCAGCCTCCTGCGAATGTATTCCAGCGCCGAAATCAACGAGCTTGAGAGCGTAATTAATCCGGATCAGGATCATAAGTTTACCTACATCGGAATTCGGACCCTGGCAGACCGCTATTTGGCTCATTCACATGAAGGCGGCGTGTACGAGCTTCCACAGGAGCGGTTTATGATCGTTGCGATGACACTGCTCTCCAGGGAGCCTGAAGAAAAGCGTCTCGGCCTGGTGAAAGAAGCATACTGGGCGATGTCGAACCTTTACATGACCGTTGCCACACCGACATTGGCGAACGCAGGAAAAAGCTATGGACAGCTGTCCAGCTGCTTCATTGATACGATGGAGGACAGCTTGCGGGGAATCTATGATTCTACAACAGATGCAGCCACTCTTTCCAAAGGGGGCGGGGGGATTGCCGTATATCTCGGTAAAATCAGAAGTCTCGGCTCCGAGATCAAAGGATTCAAAGGAAATTCCTCCGGAATCATTCCATGGGCGAAATTGCTGAACCAGACCGCTGTAAGTGTAGACCAGCTGGGCCAGCGAAAAGGAGCGATCGCCATTTACTATAATGTGTTTGGCAAGGATTTGTTTTCATTCCTTGATGCCAAGCTGAACAATGGGGACGAACGGCAAAGGGTGCATGATCTGTTTCTCGGCCTTTGCATCCCGGATTTGTTTATGGAAAAAACAGAGGCCCGGGACGATTGGTATTTGTTTGATCCTTACATGGTCAAAAAGGTAATGGGCTATGAACTGGATGACTATTATGATGAAGTGCCTGGAGAGGGAAGCTTCCGGCAAAAGTACGAGGAATGTGTTCACGCGGCAGATCAGGGATATTTTGGTGAAAAAGGGTCCGGTGGCTATTATGTTGTGCCGGCAATCGAGATTTTTAAACGCATCATGAGAAGCCAGCTCGAAACAGGAGTGCCTTATATGTTTTACCGGGACACGGTGAATCGTACCAATCCAAATAAGCACAAAGGGATGATCTACTGCAGCAATCTGTGTACCGAAATCGCGCAAAACGGTTCAGCCACAACCGTGGAGGAAGAGATCACCGAGGATGGAAAGATTATCATCACCAAACGGCCCGGCGACTATGTAACTTGTAATTTAAGTTCCATTTCTCTTGCCAGGGCAGTAAAGGCGGATGTCCTTGAACGCCTTATTCCGATTCAAGTCCGGATGCTGGATAATGTGATTGATCTGAACGAAAACCGCATTGAAGTCAAGCAGGCCGTGCTCACTAACCAAAAGTACCGGGCGATCGGACTCGGCACGTTTGGCCTTCATCATCTTCTGGCTCTTGAAGGTATCCGCTGGGAATCGGAAGAAGCGGTTCAATATAATGATGAATTGTATGAAAAAGTCAATTACCTGACCATCAAAGCCAGCAATGAATTGGCAAAAGAAAAAGGCTCCTACCCGGCTTTTGAAGAGTCTGACTGGGAGACCGGGATTTATTTTGAGCAAAGAGGCTACCAGTCTGAAAAATGGCTGAAGCTCAAGGAAGAGGTTCAGGCTTCGGGTATCCGAAACGCCTGGCTGCTGGCGGTTGCACCGAATGCGACAACAAGCCTGATCGCGAATTCAACTGCTTCTGTGGATCCCATTTTCAAAAAAGAGTACTCAGAAGAGAAAAAGGATTTTAAAATTCCGGTTACCGCTCCCGACCTGACACCCCTGACGAACTGGTATTATAAATCGGCGTATGAAGTGGATCAGCATTTCAGCATTAAACAAAATGCGGCAAGGCAAAAGCATGTGGACCAATCGATTTCCTTTAACTTTTATGTGAAGAGTACGATCAAGGCAAAAGAGCTGCTGGATCTTCATATGACCGCCTGGAAATCAGGGTTGAAGACCACGTACTATACGCGGTCAACATCCGTTTCGGAACTTGAAGACTGTGAAAGCTGTTCGAGCTAGGAGGATAAGGATGAAAACATTAAGCAAACGAGAATTATACGATGTAACCGCCCCGAATGCATCAACGGGAATTCTGAATGGCAGAAGTTCAAACGTACTGAACTGGGATGATGTCCGGTACAGTTGGGCTTATCCGATGTACAAGAATATGCTGGCTAATTTTTGGACTCCGTTTGAGATCAATATGTCCGGCGACGTAAAGCAATATCAGCAGCTTTCCGGCGAGGAGAAGGATACATTTAACAAAATTATCGGGCTTTTGGCTTTTCTGGACAGCATTCAAACCGACTATTCTTCCAGGGCTGCCGAGTATCTCACCGATTCAAGCCTTTCAGCGCTGATGACTGTGCTTTCCTTCCAGGAGGTCGTCCATAACCAGTCCTATTCCTATGTGCTTTCAAGCCTTGTGAACAAGCAGAAGCAGGATGAAATCTTTGAGTACTGGAAGCATGATAAAGTACTGCGGGAACGAAATGATTTTATAGCAGAGGGATATACGCGGTTTACGGAAAATCCGACATCGAGAACATTTATGGAATCGATTGTCTATGATGTGGTCCTAGAAGGCTTGAATTTCTATACGGGCTTTGCCTTTTTCTACAACCTGGCGCGAAACCAAAAAATGATGAGTACGAGCACGATGATTAATTATATTAATCGTGATGAACAGCTTCACGTCCGGCTGTTTTGCCAAATCTTTAAAGAATTGCTGAAAGAAGTACCGGAATTGGACAATGAAGAAACGGAGCGTTTCGTACAGGAAACCTTTAAAAAGGGGGCAGAGCTGGAAATACAGTGGGCCCGCTACATCATCGGTGACCGATTTGCCGGACTGAACATGCCGGAGCTTGAAGCGTATATTAAATTTATGGCCAACAAAAGAGTGAATGAACTCGGGGTAGAACGGCCGTTCCAGGGATTCAGGGAAAATCCGATGAAATGGATCAGGGCGTACGAGCATGTGGACAGCGGCAAGAGTGATTTTTTCGAACAAAAGCCCCGGCAATATACAAAGGTATCGGATGCAAATGGATTTGACGATCTTTAAACATGATTGATTATTGTTCACCTGAAAGTAAACATGATAAACTGAATAACGGAGATATTGAACTCCTGCAGGACTTCCTGCAGGAGTCTGTTTTGTTTAATGAGCGCGCATAAAGAAAGGATTGAAAGCTTGTGCTTTTGTATATTTGGGTAGGGATTGCAGGTATGGCCGGAGCGCTTCTGCGCTATGGACTGGGCCTTGCGGTGAGTGATATCTGGGGAGGCGGATTTCCGCTTGCTACCTTCCTGACCAACATGGCCGGATCATTTGCGCTTGGTTATCTTACGTTTCGGCTCGGGAGACGCTCATCCGCAAATCCGTATACATCCCTGGTCGTTGGTACGGGTCTGATCGGTTCGTTTACCACGTTTTCCACCTTTAGTGTAGAAAACATTCAGCTCTTCCAAACCGGACAGACCGCTACGGCTCTTCTTTACATCTTGCTCAGCTTAATCGGCGGACTTTTCATGTCCTGGGCAGGTTTTCGTTTAGGAATCGGAGTCGCCAATGGAGGGACCGCATTGTGACTCACATGTTGCTTGTGGCTGCGGGGGGATTTTTTGGCGCTGTGTTCCGTTTCGGAATTGGCCAATGGGTGAAAAAACATACGGTTACTGCATTTCCCCTGGCAACGTTGTTTGTGAACATTACAGGCTCCTTTTTGCTTGGATGGCTTACTGGAATGGAACCTTCTGATTCTATCAGACTGTTTTTTGGAATAGGATTTATGGGGGCATTCACAACGTTCTCCACACTTAAGCTGGAGAACATTCATTTTTATCGAAAAAAGCAATGGAACGTGCTGATTCTATATTTGTCACTGAGTTACATCGTCGGCATACTGGCTGCGTTGGCTGGGTTCGTGCTGGGCAGCCGGTAATACCGGACAAGCTATTACTATACAGAGAGTAGGTAAACGCAATGAAAGAAATGGTACTGTCACTTTTGGAGTGGATTGTGGGGCTTGGACATCTCGGAATTGCGCTTGGTCTTATGGTAGAGGTTATTCCAAGCGAGTTGGTTTTGTCGTATGCGGGCTATCTCATTTCGCAGGGACATCTGAGTTTTGCCGGTTCAGTTATTGCCGGAACAATCGGAGGAACCATCGCACAGCTGTTTTTATATTGGATGGGATATTATGGCGGAAGACCCTTTTTGGAAAAGTACGGAAGGTATATCCTGATCAGTCAGAAACAGATTGATTTATCAGAAAGCTGGTTTGAGAAATACGGCAATGGTGTCATTTTCTTTGCCCGTTTCATTCCTGTTGTCCGGCATGCCATTTCAATTCCCGCAGGCATTGCAAAAATGTCATTTTCTAAATTCACGATCTATACGTTGCTGGCTATCATTCCCTGGTCGATTTTATTTATCTATCTGGGAAGCCAGCTGGGAAGCAATTGGGAAGACATTAAAACGATTGCCGCTCCATTTACGAGAGGGATTGCCATTGGCGCCATTGTCATCCTTTTCATTGTGATCGTCTTTAAAGTAAGAAAAGGAAAAAAATAAATCATACTGCTCGTAGAAAGGCCCTGTCTCAAGGGTCTTTTTCTATGTTTATGGTCATACATTTATCAAAAAAAGCGGGCGGGTGAGGAGAATGGATGAGCTGGCGAGAAACAAAAAAATCAATGAGGTGCTTATGAGAATGAGAGGGGAACAAGAAAAAGAGGAGGTGGCCGACTGTATTTCCAGAGCCATGAGGGAATGCGGATATAAACAGGAGAATATCCAGCGGGTGATTGAGGAGGTCTATCGTCAGTTCAACCAGATTAAAACGTAAGGGGCTGTCCTGAAAGTCAAAAATGGACCTTCAGGCATCCCCTTTTTGCGTACAAAATCTTCCATGAAAAGTTGATTGTAGTGGAAGGCGCGAGACTCCTGTGGGACTAGCGTGACAGGTGAGACTCCCGCAGACGCTTGCGCCAAGAGGCTCACCGCACGCCCCACGGAAAGCGAGCGGCCTTGAACGAAAATCAACGGCTTCCAGACTTTTTGGACATCTCGTTTTTTGTTACACTTGTTGGAGAAGTACATATCAAAAAAATAAGGATGGAGCGGTGTAGCTATGAATGAATCTTTTACTTCACTGTGCGGCATTCGATATCCTATTGTGCAGGCTGGAATGGCCGGTGGCCCGGCAACGCCGGAGTTAGCAGCGGCAGTTTCCAATGCCGGCGGATTAGGTACGTTGGGAGCGGGTTATATGGCGCCCAACGACGTAAAAGCCGCAATCAAGAGCATCAAGGAAATGACGGCCAAGCCCTTTGCAGTCAACCTTTTTCTGCCCGAGGAATTTACGTTTGACAGAGATCAGACTGAAAAAATGGAAGCAACACTCGAAGGATTTAAAGAAAGGCTGGGAATGGAGAAGTCGTCCCGGTTTACCGGATGGACGTCTCATTTTCAGGATCAGCTGGATGTGGTAATGGAAGAGAAAGTACCAGTCATCAGTTTTACATTCAATGCGCCGACCAAAGAAATAATCGACAGGCTGAAACAAGAAGGCGTGGTTACGATTGCCACTGCCACCACCGTGGAAGAGGCGGTCCGTCTCGAAGCAGTAGGCATCGATGCTATCTCGGCCCAGGGAAGTGAAGCAGGGGGCCATAGAGGGACATTTCTTGGAAGCGAAGAGCAGGCACTGATTGGCTCAATGACCTTGATTCCCTTAATTGCTGATGCGGTTTCTATTCCAGTATTAGCCGCCGGCGGGATCATGGATGCCAGGGGAATGGCTGCCGCCTTGGCGCTTGGGGCAAGCGCTGTCCAGCTGGGTACCGCTTTTTTAACAGCAGAAGAAAGCGGAGCTCATCATTTGCATAAAGAAGCCGTGCTGGAATCGAAGGAAACGGATATGAGGCTGACCAAAGCGTTTTCGGGCAAAATGGCAAGAGGCATTACAAATATTTTTATGGAAGAGATGACAGCGGTTGACAACCTTCCTCCATACCCCATTCAAAATGCATTGACTTCCGGCCTTAGGAAAGCTGCTGCCAGCCGGGGAGAAAAAGGGTATATGTCCCTATGGGCAGGGCAGGGTGCCCCGCTGGCCAAAAGAAGGCCGGCAAAGCAGGTGGTCGAAAGCCTCATCGAAGATTATAACCGGATTGCAGACGGTCTTGTAAAACTTTAAACATGAAAAAAGCCGCAGCCCCTGAACTGGGCTTGCGGCCATTATCGTTTTACGGTTTTAAACAACTCCGTCGCGTTCTCTTTTAATTCCTTTGCAGATTCTCCTACACTTTTGATGCTTTGTGTTTTATTGTAGACGTCGTATTTCAAATACTCGGTTTTTTCATTGAGCAGTGCGGTCTGGTTCGTGACGTCATTTACTTCCGCCTGCATCAGCTGAGTGGTACGGTTTAAGTTTTCGATGGTTGACTTGCTCGATTTCATTAGTTTAACAGCATAGACTCCAAGGAAGACCAATGCTGCGACAACAATTGCAATGCTAATCCAGATGATGACCAAAATATTGCCCTCCTTCAATCTCTTTATTCTTGTGATACCCATTATACTTATCATACAAACAAAAGCCGGCTGATATTCAGAAGATCAGTCGGCTTTTTTTAATGGGCATGTATTGCAGCAAGTGCCACCGTCTGTCCGGTAGTACAGGCAGCATGTTTTTCGCTGCTGAAATTGATGGTCTTCATATCTGGCAGCTAATTCGATGAAAGGATTGGAGGCTGCTCCAAAGTGAAAGCCTTGCGCCTGCTCCATAAGAAATTGGTAGTCGTCTATCAACCTTTCATGAATTTCAGAAGGATGGTTCTCGCCTTTCCACGTGTTATATAGCCAGGCGATATAAATTAATGCATTCTCCCAAAGCATTGCTTTCGATGCTTTTGTGCTTGCAGCCAAGTAATCCAGCATCACCGATATGTTTTTGGCGAAAAGTGTTTCAACAACCGATGATCTCCAATTTTCCCGGTTTCCGGCCATAGGCATCCCATCACTGTTTTGCAGAGAAAAAGACGGCAGCCAGCTGTGTTCTTTTTCGCTATCTTCCTCTTCAATGATCACCACATTTTCCAGACGAATATCAAACTGCTTATTCAGCATTGACAAGGCATAAAGGGAAGAGGTGAGAATGCAGAAAACATAGCGCTTAAAGAACATAGAGGCGATGACTCTTTTCTCTTTGGAACCGATTTTTTCACCCACGGTTTCCATATAGGAAAGCATGAGTTCTTTATTTAATAGGAGAGACGCCGGAAAGGCAGCCTTTTCATTTGAAAAATGGAATTTAAAGCTGGAGCGTTTTTCAATATCAGTCTTTTCCAAAAGGGACCAGCCGTTAAGGTTAGGCATATTGTGCTGTGGGTAAGCCATTTTTCGCGATTCTCCCCTTTCCGTATGGAATGCACATTGGTGTACCGAATAAAGGATCTTCAATAATTTTGCATGGCATATGAAAAACATCAGCAACCAGTTTTTCATTCATGATATCTTCAGGACAGCCTTGAGCGGCTACAGAATGATTCTGGATGGCCACAAGATGGTGGGCATACCGGCATGCCAGGTTAAGATCGTGAAGGACCATTACAATGGTGCTTTTTTCCCTTGCATTCAGCTCAAAGAGCAGATCAAGTATTTCAATCTGGTGTGTCATGTCCAAATAGGTAGTCGGTTCGTCGAGAAGGATGGTTTCCGTTCCCTGGGCAAGGGTCATAGCAATCCACGCACGCTGTCTTTGTCCTCCTGAGAGAGAGTCAACACTTCTTTCTGCAAATTCAAGCATATTAGTTGCCTTCAAGGCCTGTGTAACCGCCTCTTCGTCTTTCCTGGACCATTGTTTCAACCATGATTGGTATGGGTACCTTCCTTGTTTAACCAGCTGGAGAACAGTCAGGCCCTCGGGTGCTACTGGTCCTTGTGGTAAAATAGCCAGCTCTTTTGCCACGTCCTTTGTTGAACGTTTGGCGATGTCCTTCCCATTTAAAAGAATTGCTCCTTCTTCTGGTGCCAAAAGGCGCGCCATGGAACGCAAAAGTGTCGATTTTCCACACCCGTTACTGCCGATTAAAACGGTGATTTCCCCTTTTGGTATCGAAAGATTCAGGTCTTGAATCACAGGTTTTTTTCCATAAGATAATGTTAGAGATTCCGTTTCAAGAATGGACATGAGATCGCTCCTTAACCATGATTTTTAAATAGCAGGTAAATAAAATAGGGAGCACCGATGGCAGCGGTGAAAACTCCTGCTGGAACTTCCAGCGGCGAGAAAAGTGTTCTACCGGCCAAATCAGCGAGCAATACGATAATGGCCCCAAGAAAGCCGGATACAGGAAGCAGTGCGCCGAAGGAAGAGCCAACCAGCCTTCTGGCAATATGCGGCCCGACCAGGCCAACAAATCCGATGGCTCCTGTAAAAGCGACGGCCGAGCCAGCCAGGGCCGTACTAATCAGCAGTAATAAAAAACGGTTCTTGTTCACGGAATGCCCAAGACTTGCGGACACGTCATCACCGAGCTCCTGAACGTTCAGTTTTCTTGCGAATGCAAGCAAAAGAGGTGTCAGGATAAGAAACCACGGCAATAGACTGTATACATCTTTCCAGTTTGTCGCATAAACCGTACCAGTCAGCCAGATCGTTGCCTGCGGAGCAGCATAAATGGGTCCGAGTACGATCATGAGTGTTGTCAGGGCCTGGGCTGCGGTCATCAGGCCCACACCAATTAAGATCAGCCTTACCGGTGAAATTCCGCGTTTCCAGGCAAGCAGGTAAATCAAGGCTCCCATAAGAAATGCCCCGGTTACAGCAGCAACAGGCAAATAACCGATGCTCACTGTCAAATTGTTGCTTTGGCTGCTGAAGACCGTTATAAAGGTAACGGCGGCAAAGCCAGCGCCGGATGTAATGCCAAGCATATCTGGCGAAGCGAGTGGGTTTCGGATGATCCCCTGCAAAATGGCACCTGCCAGGGAGAGGGAAGCCCCTGCAATCACGGCAATCAGTATTCTGGGAAGCCTGAATTCATGTATAACAACATTGTTAATGCCAGCACCAGTCCCAGTTAATGACTTTATGACGTCCAGAGGAGATATATACAGCTCCCCAACCCCGATGCTTACCGACATGATGGCCATTGTTATAAAAATGAGAATCAGTGAAGTGAACAGGGTTTTTTTTTCTATTAGAAACGAAAATCTTTTGGACCTTGCTGTAATATACTTGCTCATTTAAACGATCCTTTTCGGGAGATATGAATAAAAAACGGCGTACCGATCAAGGCGGTCATCACACCAACCGGAACTTCTTCCGGAAGTACGATGTATCGGGCGCCAATGTCGGCAGTGATCAGCAGTATCCCGCCAAATACAGCGGAAAAGGGAATAACCCAGCGATGGTCATTTCCGACAAGATAACGGGCGAAATGAGGAACAACAATACCGATAAAACTGATTGGGCCCGCCACTGCGACGGATCCACCGGCAAGTAGCACAATCAAGACACCGGCCAGGACCTTAAAGAGCAGTGTCCGCTGGCCGAGGCTTTTGGCAACATCTTCACCAAGTAAAAAGGTATTAAGCTGGCGGAACATCAGCAAGGAACCGATCCAGGCAATAAGAAGATAAGGAAGCACCGGATATAGAAATTCCAGTTTTCTGCCCTGTATCGATCCTGCCAGCCAGAATAGTACTTCTTCCAGCGCTTTTTGATTGGCCACAAGCATTCCTTGTGTAAGAGAGGCAAACATTGCAGCAATAACTGCACCAGCCAGTGTCATTTTTATTGGCGTTAAACCGCTGCGCCCGGCAGAACCCAATATGTATACGGCCAAAGCCGAGACAGAAGCACCAAGAAACGCAATCCAGGTGAATTGCTGAAGAGAACTGATTTGAAAGAATGAGACAGCCATTACAATAAAAAAACCAGCTCCCGCGTTCAATCCGAAAATATCAGTGGATGCAATTGGATTCCGTGTCACCGCCTGCAGCAGCACACCGGCCAATGCCAGTGAAATTCCAACTGCCGCACCGATCAAAGCGCGGGGAAGACGGGCATTTCGTATAATAAGATGCTGATTGGATCCATTAAAATCAGTGAATGCTGCAACAGCTGTTTTCCAGCTTGTGTCGGTGTATCCAAATACAACACTAAGTGCCATACAGACAGCCAACAAAAGAACTGCCAAAGCGAGAATGGCAATCTTCGCTTTTGATGATTGAATTACTCCGTTCATAAGGACCTCATTATTAGAAATTTACAATTATAGTTTAAAAAAGATAAAGCAGCATGTCAATGAATTTGAAAATCATTATCAATTACTGTTGACTTTTATTTTTACTTTCAGGTATGATTTGTCTGTAAATGAAATTCATTATCAATTGGGGGAGAAGAAATTTGAATACCGCAAAATCTACATATTCAAAATGGGGAATGATTATAGCCATTCTTTCGCTGATGCTTTTGGCAGCTTGCGGAGGGAATGATGGAAAGGAATCATCCGGAGAAGATTCTAAAGGATACAGTGTTAAGCATGCGATGGGGACAACCGAGGTAAAGAGCGCAAAACGCGTTGTTGTTTTGACGAATGAAGGAACAGAAGCGGCGCTGGCAATGGGGGTAAAACCTGTTGGAGCCGTTAAATCCTGGCTCGGCGATCCATGGTATGATCACATAAAAGATGATATGAAAGGTGTAGAGGTGGTTGGTGACGAAAGCCAGGTTAATCTGGAAAAGATCGCTTCCCTTAAACCGGATCTTATTATTGGAAATAAAATGAGACAAGAAAAAATTTACGATCAATTAAATAAAATTGCACCTACTGTTTTTGCAGAAGATTTGCGCGGCAACTGGAAAAAGAATTTCAAATTGTATTCCAAAGCATTAAATAAAGAAAAAGAAGGAAACAAGGTAATCGGTAATTACGATCAGCGCGTAAAAGAGATCAGTGAAAAAGCGGGAGATAACCTGAACAAGGAGATATCTGTTGTCCGTTTCATGCCAGGGGTTTCCCGCATCTACTTATCCAACTCGTTTTCCGGTGTGATCCTTGACCAGCTTGGCTTTAAACGCCCGAAGGTGGAAAGCAAGGATGATTTTGCAGCAGAAGTAACGAAAGAACAAATTCCGCAAATGGATGGAGATGAACTGTTTTACTTTACATATGAAGCAGGGGACGGAGGAGCGACCAAACAGGAAAAAGAATGGACCAATGATCCGCTCTGGAAAAACCTAAAGGCAGTGAAACAGGGCAACGTCCACAAGGTTTCTGATGCCATCTGGAATACAGCAGGAGGCGTGAAGGCAGCCAACCTGATGCTTGATGACATTGAAAAATATTTGGTGAAATAAGAAGAACAAATGAAGCTCGTGATGCCGTATCACGGGCTTTTTTTAATGTTCTGATAGCGTTCTGTGTAATAATTCACACGATGTTCTTCTTCAATCAGGAGGATTGATATAATGGAACGCGTCAATTTCCGGCATGAAACATATGGACGACTTGTCCATATTGCCGTATAGTAACTGCAGTAGTTTATCATCCAGGAGGCAAACTATGCTCTTTTTATCATTGCCGCAATCTTTTTTGCAGATGAATACCATTTTTATATCCATATTAATAGAAGCACTGCCCTTTGTAGTACTCGGGGTTTTTATTGCAGGTATCATCCAAATCTTTGTATCAGAGGAACTGGTGGCTAGAATTATGCCGAAAAACCCGGTTCTTGCCGTATTGTTCGCCTCATTTCTTGGCGCCCTTTTCCCTGCATGTGAATGCGGAATTGTGCCGATTGTAAGGCGCCTTGTTCAAAAAGGGGTGCCTATCTACGCCGGGGTTGCTTTTATGCTGACGGGTCCGATCATCAATCCAGTTGTTCTCTTTTCGACCTACGTCGCTTTTGGAAGCAACTGGTCCATGCCTTTATATCGGGCCGGAGGAGCTGTTGTTGTTTCTGTTGTTGTTGGTTTGATTCTCGCTTTCTTTTATAAGGGAGATGGCCTGAAAATTACACCAGAACATCATCATCACACGCATGAAAAGCTTTCCGTTAAACAAAAACTTGGTGAAACGCTAAATCATGCGGTTGAAGAATTCTTTTCCATGGGAAAATACCTGGTGATCGGTTCACTGATTGCTGCAGCGGTGCAAACGTATGTGAAAACCTCAACTCTTCTTGCCATCGGTCAGGGACAGGCTTCCTCGTCACTTGTCATGATGGGACTTGCGTTTGTTTTATCTCTGTGTTCTGAGGCTGATGCGTTCATCGCGTCTTCCTTCAGAAGTACCTTTTCCACAGGGTCGATCGTTGCTTTTCTAGTATTCGGTCCGATGCTTGATATGAAAAATTTATTGATGATGCTCTCGGCATTTAAAACAAAGCTGGTGCTCATTACAGTTGTTTCATTGTCTGTTGTAGTGTTTTTATATTCGATGCTGTTCTAGGGAGGTGTAGCATTATGATGCGGGGATGCCTGTTAATGGGATTCACTTTTTTGATTATGCAGCTTCATGCGACCGGAAATATAAGTAAGTATATTAATATGAAATATTCGTACCTGTCATTCAGCGTTATGTTCGCACTGGCTCTTTTGACCATCGTGCAATTTCGGAATGCCGTGAAGGAAGATGAAGGCGGCCATAGCTGCGATCATTGCGACCATGATCATTCCGTTGAGGATACTTGGTATAAAAAATTGTTTGTATATACCGTTTTTGCTTTTCCGGTCATTACCGGTATCTTTCTCCCGGTTGCCACCATGGATTCAAATATTGTAAAAGCAAAGGGGTTTCACTTCCCTGTCAATCAGGAGTCCAAAGGGGATCCTTATGCACAGAATCAGTTTCTGCGTCCGGACACCAGTGTATATTATGGCCAGGATGCTTATGACAAGCTGATGAGGAAGGAAAAAAAGAAATATACGAAATATGATACCCTTGCTTTGAATGATACGAACTTTCTTAAAGGAATGGAAACGATCTATAATTATACGGGGGATTTTCAAGATAAAACCATCTCGTTTAAGGGTTTTGTGTACAATGATCCGGATACGAAAAAGAACCAGCTCTTTATCTTTCGGTTTGGCATTATCCATTGTGTCGCTGATTCGGGCGTATATGGAATGATGGTGGAAATGCCGGATGGCGTGAAGCTTAAAGATGATGACTGGATTACGGTAAAAGGCAAGATATCAGAGATCTATTATCAGCCGTTTAAAACGAATATTCCGTATGTTAAGGTCCAATCCTGGAAACAAACATCCGCTCCAAAAGAGCAATATGTATACCGGGGGAATAATTAAAGCAGATCCAACAGGATCTGCTTTTTTGTTTTGCAGGGACTGATGGCAATGCATGTTTTTACAGGAAGTGAAACATGATATAAGAAAAAAGCGGGAGTGATGATTCTGGAAAAGCAGCCGTATTATGTGAACGTGGAAACAGGAGAAGTTCATTCAGACAAAACGGTTTCCACTTTTGAGTTTGAAATCGAAGCAACGAGTGAAGAGGTTAACCGTCTTACTAAGCTATTCAGGGCATGTGATGAAGCTGCCAGGGATACGTTTTGGCGATCTCACGTTCCTTATGTCCCTTATCATAACGATCCTGACAATCACCGTTATGACCAGGCGTTAAAAGACATTTACCAATTTATCCATGATCATGGTCAGCACCTAACACGCGAACACATAGAATCCATGGGGATTCTTGACTAAAATGAAGCAAAAAAAAGCTGCTCTGCGGTATGGTTCTACAGAGCAGCTTTTGGTTTAAGTATAGATGAAATAAACTGCAAAAATGATGATGATAACAGCAATCGCAAAGACGATGTAGGTCAGGTGAATCGGGTTTAAGACAACTGTATGCTTGGCTATTGCTGCATTCACATTTCCGTCTGAAGCGTTTTTAGTTCGCCTCGACTGCATTGCCTTCATTGACCATACCAGTCCGCCAGCACAAATGATAAAGCCTGCTGCCATTAGGATCCACATTAGCACAAATAGTCAGCTCCTCGTTTTATTGTTAGTACTAGTCTTTTTTAAGAAGGAGCTGATTATTCATTCTTCCGATTAAACGGCTACCGGTTCAAGAGAGAGCAGTTTTTCCTTAACCTGACTGAGGACCTTCTCGGCATCCTGTGGATCATGCAAGTCGTATTTCGTGCTGTCTATGATCAAAACCGGCGTTTTTGTATAGTGTTTGATCCATTCCTGATACTTTCTGTGCAACGTCTTATAATAGTCGAAAAGCTCAGGGTGGTTTTCAACCTGTTCATAATCACGTCCGCGGTTTTTGATGCGGGATAAAGCGGTCGGAAGGTCACTGTCCAGATAGATCAAAAGATCAGGGCGCGTGTCAGGTGATGGAGCACATTCCCGCATAAGCGTTTCAAGCAAGTCTTTATACGTTTCGAATTCCAGCTTGCTCATATTTCCGGCTTCATGATTCAATTCGGCAAATATCAGGTCTTCATACAGACTGCGGTCAAGCACATTGTCCTGTGCTTTTGATGCCTGCCGAATCGTTTTAAAACGGGTATTTAAAAAATAGATCTGCAGAGGGAATGCCCACCGCTTTGGATTCACATAATAATCAGGCAAAATGGGGTTGTCTCCCACACTTTCATAATATATCTCACTTCCCAGCCTTGAGCTGATCAGCTCGGCAAAGGTAGTTTTGCCTGTTCCTATCATTCCTGCCATTAAAATCACTAAAATTTTCCCCCTGTTTGATACTGTGTATATATGTATGTAATTATCTTTATCTATATATAGTGCTATATGGGCAAAGACCTTCTAAATATATCACTTTTGCCTTAAGCTGAATAGTACATTTCTGTGGAGAGCTCTGCTATTATATGAATAAGGACAGGGTAACCCCTTTCCGATTATCGCGAGGAAGGTGTGTCATATGACTGTGAAACTTAAAGTGTACTCTGATTTTACATGCCCTTACTGCTATCTTGCGGAATCTGTGATTCAGAGGGCCGCGGAAGGCAAGGATGTTGAATTAGAGTGGGTTCCATTGGAACTGCACCCATTTCCTTCGCCAACAAAAGAATGGAAAGATGTGAAAGAAAGCTGGAAGTCTTCCGTTCTCCCCTATGCGAAAGAATTGGGGATCACAATCAAGCATCCTGAAGAAGCGTTCTTACCGTATACACATTTAGCCCTTCAAGGGTACATTTATGCAAAAGAACAAGGCAGAGCCCAAGATTATGTAAAACGTGTTTTTTCTGCTCTCTTTGAAGAGGGACGGGATATCGGCTCTAAACACATCCTGACAGAGATTGCAGAACAATCAGGACTTGATCAAGATTCATTTCGTGCAGTTTTGGACTCTGAAGAGTATGATCGAAAATTGAACCAAATACGGGAAGAAATTAAAACTGAAAACATTACAGCCGCTCCAACTATGGTCATTGGTGACCGAAAGTTAAAAGGGCTTTATCCTCAGAAAGCGATCGAAAAAGCCATTCGGTGCGGAATCAGAGACGAAAAGATGCAATTTTGTGAAGGCGATGAGTGCTACTAAACGTAAAAAGAGCTTTGCAGGTATGGCCTGCAAAGCTCTTTTTTTCATTCTACGATGAAAAAGGGGGTTGATAGGGATGAGTACAATATATCAAACCTGAAATAGAGAGAGTTGAATATGTGATTTTTTTGATAAGCATCAAAGCCCTTTTTGGTATTTTTGAAGAACATAAAAAAACCTGTGCTTTTTTCACAAACAAAAAGCCTAATGTTTTTTTTTTGAGCAAATCATAAAAAAAACCCTGTGCTTTTTTTCACAAACATAAAAAAAGCCTAATGTTTTTTTGAGAAATCATAAAAAAAACCCTGGTCAGGGGCTTTTTTTATGTTCTATTTGAAAAAGGGGGTTACACTCTATTAGACGGGGGATACGTAAAAAAGGTTTCACTTTTTATAATAGAAAATAAAAAGATAGGTAAGGAATGGAAGTCATGATAAATTAAAAAGAGAGAGCAGTTAACAAATAGGGACATGGGGTATGGAAAATGAAGAATAAATTTTTTCGCCATTGGCATCCTGTAGTAACAACGATAATAATGGGAACCTTTTTTTCAAGAGCAGCTTTTTTTATGACGATGCCTTTTTTGGCTATTTTCCTTCACAAGGAGAAAGGAATGGAGCCGGAGACTATCGGCCTGATTATTGGAATCAGCGCGTTGACCGGGACGTTTGGCGGTTTTATCGGTGGCTATTTGTCCGACCGGATTGGACGCTTTCCGGTCATGATTATCGCCATCTTTACATGGAGTGCGGTCTTCGCCGGTTTCGCAGTGGCCGATACGGTCTGGAGTTTTTTCGTTTTGAATTCATTAAACGGGTTGTGCCGGTCATGGTTTGAGCCGATTTCCCGGGCATTGCTGGCGGATGTGACCACAAAGGAAAACCGGTTGAGTGTGTTCAATGCCCGTTACTTTGCGATTAATGCAGGAGCGGCTCTAGGGCCTGTTACGGGAACCTATCTTGGCAGCTCAAGTTCCATGACGACTTTTTTTATTACCGCAGCTGTCTATTTTCTATATGCCCTTGTGGTAATGTTTCTAATGAAAAAATATAAAAACAGTCTTCAGCCACAGCAGGAAAAGAAGCTAACCTTAAAAATGGCGGCTCATGTGATCAGCCGCGACAAAGTGCTGCTGTATTTCTTGCTCGGGAATATTGTGGTGCTCATGGCACAGGCACAAATGGATTCCACGCTTGCACAATATATGGGAAGTTCACCGTTATTCCACCATGGAGTAACCCTGTTTTCCTACCTTATTGTAACCAATGCCGTTACCGTATTAGTGCTTCAGTATCCCGTTACGAATTATGTAAAGAGATTTGACCCAATGTTTGCCCTGCGTATTGGAAGTGGCGCCTTCAGTCTGGCCCTTGTAGGGTTTGGCCTTTCATCGAATTGGATATTCCTTGTTGTTTCAATGGTAGTCTTAACGCTTGGGGAGATTATCGTATTTGTGGTCAGCGATGTCCTTCTGGATGATTTGGCTCCCGATCATATGCGCGGGTCCTATTTTGGGGCCATGTCGTTTCGCTCCATCGGTTTCAGTGCGGGGCCCTGGATTGGGGGATTGCTGCTTAAGTCGTTTGGTTTTACGCATGGATTCTATGTGTTTGGATGCCTGAGCCTTCTTTCCCTTCTGGCACTGCCCCTTTTTCAGATTGGGCAGAAAGTGAAAAACAAAGCTGTGGGCAGCGACAACCATTCTACGTTTGGGACTACATAAAAAGAAGTGACCCTCTTTGGGTCACTTCACCTGTGTCGGTTTTTAATTTTTTTTATGACGTAAGGAAGGACTTTTCTTTTTCCTTCTCTGATTAAAAAGGCAACAACTGCACCTTTTATTCCGCTTTTTATACGAGACATGCGATCCCTCCTTTTGTTTACTTCTTTACCCCTTATTGAAGAGTGAACAAACCTCCGAAACCTCCGGCCAACTTTCTTCCAAACGTAGCCCGTTGCCTATACACATTGGACAGGAGGACATAGGATGTAAGGTAGTACACAAAAGGGAGATGAGACTTTGAATAATAGACAGTTTCAATTTCCAGGGAGCCAGGGAAGCCGGCAATTTCCGGGAGGTTTTCCACCAGGACCACCTCCTGGTCAGCAGCAGGGTCAGGGTGGCTTCCCGCCTGGACCGCCACCTGGCCAGGGAGGAAGCTACCCACCGGGACCACCGCCGACTTTTGTACCGCAAGCATCACCGGCATCACTGTCCGGGCAAGCGGGGACATTTGCTGTAGATCCTGGTGCCATACGGCCATGTTTGTTCCGGTATGTATACATCTGGCTAAACAATGGTCAGGGATTTTGGGCATGGCTGACATTTGCTGGTTTTCGCTCGATCGCAGGCTTCCGGTGGAACGGCTTTAGATGGAATTACTTTGGCATGGATACAAACCGAATTTCATCCTTTGTCTGTACCTGAAAAAAAGCCGTGGAAACGGCTTTTTTGTTGTTATAAAAAGGAATAATTGCTCATTCATTACTGGCCAGCGGCCTGTATCATTTCCAGGCTCATAATTGCCGTCTGATGACAAAGACCAGAAAGCAGCTGATTGGATAAATGGGTTTCATAAGGCAGATTTACAACAAATAGTCCAATTAGTTGTTGGGTTTCGTAATGATAAAAAGGGATGACACAATGACTGGCAAGCTCGGAGAGAAATAAGTGATCGCAGAATTCTTTGCTGATCGACAAGATGGTATGGATGGGAGGGGGGAGTCTTTTTTTTTCGTGTTGATTGACTGTGAGTGTTATTCCATTTAAGGATTGAATGTACCGGTCCGATTGGGAAGGTGAAGCTCCTACATAAAAACATTGCTTCTGCGGGTTGAACAGCATGATGGTACAACTGGTTTCACTGTACAGCTGTTCAATTTCCAAACACAATTGGTTCATCAATGACTGAACAGACGTTAAGCGACTTTGAAAGAGTGTCAGCCACCTCGTTGGTTCAAACGTATTACTTTGACAGGAATACAGCCCGATTGTTTTGGAATGAAACGGCTTCCTGTTGTACCCTTCCAGTTCAAAGAATTGATAAGGTCTCACAGGCAAAAGCTCCTTTAATTGTATTCTCGATGCTGTTTTTTTAGGATACTAGTAACCGATTCCACAATTTTCGACATTTCAAACTTCGATATTCGACAAATAAAATATTTTAATAGAGAAATAGTGTGTCCACGTTTCTTCCCTCTGCATATGATGTTTATTATAATAAAAAAAGTTTCCCTGAGGAAAGAAAGGGCAAAGATAATGAATTGGAGCCAATTTAACCCGTTGAAAAGAGTGGAGACCTATACCATTTTTCTTCATCATCTGGGCTTGTTCAGTGAACAGGATAAGAATGAGATATTAAAAAAAATCATGCATTTTAATCAAAGACAATCTGATAAATAAAAGACAAACACAGGAATAGAGCGGAAGAATAAACTGTTAAAAAATCATGTGGGGGAGAGGCTTTATGCTGAAGTCCTGGTTATTCCACTTGTTGGCGTTGATGGCCATTATTTGTTTTCTTGGCTTCTATTTCATTCCTGGAGCCAGTTTTGGCTTTTACTTTATTTCTGTAGTGAGCGGTCTTCTGCTTATGTTTCTTTGCTACAATGAAGTAAGGAAGGATTCCGATGAATATGCAAAGTTTGTCAAAAAAGAGAAGGGAAATGGAGAAACCTGAAGAAATAACTAAATAGGACTGGAGGGAGGAATATATAGATGATAGAACATTTGATCATAAATTTATTGGTCATCCTCGTTCCGCTTATTGCTTTGCAGTTTGTATTGTTTGCAAAAAACTCCAATGTCAAACGGCCAAAATCTTTATTTATGTTTAATATCATCAATGCAGGTGTCCTTCTTGTATGCATGAGTTTCCCTATTCCCTTTGCAAAAGGTATATTTTTCGATTTGCGCTATGTCCCGCTGACCATTAGTTTTTTATATGGTGGAATTGTACCGGGGTGCCTGACGGCAGGATTGCTCATCATTTACCGGATCTATCTTGGCGGGGACGGCTTGGTGACTGCCGTCTTTTTTGCGTTGATGACCGGATGGGTGTTTTTCGCTCAGTATAAAACGTATCATAGGCTTCCGATCCGGAAAAAACTTGTAAGAGTATCATTCATCTTATTCGGACTTACGCTTTCAAACCTGATTTTTCTTTATATTTATCTTTATTTCGCCGGAGGAGTGGAATGGGATGCAGTGAAAACAGCCGTTTATACCTTTTACCCGGTGTTGCAGGCAGGTGCGGTTATTGCTGTTGTCTCCCTGATTGAACGAATCAGACACACATTGAACCTTCAGTTGCAGCAGTCAGAAATGCTTCATTCCGTCGGGCAGCTTGCCGCTTCAGTAACACATGAAGTTAGAAATCCGCTGGCGGTGGCAAGGGGCTTCATGCAAATTTTTCAAAAAGAAAAATACATACCCGAAGACAAAAAGATATTTTTAACAATGATGATTGAGGAAATCGACAGGGCACAAACGATTATTTCCGATTATTTATCACTGGTTAAAACGAATACGTCAAAGATTGAGCGGTTGAATATAACCGAATTACTGTCCTCTTTAAAGGGAGTGATGTATCCTTTTGCGTTATTAAAAGGTGTGGAGCTGGTGCAAAATGGACAAGAAGAGGTTCATGTTATCGGAGATAAGGGGAAATTAAAACAGATCTTGATGAATATCATAAAAAATGCCATCGAAGCTACACCTGAAGGCGGGGTGGTTACCTTGTCAGCAGAAAAGGGGAACCGGGAGATTATTATACATATATCGGACACAGGGATCGGCATGGGCAGAGAACAGCTGCGGATGCTGGGAAACCCGTTCTTTTCGACAAAATCAACAGGTACTGGTTTAGGATTAATGGCCAGCTATCGTATGGCAGCAGAAATGAACGGACGGATTGAAGCGACCAGCGAAGTGGGCAAAGGTACTCATTTTAAAATTATTTTCCCCGAATAATTCTATACATAAATAAAAAAGGACCGGCGTTACGCCGGTCCTTTTATTTATGGGTTTATCTTTTTACAACATTAGCAGCTTGCGGTCCGCGAGCGCCATCCACAATTTCAAATTCAACTTCCTGGCCTTCTTCTAATGTCTTGAAGCCCTCAGATTGAATTGCAGAAAAGTGTACAAATACGTCATCTCCGCCTTCAACTTCAATAAAACCAAATCCTTTTTCTGCGTTGAACCATTTTACCTTACCTGTTTGCATTCCTAGCCTCCTAAAACTTTGCACCCTGTGCCTTTTTATTACCATAGAACCTTTCAAACATTTACTACAAAGATACTGAATATGTAATCAAAGTCTAAATGGTTGGAATTACTATATCATAGAAAAGTTTTAGTAGCAAGAAATTTTGTCAGAAAAATTAAAATCTTTATTCAGACAGTTATTCAGTACAAATTTTGATTTCAAATCATATAGGATTTAGTGAAAAATAGGTTGAAATCATATATGATTCTGAATTATCATAGTATTATGAAAAACAATTCCAAAATCAGTAAACAACAATATGCGTACAAAGTCATAAAATCAAGGATTCTTGATGGGCGTTATCAACCCGGATACAAAATTGTCATTGATCAGCTGGCGAGGGAGCTTCAAACAAGCGCTATCCCCGTAAGGGAAGCCATTCGAAATCTTGAGGCAGATGGTCTGATTCATTTTAAACCCTACAGTGGTGCGATTGTTACTCCATTTAACGAAAAAGAATACCTGGAGACACTTTCCGTGCTAGCCGTGCTCGAAGGTTATGCAACCGCCATCTCAGCACAGCATTTTCCTGCGGGCAGGATCAAGGAGCTTACCGCAATTAACGAACGAATGAAAGAAGCTCTCGATGATTGTGATTTTCTAATGTTTGGCAATTGCAACAGGGAATTCCATAGCTTAACGTATCAATATTGCAATAATCACTTTTTGACCGAAAATATTAAATCCACCTGGAACCGCTTGGACCGGGTGAGGAAGATGGGAGCAGCAACGAAACCGGCCCGTGCAAAAAAGTCGATTGAGGAACATGAAGTAATAATTGATATGCTGAGAGGCGCCAGACCATTTGCAGAAATTGAAGCTTATGTCCGAACTCATAAGCTGAACACCGTACAGGCATTTCTGGAAGAAAAGAACGACAGGGAGCTAAGAAATTACACATAAAGGGACAATAGTTAAAGGAGAGATGAAGTTGAGTGAAAATCACTTTGAAGAAACAAAGCAAAGACTAAAGGGATCGATTGCCCCTGTGATTACTCCTTTTACGGAGGATGACAGCCTGGACCTCGAAACGTTGAGAGAGTTGGTCAATTGGCACATTGACAGTGGAAGCCATGGCATTTCAGTTACGGGGACCACGGGGGAGCCAAGTTCTTTAACGCTTGAAGAAAGAGAGCAGGTTATGGCAACGGCAATCTCTGCGGTTGCCGGAAGAGTGCCCTTTGTACCTGGTACAGGATCAACCAATCACCAGGAGACACTTCATTTAACAAAAGCCGCCCAAGAGATGGGGGCTGACGCAGCCATGGTCATCGTCCCCTACTACAATAAACCATCCCAGCACGCCTTGTTCAAGCATTTTAAAGCGGTGGCCGAGGCTGTGGACATTCCACTTATCGTGTATAACATTCCGGGAAGAACCGGTGTTAATTTGGAGGCGAGAACACTTGCCCGGCTGAATGAAGATTGTCCGAATATCATCGGTGTGAAGGAATCCAATAAAGATTTTGAACATGTGAATCGCGTGCTATTAAACTGTGGAAGAGATTTTCTTCTTTTCTCCGGAATTGAGCTGCTCTGCTATCCAATGCTGGCCATTGGCGGAAAAGGCTATATTAGCGCAACTGCCAATGTCCTTCCGGGGAAAGTCGCCGAGGTCTATAATGCCTGGGAAGCCGGGAACGTGGAAGAAGCCATGCAGCTGCATTATGAATTGATGCCACTGAATGATGTTCTGTTCAGAGATACTAATCCGGCGCCGGTGAAAGCTGCCCTTGGCATGATGGGGAAAATCAAGCCAAGGCTAAGGCTGCCGATGGATGTGCCATCCAAGAGCATACAGGAAGAAATCCGCACAGTATTAAACAGCTACGGACTGTTAAACCAAGTAGGGAGTGAATCGTAATGAAGCATGCACGTATCATTTTTGAAGGGCGTGAACGAACCGCAATTGTTCAGGACGATCAGCTGTTGCTGAACTGTGGCCGCATGATTGCCATGAACGAAGCAGAGGCCTGGCTGCCTCCACTTATGCCGAATAAAATGATCGGGTTGGCGCTGAACTATGCCGATCACGCCGATGAACTCGGTTTGGAAAGACCTGCAGAGCCGGTTCTTTTTATCAAGCCAAACAGTTCTTTGGTAGGCCACAAAGCCCCTGTTTACTATCCTGATGGAGCAACATACATGCATTATGAAAATGAGCTGGCAGTGGTAATCGGCAAAGAAGGAAGAAACATTAAAGCGAATGATGCGTTTCATATTGTAAGCGGTTACACGATTGCGAATGATGTAACCGTCCGTGACTTTGTCAACAATATGTACCGGCCGCCGGTCCGTGCTAAAGGGCATGACACGTTTGGACCGCTCGGACCGTATTTTGTGGATGCGGAAGATATTCCCGATGTGAATAACCTGGAGCTGCGCACGTATGTCAACGGTGAATTGCGGCAGCAGGGAAACACCAGGAACTTGATCTATGGCATTGCCGAGCTTATTGAATTTATTTCTTCTTTTATGACGCTTGAAAAAAATGATGTGATCTGGACGGGGACACCGAAGGGTATCTCTCATGTTCATCCGGGAGACACGGTACGTCTGGAGATTGATTATCTCGGCAGTCTGGAAAACAAGATTCTTGATGGGCGAAGCAGGAACACGCCGTCAGGAGGTGCGGTTCATGAGCAGCAATCTTAAGAATCCGGTTCCGCATTATATTAATGGTGAGTTTGTTATGTCGTTATCCGGTGAGACGTTTGCCAATATCAGTCCTTATTCCAATGAGGAATTAAATCAGGTCTCACAAGGGAGGAAGGAAGATATCGATGCCGCCGTTCTTGCAGCAAAAACAGCCTTTAAGAAGGGAGAATGGGGCACATTAAAACTTAATGAAAGACTGAAATACATCTTTAAGATTGCGGATTTGATCGACCGTGATATTGAACAAGTGGCCAAACTGGAATCGCTTGATACGGGATTGCCCATCTCCCAAACCAAAAAAATGGTGGGAAGGGCTGCGGATAATTTCAGGTTTTATGCGGAGATGGTTAAAAACCGGATGACGGGTGAGGCTTATCATGTTGACGATGAGTTCATTAACTATACGATGCAAAAACCGGTGGGGGTTGCCGGCCTGATTACCCCATGGAATGCCCCTTTTATGCTCGAAACGTGGAAGGTTGCTCCCGCCTTGGCTACCGGAAATACCGTTGTGCTCAAGCCGGCCGAATGGTCGCCGCTTACCGCCCATAAATTGGGTGAAATCATCCATGAGGCAGGCCTTCCGCAAGGGGTTTTTAATATTGTACATGGCTTTGGTGAAGAGGCCGGGGCCGCATTGGTCGCTCAGCCGGATGTGCAGCTCATATCATTTACCGGCGAGACGAAAACGGGATCCGAGATTATGCGGAATGGAGCTGACTCTTTAAAGCGGTACTCGATGGAGCTTGGCGGCAAATCACCGATTATTGTTTTTGAAGATTGCGAGTTTGACCGAGCACTGGATGCTTGTGTATGGGGAATCTTTTCATTTAATGGGGAGAGGTGTACGGCCAATTCAAGGCTGTTTATCCAAGAATCCATAAGTGAGAGGTTTATAGCGGCTCTCAAGGAGCGTGTGCAAAATATTATTGTGGGTGATCCGTCTCATGGAGATACAGAGGTTGGCCCGCTCATTCACAAAGACCATTATGAAAACGTCAAACGATACTTAACCATCGCTTCTCAGGAAGGGTGTGAAGTTTACAGCGGGCAAATTCCGAAGCACCTTTCCAATGGCAATTTTGTCGCACCCACCCTTTTATTGAATGTGAAAAACGACATGAAAGTGGCACAGGAAGAAATATTCGGCCCGGTTCTCACCGTCATGACGTTCCAAACGGAAGAAGAAGTCATTGAGCTTGCCAACGATGTCCAATACGGACTTGCTGGCTACGTGTGGACCAGTGACATGAAAAGAGGACACCGCGTAGCCGGAGCGGTGGAAGCGGGCATGCTTTGGGTGAATTCCCAAAATGTTCGTGATCTCCGTATTCCGTTTGGCGGTTCCAAAGCGTCCGGGATCGGGAGAGAAGGCGGCCATTATGCATTTGAATTTTATACGGAAATGAAGGTCGTCCATGTGGCTGTGGGAGATCATCACATTCAGCAGTTTGGCAAAAAGAACAAAACGGCTACAACCCATACGAAGGCCTGAAAATGAGGAAGCTCGTAAACTAATTTTAAAGGAGGGAACGAAAATGCCTGCACGCACGGGAGAACAATATATGAATGGTTTGAAAGCGGCAAACAACAATGTGTGGATTCATGGAAAACGGGTGAGCGACGTAACCGAACACCCTGCTTTGCGAAATGTTGTACGATCCATCGCGAACCTGTTCGATCTCCAGTACGAAAAAGAAGATAAAATGCTCTATACCTCGGATACGACGGGGGAAAAGGTGGGCCTGTCTTTCATTGCACCAAAATCAAAGGATGATTTAATCGCACGGCGTGAGATGTTCACAGAGTGGGCCCGCTATACCGGCGGAATGATGGGAAGAACACCCGATTACCTCAATACGAGTGTCATGGCGTTTGGAACCGCAGACTCTTTCTTCGCCCAGGGAGATCCTATGTTTGCCGAAAACGCCCGAAACTATTACCACTATTGCCGTGAAAATGATGTAAGTCTTACTCATACACTCATTCATCCACAAACCAACCGCTCGAAAAAGCAGTCCGAGCAAAAGGATCCCTACCTTTCTGCGAGAATCGTAGAAAAGAACAAGGATGGCATTGTCGTAAAAGGTGCCCGTCTGTTGGCCACGCTTGGCGGTGTGACGGATGAGATCGTAGTATTTCCTTCTACTCTCAATAAAGCGGCTTCAGAAGATGATCCTTATGCAATGGCATTTGCTATTCCGAACAACACGGAAGGGTTGAAATTTCTGTGCCGTGAATCCTTTGATCAGGGCCGGAACCAATGGGATCATCCATTAAGCTCGCGATTCGAAGAGAGCGATGCCATCGTTGTTTTTGATAATGTTCTTGTTCCCTGGGAGCGCGTTTTTGTTGGAGGAAGTTCCGATATTTGCAACCGGACCTATGTGGAAACGAACGCAATCGTGCATATGGCCCACCAGGTGGTGGCAAAGAATACGGTTAAAACAGAATTTGTTCTCGGAATCATTCTCAATATTATGGACGCGATTGGTATAGATGTTTTCCCTCATGTAAAGGAAAAAGCTTCCGAGGTAATGCTGATCCTTGAAACGATGAGATCCCATTTGTTCCGGGCCGAGCAAAATGCTTCTCTTGATGCCTATGGGAACATGACGCCGGACTTTGCACCGCTTAATGCGGCAAGAAACTGGTTCCCGAAGATGTATCAGCGTATGGTGGAGATCGTCCGTATCCTCGGAGCATCGGGGTTGATGGGAATTCCGACGGAAGCCGATTTTCAGGCAGATGATATCGGAGAACTTGTGCATCGTTATACGCAGGGGGCAAATATCAATGGCTACGAGCGTGTCCAGCTTTTCCGCCTCGCCTGGGATGTATGCATGAGCTCATTCGGCGGCAGGCAGGCCCTTTATGAATACTATTTCTTTGGTGACCCGGCGCGAATGTCTAACATTTATTATGATGGGTTCAATAAGGAACCTTACAAAGAAATGGTTCAGGAGTTTTTGAACCGAGTGAAAACGTCTGACCACAATTATGCCGGTATTTAAGGAGGCGTGTCATGGATTTTAATATTCTTCGTGTGGCCCGGGTCGTCATGAATGTTACAGATTTGAATAACTCGCGTGACTTTTACGTTAATGCTCTCGGCTTTATTGAAACAGAAAGTGATGACCAGCACATTTATTTAAGAGGACTTGAAGAACATTGTCATCATTGTCTCGTGCTAAAAAAAGCGGTGAAACCAGGTGTTCATTCCATTGGATACAAGGTTTGGCATGAAGATGACCTGGAGAAAATTGAAAGCCTTTTCAAAAAGAAGACACTTCATACGGAATGGGAAGAAGCGGGTGCTCAGAAAGCTCTTGGCCGTACGCTCAAAGCGACTGACCCGGACGGAATACCATTGGAGTTTTTTGCGAGAATGGAAACGGTGGAACGGTGCCTGCAGAAATATGATTTATATAAAGGTGCCCGGATGCAAAGGATCGATCATGTAAACTGCATGGTGCCTGATGTAGGGAAAACAGTGGCCTTTTACAATGATGAACTGGGCTTCCGCTGTTCGGAATACACTGCGACTGCAGATGACAGCATTTGGGCGGCCTGGCTGCACAGAAAATCCTCCGTCCATGATGTTGCCTTTATGAATGGGGAAGGACCGCGTTTGCATCACATTGGCTTTTGGCTGTCTGATCCGTTGAGCCTGATTCATGCTTGCGATGTTCTGGCGAGTATGGGGCATGCGGATTGCATTGAAAGAGGGCCGGGCCGCCATGGGATTTCCAATGCTTTCTTTCTGTACATCCGGGATCCGGACGGAAATCGCATAGAGCTGTATAACGGTGATTATCTGACATGTGACCCCGATTTTGAGCCGGTGAAATGGGATATTAACGATCCGAGGCGCCAGACATTTTGGGGCCATAAAGCGCCAGACAGCTGGTTTTCGGAAGCCACTGAATTTATTGATTCGGCTTCCGGGCAGCCAGTTATCCAATCTAAAGCGGTACTGGCACAGCAAAAGCCTGATTTTGTCACATGATAAGGAGCAAATAACATGGCGAAAATGGACGTACCTGCCCAACTCTCAAGTGAGCTTTTTGAGTTTTTACAAGGAGAAAAACTGGTTCTGCTGGGATCGGTGGAAGCCAATTCAAAGGCTCCTGGTGTTTCGGCCATCTCCTGGGTAAAAAGCTGTGACGAAAAAAGAATCCGGTTTTCGGTGACAACCAATTCAAGAATCATTGCCAACATCAAGGCCAACCCCCAGGTCGTTTTAACGGTTGTAGGGCTTGAAACCGTCTATTCCATCAACGGGAATGCGGCCGTACTGGAAGAGGAGATGAAAGGTGTACCTCTTAAACTGGCAAAGATTGAAGTGGAAATCCAGCATGTGTATGAAAGTATGTTTTGGGGAGCTAAGATTGTTCAGGAACCCCGATACGAGAAAACCTATAACGCTGAAAAGGCAAAGGAACTCGACCTGAAAGTTTATAAGGCATTAATGGATGAATGAAAAAATCCCCATTTCGGGGATTTTTTTGTGAGGATGACTCGGCTCTGCAGGTACGTGTTACTAGGACGAATGGCGTAAATATGGTAAACTAGTTGAAAAGTCTGTCTAATTTTGGCGACATATAAAGAGATCCGCCATGGGATTAAAATAAGCTGAAATGGAAATTATGATGCTATAAAGAAGGGAGACCGGGCTATGAATTGGAGTGAGTGGAAATCGTATTTAACGCAAGAAAACATTCTGCATTTTTTAGAGCAATACCGGGATTTAGGTTTTTTGCCCGGCGTGCTTCTCCCCTTGCTGGAGGCGATCATACCCGTATTGCCGCTTTTCATTATCGTAGCTGGTAATGCAGCCGCCTATGGGTTTTGGCTGGGGGCGCTTTTATCGTGGCTGGGAGCAGTGCTCGGGTCACTGGTCGTCTTTTTTCTTGTACGGAAATTCGGACAAAAGCGATTCCTTCACTTTGTCACGAGGCATCATAAGATTGCGAAGCTGCTGGGTTGGATGGAACGCCATGGATTTGGAACTCTTTTTCTCATCTATTGTTTTCCGTTTACCCCTTCTGCCTTAATTAATGTGATTGCAGGGCTGTCAAGAGTCAACCAAAAGACATTCATGCTTGCGGTGACCCTTGGAAAACTGGTGATGATCGCGATTATATCTTTTATCGGCTATGACTTTTTGGATGTAATAAAAAATCCATTAAAACTGGGACTTGCGGTATTCGGCATCCTTGTTCTCTGGCTTGGAGGCAAGGTGGTGGAATCAAGAATGAAACAAAGCCACCAGGCGTAAATCAATCATTGATTTGCGCCTTGCGCTGTTTTTAAGCATCCGATCAGGGGAACAAATGCAGAAACCAAGAATATAGTAAGTTAACCTACTTATCATGCAGGATGGAAAGGAAAACACATGATTATTTATAAGTCAAAACGTGAAATTGAAAAAATGAACGAGGCAGGAACTCTTTTGGCAGAGTGCCACAAGGAGATCAAAAAAATCATTAAACCGGGGATTTCAACGCTGGAAATCGATGCGTTTGTGGAGCATTTTTTAAAGAAGAATGGAGCCACTCCCGAGCAAAAGGGCTATCAGGGATATCCGTTCGCGACATGTGCATCTGTAAATGATGTCATTTGCCACGGTTTTCCGAATAAGAAAAAGCTAAAATCGGGAGATATCGTAACGATTGATATGGTTGTAAACCTAAATGGATGGCTTGCAGACTCGGCATGGTCCTACACAGTGGGTGAGGTTTCGGAAAAAGCACAGCATCTGTTGGAAGTCACAGAGAAATCCTTATACCTCGGCATTGAGCAGGCAGTGATCGGAAACCGGATCGGCGATATTTCACATGCAATCCAGCAATATGCGGAAAGCGAGGGGTTATCGGTCGTGCGTGAATTTATCGGCCACGGTATTGGCCGTTCGATGCACGAAGACCCGCAAGTCCCTCATGCAGGCCCGAAAGGAACTGGTCCGTTGCTAAAAGAGGGTATGGTGCTGACGATTGAACCGATGTTAAACACCGGTAAACGCTATGTGAAAATTGATGATGACGGCTGGACAGCAAGGACGTTTGACGGTTCCCTGTCCACACAATATGAGCATACCCTGGCGATCACGAAGGATGGCCCGCTTATTTTGACGGCACAGTAAATGAGCTCTTGCAAAAAACCGGACTTCAGGACCGGTCTTTACTTAATACCTGCCATTTTAATTTTCAGATACCCGCGGAAATTCGTCATTTACGCGCCAAAACACTTGTTATGTTATGTCAGACACAAAAAAAGAGCCATGCACCCTTGCGCATGGCTCTTTTTTACTTCTTATTGCTGATTTAGTTTCTTTTCGGCTGCATCAACGGTGTGCTTCAGCAGCATGGAGATGGTCACAGGGCCGACTCCGCCAGGAACAGGGGTGATGGCACCTGCGTTCTTTTCACATTCTTCATAATCCGCGTCACCAATGTTGCCAGGATTGTAGCCGGCATCCATGACAACGGCTCCTGGTTTGATCCAGTCACCTTTAATAAATTTTGGCTTTCCAACGGCAGCGACAACAATATCTGCCTGCTTAACGATTTCCGGCAGGTTTTGTGTGCGGGAATGGCAGGTTGTTACGGTAGCGTTGCGGTTCAGCAGAAGCATGGAAACCGGTTTTCCAAGGATAGGGCTTCTGCCGACGATAACCGCGTGTTTTCCTTCGATAGGGACATCATAGTAATCCAAGATTGCCATAATGGCCGCAGGGGTGCAGGACGGATAGCTTCCAAAGCCGAATGACGTTTGTCCGAATCCCCAGCTTGTTACACCATCCACGTCTTTTTCAATGTCAATGGCTTCAAAGGCTGACCTCTCATCAATGTGTGAAGGTACCGGATGCTGCAGCAGAATCCCGTGTACCGCCTCATCCTCATTAAGTTCATGAATGGTTTTTAACAGGTCTTCTGTAGTGATTTCGGCAGGAAGGTGAATTCTTTTGGACAGGATGCCCAATTTTTCACACGCGTTGCCTTTCATTTTGACGTAAGTGGCCGAAGACGGATCATCGCCGACAAGAACTGTAGCCAGACAAGGGGTTACGCCCCGGCTTGTCAGCTCTTCCACTCTTCCTTTCAATTGTTCCTTGATATCGGTTGCGACACGGGTGCCATTGAGTATTAGCTTGTTTTCCACTCTGATTACCTCCTGAGAATAGAAAAGAGGCAAGGAATAGATACACTGATCCCTTACCCCTGCCCAGACGAACGGCTTTTTAGGTGATGCTTGCAGCTTCCTTGTGGTCAATTCCACACGCTCTCGTCAGTTGCTGCTTTTATTTATTCTGTTTAGATTATACCCCAAGCTTACAAAAAGATTCAACCCTGCAAATCTTGATAAATATTATGTTGCATTCGCAGTTTCTTGGAGATTCTTATATAATAGGAACATTAATAAAGGGGGTGACATTCGTGTTCAAGGAAATGACGGAAAATCAGATTCTGCTTTTTGTGATTAAAAGCTTGAAAGAACTGAGGAAAAAAGAGTTTCAGGAATTAATGGATGAACTGCATCCATATGATATGGCGGAAGTCTATAAAACGCTGCCGGAGAAGCACCGGCATAAATTTCTCACCTTCCTGACCACCAGGCAGCTTGCCTCTCTTATTCAGGAGCTTGACAGCGATCTCCAAATAGAGATTTTGCACAAATTGGGCATTGAGCGATCATCTCATATCATGAACGAAATGGAAAATGACGATCTGGCCGACCTTCTGAGCAATTTTTCATTTGATGAAATTCAGGATTTTCTCGCATCCATGAGGACGGATGAGTCCCGGACGGTTCAATCTCTCATGCAGTATCCCGCCGATAGCGCCGGCGGGATTATGACCAACCGCTTTGTTTGGATTCCGCAAATGTTTACTGTACGGGATGCGGTTGACAAATTGAAGACATTTGCTGGCTTTGCGGAGAACATTTATTATTTGTATGTCATTAACGAAGAAAAGCAGCTTGCAGGAGTTGTATCCTATCGGGACCTTCTCCTTGCGGATATCAATGACAAAATTGAAGAGGTGATGTTCACCCGTGTCATTTCGGTTCCAGCCGAAATGGATCAGGAGGAAGTGGCAAGGACCATCGAACGCTATGATTTTATCGCAGTCCCTGTTGTTGACGAAAATGATGTGCTATTAGGGATCGTAACAGTGGATGACGTACTCGACGTTTTAATCGAAGAGGCAAACGAAGACATCGAAAAGCTCTCTGCTTCCGGTAAATCAATCGATTTTAATACAAGTGCATTTGTTGCGTCCTACCGGCGGCTGCCATGGCTGATTCTGTTACTGTTTATTGGTATTATTTCGGGAAGCATCATTTCTGCCTTTGAGAGTACTCTTTCTAAAGTTGTTTCGCTCGCCTTTTTCATGCCAATGATTGCGGGGATGACAGGGAACACTGGCACACAGTCGCTGGCCGTCGTTGTTCGCGGACTGGTTTCGAATGATGTTGATAAAAAAGTGGTGCTGCGTCTCATCCTGAGGGAACTGGGTGTGGGACTGATCATTGGCACCACCTGTGGTATTCTCATTGCACTTGTCGCCTATTTTTGGCAAGGGAATGCCATACTGGGCTTGGTGGTTGGAAGTTCATTGTTTTTGACCTTAATTATCGGAACGTTGTCAGGGACGTTGATCCCGCTCCTGTTGTACCGTTTCAATGTGGATCCGGCAGTGGCTTCCGGTCCGCTCATCACCACGCTTAATGATATTTTTTCGTTGTTCGTGTATTTTGGTACCGCATCAATTTTTATTTCACACTTAATCTGAAAACAACAAACAGCCGTCCAGTCTCTTATGCACTGGACGGCTGTTTGTGTTACCGGGTTTCTACAAGCCTGTCGACTTCTTCTTTCCATTCTAAAATTTTGTTGGAGAATTCGCTGAACGGGATATCAAAAGGATAGGACTTATTCAACAGAATTTGTTCTTCCTCAGAGAGCTTGGACATAGCTTCCTTTAGTTCCATACCGGTACGGGCAAAGAGCTGCAGTGCACGCTCCACATTATTGAGCATTTCCATTTTTTCAGCCTCCTCTGTTTCTATACAAATTCCCCTGATATTGGTAATCAAACATCTTTTTTTACTAGTGAAAAGGATTTTAAAAGGACGGTGTCGTATAGGAGTTGGGAAGGAGGCGAGACATGATGAATCATCTTTTACTGTACTGTCATCTGTCGAATCACAGCTTCAATCATGCCTTGCTCGAGGTATATTCGAAAGAACTGGAGAAAAAGGGCCATCCGGTCATTATAAGGAATCTGTATGATCTGGCCTTTGATCCGGTTCTGACTGAAAGGGAATACGAGAATTCGCTGGAAGGTCAGTATGAGGTGGATGTGCTCAACGAACAGAAGCATATCGCCTGGTGTGACTGCATTACACTGATCTATCCGGTTTGGTGGGGTGGCATGCCCGCGTTGCTGAAGGGTTATATAGACCGCGTATTCAGCTATGGCTTTGCATATGAGCTGGACGGGGAAGATCCCATTCCACGGCTAAAAGGCAAAACGGCGATTACGATTTGCACGACCGGAACCCCTTCTGATATATACGAGGAGAACGGGATGCATGACGCCATGAACGTGGCGCGCAACCTTAGTATTTTTGAGTTCTGCGGGATACAGCCCATCCAGTCACTTTATTTTGGCAACGTGATATTGGCCGGTGATGAAAAAAGGCGGAGCATGCTTGAGGAAGTACGGTACCTTGCGCAAACGCAGTAATAAAGAGAAAAGATACATTTGAAAACGATGAAGGAGAAGAAGCAACATGATTGTTAAAGCAGACGATACTTTGAATGAACAGATTTTGGATTATCTCGATGAGGAAAAGGCAATGAATCTATTCATCATCGGTGATATTGAGAACTTTGGTTACGATACGGATTTTCAGGATATCTGGGTGGATCTTGGGGAGCAGGGGGAGATACGGGGGATTTTGCTTCGGTACTTTGGAAACTATCTTCCATACGCAAAAGAGGAGATTAATGCTGAAGGATTTTCAGAGATTATTAAGGGCGGCCCGCCACTTGAAATGCTTTCAGGGAAAAAGGAAATTGTTGAACAGTTTCAATCCATTTTCTCGTTCACATCAAAAAAGGAATTGTATTTTGCCGAGCTTGAGGAAGGGGACTTTTCCATGAAAGGCCTTGGGCGCGATGATCTTACATACGCAACAGTGAATGATGTAGACGACATTATCGAGATGCATAACTCAATCAAAGAATTTCAGAGGAGAGAATCCGCGAGAGAAAGTCTGATTCAAACACTGACCACAAAAACCGGACGAACATATTTTATAAAAAAGGATGGGCGGATGGTAGCTTCCGCGGCAACCACGGCGGAGAATTCCCGCTCGGCTATGGTCGTGGGGGTGTGTAGCCATGTGGATTACAGGCAGCAAGGGTTGGCGAGCCGCTGTACCGCGGTACTATGCGAAGATGTGCTGAACGAAGGGAAATCCTTGTGTTTGTTCTATAATAACCCAAGAGCGGGATCCATCTATAAACGAATCGGTTTTATGGATATCGGCATGTGGAGCATGTATTCCTAATAACCATCACGTTCTTAAAAAAGGCAAAAACACCAGCGTATGTGTTTTTGCCTTTTTGTGTGCTACGACATGCGGTTTAAGTAGTCAATCATATTTTCCATCTCTTGATCTGAAAGGCCCGAAAATTTCTCTTTATAATAATCACGGCGGATCGCTGACAGCTTTTCAGCAACTGCCTGGCCTTTTTCTGTGATTTTTACATAAACGATTCTTCGGTCTGTCAAGGATCGTTCTCTGGTTATTAAATCTTTCTTTATTAAACGGTCGGTTACCCCTGTAATATGACTTGATGAAACCTTCATTTCACCCGCTAGCTCAGAGGCTGTAAGATATTCTTTATCCTTTAATAGATTAAGGACGCCAAACTCGTTGGCAGGCACATCATCAGAGAAAAGGTCGTTAATGTCTTTTCTGAAGGTCCGAAAAACAGTCAGGAAGCTGTTCTCAAGTTCTGCGATCCTATTTGTGCGGTTATCATTCATAGCAATCACCTATTCTACATTTTAATAAGTATTAGTTATCGACACTCCTACTTACATAGTATACTTTGCACGCCAATTACTCAAACATTTATGGGGTTTGGACACAAAATCTCCTGATTTTTCGCTTTTTTTCTCTTTTTTTGTATGGTACCCTCGAAGTGGAAATGAACAGGGATGGGGTTGGACGATGAAAAACAGCACACTATGGTTTTTATTGCTTGGTTTAGGTTTCCTGGCAGGGGTTATTTACTGGATCGTGGTCTTTGCTACAAATTGAGAATAGACACATAGAGAACTGTGGGGACAAAAATTTGTATCCACAGCTCTTTTTTTGCCTCTTTTATGGATTTTATTTCTACTTATGGATAAAAAGTGAAAGAGGGATGATTATGGGAGCCAACTATAAAATAACCACTATGCTGCTTGATCAGAGATGGAATCAGCGACCGGGAGGAAACCGGATTCCAAGGTATGCAGTCGCTCATGATACAGGAAACGAAGGGTCCACCGCTAAGCAAAATTACAAGTACTTCAACAGCAGGAATTTGGAAGCTTCCGCTCATGTGTTCATAGATGACCAAGAAATTCTATTGATCATCCCTCTGAGTGAAAAAGCATGGCATGTCAGGAGTCAGGTTTCAGATGCCAATGACTGGGCATTAGGTGTAGAACTGTGCCATGGAGGCAACATCATTTGGAAAGAAGCCTATAAACGGTATGTTTGGTTTTTTGCATGGCTGTGCCGGCACTATGGATGGATTCCTGAACATTCGATTAAAGGCCATTTTCAGCTGGATCCTGCCAGGAGAGCAGATCCAGTAAACGCCTTTAAGAAATATGGAGTAACATATCAGCACTTTCTTCAAGCAGTTGAAGCTGAGTTGACCACGATGGGCCCAGTAGATGATGAGAAAGAACAGGGAACGCTATACCGGGTGCAAATTGGAAGCTACAGACAACGGGAAAATGCAGTGGAAATGGTAAAGCTGGCGAAAAAAGCGGGTTTTGATGCCGTCATTACCAAAACAAAATGACAGATTTGATTTATTTTTCTGTAAATGGTTATTGATAAGGTTCTTTATACGGTGATATACTATTTGTATCTAATAAGGAAAGGAGGGGTTGGAATGCTGAATGGTGTACGTTGTATGGTTGATTGGCTGACAGTTGAAGTCCGTTCGATAACACATGAAATGACTGATGACAGGAGAAGTCTGTCCAATTTTCATACAATATGCGTACATCAGTAAGTTTTTCCATACCCATCCTTTTATTACGGACAAACCATGGGCAGGAGTACTTGCTCATGGTTTTTTTTGTTTGCAAAAAAACTTGTTTTTTTACTTTGGCAAAAAACCTGGTTTTTTTGTATTGCAAAAGGTTATGCAGCAGCTGTTCCAGCCAGTGTTTGACCCTTTGGGATGGGTAACCACCAAATTTAAGGAGTGTTACCTATGATGCTATGTTCTGCATACAGCCTGGCAAAAAGTTTTGGCGGCCATGCTGTTTTTAATAACTTATCACTGGAGATTCACGAAGGAGACCGTATCGGCCTGGTGGGCCGTAATGGAACCGGGAAGAGTACCTTGTTTAAACTGCTGACAGGGGCCGAGCAGCCGGATGGAGGAGAGATACATCTAAAAAAGGGAGCAACTGCAGGTTATCTGGAACAGATCCCGGTTCAATCCGATCAGGCTGCTGTAAATGATGTGTTTATGCAGTCGTTTTCCGAACAGCGTGAGATACAGGAAAAAATCCATGCTTTAACTGAAAAAATGAAGAGTGATTGTGATGAAAAGCAACTGGGTAAGTGGCTGAACCAGCTTTACAGCCTGCAGGAAGCATACGAGGCCATGGGTGGCTATTCCATTGAGTCCAAAATTAACGGCATTCTAAAAGGGCTCGGACTGGAAGAGATTCAAAACCAACCGTTTTCCTCCATCAGTGGAGGTGAAAAGACCAAAGTGGGACTCGGCTGCCTTCTCCTGCAGGAGCCTGACCTGCTTTTGCTTGATGAACCGACCAACCATTTGGATTTGCGGACAATGGAATGGCTTGAGGATTATTTATTAAAATACAAGGGGGCAGTGGTTTGCATTTCCCATGACCGTTATTTCTTGGATCGTACAGTGAACAAGGTCTATGATCTCGAGGATGGTCAACTGACTCTCTATCACGGCAACTATACCGCTTTTTCAGAGGAAAAAGAAAAGCGCCTCCTCGCCGAGTTTGCTCAGTATCAGGAGCAGCAGAAGCGAATAAAAAAAATGCAGGAAGCGATTAAACGGCTGCGTGAATGGGCCATTCGGGGCGACAATGGTGATCTCCACCGCCGTGCACGCAGTATGGAGCGCGCCGTCGAGCGAATGGACAAGATCAAACGCCCCATTCTGCAGCGCCGAAAAGCAGAGATGGCCTTTCAAATGAAAGACCGCAGCGGTAAGGATGCTCTGTCTTTGATCGAAGTGGGAACGATCATTGGAGGAAGAGAGGTTTTAAAGCAGGTAGACCTTTTTATACGGTTCGGGGAGAAAGTTGCTATCGTGGGCAATAATGGTACAGGAAAGTCCACGATGCTAAAAGCCATCATGGGGTGGCACAAGACAACAGGATCAATGGAAGTCGGAACCTCCGTTAAGTTCGGCTACCTCTCGCAAAGCGGGATAAGTCATCAGCCGGAAGATACGGTTCTCTCAGCCTTCCGTGATGCGGTGGCTGTTGATGAAGGAATGGCGAGGCATCTCCTGTCGAAGTTTTTATTTTACGGACAGGATGTGTTTAAAAAGGTAAAAGACCTCAGTGGGGGAGAAAAAACCAGGCTCCGGTTCGCACAGCTGGTTCATCAGGATGTGAACTTTCTTCTCCTGGATGAACCGACCAACCATCTGGATATCGATTCAAGAGAAGTTCTGGAAGATGCGATTGAGGAATTTACCGGAACGGTAGTGGCCGTTTCTCATGATCGGTACTTTTTAAATAAGCTGTTTAACCGGATTGCGTGGCTGAATGAGGGCTATATCGATGAATATCTTGGATCGTATGATCAGGCGAGGCAGCAGCGTTAATCGGTTTTCCCTGTTTTGTTTCATTGGATGGCGGGGATATTGTATGTGATAGATACAATCATACTGCAAGACATGAGGGGTTTGTTACTTATGGACAAAGAGTTAAAGGAACTTGGAAGTTGCATCATACAGCATAAAGAGGAACTTGCGGCCATTGTCACTAAAAACAGAATCCAAAATGGCATCAACCCATCGGACGATGGACAAAAGCAGCTTTTGATCGATTGGAGGATCGAACTGTTTCAATATTTAGGTGAAGCATTGTTTTCAGACCTTGCCCAATCTGAAAAAAAGTTTTTGGACTGGGGTAAAAAAAGTGGAGAAGTTGCGGTGAAGATTCAATTGTCGCTGGATACTGCTCTTGATACTACCCGCTATTACAGATCGACCATATTGGATTTCATCAGCACGGAAGTGGCAAAGCACGGATATACTGGCCAAACGGCGATGAAAGCTGTTCAAATCATTGATCCTCTACTGGACAAAGTGGTGTATTCCTTTAGCGTCGCCTACGTAGACTATAACAATCATTTGCTTGGCCTGGCCCGGGAAGCACTGGAAGAGCTTTCTGTTCCTGTGGTGCGCCTCACGGATTCAGTCGGTATCTTGCCTCTTGTCGGATCTATTGATACTCACCGTTCGAAGCTGATCATGGAAATCGTATTGAACGAATGCGTAGAAATGAAAATCGATCACCTGTTTATTGATCTTTCTGGTGTTCCGGTGATTGATACTATGGTTGCACATAATCTGTTTCAGGTCATTACTTCACTGAAGCTCCTGGGTGTGGCCGTTACATTGACCGGTATGCGCCCTGAACTCGCACAGACGGTGGTTTCCTTAGGGATAAGTTTTGAAGGGTTTTCCATAGCGGGAAGCCTGCATCAGGCGCTCCAGCAAAAGAAGTTGCTTCAAAACGTATGATCACTATGGCAATATGCCTATCCTTATGAAGGATAGGCATATTTTTCTAGTTGCATAAAGAACGTTTGTTCGCATATACTGTAAATAAATAACGAACAAGGCGGTGGCTGTTATGAATTCATTGCTGGCGCGTTATGTTTCTGAACGAAATCCTTTTATGATTATTTATCAATCTGGCCGCGGTCAGTTTACTCAGCGTATGGTTTATCCCATTTCCTGTGACAAAGAAACATTAACCGCTTTTTGCTGTCTGCGCAGGCAAATACGAACGTTTAAAGTATCGAATATATTGTCTGTGGCAAAAAACACGGCTTAATACAGATGGTGGAGGAAGCGGAAGATGTTATATGGTGATGAAACGGACCGAGTATTGGTGGATAAGTATATTATGTACCCCATGCTCCTGACCATTTTTAATCGGGATTTAAAAGTGATCGCACAGTCCCCCTTTAAATTAAGGCAGCCCTATATTACCTTGGTAGAGAATGTAATGAATGCCATCAGTTTTGAGCTGAGGGACGTGAAAAAAGAGATGGTGCAGCGGAAGATCAAAGTAGCGGATGGGAGGCCGGTTGATGATATGACCGAATATCAGATTTTTATCAGAGGCTATCAGGAAGTTATGAGGTTTCCCAATGTACATCTCCGGAATAAGGCAGAATTGCTGATGAAACACTTTCTTTTTGGTACGCTGGTAGAGCGAAAATAGCAAATCAGGCTTGACGCCGGAGACTGAATGATCGGCAAGGTGAACCATGAAAACGTACATGAAGTTGGCAGAGGAATTAACGGAAAACACAAAAATAGTCAGCCGGGATCCGGGCGACCCTGTAGAAGTGCTCACTCATCCCGAACCATGGAAAGTGGTAGGATGCGGAAATTATGCTGCTGTTTTTCTTCATCCCGAATTTCCGGACCTCGTTGTTAAAATTTACGGCAGAAATCCTGAAGGGCTGCGGGAAGAGATCCTTGTGTACGAGACCCTTGGTGAACACCCTGCCTATTCCCAATGCTATGGCTATGGTGAACGCCATTTGATTCTCAAAAGGATCAAAGGAGTAACTCTCTATGATTGTCTTCATAAAGGAATAAAAATTCCGGAGACGGTGATACGTGACGTGGATAACGCCCTGTCTTACGCACGGGGCCTTGGTCTTTTTCCCCGGGATGTGCATGGCAAGAACGTTATGCTGCTGGATGGGCGGGGCATCATTGTGGATGTTTCTGACTTTTGCAAACGAGAAAAATGCTCGAAATGGAACGATTTAAGAAAAGCTTACTATAGAGTGTATCTTCCTGTTTTTTATAACTATCCTGTTAAACTGCCGTACCCTGTTTTAAATGCAGTCAGGATCGGCTACAGGTGGTACAAAAAATGGAAACGAAGCCGTTAATGCCTGCTCTTTTACACAACACCGGAGCAGGTTTTTAGAGTGTCCCTATCATTCTTTTACAGGCCGTTTTATGAGATAATAAAATAAGATTAACAGTTTGACAGAGGTGAGTTTATGAGTTTGCGGTTTATTCTGGGAAGGGCTGGAAGCGGAAAGACGGAACGCAGTCTGGGAGAGATCAGAGACTCTCTTTTTGAACAGCCGCAAGGCCGGCCGATTATCTATTTGGTACCAGAACAGATGACGTTTCAGTCTGAATATGAATTGGCAAAAACACCTGGTCTCGATGGTATGATGCGTGCCCAGGTGTTCAGTTTTTCCCGTCTGGCATGGAAGATCCTTGGCGATGTCGGCGGGATGACGCGGCTTCATATTACAAGTGTCGGCATGAACATGATGCTCAGAAAGATTATCGAAAATAAAAAGCAGGAACTGAAAGTGTTTAAGAAGGCTTCGGAACAGAATGGCTTTTATTCGCTGATGGAAACCATGATTACGGAATTCAAGCGGTACTGTGTGAACCCGGAGCAATTGGAATGGAATGCACAAACTCTTTTGAGTTTCTCGGGCACAGATGAAGGTAGTGTGCTCAGGGATAAACTTTCAGATCTGGCCCTTATTTATGGAGAGATGGAAAAGGCGTTAATTTACAAGTACATGGATAATGAGGATTATTTGAGGCTGCTTGCTGAAAAAATCCCTCACTCGGAATACATTCAACAGGCCGATTTTTACATAGACGGCTTTCACCAATTTACACCGCAGGAACTGGAAGTGCTGAGCATGCTTCTAAAGCATGCCCGCCGTGTCACCGTGGCACTGACCCTCGATGCAGGGAAAAGTACTGAAAATCCGCATGAGCTGGATCTTTTTTATACCCCGAAAAAGACCTCCTCGGTTATCCGCAAGATTGCCAAAGAAGAAGGTGTGATGGAAGAGGAGCCGGTTGTCCTTGAGGAGTGTCCGAGGTTTAATGGCAGCCCCTCGCTCGCCCATCTTGAAAGCCAGTATGAGCAGCGGCCTGCGCTGGAATTTGGTTTTTCAAATGATATATCCATTTCTTCAGCGGTCAACAGGCGTGCGGAGGTAGAGGGAGCTGCACGGGAAATCCTTACCCTGGTACGTGACAAGGGATACAGATTTAAAGATATCGCCATTTCAATCCGAAACATGAATGAGTACCAGGATCTGATTGAAACAGTTTTTGAAGAGTATGAGATTCCTGTCTTTCTGGATCAAAAGAAACCGATGCTTCACCATCCGCTTATTGAACTGATCCGTTCTTCTCTTGAAACGGTCACGGCCAATTGGCGTTACGAATCCGTATTCCGTGCGGTTAAGACGGACTTGCTCTATCCGGAAAACAGCGAGTATACCTCCTCGAAGCTTAGGCATGAAATGGATGAGCTTGAAAATTATGTTCTGGCTTATGGCATACAGGGCACACGTTGGAAGGATAAAAAGCCCTGGAAGGTGCAGCGTTTTCAGGCACTTGAAGAACATCAATTCGTTCAGACTGATGAAGAGGTCCATAAACAGGAAGTTTTGAATGAAGTTCGGCATATGATCGTGTCACCGCTGGACAAGCTATCCCGGGATCTGAAAAAGGCGGAAACGGTAAGGGATTATTGTGAAGTGCTGTTTGTTTACCTGGAGCGTCTTCATATTCCGGCCAAGCTGGAGCGTCTCAGCCGCAAAGCGCAGGAAGAGGGAAGGCTTCGCATGGCGCGCGAACATGATCAGGTTTGGGATGCGGTCGTTGAGCTTTTGGATGAAATGGTTGAAATTACAGGAAGTGAAGCGATAAAGCTTGAACTGTGGATCAAAATGCTCGATACAGGCCTGGAAAGCCTGAAGTTCGCGCTTGTTCCTCCGGCGATCGACCAAGTGTTGGCTGGTACCATGGACAGGTCCCGTTATTCGGGTGTGAAATGCCATTTTGTACTTGGTGTGAATGACGGTATACTACCCGCCAAACCAAAGGACGATGGCATCCTGTCAGAAGATGACCGCGATCTGCTCGAAAAGAACGGAGTGGCGCTTGCGCCAGGTGCGAGACGGCAGCTCCTTGATGAGCAGTTTCTGATCTATCTGTCGCTGTCGAACGCAACGGACAAGCTGTATATTTATTATCCGCTTGCTGACGAAGAAGGAAAAAACCTTCTTCCTTCCATGGTGATCAACAGGGTCAAATCTCTCTTTCCCGGAATTACGGAAACCTTTATCCAAAATGATCCGGAGTATGGCAATGATCTTTCCTACATCCATCATCCGCAAAAGGCGATTTCCCACTTGAACACCCAGCTGCGGGAGTGGAAGAAGGGGTACCCGATTTCAGGACTGTGGTGGGATGTATACAATTGGACGACAGCACAAGACCAATGGAAGTGGCTTGGACAAACGGTGCTGGGCAGTCTTTTCTATTACAACCAGGAGAAAAAACTGTCTTCTTCCGTCACGAAAGAATTATATGGCGATGCAATAACGGCGAGCGTATCACGAATGGAGCTTCAGAAGTCGTGTGCATTTTCGCACTTTCTTTCATATGGGCTGAAACTTCAGGAACGAAGGCTGTACCGGCTTGAAGCTCCCGATATCGGCCAGCTTTTTCATGCGGCATTAAAAAACATGGACGACTATTTGGGAACCCATCAAATGACCTGGCGTGATCTGTCCATGAAAGACTGCTACAGGCTTGCGGGAGAAGTGGTGGACAGCCTTGCATTAAAACTGCAAAGCCAGATTCTGCTATCAACCAACCGCCATCTGTATATCAAAAACAAACTGAGTGACATCGTGGGCAGAGCATCTCATATGCTGAGCGAGCATGCGCGGGTGAGCGGTTTTTCACCGGTGGGTCTTGAACTGGGATTCGGAAAACAGCAGCCGCTTCCGCCTCTTAAATATACACTTCCAAACGGAACTTCCATGGAGATAATTGGAAGGATCGACCGTGTTGATTCAGCGGAAGGGTCCCAGGGGTTGATGCTTCGAATCATCGACTACAAATCAAGTTCAACCGGTTTGAACCTTTCCGAGGTGTATTACGGGATTGCCCTGCAGATGCTGACATACCTTGATGTTGTGATCAGCCATTCCGTGGAGTGGCTTGGAAAAGAAGCGCATCCCGCCGGAGTGCTGTATTTTCATGTTCATAATCCGTTATTGTCACAAAAGAAATTGCTCACTCTTGAAGAGGTACAGCAGGAGCTTTTCAAACGGTTTAAGATGAAAGGCCTGGTACTGGCCGATACGGAAACGGTACAGCTGATGGATACCGTCTTTGAAAAAAAATCGGACATTATTCCTGTTTCCTTGACGTCAAAAGGATTTCATCCAACCCATTCTTCGGTCGCGACCGAAGAAGATTTCACCACCATGACCCAATATGTCCGCAAGGTGATCAAAGAGGTGGGCACAGACATTACCGAAGGTGTCATCGATATTGCGCCCTATCAAATGAAAAACAAAATGCCTTGCACATTTTGTTCCTACAGATCTGTGTGCCAGTTTGATCAGTCACTGGAAGAAAATCAGTATCGTCTGTTAAAGCAGGAAAACGATGATGAGATCCTGGCCAAAATGCGTGAGGAAGGAGGAGAAGGCGAATGATTAAAATTGCGGAAAAACCAAAAGACAGCCTGTGGACGGATGATCAGTGGCAGGCCATTCAGGCGAGAGGGCAGGATATTCTTGTGGCCGCAGCCGCCGGTTCCGGTAAAACAGCGGTGCTGGTTGAACGGATTATCACCATGATCAAACAAGAAATTGCTGATGTAGACCGTCTGCTGATTGTAACGTTTACCAATGCTGCAGCAGCTGAAATGAGGAAAAGGATTGGGGATGCGATTGAAAAGGAGCTTTCCCTTCATCCTGCTTCGCTTCATCTGCGAAGACAGCTGGGACTGTTGAACAAAGCCTCGATTTCAACGCTGCATTCCTTTTGCATTGAAGTCCTGAGAAAGTATTACTACCAAATTGATCTTGATCCGGGATTTCGTATTGCCGATGACACAGAAGCAGAGCTGATCAGGCAGGAAGTCCTGGAAGATCTGTTTGAAGAGGAGTACAGCAAAGAAAATAACCAGGTGTTCTTTAATGTGGTGGATGCCTACAGTTCAGACCGTAACGATGCAGAGCTGCAGCGCCTCATCTTAAAACTGTATGATTTTTCGAGAAGCCATCCAGACCCGGACCTCTGGCTCAATCAAATGGCTGCCCAGTATGATGTGAAAGCAGAGAACATTGATGATCTGCCCTGGACAAAAGAGCTGCTTGAGGATGTGGCGATGCAGCTAAGAGGTTTGGGAAATGTTCTGGACCGTGCGTTAAAAGCAGCCCGTTCACCGGAAGGTCCTGCGCCATATGGCGAAACACTCGAAAATGACCTCGCCTATTTAAAACGCCTGGAAGAAGCGGCGGGGCAATCCTGGCAGGACTTGTATGATGTATTCAGTGACGGCTCGTTCGCAACCATGAAGCAGGTTCGAGGAAAAGAAGTGGATCCTGTTATTAAAGAAAATGTCAAAAAAATGCGGGATCAGGTGAAGAAAAGGGTCAATGCCATAAAAGACGATCTATTCAGCAGGCCGCCGGAGTCCTATGTGATTCATCTGGAGGAAATGGCGCCTGTCGTCAAATGTCTTGTAGAGCTTGTACAGGAATTTGGCATCCGTTTTTTAAGAGAAAAGCAGGAAAAGGGGCTGCTGGACTTCAGTGATCTTGAACATTTTTGTCTGGAAATCCTGAAGCAGCCATCTTCAACGATCGAGAATCCTGTACCCACCCCGGCAGCGCAGGAATACCGGAATCGCTTTGTGGAAGTACTGGTGGATGAATATCAGGATACCAACCTGGTACAGGAAACGATTGTCCGGCTTGTGAGCAAAGGAAACACGGCTCAAGGCAATTTGTTCATGGTAGGCGATGTGAAACAGAGCATCTACAGGTTCCGCCTGGCGGAGCCTGGTCTTTTTCTTTCAAAATACAAGCAATTTGGCAAAATCCCGGGTGAAGGTGCGGGCTTGCGGATCGATCTGGCAAAAAACTTTCGAAGCCGAAACGAAGTGCTGGACGCCTCCAACTATATCTTCAAACAAATCATGAACGAATCCGTGGGCGAAATTGAATACAGCAGTGAAGCTGCCTTGTCTTTCGGTGCGGAGTATTATCCGGAAGCTGAGAGTGCAGAAGCAGAACTTCTCTTGATCAATAAAAGCTCTCCTGTAAGGGATGAAGATGGAGAGGCAACCGGCGAAAGCGAAAAATCAGACAGCGAAACCGTCATCCTGGAAGCGAGGGTGATGGCGGAAAAAATCAAACAACTCATTGGGACTGAAGGAGAATTGCCGTACCAGGTGCTCGATAAAAACACCGGTGGAATGCGGCCGGTAAAATACAAAGATATTGTCATCCTTCTTCGCGCCACAAGCACGTGGGCCCCTATTATCCTGGAGGAATTTAAACGGCAGGGAATTCCGGCCTATGCGGAGCTCTCGACCGGATATTTTGAAGCCATTGAGGTCAGTATTATGCTGTCTTTGTTGAAGGTGATTGACAACCCGCTGCAGGACATTCCGATTGCCTCGGTACTGCGGTCGCCCATTGTCGGTTTGACAGGAGACGAGATGGCGTCTGTGCGACTTGCTGACCGCAAGGGAACTTATTTTGATGCCCTTACTGAGTATCTAAACAGCGGTGAAGATGAAAATGTCCGCAGCCGAGTGGCTCATTTTACGAAAAACCTGAGCCAATGGAGAGAAGCTGCGCGGCAGGGGTCTCTGGCCGATCTCATTTGGCGGATCTACAGGGAAACGGGATATTTTGACTTTGTCGGCGGCCTTCCGGGAGGCAAACAGCGCCAGGCCAACTTGCGGGCGTTGTACGATCGTGCCAGACAGTATGAAAAAACGTCGTTCCGCGGGCTTTTCCGCTTTCTTCGATTTATTGAGCGAATGCAAGACCGCGGAAGAGACCTCGGAGCTGCCCGTGCGCTTGGTGAACAGGAAGATGTTGTCCGGGTAATGACCATTCATAAAAGTAAAGGCCTGGAGTTCCCCGTTGTTTTTGCTGCAGGATTAAATAAGCAGTTTAATACGATGGATCTCAAGGAAACTGTTTTGCTGCATAAAGAACTTGGACTTGGAACCCGGTATATCAATCCAAGGTATAGAGTCGCCTATCCGACACTGCCCCAGCTTGCCATATTGCGCAGAAAAAAAATGGAGCTGCTCGCTGAAGAAATGAGGGTGCTCTATGTGGCTCTGACGCGGGCAAAAGAAAAACTGTATCTTCTCGGTACGCTTAATGACCTGGAAAAGTCCGTTGGACAATGGGCAGATGTACTGGAAAGCGGAGACTGGGTGCTGCCGGACTATGAGCGCTCGCAGGCGAAAACATACCTTGACTGGATTGGCCGTTCTGTCATTCGGCACAAGGATGGCGGAGAGCTCAGGAAGCTGCTCCCGGCTGCTCAGACAGGAAGGGGAGAAGTATACACAGATCCCGCCAAATGGAAGGTCAAGACCTTTGATGCCGCTCATTATGAAGAAGAAAGTGAAGGAAGAAAAGCTCTTCAGGAAGAAATTCTTTCTATGATCCGGGAGTACGATCCGGTGGCGATCACTTCTAAAGAACAAGAGGAAGTGGAGCGGCGTTTAAATTGGAAGTACGAGCATCAGGCCTCCACTGCCACCTTATCAAAACAGTCCGTGACAGAACTGAAGCGTCAGTATCAATACATTGATGATGAATACAACGGCAGTAAATTAACAGGGGGATTTTCCTCCACCCAGGCCAGCCGTCCACGGTTCATGCAAGAAAAAACGCTGACGGCTGCCGAACGGGGAACTGCGATGCATGCGGTCATGCAGCACATCGATTTATCCCGTCCGGTAACTCCGGACCATGTGAACGAGCTATTGGAAGAGATGGTGGCCATGGAGCTGCTGACAAGGGAACAGGCAAATCATGTTGATGCCTTTGCAATTTCGGCCTTTTTTGAAACCGAAATCGGCAAAAAAGTAACACAAGCAACGGAAGTTATTCGCGAGATGCCGTTTAACATGGCTCTTCCTGTAGAAGAAGCGGCCTTGGGCTGGAATGAAACAACAAATGAAAGAATTCTTGTACAAGGGGTCATTGACTGTCTTGTTCCTGAAGAAGACGGCTTTCTTTTAATAGATTATAAAACCGATGCTATTACGAACCGTTTTTCAGGAGGGTTTGAAGGGGCAAGGCCCGTTTTGCTTGAAAGGTACAGAGTACAGCTTGAACTGTATGGCAAAGCCATTGAACGTATTTTGAAAAAACCGGTCAAGGCAAGCTATTTGTATTTCTTTGATGGGGCACATTTATTAGAAGTTAAATAGAGTTTCTACGAGAAAAGGAGGAAGCGCAATGAGGCTGCTTCATACAGCTGACTGGCATCTGGGAAGAACGCTGGAAGGCCGCAGCAGGCTGGAAGAACAACAGCAGTTCCTTGATGAGCTGGTACAGATTGCAGAGGAGGAAAGGGTGGATGCCATCATCATGGCAGGCGATGTATTTGATACGGTCAATCCGCCGGCGGCGGCAGAGCAAATGTTTTATGACGGCATGGCCAGGCTGAGTGACCGCGGCAGACGCCCTGTGATTGCCATTGCCGGAAACCACGATCATCCCGACCGGCTGGCGGCTTCTTCCCCGTTGTCGGGGAACCTGGGAATTACACTGGTGGGACTTCCAACAACACAGCTTTATTCCTATGGAATTGAACGGACACAGGAAAAGCTCAATATCTGTGCGCTTCCCTATCCGTCCGAATCTCGTTTGAAGGAAGTTCTGTCAGATACAGGAGAGGAGTTGCATTTAAGAAATCAATATGACAACTGGGTCAGACAGTATTTTAATAGGATGACAGAATGGTTTGACCCCCAGGCTGTGAATATTGCGATGAGTCATTTGTATGTTGCAGGCAGCAACGAAAGTGACTCGGAGCGGCCTGTACATATTGGCGGAGCCTACACCGTTGCTGCAGAAACGCTTCCCCAAAAGGCGCAGTATGTTGCGCTCGGTCATCTTCACCGGCCTCAAAACGTCAAACGGGCCAAAACAGCCGCCCGCTATTCGGGATCGCCGCTAAGTTACAGTTTTTCTGAAGCGGGACATACAAAGTCTGTAACCATAGTGGATCTGGCACCTGGCAAGGAAGCGTCCATCAGGGAAATACCGCTCACATGCGGACACCCTTTGATGGTTTATCATGCGAACGGTGTGGCAGACGTCCATCAATGGCTGGATGAAGTCTGTCCGAGCAAGGCATGGGTAGATCTGTCGATTACTGTAAAGGACAGTATTGCGATGGAGGACATTCAAGCTATCCGGAAAGCGCATAAAGGAATTATTCATATTAAACCTGCATTTGAAGGAACAAGGGAGCAGGAGACGTCTGTACAAAAGAATCTGCCAATCGATGAGCTGTTCAAAACGTTTTACGAACGGCAAACCGGAGGCGGTGTGCCTGACGAGAACGTCCTGTCCTTGTTTCTAGAGCTGATCTCGGATGAGGATGAGGAAAGGAGTGCAGCAGAATGAGACCGGTAGGATTGCAGGTTGCAGGACTTCAAAGTTTCCGGGAAAAACAGACGATAGAGTTTGATCAGCTGTGCGGCGGTGGGGTCTTTGGGATTTTCGGTCCGACCGGAAGCGGCAAGTCGAGCATACTTGATGCCATCACACTCGCGCTCTACGGCAAAGTCGAGCGGGCCGCAGGCGGAACTCAAGGGATTTTGAACCACGCAGAAAATGAGCTGTCAGTGTCCTTTGCCTTCGAACTGGGTGCCGGAGAAAACTTATCACGGTACAGGATTGAGCGGAATTATAAGCGAAGCGGAGATCATACGATCCGGACAAGCACCTGCCGGCTCCTTTTTTTGGAAAATGGGGAGTGGACGGTGCAGGCAGATAAGGAACGGGATGTTACACAGAAGGTTCAGGAGCTCCTGGGATTGACGATTGAGGATTTTACCCGGGCAGTTGTCCTTCCTCAAGGCAAGTTTGCTGAATTTTTATCTCTGAAAGGTGCAGAGCGGAGACAGATGCTTCAGCGGCTTTTTCAGCTCGAAAAGTACGGAGACCAATTAAATCAAAAGCTGAAAAAACGGGTGGAAAAGTCCAGGACGGAAATGGAACATCTGGCCGCTGAACAGGCGGGTCTTGGCGACGCATCCAAGGAAGCGCTGCAAGAAGCTGAGAAGGTCTGGAAAGAGGCAAAGGAAGAAGTAGAACACAAAAGAAGCCATGCTGAGGAAGAAGAACGAAGATATGAAAAGAACAAGCAAGTATGGCAGGCTCAAGAGCACTTAAAAGAGGTTGAAGATGAGGAAAAAAATCTTCAGCAAAATGCAAGCCTAATCCAGGGTCTTGAACAAAAGCTGGAGAGGGCAAGGCTTGCCGACCTGTTGAACCCATATGGTGATGAAGCTGAAAAAGCTCAAAAGGAAGCGGAAGACTGCAATAAAAAAGAGCAGGATTTAAGACAGGCAACGGCAGAGGCTAAAAGCATTGCGGATAAAGTTCAGAAAACGTATGAAGCTGCAAAAAAAGAAAAAGATGATCAAGAGCCTTCACTGATTTCCAGGCGGGAGCAGCTGCTTTCTGCCATGGAAATGGAAAAGGAAGCGGAAACGAAAGAACAAGCGGCAGGGGAGAAGGAACAACAGCTCAACGACCAGCTGCAGAAGCAGGAAGCGGTAGCGTCCAAACAAAAGGCTGCCGAGGGTCTGCTGCATCGAGCGGTCGATAGACAGAACGAACTGCAGAGACAATTAAAGGAAACGATCATTTCTTCAACAGAACGGGACAAAATCAACCGGGCACAAGAAGCGGCATTGAACTTGGAGTATGAAGCAAAGCAGGTATCAGAAGCGCAGAAAGCAGTGGATCAAGCCGGATTGCTGCATCAAAGCTCCATCGACGAGTTTCACAGGTTCAAAGGCAGGAAAGAGCAGCTTGAAACAAAAATTCACCAGTCCAGCTCGAAGGTTCTTGCTGTTTTTCATGAGGTGTCGGAGGTTCAATACGTCCAGGAACAATTGTCTTACCATGCTGCTCAATATGAAGAACAGTTGGCAGAACGAAGAGAAAAGGATCAGGTAAGGGAGCTTGCATCCCGTCTGTCTCAGCAGCTAGCCGCCGGGCAGCCATGCGCGGTGTGCGGTTCAACCGAGCATCCAGATCCCATCCGGCACTATGAACCGGATCAGGAGCTAGAACAACAGATCCATATGGTGAGGGAAATCCAAAAACAGGCGGGCTCATTGGAAAAAGAAATCTATATGATGAAAAGCACGCTGGAACGATTGTCAGAGAGCCTTCAGCAATACATGGAAGAGCCGGAAGCCGCTGCAAGCAGCCTTCCTTCTCATTCTCCATCCGTACTTCCGCAATCACTCGCACAACTGGAAGAGTGGCTGACCCAAACGTTAACTCAAGTGAAAGGGTTACGTCAGGATGTGCTTGAGGCGGATGAAGCGGTAAAAAAAGTCGGAGCAGAATATAGAGAGCTTTCTTCCCTAGAAGCGACGGTGAAAGCCCAGATGTCTTCTGCTCAAAAAGAAGACCAGGAACGCCGGCAAAGACTGGAAAAAACAGAGAAAGCCTTGGAAGCACTGCAAAACAAGTGGCAAAAAGAATTTCCCGATTTTCCCGTTGATCAGGTAGAAAAAGAAAAAGAGCGCATTCGTACACTGGATGCCCAACGCGAAAAGATTGAGGAAGGATTGGTTAAATCCGTTCCCTTTATTGAAGAAAAAGAAAAAATCATCGAAACGTGCAGACAGCATGTTGCAGAGATTGAAAAAAGTATCGCTAAGCTGGAATCAGAGCTTGCGAGTTTACGCGAAGACAGCCGTGGTTTACGAGCAAAAGTGAACCGGATCGCAGGAGATCAAACATGTAAGGCAAGGCTTGCTGACACAGAGAACAGCCTCAAACGTTTGACAGAACAGGTGAATCGGCTGGAAACCAGCCGTCAGAAGGCGATCGATGCTTACCATGCTCTGGACAAAGACTGGCGTTCGGCGCAGGATGCAAAAGAAAGAAGCGGTCAACGGAAAACAGAAGCTTTGGCGATTTGGGAGGAAAAAAGAAGTTCTTCTCCGTTCACAGATATGCCAGACTTAAGGAGAAGTCTGGCAAACCGTTTGAAACAGCAAGAATGGCAGACAGAAATCGAAAGGCACTTTGACAGTTTCAAGCGAAATGCTTCCGAAAAAGAAAAACTGCTGAGACAGCTGAACGGGCAAACCTTAACAGAGCAACAATGGAACGGACTGACATCATCTCTAAAGGCTATGAAAGAAGACTTGCAGAATGCTGTCCAAAAAATGGGTGAAACGGGACAATACTACAAGACACTTGAAACCAAGCATGAGCGTTATCAAGTGCTGGAAAAGGAAAGAAAGAAAACGGAAAACCAACTGAAAACGCTTGGAAAGCTTCAAGCCGTGTTCAGGGGCAATAGCTTTGTCGAGTTCGTGGCAGAGGAGCAATTGATTCAGGTGTCAAGAGATGCTTCCAATCGTCTTGGACAGCTGACCAGGGGCAGATATGCAATCGAGGTTGATTCATCCAATGGCTTCGTCATCAGGGACGATGCCAATGGAGGGGTGAAACGGCCGGTATCTACACTATCCGGCGGTGAAACATTCCTGACCTCCCTGGCACTGGCTCTTTCGCTTTCCACCCAGATTCAACTGAGAGGTAAATACCCGCTGGAGTTTTTCTTTTTGGATGAAGGCTTTGGAACACTGGATCAGGAACTGCTTGATACGGTCGTTACTGCGCTGGAGAAACTTCATATGAACGCCTTGTCGGTCGGCATTATTTCACATGTTCCGGAATTAAAAGCAAGACTGACGAAAAAGCTGATTGTCACTCCGGCCAACGGCGAAGGCAACGGCAGCAGAGTCGCTATAGAACAAACATAGAAAAAACGCACTTGGTCGTCATCCAAGTGCGTTTTTAATTGATGATTCCGTGATCGACGATGTTGACGGTCACTTTGGCCGAAAGGTCGATGTTGGGGTAATCCTTTTCCCAGTCGGTTTTTTTCCACAGATCAGGGTGGTAGGCGATCAGTTCACGCCCGATACCAAGCGTATCGGAATTCGCTTTTTGCATTTTTGTAAGCACACGGTTGGTCTTTGGTGCCCGGTTTGTTTTCATAGTTAAGATTCCTTGTAATAAGATCATCTGTATAAAAACAAGAGCTTTTCAAATACTCCACATTTTGTGATAAAGAGGCAGTGGAGGGAATAGGAGGGTCTTCTGGTGTTTTATATAACTGCTGGGACCATTTTTTCCTCGATTTCATGATGATGCACTCCTAGTTGAATTATGGTTTATTGCTAGTTTGTGATGATTGTTTAAAATCATTCAAACAGTTACCGTTTGTAGCAATAAAATTACGTTATTTGGCAAATCAGGACAAAATATTGGATTAAATTGTGATATGATGGAGAAAAAAGAAGAAGTAGAGGGGGACCATGCGTTGCCGGGTGAAGTGCATCTTATAAAAAGTCTGGTTAGGCCCAGGGAGCAATTTGGTTATTTCCGCCGTTTCAACCAAACGGAAGGTTTTTTTCTGCGTTTTTTAATGATTTGTATTGTGAGTGCTCTCATTACCGCAATAAGTTACTTTCTTTCCTCAGATCATCTTCTCGACATGCCCATCGTCAAGGACGTTCATCTGACGGAAAACAAGCTGGAGGCAAGCAAATACCTGCTTTTCGTAGCCGGACTGATTATCGGTTTGGTAAAGCCAGTTATTGCGGTTGCTTTTATGGCAATTGTGTTTCTTCCCTTTTTCAGGGATGTGGGCTTTAAAAAGCTCTTTATCCTTCAATCTGTCGTGTATTGTGTATTTATGATCTCTGCTGTTTTCAAGCTTCCTTTTCAAGGATTGCTGAATACGGATGAAGTATGGAGCCCGTTCAGCCTGGGTGTGGCAGCGAACTATTTCTCCAATAATGCCTTTTTAATCTCGGTGCTTGCTTTTTTGTCGGTGTTTACAGTTTGGGCCTTTTATCTGACGTATGCGGGACTGAAACAGGCAAGCTATAAGTCCAAAACTTATATTTTTGCTGCTGTATCGCTTTTATACATAGGGTTTATGCTGTTGTCCTCAATAACCCATGCACTGCAGTATGGCCAGCTGACATTATAATGGAGGCAATCAACATGAGAAAAAGAATTCTGATGACAGGTCTTGCTGTATTTTCATTATTGTTGCTTGCATTCAATATCTGGATTTTTTCCAAGGACGAGGGTGCCTTTGCCCGTGCGCAGAATGTTCACCTTGCTCCTGCGAGAGTAATGGATATTAAACGAACCATTGTAGCCGAGGGAGCCGTTGTACCTTCGGAAAATGAAAAATTTTACGTGCAAGAAAAACTTGGCTATGTAAAAGAAATTGCGGTCAAAGAGGGAGACGAGGTTACACTGGGCACTGTGCTGTTTGTGTATGGAAATGCCGAGCTTGACGATAAAATCGCGGACTTGCAGCAAAAAAAAGAGGAATATACCGTTAAAGAAAAACACTATCAGGAAATGCAAACCGAGCTACAAAGCCAGGCCGATGCATTGCCGGTTGATGAACCCGATTCGGTGAAAAAGAAAGCAGATTTGGAAAAAGAACAATCAGAAGCGGCAATGAAAAGCGAGCTGGCAACAACTCGTGCCGCAGCTGTCGATACCCAGCTGATCCAGCTGAATGAAGAAAAGGAAAATCTCTCCATCAAGAGTAATACAACCGGAGTAGTCAAGTCGGTTAACCAGGGGTCATCCGATACAGGCGTACCGGTCGTAGAGGTGGTTTCAACCGATGATGTTCAAATAAATGGAGAGCTGGATGAAAAAGATTCTATGCTTGTCCAATCTGGTGAGAAAACCACGATTGTTTCCCCTGCATTACCAGGAAAGAAATGGGAGGGGACGCTTGCAGAATTTCGCGAGGCAACAAAAGTAAAAGGAAAAGCCATCTTCCCTTTTACCGTCAAATTCGACCAGGAGCATCCATTTAAAACAGGACAGGCCGTAAAGATTGAACTGAAGCCAGTGATCAAGGAAGATGCTGTTGTTATTCCGGAAACTGCCCTGATGAAGGAAAAACAAAAAACCTCCGTCTATATGGTGGAAAAGGGCTATTTGAAAAAAGTTCCTGTAAAAACCGGCTTGGAATATGGCTCATGGATCGAAATCACATCAGGCATCAAATATAACAACAGCGTTGTTTCCAACCCGACACCTTATCTGACCGAAAATACCGAAGTATTTACCTCCGAAACGAAGAAAGACGATACCAAAAGAAAAGATCCCGTAAAAGACACAAAAAAGGCTGCCAAACAATAGGGGCAGCCTTTTTGGTTTAACTTAAAGCAGAACGTTCTTCCAGCTGAATTTGATTCAAAGAAATACTGTAGTGCTCAGGTTCGTGTGTTTTGGGATGATAGTAGATCAGGGACAGAATCTGGTCTTTTTTTACTTCCCCGGTTGTTAAATAATGGTTCAGATCAAATGGCACAAGGTCCAGTACCGTGTGCTTCATTAGATCCTTTTCACTCAGACTGTATGATTTGAATGCGTCAGAAAGACGTTCTGGATGGTGCTTCAGCCAGCGGTGATAGTGTTCGAGATCACTTTTTGAAAGTGTTTCCTCCCACCATGAACGGTGAGGACGGTGTTTTTTTCGTGAGAAGTAATCGTACTTCATAAGAGCTTCTATGATTTCATTATGGGTGCCGCGCTGCGTTAAAAACTCCTTCAGGCGGGCGAACAGATCCTCCAGCTGATGGCCGATTCTGGACCAGCCTTTGCTCTCCCAGTAATCTCCAAACTCCTGGAAGAAATCGAATGGAGAGTGGAACACATGGTAGATTAAGTAGTTCAGTGTGGCATCCATCCGGTGGTCATTCCAGTACTTTTCAAGCACATCTTCCACCCGCTTAATTTTGATAATATCATCAAAGCTTAGCACATTGTTGCCCAGAATCTCATAAGGCGAGTGATTCATATATACATAGTCATGCCGATCAGCTGTCAGGCGCAGGCCGGTACCGCGCAGCATTTTTAAGAATCCGAGCTGGACTTCTTCCACGCCAAACGCGAATACATCATTAAAGGTTTTTCGGAAGGACTGGTAGTCCTCATCCGGCAAACCGGCGATCAGGTCCAGATGCTGGGCAATTTTTCCGCCCTCTTTTACGGTCATGACCGTTCGCGTCAGTTTCTCAAAATTCTGCCGGCGCTGAACAAGCTCGTTGACATGATCGTTTGTTGATTGCACGCCGATCTCAAACCGGAACAACCCGGCGGGGGCGTGTTCATTTAAAAAGGAAATAACTTCCGGACGCATGATATCCGCGGTAATTTCAAACTGAAAAACAACACCCGGTCGTCTGTTATCAATTAGAAATTGAAACATCTCCAAGGCATAATCGCGTTTGATGTTAAACGTACGGTCCACAAATTTAATCGTTTTCGCGCCATTGTCCATCAGAAAAATAAGATCGTCTTTTACTTTCTGGATGTCAAAGTACCGCACACCGACTTCAATGGAAGAAAGGCAAAAGGCACAGGAGTAAGGACAACCGCGGCTCGTTTCAAAGTAGGTTACCCGCTTGGACAGCTGATCCAGGTCCTCTTCAAACCGGTAGGGCGTTGCGACCGTCTTAAGATCCAATTTTTCCCTTGGAGGGTTGATTGTTGGTTTCCCATTTTTTCTCCAGGCAAGCCCGGCCACTTTTTCATAGCGCTTTTCCCCTGAATGTTCGGCAAGAAAATGCTTAAAGGAAATCTCGCCTTCATTGACGATGATGAAATCGGCATCCGGAATCCGGTCCAGCCAGTGAGGAACATCATAGGAAACCTCCGGGCCGCCGAGAACGATGGCTGTTTCTGGGCTGATTTTTTTGACCATCTCAATTACTTTTATGGTTTCTTCGATGTTCCATATATAACAGCTGAAGCCAAGTACATCAGGCTTTTTCATATACAGGTCACTTACGATGTTAATGGCAGGGTCCTTGATCGTATACTCGGCCATTTCTACGTGAAAATCCGGTTCACTGTACGCTTTTAAATACCTGAGGGCCAGACAGGTATGAATATATTTTGCATTGAGTGTGCTCACTACAATGTTCATGGCAATCCCTCATATCTGCTAGATTTAATCAACATATAATTTTAGCATAGTTGATCATGGAAATAAAACGCTCTTGTTAACCGAATATTTTGACGTCTCAATTATTCGAGAGGTATAGTTTTACTATAGGCTAGGAAAGGAAGAACAGAAATGGCTGAACTGCTTACCCTTCAGGAAATCGACCGTTTTGCCAACAGATATCCCGAATGGAAACTGATTCCGGGGAAATGGATGGTGAAAAAGTACAAGTTTGATAACTATTTAGACGGAATTGAATTTGTTAGTGAAGTAGGACAGCTGGCCGAAAGCTTTCAGCATCATCCGCATATTACCATCAATTACAAACTGGTTACCCTGAAATTAAGCACATGGAGTGTAAACGGGCTGACCCAGGCGGATCTTAAGATGGCTGTTTTATTTGACGAAGCGTTCAGTAAACTTTAAGTATTAAGGAGAGGTTTGAGATGAAATTAGTAACTGCCAAGTATCAGGGCGACATCTTTTTAGGTAAGCTGATTGAGGAGGAAAATGTAGTATTTAATCTGTCGCTCGCTGCCCAGGAGAAAGAAATGGAATTTCCGGATTCCTTGTTGGAAGGACTTCAGCTTGAAGAGAAGTTTTTGGAAAAGATTCATGAATTATCGGAAGCCTATCATGAGAATTTATTGTTTACATATGGTTTAACCGACCCTGATCTGGAGTGGATGGCTCCCATTCCAAGACCGGCGAAAAACATATTTTGTGTAGGAAAGAACTACAGAGATCATGCGGTTGAAATGGGTAGTGAAGCAGATATCCCCGAGCATGTGATGATTTTTTCGAAAGCGCCTACAACGGTTATCGGCCATCAAGCGGATGTTTTGCGTCATAAAGAGGTAACTGATGAATTGGATTATGAAGGCGAACTGGCGGTTATTATTGGTAAAAAAGGCAAGGGGATTACCCAGGATACGGCCATGGACCATGTATTTGGCTATACGATCATCAACGATGTTACTGCCAGGGATCTTCAGAAAAAGCATAAACAATTTCTAATCGGAAAAAGTCTTGATACTTCCTGTCCAATGGGACCTTGGATTGTGTCGAAAGAGGACCTTCCCAATCCGCATGAACTGAAGATTACCACCAAAGTAAATGGAGAAGTCAGACAGGACGGCAATACAGAGGATTTTATCTTTACCATTCCAGAAATTATTGAAGCGCTGTCAAAAGGAATGACCCTTGAACCGGGAGATGTAATCGCGACCGGTACACCTGCAGGGGTAGGCAAAGGATTCAAGCCGCCAAGGCTGCTGAATAGTGGGGATACCATCGAAATTACAGTCGAAGGCATTGGAACGCTCGTCAATAATGTGGTTTGATGTGTTTTAAGTCACTCGGTAAAAGGAAAAGTAGATAGGTATTCTATGTTCAAGGGAGGCCATAAAACATGGACAAGTTGTTATATATCAATGGAGAATGGACAGGTAATAACCTGGAGAAGATCAAGGTGCTGAATCCTGCGGATGGTGATCTCGTTGGTACGGTAGCTTCTGCAGGAAAGGAAGAAACGAGAGCAGCCATTGAAAGTGCGCATGAGGCATTTGGTCCGTGGGCCAAATTAACGGCTTACGACAGAGCCGCCTATCTGGATAAACTATATGATTTGATGATTGAGCAAAAAGAGGAAATTGCGGAACTTATGACAAGGGAAATGGGTAAACCAATGAAGGAATCTCTTGGTGAAGTCCAGTATGCCGCATCTTTTATTAAATGGTTCGCCGAGGAAGGAAAGCGGGTATACGGCAGAACCATCCCGGCGTCTGCGGAAAATAAACGGATGCAGGTTTTGAAACAGCCGGTTGGCGTTGTTGCTGCGATCACACCTTGGAACTTTCCCGCTGCTATGATCACCCGCAAACTCGGTCCTGCGCTTGCAGCCGGTTGCCCGATTATCATTAAACCGCCGAAGGAAACACCGCTTACCGCCATCAAATTGGTGGAGCTCTGTGTAGAAGCAGGATTTCCAAAGGGAGTCGTCAGCCTGCTTACCGGTTCATCTTCACTCATTGCGGGTGAATTGATGGAAAGCGACAAAGTGAAGAAAATTACTTTTACCGGATCAACAGAAGTAGGGAAAATGCTCATTGAGCAAAGCGCGAAAACGGTTAAGAACGTGTCCATGGAACTTGGCGGACATGCTCCTTCGATTGTTCTTGAGGATGCCGATCTTGAGAAAACGGTGAAAGGGATCATTGCCTCCAAATTCCGAAATGCGGGTCAAACGTGCATCTGTATTAACCGTGTGTATGTTCACGAAAAAATATATGATGAGTTTACGAAAAAGCTGGTTGAAGAAACTAGCAGGTTAAAGGTCGGCAATGGATTGGAAGAGGGCACTGATATCGGCCCTATTATCAACCGGGACGGCTATGAAAAAATTAAAAAGCATGTCGACAATGCCGTTGAAAAAGGGGCAGAATGCTTGCTTGGCGGCAAAGGGCAGGATGAAGGAAATGCGTGTTTCTTTGAACCGACCGTTTTAAAAGATGTGAATCACGACATGCTCATCATGAACGAGGAAACCTTCGGACCGGTGATTCCGGTGCAAAAAATCACATCGGATGAAGAAGGCATCAAGCTTGCCAACAGCAGTCCGTTCGGCCTCGCTGCTTATATTTATACTGAAAGCATGTCACGAGGCACACACTTGGTGGAAGGATTGAACTACGGAGTCATCGGCTGGAATGACGGTGTTCCGTCTGCTGCCCAGGCTCCATTTGGCGGTCTGAAAGAAAGCGGTATTGGAAGAGAAGGTGGAACAGAGGGCATGGAGGCCTATCTGGAAACCAAATATGTCAGCATCGTCATCTGATTTTGGCAAATATAAATGCAAAGGGGGAAAAATGAGATGGATTTGGGGCTAAAAGATAAAGCGGTAGTGGTTCTTGCTTCCAGCAAAGGGCTTGGGAAGGCAACGGCCATGAGATTTGCAGAAGAAGGGGCAAACGTCATGATCACAAGTCGTGATGAAGCCGCATTAAAGGCCACAGCAGAGGAAATCAGTGAAAAAACAGGCAGCAGGGTTGAATATAAGAGATGTGATATCACCAAAAAAGAGGAGATCACCAGTCTGGTCAGTGCGGCTGCGGAGGCGTTTGGCACCATTGATGTATTGGTGAATAATGCCGGAGGTCCGCCTGCAGGCAACTTCGATTCCTTTGGTGACGAGGAATGGGAATCCGCTTTTCAGCTCACCTTGTTAAGCCTCATCCGAACGGTGCGTGAAGTTCTGCCGCACATGAGAAAAAATGGAAGTGGCCGTATCATCAACATCGCTTCCTCATCCATCAAGCAGCCAATTGATGGATTGACGCTATCCAACACCTTCAGAACGGCGATCAGCGGGTTATCCAAAAGCCTGTCACAGGAGCTGGGTAAAGACGGCATCCTGATCAATACAATCGGGCCGGGACGAATCGGAACCGACCGTCTGCAGGAACTGGATGGTAAAATCGCCGAGCAGCGTTCCATAAGCAAAGAACAGGTAAAGGAAGAAATGGTGAAAAACATTCCGCTTGGCCGGTATGGAACGCCGGAAGAATTTGCGAAGACCATCGTTTATTTGGGTTCAGAGGCCAATACGTACATCACAGGACAATCCTTTTTGATTGATGGCGGCATGGTCAAGGCATTATAGAATAAAAGAGCTTCAGCACTGCGAGTTTGATGCGGAGCTGAAGCTTTTTATGGAGAATTGAGCAGGTTTCAAATTTATTAAGCTAAAAGTGAAGATATTGGGGGGAAAGAAATAATTGAACGTAACTGAATAATCAGACAACTCACTCCCCACCGATTAAACCACAAAAAAACAGGCTGGATGACTTCCAGCCTGTTTCTGTTTGCTATAACACTTATACCGACAAGACTTTTTTGATACGTTCGATCGCCCAGTTGAGGTCCTCTTCAGAAATAATGAGAGGAGGTGCAAACCGGATGACATTTTCATGGGTTTCTTTGCAAAGAAGACCTTCTTCTTTCAGCTTCTCACAATATGGACGGGCCGCCTCGCTCAGCTCCACGCCAATAAATAACCCTCGGCCACGTACTTCGGTAATCTTCGGATTCTTAATAGACGCTAACTCATTCAAAAAGTGCTCGCCGAGCTCAAGGGACCGGCTCACCAGGTTTTCTTCTTCTATAACCTCCAGTGAGGCAATGGATACCGCTGAAGCCAGTGGGTTGCCTCCAAATGTGGAGCCATGGCTTCCTGGATTGAACACCCCAAGAATATCGTTGTCAGCAGCTACGCAGGAAATTGGCATTACCCCGCCGCCCAATGCTTTTCCGAGAATGTACATGTCAGGAACAACATCTTCCCAGTCGCACGCAAACAGCTTTCCGGATCGTCCCAAACCAGATTGAATTTCATCCGCGACAAAAAGGACATTGTTTTCCCGGCAAAGCTCACGAGCTTGTTTCAGGAAGCCTTCAGGAGGAATGACAATGCCTGCTTCTCCCTGAATGGGTTCCAAAATAAAAGCAGCCGTATTCGGTGTGATGGCTTGCTTCAACGCTTCGAGGTCACCGTAAGGAATCAACTTGATTCCTGGCAGCATCGGACCAAATCCTCGTTTGTACTCTTCATCAGAAGACATGGAAACGGCCGTCATTGTACGTCCGTGGAAGTTTCCTTCGCAAGCAATGACTTCCGCCTGATTGGCTGGAACACCTTTCACGTCATACGCCCAACGGCGGACCGTTTTAATTGCGGTTTCAACTGCTTCTGCCCCTGTGTTCATCGGCAATACCATATTTTTGCCTGTGAGTTTCGTTACTTTTTCATAAAAGTTTCCAAGCTGGTCATTATGAAAAGCACGTGAAGTCAGGGTGATGCGGTCTGCCTGGTCCTTTAACGCCTGAATGATCTTCGGATGCCGGTGCCCCTGGTTCACTGCTGAATATGCGCTCAGCATATCCATATATTTGTTGCCTTCCGGATCATAAACCCATACGCCTTCGCCTTTGGAGATGACAATTGGAAGTGGGTGATAATTCTTCGCCCCGTATTGTTCTGTTTTGGAGATGATGTTTTCTGTTTTAATCATATCTCTCACTCCAATCTTAGTATTGTGAATTCCTTTACATTATAGCAATGAAAAGGCTTTCTTCCTACCCTTACTTCCGAACGTGAAGCGCGCCGGAACGCTTCATGGTATAGTAAAGTGAAGGATTATACACAGGAGGAAATAAATATGTTACACTTCCACGTTTTTTCATGGGCGGCTGCGCTTGTTTTATTTTTTCTGACTTATACCCTATACAAAAGAAAAAATAAAAAAATTTCCCGCATTTTGCATATGATTCTCCGTCTTCTGTACATAACTACCATCTTTTCTGGTGGGATGCTTATCTATCAGTGGATCCAGGCAGGTGCGGTAAATATGGGACCGCTCATTATTAAAGGGATCCTGGGTCTGGCAGTTATCGGCTTGTTTGAAGTGATGCTGCTGGGTGCAAAACGAAATGAGGATAAAAAGTCCCGCTGGATTACGCTCATTTTGGCATTGGCCCTTGTCTTTTATTACGGATATTCAGTTTTGCCAATGCATTTTTAACAAAAAATGAAAAAGTTCGTACCCCCAGGAAATATCATGAAGGAGTACGAGCTTTTTTGTATGTGGTTATTTTTTAAATTTGGCCAGTGCTTTCTTATAATTCCCGCGGGCAATGCCTTTTTCCGTAATAATGGCTGTGATGTACTCGTGAGGCGTTACATCAAAAGCTGGATTGAAAACTTTTACCCCTTTAGGTGCAATAGGCACACCTTGTACATGGGTGATTTCCTCTGCAGGACGTTCTTCAATCGGAATGTCATCGCCAGTCGGGGTATGCAGGTCGATCGTTGAAAGGGGAGAGGCAACATAAAAAGGAATGCCAAGCGCCTTTGCCTGGAGTGCAAGTCCGAACGTCCCGATTTTATTGGCTGTATCTCCATTGGCAGCAACCCGGTCACATCCAACGATTACAGCACTGACCTGTTTTGTTTTTAATGTATGAGCAGCCATGTTATCCGTAATCAGCGTAACGTCAACTCCGGCCTGTTTTAATTCCCATGCGGTTAAGCGGGCTCCCTGGAAAACGGGGCGTGTTTCATTGGCGTATACCGAGAGATTCCATCCCTTTTCTTTTGCCAAATAAAGAGGAGCGAGCGCCGTACCATATTTTGCCGTTGCAATCCCGCCTGCGTTGCAGTGGGTCATGAGGCGGTCTCCGTCGCTTAGCAGGGTTAATCCGTTCTCGCCGATTTTGCGGCAAATCTCCTCATCTTCCTTCTGAATCAGAAGGGCTTCCTGTTCAATGCGTTCAACTGCCTCTTTCGTCTCGCGGACATTGGCGACCGAAGCTGTAATGCGGTCAAGTGCCCAAAATAAATTGACAGCCGTAGGTCTGGATGTCGAAAGAAAAGCGGTTTGACGGTTCAGCTGTTCTTTAAATTCAACGAAAGAAAGGGAGGTGTGGCTTTTTGCCCAAAGAACGATTCCAAAGGCGGCAGCAATTCCAATGGCCGGAGCACCTCTCACGTTCAATTTTTTGATGCAGTCCCAAACCTGTTCAATGGTGGTGACATTAATATAAACCGTATGATGGGGCAGCTGCTGCTGATCCAAAAGAAGCAGGTGATCCCCTTTATAGCGTAGAGATGAAATTTGCGTTTCTGTTGTACTCATATAAATTAAACACTCCTGATGCTGGTAATAAATTCTTCAATATTTTTTATGCGTTGTTTGTTCTTGATCCAATCCCGACCGAGTTTAAGAGCCTTCTTTTTAAGGATGATTTGTTCATCGAAATCAGCAATGGAATCCAGGTCTGCAACATGAGCCAGGCCAATGGTCCGGCGGATGACTTCACAGCCCGCGAAACCGACCATATCTGTAAATATGCTCTCCAGGACTTCATCTTCAAAACCCGGGAGTTTGGTTGCCAGCTCCACACCCTCGTCTCTCCAGAGTTCTTTGTATGTATCCGTAAAGGTAATCCATGTGTCTCTGATTAAGCCGGAAAGGTACAGCTGGTATTCGGCCCGTTTTTCTCCGTCTTTGATATGAGCCCGCTGAGCGATATGGTTCATTGCGATATTAGCAAAAAAGTGAGCGATATCAAATCCTTGTGGACCGTAGTAGGCAAATTCAGAGTCGATAATTTTGGTGGATTCCTCTGTTACAAAAATACTCCCTGAATGCAGATCTCCATGAAGCAATGCTTCGGCATGTGTCAAAAATTTAAGTTTGAGCCGGGCCGCTTTGTTTCTTAGGGCCGAATCATTCCAGAGTTCTGAAACGGCATCCTGCAGTTCTGCAGGATAATCATTGGTTTCAATATCATAAAATGGATCGGTAAACACGAGATCTTCGGTTATTTTGCATAGCTCAGGATTGGTAAACTGCTGGACCAATCTTTTTTTCTCAAACGGATGTAAATAAAAATCACTGGTGTAGAACAGGTTTTTCGCAATGAAAGTTCCGATATGTTGAGCCAGGTTCGGGTAGGTTACTCCATCAATCAAGCCTTTGCGCAGAATCACATGAGAGGACAGATCCTCCATGACAGTAACGGCCAGGTCGTTGTTCGTATAAATGACTTGGGGAACATGTTCAGACGCGAACTCAGAAAATTTTTTCAGTGAATCACTTTCAATACGTGCCCTGTCCAGGGTAAGCGGCCAGCTCTCTCCAACGACTTTGGCATAAGGAAGCGCCTGCTTGATAATAACCGATTTTTGGGTAGACGGTTCAACCAGCCGGAATACAAGATTCAAATTGCCGTCACCGATCTCATTGACCTCAATGGATCTGTAATCACTGAACAAGTCGAGTTTTTGGGATAGTTCGATCACGGTTTGCTCATTGAGCGGTGTGTAGGCTTGTTTTGTTGTCGTTGCCATAGGGTTTACCTCCGAAGGATAAATGTAAAAAAGGCCTCTTTTCTTGAAGAAAAGAGGCCTGGATGTATAGTTTCCACGCCTCTTATCTTGCAAAGCTTAAGCTTTGCTGGAATTAGCACCGTGCCATACTGGAAGTTCCAGGCTTCAAATAAAGACGCCCCATTTCACAATGGTATTACGGTCGGTTGCTGGGTTTCATCGGGCCAAATTCCCTCCACCTGCTCTTGATAAGAGACATTCATCATTAAGTTGTTAGAAAACACAGAATGCAATAATAATTTACAATGGCTATCATACAGCTTTCAAAGGAAGCTGTCAATTGCAATTTTCAAGAAGTTTAATAGTGTTCGGGTCTGCGGTCCTCAAAAATGGGGATTCTGCTTCTGACTTCATCAACGAGATCCGTCTCGATCTCGGCAAATAAAATGGTTTCATTTTCACCATCTGCTTCAGCGGTGACGTCTCCCCACGGATCGATGATGATAGAGTGGCCGGCAAAGGCGTTATTGTTATCCCGGCCGATTCTGTTGCATGCGATCACATAGCATTGGTTTTCAATGGCTCTCGTAATTAAGAGATTTCGCCAGTGAGAGAGCCTTTGGGCAGGCCATTCGGCCGGCACGAACAGAAGGGAGGCACCATCGAGAACATGGGCGCGGATCCATTCCGGAAAACGGATGTCATAACAGATGACTCCTGCAGCCGGAATGTTCTCCAGCATAAAATTCCCCTTGGTGGATCCGGGGGCAATGAACTTCTCTTCCTGCATAAGGCGAATCAAATGCAGTTTGCTGTACTCTCCAATCTGCTCACCCTCGCGATTAAAGGCGTAAAGTGTGTTAAAAATGCCATTGTCTGTTTTATTGGCAACAGAGCCGGCAACGATATTGATGCGGTGCTGCCGTGCTAAACCGCTCATCAGCTTTTTCAGATTATCCCCGTTGGCGTCTCCAATTTCAACAAGACGCTCCAAATCATAGCCGGTCGTCCAGAGTTCCGGCAGTACGACGATATCTGCGTTTTGTTTTGACGCTTCTTCAATTCTTTGTACGGCTTTCTTAATATTCTCTTCCGGCAATCCGAGCTGGATGTCCATTTGGATCAGTGCTACATTCAGTTTCATGCGTATCCCCCATTAAAACATTTTGACAGATTTTTAATAAGCGTATAACATATTGGATTAGAATTTCAAGAAAATTATGAATGACAGGATGTGTGAATGTGAAACGTTTCCAGCAAGCAGATGCGTTAAAACGCCTGCCTGAACAATTTTTTGCCAAGCTTGTGGGAAAAGTGAATGCGGTTGCCGCACAGGGGCATGATGTGATTAATCTTGGACAGGGAAACCCTGACCAGCCGACACCTCCTCATATTGTTGCTGCCTTGCAAGAGGCAGCGGTTAATCCTCAGTACCACAAATATTCTCCTTTTCGGGGATATGATTTTTTGAAAGAAGCGGTAGCTGTTTACTATAAAAACGAGTTTGGGGTAGAGGTTGATCCCAAAAAAGAAGTGGCTGTGCTGTTTGGCGGAAAAGCAGGTCTCGTAGAAGTAGCACAGTGTTTTCTGAACAAAGGAGATACCGCTTTAGTTCCGGATCCGGGTTATCCGGATTATTGGTCGGGCGTCGCCATGGCGGAAGCAGAAATGAGCATGATGGCGCTGAAAGAGGAAAATGACTTTCTTGTCGACTATAACGAAATTGATAAAGAAACGGCCGACCGTGCCAAATTAATGTTCCTCAACTATCCAAACAATCCAACAGCAGGTGTTGCCACTCCGCAATTTTTCAAGGAAACCGTGGACTTTGCCAAAAAGCATGATATTCTGGTCGTTCATGACTTTGCCTACGGAGCCATTGGGTTTGATGGAGAAAAGCCCGTCAGTTATTTGCAGACGCATGGTGCCAAAGAACAGGGAATTGAGATTTATACATTGAGTAAAACGTATAATATGGCAGGCTGGAGAGTCGGATTTGCGATTGGAAATGAGAGTGTGATAGAAAGCATTAATCTGCTTCAGGATCATTTTTATGTCAGCCTGTTTCCGGCGGTACAGGAAGCAGCGGCAAAGGCACTGCTTGGGGCGCAGGATTGTGTCAGGGAGCTTGCCGACATGTACGAAAAGCGAAGAAATGTTTTTATTTCAGGGTTGCAGGAACTCGGGTGGGATGTTAAGGCACCCAGAGGGTCCTTTTTCTGCTGGCTTCCCGTGCCTGAAGGACATACTTCAGAGAGTTTTGCAGATTACTTGCTGAAGGAGGCACATGTTGTGGTCGCTCCGGGCATCGGATTTGGCAAAGAGGGAGAAGGCTATGTAAGAGTGGGTCTTCTTACGGATGAAGAGCGCTTGAAAGAAGCGGCAGATCGAATCCGCGCATTAAATATCTTCTAAGCTATAATTGGATTGACAGATTTTTTATAACCTGTCATAATCACAAGTAATTCTAACATTCGAAGTAATATGAACATTTTCTCTTATCAAGAGCAGGTGGAGGGACTAGCCCGATGAAGCCCGGCAACCGGTTATCCTAAGGATTTACACGGTGCTAAATCTTGCAGCGCATGCTGGGAGATGAGAGGAAGCGGCATCCTTATGTCTATAATGCCTCTTCCCTCGGGAAGAGGTTTTTTTCGTGTGAATTTATGTTTTGGAGGGATACATCATGGCGTCAGTAACTGCGACCTATCTTGTTCATGATCCTAAAGGGAATTTTGAAAAAAAAGCGGAAGGAATTGCGCTGGGGTTAACCGTCGGCTCCTGGACCGATCTTCCGGATCTGCAAAAGGAGCAGCTTAAAAATCATAAAGGCAGTGTGGCAGAGATCATTGAATTGCCGGAAGATGCACGGGTAAACCAATACTTTGGTTCGCCAAGAAAGCAGGCACTTCTGAAAATCTCTTATCCAGCTGCAAACTTTTCTCCTGACCTTCCAGCGATCTTAACGACCGTTTTTGGAAAGCTTTCACTGGATGGCGAGGTAAAACTTATCGATCTGGAATTTTCGGAAGACTTAAGCAGCGCATTTCCAGGGCCATCCTTTGGAATTGATGGGATTCGAAATCAGCTCGGTGTTTATGAACGTCCGCTGCTCATGAGCATTTTCAAGGCTGTGATCGGCAGAGATATGGACTACTTTAAACATCAGCTGAGAGAACAGGCACTTGGCGGCGTTGATTTGGTCAAGGATGATGAAATCCTGTTCGATAATCCGCGGACCCCATTTGAAGAACGTATTAAAACAGCCAAACAAGTACTGGCCGAAACGGAAGAGGAGACTGGCCATAAAACACTGTATGCCGTTAATTTAACGGGACGGACATTTGAATTAAAAGACAAGGCGAAACGTGCAGCCGAGCTCGGGGCAAGCGCCCTGTTGCTCAATGTTTTTGCCTACGGACTGGATGTGCTGCAAAGCCTGGCAGAGGATCCTGAAATTAATCTGCCCATCATGGCTCACCCGGCCGTTTCAGGTGCACTGACACCATCCGAGTTTTATGGCATTTCCAACCGGCTTCTTTTAGGGAAGCTGCTTCGGCTTGCTGGAGCGGACTTGGTGCTGTTTCCGTCGCCATATGGCAGCGTGGCCCTCAGGAAAGAAGACGCTGTTGGCATCGCTGCAGAGCTGACAGAAAAGCATATAAACTGGAAAGGTGCTTTCCCAGTGCCGTCAGCCGGAATTCATCCGGGATTGACCCCTCTTTTGCTTCAGGACTTTGGCATCGACAGCATTATTAATGCCGGCGGCGGAGTTCACGGGCATCCAGGAGGAGCCGTTGCCGGAGGAAAAGCGTTCCGCGATGCGATTGATGGCTTGCTGCTTAACAAATCGCTGGAGCAGATCAGCGAGGAGAGCGATCCGCTGAAAGCCGCATTGAATCTATGGGGCGGTCTGGTGAAATCATGAGCAGAGAACGGATTATCTTTTGTGATTTTGACGGAACCATTACCGAAAAAGACAACATCATTGACATCATGAAAAACTTTGCTCCCGAAGGATGGGAGCCGATCAAGGATAAAATACTGAATCAGGAAATATCCATCAGGGGAGGAGTCGGACAGCTCTTTTCTCTTATTCCTTCCAGCCAAAAAGAGGAAATCATTCAATACGTTCTTTCCACGGCAAAAATCAGGGATGGATTTGAAGAATTTGTTCAGTATACGAAAGACCAGAGCATCCCATTGTACGTGGTAAGCGGAGGAATTGATTTTTTTGTTTATCCGATTCTTAAAAATATAGTGGACGAGGAACAGATCTATTGCAACGGCAGTTCATTTGCAGGAGAAACGATTGAAATTCTTTGGCCGCACAGCTGTGACACTCAGTGCAGCAATGATTGCGGATGCTGCAAGCCGGCTATTTTAAGAAGCTTTGATTCGGATTCATGCGAAAGAATCGTAATCGGCGATTCCATCACCGATCTACAGGCAGCCAAAATGGCAGACAAAGTGTTTGCAAGGGACTTTTTGAAAGAAAAGTGTGAACAGGAAGACATCGCTTTTAAACCTTTCACTACGTTTTATGACATTATTGCGTATCTGCAAACAAAGGAAGTGAGCATTTGAGTTCATTGGGGGAATTGTGGAAAGAGCTGGCTGATGTTAAGGATGAACTGGCTTCACGGGACTGGTTTCCGGGTACAAGTGGAAATTTGTCCATCAAGGTTAGTGGCGATCCCATTACTTTTTTGGTGACTGCAAGCGGCAAGGATAAACGGAAACGAACGAATGAAGATTTTGTTTTGGTGGATGTTTCGGGTAAAGCTGTAGAAGAAACCCATCTGCGTGCTTCAGCTGAAACCGGATTGCATGCAAAAGTGTATGAGCATACCAATGCGTGCTGTTGTTTGCATATTCATACTGTAGATAACAATATCATTTCCGAGCTGTATGGCGATCAGGGGGAAATTACCTTCCGTGGTCAGGAATTGATTAAGGCATTTAACATCTGGGATGAAGAGGGGTCCATTACTGTGCCAATCATCGAGAATCCGGCAGATTTGACTGCTCTTGCTGAGCGTTTTGCTGGAGCCCTTACTCCGGACACAAAAGCTGTTTTGATCAGAAACCATGGAGTGACGGTTTGGGGGAAAAATGGATTCGAAGCCAAAAAACATCTTGAGGCATTGGAATTTCTCTTTTCCTACCACGTTAAAATGAGATTGCTTCAGCCACAGTATGCATTTTAAAGTCAAAAAATAGTTTAAAGGGGGATGCCAATATGGCACAATTACGTTTTCATGATAATAATGAACGAGTGGAAGAACTGGACAAAGTAAGTGGTTATTTGGAAAGCCAGGGTGTCATCTATGAAAACTGGGATATTGCAAAGCTGCCGTCTCATCTGATAGAAAACTATTCGTTATCCGATGAGGAAAAAGCAGAAGTGATCCAAGTGTTCAGAAGTGAAATCGACGAACTATCCAAGCGCAGAGGCTACGTCACCGAGGATGTTATTTCATTGTCTCCGGACACACCAAATCTTGATGAGCTATTGAAGAACTTCTTGGCCGAGCATCATCATTCCGATGATGAAGTTCGGTTTATCGTAAGCGGGCACGGTATTTTTGCCATTGAAGGTCCGGAAGGCCGATTCTTTGATGTGGAACTGGAGCCGGGCGATCTGATTTCCGTTCCCGAAAACTACCGTCATTATTTTACATTGATGGATGATCGAAAAGTCGTTGCTGTTCGAATCTTTAAAGCCAAAGAAGGATGGGTGCCGATTTACGATAAAGAGGGAATCCCAGCAAAATAAACAACAGACTGCCATGAAGGAAGGAAACTTCTTTTTGTGGCAGTTTTTTTTATGCTTTTTTCAAGGTTTATACAAGGTGAGTTGGTGGTAGTTATTGTCATAAAGGTGGTGTAGGAAGAGAATGGTATATCAGGTGGTTATCATTGGAGGAGGCGTAGCCGGCTTGACACTGGGTCTGAAACTCGCCAGGTCCAATGTGGAAACCTTAGTCATTGAAAAACAAAGCAAATCATCACATCTGTATAAGGGCGAGCTTCTACAGCCAAAGAGCCTTTCCCATTTTGACCGGCTGGAAATCCTTCCTCTCATTCTTGATAATTGTTATATCCTTCCTGAGATTGAATTCATTGAGATGAACAGGGAGAATGGACGGCTCATCCCGCAGGCAAACAATGTTTTCAGTTATGAGATTTTGGATCCGCCATATAATTATGCCTGCATGATCGATCATGAAAAATTAAAATCCATCATTTTAAAGGAAGCGCAATCCTTCAGCACCTTTCATTACATGAATCAGTCCAAGTTTCTTTCATTTAAGGATGAACAGACAGCTCTCGTGGAAAGCCGGGGTGAAACACAGGAAATTCGCGGAGCGATCTTTGTGGGAGCGGAAGGAAGGGGTTCTCGGGTTGCCCGGGAAATGGGTGTTTCCTATAAAGAATATGCATACAATCATCAGTTTTTAACGGTGTCTTTTCCAAGACCGCCCGATTTGACCAAGGCAGAAATGTTCTCCTGGCAAAACCGGTTTCTTGGACTTTTTCCATTGCCGGATGGAAGACTACGAACCGTTCTTCTGATCAAACCGGGCGAAATGAAAGAAATGAAGAAAAACGGCCTGTCCTCCTTTTATGATGCGTATACCGATTTTCTTCCCTCGCTCGAAGGTTATGTGGATCAGATCGACTCCTGGAGCAAAATTCAGTTGATGATCCCTTTTCGCCATCATGCTTCGAGGTATGTAAAACAAAATAAAGTTCTGATTGGGGACGCCGCCCATACCGTTCATCCCATGGCCGGTGAAGGTATGAATATGGCCATACAGGATGCAGATATATTGGGGGAGCTTCTCGTATACCTTATACGTGGAAATAACCTTACACAAAAGGAATTGCAGTGGTATGAAGAGGTAAGAAAGCCCAGAGCTGAATTTATGATGCGGCTGAGCCATCAGGCGGCTCTTTTTTATTCGTATCCTTATGATTGGTTCCAGAAGCTCCGGAAAAAAGGAATTGAGAAGACCGGCACGTTTTCGCATCTCCATTTTAAACAGATGCTGAATATATCGGGGATGGGCATGCTGCCGTTTACCATCGGCGACCGTCTGCAGCAGGCAGGTATTCCGGCCCCCGTGAATCGGAAATTAAAACGCAGCAAAAGATCCTACTATTTTGCTGAGGATGAAGATTATCCCTGGGCGTATACAAGAGCCTCCGGATCAGGAAAGAAGGGGAAAAGACGATGATACACGATTGGATCAAATTATGGAGAGCCAGGAGCTGGATGAAGCGAAACCAATCCTTTCTTTATACATGGCATGCCTATGTCGGCTATACATTGGATCTCTTCAATGCCTTTCAGCAGGCGGAGGATATTGCACGTGTGGCGGCAAGAATGCAGCTGAACAAGCTGCTTCTTGAGCGTTGGATTGAAGTGGGGCTTGCCATCGGCCACCTGAAGCGGAAAAGGAACGGGAAAATCATCGCCTCCAGAATGCTTAAGCAGTATGTTTCAAAGGAAAGTCCCTATTCTGTTGGAATTCTATTAAAGGAAATGCTCGAGCTTCACATACCGGTTTTGCTTTCCTACCCTGAACTGATGAGAGGCGAAAAGTCAAAACTGTTTGCCGAAGAGGAGTTCGCCTATACCGTTGCGGAAACATCTACATTAATTGAAAAGCTCGCTTTCCCCAAAATCCATCAGGTGTTAAAACGAAAAGGGGTCCGTTCGGTTTTGGATTTGGGCTGCGGACATGCGGGGTATCTTCAGAAAATAGCCTCGAAAAATCCGGAAATGCGGCTGACAGGTGTGGAAAAGAATAAAGAGGTATATGAAGAAGCTCTGAAACGGTGCTACGAATATAACCAATGCATTGAATTGTTTCAAGTCGACCTCAAGCAATTTACCGTCTCAGAAAAGGTAGAGCTGATCATGATGAACAACCTTCTCTATTATTTTCCTCCGAAAGAACGCATTGATATCATGTGCAAGGCAAACTCGCTGCTCACAAATGGCGGGACACTGGTCATCATTACACCGCTTTCGGACTATAAAAACGGGAATGCATTTGCTTCCGCTTTTAACAGCTTTATGAGTGCACACGAAAATTTGTATCCGCTTCCTTCCTATAAAGAGATACAAAATGCTGCGGTTCAAAGCGGATTCAAAATCGAAGAAACCAGACCCATCATAAAAGAAGGGGCATGGTGTATGATTTGTTTGGAGAAAAAAGCGGTGAGTGCCGCAGAGCAACAGAAAATGACGTGCTGATTTTTGCACGTCATTTGTATTAGGAAATAATTTTTTTGTCCTGTTCAATCGATTGTTCTTTACGAAGCTTGATCAGGCTGTAGGTGTGAAGAACGATAACCTTCAGCACGGCATAGACAGGAACAGCAAGAATAAGTCCCAAAAGGCCGCCAAGGGAGCCTGAAACAAGGAGTATGGAAATAATGGTCAAAGGATGGATATCAAGCTTTTTACCCATCACCTGCGGAGAAATGATATTTCCTTCAATCTGTTGTGCAATGACCATAACAATGAGCACTTTAACAATCATGAATGGCGAATCAATGACCGCCACAATCAATGCAGGAATTACCCCGATGATCGGCCCCAGAAAAGGAATGACGTTCGTAAACATGGCGATGACCGTGAGCAGCAATGAGTAGTCAATTCCGATAATCAGATAACCGATATACAAAAGAATTCCCACACATATACTGACCAAAATCTGGCCCTGTATATAAGAGCTCAGTGCCATATCCATGTCGGCCAAAATCTTTGTGCCGTTTTTTCTCTGTGTCGGCTGAAGAAGACGAAGGACCATCTTTGGTGCTTTTTCCCCTTCTTTCAGCATGTAGTAGAGGATAAAAGGAACGGTAACAAACACCATGATAATGTTCGTGAGCACACCGATAAAGTTTGTCACACTTGTTCCGATCATCGAAGCACTTTTGGACAGATAGTTTGTTACCTTATCCGAAATGTCATTGACGCTGAACTGGCTGTTTTCAAGAATACGGTTTACCCATTCATTGTTTTGCAGCTCTACCACTTTGCCCCGGATCGCATCGATCAGTCCCGGTGTATTATGGATCAAACTGTTGATCTGGCGCTGCAGAACAGGGCCAACGGCATAGGAGAGCAGAACAAACAATCCAATGGCGGCTAAATAAATAAGTAATATCGAAAGGGACCTTGGCACCTTTCGTTTATGAAGAAAGTTAACGATCGGCCTGAACAAGTAATACAGTACCCCCGCCAGCAAGAACGGAAAAAAGAGAGTCTGGACAAGAACTACGAGCGGGCGGAAAACAAAATGAATCTTTGTTCCGGTTAAAATAATTAGAAAGATCAATAGAATCGCATAACCGAATCGGAATGCTTTGGACTGTGGCATAGCTTCACCTGCGTTCACTAGTATTGTATCTATTATATATGGTAGTTTGACAGGTTTTCAATCCTTGAAAAAATGAACCATTATCCCTTCGCTGCATAAAGTAAGTATTGGGCGTTTATGTCTGGAGAAATCAGCTCAGTTCGAGAAAGGGTGATAATGGTGTGTGGAATAACGGGATGGATTGACTGGCAGCGCAACATTTCACAGGAAAGTAAAACCTTGATAAAAATGGCGGCGACCCTTTCCAAACGGGGACCGGATGCGTTGAATGTTTGGAGTCAGACACACGTTGGATTTGGCCATGCGAGGCTGGCTGTAGTGGATCTGGAGGGCGGCGCGCAGCCGATGACCCGAGAAGCGAAAGAGGCGACCTTCACCATTTGCTATAACGGGGAACTCTACAATACGGAAGATTTGCGGAAAGAATTGCTGAAAAAAGGATATCGTTTTGAAGGCCATTCAGACACCGAGGTGTTATTAATCTCGTATATCGAATGGGGAGAAGCGTGCATCGACCATTTTAACGGTATATTTGCTTTTGCCATCTGGGATGCCAAAAGAGAAACTTTGTTTATGGCCCGTGACCGTCTTGGCGTGAAACCGTTGTTTTATTTATTATCGGGCGGTCGTTTGTTGTTCGGTTCCGAATTGAAGGCCATTCTTGCTCATCCGGAGGTAAAAGCGGAAGTGGAACGAGAAGGATTGCAGGAGGTTTTCGGACTCGGACCTTCCAGAACCCCGGGTCACGGTGTGTTTAAAGGAACCAATGAACTCCGGCCAGGCCATGCGATGAAATTCGACCGCTCAGGTGAGAAGATATGGCGGTACTGGAACGTGAAAAGTGAAAGGCATTCGCATTCCTTGGATGAAACAGTGTCCAATGTCAAAGACCTGGTTACCGATGCGGTTGAACGGCAGCTTGTAGCAGACGTACCGGTTTGCACCTTTTTATCCGGCGGTCTGGATTCCAGTGCCATTTCGGCTATTGCTGCCAATCATTTCAAACGGGAAAACAGGGGTCCCCTTCACACCTTCAGTATTGATTATGTAGATAATGATAAATACTTCAAAGCGAGTGATTTTCAGCCGAATGCCGATGGCCCATGGATCGAGAAAATGGTGGAAGCCACGGGTTCTGTTCATCACAGCTGCATTATCGATACTGACCTGCTCGTCAATCACCTGAAGGAAGCCGTCATGGTAAGAGACCTGCCGGGAATGGCAGATGTAGATTCTTCGCTGATCTGGTTTTGCAGGCTGATCAAAGAACAATCAACCGTTGCACTTTCCGGAGAATGTGCGGATGAAATCTTCGGCGGGTATCCCTGGTTTCACAAGCCGGAGGTCATGAACCGGCCGCTTTTCCCCTGGATGAGTTCGACAGCCGAACGGGAAAATCTTTTGCATGACCACTGGAAGAATAAACTGAATTTATCATCTTATGTAAAACAGCGTTATGAAGAGTCACTGAAAGAAATGCCGAGGCTTGAAGGCGAATCAGGAGTAGAAGCAAAGCGCCGGGAAATCTTCTATTTGAACATGATTTGGTTCATGACCACGTTGCTGGACCGGAAAGACCGCATGAGCATGGGGGCATCCCTGGAAGTGCGTGTTCCGTTTGCTGACCATCGCATCGTAGAATATGCATGGAACATCCCTTGGGAAATGAAAATGCTTCAGGGGAGGGAAAAGGGACTTCTTCGAAAGGCCCTTGAAGGCCTGCTTCCGGAAGACGTACTCTACCGTAAGAAAAGCCCTTACCCGAAAACACATAATCCGAATTATACACTGAGTGTGAAGGAATGGCTTCAATCCATAATCGACAAACCGTCTTCTCCACTTCTGGAGCTGATTAAGAAAGAAAAAGTTCAGGATATCATTGATAGCAATGGAGAAGCATTCAAGGTGCCGTGGTTTGGCCAGTTGATGACCGGGCCGCAGCTGATGGCCCACCTGGCCCAGATCGAAACCTGGCTTGGCACATACAATATCAACATTCTTGATTGAAAAAGCCGCGGAGTTGCCTTCCGCGGTCTTTTCTTAGTTTGCGTTCCATTTGATGATCAGAAAATCATCAGGTTCCACCCTTGCCTCATCGGATTTTAATGTTTCGTTGGTCCAGATATTGATCAATGGTTCTGCTGACCCAAAGAGAGCAGGATTCAGCGTTAGCTCACTTGATGAGGTATTAAACGCGAACAGCAGCTTTTCATCACCGGCAGCTTTTATATAGGTCAGCAGATTAAGAGTGTCTTCGGAGGTAAGAAAAGAGATGGGGCTTTTAGCACTGAACGATGGAACTTCCTTTTTCAGGCGGATCAACTTTTGAAGACCTGCAAACAATTCATGATTTTGGGCATCCGGATTCCATTCCATGCATTTCCTGCAGCCCGGGTCCCGTCCGCCTGTCATCCCGATTTCGTCACCATAATATATGCAAGGTGTTCCTGGGAAGGAAAGAAGCAGCACAAACAGCTGCATAACCTTTTTTCTATTTCCTCCGGTTACAGTCAAAACCCGTTCGGTGTCATGTGAACCAAGCAGGTTAAACATCACCTCATTTACATTTTCAGGGTAGGAGTGTAAGATGCCGGATATCTTTTTGGTGAATTCCAGCGCATTGATGTTGGAGCGGGCAATATAATCGAGGGCCAGTGATGAAAAAGGATAGTTCATGATCGCATCAAACTGGTCGCCCTGAAGCCATGGCAGAGCATCATGCCAAATCTCTCCAAGAATATAGGCGTCCGCTTTGATGCTTTTTACAGTTCTTCGAAACTCACGCCAAAATTGATGGTCAACTTCATTAGCTACATCAAGGCGCCAGCCGTCAATATTAAATTCTTCGATCCAGTACCTCGCAACATTTAATAAGTAATTTTTGACCTCAGGATTTGCAGTATTTAGCTTTGGCATGGTTTTTTCAAACGCAAAAGTGTCATAGTTCGGTAATGGATCAGTGACGACAGGATATTCCCTGATATGGAACCAATTCTTATAATTTGAGTTCTCCTGGTGGACGAGCACATCCTGAAATGGGCCAAAGTAAAAGCCGCTGTGATTAAAAACGGCGTCCAGCATGACTTTTATGCCTTTTTCATGGCATGCATCAACCAGCTGCCGAAAATCTTCCTTAGTACCGAACTGTGGATCAATTTCTAAATAATCGATGGTATCATATTTGTGATTGGATGTTGCTTTAAAAATTGGAGTGAAATAAATACCGCTGATGCCAAGAGACGAAAGATGGTCAAGATGCTGCAGGACGCCTAGAAAGTCTCCTCCGAAAAAGTTGGCGGGAGTGGGCTCGGAGGAACCCCAGGCCAGCGTCCCCTTCGGGTCATTGGAGGAGTTGCCATTGGCAAACCGCTCGGGAAAGATTTGATACCAGACCGTGTTTTTTACCCAGTCGGGAGCCTTGAAAACGTCCACTGGATGCAGGAAGGGAAAGCAAAAATAGGGTGCGATGTCATTCGTTGGTGCTGATTCGAAAACCCCTTTTTCTGTAAAAACGAATGTTTCGTTTCCGTCGCTGAGCTCGAAGCCGTACCTCATTCTTCGGAACCCGGGACGTACGGAAGCCAGGTAATAATCAAAATACACATCCGAACCTGTTTTTATCATAGGTTCTTTCTTTTGCAGCCAGTTTCCGTCTTTCCATTCGTAGGGATCGCCATAAATCAGTTGTACGGACCCGATGTCGTTCTTTTTGGTTCGAAGACGGATATGAAGGGTCTGTTCGTCATAGGCATATGCAAAATTGTTTTTGGGGCGATGATACAAAGCTTCTTTTAGCACATTTTCCCTCCTTAATACGGTTCTGGAATCAAAATGGAATTTGTATGTAGTATACCGCATTTGGAAGCAGGAAGAATATGCTTTTACTGGCGTCTGCTGTTCTTTTTCCGTTCCTTTGATTAAAATAGAACATACAACAGACGGAAGGAGGATAACAATGACCGCTACCATTAAAGATGTCGCTAAACTGGCAAATGTGGCTCCGTCCACTGTTTCACGGGTCATAGCCAATAATCCAAGAATTTCTGAAAAAACGAAACGGAGAGTAAGGGAAGCGATGGACCATTTGGGGTATCACCCTAATTTCAATGCAAGAAGCCTCGCCAACCGATCCTCCCAGGCCATTGGTCTGGTCTTGCCCGGGTCTGCTGACAAAGCTTTTCAGAATCCGTTCTTTCCGGAAGTGATCCGCGGAATCAGTACGATCGTTCATGAAAAGGAATATGCACTTTACATGTCAACGGGAAAAACGGAAGAAGAAATTTATGATGGTGTCGTGCGAATGGTGCAAGGCGGAAGGGTAGACGGAATCCTTTTGCTTTATTCAAGTGTGGATGACCAAGTAATGAATTATCTGATCGAGAAAAAGTTTCCGTTTGCTCTTGTAGGAAAGCCATTGAAAAACGAACAATCCATTACGCACATTGACAATGATAATTTTCAGGCAGCAAGAGATGTAGCGGACTATCTTATTTCTCTGGGGCATGAAAAAATTGGTTTTGTAGGAGGGAGCTCACGACTGGTTGTGACGATTGACCGGTTGCTCGGCTATGAGAAGTCACACCGAAGCCATCAGCTTCCTTATCGTGAGGACTATATCATCCATGAGGAATTTCTGGAAAAAGGGGGACAGGAAGCGATCAGAAAGTTGTTGGCGCTGGATGAGCCTCCAACGGCGTTGCTCGTCATGGATGACTTGATGGCTTTTGGGGTCCTCAGAACACTAAATGAGATGCAGCTTTCAGTACCGGATGATATTTCCGTTGTCAGTTTTAACAATGTCATGCTCGCCGCTTTTTCTACTCCGGGCCTTACTTCAGTGGATATCAACATTTTCCAGCTCGGTTACGAAGCCGCGGTGTGCTTAATGGATCTGATTTCAAATCCGGATCAAAAACCCATGCGAGTCGCAGTTCCTTACCGTCTGATCGAACGGCAGTCCTGTAAAGCAAAAACAGCTCAAAAGCAGGGATCGATATAATAAAAAACAGCTCCGGATCAGCGCCGAGCTGTTTTTTTATAAGCCCTGTTCGTTCAGCCAATCCAAAACAGGACCAAACGGCTGGCTGGTTTTTGCTTTTTCAAATTCTTCAAACGGATCTCCGTTTTCCATGACCCGCCGATGGATGATGGGCAAGGGGAAGGCTTCTGGCCGAAGATCACGAGTGAGTTCTTGCCAGTGGATAGGGGTTGCCACCAATGCCTCTTCGTTGCCTCTCACCGAGTAGGGAGCAATGATTGTTTTTCCTTCGGCATGCTGGATAAAATCGATGTAGCATTTGTTTCCTCTGTTTTTTTTAAGCCGTTCAATGGTAAACCACTGGGGTTCCTTCGTAATTAAATATTGAGCAAGAAAGTGGGTGAACTTTCTTGTGTCATCGAATGTGAATCGAGCCTCGGGCAAGGGGATATAAACCTGCAGTCCTTTGTTGCCGCTTGTTTTGATGAATGTTTTCAATTTCAGCCTCTCACACACTTCCTGGATCAACAGGGCTGCTTCCACGGATAAAATAAAATCATCTCTTGAAGGCGGATCCAAATCCATAACAATTTCTGAGGGATAGGCAGTTCCGTTTTTCCGGAAAGGAATATGCAGCTCAAAGGCAAGCTGATTGCCGAGCCACAGCAGGGTTTGAAGGTTGTTACAGACGATATAGTGAATTCCGTCCTCGAATACAGTCTCCACAAAATCGGGGGCATAATCCGGGCAGTTTTTTTGATAAAACCGTTCATCTCCCGCACCGTGGGGGTAACGAATAACTGTCAATGCGCGGTTTTGCAAAAAGGGAAGGAGAAATGGAGCCATTTTAGCCAAATATTCAAGATAGTGGAGCTTCAAAATGTCGAGGTTTGGCCACAGTGGTTTATCAGGAGACGTGATGCCCACCTTAATGCCATTGATCATTACTTCCTGCTGAATATTTTTTCCCATGTACATTCCTCCCAGCTGACATCAAAACGAAAGGCAACAAACCGGGGATGCCTTAACTGATTCTTATAGATTTCCAGATATTCCAGCTCAACACAGATGGATGGAGAAACGGTAATGAACCGGGCATCCTCCGTTACTTTGTTTTTTTTCATAATCAGTATCAGGCTTTCCCGTTCTTTAGGTGATATTCCGTGGGAAAATAAACCCGCAAGGACCGGTTTTCCTTCTTGAAGTGTTGCTACATGAAAAAAACCGTTGGATTTCTCATAAGCAGTAATGAAAAATACACCCTTTTGGGGGTTTTTTATTTTAACCCACTTTTTGGTCCGCGCACCGGGATCGTAGGTACTTCCGCTCACTTTAGCAATGATTCCTTCACCATTTTCTTCTTTGATGTGCGCCCAGAGTTGATCGCTCTCTTTATGGGAAGGTACAAGAGCGATCCGGTCATTCTTTGCCAGATGGTCTGACAGGTGATCAAACACGATGTTGACCATTTCCTTTCTTTCTAATAGCGGTTTATCGGTGATCGTCTCTCCACGGATATGTACCATATCAAACACAACATAAGTAGAGGGAGTAAGCTTTGAAAAATACTGGATCTTTTCTGGATTTTTTAAACGGCCTCTTTTTTGCAGAGGTTCAAATGTTGCTTTGTACGGAGATTTCAGAATGCAAAGTTCTCCATCAAGGACAAGTGGCAAAAAAGAGCGGATGCTTGGTGTGAGCGAGATCAGTCTTTCAGCAACCTCCGGAAAAACAGAATTAAGGTTTTGACCGTTCCTGCTAAGTAGTGTCACATTGCTTTCCGTCCATTTGGCAATACACCGGTAGCCATCGTATTTGGTTTCATATATCCAGTCAGCAGAAGATGGGATTTCGCTGACCAGGGAAGGAAGCATCGGTTTGAATGGTATACTGCTCATAAAACGCAATCAGGCTTTCTTCTTTTTGGGCTTCGTCTTTTTTGGTTTGGTTTCCGCTTTTTTTTCACCCGTTTTAGATTGGTCAATGCTTGCCTGCAATGCTTCCATTAAATCAACCACATTGGTACGCGGACGCTCTTCTGAAATCTGGACTTCTTTGCCGGAAATTTTACTGTCAATGATTTCGAGAAGCGCTTCCCGATATTCATCTTTGTATTTCTCAGGCTCGAATTCAGTGGTCAGCTGTTCGATCAATTGCTTGGCCATTTCCAACTCTTTATCATTCACCTGTACTTCTTCGTCGATGCCGGGAACATGATCTACGTTTCTTACTTCATCAGGGTAATAGATGGTTTCCATCACAAGTCCTTTGTCATAGACCCGGACAGCGGCAAGACTTTCTTTAGAGCGGATCGTTATTTTGGCAAGGCCGATCCGCCCGCTTTCTTTCATGGCTTCCTTCAATAAAGTGAAGGGTTTCGTGCCATTTTCTCCAGGTCCGATAAAATAGGAACGATTAAAATAAATAGGGTCAATTTCCTCCAAAGATACAAAATCGATAATTTCAATGGCTTTGTTTTTAATGCCCGCGATTTTATCGAGATCTTCTTTTTCAATCAGGACGAATTTTCCCGGTTCATATTCATAGCCCTTCACAATGTCTTCTTGTTCAACATGCTGCTCACAAACAGGGCATGTTTTTTCATATTTGATAGGATTATGGCACTTTTTGTGCAAGTATCTCATTTTAATATCTTTATCTTCTGTTGCGGCAAACAATTTAATCGGGATATTTACCAGCCCGAAGCTTATGCTTCCTTTCCACATCGTATGCATTGTCAACACCCTTTCGATAGCATTCTTTTGCTTAGTTTGTGACAATGACGGGTGGTTTTATCCAAACAAAAAAAGCCGATGAAACTTCGGCTTTCATAAATATTCTATTATCCGTTGACGACAGTGCCTCCATTGATGTGAATGGTTTGCCCGGACACGTAGGAAGAGTCATCGCTTGCAAGGTAGACGTAAGCAGGAGCAAGTTCTTCCGGCTGTCCTGGACGCTTCATCGGGGAGTTCTGGCCGAATTTGTCGACTTCATCAGCAGAGAAAGTTGCTGGAATAAGCGGGGTCCAGATTGGGCCTGGAGCAACAGCATTAACACGGATTCCTTTTTCCACGATGGAATTGGAGAGTGCACGTGTAAATGATAGGATGGCTCCTTTGGTGGATGAATAATCAATCAGCTTTGGATTTCCTTGATAAGCTGTAATGGAAGTCGTATTAATGATCGAACTGCCAGCTTTTAAATGTTTTAATGCAGCCTTTGTCAGATAGAACATGGAGAAGATATTTGTTCTGAACGTTTTCTCCAGCTGTTCGGCAGTAATGTCTTCAAGACTGTTTTGCGGGTGTTGTTCACCGGCATTGTTTACGAGAATATCAAGCTTTCCGAATTCACCGACAGTCTTCTCGATAACGTTTTTGCAGAAGTTCTCATCACCAAGATCACCGGAAAAGAGTAGGCAGCGAACGCCTTCCTGTTCTATGAGGGATTTAGTTTCTTCCGCATCTTGCTGCTCATTCAAATAAACAATGGCGACATCTGCACCTTCTTTGGCGAAGGCAATGGCGGCTGCTTTGCCGATTCCGCTGTCTCCGCCTGTTACGATTGCCGCTTTCCCTTTTAGCTTTTCACTGCCTCTGTACGTTTTGGCATCCGATTGCGGCTGCGGAGTCATCTCCGTTTCGGTTCCCGGCTGGTGAGACTGGTGCTGGGCAGGAGGGTCTATTTTTCGGTTTTGTTCATCGCTCATGCATCATCGCTCCTTTTTCCAATGTTTGAATACGATGTTATTCTTCCACAATCCCCCTTCCATCAAACCTTTTTTAGAAAAAGCTGGACAGATATTGTTCATCTTTTTAAAGTGTTGCATAATGAATGAAAAGACATGAGAAAAGAGAGGCAGTGGTTTCATGATAGGTGTAGAAACATTAACCGTGGAACAGCTCGACTTCGCAATTCATCACTTGCGTACGCATCATGAAATAATTGTTTCTGAATGGCTGGATCGCGCGATGATCAAAAAAGCGGATCCCTTTTATACAGAGGTAATGAGGAATGGCAGCACAACACTTCATTTGCTGTGTCAATACCTTGAAAATCCGGACGTTGAACTGATAAAGGATTTCACCAAAAAGATTGCTCCTGAACGGATTGAAGCCAAAACCGATATCAGTGAATTTGTATTTAATATTAATTCAGGAAGACAAATTGTCCACGAACGGATCTTTATTCCTGATTTCGGCACGAATGAACAGCGCTGGATCAGTCTCATGATCAATCAGTTTTTTGATAATCTTCTTTATTTTGCGATCCAAGAATTTTCGGCGCTGAACGATCTCATCATCGAAAATAAAAATCAGTTTATCCAGGAGATGCATAATGACCGGCTTACGATCTTAGGACAAATTGCTGCCAGCTTTGCCCATGAATTTCGTAATCCGCTAACGTCTATCAAAGGTTTCATCTATCTTTTAAGCTCTGAATTAACCCCTTCTCCCAAAACGGATTACTATACATCCATCATTAATAGTGAACTGGAAAATCTACAGGAAAAAATCAGCCAGTTTCTTTTGTTGTCAAAAATGAAAGGACTGGACGACCTGATTTCCATATTTGATTTGTCTGCCTGTCTACATGAAATGATCGATTTCATGTATCCGCGTTTTCTTGAAGCCAAGATCAACCTAACCGCAAACATTGCCCCAAATCTGAAAGTGGAGGGAGATAAAAATCAGCTGAAACAGGTGATTTTAAATATCTTGAACAATGCCGTTGAGGAATTGTGCGATTTGCCGGAAGAACGGATTATTCATGTGAGCGCCTTCCTAATGGGCTCCAGAATCGGTCTTGAGATATCGAACAATGGTTCACAAATTCCGGCTCACCTGCTCGAAAATATTTTTGAACCCTTCATCACGACCAAAGAGCTTGGAACAGGACTTGGCCTTTCGGTTTGTAAACAAATCGTTGAAAAGCATAACGGTCGGATTATAGTGTCATCGAATGAAGAGCAAACCATCTTTTCAATCTCACTACCTCAAGCCCAGGAAAAAACATCTTAACGGATGTTTTTTTAGTTTTCACAAATCTGACATGAGAAAAGTGATTGCAATCACAAAGTGACCCTTAGGGTTTTTTTATAATGTATTTGTAAATAACAAACACACAAAGGGGTCTTTAACATGCTGGATCAAAAAACAATTGATATCATCAAATCAACTGTGCCTGTTCTTGAAATCCATGGAAAAGCAATAACAACAAAATTTTACAGTAACCTGTTCACCAAACATCCGGAACTTTTAAATATTTTTAATCATGCCAATCAAAAGAAAGGCCGTCAGCAAACGGCTTTGGCGAATGCCGTGTATGCAGCGGCTGCACACATTGATAAACTTGAAGCCATTCTGCCGGCGGTAAAACAAATTGCCCAAAAACACAGAAGCCTGGGAATTCAGCCCGAGCATTATCCGATTGTCGGTGAAAATCTCCTCATTGCGATCAAAGAGGTTCTGGGAGATGCAGCGACTCCAGAAATAATTGAAGCGTGGGGAAAAGCATACGGGGTAATTGCTGACGCCTTTATCGACGTTGAACGTGAAATGTATGAAGAAGCAGAACAACAGCCAGGCGGCTGGGAAGGGTTCAGGGATTTTGTTGTCGACCGTGTGGAAGAGGAAAGCTCTGTGATTACTTCCTTTTATCTCAAACCGGCCGACCAGAAGCCCATTGCTTCGTATAAGCCCGGACAATATATTTCTATCAAATTCCAGATCGAAGGGGAGGAGTACACTCATATCCGCCAGTACAGCCTTTCCGATGCACCGAATGAAGCATATTACAGAATCAGTGTGAAAAAAGAAAGCATGGGAGATGTTCCAGGTAAAGTATCTGTTCATCTTCATGATCATATAGAAAAGGGAAGCATTCTCCAAGTCAGTGCTCCAGCCGGAGAATTTTACCTTAATGAAGAAAGCACTGGCCCTGTGGTTCTCTTAAGCGGTGGGGTGGGTCAGACCCCAATGGTCAGCATGCTGAATTCACTTGTGAAAAGCAGGGTCAATCGCCAGGTTACTTTTATTCATGCAGCAATTGACAGCAACCACCATGCGTTTAAGGAACATGTACAAAAGGTAACCGATGAACATGAGACTATAAAAAGCTATGTGGTTTATGAGAAACCGCTAGAACAGGATAGAAGTCAAAAGTCGTTCGATAAGGAAGGCTATGTCAATGAAGAGTGGCTGAAAGAATTGGCTCTGGATCCAAAAGCTGAATATTATTTTTGCGGACCGGTTCCTTTTATGAAAGCTGTATACCGCATCCTAACGAATTTAGATATCCCTGAAAGCCAGATCCATTTTGAATTCTTCGGCCCTGCCGCAGAACTGACAGAACCAGAAGTGGTAAATGCCTGATTTCATAAATAAAAAAACATCCATTACGGATGTTTTTTTATTTTATAAGTGGTCTGTTTCCTTGGAGAATGAATGTTTTCCAGCTTTTTCATTCTGCTGTTCTGCTTCGTTTTTCAGTTGATTCTCCGCTTGATGGTCTTGTTTTCTTTTGTCATCGTCTTTTGTGTACTTGTGTGCCATGGGATATCGCCTCCTCATGATTAACATGAACGAGGATATCAGGCATTATGCATCAGTGTAAGGTTTTGTCTTAAAAAACATGGCGATGGTTCCTGGTCCCGCATGAGAGCCGATGGCGCATCCGATCATAGAAATCATGATCTGCTCACAACCTGTTTCTGCTTTAATCATTTCTTTGAGCGAATTTGCCGCTTCCTGATCGTCCGCATGACTGATGCCGATAATCTGGTCACTCAAATCGGTTCCGCGTTCTTTCATCAGTTCGATCATCCGGCCAAATACCTTCTTTTTCCCCCGTATTTTTTCGATGGGAAACAATTTTCCGTCTTTCATATGAAGGACGGGTTTAATCTTAAGAAGGCTCCCCATCATGGCCTGTGTTTTGCTGACTCTTCCGCCGCGCAATAAATATTCAAGGTCATCTACGGTAAAGATATGCTCAGTATGATTTTTACAATATTCTGCTGTAGTGATTACGTCATCAAAGGAGCCGCCTTCCTTTGCACGTTTGGCAGCCTGATAAACGACAAGCCCAAAACCAAGAGAAGCACATTGTGAATCGATGACCGAAAGCTCGGCATCAGGGAATTCTTCCATTACTTCCTGGCGAATCAGCTCGGCCGTCTGGTACGTGCCGCTCAAACCTGAGGACAGAGTGATGTATACACAGGGAGTATTTTCCTTTGCGTATTGTTGGAACGCTTCTCTGACCAGCAGGGGAGGAACCTGGGATGTTTTTGGAGCCGCTCCCTCACGCATTTGATTATACAGCTGGCCGGGCTGTATGGTTTTCCGGTCATATTCTTCCCGGTCATGGATCGTAACGACTAAAGGAAGCATCGTAATGTTAAATTCATCGACGATGTGCTGTGGTAAATCACAGCCGCTGTCTGTTATGATCTGGACGCCCATATCAATCACCTGCACTTTTTTATGTATGATACGTTAAGTGTATACTTCACCCCAGGTAAAGGCAATAGATTGTTTGCCGGAAACCTATTGACTATACAACGTAATTTTGATAAAAACAGATAGTTGGACAAAGATATAATTTGAAAGGAAATCCTCCATGAACTACTCACCACTCCAAGAATTAAAGAAAATTATCGTCATTGTGTTCGGTGCAGCGCTTAATGCGGTTGCCCTTAATTTGTTTTTAATACCGGCAAAAGTATATGCCAGTGGATTTACAGGTGTGGCCCAGCTCGTATCCTCACTCCTTGTTCATTCCCCTGTACCGATTTCAACGGGTGTGCTTTTGTTTGTTTTAAATGTTCCGGTGGCTATTATCGGTTGGATGAAGGTCGGCAAATCCTTCACCATATACAGTTTTTTCTGCGTCTTTATGATGTCTTTTTTTCTGGAAATCATACCCGTAGCTGAAATATCGGAAGACATCCTCCTTAATGCCGTATTTGGAGGAGTAATCGCAGCGGTCGGGGTCGGCTTCACGCTGAAATATGGTGCCTCAACAGGAGGACTGGACATTGTGGCCATGATTTTGTCACGCAAGCACAATCGTCCCATCGGCACATATTTTCTGATCCTAAATGGTTCTATCATTTTGGCAGCCGGTTTGCTGTTTGGCTGGGAAAAAGCGCTTTACACCTTGGTGACTTTGTATGTGAGCACAAGGATCATCGATGCGATTCATACACGCCATGAAAAATTGACGGCTATGATCGTGACGAAAAAAGGGAGCGAACTGAAAGAAGCCATTCACTCCAAGCTGGTTCGGGGTATTACCATCGTCCCGGCAAAAGGGGCCTTCTCCAATGAAAATAAAGAGATGCTCATCATTGTCGTTACCCGCTACGAACTTTACGATTTAGAAAATATCCTAAAAGAAGTCGATCCGAATGCCTTTACCAACATTGTCAATACTACAGGAATCTTTGGGTTGTTCCGAAGAGATGATTAAAAGGAAGGTCTGTTTGCAAACCTTGGTGCACTCGAAAGTTAGTATTTCCGTTCCAGGGTGTCTCTTTTTACCGGCGCGGACGCCTGCTTTTGCAGGGCGTGCGCTGAGCCCGACCGGCGTCAACGGCTAACTTTCGGCGCAAGCACCTCATTTACCAGCGTAAACGCCTACCTGGTCTCACCTGTCACGCATATCCCGCAGGACAAATGCTCGTGAAGAAATCTGTTTCCAAAAGCCAATGAAAAAGCGGTCTTTCACATGAAAGTCCGCTTTTGCTTGTCTTATAATGTTTCGAGTACTTCTTTAATATGGGGAACAAGTGTCTCCCAGTCAGCTTCCGCAAATTTGTTAACGGTCAAAAAATCCTGAAATCCAAAAATGGACTCAACTCCATCAATGGCAAGAAGGGATGCTGCAAGGGGAGAATCAGAGTTATCTCCAGCACGTGCTGACAATCGTCCTTCTAGAAACGGCTGGCTGGCAGAGAATTTCAATGCATTTGGATTGGGTGTTGGTTCGATGGCGAATTCAAGAGCCATGTGATCATCTCCTGTTCAGTTAAAAGATAAAAGTTAAAAGTTAAATCGATAACGCTGTGAAATGATGTCGTGAAAATCAAGTGAATTATAAAGGTGCTTTGTGACAGAATTGTTGATCCCGGTTTCCAGATCAATGGATTTGATCCCTTCCCGTTCTGCCCAGTGTATCAAATGAAGCAGAATCTTACGAGCAATCCCTTTATTTCTGGCATCTTCACGGACAAAAAGTTCGTTCAGCCACAGGTACGGCCCGCCAAGAGGAAGGCTGATTCCTATGTTGTAAAAGGCAACGCCGAGGACTTCTCCGTCTTCTTCAGCAATGATGACTCCCGAATTAGACTCTTCTTTAATTGCAAGGGAAATGCCGGTTAATACTCTCTCATAGCTTCCGTCGTCTTCGGATCGTGTTCTTTGTTGAGAGATCAGATCCGCAATTTTCTTCGTAACCTCATCAGAAGCAGTAGCTGGTACTTCATAGACAAACATCGAGTTCCTCCATGCAAATAGGTTTTGTAGCTACATTATAACAAAATATTCTGCTTGCGACTGTGAGCAAATGAAATTTACAAGCGAATACTTATGAGGAGTACAAAAGAGCAGGAGGAAAGCTCATGAAAACATTAGTATGTTTTGGAGACAGCATTACAGCTCACGAAATAAATGATGATGATTCACTGAGACTGACCTCGCGAGTCCGTCTGTCGTTTAATATGTGGAATGTAATTAACGCAGGTGTACCAGCTGAGACAACGAGGTTGGCCTTAACCCGATTTCAGGAAGATGTGCTGAGGCATGAACCTGATTTGGTTACGATTCTTTTTGGAGCAAATGATGCGAGCGTACACCGTTTGATTGATGTGGAAGAATATAAGAACAATTTAGTTTATATGATCGAAAAGCTTGGACCGTCAAAAGTAATTTTAATTTCGCCTTCGCCGGTGGATGAGAACCAGCAGCATGCCAGAACGAATAAGCGCACGCAACAATATGCGAAAGCTGTAAAAGAACTGGCTGAAACGTATAACACCCATTTTATCGATTTATGGACTGAAATGACCGGCCGGAACTATAATCAGATGCTGGTAAATGATGGGCTTCACTTTAATAAAAAAGGCTATAAGCTGTTAGCAGGTCTGGTCATTCAAAAAATAGAAAAATTAAAGAAAGCCAAGAAAACAAAAAAAGGCTTTGCCGCAATGGCTAAAATACAAAAAGGCTGAGAGAGGACCTCTCAGCCTTATTTTTATAGATCTTGCTGGCTGTTGTTCTTTGTCTGATCCAGTTCTTCCTGAAGTTCAGCCAACTGCTGGCGTTCAGCATCGGAGGAATCTGCCATTGCAGATGAAATGATGTTTTCCGCTACTGAAATATCTTCATTGTTGAAATCGTTGGATTGGGCACTCAATTGCTCGTGTTGAGGATTGTTCTGATGTTGATGCTCATGCTCCTCATGTTTGCCAACGAGGTTGGAAACAGCTTCTTTTGCCCGCTGAAAAATATTGTTTCCCATTTAATTACCTCCCAACGTTATATTTTTCTGCACCTCTTGTTGTGTTTCTTTGATTTCTTCATTCAGGTGCTGCTCTGCATTTACATGCTTGACTGCGTCTGCCCCTTGCTGCACCGCCCGCTTTGATTTGCTGTGTTTGCTCATGGTGATGACCTCCTCAAAGGGTTTAGTATAGTTTTTGCAGCTACCTGAGTTTTATGTAGAAAAGGAAACATTCCAAAAATAAACACCCCGGCAAACTTTTTGCCGGGATGTTTAGCGTATTACATATTCAGCGCAAGGACTTCCTCCAAATACAGAGCAATACCGTCTTCTTCATTACTTTTAGTGACATACTTGGCGATGTTTTTTAGTTCGGAAATGGCGTTGCCCATGGCAATTCCATGGCCGGCATATTCGATCATCTCCAGATCATTATCTTCGTCTCCAAAGGCGATGATTCTTTCTTTGGGGATATTGTAATAAGCCGATATTTTTTGTAAACCAACTGCTTTATTCAGTCCGGAACGAATGACTTCAATAATATTCCAGGGAGCCGCCCATACACGCTGATCAATCACCTCGGCGTGTTCTTTTTTAAGCTGATCCCGCAATTCGTTTACATGGTGATCCTGAGGATGAATTAACAGGGATGTTGGATCATCATTCAGTCTTTCGTTAAGATCGCCTGTTTGGGCCGGATTTTCACCCATAATAAACGTATCGACGATAACCTGGTCTTCTTTATGAAGATATACATCATCCAGCACTTCTGCCATTATATTTTTTACAAGGAAATCCTCTGCCGTTTTTATCACCTTTTTTGCCTGTGACAATTCCAATGGAGAGTGATATACACCAAACGATGGATCATGAGGGTGATGAACAAATGCTCCGTTAAAATTAACGATCGGCGTATTAAGCCCAAGCTCCTCATAATATTCCGTGCTTGCACGGTAAGGGCGGCCGGTCGATATACAAACAATATGCCCTTCCTGCTTCGCCTTCAGAACAGCATTTTTTGTACGCTGTGAAATGACTTTATTGTCGTTCAATAATGTGCCATCCAGATCAAGTGCAATTAAATACGGTTTCTTCATTAGGGTTCCTGCCTTTTCGTCAATTTCAAATTAAGTGTAATGGTTTCCCGTGTCACTGTCCAATATAAGCCCAATATTAGGAAGTTTTACGCAGACTGTGTGAGGGTAATGCTAACTATATATACGAGGAGGAGATTTTCCATGAAGAAAAAATACTTATTGCTCTCAGGCTTTGCAATTTCCGCTGCAGGAGTCACTTCCTACCTGTTAAGAAAAGGATCAAACCGCACCATGGCCAAAATGATGGCCAATGAGGTAATAGAAAAAATAATACCATTTATGAAAAAAGATGACGTTAAGAATTTACCTGTGAAAAAAGCAGGTCATCCTGATCCTTATGATTACGAAGATACGAAAATGGTTGAAGAGGGAAGCGTGTATCCGGTTAATTATTACAATAAAAAGCAGTAATATTGAAAACAATAAATTTACTCAACCTTACGATGAACCCGTGAAAACGGGTTTTTTTATCGGCAAATTTCATTTAACTTGTTATGATATAAAAAGAATAACGATGAAGGAGAAGAATATGGTAAACATCGAATCACGTTCTATAAAATCCATTCCCGTGCTTCATGCTTTTGATGAAAAGAAACAGAGCGACAAACTTCCATTTATGATTTTCATACACGGATTTACAAGTGCAAAGGAGCACAACCTTCATTTCGCCTATTCGCTTGCAGAAAAAGGGTATAGAGTTATTCTTCCGGACATGCTTCACCATGGCGATCGGATGAGTGATGTTTCCGGAGACAGGCGAATGTATTCCTTTTGGGATATCGTGATTCAGGGAATTCAAGATGTGAATACCCTGGTTAAAGCGCTGGATGAAGAAGGACTGATTGATCCTGAAAGAGTCGGCCTTTCCGGGACTTCCATGGGCGGGATTATAACCTTTGGCGCCTTGTCGCAATATCCGTTTATTAAAACAGCGGTTACGCTTATGGCAACACCGGGATATGAAGCATTTGCCTATTGGCAGATTGAAAAAATGAAGCAGCTTGAAGTCTCGCTTCCATATTCCCAGGAAGCGCTGGCGAAGATCATGTCAATTATCAAGCCCTTTGATTTGACAACAAACATGAAGAAACTTGATAACCGTCCGCTGCTTTTATGGCACAGTAAAGTCGACCAGGTGGTTCCCTACAGCCAGAGCCATGAATTTTACCAAAAAGCAAAACCGCTCTATAAAAATCCTGAAAACATTCAGTACATATCTGATGAAACATCTGGCCATAAAGTATCCAGGACGGCTTATCTCGAAGCGGTGAAGTGGTTCATCAAACATCTATAATACTCAAACAACTAAAAAGAGGTGATCAGCATGCCGATTGAAAAACGGGAAATCATTCAGGTTTGGGATGCCGTAAAAAAAGTCCTGAAGTATCAGCTAAAACTTCCATTAGAATCGGTCACCCTTGAGGAAAGTGATGGCCGCTACCTTGGTGAAGACGTTTTGGCCACGCATGATGTTCCGCCTTTTGACCGGTCTCCGTACGATGGCTTTGCCATCCGGGCAGAAGACACAGCCAGAGCATCCAGGGATGAGCCTGTGGAGCTTAATGTGATCGATTCCATTGGCGCCGGCCATGTTTCCAAAAAAGAAATAAAACAGAACGAGGCAGTCAGAATTATGACCGGTGCCGCCATTCCAAAGGGTGCAAATGCGGTCATCATGCTTGAACTCGTGTCGGAAAAAGAAAATAACATGATTTCGATTTCACGGAAAGTCGAGGCAGGCGATAATATTTCCGTACAGGGAGAGGACACACCTGAAGGAACAACGATCCTAAAAAGAGGCACCCGTATCCATGCGGGTGTAACTGCAGTTCTCGCGACGTTCGGATATCATACGGTCAAGGTTTTTAAAAAGCCGGTTGTGGGAATTCTGGCCACAGGTACGGAGCTTTTGGACGTGGACGAAGACCTGGTTCCGGGTAAAATCAGAAATAGCAACGCGTACATGATTGCTTCGCAGATCAAAAAAATGGGCGGAGAACCGCAAATTCTTGGGAAATTGCCGGATGACTTTGATGAAACGTATGCGGGCATCCTGAAAGCGATGGAAAAAACAGACCTGGTCATCACAACAGGGGGGGTCTCCGTCGGGGATTTTGATCATTTGCCTGCCATTTATAAAAAAATGGGAGCAGATCTTCTTTTTAATAAAATCGCAATGAGACCTGGAAGTGTGACCTCTGCGGCAGTATTTGAAGGAAAGCTGTTGTTCGGCCTTTCGGGAAACCCATCGGCTTGCTTTGTAGGCTGCGAATTGTTCGTAAGGCCATATCTGCTGGGTTCCTTAAATGCCCAAAAGGTCCACCTGGGTGCTGTCACGTCTATCCTCCAAAAGGATTATCCAAAACCCAATCCTTTTACACGATTTGTCAGGGGCAGGGTGGAATGGAACGCAACTGCCGCGGCTGCTTCACCTGTCGGGCTGGACAAGTCCGGGTCTGTATCCTCCTTGTCAGAGGCAAATGCTTTGATCGTTCTTCCAGGAGGGACAAGAGGCTGGGAAAAAGGATCACAGGTGATGACTCTTTTGTTGGATGGAGAAGGAAGTGTCTGGCCATGGGATCAAGCATTAAAATCCAGATCGTAGGATATAAAAACAGCGGAAAAACGACACTGATTGCAGACCTGCTGCAAGCAGCTGCTGCAGACGGCCTTCGGGCAGGAACCTTAAAGCATCATGGACATGGCGGACGGATCGCATTTCAGGATGAAAACAGTGATACAGGAATCCACCGCAGCTCAGGAGCAATTGTTTCTGGAGTGCAGGGGGAAGATACGTTTCAGCTTTGCCTGGACCAACCAGTATCATTCTCTGGGCTGGTTCGTTTATATGAGCCGCTTGAACTTGATCTCCTGCTGATCGAAGGGTTTAAGGAAGAACAGCTTCCTCGCGTAGTTTTATTAAAACATGATGAAGATGTACAGCTGCTCCAAAGCAGTACACATGTCCTGTTGGTTATCATCTGGCCATCGGTATCAGCAGAGCTGATTCCACGGGTGTATCCTGTTTACAGGCTGAATGAAAAAGAACAATATATCGATTTTCTGAAGGATTGGATGAAAGGGATGAGCACATGAAACCATTTGAAATAACAAAAGACCCCATTTCTGTTCAGGAAGTCATTGATAAGGTCATCCATCCCGATGCAGGTGCGGTGAATAGCTTCATTGGTACCGTACGGGAAATGACAAAGGGGAAGAGAACCACCTATTTGAAATATGAAGCATATATTCCGATGGCGGAAAAGCAGTTAAGAAAAATTGGTGAAGAAATTGCCGCTGAATGGACGGATGCGAAATGCGCCATCACTCACCGGATTGGTGAACTTGGGATTTCAGAGATTGCTGTTGTGATCGCTGTCTCCACTCCCCATCGCGCGCATTCATTTGAAGCGTGCCGGTATGCGATAGAACGGATTAAAGAAATCGTCCCAATCTGGAAGAAAGAGCACTGGGAAGACGGGAGCATGTGGGTTGGGGATCAGCTGGAAACCACTTCCTATCCAAAAGGCCGCCCGGAAAGCGAGGGAAAAACCAAATGATAAAAGTATTGCTGTTTGCCGGCATGCAGGAGCGTGCAGGGAAAAGCGAAATTCAACTGGACGAACCGCATCTTCTTGTTTCGGAAATTAAAAGAAAGCTGGAAAATCAATATGATTTTCCGCAAATGTTTACAGGCTGTCTTTCCGCAGTAAATGAAGAGTTTGCTGAAGATGATACGGAAGTTCGTTCAGGAGATGTTGTCGCTTTTATTCCGCCTGTCAGCGGAGGATAAAAAACCGGGGCTTTGATCCCGTTCTTCTGAACATGAAAAGCATAAAAGAGTCCCGTTTACGTGGACTCCATTTAAGAAGCCCTCTAGACAATAGACGGGCTTTTTACATTGGCTGCAGTTTCCCACTAATTCTTTCACCGTTATTCCTCCTTTGGCTGTTTAATAACATTTACTCGTTTTTTAGGGGGCTAAACTCTTCATTGACAAGTTGGTTGGAGTGGAAGGTGCGAGACTCCTCGAAAATGAATATCACATTTTCTTCGTGCGATGTATCGCTGCCGAAGCGTTCCTTGTCCTGCAGGGGAAGCGTGACAGGTGAGACCCGCAGGCGCTTGCGCCCAGGGGCTCAGCACACGCCCTGCGAAAGTAGGCGCTCGCGCCGGTAAAAGCGAGCATCCTGGAACGGAAAACAACAACCCCAGCAAACATTCACTAAAGAGCTTGACTTTTAGTATAAACCCTAAAAATCACCGTACAAATCAAAAAAATATAAAAATTTATAAATATACAGTTGAATTTATCTTTATACATACATATAATGATACATAAATCAAAAACATTGAGGTGGAGTCGTTGAAAGTCGGTATTGTAGGAGCTACGGGCTTTGGTGGACTGGAACTTATCCGCCTGCTGAAGCAGCATCCTGAAGTAAATGAGTTTATCTTGTATTCGTCCAGCAAAAAAGATGAACATATACAGTCGGTTTATCCCCATCTTAACGGATTGGCTGAAGGTACACTGCAGGCGATCGATCATGAAAAAATGCCGGAACAGGTTGATTTCTTGTTCAGTTCTGCGCCAACGGGTGTATCTGCGAGCCTCTTGCCTCCATTGCTTGAAAAGGGGATGAGGATTATTGATTTGGCGGGAGATTACCGTCTTAAGAAACAAGGAGTATATGAGCGGTGGTATAAAAAAGAACCGCCCGAGCGAAAGTGGGTGGAAAAAGCGGTATACGGAATGCCGGAATACAATAGGGAAAACATCAAATCGGCCCAGTTGATTGCCAATCCCGGTTGTTATCCAACGGCAGCGCTGCTTGGATTGCTGCCGCTTGTTACTAAGAGTTTAATAGATACAAAGTCGATCATCATTGATGCCAAGTCAGGCATTTCCGGAGCAGGTGCAGTTCCTTCTTCTGCGGCACATTTTCCGGTTGCCAATGATAATCTTCAAATCTATAAGGTGAACCGGCACCAGCATATTCCTGAGATTGAACAAATGCTTCATCACTATTCCGTAACAAAGGATCCCATAACCTTTAATACCCATCTGGTTCCGATGACCCGGGGAATCATGAACACCATGTATGCCACGGTAAATGAGGGAACGACGGAACGGGAGATTGAGGAAACATTTTCTGAATTTGCCGAGCAGCATCCATTTATCAGACTTTCGCCACAGGGAACATTCCCTTGCACAAAGCAGGTGTTTGGAAGCAATTATTGTGATATTGGCTGGTCATTCGATAAACGGACAAATCGGATCACAACGGTCGCTGTCATCGATAACCTAATGAAGGGTGCAGCGGGTCAGGCTGTACAAAATTTCAACCTAATGAACGGGTTCCCGGAAAATACAGGATTACAAGCAAGTCCGTTGTTCCCATAATGAGAGGAGAGTTGATGTGGCTTCAATCGTATCAACCTTAAAAAAAGTGACAGGATCAAATATTACCTTGCCGAAAGGATTCTCTGCGGCGGGAATCAACTGCGGCATCAAATACAAGAAAAAAGATTTAGGCATCATTCTGAGTGAAAAACCGGCCGCCGCCGCCGCAGTTTATACGACCAATAAAATCAAAGCAGCACCGCTTGCAGTAACAAAAGAAAGTATTGAAACCGAAGGAATCTTGCAGGCTGTGATCGTCAACTCAGGCAATGCCAATGCGTTTACCGGCACCCAGGGAACCCTCGATGCCTATGCCATGCGAAGCCAGGTCAGCGAAGTGTTTGGCTTGAGCGAGCATCATGTAGGAGTGGCTTCAACAGGAATCATCGGTGAAACAATGCCTATTGATACCATTCTTGAAGGGATTGGAAAGCTTCATCCTCATTCCAGACTAGAGAACGCCCTTGAATTCAGCCAGGCGATTTTAACAACAGATACTAAAACAAAAAATGCATGCTATTCCTTCCATGTTGGAGAAAAAGAAGTAGTGCTGGCCGGAACAGCCAAAGGCTCAGGGATGATTCATCCCAATATGGCAACCATGCTTTCGTTTATGACCACAGATGCCAACATCTCATCCGAGAACCTTCACTATGCCCTAAGAAAAGTAACGGATTTAAGCTTTAACTGTATTACAGTGGATGGGGAAACTTCTACAAATGATATGGTCCTCGTCATGGCAAACGGATGCGCCGGAAATGAAGAGCTGACGCCTCAGCATCCGGATTGGGGAACGTTTTTGCAGGCATTGACCCTCACTTCTACCGATTTGGCAAAGAGTATAGCCAGAGACGGTGAAGGGGCAACCAAATTAATTGAAGTAACGGTAGATGGAGCTGCCAGCGATGAGGAAGCGCGGATTGCGGCAAAATCCATCGTGGGTTCACCACTTGTAAAAACCGCGATTTTCGGTTGTGATCCTAACTGGGGAAGGATTGTAGCGGTCCTTGGTTATGCCAATGTTGAAATTGTTCCAGAACAGATTGATTTGTCGATCGGTGATTTTCCAGTTTTGTTATCCAGCGAAATTTTACCATTTGATGAAGAAGGCATCTCTTCCTACTTGAGCGGCAGTGACATTTCTATCACCGTGAACCTTCATGCTGGAAATGGAAAAGGTAAGGCGTGGGGATGTGATTTAACGTATGACTATGTACAAATCAATTCAAGCTACACAACGTGAGGGGGAGAAGGCATTGGATCAAATCGTAATCATTAAATGTGGCGGCAGTGTTCTGAAATCTCTCCAGCCTTTATTTTTTCAGCGGCTAAAGGAAATGGAGGAAGAAGGCAAGAAAATTATTCTCGTTCACGGCGGCGGGCCGGATATCACCAAATACATGACCGCCTTGTCCATTCCTGTTCAATTTATTGACGGAGTAAGACGCACCTCCGGGCAGGCCGCTGAAACGGCTGAAATGGTGCTCGCCGGACAGCTTAATCCTTGGTTTGTGTACCAGTTGAACCAGCTCGGACTGAAGGCCATTGGGTTAAATGGAAACGATGGAGCATTATTGGAATGTGATTATTTAAAAAAAGAACAATGGGGCCATGTGGGCAAGGTCGTATCCGTAAACAAGGGAACGCTGACACAGCTCATGAGTGCAGGCTTTATACCGGTCATTGCTTCGGTGTCCAGAAATTTAATCGGTGATATTTTGAACCTGAATGCCGATACGGTAGCCTTTGAAGTCGCTTCGGCCATGGAGGCAGAGTCCTTGATTTTCGTGACGGATGTTGACGGGATTCTTGCAGAAGGCAAGACCGTTGAAAAAGCAACCACATCTTCCATCCAGAAGCTGATCGAGACCGGTATTATAACAGGCGGAATGATACCAAAAGTTGAAGCAGCATTGAATTGCCTACAGTGCAAAATAAAAGAAATTCAAATTGTCGGCAAAGAGCTAAATGGAACGTTGATTGTCAAAGAGGAGGTTTTCTCATGAGCGCGTTGTTTTCCAACTATGGAAGATGGAACCTGGAAATTGATAAAGGCAATGGCTGCCAGGTGACCGATACACAAGGAAAAACATATCTGGATTTTACAAGCGGAATCGGGGTTTGCAATTTGGGTCATGTTCATCCAGCAGTAACAGAAGCAGTTACCGAGCAGTTGAACAAACTTTGGCATACATCCAACCTGTTTCAATCATCTCTGCAGGAGCAAACGGCACAGCTGCTCACCGCACCCACTCATCTAAGCAGAGTCCTTTTTTGTAACAGCGGGGCAGAGGCGAATGAAGGTGCCATTAAATTGGCCAGAAAATATACAGGAAAAACAAAAATCATCACCTGCCTTCAATCGTTTCACGGCAGAACATATGGTTCTATGTCAGCCACCGGACAGGAGAAAATCAAGGTGGGCTTTGGACCCATGGTGGAAGGGTTTGAACACGTTCCGTTTAATGATTCAAACGCACTCGAACAGGCAGCAGATGCCAATACGGCAGCGATAATGATCGAGGTTGTCCAGGGAGAAGGCGGGGTCAACCCGGGAATGGAGGGCTATTTAACGTTTGTCGGAGAGCTATGCAAGAAAAATGGCATTCTTCTCATCATTGATGAAGTGCAAACGGGGATCGGCAGAACAGGAAAGCCCTTTGCGTTCAGCCATTTCGGTCTTGAGCCTGATATTGTAACAGCAGCGAAGGGGCTCGGAAACGGTTTTCCTGTAGGTGCCGTTATCGCAACAGAAGAAGTAAGCAGCGCATTCGGGCCAGGAAGCCACGGCACTACGTTTGGCGGAAATCCATTGGCCATGGCAGCAGCCAGTGCAGTATTGAAAGAAGTATTTGAACCCTCGTTCTTGGAAGAAGTTCAGAAGAAGGGTGAATACCTGAAGGAAGAGCTTCAAAATAAACTATCAACCTATGATGAAGTCCAGGAAGTCAAAGGGATTGGGCTGATGATCGGAATCCGATGCAAGGGAAAAGTATCAGATCTGATCACAGAGCTTCAGCAAAAGGGAATTCTTGCATTGTCTGCCGGAGAGCATGTTTTACGCCTCTTGCCTCCATTAACTGTATCCTATGACGAATTAAAGATGGGAATCGAAGAAATCAGCAAAGCGATAAAGAAACAAACAGTGACTGCATAAAGTCCTCTTTTTATACAATTTTATGTATAAAAATTCAATGAAATAAATGTATATGCAAAGGAGAAGAAACGATGAAAGGATATTTGCAGCTTTCCAACGGTGAAAGCTTTGAAGGACAATGGCACGGAACACCGCAGTGTACGAGCGGAGAAGTGGTGTTTTTTACAGGAATGACCGGCTATCAGGAAGTGTTGAGCGATCCTTCCTATCACGGACAAATCGTAGTGTTTGCTTATCCACTGATAGGCAACTATGGAATTAATGGAGAGGATTTTGAATCCATTGTTCCCCAGCCGGCAGGTGTGATCACGTGTGCCGCAGATGAAACAGGCCATCACTATCAGTCACTTGAACCTTTATCGGCATTGCTTAATAAGCATGGCATTCCGCTGATCAGTGATGTGGATACCCGTTCACTCATCAAGCTGATCCGTGCAGAAGGCGACATGAAGGGGGTACTTTCATCCAGCCTGCAGCATATCGAGCAGTATAAAGAAAAGAAAGGCGTGCAGGGCAAACTGGTAAAAGAGGTTTCTGTTCAGGAAGCTGAGACACATGGCAAAGGCAAATACCATATTGTTCTTCTTGATTTTGGTTATAAAAAATCCATTGTGGAGGCACTTGTAGAAAATGGATGCAAAGTAACGATTGTCCCATTTGATGAGAAAGAAGAAGTCATTCATAAATTAAAACCAGATGGCCTGCTGTTCTCCAACGGCCCTGGAAATCCGAAAGAACTCGCTCCCTACATGCCGGTATACCGAAGGCTCGCCGAACTTTATCCTTCCTTTGGTATTTGTCTCGGACATCAGCTGTTGGCACTTGCATTCGGGGGGAATACCCAAAAATTGAAATTCGGCCACAGAGGGGCAAATCATCCGGTTATTAATCTTAAAACAAACAAAGTGGCGATGAGCTCTCAGAACCATGGCTATGTCGTGGAAGAGGGAAGCCTCATTTCTACGGGTTTTCATGTTCTTTATAAAAATATTAATGATGGAAGCGTGGAAGGAATGTATCACGATACCTATCCTGTTGTGACCACCCAATTTCATCCCGAAGCGAATCCCGGACCAGAAGATCATGCCCATTTGTTTTCCAGTTTTCTTGAATTAATTCGTGAAAAGAGGAGCGAGAAGATTTATGCCTAAGCATCAAGAGATTCATAGTGTCCTGGTCATTGGATCAGGGCCAATCGTCATCGGCCAGGCCGCTGAATTTGACTATGCAGGAACCCAGGCCTGCGCTGCGCTGAAAGAAGAAGGAATTCACGTCATTCTTGTAAATAACAACCCGGCTACTATTATGACGGATGAAACGTATGCCGATAAAGTCTATTTTGAACCCATGACTGCCGAATCAGTGGCCAACATTATTAAAAAAGAAAAGCCCGATGGACTTTTGGCATCAGTGGGAGGCCAGACCGGACTCAACCTTGCCATGGAACTTCAAAAAAGCGGCGTTCTTGAAGAACATAATGTGACTCTCCTGGGAACAAATCTGGACTCCATTACAAAAGCAGAAGACCGTGAATGCTTCAGGTCACTCATGCACGAACTGAATGAGCCTGTACCGGACAGCCAAATTGTAACGACACCACAGGAAGCCATTGATTTTGCAATGGAGATCGGGTATCCGGTAATCGTGCGCCCGGCCTACACGTTGGGGGGCTTTGGCGGTGGAACCGCTCAAACGGAGGAAGATCTGACCGTTATCATCAAAAAAGGACTTTCAGCAAGCCCCATTTCCCAGTGCCTGGTTGAAAAAAGCATTGCAGGCTACAAAGAGATCGAATATGAGGTGGTCAGGGATGCCAATGATACATGCATAACGATTTGCAACATGGAAAACATTGATCCGGTTGGCATACATACCGGTGATTCTCTTGTGGTGGCGCCAAGCCAGACGATGACAGATCAGGAATACCATATGCTGCGTTCATCAGCGATAAAAATCATCCGCGCACTCGGAATTATTGGCGGATGTAATATCCAGTTTGCCCTGGATCCTGAAAGCAAGCAATACTATCTGATTGAGGTTAACCCGCGCCTCAGCCGATCTTCTGCTCTTGCATCAAAAGCAACAGGCTATCCAATCGCCAAGATTGCTGCCAAATTGAGCGTGGGATATCACCTTCATGAACTGAAAAATCCGGTAACCGGCACGACCTATGCAAGCTTTGAACCGGCTCTTGATTACATTACCGTTAAAATGCCGCGCTGGCCTTTTGATAAGTTCCCGGAAGCAGAAAGAAAGCTCGGAACACAAATGAAAGCAACAGGCGAAGTCATGGCAATCGAAAGAAACCTTGAAGCAGCCCTCCAAAAGGCCGTCCGCTCGCTGGAGCTGGATACAGAAGGCTTCTTCCTTAAAGAATTGACGGCTTGGGATACTCCGGAGCTGAAAAACCTTCTCATTCAAGCCGATGACCGCAGATTTTTTGCGATTATGGAGCTGCTCAACCGGGGAGTGGCAGTGGAAGAGGTACATGAGCTCACGCAGATCAATACGTTTTTTCTTTATGCATTTAAAAAACTGGTGGATCTTTATCAGGAAATCCAGTCCAGCTCTATCGCTGCTGCTGAAAAAAAGCAGATATCCGCATGGAAAAAAGCCGGATTCACTGATCAAGCTCTCGCCAAGGGGTGGAGCGTAACCGAGGAGAAGGTCAGAGAAATAAGGAAAGCGGCTGGAATTGTTCCTACCTATAAAATGGTGGATACCTGTGCTGCCGAGTTCATGGCTAACACTTCTTATTACTATTCCAGTTGGAGCGGGACAAACGACAAGACTCCGAGCAATAAGGAGAAGATCGCTGTTATCGGGTCAGGTCCGATTCGAATCGGCCAAGGTGTAGAATTCGATTACTGCTGTGTACATGGTGTCCTTGCCCTGCAAGAGGCAGGATTTGAAACTATACTGATCAATAATAATCCTGAAACAGTGAGTACGGATTTCGAAGTCGCGGATGCGCTGTACTTTGAACCGCTCTCTTTCGAAGATATTATGAACGTTTTAGAATTTGAAGGAGCACAAAAAGTGATTCTTCAGTTTGGCGGACAAACCGCGATCAACGTGGCAAAACAGCTCGAGGAAGCCGGTATTGAAGTACTGGGCTCCAAAGCGGACCTGATTGACGAAATGGAAAACCGTGAACGTTTTTATGGTTTCCTGAAAAACGTGAATATACCGCATGTTCCTGGAGAAACAGCTTTTGACTTCCAAGAGGTTCTGAATTGCGGGATGAACATTGGATACCCCGTGCTGCTTAGACCTTCCTATGTAATTGGAGGGAAAGGGATGGTCATCGTTAAGAACGAGGAAGAGCTGAAAACGTATCTCGCCCAGCATACAATCGAGTATCCGGTGCTGGTGGACCGTTACATTTCCGGTAAGGAAGCAGAGGTGGATGTTCTTTCAGATGGGACCCATGCATTTATCCCGGGAATCTTCGAGCATATTGAACCTGCAGGCGTTCATTCAGGCGACAGTACAGCGATTACTCCGCCGGTAAGTTTAGAACCCGGCATCATCGACGTTATCGTTTCTTATTCAAAGAAAATTGCGGCTTCCATGGAATTCAAAGGCGTATACAATATTCAATTTGTCATTAATGGACCTGATGTTTTTGTGCTGGAGATCAATCCACGGGCTTCCCGTACAGCACCGATTTTTAATAAAATCTCGGGTGTGAATATCATTCAGGCTGCGGTTCATGCCATGCTGGATAAAACCCTTGTGGAACAGGGAATACACGCCGGTCTGCATGAAAGCCATTTTACAGCAGTAAAAGCGCCTGTTTATTCCAACATAAAACTTCCAGGATTGTCACCAAAAGGAGCACCGATTATGCGTTCAACCGGGGAGGTTCTTGGAACGGGAAGAAGCATTGAGGAGGCGGTGCAAAAAGTGCTTACTGGCACCAATCCGACAGCAAGAACGGGCGAAGGTGGCCATCCTGTCAGTCTTTATGCAGATGTAAACAAGGACGTACTGACACTTAACGAGACAAAAATCCTTCAAAGCTGGAAAAACAAAGGGGTTACCATCATCCATCCGGAGGAGCTCTCTTTTGAAGAATGGGTGTCAACCAGAGAGAACGGCATTTATTTTTCCGAAGGCAAGGATGAAGAGGCACTGGTTAGATTGAAAAAAGCCAGTCTTTCAGGAAAATACGTCTTTACTCAATGGGAAACATGCGCCTTTTATCTTTATGGGCTTGTACAGGCGACGGATCAGGTTTTTCATATTAAAGAAATTCAGGATAGAAAGGAAGTTCGACTATGAATCCGGTAATTACTCACAAAGAAATCAGTTTGAAAGGAAAGCATCTCCTTACCCTGGCAGATTGGACTTCAGAAGAAATTGAGCAGATCCTGAACTATGCCATTCAGCTGAAAAAGGAAAAGCAGCCAAAACAGCTGCTGGCAGGCAAAACACTGGGCATGATTTTCGAAAAATCATCAACGAGAACGAGAGTTTCATTTGAGGTGGGAATGCTGCAGCTCGGAGGCCATGCTCTTCATCTCAGCTCGCGAGATATTCAGATGGGAAGAGGAGAATCAATTGCGGATACGGCAAAAGTACTCTCTCGTTATCTGGATGGCATAATGATCCGAACGTTTCAACATGAAATTGTGGAAGAGCTGGCAGCGCACGCAGATATTCCTGTGATTAACGGCCTCACTGATGATTATCATCCATGCCAGGTACTTGCAGATTTAATGACCATTCTGGAATACAAAAAATCATTTGCGGGTAAAAAGCTCGCATATGTGGGAGACGGAAACAACATGGCCCACTCACTCATGATTGGTTCTGCAAAGGTAGGGCTCAACTGCACAATCATTACGCCAGAGAACTACGAACCGAAACAAGAGATTGTTCTAAAAGCCAAAGAAATTGCCCAAAAAACAGGTGCGGAAATTGTCGTTACTCACGATTTGAAGGACGGTATCTGTAATGCAGATGCAGTTTATACCGATGTTTGGGCAAGCATGGGCTGGGAAGACGAAGCCAATGAACGTATATCCGCTTTTCAGGATTATCAGGTAAACCAGAAGGTACTTGCACTAGCCAAACCGGATTATATCTTTATGCATTGCTTACCTGCACACCGCGGGGAAGAAGTGACAGCTGATGTAATTGACGGGCCAAATTCAGTCGTTTTTGATGAAGCGGAAAACCGTCTCCATGTTCAAAAAGCGCTAATGGCATCTGTCATGTAAGGGGATGAACACATTGGGGCTGGGTGAATAACATGAGTTAGTAAGGAGGTGCCCCATGTTTAACAATCAAAATCCTTATTATACTCAGCAGCAAGGCCAACAGCAGCAAACAGGCTATCAACAGCAAGGCTTTCAGCAGCAAGCCTACCCCAACCCGCAAATGATAAAAAAAATGCAGAAGCTGTGCCGGAAAAATATTCAGCATTTTGTTTCAGTCACCTTGCTGGATGGCAGCATGTACGATGGATTTATTGAATTTATGGACGGTCAGAATATTTATTTTGCTTCTCCCATCGTGGACGAGGGGCAGAACAGTGAAAGAGATAACAGTGATACGGAACTGGATTACCCTTATTATGGTTTTGTACAGCCGGTCAGAAGCTATGAGATCGAACGGTTTATCATTCCTTTATCCAATCTGGGGAACGTGATGCCGGTTACGTATTACTAAAACAGAAAGACTTTTGCCAGCCGTAATGGCTGGTTTTTTTATGCCTAATTGGGCATAGTAAAATACAAAAATGTTAAAGGGGTGATCAAATGGGGCAGTCTCATCAATTCAAGCATGGACAAAAAGCGCCGAACAATGGCATTTATGTAGAAATCGGGGAAACGGGCAGCATGGTAAACGATCCAAAGGAAGTTAAGCTTAGCGCAGGCGATTCCTTTCCCGAGAATTCCAACCATAACCGGGTTTGGACCTATAAGCGCAAGCCATAAGGCAGAGAAAAAAAAGGACCTGTTTCAGGCCCTTTTTTCTCTGGTTTGAAATTCTTCTTTTACATCCTGCAGGAGATGGGGATCTGTTAACAGATCATATCCGGTCAGTGCCAGTGCTTTAGCGCCGGTCAGCATGGCGTTATATCCCTGCTCCGAATTGGCAGCATCACAAAACTCGGTTGTATGCAGATTATGAGAAGCATCGGTTATTTTGATGTAAGGATGAACAGCAGGAACCACCTGGCTTACATTTCCCAGGTCAAGAGATCCGTGGTCATTTCCAGTCTCAATTTCCTCTACGGGAATGCCTAACGATGCAAGATTTTTTGTAAACGAATCTGACAGGGATTCATTGGTGAGCAAGTTGGCGTAGCCAAGCTCGTAATGGGTTGCTTCCCATTCACACCCTGTACTAAGTGCTGCCCCTGCGGCACAGTCCTTTACTCGGCGGACGAGATCAGGAAGCTGTTCAACGGTAGCTGCCCGTACATAAAACCGTGCCTGGGTTTTATCAGGAATAACATTGGGAACATTTCCTCCGGCTGTAATAACGCCGTGGATTCGTACATCAGGAGTCATTTGCTGCCGGAGCGCATTGACACTGTTAAACAAGGCGATCACCGCGTCGAGAGCGTTGATTCCTTCATGCGGGGAAGCAGCTGCATGCGCTGATTTTCCTTTAAAATCAAATTGCAATGCCTCCATGGCCATGCTTGAGCCGCTTCGTTCAAACGCCTTGTAAGGATGACACATCAGCGCTGCATCCACACGGTCAAAGTAGCCCTTTTCCGCCAAATGAACTTTCGCTCCCCCTGTCTCTTCTGCAGGCGTTCCGTAGACAAGAACTTTGCCACCGGTTTCCTTGATCACTGTGCTTACTGCAATTCCTGCAGCCGTACTCATGGTACCGATCAAGTTATGTCCGCATGCATGATTAATCTCGGGCAAGGCATCATATTCAGCCAGGTAGCTGATCACAGGGCCGGGTATTCCGCTGTTATAGGTTGCAATAAATGCCGTTTCCATCCCCTCAATGTTACGCTCTACTTCAAATCCAAAGTGTTCCAGGGTTTCAATAAGTTTAGCGGAGGACTTTATTTCTTCATAGCCGAGCTCGGGATGATTCCAGATGTATCGTGCAACTTCTTTAAAAAGTGGATATTGTTCATCGAGGAATGCTGTTAGTACCTCTTTCATGGTTGATAACCTCCTATATGATGAAAAAAAGCCCTTCACAGAGTGTGAGGGGCTGCTTTTTTTTATTCTGCCGTTTCTGCTTCAGCGGGAAGTACGGCACCAATGATGATGACAAATACGGCAAATACTACACCGAAAACAGATGCCGTAGAAAATGTTGCAGAGTCATATTTTCCGCCCTGCATCGATTCCAGTACGTAAAAAGCCATATTGCTAAGTAGTAAAGACCAGATGATTGTCCAGATATAACGCATTTTGTTCACCTCAACTTTATGTAAACGACTTCTTCTTCTGATATAGTAACAAAAAATAAAGATTTTGTCTTTAAATCTTTAAGGAAATCACCCGAGAATAGGCATATCCCTTCTCCAGTTTCACAAAACGGACATAGTATAAGTAAGAAAATATTGGATGAGGGGAGAAAAGTGAGCATCGAAGAGAGGATTTTCAGCTTAGATGGACAATGGAATACGATACATCTTCCTGAACAGCCAAACGGTTTTGCAGTAATGATATTTGGCGATTGCAATCATTTTGTAGATCAACAGTCAAGTTTGTGGAAACAAAACAAGGACCGGTTTGAACTTATTCAAACGCTCAAGCAAAAAGGCTACACCGTATTTTATTCCAATCTATATGGAAGAAATTGGGGCAACCAGGATGCGGTATCCCTGGCAAGAAGAGTTTACCGTTATGTTATAAAATATGAAATTCTTAATCCGTCTATTCATATTTTAGCGGAGGGTATGGGTGCGCTCACCGCACTGGATTTTATCAATGACATGGAAGGATCCATCCGTTCTGCGGTTTTCCTTAATCCATGCCTGAATCTCAAAAGCCATTTTCAGCAGGAGAAAAAGAACAAATTATTTTTAAAAAGAGTTCGTAAAGAAATTAGCCAGGCCTACGGGATTAAGGAAGAAAATATGGACGAATTTTTAGAGAAAACGGTAACGCGTTTTACCTTAAAACATGAGGTGCCGGTTAAAATTTTTCATGATGCAACAGGCACTGTTTATCCATTTGAAATTCACAGCCGGCCATTTGAAGCATCCTGCCTTGAAAAGGGATATGCTGTTTCCCTGACCATACAAATGGCCAGTAAAAGTCTGGGGAATTTTCAGGCTGTGCCTCGGTTTTTCAGTTTATATGAATCCATCCTGTAGCAACCTGCTGCAGGATTTTTTGTGAAAATTGATTGAGATGCATACTCAGCGGGTTGAACAATACGATATAGAGAGAGAAAAAGAACGGAGGAGCATTTGATGAAACGTGCTGTTGTTACAGGAGCTGCAGGATTTATTGGCTCACATCTATGCACAAAGCTGCTGGAAGATGAGATTGAAGTAATTGGAATTGATTCGGCCCGATCCACAGAAAAGCTGGATTATATCGGCCGTCATGCAAATTTTGAACTTATCAATGAGCCCATGGAACAACTGAATTTAAAGAAAATCATTAAAAAAGCCGATACCGTCTTTCATCTCGCATGCGGTATCCATTCAAATGAAGCATGGAATGACATAGAAAATAAGGTGAAGCAGCATATCCAATCCACCAGGAGTCTGATCCAGGCAATACCTTCGAAATCAGTCAAACTCATCTATGCGTCATCCTATGATGTGTATGGAAAAAAAACAGGAAAAGTGACAGAAACCTCTACAACCAATCCTGAAACCTTATTTGGCCTCATCAAGCTGACAGAAGAAAATTATATTCGTATGGCAGCAGCAAACCATCCAGTTTCCTACGTTATTCTTCGCTTTCCCACGATATATGGTCCCTGGCAGCCAGCTGAAATGACTTTTCAACAAATCATCAATGTTAACGAACAGGAACGGGACACCATGAACATTAAAAAAGATTCTATAACCGAGGACGCCATTTATGTGGACGATGCCGTACGTGCATTATGCCTGGCAGCAGAAAAAGGAGAAAAACGGACGATTTATAATATAGGAAGCGGTACAAACGGTGAATGGAGCAAGGGGTTAAAACTTCTCTCCATAAAAGAAGAAGACTTTCCAAAGGAAAAGAGGAACATGGTGGTTGTCGGTGAAAAAGCTCAGCAGGAATTAGGGTTTCAATTGGATGTCCACATTGAAGAGGGGTTAAAAAGACAAATACAGCATACCAGGCAATGGAGAAAGAATGAAGGATGAAAAAAGGGAAATTATGTTTCCCTTTTTTTTATTTCTTCTATTATACTAGTTTAGGGGGTTAACCAGGATGAAAGAATGGGATGTGAACGTGAACCGTGAAGATCTTACAAGGGCTGTTGGTCGCATGTCTGCTGGCCGCGCTGACTGGATGTCAGGAAAAAAGGGAAGGAAACCTTAAAAATGCAGGGCTCCTTGTCCAGGATACCATTAATGATCAAGGCTGGGCGGACCAAGGATACAAAGGCCTGATCAAGATCCAGGATACATACGGAAACGAAGTAGTATATAAAGAACAGATGCAAATGAAAGCTGAAGTTAAGCAGGCGGTTAAAGAATTTCAAAAGGATGATGTAAACCTTGTTTTTGGCCACGGGAAAATTTATGCCGATCTATTCAGTCAGATCAGCAAGGATTATCCGAAGATGCATTTTGTGAGCTTTAATGGCGATGTGACAGGTGAAAATACGACAAGCATTCATTTTAAATCGTACGCGATGGGTTTTTTTGCCGGCATGGTTGCCGCAAAAATGAGCCACTCCAACCACCTGGGTGTGATCGCCGCTCAGGAATGGCAGCCTGAAATCAAAGGATTTGCCGAGGGAGCCCATTTTCAAAAAAAGGATATCACCGTCGAGACCGAAGTGATGCACAGCTGGAGCGATAAGGATCGGGCCATTGCTTCATTTAAGCGGATGGCTGCTAATGGTTCAGATGTTTTTTATCCAACTGGTGACGGTTATACTGTACCGGTAATTGAAGAAGTAAAAAAGAAGGCATTATATGCCATCGGATATGTAACGGATCAATCAGATTTAGGCCGTGCTACGGTATTGACAAGCACGGTGCAAAACGTAGAATATGTATATAAATCTGTTGCTGGACAGCTTGATGCTGGAAAGCTTAAGACCGGAAATCTTCAATATGGTTTCAAGGAAAAAGCCATTACAATGGGCCGTTTCAGTCCCCGGGTGCCTTATGCTTTTCAGAAAAAGATCAGTAAGGACATTGAAGAGTATAAAAAAACCGGAAAACTCCCCAACGGAAAATACAGTCGAGAACAAACTCAGGAGGAAGTCCAATGAATCAGGAATTGAACATGCAGTTTATGCAAATTGCCATGAAGCATCTGCCAGAAGGAAAAGAGCTTTTGGAGAAAAAAGGAGTAGAATTGTCCATGGAGGATATCCAGCCCATGCTGAATCTTCTTCTGAAAGTCATGAACGATGCTTATGAACTTGGAAAACAAAATCAAGAATAACGTTTGTCAGTAAAGTAAAAGAGCCAACTTCTGGTGTTGGCTCTTTTACTTTTTCCTGAAAGCTGTAAACAGAGGGGAAACTTGCTGTGCAACTTTCACGGTCTGGTCGATGACAGCCATCAGTTTATTGTAATCAAAGTTTCCATCATTCGTCCTGAAGGCGCTGATTAAAGGATTCGGCCGGGGAAAAGGCTGACGGTAGGCCATTGGGATAAAAGGCGGCTCGCTGGGTGGCGGCTGCTGTTCCCTTGTTTGCCGAGGCGGTGGAAATGGGTGTCTGGCTTGCATGGCCGATCTTTGCCGCATCGGGGAAGGAGGCCCATAGCGAGGAAAATTCACATGTACCACTCCTGTATTCAGACTGATAAGCTCTCTATAGAATATGTCTGTATGAATAGATGGTGTGTTGTCCCATGTAATCAGCATACTGGACAAAAAATGAAATATAAATTAAAATTAGTACCAGGTCTTAAAAATTGATACTAAACCAAATGCAGAAAGAAACAACATAAAAATAAGAATAAAGGGGTAATAACATGAATGCTGGAATAATAGGTTTAGGTGCTTATGTCCCTGAAAAAGTGTTAACCAATTTTGATCTTGAAAAAATGGTGGACACCAGCGATGAATGGATTCGCACCCGTACTGGAATAGAAGAGCGAAGAATTGCGGCAGACGATGTTAATACATCACATATGTCAGAACAGGCAGCAAGGGAAGCATTGGAAAATGCCGGTCTGAGTGCAGAAGAGCTTGATCTAATCATTGTTGCCACTGTAACTCCTGACTCCCCATTCCCTTCTGTAGCCTGTTTAATTCAGGAACGGTTGGGCGCAGTTCATGCTGTAGCAATGGATATTAGTGCAGCATGTTCAGGATTTATGTATGGCATGGTGATGGCCAAACAATTTATTGAATCGAATACCTATAAAAATGTATTGGTGGTTGGCGCTGAAAAGCTGTCTAAGATTACCGATTGGAATGACAGAAATACAGCTGTATTATTTGGTGATGGAGCAGGAGCTGCAGTTATGTCCAGAGTATCTGAAGGAAGAGGAATTCTGTCCTTTGAACTGGGGTCTGACGGCAGAGGCGCAAAACATCTGTACCAGGATAAGTACCTTCATATGAATGGTCGCGAGGTATTTAAATTTGCGGTACGCCAAATGGGTGAATCCTCCATGAATGTGGTTGAAAAGGCAGGATTGACAAAAGATGATGTTGATTACCTTATCCCTCATCAGGCCAACATCCGCATCATGGAAGCATCTCGTGAGCGGTTGGAGCTGCCTAAGGAAAAAATGGCAGTAACCGTTAATAAATATGGAAACACATCATCTGCTTCCATTCCAATGGCTATTTCTGATGCCTTAAAAAATGGTAAGATAAAAGATGATGACTTGCTGGTCCTCGTTGGATTTGGCGGCGGCCTGACATGGGGTGCCGTTGCGCTCCGGTGGGGAAGATAGAAGTAAAAGCTGACTATTCTTCAAAGGAGAGTTGTATTAACAATGAAAAGACGCGTAGTAATCACAGGAATGGGAGCCATTTCTCCCCTTGGAAATAGTGTAGAAGAAACCTGGAACCGAATTATTGCCGGTGAATCAGGTGTTGGCCCGTTAACTCGCAGGGATCCGGAAAAATTCCCGGTAAAAGTTGCTGCAGAAGCAACAGAATTTGATCCTCATGAATATATGGACCGTAAAGAAGCGAGAAAAATGGACCGCTTCACTCAATTTGCCATCGCTGCGTCAAAAATGGCGGTAGCCGATGCCGAGCTTGATATTACGGATGAAATCGCCCCTCGTGTAGGTGTGTGGATCGGTTCCGGTATTGGCGGCATGGATACGCATGAAGAGCAATTCCGCATTTTTGAGAAAAAGGGATACCGCAGGGTCAGCCCGTTTTTCGTACCGATGATGATTCCCGATATGGCGGCAGGCCAGGTTTCCATCATGCTTGGCGCTAAAGGAATGAACTCTTGTACTGTAACAGCGTGTGCTTCAGGGGCCAACTCTATTGGCGATGCATTTAAAGTCATTCAGCGTGGAGATGCGGACGCCATGATTTGCGGAGGAACGGAAGCTCCAATTACCGATATGGCGCTTGCCGGCTTCTGTCAGGCTGGAGCATTGTCCTATAATGACGATCCTGCCACTGCAAGCCGTCCGTTTGATGCAAACCGCAGCGGGTTTGTCATTGGCGAGGGTGCAGGAATCCTGGTTCTTGAAGACCTTGAATTTGCAAAAAAACGCGGAGCCAGAATTTATGCTGAAATCGTGGGTTATGCCGGAACAGGAGATGCATACCACATTACGGCACCAGCTCCTGGCGGGGAAGGCGGCGTTCGTGCGATGACTCAGGCTGTACAGGACAGCGGAATGGCACCTGAAGAAATCGACTATATCAACGCTCACGGAACGAGCACTGATTATAATGACAAGTTTGAAACGATGGCCATCAAGGAAGTCTTTGGTGATCATGCACGCAAACTAGCTGTAAGCTCCACTAAATCCATGACAGGCCATCTGTTAGGAGCAGCAGGTGGAATCGAAGCGATTTTCTCAGTAAAATCCATTCAGGATGGAATTATTCCACCTACGATCAATTATGAAACACCAGATCCTGAGTGTGATTTGGACTATGTACCAAATGAAGCCAGAAAAGCGGAAGTGAATACTGTTTTAAGTAATTCCTTGGGCTTTGGCGGGCATAATGCAACCTTGATCTTTAAAAAATACAGCGAGTAAGAGTAAAAAGATGGTTGATCGCAATCAGCCATCTTTTTTTATTTGCTCTAGATAATTCTTCTTACAAAAGAATATTTTGGACAACCTCTGACTATACTGTTTTTAACTAAATCGGTAAGTGAGGGGTAGCAAATGTTATATTTACGAGATGTTTGGGTGAATTGGTTTGAAGGTGAAGAAAATGGCTATAACGTTTGTGAGTTTCATGAGTGGAGGAAGGACGATTTCATCGAGCTTTTGGATCAGGTGCCAATCGTTAAATTAGAGTCTTCACTGTTTCACTACATCGAAAACGAACTCAGCGATCTTCCAGACTCCCTTTTAGATGAAGTACACCAGAAAGCATACGTAAGGAAAAACAACCAGAGAGTTCAACTGGACCATTGCTTTATAATCACTGATGAAAAGAAAACCATGGTGATAGATACAATGGGCTACCGTATTCCCATCCGAAAAAGCAGGCTGATCCCAAGGCAGGAACAGCTCGTGTATGAAATGGCAGAGCAGATGGAGACCGTTTCCTACACATTTACTCCGGATATAAAAGAAAAAGAGCATCATATTCTTTCGCCTGAACCGGTTGTGATGAGAGGACTCACAAGAAAGGAACGGCAGCTGAAGCAGCTTTTGTTCATGTTGCTCGACCAGCTGCATACGACACAGAATGTGGCTGAGGTGAGATACTGGTATACCGAGTGGATGCCAGAAGAGTATATGAAAATTCAATCGATGGAATTTGAAGAAGCATGGGCAGCATTGTATTCGGAAATCAAGGACGGCTGGAGCAATCATCATTACGCCATTTGCGAACGGCTTGTAAAAGGTCAGCCCTACTTTGAAAAGATTTGGGAACTCGAAAATGGAACACATGTAAACTGAGTAAAGAAAGGAGGCTCTTAAAGAGTCTCCTTTTTGAGTCCTGCTTTTGAAAAATCACTTGTGCACGAAAAAACCTCCGCTTCATGCGGAGGCTTTCTTCTGTTATAAACGTTTTCTGGCCAATCCCATGGCACGTTCCGCTTTGTTCAGCATTTTGTTTGCTACGCGATTCGCTTTTTCGGCTCCGTGATCCAGGATATGATCAAGCTCTTCAGATTCGATCAAACTGTAATAGCGTTCCTGGATTGGCTTTAAGCGGCCGACGACTGCTCTTGCTGCTCCTTCTTTAAAATCTCCGTAACCTTTCCCTTCATACTTTCTTTCCAGTTCCTCGATGGATTCGCCTGAGCATAGTGAGTAGATGGTTAATAGGTTGGAAATGCCGGGTTTGTTTTCTTTATCATATTTTACAACACCATCGGAATCCGTAGTGGCACGTTTGATTTTTTTCGTGATGACCGTTTCATCATCCAAAATAGAAATAAACGCATTCACATTTGCATCAGATTTGCTCATTTTTTTTGTAGGATCAACAAGAGACATAATCCTTGCTCCCACTTTAGGAATGCGCGGCTCCGGAATGGTAAAGATTTCACGGTATTTATGATTGAATCGTTCGGCTAGGTCACGTGTCAGCTCAATGTGCTGCTTTTGATCATCTCCGACAGGAACAAGCTCCGTACCATAAAGGAGAATATCGGCAGCCATGAGCGGCGGGTAGGTCAGTAACCCTGCAGAAACGGCATCCTTGCCTTTGGATTTATCCTTAAATTGCGTCATACGCTCCAGTTCTCCGATGTACGCGACACATTGCAGAACCCATCCCATTTTGGTGTGGGCAGGAACCTCCGATTGGATGAAAAGAGTGGATTTCTCGGGATCGATGCCGACAGCGAGGTACATGGCAGCAAGGCTGCGGCTGTTCTTTTTCAACTGAACCGGATCCTGCGGAACAGTGATGGCATGCTGATTCACCACACAGAAATAACAGTGATTATCCTCTTGATAGTCCACAAAATGCTGCAGGGCCCCCAAATAATTCCCCAATGTTATCGTACCGCTTGGCTGGATACCTGAAAAAATAGTTGCCATAATAAAATTTCTCCTTTTAATAAATTATATACATACAAAAAAGGCCCATTCATCCCGTGAAAAGGGACGAATGGACCGTGGTGCCACCCTTGTTATTCCATAAAAAAAGAATATCTCTAACCCGTACTGTCATACGGCGCCCTTTCTATCGTGCGGACACACACGCCTGTTCCTACTAAACAATGTTCAGACAGGAGCTCAAAAGCCCATTCCATGTTCATTCACTGCCTGTTTCCACCGGCCACAGGCTCTCTGGGAGCTTCAAAAACATGTACTTTTCTTTATCATCGCCTTTAAATATTATTCATTAAGTTAAAAATAGTATATAAAAGTTACAATAGAATTGCAACCAGACTAGAAAAAACAAACAACACAGCTCCGGAACAAAGCAGAGGAAAGACAAAATTGCCAGATACCCGTTCGGACAGGCTGAAGTTTGAGGCTTCTCCCTGGCTCTCTGCGTACTCGGCTGACTTCGAGAATGATTTCATCACTTTTTTGACTGTCTTTGAAAAAAGATCGAAGAATCCGCCCCTAACAACAAATAACACTAAGCCGATCAGGACCAGAGCAAGCCCCACCATAAAAAGGTTGTCCACCACATGAATGAGATGAAGCTTTTTATCCGACAAAAATTCAATGATAAGTGATAGTAAAACAGACCCTGCGGTCAATAGTGCTGAAGCCGAAAAACGTGACATCGATTTACTCCCATCATTTTCAAATTCATAGCTGTATTATTCATTTTACCATGAACATAAGATGCGAGCATACTCCTTTATACCTATCAATTATCCGAACGTTTACGGAAGGAGAGTGCATATAGGTTCAGAGTTGTTAGAAAATATAAATAATGAAGGGTAAGAAAGGAGGATATTTTGCTAATTTTTATGGAATTTATTGGATAACAGAAGGGATGGAAACGCTGAACAATCATAGGTATTTAGTCTTATTTTTTGTTAAAGAAACGTAAATAAATTGGGCTTTTTGTAAAAGTCGTAAAAAAAAGTATATGCATAATAGTATGAAAACTTGTATAATACGAATGTGGGCAAAATGTCTGATAATTCACGAAGCTTTGGCTCACTAATTAGGTAAACAGAAAAAGGGGAGGTCAATCAATGAAGAAGTCAAAATGGTCGTTATTACTAACGATCGTGCTCGTTTTGAGCGTTTTCCTTTCTGCGTGCAGCGGTAAAAAAGAGGAAAAAGCGAGCGGGGACGGTTCAAGTAACGGTGGGGGTTCTAAAGAAAAGGTCCTAAACCTTATGGAAACTTCCGAAATCCCGTATCTTGACAACATCATGGCAGACGATCAAGTTTCTCTAAACTTGGCAAACAATGTATACGAAGGTCTTTATACCTTGAACGACAAGGATGAGCCAGTTCTATCCGGTGCTGCTGAAGAACCAGAAGAGAAAGATGGCGGCAAGACTTGGGTATTTAAACTTCGCGATGATGCTGTGTGGAGCAATGGTGATCCTGTAACAGCAAACGATTATGTTTTTGCCTGGAGAAAAGCTGTAAGCAAAGACACAGCTACTCAATACTCTTTCATCTATCAAGTTGCAGGCATCCTGAATGCTGACAAAATTCTAAACCCTGAAGATCCAATGTATAACAAAACTGATAAGCTTGGTATCAAAGCTATTGACGAACATACAATTGAAGTGAAGTTCGCTGGTCCAACCAGTGCAAAACCTTACTTAAAAGCGGTTCTTTCATTCCCGACTTTCTATCCACAACCTGAAAAGTTTGTTAAAGAACAAGGGAAACAATACGCTTTAGAAGCTGACAAAGCTCTTTACAACGGTCCTTTCGCTCTTACAAAATGGGAGCATGAAAAAGGATGGGTATTGGAAAAGAACGATAAATATTGGGACAAGAAGAACGTAAAAGTTGACAAAATCAACGTGAACATTCTTAAAGACGAAGCAACTCGTATTAACTTGTTTGAAACTGGAAAACTAGACCGCACCACGATTTCTGCGGAATATGTTGACCAATATAAAGATAAAAAAGACGTTTTCAGCACAGTGCCTGAATCTTCTGTGTTCTTCCTTCGTATGAACCAAAAGAACAAAGCACTAGCAAACAATAACATCCGCCATGCGCTTGACATGGGCTGGGATAAGAAGCAATTAACAGACGTATTGTTGAATAACGGATCTGTTCCTGCATATTTCTTGGTGCCTTCCAAGTTTGTTAACGGTCCAGACGGAGCTGACTTCCGTGAAAAGAACGGCGACATGAACAAAGGTGACGCTAAGAAAGCAAAAGAATATTGGGAAAAAGGTTTGAAAGAGCTTGGAGTTAAGAAATTAGACCTTACTCTTTTGAACTATGACACTGATACGGCTCAAAAAGATGCACAGTTCATCAAAAACCAATTGGAGAAAAACCTTCCTGGTCTATCTCTGAAAATCAAAGCTCAACCATTCAAGCAAAAGCTTAAGCTTGAAGAAAACATGGATTATGACATTTCATACGCTGGTTGGGGACCTGACTATCCAGATCCAATGACATTCGTTGACATGTTTGTAACTGGTGGTTCTCACAACGAAATGAACTACTCCAACAAAAAGTATGATGAGCTAATTAAAAAGGCTTCATCTGAAACAGATCTTAAAAAACGTTGGGAAATGATGCAGCAAGCTGAAAAAATCCTAATCGAAGACGATGCGGCAATCAGCCCAATGTACCAACGTGGATATGCCTTTATCACAAAATCTAATATTAAAAACATCCACAACCACTCATTTGGTGGGGATTATAGCTACAAATATTGGGACGTTGAGTAAAAAACAAATTGTTTTATAGCGGTACCAGGAGAGTATATGTCAGTAAGCCATATACTCTCCTTTTAACTGCCAATGACTTATTAGTAAAAATTTGTCGAAAATTCCAACGAAACTATTGTAGGATATTGTTTTGTCACTTAATATAGAGATATAGGTATTAAGCAGGGGTTTATTTTTTTAGGAGGTGCAATAGTGGCTCGTTTCGTACTAAAACGATTGCTTTACATGCTGATCACACTATTTATTATTACTTCATTTACGTTTTTCCTTATGAAACTGCTGCCAGGTTCTCCGTTTAACAATGAGGAGAAACTGACAGATCAACAAAAATTTATTTTGAATGAAAAGTATGGATTGAATGATCCCGTACCTGTTCAGTATTTCAACTACATGGGTAATCTGGTTAAAGGAGACTTGGGTGTATCTTTCCAATATGACAACCGTCCTGTTTCTACTATGATTGCTGAAAGAATCGGGCCTTCCGCTGTTCTTGGTGTTGAAGCAACGATTATAGGAACGATCATTGGCTTAATTTTGGGAATTGCTGCAGCTTTAAAACACAATTCGTCAATTGATTATTTGTCATCACTGATTGCGGTTTTGGGAATATCCATTCCATCCTTCGTTTTTGCAGGAGTTTTACAATATTACGTAGGGGTTAAGTTAGAATGGCTGCCCGTTGCCCTTTGGGACGGTCCGAAATATCATGTTCTGCCAGCACTTTCGTTATCTGTTTTTGTAATAGCAACTGTGGCCAGGTTCATGAGAACGGAAATGCTTGAAGTGTTGGGACAAGATTATATTACAACTGCTAAATCCAAAGGACTTTCTAACTTGGTCGTAATTTGGAAACATACCATCCGGAACGCATTGATTCCTGTTGTTACAATTTTGGGGCCGTTGGCGATCAACTTGATTACAGGAACACTCATTATCGAAAAAATCTTTGCCGTGCCGGGTCTTGGTTTTCAGTTCGTATCATCCATCCAACTGAATGACTATCCAGTCATTATGGCGACGACCATTTTTTACAGTGTGTGTTTTATCATCGTCATATTGATTGTGGATATTTTATATGGAGTAATTGACCCTAGAATCAGGGTTGCAGGAGGCAAGGGATAATGAGCATGCATGAAAAACAACTAAACAACGACTTATTCCAACCTGCGGTCAGGTCTTCTGACGATGCCGAAAAAATTACAAAAGAAAGTACCTCCTTCTGGCAGGACGCCAGACGGAGATTGTTTGAAAACAAAGGAGCCGTTGCAGGGCTGATCATCATTGTGGCGATCTTGCTCCTTGCATTTCTTGGACCGCTATTCAGCCATAACGGCTTTGATGACCAGGATACAAGCCGTACCAACCTGCCTCCAAGAGTTCCTGTTCTTGAAAAGGTAGGCTTCCTCGGTCTCGATGGAGTAGACATCCGCGGTGTAGATCAGTACAAAATGAAAAACCAAAAAGATAATTACTATTGGTTTGGTACAGATGCTCTGGGAAGAGACCAGTTCGTCAGGGTATGGAAAGGAACACAGATCTCGTTATACATCGCGTTTTTGGCGGCTGCCATTGACATGGTGATTGGTGTCGCCTACGGTGCTATTTCAGGTTACTATGGCGGAAAAACGGATAATATCATGCAAAGGATTATCGAGATTCTTATTGGTATCCCTAACCTGATTGTTGTTATTCTGATGATTCTGATTCTTGATCCGGGTATCCTCTCCATTACTTTCGCTATGGTTATTACGGGTTGGACGACGATGGCACGTATCGTACGAGGACAGATTTTAAAGTTGAAAACTCAGGAGTATGTTCTTGCATCTGTTACGCTTGGTGCGAAGAGTTCAAGAATCCTTACCAAGCACATGTTTCCAAATATTTTAGGGTCCATCATCATTACATCTATGTTTACCATTCCGAGTGCAATCTTTACAGAGGCGTTCCTAAGCTTCATTGGTCTCGGGATTTCACCGCCGACTGCGTCTCTTGGATCATTGGTAAACGAAGGGTTTAAATCATTGCAAATTTATCCGCACCTTGTATTGTACCCGGCTGTAATTATTTCTTTAATCATGATCAGCTTTAACCTTCTCGGTGACGGCTTGCGTGATGCACTAGATCCTAAGATGCGTAAATAGGGGGAGAAATAGATGAAAAATATTCTAGAACTAAATAATGTCAATGTCTCCTTTCATACGTTTGCAGGCGAAGTAAAAGCTGTCAGGGGGGTCAATCTTCATCTTGAAAAAGGGGAATCTCTTGCAATTGTAGGAGAATCAGGTTCCGGAAAATCCGTTACTTCAAAATCCATCATGAGATTGCTGCCTGAAAAAACGAGTGAAATTAAAGAAGGAGAAATCCTTTTTGAAGGAAGAGATCTTACCAAGCTTTCCAACCGTGAGATGGAAAAAATTCGCGGTTCTGAAATTTCAATGATCTTTCAGGACCCGATGACTTCTCTTAACCCGACGATGACAGTTGGGAAGCAGATCATGGAAGGCCTTCGAAAACATCAGAATTTATCCAAAAATGAAGCGAAGGAACGTGCGATCAATCTGTTGAAATTGGTTGGTATTCCAAATCCCGAGCTTCGTATTAATGAATATCCTCACCAATTTTCAGGTGGGATGAGACAGCGTGTGGTGATTGCCATTGCGCTGGCATGTAACCCTAAGGTATTGATTGCCGACGAGCCAACAACAGCTCTTGATGTAACCATTCAGGCACAGATTCTCGACTTAATGAGAGATTTGCAGCAAAAGACAGGAACTGCCATTATTTTAATCACGCATGATCTTGGCGTAGTGGCGAATCTGTCTCAGCGGGTAGCCGTTATGTATGGCGGCACCATTGTTGAAACAGGAACAACCGATGAAGTTTTTTATAATCCAAAGCATCCGTATACATGGGGGTTATTATCTTCCATGCCGAAGTTGAATTCTGCGGATAAAGAATTAATGGCCATTCCAGGTACACCACCGAACTTGCTTAATCCTCCAAAAGGCTGCCCTTTTGCTGCCCGTTGCCCTTATGCAATGCAGGTGTGTGTAGACAACATGCCGGATGTGACCGATGTTACTTCCACGCATAAAACGGCATGCTGGCTTCTGGATGAGCGCGCGCCTCAGGTTGAACCGCCTGAAGCCGCATTAGTAGGAGGTGCCCGTTAATGGCAGTCGTTGAACGAGAAAAATTATTGGAAGTAAAAAATCTCAAAAAGCACTTCAATGTTGGGAAAAATGCTGTCTTAAAAGCGGTTGATAATGTCAGCTTTGATATATATAAAGGAGAGACTCTCGGACTGGTTGGAGAATCCGGATGCGGAAAATCGACGACAGGACGGACTATCATTCGCCTTTATGAAGCAACAGGCGGGAATGTAACCTTTGAAGGCAATGATGTTCATGGCAAAAAGTCCAGAAAAGATTTAAAGTCGTTTAACCGCCGGATGCAAATGATTTTCCAGGATCCGTATGCTTCATTGAACCCAAGGATGACAATCAAGGATATTATTGCCGAGGGAATAGACATACACGGTCTGGCAAAAAACGATAAAGAACGTATGGAAAGAGTCTATGAGCTTCTTGAAACAGTAGGCTTGAACCGTGCACATGCGAGCCGTTATCCGCACGAGTTTTCCGGCGGACAACGCCAGCGTATCGGTATTGCCCGTGCGCTTGCTGTAGACCCGGATTTCATTATTGCGGATGAACCAATTTCTGCGCTGGATGTTTCCATTCAGGCTCAAGTGGTCAACCTGATGATGAAACTTCAGAAAGAGCGCGGTCTGACGTATTTGTTTATCGCGCATGACCTTTCCATGGTTAAGCATATTTCTGACCGTGTAGGTGTGATGTATCTTGGTAACATTGTAGAACTGGCAGAAAGTGATGAGCTTTACGAAGAACCATTGCATCCTTACACCCAGGCTCTTCTCTCCGCTATTCCTGTTCCTGATCCGGAAGTGGAACGCAGCAGGGAGCGTATCATTCTTGAAGGCGATCTCCCTAGCCCGATCAGCCCTCCAAGCGGCTGCCGGTTCCGTACAAGGTGCCCGCACGCAATGGATGTGTGTGCCAGCAAAGAACCGAAATGGTTGGAAGCGCGGGAAGGCCACTGGGTATCTTGCCATCTTTATGACAATGAGTTGAACACTGAGAATAAACAGCAGTAAATACAGCGATCTCCTGTATATCGGGAGATCGTTTTGTGTTATGTTAAGGAAGCAAGGAATCTTTTCTAGTGAGGTCATTGAATGAATATTACGTTTGTACTGGATAGTGCCAGCGATTATTGTGCAGAGCATCATGTGTTATCCGTTCCTTTAGCCGTCGTTCCTCTTAATATTACGTTTGGCGGCGACCATTTCTTAGATGGCGAAACGATCAGCACGGATATGTTTTATGAGAGAATGGCAAAAGAAGAACACCTTCCAAAAACCAGCCAGCCATCCCCGCAAGCCTTTTTGAATGTATTCCAAAAAGAGATTGAAAAAGGGAATGAGCTTATATATGTAGGGCTTTCATCGAATTTGAGCGGAACTGTGCAAAGCGCGTCCATTGCTAAAGGGATGCTTGATGAAAAGATCCAGAACAGCGTCCACATTATCGATTCAGGTACTGCTTCTGCAGGGGTTCAAGTGTTGATTAAACTTGCAGACTCTCTGGTCCGCCAAGGCAAAAATGCAAAGCAGGTTGTTGAGGAGATTGAACAACAAAAGGAAACCATTATTGCTTACGTGCTCCTGGAGACATTGGAGAATGTTAAAAAAGGCGGGCGTATTTCAGCAGTTCAAGGTGCTATTGCGGAATTTTTAAATATTAAACCGCTCCTATCAGTACAAAATGGAATCGTTGAAACAGTGGGGAAGTTTAGGGGAAAGAAAAAGGGACTTTGCAAGCTGAAAGAGATCCTGCAGGATTGGCACCATCAGCATCCTGAGAAAGAACTCTTTATCATTCACAGCCTTCCGTCAAAGCAGGAAGTAATCAAAGAGTTTGGCGAATTTTTCTCATTCTCCAAATTTAAATCGGTTACATTTACACGCTTTGGAAGTACCATTGGAACTTATGCCAGTGAAAACGCGATAGGATTTATCCTTCATTAAATATAAAAAACACTCCGTATGATTTAATTATACGGAGTGTTTTAGATTTTCAGTCTCATATTGAGCATCCACCAATCGGTCCAATTTTTTAATGCGGGAAAGTGCGGTCTTCATATCCAGACTTCGATAATGATGCATTCCGCCTGGCTCTTCGTCTGCTTCATCTGCCAATGCTACTACCCGTTGAAGAGGCAGCAGGTCCAACTGTCCTTTTGGAAGATAGGAATCGGTGTGAAGTAAGATGGCTAAAGCAATTTCTTTGGCTTTACGAGGATCTTCTCCAAGCCGGATCAGCAGCTTATGTGCTCGTTCCGCTCCTTTTATGGCATGGATATCATTCTCTTTGTAAAGCGAGTAGTCCCATTGGCCATTCGTATACCAGGTATAGTGTCCGACATCATGCAACAATGCCGCTTTTGTGGCAAGATCTGGATCGACTCCATACTCTTTTGCAAACGATAAGGCATGATAGGCGGTAGCAATCGCATGAACAACACCAGACCTGTTCAAGTACTTTTGGGCGGATGGTTGCTGAAAAATATCCGTTAACGTTACATTTCTCATCGCAATTTCTCCTTCCTTTTTTCTTTTTTAAAAAACCCCACCTTATTGAGAGGGCTTGTTTCTCCAGAAATGTATATTGTTATATACTATACCACCAAAATGGAGGTGTATCAACAAATAAAAATGTAAAATAATTGGCAGCGCTCTCATTTGAATCAAAAATTAAAGAAGGGATTTCTCCCTTCTTTATTAAAAATATTCCTTCCAGCGCTTGGTTACCAATTCATTGATATCTGGCCGTGTTTCAACCGTTTCAGGATAAAAAGGTTTCATTCGTGCATCAATAATGATAGGGCCGCTGTATTTTAATTTATTCCGATCCACCTCATGTTTCGCATACAGATCAAAGGCAGGATCAAACCGGGTAAAGGTGGTCCATAAAAATTGTGATTGAGAAGCTGCAATGGAGGCATCATCCACCAGGAAAACAAGCTGCCAGTCGCTAAGCTGCCGAGCTGCAGTTTCCAGCAGTTTTTCAGCAAAATCAGGATCGTCTTCAAAAGATGGACCGGAAAGGCATATACACCCTCCACAGTACAGCTGGACATCATGAATACCCGGAATGGTTCCACCATCATAGGTCCTCCCCAGTTCTCTGACAGGCTCACCAAGGCCTGTCATGACCGCTTTGCTGCCGGTGTTGAATTTTCGCCCCGTATAGTCCAAGGTGTCCATCGAGGTATCGTTAAGGATGAGGAGATCACGCTCAGGCAAAAAGCGCTCAAGCACAGCTTCGAGCAACTGAGAAAAATCCTGCAAATCCACATCTTTATTCGTCACCATCAAGAACTTAGTTAACGTCAGCTGGCCTTCACCCATAATACGCAGCGCATGGGCAAGTCCTTCTTTATAATAGGATTCACGGACAACTGCACCAGCAAGGGCATGGAAGCCTGTTTCAGCGTATGTCCACAATTGTTTAACCCCGTTCATTACCACTGGGAAAAGGGGGCTCATAAGGCGCTGCAGGTATTCTCCGATAAAGTAATCTTCCTGTCTTGGTTTTCCCACGACTGTAGCAGGGTAGATGGCATCCTTACGCTTCCACATCCGGCCAACTTCAAAAACAGGGAAATCGTGTGCCCATGAATAATAGCCATAATGGTCTCCAAACGGTCCTTCTGGTTCTCTAACATGCGGAGGCACATAACCGCCAAACGCGAACTCCGCTTCTGCGATCAATGGATGTGGATACCCGGGAGCGTGAGTAAGATTCAGCTTGTCACCCATGAGCATGGAAGTGAACATAAGCTCAGGGACAGCTTCAGGAAGCGGGGCGATGGCACTGATGGTAAGCGCTGGTGGACCTCCAAGGAATAAGGTCACAGGCAGCTTTTGATTCATCTGCTCTGCTTCATAGTGGTGAAAGCCGCCGCCCTTATGAATCTGCCAGTGAATCCCGGTTTTCTTTTCTTCTTTAATTTCAATGCGGTACATACCAAGATTGTGTTCATGTTTTCCGGGATGCTCCGTATACACAAGAGGAAGCGTAATAAAAGGATTGCTGTCCAGATGCCATCCTGTCAAGGCAGGCAGCTTCTTCATATTAACGTCTGTTGTATAGTGCTCCATAACAGGAGCTTTAGAAGGTTTAACTGCTCGTGTTCCTATTTTCAAAACATCTTTTATCATTCCTCTTTTTCCCCATAATTTTGACGGGGAAGGAGGGAGGAGATCATCGATTGAGTCAACCAGCTGCTGCACGAGAACTTCTGGTTTGGGACCGAATGCGAGCTCCACGCGCCGGATTGTGCCGAATAAATTGGTTACCACAGGGATATCTGAGCCTTTTACATTGGTAAACAGCAAAGCAGGACCCTGCTCGTCAATCACTCTCCGATGAATTTCGGGGATTTCAAGATAAGGGTCAACCGGTGCATTTATTTCAATTAGTTCATTTTCTTGTCGAAGTTGTTGTATAAAGGTACGTATGTTAATATGCATGTATCCACCTCTAGTATGTAAGTAATATCTTTATCTTCACAAAAAAACAACTTCCCGTAAAGTAGAAGCTGTTCAAAGGTCTCTTCTTTTTACATTTCTCCAGCTGGACTGAAACGATTTGGTACGATCCACAAATTTTAAAACCGACTTTCCGCCAAACAACTTAAGTGAAAACCAATGTGAAATGATCCCCATGAAAGCGGTTAAACCGATGACAAAAACGGCGAGCAGAAGCAAATCCCGGAAAAACAAGGCCATCAAATCCCCTCCAGTGAAAAGGCATTCATTCCTCTTCATTGTATAAGATGTTTATCCCTTTGGAAAGAGGGAAAACTAGTTGGTGGTGAATTTACTAACTCTATAACTAAATAACTGCGTTAGGAGCTGGCTTATTATTATGAACTGGTATGACAAATTGAATCAATACTTTCCGATTGAGGAAATGAAATCAAAAGAACACATGGAACTCCTTTTGAAGGATAAAGGAGACATCTACCATAAAGATGAAGGTCCTCATCATGTATTAATGTATGTTGAACTGGACGACTTTATCTTTATTGATTATTTATTTGTAGCAAGAGAGTCAAGAGGTCAGGGGCTTGGAAAAAAACTGCTGCAGCAGCTGAAAGAAAAGCGAAAGCCGATCATTCTTGAAGTCGAACCCATCGATTATGAAGACACAGATACAGAAAAAAGGCAGCGTTTCTATCGCAGGGAAGACTTTACCCATGCTTCAAAAATCGGGTACAGACGAAAATCCCTTGCAACCGACAAAGTGAACGAAATGGAGATTCTTTACTGGGCTCCCGAAGGAGAAAGTGAAGAAAGTGTTTATGAAAACATGAAAAAGACGTATAATGAAATACACACGTACAAAGATAAAGAATTGTACGGTAAAGCATATGAGGATGTATCCGATGTATTAACCTTTCAGCACGATAAAGACGCCATAACCGAGTAATTTCTATGGCAAGGAGGTATCTGCATGAAAGCCAAGGAAAAGAAAAAACAGACCAAACGGGAAATGCTTAAAGAGATGCTGAAAAAGAATCTTAGAGGCTTATCAAATGTTCCCAAAAAAGGTCCTGCTTCGCAAGTCAAATCAATTGCATAATCAAGTATATAGGATGAAAATTTCTTCATCCTATTTCTTTTTTTATGTTTTGTGAAACTTTTTACAGGGTAATACGTCTATATAATTGAATTACATAATTTCGATTATGGTGTATAAGTTTTATTACATTTTTGTGAAGACCTTTCTTGTTTAAAGAAAATGTAGTATAATAAAAAATATGATTTAATAACTATTTTAAAGTAGATACTAAATCAGGAGTATGGGGAAGGAGAAGATCCATATGGTTACTCTATTTACTTCGCCGAGTTGTACATCTTGTCGTAAGGCAAAAGCGTGGTTAAAAGAAAATGAAATTCCATACCAAGAAAGAAATATTTTTTCAGAGCCTTTAAGCATAGAGGAAGTTAAACAGATTCTTCGCATGACAGAGGACGGAACGGATGAAATCATTTCTACCCGTTCAAAGACGTTTCAGGAATTGAACTTGAACGTTGAAACTATGCCTCTTCAGGATTTGTATCAGTTAATTGCTGACAATCCAGGGCTATTAAGAAGGCCAATTATCATGGATGAAAAACGACTCCAGGTAGGCTACAATGAAGATGAAATCAGAAGGTTTTTACCTAGAAAAGTCCGTACGTACCAGCTTCTTGAAGCACAGCGTATGGTTAACTAAAAAAACTTCTACAGATTAAGTTCTGTAGAAGCTTTTTTATTTGGATTTTTTTGCTTTTTTAATGAATACACCTGCAAGCATGACGCCGAGGACGACAAAGATGATTACGCCGTATTCCAAAGCGGGATTTGATCTGAAGAAGGGCTGCAGTTCCTTTTCGGATATAATCATGCCAGCCGCTGTATAAGCAAGAATGGCCGAACCGATATAAATCAAAAAAGGAAATCGTTCCATTAAGTGAAGAATGGCTTTACTTCCCCAAATAATGATCGGCACAGAAACAAGCAGTCCAATAATAACGAGCGGAATGGAGCCGTGTGACGCTCCGGCAACTGCCAACACATTATCCAGGCCCATGGCAACATCGGCCACAACAATCGTGCGTATAGCCCCAATCAGTGACATTCCAGGTTTGATATCGTTTTCCTCATCATCGTCAACAAGCAGCTGAAAAGCAATGTAAATAAGAAGCAATCCGCCAATCAGATAAAGAAATGGTACCTTCAGCAAATAAACAACGAGTACAGTTAAGATTACCCTTACAACGATGGCAAGGCCTGTCCCAATTAAGATCGCTTTATTGCGTTGCTGCTCCGGAAGATTTCTGCTGGCTAAGGCAATGACAATGGCATTATCTCCTCCAAGAAGAATATCTATCGCGATAATTTGCAACAGTGCGATCAAAAAATCGGCTTCCACGAATCTAAAACCCCTTTCAGGTGATAAACCCCATCATGTGTGTTAATATATACGAAATGTTTTAATAAAGACCATTGAATTATATGACAGCAGATATAGGGCGTCAAGAAAAGCTCTTTTAGATGAAAAAAAGGGCAGAAAAATGGGTCAGCATTTTTATTTCCAACTTTGAACTTTTGTCATAGAATAAGAGTACAAGAATGAAGCAACTTTGGATTGAATTTTCTTATTTTAGGGAAAAGTGACTATACATCATACTCAGGGGAAAATATCCCTTCATAGGATACAATACGGAAAGAAGGGAGAGAACGAAATGGAAATCGAAAGAGTAAATGAATTTACCATAAAGTTTTTCATTACGTACAGAGATATAGAAGACCGCGGTTTTGACCGAGAAGAAATATGGTCAGATCGTGAACGGGGGGAAGAGCTGTTCTGGGAAATGATGGACGAAGCCCATCAACAAGAACAATTTCCGCTTGAAGGACCGTTATGGATTCAGGTTCAAGCATTGGATAAAGGACTTGAAATCATTGTAACCAGAGCCCAAATGTCCAAGGATGGCACGAAACTGGAGCTGCCGTTAGGTGATGAAAAAATTGATCTTCCTGTGGATAAAAATATCGAAAAAATACTGGATCAGCAATTTGCTACAGATGATTCAGATATAGCAGAAGATATTGAGCTCGCAGATGAAGATTATCTCTCATTCCTGCTGGCGTTTAAGGATTTCGAGGACATGATCATGCTCTCTCATAATGTTGACAGCACCCTGTTTGCAAACTCCCTGTACCACTTTGAAAATAAGTATTACTTGTATGTGACTTTCAATCCAGAGACGACAGATCGGGAACAAGATGACTTATTGTCTCAATTGCTTGAATATGGTGCTGATTCGGATGCTTCGATCCACCGGATTCAAGAATACGGAAAGCAAATCATTGCAGAGCACGCGCTCGAAGAGGTCTCTACTCACTTTAACCTTTAAGCAAAAACCGATTTCATAACTGGAATCGGTTTTTTTGTTATTGAAAACTTTGGAGAGGTAACCTAAACTAAAAGAAAAAGGAGTGATGTCATGCTCGTTGCTTATTTGGACAACGGGACCCGGGTTAATCTGTTAACCGGTTATACGAAAGATGAGCTAAGAGAAATGCAGCGCAAAAACGGTTTTTACTGTCCGGAATGCCGCAGCAGGATGCAGATTAAAGCAGGTACGATGAAAGTGTGGCATTTTTCCCACCTTCCCGGCGTCAGTGATTGCTCCATGTTAAAAGGGGAGTCCATGTATCACCTTCTCGGCAAAAAACTTCTGTATGAACAGGCCACCAGGCAATATTCTGATGTGCTTTTGGAACCGTTCTTTCCGGATATCTCCCAGCGGCCTGATTTTTTTATCCCCACCAACTCTCCCATTGAGTTTCAATGCTCGACCATGTCTCCATCCCTTTTTATGAAACGGACGAAAGGTTATATCGGCAAGGGAATGTCACCAAAATGGATTTTGGGCAAAAAAAGACTGAAGATACTGAGCCCCTTTATGTTTCAGCTTTCCTCATTTGATTGGCTTACTGCGAAACTTTCATCATCTCAACTTCCATCCCTCACTTATTTTTGCCCGGAAGAGGCAAAAGTGCTTCATTTAACTTCGATCATTCCTGTTACCTCAACCCGTGTTTACGGAACCTTTTTTCAAACTCCACTAAAAGAGTATTCCTTTCAAGAATTACAAACCCCGCCATCAGAAAAAAACACCAACTCCTTATTTCCTGTTACCTCCTGGCTTCACATGAAAAAACAGTGGAGACTCTACGCCTTTAAACAAAATCACCCAACCTTTTACTACTTAAAAAAGCTTTTTCTTCAAAATGGATCCTCCATAGCCTATTTCCCTTCTGAAGCCGGTATGCCTGTATTGGGTTCCTACACGTTGACCGAGCCCTCTTATGTCTGGCAATCCTACCTTCTGCTTTTAAGCATCATTCCTTTAAAAATGGGAGAGCCCATCAGTTTTTCACGTGCCTATAAATCCATGCAATGGCTGGTTGAGAAAAAACTGCTGACAACAAGGCAGCTGCCCCTGATTGAAACCCACTATTCGCATGCTGTTTTGAACTATCTCGATCTTTTATGTGCTTACGGTGTATTAAAGCCGGCAGGGAAACATCAATTTATTAAAATTCGCCAGCCTGTGTTCCCGAGCACAATGGATAAGGCGTTAAAAAATGATTTCCATATCATGCAGTTCAGTGTAAAACATGGTTTGAATCCACTGTTTTCTGGTAAAATGTAGTTATGCACAATACTACAGATGGAGGTGCAGCCAAATGGCTCAAACCAAATCCAAGTCTCTTCCAAAAAGAGAAGAGCTGCCATTGCAGGATACATGGGATCTTGAAGCGATTTATGCAACCAATGACAAATGGGAAGAAGAATTTAGTGAAGTTAAACGCTTATTGCCGGAAGTGAAGCAGTTCCAAGGAAAACTGGGTGAATCAGCAGATACGCTGTTTCAGTTTTTTCAAAAACAGGATGAGCTGACAAAAAAGCTTGGGAAGCTGTATACATACGCCCATATGAGATATGATCAGGATACAACAAACTCACTTTATCAGGGACTGAACGACAGGGCATCTAACCTTGCCACACAAGTGGGCAGTTCATTATCATTTGCCGTGCCGGAAATATTGTTACTCCCGGAAGAAACGATTGACTCCTATATCAAGGATAACAAGGATCTTGGGTTGTACAAGCATGTCCTTGATGAAATTAACCGCCAAAGACCGCATGTTCTTTCTAAAGAGGAGGAAGCATTGCTGGCTGATGTCAGCGAAGTAACGGCAAGCCCGAGTACAACCTTTGGCATGCTGAACAATGCAGATTTAAAGTTTCCTGTGATTAAAGATGAAAATGGCGAAGAAATCGAGGTAACCCACGGAAGATATATTCGCTTTCTTGAAAGCAGCGACCGCCGCGTAAGGGAAGATGCCTTTAAAGCAGTGTACGGCACGTATGACAAGTTTAAGAATACCTTCGCAAGCACCTTGGCGGGTACTGTGAAAAAAGATAACTTTTTTGCCAGAACGAGAAAGTTTGATTCAGCCAGACAAGCGGCATTGAATGATAACAACATTCCGGAAGAGGTTTATGAGAATCTGGTTAAAACCGTAAATGATCATCTTCATTTGCTTCACCGGTATGTGGATATACGGAAGCGAGCTCTTAATCTGGATGAATTGCATATGTATGATCTGTATACACCGCTTGTACAGGATGTGAAAATGGAAGTAACCTATGAAGAAGCCAAGAAGCTCGTACTGGAGAGCCTGGATCCGATGGGTGAAGAATATAAGAACATCGTAAAAGAAGGCTTTGAAAAACGGTGGATTGATGTTCATGAAAACGCTGGAAAGAGGAGCGGTGCCTATTCTTCCGGAGCATACGGAACAATGCCATACATTCTTCTTAACTGGCAGGACAATGTCAATAATCTTTTTACATTGACTCATGAAATCGGACATTCTGTTCACAGCTATTATACTAGGGAATCTCAGCCTTATCCGTACGCCGATTATTCCATCTTTGTAGCGGAAGTGGCATCTACGTGCAATGAAGCCTTACTAAATCACTATATGCTGAACAAAACAAAGGATAAGCAGGAGAAATTGTATTTGTTGAATCACCATCTTGAAGGGTTCCGGGGGACCGTTTTCAGGCAAACCATGTTTGCGGAGTTCGAGCAGGCAATCCATGTACGTGCGGCGAATGGGGAACCGTTAACGCCAGAACTACTGACTCAGATCTATTACGATTTGAATGTAAAGTACTTTGGCGAGAATGTGGTGATTGACAAGGAGATTGGTCTGGAGTGGTCCAGAATCCCGCATTTTTATTACAATTTCTATGTGTATCAATATTCCACAGGCTTCAGTGCGGCAGCCTCACTTTCCAAGCAAATCCTGGAAGAGGGCGAGAGTTCGGTTTCCCGGTATATTGACTTTCTGAAAGCAGGGTCCTCTGATTATCCGATTGAGGTACTGAAAAAAGCAGGAGTGGATATGACAACTTCCAAGCCGGTGGAAGATGCTTTGAAAGTTTTTGAAGAAATATTGGATGAGATGGAAAGCTTGCTGTTTGAACAATAAAAAGAAGCTCCTTGCCGTTCCCCGGCCGGGAGCTTTCTTTCATTGATGAAAAAGCTTATTAAGTTTATAACGATAGTTCAGGCATAACATTAATAACAGGATGGTCACAAACAGAATGGGGACTGAAAGAGCAAAGGATATCATCTTCAACAACGATAAAAGAAAGAAATAAAAACCGCCAGCAAGCATGAATGCACATAAGAGGAATAAAATGAGAAACACAATGAACAACCTCCTTGGCATTATTCTATTTGCTTAAAGCACAAAAAAGACGAACCATATAGGGTTCGTCTTTTTTAAGAATGGGTATATTTCCAAAAAGTACCGTGTTTAACAGGCACCTTTTTCACAACTTGCTGCAAAACCAGTTTCTTCATTATTGTTTCGACTTCGCTTTCCGTCATATTGTAGACGACTGCGAGTTCTTTGGTTGCCACAAAGCGATAAGTTTTCATAAATTCTTCTATCGCAGGAGGGGCACTGGGCTCCGGCCGAAAACCGAGCATTTCTTCTATGATGGTCACATAAATGGAATAATGATAGCTTCCTGCAATTTTTAAGCCTTCTTCTTCAGCTTTATCGTTAAACATGATCAGTGTTGGTATCTGGTCAATTTCCATCTCGTGGGCAAACTTCCAGTCACAATGCAATGCTTTGATGGCAGATTGTGAATGAATATCTTTCATAAACTCACAGGCGTCCAATCCAACCATTTCGGCAATGGAATAAAGAACGTCTTCTTTTGAGATATTTTGCTTTTGTAAAAATAAATGTTCTCTCAGTGTTCGCAAAAATTTGTTTCCTGACTGTTTGCCTTGAAGCTCGGCTGCCTTGATGGCAAGAAAAACCAGATAAGGTGCGAGTATTGGATCTTCCCGCCATAAATCGCCGTCACAGCTCATGCCTGTCATGTTGGCAGTCTTATCCCACCTCTCTGCAATACGTTTTGCAGATGTATACCCCTTTTTTCTAAAAGAGTTCAGGGAATCCAACCGGCCGCCGAGGATATGCCTTAATGTGAAATATTGGCCGTATTCTACTTGCAGCTTTTTTAATATAGGTTCAAGTGCCCAGCATTCGGGGCTCAAAGGATCAATAACAGAATAGAGTTCCAATGGTTTATGACAGTTGGAAGCAGCGATATTCCCCTTCTGCTTCGCTTCAAAAGGATACCCGGCTTCAGAAAATGTCAATAGTTATTCTCCTTTCCATGGCTATCATCGGACGTATTTACCATATGATAAGCAGTCATGGTTAGACGGCTGATAATAAAATCCCGTAAAGGGCCTTGCAGGGATACAGAGTCCATCGCTTTTTCCATACAGCCGAGCCAGGCTTTGGCATGGCGGTTTGTAATGGGAAAAGGCATATGTCTTGCTCTAAGCATAGGATGCCCATGCTCCATCGTGTATAAAGAGGGACCTCCAAGAAACTGAGTTAAAAATTGTGTTTGTTTACGTGCGGTTTCAGTCAGATCATCTGGAAAAAGCGGAGCCAAAACCTCATCTTGCTTCACAAAACCATAAAAGTTTGTAACCATTTCCTTTAAAACGGCTTCTCCACCCAAATGTTCATAAGGGGTCATGTCCATATCATTCATGGTGAAAACTCCTTCAAGCTTATATCAAAATAAGAAAAATAATAGGGATGCTTCTGTTCAGACTACTCATCCATCCTGGAAAAACCGGAAGAATAGTATTCCCATTTTTCATTTGTGTAAACTTATTGTAGCAAGGGTATGGCAGTCTTAGCAAACAATAGGTCTGTGGACTGTACTACATCAAAAAAAACACCCTTTTTTAAGGGCGTTTATGCGTTGAGGCTTTGATAAGTATGTAATACTTTGGCTACATAACTTTGGGTTTCTTTAAAGGGAGGAATGCCTCCGTATTTGGCTACGTTTCCCGGGCCGGCATTGTATGCCGCCAGAGCCAATTTTTCATCACCGTGGTACTTGTCGAGCAACTGTTTGATGTATTTGATTCCGCCTTCAAGGTTGTCTTCAGCATGATATGGATTTCTGACCCCCAGGCCTCTGGCGGTTTCAGGCATAAGCTGCATAAGTCCCATTGCTCCTGCAGGGCTTTTGCTCATGGGGTTAAACCCTGATTCATGCTGTACAATCGATGTAATGAGTGCGGGATTCATATTGTATTTGGAACTGATTTGATCAATCAGCTGGTGTATATCCTGATGCGGTTTGGAAGCAAGGGGTGCTGTAGTTCGCATTACAGGCAACTGCTCCTGCTGGGAAAAAGCAGGTACATTCAATCTCTCCTGGGATCCCGCCGTTGTCTGCTCGGGCATTATGCCCGCAGCCTCAAAAAGCTGTTCAAGAATCATGGCAAACGGTGAAGATGCAAAAGGGGATTGGATGCCAGCAGCACTCACTTGCTTTAGGGATTGAAGCTGCAGCATCATTTTTATCGCATTAATTTCCATTGATTTCTCTCCTCATCTTATAGAACTAATCATACCAAATGAGGAAGATATAAACAATTGGCTCTTAGTGGTTTTTTGCTTCAAAAAAGCGCTGAATTTTGTTTAATGTGGTCCGTTCAGGAATTCCGTAGCATATCAAAAGATCCTTAAAATCCTTCTCACCCTGCAGTCTTTCTTTTGCCTCGTATTCAAGTTCAAAATCTGTATTTGAAAGATACTGATTTTCATCCAGAACCAGGATTCCGTTTCGATAAGGCAATTCCGCCCGCCTGGTGGTTAGTGTGCCGAGGTAAGCAATGTCTTTGGGCTGAATTTCCAACTCCATCAGAATGGAGGGGATATCGCCATTCACCAAAGAGTTTTCCTTCATGATTTGATCAAATTCTGAATCTGTCAGGGATTGATGGGTCTCAAGAAGGCCGTCGGGATGGGGCTGCTTCAGGGTAAGTATGCGGCTGCCGTTCTTTTCGCGGATACGAAGAGCACATTTATGATGCTTTAATGAGAAAGAGGGGGTATCGAAATAGTGGTTGATCTGAGTGATAAAAGATTCTTCCTTAAGGGACAGATCGTTCGAGATTCGAAAAAATTCATCAGGAGTCAGTAAATTCTTAAATTCAATTTCAACTTCTTGCTCCATGGCCAGCACTCCTTTTTGGTTGTTATGCACGAATCTCATTATGACACAGGTCATTTTGATTCTCAAATGACAAAATGTACACATACTTATGTTAAACTAGGGTGTAGAATATTTGTTTTTTTAGGAGGTACACATGGCAATCAGACATGACATACAACACGCAGAAACGGGTGATCAGCTTATTCTTCAGATTGATCAGAACGGTATTTCCCAATGGAAGGATGGGGAAAGGATGCTGGTGGATTCCGATCAGCTGTCCTTTATCTATGTTCTGGAAACGGAGGATGACCTGGTTTATATCGGGCTGACAGAACCATTCTGGGGCAAGTTAAGCGAAGCCTTAACAGCCAGACTTCCTGTAGTACTGCAGGTAGCCGGAGGAGAGGAAGCCTTACCGCTCGGAGCTCTTCATTCTGAACTGTCTTATCTGATAGAGAACATTAAAGATAACAGTAATTATGGAGAAGAGATGCTGGAAGCAGTAGAAAAAGCGTTTTCGGCTCATATTAAGTAAAGACAGGAAGGTGAATGAGAGTATGGACTGGGAAACCCTTCTCGCACCCTATAAACAAGCTGTTGATGAATTAAAAGTGAAGTTCAGGGGCATTCGCGAACAATATCAAAAAACGATCAAGCAATCTCCGATTGAATTTGTGACTGGAAGGGTAAAGCCTATTAATTCGATCCTCAATAAAGCCTGGCAAAAGAATATTCCGCTGGATAAAATTGAGGAAGAAATTCAGGATCTGGCGGGATTGCGCATCATGTGCCAGTTTACGGATGATATTAAAAAAGTAATCGACATGCTCAGAAATCGGAAGGATTTTGAGATTGTAGAGGAGCGCGATTACATTACCAATAAAAAACCAAGCGGTTACCGATCCTATCACCTGGTGATCCGCTATCCTGTACAAACCCTGGATGGAGAAAAGCCCCTTCTTGTAGAAGTGCAAATCCGGACCCTCGCGATGAATTTTTGGGCTACAATTGAACATTCATTAAACTATAAATACCAGGGCCAGATCCCAAAGGATATTCAGCTTCGTCTTCAGCGCGCCGCTGAGGCAGCTGGCCGGCTGGATGAGGAAATGGCTGAAATCAGAGGGGAAGTTCAGGAAGCCCAGATCGTTTTTTCAGAACGGACGGACGACGGACCTGGATCGGCTCCAACTACATAACTTCTTTGAAAGCAGGTGACTCACACGTGAAGTTTGCCATTATTTCAAAAGGCGACCAAAAATCGAATACACTGAAGCAAAAGATCAAAACCTATCTTCAGGAATTTGAATTGCAATACAATGAAACAGAACCGGATATTGTCATAACGGTAGGAGGGGACGGAACCCTCCTCCATGCCTTTCATCATTATGTACACCGGATTAATGATACAGCATTCGTGGGTATCCATACTGGTCACTTGGGTTTTTTCGCGGACTGGGTGCCGGATGAAGTTGAAAAACTGGTGATTCATATTGCAAAAACACCTTATCAAATCGTGGAGTATCCGCTATTGGAGGTAACTGTCCGATATTTGGACGATGTGGACGAAAAAAGCTATCTTGCATTAAATGAATGTACTGTGAAAAGCGGCGAAGGCTCACTGGTGATGGATGTAGAGATTAAAGGTGATCTGTTTGAAACGTTCAGGGGAGATGGCCTTTGCATTTCCACTCCATCTGGCAGTACCGCCTACAATAAGGCTCTTGGCGGGGCGATCATTCATCCTTCGCTGCCATCCATCCAGCTTTCAGAGATGGCGTCCATCAACAACCGTGTGTTCCGTACCATCGGTTCACCCCTTGTGCTTCCACAGCACCACACCTGCATGCTTAAACCGGTGAATGATGTTGATTTTCATATTACAATTGATCACCTGTTTTTGCTGCAAAAGAAAGTTAAATCCATACAATGCCGCGTTGCAGAGGAAAAAATCCGTTTTGCCCGGTTTCGCCCATTCCCATTTTGGAAACGGGTTAAAGAAGCATTTGTTACGGACTAACAGGAGAACGTATGACAACATTTGTAATCAAGTGGATGGTAAAGGAACACGAAGCCGGCTTGCTTCGTGAGTTTTTACGGGTCCATAAAAAAATTTCCAAGAGTGCGTTAGCTGACATCAAATTTGCCGGCGGTGAACTCCTTGTGAATGGGGAGCCGTCGACGGTAAGAAAATCAGTTGTAACAGGTGACGAAATTTCGGTCCGTTTTCCTCCGGAAGAAATCAGTTCCTCGATGACTCCATTGCTGATCCCGCTTGATATCCTTTTTGAAGATGACCACCTTTTGATCGTGAACAAGCCACCAGGCCTGCCAACGATCCCGTCTCGTTATCAATCGTATGGATCACTTGCACAGGCCGTTCTTTACTATTATGAAGAAAAAGAAATTCAAAGCACGTTTCATGCCATCAACCGTCTCGATAAAGATACTTCGGGGCTGGTGATGATTGCGAAGCACCGCTTTGCTCATTCGTTATTCTCAATACAGCAAAGAAACAAAGAAATCAAACGGACCTATCTTGCCGGTGTAAGCGGAACGTTCAACGAAAAAAAAGGCACCATATCCGCTAATATCGCAAGAAATCCGGAAAGCCTTGTTGAACGGATTATCAGTGAGCACGGACAAGTGGCAGTTACCCACTTTGAGCTATTGAAGGAATTGGGGCAGAATAGTCTGGTTGCTCTTCAACTCGAAACCGGAAGGACCCATCAAATCCGTGTGCATATGTCACATATCGGTCATCCATTACTTGGAGATGACTTATACGGAGGCCCAATAGATGTAATCGGCAGGCAAGCGCTTCACAGCTGGAAGGTATCTTTTTATCATCCGTTTGAGGAAAAAGAAATGGCGTTAATCGCTCCGTTGCCCGAAGATTTAAATCGTTTATTTGGTCATATTGAAGCTGAGGATTGATGAAAAAACGAATATAATTAGTGAAAAAAACAGCCAGAAGGCTGTTTTTTTTCTGTCTTTTTACGAAAAAGGGATTCTGGAAGGACACATGCTCCTAATTTACGGTTAAGATAAGGCTTACGATGAAAATACGAGCCGAAATCGAAAACTTACTGGCTGGAATGGAAGATTTGCTGGCGGGATTTCGATACTTACCGGCCAAAACAAAGAGCTTACTGTTTCTGTCCCTTACCTTGAGAAACTGCGGAACTTTTCCTCGGCATAAGGCATGGAAGAAGAGACTGAGATGAGTTCCTTTTCTGGATATCTCAATGCGGTAAGGCGGTTGCCGAATACGCAGCCGGTATCAATATTGATGGTGTTATTTAGCTCCCTCGGTTCCTGAACGGGAGTATGTCCATAGACAATATACGCTTTTCCGGAATATTTTGCGGCCCAGTCACGGCGCTCCGGTGTGCCGTCCGGGTTGTGTTTTCCGGTTATATCGCCGTAAAGGACAAAGGTTTTTACCTGTTTTCCTTGTTTGCCGATCAGGTCCTCTCGAATCCCGGCATGAGAAACCACAAGTTTGCCGCCATCAAGAACGAGGTAGAGCGGAGCTTTTTCATACAGTGAGATAAAATGCTCTTTGACCTTTTTGTAAAGAGGACGGCGGAGATTCTGTATCTCAGCTACCGTCGTTTCCAGTCCGTAATTAATCGTCACGTTGCGGCCAATCAAGTAACGATAAAGCTTGTTGCAGTGATTACCAGGCACATATAACGCTTTATTCACCGACACCAGTTCATATACGTGTTCCATCATTTTCACCGATTCTGGGCCGCGGTCTGTCAAATCCCCAAGGAAGACAAGCTGACGGCCAGAATGAACCGGCACACCTTCGTTCCATTCATATCCAAGCTTTTCCGTCAGCTGCCTGTATTCATCCCAGCAGCCGTGGATATCGCCTATAATGTCATACTTCATTTCATTCACCGTCCTTGATGGTTATTACTATAACCCCAAATCATTAAAAAAAACACCTGCAAGGCAGGTGTTTATTCGAACATGTATTTTCTTGTTCTTGACCTTACATTGAGGACGAGACCAAAGGCAATCATCTGGGCGAGAACCGAGCTTCCTCCATAACTAATGAAGGGGAGGGGGATCCCGGTAATCGGCATGACCTGAATGTTCATTCCGATGTTCTGGAATACCTGGAAGGTGATCATGCCGATGACACCCGCACAAAGGTAGCTGCCGAACGCTTCATTGCTTTCCAAGGCTGTATTGATCATTCGGTAGACGAATAAAAAGAACAAGGAGATCAGGACGCTTGTACCGATAAAGCCCCATTCTTCACCGATCATGGAAAAAATAAAGTCGGTATGTGCTTCTGGAAAATAAACGGAACCATTAGTAAAACCTTTACCAAAAAGCTGGCCAGATCCAACAGCCATTAGTGCGTTACGAATTTGATATCCTGTGTCCTTATGACCGTAAGGATCCAGCCAAGCGTAGAATCGCTGAAGCTGGTATTCATCCAAAATATAATCAAGAAAGAACTGAGGAAACGTAAAGTAAAGCCATACCAGCAGGCTGATAAAAAGAATTCCAATCAGGGCGATAATAGATAAAAGCCTCCATCTAATTCCTGAAACGAGCATCAAGCTTAGCGTGATTGCAACAAATACCAATCCTGTGCCCAAATCGGGCTGCATTAAAATGAGCAGCATGGGGGGCATGACAATCATTGCGATTTTTCCTATCAGAAGTAAATCCTCACGTAGGGTACGCACAATATATTTTTCATTGTGTGTAGCGATGCAATTACTGATCGAAATGATCAATGCTACTTTCATCAACTCTGAAGGCTGAAGGGCAAAAGGGCCAAAGCGGAACCATGCCCGTGCACCATTAATGTTCGGAACAATGGATTCGGGAGCGACGATAATACCAATTAAGAGCACGATACCCAGTCCATATAAATACCATGAAAGTTTTCTAAACTGATCAAAATCAAGAATCATGACCCCAACGACGGCGAAACCGCCGATGGCATACCACATGATTTGTTTGATCACAAAGTTCGAATCATATTGAGCAACCTGCTGAGCACTGTAAATACCCAAGCAGCTCACACACATCAACAAAAACAACAAAAATATTAAATTATAATCAAGCTGCTGCAGCGGGGACTGCCTGTTAGTTTCCATTGCATTCATACTCCTTATTTCGATAACATGTTCTATCTTACCGAAATTTTTCAGGTTTGCCTACTAATAAGGAGAGATTTAATTTGACAATTCCTTTACTTCTTCATTATAGTGGACAAAATCAAATGGTGCATACTAAAGTAAGAAGGGTTTTCATAAAATTTATCTTGGGTAATAAGAATTAATGTAAAAAAGGAGGTAGCTATGGGAGGCCATGCTTCAATCACATCACTCGTAATTGTTATTTTAACGGCATTTTTCATACCAATCATTCTCAGCAAACTGAGGATCAAGTTTTTACCGGTTGTGGTAGCGGAGATTATTGCCGGGATCATTATCGGAAAAAGCGGATTTGACATCGTTCATGCTGGAACATGGCTCGATATTCTTTCTGTGCTCGGCTTCATCTTTTTAATGTTCTTAAGCGGACTTGAAATTGATTTCTCCGTATTCGCGCCAAGCTCAGAAAAGAATAAGCTGCCAAACGGCAAACGTGAACCGAACCGGCTCAAGATATCTACGATTATATTTGCCTTGATTTTTATCGTCTCATTTGGTTTGTCCTTAATTTTTGTCTGGACAGGGTTTACGGACGATGCGTTTTTCATGACGCTGATCATCTCCACGATATCACTGGGAGTGGTTGTGCCGACACTTAAAGAAGAAGAATTGTCACGCACTGGCATTGGCCAAATCATTCTGCTAATTGCTGTTATTGCCGATTTGGTGACTATGATTCTGCTTGCGGTCTTTGTTTCCCTTCAATCAGGGAACAGCGCTCAGATGTGGCTGCTGCTTATCCTGTTTGGAGCAGGGATTATTCTCTATTTTGTCGGAAAATACATGCGTCATCATACGTTCCTTGAGACGCTGTCCAAAGGTACGGTGCAAATTGACACAAGAGCTGTTTTTACACTCATTATCGTACTCGTTGGGGTATCCGAATCGGTGGGAGCGGAAAATATTTTAGGCGCCTTTTTAGCAGGAGTCTTGGTTTCCCTGCTTTCACCGAACCAGCACATGGTCCATAAACTGGACTCTTTTGGCTATGGGTTTTTGATTCCGATCTTTTTTGTTATGGTCGGTGTGGACCTGGATTTAATTTCGATCCTTAAAGATCCTAAAGCGCTGATTCTCATTCCGTTGCTATTGATTGGTTTATTGATATCAAAATTTATCCCGATCCTGGTGCTCAGAAAATGGTATGACTGGAAGACGGTACTTGCATCCGGTTTCCTTTTGACCTCAACCCTATCATTGGTTATTGCCGCTGCTAAAATCGGTGAACGGATCAAGGTTATTGATACTAGAACATCATCCGCGCTTATCCTGACGGCAGTGATCAGCTGTATTATAACTCCGGTGTTCTTTAAAAAACTGCTTCCACGGAAGAACAATGAAACACCGAAAGAAGTTATTGCTATTATAGGTGCCAACCAATTTACGCTTCCAGTGACCAAAGAGCTGGACAGCAGCCGTTATGAAAAAAAGATCTATCATACCAAGCAGGTAGAGAAAGATCCGAAACAGCTTGAGACCTTTGATATCATAGAGCTGGACAATTATTCAATAGAAACATTAAAAGAATGCGGCGTGTTTGAGTCCGAGATTCTCGTTGTGGCAACAGGGGAAGACGGCGTAAACGAAGCGATCGCCCAGGAAGCGAGAGACCATGGGATCAGGAGGGTAATTACCCGAATAGAGGATTCAGTCAAAAGGGAAGAGCTATCCAATAAAAACATCGAAGTTTATTCCGCTTTCTTCAGTTCGCAGGTCTTATTGAAAATGATGATCGAAAATCCTTCGGTCGCGAGCTTTCTGTCACGCAATGACAACTCGCTTTATGATATACCGGTTAAAAATATGGATTATCATAAAACAGCCCTTCGAAATTTCCCGCATTTCGGTGATGCTATTATTGTGCGCATTTTCCGGGGCAAGGACTCTATCGTGCCACACGGTGACACAGAGATCCTTTTCGGCGATAAATTGATTGTGACTGGAAGCCGGGATCATATCAAGCAATTAAAAAGAGTATTGCGATAAAACTAAACGCAGAAAAAGCTTAGGTATTGACTTAAGCCATTTTTCTGCGTTTTTTCTTTGGAAATCTGTTCATACTATTGAAAAAGGAGTGATATACATGACCATGCCTACCGTTCGCTGTCCCCGTTGCCACAGAGAGGCAGAAATCGACACCGTTCTGACTGCTCAGTCCAATCAAAATGTGATTTTTCATTGTTCCGGATGCGGGTATGAAGCAAGAAACATTGAAACCAGCAAAGGCTAAAACGTAATGAAAGAGGATCGGTATTTCCTTTCTTTTAAAATCTGTTATACTAATATTAGGACTAGGTACTAATAACAAATGCTAAAAAAAGGTCTAAGGAGGAAATACAATATGAACCTTTCACTTGAAAATCGTACATATGTGGTCATGGGTGTGGCCAATAAACGCAGCATCGCCTGGGGAATCGCCCAAGCTCTATCCAATGCAGGTGCCCGCCTGATCTTCACGTATGCGGGAGAACGCCTGGAGAAGAATGTAAGAGATCTTGCCGAAAGCTTGGAACGCAAAGATTCTATCGTGCTGCCATGTGACATTACAAATGATGATGAAATCAAATCGACATTTGAACAGATCAAAAGCGAAGTTGGCGTTATCCATGGATTGGCCCACTGTATTGCGTTTGCCAATACGGATGAACTAAAAGGCGAGTATTTGAACACTACACGTGATGGGTTCCTTCTTGCACACAACATCTCATCTTATTCGTTGACTGCTGTCGCAAAGGAAGCACGAGGACTGATGACAGAAGGAGGAAGCATCGTAACTCTTACGTATCTTGGAGGAGAACGTGTTCTCCAAAATTACAACGTTATGGGTGTGGCCAAAGCGTCCCTTGATGCCAGCGTGAAATACCTTGCCAATGACCTGGGCAAAGATAATATTCGAGTAAATGCCATTTCTGCAGGACCAATCCGTACACTCGCGGCAAAAGGAATCGGCGACTTCAACAGTATTTTGAAACAAATAGAAGAAAAAGCGCCACTCCGCCGCAACACAACACCAGAAGAAGTCGGCGATACCGCACTCTTCCTAATGAGTCATCTTTCAAGAGGCATCACAGGGGAAACGATTCATGTGGACAGTGGGTACAGCATTTTAGGAAACTAATCCTTGTCATATCTTAATTTTTTATTTTTCTAAATGACAGAATAAATAAGCGATAAAATCGGTACAGATGCAGAAATATCCTTCACATTAGTGATAATAATTAATCCGCCAGCCAGTATATTGGCTGGTATTTTTTTACGATGAATCTTGCAAAAGGAGCGATGAGCAAACCACCTATCATAATAGGCAATACAATGGATAGTTCATAATCGGAACCTAATGCAGAATAGAAAACCTATCGTAGCCGATCATCAAATGGCAAATTCACTGAAATTTACAGAGCCGATGGATTTTCCTGGCTCCATTTCCTCCAATAGCAGGTCCGGGGTTATGATCGGTTCCTATCCTCCTCCACCTATAGCATCCAATAAACAGGCAAAGAATCCGACAGGCATAGAAAGCTTTGGTTTTGATTTGTTTTTCTCTGTACTAATAAAAGAAACTGATTTGACTAGTCAAATCAGTTTCTGGTTGTATTAAACTACTACCACTCGGAAGCCTTCGATTTTTCGGCAGTCCAAAATTAATGGATTGTTTCCGTCAGCAAATTCTACACAACAATTTTCTGAGTCATCACAAGCGATAAAAACTAAATTAGCAAATTCCAAGCCACTTAATATTACATCAACTGTTGTACCACTTTTTAGTTTGCGAAGCCGCTGGCATATGCAACTGTCACAATGATTCTTTCCCATATTTACTCCTCCTTAAATAGATTACTCTGTAAGAATTCAAGTTTCTATACTATATTGAAGTGGACAAACTTTTGTATATGTTATCCCCTATTTTTTGTAAAATGGGGCTGTAACACCTAGTTTTTCTGGGAGTATTAACGGTTCGTCCAAACCAAATCCCATTTTCTTCATACATAAATAAAAGAGAGATTTAAAGCTCTCATTATAAAGGAAAAGAGGTAGGGAAATGGCAGCAAGCACACGAATGGCACGTTTTAGACAGTTAAAAGGAGTTCTCCTAACTGAGCTTATTTGTACGTCTGGCGTTTCGTTTTTAAATGTGGTCATTACAGAAGTCGGAAGACAATACATTGTTGTCACGCAGGAAGGTTCCGGTGGTGCTGGTACCTTTGTCGTTAACATTGATAATGTTGTTGCGGCAAATATGTGACCAAAAGACTCCAACACTGTTGGAGTCTTTGTACGGATTAAAGAATGAGGAGGAATTAAAACGCTAAAGGTATTGTTTATTACCAAGAATCATGAACATTATATTGAAAAAAGCAGCTTCTACTTACAAGAAGAACTGGCCAGGAAGTGCCATCTGGCTGTCTGGGAATTTGATGGTAAATTATCAGACATTCTCCCTCAGCTTCCATTTCAGCCTGATTTTATTCTTGTCAATGATCTAAAGCCGGATTATAGTCCGCTCATATGGGGATTAAAAGAATCACCTGTACCGTATGGAATCATCATCCATGATTTGCAATACAAGATCTACCGCAGAAAACAATTTATTGAAAAGGAAAACATTCAAACCCTTTTTTCAGTATACCGTGATACGTTCAAAAAATGGTATCCGGAATACACGGATCGGTTGATCTGGCTCCCGCATCATGTAAATATAAACATTTATAAAGATTATCAACTGCCTAAAGAAATTTCCTGGCTTATGGCAGGATCATTAAATCCTCATCTATATCCTTTTCGCACCCGGATGCATCATTTGTTAAAGAATGAGAAAGCGTTTGTCAGTTATGCCCATCCTGGATACCGTAATATTATGGATGAGAATGGCTGGCTGCTTGGTGAACGTTACGCGAAGGAAATTAACCGTTCAAAGATGCTACTTACCTGTGATTCTGTTTATCGATTTCCAGTTTTGAAGTACTTTGAGGCAGCGGCATGCAAAACGTTAATTCTTGGTCCTTCCTCAAAAGAACTTGAAGCTCTTGGTTTTATTGACCGACAGACGTTCATTTCAGTATCAGAACATGATTTTAAAGAAAAGGCCATGTATTATCTTAACGATAAGGAAGCAAGAGAAAGCATTGCCGAGAAAGCATACAACATGGTAAGAGAAAGGCACTCAACAGAAGTTCGTGTCCACCAATTATTAACACATATTGAGGAAATTGTGAGGCGATCCAATGGTTAAAAAGATTTCAATTATTATCCCTTTTTATAACTGCCCATACGTTGGCCAGGCTATAGAAAGTGCAATGAACCAAACACACCAGTCGGTAGAAGTGATCGTGGTGAATGATGGTTCAACAAAATATACAGAAGAGATATCACCTTATCTAAATCGGATTATTTATATCGAAAAACCAAACGGAGGTACAGCAAGCGCTTTAAACAAAGGGATTCAAAACATGACGGGTGACTATTTCTGCTGGTTGAGCTCGGATGATGTCTTTTATGCCGAAAAAGCAGAAGTTCAATTAAAGAGAATGGATGAGATGAACTCACCCGTAAGCTATACCAATTACTATCCAATAGACGAAAATGGAGAAATATTCGCTCCTCTTCAAGGGGTTTATGTTGAAGGACGTATTCCCTTTCTTCAAAGGATGCAAATTGGAAATATCATTAACGGCTGTTCCGTCATGATTGACCGAAATATTTTTAAAGAAATGGGTATATTTGATGAGAGTCTTCCATTTACACACGATTATGATCTCTGGCTGCGAATCTTGCATAAGTATGAATTCCTTTATATACCAGACCCATTATTAAATTATAGGGTACATCAGGAGATGGGTACTAAAAAGCATGCACATGAGATCAGTGCAGAAATAAGAAAAGTACAGCAGCGGCATGCCGCATCGATGAAACTCTTATTTTCACTGGAAGAAAGATATTCAGGAGCGATTAAAATACGTCCACAGCCGATTAATAGGCGGATCTATTAACACGAAGGAGCGCTTCCATTGAAAAAGAAAAATCTAGTCTTTCATGAAACATTGATCACGAAAAAAGAGCGTCGCAAGTTTCATGGACACCGCTCAGTTATCTTATGGATGACGGGGCTTTCAGGATCAGGGAAATCCACCATTGCCAATGCTCTGGAAAAAAAACTGTATGAAATGAGCGTTAGCACTTACATCTTTGATGGAGATAATGTCCGGCTGGGACTTAACAAGGATCTAGGCTTTAATCCGGCTGACCGCAAAGAAAACATTCGAAGAATCGTTGAAGTGGCTAAACTTTTTATGGACAGCGGTTTAGTTGTTCAACAGCCTTTATTTCACGATTTAAAGTGGATCGTCAAATGGTGAGAGAGCTTGTAAATCCAGGAGAGTTTATCGAAATATATCTGAGATGCTCTTTGGATATTTGCGAACAGCGGAATCCCAAAGGTTTATATAAGAAAGCACGCAACGGAGAGATTCAAGAATTTACAGGCATATCATCCCCTTATGAACAGCCGGAAAATCCAGAAATTGTAGTGGATACCTCCCGTGAAAAACTGGATGAAGCGGTAGAGAAAATCATTGAATATCTGAAAAAAAGAGAGCTGTTCACCCTTGTTGATTAGACGTCATCAATATCAAAAAACTCCTGGCAATTGTAAATTAACTATTTTATGCATTACCCGGGATCGTTCACAGCAAATGGAAAAAAGCAGCTATTATCTAATGGAAGAGTTAAAAAAACATTGTAACCTTGTTATGTGGACAGAAAACGGCCATATTCAAAGGATTTTATCACACCTTTCAATTACCCCTGATTTTATATTGATGAATGACTTTCTCGATCCCCGATTGTGTCCTTCTATACACGGTTTAAACACTGTAGATATCCCTAAAGGCATGATTTACCATGATATTTCATATGAGTTGGACATCCGAAAACGATACGCAATAACAGAAAGAATTGACTGCATTTTTACTCACTACCGTGACGCCTTTCTCAAATGGTATCCTGAGTTATCCGAGCGGATGATTTGGCTTCCTCATCATGCCAACCCGGATGTGTACAAAGACTATCATCTGCCAAAAACGATTGACTGGCTGATGATGGGAGCGTTAGTGCCCCACATCTATCCTCTAAGAGTCATAATGCTAAATACGCTGAAAAACTATCCCGGTTTCGTCCATCATGGCCATCCTGGTTATACCACAGTGCAAAATATAGCTAATGGAACATTAATTGGAGAAGAGTATGCGAAGGAAATCAACCGTTCGAAAATCTTTTTAACTTGTAATTCAGTTTACGAGTATACGTTAATGAAATATTTTGAAGTCATGGCGTGCAAAGCATTGCTACTAGCACCTGAGAGCAAGGAAACCATCGACCTTGGAATGATTAATGGTGTTCATTTTGTAGCTGTCGACCGCTATAATTTTTTGGAAAAAGCTCAATATTATTTAGCTAACGATGTAGAACGTGAACACATTATAAATAACGGTTATCAATTGGTTATGGCCGCCCACACAACTCAAATGCGGGCTCAGGAGCTCATTTCAAACATAGAAAAAATGATTAAAAAAAATATTTAGCAGATTTTTAAACTTCCATGAGACTTGTCTATTCATCTTCATTTGATTTTCATAGAGTATTAGAGCAAATTTACTAAAGAAAGGAGAAGTCTATGAAAATTCTTACTATTCTTGGAACACGGCCAGAAATTATAAGATTAAGCCTTATTATTAAAAAACTTGATCTTTTGGCAGGCAAGCATATCTTTGTTCATACAGGACAGAACTTTACGTATTCATTAAGTGATGTTTTTTTCAAGGAGCTTGGCATAAGGAATCCAGATTATGTGATCAGTGAAAAAAAACAAACGGTCGGCGAGCAGCTCTCTGTAATGTTTAGGGAGATTGAAAAAGTATTAATAAAAGAAAAGCCTGATAAGGTTTTGGTGCTGGGTGATACCAACAGTGCGCTAGGAGCAGTGATCGCTGAAAGACTGGATATCCCGGTTTATCACATGGAGGCAGGCAACCGATGCTTCGATTGGAAGGTGCCTGAAGAAAAGAACAGGAAGATCATTGACGCAGTTTCCAGTTTTAATCTACCTTATACTCCAAAGAGCAGGGAGAACTTGATGAGGGAAGGCGTTCCTGTTCAGCGTATTTTTGTTTCCGGTAACCCAATTTATGAGGTTCTTTCTTTTTACAAAGAGTCCATTGATAACAGCAACATTCTGAACACATGTTCTCTGGAAAAAAATAATTATTTTTTAGCCACGATTCACAGAGCGGAAAATGTGGATGATCCTTATCATTTAAAAGAAATATTCGAAGGGCTAAACCGGGTCGCGGATACATTTGGCAAGAGAATGATCGTCAGTATTCATCCACGAACCAAGTCCAAACTTGAAAATAGAACAGACATTCGGATGAGTTCAAAGCTAGAGTTTTATGAACCATTTGGCTTTTTTGACTTTGTCAACCTGGAGAAGAACGCCTTCTGTGTGCTGACAGACAGCGGAACCGTTCAAGAGGAATGTTGTATTTTTCATGTTCCAACCGTAACCGTCCGGAAAACAACTGAAAGGCCGGAAACAGTAGAATGCGGAAGTAATATAGTGTCAGGGATTCAATCCGAACCCATTTTAAGTGCAGTAAAAGTAATGGCCGGACAGCCTACAACCTGGGTAATTCCTGAAGGCTATGATGATCCGCTCGTATCAGATAAAGTTGTGAAATACCTATTAGGAGGAAAGTAAAATTGTTTAACAAGAGGATCTTAATTACTGGAGGTACAGGTTCATGGGGTTATGAACTCGTAAAACAATTGTTGCAGAAGCAGCCAAGAGAAATAAGGATATTATCGAGAAATGAAGCCAGCCAAGTTGCCATGCAACGGCAATTTGACCATGATCCAAGGCTTGTGTTCATGATTGGTGACATCAGGGACCGTCAGGCCATTGACAAAGCAAGCGCAAATGTAGATTACGTATATCATCTTGCAGCATTAAAACATGTTCCCATATGTGAACACCAGCCATATGAAGCGTTAAAGACCAATGTATATGGAACCCAGAATGTGATCGAGGCCGCAATTGCCAATAAAGTAAAAAAAGTAATCTATATCTCCACTGATAAATCTGCAAATCCTGCCAACTTTTATGGAATGACGAAGGCAATCGGAGAAAAGCTCATCATTCACGCTAATCTATTGAGCGAAGATACAAAGTTCGTTTGTGTCAGAGGCGGGAATGTGCTGGGGACGAATGGAAGTGTCATTCATGTGTTCAAGGACCATATTGAAAAAAAGGGTATGATTGGGATAACTGACCGCGGAATGACTCGTTTCTTTTTAACCCTGCAAGATGCCATTAAGCTTCTGTTTAAGGCAACGTATGAAAGCCAGGGTGGGGAAATTTTCGTGATGAAAATGCCTACCTGCAAAATCCTTGATCTTGCTAAAGTACTCATCTCGCATTCAGGAAAAAAAGCCGTGGGAATTCATGAACTCGGGATCCGTCCAGGCGAGAAGATGCATGAAATCCTTCTTTCGGAATATGAAAGCATTACGACTGTTTATTTTGATGAAGAGTATTTTGTTATTTTGCCAACCATCGAAATTAAAGGGTTAAATGAATATTATGCAGACTACAAAAAAGTAGAGTTGGAGAGCTACAGTTCCAGCGAAGATTTGATGTCCCAAGAAGATATTCGTGAAATGCTCAAAAAGGGCGGATTCATTGAATGAAACTCTTAGTCTTGGGAGGCGCAGGGATGGCAGGCCATGTAATTTATCACTACTTCAAACAGATAAAACAATACACGGTGTTCTCTACAACAAGGAGGGGAACTGACGACTCACTTTTTTTCGATGCAAAAATTGAATCGCAGCTCGAACAGATGCTTTTCTCCATTAAGCCTGATATTGTTATTAATTGCATTGGGATATTGAACGATCAAGCTGCAAAGCATCCATTAGAAGCTATACAGGTAAATAGTTTGCTCCCTCACAAAATTGTGTCTATATTAGAAAAAACAGGTGGCAAATTAATTCATATCAGTACAGACTGTGTTTTTTCGGGTGAGAAGGGCGACTACAGTGAAAAAGATATTCCCGATGGCACCTCTATTTATGCGCGAACAAAAATACTTGGTGAGATCAACTCTCCGAATCATCTTACAATACGAACCTCAATTATAGGACCTGAACTCAAAGAAGGTATTGGCCTTTTCCAATGGTTTATGGCTCAAAAAGGAAAAGTAATAGGTTACAAAAAAGTGTATTGGAATGGGGTCACTACCCTTGAACTGGCAAAAGCCGTTGAAATTGCTATTGAACAAAGGATTTCAGGATTATACCATCTGACAGCTCCTTCTAAAATCTCCAAGTATGAACTCCTTCACCTCTTTCAGAATGTCTTTTCTAAATATGATACAGAAATATTGCCTTGCGATGAATTTGAGATTGACCGGACATTAAAATGCACTCGAAAAGATTTTACCTATAACGTGCCTTCATATATTGAGATGCTTGAAGAATTAAAAGGCTGGATCTCATATCGTGCAGACTAAAAAAAAATTGCTGATTACCGGAGCAGGTGGATATACAGGATTGCACGCAAGCCGTTACTTTTCATACAAGGGATGGGATATCTTGTGTGTATCACGTTCCGCGGGGGTGTCATGCGATGTAACTGATGCCGGAAAACTGGAAACACTGGTTTCTGATTACTGCCCTGATTATTGCCTGCATTTGGCAGCCGTTAATTCAGTTCCTGTATCCTGGACTTCTCCTCAAACCTCAATAGCCGTAAATGTGATGGGGACTCTTCATTTATTTGAAGCCATAAGAAAATTTGCCCCTGGTTGCAGAATTGTCGTTACTGGCTCCATTCTCGAAAAAAGCCTTCAATCAGAAGAGCTCCCGCCTCATCCATATAGCCTGAGCAAATCATTTCAGACCCTGTTATCAAGATCATGGACATCTTTTTATGATATGGATATCATCGTGGCTAAGCCATGTAATTTGATTGGACCGGGCTCCTCCACGGGAATTTGTTCCCTGTTAGTAAAGAAAATTATAGACATCGAGCAAAAAAAAGCTGAAAATCAGTTACTCCTTAATAATCCTGACAGCACTCGTGAATTTCTGGATGTTAGAGATGCTGTTTCTGCCTATGAGGTTTTGTTTGAAAAAGGTCAAAAAGGGAGCAGTTATGAAATTGGATCAGGGATCACACGTTCATTAGGCGAGGTTCTAGAAGAGCTCCAAAACCATACTGCCATCAAGTTGAATATAATACCTCATCCCCTTTCAGCTGTAGATCACTTTTTTACACAGGATCTTAAACCCATAAAAGACTTAGGATGGGAACCTGCCCTTTCATTTTCTAAGTCTATATCCGATGTATTTCACTATTATAGAACGGAACATTAAAGAGAAGTTACTACAACCTAACGTAATCGTTAGTTAGAGTGTAATATATGTATTTAAGAATTCTTTCCGCGTGTCCGTCGCGCTTCGGTGAATTCAATAAAACAAAACAAATTGGTTCTCGGTCGCCATCTGTACGTTATACCCTGGTTTCAGCTGGCCGTTCTTCATGTGATCTTCTTTATTCGCATAAAAGTCGCGTCGGTGTCTGTTTTTGAGTAACTGTTCCGATCTCCGAACTGTTCGTTTGTTTTTTTAATACTTTTAAAAAAAGGCTGCCAGAAAGTCAGTTTACACAGACTTTCTGAACAGCCCCTTTTTTATTTAAAAGCCTCCAATCAGAGCCCGTTTTCTACTGATAGCAAAAGTATTAGAACCTGGAAGTCGCAATGCCAGAAAAAGTGATAGGGCCTGTAATTAAGGCATTATTCAGCAGATTAGAGTTTACAAGCTCTGCGGTCATTGAATAGGCATAGTTGCTTCCGACCGGAACATTTAGATCAATCGCTTGAAAAGTTACGGTTTCATTTTGGGCGACAGTGAGCTGGAGTTCAGTTACCGTGGAAAAAATGATGCCTGTATCTCGGTATATTTTAAATAGCACAGAAGGATTTCCTAACGAAGCACTGATACCAACCGTTGCATTCAAGATTACTCTGTTGTCGGGAACAGGAATCCCTATACCGAATGCTGCCAGTTTAATAGGAGTGGAAGGAACGTTAATATTCAAAGAACCACTGGAAGCAGTGGGAACGCTTGAACCAGATCCTAGATAGGTTGGCATACCAATCACCTCCTTTCTATTAGTTTATATAATAGATTAAGAGGTGATTGTGTTTAACTCTATTAAAAAATATTTTTTAATATAATCCGAGAGAACGCAGCATCGCAATAAAGCGCATGGCGTATTGCGACGGTAAAAAATTCTGCTGTACATGTTCATAGGCGTTTCTTTTTATACGGTTGCTTATCACAGGATTTTCGAGAAGTTCCAAAGCTTCCTTAATTCCTGCATGAACGTCATGAACAGGGTAATGTTTGCCTGTACGGTCATGGATGATAAAACTTTTTGTACCGTCTGAATCTGTACATAATACCGGACATCGGCAGCACATGGCCTCTAGAACAGCATAACCGAATCCTTCTACTTTCGATGTTGACAGCAAAAAACCTCCAGAATCCCCAATTTGTGAATAATACTCAGGCATTTTTCCATGGGGAATATTCTCAAAAACTGTAAGAGAATCCTGCAGTCCCAAATTGCGAATGCGCGTGGTAAAGTTTTCTTGTTCCTCCTTTTTTACTACAGAAAGGTCTAAAAACATCCATAATTGCAGATTCGTATAGGCTTTTTTAAGATCATGGACGATAGCAAGGCAATCTTTCCAATTTTTGTTTTCTTCAATCCTGCCGACCCAGCCAATGACCGGATAGGAAACCTTCGGCATTTTATGGTGGCGGAAGGTTTGGGTATCAATGCAATTATGAAAGCAGTAATGAAGTATATCTGGATAATATTTATTAGATAACTCGATAATATGGGGAGTTCTGGGGATGAGAATTGCGTCTGCATGATTTAATACATAAGGGAGACTTCCTAGGAACCATTGTTCAGCAGCAGCAAAATCTCCAAGCCCCTGAATTTCATAAATAACTTTGCCTTTATATCCCCATTGTTTCAGCTTTGAGACAAGAGGAAAGTGCGAACAGATTAAAACGGCATCATATTCATTTTCAAAAATAATTCGCTGAATCTCGTCTTCTTCTTCAGTGAGAAAAGTTGTTTCATCTTTAATATTTTGCAGCCCGGGACCTTCCCAAAAGTAAAGGAAATGAAAGGATATTCCATATCGCTGCAAGGCTATGCTCCGCTGTCTGGCAAGCGTTTCCACTCCACCACTCGGGTAATAATAAATAAATAATATTTTCATCATGTACTCCCTTCTGAATAAAAGTCTTGAATTCGCCTTCACATTCTTCTCTAATCATCATAAAGTTAACAGAGTAAATAAATCGGAAAATCAGAGGTGACTCTATGCTATTAAAAACAATGAATGGAGCGATAGAGGTACCTAATCGCATTCTAAAGGGGCATCGCTTGGTCAGGGATGCTCCTTTAAAAATTACCAATTGTAATCATGTTCATAGCCGGAACGAATAAGTAAATCACCTGCTTTTTCTTTGAAGATTTGTTTAATCAATCCATCAAATTCATTATGCCACGAGCCGATTTTTCCTGAACGGAAGGTTGCCGAGGATTGGGGATTAATATTTCCGATCATATACTCTAGCATTTCTTCCTTGGAAACTAGTGAAACTAAATCCCCGTATAAATAGTTAACAATTCTCGATAGAGTTTCTTTTCGATCCTCTTCGTTTCTGATTAAGTCCTCAAAGCATACATGTAAAGTGTTTTCATCTTCAAGCCAACGATAGAACCGTGACATATACGTTTGAAAATCGGGCCAACGTGGAGTTCCATATAATAAAGTAATCAATTTCAGTTTTACAGTCATTTCAGGGGAGTTAAAAAGGGTATGCAAAGGATGTTCAGACCAGTTCTTCCCAATGAAATATGCTAGTGAGACCAGTACATCTCTTGGATCCCTATATAGGAAGATATGTTTTATTTTTAAAGATTGAAGAATATTAACATATTCCTTTGTATAAAACACATGGCCAAGCCCAAACTCATTTGCTTTAAGCTTGGTTAAGCGCAAATGGTGGTCTTTATACAATTCCAGAAAAAATTCAGGTTCCTGGGTGATGGTATCAAAAAAAAATTTCTTTTTCCCGTTTTGGATATCCATGGAGATCCCTGGAATTCCATTTAAAATTTGATGAAGCATATGAGTCCCGCTTTTCGGAACTGAGGTCATTAGAAACGGAGGTAAAGACGTATTGGTCATAAATGTATATTACTCCTTAACTTTTATTGGAAATAAATGTTTCAGGTTAAAGCAATCTCCTCTTTTCGCTCCAACCATTGCCAAACGCATATATTTTTGAACAGCCTCGGGTTTTAACGGCGGATACGCCTGTAATAATAGGGCAGCGGTTCCGGAACAGAATCCGGCAGCGATGGAAGAACCGGAGAGTGAAATATAATCTGAGTTTAGAACAAAGGGTTCAAGCTGTTTTGCAAGGATGGAATTCGGCGATAGGGGCCCTGCGATGCTAAGACCAGGGAATAGGAAATCCGGTTTTTTAAACTCTGAAATATTGGGGAGGACACTTGTGAAAATACTGCTAACCACTGGGCTTATTTCAGATGTTTCTCTGTCATTTACTGCACCAGCAGCAATTACATAAGGATGGTGAGCGGGGGAAATAATAGTTCCACCAGAGGAAACATTATCCACTGCAGTAGAAACTACTATACCTGATTCAACGGCAAGAGCTGCAGAAAGACTTAAAGGGTCATAGTGGCGAGCTTTCTGCTGGAGGGCAAGTCCTAATGAAAGATTTATAACTCTGATATTATGCTTTTGTTGATGCTGAATGCAATAATCGATTCCTGCCATAACAGATGACATAAAACCAACTCCGTTTTTATCCAACACTTTGATGCCCAAAAGATTAGCTTTAGGAGCAAGGCCAGCATAATTCCCCTTTGAAGCAAAACCATTCCCGGCTATACACCCGGAAATGTGCGTCCCATGCCCGTTATCATCATACGGCTGAGAAATGCCATTGACAAAGTCTTTAAATTCTTTTATACGGTTTAAAGGATTTGTAAAATCTGGATGGGGGAAAATGCCTGTGTCCAGAACAGCAATGGTAACTCCTTCACCTGTCAAACCATGTTCTTTATAGATATAATCTGCGTTCATTGTTACTTTAGCTTTGTTACAGAAGGCATATAAAAGACGATCTAGATAGAGACCTTCCACTTCAGAAAGGGATGAAATAATACGTATTGTCTCTAAAGATAGTTGACCGCTAATAAAAGGTAAGTTGGCGTATTGGTATTTTATAACGTCATGGGTAGGAGATAGAAGAAGATGCAATTTATCTGGTGATTGGAGGTTTTTAATTTTTATAATGACTGGAACTGATTCATCGTTTGAATCTGTCAAGGTCAACAGGTGCTCAATGAGGGATTGATCCATTTTATAATTGAATTGTGTATGGCCGTCCATTAAACCTTCCTTCCTCAAAGATTTTTTCCAGCGTTTTGCATACTATATCATATGAAACTGTAAGAAGAATTGTATAGGGACTTGTTTATAAAAAGGTTTCGATGCAGAAAAATGGCCGAATAAATAACCGAAGACAAGCGGATAGCATAAAGTGATTGTAGGGTAATGCATCTGGAAAGAGGGATGGTTTTGTTGAAGAGAATGAGAGGTGTATTATGCTAGTATCTGTTGTAATGCCTGTTTATAATGGTGAAGTTTATTTAAGGGAATCTGTTGATAGTGTCCTAAATCAAACCTATAAACATTTCGAATTAATCGTTGTAAACGATGGATCCACAGACCGTACGAAAGATATTTTGAATTCATTGAATGATGATCGAATAAAGATTATTCATCTTGAAAACAACGGTGGAGCCGCAAATGCATTAAATATTGGCATTAAAGAAGCGAAAGGGGAGTGGATCGCTATTCAGGATGCTGATGACATCTGTTTACCAAACAAGTTAGAGGAACAGATACGTTATATCCGTGAACATAAGGATGTAACCGCTGTAGGTTCTCTTATAGAATGTATTTCTGGTCATGCTGAAGTTTCTAGGAGAAATCTGCAAATAGAAGCCACTAGAAATCATCTATCTTCTAAAGAGCATATAAACGCTTATCGTTTCTATTTAAACCCCTTTTGCCACGGATCCGTTTTATTTTCTAAATCAATCTTTGATCAAATAGGCGGCTATGACCTTCAATATAAAATATGTTATGACTATGATTTATGGTTAAGGATGCTTGAGAGAACCTCTATTCATAAAATACCCATTGTGTTGTATCAGTATCGTGTGCATTCTGATTCGATCAGCCGGAACAATCAGGTAACGTTGAATGAAGATTGGCTAGTAGCATCTAAACATATAAAAAAACGATTACAGGATAAGTATAAAAGAGAGCCAAGTTTTATAGTATTTGGCATAGAAGAGGCGTGCGAGGATTTTAAACAAGTCAGTTTAATTAACAGGATAGATGTATCAGGATATTTTCATAAAGATTTTGACGATGATGATATGCTACAGCTTTATAAAGAGAGGTACATTGATGGGATTATTTTTTTGGAAGATATTAGCCTGATAAGCTTGTTTTATAAACTGCAGGAAAAAGGGCTAGAGCTGAATAAAAACCTGTATAAAATTTGGGCAGGATATTATAAATAACACTCGTGCAAGGATGAGAAATTAAAAATCGTTTTGGATTGGAGGCAGCAGCATGGCCATTTTAGTTACGGGAGGCGCAGGTTATATTGGCACACATACGTGTGTGGATCTTTTAAAAAAAGGCTATGACATTGTCGTGTTAGATAAATTGTCTAATAGAAAAAGAGAATCAGTCAACCGAGTAATGGAGATCGCCTGCAGAAATTTTAAATTTGAGCATGTGGATCTTGTAGAGAAAAAGGAACTTGAAAGAGTCTTTACTGAGAATAAGATTGAAGCTGTGGTTCACTTTGCCGGATTAAAAGCAGTTGGGGAGTCAGTGGAAAAGCCTCTTGATTATTATCGAAATAATGTCATGGGTACGATTGTTCTTTGTGAGGCAATGCAGCAGTTTGGTGTTAAAAATATGGTGATTAGTTCTTCTGCCGCAGTCTATGGTACAACCCAACAAATGCCAATAGCAGAAGATGCACCGCTTGGTCCCAACAACCCGTATGGCCGGACGAAGCTGATGATCGAAGAAATACTTCGAGATCTGTATGTTTCAGATAATGAATGGAGCATTGCTCTCATGCGATATTTCAATCCCGTAGGAGCACATGAAAGCGGCCGGATTGGGGAGGATCTGAACGGAATACCTAACAACTTAACACCGTATATCTTACAGGTCGCTATCGGGAGATTGAAGGAAGTTAACATCTTTGGAAATGATTATCCTACCAAAGATGGTACAGGAGTAAGGGATTATATCCATATCACTGACCTTGCAAAAGGACACCTGAAGGCGCTAGATAAAGTGTTGGCAGGCAGTGGTATAGAAGCTTATAACCTTGGGACTGGAAAAGGGTATAGTGTGATGGAAATGATTGCAGCGTTTGAAAAAGTAACAGGACAAAAGATACCTTATAAAGTGGTGGACCGCCGTCCTGGTGACGTTGCTGTTAGTTATGCAGACCCTGCTAAAGCCAGGAGAGTACTCGGTTGGGAAGCACAAAAGGGTCTTGATGAAATGTGTGCTGATGCTTGGAAATGGCAGAAGAACAATTTTTCCTGGCTTCAATAATAAAAAACAAAGGAGAGTATGAATGCTAGTTTCAATTGTAATGGCAGTTTACAATGCTGAAGACTATGTTGAAGAGGCTATAAAAAGTAAGTATTTTACTGCTCGGTCTTATGAAATTCGTGAGTCAATAAAAGATGCCAAGGTGAAATTATTCATTTAGATAAAATCAGGGGGCAGCTTATTGCTTAAATTTAAGGGTTAAGCAGGCTAATGGTAGTTGGATTGCGATTGCACCTGTAAGAGGGATGCAGTAATTTTTCTTAATTGTTATAAATTATTAGGAGTTTATGAGGAGTTAAAACAACAGGGATTGATTTTTAACCATAATTTGTTCAGGATCATGGTTTGATATCTTCTTACTAAAATGCAATTTGTAGTGTATAATCGTGGTTTTTGCCTATACATCCCCGTGGTTGGCGAATAGATTAAACTAATACGACGTATTTAGGTTTCGGGGGTGTACGATGCTTAACACTGGGAAGGAACGGATATTAATCATAGCGCCACACTCCGATGATGAAGTATTGGGTTGTGGAGGATTGATTGAGAGAGCATGCAGGTTAGGAAATCAAGTGAAAGTTGTCATTGCAGCACTAGGAGAAACTACATTCATCCATTCTGGAATGAAAGTGACGGCCGATATTAGAAAAAAGGAACTATCCGATGCCTTATCGTTTCTGGGTTGTGAAGATTATGAAGTAATGTTTGAAGATAAAGAAGGGATATTGGACACCATTCCGCAAAAACAATTAGTCTCAAAAATTGATGACATCTTGATGAATTTTAAACCCTCAATGGTTTTCATACCCTATCCGAGTTTTCATCAGGATCATAAGGCGCTTTTTCATGCCTGCATGGCCAGCCTAAGGCCGCAGCCGCATCAAAATTATAAGTTGATTGCTATGTATGAATACCCTTTAATCGTCTGGCAGTATCCTCGAATTAACAATGCTGGTGAGCTATTCTTGGATCTTAGTGAAAAAATAGAAATGAAGGTAAAAGCAATGAAAATGCATGTTTCCCAAATCCGTGAGTCCCAACATCTTATTTCACCAGAAAGCATAAAGAAATGGGCAGAAAAAAGAGGGATGGAGAACGGGTGCCAATATGCTGAGAAATATTATATTTTACGTGCACAGCTTTTCTAGCATCATTCCAGGATTAAAAAAGTCATTAAGGAGGAGCTTTTGCTGAATAACTTTTCAATAAGACCCAAAAGCAGAAATTTTGGTTTCGACCGGGGAAAACCTATTGATAGATTTTACATCGAGAAATTTTTAGAGAATAACCGTGCAGAGATAACAGGACATGTTCTTGAAGTAGGAGATAACTTTTATACGAGGACCTATGGAGATAACGTTACGAAAAGCGATGTGCTGAACCTTATTTCTTCAAATGAAGCAACCATTGTTGGTGACTTAGCAACAGGAGAAAATATTCCTCATGGGGTTTTTGACTGTATTATTCTTACCCAGGTCATTCATGTCATTTATGATATTAAAATGGCATTAAACCATACATTCAACGCGTTAAAACCAGGCGGGACATTGCTGTTAACGACTTCTGGTTTAAGCTCAAGCTGTCGAACAGATTTTCATGGAGACTATTGGAGATTTACGGATACTTCATTAAGGATGCTGTTGAATGAATTTGTTGATGAAGAAAGGATAGAAATCGATGTATTTGGCAATGTTGCTGTAGCAAAAGCATTTCTTGACGGTTTGGCCATTCATGAAATCCCTGAAGCCATTTTAGGCATTAAGGATGACCATTACCAGGTAATTTTAACTGCAAAAGTTAAAAAATAACGATTAAAAGAGCAAATGATGAATTGCTCTTTTTTTATTTGATACAAACATCAGTACAATCAGGCCTGGATAAAGTGCATATAAAATAACAAGAATATTTTTATTTACAGGATATTATAAATTTTAGGAGGTGTTTAAGTAGTTGGATAAAGAAGTGACCGTTTTAATACCTTCATTTAATTCAGGAATCTATTTAAGAGAAGCTTTAGAGAGTGTGTTTAATCAAACGTATCCCAATTGGAAAATCATTTTAGTAGATGACGCATCAACAGATGATAGCTTGTCCTATGCTGCGGATCTGTTGGAAGATCAAAGAATTACACTTATCCAGAATAAAAAAAACGCAGGCCAATCGATGTCACAAAATATTGGGCTTGAAAAAATAAATACAGAATTCTTTTTGCAATTAGACGCTGATGACTGGCTTCCAGAAAACACATTGGATGTTTTAATGGATGCAGCAAGGAATTTACCCGAAGACGTAGCATTGATCGTTGGCGATGTTATAGAAGTGACTGAAATCAGAAATAGAAAAAGATACAGATATGTTTCTAATGAATGGGACAATATCAAGCAGGATAAATATGACCTGTTGCTTTCAAACTATATTCCTTGGCCAAAGTTTTACCGGACAGCATTAATAAAGAAGATGGGTGGATGGGCAACCAATGACCCGTTTAATGGCAGGCATGCAGAAGATCTTCGTATGTTTTTACGGCTAATCGGAGAATACCGTTTTTATTATATACCGCAAACCATATTAAACTATAGAATACATGCCACAAATTCCACCCATCAAAAAGACGTTTACAAAGAGGCTGTAGAGTGGATCGTTCGCGATGCTCTTCATAGGTGGGGAAATGAATATGAACCAGTATTTAAGACAATCAGGGGCGGTTGGAGAGTAGTTAAAAAGTTAAAGCGGATTGAATAGGGAGGGTCGGTGAAAATGGACGAAAAAGTAACGGTTTTAATCCCCTCGTATAACCCTGGCAAGTATTTAAGAAATGCAGTAGAGAGTGTAATGAACCAGACATATCAAGGCTGGAAAATGGTCATCGTAGACGATGCTTCGACTGATGATAGTTTATCAACGATACAAGACTATCTATCCGATCCCCGTATAATCCTTATAAAAAACAAACAGAATTTAGGTCAGTCCAAAACTCAAAACGTTGGTTTAGAGCAAATAGATACTCGTTTTACTATGATGCTGGACAGTGATGACTGGTTTTTTCCTGACACCCTTGAAATTCTGATGAATGAGGCAGAAAGTGTGCCTGATGAGGTAGGTTTGATCTGCGGAAAAAAAACAATCGTAATAGAAAATGAGGATGGTGAAGTGCTATATAAGATACTGGATATTAAGGGTCGTTCATTTGACGATCCTTATGAATTCTTGCTGGAAAATTTCATTCCATATCCCCGTTTTTACCGGACATCTGCGCTTATAAAAGTAGGAGGCTGGCCAACGGATGACCCATACGAGGGGCGTTATCTGGAGGACCGCCGCATGGATGTTCTATTGATCAAAGACTATAAAATTCAATGGATTGATAAGATGCTCTATAATTATAGAAAACATATCAACAATGTGACAGTTAATAAGAAAGCTATTTTAAATGAAATGATTAAATGGAATATTCATTATGCGCTGAATAAATGGGGGAATAAGTTTGAGCCTCAGTTCTCAATAAATAAATACGGCTGGGTTGAATTAAGCTCACTTATACCTAAGAAAAAAAATTGACTCTGACCCCTAAAAAAAGACTGTCTCAAGAGGTTCGTTTCAAAACGATCTGAATGAGACAGCTTTCTGTTTATTATTTGGTTGTTTCTGAAGACCCTGTCTTGATTCATTTAGTTGGGAGATGAGGATCGATAAACATTTATTGTTTTTCGTAATCCTTCATCCAGACTTACCTTAGGTTCCCAGTCAAGTATTTTTTTTGCTTTGTCAATGTTTGGCCGTCTTTGTTTGGGGTCATCTTTTGGCAGAGGCAGAAATACGATATCACTGGGGGAATTGGTGAGTTCTTTTATTAATTTAGCCAGATTTAAAACGGTAATCTCATTTGGATTGCCTATATTTATAATTTCACCGTTTGCGGCATCATTTTTCATCATTAACCTAATGGCACGGATGGTGTCATCGACATAGCAAAATGACCTTGACTGTGAGCCGTCTCCATAGACCGTAATTTCCTCTCCCTTTAAAGCCTGATTTACAAAATTAGAAATTACACGACCATCGTCATTTCTCAAACCAGCAGAATACGTGTTAAATATCCGGGCAATCTTAATTTGCACCCCGAAGAGTCTGTGGTATAAATAACAGAACACTTCACCAAGCCGTTTTCCTTCATCATAGCAGGCCCTCGGTCCCCAGGTATTAACATTGCCCCTGTAATCTTCAATCTGAGGATGGATTTCTGGGTCCCCATATACTTCACTTGTACTTAAAAATACCATTTTGGCATTGTGAATTTTACTCAGTTCTAACATGTTTTTAGTTCCAAGGGTATTAATTTCTATGGTTTCAAAAGGGAATTTTTGATAGTATTTGGGGGATGCGGGAGAAGCGAGGTGATAAATTTGGTCTATGCCTGTTATTTCTTTTAGTTGAAAGAGGTTTTCTGAGCAAACATCATGTTTTATAAAGCTGAAGTTTGGATGAATACTTAACTTATCAATATTTTGCATCCTGCCAGTAGAAAGATTATCAATTCCTAAAATGCAGCAGCCTTCAGATAAAAGTGTTTCTGCCAGCTGATATCCCAAGAAACCAGCTACCCCGGTAATTATTATTTTCTCCAATGCACCATCACCTCTCATGTGATTATTCGTAGCCTATTCCTTCATAAATATAGCCAATGGATCTCATCTCAGCTGCATCGAGCATGTTTCTCCCGTCAAAAACAATAGGGGACTTCATTTTATTTTTTATATCAGGCCAATCTATATTTTTATAATGAGGCCAGTCCGTACAGATTAAGATGGCATCTGCATTTGTCATTGCTTCTTCTGGAGAATCTTTTTGAAAAACCTTATCTATTAGATCGCCAGGGAGTCTGGCGACGGGATCGTGGACTTCTACCATTGCTCCTTCATTTATTAAGTCTTGTATGATCTTCAAGGATGGCGACTGTCTTATATCATCTGTTTGAGCCTTAAAGGAAAGACCCAATACAGCCATTTTTTTTGCTGACAAGCTGATTAATCTTGTTTTTATTTTTTTAAAGAGATAGCCCGGCTGATTCTCATTAACAGCATGAACTTTCTTCAGAATCGAAAGGTCGATATTATTTTTCTTTGCAGTATCGATCAAGGCCAGCACATCTTTTGGAAAACAAGATCCTCCATAGCCAATACCAGCATCTAAAAATAATTGGCCAATTCTTAAATCCAATCCAACCCCTTTAGCGACATCCTGCACATTAATATGCAATTTGTCACAAAGTATGGCTATTTCGTTAATGAATGAAATTTTAGTTGCCAAAAATGAATTAGCCGTATATTTAATTAATTCTGCAGCACTTGGTGAAGTAACTATAAATGGTGCCTTTATTCCCTTATATAGCTCTTGGAGGAGTGCGGTTCCTTTATCATTTTCACTTCCAAGAATGATTCGGTCTGGATAAAGGGCATCATGTAAAGCACTGCCTTCTCTTAAAAACTCCGGATTGGATAATACGTCAAAAGAGACAGGATCTTTCTTTGTATATTCGATCCACCGCTTTACTTGTTTAGAGGTTCCCGCAGGTACAGTGCTTTTGATGACGATAGTTTTGTATTCATACAGGTTTGAACCAATGAATTCAGAAGCTTCTCGTAAAAATTCCAAATTGGCACTTCCATCTTGATTTTGCGGAGTACCGACACAGATGAAAATAAGGGGATTATCTTTTATAGCTTTTTGATGATCCATTTCAAAGGTGATGTTTCCCGAAGCTAAGTGCTTAGTAAGTAGCGTATCTAAACCGGGTTCGTAAAAAAATAGGATGCCTTTCTGCAAATCATTTATTTTCTTTTGATCAACATCTATCACTGTTACCGAATGTCCCAATTCAGCAAATATTAAACCGGTAGTTGTTCCTACATAACCTGCCCCGATAATTAAAACATTCAATAAAACACCCCCGTTAATTTTAACTATTATAAAATATGAATATACCCAATAAAAGGAAACGGCTATAGCTAAAATTTAACGCGGTTCCTGCTTTCAACCTTTTAATTAGTTTGTATATTTTTTAAAAGCACGCCGGTCTTCACTAAAGGGATTGATGATTTCTGATTGTACTAAAACATTATTTTTATAAATAGTACGTATTTGATCACTTATCATCCTGCCGTTATCAAAGTAATCATAACTCCACGGAATGTTTAATAAATCCAGGTGGCCATGATGCTTTAACAATCTTTGATATTCATTCAGAATGTCAATACCGTGGGTTGTTGTTTCATTGTTTATTAAATACAGGGTGTCAGTTATAAAATCCAGCCCAGAAAAATGAAAAAATCGTAAAGGGTGATCATTTACTATATAGTTGCCGCTTTTTTGTGTAATATTTCTTTCAAATAGATTCCAATTCGCTACATTGTATCCGGGGTGTTTTACATTCATGACTTTATCAAAAAAAACAGGGACAAGTTCCATCCACTTTTGTTCATTGTATAATCCTCTTGGAGGATTGGTATAACAGTAGTGGTTCAACCGGGAGCAGAACCAATCCAAAAATTCCAAAGACTCGTTGGATCGTTTAAGTGCAATTAAACCTGTATTAAAATTTCCGGTGTACAAGAGTGCTAATTCCGAAGATAAATAGGCTTGGTTTGTTACGGGGTTTAAAATATGTGGTGTTAAAACAATCGAATGTAAGCGCAAGGCATCCTCAATCTCTATGAAAGGTCCAAAAACTAGGGTATCTCCATCCAGGAAAACGACATGTTCTTCATTTGGATACTTTTGAAAAATATACCGAAATAGCTGTCCTTTGCTGAACCCTGCTGTTTCATATTGATTATATTTAAATATGGTTTGTTCAAAATGAAGGTATCCCATATCCTTCGCCAAAACGATTTCATCAAACAGGTCTAATCCATCTACAGAAACAGGAAGGTGTTTTTCAATCAGACAGACAACGATTTTTGATTCTGGATGGTGCTTTTTAATGGATTGTGCCAGTGCCTTGGCCATTGCCAGGTGGTTCATGCAAACAGAAGTACAGAAAATCAATGTTTTCTCACCTGCCTCTTACGTTTTAACCGTTTAATGGCTTTATTGGTAAGAGAATAGGGATTTGTATTATGTGCATTAAATTTAGTATTATATTTAAACACTGATCGTGAGTTATCTTCTATCCGTTCACCATGATCAAAAAAATCATAACTCCATTCAAAATGGGCAGGATAGAGTTTTTCATTCTCCTCTATTAGAGTAATGTAATGATGTACTACTTTATATATAGACGGATTGTCTGGAAGGTTATCCCGGAGATAATGTATGTTTGAAAAATGAAAAAATCGAAAAGGTTTACCATTAGCATAATTTACGCCATCTTTCATGCTGATGCTGCGCTGGTTTATATTCCAGAATGCCACATTATAACCGTCATGTTTCAGTACATAAATCTTATCAAACAATATTAAGGCTGCTGTTAGCCATCTCTGGTCGGTAAACAGTCCTTGTTCCGCATCATTAAAAGCATAGTGTTCAAGTCTTGCTGTCCACCAATCCAGCATTGCTTCTGCTTCCATTGAACGTTTAACTCCAATGTACCCGCCGTTAATGATACCGACTCTTAGAATCAGAATTTCTGCATTTTCCCCCCAAATGGTGTATGTGTTTTTTGGCGGTTCATTATAATGGGGAGTCAATACAATAGAATGCGTTTTAAAGGCAGCAAATACTTCATCAAAACGGGAAAACACTTGAGTATCTGAATCAATATAACTAAAAAATTCCACATCTTTATACTTGCTGTAGACATATTTTATAAGTTGTCCTTTACAAGCACATGCCGCTTCGTATTGATTATATTTAAATATAGTGGATTCGAAGTTTGTAAAGCCCATATCCTTAGCCAATACCACTTCATGAAAATCTTGGTCGTCCAATAAATGGGCAGGCAAGCTTTTTTCGAGTAAACAAATAACCAATTTACTTTCCGGCATATGCTTTTTTAGTGAATTGGCCAATATTTTTGCCTTTGCCAAATGATTTAAACAGACAGATGTACAAAAAATCATATTTCACATCACCTTACTTGGATATTATTTTAGTGTCATCAAAAAAAATACATTCAACGGAAGCAGTTTCTATGTGCAGTTTATCGATTTTTGTCCCTTTTCCGAAAATACTATGAGTAATTAAAGAAGAGACATCACTCACATAAACATTTTCCAAAACTATACTGTCTTGAATCCTGCAGTTATCTATAACGGCACCCTGTGAAACAGATACATACGGACCTATGGTCGAATTTGTTAGCACACAGTTTTTATCAATATGAACGGGCGGAATCAACTTGCAGTTTTTGATGATGGTTGAAGGGTCTGTTGTCTCCTCTGATCGATTCAGGGAATCTAAAACCCAGCGGTTTGCTTCAAACCATCGTTCTATTGTGCCTACATCGGAGTATTCCTTATTAGTAATTTGATAAGAGATATTATATTGATGATTAATTAACCATTGAATGGCGTCAGTAATTTCGTACTCTCCCCTTGAGGAGGGCTGTATATGGTTAATGGCAGTGAGCACATTGGAGTCAAACGCATATGCTCCAATTATGGCAAGATTTGAGGTTGAATTTATTGGTTTTTCTTCCACTTTAATGATTTTGTTGTTTTCTACGTGGGCGATTCCATAATCACTAGGATTAAAGACCCTTGTAATCAGTACAGCACCGTTGATTGAACTTGACAGGATAGCTTCTTTAAGGGATAAAAGCGATTCATTGATTAAGTTATCTCCCAATAAAAGAATAAATGGCTCCGTCTTCAAAAAATCCGCTGCTTGCTTCACCGCATCTCCGATTCCATTTGCTTTCGGCTGGTAAATCAGTGTAATCGAAGTATTGTCGGTCGGTCGATGATCTATATACTCACAAATATCTGTTTGTGCAGGGTTTAATACAATGCCAATTTCGTTTATGCCTATTTTTTTCAGGCTTTCAATACAATATTCTAGTAAGGGCTTATTAGCAACTGGGATTAAGGTTTTGGCCCTTGATAACGAAAAAGGCTGAAGTCTTGTACCTTTTCCGGCTACTAAAATTATTCCTTTCAATAAAAAACACCACCAGACTCACAAATTAGTATTTTATCTATCATAAAAATATATGTTACATTATGCATTTATACTGAAAAACGTTACATAAATAGGTGATGTCTGAAGGATATAAAACTATTTAATGCCCAACCAATTTATTGTTTTTGGAATAATTTAAAAGAGAAAGAGGATTTTTATTTGAGGTGAGAGCAAATAAATGTATTCGAAAGAGTTCTTTAAAAGCAAAAGGCAAGATTCATTATCATCCGCACATGGGGTTGTCCCCATCGTAATGGAATTAATCCAGCCAAAATCAGTTTTAGATGTTGGATGTGGGACGGGAACGTGGTTAACGGTTTTTAAGAAGAAATATAGAATAAGAGATATTCTTGGTGTTGATGGTGATTATGTGGACAGGAGGCAGCTGGATATACCGAGAAGAAAGTTCTTCCCGTATAACTTGGAGAATCTTCTTGATTTAGGAAGATCATTTGATTTGGTCATGTCGCTTGAAGTAGCGGAACATCTACCTGAGCATTGTGCTGATACCTTTGTGCAATCCCTTGTGAATCACGGTTCAATTGTATTATTTTCAGCAGCTATACCTGATCAGGGCGGTGATCACCATGTAAACGAACAGTGGCCTGATTATTGGATAGAAAAATTTAAAAAACACGATTTCCTGGTCATTGACTGTATAAGGGATAAGGTGTGGAACAGTGATACAGTTGGATGGTGGTATGCTCAAAATATGTTTTTATTCGTAAATAGGGCATATTTATTTAACCACCCGGTTCTGTTGTCTCTTTATGAAGATGTAAATCCGGTATTATTAAATAAAGTACACCCCAATAACCAGTTATCGTCTTTATGAGATTAGATAAGAATAATGAAGAACATGGAGCGATTTATGAAAAATTATGATGTTACCGTTTTGATCCCTTCCTATAATCCTGGAATGTTTTTAAAGGATGCGCTGGAAAGTGTGTTCAGACAAACGTACAATAAATGGAAAATTGTCTTGGTGGATGATGCCTCCACAGATAAAAGCCTTGCTTCTGTCGAGCACTATTTAAATGATCCCAGGGTTACATTAATCCGTTTGAAAGAAAATGTCGGTCAGTCAAAAGCACAAAACGAGGGTCTAGCCGTTATTGATACGCCTTATATAATGAAGCTTGATGCAGATGATTGGCTTTTTTTTGATACCATTGAAAAACTAAGAAATGAAGCAGAAAAGGTTTCAGAGCAAGTGGCACTGATTTGGGGCAATAAAACAGATGTTTATGAAGATCGAGAAGGGAATAAATTATTGGAAGTACCTCGCATTGGTGGACGTTCCTATAGTGATAGGTATGAATTTTTATTATCTAACGATGTACCTTTTCCCCGTTTTTACAGAACGTCAGCTCTGAAACAAGTAGGTGGATGGCCGACCGATGATCCATGGGATGGACGTCATCTTGAAGATAAACGAATGGATGCCTTGCTTATTGAACATTTTACTATTCACTGGATCGATGAGATGCTCTATAATTACAGGCAGCATGCAAATAATGCCACAAAAAAAATAGATCTTTATAATGAAGTTTTTGAATGGCACATCTATCATACGTTAAAAAAATGGGGTGATTTATATCGTCCAGTTTTTAGAAAATATTGTGGCTGGCAGCAGCTGGCACAACTGCTGCCAAATCAAAATCCTGTATAAAAAACAGGATTTTTTTCTTTTATTTCCTTGGAAAATACATAGGAAACTCCTTTACTGCATACATAAAGCATATAATCCCAATTCTGGGGAGGAAAAGATGAAATTCGATTATTTAATTGTAGGAGCGGGTTTCTCGGGTTGTGTAATGGCTGAAAGAATTTCCAGCATTTTGGGAAAAAGGGTCCTCATTGTGGAACAAAGAAACCATATTGCAGGTAATGCCTATGATCATTTTGATGAACATGGAGTACTCGTTCATAAATTTGGTCCGCATATTTTTCACACGAATTCGAAGAAAGTATGGGATTATCTTTCAACCTATACGGAATGGACTCCATATTATCACAGAGTGCTTGGTATGCTTGATGGAGTAATGGTACCCATTCCCTTTAACCTCAACTCCCTAAATCAACTATTTCCTTCATCAAACGCTAAAGCAATTGAAGACGCCTTGTTGGAACAATATAAGTTTGGCGAAAAGATAACGATTCAACAGCTTCAAAATAACAAAAATAAACAGCTGAAAACTCTCGCAGATTACATTTATGAAAAGGTATTTCATGGATATACGGTAAAACAATGGGGGGTAAGGCCCGAAGAGCTGGATGCGTCTGTAACAGGAAGGGTACCTATTATCATTTCCAGAGACAATCGGTACTTTCAAGATAAATATCAAGCACTTCCAAAGCATGGATATACTGAAATGTTTAGGAGAATGATAAACAGCCCAAACATCAAAGTATTGTTAAATACCGACTACAAAGAAATCATAACAGATGTTCATTATAACAAACTAATTTTTACCGGCCCTATCGATATGTATTTTGACTATAAATTTGGCCAACTGCCCTACAGAAGCTTACGGTTCGAATTTGAATTCCACAATAAGGAGGAATTTCAAGAAGCAGGCCAGATCAATTATCCAAATGAGTATGAATTTACGCGCATTACGGAATTTAAAAAATTAACACACCAAAAGAACATCCTGGGAACAACGATTGCAAGAGAATATCCGGAAGCCTATAAAATAGGCATTAATGACCCATATTATCCGGTTCCCAAAAAAGAATACAGGGAGCAATATAGGTTATATGAAACGGAAGCGCAAACGATTAAAGACAAAGTGATTTTTGCCGGAAGATTGGCAGAATACAAGTATTATAATATGGACCAAATCGTAGGCAGGGCTCTGCACTTATTCGAAAAAGAAATTAGGATAGGATAATAAATGAGGAGAATAGGAGAGATGCCATGATTCTTGTGACTGGAGGAGCAGGATACATTGGGAGTCACGTAGTCAAAGCTTTAATCATGAAAAGTTATCAGGTTGTTGTAATTGATAATTTGTCAACAGGCAATCAGGAAGCGATTGATCCTAAAGCAATATTTGTAAAAGGGGATGTAAGAAACCCTAAAGACTTAGGGGAAATCTTTTCAAAATACCCTGTTCGTGCAGTTATGCATTTTGCAGCAAATGCATACGTAGGAGAGTCGGTTGAAAAACCCGCAGTATATTATAGCAACAACGTCAATGGAATGATAACCCTATTGAAAATGATGGAGCAATATCATGTTAAGAAAATGGTTTTCTCTTCTTCATGTGCAGTTTACGGGAAACCACCGTGCAAGATAATAAATGAAACTACTCCTGCAATTCCTATTAATCCTTATGGTTGGACCAAATTAATTGGCGAGCAGCTTTTAAGAGACTTTTCATCAGCCTATTCGCTAAAATATATTGCTCTGCGGTATTTTAATGTAGCAGGTGCCATTGAATCGGGAGAATTGGGAGAGGACCATACACCTGAGACCCATTTGATTCCAAATATATTAAAACATTTACTAGGCGAGACGAAAAAAATTTTTGTGTTTGGCAATGATTATGAGACAAAAGACGGAACCTGCATTAGAGATTATATCCATGTTACAGACTTAAGTAATGCCCACCTCCTTGCACTTGAAGCATTGCTGGATAACAGGGTTGCCAACAGAGTTTATAACGTAGGGAATGAAAAAGGAATAAGTGTGAATGAAATCATAAAAATGTGCGAAAAGATTACCGGCAGAAAAGCCATTGTGGAATATGCAAAAAGGCGTGATGGAGATCCTCCCGCACTCATTGCCAGTGCAGATTTGTTGAAAAAAGAGTTTAACTGGAAGGCACAGTTTGACCTGAAAGATATGATTGAATCCGCATGGCAGTGGTTTTTAAATCATCCAAGCGGTTATAAAAAGCCATAGATAAAAAGGAGATAATATGGTATCTGTTATTACCTGTACAATTAGGGACTCTTGCATGGAAAATATATTTGATAATTACAAGAATCAAAATTACGATCAAAAAGAATTAATCATTGTACTAAATCAAGATAGTATGTGTTTACAAAAATGGCGTGAAAAAGCAAAGAATTATGAGAATGTGTCTGTTTATCAAGTCCCGCAACATACTTCTTTAGGTAATTGCATCAATTTCGCTGTGGGGCACGCAAAATATGATATTATTGCAAATTTTGAGGATGACGATTATTATTCACCGGCTTATCTCGAACATTCTCTTTCAGCATTGAATGCTATGAAAGCGGATGTGATTGGAAAGACATCGGTATATATATACTTGAAAAATAAGCAAGTATTGGCTGTTTTCAATCCAGGCAATGAAAATCAATATGTCAATCATCAAACCAGCTTTGCAAAGCAATATTTACAAGGAGGAACGTTAGTATTTTATAAAGCAATTTTGGATCAAGTAAGGTTTCCAGATCAGATCAAAGAAGTAGACCGGATTTTTTGTAGAGACTGTGTAAAGGCGGGGTTGAGGGTTTACTCAACAACAAAAGAAAATTTCACATACTTAAGGGATGATGACCAGGAACAGCACACATGGAAGGTGCCGGTGGATGTTATTTTAAGTATAAGCCAATTTATTACAAAGACAGATGATTTCAAACCGTTTGTATCGAAGCATTGATGTCATAGGAATAGAGGAGGCTTGTATGGTTTCCGTCATCACTTGCACAATCAGGGATAGTTGTATGGAAGAGGTTTTCCTTAATTTTGATCGTCAGCAAGATGTAGAAAAAGAATTGATTATCATTTTAAATAAAGATAATATGGATGCTGAAAAATGGAAAAGAAGAGCTGTTGATTCTTCTGGAATTTCTATTTATCAATTGCCTTCTAATATTACATTGGGGGAATGTTTAAACTTTGGTGTGGAAAAAGCAAAATACAGCAATATCGCTAAATTTGATGATGATGATTACTATTCGCCTTATTACTTGACGCACTCCCTTCAGGCTTTAAGGGATTCTCAAGCGTCCGTGGTGGGAAAAACCTCCATTTTTATGTATTTTAAAGATCAGAGTCTGCTTACCGAATTTAATCCGAATAAGTTTGGGGGGGCAGTTGCGAAAAATGAGGGGACATACAATAATCATTTATTAATGGGAGGGACGTTGGTTTTTAAAAAAGAAATTTTTAATACGGTAAAATTCAGTTCCACCAATATTGCTGAGGATGCAGCTTTTTGTAAATTATGTATAGAGAATGGAATCCGTGTATACTCAGCAACGAAAGATAACTATGTTTATTTAAGAAGCTATGAACCGGATAGCCATACATGGAGGATTAAAAATGATACGATCTTGAAATTCTGCACTGTGATTGCTAAAACCGATGATTATAGGCCTTATATTACGAAAAAACCTATTCTCTAAATGGAAAAAAATCAGGCTCAAATGGCCTGATTTTTTCGTAATCAATTATTACGTGAATAGCTGGATTGCAACGATTTGACGGCAGTCAATGATGATCGGATATCCATCCAAGATGAAAGTCGCACAGCAAGTCTTATGATCGAAACATGCGAATGTGATCTCGCCATCAAAGAAGTCTTCTCCGCCTCTTAGCACGATTTGTACCAATGCACCAGGTGTTAACTTTCTAATCTGATTACATGCACAGCCTTTACAGATGTTAGAGCTTTCTTGTCGTTTTTTCTTTTTTTGTATAAAGCTTGAACTTGAGCTAGAACTAGAGCTTTCTTTTTTTCTTTTCTTGTGTATAAAGCTGGAGCTGGAACTGGAGCTGGAGCTGGAGCTGGAACTTTCTTCGTTGCAGCTGCACCCGTGGTTATTAAATAATGAACCCATTACTTTTCCTCCTCAATTGTTTTCCCTCACTCCTGTTAAATCAGGGGGTAATATAATATATTGAGTTTTTTAAAATTTGCATAGATAAGTACCTACTTGTACAAAAAATAGGTTTATCTACCAGAAATAGAAAAAAAGAAGGGGGGGATCCTTCTTTTTTAGTGGCCATCATTGATTTTTCTTAGGCTTCCACGTTACTTTTCCGCACGTTTTGCAGCCCTTCTTTTTTTTCACAGGGTCAAACAATGACGGTTTGCTTTGTGATTTTTTTGACTTTTTCTGCTGGCGATCACGATATAGCCTGCTGCGCATTTGAGATTTATCCATTCCACCAACACCTTTTCAGTAAGTTGATTTTATACTATTCTTTACTGCTCCGAGTGGTATAGGTATTTGGCTGAAAGGGATTAATGGCGGTTGAAGTTTTGCCTTGTTTTTGTTTAAACGGATTGATAGTCGATTCTGGGATTTGTATGTTTTTAAATGGGTTAATGGCTGGCCCGTTATGAAGATTTTTATTTCGTGACACTGTTGCGGGACTGCTTCGGATAGGTATAAGCTGTTGAGGAGCGATGAAGGTGTCAGGCACCTTCAATTCAGGCTCGATTTTTGGGTTTTTCATTTTTTTCGTTTCTCTTTCGCATTGCAGATCAGCGAGCATGGGATTTATCGATCTTAAGATGTGGTTTATACCTGTTTGGAATTCTCCAAAAGAGATGGAGGCGAGGGAAGAAAATGTCTTGGAGAGTCCAATCTGTAGGATGAGGTAGCTAATCCATTCAGGAATATATTCTTTCTCCCTCCATCTGAAGGAAAAAGAATAGTGATTTGATTTTCTTTTACATAGGATGTTCTTATGGATAATGTTTTGAACAGCGTTTTCGGTATTCTCGGCTGGAGTAATATAGAGGAGTTTGGAATTTTCTGTTTGAACGATGATGGGTACAGGCTGATCTGCAACAAACGAAACCGATATTGTGGCTGTTATGTTCACTCCCGAGGGGTTTTCTTCTATAATAACATCCGTATGCTTAAGTAGTTTTTTAACACTTTCCAGGTCCCTTTGCTCAAGACCTGAGATCACATAACACTGGCCATACAAAGCCGGTTCGATTTCATCATAGTTCTCATTCCATTGCAATCCCCAGTAATTTAATAAGGGTTTTATATGTTGAAAAAAATTGGTGTCCACCTGTCCGATCTGTTTGCCTTCAAATGTAAGAATCATATTGTCTATCCTCCTAACCGCCCGAAAAATAGGCATTCATTCTTGTGTCATAACCTATCGTACTCCCATAGTATGTATGGAATCTTCAGAACATGATAAGGAAAGGAAGGGAAACTATGGGTTTAAATCACAAGAAATCGATACCGAAGGCTACCAATAGTCTCCAAGAAGAATGCATAAGGGTGCAGAAGGTGTACGATTGGTTAACAGACACATTTTCTGTAACCAAACAAGTTAGTTTCAATCCAGAGCAGATAAGAAGGATAGAAGAAGCTTTAGCGGATCCGGCTCGCCGTCCTCTGCGTCTGACCTGCCAGACACCGGTTACTCCTCCTGTTTTTCCGCTTAATGGGGATGAAACCATGGCGGCGACTGAAACATTTATGTGTGAGCAGGTGGGAGACAAGAGAGATGTTACCGTTTCACTGAATGGCAGCTTCGTGGAAGCACAGCTCGTAGAGCTTTTGTTTACTTCCGAAGTGGAAGTTGCAGTCGTCGACAGAAACGGAAAGGTTGTTACTTGTGTAAGGACCGATGCATCTGTCCTTGAACCATTCGTGTTATGTTATCCTGATGGAACGGATCTATTCTGCCGCATCACACGCATTCTTTGCAAAATTCCAACAGGAACAGTCATTCTAAACAGTCCGGCTCCAAGATCTTTCACCATAACCATCACCTTCTGTGTCGATATCCAAATTGAAGCAGAAGTCAAACTTGAAGTGCTTGCTAAATTCTGCGCACCTCGTAACAATGATCTTTCAGCTGAAGAAGATGAAATGTTCGCTTGTCCTGAAATTGTATTCCCGGCGCAATGTCCGGATATCTTTCCTAGACCGAGCTGCGACTGCAGTGTATCTGGTGAAGCAAGTGGTTATACAGGCAGTAATGCCACGGAAAAAGGTCGTCTTGGCGTCCTTGCAGAAATCTGCCAGAACTGCAGCTTGAGTGACAGCTCATTACAATTTACGTTTGATCAAGAAGACGGCGATATGAACAACTTTAGCTTCACGGCAGACAGCTTCGATCAGGATAGTCTGGTTTGCGAACCTTCTGAAGGAAAAGGGCTTAAATTTACAGTATCAGGTACAGGTACAACCGATGAAGGTGAGGAGTTTGACTTTAATTTTGCAACCGTCAGCAAACATTCCGGAACCTTATTCCAGTTGCAGCTAGTGAATGAACGCGGTGTAACGGTATTTGAATCAGGCATTGTAAAAGTCGAAGAAGGCACCCTTGAAGTGGAAAATTGCGTGTCCTTTGACGACATCAAGATGAAATAATCTCATGAACTGTCTAGAGAGCAGGGATCGCCTGCTCTTTTTTTGTATTTCAGTGAACGAATCACCCCATATTACATAAGATAGAGATGGGAGCCTATTTAGGGAGGGACGCAAATGCATTCTCAAAAAGAGCGGTTGAGCTATGACCGTCTGATTGCCCGTGCTGAATTTTATCAGGAAAAATCGTTAGCTCTTGAAAAAAAACTGGTTTTTGCCGAAGAACAAATTGAGACCCTTGAGAAAGAAGTGAACAATGCGGCAAGAGAGGCTGAATTTCAGGCACTTGACGCTCACAGGGCAAGACTTGAAGAAGAGGTCATCCAGCTGAGGGAACAGTTGGCACATGCCCAAAGTGTAGATTATGAAAAAAGAGTTGCCGATTATGAAAATTTGTTGACTGCAGTTCAGAAAGAAATTAATGAGAAGGAAGTCAAACTGGAAAACAGCATGCAAAAAATCAAGGCTCTGGAAAAAAAGCTGTCTCTTCATGGACGTCCCGATCCATTCCTGAAAAAAGCGGAAGATGAAGAAGACAGCATCTTTGTAAAACGGGATTATGAATGTCTTTGCTTGTTTGATTATTCCATGATCATGAAGGAAGATCTAAGCGGTTTGATCAAAGGGTCATTTTTGATCGAAAATACGGGGATTGTATCTTTGCATAACCCGTCCATTTGCTTCAGGTTCCAGCCAAACGAAGCCAATGTCCTAAAAGGAAAAATCTACTCCACCGAAAACAATGAAACGAATCAGGATAATCTAGCAAACTATCAGTGGATGTTTATTGATAATGATTGGTCAAAAGAGGCAAAGGAAAGAGGAGAACTGTGGATATGCCCCATTCGCGACCTTTCCATCGATCCTGGGGAAAAAGCTGTCATTCAAGATTATCTTATTCCGTTTAAAAAAGAAGCAATCGGAAATCTGACCATTGAAGCTTTTGTATTTTTCAACAAACAGCAATACAAGGTAAAGGCCTTAAATCATATCGCTATCAATTTCTGATCATATCCAAAACCTAAAAAGAACACATGTCGTGTTCTTTTTTAATTTTCCTTCATCACAAACAGACCCTCGTCTTTTTTCCATTCTGCATAAAATACTTCTTTAGCTGAGTGAATGTTTTGCTGTTTAAGCTGTTTTAACAGCCATTCTTCGTTAACACCAGCTGTAGGGAGGTTATCAGTTAGAATGGTTCCATCCATGATTAAAGTCACTGGGAGGGTGGTTTCTTCTTGTGACAGCTTTATGTCCTGGCGTGTGACTGGCTGATTATCGCTTTTGGGAAGAACAGAGATCGAACCGTTCGTCTCAAGAATGGCATAATCGATTTCTCTTATACTGAAATATCCCTTTTGCCGGATCAGGTTTTGCAACTGGTTGATATCAATTTTGTTTTTTTTCATTTGTTTCCGGTCCATTGTCCCATTTCGAATGACAATCGAAGGGGAACCCTCCAAAATCTTTCGAAATTTCATGGATTTTTGAGTGAGGATTTCCAATGAGTACATGAGAATTCCCCAAACACTGATTGCGAACAATATCATCCAGATATGGACATCGGGATCATACATGGCGTTACCAACAAGTTCTCCAAGAATGAGTGCAGAAATAAAATCAAAGGGTGTCAATTGGGACAATTGCGTTTTTCCAAGAATTTTCGTCAGGAAAAATAGTGCGAAAAAGCCTACGACCATTTCAATTGTAATTGTACCAAGGTTCATGATATCCCCCAAAAGATGCGAAATTACCGATAGTGTTCACTATTGGACTGTAAATTACTCATAATTAAACAGAAAAAAGCATTGAACCAATGGTCATCTGTTCAATGCTTTTTTCATCGCCACATGGAGAATGTTAGCGTCGATAAAGGGTTGTTTTGATGTTGTGGTGTATCCCAGCTTTTTATAAAAATCCTCTGCCTGTACCTGCGCATATAATGTTAACGCGGGATAGTTCAGCCGGGAGGCTTCCTGTTCCATGCTCTTCATCAGTAAATCACCAAGACCTTGCTTGCGCCGGCTGGAGAGAATGCAAACCCTTTCCACTTTTCCACCATCTGCAATGGGACGCATTCGTCCAGCACCAATCGGTTGATCTTCGGCATCATAGAGTACAAAGTGAGTAGCCGTATCCTCAAGATGATCCACTTCGAGTTCTTCTGATACGTTTTGTTCGTTAACGAATACCTCTTTTCGAACAAATAAAGCATCCTTGTATGCTTCATCTTTCGAAGTAATGACTTTGATTTTCAAGTTTATGCTTCCTTCCCCAGTGTGAATGTTTTGTATACGTTCCAGCGGTCTGATTCTTCATCCCGTTTGAGAAGGTGAAATTCATTTACGGTTTCTTCATATTCTGCTTCCACCATTTTAAGACGTTCAAGAACATCGGCATGCTCTACATCAGAAAGCTTTTGAGCCAGCGTCAGATGGGGGACGAAATTATAAGGATGCTCATGCTGAAGCGGCCCCTCGTAAAGCTTTTCATGCAGAGAGATAAGCTCTTCGGTATTGTTTACTTTTAAATAGATAACATTGTTAACCGGATGAAATGAACTTACCCGAGAAATATGAATCTTGATAGGAGGAACAGTCTTGGCCACATTTTCAATATAACTTACAATTTCATCAATTTCAGAATCACTCGCGACAAACGGATCCTTCAGGGTAATGTGAGGATCGATAATGGAATAATGAGGATCATAACGTTTGCGGTATGAATTTATTTTATCTTTCAGGTCTGTAGATGGGAAAATGGCAATACCATAGTTCATTTAATTTTCCTCCCTTATCTTTTGGATTAGTATATCAAAAATTCTTATAACTTCACAAATTGATTATTTCCCGTAAATAAACTTTAATGCAGGAATCAAGTTCTTCTGCCAATCCGACCAAAGGTGATTTCCATCAAATTCTTCATATCGATACTCGAAATTCTTGGTTTTCAGTTCGCTGGCCAATTGCCGGTTGGGAGTCAGAAAATCTTTTACACCGCTAGGCGATGCATATTCGTTTTCTTTCGTTCCCACAGCGTGGTAAAACTTTAGTAATTCATATCCCGAAAAGGAATACAGAATGTCCAGCACATTTGCATCAATATAAGGCGACTGCAAAATCAACTGGCCAAATGTACGAGGAAAAGTTAATCCGCAAACAAGCGAAACATACCCACCCAGTGAATCTCCAATCAAGCACATACCGGAACCCAGGAGATACGTATTGAATTCAAGGTTAATGTAGGTTGGCAGTTCATTTGACATAAACCTCAGATAGGAGGAATGTTTTAAGCCGTTGGGGTGGTATTTTTGATATCTGTCATCTCCACGATGATGGGCAATTCCAATAATGATCATGGGCTCAATGTCCTGAGATTGAATCAATTCGTCCGCTGTTGAGGCAAGTCTTCCCAATTGAAAATAATCGGGACCATCTTGCGCGATCAGCACCGGGTATTTTTTTAAAGTGGTAAATGCTGGCGGGTAATAGACCAGTAAAGGAACCTGTTCGTTCAGCTCCTTGCTATGTAGGGTTTGTTCATCGATGGTACCTTTAAAGGGCATATCTAATTCTCCTATCTTGAAAAGAGCGCTTTCATAGTATTCGTTTTATTTTATCATACAGTGGTATAATGTAATCAACATTTATGATTATTGTGCAAAAATCCAAGGAAAGCACATGAGGTGAACATAATGACAAAGAGAGTACACAGCCGGGATGTAGAGGCAGCGGCGAGGACATTGCTGGCTGAGCGCGGTGTCACAATACCCGATATAGCTGAAATTGTATTTGAAATGCAGTCTCCGTTCTCTCCTCAATTAACGATGACTGAATGCATTGAAAGTGTAGATAAAGTACTGACAAAACGGGAAATGCAGCACGCCCTGCTCGTTGGAATCGAACTGGATAAACTGGCAGAGAAAAAAATGCTGTCGGAACCACTGCAGGCCATTGTTGAAATGGATGAAGGTCTTTTTGGCGTGGACGAAACGATTGCGCTTGGTGCGGTTTTCGGCTATGGAAGTATTGCGGTAACGACATTCGGTCATCTCGACAAGTACAAACTGGGAATCATTCGCAAGCTGGATACGAAAACAAACGAAGGTGTTCATACATTTCTTGACGATCTGGTGGCAAGCATTGCCGCCAATGCTTCCAGCCGTCTTGCTCATCGCCTCAGAGACCAGGAAGAACGATTGTCCAAGGAAGAAATCGCCATGAACGACCAAGAAGAAAAAATAGGCTAACTAAGCTGTCCTTATGGGACAGCTTTTTCTTTTACCCATTTTTCCAAATAGACTGACCAAGTATAGCTTATCTACATATGGTAATAATGTGTAAACTTTAAAGAAGGGAAAATGCATATGCTAAATAGAATGTACCCGTATGGCCAGGGGGCAGGATATGGTTATGGTCAGGGAAGCAATCCAAACATGAATCCAAATATGAATCCAAACATGAATCCGAATATGAATCCGAACATGAACTATCCGAATCCCAACATTAGCCCGAATATGAACTATCCGGTCAGTCCCAACATGAACTATCCGGTAAGTCCTAATATGAATGTAAATATCCCGGTACAGCCCAAGATGCCAAATATGGGTTTTGGCAAGTATCCAAAAGAGGAGAAAAAAACGGAGGTCAGTCCTGCAGAAGAAACGAAGGCCAACAACTTTCTCGGGTCTACCGATACGCTTTCGGTCTGTCCATGCCCGCCAGGTGAGAATGTATGGGCATCGCTTGTCAATCCGGCAAGCTCTAACGTGGATGTTTCCTTGCAGCGGATCACCATCTCGAACATGACCTGCAATCCCATGGTTGCTAAAATCTATTTCAAGCCAACGCTTCCGTTTAACGGGAAAATGTCCTCAAATGTAACACCGGCAGATCTTTCAAAAAATCCGCCTGAACGGCCAAAAGGGCAAATCCAGTACGGAATTCTTCCCAATTCCCCAGTCAATGGGACAATTGCCGCCACACGCGTAATTCCAGCAAATACTTCCATTACGGTTGATCTCGATGGCCTGTGGGTGATCGGTCAGGGTACGAACGTCATGGTCTATCTGACCGCTCACTGCAACGACTGTAACTTAAAATCCGTAGTTTCCTTTGAATGGGAAGAAAAATAATGGAATCAAAAGGGCCCTGTTTTCAGGGTCTATTTCTTTTTAAATATTTTTGATAAAAAGGGTTGTCAAGATAGCTTGTTATGAGATATAATTCTATTTGTCCGATACATAATTATTGATCCGATAGCTCAGCTGGGAGAGCGCTACCTTGACAGGGTAGAGGTCGTGGGTTCGAGCCCCTCTCGGGTCACCATTACTTATACATATTAACAGTCTGTAACGCCTTGTATATCAAGGATTACGGGCTTTTTTGTTTTTTGATGCGCTCCTTCCTTCATTTGAAGGGAGGAGCGATCACTTCATAAGCAGAAGTTTTTCCCCTTATCGATGAGTTTATTATTTTTTAAGAACAGACAAATAGAGGAAGACTGGGTAAATAAACTCTTTGACTACATTAATCAATTTAATAATATTGTCGCAAATTTAAAAAAATAATACGATAAGTCTAAATAGAGTATGGATTAACTTATATTGCTAATTGAGCTAATGGGATGGTCAAAATAGCAACAATCTATACGAAAAGAGACAAAGAAAAAAACCCTTTAGAAAGGGTTTTAAATGATTATTAAACGCCGGTGCGACGGTGTTGGTTGTTTGCCTTCTTCGTCTGCTGGCTCTTCATTTGCTTTGTAGATTTTACAGGATTCGTAGAAAATTTCCCGTTTGCCTGCTGCTGTTTTTTTTCAGCCAGTCTTTGCTTAACCGCCTCTTGAAAGTTTAGTTTTTTTTCAGATGACATCTATTCATACCTCCTAATGCCGATGATTCTTAACTTTAATGATATCTTCTTATGGGCGTTTTGTCTGCATGTTTTTACAGATTGGGCATTTAAATAGGTAGAATAGAGGCATTTCCACTATGTATTACCATGACCCTCCGCTATTTGTTGCAAGCCAGAAGAATGTACAGCAACTTCCTAACTGCAACCAGTTTATCGTTAGGGGACAGGAACCTTATGTATCTTAATTACTCGAACCAGGAAATACCAAAAATAATCCTTCAAATTTTTATACGATATGCAATACGAAAAAATGAAAAAAGTTGTTCTCCGCCATTGGCGTATGGGACTGAAAAAGGAAGTCGTTTAGTCATTACATATGGTACTGTCGCTATTTGTGATTGCGTTGTCAGGAGTGATAAGTAAGGTTCAAGTTATCTCTAACATTATGATTTGAAGATTTTGGAATGTTTGATATACGGTTTATTTTGTTATTTACCAATATTTACTTGAGCATTTAAAGAAGTTGTTTGCTATTCATTTGCTACAATTAAAATATGATTATACCGTATAATGAAGTTTGATTATCCTTTATAGGATATATAACTTCTGTGGTAAAAATGTTAAATAGCAATAAGTGGCCTTCATAAAGAATGTAATAGAGGATTTCGGGAATCAAGAAAGTTTTTATATTGAGAAGAGACTATTTCTAAACTGCTGGGAGGAGTAAAACCAAATGGAAAAGCTTCAGCAAAAACAGATTACGGATTTTATTAAATACCACAGGGAAGAGTTTCAAACCAAACTTTTATCTGAGGCTGGTAATGTCGCGGGTAAAATAAATGATATTTTACAATCTGGAAATATCGATCTTTTGAAAAACGCAGAGAAGATGATCATGTTTGTTGTGGAAAAGAAAGACAACGAACTTATATCCTTTGCTCAACAAGAAGGTGTAGCCTGGGCGAAGCATGCTTTAACCCTTACTCTTAAGTTGGAGTGGGTGCATGCCATTAGAAGAACGATATGGCATTATTTGTATGAATTTGATCTTAATAACACCAATGAACGCAGCATTTCAGACTATAGAGAAACGATCTTTCAAATGGAGCAGCTGGTCAATGACGGCATCGATGAATTTCTCAATAGTTTCTTTATAAGCTATTCTACTTATAAAGATGAATTGATCAGCGCTCAGCGAAAAATGGTTGAGCATTTGTCCGTTCCTATCATACCAATCAGTCCTTTTGTTGCGGTTCTTCCTTTAATTGGCGTTATTGATGTATACCGTATAGATACGATTGAAGAAAAAGTCTTAACGGAGATTTCCAAGATGAAAATTCGAACGTTGATTATTGACCTATCAGGCATTACGGATATGGATATTGAGGTCATTCATCATTTTCAAAAAGTATTGAGCGGCGTTTCCTTGATGGGATGTGAGGCGGTCATTACTGGTCTACGTGCCGAACTAGTTAGAAAAATGATTCATTTAGATATATCATTTGATCAGTATGCATCAACTAAAGGTACTCTTCAGCAAACATTAACCACCTATTTTAAAACAAATTAAATAAAGCAGAAAAAATACGTACTCATAACAATGAATTTCTTCTTTTTGAAGCTCTGTTCACTAGCAGAAAGTCATCATTGAAGAGCAAAAACCGATCTTACTAAAAAGATCGGTTCAGCTTGTAGACAAAGTCTCATGTCTACAAGTTTTTTTTATTGTAGAATGAAACCAGATACGGTTTGAGGGGAGAATTTAGATGTTATCGAAACATTCTACTGATGGACGTCACCAAATTACACTGGCAGCTCTTGATGAATTAGGGTCTTTACTCTAGGATCGGAAGCAAACTGACGATAGCCTCCGCGGTTCGTCGTTCGATAAGGCAAAGTTTCCCCTTCCGGGCAAATATTCTGAGTCATATTTCTTAAAGAAGCCCTCTTTTGTTTTTGGGACGGGTGTAAGGCATAACGGGACGAACATTCTGGTCAATCAAGAACTTGGCAATCGGTGGTGTTTTATAGCCGGCATCTACAGCTAAGGCGGTAGGCTTTCCGACCTTTTCAATTAATTGATTCACTAGTGGCTCAAGCATTCTACTGTCGTGTACATTGGCTCCGGTAACTAAACTGCCGAGTATAAATCCTTTGGAGTCACTAGCAGTGTGAAAAGAATAGGCAAACAATTTCTCTCGGTCGTCCATTGTCCAGAGAATAGGTATGTTCAATGGCATCATAAATAAAATCAAAGTTTATGACCTGATCAATCTTAAGTACTAAGTGATCCTGAGGCACCTTGAGCAATCAGATTGGAGGATTGCGTATGACGGATTCGTGAAGGCAAAAGGGTAGTGCTAAAATTGTGTGGAATAAAAGACTTGATAAAAAAATAATCGATTCGGTTACAATGAAACGAGAAAAATAGTAAGGGAGGAATTGCACAATGGACTTTGAAACAGTTATGCAGGAACTTGAAGTGCTCGGTAAGGAACGAACAAAAAAAATCTACTTATCAAATGGTGCGCACGAGCCGCTTTTTGGTGTGGCTACAGGTGCTATGAAACCACTCGCAAAGATAATAAAAATAAATCAACGTTTAGCTGAAGAGCTTTATGCCACAGGTAACTACGATGCCATGTATTTTGCAGGCATCATTGCAAACCCAAATGGCATGACTGAGGCTGACTATAACCGATGGTTGGATGAAGCATATTTTTATATGCTTTCTGATTATGTAGTGGCAGTAACTTTATCAGAGTCAGAAATTGCACAAGACGTTGCTGATCAATGGATTGCAAGCGACGAAGAACTTAAAATGTCTGCCGGCTGGAGTTGTTACTGCTGGCTGTTAGGGAATCGCAAAGACCATGAGTTTTCAGAAAGTAAGATTTCAAATATGCTAGATATTTTGAAAGGTTCTATTCATGCTTCGCCAGAACGAACAAAATCTGCAATGAATAATTTTTTAAACACGGTGGGGGTTTCATTTTTGCCGCTGCATGAAAAGGCGGTCGAGACCGCGAAGGAAGTGGGTATCGTAGAAGTAAAACGGGATAAGAAGAAAAGCAGCTTCCTAAACGCTTACGAAAGTATTCAAAAACAAATGGAAAGAGGGAAACTTGGTTTTAAAAGAAAGTATGTTAGATGTTAACATTGGCTTTTTTAGTACTCTTTTAAATCACCATAACTTATACAATAGATCAGCCTGTTAGTCCTTGATGAAGTCTGTTGTTTTCTCTTACTTTCATTTTATAGTAATCCTTATTAGTAACTTGTTTCTGAGATATCATGTTTAAGTACAAAACAACGACGTCAACATCGTTATACAACAAATATCCCATAAATTAATTTATGAGAAAAAACAGCGAAAGCAGATTGTATGATATACGAAACGTAAATAAGGTATATGCTAAAAAGGACAGCCAGCTCGGCTGTCCCTATTTATTTGGATCCAATTAGCTTCGCCCTTCTAGCAACCAATTTTGGGTCGGGTTCTTTTCAACGTTATTTACGTCACAGCATTTGAATTTAACAAGACTGCCATCAGAAATTGCTGCTATAACAATCCCTGTAGTAGGATCATATTGTCTGAAGGTCACTTGAACGGACGTACCATGTAAATGAATACGCACCACATTTCCAGGTTTCAGGTGTTTAAACCGCATGCAAACCTGTGAATGTTTTTGGGGGAACTTCATTTGCCAACCACCTTTTTTAGGATTAGAACTTGTACTTGTGATAGCTTATGCATCTCGTCCGATGTTGGTTTGGACGGGCAGCGAATTTTTGGACCTATGTTTTTCTCTGGCATGTTGGGGTAACGTAACAAAAAAGAAAGGATGAATGTTGATGAGTCAGAAAATGAAGGCAGTGGGTTTGTACAAGTATCTCCCAATCGACCATCCAGAGAGTTTGGTGGATGTTGAAATTGATAAGCCGGTTCCAGGAAAAAAAGATCTTCTCATAAAAGTAAAAGCCGTTTCTGTAAACCCTGTGGACACGAAAGTAAGGGGACCAAAAGACAGGGTGGAAAAGGAGCCGAAAATCCTAGGCTGGGATGTTTCAGGGGTTGTGGCTGAGACAGGATCTGATGTAACGATGTTCAAAGAGGGTGACGAAGTTTATTATGCAGGTTCCATTAATAGGCCAGGAGGGAACAGTGAATTTCATCTCGTGGATGAACGAATTGCCGCCCATAAACCAAAAACGCTAAGTTATGAAGAAGCTGCCGCAATGCCACTCACAAGCCTGACAGCCTGGGAAGGGTTATTTGACCGATTGGGAATCTCTTTGCAGCCTGAGGTAAATGAGGGAAAATCGATACTGATCATAGGTGCGGCAGGGGGAGTAGGATCAATTGCACTTCAGCTTGCAAAATGGTCGGGATTAACGGTGATTGGCACAGCGTCTCGGCCTGAAACAAAGGGTTGGGCGAAAAAACATGGTGCAGACTATGCGATCAGCCACTATGAGGATTTTTTGCCGCAGTTGAAGCAATTAGGTCTCTATGAGGCGGACTATATATTTTGTCTGAACAGTACCGATCAGCACTGGGAAAGAATGATGGAAGCTATATCACCCCAAGGTAAGGTTTGTTCCATCGTAGAAACATCAACTCCGCTGAATATCAGTTTACTGCAGCAGAAAAGTGTAACATTTATTATGGAATTTATGTTTACCCGCTCTCTATTCGAAACGGAAGATATGATAAAACAGCATGAGATTCTCTCAAAAATGAGTAAAATGTTCGACGATGGAAAGATTATAGCCACATTAACGGAAACATTGAGACCTTTCAATGCAGAAACCATGAGAGAGGCGCATTCCAAGCTGGAATCAGGTAAAACGATTGGAAAAGTAGTTGTAAGTAATAACAAATAAATAAAAGTAGTTTCTACCTTTAAAAACAGCAGCCAGCTGCTGTTTTTTTTAGATCATTCCTGTTATTGGTATAGAATTTAAGGGAATATTTCAGGAATCGAATGAAGCTAAATCCATGTAAAAGGAGATGTTCCACATATGTTTAAAGGCAAGGTAGTGATTGTAACGGGTGCAGGGCAGGGGATTGGAAGGCAAATTGCGATTGATTACGCGCATGCGGGTGCTCGTGTGGTTATTGCGGATGTGAAGGAGGCAGAAGCGGCGGGAACGCTGAAAGAGATTTCTTCAGCAAATGGAAAGGCTGAATTTATCGAAACCGATGTCCGGAAACCGGAGGATATCGTCGCATTAATGGAAAGGACACAGACTATTTTTGGACCAGTTGATATTCTGATTAACAATGCTGGAAAGGGGATTTGGAAATCACCACTCGAACTAAGTGTGGATGAATGGGATGATGTCATTCAAACAAATCTCCGCAGCGTTTTCTTATGTTCCAGAGAAGCGGCAAAACAAATGAAGCAAAAGGGAGGGGGATCGATTGTGAATATTGCATCGACTCGTGCTTCCATGTCAGAACCCAACAGTGAAGCATATGCTGCCACCAAAGGAGGCATTGTGGCTTTAACCCATGCGCTGGCCGCTTCCTTGAGCGAAGAGGGAATTACAGTTAATTCCATTAGTCCTGGCTGGATTGAAACAAAGGACTATGAGGGCCTGCGTGATGTGGACCATGAACAGCACTGGTCAAAACGCGTTGGAACCGTTTCTGACATATCAAGAGCTTGCTTGTATTTAACGAATCCGGAGAATAACTTCATCAACGGTGAAAATCTTGTTATTGATGGCGGAATGACACGGAAAATGATTTATCACCATTAATGATCTTGAACAGGGATGTTTTTTAGTAAGTTTAGACATCCTAACTGCAAATACAGGAGTATGGTTAAAGGGAGATTAGGACATGGCAGAGCAGAAGGTGCAGGCAAAAGTGGAGAGAGGCGTTTATCTTAGTTTGGCAGCCTATATCGTTTTATCCTTTCTAAAACTGGGCATAGGCTGGCTTTATTCCTCCGAAGCTCTGGTAGCAGACGGATTAAACAACTCAACGGATATTCTGGCCTCTTTGGCTGTTCTGATCGGGTTGAAAATTTCAAAAAAACCTGCGGATTTAGACCATCCCTATGGCCATCTCAGAGCGGAAACCATTGCATCCATGGTCGCTTCTTTTATAATGGTAGTAATTGGGCTCGAGGTATTGATTTCTGCCATCAAAAGTATTGTGGTTTTTGAAATCGAGCCTCCATCCATGATTGCAGGAATGACGGCCATTTTTTCTGCCTTGGTTATGCTGGGAGTTTATCGGTACAATATTAGGCTTGCCCGCCAAACAGAAAGCCAGGGTTTAAAAGCAGCGGCTTTAGATAACCGGTCCGATGCGTTTGTCAGCATTGGTGCGGCTGTGGGAATCTTTGGAGCACAGCTCGGTGTAGTTTGGCTGGATCCATTGGCGGCAATCCTTGTTGCCATCATGATCATCAAAACCGGCTGGGATATCTTTTACGAAACTTCACATAATCTCTCCGACGGGTTTGATTATGAAGAGGGGAAAAGGATAGAAAAGCAAATTTTGAACGTGCAAGGGGTGAAGCAAGTAACGGATTTAAAAGCCAGAAAACACGGGAATTCGGTGATTCTTGATGTAACCATCCATGTTCACCCGGATCTGAATGTGATTGAAAGCCACTCGATTACGGAAAAGCTTGAAGCCGAACTCAGGCGTAAATATAAAGTAGAAAGTATTTCTGTTCATGTAGAGCCGCATGAGATACGAAAAGAGGTTGAGACAAATGAATGAGAGTTTCCAAAGGAAAGAGCCCGCAAGCCGAGAAGAACCGCAGACAAAACGGCCGTATGTTCTTGCATCGGTGATTATTGCCATGTTTATGGCAGCCATCGAAGGAACGATTGTTTCTACAGCCATGCCTGGCATTGTTGGGGATTTGGGTGGATTTGCTTTGTACAGCTGGGTATTTTCCGCATATCTGCTCATGCAGGCGGTCACTATTCTTATTTATGGGAAGTTGTCCGATTTATTCGGCCGTAAGCCGGTTTTCATGATTGGTATTATCATTTTTTTAATAGGATCGGTTATGTGCGGGCTGGCAGGCTCTATGAAACAGCTGATCATTTACCGTTTGATTCAGGGTCTTGGAGCAGGAGCCGTGCAGCCAATCGCAACTACAATTGTTGGGGATATGTACACGATTGAAGAGCGGGCGAAAATTCAGGGCTACCTTGCAAGTGTTTGGGGAATCTCAGCGATTGTCGGTCCGTTGCTTGGAGGTTTCTTTGTTACATACTCCCATTGGTCATTAGTATTTTGGATGAATATCCCGCTCGGAATTCTAGCTATGGCGGGAGTTGGAAAATTCCTGCATGAGAACGTAGAGCGGAAAAAAGTACATATCGATTACCTTGGTTCGCTCCTTGTTTTGATTGGGGTAAGTTCCCTGATGGTTCTTCTTATACAGGGAGGGACAGCGTGGCCATGGAATTCATGGGAAACCTACGTTCTCGGAATCGGTTCGGTGCTCATTCTGTTCGGTTTCTTCAAGCATGAGTCAAGGATTCCTGAACCCTTGATGCCGATTTCTTTATGGAACAACCGCCTAATCTCGCTTTCAAATGCCGCATCGCTAACGAACGGTGCTGTGTTGATCGGGATTTCCAGTTTCCTTCCCACGTATATTCAAGGGGTGATGGAACAGCCACCCGTTGTGGCTGGTTTTACATTGACTGCCATGTCGGTTGGATGGCCAATTTGTTCAACGATTGCCGGAAAGCTGCTATTGAAAATAGGATTCCGCCCCGTAGCAGTTGCAGGCGGTATTGCCTTGCTTCTTGGTTCGCTAGTATTTATCTTTATGGACCCTGCCAAAGGCCCGGTTTGGGCTGGTGCTGGTTCCTTTCTTATTGGGTGCGGCATGGGGCTGACGAATACCACCTATATTGTTGCCATTCAAAATACAGTGGACTGGAAAACGAGGGGGATTGCCACGGCATCCAATATGTTTATGAGAATCGTAGGAAGCGCACTGGGAGCTGCCGTTCTTGGCGGTATTCTGAACACCAGGCTGAGTACGTATTTTGACCGTCATGGAAATGAAAATGAGAAGGTCACACTTGATGCGGCTAACATTTTGCTGGATGAAGAAAAAAGAAGCAAACTGAGCAGTTCGGTTCTGGAGCTGCTGCAAAATGGCCTTTCGTTTTCCCTTGCGGATGTTTATAAAGGTGTTCTTATCCTGTCGTTTTTAAGTTTGTTGTTTTCCATTCTGCTTCCCAAAACAGAAAATCCAAAAAAAGAAGTTGATAATTCCTGGTACTGATTTCTATGGTTATGTCGTTTTTTCAAGAAACTCAATACGGTTGCCGAAGGGGTCGCGAAATGAAAACCTTGATAACCCCGGAATTTCAGTTTCCTCTTTTACGGCTATTCCATGGGAAAGAAGATATTTTTTTACAGTGTTAAGCTGGGCCACTTCGAATGCGGGGTGGCTTTTTCCTTTTTGGAGACGAATGTTTTCAATGCCAAGATGCAGTTCCTGTTCTCCCATTTGATACCATAATCCACCATTTGGTTTTAAACTCTCGGGTTTTTCAATCTCCTGAAATCCCAGGATTCCCGAAAAGAAGGATCGAGCCTGATCTTCAGTACCAGGGGGAATGCAAAGCTGTACATGGTGAATGCTTTTTACTTCTACTTTCATGGTTTTCATCCTCTCATTATGATTCATCTCTACTTTTTATCTTAAATATTTCGTGCAGAGATGAAAAATAGAATATAATAGGTTAGACTTATAAGTTTTGCTTATGAAGTTTAGCCGAAGGGGGGAGCAGCATGCAGCTATCTGAATTTAAAATCCTTCAAGTGCTCGCTCAGGAATTAAATATGAGAAAAGCATCCGAGCGCCTGTATGTTTCTCAGCCAGCCCTGAGCCAGCGCTTGCAGAGCATTGAAAACAGCTGGGGGACAAAAATATTCCTACGATCGCAAAAAGGGCTGGCAATCACGGCAGCAGGAGAAAAAATTATATCCCATGTTAATGAGACGCTGAAAGACGAAGGCCGTGTAAGAGAGGAACTGCAATCCCTTTCCAAAGAAGTGTTTGGGACACTCAGGCTTGCGGTGGCATCCATCATAGGGCAGTACTGGCTTCCAAACACGTTAAAAAAATATGTGAACCTGTATCCGCAGGTCAATATCTCTCTCATTACGGGCTGGAGCAGTGAAATCATCAAGCATCTGTATGAAGATCAGATTCATATTGGGATCGTTCGAGGGAATCCGGAATGGCGGGGAGAAAAAATACACTTATTTTCTGACAGTCTGTACCTTGTGGATACGGATATTTCTTCTATTGAAGAGTTACAGAAAACAGAAAAGCCTTTCATCCAGTTTAAAAGCCATTCCACCTATTATCAGGATATCCAGGAGTGGTGGCAGGACCACTTTTCCATTCCTCCGAAAAAAACCATCATTGTTGATCAGATCGAAACATGCAAACAGATGGCTCTTCACGGGATTGGATATGCCATTCTGCCTTCCATCTCCTTACGTGAAGCGGATGCCTTTCATCAGGTTCCGCTGCATAATAAGAATGGCGAGCAGATGAAGCGTGACACATGGATGATCTGCCATGGTGCTTCACTTGAATTGAAACAGGTCGAAGCTTTCGTGAAATTGGTGAAGGAAGATTGAAACAATTTGGTTTGAATGTTGGCTGAATTAGTGGTTTAATACAATACAGAACGTATTAAAGGAGGAGCACACACCATGAAAATGATGGATGCAAATGAAATTATTTCTTTTATTAGTAACAGTAAAAAATCAACACCTGTAAAAGTATATGTAAAAGGGGATCTGGAGGGGCTCCAATTCGGTGAAAACACTCAATCGTTCATCAATGGGAACACCGGGGTACTATTTGGGGAGTGGAAAGAAATCCAGGACGTACTGAAAACCAATGAAAGCAAAATTGAAGATTTTGTGGTGGAAAATGATCGCCGCAATTCAGCCATCCCGTTGCTTGATATGAAAAATATTAACGCGCGTATTGAACCAGGTGCGATTATCCGTGACCAGGTTGAAATCGGAAACAACGCTGTAATCATGATGGGCGCTTCCATCAATATCGGTTCAGTAATTGGTGAAGGTACTATGATCGACATGAATGTGGTTCTTGGCGGACGTGCAACTGTCGGGAAAAACTGTCATATCGGAGCAGGTTCCGTCTTGGCTGGTGTGATCGAACCGCCATCTGCAAAACCTGTTGTTGTTGAAGATGATGTCGTTGTTGGGGCGAACGCGGTGATTCTTGAAGGAGTTACAGTTGGACAAGGAGCTGTTGTTGCAGCAGGTGCCATCGTCATCGAAGATGTACCTCCATACACGGTGGTAGCCGGCACACCTGCACGTGTGATTAAAGAAATCGATGAAAAAACAAAATCCAAAACAGAAATTAAGCATGAATTGCGTCAACTGAACGATTAATCTTGTCTGGACAGGAATGATATTGAATGGAAGCTCAACGTTTCATTGACATTAGAAGACAGCTGCACCAAATTCCTGAACCGGGTTTTATGGAATTCAAAACACAGCAGTTTATTCTAGATTTCATAACTCAGCTGCCACAAGAACGCCTGAGCGTAAAAAAATGGAAGACTGGTTTACTTGCTAAGGTGTCAGGTACCCATCCTTCAAAAACAATTGCTTATCGCACGGATATGGATGGATTGCCGATTAAGGAAGAAACCACCTATGAATTTTCTTCTCTTCATAAAGGATTCATGCATGCCTGCGGACATGATATCCATATGTCCGTCGCATTGGGGTTGCTCGATTATTTTGTCAATCACCCGGTGAAGGATGATTTGCTGTTTGTGTTTCAGCCGGCAGAAGAAGGACCAGGGGGGGCACTTCCTTTGCTTCAAAGCGAAGAGTTTCAGTCCGAAAAACCCGATATGATCCTCGGATTGCATATCGCTCCGGAATATCCGGTTGGCACAATTGCGGTCAAAGAAGGGCTTTTGTTCGCCAACACGTCTGAGCTGTTTATTGATATTAAAGGGAAAGGCGGACATGCTGCTTATCCTCACCTTGCCAATGACATGGTCGTTGCGGCCAGCCATTTGGTGACCCAGCTTCAGTCGATTGTGGCACGAAACATTGATCCTCTTGATTCAGCCGTCGTGACGGTTGGTAAAATTACCGGCGGGACAAAGCAAAATATCATTGCGGAAACCGCCCGTTTGGAGGGGACCATCCGTACTCTTTCCTCCGACTCCATGAAAAAGGTCAAAGGAAGGATCGAATCCCTTGTGAGGGGTCTCGAAATGTCTTTTGATTGCCAGGCCGAGATTGATTATGGCGCCAATTATTATCAGGTGTACAATCATGAAGAACTGACGAGGGAATTCATTGCCTTCCTCGAGCGAGAAAAAACAGCTGAATTTTACCATTGCAAAGAAGCCATGACAGGAGAAGACTTTGGCTATTTTCTAAAAGAAATTCCAGGGTTTATGTTTTGGCTAGGAGCAGACAGCGAGTTCGGTCTTCACCATTCCAGGATCGAGCCGAAAGAAGAAGCGATTCCTGTCGCTCTCCGTACGCTTGTTTCTTATATCGAATGGAAAGCAAAATGAAATTAGAAAACATATTAAATAAGGGGCTGCTCGTAATGAGTAGTCCTTTTTTCGTTGTCAGAGGAATAAGTCGCCTTCTCCTAGGAAAAATTAAAAATGCTAAGGAGGTGGAAACGATGGCAAGAATTGGTGTGGAGGAATCCTTAACTAATGTTTCCGATGCTTTAAAAGCTAAAGGTTTTGATGTGGTTATGCTTCGTCAGGAAAATGACGCAAACGGCTGTGATTGCTGTGTGATCTCTGGTCAGGATGAAAATGTGATGGGCATGCAAAATGCAGTTGTGCAGGGCTCTGTCATTAACGCAGACGGTATGAGTGCTGATGATGTTTGTCAGGCAGTACAAAGCAAGCTTCAGCAATAAAAAACAGAGGGGAACAGCGATTAAGCTGTTCCTTCCTCATTTGTCTTTGTTTATCTGCTAGGTGGAGAGGGTAATCTTTATTATCTTTACTCTTATTTTTCAGCAGGAGGTGACGTTCCTTGGTCACATAAGTGATCTGGGATAACCACATGGCATTATTCAATATCATCATTATTATCATCCTAATATTAATAACCGCATTCTTCGTGGCTACTGAATTTGCCATCGTAAAAGTCCGATCAACCCGAATAGATTTTCTGGCAGAACAGGGAAACGGAAATGCAAAAGCTGTTAAAAAAATTCTGGCCAATATCGATGGTTATCTTTCCTCTACACAACTGGGAATTACGATAACATCACTGGCACTGGGTGGAATGGGAGAACCGACAGTGGAAACGCTGCTTCATCCCGTTTTTCAGCATGTAGATCTGCCAGCGCAATTAATCCACACCATTTCTTTTATCATTGCATTTACAGTTATTACGTATTTTGAGGTTGTACTTGGCGAATTGGCTCCAAAGTCATTTGCAATCAGAAAGTCTGAGGCTATTGCCTTGGCGGTTGCAAGGCCCTTAATTGCCTTCAGCGTTATTATGTTTCCGTTTATCTTCCTTTTAAACCGTTCCGCTGCGATCCTTACCAGAATAATGGGACTGAAGCGCGGGGAAGAACACGAAATGGCCCACAATGAAGAGGAATTGCGCCACCTGCTATCCGAAAGCTTTGAGGGCGGGGAAATCAACCAATCCGAATACCGTTATGTAAACCGGATATTTGAGTTTGATGACAGACTGGCGAAGGAAATTATGGTTCCCCGTACCGAGATTGTCTGTTTATATAAAGAAAATACCTTTTGGGAAAACCTTGATATCATGAGAGGGGAAAAGTTTACGCGATATCCGGTTGCCGATGAGGATAAAGACCATATTATTGGTTTGGTGAACATAAAGGAATTCTTTAATGAACATGTAACCAATGAAGAAGAGGAGCTGGAACGATACATACGGCCCATCATCTCTGTCCATGAATCGTTTCCGATACAGAAGCTGCTCGTAAAAATGCAAAAAGACCGGGTGCATATGGCAGTATTAATGGATGAGTATGGAGGAACCTCGGGCATTGTTACCGTTGAGGACATTATTGAAGAAATCGTAGGTGAAATTCGGGATGAGTTTGATGAAGATGAAGAGCCGAGAATCAAAAAAGTAAATGATCAAGTGACCATTCTTGAAGGAAAGGTACTTATTTCCGAAGTGAATGAAATGTTCCATCTGGATCTTGATGATTCGGATCTTGATACAATCGGAGGCTGGTTTTTAAGCCAGGGAATTGATGTGGACCTTGATAAAGAAGTAGAACACGAAGGTTATACATTCAAAGTGATTGAAATGGACGGACATCAAATCAAAAAGTTAAAAGTGATAAAAAGAGAAAAAGAAGAGGCAACAACATGATATCACATGTTGTTGCCTTTTTTTATTACTCTTCTTTTTTTACCCACTCATCGTTATCGTTTTTTTCGTACTTGTTTTTTACCGCACTCCATGCAACCTTGAAAGCCGTTTCTTCTTCTTTGTATTCTTCAGAAGCAGAATTGAAGGCTTCTTTGAAGATTTCCTGTGCGTGGTGCGGAAGATTGTCTTTTACTGAATCTGGCAGTTCTTTAAGAGAATCATAAGGCATGATACGAAACCTCCTTTGTATGGGATTCTATATCATGAATACCCTTTGATCCCTTTTAATAATCATTCGGTACCAGGCTCGCCGGCTTTATCTTCTTCCGGGGAAGGCAACTGAATACCTGCTTCATTAAACTTCTGATGAAGGCGGTCTTTGATTTTTTGCTCCATGCTCCATTGCTTGAGGTTTTCGGTTCTTGCAAGAATGCGCAATACAGTTAGGCCAGTTTCTTCTTCGATCACTGGAAGAACATTCGGCCCTTCAAGGATGGCGGGCTCCTCCTGCTGAAGTACAAGACTTTCTTCTTTAATAATTCTCAATGCTTTTTCAACCTGGGGTGTGGTGGGGATTTTAAAATCAACGAGAGCCCTCATATTGCCTCTGGAATGGTTGCTTACACTTGTGATTAACCGGTTCGGTATATAATGAAGCGTACCGTCAAAGCCTCTTACTTTGGTTGTTCTCAATTCTACATCCTCTACGATCCCGTTAAATACGCCGGTTGTGATGTAGTCACCAACATCAATTTGTTTTTCCAGGAGAATAAAGAACCCTGTAACAATATCACTGACAAGTCCCTGTGCTCCGAAGCCGATGGCAAGTCCAACGATCCCCGCGCCTGCAAGCAGCCCTCGGATATCAATGTTGAACAGACCAAAAACGGTGACAAAAGCCATAAAGATTAAGGCATATGTATAAATGCTGATAACCAGTGTCTCCAAAGTTTTTGCCCTGAAATTGGACATGTTTTTTCGATGCATCATTCGTTCAAAGGCTGTTCGGATGATTTTCTTTCCAATATTGCGGATGACTATATAAATAATATAGATTGCAATGAGTTTTAGCACTAAAATTCCGGCGCTGATCGCCATAGCTGCCCAGTCCACCTCAGTAAATTTTCTGTAATCTGGCATTAATACTTGCTCCTCCTTCTGTTGTTAACATGTTTAGTATGCATAACAGTATAACCGAGTAAACGCCGCAATCCAATTATTTCACTTCTTTTGATTAACTTGTTATGATATGGGGGAAAGTAAATATGGTTGTCATTTATAAGGCCCTTATTTAAATTAATTATTATTTAACATTGACTAAAAAGTAAGGGTGCATTATAATAATAGTGAAGCAATAACTTAATTAGTTGGAGGGATTTTAACATGGCAGAACGCATGGTAGCAAAACAAGCTCCGCGCTTTGAAATGGACGCTGTAATGCCAAACAAAGAATTTGGCAAAGTAAGTCTTGAAGAAAACATGAAGAATGATAAATGGACAGTACTATTCTTCTATCCAATGGACTTCACATTCGTATGTCCTACTGAAATCACTTCTTTGAGCGATCGTTTTGACGAGTTCGAAGATTTGGATGCAGAAGTAATTGGTGTTTCTACAGACACTATTCATACGCACAAAGCGTGGATCAATACTCCACGTGATTCAAATGGTCTTGGTGATGTTAACTATGCACTTGCTGCAGACACAAATCATGTTGTAGCACGTGACTATGGCGTATTGATTGAAGAAGAAGGCGTTGCCCTTCGTGGACTGTTCATTATTTCTCCTGAAGGTGAATTAATGTATGCAGTAGTTAACCACAACAATATCGGCCGTGATGTGGACGAGACATTGCGTGTACTTCAAGCACTTCAAACTGGCGGACTTTGCCCGGCAAACTGGAAACCAGGACAAGAAACACTTAACGTATAAGACCTGTTTCATAAGGAAATGGCCAAGATTTATCTTGGCCATTTTTTTTTGTTTATTCTCAATGCATTGAGAATGGTAGTTTTGTGAAGAGGGGACAATGTGATATGCTAAATAAAAAATAGTACATGATATGCTGGAGGAATTAATGTGGCAAAACGACAGGTGAAACGGCAGTATGCCGTAATAGGGCTAGGCCGGTTTGGTGGAGGGGTTGTCCGGGCATTGGTTGAGCAGGGGATGGAAGTGCTCGGGATCGATATGGATGAAGACCGGGTAAATGAGTATTCTTCAATCGCTACTCATGCTGTGGTCGCGGACTCAACGGATGAAGGGGTGCTCAAGAGTTTGGGAGTTCGAAACTTTGAGCATGTCATTGTAGCGATCGGGGAGAACCTTCAATCCAGTATCTTGACCACGCTCATTCTTAAAGACATGGGTATTGATAAAATTACGGTGAAGGCACAGAATGATTATCATGAACGGGTGTTATTAAAAATTGGTGCGGACCGCATTATTCATCCTGAACGTGATATGGGTATACGAATTGCCCATCAGGTGGTTTCAAAAAGTGTTCTTGACTATCTGGAATTATCGGATGAGTACAGTATCGTTGAAATGGTGGCCGGAAGCAAGATAGAAGGAAAATCCCTGTTAGAAATGGATATTCGGGCAAAGTACGGCTGCAATGTGGTCGCTATCAAAAGAGACCATGAAGTCATTGTTTCACCGCATGCCAACCAGCCTGTTCAGGAAGGCGATGTTTTGATTGTCATTGGTGCAGAAAAGGATATCAACCGGCTCGAAGATAATTTGATGGCATGATCAATCGATCAAAAAAAGCATGAGGGGAATTTTCCTCTCATGCTTTTATTCATTAGATTTCCATAATAATCGGTAGGATCATCGGACGCCTTCTGGTTTTTTCGTAAAGAAATGGTGAAAGGACATCGGTGATTTCATTTTTAATTTCAGACCATTGTCTTGTTCGTTTTTCTTCCATAAGACCATTCAGGTGCTGATTCAAAAGGTTTTGTGCATCATTGATCAAATCGCCGGATTCTCTCATGTAGACGAACCCTCTGGAAATAATATCAGGGCCAGCTTCAATTTTAAATTCTTTCATATTGAGGCTGACAACAACAACAACTAAACCTTCTTCGGAAAGAATCTTACGGTCTCGGAGAACAATGTTTCCAATATCTCCAATACCGCTTCCGTCTACATAAACAGATCCAGAAGGGATCTTTCCTGCGACGGATGCTTCATTGCTCGATAAGGCCAAAACCTCGCCATTATCCATCGTAAAGCAATTCTCAGGCAGAACATCACAAGACGTGGCAAGATTAATGTGCATCTTTAACATTCTGTATTCTCCGTGAATCGGAAGGAAATACTTCGGCTTCATTAATCGGAGCATCAGCTTCTGTTCCTGTTGGCCCCCATGACCGGAGGTATGGATATCATTGAGGGATCCATGAATCACCTCAGCGCCTGCACGGAACAGCTGGTTGATTGTCTTGTTTACGCTTAATGCATTTCCTGGGATTGGAGAAGAAGAGAATACGACCGTATCCCCAGGGATAATTTGAATTTGACGGTGGGTCCCGTTAGCAATTCTGGAAAGTGCCGCCATCGGCTCTCCCTGGCTTCCTGTACACAGAATCGTGACTTGGTTATCTGGTAACCTGTTAATTTGAGAAGACTCGATAAAGGTGCCTTTTGGAGCCTTTATAAATCCAAGTTCCTGCCCGATGGTAATGGCTGAATCCATGCTCCGGCCAAAGACAGCGATCTTTCTGTTATTTTGTACAGAAGCTTCCACTACCTGCTGCAGGCGGTAGATGTTAGAAGCAAACGTAGCGAAAATCACCCGGCCGTTCACTTTTCGGAAAATATCATTGATGCTGTCACCCACGCGGCGTTCGGACATTGTAAAGCCCGGAACTTCAGCATTGGTGCTGTCGGAAAGAAGGCACAAAACACCCTCTTTTCCGATCTCGGCCATTTTTGTTAAATCTGCCGGTTCGCCGACCGGGGTAAAATCAAACTTGAAGTCGCCGGTATGTACAATATTCCCGGGAGGTGTCTTCACAACAATTCCGAACGATTCCGGTATGCTGTGAGTGGTTCGGAAAAACGAAACGGATGTTTTTCTGAATTTAATTACCTGGTCCTCGGTAATTTCATATAATTTTGCCCGTCTTAGCAAACCATGTTCTTCAAGTTTGTTTTTAATCAGTGCAATGGCAAGCTTTCCGCCATAAATCGGAATATTAACCTGACGAAGCAGGTAGGGAATTCCTCCGATGTGGTCTTCATGGCCGTGGGTAATGAAAAGCCCTTTGATCTTGTCTTCATTTTTCACCAGGTACGTATAATCCGGGATCACGTAGTCAATGCCAAGCAGCTCGTCCTCCGGGAATTTAATTCCTGCGTCGATGAGGATGATTTCGTCTTGAAATTGAATACCGTACGTATTCTTTCCAATCTCACCCATGCCGCCGAGGGCAAAGACTGCAGTTTGATGGTTTTTAACAAATTTCATAAATTATCTTTTCTCCACTTCAAAAGAGTCTGATTGTTGCTCATATTCTAAGAATTTCCCTTTAATCTCCTGAACAAACTCAATATTAAAATTTGAACTCGCAAGATTTTTTCGTACTTCCTCAATGGAGGTTGACTCCATATATAGAGATTTAGTGTTCTCCCGAATAGGTACCTCATTTTTGTTTTCTTGATAATAAACTTTAAAAATCATTTTTTCGTCTCCTTACCGTGCTAGTATTAACAATATCTTCGTTCTATTATAAATGAAATAAGCATGTTTTTCATGTTTTTTTCATTATTGGCACGATGACAGGCGGAAATACAGGGAATTTTATCGATGATCGAAAGCAAAATGCGCGTTTTTTTTGGATTAAGGCAAGGATATTCATGAATGAGTTTTTTTAATCTGTTGATGATTCGTCGTTTCCTTTTCATGTGGTCATAACCGTCCTTTTTTTATAATTGGTTATAGTATGCCGCCTGTTTTTTTCAGATTGCGAGGAAAATAGTGGAATAGACAAAAAAATCCCTGTCACATGGACAGGGATTTTCTTTATGCTCGGTTCAGGATTACAGTGGAAGGGGGTGTAAAAGGATTCTCTTTATTAATGCGGTCATAGAACATAATGCCGTCAAGATGATCAATCTCATGTTGAAACACAATGGCGGGCATGCCTTTTAATTTTAAATCGACTTGTTCGCCTTTTATTGTAGTTCCCCTGACGGTAACTTTCGCGTAGCGCGGAACATACCCGGGAACATCTCGGTCAACTGAAAGGCAACCTTCGCCACCTTCGAGATAGGTGACTTTAACGGAGTGGCTGACAATTTTCGGATTGAAAAGAGCATAACTGTATAATTCACCTTGATCATCCTCGGTATGTACTGCGATGATCCGTTTGGGAATTCCGATCTGTGGGCATGCGAGACCTACTCCAGGCCGAAGGTTGTATTTTTGTGCCAGCTCGGGATTTTGACTGTTTTTTAAAAACTTAAGCATTTCTTTCGCAATTTGAATATCCTCTTGCTGAGGAGGAAGTTCAACGTTTGTTGCCCTCTCGCGAAGAATGGGGTTGCCTTCTCGGACAATATCTTTCATGGTTAGCATAGGTTTTCCTCCCATTATGGTGATTTCTCTTATTCATATGACAATCGCTTTTTCTGTATTCTACCATATTTATGAGTCCGAAACGCTAGAAAAAGGAGGTGAGATCGCTCATTTCCTGAAAAAAACGTGTTTTGAAACAGATGAATACAGATAGTGATACAGCGCTTTGTGATAAAGGTGCAACAGCAATAGTCCAGGGAAAAATAATTCAATAACTTATTGGTATTAAACAATTGACGGTCAATATACGAAGGTGTAAACTAATGATGTGTTTAAGATGATTGTATTACTCTATATTCAAAAAAATAGTAATACAGTTTATGAAAGCCCTTATATAAAGGAAGGGTGTACAAGCTTAATGTTTACCCTGGGTTAAATAGGGAAACAGCAATAATGATTTGTGCATCGGGACCCTTCAAGGCTTTTTTATAAACCATGTCATGTATACGGTAAATTTTGGGCAATCTAATAGAAGCGCCTATTACATACATGGCGGATAACATTGGTGTAAGGAAGGAAGAGGTGAAGGTTAATGAGTTTGATTGAACAGGTTGAAAAACAATTTGAAACCTTTAAAATCTTATCAGAAGACGGGAAAGTAGTTAATGAATCTGCTATGCCTGAACTTTCAGATGAAGAATTACAGGAATTAATGACACGTATGGTATATACGCGCATTTGGGACCAAAGAGCAATCTCCCTAAACCGTCAGGGACGGTTAGGATTTTATGCGCCGGTTGCAGGTCAAGAGGCTTCCATGCTTGGATCTCAATATGCGCTGGATAAAGAAGACTGGATTCTTCCAGGATATCGTGATATCCCGCAAATCGTGTTCCACGGACTGCCGTTATATCAAGCTTTTCTATACTCCCGTGGACATTTCGGAGGCGGCCAAATTCCGGAAGGCGTAAATGTTCTTATGCCGCAAATCATCATCGGTGCACAAATTATTCAAGCAGCTGGTGTCGGTGTCGGACTTAAGAAAAAAGGCAAAAAGAATGTTGCTATTACTTACACAGGTGATGGCGGAGCTTCCCAGGGTGACTTCTATGAAGGTTTGAACTTTGCTGGAGCATATAATGCACAGACGATTTTTGTTGTGCAAAATAACCGTTTCGCGATCTCTGTTCCAGTAGAAAAGCAGTCCGCAGCAAAAACAATTGCTCAAAAAGCGGTTGCAGCAGGTATCGAAGGAATCCAAGTGGATGGAATGGACGTACTCGCTGTTTATTCTGCAGTCAAGCAGGCACGTGAGCGCGCATTAAACGGAGACGGTCCAACATTAATCGAAACTCTTACTTACCGTTATGGTCCGCATACTATGGCTGGAGACGATCCTACACGGTACCGTACAGAAGACCTTGACAGTGAATGGACGAAGAAAGATCCTCTTGTTCGTTTCCGCACCTTCCTTGAAGGAAAAGGACTTTGGTCTGAAGAGCAAGAGAATAAAGTAATTGATCAGGCGAAGGATGATATTAAAGCTGCGATCAAAAAAGCCGATGCAGCTCCAAAACAGAAAGTAACTGATCTAATCGGCTTTATGTTCGAAGAGCTTCCTCACAATCTTAAAGAGCAACTTGAAGAATACAAAGCAAAGGAGTCGAAGTAATATGGCTCAAATGACCATGATTCAAGCAATCACAGATGCAATGCGCACTGAATTGAAAAACAACGAAAATGTTGTTGTATTCGGTGAGGATGTTGGTCAAAACGGCGGAGTTTTCCGTGCGACAGAAGGCCTTCAATCCGAGTTTGGCGAAGATCGTGTATTCGATACTCCGCTTGCAGAGTCCGGAATCGGCGGTCTGGCGATCGGACTTGGACTAACTGGTTTCCGCCCAGTTATGGAAATTCAGTTTTTCGGTTTTGTTTTTGAGGTAATGGATTCCGTGGTGGCTCAGGCTGCACGTATGCGTTACCGTTCTGGAGGAGTATACCACTCTCCAATCACGATCCGTTCACCATTTGGCGGCGGCGTAAAAACTCCTGAGCTTCATGCGGACAACCTCGAAGGTCTTGTGGCTCAGGCTCCTGGTATTAAGGTCGTTATTCCTTCTACACCATACGATGCAAAAGGTTTGTTAATTTCTGCAATCCGTGACAATGATCCGGTTGTATACCTTGAGCACATGAAATTGTACCGTTCTTTCCGTGGCGAAGTTCCGGAAGAAGAATATACAATTGAAATCGGAAAAGCTGATGTAAAACGTGAAGGAAAAGATGTTTCCATCATCACTTACGGTGCAATGGTTCACTCTTCTCTAAAGGCAGCAGAAGAGCTTGAAAAAGAAGGAATCTCCGCAGAAGTGGTTGACCTTCGTACAGTGAGCCCTCTTGACATTGATACAATCATTGCTTCTGTTGAGAAAACAGGACGTGCCATTGTTGTTCAAGAAGCACAGAAACAAGCAGGTGTAGGTGCAACTGTTGTTGCTGAAATCAATGACCGTGCCATCCTAAGCCTTGAAGCTCCTGTACTTCGTGTCGCTGCTCCTGATACTGTATTCCCGTTTGCAGCAGCAGAGGACGTTTGGCTTCCTGATTATAAGGATATCGTTGAAAAGGCGAAGACAGTTTATAACTTCTAATGCTAAACAACAGGTCTGAAAAAGAAATCTTTCTGATTTCTTTTTCGGCTTTTTATCCATTAAAGCATGATTAATTTTTTACTATAGGAGGCGTTGTTAGTGGCATTTGAATTTAAGCTTCCCGATATCGGTGAAGGTATCCACGAAGGCGAAATTGTTAAATGGTTTGTAAAAGCAGGAGATGAAGTCAAGGAAGACGACATTCTTCTTGAAGTACAAAATGATAAAGCAGTAGTTGAAATTCCTTCTCCAGTAGATGGGAAAATTCTTGAAGTAAAAGTAGACGAAGGAACAGTATCTGTTGTTGGTGACGTGCTTGTAACCATCGAATCCGACAGTGCGCCTGAATCTGAAGAAACAGAAGAAGCACCAGAACAGCCTAAAGCAGACGAAGAGCAAAAACCTGCTGCTGAGCCTGAGCAAAAAACAGAAGCGGCAAAAACAGAACCATCTGCTGATGAGTTTGTGGATGAAAACAAGCGTGTAATCGCTATGCCTTCTGTTCGTAAATATGCACGTGAAAAAGGCGTAGATATCCGCAAAGTTTCCGGTTCTGGAGACAATGGCCGTGTTATGAAAGAAGACATCGAAAAATTCTTGAGCGGTGATACAACTAGTCAAGATCAGGAAGCTGTAACGGCTCCTGCTGAAGCGCCTGCTGCGAAAGAAGCACCAAAAGCAATTCCTGCGGGCCAAAACGAAACACGTGAAAAAATTAAAGGTGTACGTAAAGTCATTGCCAAAGCGATGGTGAACTCCAAGCACACAGCTCCTCATGTGACATTGATGGATGAAATCGATGTAACTGAGCTTGTGGCACACCGTAAGAAGTTTAAGCAGGTTGCAGCTGATAAAGGAATCAAGCTTACTTACCTTCCATATGTTGTAAAAGCATTGGTTTCTGCTGCTCGGGAATTCCCGGCAATTAATGCATCCATTGATGATGCCAATGAAGAAATCGTTTGGAAGAACTATTACAACATCGGAATCGCTGCTGATACAGACAACGGTCTAATGGTTCCTGTCGTAAAAGATGCTGACCGTAAATCCATCTTTAAAATTTCTGCGGAAATCAACGAGCTTGCGGTTAAAGCGCGTGACGGAAAACTTTCTGCTGATGAGATGAAAGGCGGATCTGTAACGATCTCCAACATTGGTTCAGCAGGCGGACAATGGTTCACTCCGGTAATCAATCATCCGGAAGTTGCCATCCTTGGAATTGGCCGCATTGCAGAAAAAGCAGTGGTGAAAAACGGGGAAATTGTCGTAGCACCTGTTCTTGCGTTATCATTAAGCTTTGACCACCGTTTGATCGATGGTGTAACGGCTCAAAATGCAATGAATCATATTAAGCGTTTATTGAACGATCCACAACTACTAGTAATGGAGGCGTAGAGAAATGGTTGTAGGTGATTTTCCGATTGAATTAGACACACTCGTAATTGGTTCCGGCCCTGGGGGATATGTGGCTGGAATCCGTGCTGCACAGCTTGGCCAAAAGGTTGCTGTTGCCGAAAAAGGTGAAATGGGCGGCGTATGCTTGAACGTTGGATGTATTCCTTCAAAAGCTTTGATCAATGCTGGACACCGTGTAGAACATGCTAAGCATTCCGATGATATGGGAATTTCAGCAGAGAACGTAACTGTTGATTTTGGCAAGGTTCAAGAATGGAAATCCGGTATTGTGAAAAAGTTGACTTCTGGAGTTCAAGGTTTGCTTAAAGGGAATAAAGCGGAAATCATTCGCGGGGAAGCTTACTTCGTTAACGAAAACACAGTACGCATCATGGATGAAAAATCATCTCAAACATATACTTTCAAAAATTGCATCATTGCAACAGGTTCCCGTCCGATTGAAATTCCTGGATTTAAATGGAGTGACCGTGTTATTTCCTCAACAGGAGCACTTGCTCTTCAGGAAGTTCCTAAAAAGATGGTAGTCATCGGCGGTGGATACATTGGTATGGAGCTTGGAACTGCATTTGCAAACTTTGGCACTGAAATAACAGTGCTTGAAGGAAGCAAACAAATCCTTCCTGGCTTCGAAAAGCAAATGAGCCAAGTGGTTTCCAAGCGTCTGAAGAAAAAAGGCAATGTAGAAGTGTTTACACAAGCTCTTGCCAAAGGCGTAGAAGAAACCAAAGATGGAGTTACAGTAACGGCTGAAATCAAGGGTGAAACAAAAACCTTTGAAGCAGATTATGTATTGGTTACTGTGGGACGCCGTCCAAACACTGAAGAACTCGGTCTTGAACAAGTGGGAATTGAAATGACTGAGCGTGGATTGATCAAGATTGATAAGCAATGCCAAACAAATGTTAAAGGCATTTATGCAATCGGCGATATCGTTGAAGGACCTGCTCTTGCTCATAAGGCTTCTTATGAAGGTAAGATTGCGGCTGAGGCGATTAGCGGCCATCCTTCTGAAATCGACTATCTTGCCATTCCAGCTGTAGTATTTACAGATCCTGAATTGGCTACTGTCGGTTATGATGAAAAGAGCGCAAAAGAAGCTGGATTTGAAGTGAAAGCTTCCAAGTTCCCGTTTGCTGCAAATGGACGTGCTCTTTCCATGAACGAAACTGACGGTTTCATGAAACTGATCACTCGTGCTGAAGATGGTTTACTTCTTGGTGCTCAAATTGCAGGTGGTAACGCCTCTGATATGATCGCTGAACTTGGACTTGCGATTGAAGCTGGAATGACAGCTGAAGACATTGCAATGACCATCCATGCTCACCCAACATTCGGTGAGATTTCCATGGAGGCAGCCGAAGTTGCTCTTGGTTCTCCAATTCACATCGTTAAATAATAGTTATTATAGAAAAAACCTTCCGGCTGGGAAGGTTTTTTTGTTGCATAATTCACATGAAAAAAGCGGTCCTTGGGAAACAGGAGCCGCTATTTATCCTATTTATGGGTTGACTGCCACCATGAAGCATAAAGTAGGAAAGGGGGATGTCTATGAGAACCTTTAGCTTATTGACGCTGCTTCATGTACTTTTATGGGCAGGTTATTTTACAGTCATTGAACTTTCTCAAAACGACAGGTCATTTTTTGAAGTGATGTTGTTTTTCATGTTTTTGTACTTTTCCTATTTGGTATCTGTAAGGGTGTGTCAGTCAACATTTTCTGCTTTAAAAAGTACGTTATGTTCATCCGTTTTATTTCTTTTAACAAAATTGACAATGCTGTCTTTACCTTTTTTGCTCTGATTTTCTTATGCTGGCGAGTTCTTCACGCAATGTTTTTACCATTGAGAACATCATTGCAATAAGGATAAAGGCAAAGGGGAAGGCAGCGATAATTGCAGCGGTCTGAAGTCCCTGTAGTCCTCCTGACCAGAGAAGAACAGCAGCTGTGGCTGCCTGAACGATTCCCCAGACAAATTTGATTTTATTTGGCGGATAAAGGCTGCCGTTGGAGGTCTGCATGCCAAGAACAAATGTTGCTGAGTCCGCAGATGTAATAAAGAATGTGGCGATTAACAGGATTGCAATCACCGACATGACATTACCCAATGGCAAATGGCCAAGCATTGCAAACAGAGCAACTTCAGATCCTTCTTTGTTAATGATGTCATTAATATGGAAATCATGAAACATTTCCAGGTTGATCGCTGTTCCGCCGAAGACAGAAAACCAAAGTGCGCCAAAAATGGTCGGAACCAAAAGGACTCCAATGATAAACTCCCGGATTGTTCTTCCTTTTGAAACTCGTGCAATAAAGGTACCAACAAATGGTGCCCATGCAATCCACCATGCCCAGTAAAAGACGGTCCAGCTTTGAATCCAGGAAGAATTTTCTGGATTGAATGTACTAAGGTTAAAGCTCATGCTTGGAAGGAATTGAAGGTAGCTCCCTAGAGACTGGACAAAAGCATCCATAATGAAATTGGTTGGGCCTGCAAAGAGCAATGCAACCATTAAAAGGATAGCTAATATGATGTTCGTGTTACTTAAATATTTAATACCCTTATCCAGGCCCGTCTGAGCGGAGAACATAAATAGGAAAGTAACGATGATAATAATGATAAACTGTGTTTGAAAGTTATTTGAGACGTCTGTTAAGTAAGATATCCCTCCACTGATCTGAATAGCTCCAAGACCAAGCGAAGTGGCCACACCAAAGACAGTGGCGAAAACGGCAATTACATCTATAGTTTTTCCGATTGGCCCATTGACCCGGTCTCCAATAAGCGGGGTGAAAATGGCGGAAATTAATCCAGGCGCATTTTTTCGGAATTTAAAGTAGGCCAGTGATAATCCAATTAAGGTATAAATTCCCCACGGATGGAGTCCCCAATGGAAAAAGCTGTAGCGAAGAGCATTTTGTGCAGCCTGCGGGCTGGCAGCCTCGCCACTTGGCGGAGTAAAATAATGGCTGATCGGCTCCGCCACTCCCCAGAAAACAAGACCAATACCCATCCCTGCACTGAACAGCATGGCAAACCAGGTAATCGTACTGTATTCTGGACGGTCATCAGGATCTCCTAAACGAATTCTTCCAAACTTGCTGAATGCAAGGAAAAGGACGAAAACGAGGAAGGCGGTTGCAGACAAAAGATAAAACCAGCCGAATTTATCCTGAAGGAAATTTTGAACCGCAGTTGCTTTCTCGGCAAATTGTTTAGGAGCAATTATGCCTGGAGCAATAAATATTAATGATATGATTAAGGATACGATAAAAACTGTGTTCGATTTTTTGATAATGTTTCACACCTTTACTAAAGAAATTTTTTTTAGTTTCAGGTCCATTCATAGTATTGCCTTCATCCCCCAAGTTAATAGGATATCGAACATAAAAAAAGAAGTCTAACCAAAAGGTAGGACTTCGCCCATTAAAATTACACCTGTGATGTTAACCCGTTTTATTTTCTTTTATAGTAGTACATAATCCTTCCATTAAATAAATGAAGCTCGGCATCCAGATGCTTAGCCAGGAACTTGCAGAATTCATTTGCTTTTCCTTTATCACCATGGGTAAATCCTTCAGGAAGGGTAACTTGAATATAGGGGATGGACGAACGGGATCCTGCTTCATTATCTACCCCAACCATAATGTATTTAAACCGCATTTTATCATTGCTGTTTAAATAAAACCATTGGCCTTTTGCATGGCTCTTCTCTTCAATGGTGTAGGGGAAAGCTGATTCCCCGTATTGCCAACCCAGCTGGGAACCGGTTTTGCTGGTGATGTCCTTGTAATAATGGAAGAGATCCTTTACTTCATCGATTGAAATGGTTTGTTGCTTTGAAGCCGGCACTAACTTAATATAAGCATTTTCCTGCAAGGCGAATCCCCGCTTTCTTTAAAATCATCCATTATATAATATACCTTTAAGTTTATCATTATTTAAAATATTTTGACAATAAAGGTTTATGTGTGGAGTCAGAGGGGAAAAAGATATAAATTGCAAGATGTTATAAAACACATTTCAGCGAATATAGTTGTGATATATTGCAAGCATAGCAGCCCGTTTTACGAATGAATTTAAAGGAGGGGTTACTGTGGAAATTTTTGAAAAGCTATACGATGAACAAGAAAATGTGGGGGTCAGGTTCGTTGGTTTTACAACGGAAGATGTTCGTTATGATTTTGGAATTGTTCACACTAATATGTTTTTCGGAAAGCCGCTGGTCATCTGTATGCAGACAGGGCGTTCTGCACTTTTAGATGCCAATGACTTGCAAAATTATGAGTACTTGCAACGGGTATTCCAAATTCATTCTTTAAAGGAAGCGAAAGATTTGTCCTTATTTTTTGAAGAGTCGGTTCCCCATATACCTGCTTCTGAACAATATGATTAATTATCCTAATTCAATAAATATGACACACTAATTAAAGGTTGACAAAATGAATGTGACATAATATTATAGAGATAAGAATAAAAGCGCTTACATGAAAAGGAGATGTTTTGTGATGGGAGAAATCATTTGCCAAACATGTGACAACACTATTGAACATTTTGAAGATGAAAAAGTAACGAAGTTATATTCCAATAAATGCCCGAACTGCTCAAGCAAAAACGAAAAAAAATAGGGAAGTTAAAGGACCCGGCATACTAAAAGCCGGGTCCTTTTATATTGAAAAACGCCTGGAAGTTTATCCAGGCGTCTGTTCTTAACGGATTGCGATATGCTCTTTAATGACTTTGATCATTTTCAAATCCGGATCTTCAGGTCCTTGAACTGGAAGACCAGCTTCAATCGTTTCTTTAACATAATTCAGGTTCTCTTGAGTAATAATTTCTCCTGGAATGAAAATTGGAATACCAGGAGGATACACCATCAGAAACTCCGCAATGATTCTTCCGGCGGATTCTTCAAATGGAATACTTTCCGTATCGGCATAAAACGCATCGCGCGGTGACAAAGCAAGAACCGGAATATCCGGAACGTGTACCGGGAGTGGCTGAACCGGTTTGCCGCCAGGATTTTTTCCGAAGTGCTCAGCCATTTTTTTTAATGCCTGAACAAGGACCATAATATTTTTTTCGTGGTCTGCAGTAGTAATCAAACAGAGGATATTATACAGATCGGAAAGCTCTACTTCGATGTTATTTTCCTCGCGGAGCCATACTTCTGCATCGTAACCTGTGATGCCAAGATCTTTTACTGAAATCAGCAGTTTTGTAGGATCAAGATCATAGGTTGCTTCTTTTCCCAGTATTTCCTCACCCACGCAGTACAGCAGGGGAATCTGGTTGATCTTCTCTCTTGCCTCATTGGCTAATTTAATGGTTTTTTCAATGATGCTGTATCCTTCAGTAGCAAGACGCTTGCGGGCTGTATCGAGTGATGCCAGCAGAATATAAGAAGTGGATGTGGTGGTTAGCATACTTAAAATGGTTTGCACGCGTTTTGCTGAAACAAGCCCTTCTTTTATATTCAGTATTGAACTACCGGTCAAGGATCCGCCCAATTTATGAACAGAGGTCGCGGCCATGTCTGCTCCAGCCTGCATGGCTGACAGAGGCATTTTATCATGGAAATGAATGAGTACGCCATGAGCTTCATCCACGAGAACAGGAACATGATAGCTATGGGCAATGTCCACAATCTCGCTTAAGTTGGCTGAAATGCCATAATACGTTGGATTAATGACAAGGACCGCTTTGGCATCCGGGTTTTGCTCGAGCGCCCTTTTCACGCTCTGAGGTGTAATGCCATGAGAGATCCCCAAATCCCGGTCAATTTCCGGATGAATGAAAACAGGGGTGGCTCCGGAAAAGACGATCGCCGTCATGATGGATTTATGCACATTGCGCGGGACGATAATTTTATCTCCCGGCGAAACAACGGACATAATCATGGTCATGATGGCTCCGCTTGTCCCCTGGACAGAAAAAAACGTGTGATCTGCTCCGAATGCCTGGGCGGCAAGATCCTGCGCCTTTTTAATCATCCCTTTGGGCTGATGAAGGTCATCAAGTGGTGCAATATTAATCAAATCAATCGATAATGCGTTTTCGCCGATAAAATCCCTGAACTCAGGATCCATTCCCTGGCCTTTCTTATGACCGGGAATATGGAATTGGTAAGGGTTACGTTTGGCATGTTCTTTCAAGCCGGTAAATAAAGGGGTTTCATGTTGTGACAATTCAGACACCTCATCTATAATGAACTTAATTCGTTTCTTTGTATATTTGTACATAGTAAAACAAAAGACAGTATATCAGATTCTAACAGTTTTGTATGCAAAGAAAACCAAAAAAGAAGGATAGGGGAGAAAAGAGGATGAATACGAGAATTACGAAAATGCTGGGCACACGATATCCAATTGTACAAGGAGGCTTGGCCTATCTTGCTTATTCAAGACTAGCTTCTGCGGTATCGAATGCCGGCGGCCTCGGTCAAATCACCGCCATGTCGCTTGAAACTCCGATTCATTTAAAAGAAGAAATCAGAAAAACAAAAGAAATGACGCCGTTTCCTTTCGGGGTGAATTTTGCCATCGGACAGCACGGCCGCCCCTACGAGCATATGGTGGAAGCGGCGGTTGAAGAAAGTGTCCCGGTTATCAGTATGACAGGTGGAAACCCTGCGGGAATTTTTCGGATGCTTGAAGGAATACCCGTCAAAAAACTCGTTCTTGTGGCATCGGCCAGGCAGGCTATAAAAGCAGAACAGCTTGGTGCGGATGCAGTAATGGCAGTTGGCCAAGAAGGAGGAGGGCATATTGGCAGAGACGATATAGGAACGATGGTCCTCATACCGCAAATTGTCGATGCGGTGTCCATTCCGGTTATTGCATCAGGAGGAATAGGGGATGGCAGAGGATTGATGGCAGCGTTGGCTCTTGGAGCTGAAGGCATTGAAATGGGTACAAGGTTTATTGCCACAAAGGAATGTGAGCACGCCCATCCATCTTATAAAGAGGCACTTGTTAACGGCCTAGAAACGGATACGGCCGTTATAAAACGAACACTCGGGGCTCCTGGAAGGGCTGTCGCCAACAGTTGGACCAACCTCATTCTCTCACGGGAGGAAGAGGGTGCAGCGTATGAAGACTTGAAAGACCTGATTAGTGGAGAGCGGAATAAAAATTATATCTATGAAGGAAAAGCAGATGAAGGATTTGGTTGGGCCGGCCAGGTGATGGGAAGAATTCATGATGTTCCTTCGGTCGGGGAACTGATGGACCGCATCATTGATGAGGCAATCGAAATACGCAGTAAATGGGCTAAGGTGGGATTGGAAAAATAAAAAACAATCTACCCAAACCTTTTTTTTAGCCAACAATATAATGGTGGTAAGAAGAGGAGAAACCTTCTCCACTTCTTGCCTAATCAAACTTATTCGGAATATATCTTCTTTTTCAGCTCATACAGAGGCATAAGGGTTTGAAAAACAGAATCCGCTTTATGTATAAACGTGTCTCCATCCATCTGTATGGCTTCCTCTTTTGGAATATGTATTCCACACAGAAGTTCAGCTTTTTTTACATTTGCCAAGGAATTGATAAAATCAGAAAGTTTGCCGTTTTTCACATCGAGGTGTGGAAGGGCATATGGCTTCATGTGATCTTGCGACCAGACAAAGTTATCAGGGATATTCTTATTGATTGAATCCAGCTTTTCTTTTAATAACGCTGCAAATTCTTTTTTTACGGGAGATTCATAAATGACAGCAAACCAGATGAAAATATGGGTTTCAAAAAGCCCGATCTGGAAATGAGGGAGCTTTTTATAGCCGCGGTTGCTGCTTGAGAAGGCCACCCATGTATCATTGGGAGGATTGACGGTTCTGCGGGCATGTTTGGCCACATGATAAAACATTTCTTCTCCAGTGGATGATGAAAGTTCCGCAGCAAAATGTTTTCCCAACTCCTCCAATTTCGGTCTGACCTGTTCGATCAGTTTCTCCATTCTCGCCTCTAGGCCATCAATGGTAAATACAGAAAAATCTTTCTCGTTAAATCCATCAAATTGCATTGTCTTTCCTCCTGCTAAAAAACGTAATTGTCGTTCAGGTTAGTAGTTTACCACAGTTCGCAATATATGCTACTTTTATATAATTTTATGAAAAAAAGAGAATAAGGTTGCATTAAGCCAAAGTCAATCATATGATAGAAGACAATATCCGAAATCAGAATATTTAGTATTCTTACAAAAGAGAGAAAGGATGTGTAAAGTGTATGAAACAAGTCATTCAAACCCTAAAACGAACGGATGCAGAACGCAGAATCCCTGTATTAAAACTTGAAATCGACTATGAATTGTCCACCCTTTTCGATGCGCTACAAAATAAAAACACAAAACAAATCAATGAGTCGAAGCGTAAGCTGGAGAAATTACGTCAAGAGCTAGTGAGACTAGAGGCATGATCACAACTGACACAGGGTAAAAAAAACGAACCTGATCTTATGCAGGGTCGTTTTTTTTGGTGTAAGGGGGGAACCTCCTTTTTTTCAATAAGCATTGTATGGTTATGTTGGGGGCAAGTAGTGGTAACATATAGTAAAGGAATCACGAGACAAGGAGTGGATATAAAAATGGATAGCGCAAAGCTCACGGAACTTTATGAGACGGCAAAAAGCTGGGTGTTTGAAGCTGGTGAAGTCATTAAACGTTCGTTTTCAGACGAATTGAACATTACATACAAATCACATGCTGCGGATCTTGTGACGGATATGGATAAGGGAATTGAACAGTTTTTTATTGATAAAATCAAAAATAAATACCCGGATCATGAAATTTTGGGTGAAGAGGGATATGGAGACAAGGTTAAAAACCTTGATGGCACAGTATGGATCATTGATCCGATTGACGGTACAACGAATTTTGTTCACCAGCAATTGAACTTTGCCATTTCGGTCGGCGTGTTTCATGACGGAGAAGAAAAGCTGGCTTTCATTTATGATGTGGTTCGCAATGAGCTGTTTCACTGCAAGGCTGGGGAAGGACTGTATCTCAATGAAGAAAAATTGCCGAGGCTGGAAGATACCACACTTGATAAGTCGGTAATTGGCCTGAATGCAACATGGATTACACCGAACCCGAAAATTGACCATCAGCTTCTTTTGCCTCTGGTGAGAAAGTCACGGGGAACACGATCGTATGGCACAGCAGCCATCGAGCTTGCATATGTGGCATGCGGACGCCTGGATGCGTATGTGACATTGAGACTGTCGCCTTGGGATTTTGCTGCTGGCTATATTTTAATTAAAGAAGCTGGCGGGATTATCTCGGACGTGAATGGGAAGGCAGTCAATGTACTCGATAAAACAAGCATTTTCGCAGCAAAGCCTTCCTTGCATCAGGAAATCCTTGGCCTCATTTCACCAGGAACAAGTGCCAATGGACAGTAGACTGTTTGTAACAGAAGATCTTCCTTTTTTAAAGAAAATGATTCTCTCCTCTCCGCGCTGGCTGGAGGAGGAAGGGCTGACAGGTAACGAAAGTGAAGCTGAGCTTGAAACCTATATGAAAACGTACGATAAGACGGGTGGAGAATGGCTGATCTGGAGTATAAACGGACAAAAAATAGGAGCAACGTATCTTGTATACGCTGCTCCTTCTAATGGAAAGCCATGGCTTGGTACCATTCTTGTTGATCCGGAACAGAGAAATCAGGGTCACGCCCGGGAAATTGTGGCTGATTGCTGCAGAAAAGTGGAAACCCTCAGCTCTGTTCTATTTTCTGCCGCACCTGTCTTAAACCACGATTGGATCCTATTTTTAAACAGGAACGGTTTTGAGCAAATAGGTCTGGAAAAAGATGAAAAAGGAAAAGAATATATAAAGTTCGCTAAAGCTGTTTCTCTGGCTTAAGCATTATTGTTTCTTTCTCTGAACTTCTTTTTCAAAGAAAAGCCAAAGCCCATTAGGAAGAAGACAGCGACAATGGCAATAATGGCGATGAGCCAGCTGTGTTGTCCTATGGCAACACCGATAAGCGCAATACTGAACGTCGTTAATACGGCGATCACTAAAAAAATGATATTTTCAGCTTTCATGATAAACCCTCCAATCTTCCGCATTATAAGTATAGTGTAACTAATTTTTCAAAAAAGAAAAAGACTGTTGTACTTTGTGGTATAATAGTAAAGTTGAAAACCAATAACCAAATTGAGAAAAAATATCCAGACTGGTACTGGGAATTTTATAAATAAAAAGATAGGATTTTTAAGGAGAGATTACTTTGGATTTAAGAACAGACATTAAGAACATCGCGATTATCGCGCACGTTGACCATGGGAAAACAACACTCGTGGACCAAATGCTTCATCAGTCAGGAACATTCCGTTCGAATGAACATGTAAATGAACGGGCTATGGACTCCAATGATATTGAGAAAGAACGCGGGATTACCATCCTGGCTAAAAATACAGCCATCAATTATGAAGGTACACGAATCAATATCATGGATACACCAGGACACGCCGATTTCGGTGGAGAAGTTGAACGTATTATGAAAATGGTGGATGGTGTGCTTTTAGTGGTTGATGCCTATGAAGGATGCATGCCGCAAACCCGCTTTGTTTTGAAAAAAGCGCTTGAGCAAAAACTTACTCCTATTGTTGTCGTGAATAAAATTGACCGTGAATTTGCACGTCCTGAAGAAGTGGTTGATGAAGTGATCGACTTGTTTATCGAGCTGGGTGCTGACGAAGACCAGCTGGAATTCCCGGTTGTGTATGCTTCAGCCATTAACGGTACCGCAAGCAATGACCCGGGTCAGCAGGATGAAAACATGAAAGCTCTCTTTGATTCCATCATTGAGAACATCCCTTCTCCAGTGGATAACAGTGCTGAACCGCTACAATTCCAAGTTGCACTGCTGGATTATAATGATTACCTTGGTCGTATTGGAATCGGCCGCGTATTTAGAGGAACCATGCATGTCGGCCAGTCGGTATCACTTATGAAGCTGGATGGATCGCTGAAAAAATTCCGTGTAACCAAAATATTTGGTTTCCTAGGGCTAAAGCGTGTAGAAATTCAGGAAGCCAAAGCGGGCGACCTTGTTGCTGTTTCGGGAATGGAAGAAATCAATGTCGGAGAAACCGTTTGTCCCGAAGGCCAGGAGGAGGCACTTCCGGTTCTTCGTATTGATGAGCCTACATTGAAAATGACGTTCTTGGTGAACAACTCCCCATTTGCTGGACGTGAAGGGAAATATGTAACAGCTCGAAAAATTGAAGAACGTCTTCGTTCCCAGTTGGAAACTGATGTATCTTTACGAGTGGATAACACAGATTCCCCGGATGCATGGATTGTCTCCGGACGTGGTGAATTGCACCTTTCCATCCTGATTGAAAATATGAGACGTGAAGGCTATGAACTTCAAGTTTCAAAGCCGGAAGTTATCGTACGAATGATTGATGGTGTTCAGTCTGAACCGGTAGAACGTGTACAAATTGATGTGCCTGAAGAATACACCGGAGCGGTTATGGAATCCCTGGGTGCACGAAAAGGCGAAATGTTAAATATGATCAATAACGGATCGGGTCAAGTAAGACTTGAATTTATGGTTCCAGCTCGTGGATTGATTGGTTATTCAACAGAGTTCCTTTCTCAAACCCGTGGATACGGAATCCTGAACCATACATTCGACAGCTACCAGCCGATTCACCAGGGACAGGTTGGAGGACGCCGACAGGGTGTTCTTGTATCAATGGAACATGGTAAAGCAAGCCAGTACGGCATTCTTAATGTGGAGGACCGCGGAACGATCTTCGTGGAACCGGGAACTGAGGTTTATGAAGGAATGATCGTCGGGGAACACACTCGTGAAAATGATATTACGGTTAACATTACAAAAGTGAAACAAATGACCAACATGCGTTCTGCCAACAAAGACCAAACCGTCAGTATGAAAAAACCGCGTGTTATGTCCCTTGAAGAATCACTGGAATACCTGAACGAAGATGAATACTGTGAGGTAACACCGGAGAGCATCCGTCTTCGTAAAAAAATCCTTGATAAAAATGAACGTGAACGAATGGCCAAGAAGAACAAACTAGCCAGTCAAAACTAATGATGTGCCGGGTGGGGTGTAAGTGATGAATGATAAAAAAGTCATGTCTGCGACGGGTGAAGATTCTTCACCCATCGCTCTTCTCTTAGGAATCAATGAACATCCAGTAGCAGGATTCTTTTTGTTATATTTGGTGATCACACTATTGACGATTCTCGTCTATAAGCTTGGGTTTGCAAAAAAGCTTCCTCCATTAAAGTCAGCAATCATTTATGTTCTATTGGTTCTTGGATGTTTTCCGCTTACGTTTTTTGGAATCGGACTTCCGGTTGCCGAAGGGCTGTTATGTGCAGCAGCGGTGCTTATCATCTATAAAATCCGTCTGCATCAAAGCAAACGAAACAAAGCTGAAAACCTTTAAGGAGAAAAATAATGACCTTACAGGACGCGCTTTACAACTGGCTGAGTATTAAAAAAGTGTCAGAAGAACGACCGGAAGATCAAGCTGCAAAAGATACCCTTCAGTTTTTTGATGAGATTTTGCGTGAAGATCACCATGTGTCAAACCCTTCAGTTAATCTGCAGGAAGAGAATTATGAGGTGGGATACATGATTGAAACCACCCACTTCAAAACGTCATTCCCCCGTGACTACATTGATGCTTTATGGGAATCCATTGAGGCAGAACCCAAATATAATTAAATGAAAAAACGCCCTGATCATGGAAAACGATCCATGTCAGGGCGTTTTTACTTTGAGCTCTTTTTTCAACCTGGCCTGTTGCTTGTAGGGGAAGGGGCGAACCTCCTGAAACGGAAATCAATCACTTCCTGGAGCAAGCAGCTTTCACTCTTGAATCATTCGTCCCAAAACGAGGGCATACAGCATATGCCCCGAAAACCAAAACAGAATAGCCAACCAGTCATTCCCGCAGGGGGCATAACAGATAACTTCGTCAGGGGAAAGTATAAAAAGGCAGCGAATAGGCTGAGCAAAAAGGCAACCCGAAAGGCTCCCAATGCAAGGTGACATCCGAGAAAAAGGGCAGTTATCCCGATCACACATGAGACCAGCAAACGCAATAAAAACTGGGACCATTCTGAAGAGAATACAGGAAGAAGGAATGGAAGGAAATCAATATTGATGAGAAGCGTGTAAACACGTATACCCGTTAACAGCTGTACACCCAGGAGAAAAAGCCCCAACACACAGCCCGAAAGAAAGCCGGCCCACAGGCCGGCAGCAACTGATTTACCATTCATTTTCTTTGGCAGGTGTCCGGTACAAAAGAAAATTTCCGGTCGATATTCTTTTATTGGTTTTATCAGTAATCCGTTCCTCACACTTTTCACACATAAAGGTATGGATCGGCCGGTTTCTCAGCCGCTTGGCCAGTGAGGATTGATCTTCAATGGATTGAATCGTATCACACAATACACATTTTACGCGCATAATTAAATCACCTCTATTTTTTGGTGCTGTTATTATTATAGCAAATAATGGGCGCTAAGCACCAATCATTCTCTGAATGGTCCGAAAACAAGGGTTACCAAATGCTATCGTTTCTTTTTCCTGTAATTTCCCTTGATTTCTTCTAACTTTATTGCTGTGTTCATACATTAGACTATAGTCCGTCCGGGCGGATCCATCCGGCCCCCGGTCCATGCAATATGCATTACATTTCCTTTTATTTATTAACACTGCCCATTCTTAACAAATAATGTCAGGAGGCTGTGTAGGATTGGATAAAATATGTGTCCTTGATACTAACGTTCTTTTACAGGATCCCCATTCTATATTTTCATTTGGCAATCAGGAAGTGGTAATCCCGGCAATTGTACTTGAGGAAGTGGATTCGAAAAAAAGATACATGGATGAAATCGGAAGAAATGCACGTGAAGTATCAAGGCTGATCGACAAGCTAAGAATTAAGGGGAAGCTTCATGAAAATGTTCCGCTCGAGAATGGTGGTACTTTGCGCGTGGAACTAAATCATAAATCGTTCCAGAGGCTTCAGGAAACTTTCTCGGAACATACAAATGATAACAGAATCCTTGCTGTTACGCTGAACCTGGCAGTCGAAGAAAAAGGAAAGGAAAATGGGAAAGAGGTTATTCTGGTCAGTAAAGACGTTCTTGTAAGAGTAAAAGCTGACGCCCTCGGCATTCAGGCAGAAGATTTTTTAAGTGATCGCGTGGTGGACAGGGATGAACAAACCTACCTGGGGTACAAAGAAATTTATGTAGCGAGCGAAGTGCTCGATAAATTCTATGAAAAGCATGAACTGGCTACGATCGAAATTGCCAATCATTCCTTCTATCCTCACCAGTTTCTGATTATGAAAGATCTGTACAGAAGCTCAGTTTCAGCACTGGCAAGAGTGGAGGATAACGGAAAGAAAATCAAGCCCCTTCTGTTTGACGGGGATTCGGTCTGGGGGATCAAGCCACGGAATGTCCAGCAAAAGATGGCGATCGAATTGCTGTTGAGAAATGATGTGCACCTGGTGACGCTGATCGGTAAGGCGGGAACGGGAAAAACCCTTCTAACTCTGGCTGCGGGCTTGCTTCAAACTGAAGACCTGAAGAATTATATTAAACTTTTTATTGCAAGGCCCATCGTTCCGGTGGGGAAAGATATTGGATATCTGCCTGGGGAAAAGGATGAGAAGCTGAAGCCGTGGATGCAGCCCATCTACGATAATCTGGAGTATTTGTTTAATGCAAAAAAACAGGGTGAGCTTGAAAAAATATTGGCAGGAATCGGCTCCATTCATGTCGAGGCGTTAACCTATATACGGGGGAGAAGCCTTCCGGATCAATTTATCATCATCGATGAAGCACAAAACCTGACCAAGCATGAGGTCAAGACCATCCTGACAAGGGTGGGAGAAGGAAGCAAAGTCATCCTATTGGGAGATCCAAAGCAAATTGATCATCCGTATCTGGATGAGTTTACGAACGGACTCACGTATGTGGTTGAAAAATTCAAGGACCAAAGCATCAGCGGTCATGTGAGGCTCGAGAAGGGTGAACGATCAAGCCTGGCGCAGCTGGCAGCCGATTTGCTTTAATCGGGATATTAAATAAACCTGATGCAGGTGCATCAGGTTTATTTAATAATGAATTTTCGAATGTTTTTTATTGGGTTATCCTTGTTTCTTCCGTCTCCATAATAAAAATGGACAGGACCGTCTTCTCTAAGCGGTTTTCCTTTTAAAGAGAATCCCAATATAGCCTTCATTCCATCTTCCAACGACAGTTCCACATAGCCATCTTCTGACTGCACTTCAAGGACAGACGCATTGGCATCAGGTACGGCATTTTTAATAAAATGGGACAGGGCAATAGCAAACGTACCGGTTGAAATCGTTTCTTTTAACGATTTATTGGGTTTGCTTTTCTTTTCCGGAGGAGCAGAGCCTTCTATCAATTCTCTGTCCCAATGGGAGGATACTGCTTTTAAATATTTTTCCTCTTCGCTTTCCAGATCTTCGTCGCGGTCAAAATAAGTGGTCAAATCAAATTTTCTCTCATCAAAAATAAAAACACCCGGATCGATGGCAAGTTTGTATTTTACGTTTCCCGTCATTTCCAGAACAAAATCCATAGTACCAAGCTCCTATATGTTGTATAGTTATGTTATATCCTCATTCATTCTAACATGAATAAGCATAATACGGTAATTTGTTGATTTTTTGCCTGTGTCGCGCTATATTAAAGAGTAGAAAGCCAGAGTAGAACGGAGGGATTATATTGTCACCTGAGATGGCAACAGGACATCGTGAAAAGGCATTTGAACTGTTACAGGCAGATGCAGCGAAGATTCTGAAATTAATCGAAGTGCAGATGGAAAACCTGACAATGCCGCAATGTCCCCTCTATGAGGAAGTGCTGGATACCCAGATGTTCGGACTCTCCCGGGAGATTGATTTTGCAGTAAGGCTGAACCTGGTGGATGAAGAAGATGGAAAAGGTTTGCTAGAATCACTTGAACGCCAGCTAACCGCTTTGCATGAAGCATCCATGCGGAAATAATAAATGACTCAAACCGTCGGCGACTGGTTTGAGTTTTTTTTTGTTGTCGTAATCTGTGTTAAACTATTTTTAACTTCATCATACAGTGGAAAAGCGTAGAGCAGGTACGAAAACTGTTAGGGAAAAGACTACATAAAGGATGTAAGAGCATGTTAAAGAAAATGTTTCGCCACTATGACTATTCACTCGTCATTGCTATTTTAGTGTTGTGTGCAATCGGGCTTGTCATGGTGTACAGTGCAAGTATTATTGTGTCGATTAACCGCTTTGGCTATGAAAGCAACTTCTTTTTTATTCGGCAGCTTGTCTTTCTCGTTGCTGGTCTGTTTTGCTTCTTGATCGCAATGATCATACCCTACCATCTATATAAGAAATTGATCATTCCTATTGTTTTTGGGTCAATCGTGCTATTGGTAGCTGTTCTTTTTATCGGACGTACAACCAACAATGCGCAGAGTTGGATTTATATCGGAAGCATCGGATTCCAGCCTTCGGAATTTGTCAAACTTGGACTGACGATCTATCTGGCAGCCATTTTTTCAAAGAAAAAGGACAAGCTCGAAAATTTTGCAGCCAGTGCTCCGCCTATCAGTATATTCGGTATTATTTTTATACTGATTATGAAGCAGCCTGACTTGGGGACCGGTATGATTATTGCCGCCACTACAGGAATTATCATCCTAAGTTCTGGAATGAAGCCAGTTCATAAACTAATGCTTATTGTTGCAGCAGTGTTCATAATGGGATTAGGATCGCAATTCATATCTGATGAACAAAAATCCAGGTTTACTGCAGCCTATGCACCTTTTTCAGATCCAGAAGGAAAAGGATTTCAGCTTGTAAACTCCTATCTGGCCATCGGCCATGGCGGAATAACTGGTACTGGATTAGGGCAAAGCATACAGAAGTATGGGTTTTTGCCTGAACCGCAAACTGACTTTATTATTGCTGTCATTGCCGAAGAACTTGGCTTTTGGGGTGTGGCGATTGTAGTTGGGTTAATTGCTTTTGTTGTGATCAAAGGGTTTATTACTGGTTTACGCAGCAGGGATACATACGGCAGCCTGCTGGCGTTTGGCATCTCGGGAATGGTCGGCATTCAGGCGACTGTAAACCTGGGGGCTGCAATCGGCCTTCTTCCGGTTACCGGTGTACCGCTGCCGTTTATTTCATATGGTGGTTCATCTCTAGTTTTGCTGTTAATTTCCATGGGGATTCTCGTCAATATATCCTGTCATGTGAATTATAAAAGAAAGCATCAAAACCCGGAACAAGCATCCGTAAAGGAAAATTTGCGAGCGGTCTGATTCCGGTAAAAAGAGGGAGAGATACAGATGTCACAAAAGCAGATCAGAAAAATACTCGTGGCCAACCGCGGTGAAATTGCCATTCGTATTTTCCGTGCCTGCACGGAATTGGGGATACGGACTGTAGCGGTATATTCAAAGGAAGATTCTGGGTCATATCATCGCTACAAAGCAGATGAAGCTTACTTGGTCGGAGAAGGAAAAAAGCCAATTGATGCTTATCTGGATATAGAAGGCATTATCGGCATTGCCAAAAAGAACGGGATTGATGCGATCCATCCCGGGTACGGCTTCTTATCTGAGAATATTCATTTTGCAAAACGCTGCGCCGAGGAAAACATTGTTTTCATTGGGCCCAAAGAAGAGCATCTGATCATGTTTGGTGACAAGGTGAAAGCAAGAGAAGTGGCGGTCAGTGCCGGGCTGCCGGTTATACCGGGCAGCGATGGCCCGGTAGGCAGCCTGGAAGAAGTAAAAGCTTTTGCCCAAGCCCATGGATATCCTGTTATTATTAAAGCCTCGCTCGGAGGCGGCGGAAGAGGCATGAGAATTGTCCGAAGCGAAAATTCACTCGCCGAGGGCTATGAACGTGCGAAATCTGAAGCAAAAGCAGCATTTGGGGAGGATCAGGTATATGTTGAAAGGTTTATTGAAAAGCCAAAACATATCGAGGTTCAAATACTGGCGGATTCATCAGGCAATATTGTTCACCTCTTTGAAAGGGACTGTTCCGTACAGAGAAGACATCAAAAGGTGGTTGAAGTTGCGCCGAGTGTAGGTCTTGTTACCGGCTTGCGCGATGAGATCTGCCGGGCGGCTGTTCAGCTAATGTCGCATATCAGCTATTTGAATGCAGGAACGGTGGAGTTTTTGGTAACCGGCAGCGGTGAATTTTATTTTATTGAAGTGAATCCAAGAGTGCAGGTAGAACATACGATTACCGAAATGATTACAGGTGTCGACATTGTTCAATCACAAATCTTGATTGCCCAAGGGAATGAACTGCATGGTGACGTGATCGGTGTTCCAAGGCAGGAAGAGATCGCTTGTCATGGCTATGCCATCCAGTGCAGGGTGACAACTGAAGATCCGTCCAATCAATTTATGCCCGATACAGGGAGAATCAATGTGTATCGGTCAGGGGGCGGATTTGGGGTCAGGCTTGATGCAGGAAACGGATTCCAGGGGGCTGTGATTACCCCACACTATGACTCATTGCTGGTTAAACTCTCAACATGGGCGCTTACCTTTGAACAGGCTGCAGCCAAAATGCTGAGGAATTTAAAGGAGTTCCGGATCAGGGGGATTAAAACCAACATTGAATTTCTTGAAAATGTGGTAAAACACGAGTCATTCCTTTCAGGCGATTATGACACTTCTTTTATTGACACGTCGAGCGAGCTGTTTATTTTTCCAAAGAAAAAAGACCGCGGAACGAAGATGCTCAGTTACATAGGTTCTACGACCATTAATGGTTTTCCGGGCATTGAGAAAGTGCAAGTAAAAGCATTTCAAAAGCCCAGTGCGCTATCTGATTCCATATCAGACTCGTTCCCTGATGGGACGAAGCAAATTCTTGAACACAAAGGTGCCGAAGGGCTGGCTCAATGGATTCAGGAACAAAAGAACGTTCTACTTACCGATACGACATTTCGGGACAGCCATCAATCTCTCCTGGCTACAAGAGTAAGAACGCACGACCTTCTTCAAGCGGCAGAGCCGACGGCAAAACTGTGGCCCGCTATGTTTTCCATGGAGATGTGGGGAGGAGCAACGTTTGATGTTGCCTACCGTTTTTTAAATGAAGATCCATGGGAAAGGCTATTGAAGCTTCGTGAAAGAGTTCCCAATATTTTGTTTCAGATGCTTCTCAGGGCATCCAATGCAGTTGGTTATAAAAACTATCCCGATAATGTCATCGAAGAATTTGTTGAAAAATCAAGTGAAGCCGGTATTGATGTTTTCAGGATATTTGACAGCCTGAACTGGATCGAAGGCATGACAGTTGCCATCGATTCGGTGAGAAAAAGCGGAAAGGTTGCAGAGGCAGCCGTATGCTATACCGGAGATATTCTCGATCCCGGCCGTACCAAATATAATGCACAATATTATATTGATATGGCGAAGGAGCTGGAGGCATCTGGCGCCCATATTCTCGGCATAAAAGATATGGCAGGGCTGCTTAAGCCACAGGCTGCCTATGAACTTGTTTCACGATTAAAGGATAATGTGGGGATTCCTATTCACCTCCATACCCATGATACGAGCGGAAATGGTATTTTTACGTATTCCAAGGCTATAGATGCAGGCGTTGACATTGTGGATGTTGCGGTCAGTTCCATGGCAGGAGGCACTTCCCAGCCTTCAGCTAATTCATTATATTATGCGTTGTCCGGCCATGAACGCCAGCCGGAAGTTAACATCAATAACTTGCAGCGCTTAAGTTCCTATTGGGAGGATGTCCGCCATTACTATCAAGGGTTTGAAAGCGGCATGAACGCTCCGGATCCGGAAGTATATGAACATGAAATGCCGGGCGGACAATTCAGCAATTTGAAGCAGCAAGCCAAAGCAGTCGGACTGGAAGAGAAATGGGACCTTGTCAAGCAAATGTACCGTCGTGTAAACGATATGTTTGGTGATGTGGTTAAAGTGACACCTTCATCTAAAATTGTGGGTGACATGGCCTTGTTTATGGTTCAAAACCAATTGAGCGAGGATGATGTGTATGAACAAGGAGAGAAGCTTGACTTTCCGGATTCTGTTGTGGAGTTCTTCCAAGGGTACATCGGACAGCCGTACCAAGGCTTTCCTAAAGAGCTTCAGCAGCTGATCTTAAAAGGAAGGGAGCACATCACCAAGCGCCCTGGAGAATTACTTGAAGCGGCCGACTTTTTGGATATTAAGGAAACCCTGTTCCATAAACTTAACCGGCAGGTCACGAGCTTCGACGCAATATCCTATGCGCTGTATCCAAAGGTGTTTTTGGATCGGGAAAAAATGTTCGACCAATTCGGTGACCTTTCCGTCCTTGACACTCCGACCTTCTTCTATGGAATGAGTCTGGGTGAAGAACTTAATGTGGAGATTGAACAGGGTAAAACACTGATCGTCCGTCTTGTTTCTATTGGAGAGCCACAGCTTGACGGTACACGAGTCGTTTATTTTGAACTAAACGGCCAGCCCCGGGAAGTGGTAATTAAAGATGAAAGCATAAAGTCTTCAGTTGCAGCCAAGCAAAAAGTCGATCCGGCGAATCCGGCCCATATTGGTGCAGGAATGCCTGGGACTGTCGTAAAGGTACTGGTTGAAAAAGGGGAAAGGGTTAAAAAGGGAGATCACTTAATGATCACTGAAGCCATGAAGATGGAAACCACGGTACAAGCTCCATTTGACGGTGTTGTAAAAGAGATTTATGCAAGCAACAGTGAACCAATAAGTCCGGGAGATTTATTGATCGAGCTGGAAAAGTAGTTCAGACTCCCTAAAAGAAGCTGATGAAGAGAATGTTATCCTTCTTCTCATCAGCTTCTTTTTTGTTGGAGTGAGAGATCGACAAGAAAATTCACAAATTTGTTAAAATTTAAACATATGCCAATGGCTCCCAAATCATAGATATGGTAGGGAGCCTAAGGTGTCTGGGATGAAGTATACAAACCTTCTAAATTGTTTTATAATGATTTTGAAACCTGTCTATCATATCACATCATTATGTGATAAATTTCGACATTATGTGAAAAAAGATAGGCATTTTACATATTGATTTCCGTTTCATTACTATTTAGAATAAAATATGGCATTTTAAATGGATAATTTTGAAATGGATGGAAACTTACCTGTAAAGGAGGTGTATGCGGTGAGCAAAACGGAAACAACTCTTGGTGCAGCTGATAAAGTGGTGAAGTCGAACTCTTTAACCGAAGCAAATCCGGCAGGTACGTGGAGAGACTATCTAACCCTTGCGAAAATGGGAATTGTAATCTCCAACCTTATTACCGTCTTTGCAGGATCCTTCCTTGCAATCAAGTACAACCATCTCCTGTTTATGGATAAGCTTGCAGTTCTATCATTGGCTGTATTGGGTTCCGCACTTGTCATTGCCGGGGGCTGCTGTCTCAACAATTACATAGACCGTGATATCGACGGCCTGATGGAACGAACAAAGGAAAGACCGACAGTAACCGGGAAAATAGAAGCAAACCAGGCGCTGTGGATGGGAATTATATTATCTGCCCTGGGCGTTATCTTTCTTGCAATGACAACGCTAACAGCTGCTGTTTTTGGACTGATTGGACTTTTTGTTTACGTGGCTGTATATACGATGTGGCTGAAGAGAACCCATTCTATCAACACGGTGATTGGAGGAATTTCCGGTGCAATGCCTCCGCTGATCGGGTGGGCGGCAGTGGACCCGGGTCTTGCTCATACGGCCTGGATCCTGTTCTTGATCATGTTCTTATGGCAGCCTCCTCATTTTCTTGCCCTCGCCATGAAGCGTTGCGAAGAATACAGAAATGCAGGCATTCCGATGCTTCCTGTAGTGTCGGGATTTAAAATGACAAAACGCCAGATGATCTGGTATGTATCCGCTTTAATTCCAGTCTCTCTCTATCTTTATCCATTTGGCAAAGTGTACACCATCTTAGCTGCCATCATGGGTTTATGCTGGCTGGCCCTTGGTTTATCCGGACTCAGGTCAACGAATGACATCAAATGGGCAAGACAGATGTTTGTCTACTCGCTCAACTATTTGACGATTCTCTTCGTGGCTATGATTCTCGTGAACATATGATACTGGATTTTAATGAGGAAGCCCTTGTTGGAAAAATCCAGATCTTGAAGACCTTTTACATAAAAGGGCTTACATTTTTCTAGCTATTTGCTGCTTAATGTAAATGAGACATTCGACGTTTATGCTAAGCAGGTAATAGATAATAACAGCTGAACTACAACGAGAAAGTGGGGTTTTATGAAGTGATGAGAAAATTGCTGCGTAAAGGGCGGCTGGTTCCTTTGTTTGCAATGTTGGCGCTTCTCTTGATGGGTTGCGGTGATCCAACGCTTTCTGCGCTTATGCCGCAGGGTGAAGTTGCCGACAAGCAATATTCATTAATGGTTCTCAGCTTGGCAATCATGATCTTTGTTTTGTTGGTCGTATTTGTAATTTATGTATTTGTCATTATTAAGTTCAGAAAACGCAAAGGTGATGACACTATCCCTGAGCAAGTGGAAGGGAATCATTTGCTTGAAATTCTATGGACAGCAATTCCAATTTTGCTGTTGATCATACTTGCAGTGCCAACGGTTATGCAAACCTTTGATCTATCAGCGAAGGATAAGCCGAAAAAGGGCGAATTGGCGCTAAAAGTAACGGGCCATCAGTATTGGTGGGAGTTTGAGTATCCTAAAGAGGAAATTATCACTTCCCAGGAACTTGTGCTTCCGGTTAATACAAAAGTCCATGTAGAATTATCGTCTGCTGATGTTATCCATTCATTCTGGATTCCTTCACTTGCCGGGAAAACGGACACCAATCCTGGTGACGGCAGCAAAAACTACATGTGGATCGAGACAGGAAGCAAGGAACAAGTTTACAAGGGTAAATGTGCCGAGCTTTGCGGAGCTTCACATGCTTTGATGGACTTTAAAGTAAAGGTCGTGTCCAAGGATAAGTATCAGGCCTGGGTAAGCTCTTTCAAAAAAGCAAGCGGAAAAGCAACAGGCAATGCTGCTGAAGGACAAAAGATCTTTGAAAAGAACTGCCTGTCCTGCCATGCTGTTGGAAAAGAAGGCGGAAACACCGGTCCTAACCTGACAGGGTTTGGTGACAAGCAGCGAGTAGCGGGTGTTCTCGAGCACGACAAAGATAATGTTAAAAAGTGGATTAAAGATCCTCAAAAAGTAAAACCAGGCAACAACATGCCGAACGTGCCCCTTAACGATGAAGAAGTTGATGCAGTTGCTGACTATCTTCTTAGTCTAAAACTTCAATAGACATTAGGAGCTGTTTGTAAAAAGGGAGGTAAAAAGGTGTCTACTCATGCAAGTCACAAAAAGAGAAGCGGGCTGATGGACTGGCTCACTACTGTCGATCACAAGAAAATAGGTATACTTTACCTAATTGCCGGGGGATTCTTCTTCATCATCGGTGGACTTGAAGCCATGTTCATGCGAATTCAGCTGTTTAAACCGGAGAATGATTTCGTAGCAGCTGAAACTTTTAACCAATTGCTTACCATGCATGGAACCACAATGATTTTCTTTGCGGCCATGCCACTTATATTTGCCTTTATGAACGCTGTTGTTCCGTTACAAATCGGAGCAAGGGACGTAGCGTTCCCGTTCGTTAATGCGCTCGGTTTCTGGCTGTTCTTTTTTGGGGGAGTTCTCCTCAACCTGAGCTGGCTGTTAGGCGGCGCGCCTGATGCAGGATGGACAGCGTATGCGCCTCTTTCTACCACGTCCGAAGGGTCCGGTGTGGATTTCTACGTGCTTGGTTTGCAGATTTCCGGAGCGGGTACGTTAGTAGGGGGGATTAACTTCCTCGTTACCATTATCAACATGCGCGCACCAGGGATGACCTTCATGCGTATGCCGTTGTTCACCTGGACAGCATTTGTAACTTCTGGTTTGATTTTGTTCGCGTTTCCTCCACTAACCATTGGATTGTTCATGCTTATGTTTGAAAGGGTTTTTGATGCCAATTTCTTTAACCCTGACAATGGCGGTAACATTCTGATCTGGGAGCATATTTTCTGGATTTTCGGCCACCCCGAGGTTTATATCCTGATTCTTCCGTCCTTTGGAGCGATCAGTGAAGTGGTGGCAACCTTTTCAAGAAAGCGCCTTTTTGGATACAGTGCAATGGTATTTGCGACGGTGCTCATCGGTTTCCTAGGTTTCATGGTATGGGTTCACCATATGTTTACTGTAGGTCTTGGACCGGTAGCCAACTCCATTTTCGCCGTAGCAACGATGGCGATTGCAGTACCGACGGGTGTTAAAATCTTCAACTGGCTCTTCACCATGTGGGGAGGAAAAATCGTTTTCTCGACTGCTATGTTATGGGCGGTTGGATTTATTCCTACCTTTGTTATGGGTGGAGTAACAGGAGTTATGCTTGCGATTCCTTCTGCAGACTACCAGTTCCATGACAGCTACTTTGTTGTTGCCCACTTTCACTACGTTATTGTCGGTGGGGTAATTCTGGGTCTGTTTGCCGGATTGTATTACTGGTATCCAAGAATGTTCAACCGTGTTCTTAATGAAACCTTGGGAAAAATTCACTTCTGGACGTTTTTTATCGGCTTCCACCTAACTTTCTTCCCTCAGCATTTCTTAGGATTAATGGGTATGCCGCGCCGGGTATTTACATATCTTTCCGGACAGGATCTTGACCAGTTAAACTTTATCAGTACGATTGGTGCATTCCTGATGGCAATTGGAACCATTGTTTTGTTTGTCAATGTTATCATCTCAACTTCTAAAAAGTATGCACCATCTTCTGATCCATGGCATGGCCGCACATTGGAGTGGGCGATCCCGTATCCAACACCTGAATACAACTTTGCCCAAACTCCTCTTGTGCGTGGTCTGGATGCATTCTGGATTGAAAAAGCAGCAGGTAATAAAGGCATGACACCGGCAGAACCAGTGGGAGACATTCATATGCCGAACCCATCAATTCTTCCGCTAATCATGTCCATCGGATTATTTGTAGCTGCATTCGGTTTAATTTATGACACAATGACAGTCGTTGTAATTGGGATGGCAATAACCTTTATCAGCATGTTCTTTCGTTCTGTTATTGATGATCATGGCTTTCATATTCATAAAGAAGAAGTGGAAGAAGATCTTAAGGGGGTTAAGCTATAATGGATGCTGGACAACGTTTAACGGATGCTAATTTTCCGGAACATCCCGAAAAAGCCACCCTTGAAGGAAAAAACAAGTTTCTGGGATTCTGGCTGTTCCTCGGTGGTGAAACCGTATTATTTGCCACATTGTTTGGTACGTACCTGGGTCTGCGCCATATGAATATGGATGGGCCATCCACGGAGGAGCTGTTCAAGCTCCCTACCGTGTTCCTGGCAACCATGCTTCTTTTAACGAGTTCATTAACCAGTGTGTATGCTGTGCTTGCCTTAAAGCAAAATCGCGTGCGCACGCTGCAAAAATGGTTTATAATCACGCTCATCCTGGGGCTTGGTTTCCTTGGACTTGAAGTATATGAATTTATGGAATATGTGCATGAAGGGCATACTTTTACGAGCAGTGCCTTTGGTTCTGCCTTTTACACGCTGGTCGGGTTCCATGGCGGACACGTGGCGTTCGGATGTCTCTGGATCATCACATTGCTTATCCGGAACTGGAACCGTGGAATTACCCTTGTTAATGCACCAAAGTATTATTTGTTCGCCTTATACTGGCACTTTGTTGATGTCGTGTGGGTGTTCATCTTTACGGTAGTGTATCTTATGGGGAAGGTGGGTTAACCTATGGCTGATCATAACAACACTGAAACCAATATTCACCGCAATGAAGCACTGCAGCGGAAGCTTGCATTCAAGGAAGAAAGAAAACATCACAACGTTTCATTCATTATGATGATTCTTTTGACACTGGTTGCTTTTTACGCCATCTGGAGTGATAAGGTAGCGGATTCGTTCGCTGTACTGTTTATTCTGGTGCTCGCTGTTGTTCAAGTTTTCTTCCAATTGTATATCTGGATGCATTTGAGCCATAAAGGCCACGATTTTCCTCTTTGGGGAATGATCAGCGGTATATTATTCGCTGCCATTACCGTGGTTGGCATTGCAGGATTGATCTGGACGTCTTAAAACGAAAAATGGCTGCTGTATCGGCAGCCATTTTTCATAACTATCGAATATCCCTGCTTTCCATGGGAAAGGAGTTGCTATAATGAACCATCATATGATGGCACCTGAAAAACTGAGCGATTTCAGTTTTTACAGTCTGTACCGGCCGGATATTTTTTTGATTATCCTCGTCATTGGCATTTTGTATTACCGGTTTTACGGAGTCCAAAGCAGCAAGATAAAAGCGACCCTGCTTCAAAAAATATTTTTCACTGTAGGACTTGTTTTTCTTTATATTTCCAAAGGAAGTCCGCTGAATGTGATTGGCCATCATTATTTATTTAGTGTGCACATGCTGGAAATGGCCATCAGCTATCTTGTTGTACCCCCATTTCTTATCCTGGGAATGCCTCATGATTTTTATTTGAAATGGATGAAGAGGGACAAAGGTCTGATCAGACTTATTCATTTCCTGATCCAACCGCTTATTGCCATTCTGGTTTTTATCGCGTTGTTTTCTATTTATCATATGCCGGTGATCTTTGATGCCATCATGGCAAACGGCCTATTAATGTTTTTCAGCCACTCACTATTGTTCATCACCGCATTTACGATGTGGTGGCCGGTACTTTGTCCGGTGGAAGAACTAACCACTCTGTCCGAACTGAAAAAAGTAGGGTATGTGTTTGCCAGCGGCGTCCTGTTGACACCTGCCTGTGCTCTCATTATGTTTTCAAGCCATGTGCTGTATGACACTTACGCTCATGCGCCTCTGCTTTTTTCATTCCTGCCGCCGCTTGAAGACCAAAATTCTGGCGGAATCTTAATGAAGGTATTGCAGGAAGCGGTATACGGTACCGTGCTTGGCCATATTTTTTACAAATGGGTGAAAAAAGAGCGGGCAAAAGACAAGGAAGACTTGGTTAAGATCAAGTTGACTGCTGCAGCCAAGAATTCCTGAAGGGTAACCGGGCAACCGGTTATCTTTTTTTGGAAAAATAGATGATTAAACGTCATGATGTCGAAGTAGTTGGTAATGAGAACAGGAGGAGAAGCATTGATCAGGAATCTTCAACGCGACGAATTACTGGAATCGATTGAGCTTTCACAATATGCATTCAGGTATTCCTTAACCCCTGAGGAGGTTGAAAAACGTCTGTCAAATACTGACCCGATGACGATTTATGGTGCTTTTGATCAAGAACAGAGATTGCTGGCAAAATATCATCTGCTGCCATTTGACGCCTATTTTTCTGGTAAAGCAGTAAAAATGGGTGGGTTGGCAGGGGTTGCCACCTGGCCGGAAAATAGAAGAACGGGACTGGTCAGAAAGCTGCTGATGCATGCTTTACAGACAATGAACCAATCAGGAATCTACCTTTCCATGCTTCATCCGTTCTCGGTCCCTTTCTACCGGGGCTTTGGGTGGGAACTCACCTGTGATTACAAAACGTACAACATACATAAAAAGCAGTTCCCTCCTTTTGAAAGAGTGGAAGGCAAGGTGGTGAGGCATGGTTCTGAGGATTGGATGACACTAAAGCCCATCTATGAGAAATTTGCAGCTCGATATAATGGCACGCTGAAACGCACCGAAGTCTGGTGGAAGAACAACATATTAAACAAAAAACGGATAGCGGTTTATAAAAACAGCAGAAGTGAGGCGCTCGGCTATATTGTTTATTCCATTAAAGAAGATGAAATGGAAATTAAAGAATTTGTCTTCCTGGACAAAGAAGGGTTTACCGGGTTGTGGAACTTTATAGGTAACCATGATTCGATGATTGAGAATGTGACCATTGTGGTTCCTCCTGACGATGAAATGGGGTATTTCTTGGGGGACCCGAAGATTCATCAAGAACAGGGCAGCTATTTTATGGGGCGAATTGTGAACGTTCTCGAAGCATTGAAGGATTATCCTTTTACGTGCAAGAGCAATGCAACCTTGTTTCTTCATGTAAAAGACCCGGTTGCCGATTGGAATGAAGGATCGTATTCCATTTCTTTTCAGAAAGGAGAAAAATCGATTAACTTTTTCCCGGCGAAAACAGGAAATTCTTCCTGCACGATGACACCTCAAAGAGGCATATCCCTAAACATACAGGAACTGAGCGCTATTCTGTTCAATTATAAAACACCGGATCAGTTGCACCGCTTTGGGAGAATTTCAGGAAAAGACGAAGACATCAAGCTGCTGCAATCCATTATGCCGGCAGGGACCCCTTTTATATACGACTTTTTTTAAGGAGATTATTCCAATGACAATAAGAGACAGTGCAGTCCATGCTGCAAAGAAATTTATTGAGCAATATTTTCCAGTGGCTGAGGTTGTATTTTTAGCCGGAAGCATTGTGAGAGGTGAAGCAACTGAAAGCTCGGACTTGGACATTATCGTGTTTGACGGATCCCTGGACCATTCTTATCGAAAGTCATTTGTCGAATTCGGCTGGCCTATCGAAGTGTTTGTCCACAGCTTTCATACGTATAAAGACTTCTTTAAGGAAAACAGGGACCGTGCACGCCCCTCGCTTCCTCAAATGTGTGCAGAAGGTATCATACTTAAGGATAACGGTCAGGCGGCATCCATTAAAAATGAAGCACTTGCCCTCTTGAAGAGAGGTCCACTGCCTTGGAAATCAAAGGAAGTGGATTCGGCGCGGTATGAAATCACCAACTTGCTCGATGATCTAGAAGGTTCAACCAACCCGGCAGAAGATTTATTTACAGTATCCCGGCTCGCTGCCAAAATTCATGAGTTTGTTCTCCGCGTCAACGGCTGCTGGATTGGAGAAGGGAAATGGATTGTCAGGGCGCTCAAGGAATTTAATGAAGAGTTTGCGGAGTGCTTTGTCTCTATCTTTGATGAATATTACAAGACCCGCCAAAAACAGCGGGTGATCGGATTTGCCGACAATGTTCTGAAGCCGTATGGCGGCCGGCTGTTTGAAGGCTACTCGATCGGAAAAAGCAGACCAAAAGAGTAACCCCTCCCAGCCGGGAAGGGTTACTCTTTTTCTGTTTGCATCCTTCGGTTGTACTTTGCTGCAAGAAAGCTTACTTAATCTCTTCAGTAACCGAGTTGCTGGGAAGAAGCTTATTTGATCTCTTCAGCAACCAGGTTAATGGTTTTTTTACAGTGGTCTACGATGTTCTTTGGGAACTCCTCGTCATATTCCACACCGTGCGGGTAATAGTGTTTTCCAAGGTATGGGTCGCCAAGTTCAATTTTTGCAAAGGGACGTTCAATCTCACCTTCGGCCACGATGCAAGGGAAGCGCAAGTAGTAAACGTCTCCATTTGTCATGTCTTCAAATTTATAATCGTATGTAATTCTTTCATAATCCCATTGTCCTGCCCGGACGATTCCGTGGTTGTTCATGATATGCTCCAGGATTGAAAATTGGACAACTTGCCCTTTTAGGCCGCTTTCTTCAAATACCATTACACTACCTCCCAATGTTCATGTAAACCTTCACTTTTCTATGATAGTATGAAAATCTTGAAGATGCAATCGTTGTCAAAATATTTCCCCTTTATCCATCCTTGTATAATTTTTCATCAGCAGATCATACTAAATGTGAAAAATTGAATGGGAGGATATCCTTTTGAAAACTTTAAGAGATATAATGACCACTAATGTGGATACTTGTTCGCCACAAGACAACATTTATGAAACTGCGGTTAAAATGAAGCAGGACGATGTAGGAGTGATTCCAGTATGTGAAGGGAAAAAGCTTCTTGGCGTCATTACCGACCGCGATATTGTTATTCGCGCAGTGGCTGAAAAGAAACAGGGATCAACGAAGGTCACCGATGTAATGAGCAGCCGCCTCATAACCGGATCTCCCGATATGAGCGTGGAAGAAGCATCCGAGTTGATGTCACGTGATCAAATTCGCCGTCTTCCGATCGTTGAAAACAGCGATTTGGTAGGAATTGTGTCTCTGGGGGACATCGCGGTGCATAAACAAACCGATTCCAAAGCCGGTGTTGCTCTGAGTGAAATTTCCGAGCAGAGAGACCAGCTTCAATAACCCATGAACTTGAAAAAACACCCTGGAAAATGGGTGTTTTTTCGCTTTAATGGACAAAATCCCTTAAAGTACAGTACAGTTAGGAAAGGTATGTATTTTGAAGGGAGTACAGCTTTTGAAGAAAACAGCAATTCTGACGCTTTTGGGTTTGCTTGCAATTTTTTTCTTTTTGGATACCCGTGAACAGCATCCCAATCATTCACCTGAGGAAACCAAACAGAAGATCCCAAAGGAAAGTATCCAAACATTACGAGTTGAAAAATCCACTGTCGCCAACTTTATGGGCAAGAGCAAGGATTACTTAAACGACCGTCTTGGCCCGGCCGACAGAGTAGAACCTTCAGGCTATGGCTATGACTGGTATGTTTACTCCAACACAGATGGCTATCTGCAGGCCGGTGTTAAAAACAATAAAGTGGTCACGGTTTTTGCCGCAGGTAAAGGAGTTCCGGTAAAACCTTTCAAAATCGGCCAGTCTGTCACTTCCATCCTTAAAAAGTTACAAGTTAAAAGTGAGATAACCGTAAAGCAGGGTGATGATTTTTATCGTTTTGAACTGTCGGAAGAAGAAATGAACACCCGCCCGCTCATTCCGTTAAATGATATTTTTGCCCAGCTTTATTTTGATAAATTTTCTCAGAAGTTGTTCAGTATCCGATATATGGATAAAGAAACGCTACTGGCACAAAGACCGTACTCTGTTGTTTACAGAGGCAGCTTGAAGCCACAGCCTGAGTTTAAGGGAAGCATGAAGCGCAAAATCGAAAAAGGGCAGGAAAAGCAAATTCTTGATCTTACCAATGTGATCAGGAAAGACCATGGGCTTACCCCTTTGAAATGGGATGCCAAAACAGCCAAAGTCGCCTATCTTCACAGCAGGGAAATGGCGAGGCTTGATTATTTTTCCCATACATCCCCAAAGGCAGGAGACTTGTCTGACAGGCTGAAAGATGGTGGTGTAAGTTACAACGAGGCCGGGGAAAACATCGCAGCCCAGTATACGGATGGACTTGCAGCAGTAGGTGGCTGGCTCAACAGCCAGGGGCATCGTGAAGCACTGTTAAATGAGAACTATACAGAACTCGGTGTAGGTGTTTATGACAGCTACTACACGCAAAATTTTATAAAACCATAAAGTAAGGAAAAGCCATTTGGCTTTTCCTTACTTTTTTATGATGAAGAATGTGCCTGTTGATAAGGATATGAGCTGTTCTTGATCGCCGTATACCTTCGCTTCTGTCACGATCACATTTTTGCCATGGTGAAGCACCTGGGCAATACAGCGCAGGAATTTTCCTGTTCCGGGGGATGTGTAATTGATTTTCATTTCCGAGGTGACGGCTGCTGAATTTTCGGGCAGTGAAAGGTTGGCAGCTGTTCCCATCGCCGTGTCCATTAACGTAGCGGTTAAGCCGCCATGAACAATTCCCATTGTATTATCTAAAAAAGGAGTAACAGGTATAGTGATTTCCACTGTGCTTTCGTTCAGCTTTCTCAGCTGCATATCCATCAGGCTGGAAATATACGTTGAATATGTATTTTCTCTTTTCCTTTTCAGGCCTTTCATAATCCCGGTAAGCACCATTTTTTCTTCCTCTGATGCTTCATTCCAATAGGCTTCCATTTCGTTCTTCAAATCCATGTTCTAACCCTCTCTCTCTGCCTTGCAGCGAACTGTTGCTCTTTTATATTGACATAAATGGAATCGCTTCACAATGAGGGACTCTGCAAAAAAATAGGCGCACCTTTTTATAGGCGGAACTGTATCATGTAATAGGTGAATTGGAGTCGTTGAAGGACAGCCGGGGGTGAGAAGATGAAAAAAGACGTTGAGGCATTTCGAATATTTGTTCAGAAGCATCCTAAGCTGATTAGAGAAGTCCGTTCAAATACGCGTTCGTGGAGGGATGTGTACGAAGATTGGGTAGTCCTTGGAGAACACCATGACATCTGGAACGAATATAAACCTAAACAAAAAAGCCAGGAAGAGTATACTCATTTTAGAGGACTGAAGGAACGAAAACAGAAGCAGGAGCCTGACGCTTCAGAAACAAAAAAAGAAATCACCGTCGGGGACCTTTTTAGCATGTTCCGGGATATCAATGTAAGTGAGATCGGCCAGCATTTAGCGCAGTTCAGCGGTGCAATCGAAGGGATTCACCAGTTATTAAAACAATTTCAAGGTTCCAAAACGTATGATAGTCCGTCATCCACATCCAAAGACAATTATTTTTCATCGTATAAAGACTAATGGGGAGTGTGACCAATGAGAAGAGAGATCATTGATTATCTGCACAGCCGGCCGGACTTGAAGTTTTTTATGAGGGAGCAGCCCAAATGGTACAGGGATCTTTCAAGGAATCCCATGCTTTTGGAAGTAATGGTAAAGGAAGCGGATGTTTTCTTTGGAAGGACCTTTGGCCAGCGCGTCGATAAGTTTCACAATCAGGTAAAAACTGTCGGACTTATGATGGATTTTTTAAGCATGATGGGAAAAGGAGAAGACCTATAAAGGAATAGGCTTCTCCTCAAACATAAAAGCATGCTTACTGTCAGGCTTCTGCCTTTACCAGGTATTCATATATTTTTTTCTCGGGAGAAACTTCAAGGTGGTTAAATGCATGGTTCCCAAAAAGGACATTGAATTCAAGGATATAGTACTTGCCATTGGCGGCTACAATATCGAATCCCGCATGATTGACATTTAGCGCTTTGGCTGTCTGCCGGACAAGCTCCAGTGCCTCTTCCGGAATCTGGTCAAAAGAAATAGACCCTCCCTGGCTGACATTGTTGTGAAAGCCGTTGCTTCCGATACGCCAATAGCTGCCAATGATTTCATCTCCTACGACACACACACGAAGATCACGGTCGATCGGCAAATATTCCTGAACATACAGTACATCGTTCGCTTCTGCATAATTGTAGAAGTCCTCTTCATTGTTAACAAGAAAAACGCCTTTGCCCATGGAGTTTCTGATTTCTTTGGCAACAAATGGGAAAGAGAAGGTTTCCAGGACTTTTTGTCTGCTATCTTTTGAATTGCCAAGTATCTCAGTATAAGGTACATTCTCTGGACACACTGTCCACAGAGCCCTCGTCATTTCCATTTTGCTGTAGCCCAGCTGGATGCTTTCAATGCTTGGGAAAATTCTTTTTTTCATTCCATAGACCAGGGAGTTGACTTGCCAGTTTTCAGGAAATAAAAGAACATCCGCTTGTTTTATCTTTTCAAGTTCTTTGAACATATGATCGGGTTTTACATATTGGACGTTGGGAATGCCAATCGTCCGGAATGGGTTAAACGTTACAAGTTTCATTCTTGTCCTCACTCTCAATATCATACAAACGAGAGTATTATACGTTTTTTTTGAGATCAGAGTCAATCCTGAATGTCATTTTCCTTTTAACTCGTTTCATATTCAGTTATAATGATAGAAATATTTATAGTTGAGTAAACCCATCAAGGAGTGAGAGGATGCTGGGAACAGTATTAGACGTAAGTCTTTTGGATGAATCTTATTTTCTCGGGAAAATGATAGCCGAATCAGAGGCCGCTATTCAATACCGGGGAACTAAATATAAACTGGAACAAGATACAGAAGCACAAAACCTGATCAAAGAATTCAACAAGGTGAAAGAATTGTATGAAGAAGTTCAGCGGTTTGGAAAATATCATCCAGACTATAAAACGGTTTCCACGAATGTGAGAGTGTTAAAACGGGAGCTTGACTTTAATGAGACCATCTCCAGCTTTAAAAAAGCTGAAAAGGAGCTGGAAAATCTGTTAAACGAATGCAGCTCGCTCATTGCGGGCAGTGTATCTGAACAAATTAAAGTTCCCACCGGGAATCCCTTTTTTGATTCAAGAAGCTGTTCTGGCGGATGCGGAAGCGGAGGCGCATGCAGCTGCGGATAAGAGCTCAAACCGAGCTCTTATTTCATGTGGCGGATTGGTAGCGTATACAATCTTCACAGAGGTTGCCGCAGCAAAACATTTTTTCCTGAGGAACAAGAAAGCGAAAACGGTAAACATATAGTAAAGCCTCTTTTCGTACGTAAATGATTTCCGCATTGAGCCGCATTCCTTTCATGGCACGGATGGCTTCCTGTTTGATCGTTTCTTCAATCATCTCTTTTGAGACAGTGCCACTGGTCAGGATATAAAGGAATGGGAGGCCGGCAACCAGCTTTTTTTCAATGGACATGATAAAATCTGCCTGGCGAAATGCGGTGAGAAAACGGGTCCATATGTCATCCAGGTTCATTTTTGCTTTCTCCTTTCCAATCTGGGATTAAATTGCAGGACGCTCATAATCATGCTAGACTGAATGAAAAGATGGTGTTAAAGGAGTACATTATGATAGGTAATCGAATGGGTCTTGCGGTCTATTTGCATTCTCTGAAATTTTCCAAGCAGCTAAGGCGCTATGGAAATGTCCATTACATTTCAAAACGAATGAAATATGCCGTCATTTATTGTGATGCTGCAAAAATTGAAGAAGTAGCCAACAAACTGGAATCCCTCCATTTCGTTAAAGAAGTAAAGAGATCCCATAAGCATGAAATTAAAACAGAATATGAAAGCAAAATCCCGGATAAAGCCAAGGAATACGATTATAAAATGGGATTATAAAAAGTGATGACCCACGTGTTTTGGAAGGGGTCATCTTTTTTACATGAGAGATTCTTAAATTAACGGGGGAATCAAGTAATTCAAACGCAAGATGCCCGTAAGGTAATGGTAATAAAGCTCCTTTTCCTGAAATTCGCCGGAAGACTTAACATCAAAGGTGATAATGTCCTTTTCTACGGCTCTGGCCAGATCTTCAAAAAGCTCATAGCGTTTGGATGGAACAGGAACGCCTTCACGGCAGAGGTAAAGCGGCTGGAAGTTACCTTCTGGGGCAGGGTGAAGAACAACGAGTAGGGATGCTTGAGATCGTCCGTTTATATCAGTTTTAAGGCAGAGTAATTGGCTGATTCTATTTTGGTTGGAACGTGCAATTTCCAACAGTTCGTAAATATCGGAATATCCTTCACCAAGTTCAATAAATCGCTGGATCATAAGTAAATAAAGCCTCCTTCATGTTAAAACTGTATCACAGAAGGTACAGGCTGAAAAGGGTATGAAAACGGGACATATAAAGATAAAAAAAACCCCGCAGACGATCTGCGGGGTGCCTTTAGGATTAGTAAACAATCACTATCGTTAAGGCGATGGGAGAGGAGAAACCGGAGGAAGAACTTATGGGGAAGTAAGTCTTCTCCGCGGTTGGCAACAACATCTTAGGGATGTTGTTATCTTTAGTATGACCGGGCGGGCATTTTCTATACGGGTTGCAGTGTTTATTCTGAAAAATTTGTGATAGGATAATGAAGAACTACAGACAAGTAATTATGAACGGTAAGGTGTGGAAAAATGAGAGTCATTTCAGGTGAATGCAAAGGGCGGCCTTTGAAGGCAGTACCGGGGCAAGGAACGCGGCCTACAACTGATAAAATCAAAGAATCCCTTTTTAATATTATTGGCCCTTATTTTGAGGGCGGTCTCGGACTGGATTTGTATGGTGGAAGCGGCGGTCTCGGAATTGAAGCGCTAAGCAGGGGAATGGACAAGATTATATTTGTCGACCGTGATGCCAAAGCAACAGAAGTTATGAAAAGTAATTTGAAAGCATGCGGTTATGAAGAACAAAGCGAGGTTTATAAAATAGAGTCACATCGTGCATTGAAGGCCCTGAAAAAAAGGGAGTTCGCCTTTGATCTGGTTTTGCTTGATCCGCCCTATGCGAGACAGCGTATCACTGAGGATATCAAAAAACTCGATGAATACGGTTTATTGAATCGTGATGTGCAGGTGGTGGCTGAGCATGATCCTTCTGTCCGCTTGCCACAAGCGATCGGAAATTTAAAGAAAGTCAGAGAAGAAAACTACGGCAGTACGACGATATCGTTATACCGGCTGCAAGGTCAGTGAATACAGAGAAGTTATGAAGAGAGCATGAGGTGGTTGCATTGAATAAAAAAGCGGTGTGTTCGGGAAGTTTTGATCCTGTTACCCTCGGACATTTGGACATTATCAAACGGGGAGCCAACGTATTTGATGAAGTAATCGTCGTGGTTGCTAACAATCAGGGCAAAAAGCCGCTGTTTTCTGTGGAAGAGAGAATTTCTCTGCTGCAAGAAGTAACGAGAGACCTTCCTAACGTGAGGGTGGACTCGTTCAGCGGACTTTTGATTGATTATGTCAAAAGTATAGGGGCCAATGTTATTTTGCGGGGACTCCGGGCGGTTTCGGATTTTGAATATGAAATGCAGATTGCTTCGATCAACAAAAAACTAAATGAAGAAATTGAAACTTTTTTTATGATGACAAACAATCAATATTCCTTTTTAAGCTCCAGTATAGTAAAAGAAGCGGCAAAATATCATGCCTCTGTAGCCGACCTTGTTCCACCTGTTGTCCAAGATGCATTGAAAGAAAAATTTGGCACCCCCCGTTAATGAAAACGGGGGTGTTTTTTCTCTTTTGAGTGTTTGAGGCCCCACAGGAATATGGAGAGGATAAGAGCAGTAAGTGTCAGCAAGGAACCTATTTGCAAGAAGTAATGGTAATAATGAGACCAGGGATACTGCTTTAGATGTCCATCCGCCCAGACAGCGATGGCTGATTTTGAATGTGGGGAGAGAAACACCGGAAACAGAATGGCGGAAAGAGCCGCAGCAAACACACCATGCAGCAGTCTGGCAAGAAAGAAAGGCCGAAACGAGATATCGGTCTCCGATAGTATACTTGCCACCTGAGCCTGAACCGAAAATCCGCTGAATGCCAGGATAAAACTCACGACGATACATTGCTGCATCAATAAGGACGGACTTTGACTCGCCAGCTTGCTTCCCATTGTGATTTCAAATAATCCTGAGATGAATGGATAACTGAGAGAGCCCGAAATAGAAAAGACAGAAAGACCTTTCTCAAGGATATTGGAAAAAAGCGGGGTGATCGACAGGAGGCTCAGTACCCGGTTGATTACTGAAAATAATATAACAAATCCACCGATCATCAAGAGGGTAGAAATGGATGACTGAACCGCATCTCCCAAAAGCTTGCCGATTGGACGGCCGTCAGAAAGCCTGGCCTCGTGCATTTTTTGTAAGGCGCGAAGTGGCTGAACCCTGTGCAATGGGGTGGAAGTATTCTTTTCTTTTAAACGTCGCCTGCCATGAAATCTCATGGCAAGCCCGACAAGTATATTTCCCACATAGTGGCTCAAAGCAAGAACAATTCCAAGGGAAGGATTATTGAAAAACCCAACCGCAACCGCGCCAAAAATAAAGAGGGGATTTGAACAGTTCGTAAACGAGACGAGACGCTCTGCTTCAATGGTTGTAATTTGCTTTTCCTGCCATAATCTTGCGGTCAGTTTGGCACCTGCCGGGAAGCCGGATGAAAGTCCCATCGCCCATACAAACCCTCCGGATCCCGGCACTCTGAATAAAGGACGCATAAGAGGTTCGAACAGCACACCAAAAAAATGAACCACTCCAAATCCGATGAGGATTTCAGATAAAATAAAAAAGGGTAAAAGAGAAGGGAAAACTACATCCCACCACAATTTTAGTCCGTCAAGTGAGGCGCCGAAAGCCTCTTTGGGAAATATCATGACTGCACCTGCAAGGATAATCGCCGCGACCGAAAGAGCGATCGATTTAAAAAAATTCCATTTCACTTTGATCCCCCCGATCATAAAGAACAAGCTCTGACCATACATCCCTTGTCCATCCATATATTTATACGTATAGCTTAGGTTTTTAGACCATATCTTAAAAAGGACAACAGTTAGGAGGTAACCCCAATGCACAGGCCAATTGTCGGTTTGGCACTAGGTTCAGGAGGAGCACGGGGCTTTGCACATATCGGTGTGATCAAAGCGCTCCGTGAGGCGGGAATTCCCATTGACATGATCGCGGGAAGCAGCATGGGTGCACTTGTGGGAGCGATGGTGGGAATGGGCCATAATAATGAAAATCTCATAAAAATGGCAACTTTGTTTAAAAGAAAGTATTATATGGATTATACAGTTCCAAAAATGGGTTTTGTTTCTGGCAAAAAAATAAAGGAATTGATCCGGCTCCTTACACAAAATAAAAGGATAGAAGATACCATTATTCCGATTTCCATAGTAGCTACGGACCTGATCAAGGGCGAAAAAATCGTCTTTCGAAATGGACCGATTGCTGAAGCAGTCCGGGCCAGCATCTCTATACCGGGTATCTTTGTTCCCGAAAAGATAGATGGAAGGCTGCTGGTCGACGGGGGAGTCATTGAAAGGGTACCAGCTGCAGTCGTCAGGGAAATGGGTGCGGATATCGTGGTTGCTGTGGACATTTCCCATTTTAAAGCTCAGCCTGAGATGGCTTCCATTTTGGACGTGATTGTTCAAAGCATTGATATTATGCAAAGAGAGATTGTGCGGTATCATGAAATCTCTGCTGATATTATGGTGCGGCCCATGGTTGAACAATTCAGTTCCACCGCTTTTAAAAATGTGAACGAAATCATATCAATCGGGGAAGAGGCCGGAAAAAGCAAAATTGAGAGCATTAAGCATAAAATTGAGACCTGGAAGGAGAACAATCATGAAAGATACACAGAATCCCCGGAAGATGGGATGGGTCAATAGACTTTCACTGATTGGCATTATCGTAATTGCCCTAGTGATTGGCTTGTACCCATTGCCCTACTACGTAACATCACCTGGCAGTGCCAATGAACTGGCACCGATTATCCATGTCAAAGGCGGGGATAAAGAACAAGGAAGCTTTATGCTGACGACTGTCCGAATTGGCAAAGCCAATATTCCGCAGTATTTGTATGCAAAAGTAAGTGATTACAGGGAACTGCTTCCCGCTGATAATGTAAGAGCAGAAGACGAAACTGACGAAGAATACAATCAGCGCCAGCTGCAAATGATGCAGGACTCCCAGCACGCTGCTACTGTTGTTGCCTACAGGAAGGCCGGTAAGAAAGTGGATATCATCAGCAAAGGTGTCTACGTTACCGGCATCATTTCCGGCATGCCTGCCGAAGGGAAACTGAAGGTCGGAGACGAAATTGTGGAGCTCGAAGGAAAGCCGGTTAAAACAACAGAGGAGCTTTTGAAACGGTTGGCCGATAAGAAAGCGGGAGACAAAGTAAAACTGAAGGTGCTAAGAGGCAAGAAAACGCTGAACCGGACGGTGGCGCTTGAAAAATTCCCGAAAAAGCTGAGCCAGAATAACGAAAAACGGGCGGGAATTGGTATTACATATCCTGTGACAGACGTAGAAATCAAGGTAGACCCACCAATCAACATAAAAACGAGCGAAATTGGAGGACCATCAGCCGGACTTATGTTCTCTCTTGAAATTTTGAACCAGTTAACTGAGGGAGACATGACAAAGGGCCATAAAATTGCGGGTACCGGTACCATCAACATCAATGAGGAGGTTGGTCCAATTGGCGGCATCCAGCAAAAAATTGTTGCTGCTGACAAAGCGGGAGCTGAAATCTTCTTCGCACCTGTAAGCGACAATAATTATAAAGATGCCGTAAAGGCCGCCAAGGATATTGACACCTCCATGAAAATTGTTCCGGTTAAGAAAATGGATGATGCTCTGGATTATTTAAAAAAATTAAAAACTAAAAAATAAGGGTCAAATGAATAGACCCTTATCTTTTTGAAAGCGTAAAGGAGGGGTACTGTATTCCTCCTTTATTTTTTTTGTAAGAATGGTTTGCGGATAACCGCCGAAGTAAACCGCCGATACACGCTTTTCCAGGTCGATCAACGGGTGCTGCATTTTGGAAAGAGTCGTAAGAACGGGAAGATCCGCCTGCTTTTTAACGGCATTTAAATAGCATTGTCCTACATCGCTCATCCCCAGTATCCGGAGGTAAGGGGGACCTTCCTTTAAAGCCGCCTCTGCATCGGGTCTTGAGATATGATTCAGGATGTGAAGACACATTCGCTGCAGCCTTGTCCATGTGTATCGTTTGGTTTTTAAAGCAGCCATGAAAGAATGAAAAGAATCAGCGTGCCGGATGGTCTCCTTCAGCCGGTATTCCAAACCTTCTTCAACCTCATAAAGGTTTCGCAGTTCTTCTGCAGATGTAGCCAGCAGCTTGTAACGCAAGAGGGGAAACAGGGAATCCCATGTCGTGAACTGTCCATTTTCCTTCAGGTAGTGTGAAAGGATCAAGGATGTATCGGAAGGAACAGCTTGTTCAATGGAAGAAACGCAAGGCTTCTTGGAGCTGTTCAAGGTTTTTCGAATGGCAGTTGCACTGGCAATCTTATGGGCGTCCATGCGTTCTTCATGGAAAGACGCACCAATGCGTTTGATGGTATGTGCCTCCATTGGTACATGGCTGTTAACGATGGCTTTTACATATTCCATTCCCAATATATTGTTTGGTTGTGATAAATCCAGGGCAGCGGAATCCCATGATAGGGAATCCGCGGCAAGAGAGGAAGCTTTAGGAAAGGAGTATCCTTGTTTGCTGTATGAATGGAACGCTTCATCATATAAATCCTTTTGCTTCTCCAATTGGGAGATCGTATGGTAAAATAAATCAATATTTCCGGACTCGCTTCCAAAACAAAGAGTCTTTGCTCTTAAGGCCTGAAGCAGTCTGACCCCCGCTTGTGCGAAAACCGGAGCAGGCGACACCGCGTACAAATAGGGAAGTTCTATAATAAGATCCGCGCCGCCCATAAGGGCTGTCTTTGCTCTTTCCCATTTAGACATAATGGCAGGTTCTCCACGCTGAAGAAAGTTGCCGCTCATGACTGCGATTATACAATCGCTTTCTGTTTGTTTTTTTGATAGTTGTAAATGATAAGAATGACCGTTATGAAATGGATTGTACTCAACGATGATGCCACAGGCTTTCATGATCTGCCTCCTTGTTGATTGCTGTAATGGTACTTTTATTTTAACTTTAAATGCCTAAGCTTGAAAGAATATGCTGTAAAGATATTATGTTGACATTTCTCTTTATGGCCGATATAATTATTACTGTTGCCTTGAGGTGAAACGATATGAAATGGTCACTACAGGAATTAAAAAACTTTTATCGAAAACCGCTTGAATTTGATGAGTATGTTGATGCAAGTGAACTTAAGTCGCTTGATAAAGAAATACGCGATATACCACCTGTTCATGTTAGCGGACATGCTGATGTAACACAGCAAAGAGCTACCTTTTACCTGAACATTCAGGGAGAAATGACGCTTCCTTGTGCGAATACATTAGCGGATGTCCATTTTCCATTTTCGATAAAAACAACCGAAATCTTTCTTCTTGATCCTTCCTATACGGTACCGGTGGATGAGGAGAACCTTCATACTGTAGAAGGTCACTTTCTCGATCTGATGCCATATATACAAGAGCAAATTCTGCTTGAAAAGCCGATCAAGGTGGTTGCCGGGGCTGATGCGCCGGATAAAAAAGCACCGCCTGAGGGAGAAGGATGGCAGGTCGTTACCGAGGAAGACCGCAAGAACCGGATTGACCCGAGACTTGCCGATCTTGCGAAGTTTTTTGACAAAGACAAATCGTAAAAAATTGGTGATCTGAATGATTCGGACCCATACCTATTTTAAGGAGGTGGATAACATGGCAGTACCTTTTCGCAGAACTTCCCAAACCCGCCAAGCCAAGCGCCGTACACACTACAAGCTTGAAATGCCTGGTATGGTAAAATGTCCACAATGTGGAGAATACAAACTATCTCACCGAGTATGCCGTGAATGCGGTTCTTACAAAGGAAAAGAAGTAATCAGCAAATAATGAAGAACAGGAAGCCCTATGAGGTTTCCTGTTTTTTTATTTTTTTTTACACAGTGGTGAACTCTTTGCTTGTTTAAAGGAGTTTTTCAGTTGAAAAACGAACTATATGGATGAAGCGAAGGGGGAATTTTTATGGTAAAAGTCTTGTATGAAATTAAGCAAAACATAGGCTGGATTACAATCAACCGGCCCCACGTGAGAAATGCCGTGGATTTTGAAGTCATCCAGCTATTGGAGAATTACATAGACCAAGCACGCCATAATGGCGATATTAAAATCCTGGTCATCAGGGGAGCAGGTCATGATGTATTCTGCGCGGGCGGTGATTTGAAAGCATTTTCCGGTCTAAAAACCTCAGATGAGGCATATAGCATGTTATCCAAGATGGGAAAGGTTTTAAAAAAGCTATTTTACTTTCCAAAGCCGACTGTGGCACTTTTGAATGGAACAGCAGTTGGAGGAGGGTGTGAGATTGCCGCGGCCTGTGATCTGCGAATTGCCTCGGCAAATGCCAAGGTGGGCTTCATTCAAGGAACACTGGGGATTACAACAGGATGGGGCGGAGGCACTTATCTGATGGAAAGAATCCCAAAACTGCAAGCTCTTGATTTGTTGTGGTCAGCCGGAAAAATCACGGCCAAACAAGCAGCAGAAAAAGGATTTTTGCAGCATTTAATCAAAAATGGAAGCCTGGTTGAAGAATGCTGCAGCTATTTGAACAGATATACAGAACACGCAGTTGAAGTACTTGAGGCCTATAAAAAAGTATATCTGGACAGCCTGCAAGGAAGAAACGTCGACAAAAGGGTGGAGGATGAAATAAAAGCGTGTGCCCAACTGTGGGAATCGGATGTTCATCACCATGCGGTTTCAGCCTTCTTTAATAACAATATTTAAGCGGATAATACGGTCAAATTGCTAAGTATAGTATCCTGGCGAATGGGAAAACGTACGATGGAGACGTTCATCTTACTAGAACTAAAGTCTATCTTATCTAGTAATAGCATATCTATGTAAAAACGACATAAACAATGGAGGGATTAGGTTGACTGTAGTTCGCCAGGATGCTTGGAACCAGGAAGAGGATGTATTGCTAGCAGAAGTTGTTCTTCACCATATCAGAGAAGGGAGCACACAGCTTGCAGCATTTGAAGAAGTGGGAGAAAAGCTTTCAAGAACATCTGCTGCCTGTGGGTTCCGATGGAACTCACTGATTCGCAAACGGTATGAATCTGCAATTGCCATTGCCAAAAGGCAAAGAAAAGAAAGAAGCAAAGGCAAAAGTACGTCCGAGGAAAGCAATGACCACATGGTAGATCAGGCTGCAAAACAGGAAGATTATAGGGTTGCAAAAGAAAAGGTTTTGTCGTTGGATGATGTTATTGTCTTCCTGAAAAATTTCAAATCTTCCGAAGAAAGGCGTTCCGATCAAGAAATGATTAAACTCCGGAACCAGGTGGAAGAGCTAAAGTCCCAAAATGCCCAATACCAGACCCACCTTCAAAAACTGAATCATGAATACAAACTGGTATGTGAGGACTATAAGGCGCTCATTGAAATTATGGACCGGGCCAGAAAAATTGTCGGGACAGAGGAAGAATCCGGTTCTCTCATGTTTCAGGTGGAAGGACTTCAGAAACTGGAAAAATAAAAAAGATGGCGAACCCGCCATCTTTTTGCTGTCATGAGATCGGTTTTAATGTGTTTGTTCTGTAACACCCTTTGGAAAATAGACATATGGATTTTCCCCACGGTCTCGTTCTTCATTATACGTTACCGCTTCGAAGCCCATCTTCTCCCAAAAACCGCTTGATTGCTGTCTGCCATTCGTTTTGACAGGAAGGTTAAATGACTGCGCAAATTGAACGAGCGCTCTTCCATAGCCTTTGCCGTGGAATTGAGGCAGTACTTCAAGCTTCCACAATTCGAAATAATCCTGCGGAGGGCTAAAATAACGGTCGTAAGCAGCCTCAATTCGATATAAACTCATTCGGGCAACCAATTTGTCGCCAAAATAAATACCGTAAAATGGAGACTCACTGTCATTTTCAATAATGTTGTCCTGAAGGTCTTCGAGCATCGACAATTCCTGTATGCCATATTCCTTGAACTGCTTGAACTCTTCAAGTGTTTTATAGTTGACTACCAGGCGTTTTACGGCGTACTTTTCTTTGGTGTTCATTTTCAGTTCCCCCTCTAATGACTCTGTTGAAGATCTCACTTTTAGTATATACTAATTATGCTAAAAATTCTTTAAAAAAGAAATATTCGTTTTGTTGGCGTTTCCGCAAAAGGAATTTTGGTTGGTTTTGTCGAAATAGCTTATTTAGGCAGCGAAGGGAGGATATATAGTGAAAAAAATACTAATTGCAAACAGGGGAGAAATAGCGGCCAGGATTGTACGCACCTGTCAAGAGATGGGGATAGAATCCATAGTGGTATATTCGGATGCTGACAAAGATTTGCCTTATGTACAGCAGGCCACACGCTCCTATCATCTTGGGGAGCCTCCGGTTGTAAAATCCTATTTGAATCAGGACAAAATCATTGAAATTGCCAAAAAGGAAAATGTGGACGCTATCCACCCGGGCTACGGCTTCCTCTCTGAAAATGGAACATTTGTTAAACAAATAGAAGAGCTCGGAATCACGTTTATCGGTCCGTCATGGCAAGTAGTAGAAGCTATGGGAGATAAGGTAGAGGCAAGACGAACGATGGAAAAAGCGGGGGTTCCGGTAGTGCCGGGAACGATCGATCCAATTAATGATGCAGAAGAAGCACTGACCATTGCCAGTCAAATAGGCTACCCAGTGATGCTGAAGGCAAGCGCAGGTGGCGGCGGAATCGGAATGGTAAAGTGTGACAATGAAGAAACATTAAAAAAACAATTTGTATCCAGCCAGCAAAGGGCCAAGATGTATTTTGGCAATGACCGCATGTTTATTGAAAAATACATCAGTCCGGCACGGCATATTGAAGTTCAGGTGTTTGGTGATCAACAGGGCAATGTCATCCATTTGTTCGAGAGAGATTGTTCCATTCAAAGGCGTCATCAAAAAGTTATTGAAGAATCGCCATCCCCGTATTTAACAGAGGAATTGCGCGTGAAGATGGGAAGAGCCGCAGTAAGGGCAGCTCAGTCGGTATCTTACACCAATGCCGGGACTGTCGAATTCATTGTCGACGAGAACGCAAATTTCTTTTTTCTGGAGATGAATACCCGGCTGCAGGTGGAGCATCCGGTTACCGAAATGACAACAGGTCTTGACCTGGTGAGGTGGCAGATCGAAGTCGCTGAAGGAAAACCACTGGCACTCCTGCAGAATGAAGTGCAGCAGCAAGGCCACAGTATCGAATTCCGTCTGTATGCCGAAGATCCGGCAAAGTTCCTGCCATCACCAGGAAAGATTAAGGATCTGCGCCTTCCGGAAGGAGAAGGAATCCGGATCGACGCTGGATATGAAAAAGGAAATACGGTTTCGCCTTTCTACGATCCAATGATTGCGAAAATTATTGTAAGCGATTCCAACAGGGCGGATTGTCTCAAAAAAGCCTCTGAATTCTTTGATTCATTTTATTTGGAAGGAATCAAAACCAACGCCCCGCTGTTCAAAAAAATACTGGAAGATATCGATTTTCAACAAGGAAACTATACAACGGGTTTTTTAATGGAAAAGCCCAAGCTGATTGAACAAAACCAATAAGAGTGGAGTGTTTGAACATGAAACAGGTAACAGCATCTATGGCAGGAACAGTATGGAATATCGCGGTTTCAGAGGGGGAACAAGTCACTGCCGGGCAAAGTGTGGTTGTTCTTGAATCCATGAAAATGGAAATTCCTATTGAAGCGGAAGCAGCAGGTACGGTAGAAGAAATAAAAGTAGCCGTTGGGGATTTCGTAAATGAAGGAGATGTGCTGGTCACTCTGGCCTGATGTATATGGGCTGAACGAGCGCTCACTCTTTAATGCAAACGGAGGGATACCATGGATTCTACAAAAACAGATGTGTCGTACGAAACACTAGTCAGCAAGATTAAGGAAGGCGGGGCACAAAAGTATCACGCCAAAAATGCTTCTCAAAATAAACTATTTGCCAGAGAGCGCCTTTCGCTATTATTTGATGAAGGGGAATTTTATGAGGAAGATGGATTGTTCGCGAATAATCAGGCTGGCGATCTTCCGGCAGACGGAGTCATTACGATAACAGGAAAAATAAACGGTCAGACCGTTTGTGCCATGGCTAACGATTCGACTGTCAAAGCGGGGTCATGGGGAGCGCGGACAGTTGAAAAAATTATCCGCATTCAGGAAACGGCACAGCGCCTGAAGGTTCCGATGCTCTATTTGGTCGACTCGGCCGGTGCACGGATTACAGACCAAATTGATATGTTTCCCAACCGCCGGGGGGCAGGAAGAATATTTTACAACCAGGTGAAAATGTCCGGCATGGTTCCGCAGGTCTGCCTGTTATTTGGACCTTCAGCAGCAGGAGGGGCTTATATCCCTGCGTTTTGTGACGTGGTCATCATGGTGGATCAAAATGCTTCCATGTATCTTGGATCACCGAGAATGGCGGAAAAAGTCATTGGTGAAAAAGTGACGCTGGAAGAAATGGGCGGAGCAAGAATGCATTGTACAGTAAGCGGGTGCGGAGATATTCTCGCAGCGGATGAAAAGGAAGCCATCGCTCATGCAAGAACCTATTTATCGTATTTTCCAGCCAATTATAAGCACAAGCCGGAAATTACGGAGGAAAAACCACCTGCGCCCGGAAGGGAAATTGGCGAGATCGTACCCAAAAACCAGAACGTTCCTTTTGATATGTACGAGTTTATCAACAGGGTAGCGGATGAAGGCAGCTTTTTTGAAATCAAGAAACTTTTTGCGGCCGAACTTGTCACCGGCTTTGCAAGGATCAAAGGTCGGCCGGTAGGATTGATCGCCAACCAGCCGAAAGTAAAAGGCGGCGTGCTGTTTGTTGACTCTGCTGATAAAGCAGCTAAATTTATCACGCTATGCGACGCGTTTAACATTCCGGTCCTCTTTCTCGCGGATGTACCAGGCTTCATGATTGGTACAAAAGTGGAGCGTGCAGGAATTATCCGCCACGGAGCGAAGCTTATTGCCGCGATGAGTGATGTGACTGTGCCTAAAATTTCCGTTATTGTGCGGAAGGCCTATGGAGCAGGCCTTTATGCGATGGCCGGTCCGGCGTTTGAACCGGACTGCTGTATTGCCCTGCCTACTGCACAGATTGCTGTAATGGGACCGGAGGCAGCTGTTAATGCCGTATACTCCAACAAGATCAATGAAATTGAAGATCCGAAAGAACGCGTGATGTATGTTCAGCAAAAGCAGCAGGAGTACAAAGAACATATTGACGTTTATAAGCTCGCATCCGAGCTGATCATCGATGATATTGTTGAGCCGTCTCATTTAAGAGAAACGCTTTATCAACGACTTGTTTTCTTTGCTTCAAAAGAAATGGTATTCAGCGAAAGAAAGCATCCTGTTTACCCTGTATAACATAAATGTTGCCCCGCTGCTGGTAAGCAGCGGGGCTTTTTTCGTTGATGGCGGGAATATCCCTTTGAAAGATTTAGCACACTAACTGAAATCTTTCTTTGTGATAAGATGAAGAATAATACAAAAAGACAGGGGACGAACAAAATGAAGGTTGCGGTCATAGGAGGGGGAGCTATTGGACTTCTTTTTGCGTCCTTTTTCAGTCAAGAGGGATTTGACGTAACAGTATGTACAAGAACAAAAGATCAAGCAGATCTTCTAAATAAAGACGGGATTAGCGTAAAAACGGGAACAGAGGAAGAGGAGAATTACAAAATTTGTGCAGCTGTTCTGCCCGAGTACCATGAACTCCCGGATTATGCGGTTGTTTGTGTGAAGCAGAATGGATTGGAAACTGTTATTTGTGATTTGCGCCAAAGGCAGGAATTTCAGAGAAGCACCCTGGTTTTTATCCAGAACGGAATGAGTCATCTTGAAAAGCTGCAAACCTTGCCACAGGATAACATCATCGCAGCTGTAGTGGAGCACGGGGTGAGCAAAATGACTGAAAGCAAGGTAAACCATACCGGATGGGGGAAAGTGAGGGCATCTTCCTTCAGAGGAAGCATCGAGTTGCTGTTTTGGGAAAGAATGAAAAAGTATGGCTTCGAAGTGGCACTGGCAGAGCAATTGTCTGGAATCATGCAGGAAAAGCTGGTCGTAAACAGTGTGATTAACCCGATCACTGCCTTGTTCGGCGTAAAGAATGGCGAAGTGTTGACCAACCCTCATTTAAAAATACTGGCAGAAAGGCTTTTTGATGAAGCTTATATCTCTCTAGGAAGAACCGATCGGCAGTCTCTCTGGTCGTATGTTCTGAAAATCTGCACAAAAACAGGAGAAAACCGGTCATCCATGCTCAGGGACATAGATAATGGACGTGAGACAGAGATAGACGCAATCAGCGGTTACCTGATGTCGCAGGGCAAAAAGCAAGGTTTTGATCTCCCGTATACCTCATTTGTTTATTACGGGATAAAAGCACTTGAGCAGAAGAACAAAGAGTAATCGGGTGATTGCTGCCCCTTCTTTTGCATACAGTGACAGTAAGAAAATAACGTGTGCTGAAAACGCGAGCATTTCATTTTGGTGGAGATACTGTAGTTTGCTATACTCTATAAGCAGTTGCATACATAGAGAAAGGACGTACTTTTATGAGGATCGATGAATTCCCTCTGCAAGATAAAAATCAAATAGCATCAACTTATTCAGCTGCTGCCCCTACAGTTGAGCACCTCTATGACTATCCTCGGTTTTCCCAGGATATCATGGAACAAAGAATGCGGGATCTCAGCAGCCGTGAGTTTGAGCGTGAAAAATTGGCGAATTATCTTTCTGATTATAATTTTCAATTTTCCTGCTCAAAACAAACTCTGCAAAATATTGATAAACTGAAAGATCCTAAAACAGTAGCGGTTATCGGCGGGCAGCAGGCCGGCCTATTGACCGGGCCTCTTCTTACTGTTCATAAGTGCATCAGTATCATCCAGTTTGCCAGATGGCAGGAACGTCAGCTCGGAGTTCCTGTTGTCCCTGTGTTCTGGATTGCGGGGGAAGATCATGATTATGATGAAATTAACCATGTGAATGTCCTGAAAAATGGGCATCCGGAAAAAATTTCATTGCCTCCTCTAAATTCGTTGAAAACGTCTGCCACATTAATGGAATGGGACAGCGGGAAAGCGGCCGAGTGGGCAGAAACGGTGTTTAGGGAATTCGGAGAGACGGCTGAAACCAAAACGCTTCTTTCAAAGGTAAAAGAAACCTTTGCCTCTTCAAAAACTGTCGTTCATTCCTTTGCTCAATTAATTTCAGAACTGTTTGGGGAGTTCGGCTTAATTGTAGTGGATTCCGGTGAACCTCATTTCAAGCGGCTTCAAACTGGCATGCTGGAAAAAATGGTGTCCCGGAACAAGGACCTTGATCAGGCATTTGTAAAAGGGATGGAAAAACTCGCAGAACAAGGGCTGCCAGCACCGGTGGAGCTTCAGGAAAATAATGCCCATCTGTTTATTTATCATAATCAGGAGAGGCAGCTGTTGTTCCGGAACGAAAACGGAGATTTTCACACGAAAAGCAATGAAGTTTCGTATAGTGCCCAGGAGCTTTTGTCCTGTACGAAAGATAAGCCAGAACTGTTCAGCAACAATGTGGTTACACGTCCCGTCATGCAGGAAAGCTTGTTTCCAACCTTGGCTTTCATAGCCGGTTCTGGTGAAATTGCCTATTGGTCGGCGCTGAAAGAAGTATTTCATCTTTTTGGCTTTAAAATGCCTCCGCTCGTTCCAAGGCTGTCCATTACACTTATAACCGAGAAAAACGAGAAACAGATGCAAGAAACGGGTTTAACTCCAAGAAAAGTTCTTCAGCAAGGAACAGATTCCAGTAAACAGGAGTGGTACGAAACCCACAAGCCGTATGAAACGGAAAAGGTGTATGCGGAGACGATTGCCGAAATGGAAAGGGCGCATGAACGCATGAGAACATTGGCAACTGAGATCAGCCCTTCCCTTCAAAAGGTGTCGGAAGTCAATTTGAACCGCATTAAAAAAGAAATCGCGTATTTACACACCAAGATGGACCATGCGGTTCGAAAGCAATTTGTGGAGCCTCTCTCGGTTTTTGATCAGCTTCAAAATGACCTTGCTCCATCCGGTGTGCTCCAGGAAAGAGTTTGGAATGCCTTCCTTTATATCAACCAGTATGGGAGCGGCTGGATCGGACGGCTCGCAAACGAAAACCTGGCGTTTAACGGCATGCATAAGCTGGTGTACCTGCCATAGTTTGGCAGTTCAAAATGAAACATAATTATCCTGTAAAAAAATCCTGCTGCGACAGCAGGATTCTTTTTTTTGTCGGCGAATAATTTGGTAGTGGTGGAAAGTGGGGTATTGTGGTAGAGTTAGGGGAGAAAGTGGGGGATGTCCTATGTTCATGGGTGAATATCAACATAACATCGATGAAAAAGGACGTATGATCATTCCTGCTAAGTTCCGTGAGAGCCTGGGCTCAACCTTTATTCTTACACGAGGTATGGATCAGTGTATCTTCGGCTACCCCCTGGAAGAATGGCAGGTTATTGAAGAAAAGCTGAAAAGTCTGCCCTTTACCAAAAAAGATGCACGAGCTTTCACCCGCTTCTTCTTTTCCGGTGCAGCAGAATGCCAGTTGGACAAACAGGGGAGAGTAAATGTAGCTCCACAGCTCAGAGAATACGCCAAACTAGAAAAAGATTGCGTAGTGATAGGTGTATCGAATAGAATTGAGATTTGGAGCAAACCAATTTGGGAGAACTATTTTGCAGCTTCCGAGGAATCTTTTGGTGAAATTGCCGAGAGCCTTATGGACTTTGACCTGTAACAGTTCCCAAGCTCTCTGACTACATACAAGGAAGGATAACAACATGTTTGACCATATAACTGTACTGAAAGAAGAAGCCGTTGACGCATTGAATGTGAAACCAGACGGAGTTTATGTTGATTGCACTCTTGGAGGAGCAGGCCACAGCGCATTAATACTCTCAAAACTGACATCAGGCCACTTGTTTGCTTTCGACCAGGATGACACGGCCATTGACCATGCAAAAGCTGCACTTCAAGAATATGAAGGAAACTTCACCATCATCAAAAGCAATTTCCGCTACATTAAAGAAGAACTGCAGGAACGTGGAGTTACAAAAGTGGATGGAATTTTGTTTGATCTTGGCGTCTCTTCTCCTCAATTGGATGAAGCAGACAGGGGGTTCAGCTATCAGTATGATGCGCCGCTAGATATGAGAATGGATCAAAGCGCAGCCTTATCAGCTCATGAAGTCGTAAATGAATGGCCGTATGAAAAGCTTGTTAAGATTATTTTTCAATATGGCGAAGAGAAGTTCGCAAAGCAAATCGCAAGGAAAATTGAGGCTGCCCGCAAAAGTCATGTGATTGAGACGACCGGTGAGCTGGTTGAATTGATTAAAGATGCAATACCTGCACCGGCCAGAAGGACGGGAGGACATCCGGCAAAGCGAACCTTTCAAGCCATCCGGATAGCGGTAAATGATGAATTGAAGGCATTCGAAGAAGCACTTGAAAATTCTGTTGAACTGCTGTCGGTGGGAGGCAGGCTCAGTGTCATCACCTTCCATTCACTTGAAGACAGAGCCTGCAAAACGATTATCAAAAAACACAGCACAGGCCCAGCATTACCGCCGGGGCTACCCATCATACCGGAGGAATACCAACCGGTGTTAAAGAACATCACGAGAAAGCCGATACTACCACGTGAAGAAGAAATTGATGTCAACAGACGTTCACGTTCGGCCAAACTGCGAATCGCAGAAAAACAAAAATAAAGGAGAGTTATGGGTGAGTAATTTAGCGTATCAAACACAGAGACAACAACAAGAACCGAAACAAACTTACGTGCAACAGCCTCAGGCACAGCCGAGAGTCAGAACCTCACGTGTAACAAAAGGGGAAAAAATTCTATGGAGTTTTGCCTCCCTATTATTGATTGCCGGTGCGATCTTTATGGTTTCCAACTATGCCTCCATCTACAAAGTGAACTCCAGCATTCAATCGGTTGAACGTTCAATTTCTTACGAAAACAAAGTGGTGGACGACCTAAAGCTCCAGGTTACTGAACTCAGTGCACCAGACCGCATTCTAAAAATCGCTAAAGAAAAGCTGGGGATGACTCTTAACGATAAAAACGTAAAAGTGCTGGAAAACTAAGCGGGATTCAGGTGTTGAAAATGGAGAAAAAATTCAAATTCAATTGGGGAGCAGGGGCGATATTAGCTGTTTTTATCCTGCTCTTTTTTGTGTTGATGGGAAGGTTTTTCTATATTGCCTATACAAAGAATATAGAGAATGTCGATTTGGTCGCCTATGCAGAAAAAAAGTGGACACGGTATCAGACACTGGATGCAAACCGCGGGACAATCTACGACCACCGCGGACAGCCGCTTGCTGAGGACATTCCTTCTTATACGCTCTATGCCGTTTTGGATAAAAAGTTTCCGCATATTAAAGATCCAGAAAAAACGGCGGAGCAGTTAGCTCCCATTCTGGATCGGGAGCCGGATGAAATTGAAGAAACACTTTCCAAACCGAAACGGTTTGAAGTACAGGTACCAGGAGGAAGACAGTTAAGCCACAGCAAAAAGGAGAAAATCGACAAACTGAAAATTGACGGCCTTGAGTTCAAAGAAGAAACCAAGAGATATTACCCGAATCAAACGTTTGCTCCTTATGTCCTCGGTTATACCAATGAAACCGGGCAGAATGAGATCACAGGGGCATTGGGGCTCGAAAAGACGCTCGATAAATATTTAAAAGAAACCAATGGAAGCCTGTCGTTTAAAAGCGATACAAAAGGAGTGAAGCTTCCAGATCCGAAAGAAAAAGTGAAAAAGCCTAAAAATGGATCAAATGTATACCTGACGCTGGATGAAAAAATACAGCTTGTCCTGGAACAGGCCATGACGAAGGCTGATAAGAAATACAACCCAGAGAAGATCATCGGCATCGTGGCAGATCCAAAAACTGGGAAGATTCTTGCCATGAGCAACAGGCCTGCATTTAATCCGAACAAGCGGGATATTAAAGATTTTACAAACCGTGCCATTTCGGATCCATATGAACCCGGCTCCACAATGAAAATCTTTACACTGGCCGCAGCGATTGAAGAGGGCGTTTACAACGGTAACGAAACCTACAAATCCGGGCAATATAAAATTCCTCACAACCGCCCGATCAGTGACCATAATAAGGTGGGCTGGGGAACCATAACCTTCAATGAAGGGGTCCAAAACTCTTCCAATGTTCTGTTCTCCAAACTTGCAAGGGAGAAGCTGGGCTATGACCGGCTGTTGAACTATTTGAAAAAGTTCGGACTCGACAAGCCGACAGGAATTGATTTGCCGAACGAAAAATCCGGAAGAATTCTATATAATTATGAAATTGAAAAGCTGACAACCGCCTTCGGACAAGGTACCACGGTTACGCCGATCCAACAGATCCAGGCGGCCACTGCGATTGCCAACGGAGGCAAGATGATGAAGCCGTTTGTAATCGACAAGGTGGTAGATCCGGCAACCAAAAAAGTCCTGCTGCAGCATAAACCGGAAGTTGTTGGAAATCCTATTTCGGCAGAAACAGCAAAAGAAGAAAGAGATATCCTGGAAACGGTTGTAACAAAAGGGACCGGAAAGCCCTACCAAATTAAGGGGTATTCCATCGCCGGAAAAACGGGAACCGCACAGGTGGTAGATAAAGAGACGGGTCAATATGCACATGGGTGGGGACAAAACATATTCTCCTTCATGGGCATGGCCCCGAAAGATGATCCTAAATTGCTTGTTTATGTGGCGGTAGATCGGCCTCATCTTAAGCCGACGGAGCTGGGTTCCTACCCTGTTGCCGATATTTTTACGACCGTTATGAAAAACAGTCTGCAATATATGAATATTGAGCCGGAAGAAGAAAAGAAAGAGAAAAAAACGGTATCTGACAGCTCTGTCAAAATAAATGATTATACGAGTAAAGCGGCATCCGCTGCTGAAAGTGAACTGAGGAGCTCAGGGATGAAACCTGTGACGCTGGGAAGTGGTTCAGAAGTGGTTTCCCAACAGCCTGCCGCAGGGTCGCGCCTGCTTCCTGGAGAGAGGGTTATTTTGCGCACGGATGGTAATGTGCAAATGCCGGATCTTACGGGCTGGTCACTCTCCGACGTTTTGAAATTTTCCAAGATGATGGATCTGGATGCATCGGTTAAAGGAACAGGCTACGCCGTTAGCCAAAGCCTGAAAAAGGGTTCAATCGTCAAAGAGAAGGATTATCTCACTGTTGATTTTCAAAAACCGGAAATGCCGTCTGTCAATTTGAGTGACGAAGAGGAAAGCGGAACATCTCAATAGCAACGATGAAGGACTGAACAACACTGTCCTTCGTTCTAATCGCCTATGTACAAGCATATATTGGAACGAGCCATGTGGAGGAGGTAATCATGTGCGTGTTTCAAATGTGACGGTGCGTAGGCGATTAATTTTGGTGTTAACTTTCGGTCTTTGTATCTTTTTTATCATCGGTGTCCGCCTGGGATATGTGCAATTTGTGATTGGTGACTGGCTTACGGGAAAAGCCTTGGACTCATGGAGCCGGAACATCCCGTTTGAACCGCAGCGGGGTGAAATTTTGGACAGGAATGATGTACCGCTGGCGACCAATGTCAGTGCCCCCACCGTTTTTGTCATCCCCAAACAGATTTCGGACCCTGTGGAAACATCAAAAAAAATGGCTGCTGCGCTGGATATTTCCCAGCTTGATGTATATAAAAAAATAACAAAAAAGTCTTCCATCATCCGCATGGATCAGGGTGGGAGAAAAATCAGCAATGAAAAGGCAAACCAAGTGAGGGAGCTTAACCTCTCCGGCGTCTTTATTGCAGAAGACAGCAAAAGACATTATCCTTTTGGCAGCTATCTGTCCCATGTTCTCGGATTTGCCGGGATCGACAATCAGGGGCTTATGGGGCTTGAAGCATACTATGACAAAGAACTAAAAGGCACAAAGGGGCATGTCTCGTTTTTCTCTGATGCAAGGGGACGCCGAATGCCTTCGCTTTCCGATGATTATGAACGCCCGAAAGATGGATACAACCTTAAATTGACCATTGATTCCAAAGTACAAACGATCATTGAACGGGAGCTGGACATTGCACAGGCAAAATATAATCCAGACGGCGCTGTAGCGATTGCGATGAACCCGAATACAGGGGAAATTCTGGGCATGACGAGCCGGCCGGATTTTAATCCTGAAGAATACCGGAAAGTATCACCGGAGGTTTATAACCGGAATTTGCCGGTTTGGGCGAACTATGAGCCAGGATCTACGTTTAAAATTATAACTTTGGCAGCGGCCATTGAAGAAAATAAGGTCGACCTTGAAAAGGATCACTTTCATGATCCCGGTTCCATTGAGGTGGGAGGCAGAAAGCTGCGCTGCTGGAAAAGAGGAGGACACGGCAGCCAGTCATTTTTAGAAGGTGTACAGAATTCATGCAACCCCGGCTTCGTCATTCTCGGACAGCGGCTGGGCAAGGAAAAGCTGTTTTCCTATATCAAAAATTTTGGCTTCGGCCAGAAAACGGGCATCGATCTTCAGGGAGAAGGAACCGGGATTTTGTTTAATTTAAAAAATGTTGGACCCCTTGAACTCGCGACCACAGCTTTTGGCCAGGGGGTGTCGGTGACACCGATTCAACAGGTCACTGCGGTATCTGCAGCCATAAATGGCGGCTTTCTGTATGAACCCTATATTGCCAAAGAACTCGTCGACCCGGCAACAGGGAAAACCGTGATGAAGCAAACGCCTAAACTGAAGAGGCGGGTTATCTCGGAAAAAACATCCGAAGAAGTCCGCCATGCACTGGAGACAGTAGTTGCCCAAGGAACTGGTGGCAATGCCTTTGTCGATGGCTACAGGGTTGGAGGCAAAACAGGAACAGCACAGAAAGCCAAAGACGGGAAATATCTTCAAAACAACCATATTGTATCGTTTATCGGTATGGCGCCGGCGGATGACCCACAGCTGGTTGTGTATGTAGCGGTCGATAACCCGAAAGACACCATACAGTTCGGTGGAACAGTGGCTGCTCCAATTGTAGGGAAAATCATCGATGACAGCCTGCGCGCCATGGGGGTTGAAAAAAGAAAGAATCAGATCGAAAAGAAAAAATCCTGGCTGGATCAGGAGCTGATCAAGGTTCCAAACCTGGTTGGAAAAACAGCCAAAGAAATAAAGGGTTCATTGTATGATTTGAAAATCCAGAGTTCGGGTAGCGGAAAGTATGTTGTTAAACAGGCACCTGCTCCTGGCGTAAAACTGAAACCCGGATCGGTTATTCGCCTGTTTATGGGTGACAAACCGGGTTCGGAGGATTAAAATAGATAAGAATGCAAAATAGCCGGGCGCAAGCCATGGCTTCTTTTTCTGATGAGAACACTTTTAGAAAGGTCTTGATAACGTGGAACTTAAAACACTAGTAAATCATTTAATAAACTATAAAACAGATGATGAAATGAACGTGGAAATTACATCGATTGAAATGGATTCAAGAACAGCAGGGCCAGGAAGTCTGTTTGTATGCATTGAGGGCTACACCGTAGATGGGCATAACTATGCCAGGCAGGCGGTAGAAAACGGTGCTTCAGCGATTCTTGCTGAAAAACCGCTTGAGGAAATTGATTCTGTGCCGGTCGTTATTGTTAATGATACCAAAAGGTCTCTGGCGGTTCTGGCCAATGTCTTCTATGATCATCCCACTACGAAACTTCATTTGATCGGCGTGACGGGCACAAATGGGAAAACAACAACCTCCCATCTGATTGAGCAGATATTTGCAGATTCGGGCAAAAGAACAGGAATGATCGGTACCATCGACATGAAAATAAACGGTGTGAGCCATAAAGTCGCCAATACCACACCCGAATCTCTTTTTCTGCAAAAGGCATTCAAAGAAATGAATGACCAGAAAGTGGAAGCCGCCGTTATGGAAGTTTCATCCCATGCTCTTGATATGGGCCGTGTGCGGGGCTGTGATTACGATATTGCGGTATTTACCAATTTAACACAGGATCACCTGGACTATCACAAGGATATGGAAACCTACTTGAGGGCAAAAGGCCTTCTGTTCGCACAGCTTGGCAATACATACGCCGGGAAGAAGGAAAAAATCGCGATTCTAAACCGAGATGACAAAGCATCCAAAGAATTTGAGAAAATGACAGCCGCTCAAATTTTAACCTACGGTATTGAACAAAAAAGTGATATTATGGCGAAGGATATTAAGGTGACCGGAAAAGGCACGACCTTTACGCTGGTTACACCTTTTGAAGAAAAACAGGTCTCACTGAAGCTTGTTGGCAAATTTTCAGTATACAATGTTCTGGCTGCTGTTTCGGCCACGCTTTTATCCGGAATTCCGATTGACTCCATCATCAGAACCATGGAAAATGTTAAGGGAGTACCGGGGCGGTTTGAAACGGTGGATGAAGGCCAATGTTTCACGGTTATTGTGGATTATGCCCATACACCCGACAGCCTGGAGAATGCTCTCGTTACCGTGAAGGAGTTTGCGGTCGGAAAAGTGATTTCAGTAGTAGGCTGCGGCGGAGACCGTGACCGCACCAAACGGCCGCTGATGGCAAAGATTGCGGCGGAGTATTCCGACATCGCCATCTTTACTTCAGATAATCCACGGACAGAAGATCCAGAAGCCATATTGCAGGATATGCAAGCCGGAGTGGAAGACAGAGAATATAAAGTCATACTGGACCGCAGAGATGCGATCAACTATGCAGTTAACCTGGCAGAAGAAAATGATATTATCTTAATTGCCGGAAAAGGACATGAAACCTACCAGATCATCGGAAAAGATGTGCTGGATTTTGATGACCGGAAAGTAGCTGCAGAAGCGATTGGAGCGAAATAGTAATGAAACTCGATTTAAAAGAATTGATAGGGATAGCTGCGTCCACACGCGGAAATATTGAGAGTACAGTGATTCAGGAAGTAACCAAGGATTCAAGGGAGAACTCCCCTCAGTCGCTGTACATTCCGATTGCAGGAGAGAAATTTGATGGGCATAACTTCTTATTACAGGCGATTGAGCAGGGAGCGGTAGCCTCACTTTGGCAGGAAGGTACGCCGATTCCCCAAGAGCTGGACCCAGCGTTTCCTCTTCTCATTGTGAAGGACACCATTGAAGCGCTTCAGCAGGCGGCCAGGGTATTTTTGAAAAAGGTCAAACCAGTTGTGATTGGTGTAACAGGCTCCAATGGGAAAACAACAACAAAAGATCTGCTTGAAGCGGTAGTTTCCACCTCCTTTAAGACACACAAAACCAAAGGCAATTATAACAATCATATTGGTCTGCCACTTACGATTCTATCCATGGACAATGATACGCAAGTGATCATTCTTGAAATGGGAATGAGCAACTTCGGAGAAATATCACTGCTCAGCAAGCTGTCACAGCCCGACTTGGCGATTGTGACCAACATCGGTGAGTCGCATATTGAATATTTGGGGAGCAGGGAAGGTATCGCAAAAGCGAAGCTCGAGATTAAAGATGGTTTGAAAGAAGGCGGCCTTTTAATCGTAGATGGAGATGAGCCTTTGCTTTCCCATCTTTCCTCACCGAACGTTCTCAAATGCGGATATGATGAAGACTGCACGGTGAAAATTGTGAATCAGGAAGGCGACGAAGATGGATTCACGTTTGGCCTTGAGGGAGAATCAACGATCTATTCCTTGCCGCTTTTAGGTACACATAATGTGAAGAATGCTGCCTATGCCATTGCGGTCGGTCACTATTTGAATATCGAAGACAGCGCGATTAATGAAGGACTGAAAAATATTACCCTCACGAACATGCGTCTGGAAAAATATCGCGGGCAGCACGGAGCACTTTTAATCAATGATGCTTACAATGCGAGCCCGACCAGTATGATAGCTGCGATCCAGGCTGTTAAAGACTTGCCAAATTACAAGAAAAAAGTATTGGTGCTTGGGGACATGTATGAGCTTGGCCCTTCCGAGGAAGAGATGCACCGGGGAGTCGCTGCCCATATTGACGAAACCATTTCAGAGGTCATAACGGTAGGGGAAAAAGGCAAATGGATTGGCGAAGAGATTAAGAAAAAAAATATTCCGGGCCAGAATGTTTCTGTTTTCCTTACCAAAGAAGAAGCAGCCGGGGCCATTTCCTCTCTTTTATCAGAAGACACGGTTGTTTTGTTTAAAGCATCACGCGGTATGGCGCTTGAATCCATTGTGAAACCATTTATTGATGATGTCCAGGAGGCAGGAAAATGATTGAACAAGTATTATTATTTACACTTCTTGCTTCTTTTCTCATTGCTGTATTAAGCTCGCCATTTTTTATTCCTTTCTTGCGAAAATTGAAATTCGGGCAAAGCATTCGTGAAGAGGGGCCGAAATCGCATCAAAAAAAGTCAGGTACGCCAACAATGGGCGGCATTATTATCATTGTCGCGCTCGCGCTTGCCACTTATATCATGACATGGAAGTTCTTCGGATTGAAAACAGAAACATACCTCCTTCTGCTGGTGACCATCGGGTATGGCATTGTCGGTTTTCTTGATGATTTTATTAAAGTGGCCAAGAAAAGAAATCTGGGGCTTACCTCCAAGCAAAAGCTGGTGGGCCAGCTGGTTATTGCAGCCATCTTCTACATTGGCTTGATCAAAACCGGCTTTTCAACTGAAATTAATGTACCGGGAACCGATTTTTCTTTTGATGTCGGCTGGTTTTATCCTGTTCTCGTTGTCGTTATGCTGATTGGGGCTAGCAACGCTGTCAATTTGACCGACGGACTTGACGGGCTTCTTTCCGGTACAGCTGCAATTGCCTTTGGCGCTTTTGCAGTGCTTGCATCGAACCTTCATCATTATGAAACTGCTCTGTTTTCTGTGGCAGTGGTTGGTGGCGTTTTGGGCTTCCTTGTATTTAATGCACATCCTGCAAAAGTATTTATGGGAGACACCGGGTCGCTCGCGCTTGGCGGAGCGATTAGTGCCATCGCCATTATTTTAAAGCTGGAGCTGCTCTTGGTGATTATCGGAGGGGTATTTGTCATTGAAACCTTGTCGGTTATGCTTCAGGTTGCGTCATTTAAGACGAGAGGAAAACGAATCTTTAAAATGAGTCCTCTTCACCACCATTATGAACTTAGCGGCTGGTCGGAGTGGAGAATTGTAGTAACGTTCTGGAGCGTTGGTCTGCTGTTTGCAGCCCTTGGAATCTATTTAGAGGTGTGGGTATAAAATGAATGAAATGAATGCTTTTCAAGGGAAACATGTGCTGGTTCTCGGGTTGGCTAAAAGCGGTTTTGCTGCAGCCAAACTTCTTAAGTCTTATGGAGCTCAAGTCGTTGTTAATGACCGAACTCCATTCGAAGAAAATGAGCAGGCTAAGGTTTTGTCCAATGAAGGATATGAGGTGATTTGCGGAGAACATCCTCTTTCCTTATTGGACCGTCCTACTGATTTTGTGGTTAAGAATCCTGGAATCCCTTATAGCAATCCAATTGTGAGTGAAGCCGTAAAGCGGGAGATTCCTGTGATCACTGAGGTAGAAATCGCAGGGCTGGTGTCGCGCGCGGAAATGATCGGCATTACAGGATCAAATGGCAAGACAACGACGACAACCCTTATTGGAGAAATGCTGAAAAACAGCGGTCGAGAACCGGTTGTTGCCGGGAATATTGGCACCGTTCTTAGTGAGGTGGCGGATCGTTCCAAGGCATCGGAAATTATTGTGGCAGAGCTGTCCAGTTTTCAATTGATGGGCACCCAAGCCTTTGCACCAAAAATTGCGGTGCTTCTTAATCTGTTTGAGGCCCACCTTGACTATCATGGGTCTTTTGAAGACTATGCAGCTGCCAAAGGGAAAATTTTCGGCAACCAGCAGGAAAGCGATTTTGCCGTTTATAACCAGGACGATGAAGCGGTGTTAAATCTTGTTCTTCAGTCAAAAGGAACAAAAGTACCGTTTTCTGTGAAGTCGGAATGTCCGGAAGGGGCATACATAAAAGCAGGAAGCCTTTACTTTAAAGGTGAAGAAATCATTTCATTGAAAGAGATCGTGCTGCCAGGTCAGCACAATTTGGAGAACATTCTTGCAGCGGTTGCAGCTTCCAAGCTGGCGGGTGCGAAAAATGAGCAGATCCAAAAGACATTAAAAACCTTTACCGGAGTTAAACACCGCCTTCAATATGTGGATACCATTCAGGGACGAAAGTTCTATAACGACTCTAAGGCCACAAACATTCTGGCTACACAAAAAGCGATTTCGGCATTTGGCCAAAAAATCATCCTGCTTGCCGGCGGGCTGGACAGAGGAAATGAATTTGACGATCTCGTTCCGCAGCTGAAGCAGGTCAAGACGATCGTTTTGTTCGGCCAGACTGCTCCAAAGCTTGAGCGTGCAGCCAAAGCTGCGGGAATAGAAGACATCAAACTGGTTGATAATGTGGAGGAAGCCGTTCCTGCCGCTTATCAGAGCTCTACTGAAGGCGACGTTATCCTTCTTTCACCGGCTTGTGCAAGCTGGGACCAGTTTAAAACTTTTGAACAAAGAGGGGACATCTTTATCAACTCTGTGCATAAACTTAAATAGAGTTTGTACATGCTGGTTTTGGAACGAGCAAATACAGTAGAGTTGAGGTGTTTCTTTTGCCTGCGACACGAAGCACACCGGATATTATTTTAATTGGCACCACCTTGCTTTTGTTATCTATAGGTATCGTAATGGTATACAGCGCCAGTGCGGACTGGGCTTTAGTAAAGTTCAATGATCCGTTCTTCTTTGCCAAACGGCAGTTGCTTTTTGCCGGGGTAGGGGTGGCTGCTATGTTTTTCATCATGAATGTGAATTATATGACCTGGCGCACCTGGGCCAAGATCCTTTTAATTATTTGTTTTGTCTTGCTCATTGGTGTGTTGATTCCCGGTGTGGGAATGGTGCGCGGAGGCGCAAGAAGCTGGATTGGCGTTGGCGCATTTTCCATTCAGCCTTCAGAATTTATGAAACTTGCAATGATCACTTTTTTGGCTAAATATCTGGCAGAACACCAGAAAAAGATTACATCCTTTAAGAAAGGGCTGATTCCAACTCTTGGACTCGTCATGATTGCTTTCGCCATGATCATGCTGCAGCCTGACCTCGGAACAGGCTCGGTGATGGTCGGTACGAGCATTGTCATGATTTTTGTAGCAGGAGCAAGAATCTCCCATTTTGTTGGCTTGGGATTTGTAGGGCTGGTTGGATTTGCCGGCCTGATTATCTCAGCTCCTTACCGCATTAAAAGGATCACGTCCTTTCTGGATCCATGGAGCGATGAACTGGGCAGCGGTTTTCAGATTATCCAGTCGCTTTATTCATTGGGACCGGGCGGTTTGATGGGGCTTGGACTCGGACAAAGCCGGCAGAAGTTTGGCTATTTGCCCGAGCCGCAGACTGATTTTATTTTTGCGATTCTATCAGAAGAATTAGGCTTCATCGGCGGGGCACTCGTCCTTCTTTTGTTCAGCATTTTGCTGTGGCGTGGTGTACGTATTGCTCTTGGGGCTCCGGATTTGTTCGGCAGTTTTTTGGCGATTGGGATCATCGGAATGGTTGCCATTCAGGTAATGATCAATATAGGGGTTGTTACAGGCTTGATACCAGTAACAGGGATTACGCTCCCGCTGATCAGCTATGGAGGATCGTCGTTGACATTGATGCTTGCCTCCATCGGTGTTTTGCTGAACATCAGTCGGTACGCCAAGCATTAAATGCAACAAGTAGTGCCGGAATTTTATGGACAAAGAAGTGAAACAGCTGCAGTTTCAGGGTCAACGGTGTTAGCGGCTATAACTTATTTGTCTTTCACATGCCCTGTCATTGTGATGACAGGGCTGTCTTGTTTTTATATACGGTAACGGAGGTGCTTTATGAGAATTGTATTGAGCGGCGGTGGTACAGGGGGACATATATATCCTGCACTTGCACTGGCCAAGGAAATTAAAAAAATTCATCCGGATGCGGAGATCTTATATATCGGCACGGAAAAAGGCTTGGAGAGCAAGCTTGTGCCCAGGGAGAACATCCCTTTTAATAGCATTCACATTACCGGCTTCAAGAGAAGCCTTTCAATGGAAAACGCCAAAACTGTGATGCGGTTTTTAAAAGGAGTTTCAAAGTGCAAGAAAATTATGAAGGAATTTAAGCCGGATGTGGTAGTAGGAACAGGGGGATATGTGTGCGGACCGGTTGTATATGCAGCAAGCAGTCTGAACATCCCTTCCTTGATCCACGAACAAAACAGTGTGCCGGGTCTTACGAATAAATTCTTGAGCCGTTATGTGAAGAAGATTGCGATTTCGTTCGAAGAGAGTGCATCATTCTTTCCACAGGAAAAGGTGGTATTTACCGGTAATCCTCGTGCATCTGAAGTGATGGGCACGGACGGCGCAAAAGGGAAACGTTCTTTAAACCTTGATCCCGGGAAAAAGACGGTATTGATTGTCGGAGGAAGCCGCGGGGCACGGCCGATCAACGAAGCCTTTCTTGATGTGCTCTCGGAAGCAGGCCAAAAAAGCTACCAGTTCGTTTATGTGACAGGAGATGTCCATTACGAAAATGTACTTAAAGCCGTGAACGAGTCAGGCAGTCCGGCGAACGTGACCATTGTTCCTTTCGTTCACAATATGCCGGAACTTCTTGCAGGGGTGGACCTGGTGGTGGCCCGTGCCGGCGCAACCTCCATCGCGGAATTGACGGCGCTCGGAATTCCTAGTATTTTAATACCGAGTCCTTATGTAACCAACAACCATCAGGAAAAGAATGCGCGTGCTCTGGAAAAAAATGGGGCAGCGGTTGTCGTGCTTGAAAAGGATATGAACGGTTCCCGTCTGCTTGAAGAAGTAGACCGTATTTTGGATAACCAGGAAAACTGGAGCCATATGCACCAGGCATCCAAAGAGCTTGGAATGCCACAGGCGGCAGCCAACGTGGTTAAACTTATGGAAAACATAAAACGCTAAAGCGTTGATATAAAAGAATATAGGGGGGATTTTTTTGACGACACTTGCAGAACAGCTGCGGGGCGAGAACTTGGGAAAAGTTCTGGAAAACGAACCGCTGAAACATCATACAACATTAAAAATCGGAGGACCTGCCGATCTGTTTTTTGAACCAAACAGCACAAATTCTCTGAAAAAAGCAATGAACTATATTAAGGATTCAGGCGTTCCTTTCCGGGCGATTGGGAGAGGATCTAACCTGCTCGTTTCCGATGAAGGAATCGAGGGAGTTGTCATTAAGCTCGGGGACGGGCTGGACGGACTTGAACGAAATGGGGATGAATTTACAGTTGGTGGCGGATATTCCATCGTAAAACTGGCAACTGTATTGTCCAGAGAGGGATACTCCGGTCTTGAATTTTCCGCAGGAATCCCTGGCTCAGTCGGTGGGGCGGTCTTCATGAATGCCGGTGCCCACGGCTCCGATATGTCAAAAATTCTGAAGAAAGCTCTCGTACTCTTGCCTGATGGAGATTTAAAGTGGTATACGAACGAAGAAATGAAATTTTCATACCGAACCTCCATCCTTCAAAAAACAGGAGGAATCTGTGTGGAAGCGGTGCTGGTATTGGAAAAAGGCGACCGTGAAACCATTATGGCAGAGCTGAAAAAGAACAAGGATTACCGCAGAAATACACAGCCTTGGAATTACCCTTGCTGTGGAAGTGTGTTTCGAAATCCGCTCCCTAATTATGCCGGCCAGCTGATCGAATCTTCGGGATTAAAAGGAACCTCAGTGGGAGGTGCACAAATCTCGGATATGCATGCCAACTTTATTGTGAACACAGGGGATGCTAAGGCCGCAGATGTGCTGGGGCTGATTTCTCTCATTAAGAAAAAAATCAAAGAGCTGCATAATATTGATATCGAAACCGAAGTGGAGATAATCGGCAGGAAAAGCTAAAAAATGCCACATTGAGCCCTTCGAATTATGTTATAATTTAATAGACTTGACTCAAACTGGATGTTGACCTTTGAAGAAGAAGAAGAACAGCTGACAAAACGCTGTTTTTCTTCCTCTTTCCATAAGAAGGAAAGTGTTCAGTTATTTGCATTTACATGGGGGAAGGACATGGACAAGCATAAGGTTGTGCCGATTGAAGACCGTATTCCCAAATTAAAGACACAGCGGAAACAAAAAACGAACAGAAGAATGGTTATTTACTTGTCCCTTTTCTTTTTGCTGATCATGATTTTTGTTTATTTTCAATCCAGTTTCAGTGATGTAAAAAAAATAACGGTAACCGGAAATGAAAATATTAGCGACGAGGCGATTATCAAGGCCGGAAAAATCGAACCCCATACCAGTTTCCTGAATCTTTCGGATAAAGATATCGAAAAAAATATTGGCAAACTGCAGGAAATTTCCTCTGTTGCAGTACATAAATCGTTTTATAATCATCTCCAAATTCAAGTGAAGGAATATCATAGAGTGGCTTACCTGGAGGAGAAAAGCAAATATTATCCTGTGTTGGAGAGCGGTAAAGCACTTGCTCCCATGGGTAAGAAATTCATGCCTGTAAACGCACCGATCATTGCGGACTGGAAGGATAAAGGCCAGCTGAAATCAATGGCAAAGGAGCTGGCAAAACTATCACAGGGGGTCGCACACCGTATTTCCGAGATTCATTTGGACAGCAAGGATAAGGCTGGCAAAAAAGTCATTTTATACATGACGGATGGCTACGTGGTCCGTTCTTCCATCAGCCATTTCTCACGAAAAATGGAGGAATACCCTTCGATTGTCCAGCAGCTTGGCCCGCATCGGAAAGGGGTCATCAATATGGATATTAGTACGTACTTCCGCGAATACGGCGATGAGGAGGCACCGAAAGAGTGAGACCGACTGGCAAGTACGTTTTTTTTTCGATCATCATGCTCGTGACCGGCTTTTTTTTATCGTATTCTTACCAGACGACGAAGAAAGAAGCGGGTACACATGAGACCAGCAGCGAGTGGAAACAGGAAGACAGCTTACGCAGTGAAATCTTGAAAACCCAGAAAACGAACAGAGAGTTAAACAATGAATTAAAAAAAATCCAGCTTCAGATTCAAAACCGGGAAAACAAATTGGCCGATCAGGAGAAAAAATCGTTTAACCTTGTGGAGGATTTGAAGAAACTGAGAGAAGTAACCGGCGGAATAAAAGTTAAAGGTCCTGGAATTGAAGTGACCTTATCGGATGCTTCCTATGTTCCGGAAGGAGAAAATCCAAACAATTATATCGTTCATGAAGAACATATTCGAAGCGTCATTTATGAAATGCTCGTGTCTGGTGCCGAAGCGGTAGCGGTCAACGGGCAGAGAATATCCCATACCAGCTATATCAGCTGCATCGGACCTGTAGTCAGTGTGGACGGAAACCAGTATCCGGCACCGTTTACGATTACGGCGATTGGCGACAAAACTGTCCTTGAAAAATCCCTGAACCTTTCTGTCGTCAATGAGCTGGTCAATGATGGGGTAGAGGTTCGAATCGCAAAGAAGGATGAAATTACAATGGATCCTTATTTAAGCAAAGAAGGATGAGTAAATTGAACAGAAAAAGAAGGGCAGTGTTTTCTGGTGTTGCCTGTGTGCTCGGCCTGATGCTTGCTGTTCAGTTTCAGACAACCAACAATCCGGTCACACGGGACACCAGAGACACCTGGGAGCTTCGTGCGGATTTGGAAAAGGAAAAACAGCGGCAGCAGGATTTGAATAATGAAATCAAGAAATACCAGGCCCTGCTCGACAATTATGAGCAATCACGGAAGAAAGAAAAAATAGAGGCCATGCAAAAAGCCCTCGATGATTTAAAAGAAGAAGCAGGTTTGACAGAAGTGAGCGGACAAGGAATTGTAATCACCATCGAACCCTTTAATGAGGGTGAAATGCCTAAAGTGTATCCAGAATTAATCAGAAGGTTAATCAATGAGTTGAACAGATATGATGCTAGAGATATTTCAGTCGATGGACAGCGGATCATCACGACCACGCCCATCCGGGAGGTAAATGGGGAAACGTATATTAACAACCAGCCCATTTCATCCTTCCCAATTGAGATAAAAGTGCTGTCCGATGATGCACAGAAACTTCAGAATAAGATTATTGCCTCAGAATCTGCCGAAGACTTTGTTAGGGAAAACCTCTATATTGATTCAAAGCCTGAAAACCAGCTGACACTGCCCGCTTATGACAAACCCATTCGTGTGAAATACATGAAGCAGGCAAAGGAGGAATTGTAAATGTGGCTGCCGGTCTTGGCTTTAATCATTGGTTTGGTTTTGGGGTTTTTATCAGAGATACGTATTCCCCTCGAATATTCCAATTACCTGTCCATTGCAGTACTGGCAGCCCTGGACACATTGTTCGGCGGTATCCGTGCCCATTTGCAGGGGAACTTTGAAGATAAAGTATTTATCAGCGGATTTTTCTTCAATATTTTGCTTGCTGCCGCACTGGCTTATCTTGGTGTGCATCTTGGAATTGATTTATATTTAGCTGCTATATTTGCATTTGGCGTGAGATTGTTTAATAATATAGCTGTCATTCGGCGGCTTGTTATTTCGAAATGGAGCGATTCAAGAAAAAAGAGTTAACTTTTCTTAAAAACTTAAGAAAAAAAAGAGGGAATATTCCTTGTTTGTGGAATTTATTTCTTAATTAACCCACTCGTATACCGATATAATTACATAACGGATAAACGAATAGTGTATAACGGACATTTTAAACTTAGGGAGGTGCCAAAGAATGAACAGCAATGAGATTTATGTTAGTTTAGACATCGGTACATCCAATATTAAAGTTATCATTGGAGAAATGACCAGTGAATCCTTTAATGTAATTGGTGTAGGTCACTCAAAATCAGCAGGAATAAAAAAGGGATCTATTGTTGATATCGATGAAACAGTTCGTTCCATAAAAAAAGCGGTAGATCAAGCAGAGCGAATGCTTGGTATACCGATTAATGCAGTAATAGTAGGTGTAAAAGGAAACCACATCCAGCTTCAGCCATGCCATGGTGTTGTCGCCGTTTCCAGCGAGGACCGGGAGATCGGAGATGAAGACATTGCACGTGTGATTGATGCAGCGCAAGTGGTTTCAATTCCTCCTGAACGGGAAATTATTGATGTCATACCTGGGCAGTTTATTGTAGATGGTACAGATGAAATTATTGATCCACGCGGAATGCTTGGAGTCAGGCTTGAAATGGAAGGTACAATTGTAACAGGATCCAAGACCATATTACATAATTTATTAAGGTGTGTGGAAAGAGCCGGGTTGCAGGTGGCGGATATCTGCCTTGAACCGCTGGCGACTGCATCCATTGCCCTGACACGAGATGAAATGGATTTGGGTACGGCGTTAATTGATATCGGAGGCGGTTCCACTACGGTCTCGGTCTTCGATCAAGGCACCATGCAGATGACCACTGTCCTTCCTTTTGGCGGCGAATTCATTTCCAAAGATATTTCGATCGGCCTCAGGACGACGGCAGAAGATGCAGAAAAAATCAAACTGAAACATGGACATGCATTTGTGGACCATGCGTCCAAGGATGAAACGTTTTCAGTAGCTCAAATCGGATCATCATCAGAACAGGAAATCAGCCAGTATGATTTGGCTTTAATTATTGAAGCACGTATCGCTGAAATGCTTGAATTGGCGGATGAAGAGCTGATTCGGCAAGGTTATGGCGATCTTCCGGGAGGATTTGTTATCACCGGAGGCGTAGCAGCCATGCCTGGCCTGCTTGAGCTGGCACAGGAAATCTTCCAGAATAATGTCAGAGTTTCCTTGCCGGATTATATTGGGGTGAGAGAGCCGCAATATACTACAGGAATCGGTCTCATACAGTTTACGTACCGAAATATTAAGGTACAGGGTAAAGAGGTCGCTTCTGCTCTTACAGAAGGTGCAGAAATCCAGCAGCACCGCAAGAAACAGCCACAGCCCGCCAAGCAAAGCGAAAAAGCTGGAGGCGGCATGAAATCCAAAGTGAAAAACTGGTTTGGTTTATTTTTCGAATAAGAGACAGGGTTAACTAGTCATTAGGAGGAACGCTCATGTTAGAGTTTGATATGAACATGGATTCATTAGCGACAATTAAAGTAATCGGAGTTGGCGGCGGCGGAAGCAACGCTGTTAACCGTATGATTGAGCATGGAGTACAGGGTGTAGAATTTATTTGCGTCAATACGGACGCACAGGCGCTTAATCTTTCTAAAGCTCAGATCAAAATGCAAATCGGTTCCAAATTGACAAGAGGATTGGGAGCCGGGGCAAATCCTGACATCGGGAAAAAAGCGGCGGAAGAGAGCAGGGAACAGGTTGAAGAGGCCTTGCGTGGAGCCGATATGGTCTTTGTTACAGCAGGAATGGGAGGCGGAACCGGAACAGGCGCAGCTCCGGTTATTGCTGAAATCGCCAAGGAAATGGGCGCATTGACGGTAGGCGTAGTAACACGCCCGTTTACTTTTGAAGGACGCAAGCGTTCCACTCAAGCCATTGGGGGAATCAGCGTTTTTAAAGAAAAAGTAGATACATTGATTGTGATTCCAAATGACAGATTGCTAGAGATTGTGGATAAAAACACACCGATGCTTGAAGCATTTCGTGAAGCAGATAATGTATTGCGCCAAGGTGTTCAGGGGATTTCCGACCTGATTGCCGTTCCTGGACTAATCAACCTTGACTTTGCCGATGTTAAAACCATCATGACGGAAAAAGGTTCCGCACTGATGGGTATCGGGATTGCGACAGGTGAAAATCGTGCAGCTGAAGCGGCGCGTAAAGCCATTTCTTCACCATTGCTTGAGACATCGATCGACGGTGCAAAAGGCGTGCTGATGAATATTACTGGCGGGGCGAACCTCAGCCTTTATGAAGTCAACGAAGCGGCGGATATTGTTTCTACAGCATCCGATCCTGAAGTCAACATGATCTTTGGTTCAGTGATTAACGAGGATTTAAAAGATGAGATCCTGGTTACGGTAATTGCTACCGGATTTGATGAAAGAGAAAACATGCAGGCTATGCAGGCACAGGCTCAACGCCCTAAATTTCAGCAGCAGCCTCCGAAAGCACCGGCAAGCCAGAACGGCCAGCGCGAGGAAGTAACTAACGAAAGCAGACAGGCTCCGCCTTCCCAGCATGAAGCGGACACGCTTGATATTCCTACATTCCTGCGCAACCGTAACCGAAATCGCAGAAGATAACAGGCAAGAGAACGATTAAAGAACACCTTACTCCATGAGTAAGGTGTTTTTTTGCTGTTATGAATAAAAAAATTGTGACAAAATCTCTTAAAATTACAAGAAATCTTGTCTCATGAATTGACAGACTTCCTGTTATGCCTGTTTTATACTAGGTTCATCTCATAGGAAAGGAGAAAACAAATGGCACTATACCTCGATGTCATTTGGTTTCTTAATTTTTGCATTGATTTTCTGCTGATTGTTCTTACTGGGATGGTGTTAAAACGAAAAATGCAAAAATGGAGACTGATTACAGGTTCCTTGATCGGTTCTTTGTATGTATTGCTGCTTTTCGTTCCAAGTGAAATCAGCATGTACCATCCATTGATTAAATTTGGTTTTTCGCTCCTCATCATGGCCGTTTCATTCGGGTTTCAAAAGTTCTCATACTTTTTTAAAAATGTTGCCATGTTTTACTTTGTAAGCTTTGTAACCGGAGGGGGATTGTTTGCCGCACATTATTTTTTGCAGAGTGATTTATCCATTATGCATGGGATGCTGGCCACGAAGGGGACTGGAATGGGGGACGTGCTAAGCTGGACGTTTGTCTGCATTGGATTTCCGGCAGTCTGGTTGTTTTCAAAAAAGAGGGTTGATGATATCAAGGTACAAAAACTCCATTATACCGAATTGGTCCAGGTGGAGATTCGCATGGATGACACCACCATACATGCGACAGGCCTGATCGACAGCGGAAATAAACTTCATGACCCGATCACCAAGGTCCCTGTCATGATTCTGGATATGAATCAGCATGATAAGCACTTTCCAGAGGAAATCATTTCTTTCTCAAAGGATATTCATGCATTTCCTGACGGTGAAGCCTGTGCCCATCCTTGGGAAGCCCGGTTGAGAATTGTTCCGTTTCGTGCGGTGGGGAAAGACAATGAATTTCTTCCGGCCATAAAGCCTGATGAAGTGAGGATCAACAGTAGAGCAGGAGAGTTTTCATGCACAAAAGTGCTGATTGGCCTTAGCTATACAAGCCTGTCCAGTGAGAACAATTTCAGTTGTATTGTTCATCCTGAGGTGATGTCAAACGGAATGGAACAAATTGCTGCATCATAGAGCAGTCATGGTGGACAAACGCTTACGATTTTAGGGAGAAGGGAGAAGAGCAACATGAAAAAAATACGGCTGAGACTGACACTATTGTGGTACAAACTGTTAATGAAACTGGGGATCAAAACAGAGGAAATCCACTATATTGGCGGCCACGAGGCACTTCCGCCGCCACTTAGCAAGGAAGAAGAAGCCGTTCTGCTGGAAAAGCTGCCTACTGGGGATAAAGCAGCAAAATCCTTGCTGATTGAGCGGAATTTACGGTTGGTGGTTTATATTGCAAGAAAGTTTGAAAATACAGGAATCAACATTGAAGATTTGATCAGCATAGGGACCATCGGTTTGATCAAAGCCGTCAACACGTTTAATCCCGAGAAAAAAATAAAACTGGCTACATATGCATCCCGATGCATAGAAAATGAAATTCTGATGTATTTGCGCAGAAACAATAAAACGAGGTCTGAAGTGTCATTTGATGAACCTCTGAATGTAGACTGGGACGGAAACGAGCTGTTGCTGTCCGATGTGCTTGGCACGGAAGAGGATATTATTACGAGGAGACTAGAGGCCAATGTGGATCGCAAATTGCTGCTAAAAGCCTTGTTTACTCTGAATGACCGGGAAAAACAGATCATGGAGCTCCGGTTTGGGCTTTCCGGAGGAGAAGAAAAAACTCAAAAAGACGTCGCCGATATGCTCGGAATTTCGCAATCCTATATTTCCAGACTGGAAAAGCGGATCATCAAACGGCTTCAAAAGGAATTTAACAAAATGGTTTAAAAAGGGGCAGCCGCCTCTTTTTTTATTTTGAAATATATTTCCATATTGATCCGCCTTACAGATACATGAATTGCTGCTGTTTTTTTAACTGGAGGCGATGCAGTGCCGCTGCATAAAAATTCCTGCCGGGGAGATACTGATTTTGACTTAAAAACTCCCGGTAGGAGGGAAATCCATTGACCCGAAACAAAGTAGAGATCTGCGGAGTGGACACATCCAAACTTCCAGTATTAAAGAACCCCGAGATGCGTGAACTGTTCACCAAGATGCAGAATGGGGATCCTACTGCCCGCGAAACGCTTGTAAACGGCAACCTTCGCTTAGTGTTGAGCGTTATACAGCGATTTAACAACCGCGGGGAGTTTGTAGACGATTTGTTCCAGGTAGGATGCATCGGCCTCATGAAATCCATTGATAATTTTGACCTTGGACAGAATGTAAAGTTCTCCACTTACGCTGTTCCAATGATCATCGGAGAAATTCGCAGATATTTGCGGGATAACAATCCCATTCGGGTATCCCGTTCACTTCGTGATATTGCTTATAAAGCATTGCAGGTAAGGGATCAGTTAATGAACAAGCTTTCCAGGGAACCAACAGCACAGCAGATCGCCGAGGTGCTTGATGTGCCGAAGGAGGAAGTGGTTTTTGCCCTGGATGCCATCCAGGATCCCGTTTCCCTTTTCGAACCGATCTATAATGATGGCGGAGATCCGATTTATGTAATGGATCAGATTTCTGATGATAAAGCGAAAGACTTTCAATGGATTGAGGAAATCGCACTGAAAGAGGCCATGCGCCGGCTGAATGAACGTGAAAAAATGATTCTGACCATGAGATTCTTCCAGGGCAAGACACAAATGGAAGTAGCAGATGAGATTGGAATCTCCCAAGCTCAGGTATCAAGGCTTGAAAAAGCGGCCATCTCTCAAATGAACAAAAATATTCAAAGCAGTTAATCGCAGCCCGCTTATACAAGCGGGCTGTTTGTTGTACATGAAAAGGACTGCGCGCTCATATAGTGGTAACAGAAGGGCGGGGATATCATGATCAAAATTTCTGATTTTCAGGTCAAAGACGTTGTGAACATGTCAAACGGCAAAAAGCTTGGACACATTGCAGACTTGGAAATAAATTTAAATACAGGCAAAATAGAAGCACTGATCATCCCGGGGCCGGGAAAGATGCTAGGCTTTTTCGCAAGGGAGAGCGACATTGTCATTCCTTGGCGAAATATCGTGAAGATTGGAACAGATGTCATACTTGTTCGCTATATGGATGCCCAGGAAGCGACAGAGTATATTAAAGAGCCTTTTGACCAGCTGAAAAAATAAATAGCATTATACGCACATGGCCGTTCTGTGATAAAATAAATAGCATAATAACCCAATATTCCTTGTAAAAGGAGAAAATTTTCAGAAGGAAGTGTGTGTGTTGAAAGCTGAACCATTTGTACAGCAAGATAGCTTGTTCAAACTGGATGACTGGATGAGTCAGCTGCCCGGTTTAACAGCAGGAATTACATCACGGCATGATGGTTTTAGCCAGACTCCGTATTCCTCCCTGAATATGGGGTTCCATGTTGGAGACGATCCATCAAATGTTCTGAAAAACCGACAAAGCGCGAGTAAGGCCATTCATGTCCCGCTAGAGTGTTGGGTGGGGACAGAACAGGTTCATGATTCGGTGATCCAAAAAGTGACCAAAAAGGATATCGGAAAAGGCGCAAAAGACTTGGAAAGCGCAATAAAAGGCACCGATGGAATATATACAGCAGAACAAGACGTGCTATTAACTTCCTTATACGCCGACTGTGTGCCGCTTTTCTTTATGAGTCCCTCCCGACAGCTTGTCGGTCTTGCTCATGCAGGCTGGAAAGGTACAGTAGGGAGAATCGGGGCTAAAATGGTTGATTTATGGGTAAAGAATGAAGGGGTTCCGTCTGATGACATTTTTGCTGCAATGGGCCCATCCATTGGCAGCTGCTGTTACGAGGTAGATGATTATGTGATGGAAAGAGTGCAGCAAGTCCTGCCAAAAGACAAGGTGGCACTTGTCTATGAGTCAAATGGTGCTGGTCATTACATGCTCAATCTCAGGGAAGTCAACAAGCAAATCCTGATTCAGTCCGGAATTCATGAAAGCAGAATCATCGAAACTTCCTATTGTACGAGCTGCAGCAACCATCACTTCTTTTCCCACCGCAGGGAAAATGGAAAAGCAGGCAGAATCATGAGCTACATCGGTCGTTTGAAAGGAGCAGAAAGTGAATATCCAGCAGAATCTGTCAGTCATTCAAAACAATATATCTGAAGCTTGCAAGAAAAAAAACAGAAATCCACAGGACGTTAAAATCATTGCAGTTACGAAATATGTGAGTACAGAAACAGCACAGGAGGCAGTCTCCTCCGGAGTGGAACACATTGGTGAAAACCGCCAGGAAGGGCTTTTGGAAAAGCATAATGCCCTCGGCAGAGATGCCACCTGGCACTTTATCGGTTCACTTCAGTCCAGAAAGGTGAAGGAAATCCTTCCGTATGTCGATTATATCCATTCCCTGGACAGGCTTTCCCTGGCCAAGGAAATTGAAAAAAGAGCAGACCGGACCATTAACTGTTTTATTCAGGTTAATGTATCCAAAGAAGAATCAAAACACGGATTGCCGGCTGAAGATATTGTCAGTTTTGTCGATAAAATAAAAGAGTATCCTCACATCCGGATTGTCGGGCTGATGACCATGGCGCCGCATACCGGAGATGAAGAGATCCTTCGTTCTGTATTCTCAACACTTAAACAGCTGCAGCAGGACATCCAGTCAAAGCAATACGAGCATGCGCCATGCACGGAATTATCCATGGGAATGTCCAATGATTACGAAATAGCTGTCCAGGAAGGAGCAACCTTCGTCAGAATTGGGACCAGCCTGGTCGGCAAAGAATTTTAGGAGGTGCCAATCCATGAGTATAAAAAACAAATTCAAGCGGTTCTTTGATCTTGAAGAAGACGAATATGTATATGAAGAGGTTGTAGAAGAAAACGGGGCGGAAATGGAAGAAGGTGAAACCATGCCTGCCCACAGCAAAAAAAACAAGCAGAATGTTGTCAGTCTGCAAAGTGTTCACCAGCAGTCCAAGGTGGTGCTGCTTGAGCCGAGAGTATATGCCGAGGCGCAGGATATTGCAGATCAGCTGAAAAACAGGCGTGCGGTTGTTATGAACCTGCAGCGCATTCCCCATGACCAGGCGAAGCGGATCGTTGACTTTTTAAGTGGGACCGTGTACGCCATTGGAGGAGACATTCAAAAGTTAGGTCCGAATACATTTCTATGCACACCGGAAAACGTAGATGTATCCGGCTCGATTTCAGAAATGCTTGAAGGCGAATAAAAAGAACGAGGACGGTGGCATTTATTGGTTGTTTACCAGATTGGAAATTTAATTACTGAACTTATCGGCATCTATCGGTATGTTATTATCGCGTACATATTAATGTCCTGGTTCCCGAGCGCAAGGGAATCATCGATCGGACAATTCATAGCAAGAATTGTAGAACCCTATCTGGCTCCCTTCAGAAGGATCATTCCGCCGCTTGGCATGATCGACATTTCGCCGATTGTGGCCTTATTCGCGTTAACGTTTGCCTCTGCCGGTGTTCGAATTGTATTTAATTGGATCGCCCAGTCCGTTTATTAAAGGCAGCGTGGAAAAATGAGTATATATCAACATTTTCGCAAAGAAGAATATCCTTTTATTGATCAGGTATTGCAATGGAAAGATGAAGCTGAGGAGCGGTATTCGGTCAAGCTGACGGATTTTCTTGATCCGAGGGAGCAGGATATCGCCCAAAGCATCATCGGGAAGGATTCAGAAGCCTCTCTTTCGTTTTGGGGAGGCTCTTCTTTTTCAGAGAGAAAAAGAGCCCTCATCTATCCTTCCTATTTCCAGCCCGAGCCCAAAGATTTTGAGGTGTCGATCCTGGAAGTCCGCTATCCATCCAAATTCGTCAGCATTGAACACCGTGATGTTCTTGGTTCTCTCATGAACCTCGGAATCAAGCGGGGAAAATTTGGTGACATCATCCAAAATGGGGACAAGCTCCAGCTCATTGCAGCGGAAGAAATCAGTGATTATGTACTGCTGAATGTGGATCGCATCGGCAAAGCGGGCGTAAAGCTTGAAAGAGTTTCAGAAGGCGATTTGATGAAATCAACAGAGTCTTATGAAATAAGGGAGGGCACCGTATCGTCCCTCAGGCTTGATGTTGTCTTGTCGGAAATCTACAATCTGTCCCGTTCCAAAGTTAACCCGCTCATTCAGAGTTCTAAAGTAAAAGTGAACTGGCGATTGACCGAAGAGGTGTCTTTCCCGGTCGAAGCGGGTGACTATTTATCTGTGAGAGGATTTGGGCGCAGCAAGCTTATGGCCATCGAAGGAAAAACAAAAAAAGATAAATGGCGTATTCAATATGGAATTTTACAATAATTTATTCCCAATAGAAGGAATGGCATTGCGATTGTCGAAACTAGGTAGGTAAGAGAAAGCATCATTAGTGGAGGTGGCTTAAATGCCTTTAACACCGTTGGATATACACAATAAAGAGTTTACAAGGGGATTTCGCGGATATAATGAAGATGAGGTAAATGATTTTCTTGATCAGGTGATTAAGGATTATGAGCTCGTGATCCGTGAGAAAAGACACCTTGAAGAGACAGTCGAAAAATTGGAAGAGAAGCTTTCCTATTTTAAAAATATCGAAGAGACACTCAACAAATCCATTCTGGTTGCTCAGGAAACAGGCGAGGAAGTTAAGCGAAGTGCGACCAAGGAAGCCAGGCTGATTGTAAAGGAAGCGGAAAAGAACGCGGACCGCATCATCAATGAATCTCTGGCAAAATCCAGAAAAGTCGCCATGGAAATTGAAGAATTGAAAAAACAGTCTTCGGTCTACCGTACACGGTTTCGCATGCTGATTGAAGCACAGCTGGAAATGCTGAAGAATGAGGACTGGGATGCCCTTCAGCCGGCTGACCCGGCGGAAGAATATGAACTGGAGATGAAGTAGAACGCTTGACGTTTAAGCTTCCTGCGCATATAATTTTTAAAAGATTATCATATAGAGCAAACGATGAAGGGGAAAGTACGAACAGCACCCATTTTGAAGAAAGCGAGCCGGTGATGGTGGAAGACCGGTAAATGGCCTGTACAGAAGATCACCCCGGAGTTTCCAAGCTGAACGGATTAAAGTAAGCCTGGCGTTACTTCACGATACGACGACAAAGCGGGTTTTCAATATGGTTTGAAAACCTATTAGGGTGGTACCGCGGGTGGCCTTCTCGTCCCTTTATGTGACGAGAAGGCCTTTTTGTATGCTTGAAATGATTTTTTTATTGATACAGGAGGATGACAATGAATTACAAAGACACATTATTGATGCCAAAAACGGAATTTCCGATGCGGGGAAACCTGCCTCAAAGGGAGCCGCAGGTACAAGAGAAGTGGGAAGAACTGAACATCTATCAAAAGGTTCAGGAACATACAAAAGGGCGTCCTTCGTTTATTCTTCATGACGGACCTCCATATGCAAACGGCGATATCCACGTTGGCCATGCGGAAAATAAAATCTTAAAGGACATCATCGTCCGCTACAAATCAATGAATGGATATAATGCACCTTATGTTCCGGGCTGGGATACCCATGGACTTCCGATTGAAACGGCTTTAACTAAAAGCGGTAAAGTCAAAAGGAAAGAAATGTCGGTCGCGGAGTTCCGCAAAAAATGTGAGGAGTATGCTCTGACACAAGTTGACCGCCAGCGCGGGCAGTTCAAACGCCTTGGCGTGCGCGGTGATTGGGAAAACCCGTATATCACACTGAACAAAGCCTATGAAGCCCGCCAGATCGAGGTTTTTGGCGAGATGGTAAAGAGAGGATTTATCTACAAAGGCTTAAAACCGGTGTATTGGTCACCATCCTCAGAATCTGCTTTGGCTGAAGCTGAGATCGAATATTACGACAAACGGTCTGCCTCCATTTATGTGGCATTTCCGGTAAAAGACGGCAAAGGCGTACTGGATCAGGATGTGAGCATCGTGATCTGGACCACAACACCGTGGACAATTCCTGCAAACCTTGGGATTTCTGTTCACCCTGATCTGGATTATGTAGTTGTAGAGGCAGCAGGAAGAAAGCTTCTTGTCGCCCAGGCACTTCTGGAACAGCTGCAAAAAGAATTGGAGTGGAACGAGGTTTCTGTTCTCCAAACGGTAAAAGGAAAAGAGCTTGAATATGTGGTGGCAAAGCATCCATTCTATGACCGTGATTCACTGGTGATGTGCGGAGAGCATGTAACCACGGATGCGGGTACCGGAGCTGTTCATACTGCACCAGGACACGGGGAGGATGACTTCCTTGTCGGAAAACGATACAACCTGGACGTCCTTTGCCCTGTGGATGACCGCGGAGTCATGACAAAAGAAGCGCCTGGTTTTGAAGGCCTGTTTTATGATGAAGCGAACAAAAACATCACCCAAAAGCTTGAAGAAGCAGGGGCACTGTTGAAATTATCGTTCATTACCCACTCCTATCCGCATGACTGGAGAACAAAGAAACCGGTTATTTTCCGGGCAACTGCTCAATGGTTTGCTTCCATCAAAGGAATGCGAGAAGATATGCTGAATGCGGTAAAAGAAGTAAACTGGATTCCGAACTGGGGAGAAACAAGACTGTTCAACATGATCAAAGACCGTGAAGACTGGTGTATCTCCAGACAGCGTGCATGGGGCGTTCCGATTCCTGTGTTTTACGGTGAAGACGGCGAACCGATTATGACCGAAGAAACGATCAATCATGTGGTGGGCTTGTTCCGTGAGCATGGTTCCAATGTGTGGTTTGAGCGAGATGCAAAAGATCTTCTGCCGGAAGGCTTTACTTCTCCGCACAGTCCGAATGGCCGATTTACGAAAGAAACAGATATTATGGATGTATGGTTTGATTCTGGTTCTTCTCATTGGAGCGTACTTGAGGAACGCAGCGATCTTACCCGTCCTGCTGATCTTTACCTTGAAGGATCTGACCAATATCGCGGATGGTTTAACTCCTCCCTTTCCACCTCAGTGGCGATTACTGGCAAGGCACCGTATAAATCGGTATTGAGCCATGGATTTGTACTCGATGGTGAAGGACGGAAAATGAGTAAGTCCATTGGTAATGTAATGGATCCGATCAAAGTGATGAACCAGCTGGGTGCGGATATTCTCCGTCTTTGGGTTTCATCCGTTGATTACCAGGCAGATGTCAGGGTATCCGACGAAATTCTGAAGCAAGTGGCGGAAGTCTACAGAAAAATCCGTAACACAATGCGCTTCCTGCTTGGCAACCTTAATGGTTTTGATCCAAAAACCAACGCGGTTCCATTTGAAGAGCTGGGACAAATTGATCAGTACATGCTTGTGAAGCTAAACAAACTGATCGACCGCGTCAAAAAATCGTATGATGAGTATCAGTTCCTGGCCGTATACAATGCGATCCATAACTTCTGTACCATCGATCTTTCATCATTCTATCTGGATATTGCAAAAGACACCTTGTACATCCAGGCTGAAGATGACATCAAACGCAGAAGCATTCAAACGGTTCTGTATGAAGCTCTTATGGCCATCACGAAGCTTACGGCTCCAATCCTTACTCACACAGCAGATGAAGTTTGGAAATATATCCCGGGTGTAACAGAGGAAAGCGTACAATTAACAAGTATGCCGGAATCAGTTTCCTATCCTGGTGAAGAAGAGCTCGTCAAGGAGTGGGATCGTTTCATGGATCTTCGGGATGAAGTGCTAAAAGCCCTTGAAGTAGCACGTAATGAGAAAGTGATCGGTAAATCGTTAACCGCTTCGATTACCCTTTATCCATCAGCAGACGTGAAATCCTGGCTTGAGAACGTGGAAGACCTCAATAAATTATTCATCGTTTCAGAAGCGCGCATTGGAGGAACAAAGGACGAAGCACCAGAAGAAGCGGTTCAGTATGATCAGCTTGCTGTCTCCGTTAAGCCCGCTGAAGGTGAAACATGTGAACGCTGCTGGGTCGTATCTCCAGAAGTCGGCACAAATGAAAAGTATCCTACACTTTGCCCGTCTTGTGCAGAGATTGTAGCGAACCATTACGATAAAGAATAGTTTGAACAGAAGCTCCTTCCTTGCGGCCGTGCTTGCGGCTTTGGAGGGAGTTTTTTCTTTTGGCTTCAGCGAAGCTTGCAGATTTTTGTCCTTTACATTGTGCGGATCCTTCTGCATGTGCTAAAATTTGAAAGAAACATACTAAGGAATCGGAGGAAATCGAGTGTTCTATTATATACTGGCCCTTTTCGTACTTGGCCTGGATCAGGTTACAAAATGGATGATCGTGAAGAACATGCATTTTGGAGAAAGCATCACTGTGATTGAAAATGTTTTTTACATTACCTCCCACCGGAACAGAGGGGCAGCCTTCGGTATCCTGCAAAATCAGATGTGGTTTTTTATCATCATTACCATCGCCGTGATTTTTGCAGTGATCTACTACATGCAAAAGCATGCCAAACACCAGCCGCTCTTGCGTCTCGCTTTGGGACTGGTCCTTGGCGGAGCCACAGGGAACTTTTTGGACCGCATCATCCGCAAGGAAGTGGTGGACTTTCTGGATGTTAAAATAGGCAGCTATAACTATCCGATTTTTAATGTAGCAGATTCCGCCCTCGTCATTGGGGTGATTCTGATATTTATACAAACCCTAATGGAAAGCAAGAGTAAAAAGGAGAACATGAATGGAGCACATAGAAGTTAACATTGAAGAAGAGCATCAATCCGAACGGATTGACAAAGTCATTGCGTCCGTTGATCCGGGCTGGTCGCGTTCACAGGTTCAGAACTGGGTAAAAGACGGAAATGTCACCGTCAACGGAAAGCAAATCAAAACCAATTACAAGGTCAGCACAGGAGATGTGGTTTCCATTACGATTCCTGATCCATCGCCACTTGATGTGGTACCGGAAGAAATGGATCTTGATATTGTATATGAAGATCACGATGTACTCGTCGTGAACAAACCAAGAGGAATGGTTGTCCATCCGGCCGCCGGGAACTATACAGGTACGCTCGTAAATGGTCTTATGGCTCACTGCAAAGACCTCTCGGGTATTAATGGCGTACTCCGTCCTGGAATCGTTCACCGTATTGATAAGGATACGACAGGACTCCTTATGGTCGCCAAAAACGATATGGCCCATGAATCACTGGTAAATCAGTTGAAAGCAAAAACAACGAAAAGGAAATACAAAGCGATCGTACATGGTGTCATGCCTCATGATCGCGGAACCATTGATGCACCGATTGGCCGCGATAAGACCGACCGTCAGAAAATGACCGTTACAGATGAAAACAGCAGAGACGCCGTCACTCATTTTAACGTCCTGGAACGGTATGACGGATTTACCCTTGTTGAATGTCAGCTGGAAACGGGAAGAACCCATCAAATCCGTGTGCATATGAAATATATCGGTTTTCCTTTGGCAGGAGATCCGAAATACGGTCCGAAAAAAACACTGGACATCAACGGTCAGGCTCTTCATGCCGGAGTTCTCGGTTTCCAGCATCCAAGACGTGACACTTATATGGAATTTGAAGCACCACTTCCAAAAGACATGGAAGCCCTGCTCGACAAGCTTCGACGAAAAATGGGTTGACAGGACCCATTGGGTCTGCAATAATATAAACAACTGAATGATCCTTTAACGACAGTCCCGTGAGGCTGAGAAGGAAAACGGAATTAGGCTATAGGCCTAACTATGTCCTCTCGTCTATACGGCGAGAGGACTTTTTTGTGTAAACAAAAGGACATTCGCGCAAGATAAGCCATAACCAATTACAGAGTAGGTGAGCAGAACATGCAAAAAGCCGTCATTATGGACGATCAGGCCATCCGCAGGGGATTAACGAGGATCGCCCACGAGATTATCGAAAGGAATAAAGGAATCGATGATGTCGTATTGGTCGGAATCAAAACGCGGGGAGAGTTTTTGGCCAAGCGGCTGGCCGAACGGATCGAGAACATCGAAGGCAAGGCCGTAAAGGTTGGGGACATTGATATCACATTGTATCGTGATGACCTGAAAGTAAAGACGGAAAATCTTGAACCGGAACTAAAAGGAACAGACATCCCGGATATAACCAATCAGAAAGTCATCCTGGTGGATGATGTTCTTTATACGGGCAGAACCGTGAGAGCAGCTATGGATGCCGTTATGGACCTTGGCCGGCCAGCTTCCATTCAACTGGCTGTCCTTATCGACAGAGGGCACAGGGAGCTGCCGATACGGGCAGACTTTGTCGGAAAAAATGTTCCAACTTCTAATACTGAAATCATCACCGCTTCATTGGCGGAAGTGGATGGCACGGACGAAGTATCCATCAACGAAAAATAAATCATGCACATCCCTTTAAAAACGAGTCCAGAGAGACCAGCAAGGGAGGACCGAAACACAGGTGATTCTTCATGACTGTGTCTTCAACCCACCTCCTTATCTGGCATAGGAGGTATTTTTTATGCAAAAAAACATGCACAAACAACAAGAGAACCATGAAAAAAATAACCAAACGGCTGTGCTTGACGTCCGGGATGTCCCGAAGATTCATCAGTGGCTGACCTTGAGCCTGCAGCATTTGTTTGCAATGTTCGGGGCCACAGTGCTTGTGCCTTTCCTTGTAAAGCTCGATCCCGGGGTTGCTCTGGTATCGAGCGGATTGGCAACACTGGCCTACCTTCTCGTAACGAAAGGCCAAATACCGGCGTACTTGGGGTCATCCTTTGCCTTTATCTCCCCGATCATCGCTGTAAAAGCACTCGGAGGCCCGGAAGCTGCAATGCTCGGCAGCTTTCTTGCGGGTCTGGTTTACGGAGCGGTTGCTTTGATTATCAAGACGAGCGGGCTGAAATGGCTTATGAGGATTATGCCGCCAGTCGTTGTTGGGCCAGTAATCATCGTTATTGGGCTGGGCCTTGCGAACACAGCGGTGGGCATGGCCATGAATGATCCGGCAACTAAAGCATACAGCCTGTCACACTTTACGGTGGCATTGTTTACTCTCGCAGTAACCATCGTATGTTCCATGTACTTTAAAGGGATTCTGGGAATTATCCCGATCCTCATCGGCATCATCTCAGGCTATCTGTTTGCTCTATCCAGAGGAATGGTGGACCTTTCCGGTGTCAAAGCCGCAAGCTGGTTTGATACGCCGGAATTCATGTTCCCATTTGTCTCCTACACACCGCATTTTACTTGGTCCATCGCCCTGATCATGATGCCGGTGGCAACCGTAACGATTGCCGAGCATATCGGCCACCAGCTTGTTCTGAGCAAAGTGGTAGGGCGGAACTTTTTGGAGAAGCCGGGTCTGCATCGTTCCATCCTGGGAGACGGTATCGGGGTCATGATTGGTTCCCTTATCGGAGGGCCTCCGGTTACAACGTACGGGGAAAACATCGGAGTACTGGCCATTACAAGGGTATTCTCGGTGTTTGTTATAGGCGGTGCGGCAGTGGCTGCCATCTGCTTCGGTTTCTCCGGCAAGGTGACAGCGCTGATCAGCTCAGTGCCATCCCCGGTCATGGGCGGAGTATCCATCCTGCTGTTTGGGATTATCGCTTCCAGCGGTTTGAGAATGCTGATTGACAATCAGATTGATTTTGGAAACAAGCGAAATCTGATCATTGCATCCGTTATCCTGGTAACCGGAATCGGCGGAGCTGTCCTGCAGTTCACCGAAACTCTTCAGCTTGCCGGCATGGCGCTTGCGACGCTGATTGGAGTGTTTTTGAATCTGGTGCTGCCAGGCAGGGAAAACGACTCAGAACTGCTTAATAAAATGTTTGGCGTTTCAGATAACGATCCAGCTGCATAATGGTCACCTTTTAACTAAGTACGAGAGACTTGAAAGGGTGAATCCGGTTAGGAAGAGGCAATGTAAGCTTCTTTCTGTCCGGCTGCACCCTGACAACTCAAGTCAGGGTGTTTTTTTATAAAAAAATGAAGATTGGAGCTGATCTCATGAAACATTTGCTTACAATGAATGACCTTTCTTTAATGGAAATTGAACAAATATTGCATGATGCCCAAGGTTTTTCCAAGGGCGAAAAATGGAACCCGGCTGAAAAAACCTTTGCCGCTAACTTGTTTTTTGAACCGAGCACAAGAACGCGAATGAGCTTTGAAGTGGCACAAAAGAAATTGGGATTTGAGGTATTAAACCTCGACTGCGGCTTTTCCAGCACTCAAAAAGGTGAAACCTTGTATGACACGGTCAGGACAATGGAGGAAATAGGAGCAAAGGCTGCCGTGATCCGCCACAGCAAAGACCGGTATTTTGAGGAACTGGCTGGAAAAGTAAACATTCCGATCATTAATGCAGGAGACGGATGTGGGAACCATCCGACACAGTCGTTACTTGATTTGCTCACCATCCAACAGGAATTTATCGTTCTTCAGGGTTTGAAAGTAGTCATCGTTGGCGACATCCGGCACAGCCGGGTGGCAAGGTCCAACGCAGAAATCCTGCATAGGCTTGGCGCAAAGGTCTATTTTTCAGGGCCAAGAGAGTGGTACGATACATCGCTTGCAGAAGACCAGTACCTCTCAATGGATGAAGCTTGCGAGATGGCAGATGTGCTGATGATGCTCCGCATCCAGCATGAAAGACACGAATGTAAAAGCGGAATGACATCCGGGCAGTATCATGAGGCCTATGGTTTAACTCCGGCTCGTGAAAAAAGAATGAAGGATCAGGCAATCATCATGCATCCAGCCCCTGTGAACCGGGGCGTAGAGATTGCAGACGAACTGGTGGAATGCGAGAGATCAAGAATCTTCAAGCAGATGAACAATGGTGTAAACGTAAGAATGGCCGTTTTGAAATGGGCGCTTGAAGCAAATTTAAAGGAGGAAACAGCAAATGGGTATCTTGTTAAAGGGTGGTAAGGTTTTAACCGGTGCAAATGAACAGAAGGACCTTGATATTTTGGTAGAAGGCACAAACATTGCAGAGTTGGGGAACGGCCTGCGGGAAGAAGGCCATACCGTCATCGATGTGGCCGGCAAACTCATTACTCCCGGACTTGTTGATCTACATATTCATTTGCGGGAGCCTGGTGGTGAACAAAAGGAAACGATTGAAACAGGAACCAAAGCAGCCGCAAGAGGCGGGTTTACAACAGTCGCAGCAATGCCCAATACGAAGCCGGTGCCCGATAACGTTGAACAGCTTCAATGGGTCAACGAGCGGATCAAGGAAACTGGAGATGTCCGGGTGCTTCCGTATGCTTCGATTACTGTAAGACAGGCTGGAAAAGAACTGACTGACTTTGAAGGATTAAAAAATGCAGGAGCTTTTGCGTTTACTGATGATGGAGTGGGCGTACAGTCAGCAGATATGATGCTGCAGGCCATGCATCTGGCAAAGCAGAATGATGCGGTCATTGTGGCTCACTGTGAGGAAAATACGCTCATCCATAAAGGCTCTGTGCATGAAGGTGTCTTTTCAGAAAAGCACGGTTTAAATGGCATCCCGTCGATATGTGAGGCGGTTCAGATTGCGCGTGATGTGCTTCTGGCAGAAGCGGCAGGCGCACGATATCATGTCTGCCATGTCAGCACCAAGGAATCGGTACGAGTGATAAAAGATGCAAAAGCGGCGGGTATCAAAGTGACAGCAGAAGTTACGCCCCATCATCTGTTGCTTTGTGATGAAGACATTCCCGGGCTCGATACCAATTACAAAATGAATCCTCCGCTCAGAAGCAAGGAGGACCGGCAGGCATTGATTGAGGCCTACCGAACCGGTGTCATAGATTTCCTAGCAACGGATCATGCACCGCACACAAAGGAGGATAAAGACCAGGGGATGGAATTTGCGCCGTTTGGCATCGTGGGACTTGAAACAGCATTCCCGCTTCTGTACACCCACCTTGTTCAAAAGGGAATTTTAACCCTGCAGGAATTGGTAGACGGATTTACAAGCAAACCGTCTGAAGCCTTTGAACTTTCCTTTGGAAAAATTGAAATTGGCGGAATTGCCGATCTGACCGTCATTGATCTTGAGCATGAAGAAAAAATCAATCCTGATAACTTCCTTTCAAAAGGAAAAAATACCCCGTTTGGCGGTTGGAACTGCAAAGGCTGGCCGGTTCTTACAATAGTGGAAGGCAGCATCAAGTATGAGAAGGAGAGTGTTCACGCATGAAAAGGAATCTTGTTTTAGAAGACGGTACTGTATTTGCCGGGACAGGCTTTGGCAGCGAAGAAGAAAGAGATGGCGAGGTTGTATTCAATACCGGAATGACAGGCTATCAGGAAATTTTATCCGACCCGTCTTACTGCGGCCAAATCGTAACTCTGACCTATCCCCTCATCGGTAACTATGGCGTAAACCGCCAGGATTTTGAATCGATTTCTCCCGCTGTCCACGGATTGATTGTGCATGAGGCGTGCTCAATGCCAAGCCACTATCAGTCGCTCGGAACGCTGGATGAACTGCTGAAAGCAAAGAACATTCCCGGACTCAAAGGGATTGATACAAGAAAACTGACACGTCTCATCCGTAAGCATGGAACACTGAAGGGCAAGCTGGTTGCAGGAGATGCTGACATTACAGCTGTAGTAGAAGAACTAAAGTCTTCACCGCTTCGTATGGACCAGGTGAAAACAGTATCCACACAAACGCCTTATCATTTGCCGAATACAGGAAAACGAGTGGTGGTTGTAGATTATGGCGCAAAAAGCGGCATTTTGCGGGAATTGTCCCGCCGGAACTGCGATGTCATTGTGGTACCCCACAACACCACAGCTTCGGAAATTCTGCTTTTAAATCCGGACGGCATCTTGTTAAGCAATGGACCTGGGGATCCAAAGGATGTTCCCGAAGCACTTCCAATGATCAAAACTATGCTGGAGGAAAATATTCCGCTGTTTGGAATCTGCCTGGGGCACCAGCTGTTTGCACTGGCACACGGTGCGAATACGGAAAAACTGAAGTTCGGACACAGAGGGTCCAACCACCCGGTCAAGGATCTTGCAACCGGAAAAATAACAATGACGGCCCAGAACCATGGGTATACCGTGCGGACGGAATCTCTTGCGCATACAGAGCTTGAACTGACACATGTCGCTGTGAATGACGGAACGGCTGAAGGGCTCGGGCATAAAACAAAGCCTGCGTTCTCTGTCCAATACCATCCGGAAGCATCACCTGGGCCAATGGACGCAAATCCGCTGTTTGAAAAGTTCATGAATATGATGGAAACTGCCAAGGAAAAGGGGAATCAACTATGCCTAAACGCTTAGATATTAAAAAAATACTAGTCATCGGATCCGGTCCTATCGTGATCGGACAAGCAGCAGAATTTGATTATGCCGGTACTCAGGCATGCCAGGCACTGAAGGAAGAAGGCTATGAGGTGATTCTGGTCAACTCCAACCCCGCTACTATCATGACGGATACTACGATGGCTGATAAAGTGTTTATCGAACCGCTTACGGTACCATTTGTCAGCCGAATCATCCGCCAGGAGCGCCCGGACGGTGTTCTTGCCACGCTTGGCGGGCAGACAGGACTTAACCTTGCCGTGGAACTATCCGAAAGCGGCATTCTTGAAGAATGCGGCGTGGAATTGCTGGGAACCACTCTTGCCAGCATACAGCAGGCAGAGGATCGTGAACTTTTCAGAGGGCTGATGAATGAATTGAATGAGCCGGTTCCTGAAAGTGAAATCATTCGTAACCTGGATGAAGCAAAAGCCTTTACCGCAGAAATCGGATATCCGGTCATCATCCGCCCGGCGTTCACTCTTGGTGGAACGGGCGGAGGAATTGCCAGCAATGAAGAAGAGCTGAACGAAATCGTTACAAGCGGTTTGCATGCAAGCCCGGTGCACCAAGTGCTGCTCGAAAAGAGCATTGCCGGCTTTAAAGAAATTGAATATGAAGTGATGCGTGACAGCAATGACACTTCCATCGTGGTTTGTAACATGGAAAACATCGATCCTGTTGGCATCCATACAGGTGATTCGATTGTTGTGGCACCAAGCCAGACACTGAGCGACAGAGATTATCAGCTTCTGAGAAACGCTTCCCTTAAAATCATCCGCGCCCTGAAGATTGAAGGTGGCTGTAACGTTCAATTGGCGCTTGATCCGGACAGCAGCAACTATTACATCATTGAAGTAAATCCAAGGGTGAGCCGGTCATCTGCGCTTGCTTCCAAAGCAACCGGGTATCCAATCGCCAAGATTGCCGCAAAAATTGCGGTGGGCTATACACTGGATGAAATTAAAAATCCGGTAACAGGTTCCACTTATGCTAGCTTTGAACCGACGCTTGATTATATCGTAACCAAAATTCCGCGCTGGCCATTTGACAAATTCGAAGGAGCCAACCGCAAACTTGGCACGCAAATGAAAGCCACAGGCGAAGTGATGGCGATTGGACGAAATCTGGAAGAATCCCTTTTAAAGGCGGTCCGGTCACTTGAAACCAAATGCTATCATCTTGAACTTGACCGGCCAAAGCAATCACGAGAAGAGCTGATTCCAGCTCTCACGGATGCAGATGATGAAAGAATCTATCATGTGGCACAGGCGTTCAGAATTGGAATGACCGTACAGGAAATCTGGGAACTAACCAAAATTGATGTATTCTTCCTTGAAAAGATCAAGGGAATCATCGATCTCGAACAAAATCTGCGCAACAATGTAGGAGACATAAAGCTGCTCAAAACTGCAAAAGAAAAAGGGTTCAGCGATATTTGGCTTGCCAAGGCGTGGAACATGTCCGAGAAAGAAATGTATACCCTTCGTACAAATGAAGGAATCCGGCCGGTTTATAAAATGGTGGACACGTGCGCTGCCGAGTTTGAATCGGAAACACCATACTACTACGGCACCTATGCCGAGGAAAATGAATCCCTTCTGACGGAAAGAGAAAGTGTGCTGGTACTCGGTTCCGGCCCGATCCGCATCGGACAGGGAATTGAGTTTGACTATGCAACGGTGCATACGGTATGGGCGATTAAAGAAGCAGGCTATGAAGCGATTATTATCAACAATAACCCGGAAACCGTTTCTACGGATTTTAGCACATCAGACAAACTGTATTTTGAACCGCTGACGGTTGAAGATGTCATGCATGTGATTGACCAGGAAAAACCTAAAGGGGTCATCGTGCAATTTGGCGGGCAAACGGCGATTAACCTGGCAGAAGCTCTTCATGACCGCGGAGTGGTCATTTTAGGAACATCCCTCGACAGCATGGACCGTGCAGAAGACCGTGACCGGTTTGAACAGGCGATGCAGTCGCTGAATATTCCTCAGCCAGACGGAGCTACGGCCTTCTCGGTGAAAGAGGCCCAGCTGATTGCAGAAAGGATCGGCTATCCGGTTCTGGTGCGTCCTTCGTATGTACTGGGTGGAAGAGCCATGGAAATCGTTTATAAAGAAAAGGAACTTCTTCAGTACATGGAAAATGCGGTCAGGGTGAATCCGGAGCATCCGGTACTGATCGACCGGTATATTGAAGGAAAAGAAGTGGAAGTTGACGCGATTTCTGATGGTAAAGATGTGTTTATTCCTGGCATCATGGAGCACATTGAGCGAGCTGGCGTCCACTCCGGCGACTCGATTGCCGTCTATCCGCCACAGCGTCTTACATCCGGGCAAAAAGAAAAGATCATTGACCGTACCATTTCAATGGCACGCGGACTGGGCATTGTCGGATTGTTGAACATTCAGTTTGTTCTGCACAAAGATGAAGTGTACGTATTAGAAGTAAACCCTCGTTCGAGCCGAACTGTGCCATTCTTAAGCAAAATCACAGGAATTCCGATGGCTAATCTTGCGACTAAAGTGATCCTGGGAACTCCACTGAGTGAAATGGGCTATTCTACTGGATATGCACCAGAACAAGAGGAAGTATTCGTTAAGGTGCCGGTTTTCTCCTTTGCGAAGCTGCGCAGAGTGGATACCTACCTGAGCCCGGAAATGAAATCAACCGGAGAGGTAATGGGAAGAGATACAACGCTGCAAAAAGCGCTTTACAAGGGGCTTGTGGCTTCGGGAATGAAAATACCAACCTATGGAACGGTGTTGTTCACAGTTGCTGACAAGGACAAGCCGGAGGCGCTGCGTCTCATGAAGCGTTTCTATGAGATTGGCTATACGATTATGGCCACAGAAGGTACTGCCAACTACCTGAAAGAACAACAGATCCCGGTCACAGTCGTTCATAAGATTGGCAGCAAGGAACGAAACCTCCTGGATGTCATCCGCCAGGGAGAAGCACAATTTGTGGTAAACACATTAACAAAAGGAAAAGTACCGGCGCGCGACGGTTTCCGCATCCGAAGGGAATCCTCTGAAAACGGAGTTGTTTGCCTGACAAGTCTTGACACCGCTGAAGCACTGCTTGGGGTGCTGGAGTCTCTTACCTTTACAGCGAGACAAATGCCGGCTTTTGAAAAGGATCGTGTTCTTGTATGAAAAAAGAATTCGTACAGGTGATTTCTCAAAAGGAAATCGCACATCAAATTTTTGAACTGAAAGTGCAGGGGGAAGTCATTGCCGAAATGACCTCTCCCGGTCAGTTTGTCCACCTACGGGTCAGTGACAGTTTTCAGCCGCTCCTGCGAAGGCCGATTTCCATCTGTGATGTTGATGTGGGAAGCAAGACATTAACGATGCTGTACCGCAAAGAAGGGGCAGGTACAGCGCTGCTCAGCCAAAAAAGAGAGGGAGAAACGGTCGATCTTCTCGGACCGCTTGGAAACGGTTTTCCTCTGGATACATTGTCTGCTGGACAAACGGCACTGCTTGTTGGCGGAGGAATCGGCGTTCCTCCGTTGTACTATCTGGCAAAACAGCTTAAGAGACGCGGTATGAATATTGTATCGGTATTAGGATTTCAGTCGGAGCAAGACGCGTTCTACAATGAAAAGTTCGCTGAGCTGGGGGAAGTTTTTATTTCCACAGTCGATGGATCACTTGGAACCAATGGGTTTGTCACTGATGTACTGAAAAATGAGGATATAAATTATGACCTGCTGTACTCATGTGGGCCGACGGTTATGCTGAAAGCCCTGGAAGCGCAGATTCCGGATGCGAAGGGATTCTTTTCTCTGGAAGAACGAATGGGCTGTGGCATTGGGGCATGTTTTGCCTGCGTCTGCCATGTAAATGGCGGAGCACCTTCGGACTATGTGAAAATCTGCAGCAATGGACCGGTATTTCCGATCGGGAGGGTGGCACTATGAACAAACTGTCTGTAAGCTTGCCGGGATTAGAGATGAAAAATCCAATCATGCCCGCATCCGGCTGTTTCGGTTTTGGAAAAGAATATGCGGAGTTTTATGATCTGTCAGTGCTCGGGGCAGCGGCTATCAAAGCGGCAACACGGGAACCCAGGTTTGGCAATCCCACACCAAGGGTGGCAGAAACCCACAGCGGAATGCTCAACGCCATCGGTCTGCAAAATCCTGGTGTGGACCAGATCATGGAAAACGAACTTCCGCATCTTCAATCGTATGACCTGCCGATTGTCGCCAATATCGCGGGATCAACCGAAGAAGATTATTGTGAAGTCGCCCGCAAGATTTCTCTGCATCCCCAGGTTTCAGTTCTGGAGCTGAACATCTCTTGTCCGAACGTAAAAGAAGGCGGAATTCAGTTTGGAACAGACGCGGCGACGGCAGCCGCGCTTACAAAGAAAGTAAAAGCTGTTTCAGCCAAGCCGGTTTATGTAAAGCTGTCACCAAACGTTTCAAATATTACGGAGATGGCGCTTGCGGTAGAAGAGGCTGGTGCAGATGGCCTTTCCATGATTAATACATTGCTCGGCATGCGAATTGACTTAAAAACACGCAAACCGGTGATTGCCAATAAAACCGGCGGCCTGTCCGGCCCTGCCATCAAACCGGTAGCCATCCGCATGATCCATGAAGTCAGCCAGGCGGTCTCCATTCCCATCATTGGCATGGGGGGAGTAAGCTCGGCTGAAGATGTGATTGAATTTATGCTTGCCGGCGCTTCTGCGGTGGCCATCGGTACTGCAAACTTTGTTGACCCTTATATTTGCCCGGAAATCATTTCCCGGTTGCCGGAGCTATTGGAAAGAATGAACGTTAACCATATCACTGAACTTATTGGAGGGAGCTGGAAGGAATGCGGAACCCCGTCATTATCGCGCTAGATTTTCCCGGCAAAAAGGAAGTCAAAGCATTTATTGATCCTTTTGTAAAACAAAAGGTTGATCCTTTTGTGAAAGAAAAGGTCGATCCTTTTTTGAAGGAAACGGTAGAACAACAACAAATATGGGTTAAAGTTGGAATGGAATTGTACTACCAGGAAGGCCCTCAGCTCATCTCCTTTTTAAAAGAAAAAGGTTTCCGTATTTTCCTTGATCTAAAGCTTCATGACATCCCGACGACTGTTCAAAAAGCGATGAACCGCATTGCAGGGCTTGGTGTGGATATGGTCAATGTGCATGCGGCAGGAGGTACCGAAATGATGAAACGGGCCATTGAGGGGCTTAATTCGGGAAGCCCTGGGGCTAGGCGGCCATTGTGCATCGCGGTCACTCAGTTGACCAGCACCTCACAGGAAATGCTGCAAAGTGAGCTTTTGATCAAGGAATCGATGGAATCCACGGTAAGCCATTATGCTTATCTGGCTAAAGAAAGCGGGCTTGACGGAGTCGTTTGTTCGCCGCTGGAAGTGCCTCACATGAAGGCTGTCTGCGGTGAAGACTTTTTAGCGGTAACACCGGGAATCCGTCTCTCAGGCGACAATAAGAATGATCAGATCAGAACGGCTGATCCTGCTGGAGCAAAAAAGCTGGGATCAGATTTTATTGTGGTCGGCAGAAGCATTACCGGATCAGCCAATCCATTAGAAACTTACATGACGATACAAAAAGAATGGGGGATTTTTCATGAAACAACAAATTGCTAAAGACTTGCTTTCCATCAAAGCGGTCACACTTTCTGTCGAAGAGCCGTATACCTGGTCGTCAGGACTTCGGTCTCCCATTTATTGCGATAACCGTTTAACCTTGTCTCACCCGGAAGTCCGCAATCATATTGCAGAAGGACTGGAAAACCTCGTACTTGAACACTTTCCACAGGCGGAAATGATTTCTGGAACGGCAACCGCTGGCATTCCGCATGCGGCATTGCTTGCAGACAGGCTGAATCTTCCGATGAGCTATGTAAGAAGCAGTGCAAAATCCCATGGTAAAGGCAAACAAATTGAAGGAAAAGCGGAGCCGGGAATGAATGTGGTAGTTGTGGAAGATTTGATTTCAACCGGTGGAAGCGTCATTACGGCGGTAAACGCGTTAAGAGAAGCAGGCTGCAACGTCCTCGGAGTGGTCGCCGTGTTCTCCTATGAACTTTCAAAAGGCGCCGCCAATCTGAAAGAGCACGAAATAAGGGTGCAAACTCTAACCGATTTTAGTACATTAATAGAAACGGCCTCACAAGAAGGCTATATTACAAAGGATAACCTATCGCACTTGCTGCAGTGGAAAGAAGATCCGGAAAACTGGCTGCAGAAGGCGTAACGGTAAAATGGAAGGAGCGCTTCTGATTGAGAAAAATGAATGGGGAAGAATTTGATGAACTGGTCTCTTTTTTTGACAGTATGGCCAGAACGGAGTGGCTTTCAGGGGTTCACGATACACTTAAAGAAAAAACAGGTTCCTGGCAGAGAAAAAACGTGCTAGATGTGGGCTGCGGAACGGGAAGACTGCTGCTCCGGGGAGCAGATGAAGCCGCCAAGCTGACGGGAATCGACCTTTCCTCCGAAATGGTAAAAGCCAGTATTCAGAATTTCTTTTTTCACAATCGAAGCGAAAAGAGCGAATTTGTGGTGGGGGATGCCTGTGATCTGCCCTTTGATGATGCCTCCTTCGATTTGACGCTATCGACCTGTGTCATGTTTTTGCTTCCTGAACCTGAACTGGGAATCAAAGAAATGATTCGTGTTCTGAAGTCCGGTGGGACGATCGGGATGCTGAATCCGTCAGAAAAGATGAACCAAAAAGAAGCGTTCCAGTATTGCAAAGACCACCAGATCAGCGGGTTTGAACAAACAGCTATGCTGAAATGGGCCAATGTATCAACAAGAAGGCACCGTTACTCCTCCCGTGAGCTCACTGCTCTCCTGGAGAAGAATGGCCTTTCTGATGTGGAGCATCATGAAGTGCTGGCCGGTCTGGCTATCGTCACCATCGCAAAAAAATAGCCGGGAGCTTATGCTCCCGGCTATTTTTTTAATTTCATTAGTTGATCCTGATCCGGTGTCACATATAACGTTTGCTGCTGATCATAAATGACAAAGCCCGGCTTGGCGCCTGACGGCTTTTTCACATGCCGTATGAGCGTGTAATCAACAGGGACAGAACCGGAATGTTTGGCTTTGCTGAAATAAGCAGCGAGTCCGGCAGCTTCAAGAAGAGTCGTCTCACTTACATCCTCACCCTTTATGACCACATGGGATCCTGGAATATCCTTCGTGTGGAGCCATGTTTCATTCTGGCGGGAGGCTTTAAATGTCAAATAATCATTTTGCTTATTATTCTTGCCAACAAGAATGGTTGTTCCATCCGAAGATTGATAGGTTTCAAGGACTGGCTTGTCGTTTTTTTTGGATTTTTGAACTTTTCTTCTTCTAACATATCCCTGTTCCTCAAGTTCCTCACGAATGCCGGCCACGTCCCTTACGGAGGCTGATTCCATTTGCTGGATCAGACTTTCAAAATAGGCCAGCTCTTCATACGTCTTCTCCAACTGCTCCTCAATATAAGCTACAGAGCTTTTGAGTTTGTTATATTTTTTAAAATACTGTTGAGCATTTTCCGACGGGCCTTTTTGCGGATCCAGCGGAATGGTAATCATCGGCTGATCTTCTTCGTAATAGTTGGCGACTTCAATCTCCTTTTGGCCTTTTTTTACCATATAAAGATGGGCGGTCAACAGTTCACCCAGAACCTTGAACCTGTCCGCTTTCTCGGTATCCGCAAGCGAGGCGTTGAGCTTCTTCACCTTTTTGCCGAGCTTGTTATATTCGTTGTGCAGAAGCTTTTCAAGATCGGCAGCCTGTTGTTTCACTCTGTCCCGCTCGGCTTTGCCATAATAAAAACGGTCGAGCAGCTCTCCTGTGGATGAAAATTCCTTTTTCTCGCCATCCAGATGGGTAAGGGCCACCACGGAAAAATACTCTTTTCCCAGTGAAACAACCATTTGCGGAGAGTAGTTGTGGTGATTCACTTCCTCCATCATCTTGATAAAGGCATCGGAAAGAGCTTCTTTTGTTGATAATCCCGCACGGTGAATGATTTCCTTGCCAAGAAGGGGGGACAGTCCGCTGTACAGCTGGACGATCTGCCGGTCAATTTTGCCTTCGTTCCACTGGATTTTCCGGGTGAAACCCTCGGATGTTTCCGTGAGAGGAGAATGTTTTTCCTGTGGGGGCGGGGCAATATATTTCTGCCCGGGCAGCAGAGTGCGGTACCGGTTCAGAGAAGGCGGTATATGCTTGATGCAGTCCGAAATCAATCCTGTTTTGTCATCTACAAGAATGATGTTGCTGTGCCTGCCCATGATTTCAATAATGAGTGTTTTATAGGCGATATCACCAATTTCGTCCCTGTTTTTTACTTTAATATGAATAATCCGTTCCAGATCCACCTGTTCGATCGATTCGATCACTGATCCTTCCATATGCTTTCTAAGCAGCATGCAGAACATAGGAGGGATGGCGGGATTGTCATAGGATTGTTCCGTCAATTGAACCCTGCTGAAGGAGGGATTGGCGGAGACCAGCAGCTTATGATTTCTTCCGCCGGCTCTTACGGTAAACAGCAAATCGGTTTTATCAGGCTGATAGATTTTTGTGATTTTACCGGATTGAAGTTTATTCTTGATTTCGTGGGAAACTGCGCGTGTTGCAATTCCGTCAAAACTCATAATCTCACCTCTGTTTCTCTCCATAATAGTATAGCATTATTGCGGACATGCCTGCATATAAATGGCTATATACGTTACAAGGCAGAGGTGGAGAAATGAATTGGTATGAACTTTCGAAGGAAGAGGTTGAACGGTTGACCGGGAGCAATCTGGAGACCGGGCTGAGCGAAAAGGATAGTCAGAAGAAGCTCAAGACGGCAGGCTATAATCAGTTGCAGGAAGGGAAAAAGCCGTCCGCACTTCTCGTTTTCTTTGCTCAGTTTAAAGATTTTATGGTTCTTGTGCTGCTGGCAGCCACGCTCCTTTCCGGATTGCTTGGGGAGTATTTGGATGCCATCGCGATTATCCTCATTGTTATCATGAACGGGATTTTGGGATTCATTCAGGAACGGAAGGCGGAAAAGTCGCTCAGTGCTCTTCGGGAATTATCGGCACCTTCCGCCATGGTTATGAGGAACGGCAGTTGGAGCCCAATTTCGGCGAAAGAACTGGTGCCTGGAGATCTCGTGAGATTGTCAGCGGGAGACAGGGTGGGTGCGGACATCCGGATGATTTCAGCCAAAGGATTATATATTGAGGAATCGGCGCTGACAGGTGAGTCTATTCCAGTTCAAAAAAAACCGGAAGCCATCCGGGGCACCGGTCTCGCGCTTGGCGACCAAAGCAATATGGCTTTTATGGGCACCATGGCTACACGCGGCAGCGGGACAGGCATTGTGATTGCAACAGGCATGAACACGGAAATGGGGAAAATCGCCCATTTGATTCAAAATGCAGATGCGCTTGCCACCCCTTTGCAATTGAAGCTCGAGCAGCTTGGAAAAGTTTTGATCGGACTTGCCCTGCTTCTGACAGTTCTGGTTGTCTTGACCGGTGTTTACAGAGGACATGATTTATACAGCATGGTGCTTGCAGGAGTATCACTGGCCGTTGCCGCTATTCCCGAAGGCTTGCCAGCCATCGTCACTATTGCGCTTGCCCTTGGCGTACAGAAAATGATCAAGCGGAGAGCCATTGTCCGCAAGCTTCCATCCGTGGAAACATTGGGCTGCGCAACGGTAATCTGCTCGGATAAAACCGGTACACTTACACAAAACAAGATGACAGTTACTCATTTGTGGAGTGAGGGTATAACATGGAACGTAACAGGAAGCGGCTATGATACAGAAGGAGATTTTTTAAGAAACGGACAAAAAACAAGAGTGGATCAGCATGATGGGCTGCTTCAGCTGCTTTCATACGGGGTCATCTGCAACAACGCGGAGCTACAGGACAGCGGGAGAATCATGGGTGACCCAACAGAAGCTGCTTTACTGATCAGTGCGGCCAAGGCCGGATTGGCCAAAGAAACGATGCTCGATGCACTTGAAATAATAGACGAAGTTCCCTTTGATTCCACAAGAAAAATGATGAGTGTGATTGTGAGGAATACTAACGGGGAAACGTTTTTAATCGCTAAAGGAGCACCTGATGTATTGCTCGAGAAAAGTGACTATGTGCTTTGGGATGGCCGGCGCCAGCTACTGAAACAAAATCATACCGAACAGGTTAAAGAAGCGATCATGGGCCTTGGCAGCCAGGCGCTCCGGACCATCGCGGTTGCTTATAAACCGATCCTGGGCAAGGACGGCCCCGTGTCCGGTTCATCCTATGAAAATCATCTGACATTTGTCGGGCTGCAAGGAATGATTGACCCGCCGAGAGAGGAAGTGAAAGAGAGCATTGAACGGTGCCATGAGGCGGGTATCAAGACGGTCATGATTACAGGAGATCACGCGGTGACGGCGAGTGCCATTGCCAGACAGCTTAACATTCTTCCCTCCGGAGGAAAAGTCGTTGACGGTGCGGCACTGTCGCTCATGTCTGAGGATGATCTCGTCCGGGAAGCAGAAAATATTTATGTTTACGCCCGCGTTTCTCCGGAACACAAGCTCAAAATCGTGAAAGCACTCCAAAAAAGAGGGCACATTGTGGCAATGACCGGCGATGGAGTAAATGATGCACCTGCGATTAAATCTGCCAATATCGGCATCGCGATGGGAATCACCGGAACTGACGTGGCCAAAGAAGCATCCTCTCTTGTGTTGAGCGATGACAATTTTGCAACGATCCGGGCAGCGATCGAAGAAGGCAGAAACATCTATGAAAATATCAGGAAGTTCATCCGCTACCTCCTGGCTTCCAATGTCGGAGAAATTCTTGTGATGCTGTTTGCCATGATACTTTCCATGCCAATGCCGCTCGTTCCCATTCAGATCCTTTGGGTCAATCTCGTGACAGACGGCTTGCCTGCGATGGCACTCGGCATTGATCCGGCGGAGGATAATGTCATGAAGCGGGCGCCAAGAAAACCAAACGAAGGGATTTTTTCAAGGGGCTTGGGCTGGAAGATTATTTCCCGTGGGTTCATGATTGGCGCAGTCACCATACTGGCATTTTGGACGGCGTTGAACGAGCATCCCGATCAGCTTATGAAAGCCCAGACCGTGGCTTTTTGTACGCTCGTTATGGCCCAGCTCATTCATGTGTTTGACTGCCGGAGCGAGCGGTCGGTGCTTCACCGGAATCCGTTTGGCAACATCGCCCTTGTACTGGCTGTGCTGTCCTCTGTCGCCCTTCTTCTTGTCGTCATGTATATCGGGCCGCTGCAGGGAATTTTTCACACGGTACCACTGTCGTTCCGTGATTGGCTTCTTGTCATGGGAATGGCGGCCATACCGACTTTTGCCCTTACAGGGTTTCAAGCTTTCAAAAAACTGTAGGCAAAGAGCTGAAAGTGATAAGAACAGTAAACCTGTTTTTATCACTTTTTTTGGTTCTGGCTTGTATACAAAGCTAAAATTGTTTAGAATAACGAAGGAATATGTTAAAATGATATAAATGTGCTGGGTACGGACATATCCATACATGTAATTAATTTGTACATAAATGATTATGATCTTGCTCGTTCTGGCTAGAATAGAACTACCAACGTTAGGAGCGGTTATATACATGAAGTTAATAAATATTGGTTATGGAAACATTGTTGCAGCACACCGAATCATATCCGTTGTCAGTCCGGAATCAGCACCGATCAAGCGCCTTATTACGATGGCGAGGGACGGAAACATGCTTATTGACGCCACTTACGGCAGGCGGACGAGAGCAGTTATCATTACCGACAGTGATCACGTTGTCCTTTCTGCTGTCCAGCCTGAAACAGTGGCACAGCGGCTGCTCTCAATTGAAGAGGGAACGGAAGAAAATTAGGTGGAGGTAAGTATGGATACAGAACGGGGCATTTTGTTTGTGCTCTCAGGACCTTCCGGTGTCGGCAAGGGAACTGTTTGCAAAGCATTGCGTGCGCAAAAACTGGATATCCAATATTCGGTTTCAGCGACTACCCGCACTCCGCGCGCCGGAGAAGTTCACGGGGTAGATTATTTTTTCAAAACTAAAGAAGAATTTCAACACATGATTGAAAATAATGAGCTTCTTGAGTGGGCAGAATATGTTGGCAATTTTTACGGTACACCAATCGAGTATGTGAATCAGACACTTGATGAGGGCCGGGATGTTATTTTGGAAATTGAAGTCCAGGGGGCACTGCAGGTGAGAAAGACGTTCCCTGAGGGTGTATTTATCTTCCTGACACCGCCAAGCCTTGAAGAATTGCGAAGCCGCATTGTGGGCAGGGGCACAGAAACCGAGGACCTTATTAACAACCGGATGACCGTTGCAAGGGAAGAAATCGAAATGATGCAGCACTACGATTATTCGGTAGTCAATGATGAAATAAGCAGTGCCTGCAGCAGGATCCAGTCCATCATTACGTCCGAACACTGTAAAGTGGACCGGGTCACGAACCGCTATAAAAAATTACTGGGAGATGAATAACTATGCTTTATCCTTCAATTGATGCCCTCATGGACATAATCGATTCAAAATACTCACTGGTCACTCTTTCTTCGAAACGGGCAAGAGAGATCCAAAGAAGCAATAACGGAATTGTTGAAAAGCCGGTTTCCCATAAATATGTTGGAAAAGCGCTTGAAGAAATTTACGCTGGTTATCTAACGTCCAAAAAGACTGACTCGGAATGAGAACAATAACAACCTATGAGAATAGGTTGTTATTTTTTTCAGTTTTTGCAGAATAACAAATAGATCGATTATAAATATATTATGTAAACAAAGACGGGAGGAACAAACCTTGACTCCATCTCAAAAAAATGTACTCCTTTGTGTGACAGGCGGAATTGCGGCTTATAAGGCAGCGACAATTGCGAGCCAACTGTTTCAAAAAGGGTTTCATGTCAAAGTGATTATGTCAGATTCCGCTCAAAAATTTATTACCCCGCTGACTCTGCAGACCTTGTCCAGAAATGTAGTATACACAGACACGTTTGAAGAACGCGATCCACATGTAGTTGCCCATATTGACCTTGCTGACTGGGCAGATCTTGTTGTGGTGGCACCTGCAACGGCCAACTTCATTGGCAAGCTGGCCAATGGCATTGCAGATGATATGATCACAACGACATTATTGGCTGCACAGGCACCCATAATGATTGCCCCGGCCATGAATGTGCATATGTATCAGCATCCGGCTGTATTGCAAAACATGCAAAAGCTTGCAGACTTTGGCTATCGATTTGTGGAGCCGGGGGAGGGCTTGCTTGCCTGCGGGTATGTCGGGAAAGGAAGGCTAGCCGAACCCGAAGAAATCATCGCCTGTATAGAGGAACATTTTTCGGGAGCGGAACCCGTTGCAGATTTGCCTCTTCAGGGGAAAAATGTGCTGGTAACCGCAGGCCCGACAAGGGAACAGGTCGACCCTGTGCGTTATTTTACCAATTATTCTTCGGGAAAGATGGGGTATGCCATTGCAGAAGCGGCAGCCAGAATGGGTGCTTCTGTAACGCTGGTAAGCGGTCCGACAGCTCTGGAAAAACCGGCAGGTGTACATGTTATCGAAGTCATATCCACCGAGGATATGTATCAGGCGGTTATGAAGGAATATCCTGAGCAGGATCTTGTCATTAAGTCGGCAGCAGTCGCCGACTATACCCCGCGTATTAAATATGATGAAAAAATGAAGAAAAACAAGGAAAACTGGTCGGTGGAAATGGAAAAAACAACAGATATTCTTTCCGTGCTCGGCCAGAAAAAGGAACGGCAAATTCTTGTAGGGTTTGCCGCGGAAACCGGCAATTTGGAAAAGTACGCACTGGATAAGCTGAAGCGTAAAAATCTCGATATGATTGTCGCCAACAACGTGGCACAGGAAGACGCAGGGTTTAGTGTGGACACCAACCGAGTCATTATTTATAAGAAGGATGGGTCATCGATTGAATATCCGCTGCAGTCGAAAGAAAAAGTTGCCGAGGAAGTGCTTCTTCAGGCGATGGAATTGATGGCTTTATGATAGCCAAAGTGATCGTGGATGTGCCGGCCAGCAATGTGAACCGCACCTTCGATTACCTTGTTCCCCAAGAGCTGGAGGATACGGTAAAACCGGGAATGAGGGTTTCTGTTCCGTTTGGCCCCCGTAAGCTTCAGGGGTTTGTCATGGGACTGGCTGACGAGCCATCCGTAAAAAAGCTGAAAAAAATCAATGAACTGCTTGATCCTGTACCCGTATTAACAGAGGAGCTTTTACAGCTCGGCCAGTGGGTTTCCCAAAAGACGTTGTGCTTTTTGATTACCGCCTATCAGGCGATGATCCCTGCTGCGTTGAAAGCGACCTATAATAAAGAATTCAAAATGGTGGATGGCATTTCTTTGGAAGATTTGCCAGCCGGGGCAGCGGAGTGGTTCAGGCATCGTGACCGCATACCCATGGAGGATTTGTTGAAGGTCACACCCACACCGCTTGGCTTGTTTCAGCGGTTGGTTCAAAAAAATCATCTGGAAGTCATCTATCAGATGGCAGATAAGGTTACCAAGAAAAAAATCAAGCTTGTGCAGGCCTCAGGAACGAAAGAAGAGATCCTGGAACACATGGCGTCCCTTTCCAAACAGGCGGTAAAACAACGCGAAATCCTTTCGTTTTTACTGGAGTCCGGGGAACCGGTCGTGCAAAGGGATCTGCTTGAGATCCTGGAGACCACACGTTCGGCGATACAGTCGCTGGAACAAAAAGGGTATGTACAAACAATCGAAAAAGAAATTTACCGTGATCCATATGCCAACCGGGATATCAAGCCAACGGAGCCACTGCCGCTTACCATGCAGCAGGAGCAATGTATCCGGCCGGTATTGTCAGCACTTGAGGAAGAACGGCATGAAACAATTTTGATTCACGGTGTAACAGGAAGCGGCAAAACAGAAATTTATCTTCAATCCATCGACAAGGTGATAAAAAAAGGGCAGGAGGCGATTGTCCTTGTTCCTGAAATATCGTTGACACCTCAGATGGTTAACCGGTTTAAAGCACGATTTGGCTCGCGCGTTGCTGTGCTGCATAGCGCCTTGTCCGCGGGAGAAAAATATGATGAATGGCGGAAAATTCAACGGAAAGAGGTATCTGTAGTTGTCGGAGCCCGTTCCGCAGTGTTTGCCCCTTTTGAAAACCTCGGTTTGATCATAATAGACGAGGAGCATGAATCCAGTTATAAGCAGGAGGAAAATCCCCGCTATCACGCCAGAGAGGTAGCCGTTCATCGGGGAGAATACCACCGGTGTCCTGTCATACTGGGAAGTGCGACTCCTTCGCTTGAATCGTATGCCAGAGCACAAAAAGGGGTTTACACCCTTTGTGAATTGAGCGACAGGGTCAATCAGCGTGAACTCCCATCCGTGTCGGTTGTTGATATGAGAGAGGAGCTGCGTGCCGGTAACCGCTCCATGTTTTCACGGGATTTGTTCACCAAGCTCAAGGAAGTGCTCAGCCGGAAGGAGCAGGCGGTACTCTTTTTAAACCGCAGAGGCTATTCATCATTTATTCTGTGCCGTGACTGCGGCTATGTTGGTGAGTGTCCGCATTGCGATATCTCGCTAACGTACCATAAGCGGCAGCATTTGCTGAAATGCCATTATTGCGGGCATCAGGAGCCGATGCCTTCGCGCTGTCCGATGTGCGAGAGCCAATACATCCGCTTTTTCGGTACCGGTACACAAAAGGTGGAAGAAGAGCTTGCCAGACTTCTCCCGGAGGCCAGGGTGATCCGGATGGATGTTGACACAACAGGAAGGAAAGGAAGCCATGAGAGGTTGCTGAATGAATTCGGACAGGGAAAGGCAGATATCTTGCTGGGCACACAAATGATCGCCAAGGGATTGGATTTTCCAAAAGTTACGCTTGTCGGTGTTCTTGCCGCGGATACGATGCTTCATCTTCCGGATTTCAGAGCGTCCGAAAAAACCTTTCAGCTTCTGACCCAGGTGAGCGGAAGAGCCGGCAGGCATGAGTTAACCGGAGAAGTGGTGGTCCAGAGCTATACGATCGGTCATTACAGCATTGATCTTGCCTCTCAGCACGATTATCTTGCATTTTATGACGATGAGATGAAAATCAGAAGGGACCATAAATATCCCCCTTATTATTATTTGACGCTGCTGTCCTTCTCGCATCCGGAATTGATGAAGGTGGTGGATGCGAGTGAGAAATCAGCATCCTACCTTTCACAGAGGGTTTCACGGGGAACTATCATTCTTGGGCCGGTCGTATCGCCGATCGCCCGCATCAAAGATAGATATCGCTACCAGGTCATGATAAAATACAAAAATGAACCTGGATTGAGCGAAATGATCTCTGAATTACTTCAGCATTTTCAGCCTGAAATGGACGCCAACGGCCTCCAGATCTCGGTGGATATGAATGCCCAAAATATAATGTAAGTTGTACAGAAGGAGAGAAAGAAGATGGGAGTTAGGGAGATTGTCTGCTACCCTGATGCAATTCTTGAAAAAAATTGTGAACCAGTCACATCTTTTCATCATGAACTTCACCAGCTGATCGACGATATGTTCGACACCATGTATGAAGCAGAAGGTGTTGGGCTTGCCGCACCTCAGATTGGTATCGATCTGCGGGTTGCTGTTGTAGATGTAGGTGATGAAACCGGCAAGATAGAATTGGTGAACCCAATCATCGAGCATGGCGAAGGCGAACAGGATGGACCGGAAGGCTGTCTTAGCTTTCCCGGTATCTTCGGTGATGTGAAACGATCCAAAAAAGTAACCGTACGGGCACAGGACAGAAACGGAAGAACATTTACCATAGTGGCGGAAGACTTTCTTGCGCGCGCCTTGCAGCATGAAATTGACCACCTGAACGGCATATTGTTCACCTCCAAGGTCAGTTCGTACTACGAACCTGGAGAGTTTGAAAGGTAGGAGTTACAAATGAAAATTGTTTTTATGGGAACCCCGGATTTTTCGGTCGGTGTTTTAAGAAGACTTGTAGAAGATGGCTATGAGGTTGCCGCAGTGGTAACGCAGCCGGACAAGCCTCAAGGCAGAAAAAAAGAAATTAAGCCGACTCCGGTAAAAGAAGAGGCCATGAAACACGGAATCCCCGTGCTGCAGCCGAAAAAACTGAGAGCTGAATATGAAGAAGTACTAGAGTATAAGCCGGACTTGATTGTTACGGCTGCTTATGGACAAATTCTTCCTTCTGAAATTTTGCAGGCACCTCAATACGGCTGTGTTAATGTCCATGCTTCGCTTTTGCCTGAATACCGCGGTGGAGCACCGATTCACCAAAGTATCATTGATGGAAAAACAGAAACCGGTGTTACCATTATGTACATGGTCGATAAGCTTGACGCAGGAGATATCCTGACACAGGTCAAGGTTCCGATCGAAGAAGAGGACCATGTGGATAGCATGTTCCGAAAATTAAGCATTGCCGGTGCAGAGCTGCTTTCCAAAACATTGCCTGATTTGATTGAGGGCAGACTGAGACCCATCAAGCAGGACGAATCAAAAGTAACGTATGCTTATAATATTTCAAGAGAGCAGGAAGAGATTGACTGGTCCAAAAGCGGTGAAGCCATTTACAACCAGATCAGGGGCATGCATCCCTGGCCGGTCGCCTTTACGAAACTAAACGGACAACCCTTGAAAGTATGGTGGGGAAAAAAAGTAAGAACAGGTGCAGAAGCTGAACCCGGTACAGTTCTTGAAACGAACAAAGAAGGGTTCGTTGTCAACACCGGGAATTCCACAGGGATACTCATTACTGACCTGCAGCCTGCCGGAAAAAAACGCATGGCTGCCACCCAGTTTTTACAGGGTGCTAAGCTTCAGCCCGGGATAAGGCTGGGTGAAGACGCTTGAAACAAAATGTGAGGAATACAGCAGTGGATGTGCTGTTAAAGATTGAACAGAACCAGGCTTACAGCAATCTTTTGCTCAACCAGTCGATCCAGAAAGCAAAACTGAGTCAGCAGGATACAGGCCTTTTAACCGAACTGGTATACGGAACCGTTCAACGGAAAAACACGCTGGATTATCTATTGGCGCCTTTTGTCGCAAAAGGCCTTCAAAAACTGGACAAATGGGTGCTTGTTCTTCTCCGCATGTCCCTGTATCAGATGGTGTATCTTGACCGGATTCCGGATCATGCCATTATCAATGAAGCCGTGGAAATCGCAAAAGCGCGGGGCCATAAAGGGATCTCTGGCATGGTTAACGGTGTATTGAGAAAAATACAGCGGGAGGGAACAAGAGATATCTCAGTCATTGAAAACGATGAGGAACGGCTGTCCCTTCAATACAGCATGCCCCAGTGGCTTGTTCACCGGTGGATTGAACAATACGGACTTCATGAAACAGAGAAAATGTGTATGGCCAATACAAAGCCATCTCCTGTTACAGGAAGAGTCAATGTGATGAAGACGAACCGTGACCAGGTGCTTAAGTCCCTTGAAAAGGAAGGCATTGCGGGAAGCAAGGGGGAACTTTCTCCTGATGCCGTCCGGATAAATAAAGGCGGCCTTTCACATTCTTCTTTATTTAAGGAAGGATATGTTACAATACAAGACGAAAGCTCAATGCTTGTGGCACGGGCGCTTGGTCCGTTGCCAGGTGAAAAAATACTGGATGCCTGTGCGGCTCCTGGAGGAAAAACAACGCATATCGCCGAACTGTTAAACAATACGGGCGCGGTGACGGCGCTTGACCTCCATCCGCACAAGGTAAAACTGGTTGACGAGCAGGCGAGGCGCCTTCATTTGGGCAACATAGCAACAGAGGCGCTGGACAGCCGTAAAGCAGGAGAAAAATTTGCTTCCTGCTCGTTTGACAGAATACTCGTGGATGCACCGTGCAGCGGATTTGGTGTCATCCGGAAAAAACCGGACATTAAATGGTCCAAAAAAGAAGAAGATATACATCGAATTGCTGAGATACAGCAGCAAATTTTAGCTAAAGTAGCAAAACTGTTAAAACCAGGCGGGACTTTGCTTTACAGTACATGTACCGTCGATAAAGAGGAAAATCATGAGATTGCCGAAGCGTTCCTGGATAAGCATCCGGATTTTGAATGGGACAGCCAGTTCAGTGAGAGGCTGCCTGAACCATTAAAACCATTTGTGATGCCTGCACAAGCCCAAGTACAGATCCTTCCTCAATATTTTAACAGTGATGGTTTTTACCTTGCATGCTTTAAGAAAAAGACTACAACTGGTGGTGAAACCCAATGTTAAAACCGTTAAGTGAAAAACAGCAGAACCCGGCGATTATGCCGTCCATCTTTTCACTTGAGTTAAGTGATCTGGAAAACTGGCTATCTGAAATTAAAGAACCGAAATTCCGGGCAGCACAGATATACAATTGGCTTTATGAGAAACGGGTAACAAGCTTTGAAGAAATGACAAACCTGCCAAAAGGGCTTCGTGAGAAATTGGAAGAAACCTATCATATTCATCCGATGAAAGAAGTGGCCCGCCAGGAATCCTCCGATGGCACAATCAAATTTTTGTTTGAGCTGCAGGATGGCTATTCCATCGAAACTGTTTTGATGCGCCATGATTATGGCAACAGCGTCTGTGTGACCACACAGGTAGGCTGTCGTCTGGGATGTACGTTCTGTGCGTCAACGCTCGGCGGGTTAAAACGGAACCTGCTGGCTGGTGAAATTGTCTCCCAGGTGCTTCAGGTGCAGCGTGCCCTTGATGCCACAGAGGAGCGGGTAAGTTCGATTGTCATCATGGGAATCGGAGAACCTTTTGATAACTATGACGGCCTTATTAAATTTTTGAAAGTCGTCAACCATGATAAGGGCCTCAATATCGGAGCCCGTCATATTACGGTTTCAACGAGTGGAATCGTGCCTTATATTTATAAATTTGCCGATGAAGGCATGCAGATCAATTTTGCGGTGTCACTCCATGCTCCAAATACGGAAATCAGAAGCAAACTCATGCCTGTGAACCGGATGTATCCGATGAATGAGCTCATGGATTCCATCCGTTATTACATTAAAAAAACCGGACGCAGGGTTTCATTTGAATATGGATTATTCGGCGGCGTGAATGACCAGGTAGAACATGCCGAGGAACTGGCAGACCTCATTAAAAGTGTAAAATGCCATGTAAACTTGATTCCAGTGAATTATGTACCGGAGCGTGATTATGTCCGCACGCCAAAGAACCAGATCTTTAAGTTTTTGGAAACCTTAAAAAAACGTGGTGTCAATGCGACTCTTCGAAGAGAGCAGGGGCATGATATTGACGCAGCTTGCGGGCAGTTACGGGCAAAGGAGCGTCAGGAAGAGACGAGGTGACGTATTTTGCAGTACGCATTTAAGACAGATACAGGTAAAGTTCGTCAGCATAATGAAGACAGCGGGGGAGTGTTCACAAAAGGTGAACACTTTCTTGCCCTTATTGCCGATGGGATGGGTGGCCATAAGGCCGGAGATGTGGCAAGTTCCAAAACGATTCAGCTTTTTGAAAAGGCGTGGAATTCGATATCAGAAGATGAAATTGAAACCCCGGTAAAAGCAGAAGAATGGCTTTTAAAGACGGTAACCAATACGAATTTAGAGCTTTTTCAGTATGCCAACAGCAATGCCGATTGCAATGGAATGGGTACGACTCTTGTCGGAACGCTGTGCACCCCTTCTTATTTAACGATATTACATATAGGCGACAGCCGTGTTTATTATTTTTCCGAAAACAAGCTTATTCAAAAAACGGAGGACCATACGCTTGTCAATGAACTCGTCCGTTCAGGACAGTTGTCCGAAACGGAAGCAGAAAACCATCCCAGAAAAAACGTCATCCTCCGGGCATTGGGAACAGACGATGTCATTGAGGTGGATATCCAGACCATTTCATGGGGCGAAGGCGACCTTGTGCTTCTATGTTCGGACGGATTATCGAATAAAGTATCCCGGGATATGATGGAATCCATTGTAAGTGATGACAGCCTCTCGCTGGATCAAAAAGCGGACCGCCTCGTAAACCTGGCAAATGAAGCCGGAGGAGAAGACAATATTACGATTGGGCTTGTCCGTTACCCTCCCGATGAACAGCAAAAGGGAGTAAATTAGCATGATTGGCAAACGAATCAGCGGCCGCTATAAACTGCTCGAAGTCATAGGAGATGGCGGAATGGCCATTGTTTACCGGGCCAAAGATCTTATTTTGGACCGTGATGTGGCCGTGAAAATCCTTCGATCGGAGTTTTCGGACGACGAGGAGTTTATCAAGCGGTTTAAAAGAGAGGCAGAAGCTGCAACCAGCCTGGATCACCCCCATATTGTGAGCATCTTTGATGTGGGTGAAGAAAACAATGTCTATTTCATTGTGATGGAGTACGTAAAGGGGAAAACGTTAAAGCAATATATACGTGAAAAAGGGCGGCTGTCTGTGGAGGAGTCCATCCAGATTATTAAGCAGATCGCTTCGGGTATGGTAGCTGCCCATGAACATGGAATCATTCACAGAGACATTAAACCACATAATATTCTCATTGATGAAAACGGAGTGGCCAAAGTTACCGATTTTGGCATCGCACTTGCCATCACATCGGCGACCATCACACACACCAATTCGGTTTTGGGCTCGGTTCACTATTTTTCACCCGAACAGGCCCGCGGAGGCGTAGCCAACGCAAAATCGGATATTTATTCACTGGGAGTCGTACTATTTGAAATGCTGACCGGCCGAGTCCCGTTTACTGGAGAGTCGCCTGTATCTGTCGCATTAAAACATTTGCAGGAAGATGTTCCGGAACCGAGGAAAATTAATCCGGAAATTCCGCAAAGCGTGGAAAACATTATCCTTAAAGCCCTGACCAAAAACCCGGTCTACCGGTATGACAGTGCCCTTGAGATGATGGATGACCTTGACACGGCGTTGTCACCTCACCGGCTGAATGAGGACCGGTGGAGTGATTTTGATGAATCTGCCGATGCGACAAGGATTATGGCTCCGGTTTCCATGACAAAAGAGGCGGAAGCAAAAGAACCTGAGCCTAAACCGGATCAGCCTCCGGCACCAAAGAAAAAGAAGAAAAAGTGGCGAATGATTCTGCTCATTCTTATACTTTTGCTTGCTGTTGCGGGGGTTGCCGCTTTTGTCATGCCAGGGATGTTTAAAGTTAAAGACGTGTCAGTCCCCAATGTAGTTCATAAAGACTACGCCGACGGCTATGACAAGCTTGTTAACCTGAAACTTAAAGTGGAGCGCAAAGACCTGTATGACGATGAAGTTGAACAAGGCAAAATCATCAAACAGGACCCTGAAGCCCAGTCCATGGTAAAAGAGGGGAGCACGGTCACGCTCTATGTCTCTAAAGGATTTAAAAAGGTAGACATGGAAGATTTGACTGGCATGAAGGAAGAAGAAGCAAGAGATTTGCTGAATGAAAAAGGATATAATACGAAAAATATTGAAACGATACCAGTAGAGTCAGAAGAAACACCAGAAGGGGAAGTAGTATCCCAGAGTCCCGAAAAAGGCGAAAAGGTCAATCCGAGTGAAATTCAGGTCATCCTTCGGGTAAGCACAGGGCCGCCAACCGTTCAGCTTGAAAATTTGGCGAATTCATCCAAAGAAGATGTGCAAAATTACATCTCCCAGGAAGGACTAAATGTTGATTTCTCAGAAGAATATTCGGATTCGGTCGAGGAAGGAAAAGTCATTTCACAAAAGCCTTCTCCGTATACCACTGTAAAAAAGGGATCAACAGTAAATGTCGTCATTTCCAAGGGAAAGAAGCCTGAACCTAAACCGCCTGAAGAGAAGCCAGAAGAAAAGCCGGAAGATAAACCGGAAAAGCCAGATTCGGGCGAAGAACCACAGGACCAGGAAATCACGTTTAACAACAAAATTACCGTGGAAGTGTCCAAAGAAGATGAGGACCAACAATTTCAGGTAAGAATTGTTTACAGTGATGCCAAAAAGGATAATGCTGTATTTGTGGAAGAACAAATTTCGAAAACGAAAGAATATATGGTGCCGCTCACGGTTTCACCAGAAAAGGATGCGTCCTATACGGTATATTTAAACGGAAAAGAGCAAGCGGCCAAAACATTTAACTATAAAGATGCAAAGGAAGGAAATTTCAAAGGAGAGAATAATGAATAATAAGACTGAAGGAAGAATTATAAAATCAGTCGCTGGTTTTTATTATGTGCTTTTCAATGACGAGGTCTTTCAATGCAGAGGACGGGGGAATTTCAGAAAGAAAAAAATTACTCCTGTGGTGGGGGACTGGGTTGTGTTTGAATCTACCAACCCTACGGATGGGTATATACTCGATGTAAAAGAGAGAAAGAATGAATTGAACCGGCCGCCCATCTCGAATGTCGATCAGGCTATTTTAGTGTTTTCTGCGGTGCGGCCCGAATTTTCAACAGCGTTGCTCGACCGTTTTCTTGTCCACATCGAGGATAATGGCATACAGCCGGTTATATGCATTACAAAGATGGATTTGATCGAGAGTAACGAGTACCAGCAGGAGATTGAAAATTATATCACAGCCTACCGCAAGCTGGGATATGATGTCCTTCCAACCTCTGCCATGTCGCTCGCTGGAATGGAAGCCATCAAACCCATTTTTAAAGGCAAAACCAGTGTGTTTGCCGGACAGTCGGGAGTTGGAAAGTCGTCTCTATTGAATGCACTGATGCCTGAGCTTATGCTGGAGACCAATGATATATCCGACCATTTGGGCAGGGGAAAGCATACGACCAGGCATGTAGAACTCCTTCCATATGGTGAAGGACTGATTGCCGATACACCGGGATTCAGTTCGCTGGATTTTGTTGAAATCGAAACCGAAGAGCTCTCTTATAATTTTCCGGAGATGAAAGAAAGAGTATCGGATTGCAAGTTTCGGGGCTGCACACACAGCTCGGAGCCGAAATGTGCGGTAAAAGAAGCCGTGGAAGAAGGGGATATTCCTCGCTTCCGCTATGACCACTACTTGGAATTTTTACAGGAAATCAAGGAACAAAAACGGAGGTACTAACATGATAAAAGTTGCGCCATCCATACTTTCCGCTGACTTTTCGAAGCTGGGCGAAGAAGTCAGGGCAGCTGATGAGAGCGGGGCCGATTACATCCATATAGATGTGATGGACGGTCATTTTGTACCAAACATTACGATGGGCCCGCTTGTGGTAAACGCGATACGCCCGTTCACAGATCTGACATTTGATGTCCATTTGATGATTGAAAATCCGGATCAATATATTCCTAATTTTGCAGAGGCAGGAGCCGACATCATTACGGTTCATGTAGAAGCGTGCCCCCATCTGCACCGGACCATCCAGCTGATTAAAGAGCATGGAAAAAAAGCGGGGGTTGTACTGAACCCTGCCACTCCGATCGATACGATTAAGCATGTTCTTCCTGAATTGGACCTTGTTTTAATCATGTCGGTCAATCCGGGCTTTGGAGGACAGTCTTTTATCCAAGAATCTTTATCAAAAATCAAGGAACTCAGAACACTGATCGACGAAAAGGGTCTTGATGTCGAGATCGAGGTTGACGGGGGCGTAAATGCAGAGACCGCACGCCTTTGTGAAAAAGCGGGAGCGACTGTCCTTGTTGCGGGATCGGCCATTTATGGGAAAAAGGACATAAAAGGTGCAATTCAGGCCATTCGTGGTGTATAATAGATGGGTATAAAGAACTGAGAGAAGTAACCACAGGGGGAGTCCCATACAGGGGCTGAGAGGGGAGTAAGTTCCCGACCCTTAGAACCTGAAGCAAGATCATGCTTGCGTAGGAATGTGGAGTCGCTGTTGTTTCATTAAAAAGCAACCGTCATTCACATGCCGGTTGCTTTTTTCTTTTCTTAACCATGTTAGGGGGAGAACAATATGACAAAACGGATTGGGTTTTTAACCGAAATCGCAATGATGTCCGCACTGGCCATCATTTTAAGCTTTGTACAATTTAAAGGGATTTGGGCCTATGGGGGATCGGTTTCTCTGGAAATGCTGCCGATTTTTCTAATGGCGTTCCGCAGAGGAGTATCCGGGGGGGTCGCCACAGGCCTGATCGTAGGAATGGTCAAAATGCTGATTGACGGAACAGCGGGCATTCATCCGGCTTCCTTGATTCTTGATTATCCGCTGGCCTTTTTGCTTGCTGGTTTTGCAGGAGTTTTCAGAGTCAATGCCGTATCTTCGCCAAAAAGAAGAATGTCAGCCATTGTGGCTGGAATCTTGTTTGGAAGCGTGCTCCGTCTTGCTTCTCACGTGGTTTCCGGTGTCATTTTCTTTGCAGCATACGCTCCGAAAGGAATGAATCCTTTTGTGTATTCAGTAATCTATAATGTTTCCTACATGATTCCGGTTGCTCTTATCACCATTGCGGCGTTCCTTTTCTTAACGAAAACCGCGCCTCGCCTTCTTCATCACACGGGCCGCGGAGTAACACAGGCAGCATGAATATCATCATTGTAGCAGGAGGTCCGGAAGAGAAGCATCCGGACTTTTCTTGTTTTCCTGTAAATGACTCCGTCTGGGTAGGAGTTGATCGTGGCGTGTACCATCTGCTGAAAAAAGGCATCAAGCCTCATTATGCCTTTGGTGACTTTGACTCACTGGACAGCAGGGAAAGGGAATGGATGTCCTCTTATGAACTCCCGTTATTTGAATATGACAGAGAAAAGGACAAAACCGACCTGGAACTGGCCCTCGAATGGGCGGTTGCCGAACAGCCGGAGGGAATCATATTGCTTGGTGCGACTGGCGGCAGGCTCGATCATGAACTGGCCAATATCCAGCTTCTGCTTTTGGGCCTTGAACAGAGTGTGCCGATCGAGATCCGCGACAGTCAAAATTCAATCAGCCTGAAAGCACCCGGGACATATGAGGCCGTGAATGAACCGGAGTACCCCTATCATTCCTTTCTTCCCTTTAACGGGCCGGTGAATGGCCTCTCGCTTTCCGGATTTAAATACCCATTGAAACAGCAATATTTGCCAATGGGTTCCACCCTTTGCATATCCAATGAGCTTGTAAATAAAAATGGTACTTATTCCTTCTCTGGCGGCATATTAATGTTCATAAAGAGCCATGATTAAATTAATCTTTAACGTCAGGCCGCATGGTACTATTTTTTATATGATGAATATATTTACAAGGAATGTCTTATTTTTTAAGGGCCTGGAGGAGGGGTATGATGAAATTTTACACCATTAAACTGCCTAGGTTTTTAGGAGGATTTGTACGTGCGGTTTTAGGTTCGTTTAGAAAAGGATAAAAGAGGACGACCGGCACCTTATTTTATGTACAACATTTATTAAAAAAGGAAAGGCACCCTGTCAAAGAGGGTGCCTTTCCTTTTTTTTGCAAAATAAAAAACAACGGGGAACCCGTTGTTTTATGAGCATTTACACACGTTCAATTTTTCCGGATTTAAGGGCACGTGCAGAAACATATACACGTTTCGGCTTGCCGTCAACCAAAATGCGGACTTTTTGAACGTTAACTCCCCAGCTCTTTTTGGTTTTGTTCAAGGCGTGTGAACGCTTGTTTCCTGTTTTAGGGCCTTTTCCAGTAACGTAGCATTTGCGTGACATATTGTGTACCTCCTTTATAACAGTAAAACTGTATCATATCAGTCGTATGTTAAATACTAACCTATAGTAGCATGACCACTAAAGAAAAGCAACAAATGAATTTATGCATTTCAAGTAAAAATGCTTGACATAACTTTGATGCTATTGTCAAATGGAGATGTCCTTTTAAAAAACTTAGTTATATAGTAAAATGAGGGTTAGCCATAATTGATTCATAAAAAGGGGGATTCATCATGTCCATTGAAATGAAGAACAAATACGGCCAGATTGACATTTCTACGGAAGTCATCGCAACCATTGCTGGAGGAGCCGCAATTGACTGTTACGGAATTATTGGCATGGCGTCAAGAAAGCAGCTTAAGGATGGCATTACCGAGCTTTTAGGGCGTGACAACTTCTCTCGGGGAATTGTGGTTCGACAGGAAGAAGAAGAAGTACATATTGATATGTATATTATCGTAAGCTACGGAACGAAGATTTCAGAAGTAGCCCATAATGTTCAAACCAAAGTGAAGTATACACTTGATCAAATGCTGGGTCTGTCTGTGGATTCGGTTAACATCTTTGTTCAAGGTGTCAGGGTTACAACCCCTTAGTTAGGAGGAAAGTTTGTGTCTTTAACAGTTTTAGACGGTAATAAGTTTGCGGCCATGGTTGCACTCGGTGCCGCAAACTTATCAAAAAATGCAGCAATGATTGATGCACTCAATGTCTTTCCTGTTCCAGATGGAGATACAGGGACCAATATGAACCTTACCATCACTTCCGGGGCAAAAGAAGTTCAGCAAAATACCAGCGCCGATATCGGCAAGGTTGCTCAAGTCTTTTCACGCGGCCTGCTGATGGGAGCAAGAGGCAACTCTGGGGTAATACTATCCCAGCTTTTCCGTGGTTTTTCAAAATCAATCGAAGGGAAGGCAACGATTACTTCGGTTGACTTTGCAAAAGCATTTGAGAACGGAGTGGAAACAGCATACAAAGCTGTGATGAAACCGATCGAAGGAACCATTTTGACAGTGGCGAAAGATGCGGCCAGACGAGCCGTAAAGTCAGCAAAGAAAAATGATGATCTTCTTCTCGTCATGTATGAGATTGTTGAAGAAGCCAAAGTTTCTCTTGATCGCACTCCTGATTTGCTTCCTGTACTGAAGGAAGTAGGGGTGGTGGACTCCGGCGGACAGGGGCTTCTGACGGTGTATGAAGGATTTCTTTCTGCCCTTGAAGGAAAGGAACTGTCTGAAATTTCCCAGCAGGCACCTTCCATGAAGGATATGGTCAATGCCGAGCATCATAAAGCTCAGATCCATATGAAGACCGAAGATATTCATTACGGATACTGCACCGAATTTATGGTGAGATTCGAAGATGATAAAATAAAAAAAGCACCATTCAGTGAAGATGAATTTCGAAACGAGCTGAATCAGCACGGCGACTCATTGCTTGTTGTTGCTGATGAGGAGCTCGTGAAGGTTCATATTCATACCGAACAGCCTGGAGACATGCTGTCACTGGCACAGCGCTTCGGAAGCCTGATTAACATAAAAATTGAAAACATGAGAGAACAGCATTCAGCCATCCTGGAATCCGACCGGGCGATGCACGAACCGGCCGCCAGCCCGGCAGCCAAAAGCGAGAAAAAGGAATATGGAATCGTAACGGTTGCCATGGGAAGCGGAATTAAGGAGCTCTTTACTTCGCTTGGAGCAGGTTATGTCATTGAAGGCGGACAGACCATGAACCCAAGTACGGAAGACATCGTGAAAGCCATTGAGGAAGTGAACGCAGAGAAGGTCATCGTTCTTCCGAATAACGGCAATATTGTCATGGCCGCCGAACAGGCAGCCACGGTCGCCGACCAGGATGTTGCCATTGTCCGCTCGAAAAACGTTCCTCAGGGAATGGCCGCCTTGCTTGCTTTCAACCCGGCAGTAAATCTGAAGGAAAACCAGGGCAGGATGACAGAGGCACTGAACCATGTAACATCCGGACAATTGACCCATGCTGTCAGGGACACATCCATTGACGGAATAGAGATCAAAAAAGGTGATTTTATGGGAATTATGAACGGAAAAATCGTGGCTTCCATGCCTGATCAAACAGAAGCTCTTCATCAGCTCATCAAAGAAATGGTTGATGAGGATTCAGAGATTCTTACGTTGATCACCGGAGAAGATGCAACTGAGGAAGAAACAAAATCACTGGTACAGTACATTGAAGAAACATACCCCTCTGTTGAAGTGGAAGTTCATCTCGGAAATCAGCCTATTTATCCGTATATTATCTCGGTTGAGTAAGAAAGATGTTCTCTTCATTATTGTTCAGATATGATACAGTAATGAAGGGAATATTTTTATGTGTAATATTCTTTTTCGGAGGGACAAAGATGAAGTACAAAAGTGTTTTTGATATTATTGGTCCGGTAATGATAGGACCTTCAAGCTCTCATACAGCGGGTGCCGCACGAATCGGAAGAGTAGCCCGCGACTTGTTCGGACGGAAACCGGACTATGCGCATATTTCTTTTTATGGATCGTTCGCCAAAACATACCGGGGTCATGGAACCGATGTTGCGATCGTGGGAGGCATCCTGGATTTTGATACTTTTGACACTCGGATTGTGGATGCGCTTTCATTGGCAAAGGAGCAGAACATTGAGATCAAAATGACGGAAGAAGATGCGATTACCGATCACCCGAATACAGCCAGGATTGTTCTCGGAGATGAGCATGGTAAAATTGAGCTGGTTGGAATTTCAATCGGCGGTGGAAAAATAGAAATAACAGAACTGAATGGATTCGATCTGCAGCTGAGCGGTGAACACCCCGCCCTTCTTATTGTCCATAATGACCGTTATGGCGCCATTGCAGGTGTGGCAAATGTTCTGGCCAAGCATCAGATCAATATTGGACATATGCGTGTCTCGCGAAAGGAAAAGGGGCAGGAAGCGCTAATGATTATTGAAGTGGACCAGAACGTGCATCAAGTACTTGTTGAAGAGATCGAAGCTCTTCCCATTGTTCAGCAAGTAGTAAAAATAAACGAGTAACCTTGAAAGGAAGAACGTCGTATGTTTCGAAATGTAGCCGAGTTAGTGGAACTTGCCGAAGCGAAAAACTGCAAAATCTCGGATATTATGATAGAACAGGAAATGGAAATTACGGGACGGACAAAAGATGAAATCATCAGTCAGATGGACCGTAATCTTAAAGTGATGGAGGAAGCAGTAGAGCGGGGTATCACCCAGGATGTTAAATCACACTCCGGTTTGACAGGCGGAGATGCTCTTCTCCTTCAAAACTATATGAAAAGCGGTAAAAGCCTGTCCGGTGAATTTATGCTCGATGCTGTAAGTAAAGCCATTGCCACCAATGAAGTGAATGCGGCGATGGGAACCATCTGCGCCACTCCAACCGCAGGCTCGGCAGGTGTCGTGCCAGGAGTACTTTTTGCCTTAAAGGAAAAATTAAATCCTACGAGAGAACAGATGGTTGCCTTTTTGTTTGCATCAGGAGCCTTTGGTTTTGTAGTAGCCAACAATGCCTCTATTTCAGGCGCAGCCGGGGGCTGTCAGGCGGAAGTAGGTTCTGCCACAGGTATGGCCGCTGCCGCGGTTGTTGAACTGGCAGGGGGCACGCCTTCCCAGTCGGCTGAAGCCATGGCCATTGCCTTAAAGAACATGCTTGGTCTTGTTTGCGATCCCGTGGCCGGACTTGTGGAAGTTCCTTGTGTGAAGCGTAACGCAATGGGTGCAAGCAATGCGATTGTTGCAGCGGATATGGCACTCGCCGGAATAAAAAGCAGAATTCCCTGCGACGAAGTCATTGATGCCATGTATAAAATTGGACAAACCATGCCCACGGCCTTAAAAGAAACGGCACAAGGAGGGCTGGCGGCTACACCAACAGGCCGGGAGCTTGAAGCTAAGATTTTTGGTATAGCCCTTAACAAAAAATGAATCTGAATCAGCTGAACGTAACAGAAGTCAGCGGAATCGGGGAGAGCAAGCGTGAGGTTTTGCAGGAGCTTGGCATCGTCTCAGTTATGGACCTGCTTGAATACTTGCCGTTCCGTTATGATAATCACCAGCTTAAGGATCTGGCGGACGTTAAACATGAAGAAAGAGCAACCATTGAAGGGAAGGTTCACAGTGAACCTTCTCTCCGTTATTTTCCAAGGAAAAAATCAAAACTGAGTATCCGTGTGCTGATCGGCCGTTATTTGATCACAGCGGTCTTTTTTAATCAGCCATATTTAAAAAAACAGCTGACACCGGGCCAGACGGTAACACTTACGGGAAAATGGGATGCTCATAAAATGACGTTGACGGTGAATGACATCAAGTTTGGTATACAAGCTCAGGACGAAAGCATTGATCCGGTGTATCCGGTAAAAGGAGAAATGAGCGTCAAACAGGTTAGAAGGCTCATTAAAATGGGATTCAGCCAATATGGCGATCAAGTGGAAGAAGTGCTCCCGGCATCCACACGGGACGCCTACAAATTGTGGGCGCGGAGCAAAGCACTGTATAGCCTCCATTTTCCTCAAACTTTTGAACATCTAAAGCAGGCAAGAAGACGGATGGTGTATGAGGAATTTCTGCTTTTTCAGCTGAAGATGCAAATGTTCCGAAAGATTAACAGGGAACAATCTGCCGGAGAAACTTTGCATTTCAAGGAGGAAGATGTGCAGAAGTTTATCTCCTCTTTACCCTTTCCGCTGACAGGAGCTCAAGGCAGGGTAACCCAGGAAATACTGAACGACATGTCCTCTCCCTATAGAATGAACCGGCTGTTGCAAGGAGATGTGGGCTCCGGGAAAACGGTTGTGGCAGCAATCGCACTGTATGCAGCTATAGCATCGGGCACACAGGGAGCACTGATGGTGCCGACCGAGATACTGGCCGAACAACATTTTCAATCCCTCGGTGAGTTGCTTGGCCTCCATGATCTGACCGTTGAATTGCTGACCAGCTCGGTAAAAGGCAAAAGAAGAGCGGATATCCTCTCAAGACTTGCTTCAGGAGAGGTTGATGTGTTAATCGGAACTCATGCATTGATACAGGATGAAGTGGAATTTTTGAAGCTGGGATTGGTAATTACCGATGAACAGCACCGGTTTGGAGTCAAACAGCGCCGGGTGCTGCGGGAAAAGGGACAAAGCCCCGATGTCCTGTTCATGACGGCTACCCCGATTCCCAGAACATTGGCCATTTCCGTGTTCGGAGATATGGATGTATCGGTCATTGATGAAATGCCTGCCGGCAGAAAAGCCATTGAAACGTATTGGGCAAAACACCACATGCTGGACCGTGTGCTTGGGTTTGTACAAAAAGAGCTCGATGAGGGGAGACAGGCTTATGTCATCTGCCCTTTAATCGAGGAATCGGACAAACTGGATGTTCAAAATGCCATCGATGTACATGCCCAGCTGCAGCAGTATTTTCAACAATATAACGTTGGCTTAATGCACGGAAGGCTTCACTCATCGGAAAAAGAAGAAGTGATGAGGGAATTTGCGGAGAATCGCTGCCATGTGCTCGTATCCACAACAGTGGTGGAAGTAGGGGTTAATGTACCCAATGCGACCATTATGGTCATCTATGACGCTGAGCGTTTTGGCCTCTCGCAGCTTCATCAGCTCAGGGGCAGGGTAGGGCGCGGGAGCGACCAATCCTACTGCATACTGATTGCTGACCCGAAATCGGAAGAAGGAAAAGAAAGAATGAGAATCATGACGGAAACATCCGATGGATTTGTTTTATCAGAAAAGGACCTTGAACTTCGGGGTCCAGGCGATTTTTTCGGAAACAAACAAAGCGGGCTTCCTGATTTCAAAATTGCCGATATCGTTCATGATTACCGGGTGCTTGAAGTGGCGAGAAACGATGCTTCCAAGCTCGTAAACTCCAATGCTTTCTATACAGAGGACACCTATGCACCGCTAAGGGATTATCTGAAACAGACCGGAGCCTTTTCTTCCGAACGCCTGGACTGACCCGCTTTTGAGCACGGAAGCTCAGCGGTTTCCCTTTTATCCTTTCTTGAAATGGTATAGCTGCTATTATATACTACTATTAGTACCAGCTCTTAAAAAATGGTTAGCCGTGCTGATGCTGAACTGGCATATCTGGATGGTGTGGATACATGAAGAGAACAAAAAAGGAAAGACAGGCATTGCTGAAAAGCACAATTGAGGCTACGCCCTTCATAACTGATGAAGAACTGGCCGAAAAGTTCCGGGTCAGTGTGCAGACGATCCGGCTGGACCGGTTGGAACTTTCCATTCCCGAACTCAGGGAACGGATAAAAAATGTAGCGCAGCAGCAGCTTGATACGGTCAAAGCGCTTCCGCTGGAAGAAGTGATTGGGGAAATTATTGATCTTCAGCTGGATGAAGCGGCTATTTCCATATTGGATATTAAAAGTGAACATGTGTTTTCCCGAACAAAAATAGCGAGGGGGCACCATCTTTTTGCGCAGGCGAATTCGCTCGCTGTAGCGATCATCAATGATGAACTGGCGCTCACCTCAAAAGCCAATATCCGTTTTACCCGGCAGGTAAAAGAAGGGGAACGGGTGGTGGCAAAAGCGAAAGTAAACAGAATAGAAGGCTACCGTACTACGGTTGAGGTTACGAGCTACGTAGAAAAGGAAGCGGTCTTTTCCGGTCAATTCATTATGTTCCGTTCGACTGGAGAAGGAAGGGAAGGAAGTGCAACATGAGAATTGCGATCGATGCAATGGGCGGAGACAACGCTCCTGAAGCTCAAGTGAAGGGAGCATTAAAGGCACTCTCTGCATTTGAGGATTTGAACATTGTTTTAATTGGGGATGAAAATAAAATCTCACCCTATCTGACTTCTTCAGATAGGGTGGAGGTCATGCATACCGAGGAGAAAATTGGAAGCGATGAAGAGCCGGTTCGTGCCGTGCGAAAGAAAAAGAATGCTTCCATGGTTCTCGCCGCCAAAGAAGTGAAGGAGGGGCGGGCAGATGCCTGCATTTCAGCGGGAAATACGGGGGCGCTTATGGCATCCGGTCTGTTCAACGTCGGCAGGATCAGTGGAATTGACCGCCCGGCACTGTCTCCGACATTGCCCACCATGGATGGCAAAGGGTTTTTGCTCCTGGATGTTGGCGCCAATATGGACGCTAAGCCGGAGCATCTGCTTCAATATGCCATTATGGGCAGCACCTATGCGGAGCAGGTCCGCGGAATCAAACATCCAAAAGTCGGACTGTTGAACGTAGGCACAGAGGATGAAAAAGGAAATGCCTTAAGTAAGGCTGCTTTTTCCCTCCTGAAGGACGCGCCCGTTCATTTTATCGGAAATGTGGAAGCGCGAGATCTGCTGAACGGAGCAGCGGATGTGGTGGTGTGTGACGGCTTTTCAGGAAATGTCGTCCTCAAAACGATCGAAGGCACGGCATTGATGATGTTTTCCATGCTCAAGCAGGAACTGACGGCCACAACGGTCAGCAAACTGGCAGCGGGTCTCTTGAAGCCAAGGCTGAAAGGCCTGAAAAGCAAACTTGATTATTCGGAGTATGGCGGCGCGGGACTGTTTGGTCTTGCTGCTCCTGTCGTGAAAGCACACGGATCATCCGATGAGAACGCCATTTTTAATGCCGTTCGACAAACACGAACCATGGTGGAGAAAAAGGTCGTTTCCATCATCGCCGAAAAAATGAAAGAAGTAGAAAACGAGAAAAAGGGGGAAGAATAATGAGTAAAATTGCTTTTTTATTCCCTGGCCAGGGATCCCAAAGCGTGGGAATGGCACAGGAACTGGCACAAAATTTCGAGGAAGCCCGAACTATTTTTGAATCAGCGGACAACAGGCTCGGCTTTTCCCTCTCTTCTGTGATCTTTGAAGGACCGGAAGAGGACTTGAAACGTACGGAAAATACGCAGCCTGCATTGCTTACAGCAAGCACAGCTGTGCTTGCTGTATTTAAAAAGCAAGGCATCCAGGCCGATTACACTGCGGGCCACAGCCTGGGTGAGTATTCGGCATTAGTGGCAGCGGGAAGCCTGTCATTCGAGGATGCTGTGTATGCAGTAAGACAGAGGGGGCTTTTTATGGAAGAAGCCGTACCCGCCGGTGTTGGCGCCATGTCTGCAGTACTGGGAATGAAACAGGCTGATTTGGAGGATATTACGCAAAAAGTATCTCAAAATGGCCATGCGGTTCAAGTGGCGAATTTAAACTGCCCAGGTCAGATTGTGATTTCTGGAACGGCACAAGGAGTGGCAGATGCCGCCAGTCTTGCCAAGGAAAATGGAGCCAAGGTCATTCCACTGCAAGTAAGCGGTCCGTTCCATTCATCGCTGATGGAACCTGCTGCTCAAAAAATGAAGGAAGTGCTTGATAAGATCGAGATTCGCAATGCTGAAGTTCCGGTCATTGCCAACGTTTCTGCCAAGCCTGTAGAAGAAGCATCGGTCATTAAAGAAAACTTGGTAAAACAAATATACTCTCCTGTCCGCTGGGAAGAAACAGTGAATGAATTGATGGCGCTCGGAGTGGATACATTCATTGAAATCGGGCCGGGAAAAGTTCTTTCAGGGCTTGTGAAAAAGGTCAACCGCAGGGCAACAACCATCGCGATCAGTGACGAAGCAAGTATGAATGCCGCAATTGAAAAGCTGAAGGGGGAGTAACTCCATGCTAAACGGAAAAACAGCTCTGGTTACAGGAGCATCAAGAGGAATCGGAAGAGCCATCGCACTTGAATTGGCGAAAAACGGAGCAAAAGTCGCTGTCAACTATGCGGGCAGTGAAGCGAAGGCAAAAGAAGTCGTGGAAGAAATTATCGCCATGGGGCAGGAAGCCATTGCTGTTCAGGCGAATGTTGCTGACAGTGAATCCGTAACCGGAATGGTCAAACGGGTAATCGAAGAGTTTGGTTCACTTGATATTCTTGTTAACAATGCAGGGATTACCAAGGATAATCTGCTCATGCGCATGAAGGAAGAAGAATGGGATTCTGTGCTCAATACGAACTTAAAAGGTGTGTTTTTGTGCACAAAAGCGGTCACCCGCCAGATGATGAAGCAGAGAAAAGGAAGAATCATTAACATTTCATCCATTGTTGGTGTTTCAGGAAATCCTGGACAGGCCAACTATGTTGCAGCCAAAGCTGGTGTGATCGGACTGACAAAAACGACGGCAAAGGAACTGGCGAGCCGCAACATTACGGTCAATGCCATTGCACCAGGTTTCATTGATACGGAAATGACTGAAGTGCTTGAGGAAAATGTTAAAGGTGAAATGCTGAAAGCTATTCCGCTAGCGCGTTTTGGCAGCACAGATGATATTGCTTCGCTTGTGACGTTTTTAGCAGGCGACAGCAGTTCTTATATTACCGGACAGACCATCAATGTGGACGGCGGAATGGTAATGTAACTGAACCGCTTATTCTATCTAGTTTTTTTTTCTTAAATGGTATATAGTATTGAAAGGAGGTGAATACACATGGCAGACGTAATTGAAAGAGTTTCGAAGATTATCGTAGATCGTCTTGGTGTAGACGCTGCAGAGGTTAAGCCTGAGGCTTCTTTTAAAGAAGATCTTGGTGCGGATTCCTTGGATGTTGTTGAACTAGTAATGGAACTAGAGGACGAATTTGATTTGGAAATTTCTGACGAAGATGCTGAAAAAATTACAACGGTTGGAGACGTTGTTAATTACATAAACAGCAACAACAACTAATCATGTTTTAAAAAGTCCCGTAACGACTCGTGCGGGACTTTAACCTATTCGCAGAAGAATGAGCAGGTACCCTCTAAGTGTTATGCAGGAGGCAATGATGAAAGGTTCAAAGAAACAAACGCCAAACAATAAAAAAGGTTCCCGACAACGGTTTAAACACCCGTCGAGAAAATTAATGGACGAAAAAGTACGAAAACAAAAGGTAGCTCCTTTGCAGGAACGAATTAATCTTTTTTTTGACAATGAAAAACTGCTGGTACAGGCATTTACACATTCATCATATGTGAATGAGCATCGGGGACGTCCGTATGAAGACAACGAACGGCTTGAGTTTCTGGGGGACGCCGTGCTGGAATTAACCATTTCTCAGTTTCTTTACTCCAAATTTTCCACCATGAGTGAAGGTGAACTGACAAAACTGAGAGCAGCAATCGTATGCGAGCCTTCTCTTGTTATTTTGGCCAATGAGCTTCATTTTGGGGATTATGTGCAGCTCGGCAAGGGTGAGGAAAATACAGGCGGGCGTACAAGGCCTGCACTGCTCGCTGATGTCTTTGAAGCCTTTATTGGTGCACTGTATCTGGATAAAGGACTCGAAGCCGTCAGGGAATTTTTGGAAATTCATGTATTTCCCCGAATCAATGAAGGTGCTTTTTCTCATGTGATGGATTTTAAGAGCCAGCTTCAGGAGTATGTACAGCGGGAAGGCCTTGGTACGATCGATTATAAGATCATTCAGGAAAAAGGGCCGGCGCATAACCGTGAATTTGTTTCAGAGGTCAAGCTGAACGAAGACCCTTTTGGCGTAGGCTATGGCCGCTCAAAAAAGGAAGCGGAGCAGCATGCTGCACAGGAAGCGCTGGAGAAAATAATGAAACATTAAAAAACACCCTGCATGAGGGTGTTTTTTCATTATGTAGTCATTATTTCTTTTTCAGTGAACCAAGCTCGGACACAATGCCTTCCATATCACGAACACTGAAACCGGGCATTTTCATGACCATTTCATAGAGGTCTTTAATGTCTTCATATTGGTCAACGGTGTAATCGTCACCCTGAATCAAGCCGGAATTTACGAGCTGCAGCTTTCTTTTTACGGCTTCAATCATGAACTCTATATTTTCCTGGCTGGGAGTGGTTAAATTCATCATAGCACCCTTTCTTTCCTCTTTCTTGTTAATTGTAGCATAAATGAATCTATTTGTATGTTGATCTATGGTAAAATAAATTAGTTAAGAATACATAAGGGGGATTAAGATGTTCCTCAAACGATTAGATGTTGTAGGTTTTAAGTCTTTTGCGGATCGAATCAATATTGAATTTGTGCCGGGAGTGACGGCAGTGGTTGGCCCGAACGGCAGCGGGAAAAGTAATATTTCAGATGCTGTCCGCTGGGTGCTCGGGGAGCAGTCGGCCAAATCACTTCGCGGATCGAAAATGGAAGATATCATCTTTGCGGGAAGCGACAACCGAAAGCCGCTCAATGTGGCTGAGGTGACCCTCACGCTGGACAATGAGGATCAGCACCTTCCGCTTGAATATAATGAAATCAGTGTAACCCGAAGAGTTTACCGTTCAGGTGACAGTGAATACCTGCTGAATAAACAGCAATGCCGGCTGAAGGACATTGTGGATTTGTTTATGGATTCGGGACTTGGCCGTGAAGCATATTCCATTATCGGCCAGGGGAAAATTGAAGAAATTTTAAGCAGCAAGGCCGAGGACCGGCGGAAGATTTTCGAAGAAGCGGCCGGTGTTTTGAAATATAAAACACGAAAACAAAAAGCAGAAGCCAAGCTGTATGAAACACAAGAGAACCTGAATCGCGTTGAAGACATTATTTATGAATTGGAAGGACAGGTTGAGCCGCTCGAGATCCAGGCTTCCATTGCCAAGGATTTTCTGGAGAAGAAAGAGGAACTCGAGCAAATTGAAGTCGCATTAACGGTGTATGAGATTGAAGAACTGCACGGGAAATGGGAAAAACAGTCCAAACTTGTGGATGAGCTGAAAACAAAGGATTCTGCACTTGCGGCCAAGGTGAAAAATGAAGAGGCATCGCTTGAACGCATGCGTTCGGATATCCAGGCGCTTGACGAATCGATCGACGAGCTGCAGCAGTCTTTGCTGGTGGCGAGCGAGGAACTGGAAAAACTCGAAGGAAAACGTGAGGTTTTAAAGGAAAGAAAGAAAAACTATCATCAGAATAAAGAATCCCTGAAACAGCAGATTCAGAACCTCAAGAAAAAAAAGGAGGAGCTGGAGCATGCTTCAGCGGAAGGGGAACGTTTATTCGGCGAGCAAAAGAAACAACTCCGAACACTTAGGAATCAGCTGAAAGAAGAAGAAAGCCGGTTGTCTGTTATGGAGCTGGATCTTGAAGCTGAGATCGAACGGCTGAAAAGTGAATACTTTGAGGCTCTGAACAGCTCAGCATCGATCAAAAATGAGATGCGATATTTAACAGACCAGAAGAGTCAGCAGCAGTTTAAATCCACCCGTCTGGACAAAGAACATGAAGGTTATATTGAACAGCGGGAAAACGTCCACACGGAAAAGCTTGCGCTCCTTGAACAGGTCAAAGCGGCCGAGACAAAAATATCGGGCCACCTCGAGCAGTATGCCAAACTGAAAAAACAACTCGAACAAAAAGAAAATGAAAATGAGGAAAAACAAGATAAACTGTATCAAGCGTATCAGTTTATTCAGCAGTTCAAATCGAAAAAAGAATGGCTTGAATCCATGCAGGACGAATACCAGGGCTTTATGCAGGGCGTAAAAGAGGTGCTAAAGGCCAAAAGCACCCTTACCGGCATTGAAGGAGCGGTTGCTGAATTAATCAGTGTACCGGCCGAAGTGGAAACCGCTATTGAAACGGCGCTCGGCGGGTCCATGCAGCACATCGTGACACAGAGTGAAAAGGATGCCGTCGCCGCCATTTCATTCCTGAAGAAGAAAAGGTATGGGCGGGCAACCTTTTTGCCGATGTCGGTGATCAAAGGACGGTATATTCAGCCTTCTGATCTCAGTCTTGCTGCGTCCCACCCCGCTTTTGTTGGAGTGGCGAGCCAATTGGTGGCTGCCGATTCCAGCTATGAAAAAATTATCGCCAACCTTTTGGGGAACATTGTTATTGCCAAAACAATAGAAGGCGCCAATGAAATCGCCAAAATCTTTAGGTACAAGTATCGTATTGTCACGCTCGAAGGAGATGTCGTAAGTGCCGGCGGCTCGATGACAGGAGGAAGTGTTAAACAAAAGAACTCCTCACTTCTGGGACGGCAGCGTGAACTGGACCAGGTGACCGAAAAGCTGGAAAAGATGGAACACCAGACGGCTTTTGCCGAGGCCCAGGTGAAAGATTCCAAAGCGGCGATTCTCCAATTGCGTGAACAGCTGGATGCGTTCAGGCAGGAGGGGGAAAACAGCCGCCTGGAAGAACAATCGCTCAAAAGCAAATTGCGGGAAATTGAGATAGAAGAGAAAAATCTGAATGACAGGCTATCTCTTTATGACCGCGAAAAAAATAGCTATCATACGGAGCAAAATTCCATTGCTGAACGAATTACCGAGCTTGAAGCCTCCCTTGAAGACAACAAGATAGAGGCTGAAATGCTCGAGCAGAAAATCGAGGAGCTTACGATTCGCAAAAAAGATCAGCAAACATCCAAGGAAGAAATTCAGCAGTCTGCCACCGCAATAAAAATCAAAATTGCCGAAAAGGAGCAGCAGACCGCCAATCAGCAGGAAAAGCTGGTCCGACTCCGGTCGGAATTAAAGGATGTAACGGCCCAGCTTGAGGAAACCGATCAGGACTTCTGGATGCTTGAGGAAGAAATGAACAGTAATTCATCCGGTGAAGAAGTACTGGACGGGCATATTGCGTCCAAACGGCAGGATAAAAACGCGGTTCTCCATTTGATCTCACAGCGCAGGCGGGAGAGGCTTGAACTTTACCAGAAGTCGGAGGACCGTGACAGGGAGCTTAAAGAATCGAAACGAATTCTTAAACAGCTCAATGATGCACTCCGCACCGAAGAAGTAAGCATAAACCGGCTGGATGTTGAACTTGATAACCGCCTCACCCATTTGCGCGAAGAATATGAACTGTCATTTGAAGGCGCCAAGGAAAAGTTTGCGCTTTCCATAGAAGCAGACGAAGCAAGGAAAAAAGTAAAATTGATCAAATTGGCCATTGAAGAACTGGGTCTGGTCAACATTGGAGCCATTGAAGAATATGAACGTGTGTCCCAGCGGTTCAATTTCCTTACCGAACAAAAACAGGATTTGGTGGAAGCAAAGGAAACCCTACATGGGGTCATTGATGAAATGGACATCGAAATGAAAAAAAGATTTGAAGAAACGTTTACCGGCATACGCTCTCATTTTGGACAGATTTTCAAGGAGCTGTTCGGGGGAGGCAGAGCCGATCTCTCTCTTACCAATCCGGAAAACCTGCTGACAACAGGAGTGGACATTCTAGCCCAGCCTCCAGGAAAAAAACTGCAGCATCTTGCGTTGTTGTCTGGAGGAGAGCGGGCGCTGACAGCGATCGCCCTGCTGTTTGCCATCCTGAAAGTGCGTCCCGTCCCTTTTTGCATTCTTGACGAGGTAGAGGCTGCGCTTGATGATGCCAACGTTGGCCGGTATGCCAGCTATTTAAGAACATTCAGCAAAGGGACGCAATTTATCGTGGTAACCCACAGAAAGGGTACGATGGAAGAAGCAGATGTTCTGTACGGTGTGACCATGCAGGAATCTGGTGTATCCAAGCTGGTTTCTGTGAAACTTGAGGAATCAAAGGAACTTGTCGGTACAAACTGACCAATAGAGAACATAGGAGGAAAGCATGAGCTTTTTAAAACGATTAAAAGAAAAATTTACGACACAATCCGATTCGGTATCCGAAAAATTCAAAAGCGGACTGGAAAAAACAAGAACTTCATTTTCAACACGAGTCAATGACCTGGTGAAACGCTACAGAAAAGTAGATGAGGAATTTTTTGAAGAACTGGAGGAAATCTTGATTTCTGCTGATGTTGGTGTTCATACGGTCATGGAACTCATAGATCAGCTCAAAGATGTTTCCAGAACAAGAAACATCCAAAATACGGAGGATTTAAAATCGGCGATTTCTGAAACGCTCGCCGGTATGCTGCACAAAGGTGATCAGGAGGGTAAACTGAATCTGCAAACCGAAGGGATGTCCGTCATCCTGTTTGTCGGTGTTAATGGTGTCGGAAAAACGACCACCATCGGAAAGCTCGCCCACCAGTTGAAGCAGGAGGGGAAATCGGTTCTGCTTGCAGCGGGAGATACGTTTAGGGCAGGAGCGATCGAGCAGCTAGAGGTCTGGGGGCAGCGTGCTGGTGTAGATGTAATCAAGCACCAGGAAGGTTCTGATCCTGCAGCGGTGATCTATGACAGTTTAAAGGCAGCAAAATCGAGAAATGCCGACGTTCTTCTCTGCGATACGGCAGGGAGGCTCCAAAACAAAGTAAACCTGATGAACGAACTTGAAAAAGTAAAACGCGTCATCGAACGTGAAGTGCCGGGAGCACCTCATGAAGTCTTGCTTGTTGTGGATGCAACCACCGGACAAAATGCCATGAACCAGGCGAAAACGTTCAGCCAGTCGACCAATGTGACAGGGCTTGTCCTAACCAAGCTGGACGGCACGGCGAAGGGTGGCATTGTTCTGGGCATCCGAAATGAACTGGATATTCCTGTGAAATTTGTCGGCTTGGGAGAAAAAATTGATGATCTGCAGGCGTTTGATCCCGATCAATTTGTTTACGGCTTGTTTTCCGGCCTGGAGGATGAAGAAAAAGCGGAGTAATTCCGCTTTTTTTGTGTGCAAAATGTCCAAAACGAACTAAGTAAACCACTTTGTTATGGGTTAATCTCAGCTTTTCGTAATGATCTTGCTTCGGCGCCCAGGGACTCGATCATTTCGGTCTTTGTCAGAAAACAAAAAGCGTTTTATGCCAAAGCCCTCCAATGTTTTTCGTCCCTGAACGGGGCACCTCAGCTTTTCTTATGTGATCCAGCTTCGACGGCCAGAGATTCGGTCACTTCACTCTTTCACCACAACACAAAGAGCGTGTTTTAGTTCAAGAGTTCCAGTGCCTTTCATCTCTAGACGGCCGCCTCAGCTTTTCTTTATGATCCAGCTTCAGGGACCAGAGACTCTGTCGTTTCACTTTACCACCCCAACACAAAGAGCGTGTTGCTGTGTTAAAGTTCCAACGCCTTTCGTCTCTAAACGGTCCCTTCAGCTTTTCTTTGCTATCAAGAAAAAAACTTGACATTGGGCTATGTCCAGTGTACTATAATTTAACGTAAAGGCTTTTCACTTAACAAGGGGTGTTGAAATGCTGGATAAGACAACGAGAATTAATTATTTGTTTGACTTTTATCAGTCATTGCTGACCCCGAAGCAAAAGAATTACATGGCTCTTTATTATCTGGATGACTTTTCTCTTGGAGAAATCGCTGAACAATATAATGTAAGCCGCCAGGCCGTTTATGATAATATTAAACGGACAGAGGCGATGCTTGAAGAGTACGAGGAAAAGCTCGGTTTATTTGCGAAATTTCAGGAACGCGATCAGTTACTTTCCAGATTAAAAGAACTGCTCGGAAATTCGTCTGATAAAGTTCTTGAGATCATTGATCGCCTTGAAAACATGGAATAGGAGGCGACAATACTATGGCATTTGAAGGATTGGCCGACCGGCTTCAGAACACCCTGCAGAAAATCAGGGGCAAGGGCAAGGTGACGGAAGCAGATGTAAAAGAAATGATGCGCGAAGTCCGTCTTGCGCTCCTTGAAGCCGATGTTAACTTCCGGGTTGTCAAAGATTTTATTAAACGGGTGACCGAACGCTCTGTGGGGCAGGAAGTGCTGAAGAGCCTGACTCCCGGGCAGCAGGTTGTGAAAGTTGTTCATGATGAGCTTACCACCTTGTTGGGCGGCGAGCAAAGCAAGATTGCAGTGAACAACCGGCCGCCGACCGTCATTATGATGGTGGGTCTGCAAGGAGCGGGTAAAACGACCACAACCGGAAAGCTTGCGAACCACCTTCGCAAGAAGCATAACCGCAACCCGCTTTTGGTCGCTGCCGATATTTATCGTCCAGCTGCGATTAAACAGCTGGAAACCGTGGGCGGGCAGCTGAATCTTCCTGTTTTTTCACTTGGGGATCAGGTAAGCCCTGTGGAGATTGCCAAACAGGCCATCGCCAAGGCGAAGGAAGAGCATCATGATTATGTAATCATAGATACGGCAGGACGCCTGCATATCGATGAAGAACTGATGGATGAGCTTCAAAAGGTCAAAGAAATTTCAAACCCGAATGAAATTTTCCTGGTGGTGGATGCCATGACAGGGCAGGACGCAGTGAACGTAGCCGAGAGCTTTAATGAGCAGCTTGGGCTGACGGGCGTTGTGCTGACCAAACTCGATGGCGATACCCGGGGCGGTGCCGCACTTTCCATTAAAGCGGTTACTGACCTTCCGATTAAATTTGTCGGTATGGGAGAAAAAATGGACGCTCTCGAGCCGTTCCATCCAGACAGAATGTCGTCGAGAATCCTCGGCATGGGTGATGTGCTGACGCTGATTGAAAAAGCACAAACAAATGTGGATGAGGAAAAGGCAAAAGAACTGCAGAAAAAAATGCGGGACATGTCCTTTACCTTTGATGATTTTCTTGATCAGATGGGGCAGGTCAAAAGCCTGGGTCCACTTGATGAGCTGCTCAGCATGATGCCGGGCGCCAACAAGATGAAGGGCTTAAAGAATGTTTCGATCGATGATAAACAAATCGGCCATGTCGAAGCGATTATCAAATCGATGACCAAGCTTGAAAGAGAGCAGCCAGAAATCATTAACGCTTCAAGAAGAAGAAGGATTGCCAAGGGCAGCGGTCGCACTGTACAGGAGGTCAACCGGCTGATCAAGCAGTTCGATGAAATGAAAAAGATGATGAAGCAGATGTCCGGCATGATGAAAGGCAAGAAGAAAGGCGGAATGAAATTTCCGTTTATGTAAGATTGGATGAATTTTCTGGTTTACAAAGCTGGAAGTTTATTATATTATATTGATTTGTGTGAACAATTTTCGGAGGTGTATTTTTACAATGGCAGTAAAAATTCGTTTAAAACGCATGGGGCAAAAGAAAGCTCCATTTTATCGTGTAGTAGTAGCAGATTCCCGCGCACCGCGTGATGGCCGCTTTATTGAAGAGATTGGTACCTACAATCCGGTTGCAAACCCTGCAGAAGTTAAAATCAACGAAGAGCAGGCTCTTAAATGGATGCTTGATGGCGCGAAGCCTTCAGACACTGTACGCAACCTTTTCTCTAACGCTGGACTAATGGAAAAGTATCACAACGCTAAACTACAAAAATAATGGGTGATGATATGATGACAGAGTTGATCGAAACGATTGTTAAGGCTCTTGTTGATCATCCAGAAGAAGTCAGCGTAAAAGAAGTAGAAGACGGGGAAAAGCTCGTTTACCAATTGACCGTCCACAGCTCAGACATGGGCAAGGTCATCGGTAAACAGGGCAGGGTGGCAAAAGCCATCCGAACTGTTGTCAACGCTGCAGGAACGAGTCAGAACAAGCGCATTTCACTTGAAATCGTATAGATTTGGGAATGCAGTATAAACTTCTTAAGCTAAAAAGGGATGGGGGTAGCCTCACCCTTTTTTTCACTTTCAAAAAAAATGATTATAGATTGCGATCATTCAGCCCACACTGTTAAAAAAGAGAAGGGCGGCAAGGGTGGATAGAGATGACGAAATGGTTAAATGTCGGAAAAATCGTCAATACGCATGGAATACGCGGTGAAGTCCGGGTCATTTCCAGGACGGACTTCCCGGAAGAACGGTACAAATTAGGCAACACACTTTTTGTGGAACAAGGGGACGGCGACATGGTGCCTGTGACCATTGCGGCTCACCGTGTTCACAAGCAGTTTGATCTCCTGCAATTTGAAGGTCACTCGAATATCAATGATGTGGAAAAATATAAAGGACACCTTTTAAAGGTATCTGCGGACGATTCCGTAGAAATGGAAGAAGGCGAGTTTTTCTATCGTGATATCATCGGTTGTACCGTGATTACGGATGATGGAAAAGAACTAGGCAAGGTGAAGGAAATTCTTTCTCCGGGAGCAAATGATGTCTGGGTCATCAAACAGAAGGATTTTGGTCCGGACCTCTTGATTCCGTATATCCCTCCGGTGGTTAAATCGGTGGACGTTGAAAACAAGCAGGTCATCATTCATCTGATGGAAGGCTTGATTTAGATGAGAATTGATGTGTTGTCGCTTTTTCCTGAAATGTTTGCCGGTGTGTTTGGTTCGTCCATTTTAAAAAAGACACAGGAAAAAGGGCTTGTGGAATACCATGTTACCGATTTCAGGGAGTACACGGAAAATAAGCACCGCCGGGTCGATGATTATCCGTATGGCGGCGGAGCAGGCATGGTGCTGACTCCCCAGCCGCTTTTTGACGCGGTGGAAGATCTGACCCACAAAAGCGAGGCCAAGCCAAGGGTGGTCCTTCTCTGTCCTCAGGGAGAACGCTTTACGCAAAAAAAAGCCGAAGAACTTTCCGAAGAACAGCACTTGATTTTCGTTTGCGGCCATTATGAAGGCTATGATGAACGCATTCGGGAGAACCTGGTCACCGACGAGATCTCCATCGGCGATTTTGTACTCACCGGTGGCGAACTGGGGGCGATGGTCATCATTGACAGCGTGACCCGCCTTTTACCCGGCGCGCTCGGAAATGAAGAGTCGTCCGTCCGAGACTCGTACAGTTCGGGATTGCTTGAACACCCGCATTATACCCGGCCTGCCGACTTCAGAGGCATGAAGGTTCCGGATGTCCTTCTTTCAGGCAACCATAAGCATATTGAAGAGTGGCGGACAAAGGAATCGCTGCGCCGTACATGGAAACGAAGACCTGATCTCCTGGAGTCTGCAGACCTGACAGAACAGGAAAAAAAGTGGCTGGAAGAGGTTAAAAAAGAGAAGTGAATTTTAGCATAACCACTTGCTTTTCATTTCTTTCATGTGATAAGATATATTTCGTGGCTTAGGCCAGTATTAAGGTGTTCCGCTGCTGATGAAAGCGCGGCAAGAACATCTGTCGGAAGGAGGCAATAACTATGCAACAGATTATTGCAGATCTAGCTAAAGAACAACTAAAATCGGATCTTCCTAAGTTCCGTTCTGGTGATACTGTTCGTGTACACGTAAAAGTTGTCGAGGGAACTCGTGAACGTATCCAGCTTTTTGAAGGTGTTGTAATCAAGAAGCGCGGAACTGGAATCAGCGAAACTTTCACTGTTCGTAAAATTTCTTACGGTGTGGGTGTAGAGCGTGTATTCCCTTTACATTCTCCTAAGATCGCGAACCTTGAAGTCGTTCGACGCGGTAAAGTTCGTCGTGCTAAGCTTTACTACTTGCGTGCACTTCGCGGTAAAGCAGCGCGTATCAAAGAGATTCGCTAATTGCACTAAAAAGGAGCTTGACTCATCTCAAGCTCCTTTTTATATATCTAAATAAAACCTGAATGTGAGGATGAAGTATGGCAAGTAAGAAAAAAGAATCTTGGGAATGGGTAAAAGCGCTGGTCGTGGCTTTGCTTCTTGCCGGCGTCGTCCGTTATTTTCTGTTTGCTCCCATTGTTGTCGATGGCGAGTCCATGATGCCTACGCTACATAACCGGGACAGGCTGGTAGTAAACAAGCTTGATAAACCGGAACGCTTTGACATTGTGGTGTTTAAGGCGACAGAAACAAAAGATTACATTAAGCGTGTGATTGGGTTGCCGGGAGATACGATTGAGTATAAGCATGACACGCTGTATGTCAACGGCAAGCCGATGAACGAAAAGTACCTCAAACCGTATAAAGAGCAAACAAAAGACGGAGACTTAACCTATGATTTCACTTTGTTTGAAGTAACAGGCAAGCAAACCGTTCCTAAAGGCCAGGTTTTCGTATTGGGCGACAATCGCCGGCACAGCAGTGACAGCCGGAATATCGGCACTGTAGACATGGATAATATCATCGGAAAAGCCACGGTGCGATTTTGGCCGCTTAACGATATCGGTGTTGTAAAGTAGTAAAGTAGGTGTAGCAATGACCATTCAATGGTTTCCGGGCCATATGGCAAAAGCCAGGCGCGAAATAACAGAAAAACTAAAACTGATTGATGTTGTATTTGAATTGGTGGATGCACGGGTGCCTCTGGCCTCGCGTAATCCAATGATCGATGAAATTACTGCCGGGAAACCACGTCTTTTGCTGCTCAATAAAGCAGACATGGCGGATCCCGAAGTAACCAGGCTTTGGGTTGAATATTTTCAAGGGAAAGGCCTTCCTGTCCTTGTGCTCAACTCCAAAACCGGACAGGGCATCAACAAGATTGAAGCCGCGGCAAAAGAGCTGGTGAAAGAAAAGTTTGATAAAATGAAGGCAAAAGGTATTATTAAGCCGAGAGCTGTGCGGGCATTAATTCTTGGTATTCCGAACGTAGGGAAATCCACCCTGATCAACCGCATGGCAGGAAAGAATATTGCCGTAACAGGGGATAAACCTGGTGTGACAAAAAAACAGCAGTGGATCAAGGTAGGTTCTTCCCTGGAGCTGCTGGATACGCCAGGTATTCTCTGGCCAAAATTTGAAGATCAGTCGATCGGACTTAAATTGGCGGTTACCGGAGCGATAAAAGAAACGCTGCTCGACTTTTCGGAGATTGTCTTATTCGCTTTGAATTATTATAAGGATCACTATCCGGAAAGACTTCAGGAACGATATAACCTCGAGGATATTCCGGACGAAGCTATCCAGCTTTTTGATGCAATCGGCAAGAAGCGTGGTTGTTTGATGAGCGGCGGATTCATTGATTATGAAAAAACGGCGGAAATCGTCCTGCGCGATATCCGGGCCGAGAAATTGGGAAGGCTCTCCTACGAGCGGCCTGATCAAGTTTAATGGTAAAGGTGCGCATCCGCGTGCCTTTTTTTGTAATGAGAACCAGCACGGCGTTCAACTACATAGAAAGTGAAGGTTGATGATGAAGCTTACAATAAAAGAGATCGAAAATAAGCTGCTCGAACTGAAGGAGAGCGGGGAACGATTGCAGGAATTTTTGGAGGAACTCGGAAAAGACGGCAGGGCAGGTGTGCAGAAGATCATTAGCAGGCACGAAAAAGAGTTGAAGTCTGCGCGTTTGCTTAAAGAGAAGTATGAGGAGATGCTGATCTTTGAACGTGAATGGACCAATCAGGGTAAATCCTTAATCGCCGGTATAGATGAAGTCGGCAGGGGGCCGCTTGCCGGCCCTGTCGTTGCCGCCGCCGTTATTCTGGCTCCCGGAACCTACATACCAGGAATCAATGATTCCAAAATGCTTAGTGAACAGCGACGTGAAGAGTTGTACGAAAAGATATTGAATCAGGCGATTGCAGTTGGATTGGGGCTGGTATCGGCGCCTGAAATCGATCGAATCAACATTTATCAGGCTTCAAAAAAAGCAATGGTGAAAGCAGTAAGGGCATTAAAGAAGGAGCCTGACCACCTGCTCATCGATGCCATGGAGCTTCCCCTTCCTATCACTCAAACGAAAATAATCAAGGGAGATGCCAAAAGTGTATCCATTGCTGCAGCGTCGATTGTGGCTAAAGTAACCAGAGATCGGTACATGAAAGAGTTGCATGGCAAGTATCCGCAGTATCTGTTTCATAAGAATATGGGCTACGGAACGAAGGACCATTTGCAAGCACTTGACGAACATGGCCCGGTGGAAGAACACCGGCGCTCCTTTTCGCCTGTTCAGCAGGGTACGTTGCTGTAGAGGCGCAATTGCCTATTTTTTGAAGGATTGGATATCCTACAAGAAAAGGAGGCGATTGTGATGCCAAGAAGAAAATTGCTTGTTCCCGGGGTAGAACCGATGCTTGATCAATACCGCGAGGAAATCGGAGAAGAATTTGGAATCTACCGTCCCGTTTCTGAGCGTGATGCAATGGTGAAAGAGTCGGTGAAAAAAAGCAAAACGGATGATAAAGACACAAAGGAAAAAAGCAGGCGTAAATAGCCTGCTTTTTGCGTGCCGTAAAATTTTCTTAGATGTCGGAAATAGTACATATTGTGTAGGAAATTGTGCGGTTTTCTGTCGAAATTAGGTGAATACGTTTGCATTTCTTTCGAAGAAGAGTGGACAGTTCGGCTTCTATTATATAAAATGGTAAACGGTAGTTTAGTTTTAAAGATGATAGGAGGATGGAGAATGAATATCCACGAGTATCAAGGTAAAGAGGTACTAAGAAAGTACGGTGTGGCTGTTCCAAACGGTAAAGTAGCGTATTCCGTAGAAGAAGCAGTAGAAGCTGCGAAAGAATTAGGAAGCGCTGTAACTGTTGTTAAAGCACAAATCCATGCTGGCGGACGAGGAAAAGCTGGCGGTGTTAAAGTAGCTAAAAACCTTGATGAAGTTCGTACATATGCGGATGAAATTTTGGGGAAAGTGCTTGTTACACACCAAACTGGTCCTGAAGGCAAAGAAGTTAAGCGCTTGCTTATCGAAGAAGGCTGCGATATTAAAAAAGAATATTACATCGGCCTTGTTCTTGACCGCGCAACTTCAAGCGTTGTTATGATGGGTTCTGAAGAGGGCGGTACTGAAATTGAAGAGGTAGCTGAAAAGACACCTGAGAAAATTTTCAAGGAAGTCATTGACCCGGCAATCGGTCTTCAAGCGTTCCAGGCACGCCGCTTGGCATTCAACATCAATATTCCGAAAGAGCTTGTAAACAAGGCTGCAAAGTTCATGCTTGGCCTTTATAAGGCTTTTGTTGAAAAAGACTGCTCTATTGCAGAAATCAACCCGCTTGTTGTAACTGGCGACGGTAATGTAATGGCGCTTGATGCGAAATTAAACTTTGATTCCAATGCGCTTTACCGCCAAAAAGACATTCTGGCATACCGCGACCTGGAAGAAGAAGATCAAAAAGAAATCGAAGCTTCCAAATATGACCTGAGCTACATTTCCCTTGATGGAAATATTGGCTGCATGGTTAACGGTGCAGGACTTGCGATGGCGACCATGGACATCATCAAACACTACAATGGTGATCCTGCCAACTTCCTTGACGTTGGGGGCGGCGCAACAGCTGAAAAAGTAACAGAAGCGTTCAAGATTATCCTTTCCGACAAAAATGTAAAAGGTATTTTCGTTAACATTTTTGGCGGCATCATGAAGTGTGATGTTATTGCCAACGGTGTTGTAGAAGCAACCAAGCAAGTAGGATTGAACCTTCCGCTTGTTGTTCGTCTTGAAGGAACAAACGTAGATCTAGGAAAGAAAATCCTTAACGAATCAGGATTGAATATTACTTCTGCAGATTCCATGGCAGACGGTGCAGAAAAAATCGTTTCACTAGTAAAATAATTCCCGGAAATAAAGAAGAAGGGTGGAGAATTAGATGAGTATTTTTATCAATAAAGACACAAAGGTCATCGTGCAGGGGATTACAGGATCTGTAGGCCTATTCCATACCCAGCAAATGCTTGAGTATGGAACTAAAATTGTCGGCGGTGTAACACCAGGAAAAGGCGGTACTGAGGTAGAAGGACTCCCAGTATTCAACACAGTGGCAGAAGCTGTTGAAGCTACTGGAGCAACCGCTTCTGTAATTTACGTTCCACCGGCATTTGCTGCTGATTCTATTATCGAAGCGGTAGATGCAGAACTTGACCTTGCTATCTGTATCACAGAAGGTATTCCTGTTCTTGACATGGTAAATGTAAAGCGCTACATGCAAGGCAAGAAAACACGTCTTGTTGGCCCGAACTGCCCGGGTGTTATTACACCGGAAGAATGCAAAATCGGTATTATGCCAGGATACATCCATAAAAAAGGACATGTTGGTGTAGTATCCCGTTCCGGAACTTTGACATACGAAGCTGTGCATCAGTTAACTCAGCGCGGAATCGGCCAGTCAACAGCTGTTGGTATCGGCGGAGACCCGGTTAACGGTACTGATTTCATCGATGTTCTTAAGGCATTTAACGAAGATGAAGATACGTATGCGGTTATCATGATTGGTGAAATTGGCGGAACAGCTGAAGAAGAGGCAGCTGAATGGGTAAAAGCCAACATGACAAAACCAGTTGTCGGATTCATTGGCGGACAAACAGCTCCTCCAGGAAAGCGTATGGGCCATGCTGGAGCAATTATTTCCGGCGGGAAAGGCACAGCTGCCGAAAAGATCAAAACAATGCAGGAGTGCGGTATTAAAGTCGCTGAGACACCATCTGTTATGGGTGAGACACTTGTTTCCGTTCTTGAAGAAAAAGGTCTCCTCGAATCCTGCACAACACACAAAGCGAATGTTTAATCAAAAAAGCTCCCTGATTTCAGGGAGCTTTTTTTAAAAAATACTTTATTAAAAAGGCTCACCGAATGCCCTGCGGAAAGCGCGCACCCTGAAACGGAAATCAACCACTCACAAGAGCAACGATATAAAAAAACAGTTATTGGAGGAGACGTATGGACAGAGAACGGTTAATTCTTCTTCATCATTGCCGCGGCGCCGGATGGAAGACCATCCAGTCAATTTTAGCAGTCGATCCCGACTTAAAAAGCATTTTTCAGCTGACAAAGGCTGAACTCCGGGAGCAGTTACGGATGAACCAGCGGAACAGCAATGATTTTTGGGAGGATATCCGAAATCTGTCGTATCGTTCAATCAAACAAACATACGAGAAGCATAATATAAAAATACTTACATATTTTGATAGTCATTATCCCGGTGCTCTCCGGTATATTTTTGATCCGCCCTGGGTGTTATACAGCAAAGGGAACATGGAAGCGTTATCGGTGCCTCTTTCCATAAGTATAGTAGGAACGCGGCACCCCACAGGCGGCGGATTAAAAAGTCTTGAAAAGATCTTGAATCCGCTGCTTCAAAAGGGATGGATGACCGTCAGCGGGCTGGCGGCCGGGATTGACACACATGCCCATGAATTGACATTAACGCACTCAGGAAGTACCATTGCAGTACTTGGCTCAGGGATCGGCCAGGTCTATCCTAAGTCCAATATGGCTCTCGCCCGCCGGATTACCAAGAGCGGACTGCTTTTGTCAGAATATCCATATGAGACTCCACCGAGAAGGTGGCAGTTTCCAGAACGAAACCGGATTATAAGCGGGCTTACAAGGGGAACACTTGTGGTGGAAGCCCGAGAGAGAAGCGGTTCGCTCATTACTGCTGATCAGGCCATGGAACAGGGCAGAGAGGTATTTGCCGTACCCGGATCCATTCTGGATGAGTGTGCGGCAGGCACAAACCGCCTGATTCAGCAAGGCGCCAAACTTGTGATGGAGGCTGAAGACATCCTTCATGAATTAAGTTTGGTTTATTAGGTCAGAATGAAATATTAATCCCTGTTTATTGAATGAGTTTCAATGGCAATAACTGAAAACCGTTTGACAAATGATGAAAGTCTATTTAATAATAGGGAAGATTTGAATATACCCTTAAAGGGGGATGCACTGTAAATGGAAGAGTATTTAGTAATCGTTGAATCTCCCGCCAAAGCAAAGACGATAAAAAAATATTTGGGAAGCAAATATATCGTAAAGGCTTCGATGGGACATGTGAGGGATTTACCCCGCAGCCAAATGGGAGTAGAGATAAATGATAATTTTAATCCAAAATATATAACCATCCGGGGCAAAGGACCGGTTTTAAAAGAATTGAAGACTGCGGCCAAAAAGGTAAAAAAAATCTTTCTCGCGTCTGACCCCGACAGAGAAGGAGAAGCAATTGCCTGGCATCTGGCCCACAGCCTCGACATTGATCTGAATTCAGAGTGCCGTGTGGTATTTAACGAAATTACGAAGAATGCGATAAAAGACTCTTTTAAACGGCCTAGAAAGATTAATATGGATCTGGTGGATGCTCAGCAGGCCCGCCGCGTTTTGGACCGTCTTGTCGGTTACAAAATCAGCCCTTTATTATGGAAGAAAGTGAAAAAAGGCTTAAGCGCCGGCCGTGTCCAAACGGTAGCACTGAGGCTCATTGTGGAACGTGAAAAAGAAATCAAAGCATTTGTTCCTGAGGAATACTGGAAAATCAAGGCATCATTTTCTTATGGTAAAGAAGAATTCGAAGCCGGTTTTTATGGAGTTGACGGCAAGAAAAGGGAACTGGCGAATGAAGAGGGAGTAAAGGAAGTTCTCAGCAAGTTGAAAGGAAATACGTTTTCCATTGCTTCTGTTCAAAAGAAGGAACGAAAACGGAACCCTGCTCCTCCTTTCATCACGTCATCCCTGCAGCAGGAAGCTGCCCGAAAACTGAATTTCAGGGCGAAGAAAACGATGATGCTCGCACAGCAGCTCTATGAAGGAATCGACCTTGGCAAGGAAGGCACTGTAGGTTTGATCACTTACATGAGAACGGATTCCACCCGTATTTCCGATCTGGCAAAAGAAGAAGCACAAGCCTTCATTACCGAAGAATATGGCAAGGAATTTGTTAACCGGGTGAACCGCGGGGAAAAGAAGCCGGGGAAAAATGCCCAGGATGCCCATGAAGCCATCCGGCCATCTTCTGCCTCGAAACATCCGAAAGAGCTGAAGGAATACTTGAGCCGTGACCAGCTTCGCTTGTACCGTTTGATATGGGAGCGTTTTATCGCAAGTCAAATGTCCTCCGCTGTTCTTGATACGATGACCGTGGACCTTGAAAATGAAGGTGTAATCTTCCGTGCAAACGGATCTAAAGTAAAGTTTCCGGGATTCATGAAAGTGTACATCGAAGGAAACGATGACGGAAAGAAAGATGAAGATCGTCTGCTGCCAGACCTGGAGGAAGGCAAAACCGTTAAAAAGAAAGAAATAGAGCCTACCCAGCATTTTACGCAGCCGCCTCCAAGATACAGTGAGGCGAGGCTTGTCCGGACGATGGAGGAACTCGGAATCGGGCGTCCGTCCACTTATGCACCGACACTCGATACCATTCAAAAACGCGGGTATGTCATGCTCGACGACAAGAAGTTCCAGCCGACAGAACTTGGTGAAGTAGTTCTTGAGCTGACGCTTGAGTTCTTTTCGCAAGTCTTTAACGTCGAATTTACCGCGCAAATGGAAAACGATCTGGATGAAATCGAAGACGGGGAAAAGCATTGGAACGAAGTCATCGATGAATTTTATAAAAGCTTTGAAAAACAGCTTGTTGTTGCAGAAGAGGAAATGAAGGAAGTAGAAATAAAAGATGAGCCAGCCGGTGAGGACTGTGAATTGTGCGGACATGAAATGGTCTATAAAATGGGCCGGTATGGTAAATTTATGGCTTGTTCCAACTTTCCGGAATGCCGAAACACCAAGCCGATTGTAAAAGATACGGGTGTCGAATGCCCGGAATGCCACAAGGGAACAATCGTGGAGAGAAAAAGCAAGAAACGCCGTATTTTTTATGGATGCAGCCGCTATCCGGATTGCGAATTTGTATCATGGGATAAACCGGTGGGAAGAACGTGTCCGAAATGCGGCAAGATGCTTGTGGAAAAGAAAACGAAAAAAGGAAAAGTGGTGCAGTGTATTTCTTGTGATTACGCTGAGGAGCAAGGTTAAAGGGGAGTATTAAGCAGTATGAAAGATTATGTGAACGTAATCGGCGCCGGGCTTGCAGGAAGTGAAGCAGCCTGGCAGATCGCCAAGCGGGGAATAAAGGTTCATCTGTATGAGATGAGACCCAAAAAACAAACCCCGGCACATCATACGGATAAATTTGCGGAACTGGTGTGCAGCAATTCACTCCGTTCCAACACATTGACCAATGCGGTAGGTGTGCTGAAGGAAGAGATGAGAAAACTGGACTCAGTCATCATTGCGTCAGCAGATGACTGTTCGGTACCGGCAGGCGGTGCTCTTGCCGTTGACCGCCATGAATTCGCGGCTCTTGTTACAGAACGGGTAAAAAATCATCCGAACGTAACGGTGTTTGAAGAGGAAGTAACAAACATTCCAGATGGTCCGACCATCATTGCCACAGGCCCTCTGACTTCGAAAGGGCTTTCGGATTCCCTGAAAGCACTCACCTCGGAAGATTACCTGTATTTCTATGACGCAGCTGCTCCTATCCTTGATGTGGAGAGCATAGACATGGACAAGGTTTATTTAAAGTCCCGCTATGACAAAGGGGAGGCGGCTTACCTGAACTGTCCGATGACAGAAGAAGAGTTTGACCGTTTTTATGAAGCGCTCATTGCTGCTGAAACGGTGCCTCTCAAGGAATTTGAGAAGGAAATTTTCTTTGAGGGCTGCATGCCGATCGAGGTCATGGCATCGAGAGGGAAAAAAACCATGTTGTTTGGCCCGCTCAAACCGGTAGGTCTTGAAGACCCGAAAACTGGGAAACAGCCATATGCGGTTGTCCAGCTGAGACAGGATAACAGTGCGGGTACGTTATATAATATAGTAGGTTTTCAAACGCATTTGAAATGGGGACCGCAAAAAGAAGTGATTCAGCTTATTCCGGGGCTGGAAAAAGCAGAAATCGTCCGGTATGGAGTGATGCACAGAAATACGTTCATCAACTCTCCGAATCTCCTGAAAAAGACGTATCAGTTTAAAGACAGAGAAGACTTGTTCTTTGCTGGTCAAATGACTGGTGTGGAAGGGTATGTGGAAAGTGCGGCCTCCGGTCTGATTGCAGGGATTAATGCTTCCCGGCTGATGGAAGACAAGGAACTGCTGGAGTTTCCTCAGGAAACGGCGATTGGAAGCATGGCACACTACATTACGACTGCCAATTCAAAGAACTTCCAGCCGATGAATGCCAACTTTGGCCTGCTGCCTGCGCTTGAAACGCGAATTAGGAATAAAAAGGAACGTTATGAAGCATTAGCTGGCAGAGCGCTGGAAACAATTCAGAATTTTATAACAAAATTGTGAACTTGCTTGTTATTGCCCCTGATCTGTGATAAGATTTAGGGGCTTTGTGAGGTGTGATAAGTGGATTTAAATGACCGCTATTTGAAGATGTTTATCGAGTATTTGCAAATAGAAAAAAATAGTTCACATCATACAACGGAAAACTACGAAAAAGCTATTTTGCATTTTAAGTCGTTTATGAAACAGCAAGCAATCGAAGGATTCGCTGCTGTTTCTTATCTTTTGGTGAGACATTATTTGACGTGGCTTCATGAACAGTCGTACTCCAGGAGGACTGTTGCCAAGAAAATATCGTCTCTCCGAAGCTTTTATCGTTTTCTAAACCGGGAAAAGATTGTTGAACATAACCCGTTTGCTTTGGCTTCCCTCCCAAAAAAGGGCCAGAGCATTCCGCATTTTATCTACGAGGAAGAGTTGGCGGAGCTTTTTCATGTGAGCGATCTGTCCACTCCGCTTGGCCAGCGAAACCAGGCGATACTGGAACTCTTGTATGGCACAGGAATCCGGGTCAGCGAATGCTGCCAGATCCAGCTTGAGGACATTGATTTTTATATTGAAACGGTTCTTATCAAAGGAAAAGGCAGAAAAGAACGGTATGTGCCGTTGGGCAGTTATGCGATTGAAGCACTCAGCCGGTATATAGAAGAAGGCAGAAAGGAATTGTCCGAGAAAGCAGGCCATCCCGCAAAAACGCTTTTTCTTAATTACAAAGGAGGCCCCTTAACCCCCCGTGGTGTAAGAACGATTTTAAACCGCCTTATTGAGCAGACCACATTGACCGTACATATCAGCCCCCATGTACTGCGCCATACGTTTGCCACCCACCTGCTGAACGAAGGCGCCGATATGAGGGCCGTCCAGGAGCTGCTTGGGCATTCGCATCTGTCATCCACACAGATTTATACTCATGTCACAAAAGATCATTTAAAAAAAATTTATAATAACACGCATCCTCGTGCATAAATGAGAATAAGGAGGGATTTTTCTTATGACACAAACATTCCATGCAACGACGATTTTTGCCGTCCATCACAATGGGAAATTTGCCATGTCGGGAGACGGGCAGGTAACAATGGGAAATGCAGTAGTGATGAAGCATACTGCTAAAAAGGTCCGCAGGCTTTTTGGTGGAAAAGTGCTCGCCGGATTTGCCGGATCGGTGGCGGATGCCTTTACATTATACGAAAAATTCGAAGCTAAGCTTGAGGAATTCAGCGGAAACCTGGCCCGTGCCAGTGTAGAGCTTGCCAAAGAATGGCGCACGGATCAGGTGCTTAGAAAACTTGAAGCCATGCTGATTGTGATGAACAACGAAAGCCTCCTGCTCATTTCAGGCACCGGCGAAGTGATTGAGCCGGATGATGGCATTCTGGCTATCGGTTCGGGCGGAAATTATGCGCTTGCTGCAGGAAGAGCGTTAAAAAGGAATGCTCCCCATCTTTCCGCTGCTGAGATTGCCAGAGCAGCTCTGGAAATTGCCGGAGAGATCTGTGTTTATACTAATAACCAAATTATTCTTGAAGAGCTGTAGAAGGGGCGTGGGAAGAGATGAATACTCAGTTAACTCCAAGGCAAATCGTCGAAAAGCTGGATCAATACATTGTCGGTCAGAAGGATGCCAAAAAAGCGGTCGCCGTTGCGCTTAGAAACCGGTACCGCAGAGCGCTGCTTGACGAAAAACTGAGAGATGAAATTTCGCCTAAAAATATCCTCATGATCGGCCCGACTGGTGTTGGGAAAACCGAGATTGCCCGAAGGCTCGCAAAGCTTGTGAATGCACCGTTCATCAAGGTGGAGGCCACCAAGTTCACCGAAGTGGGCTATGTGGGCAGGGATGTTGAATCCATGGTCAGGGATCTGGTCGAAACATCCATCCGCCTCGTTAAAGAACAAAGAATGCTTGAAGTGAAAGACAAAGCCGAGGAAAACGCCAACAAAAGGCTTGTTGAACTGCTCGTTCCCGGGAAACAAAAAGACAGCAGCTACAAAAATCCGCTTGAAATGTTTTTTGGTTCAGGAAATGGCCCATCACAAACATCCAATGATAGCGAAGAGGACCAATCCATCACCCAGCAGCGGCGGCAAATGGCCCATAAGCTGGCGATGGGCGAACTTGAAAATCATCTGGTAACCGTAGAAGTCGAAGAACAAAATCATTCCATGATGGATATGTTCCAGGGCGCAGGACTTGACCAGCTCGGTTTGAACATGCAGGATATGCTAGGCGGTCTTGTGCCCAAGAAAAAGAAAAAGCGCAAGTTGCCGGTTTCCGAGGCCAGAAAGGTTCTTACCCAGGATGAAGCGGCAAAATTGATAGATATGGATGAAGTAACAAGTGATGCGGTTTACAAAACGGAGCAAACAGGTATTATATTCATAGATGAGATTGATAAAATCGCAGGAAAAAATCAAAATACCGCCGATGTATCCAGGGAAGGTGTGCAGCGTGACATCCTTCCCATTGTGGAAGGGTCAACTGTGATGACCAAATATGGTTCCATCAAAACGGATCATATTCTTTTCATCTCAGCAGGTGCGTTTCATATGGCGAAACCATCTGATCTGATCCCCGAGCTGCAGGGCCGTTTTCCCATCCGAGTAGAACTCGAGAAACTTTCGGTAGAAGATTTTACACGAATTCTTATAGAGCCGGATAACGCCCTTTTAAAACAATATAAGGCGTTGCTTGCGACAGAAGGTATAAATCTTGAATTTTCTGACGAAGCTATTTCTAAGATTGCAAGTATAGCCTTTCAGGTCAACCAGGAAACGGATAACATTGGAGCACGGAGACTTCACACAATCTTAGAGCGCTTGCTTGAAGACTTGTCCTTTGAGGCACCGGATGTTACGATGAATGCGATAAAAATCACACCAGAGTATGTAGAAGAAAAACTTGCGTCTATCGCAAAGAATAAGGATTTAAGCCAGTACATTCTGTAGGAGGAAAATGAAATGAACTTATTAGAAAAAACAAGAAAGCTGAACGCGATGCTGCAACAATCTGGCGGAAAGCCCGTTAACTTTAAAGAAATGGCAGAAACGCTAAGAGATGTGATTGAAGCAAATATTTTTGTTGTCAGCAGAAGAGGTAAGCTTCTTGGTATTTCCTTGAAACAGGAAATAGAAAACGAGCGTATGAAAAAAATGCTGGAGGAACGACAATTTCCTTCCGAGTATACCAAAGGACTATTTAATGTGACTGAAACATCGTCCAATCTGGATATTGCCAGTGAATATACAGCATTTCCAGTTGAAAACAAAGAATTGTTTTCTTCTGGCCTGACAACTATCGTACCGATCATTGGAGGGGGAGAACGTCTTGGGACTTTAATTCTTTCCCGCCTTACGGACTCGTTCAACGATGATGATCTTCTGTTGGCCGAATACGGTGCAACGGTTGTAGGAATGGAAATTCTGCGTGAAAAAGCGGAAGAGATTGAAGAAGAAGCGAGAAATAAAGCCGTCGTGCAAATGGCGATCAGCTCCCTTTCTTACAGTGAGCTTGAAGCGATCGAGCATATTTTTGAAGAACTCGAGGGGAATGAAGGCCTGCTGGTAGCAAGTAAAATCGCGGACAGAGTAGGGATTACCCGTTCGGTAATCGTCAATGCTCTCCGTAAGCTTGAAAGTGCCGGTGTCATCGAATCCCGCTCACTTGGAATGAAGGGTACGTATATTAAAGTGCTTAACGATAAATTCCTGCTTGAACTATCCAAATTAAAAACGAGCTAATAAGCTCAAATGAATAGGTCATTCTGCCTGATAGGCAGGATGGCCTTTTTTTGTGGATAATAAAGGATTTTGTCGAATTTTGAAGAACGATAACAGGTAAAAAGGTATAGTCCATTCACTCTATGAAAGGGTTTTAGTAAAAAAACATCAGGAAGAAAGACCTATTATTTAATTAGGCCTTTTTATCGAAAAAAGTCGATTTAGGAAAAAATACATAGACACTTTTTGGTTTTATCCCTTAGAATATGTAAGAACGGTAAGATTTGGCACTCTTTTAAAATAATAGTAGTAAAAAAGAGGGGATTTAAATGTTTTCAAGTCCTGTTTTTCAAATGCTGGAACGAAGCCTGGATGGCACAGCATTAAAGCAAAAAGCGATATCAGATAATATAGCCAATATCAACACACCCAACTATAAAGCGAAAAATGTCGAATTTCATTCCAAGCTCCAGGAGAGCTTGCAGGCCTATCGTACCGAAAGCAGACATCTCGACTTCAGTTCAGCACCGATGTCCGGTTATTCTGTGACAACAAGCAATAGTACTGAGATCAATAACAATGGCAATAATGTGGATTTAGATGAACAAATGTCCGAACTTGCAAAAAATCAAATCATGAATCAGGCGCTTGTACAGCAGCTGAACGGGAAATTCAATTCAATTCAAATGGTGATTAAAGGAGGAAGAGCGTAAGATGGGGATGTTTACGGCATTAAATAGTTCAGCCTCAGCCTTGACGGCACAGCGCTTGAAAATGGATGTGACGTCTTCGAATATCGCGAATGCGGATTCTACACACGGAACCATGGTAAACGGCAAGTGGGAGCCGTACCGAAGAAAAATGGTGGTCACCAGCCCGAATGAAAACTCATTCAACTCCCTGTTTCAATCGGCAAAAGGGGTTGGGGGTGTGAAGGTTAATGGCATCGTCGAAGATAAAACTCCGTTTAAAACGGTCTACCAGCCGGATCATCCAGATGCCGATGCCGATGGGTATGTTCGGCTGCCAAACGTGGACCCTTTAAAAGAAATGGTCGACTTGGTCAGCACCACGCGCTCTTATGAAGCGAATGTGACCGCTCTTAATGCGGCAAAAGGAATCTATTTAAAATCACTGGAAATCGGAAGATAGGAGATACATATGAGCTCATTTACTATTTCTTCAGCTGCCCATTTGCCAAAAGCCGCCTATCCGGCACAAAAACAGAGTCCCTCAGCAGCAGAGCAGTCGTTTTCATCGATGCTCGGGGAAATGCTTAAGAATGTTAATGATTCACAGCGTGCCTCAAACCAGGCAACAGAGCAGCTGGTAACAGGAAAAACCACCGACCTGCATCAAGTAATGATTGCTGCAGAAAAAGCCAGTCTTACCTTGCAAACGACATTGGAAATCAGAAACAAAGTAGTTGAAGCTTATCAGGAAGTAATGAGAACACAACTATAGCATTCATTATTAAACTATTTCGAAAAGCTATCCTTGTTTGTAGGGGTAGGTTGATCGTTTTATTTGAAAAGCATAGAGGGTCCTTCATAGAAGTTAATCGGGGGAAAGTATGATTGATAAATTGAAACACGCCATGACGAGCATGTATACAACGTTTAAAGAGAAACCGAAAAAACAAAAAGTGATTCTTATTGGTTCGATAGTGTTTGTTATTCTAGTAGCTTCATTTTTAGCCACCTTTCTGTTAAAGCCACGGCTGGTTCCTTTGTATTCGAATCTTTCCCCTGAAGAAGCGGGGCAGATAAAAGAAAGTCTGGATTCGAAAGGAATCACTTCTGAGCTTTCCAACGGAGGCCAGGTCATTTCTGTGCCAGAGGGTGTGGTGGATCAGTTGAAAGTGGACCTTGCCGCTGAAGGTATTCCGAAAAGCGGAAGCATCGATTACTCCTATTTCGGTGAAAATAAAGGCTTTGGCATGACAGACAATGAGTTTAATGTGATCGAAAAAGAAGCTACACAAACCGAAATTGAGAAGCTGATCAAAAGCATCAACGGCATCCAAGAGGCAAGCGTAATGATTACCACTCCTGACAAAAGCATATGGGTAGCAGATGAAAAAGCCTCCTCTTCTGCATCAGTCGTTCTTACCCTAAAGCCGGGCTATAAACTGGACCAAAGCCAAGTGCAGTCCCTTTATCATTTGGTTTCCAAAAGTGTGCCTGATCTGCCGGTTGAAAATATTGTGATTTCCGACCAGTACTCGAATACTTTTTCTTTGGACCAGGCGGGGACAAATTCAAACATGACCGCCTATGAAGAGCAGCGACAAATCAAGCAGGATATAGAAAAAGACCTGCAGCAAAGGGTCCAGCAGATGTTAGGAGCGATCGTGGGACCTGACAAAGTGGTATCCACGGTGACAGCTGATATTGATTTTACAAAAGAAAAATCAGAAGAAAAACTTGTCGAGCCGGTGGACAAAGAAAAAATGGAAGGCATCAAGATAAGTGCTGAAAAGGTAAAAGAGACTTATAGCGGAAATGGTGCCCAGGCCGGCGGTGTGGATAACACTGGAGAAAGTGACATCCCCACGTATCAGGGCAGCGATGGGAATGGCCATGGAGACTATGAAAAAACGGAAGACCGGATCAATTACGAAGTCAACAGAATCAAAAATGAAATTGTAAAAAGTCCGTATGAAGTAAAAGACCTCGGCATTCAAGTGATGGTTGAACCTCCAAAACCGGATGATCCATCTTCTCTTCCGCAGGGAACGCTGGACGATATAGAAAAGATGCTTGGAAATATCGTGCGCACAAGCATTTCGAAAGAGACTTCTCCGAATCTTACTCAGCAGCAAATTGACAACAAAATTTTTGTTTCCGCCAAGCCGTTCAATGGAAAGCAGCAAACCACAGCACCGGCAAAGGCAGGCCTTCCAATGTGGATCTATATAGCTGGAGGATTATTGGTCGCGGTGATTCTTGTTCTGGCCATCCAACTCATGCGGAGAAGAAATACGAATGAAGAGTTGGATGTGGGGGATTACCTCACCGATAAAACATTCTATAGCGTGCCGGAAGTGAAAATGGCTCTCGAAGCTGAAGAGAATACAAGAAAAGAGCAAATCGAAAAAATGGCAAAAGACAAGCCGGAGGAATTTGCAAAACTGCTCCGCACATGGCTTTCAGAAGAATAGGAGGATGGCTGTGGCTAAAAGTGTTAAAGAATTAAGTGGAAAAGAAAAAGCGGCCATGCTGATGATTTCTATGGGGCCAGATGCAGCAGCGCAAATTTATAAACACCTGCATGAAGATGAAATTGAGCGTCTGACTCTTCAAATCTCTCAGATCAGAAAAGTGGATGCAGAGGTGAAGGAAGTCATTCTGGAACAGTTTCATCACCTGGCTCTTGCTCAGAATTATATTTCACAGGGCGGGATCGGCTATGCCAAAACAGTGTTGGAAAAAGCGGTGGGAAAATCAGAAGCGATGGATATTATTAACAGGCTCACCTCCACTCTTCAAGTCAGGCCCTTTGACTTTGCACGAAGAGCCGATCCGGGCCAGATTTTAAATTTTATTCAAAATGAACATCCGCAAACGATCGCTCTGATCCTTTCTTACCTTGACGCAGGTCAGGCCGGACAAATTCTTTCCGAATTGCCTCAGGCCATGCAGGGCGATGTCGCAAGAAGGATTGCGGTGATGGACCGTACATCTCCGGAGATTATCAGCGAGGTGGAGCAAATCCTCGAACAAAAGCTGTCTGCAACCGTAAGCAATGATTTCACACAGGCTGGCGGGGTGGAATCGGTGGTTGATGTGCTTAACGGCGTGGACAGGGCAACAGAGAAAACCATCCTCGATGCCCTCGAAATACAGGATCCAGAACTGGCTGAGGAAATCAAGAAACGAATGTTTGTGTTTGAAGATGTCGTCAGTCTCGACAATCGGGCCATTCAGCGAATCATCAGAGAAGTGCCTAATGAAGACATGCTGCTCGCCTTGAAAGCGGCCAGTGAAGAAGTGAAAGAAGTCCTATTTAACAATATGTCGCAGAGAATGGCTGAAAATTATAAAGAAGAAATGGAATTTATGGGGCCAGTGAGGCTTCGTGATGTGGAAGACGCCCAGTCGAGAATTGTCGGTCTGATCCGCAAACTTGAAGATGCGGGTGAGATTGTGATAGCAAGAGGTGGGGGAGATGATATCGTTGTCTAGGATCATAAAGTCTTCCCTTGCTTTACAAGAGGATATCAACCGCAAAATAGAAATTCAACGTGTGATGCCAAAAACAGGCAAGCTTGATGACCGTTCTTGCCTGTCTGACGGTGACCACTCCCGCAACGAAGCGGATGCTCTTTTAAAAGAAATTGAAAGAGAGTATCAGGAAGCCAAGCAAAAAATGGAGCAGGAACGGCTTCAGCATGAAGAATTTCTTTTAAGAAGTAAAGAGGAATGGCAGCAGCAGGTAATTGCTGAGAGGGAAAACGCCCGTCAAACAGGGTATCAGGAAGGATTTTCGGCCGGTGAAATGGAAGGCCGGACAACTTATGAAAATTTGTTGACCATGGCAAAAGCAACGGTCGACCGATCCAAAGAGGACTATCTCCGCTATTTGGAAAGTGCGGAACCGATGATTATTGAATTGGCCAGCAAAATGGCTAGGAAACTCGTGGGAGATGTGCTGACAGAAAATCCTGAAGCCTGGAAAGAACTCGTCAGAAGATTGCTGAATGAAATAAGGGAACATCCAGACGTTAAACTTTATGTCCACCCTAAATGGTATGAAACCACGCAAAATGCCAAACAAGAGATTCAGCAGGTTTTGATGCATTCGGCCACTTTGTTCATTTATCCTGACGTTAAGCTAAACGAAAATAATTGTGTGGTGGAATTTCCGTTCGGCAAAATAGAAGCCGGACTGGACAGCCAATTGAATGAACTAAAGAAAAAACTGATCGAAACGTTGGGTGAGCATCATGCTGAACATGAATAAACTGCACCAGGCCATCGACCGGCTGGATACCTATAAACGATATGGAAAAGTAACACAGGTGGTTGGACTGATGATTGAATCAAGGGGACCGCAGGCATCGATTGGAGACATGTGCTATATCCATGCAGGAAACGGCCAGAAGATCAAAGCCGAAGTCGTGGGATTCAAGGAAGAAAACGTACTGTTAATGCCCTTCACGGCAATACAATCGATTTGTGCAGGGAGCCTGGTGGAAGCCACCCACCGGCCAATGCAGATTAAAGCCGGACACGCTCTTATTGGCCAGGTGCTTGATGGACTGGGCAATCCGCTTGACGGCAGTCCCGCTCCAAAGGGGCTGAGCCATTTTCCGACAGAAAATGAACCGCCCAATCCCATGAAACGGCCGAGAATCAAGGAAAGCATCGACCTTGGCATCCGCTCGATTGACAGTCTGCTGACTGTAGGAAAAGGACAGAGAGTAGGGATTTTTGCCGGAAGCGGTGTGGGTAAATCCACCCTGATGGGCATGGTCGCGCGAAACTCAACAGCAGATTTAAACGTTATTGCTTTGATTGGTGAGCGGGGCCGTGAGGTGATGGACTTTATTGAAAAGGACCTGGGAGAAGAGGGATTGAGAAAATCGGTTGTTGTGGTCGCGACCTCGGACCAGCCGGCCCTGATGCGGATCAAAGGGGCGCTCACCGCCACTGCGATCGCCGAATATTTCAGAAACCAGGGGAAAGATGTCATGCTGATGATGGATTCTGTTACCCGTTTTGCGATGGCCCAGCGTGAAATCGGCCTGGCTGTCGGTGAACCGCCGACCACAAAAGGCTATACGCCTTCCGTTTTTGCACTATTGCCCAAATTGCTTGAACGGTCGGGCACCGATGTGCAAGGTTCGATTACGGCCTTCTACACTGTGCTAGTGGATGGTGATGATATGAATGAACCTATATCCGACACTGTACGGGGGATTTTGGATGGTCATTTTGTTCTTGACCGGAATCTTGCAAACAAAGGCCAATTTCCCGCTATCAATGTGCTGAAAAGTGTTAGCCGGGTCATGAATGACATCGTGGATGACAGCCATAAAAAGGCAGCCCAAAAGTTTCGGGATCTGCTCGCTGTTTATACCGATGCAGAAGATCTTATAGCCATCGGTGCCTATAAGAGGGGTTCTTCAAGGAAAATTGATGAGGCGATTGATTTCCATCCTGGCATCCTGGCCTTTTTAAAACAGGATGTAGATGAAAAGGTTTCTTTTTATGATTCGATCTACAGACTGATGAGCGAGTTTGGAGGAGAACAGTAACTATGGCATTTCAATTTAAAATGGAAAAAATATTATCCATTAAAACAAAGGAAAAAGAAGTTGTTCAATCCGAATACGGAGAAAGTGTAAAAAAGTTTGAACAGCTGGCTCAGTCGCTTTACGAATTGCTGAAAAAAAAGGAAGAAATCGAGCAGCATTCCGGCAATCAGTTTAAAACAAAAATGGTTATTAATGAGATTCAGCAAACTCAGCGGTTCCTGCTTTCTCTTACACAGCAGATCGGCAGTATCCAAACACAAGTGCAAAGAGCGAGAGAGAAGATGAATCATGTGCATATTCAGCTGCTCGAAAAAACAATGGAAGTCAAAAAAATTGAAAAGATGAAGGAACGGCAGTTTTCCGTCTATCAGCAAACGCTGACAGCCATTGAAAACAAGCAGAATGATGAATACTCTGTTTTGCGCTATATAAACCATTGAAATTAGGTGGAGAGGTTGGAAGGAAAAGAAAAAACGAAAAAGTTTTCCTGGTTTTTGTTTGTGATCGTCATGCCCGCCCTTTTCGTTGTCGTCATCATGGGAATGATCCTTATGTTTCTTGGCGTTGACATTGCTGGAAAGGCAAAGGATATTGGCAGCCATCTTCCTGGCCTGTCGTCATTGGCGCAACAGGATCAAAATTCTGCATCCGTTAGCGAAAATACCGTTCAATCAGAAAAGACATACTGGGAAAAGAAAGTTAAGGAACGCGATCAAATGATCAAGCTTCTTCAAAGCGATGTGGATAAAAAAGAGAAAGAAGTGCAGAGCCTGAAAGCGGATTTGACCGCAGCACAAAACCAGCCGGAAGAAAATACAACCGAAACCGACGGTTCTGTCACCAAAGACGATGGACATGAGAAGCAAAAGAAAATTACCGCCTGGTATAATGCGATGTCTTCTAAAAATGCCGCGGCCATCTTGTCTAAGATGGATATAAAAGATGCGGCCGACATCATGAAAGAGCTGGATGAAGAAGTGACGAGCAGCATCCTGGCCAAGATGGATCCCGGCAAGGCGGCAGATCTGACGTTAAAAATGCAATCAAACTAACGGAGGGAAAGCAGAGTGAAAATGGCTGAAATCGTAGGGATGGATCGCTTGCCGGTTATGGTACAAAGGTGTGCTTTACCTGGCTGCGCGTCTCCCGGTTCTTCCCTTTTTTCCGAAGAGCTTGCACAGTCCCAAAAAAATATACAATCGCCTAAACATGCCGAATTACCTTCCGGGACAATCAGTGAGGAGCTCAAAGGCCTGATTAAAGGATGGGTCGCATTACTGGGAGAAGAAGGTCAATCTCATAAAGAAGAAGTGCTGGATAGGACGGAGGTCAAAAGTCTGTTGCAGCATTTGCCTGCTGAATGGATCTCCGAAATTACCAATCTCGTCCAAAATGTTCAATTGCCCGTTTCCTTGGAAAAGGAACGATCATCGCCACCTGCACAAATGATCACGGCATTCATTCTTCTGGAGTCGGTAGAAGGAAAACATTCAACGCTCACTGCTATAAAAGCAACGGATGACTTCATATCCGGCATTCATAAAGGAATCAAACAATTGTTTCCCTTTTTAAAAGAGCAGCAACATGTCTCTGTGAAGATGCTGGCCGAACAGCTGGAGCAGCGATTGGCAGGTCATGAAACAAAACCTGGTGCAACTTTGAACGCAAAACCTTTTCTTGAACCTGTTGTCATAGCAAATAATCAGAAAAACATAGTACCTGCAATATCTCAAAAGACAAGTGAGACGGATGTTCAGCAGCATACCAACCGGCCGGTATCTTTTATTGGGCAGGGCGGCTTTATTCCAGTACTGAAGCAATTTGAACTTCATGTTCAACCCGAAATAGAAGGAGACAGTACAAAAACATTTGTCCAAGAGATTGAAAAAATTATTCTTGGCGGCAAATTTTCAGCAAGTACAAATGGAATGGCAAAACTAAACATCCGGCTGACGCCTGAACATCTTGGAACTTTGAATATTGAACTGATCTCCAAAAATGGTGAACTGTCAGCAAAAATCATGACAAGCTCACTGGGTGCAAAGGAAATGATGGAGTCCCATATTCATCTGCTGAAGAATAACTTGAGCACCAGCCATATTCAGCTTGACCGCGTGGTTGTAGTAGACCAGTCACCTGAACAGGGGTTCACGCAGCAGGGATCAAATTCCGGACAGCAGCAGGACCGTGGCCGGCCGCCACTGCAGGAGAGGCGGACAGAAGAGGAATTTGACGACTTGCTTCAAGACATGGTGAAGGAGGGATAAAGATGTCTTCAACGATAAACAATGATTTGTATTTATCTTCGCTTCAAAAAAGGGACACACAGTCTGGTGGATCATCTATTTTGGGCAAAGACGATTTTTTGAAAATATTGATGACCCAGCTGCAAAACCAGGACCCGGCAAGCCCCATGGAAGATAAAGAATTTATCTCCCAGATGGCAACTTTCTCTTCCTTGGAGCAATTGACCAATATGAACAGCAGCATCGATCAAATGATTTCAAAACAATCGGCACAGACGTTCATGCTGCAGAGCGGAATGATCGGCAAAAGCGTGTCCTATACAGTGGAAACGACAGATGCTGGAACACAACAAGAGAGAAAAACAGGCACAGTTAAAGCGGTTTTATTTGAAAATGGTGCCTCCAAATTCCAATTGGAGGATGGAAATGTGGTTGATCCGTCATCCATTACGAAGTTCGAAAACAAGAACAGTTAATATTCACTTAACAAAATAGGGGGATTTCAAATGCTACGTTCAATGTATTCTGGAATCAGCGGGATGAAGAACTTTCAAACCAAGCTGGATGTGATTGGAAACAATATTGCCAATGTGAACACCTATGGCTTTAAAAAAGGGAGGGCAACGTTTAAGGATCTTGTCAGCCAGCAAGTTGCGGGAGCATCCAACGGAACGAATCCTAAACAGATAGGACTTGGCTCCCAGCTGGCAACCATCGATACGATCGATACTCAGGGAAGCACTCAGACCACAGGAAGAGCCCTCGACCTAGCGATTTCAGGTGACGGGTATTTCAAGGTGAGAACTTCAAATGGAGATCTGCTCACACGTGCAGGGTATTTTTATTTAAACAATGACGGTACGATCGTAAATGGAGACGGATACGAGCTGCTCGATTCAGGAAACAACCCGATTAACATACCGCAAAACGCCAGCAGCTTCAGCGTTGGACCGGACGGAAAGATTACGGTCGTGGGTGCTGCCAGTCCGGGTGCGCCTATAGGGATTACGAAGGTAACGAATCCCGGGGGACTTGAAAAGGCAGGAAGCAATCTTTACCGTCCAACCGCCAATTCACAGGTTGTCTCCAATAATTCTCCTGGTACAGGTGGGGCTGGAGATTTGGTATCCGGCGCTCTGGAAATGTCCAATGTCGACCTCTCTGAAGAATTTACAGACATGATTGTGGCGCAAAGAGGGTTTCAAGCCAACACGAAAATCATTACAACCTCGGATGAAATATTGCAGGAGCTTGTGAATCTTAAACGATAGGCAAGAATGGAGGAAAAATAAGGGGAGCCTTATTAATAAACCATAATATGATTATGTTAACTAAATTAAACGGTGACACCTTTACCCTGAATGCGATTTATATTGAACAGGTTCAATCCTTTCCGGATACAACGGTTACGCTGACTTCGGGAACGAAATTTGTTGTTAAAGAAGCAGAATGTGAAGTTGTCCAAAAAGCAGCAGCCTTTTATCAGAGTATTTCCCTTTTTTCTCTATCACCAACAGAAAGGGAGGAGGATTGAATGGAAAACGAAGTCAAAAAGTCTCCGAAGAACTGGGCGATCCTTATTATATTCTCTGTCCTGGTCGTATGCGGAATTGCAGCCTACTTTGTCATTAAAGAGCTGGCTCCTAAAACGGAGGCCGCAGAACCTTCGGCGGAAGAGCTGGAAAAAATAACAGTAGAAACCGAGGAAATTACAACTAATCTGGCAGATCGATCGTTTATCAAGATCAAATTTAAAATCCAGGCCGACGGGGATGACGGCAAGACCGAACTCGAAAAGAGGCTGTTTCAAGTCAATAATATTATTATCTATGAATTGTCCGGCATGAAAACCGGGGATTTGCAAGGCCAAAAAGGTATCCGCCATCTGGAAGACCTTTTAAAAGGAAGGATCAATAAACTGATGCAGGAAGGAAGCATCAAAAAAGTTTATACGACCGAGAAAATTATTCAATAAGGAATTCATCATATATAAAGGGTGAGGCGATTGTCGGAAGTACTTTCCCAAAATGAAATAGACGCGCTCCTCTCTGCCATTTCCACGGGGGAAATGGATGCTGAAGAATTGAGAAGAGAAGAAAAAGAACAAAGAATAAAAACCTATGATTTTAAACGGGCTCTGCGGTTTTCGAAAGATCAGATCAGAAGTCTTACAAGGGTACATGAGAATTTCGCACGCTTGTTAACCACTTTTTTTGCGGCACAGTTGAGAACATATGTGGAAATTTCCGTCGTATCGGTTGACCAGCTGCCATATGAGGAATTCATACGCTCCATACCGCGAATGACCATTTTGAACATTGTAGATGCAAAGCCGCTTGATGGGAGCCTTCTCGTTGAAGTCAATCCAAATATCGCCTATTCCATGATGGACCGGCTGATGGGAGGATGGGGAGCAAGTGTAAACAAGGTGACTAATTTAACCGAAATCGAAACGAGAATCCTTTCCCGTCTGTTTAAAAATGCATTATCCACCTACAAGGAAGCCTGGAGCAATGTGGTTGAACTCGATTTTGCGGTAATAGATTTTGAGGTGAATCCCCAATTTCTGCAAATGGTGTCGCCGAATGAAACAGTGGTTGTTATCTCACTTTCCACAACGGTGGGTGAAACGAGCGGCATGATGAACGTTTGTCTTCCGCAGGTTCTGTTGGATCCAATCATTTCCAAGCTTTCGGTGCATAATTGGATGCAAAACAGCCAAAAGGAATTGTTGCCCGAAGAAGCGGCACTGATCGAACAAAAGATCCGGAAAACCCCGCTTCCCGTGTCCGTTCAGCTGGGTTCGGCCAGTATGAATGTAGAAGAGTTTCTGCAGTTGAATGCGGGCGATATCATTCAGTTGAACAAAAAGATCAATCAGCCGTTGGCTGTGTATGTGGAGAACAATAAAAAATTTATGGCCCAGCCTGGAAAAGCAAAAAACAGAATGGCAGTCCAGATTTTAGAACAAATAGAGGGGGACGAGTAAATGAATAGCGGAAATATGCTCTCTCAGGATGAGATTGATGCGTTGCTGAGTGGAGGCAGCGTGACATCTGATGATGATCCAATCATCGAAGATTTTCTGAATTCAATGGAACAAGACGCACTTGGAGAAGTCGGCAACATTTCATTCGGCAGTGCCTCAACCGCTTTATCAACCTTGCTGAATCAAAAAGTCCAGATTACAACGCCGACGGTCTCAGTAATCAAAAAAGAAGAATTGCAGGGTGAGTTTCCCATTCCGCATGTAGCAGTAAAAGTGGAATATGTAGAAGGAATACAAGGCACAAACCTGCTTGTGATTAAAACAACCGATGCCCAGATTATTGCTGATTTGATGCTCGGCGGTGACGGGACGAGCCCTTCTGCAGATTTTGGAGAAATGCAGCTAAGTGCCGTTGGAGAAGCGATGAATCAGATGATGGGCTCTGCCTCAACCTCTCTTTCTTCCATATTTAATAAACGAGTGGATATTTCACCACCTGTTATTGATGTACTGGATTTTAATGACTCTTCAGACATGATTGCCGATCAGGATATTCTTATCAAAGTGTCCTTCCGGCTGAAGGTCGGGGAACTGATTGACTCCAGCATTATGCAGCTGATGCAAACGGATTTTTCTCAAAACCTGGTTTCCGAGCTTATGTCCCCTCCCATGGAGCAGGCTGCTGCAACTTATGAAGATCAATTACAGAGCGAAATCTCTGCAGGCAAAGAGCCATTGGTGTTGGATGACATTCCTTCAAACGCAGCTCGCCCGCAAAGTGTGGAACCTGATACAGCAGTATCTGTTCAGCCCGCTGTCTTTTCCGATTTTGAAGAGAGTTCTGGTGTGTATCATGAAACAAAGAACCTTGATATGCTGCTGGATATTCCGCTTCAGGTAACGGTTGAACTGGGACGGACGAAAAAGAGCATTAAAGAGATTTTGGAATTGTCGCCGGGGTCCATTTTGGAACTGGACAAGCTGGCAGGAGAACCGGTGGACATCCTGGTGAATGAAAGGCTGATTGCCAAAGGGGAGGTCGTTGTTATCGATGAAAACTTTGGTGTCAGGGTAACAGAGATTGTCAGCAGAAAAGACAGACTTAAAAATTTATAAATGAAAGAGTGAGAACAAATGGCCAAACGTATTTTAGTAGTAGATGATGCAGCATTTATGAGAATGATGGTAAAAGATATTCTGAACAAAAATGGATTTGAGGTCTGCGGGGAAGCCGGAGACGGAGAACAGGCGGTTGAAATGTACAAAGAGCTTTCACCGGACCTTGTTACGCTCGACATCACGATGCCGGAGATGGACGGAATCACTGCTTTAAAAGCAATTAAAAAGGTGGATTCCGGTGCAAAGGTCATCATGTGTTCCGCGATGGGACAACAAGGAATGGTTATTGATGCGATCCAGGCTGGAGCCAAGGATTTTATTGTAAAGCCATTTCAGGCTGACCGCGTCATTGATGCGATCAACAAAGCGTTGAATTAATAACAGGTGGTGCAGCAATTGAGGAAGTTTACTAGATGCATCGCTGTTCTTGTTGTCGCTGTCCTCCTCAATTGTTTTGTACAAACTGAGGCAGCGGCAGCAGAAAACAAGGAGACCAAAGCGCCTGCAGCATGCAAAACGGTATTTGAGTGTCTGGATACAAAAGCAGGGAAAGAAGACCAGGCGAAGCAGCAGCAGGAAACCAAAGCGGAGAGTTCTGCCACAGGGGGAAGCGGTGTGGTCACATTTATTAAAGTGCTGTTCTCATTGGGATTGGTTTTGTTCCTGCTCTTCTTTCTTCTGAAAATGATACAAAAGCGGACAAAAAACTATCAAGAAGGCAAAGTATTGCAATCTATCGGGGGATTGAGTGTGGGGTCGAACCGTTCTGTCCAGATAATCAAGGCCGGTTCAAGTGTCCTTGTTATCGGTGTGGGGGAAACGGTGACCTTGCTAAAAGAAATTAATGAAGAAGAGGAAGTGAAGCAGCTGCTTTCTTCGTCTCAACAGGAAACGGGCAGCCGTTTGAAAAAAACATCTGGTTTTTCCGATGTTTTTAAGGCTAAGCTTGGTGAACTTTCAGGTGAACGTGGAGATTTGCTGAAGCGTTTCGTGCGGAAAGGAAAAGCTGATGACTGATTTACTTCCAAATCTTACTAACCAAACAGGCGGAATGGAAACAACGATACAGCTGCTGCTCCTTCTTACCGTTCTCTCACTGGCGCCAAGCATTCTCATTTTGATGACCTGTTTTACGAGAATTGTAATCGTTCTGTCGTTTGTACGAACGTCACTGGCCACGCAGCAAATGCCCCCGAACCAGGTGTTGATCGGTCTTGCGCTGTTTCTTACCTTTTTTGTAATGGCTCCTACTTTTCAGGAAATCAACAAGGAGGCAATTGGTCCACTTATCAAAGGGAAAATCACCCAGGAAGAGGCTTTTGATAAAGGGACGCTTCCTTTAAAGGAGTTTATGACAAAGCATACGCGTGAGAAGGATCTGGAGCTTTTTCTAAATTATTCCGGAGCCAAACGCCCTGAGAAGATAGAGGATATTTCCCTTATTGCGCTTGTACCGGCCTATTCGATTAGTGAATTGAAATCCGCGTTTCAAATGGGTTTTATGATCTTTGTTCCTTTTCTTGTTATTGATATGGTGGTCGCTTCTGTGCTGATGGCGATGGGAATGATGATGCTGCCGCCCGTCATGATCTCTCTTCCGTTTAAGATATTGCTCTTTATTCTTGTGGACGGGTGGTATTTGATTGTCAAGTCACTGTTATCAAGCTATTAAACAAGTAGGTGTTTTCGTTGAATCCTGAAGTCGTTATATCCATTGCAGAAAAAGGTGTTTATATGACTCTCCTCCTTTGCGGACCTTTGCTTGCAATCGCTTTGGCTGTTGGCCTGATTGTCAGTATTTTTCAGGCGACCACACAAATTCAGGAACAGACGCTTGCGTTTATTCCAAAGATTGCGGCTGTGTTACTGGCATTAATCTTTTTTGGACCCTGGATGCTTTCACAGCTCGTTTCATTTACGTATGACATTTTTAACAATTTGAATCATTTTGTAGGACTGTAATTCATGGATGCTATAAATTCTTTTCCAGCCTTTTTATTGATCTTCATGAGAGTGGGCGCTTTTTTCGCAACGGTTCCGATTTTTTCTTACCGGAATATTCCTAATGTCCATAAGATCGGGCTGGCTGCCTTTTTGTCATGGATTATGCTGTTTGCCTTGGGAGCTCCAGAGGTGGCCGTGAACGGTGAGTTTATCCTGCTGGTCTTTAAAGAAGCGCTCGTTGGTTTATCGCTGGGCCTGATTGCCTCCATCCTGTTCTATTCCATTCAGGTGGCAGGAGGCTTTATCGATCTTCAGATGGGATTTGCGATCGCCGGTGTTTTCGATCCCCAGACGGGTGTGCAGACACCGTTGCTCGGGAAATTCTTGTATCAGCTTGCACTCTTATTCCTTTTGGCACTGAACGGCCATTATCTTCTTCTTGATGGCCTGTTTTACAGTTATTCCTTTGTGCCGCTTACTGACGTTCATTTTGGTTTGGGGGATGCAGAAACGGCAAGGCATGCGGTATCTGTCGTGACTGCCATGTTTGTTATTGCCTTTCAGATGGCACTTCCCATCGTGGGAACTCTTTTTTTGGTGGACCTGGCTCTGGGCATTGTTGCCCGGACGGTCCCTCAAATCAATATCTTTGCCGTAGGCCTCCCTTTGAAAATCATAGTGGCTTTCGGTATTCTGCTGATTATCCTGCCTGTGTTTTTTATGAGTATCCAGCATTTGAGTGATGAGACTGCACAGGCCATGAGAAAGCTTCTATTGCTGCTTGGAGAGTGATCGCATGCCGCGAAGGCTGGATTTGCAATATTTTTCGGGTGAAAAAACAGAAAAGGCCACACCAAAGAAACGCGAGGAAAGCAAAAAAAGGGGACAGGTGGCCAAGAGTGCCGATGTAAATACCGCGGTTACACTGTTTGCTGCATTTTTGATGCTCTGGTTTACCGGAAGTGCCGCTGCGCAAAAATTGTTTCATCTGATGGAATTCACATTTCAGCGCAATCTGACCGTTGACCTGACGGAGCAGAACATTCAGCTGCTGTTTGTCGAGCTGGTAAAGGAAACCGCAGGAATTCTTCTTCCGGTGCTGCTGACGGTGCTGGCAGCGGGCATCTTTTCTAATTTTATCCAAGTCGGCTTTTTGTTTTCAGGTGAAGCTGTCCGGATGAAATTTGAACGGATCAATCCGTTACAAGGATTTAAACGGATCTATTCCCTCCGGGCGCTCGTTGAGCTGACCAAGTCGGTTTTGAAAATTGCCGTTGTTGGCTGTGTTACCTTCTTTGTCATATGGAGCAAGAAGGACCAGCTGTTGAAAGTATCTCAGGTCAGCGTTGAGTCTGCTCTTGGCATGTATGGAAAGATGGCGTTTCAGATGGGGTTCTATGCGGCTCTGGTGCTGCTTCTATTCTCCCTGCTGGATTATTTGTATCAGAAATACGATTTTGAAAAAAGCATCCGAATGTCGAAACAGGATATTAAAGATGAATACAAAAAATCCGAAGGTGATCCAAAAATTAAAGGAAAAATTAAAGAAAAGCAGCGCCAGATGGCCAACCGGAGAATGATGCAGAGCGTCCCGAACGCCGACGTGATCATTACGAATCCCACCCACTTTGCCATAGCTTTGCAATACGATGATCAAAAAATGGAAGCACCGGTAGTGGTGGCCAAGGGGGCTGACCTAATGGCCCTGAAGATTAAAAAAATTGCTCGTGAAAATAAAGTGACGATGGTAGAAAACCGTCCGCTTGCAAGAACTTTGTACAGCAGAGCCGAAATTGGGGATGCCATTCCTGAAGATCTGTTTAAGGCAGTGGCAGAGATTTTGGCCTATGTTTACCACTTAAAGAATAAGGTGCATCGGTAAGGAGAGAAGGAATTGATGAAAGCAAGAGATATGAGTGTTCTAGTCGGGGTTATCATGATCATCGCCATGCTGATTATCCCTTTGCCGCCCTGGCTGCTCGACTTTTTCATCATTATTAATATTACACTGGCACTCGTGATCATTTTAATTTCAATGAATATGCAGGAACCATTGCAGTTTTCCATTTTTCCGTCTCTCTTACTGCTTGTCACCCTCTTCAGGCTGGGATTGAATGTTTCGACGACCCGATCCATCCTGGGTTCCGGAAAAGCAGGGAACGTGGTCCATACATTCGGAGAATTTGTAGTTGGCGGTAACATTCTGGTCGGAATCGTCGTCTTTTTTATCCTTGTCGTCATTCAGTTTATTGTCATCACCAAAGGATCAGAGAGGGTTTCCGAGGTAGCAGCCCGTTTTACACTCGATGCCATGCCTGGAAAACAAATGAGCATCGACGCGGATTTGAATGCCGGAATGATTTCTGACAGGGAAGCGAAGGAACGCCGTGAAAAAGTGGAAAGAGAATCCGATTTTTACGGAGCGATGGATGGGGCCAGCAAGTTTGTAAAAGGAGATGCGATTGCCGGGATCATTATCGTTCTCATCAACATGCTGTTTGGCATTATTATCGGCATGACACAGATGGGGCTGGGATTTGCCGAAAGCGCCCATACATTCACACTGCTTACGGTCGGTGACGGCCTGGTGAGCCAGATTCCCGCTCTGATTATATCGACGGCAACAGGGATTATTGTAACAAGAGCAGCATCGGAAGGAAATCTGGGCTACGACATCTCACGCCAGATTCTTGCCTATCCGCAAATGCTCATTGTTGCAGGTGGAACCATCATCGTTCTGGGTCTGTTTACGCCGATCAACGATTTGGTCACCCTCTCTGTTGGCGGACTTATTTCGCTCGGGGGATACCTTCTGTTAAAAGCAGATAAAGAGAAAAAAGAGCAGGACGAAATCATGGAAGAAGACATCCAGACCGAACAGTTGAAAACACCTGAAAGCGTGATGAACCTGCTGCAGGTGGATCCTGTTGAATTCGAGTTTGGGTATAGTCTGATTCCACTGGCTGATACCAACCAGGGAGGAGACCTACTCGACCGGGTAGTGATGATCCGCAGGCAGCTGGCACTGGAGCTCGGCATCATTTTGCCGGTGGTCCGCATCCGGGATAATATTCAGCTGCCGCCCAATGAATACCGCATTAAAATCAAAGGAAACGAAGTCACAAAAGGAGAGCTGCTGCTCGATCATTACTTGGCAATGAGCCCAGGTATTGACGATGAAGCAGTGCAGGGCAAGGAAACGGTGGAGCCGGCATTTGGTCTGCCTGCCCTCTGGATTGGGGAAGACATGAAGGACCGTGCGGAAATGTCAGGCTATACGGTTGTAGATCCTCCATCGGTCGTTTCCACTCATTTGACAGAAATATTAAAGAAATATGCACATGAACTGATCGGCCGACAGGAAACGAAACAACTGGTGGACCATATGAGAGAAAACTATCCGAGCCTCGTCGAAGAGGTAACTCCTGATCCATTATCTGTCGGAGAAATCCAGAAAGTGTTGTCCAAATTGTTAAAAGAAAAAATATCCATACGCAATTTGCTGGTAATTTTTGAAACGCTGGCGGACTTCGGAAAGATGTCACGTGATGTGGATCTATTGACAGAGTATGTCCGGCAGGCATTATCACGGCAAATTTCAAAGCAATATGGAACAGAAAATGAGCCATTGAATGTAATCACGCTTGGAGCCGGAGTTGAAAAAAGAATTGCGGACCATGTGCAGCAAACGGAACACGGAAATTATTTGTCCCTTGATCCGGCAGATGCTCAGGAAATATACAGCCAGGTGATGAAAGAAATGGATCAAAGCAGGAATTTTGGACAGCTGCCTGTCCTTTTATGCTCGCCTGCCGTGCGCATGTACGTGAGGCAGCTGCTTGAGCGCCACCTGCCTGACCTGGTGATATTATCTTATAACGAACTGGAGCCTGATCTCGAAGTACAAAGTGTAGGAGTCGTCAATCTATGAAGGTGAAGAAGTATATAGCACCCACTATACAAGAAGCAATGGGAAAGATACGCAATGATCTGGGAAGCGAAGCTTTTATCCTTCAGTCAAGACAGGTGCGGACGGGTGGCTTTTTTGGCTTTTTCACCAAGCAGAGCGTTGAGGTTATCGCGTTGCTGGATGTTGAAGAGGGAGCAGAGTCCGCTCACAAAGCAGAAAAAGCGCAGAGCTCTTCACTTGTAAAAAAAAGCATCAACAAGGAAGATATTCCGTCGTGGCAATCCTACTTTAACGACCAGGGTGTATCGCATCTATTAATAGAAGAAATTATCGCCAATATGCAGGGAACCGCTAAAAACGGGGACACAAAACGCTGGCTGGAACACTGGCTGCTTGGTCGTGCATCTACTCCCTCATCTCCAGGCTCATTGTATGACACACAATTTTTAACGGTGGTAGGCCCGACGGGTGTAGGGAAAACGACTACGCTCGCGAAACTGGCTGCAAAGGCGAAGCTCGAAGATGGCAAAAGTGTCGCTTTCATCACGATGGACACCTACCGGATCGGTGCGGTGGAACAACTAAAAACCTATGCTGAAATTCTGAAAATGCCGCTAAAAGTGGTGTACAACACCGAAGACTACGAGAAGGCCAAGCAAGAACTCTCTTCCTATGACTTGGTGTTGACCGACACGGCGGGCAGAAACTTTCTGAATCCGGAATCCATGGATGAACTGGGCGGCCTGCTGCAAGATCAGATGGATCACACAAAGTATTTGGTTTTATCGTTAACTTCAAAATACGAGGATCTCAAACACGTAATCCAGCATTTCAGCCGGGCTGGAGTCAACCGGCTGATTCTGACTAAAAAGGATGAGACAGCTTCTTTGGGAGCGTTAATCAATTTATTGCTGATAGAAAACACCATCCCGGTTTATATCACAAACGGACAAAATGTTCCAGATGACATTTCAACCGTTACACCGAAAGCGATCGTCAGCATGTTCCTGCAGGAGAAAAGAGATGCGTGATCAGGCAGAACAACTTCGTTTACGAGTACAAGAGACGTCATTACATGCGAAAAAAGCGAAGGTCGTTTCGGTGCTCAGCGGAAAAGGCGGGGTTGGGAAAACAAATGTAGCGGTGAACTTATCCCTTGCCCTTTCAGGACTTGGGAAAAAAGTGGTGCTGGTTGATCTGGATATCGGCATGGGCAACGTTCATCTGCTGCTTGGACTGACCCCGCGCCACACGATCGCCGATCTGTTTGAACATCATCTTTCCGTCAGGGAGATCATTGAAAAAGGCCCAGGCAGCCTTGATTATCTTGGTGGTGATAACGGTCTTCTCTCTTTGTTAGAGCTTGACCGCAACAGTCAGGTTCATTTTGTGAGAGAGCTTGAGAAATTATCGTCAGCCTATGATTATATCGTATTCGATATTGGTGCCGGTTTGTCAGAAGCGAGCTTGAAGTTTGTATTGGCCGGTCATGAAGCCATCCTGGTTGCTACCCCGGAAATTACATCGCTTACTGATGCGTATTCCATGATTAAGCTGCTTCATGCTGAACGGCCTGAACTCCCTGTCTGGACCATGATTAATCAATGTGAAAACCAACGGGAAGGCAGGGCAGTACATGACCGCTTGAACGAGGTGAGCTCCCGGTTTCTTGGAAAGCAACTGGCCAACTTGGGGCAAGTTTCTTTCGACCCGGCCGTGCGGCGGGCTGTTATGGAGCAATCGCCGTTTGTGCTGGAAAGTCCGCGCTGTGAAGCGAGCGGACAAATTCAAAAGGCAGCTCATTGTCTATTGGGGAACGCCAAGGTCCAAAAGGGAGCAGTTGACCAATCTTTTATTAGTAAACTTTTAAGTTTTTTGAGTAAAAGCTAGCGTTGTGCACGAGGGGGAAAAAGATGGACACAAGTGAATATTTGGATATTTTTATTGAAGAAAGTAAAGAACATCTCCAGTCGATAAATGAACATGTGCTTCTTTTGGAGAAACAACCGGAAGAGCTGGCAACCATTCAGGAAATTTTTCGTTCTGCTCATACATTAAAAGGCATGTCAGCTTCCATGGGTTACGACGATCTTGCAAATCTTACGCATGCGATGGAAAACGTTCTGGATGGAATCAGAAATGGTAAACTGCACGTGACACAGAAACTGCTGGATTCGCTGTTTGTTTCGCTTGACCATTTGGAAGAAATGGTCATGTCGATAGCAGCTGGCGGCGATGGAAAAAAAGATACGAAAGAACTGATACGCCTTTTGAACGGGATACTGGGGGAGGATACCCAGGATAAGGCCCAGACAGATACAAGTAATGAAGATTTCAGCAGTTATGATGAATTTGAGCGGTCGGCGATCCATCAATCCCTTGAGCAAGGTTTTCTGGTGTACAGGATTGAAGTTGAGCTCGATAAAGAGTGCCTGCTGAAAGCAGTGCGGGCCTATATGGTTTTCAATGCGCTGGAAAACCTCGGCGACATCATAAAGTCAGAACCTTCAGCCGACCTGATTGAACAGGAACAATTCAATCAAAGCTTTTTCGTTACGCTCATAACACAACAAGAAGCGGCGACAATTGAGTCGGAATTGTTATCAATCTCAGAAATCGAAAAAGTGGCACTAACGCCGCTTCAGCCGGTGGGCAGCGAACAAAAGGAAGCTGTGGCAGAGCAGGTGGATGATCAAAAAGGCACCACAACAGGACCTAAAAAGAATTCCCCGCCAAAATCTGCAAAGACGATCAGGGTAAGCATTGAGAGGCTGGATCTTCTGATGAGTCTTTTTGAAGAGCTGGTGATTGACAGAGGCCGTCTTGAAAGGATTTCAAGCGAGATGAAGGATGCTGCACTTCAGGAAACGGTAGAACGGGTTTCACGGGTTTCATCGGATTTGCAGGAATTAATTCTTAATATGCGGATGGTTCCCATTGACCAGGTATTCAACCGGTTTCCGAGAATGGTACGCGGATTGGCCAAAGATCTGCATAAAAAGGTGGAATTGCAGGTAGAGGGAGCAGAAACCGAACTGGATCGTCTGGTTGCCGATGAAATCGGAGATCCGCTTGTTCATTTGCTGCGTAATTCATTGGATCATGGTATTGAAGATCCGGAGCAGAGAATCCGTTCAAGGAAAAGCGAAAAAGGCACAATAACCTTGAAGGCGTACCACAGCGGCAACCGTGTATTTATCGAGATTCAGGATGACGGGGCAGGCATTGATGCCGACAAGGTGCTTAATCGGGCTGTTCAAAAGGGGATTATCAGTGAGAATTCAGCCCGTACATTGACTGGCAGGCACGTTTATGAGCTGCTGTTCGCCCCTGGTTTTTCTACAGCTGAAGTGATTTCCGATATTTCCGGCCGCGGCGTCGGCCTGGATGCGGTTAAAAATAAAATAGAATCGCTCGGAGGGTCGGTTTCTGTGGATTCCACCGCCGGACAAGGTTCAACCTTTACCATCCAGCTTCCTCTGAACCTTTCCATCATACCGTCTCTGCTGGTCGAAGCGGGAACAGAAACATATGCTGTTCCGCTTCCATCGATCATTGAAACCGCATTGGTCGATCCTCAGGATATCATCATGGTCCATAAGCAGCCCATGATGGATTTCCGCGGAAAGGTTATACCGCTGGTTTCATTAAATGATTGGCTCGAAGTGCCGCAGGAGGCCAAAAAAGGAGAGACCAAACGAGCGGTTGTTATTGTTAAAAAAGAAAACAAATTGGCCGGTTTGATCGTAGACGGGCTGATCGGGCAGCAGGAGATTGTCCTGAAGCCGCTTGGAAGCTATCTCGATGCTCCTTTTGTTTCAGGAGCGGCAATATTGGGAGACGGCCAGGTTGCCCTCATTATCGATTGCAATTCGCTATTTATATAACGGTGACAGAGAGGAGAATGAGTATGAGTGAGCAGGAATTAAAAATAGTCGTGTTCCGGTTAAAGGATGAAGAATATGGCATGAATGTCCTTAATGTCCTATCCATCGAACGTGTTTCACCAATCACGCGGGTTCCGAAAACACCTTCATTTGTTAAAGGGGTGATGAACCTGCGCGGGGCGGTAACACCGGTTATTGATTTGCGGAGCCGGTTTGGCATGGAAGAGAAGGATGCGGATGACGACACCCGGATTATCATCGTGAATACGGAAGGAATGGATGTGGGACTGATGGTGGATGCAGCGAACGACGTGCTGGATCTGTCTCTTTCTGACATTGAGCCTACACCGGAAGTGGCGGGTGGCATAAACGCCCGGTATCTCGATGGAGTGGCCAAAATGGATGGAAGGCTATTCATTCTGCTCCGTTTGGACAAGGTGCTCGACAAGGATGAAATAATGGAGCTTCAGGGAGCGGCTGATGAATCATAGAGGTGCGGTTTCGGTTGGACGTTAAAATGGTAAAAATCGGCTTGTCCGAGTTGGGATTCGGAGCGGGTTCCACTGTCCTTCGCACAGCTGGCCTCGGCTCCTGTGTCGGTCTTGTGCTGTATGATGCAGATAAGAAGCTGTCCGGAATGGCGCATATTATGCTTCCACATTCTTCTTTGGCACGATCAAGGGAAATAAACGAAGCAAAATATGCTGACACCGCCATCAAAAGGCTCGTCCTTGGCCTGGAGGAGAGGGGAGCCAGGAGAAGAGCGCTGAAGGCAAAGCTAGCCGGAGGAGCCGAGATGTTTCAAATGGTTGACCAGGCGTATGCCATGCGCATTGGCCCGAGAAACGTGGAAGCGATAAAAAGCGGATTGAAAGAGTGGGAAATCCCCCTGATCGCGGAACATACAGGCGGCAGCAAAGGGAGGACCATTGAATTTGTTACAGACACATGTGAACTTCAAATAAAAATAGTACGTCAGGGAGAGTTAGTGATTTAATAATGATTTCAGGGGGAGTAGCATGATATCTTCATCTACAGCAGCAGCGGATGAACTGGAAATATGGAAAAGGTGGCATGAATGCCGTGACCGTTATGCAGGTGATTCTCTGCTCAAACAATACATGCCGCTTGTTCAGTATCATGTTCAGCGGATTGCGGCAGGTTTGCCGAAAAACGTTAATCGTGATGAATTAAAAAGCTTGGGAATGCTGGGCCTGTTTGATGCGCTTGAAAAATTCCAGCCCGAACGGGACCTTAAATTTGATACGTATGCCACATTCCGGATCCGGGGAGCGATTCTCGATGGACTGCGTAAAGTGGACTGGCTGCCACGGTCTCTGCGTGAAAAAACAAAAAAGATTGAAAGTACGATTGAAAAGCTCGAACAGGAAAAACTCCGCCGGGTAACAACCTATGAAATAGGAGCAGAACTGGGTATGCCTGAAACGGAAGTGGTTTCTGCCCTGTCCGAAAGCTTTTTTGCCAATGTTCTTTCAATCGATGAAGACCAAAGAGAAAGTGAAAGCAAAGAAAAGCTCGGATATACAATAGAAGATAAAAATGGATTGTCTCCTGAGGCGGAAGTGGTTAAGGCCGAGCTGCATAAGGAACTTGCACAGGTGATCAGGGAGCTGAATGAAAAAGAACAGCTGGTGATTTCTCTGTTTTATTATGAGGAACTGACCTTTACTGAAATTGGTCATGTTCTGGAGCTTTCCACCTCAAGAATTTCGCAGATCCATTCCAAAGCGTTATCTCGCCTGAGACTGGTTCTTGCGCGATATATGTAACCGGGAACGGAAGAAAGAGTGGGGATCACTTGCTTTACTTTATAGCGGTTTTAAGTTTATTGCTGAACACCCTTTGCCTGTTTCTTGTTGCTGTTCTGTGGATGAAGCTCAAAACAACGGCTGCCGGTGCTTTCGATGACGGGGAGACCCAGGAGCTGGAGGAGATGCTTTTGGCGTTTGTCAGTGAAATGAAGGAACAGAACGAAGAAATCAGAGAAATACTATACGAAACGAAACATGACGGACAGGAGCAAGATGTGAAATCATCCGACAAAAAAGCGGATGGGCATGATGATCAAGAAGAGGAAGAAAACATTTTGCATCAAAAGGTATTAACTTATGCCAAAAAAGGTTATACTTCTGAAGAAATTGCCAAAAAACTCGAAAGAGGCAAGGGTGAAGTCGGCCTGATTTTAAAAATGAACAGCCTTTCATGAGAAATATTCAAAACGGCAACATTTTTCTTGCTACATTCTGACTAAGTATGGTATAGTTACTTTCGGTGTTAATCACACACGTTTGTGGATTTAATCATTGGTGCTGCATTTGCAGTTTTGATTAAAGTGGAAGCAGGCGGAGGAAAACAAAACCAGGAGGTGCCATCATGGCAGTAATTTCAATGAAACAACTATTGGAAGCCGGCGTACACTTTGGACATCAAACACGTCGCTGGAATCCGAAAATGTCCCGTTACATCTTCACTGAGCGTAACGGTATTTACATCATCGATCTTCAAAAGACAGTAAAGAAAGTTGAAGAGTGCTACAACGTAATGAAAGATATCGCAGGAAACGGCGGTAAAATCCTTTTCGTTGGTACAAAAAAACAAGCTCAAGACTCTGTAAAAGAAGAAGCAGAACGTTCCGGCATGTACTTCATCAACCAACGCTGGCTGGGCGGTACGCTAACAAACTTCGGAACCATCCGTAAGCGTATTAACCGTTTGAAAGAGCTTGAAAGAATGCAAGAAGACGGAACTTTCGATGTTCTTCCTAAGAAAGAAGTTATCCTTCTTAAAAAGGAAATGGATCGTCTTGAAAAGTTCTTGGGTGGAATTAAAGAAATGAACGGCCTTCCAGATGCGCTATTCATCGTAGATCCACGCAAAGAACGCATCGCGGTTGCTGAAGCACGCAAGCTGAACATTCCAATTATCGCTATCGTGGATACTAACTGTGATCCTGATGAAGTTGACCACGTTATCCCAGGTAACGATGATGCGATCCGTGCGGTTAAACTTCTTACAGGTAAAATGGCTGATGCGATCATCGAAGCCAACCAGGGTGGAGAAGAGCAAGAAGCTCAAAACGAAGAAGAAACATCTGCATAAGTAATATAAACTAAAAGGGTGATGGAGGGGATATGCCCTTTCACACCCTTTTTTAATGCCAACCTTAGCTTTACATAAACCAAAGGAGGAATTTCATTATGGCAGTAACAGCTCAAATGGTAAAAGAATTGCGCGAAAAAACAGGCGCAGGAATGATGGACTGTAAAAAAGCATTGACAGAAACGAACGGGGACATGGACAAAGCGATCGATTTCCTTCGTGAAAAAGGAATTGCGAAAGCTGCTAAAAAAGCGGACCGCATCGCAGCAGAAGGTCTTACTTCTGTTGTTGTAGAAGGCAACAAAGCTGTTATCCTTGAAGTGAACTCTGAAACTGACTTCGTGGCAAAAAACGAAAGCTTTACCGCGCTTATTTCTGTACTTGGTAAGCACCTTCTTGAATCCAATGTATCTACTGTTGATGAGGCGCTTGCTTCTACACTTAAAAGTGAAAACACAACAGTTGCTGAGTATTTGAACAACGCAATTGCTAAGATTGGTGAAAAAATCTCACTTCGTCGTTTCCAAATCGTTGAAAAAGGCGAAAATGCAGCGTTTGGCGCATACCTTCACATGGGTGGACGCATCGGAGTGCTTTCTGTAGTGGAAGGTACAACAGACGAAGCGGTTGCAAAAGATGTGGCAATGCACGTTGCTGCGGTTAACCCTCGTTACATCTCTCGTGACGCTGTAAGCGAAGAAGAAGTGGCTCATGAACGTGAAGTGCTTACTCAACAAGCGCTTAACGAAGGAAAGCCTGAAAACATCGTTGCTAAAATGGTGGAAGGCCGCCTTGGCAAATTCTTTGAAGAAATCTGCTTGAACGATCAGTCTTTCGTTAAAGATCCAGACCAAAAAGTTGGTAAGTACGTAGCTTCTAAAGGCGGTAAGGTTATCGCATTCGTACGTTACGAAGTTGGCGAAGGTATGGAAAAGCGCGAAGACAACTTTGCAGAAGAAGTAATGTCTCAAGTTAAAAAGTAATGGTGTAAAAAGTAAAAAAAGGGAGCACAGTGTGTTCCCTTTTTTTAAAAGAGCTTAGGATTAAAAAAAGCAATTACAGGTGATGGATACGGAGGGAATTATGAGCACTTCAAAATATAAACGAGTAGTTCTTAAACTAAGCGGGGAAGCTCTTGCGGCCGGTAAAGGAAGCGGAATAGATCCTGGTGTCATTCAATCGATTGCCCATCAGGTGAAAGACATTGTCGAGCTCGGAGTGGAAGTGGCCGTTGTTGTCGGCGGCGGTAATCTCTGGAGAGGCAAAGCGGGAAGCGAGATGGGAATGGATCGCGCATCCGCTGATTACATGGGGATGCTGGCGACTGTTATGAATTCCCTGGCTTTACAGGACAGCCTGGAAAATATCGGTGTGCAGACTAGGGTACAAACGTCAATCGAGATGCGCCAGGTTGCTGAACCGTACATTCGCAGAAAAGCTATTCGTCACCTTGAAAAGAAACGTGTTGTTATTTTTGCTGCGGGAACAGGAAATCCTTACTTTTCAACGGATACAACAGCTGCTCTTCGCGCGGCGGAAATCGAAGCCGAAGTGATCCTGATGGCGAAAAATAATGTGGACGGCGTATACTCAGCCGATCCGACGATCGATCAGAATGCTGTGAAATACAATACCTTATCCTACCTTGACTTGCTTAAAGAAGGCCTGGCTGTCATGGATACGACGGCATCTTCATTATGTATGGACAATGATATTCCGCTTATCGTGTTTTCCATTATGGAAGAAGGCAACATTAAGCGTGCAGTTCTTGGTGAGGAAATTGGAACTACGATTAGGGGGAATAATTAATGGCAAAGGAAATTTTAACAAACGCAGAAGACCGAATGAAAAAAGGCATTTCATCTTTTCAGCGTGAGCTTTCGACCATCCGCGCCGGCCGTGCAAACCCTGCACTTTTAGATCGTGTTCAAGTGGATTATTACGGAGCTCAGACACCAATCAACCAGCTTGCCGGGATTTCAGTGCCTGAAGCACGCCTGCTTGTCATCCAGCCGTATGATAAATCGGCCCTGAACGATGTAGAAAAGGCGATCCAAAAATCCGATCTTGGCTTAACAACTTCCAATGATGGGCAAGTGATCCGCATTGCGATTCCTCCTCTAACAGAAGAAAGACGTAAAGAGCTTGTCAAACTTGTTAAGAAATATGGAGAGGAAGCCAAGGTTGCTCTTCGCAATGTTCGCCGTGATGCCAACGATGAGCTGAAGAAAGCTGAGAAGGATGGGGAGATCACTGAAGATGAACTCCGCCGCTACAATGATGATGTTCAGAAGCTTACAGACAAATATATTAGCGAAGTAGATACAATCGCTTCAAGTAAAGAGAAAGAAATCATGGAAGTATAATTGATTTCCATGTAAAATAAAATAAGAAAAGCCCTCTTTATACAGGGGGTTTTTTTGTTAAGTCTGGACGATAATGGGGGCTTTGCCATGCTTGACAGAATTTCATTCTGGAAAAAAGAAGAGAAAACAGAGCTGAACATAAGACAGGATACAATACCGGCTCATGTGGCCATCATCATGGACGGGAACGGACGCTGGGCAAAAAGACGCGGGCTTCCCAGGGTGGCAGGACACCATGAAGGCATGAAAGTAGTAAAAAAAGTGGTGAAGTATGCCAACAATCTCGGCGTTAAGGTGCTGACACTCTATGCCTTTTCAACGGAAAACTGGAAGCGACCCCGTGAAGAAGTGGACTTTCTCATGAGACTTCCTGGGGAATTTTTAAACAGCTTTCTGCCTGAATTGATTGAACAGAATGTTCGTGTGACCATCATGGGCCATAAGGAAGTATTGCCGGTACATACCATTCAGGCTGTTGACGAGGCAATAGAAAAAACCAAAAACAATACTGGCCTTATTTTGAATTTTGCCCTGAATTATGGCAGTCGGAACGAGATAACAACAGCGTTAACCGAAATTATCCGCGATGTTGAAGCCGGAACCATCGGGCGTGATGCGATTAATGAAGATTTGGTAAGCCGGTATTTAATGACATCCAGCCTTCCGGATCCTGATCTGTTGATCCGGACGAGCGGTGAAGTGCGCCTCAGCAACTTTATGCTCTGGCAGCTCGCCTACAGTGAATTTTGGTTTACCGAGGTGAACTGGCCTGATTTTAAAGAAGAACACTTAAAAAAAGCCATTTACGACTATCAGAATCGCGGTCGCCGTTATGGCGGTGTATAATAAGAAGGAGGATTTATGAAGGAACGCATCATTACGGGAGTAATAGCCGCTCTTCTATTTATAGGAGTTACGGTTTACGGCCATTTGCCTTTTACCCTCGTTATCATCGCTTTGGCAGTGATCGGGATCCACGAATTGCTGAAAATGAAGCATATTCCGCTTTTGTCGGCTGAGGGCATCATCGCTCTATTGCTGACACTGGCAACAGTCATCCCGCAGGATTGGAAAGAGCAGTACCTTGGAAGTTTCACAGGCTCGCAACCCATTGTACTTGCGATGCTCCTGATCCTGGTGGTTACCGTCATCACAAAGAACCGCTTTACATTTGATGATGCGGGATTTGTTATCCTCTCCTCTCTGTATGTGGGTTACGGATTCCACTATATATACGAAACGAGAATGCTTGAACATGGCCTTCCGATTTTATTCTTTGTCCTTTTCATGATTTGGGGAGCTGATTCGGGTGCGTATTTTACCGGGAAATCCATCGGAAAAACAAAACTGTGGCCGGTGATCAGTCCGAACAAAACCATCGAAGGAGCAATCGGGGGCATCGTTACGAGCATTGTGGTTGGCGTAATCTGCTACTTTACAGATTTTGTGCCTTTTACTCTGAACCAGGTGCTGTTCATGGCTTTGATTGTGGGGATCTTCGGACAGATTGGCGATCTTGCACAATCCGCCTTTAAGCGGCATTACGGGGTGAAGGATTCTGGCAATCTGCTGCCGGGACATGGCGGAATATTGGACCGTACGGACAGCTGGCTTTTCGTGCTTCCGCTCCTCCATATCCTGAGCTTGCTGTCGTAGCGAAAAAACAAGGAGTGCTCTATGAAAAATATCAGTTTGTTGGGTGCGACAGGTTCCATCGGTATACAAACGCTTGATGTAATCGCACAACACCCTGAGCTATTTCGATTAACGGCCATTTCTTTTGGAAAGAATGTAGAAAAAGGGATGGAGATAATAGAGAAATTTAAACCGCGGATCATTGCGGTTCAAGATAAAAAAGACGCTGATGACCTGCGTTTGCGTCTGGGGGACCAATCACTTGTTTATTATGGACAAGAAGGCCTGATTGAAGCAGCTGTCGCTCGGGAAGCTCATATTCTGGTGAATGCGGTCATGGGAAGTGTAGGCTTGGTGCCCACCATCAACGCCATTCAGGCCGGCAAGGATATAGCCATCGCCAATAAAGAAACACTGGTTACTGCCGGACATATCATTATGGAGCTGGCTGAAAAACATAACGTCAGCCTCCTGCCGGTGGACAGCGAGCATTCAGCCATCTTCCAATGTCTTAACGGAGAAAATGCCCAACAGGTTGACCGGCTCATTCTTACCGCGTCTGGAGGAAGTTTCCGGGATTATACGCGGGAACAGCTGGCTGATGTTACTGTTGACGAGGCATTGAATCATCCGAACTGGTCCATGGGAGCCAAAATCACCATCGATTCGGCAACGATGATGAACAAAGGCCTGGAAGTGATAGAAGCGCATTGGCTCTTTAATATGCCCTATTCAAAAATAGACGTCATTCTTCATAAAGAAAGCATCATACACTCTATGGTAGAGTATAAGGACGGCAGCACGCTGGCACACCTGGGAAACCCCGACATGCGGGTTCCCATTCAGTATGCGCTGACCTATCCTGACAGACTTGAACTTCCGCCTTCCAAAAGGTTAAACTTATGGGAGATTGGAAAGCTTCATTTTAAAAAAATGGACATGGAACGGTTCCGCTGCCTGAAACTGGCTTATCTCGCAGGAGAGAAAGGCGGAACAATGACAACCGCGCTGAACGCAGCAAACGAAGCTGCGGTCGGATTGTTCCTTGAACGTAAAATATCGTTCCTGGCGATCGAAGAATACATTGAAAAAGCACTGGAGCACCATGAATTTATTGAACAGCCGACACTGGAAGAAATACAGGCCATTGATACACACACACGGCAATATGTTCAGTCATTATTAAATTAAAGGTGGGTAAAAGGTTATGAATACAGTCATTTCCATCGTAATTATTTTGGGTGCTCTTGTTTTCTTTCATGAACTTGGCCATTTGATGCTCGCCAAACGAGCCGGCATTTTGTGCCGGGAATTTGCCATTGGCTTCGGTCCAAAGCTCTTCGCGTTTAAAAAGAGTGAGACAACATACACCGTACGGCTATTGCCGTTGGGCGGGTTTGTAAGGATGGCCGGAGAGGATCCGGAAGGGATCGAACTGAAACCAGGTTACAGGGTAGGACTGATTTTTAACCCGGAAGGCAGCGTCCAAAAGATTATTGTCAACCATAAAGAAAAATATGACATCCAAAAAGTCATTACTGTGGAAAACGCTGACTTGGAGCACCGTTTGGTGATTACCGGATATGAAAATGAAGAGGGAGAACGCCAAAGCTACAGCGTAGACCCGCAGGCAATGTATGTGGCCGATCATCAGGAAATGCAAATTGCTCCGTATAACAGGCAGTTTGGCTCAAAAACTCTCATGCAGCGGACGCTTGCCATTTTTGCAGGCCCGTTCATGAATGTGCTGCTGGCGTTCATCGTATTAATGAGTTTTTCTTTGTTCCAGGGCATTCCTACAAAGGAAGCACGACTTGGCAATCTGGCACCGGGTGAAGCTGCGGTGAAATCTGGGCTGCAAAAAGGGGACAGGATCGTTTCCGTAAATGGCGATAAAGTCAGCAATTGGGAAGAGCTTGTTTCCTTTATCCAGCAAAACCCTGGAGAAAAACTTGTGTTTGAAGTTGACCGGAACGGCAAAATTCTTAAAAAAGAAGTAACGCCGGGTGAACGGGAGATTAACAAAGGCACCAAAGAAGGATTTATTGGAGCCTATCCTTCCACAGAGTTTTCTTTACTGGGCTCCCTGTCCTATGGAGCAAAGCAAACATGGTTCATGACAAAAATGATTTTCGTGGGACTTGGTGAGCTCATTACCGGGAAGCACGGATTCGATCAGCTTTCAGGACCAGTTGGAATTTACGAATACACAAACAAAGCGACAGAAGGCGGTATTCCAATGCTGATGCAATGGGCCGCTGTCCTGAGTATTAACCTGGCGATCTTTAACTTGCTGCCGCTACCGGCACTGGATGGCGGGCGGCTGTTGTTTTTACTGATTGAAGCGCTGCGGGGCAAACCGATTGATCCGCAAAAAGAAGGGCTTGTACATTTTATCGGTTTTGCATTTCTGATGCTCCTGATGCTCGTCGTAACATGGAATGACATTCATAAATTCTTTTTAGACAAAATTGACCAATAAGTGATTAACTGAGGTGGAGAAATGAAGCAAAGCAGGTTGTTTGCACCAACATTAAGAGAAGTTCCGGCTGACGCGGATGTCGTCAGCCACCAGCTTCTGCTCAGAGCAGGATTTATCCGGCAGAATGCAGCTGGTATTTATTCTTTTTTGCCGCTGGGGAAAAAGGTTCTTCACAAAGTAGAAGCGATTATTCGTGAAGAGATGGAAAACGCAGGATCCAACGAGATGACCATGCCTTCCCTGCAGCTTGCGGAACTCTGGCAAGAATCGGGAAGATGGTATTCCTACGGACCGGAACTTATGCGTTTAAAAGACCGCCATGGCCGTGAATTTGCGCTCGGGCCAACTCATGAGGAAGTCATTACCAGTCTCATTCGCGATGAAGTAAAATCATATAAAAAACTGCCTCTTAATCTATTCCAAATTCAAACGAAGTTCAGGGATGAAAAAAGACCTCGATTTGGTCTTCTTAGAGGCCGGGAATTTATTATGAAAGATGCGTACTCGTTCCATTCCTCCCAGGAGAGCCTTGATGTTACCTATGAAGATATGAAAGCAGCATACAATAATATCTTTTCACGCTGTGGTCTGAACTTCAGAGCGGTCCTGGCTGATTCCGGGGCAATCGGAGGAAAGGATAATCATGAGTTCATGGTACTTTCCGAGATCGGTGAAGATTTGATTGCTTATTCTTCAGAATCTGATTTTGCTGCCAACATTGAGATGGCACCAGTGAACGTAACCTATGAAGCTTCCACCGAATCCAAAAAGGAAATGGAGAAAATCCATACGGGAGAAGCAAAAACCATTGCAGAGGTTTCTTCACTCCTTACCATTGATGCCGCCAAAGTCATCAAGTCGGTTCTGTTTATTGCTGATGAAGAGCCGGTTCTGGTGCTTGTCCGCGGTGATCATGATGTAAATGACATTAAAGTGAAGAACATTCTCGGAGCAGCTTCTGCCGAACTGGCCACACCTGAGGAAACGGAAAAAGTGCTTTCCTGCAAACCTGGAAACATTGGGCCTGTGTCTGTTCCAGAAAACGTGAAGATCATTGCTGACCATGCGGTGGAATACATGGTGAATGCCGTAGCCGGAGCAAATGAAGCAAGTCATCATTATCAGCATGTGAATCCTGGCATCGATTTTGAGGTCTCTGATTTTGCTGATCTTCGTTTTATCCAGGAGGGAGATGCTTCTCCTGATGGCAAAGGGGTTATCCGCTTCGCCAAAGGAATTGAAGTCGGGCATGTGTTTAAACTTGGACAAGTTTACAGCGAGCCATTGAATGCAACCTTTCTCGATGAGAATGGAAAAAGCCAGACAATGACGATGGGCTGTTACGGAATCGGTGTTTCCCGTACGCTTGCCGCAGTTGCAGAAGAAAACAATGATGAAAGAGGCTTGATCTGGCCGTTATCCCTGGCACCTTTTGATGTGCACATTATTGCAGCCAACAGCAAAGACGAAATACAGGCAGATTTAAGTGAAAAGCTGTATGATGAACTTAAGGGTGCAGGTTATGATTGCTTATACGATGACCGTAAAGAACGCGCCGGTGTAAAGTTCGCCGATGCAGACCTTTTTGGGGTTCCTGTCCGAGTAACGGTTGGGAAAAAAGCTGCTGAGGGCATTGTGGAATTGAAAGTCAGAAAAACCGGTGAAATGAATGAAATCCATGTTTCAGAATTAATTGAGGCGATTAAAAGCCAACGAGAATTATTAGCGCGCTAGCATCCAGGGGATGACTTATGAGCCTGACCGTCAGGCTCACTAACCCAAGTCATCCCTTTATTTGTGGAAGGAGGGCATCATGAACAGTGACGACCAGGTAAGAAAAGAGCGGTTTCTCTTGTTGCTCGACCAGATCGGCATACCCGGTGAGCTGCGCCCGCATCTGGGTGATGGCCGTGTTCAGAAACTGGCGATCGATAAAAATAACAGAAGCTGGCATTTTTATTTTTCCCTGCCGAAACCAATGCCTGCCAATGTGTATACCTTTTTTCAGGCGAGAATTACACAGGCATTTGAACATATAGCGAAAGTAACATTTACTATTCAATGTGAGAGCAGGGAATGCGAGGAAGCATTACTCGGCGAGTATTGGAGCATATGCTGTGAACAGCTGAAAGGAACGGCAAGCTCACTTGTGTCCGGATTGATGGGACAGGTTCCTGAGGTAACCGGGAATAAAATTAAAGTCACCGTCCGGAATGAAGCGGAAGGGCTCTTGATCAAACGTAAATTATCTTCGGCAATGACGGAGGTCTACCGTTCGTTTGGCATGGACTCCGTCTCACTTGAAATTGAAGTCAAACACAGTGAGGAAGAATTCCAGAAATTTGTGGAGCAGAAAAAGCAAGAAGATGCGGATAAAGTACTCGCTGCATTGATCGAAAAAGAAAAAGCGGACAAGCGGGAAGCAGCTGCTGTGCCTTCTGAAGTTACAATAGGTTACAAGATTCCGGATGAACCCGTTCCGATTGAAACCATTCAGGACGAGGAACGCAGAGTAACGCTTCAGGGATATGTATTTGATGCGGAAACTAGAGAACTCAGGAGCGGAAGAACGCTGCTGACCTTTAAGATTACCGATTATACCGATTCCATCATGGTTAAAATCTTCTCCCGCGACAAAGAAGATGTACCGATTCTGAACGCCGTGAAAAAAGGCATCTGGGTCAAAGTACGGGGTGGTATACAAAACGATACCTTCGTTCGTGACCTGGTCATGATTGCGAATGATATCAATCAAATTACGCCTGAAACCAGAAATGATCTTGCCGAAGAAGGAAAGAAAAGAGTGGAACTTCATCTACATACTCCGATGAGCCAGATGGATGCCGTAACTTCTGCTTCCAGCCTGATCAGCCAGGCCAGCAAATGGGGCCATCCTGCTGTAGCGGTGACCGACCATGCTGCCGTTCAGTCCTTCCCGGAAGCATATTCAGCAGGGAAAAAGAATGGTATCAAAGTTTTGTATGGCGTGGAGGCCAATCTGGTGGATGACGGAGTTCCTATCGCTTATAACGAACAGCACAGGAAGCTATCGGATGATACCTATATTGTATTTGACGTGGAAACAACGGGATTGTCCGCCGTGTACAACAAAATCATCGAACTTGCGGCGGTCAAAGTGCATAACGGTGAAATCATCGATAAATTTGAACGGTTTGCCAATCCGCATGAGCCTCTTTCGGATACAACGATCAATCTGACGGGCATCACCGATGATATGGTACAGGATGCTCCTGAAATAGAGGACGTGTTGCGGGATTTTGAAAAATTTATGGGAGACGACATTCTTGTTGCCCATAATGCCAGTTTTGATATGGGATTCTTGAACGAAGGATTCCGCAAGATAGGGAGAGGGGCTGCCCAAAATCCGGTGGTTGACACCCTCGAACTTGCCCGTTTTCTCCTTCCGGAACTGAAAAACCACAGATTGAACACGCTCTGTAAAAAGTTTGATATCGAGCTGACCCAGCACCACCGGGCAATCTATGATGCAGAAGCGACAGGCTACCTGCTTTGGAAACTATTAAAACAAGCGTTCGAGAAAGAAATAGAATTCCATGACCAGCTGAACGAAAACATGGGCCAGGGTGGATATATGAGAAGCCGTCCATCCCATTGCATACTATTTGCCCAAACACAACAAGGCTTGAAGAATCTGTACAAATTGGTTTCAGAATCGCAATTGAACTATTTTTACCGAACGCCCAGAATTCCGCGTTCGAGGCTTTCCAAACATCGTGAAGGTTTACTGATCGGGTCCGGGTGTGATAAAGGCGAAGTATTTGAAGGAATGATGCAAAAAGCGCCTTCGGAAGTGGAAGAAATCGCGAAATTTTATGATTATCTTGAAATCCAGCCGCCATCAAACTACTATCATCTGATTGAAAAAGAACTAATACAGGATGAAATGGCGCTGCGTGAAATCATTGCCAACATTGTGAAGCTCGGTGAAAAGCTAGGTAAACCGGTTGTTGCCACGGGAAATGTACATTACCTGGATCCCAATGACGGCATTTACCGCAAGATTTTGGTTTCAAGCCAGGGCGGAGCCAATCCGTTGAACCGACAGACACTTCCGGATGTTTATTTCCGTACCACAGATGAAATGCTGGAATGCTTTTCATTCCTGGGTGACGAAAAGGCCAGGGAAGTGGTTGTCGATAATACCCAAAAGGTCGCAGACATGATTGAGGAGATCAAACCGATTCCTGACGATCTGTTTACCCCGAAGATTCCGGGGGCGGAAGATGATATACGGAATATGAGTTATTCCATGGCTCGCAGTATTTATGGGGAAAACCTCCCCGATATTGTAGAAAAGCGGCTGGAAAAGGAATTGAACAGCATTATCGGTCATGGATTTGCCGTTATCTACCTAATCTCGCATAAACTTGTTAAAAAGTCCCTGGTGGATGGCTATCTGGTAGGTTCACGTGGATCCGTTGGATCTTCCTTTGTTGCCACCATGACAGAGATTACTGAGGTTAATCCGCTTCCTCCGCACTATGTGTGTCCTGAGTGCAAGGAATCCATCTTTTTTGATGATGGATCTGTCGGTTCCGGGTTTGACCTTCCGGATAAAGAGTGCACGAATTGTCATGTGCTCTATAAAAAGGATGGCCAGGATATCCCGTTTGAAACATTCCTTGGCTTTAAAGGGGACAAGGTACCTGATATTGACCTTAACTTCTCGGGTGAATACCAGCCGCGTGCCCATAATTACACAAAGGAACTGTTCGGTGAAGATTATGTCTACCGTGCAGGAACGATAGGAACTGTGGCTGAGAAAACGGCGTATGGCTATGTAAAAGGGTATGCCTCCGACCATAACCTGACCTTCCGCTCTGCCGAGGTCGACCGGCTTGTATCGGGCTGTACCGGTGTGAAACGGACCACAGGACAGCATCCGGGCGGGATTATTGTTGTTCCGGATTACATGGATATTTATGATTTTTGTCCTATCCAGTTTCCTGCCGATGATAAAAATTCTGAATGGAAAACGACACATTTTGATTTCCATTCCATCCATGATAACCTGCTGAAACTCGATATTCTCGGGCACGATGATCCAACCGTGATTCGTATGCTGCAGGATTTGAGCGGCATTGATCCAAAAACGATTCCGGCTTCCGACCAGGAAGTTATGAAAATCTTTTCCGGTCCCGAAGTGCTCGGGGTGACCGAAGACCAAGTGATGTGCAAAACGGGTACGCTTGGCATTCCGGAATTTGGAACGAAGTTTGTTCGGCAGATGCTTGAGGAAACCAAACCAAGTACTTTCTCCGAGTTAGTGCAGATTTCCGGTCTTTCCCATGGGACAGACGTGTGGCTGAACAATGCCAATGAGCTGATCGCCGATGGAACATGCGAGCTGAAAGACGTGATCGGCTGCCGTGACGATATCATGGTGTATCTGATCTATAAAGGCCTTGAACCGTCCCTTGCCTTCAAAATCATGGAAAGCGTGCGTAAAGGTAAAGGTCTGATCCCTGAATGGGTAGAAGAAATGAAAAAGAACGACGTACCAGACTGGTATATCGGGTCGTGCTTGAAGATCAAGTACATGTTCCCGAAGGCCCATGCTGCTGCCTATGTATTGATGGCAGTCCGCATCGCCTACTTTAAGGTGCATTATCCTATTCTTTTTTACGCAGCCTACTTTACTGTCCGCGCTGATGATTTTGATATTACCGCCATGGTAAAGGGATCTGCCGCTATCCGCGCAAAGATTGAAGAAATCTCGGGCAAAGGGCTGGATGCTTCCACCAAGGAGAAGAACCTGCAAACAGTGCTGGAGCTTGCTCTTGAAATGTGCGAACGCGGTTTTTCATTTGGCAAGGTAGACCTCTACCGATCGAGCGCCACTGAATTTTTAGTAGAAGGCGACCAACTGATTCCGCCTTTCAATTCTATTGCGGGACTTGGCACAAATGCTGCCATCAATATTGTGAAGGCGCGTGAAGATGGAGAGTTCCTTTCAAAAGAGGATCTTCAGCAGCGTGCTCGCCTGTCTAAAACCATCATCGATTATCTGGATGAGCAAGGCTGTCTTGCCGGTATGCCGGAAGCCAACCAGCTCTCTCTTTTCTAAAGACTGAAGGGGACAGACAGACGGCTGGCAAGTTGCACAAAGCCGAAGATTATGATATAGTAAATTTGGAAATACTTATGAATACCTTTCGGGAAAAGAGTGGGGAAACCCACTCTTTCGTTTCGTTTTGGCAAAGGATTTTTTGGTTGAAGGGAGGATGTTTATGAGCAAGAAAATCACGGAAACTACCGAAGAGATCGTAACCCCGATTTTGGAAGAATTAAACCTTGAGCTGGTAGATATCGAGTTTGTAAAAGAAGGGAAAAACTGGTTCCTTCGCGTATTTATTGATAATGAAACTGGTGTAGACATTGAAGACTGCGGAACGGTAAGTGAACGCCTCAGTGAAAAGTTGGATGCTATCGATCCGATTGAACAGGCATACTTTCTTGAAGTTTCTTCACCCGGTGTTGAACGCCCATTGAAAAAACCGGAGGACATGGCTAAGGCCGTAGGGAAAAATGTCCACATCAAAATGTATGAACAGATTGATGGCTCAAAAGAATTTGAAGGCAAACTGCTGGAATTCGATGGTGAAACGGTCAAACTGCAAATGAAAGTGAAAACACGCAGTACGGAAGTGGAACTGCCATACAACAAGATAGCAAGTGCCAGACTTGCGGTTGTGTTCAATTAACAAAGGGGAGAAGATGGATGAGTAGCGAGCTATTAGATGCACTTACTTTTTTGGAGAAAGAAAAAGGAATCAGCAAAGATATTTTAATTGAAGCGATTGAAGCCGCTTTGATTTCTGCGTACAAACGGAACTTCCACCAGGCACAAAATGTGAGAGTGGATTTTAATACAACAACAGGAAGCATCAAAGTATTCGCCCGAAAAAACGTTGTTGAAGAAGTAACCGATTCAAGGCAGGAGCTTTCACTTGAAGAGGCGCACAAGATTAACCCGCAATATGAATTAGAAGATGTTGTGGAACTGGAGGTAACTCCACGTGATTTCGGCCGGATTGCGGCCCAAACCGCAAAACAGGTTGTGACTCAAAGGGTAAGAGAAGCGGAACGCGGCATTATTTTTTCCGAATTTATCGACCGAGAGGAAGATATCATTACAGGTGTGGTCCAGCGTCAGGACCATCGTTACATCTATGTTAACCTTGGACGTGTTGAAGCATTGCTTCCAGCCGCCGAACAAATGCCGGGTGAGAAATATACAACAAACGACCGTATTAAAGTATTCATCACCAAGGTTGAAAAAACAACGAAGGGCCCGCAAATTCTTGTATCAAGAACACACCCTGGTTTATTAAAGCGCCTTTTCGAACTTGAAGTGCCGGAAATCTATGATGGTACGGTTGAAGTAAAATCAATTGCCAGAGAAGCGGGAGACCGTTCCAAGATTGCTGTTCATGCAGCAGACCCGGAAGTGGATCCAGTAGGATCTTGTGTCGGTCAAAAAGGCGGACGCGTTCAAACGATCGTCAACGAGCTCAATGGCGAGAAAATTGATATTGTCCGATGGTCTGAAGACCCGGTTGTGTATGTAGCGAACGCGCTCAGCCCTGCCAAGGTGCTTGAAGTGCTAGTGAATGAAGATGAAAAAATGACGACCGTTATCGTTCCCGATTACCAGCTTTCACTTGCCATCGGGAAACGAGGACAGAATGCAAGACTTGCAGCTAAACTGACAGGCTGGAAAATTGATATTAAAAGTCAGTCCGATGCAGAAGAATCGGGACTTTATGTTGGTGAAGCTGCACAAGAAGAGTTTGAATCTACTGAAGAAGAACTGTAAGATACATGGGGGTGAGCCGGATGAAAACACGGAAAATTCCGATGAGGAAATGTGTAGCCTGCCAGGAAATGAAAGAAAAAAAGCAATTGATCCGGATTGTCCGCTCTCCTGAAGGCGAAGTTTTCGTTGACCCAACGGGAAAGAAATCAGGAAGAGGCGCGTATCTGTGCAATCAGGCGTCCTGTTTTGCTCTGGCGAAGAAAAAAGGCAGCCTCAACAATCAACTGAAAGCTCGGGTTCCGGATGAAGTGTTTGCTGAACTGGAAAAGGGAGTATGACTCATTGAATATATCACCATGGGCTTCATTGCTTGGATTGGCCAACAGGGCAGGAAAATGTATTTCTGGGGAAGAGCTTGTTGTTAAAGCGGTACAGAAGCAACAGGCGAAATGCGTTCTTCTTTCCATGGATGCGTCGGACAATACGAAGAAAAAAATAACCGATAAATGCTCGTTTTACCGGGTAGAGGTAAAATGGATAGAGAACCGCTATTCTCTCGGAAATGCGATTGGCAAAGACCAGCGCGTGGTTGTTGCCGTAACCGATCAAGGATTTGCCAAAAAGTTAACAGCTTTACTTGATTAAATCATTCGGGGGTGAACATATGAGTAAGATGCGTGTATATGAATATGCGAAAAAACAAAATGTTCAAAGCAAGGATATCATTGATAAACTGAAAAACATGAATGTGGATGTATCCAATCATATGTCGATGATCGATGAAGAAGCGATCCGTAAATTAAATGATGCCTATCAACCCAAAAATAAGAATACAGAGGAGAAACATAAAATAGAACATAAAAAGAACCCAACCAATGTAAACAAAGTCGAAAATAGAAATGAGAGTAAAAAAGAGAACACTATGAAAATTAAAAAAGACGAAGCACCCAAGAAGAATAATGGCAGCAATAACTCAAAACCGGGTCAAAAAAATAACAGTGGTCAACAAAACGCTAAACCTGGGCAAAACGCTAAACCCGGGCAAAACGCTAAACCCGGCCAAAAGGGCGGAAACCGACCGGGGAACAGAAACAACAACAGCAATCATAATAATAAAAACCGAAACAACAAAAACAACAACAGAGGAAAATCAGCACCGGCTCCTCAGCCGAAGCCGACTCCGGTAACACCGGATAAGATTACTTTCTCCGAATCACTTACTGTAAGTGAACTGGCGAAGAAACTGGCAAAAGAACCATCTGAAATCATTAAAAAATTGATGACTCTTGGTGTTATGGCAACAATCAACCAAGAGCTTGATAAAGAAACCATTGAGCTCATTGCATCAGATTACAATGTGGAAGTCGAAGAGGAAATTATCATCGACGTAACCGAATTCGAAAATTATGAAAATAACGATAAAGAAGAGGATCTTTCCATTCGTCCACCGGTGGTTACCATCATGGGTCACGTTGACCACGGGAAAACGACCTTGCTGGACTCCATACGAAACACAAAAGTAACCGCAAGTGAAGCAGGCGGAATCACTCAGCATATTGGTGCGTACCAGATCGAAGACAAAGGCAAGAAAATTACGTTCCTTGATACACCGGGGCATGCTGCGTTTACAACGATGCGTGCAAGAGGAGCTCAAGTAACGGATATCACGATTCTTGTGGTTGCCGCCGATGACGGTGTTATGCCGCAAACCGTTGAAGCCATCAACCATGCAAAAGCTGCAGAAGTGCCTATTATTGTTGCAGTGAACAAAATGGATAAGGAAGCAGCCAATCCTGACCGGGTTATGCAGGAACTGACCGAGCATGCTCTGATTCCGGAAGACTGGGGCGGCGATACGATTTTTGTTAATGTTTCTGCGATCAATGGGGAAGGAATCGACGACTTGATCGAAATGATTCAGTTGGTGGCGGAAGTCGAAGAACTGAAAGCCAATCCAAACCGTGCAGCACAGGGTACAGTTATCGAGGCACAGCTTGATAAAGGCCGTGGATCAGTAGCTACGCTTCTCGTTCAAAACGGAACACTGAATGTGGGGGATCCAATTGTTGTCGGAAATACCTTCGGACGTGTCCGTGCCATGGTCAACGATATCGGCCGACGTGTAAAAGTAGCCGGTCCATCTACTCCAGTTGAGATTACTGGATTAAATGATGTTCCTCAGGCCGGCGATCAATTCATGGTATTTACCGATGAAAAGAAAGCACGCCAGATCGGTGAAGCACGCTCCAAAAAGCAATTGGAAGCCCAACGTAAGGAATCTTCCAAGTTGAACCTTGAAGATCTGTTCAATCAGATCAAAGAAGGCGATATTAAAGAAATCAATGTGATTATTAAAGCCGACGTTCAAGGCTCCGCCGAGGCGCTGGCCGGTTCCCTTCAAAAAATTGATGTGGAAGGCGTCAAGGTAAAGATCATTCATACGGGAGTAGGAGCGATCACTGAATCGGATATCATTCTTGCTTCTGCCTCCAATGCGATTATTATCGGATTTAACGTACGCCCTGACAACAATGCGAAACGTACAGCAGATGCTGAAAAAGTGGATGTGCGTCTGCACAGAATTATTTATAACGTGATCGAAGAAATTGAGTCAGCAATGAAAGGTATGCTAGACCCAGAGTTCGAAGAGAAGGTTATTGGACAGGTGGAAATCCGTACGACGTTTAAAGTATCAAAAGTGGGGACAATTGCCGGCTGTTATGTAACTGATGGTAAAGTTACCCGTGATTCGACCGTTCGCCTGATCCGTGATGGCGTTGTTATCTATGAAGGGAAAATAGATGCCCTCAAACGCTTTAAAGATGATGCAAAAGAAGTTAGTGCAGGCTACGAATGTGGTATAACATTAGAAAAGTTCAATGACATCAAAGAAGGAGATGTCATCGAAGCGTACATCATGGAAGAAATTAAACGGGCATGATTGGTTTCCTGACTGTGGAATGCTTCATTTATGAGTCCCATTCCCTGAAGGATAAACGCTCCGTTGTGAAAAAGGTCGTTACCCGGTTAAGACAGCAATTTAATCTTGCTGTCTCCGAGACCGACTTTCATGATTTATGGCAGAGAGCAGAACTTGGAATTGTAACCATTTCAAAGGACAAACTAATCGTGGAACAGGAACTTCAAAAGGCTATAAAGCTGATCAGCAGTATACCTGAGCTTGAAGTTACGTCCTCGGTTATCGAATGGTTATAATGGCTAGATAGAAACGGGGTGTAAGAATGAGTGAAATCCGATCCAATCGCATTGGAGAACAAATGAAAAAAGAAATGGGAGATATCATTGGCCGAAAGCTGAAAGATCCCCGCATCGGGTTTGTGACCGTTACCGGTGTCGAGGTAACGGGCGATCTGCAGCAGGCGACTGTATTTATTTCTGTTTTTGGCGATGATGAGCAAAAGGAACAGACGCTGCGGGGTCTGGCCAAGGCTTCCGGTTTTATCCGGACTGAAATCGGCAAGCGAATCCGGTTGCGCAAAACACCGGAAATTTCTTTCAAATTTGATGAATCCATCGAATATGGAAGCCGAATTGAAACATTGCTGACTGATATCAAAAGTTCAGATGAAGATAGTGATTACAATAAGAGATAGGCAGGCCTTGGTTTGTCTGTCTCTTCTTTTTTGATGTAAATAAAGGTGGGTATCAACAAATGGCAGGTATACAGCCAGAAGGCATTTTGCCTTTATTGAAGCCGGCGGGAATGACATCCCATGACTGCGTGGCAAAGTTAAGAAAAATGCTGAAAACAAAAAAAGTGGGGCATACGGGCACGCTCGATCCCGAGGTGACGGGCGTGCTTCCCGTCTGTGTCGGAAGAGCAACAAAAATTGCACAGTATATGTCCGACTATCCAAAATCCTATCAGGCGGAAGCCATGATCGGAAAAGCGACAACCACAGAGGATGCCCATGGCGATGTGGTGGAAGACCAGCCTGTACCTGAGGGGTTGTCGGCTGAAGCGGTAAAAGATGCACTGGTTTCGCTGACAGGAAGAATCATGCAGGTTCCACCCATGTTTTCTGCTGTCAAAGTGAATGGGAAAAAGCTGTACCAATATGCAAGAGAGGGAATTGAAGTAGAACGGCCGGCAAGGGAAACGACGATCTACGAGTTGAACCTGCTTTCAGAGGAAACATACTTTTCCGGCCCTTACCCCGTTTTCCCCTTCTTTGTCAGATGCAGCAAAGGAACCTATGTAAGAACACTGGCTGTAGACATCGGGAAAAAACTGGGGTATCCCGCTCACATGTCTCACCTGGTCCGCACCAGCTCCGGTCCTTTTGAGATAGGGGACTGCTTTACCTTTGAACAGATTGAGCAGGCCATACAGGATGGCAATACGAACGACCTTTTTCTTCCCATCGAAAAGGCCATCGCTCATTTTGACGCGATCACCTGTGATGAGGAGATGGAAGCGCGCATAAAGAATGGTGCTGTCCTCCCCATGGCGTCTGAGGTGCAAGGCAGCCCGTTTGCCGTTTATAATAAAAATGGAAAGTGTATCGCTCTTTATAAACAACATCCGGAGAAACCAGGTATGATGAAACCGGAAAAAATTTTAGCCGTTGAGTAACGCATAGAGTTAGAAGGTGGAATTTTGAAAACAATAACGCTTACACATCCGCATCAATTCAATAAGAATGACCTTCCCCCAACCGTCATGGCCCTGGGGTATTTTGACGGCCTGCATCTGGGGCACCAGAAGGTAATCGGGACGGCAGCCGCCATTGCCCGGCAGGGAAACATGGCATCGGCAGTGATGTCCTTTCATCCGCATCCGTCCGTTGTGCTTGGGAAAAAGGAAGCCTACGTCTCATATTTGACGCCAATTGAAAAGAAAGAGGAACTTTTGCGTGAACTCGGGATTGATATCTTCTATCTTGTAGAGTTCAATGAAGAGTTTGCCTCTCTCTCACCGATGAGGTTTATTGAGGAATATCTTATTGGCCTCCATGTACAGCATGTTGTTGCAGGATTTGACTATACGTACGGTAAATTTGGCAAAGGAAACATGGCGATGATGGAGGAAAGTGCCAGGGGTGTATTTTCTCAAACGGTAATTGAAAAATTGGAGAAAAATGGACAGAAAATCAGTTCCACTCTTATTCGTAACCTGCTAAAGGAGGGAAATGTTGACGACATTCCTGAATATCTGGGAAGGCCGTACAGCATTACCGGCAAGGTGGTTCACGGGGAGAGCAGAGGAACCTCCATTGGCTTTCCAACGGCCAATATTGATCCTGTTCCTGATTATTTGATTCCCGCCAACGGGGTGTACATTGTACAGGCCGAAGTGGATGGTCGTCTGTTGAATGGAGTAGCCAACATCGGCACCAAACCGACCTTTCATGAAGAACGGGAGGCATCGATCGAGGTGCATCTTTTTGATTTTTCCTCTAATATCTATGGTAAAGATGTGGAAGTTTACTGGCTCTCCAGAATCCGGGACGAGAAGAAGTTTGAATCCGTGGATGCCCTTATTGAACAAATTGGCGCAGACAAACAGGCAGGCATAAATTATTTTTATGAAAAGTAGGCTTGCTCTTGCATTATTCTTAAAAAAGAGGTAATCTATTACCTGTACGTCAAGTACAAACAACCGCTGCTTGGCAGGGCGATTCACCGACGCTTGCTCGGTAGACGGGGTTTATATTTTAAAGGAGGTGAACAGGATGGCAATTTCTCAAGAACGTAAAAATGAACTGATCAGCGAGTACAAAACGCATGATCTTGATACTGGATCTCCAGAAGTTCAGATCGCTATCCTTACAGAGCAGATCAACACTCTTAATGACCATTTGCGTACTCATAAAAAGGATCACCACTCACGTCGTGGCCTTTTGAAAATGGTAGGTAAACGCCGTAACTTGCTAACGTATCTTCGTAACAAAGATGTTACACGTTATCGTGAGCTTATCAAAAAGCTTGGATTGCGTCGTTAATCGGAAAAGCGGGAATAAATTCCCGCTTTTTTTCTGTAGAAAAAACTTTATGCTTGAACATTGTTGCCCTTGAAAGCTGTTGATTTCCGTTCCAGGATGCTCGCTTTCCGCAGGGCGGGCGCTAAGCCCATCAGGCGCAAGCGCCTTCTCGGTCTTACCTGTCCCGCATTTCCTGCTGGAGTCTCGCACCTTGCACTACAATCAACCTGTCAATGATGTAAATTGCAGGATTGTTTCCAAAGCAACAATTTTTTAGATAAAGTTCTTTCGATTAAAAAAAGCGTACATAGCAGATTAACTGTATACTTAAAAGAGCTGGCCTAGTTTTTCTTTTTAGGAACGTTCAGTTTAGGATATAATAGAGACATAAATATTTTCGTTTATTGTCGAGAGGAGTACCAATAGAAATGGAACAAGAGAAACGTATTTTTTCTATGGACTGGGCAGGCAGAGAACTGTCTTTTGAAATTGGAAATCTTGCAAAGCAAGCGAACGGAGCTGTATTTGTCAGATATGGTGATACTGCCGTTCTTTCTACAGCTGTGGCTTCAAAGGAGCCAAAGAACTTAAGCTTTTTCCCGCTTACAGTAAACTATGAAGAGCGTCTGTACGCGGTCGGTAAAATTCCTGGCGGATTTATCAAGAGGGAAGGCCGCCCGAGCGAGAAGGCTATTCTCGCCAGCCGTCTCATTGACCGTCCAATCCGTCCGCTTTTTGCTGATGGCTTCCGAAATGAAGTTCAGGTTGTCAGCACAGTGATGAGTGTAGACCAAGATTGTTCTTCAGAAATGGCTGCGATGATTGGATCATCTCTTTCATTGTCCATTTCAAACATCCCGTTTGAAGGACCGATTGCCGGGGTCACCATTGGCCGTATCGATGGCGAATTTATCGTGAATCCAACGGTCGAACAGAACGAGAAAAGCGACATTAATCTTATTGTAGCAGGCACAAAGGATGCCATTAATATGGTAGAGGCGGGAGCAAAGGAAGTTCCTGAAGAAGTCATGCTAGAAGCGATCATGTTCGCCCACGAGGAAATCAAGAAATTGATTGCTTTCCAGGATAAGATTGTGGAAGAGCTCGGAAAAGAAAAAATGGAAGTCGTGCTGCACGAAGTTGATCAGGAGTTTGTGGAGGAAGTGCGCAGCTTTATCGGTTCGGATTTGGCAGCAGCTGTTTCCGTTTTTGATAAGCAGGAAAGACAAAGTGCGCTTGATGAGTTAAAAGAACGAGTGGTTGCTCATTATGAAGAAACCGATGAAGAAAAGGTGGATGAAGCCAAAGAAGTGCTTCAGCTTCTGATCAAAGGCGAAGTTAGACGACTTATTCTCAAGGAAAAAGTTCGTCCGGATGGAAGAAAGATCAATGAGATCCGTCCACTCTCCTCTGATGTCAGCCTGCTGGCCCGTACGCACGGATCCGGGCTGTTTACGCGCGGTCAAACTCAGGCATTGAGCGTTTGTACGCTGGGAGCTTTGGGAGATGTACAGGTTCTTGACGGTTTGGGTGTGGAAGAATCCAAGCGTTTCATGCATCAATATAACTTCCCTCCATTCAGCGTCGGCGAAACCGGCTTTATGAGAGGACCTGGACGCCGTGAAATCGGACATGGTGCACTCGGAGAACGTGCTCTTGAAGCGGTTATCCCGTCAGAAGAAAGCTTCCCTTACACCATCCGACTTGTATCTGAAGTCCTTGAATCCAACGGTTCAACTTCTCAGGCGAGTATTTGCGCAAGCACACTTGCTATGATGGATGCAGGTGTTCCAATCAAAGCTCCTGTAGCCGGTATTGCGATGGGCTTAGTAAGCGACGGCGAAGATGTAACGGTTCTTACTGATATCCAGGGCATGGAAGACCATCTGGGAGATATGGACTTTAAAGTTGCCGGTACTGAAAAAGGCGTTACAGCATTGCAGATGGATATTAAAATCTCCGGGATCAACCGTGAGATCTTGGAACAGGCGCTGACACAGGCAAAAGAAGGCCGAATGCACATTCTTTCCTCAATGCTTGACACACTGTCTGAACCTAGAAAACAACTGTCTACTTATGCTCCGAAAATTATCACGATGAAAATCAATCCGGATAAAATCAGAGACGTCATCGGGCCAAGCGGAAAAATCATCAATAAAATTATTGAAGAAACCGGCGTGAAAATCGACATCGAACAGGACGGCACTGTATTTATCGCATCTGCCGACCAGGCGATGAACGAAAAAGCGCAAAAAATCATTGCTGATCTTGTTCGTGAAGTGCAAGTGGGCGAATACTATGATGGAAAAGTGAAACGCATTGAAAAGTTCGGTGCATTCGTTGAACTCTTCGCTGGAAAAGACGGGCTTGTTCACATCTCTGAAATTGCCGAAGAGCGAATCGGCAAAGTCGAGGATGTACTCAAACTCGGAGATATCATTCGTGTCAAGGTTACTGAGATTGACAACCAGGGACGTGTAAACCTTTCAAGAAAAGTTGTTTTGAAAGAGGAAAAGAAAGAACAGGAACAAAAGAATAGCGAACAATAATCAAAACCGGTTTTGGACTGTAACCCCTATTCCAATAATAGGGGTGCCGTTCATTACTACGGTTTTTTTTGTTTGTTTTGAAGCTTGAAAATACCATTTATAGAGCGGGGCTCCATGTTCTAACCCTTCCAGATTGGACATACCTTTTTAATGGGAGGGAAGTGACATGAAGAGAAATCTGCTGCATATGAGCATGGCTGCCCTGATTCTTGCGTTTGCTGTCGGTATGGTGCAAAACCCGTTTACCTCCACGTATATCGAAAAGATGAAGGACCAGACAGCGACAGTGTCCAAAATGCAGGAAAACAGCCTGTACGAAGAGCTTCAGCAAAAAGCGCCATCCTACCATAAAGCACCGATCGATGCGAAAATTGACAGGGTGTGGAAGGCGATTCCCGGTTATAACGGCATGGAACTGGATATTGATGCTTCGTACAAAAAATTAAAAGGAAGCAAAACGATCGACAAGAAAAAACTGGTGTTTAAACAAATTCCGCCAAAAGTGAAGCTGCAGGATCTGCCGCCATCACCAATCTATAAAGGAAACCCGGAAAAACCCATGGTAACGCTGCTTGTGAATGTGGCATGGGGGAATGAATACTTGCCTAAACTTTTAAAGATCATGAAAAATGCCCATGTTCATACCACTTTTTTTCTTGACGGGTCGTGGGTCAAGAAGAATCCAAGTCTCGCAAAGATGATTCTGGATGAAGGGCATGAAATCGGAAATCATGCATATACCCATCCTGATATGAAGCAATTGACGAACAAGCGAATCAGGGAAGAGCTTTCGAGTACCAATCAAGTGATCCAGGCGACGCTTGGAGACAGGAAGAAAGTTCCTGTAAAATGGTTTGCACCGCCAAGCGGGTCCTATCGTGATGATGTCGTTAAAATTGCTGCCGAAGAAAAAATGAGAACCATCATGTGGTCGGTGGATACGGTAGACTGGAGGAAGCCGAACCCGGCGGTAATGGCCCAGTCGGTGATAAGAAAACTGCATCCGGGAGCGATGATTCTCATGCATCCCACGTCATCAACCGCTGATGGCTTACAGCAAATCATCGACGGCATAAAAGCAAAAGGATACGCTATTGGAACGGTGAGCGACCTGATGGATGAAAAACGCCTGCACCTCAAGTCATCCGCTGAATAACATTGTTGTATGATAGGTATGTTAATGATATATTGTTCCTAGAGATGGAATTACAGCTAGGGGGAAACAGGTTTGATTACTAGACATACGTGTCCAAACGGCGTGAGGGTCGTTTTGGAAAAGATTCCAACCGTCCGTTCCGTTGCGATCGGGGTATGGATCGGCACAGGTTCACGGTTTGAAGTTCCCGAAAATAATGGGGTTTCTCACTTTTTGGAGCACATGTTCTTTAAAGGGACAGAAACCCGCAGTGCAAGGGAAATCGCTGAATCATTTGACAGCATTGGCGGCCAAGTCAATGCGTTTACTTCCAAAGAATATACATGCTACTATGCCAAGGTGCTGGATACTCATGCACCGAGAGCGCTAAATGTACTGTCCGATATGTTTTTTAACTCCGCGTTTGATGAGCAGGAGCTGTTAAAAGAAAAGAATGTGGTGCTTGAAGAGATCAAAATGTATGAAGATACACCAGATGATATTGTTCATGATCTTCTCAGCAGGGCCAGCTTTCATCAGCATTCTCTCGGCTATCCGATTCTTGGTACGGAAAATACTCTGAATACATTTACAGGGCAAACCCTTCGCAATTATATGAAAGACTACTATACACCAGAAAATGTGGTTATTTCAGTGGCCGGGAATGTAGAAGAGAGCTTTATTAAGGAAATAGAGGATCTGTTTGGAAGCTATTCAGGGAGCCGGATGGCTTCAAGCCTGCAGGCGCCAGTCTTTCACAGTCAAAAGATTGCCCGCAAGAAGGAAACAGAACAAGCTCACCTTTGTCTCGGTTTCCCAGGGCTGTCCCTGAAAGATCCGGATACCTACTCTCTGATTGTGCTGAATAATATTTTTGGATCAAGCATGAGCAGCCGGTTGTTCCAGGAGGTCCGTGAGCAGCGCGGTCTGGCCTACTCCGTGTTCTCCTACCATTCGGCATATAAGGACAATGGTTTGTTTACGATTTATGGAGGAACGGCTCCCAATCAACTTGATGAGCTGTATGATACCGTGACGATGATCGTCAACGATCTTCAAGATAACGGAATCACTGATAAAGAGCTGGTCAACTCCAAGGAACAAATCAAAGGCAGCTTGATGCTCAGTCTCGAAAGCACCAACAGCAGAATGAGCAGAAACGGAAAGAATGAGCTCATTTTGAATTACCATCGTTCACTTGATGAAATGGTTCAATTGATCGACGGGGTAACAAAAGAAAAGGTCGATTCTCTGATTGAAAAGATATTCAGCAAGGAATGCTCCGCTTCCCTTGTCAGCCCGACCGGTCAACTTCCAAAAGGATTGCAATAAAGCCTGCAGCATGTCGCTGCACCCTCAATGTCAGGGTGCAGCTGACAATAGCTGGAGGTTTTTTATTATGGTGGGAGAGACAGTAAAATTCAGGCTTGGACCTAGGTTGTCTACTCAATCCCCAATCTTTTTCCTGAATATAATGATAGAGCAAATGAGAACGAATAACCGATTTTATTCCTGTTGACTCCGGATTGGCACTGTAACCATCTAGGCAAAGTGTTCATATGATGGTTTTGCGAACATGAACAAGGATTTCCCCTGTTTATAACGGAGCGACAGAGAAAGGGGAGGAAGCATGTTAACTGACTTGCAAGTTGCCATATTTGGCGGTGATGCCAGACAGCTGGAAGTAATTCGTAAGTTGGCTGAACAAGGGGCAAATCTTGTGCTTGTGGGATTTGACCAGCTCGACCACGGATTTACAGGAGCTTCGAAAATGGATATTGGTGAAGTCGTCTTTTCCAAATTGGATGTCATCATTCTTCCGGTGAATGGAACGGGTCCGAATGGAGAAATTGATACCATTTTCTCAAATAAACGCATCATACTTACTGCTGAGCATTTAAAAAGAACCCCGAAGCATTGCCATGTGTATTCGGGTATCACGAATGCCTATTTGGATAAAATTGTCTCACAAAGCGGCAAAGGGCATACCCAGCTTTTTGACCGGGATGACGTTGCCATTTATAACAGCATTCCGACAGTCGAAGGTACGTTAATGATGGTGATTCAGAACACGGATACGACCATTCATAATTCAAACACCGTTGTCCTCGGTTTTGGCCGGGTGGGCATGAGTGTGGCAAGAGCGTTTGATGCGCTTGGTGCCAATGTGAAAGTTGGAGCAAGAAAACCTGAACATTTGGCAAGAATCAGCGAAATGGGCTTTATACCTTTTCATCTTGATCATCTGCAGAAAGAAGTGACCAACACGGATGTATGCATCAATACAATTCCGTTTCAAATTGTAACCTCCGGTGTGATTTCTAAAATGCCAACTCAGACATTGATCATAGATCTGGCTTCCAAGCCAGGCGGTACTGATTTTAAGTATGCTGAAAAAAGAGGCATTAAGGCATTGCTGGCCCCAGGATTGCCGGGCATCGTCGCACCGAAGACAGCAGGGCAGATCCTTGGCAATGTTCTTTCCCAATTAATAGGTGAACAAATGAGTACTCGAAAGGGGAAAGTGGAATGAAGGTCCATGGTAAACATATAGGATTTGGTTTAACCGGTTCACACTGCACGTATGATGCTGTATACCCCGAAATCAAACGGCTGGTAAAAGAGGGGGCGAAGGTCACTCCGTTCGTTACACATACCGTGCAAAACACAAATACACGGTTCGGCGATGGAGAAGAGTGGCTTGAAAAGATAACACAACTTACAGGAACTGAACCTGTTAATTCGATTGTCAAAGCGGAGCCGTTCGGGCCGAGGACTCCTCTGGACTGCATGATCATCGCACCGCTGACGGGTAACTCTATCAGCAAGTTTGCCAATGCCATGACAGATTCACCCGTTTTAATGGCGGCAAAAGCCACCATGAGGAACCAGTCACCGGTCGTTCTCGGAATATCGACCAATGACGGTCTAGGATTGAACGGAGTTAATATTATGAAGTTAATGGCTGCCAAAAACATTTATTTTGTGCCCTACGGCCAGGATGATCCGGTAAACAAACAAAATTCACTGGTCGCCCATATGGAATATCTCCTTGAAACGGTTGAGGCTGCACTTGATGGAAAACAGCTGCAGCCGGTTCTCAGGATGTCGCAATCGCAATAAATGTGAAAAATAGCTTACCAATGGCGCGAATTATGATAAAATGTGAAATAAAATGTTTATTGGAAGAAGTAATCTCTCATTTGAAGCAGTGAAGGGAACAATGATGTTTCATAAGGGGAGAAACACTCGTTGTTTCTCCCTTTCTGTTTTAAAGTCAAGTATGGAGAACAAAAAGGAGATAGTGTTAAAATGACTCAAAAAGGATTTCATGTAGCTGTAGTCGGAGCAACAGGCGCAGTCGGACAACAAATGCTTAAAACACTTGAAGAAAGAAACTTTCCAATCGCAAAGTTGTCTCTTCTTGCGAGCAGCAGGTCTGCCGGAAGAAGTGTTGAGTATAAAGGGGAGGAAGTTGTCATTCAGGAAGCAGCTCCGGACGCATTTGAAGGGGTTGATATTGCCTTGTTCTCTGCGGGCGGATCCATTTCAAAGGAACTTGCCCCGGAAGCGGTAAAACGCGGAGCTGTGGTAATCGACAACACCAGTGCGTACCGTATGGACGAAAATGTGCCTTTGGTGGTACCTGAAGTAAACGAAGAAGATATTGCCAAACACCAGGGTATTATCGCCAATCCGAACTGCTCAACCATTCAAATGGTCGTTGCACTAAAGCCTCTGCAAGAGAAGTACGGATTGAATAAAGTGATTGTATCCACCTATCAGGCAGTTTCAGGAGCAGGCGCGAAAGCCATCCAGGAGCTTAGAACCCAATCTCAAGCGATTTTGGACGGAGAAGAATTTACACCAGAAATCCTGCCATGTGCCGGTGACAAGAAGCATTATCAGATTGCGTTCAACGCCGTACCGCAAATCGATAAATTCCAGGATAATGGCTATACATTTGAAGAAATGAAAATGATTAATGAGACGAAAAAAATCATGCATATGCCATCACTCGCAGTGGCGGCTACCTGTGTCCGGCTTCCGGTAGAGACGGGCCATTCCGAATCTGTTTATGTGGAGCTTGGAGAAGATGTTTCTTCTGTCCATGAAATTAAGGAGCTTCTTTCTGCATCTGCCGGCATTACTCTCCAGGATGATCCGGATCATCAAGTCTACCCGATGCCTGCTCACTGTGTTGGCAAAAATGATGTCTTCGTGGGACGCGTCAGAAAAGACTTGGACCGCGAAAATGGTTTTCATATGTGGATTGTATCCGACAATCTGTTAAAAGGTGCTGCCTGGAATTCGGTTCAGATTGCAGAAAGCCTCATTAAACTCGGATTGCTGAACTAATTAAAGAAGGTGCTAACTTCATGAAAATAATCATACAAAAATTTGGCGGCACATCTTTAAAAGATGAAAATGGAAGAGAACTGGCTGCACAGCATGTGAGACGGGCGATAAGTGAAGGCTACAAGGTAGTCTGTGTGGTATCGGCCATGGGACGTTCGGGCGATCCGTATGCCACCGATACATTGCTTCGGCTACTAGGGGAAAATAATCAGCATGTGGAGAGCAGAGAATATGATCTGCTTCTTTCCTGTGGAGAGATTATCTCTTCTGTCGTGTTTTCCAACCTTCTGAAATCAAAAGAGATTTCGGCTTCTGCGCTTACAGGTTCACAAGCGGGATTCCGGACCAATGATGAGCACAAAAATGCCAGAATTACCGATATGCAGTGTGAACGTCTGCAATCCATGCTTGAAACTTATGATGCGGTGGTTGTTGCAGGATTTCAGGGAGAAGCTGCCAACGGTGATGTCACTACGCTCGGCCGTGGCGGCAGCGACACCTCTGCTTCTGCTTTAGGTGCTGCCCTTGACGCTGAATATATTGATATATTTACAGATGTAGAAGGGGTCATGACGGCGGATCCGCGGATTGTAGAGGACGCGCAGCCGCTTTCTGTTGTCACGTATAATGAAATCTGCAACATGGCCTATCAGGGAGCAAAAGTGATACACCCGAGAGCAGTTGAGATTGCCATGCAGGCGAAGGTTCCGCTCAGAATCCGGTCCACTTATTCAGAACTTCCGGGAACACTCGTGACTTCAGCCACGTCCAAGGGCGCAGGAAGAGATGTCCAGGATCATGTCATAACCGGCATTGCCCATGTTCCAAAGGTGACTCAGATTAAGGTGTTCGCCAAGGATGCCCAATATGATTTGCACACGAACGTCTTTAAGGCAATGGCGAAAGAGCAGATATCTGTGGACTTTTTTAACATTAGTCCAAAAGGCGTCGTGTATACGGTAATGGAAAATATGGCCGAGTATGCTGAAAAGGTGTTGCGCGAACACGGCTACTCACCAGAAATCACCAGAAACTGTGCCAAAGTGTCGGCAGTGGGTGCCGGTATGTCAGGCGTTCCTGGTGTAACCGCAAGGATCGTTGAAGCGCTGGTCAATGAAAACATACAGATACTGCAATCCGCAGATTCGCATACTACCATTTGGGTGCTTGTCAGACAGGATGATATGGTCAAAGCGGTGAATGCTCTGCACAGAGCTTTTGAGCTGCACAACATCCATTCAAAAGGCCGGCAGCTGTCAGAATAAGTACGAAAAACGGATGTTGATTGCAAGATTTAAGGAGCTGATATTCATGCATTTTGGAAATGTAAGTACTGCCATGGTTACACCCTTTGACAGTAAAGGAAACATTGATTTGACCAAAACAACAAAGCTGGTCAATTATTTGATTGAAAACGGCAGTGACAGCCTTGTGGTCGCAGGGACAACCGGTGAATCTCCAACATTGTCCACAGAAGAAAAACTTGCCCTGTTCCGCCATGTTGTAAAAGTGGTAGACAAGAGAGTGCCGGTAATTGCCGGTACAGGCAGCAACAACACAAGAGCTTCCATCGATTTAACAAAAAAGGCGGAAGAAACAGGCGTCGACGCGATCATGATCGTTGCTCCGTACTATAATAAACCGAGCCAGGAAGGAATCCTTGCCCATTTCAAGGCGATTGCAGAAGTAACCTCCCTGCCGATCATGGCGTATAATGTTCCCGGCCGTACGGTTGTTCATTTTACGGCAGATACAGTGATCGAGCTGTCCAAAATCCCGAATGTCATCGCGATTAAGGATGCAGGAGGTAATCTAGGAGATATGAGCCGGATCATTGAAGAGACAGAGGATTTTCAACTCTACAGCGGTGATGACGGCATGACACTGCCCGTATTATCCATCGGCGGTACTGGTATAGTATCGGTTGCCTCCCATGTGATCGGAAACGAAATGCAACAAATGGTTACAGCCTATAAACAAGGAAGAGTAACAGAAGCAGCAAGACTTCACCGGAAGCTTCTTCCCGTTATGGATGAGCTGTTCAAGGCACCGAGTCCTGCTCCGGTAAAAACGGCCCTCCAGTTTAAAGGGCTTGATGTTGGCAGTGTGAGACTTCCTTTATTGCCTCTAAACCATCAGCAGCGGGAATCACTATCTCAAGTTATGAATATTTCATTGTAAAAAAGCGGCCATCGAGCCGCTTTTTTTTTTATAACTCTGCTCGCAACCCTCTAAGTCATCGAGACAGGAAATGCAAAAAAGAAAAAAACAGTTCTCCTTGTATTCGCTTTCGAACATAAGCTATAATAAATGCAAGTGACGTGAACGGAGAAATACATAACCAACAACTAGGAGGATTATTACATTGACAACAAAACAACAAAATAGCGATAAAGTAAGAGTTTTTGCCCTGGGCGGTATAGGGGAAATAGGCAAAAACATGTATGTGGTCGAAGCGGGGGAAGATATCTTTGTCCTGGATGCGGGGCTCATGTTTCCGCAGGAAGAGATGCTGGGCATCGATATTGTGATTCCTGACATTACTTACCTTGTGCAAAACAAGGACAGAGTAAAGGGGATCTTTCTAACTCACGCACACGAGGACCATATCGGCGGCCTTCCTTTTATTTTAAAGCAGCTTCCTGTTCCGGTTTATGGAACGAAGCTCACCCTTGGGCTTGTAGACGCAAAGCTTAAAGAAGCTGGGCTTCAACGGAGCACCAAGACCCTTTTGGTGAATTCTGATTCCGTCCTTGACTTTGGCGAACATAAAGTCACTTTTTTTGGAACCAATCACAGTATTCCTGATTCCGTCGGCATTGCCGTTCACACGCCGCAGGGAGTCATTGTGAATACAGGGGACTTCAAGATTGACCAGTCTCCGATTGATGGTAAGCATACGGAATTTGCCAAAATTTCAGAGCTGAGCCAAAAAGGGGTGCTTTGTCTTCTCTCCGACAGCACGAATGCTGAAAGACCAGGGATGACAGGGTCGGAAAAATCTGTGGGCTACGAAATTGACAATGTGTTCGAGGAAGCAAAGGGCCGTGTAATTATTGCTTCATTTGCTTCCAACGTCCATCGAATCCAACAGATTTTCACTGCGGCTGCGAAAACCAACCGAAAGATCGTTATTACCGGCCGAAGCATGGTGAAGGTCGTGGATATCGCATCAGAGTTAGGTTACCTGAACATTGAGAAAGACAGTATTATCTCCATGGATCAGATAAACAATTACGCCGAAGACCGGATTGTTATACTTACAACCGGCAGCCAGGGAGAGCAAATGGCCGCTCTTTCACGCATGGCCCATAAAGCCCACAAACAAATTGCGATCAGACATACTGATACTGTAGTCATTGCCGCCACTCCGATCCCGGGGAACGAGCGATCTGTGGCACGCATTGTGGATCTTCTTATGCGGACGGGAGCAGATGTTGTTTTCGGACAACGCAAAGTTCACGTTTCCGGTCACGGAAGCCAGGAAGAATTAAAATTGATGCTAAGCTTGATGAAGCCTAAATATTTCATCCCCGTTCACGGTGAATATAAAATGCAGAAAGCCCACCAAAACCTGGCACTTCAGGTAGGTGTGGTCCCGGAAAATATATTTATTCTCGAAAAAGGCGAAGTGGTTGAATTCACGGATGGATTGGCCAAACGAACTGGAAAAGTACCAGCCGGAAATGTACTGGTTGATGGCCTTGGAGTAGGGGATATTGGCAACATCGTTCTCCGCGACCGGAAACTGCTATCCCAGGATGGCATACTAGTCGTTGTCGTTACGATCAGCAAAGCTTCCAACCAGATCATCTCCGGACCGGAAATTATCTCTCGCGGCTTTGTGTATGTACGCGAAAGCGAAGAGCTTCTTCAGGAAGCCAATTCACTTGTAACGGAGGTCCTCGACCGATGCATGCAGGAAAAAGTAAAAGATTGGTCTTCCTTAAAATCCAATATGCGTGATTCATTAAGTCAATATTTGTTTGATAAAACACGGCGCCGTCCAATGATTATGCCCATTATTATGGAAATTTAAGCCTGCGATACCGCAGGCTTTTTTTCGTCCGAATGAAAATAACCCTTGCGTTCATACTAAAAGAAAATGGATATCATCCGAGGGGGTTGTTGTATGAACCACATGACGAATGACATAAATGAAGAACAAGAACCAAAGCGCGAAGAAAATAACGAACAAAGCAGTCTGATTAACAAGCTCCAGTCTCTTGGCCAAACCAACGTTCCACAAATGGAAGGCTCAAGCATTCATTGCCTGACCATTGTTGGCCAAATTGAAGGACATGTCCAACTGCCTCCCAACAACAAGACAACCAAATATGAACACCTAATCCCACAGCTGGTGGCAATCGAACAAAATCCGAAAATTGAAGGGCTTCTCATTATTTTGAATACGGTTGGTGGTGATGTGGAAGCAGGACTTGCGATTTCAGAAATGATTGCCTCCCTCTCAAAGCCTTCCGTATCTCTTGTACTTGGTGGCGGCCATTCCATTGGTGTGCCGATAGCCGTGAGCGCCGATTATTCTTTCATAGCGGAAACCGCAACAATGACCATTCATCCCGTAAGGCTGACCGGACTTGTGATTGGTGTTCCACAGACGTTTGAATATATGGATAAAATGCAGGACAGGGTCATCAATTTTGTGACCTCACATTCGGATATCACAGAGGAAAAGTTTAAGGAATTGATGTTTTCCAAAGGCAATTTAACGCGCGACATCGGAACAAACGTGATAGGAAAGGATGCCGTCAACGACGGACTGATCAACGAAGTTGGTGGCGTGGGTCAGGCCATCTCGAAGCTGAATGAACTAATGGAACAGAACCGGAAATCCAAACCCGAGGATGGATTAGAGGTGATCCAATGATATGGTATACACTCATGCCCTTTGAATTGATGTTTCCACAGGACGCAACAGCAGAAGAACAAACCCAGCCGATGACCGTTCTTTATAACAACATTCCGATTCTTGTGGAGCAAGTTTCACCGATGGAATATAAAGTAGTACGCGTCATCAGCACAGATCCGGCGCATTTTATGGACGAATCGTGCGGACCCGGGCAGATTCTGTCGATGAACACATTTGTAAACCCATAGAAAACAAGTGTGCCCCTGTGATATAATAATGGACAAAGAAGCAGCCCTTTAGCGGCTGCTTTAGTTGGTTTAAGGAAAAAGAGGTGAAAGAATGGCAAAACGCAATAAAAAAACATCGAAAAAGACATCAGCCTGGAAAGAACAGCTGAGCTTTGAGCTCGCTGGCCTTCTTTTGCTTGCTTTAACATTGCTTGCCCTTGCCAAAATGGGGAAAGTCGGGCAGGCGTTTGTGCAGTTTTTAAAATTTTTCAGCGGAGAATGGTACGGTGTACTGCTGATCGGAACCCTTGTTATTGCCATCTATCTGATTTGGAAGCGAAAATCACCGCCCGTTTGGGGAAAACGCTTGGCAGGCTTTTATTTATTTTACATATCCATGCTGATTCTCAGTCATCTGAAATTGTTTTCTCTTCTTTCCAAGCAGGGAAAATGGTCGGATCCTTCCGTCATCCGAAACACCTGGGAGATATATTGGTCTCAGCTGTCGGGAAGTATCCCGCAGGGAGATCTTGGCGGGGGCATGATTGGAGCAGTGGGTTTTGCAATGTTTCATTTTCTGTTTGGTGTGCAAGGTTCTGCAGTCATCCTCGTTTTTGTTATGATCATTGCCATTATATTAATTACCGGAAAGTCATTGTCAGGTGTCATCGCCAAATTGGCCGAAGCAGCCGGCAGCCTTTCTTCAACGGCCTATGAATCGTTTCAAAACAAACGGCAGGAACTGAAAGAAAACCGAAAAAAGGTACAGAGACAAGCGCCCACAAGATCACAAGAGCCGGCTGAAGCCCATCATGAAACCCGGACAATGGATGAAGAATACGAACCCATTATCGAAGACTTCACAAGGAACGTTCATGGTGATGAAAGTCCAGCGGTCCAACTGAAATTTGGTTCCAAAGGCTTTCACGAAGAACCGGAGACTCAAACGGAAACCAGCCATGCCACAACGGAAGATAAGCAGGACGGACTTCCTGCAAGCTTTGAACAGACAGAAGAAGAACATAACGAAAACTATTTGCTCCCTTCCATGGATTTGCTAGTCAGACCGACTTCCACTGGCCAGCATAAGGAACGGCAATATTCGGCGAGCAAAAGCAACGCAAAAAAACTGGAGAAAACCTTTGAAAGCTTTGGGGTAAAAGCAAGAGTGCTGAAGGTTCATCTTGGCCCGGCAGTAACGAAATATGAAGTGTATCCCGATGTAGGAGTAAAGGTAAGCAAAATCGTCAACCTCGCCGATGATATCGCCCTGGCACTTGCCGCCAAAGATATCCGGATTGAAGCTCCTATTCCCGGCAAATCAGCGGTCGGTATTGAGGTTCCTAACCAGGAGGTAGCTACGGTTACGCTACGTGAAGTCCTTGAATCCAGTCAATATCAGAAACAAACCTCCAAACTTGCGATTGGGCTCGGGCGGGATATCTCGGGGGAACCTATTTTTGCCGAACTTTCCAGAATGCCTCACCTTCTGGTAGCCGGGGCAACAGGAAGCGGGAAAAGCGTTTGTATCAATGGCATCATTACAAGCATATTGATGAGAGCCAAACCACATGAAGTGAAGATGATGATGATTGACCCGAAAATGGTTGAACTGAACGTGTATAACGGGGTTCCTCATCTCCTGGCTCCGGTCGTAACGGAGCCGAAAAAGGCAGCTCAGGCCCTGAAACGGGTGGTCAGCGAAATGGAACGCCGGTATGAATTGTTTTCCCACACAGGGACCCGGAATATTGAGGGGTACAATGAAGGCATACGCAGAGCAAACAATGAAAGTGATGCGAAACAGCCGACCCTGCCTTATATTGTCGTGATTGTGGATGAGCTGGCAGATTTGATGATGGTGGCTTCAGGAGATGTAGAAGATGCCATTATCCGTCTTGCCCAGATGGCACGAGCGGCAGGAATTCATCTGATTATCGCAACCCAGCGGCCTTCGGTGGATGTTATTACGGGGATTATTAAAGCCAATATCCCATCCAGGATTGCGTTCAGTGTTTCTTCCCAGACAGATTCGCGTACCATTCTTGATATGGGCGGCGCAGAAAAGCTGCTGGGCCGCGGCGATATGCTCTTTTTCCCTTCAGGAACATCTAAACCTACAAGGGTGCAGGGAGCATTTCTATCGGATCAGGAAGTGGAAAAAATTGTGGAATTCGTGATCGGGCAGCAGAAAGCGCAATACCAGAAAGACATGATTCCAACGGAAGAAGCGCAGGTGACGATGGAAGTGGAGGATGACTTGTTCCCTGAAGCGGTAAAACTTGTGGTGGACATGCAGACGGCCTCGGTTTCCATGCTCCAGCGGCGCTTTCGAATCGGCTATTCACGGGCAGCCAGGCTGGTGGATGCCATGGAAGCAAAGGGAGTTATCGGTCCTTATGAGGGCAGCAAGCCAAGAGAAGTGCTGCTTACGTCTCTACCGGAACAAAACCAGGCATCAAGCTAAAAAACGGAACCCCAGAACGCGGGGTTCTATTTTTTAACCTGCTTTTTCTGAATAATGTGTATATTCCCGTTTTAAAAAAATCTCAAAAAATAGTATTTATTTCTCATGATAAAAATGATATATTAATGTCGATTATTTTATTTATTTGTCAAAAAAATTTTACACTTGAAAAACACTATATTATTAATGGTTTTGATTGTCTATTGAGGTGAGTAAAAACGTGTCCATTAAGACGGATCATCGTCTGCTGTATTTAAAAGTCATTGAGAAATTGAAAGCCGACATCGAAAATGGCACTTATGAGGAAGGAGAAAAGCTTCCATCCGAATTTGAGCTGTCAAAGCAGTTGGGCATTAGCAGGGCAACATTACGAGAAGCGCTGCGCATCCTTGAAGACGAAAATATTCTGATCAGAAAACATGGTGTAGGAACCTTTGTTAGGACCAGAGCCCTATTTTCTTCCGGAATTGAAGAACTCTTCAGTGTGACTGAAATGATTGAACGGGCAGGCAAAAAGGCTGACACCGTTTTTATTTCGTCGGTGGTGGTCCCTGCTGTGGATGACCTGAAACATCAGTTTAAACTTCCGCCGGACGGCGAAATCAATGTAGTGGAACGGGTAAGAACCGCTGACAGCGAGCCTGTTGTTTACTGCATTGACCAAATGCCGGCAACGTTTATGCCTGCCGAATCACAGCATAAGTACCTTTCCATGCTCGAAATGCTTGAAAGAGAAGCCGGCAAGCGTGTTATGTATGCTGTTACAACGATTGAACCCCTCGGATTTCATGAACGAATTTCTGAAATCCTGGAATGTCCCGAAGAAGCCTCGCTTCTTGTTTTAAAGCAGATGCATTACGACCAGAATGACGAGCCGGTTTTATATTCCTGCAATTATTTTAGAGCCGATAAATTTAATTTCACAGTAGTCAGAAAACGATTATAGTAGGTTTATCCTATATTGGGGGTGATGTGCTACACCGTTTGCTTGATGTGTTAAGAGTGTTATCCGTATAAAAAATTAGGGGGAAAAACAATTGAAAAAGAGAACCGGGGTTTTATTAAGTCTTGCTTTAGCAGCTGGTACACTGCTTTCTGCCTGTGGGAAAGATGACGGCGGGGGATCAAATGCCGACGGTAAGAAGGATGCATTTAAGGTGGCCATGGTCACCGACACTGGCGGTGTAGACGATAAGTCCTTTAACCAATCCGCTTGGGAAGGGCTCCAAAAATTCGGCAAAGACAACAAAATGAAAAAAGGGACAGACTTTAAATATCTTCAATCCACGGCTGCTAGTGATTACGCTCCCAACCTTAACTCATTAGTTCGCGATAACTACAAGCTTGTATACGGAATCGGATTCCTGATGCAGCAGGATATTCAAAAAGTGGCCAAACAACAGCCAAAAGCACAGCTTGCTCTTGTTGACTCTGTTGTTCCGGAAAAGAACGTGGCCAGTATCACATTCAAAGAGCATGAAGGTTCATTCCTTGTAGGTCTGATTGCCGGTATGCAGACTAAAACCAACAAAGTCGGATTCGTCGGCGGCGTGGACAGTGAATTGATCAAAAAGTTTGAAAATGGATTTAAAGCCGGTGTAAAAACAGCGAATCCAAAGGCTGAGATTTTTGTTCAATACGCCGGTGACTTCAACAAAGCAGAAAAAGGGCAAGCCATTGCCAACACCTTCTATGGAAAAGGCGCTGATATCATCTATCATGCAGCTGGCGGAACCGGAAAAGGCGTATTTACAGAAGCAAAGAACCGTTCCAAAAATGGCGAAAAGGTTTGGGTTATCGGAGTTGACCGTGACCAGCACGAAGAAGGAATGCCAGAAAATGTAACACTGACTTCCATGGTTAAGCGTGTGGACAAGGCGGTTGAAGAAGTTTCCAAGCAAACGATGGACGGAAAGTTTCCTGGCGGAAAAACAGTTGAATTCGGACTCGATCAAGACGGTGTGGGAATCGCCCCTCATAAAGAGAATGTTTCAAAAGACGCTCTTGCCAAAGTCGATGAGTATAAAAAGAAAATACAGGACGGTGACATCACGGTCCCTAAGACAGACAAAGAGTATAAGACATTTGAAGCTAACATGAAAAAGTAAATGCTAAAAAGTAAAGGCTGGTATTCGTTTACTGGCCTTTATTTACGCCATAAAAGGTTAGACTTCTGACTCCTAGAGAGACCAAGAATAAAAGTCATTGAGGGGTGAACTCGGTGGAATATGTTATTGAAATGAGAAACATACGCAAAGAATTTCCTGGAATTGTTGCCAACGACAATGTCACATTGCAGGTAAAAAAAGGTGAGATTCATGCGCTTTTGGGCGAAAACGGAGCTGGAAAATCAACCTTGATGAACGTGCTCTTCGGTTTGTATCAGCCAGAGCAGGGTGAAATTTATGTAAAAGGAAAACCCATTTCCATTACCGATCCGAATGTCGCCAACCGGCTTGGAATCGGCATGGTGCATCAGCACTTTATGCTCGTTGAAAACTTTACTGTAACAGAAAATATTATACTAGGCAAAGAAATCACTACCGGAGGCCGTGTGGATTTGAAAAAGGCCGCCAAGGAAGTCAAGGCGCTTTCTGACCGTTATGGTTTATCGGTAGATCCAAACGCAAAGATTGAAAATATTTCGGTGGGTATGCAGCAGCGGGTGGAAATTTTGAAAACGTTGTATCGCGGAGCTGAAATTCTAATCTTTGACGAGCCGACAGCTGTACTCACGCCGCAGGAAATTCATGAATTGATGGAAATCATGAAAAAACTCGTGGCCGAAGGGAAATCCATCATCCTTATCACGCATAAGCTTAAAGAAATTATGGAGGCATGCGACAGATGCACCGTCATCAGAAGGGGACGCGGCATCGGCACCGTCGATGTGGCAGAGACGAATCCAGATAAGCTTGCGGCTATGATGGTAGGACGCGAAGTCAATTTTAAAGTGGACAAAACGGACGCTTCACCGAAGCAAACCGTTCTTAAGATCCAGAACCTCGTTGTAGAGGATGCGAGAAAAGTACCGGTTGTCGATGGCCTTAACCTGGAGATTAAAGCGGGTGAAATCCTCGGTATTGCAGGGGTTGATGGCAATGGTCAGACGGAGTTGTTAGAAGCCATTACAGGCCTAAGAAAAGCTGTCAGGGGAACCGTTGAGCTCAACGGTAAAAGCATTACCAACCATAAGCCAAGAAAGGTTACAGAAGAAGGAGTTGGCCATATCCCGCAGGACCGGCATAAACACGGTCTCGTTCTGGATTTTTCCATTGGAACAAATATGGTTCTGCAAACGTACTATCAGCAGCCTTTTTCCAAACATAAAATTCTTAAATTTCCGGTGATTTTTGAGAAGGCCAATCAACTCATCAAAGAGTTTGACGTGCGAACGCCAAGTGAGCACACATTGGCCAGAGCGTTATCGGGAGGCAATCAGCAAAAAGCGATCATTGCCAGGGAAGTGGACAGAAGCCCCGCCTTTTTGATTGCTGCCCAGCCGACCCGGGGCCTTGACGTCGGGGCCATCGAATTTATCCACTCAAAACTCATACAGGAACGAGATAAAGGAAAAGCGGTGCTTCTGCTCTCCTTTGAACTTGATGAAGTCATGAATGTCAGTGACCGGATCGCTGTTATTTATGAAGGAAAAATTGTAGCCATCGTTGATCCGAAGGAAACGACGGAACAAGAGCTCGGACTGCTTATGGCAGGCGGGAAGAAACAAAAAGCAGGTGATCGTAGTGAATCTCATTAAAGGCCGTTTATTTCATATTCTTGTACCCGTTGTTTCAGTTTTATTGGGGCTTTTGATCGGCGGCATAATCATGCTTGTCAGCAATTACAACCCCATTTCCGCCTATGCGGCGCTGATCGACGGCATATTTGGAAATGGCTACAACCTGGGTGAAACCATTCGTGCGGCATCTCCGCTCATTTTATCGGGTCTAGCCGTTGCGTTTGCGTTCAGAACCGGCCTTTTTAACATTGGGGTTGAAGGGCAACTGCTTGTCGGCTGGCTCGCTTCGGTTTATGTAGGCATTCATTTTGATCTTCCCAAGGTGATTCATCTTCCTTTTGCCATTTTGGCAGGTGCAGCGGCGGGTGCACTATGGGGAGTCATTCCTGGTTTTTTGAAAGCGAAGTTTAAAGTTCATGAAGTTATCACAACGATCATGATGAACTATATTGCGCTCTATACAACCAACGGTATCATTCGCGCCTACATGCTGGCGCCCGGCGAGCGGACAAAGGACATTAAAGAATCCGCATCCCTGGCTTCACCGTGGCTGCAGCAGCTTACCGAGTTTTCACGTCTTCACTATGGTATTGTGGTAGCCATTCTGGCTGCTGTTATCATGTGGTTCATTTTATGGAAGACTACGACCGGATATGAATTAAGGGCCGTGGGCTTCAACCAGCATGCTTCACAATATGCAGGAATCAATGTGTCCAAGAACATCGTGCTCGCCATGGCGATTTCCGGTGCATTTGCAGGTGCGGCAGGAACGATGGAAGGACTTGGAACCTATCAATACATGACCATTAATAATGCGTTTACAGGGGTTGGTTTTGACGGTATTGCGGTCTCCCTGCTTGGTGCCAATGGCTCTGTCGGAATTATTATTGCTGCCTTGTTGTTTGGAGGGCTAAAGATTGGATCGCTTACCATGCAATCCGCTGCAGGCGTGCCAACCGAACTCGTAGGAATTGTCATCGCACTTATCATTTTCTTTGTGGCGTCAAGCTACCTGATTCGATGGCTGACCAACCGATTTACAAAAGGGGGTAAAATCTGATGGATTTCTTTCAAATTCTTGCCCTTATCGTTCCGGCCGCGATCGTATCGGCAGCACCACTTATTCTTACAGCGCTTGGCGGAGTGCTCAGTGAACGTTCAGGCGTGGTAAACATTGGACTTGAAGGGCTGATGATGTTCGGTGCCTTTATCGGAGCTATTTTTACCCATTATGGGGAACAGTGGGGACTTGGCGGTGGTTCTCCATGGATGAGTTTTGTGGTAGCTATTGTCGCCGGAGCTCTTTTTGCTGTTCCGCACGCGGTGGCCAGCATCTCGCTGAAAGCCGACCAGGTGGTCAGCGGTGTGGCGCTTAACTTTTTGGCTGCTGGACTCTCCATCTTTTTGACAAAGAAGCTGTTTGGAGCTGGCCAGACGCCGGATATACAGGAACGGATCGGAAAAGGTGATGTTCCGGTGCTGTCCAAGATCCCGGTGATCGGAGACCTGTTTTTCTCCAACGCATACTCAACATCATTTGTTGCCGTATTCCTTGCTTTTGTTGTGTGGTATATCATATATAAAACACCGTTCGGGCTTCGCCTCCGGTCTGTCGGGGAGCACCCTATGGCTGCAGACACTATGGGGATCAACGTGATCAAAACGCGTTACATTTCAGTAATCATGGGAGGAGCCTTTGCAGGACTCGGAGGAGCCATTTATGTGGCTTCCATCGCAGGGAACTTCACAGGTTCAACCATTTCCGGCCAAGGTTTCATGGCTCTTGCCGCCATGATTTTTGGGAAATGGCATCCGCTGGGTGCTATGGGTGCGGCTCTCTTTTTCGGTCTTGCCCAAAGCTTGAGTATTACAGGAGAACAAATCCCGCTCCTGAAAGATATCCCTGATGTGTATCTTCTGATTTTGCCTTATGTACTGACCATTCTTGCCCTTGCCGGGTTTGTCGGCAGAGCGGATGCACCAAAAGCATCCGGACAGCCTTACGAAAAAGGCAAACGATAAGAACCAGAGCCTGTTTCCCCTCGGGGATCAGGCTCTTTATTTCTTCTTCAGGCAGGAAAAGTCATGTTTGCTATGGAAAGTGGGTACACTAGAACGTATGATTCATATTCATAAAAGGGAGGAACCGAAATGACACTTGTAGACCATCACGTGGCGGATATGCCCGGAATGACCTTACATACGATCGAAACTACCAAATATAAAACCACTTCTTTAATCCTGCAAATTAAAAGCCCGATTACAGAAGAAGAAGTAACCAAAAGGGCCTTGCTTCCCTATGTGCTGCAAAGCGGCACAGAACGCTATCCGAGCAGCAAAGAGCTTCGTGGGGCACTTGATGGCCTTTACGGGGCAACTCTCGGGGTGGATCTTTCTAAAAAAGGTGAATACCAGATCATCACCCTGAGAATGGATGTGGCGAATGAAAAGTTTTTGAGTGACAACACGCCTTTGCTTGACCGGGCGTTTGAATTGCTTTCCCAGGTTCTTCTGAAGCCGGCCAAACAAGGTGAAGGGTTCCTGCCCAGGATTGTTCAAAAGGAAAAGCGGTCGTTAAAACAGCAGATTGAATCGATTTATGACGATAAAATGAGGTATGCCAACAAGCGCCTGATTGAAGAAATGTTTGATGAGGAACCGTACCGCTTCAATGTGTACGGCAATGAGCAGGAAGTGGATTCGATTACGCCCGAAACACTGTATGACTATTATCAAAAAGTCATGAAAGAAGATGAAATTCATCTTTTTGCGGTCGGTGATGTTTCAAGGAATGCACTGCAGGAATTGGCCAAAAAACATTTTGTGTTTCCGCAAGACAGAATGGAACCGAAACGAACATCTCCAACAGGCAAGCAAAGGGTGGACGAAGTAAAGGAAGTTTTCGAAGAACAGGAAGTGCAGCAAGGAAAGCTGCATATGGGTTATAGAACATATATTACTTACAGCGATCCGGAATACCTTGCCCTTCAGGTATTCAACGGGGTGTTCGGCGGATTTTCACATTCCAAGCTGTTTATGAACGTGCGTGAAAAAGAGAGCCTGGCGTATTATGCTGCTTCGCGCTTTGAAAGCCATAAAGGCATCATTTTTGTGATGTCCGGCATTGAGACCAAAAATTATGAAAAAACCGTGAAGATCATCAATGAACAGCTCGAGGAAATCCGAAACGGCAACATTACCGATGGGGAACTCGAACAGACGAAAGCCATGATCAGAAACCAAATCCTTGAAACCGTTGATGATTCAACAGGCCTGGTGGAGGTTCTTTATCATGAAGTGGTTTCCCGCCACAAACGAACCATTGAGGAATGGCTCGAAGGCATCCAGAATGTCACAAAGGAACAAGTCAGGGATGTATCCCAAAAGATTCAGCTCGATACCATTTATTTCTTAAAAGGGAGGGGAGAATGATGGAACAAATCCATTTTAACCAGCTTAAAGAAACATTGAACCACAAAACGCTTCCGAACGGCCTGAAAGTATATATCCTTGAGAAAAAGGATTTTAACAAAACTTATGCCACTTTTACGACCCACTATGGTTCAGTGGACAACCACTTTGTCCCGCTTGGGAAAGAGGAAAAAGTGAAAGTTCCGGATGGTATTGCCCATTTTCTTGAGCATAAGCTTTTTGAGAAGGAACATGGAGACGTTTTTCAGGACTTTAGTAAGCAGGGAGCATCCGCGAACGCGTTTACCACGTTTAACCGCACCGCCTACTTATTTTCAACCACCGGCGACGTGGAGAAAAACCTGACCACCCTTATTGATTTTGTTCAGGCTCCGTATTTTACAGAAAAAACGGTGGAAAAGGAAAAAGGCATAATCGGCCAGGAAATCAGGATGTATGATGATAATCCGGACTGGCGCGTGTACTTTGGCCTGATCGCCAATATGTACAAAAATCATCCTGTGGCTATTGATATCGCAGGAACGGTGGAATCCATTGCGAAAATCACGAAGGATAATCTGTACGAATGCTACAATACCTTTTATCATCCGAGCAACATGCTCCTCTTTATTGTCGGCCCGATTGATGCAGAAAAAATTATGGGTCTTGTCGAAAAAAACCAGGCGGGCAAGGATTATAATGATCAGCCGCCGATCGAGCGATTTTTTGATGAGGAACCGGCTGAACCCGCCAACAGAAAAGAAGTGCTCCACATGCCAGTGCAAACACCAAAGTGCTATATGGGCTATAAGGAGAAGCGCCCGCAGCGAAGCGGGAAGGACCTTCTTGTCCGTGAATTGTCCATTAACCTTTTATTGGAGATAATGTTTGGCAAAAGCACCAAAAATTACGAGAAGCTGTATGAAGAAGGCCTGATTGATCCTTCCTTTTCGTTTGATTATACCGAAGAGATGGGATTTGGTTTTTCCATGATAGGCGGGGATACAACCGATCCGGATACGTTTGCGCAGCGTATTTCCGAAATGGTGAATGAATTCAAACAGAAGACGCTGAATGAAGAAGATCTTGAAAGGGCGAGGAAAAAGAAAATTGGTTCGTTTCTGAGAGCGCTGAATTCTCCTGAATTTATTGCCAACCAGTTTACCCGGTATGAATTTAATGAGATGAACCTTTTTGATGTGATTCCTACTTTTGAGGAACTGACCGTCAAACAGCTTCAGGACGCGTTAAACGACCATTTCGAGGAAAGTCAGCTGACCGTTTGCCAGGTAAAGAAGAAACAGTCATAATGAAAGTAAAACAAACATCCCTGCGCCGAGCAGGGATGTTTTTTAAGCAGGTGAACAATAAATGTCAAAATGGGTTCTTGTGACCGGGGCGAGCGGCGGAATTGGCTCCAGCATTTCCCGCATGCTGGCAGGGGCCGGCTACTCCCTCATTCTTCATTACAATCAGGGGGCAGAGCAGGCAAAACTGCTTGAAAAAGAGCTTGTTGATCGATACCAGATCGAAATTTTACTACTGCAAGCAGATTTATCGCTGAAGGAAGGCACAGAAAAACTGCTTTCCTCCCTGTTTGTTCCAGTGGATGCCGTGATCCATAATAGTGCCTCCTCTTATTACGGGCTGTTGACCGATATGAAGCAGGAAACGATGGAAAGGATGATCCAGCTTAATTTGACCAGCCCCATTATGATCACGAAGCATGTGCTGCCGCAAATGGTCAAAAGAGGAAGAGGGAATATCATCGCTGTTTCATCGGTTTGGGGAGCTGCTGGTGCTTCTTGCGAAGTGCTTTATTCCACCTTGAAAGGCGGATTGAATACCTTTGTGAAAGCGATGGCGAAAGAAGCCGCCCCAAGCGGTATCCGGGTGAACGGTATTGCGCCAGGAGCTGTGGAAACGAAAATGATGAGCGGGTTTTCTGAAGAGGAGCTTCAGGACCTGAACGATGAGATCCCCGCAGGACGGCTCGGAAAACCGGAAGAGATCGCCGAAATTGCGCTGTTTTTGCTTTCCGATAAATCCTCCTATATCAATGGCCATGTGATTACGGCGAGTGGAGGATGGCATACTTAAAATTTGTCCTAGGGCATGCATAATTCACCTTTCTTCTTGAAATATTAAGGGATGTACCATATTTTAAGGAGGAACAAACATGTCTGTATTAGATAACTTTGGACAATGGAAGAGTTTTCTTTCTGACCGCCTTGAACATGCTGAAGGGCAAGGGATGGATCAATCAACCGTTTCCAACCTCGCTACAGAGATCGGTGGATACCTTGCATCCCATGTTGACCCTAAAAATGCTGAGGAAAAAGTTCTTGCTGATCTTTGGAGTGTGGCAAGCGACGAGGAAAAACACGCCATCGCCAACATGATGGTGAAAATGGTTCAGAAGGATAGCTGACTTTAAAGGATGTTAAGAATTTTTCTTAACATCCTTTTATTTTTTCTTTCATAATAATTTGAAATCAGATATTATTAAGTAATGAAGTGGCAATCAATACGGAAAAATGAAAGGGAGCTGAAGAATGGGCGAACAGGAATGGTACCTTGAATATGAAATCAATAAGAATCGTCCTGGGCTCCTTGGTGATATATCATCTCTTTTGGGAATGCTTGGAATCAATATCGTGACGATCAATGGCGTGGACAATGGAAGACGGGGACTTCTTCTCTTGGTAGACAAGCAGGAGAAGGTGGAACGACTTCGCTCAATCCTTCAATCCATGGATAATATTACGGTTACAAAATTCCGGAAGCCAAAGCTGCGCGATATTTTGGCTGTGCGGCATGGACGATACATACAACGTGATGCGGACGATAAAAAAACATTCCGGTTTGTCAGGGATGAATTGGGCCTGCTTGTCGATTTTCTGGCCGAGCTTTATAAAGTGGAAGGCCATAAGCTGATTGGAATCCGGGGCATGCCGCGCGTAGGCAAAACTGAGTCCATTGTTGCTTCGAGTGTTTGTGCGAGCAAGAAATGGGTATTTATATCTTCTACGCTTCTTAAACAAACCATGCGTGTTCAGCTGGCTGATGATGAATATAGTACAAACAATGTTTATATTATTGATGGCATTGTATCATCACGCCGTTCCAATGAGCGGCACTGGCAGCTTATCCGGGAAATTATGCGCATGCCTACAGCAAAAGTAATTGAGCATCCTGATGTTTTTGTTCAACAGACGGAATACAGCATGGGTGATTTTGATTACATCATTGAATTGCGAAACGATCCCAATGAAGCAATCACATACGAAGTAATCGAAACAGATGTAGGATTTTCCGCATTTGAATGACTTCAATTAGTGGAAGGTGGTAAACTTGACTGAACTAGGAAATTTTTTGCGAGAGAAAAGGGAGGAAAAAGGATTTTCCCTTGAACAGCTCCAAACGGAAACTAAAATTCAAAAACGTTACCTGCAGGCGATTGAGGAAGGGCGGTATGAAGTCCTGCCAGGTTCCTTCTATGCCAGAGCGTTTATAAAAAATTACAGCGAAACCGTCGGGTTGAATTATGAAGAAGTATTCGAGCGGTTTGAATCTGAAATCCCAAAAGCCGAAAAGGAGCCAACGGAGTTTATTCCCCGCTCGGAACGAAACAAGCAGCCGCTTGATGGCGGAGAATCTGTTTTTAAAACCTGGCTTCCCATAGTGCTGGTTTCTGTCGTAATTCTTGCTGTCCTTGTCGGCGTTTGGGCATATCTTGCCAATCGTGACTCAGGAGCCAACGGCAATTCTAATGGCTCGAATCCCGCGTCTGTAGAGATCGATAATAGCAAAAACGCAGAAAAAGACAGTGCGGAAAAGGCAAAGGAAGAAAAGAAAGAACCGGTAAAGAAAACACCGGAAAAACCGAAAGAGCAAAAGCAACCTGAAAAGAAAGAAGCGGTTCTGGTAAAAAAAGGCACTCAGGGAATTACCACTACATACGAACTCAAGGAAGCGGATGCATTCGAGATTGCCTTTAAAATGAACGGACCTGTATATATGGATGTAAAAGCAGATTCAAAACAACTGGCAAGCAAGATGTTTAAAAAAGGAGATACCGCCAAGTATGATTTAACCGGTAAAAAAGAGGTTGAACTGAATATCGGAGCCGCCAATTTTGCGAAGTTAACGATTAATGGTAAACCGTTCTCCTACCCGATTCCTACCGAAAAACGTGGGATCCACCAGAGAATTGTCATTAAAAACACGGCTTTCAGCAAACAATAATCTACAGGTAACGCCGTGTACGCGCTGTCAAAATTGGAGGAAAGAAAATGAATTTGCCAAATAAAATTACTATTTCACGTATTTTTTTAATCCCAGTCTTCATGATTGTGCTACTAACCGGTTTCGAATGGGGAACCGTCACATGGATGGGCGTGGATCTACCGGTCACTCATTTGGTGGCTGCTCTGATCTTTATTGTTGCCTCCTGTACCGATTGGGTGGACGGCTACTACGCCCGCAAGCTCGGCCTGGTGACCAATTTCGGAAAATTTTTGGATCCTCTGGCGGATAAATTGCTCGTAACTGCTGCGTTTGTGGCGCTTGTCCAGCTTGGTTACGCACCCGCCTGGATGGTCATCATTATCCTCAGCCGTGAATTCGCCGTCACCGGCATCCGTCTTGTGGCAGCGGCAGAAGGGGCCGTCATCGCAGCAAGCCAGATGGGGAAACTGAAGACATGGATCCAGATTATTGCCATATCTGCCTTGCTATTGCACAATATTCCGTTTGCATGGATCGGGATACCTTTCGCCCAAATCAGCATGTGGGCTGCTACACTGATTACCCTTTATTCAGGGTGGGAATATTTTATTCAAAACAAAGAAGTTATGCTAAAATCAAAATAACAGCATGAACAGGAGAACCATATCATTCTCCTGTTTTTTTTATTAGACCGAAAGTTTATAACACATTAATACGGGGGAATACGCGAATGAATGCAGAAATTATTGCTGTCGGAAGCGAGCTTCTTTTAGGACAGATCGCAAACACCAATGCCCAATTTATTTCATCGGAACTGGCTGAGGCCGGAATCAATGTTTTTTACCATTCCGTAGTGGGTGATAATCCGGGACGTTTGGAAACGGTCATCCAGAACGCTCAGACGAGGTCCAATCTGATCATTTTCACCGGCGGTCTCGGACCGACAAAAGATGATTTAACCAAAGAAACCATTGCCGCGGTTTTGGGAAAACAACTGGTGTATGATGAGGAAGCAATGGAAGGAATCGAGCTCTATTACAAGAGAACAGGAAGAACGATGACCGAAAATAACAGAAAACAGGCGCTTGTGCTTGAAGGGGCAGATGTGCTGTCCAACAAAAACGGAATGGCGCCGGGCATGGCCCTTGAAGCGGGTGGAATAACGTATATGCTTCTTCCGGGACCGCCAAAGGAAATGCGCCCGATGTTCGGGAATTTCGGTATCACCTATCTCACCGCCAAGCTTCCCGGCGTGGAACCGATCGTATCGAGAGTCCTTCGTTTTTTTGGCATTGGTGAGTCGCTCCTAGAAGCCACACTGCAGGACATTATCGATGAGCAGACCAACCCGACCGTAGCGCCGCTCGCCGGCAGTCATGAAGTCACCCTGAGACTGTCTGCCAAATTCAAAGATATACATATGGCACACATTCAGCTGGACCTGCTTGAAGAACGCATTAACGAGCGGGTTGGTGAATTTTTGTACGGATATGGTGAAACAAGTCTGACAGAAACAACAGCAGAATATTTAAAAAGCAGCAAACTGACCGTTTCTTCTGCCGAGAGCCTTACTGGCGGTTGGTTCGGGCAGCAGATGACCGAGCTGCCCGGCAGTTCAGCATTCTACAAAGGTTCTGTGGTTTGCTACAGCAATGAGATGAAAGAAAAGCTGCTCGATGTCAGCCCGGACGTTCTCGCATCCCATGGAGCTGTAAGTCCTGACACGGCTAAACAAATGGCGGACAACGTCCGAAAACTGACTGGTTCGGATATCGGCATCAGTTTTACCGGGGTGGCAGGACCGGATAAAAGTGAAGGCAAGGAGCCGGGAACCGTTTTTATCGGTTTGTCGGACAAGAACGGAACAGAGGTATTTTCGCTCAGCCTCTCCGGGTCACGGGCAAGCATAAGAGAGCGGTCGGTAAAGCACGGATTGTTCTTTTTGTTGACAAAGGTCAAAAAAGGTCAATAAAAAATCGAATAAATGTTCGCAAAAAGATTGGCAAATGAGCAAAAAAGAAGTAAAATAGAACTATAGGATATGACATCATTTTGTACTTACATGTGCAATGATATAAATTTGAGGAGTGATTACATGAGCGACCGCAAAGCGGCACTTGACATGGCCTTGCGCCAGATCGAAAAGCAATTCGGAAAAGGTTCCATCATGAAACTTGGCGAGCAGGCTGAACAGAGAGTCTCCACCATCTCGAGCGGATCTTTGGCGCTTGATATCGCGCTTGGTGTAGGCGGATATCCACGGGGAAGAATCATTGAAGTTTACGGACCTGAATCTTCCGGTAAAACAACCGTTGCGCTTCATGCGATAGCTGAAGTCCAGAAAAACGGCGGACAAGCTGCTTTTATTGATGCGGAGCATGCCCTTGACCCGGTGTATGCCCAAAAACTTGGCGTAAACATCGACGAGCTTCTGCTGTCACAGCCGGATACAGGCGAACAGGCGCTTGAAATTGCTGAAGCCCTAGTCCGAAGCGGTGCAGTGGATATTCTGATCATTGACTCTGTTGCGGCTCTTGTGCCAAAAGCAGAGATTGAAGGCGAAATGGGAGATTCCCATGTGGGTCTTCAGGCAAGATTGATGTCCCAGGCTTTGCGTAAGCTTTCCGGAGCAATCAGCAAATCCAAAACCATCGCGGTGTTTATCAACCAGATTCGTGAAAAAGTGGGCGTTATGTTTGGAAACCCTGAAACCACTCCGGGTGGACGTGCCCTTAAGTTTTATTCTTCTGTCCGTCTTGAAGTCCGCCGTGCGGAAACCCTCAAGCAGGGAACCGATATGGTAGGAAACAAAACAAGAATCAAAGTGGTTAAAAACAAGGTTGCACCTCCGTTTAAACAGGCAGAGGTGGACATTATGTACGGCGAAGGGATTTCAAGAGAAGGGGAAATCCTTGATATTGGTTCCGATATTGACGTGGTTCAAAAGAGTGGCGCCTGGTACTCCTTTGATGGAGACCGTCTCGGCCAGGGCAGAGAGAACTCCAAGCAATTCTTAAAGGAAAATGAAGAAGTGGCTGAAGAAATCATCACCCAAATCAGAAGCTATTATCAATTGGGTGGGGAAGTCAACACCGTTGATGCTGCTGCCCGGCCGGAAGAAAAAGAGGAATTTGAGCTAACCGAATAGCACCCGAAGGCCGTACATCCCGAATGTACGGCCTTTTTTTGCAGTATGTTAAAAACGGTCGTGTGCAGATTTTGCAGATTGGAAGGAATTAAAACTTGCGAATTTCATAAGGAAGATTTATTATAGGTGATTTGACATCTCTTGACATAACGGGCTGTAGTTTATAAAATGGAGATATACTTTGATTTCACTCGAAATTAAATGATATGAGCTTAAATTGAGAATGGCATGACTAGTGCACAACACTTTGTTACACGAATGATGCTTATGACCCAGTACAAAAAGTAGATAGCAAGAGGAGGTGGAAACATGGAAACAACATTTATTGTCTTCATCTCCAGTTTGCTTGTCTCAGCAGGTGTCGGTGCAGTTGTCGGATATCTTGTTAGGAAAAAGATCGCCGAAGCGAAAATTTCGAGCGCTGAAAATGCTGCAGCCCAAATCGTCGAAGATGCAAAACGAGACGGTGAAGCCAGCAAGAAGGAAGCGCTGCTTGAAGCAAAAGATGAAATCCATAAGCTCAGAACAGAAGCAGAGCGCGAAATTCGAGATCGCAGAAATGAGCTTCAAAGACAAGAACAACGATTGGTTCAAAAAGAAGAGATTCTGGACAGAAAAAGTGAGACTCTTGATAAAAAAGAGGAATCATTGGAAAAACGCGAGGAGTCTCTCACCAAAAAACAACGACAAATTGAAGAGATTGAAAGCAAAGTGGAGGAGCTGCTCAGAGAGCAGCAAAAAGAATTGGAACGCATATCCGGCTTTACACGTGAAGAAGCAAAGCTGATCATCATGGGAGAAGTGGAAAACGAAGTTTCACACGAAATGGCTATGATGGTGAAAGATATGGAAAACCGTGCCAAGGAAGAAGGAGACAAGAAAGCGAAAGAAATTCTTTCTCTGGCGATCCAACGCTGTGCGGCTGACCACGTTGCTGAAACGACGGTTTCCGTCGTTAACCTGCCAAATGATGAGATGAAGGGACGGATCATCGGGCGTGAAGGGCGAAACATACGAACACTGGAAACGCTCACAGGTATTGATTTGATCATCGATGATACACCTGAAGCGGTAATTCTTTCAGGATTCGACCCGATCCGTCGGGAAATTGCCCGTCTGGCGCTTGATAAGCTGGTCCAGGATGGAAGGATTCACCCGGCGCGCATTGAAGAAATGGTGGAGAAATCCCGCCGTGAAGTGGATGAATACATCCGTGAAGTCGGTGAACAGACTACATTTGAAGTAGGTGTTCATGGCCTTCACCCTGACTTGATAAAGATTTTAGGCCGATTGAAATATCGTACAAGCTATGGTCAGAACGTGTTGAAGCATTCAACGGAAGTGGCCTACCTTACCGGGCTGATGGCTGCAGAAATTGGAGAAGATGTTCATTTGGCACGCCGTGCAGGCTTGCTTCATGACATCGGAAAAGCCATTGACCATGAGGTGGAAGGCAGCCACGTGGATATCGGCGTGGAATTGGCGACAAAGTACAAAGAACATCCAGTGGTGATCAATTCAATTGCATCCCACCATGGTGATACAGAACCAACGTCCATCATTGCGACGCTTGTAGCCGCAGCTGATGCATTATCGGCAGCAAGGCCGGGCGCACGCCGTGAAACGCTTGAAACGTACATTCGCCGTTTGGAAAAACTCGAAGAGATCTCCGAATCCTTCGACGGCGTGGAAAAATCTTTCGCCATTCAGGCAGGAAGAGAAATCCGAATCATGGTTAAACCTGATTTAATCGATGATGTGGCTTCTTACCGTCTGGCACGCGATATTACGAAAAAAATTGAAAATGAACTGGATTATCCGGGACATATTAAAGTTACAGTCATTCGGGAAACAAGAGCAGTTGAGTACGCAAAATAAAGTGGTGAAAACCACTTTATTTTGTTTTTATGCAGAGGTTGAATGAAAAAGGAGAGCCTGATGAAGATTTTATTCATAGGGGATGTTGTAGGGGCCCCGGGAAGAAAGATGATCGATATGTACCTGCCGAAGCTGAAACGTAAGTACCAGCCGCTTGTCACCATTGTAAATGGTGAAAACGCGGCCCATGGCAGAGGAATTACCGGCAAAATCGTAAAAGGAATATTTGAAGCGGGAGCCCAGGCGATTACCCTTGGCAACCATGCGTGGGACAATAAAGAGATCTTTGAAATTATTGATACGACTCCCCAGCTTGTCCGTCCGGCCAACTTTCCGGAGGGGACACCGGGCAGTGGTTCCGCAATTTTAAAGATGAACCAGCTTGAGGTTGGTATAATCAATCTGCAGGGAAGAACCTTCCTGCCACCCCTCGATTGCCCGTTTGAAACAGCCGAAGAGCTGATCCGCGATATGCGCAAACGGACGCCTATTATCTTTGTGGACTTCCATGCAGAGGCAACCAGTGAAAAACAAGCAATGGGATGGTTTTTGGATGGCAAGGTGACGGCGGTTGTCGGAACCCACACACACGTTCAAACCGCCGATCAGCGGATCTTGCCGGAAGGAACGGCTTATTTGACCGATGTCGGCATGACCGGCCCCTATGACGGAATCCTTGGTATGGACCGGGAAGCGGTGATAAAAAAGTTTGTTACCAGTTTACCGGTAAGGTTTGAAGTATCTTCCGGACGGGAACAGTTAAGTGGCGTATTAATAGAGTGTGATCCTGCAACTGGAAAAGCCAAAAGTATCAAGACCATTCTTATTAACGATGACCATCCGTTTTTTGAATAAGAGGCGAATCGTCATGCCGTATATACACGCTCAGGCTCATTGATCTGAATGAAACTTTTCCATCTGCAGGAATACGGGCTCTTACCAATGAATATAGTAGAATTGGTATCAGATCTCTAAGGAGGTACAAATTAATGGAAATATTAAAAGTTTCAGCAAAATCCAACCCTAATTCTGTAGCTGGTGCGCTTGCCGGAGTCCTTCGTGAACGTGGAGGGGCTGAAATACAGGCAATTGGGGCAGGTGCATTAAACCAAGCCGTTAAGGCAGTAGCCATTGCACGAGGATTTGTAGCACCCAGCGGAGTCGACCTCATTTGTATTCCTGCTTTTACGGATATTCTGATCGATGGAGAGGAACGGACTGCGATCAAGTTGATCGTGGAACCTCGATAATTGAAAAAACCATGGACTGGCCTGTTTGCATGAATTCATGTGAACAGGCCTTTTTCACGGATGGGTCCTGGATTTATTTCCAAGAATACTTGCTTTTTTCCGAAGATAGAGCTAGAATTGTAAGCGTTTAGTACATATTTAAACACACAAACTGATACCCATCTCAAGAATCAGCGCGCTTATTTTCGACAGGAAAAGAGCGTATTTTTATACATTGAGATTTATTTTTATTTCTCCAATGAAGCTGTGGATGAGTATACGGATGAAAAGAATAGAAGGGGTGGAGTACATGATTGATCAACTTTCCTGGAAAGTTGGCGGACAGCAAGGGGAAGGAATCGACAGTACCGGTGAAATTTTTGCCATGGCCTTAAACCGGCTTGGATACTATCTCTACAGCTACCGGCACTTTTCTTCTCGAATTAAAGGCGGCCATACGAATAATAAAATCCGCGTCAGCACAAAGCAAACCAGATCGATTTCCGATGATCTGGATATTCTTGTCGCATTTGACCAGGAAACGATCGATGTTAATATACATGAAATGCGGGACGGCGGTGTCGTCATCGGTGATGCTAAATTCAATCCGGTCGTACCAGAAGGATCAAAGGTCAGGCTTTTTTCCGTGCCGTTTACGGAGATTGCCAATGAGCTCGGAACATCGCTCATGAAAAACATGGTAGCCATCGGGGCAACCAGTGCGGTTCTTGATCTTCCCGCTGAAGCTTATACCGAAGTAGTGGAAGAAATCTTTTTACGAAAAGGCGCTAAAGTCGTTGAAAAGAACATGGAAGCCATCCGAAGGGGTGCGGCTTACTTTATGGAGGCAGCCGGCGGACCTCTTGCAGGCTTCCAGTTGAACAAGGCGGATGGTCAAAAACGGATGTTTATGATTGGCAATGATGCGATCGCTCTTGGTTTTGTGGCAGGTGGCGTGCGTTTCATGTCTGCTTATCCGATTACACCGGCGTCTGAAATTATGGAATACCTGATTAAAAAGCTTCCCCAGTTTGGCGGAACTGTTATTCAGACAGAGGATGAGATTGCGGCAGCCACAATGGCAATCGGCGCGAACTATGCCGGTGTTCGTACAGTTACTTCTTCTGCAGGACCGGGCTTGTCCCTCATGATGGAATCTATCGGTCTTGCTGGCATGACCGAAACGCCGCTCGTAATCGTCGATACGCAGCGCGGAGGCCCGAGTACAGGACTTCCTACCAAACAGGAACAGTCCGACTTGATGGCTATGATTTACGGTACTCATGGTGAAATTCCAAAGGTCGTTATGGCGCCAAGTACCGCAGAGGAAGCCTTTTATGATGCAGTGGAAGCACTAAATATTGCCGAAGAATATCAATGTCCTGTTATTCTTTTGACCGATCTTCAGCTTTCACTCGGCAAGCAGTCCGTTGAACCGCTTGACTTTGGAAAAGTGGAAATTCGCCGCGGCGCACTGGACCTGAACGCTGAGCTTCCTGAAGTGGAAGGCGGTTATTTCAAACGATATGAAGTAACAGAATCAGGCGTTTCGCCGCGTGTCATCCCTGGGATGAAAAACGGTATTCATCACGTAACCGGGGTAGAGCACGATGAGACGGGCAAGCCTTCCGAGGTGGCAGCCAACCGCCTGAAGCAAATGGATAAACGCTTGAGAAAGCTTAAGAATTTAACATTCAATACACCAGTCGTTAAATACACGCCGAATGAGGAAGCGGACCTGCTGCTCGTTGGTTTTAATTCCACCCGGGGTGTGATTGAAGAAATCATTCCTCTTCTGGAAGCAGAAGGACTTAAGGTGAACCATGCACACCTTCGCCTGATTCATCCGTTCCCGCTTAAAGAAATGAAAGAATTGGTGGATTCAGCGAAAAAAGTAGCTGTTATCGAAAATAACGCAACAGGTCAGCTTGCCAACATTCTCAAGATGAACCTTGGATCACACGAAAAGATTGAAAGCATCTTGAAATATGATGGTAATCCTTTCCTTCCATCGGAAGTTTTCAATAAATGCAAGGAGCTGGTTTAAGTGGCGACGTTTAAAGAATTCAGAAACTCAGTAAAACCGAATTGGTGTCCCGGCTGCGGAGATTTCTCCGTTCAGGCATCCATACAGCGGGCAGCAGCCAACGTCGGTCTTGAGCCGGATGATCTCGCTGTCATTTCCGGTATCGGCTGTTCCGGACGTATTTCCGGTTATATCAAATCCTATGGCTTCCATGGCATCCATGGACGCGTGCTGCCGATTGCTCAGGGCGTTAAAATGGCAAACCGTGACCTGACCGTTATTGCTTCCGGTGGTGACGGCGATGGATTTGCCATCGGTATGGGCCATACCGTTCATGCGATCCGCCGAAACATTGATGTCACGTACATCGTTATGGACAATCAAATTTACGGATTAACCAAAGGGCAAACGTCTCCGCGATCTGCTGAAGGCTTTAAGACGAAAAGTACACCAGAAGGTTCTGTGGAATCAGCCATCGGAATCATGGAGCTTGCCCTTACCGCAGGCGCCACTTTTGTTGCACAGAGCTTTTCCAGTGATTTAAAAGAATTGACTGCGATCATTCAAAAAGGTATCGAGCACAAAGGGTTCTCCCTGATTAATGTATTCTCGCCTTGTGTGACATACAATAAAGTGAACACGTATGACTGGTTTAAAGAGCACTTAACCAGTCTTGATACGATCGAAGGATATGATTCTTCCAACCGTATGCAGGCCATGCAAACCTTAATGGAGCATGACGGACTGGTCAAGGGAATCATCTATCAAAACACACAGAAGCCATCCTACCAGGAATTGGCTCACGGCTACAGCCAGGACGCACTCGCTCATGCTGACCTCAAAATGGATGAGCAGAAATTCAATGAGTTGCTCGCGGAATTTATGTAAAAAAAGAAAAGGCATCCTGAACAATGTTCAGGATGCCTTTTTTTGCTGTGAAAGCGCCAGACGGAGCTTTTTGTTTCTTGCGATGGAAACCATGTTGATCAAGAGAAAGATCATCGTAATGTAAAAGATGTCTTTAATATTATAGGTGGCTGCAATAAAGGTGCCGAGCAGCGGGCCCAGCAGATTTCCGAGAAAGCGTGCCGATGAACTGAGACCGAATGCTGTCGCCTGAAGATGAGCGGGAGCGAGTTTTTTTACAAGTACATTTAACGAAGGAATCATCCCACCGATAAAGAGGCCGAGCAGAAACCTTCCTGCAAGAAGCACCTTGACGTTGGTGGCCAGGACTTGCGGCAGAAAAGCGAGGGCGGCCATGATCAGGGAGAAAATGAGCACCTTTCGCTGGCCGATTTTATCACCGATCCTTCCCAGTATGGGTGAACCAATGAGGTTGGCGATCCCGGTTACCGCACTGATCAAACCAACAATCAGGGTTAAATGCTGGCCGTGATAAATCGTTCTCGTGTAAAGTGTGATAATCGGCTGAATGCTCATCATGGCGAGCTGAGTAATGGCAGCCGCAATAAAAACAGGAAAAAGCGGTCGCAATGCTTTGTATTCCTTTTTCTGCTTTTGACCCTTTTTCGTTTTCACGGTTACATCTTCATGAATGAGAAACAGAACGACCAGGCCGGCGATCAAAGTGAGCCCGCCCGTTACGAAAAAGACGCCTTCAAAGCCGAACACTTCCGATAAAAAGCCACCGATTAAAGGACCGACAAGGGTTCCGACGATCTGGCCCGTTTGCAGGGTGCCCAGCGATTTGCCGGCGTGCTCATCAGGCGTAACGGAGGCTTGAAGGGAGATGCTCATGGAAATAAAGCCCGAAAACAAACCGTTGATCAGGCGCAGAATCAACAGCTGGCCCGGCCCGGTGGCAAAGCCCATCAATGCAGTAATAGCTCCCATTCCGATCGCAGAGCGGATGAGCATGGCTTTTCGTCCGTAGCGGTCGGCAAGCGAGCCCCAGAGCGGCTGAAACAAGAAAGAGGTAATAAATTGGGCTGAAAAAATCCAGCCGGTCCAATGCTCCACCTGCTGGAGGTTATGAACGCCAAGCTTTTCGATATAAAGGGGTAAGAAGGGGATGATCAGACTCATGCCGGCCGCAATGAGAAAATTGGCCGGCCAGAGGATCCGTAGGGAGCGTTTCCAGTACATAAAACCATCATCTCTTTCGTTTGCAAAGTATCTGATTCTATTTTACTCCTGTTTATTAATAAAGTGAAATATAAGTATGGTTAAATACAAGAGCATTACCATGGCAAACATTCCTTTTGAGCAGGAAGTCTGTTATAATATTGAAGTTATGAAAGAAACGGCCCCAGAACGTTTAGGGAGGAATTGCAGTGAATCAACCAGGATCAACACCTGCGAAAGATAAAGAAAAAACGACGAAGGATTATGCGAGCTATTTTCAGACAACCTATCAGCCTCCGTCATTGAAGGACGCGAAGAAACGCGGAAAAGAACAAATTAACATCGTAAAAGATTTTGCCGTGGATGAAGACTTGAAAAAAATCGGTGCCGGAAAAAAATTCTATATCAGAACATACGGCTGCCAGATGAATGAACATGACACCGAGGTCATGGCCGGCATCCTGTCCGATATGAGTTATGAAGCAACAACAGACATGAGGGAAGCTGACTTGATTTTGCTGAACACCTGTGCCATCCGGGAAAATGCGGAAAACAAAGTGTTTGGTGAACTGGGCCACTTAAAACCGATGAAGGTTGAAAATCCCGATCTTTTAATCGGGGTGTGCGGCTGCATGTCCCAGGAAGAATCAGTCGTGAACAAGCTTCTTAAAACGTATGATCAGGTGGACATGATCTTCGGTACCCATAACATCCACAGACTGCCTCAAATTGTAAAAGAAGCCTACTTTTCCAAAGAGCGTGTCGTGGAAGTGTGGTCCAAAGAGGGAGATATCGTAGAGAACCTCCCGCGTGTGCGCAAAGGCAACATTCAGGGCTGGGTCAACATCATGTACGGCTGTGACAAGTTCTGTACGTACTGCATCGTTCCGTATACCCGTGGAAAGGAACGAAGCCGCCGTCCGGAGGATATTATCGAGGAAGTAAGGCACCTGGCCCGGAACGGCTATCAGGAAGTCACACTGCTCGGGCAGAACGTCAATGCGTACGGTAAAGACTTTGAGGACATAGAATACGGCCTCGGTGATCTTATGGATGAAATCCGTAAAATCGATATCCCGAGAGTCCGGTTTACTACCAGTCATCCCCGTGACTTTGATGACCATCTGATCGAAGTGCTCGCCAAGGGAGGAAACCTTGTAGAACATATTCACCTGCCAGTCCAGCACGGGAACAGTGATATTTTAAAGCTCATGGCCAGAAAATACACCCGTGAACATTTCCTTGAGCTGGCGGGCAAAATCAAGAATGCGATCCCGAATGCTTCATTTACGACAGACATTATTGTCGGGTTTCCAAACGAAACTGAAGAACAGTTTCAGGACACCTTATCTCTTGTAAAAGAAGTGGAATTTGACGCAGCCTATTCGTTCATCTACTCACCAAGGGAGGGGACACCTGCAGCGAAGATGAAGGATAATGTGCCGCATGAAGTGAAAAAGGACAGACTGCAGCGTTTGAATGCCGTCCTGAATGAAATTTCCCTCCGCAAGAACCAGGCTTATCTTGACACGGTGGTCGAGGTACTCGTTGAAGGGGAAAGCAAGAAGAATCCGGATGTCCTGTCCGGTCATACGGCCTCCAATAAAGTAGTAAACTTCAGAGGGCCGAAGCATTTGATTGGAAAGATTGTTAAAGTCCATATTACGGATGCAAAAACGTGGACATTAAGCGGTGATCTAGCAGACGAAAAGGCGGGAGTGGTTTAAGGATGAGCTATACAAAAAGTGATATTTTAGACAAAGCAAAAGAATTGGCGGAAATGATTGCTCAAACCGAAGAAGTGGATTTTTTCAAAAGGGCGGAACAGCAAATTAATGAAAACAGCAATGTATCTACATTGGTTGCCCGGATTAAGCAATTACAAAAAGAAGCCGTCAATCTTCAGCATTATGGCAAGCATGAAGCACATAAAGATATGGAAGCCAAGATTGACTCCCTTATGGCAGAAATGGACAGCATTCCGGTTGTTCAGGAATTCAAGCAGTCACAAGCGGATGTGAATGACATATTACAGATGGTGTCTCATACGATTTCCAATACAGTTACCGACGAGATCATCGAATCGACCGGCGGAGACCAGTTAAAAGGAACCACCGGATCAGCTGAAAGCTGCGCAAGCGGCAACTGCGGATGCCATTAAGGCGCAAGACCAGGAGAAGCTAACATTCTCTTGGTCTTTTTTTATGCTTTTTTAAATTTCACGTACCGTATTATTAATATAAAAATTTTAAAAAACAGGTCACCATCTGGGCATCTTACATAAACTGTATTAACGGGATTCATAAAAAAAATAGTTAGCACACTAGTCATTCGCCCTGCATAGGATGAAATGAAGATTGGAAGAGGAGGGGTTAAGTCTATGGCCAACATAGATCAAGATCTGAATTACAGAGAGATAATCTGCAAAGCTGTATGCGGCAAGGGACGGAAATTCTCTCAGTCGACACATACGATCACTCCGAGTCATAAACCGACGAGCATTCTGGGAAGCTGGATCATCAATCATACCTATAAAGCTACCAGGTCGGCGGATGACAGCGTGACAGTGGAAGGCAGATATGATGTAAACATTTGGTATTCATACAACAATAACACCAAAACGGAAGTATGCACGGAAACCGTGGGCTATAAGGATGAAATTATTCTGAGTACAAAAGATGAACATGCCACGGGCAAGGAACTTGAGGTATCTGCACGCTGCATTCAGGCCCCGAACACGCTCGAATGCACCATTTCACCGAACGGCAGCCGTGTGGTCATTCAGTGTGAACGGGAATTTGTGTGTGATGTGATTGGCGAAACGAAGGTATGTGTTTATGTCAACTCCGATGCCAAGCCAGATGAGTGGGAAGATAAGGATTGGGATTACGGGCTCGACGATGAGGATGTTGAAGATATCGACCAGTTCTTCATGGGCGAACTGGAGGAATAAAAGCACAAGGAAGAAGGGGCCTTCTTCCTTGCTTTTTTATTGTGGGAAAGGATTTGTTTTCTTGAGTCTTCGCAATCGTACTATGCTATAATGAACTATTGAAAAAAGTACTTAGAAGTTAGGTGAAAGCATGGCCCAATATACTCCCATGATGCAGCAGTATTTAAAAATCAAATCGTCGCACCGGGACGCTTTTTTATTTTTCAGGCTCGGTGATTTTTATGAAATGTTTTTTGAGGATGCGGTGAAGGCATCTCAGTTCCTTGAAATTACACTGACAAGCAGAGACGGCGGAACGTCCGACCGCATTCCAATGTGTGGCGTGCCCCACCATTCTGCCGCCAACTATATTAAACAGCTCGTGGAAGCAGGCCATAAAGTGGCCATCTGCGAGCAGGTGGAAGACCCGAAAGCGGCAAAAGGAGTCGTGAAACGGGAAGTGATACAAATCATTACACCGGGAACGGTCATGGATCACAACCTTCTCAAAGAAACGGAAAATAATTTTATCGCCGCGGTTGCCTGCGGCGAGGAAGAATACAGCATTGTGTTGAATGACTTGTCCACCGGTGAACTGAAAGGCTATCAGTTCAGGGGAGACTCCACCACGCTGCTTCAGGAGGTACAGGCCCTTCATGCACGGGAAGTTATATTGTCTGCTCCGGTTTTTGAAGAGATTGCCGAACCACTCCGGCTTCGTTATCAGATCACAAGCTCCATTCAGGATGAGGGGGAAGTACCCGATCCCTTTGCGCATTTACTCGGGGAAAATGAAAGTCCGCTACTGAAGGAAGCATGCGGACGTTTGTTTCACTATTTGCTGCACACCCAAAAACGGGCATTGGATCATATTCAGCCGGTCAGTGTTCAGCATCTCAATGAATACATGAAGCTAGACAGCTTCTCGAAACGAAACCTGGAGCTGGTGGAAACGAACAGGGCAAAAGGCAAGAAAGGTTCTTTGTTATGGCTTCTTGACCGTACAGTAACAGGGATGGGAAGCCGAAGACTGAAACAATGGATTGAACAGCCTCTGCTTATACCAGAACGGATCAAACAGCGGCTTGGGGTAGTGGAAGAACTGATGCAGGAGTTTTTCGTCCGGCAGGAGCTTCGCGACCAGCTAAAAAAAGTGTATGACCTGGAGCGGCTGGCAGGAAAAGTGTCGTTCGGGAACATTACAGCACGCGACCTGATTCAATTAAAGCATACTCTTGGAAGCGTGCCGGGAATCAAACAGAGTCTCTCACAGCTGAAAAATCCATACAGCCTCGAGATTTCATATAAGATGGATTTGCACGAAGATTTATTTGACTATCTTGAGCGTTCGCTGCATGACGATCCCCCTCTTTCTATCAAAGAAGGAGGAATCATTAAAGATGGTTACCATGAAGAACTGGATACATATCGGGATGCCAGTGTGAACGGAAAAGCATGGATTGCTTCCCTTGAACAAAGAGAACGAAATGAAACGGGAATCAAATCTCTAAAGATCGGCTACAACCGGATCTTTGGATATTTTATAGAAGTTACCCGGTCCAACCTTTCGCTGATCCCGGAAGGCCGCTATGAGCGAAAGCAGACGCTTGCCAATGCTGAGCGGTTTGTTACACCGGATCTTAAAGAAAAAGAGCGTCTTATTCTTGAAGCTGAGGAAAAGATGATTGCGCTCGAATATGATTTGTTTTTACAGGTAAGAGAACACGTAAAAAGCTATATCCAGTCCCTTCAGGAGCTGGCCAAACAGCTTAGTGAAATTGACGTCCTTCAGGCGTTTGCCACAGTCAGTGAGGAGCAGCGCTATGTGAAGCCGGTTATTTCAGATTCCAACCACGTGGAAATCATCAACGGCCGCCATCCGGTGGTGGAAAAGGTGATGGACGCCCAAGAGTACGTGCCCAATGATATTAGTTTAAACTCCGATCGGTCCATGCTGCTGATAACAGGACCGAACATGGCCGGAAAAAGCACGTACATGAGACAACTGGCACTGACCGCCATCATGATGCAGATCGGCTGCTTCGTACCAGCCGATCAGGCAGAGCTCCCGCTTTTCGACCAAATTTTCACCCGGATTGGAGCGGCGGATGACCTGGTAGGCGGGCAAAGTACATTTATGGTGGAAATGCTTGAAACGCGGTACGCCTTGAAAAAAGCAACGAGCGAAAGCCTCATTCTGCTGGATGAAATCGGAAGAGGAACATCTACCTATGACGGAATGGCCTTGGCACAGTCCATCGTTGAATACATTCATCACCATATCGGAGCCAAGACGCTGTTTTCCACCCATTATCATGAATTGACCGTACTGGAATCCGAACTTGATTCATTGAAAAACGTGTATGTGTCAGCGATTGAGGAGCAAGGGAATTTGGTGTTCCTTCATAAAGTTATCGATGGCCAAGCCGACAAAAGCTTTGGTATTCATGTCGCGCAGCTGGCAGAATTGCCAACAGGCGTCATCGAACGGGCGAAAGAAATTTTGCTGGATTTCGAATCCTTCGACCATTCTCCTAAAAAAGCAGTAAAAGAGATTGATAAGGTAGCGGAAGAGGACACCCAGCTAAGTCTGTTTGCTGAAGAAACCCATTCCAGCAAAAAGAGGGAAACTTCAGTGGTGGAGCAAGAGTTGAAATCTCTGAATCTCTTGGAGATGACACCTCTCGATGCAATGAATGCGTTGTTTAAACTGCAAAAGAAAGTGAAATAAAGGAGACGATCAAGTGGGAAAAATTATCCAACTGGACGATCACCTATCCAATAAAATTGCGGCGGGTGAGGTCGTTGAGCGCCCTGCATCAGTCGTGAAGGAACTTGTGGAAAATTCAATCGATGCCCACTCTACCCGCATTGAAATCGAACTGGAAGAGGGAGGACTCTCTCTCATTCGGATCATTGACAATGGGGACGGCATTGAACCCGAGGACTGCAAGCTTGCCTTCAGCCGGCACGCCACGAGTAAAATAAAAGAAGAGCAGGACCTGTTTCAGATCCGCACAATGGGCTTTCGTGGAGAAGCGTTGCCCTCCATCGCTTCTGTTTCCCATATGGAAATGAGTACAGGAACAGGAAATGGACCGGGGACAACACTTGTGCTGGTAAATGGAGAGGTTCAGTCTCTTTCTTCCACTAACGCGAGAAAAGGAACTGACATTACCGTCCGCCATTTATTTTATAATACACCGGCCAGACTGAAGCACATGAAGACGATCAATACAGAGCTTGGAAACATTTCAGATGTGATCAACCGGCTGGCGATGGGCCATCCGGAAATCTCATTCCGACTGCGCCATAATGGACGCGATATATTAAACACGAATGGCAACGGGAATGTGTTAAATGTCATCGCAGCCGTTTACGGAATGAACGTTGCCAGAAACATGGTCCCGGTGTCCGCCAAATCCCTGGACTATGAAATCAATGGTTATATTGCAAAACCGGAAATAACAAGAGCTTCAAGAAATTATGTTTCCTTGTTCATGAACGGCCGATATATCAAAAATTACAATGTCCAGCGTGCCATCCAGCAGGCGTATCATACACTCTTGCCGATTGGCAGGCATCCGGTTGTTTCTCTGTCCATCACAATGGACCCGTCCATTATTGATGTAAACGTTCATCCTTCCAAGCTGGAAGCCAGGTTGAGCAAAGAACCGGAGCTCACCGGTCTCATTGAAGAAGAAGTGAGAAACGTACTTCGGTCCCTCAGGCTGATTCCCGAACCGGTTGGGATTGAACGGAAACCGCAAAAGGATTACTCAGAACAAGGATCCTTTTCGTTTGAACACCGGTTATCTTCTCCGGGGAACACGAACACCATCATTGAAGAAGCAGATACTCCTGAAAAGGCTCAAGTATGGAACGGAACAGCAAAGCTGCAGGAAGAACCAGCAGGTTTCAGCCCGGTCCAGCCGGCCACAATCCCGGCATTCGACTCCATTTCTAAGGTGGAAAAGGCTTCCGAAGCAGACATCCTTGAAGAACCATTTATACAGGAAGAAGCACCCTCATTTGAACCGGAACCGGTGGTAAAGCCAAATGAACAACCGGAGGAAAAGAATGAAAAAATCCCTGTCATGTATCCGATCGGGCAAATGCATGGAACCTATATCATTGCTCAGAATGAAGAAGGCATGTATCTTATCGACCAGCATGCGGCACAGGAACGGATCAAATATGAATTTTTCAGAGAAAAAGTAGGACAGGTCGCATCAGAGCTGCAGGAGCTGATGATCCCGCTCACCTTTCAGTTTACAAGCAAAGAAGCGCTGACGATTAATGACAACCTTGAAGCTCTTGAGCAGGTGGGGGTTTTTCTTGAACCCTTTGGATCGGGTACATTCATTGTTAAAGCTCACCCTCAATGGTTTCCGTCAGGCTATGAACAGGAAAGCATTGAAGACCTTATCGGTCAGGTATTAAAAGATAAAAAGGCGGATATTAAAAAATTACGTGAAAAAGCAGCGATTATGATGTCGTGCAAAGGCTCCATTAAAGCCAATCATCATCTGCGCAATGATGAAATATTCTCGCTGCTTGAGACACTCCGAAAGAGTGAAGATCCTTATACATGTCCACATGGCCGGCCAATCATCGTGCACTTTTCAACCTATGAAATGGAAAAGATGTTTAAGCGCGTCATGTAATCCCAAAAACCGGTGCTTCATTTATAAAGGCACCGGTTTTTTACCCTTTTGGTTTTTTGAGAGTTTTCGTATATGATAGGAAGAAACAGAGTTAAAATCAATTGACGATTGATAGGAGTTTTTATGAAAGAACGATTGATTGTAATTGTCGGTCCCACGGCGGTCGGTAAAACAAAAACCGGAATAGAACTGGCTAAAGCGTTGAACGGTGAGGTGATCAGCGGGGATTCCATGCAGATCTACAGGGGCATGGACATCGGGACGGCGAAAATTTCAAAAGATGAGATGGAAGGTATTCCGCATCACTTGATTGATATAAAAGATCCATGTGATTCTTTTTCTGCGGCAGAATTCCAGGAACTGGCTAAAACCTGTATTACGGATATCAACAAGCGCGGTAAATTGCCCATTATTGTCGGGGGCACCGGGTTGTATATCCGTTCGGTCACCCATAAATATATGTTTTCAACCGCATCCGGCGATGAACATTACCGCGAAAAGCTTGAGGATCTGCTTTCAGAAAAAGGCGCGGACTGGCTATACGCCATTTTGCAGGAAAAAGATCCGGAGAGTGCAACTCGCATCCATCCAAACAATGTGAGAAGGGTAATCCGTGCGCTTGAAATCTATCATGTAACAGGAAAAACGATGACAGAGACACTCAAGGAGCAGGAACAATCTCAAGAGAGTCCTTACGATTTACGCTTAATCGGACTTTCGATGGAACGCAGCCTGTTGTATGAACGAATCAATGAACGTGTGGATCAAATGATGTCCCAGGGACTCTTGGCAGAAGCGGAGCGTTTATATCGAGAAGGGGTCCGGGACTGCCAATCGGTTCAGGCAATCGGCTATAAAGAGATCTATGAATATCTTGATGGGCGTATGACGTTAGAAGAAGCTGTCGAACTTTTGAAGCGGAATTCTAGACGATATGCCAAGCGCCAGTACACCTGGTTCAGAAATCAAATGGATGTTCAATGGTTTGATATGTCCGCTTTAAACTTTTACGAGAAATTTAATGAAATCAGATTATTTGTAGAAGGAAAAGAAAAGAACTTGTCGAATGACTATTCTAATGGCAAATGAGGAGGACTGTATACATGAAGCAAGCGATCAATATCCAGGATCAGTATTTGAACCAATTACGACGAGAAAATATCTATGTGACTGTATATTTACTAAATGGTTTTCAACTTAAAGGGCTGGTGAAAGGGTTCGATAACTTTACGGTCATCCTGGAATCAGAAGGAAAACAACACTTAATATACAAACATGCCATCTCAACTTTCACACCTCATCGTCCGGTGGAGCTGCCGGCTGAAAATTGATACATAGGTACGTTGGGAACTGAAAAAAAACCTTGCTGAACGTTCAGCAAGGTTTTTTTTATGTTGGTATGGCCTGAAGATAATCATAGTATCGGCGGAGGCTTAGGGGAGATTTGAATCCGTATTTGGTTTTCATGATTTCAAAATCAAGTCCTGCCTTTACATCATTCAGAATGCACGTTCTCCTCAGATGCTGCGCCGATATCCCCTTGCGCAAACCGGATCTTTGGATTTCAAGCCGGATCATTTTTTGTACCGCAATCTCGGTGAGCGGTTTTGGGGAACGTGTTTTGTATACCCAGCGGTAGGTTCCCCGCTGATAGTCAAAAGCGGCCAGGAAGTGGTCGTTGGAATACCATGCCGGACGAACGGCCTGTGGAATGGTCTCATAATAAGAATAAAGCAACATCTGGTCATTTTTCTCTAATGGTATGTCTCGGGTAAGGCTCGTTTCTGACGGAACATGAACATACCCTTTTGTGAAGTTGATATGTTTCATTCTGAGTGATGTGAGCTCATGCAGCGTTAATCCATAGCAGGCAAGCAACGTAATAATCGACTGGTTGCGGTCGATCAGCATGTGACGGTATTTTTGCTGATTTTCCGTTAAGCCCTCATACGAACGCACGGTTTCAAACAGCCGCTGGAGCTCTTCATTTGTGATAAAGTCCTCTTCCGTAAAAAAAGGATCATCCTTAGGACCGATTTCAACGCCGTTTACCGGATTGAAAGAAAGGTTCCCTAAACCGATCTGAAACTGGACGAGCTGCTTGAGCACTGTCAGTACACGCTGAAGTGTGCGAAGCGAATAGTGGCGCTCGTTCATTAAAAAATCAAAATACAATTGAAAGTCTCTGGTTTGCAGTGACTGAAAGGCTGAAAAGCTGTCCTCTTTTTTGACGACACGCATCCATGCCAAAAAGTCATTCACATCATAAAAATATCGCCTGATGGTACTTTCCTGTCTGCCTTTCTTCTCCAATGCTTCTAAATAAACAGCCGAATAGTTCGGCAAGGAATCGATAAGCGGAAACATAGCAACCTCCGTATGGCGTTTTTTTCATTATACCAATATGTACCTCCAAGGGCACATATTAACAAAATGAATATTTGCGTGTGGAAGATTGAACACTAACCATAACAATGAAAAAGAGAGGGTTATTCCATGCGAAACTATTTGCTAGTCATTGGAGCGGTAATCATGATTTCGGGCTGTTCAGAACAAGAACTGGATCTGGACCAAGATAAAAACTACAAGGCACCAACGAAGGTCAACATGAAGAAATTGCCGAACTCCCAAAATGATGCTCCCAATGTGAATGAAAAAAACTATGAGGCGAAAAATGCGAAGGAAATTCATGATCTGGCAGTAACCGTACCAGGGGTGAAACAAGCAGATGTCATTGTGAGCGGCATTTATACGCTCGTGGGAATTACACCCGACAAACAACTTTCTCAGAAACAAAAGGACCGGTTGCGGTTGAAGGTCTACCAGAACATAAAAGGCAATGAGCACGGAAAGAATGCTGCGATTACAGCTGATCCCGCACTTATTAAGGAAATGAGGGGGATTCAGCGCAAAATTGATGATGGCGATACGCTAAATACGGATGATGTTTACAATAGGCTGGGGATTTTAATCGGCAAAATAGTCCCGCCGTCCAATCAGGCAAAGAAAAACGAACAAAAAGACATGGACCGGATGAAGCGCAACAATCAGGGGAGGCAAGTGTACGAATAAAACTATTTCCCGGAGAAGCGCAGAAAATGACAAAAACCCCTAAACTTTTTCAAAAAAGTTTGAGGGGTTTTTGTCAATTTTAGAAAAACTTTAGGGATTTTTCGATTAAAGAGAAGCTTCGACCGGAATATTATTTTCGTCCGATTTAGCCCCCTGCTGCGGTTTGAACTTACCGGCAAGGAAACTTGCAATCGTTATGGTGATCACGGAATAGAGTGCGTTCACTATTCCGACCATCAATGAGGCGGACAAAACAATAAGAAAATCGGTAATGAACAGTGTCTTTCCGCGATTGATGGAAAGATGCTGATCCATATAAACGGCCAAAATGTGGATGCCTCCAAGAGAAGCTCCGTTATTGAGGACGAGCACCACTCCGCTTCCAATGATCAATCCAGCTGCAACAGCAATAAATATCGGATGGACACCATTTGTCGGAGCAATCTTCAAAAAGCCGCTGAGGATGGAAATCAGAGAGATGCAAAGCAATGTGTAAACAGAAAACAATATTCCCAATCTTTTTACCGATAAAATAAAGAAGGGAAGGTTAATCATAAAAAACCAAACGCCCCAGGAAATCCCCGTTGAAAAGGTTAATAAAGTAGAGATGCCAGCTGTGCCCCCAAACGTGAGATGGGAAATGGTCAGCAGCTTTGTCCCGAAAGCGGTTAAAAACAATCCGGTAATCACTAGTAAAGCCTTTTTGATAAAATACATTTTCATCGTTCCTTTATTCGCAACTAATTTCAACAATAAGATAGCTAGAAATATTAGTCAATACAATTTTTCGTTTAAATATACATTGAAATTTCTGAAAATACTGTTTATCTGAACATTTATAGCGTGTTTGTTGTATAAAAATACGAAATTAATTATAAAGATTAAGGGATTCCGAGTTGTTCTCCAAGCCCGTATAATTGCCACTCTCAAGAATACATTAGAATGAGGGCAGGAAAAGATAGGCATTTGTCACCCATAAACAATGTCATGCGTATATTAATTCTAGACAGCTAAAGAGAGGTGAATCTCTTGCATGATTCCATGACATTTAAAAAGAAGACCCAGATCAACATTATCCTGAATCAGAATACAGAAAGAGAGAAAGTGGAAGACGCGCCTGTTTCTGCACCAAAGGAAGGGCGGCAGCTTGAAAAGCATCTTCCGTTAAAAAAAATGGAACAGGAAATGTCGTCGTTGGTTGGCATGGAGGAACTGAAGAATTTCATTAAGGAAATCTATGCGTGGCTTTATGTGAATAAATGCAGAGAAAATCAAGGGCTGAAGGTTGAAAAACAAGTGCTTCACATGATGTTTAAGGGAAATCCGGGAACAGGAAAGACGACGGTAGCCCGTTTGCTTGGAAACCTGTTTCTGGAAATGAATGTTCTTTCAAAGGGGCATCTGATTGAAGTGGAGCGTGCCGATCTAGTCGGAGAATATATCGGTCATACCGCCCAGAAAACAAGAGATCTGCTAAAAAAGGCGATGGGCGGGATTTTGTTTATTGATGAAGCCTATTCGCTCGCCCGCGGCGGCGAAAAGGATTTTGGGAAAGAAGCGATTGATACCCTTGTAAAAGCGATGGAAGACCAGCAGCATGATTTTATTCTGATTCTTGCCGGTTATTCGGGAGAGATGGACCGATTCCTGAAACTGAATCCAGGTTTGCCGTCACGATTTCCAATCATGGTCACGTTTCCCGATTACTCGGTTGATGAACTCATGGAAATCTCCCGGAAAATGGTTGCCGAACGGCAGTATATCATGGCCAAAGATTCGGAGTGGAAGCTGCGGCAGCACCTGCAGCGCGTGTGTGCGGCCGGTGAAAAGTCCTTTTCAAATGGAAGGTACATCCGCAACATTATTGAAAAAGCGGTGAGAAAACAATCGGTCCGGTTGTTAAAAGAGGAACGGACGGACAAAAAATCATTGATGACACTCATGGCAGATGACCTGCATCTGGAAGAGAAACAAGGAATTTGATATGATGAACGTATCATAAAAAACGAAAGCAGGTCGATTTTTTGGAAGATACTACGCATTCTCAACAAGAGAAAGCCATCCTCGTTGGCTGCCAGCTGCCAGGGCAAACCGACGAGCGATTTTTTTATTCCATGGAAGAGCTGGAGTCGTTGACCAAAACAGCTCAGGGACAAGCTGTGGCCACGGTTACCCAAAAAAGGGAAAGATACGACGCGTCCACCTTCATCGGGAAAGGGAAGATTGAAGAGATTGTAGCTCTTGAAGAAGAGCTGGAGGCCGATCTTATTATTTTCAATGATGAGCTTACACCGGCGCAAAACCGGAATTTGTCCCGTTACTTTGAAGCACGGATCATTGACCGCACACAGCTGATCCTCGACATTTTCGCCACCCGTGCACGCTCCAGGGAAGGTAAGCTGCAGGTCGAACTGGCCCAGCTGCAATACATCCTGCCAAGGCTTGCCGGTATTGGTGCGTCTTTGTCGCGTCTTGGGGGCGGTATCGGCACCAGAGGTCCCGGGGAAACCAAGCTTGAACAGGACAGGCGGCATATCCGCACGAAGATTACCGATATTAAACGCCAGCTGGAAGATATCGTTCACCACCGGGAACGGTACAGAGAAAGGCGGAAGGAAAACCAGGCCATACAAGCAGCTCTGGTCGGCTATACTAACGCGGGTAAATCCACGCTTTTCAACGGATTGACGCGGGCAGACAGCTATGAAGAAAACCTGCTGTTTGCCACTCTTGATCCATTAACGAGAAAAATGCGTCTTCCTTCGGGATTGCAGGTGCTTGTCACTGACACCGTAGGATTCATTCAGGACTTGCCCACTTCGCTGATTGCTGCGTTTCGTTCGACACTTGAAGAAGTAAAAGAAGCGGATGTGCTCATTCATGTTATCGACGGGTCGAGCGAAGACCGCGGGCAGCATGAAGAAACGGTGCTGTCGATCTTAAAGGAACTGGGCGCCGCATCGATTCCCATGGTGACCGTATTTAATAAGAAGGATCAATTTAATGAAGGCTTTATTCCGGCTGCTTCAACATCCATATCCATCTCTGCCTTTGAGACCGAGGATTTGCAGCGCTTAAAAGAAGTCATCGAAACAGAAATGAAAAAGCAAATGGATTACTATCATATTTTTGTTCCGGCTTCAGAAGGCAAAACACTGTCCATGCTGAAAACAACGACCATATTAATGGAGCAAAAGTTTCAAGAAGAAAATCAAGCGTATGAATGTAAAGGCTATGCCTTGCCATCCACGAAATTACAATAAAAGGAGCACCACATGTTTTCACAGTTCCAAAACGGAGAAAGATTACAAAGCTTAACAAAAGCCACAGAAGAAAAAATTTGCGATCAGCACGAGAGGATTCAGCAGACCGCCGAATTCAATCAGTTAAAAGTGTTAAAAAGCTTCAGAGAACAAAAGGTGAGTGATTTTCATTTCACTCCCTCCACCGGGTATGGATATGACGATGCCGGCCGGGATACGCTCGAAAAGGTGTATGCCCAGGTATTCGGAGGCGAAGCAGCGCTCGTACGGCCGCAGATCATCTCGGGCACTCACGCCATTTCCCTGTCCTTATTCGGTGTTTTACTGCCGGGGGACGAGCTTCTCTATATCACCGGAAAGCCGTATGACACACTTGAAGAAATTGTGGGGATCCGCGGAAAAGGGACCGGTTCGTTAAAAGAGTATGGTATTACCTACCAGCATACCGAACTGACTCCATCGGGACGTCCGGATTTTGAAGTGATTCGAAATGCTATTCATGGCAAAACGCGCATGATCGGTATCCAGCGATCAAAAGGATATGCGGACCGGCCATCTTTTACAATTGAAGAAATCCGGGAGATGATTTCATTTGTAAAGGAAATCAAGCCCGATGTAGTGGTGTTTGTGGATAATTGCTATGGAGAGTTTGTGGAAGAAAAGGAGCCATGCGAAGTTGGAGCGGATCTCATTGCGGGTTCACTGATCAAGAACCCGGGCGGCGGGCTTGCCAAGACCGGCGGATACATAGCAGGAAAGAAAGAACTGGTGGAACGGTGTTCATACCGGCTCACATCACCAGGAATAGGAGCGGAAGCAGGCGCTTCTTTATACAGCCTGCTTGAAATGTACCAAGGGTTCTTTTTGGCACCGCACGTTACCGCACAGGCTTTAAAAGGAGCGGTCTTTACAGCAGCTCTTCTTGAAATTCTCGGAATGGAGACCAATCCGGCATGGAATGCGAAGCGTACTGACTTGATTCAGTCTGTTAAATTCAATGATGAAAAACGAATGGTGGCGTTTTGCCAGGCGATTCAACTTGTTTCACCGGTTAATGCCCATGCCGTTCCTTATCCCGGATATATGCCCGGCTATGAACATGATGTGATCATGGCCGCAGGAACCTTTATCCAGGGAGCGAGTATTGAACTCACGGCTGATGGACCGATCCGTCCGCCATACATCGCCTATGTTCAGGGTGGCCTTACCTATGAGCATGTCAAAATCGCGATTTTGACTGCGCTCGACCAATTAATGGAACAAAATCTACTCCATTAAACGAATATAAAATATTTTTTGATAATTTTATGTTATTTCTTCTCACATTGTATTGACATGTTAGGTTATGTGACATAAGATAAAAGTAGTTGGAAGGAGGGCTTACGATGATGAATGATGATACACGACGGAATCAACCTTTATTTCCGATCAGTATTGTTATGAAGCTAACTGAATTATCTGCCCGGCAAATTCGATATTATGAAGAACATGAACTGATTAACCCGGCTCGTACAGACGGCAACCGGAGAATGTTCTCTTTCAACGATGTGGATAAATTGCTGGAAATCAAGTCTCTGATTGAACAAGGCGTCAATCTTGCAGGGATCAAGCGTGTGTTTGAGCTGAACCAGCAAGCGGTTAGCCTTTTGAAAAATGAGGTTAAGAACGAGCAAGTGTCTGACGCTGCCATACACCGCCGATTAAAGCGTGATTTGATGCATGCGGGCAGACTAGGGAAGACGTCCTTGATCCAGGGGGAACTATCCCGCTTTTTCCACTAATCTTACCAACGAATGCTGTATTCAATTTCTAAGGAGGAGTAACAATTGGCTAAATTTACAAGAGAAGACATCATGCAAATTGCAAAAGATGAAAATGTACGTTTCATTCGCCTTCAGTTTACCGATCTTTTGGGCGTAATCAAAAACGTAGAAATTCCTATCGGACAATTGGAAAAGGCATTGGATAATAAGATGATGTTTGACGGTTCTTCTATCGAAGGATTTGTGCGCATCGAGGAATCCGATATGCTTCTTTACCCTGATTTAGACACATGGGTTGTATTCCCTTGGACTTCTGAAAAAGGAAAAGTAGCCCGTCTGATCTGTGATATCTACAATCCGGATGGCACACCATTTGCCGGCGACCCTCGCGGAATTTTGAAACGAGTACTGAAAGAAATGGAAGATTTGGGCTTCACGGACTTCAACATTGGACCAGAACCGGAATTCTTCCTCTTTAAAAATGATGAAAAAGGCGAGCCGACACTTGAGCTTAACGACAAGGGCGGATATTTTGACCTTGCGCCGACAGATCTTGGCGAAAACTGCCGCCGTGACATCGTTCTCGAGCTGGAAGACATGGGCTTTGAAATCGAAGCATCTCACCATGAAGTAGCTCCTGGACAGCATGAAATTGACTTTAAATATGCGGATGCTATAACAACTTGTGATAACATCCAAACATTTAAGCTTGTAGTTAAGACCATCGCCCGCAAGCATGGACTTCACGCTACCTTTATGGCGAAGCCGCTGTTTGGTGTGAACGGTTCCGGAATGCACGCCAACATGTCATTATTTAAAGACGGAGAGAACTCATTTTACAACGCGTCCACTGAAACTGGACTTAGCGAAACAGCGATGCAGTTCCTTGCTGGAATCCTGAAGCATGCTCAAGACTTTACTGCTGTAACCAACCCGACTGTAAACTCCTACAAGCGTTTGGTTCCTGGCTATGAAGCTCCTTGTTATGTGGCATGGTCCATGCAAAACCGCAGCCCGCTGATCCGTATCCCGGCTTCCCGCGGACTGAGCACTCGTGTTGAAGTTCGCAGTGTTGACCCAACAGCAAACCCATATCTTGCTATGGCGGTATTGCTGGCATCCGGTCTTGACGGAATCAAGAACCAATTGCAAACTCCAGAACCAATTGACCGCAACATTTATGTTATGGATAAAGATGAGCGTGAAGCAGAAGGAATCAAAGATCTTCCTGCAACGCTTAAAGAAGCGCTCGACCGCTTGAAGAAGAGCGAAGTGCTGATTAAAGCGCTTGGCGAGCATGCGGCTGAACACTTTGTGGAAGCAAAAGAAATTGAGTGGGATATGTTCCGTACACAGGTTCACCCTTGGGAACGCGAACAATACATGAGCATGTATTAAAACTCCAAACCCCTTGATACCAATGGTATCAAGGGGTTTTTGCTTTTTGGTCATAAAGGTTAATTTCTTTTTAACCAAGTGAGAATTCGGAGGTGTTTTTGCATGGGCAAAAACGTATATTCAAGTGAAGTAAAATGGGCTGTGATTAAAGATAAAATGAGCGGCCAATTGACCAACCAGGAGATTATGGATAAGCACGGGATTAAGAATAAAACGCAAATTAAGACCTGGATGAAATGGTATAAAAATAATGAGATTCATCGGTTGGATCAACCGATTGGAAAGCAATACACGTATGGGCTTGGTCCAGATATCCTCAGTGAAGAAGAGAAAAAAGAGAAAAAATATGCCCATTTAAAACAGGAGAACGAAATCCTAAAAAAGTACTTGGAGATGGTAAAGGAGTTGAAAGAGAAATAGTCCTGCAGCTTGTAGAAAAGCTGCGGAAAAAGTTTACGGTTTCTGCCATCTTATCTGTATTAAATGTCCCTCGGGCGAATTACTATCGCTGGGTCAAGACGCTTCCGTGGAAATCATTAAGCCGAGAAGAAACGATCATTATTTCCTTGTGCAAGGAAACAAAATATCGGTATGGCCACCGCAAAATCAAGGCTTTATTATGGCGTCAGCATCAAGTAAAGCTCAATCGAAATACCGTTCAGCGCCTGATGCAGAAACATCATCCAATGCAGGGTAAAGCCAAAAAAACGATGGAAATCCCAAGGTGAAACGATTGTGATTGCCCCCAACTTATTAGAGCGCAATTTTTGGGCCAGTGCTCCCAATCAGAAATGGGTGACGGATATTACTTACATACAATATGATCGTCTACGCTTTATTTATCAACGGTTATGGATTTATATAATAACGAAATTGTGGCGTATAAGCTCTATACGCATCAGCAAACCCCTTTAGTCATGGATACACTAAAAGAGGCATTGGCCCACAGAGGGAACCCGCAAGGGGTGATTCTCCATTCTGATCAGGGCAGTGTGTATACTTCCTATGCCTATCAGAACTTCGTGAAAGAGGAAAAGATCGTCAGCAGCATGTCGAGGAGAGGAAACTGTTGGGATAACGCCGTTATTGAGTCGTTTCATTCTAATTTAAAATCGGAACAATTTCAGTATGTAAAATTCAATTCTTTATCTTTAGATAAGGTGCGAGAACAAATTGATCACTATATCAAATACTACAATGAAGAAAGAATACAAGAAAAATCAGGCTACCATTCACCCATAGAATTTGGTCAAATGGCAGCCTAATAAAGGTGTTTTATTCTTGTCTCATTTCAATATGGCAGTCTAAAACCCTCGTCTTTTTATATATTGTCAACAAATACAGGAATCCTCGGATTCCATCATACTTTGGTTCAAATATATAATCCTGATCTGAGAAGGGGACAGGGGAAGTATGCAATAACATTGGTTTAATAAACATGTTCATCACCAACAAGAAGTTTACCATAATCGATTTATTGGAACCAATTTATTGGAACCGAAGATTACTCACCAATACATAATGGTAAATTTTAACAAAAGGTAAGGTAGAATGGTAAAATTAAATGTATCGTACGGTATATGGGAAGGAGTCAAAATGGAGAAAAAAGAATTTTTGGGAGAGTGGTTATTTTTTCTAAGAGGGTGTATTGCTGCATACTTTGTGGTGATCATTTATCAATTAGTGGGCGTCTTACTTAGTCCTTATCGAAGGCAGTCACTTGATAACTTCAAGGCAGGTCTTTCTGCCATGGAGATACCATCGATTATCACATTTGGTTCGTTTATTTTCTACCAGGTTGTTTAATTGGTGAAGTACTTCTATGGGAGTATATTTGTCTTGCTTGGATACATAGATCCTTCCCCTGAAGGTGATTATGATTTTCATTGGTTTATATATGTTAATTCTACTATTGGTTCCTTAATGTTTTACTTGTTTAGAAGGAGGTGGAAGAATTATTAATGAATAATTCGCTTTTGTATTTAAGAATTATTGCTACTCTTTTATTAATTTTAATGTTCGGCCTGTCAAATGGGAAGGTAATTCCTGCAAATACCGGTATGGTCGCTAGTGTAATTATCCTCATCGGTTTTTTTGCTCTGGAAGCCAAAATCAGAAGGAAATCAAGTTAACGAGGATATATTAATCTAACAATACTTGTTCCTTTAGAACAGGCTACTGCGCATACTGCTGCAGTAGGTGCAGTTACAGGGGGGACGGGATTTATAATTGTAGCTATTGTTGCTGGTCTTGGGTATGGAACGCACGTTGCATATCATATCTACAATAATATTTATGTTCCTGTTGATGACGCTCGCGATATATATAATGATTTAAGAGGAGCTTAAAAAAAAGGCGGAGATTAAATATGTTTAACAGTCCCATACTGCTGAATTACATTGTCCCAATTCTGTGCATTTGTGTCTTAGGAACTACTTTTCCTGTCTGAATGGAAATGGGAAATGGATGAGACTATCTTAATGAGTAGCCATAGTGAAAAATAAAAGAATATAAAGTTACCAAATGGATTCAATCCATAAGGGGTATATAAATTCATTCCCCACGTGTGATGGACAAAAGATGTCAATGGCCATCCATAGTAGCTTGCTCCCGGGTATTGTTCAGTATTAGGTGCAGGAATAAAAAAGCAAATGACTGTAAGGACTAGACTTATTCTGAATCTAAGTTTCTTGCTCAAACGTCCACTTCCTTAAATATTAAAAATTTGTGATTTTTAGTAAGTATAATGAAATTATACTATAGATTTAAAATACATACATCAGGAGGAAAAGAAAGTGAAGAAAAGAAATAAGGATTTATTATCCCCTGTCCGATATGTGGTCGGCGTATATGAACACTTACCTGTCGAAAGTGTTGGTTTTATGTGGATTTAGTCATTATCAAACCTAGAGAGACGCCTTGGGAACTTAAACAATAAATGAGCATGTATTAAGATCTAACCCCTTGACACCATTGGAGTTAAGGGGTTTTGGTTTGTTCTTTTGGTGGTCAGTTTTATTAGTGGAATGCTCATTGACCACATTTTGACCACCGAAGTTTAATGGATTTAATTTATTTAACAAGCCTAAACATTTAGTCTCACTGACGTCACATGTGTTGCCACATATACAGACCTGACACGTAGAGATCGTGGTAAAGTTAATAGAAAATAAAGGCAACTGCCCCTTTGGCAAAGTTGCCTTTTTATGTTCCATAAAGTGAATGTAAGAAGATGTAGTTAAGGCAGATACTCACCTTGGTGACAAAGTGTGAAAGTAAATTTAGTATGTATTGTTTTAAATGTTACTACCGACATAACATCTACAATAAGATTCTGCCCAGATACTGCTCTTCCCCAAGGTGAAACAAAGAAGCAAATGGTATCTGCTAGCTCAGAAGGATGGTTGTTTGTCGATATAGGTCCCTATGATGTATTTAGATATATCTTTTTAGGAACTTCAACGTAAAGGGGGCGATAAGATGACTAACGACTTTAATCATCACATGGCTGTTAAAGAACATTATGAATAATCACTGAGAATAGATTGCTTAATCTCTTCTATGTGCTCTTCCATTAAAAGCTGCGCTTTATTTATTTTCGAATGAAGAAGCGCATGTAGTATCTTTTTATGCATTTCGTTTGCTTGTAATGGTCTGTCCAAATTTCTGGTCATAATAATTCCAAACCATTTAATTTGCATCTCTAAATTATCCATGATTGAAATTAATCTTTGATTGTTAGAATGCCGAATTATCGTCCGGTGAAGATTTCTATCCGCTTGAAAAAATGAATTAGTTTCTCCACCTTTGATGGCAGACTCTACTTGATTTGCCTCTTCAAGCAATGAGGTTAATGTATCTTTAGAGATATTTAATGCAGCTAGCTCAACCGCCTGGCGCTCTAGTGCTTTTCTTAAGTCGTAGATATCAACAATATCTTTAACATGAGGTGTACTAACATAGGATCCCGATCGAGGTTTAACTTCGACCAATCCATCTTGTTGAAGACGGTTTAATGCATCGCGTACAGGTGTTCTGCTGACCTTTAGTTCATCGGTAATTTGATGATAATCAATCCTTGAACCGGGCTTAAGTTGAGAATAAAGAATTTTATCACGAAGATATATATAAACACGATCATATAAGTTACTGTTATCAAACTCCATAGTAGGTATCCTTTCAACATTATAGATCATTAAATTAGTGGTAATCTCTAATATATCAAGAAATGAGCAAAAAAAAAATTTTATTTTGAAAATAACATAATTGACAGACTAATCTAAAATGATATAATAACTAATATATTAGATATCAGATATTGTGAAGGAGATGATTAATAGGGACTAAGAAGTAGTAAATGAATCGTTTTTACAGTCTTCGAGTATGTGATCATGTGGTCAATGAACGATAAGTTGAATGATAACTTATTTGAAACCGCTTACATTAAATTTTTTATTTTGATTGTGAGGTAAAGAAATGAATGAGAGACCAGTGATTATGGTAACAGGAGGCTCTTCTGGTTTAGGAAAGGCCGTGACAGAGAGGTTTGCCCATAAGGGATTTCCTGTGGCAGTAGTAGATATTTCAGCGCAAAATGGGAAGTGTTTGGAGGCCTCTTTTTTAGAACAGGGAAAAACAGTTCGTTTTTATGAGGCAGATGTTACTGACCAAGAGACTGCTAAGAAGGTTGCATCAGATGTTGCAAAAGATTTTGGACGCATTGATTATTTGGTTAACGCGGCGGGAATTATCCGTCGAAGTCCATCCATCCATGTAAGTGAAGATGAAATAGGTGCTGTTTTAGATACCAATTTAATTGGAACCGTTTTCATGTGTCAGGCTGTTCAGCCATTTATGATTGAAGCAGGTGGCGGAGCTATTGTGAACTTCGGTTCCATGCTAGCCCATTATGGAAGTAAAAACTTATTGTCTTATGCTGCTTCCAAAGGAGGTGTGGTACAAGTCACTAAATGCCTTGCCGTAGATTGGGCAGAATACAACATCAGAGTCAATGCAGTTAGCCCAGGCTATATAGAGACACCATTATCCTCCGGGGCAACTAAAGATAGTGTATTTCGTGAACGGATATTATCACGAACACCTCAACGACGATTTGGCACCCCTGATGAAGTGGCTTCAGTAATTGATTTCCTCTGTTCACAGGATGCAAGTTTTATTACAGGAGTTGATCTTCCGGTGGATGGTGGTTTGTTGGCTGGAGATCCAGTCTTGTTTCCGCCAACGAGTTCTTATGAAAAAGACAAAATAACTGTAGGAGGAAAGACCGATGGAACAAACACTTGATCAATTTACCGAATTAATTCAATTAAATGATAGGGCGATTGATTTAAACGAAATCCCCTGGATTCCCCAGACAGAACGTGCGTGGTTTAAACCAGTTCGCTTTGATATTGCCACAGGCCGATGGATTAACCTACTTAAAGTTAAACCAGGAGGTCAAGTCAACCGTCACCGTCATACGGGTGGACAAGTACTGGCATATACCATTCAGGGAGAATGGCGGTATCTGGAAAGAGAATGGGTAGCGAAGCCGGGTACATTTGTTTATGAACCACCGGGTGATATCCATACTTTGGTTGTAGATGGCGTAGAAGAAATGATTACTCTCTTTATACTCGAGGGGACCGTACAATACTTAGATGATGAAGATAAGATTACCTATCAGGATGATGTGTTTAGGAAGCTTAAACTGTATCAGGATTATTGTAAAGAAAACAATATTGAAATGAAAGAGTTGATATACTGATAAGCCTAAAGATCACTTATAGGGATTTGTATAGCGCTTAATATCTACCCTACACTTCAAACAGGGGTGTAGGGACTTAAGGGAGGATAGTGATGGAAGTTAATAGGAACGTACCTATACTATTTCCGACAAAAATCAGATTCAGAGTGGCAATTGCGATCTCCTTTGCATTTTTTGTCGCGTATTTTGACCGTACGAACGTGGCTGTGCTTATTGCAAATCAAGATTTCAATCAGACTTTTGGCATTGACGGAAATAAAGCTTCACAGGGATTATTATTGACCGCGTTTTTATTTCCGTATGGGCTTGCTAATTTTGCGACAGGGCCATTGGGCGATAAAATAGGTGGTCGCAAAGCTGTTTCAATATCTATCGTAATTTGGACGGTCTTAATGGTATTAATGGGTTCAACGAGTAATTATTTCTTTTTAATTGTTCTTCGAATCCTTCTTGGTATTGGTGAATCTATTATGACACCTGCCTGCAATATGATTGTTGCCAAATGGTTTCCGGACAAAGAGCGAGCGCGAGCCAACTCTGCATGGTTGGCAGGGTTATATCTGGCTCCGGTCTTTTCTTATCCAGTGATAGCATGGATCATCTCTGCGTTCGGATGGAGAATGAGTTTCTATGTCCTGGGGGCGATTGGTTTATTTATTGCTCTTCCCCTTATGTGGTTCTGGACTAGAGACACTCCTGAACAGGATCCCTACATCACTCAAAATGAGCTTCTGTATATCCGTTCTGGACAGATTGTGGCAAAGCAATTTATCCAGGAGGACGGGTTTTGGAAGCAAGCCGGTGTAGTCTTCAAAAACTACAGGTATTGGCTTTGTGTGTTTTCATATTGTGGGTACACTGTAGGATTCTGGGGCATTGGTACTTTTATGCCATCCTATCTTAAAGAACAGCGTCATCTAGGTTTTGAATTAGCAAGCTTAATAGCAGTCCTACCGTGGATAGCGGCGACCATCTTAACGATACTTGGTGGATTGATCGGTGACAGGAAAGTTCGGATTAGAGCCCTCCTTTGGTCAATCGGATATGTGCTGGCGGCAGCTCTCTCATATATGGGTATACTTACAAGCTACGTTGGCATGTCAGTCCTGTTAATTTCATTGGCTGTGGGATTATTGGCATTCACGTTAGGGCCTATGTATGCAGTTATTCAGGAAATGGTGCCGCATAATGTAGCGGGAATCTCTTTCGGAGTCTTTAATGGTTTAACTTACATCGTTGGAAGCTTTGGACCCGCATTGTTTGGAATGATTGTGGATAAAACCAACTCATTTAACATTGGTTTTTATTTGCTAGACATCTGGCTCATTTTAACGGCAATCGCAGTCATCCCATTGTGGAAAGGGCACCGAGGAGTAAAATTAACGGGATCAAAATTAGATTCAGGTAGTTCAAAAACTGTCGGATAATATTTAAAATTAGTTCTATAGGATTGAAATACATCACAAATTTAAATAAAAGGGTGGTTTGTATGGATTTAGCCCCTACAAAATCGAAATCATCAAGTATTATCGATTGCGACTTTCATCAAACATTAAAAAGCTTTGAAGATTTAAAACCTTATCTTCCCAGGGTATGGTGGCCTAGATTATGTGCCCCGGAAGCAACATTACCCATCACTATCTTTAAACCTATTCCATTATCACGAAGGGATGCATCACCTGGTAAGGGTCTACCACCAGGCTCAGATCCACAATACGCTATAGAAGATGCACTAAATCGTTATAATATTTCAAAAGCTGTTCTAACAGGTAGTCTCCTCACCGTTTCAGCACATAATAATCCGGATTATGCTGCGGCAATTGCCTCAGCTTTCAATGACTATACGCTTGATCATTGGATACCAACAGATGATCGATTTTTAGCTTCTATTCTAGTAGCGACGCAGGATCCGGTCTTGGCTGCGCGTGAGATTGATCGTCTTGGTTCCCATCCTAAAGTGGTTCAGGTACTTCTGCCTGTAGGATCTCGAGAACCTTTTGGACAACGAAGATTTTACCCGATTTATGAAGCGGCTGTACGTAATAATTTGGTTGTCGCTATTCATGGTGGCGGTGAAGGGGACGGCATTAATCCTCCAATTTCAGCAGTTGGCCAACCAACGACCAATTTTGAACGACACAATATTTTGGCGATCCACCACATGTCACAATTGAACAGTATCGTTTGTGAAGGCGTATTTGAAACATTTCCAACATTAAAAGTGATTTTTATAGAAGGAGGTTTAGCATGGGTCCCTCATTTGATGTGGAGAATGGATAAGAATTTTCGGGGTATGAGGAATGAAGTCCCATGGTTAAAGAAAAAACCGAGTGAATATATTATTGAACATTGTCGTTTCACTACACAACCGATTGAAGAGCCTGAAAATCATGAACTTATACAAATGCTCAGCATGATGAGAGCTGAAAAAACCGTCTTGTTCGCTACAGATTACCCACATTGGGACAATGATAGTCCGACATTTGTGCTCAATAAGCTACCAGGCGAGTTGCGTCGACGTATAGCTTATGAAAACGCAGCGGAACTGTACGAACTTAACCATAGTCATCTTGAAAAAGAGGGTGTCTCTAGATGAGAAAATACAATGCTGCTGAAGTTGGAGAGATAGAAGTTGGAGATTGCAAAATATTAAATATAGAGGGGCGAAGCATAGGTATTTACTACGATGGTGAGAATTATTTTGCTATTCGTAATGTATGTCCCCATGAACAAGCGGAGTTGTGTAAAGGTACATTTACAGGAACAACATTGGCGTCAAAACCACATGAATATATTTATGGAATGGATGGAGAAATCTTGGTGTGTCCTTGGCACGGATGGGAATTCAACGTTAAGACAGGTCAGTCACTTGTTGACCCCAATAAATATAAAGTAAAGGTTTACGATGTAGAGGTTGAAAATAACAGAATTGTTGTAAACCTATAAGATGGATTAGAGAGTCGGTTCTTCCTACGATATGGGGAAAATCGACTTTATTAAATTTCGAGAACAGAAAGGACGACAAAAGTCATGTCTTTATTTCTATATAAATACTTTTTGCCGACACGAGTGGAATGCGGAAATGGACTATCCAATAAAACCGGTGAAATGATTAAAGAATTAGGAGTTACCAGAGTATTGATCATCACGGATAAAGGAGTAAGATCAGCTAATCTGCTTGAAGGAATTGAGAAATCACTCTTTGCTGTCAACATAGATTATGAAATTTATGATGAGGTAGAACCTAATCCATCAGCTGAAACGATTCATAGGGGAACCGAGTATCTTAAGCACCATAAAAGTGAAGCTGTATTAGCAATAGGTGGTGGAAGTAGTATTGACTCTGCGAAGGGAATAGCAGTGATGGCTACCAACCCAGGCGATATTTTGGATTATGAAGGGGTTGGCAATCTTACCAATCCCTCACTACCAATCATAGCCATACCAACTACAGCAGGGACAGGGAGTGAAGTAACGGCTTCGACTATTGTAACTGATAAACATTCATTATTTAAAGCTGCAGTGATTAGCCCCTACTTATTTCCGACTTTAGCTATACTAGATCCAACCCTCACTCTGCATTTACCCCAAGACATTACAGCTTCGACGGGTATGGATGCATTAACTCACGCCATTGAATCTTACACATCAAAAACTTCAAATCTCGTTAGCCAGGCTTTAGCCATTTATGCAGTTAAAATAATTGGAGAAAATTTAATGAAAGCTTACTTTGTAGGAACTGATATAGAAAGCAGGGAAAAAATGCTTGTGTCCTCTATGATCGCAGGGGCTGCATTTTCACAGTCTCGCTTAGGAAATGTACATGCTATTTCTCATACGTTTGGAGGTGTTTTTGATATTCCACACGGAATAGCAAACGCAGCACTTTTACCATTTGTTATGGAATTTAATCTCCCAGCATGTCCTGAGAAATTTAAAGATATAGCCATCGCCTTAGGACAAGACGTGACTGGATTATCTAGTTTAGAGGCAGCTAAAAAAGCGATTGGCACTGTTATTGAAATGAACAGAGCGATGAATATTCCCCTTAATATAAAAGAGTTGGGAGTCTCACTGGATTTATTGCCCAAATTAGTAGAGGATTCAATGAGAAGTGGCAATGTACTTATTAACCCTAGAATTACCAAAGCAAACGATATAAAATCTATTATTGAAAATGCGTATCATGGTAATTTTGAAGGCAATATAAACAAAGTAGTTGATTTTTCTTATAAAATTTGAGGTTGCATAGGAACGATAAAAAGAGTAACGATGCTAAAAAGAAGGCTGGGAAAATCAATGCTCATAATTTCGAGAAAATCACAAATAAAGCTAAACAATACAAAAATTTGAATGGGGTTAAATTCCTATGAAAAAAATTATCAATGCAAGACCAGAAATTAATGGAAATCTGATTAATCCATTTCGCGAAATGAAAGATGTATTATCGTTATCTTGCGTCGTAAGCGATGCGATGGAACGCGCTAATGTGATGCGTCATGATATGAAACCGAAAGCAGCAGATAAGAAAATCATTGGTCCTGCTATCACTGTCAAGTTAACTGCAGGAGATATCGTTGATTGTTTAGATGTTTTTCAGATTGCTAAGGCTGGTGATGTAATAGTTATTGATGCGTTTGGTGAAACAGAAACTTCTATCTGGGGAGGTTTAATGTCTGGTTTAGCAAGAAATGCTGGGGTAGTTGGTGCTGTTATTGACGGAAGTTGCCGTGACACAGATGAAGCTAGAATGCTTGATTTTCCTATAACTGCAAAGGTATGCGGCCCTCGTGCTGCACATACCGCCTATTCGGGGCGTAAGGAACCACTTGAAATTAATGTACCGGTTAATTGTGGTGGAGTTATTGTGAATCCTGGTGATTTAATCGTTGCAGATGAAATTGGTGTTGCTGTAGTGCCATATCAGGATTTAGAAGCCGTCTATATTAAGGCTCGTGAGCAAGCGGATAAAGAAACCGCCACCCGTGAAGAAATTTTAAAAGGCGCTAGTATTGAGGAACTGTTAAAGAAATTCGGACGAATTTAACCGATGTTTAAACTAAGTATGTTGTTATATTAGATACGGGAGCAATGAATGCTTTTGTTACCTTATGCAAAAATGATGTGGTTATTAATTAATGCAAAACGAGTGCTGTACAATATAAATAACAATAAATCGTATGGGTGGATCAAGGCCGGTTATAACTTCCCCAAAATGTCCGGTATAAAAATCCCCAGTTTTCTATTTTTCGAGCTTATCCTTGTTGCGTTTTTCCTTCAGCCGATAGCTTTCACCATTCAGGTTAAAGATGCGTGAATGGTGAAGCAGTCGGTCAAATATGGCTGTTGCGATAACCGGATCGCCGACCATTTCTCCCCATTCACCGAATGATTTATTGGACGTTAAGATAATGGATCCCTTCTCATAACGTCGGGCGATGACCTGGAACAGGTAGTGGGCATCTCCGATATCCAGTTTCATATAGCCCATCTCATCGATAATTAAAAGCCTAGGTTTTACAAAAGAACGTAATTTCTTTTCCAATTTACCATCGGAATCGGCTTTTCTCAGCTGAATAATTAGGTCGTGAGCAGATACAAAATAGGTTTTATACCCTTGAGAAATGGCCTGAAGGCCAATGGACACAGCTAAGTGTGTTTTTCCAATGCCAGGCGGTCCCAGAAAGATAGGATTTTCATGTTCTTTCAAGAAAGAAAGAGTCATTAGTTCTCGAATTCTTCGCTCATCAATCGTGGGCTGGATAGAAAAATTAAACTCATCGATTGTTTTTCTAAACGGCAGCCTCGACAGTTTAAGAAGGGTGGTTGTTGATCGAACTTGTTTTTCAACGACTTCCGCCTCTAATAAACTGAAAAGAAACGAGGAGTATGGTAAACAGCAACAAGCCGGTTCACACTTTGATTTTAGTCCCGCACAAGATGAAGTCGACAGCCTTCAGCAGGATTTAGTCGCGTTTTATGAAAAAGTAGAAAAGCTAAAAGGATTAGATGTCACTGACCCTAAAGATAAGAAAGCGAATGAGGTCATAGAGAAATTAGCACGTATTCTTGTGCCAATAAATTTCTCAAGAAAAGGAAAGTTTCGTCATGATCCAGCACTGAATGTTCCAGCTCTTCCTGATATCGCGCCGGCAACAGGCTTTAATCAATTAACGGATGGCTCACATCAATACAAAGTGTTAAAAACCCATTTAACCAGAGGGCAAAATCGTATTGTTTGGGCCCTTTACGAGGCACGCCAACTTCTGCAGCGTTTAGAGTAATTGATAACTAAGTAAATAACTATTTAAAGTGATTACAATATAAGTTAAAAGCATTGGCCCTTTAAGCCAATGCTTTTTGTATAAACAAGTAATACTGTCAAACTTGTCCTGATGAAAAAAGAAGAGAAAGTTTAGTTTAAAGTAGCGCAAATCGCTAAAGAGCTTAAGATCTCAAGATCGATTGTCTATAAGTATTTAGAAATGACATTCGATCAAGCGAAAGACCTTTCGCTTCTTGGAAGGAGAGGAAGAAAGCAGAGAAAAGAAGAGCAAGTCTATGTGTATAAACTCACCGATGAAACCTTGAACCCCTTGATACCATAGGTATTAGGGGGCTTTTGTTTATTCTTTTGGTGGTCAGTTTTATTAGTAAAAAGAGCATTGACCACATTTTGGCCACCGAATTTTAATGGATTTAATTTATTTAACAAGACTAAATATTTAGTCTCACCGAGATCTTTCTTGGCCATTCGACCCTATTAAAACAGGCTGCTGTTTTTTTACTCGAGGATTCCTGCCGGGCCATGCTTCGTGGTGTAGATAAATTGGCCGAAGCTGAAAAAGGTATACTTGGAAGGCGTCTTTTCCTGTCTTCAGATGCTCGATGGATATTATTAATGTAATAATATAGAAATGAAATGCAGTCAGCAATCGGACGATTCAAACAGCAATAACACCTAATTCCGTGGAATGATAATCGGACGTTAACAAAAAAGTTAGAAAATTATAAATTATATATTGTTTTGAAAGCGCTTTTAATGTATGATTATCGTAAATCGTACATGATTTACGATTTTTTAAATTTATTTTAGCTTGGGAGATGGTGAAATATGGCTCTTTCGAAAAAAGAGATGAGACAAGTTGCCACGGCAAGTTTAATTGGCTCAGCAATTGAATGGTACGATTGGTTCCTTTACGGAACTGCAGCAGCTTTGGTGTTTAATACTCTATTTTTCCCTGACTATGATCCGCTAGTCGGTACTTTGTTAGCGTTTGCGACCTTCGGGGCTGGTTTTTTTGCGAGACCGCTTGGAGGGATTATTTTTGGGTATTATGGGGATAAATTAGGGCGTAAAACCACACTGATTATTTGCTTATTGTTAATGGGATTCGGTACCTTCTTTATTGGCTTTTTACCCTCCTACGAACAAATAGGAGTATGGGCACCAATTTTACTTTTATTCCTTAGAGTCGTGCAAGGAATAGCCGTAGGTGGAGAATGGGGTGGGGCTGTACTGTTGGCAATTGAACATGCGCCTGAAAACAAACGAGGTTTTTACGGTAGTTTTCCTCAAATGGGTGTTCCTGTAGGACTACTACTTTCAACTGTGGTTTTCTCTGCGTTTTCAGCTCTTCCACGGGATCAATTCTTGGCATGGGGATGGAGAATTCCCTTTTTGCTAAGTATACTTTTGGTAGCTACTGGATTGTTTATCCGTTTAAAAGTTATGGAGACACCTGCTTTCCTTCAGGCCAAAGAGGCGGGAAATCAAATTAAGAATCCGTTAAAAGAAGTATGGAAGACCTCCAAAAAAGATATATTTATCGCCTTGGGATCCCGCTTCGCCAACGACGCAAGTTATTATATTTCAAATGTTTTTGTTCTATTATACGCTACTCAATATTTGTCTTTGGATAAAACCTTGTTTTTAACAGGTGTGTCTGTAGGGGCAGCAGTCGAACTCTTTACAATTCCTCTGTTCGGTGCCCTGTCTGATAAAGTCGGTCGAAGACCTGTATTTATGGCTGGATCTCTATTTTTTGTATTATTCTCATTCCCATTTTTCTGGTTGGTAGAGACCCAAAATATGCTGTTGATATGGATCGCTCTAGTTTTATGGATTGCTGTCGGACATGGAGCAACATTTGCGCCAATGTCAGCTTTCATAGCGGAACGTTTTGACACAAAAACAAGATACACTGGTTCTTCTATCAGTTATCAACTTTCAGGTATGTTAATAGGCGGTCCAACACCTTTTATTGCCACAGCCCTACTATCTTGGTCAGGACACTATTGGCCAATCGCATTGTTTATGATTATATTAGGCGTCATAAGTTTTGTGTCCATCTTTGTTGCGAGCGAAACTTATCGAAAAGATCTGAATAAAGTTTCATCACAAAATAACGAACCTAATACTTTAAAGACAAAAACTAACTAAAGAAAAAAAGGATGGTTAACATGCACCCAAGCATTGAATTAAATAGTAAATTCCATGAAATCCCTGAAGAAGAATACATGGATCGTGTCCGCAGTACCCAAGCTGAAATGGCCAGAGAAGGATATGATCTCATTATCGCGTGGTCCGATAGTTATCGAATGAGCAATGTTCGCTGGTTATCCAATTATCGAGCATTTGATGGGATATTTCCGTACCCTGCAATTGTATTAGTGCCGTTAAAGGGAGACCCTATTCTTTTTGTCGAAAGTAGCTTGACTTCCATCGGAGCAGCTTCGGTGGTGAAGGACGTCCGTGGAATCAGACAGGATCTGGGTCCCGTACTTGATGAGTACGCTGCATCGGGTAATGTAAAAAGAGTCGGTATTGCCGGGTACAAGTATATGGCATTGGAATTCTGGAATGTGGTTCAAAAATCATTGCCTGATATTCTAATTGAACCGACTGTGATCATTGATGTATTAAAATCGATTAAAAGTGAAAATGAAATTCGAAACATGAAAGTTGCCGGATATTTAGCGGATTTGGGGATTGAAGCAATCAAAGATGCTGCCAGGGAAGGGGCAACTGAAAAAGAACTGACAAAGGAAGCGTATCTTGCCATGTTTGCCAATGGTTCAGATACCGTCGCATTTGATATTATGGTACAAACTGGTGAGAACTCATCCGATTATTATTTAGCCAGACCAACTGATCGGAAGCTTAAGGATGGGGATACCCTTCTAATAGATATGGGCTGCAGATATAATGGTTACGCATCTGACATGGCACGTGGTGCTACCTTTGGAAGTGTATCTAAAGAGGCGCAAGCTATGTTCGATGCAGCTTTAGAAGCGTATGAAACTGGATTTAAGTACTTACGCCCTGGTTTAACTGGGGAAGAAGCTAGCTATCCCGCCAATGAAGTTTTAGCTAAATACGGTTATATTCATTCACCTGGCGAAGGGAGAGGTGTGGGTCATGGACTAGGTATGGATCCCGAAGAAGAGCTCCCTATTTTGGCACCTGGAATGAAATCAGTACTCAAGGAAAATCAGACTTTAGCTTATGTCATTACATTACTGATCCCTGGAGTTGGTGGATTAAGAATTGAGGATAGCGTTGTCATCCGTAAAGATGGGGCAGAATCAATGACCAATTTTCCTTATCGAAATCATTGGTAAGAGTATATATTTTGAGATAACCGGTCAAGTTTTGACCGCTTTATTTCTTCTAACTTTTTGTTATGATAGGAGAGCGGATATGTCGTGTTTATTTAAATCATCGGAAGTAACAGGTTATCAAGATATTATCAAGGAAGATAATGACATATTAAATTTTCTTGCATTAGGAAAAATAGTTTTAACGGAAGGCGAAACGTTTACAACCCAAACGGGCAATTATGAAACGGCTTTAGTAATTCTATCAGGCATGGCGACCATTTCCAGTGAACAAGAGAAATGGGGAAATTTAGGTGGGAGAAGCGACGTATTTGATGGGAAAGCTACCGTAGTTTATATACCTTACCAATCGGAATATCTAGTAATTGCTGAGACTAAGTTTCTACAAATCGCAGTATGCAAAGTAAAAGCAGAAAACAAATTCTCCCCTTTTGTCATTAGACCTAATGATATTACTGTTAATCTTAGGGGAAAAGATACCTGGATACGCGAAGTACATGATATCATTACTGAAAATGGGGATGGTAGGGTACATCGTATGGTATTAGGTGAGACCTACAATGAAACTGGCAATTGGTCAAGTTATCCTCCACATAAGCACGATGGGGAATTTTATCCAGAAGAGCCGGATTTTGAAGAGGTGTATCATTATCAATTTCAACCGGAACAAGGTTTTGGTATACAGATGCACTACACTAAGGACCAAAGCATCGATCAGGCATATATCATAAGAAATGGAGATAGTTATGCCATTGATAAGGGATATCATCCTATTAGCGCTGCCGGCGGATATCGTTTGTATTATCTGTGGTTCATGGCCGGAGATACAGGGAGAAACTTGAAACCATATGATGAGCCCGACCATATCTGGCTTAAGTAATAATGGGAATAACATCAAAAAATTGCAAGGTGACTGTATATGAAAAAGAATGGACCAACAAAACGAAAATTAATTACTGAAGACATATACACAGTAATAAAAGACCAAATTTACTCTTACAGTCTTTCACCAGGACAAAAGATTAATATTGACCAAATGGCACGGGATTTAAATGTCAGCAATATCCCGATACGCGAGGCACTAACCCGATTGGCTTCAGAAGGACTCGTACACATTATCCCATATAAAGGGGTTACCGTTGCAGAAATGAGTTTGCAAGAGCTCGATGAATTATATGAGCTACGGATTGAGTTGGAAGGCTTTGCCGCGCGGAAGGCCACACTGCTAATCCCTGAAGCCGAAATAAACTGGCTACATGAAGAAATGAAGCAGCGCTATTTCTCAATTGAAAGCTGTAAAGGTAACTTGGAAACGGTCATGCAGATGAATGTAGAGCTTCACGGTACGATTTTAAAGTATGCTCACAATGAAAATTTACGAAAACTTATTGAACAGTTTTTGCAAAGAATAGAAAGGTACTTGATTTATGCACGTCGGGATTTAGATATTGAAACGGTAAAGAAGGAATGGTCCGAGCATCAAGAAATTATTATGGCCCTTAAAGAACGAAATCATCAAATGGCAGAGAAATTAATGAGGACTCATATAAGTAATTCTCACCAAAGGACTAGAAGGTTTTTTCTATAGATTAAAAATTTTATTTATGGTTTCATGCAACGATATATACTGTATATAGAATTCAATACAAGTCAAAAAAGACCCCTTTTGGGGGTCTTTCAGCTTGTAGACATATACTTTGTCTACAAGCTGGGGTCCTTTTTAAAAGGATCTCTTTTTATGTTTAAAGCTATGTTAAATAACTCTATTTGAATAAAACGAACACTTGTTCTATAATGGATGAAAATATTACGAGAGAGAGTTGTTTAGTACTGCATTGAAGGACATTATCATTGAAATTCAAAAGTTAACTACGGCAGACCAATACCGCCTAAAAAAGTTCTTTACTAAATCTTTAGCTCCTTATAGTATAACTAGCGATTTAAGATTTCCTAATCTTTTCTAATAATAGGGTATCAAGAAATTTAAGATACTGTATCAACAAGAATATGCTTGTCAAAATCAATAATTATTATATGCACTGGCATGTTGATCAAAAGGAGAAAGTTACATATTCAATTATATTTGGTTCAAATTATAGAAAGAGGCGAGTCTTGGAAGAATCCATTCCAATCTCGCCTTTTTTTTTTGGTTCACCAAAAATGTACAATTCGTTATAACGTTCTACAAAATAAAATAGTAATTGACTAAATCTTCTAAATTGTTTAAACTTTAATGCATAAAGTTTAAACTTCAAATTATTAATTTTATTGAAGTTTAGACTTCAAAAAGGGGGTTATAGTGGATTGGATATCCAGTATGATTTAAAGTCATTAGTTGGAGGTTTTATATGATTTCTCATAATGAAGTGGCCTTTATGTCTGCAAGTGAGATAGCTTCTAAAATCAAAGACCGTGAATTTTCTCCTGTAGAAGTGACAGAAGCCTTTATCAGTCGTATTGAGGAAAGAAATAAAAGTTTAAATGCCTTTGTCTACTTTGGTTATAATGACGCGTTGAACAAAGCAAAGGAGGCAGAACGTTCTTTACTAGCCGGAGAAGATGTTGGCATTTTTCATGGTGTGCCCTCTGCTTTAAAAGATTTGTTCGGTGCGAAGCCCGGCTGGATTTCTACCTTTGGAGGCGTCAGAGCATTTAAAGATAATGTAGTAAACCACTATTGTGCTTATGGGGAACGTTTTGAAAAGGCAGGTGGTATTTTACTAGGTAAAACGAATAGTCCCGTTTTAGGTTTTCGTGGGGTGACAGATAATTACTTGTTTGGACCTACACGAAATCCATTCGATTTAAGAAGAAATCCAGGAGGATCATCTGGTGGCAGCGCCGCTGCAGTGGCTGATGGCCTTGTTCCCATTGCTCAAGGATCGGATACCGGTGGATCCACTCGAATCCCAGCCGCATGGTGTGGAATTTATGGTTTTAAGCCTTCTGGAGGACGCGTTCCTTTCCTAGGACGACCTGATGGTTTTAGAACGTACATTTTCTCATCAGAGGGAACCCTCACGCGGACTGTCGAAGACGGCGCACTAAGTCTTGACATGTTAACTGGATATGACGATCGGGATCCTTATTGTCTAAATCAAAAAGTGGACTTCCTCTCGGCATTAAAGGGTTCTATCAAAGATTGGCGAATTGCCTACAGTCCAAATTTTGACGTTTACCCGGTTGATAGTCGTGTTGCACAAACCGTTGCCCAATCCGTAAAATTATTCGAGCAGGCTGGAGCTACAGTTGAAGAAGTGGATATTGGTATTCCTTACGATCAACGTGAGTTAAGCGAACTCTTTAATCGGATCGTAATGAGAGGGTCCATTTCAATATTCGAAAATTATAAAAGTAAGGGAATTGATTTATTAAAGGATCATCGAGAAGATTTACCTCCTCAGTATCTTGAATGGATTGAGAAGGCTTACCAGATGAACATGCTTGATGTTAACCAAGATCAAATTATGCGTACTACCATTTATGACAAGATTCAAAACGTTTTTAAAAAGTATGATTTATTAATCACACCAACTGTAGCATCCCTCCCAACGGAGAACGGCCATGGTGGAAACACGGTCGGGCCGAGTCAAATTAACGGTGAGGATATCGACTCATTAATTGGATGGTGTATGACATACCTCACTAATTTTACGGGTCATCCATGTGCATCCATACCTGCAGGGCTTGCAGACCAACTTCCCGTCGGAATGCAAATCATTGGAAAACGTTACGCAGATACCGATGTCATAACAGCTAGTGCTGTATTTGAAAAACTAAAACCCTGGAATCATATCTATGACATTTGTAAGAATCGCCCCTTAGACCTTCAGCAAGTATCCTACAGAAGTTAGATTTACTCTTCTCCTGCCGAAACACAAATTCGGTTCAAACTTTTTAAAAAAGAATATGAACTCCATAGTTATTGTTTAAGTCAAACCGCGTGTTAATTTAAAAATCATTAGGGAGGTATATTATGGGGCGTTTGCAAGAGTTCTCTCAGAATAAGTTTTTTATCCTTTTTATTCTTTTTGCAGGATGGATGGTTGCTTATTTAGACCGTATGGTAATGAGTGTTGCTCTAACAGCCATAGGTGATGACCTTCATCTAAGTGCTGCATCGTTAGGGATTGTTCTTAGCAGTTTTTTTGCGGGTTATGCCTTAATGCAAATTCCAGGAGGTTTTTTGGCAGACAAGTACGGTTCAAAAAGAGTCATGATTGTATCACTTATTGCATGGTCATTGTTTACGGCGTTTACGGGCTTTGCATGGTCATTGGCTTCTTTGCTCGTCATCCGCTTTTTCTTCGGAGTTGGTGAAAGCGGATTCCCTGCAGCCAGTTCAAAAGCAGTTGCCGAATATTTTCCAAAAGCTGAACGAGCGAAGGCTCAGTCGGGTATGTTATCTTCCAACGCATTTGGCGCTGCCGTAGCTCCTTTGGTTGCAGCACCAATGATGCTGTGGCTGGGGTGGCGACACATGTTTATTGTCATTGCATTAGTTGGATTGGTCCTTGTGGTTGTATATGGTTTGGTTCTAAAGAAGCCAAATCAACCAGAAAACGATAAGAGTCAAAGTCTGGGGAAAAAAATTTCCATAAAAGATTTATTGACAACACCAACGATGTGGAAACTTGTCATAGCCTGGTTTGGATTGGATGTGGTTATATGGGGATTTGCGTCCTGGCTACCTTCTTACTTGTTAAAAGTTCGTCATTTAGATTTACTTCAGGCCGGATTCGTTGCCTCATTACCATTCTTTGCTGGAGGAATAGCGATGATTTTAGGAGGTTGGTTAGTAGATAAGTATTTTATTAACCGAGAAAAATATTTTGCGATTATTGTAGAAGTACTCGGAGCATTATTCCTTTACTTAATGTTTAAAACACCTTCAATTGAATTAGCTATTACCTATCAAGTACTCTCAGCTTTTTTCTTATATGCAGGGTTCGCAGGGATTTGGTCATTACCTCTAAAAATTCTTCCTACAGCAGTAATGGGATCAGCAGCAGGAATGGTCAATTTCGGTGGTCAGTTAGCTGGCTTTGTCTCTCCATTGGTTATGGGCTATTTAATCACTGCTTTTAATGGATCCTATGATGCGGCCTTTTTCTTTTTAATTTTTTCCTCACTTATTTCCATTATTGCTTGCTTAACTTTAGGTGACGCAAAAAATTCCTTAGAAACAAGAGCAGTAAACATTTAAGAAGGGGGAGAATTCAACACAGTGAACAGTAATCGGTTTGGAGGTGTACTAAATGTACGCAATTGTAAATGATACACGTCTATTTTTTGATATTGAAGGTTCAGGATTCGTCCCCGAAGGGCGGAAATTAAGGGAGAAACCAACTTGTTTTGTCCTCCATGGCGGTCCAGGAGGAGATCACACGGTGTACAAACCACATTTAACCCCATTATCCGATTTGATGCAACTCGTCTATACGATAATCGGGGAAGTGGTTTTTCAGAAAGCCAATCTTCATCGACCTATACTTTGAACCAAAATGTAGAGGATTTAGAAGCATTAAGAAAATATTTAGGGTTAAAGACGATTGTTCTTATGGGACAATCTTATGGAGGAATGGTTGCACTAAGCTATGCCGTTGCATATCCTCAAAACGTTTCCAGTCTTCTATTGATCACAACATCACCTAGTTTCAATTTTATTGAAAAGGCAAAGAAAATTGTATCGGAAAAAGGGACCAACGAACAGCAAAAAATGGCACAAATCCTCTGGAACGGAGAATTTGAATCCCAAGAACAGTTAACGGAATACTACAAAGTAATGGAACCTTTATATTCATTTTCATTTAATCCAAAACCAACTCAACTAGAACTACAAAAAAGAACAGAAGCTTATCAAAGATCGAATCGGTCTTTTAAAGCTTTAAATGCAGGATTTAAAGGATTCTTAAAAACGTATAATGTCATCGGACAACTAAAATCTATTAAATGTCCTACTTTGATAATAGCAGGCCGTCATGATTGGATTACGCCAGTAGAAGAGTCTTTTGTACTTGCCGAAAAAATTCCAGATAACGAGTTAGTGATATTCGAAAAAAGCAGCCATAACGTCATTAAAGATGAATACAAACATTTTATTTCGACCGTTACTTCGTTCGTGGAAAAAAGGTTGATTTATACTGTACAAAATTTTATATAGGAGGAGTTACTGTATGAGAATTGCGATAGGGCAGATTGCTCATGAAACCAATACATTCTCTAATGTGGCAACGACAGTAGAACGTTTTAAAAGCTGGGAATGGGATTATAAGGAAAAAATTATTGAAAGACATTTAGGGGTTGATGACTACGTGGGGGGCATTATTGATAAATGCAACCAGCTTGGTATCGAAATCGCACCTGCCTTTTCTACCTTTACAGGGCCGTCAGGCATGATCACGAAAGAAACCTATGAAACATTAGAGAACGAGTTAATCACCAGCATCCAAAATGCAGGAGACGTAGACGGAATCTGTCTTGCTTTACATGGGGCTGGCGTTGCTGAAGGAGTGGACGACTTAGAGGGGTCTTTGCTAAAGGCTCTTAGGCGTTCCATAGGATATGAGATTCCTATTGTTGTAACATTAGATTTGCATGCTAACGTAACAGAATTAATGGTACAAGAAGCCAATGCCCTTTTAGGCGTTCATTTTTATCCCCATACGGATTCTCATGAAAGAGGAAGGGAAGCCATTGAGTTATTAGAACAAATTATTCAAGGCGAAATAGAACCTGTTATGCATCTAGAACAGCTGCCGCTTATGATTCCCACCTCCACAACCTATCATTCTCCAGCCAAGGATCTCAATGAGATTTGCTGGGAATGGGAAAAGAAACAGGATGTGGTGGATTGCACGTTCTTCCACGGGTTCCCTTATACCGATATTCCTGATGTTGGCGTTTCCGTAGTCACCATTACCAACGGAAAACCTTCATTAGCCCAACAAGTGGGGAACGAGGTAGCCAAAATGATCTGGGAGAAGAGAATGGAGTTTCAAACAGATCTCCCCAATCCTGAGGAAGGAATTCAACAGGCTTTATATAAAGCCGACTACCCCATCGTTATCAACGAAACGTCCGATAATCCAGGTGGAGGGACACCAGGAGATGGAACATTTTTATTAAAAGCGATGGTTGAAGCGAATGCTCCCAATACGTGCTTTGGATTTATTTATGATCCTGAAGTAGCAGAGTTGGCCCATCAAGTTGGGGTAGGGTCATATATCGATGTAGAATTAGGAGGCAAAACCGATTTATTACATGGAGAACCTTTGCCTCTAAAAGTTTATGTTAAGAGTTTATCGGATGGCCAGTTTTTTCAATCTTCTCCCATGTGGCGAGGATTAAAAGTAAATCTTGGAAAATCCGCGAGATTAAAAACCGGCAATGTGGATATTATTGTGTGCTCCGTCAGAGCCCAAACCTTTGATGAGCAGGTTTTCTTGCTTCATGGAATCGATGTAGCCAATTACAAAATTGTAGCCTTAAAATCAAGTCAGCACTTTCGAGCTGCCTTCCAGTCCATCGCAAAGGAAATTATTACTGTCGATTCACCTGGTTTAAGCACTTGTGTTTTTTCGTCATTTGATTATGAACGAATCAATCGGCCGATCTTTCCTTTAGACTCCGTTCAAGAATATAGAAAGCAGACAACAAAGGCATAACCCTATTCGAAGTGAGAGATGTAACAGTAGGTGCCAATCCTAGCACCCTAACATCTAGAAAGGAAGATCACGGATGGAACCTATCAACGAAGTCATTCGAAAGAATTTCAATACGCTAACGAATCGTCAAAAAATGGTAGCCCAATTTATTCTGGAGCATCCCCAACATATCGCTTTTCAAAAGGCAAAAGAAGTCGGAGAGTTGACCAAAACTAGTGAGACAACAGTGATCCGTTTATGCTATGCGCTTGGATATAAAGGCTTTACTCATTTGCAAAAGGAGATTCAGTCCAATTTATTAGATAATGGACAAACTGATCCATTAGAAAAATATAGAGTATCTACTGGAGCCCTCAGTCAAAACAGCGTAGATCTTATTCACCATATTAAGGAGCAGGAGATTGCTTTTATTGAAAAAAACCTGGACGCGTTGGACCCGAATTTAGTCCAAAAAGTTATTGAGGCGATTCTGTATTCCAAAAAAAGATGCATTGTGGGCTTAAGGAGCTCATATGCAGCAGCCAATTGGCTGGCGTTTAGTTTAAACATTGTAAAAGGCAATACCCATCTGTATCGAGGAGAAATTGACGACGCGATTTCTTTGATTTCAGACATGGATAAAGAAAGCCTGGTCATCGCGTTTTCATTCCCGCGTTATGCTCAGGAGACTATATCGTTTGTAAAGGCCGCGAAGAAAAAGGGAGCAAAAATCATCGCCATCACCGATAACGAATTATCTCCCCTAGGATCATTTGCAGATTTGTTGATTAAAGTGTACACCCCTTCGCCTACCGGTCTGAATGGGATGGCGACCATGTTTTCGTTGCTTAATGTCATAGTATCTGGCGTTGCCTCATCGAAGTGGGAAGAGGTACATAACCGTATCAATGACTACGAACAAACGAGCGAACAGTTTTTTCCGTTTTTTAAGCAGGAAACCGATTGATCCGCTAACAGCAAATAGAGATAGAGAAAGGGACTTTGATATGAAAATAGATAAAGTGGAATTGTCTAGACTTCGTATGCCACTAAAAATACGGTTTGAAACCAGCTTCGGCCTCATTCCGTTTAAAGATTTTCTCGTCGTAAGTGTTCATAGTGGAAACTTAACAGGTTATGCTGAGAGTGCTTCTCTTCCATACCCTGTTTATAATGAAGAAACTACAGGAACCATCAGCTATATCCTTAAGGAATTTCTCATACCTAAATTGTTCTCTTCTGAAAGCATCACCCATCCCAGTGAAATTCATGAACTTTTCAAGCCAATCCGACGGCACAACATGGCTAAAGCTGTGCTTGAAGGAGCGATTTGGGATTTATATGCTAGACATCAAGGTGTGTCACTTGCAAGAGCTCTCGGAGGTGAAAAAAGAGAGATTGAAGTAGGGGTCAGTATCGGTATTGAAGATACTGTGGAAGAAGTGCTTGAAAAAGTGGGGAAGTTTACGGAAGAAGGCTACAAGAAAATTAAAGTGAAAATTAAACCCGGCCATGATGTCAAAGTGATTCGTGCCATTCGGGAAGAATATGGCCCTGATCTACCTTTAATGGCTGATGCAAATTCAGCCTACACCTTAAATGACATTCATATCCTTAAAGAATTGGACCAGTATAACCTTATAATGATTGAGCAGCCCTTGGCTCACGATGACATTATTGATCATGCTAAACTTCAAAAACAGCTAGTTACGCCCATTTGCTTGGATGAAAGCATTCATACGGCCGAAGACGCTAGGAAAGCAATCGAATTAGGAAGCTGCAAAATCATCAATATTAAGGTTGGCCGTGTAGGCGGACTAACGGAAGCCAAAAAAATACATGATCTATGTAAATCAAATCATATTCCTGTTTGGTGTGGAGGGATGCTGGAAGCAGGGATCGGTCGTGCACACAATATTGCACTTTCGTCGCTTAACAACTTTAGCATCCCTGGGGATACATCCGCCTCTGATCGTTATTGGGCTTATGATATCGTTCAACCAGAGATCATATTATCAAAACCGGGCAAGCTGGAGGTTCCAACATCTCATGGAATTGGCTATGAAATTAACAAGACTATATTTGATCAATATTTGATCAATAAAGAGACATTTACAAACGAATTGATACTGCAGTAGTTTCAGTAGAACAACTAATAGGAGGGATTAGATTGTTTGATTTTATTATAAGAGGTGGCCACGTTTATGATGGAACAGAAAATCCGTGGACTAAAACTGATGTTGGAATTAAAAATGGGGTCATTCGTAAAATAGGGAACCTGAGTAACGAAAAGGCTACTACGGAAATAGAGGCTAAGGGCTTGGCGGTTTCACCCGGATTTATTGATACGCATGTCCACTCGGATTTGCTTTGTACAAAACCAGAGATCCACCATATAAAAGTATTACAAGGTGTTACGACTGAATTATTTGGCCAGGATGGTATTTCGGTTGCTCCGGTTTCGGAAGAAACCAAGCCGTTATGGCAAAAACAGTTAAAAGGACTTAACGGAGATATTGGTGATTGGCCATGGAACTCCATCGATGAATATCTTCAGTTTTTGGAAGATTCTGATATAACAGGGAATGCGACCTACCTTGTACCCCATGGGGCTGTACGGACTCTTGTCATGGGCTTTGATGGTCGTCACGCGACACAAGAGGAAATGGAGCAAATGCAATTCCTTGTTGAAGAGGGAATGAAGCAGGGGGCCGTAGGGGTTTCTTCGGGTTTGGTCTATCCTCCCAATGTGTTTTCCAATAAAGAAGAATTAATTGCAATCTGCAAAGGGGCAGCTAAATATGACGGCTGCTTTGTGGTCCATATTCGAAACGAAAGCAACCACTCCTTAGAAGCATTGGATGAGGTCATTGATGTCGCCCGTCAATCAGGCGTTCGTCTTCATGTTTCTCATTTCAAAGTCGCAGGTAAAACGAATCGCGATAAGTTTGAAAAAGCTCTTGAAAAAATGGACGATGGCCGTAACGAAGGAATTGAAATTACTTTTGATCAATACCCGTATACCGCCGGATCAACCGTTTTTCACGCTATTTTACCTCCTTGGATGCATTCTGGAGGAACCTCTGCTCTGTTAGAAAAATTAAAGGAACCGGAAATCAGAGAAAAAATAAAACAAGAGTTTAAGAATAATGAGGACTACGAAAACTGGGTCCTTACCTGTGGTTGGGAAAACATTATTATTACGGCTGTTTCCACAGAAAAAAATCGCTGGGCCGAAGGCAAAAACATGAATGAAGTAGCTGAATTATTAGAAGCAGCAGATCCTGCAGACGCAGCCTTTGATTTACTTATAGAGGAAAATGCAGGTATTACGATGGTCATTCATTGGGGCGATGAAGAGGATGTCATTTATGGAATGAGACACCCCCTACAGATCGTGGGGTCGGACGGTATTTTTGGCGGAAAGCCCCATCCTCGACTTTACGGAACATATCCACGTGTATTAGGACGATATGTGCGCGAAAAACAGGCACTTACCCTTGAACAGGCAGTGCGTAAGATGACAGGAGCACCTGCGCAGTTGCTTCGTTTAAAAGACAGAGGATTCATCCGAGAAGGTTATGCCGCGGATATTGTGGTGTTTGATCCCAAAACGGTCAATGATAAATCAACGTACGAAAACCCACTAGAAAAGCCGGTTGGAATTAAATATGTTCTTGTAAACGGGCAGTTGGCCGTAAAAGAGGGCAAGTATACCGGCACTACGGCAGGCAAAGTGTTGCGACAGGAGAACAGTTATGCAAAGGTTTACTTATAAGATTGTAACCGAACTCGAACCCCTTTCAGACATTGTTGATTTACAAAAAATGGTGTGGGGAGAAGAGGTAGTCACCTCCCTTCCGCAAATGGTGGCTGCCATTCACAACGGCGGGGTCGTCATTGGTGCATTTGATAAGGATAGTCATCGACTGGTGGGATTTTGTTATGGATTTGCAGGTTACAGTCAGCTTAGTAAAAAGCCCTATTTGTGTTCACATATGATGGCCATACATCCAGACTATCGAAATCAAGGAATCGGTGAACATTTGAAATTAAAACAACGAGAGTGGGCCATCGGATATGGTTATGAAAAAATCATTTGGACATTTGACCCTCTGGAAGTTAAAAATGGGTATCTTAATCTCTCGAAACTCGGTGGCTATGTAAAAACGTATATTGAAGCTTATTATGGTTACATGAATGATAAATTGAACAAAGACACACCCTCCGACCGATTCTTAGTGGAATGGGATCTTCTATCTGAAAAGGTTAACTATGCGCTTAGAGGAAACCGAAATCAGGCCAGATGGAAGAAGTATGAAAAACTATTTGATATTCGATTTGACGGTAAACATCCGATTCCTTGTGAGGATAAAAGTGTGGAGTATTATATTTCTGGCTATCTGTTGCCTATTCCAAAAGAGGTACAACAAATGAAGAAAGATACCCCTGATCTGGTCCAAGAGTGGCGATTACGCACTCGCAATAAACTAAACGAAGCCCTCCTAAACGGCTACCACGTGACAGGGGTGATCCCGGAAGACGATATTGCCTATTACGTACTAGAAAGAAGTGATCCTCCTGCATAATACACAGAGAAATACCAATCTAAATAGCATCGAAGAATGGGTGAAGAACAACCATACTCTTCTGCTAGATACTTACAACCACTTACATGACTTGGCTGAAGTCAGTTGGAAGGAAAAAACTACAAGGGATTTCCTTTGTAATGAACTCAATAAACTCGGTCTCTCTTATAAAACGTTTCCCGATCACTATGGGATTGTCGTCACATGGAACAGTGATTCAGACGGCCCAACGATCGGGTTACGGACGGATATGGATGCATTATGGCAAAATGTTGAAGGTGTATGGAAAGCAAACCATTCGTGCGGACATGATTCACATATGACGATGGTGCTTAATACACTTCGTTGTTTAAAGGAGTCCAATTTTCACCCGAATTATGGATGTCTCAAAATTATTTTCCAACCAGCTGAAGAGACGGGGAAAGGTGCTCAAGCCATCATTAAAGATGGCGTAGTGGATGACGTGGATTACTTGCTCGGTATCCATGTGAGACCGGCATTCGAAATTGGAATGGGGCAGGCCTCTTCCGCGATTTATCATGGAGCTACCACTCTATTAAAAGGGAAAATTAAAGGGATACAAGCCCATGGCTCAAGACCAAACATGGGCATTAATGTAGTAGATTCCCTTGGTGCGATCATAAGTGCTGTGAATTCGGTGAAAGTGGATCCAACCTTACCAGCCTCAGCTAAGGTGACACAAGTGAAAGCTGGAGGCGAAAACATCAATATTATTCCAGATGAAGCCGAGTTTAGTATCGATCTTAGAGCACAAACGAATAGGGCCATGGAAAGTTTAACAGACAGTATAATGAGAGCGGTTCAATATGCAGGAGAAGCCAATGGTGCCGAAGTGCAACTTGAAATTCGGGCACAGATGGTAGCAGCAGAGAAAAGCCCCTTTATGGAAGAAATAGTGGGAGATGCGGTTCGACAGATGCTTGGTGAAACGTCACTCGTCAGTCCTCCGGTTACGCCAGGCGGCGAAGACTTTCATTTCTATACAAAGGAAAGACCTCATATTCAAGCCACGATGGTGGGTTTAGGTACAGACTTAGAACCAGGTCTACATCACCCAAATATGAAATTTGACTTAACGGCGATGGGGAATGGTGTAGCGATTTTAGCAGCTTCCGTCATCAAGTTATTTGAAAAGGCAGCGGAGAGAACAGATCCTTCTATATAAAATAACAGAAATATTACAATAATAAACAAATAAAAATGTAGTAAATGAAAGGAGTATAAGAATGGTAGAGTCTAAAATAAAAGAACTTGGATATGAGTTACCTGAAGCACCAGCACCACTTGCAAATTATGTTACCATTAATCGTACTAGAAACCTTCTTTTTACTTCTGGCTCCGGTTGCTTTAAAGACGGAAAGCCCCTTTATCAAGGAAGACTTGGTGAAGATATTTCTATCGAGCAAGGGTATGATGCTGCTCGAATTACGGCTTTAAATTTACTCAGTATAGTAAAGAAAGAAGTCGGAGATTTAAATAAAGTCAAAAAAGTAGTGAAACTACTTGCATTTGTAAGTTGTACAAATGACTTTTATGATCATCCACAAGTAATCAATGGTGCGTCAGATCTTTTGGTAGAAGTTTATGGAGAAAATGGTAAACACGCAAGGTCTGCGATTGGAACAAATGTCCTTCCCTTAAATTTACCAGTTGAAATTGAGCTGGTCCTTGAAATAGAAGAGTGAGAGATAAAGACACCTATTGTGCCATATTATAGGATGCAGACTCTATACTCCTCACATTCACAACAAGAAGTTCATATGAGAATGGTTTTATCTATCCTACAACAAAAACACATACATATACGCGTATGTGTTTTTGTTTATATAACTAATCCAAGAAAAACTACTTTATACAAAAAATCAAGAGGAGGCATGTCCACTACATGTGCTAACCCAATGGATTTCATACCTTACTGAAAAAGGGAACCAGATAAATTTGTCTAGTTATTGATATAGGAATCCAATTTAACGACAATGTAATTTACCATAATAAATAACTATATAAAGAACGTAGTTGCCTTGGCCAAAGCCAGAAGAGGAGGGTGGGGGGCTTTCCTTTGTTGTAGGTAAATCAAAAGCGATGTAGTCACGTCCCATTTTTCTTTTTCTTATAGTAATTTCTTCTTTGTAGTGTATCAAAAATATAGAAGAGGGCAGCCCCCATGATGGGCTGCCCTCTTCTACTTAGAGTTACTCACCGCACTTGCAGCCAACCATGCCACAGACGGGGCACCACGACGGTCCGCTGGAGGGAACGGGTCCGACGACGGACGACATGTTCGATTTATCCCTTGACGAAGTTGGGGGATAAATCAGGACATGTCATGATTTATCCGGATAAGTCTTTATCTGGATTTATCGTGAAGCAAAACACCAAGAAATAATCCTTGGTCGCTATTTATCTACTTTTTTTAAAAGCGTAAAAGCTGATATTCACCCACCATGTGTATACCGGCTTTTCGTTTCACAATAGTGACCCAGTTAGTTTTTAATACTTTTAGCACCTGCAATTTGAGGTGATTGTTCTTCCCAATGCAACGGTTCGTCTGACATGAATTTTTGAAGTACGTTGTCCGTTAGTTGGGATATATTATTATCGTAATTGTTATGGGATAAACTTCCACAATAAGCAATAGAACTCACCGAGAAAACTGCTCCTCCCTTTGGAGTCGGGTAATATACCATATCTGCCCGAACCCTAGGATTCTCCGCACCTCCCATACTTGGAACGTTAAAATACAGTTCCTCAACAACCTGCATGTACGCATTAGAATGGCCTTCCGAAGATGCAAGAATAAGTGTTTCCGGTGGTGTCCCCAATTCAAGATCATAAGTATCCACTTCAAGTCCTGCTGCACCACCGCCAACTAAGCCAAAATTGCCAATTAGCTCGTCTTCACCAATTCCCTCAAAAATCCAGGAGACTCTTGGATCAAAGCTAACTGGGTTCCGACGGTAGTAGGAAGACACATCAAATCCTTCGGCAATAAATCCTGTTCCGGCAATTTTTTGTGGTGCTCTGCCTCTGTTTCTCCATAGTCCACCTTGTTCCCCACTAAAGCTTAAATGTAATTCGCCGGGGTTTGCTTTCCATGCATTTGAACCAAATTGCTTTCGCACTTCGATGATATTAGGGTTTTCTGGATTAAATTGAATGATCCAGTAAAAGCCATTAGCTCCCATATACATAAATCTTCCACCCAGTTGTTGGTAATCCTCAACTGCATCTAACATAGCCCCTGAATAATATTCCGGGTGAGATCCGGTAAGTACAACGTTGTATGGTTTTAAAAGGTCGACCCCTTCTTCGTTGAGGTCGTGATCGGTAATTACATCAAATGTATATCCCTTTTCAGTCAACCAATCTACTAAATGAAGATCGGCATTAAATTGCCATAATGAAGGCGACAGATTATGCCTGTACTTGGGTCTCATATTAAGTATCGGCCGAAGTCCTGATGAATAACAGACACCACTGCCATCGGAATGCACATCGTATGTGGAAAGACCATATTCCTTATGTTCCATAAGATATAAATCTTCTGCTTGTATAACCGGCGCCCGGCCAAACATCAATTGAGCAAGGGGGACATCTTGAAATCTAGTGTTAGCATACGCTAAATAACTTGCTGTGGGGATTAATAATGCAATATTAGCCGTTGCAGTTCCCTTTTTAGGTCTTACGAAAAATGTAACGTAGTCTTCATCTTCTCCAGCTTTTACATGTGCTGCATACACACCGCTTCTTAGATCATCTGGGATGGTAAATTCAAAATCTACTTTCCAGTCGGCATCAGAAAGATCGTCATCATGAAAATGAATAGCGCCATACTGCTCTGGAGCATGGATAAAATTTTGTTCATTAGATGTCCAGTTATAACCTGTCATCGCCCGAGTTGGAAGATTAGTAGCCTTTCCATGAAGTTCACTTTGCGATTTGTCTATAATCTGGCTGGGAATTTCCAAACCTTTAGGGCCAATATTCGCTGCAAAATCCCATGCTGCTAGCAAATCCACAAAGGGATTTTCTATACATTGTTCCATCTCTTGTCGAGTAAGCACACGGTCAGCCATGCGAGGCCTATCTATTTTTCCATTATAAAGGCCTCTAACAATGTTCTTGCCTTCAACGATAGTTTCTAAATAGCCAGCCATAATAAAAGGGGCTTCATGATCAGTATCAGGTTTTGATTTAATTACTTGCTTAACATGTGCTGTCATTGTCTCTAACGAATATGCAAGTGAGAATCTCCCATTAGTTTTATCTACTAAAGGTTGCTGAAATACTTCAACTGTACCATTAGTTGCATCAAAAGACGCCCCTACAAAAAACCAACATCTCTCTACTAATTTTTTCCCCGTGTTTACTCTCTCCACTTTACCGCTGCCATCACCAATCCATAATGAAAGGAAACCGCTTTCATCGATAAATAAACCATATCCAGTTTTTTTCGAGTCAGACCACTTTGTGAGTAGACCTTGAGCACCCTTATCAGGAGTAGTTGGCCAAATCATCGCCTGTAATGAAAAACTTTCAATGTCCCTTAACAAGGAGTTATCCGGTACGGCGACATACGAGCCGCTATAAATTTTCTGTTCTCTCCCCCTGTATTGTTTTTTAAGGTCAGTATCAATCAATTCAACTTTCCATCCTGGTCCATCAGGATTAGTATCCCCATGTATTAGTCGAACGATTTCGGCCTGATAGCTTTCATTCCCCTCACTATTGATCATAAATTTAACATTTTGTCCTGGTTCTACGCTTAGTTTGTCTGGATATCCATGAATTGTCACTATGACTCTCTCCTTTTTTTGAATTATACTTCCACACCATATTTTTGTAATCTCTTAAGAAAAAGGCCGTATTCAGCTGCTTCTCTTGAATCAAAACTTTCCTCCCAGAAAATTTTAGGATGTTTTCCTCGAACGCCTGGGTGTTCTCCTATATGCCACTCCTTATGTGGCTCGGTACATACGATGACATATTTCCCTTCCATTTGTTCATGATGTCTTCGCAGGTAATTTAATACGACATCAAGCTGTTCGCTATGTTTGCCAATAGGATTTAATTTGTATTCGTCCAATAACTGTTTTGTAATGAGAGGCTTGATTTTCGTTTCAAAAATCCGCCTGTCTATATCCAAATAGACTGCTTTATCTCTCGTTTCTTGAGACATTGTTCTTCCCTCCATTAACGACTGTAATTTTAGTCTTTCTTAGATAGGTGCTTTTTTTTAATTTAATGAAGCATTAACAAGTGCAGGTGGGCGTTTATCTTTCCACGGACGTGCTTGTTCTAGTTGACTTGCTAGATTAATGAGAGTTGACTCATCAGCAAATCGTCCGCCAAACTGCATTCCGATCGGAAGGCCATTGCTGCTCCAGGCAAGCGGAAGAGATATCGCGGGTTGACCCGTTGTATTAAATAGATTAGTGAATGGGGCATAAGTAAATATTTGTTCAGTCCATTGTTCTGCATTAATTCCTAGAGCATTTTGATTTAATTCACCAAGAGGGAGAGGAGGCTGGGCTGTTGTCGGTGATAATAAAATATCGTATTCCGTGAAAAAGCGGCCTACCGACCTAGTAACAGCTGCCATGATGTCGGTTGCTTCAAGTAACTGTGGAGCTGTGATTGCCTGACCATATTGATAACATGCGAAGCTTGCTGTTTCCAGGTTTTCCTCTGACGGAACACGATTTAAGGCTTTAGCTACTCCGTTCACCATATGGGCCACGTGCGCGGTCCAAATTCGAAGTGTAGCAAGATTATGCAATTCAACATCTATCTGCGGGGAAGCTTCTACCACTTCATGTCCCAGTTCCTGACAAAGTGCTGCTGTTTCACGTAATGCATTTATGCACTCTTGATTCACCGGAACTCCAGTAAGCGGCTTTTCCATGAATGCAATACGAAGCCGTTTAGGTGGTTCTGTAACCGCTTCCAAAAATGACCTGTTGGGAGGCGGAGCAAACGAGTAAGCACCAATATCAGGACCGGAGACAGCATCCAACAGTGCCGCTGTATCACGGACACTCCGAGAAACAGCAAATTCCACTCCGATACCGCTAAGCAGTTCTCCGAAAGGCCCTGTTGGAGTGCGTCCTCGAGTTGGTTTCAACCCTATCAATCCATTACATGAGGCTGGAATACGGATGGAACCTCCTCCGTCATTAGCATGTGCTATAGGTACAATACCTGCCGCTACAGCTGCACCTGCCCCGCCGCTAGATCCTCCTGGGCTATGATCCATATTCCATGGGTTTCGGGTCGGCCCATAAAAAATGGATTCTGTTGTCGCGTTATAAGCCCATTCAGGAGTCGTAGTTGTTCCTACAGTTACTAATCCCGCCTTTTTGAATCTGGTCATCAATTCAGTATCATCCGAATAAACTAAACCTTCAGCTAATCGGCTTCCAAGATTTGACGGCACATTCTCAGCATGTAATAAAGCCTCTTTAATCAGAAATGGGACTCCTGCGAACGGCCCTTCCTGTGATCCTTCAATTTCTTGACCTGACTCTGCCAAAACATTATTAACAGCGTTTAATTTTGGATTCAATTCTCGAATTGCTTCAACAGCCGTATCTTTCAATTCCTTGGGAGTAACTTCATTATTTCTAACTAGTTCTGCCAAACCTGTTGCATCATAGCGAGAATACTCAGAAAACCTCATTTTTTTTCCTCCTTATGATTTATTGACCTTCTCATCTGCATTATCTCAGAGTTTAACTACTAGACCTATTACTAAAAAGGGGGATTTTTTTGACCAATAGTAACACTTTTGAGTCACGCCTGTAATAGATTGATCTTATAGTTTCGAGTCTAATAAACAGGTGTAGGGAATTGATTATAAAACTAAAGTATAGAAACTTAAATGAAAGAACTAACCCATCCTCTAAATTTTTGATTCCATAACTAGTACTTTCGAGTGATAACTATTAAAAATTAATGTTATAATATTCATAATAATTTTACTATTAGAGGGGTGGAACCTTATTAAAGATTACCAGTTATCTACAAAAGACTATCACGGAATAATGGAATTTTTAAAACATCTGGAACATTCCCCTGAACATTTCCGGCAGCAGATTCAACATTTCCTATGTAAAATGTGGGGGTATCATCATTCTGTTTTATGGTTCACGGACGAATCGGGGAATATTTCCCATCCACATTTATATCAAATTCAAGATAAGGTGATTTTTGATTATTTAGCCAATTATGATGAACTAGACTTTCTTCATCCCAAAAAGCACTTAAACAATATCTCTGAGCAAACGATTTTTCGCATCAGCGATATCGTTCCAAATGCTAAATTTGAGAAAAGTGAATTTTATACAGGCTTTATGAAAAAGCACCATTATCATGATGAAATGGTAGTCAACTTTACCTACCAAAACAAATTAGTAGGAACGCTAGGGTTGTTAAGATCGAAAGGTGATCGTCCTTTTGACAAGCAAGATGTGAAGCGATTTGAAGCGATATCCACATTTATTTCTCTAAAAATTTCCAGCCAAATAATGTTGGAGAAAGCCGAATATCAAAAAAGAATTTTCGAAGCGCATGCAGATCGATCTCCTCATGGTCTTATCATTTTAGATTTGACCTTCCGTCCCCTTTATTACAATAGTTCTGCTAGGGACATCACGTCAGATCTATTGGCCAACAAGAGTGAAAAAACAATAGATATCTTTGTGCAAAAGTACCTTTTGAGCCAAAGCTATGTACAATTGGGATTTGTAAGATTCGTTTCTTCTCCTTCATTTCAACAATACACCATTCAATTTGATCCGAAATCCGACTTTCAAAAGGAACCCGTCTATATTGTCCATCTTATACCAAACACAAATAACAACACCTCCACACCAACGATTGATCATACACTCTCCCTCTTAACACCACGAGAAATGGAAATTTGTCATCTTATTCGAAAGGGATATACAAACTTGGAAATTGCCGAACAGTCATGTATCAGCATTAATACTGTAAAACGACACATTCAAAATATATTTAGTAAGCTGGATGTCAAGAACCGTACCGGTTTGCTTAGTAAAATAGATTTTTTATAAAATAGATATAAAACTGAAAGATCCATGCCTCTTTTTCTCCTCTTTTCTCTATTTAAGTAAGAGAGAAGAACGATATAGAGAGAGGAAGATCAAAATGGTGCGTGGAAAGATTACGAACTTTAAAGAGTTAAGTGAGTTTCACACCCGTGAAGGAGTTCAATGAATCGAACAAACGATTTTTGGAGGTACATAAAGAGGTTTACGAAAGGGGAACTGATCGCGTTTCAGCAATTAACACGATATTGCGTTAAAGTCATCGGGGTGTGCAACGCAAAGATTTGTACACTGGTTTCTGCCTGTTACAAAAAAGGCGTTATTTCCCGTTCCACGATAGAGCGTATGTTTCGCAAAGCGAAAAGGCTTGGGATCATCTCCGTCCATCACACTCTACGCAGCAAGGGAGGATACGCGGCATAACGTTTTTGTTTTTCATCGTTTTGACAGACCGCTAGACGAAAATCTGACAGGCTGTCCAAGCCTTGAAACTCCTGCCAGCTCTAGGGAAAAATTTTCCAAAATTGAACCAGAAACTCAATGTTTAAACACACATACACAAACAACTAAAACCAAAACCATAAGTAAAGAGACCGTCATCGGCCTAAAAAAGCGCCTAAACCACCCGCAGCACCAGAACCGGCTAAATACTTAACATTTATGCCCAATTCTTGCTGTATGATATTTGAAAAATGATCCAGATTCCGGTCCAATTCGAGAACGATTTTTGGAGTTGCTCCTTTTTGTGGTCCGAATATGTAACTTGCGCCGTTTGGGCCGTATAGAGGATTATCAACATCACAAGCAATTGAGAACATACCAACGATGGTGGTGCTGGAAAGGCACAAGCTCTAGGGATTCAATTATTGGATGAAAAAGGTAATGAACTCGGATATGGTGGAGGAAGATTAAATCGCTTAAATAGGATCGATCTTTCTAGGTTAGATCTAAGGATAACTGAACCGGTCAGCCTTTTGTAAGACTACTAAAACCTCGCAAGAACAGGGACTTTTGTTTCTTTTTTCTCTTTCTTTTATTAGATATTTTTAACAAAAAGGTTTTAAAATCCAAAGGAGGATTAAAATGGAAACGGAGAAAGTACCTAAGAAAGGAAAGAAGATTAGTCTCATCGTTTTAAGCCTATTCTTGGTAGGGCTGATCGCTGTCATCATTTTTAATTTTTCGCGTCCGTGGGGATGAATTGGTAAAAAAGTTTGAGACTGCTGTAAAGCAAGGGGATATTGATTCGTTAAAGGACATTGTAGAGAGCAAGGATGGTGTTACGATTACAGAGGACAACCTGAAGCAGTTAACAGCTTACGCAAAAGATGAACCTGATTATTTAAGTTTCCAGGTATATTTAAGGCCATTGTATCCTTCTTGAGTTCCATATTCAAGTACTTCAATCTTTTTCTCCTCAAACGAACATATATTCGTATATAATAAAATCAGGAAGGTGATGAATATGCTTCGTGACCGAGGGAAGATGAAATGGCAAGGGATGTTTATGCCTGAACATGTAAAAAGCTTGCGAGAATTTGATTGGGACAATAAAAGAAAAAAGAAGCCTGAATTGGAAGAGCAGCAACTGGAGATTATGGAGGAAACCATCTGCGAAGCCATGGCTGAAAACTTGGATTTTTCCTTTTCCTATTTTAGAGACGGGGATTTTCATTTGTTGATTGGGAAGGTTCATTATGTCGATTCGTTTAAAAAGAATTGCGGATTGTAGATTTCCACGCTGATATACATAAAATCAGTCTAGAAGAGTTAATCGATGTAAAAATAAATTAAGAATGACAATCGTTCTTCTCCAAACTAGCCTGGGCAAGCGAAAATAGCATTGGAATTCACTCCAATGCTGTTTTTATTTTCGACTTTTGTACCCATCGATTCACTTAGGGAGTTGAAGATGATGAACTGGAGCTTTAATATTCCAAGCTGTTGGATCGGAGTGAAGAAACAGATTAGAGAAATTCCACAAATGAAGGGATTCTCAAATAACCAGCTTTTGTATAGTTTCGGAATTTCATCTTTGCTTTTATAGGATTTGCCGGAAAAAGAACAAAATCACCGAACTCTTCATAGTTGAATTTCTCAGCCATCCTATACACTGAATTGCGTGCGTGATGCGGTTCCAAAGTACCGGCTTGGGAGCCATCGTCAAAATTAAGTATCCAACCAAATTCTGACTTGCGGTATCCGGTGATCAGTACATCCTCAAATGAGTAAATTGATTACCTTCAGCCAGTGTTTAGAGCGTTGGCCGACAGTATAAGCAGAGTCCTTCCTTTTGAGGACTATCCCCTCTAAAGATTGACTGCAGCATAAAGAGAAAAGCTGCTCACCATTCAATCCAGAAAGTGTCTTTACCTTAGCCATAAGAGATGAATCATCCGGCAGCACATCAAACAGCAGCAGTTTCCGTTCTTCTAAAGGCAGCGAGGTAACATCCCTGCCCTTGTAATAGAGAATATCAAAAACGCAGTAAGTATGACCTTTAGAACGAAAGAACCTTTGCATGCAGGATTCAAAGTCCGGCTTGCCGGTCTCATCTGTTACAACAAGCTCACCATCCAAAATAGTGCCATCTGGTAACGGATAAGAAAGAAGCTCAGCAAATCGAGCCGAAATATCATTACTGTGCCTAGTGTAAAGCTTAGGTTTGTTACCTACTGTGAAAAGATTGCACGGATCCATCGAGTTTTAACTCTGCAATGTAATTGTCATCATTAAACGGCTTCTCGATCTTTTGTAGAAGCATTGGACTAACTAACATATAGAACACCTCAGATAAAGCGTGCATTACTGGTTTTGTTATAGATAGCAAAAAGATACTGGGAACTAATGGAAAGAGGGGTAGAAATGTCCTAATAGGATATCGCCGAGAAGAGCAAGAAACAGCATTGTTTTTTGATAAGAGCACTGAAGAATAGGTGTTTACTAGTACCAAAATCACTCTTTTATTTAACAGAGGTTTTAGTCGTTGAAACAAATTTGTCTGTTTTTCCTTGGATGATTACCAGAACGTAATGTCAATTTTGTACTAGGAATTGTGCAATTTTGTATGGTGTACAAGACCTATGAAAAGAAAGATAATGAATGAAAGAAAGCGCTGTCAAAATTAAATATTTCAGGGGGGTTAGTATGAAGAGGGTTAAAATTTTTATACTTATTCTATCGTTGTTCTTAATCATTTCGGCTTGCAATTCAAAATCCGGTGGGGACGCAAAAGATGATCAAGTGGAGATCGTATATATGACCCATACTCCGGATACGGAAGAACAAAAGAGAGTCATTGAGGAAGATATCATCGGTGCCTTCGAGAAGAAAAATCCAGATATTAAAGTCAAATGGGTTCAAAGCCAGGATCCGGTTACACTTATTCGCCAACAGATGGCAGCTGGAGCAGGTCCGGATGTTGTGCTTGTAGATGGACCCACAACCCTCGTGCAATTTGCTAAGTCTGATTATTTAAAGCCGTTAGATGATTACGCAGATAAATATGGCTGGAATGACCGCTATTTTGATTGGGCTTACGAAACTGGTTTTGTAAATGACAAGTTATACGGTCTTCCAGGCCAATATGAATCGTTAGCCGTCTGGTATAACAAAGATATGTTTAAAAAAAATGGATGGCAAGAGCCTAAGACGTTTGATGAATTCATGGATTTGAATAAAAAAATTAAAAAAGCAGGTAAAATGCCTTTTGCCTTTGGAACTACAGACTTTAGACCTTCAAACGAGTGGTGGCTGACATTGGTTTACAACTCTTACTTGGGACCAGAAGAAATGAAGAAAGTATTAACAAATGAAGTTCCATGGAACAGTCCTTTAGTAAAAGAGGCTACAGAAAAATGGAAGGACATTTGGCAGAAAGGCTATATTAACGACAAACAGTCGCATGCCATTTCTTTAGATGATGCATGGTTATTATTTAGAAATCAAGAAGCGGCGATGAAAATGGAGGGTACATGGGCAACAAGTAATATAACCACCGAACGCCCGCCGTTTGAAGTTGATTTCTTCCCGATGCCCTCATGGAGAGACGGAGTTCAAGCAAACTTTCCGATGGCACTTGGCGAATCAGGAGGAATCAATGCGAAAACAAAACATCCTAAGGAATCAGCAAAATTCCTTGACTGGCTGTTCAGTGATGAAGTTGGAACTTTGAAGGTTAAGGAAGGAATCTTCTATCCTAATAAAAATATTAAAGTAGATTCAGTAAAGGACTTGGATCCTCTGGTACTTAAAGTTTATCAAGAATTAAACAAAGCTATTGAAAAAGGAAACACTGGATATGCTTCATGGACATATTGGGGACCCAACGTAGAACAGTCGATATGGGAAAACATTGACAAGGTATTCCTGGGGCAGCTTTCAGTTGATGAATACTTGAAAAAGGCAGATGAAAACGCTAAAAAAGATAAAAAAGACGGATTATTGTTCCCATTTAAGGATTAAGGGGAAGGGAGAATAAATCTCCCTTCCTAGAAAGGAGTGTGCTCGAGATGGAGGTAACAACAACTACATCATCATCCTATACGCCAGCGGTTGCCAAGAATAAGAAGCCGTGGAAGAAGACCTTGCTACCGTGGTTGATGCTTACTCCTGCACTGCTATTACTACTGCTTGTTGTGGGAGGTCCGATTGCTGGTACCTTATTGCTTTCCTTTACGAACTGGGATGGCATCGGATCAGCTGATTTTATAGGTTTGCAAAACTTTGTTCAGTTGATTCAGGACAAGAGGTTTTATGCGGCGATGTTCAATAACGCAAAATGGATGGTCTTTTTCCTTACAGTCCCAGTTTTTATCGGATTAGGAATTGCTCTTCTAGTCAGTAAAGTGAAGTTTGGCCAAACATTTTACCGTGTCATGGTGTTTCTTCCTTATATTATAGCGACAGTGGTTACCGCAAAGATTTGGTTAGGAATTTATAATCCTTACGTCGGTATAAATGTCCTATTAAAAAACTGGGGTTTAGAATCTCTTGCACTGTCATGGCTGGGAGATGGTAAAATTGCGCTTTTAGCCGTAGCGGTTGCGGATGGATGGCATTTCTTCGGATTTCTTGTTGTACTTTTTCTTATCGCGCTTCAACAGTTGGACAAAAGTCTGGAAGAAGCTGCGAAAGTTGAAGGCGCGAATAAGATTCAAATATTTTGGCATGTGACACTTCCTCAGCTGCGCCCGACCCTGGCACTCGTGTACATGCTGTTGATTATCTGGTCATTTGCTGCATTCGATTATGTGTTTGTCATGACCCAAGGAGGACCTGGAGATGCATCAGAGCTGTTAGCGACATATATGTATAAACTAGCAATCTATGGACAACAGCCTGGTTATGCAAGTGCGGTAGCGTTAACAATGGGAATCTTTAGTTTACTTGTCATTCTTGGATTTGGATCCTTAAAGAAAAAAGGATGGGATGTGTAATGAAAAAACTGTTGGATTGGCGACACATTCCATTGATTGCAACTGTAGCCATTTCGATCGGACCACTTGTTCTGTTGTTCAGCAATGCCTTGAAACCCCGTGAGGAATTTCAGAAAAACCCGTTAGGATTCCCGTCCCGTCTTGAGTTTCAGAATTTGATAGATGCGTGGGAAAAGGGGGCGTACGGGCAGGCATTCTTAAACAGTGCGATTGTGGGAGTAGCATGTATTGTCATTATCTGTATTTCCGCTGGATTAGCCGCTTATGCGTTATCTAAGTTAGAATTCAAAGGTTCAAATGCAATCATGGGATTCCTGCTTTTTACTTTGTCAGTTCCAATAGGATTGTTTCTAGTTCCTTTGTTCTTTATCTGGAAAAATCTAAATTTAATGGACTCATTAATGGGTTTGATACTGATTTATTCAGCTATCTTTTTGCCCTTTAATATCTTTCTTCTACGATCGTTTTTCGTATCCATTCCAAATGAGCTGCTGGACAGTGCAAGGGTCGATGGATGCAATGAACTGCAAGTTATATACCGAATCATTTTGCCCCTGGCCAGTCCAGCGTTTTTAACCGTTGTATTGTTAGTTGGTTTATGGACCTGGAATGAATTTTTCTTCGCAAATGCATTTTTACAGTCAGAAGAAATAAAAACTGTAGCTACGCGCTACCTCGTGTTTACTGGCCGCTTTAGCTCTGATTGGACGATGATTTCAGCGGCTGGTGTTATTACGATCCTGCCAATTATGTTAATTTTCATGATACTACAAAGACAATTCATCGAAGGAATTACAGAAGGCAGTGTCAAGGGATGAAAATAAGACTATGGGAGTAGATAATATGAACTCAAGTGTGACCAATGTTTTGCAAAACACGGATGCGGTTAAGGTCATCCCCACAGATTATGTAGAACGCGTTTACGCTGGTTGGCTCGGTAAAGTGATCGGAGTCCGTCACGGCGGGAATATTGAGCAGTGGACACATGATCGTATTGAAAAAGCTTTTGGGGAAATCACTGGCTACCTTCATGAATTCAAAAACTTTGCGGCAGATGATGATACAAATGGTCCGATGTTCTTCTTAAGGGCCTTAGAGGATTATACTCATACAAGTGACATTACACCTGAACAGATGGGACTTACCTGGTTGAACTATGCTCCAGATGGACATGGATTCTATTGGTGGGGCGGTTATGGTAAATCTAGTGAACACACAGCTTACTTAAATCTTAAAAACGGAATAAGTGCTCCTCGATCCGGCTCAATTGAACAAAATGGAACGACGGTAGCTGAACAAATTGGCGGACAAATTTTTATCGATGTTTGGGGACTTATTGCACCAGGACAGCCGAAACTTGCAGCTGAATATGCTGAGAAGATTGCCAGTGTATCCCATGATGGTAACGGAAAATACGGTGGGATGTTCCTTGCAGCCAGTATTGCCGCCGCTTTTACAATGAAAGACATGAAAAAAATCATCGAAGCGGGTTTAAATGTGATCCCTTCTGATTGCGAATATGCCAAGGTGACTAAAGACTTAATCCGCTTTTACGATGAACATCCTGACAATTGGAGAGATTGTTTCCAATATGTGTTTGAAAACTATGGATATGATCGTTATCCTGGAAATTGCCACATCATCCCTAATGCGGCAGTGATGGTATTATCCCTTCTTTATGGAGAAGGAAACTTTTCCAAGACGATCAATATTTGTAACATGTGTGGCTGGGATACCGATTGTAATGTTGGGAATGTTGGAACTGTTTTAGGGGTTCGTAATGGCTTGGAAGGAATTGATGTTTCCTGGAGAAAGCCGATCAATGACTTCTTATGCTGCTCAAGTGTAATCGGTTCACTAAACATCTTGGATATTCCTTGGTGTGCGTCTTATATATCAAATTTGGGTTATAAAATAGCCGGTGTGGAAGTACCGCGAAAATGGGCAGCTATATTAAAGGGAGAAAGCGCAAAGTACCATTTTGAATATGCAGGTTCAACTCATGCTTTCCGAGTAAATAGTGATGTAGAAAATATCAAGGGTTACGTGCAAAACACTGAGGAAGTTTCATTTGAAGGGGAACGTTCTTTAAAAGTCGTCTTTGATTATGTGAATGGCGGGAATGGTTACCGGACCTTTGTTAAAACCTATTATACCCCAGAAGACTTTAACGACAGCCGATATGATCCAAGCTTTTCACCGACATTGTATCCTGGACAGACGATTGATTGTCAGGTGTTGTTGCCAGAGGGTAGAGTACAGGACGTCCTTGCCCGTTTGTATGTGAAAGACCGGAATGAGGGAACGCGACACTACGGTGAGAAAGTTAAGCTTACGATTGGTAATTGGGAAAACCTTACGTTTACCATTCCTCATTTTAGCGGTGTTTGTATTGAGGAAGCAGGGGTGGAATTCATTCCTGTTCAAGAGGAACGTAGAGTAGGTAATTTGCCTTCATTAATCGTATATATCGACCAATTCAATTTCAGCGGAAACCCTGATTATGAAGTTGATTTTTCCAAAGAGAGACTGGAAAAGTGGAATGAGCTTCACATTGAAGTGAGTCAATTAACGTATCTGAGAGGACTGTGGTCATTAGAGAACGGTGAACTAAGTGGAAGCTTTTATGGGGAACCAGCTGAGGCATATACTGGCGATCTAACATGGAAAAACTACCATTTTGAATCAACTGTCATTCCGAAGCTGGGCAATGAGCATCATATTAATTTCAGGGTTCAGGGAGGAATCCGCTCATATGCCGTGGGTTTTGCACATGACGACAAGGTAACTCTTTATAAAAACGTCAACGGGTACAGACAATTGGTTTCAGCCGACTATAATTGGAAGCGAGGCAACTCTTACAATATTAAAGTCGAAGCAGTTGATAACAACTATCGAATTTTCATTGATGACGAGCTAATTTTAAGTTATAAGGATGAGGATTCACCTTATTTAACAGGACAGGTCGGATTTTCTAATTTCAAAGGCAGTCATACCCATTATGCTGGCTTTAAGGTAAAAGGCATCTAGCCTAGTATAAAGTCGGAGCCATTCCTTGTGAGGAAGGCTCTCTTTTAATTTTCAGAATTTTTATAGCCGACTTATTAAATACTTCCTATAATTATTTTAGGGGGTGGCCATATATGCAGCTTAATGTCTTAATTGCAGAAGATGAAAAAAGCGTGAGGCAAAGCATCTCAGGTTTTATTAACGATCTTGGTAATCAATATCGGTTGCTTGGAAGCGCTCGCGACGGCAGTGAAGCGATTGATTTTTTCACGAGAAATACTGTACACATTTTATTAACAGATATAAGAATGCCAAAGGTTGATGGTTTTGAACTGATTCATTCAGTCTATGAAAGATGGCCTGATACACAAACCATCATTTTAAGTGGCTATGATGAGTTTTCATATGCTCGCCGGGCCATGCAATATGGAATTAAGGAGTATTTATTGAAGCCAGTCAGCATGCAAGAACTAAATGCTGCCATTATGAAGGTGACTTCTTCTTTACTTAATTCCAAGGATAACCTTTCATTTCTCATAAACCAGGACAAGTGGGACATGAAGCTGATTCGTTTGGAAACAAAGCTATTTGACGCAATTGAATTAGGGAATATTCAAGCTGTTATGGAAACGTTGCAATCTCTTTTAGACGGTTTTTGTAAGAGAGTGGGAAATGATAATCTGCGTTTCATTCCTTTTATAACTGACACGCTTGCATCTCTTAGGAAACGCTTGTCATCCATCGATAATGTACATCTTTTTTATGACCAGGAGTTAAAAAGGCTGATAAGCGGATTTCATCCCCATGATTCTATTCAATCAATTCGCTCTCAAGTAGAACAATTTGTTATGTTCTGTACCAACACGGTTATCATGTGCAGGAAACAACCATGTCCGGACATTCTTTTCCGTTGTAAAGAAATCTTGAATGAACATTATAATCAGGATATAACATTAATGGGTCTTGCGGGGATGGTTGGTGTAACTCCGTCTTATTTGAGCCGTCTCTTTAAAAAGGAGCTAGAAATAAATTTTACCGATTATCTCAATCAGCTTCGAATCGAAAAGGCTATAGAATTGCTGGAAATACCTCACATAAAAATTTTAGAAATCGCCAGTAAAGTAGGTTTTAATAATGCGGAGTATTTCTCAAAAATGTTCAAGAAGGTGACCGGCATGACTCCAAATAATTATCGTTTGCAGAGAGTACAGAAGGGATGAAGAAGCGATACAGTAAACTTACATTATATCAAAAACTGCTTATCATCTTGTTTAGCTTCACATTAGTACCGCTTATGTTATTTAGCGTTTTTGGATACCATTCATTTTCGAAAGTTCTCATTGAGATGATTGCCGATTCTAACTTGCAAACATTGAAGCAGGTACGTGCGGATTCAGAGGATGTGTACGATGATTTATCAAATATCCTAACAATTGTGTCTATCCATCCTGAAGTCCAGAGGATTATCAAGGAAGACCCGGTTAATGGCTGGCAGGCATACAATGACGCTCGTTTCTTCTCTGATTTTTCGAGCCTATTGCTAGTGGGGCACCCGGAGATTATCAGGGTCACGGTATATAATTTTAAGAACAAACGAGTGGATAGTCTAGGGAGATTTATCCCTCTGAGAAAAGAGGACAAAGTTGTTCAGGAGTTAAAAGAACAGTTAAAAAATAGGCTCATCGCAACAAGTTCCATCCAAAAGGGTGTGTTAGGGCAGCCATTCATTTCGTTTGGAAGACAAATTACGGACCTCAAAACAGGCAAGCCAATAGGATTAGCAGTAGTGGATTTTGACTTAAAATATCTGAATGAAGAAATAAAGAAGATAAAGTTTTTAAAGTCAGGACATGTCATGGTCGTAGATCAGAACCATCAGGTTATTTACCATCCCAATATGAAAATAGGAAAATCCATTTTGGAAAAAGATATTCCGTTACAATTTCCCGAACCTTACCTATTAAAGGAAAATGAAAAAGGAAAGAAATCCCTTTATATAAAAACCACTATGTCCAGTCCACATTGGACCTTTATTGGAGTGCTACCATACGATGAGGTATTAGAAAAGCTGCTATCCATTTTTAATAAATTTTTTATTTTTATCGCACTCATGCTTGTCGCCATTTTTTTTGTCGCTGTTTTCTTGCAAAAGTTATTTGTTAAGCCTATTCGTAAACTGCAATTGATGATGAGCAGGGTGCAAAAAGGAGATTTTAGTGCGAGGGTCAACTTTAAAAGAAACGACGAGATCGGCCGACTGGGACATAACTTTAATGGTATGGTCACAAAAATTGAGGATCTTATAGAACGCGTCTACCAAGTTGAATTGAATGAATCAAGGGCGTTGCTATTTCAAAAACAAGCGGAATTAGATGCTTTGCAGGAAAAAATTACTCCTCACTTCTTATATAATACACTCAATTCAATCAGCTGGGTCGCAAACCGTAAGGGCATCCGAGAAATAGAGGTTGTTGTTAGTTCGCTTAGCAGCTTACTTCGTTACAGTCTGGGAGATCCCTCTAAATTAGTAACTCTTAAAGACGAATTTGATTATTTGATGTTGTATGGAGAAATAATCGATTTCCGCTACGACGGAGATATTGAAATAATTTTCAATATGGATAATTCAGTAGCAAATACCGTTATCCCGCGCTTAACACTTCAGCCAATTGTAGAAAATGTTATCAAGCACGCATTTGAAGATAATGTGACCAATAAATGGATTAAGGTCTCAGCGTTTAAAACAGATAATATCGTTATCATTGATATTGAAGATAACGGAAAAGGTATATCGCAAGAAACCTTATCAGAAATTGACCGCAAACTAAATCAACCAGTTCGAACTTTAGTTGATAGAATAAGTGAAACAAAAAAACATAAGCATCAAGAAGAGTTAGGATTAATCAATGTTCATCACAGAATCAAGCTCTTTTTTGGAGAGAGTTATGGAATAGAGGTTAAAAATAGGGAAAGCGAAGGGACAGTCGTTCGAATTAATGTACCCATATACTTGGAATCTATTAAATCAATCGCCAAGTAAGAGAATTTCTCATATTAGGCAACTTTAATATGGATATTGTAAATCAAGTGTATGAGCACAATTGCCGGATCAATGGTTCTGGAGTCCGTTATTAAAACACCAATAACTCCATCGGATTGTAGCTGTTGACGCAACCCCTGTATCAGTGATAAATATCACTGTAAAAGTGAACTATTAATTTTCTGAATTATCGATATAATTACATTGTAAGCGCTTTAATAACTTGAAATAAATCTTAACCTTCAAATTTAAAGGTGGAAAGGGGGTCATACATTGCATGAAAGAATGGACGCTTTATTGCAGAGTGCTGAACTTCTGATAGAAGATTTTGATATTCATATTAGGAATGAAATGCAGACTTATAACCGTATTCTTCCTAACTATGTGATGTCTTATGTTAAGAAGGGTGAAGCTAAGCTGCGGGTCCGCAGTGAAGTCTACAATCTCACACCAGGTACTGCAGTGATCATACCTCCAAATGTACAACATGATCACTATATGGCTAACAAGGAGGAAACCACATTTTTATGGTGCCATTTCACCTATAAAATCGGGAATGCCATTGATGTAATGAAGATTATTAATTTTCCCATCACGTTTAAACTCCAAAACTCTGAAATATTCGAGAGAGTATTTATAGAGTTTAAGAACCTGACCTCCTCGGAAAACTTTTTAATTAAAACCATACTAAAAAGAGCTAAATCTTATGAACTCCTCTATTTATTGATGAATAACATCATGAGTGCTCAAGAAGAGGTTTATGAACAAGAACATTCCAAAGGTTTTATCTGCATGCTGAATCAGATTGTGAAGAACCCAGAGAGCGAACTATCTTTAAAAGAACTTTCTAAAAAGTTTCATCTGCATCCTACATATATCAGCAACCGATTTAAGGAGCTATTTGGGAAATCGCCGATCCAGGTCCAGAGGGAATTGAAAATCGACCGGGCAAAGAAATTACTTAAATCGACGGAATTATCCGTTTCTGAAATAGCCAAGGAAGTCGGGATTCCGACAGTTCCCAACTTTACAAGGTTGTTTAAGAACTATGTAGGGATTGCTCCCAGCCAATTCCGCAATTTAAATGCGAAATGGAATGACAAGTATACCGCTATGTAATTACTAAGGGATATGGAAGCTGAATGACCATATAAGAATATTTTTCGAGGTGATATACAGAATGTTAAAACAATTGATTGCAGCTGCTCCGCACAAGGCTGAAATTCTAGATTATGAAGACCGGCCCATAAAAGCAAATGAAGTAAAGGTTCAGGTGGAGTTTGCTTCCCCCAAGCACGGTTCAGAACTAGCAGGATTTCGAGGGGAAAGCCCACATATGGATGATTATTATGATGAGGAATGGCACACCTTCCTGGCGAGGGCAGAACAAAATAAGAAAGGTGTGGAGTTTGGGTCTTGGAATCTAGGAAACCAGTGGGTAGGAGTAATCACAGAAATGGGCACGGATGTGACGGAATACCAGCTTGGGGATAGGGTATGCGGATATGGTGGAATCCGGGAGACGCATATAGTAAACGCATCGAATAACTTCTATTTATTAAAAATGCCAGAAAGCATGTCATGGAAAAGTGCGGTCTGCTTTGACCCGGCACAGTTTGCTTTAGGGGGAATTAGGGATGCTCATGTTCGGGCGGGTGACCGTGTCGCAGTAATTGGATTAGGTGCCATAGGTCAGCTTGTTGCGCAGATGGCCAAATTAGCTGGGGCAAGCTATGTAGCGGTAGTGGATCCAATTGAGATACGCCGGCAAGTTGCCTTACGGGCTGGGGCAGAGGAAGCCTTCGATCCTATAAACCAGGATGTTGGTCTGGAGCTTAAAAAATCAACAAATAAACTGGGTGTGGATGTTGTAATTGAAACCAGCGCAAATGAAATTGCTCTTCAGCAGGCGTTAAGAGGCCTGGCATATGGTGGGACTATTGCGTACGTAGGCTGGGCAAGACCATTTAAAGGCGGACTGGATTTTGGCAGGGAAGCACACTTTAACAATGCAAAAATCGTATTTTCCAGGGCATGCAGTGAACCAAATCCCGATTATCCCCGCTGGAGCTGGAGGCGCATTGAAGAAACCTGCTGGAAAATGCTTTCGGAAGGGCTACTTGATTGTGGTGGTATTATCAATCCGGTCGTGCCTTTCAAAGAATCAGCAGCTGGATATGAAAGCTATGTAGATCAGCATCCTGAGCAAAGTGTTAAGCTAGGAATTCAATTTTAAGAAAGAGGGTGAGGAAAATGAGATTTGCTTTACAAGATAAATTAACAGGATTAAAGGAATGTAAAGAAATATTTGAATCAGCAAAACACCTGGGCTTTGATGGGGTAGAAATTACTCATTTTGAAGGGGCTATTTCCAAGGACACGTCTCTATCAATCCTGAAAGCTTCCCAGTCAACCGGTATTCCCGTAAGTGCGGTTTGTGGAGGGTATAAGCACTGGATTGGAGACTTTAATGAATCCAATCGATTAAAAGCGATCGGGGACATTAAAACATCACTCCGATATCTTGCTGAATTTGGAGCTGAAGGTTTGATTGCACCTGCCGCATATGGCATGTTTTCAAAACGGCTGCCTCCTTTTAATCCAGCACGTAGTGAGGAAGAGGATCGGAAGGCGCTGACTGATTCATTGTTGCGGATCGCAGAGGATGCTGAAAAATATAATGTCTATCTGTATTTGGAACCCTTAAACCGCTATGAGGACCATATGCTGAATACGGTTTCTGATGCAGCTTCTCTAATAAGAGAAACTGGAAGTAACCATATAAAAGTAATGGCGGATTTTTTTCATATGTCTATTGAAGAGGCCAATATTGAAAAAACCATCAAAGATTTTCGTGATGTGATCGGTTATTTCCATCTAGCAGATAGCAACCGTTTGGAACCGGGAAAAGGACATACCGATTTTGTTGGTCCGTTTTCACAACTGGAGAAATTACAGTACAAAGGCTTTTTATCTCTGGAATGTGATCTAAGCGAAAAACAGGGATCCAAAGCTTTAGTTGAAACACTTGGATATCTAAAAGGCTTGCATAAGGTCAATATTTAGGGGGGAATCATGAAAAAGAGAAAATCTGTATTATCCATTTTATTGGTGTTTCTGATAAGTACCTTAATGACAGCTTGTTCTTCTTCCATGAGCGCACCAAACTCCCAAACGAAAACGGGTGACAAAAAAGTAGGAAAAAATGAAAAGATCACCCTGACGGTTTGGGATCCCTATACAGAACCGGATTCAGGAATCATTATGGATACTATCATTAAAAATTATGAAAAAGATAATCCGAACGTAAGCATTAAAAGAAACTCTATGAAAAATGAAGATATCAGAAATACTATAAAGCCAGCGCTTACCAGTAACAAAGGTCCCGACTTATTCATGTATGACTCTGGGCCGGGATATTTGGGGGTTCTTGCAAAATCCGGACTTGCTTTGGATTTAACAAAATATGACCAACAATATAGGTGGAGCAGCAATTTCCCGAAGTGGGTAAATGATTTGGTAACAATTAATGGCAAACGTTTTGGAATCGGCAACGAAATCGAGTTGATTGGCGTTTATTATAATAAGCAGATTTTTAATGATCTGGGTGTTGAGGTTCCCAAAACATATGAGGAATTCCTACAAATATGTGAAAAAGCTAAGGCTAAGGGACTTATACCTCTTTCATTTGATGATAAAGAACAATGGCCAGCCTTCCATCTAGAAAGTGTATTCTATACGGCAGTAGCAGGAAAACAAAAGATTGAAAAGGTTTTAAATAAAGAAGAAGGTTTTGACCAGCCGGTATTTGCAAATGCGTTGGATACGTTCCAAAAGCTGATAAAGAATGGTTACACCTCAAAAAGCCCGCTGTCTGTATCTTATGATGATGGGAATAAAGAATTGTTTTCAGGAAAAGCGGCCATGCGGATCACAGGTACCTGGTTAGCTTCAGGTGCGATTGAACAAATGAAGGACAATGTTGGATTTTTCCTACTGCCTTCCGTAAAGCCGAATCTACCGCTATCAGCACCTGGCGGAATTGGGTCAGCAATGGTCATTTCATCAAAAACAAAATATCCTGAAGAGGCTGCAAAATTTTTGAATTATATGTTCAATAAGGAATCTGCGAAGGTATGGTATGAACACAGCAAAATTGCACCTGTGAAAATCGATCCCGATGCTTTAAATATTCCCGCCTTATCAAAGGACATTATTAAAATGGCAAATTCGCCAGCCGGGCTTTCTTATAACATCGATGTGTTGATGCCACAAAAAGTAAATGATGTAACAAAGAATATTATGCAGCAGTTAATTGCAGGCAAGGTGACTGGCAAAGTGGTTGTAAAGGAAAAACAGCGTGCATTGGATGAAGAAATAAAGGCGGGAAATTACTAATTGATTAACAGTGAGGAGTGATAAGGTTGATTTTTAAGCCTTATCACTTATTTGATAATATGGAGGGGAAAGTAGTGAATCTAGCCATAAAAAAGCTTAAGGAATTCAGGCCAATAGTTTTCATCCTTCCTGCATTGGTTTGTTATGTCATTTTCTTGGTCATCCCAATTATCAGAACTGTTCAATACAGTTTTTATCAATGGGATGGCGCAAGTCCCTTTATGATATTTGTTGGACTCAGGAACTATAACCGTTTGATCCATGATCCAATATTTTGGAGTGCGCTTGGGCATAACATTTTTTGGATCCTCGCGACCATAATCCTGCCGCTAGGAGTAGGACTTTTGTTGGCCATTCTATTATCGAATAAAGTAGTTAAAGGCAAACTAATATTCAGAGTATCCTTTTTCCTTCCTGTTATCATTTCATTGGTAGCCGTTGGGATTATTTGGAATTGGATCTATCATCCGGATTTTGGGATCGTCAATAGCATCCTAAGATCAATTGGGTTAGACCCGTTAACACAACCCTGGTTAGGGAATGAAAAAACAGTGCTGCCGGCTTTATTGATTGCGGGAAGCTGGACGTATTATGGTTTCTGCATGGTGGTATTTTTAGCCGCCTTACAGGGAGTTGATAAAACATACTATGAAGCAGCAAAGATTGAAGGGGCGACCGCATTCCAAACCTTTTTCTACGTAACTGTACCTCTTTTGAAGGGAACCATTACGCTTTTGGTTCTTAATTCCTTGATAGGCTCTTTTAAAGTATTTGACCTGATCTTTTTAATGACAAAGGGCGGGCCTTATCATTCTTCAGAAGTAATCGGAACCTATATGTTTAACGAAGCTTTTTCGATGAACGATGTTGGGTATGGGGCAGCAATCTCAATTGCTCTCGCATTGCTTATAGGGGTTTGTTCCATTATTTATTTGAGATTTGTAGAAAAGGAGGATTAGGAGGGATGAGTACAATGAATACCGAACAGGAATACAGCGGCCAGATGGAAAGCCAAAAGCCGAGGACATTACTAATGCCCAGGGTCCTTAAAAAATTTAAAATGAGTAAACTCATGATTTACTTCATTTTAATGACATTTTTTTTCATCTCGATTATGCCGGTATTATATATGGTTCTGGCTGCTTTAAAGGATTCAAACGAACTTAACGGAAACCCCTTCGCCATTCCTCACTCCCTTACATTGAAAAATATTGTGGAGGCTTGGACCGTAGGAAATATGGGGAAATATTTCATAAACAGTATCATTGTCGCTTTTCCGAGGGTTATTGTGATCTTAATCTTATCATCTTTAGCAGGTTATGCTTTCGGCAAGCTCAAGTTTCCAGGCAGGAATGCTTTGTTTTATTTTTTCTTGTTGGGTTTAATGGTACCAATTCAAGCAATGATCATTCCCCTTTATTACAACATCCAAAGTATGGGTCTAATTAACACCTACTGGGCGATGATTATTCCTAACTTCGGCCTTTCCATGCCGTTTGCGATCTTTATGATGAGAGCTTTCTTTAGGGACTTACCTGACGAATTAATGGATTCGGCGAAGATTGACGGCTGTAATGAATTTCAGACATTTTTTCACGTGTATCTGCCGCTAATGGTGCCAGCTATTACCTCCTTATTTGTTTTTGAATTTATGTGGGCCTGGAATGATTTCCTTCTTCCATTATTGTTCGTGTATGATGATACATATCGAACACTTCCTTTAGGCCTTATGTTTTTCTCTGGTGAATATACAGCAAACCAATCTTTAATCGCAGCAGGGGTGAGTATTTCGATTGTCCCAATTATTGTGGTATATATTATTTTCCAACGAAAGTTCATTGAGGGAATGACCGCAGGTTCAGTAAAGGGATAAACCTCCGTAAGTTGCAATTAAATAAAGGAGGGAAACTATTGGAGAAAATAAAAGTAGGAATTATTGGCAACAGTTTTTAGTGCGGGTTTAGTTGCGATTATCGAGGATTTTTGGTCAGTCGATTAATTGGATTAAATACCGAAAAAAACGGGATCAGAAGTAAGATTTTAGAATCGCAAGAAGAGATAAAGAGACTTGATTCTAAAATTGAAGCGTTGTAATTGTTATGTTCTTCTCTGTTTTTCTTAGTGATGACAGTAAATTGTAAACCACTGAAGGATAATAGGGTTAATAGAAAGCGTTTGCAATAGTGTGATACACTACAAATGTTAAACATTCTATGTGACCAGAGTTGATACGATCATGAAAGGTGTATTGTGGTATCAAGCCAAAGATGTCAGAGTAGAAGAAATTCCAGAGCCCCAGGTGAAAGAAGGAACGGTTAAAATTAAAGTAAAATGGGCAGGTATTTGTGGAAGTGACTTGCATGAATATTTAGTTGGACCCATTTTCATTCCTGTGAAAGAACCTCATCCTCTTACAAAGGATAAAGCTCCCATTGTTCTTGGGCATGAGTTTTCAGGTGAGGTTACAGAAATTGGCGAAGGGGTTACCCAGGTGTCTGTTGGTGATCGCGTTGCCGTTGAGCCCATTTATGCATGCGGAGAATGCGTGCCTTGTAGAGCAGGACACTATAATGTTTGCGAACAGCTTGGTTTTCACGGGCTTGCAGGCGGAGGCGGCGGTTTTGCGGAATATACAGTAGTGAATGAAAACATGGTACATAAGTTACCGGATAATATGAGCTATGAACAGGGAGCATTAGTGGAACCGGCAGCAGTTGCCCTGCATGCTGTAAGACAAAGCAAATTTAAACCAGGCGATACAGCTGCTGTATTCGGCACCGGACCTATTGGGTTATTAACGATTCAGGCGTTGAAAGCTGCTGGAGCAAGTAAAGTGTTTGTTGTAGAGCTTTCAGAGGAAAGAAGGAATTTGGCTAAGAAAATCGGCGCAGATGTTATACTAAATCCTGCTGAAGTGGACGCTGTACAGGAAATTAAGCATCTAACTAATGATCTAGGAGTCGAAGTAAGCTTTGATGCAGCGGGTGTTGGGCCGACGTTAAATGGCGCCATTCAAAGCACCCGTTTTGATGGGCAAGTCGTTATCATCAGCATCTGGGAAGACACAGCGTCTATCCCGCCAAACGAATTGGTACTCAAAGAGCGTGATATGATTGGTGTATTGGCATACCGTAATATATTTCCGTCCGTCATTAAGCTGATTTCTGAAGGGCAAATGAAGGCGGAAGATCTGATTACAAAAAAAATAATGATTGATGATATTGAGAAAGAAGGATTTGAAGCATTAGTGAATGATAAGAGCCATGTCAAGATTCTTGTAAAACCTCGTAACGATTGAAGATAGAACTAAAAGATTACTAGACTCAATAAATAACAAGAAAAAATCTGGATAAAGTGCCTCTAAAGTAGACAAAAAACTAAACCTGCCCTTTGAAACAGGGTAAAGATTAGTTTACTTTAGAGGTTTTATTTCTTTGCTATGATCAAGAGTCAAATAAGGATACATAAAAGGAACCATTATCCCGATCGATACAAATTCAGAAAGATAGATCAAACGTTCCGATTTCATCATTTCCATACTTCGATGGCACCTTGATGAACCTGATGAATCCTCTCTGAATCGCTTCTGGCACCGATCACTTAAGCGAGCGGAACAAGATCAGCGCTTCCTTGCTGAATTTAGAAAAGTCGTTTGGCTGGAATAATAAGAAAGAGGAAAAAAAGCCAAAAACAAGCAAGCGTGATGCGAGTGATCTTATATGAAGTCTGTTCGATACGTTGATGAATATATCCAGTTATACAAATCAAAAAAGATAAAGCTCAATAAAGAGCGGAAGCTACTGATCCGTCACTTGGAGAAACATGTTCTCTCCAGGGATGACCTTTATTTTGATGAGGAACTAATTGAGAACTTCATTAAGTTTGCTGAAAAGTGGTATTTTCCACTTCAGCCTTTCCAGAAGTTCATTGTCTCTTTTGTCTTCCTTTTTACAAAGAAGATGATTCCTTTTTTTATTAATCAATTTTTTCAATTGTAACTGTAAAATTACCTTTCAAACTTGCAAGCTTATCTGTTCCGGACTCTATCCCACCTACCTAATTTATTAAGTCCCTTTGCATAACCAAAATCCCCAGAAGAGAACACGTTAGCTGCTCTTCTTTTTTGTAAAAAACATAAGACATTGGAAAGTGAAGTATTGGTCTAGAGAAAAGCTTGCAAATTCGCTTTTTATCTTTTAACGGTAAGCATACACCCTTATTCATGGTGAACATATGTTAGCAAAAAAGGGAAAGGGTGATTGTATGAGCGGAAAAGTACTTCATTATTATGCAGGTGGAAATACAGCTAAAGGATATATTAGTCTTTATCACTCTGCATTAAGGGGTTTAAATCGTGTGTTTTTGCTTCAAGGGGGTTTACGATCAGATAAATCTGCATTCATGAATACAATAGGTGAAACATTAAGAGCAGAAGGACATCCTATTGAATATTTGCATTGTGCATATAATAATGAATGGATAGAAGGGTTAATCGTTCCTGATGCCGGTATTGGAATTATTGACGATGCAGTGCCTGATATTGGCAATGAGATAGCAAGCGAAAATCTGCAAATAACCATTCTTGAAAGTCTAAAGACCACTAAATATCTTTTTGAACATCATGATAAAATGCATCAGCTTAATATGGACATTTTTGCAAAATTTCAAAAAGCATATACTACATTTGCAGAATCACTTAAAGCACATGATGACATAGAAGAAATCTATATCTCTAACATGAGTTTTGCTAAAGCCAATCAATTGACAAATGAGCTGATTGACCTTTTCTTTGGAGAGGAGACAGCTGAAAAAACTTCAAATGTAAAACATCGTTTCCTAGGTGCTGCAACTCCAAATGGCGCAGTTGACTATATTCAAAATCTAACAGAAGATATATCGAAACGTTATTTGATTAAAGGCAGAGCGGGATCAGGGAAATCAACAATGCTGAAGAAGATTGCAGCTGCTGGACAGGAAAAAGGATACGACGTTGAGATTTACTACTGCGGATTTGATCCAAACAGTATAGACATGGTCATCCTTCGTGAAAAGGGCATCGCAATATTTGATAGTACAGCACCTCATGAATATGAGCCTGAACGACAAACAGATGAAATCATTGATATGTACGAAACTTGTATTACACCCGGTACGGATGAAAAGTTCGCTGCAGAAATCGAAAGAACAACCAAGGTTTACAAAGATAAAATGAAGGAAGCTATCTGTTATTTGGCAGAAGCAAGGAACATGATGGTTCAGCTTGAGGATCTTAAATGTATAAGAAACTCTGCTATTTCTGTTGGTCTTTATGGCATAGTGGAAGAGATAAAACTGATCTTGAAACAAAATAAGTAAAACCTTACAAGTAGAGCTAACCAACATTGCATACTGTTAGTTTAAAGCATCGAATAGGTGTATTCAGTTGATGCTGTTCACGATTAAATTGATAAGACACAATACAATCCTCGAGTCTCATACAGCATAAGTATGGTTATTCTCGATCATTACCTTACCTGAACAATCAATAAGGTAGAATGATTGACCAAAATCTCGACCAAAAAATGACCAAAATTATTTAAAAAGATAAGATATATTTTGAAAACCCAAAAAAGTAATCTGCTGATATTACAGCATTTTAAGCCATATTTGAAAAAGAAAAAAAGGGTGAGATATGTTCCGTACGCAAGTTCACCCTTGGGAACGCGAACAATACATGAGCATGTATTAAAACCCAAACCCTTTGACACCATTGGTGTTAAGGGATTTTTGTTTGTTGTTTTTGTGGTCAGTTTTATTAGTCAAAATGCTCATTGACCACATTTTGACCACCAAAATTTAATGGATATAATTTATTTAACTATCCTAAACATAATTCACTTTAAGAATGCTAACAGATATGTTAAGAGGATAAGTCATACAAGAGATCAATTTTTTGGTCTCTTATTTTTACTACCTTATTAAACAATCGGGCCAGTTTGAGTAAGGTGTTAGTCACCGAATAAAATACTTGTCTCATAATATGAAGTGACAGGTAATTTAAAAAGTCTTTTCTTGAGATGCGTTAGATAATGATTATTAAAACGGTTTTTAAGCTAACCGGGGCGATTGTTCAATAAGAGCAATCGCTTTTCTTATTCCGCTAACGGGGAAGGATAGTTGAACAAGAAAGACGAATATTATTATCTAAAAATGCACTTTTAAGGTGGTAATTTTGTGAATATATATATTCTTGTAAAAGAAATGATTGTTGAATGGAACCCAATAGGCTTGCTTAGTTTGGGATGTCCAGATAATGCTGTACATTAAGTCAGTTAGTAATCCAGATTTAGGAGGAGATCAATTATGAGAAAAATTATTGTGCTTGAACATGTATCTCTTGATGGTTTCATACAAGCCCCAGGCGGGCCAGACGAAGATATAACCCGATTACGATCTCCTGGCCGATCTTCTGGTTCAGGATTCAAGCACTCTGTAGCAAAGTAGGGGAATAGTTCCTTCAAGAAACAAGGAGGATTTTCATGGATAACAATCTGAATCAATCGTTCGAAATTGCAATTACGCGTGTATTCGATGTCCGTCGCGAACTCGTATTTAAAGCATGGACAGAGCTCGGGCATTTCGCGAAATGGTGGGGACCAAAGGGGGTCACCCTCGAAATCATTAAAATGGACGCTCGATCAGGTGGCGAGTTTTTAGGTATTCAGACGTCTCCTGACGGAAATCGGGTTATGTGGGGGAAATTGGCATACCAGGAGGTTGTCGAACCTGAGAAAGTGGCTTATATCCGATCCTTTTCCGATGAGCAAGGCAATACGGTCCGAGCGCCTTTTAGCTTGAGCTGGCCTCTTGAAATTATGAATATCATAACGCTAGAAGATGACGAAGGTAAAACTGTTTTAAAACTGAAAAGTTGCCCTGTGAACGCTTCAGCTGAGGAACAAGAAACCTACAAAGGTATGGCTCCAAAGCTTCAACAAGATCTTGAGGGTACTTTCGATAAACTTGCCGACTATCTTGTCTCCCTGAATTAGAATACGATAAAACTCAATTTTTAGAGAACATTACAAATCAAGATTTACTTTCAAATAGAGAAGAAGCATTTGCTGCTACTAATGCCGAACAGTATAACTATTTAAATCAAAAAGTATTAACTGCTTTATTTAGCTAAAGGGTGCTTATATTCAAGATTAGCTTCTGAATCAGGCAGCTTTTTCTTAATTAACAAACGGGCAGGATTATGGAATAACGGACACTGGATATCTCTGTTAATTAAAAAAAATTAAGTTAGAATAGATCTAATATTAAGACATTAGGGTCAGTGGGGTGTGGATATGATGGAAGGGTTATTTTTGGACGAGACAATTTATGGGTATGAAGATGTTTTAACAATGTTGGATTCTTTGTTGCAAGACTTTCCAATCGTATATGTCTGCTACGCCTAAGTCTCCACCTTGTAGAAAACAGGTGATTGCAAAGAAGCCATTCGGTTTTAAAGCTTTCTTGATTAGACCTATGTAGTTCATTCTACGGTGAGGAGCAATATGGTGAAAGCAACCCAAATCATAAACAACGTCATATGCACCCTCTTCAATATCTAATTCAAAAATATTATGAACAAAGGAGAACTGAAAATGAGAAAGCTCGTTCTATTTCTGCACGCATCGCTTGACGGTTTTGTAGAAGGGCCGAACGGTGAAATGGACATTGGCTGGGTTTCCTACGATGCTGAATTGGAGAAACACGCGAAAGAAATTCTGAGTACTGCCGACACTGTTATTTGGGGACGTGGGACTTATCAGATGATGCACAATTACTGGCCATCTGTGCCTTCGAACCCATCAGCTTCGCAGCATGAACGGGATCATGCCGAGTGGATCGAAAAGACATCCAAAATCGTTTTTTCCACGACGCTGGAGAAAGTCGAATGGAACAATTCCAGACTGGTGAAAGAAGATGTCGAGAAAGAGATCAAGAACCTCAAAGAGCAGCCAGGCAAGGATATGGTCATCCTCGGAAGTCCTAGGTTCGCACACTACCTTATGCAGCTTGATTTAATAGATGAGTATAAAATTACGGTTTCACCCGTCCTGATTGGCAGCGGGTTGCCGTTATTCAAAGGTCTCAAGGAGAAGATCAATCTTAAACTTATCGAAAACAAGACATTTGATTCTGGAGCCATAGGCCTCGTTTACCAGACGGTTAGATGAACTTGTCTCCTAAAGTAGATTACGCTAGCCGGATTACGTTAGCACAATAAAAACAGCGGCAGTCTAGGTCTTTCGAGTTCCTAGTCCGTCACTGCTTTTTTTACGAGTCAGTCTAATTCAGTTTGTCGGGTGATCGTGTCGTTAAGATTGGATCTTCCACAAACGGGTGCGTTAGCTGAAGATAGGAGCAGTCTGTTAAGGTAGTGGGCATCTCCGATATCCAGTTTCATATAGCCCATCTCATCGATTAATTAAAAGCCTAGGTTATACAAAAGAACGTAATTTCTTTTCCAATTTACCATCGGAATCGGCTTTTCTCAGCTGAATAATTAGGTCGTGAGCAGATACAAAATAGGTTTTATACCCTTGAGAAATGGCCTGAAGGCCTGGCAGAGTTTCATATCTAATGGTGTATTTTTTTCTCGCATTGTCCCGAAAAGCCTTTAAGTAATCTTTCAGGATTGTTTTTCCTCCTTGATAGCCCAGTTGGCGAATTTCATCCAGCTCAGAGGCCTTATTTTATTTACTTGATTAGTCCCTTGAAAAGCAAAAATAAACAAACTGTTTATGACTCTATCGCGGGGACAGTTGCTAGGTACAAGTAGGAGAACTAAGATTCACAGAACATTTTCTAACCGAAACCGCATTTTTTTCAAGTGTTATACATTTATTTCATTCGAGTTTAGAAAAATTTTAGATTTGAAGGATATACTTAAATGGACATTTTTAATCATTAGGGAACAGGAAGGAAGTATTATGTCTATACGAGTACGTTTGCTTTTATCCAATCTTGCCATGATCATAATGCCCGTCATTTTGTTCGTTCTGGCTGCTTTTTTGCTCTTCTCGTTCGTCTTTGTCGACCACGAGGATCACCGCTCCATTTTTGGCTCGTTGGGTTCGACGGAAGGTGCCCGGCCGGCGGACAAGCAAGTCATGGAATTAAAGAAGACAGCAGCCTTAGCACCGGAAAAACTATTGAACGTCCGGTATTTAATCCGGGCAGATAAGGAATTAAATGGACAGGGTGCAGCTTTAGTCGTAAGAAGAGGGGACAAAGTCATTTACCGTCCCGTAAAAGACAAATCCTTGGAAATCAAGGATCTTCCACCTTTTGGATTCGAGGGATCGAACCGCCCGGTCTCGCGATTGGGCAATAAGCTTTATTCCATGCAAAAGTATGATTTTTACTTCTCAAATGGATCAACAGGGACGTTGTTTTTTATTCGAGATGCTGATTTTGTAAAACGGATCTTCCCCCTTCTTTTTGGTAGTTTCCTGTTCATCATGCTCATTACAAATGGGCTGCTCACCTATTTTGTATCCAAAAGCATCCTATATCCTGTGAACGAACTAAGGGCAGGGGCCAGGAAGATCAGTGAGGGAAATCTGGACTTTCAATTAGTATCAAAAAGAAACGATGAACTTGGCCAGCTCTGCCAAGCATTTGAGACGATGAGAAAAAAGCTAAAAGTTTCAACGGAAATCCAGCTGCAGTACGAGGAAAACCGGAAAGAACTGATCTCCAACATATCCCATGATCTAAAAACGCCATTAACCGCCATTAAAGGATATGTGGAAGGTATCCGTGACGGCGTGGCAAATACCAAAGAAAAAATGGATCGGTATACACAGACGATTTACAAAAAGGCAAACGAACTCGACCATCTCATTGATGAACTGTTTTTGTATTCCAAACTGGATTTAAAAAAAGTCCCATTTCATTTTGAAAAAATGGAAACCAGCGAGTATATCAAGAATTATATCGAAGAATTAAGAATGGATGATACAGTTGGTCAGGTCAAGTTGTCCCTTACGATTAAGGAGGGAAAAGAATTCGAAGTGATTGCTGACCGGGATAAACTAAAACGTGTTTTCACCAATATTATAGAGAACAGCCTCAAATACATGGATAAAAAAGAAAAGTCGATTGATATCGTGTTATCCTCCAATGAAGAAACCGTGTTGGTTGAAGTGCATGACAACGGCCCTGGGATCGAGGAATCTTCTTTACCGCACCTCTTTGATCGTTTTTACCGGGCGGATCCATCCAGGAATACAATCGGGTCGGGACTGGGACTGGCTATTGCAAAACGGATCATCGAAGATCATGGCGGTGAAATATGGGCGGAAAGCCATGAGAATGAAGGGACCAGTATCTTTTTCACGCTGAAAAAAGCCGTGAATGAGGAGGCAAGCCCATGAAAAAGGTGTTAATTATTGAAGATGATGTGAGTATTGCCGAATTGGAGCGTGACTATCTGGAGATCAATGGGCTAGCGGCCGAAATCGCTTTAACAGGGGATACAGGCCTACAAAAAGCATGTTCTGAACCGTTTGACCTCGTTCTCCTAGACCTAATGCTGCCACACATGGATGGATTTGAACTATGCAAAAAGCTGCGGCAGGAAAAAGATATCCCGATATTAATGGTATCAGCCAAAAAAGATGACATTGATAAAATACGGGGATTTGGGCTTGGGGCGGATGACTTTATTGTAAAACCGTTCAGTCCGGGCGAACTCGTGGCGAGAGTGAAGGCACACCTGGCAAGATATGATCGGTTGAGTAAACGGGAAAATCCGGCTGATGAGATCCATATTCGCGGCCTTCACATAAAGAAAGCTTCCCGTCAGGTGCTTATGAATGAGCGTGAAGTGATCTTTACGGCAAAAGAATTTGATCTGCTTTTCTTTCTGGCGATGAATCCGAATCATGTGTTCAGCAAAGAACATCTTTTCGAAAGAATCTGGGGCCTTGATTCGATGGGTGACATTGCGACGGTTACGGTACATATCCGGAAGCTACGTGAAAAAATAGAGATTGATCCCTCCAATCCACAGTACATTGAGACAATCTGGGGGGCCGGCTATCGATTCAGAGGTTAATCCCGGTATAGTCCGGGTTTTTTTCGTTAGAATGCAACAGCAAGTTTATTGAAATTTAAGATTTTGTTTAGAAGAGGTTTAGAAATCATGGATACCATGAGGTGAAAGGGATTAGTGACGAAAAGGAGGTGTTTATGATGAAGCAGTTGACAGGCAGGGCAAAAAAATGACTGGTAATCCTCCATCTTTTATTTGCTGCTATTTTATTTGGAGTCACTGTATCCTTTCTTGTACTAAGTGTTACCGCAGCTGCTACGGATGACGTGACCATACTGAAGAGCTGTTATAAGGTCATGTACATTCTTGCAGCTTCGTCAGTACGTGCATCAACGATCGGTGTAGTCGTAACGGGAATCTTTCTGTCGGTTTGGACGAAATGGGGGCTGTTCAAGTTCCACTGGATCATCGTGAAGGAAGTCTTAACGCTTCTTTCTATAGGGCTAGGAATCTTCGGGATGTACTACTGGACGCTCGATGCCTCTTCTATAACGGCAACGGAAGGTCTTCGTGCGCTGCATGATCAGGGGTTCCTTGTGAACCGGCTGCAGTTGTTCATAGGTATTATTTTTCAGATCCTTTCCCTTGGGACGATGTTCATCCTGTCAGTATTTAAACCATTGGGACGCCGGACTGGCAGCAGTTAACCATGATCACATAAAAGGAGGAAAGTGTATGGGCTGGGAACATCACGGATTTCCATTTCCATTCTTCGGCTTAATTTTTTTGAGTCTAGTAACCGTACTGATCATTTTTAAAATGATAGCATTTCGGAGGTGCCATTCCTATATGAACAGTCAAAACGACGCTTCCGTTATACTGAAACGCCGTCTTGCTTCAGGGGATATTAAAGAAGAGGAGTACAAGAAGCTTAAACAGCTAGTAGATAAATAAAACTTAAAAGGGTTTTACTAATCGAGAAAGAAATAATAGGAGTAAAAAATACAAAAATGAGTAATACGGGGCTGTCCGGAAAGTAGTTTTTTAAGCTCAAATTGGAAAAAGTAAAACCCAAGGATGCTGTTGTATCAACATTCTTGGGTTTTTAGTTTGGGCAAATTTCATCCTAAAATGGACTTTTTAGACAGCCCCAATTAATTAAAAGCCGCCTTCTAAAGGATGAAAAGGAATTCGCAATCTTTCTTCCACTATGCGCAGGCGTTGGTTTAATCGGTTTAACTGGCGTGAATGGCGTTCAACAGTGTTTTCAAGTTGGTTAACTTCCCGATTAAGCTGGTCGACTCGGTTTTCCAGCTGATTAACCCGTCTTTCAAGCTGCCTTATTGGAGGCTGTCTATCTGGGTCATGTTGCTGATGGGGATAATAATCATTCGACTGTTGTGAATAAGGGTCGTATTGCTGTTGCTGGACGTATGGTTGATAAGCACCGTATTGCTGCTGGACATATGGTTGAGAACCGTATTGATAAATAAATAACCTCTCCTTTCAAAATTCTCAAAATAAACTCCCTTACTAAGATATGTATCCAAAATCGGAGTGGACATATATAAATACCTATTTTAAAAAAGAAGGAGGAGTCCAGTTGTCATTAATCTCTAATATCATAGTAAATCCTTTTTAGTCAGCCTCTTTATTTTTGTCTATGGTTTAATGGTTTATTACTACAACGCTAAATAAAGGAGATGAGTTGCACCTCGACGAAAACAAGAATACATATTGTAATAATTTCATTTTTATCTAGAAAATTATGACGTAGACCGTGCAATTGGGACTGAGCCTCTATTTTATCCTTAGGTATATAAACAATCTTAACTGGGTTGGGCACTGCGACGAAAAATGTGTTCAAAAGCAAAGGTGATAAATTAAGATCCAAAATGAAGGGAATTGGATTTGACCAATCAAAGGCTGAACAACTAGAAGAAGTACTAATAAAGTAATAAAATTTACTTCAGTAAAATAAGGTATATTATATTTGTTGAATAGATTCTCTTTAAAGATAAGAAAAGTAGGTGAACAAAGTGGGAAAATATCAATTGGATTACAAAAGTCAGGTAGCTGTGACAAAGTTTCATGAAAAACAGACGCCTGCCAAATTTGATAAAAAGAAGCACCTTGAAAAAATACGTGCGGAGTATTTGAAAAAGAAGCAAAAACAAACAGATAAATAAAAGGAATGAAAACATAGGAAGATTAAATTCTCCCTATGTTTTTCTGATTCGAAGTTTTTTTCAATATCTTCTGCAATCGGGTGCATTTCTTCAAGAAGGAGATCTGCGCTTTTTTATTGAATCTATTGAACAAACGTGCAGAATTGTGGAAAGAGGTTCCTATATTATAAAATGGCCAACTAATTAAATGAAAAAGGATTTTTCAAGAAACATACATTGAACCAATGATTAATGGCTCACGTTCAACTTGTAAAGGAGGTGTATCAAAGTGTCGATTTTTCGTAATCCTCAAGTTGTTCTGTTCAGTTCGGATGTAGTTAGAGCAGCTGCGTTCTATCAGGGTCTGGGTTTTACCGAGACCTTTCGAGTACCAAATGATGGCGAACCGATTCATATTGATTTGGTTCTCGATGGCTACAGAATCGGCATCGCATCTGTTTCCTCTACGCGAGATGATCACGGCCTCGACCCCTTGTCCCATGGGCAGCGTGCTGCAGTGATTTTGTGGACCGATGACACTGACGCGGCTTTTAAAACCATCATCTCGAAGGGTGCCAAAGTCCTCGTTTCACCGTACGAATGGCTCGGCCGACTACTCATTGCTTGGGTAGCAGATCCGGACGGGAATCCAATTCAGATTGTGAAAAATCTCTGACGATGCACTGTCGTTTCTGGTAACAAAATTAAGGAGGTACTCCATGCACGGATCCTCTTCAAGTGAATTTATATTCTCAGCAATCGGAGGCAATTCTAAGGTATTGGATTTCGCTCGTTTTCCGTTATCGGGTGCTTTAACATTATGAGATCCGCAAATTTTAGTTACTTTTTGAAGTTTAAAATGATAGTAAGAGATGAGGGATAAAATGCTCAATCCTCTGGAAGCATCAGTAAAGAAACTAATAAAAGAAGCATTTGAAGGGCCACCCATACCGATAAAAGAAAGTTGGTTTACAAATACTGAACCGAATTCAGGAATTTTTGGTGCCTTAAATGGAGTTAGTGTTGAAGAAGCTTCAATTTCTGTTTACGAAGTTACTTTAGCAGCACATGTAGACCACCTCCGATATCACATGTGGGGAACTAATGAGTTATTAACAACTGGCACCTATCCTAAAATGAATTGGGGAAAAAGTTGGGAAATTAATGTAGTAAATGAACTGCAATGGAATCGAATTCAACAAGAATTACGAGATGAATATTTTAGGATCGTGGAAGCATTTGAATTTATTAGTTGGAACGAATATCTTGCAAATGAGATTATAGGTTCTTTGGCTCATTCAACATATCATCTTGGAGCAATTCGACAAATATTAAAAGTGATTAAGCGGAGATAAACAAGTCATAATAGAACTAATTAAAATAAGCTTAAATTTATGTTATAGTCTTCCACAATCGAGTGCATTTCTTTAAAAAGGAGAAATGCTCTTTTTTATGGAACTTATTAAACAAACGTAGCAGGATTGTTGAATAAGGATTATTTGAATTGAATTTTTAGGTGGAGAAAGAGTTCTATGAAATTTTTCATTAGTGGTGAAACAGAAAAACAGTAGATAATTGTTTTAGGGGGCCAGGATAGATATCCTCTCTTTTTAACATTTTATGTACAAAAACATCATTCTTTTAGAAGTTCGAAAAGTCTACCTCCGAAGAGATAGACTTTTACTAACACTCAGCTTTTAAACCATTAGTTATGATGTTGACAACGACACTTTTTCTTTCTTTTACAAATGAAACTTGAAGATGAGCTTGAAGATGAACGTAGGCGTCTACATTTACATTTACATTTGAATTTACATCTATTTCTCTTTTTATGAGAAGATGACATTATTTTTCACCTCCTCGCATATCAATTTGAGAATAAGAGAGCATCTCTTAATCTCTTAATATAGTATGTAGAAATTTAGTAGATTGTGAAAATAAACCGTAAAAATATGCGAATAGACAGTTAGTGTTCATTTAAAATTCAGTTGTGTTTTAATTCCATTTTAAGTTATGGAGTAGCTTGCAAAAAAGATTCAAAATGTTTTACAGTGGTCGTATCATGCCTATTTTGAATAGCATTTTTTTCGTTATGGGGGGAATGATTTGCCTTAGCTTGATGGGCATGTGGTGGTACCCCTATAAAGGGATAAGAATGAATCTGTATTAAGCAATTGATACGGGGGATAGGGAGCTTTTTAACTGATGGAAATGTAATAAGGTTGAGTTACTATTTTCATAATAAACAGTGCCCTGAACTCAGATAAAAGTAACGGAGTCAGGGCGTATGATCTTTTATTTAAGAACTGTGAGTTTTTGTGCCAGACTATATAATTATTATTTCAAGTTTATTTGCAAGTTGATATGCTTTCTTCAATCATTCATCTTTGAACCCTTAGGCTGTTGAGAGTGGATTGTAAAGCCTGCGCTCAGTCCTTTTTCATTCTCAGGACCGTCAGAGTCGACATAAACCTTTGGTGAAAACGTCTGTGGCGAAACACTTTTACCTTTCAACAGCAATTTTACTGATTCTCCCTTGTGAAGGCAGACTCCATCCACTGTAATGAATTGACCGCCACCTGCTGTATCGGAAAGCTGTGAAGCCGTTAATGGAATAGGATCTCTATTTCCGTAGATAACAGCATCTCCGGGTGCAGCCTTAACTCCTTCAGGAAGTACGAATGTCACAGTGCCAAGCAGACTCTTTTCACCTAGTACATCAGTGATTGTGATATCTTGGTTGTTTGCAGAGCGCGTAACATAAACCTTGCCGGCTTTACTTGGCTTGGAAAACGGCTTATGCTCTTGAGCGGTGCCCGTCAGATTATATAGCCACACTTGTTCAGGGTCCGGGTCCTGAACACCAAAGTCATTATCATTTGCTAGTGCCAGGGTATGGTCATTTGGCATCGCGATCCCTTCAAGCTTGGAGTTATTGTATCCGCGCTCTTTGGCATCTACAAATAGCGTTTTTTGTAAAGGTTTTACAGTTACCGTAGTACCCCCTGTTGGCGTAACAGTATAGGTTTTATCTGGAGCGTAGGGAGTCGTGACGGTGTTTTCAAGTGTTACATCTGTTTTGTCTAAGCTTTCGCCGTCCAGGAGACCAAAAATATTGGTAGGATTGGCCGCTGTTGAAAAATCAACTTTGAAAATACTTTTATAGCTGTAGTCGCTGTCTCTTTCATCAAAAAGTACATGATCATTATCTACAGCAGTAATATCGGAGATCAAGTGTTTACCGTCCAATACATATAAAAATTCCTTTGGATCTTTATCCATGTGTTTCAGATCATAGCGAAGGACACGGATGGCAGTTGATCCTTTTGGCGGGGCAGAACCATCACTGTAAGGATTAATGATGGGTCCTTGTAGTGCGGTATACAGATATCTACCATTAGGTGTAACAGTCGTTCCTTCCAGTCCCTTGTTTGGATTGCGCATAGCAAAAACAGCTGGAAGAGTGTCATGGACCGGAACAACTGGAGAAGAGGCAAATAAATCTTTTTCCCCTTTTGGAACAAGCCGCTGAATGATTGTCCCGTCTCTTTTTACCTGAACAAGACTCGGTCTGTATTCTTCACTCACCCAAAAAGTATCATCATTGGGATTATAGCTGATGGCTTCTGTATCAAGACCATAAGGATCAGCGGGGAGGACCTGGCCGGCAGCACCGTAAGAAATTTCATCCATCGTACCAAAGCCTGCAAGCTTAGTAGTATTCTCACCAGGAAAATTAGAAATACCGGAAATGTTTCTGGAGTTGGTAATTGGATCTGTATATCCCTTAGGCAGTTTTAGCGGAATCTGCTTCAGTACATGAACTGCCCCGTTACCCAATTCAATTTTAACGATCTGAGGAGAAAAGGCTGGGACCGGAAAAAACTTGCCGTATTTAGAATCTCCGTTAGGTCCTCGGTCAGTGATGGTATAAAAAACATTCTCTGGATCTTTTGGCAAATGAACCAGTCCTGAAAATCCGCCTAAATATAATTCATCGCCTGTATGTATAGAGGGGACGGATTTTATTTCATCATCGACTGATTTTCCAATTGGAATCTTATCGTATAACTGGAACATACGGGCATTCCAGGCATTCTGTACATATAGCTTTACCATTTCTGCCTCTTTATCAATACTTGGCACTGCATTAGAAACCTTGGTACTTTTGATAATCTTATAAGAAGTAGATTTTGGTGTTTCTGCAAAACTCGGTGTTGCAAGTAGACCGCTCAATGCAACGGCACCAGCAGCAAGTCTAAGAATGGGTTTCTTGGATTTCATTTGCTTCCATTTCTTCAACATTTTCTTTAACCTCCATGATACTTACTTAGTACTACATTAAATATAGAATTTGATTGTTAAATGAGTGTTAAAATTCTGGTAGTCAAATGTTAAATTGGTGCAAGTTTTCAAATTTTATTTCATACTAATAATCTTAGTTTCATGTTCTACTGTAACAGTTTGGTGACTTGCAATTATAAGATTTACCAATAAAAGGTTCTACCAATCTGTAAGGTTTAAAAAAATATATTATGTCCTTTTATTTTTATTTGCTTTATTGTTGGGTTAATTTTTAACATATAAGATGGAACAAAATTGGTCCGTTTTAATTGTTATTACTTCATCGTGTGGAAGTCATACATGGCGGAGAGAATGAGGAAAGTCTTCGTATGAAGAACCGGAAAAGCGTATTTTCAGCAAAAGTGTAAAAGGGAAACGAGCAAAAAGTGTAAAAATCTACTTGACGTCTACACCATTTAGTCTGTTTGAATCTTCTTCATCTTTTTCCTCCTTACATTCGTAATTATTTATAGAATAATTTATCGTTCAAAAACATTCTGTAATACATATTACATTGCCGTAAAGGTAAAGAGTCAGCACAAAATGCCGACTCTTTAATGTACGGAAAGACTATTTAAGATTTTTACTTATATATTGTACTATTTTTCTTAGCTCTGTACTTGTAGGGCGACCAAAAGGGCTTGTTTGCTTTTGTTGATAAAGAAGACGTCCTTTCTCATCTACAAGGAAATAGGCAGGTTCCCCGTGAGCTCCATGGTCTTCATATGGAGCGTCTTCACCATGAAAGAATACGTCAAAAGCTTTTAAAGCCTCTAAATTTTGATCTGATAAGACAGGATATGAAAGGTTGTTTTCAGCTGCCATTTTCTTTAAATTATCAAGTTCATCCGTAGAGATAGTGATTAAATGCACATTCTTACTTTCAAAATAACTCTTATTTTCTTCTAAGTCTTTTAAATCTTGGACACAGACTGGACACCACGCCCCTCTGAAGAAAATAATTAAGTGCCAGCTTTGATGTTCTTTTTGATGAGTCTCATATGAAAATGTTTCACCTGTAGTGGAAGGGAGATTAAAGTTAGGGATGTTTTCATTCAATTTTAATTGAGTCATTTTGGTACCTCCAATATCTTAATTCACTTTGCAAGTGTTGACCACAATATTATCTTACTCCTGATAAAAAATATGTAATGTGAATTACTTTTTTATTTTTTAAGTGATTTGTAACCGAGTATGTAAGCTATCTTACATTTTAAACAGACTAAGGTTTGAATTAGTTTGATTAGGTAAATTAGTCTATATAGAGTGGGATATTTTATGTTGTGTCAATATGGTATCGATTTGACAAAAAAAGTCTAAATAAGCTATGTTTTTAATCTTATTTAGTCTAATTAGACCTTTAAACAAACAAAGAGGTTTTTGTATGAAATCTATATTATTAATCGGACAATCAAATATGGCAGGCAGAGGATTTATTGAGGATGTACCTCCAATTTATAATGAGCACATAAATATGTTGCGAAACGGTAGATGGCAAATGATGGCAGAGCCTCTGAATTTTGATCGTCACGTATCTGGTGTTGGGCCGGCAGCCTCTTTTGCTCAGGCTTGGACAGAGGATCATCCGGGCGAGTCCATTGGGGTCATACCCTGTGCTGAGGGAGGAAGCTCTATTGATGATTGGGCAATTGATGGACTATTAACAAGACATGCGATTTCAGAAGCAAAATTCGCTATGGAAACAAGTGAAATAGTGGGAATTCTGTGGCATCAAGGAGAAAGCGACAGTTACGGAGAACGTTATAAGACGTATGAAGATAAATTACTCTCGTTATTTAAACACTTGAGAGAAGATTTGAATGCACCAGATATCCCGATTATTATCGGTGAGTTGGGACAGTACCTTGGAGAGGTCGGATTTGGAAAAAGCGCTGTAGAATATAAACAAATAAACCAGATATTATCTAAAGTTGCTCATAACGAAAAAAATTGCTATTTTGTAACTTCAAAAGGCTTAACAGCAAATCCAGATGGCATTCATATTGATGGTACCTCTCAAAGGAAATTTGGATTAAGATACTATGAAGCTTTTTCAAAACAAAAGCATGTTTTAGATATTTTAGACATAGAGCATGAATGGATTGAAAGGGTAGCAAAACGTGAACTAACTAAAAATGAACGTATATTTGTTCAAAGTACGAAGTTTGCCTTAGGACAATTGAGTTTTGAGGAGTTTTCTATTAATATCTCCAATATTAAGGAAAGTAAGTAAAGCAAAATTATTAAACAATCGGGCGCGATTGTTAAGCAAAAGGGATAAAATGGTAAAATTTTTATTTCAAAAACTTAATAATCATTTATCTAGCAATTTATTAGTGTAGGATTCAAATTTTTCCTTTGATGATTGATCTATTTTTTTACTTATATGAGCATAAATATCAGATGTATTTTGTATGCTGCCGTGTCCAAGGCGGTCTTGTACATATTTCCGGCAGCTTATTTTAGACGAACTATCCGAACGTAATGAGATGACGTTGTATGAACTTTCAGCACGTCTTATTATGAAGCACGAACTTTCCATTTCACGACAAGCGATAGCGAAACATCTTTCGGCATTGGAAGCTGCCGGGCTCGTAATATCTAAAAGAAAAGGAAAATACCGAGTCATTATATTCAACAACGAACCACTGAAAAATTTGTTGAAAGGATGGATAGAGTAGTTTTTTAAGGCTTTTCTGGTTGAAAAATAAAGGACCATACATCACAAATATCAAAGGAGGCAAAACTATGATGAAAATCATTGTTAACAGCATCTTCGTTCAAGATCAAGACAAGGCATTGGAGTTTTATACAGAAACGCTGGGCTTTGTAAAAAAGCACGACATTCCCATAGGAGAATTTCGATGGATTGCGCTTGTTTCCCCTGATGAACAAGACGGTACCGAGCTTTTACTCGAACCAAATGAACACCCTGCCGCCAAAGAGTATCAACAGAAAATATTTGCCGAGGGAATACCAGCCACCATGTTTGGCGTTGCAGATATTAACAAAGAGTACGAACGATTGCTGGAAAAAGGCGTGAAGTTTACCATCGAGCCGACAAAAATGGGTGAAGTCACACTAGCTGTCTTGGACGACACTTGCGGCAACTATATTCAGATCGTGCAGCAGTAGATTAACAAAATAACCTGAAGATGCGTTGTCGGCGTTGTCTGACAAATTGATACCCAAGAAATTAAGAGTTTGAAGAACTTTATGTCCCGCATCCACTGGTATAAAACACAACGGCCGACAATAATTCAACTAAAACCAAACAAACCGATCACCCTGAAGGGAATCGGTTTGTTTTTCGTTACTTACAAATTTTTTCTGTATTTCGCAGAGCTCTTCAAGTCCTCTACATCTTGATCATTCAGCCTTTTCTTACCGGTAAGATGGTTTAGTATTTCTGCATCTGTGAATTCTTTTGTATTCTTTGTAACGAATTTCCTTCGTATAATGTCTGTCACCTTATGCTCATAAAATCAAAACCAGCCAAATAATAGCAAACGGGTCATTCATACTGGTGTACAACCTATGCTGATTAAAGAAAAATGAATAGTATGAATCAATTGAAGTTAGAAATCAGGATGGTTATATATGATAACTAAAAAAGGTGATAATATGGCGAAAAAATACAAGTCTGATAATAAAAAAAAGTGTTTAATCGGACCTTTAAATAAACACAAGCGGATTGAGAAAGCATTTCGTGTTCGTCTTAAGGCGGCATCTTCCGAGATGGAACTTCCCCTTCTTGATCAGCCATGTAATGGTGACGAACAATTGTATACAACTAAAATTGCCAGCTTTTCTAAGGGGCTGCCACATAATTCCCTTGGTGAGGTTGATCTTCAGGCCTATAGCCAATTTATTAAAGCTCTAAAAACCGGTGATAAAGACCATTTTGAATCCATTCCTCTCGGCGGTAACGCCAAGCTTGCAAATTCTCAAGCCGCTTATGCCTTTGATCTTGCTGGAACGGATTGTCATAAATTAAAAATTTCTGCGCCTCCATCTTTCAATAGTGCTTGGGCGGCCGGTGAAATGGCTGAATTATATTGGCAGGCGCTGACCCGAGATGTGCCTTTTCATGAGTACCGCACCAATTCACTGATCAGGGAGGCCGCTTCAGAGTTATCGTCATTCTCTGATTTTCGCGGGCCGAAAGCCGGCGGCAAAGTCACAACGGCTACGCTATTCCGGGGGAATACACCTGGCGACCTGACCGGACCCTATATCTCACAATTCCTTTGGAAAAACATCCCATATGGCGGGACAACGATCATTCAACGTTATCGTACAACTTTGGCTGGTTCTGATCATATGACGTCTTATAAAAAATGGCTGGATATTCAGAACGGCTCAGCTTCTGCGGCACCGTTATTCGACCCTGAAGCCCGATATATCCGCAATGGTAGGGATCTGGGTGAATATGTTCATCAGGACTTTTCCTTCCAGAGTCCTCTCTCCGCTTGTTTAATTCTGTCCAGTTTCGGCAGAGAAGCATTGGATATATACAACCCTTATCTTAAATCAGAAACCCAGGATGGTTTTATTACCTTTGGTGCCCCGCATATTCTGGATTTTGTTACGAAAGTGGGGCGTGCAGCACTGGAGGCCGCCTGGTTCCAAAAATATCTTGTCCACCGGAGACTCCGCCCCGAGGAGTTCGGCGGCCGGGTTCACAACCATATGACAGGTGCTGCAAGCTATCCGATAAACTCCGAACTGCTCCATTCGAATGTCCTTTCAAAAGTGTTCAGCGAGTACCGCAGCTACTTGCTTCCTATGTCTTATCCGGAAGGCTGCCCAATCCATCCGGCTTATCCGGCTGGCCACGCAGCCATCGTTGGGGCTGGTGCCACTGTTCTTAAAGCCTTCTTCAAAGAATCGTTTAAAATTCCAGATCCAGTCACCGCCAGTTCTGACGGGATCTCCTTGCTTCCTTATTCGGGAAAATCATTGACCATAGGCGGGGAATTGAATAAACTTGCCGCCAATATCTCGCTGGGCCGCAACACAGCCGGCGTTCATTGGCGTTCTGATGGGATTGAAGGGATGAAGCTCGGTGAAGCTGTCGCAATAAGCATTCTTAGAGACTACAGTGCGACTTACCATGAGAAATTCTCTGGTTTTTCATTCACTAAGTTTGACGGGGCTCTGATCAAAATCAAGTAGACTGCTACTTTATTTTCCAAATACAGGGAGGATGGCCAGTAAATCTTTCATTTCGGCCAGTAAGTATCCGGTTTCGGCTTGTATTTTCCGAGGCGGCGTGATTTGATCCCGGCGAAAGGCAAGCTTGGATTGTAGAAGCTTAATCTCTGCGAGAAAAATAACAAAGCTAAAGTATGATCGCCTGGGTGGTATGCTTAAACCCGGGCCTATTTTAATTTGCCCATGCGTAACATATGACTTTGTATCATCGACAAAGCTTTCCCGATGATACAGAACAGGAATCAATAAGAAAATAGGAATCGCACTTATTTCTAATAAATAAAAGGTAAGTCACTTTGTAATATAGAAAAGGTTAGTAAAAAAATTCATGTTGCTGCCGACGTCGTTCTGGTTCGGCTTGCCGTCCTTCTTACCCATGTGAACCTCCGGTTGGTGTCTTCGGGGGCTATCAGCTCCTATAAAATTAAAACATGCTCCCATAATCCTAGCTTTCCCTTTGCTGGAATAAATTCATCCAGCATCTGCATATCCTCAACTACCCAAGCATAACCTCCCACTATAAAGTCACCCATAAAATAGTCATTCCCTGATACGATTCGACCATCCTCCAGAATGGCCCATGTCTCATTGTTTTCAGTTACCTTCAAACAATCTACAAGTTTGCATACAGCAATGATCTGGCCAGTTGGAAGATTCTCTGGTGTGTATCCGTGCTTACCAAGCAACGACTTTATGGCTATATGGTTAGAGACGTCTTTATCTATTTTTTTACTTGTGTGAATGGCAAGTGGCCCCCGATAATTCGTTCTCCATGACCTTGTTTCATATGTTGCCTCTCTAAGGACAAAAAGGCTTGCCCACGGCTGGATCATTGATAAAACCTTCATTCTGACAGCCTCCAACCTATAGAAGTTTATTTTGATTATAGAGTGTCCCTGTAAAGGAATAGTATGAGCAAAAGGCAGAATATCAGTTCACGGAGATCCAATTTATGAGGCATGAGTCATGACCAGTGATCATTAATATCATATATTAATCAGCGAACTATTTTTGTTGGGTTTTACAAACTCACTAGATGTGATTGGGCACGAACTTACACATGGAGTTACCCAGTTCACAAGCGGGCTAGAATATGAAAAGCAGCCTGGAGCTTTAAACGAACATCTCTCTGATGTTTTTATGATTGCTATAAAGCAATATCATTAAAACAATCAGCACAGGATGCAGACTGGTTAATCGGTGCTGAGATAATGGGACCCTCATTAAAAGGGCAAGCACTTCGTTCTATGTAAGCACCTGGAACAGCTTTCGACAATAAATTAATAGGCAAGGATTTGCAGCCAGATCATATGAGAAACTACTTTGAAGGGTCGCAAGATAACTATGGTGTCCATATCAATAGCGGTATACCAAATAAAGTATTTTACCTGGTGTCTATGGAGATTGACACTGACAAGGCAGCTTAGATATGGTACCATGCCATGCAAAACTTGTTTGCCGCGACAAATTTCAATCAATTTGTCCAACTCGTATTAAAAGCAACACAAAAACTTGCTGATAGCGGAAAAATTCCCCAAACGGCTACAAAAACAGTAGAATCTGCTTTTCATGCAGTTGGATTACCGCCTTAACTTATCTAAATTGGAGGATTAAACTAACATGCACATCCAATTCTGCTGTGACGGAGGCATCGCTAATCATACATACACCTCTTACCAAACGCCAATTGCAAGGCAGGATAACGCAATATGGGCGTAACACGAAGATAGATGACGTTAGGTGTTCATGCCATACTATGCGCCATACATTCGCTAAGATGAGTGTTCAGAAAAAGCAATCGATTGCCAATCTTAAATAACGAAGAAGACGTAATAGAGTTAGATCCGGAAAACCAGCAACATAAAGATTGGATTTTAATAGAAAATATCAGGGGAGATAATTAAGTTGCATCCATCTATCGGGGACGTTTACACCGCCTATGCTCGGTTTAAAAAAACAAAAGGTCCGGGGGTTTTTAGGCCGGTACTTGTTACAAACATTCAAAACATAAGCGGTAATACATTTTATACCTTTGCCGTAATTACCACATCGGAACCAGATGATCCGCCTACTCGTTACGATAAAAATAAGGCTCCTATCGTAGATTGGGAGACCGCTCCGTACACAAGTTCACCCTTGGGAACGCGAACAATACATGAGCATGTATTAAAACCCAAACCCCTTGACACCATTGGTGTTAGGGGGTTTTTGTTTGTTGTTTTGTGGTCAGTTTTATTAGTCAAAATGCTCATTGACCACATTTTGACCACCAAAATTTAATGGATGTTATTTTATTTAACAAGCCCAAACATAATTCACTTTAGGAATGCTAACAGATGTGTTAAGAGAATAAGTCATGCAAGAGATCAATTTTTTGGTCTCTTATTTTTACAACCTTATTAAGCAATCGGGCCAGATTGTGGAGTAGCAAACTTTCAATTTTTGTAGTACCGGACGCTTGTCATCTTTTTCATGTATTTTTGATTTTATTTCCGTTTTGGAATTTGACCACAGTCAAAACATTGAGCGAACGAATCATCAGGACACTGCTCAGGAATCGGTTTACATGGGTTAAACTTGTGATTATCGCGAACTTCGTATGGTCTCATCATTTCATGGTCTTCATGTTCAAGGATGTGGCAGTGCCACGGGTAGATTCCTGTAAATGGCCCAAAACGTGCAATGATACGGGTAACCTGCCCGGGATTGGCACGGACGGTATCTTTCCAACCCCTCTCGTTTGGATCGGGTGGTTGTGAAGGCCTGACTTTGAGGGTGGGACCATTTGGATCGCCAGTAAATGCAGCACGATTCAAAATTTGAAACGTCACAAGGTGCAAGTGAATCGGATGGGTGTCCGGTGTAGTATTGAACAGCTCCCAAATCTCGATGGCCCCATTACAAGGGGTTTCTGTAAGTGGCAATTGATCCCACTCCATGTTGTTTAATAAAAGTTTTAAACGCCCGAATTCATCGGTTGTTTCAACTAACAGGTTTTTTCGTACTATTACAGCATCTTTAGGATTAAGTTGTTCCAAGCAACTCAACTTTTTTGGAATTTCACTTTTGTCACGTTGTAAGAGATATGGTTTGACACGAAATCTCATAATCTGTGTAAGGTCTCGAGAAGGTGGGGGGCCGCTTGGGAATGGGGCTGGTGCATCATTTGTTAAGATGATACTTCGACCTTTAAGGTTTGAAAAATCGATAATGACATCGGCACGTTCAGCCGGTGCAAGAATGATTTGGGATACTTTGATTGGTTTATCCAAAAGGCCTCCTTCCGTGCCGATTTGGATAAAATTTTGGCCAGAACTCAGCCGTATACGGTAAAAACGAGCATTGGAGCCATTAAGGATGCGGAACCGATATTTCCGTGGCTCAACCTCAAGATGGGGCCATACTTTTCCATTGACTAAGATTGTGTTACCGAAAAACTCCGGGACAACGGATGGATATGGTAATGCTGGATCTACTGGTGGAGGTGGCTGTGGAGCTGGGGGTGGCTCATGGCCTGGCTGGGTTGGATAGAACAATTCACCATTAGGATAAAACGAACGATCTTGGATGACCAGCGGAATTTCATATTTTCCACTAGGAAGATTCAAACTTTCCTCTTCTTCATCTCTGAGGAGATAGAAGCCTGCAAGGCCGGCATAAACGTTCAAACGAGTGATTCCAATAGCGTGGTCATGATACCATAGCGTTGCTGGGCGTTGACAATTTGGATAATAGTAGACTTTACGCTCAAATTTCGGCCCAACATTTTCAAAATTTCGCGTAAACCATGCCTCTGGCTGTCCGTCACTTTGCGGCTGCACGCGACCTTCATGCAAATGTACAACAGTCCTAACAGAAGGCTGATCGGGTTCTGCACCGTGAATGGTTCGATCCACAGGCAACAGATGTTCAAAGGGCAATTTATTTTCCCACTGGACAAAAATAGGTTGATTCCGTCGTACTTCGAATGTAGGGCCAGGATACATACCGTTGTAACCCCAGACAGTCGTTGGCGGCAAATCGCGATGTAACTTTTGACGGATTTGCTTCATAGTTACCTCATAAAAGGGGATGCCTTTACGCTTACCTTTTTCTTTTAAGACAGGCGGGATAGGTAATGCGTCTACAAACTTCTCTAAAGACATATGTCTACCTCCTTTTCCAAATAATCAAGAGTATCCCTCCATTATATTTTTATACCTAATAAACTTATGCAATAATAAACCTGAATTGAACTTAACTTGCCTAAGAAAATGTTATAGTCCTCATATTCCTAACTGGAAACGATAGGTTAAATTAACCGCCTTCTCAGGAAGGCGGTTTCCTTTTGACCCTTATTGAATCACAATTTAACATCGTTTCAAACAGCGTTTTTGATTTTTTCGAAATTGAATTAGGTATAAAAAATGCTTGAATTCCAAAATGATTGCTGGAATGACAGTGACCATGCAAGAATTATTAATTACTCCAGTAAAGAATTATGGAGATTCATCCAACGATTTGGAACCGTTCATAATCAGCAGCAAGTTGTAGAGAACCTGACAGGCTTAAATGCTAATCAAATCCAGACACTTTCAAATATACATTTTTTACTTACGAAAGAAGTATCCAACTTTATTAGTATCATCGCCCCTAATATTATAAAAAGGTTATCAAAAACTTCTTATACTAAAGTTAAAACTGAAAAAGGAAAAATCAAAGGGACAGTAAATTGGCCAAGAACAGCTTTAATTCAGACAGTTACTAGGGATCCCTCAATTTTTGTCTGCAAACAAAACACGAATATTTTTGATTTAATCCAAAACAAAGTCTTACTTTACTGCATAAAATACATTTATCAAACTGGCCAATTGCTTTTAAGTAAGGGATTTAAAACTTCTGAGAATTCATCTCTTGAACTTGTGGGATCAGATAATGTAAAGTGGTTAACTCAAATACAAGATATAATCCTTAAAAGCCAAGGTCTATTAAAAAAACCACTATTTCGAGAAATAAGTGATTTACACGACATAAATGAAAAGTTAATACAAAGCACTAAATTAAGCAGAGGGGAAAATTATTATAAGGTTGCACAGCTATCTGAGTTAATAATGCGGCAAAAAAACAATCCTCTAAAATTCTTATATGAACGATTCTCTAAACAAATATTACGGCCTCTTAGCAAGGATACATTATACGAGATTGCAGTTTTATTTCGAGTGATTGAATGTCTTAAAGGGAATGGATGGAAAGAAACTGACGTCAGCTTAATTGGTGAAAAACAAGATACAATAAGTATATTAAGTAAAGGGAATTTCAAAATTCGTATTTTCTATCAGAAATTGCCAAATGAGTTTGCTCAAAATAGCGTATATATGAACCTAATGAATGATTATAATTTGGGTATCCAAAACAGACGGCCCGACATCATACTTGAATGGATAGTAAAAGAAAAGACCAAAAAATATACAATTATTGAAGTTAAAAGATCTAAAAATAAAGGCTACATTACTGACGGATTATATAAACTTTTGGGTTATACAAAAGATTTTCAATTGCCTTTAGAAAATACTAAAAAAGGGATGGGGATTTTAGTCGCTTGGCAAATTAATGATTTTCCTAAAGCAGTTGAAAATGAAGTTAGTTTATCTGATTGGGATAACCTCGTTTATAGTATATTTAAATTAGAGGAACAAATTTTTACACATTTTAATAATGCAATTTATTGAAAGTGCCCGAGAGAATAAAAAGAAAAAATAAGCAAAGGATTTGATGAATTATTAAAAACTCAGACAAGTTTCTTTCATCCTTTAATAAAATTGATAAAATTCTGGGCAATTTCACAACTGGAAATGGAAACACTGCATTTTCTCAAAAAATAAAAATAGCTCAAAAGCAAGATGCAGTAGTTCGTCGGTACAAAGATATACTTCTCGAATTTGCTGACTTACGAAATGCGATAGTACATGAATTAGTAAACCCAGCTTTCGTAATAGCGGAACCTAATGATTGGGCAGTTGAAAATATTCAATCGATTGAATCAGAGTTGTCTAAACCTAACACAGTTATACCATTCTTCCAAACTGAAGTTACGATATTTGGAGCTGCTAACTCTCTTGCAGATATGTTGTCTGTGATACGTGAGAAAGAATTTTCCCAGTTTCCAATTTATGAAGGTAATACTTTTAGAGGGTTGATAACAGAACATGGTATCACCAACTGGATGGCAAAGCATGTAGACGAAGATATAATCCAATTTTCAGATACCCGATTATATGATATCTTGCCCCATATAGGAGAAGTAGGTAATTATCAGTTTATAGGTAGAAATGAATCTATTTATATTGCTGAGGAGAAATTTAAAGAATCAATAAAACAGGGAACAAGATTGGACGCCATACTAATTACACACAGTGGAAAATCAAATGAAAAATTACTTGGTATTATTACTACTTGGGACATTATCAATATCCCCAAAAAAGCTACTAGACTCGAAAGAAAGTTAATTACATAACATATTTGCTTGTTAATCGCAGGCGTTATACTTAACTACCAAATTTTTATGCGCCTCTTTTGATGTGCCGATTTTTTGTAAGTTTTGTCCTACAGACTACATAAAAGTGCCCAAGCCATAACTGCATACCTTTAATTGAGGTGATGCAAGGTGCATATCAAAATCATTGAAGGAACTTCTACTGATAAAATAAGGTTTTCTTGCTACTCTTATCTTAAAGATAAGTACAGAAGGGAGAAGCTCAATGATCGCGATCTGCAAGGGTGAGCACGGAGGAGTAGGCAAAGAAAGGCTTCAGCTTGGAAGATCAGATCAAGGAATGTCGGAAGAAAGCAAAGACGGATAAAATGATGGAGTATGTACATTGAGGAGTTCCAGGGGAAATACTTAATCGTCATGCACTGACTAAATTACGCAATGATGTTAAAGATGGGCTGAACACTAAAGTCATATGTTTAGATCCAGACAGACTATCCAGAAAGTTGATGAATCAGCTGATCATTACTGATGAAATTGAAAAACGGGGTGTACAGCTCGTTTTTGTAAATGGGGAGTACACGAAGACTCCTAAAGGTAACCTTTTCTATAGTATGCGTGGAGCTATCGCGGAATTAAAGAGCGAAAAATTGACCACCAAACTGACCACTTTTTGACCACCTGAACTTCAACTTTAATGTATTTAAATATGTGCTTACTTTGCAATAGTGCTGATTTCATGCGGGTTTTAGTCATCATCAAGCATAGAAAAACACGCAGTATATGTTCCGTACACAAGTTCACCCTTGGGAACGCGAACAATACATGAGCATGTATTAAAATCCGAAAACTCCTGATGCCTTTGGTATCAGGGGTTTTTTCTGTTTTGGTCTATTTTTGATCTTTCGGGTACCAGATACTCAATCAGCTTCCTGGCTGCCTTTGACATGTATTTGTCCTTCATCCAGACAATCGCCGGCTTTGCCTGCAGAAAAGGTTCTTCAATGGTGAGCACCTTGAATTTTCCATCATATGCCTGATGGATTTCTGAGCGGGGAATGATGGTCATCCCCATGCCGGTGGCCACAAAGGTCAGGATGGTCGTGATATCCGGTCCGTCCAAAACCACCTGAGGTTGAAGATCATAGTGATGAAAATGGGAGAGAATATTTTCGTAAATTCCTATTCCGGATCTTCTTTTTCCCAAGAGGAGATCCTGTTGGGCTACATCTTTCAGGCTGATAGAGTCTTTAGGAAAGAGATTCTCCCATTGTCTTGGGATAACCGCTACAAACGGGTCTTCCTCCAGCGGAACGATTTCATAATCGCGTCCTTCGACTGGAAGTAAAAGGAGCGCAATATCAATCATATTCTGCTGCAGAAGTTCTTCGAGATAATAAGTATCGCCATTGAAAATCTTCACATACACTTTCGGAAATTCATTATGAAACTGAGTTAAATGGGGGGCAAGGTGTGAAACACAAATGGTTGAAGTGCCAATGGTGACCGTGCCTGTAATGCCTTCTTTTATTTCCGATAATTCTCCTTTAATGGAATCGATCGACTGAAGCAGCTGTTTGGACCGCTCATAAAGTTTCTGTCCGGCTTCTGTTACTTGCCACTGTTTTCCTTCTCGAATAATTAAGGGTACCCCGAGCTCTTCCTCCAACTGTTTGAGCTGCAGACTTAATGCCGGTTGGGCAATATGCAGGATCCTAGCAGCTTTTGTTATCTGTTTTTCTTCTATGATGGTTTGAAAATAGCGGAGCTGACGAATATCCATAAGTTCTCCTTTAACTTTATCATTGCGGGCTAAAATGCATTTATCATATTCAGATTGAGCAGACGCCATTTAATTTGCGATCACCAGAAATAGGAGTCCTGAAGTACCCCGGATTCTTATTTTTGAACAATGGAATTCTAACTTTAGTATTCCACATCCATAAGTAAAACATATGCATTGCATAAAATATATATATTTTTTTTATTAAAATGGGGAGAGTATACTTATTTCTGTAGAACACGCGATACGTTAAGAGCGAGAAAGGTGGGAACAAATGAGAATTATAGTTGGTATTACTGGTTCGACGGGCGTCGTTTTTGGCATTCGCATTCTTCAGCTGTTTAAGCAGGCGAATGTAGAAACCCACCTGGTGATGTCCCCGTGGGCAACAGCTAACATTCCTTTTGAAACATCCTATACCGTGAAGGAAGTAGAAGCAATGGCTGATTTCAGCTATTCCTACAAAGATCAGGCAGCCAGGATTTCCAGCGGCTCCTTCCGGGTTGATGGCATGATTGTGGCACCATGCAGTATGAAATCACTGGCTTCGATTCGCATGGGGCTTGCGGATAATCTACTGACACGTGCAGCGGATGTCATGATGAAAGAAAGAAAAAAACTTCTTTTAATGACTAGGGAGACTCCGTTGAATACCATTCATCTTGAAAATATGCTGGAACTTTCCCGCATGGGCACAATCATTTTTCCACCCATGCCTGCATTCTACAATCATCCACAAGATCTTGGAGATATGGTAGATCATATTGCTTTTCGGGCGTTGGACCAGTTCGATATTCATTTATCTGAAACAAAACGCTGGGAAGGTATGAAACCTAAGAAACAGGAGGACTAATAATGGCCTATAAAGATTTTCGTGATTTTCTTGCGACATTAGAAAAAGAAGGGCAGCTTCTTACCATCAATGATGAAGTGAAGCCTGAACCGGATATTGCTGCAGCAACCAAAGCGATGAGCAAGCTTGGCGCAGAAACTCCGGCTATGCTGTTTGACAACATTTATGGCTATAACGATGCTAAAGTAGCCATGAATGTAATGGGCTCTTGGCCAAACCATGCCCTGATGATGAGTTTGCCTAAAAATACACCGTTAAAAGATCAATTCTTTGAATTTGCCCGTCGTTATGATCAGTTTCCAATGCCTGCTCAGCGAGAGGAAACCGCACCATTTCATGAAGTCGAAATTACAGAAAACATTAACCTTTTTGATATTTTGCCGTTGTTCCGTTTAAACCAGGGAGACGGAGGGTTTTATATTGATAAAGCGTGTGTAATCTCACGTGACCTTGATGATCCGGAGCACTTCGGAAAGCAAAATGTAGGTATTTACCGCATGCAGGTTAAAGGGAAAGACCGATTGGGAATCCAGCCGGTTCCTCAGCATGATATTGCCATTCACCTGCGCCAGGCTGAAGAACGCGGTGAAAACCTGCCTGTTGTGATTGCGCTTGGCAACGAACCCGCCATTACAACAGCAGCGGCTACGCCGTTACATTACGATCAATCTGAATACGAGATGGCCGGTGCGATTCAGGGAGAGCCATACCGTATTGTAAAAGCGAGAGATTCAGATCTCGATATTCCTTGGGGAGCAGAGGTTGTTCTTGAAGGAGAGCTTTTGGCAGGTGTCCGTGAATTTGAAGGGCCGTTTGGTGAATTCACCGGCCACTATTCAGGAGGAAGAAGCATGCCGGTTATAAAGATTAACCGTGTTTATCACCGTCAGAATCCGATATTTGAACACCTTTATATTGGAATGCCTTGGACAGAAACAGATTATATGATTGGTATTAATACAAGCGTGCCTTTATACCAGCAATTAAAAGAAGCATTTCCTAATGAAATCCAGGCGGTAAATGCCATGTACACTCATGGACTGGTCGCGATTATTTCCACCAAACGCCGCTACGGCGGGTTTGCGAAGGCAGTGGGAATGCGCGCCTTAACCACGCCGCACGGCTTGGGGTATTGTAAACTGGTGATTGTTGTTGATGAGGATGTAGATCCGTTTAACCTTCCTCAGGTCATGTGGGCCCTTTCGACCAAGATGCATCCAAAACACGATGCGGTAATCATTCCAGACCTTTCCGTCCTTGCTCTGGATCCAGGTTCATCACCTTCAGGGATCACTCACAAGATGGTCCTCGATGCCACTACGCCAGTGGCGCCTGAAACAAGAGGCCACTACTCACAGCCACTTGATTCTCCGCTTAATGTTGAGAAGTGGGAACAACGTTTACGGGAATTATTACGATAAAAGGAGTGTTGGATATGCATACTTGTCCGCGATGTGAATCAAAGAAAGCCGAAGTTGTATCAAAGTCACCGGTGGAAGGTGCATGGGAGGTTTATATGTGTCCGGTTTGTATTTTTACATGGCGTTCCATTGAGCCTGAAACCATCACGAATCCTGAAAAATATAATCGTGCGTTTAAGGTGAACCCGGCTGACATTCCATTTGCAGAAAATGTGCCTGCTCTTCCGGCAAAGTATATAAAATAATAAATGTAGTAAACCAGCAGGGCTAGTCTGTTTTCAGACTAGCCCTATCCTTAAATCTATTGATTTTTTTGAAAGGACGTGCAGACCTTTGGAACTATCGGATGAATTGTTTGAACTACTGAATGGAGAGAATCTAGAGAATAAACAGCATGAGGCGATGCTTTTAATGACAGTAACGGAGGATGGCTGGCCGCATAATGCGATGGTCAGTGCAGGAGAGGTTGTTGCCCTCGACAAAGAAAATTTGCGACTGGCACTATGGCCAGGAACCACGACAACCAAAAATTGCATCAGAACGAGAAAGGCTACATTAGTAGTGGTCTATAAGGGTAGGGTTCATTATACCCGCCTTGCATTATCCCCATTGGGTATACTCGAAGGCACAAAGCATCCGCTGGAGCGTTTTTCAGGCAAGCTAGAGTTTTATAAAGAGGATCAGGCGAAATATGCAGACATCACTTCGGGAATACAAATCTCTTTAAAGGATCCGTCGGCGGTACTTACAAGGTGGAAAGAAACCATTCAAGAAACATTGCGATAATAATGAGACTGCGGTCTGCAGTCTTTTTTGTCGAAGTTTGATGAAAATAATTCATTTAATGTGTTATATTATGAGAATAACTAATATAAAGAGGGATTAATTTGTCGATAGCAAAATACGAGATCTTTCAAACAGTAATCGAACTAGGCAGCTTAACAAAAGCAAGTGAATCGTTAAATATCTCCCAATCCGGGGTAAGTCATGCCATTTCCAGCCTGGAAAAGGATTTGGGGTTTTCCTTGTTAACCCGAAACAAAGCAGGCATCAGGCTAACCGTAAACGGTGAGCGCATGCTGGAGTATATCAGGGAGATTCTGCAATTAAATGAAAAAATGCTTCAGGAGGCCGGGGAAATAAAAGGACTTGAAATTGGGACGGTGAGGATTGGTACATTTTCATCTGTTTCTGCCGTATGGCTTCCTGGAATAATAAAAAAGTTTACCGATCAATATCCTCATATCAAAGTAGACATTGCGGAAGGGAAACAGGAGGAAATTTCTCGATGGATTTCTCAGGGGATCATAGATTTTGGTTTTTTGATGCTGCCTGCAGCGGATTTGGAGATTTTCCATTTAAAAAAAGAGCCGTTATACTGTGTTGTTCCGGAAACCCATCATCTTGGAGCTGAAAAATCTATTAAGCCAAATGCACTCATAGAAGAGAAGCTGGTTCTCCAAAATTCTACTCTTAAAACCATCCGCAACCTGTTTAAAACAAATAAACTTTTCCCTGAAATTTCGTTTCAATTAGATGATGAACAGGCTGTGATCGCAATGGTGAAACATTCACTTGGTGTTGCCATCCTTCCGGAGATCGCTTTGCATCACCTTCCAGAAGGTGTAAAAAAAATACCTCTCTCAGAAGATCGTGCCATTTCCTCGATTGGGATTGGTTCCTTATCCTTTAAAAGTCTTCCACCGGCTGCCGAAAAATTTATTGCCGCATCGACGTTATGGTTAAACGAACATTTTACATAAATATCATGATGTTTAACAGTTTACGTTAACTCTGCTGTACCAACTGCAGACACAGGTGTTTTGTAAGTCTATAGCTTAAGGGCAAAGGATGGAAGTACCATCAACCTTGTAAAGGTTATCGTTAGATTTTAAAATGGAGCATGTTTTAAGTGAGAGGAAGAGGAAGATCTTTTCATTTTCTTCCTTTTACCCATTGAAAACCAGCTCCTACTCTGGTAAATGCAGGTAGTAGGGATTTTGAAAGGGACAAGTTGCTCATATACCAAAAATGGGTAGTGGGTTAGAAAAAGGGTGATTCCTTTCTGTGTAGGAATCACCTTTTTCCTATTTATGAGCATGAAGGTTTGCTCTTGCTCTCTTTGTGACCATGATGGATTTACGATTTACTAGATAGATGCTTGCAATGATAAGAAACAGGCCAGCCAGCAGGTAATAGGTAAAGGGTTCATCCAAAAACAAAATACCAATCAAAATGGAAATCAAGGGAACGAGAAAATTAAAGGAGGCGATCTTGCTGGCATTTCCATTAGAGATCAAGTGGTAATAAATGAGCCACGCGATGGCGACTGAAAATAATGCCAGAAACAATAGCGTCAGCAGCAATGGTGTGCTCCAGACGATGCTAGAGAAGCCTTCATATCCGCTTCCAACTCCCGTCATGATCAAACCGCCAAAGATGCTTTGGATGGTGATCAGCCAGATGCCATCGACCTTCACACTGATTCTCTTCATATAAACCGTGCCAACCGCCCAGCTTAAGGCAGTGAGAATTCCCAATACAATTCCGATGGAGGATATATGAGAAGACAGACCTCCAAGACTGATTGTTGCTACACCTGCAAAGCCGAGCAACAGCCCGGTTAACTTGAGGGCGGTCATCGCTTCCCCGATCCAAAGCCAGGCGATAATGCCGATCAGTACAGGTTGCAGGTAGACGATCACACTGAACAGTCCCGCAGGAACGAAAAGAAGGCCAATCGTTTGAAGACCATAAAAAAGCACAGAGTTAAACAGACCAGAAATAAAGTACATTTTCCACTTTTCACTAAAGTGCAGCTTGTCCAAACGATTCAAAGAAAAAAGAAACAGCAAAATGCCTGCACCGAGCGAGCGAAAGCCGGATAAAAGGATGGGAGGACAGTCATTCAAAGCGACCTTTGAAATCGGCCATGTGACCCCCCAGGTCATGACCAGAACAGCAATAAAAAATGCATTTAACCATGGAGACGTTTTTTTCATAGAGCGCTCTCTCCCATTTTAGAAAAACATTTAAGTATGTAAAATATAATCTTATTCTCTGACATTCAGGTTAGAATTGCAATAGATTTAAATTAAACAACGCGGTCTCTAAACTTAAATGAAAGGATAGTCAAGTGTTATTACTGTAAAAAAAGACACAGATTACGCTGTGTCTTTTTCGTGTATCTTCTATTAAATTGCAGAAGGGTACGCTTGATGAATGACCTGCAAAAAAGCGGAGACGTTTCTGTTTTCTTGGGCCAGCGGGGCAAAAATATAGGAAAGCTTACGGTGAAAGGAGTGCTGGTCAATTTTGATGATGGATAGATTGCCAGATTGCAGGTCCCTCTCAATCACACTTTTTGATAGAAGAGAAAGCCCAAGGCCGTGGATCACTGACTCTTTAATGCCTTGATTGGAGCTGATTGTAAGAAGCGATTTTGTCTTCAAACCGTTGGAGCGGATCACATGATTTAAATAATCGCGTGTCCCCGAACCCGCTTCCCTAGATACCCATGCCTGGTTTTGCAGATCATCCATGGTGACACTTTCTTTGGAGGCAAGCGGGTGAATTGGAGAGGAAACGATAAAGAGTTCGTCCTTCATGAAAGGGTGGACGGAAACTTCTTTTTCATTCGTCTGTCCTTCGATTAATCCGAAATCCACCTTATAGTTTCGGACAGAGGACACAATTTCTTCCGTGTTCCCGATCAGCACCTGAAGCTCCAGCTCAGCGTGGTTTTTTTGCAGCTGATACAAGAGCGCAGGGAGAATATATTCACCAATGGTAAAACTGGCTCCAATCTTCAGTTCTCCCTTTATGGTTGTGTGGTGCTCAAGGATTTGCTGCCTCGCTTGTTCATAAATGGTCAAAATCTGTTTTGCACGGTCGTATAAAAGTTCACCGGTTGGCGTGATCTGAAGAAACTTCGGAGACCGGATGAACAGCTGGGTTCGAAATTCCTTTTCCAGGTTTTTAATGTGCAGGCTGACGCTCGGTTGTGACATCCTGAGCCGTTCGGCGGTCTTCGTAAAGTTTTTTACTTCTGCCAGGGTAACAAATGTTTTTAAGGCATCATAATACATAATGAAAAACGTCCTCATCGATTAGGATTTTTAATAGTAATAATAATTAATATGTATTTTACTAATGTTATGGTCTGCGGTAAAGTAGATACTGTAAATTTTTTTAAGGGTTCTGACTATTTTTAAGATTAAAACCGACTTAATAGATCGATTTAATTTAGTCTTAGTAGGGTGAAACCTTAATTCATAAAATGACGGGAAATTTAAATGTGAGGTGTTATCATTGCAACTTCTGGCAACAAACAGTCCATTTACCCAGGAGCAGGCAGAGCTGCTTAACCAGCTTTTGCCGAACCTGACAGAAGCTCAAAAAGTATGGCTATCCGGCTTTCTTGCTGCATCCCAGGCGATGCCTTCAGCAAGCGGCGAAACTTTGCAAGCGGTTCCTGCACCAGTATCTCAACCGGTATCAAAAGAAATTACCATTCTTTACGGATCACAGACCGGAAATGCCCAAGGTATTGCTGAAAGCAGCAGCAAAACCTTGAAGGAAAAAGGGTATGATGTGACTGTTTCATCCATGAGTGATTTTAAACCCAATCAATTGAAAAAGCTTAAAAACCTTTTAATCATCGTCAGTACCCATGGAGAAGGAGATCCTCCGGACAATGCAATTTCTTTTCATGAATTTGTCCATGGCAAACGTGCTCCAAAGCTTGAAGACCTTCATTTTTCCGTATTGTCTCTTGGCGACAGCTCTTACGAGTTTTTCTGCCAGACAGGAAAAGAGTTCGATAAAGTGCTCGAAGATCTTGGCGGAACTCGCCTGACGCCTCGTGTGGATTGTGACCTTGATTATGATGAGCCGGCGGCTGAGTGGATTTCGAACGTGGTGGAATCATTAAATGATACACAGGACGAAGCGGTCAGCAGTGTTTCATCAGCGAATGTTCCTGCAACCTCCGGGGAATCGCAATACTCTCGAACCAATCCATTTCAAGCTGAGGTACTTGAAAACATCAACTTGAATGGCCGTGGATCGAATAAAGAAACACGGCATCTCGAAATCTCTCTTGAAGGCTCCAATTTATCCTATGAACCGGGAGACAGCCTGGGCATTTATCCGGAGAACGACGCCGTTTTGGTCGATATGCTTCTGGATGAGCTCAAATGGAATCCAGAAGAAATCGTTACTGTAAACAAGCAGGGCGATGTAGCACCTTTGAAACAGGCGCTGATTACCAATTTTGAAATTACGGTTCTCACCAAGCCGCTTCTTCAGCAGGCAGCGCAATTTACCGAAAATGAAAAACTTCATGAAATGTTGTCGGCTGGACATGAAGAAGAATTGAAAAACTACCTTTCCGGCCGCGATCTGCTGGATCTGATTCAGGACTTTGGTCCGTGGGCAGCTTCACCGCAGGACTTTGTCAGCATGCTGAGAAAGATGCCTGCCCGTTTGTATTCCATTGCCTCAAGCCTTGAAGCCAATCCGGATGAAGTTCATCTTACCATTGGCGCTTTAAGGTATGAATCGTTTGGACGAAACCGGAACGGTGTATGCTCCATTCTTTGTGCGGAGCGGCTGGAGCCTGGTCACACGCTTCCGGTTTACATCCAGCATAACCAGAATTTCAAGTTGCCTGAAAATGGCGAAACACCGATCATTATGGTTGGCCCCGGAACTGGGGTGGCACCATTTAGAGCCTTTATGCAAGAGCGTGAGGAGCGGGGAGCAGAGGGGGAATCCTGGATGTTCTTTGGCGATCAGCATTTCGTCACCGATTTTCTCTATCAGACAGAATGGCAAAAATGGCTTAAAGGCGGTGTTTTGACGAAGATGGATGTGGCCTTCTCCCGTGATACTGAGGAAAAGGTATACGTTCAGCACCGCATGCTTGAACAGAGCAAGGAATTCTTCCAGTGGCTTGAAGATGGAGCGGTTCTCTATATTTGTGGAGATGAGAAAAACATGGCCCATGATGTACATGAAACATTGATCGACATCATTGAGAAAGAAGGAAACATGACACGCGAACAAGCTGAAGACTATGTGGCCCGTATGCAGCAGGAAAAACGATATCAGCGTGATGTGTATTAAGCGGGAACAGAAAGGAGTTTTAAAGATGTCAAATCCTAAATTAAAAGCCCCTGACGGCAAGCCGAGTGATGTTGAACGTATAAAAGAAGAAAGTAATTATTTGAGGGGTACGCTGAAGGAAGTGATGCTTGACAGGATCAGTTCAGGTATCCCGGACGATGACAACCGTCTCATGAAGCATCACGGCAGCTATCTTCAGGATGACCGTGATCTTCGCACTGAGCGGCAGAAACAAAAGCTTGAGCCTGCTTATCAATTCATGCTGCGCGTGAGACTCCCGGGTGGTGTTGCCACACCATCACAATGGCTCACCATGGACCAGCTGGGAAATCAGTATGGAAATGGAACACTGAAATTGACCACAAGGCAGACCTTCCAGATGCATGGCATTTTGAAGTGGAACATGAAAAGTACGATCCAGGCCATCCATGCTTCACTTATGGATACGATTGCCGCATGCGGAGACGTAAACCGGAATGTGATGTGCATTTCAAACCCTTACCAATCCGAAATTCATTCAGAAGTATACGAATGGTCCAAGAAACTGAGCGAATACCTCTTGCCAAGAACTAGAGCGTACCACGAAATCTGGCTGGACGAAGAAAAGGTGGCAGGCACACCGGATGCAGATGAAGTGGAACCGATGTACGGGCCGCTTTACCTGCCGCGTAAATTTAAAATCGGCATTGCTGTTCCTCCATCAAATGATATTGATGTCTTTTCACAGGATCTCGGATTCATTGCGGTTATTGAAGATGGTAAGTTGACTGGTTTTAATATTGCAATTGGCGGCGGCATGGGTATGAGCCACGGAGATAAGGAAACCTACCCGCAGCTGTCCAAAGTGATTGGTTTTTGCACGCCTGACCAGATTCTTGAGGTGGCGGAAAAAACCATTACCATTCAACGAGACTACGGAAACCGTTCCAAGCGAAAAAACGCCCGTTTTAAATATACAGTTGACCGCCTGGGGGTTGAAACCGTAAAAGAAGAATTGGAAAACCGACTCGGTTGGAGCCTGCCCGAAGCTAGAGACTTTTCCTTTGAGGATAATGGAGACAGATATGGCTGGGTTCAGGGTCTTCAAGATCAATGGCATTTTACGCTGTTTGTTGAAGGTGGTCGTATTACAGACTTTGAAAACTACAAGCTGATGACCGGCCTGCGTGAAATAGCCAAGGTTCACACTGGGGAGTTCCGTTTAACTGCGAACCAGAACTTGATCATTGCTAATGTGTCCGAGGAAAAGAAGCAGGAGATCACGAATCTTCTCGATCAATATGGAATGCTCAACAGCCAGAACGTTTCTGCTATCCGCCGAAATTCTATGGCTTGTGTAGCACTTCCGACGTGCGGCCTTGCTATGGCTGAAGCGGAGCGCTATCTGCCGGTGCTGATGGACAAAATTGATCAGATTGCGGATGAAAACGGGTTGCGCAACAAGGAAATAACCGTTCGGATGACCGGCTGCCCTAATGGATGTGCACGGCATGCACTCGGTGAAATTGGCTTTATCGGCAAGGCACCGGGCAAATACAATATGTATTTGGGTGCGGCTTTTGATGGCAGCCGTTTGAGCAAAATGTACCGCGAGAACATAGGGGAGGAAGAAATACTAAAGGAATTAAAAGTTCTTTTCCCGAAATATGCGAAAGAGCGTCTTGAAGGCGAACACTTTGGAGACTTTGTCATTCGAAGCGGAGTTATTAAAGCCACAACAGATGGCACCAATTTTCATTTTTAATCCTAAAAACAGCGGCCCGGCAGTTATGCCGGGCCGCTGTTTGCTTATTTTTAATGTAAGGTGCGGTACACACCAATTACTTTTCCGAGGATGGTCACGTTTGGAAGAAGGATGGGTGATAACGAAGAATTTTCAGGCTGCAGACGGATATGGTCTTTCTCTTTAAAGAACCGTTTGACGGTTGCTTCATTCTCGTCTGTCATCGCTACGATGATATCACCATTTTCCGCTGTAGGCTGCTGCTTTACGACAACCAAGTCCCGGTCGTAAATGCCTGCTTCAATCATACTGTCTCCTTCTACAGTTAACATAAAAACATTATCGTCTCCTACTACATGCTCTGGAAGAGAGAAGTACTCATCCACATTTTCAATGGCAGTAATCGGAGATCCAGCAGTAACCTTACCGATGATCGGCACATTGACGGATCGTGATTTTGTGATGATCTGGTCGGATTCAAGCCCCAATACTTCAATGGCCCTTGGTTTGGTAGGGTCACGGCGAATCAGCCCTTTTTTCTCCAGACGAGAAAGATGGCCATGAACGGTAGAGCTGGACGCCAGCCCGACGGCTTCCCCGATTTCCCGAACGGAAGGAGGGTATCCCTTTGCATTAACTTCCTCTTTAATAAATTCCAGGATATCAATCTGTCTTCTGGATAACTTTGTCATTATATTCGCACCTCATTCACTGAATACTCTTGAAAAAAGTATAGCATTTAAAAGCAAGATATACAAACATAAGTTCGAAAAAAACCCTTGAAAAGAACAGCTGTTCCCATTATAATGAGAACAAATAAGAACAAACATTCGCAGGGGTGATAGGAAATGAAGGGATTTTCACCGGTAGTTATGCTAATATCTATTGTTGCAGCAGGGTTTTTTATGTTTGCCCACCAGACACATGTTGAAGGCTCGAAGGAATATATGGAGATAACAGTTAATAAGGGAGATTCACTCTGGAAAATTGCAGAAGAATATACTAAGGACCATAAAAGCAATTGGGCATTTGTAGACTGGGTGGAGAAGAACAACGGAATACAGGCAGGGGCCATTACACCGGGCCAGAAGCTCATCATTCCAATCAAAGCAGAAAAAGACAGGTGATGTTACTTGAACGCCATTATTTATTGCAGGGTAAGCACAGAGAAGGAGGAGCAGGCCGCTTCTCTTTCCCGGCAGGAAGAAGAATTAACAAGATTGGCTAAAGAGCATGATTTTACGATCGTTTCTGTCATCAAGGAACGGGAAAGCGGGTACAGCCTCGAACGAGAAGGCTTGCTGTGCATCATTGAAATGGCCCAGAGCGGTGAATTTGAAGTTCTTTTGGTATCAGATGATACCCGGCTGGGCAGGGGGAATGCCAAAATTGTACTGCTTCATGAACTGCTGAAACGTGAAATTAAAGTGTATACCTTCAGCAGCCAGGGAGAGTATCATCTTTCCGAGGCAGAATCGATGGTGCTTGAAATTGTGGCGGTGGTAGAGGAGTACCAAAGAAAGCTCCATAATTTGAAAATTAAACGTGGAATGAAAAAAGCAGTTCAAAAAGGGTACAAGCCGCAGAAAAATTTAAAGAATATCCACAATGGCGGCAGGGAGCGCAAAGAATTGCCGATTGAAGAAATCATTCGTCTTCGCAGGATGGATCTTACGTTCGCTGAGATTGCAGGAACCCTCCGGGGATTTGGATATGAAGCATCGAAAGCAACGGTTCACCGGCGGTATAAAGAGTATATAGAAAGTGCTGTGACTGGAAACCCTACCTGATATTCGTTTATGATAGGCATATCGAATATAAAAGGAGAGGTGTTCATGCTTACACCAGACAAATTGGAACGGCTCAACTTTCTTGCAAAGAAGTCGAAACAAGAAGGTTTATCCACTGAAGAAGCTGCAGAGCAAAAAGAATTACGAGAAGAATATCTGAAGAATGTCAGAACTTCTTTTCAAAATAGATTGCATTCATTGACCATCATTGACCCTGAAGGCAATGATGTGACACCGGAGAAGCTGAAAGAAAGCAAAAAAAGCCAAAAAAATATAAAGCATTAAAAGGAAGCCTGATTTCAAATGAAATCAGGCTTTTTTCTTGTTGCAAAATTCTGAATTTCCTATATACTGTACTATAACAACTCTGGAAGGGGAGATCAAAGTGGCTTTTTCAATAACGGATTCTGTTGTAAAATTGTATCGTGAAATTGATTTGAACGAAGGTGAAGCCATTCGGCTTTTCGCAAGGTATGCAGGAAGCACTAGCCATGGCGGATACTCTGTAGGCGTAATTCCCGCAATGCCTGGTGATGGTGATCAAATCCATGAAGTGAGCGGACTGACGTTTTTTTTTAGACCGGATGATGAATGGATTCTTGAGGAAATGAAGCTGGATTATGATGAAACCGAAGACATCTTTTACTGTGACCTTCCCGCACTGGCGTAAGTGATATTGCCTGTATTATAACAAAAGTTATAATGCGGGCTTTTTTATTTGTATGAAGGGAATACTTTAAGGGAAACTAATGAAGGGCATTGTGCTTGTATAAACAGGCCAAAATGTTTATGATTGAATCGACAAATCTTTTACATATGTTCATATGTAGATGAAGGGATGATGAAATTAATGTCTACTGCTTCAATTGATCAATTATCAATTAACACAATTCGAACTTTGGCTATAGATAGCATCGAAAAAGCCAAATCGGGTCACCCGGGAATGCCTATGGGTGCCGCACCTATGGCTTACAGCCTTTGGACAAAGTTCATGAACCACAATCCTGAGAACCCGCAATGGTTCAACCGTGACCGTTTTGTACTGTCTGCAGGACACGGTTCCATGCTTTTATACAGCCTGCTTCACTTATCCGGCTATGATCTTTCCATGGATGACCTTAAAGAATTCCGACAGTGGGGAAGCAAGACCCCTGGACATCCGGAATACCGTCACACTGCTGGTGTTGATGCCACAACCGGACCACTCGGACAAGGTATTGCGATGGCTGTTGGTATGGCAATGGCTGAACGCCACCTCGCTGCGACTTACAACAAGAATGGCTTTGAAGTGGTTGACCACCATACTTACGCTATCTGTGGTGATGGAGACCTAATGGAAGGTGTATCTGCTGAAGCAGCTTCTCTTGCAGGACACCTTGGTCTTGGTAAACTGGTTGTTATGTATGATTCCAACGATATTTCACTTGATGGTGATTTGGACCTTTCTTTCTCTGAAAGCGTGCAGGATCGTTTTAAAGCCTATGGCTGGCAAGTGATTCGTGTCGAAGACGGCACTGATCTGAAAGAGATCGAAAATGCGATCGCTGAAGCGAAAAAAGATACAAAACATCCAACACTTATTGAAGTTAAAACCGTTATTGGTTTTGGATCTCCAAACAAATCCGGTAAATCAGCTTCCCACGGTGCACCGCTTGGATCAGATGAAGTTAAACTGACGAAAGCAGCGTATGACTGGGTATTTGAAGAAGACTTTTACGTTCCGGACGAAGTGAGAGATCATTTTGCTTCAGTAAAAGAAGAAAACCAAAAGAAAGAAGCAGAATGGAATGACTTGTTTGCCCGCTATGAAAAAGAGCACAGCGAAGCAGCTGCTCAATTAAAGTTGGCAATTGACAACAAGCTTCCAGAAAACTTTGATGCAAACCTTCCTGAGTTTGATAAAGCGATCGCAACACGTGCTTCATCAGGGAATGCATTAAATGCTTTTGCTCAAAACATTCCTTGGCTGTTTGGTGGTTCTGCTGACCTTGCGGGATCCAACAACACCATGCTAAAAGGTGAAACCAATTTCAGCCGCGAAGATTACAGCGGACGCAACATCTGGTTTGGTGTTCGTGAATTCGCAATGGGTGCTGCGGTCAACGGTATGGCGCTCCATGGCGGATTAAAAGTTTTTGGCGCAACATTCTTCGTATTCTCCGATTACTTGCGTCCGGCCATTCGCCTTGCGTCCATCATGGGGCTTCCTGTAACCTTCGTATTCACACATGACAGTGTGGCTGTTGGGGAAGACGGACCTACTCATGAACCGGTTGAACAGCTTGCGTCACTTCGTGCGATGCCTGGATTGTCTGTCATCCGTCCTGCGGATGCATATGAATCTGTGGCAGCATGGAAATTGGCTCTTGAAAGCACAGATACACCAACGGCTCTTGTGCTTACAAGGCAAGCTCTTCCGATTTTGCCTGGAACAAAAGAAAATGCATATGAGAACGTTAAAAAAGGTGCTTATATCATTTCAGAAGCGGAAGGAACTCCACAAGCGATTCTTCTTGCTTCCGGATCTGAGGTCAGCCTTGCAGTTGAAGCTCAGAAATCACTGAAAGAAGAAGGAATCAACGTTTCTGTCGTTTCCATGCCTTCTTGGGACCGATTTGAACAGCAATCTGCTGAATACAAAGAAAGTGTATTCCCTTCTTCTGTGCGTGCACGCCTTGGCATTGAAATGGCTGCTTCTCAAGGCCTTCATAAATATGTTGGACTTGAAGGAGACGTATTAGCGATTGATAAGTTTGGCGCTTCTGCACCAGGAAACAAAATCATCGAAGAGTACGGCTTCACTGTTGAAAATGTTTCTAACAAAGTTAAAGCATTGTTGAAATAATAAAAAATGGCCCGGAGGAAATCCTCCGGGTCTTTTTGCGTTCGACAAAAGTAGTGATTTCAATCTTCAACATCAGACAACTTTTTTTTAGGACATGCTTTATACTGGGGAAAAAAGAGAGAGTAGGTGGCGGGGGCTTGAGAGAGTATTTCATTTATAAGCTAAAAGATGAAGTTGCTGAACGATACTTTGGAAAAGAGTCAAAGCTTTTTCAGCTCTTTTTAGAGGAATACAAAACCTTTACCGCTCAGAAGGATGTCCTGCAAAAGCAAATCGAGTACATCACGTCTCCGCTACATGTTGATCCTTTACAAACCTTTTTAAAGCAAATGCTCCTCTCGAAGAAGGGGTTTCACACAGAGATTCATTCCTTTTTACTGGAAAGTGACAATAGTTCTGCCCGGCTCAGCTTCTCAGAACGCTACCTCATTCTTCAGAGTGTGGGTGGTTTTGAGGCGGAAACGATCATTTTTGAAACGATGCGCAAATACGAGCGCTGTTTTTTTGCCATGGATTTTAAATATTACCGTTATGGGTGGCTGAATCCGTTGAAACCGAGGACAGGGTACGGCTCATAAATATTTTAGTGTCCATCTTGTATATGTTTATCACTTTATAGTAAACTAGTGCTAGACAACATGAAGGAGGAAGTTTTACTATGTTTTATTATATCCTTGTGGGTATTCTAGCGCTTCTTGCAGGCGTAGCTATCGGCTTTTTCATTGCCCGCAAATACATGATGAGTTATCTGCAAAAAAATCCGCCAATTAATGAAAACATGCTTCGGGTCATGATGATGCAAATGGGCCAGAAACCGTCCCAGAAGAAGATTAACCAAATGATGCAGGCAATGAACAAACAAATGAAGTAAGAAATCCTTATACATCAAGGGTTTTGTAAAGCTTGATGTGAAATTTACACTACGGTTTACACCAAATTATCCGTAGTAGTGAATCTTACATCAGGATTTTACTTCAGTTTGGTTAAGCTTACATTTTAACTAGTCCGAAACCACTTTTCCTATGGAAACTTAACCAAAAGGAAGTGGTTTTTTTATGTTGTTCGAAGAAGTTTTAGAAGAATACTTGTATCACTGTCTTGCCAAAGGATTTACGAAAAAGACGATGATAAACAAACGTCAGGAGTATAAGCAGTTAAATCTTTTCCTTAAGGAGAAGAGAGGTCTTACCGAACTGGAAAGCATCACCGTCCATGATTTAAGGGCATACATGAGATACAAACAGCAGCAGGACGGACTACAGCCACAAAGCATAGTTACCATGTTCAAAATGATTAAGGCATTCTTCAATTGGTGTTACAAAGAGGAATACTTGAGAGAAAACATCTCTCGAAGGGTAGAACTGCCAAGAGTTCCTAAGAAAGTTCTGAATGGATTTACCGAGAAAGAAGTTCAGACGATGATTGATGCCTTTTCTTATAAGGATTACATTGAAGCAAGAAACAAAGCAATGATTGCTATAATGGCTGATTGTGGTTTAAGGGCTATGGAAATAAGAGGACTGAAGTCAAAGAATGTTAAGGATACTTCTCTTCTTGTAGACGGGAAGGGTAACAAACAAAGAATGGTATTTGTCAGCCCTACTCTTAAGAGAATCTTGATTAAGTATGAACGGCTTAAAAGCCAGTATTTCAAAGAACACATTGCTTATGATGATAGGTACTTCTTATCTTATCAAGGCAGGGAAATCTCTCATACAGGGCTTCACAAAGTGGTAAAGGTAGCAGGGGAACGGGCAGGAGTTCAAAACAAAAGAGTCAGTCCACATACTTTCCGTCATTTCTATGCTGTCCAAGCTTTAACTAATGGGGTCGATGTATATAGCTTAAGCCAAATCATGGGACATTCAGATATTACCGTAACACAACGATATTTACAGTCCATGAGTAAAGAACAATTATTCGATAAAGCCATTGCTTCAAGTCCATTAATGAACATGGGTAGGAACAGATAGTATGAAGACTAATGCCGTATACTTACGTAAATCATCCATCAAGGAAATGAATAAATTTGAGAGACAGGTCAAGGAATTAGTTGATACTGTAAAGGCTTTAGATGAACCTTATGAGGTCTACAACGATAATGAAGCCAGTTCCCGGAATAAATTAAGGGAAGAGTATGTCAGAATGAAGCAGGACATTGAAGCAGGGAAGATAAAGGTAGTCTATATTATAGATGATTCTCGTTTAACACGTACCGATTCTGAAGCCTTGCAGTTCTATAGTTTTCTTAAGAAGAAGAAAGTACGTCTTATAACGCTATTGAATGGTGAGATAAACCTTTTGGACAAACAATCCATGTTAGTCAGCAAAATTAAGGCAATCTTCAATGACTTTGAGTATGATAACACCGTCACAAAAATTGAGTATGGAAAGAGAAGGGCTATAAATTCAGGGGCATTCATCGGTAAAGTACCTTTTGGATATACCCGCGATTTAGCTACTAAGAAGCTTGTACCGAATAAGGATGCTAACACAGTGGGTTATGTCTTCCAGAAATACAAGGAAGGCTATACTACAAGGGGAATAGCAGGGGAGTTGCCTGGGTTTACTTCATCCAAGGTATCTCGGATATTGAGGAACAGGACATACTTGGGGGAAGCTGCCTATACATCTAAGTATCTTGAGGAAACCTTTATTAATTATAAAGCACATACTGCTATTATTGATGAAGAGTTATTCCAAGCCGTTCAGCTGAAACTGAAAAGTCGTAAGACAAGGAACCTTTGACGGGTTCCTCTTTTTTATGGGTAAAAATATTGAAGGGAATTACCCTTAAGATTTTATGTATGGAATTTATAGAACCCTTGATATGACTAGGGTTATTGCCATATGCGTAACCGTAACTTCTGAAAATAAAGTTATCATTCTGCAACCTTAGAACCACTTACATATAAAGGGAATACCGACATCCTTGCTACATAAGACAATACTATTGTTGCACGCATAACCCTGTATGAATATAACATGTCTATTCATATACCACCTTCATACAAGTCTTATAACAACACATAACACTAAGGCATTTAACTAATCATTAACACTAACACCTTGCCTTAAGTTTTGTTATTTGAACAGTCCGACTACCGGTAGGGGGTGCTTTAAAAAATCGAATTAAATTGGGTGTGGGTATCAATGTATATAATATTCTCATTTTCTAAATCGGGGCTGGGAATTATTTTCCCAAAATATAAATTGGTGATTCATTTCATTCAAATACTATAGAACTTGGTAAAATGAAACTATAGAACTTGGTAAACAATAGTTCTCTATGTAATTAATACCGTCTATTTTACAAAACCATTTCATTAAATAGACATAATTTCATGCCCTTAAAATATAATTTTAGTACTAAAGGCTTATAAAAATATATTCCAATAATGTTTCTTACGTGTTACAATTCACTTTGGGAACAAAAACAATTTATAGGGGGATTATAGGGATAATGGCAAAAAAGGAAAAAGTTAAAAAGCCAATTTTCAAAAGGGTTTGGTTTTGGGTATTAGTTATCTTTGTAGTAATCATCGCTGCTAATATGGGCGGTGGAGATGATAGTGCTTCAACTTCTGGTACAACAGAAACTGCAAGTGCTAAACCTGCTGAGAAGAAGGAAGTTAAGAAAGCACCTGCTAAGAAATCTTTTGCGGTTGGTCAGGATGTAAAAGTAGGTAAGTTTACATATAAGGTTCTAGGTGTAAACGAGACAAATAAGCTTACTTCACCATTAGGCAATAAAACAACTGAAGGCAAGTATACAGTAGTAGAACTATCCATTAAGAACGGTGACAAGAAGGCACGTATGGCTGATTCTAACATGTTCAAAATCAAAACTGCTGATGATACCGAATATGAAGCAGATGCTGAACTAGACATGTATGTAAATGATGGGGATATTGGTTTCTTCTTACAGGATATTAATCCAAACCTGACAAAAAAGGGTAAAGTAGTATTTGAACTACCAACAGAAGCTAAGAAGTACAACCTTGAAGTATCTTCCGGCTTTGGTTGGTCAGGTGGAGAATATAAGCAAATTAAACTGAAATAAGTGTGTGAAAGGCTGGCTGTTAGAAAGTCAGTCTTTTTATTATAAATGGGGGAGTGAACAGGATGGGTGCAACTAGAATTTTAAAATGGGTAGCAGGTGGCTTAGAAGCCTTTTGGGGAATACCAATCCTTGGTGGAATGTTTATCGTCAGTCTTTATTGGACACCGTTAGTAATAATGTTAGCTTTACATATTGTGTCGTTAATACTGACAATAAAGGATGGCAGAAAAAGAACAGGACACATTCTAGGTATTATTGCTTCAGGTGTTGGTTTTATCCCCGTTGTGGGAATGATTCTTCACATAATTACAGCTACTTTTCTTCTTATTGAAGCAGGGAAAAATGAATAAAAGACATAAAAGAGGTTGCCTGACGGCAGTCTCTTTTTTATTGGGAAATTTCCTGAGGTACGATTTTCATACCCTTGAGGTACGGTTTTCATACCCCTGAGGTACGATTTTCATACCCGAATAAGACTTAATTAATAAGACTTAATAAACAAGACTTAAATAATAAGTGACTGTCCTAACGGACTATATATGGATTAAGAAATAATGCTTTATAGATAATACACCGTTAGACGGTAAAGAAGAGAATAAGAATAAAGGTTTATATAAGAGAGAAAACACAGCGTAGCCCGGAACGGCTGCCTTTTTTATTTTCCCAAAATAAATAAAACTTTTTTTCAATTTCATTGTGTATAGCTGACAGTCTCACTTGCTTATATAGTATGGGATAAAAAAAATCCTAACAAATTGTCTGAAAAATTGTGCAAAGATGACGGTCTCACTTTATTAACTAGTATGGATAAAAAATATCCTAACTTATTTTTCCTAACAGGGGTACAGAAGTAGAGTCACCACTCGTTATATAAGTATAGGGATAAAAAATATCCTGATTTCATTGTGTATAGCTGACGGTCTCACTCGTTTATATAGTAGGGGCAATGAGGATAAAAAAAATTCAAACTTTTTTTCAATTTCATTGTGCAAAATGAGGTAGTCCACTTGATTAATAAGTATAAGGGTTATTTAAACCCTAAATAAAACTAAGGAGAATGTCTCATGGATAAATCGCTATCCGTAACACAATCATTTGTAAAATTACCGAAAGTATTCAAAGGCAACAAACATTATAAAGGATTATCTTCAGATGCGAAGATTGTATATTCTTACTCACTGGATACATTACAACTTTCTAAATTAAATCATGCTTCAGATGGAACATGGTTTGATTATGAACATAAACAGCATTTTATATTCTATTCCGTTGTTCAGGTGATGGAAGATATGGAATGTGGTAAGCAAAAGGCTATCAATATTCGTAAGGAATTAGAAAAGTATGGCTTGTGGGAAATGAAGTCACAAGGTGCTAACAAACCTACAAAGATATTCGTTAATGAAATTATTCCATCCCAAGCACCTAAAAAGCCGTTACGGTACACCGTTAAACCTAGAAAAGAGGTTCTGGGTGTCACAGTTGATGGCAAGGAACTAACTGACTATGCAGAAGTATTTTAAGAAGGAGTTCGATATTATTATGGAAATTTTAAGAATCAGTAAAGGTGAAGCGGAAACAGTTTCAACTATCATGGCAATTATGAAGCAGGAACAATGCAGTACAGTATGTGCTTCCTATTCAGACCTAGCAGAGTTAACTGGATACAATGTCCGTAACGTTCGTAAGCAGGTAGCAAGCTTATGTGAGAAAGGAATCCTTATCAAGTCCCGTAACGGTATCGATAGCAGGGAGTCAAATGCTTATTCCTTGTGTAAAGAGTTACGGAAGGACTGGATGTACTAACATTTCTAAAGTCTTAGGAAGCCTGTTTAAATAACGGACTTCTCAAAGGCCGTAGAAATACGGTTGAAACTCAGTCATGATTATTCCTCCTTTGCTAGAAGTATTTAGGTTTTTCCCTTTTCCTAAATGCTTCACTGGAGAGGTTAGAAATAATCTTTTCTGCATACTTCCTACAGCCATAGGATGTTACCCTTTTTAGACTTGCTAGAGGGAATCTTAGTTGCATAAGGTTCCTTCTATGGAGGTTTAAATACCTTTAAATAACATTACAAAGGAGTTGTAATAAGACTTCTTTCTGGATGAAATCCAAGCCATTCTATTTCTAAGCATTGCTAAAATAACCAACTGTGGTGAACAGTACGTAGAGTCACCTTAAGCAAACGGTTGGTTCTTCTATGGAGTGTTTTGGAGTGGGACAAAGCACTTCTGTTAACACCTTAAGCACCTTCCCGGTATGAACATGATTCGTATCACTTTACAGCCCATTCTTCGGCATGGGTTGAATAAACAATATGAGTTTAACGGGGGAAGAAACATGAGTTACTACAGCTTAGAGGAACAGGAAACGGTTATCTTGTATGAACCGGTTACCAAACAATTTGTTATTTATAGCACAGTACCAAAACATATCAAACGTCTAAAAAACGTTGCTATAGCTTCACTTTTACAGGATGAAAAAGACTCCGAGGGTGTTACTATTGCTTACCGTATTAAAGTTAAAAAACTGCCCAATAGCTACACTTTTAACCGATAGGAGGTCAGAGACATTGAACAATGAGGATTTCCGGTATATGGGTAAATTAATTGAAGATAACAAGCGACTCACTAAAGAAAACACTAATTTAGAAAAAGAAGTCAAAATATTGACAAGAATCTTAAAACGATTTGATAGAGGTTTAACCGCTAAAAACTAATATAAAAGGGGATTGAATAATTATGAACATGAAACAAATGGAAGCACAAATTGCAAGCCTGACAAAAATGGTACAGTTGCAACAGCAACGGGATAATACTCCACTAGGAAGACAAATTAGAAAACAAGCAGAAATTCAAATGAACACCCTTAAGACTAGCTTGATGGAAAAACAGGCACGTAAACAACAACTTGAAGCCATGAACCATAGGACAACCTTCTCAAGTGAACGTGGTCAAACTAAGTTCGTTAAGCTATACGATGTTGTTTCAATGTATGAAGTATCTGACAATGGCAAGGTAACCAAAATGAAGCCTGTTACCGCTATGACGTATTCAGCTATGGGTGATGCAGAAAGAAAAGCCTTTGACAGTGAGTTCCCGTCTATCTCAATGGCTATTGAACATGGTGCATACAATCCGACAATGACACAAAGTTACTTTGACGGTGCAGTTATAGCTAATGGAATGGACTCAAAACTGTTTGAAATGGGACTAAACAGGCCCACAGTGGAATATGAAGCGGAGTATCATGCTACACCTGAAGTAAGTAATGCTTATGACTCATTCGATGATTACAAAAAGGGTTTAACCAGAGAGATGAAGGAATATCAGCATGCAACTTCTACAGAAGGTAAAATGGCAATTGGTCGTGAACTAGAACAGCTTAATGCTGAAATATCAGAACTTGAAACTGAAGTTGGAATGTCAGCAAGCTATCTTGATACAGGAATCGAATAAAGACAGGTTGCCTTCGGGCAGCCTTATTTTAATTTTAGGGGGAACGGACAGCATGATGATTCACACATTTAAAAAGATACGGCTTGCTTCAAGGGTAGACAAAAAAAGAGGACTACATTTCCAATCAGTAACGGTATACCCGAATGATGATGTTTACCTTAGATATTATTCTAAGCTTCAGAAATACACGAACATTGATTCTTTAAACTGGTATTCAGTAATTATTAATGACAAGAAAGGCTGTCCAAAACGATGGATTCGATACACCCAGGAACTTCAGGAACAGCTTATTCAAACAGGTGACAGACAACGGAAGCCTAAACCAATGCCTAAACCCGAACCGTTTAAATTTGACTGGAAGTATCTAGGAAAGGAAGTAAAAGACAATGTTTCAGATACAATTCAAGCTTAATGGGCAGTGCCTACTGCATTACTATATAGAAGGAACGCTTCAGGAAGTCATTATTGAAGCAAACAGACGTTTTAATCAATCGTACTATTCTAAGGAATGTGCTTCAGGATACGTATACAGCCTTGAGGATAACGGTATAAAAACTTATGTAGGGAGATTCTAATCATGGCTAGAAAGAAAACATTAACCGAAAATATGAGAAAGTTTGCCGTTAGTTATATAGCGAATAGGGGAAACGTAGCAGAAACAGCGAAACAAATAGGCTTATCCAATAAAACTTGTTATGGCTATCTTCAAAATGAACTTGTACAGCAAGAGGTAAACCACCTTATGTCCATTGTTCCAGTGGAGAAGATACGAAGTGCCGTACAGCTTCAGGAAGAATTGAATTTCATGCTTGACCCCGATTATAAGGACGAGATGATAGACCTTAAGGGGAACATACGAAAGGTTAAACCACCGTTAAGGGATAGAGTCAGGGCAGTAGAGTTGCTTGGTAAATTCCAAGGGGCATTTGTTAACAAGGTTGAAGTTCAGCAAACACATTTTGTTATTGACATCATTGAAGAAGACGAAAAAGACTATAGAACGATTATTGACGCTGAATTTATTGAAGTATGATTTAACGGGAGGTTACCTAAAACTGGTAGCTTCCCTTTTTTATGTAAAAAAATAAATGTAAAAATGTGGGTTTATCATGTAGAATTAAATTAGGATAAATTGAATTTGAAAGAAGGTAAATTAAGTGGAATCTCTACAAAAAATGGTTACGGATTCGGGCATTATTTTAGCAGTTATAACCCTCATATCATATGTGAGTTCGTTTCTCAGTCAATTTGGATATTTAAGTTATTACGGCATTTATAATGCTGATTTTATAGAAGTAGGGGTAAGCGATGTGATAGGTTCCTCTATACCATTTATTTCTTTTATATGTGCCATTCTAGTTATAATAGTTGCTTTAAAGGAACTGGAATTAGAGAGATTAGAATTTGAAGTTAAGAAGAGTGATTTTTGGAACTTTAAAAGTACGATAAAAATAAATAAATTAATCTTTTTAATGGCATTTATTATTCCTGTATTTATAACAGGGCTTATGTGGTTATGTCCATATTTAGGGTATACGCAAGCAAAACATAAAGAGGATTATTTAACGATTAATTTGAAAAGTCAAAAATATGTCCTAGTTAAGAAGTTTACTGATAATAATGCATTGTTAATATCTGCTGATTTTAACGATAAAAAAATTTTGAAAGAGACTGTATTTATTAACTTAGTTTCAACCAAGGGCAGGAAGTTGAATCAGGAAAGAGTAAAGGGTGGTCTGAAATCTGACGGCAAAAAATTAGATATAAGTCGGATATTTCCTCGCTTTGGACAATTGTAATCAAAAGAGGACAGTGAATTATTATGATGGAAGCGGGTTGGTTAACGGTGACATTACAAGGGGTATGGGGTTGGATAAAAGATTGGTCAGTATTCATTGTTCCCGTACTGGCATTTTTCTTCGCAAGGCTAGGAAGTAATTGGGACAAGAAGTTAGAGTATCGTACTTTCCTTGACGTTGGTACAATAGTTCATAACTATAGGCTGAAAGGCTGTCCAACATTAAAGACGGGCAGTAAAATGATTACACCTAAACAGTTTGCAACATTAGAAGAGGGATTATTAGACAATACTTTACCTCCCGTACCTATAACCTATCTTCAGATTAAACCGTTCGGGAAGAGTATAATTACAAGTTGTCGTGTTAAGGTGGTTTTAAAAGAGGCTAAAAATGGAACGCAAATATGGTTATTGGATATTTCTTTACCTATACTCAATAAGGAAGAAGAAGTATACATACCCCTCGATAGCTTAGAAATGAAGGGTTCAGGGTATTTTGTAAGACACGTTAAGATTGACTATGAAACACAAGTAGGTGAAAAGTTCCAATTTATTCAAAATACATTTAAAGTAAATGAGGAGTCCCATTTTTACGAAACAACTAGAGTAAGAAAGTTTATCTTTTTAAAAAGTATACAAAGTAAAGGAGACAAAGCAGGTTATGTCACCTTAACTAATGATAAAGATTACCCTCAAAAGGCATAGGTGGGGGCATCAACAAGTAAGAAAAAATCGAAAAAGGTTTCCCGAAACAATCCCTTGCTACAGCCAACCATAAATCCATCCATAACAAAAAATACTTCCGTTTATTTCTTTGAACAAACCGCTTGAAAAGCCTTACGGGGGCAAGGAGTTTTCAAACAAGTTTACTTAAAGAATTTAGGAAGTATTTTTTGCTTATCCAAAGAAGAGGTAGGAGGACTACTTCTAAAGTTATGTCCACCTTATTCTAGCTTATACCTACTGGCTGCTACGAATTCTTAACGGGCTTCTTTTTTTATGTCATGATTTACACAAAACAATTACACAAGGTTAATTTTCCATAGGGTGATTTTTCTAAAAGAAAGATTTTGGGGAAGATTCATCAACCAACTAACGAAAGATACACCAATGCTTTTAGCCATAAGGGAATAAATGTAGACAAGCTTTATGTAAAATGGTACAGTTTTCTCATAGGAAATAGGCTTCGGACAGGGTTAGAAAAAGCCAATAATACCAAGGGATTTGGGTCAACTTTGATGCAAACTCCCCAAAAGAAAATTAACCAAATGATGCAGGCAATGAACAAACAAATGAAGTAATAAATCAGTGACAAGCTGATTTATCTTCAACGACGATAGAGAGTTGATCATTTCTTACGTCACTGGTTAAGTTCATCTTTATCCTTGATACCGGATTTGTTCTTCTTAGATCTCGTAATAAGCCGCCTTATGGTCCATGTGGACTGTAGGGTGGCTTTTTTTATTGCAGAAATGATTTTTAAAATTTTCATTATTTGGTAAAATAAAGAGGGTGTTTTTGGGGGAAGGGGATGTTGGGCTTGAATGTGTTTATGGATTTGATGTGGTACTTTAAACAGGAAAAAAGAAGGTACCTGACCGGAATTGCTTTGCTTGCGCTTGTGTCGCTGTGCCTTCTGGTTCCGCCAAAAATCATTGGCTATACGGTTGATCATATAAAAAGTAATTCGTTGACCGGAAAACAGCTGGGGAGTTACATGCTGATTCTGGCGTTGGTCGCGGTTATTGTATACTTATTGCGTTTTTTCTGGAGAGTTCTGATTTACGGAGCCTCCATTCAACTGGCTTTGCTGCTGAGGAACCGGCTTTATACCCATTTTACGAACATGTCCCCCCGCTTTTATCAAAAAAAGAGAGTAGGAGATTTGATGGCCCACTCCACCAATGATCTCCAGGCGATTCAGCAAACAGCAGGGGACGGGGTGCTGACGCTCGTTGATTCCTCGATGATGGGTGGTTTTACGCTGATTACGATGGCTGCTACCATCAGCTGGAAGTTGACGCTCATCAGTCTGCTCCCGCTTCCGTTCATGGCCTGGTCAACCAGCCGGTATGGTACCATGCTGCACGAGCGCTTCCATAAAGCGCAGGAAGCTTTCTCTGAGATGAACGATAAAGTGCAGGAAAGCATTTCGGGAGCACGGGTCATCAAAGCGTTTGGACAGGAAGAGCAGGACGTGGATGCCTTCAAAGCATTATCGAAGGATGTGGTCCAAAAAAATATTTCCGTGGCCAAGGTGGATGCTTTATTTGATCCGACGATATCTCTCGTTGTCGGCGTTTCTTTTTTTCTTGCGGTTTCCTATGGCTCTTCCCTTGTTTTAAACGGAGAGCTCACGATCGGACAGCTTGTCTCTTTTACAAGCTACCTTGGTCTCCTGATCTGGCCAATGCTGGCATTTGGCTGGTTGTTTAATATTGTTGAAAGAGGAAGAGCTTCCTATGACCGCGTGACAGCTCTATTAAAAGTCAATGACGTGATCTCTGAAAAAGAGGATGGATTACAGGAGCCGCCTGCCGGATCGATTGAGATGAAGCTGACATCTTTTTCATATGATGAAAATGGTCCAGCGGCTCTAAAGGACATTTACTTTGAACTGGCGGAAGGGAAAACCATGGGGATTGTGGGCAAGACAGGCAGCGGAAAAACAACCCTCTGCCGGCTATTGCTCAAAGAGTTTCAAGTGGGAGATTATCAGATCATACTGGCCGGACATGATATAAACGATTATCGTCTTCATGCGGTAAGAGAAGCCATCGGGTATGTGCCGCAGGACCATTTTCTCTTTTCTGCAACCGTTGCGGAGAATATTGCCTTTGGAAAATATCATGCTTCATTTCAAGAAATCAAACAGGCTTCAAAGGATGCGGCCGTTTACGAGGATATCGTTCAATTTAAAGACGGGTTTGAAACGGTCGTGGGCGAGCGCGGCGTGACTCTCTCCGGCGGGCAGAAACAGCGGATTTCCATCGCGCGTGCCCTGCTAACCGATCCCGAGCTGCTTATTCTTGATGATTCCCTGTCGGCCGTTGATGCCAGGACAGAAGAAAACATTCTGAAAAACCTGAAAGGCAAGCGGAAAGATAAAACGACGATCATTACCGCTCACAGACTGTCTAGTGTGGACCATGCCGATCTGATCATTGTGCTGGATGAGGGCAGGATAATCCAAAAAGGAACACATGAAGAACTGATTGCGGTACCGGGCTGGTACAGGGATACGTACGAAAGCCAGGCATTGGAATCATTGATCGCCAAAGGAGGATGAACATGGACCGGGCAAATACGAAAGAAATCAAGCAGCGGGCTGTGTTCAACCGGCTTCTCTCTTATTTAAAGTGCGATCAGAAAAGGCTTATTGCAGCTTTTGTACTGTTGATTATTGCGACGGGAACCGATCTTCTTGGTCCGATACTTATTAAAATATTTATCGATGATCACCTGACACCGCGCCATTTTGATCATACCGTGATACTTCTTTTGGCATTGGGATACATCAGTATTATCATATTGTCATGTATTTTGAATTACATTCAGCTTGTTTTGTTCCAAACGGCCGCTATGAACATTATTCAGCGCATGAGAATCGATGTGTTTACCAAGGTGCACAGCCTGGGGCTTCGTTTTTTTGACCGTACACCTGTGGGGAGTCTTGTTTCAAAAATAACGAACGACACAGAAGCGATCAAGGATTTTTATGTGAGTGTTCTTTCCGCGTTTGTCCAGAATATCGTATATTTAGCAGGCATATTTATCGCGATGTTTTACTTGAACGTAAAATTGGGATTGTTCTGCCTGGTGCTGTTGCCGGTGATTGCTTTCATCATGGTCTTGTACCGAAAATTCAGCTCCCAATCGTTTTTGCATATGCGCGAAAAACTCAGTGAACTGAATGCCAAGCTTAATGAGTCTCTGCAGGGAATGAGCATTGTCCAAGTCTTTAACCAGCAGAAGCGGCTCAAAAAAGAGTTTGCGGATGTGAACAGGGAACATAATGAAGCATGGATGAAAAATATTAAATACAATGGCCTATTGCTTAGGCCCGCGGTGGATCTTGTGTATGTTCTCGCCATCATGATTGTTCTTTCATTTTTTGGTATCAAATCATTTTCGAGCCCGGTTGAAATTGGCGTCATTTATGCGTTCGTCAATTATATGGACCGCTTTTTTGAACCCGTCAACATGCTCATGATGAGGCTGTCGATGTTTCAGCAGGCGATTATTGCCGGAGTCAGGATGTTTGAACTGCTGGACGAAAATGATGAAGCTCCAGGGGCAGAGGGCGACTGTCATCCTGTCATTACCGAGGGGGACATTGAGTTTAAAAATGTTACGTTCTCCTATGATGGCAAGCACCCTGTTCTAAAAAATATTTCGTTTCATGTCCGCCCCGGTGAAACGGTGGCACTTGTCGGGCATACCGGCAGCGGCAAAAGCTCGATCACCAATTTGTTGATGAGGTTTTATGAACTGGGGCAGGGAGAGATTACAATCGATTCGGTTCCGCTGTCATTTTACGATAATCATGAATTAAGAAGCAAAATGGGACTGGTACTGCAAGACTCATTTCTTTTTGCCGGTACTATCTCTCATAACATCTCCTTATTCAATACGAACATTACAAGGGAGCGGGTGAAGGAGGCAGCGGCTTTCGTACAGGCTTCCGAATTTATCGAAAAATTGCAAGAAGGTTATGATCAGGAAATCGGCGAGAGGGGGTCGACCTTCTCTACTGGTCAGCGCCAGCTCATTACATTTGCCCGTACGATGGCTTTTGAGCCTAAGATCCTTATTCTGGATGAAGCCACCGCGAATATCGATACGCAAACAGAAAATGCGATTCAGCATGCCCTGCAAAAAATGAGGGCAGGAAGAACCACCATCGCCATTGCCCACCGGCTGTCAACCATTCAGGATGCCGACCTGATTCTTGTCCTTCACAAAGGAGAAATTGTGGAACGGGGAACTCACCAGCAATTGATTCAAATGAAAGGGCTTTATTATAAAATGTATGCTCTTCAACAAAAAGACAAACTTTCGGAAGAGGTGGGTTAGAAAATCCTTTTTTCATTGAAGAACAGGTCCACTTTCATTTAAACTTAAAGTATTACATATAGAGGAGTCGACACAATGGACTTAAATATTTGGCTCGCTTTCGGAGCAGGATTGCTTTCCTTTATTTCACCCTGCTGTCTGCCGCTTTATCCAGCCTTTCTTTCCTACATCACCGGTATCTCGGTCCGGGATCTGAAAGAAGAACATGGGATGAAAAAGAAGCAGGCGCTGCTGCACACGTTTTATTTCCTGCTCGGATTTTCGATTATATTCTTCGTGCTTGGACTATCGTCATCGTACATCGGCGGTTTGTTTGCGCAATACAAAGATTTCCTCCGTCAGTTTGGCGCTATTATCATCGTCGTTTTTGGACTTCTGGTGCTTGGTGTATTTAAGCCTGCTTTTTTAATGAAAGACAGGAAGCTCACATTTAGAAACCGGCCGACGGGATATCTGGGTTCAGTGTTGATCGGAATTGGATTCTCTGCCGGATGGACACCGTGTACCGGACCCATCCTCGGTGCGGTGATTGCACTCGCGGTCTCCAACCCGGGAGCTGGGATGCTGTATATGGGCTGCTATGTGCTCGGTTTTGCTGTTCCGTTTTTCTTTTTAAGCTTCTTTTTGGATAAACTAAGCAGTATTAAACGGTACAATGTGCAGATCATGAAATCAGGCGGTTTTCTTATGGTTGCCATGGGGGTCGTGTTATACTTTGATTGGATGACGAAATTTACATCATTTCTTGTGAACCGGGTGTTTGGCGGCTTTCAAGGATTTTAGGGAGGTACAGCTTGGAGAGAAGCAGTAACGATCTTATTTTAAAAACCACCACAAATATTATCGTGTTTATCATTCTTGCTTTTTCGGTCAATTCTTTTTTCTCCGGCCATAACGCGCCGGGTGGGGGATTTATTGGAGGATTGATGGGAGCGGGAGCGATTGTTCTTTTATATCTGGCATACGGTATCGGGCCGATCAATCGTGTGATTCCGGTGAATTATCGAATTGTGCTCGCAGCGGGCCTTTTAATTGCTTTTTTGACAGGCATGGGCTCGTTTGTGTTTGGCGTTCCGTTTTTAAGCCATTCATTTGGACACTTTCACCTGCCGCTGCTCGGTGATACTGAGCTTGCCACAGCCATGCTGTTTGATCTTGGCGTTTATCTGACGGTCCTTGGCGTAACCATGACAATTATCTTATCGATCGCAGAGGATGATGGGGATACATCCGATTAAGAAAGAAGGAAAGAATGTTGTTCTTCATTGCGAGCAGTATTTTGGCAGCTGTCATGGCTGTAACTGTTATTTTTGTTCGTTTAAAAGCTACGAAAAAACCGGCATCTTTAAAAAAAATTATCCTGCCTCCGTTTTTCATGTCGACCGGCTTTCTGATGTTTGTGGTTCCCGTGTTTCGGGTCACATGGATGGAAGCAGGGGAGGCCTTTCTGGTAGGCTGTCTTTTTTCCATATTCCTTATCAAAACGAGTAAGTTTGAGAAGAGGGGAGGGGAAGTCTACCTGATCCGGTCCAAGGCGTTTGCCGCGATTTTGATCATTTTGTTTTTGGTCCGTATGGCGATGAAAACCTACCTTGGACATCAGATCTCTTATCCGGAAACAAGCGGGTTGTTTTTTATCGTGGCGTTTGGCATGATCCTCCCCTGGAGGGTTGCCATGTATTTTGGCTACAAAAAAGTGCTGCAATCATAAAAAACTCGATCACCAATTGGTGGTCGAGTTTTTTATTATCCCAGTAAGCTTTGATAAGGGGAGAGGTCGATCTGCTTTTCGTTTAGTTTTTTAACCAGCCATTTGTGGTCGCGTTTGGGAGTTGCAATAATGTAACCGCGAACAATCAAATCCTGAGTCATCACCGAAGCTTTTTCGGTCATGGCAAGTTCCCCGATTTTCCCCGCTATCTTTTCGCGTGCCACGTCCCGAAACAATTCGGGTACCGGTGAGACGAGTTCTTCCAAAAATTCCTTTTGTTTTGGTGTCCATAGGTGTTTCGTTTGGGAGATGTAATACTCCTGCCAATCAAGTATGGACCTGCCGTCTTCTTTCGGAAGGCGTTTTAAAAACTTCCGAAACATAAAATATCCGCCGATCGCAAACATGGAGATTAAAAAAACGGTCCAAAGTGCGATGAACAAAAAAAAGCCTGTAGACATGTTTGTCACCCCGATCGATATGGTTGCCAGAAACCACATTATGTATCCTTTCTTCATTATATAGGGGGAAAGTGCATTAAATCAATATCCATCTGTCAGTGAGTGTAGAGAGGGGAGGGGCTCGGGAAATAATTCAAAACGACAGCAAACGACATGGTTTTTAGACTATAACAGATAAGAAATTCAAACTATAACAGTTTGCAGGTTGGTACAGAAGGTTATAAACAATGATACAGGGTGAGATGTGGATAAGTGTGAATAACCGAAACTGTGGATAAACATGGGGAAAACTCGGTATGCATAAATATTCACCGCTGCATAAAATAAATATACATTGATGCATAAAATTGGTTTTGTTCCGGAGGAAAGGGAACGATACCCCCCTACTGTGTATTGTGTTTGGGAAATAGTAGGTCCTCGGCTTGACTTCTATCCATCAGCAAGGGTACGCTGTCCATACAAGCAATCATTTTTATGGAGGTGCTTTTAAGCGTGCGGTTGAATAACAAACGAGTTTTAAGTTTTGTGCACCATGACTTTGAAGATCTGGAATTATGGTATCCGATTTTGCGTTTGCAGGAAGAAGGAGCTTCCGTGGAACTTGCTGGGGAAAAAGCAGGAGAAGTATATAAAGGAAAATACGGAGTGCCAGCCACTGCTCAGCTTTCGTTTGATGACGTTGATCCGTCAAATTATGATGCGCTGCTCGTTCCGGGAGGCTGGGCGCCGGACAAGCTGAGGCGTTTTCCGAAAGTGATCGAAATCGTGAGGCACATGGAAGAACACCACAAGCCGATCGGACAGATTTGTCACGCGGGGTGGGTGCTGATTTCCGCTAAAATTCTTAAAGGCAAAAAGGTAACAAGCACACCTGGAATTAAGGATGATATGGAGAATGCAGGTGCGGAGTGGCTCGATGAAGCCGTAGTGGTTGACGGTCATTTGGTTTCAAGCCGCCGTCCGCCGGACCTGCCGCCATATGTGAAAGCATTTGCCGATGTGATTGCAGGGGATTACGAGAGACAATAAAAAAAGAAGGCGGCGCTGCCGTCTTCTTTTTATCTTTTTATTTATGATCTAATCATTTATATTGGCGGGACCATGTGGGAATCGAACCCACCGGAGACGGCACGCGCCTCCCAAAAAGTTTTGAAGACTCAGGCGAGCACCAGCTGCGCTTCTGGCCCCGAGATAGTAACTTTATTTTTTGATCAGTTCTTCTTCAAAATAAAAAGTGGATGGGTTTTCTTTTACCACATAAGAATAGCGTTTCATATTTTTGATAAATTTGCAGCGTAATACTGTAACCATCTCATCGGTTGCTTTGATTTTAACGGATTCTCCCGCGGTATACAGGTTTGTTTTCAGTTTCGCTCTCTCCTTTGTTCATTATAAAAATTAATTATTCTTGACGTGAAAAAAGAGTGAAGAATTCACTCTTTTACTACTTTCCAGTCATATAAATCTTCAACCTGGCAGTCAAGTTCTTTTGCGATGGCCATTGCATTGCTCAAGCTCATAACTTTTTTAGATTGATAATCGTTTAATTGATCCACTGAAATATTCGTACTTTTAGAAAGAACTTCAATCTTCATTTTTTTCTTCGCGATCAATGATTTCAGGTTGCTTTTCTTCGGCTTATAATTGCTCAAAACGCCACCTCACTTTTATTAAGTATAGCACAATGCAGGCAGGATAGATAGTTTTGATAACATGATCACTGTACGGCATGATAAAATGAACCCAAATGAAAACAAAAAGGGAGGCGGGAACTTTGGCAACAAAACATGTCACGATCGGCATTGCCGGCCATATTGATCACGGAAAAACCGCTTTGACGAAAGCACTCAGCCAGGTGGATACCGATACGCTGAAAGAGGAAAAAGAACGAGGCATTACGATTGAACCGGGGATCGCCCCTTTTTCGTTAAGCGAAAGTATTTCCGCCGCCATCATCGATGTGCCGGGGCATGAAAGATTTATCCGCCAGATGATTGCCGGTGTCGCCGGAATTGACTTGGTGATCCTTGTCATCGCGGCTGACGAAGGCATCATGCCGCAAACTCTTGAGCACCTTGAAATTTTGCAGTTCCTCGGTGTTACACAAACGGTTTGTGCCGTAACCAAGAGTGATAAAGTCGATCCCGAATGGAGGGAATTGCTGAGAGACGAGATTGAAGGGCTCACAAAAGGGATGGCTCTCGAGGAGATTCCCATTCACTTTGTCGACAGCCTGAGCGGGAAGGGAATCGCATCTTTAAAAAATCAGCTGGTTCAGCTGGCGAAAACCGTTCCATCAAAAAGCCGTTCCGGTCCGTTCCGGCTGCCTATCGACCAAGCCTTTACCGTTAAAGGACAGGGAACAGTGGTGCGGGGAACAATTGTTGAAGGATCTGTCACGACCGGTGACCTGGTCGCATTGGAGCCGGGGGAGGAACACGTGCGGATTCGGCAGCTGCAGGTACACAATAAAGTGGTTGAGACGGCCGGTGCCGGCCAGCGAGCAGCCTTGAACCTGGCGGGTGTAAGCAGGGAAGAGCTTAAACGGGGACATGTGCTCGTTTCTCCAGGTCAGTATCCGGTAAGTGATTGTTTGGACGTTCTGCTGAATCTCTCGAAAAACGCAAAAAATTTGAAGCAGCGCCAGCTCATAAAGTTTTACATAGGAACGTCTGAAGTAATGGGGAAAATTGTTTTCTTCGACCGGAATGAAACCAGGGAAAAAGAGAATGAAATCTATTGCCAGGTGAGATTGGTGCAAACGGTAGTTGCCAGAAAAGGCGATCGGTTTATTCTCAGGCGGCCTTCCCCTGAAGAAACCATAGGTGGTGGCGAAATCATCGATCCTATGGGAGGGAAATATCGATTTGGCATGTCTACCGTCAATCGTCTAAAGGAAAAAAAGGAAGGAACACCGGTGGAGTGGGCAGCGAGGGAACTAAAACGCAGCGGCGCTTTATCAGAAGAAGAACTTTACACAGTACTCGGCATGAATGATGATTTTTCAGATACCATAAAAGAGCTACTATTAACCTCTTTCATCACAGAAATTCAAAAGGGTGTTTATGCGCTCACTGAAAAAGTGAATGAAATAAAAGAAGCGCTGACCCGTCGTGTAACAGAATACCAACAGGGGCATACTCTTCGCCAGGGGATGGACAAAGCGGAACTGCTTCACAGCTTCCGGGATGAAAAGGAAGAATTAATGCAGTATGGCCTAAAAGAAGTGCTTGCCGAGGAGGTTCTTGTACAGGAGAACCAGTTTATCCGTCATTATTCATTCGCACCCCATGTGCCGGCAGGGTGGGAAAAACGCTTTGAGAAGCTTGAGAAAACAATGCTCAGTCAGGGATTGGAAGCTCAGCCGTTTAAGGAGCTTTACCAGGAAGGGCAGCTTCCATCTGACCTTTATCAGGAGGTTGTCCGGTTTATGACCAACTCGGATGCCGCTTATAAACTTGATGATGACAGGCTGATCCATGCCCTTGTGGTTCATAAACAAATGGAAGTATTGGAGAACACATTCCCTGAATCCTTTTCTGTTCAAGACGCCAAAGTGGTGCTTGGGGTTTCACGAAAGTTTTTGATACCATATCTCGAACTATTAGACAGGATGGGGTACACCGTACGCGATGAGGGGAAACGACGGTGGAAAAATAAAAAAACTCCGAAATAACGGAGTTTTTTTAGTAAATGACATGAATCAGTTTTTCGCTGCGTTCGGATACCGTTCCGATTTTGGCGGCATGAACCACGCCGGCTCTGTGAAGATCAGCGAGACAGTCATCCGCTTCCTTTGCAGGTATGCTGATCAGTAGCCCGCCTGATGTAACGGCATCACATAAGATCCATTGATCACTTTCCTGCAAATCGCTGTGATAGGTGATCACATCTTTTATCCACCGGTGATTTGCTTTGGTTCCCCCGGGAACCACGCCATCATGAGCGAGCTCTTTTGTTCCCTCTACGACCGGAACAGCAGAATACGTGATGTTCATTGAAACCTTCTGACTGCCTTTGGCCATTTCGCTTGCATGCCCGAGCAGCCCGAATCCTGTAACATCTGTCACGGCATTTGGATGATAAGAACCCAAGGTTTCGGCCGCTTTTTTGTTAAGACTGGCCATGATTTCAGAAACCTCTTGAATTTGTGCGTCATTCAACCGTCCCTGTTTAATGGCGGTCGTCTGAATACCAATGCCAATGGGCTTGGTCAAAATAAGCACATCACCGGGCTTGGCACCGACATTTTTATAAATGCGGTCAGGATGGACAAATCCTGTAACGGAGAGTCCGAATTTCGGCTCCTGGTCGTCAATGGAATGTCCCCCGACGATGGCTGCACCTGATTCTTTTACCTTATCGGCAGCGCCTTTCATGATTTGAGCCAATACGTCATGTCCAAGTTTCTTTAATGGAAACCCGACAATATTAAGAACGGTCTTTGGCGTGCCGCCCATCGCATATACATCACTTAACGAATTGGCAGCCGCGATTTGGCCAAACATATAAGGATCATCGACGATTGGAGTAAAGAAGTCCACCGTCTGGATCAAAGCAAGTTCATCGCTTACTTTATAAACCCCGGCATCATCGGATGTTTCGAGTCCCACGATCAGGTTGGGATCCGGTTCTCGTTCTGGTAAATGACACAAAACTTGTGCCAGGTCCTCTGGACCAATTTTGCAGCCTCAGCCGCCTTTTGTGGAAAGCTGGGTTAATCGAATTTTATCCTGGCTTGTCATGTGCTGCACCCCCTTAACAATTAGTATAATCATTTTCGGGCGAAAGTGCGAAACACATGACCTGAGGAAAAATTACAATGATGTATAAATGAAAGGAAGTAAGCTTTATGGAAGAGTTACGATTACTGCCTTCTGTTCATGCCGTTTTGCAACAGAACGATTGGGAAGGCGGGGAAAAGGGCATTCCCGCCTCTGTTATAAAAAAATGGGTGCAAGAAGAATTAGATGTCCTGCGCCTTTCCTTGATGAATGGAAGTTATAAGGATGGTTGGGAGAGGAAACGGTTTTTGGCTGCTGTAAGTGCTGGTGTCCGTAAAAAGATGGAGATCAATGGGGCTTATACTTTAAAAAAAGTTGTTAATGCAACAGGGGTAGTCCTACATACAAATCTTGGACGGGCACGCTTAAGTTCGGCTGCAATGGCACATGTGCTTGAGGCTGCCTCTTCTTATACCAATTTGGAATACAGCCTCGAACAAGGAACACGCGGATCGCGCCATGACATTATCGAAAATCAAATTTGCGATATTACAGGCTGTGAGGCGGCGATGGTGGTCAACAATAATGCCGCTGCTGTATATATGGTTTTATCGGCATTGGCCAAACAAAAAGAAGTAATCGTTTCGAGGGGAGAACTGGTGGAGATCGGCGGTTCCTTTCGCATTTCTTCAATTATGGAAGAAAGCGGTGCAATTTTGAAAGAGGTGGGAACAACTAACCGGACACACCTTCATGATTACGCTTCAGCGATCGATGAGGAAACGGCCATACTGATGAAAGTACATACAAGCAACTTTAAGATTACAGGATTTACCAAAACAGTTTTCTCACAGGAACTGCTTGCTTTAAAAGAACAGCACCCAGAGCTGATCGTATACGAAGACCTGGGCAGCGGTTCATTATTTCCTTTTGCCCGATACGGAATTGGAGAAGAGCCAGAAATAAAAAGAAGTATAGCTGCTGGGCTTGATCTTATTTCGTTCTCCGGGGACAAACTGATCGGGGGACCGCAGGCAGGCATCATTGCAGGGAAGAGTAAATGGATCAATCAACTTAAGAAACATCAGCTGGCAAGGGTGCTTCGTGTCGACAAACTGACATTGGCGGCCCTTGAAGCCACCCTGCTTTCCTACCACCAGGAAGAGGCGGCCAGAGAAATTCCTGTTATTCGCGACATAATTAGGGCAGAAGAAGAAATAAGGGTTCAAGCCGAACGGATTAAAGAGAAGCTCGAATCAGTGTATGAATGCCATATCAGGAAGGGACATTCCATGGTAGGCGGAGGAACAATGCCTGACGTTGTGCTGTCCACCTATATTATAGAAGTAACTCATCCCGCTTTCTCTGCTCCCGAGCTTTCAAGGAGGCTCAGGGAACAATCTGTACCAGTGATTGTCACCGTCAAAAATGACTGTTGCCACATCGATCCAAGGACCGTAGATGAAGCGGATGAGGCTGCACTGCTTTCTGCTTTTCTTTCCCTTTAAAAAAAGCCAGCTTTTTGGCTGGCTTACATTTTTCCGCCGTGATTTTGGCGCGTATGATTTCGGTTTTTCACTTTCTTTGAACCGCTTAACGGTTCCGGCTGCCCGGGGTTTTCACCTTTCGGGGCATTTTTTCGAATATCTTTAAACCGGTTGTGCTCTGTCATAGGTGACCTCCGAAATTGAATAATTTTCCGCTTGTTTTGGCATAGTAAAGGCATCTCAATCAAAAAGGAGAACAACAATGCCGTATCATAAAGACAAGCAACAAGCGTTTCAGGATGCAGAAAAAGGGTATTCGCAGGCCGTTGAAGCCCATCAGCTGATTCAGTCAGATGCTGAGGACTATGGCACAAGGGTTAAAGAACTGAGAAAAGAGGCAGAGGAAGCTCTGCAGCAGATCGATAATGCACTTGAAGTGTCTTCCGAACATCAAAGACAGCAGCTTGAGCAATACCGTGCGCAGCTTCAGGGCTACATAAACCAGTACCCGAATTAATGACGTTTTTTCGTCTTCTTATTGTTTTGCTTTTGGGCTTCGGTTAACGGTTCATTCTGTGCCTGCAGCTGTTCATTGCCGAACTCTGTATCATAACCAGCACCGCCGCCTTGTGCTTTTGCTGCGTTCATGCCCGGACGGACATGATTGGCTTTTCCTTTAGGCTTGGACATTTGTATTCCACCCCCTTGTCTGTTAGTCTGCGCAGTAGCACGAAAAAAAGCACTCCCTATTTCTGGAGTGCTTTTTTAAAAGTGGTAATTCAACTATTTTTTCCTGAACCAGTCGATCAGGAGCCAGATTCCGCTCAAACCTACGAGGACATAAATGACCTGCCCGGTCGTGGAACCGCTTCCAAAAATAGCGCTGACTACATTAGTATCAAATAATCCGATTAATCCCCAGTTCAATGCTCCGATAATCGCAAGCAATGTGGCCAAATGTTTTAAGATCGCCATGCCGTCGACACTCCTTTCTTTTTCATATTGAAGTCTTTATATCATACGAAGACCTAACGGTTTGGTGATTATTTAACCTTATAAGATTTACTTATATTGTTTAATAACTTTTCTGTACTTTACTTATTGAAAGCACTTTCGTATGATAAGAAAGGGAAATGATTGTAGAATAGATAGACCGAATTTTGCAGGGGATTTAGCAATTTTTCGACAATTTTTCTCTGAATTAGTGTATGATGGGTATGATGGTTTTTTTGAAGGAGGAGAGTGGAGTAATGAGTAAACAACAAAATGATGTTTTCAAGGCGCGTTCATCATTCAGCGTCAATGGAAAAACCTACAACTATTATCGTCTAAAGGCACTCGAAGAAGCGGGTGTGGGCAAAGTTTCCAAATTGCCTTATTCCATTAAAATCTTGCTTGAGTCTGTCTTGCGTCAATATGACGGCCGAGTAATTTTGAAAGAACATATTGAGAACCTCTCTAAATGGGGAACTGCAGACGTAAAAAATATCGATGTTCCTTTCAAACCGTCCCGCGTTATCCTGCAGGACTTTACAGGTGTTCCGGCAGTGGTTGACTTGGCTTCCCTAAGAAAAGCCATGAAAGATATGGGTGGAGACCCTGCACAAATCAATCCTGATATTCCGGTTGACCTTGTCGTTGACCACTCTGTCCAAGTTGATAAATTTGGTACAGCTGACTCTTTAAATGTAAACATGAATCTTGAATTTGAACGAAACGAAGAACGTTACAAGCTGCTCAGCTGGGCACAATCCGCGTTTGACAACTACCGTGCTGTTCCACCTGCAACAGGAATCGTTCACCAGGTAAACCTTGAGTATCTTGCATCCGTGGTTCAAAGCCATGAAATTGACGGAGAACTTGAAGCCTTCCCTGATTCATTGGTAGGAACTGATTCCCATACGACCATGATCAACGGTCTTGGCGTACTTGGATGGGGTGTTGGTGGAATCGAGGCGGAAGCTGGAATGCTCGGACAGCCGTCTTATTTCCCTGTGCCTGAAGTTATTGGTGTAAAGCTTGTTGGTGAACTTCCTGACGGCGCAACAGCTACTGACCTTGCGCTTAAAGTTACCCAAGTGCTTCGTGAGAAAAAAGTAGTTGGCAAGTTTGTTGAATTCTTTGGTCCTGGACTTGCGGAAATGCCTTTGGCTGACCGTGCGACCATCTCCAACATGGCTCCTGAATATGGTGCTACTTGCGGATTCTTCCCGGTTGATGAAGAGGCGCTTAACTATCTTCGCCTGACTGGAAGAACTGAAGATCAAATCAAGCTTGTTGAAGAATACAGCAAAGCGAACGGCTTGTTCTACACTGCAGGTATTTCTGAAGATCCAATTTTCACTGACGTGGTGGAAATCGATCTTGCTGAAATCGAGTCCAACCTTTCCGGACCAAAACGTCCGCAAGATTTGATTCCTCTTTCTAAAATGAAAGAAGCCTTCAATAAAGCGCTTGTTTCTCCACAAGGAAATGCAGGCTTTGGTCTGACTGAAAAAGAAATCAATAAAGAAGCAACCATTAAGCATCCAAACGGCGAAAAATCCGTGATGAAAACCGGAGCTGTTGCGATTGCGGCGATCACAAGCTGTACCAATACTTCCAACCCTTATGTAATGGTTGGTGCTGGTCTCTTGGCGAAGAAAGCGGTTGAAAAAGGATTAAAGGTACCTGGATATGTGAAAACTTCACTTGCGCCAGGATCCAAGGTTGTTACAGGCTACCTTGAAAATGCAGGACTTATGTCGTATCTTGATCAACTTGGCTTCAACCTTGTTGGATACGGCTGTACGACTTGTATCGGTAACTCCGGTCCTTTGTCACTTGAAGTAGAACAAGCGATTGCTAAAAATGACTTGACTGTCACTTCTGTACTTTCTGGTAACCGTAACTTTGAAGGACGTATTCACCCGTTAGTGAAAGCAAACTACCTTGCTTCTCCTCCGCTTGTTGTTGCTTACGCGCTTGCAGGAACGGTTGATATTGACCTGCAAACGGATTCCTTTGGAAAAGACAGCGAAGGCAATGATGTATACTTCAAAGACATCTGGCCTTCTTCTGCAGAAATTAAAGAAGCAATGAGACTGGCTGTGACTCCTGAAGTGTTCAAAAAGGAGTACGAAGATGTATTCGATGAAAATGCACGCTGGAACGCATTGAAAACCACAGGAGATAAGCTTTACAGCTGGGATGACAATTCCACTTACATCCAGAACCCGCCGTTCTTCGAAAATCTATCTGCGGAACTTAAAGAAATTCAGCCGCTTAAAGACCTTCGCATGATTGCGAAATTCGGGGATTCTGTAACAACTGACCATATTTCACCGGCTGGAGCGATTGCCAAAGATTCTCCTGCAGGAAAATACTTGATCAAAAATGGTGTCGAACCACGTGAATTCAATTCATACGGTTCCCGCCGAGGAAATCATGAAGTCATGATGCGCGGTACGTTTGCAAACATCCGTATCCGTAACCAGATCGCTCCTGGAACTGAAGGCGGATGGACAACATTCTGGCCGAATGAGGAAGTTATGAGCATCTATGATGCAGCGATGAAATACAAAGAGAACAATACTGGCTTGATGGTCATTGCCGGCAAAGACTATGGAATGGGAAGCTCCCGTGACTGGGCAGCAAAAGGTACAAACCTTCTTGGAATCCAGACTGTTCTTGCTGAAAGCTTCGAGCGTATTCACCGCAGCAACCTTGTACTGATGGGCGTTCTTCCATTGCAGTTTAAAGAAGGCGAAAACGCTGAGACGTTTGGCCTGACTGGAAAAGAATCTTTCACTGTACAAGTGGACGAAAATGTGAAACCTCGTGACGTCGTTAAAGTTACAGCAGTATCCGAGGATGGCACAAAAACTGAATTTGATGTGGTTGCCCGTTTTGACAGTGAAGTGGAGATCGATTACTATCGCCATGGAGGAATTCTTCCAATGGTTCTCCGCAACAAGATTGCCAACAAGCAGCCACAAAGCTAATAAACGAAGCTCTCCATTTTGGAGGGCTTTTTTTTTGCTTATTTTTCTGAACATTTGAATAAAAAATCGTCATTCTGTCAAGAGTAATAACAAACCAATCAGGAAGAAGGAATGTAAGAGTGAGAAAAAGCAGACATGCCTCGTTTAAAGACTTGGTGTTGGAAAATAAACGCGAGTTATTGAGCAATCAGGATGAAATGGAAAGAATTGAAAAGAAGCTGGAAGAAAGACATACAAGAAGAGCCTAAAAGAGACAGGAAGTACCTGTTTCTTTTTTGATTTGCGGGAAAAGCTAGAAAAGAGCTTGCCGGCAGGATTGATATCCCAGCAAGCCTTAAGCCCTTTAAGGAGGTTAAAGCAATGAGCAACCCAAAAAGACATCCTCAGGCGTTCGTGCCGAGCCACCTAGGCACACAGCCTCGGGAAGGAAAAGGCAACAAGGGGAAGCAAATGGCCAATAAAGGCAACGAGCATCCCGATTATGTACCTCCAAAAGGATAACATTTATACCATGCCATTTTGCTTATCGAGCAAAGTGGCTTTTTTGTCCCATTTTCTGCTTGTTATGTTTACTACCACCATATAAATCTTCAAAAAGCGAATAATTGTATATAGAGGAGAAATAGGAGGGGTAGGGTTGATTACTGCTGAAGTAAAGCCGCTGCCTGTTTCAACCAAAAAAGAAGACCAGGATTTGCTTTACCGCGAACTCGAGCTGCAAATGCAGCGTCTTGGCCATCTTGTTCCTTTTCGTGAAGAACTCAATTGGGAAAATGAGATTGGAACGGTTGAGATAGGTTCAGAAACCATTATTACAAAATTAAAGAAAGCTGCCGCAAAAAGTGACGGTGTGCTTTTGTTATACGCAAAGCTGACAAAAGGCACTGTGTATCAGCATATTATTATGCATCCAAACGTCGAAGGATTTTACCTGCCGTTTCGTTTTGAAGAGCCTTTTTTTATTACGGTAAAAAATAAAAAAATCTGGATCGGCTCGTCCATCCGTCTGGCTGAAGAATTGAACTGGCTTGAAATTACGATGCGAAATCACGATCAGCAAGAAGTCGTGGAGTGCTGGAGCGCTTTAAAGGCATTATGCGAGCTCAGCACGGAACACAACTCGCCGATTATCTTGAAAAAGCTTGGATAACGTATAGATTCTCCGGTTTGATACAAACTATAATGGATCAAATATCAGGAGGACAGATAATCATGGCGAAACCAGATGATAGAAGCAATAATGCTGAAAGACTGCAGCAAATGGTTGAAAACACACAAGAAAACATTCAGGAAGCAAACGACTCCCTGCAAAATACGGACATGACGGATCAGCAAAAACAGCAAATCCGTGAAAAAAACCAGCGAAGAGAAGAAAGCATTCAGTCGTTTCAAAATGAAATACAGGATGAACAGTCTTTCCGCAAAAACCAATAAGTGAGAAACAAACCCCCATTCCTGGGGGTTTTTGCATTTTATTTTTATGGTCCTCCTTCCTGTGGTACACTCAAATTCGAGGTGAAAGCAAACGATGTTGCGATCAAAGACAAAAGTGGAAGTAAGGTATGCTGAAACCGATCAGATGGGTGTCGTTTATCATGCCAATTATCTGGTCTGGTTTGAGCTGGGAAGAACCGCTTATATTCGAGACCTGGGCTTCAGTTATGCGCAAATGGAGAAGGATGGCATCCTCTCACCAGTGACGGAAATTCATGCGTACTACAAAAAGCCGCTGACTTATGGCCAGGAAGCCATTGTGGAGACCTGGGTGGAGGAATATACCGGCGTGAAGGTGATTTATGGCTATGAAATTCGAAACAGCCACGGTGATCTGTGCATCACAGGCAGTTCCACTCATGTTTGTGTGAAAAAAGACAGCTTCAGACCAGTGTCCATGAAAAAATATTTTCCTGAATGGCATCTCGCGTATGAAAAAGAGAAAAAGCAGAAGCAGGAACTGTAATGGCATTCGGGTTGCAAAGAGAAGAGCTGCAGAACTGGAAGGCGGCAGTAAAGGACGGAGAAATCGCGTTTCTAACCCATTTTTGGTATGATCCACGTTTTCCTGACGTTAAAACGGTCACCAAAGTCGGCTGCCGTGATCTTTCCAAACTTGAAGAATGGGGAAGAAGGTATGGGCTGAAGAAAGAATGGATCGACCACCATAACGGCTATCCCCATTTTGATTTGATGGGAACCAAACAGTCCGAAATCCTGAAAAGCGAAAACAAAATGGACCAGCTTGAGAAGCTGATAAAAAAAGGAAGGAACCACTAGCTTGCGGTTCCTTCCTTTTTTCATTATTCATACGAAAAATCTACATCTTCGTTCTCTTTATTAAAATCAATGGTCAAATCATGACCGTCAAAGTACCAAAGATCTTCCCGTTCCACGTAAAACGTAATACCGTCTTGCTCAACCGATGCTCCCGTTTCTTTAGGCGCTTCCTTTGCCACACCGAGTGAGAACCCGCTTTGTACCGTACTGCAGCCCCCAAGGCGCACATAAAAACGCAAGTGGTCACCCTCGCTTAATTCCAGTTCATTACTGTACCAGGCTGCAGCAGGTTGTGTAATCGTAATTTTCATATCCATCCATCCATCCTCTCTCTTCATCGACAAGAACACTTTCTTTCACCTTTAACACTCTCCAGATACTATAGCCGAGATCGATTTTTATGAAAAGGATTTTGTGTTACGGCTGACTTTTCTTCATCAGGCAAAAGGGGTATAGTCCATAAGTGGACTTCTTATTACAGACAGAAAGGATGATCAGGCCATGTTATCGGACATGCAGAAGATCTTTTTGCAGGCAAAAGACCAATTTACAGTCTCAGATCTTTTTTCTTCAGAGTTACATATTCTATTCATACTCGAATCTCCCCATCGTGAAGAAATTAAACATGGGGCACCATTGGCAGGATCTTCAGGTCGTTCTGTAAGCAAAGTGCTGTTTGGAGAACAGGAGAATCTGCCGTTTGGACGGCTGCTGAAAAAGAATAGCGAACAACCGCCATACAACGGTCTCGGCATTATGAATGTCTGTCCGTTCCCGATGCAGAGTGCGGCCATTCCGTCCGGGGAATGGGTGAATGAGCATGCTGATTTTGTGAAGGTCATTGAAAAGGTACGAACATCCAATGACAAAGATGCCTTCAAACAGGACGATTGGAACACCTTTCAGGAAATTATGCTTACAGATTTTAGAGAGCGGTTGTCACAGCTGAGCAGCCGTCCGCTTGTGATCGTTCCCTGCGGCCGTTTTGCGCAAAAGCAATTCAGGCTCGCTGGTGTACTAGGCCCACGCTGGAGCCTCATCGAAAATGTTCCCCATCCATCCTATAATTCATGGACTAAGGAACGATACAGAACGCAAATTCAAGAAGTTAAACATGCAGTGGAGTCAATGCAAGCGGGGGAATTAAAATAAAAACATCGTGACTCCGTATAATACCGCCGTTATGCCCGCTGCAATCAGAGCGGGTTTTAATTTGTATTTGGCGTAATCTATCACCGGAATATTAAGGATACGGGCAATGGTGTTCGTGTCATCGCTTAGCGGGGAGGCAAATGCTCCGAACGTGCCGCTTGCAAAAACAGCGCCGATGACAAGCGGAAGGGAAATGCCGGCTGCTTCGGACATGGATATGCCAAGCGGCATTAAAATGCCCCACGTTCCCCAGGCCGACCCGATAAAATAAGAAACCGCACCACCGAAAATAAACAGCACCGGAGTCACAAAAGCCGCCGGAATCCATCCGGCATGGCTGGTAATGAATGCAGAAAAACCAAGCTTGTCCGTAACGGATGAAAGCCCCCATACCACAGTAAGGAGCACGATGACCGACATTAAATCATTGCCTCCAGCGATAAAGCCTTCCAGAAGCGGCCCCGTTTTCATACCTTGAAAGCGATAAAAGATAATGGAAAACAAGATGGTAATCACAAGGGCAATGACCATGGCATCCAGTACATCCGCCTTAATAAAGGATTGAAGGAAGCCATCCGCTTTTTTGCTTCCATCCCACCAGGTAAGCAGTAATGTGAGGACGACAGCAATAATGAGCGGAATTAAAAGGTTCCAAGGCTTTACCGGAAGCTCTTTGGAGACGGCAGGATCACAGTTGTGCCAATCCTCATCAGGCTGATCGATGGATTCGTTGCTGCTCATTGGCTTTGAGCTGGAATGGTGAAAAAAGCTTAAATAAATCCCCAGCAAAATCATCACAAAGGAAAAAAAATTGTAGGGAATGCTGCGGATAAATAAAGAATAAGCATCCTGGTGAATGTTTTCATTCTCGAGTGCCATATCCACAATAGAGGTCATGTAGCCGACAAACGCAGTTGCCACCGGAATTAAAACAATGATTGGCGTAGCGGTTGTCTCAATTACAAAACCCAGTTCCTGTGTTGACATTTTTACCTTTTTTAACAAGGACCGCATAATGGGGGCGATGGTAACAAAACGGAAACTCGGCGCACTGAATGTGCCGATGGTAGAAACATACGTCAGGAAAAGGGCGCCTTTTTTTGTTTTGATTTTTGAGGATGCTGCTTCCACAAATCCGCGGATCCCGCCTGACAGCTTAATGATGCCAACCAGTCCAGAAAACGTGTACAAAAAGAGCAGGATCTTCAGGTTGCTGTGATCGGTCAGCCCTTTAATAATAAAAGAAAGCATCTTTTTGAGACCGCCGATGAGGGATGGCTCAAGCAAATAGCAGCCGACAAGAAAACCGATAAATAAACCGGGCAGCACCTGCCGCGTTTTAATGGCGATGGGAATTACCACAAGAAAAGGTATAATGGACAGCCAGTTATGATTCATTATGTCACCCGTTTCATCGAAATAAACTAATGATTAGCATGCGATGGAACCAGGAAATTATTCTCTTTTTCCACTTGATCTATCGGAACGTGACAGCATGTTAAGGTTGCAATATTTCTTCTGGCATGTTAAGGTTATGTTCGATAATAAATTGTACGGCAAAACTGTTTATATATACTTCTGTATAGGGGCATATTATATCTATGTATGTGCCTTTTTTTAAGGCCTACTTTGTTTAATGATCTTTATTGTGAACAAAAAGACCAATATAAGTTATGGTTTTTTTAAGATTGTAAAAGATGATTTCAGGATGTTTTGGGAAGTATAAGGAAATGGTTTTGACGAAAAAGGAGACAGTTACACATTGACAACATTCAGTGAATTAGGTTTAAGTCCCGAATTGCTAAAATCCATTAATAATATGGGATTTGAGGAAGCGACACCAATCCAGCGTGATACGATTCCTACAGCACTAAAAGGAACAGACCTTATCGGACAGGCACAAACAGGAACAGGAAAAACAGCGGCTTTTGGTATTCCGCTTATTGAAAAAATCGACGTGAAAGCCCGTAAAATTCAGGGTATCGTTCTTGCTCCTACTCGTGAACTTGCGGTTCAGGTTGGAGAAGAATTAAATAAAATTGGCCAGTTCAAGGGAATCAAAACGCTGCCGATCTATGGCGGACAATCCATTGTACGTCAAATCAAGGCGTTGAAGAATGGTCCTCATATTATTGTGGGTACTCCTGGTCGTGTCATCGACCATATCAACAGAAAAACGCTAAAGCTTGAAGATGTCCACACCGTGGTTCTTGATGAAGCAGATGAGATGCTGAATATGGGCTTCATCGAGGATATTGAGACCATCCTTGAGAACGTACCAACTGAACGCCATACCATGCTTTTCTCGGCGACTATGCCAAAACAAATTCAAAAGCTTGCTGAACGATTCATGAAGGATGTCTTGGTTATCCGCGTGAAAGCAAGTGAAATGACCGTTAAAAGCATTGAACAGGAATATGTAGAGGTTAAGGAAAAACAGAAATTCGATGCTCTTACTCGACTGCTTGATATTCAATCACCTGAACTTGCCATCGTGTTTGGGCGTACAAAGCGCCGTGTGGATGAATTATCTGAAGCACTGAACAAGAGAGGATATTCAGCCGAAGGAATCCATGGTGACCTTCCACAATCCAAGCGTGATATGGTGCTTCGTGCATTTAAAAACAACACCATTGAAGTGCTTGTAGCAACAGACGTTGCAGCACGCGGACTGGACATCAGCGGAGTTTCACACGTATATAACTTTGATATTCCTCAAGATCCTGAAAGTTATGTCCACCGTATTGGACGTACAGGCCGTGCAGGAAAAACAGGTTATGCGGTGACGTTTATTACGCCGCGTGAAATTGATCACCTCTACACCATAGAAAAAATCACAAAACGCAAGATGGTCAAACGTTCGGTGCCATCCATGAATGAAGCGATGGAAGGCCAGCAGCGCATGGCTGTTGAAAAGCTTCTGAGTGTTCTTGAAGACGGTGATGTCGGATCATATAAACAAACAGCCGTGGAAATGCTTGAAGAGCATGATTCCGTATCTCTTGTGTCAGCAGCATTAAAACTGCTCACAAAAGAGCCGGATACTACACCGATCGAATTAACCTTTGAACCGCCATTGGCTGTTAAAAAAGGACGCCGTGACAATCGCTACGGTGACCGCAAACGCCCTCAGCGCGGCGGCAGCGATTCACGCGACAAGCGAAGAACGGGAGGCCGCAGCGATAAGCAGCGCCACCAGGGCGGCGGAGGAAACCGCGACATGTCCTACCGTGCTTCAAAACGCATGAGAGAAGATAAAAAAGCAAGATAACTAAAAAGTAAAGGAGTCCATTCATGTTCCGGTGAATGGACTCCTTTTTTATGTCCTGTGATTGTTGATCCTGTTATTTGGCATACTACCTGTTAGGAGGGATGACGATGATTATTGAAAATACCACTCATACATTTACGGCGAAGAACGATGAATCCATTACACTTCGCCCTGTTGTTTTTCAGGATGCGGTCCAAATCATTGAAGCCGTAAAAGAAATTGTGGAAGCCGGTGAGTTTTTGCAGAAAGAGAGACCGCGGACCCTTGCTGAAGAAAAGGCCTTTATTGAAGAATGTCAGGAGAAAGGAAACATGTATACCGCCATCGAAAAACAGGGAGAAGTAATCGGCATTGCCCGAATCCTGAGAGGGGAATTGGCGATGAAGCGTCATACCGGCATGTTTCGGACATGGATTAACTCAAAGGGACAGGGGCTCGGTATAGGCAAGGAGGTTATGGATTATTCGATTGCCTGGGCAAAAAGGAATGAGCTTTATAAGATCAGTCTGACCGTGTTTTCAGAAAACACGGTGGCTATCAAATTATATGAAAAGGCTGGCTTTGTGGTTGAAGGCGTCCAAAAAGGACAGGTGAAGATCAACGACTCTTTCCAGGATGAATGGTGGATGGCATACTTTTTGTGATCAAACTCTTTTGGCGTTTTCTTCGTATAGTGGGTTGGTTGTAAGAAGTCTGAATTGTTTGCTTCGTGCAAATAACTTTGATTGCGTGCAGTTATCGGCCCAATTCGTGCAATTGTATGATGATTCCGTGCAATTGTGGCATTCGCTCAATTATTATGGACCTGTCTTCGTTACAGAAAAAAACAGATCACCTTTTTTCGTGATTTTATGCACAATTCTCTCATCAATAGCATAGAGAAAGATACATAATTATGGTAAAGTGTAAGGAACGACTATTATAAATGGAGAGTTCAATGAATAGAGCACGAATGACCGAAACCAAAGACCAAACAATAAATCCGACAGCGGCTTCACTTGCTGCCGTCTACCGCGGGATGAAAGAACTGGATGCACAACAGGAAGCCCGCGCTGTGCTGGAGTTATATGACAAAGTTAAAAATCAGCAGTTTGCCATCGCTTTTTGCGGCCATTTCTCGGCTGGTAAATCAAGTATGATCAACGAGCTGATCGGTGAAAACATTCTTCCTTCAAGCCCGGTCCCGACAAGCGCGAATGTGGTGAAAGTTCAAAGCGGAATACCATCAGCACGTGTGAAAGTCCGGAATAAAGGGATCATTCATATCGATGCACCGGTTAATCTAGAAAAAATCAAAAAATGGGCAAAAAATGGCAATGAAATCGAAAGCATCGAAATTAATGTGGAACAGGATCTGCTTCCTGACCGCATCGCCATTTATGATACGCCTGGGATTGATTCCACGGATGATGCACACAAAGTGGCCACGGAGTCTGCGCTTCACATGGCCGATGTGGTTTTTTATATTATGGACTATAACCATGTCCTCTCACAGCTCAATTTCACCTTTATACGCCTGTTAAAAGAGCAGGGAAAAAAGGTTTATTTGATTGTTAACCAAATTGATAAGCACAATGAGAAGGAGCTTGCTTTCTCGGCGTTTTCTGAAAAAGTGAAAAACGGCTTCAAAAGCTGGGACATTGAACCGGAGGATATCTTTTTTACCACAATCATGGAAAAAGAACATCCGGGCAATCAGCTGCGTGAAATCAAAACGCTTTTTCAAAAGTTTTACCTGGCCAAGGATGAATGGGTGGAAGAGAATGCCCGCAAAGAGACTGAGCGCTTGATTAGAACAACTGTACAAAATGGTCTTGATCTTGATGAAGAACATCAACATGAAGCATTTGAGCTGGCAGGTCAGCAAGACGAGGAAAGCGCCAGGGCCCTCGCCGGAAAACTTTCAGAGGAAATGGAAACAGAAGAGCAGAGGAAGAAAGAAAGCCAGACCGGCATTATGAAGGAATTTAAGAATATTCTGGACAATGCGATTCTCATGCCGTTTCAGACCCGCGATCTGGCCAAGAATTACATCGAGAGCCGCCAGGACAGCTTTAAGGTAGGTCTTTTGTTTGCTGGGAAGAAAACCGAAGCAGAAAGAAAAGCAAGACTGGAAGCGTTTTATGAGTCGGTAAAGGAAAATGTGAAAACACAAATCAACTGGCATTTGAAAGACTTTTTTCAGTCGCATGGCGTTTCTGTAAAAAATGAACCTGTCATTGGTGAAGAGACCATGGCAGCACTCATCAAGCCTGGAGCTTCATTAAACGGCAATTATGTGCTGCAGTATTGCAATGATGTGGTAGCTGAAATCAAAAAACAATATACGACTCATTTCCGGGATGAATTGCATCAATTGGCCGATGAAGCACAAGAAGCATCGGATCATGAGCTTAAGAAATTGCGCTCCGAGCTTGGTGCACTGGAAAAGGTCCTTATGGCTCACAAAGGTAAGCAAGAAATCCTCGAGAAATGGAATGAGGTATCAGAGGAACTGAAAAGCTCGCTGAAGGAGCCATTAAACACCGAGAGTGCCGTTGAAGAGGCTGAACAGGATCTGATTCAGAGTATAGAAACGGTTACCATGGCTGAAATTCCGGAAAATACGGAAGCAAAAGAAACCGTTGAAGAGGATGATTCTTCTGAAACTGGCAGCAAAGAGATCGCCAAAACAGAGGAAAATGAACTGCTGAAGGAAGCGGAGCAGCTTCAGAATGCCGCAGCTGTTCTGTCAAAGCTCCATTTGATGAAGAATCGCGCATCGGACATGAATCAGTTTGCCGAAAAAATGAACAACAGAGATTTTACCGTGTCATTATTCGGTGCTTTCTCGGCGGGAAAATCGTCGTTTGCGAATGCGTTGATTGGCGAAGATCTTCTCCCGGTTTCTCCAAATCCCACGACGGCTACCATCAACCGCATAGCTCCCCCGGATGAGGAGCATCTGCATGGCACTGCACGGATTTATTTTAAAAAGGAAGCGGATTTGTTGGCAGAGATCAATCAGTCTCTTTTCCATTTTGGAAAGCAGGCCGGTACAATGGAAGAAGCAGTATCCATTTCAGAGTCGATTGATCGTTCCCAGCGATCCAATGAACTTCGCCCGCACCTTCAATTTCTGCAGGCGGTCTGCAGTGGTTTTGATGCGGTAAGAGATCTGCTTGGTAAAGAGCAAACCGTTTCTGTGGAACACTTTAAGTCCTTTGTGGCAGATGAAGAAAAAGCATGTTTTACCGAAAGTGTCACCGTTTATTATGATTGTGCATTAACTTCGATGGGTGTAACCCTTGTGGACACACCGGGAGCTGATTCGATCAATGCCCGCCATACGAATGTTGCTTTTGAGTTTATAAAAAAATCAGATGCGATTTTGTATGTCACGTATTATAATCATGCCTTTTCGGCCGCAGACCGTGAATTTCTCATTCAGCTCGGCCGGGTAAAAGATACCTTTGAGCTCGATAAAATGTTTTTTGTTATCAATGCTTCAGACCTGGCCAAAGACGATGAGGAGCTTCAGGATGTGGTTGGGCACGTGGGCGATAACCTTCGCCAATTTGGAATCCGAAAGCCTAAATTATTTCCAATGTCCAGCTACTTTTCACTGTTAGGACAAAAAGAACCATCTGCTTGGCTTCCTGAGGAAGCTGGTCGGCTGAAGAAAAAGTACGGAAACCTGGCTGAGCAGCAGGATAATTTTTTAAATGAAACCGGCTATGTCCGTTTCATGGACGCATTTACCGGGTTTTTAAATCATGATCTCGCCCATGTGATGGTGACAGCCGCCAAGAAGCAACTGTCACAAGCGAGGAATGTATTGGACCGTTTCATTGCAGAAGCAGTCGCCAATCAGGAAAATGCAGAGCAAAAGAAGGAAGAACTGCAGCGAACGATCAGTGGGCTTCAGAAAAAAATCAATGATTATTCATTGGAACAAAAACAGGAAGCTCTGGAGAAAGAGATCCAGGAATTGTTATTTTACGTCAAGCAGCGGGTTATGCTCCGGTTTACCGAATTTTTTAATGAAGCCTTTAATCCGGCTGTGATTTCCGGGTCGGTGAAAGAGCAAAAAAATGCACTTGCCAAGAGCGGGAAAGAGCTTCACCAGGCGATTCAATTTGATCTTCAGCAAGAATCGAGAGCTACTGTCCTTCGCGTGGAGAGAGTGATCATCGGGTTGATGTCGGAGATGAATGAAGAGCTTGACAGGAAGCTGGCACAATGGGATCCGCCGCAGTATGAGATGCAAAAAGAGCGGGTTCAGTTTGAAACGCTCGTTGTTGAAACTGAACTGGGTCAAGTGGAAGGCAAGGAATCCGTTTATAAAGAGTTCAAAAATGCCAAGCAGTTTTTTGAGCAGGGCGGCAAGAAAAAGGCAATGGATCTAATGTATTCCTTATTCGAAGAACCGGTATCAAGGTTTACAGAAGAGAGTGCAGGCGTATTTGGCCGCTATTATCAGCCGCTGTTGTCAGAAGAGGCTCAAAAAGAAATGGACCTCCGAATAAAAGAATATACTGATTATTATGAGGGGCTTCTTCAATCATTGAATTCGCCATCCGTGGTGGAAGAGATGAAGAAAACCCGTGAAGCGTTAAACAACCTCGTGTAATAAAAAAAGGGGCTGTCCAGAAAGTCAGTGTAAACTGACTTTCTGGCAGCCTTTTTTTAAAATACTATAAAAAGTACACAAAAAAATCGTCCTCTTTAGTAAAATGAAAGTTACCACACCAACATCTTCACGAAAAGAAAGGACGATTTTTTATGCGCAATCTTACGATTACTACTGAAAATTATACCACGCAAACGAGCCTTCCTCTAGGGGGAATCCAAGAAAGTTCTTCTACTAAACGAAAATTAGCTCCCACCTTCAAACCGTACGATAACCAACAAGTTCAAATGATCTTTGATCTGCAGGAATGGATTCCAGCCCACCATGTGGCACGTGTAATTGATGAGATGGTGGAGGGCATTCCTGATGACCGGCTATTTTCTTATTACTCCGGCGGTGGACGGAGCTCATATCACCCAAAAATGATGGTGAAAGTCCTCCTCTATGGGTATTCACAGAAGGTCTATTCGTGTCGCGGAATTGAAAAGCTGCTTCAGGAAAATCTTCCGGCCATGTGGCTCGCAGCCATGCAGAAGCCCGATTTCCGAACGTTGAACGACTTTCGCGGCCAACGGATGAAAGCCTTGATGGATGAACTGTTTGAAACCATGATCAGGCAACTCATCCAGGACGAGTATATTACGATGGATCACTACTTTTTGGATGGTACAAAGATCGAAGCCGATGCCAATAAGTATTCTTTCGTGTGGAAAAAATCCACCGTGAAACATGAAGCGAAGTTGAAAGAGAAAATTCAAGAAACGCTGCACCACATCAACCGCCTCACTGAATTAGAAGCGTTGCCAGAAGGAGATGAAACCAGCGATGAGCTCTCCCTTCCATTAGAAGAAGCCGCAACGATTCTCGATGAAGAAGTCACGTCCCTGACGGATGCGATCGAGAAGGAAACGAATACCGAAAAACGCAAAGAGATGCGTAAGAAGCGCAGTATCTACAAAAAACCCTTGAAGCTTATTCGTCACGATTTCTTGCCTCGTTTAGCCAAATATAAGGAACAGAACGAACGGTTTGGAGACCGGAACAGTTACTCCAAAACCGATACCGACGCCACCTTTATGCGCATGAAAGAAGACCACATGAAGAACGGCCAGTTGAAACCCGGCTACAATGTACAGATGGCGACCGAGAACCAATTTGTTTTGTTTTATTCCCTTCATCAACGCCCGACAGATACGCGGTGTTTCATTCCTCATTTAGAGAAACTGGCCGCGTCTTCTTTACCGATGCCGAAAACCGTGATTGCGGATGCCGGTTATGGCAGCGAAGAGAACTATTTGTTTGCGGTCGGAGAAGAAACAGAACCGCGATTTGATTTTCTGATTCCCTATGGAAGCTATTTGAAGGAACAAACCCGAAGCTATAAAAACGAGATCAAAAACGCAAAGAACTGGGTATATGAGGAACTCGATGATTGGTTTATCTGTCCCAATGGCAGAAGGGTACCGTTTAAGAAATATCTGAAGAAAAAGAACCGATCCGGTCTGGAACAAAGTTTCAAGATTTATGAATGCGAAGATTGTACGGATTGCCCGTTTAAAACCAAGTGCACCAAAGCGAAAGGGAACCGCCAGGTGCATTGGAACACGATCTATGAAGAAATGAAGGCCAAAGCAAAAGCAGCCCTTGAATGTGAGGAAAAAGCCGCGATTTATGCCCGACGTAAAGTCGAAGTGGAAAGCGTCTTTGGCCACATCAAGGGCAATCGGTCGTTCCGCAGGTGGTCGTTGCGGGGACTGGACAAGGTACATGTAGAGTTTGGAATCGTGGCATTGGCCCACAACCTCCTGAAAGTAGCAGGCATTCGCCTGACTACTTTCAGGAAAAAAGAACAACCAAAAAAAGCAGGACGGAAAAACTTATCGTTTTTCCGTCCTGCTTTCATTTTAGGGACTTATTGGACAGCCTCTTTTGGTTTTATTGAAGTTCATTTGCAAAGTTGGCATCAATCAGACCGAGTTTCTTGTGAATTTTATTCACTTGATCCTGAAATTTCTGGAATTCTTCGTCTGACTGTGCGGTTTTCTTTTCATCTCCAAGGCCATCTGCTCTTGTTTGATAGGAGGCTCCTAGATCTTTGAAGGCCATTTTAAACGTTTGCTGGTCTTCTTTAGGCAGGGAAGATGGCACATCAAGGTCTGGAATCTCTTTTGCTGCTTTTTGTCCTGCTGTTTTTGCAGCTTCTTTCAGCTTCCGAATTTCACTCTTTGGTGTTTTCTTTTCCGGATCCAGTGCGGCAGTGTAGGCATTAAATGGGGCATGATAGTCACGCAATTTAGCTCCAAGATTGACTTCAAAATCGAGAAGTGCAGATTTTTCTGCATTTTTGGATGATGAAGCTTCTGTTTTTGTATGCTCTTTGCCTTTTGCTTCTTTTTCCTGGCTGCAGCCCACATTTAAGGCTAACAGGAGCACCATTCCTAAAGTTGCTGCTTTTTTCATTGTTTACTTCCTCCCTCAATATGTAATATTCTTGAAATTTACTGGCAAAATCTAGTTTATTCTCTTTTCAATATTTTGTAAAATGATAAATTATTGCAAATTTTTTGAATAATAATACAAGCTGACCGTCACATGGTATACTCTAATCAATAGAGAAAGGTGGGCATCATGATGAGCGTACATATGGAAATCAGCAAGCATTCAAGCAAACAGCATGAGGTTGTGGCTCAATTTCTTCGTCTTGAACAGATAAGAGAACAGTTGATCGAGGAAGCTGTTGAGCGCTGCAGCAAGCAGGAACCTTTTAGCGTAAAAGAAATTAATGACGTTAGCCGGCAAATGAACCAGCTGGCACAAAAGGGCATTGTGCCCCAACGGAAAATGATTACGGAAGACATGGTGAAAGAATATGTTGACCGCAAAAAAAACCAGGCATCCGATTAAATCGGGATACCTGGTTTCTTTATAAGCAGTTTTAGTTGGCTAGAGAGGCAATAAACGTTTCCAGCCGGTCGAGGCCCGTACTCAGCTGTTCCATTGATGCTGCATACGAGAGGCGAATGTATCCTTCGCCATATTCGGAAAAAGCGGAACCTGGGACAACGGCCACTTGCTGGGATTCAAGCAGTTGGGTGGCAAATTCCAGTGACATGAGCCCAAATGGTTTGATATCTGGGAAGACGTAAAAAGCGCCGCCAGGAGTTTCCGCATCGAGCCCCATATCAGCGAGCCTTTTCATCACGTAGGAAAGGCGATGGCTGTATTCTTTCTTCATGGGAATCGCATCATCAATTCCATTGGTCAATGCCTCGAGAGCAGCCATCTGTGAAATGGTTGACGCGCATGTCACATTGTACTGATGGACCTTTAACATATGCTGCGCAATTTCTTCAGGAGCAAACAGCATACCGATTCTCCAGCCTGTCATGGAATGGGATTTGGAGAGACCATTAATCACGATCGTCCTTTCTCTCATCCCTTCGATCGAAGCGATGGAAACGTGCGGAGCGGTGTAAGTAAGTTCACTGTATATCTCATCGGATAAAACAAACAGATCCGATTCACGCAGCACAGCGGCGATTTCTTCAAGCTCCGCCCGGTTTAATACGCAGCCTGTCGGATTGGACGGATAAGGTAAAATAACGCACCTTGTTTTTGGAGTCAAATGCTCACGTATCAATTCTGCTGTCAGCTTGAACCCGGTTTTTGTTGTATCTATGTATACAGGCACTGCCTTGCACATTTCAATAACCGGAGCATAGCCGGGATAGACCGGGCCGGGAAGCAGAACTTCACAGTCTTCCTCCAGAATGGAGCGAAGAGAGATATCAATCGCCTCACTCGCACCGTTTGTAATAATCACTTCATTTTGCGGATTGTATTGGAGCCCGTACTTTTCAGACACAAAGCTTGCCGCAGCCTGCCGCAATTCCAAATAGCCGGCATTGTGCGAGTAGACGGTTTTATTTTCATCGATCGCCCGCTTTGCAGCTTCCTTGATGTGGTCAGGGGTGGGAAAGTCGGGCAGGCCAAGGGTAAATGAAATCGCTTCGGGATAGTTGCTCACCTGGTTATAAAATTTTCGGATCCCGGAAATCTGGATGTGTTTCACCGAAGGGTTAAGTAAATGTTCCAACGTATTTCTTCCTCTCTGTATCCATGTTCGTTTGTACCTAAGTTTAGCTTTAATCTTTGTTTCCAGTCAATGGGTTTGATTTTCTTGTATGGTAAAAGCACATAAAAGCATACTAAGAAAGATCAACGCCTGTTTGCGATTTGGAGGAGAACATGGAATCAAATCATAAAGATTCAAACAACAAGCTTGCTCTGATTTCACTGGCATCCATACCGCTTGTGATGACATTGGGCAACTCGATGCTTATTCCTGTCTTGCCATCAATTGAAAAACAACTTCATATTTCAGCATTTCAAGTATCTATGATCATCACGGTTTATTCCATAGTGGCCATTCTACTCATTCCCATTGCAGGCTATCTCTCTGACCGGATTGGAAGAAAAAAGGTAATCATTCCAAGCTTGATCATTGCCGGACTCGGCGGTCTGGTCACCGGATGGGCCTCATGGAAAATGGATAATCCGTACTACATTATACTTTTGGGAAGACTGCTGCAGGGGATTGGGTCTGCTGGTGCAGCACCTGTTGTTCTTCCCCTTGTAGGGGATATGTTTAAGGATGAGAAGGACGTGAGCTCAGGCCTTGGTTTAATTGAAACAAGCAATACGTTCGGAAAAGTGCTGAGCCCGATCATCGGAGCCGCCTTGGCCATTATCGTCTGGCATTTGCCCTTTTGGTTTATTCCGATTTTTTGCCTGATCTCCATCGGTCTTGTTTCGTTTCTTGTAAAAACACCAAAAAAAGAAGAAGAAGCACCTGCTGCATTCAAAGAGTTCCTGAAGTCGTTTAAGAAAACCTTCAAAAGTAATGCCAGATGGCTCATCGCGATTTTTGGCATCGGCGGCATTATTATGTTTGTCCTTTTTGGTGTTTTATTTTATTTGTCCACAACGCTTGAGGAAACCTATGGCATCAATGGTGTAAAAAAAGGGTTTGTCCTTGCCATCCCTTTATTGGCGCTTTCCATTTCTTCGTTTTTTGCCGGAAAAAAAATCGGACAAAATAAAACGTTGATGAAATGGCTTACCTTTTGCGGTATTTTTCTTTTGTCTGTTTCTATACTTAGTGTGACGTTCACAGAAGGGCTTTATTTTCTGCTTGGCATTTTATTTGTGAGCGGAATTGGAATCGGAGCAGCTTTGCCATGCCTCGATGCGTTGATTACAGAAGGCATCGAAAAAGAAGAGAGAGGGACGATTACTTCACTTTACAGTTCGATGCGGTTTGTTGGTGTGGCCTTGGGACCGCCGATTTACGCTCTGATCATGAAATCGGATCATTCCTATGTATTTTATGTTTCTTCGGGCATCAGCCTGCTGGCCGCACTGCTCGCATTCTTTGCGATCAAGCCGGAAAAAGGGGAAAAAGGGGAAAAGGAAAAGAAACAAAGTGATGAAAAGGAACAAACAGAAGAACCTGCCAAATCCCTCAATCCTGCATTGCATTAAAAAACTCACGGCTTTGATAGAGTGACCTAATTAAATGAGACAAAGGAAAAAACACCCCCATGGTCGTATATACAAATATCGACAAAGTGGAGGTGTTTTTCTCATGGTGAGAAAAAAGAAGATCTATTCTGAAGAGCTAAAAAGAGAAGTGATTCGTCTAAAATTAACAGGAGAGTATTCCAACCAGGAACTGATGAATCAATTTGGGATTAAGAATCGTACGCAAATTAAAACGTGGATGAAGTGGTTTCGAGATGGGGAGGAACAACGGTTAGCCCAACCGATTGGAAAACAATATACCTTTGGGAAAGGACCGGAAGAGATAAGTGAGCTTGAACAACTTAAACGAAAATTAGCCATTTATGAGATGAGAGAAGAATTAGTGGGAAAGTATCAGGAGATCGAAAGGAAGTGGTTCCAGAAGTATTCGTCGAATTAGTGGATCTATTTAAAGAGAAGTACACCATTGCCATGATTTGCGAAGGATTAAAGGTTCCAAGGTCCACGTACTATCGGTGGAAAAACAAGTCGTGGGATCTCACTCCATTGGAACAACAGATTCTGGCCCTGTGTAAAGCATTTAAATACCGGATTGGGCACCGAATGGTGCGAGACCTTCTCTACAAAGACCATCAGATGAAAGCTCATCGAAATACGGTGCAGAAGATCATGCAGAAATACAACATTCAATGCCGGGTAAAACCAAAGAGAACCTCCTTTACGGCAGGAGAAAGCAAATGTATCGTCGCCAATCTTCTGGAGCGAAACTTTTCAGCAGAGAAGCCCAATCAGAAATGGGTCACGGATATCACGTATTTGCCTTATGGAGAAAAGATGTTATATTTATCGACCATCATGGACTTGTACAACAACGAAATCCTGGCCTATCGAATCAGTGATAAACAAGATACCTCGCTCGTCACTCAAACCCTGGAAGACGCCTGCAGAGGACGAGAAACCTACGAGGTGATCTTGCATAGTGACCAGGGAGCTCAATATACTTCCTATGCTTTTCAGGAAAAGGCAAAAGAAAAAGGCATCATCACAAGCATGTCCCGGAAAGGCAATTGCTTGGATAATGCCGTCATCGAATCCTTCCATTCCTCGCTAAAGTCGGAAGAATTCAGCAGCCCGCTAAGACCGCGTCTTACATGTTCCATTGTACAAGAAAAAGTACAAGATTACATGTATTATTATAATTACAATCGACCATTTACAAAATTAAACTGCCATACTCCAGTAGAATTCAGGAGCATGGCAGCCTAGGTGTTTTTTTCTGTCCCAATTAGCTAGGTCAGTTCATTGAAAAGCCGTGAGTTTTTTTTATTCATTAATTTCGTTCCGAACGTTGGTCGGTGGCCACCATGTATAACCGTCTTCATTAAGAAGCTCTTCAGCTTCAAGCGGTCCCATGGTACCGGACGAATATTTGAAAAGTGGAATGTCCTTGTTTTTCCAGGCGTTTGTAATGCCGTCAATGAATTCCCAGGAAAGGGCAACTTCATCCCAGCGGGTGAAGTACGTTGAATTGCCCTGCAGGCAATCGTGCATCAGCTTTTCATAAGCCTCTGGGGTGTTCAACTCATTTTGGCAGTTATTGCAATAGTTCATGTTGATTGGAAGCAGGGCAGGGAAATCACCTTGCGGCTTCGCATTCAATGAAAGGCTCAACCCCTCATCCGGCTGGATGTGGATTCTAAGCAGGTTCGGCTGGTAGTGGTCATTATGTTCATGATAAAGGGCCATAGGGCCATTTTTAAATTGAACAACGATCTCAGTAGCTTTGGTTGCCATGCGTTTTCCTGTACGAAGATAAAACGGGACGCCAGCCCAGCGGAAGTTGTCGATGAAAATTCTTGCCGCTACAAATGTATCGGTTTTTGACGCTGGATCTACGTTTTCTTCATCAACGTAAGCAGGAACGGTCTTGCCGTTCATTGAACCTTCTTTGTATTGGCCGCGAATGATATTTTTTGCTACTTCATCTTCATTATAAAAACGAAGCGCACGAAGAACCTTTACTTTTTCATCCCGGATCAGTTTTGGATCCAATCCGCCAGGAGGCTCCATGGCCACCATCATGGCCATTTGCAGCATATGGTTTTGCAGCATGTCCAGAATCGCTCCGGAATTTTCATAATACGAAGCGCGGTCTTCCACACCAAGGGTTTCACTGGAAGTAATCTGTACAGAAGAAATGTACTTATTGTTCCAGATGGATTCAAAAATCGCATTTCCGAAACGGATCACCTGGATGTTTTGCACCATTTCTTTTCCAAGATAGTGGTCGATCCGATAAATGCTTTCTTCCGGAAAACTTTTTTGAAGCTGCTCGTTAAGTTCGGTGGCAGAAGCAAGGTCATGGCCGAATGGTTTTTCAATAACCAGACGCTGCCAACCAGCGGTCTCTGTCAATCCTTCCGATTTCAGGAAGGTAGGAATAGTCCCGAAAAATTGTGGGGCCATGGCAAGATAGTACATGCGGTTTCCGTTAAGGGAATAGGTGCTGTCAAGCTCATCGGCAAGGTCTTTCAGTTGATGATAGCTTTTTTCATTTGTAACATCCATTGGAATAAAATAAAAATGTGATGCAAATGTATCCACTTTTTCAGTTGGGAAATCCCCAGTTTTGGCAACGGAAGCAATAACGTCCTCCCGGAATTTCTCATGTGAAAAATCTTTTCTTCCCACTCCGATTACTGCAAACTTTTCGTTGAGCTTTTCCTTTTGGTACAATTGGAAGAGCGCAGGGTACAGTTTACGGTGAGCCAGGTCACCTGTAGCTCCAAAGAGTACGATACAGGCTTCTGGAATATGATTATCCATGTTATCAATCCTCACTTTACTAGTATTGCTTATGACTTCAGTTTCCCCTATGTTTCAAAAAATAACGTAATTATTTTCGAAAGGAGTCGCCTCATGAAACACATTGTAACACAAGAATGGCTGAGCACTCATTTATCACGCTCGAATGTTCTGATTTATGACTGCAGATTTAATTTGGCAGACCCGGAAGAAGGAAGAAACAGGTATTTAAAATCCCATATTCCAGGTGCCGTGCATGTTGATCTGGACAAGGATTTATCAAGAGAGGTAACAGAGCACGGCGGCCGCCATCCATTGCCCTCCAAAAAAGAGGCAGCGGCCACATTTGGCAGACTTGGCATCAATGAGGAAAAAACAGTGGTAGCCTATGACGACCAGAATGGATCAATGGCCGCAAGGTTATGGTGGATGCTGAAATTTCTGGGACACGAAAAAGTGTTTGTTCTCCAGGGAGGCTACTCCGCCTGGGAAGAAGCCGGGTATCCTGTTACAGATGAACGTACCGTCCCTGAACCAACCGACTTCATTATCCGCGAAAGTGATTGGCGGGCAGTGGGAATGGAAGATGTAAAGCAGGCGATGCAAAAAGAAGATACGCTTATTATCGATTCACGGGATGCGGCCAGGTACAGTGGGGAACAAGAAACGATCGACAAAAAAGCGGGACACATTCCTGGGGCCATAAACAAACCGTGGTTAAAGAACATCAACAGCACAAAAGAATGGCACCCGACAGAGGAATTGGCAGAACTGCATAAAGATCTTGCCGGCAAAAAAGAAATTGTTGTGTATTGCGGTTCAGGAGTCACAGCTTGTGCCAACATCCTTGGCATGAGTGAGGCAGGCATTGAACAAGTGGTACTGTATCCAGGAAGCTGGAGCGACTGGATTTCCTATGACGATAATCCGGTTGAAACGAAAAAATAAAATTTCACGTACCGTATTATAATGATTTAATATTTTTTGAAAAATATGTCGATATCAAGTTGACGGGAGTGGAAGGAGCGAGACTCCTCGAAAATGAACACCACATTTTCTTCGTGCGATGCAACGCTGACGGAAGCCTTTCCTTGTCCTGAGGGAAAAGCGGGACAGATGAGACCAGGTCGGTGCTTGCACCGGTAAGGGAGGTGCTTGCACCGGTAAGGGAGGTGCTTGCACCGGTAAAGGAGGCTCAAGCGCCGTTACGCATGAGCTTGCGACGAGGAAGGAGTCGTTTACGCCGGTAAAGTAGGCGTTTACGCCGGTAAAGTAGGCGCTCGTGCCGGTAAGGCTCAGCGCCCGCCCGCGAAAAAGCGAGCATCCTGGAATGGAAATCAACCACCTCAGACAAAGGCTTGCCGCATCACTCGTTTTTCAACGGTGAATTGCGGCTTTTTTTCTGGGAAAAGAATCTTGAAGGAATCCCTTCATTACATATGGAATAGGGAAGAAGAGTAAATCAGGGGGTGCAAGAGTATGCAAACAGACACATACTACAAAAATACAGCGATTAAGCAGCATGACATTACAGCTTCCATTTGTCTTGATTATTTTAACGAACGGCTTCGTGTTGACGATTACAGAGGAAACATTCAATCGATGGTCAAGGTCATTCACGACCTGATCCAGCAGCAAAACTTTTCAAAAGTGATTATTAAAGCAAGAGCGGAACATCTTCCTGAACTGCTTTCATTAGGTTTTCTACCTGAGGCATGGTTCAGCCGCTATTTTAATGGCAGCAATTGCGTAGCCATGTGTAAATATTATAGCAATGAACGCAAACGAAGCGACTTTTGGGTGGAAGAGGACCGAATCATGGACCAGATTCATTCCAATCCGCCCGCGAAACAAGAAACCGTTTTGCCGGAATCGTATTCAGTACGCCTGGCTGTTCCTGAAGATTGTACCCGGTTGGCTGGATTATACAGCAAGGTTTTTGAAGTCTATCCCACGCCGATGAACGATTCGGACTATATCGAAAAAACAATGGGAAATGGAACAGTATACTATGTGATCGAACATCAGGGGGAAGTAGTAAGCGCTGCTTCTGCCGACATCGATCAGACCTATCACAATGCTGAACTTACTGATTGTGCCACCCTGCCGGAACATCGTAAATTTGGTCTGATGAAGATACTCATCGACCAGCTGGAACAAGAGTTAAAATCCCGCCACATCTATTGTGCCTATTCGATTGCCCGTTCCTTATCTTTTGGAATGAACGCTGTTTTCTCTCAAAGAGGTTATCTTTATCAAGGGAGATTGATCAAAAACTGCCTTATTTTTGATAAATACGAAGACATGAACTTGTGGGTAAAAGATTTATCCTCCTTGTAGTGCCGGATTTTCGGCAGTTGTGATGAATTTTCAGCAGCATGTCTTTGATCCCAACGGAGGTGCCCGTGATGACAGAAAAAGTGGAAACTATCGAAATACTGAAGGCCATTTTAAAAACGATTGACGAAGGTATTCATGCGGTTGATGCTAAGGGGATGACCATTTTTTATAATGAAGTAGCCGCATCACTGGATGGGTTAAAGGTGAGTGACGTCATCGACTATCATGTTCTCGATGCTTTTCCTTCCCTCAATCAGGATACGAGCACATTATTAAAAGTAATCAAAACCGGAAAGCCGATCATCAATCAGCAGCAAACCTATACGAACTTTAACGGAAAGAGAGTGGATACGGTCAATACCACTCTTCCACTGTTAGTCAATGGCAAACTGATCGGGGCGATTGAAATCTCAAAAGATTTGACCAAAATCAAACAGCTGTCCGAAAAACTTCTTGATATGCAGGCTCAATTTCATAAAGCGCGTCCAAAACCAGTGACCCACGGGCACTTCGCTTCCTACCAGCTGGCTGATTTTATTTCGGCGGACCCGGCCATTGAACAATTGAAACACCTTCTGATAAAAGTCTCACAGACTTCGTCCCCCGTGTTGATGTTTGGGGAAACGGGAACCGGAAAGGAAGTTTTAATACAGGGGATTCACAATCAGTCTCCACGAAAAAACAAACCGTTCATCGCGCAAAACTGCGCAGCCATTCCGTCACAGCTGCTCGAGAGTATTTTGTTCGGCACCTTAAAAGGAAGTTTTACGGGAGCCGTCGAACGGCCGGGGCTTTTTGAACTTGCCGACGGGGGCACCTTGTTCCTTGATGAAATCAATTCTATGCCTCTTGATATCCAGGCCAAGCTGCTGCGGGTGCTTCAGGACGGAGTGGTGCGCAGGGTGGGGGAAACAAAAGGGAAGGCTGTCAATGTGAGGATTATGGCAGCATTAAATGAACATCCGGTGGATTGTGTTAAAAATAATAAGCTAAGGGAAGACCTTTACTATCGTCTGAATGTCATTTTCTTTGAGGTTCCACCTCTTCGCGAACGGCAATTGGATATTGAACTCCTTGCCCGCCATTTCATTTCTCATTACAACCACACCTTTCATAAACAAGTCAAAGGCATTACAGATGAAGTGGTTCAGCTTCTATTCCGGTATCGTTGGCCGGGAAATGTCCGGGAGCTCAAGCATGTCATTGAATACGCAATGAACATGGCAGAAGATCATCACCCCATCCGGAATTCCGACCTCCCCCGTCATCTATTGGTAACGGGCAAGTCTCAGACAGAAACATCTATCGTGCCTTTGCGTGAAGCACTGGCAAGAAGGGAAGAGGAACTGATTTCCACTGCGCTTTCCAAAACAGACGGAAACATCCAACAAGCAGCACAGCTCCTGAAAATCCCGCGACAAACCCTTCAATATAAATTACGAATGAAAACATGACGAACCGCCGAATTTTCGGCGGTTTTTTCTTTTTCCCATCAAGGTCAGCGAACGCATACATTGGTAATAAACCGCACAGTCGCAGAAAAAACCGCTCAATGATGCGGGGGTTTGATTTGGCACGAAACTTGCAACTGTAGAATATGAGCTCAGTATACAAGGAGGTAACATCATGCCGATCGTAAATGGATTGTACCAGCCAAAACGACATTGGAAAGAGATCGAGTTATGGAAGGATGTCACAGAGGAACAATGGAACGACTGGTTATGGCAGTTAACTCATACTGTCAGAACGCTGGAAGATTTAAAAAAGGTTGTCAATTTAACGCCTGAGGAAGAGGAAGGCGTCCGTATATCAACCATGACCATCCCGCTGAATATCACACCGTATTATGCCTGGCTGATGGACCAGGATGATCCCCGCTGCCCGATACGAATGCAGTCGGTTCCTGTCGGCAAGGAAATTCTGAAAACAAAATATGATTTGGAAGATCCCCTTCATGAAGACGAGGATTCACCTGTACCGGGATTGACTCACCGTTATCCTGACCGGGTCCTGTTTCTAGTAACCAATCAGTGCTCGATGTATTGCCGGTACTGTACAAGACGAAGGTTCTCCGGCCAGATTGGCATGGGGGTTCCAAAAAAGCAGCTGGACGCCGCCATTGATTACATTGCCGCAACTCCCCAGGTGCGGGATTGCCTGATTTCGGGTGGCGATGGTTTATTAATCAACGACAACATTCTCGAATATATTTTAAAGAGGCTGAGAGCCATTCCGCATATGGAAATTATCAGGATCGGCACCCGGGCGCCAGTCGTATTTCCGCAGCGCATTACAGAGAACCTTTGCTCGATTTTGAAGAAATACCATCCAGTCTGGCTGAACACTCATTTTAATACATCGATTGAAATTACCGAGGAATCCAAACGGGCATGTGAAATGTTGGCAAATGCCGGAGTTCCGGTCGGCAACCAGTCCGTTATTCTTGCCGGGATCAATGACAGCACACATATTATGAAAAAATTGATGCATGACCTCGTAAAAATAAGGGTTCGTCCTTATTACATTTATCAATGCGATTTGTCCGAGGGAATTGGCCATTTCCGGGCGCCGGTCTCTAAAGGTCTGGAAATTATCGAAGCACTCCGCGGACATACGTCAGGTTATGCGGTGCCAACTTTTGTTGTAGATGCGCCTGGAGGCGGCGGCAAAATTTCGCTGCAGCCAAATTACCTTATTTCACAAAGTCCTGACAAAGTGATCCTGAGAAACTTTGAGGGCGTGATCACTTCCTACCCTGAGCCACAAAACTATGAGCCGGGAAAAGCGGATGATTATTTTAATGAAACGATGAATATCACAGAGCAACCTGCAGCGATTGGCATCACCGCTCTGATCAAAGATGAAAAGTTTAATATTGTTCCGGAAGGATTAAACCGGTTCGACCGCAGAAAAACGTATGAGACCAATCCTGAGCATGCCACCCTCAAGGATAAGCGCGGAAAAAGGGATGAAATGAAAGAAAAAAAATATAAGCATGAGCAGCAAAAAGAAGCAACAAAACCTGACGATGATCCGGTAAAAGAAGCCTAAAAGGAGGTGCAGCTGGTGAAGGAATGCATGTGGTGTAATGAAGATGCGGCTGTGGAAACGAAAAAAACTGGTTACTGGGAGCTCCATGATGGAACCCGTGCGCTTCAGATTGATGAGATTCCTGCGGTGAGCTGTTCATCCTGCGGCATGGAATACCATGAAGATCATGTGGTCGAAGAGATCGAGGATCAATTGCTTTTGATTGATACAAAAAAGCTGGGCAAAGTGGTGTCATTCAAAGAGCTCATGGCCACAGAACGTTTTTTAAAGAAGAACTACTTTAAATTTTATAATTGAGCCTTTAAAAGCAACGGATCTGATCCGTTGCTTGCCAACATAAGAGAGAGGGGTGCCCCCCGTGGAGAAATCAGGCATCATCAAACCGGTTTTGGATGCAAATTATCCGATGATCAGCCATGGTAAGGGTATTTATTTGTACGATACGGATGGAAAACGGTATATCGATGGTTCTTCTGGAGCGGTAACAGCGAACATTGGTCATGGTGTGGAGGAAATTGCCGGGGTTATGGAGAAACAAGCAAATCAGATCGCTTTTGTGTATCGCTCCCATTTCACAAGTGCTCCGGCTGAACGTCTGGCAAATAAACTTGCAGCTTTGGCTCCCGGAGATTTGAACTGGACATTTTTTGTAAACAGCGGGTCTGAAGCAACCGAAACTGCATTAAAGGTAGCCATTCAATATTTTCAAGAGCAGGGGATCCGCACAAAGACCAAAATCATTTCCCGATGGACCAGCTACCATGGAATAACCCTGGGTGCGCTTTCAATGTCAGGGCATGCTTTGAGAAGAGAACGGTTTACTGCCCTGCTTGAAGATTTTCCTGCTGTACCAGCTCCCTATTGTTATCATTGCCCGCTGAACAAGACCTATCCGGGATGTGGGCTGGCATGCGGTCATGAGCTGGAGCGGGCCATCGGAGACATCGGGTCCGAAAACATTGCGGCTTTTATTTTTGAGCCGATTGTAGGTGCAGCAGGAGGAGCGGTAACCCCGCCTCCGGGCTATTACGAAAAAATCAAAGAGATTTGTGACCGGCACAATATCCTGACGATTGCCGATGAGGTGATGACCGGCATGGGAAGAACGGGCAAAATGTTTGCTGTAGAGCATTGGGGGATAGAACCTGATATCATGACACTTGGCAAGGGAATGAGTGCGGGATATACACCAATGGCCGCTACAATGGTATCCGACCGGATCATTGATGTGATCCGAAAAGGCTCTAAAATCGTCATGAGCGGGCATACCTTCAGTGCGAATCCGCTGTCAGCATCGGTCTGCGGGGAAGTGATCGATTACATGGAGAAGCACGAACTCGTACGGAACGCAGAGGAACAGGGAAAAAAACTGATCGCAGGCCTTAAAGACCTTCAGAAAAAATATCCAATCATCGGTGAAGTCAGAGGTAAAGGGCTGCTATGCGGCCTGGAGATGGTTAGCGATGCGGCCACCCGGGTTCCTTTTTCAGTCACGCACCGCGTGGGGGAAATGTTTATTTCTCTCTGTTTTAAAAACGGGCTTGTCATCTATCCTGCATTTGGCGGAGTTACTGGATTTGAGGGTGATTCGGTATTGATTTCCCCTCCTTTAACCATTACCTCATTCCAAATCTATGAAATGCTAAGAATACTGGATGAAAGTATGGAGGAACTGATGAATGGCCTCATTTCAGCTGGCATACTCGCCCATAAAGCCACAAGTTAAGGAGGGATGATAAAGAATGGTGTACCAATCAACAGAAGGTTCATCAAAAACCAAGCAGATATCTATAGATGAAGCAGCAACCCATTTCTTTAACGGCATGACCCTGATGGTCGGCGGATTTGGCGGGGTTGGCGCTCCGCCAGGCTTGATTAATGTGCTGATTGATAAACAGATTAAGGACATTTACATGATCAGCAATGATACAGGATTCCCCTGGATCGGACCGGGAAAGCTGATTACCGAGAAGCAGGTTTCCCGTTTGATCGCCTCCCATATCGGTTCCAACCCGGAAGCAGGTAAACAGATGCAAAACGGTGAACTCAAAGTCGAATTCATTCCTCAAGGAACGCTCGCTGAAAAAATCAGAGCCGGTGGAATGGGTCTTGGTGGGATTCTTGTGGATGTGGGATTTGGAACCATCGTGGAAAAGGGAAAGCAGACAGTGGATGTGCAAGAAAAAACGTTCATGGTTGAACCGGCTCTTACAGCGGATGTTTCTATCATATATGCAAAACAGGCGGATACGTATGGTAATCTCATATACGATAAGAGCGCAAGAAATACGAATCCGCTGGTGGCTATGGCCGGGAATGTAACTATAGCCGAGGTGGAAGAAATCGTTCCTGCCGGACAGCTGGATCCGGAATGTGTGGTAACGCCGGGGGTCTTTGTGGATTATATCGTTCAAAGCAAAGGGGTGGACTGGAAATGGGTCTGGGAATTGAAACAAGACACCAAATAGCGAGGAGAGCCGCCCTTGAAATTGGACGGGGGATGATTGTGAATTTGGGGATCGGTATTCCGACTCTTGTCGCGGACTATATTCCACGAAACTATGGAGTGATGCTGCATACGGAGAATGGCATTCTCGGCATGGGAGGATCTCCCCCACCGGGAAAAGAAGACGGCAACCTTTCCAATGCAGGTGGTTATCCGGTAACGCTGATTTCCGGGGCTTCTTATTTCGACAGTGCCACGGCATTTGGAATTATCCGCCGGGGTCTGCTCGATATAACGGTGCTGGGAGCCCTGGAAGTAAGTGAACAGGGGGATATTGCCAACTGGATCGTTCCTGGAAAAAGAGTGCCAGGTATGGGAGGTGCCATTGATCTTGCCCAAAAATCAAAAAAAGTCATTGTGCTGATGAACCATTCCGATAAAGAGGGAAATCCCAAAATCGTAAAGAATTGCAAATTGCCGCTTACTGTAAAAAGAGGAGCTCATATGATCATTACCGAAAAAGCGGTGATTGATATCGTGGATGAAAAGCTTGTTCTGAGAGAAGTCATGCATCCGCATTTGGTCGAAGAAGTGGTTGAATCAACAGGCGCTCCGCTTGAAATCCGTAATGAGGTTGTGACCTTTCAATAAAGCCTAATACGCAGGAGGGGTTATATGTTAGAGGAAATTCAGAAGTGGATGATGAAGAAAAAACCGGAGGCGATCTCGTTCCTTCAGCAAATGGTGCGTAAGAACAGCGAACAGGGAAATGAAAAAGAGGTACAGCTGCTGATTGCTGAAAAGCTAAAAGATATAGGCTGTGAAGTAGATCTTTGGCATCCGGACGAAGAGGAGTTTTTTCAGCATCCCTATTTTTGTGCGACTCGAACAGATTTTTCGAACAGCCCGAACGTAGCCGCAGTGATTAAAGGAACAGGAGGAGGCAGGTCAGTTGTTCTCAATGGCCATGTGGATGTCGTCCCTCCGGGTGATATCAGCCAGTGGGACAACGATCCGTACAGCGGTACCATTAAGGGTGGTAAGCTGTACGGCAGAGGAGCTACAGATATGAAAGGTGGCAATCTCTGTCTGTTGCTTGCAATGGAATGCATCAAGGATCTGAAGCTGGATTTAAAAGGTGATGTCATCTTTCATAGTGTAATGGAAGAGGAAAGTGGGGGAGCAGGAACACTCGCCGCCATATTAAGGGGATACACAGCGGATGCCGCCATCATCCCAGAACCGACCAACATGAAAATTTTCCCCAGCCAGCAAGGTTCCATGTGGTTCAGAGTTCATATTTTTGGCCGCTCTGCACACGGCGGAACCCGGTATGAAGGAGTCAGCGCCCTTGAAAAAGCCATGGTTGTCATACAGGAAATTCAGCGGCTTGAGAAAACGAGAAACGAAAGAATCACCGATCCCCTGTATGAGAAGATTCCGATTCCGGTTCCAATCAACCTTGGAAAAATATCAGGCGGTGATTGGCCATCTTCAGTTCCTGATTGTATTATGATTGAAGGGAGAATTGGAGTTGCTCCAGATGAAACGCTAGAGCAAGTAAGAAAAGAGCTTGAAGACAGAATGACAAGTATTCAGGACGATTGGTTAACCAAACATCCACCCCGGGTGGAATGGTTCGGAGCGCAATGGCTTCCGGGCTCCATTGACACGGAACATGAGTTAATGCAGCTTCTCAAGAAGCGCTTTAAGGATATCTCCGGAGCCGAGCCGGTTATTGAAGCCTCACCATGGGGAACAGACGGCGGCCTTCTGACAGCGGTAGGACACACGCCGAGCATAGTCTTTGGGCCTGGCGTCACTTCTGTCGCTCATTATCCGGATGAATACATTGAACTGGATAAAATTTTTGAGGCGGCAGCCATGATCACCTTAACGATTTTGGACTGGTGCGAAGTAGCCCATCAGCCACAACAAAAAGAGCTTCTTAAAAAGGAGAAGTAACGGCGATTAATTATAATGAAGAGGAAGATTCAGGCAAAGCAGGATCGGTGATTGGTGGGAGAGAACGCCAATGGATGGCTAAAGAAGAGATGTGTTCTTTGGTAATTAATGATGAAGTATGGCGGGGGCAGGGGGCTTTGAGCATGTCATACACAAAGTTCAATCCAAGGGGCAGCAGGAAAGCAGGAGTATAAAGGGGAAAAAATTGGCTCAGCTTGTACACAGCTTCATACGTGATGGCAAGCTCGTACAACAGATACGGCGCTCCTGATTGGGTAACAATAAAGGTTCTGTAGACGAAGGATTCACCTTCATAATATTGAGAAACAATCTGATACTCTTTTTTCTCGATTTGGCAGTTTGGAATTTTAAAAAGATGGGAATCTGGATTTCTAACAGACAAACATTTATCCTCCTTTAGTCTCATTTCATTATGATTTCGCGATAAAAAGAGGTTTTTCCTTTTATGAAATGAAAAAAGATGAACAAAATGTTCATCTTTAAAGGGGATTATTTTGAGCCCGTTTAATATAGGTCTCTTCTTCACCAACTACGCCGCAGGCAGCACATTGAATGAGTTTGCTGGCTCCGTTGTAAGGAATATGAAAAGGATCAAGCTCTTCATTGCTGTTGTACTGGTTGACAACGGAGCCAGTTGCAGGATCCAGTTTTACCGATTGCGGGACCTGATCAATAATGTTAAACCGTGTACGGTTGGTTTTGCAGTTTGGGCATAAATAAGCATTTGCCATGAGTAATCCAGCCTCCTTTTATTACATAGGATTGCCATTATGAGGAAAATTATAAGGGGGATTCTTTTTTTGACTTCCGGGAACCATAGGTATATTCTATATACAGGAGCTGACCACATTGGGAAAACAGAAAAAAGGAAATGCCAATGCCCAGCGTAATAATAACGCAAAGAAAATGGAACAGCGCAGTGACACAGAATTTGCTGCTATCGAAGAGCAGCAAAGCGACAATCACCGCCACGGCAAGAAAACCAAGTAAGATCATTTACAAATTCCAACTTTAGAGTTATAATTACATTCTGCGATGTTAGTGGCTCTTATTTTGTCTTAAACCGATATGAGTAATACGGGAATCTTAAATGACGGGTTGAATACACCGTGCCTCTCCATTACGCAGAGGAAGGTGGAAAGACCGCTGCGGATACCCACCTGTGAGAACGGGTTTTTAAGACAGGATGAGCTACGGCAAAGCGGATATACATAACAAGCTTATTTTACTTATTGGGTAAAATAAGTTTTTTTATTATTGGCGGGATGGTGGAAAGAATGTCGGAAGAAACACAAGAAAAATTGCTGTTAATCGATGGGTTTAACCTGCTGAGCAGATGTTATTTTGCGACAGCATACGGTAAGGAATGGGATCAGCTTACGCGCAATTCACAGGGCTTATTCATCAATGGCCTTCGGGCAAAGATCCAAAAGCTTCTTCAGCTTGTAAGAATTCATGAACCTACACATTTGGCCATCGCGTGGGATGTAAAGCGAAATGAAACATTGCGCAAAGAAAAGTTCCAGGACTACAAGGGAACTAGAAACGAGCTTCCGGAACCATTGATCCAGCAGTACGAAACAGCGGTTACGCTCTTTACTACGTTAGGTCTTCCGCAGTTTACCATTCCGAGATATGAAGCAGATGATATTATCGGTACGTTTACCCAAAAATGGCGGGATGAAAAACAGGGAGAATGCATCGTCTACAGCAATGACCGTGATTTGCTGCAGCTTTTGTGCGAACAAACCTCCCAGCTTATTGCTGCCAAAAAGGGTGAAATCAAATATACAGTGCATGATTTCCGCGATGACTATGGAATTGAGCCTTCCCAATGGGTCGATGTGAAAGCATTGCTTGGTGATAAGAGTGACAATATCCCCGGAGTAGCAGGGGTCGGCGAGAAAGCAGCGCTTCCTTTGGTTCAGCAATACGGAAGCGTGGAAGGCATTTATGAATCCGTGGATGAACTGGATGTGAAATACAAAAGATATTTCAAGAAGCTTCAGCTTGGTCGTGAGATGGCGTTCCTAAGCCGCGACCTTTGCGAAATCTACAGGGATGTTCCTGATATTGTGGATTTGAATTTTGATGATATCCGAATCAAAGTCAATCGTTCGTTATTGAAGGACGAATTATCCAGACTTGAAATCAATGTCAGAGTGGGCTGAAAATGGCCTGCTCTTTTTTTATGTAGTTTTATTCATCTGGACGGCCTTACGGGCGAGATCGTCAGCCACCTTATTCTGTTTGCTTGGGATCCATTTGATAAAAAACAATTGCAATGCCTCCATCTTTGCCAGCGCTTCCTGAAGGAGGCCGTCATATCGTTTGTCTTTGGCAAAACGCTTTTCAACTGCCCGGTCAACCGCCTGCGAATCTGTTCGGAATGACACGGAATCATACTTCTTTTCCAAACAAATATCAAGAGCGAGAAGCAAGGCTTTGAACTCCGCTTCATGATTGGAGAGGCTGCCGAGTGGGATACTGTGTTGTTCAACTTTACCATTTCCCAGTTTAATAAAGATCCCAGCTCCCGATGGCCCCGGGTCTCCCGCACTGGCTCCGTCAATATAAACTTCAATCACCTATCATCCCTCCTGTTAGTTCTATTATAGCCAAATGGGATACAATAAGGTAGGTGATTAATTTTGATTGGAGGTCATGGTTTTGAAACTGACGCTTGAATGGGAGTACAAACCTGCAAAGTCGAAAGAAACGGTCCGATTTGTATCAGATTCTGTTACAGTTGAGCGTGCTGTACAGCTTGCGGCTGATATTGAGAAAACAGGCCGGCTTGGCAATATGAGTTTTATGGATGAATCCGGAATCTATTGGTCCAGGAAAGAACTTCAAAAAATGGTGGCGGTCATCTTGACAGAGCCAACGGATATTGTTGCCTACTTTGACGGGGGCTTCCAAAAGGATATCCAGGAATCCGGCCAGGGGGTAGCGATCTATTATACACAAAGCCACAAGCATTACCGCGTGAGGACGAATGCCGCGTTCGACGAGATTTCATCCAACAGCGAATCGGAATATGCTGCTCTCTGGCTTCTCGTCAATGAATTGGACGCCTTGGGTGTTCACCATACGTCTGTAACGATAAAAGGCGATTCGATGGGAGTAATCCATCAAATGAGCGGGGAATGGCCTTGCTATGAAGAAAACCTTCAGCGGTGGATGGATCGGATTGAAGAAAAAATAAAAAAACACGGGCTTCAGCCTGTCTATGAACTCTTGAACCGAAATGACAATAAAGAAGCAGATACCCTGGCCACTCAGGCGTTGAATGGCAATATCATTCATGGAAAAAAAGAAATTATTGATTAAAGCCATTTTGGATTGATACAATTTAGAGGAATCTTTTTTAGAATGGGATGGGATATTTTGTCGCAGTTTTCAATCCAGGACTATTTCCAGCACCTTGCATCCAAAGGGATTAAATTGAAAGAAAGCGATACAGCATTTATTGAATTCGGAAAACACTTCACCGGGATGAGTGATTATATGGTCAGTATATCGATCGAAATCACATTGAAGGTCCAACGGGAGTTTGATGGCAGTTATTATATTGCTCTTCTGGAAGGTTTTAAAGAAAATAACATTACGACGAAGAAAAAAGCGTATGCGTATGTAAACAATCTTGAACTGGAACTTACCGTTTAATATTCATAATAAAAAGCCGGAAATTCTCCGGCTTTTCTTTCTTTAAGGCTTTAATGCCTCATTAATTTGCTGTTCACATTGCTGAAGAGTCTCTTTGGCATGCTCCAAAAACATCCCATCCATGCCAGTGGGGGTTTTAAGTGCTTCCTCATACTGCTGTTTGGCGGTATCAAGCGCTTCTTTGGCTGCATGCAGCTGTCCCGGGTCCATGCTCATTGTTGCATGTCCGATGATCCGCTGTGCACTCTGGATTGACATATCCACTTGTTTTAACTCATTGTACGGTTCTGACATCCCATTCACCTACCTGTTTTTGAATTAGTATGTCTACAGCAGCCATTTTTTATAAGGAAAGAAGAAAGTAGGGAGTAAATTTGAACAAAATACTGGAAGCGGCAGAAAACTATGCAAAAGCGGTGCTTGATTACGAAGGGAGCGGGCATGATTGGTGGCATATTTACAGAGTGAACAAACTGGCCTGTTCCATCGCAAGGGAAGAAGGGGCAAATCTTTTCATTTGCAGCCTGGCTGCTCTCTTGCATGACATTGCCGATGAGAAATTGAATGGTTTAGAAGAAGAGGGCCTTCAAAAAGTCGAACGGTGGTTGAAAGAGAACGATGTCCCTGCGCATGTAAGCACAGAGGTTCTCAATATCATTTCAACCATGTCCTATAAAGGCGGCAACACAGGTTTGATGTCGTCGCTTGAAGGCAAGGTGGTTCAGGATGCTGACAGGCTCGATGCCATCGGAGCCATTGGCATTGCACGGACATTTGTTTACTCGGGGCATATCGGACAGTTGATTTATGACCCGGATATTATGGTCAGAAGCAGTATGACAAAAGAGGAATACCGGAACGGGACGTCTACTGCCGTGAACCATTTTTACGAAAAACTTCTAAAACTCAAAAGCAGGATGAATACTGAATATGGAAAAAAGCTGGCAGCTCGCCGCCATGAAGAAATGGAGCACTTTTTGGGCGTCTTTTTTGAGGAGTGGGAAGGAAGACAATAAAAAGAAGGGGAGATCCGCATGGATTAAGCGGGTCCCCCAGGCAGTGGCAGTGGTTTATTCTGCTGGACGTGGTCCTGCGTCAAGTCCATCTTTGGAGGAAGTCATGGCGGGTGCAATTTCAGCATCCCCATTAACTCTTACCTGGCAGGAAAGGCGGATATTTTCACCGAGGCCTTTCGTTTCGATGATGTTTCGTTCTGCTTCGCCCATCTCACCGAAGCTGCCCTGCAGCACTTCCACCCGGCAGGTTGTGCACCTTGCATTGCCCCCGCAACGGTGAAGAATATCCACTCCTTGGTCTTCAAGTCCAAGAACGAGTTTCTTGCCGTTTTCAATTTCATATTCGCCGAAACCTTTAACAGTGATCTTTGCCATAAAAATGAACCTCCTTTAATTATGTAAATTGTAATCCCTTCCATTATAGTATACATGGGTCTGCAGCAAAAATAAAAATGCGGATACACTATAAAGGCAGGAAAAGCAACATTATCTTTTATGTCTGTTTTTTTGTAGAATAAGAATAGCACGTATTTTTACAGGGGGTACACTACAGATGACAAAGGAAGTTACACACAAGTCCGACATCGAGATTGCACAAGAAGCAAGCATGAAACGCATTGATGAGATTGCTGCCCAGCTAAACCTGACCGAAGAGGATTGGGAACCATACGGGCGCTATAAAGCCAAGTTATCCCTGGATTTATTTGATAAACTAAAAACCGCACCGGAAGGCAAGGTGGTTTTGGTGACTTCCATCAATCCGACACCCGCCGGAGAAGGAAAATCGACCGTCACCGTCGGTCTTGGCCAGGCATTGAACCGGATTGGTGAAAAAGCGATCATTGCACTTCGTGAACCCTCGCTTGGACCGAGCATGGGACTAAAAGGAGGAGCGGCTGGGGGAGGCTATTCACAAGTCATACCAATGGAAGATATCAATCTTCATTTTACCGGGGATATTCACGCGATTACAACAGCAAACAATGCGTTGGCTGCGTTCATCGATAATCATATACACCGAGGAAACGAGTTGAATATCGATCCCCGCCGCATTGTCTGGAAACGGGTAATTGACATGAATGATCGCGCCTTGCGTAACATCGTGATTGGCCTGGGCGGACCGATACAGGGTGTACCGCGTGAGGATGGTTTTGACATAACTGTTGCCTCAGAAGTGATGGCCATTTTCTGTCTCGCCCGGGATCTGAAAGATTTAAAGAAAAAGCTTTCCCGAATGGTGGTTGCTTATACATATGATAACCAGCCAATTACCGTTAGTGATCTGAAGGTGGAAGGTGCTCTTACCCTGTTGTTAAAGGATGCGCTCCGCCCCAATCTGGTACAAACCCTGGAAAATACACCTGCCATTATACATGGAGGGCCATTTGCGAATATTGCCCACGGCTGCAACAGCATCATTGCGACCAAATTGGCCAGCAAGCTAGGTGACTTTGTGGTCACCGAAGCAGGATTTGGAGCGGATTTGGGTGCAGAGAAGTTTTTAAATATTAAATCACGATACGGCGAACTCAAGCCAAGTGCAGTTGTTATTGTGGCCACTGCCCGTGCACTGAAAATGCATGGAGGTGTGGATAAGGCCCAACTATCGGGTGAGAATGTAGCCGCCCTTGCAAAAGGGATGGCCAACCTTGAAAAGCACATTGAAACCATTCAGGCGTTCGGTCTGCCGTTTGTCGTGGCATTGAACCGGTTTGTATCGGATCATGATGAGGAAGTTCAGCATATCCTGAATTGGTGCAGAGAGCGAAACATTCCTGTGGAGATTGCAAACGTCTGGCTAAAAGGCGGAGAAGGCGGCGAGGATTTGGCACGCACAGTGCTGAACATCATCGAATCCCAAACGAATGCCTTTGAACCTTTGTATACGCTTGATCAGCCCCTGGAAGAAAAAATAATTACCATCGCCGAAAAGGTATATGGTGCGGCAGGTGTCCAATTCTCGCAAAAAGCGTTGACACAGCTCAGAGAATTTGAACAGCAAGGCTGGTCCACCCTTCCTGTGTGCATGGCTAAAACACAGTATTCCCTGTCGGATGATCCTAAGAAGCTCGGGCGGCCGACGGAATTTGTGATTACCATTCGCGAATTAAAAGCATCCATAGGCGCCGGCTTTATTGTTGCGCTCACCGGGGATGTCATGACAATGCCAGGCCTTCCGAAGTCACCGGCTGCCCTGAACATGGATGTTACGGAAGATGGAAAAGCGGTAGGATTGTTTTAAAGAACAATCAGGTCTGCTATACTTAGCGGAGGGAGGCTGATCGAATTGAAACCTTTACAAATATCTGCGGAGACAGCTGTTATGCTGTCCGAAAAGCTGAATGTTCCGTTAGAGCAAATCATGCATATGCCGCAGCACATCCTGATCAAAAAGCTGATGGAATTGGAAGCTGAAGAAAATATGAAAGATGAATAACTGGAAAAAAGGAAGCCTGCTTTCTAAAAAGTAGGTTTCTATTTTTGATATAAAGGTGAATACTATGAAAAAGAGCAAAAGGATTGAGCGGTTATGGAAAATAAGTTAAGGGCCGGAGAAGTCACGGCCTTAAATGTGGCGAGATTGAGTGAGTTTGGCTATTTTTTAAGCAATGGTACAGAGGATGTGATGCTTCACAAACGTGAAGCATCACGGGAGTTGAAAGAAGGAGAAACCGTTGATGTCTTTTTATATCAGGATCATGATGGCCGCCTTGCGGCAACGATGTCACAGCCAAAAGTAAGGCTGGATACATTGGCCTGGCTGACAGTCGTAGGTTCTCAAAAACGACTCGGTGTTTTTCTCGATATGGGCATACATAAAGATGTATTATTGTCCAATGATGACCTACCGGGACCGCTGGATCAATGGCCGGCGGTTGGAGATCAGTTGTACTGCGGACTCCGCCTTGATAAAAAAGGCAGACTGTTTGCTGACCTTGCAACAGAACAGGAGATTGTGGATCAGGCGGAGGCGGCGGAAGAAAGCCAATTTAATGAGATGGTGGCAGGCCATGTTTACAAACTTAATGAAGCAGGAGCTTTGGTGTTTACTGAAAATCATCTGATTGGTTTTGTTCACAACGAAGAAATGACGCGCCGGGTCCGGCTCGGCGAACGGGTGGAGTGCCGTGTAACGTTTGTGAGAGAGGACGGCAGAGTCAATCTTTCCATGAAGCCAAGAAAAGAACAGGCGTATAATGAAGACGCAGAAATGATCTATCAGTACTTGAAGAATCATAAAGGCCAGATGCCGTATACCGATAAATCGGACCCGGATGACATCAAAAATGAATTTGACATCAGTAAGGCAGCATTTAAACGGGCACTTGGCAAATTAATTAAAGAAAACAAAGTGAAGCAGGAAAACGGAATGACGTTTTTAAAAATTTAACGATAGGGAAAGCATGCAGATTTTTTCTGTATGCTTTTTTGTGTACGGTGAAAAACGGTTAGTGATAGCCAAAGAGGGAGATAGTAGGGAGGAATGATATCCTTGGAGGGATTTTGAAATGAACGAACATAAGCTTGGATTGCCGGTGCTCACCGCATTGGTTATAGGAAACATGGTTGGATCGGGGATATTTATGCTGCCCCGTTCGCTGGCCGAAGTGGCGAGTCCTGGAGGTGTTCTGGGCGCATGGTTGGTTACAGGATTGGGTGTATTGTTGACGGCCCTGGTGTTCGGCAACCTTGCCTTGAGAAAACCCTCTTTGAATGGCGGACCGCAAAACTATGCGAAGGCCTTATTCAAGGAGGACTCTGAAACCTCGCTGGTCGCAGGCTATCTCGTGGGCTGGGGATATTGGGTGGCAAACTTTGCGGGCAACGTGGCAATCATTACGACGTTTGCCAGCTACCTGTCCACCTTTTTTCCGGTGATGACCAGTAAACAACCTCTTTTTACGGCAGGAAGCACAGATGTCACCCTTGGGGGCGGGATCACTTTTTTGGTGTGTTCTGCATTATTGTGGGGTCTTCATTTTATGATCCTGAAAGGAATCGAAGGGGCAGGGAAGGCGAATCTGGTAGCAACCGTGGCAAAGGTTGCGGGATTCTTGTTTTTTATCTTGATCTGTTTGTTTGCTTTTCAATCCAGCTACCTGACTCCCTTTGTTGAACCGAAGCCGAGCAGCTCGGGAGAAACAATCGGGTTTATGGGTCAGTTGAATGCTGCGGCCATTTCCACCCTTTGGGCATTTGTTGGCGTGGAATCTGCGGTGGTTTTTTCCAACCGGGCCAAAAGGCAAAATGATGTAAAGAAGGCGACCATCTTCGGACTCCTGATTGCTCTTTTGATTTATATAGGGATTACGGTTCTTGTCATGGGAACTCTTCCTCAAAAGGAACTTATTCATTCACAAAAGCCCCTTGTGGATGCGCTGGAAAGTGTAATCGGTCCGTCGGGAAGCAGTATTATGGCTATTCTAGGCCTGATCTCATTGTTTGGAGCGACCATAGGATGGATTTTGCTCGCAGCCGAGGTTCCCTATCAAGCCGCCAACAAATCGATGTTTATTCCGGCGTTCGCAAAAGAAAACCGATACGGCGCCCCTTCTTTTTCATTGATTGTCACTAATATTATGACACAGCTTTTTATTTTTTCCGTAGTTTCCCAATCAATGGCTGATGCATTTGATTTCGTCATTTTTGTTGCAACACTGGCTTTCCTCGTTCCTTATTTGATGGCTTCCCTGTATCAGGTAAAACTCGTTTTCAGCGGGGAAACGTATGAAGGAGCTTCAAGATCGAGATTTGGCGACGGACTGATTGCGGTTCTTGCTGCCCTGTATTCGTTATGGGTTATCAAAGCAGGTACGGAGGATATTAAAACCTTCCTTTTTGGCATGTCACTTTTGATATCGGGAATCGTTTTTTATCCGCTCGTACGCAAGCATACCCTGAACAAGGAAAAAGGACAGCATGAATGAAATGCTGTCCTTTTTTCGGTTAGGCGTTATCGCGCAGCCCGACACCTGTATTTACTTTTACGAGAATTTCATCAAATTTGCTTTGATCCACGGTCTTTCTTGACAACAGGGTTCCGACGATGGCTCCAATGAAGCCTAACGGAATGGAAACAATACCTGGATTGGCAAGCGGGAACAATGGGTCTCCGACAAGAATGGCGACACCCGCTTCCGGAGACCAGACGCTCGGACTGATGGCGACAAGGATCAGGGAACTGAAAAGGCCTACAAGCATGCCGGTTACTGCACCTGTGGTGTTAAAGCGCTTCCAAAAGACAGTGAGAAGCAAAATCGGCAGGTTAGCACTTGCCGCAACAGCAAAAGCAAGAGACACCAGGAAGGCTACATTCAGTTTTTGGGCAAAGAGTGCAAGCAGGATGGATAGAACAGCCACACCGATGGAAGCCCATCTTGCGGCATTCATTTGCTCTTTTTCGGTTGCCTTTCCCTTGCGCAGGATCTGGCTGTAAAAATCATGAGCAAAGGCAGATGCGGCGGAAAGTACAAGGCCGGCAACCACGGCAAGAATGGTCGCAAACGCAACCGCTGATACAAAGGCGAACAAGAAATCTCCGCCGAGTGCTCGGGCAAGCAATGGGGCTGCCATATTGCCTGCCGCATTGGCTTTTACGATACTATCCGTTCCCACAAACGCGGCCGCTCCAAATCCCAGAAAAACCGTCATGATGTAAAAGATGCCGATCAACCATGTGGCATAGACGACGGACTTTCTCGCCGTCGGGGCGTCTTTTACTGTAAAAAAACGGATTAGAATGTGCGGCAGGCCGGCTGTACCAAGGACAAGAGCCATGTTGAGAGAAATCGTATCCAGCGGGTCTTTGTATTTATTGCCGGGATTCAGGAAACTCTCTCCGAGCGGGGTAGCAGATTTCATATGCTCAAACATCCCTGTTACACTGAATCCGAATTTGGCAAAAACCATGACGGAGATAATAAAGGTTCCGATCATGAGCAAAACAGCTTTTACGATCTGTACCCAGCTCGTGGCCATCATGCCGCCAAACACCACATAAACCGTCATAAGAACACCGACGATTAATACCGAGGTTGTGTATTTCAAACCGAGCAATAAAGTAATGAGGGCTCCTGCTCCTACGAGCTGGGCGATCATATAAAAGATGGAAATGGTGATGGTATTCAAGGCGGACACACCCCGGACCTTCCTATCATCAAACCGGGAGGCGATCATATCGGCCATCGTGTACTTACCAAGGTTTCTGAGCGGTTCGGCCACGAGATAGAGGACGACGAGATAAGCAACGAGAAACCCGATGGAATAAAAGAATCCGTCAAATCCTGAAAGCGCAATAGAACCGGCAATGCCTAAAAACGACGCGGCTGACATGTAATCACCTGCGATGGCAAGACCATTTTGCCATCCTGTCAGGCCGCCGCTTGCAGTGTAAAAATCGTTTGCATTATTGGTCCGTTTGGCAGCAAAGTATGTTATGACAAGAGTAATGGCAACAATTCCGACGAACAGCATGAAAGCTGTATTCATTTCGTTTTCTCCTTTTCGGATTGAGTGATGACATGATTGGCGATTTGGTCAAATTTTATCGCTTTTCGGGAATAAAGAATGCAAAGCATCCACGTCATAACAAACTGGGAAAATGCAAAAATCCAAGCCCAGCTAATGCCACCGACTGCATTCGTATTTAAGATGGTTGAGTAGGACGTCATGATGGGAAGAGTAAAGTAAAAGACCAGGAAGAAAATCGACATAGGCAGAAGGAATTTCTTTTTTTGGCGAATCAAATTCTGAAAAGACGGGGAAGAAGCAATGGCTGAATAATCGGTTTGTCCTTTTTTAATCTCTTTTTCGGCTAACATTTCATCCCCTCCGGAAAATGTAAGTGAGAATCCACGCATGCAACACTCCTTTATCTAATTTTTCAGAAAAATTTAAATCATCCTTATTATATAGGATGCTTTTCTGTTTATCTACATTTTCTGATATATAGTTGAGCTTTTCGGAAGGTTATAGTATTTTTAGGATATTTACCATACATATAAAATATAAGAGGGAGGGGAATGGCAATGAGCCTCATTTTAATCAAGCTTGGAATATCAGCATTCCTCGGTTTGGTCATTGGCCTTGAGCGGGAACTGAAACGAAAACCGGTTGGCCTGAAAACATGCCTGGTCATTTCGATCAGCAGTTGTCTGTTGACAATTGTTTCCATTGAATCAGCAAGCACATATTCTGAGCTGACAGGAAGAACAATGATGGATCCGATGCGTTTGGCGGCACAAATCGTCAGCGGTATCGGTTTCCTGGGTGCAGGTGTCATATTAAGGCGGAGCAATGACGTCATTTCAGGGCTGACAACAGCTGCGATGATTTGGGGCGCTTCCGGATTGGGAATTGCATCGGGAGCAGGTTTTTACTTAGAGGCTTCCGCAGGGGCACTCATGATTCTGATCAGTGTAGAATTGATCCCCATGATCATGAAATGGGTAGGTCCGAAAACGCTGAGGGAAAAAGAAGCTAAAGTACGACTTATTGTTCCTGATGGCAGGAATATGACGGAAATGATTAAAGAAATCAAGAAGAGACAGATGAAAATTTACAATGTGCGTGTGAAGGATCTGGAAAATGGAATGAGTAAAATGGAACTGACCATTGGAACGTACGATAAAAGATATACAACCGACATTTATTATGATATTAAAGAAATAACAGGAGTACAAAACGTAGAGATTGAAACGCTTGGATAATATCATAAGGGAGCTAGGACGATGAAAGCCTTGATTGTTGTGGATTATACGTTTGATTTTGTTGCGGATGAAGGAAAATTGACATGCGGTGTTCCGGGCCAGTCCATCGAGAACCGTTTAACAGCCCTTACAAAGCAATTCGTCGAGAATAATGATTTTGTTGTATTTGCGGTTGATTTGCATGAAGAAGAGGATACGTACCATCCCGAAATGTCACTGTTTCCGCCTCACAATATTAAAGGGACAAAGGGAAGAGAGCAATACGGAAAGCTTGGAGAGTATGTCTCTTCTTTGCTGGCCGAGCAAAATAAGCTGGTGTACTGGATGGATAAAACCAGGTACAGTGCTTTTGCCGGAACCAATCTTGATCTCAAATTGCGGGAACGCAACATTACTGAAATTCACCTGGTTGGTGTTTGCTCTGATATTTGTGTTTTGCACACCGCGATTGATGCCTATAATAGAGGCTTTACCATTGTCGTTCATGAGGATGCTGTACAAAGCTTTAATGCCGCCGGCCATGATTGGGCGCTTCAGCATTTCACAAATGTCATTGGAGCCAGAGTCGTAAACGAGAGCTCGTTTTAGTTAAAAAGGATCATGGAAGGAATGGTAACATGGGAAAAACGGCAGTGATTGCCGGAGCTACAGGACTTGTCGGGTGGGAATTACTCCATTTGTTGGCAGAAAGCAATAGGTATGAGCGTACTATTGTGTTTGCTCGAAGGAAAAAAGGCATCAGCCATAAGAAAGTGACAGAAGTAATCACAGATTTTAACAGCCTTGAAGAGCACAAACATTACTTTATTGCCGCAGATGTATTTTGCTGCCTTGGTACAACGATAAAAAAGGCAAAGACGAAGGAGAATTTCAGACAGGTTGATCATCATTATCCCGTTGTGATGTCCCATATTGCGGCCGATCAGGGAGCACATTCCTTTCAGGTAATTTCCGCACTGGGTGCAGATATGGAGTCACGTTTTTTCTATAGCAGGGTTAAGGGAGAGATGGAGCGTGACGTGGCAAAAGAAGGTGTGCCATTGATCGGAATATTCCGCCCGTCTCTGTTAACAGGCGAGCGTGAGGAGTTCCGGGCAGGAGAACGAGCTGCTGACTGGATTGCCGGTCGGCTTTCCTTTTTGTTCAAAGGTGGTCTTAAAAAATACCGCCCTGTAAAAGCGAGTTCGGTCGCCGCTGCCATGTTTGAGTTTGCCCAAAAAGAAAAAACAGGGGTTCATCTCATTTCATCAGAAGAGATGAATGAGTCCTCCTATTCTCTTAATAAGTGAAATGAGTTTCTTCCATTTGGATTATGGGCTATAATGACAATACAGATTGATTTGGAGGGATATTATGAACGCTTACGAAGAGTACATGAAGCAAATGGCCCAGCCGATGAGAGCCGAGCTTACAAATGCAGGGTTCAAAGAATTAACAACACCAGAAGAAGTGGACGGTTTTATGGAAAATGCAGAGGGAACTTCTCTTGTTTTCATCAATTCCGTGTGCGGTTGTGCTGCAGGATTGGCCAGGCCATCGGCAATTTATTCACTTAACCATGAAGCAAAACCCGATCATTTGGTTACCGTTTTTGCCGGACAAGATAAAGAAGCAACCGCAAAAATGAGAGAATATTTTGAAGGGTATCCTCCTTCTTCTCCGTCCATGGCCCTATTAAAAGGCAAAGAAGTGGTTCACTTTATTCACCGCCACGATATTGAAAACCACAGTGCGGAAGAGATTGTTGGAAACCTTGTGAACGCTTATAACACCTATAATAAATAAACCATACCAATACCGGAATCTTCAGAGGAAGCTTTTGCGATCCTCTGAAGATTCTTTTTTTATGCAGAGAATAGGAGATAAGTAGGACAAATAATCAACTTATTTTGAAAAATATTCAGAAAACAATTGCACTTTCTTTTTACATGTCATATAGTATACCTATCAGATGTTAGAAAACATGACATGAAGAAGGGTGGAGATGTAACATGAAGGAAAGTACGATCATGATGTACCTGGATTCTCTTTGGGTGATGGTTGCAGCAATCCTGGTAATTGGGATGCAGGCGGGATTTGCGCTCCTTGAAGCGGGATCGACACGAATGAAGAATTCGGGGCATGTTGCCGGAAAGCAAATTTTGAGTTTTGCCCTTGCCACGATTGCTTTTTGGGCTGTCGGATTTGGAATCACTTTCGGGGAGGGCAACAGCTTATTTGGAACTTCTGGTTGGATGCTAGGGGGCGACAGCAAGACATTCGAGGCCTTATCCTGGGCCAATGTGCCACTGTCACTTAAATTTTTGTTTCAATTGGCGTTCGTCGGTGTATCACTGGCCATTGCGTGGGGAGGATTTGCTGAGCGTGCGAAATTATCCGTTTATTTTATTTTCGGCATCGTCTTCACCGTTTTAATTTATCCGGTCATCGGTCACTGGGTTTGGGGCGGTGGATGGCTGGGAGAAATGGGGATGCAGGATTTTGCCGGCTCAACGGTTGTCCATCTTCAGGGAGCAATTGCTGCTCTAGTGGCTACGCTTCTTCTTGGGCCGCGAATTGGGAAGTTCAATAAGGATCGGACACCGAACCTTATTCCGGGTCATAACCAGGTCTATACGGTGCTTGGCGGAATTATTCTTTGGATTGGCTGGTTCGGATTTAATGCAGGAAGCACGATGGGTACTGCGGATGGATTTTTTGGCTATGTTGCCTTGACTACTAATCTGGCAGCGGCGGCCGGAGCAATCGGTGCAATCCTGACTTCTAAGTTTCTGACAGGGAAAGCGGATATTCCTGCAATGGTCAATGGCGTTCTTGCCGCTTTGGTGGCTATTACTGCCGCATGTGCCTTTGTGGAAGCCTGGGCAGCTATTGTGATCGGATTCTTTGCAGGGGCGTTTACTTTCTGGACGTCGGTCTATTTTGAAAGAAAAGGGATTGATGATCCGATTTATGCTTTTTCTGTTCATGGGATTGCCGGTATTATTGGTACGATTTCGACCGGTTTTTTTGCCTCTCCTCGTCTCGTGGAACAGACTGGCGTAGGGAAAGCAGGACTTTTTTATGGCGGAGGCTTTGATCAATTGTTTGTTCAAACGATCGGTGTTATTGGTGCAGCGGTTTATGTCGGAGTTATTTCGTTCATTTTATTGTTTGTCATGAAGAAACTTGTCGGCCTTCGGGTAACCCCGGAGCAGGAGATTTCCGGACTGGATATCAGTGAACATGGTTCATACGGTTACCCTGAGCACCTTGATCCTTCACTTACCAGCGCAAAGAAAGCCAATTAGGTCCATGTTGAATCTTTTTGATGAATCCAAAGGCAAACAGGATGCCCTTGAGATTCTTAGTGTAAAGGAAAGGGTGCAAAAAGCGGCTACACTGGAAGAATTGCGAAGAATCCACGAGATGTTTATCTCGTGGATTCAGGCGTTGCAGGATTCCCAACATTCGACTGGGGAAGTATATGCTCAACTGAATGAAGCGCACGATGTGATGGCGAGGAAGGCGGTTTCCTTTGCATACGACCATGTTATTCAGGAGATCGGGGAGCCTGAAGGGAATCTTTGTTTTTTCAGCATGGGGTCAAGTGCAAGACAAGAACAGACAATCTGGACGGACCAGGATAATGGGTTGATCCATGATTTCGGATTGGATCAGGAGAAGGCTGAACGATTTGCGAGGGAATTCTCTGAAGCGTCCGTTCATTATCTTTCTGAGGCTGGCTATCCTTTATGCCCTGGGAATGTGATGGCATCCAATCCCCGTTGGAGACACAGTGAAAGCGAATGGAAAACACAGCTGGCCGCCTACTGGAACGAGGCGAGTGAGTATGATTTAAAATATTTGATGATGCTGTTGGACACCAGGCCAATTTTCGGTAATCCCGGGCTTTTGTATCAACTGCGAGCCTGGTACCTTCATGAACTTCGGCAACATCCGAAAGTACTCATGAAGATGTCCTCGCTTGCAGGGTCTCATGATATACCGATTAACTTTGCAGGAATGATATTCACAGAACGATGGGGGAAATTCGCTGGCCGTTTTGATGTAAAGCAAGGTGTTTTTGCTCCCTTTACAAATGCTGTTAAAGTTTTGGCTGTGATCAGCAACGTTGAAGAATCTTCAACACGGGAAAGATTGATTGTTTTAGAGGGACGGGGAGAGCTATCCAGGGTTCAACTGGAAGATTGTCTTCTGGCCTATGATTTTCTTCTGCACCTGCGGCTCTGTCATTCTGTGAAAGCCAGGGACAATGATGACAAGCTGGATTATCATATCCAGTTAAACCGTTTGGGAACCAAACGGGTTCACCAGTTGAAGGATACGATGCGACTTGTAAAATGGCTGCAAAAAAAGATAAAAAAGAGAGGAATACAGTTTGAACAATCAACCGGGTTTTGACGGAAATCTGAAGCAGTTCATGAACCGCTTGTTCAATCTGGGCCTGAAAAGAGGAGAAGTACCGCCAGGGAGCCCCGGGTCCTTTCAGCATGAAGCCTGGATCAGGAGGATGCTGAAGGAAAAAGCGTCCAGGCGCGCTGATCTCCAAACCCGCTTGGAAGATGTCCTGTTTATTGTGCTGGATACAGAGACAACTGGTTTCCGGCCGGAGCATGGAGACCATATCTTTTCGGTGGCAGCTGCGCGTATCCAAAACCGATCGGTTATTGGTGAGTTTCGTTGTTTAATCAATCCGGGAATAGAGATTCCGAAAGAAATTAGTCTGCTTACCGGCATTACCACAAAAGATGTAAAAGAGGCACCGGCATTGGATGAAAAAGCAGAAGAAATTCTGGGCTTTTTATCTGGAGGTATTGTTATTGGATATCATATTTCTCATGATTATGCGTTCTTGAACCATTACTTGTGGAGAAGATATCGTTCTTCCTTAAAACAGCCGGCCCTGGAGCTGGCTCTCCTGACAGAACGTCTCACCGGGGAGGGCCCTTTTCCGAGCCTGGACAGTGCTGCCGATTATTTTAATATTCCCTGTCAGAACCGGCACCAGGCGGATGCTGATGTAAAGATTATGAGCAGTTTGTGGATGAACCTGTTGCGGTTATGTATTGAAAAGGGAATAGAGACACTGGAAGACTTGTATATTCATATCAAATAGTAAAGCAGGAGCGGTTTTTCGCCCCTGCTTTTTATTAATGACTTTTTGTGCTGCTGCATGAACTGCTGCTGGAGCTGCTGCTTTCGCAACGTTCCTCGCCGTCAAATCCGGACCAGCAGGAGCAGCCAATAATGATTAACAAAATAAAGAGCACGATGAGCAGGGTAAATCCGAAGTGTCCGCCATAACCACCATAGCCTCCGTATCCGCCGCCATAACCATAATCATAACACGGTGTTCCTCCGTATCCGTAACCGCCATACCCGTGGTCATAGACGGGTGCTGCAAGGGCAGTTGGTACGTTGAGCGGCTTGTTTAATGGGATGTTCACGGGTTTGTTTACCGGCATATTGACAGGGGCGTTCATAGGTTTATTTGCCGGGGCCATAGGTACATTTATTTTTTTGTTTTCCATTATTGTCCCTCCGTTAATCAATAATATAGGTATATATCACCCTACAGCCTATGTACGTTTGCCCTGGTCGGTAACGGACAAATGCGGATTTTTTTAAAATAAAAAAAACGTTCCTTCACGGAACGTTTAAAGCCATGTAATCTTTGGCTCTGTTTTGGATATGATTCTCACAATGTTGGTACGGTGACGATAAAGAAGAAACAGCAGAAATGCCGTCATTACCACCGTAAGAAGCACGTCCTGTACGATCAGTCCGTAGACAACAGCTGCCGAGCACGCGATGAGGGAAGAAAGAGACACATACTTGCTCAGGTAAAGGACAACAAAAAATACAGCCACAAGGACGACGAACATAAGGGGAGCATAAAACAATAAAATCCCCGCTGATGTGGCAACCGCCTTACCGCCCCTAAACTTTGCGAAAATAGGATAGCAATGGCCAAGCACTGCCGGAATTCCGGCAATAAGGATATGAAGATCCGTATGAAACAAAACGGGAAGAGATGCGGCAAGGGTTCCTTTAAGGATGTCCGAAATGGTTACAATAAAGCCTGCTTTTTTTCCAAGGATTCGGAAGGTGTTCGTTCCTCCGAGATTTCCGCTTCCGTGCTGTCTGATGTCTATGCCGTAGCCCCACTTGCCTACAATGAGCGCAAAAGGAACCGATCCAATAACGTAAGATAATAACAGAATGAAAAATACCATACGATTCACCTTTCGCCTGTCTTTTTCTCTTATTATATAATCATTCCGATGGTTTAGATAGGGGATTTTTAAACAAGCAAATAGTAAAAAACCACGGCCGTTATTGGGCGTGGTTTTTTACAGTGTGTTTCCTGAATGGCAGCCACCAGTTCCATTTGCCCATTAGTTTCATCAAAGAAGGGACAAGAATCATTCGGACAAGGGTGGCGTCGATGAAAATAGCCAGTGCAATTGCTATGCCGATTTGTTTTACCGGCATGACGTCCGTTGTTACAAATGAACCCGTAATCACGATCATAATGGCGGCAGCAGAGGTAATGATTTTGGAGGTTGACGTTAAACCGTCCAGTGTTGCCTTGTCGTTGTCGCCCGTGTTTTCATAGACTTCCTGTATCCGGGAAATGAGAAATACTTCATAGTCCATGCTGAGTCCAAAAACGATACCGAACGTAAAGACGGGAATCATTAATCCGATACTGACAGGATCCATGAGATTTCCGCTTTGAAAGATCCATACCAACAGGCCGAAGGTTGCCGAAAGACTGAGAATGTTCATGACAATGGCTTTTAACGGAATAAATAATGATTGAAAAGCAAGAAGAAGGATAACAAAGGTCGATAGCAATACGATGACAAGCCCTTCAGGTGTTTTATTAAGAATTTCATCGAAGATTTCCTGGTTGAACTTGGTTGAACCGCCTAATGTGAGTTTTAAGCCATTTTTTTCACCTTCCCAATCTTTGACCCATTGCTTTGCCTTGTCAGATGTGACGCCCACTGAAAGATATGCCTGGATGACGGTTAGATTATCCTTTGAATAATGGTCGAGCACCGACTGCAGGCGGCGTTTTCCTTCCTTTGTTTTGATGAACGATTGGAGCTGATCAGGCGGTATGCCACCGGTATGGGAAAACAGGGAGTCCACCCGGTCGACGACACTCTCTTTTTTCAACCGTTCGACCAGCTGCTCCGCTCTGGTAAGGTTATCACTGCTCGTTATATCTCCATTGCTCTTTGCGACGATGGTCACGGGATATAAATCTTTTTTACCGAATGTGTCCTCGAATTTCTCGAACATGATCCTTGATTCGTAATCAGGAGGAAGGGACTCGGCCTCAGGAATGGATAATTCTAAATGGCGTACGGGCAATAGGAAAAGGACAAGAATGGCGATGGACGCAGTCAGCATGATTCCCGGGCGTTTCATCACGAACGTTGCGAAAGCTTTCCAGCCGGATCGTTCACGGTTACGTTTTAAAATCATCAGCGAGTTAATGCGCGGTCCGAGGATACTTAAGACGGCAGGGAGAAACGTGAGCGCGTTGATAACCGAGATGATAACAACGACCATGCCTCCGAGGGCGACGGAACGAAAGATATCGATTCGGATGAGCAGCATACCTGAAAGCCCCAGAAACACACACAAGCCAGAGAATGCGATGGACCTGCCTGCTGTTTGTACTGACGTGATGACTGCTTTTTTCACCGGGTTTTTCTCCAATTCCTCTCTGAAACGGTTGACCAGCAGTAGCGCGAAATCAATGCCGAGTGCAAGGCCGATCATCGGAACGACATTTAATATGAAGATCGTTAAATTCAGTTCCTGACTTACCAGGTAAAGCACACCCATCGCACAGGCCACACTGATCAAACCAATAAGAATCGGAAGGCCTGCTGCGACCAGACCTCCAAATGCCAGCAGTAGAATGATCAGAGCTGCGGGAAGTCCAATCGCCTCGGCGCGTGCCAAATCTTTCTGGCTCGCTGTGTTCATGTCTTCGGCGATAACCGGACCGCCTGTGATTCCAATTTTGACATCCTTTGTGCTGGTCGTTTTGGAGCGGATCTGTTCGATTGATTTTTTAAGTTCTCCGAAATTCAAGTCAAAATTCACAGTTGCATAAGAGGTGTTTCCTTTGATCATCTTTGCTGAAGAGTAGGGTGAGGTTACACTGACCGCATGATCCACATCTCTCAATTTTTTCAGCGTACGCTCTACTGTGTTTTTGTACTGTGTATCTTGGGGTGAGAGGGTATCGGATTGAAAAAGCACCATGACCGATGATTTAGGCTGGCCAAAATCCTGCTGCATCATGTTTTCTACTTTTTTAAATGAACCTTCCATTTCAAAACCGCTTCCGCTGAGGGAGTCTGGCAGTTTCAGTGCCAGAACACTAAACGTTGCGGCAAGCAAAATCCAAACTGCAATGATCAGCTTTCGGTATGTATAAACGAATTTTCCGATTCCTTGAAATAAACTCCAATTCTTCATGAATTTCCTCCTTAAAGGCTGCTGTATAGGGTGAAGGATTGCTCTTTCGGCAAATGTGTGATAAAAGATTAAATAAAAAAGGTTCTGGTGAAATAGCAATGATTGTGACAACGGCAGGCAAGTTTGATCAAAAACTGATCGAAAAAGCGGAAAAAATCAACGAGACGGTCGGAGGAACGTTTGTGTTGAGAAAAAATAAATCCATCTCTTCCTTACATACCCAATTTAAGGATCATCTATTAATGGTTGGAAAAGAAAAACTGACCTTGCATCCTTTTGGTGGATCAGAACCGCTATTTTTTCATCCGAATTCCTCGATGTTCCGGGTGAAGCAAATCGTAAGGGGAGAGCATGATCCATTGCTCACAGCGGCACGGCTTAAAAAAGGCATGACTGTTCTTGATTGTACGGCCGGACTGGCTTCTGATGCGATTGTATGCAGCCTGGCTGTCGGACCAGAGGGGAAAGTGACCGGATTGGAGAAAAACCAGTACATCGCGTTTTTGGTGAAAAGCGGATTGATAACGTGGGAAAGCGGGTTGAAGGAAATGGATGAATCCATGCGCCGGATCACCATCCTGCACGAAGATCATTTGGCCTATCTGAAGCGACAGTCCGACCAATCCTTCGATGTTGTTTATTTTGATCCGATGTTCGAGGAAACGATACAATCCCCCGGTTTGAGCGGACTGAAGAATATGGCGGAATATTCGCCTCTTACCGCTGATATTATTTCGGAAGCAAAACGGGTCGCCAAAGAACGGGTCGTATTGAAGGACCATTATAAAAGCAGCCGATTTGAACAATTTGGATTTACCGTAATAAAGCGGCCTTCGTCCAAGTTCCATTATGCCATCATTGAATTAGGGGATTGAGGAGAATGCGATGCTGACGGGGTTAATGGTGCTACTGCTTGCTGGTGCCGGGATCGTGGGATTTATTAAAAAGCATATCTTAAGGATAAAAGATCCCGATCTTGCTCATTATTTGGCGGAATTAAAAAAACAATGTTGGTATCAGGAGCTCATGAACGATCCACAATCTTCCGGTCTGATTCAATCGTTTGAAAAAAGCGGTCCGTTAAAAGATGTTTATTATGTACAGCGGCTTCTTGCAAACGATGGGTGCAGAGATGGTTTTATCGCGTATATTAAAGAAAAATCCCGGTAAAGCAGTGTTGCTTTGCCGGGATTTTGTTTTTTATTTCGAAAGTACTTCAATGTTCATGGCCCACTCGTTAACCACACAATCTCTGGCCCCGGTCACGACGTACGGATCATTTTTGGCCAGTGAAGTTGCTTCTTCCAGATTGGCAGCCTTGTAAATAACAAGTCCACCAGTACCGTCGGTAAACCTTCCATATGTAAAGATATTCCCTTTTTCTGCAAGGCTTTCAAGATAGCTAAGATGTTCCTGACGGTGAACCTTGCTTTTTTCTTCATCTAAAACTGGTAAACGAACAGCATAATAATTCATCAATTAACCTCCCTGAGATGTAGTCTCTTTTATTATGAAGACAAACCCCGAAAAAGAAAAGATGTATGCCCATTGAAAAATATAAGAAAGTTTTCTGGTATGCATCCATAAAGTTAAATGATTACTAGTTTAAAATAAAACAGGATGCATGGGGGAGTAAAATGAGAATAAACAGAAGATATCCTGCATGGAGTTCGTTTGATTGCAGCCGGAGTCGAGATGAAGGGCATGGTAACAATTGGCCGACCTTTTTCCTGAAACGAAACAGAAGGGGAGAATTTACCGACAGAAAAGGGAACGTGGTCACCTGGGAGTTGAGGAATCCTGCTTTTGTTGATTTTAAAGGCAATGAGCTCAAGCAAGTGCGTTCAGCGTTACGAAATTTGACTCCTGACAAGCGGAAGAAGATCAACTTTTATGGTGAGCATCTACAAGATTTTTGGTTTCGGATAACCGGAAATTTGATTTCATCTTATAAATTATCACCTATGTTGTCTGCCAGAGTTAGGGCGGCACTGACAATGGGATTATCGGATACCGCGGCTGCCGTTCACTATGTGAAAAACTTGTATGATGTTCCACGTCCCCATCAGCTGGATGCCACCCTGCAGCCGGTTCTTTCAATTCCCTCTTCTCCTTCGTTTGTATGTGAGCAGGCTTCCGCTGCAGGCTGTGCCCATATGATCTTATCCTACTTTTTCCCCCATGAAGACGGGAAGCTGAAACGGCTGGCCGAGGAGATCTCATGGACGATGTTTCTGGCAGGTATTCAATATAAGGCAGATGTCGAGGAAGGAATGAAATTGGGAAGACAGATGGGTGACATGATCGTTGTTTCTCTCCGCTATCAGCGAGTGGAAGGGGACGTTCAAAAAAGCAACAGAAACAGCGATCTTACAGCTGGATTTCAACAAAAGAAAAGTGAAGTCATTTCGCGTTAAACATAAACGGACTCCGGGGCAGCCGGAGTTTTTTTCTTTTTTTATAAGGCAATTGTGTTACGATAGATAAAAAACATCCGGAGGGGTATAGTGCAATGATCGATCTTAGAAGCGACACCGTGACAAAGCCGACAGAGCGTATGCGAAAGGCCATGTACGCAGCTGAGGTGGGGGACGATGTCTACGGAGAAGATCCTGCTGTTAATTCCTTGGAAGAAACCGCTGCTGACCTGCTCGGAAAGGAAAAAGCATTGTTTGTCACGAGCGGTACACAAGGAAACCAGATTGCGGTTTTGACTCATACGGCACCTGGCAGTGAGGTTATCATGGAAAGCGACTCCCATATATACATGTATGAAGGAGCCGCTGTATCGGCTTTTGCGGGAATTCAGCCTCGTTTGGTCAAGGGAATCAACGGCTCCATGCAGGCAGAGGATGTTAAAAACGCGATTCGGAGTGACGATATTCATCACCCTGAGACAAGCCTTGTTTGTTTGGAAAATACGCATAACCGTGCAGGCGGAGCGATCGTTCCTCTTCGTGATATGAAAGACATTTACAAAATTTGTTCTGCTGCCTCGATCCCTGTTCATATCGATGGCGCACGCCTTTTTAATGCGGCAGCTGGCAGTGGAACAAGCGTCAAAGATTTCGCTTCTTATTGTGATACGGTACAAATTTGCCTTTCCAAAGGGCTTGGGGCACCGGTCGGCTCCCTGATTGCCGGATCGGAGGATTTTATCCGGAAAGCAAGAAAGTGGAGAAAACGACTTGGGGGAGGACTCCGCCAGGGAGGTGTGCTGGCTGCACCGGGACGGATCGCGCTTACCGAGATGACAGAGCGTCTGCATGAGGATCATGAAAAAGCCAGCAAGCTGGCAGAGGGCTTAGCGGAAATCCCGTCGCTTTCCATCGAAAACCAGGTGGATACCAATATTGTTTTGGTTAATATTGGGCAAACCGGATTTTCTGCCGACCAATTCCTTCAATTGCTCAAGGGCCAAGGAATACTTGCTGTTGCTTTTGGACCTCAAACGATCCGATTTACCACTCACTATGATGTTACCTTTGAAGATATTGATAAAGCTCTCACCAGCATCTCGGCGATCATCTCTTCAAAAGTCATTTTGCATTAACATAAAAAACCCGGCTCCCATTTGGAGCCGGGTTTTTGTAACCTTACATTTTTGGCGGTATACGGTATTTCGTTGCCTGTTCGAAAGAGTAGGCCAATGATATCAGCTTCGGCTCGGAGAACGCACCTGCCGTAAAAAGGATGCCAAAGGGTTTGCCCTCATCATCATAGCCTGCGGGCACACTGATCGAAGGATAGCCTGCCTTTGCGGGAAACCCATAGCCCGCATCTGTTGGATACAAAATGGCATCCAGCTGAAATTCGTTCAGAGCCTGATCCAATCCAAGTTCCCTTGTTTTTTTAAGATCATCCAGTCGGCTGTTTAAATACGAGGACTCGGTAAGTGTGCCGGATGTGCTTTCACTTTGCTCTAAAAGAACCTGCCCATATTTCAGGCATGTTTCAGGATGCTTTGAATTATAAGCAATCACATCTTCCAGAGAGGTGATTGATGGGAGTTTGGTGTGCCGTTTCAAGTAGGAGTTGATACCCGATTTAAATTCATAAAGCAATACATTAAAATCCCCATCTTCCTGTTCGAGAGGGGTTGCTGAATCGAGAATAACAATTTCCGCCCCTTTTTCTTTCATAGTTGCAATGGTTTGATCAAATAATTCCTTTTGAGAAGGAGACAATTCTCTGACGGAATATTCATACGAAATACCGATCCGTGTACCGTTTAATGCATGTTCCCTCAGGTAGGCGGTATAGTCAGCTTTGCTTGAATAGGAAGCCTTTAACGTGGCGGCATCATTGTGATCAAGCCCCGTCATCGCTCCAAGAAGTATGGCGGCATCAGCTACAGTCCGTGTCATGGGACCTGCGGTATCCTGACTGACAGAAATAGGAATGATGCCAAATCGCGAGAGCAGGCCAACGGTCGGTTTGATCCCGACAATACTGTTGGCGGCGGCGGGACTGGTGATCGATCCGGACGTCTCGGTTCCGATCGCAGCCACGGCAAAATTTGCGGCTACTGCAGATCCGGATCCAGAGCTTGAACCGCTGACATCAAATTTTCCGGGTCCGTAAGGATTCAGGACCTGTCCTCCCCGTGAACTAAATCCGTTGGGCATGTTTTCTGTCATAAAATTTGCCCATTCAGTCAGGTTGGTCTTCCCGAGAATAATAGCGCCCGCTTCTCTTAGTTTTGTCACGATAAAGGCATCCTGGTCGGCGTACGATTCGCTCAGGGCAAGAGAGCCGGCACTGGTGTGCATGGCATCACCGGTATTAATATTATCTTTGATCAAAACTGGAATCCCGTGAAGAGGACCTCTTGCTCCTTTAGTGGATCGTTCGGCATCCAGTGCTTCTGCAATGTGGATCGCATCAGGGTTGATTTCAATAACCGCATTCAGTCCTGGGCCTGTGTGATTAAATTTCGAAATTCTTTCTATGTACATCCCCACCATCTTTAGCGAAGTAATTTCTTCTTTTTCCAGCGCTTCCTGAATGTATGAAATCGTTGCTTCTTCCAGTTGGAAGGGATTGATTTTTGTGACGGACATACTTTTTCCCCGCTTTTCACTTTAATTTCAAATAATATTTCCCATTTTTTGATAATTCAATTAAAGCAAAAAACCGTCCGGATCGCAAACTGCACAGTCTAGTATTTTAAAATAAGTTTACTAGTGGTAATAGATTAATTTACCAAGGGGTAGTATATTTCTAAAAACATTGAATAATAATGATAAAAAGAACGTGAAGGGGATGGTGATGGAGATGAAAGGAATTACTAGTCTCACACTCTATAGCGGAAACCATAACAATTTCAGTGCAAATGATAGAATAATGCTGTTTGTTACAAAATTTCATTTGAAAACAAAACAGGAAAAGTGGCTGACTCTTCGCCGTCTCATGAATAAAGATTCCGGAGCATTGGCAGCGCACATTTTAATCAGCTCTGAATACCGGAGAGACTTCCCGGAACTTCTTGAAGATGACAAGGTAAGAAATTTTTATCTTGATCTGAAGCAGCCGAAAAAGCAGACAGCAAACGTCTAATTACAATTGTGGGTTTTCTGGCCGGTACATTATTAATGCTATTCATCCGAAGTGTTGTTATAATGAAAGAGTAAGTAAACACTAGAGGAGTCTAATAGCATGAAATATTTTACTGTTGAAGAAGCGAATCAGCTTTTGCCGGTCATTACACGTGAGTTAGAAGCCCTTCAGCAGCTTCAGCTTTCTTTTGTGAAATTTTATGATCAATTGGAAAAACTGCGGTTGTCAGATAATCCTCCGGATGACGATTTTTTCGTACTTGAAAGCAAGCTCGATTTTATGGAGATGGAAGCTCAGAGCTACATCCATAATATCCATTCATTTGGAGCTGAATTAAAAGATATCCACGCAGGGCTTGTTGATTTTCCGGCCATGATTGAAAACGAGGAAGTATTGCTGTGCTGGAGACAGGGAGAGCCGGCGATCACGCATTACCATGGTATTGAAGAAGAATTTATCAACCGGAAATCACTTGAAAATTAAGATCGAAATAAAAAAATAAAATTATTTTCTTTTAAAGGGTTGTTTTATTCCTGAATATTGTTTATGATATATCTCGTGACGGTAACCAAGCTGTCAGTTAAGCGCCTATAGTGAAATGGATATCACACGAGATTTCGGCTCTCGTATTCTGGGTTCGAATCCTGGTGGGCGCGCCAATTATAGTTATAAATACCACGGGGTTATTCCGGTGGTTTTTTATATGCATTTCAAAAACAAAATTCAACGTTGCAGGTTGGTGATTAATATGACAAACGAAATGCAAAAGCCTTATCGAATTTTATTGTATTATAAGTATGTGCCAGTCGAGGAGCATGAATACTTCGCAAGAAAACATTTAAAGTATTGCAAAGAACTCGGCGTACTGGGCAGAATCATTGTTGCTCCAGAAGGCATCAACGGAACAATCTCGGGCACGGTTGAACAAACCGAGCAATATATGCGGGACCTGAAGAGCGATCCTCGTTTTGAAGATATCGTTTTTAAAATTGATGAATCAGACGAGCATGCCTTCAAAAAAATGTTCGTTCGTCCGAAAAAAGAGCTAGTTACATGGCGCTTTGAAGATGACGTGAACCCGAACGAGGTTACTGGAAAACGATTGAGCCCTAAAGAATGGATGGAAATGATCCAGAGGGACGATGTCGTGGTTGTTGACGGAAGAAATGACTATGAATATGAGATTGGCCATTTCCGAAATGCCATTCGCCCGGATGTAAAAGCATCCCGTGATTTTCCGGAATGGGTTAAAGAAAATCTTGAACAATTCAAAGATAAAAAAGTACTCACATACTGCACCGGCGGAATTCGCTGCGAAAAGTTTTCAGGATACCTTCTGAAAGAAGGTTTTAAGGACGTTTACCAGCTGCATGGAGGAATTACGACATACGGTAAGGATGAGGAAACAAAAGGACGTTTCTGGGATGGCAAAATGTACGTCTTCGATGAGCGGATTTCTGTTCCGGTTAACCGTACCGAGGAAGATGTGGTCATCGCCAAATGCTACTATTGCGGTAAAACGGAAGACCGTTATGTAAACTGCGCAAATCCTGATTGCAATCGTCAGCACGTTTGCTGTGAGGAATGTGAAGTAAAATATAAACGCTCTTGTTCGGACGAGTGCCGTGAGCATCCGAAAAACCGATATGAACTTGAATTAAACGAAACAAAAGCACAATAATGTAATCAATCAAAAGCAGCCAGCTTTCGCAGGCTGCTTTTTTCTTTTGTCAAAACCGACCACCCTAATGAATGTTTTTGACTGAAAATTATAATTAATGATGGAAATTGATTGTTTTTGAAAGTTTTTGATTGATTATTGAAAAGGCTTACTTTATAATAAGTACCAGCAAGGAGGGGTTAGATGCTGTTTTCACAGCGCCAGGAAATTATTTTGTCGTTATTCGATCACCAAAAGGTAGTAACCCTCGAAGAGCTAGTTCAGGAAACAGGTTCTTCGGAATCAACGATACGCAGGGATTTAGACAGACTTGAAAAAGCGAAAAAGCTAAAACGTATACATGGCGGGGCATCAAGGATCGAGGATAAAGCAGAAGAACCTTCCCTTGCCGAGAAAACTCTCCGAAATGTGGAGGAGAAACAGAATATTGGCCAATATGCTGCTTCATTGGTTCAGGAGCATGAATGCATTTATCTGGATGCCGGGACAACGACAATGCAGATGATTCCGCATTTGAATCTGGAGAACCTGATTGTTGTGACGAACGGAATTCAGCTTGTTGAACCGCTCGTGGAGAAGGGAATTCCGACATACCTGGTTGGCGGCCTTATTAAACCAAAGACAGGGGCCATGATTGGCAGCGGAGCGATCAAGAGTCTGGAAAATTATCGTTTTGATAAATGTTTTATCGGAATAAACGGAATCCATGAGGACTGGGGATATACGACACCGGATCCTGAGGAATCCATTTTAAAGCAAAAGGTACTTGAGCTTTCTCAGGAAAAATACGTCCTCGCTGATCCATCTAAATTTGGAAAATCCAGTTTTTCAAAAGTCGCCTTGCTTGAAGAAGCATTTATTATTACGGTTCAAAGCAAAAACGTACAGCTTGCATCATTTGAAAAGAAGACCTTGGTTAAGGCGGTGGAAAAATGATTTATACAGTAACACTAAATCCCTCCATAGATTATTTTGTGAAAACAGATGGTCTTAAGGAGGGCGAGATCAACCTTGTCAATGAACAATCCATAGTGGCAGGGGGAAAAGGAATCAACGTTTCAAAAGTATTGAAAAATTTGGGTGTAGACAGCGTTGCAACCGGATTCGTCGGCGGATTTACAGGCGACTTTGTTGAAAGTTCTCTTCAGAAGGCTGACATTGGCACCCGATTTGTCCGAGTGGAAGAAAATACACGAATTAACATTAAATTGAATACCGGAAAAGAAACAGAAATCAACGGAATTTCTCCTTCCATTCCAGCATCCGCATTGGAACAATTGGAAGACAATCTGTTGGCAAATCTTGAATCAACTGATTTTGTTGTGCTGGCTGGCAGCCTGCCATCCAGTTTACCAAATGAATTTTATGGTCAACTAATCTCCTCCATACGGCAAAAAGGCGCACAGGCTATTCTTGATTCAAAAGGAAAACCTTTGCAGGAAGCACTGGCTCATCATCCTTTTCTAATTAAACCGAATCATCATGAGCTGGGCGACTTAGTAGGCGCCTCCATTAAAGATCCCCGTGAGGCAGCCGCCTATGGGAAACAGCTTGTAAACGAAGGGGCACAGCATGTGCTTGTCTCCATGGCCGGGGACGGGGCGGTGTTTGTCAGCAAAGAACTTGCTGCCTTTGCCAATGTGCCATCTGGAACGTTGGAAAATTCCGTTGGAGCAGGAGATTCGGTTGTTGCCGGATTCCTTGCGCATTTCACCAAAAACGGAAATGTGCTTGAAGCTTTTAAATATGGGGTTACAGCAGGAAGCGCCTCTGCCTTTTCAACAGGGTTCTGTACAGCAAAAGACATTGACCGCTATCTGCCTGAAGTAACCGTAAACCTGATAGAGGGGGAAGAAGGATGAAGATTACAGAACTGATTACAAAAGATACCATCAAGCTTAATCTTGTTTCCAAAGATAAATCGAGTGTAATCGATGAGCTTGTCAATAAATTGCATGAAGCCGGAAAGCTGAATGATAAGGAAGCTTATCGTGAAGCAATCCTGGCAAGAGAAGCACAAAGCACAACCGGAATCGGTGAAGGAATTGCGATTCCGCATGCCAAAACGGCGGCTGTTAAAACCCCTTCCATTGCGTTTGGCCGCAGTGTGGAGGGAGTGGATTATGATGCGCTTGATGGCATGCCGTCCAACCTGTTTTTTATGATCGCAGCCAGTGAAGGCGCTAACAATGAGCATCTTGAAACTTTATCCAAGCTGTCCTCCTATTTGATGGATATGACATTCCGTGAAGGTTTGCTGAAAGCGGAAACAGAAGATGAAGTTATTACATTGATTAATGAGAAACAAGTGGCCGAGGCAGCAGAAGAGGAAACGGAAGATCAACCAGTGGAGACGAGTGATGATGAAACGTATGTCGTCGCTGTTACCGCTTGCCCTACCGGTATTGCCCACACTTACATGGCCGCTGACGCCTTAAAAGCCAAAGCCAATGAGCTTGGATTGAAACTGAAGGTGGAGACCAACGGCTCAAGTGGTGTAAAAAACCGGTTAACCTCGTCGGATATTGAAAAAGCGACTGCTGTCATTGTCGCTGCGGATAAGCAAGTTGAAATGGACCGCTTTCAGGGGAAAACACTCATTCAGGTTCCGGTGGCTCAGGCTATTCGAAATCCGCAAAAACTGCTGAATGATGCGGCAGAAAAAAAGGGAACCGTTTATACAGCAGGCAGCAGACCGCGGGCTGCTGAAGACGGAGAAAAACCAAAGCGTCAATCGGCATTTTACCGTCATTTGATGAATGGTGTTTCTAACATGCTTCCTTTTGTTGTTGGTGGCGGGATATTAATCGCCATTTCCTTTATGTTTGGGATTCATTCAGCCGATCCGAAAGATCCTTCTTATAATCAGTTTGCAGCCGCGCTTGATACGATTGGCGGTAAAACGGCTTTTGCATTAATGGTTGCCGTGCTTGCCGGCTTTATTGCTCGAAGTATCGCAGACAGCCCGGGCTTTGCCCCAGGGATGGTCGGAGGTTTCCTGGCATCCACCGGAAACAGCGGATTCCTCGGCGGCCTTATTGCCGGATTTCTTGCCGGTTACATTGTTCTTGGACTGAAAAAACTGTTTTCCAGGCTTCCTCAATCCTTGGAAGGCATTAAACCCGTTTTGCTCTATCCGGTATTTGGCATACTGATTACCGGTTTGATTATGCTCTTTGTGATTAATGATCCAGTACAGGCATTAAATGAAGCTCTATCTTCCTGGCTGCAGGGCTTGGGTAAAGGAAACGCCATCCTTGTCGGTCTTCTGCTTGGAGGAATGATGGCCATTGACATGGGTGGCCCGATCAACAAGGCAGCCTTTACATTTGGTATAGCAATGATCGATGCCGGCAACTTTGCACCGCATGCAGCGATTATGGCTGGCGGTATGGTGCCGCCGCTCGGCCTCGCCATTGCAACGTCCATTTTCAGAAATAAATTTACAAAGCAAGAGCGTGAAGCAGGAAAAACATGTTATGTAATGGGTCTTTCTTTTATTACCGAAGGGGCCATTCCGTTCGCGGCAGCAGATCCAGGGCGCGTTATTCCTTCCTTGGTGGCAGGCTCCGCAACGGCAGGAGCGCTTACAATGCTGTTCGGTATCGGTCTCCGGGCGCCTCACGGCGGAATCTTTGTTGTTCCGTTTGTTGAAGGGAATCCATTCTTATACGGGCTTGCAATCCTGATCGGTGCCCTCGTTACAGCGCTGCTTGTCGGCTTCTGGAAAAAACCTGTACAGCAATAGCCTTATATGAGACATCAGATCAGCCAGTGGAGTGTTTTTCAAAAAAACCTTCACTGGCTTTTTTCTTTTTTTAAAAGGGATGCTAATATAGTGGAGAGGGATGAAGGAGTGAAACAAATGGATCCAAAAGATTTGGAACAGCAAATTATTCAAAATTATAAACAAGATGAAGGCATGATGATTCTTGTATTTGCCCAATGGTGTATCAATCACGATATCGATCCGAAAGCACTGTACTTCCGTGCCTATCCGTCTCAGCAGGAAAACGAAAGACTCAACCATATGCTCGAACAAACCGTTTCAAAACAAGAGTCCGAAGAAATAGCGGACGAATCCGTACTCGGAGTGCTTTCGTTATTTGGGAATGAAGATTTGGCCTTTGAAGTGATGAAAGAAATCGAAAGGAGATCAAAACCATGAATACAATTGAACCGGGAATGAAAGTTACCGCGTTATACAAAACAGGGAAATATATAGGTGAGGCAGAACAGGTGAAAAATGGAAAAGTGCTCGTGAGCATTCTGGCGGTTTTGAAACATCCAAAACAGGGGGACCTGCACAACCCAAACCAGGCAGATGTTCCGTTTTTTCATCAGCGAAAAGCCCTGGCTTTTCAAGAAAAAACATGGGCTCCCGAGCATACGGTTAAACCTTACGAAGAGCAAGTTCCGGATTATTATGAATCATTGAAAATGTCTTTGGAAGAGATGCAAAAGGAATTGGAACAAAAAGGGGATGACTGGTCCACACGCTCTCTTTCCGAGCTTTCTGGACTGAAAAAGGAATACCACCTGTAACAAAAATCGATACAACAGGGTATCATGAATGGTATAATATCATGTGATAAAAACTAACATAGTTTTTCACTTTCTATTACAGGGTAATATAACTGTATTACTTCGACAAAGGTGGATGAAATCATGACTGAAATGCAGCAGAAGATTATTAATGACTTAGGAGTGAAACCTGAAATAAATGCACAGGAGGAAATCCGAAACAGAGTTGGATTTATGAAGGAATATGTCAAGAAGAATAAGTTGAAAGGCTTTGTCCTCGGAATCAGCGGCGGCCAGGATTCCTCACTTGCAGGCAAGCTGGCTCAGATGGCGGTCAATGAATTAAAGAAGGAAACAGGAGATGACAGCTACCAGTTTATCGCCGTCCGTCTTCCTTACGGCGTGCAGAAGGATGAAGAAGATGCACAGCGAGCATTGAACTTCATCCAACCGGATCGCACGGTTACCGTGAATATTAAAAATGCGGTGGATGCATCGGCAGACGCCTTCCATGAAGCGACCGGCGGAAAGATCACGGATTTTCTAAAGGGCAATATTAAAGCCAGAGAAAGAATGAAAGTTCAATATGATATCGGAGCAGCCAATCAATGCCTTGTCATTGGGACAGACCATGCGGCTGAAGCGATCACCGGATTTTTCACGAAATATGGAGACGGAGCATGTGATCTTGTGCCTTTGACCGGCCTGAACAAAAGACAGGGGAAAGCATTGCTGAAAGAATTGGGAGCAGAAGAAAGAATCTACATGAAAGTTCCTACGGCTGACCTTGAAGATGACAAACCTGGGGTGCCCGATGAAACAGCCCTTGGCATCACGTATAACGAGCTCGATGATTACCTCGAAGGAAAAGAAGTATCGGCTGAAGCCATAGAAAAAATCGAACACCGGTATGCCATTACGGAACATAAACGGCGCCTGCCTGCCGCTCCGCAGGATGACTGGTGGAAATAAGGCGAAAAAAGCAGACCAAACGTCTGCTTTTTTTCATGGCAAAGATAAGATATACTTATCTTTGGAATCATTTGGAGGAAGGGAGCAGGCCGTGAGCAGAAGAGCAAAGATTATTTTTGTCATCAATACCGTTGTTTTTGTAATCGTTTTATCGTCTTCCATTCAAAGAGAGAATAATCGCAAGGCAAACTTAAAAGCAATCAACGATCATTTTCAGAAGAAGTTTGAGCTGGATGAAGATTTGAAGAACCAGTACGATGATGAATTCAAAGTAAAAGTGGGGAAAGACAAATACATCGTAACACTGAAGAACCAAAAAGTAGTTTCCGCTGAAAAGGAATAGAATTCATCAAGAAAGATTGCCCATATACAAGGGTAATCTTTTTTTAAACTGTCGCAAAACTACATTGAAGGTAGCTAAGCACGGTATTCCTGTCATATAATCGATTACGAGGTGATATGAAATGGAGAATCCATTTGTTTTATTTGGAAACCAGATTATTGAACGGGATCATGTCTCTATTGATATGGAAGACAGAGGCTATAATTTCGGGGATGGCATCTATGAAGTTGTCTATATTTATGGCGGTGAACCCTTTTCGCTGAATGAACATTTTCGACGTTTTGAAGAAAGTGCCCAAAAGCTCGAAATGAAACTGCCCTATTCTATAGAGCAAATAAAGGAGAAGACCGCCGAATTGATTAAGGCGAACAACATCCATAATGGCATTGTTTACATACAAATGACGAGAGGCGCTTCACCAAGAGCTCATTTGTTCGAAAGAGAATCAGCCTGCCTGATTACCGGGTTTGCCCGAAAAATGGATCCTCCGGCAGAGGCTCAAGAGAAGGGCATAAAAACGTACCTGACACCGGACATTCGCTGGCTCCGCTGTGATATTAAAAGCCTGAATCTTCTCGGAAATACCATAGCTAAACGAATCGCGGCCGATCATTCTTGCGGTGAAGCTCTTCAGCACCGGGAAGGTTTATGCACTGAGGGTTCTTCTTCCAACCTTTATATCGTTAAACATAATGAAGTGCGCACACATCCGGCAACAAACCTTATTTTAAATGGAATTACACGGCAGCATATTCTCGAAATTGCCGGGGAAGAGGGAATCGCGGTAAACGAGGAGCCGTTCACAACCGAAGAACTTCAAGCAGCAGATGAAGTATTTATCTCAAGTACAACCATGGAGATTGCACCTGTCATCTCCGTTGAGGGAGATGTGCAGGCAACCTATCCAATAGGCCCTGTAACACGCCGACTGCAGGAAAAGCTGAAAGACAGAATCAAGCAGCACCGTGTGCATCAATAGGAGAGAAGGATAGTGAAAACCGTTGCCAAATATTTTATGAACGGAATCCTTACGGCTCTTCCGATCATTCTTGTGTTTTATGTTCTTGTCAAAGTGTTCGATTTTCTGGACGGGATCCTTGGGGATACACTTAGAAGCTATATGAAAGGCGGCTATATACCAGGCATCGGCATTCTGGCAACAATTATTCTTTTGACACTTCTCGGCTGGCTTTCGTCCCAGGTCATCAGCGGCCAGATTATTTTTCTTCTCGATTCTGCTCTGGAACGGATTCCGCTGGTTAAAACGCTTTATACCGTCATTAAAGATACCTTTCAGTCGTTGCTTGGTGAAAAGAAGTCGTTTTCAACGGTAGTCCTGGTGGAGATACCTGCTACCGGTTTAAAGAGCATTGGGTTTGTTACAGCTGAAGACCTGAAGGATCTGGGAGATGAGCTTTCGGGGCATGTTGCTGTGTATATTCCGCAAACCTTTCAAATCGCAGGATTTACCTTTCTGGTACCCAAAAAAGAGGTTACGGTTCTTGATATTAAGGCCGAAGACGCCATGAAATTCATTCTGTCAGGCGGCGTTGCCTCTAAATCTTGATTGATAAACCATCACCCAGCAATCGCCATGGGATGATGGTTTATTTTTGCTTCCCCTTTCATACCTTTTAACAGAACGGTGTTGAAGGAGATGCCTTATGAAAAACCACCGCCTGAACCGGACGCTTTCCAAAGCCTTTCTTATTCCTTCCGCTCTCACAGCCCGCTTTTTTAAACGTCTTAAACCGGCTGCAGAAGAATGTTTTTGGAAAATGTCCCCAGAGGATAAAAACTGGCTGTCTTTCCGGCTTAAAGTGCTTGATTTCGATGGGAAAATTCCTGTATATATTGGCGATGAAAAGAGGATCATTGAGGACATTCTGCAACAAACAAGTGAAAAAAACCAAAACAATATTACCCGAACAGAGGCATATTACCGATATTTCAATGCGCATCAAGAAGTGCATTGGGCTTTTCTTGCACATATGGTCTCACGAAACGCTGGCTATCATATGACCGACCTGCAGGGAGAATTTTTGAAGAGACTGCTTACCGGGGAACAGCGAGAAAAGATCTACTGGACGCTGGAAACAGCCAATAGTTTAATCTTTCAGGACGTTTATCCTCAATTGCTGCTGTATGAAGAAAGCAAAAGGCTGGGAAGGAGTTTATTTCATCTGCTTAAAGGATTTGATGTTTCTTCATTCATGAAGGGAGTATGGGAGCATTTTTTCTGGAAGAAAGACAGCCGGATTCTTACGATGGCTTTAATCATCAATGAACAAAACGTGATTGAAAAGGAAGTAATTCAAAATGATATCCATAAAGAAGTCTTTCAAAGTCTCCCTTTTCAGCTGCAAAATCTGTTTCAGCTGACCAAGATCTTTTTTCCGGTGGCAGGTGAGAAGCTTAAGTTGGCAGGAATCTCTGTAACAGCGTTCCATGACCTTTCCAAACGGATAAAAATTGGAAAGCGCCTGTACAGCCTGCTCTTTCATGAAAGAATATTCTCAGGGGCTTTGCAATTTGCGGACCGGCAAATGCATACAGGATCAAGAGCAGACTATTGGGGACATGTTTTCAGTTCGGATGAAGCCGTTTATTTGCCCCACTATAAAAAGGAACGAATCCGGTTTTTTTCGCTAAAAAGAAAAGCATCCGGATTTTACAGTCCCGAGCTCCTGTCATGCTGGAATATCTTTTACAGCAATGCTTCCAAAAAGGAAGACTGGTTTAGCGGGACAGCTCTGCCGCCGTTGTTTGATGGCATCTCTCACGAAAAACCGCTGTTCATCGACCGTGCGTATTGGATTGATCTTCATCATCTGGAGGGGGCCGTTTTGGCGAAACAGCTGTTTACATAAAAAAAGACTCAAAAGCTTGAGTCTCTTTTTGTGTTATTTGAAGAGGGAAATAATCGAACCCAATTGCTGCATCATACCCATGGCCGAGTTAATGCCGTTAAATGTCTTTCCCCAGCTGAATTGGCCGCCGGGATTTTGGAAAGGCTGCAGCTGATTGAATGGAAACTGCTGACCTCCGGGAAAACTTCCATTTCCAAAAGGAAATCCATTTGGCAGGGAAGGCAGGTTAGATTGCGAGGCTTTCGTGTTTTGCTGTTTGCCGTTTGCACCCTGTGGCATATAGTAGGGATTGTATGGGTAGGGTGGACGTGGCGGCAGCATTTGAGGGTTCATAAAGGCACCCGGACCTGGAGGGGGCAGAAAGGCGCCCATTGCTGGTTCAGGGCCAAGTCCCTGAGCAGGAGCTGGAAACGGAGGCCTTGGTTCAATCAGTTCAGGATGGTGGGAGACAGATTCTTTGTGGAATGGGTCATATCCGCCATAAGGAAAAAAGCGCAGAGATTGGTTGTTTTTTCTGCATCTGGACAAATTTTTTCACCTCAAATTGGTTTTCTTCCTATGTATATGCTTGTTTAGGGGAAATCGTATAGACAAGGGTCTCGGGTGTATTCAGAATGAACAAAGAAAAAGCCTCAAGGGATTCCCTGAGGCTTGGTTCATTTAAAGAAATAGATTCAATATTTGATAGACGATGGCAGCAATAACGGCGGAAATAGGGAGGGTAATAATCCATGTCATGACAATGCGTCTCGCCACGCCCCATTTTACACCTTTCACTCGTTTCGCTGAACCAACCCCCATAATTGCTGAGGAAATAACATGAGTTGTACTGACCGGCAGCTTCAACGCTGTAAATGTAAAGATGATAATAGCAGATGATAAATCAGCTGCTGCACCGTTTACCGGCTGAAGCTTCATGATTTTTCCGCCAACGGTTTTAATGATCTTCCACCCGCCGACAGATGTACCGATACCCATGGAAAGCGCCGCAGCCACCCTTACCCACATAGGAATGCCTTCTGTTGTATGATATCCACCGGCAATCAAAGCAAGAGTAATGATCCCCATTGCTTTTTGCGCGTCATTCGTTCCATGTGAGAAGGATTGAAGCGCCGCTGTGAAGATCTGAAACGTACGGAACCCTTTGTTGGTTTTCGTCTTGTTGAAATTTTTGAAAATAGCTGCAAAGATGCTCATGATTATAAAGCCGACAGCCAAAGCCACAAACGGCGATATGACTAAAGCCTGAATGATTTTCACGAAGCCATCGTAGTTTAAAACACCGAATCCTGCAGCAGAAATTGCTGCACCGGCAATGGAACCGATAATGGCATGCGAGGAACTGGAAGGAATCCCGTAGTACCAGGTAATCAAGTTCCATGCAATTCCGGAAATCAGGGCAGACAGCACAATCATCAGCCCGATTTTTTCATCGCTGAACTGGAATGGATCAACGATGTCTTTACTTACACTTTTTGCAACTCCTGTAAAGGTAAGGGCACCGACAAAGTTCATTGTTGCCGCCATCACAATCGCTACCTTTGGAGGAAGAGCTTTTGTAGACACAGAGGTCGCAATTGCATTGGCGGTATCATGAAATCCGTTAATAAAATCAAACGCCAGTGCAAAAATAACGACTAAAATAATCAGAACAAATAATATATCCATAGCCAATCACTCCTTAGGCATTTCGCATGATGATAGTTTCGAGAGTATCGGCCACGTCTTCTGTGCTGTCAGAAATCGCTTCAAGAAGCTCATAAAGCTCTTTATACTGAATAATTTTGATAGGGTCCTTTTCCATGCTGAACAAGTTTTTGATACTTACACGAAGAAGGTCGTCCACTACAGATTCAAGGTCATTCAATTTAATCGCATGAGGACGGATTTCCATTAGTTTTTTCTTGTGAAGCAACTTGGCAGATTCGGCAACTTCATAAGTTGCTTCGAGAATGTGTCCTGCGAACTTCACCATGTATTGGTCGGGTTTAACAATATTGTACATTTCGAAGCGGGAAGCACATTGTTCCATGCCGTCCAGGATATCATCCATTTTATTCGCAAGTTCCAAAATGTCTTCACGTTCTAAGGGAGTAATAAAGGTTTTATTTAAACCGATAATGAGCTCATGAATAAAGTCATCGCCCTTGTTTTCGTATTCTTTCATTTTTCTCGCAAATTCTTTCAAATCTGCTTCGGAACCGATTTTAAAATCCACAAAGTACTGAGCGGAGTCACGAACGTTATCTGCGATGCTTGATAGTAAGTCCAGAAACAAATCCTTTTTTGATCCAAAAATCATTGACTAAAACCTCCGTTTGTTAAGAAAAAGTAAATTTACCCTAAATATTTTGTTAACCCAAACCATTCGTAATTATAACTTTAATGATTGTAAAGATAAACAGCTTTTACAATTTGAAATAAAACATTTACAAATGCTTTACAATTCAAAAACATTCACCTATAAAGTATACCCCCTAAGACATAAAAACAGCAGCCCCCGCTGCTGTTTTTTGATTATGTACCCGGTCGAAAAAAAGGATCCAAAATCTGCTATCTATGCAGTCCATGTATGAGAAAGTGCAGATTCTATAAGTGTTTAATACCATTTTTCCCTACCTGAATTCAGTTTAACCACAAGCATAATATGTAGTCAAGAATTGAAGACAGGAGCTCTGAATGTAAGCGTTTCAATAAGAAGTTGGTTGAAAACCATAATAAAAAAGACCACCAACTGTATGTTTTCAGAAAGGGTCTTTATGAGCAAAACGGGATCGGGAAGGAAGAAAATCACTGCTTCAAATCCCGTGATGTTATTTAAATTTAGTGCACTGGTCGGGATGACAGGATTTGAACCTGCGGCCTCATGCACCCCATGCATGCGCGCTACCAAGCTGCGCCACATCCCGTAAATTAATTAAAATATATCATCCCATCAAAATAATTGGCAAGAAATTTATTCGGAATTTTCGTACCTCTTTCCCTCTTTCTTCATATTTTATAAATAATTGAGTGCGAAAGGTGCGAGCACGATGGGCTTATCTTGGAAAGTGCATTCTCATTATACTGCCTTGGGGGACTCCATTTCCGTAGGAATCGGTTCTTCTGATGAATGGGGAAGCTTTGCTCAAAGGTATCATCTGTTGACCGAGCATGCGTTGCTTAAGTCGTACGACCTTCATAACTACTCCAAAAACGGGTATACGACCCAGGATGTTTTGGCATCCATTGAGGAACCGAAGGTGAGAAAGGCTTTGCAACGGTCGGAAATTATTACGATAACCGCCGGAGGAAATGACTTGATCAAAGCCGGAAAAAAATACTTGTTAAACAAACAAGAGGCAGAACTGCACATGACGTTAAAAGAGTGCCAAAAAAATATGAGCCATATATTGAAACAGATTATTCAGCTTAAAGAAAAAGGAAGAAGCAGCTATATTATCCGGCTGACGAATATTTATAATCCTTACCACCGCTGGGACACCGCATACAAATGGGTCAGGCTTTTCAACCGCCATATCGAGAGCTTTCAAACCTTGCCGAATGTAAAAGTGGCGGACATTTATTCTTTATTCGTTGGACGTGAAAAAGAACTTTTGTCCTGGGACAGCATCCATCCGAACAGCGTCGGGCACAGGGTGATCGCGCAGGCTGTATACGACACAGGGTACGGGCGGCTCAGCCCGCACCTTGACTGACGTATTTCGTATGCACATGGCTTAAAGCCAGAAGAGGATAGATATGGCTGTAGCTGTGGTAGATCACATAATTGTAGCCTGGGAGGCCGGTGCCTGTCGGATAAGGCTGAGTTCCTGGCAGATCGTGTGCATGAAGCAGATATCGGACCGCTTTTTCAATTTCGGGGGTAGGCGCGGAATGCAGACAGGTAAGACTGTCTAGTGCCCAGGAGGTTTGGACAAGGGTTCCATAGGGAAGTGGCGTATAGGTTTGATAAATATCACTTGCACACGATTCCCCCCAGCTTCCGTTATCATGCTGAACGTTACGGATCCACTTCTCAGCTTTTTTTAAATGATCATTATCCTGAAGGGAATGGCCTGCCGCAGCCAAACCGGTAACAGCGGCCCATGTTCCATACAGATAGCAAACTCCCCAGCGGCCGAGCCATGATCCATCAGCTTCCTGATTATGATGTAACCAGTTGACCGCTTTCTGGATGGATGTGTCATTTAGGGTGAGCGGACTGTATGTTCCAAGAAATTCGAGGATCCTGCCTGTCATGTCTGCAAACGAAGCATCAATTAAGGCGTCATACGCATGGTCTATGGGAAGCTCCCCAAGCCATGCTTTATTTGTATTTTTTTCGAAGGATGCCCAGCCCCCGTCATCATTTTGCATGGCTAAAAGCCAGTTGATTCCCTTTTGCCAGGAATGAAGAATCTGGCCAGAATAATGGGCAAGAACAGAAAGCGGCCGCAATGCTGCCTGGGTATCATCCGGATCAGGGTGAATTGCATTGCTTTCCGAAAATCCCCATCCTCCCGGAGCAGCTTCTGGACAGTGGTACTGCCAATCGCCTTTTTCGGTATGCTGATGTTTCAGTAAAAAATGGATTCCTTGTTGGATACACGGGTCTGCAGGTGACATTCCTGATTCCAGCAAAGCGTATAAGCTTAGGGAAGTATCCCAAATAGCTGAGGGCGAGTTTTGGACGATGTAATGCTGCCCATTGTAGCAAAGTAGAGAAATGATGCCGTAAATCCCATTCTGGATAACGGGAGAATCCATGGAGTATCCCAAAGAGAGAAGTCCATATACCATAAAAACAGTCGAAATAGCATAGCTGAGCAGGGTTCCGTCCTTCTCGATTCGGTTTAACATATACTTTTCCAGCTTTGCATCGATCGAGTCGGAAGGAACGGCATGATCGCTAAAAAAGCGGATAAAGGATTGATTTTCAATTTCCTCCCAGCAGCTTTTGCTGTCGCGGGAGGGAGCTAAATCGGCAAGGTATTCTTTAGAAGGGTGAGATATTGAAAATTGGTTTCTCATGCCAGCAATAATGGGTACAAAATGGATGCGGGCGAAACTGCTAAAGTCAAAAAACTGAAGCGGTGATATGGCCGGCAAATTCATTAACAGGCCGGGATCAAAAGGGAGACGGGGCCAGGGAAGTATTCCATTCATTGACAAAAAGGCTTTGGTCAGTAAAGTTGCTTTTTTTAAGCCTCCTTCTGACAAAATAAAGCTTCTCGCCCGCTGCATGTTTTCGTCATGAATGTCCTGCCCATAATAGCAAAGCGCACAATACGCTTCGATGGTTACAGAAAGATTGCCTTTCTTTTCATCAGGGTAAACTCTCCATGTGCCATCGGAAGATTGTTTGGAGAGAATCCGCCGGGCAAGTACGTCTTTCAGATGATGATCCTTCCAGTTAAATAGAACAAGCAACACCAATAAATATGCATCCGTGGTTACCGGGTTTTCAAAACAAAATCGAAAAGAACCATCCTCCTGCTGCATGGAAAGCAGCATATTTCGCCTGGCGTGGATGCCTTCTTTTAATCCAATGAACATTTGCATCTATCTTCACCTTCTGCTCCATTCGTTTTAAATGCATGATCTTCAAACTATATGAAACAGGTGGTGTTGTTTATGTTTCAAGACAAGTTGATTCAGCGTATTTCTCCCTATTTAAAACAAGCGCCAGGTGCAATTAGGGTTAAAACCATCCATGGCAGGAGGTATGAGAACCTCCTGAAACTGATGGATGATTTGACACAATGGATTCCTTAGCAGCCGGAAGTCTCATTGCTTCATGGGGATTTGTGGGGGAGGAAACTGGATGAGTGATTCAAAGGGAGAACCGGTGTTAATTGATCCGGCCATACTTTACGGGGCACAGTGAGATGGATCTGGCGTTTACCGAACTGTTTGGAGGATATTCTCCTTCCTTTTATGAAGCGTATACATACTATCGTCCGCTCGGACAAGACTATGAGGATCGGAAAGAATTGTATCAGCTCTTTTACCTCGTGCATTTAAATTTATTTGGAGAAGGATACGGTTCATCAGTTGACCGCGTCCTGCTTCGGTTTCAATCCTGACTCAGACATTTTTCTGTCATGAAAACGGGTGAACAGGATTAAACACACAATGGCGCCCAGAAAGGCGAGGCTCATGTCCCATTGGGAGTCCCATAGATCCCCCTGTGTGCCCAAAAAATCCTTTGCCGGTGTACCGGCGATTTTTGCTGTCAGCCATTCAACAATTTCATACAGGGCAGCGATGGACATGACAAAACTCATGCTGATGGCGCTTGTCCAAAATTTGTTCTTTATACCCGTTGAACGGAAGAGCACTTCCCGAATGGGCAGAATCGCAAACCCTTTCAAAAAATGGCCAAATCGGTCGTAATCATTCCGCTGGAAGTGGCCGGCTTTTTGGATGCTTTCAAACAAAGGAACATCATCATAGGTATAATGCCCTCCGATAAACATCAAGAGAATCAAAACAGTAAGGACTGTATAAGAGAGAGTGGTCAGTGAAAAACGATGATACGTGAAGAGAAGAACAAGTAACAATGCCACAGCGGGTGTGACCTCTAGAGCCCAGGTAAAGTAATCCCGGGGTTGAATCGCTGACCATATAAAAACAGTGGCTATGGTTGCCAAGAGAATCATATCAATGATCTTAAAACGAGGCATGTTGTGACAGCTCCTTCCGTTTCTCTCTAACAGTATGAAGAAGAGCAGGGAAGGCTATACCTTTAATTACTCCAAACAAAAAACGATCACCCCAAAATGAATTGGGATAATCGCGTTGCAGTTTTAAACAGAAACTTTCTCAAATTCCTTCCGGATTTCAGCTGACCTTTTCTTGGCACTTAGAATGGCTTCTGAAAATGCCTGTCCTGCATGATTTTCACGAAGGGCATCAAGTCCGGCGGCTGTTGTCCCGTTAGGGGAAGTTACTCTTTTTCTTAAGGTTTCCGGATCAGCATTTGTATCAAGCACCATTTTGCTGGCGCCAAATATAGTTTGGGCAGCAATCTCTCTTGCCATGTCTTCATCCAGTCCCTCGGCCACCGCTGTTTTTTCAATATGCTCAAGAATGTAATAAATATAGGCTGGTCCGCTTCCCGCAATTCCTGTGAAAACGTCCATTTGCTCTTCATCAATTACTTTTACTCTTCCGATCGCAGAAAACAACGCTTTGGCCAGTTCAATATGCTCCATAGATACCGAATTTCCGCCTGTTATAGCTGTGATTGATTCTCCGATCGTACTTGACGTGTTCGGCATCACCCGGATCACCGGCTGTCCTTCTGGAAGCAATTCTTCCATATAAGAAGTCGATATACCTGCTAATACCGACATGATGATTTGGTTTGAATTCACATGAGGAGCAAGCTCCAACAATGCATTTTCTGCATCTTTTGGCTTCATGGCCAAAAGAATGACGTCGGCTTCATCAATTTTAGCTTCATGGTAGGGCAACGCCCCGACCTTGTATTTTTTCATGAGTTCAATTCTTCGTTCTTCATTTTGTTTGTTTGTCATTGTAATGTTGCTGGCAGGCAGCTTATCCTGTGTGACCATTCCGGCAGCAATTGCTTCTGCCATTGAACCTGCTCCAATAAAAAGCACTTTCTTTTTTTCTAACATGCAACCTCTCCTTATAGCCGTGTAGTCAATTTCATCATATAAGTTCTTATCTTAACACGATGAGAGAGAGTTTCAACCCTTAAGAGTGGACGTGAGGAGGTAAGGGTAAAAAAGAAATAAAACGGTAGGAAAAAGTGGACTGCTTTGTGCACAAGGTCTTAAATGACCTGAAATCATGATATATGAAATGATTTAAGTTTCAATTTCCCATGGCCCTTTTAGACGAACCGTTTTAAGCTGCTGCTTTTGTTCCTCTGGCCACCAGGCACCGCAATCCTCGGATACGATACAGACCGCGCATTTATTTAAATCATAGACCTTCATCCCGCTGATTGGTGGTGTATAAACGTGCAGTGTAATCAAAGGCTCTTCTCCTCGGGATCCCATTTTATGAATCATTCCTTTGCCCACATTCAAATAGGAACCGCTTTTTTCTTTCCGATTTAATCTCTCCAATGGAAGGCTGGCAGGAGAAATCTCATAAATCCAATGGTCTGAGCTGCCAGCAATAATCTGAACCCAACCATAGGACTGGCCATGATCATGAGGAGCACAGTCGAGATAAGTTGACCATTGCATAACAAGAATTTCAATGTGATCATTCTGATAAAACATCTGTCTTCCGTAAGGTTTATTGCCCGGTTCTTTTAAGAAAGGGGTTACATCCTCGAGGCGGACATCCAATTGTTTAATGGCCGTTAAAAGCTGTCTGGAAGAGGGATTATGCATGGAACCAAAAAGCATTTCAATACGTTCTAGAAGGGTCACGCTCTTCATCCTCTCTGATCGCTTTTTATTTTAGTTTATGAGGGGGACAATATGTTCATGTAAAAAGACAATCTGTGAGTCAATGGTCACAAAATAACATGATTACCCGAAACCTACCTCCTAGGGACTGCGATAGGTAAAAACGTCCGCATTTTGTCTAGAATCATCATTTTCACCGCAGACGAAATTTTACGACTCAAGGAGGAACGATTCATGTTTAAAAAGGTGAGTATCATCACAGGAATCACAGCCATTGGGCTTTCTATAGCTGGAGGTACAGGAGCCAGTGCACATACCGTTAAAGAAGGGGATACTCTTTGGAAGCTGGGGCAATCCTATAATGTGCCGTTTCAGGAGATCAAAAAAGAGAATGGACTTACCGGCAATTTGATTTATCCGGGACAAAATTTAAAGGTGCAGCCAGTAAAGGGAATAAGCCATGAAAAAACAAACGCTCCATCAGAACAAATAAAAGCAACGCCGGAAGATAAAAAATTGCTCGCTTCTCTTGTTGAAGCAGAAGCAATGGGAGAAAGCTTTGAAGGAAAGGTAGCGGTGGCCTCTGTTGTCCTGAACCGCGTTGATGATGACGGCTTTCCTGATTCCATTCATGACGTCATCTACGACAAAGGACAATTTCAGCCGGTTATGGAGAACAATTTAAAGAAACCTTCTCCCGAGTCGGAAAAGGCTGTAGACAAGGCCTTATCTGGTTATGATAACACGAACGGTGCTCTGTTCTTTTACAATAAAAAGACAGCCGTTAGCAGATGGCTCGATACGAAACCTGCTTGTACGGTTATCGGAAACCATACATTCAGCAAATAATCCATGCCCCCGTCATTCGCGGACGGGGGTTTTTATCGTTGGCTCGTACTTTTGATGCTTAATCCTGAGGATGTAATTTTTTGGCTGTTTCTTGCGATCAGTACGTCACAATTGGCATGGCGCGTAATATACTGTGAGACACTTCCGATAAAAATGCGTTCCATCGCATTTAATCCTGTTGCACCACAAACAATCAAATCTGATTCATGCATGGAGGCAAATGAGAGAATTTCCATTTTGGGCGATCCTGAGTTTGATAAAGTGGTTACATGTGTTAGTCCATGGTTTCTGGCCAATTTTTCATAGTCGTCCAAAAGTGTTCCTGCTGCAATCCGATCTCTGTCCATTTCAATATTAATGGCTCCGGCATCAAGTGGAGCAGCCGGAAGGCGGTCTTCAGTTATGTGTACGATATACAACTTGGCACGATATTCTTTTGCCACTTCAATCGCTCTGTAAAACGCCACTTCCGATGAACGGGAACCGTCAACACCAACCAGGATTCTTTGGTAAGAAGGCATACCCTCACCTCTTTTGGAATATAGTATACTTAAGTTTTACCCGCTGGAGGAGGAAGGCAAACACGAAGACAAACAATAAAAAACTTTCGGAATTTAATTGACAAATTTGTAAGACTGCTGTATTTTTGAACGTATTAAAGTTGTTCATAAAAACGAATAGTAAACTCTTATCAAGAGTGGTGGAGGGACTGGCCCGATGATACCCGGCAACCTGCAGAGATTATTCTGTACTGGTGCCAAATCCTGCAAAGGTAAAACACTTTGACAGATAAGAGACGGTACAACCCCAAAATGGATGATTGCACCTCTCTGAATCTAAAAAGAGAGGTGTTTTTTGTTTGATAAAATCGGAGGGATATCTGATGGCAAATGCACAGGCAGCAATTGGAAATGAAGTGGCAGAAATAGGGAATCTCGTTCTGGAATCCGGCAAAACATTAACTGATGTTCATATTGCCTATCAGCGCAAAGGAGCGGCTGATGCTCCGGCTATTTTGGTGTGCCATGCACTTACAGGAAATCAATATACGATGACGACAGAAATTGGACCTGGGTGGTGGGAAGGACTCATTGGGCCAGGCCAATATATCGATTCAGAAAAATACCAGGTGATTACGACCAACGTTCTTGGCGGCTGTGAAGGGACGACAGGACCGCTTTCCATCAACCCTTTGACAGGGGAGAGATATCGCGGGGATTTTCCGCTCATTACCATCCGAGACATGGTTAATGCTCAAAAACGATTGCTTGAAGTTCTTCACATTCATTCCCTTGACACAGTCATCGGTGGATCGCTTGGCGGGATGCAGGTTATGGAATGGGGCTTGCTCTACCCTGATTTTATGGACCGTTTGATTCCCATTGCGGTCACACCTGCCTTAAGCGATTATGCCATTGGTTTCAATGCCATTGGGCGAACGGCGATTGTGAGTGATCCGGAATGGAATAATGGGAACTATTCATCAGAAGTGTCACCTGCCAAAGGGCTTGGCATTGCCAGAATGATTGGAATGCTGACCTACCGTTCGGGAACGTTATTTAATCAGCGGTTTCAACGGGAACAAACGGAAGAATGGTATTCCATATCAGATGAAGCTTCGTTTTCCGTTGAGACTTACCTGCATTATCAGGCCCAAAAGCTGTCCCAGCGGTTTGATGCCAACAGCTACCTGACCTTACTGAAAGCGATGGACAGCCATGACATTGGCAGAGGAAGAGGAGGCATCCATCAAGCAAGCAAAGGATACAGGGCAAAAATGCTCTGTCTCGGATTTACAGAGGACCTGTTATATCCGCCGGCGATGATGAAAACTTTTACAGAAAGCGTGAACGAAGAAAGCCAAAAGGCCCTCTTTCATGAAGTGAATACCATTTTTGGCCATGATGGATTTTTAACAGAATTCGAAAAATGGGGCCCGTTTCTGGAAGGTTTTTTTTCCGAATAAAAAAGACATGAAGCGAAAATAGCTTCATGTCTTTTGGTTTTAGAGTTCTCCTGCAGCTTGATCCGCCAAAGGAACCGTTGTTTCCTGTTGCGTAGGTTCATTTTTAATACGGCCGCTGCCTACAGAAAGGGCAACAATAATACCTGCCCCGATGAAAATAAGGCCGGTCATAAAGACGGTCGTAAACGAACTGCTCCAAGCCGTTTGAATGGAGTGGATCACCGTACCTTTAATTGAACCCGGAAGTTTAAGCATATCTGGATGAATTAGAAGGCTGAACAAGGCATCTGTTTTATCTGCAAGTTTTTGGAAAATGCCTTGAAGCATCGGATTGCTCTGTTCTTTTACTACATCTTTCATGTTGGTCTCCAGAGAGTGGTTCATAACGACGTTCAAGACAGTAATGCCGATTGTACCGCCAATGGAACGGAAGAAGGTGGATGCCGATGTAACAGCACCGAGTTTCGTTTTCGGAAATTCATTCTGTATGGCAATCATAAGGGTAGGCATAACAAGACCCATGCCGAATCCCATGATAATCATATAAGCATAAGCTGTAATTTCTTTAGATTCCACGCCCATTGTGCTCATCAAGTAAAATCCGAATGCTGTAATCAGCATACCTGCTGTCAATACAGTCCGGTATGGGAGTTTCAACAAAAGTCTTCCCCCAACGATACTTGCAAGGATAAGGGAGATCATCATTGGCGTCATGGTTGATCCGGCCTGTGTAGGTGTTACACCCAAAATGCCCTGCATGAACATTGGAACGAACATAATCGCACCAAACATTCCAAGCCCCAGCAAAAAGCCTAATGCATTCGTTGCAGCAAACACACGGTTTTTGAACAAAGTCAGATCAAGTACAGGTTCTTTTGCTTTTCTCTCCACGAACCCAAAAACGATCATCAGCAGGATCGATGAACCAAAGATTAAAGCACTTTCGAGCGATCCCCATTCAAATTTATCTCCACCAAAAGTGAGGCCGAGCAACAACAGAACGATAGCCGGGATCAGAGTGATAATGCCCCAGTAGTCGATATTGACTTCGTTTTTTGGCCGAACCATTTCGTGTTTCATTCCAATAAAGATTAAAATAGCGGATAACAAGCCAAATGGCACGTTAATCAGGAAAATCCAGTGCCAACTGATGGTATCCACCAAGAATCCACCAATGAATGGACCAATGACAGAGCTTAAACCAAAAATGGCACCGAAGACACCCTGCCACTTTGCACGCTGCTCGGCAGTGAAAATATCACCAATGATAGTTTGGGAAAGCGGCATGATCATACCGCCGCCAAGACCTTGAATACCACGGTAAATAATTAATTCTTCCATGGAGCTGGCGGTCGCACAAAGGGCGGACCCAATGACGAAAATGACCGTACCAATCAAATAAAGCAACCGGCGTCCATAAAGGTCGGAAAGCTTACCTACAATCGGAATAATAGTGGTGGACGTAATAAGGTAAGCGGTAGTGACCCAGGCGAATATGGAAAAACCGTTCAATTCACCAATGATGGTCGGCATAGCAGTACCGACCACAGTTTGTTCCATGGCACTAAAAAACATACCAATAACGAGGCCCAAGAGGACCATATTACGGTTGATTGAGGGGGTTAATTCATTGTTCATATAGCGTCTCCTATCTTTTATTAAATGAATGCATCACAAAAATGACCCACTGGTCAGTGGGCGAATGCATAACTTATATTATTAATACTTTCCTATTATATTCCTGAAATGACCGGTCAGTCAATCTTTTTTTTAAAAAGAAAAACGCCCCTCGTAACAGGAGCGTTTTTGATACTTTTTTACGCTAAAAGGGACAGCCCGCCATCCACAATAATGGTCTGACCCCTGATCATGCTTGCAGCAGGGGTGCATAAAAAATACACGGTTTCCGCAAGATCTGCCGGCTCAACAATGCGGCCCGCTGGATTCTTTTGTTTCGCTTCATCCAATAATTCCTCGCGGTTGGGGAAATGCTTCAATGCATCTGTATCAACCGCACCGCCGGAAACGGCATTAACCACAATGTTCATGGAAGCCAATTCTACCGCCAAATAACGGGTGATTGCTTCAACAGAGGCTTTGGACACCCCGACAGCAACGTAATTTGGAAGGGCTCTGATGGAACCAAGGCTGGAGAGGGCCACGATGGCTCCTGAACCCGTTTTCTCCATCAGTTTTGCTGCTTGCTGGGCAGCAAACAGGTATGCTTTTGCATTAATATCCTGTGTCCAGTCCCAATGGGATTCTTCGATTTCCATAAGAGGGCGCAAGACACCGGAAGCCGCATTGTTGATGAAGACGTCCAAACGGCCAAATGTTTGGTCCACTTCCGTAAACAAGGCTTTAATTTGTTCCAGGTCACCTACATTTGCTTTTACAATATGAACGGTAATTCCGTATTTTTCTTCAAATTCTTGCTTCGTTTGTTCAGCATCTTTCTTTTTTCTCATAAAATTCAAGACAAGATTGTATCCTTCAGCCGCAAACTTTGATGCGATCGCCTTACCGATGCCTCTTGTTCCGCCTGTGACTAGAGCTACTTTTTTACTCAAAAAAACACGTCCTTTACGTCATTTAGCACTTGGTACTAATTCTAAATTCTAAAGAGATTCAAGGGTAATGTCAATGCGAGGGAAAACCAGGTATTTGAAAGGACATGGGAAGAGAGATACTATATAATAGGTGTTTACAGTTTATATGGATGAAAGGAATTTTTCCCATGAGTATAGATGATTTGAATTTGCCAAATGGATTATTGGAAAAGCTGAACAATTTCAGAAATAACCTTGTAAACCGAACAAGTGATTATCAGCATTTGATCGGGAACAAAGGGTATACCTCAGAAAATCAGGAGATCGTAAGTGACGCCGTCATCTCACTTCTGATGGGTAAAAATGTCTTGTTAAAAGGGCCAACCGGTTCAGGAAAAACGAAGCTCGCAGAGTATTTATCATTTCTCTTTAAGCAACCACTCCACTCGATCAACTGTTCAGTGGATCTTGATGCGGAAGCATTGCTTGGCCACAAGACGATCACCTATGAAAATGGCCATTCTGAAATTGAATTTATACCAGGGCCGGTGACAAAGGCCGCCGTAAACGGCCACTTTTTATATATTGATGAAATTAACGTTTCCAAGCCGGAAACCTTGCCGATCCTGAATGGGATTCTGGATTACCGGAGAACGGTGACCAATCCGTTTACCGGCGAACTGCTTAAAGCGTCTGAAGGCTTCAACGTCATTGCAGCCATTAATGAAGGTTATATCGGCACCGTTCCATTAAATGAAGCGTTAAAAAACCGGTTTGTAGTGATTGAAGTGCCGTATATACAGGGAGATACACTGTATGAGATGCTTCTCAACCAGTCTGAGCAGAAGGATGAAGAATTATTAAAGTCATTTGTTCAGTTTTCTGCTGATTTGGTTCAGCAAACCAGCACCGGCCAGCTCTCGGAGGATGCAGCATCCATCCGGGCGTTGCTTGATGCCGCAGATCTTTCTGCATATATGCCTCCAAAACGCGCCATACAAAGAGCGGTTACCGATAAATTGGAGGATGAACGGGAAAGGACACTGATCCACAACATCGCCGACACTCTTTTTCTTTAGTTCATTGACCAGTTGGTTGGAGTGGAAGGTGCGAGACTCCAGAAAACTCCGACAGCGTAAAAAGGAGGTGTAACCACATGAAGTTTTTATCGTTTGCAGATACCAAGATTGACGCTTTTCTTCATATGCAGCTTATAGACTTGGCGAAAACTTTATCAAGAGATCCAAAGCTGGAGGTTGAGTTTTCGTATCATTCCTACTTAAATAAACCTGGCCACTTCATCCATGTCAGCCAGTTTTGGATGACATATCCTGGACCGGTCCAGCTTCAGGGGTTAAAAAGTGAAGTGTATTTGCGCAGCTTTGGAAACTTTTATTTCAGTGATCTCCGAGTGTTACAAGAAGCACTTCAGTCGTTTAAACAGGAAAAACATCATCAGTTTTTAAAGCATCTTCTGCTTTTTGCTGAAGATTACCGGCTCGAGAAGGAATGCATTGCAAGAAGGCCGGGAATGGCGGTTTCTTTTTCAGAACGAAAAAAGGTTCTTCTCACGTACTTTCAACGGCAGCTGCGCCAGCACCTCCAGCAAAGAAAGTGGCTTGACGCTTTTTTCTGCAGTATCTTTTTACTGGCCAATCACCGCCTTGTGCAGCAGAATTCTCCCCTGAGCGGGTTTTATGACAAAATTCGTGCGCCGCTCCTTCAGTTGAATAAAGCCGACAGCACCAAGGAAATCGCAGAGATCATGCAGGTGATACAAAAAATTCTTCGGGAATGGGATATTAAGGATATGATAACTTCCTATTTATCCTTTTATGAATCCACAACGGCTACGTTCAAGGACCTTACGAGAGAAAACGAAGTTAAAGCTCCACACACCATGGAAACGGAAGAAGAAACGGACGGGCAAGACACCGAGCATGAGGAAATGCCAAGCTGGCATGAGGAAACCTCGTCACCGACGGATTCATTTCTGCAATTTGACCTGGATCAGGGTACATCAACTGACTTACTTGGCGAAGGAGGAAGAAGGGCTGAAGAAGGAGACCAGGCATTTGGTGCGGTACAGGCCGGAGCAAAACAGTCGAAAGGCAACGATTTTTCGGGTGAAATGGACGCCGGACTGGATGAAAAGGGAAGCGCTCCCGGAAAGGAAGTATTTCCTTATGGAGAGATGAACCGGTATGCAGTTGAGAAAAAGGTGGAGACCAGGTTCCCGACTCCACAGGAATTGAAAAAATACCAGGAAATCAAATCAGCCGTTCAGCCTTCGATCAGCTTATTGAAGCAAAGTTTCCTGAAAACGATTGAACACAAAAAGAATGTACCTAATCAGGATCTGCATTTTGGGCGCTTGAGCAAGAAGCTGACGCGGCTGTTGACGGATAAAAACCCGCGCTTGTTTTATAAAAAAATGGAATCGCCGCAAGAGCTCGATGCCGTGTTCACCTTGCTGGTCGATTGTTCCGCCTCCATGTTTGACAAAATGGATGAAACTCACCAAGCGATTGTTTTGTTCCATGAAACCTTGAAAGCTGTCAGGATCCCACATTCAATTGTTGGGTTTTGGGAGGATGCTGCAGATGCTAAAAAAGACAGTCAGCCCAATTATTTTCAAGAAGTTATTTCATTCAACCATTCGCTAAAAAATCAATATGGTCCGGAAATTCTGCAGCTGGAGCCTCAGGAAGACAACCGGGATGGCTACTCGATCCGGAAAAAAGCTGAGGATTTGCTAAGGCGCAAGGAAAAACAAAAATTTTTGCTTGTTTTTTCCGATGGAGAACCTGCAGCATTTGATTACGAAAACCTTGGCATACTTGACACCCATGAAGCGGTTACGCATACGCGCAAGCTCGGAATCGAGATTCTTGGCATGTACATTTCCAATGGAAAAGTGACAGAGGAAGCTCAAAATCTGATGAAAAATATATATGGCAGCCACCAGGTTGTCGTACCGAGTGCAGCGGAATTGGTTAGCTATTTAGTGCCTGTGCTGAGGAAGTTGCTGTTTAAATTATCGTAATTCATACAAAAAGACAGATTCATTGTGCTGATGAATCTGTCTTTTTTATTTGTTTTTTTTGAATATAGGCCATTCTCAAATAGAGCAGGATCGCGCCCATCGCCAGCCCGGAGATCAAACCGACCCAATAGCCATACGCAGCTAGAGAGGTGGAGGTTGCAAGAATATAGCCCACAGGCAGCCCGATCACCCAATATGAAATCAAGGATAAAACGAGGGTGACATTCACATCTTTATATCCGCGCAGTGCGCCTTGGATGGGAGCGGCTATCGCGTCCGACAATTGAAAGAACACCGCGTACAGCAAGAAATGTTTCGTTAGGGAGATCACTGAAGGATCACTTGAATACAGTCCCGCAACCTGTTCACGGCAAAGCAAAAGGCCGCCCGCACAGAGAAGGGCCAATATCACTGCAGTGCCCATCCCGAGATAACTGTATTGCTTCGCATCGGAATAACGTTTTGCGCCAATCTCATAACCAACAGCGATCGTTAGGGCGAACGATATGCTGAGGGGCAGCATGTAAAGAAATGACGCAAAGTTAATGGCCGATTGATGAGCTGCAATTGTCGCTGTGCTGAAAGAACTCATAAGCAACGTCACCGCGGCGAAGATGCTGGTTTCAAAAAAGATGGCAAAACCGATGGGAATGCCAATTTTCAGCTGTTCCTTCCAGGCGTGGATTGATACGGCCGGAAAGCGGTGAAAAACATGGTAGAGGGAAAATGGTTCCACTTTATGAATGATTATAAATGTTAGAACAGAGATGAACCAATAGGTAATGCTTGTAGCATAACCTGCTCCAATTCCCCCAAGCTCCGGAAATCCCCATTTCCCAAAGATAAGGAGATAATTGAAAAGCGCATTGACCGGGAGAGCGGCGACGGTCACAAACATGGACACCCGGGTTCTTCCGAGAGCATCAATGAACGATCTGAGAACATTGTATAAAAAGAGAGGAATAATGCCCGTTGACAACGCGATTAAATATCCTCCTGCCACAACACTGACTGTTGAATCAAGATGCATGGCGTGAAGAAGGGGATCGAGAACAAAGTATCCCGCCAGTATGACGGCAACCGCCAAAGCAAGCCCCAAATAAAGGCTTTGTATCACCGCTCCTGGAACGCTGTCCTTTTTTCCAGCACCGTTAAACTGTGAAACAATGGGGGTCAGAGCCATTAAAATCCCGCTTAAACCTGTAAAAACAGGTACCCAAATACTCGATCCGATCGCGACCCCGGCGAGCTGTCCCGCTCCTGAATGGCCGGACATTACGGTATCCAAAAAATTCATGGCATAAATGCCAAGCTGGGTAATCAAAACAGGGAAAACCAATCGGCAAAAAAGTAACGCTTTTTGTTGAAGTGTTTGTGTTTTTTCCATAAGTTAGATCCTTTTCCTTTTCGTGCAATAAGGAAAGTATACCACAGGAAAAGGGCGGAAGGGGTGGTCTCTGCACACAAAAAGACGGCCCTTGGAGGGACCGTCTTTTTAGGTTAAGATGTGAATACAGCTGCGTGTTTTTTAATTTCGTTCATGAAATCATGGAATTGAGGAATGTTCATCTGCTGCGCAGAGTCGGACAATGCGACGGCAGGATCAGGGTGAACCTCTGCCATTACTCCATCTGCTCCAATAGCAAGGGCCGCTTTTGCTGCAGGAAGCAGGAGATCCTTTCTTCCTGTAGAATGTGTTACATCAACCATTACAGGAAGATGAGTTTCTTGTTTTAGGATCGGTACAGCAGAAATATCAAGCGTATTTCGAGTTGCTTTTTCGTATGTTCGTATTCCACGCTCACAAAGGATGATCTGGTCATTACCTTGAGCCAGGATGTATTCAGCAGCGTACATGAATTCTTCAATAGTGGCTGAAAGTCCGCGCTTTAATAGTACAGGCTTGCGGATGGCGCCGGCAGCTTTCAATAGTTCGAAGTTCTGCATGTTGCGGGCACCGATTTGAACTACATCAACATAGTCGAGCGCTTCTTCCAAGTCGTTAGGGTTCAGAATTTCGCTGATGACAGCAAGATTTTCCTCATCTGCAACCCTGCGCAGAATCTTCAGGCCTTCCATTCCAAGACCCTGGAAATCATATGGAGAGGTACGCGGCTTAAAAGCTCCGCCACGCATGAGGGTTAAGCCCTGATCTTTAAGTGCTTTGGCCACTTGCTTCACTTGTTCGTAGCTTTCAACAGCACAAGGTCCCATCACGAAATGCTGTTCGCCTGTTCCGATTTGCTCTCCTTTAATATTGATAATCGTATCATCCGGTTTCTTTTTACGGGATACCAAGAGTGCTTTGCGGTTGTCATCTTCCTGGAGCTCAAGGCTCGCTTTAAAGATTTGCTTAAAGATATATTGAAGAGTAGAGGTCTCAAATGGTCCTTCATTTCTGGCTTCGATCAGATCCAGCAATTTGCGTTCCCGGACAGGATCAAAACGTTTTACACCTTGCATTTCTTTTAGTTTTCCAATGTCTTTTACAATGGCGGCACGATTGTTCAGTAAACTCAGGATCTGTTCATCGACCGCTTCAATTTCACTTCGTAATTCTTCTAGCTCTTTAGACATTTAAGCTCCTCCTCTTATTTGAAAATCAATCCATGGCTGTTAATAGGGATGGACCTAGCTAATGTTCCGATGCCGTTTAGGCCTTCCGAAAAAAACAGTTCCGAATAAATTTTATTGAGTATTGTTTGCTACTTTAAAGCATGTCAGTATATCTTGTCAAGGTCTTATTTTCAGATTTTTTTAGAGAAACTGTAAAATTATAAAAATTCCTCTGATTCTCTTTACAATCCGCGTTAACCATGTTAAAACTTGATATAATACAATCTTAAAATGCAATGACAGGCAACAGTAGTATTCTTCTCCCTGTTATAAAGAGAGCTGATGGACGGTGAGAATCAGCACAAAGGAGAATGCGAATTACACCCTCGAGCTTCCTTTTTGAACGGTTGGTTGATCAGACCTATAAAAAAGGACGGTTAATTACCGTTATCCTGAATGAAGAGGTGGATGATGTTTGTCCGCAATGAGGGTGGTACCGCGAATAAATTCGTCCCTGCTATTTTTTTAGCAGGGGCTTTTTTTATATTCCATTAAGAGAAACTGGAGGAAATGTAACATGAGATACCTAACAGCCGGAGAATCACACGGACCACAGCTAACTACCATCCTGGAAGGTGTGCCATCGGGACTGCCTTTAACTGCGCAGGCCATCAATGAAGAACTGTCCCGCAGACAAAAAGGGCACGGCCGCGGCCGCAGGATGCAGATCGAAAAGGACCAGGCCATCATTAACAGCGGCGTGCGCCACGGCTATACGCTGGGCTCGCCGATTACACTGGCAGTTGAAAACCGCGATTTCAAACACTGGACGAAAATCATGGGTGCTGAACCCCTTGAAGATGATAGTGAAGAAGTGAAACGCCAAATTACGCGTCCCCGTCCCGGGCATGCTGATTTAAATGGAGCGATTAAATATAATCACCGGGATATGAGAAACGTATTGGAGCGTTCATCCGCAAGGGAAACGACAGTACGAGTAGCAGCCGGAGCTGTTGCGAAACAATTACTAAAAGAGTTGGGTATCCAGGTTGGCGGCCATGTCATCGAGATTGGCGGGGTAGTTGCAGAAAAAATGGACTATGACACTCTTAAAGATCTTCAGGAAAGAACGGAAGCATCACCTGTCCGCTGTTTGGATGAAGAAGCAGGCCTTAAGATGATGAAAGCCATTGACGAGGCAAAGGAAAACGGAGATTCGATTGGCGGTATTGTAGAAGTGATTGTTGAAGGGATGCCGATCGGTGTTGGCAGCTATGTTCACTATGACCGTAAATTGGATGCGAAACTTGCCGCTGCTGTGATGAGCATTAATGCTTTTAAAGGAGTGGAAATCGGAATTGGGTTTGAAGCGGCCCATAAGCCCGGAAGCCTTGTCCATGACGAAATCACATGGAACAAAGATGAGGGCTACTCAAGAAAAACAAACAATGCCGGAGGGTTTGAAGGCGGCATGACAACAGGAATGCCTGTTGTTGTAAGAGGCGTTATGAAGCCCATTCCTACATTATATAAACCATTGCAAAGTGTGGATATTGATTCCAAAGAGGCTTTTCAGGCAAGCATTGAACGTTCGGACAGCTGCGCTGTTCCCGCTGCCAGCGTTGTGGCAGAAGCCGTTGTTGCCTGGGAACTTGCCGCTGCCCTTGTGGAACAATTTGGCGCTGACAACATCGAGCGAATGAAGGAAAACATCGCACGCCATAACCAGCAGGCGAGTGAGTTTTAATGGAAACCTTGCACGTTGAAACCGAAACAAAGCAATATTCTGTTTTCATTGGACATGAGATTATTACGGATCTTTCTCCTTTTATAAATGAGTTAAGGCCGGCTGTAACAAGTGTTCTTATCCTTTCCGACAAAACGGTCAGCTCACTTTATCTGGATAAAGTCGTTGAAGCTCTTCAAGGCTTGGAACTGCCCGTGCACAACTTTGTTGTACCGGGCGGAGATGGCGAAAAATCATTTTCCAACTATTATAATAGTCTCACGTTTGCGCTGGAAAAAGGGTTGGACAGAAATTCTCTTATACTAGCGCTTGGCGGAGGGATGATTGGCGATCTGGCAGGATTTGTGGCTGGGACGTACATGCGGGGTATCCGATTCATCCAGATCCCAACGACTCTACTTGCCCACGACAGTGCGGTAGGGGGAAAAACAGGGATTAATCATCCGCTCGGCAAAAACATGGTAGGTGTGTTCCACCAGCCGGAAGCGGTCTTTTATTCCTTTGATTTTCTGGATTCTTTGCCTCTCACGGAATTGCGTTCCGGTTTTGCAGAAGTCATCAAACATGCATTGATTCAGGATGAAGAATTTTACCATTATTTAAAAGAAGAAATCTCTGACTTATCCGATATCCAGCCGGGAAACCTTTCTTATATTCTAAAAAAGGGAATCTCGATTAAAGCAGAAGTGGTTTCACAGGATGAAAAAGAAAAAGGACTCCGGGCCATTTTAAATTTCGGTCATACACTTGGCCATGCTATTGAGAGTGAATCCGGTTATGGCACAATCTCTCACGGTGATGCGGTGGCGATTGGCATGAGGTTTGCACTGAAACTGAGCGAGGAGCTTGGAAACACAAACCTTCATTATAAAGAGATCTCCAACTGGCTAAAACAGTTCAATTACCCTGGCGTTCCATCCCAACTCGATGCAGAACAGCTGCTCGGCGCCATGAAGAGAGATAAAAAATCAACATCCGGCCAGGTCAAAATGGTGCTGCTTGAAGCGATCGGGCAGCCGTATGTAAAAGAAGTAAATGATTCCATCCTGCTGGACGCATTGCAGAAATTTTTAATGACAGACAAGGAGCAATAACTGTGAAAAAACGGGTACTGCTGATCGGATTGGGCCTTATCGGCGGATCCATTGCCATGGCAGTTAAAAAAGAACACGAATGCATTATTGTTGGACATGACATTTCTCGGGATCATGAAAATTTGGCAAAAAGACTGCAGATTGTGGATGAAATCTGCTGCGATCTGGAGAAAGAAGCAACAACTGCTGATCTTATTGTTCTGGCAACTCCAGTGGAGGAAACCGAACGCTTGCTGGATTGGTTTGCTTCTTTTGAAACCCCGCCTAAAGCACTGATTACCGATGTAGGCAGCACAAAGAGCAAAATCATGCAGAAAGCTAACAAGCTGCAAGACAAGGGCATCGATTTTATTGGCGGCCATCCGATGGCCGGTTCACATAAGTCAGGCCCGGGAAGTGCAAAAGCGCATCTGTTTGAGAATGCGTTCTATATGATGACTCCAACCCCTTCAACACCGGATGAACAAATCAATGAACTGAAGGAATGGCTAAAGGGTACACATGCGAAATTTATTGTTATGGATGCCGAAAAGCATGATTTACTGACAGGGGTTGTCAGTCATTTTCCACATGTCGTGGCGGCCAGCCTGGTACGCCAGGTTGAGCAATATGCCAATTCCCATGCTCAAATCAATGATTTGGCTGCCGGAGGGTTTAAAGATATTACACGGATTGCGTCGAGCAGCCCGGCCATGTGGAAGGATATTATCAAGCATAATAAAGAAAATATATTGCAGCTGATCGATGAGTGGGCTTACGAAATGGAATACGTCAAAGATTTGGTTAAAAGTGAGAATGATCAGGGTCTTTACAACTATTTTTCAGGTGCAAAAACCTATCGCGATGCCTTGCCGATCAAAGCAAAAGGAGCGATTACTTCCTTTTATGACCTTTATGTTGACATCATTGATGATATTGGAGTGATCTCCCGTGTCACATCAATCCTTGCAGACAACAAGCTTAGCATTACAAACATTCGTGTCATCGAAGCCAGAGAAGATATTTACGGCGTGCTGAGGATAAGTTTTCAGTCTGAGGAAGATCGTCAGTCGGCAAAAGAAAGCTTGGAAGAATTACAATTTACAACGTACATTGCCATGTAGTAAATAAGGAGGTAAAAACATGTTGAAAACGTTGCGGCCTGTATCAGGTTTGCAGGGGACCCTTAAAGTTCCCGGAGATAAATCGATTTCCCACCGTGCAGTTATGTTCGGATCCATAGCAGAAGGCACAACAACCGTGAACGGTTTCCTTCCTGGTGATGATTGTTTGAGCACCATCGATTGCTTCCGGAAGATGGGGGTATCCATTGAGCAGAAGGATGATACAGTTAAAATAGAAGGAAAAGGTTTGGACGGTCTGAATGAACCTTCGGATATTCTGGATGTTGGGAACTCAGGCACTACGATTCGCTTAATGCTTGGCATACTTGCCAACACATCTTTTCATTCATGTCTTACTGGAGATGCTTCAATTGCCAAGCGGCCAATGAAAAGGGTAACCGGGCCATTGCGGGAAACGGGAGCCGTCATTGATGGAAGAGACAATGGGAATTTTGTTCCGCTCTCCATCCGTGGTGGAAAAACGAAAGGTTTTCATTATAACTCGCCCGTTGCGAGTGCTCAGGTGAAGTCCGCCGTGCTGTTGTCTGGTTTAAAGGCAGAAGGAACTACTTCTGTAACCGAGCCGCATACCTCAAGGGACCATACCGAGCGCATGTTGAAAGCCTTTGGATGTGAAGTGGAGGTAAGTGGGAAGACCGCAAGCTTGAAGGATGGCCAAACCCTAAAAGGAACACATATTGAGGTTCCGGGTGATATTTCATCTGCCGCGTTTTTTCTGGTGGCAGGGGCCATTATTCCTAACAGTGAAATAACCTTGAAAAAAGTAGGCATGAATCCCACCAGAACAGGTATTATTGATGTTCTCAAACAAATGGGAGCTGATCTGACCATCTCTGGGCTGTCCGGAATGGATTCAGAGCCCTATGCTGATATTACCGTTCGTACGTCCAAGCTTAATGGAATTGAAATCGGCGGAGAAATTATTCCACGCTTAATCGATGAAATTCCGATCATTGCACTCGCAGCAACCCAAGCTTCCGGCACAACAGTCATTAAGGATGCAGCTGAACTAAAAGTAAAAGAGACCAACCGTATTGACACGGTGGTTAATGAGCTGAAAAAGTTCGGTGCAGATATCACTGCTTCAGCCGATGGGATGATTATCAAGAAAACGGAACTTCTGCAAGGGGCCGAGACTGACAGTCACGGTGACCACAGAATTGGAATGATGCTGGCAATCGCTGCATGTCTGAGTGCAGGAGAAACGTCATTGCAAAACAGTCACGCCGTTACCGTTTCATACCCCAACTTCTTTGAACAGCTCCAACAGCTGCAAAAGGAAAACATCGAAGTATAATATAATAGTAGAAAAAATTTCAGATTAGCATAAACTGCGGAGGGGTGGATTTCTTCTCCGCTCTTTTTCATGGGAAGAAAAGCAGTTTAAATCCACTTGCACGGTGTATGGCAGAGTATGTTATGATACAATCATTGAGATTATGGAATCAGCGAAGGAGAAATAAAATTTATGATTACAGTTACTAATGTAGGTCTCAGGTACGGAGACCGAAAATTGTTTGAAGACGTGAATATTAAATTCACACCCGGCAATTGCTATGGTTTAATCGGAGCAAACGGCGCCGGAAAATCCACCTTTATTAAAATTTTGTCCGGTGAAATTGAAGCACAAACCGGTGATGTTCATATAACACCTGGAGAACGCCTGGCTGTTTTGAAGCAAAATCACTTCGAATACGAAGAAAATGAAGTTCTGCAGACGGTCATCATGGGGCATGCCCGATTGTATGAAATCATGCAGGAAAAAGACGCGATCTACATGAAGCCGGATTTCTCCGATGAAGATGGCATTAAAGCGGCAGAGCTTGAGGGAGAATTTGCCGAATTGAACGGCTGGGAAGCGGAATCGGAAGCTGCCATACTCTTAAAAGGACTGGGCATTGGAGAAGACCTTCATTATAAAAAGATGGCTGAGCTTTCAGGCTCGGAAAAAGTGAAAGTCCTTCTTGCACAGGCATTGTTTGGAAAACCTGACATCCTGCTTCTGGATGAGCCGACCAACCACCTGGATCTTCGTGCGATTAAATGGCTCGAAGAGTTTTTAATCAATTTCGAGAACACCGTTATCGTCGTTTCGCATGACCGTCATTTCTTAAATAAAGTTTGTACACATATGGCGGACCTCGACTTTGGCAAAATCCAATTGTATGTGGGCAACTATGATTTCTGGTATGAATCAAGCCAGCTGGCACTGAAAATGGCCCAGGAACAGAACAAAAAGAAAGAAGAAAAAATCAAGGAACTGCAATACTTTGTAGCACGCTTTAGCGCTAACGCTTCAAAGTCTAAACAGGCCACGTCCAGAAAGAAATTGCTTGAGAAAATTTCTCTTGATGACATTCGTCCATCCACCCGAAAATATCCTTATGTCAATTTTTCAATTGACCGTGAAATCGGAAATGATCTTCTTCGCGTGGAAGGTTTGAGCAAAACCATCGAAGGGGAACAAGTGCTGAACAACGTCAGCTTTACGATGAATAAAGGGGACAAAATTGCTTTCACAGGTAAAAACGAAATTGCAGTAACTTCCCTTTTTAAAATTTTGATGGGTGAAATGGAAGCAGACAGTGGAAGCTTTAAATGGGGCGTAACCACTTCACAAGCTTTTTTCCCAAAAGACAACAGCTCTTACTTTGAAAATAACGAACTTAATCTTGTTGACTGGCTCCGCCAATATTCACCAGTTGATCAGTCGGAAAGCTTTTTGCGCGGCTTTTTAGGACGCATGCTGTTTTCCGGCGAAGAAGTGATGAAAAAGGCAAAAGTTCTTTCAGGTGGAGAAAAAGTACGCTGCATGCTGTCCAAAATGATGCTTAGCGGCAGTAATGTGTTGCTGCTCGATGATCCAACCAACCACCTGGATCTGGAATCCATTACGGCGCTGAACAACGGATTGATCAATTATAAAGGGTCGTTGTTGTTCACCTCCCATGACCATCAGTTTGTTCAGACGATCGCCAACCGTATTATTGAAATTACGCCGAACGGTCTTCTTGACAAGCAGATGACATATGATGAATTCCTTGAAAATGATGAACTTCAAAAACAAAGAGAAAAAATGTACCAATAAACAAAGCGGCCGTTCAGGCCGTTTTTGTTTTTTTTTACTGGATTGTTTATAAAATAAAAAGGGAAAAATAAGGGAAAACACCCTTTTGGAAATAATTTATTACCGGCTGGTGGGGAATAATCGCAGAAGAATTGAATTATTTCCCATTATCAGAATTCTATTGTTTTTTATCGGGTTTCTAGGTATAGTGTGGATTAAATGGATTGGGAAAGGATGCTGTAATGTTTCAAAATATTAACTATTTAAGCTTTGGAGAAGCAGGGATTCTCCTGGAATTTGGCTCTGTCATGGACAAGAAGGTGAATCTTCAAATTCATAATACGGCAAAATGGCTGAACGATCATCCGTTTGACGGCTTTATTGAAACGGTTCCTGCCTATACCACGCTCACTGTTTTATATGATCCTATGAAATTTATCCATCCTAATAAGTCAGCATTTGAACTGGTGGTTGAACAAATCAAAAGAAGGATCGAATCGATGCCGGAAGAAAACGTCACCGTCGGCCGGACCATTGAAATTCCTGTTTGTTATGGCGGTGACTTTGGCCCTGATCTAGAAAACGTAGCAGGGATCAACAGGCTAAGCCAACAGGAAGTCATATCAATACATACTGAGAGAACATATTACGTGTATATGCTTGGTTTTGCACCGGGTTTCCCGTTCCTGGGAGGAATGGCAAAGGAGATCGCAGCTCCTCGCCTATCATCACCGCGGCTGTCCATTCCAAAAGGAAGTGTCGGCATTGCAGGGGAGCAGACCGGCATTTATCCCATTGAAACACCGGGGGGCTGGCAGCTGATCGGCAGAACACCGGCAAGGCTTTTTACACCTGACCTGGAACCTCCTGTTTTGTTACAAGCCGGGGATCAAGTTAAATTTTATGAAATCACGCGAGATGAATACCATGCAAGGGAGGCTGAACATGAGCATCACGATTGATAAACCGGGAATGCTGACAAGCCTTCAGGATTTGGGAAGGTATTCCTATCAGCAATTTGGCGTAATTGCCAGCGGCGCCATGGACCCTTTCGCACATACTGCGGCCAACCTGCTTGTCGGAAATTCCGAAAATGAAGCGACCCTTGAAGCAACCCTTCTGGGACCGCGGATCACGTTTGAAACCGATACCTATATTGCCGTATGCGGAGCGGATCTTACTCCTTCTTTAAATGGCAAACGTATTCAAAACTGGCGGCCTTATAAGGTGAATAAGGATGATGTCCTTGAATTCGGTAAATGTAAATGGGGATGCAGGGCATATATTGCGGTTGCTGGTGGTTTCGATACAGAGCTGGTAATGGGAAGCAGGAGCACATACCTTCGTGCAGGTATCGGGGGTTATCAGGGAAGAGCGTTGAAAGAGGGAGACCGGTTGAAAACGGAGTCTTTCAAACCAACATTTCAGCCTGTTTCAGTAAATTGGAAGATGAGCCGGGGCCTGCGAACGGTCTATGAAAATATGGGGCGTATTCGCACGGTAAAAGGCAGGCATTTCGATTACTTTACATTGGAAAGCCAAAAAGCATTTTTTGAAAAAGAATTTACGATCACCACCAAATCAGACAGAATGGGCTATCGTGCAGAAGGGACATCCCTTCAGTTGGAGCGGAAAGAAGAAATCTTGTCAGAACCCGTATTGTTTGGCACTGTTCAGGTACCGTCTGAAGGAAACCCTATTATATTGATGGCTGACCGGCAAACAACCGGAGGCTATCCCAAGATCGCACAGACGGCTTTTGTCGATTTGCCCAAGCTGGCACAGGCCAAGCCGGGGGACAGGATCGTATTTCAGGAAATTTCCGAAGAGGAAGCACAAATCAATTACATCATTCAAAAAATACAGCTCAACTACTTGCAGACGGGAATTCGTCTCAAAAACAGAGAAGGGTGAGAACATGCAATTTTTGGTGGATATAAACTGTGACATGGGAGAGAGTTTCGGGCGTTATAAAATTGGTCATGATAAAGAAATGATGGAGCATATTTCTTCCGCAAATATTGCCTGTGGTTTTCATGCGGGGGATCCTTCGATCATGAAGGAGACAGTCAGGCTGGCACTGAATAATAACGTGGCGGTTGGCGCCCATCCCGGGCTCCCTGATCTGATTGGTTTTGGCCGCAGGAATTTTTCCCTCACACCTCAGGAAGCCTATGATTATGTACTTTACCAGACAGGTGCATTGCATGCGTTTGTCAAGGCAGAAGGCGGAAGAATCCGCCATGTCAAGCCCCATGGAGCGCTTTATAACATGGCGGCTGTCAATAAAGACCTGGCCAAAGGGATTGCTGATGCTGTCTATAACCTGAATCCTGACATTATTCTTTTCGGACTTGCGGGAAGTGAGCTGATCAATGCGGGTAACGAAGCAGGCCTTCAGACTTGCAGTGAAGTGTTCGCTGACAGAACCTATCAGCCGGACGGCACACTCACTCCGAGAAGCCAGCCCGACAGTTTGCTGACAAACGATGAAGACGCCGTGAACCAGGTCATTAAAATGGTCAAGCAAGGCAAGGTGACCACTCATGCTGGCGATATTTCCATAAAGGCTGAGACCATATGCATTCATGGAGACGGTGAGCACGCACTTTCGTTTGCCGAGAAAATCAATTCGGCTTTTGAGAAAGAAGGCGTTCAACGCATAAATCACGGATGAAACGAGGAAAACAGATGAAACAAAAAAGCAACTGGCAGCTCCTGTTGGGAGCGGCATTCCTGATGGCAACGTCTGCCATTGGGCCTGGATTTCTAACTCAAACTACTGTTTTTACACAGTCCCTGGCAGCAAGTTTTGGTTTCGTTATTTTAATTTCCATTATTCTTGATATTGGAGCCCAGCTCAATGTTTGGAGAATCATTGCCGTATCCGAACGGAAAGCACAGGATATTGCGAACACCCTTCTGCCTGGTCTTGGCTACTTTATTGCCTTTCTTGTAGTAGTTGGTGGTTTGGCCTTCAATATCGGAAACGTCGGCGGTGCTGGCCTTGGGCTGAACGTTATCTTTGGTGGTTTGTCTCCGGAAGCAGGAGCGGCAATCAGCGGGGCGATCGCCATTTCAATCTTTCTTGTAAAGGAAGCTGGCAAAGCAATGGACCGTTTCACTCTGATTGCTGGCTTTGTTATGGTCGTTCTTACAATCTATGTTGCAATAACATCCTCCCCTCCGGTTGGTGAAGCGGTGACCAAAACGTTCGCTCCCGACAAGATTGATTTTGCTGCCATCGTTACACTGGTAGGCGGAACAGTCGGAGGCTATATTACGTTTGCCGGCGGGCACAGGCTGTTGGATGCTGGTGTTAAGGGAGAAAGTGCCCTTGGGGAAGTGAACAAGAGCGCAATCTCAGCCATCGGTATCGCTTCCATCATGCGTATTTTTCTTTTCCTGGCAGCACTTGGCGTCATAGCAAGCGGTGTGACCTTGGATCCGGGAAATCCGCCAGCATCGGTTTTCAAATATGCAGCAGGAAATATTGGTTACAAGATTTTTGGGATCGTTATGTGGGCTGCAGCAGTAACGTCAATTATTGGGGCTGCCTATACATCAGTATCTTTCATTCGAACGTTTCATCCAAAGTTGGAAAAGTACGGAAACCTGCTTATTGTAATTTTTATCCTTTTTTCCACGATAAGTTTCGTAATTATCGGAAAACCAGTGAAATTACTCGTATTTGTCGGCGCATTAAACGGTTTGATTCTTCCGATTACTCTTGGAGTAATGCTGGTTGCAGCTTATAATAAAAAAGTCGTAGGTGCCTACAAACATCCATTGTGGATGACGCTTGTCGGTGCTGCCATCGCCATAGGGATGGCAGTGATGGGCGTCCTGACCTTTATGAATCTGTAACCTGTATTAAAAATAAAATAGAGGTGATACCGGATGAAAAGCTTAAACGAGTGGTTTCAGGAAGGTTTAACGAAAGAAGAATATGTGGATAGCATGACCGTCAACAAGGAGGAACTGCAGTCCATATATAACCGCTTTACACTTTCCGAGGAAGACAAGGACTTTTACCAGACACTTCCGAAGCTAGAGTTCAAGGCTGTTGTTCTTACGGCGGACTGGTGTGGGGATGCGATGCTCTGTGTACCCATCATTGAACGAATTGCCGAGTATGCCGGAATTGAATTGAAATATTTAATTAGAGATGAAAACTTGGAGCTGATGGATCAGTATTTGACGAATGGGACGTCGCGCGCCATTCCAAAGTTTATCTTTATGGATCAGGACGGGAACGAAAAAGCAGTATGGGGACCAAGAGCGCCAGAGGTGCAAACCCTGATCGAGCAAGAGAGGGGCAACCTTCCTTCCAAAAATGATCCGGCATTTGAACAAAAACAGCAGGAGATGTACAGACGCTTTAAAGAAAAACTGACGAGTGATGAAGACCTTTGGCAATCGGTCAATCACAGCGTTAAAAATGAGTTGGAAAAACTTATAGTTTAATGTAAAAGACAAGGAGCCGCTTAGCAATTTGAGCGGCTTTTTGTTTGGGCAAAGTATTTTGCCTTTCGATCCGACGGCACTATAATTGAGTAAGAAAAATCTGATAGAGAATAGGGGTTACTGCCATGAGAAGTCAAAATGAACAAACTGTCGGCATCTGGTACGCTGCACTTTCTTATTTGATGTGGGGATTTTTGCCGCTATACTGGAAACCGCTGCAATCCGCTGGTTCAGGTGATGTTTTGGCCCACCGCATCATTTGGTCTTTTGTATTTATGCTGCTGATCATTCTGGTCATGAAAAGAACCTCGGCATTTGTGGGAAATTTGCGGAGCCTGTTTCTTGATAAAAAACATTTCTTTGCCGTGCTGGCTTCTTCGCTGCTGATCAGTGCCAACTGGCTGATTTACATTTGGGCTGTCAACTCCAACCACGTCGTTGAAGCGAGCCTTGGGTATTATATTAATCCGCTGATTAGCGTTCTTTTGGGTATCATCGTTTTAAAAGAAAAATTGAATGCATGGCAGGTGGCCTCTTTTGTTGTTGCCCTGGCCGGCGTTGGCCTTTTGACGTTTCAGTATGGGAGATTCCCATGGGTTGCATTATCGCTTGCATTAAGCTTTGGCTTATACGGGCTGGCCAAAAAGGTAGGAAGCTTCGATTCTATTATTGGACTGACGTATGAAACGATGTTTGTGACGCCTCTGGCGCTCGCCTATATCATTTTCGCGCAGCAAAGGGGTATAGAAGCCTTCGCCGCCCAAAACAGCACAGTGACCGTGTTATTAATGGGAGCGGGGGTCGTCACGGCGATTCCATTGCTTTGCTTTGCCCAGGGAGCGAAACGCATCTCTCTTTCCATGATCGGGTTTCTGCAATATATAGCTCCTACGATCATGCTTATTTTGGGCGTTTTCTTGTATCATGAGGATTTTTCGAAGACGCGTCTGTTTTCTTTTTTCCTGATTTGGCTGGCACTAATTATCTTTTCATTTTCCAAAACAAGGTGGCTGGCCCGCTTACAGCCTAAAAATAAGCAGAAAACATACGGAATATGACAATTTTCGGCCGGAATTCGTAACTTCCGGTCATTTTTCTTGTAACTTTACTTTTGACCTATGCTCAGACTGTGCTAAAATAACCATGAAAACGTTTAATACAGAAGTTCGACATATACCTTCGCTTTAATGCAAAAGAGAGAAATTTACCGAGATTTGTAAAAAATCGTTTTATTGTTGTACATTCAGGGGATGTAATTCAATGAAGTTAGGTTTGCTTTTGCGATTAAAAACAGGCATTTTGAGAACTTCTAGTCGTTCTCCAATTAAAGATGTTAAAATTTGCAATTATAATGCAGCAGGGGGTATCAACCGATGAGTACAAACCGTCCAAGCCAGGATTCTCCTTGGCAGGGATTCTACGGACCGAACCTTGGTTATGTCATTGAACTGTTTGAGCAGTATTCTGCTGATCCCAGTTCAGTTGATGAGGAACTAAGAAAACAGTTTGAAGAGTGGGGTCCGCCACCATCTTCTGATGAAGCAAATCAAGAATCTGCCAACTTTCAACAAGCACAAAGCGGAACATCCATCAGCAAAATCGTGGCAGCTTCAAAACTCGCTGAGAATATCCGTGTTTACGGACATTTAGCAGCTGAAATTCATCCCCTTGAAGAAGTGTCTAAAGACATTAAACTGCTTGATCCATCCCATTATGGGCTAAGTGAGGCGGACTTGAAAACGATTCCAGCCTCTTTGATTTGGGCGGAAGCACCAAGAGACGTTCAAAATGGCCTGGAAGCCATCCAGCGTTTGAAGGATATCTATACAAAGTCCATGGCATACGAATTCAGCCATGTGCATGTAGAGGAAGAACAAACCTGGTTAAATAATATGGTGGAATCAGGATATATTTATCCTGATATGACAAATGAAGAAAAGATTGAATTATTACAGCGCCTGACTGAAGTGGAAGGCTTTGAAAAGTTTTTGCACAAAACATTTGTAGGGCAAAAACGTTTCTCCATTGAAGGATTGGATATTCTTGTGCCAATGCTTGATGATATGATTCATCAAAGCGTGAAAGGCGGCACCAGCAACATCATGATCGGTATGGCTCACCGCGGCCGGCTGAATGTGCTTGCCCATACTTTAGGCAAGCCGTACGAGAAGATTTTTGCAGAATTCCATCATTCGCCGAACAAGGAGCTTATTCCTTCTGAAGGTTCCAGAGGCATTAACTTTGGCTGGACAGGAGACGTAAAATACCACCTTGGTGCAGACCGCTCCATCGAGGAATCCAGCACAGCAAGAGCAACACTTACATTGGCAAATAACCCATCCCACCTTGAATTTGTTAATCCGGTGGTTTGCGGATATACACGAGCCGCTCAAGAGGTGCGTACAGAGCCAGGCTATCCAAAGCAGGACGTAAATAAATCATTTGCGATTTCCATTCATGGGGATGCGGCTTTTCCTGGTGAGGGAATCGTTGCTGAAACCCTGAACCTCAGCAGGCTCAGAGGGTATCAGACAGGCGGTTCGGTTCATATCATCGCCAACAACATGATTGGTTTTACAACCGAGAGTGCGGATTCGCGTTCTACGAAATATTCAAGTGACCTGGCAAAAGGATTCGAAATTCCGATTGTTCACGTGAACGCTGATGATCCGATTGCGTGTATCGCAGCCGTAACGCTCGCTTATCAATACCGTATGCGGTTCCAAAAAGACTTCCTGATTGATCTGATTGGATACAGACGTTTTGGTCACAACGAAATGGATGATCCAGCTGTTACCCAGCCGGAAAAATACGAAAAAGTAAACAACCATCCTACCGTCCGCGCCCTGTTCGCCAAGCAATTGGAAGCTGATGGCGTTATTCCTGAAGGAAAAGGCGACGAGATGGATAATGAAGTACAACAAAAACTTCAGGCAGAATATGAAAAAGTAAAAGGCGTTTCAAAAGACGGAGAAGTAAAAGATGTGGAGGTTCCTGAGTCCATTGTAAAAGGAATCCCGGCAGTGGATACTTCTGTTGCTTTAGATCAATTGAAAGAGATCAACCAGGCCCTTCTTGAACGTCCGGAAGGATTCACCGTTTATCCTAAACTCGAGAGAATTCTGGCGAGACGAGGAAATGCATTGGATGAAGGCAACAAAGTCGATTGGGCTTTGGCTGAAACCCTTGCGTTTGCATCCATCCTGAGTGACGGAACACCTATCCGCATTACCGGCCAGGATTCTGAACGTGGAACGTTTGCCCAGCGTCACCTTGTCTTGCATGACAGCAAAAACGGCAAGCTGTTTTCACCACTTCACCATATCCCGCAGGTGAAAGCGTCATTCGGCATTCATAACAGTCCGCTTTCTGAAGCATCTGTTGTTGGATTTGAGTACGGTTATAACGTGTTTGCTCCAGAAACGCTTGTTCTTTGGGAAGCACAATATGGTGACTTCGCAAATGCGGCGCAAGTTTTATTCGACCAATTTGTCTCCGCAGGACGAGCTAAATGGGGTCAAAAGTCAGGACTCGTTCTTCTTCTGCCACATGGTTACGAAGGACAAGGGCCAGAACACTCCAGCGGCCGTATTGAACGTTTCCTTCAATTGGCTGCAGAAAACAACTGGACTGTAGCGAATCTTTCAAGCGCTGCACAGTATTTCCACATTCTTCGCCGCCAGGCTGCTATTCTTGGAAAGGATGAGGTTCGACCGCTGGTTATTATGACACCGAAGAGCCTGCTTAGAAATCCAAGAACATCTTCTCCTGGAGAGCTCCTTGGCACTGGACAATTTAATCCAGTTGTTGAACAAGAAGGACTTGGAAAGAACACGGATAAGGTAAAACGAATCGTGCTGTCTACGGGGAAAGTGGCAATCGACCTTGCTACAGAAGCAGATGGAAAAACGGAAAAGCTGGATCATCTGCATGTTTTACGTGTTGAGCAGCTGTATCCGTTCCCTAAAAATGAAATCAAGGCCATTTTTGATCGCTACCCTCATCTTGAGGAAGTCGCTTGGGTACAGGAAGAGCCGAAAAACATGGGGTCTTGGGCTTACATTGAGTCCAAATTGCGTGCCCTTGCACCGGCTGGCGCTACTGTTAAGTACATTGGACGCCCTGACCGGTCCAGCCCTTCAGGCGGAGATCCTGATATCCATAAAAAAGAACAAGAACGTATCGTGACAGTTGCATTACGAGCTGAGCAAGTAAAACCGATAACTCAAGAGGGAGGCAATGAACGTGATTGAAATTAAAGTACCAGAATTAGCAGAATCCATCTCAGAAGGAACAATCGCACAATGGCTGAAAAATGTTGGTGACAACGTAAAGAAGGGCGATAACATCGTCGAGCTTGAAACGGATAAAGTCAATATTGAAATCAGCGCTGACTATGATGGTATTATCCAGGAAGTTCTTCGTGAAGAAGGCGATACCGTTGAAGTGGGAGACGTTATTGCTGTATTGAAAGAAAATGGAGAAGCTGGCGGTGAAGCAACACAAGCTCCCGAAGCTGCTGAAAGCAAAGAGGAAGCAAAACAGCCTGCAGTTGAACCTATTGGAACTGCACAGGAAAAGCAGCCGCAAGAAACCCAGCCAGCCGAAGAGCGAAAAGAAACAGATCGACCATTGGCATCTCCGGCAGCACGCAAGCTTGCTCGTGAGCTTGGCATTGATCTTTCCAAGGTTGAAGCACGTGACCCGCTTGGACGCGTACGCCCTGAAGATGTAAAAGCAGCATCCGAAAAAGCTGCCCAGCCGGAACAAAAAGCAGCAAAGGCACCTGAGAAGAAACCGGCAAGTGCTCCTAAAACTGCGGATGTACCAGGAAAACCGGTAGAACGCGTGAAGCTTTCCCGCCGTCGTCAAACGATTGCTAAGAGACTGGTTGAAGTTCAGCAAACTGCTGCAATGCTGACCACGTTTAACGAAGTAGACATGACTGCGATCAACGACATCCGTAAACGCAGAAAAGACGCTTTCCTTCAGCAGAACGATGTAAAGCTCGGCTACATGTCTTTCTTTACAAAAGCGGTTGTCGGCGCATTGAAGCAGTTCCCGCTTCTTAACGCTGAAATCCAGGGAGATGAAGTGCTTCTTAAGAAGTTCTATGACATCGGAATCGCAGTTGGTGCTGAAGAAGGGCTTGTAGTACCAGTTGTACGTGATGCTGACAAGCTTTCTTTTGCCGGTATTGAAAAAGAAATTCTTTCTCTTGGTAAAAAAGCAAGAGACAACAAATTGACGCTTTCCGAGCTTCAAGGAGGTACGTTTACAATCACCAACGGCGGAATCTTTGGTTCCCTAATGTCCACTCCGATTTTGAATGCCCCACAAGTTGGTATTCTCGGAATGCACGGCATTAAATTACGTCCTGTAGCCATTGACGCAGAACGTATGGAAAACCGTCCAATGATGTATATTGCTCTTTCTTATGATCACCGTATCGTTGATGGACGTGAGGCAGTAAGCTTCCTTGCAAAAGTAAAAGAAATGCTCGAAGATCCTGAATCACTATTGCTTCAAGGCTGATTTGATGACGCTGGGGGAAAGGTTTCCCTGGCGTTTTTTATTTGCAAAAATGTAGGCAAAAGAATGCTCCCGCATTACAATAAGGATAGAGAAAATAAAAAACAAAGGGGTTGTATCCTATGGGCATGCCGATGGAATTGAACACAATGATCGTGACAAAGAATAAAGAAATTCGGTTGAAATCATCAAACCTATACACACTGACAAAAGAAGGCTACCGACTTTACCCGCTGGATATTCCGCTGGAAATTCGTAAAACAAAAGAAACCAAGCCAGTAGCGATTGCAAAAATCAACGAAATGACTTGGAAGAACGGCCAAACGGAGCTTACTTATGAACTGCTTGACTTGAATACGGTAAATTAATAAATCAAAAATCGAAATATGTCGAATGGAAGTACGATAAAATCCCCCTTTTAGCGAAATGATATGTATAGAGCTCAATCTACAGTAAAAGGGGAGCACGCAAGCATGAAATTGGACGAACTGCTAAAAGTAATAACAATCACTGACCGTGTGAATCATCTTCCTTCCGTATCAATCAACGCTATTCAATTTAATTCAAAAAAAATCCGTCCTGGAGACCTGTTTGTAGCGATTAAGGGATTTGCCGCAGACGGCCATCAGTACATCCAGCAAGCGATCGATAAAGGGGCTGTTGCCGTTGTCGGTGAACTGCCACCGACCCAGTTGGATGTCCCGTACTACCAGACACCCGACTCAAGAAAAGCACTGGCACACCTTGCAAGTCAATATTATGGCCATCCCTATCAAAATCATGTAATGATTGGAATCACGGGGACGAACGGTAAAACAACCACTGCTTATTTGTTAAAGCACATGATTGAAAAAGCAGGAAAAACTTGCTCTTTGATCGGAACGGTTCATAACATTATAAATAATGAAAGGATTCAATCAAAAAATACCACACCTGATCCTCTCGAATTGCAAGCCCTCCTGGCCGAGAGCCGTGACGAAGTTGTGATTATGGAAGTATCTTCACATGGCATTGAACAGCAGCGTGTGGAAGGGATACTGTTTGATTATGCGCTTTTTACCAATCTTGGGCATGACCATTTGGATTATCATGATAGTCTTGAGGAATATTTCAATGTGAAATCCAGACTATTTAAACAACTAAAGAAAAATGGTGCTGCGGTCATTGCTTCCCATAATGAATGGGGAAGAAAGCTCAAACATCAAATTGAAGCAACGGAACATGACGTCTATACATTTGGCTCAGATGATCGTGATGATATGAAACTCGTCCATGTATGTACAGAATACTTTCCATTAATAAAATTAAAACAAGAATCACTGGAATATACTTTTCAAATACCGCTTCCGGGACTTCATAATGTTTGGAATACAATCGGTGCGCTGCTGACCGTTTCAAAAATGAACCTTTCGCTTGAAAAGGTGATTGCTTCATTGGATATGTTCCCCGGTGTACCAGGCCGGTTTGAAACATACAGCCACACTTCAGGTGCTACATTTATCGTGGATTATGCCCATACAAAGGATGCTATAGAGTATTGTTATCAAACCGCCAAACGAGAAAATGCAGAGCGGATCGTCCATATATTAGGTTTCAGGGGGAACCGGGATGTGACCAAGCGGAGTGAAATAGTTTCCCTTTGTTCCTCTGTTTGCGACCAGCTTATACTTACCTTTGATGACTTGAATAGGGTTCCTGAGGAAAAAATGATCAGTGACCTGGAACGTTTGAAAGAAAACGATGCGAAAGACAATGCCATTGTTATCCCTGACCGCACCAAAGCCATAGAATATGCCTGGAAAGAAGCCAGAGCAGGAGATTGGGTTTTTGTTACAGGAAAGGGCCAGGAAACCTACAAACAAAAATTCCAGCTTCCCGCTTCCAACGATAAAGAAACCATTCAGTTTTTGCAGCAGGAACGGCTTGCGCTTCCATATTAAAACGCCTCTGTGAGAGGCGTTTTTTTACTGGTATTTATACTGTAGATGCTCAATATCATGAATTAGTTTTTTTCCTGCAGCAGGTTCATACTGCTGATAAAGGGGCTTCAGTTTTTTTATCCACCTCTTCTTCTCTTCTGCATTCAGTGTATGAATCTCTATATCGGATTCTTCTTTAATTGATTTCAGCTGTTTTTTATTCATGGAAATGTAATGCTTCTGATTCCAGGCTACCGTTTCCTTAATCGCGTCCTGAATAATGGTTTGTACATTTCGTGGCAGCGAGTTCCAGTAATCGTTGTTGATCAGGATGGCATACCCGAGGAATCCATGATTACTGATGGTCATGTAATTTTGCACCTTATAATATTTTTTGGAATAGATATTGGAAATTGTATTTTCTTCTCCATCCACTTCTCCGGATTCCAAACTTCTGTATGTTTCATTAAAATCCATCGGAACGCTTTGGCTGCCAAGAAGATTGAACTGTTTCTTCAGGACCGAGCTCGACATGATCCTGAATTTCCGATCCTTAAAATCATCAGTCGAGATGATCGCATGGTCTTTGTTGGTGATCTGCTTTAACCCGTTCACCCAGAACCCCAGTCCTTTAATGTTATGGCTGTTGAGCGAAGATAGCAGCGTTCTTCCGATTGTTCCGTTCAATCCTTCATTGATCGCAGCTTCAGATGGGAATGCAAACGGAAGATCAAGAGCCTGCCATTTGGGCGATATGCTTCCGAGCTTTGAGGTGGCAGGAGCAATCATCTGTACGTCTCCTTCCTGAAGAGCATGAAGTTCCTCTTTGTCCGAATAAAGGCTGCCATTTGGAAAAACCTCTACCTTAACTTTATGGTTTGATTTTTGGTCTACAAGTTCGGCGAATTTTCGGGCTGCCAGTCCCTTTGGTGTATTTTCTGCCACCACATGACTGAATTTTATGACAATCTGCTCTTTAATTCCTTCCTGGTCATCATCGGATACCAGCTTTCGCTCTGAAAAATCAAAATGAAAACCTATATAAAATGAAAGCAGCAGGCCAGTGATAAGAAATAAGGCGATTCCTAAAAATGTTTTCATGCTGTTCTTTTCTCCACGTCCTTTAATTTTCCATCAAGGCTTTTAATCCTCTTTACAGTCTAGCATATCTTTAAAACCATGATACAATGTTCTGTAGAATTTAAGGAAGGAAGACAGTCATGAATGTTCTAAAATTGCCCATCCGATGGAAAATTATTTTTCTCTCTTTTGGAATCGTTCTCTTTTCCCTCTTGATCGGTGGAATTATAATCACCGGCAAAATCGTTGATATGAGAGAAGAGGAGCTGGGAAAGCGGGGGATGATTACTGCCAGGACGGTTGCCCAGCTGCCAGAGGTACAAAAACAGATTCAGAAAAAGAACGGCGAGGCAGTGATCAATCCCATCGTGGAAAACATCCGGGTGATCAATAACACGGATTATATTGTTGTTTTAAACATGGAGGGCATCCGCTACTCCCATCCGGTTCAAAGCCTGATCGGCACATCGTCTTCAGGTAAGGATGAAGGCCCTGCATTTGCAGATCATACCTATCTTTCCAAAGCGAAAGGAGATCTTGGAATTGCTGTCCGGGCTTTTATGCCAATAAAAAATAATAAGCTCGAACAGGTTGGTGTTGTGATAGTCGGCAACATTCTTCCCGGTTATCTTGAAATTTTACAGGGATTGAAAGCACAAATTGCATTGATTATGTTCCTGACCCTTTTGTTTGGACTTTTGGGTTCCTGGATGCTTGCACGGCATATTAAACAGCAAATGTTTGAACTCGAGCCCCATCAGATCGTGCGCATGTATGAAGAAAGCACCGCTGCATTTCATGCCATGCATGAAGGGGTAATCGCCATTGATATGAATGAGAAGATCACTATATTTAATGAAAGGGCAAAAGACATCTTTGATGTTACCGGCCATCTTCTGGGAAAGCCGATCCGGAGTGTTATTCCCGATACCCGTTTGCCCGAGATTATTGAATACGGGAAAGCGGTGTTTAATCAAGAAATCAATGTGAGCGGAAACATCATCATAAGCAACCGGATTCCCATTAAAGTGGACAAATCGGTGATAGGAGCGGTAGCAATTTTCCAGGACCGGACAGAAGTGGCAAAAATGGCGGAAGAGCTGACCGGGGTTAAAGCCTTTGTTGAAGCCCTTCGCATTCAAAATCATGAACACTTGAACAAATTGCATACGATTGCCGGGCTTATTCAGCTGGATAAAAAAAATCAGGCGCTGCAGTATGTGTTTGACATCACGAAACAACAGGAAAGCTTGACACGGCTGATTACAAAAAATATCCGGAATGACAGTATTGCCGGATTGCTGTTAAGCAAAGTGAGCAGAGGGAAAGAACTGAAAATCGAGGTCATCATTGACAGTCAAAGCCATCTGCAGCATCTTCCACCTCACTTGAATGAGCATGATTTTGTCATCATCCTCGGAAACCTGATTGAAAACTCATTTTACGCCCTGAATGAGTCCGATACTTCACTGAAAAAAATCGACGTTAGTATTGAACAGGATCATGAAGTATGCGCGTTGCTTGTTGAAGACAACGGACCTGGCATTCCAGAGGAACTCCTTCCCGATATCTTTGTAAAAGGAATCACGACGAAAGGAGAAGAGGGACTCGGGATTGGGCTTTATCTGGTGAAGGATATCGTGAACAAGGGGAAAGGAGAGATTACTCTTTCTACATACCCAGGCGGCGGAACCAGCTTTTATATCACATTTCCAATGAAATAAAGGAGCATTGCGATGAAGGAAAATAGCATTGACGTATTGTTAATAGAGGATGACCCCATGGTTTTGGAAATTAACAGGGCATTTATTGAAAAGGTTTCTGGCTTTAAGGTGACGGGAATGGCCGCAAACGGAGCGGAAGGGTTAAAAAAGATCAAGAAACTGCAGCCCGGTCTCGTCGTTCTTGACATCTATATGCCGAAGCAGGACGGCATTCATACCATCCACGAGATTCGAAAACAAAAATCTAAGGTAGATGTTATCGTAATTTCCGCTGCAAATGACCGGCAGACCATACAAACCATGCTGCAGCAGGGAGCGGTGGATTATATCATTAAGCCGTTTAAATTTGAGAGAATCCAGCAAGCGCTTGAACGGTATAAGGAATACAGGCTGCAGCTAAATACGCAAGGAGAAATGTCACAGAAAGAGGTCGATGCTTTGCTGTCGGTAGCGACCATTTCAGAACGGAAACAAGAGGAGATACCAAAAGGGCTGAGCCAAAATACACTCATGCAGATTATCGGTTTTTTGAAAGACCAATCGGGAGGGAAATCATCGGAAGAAGTAGCCGAAGGAGTCGGCATTGCCCGGGTAACCGCACGAAGGTATCTTGAATACCTGGAGAAAACCGGGGAAATTAAGCTGGACGTCCAATATGGAGGGGTGGGCAGGCCAATCAACCGGTATTTAATGAAAAACAGGTAGAAATAAACAGAGGAAGACCAAAAAGACCAAAAAGGACAATATCACCTAAATATTCATTAAATTTTCAGAAAGCGTTATCATCGTTTTATTGGTGATAACGCTTTCAGTTTTTCATAAGGAGGAAAACCATGAAACCATTATTCAAAAACCTGACCTTCCAAGTCATAATTGCCATTATTCTTGGTATTACAGTAGGGCTTCTCTGGCCGGATGCCGGTAAGCAAATGAAACCGCTCGGTGATACATTTATCAATGCGGTAAAAATGGTGATCGCCCCGATTATCTTTCTTACCATTGTATTAGGGATTGCGAAAATGGGGGACATGAAAAAAGTAGGAAAAGTCGGAGGAAAGGCTTTTATCTATTTTGAAGTAGTAACGACATTTGCCCTGGTGATCGGCCTTATTGTTGTTAACATTATTAAGCCTGGGGCAGGACTGGACTTTGATAAGCTGCAAAAAGGGGATGTTTCTCAGTTCACATCCGAAGGTGGAGAAGGCGGTATCAACTGGCTCGACTTTTTCACCCATATCGTTCCGAGCAACATGGTTGATGCGTTTGCCAAAGGTGATATCCTGCAGGTTCTCTTCTTTTCCATTTTGTTTGGAGTGGGGTTAACAGCCTTAAGAGACAAAGGGAAGCCTGTTATTGAGTTCTTTGATAAACTGCTTACGATTTTCTTTAATGTAGTGGGCTACATTATGAAAGCGGCACCTATTGGCGCTTTTGGCGCGATGGCATTTACGATCGGCAATTTCGGACTTGCTTCTCTTCTGCCGCTTGGAAAATTGATGATTTCGGTGTACACCACCATGTTCCTGTTCGTTGTTGTGGTATTGAATATTATTTGTAAAATGTACGGCTTTAGCTTGTGGAAATACCTGAGATACATTAAAGATGAAATCCTGATCGTTCTTGGAACAAGTTCATCTGAATCGGTGCTTCCGCGCATGATGAATAAAATGGAGAAATTCGGCTGCTCAAAATCCGTTGTGGGTCTTGTCATTCCAACCGGTTATTCGTTTAACCTGGATGGAACCTCCATCTACCTTTCCATGGCTGTTGTTTTTCTGGCTCAAGTATTCAATGTGGATTTAAGCTTGACCCAGCAATTAACTATTATTGCCGTTCTGATGCTTACATCCAAAGGAGCTGCTGCTGTAACAGGAGGAGGTTTTATTGTCCTTGCTTCCACACTTTCCGCCATGCAGGTTATTCCTGTTGAAGGGCTCGCATTGCTGCTTGGTGTTGACCGCTTTATGAGTGAAGCCCGTGCGATTGTGAATTTGATCGGAAATGGGATAGCTACGATTGTGGTTTCCAAAAGTGAGAAAGAGTTTGATGAGAAACAGAGCGAACGCGCGGTACTTGATCTCGAAGCTGCAAGTAAAACCGCATAATAAAAAAAGCGCCCTCCCGGCGCTTTTTTTGTTTTCTATCTTCGGTGATTTTCCTCATCTTTTAAGCGGTTTTGTTCGTTTTTTGTTTGCTGAATCGTCTGTAGGCTTCTGGTTGCTCTGTACTTTCTTTTCATATTCAAGAAGACCTTCTTTGTTATTTTTTGAATCAGCCATGATGAATCTTTCCCTGCTGCAGAAGATTAAAACCGTTTAAATCATGATAAAAAGGGTACAGTATTTCTATCGACAGGGAGGGATGGACATGACTGAAAACAAGAACCCATCAAATAATGAGTCTGTAGAACAAAAAGAGAAGGAAACGAGACATCAGGATATTGAGCCTCAGCGCGATCCTGATAAATCTGAAAAAAGGAAAGAAGACAAAAATCCTGATGATTTCGAATAGAAAAGCCTGAAACGCATCAGGCTTTTCTTTTTGTTTGCTTTCTTCACTTTAAAAACAGAGGATATTCCATTAAAATAATAGGTGACCAGATAAGGAGGGACCAAAATGATTCATCAAGCATGGAATAACAAAGAAACCGTTAAAAAAGTAAAATGTGTACATACGAACGCTGGGAAGTATATGGTTAACCGTGTGCTCACAGAAGGAAAAACGTATGAAGTGAAAAACGAAACTGACGAATTTTATTTCGTATTGGACAATTCCGGCAAGATTGGCGGTTTTTATAAAGATTATTTTCAAGAGGTGCAATGAGCGGAGTGCTCATTGCTTTTTTGTTTGCTATTAAAAATTTCCGGTGAAGGAGAAAATGATGGATTCGGGGATTTATGCCTTCTTTACGATAGGTTACGTGATTTTGCTGTTGATGGGGTTTTACCGGGCCAACCAAACCGGATTATTTACGCTCGGCAATCTGCTCGTTTTTGTCACGATGGGGCTGGTGTATGACAATGGCGTAATAGCGATTGGAAAATGGATTGGAAGCGGTTCTTTTCTGGAGAAACTAAGCTTTTACCGTTTTCTTTTTCATGCGCTTTTTACACCTATGCTCGTGTTGTTCTCGTACTATGTCATAAGGGAATCCGGGGTGAGATGGGCTAAAAGCAAAAGTGCAAAACGCTCATTTATCGCATTCACTGTACTGCTGATTGTGCTGGAAATCGTGACGGAAACAAAGGACGTAAAATTGAAAGTGGAAGAAAAATTTGGTGCACTACGCTACGTGAATGCCGAATCTGGTGGCCCGCCGCTCATGGTGCTCATTACTATTATCCCATTGCTGGCTGCGGGTTTCTATATTTTAAAGCGGCAGCATTGGATCTGGATGCTTGCAGGGGCGGCTATCATGACGGCAGGAAGCGCCATTCCTCTGGAGTTGAACAGCACGGCTGTAACCAATGCGTTCGAGCTTATTCTGCTGATTAGTCTTTGGGCAACCAAATTTTATCTTGATCAAAAGCAAAGGGGTGTTGAAGTATAAAAAGGAAGCCATGATGGCTTCCTTTTTTAATGGATCGGCTGTGTACGATGTTTGGCGACCACTGCTTTGATGGTGAAATAGGAAATTTCATCACCAAGTTCATCTTTTAATGGCTTTAATTTTTCAGAACCCAGCGTTTCGATCGCATTCAGAATTTTTTCTTCCTCTCCTTCTGGAATGATCCTGTTCCAGTCGAAATTCACGTTCTCTTCCGCACATCGGAGCAGATGGTTTTCAACCGTTTGTTCAGAAAGGCCTCTGATTTTTGCGATGTGTTCAATGGTGTGATTTTCATTGAACATAGCATAGGACTCGAGATGACTGTTTTTTTGATGGGTGTCTGCTTTTCTCTCAGTTACGGCTGTCTCTGTTGTCTGGGCTTTTATCGCATCAAGAAAGAGGGAACCATATCGGTCAAATTTTACCTGGCCAACCCCTTTGATCTTAAGCATATCTTCTTCCGTTTGCGGGATTTTCTCACTCATTTCCGTTAGTGCACTGTCAGCAAACACAACATAAGGAGGAACATTTTCTTGATCAGCCAGTTCCTTTCGCAAGGCTCTGAGGTGCTCAAACAGTTCGTTGTTTTGGGCAACCCTGACGACCATGTGCCGTTTTTCCTTCCGATAAACCTTTTCTTCCCCCTTGAGTACATGGACAGCCCGCTGGGTAAGCATTAACACCGGATATTGACTGTCGGATAATTGAAGCAGGCCCTCCGCGGTTAAATAGTCAATCAGCTGCATGATCTCTTTTTGAGAAAGATCCTTCATGAGTCCATAGGTTGACAGGGAAGTCAGCCCAAGCTCCTGAAGCCGTTTAGTACGTGATCCGTTAAGCACTTGGGCGACCGCTGTTTTTCCAAAACGTTCATTCATGCGCTTGACGCAGGAAAAAACCATTTGTGCCTGTGTGGTGATCTCTTTCTGGTCACGCTCATCTGTACAATTTCCGCATTTGCCGCAATCAGAGGCGGGTTCATCTCCGAAGTATTCCACGATAAACCGCTGGAGGCATTGTTCGGTGTGACAGTAGTCTGTCATCAACTGAAGTTTTTTGTATTCGTTGCCCTTTCTTGTTTCATCCTGTGTTCCTTGTTCAATCAGAAACTTTTGAAGCTGTACATCCCGTGGAGAGAAGAAAAGAAGGCATTCGCTTGGTTCCCCATCCCTTCCGGCACGTCCTGCTTCCTGATAATAAGCTTCAAGATTACGTGGCAGGTTGTAATGAATCACATATCGGACATTCGTTTTGTTGATTCCCATTCCAAATGCATTGGTCGCGACCATGATTGAAGTATCATCGTAGATAAACTGGTTTTGAGATTCGGAACGTTCCTCTTCCGACAGACCCGCATGATATTTTGACGTGCGATAGCCTTGTTTAACGAGCAACCCGTGAAGCTGGTCCACCTCATTTCTTGTGGAGGCGTAAATGATTCCCGGGCTGGATTGGTTTTTTTCAATATATTTTAATAGAAATTCCCGTTTCACTTCATCCTTTATGATAGAAAAGGTAAGGTTGTCCCGTTCAAAGCCGGTCACTACCGTTTCCTCGATATTCAATTGGGAGCATATATCCTCTGTTACTTCCTTTGTTGCCGTTGCTGTCAGGGCAACGATGACAGGACGGGGATATAAGTTATTGAGCATATCCTTGATTCTAAGATAGCTTGGACGGAAGTCATGCCCCCATTGCGAAATACAGTGGGCTTCATCAATGGCAATCATTGAAACATTGATTTGTCCAACCAGTCTTCTGAAGCTTAGAGATTCAAGCCGCTCAGGGGCAATATAAATCAGCTGATACGTGCCTTTCTCAGCTTGCTGTAACCGTTCCTGGATTTCCTGGTCGGATAATGAACTATTAATATATGTAGAGGGTATTCCTGCATTTTCAAGAGAATCCACCTGGTCCTTCATAAGGGAAATCAGAGGTGAAATGACAAGTGTCACACCTTCGAGAAGCATCGCCGGAACTTGGTAGCAGAGGGATTTTCCGCCGCCTGTAGGCATGATGCCAAGCGTGTTTTTTCGTTGAAAAATGCTTTGGATCACTGCTTCCTGTCCAGGACGGAAGGAAGGGTAGCCGAAATGACGTTCTAATATTTGCTGTGCCAGATTAAGCATAAAATCTCCTTTCCAAAAAAGAGAGAGTAAAACTGCGGTTTAAAAAACTAAGGACAAAGATTAATTATACAACAATCAGCAAAAACCTGCAGAACTTATAAAAGGAGGTTCTTCAGTTTCCGCCGAAATTCTATGTAAAATGCTGGGAAAAGGGGAAACTTGTAGAAATTTGTAACATAACTGTAACCTTCCTAAAATAGTTTTGTTAAGAAATTTTTATAAGATAGATTTATTGGTATTGCAAGAAAATTTTAGGGGGAACGTACGACTTGAAAAAATTACTTATGGGGTTAGGGATTGCCGGCGTATTGGCCGCAAATCCAATTGTTGGACAAGCTGCACTTGGAGACCATACATTGAGATATGGAATGACACATACTGAAGTAAAGGATTTACAACAAACGTTAAAAACAAAAGGCTATTTTACCTATAGCGGAACAACTACTACCTATTTTGGAACTTATACGCAAAGCGCTGTTAAGAGCTTTCAAAAAGCTAAAGGACTTACGGCTGATGGAATTGCCGGGCCGGCAACATTCAAGGCATTGGGCGTCACGAAATCGTATAGTGCCACAGCTATTGTTTCAACAGCTAAACAATACATAGGTGTGCCGTATGTATGGGGCGGTACATCACCATCCGGCTTTGATTGCAGTGGTTATGTTTATTATGTTTTTAACAAATCGGCAGGAATTACGCTGCCAAGAACAACGGCAGAAATGTACAAGCAGGGTACAAAAGTAACGACCCTGAAAACAGGAGATCTTGTTTTCTTTACAACTTATACAACAGGTGCCTCCCATGTGGGCATTTATATTGGAAACAACCAATTTATTTCTGCAACTTCTTCAAGTGGCGTATCGATTGTTTCCATGGACAACAGTTATTGGAAGGCGCGTTACTTGGGAGCAAAACGAATCTAATTGGAAAACCGGGGAACTTAAGCGAATTAAGTTCTCCGGTTTTTTTATTTTCCTGATAATTGGGTATAAGAGTAAAAATAAGGTGAATGATGACATGAAAACAGAAAAACAGGGAAATATAGGAAATGACAGGAGGGAATGAACAAAATGACAAACAGCAAACTGCCGCAATTTTCCGAATCCTACTGGAGAGATTCCTGCACAGTGAAAGGATATGAACCTTTGAATGCTGACGATGAAGCGGATGTCGTTGTCATTGGAGGCGGGATTACAGGAGTTACAACCGCCTATCTTTTAAGCAAAGAAGGTCAAAATGTTATCTTGCTAGAAGGAGGACAGCTGTTAAATGGTACGACTGGACATACAACAGCAAAAGTTACGTGCCAGCATGGTGTCATCTATGATGAATTGATTCAGCACTTTGGAGAGGAAGTGACAAGGCAATATTATGAAGCAAATAATGAAGCGCTGAATTTTGTGAAGGCAACCATTAAGGAACATAGCATTGAGTGCGATTTTTCCGAGCAGGATGCGATTATATATGCAGAATCCGAGCAGTACCTGGAGCAGGTAAAAAAAGAGTACGATGCCTACCAGAAGCTTGGCATCGATAGTGAATATCTGGAAGCCATTCCTTTGGATATTCCCGTTCTAGGTGCCGTCTCCATGAAAAAGCAGGGCCAGTTTCATCCTGTTAAATATTTGGCGGCCCTGGCCGATGAATTTGTAAAAAGCGGGGGGAGAATATTCGAAGGGACAACTGCTTCTGACATCCAAACCGGACCGCAGCCGGTTGTCGTCACAAGGGAAGGGCATAAAGTGCGTTGCCGTCATGCAGTTGTCGCTTCCCACTTCCCATTTTATGACGGAGCAGGATTCTACTTTGCGAGGATGCATCCTGAACGCTCCTATGCCATAGGAGTGAAAACAACGATGGACTATCCCGGCGGCATGTATTTAAGCGCAGACAGTCCGACCCGGTCAATCCGATACACCGAAAATAACGGGGAAAAGTTGCTCATTGTTGGTGGTGAAAGCCATAAAACCGGGCAGGATGAAAATACAGAAAAACACTATGAAGCGCTCCGCAAATTTAGCGAAGAGGTGTTGGCAGCTACAGACATACCGTATCGCTGGTCTGCACAGGACCTTGTAACCTTGGATAAAATCCCGTACATCGGACCCATCACCTCTGTGCACAGCAACATATTAGTTGCCACTGGGTATAGAAAATGGGGGATGACCAACGGAATTTCCGCGGGCATGCTGGTGAGAGATTTGATTCTGGAACGGGAAAATCCGTACCGTGATGTCTTTACTCCTTCAAGGTTTAAAGCTGACCCAAGCTTAAAAACATTAGTTGTGGAAAATGCCGATGTCGCCAAACACTTAATAGAAGGAAAATTGGAGATGCCTGACCGGACGCCTGCCGACCTTGGACCGGATGAGGGCGCTCCTGTTACCTATAATGGGAAAAGAGCAGGCGCCTATAAGGATGAACGCGGCCAGCTTTACGTTTTGGATACGACCTGTACCCATCTTGGATGTGAAGTGGCCTGGAATAACGCGGAACGGACGTGGGATTGTCCATGCCATGGTTCAAGGTTTTCCTATGAAGGAGAAGTCGTTGAGGGACCGGCTACCGATCCGCTGACAAAATTGAATGACGAATAATGAATAATAAAAGGCTTCCAGTAGTTGTTTACTGAAGCCTTTTTTTGTTGGCACGGCAGGCTCTTATGAACCCCTCAAGCAAGGTTGCCTGTGACGGGGTATCATTCAATTCCTCGGGATGCCATTGAACGCCGAGGATAAATTGTTTTGGATCCACGGATTCTATCGATTCAATCGCGCCATCGGGAGCAAAGGCAACAGGGCGGAGAGCTGAAGGTGTCAATTTAACTGCCTGATGGTGAAAACTGTTGACCCGTAAATTCGTCTTCCTCCCTGTCATGTCATGCAGCAGGGAATTTTCCACAACAGCAATCGAATGAGTGGGCACACTGCGTGCGGCCTCCTGATGATGTTTGATGGGATTTTTCAGTTCGGAGCCCAGATGCTGAATCATGGTGCCGCCGAGTGCGACATTTAAAATACTCATTCCCCTGCATATGCCTAAAACAGGCTTGTTCTGCTCTAGGGCTTTGCTTAGCACTCCGATTTCATAATCATCTTGCTGCGGGTTTACTTTTCCAAGGTTGGTTACTGGTTCTTCACCAAAAAAGGATGGATCAATATCATCGCCGCCTGGAAGCAGGAGACCGTCACAAAGAGCCAGACTTTCGCAGGCCGCTTCACGATTAACAGACGGTATAAGAAAAGGTAACCCTCCAGCTTTAACAATGGCTTTGCTGTAGGCCAGGTTCAAAATAGAACTGTTGTTTCCCTTGTACATGTACGAAGAAACTGTAATCCCGATCACGGGGAGAATTCTGTTCATGAATAACCATCCTTTCCTATCTTTCGGTGTCTACCAGTATGCCCAAATATAATTGAACGTTTGCAAACTAAATCATAGGGTAAACATAAACCGGAATTATCTAAAAATTCAAAATATGAGGAGGTTACGCATGAAGCAAAAATTCTCAGTTTTTTTGATCATGGTTCTCAGTTTTTTTATTGTATTCCAGCCTGGTGAAGGACTGGCAAAGGCGTCACCGAAGCCCAAGAAAACCCATTCGTATTCACAAGTTGCCTACGGGCAGGACGGAATGGTAGCCAGCGCCACCCCTCTCGCTTCCAAAATTGGAGCGGACGTGCTCAAAAGTGGTGGCAATGCGGTTGACGCAGCGGTCGCCATACAGTTTGCGCTCAATGTCACGGAGCCCATGATGTCGGGGATCGGAGGAGGGGGTTTTATGATGGTATATGATGCCAGCACCAAAAAAACTTCTATTGTTGACAGCCGGGAACGTGCCCCTGCGGGAGCTGAACCCGATATGTTTCTTGGTGAGGATGGAAAACCAATTCCCTTTGAAGAAAGGGTTACTCAAGGAACAGCAGTCGGAGTTCCAGGAACGTTGGCCGGCCTTCAAAAAGCGCTGGATAAATGGGGAACCAAGCCAATGAGCCTGCTTATCAATCCGGCCATTGGCCTGGCTCAGCATGGTTTCAGGATTGATTCAGTTCTTGCAAGATCAATTGAGGAAAGCAAAGAAAAGCTTTCCATGTCAGCGGCTAAAGATGTTTTTCTGCCGCATGGAAAACCCTTGAAAGAAGGGGATAAGCTCGTTCAAAAGGATTTGGCCAGGACCTTCCGCCTGATTCGCAAGGGCGGACCTGATGTGTTATACAAGGGTGAAGCCGGACGTGCACTTGCGCGGACAGTGCAAAAAAGAGGAGGTACGATCAAACCATCCGATCTCAGAAACTATCATGTGACTGTTGATCAGCCGGTATGGGGAAATTATAAAGGATACCGGGTCGCCAGCATGCCGCCGCCGAGTTCAGGAGGGGTTTTCCTCTTGCAGATGCTGAAGATGCTTGATAGCTACCATTTATCACAGTACGACGTGAAATCGTGGCAAAAGTATCACCTCCTTGCCGAAGCCATGCATCTTTCTTATGCAGACCGGGCAGCTTATGCTGGTGACCCGGAATTTGTGAAGGTGCCAGTCAAGGGGCTTTTGCATCCGGATTATATTAAAGAGCGCCAGTCTCTCATTGGACTCGACCATATGAATAAGACGGTAAAGGCCGGAGATCCTTGGAAATATGAAAATGGCACGCCAAATTATAAGGTTGTACCCCAAAATGACAACAAAAAAACCGGCCAGACCACCCATTTTACAGTAGCCGACCGATGGGGAAATGTGGTTTCCTACACAACGACCATTGAGCAAGTGTTTGGAACCGGGATCATGGTTCCGGGTTATGGCTTTATGCTCAATAACGAGCTCACGGATTTTGATGCGGTTCCTGGTGGGGCGAATGAGGTCCAGCCCAATAAACGGCCGCTCAGCAGCATGACGCCGACAATCATCTTCAAAAATAATAAACCCTATTTAACTGTTGGTTCACCAGGCGGTCCAACCATTATCACTTCGGTATTACAGACCATTCTTCACTCTCTTGAATATAAGATGGAATTAAAAGCGGCTGTGGAAGAACCAAGAATATATACGAATAATGTGAACAACTATCAGTACGAAAAAGGAATTCCCGCCGATGTTATTTCAGAACTGAATGAAAAAGGACATGCTTTTGGCCAGCCCGGCGATGAAATCGGCAACGTCCAAAGTATCTTTATCGACAGCAAAGAGGGCTATTTTAAAGGAGTGGCCGACTCCAGCCGAAACGGTGCCGCCATTGGTGTCACGCTGAATAACAGAAAATAGGGAAAGAAGACGCATGGTTGTCCATGCGTCTTCTTTTTTTATTTAAAATGCTGATTCATACTCCCGCAAATCTTCCACTTCCGCTACTTTAAATCCGCTATGTTCGAGTTTGTGGACGAGTTGATTCACTTGCTCTTCCATAACGGTCCGGTTGAGGGTGATGATGATTCTGCGCACGAACTGTTTTCCCGCATCCTGTGTAAATACACCTTCAATGTTGTATTCTTCTCCGATGGAGGAAAATAATTTTTTTAGTGAGCCTTTGCCTTCGGTTGTAGAAATGGTCAGCGAATATCCGCCTTTTTTTATCCCATAAGAGTCTTCAAGAATATCCATCACTTTTGAGTGGGTGACAATTCCCTGAAAATGACCGTTTTGGTCAAGAACGGCAAGGAAAGGGAGGCGTCTTATGGTAAAAAGAACTTTAAAGAACGGAGTATCTTCATACACAAAGGCACTTTCATCTTTTAGCAGCTGACTCACAGGATCAGAGAGCTGTCCGGTTCCTTCAATCATATAATCGGATGTGGCTTCTTTGTAGATTAAGCCCTTGAATGTCTGGTGATTTTCATCAAGAACGGGAATGCACCTGTACCCCGATTCAATCAGCTTTTTTCGGCTGTCTGCTATAGATGTATCTGCCGTAACATAAGTTACTTTGGTTTTTGGTACATAGTTCGACTTGATTTTTATTTCCATCTCCCCCTCGAAATCATAATGGCTTCACTACTACTTTCGTCATGAGCCTCCTGATCCCTTTTTCTTCTGAGGTGAAAGTACAAATGTAACCATGTTTCTACTCTTCTGGTCCAAAGTCCTGTGTAAATTCTCCTCTTTTTTATCTTCATTTGTCGGATATTTCCTTCTTTTGACGCAAGGAGTCAAACAAAATAACCAGAAATAGGTAAAGGTAATTCAATGTTCTTTTCAAGGAGGCTATTTAATGAAAAAAAATGCAAACAAAGCCGTAAAAGCAACAACTGCAGCATTGCTTGCCGCCGGTTTATTTACAGGATCGGCAGCCGCAGCTGCGGAAGGGCAGCATTCTTCACCTTCACACATTCCAGGGGCCTACCATTCGGCCAGTAAAGCGTTTAGTGTGCCTAAAGTGCCCTTTAAAGGAATGGTTAAAAAGGGAAGCGGCCAGGAGGTGATGGGACCTTCCAAACCGAGCTATAAAATGAATGTTTTTTACGATAGTAAAAAGCATCAGATCTCAGGAAAGTTAACAGTTAAGTTTAAAAACAACCTGAAGAAAAATCTGAAAGAACTTTATTTTAATGTTTGGGGCAACGCCGAAGATTTTGCTGAAAACGGCGGCGGCACGGATGTGAGCAATGTGAAGGTTAACGGTAAACGGGCTGTTTACAATGTAGACGGAACAGCATTGCATATTCCTGCGGTTAAAATTAAAAAGGGTGCTACGGCCTCTGTCAGCATGAATTTTACCGTATCTGTTCCACAACAGCAGGACCGTTTCGGTTGGTTTAAAAATACCGTTTCTCTTGGCAACTGGTTTCCGATTCTTGCCGTCTATGACAAAGAAGGATGGAATGTCGATCCTTATTTTAATGCGGGTGAATCGTTCTATTCCTTAACCGGCGATTACGATGTAACCTTGACTACGGATAAAAAACAGGTGATCGCGGCAACAGGGGAAGAAATTGGCAAACCTCAAATAGCAGGAAATCTGGCCATTCACAGGTACAAAGCCCATAATGTAAGGGATTTTGCACTGGAGATGGATCCTACGTATAAAGTAAAAAAAGGAATGGTCAACAACGTTAAGATCAATGTTTACTATACGGCAGAACAAGCTGGCTATGCTGATTCGATGCTTGCATCCGGTCTGAAAAGCATTGACCTCTTTAGTGACCATTTTGGAACCTATCCTTGGCCGGAGCTTGATATTGTCGGTATGGAAGGATGGTTCGGGGGAATGGAATATCCACAGCTGGTCATGATCAGCATTGCGGGTACCCGCTCACAGGAATGGGTGAGATCCGTTACTGCGCATGAAATCGGCCATCAGTGGTTCTACGGTATCATCGGGGACAATGAATATGATGAGCCGTGGCTGGACGAGTCCTTTGCAACCTTCGCTGCAGCATTGCATGATAATGAGCTGAACCAATTGACGACTCCTCCTGTAGCCAACAAGGAGCTCCACCTTTCTTCGCCTGTTTCCGCATTTACTGCATACGGTGATGAGGGAGTCGATGCCTACTATCAGATGATTTATGGTTACGGTTCTCGCACCTTAAATGATCTGCGTGTGAAATTGGGTGACAAAGTGTTCTATTCAGCTATGAAAGCTTATTTTAAAGAAAAGAAGTTTGGCGTAACCACAACCAAAGATTTTATACGTATTATGGAAAGAGAAAGCGGCAAGGATCTTGGTGCCTTCTTCCAGGATCACCGCGTCTATGTATCCGATCAGGAATAATTCCAACTCGTTTAAAAGCTGGCTCTTTTTTAAAAGGGCCGGCTTTCTTATTTCTGCGTCCTACCTAGGCTTGCGCCTTCTTTATCTGTTATTTTCCTCCATCTTTAAACGGAAAAGCCGCTCTTTTTGAAGAATAAGGTAAATACAGGCTATTCAACCTGAGTTTAATCCATTAAGATAAGGATAAAAACGCTTACAAGGGGTATGAATTGTGTTAAAAAAAGTGGGAGTTACCGGTTTTTTCGCCCTTTTTATGCTAAATGCCGGCTTAATGCTTTATTTTGGAAGGGAAACATTCCAGGTTACTTCAAACGCACAGCAGCCTTCCCATTATTCCTATCATTTTGTTTTAATTTCCGAAGAAGTGGACAATGAGTATTGGAGACTCGTAGAAAAGGGGGCGGAAGCTGCATCAAGAAAACATAACATTCATCTGGACTATTGGGGGCCAAAACAGGCGAATAATGAGGAGCAGCTTACGTTTATTGACAAAGCGATCGCAAGTAAAGTGGATGGCATAATGACTCAAGGGGTGTCCAGCGACACCTTCAACTATCTTGTCAACAAATCGGTCCAAAAAGGGATTCCGCTCATTACCGTGGATACCGATGCACCAGAAAGTGTCCGTATGGCTTATGTTGGCTCGGATAATTACCTTGCAGGAAAACTGGCTGGAGAGACAATGATCAAACAAACCTCTGGACTACAAAAAGTAGGAATCGTCACAGGAAGGTTCGATGCCTCCAACCAGCAGCTTCGAGTTAAAGGGTTTAAAGATGCCGTCTCAAACGTCTCCCGTATTCAAATTGCAGGAATAGGAGAATCCAACATTACAAAAAGCGGTGCCATACAGGCCACGTATGAACTGCTAAAAAACCATCGGGACATCACAGCGTTTTATGGAACAAGCGCTCTTGACGGACTGGGCATCAGCCAGGTGGCCTCTTTGTATCAGCAAAAGAAAAGGCCGTTTATTATCGCTTTTGACACCCTCCCTGAGACATTAACCCTTCTAAACAAGCAAAAGATTGATGCAACCGTCGCGCAGTACCCGTTTGTCATGGGAGAGCGTGCCGTTGAAACACTGTTTTCTATCAAAAAAGGAGCATACCCGGGTTCTCTTCAATATACTAAAACTGATATTATGACAAAATTGAAGGGGAGCCATCCATGAAAACGATACGAAGCAAGCTTCTCCTCTACTTTTTTGTCTTTGTTCTGCTTTTTAATGTGGTTTCCATCTCTATTTTTTTCAGCAGCCGTTCCTTTCTCCAGGAATATGATTCCAGCTTTAAACAGTTTCTGCTGCTTAATCAAATCTCTCAAACATCCAACCAGCTTTATGAAAAAGCAAACCAGTTTGTGCTCGGCAGGAATCAGCGTGTGCTGAATGAATTTCAGCAGCTCAGGGTGACATTAAACGAAAAAACAAAACAGCTTCAAAACCAGAAAGGATTTGGGGATATTCAGGTGAAATCCTATATCCATATGACTGAAACCTTAATCCAGGAGTGCGAGATGTCGATCGGTTTTGCGATCCGGGATGATATCGATCAGTATTCCCTGCATATTAAGGAAGCACGTAACACTTCTACCTATCTTCAAGATACGACTATGTCTTTGATCAATCTTAAACTAACAGACTATCAATCATTCTATAATGATTTGGAACGAAGAAATGGCTCTTTCAAATGGTTTGCCTTATTTTTATTCAATACTACCGTATTACTGGCTGTTTTTTTCGCATTATGGTTTTCTAGAGGAATCAACAAGCCGGTTCAAATTTTATCAAAAGCGGCATCTGAAGTGTCTGCCGGAAAGCTGGATGGGCATGTGATACATATTGATTCAAACGATGAACTTAAACTTCTGGGGGAGACGTTTAATTTAATGAGAAAAAACATCCGCCAGTATATCGCAGAAATAGAAGAAAAGTCAGAGCTTGATTCCTTATTGAAAGAATTGGAGCTCAAACATTTGCAAAATCAAATCAATCCGCATTTTCTCTTCAATACACTGAATACCATCTCAAGGACGGCCTATTTTGAGAATGCGGAGGAGACATCCAAGCTTATTCATGCTGTCTCCACACTTCTTCGGTACAGTCTGGGCAATATTAACCAATCGGTTCGATTGCGTGAAGAAATAAAAGTCGTGACAGAGTACTTTTACATTCAAAAAACCCGCTTTTCCGACCGCATCACTTTTTCTGTAAACGTCGAGGAAGAGTGTATGAGGATTCTGGTGCCCAGGCTGATTCTTCAGCCAATCGTGGAAAATGCGTTTATTCATGGTGTGGAGGGGATGGAAGAAGGCGGTAACATCTCACTGAACATTCTTTCAGAGAATGGCAGAACCATTGCCGAGATCCATGATAATGGAGCAGGCATGCCTGAAGAACTCGTTACCCTGATTACTAATCATCAGGAAAAAAACAACCAGCATGTAGGCCATTCAACAGGTATTGGCCTGCAGAACGTGATGAGAAGGATGGAGCTTTTTTATCAATCTGAAAATCTCGTAACCATCTCTTCCAAAAAGGGTAAAGGCACAAGTGTTAAACTAATCTTTCCAATGGAGGAGTGTGCTTCACTTGAAGGCAATAATTGTGGATGATGAACCAATTGAAAGGAAGGCTCTAAGGAAAATCATCGAAAGCCGTTTTCCTGATCTGGAAATTGCAGCAGAAGCGGCCAATGGCAAAATGGCGGTGGAGCTGGCAGAAAAGCACAAACCGCAACTCATGACGGTGGATATTAAAATGCCGGGTATGAACGGAATAGAAGCGATCCAGAAAATTCGCAAAAAGCTTCCCCACACACAGTTCATTATGGTCACCGCTTATGAATCTTTTAATTATGCCAAGGAAGCGATGAAACTGGGAGTAAGAGAATATCTTTTAAAGCCAAGTACCCAGGATGAAACATCAGCGGCGATTGACAGGGTTTTCCAATCCATAGTGGAGGAACAGGAGCGGGAGAGTCTGTTTAGTGAATCCACAGCCGTCGTATTGGAGAATATTCTGTTGAAAATTCTGCAGCACGAGCTGCAGGATGAACCCATTAATACACTTCAACGTCTGTATCCTCGAATGGTAAATGCCTATATCACGGTGATGGAAGGAGAGGGAGATCTTTCGGCAGAATCCATTAAAGAGTTACTTAATGAACTTTCACCCTCTCCCTTCATCGCTGTTCCCCATGGAAGTCAGATGGTTGTCCTTTTTATCAGCGGAAAACAAGAGCCATCGGATGATGCTCTTCTTCTTGCCAAAAAGCTGATGTCCTCCAGTTTCGAAAAATGGAGAATAGGAATCGGGACTCCTTATACTCAGATGAATAAGATAAGACGGTCCTATGAAGAAGCCCTGTATACGGTTATGCAACTGAAAATGCAGGGAAGTACCCGCTATGCCTTGTTCTCAGACAACGGTCCGACGCGTGAAATCCCATTTGACAACCTCATAGCGGCCATTTTTAACAATCAACCTTTCGAAGCTTCTGCCATGCTCGGCATGCTCATGAATCAGGGAAGAACAGCGGACCTTTACATTGAGCTGAAAGAACAGCTTATTCATGAAGGCGTTGAATCAGCCAATCTGCAATTTCCACAAACCAGACAGGCATGGGATGAACTCATTCACGGACTCTGCCAGATGATACAGGATGCCCAAAGAGCAAAGGATCCGGTGTCGCTCGCCAAAAAATACATCGATGAGCATTCGCACGAACCCCTTTCACTGGAGCAGGTTGCAGAAATGGTTGGCCTCAGCCCGACCTATTTTACCAAACTCTTTAAAGAGGAAACCAATGTTACATTCATCGAGTTTTTAACAGAAGTCCGGCTGAATAAGGCGGTCACGCTGCTGAACAAGAACAAGTATAGCCTGAAAGAGATTTGCTTCATGGTGGGCTATAAGGATCCCAATTATTTTAGCCGTGTGTTCAAAAAGCAGTTTTTGCTCTCTCCAAAGCAGTATGTCAGGGAAAAAGCACTCAACCAGCACAGGAGAGGATGGGCCGCACCTTAAAAAAGTGAAGATAAAGATAAAAAAGTGCAGAAATTAGTCTCCCACATGAATGGTTTTGGTTTATATACTTAATTTGTAAGCGTTAACAAACCAAAGGGGGAGTTCATTTGAAAAAGAAGGCTTGGATATTGATCGTGCTCGCGTTTACACTGATTCTTTCAGCTTGCAGCCAATCCAGCTCAAGCGAGCCGGACAATAAAAAAAGTTCTGGTAAACTAGAGATTTTTAGCTGGTGGACCGGAGCAGGTGAAGAGGACGGGCTGAAGGCACTTATTAAATTGTTTAAAGAAAAAAACCCCGACATTCCGGTTGAAAATGCGGCAGTCGCAGGAGGAGCCGGAACGAATGCAAAAGCGGTTCTGGCGAGCAGAATGCAGGGGAATGATCCGCCTGCCACATTTCAGGTACATGGGGGAGCAGAGCTGAACGACGGCTGGGTAGCAGCTGGCAAAATGGAACCGCTGGATGATCTGTATGATAAAGAAGGTTGGAAAGATAAGTTTCCAAAACAGCTGATCGACATGGTTTCAAAGGATGGCAAAATCTATTCGGTTCCCGTGGATATTCACCGCGGCAATGTGCTTTGGTACAACAAAAAGGTTTTTGCTGATAATAATCTTCAGGCGCCAAAAACCTTTGATGAATTTTTTAAAGTGGCCGACAAGTTGAAAGCAAAGGGAATCACTCCGCTTGCACTGGGAGACAAAGAGCCTTGGACAGCAACCATGATCTTTGAAAACATACTTCTGGGCACGCTGGGAAATGAAGATTACCAGAAGCTATGGACAGGAGATTTAAAATTTGATGATCCTAAAGTAAAAAAAGCGGCTGAAACCTTTAAAAAGATGCTCTCTTATGTGAATGATGATCACAGCTCAAGAAACTGGCAGGATGCTTCTCAACTGGTCGCCAAGGGAGACGCGGCGATGAATATCATGGGAGACTGGGCAAAGGGTTATTTTGTCAACGATCTGAAACTGAAAGTAAATGAAGATTTTGGATGGGTGGCAACTCCTGGTTCAGAAGGACAGTTTATGATTATCACCGATACATTCGGACTTCCTAAAGGAGTGAAAAACGCAAAAGACGTGAAACAATTCTTGTCTTTGCTCGGCTCTGTTGAAGGTCAGGATGCCTTTAACCCGTTAAAAGGATCCATTCCGGCACGTACGGACGCCGATGAATCCAAGTATGATGAATACGGAAAACAAACAATGAAAGAATTTAAAGAAGCTAAGCTGGCTCCAAGCCTCGCACATGGTTCCGCTGCACCGGAAGGATTTGTAACCAAAGCGAACCAGGCAGTGAACATTTTTGTTACTCAGAAAAACGTGGATCAGCTGATCGATTCCTTGAATCAGGCAAGCAGCGAACTGAAAAAGTAAGATGCTAAAAAAGAGGAGGAGAAACAATCTTCCTCTTTTCTCATATCAGCAATCAAACATAGGAAGGAACGGTTTTAATGGAACCTAAAGTTTTGCCTTCATTTCAATCCGGCTCTTCATTGGCCGTTTCAGCGAAGAAACGGAAAAAATGGAATGTCGATCAATGGCTCTCATTTGCTTTTATTCTGCCTTCAATCATCGCTGTTGCGGTATTTGTGTACGGGTTTATTGCCTGGTCAGGTTATGTATCCCTCTCCAACTGGAATTCGCTTGTGCCGGATCTATCGTTTGCCGGCCTGAAAAACTATTTGTTTTTGTTTAAAGATTTCCGCTTCCAGGCGGATTTGCGGAACACCCTCTTTTTTACTTTGTTTTTTATTCTCGCTGTTTTGTTCATGGGGCTGTTGCTTGCGGTGTTCCTCGATCAGAAAATACGGGGGGAAAGCCTGTTTCGAAACATTTTCTTTTTCCCAATGGCATTATCGTTTATCGTAACAGGTGTCATATGGCAATGGCTGTTAAACCCGGCAACAGGTGTGAATCTGTTTCTGAAAAAATTCGGCCTTGATTCTCTCTGGTACACATCAGTTACCGTTATTCCCGGTATTCAATGGAGCAAAATACAGTTTGGTATCCCGATCGCTGTTATCGCTGTAGTCATTGCAGCCGCCTGGCAGATGACAGGCTTTTCAGTTGCCATGTACCTCGCGGGCTTAAGGGCCATTCCGGAAGAAATAAGAGAAGCTGCGCGTATGGATGGTGCGACCGAATTTCAAATTTACCGTAAAATTATTTTTCCAATGGTTGCCCCGATTACCGTCAGCGTTGTTATCATTATGGCCCATATATCACTTAAAATTTTTGATCTGATTTATGCGATGACAGGTCCGGGGGCAAACTTTGTGACCGATGTTCCTGGCGTTTACATGTTTGAGACCACCTTCCGCGGCAACTATTATGCCAACGGCGCAGCCATCTCCATCATTATGCTGCTGTCGGTTGCTATTTTTATCGTCCCATATTTGATTTCGAGCAGAAAGGGGGAATCCTGATGGCCATCAGGACCGTCTCAAGGACCATATTGTATTTGCTTCTGATTGTGCTCAGCCTGTTTTATCTCATGCCGGTGTATGTCATGCTGATCACGAGCTTGAAGCCGCTGGACCAAATCTCGTTGAGCGAAATGTGGCAGCTGCCGCACAGCCTTGATTTCAGCAGCTATCAGCTGGCGTTTGAAAAACTTGCACCGAATTTTATGAACAGCATTTATCTGGTGATTCCCGCCACGTTGCTTTCCGCGTTGCTGGGCTCTTTAAATGGCTACGTTCTTTCCAAATGGAAATTCAGAGGATCGGACTGGATCTTTACGGCGTTGCTGTTCGGTATGTTTATCCCCTATCAGAGTATTTTGATTCCGCTTATCCAATTTTTAAGGGAAGCCGGGCTTTACAACACTATACCGGGTCTCATTTTTGTTCATGTGGTGTATGGTATCCCGATTACGACACTGATGTTCAGAAACTTTTACGCCAGTATTCCGGAAGAAATGATCGAGTCTGCGAAAATTGATGGAGCAGGCATTTTCAAAATCTATCAGCATATTATCATCCCTTTATCCATTACTGGATTTGTGGTGGTTGGAATCTGGCAGTTCACCAACATATGGAACGAGTTTTTGTTTGCCGTAACCATCACAACCTCTTCCCAGCAGCCGATCATGGTTGCGCTCCAAAACTTGTCCGGCAGCCAGATTGTGCAATGGAATGTCCAAATGGCGGGAGCCTTGCTTGCCGCTCTTCCAACTTTGCTCGTCTATATCTTTTTAGGCAAATTTTTTGTAAAGGGCTTGCTGGCAGGATCGGTAAAGGGCTAAAAAAAGTCAGTCATCTCCTACAAGAGGTGACTGTTTTTTTATGATATGATAAATTTATCCATCATTCCTAATAATCAAAAAACGAAAGAGGAGAAAAGAAATGAAATCCAATCTGCCAGAGCAAAACTTACATGAAAAGTATAAAAAAGAAATCTTTGAGCTATTTGAAAATGAGCCTTATGCACGCTTTTTGGGAATCAGGCTGACTGAGCTGGGGGAGGGTACAGCAGTAGCTGAGATTGAGGTGAAAGATCATATGCTCAATTCGCATGGCACCGCGCATGGTGCTGTTTTGTTTGCACTAGCGGATTTTGTATTTGCGGCAGCCTGTAATTCTCATGGCAAAACATCGGTCGGTTTATCGACCACCATGAATTATATGGCAGCCGGAAAAGCAGGGGCGATCATAAAAGCAACAGCTGCGGAGGAAAAGAAAAATAACCGCACGGCCTGGTACAACATCCGGGTGGAAAGCGACGGAGAGCTTTTGGCGGTGATGGAAGCGCTCGCCTACAGGAAAAATGACTATTTTGTCCCCGTTCAACTTTAATAATCCTTTTTTTTGATCCGTTTAAACCGAAGATCGTGCAAAAAGATAAGAACGATAACCAACGTAAATACTAATTTATTTAAATAACCTAATATTCCTTAGTTATGAAAAGGAGTGACGAATTGAAAATTAAATCGGAGTACAACTGAGAAAAGAATATTGGAGAGCCTCTTGAACCAGAGTGGATGGCGTTAGTAAAAGAAGCCAAGAAATCAGAGGGTACGAAAAAGCAATTTTTACAATATTTGAAGGAGAAGAGATACGTTTACCCTCACATGATAAATTGAGTTAAAATTAATTTCACGTACCGCATTTGATTATATTAATTATTATCAGCTATTTATAAATTATAAAAAAGCTAAAAGTCGATTTTCAGCATAGTGAGGAATCGACTTTTTTTGTATTATTAAATTTGATCTACTGGCGGCGGTTAAAAGCCGTAACTAATGGTTGTCTCTAAATTTAAAAAATCCAACCCCAAGGATCGCAGCAACAACGTTTTTTATGTCGCCTAGATTTCTTCTTTCTTTGTTTGCACCCACAATGACATGAGGATGACTCGTGATAGGTTTTTGATTTTCTGTCATATAGCTGGCCACTATATAATTCAACACTTTCGTGCTTACCACTATTTTTTAAAGTGGAAGAACTGGTACGTTTAGATGAGCATAACTGTTTAGAGGATTGTCTATTAAAATTTTTAAGTGTAGAGGAACTTGAACTTGATGAAGAACTGGACCGTTTTGATGAATGTTTGGAGGATTGTCTAGAAGAACGGTGAGAGGAACTTGAACTAGAACTTTTTTTTCTTGGTGGTTTTTTGGGCATAAAATACCCTCCTTTAAAAAATTAATAACGGAAGGACTACAACCCTTCCAGCATTCTATCCTATTCGCCTGTTTTTATGTAGTTTGGACTAATACCTATCTGCCTTGAAAATTTTTCAAAAAATTTTTGAGCAAAAGCCTTTATGTCGCAACTTCAACTCCTGCGAAAAACTAATTGAGAAGGAGATACAATTCAGCTAAAAGGATTTTACATTATGACTAGCTCATTACGGGGAACGGAAACGATTCGAGGATTGAGGGGGCGCTGTGATTGGTTTTTTATACGTGTTGCCGAAGTTCCAGAAGTGACCCTAAATTAAATGCGAGCGATAAATTTGTATAAGAATGCTTTAACTTCAAAAATTTATTATAGAGGGGTAATTTTCGAGTAAAGGCTAGTCATAATGACTGGCTTTTTATTATCATTCCAGGAAGGAAAATGAACATGAGAGCGGAAGGAATACATATGATCAATGGAATGAAAAAAGATGAAATAATGAATGGAAATAGGGGTAAACACTCTATAAACCCATAACCTTTTTGGAGGAATATAATGAGCATTCAAAAGATTGATCAAGAAAAACTGGCAAACAAGTACTCGGCAGTCCGCTCCTTTACCGAAAGCTTGGTACAGCCTCTGAACATGGAGGATTTCATTATTCAATCCATGGAGGATGCAAGCCCTCCTAAATGGCATCTCGCGCATACCACATGGTTTTTCGAAAGATTTTTATTGAAGGAGTTCCTGACAGACTATAACGGATTTGATGATCATTTTGACTATCTGTTCAACTCCTATTATGAAACGGCGGGACCATTTCATCCCAGAATTGAGCGGGGGCTGATTACCCGTCCTTCTGTTGAGGAAGTATTTGCTTACCGGAAGCATGTGGACAAATACATAAAAAAATTGCTCATGTCAGACAGTATGGACGAGATGGGCGAAGAAATCGGAAGCCTGCTTGAAATTGGATTGAACCATGAGCAGCAGCATCAGGAACTCTTGCTCACAGATATTAAATACAATTTATCGAGAAACCCTTTTCTCCCCGCCTATCAAAGAAACGAAAGTAATGAATATGAATCTTCAACAGAGCCTGTTACCTTCATTGAGATGGAGGGCGGTCTTGTCGAGATCGGAAACCATGGCAAGTGGTTTTGCTTTGACAATGAAAAACCGGTTCATAAAGTATGGCTGGATTCCTACCGGCTCGCCACAAGACCTGTAACCAACAATGAATTTTGTGCCTTCATCGAAGATGGAGGATACAAAAAGCCCCAGTACTGGTTGAGTGACGGGTGGAGTACCGTTCAAAAAAATCAATGGGAAGCCCCGCTTTATTGGTTTGAGCGGGAAGGAGAATGGTGTACCTATACACTAGCCGGAGAACAGCGATTAAATCCTAATGATCCAGTTTGCCATGTCAGTTTTTATGAAGCTGATGCTTTTGCAAGATGGTCGGGAAAACGCCTTCCAACGGAAGAAGAATGGGAAAACGCCTGTTCTTCGCAAACCATCCAAGGAAACTTGGCCGATTCTGGAAGATTTCATCCGCAGGCTGCACAACATACAAATGAGACGCCGTTCTTACAGGCTTTTGGTGATGTTTGGGAATGGACGAAGAGCCCGTATGTATCCTATCCCGGAAACAAACCCTATGAAGGAACTCTTGGAGAATATAACGCCAAATTCATGTGTAATCAAATGGTGCTTCGCGGCGGTTCTTGTGCCACACCTGCTTCACACATCAGGGCAACATACCGTAACTTTTTTCAGCCGGAAAAAAGGTGGCAGTTCAGTGGTTTCCGGTTAGCGGAGGACATTCATCAATAATTTCCTTCTCGTTTCATTTTCTCTCCTAATGGAGCAAAGGGGTTTACCACCATGAATGAAAGTGAAAAATTAAGGAATGAAAAACAGCATGAAACGGGGGAGACGAAATGGAACGTGAATTTGATTGCATTATTGTAGGTGGAGGAATAGCCGGCCTTCAGGCAGGCATCCAGCTTGGCAGGTATAACCGCAAAACGGTTATTCTCGATGCCAATGAGGGAAGATCCAACCTCTGCAGAAATTACCGGAATATTTTGGGATGGCCTGATGGTGTCGGTGGTGAAGATCTCAGGCAAAAGGGTAGAATTCAGGCCGAACGTGTCGGCGTGCAGTTTTTAAACCAAAAAGCCATAAAAGCGGAAAATCAGAACGACGGGTTTATCATAACCACCGATGCCAAGGAAAAGCTTATAGGAAAAACCCTGTTGATGGCTACCGGCGTAACGGACCGGCTCCCAGATATTAAAAACATAAAAACCTGCCTTGGTGCCACGATGTTTATCTGTCCTGATTGTGACGGGTATGAAGTACAGAATAAAAAAGTCATTGTTCTCGGGTCCGGTGAAGCAGGTGCCAATATGGCTACAACCCTTCATTATTGGTCCTCTTCGATTATTTATATCAATCATGAACAAAAAAGGCTTGAGCCTTCCAGGGAACAAGAACTTACCAAGCTGGGTATTGATCATGTACAAAAAGCCATTACTGAGGTTCTCGTAAAAGATGAAGCTGTGTTTGAAGGCGTTGTTTTAGATGATGGAACAACCATTAAGGGTGATCGTGCGTTTGTCGCCTTCGGAGGCAACCGGGTGCATAGCGAACTGGCTGAGCAACTTGGTGTACAACTGGAGAATAAGCATATTATAGTAAATGCGAGAACAAAAGAAACAAATATAAAAAACGTTTGGGCGGCGGGAGATGTTGCTGCCCATTCTGAACAGGTCACGATTGCGATGGGCGATGGGGTTCAAGCGGCTATCTGGATTCAGAAAGAGTTACGCAGGAGGGAAAAATGAACGATTTTGATACACAGATCGAACGGTTAAACACCCATTCCGTGAAATGGGACCATACGAAAGAGATTTTTGGCAAAGAAGATCTGTTACCGATGTGGGTGGCAGATATGGATTTCAAAGCACCTCAAAAGGTTATTGATGCCATGAAATCAAGGCTGGAGCACGGGGTATTCGGATATTCCAAAGCAACGGATGAAACGATAGACGCGGTAAAATATTGGCTGAAAACCCGCCACAACTGGGAAATCGAAAGTGATTGGATTGTGTTTACACCAGGAGTCGTACCTGCAATATCAGCAGCCATCAATACATATACCGAAACAGGGGACGGAGTGCTGATCCAATCTCCCGTCTATTATCCATTCGGGGATATGGTAAGAAAAAATGGACGGAAGCTGTATAAGAACTCCCTTCGGTATACAGGCGATAGCTATGAAATGGATTTCGTTGATTTGGAGGATCAGTTTAAGAACAATGAAATTAAATTGATGCTATTATGCAACCCTCACAATCCAGTAGGCCGGGTATGGAAAAGAGCTGAATTGCAAAAGCTTGCAGAACTCTGCATTGCTTATGATGTCCTGCTTTTTTCTGATGATATCCATTTTGATTTGATTTATAAACGGTATAAGCATACCTTGATATCATCTCTTTCAGAGGATATACAAAACCGGACCATTACCGGCATCGCACCGAGTAAGACGTTCAATCTGGCGGGCTTGCAATTTTCCACCATTGTCATTCCAAATGAACGCCTTCGGAACCGGTTTAACACCTATCTTGCGAAAATCGGCTTTTTCTCACCGGGATCCATGGGTATCATTGCAGCTGAAGCTGCCTATCAGCATGGAGAAGAATGGCTGGAAGATCTGATGGATTATTTAGATGAAAACCTTTCTTATCTTAAACGGTTTATTTCTGAAAAACTTCCGGAGATCAAAGTCATTGAACCCGAGGGCACCTATCTTGTATGGCTGGACTGTACAGAATTGAACATGGACCACAAAAAGCTGGAGGCCTTCATGCAGGATGAAGCAAAGATTGCTTTTGATGAAGGGTATATTTTTGGCAAAGAAGGCGAAGGATTTGAACGTATTAACATTGCCTGTCCTTTGGCCACTTTAAAAGAAGGCCTGAACCGGTTGGAACGCGCGATTAAAAAATATAAGATTGAAAAGTCCTGATCCATAATCAGGGCTTTTTTTATGCCGTAAGGGTTGAAAAAAGCCAGCAAAGCTAGTACAATGGCAAACTGTGTGAAAGATAATGTGTTTATAAAAAATGTTTGAACAGAAGGGAGGGTCAGGATGCAATCCGTAATGGAACGAACAGAACAGGAAACCGGACGGGACAGATTGGAATTTCAGGTGCTGCGCATGCAGAATGATATGAAGGAAATTGCCAAAAAATGGGATGTCGTTGGTGTGGAACAAACAAAGGAAGAGAATTTGACCATTGTATACAAGGATGAGAACAAACACCAGTGCAAGATCATGCTGAATGACTGCTCCACTTCTTTTCAGGGGATTTGGGATTTTTCAATTGATGCCGTTTATACCAATGACGAGAGTATTTTTATTGGTGATATAAGAGGCCCTTCAAACAAGGGATATGGATCCATATGTATTCAGTATCTGAAAGAGCTGGCAGCGGATCATAACATTCCTGTTATTCGAGGAGATATTGCTCCAAGGGACTGGGATCATGTGGACCGTCTTATCCATTTTTATGAAAAGCACGATTTTGAAATTGAAGTGAACACAGCAACAAAGACCGGATTCATCGAGTGGAGAGCGTAAGGCTCTCTTTTTTTTTGAAAAAAACATAAAAAAAGAACGCTTTTTTGAAGAAAAAGCGTTCTAAAATGTATTTTAACAAAAATGGTCAGTCGATTTGGGAACAGACATTCCAAACAATGGTCTTAAATAAAGAGCTGTGTAGGTACCGAGCATCGCCATGATCCCCCATACATACCCGTGAAGGCTGAACGAGGCAATCCCGCTGAAATAAGCTCCAATATTACAACCGAATGCCAAACGTGCGCCATAACCCATCAATAAACCGCCAATAATGGCCGCCATTGCACGCTTCATCGGAATTTTCCTCAAAACAAAGAGTCCGCCCAGTGTGGAAGCCAAAAGGGCTCCAACAATCACACCGAAGTTCATGACTGAAGTGGCGTCTGTAAAAACGGACTGATGAAGAGGAGCCGCTTTTTCTCCGGCCCAATAACTCCATTTGGTCACGTCGATCCCAAGGGCCATTGCTGCTTTGGAACCCCATAAGGTAAATCCTGAAGTAATTCCCCATGGTGATCCTTTTACATAAAGAGTTGCTGCATTCAATACAGCAAGTACTACAGCTGCGGCCATGAGCGGCCATGAACCTAAAATGATTCGTTTCCAGCCGGATGCCGTAGGAAGTGCTGCCATTTTGGGAGAACGTCTCCTTTTTTCAACAATAACGGTTAACACGGTGATGGCACCAAGGATGACCATTTGCAGCGCCCATCCGCCGAAGAGGCCAAGACCGCTGTCTTTAATAAGTGAAAACGCCTGGAAGGATGGCGTGTCGTTCATCCAGAATCCAAAATGCCATGCACCTAAAACAGAGCCTGCGATAAACGCAATCAATGTTAGAAACATCTCAGATCGTCCGCCGCCCACTGCGTATAATGTTCCAGAAGCACAGCCTCCGCCAAGCTGCATGCCGATACCAAAAAGGAAAGCTCCAACAATCAAGCTAGTGCCAACGGGTGACACATTGCCAGCGGGCTGTGCGCCGAACAAAGTGGTGTTTAATGAAAATATGATAGCAAATAAGGTACTGGCTACTGCGAGCATAAGCATGTGGGCCCGAATAGCCTCACCATTGCCAACAGCCATAAACCGTCTGAAAGCTGATGTAAAACCAAACCTTGCATGAAAGAGTGTAAATCCAAGCAGAAGCCCTAGCCATAGCAGTAGACCCTGCTCCATTCCGCCAATCCTGACTGCAAATATACTAAGGATTACCGCAGCAGCCAAAGCTGCAATAACAATTTTCCGCTGCGGGGAGCCTAAACCGCTATTCTTTTTATTTGAGACAGCCTCCGTTTTTTTCGGAAGAGCATTTGCTGTCATCCCCATCAAATCAACTCCTGATATTTAATTTATACGATTAATTATTTTATACTACAATCGATTAAAAATAAACCATATTGCTCAGGTATGAATTATATGTTTTATAGCGAGTTACGTAATTCAGGAATGGTTGAAGATAATTACCATTTATGATACAATATATATATAAGATCATTATCAAAATGTTATACAGACTTGCAGCGGGGAACACATTCGATTCCTCGCTTTTTTATTACCAATTGAAGGACTAGGAGGTGCATGATGAACAACGTACTTGGCTCAAACATTAAACATTTGCCGATTCCTTATTTTGAGATTGACGAGCAATTGAATATTTTGGCCCGTTCCGATAAGTCGCGTGAAACCTTCACTTCAAAAGAAAACTTCTTGGATCTGGTGGATTTGGAGAGCAGGGAGAAAGCGATTTTTCTTCTCGTTTCCGAAAAATTAACACAGGAAATAGAACTAGTCCTTCAAACGGTAAATTCGCCTTACTCCTTATTCAGCTGCTCCATTCAATGGGATGATGGTGTCGGCCACCTCGTTTGCATTGAGCAGAGCGGCAAACTGAAAGCATTGGAAAAAAAAGTGGAGCAGCAATGCAAAAGGCTGGCTGAAACTGACTTCGAGCTGCTGGAACAAAAAGAGGAGCTTGAACAATCTTTAAAACGCATTTTGGAGTTGTCGGCCAATTTTATCCGGTTATCTGAACATGCGGGCTTAGTACCGCTTTCCGGTGAACTATCTCCACAGCTTATTCAAGAAAATCATTTATCGTTGACAAACGCAGCTCATGACGGTGATTTCAACATGGTGTTCTTTGACTTCAGCAATTTGAACAAGCTGACAACCGATGGAATAACTTCTCTAAGAGAGCTTATTCACAGTTTGAACCTGGTCGGAGTAATTTGCTATGTCATAGGATTAAAGCCGAGCCATGCTTTCTATTTGAAAAATAAAGATATATATGATAAAGCCTATTTTTTAAGAAACTTGGATGAGTTTATACAAATTGATTTGGAATATAACCCGCCACAAAAAGATAATATGATGCTTCATTAAATAAAGAAAACATTCAATCGAATTCGCAGGGAGGTTTTTCTGATGAGTATTCCTATTTTAAAAGTCAATCATTCATTGCTGATTTCCATACAAGAGGAGTTGGATGATCAATCAGCTCTACGCCTGCAGGAAGATTTGCTTAATAAAATTCAGACTACAAATGCTACTGGGGTAGTGATTGATTTATCGCTTGTTGACCTGGTAGATTCCTTTATCGCCAAGATTATTGGAGATATGGTGAGAATGTCAGATTTGATGGGAGCGAAGGTCGTATTGACTGGCGTACAGCCATCTGTTGCCATTACTTTAAATGAAATGGGAATATCGATGAAAAACATATCCACTGCAGTCGATTTCGAAAAAGGTCTGGCAGCATTAGATTCACAAAACGACCGGTTTCCAAACTGACACAGATGAAAAGCAGGCATGCCCTTCGTGGGCTGCCTGCTTTTTTATTCCCAATTTCTACGTTTAAAGATGAAATGATAGGGAATGGGTTTGGGAGATGATTAAAACTATTGAAAAGCGGTGAGCTATATGTCAATCAGAGTAACAGTGAATGGTGTAGAAACAGAAGCATCAGATAAATCATCCGTACTTCAGCATTTGACAGCCAGTGATCTTGAAATTCCCCATGTATGCTATCATCCAAGTCTTGGAGCTATTGAAACATGTGACACCTGCATTGTGAGCGTAAATGGTGAGCTTGTCCGGTCTTGCTCCACCGGCTTGAAAAACGGAGACGTCATTGAGACGGCTTCTGAAGAGGTAAGAAAAGCGCAAGTGATTGGAATGGACCGGATATTACATAACCACGAACTATATTGCACCGTCTGTGACTATAATAATGGAAATTGTGAAGTGCACAATACGGTTAAAGAAATGAAAGTCAATCATCAAAGTATTCCATTTGAGCCCAAAAAACCATATGAAGCAGATCGGTCTCATCCGTATTATCGCTATGATCCGGATCAGTGCATCCTTTGCGGGCGTTGTGTGGAAGCATGCCAGGATGTACAGGTGACCGAAACACTGTCGATTGACTGGGAGCGTGATCGCCCCCGTGTGATTTGGGATAATGATGTTCCGATAAACGAATCTTCCTGCGTTTCCTGCGGCCATTGTTCAACGGTTTGTCCATGCAATGCCATGATGGAAAAAGGGATGGAAGGTGAAGCCGGCTATATGACCGGAATTGACAGGGATACGCTTCGTCCAATGATTGAAATTACAAAAGCCGTTGAAACAGGGTATGGTTCTATCTTGGCCATTTCAGACATGGAATCAGCCATGCGGGATGAACGGATTAATAAAACAAAAACCGTTTGCACCTACTGCGGGGTGGGGTGCAGCTTTGAAATCTGGACAAAAGGACGTGAGATTCTTAAAGTGGAACCTCATGCAGAAGCCCCTGCGAATGGCATTTCCACGTGTGTAAAAGGGAAATTCGGCTGGGAATTTGTGAACAGTGAAGAACGATTAACAAAGCCTCTTATTCGTGAGGGGGATGCTTTCAGAGAAGCGGAATGGGATGAAGCCCTTTCACTGATTTCACACAAATTTGGTGAAATTAAAAACAACTATGGCCCGGATGCCTTCGGGTTTATCAGTTCGTCCAAATGTACCAACGAGGAAGCATATTTAATGCAAAAGCTCGGCAGGGGAATTATTGGGACAAACAATATTGACAATTGCTCAAGGTACTGCCAGACGCCGGCTACCCTTGGTCTTTTCCGAACGGTCGGTCATGGGGGAGATTCAGGTGGCATCAAGGATATTCAAAACTCAGACCTGGTCATCGGTGTGGGCACGAATACATCAGAGTCGCATCCTGTCTTGGCGACAAGAATTAAGCGTGCACATAAACTTAAAGGACAAAAGCTGATTGTGGCTGATTTGCGAAAGCATGAAATGGCCGAACGTGCGGATCTTTTCGTTCGTCCTGCTCCGGGATCCGATCTTGTCTGGCTGTCGGCTGTCGCTAAATATATCATTGACCAAGGCTGGGCTGACGATGATTTCATTCAGAACCGGGTGAATGGCTATGGCAATTATGTGGAAAGCCTCGCTCCTTTTACCTTGGAATTTGCTGAACAGGAAACTGGCATCTCAAAAGAAGAGCTGATTCGCATCGCTGAAATGATACATGAAGCGAAAACCGTATGTGTCCTGTGGGCTATGGGTGTTACACAGCACAGTGCAGGAAGCGATACAAGCACAGCCATTTCCAACCTGATGCTAATCACCGGAAATTACGGAAAGCCAGGGGCTGGGACTTATCCGTTACGCGGACATAATAATGTACAGGGAGCAAGTGATTTTGGCAGTATGCCGAACAGGCTGCCTGGATACCAGCACATTGAAGAAGAACGTGTCCGCCAAAATTTTGAACATGGATGGGGAGTAAAACTTCCGAAGAAACCTGGCTTAAACAATCATGAAATGGTGGAAGGCATGCATTCCGGTACGCTTAAGGCCATGTATTTAAAAGGTGAGGATATGGGGATTGTAGATTCCAATATCAATCATGTTCATGCGGGATTTGAAAAACTTGACTTTTTCGTGGTTCAGGATATCTTCCTTTCCAGAACGGCTCAATTTGCTGATGTTGTTCTTCCGGCAAGCCCAAGTCTTGAAAAAGAGGGAACCTTTACGAATACTGAACGCCGAATACAGCGTCTTTATCAGGTGCTCGAACCGCTTGGGGAATCTAAACCGGATTGGCAGATCATACAAGAAGTCGCCAATGCTGTTGGTGCCAACTGGGACTATAAACACCCAAGCGATATCATGGAGGAGGCTGCTCAGTTAACTCCATTATTTGCAGGAGTGACATACGAACGTCTTGAGGGCTTTAAAAGTCTTCAGTGGCCGGTCGCGGAAGACGGAACAGATACTCCAAATTTATTCATGGAAGATTTTCCGTTTCCTGATGGAAAAGCCATTGTATTCCCGCTTCAGTGGACAAAGCCCGTCCATTTTGGAGAAGAATATGATATCCATGTGAACAATGGCCGTTTGCTTGAACATTTCCATGAAGGAAACTTGACGTATAAAGCAAAAGGGATAACGTCTAAAACGCCAAGTGTTTTCCTTGAAGTATCTCCGGAGCTGGCAGCGGAGCGCGGATTGAAAAATGGAACCCTTGTCCGTCTGACTTCCCCTTACGGAAATGTAAAAGTGAAATGCCATATAACCGACCGTGTCCAAGGAAAAGAAGTCTATCTGCCGATGAACGATAATGGCGATGCTGCCATCAACTTGCTGACGAGCAGCTATGCGGATAAAGATACGGATACGCCCGCTTATAAGGAAACCATGGCCAAAATGGAGATCTTGCAATCCGAAGGTACAGATCCACTGCCAAGCATCAATCACCGAAATGGAAATCCTCAGCCGCAAATTGGAGTTAATGTTCAGAAAAAGTGGGCAAGGAAGGATTATGTATTCCCGGGAGATCTCGTGAAAAAGGAGTTGAGATAAGATGGCTAAAGCGACAAAAACCGTCTATCGGCAGGAATTCACGGAAGAAGAACTGCGCAGCAAGGATTTAAGGGAAGTCGAGGATGCTCTCATTCATAATAAAGATGCCCTGCTGGAATCGCTGAGTGTTTTAAATCACATGCATGAGAAGGGGATTCTTCCTCTTTTAAACGGACTCTTTGGCCAGGGAGACAAGGTGCTGAATATACTGGTGAAAACAGCAGATACCCCAGAGACATCGAATACCCTGAAAAACCTCCTTCTGTTGACAGGGGTACTGGGAACATTAAATGTAAAACAAATTGAACCGCTGCTTCTTAAAGTGAACTCTGGTGTAGCCAGAGTAGCAGAAATGAATGATACGGAAGAAAAAACAAGTTATTTCAGTCTGGTAAAGGCACTGAAAGACCCGGAAATCAATCGAGCGATTACACTTCTTTTGTCCTTTTTGAAGGGAATGGGCGAAGAAACCGAACCAAAAGAACGTCAAACCGAAGAATTTGACGTTCAAAGAAGAGATCCAGGGAAAAACCTGGGCTGATTCTCTGAAGAATGAAAGCTCTCCATAAAAATGGAGGGCTTTTTTCTTTTTTTATCCGTCATCATTCGACAAAAACGAAAAAAAAACGGTTCTTATTACCTATTTTTTAACGAGAGGCAATCAAAAACAGATCTTTTTTTGTTGATTTTAAGAGAACAAAAGAGAAAAGTAAATGTGAGCAATATGTTTGCTAAATTTAGGAGGTGGTAATATAAAGATACGCTTAAAAAAACAAAGGTGAAATTATAGATGATTTACAGGAAGGCCAGGGAAATAAAAAGGAGGAACTAACATGAAGTACAAAGTAAAAGATTGGCTTCGGCTGACTCCCCGTGAGAGATATCTGCTTTTGTACGCTGTTGCCTTGCTTCAGAAAGAACAAAGAGCTGCTTCCTGATTCCGCATAATGAAAAGCCTTGAAAAAGCATGGTGCTGGATGCTTTTTCAAGGCTTTTTTTTATTGATACTGCTCAAGCTTTGAAAAGAAGTCAATTACAAAATCATAAAATACATTTTCAGCCGGCGCCAATTCCCGCCTTTTCGGCGTGATCAGTCCTACTGTACGCTGCACAAGGGGAAAATCAATCGGCTTTTTTACGGTGTAGCGGGGTGTTGTTTCATAAAATGAACTATCGGGTAAAAGAGTAACACCTATTCCGGCGGTCACCAGCCCTTTGATCGCATCCATGTCTTCACCTTCGGAAGAGATTTTCGGAGTGAAGCCTGCCTCTCTGCAGGCGTTAACAACCACCTCCTGCAGCACATACCCTTCCGGAAATAGGACAAAAGGATCGTTTCTTAAATCACTGAGCATAAGGCTGTTTTTTTCAGCAAGAGGATGATTAGCCTGCAAAAGGGCTGAAATTCTTTCCGTAAACAAGATATGCCCTTGTACATCTGACTGATTGGCTGGAACAGGACCTAAAAAAGCCAGGTCAATGTCTCCCTTTTTTACAGCATCTATTAAAAAATGATAAGAACCTTGTCTCAGGTGAAACGCGATGTTTGGATGTTCTTCCTTAAATGCCGAAATAATGGTTGGAAGCAAGTGGCTTGCTAAACTGGTAGGAAATCCGATTTTAATAGTACCGCGTTCCGGATCCAAATATTCATCAATCTGTTTTTTTGCATAATCGATGGCCTTTAACGCGGTAGCCGCGTGAGTTAAAAATAGTTTGCCAACTGGAGTTAATTTAACATTCCTTCCTTCTCTCTCAAACAAATCTACATTTAATTCTGCCTCAAGGTTGGCAATCTGCCTGCTGACGGCAGACTGTGCAACATGCAAATGCTGCGCAGCCTCAGATACATGCTCACGTTCCGCCACCTCAATAAAATACTGCAATTGCCGCAGCTCCATTTGTCAACCCTCCATTACTTTTTTCTTATTATTCTCAAAATTAGATCAATCTTATCTAAATTATATATTGTTTGGATGAATTATAAAACCTACACTATAAAAAAGACAACTGAAACGGGGGAGCGAACAATGACATTTCATCAATTACCAAAACGACAGGGCCTCTACCGTCCCGAATTTGAACATGATGCATGCGGTATTGGCTTATACGCCCACATTAAAGGACTAGCTACCCATGATATTGTGAAGAAGGGTTTAAGCATGCTTTGCCAGCTGGACCATCGAGGAGGACAGGGAAGTGATCCACTTACCGGCGACGGTGCCGGGCTTATGGTTCAACTGCCAGACGCGTTTTTTCGAGAAAACTGCAAGGAATTTTCTCTTCCCGAAAAAGGAAGCTATGGAGTCGGGATGCTGTTCCTGCCGCAGAGCGAGGAAGAACAGTTGATTATTAAAGATAAAATCAATCGTTTAATTGAACAGGAAGGCCAAGTCCTTTTAGGATGGAGAAGCGTACCTGTAATTGACGAAAAAATCGGAATACTGGCGCAAGAGAGTTGCCCATCTATTCATCAGGTATTTATTCAGGCTTCAGGTGAAGTGAAAAATGGTTTGCCCTTTGAACGTAAATTATACCTTATCCGTAAACAAGCCGAAAGCTGGGGCAAGGACAAAGACCTGCGTTTTTATTTCTCAAGCCTTTCATCCGAAACAATTGTTTACAAAGGGCTGCTAACGCCTGAACAAGTGGATTCCTTTTATGTGGACCTGCAGAATGATGCTTTTGTATCGGCTTTTGCTTTAGTCCATTCCCGCTTTAGTACAAATACCTTTCCAAGCTGGGAGCGTGCCCATCCAAACCGCTACTTGATCCATAATGGGGAAATCAATACCTTGCGCGGAAACATCAATTGGATGAAGGCCCGTGAACAGCAATTTGCTTCAGAAGCCTTTGGAGAAGATTTGGCAAAGCTTCTGCCGATTTTGGATACAGAAGGCAGTGATTCAGCTGTTTTGGACAATGCCCTTGAATTTTTTGTTTTGGCGGGCAGGGAGCTTGCCCATGCAGCGATGATGCTTATTCCGGAACCTTGGTCTGAAAATAATCCGCATATGACAGAGGAAAAGAAGGCCTTTTATGAATACCACAGCACATTAATGGAGCCTTGGGACGGACCTACGGCCATTTCCTTTACTAACGGTCGTCAGATTGGAGCAATTCTTGATCGTAACGGGTTGCGCCCTGCACGTTATTATGTAACAAAAGACGACTATATCATCTTTTCTTCAGAAGTTGGCGTGATTGATGTAGAGCCTGAAAATGTTCTATACAAAGACCGCCTCAGCCCTGGTAAAATGCTGCTGATCGACTTAGAAAAGGGCAGAATTGTTTCTGATAAGGAAATAAAGTCCGAGCTTTCCATGGCGAATCCTTATCGCAAATGGCTCGATGAGAATTTGATCCGTCTTGATGACGAAGGTCAACCGGAAGAGCCGGAAACAGTGGATAACATGTCCTTACGCCAGAGAGCATTCGGTTACACCTATGAAGATGTTCAAAAGTATTTGCTTCCTATTGTTAATGAAGGAAAAGATCCAGTTGGATCCATGGGGAATGATACCCCGCTGGCTGTATTATCCGACCGCTCCCAATCATTGTTTAACTATTTTAAGCAATTATTTGCACAAGTAACCAATCCGCCGATTGATTCTCTTAGGGAACAGGTGGTTACTTCGACGATCAGTTACCTTGGAGCTGAAGGAAATCTTTTGCAAAAAGAAGCTTTCAATTGTCGTCGCATCCAGCTTGATACACCAATTCTACCAAGCAGTACACTGGACCTGTTAAAACAAAATTTACTGCCTGAATTCAAAAGCACCACGTTGCACACTTTATTTTCTGAAGATTTGGAATCGGCATTAAATACTTTATTTACAGAAGCAGAGAAAGCCATTGAAGAGGGGCATACTCTTCTCATTCTTTCGGATCGGGAAATGGATGAAAAACGCACACCGATGCCTATTTTGCTGGCAACAAGCGGTCTGCACCATCATCTGGTACGTGCAGGATTGCGTACGAAAGTAAGTTTGATCGTTGATTCGGGAGAAACACGTGAAGTTCACCATTATGCCGCTCTGATTGGTTATGGAGCAGACGCCATTCATCCTTACTTGGCGTATGCCACATACCAGCAGGCGATTCTGGACGGACACCTTGAAATGTCCTTCGATTCTGTCGTAAAAAAATATATTAAAGGTGTTACAGACGGCGTAGTAAAAGTCATGTCTAAAATGGGAATTTCAACCATTCAAAGTTATCGCGGAGCGCAAATCTTTGAAGCGGTGGGGATTGGTGAAGATGTGATTGACCGCTACTTTACCGGAACAGCTTCTCAAATCGATGGAATTAATCTTACGACCATCGCGCAGGAAGCGGTACAGCGCCATGGTGAAGCCTGCGATAAGCGGGATACTGAAGCACTGGATTCAGGGAGCGAGTTTCAATGGAGAAAAACAGGTGAGCACCATGCCTTTAATCCAAAAACGATTCATACGCTGCAGTGGGCTTGCCGCCGAAATGATTACGACTTATTCAAACAATATTCCTCCGCTGCAAACGAAGAGCGATTGAATTTCTTACGCAACCTCTTTTCGTTTCCTACCGGCCAGGCGGTTCCGATTGAAGAAGTTGAGTCTGTGGAAGATATTGTAAAACGTTTTAAAACAGGGGCTATGTCCTTTGGGTCATTGAGCAGTGAAGCTCATGAAGCATTGGCGATTGCCATGAACCGTTTAGGAGGCAAAAGCAACAGTGGGGAAGGCGGAGAAGATGCATCACGTTATATTCCCGATGAGAATGGGGATTTCCGCCGCAGTGCGATCAAGCAAATCGCTTCTGGCCGCTTCGGTGTCAAAAGCCATTACCTGGTGAACGCTGATGAACTGCAAATTAAAATGGCTCAAGGAGCAAAACCTGGAGAAGGCGGCCAGCTTCCGGGTAACAAGGTATATCCTTGGGTGGCTGATGTCCGTGGATCTACTCCTGGTGTAGGACTGATTTCACCGCCTCCTCACCATGATATTTACTCGATCGAGGATTTGGCGCAATTGATTCATGATTTGAAGAACTCAAACAGGGACGCGCGAATTTCCGTTAAACTGGTGGCCAAGGCGGGCGTCGGCACAATCGCTGCCGGTGTTGCAAAAGGCTCTGCAGATGTCATTGTTATCAGCGGATATGACGGAGGAACTGGCGCATCACCTAAAACAAGTATCAAGCACACCGGCCTGCCATGGGAACTTGGCCTTGCCGAAGCCCATCAGACACTGATGCTGAACGGATTGCGTGACCGGGTGGTTTTGGAAACTGACGGAAAGCTGATGACAGGTAAAGATGTGGTGCTCGCAGCTTTACTTGGTGCAGAAGAATATGGGTTTGCGACTGCACCGCTTGTTGTATTGGGCTGTGTTATGATGCGCGCCTGTCACTTGGATACATGTCCGGTTGGTGTTGCAACACAAAACCCTGAACTGCGCAAAAAGTTTATGGGTGACCCTGATCATGTCGTCAACTATATGCGCTTCGTTGCTCAGGAAGTTCGCGAGATTATGGCTGAGCTTGGATTCAGAACGATCGATGAAATGGTTGGGCGCAGTGACATTCTTGAAATGTCGGAACGTGCAAAACACCATTGGAAAGCAAAACAATTAAACTTGAACAATTTGATTCATACCGTGGATGGTTCAGTAAGAACGTTCCAGACGCCTCAGAATCATAAAATTGACGAATCGCTTGATATTACAACCATACTTCCGGCGATTGAACAAGCGCTTGAAGAGCAGGAAAGAGTTTATCTTTCTTTCAATCTTAATAACACCAACCGTGTGACGGGGACGATTTGCGGAAGTGAGGTCTCCAAGCGTCATGGTGAAGAAGGGCTTCCGGAAGATACGATCAATCTGCAATTTAACGGCTCTGCCGGCCAATCGTTTGGTGCCTTTATTCCTAAAGGGATGAGCTTGTACTTGACGGGAGATGCCAATGACTACGTGGGCAAAGGGCTGTCAGGCGGTAAAATTATTGTTACTGCGCCAAAAGAATCCGACTTTTTATCTGACACAAACGTGATTGCCGGAAATGTTGCGTTTTACGGTGCAACAAGCGGAGAAGCGTACATTAATGGAGCTGCCGGTGAACGATTTGCGGTAAGAAACAGCGGAGCCAACATCGTCACTGAAGGAATCGGGGACCATGGCTGCGAGTATATGACAGGCGGAAAAGTTGTTGTTCTTGGGGAAACAGGAAAGAACTTTGCAGCCGGTATGTCAGGCGGAGTAGCTTATATTCTTGCCAGCGATAAGGAAGCCTTCTTATCACTATGCAATAAAGAGAGCGTGGAGTTTGAATCCTTTGCAACGCATGAGGAGGAAGAAGAGGTAAGACAGATGATTCTAAGCCATTATCATTATACCCTCAGCTCAAAAGCGGCGATCATCCTGAGCAATTGGGATGAATATGCTTCTCAGTTTGTAAAAGTCATTCCGAAGGATTACAAACAAATGATCCAAAGGATTGCAGAACAGGAAAACTCCGGAAAGAGTCATGAGGAAGCCGTAATGAGTGCGTTTCTTGAATCATCAACTTTAAAAAAAAGTCCTTCAGCAGAGAGAAATCAGCTAATTCTTAATTAGGAAAGGGGAGAGGACGTATGGGTAAAACAACAGGATTTATGGAATATGCGAGAGAAGAAGCTAAAGAACGTAATCCTCTCACTCGCTTAAACGACTGGAAAGAACATACCGAGCGGATGGATGATGAAACTCTTCATCAACAGAGTGCAAGATGCATGGATTGTGCAACACCATTTTGTCATATTGGTATGGATATTGGCGGGATGACTTCAGGTTGTCCCATCCATAACCTGATCCCGGAATGGAATGACCTCGTTTACCGGGGAAAATGGAAAGATGCACTGGAACGTCTGATGAAAACCAATAATTTCCCAGAATTTACGGGCCGTGTATGCCCGGCGCCATGCGAAGGGTCTTGCACTGTAGAGATTTCTTCACCGGCAGTCACCATTAAAAATATTGAACAAGCGATTATCGATAAAGGCTTTGAGAACGGATGGATTACCCCCCGGATTCCTGAAACCAGAACGGGCAAAAAAATTGCAGTCGTTGGTTCTGGTCCAGCCGGAATGGCAGCAGCTGACCAGTTGAATCAAGCCGGGCATTCCGTTACCGTATATGAGAGAGCAGAACGTGCTGGCGGACTATTAACCTATGGAATTCCGAACATGAAACTTGAAAAAGAGGTTGTGGAAAGGCGCGTCCAGCTCCTGACACAGGAAGGCATTGATTTTATCTGTTCTACAGAAGTAGGCGAAGATATTACTGCCGACCAACTGAAAAATCAATATGACGCTGTTATTCTCTGTGTTGGTGCCCAAAAACAAAGAGATTTGGTATTGGAAGGCCGTGAAGCAATAGGCGTACATTATGCGATGGATTATCTCACAGGTTCCACACGAAGTCTTTTGAACGAGAATGTACCGGTTCATCAGCAGATCGATGCAAAGGACAAGGATGTCATCGTTATTGGTGGAGGAGATACAGGTGCAGACTGTGTGGCTACTGCTCTCCGCCAAAATTGCAGAAGCATTGTCCAATTCGGCAAGTATCCAAAGCTTCCGGAAGCAAGAACACCGGATAACATGTGGCCGGAGCTTCCTAACATTTTTACGATGGATTATGCCTATGAGGAAGCCGAAGCCAAGTTTGGCAAGGATCCCAGACAGTATACAGTTCAGACTAAAAAGTTGGTTGCAGATGAGGAAGGCAATCTGAAGGAACTCCATACCGTACAAACCGTATTCACGACAGATGAAGAAGGCAAAGCTGTACTAAAGGAAGTGCCGGGAACTGAAAAGGTATGGCCGGCGCAGTTAGTGTTCATCGCAATCGGTTTTGAGGGTACTGAACAGCCGCTGCTCCAACAATTCGGCGTAAATGCAAACAATCAAAAAATTGAGGCCAAACATGGCGATTACCGCACCAATGTGGAAGGTGTGTTTGCCGCAGGTGATGCCAGAAGAGGGCAAAGCCTGATCGTATGGGCCATTCAGGAAGGCCGTGAAGCGGCAAGAGAAGTGGATAAATACCTGATGGGAAGTACGGTGCTTGCATAAAAAAACAGCCGTTTGTGAACTGTTGCACTCTGTTAAAGAGGTGACAGTCACTGTCGGCTGTTTTGCTTGTTAAATCGGGTGAAAACTAGGCTTTTTGCTGTGTGGCGCAATGTTCGCATTCCTGAACATAGCATTCATGTTGTTCATCCATCTTGTTCCCGCATTCCCGGCATTGTTTTTCAGGCAAGTTACGATAAAATTCCAATGTCAACATTCAGCATTACCTCCTGTTTTCTGTTAAACACATTGTATTATAACAGTTTAGCGACGTCAATATCTGTTATAGATTATTTTGAAAACACGACAAAAAGACTAGTGCAACTTAAGGAGATCAGAAGGAACGAGGCCAAAAGTCACACCTTTTGACTTGTTTGATTTGGTTTATACTAAAGTATATGTGCACAAGTTCTGTTTTACCCAGGCTTTAGTAAATGCTAAAATAATATCGTTGAGTAAAACAGTGGATGGAAATCTGTTCTAGTACTGTTTTACCTGGAGCATTCATTTTTAGAGGACAAAGGAGAAGAAGTTTACGTATGGAAAAAGTATTGATTTTTGGACACAAAAACCCGGATACAGACACAATTTGTTCAGCGCTTGTTTATGCTGATCTGAAAACAAAACTTGGCGTTAATGCAGAAGCGGTCCGTCTTGGAGAAGTCAATGGAGAAACCCAATATGCACTCGATCAATTTGGCGCATCAGCCCCACGCCTTGTTGAAACAGTTGCCAACGAAGTGGAAAAGGTCATTTTGGTAGACCATAACGAACGCCAACAGAGTGCATCCGATATTGCCTCTGTACAAGTACTTGAAGTGATCGACCATCACAGAATCGCTAATTTTGAAACAAGTGATCCATTGTATTATCGTGCCGAGCCGGTTGGATGTACCGCCACTATCTTGAATAAAATGTACAAAGAAAATGGAGTGGCTGTAGAAAAGAACATCGCAGGACTAATGCTTTCCGCGATTATTTCTGATTCCTTGCTGTTCAAATCTCCGACGTGCACAGAACAAGACATTGCAGCAGCGAAAGAGCTTGCTGAAATTGCCGGTGTGGATGCTGAAAGCTATGGTTTGGAAATGCTGAAAGCGGGTGCGGACCTTAGTGACAAATCAGTCAGCCAGCTGATTACACTTGATGCGAAAGAATTCCAAATGGGAGACAGCAAGGTTGAAATCGCCCAGGTCAACACAGTCGATACTGATGAAGTGTTTGAAAGAAAACAAGAACTTGAAGATGCGATCAACAGTGTCGTTCAGGAAAAAGGTCTTGATCTGTTCCTGTTCGTTGTGACGGATATCCTGACCAATGATTCAACAGGCCTGGCGCTCGGAAAGAAGTCAGAGGTTGTTGAAAAAGCTTATAATGTCAAGCTTGAGGACAATACTGCTGTATTAAAAGGGGTAGTATCCCGGAAGAAACAAATTGTACCTGTACTGACAGATACATTTAACATTCATTAAAAATCATAAAAGAAGCCGGTCATTCCGGCTTCTTTTATTTTTCGATGAATTCCTGTGTCCAGCAATCGTCATTGCCGGTATAGCCGATCCCAATATGGGTGTAATCAGGATTTAGAATGTTCTTGCGGTGTCCCTCGCTGTTCATCCAGTCGTTGACGACTTGTTCAGGAGACTGCTGGCCAATGGCGATGTTTTCTCCAGCCGAATCGTAATCAATATTCATCTTTTCCATTTGGTCAAAAGGGGAACCCTGCGTCGGGCTGTTGTGAGAAAAATAATCATTGTTGTCCATGTCATTTGCTTTTGATTGAGCCATATTAGTCAATTGAGGATCATATTTTAAATCCGAAAGTCCATGTTTCCGCCGTTCCTGATTTGTGAGTTCGACCACCTGCTGAATCATTTCCTGGCTGTATCCCTGATTGCCGGATGGAGGGGCAGCGGGTGGAACGGTCCCATTCATGTCGGGATTAGTTTCCATTTGGGTATCAGGGTTGTTATATGAAATATTTTCTTTTTTTATTTTCGATGTTGTTTTATGCCCTGTGGATGAGCGATAAGGTTGGTTTTCCGATGTGAGATAACCATTGCTCGTTTTAATCGTTTTTTGACCGGATAATGACTTATGATCTTTCTGATCGCTGCGAAGTTCATCCTTATTTACATTGTTGCAGCCTGCAAGAAAGAGAATAATCGCGAAGAATGAGAAAATGATCTGGGAACGCTTCATGTTTGTGCTCCTTTCAAGATGTGCTATTATTTCCAGACGTCCATAGTATTTCACAATTGGAAAAACCCATACATGATCAGCTTACAGCATCATACAACTGGTCCATTAAGGGAAGTTTATAACCATTGCGATAAGAAAAACGGTCTGTGAGCACTTTTCGTGCTTAAATTACTTTTTGAAAGTATGATGGATGACAGACAGAGAAAAAAGGAGTGTCTTTATGACAAATCAATATCAGCCCTTATTGGATGATTTTACTTTTGATAATGGAATCTCATTGAAAAACCGGGTAGTCATGGCTCCCATGACCAATTTTTCTTCCAACGAGGATGGCACCGTTTCAGACAGTGAAGTAAATTATTATATCCGACGATCTAAGGGAGCTGGAATGGTCATTACCGCCTGTGCTTATGTCAGTCCAAGCGGAAAAGGTTTTCCAGGAGAATTTGGCACCCACAATGATGAAATGATCCCCAGCCTTCGAAGACTGGCAGAAAGCATCAAACAAGAAGGCGCGAAAGCTGTTCTCCAAGTTTTTCATGGCGGCCGTATGTGTCCTCCTGAATTGGTGCCTGACGGCGATGTTGTCAGTGCGAGTGCGGTGGCTCCTGAGCAGCAGACACCAACCGGTGAGCAACCGCTCCCCCGTGAACTTACAGATGAAGAAATCCAGTCGATCATCCGGGACTTTGGTGAATCGGCAAGAAGAGCTATTGAAGCTGGGTTTGACGGAATTGAAATTCATGGAGCCAACGGCTATCTGATACAGCAGTTCTTTTCCCCGCACTCAAACCAGCGTACGGACAGGTGGGGAGGAACAATTAAAGAGCGTATGGCGTTCCCGCTTGCTGTGATCGACGAAGTGAAAAGTGCAGTGAAGAAGCATGCGAAGGAGCCGTTTCTGGTCGGATACAGGTTTTCACCTGAAGAACCAGAGACACCAGGAATTACAATGGATGAAACATTGTTATTAGTGGATGAACTTGCGAAAAAGCAATTGGACTATGTTCACGTTTCACTGATGGACTTTTGGTCTGTTCCAAGAAGAGGAGTGGATGATACCCGTTCTCGAATGGAAATTATCCAGGAAAGAGTGGGCAACAAGGTTCCTGTAATCGGTGTCGGCTCCATCTACTCAGCAGATGATGCCTTAAAGGCCATCAAAACGGGAGTACCGCTTATTGCAATTGGCAGGGAATTAATCATCGATCCAGACTGGGTCCAAAAAATTGAAGAAGGGCGCGCTTCTGAAATACAAACAAAGCTAAAAAAAGACGCTCAACATGAATTGGTGGTCCCTGACGCATTATGGCAGGCGATTATTAATACTCCAGGGTGGTTCCCAGTAGAGGAAAATCAATAAGAAATGAAACCCCTTTTGTCTTCAGGCAAAAAGGGGTTTTTTCATGGACATGTATTCAATCTTTGAATGATGCGGCTTCATATTATGGTAGTACCCTACAAAACAGGAGGGCAGATTGTATGATCCTCCCACATATCTATTTGGGTCAAAACAAATGTATGGAACAATATAGGGGATGGCTTACTGTATTATGTTCGGTTCAACCTTTAACTTAAACACACTCGAATTATAAAAAAAACATCCAGGAGAAATCCAGGATTTTTTTATAGTTATTAACTTTCTGTTCAGCAAGTACCGTATTCTTTTGTTGACAATTTTCAAGATGGAGAATATATTGTAAGTAGTAAGTAGTAAGTAGTAAGTAGTAATTTAAAAGTGCAATGAACATTTAATACCGTATTAAAAAAAATTCAAAGCGGGTGTTTTTTATGGAAAATATGGGGATTTCACAAAGATATTTATTGTTATCATTAAATGATAAGGGTGGCGTGGCTCCTGTCGGTAGTCTGCGCATTCGGTCATTTCTAATTGCAAGTGGTATTCTGGAACTCATTATGGAAGATGTTATTTTATTGTTGGATAATCAAGTAACAGTAAATCAAGAATTACCAAAGGACAAAGAATATTTACGTATAGTCTATAATAGGATTTCTCAAGAAAAATCAGTTCATCTCAAAAAGTTAGCAAGAGAATTGGCAACTAATCGGAAACTTTTCAAAGAATTATTTAACTCAATTGGAGATACCTTAGTTGACCTCAATGTTGTTACCAAAACTAACGGCGGAATATTAGGCCATTCCACACAATTAGTTGGTGGTGAAGAGGATAAGAAAAACATGGTAGAACAGCTTCGAGCCGAGTTATTAGAAGAGGGGCCCGTTACAACGGATACTGTTGTTTTATCAAGTTTATTAATAGGGAATCACACCTTGAAGCACTATTTTAGTGAGTTCGAAGAACAGGAGCTTAAAGATAAAATTTCAAGTCTCCGAAAAGATACAACAAACAAAGAAATTTTTGCGATGGTTGATGGTATATCACGTACCATTACTACTATAATAGCTTCTGTTGGTTAATTTGGAGGGATTGCAGTGGGGAGAAGGCGTTCATTAGATGATATTCTGCAATCTGAATATGTATCTATAGGGGAACTGGCACGAATAACGGATTCAAGATATAGCACTTTAAAATATTACACTGAGGCAAATTTGATTACGTTTGAGCAACAAGATGAAAATTTAACACGACGCTATCCAAGAGAAGCGTCGGTTCAAAGAATAGAGACCATTAAACGGTTAAAAAAATCTGGTATGTCTATTTCGGAAATTAGTGATTGGATAATTAATAATGAGAAAAGATGAATCAATGCCATTTGAAACGAACTTCGAGTATTTTTACTTTCAATCAAACAAAATGGATGGAACAAGGGCAGCTTATAAGTGAGCTTGCGGCTCCACCTATATCATGATCTGAACCATAAAAAAACATCCCGGATTCGTCCGGGATGTTTTTTTATATCATACTATCTTAAAACCGATTTTTCCAAACTGAGAAGCGTTCTCCATCCGGTCAAAGGCATCTTTATATTGTGACAGCTCATACACCTTGTCAACAATAGGTTTAATATTGTGTTCTTCAATAAATTGCAGCATTTCTCTGTATTCTTCACCGCTGCCCATCGTTGACCCCAAAAAGTTGAACTGGCCGTAAAAGAATTTTCGGAGATCCAGCTTCACTTCATCACCTGCCGAGGCACCAAATGCCACGATGGTTCCTCCGGTCCTGAGCTGATCGAGCGATTGATTGAACGTGGCAGCTCCTACGCTTTCGATTACAAGATCCATCTTCTGATTTTCAAGCTGGTCGTTCCAATTCTCATTGCTGTCAATGGCTTTTACAGCCCCAAGCTTGAGTGCGGCGTCTCCTTTTTCTTTTGAGCGGGAGGTGACATACACCTCAGCTCCGGCTGCTTTGGCAAACTGAAGTAAAAAGGTCGCGACCCCGCTTCCAATGCCGGGAATCAAAACTTTTTGATTTTCCTTTACTTTTGCCCTCGTAAACAAGACCCGATAGGCAGTAAGTGCAGCCAATGATAAAACACCGGCTTCCTCCCATGACAGGTGAGAGGGTTTTGGAAGGGCATTTTCCTCCGGGATGACAATCTTTTCGGCGAACGTGCCATGAAACGGAAGGCCAAGAATTTCAAATCCTTTTGGCGGCGCATCACTCGTGTTTCTCCACCCTGTTCCAGGATTAATAATCACTTCATCTCCGACCTGCACGGAAGTGACGTTTTCACCGACGGCGTCCACAATCCCTGCACCATCGGAACCAATTACCAACGGCGGATCTTCTGGTTGATGTCTTTGAAGAACGAACAAATCACGATGGTTTAATCCTGCGGTTTTCAGTTTAATTCTTACTTCTCCAGCTTGGGGTGTCAGTTCTTCCATTTCTGAAAGATGAAGGCCTTCCAGTCCTTTTTGCTTTTGATGAATAAGTGCTTTCATAACAACCTCCCGTGAATGAAAATAATATATGTACGATTATCATTCAGTGTACCAAAGTGAGTGGAATATGTCCGCTTTGTTGTTTCAATCGGAAATTTTTCTTGCTTTTTGGGTTAAGAAGTATATAATATATAGTAACAAACTTACTTTTTGTATGTAAAAAAATTAAAGGAGAATCTCATGAATTTTCATACTGCACCGAAAACCTTTGTTCAGCAAGTTCAATTAATCGTGGAAGATCTGGATCGTTCCTTATCGTTTTATCAAGATATTTTAGGATTTTCCATTCTCAATCGAAAAGATCATAAGATCGAACTTACACTGGATGGCACAAGCGCCATTTTAACGATTGAACAGCCCCAGAACGCCCGGCCGAAGCAGCCACGCACTGCTGGCTTGTACCATTTTGCATTGCTTGTTCCAACCCGGAAAGAACTGGCCAACGTCCTGCGGCATTTGCTCAATATTAGTTATCCGCTTCAGGGAGCGTCTGATCACCTTGTCAGTGAAGCGTTGTATTTGGCTGACCCGGATGGCAACGGAATTGAGATTTACCGCGACCGGGACTCAGGAGACTGGCAGTGGGAGAATGGGCAGGTAGTCATGACAACCGAACCGCTCGATGCACAAGGGTTGCTTGCTGAAAGTGAGGATATGGTTTTTGAAGGGCTGTCAACGGAAACCATTATGGGCCATCTCCATCTCCATGTTGCACACTTGGAAGAGGCCGAAGCTTTTTATTGCAGAGGACTTGGCTTTGAGGTTGTCCAGCGGCTCGGCAACCAAGCGCTATTTATTTCAACAGGCAAGTACCATCATCATCTCGGCCTGAATATCTGGAACGGAAAAGGTGCTCCTGCCCCTGCTTCCAATGCTGTTGGGATCAAGATGTTTTCGGTTGTATATCCAACGAATGAAGCAAGAAAAGAGGCAGTCATCCGCCTTGAAACTTTAGGATTTGTTTCAACGCAATCAGAGAATGATTTTTACCTGACTGATCCATCCGGAACAAAAATGAAACTGGCTGTAGCACTCCAGTAACAAAACTCAAAAACCCCATCACATCGTTTAGCATGTGATGGGGTTTTTTATGATAGAAACAAATTGACCGATTGATATGAAGTGAGAAGTGCTGTGACAATTCCTGCGATCAGGATAGTGACAAATGAAAACAACAAATAGGGATCCTTCAGGAGAATCATGCCTGTTGTAATAATGATCGCATCCAGGATAATCATGAGAAGACCCGGATTGAATCGAAACCATTTGGACATCAGGAGTGCGAGCAGATCAAGCCCGCCGACACACGTATTATATCTCATCATTAACCCGACTCCGGTTCCGATGAACGCCCCGCCAATACAGGCACTGATCCAAATGGGAAGGTGGAACAGCCATTGCAAGGGGAACATTCCCTCAATCAGCAGAGAGGAAAGAAGCATCCCCATCAGACTGTTAAAAAAATAGAGTTTATTATAGTGCAGTGCCATCAAAAAGATCGGAGCACTTAGACAGATGATCGTGAGGCCCACCTGAAATCCTGCAGTGTACTTCAATAGCAGGGCAAGACCAATAAAACCCCCATTCAATATATGCTGAGGCAGGATAAAACCATTGATTCCAATTCCCATTAATGTACTTCCGCAGCCGATCGCTATCAATTTATTCATAGTTACGTCATCCCTGTCCCTGTATTTATACTACTTTATGTTCAAGCACTCTTTATTATTAATTTCTTCCGTTTTCCGTATGAACAGGGCAATGAAGTGAAAACTAATTCTATGAAACAGAAACGGAGAAATAATTATGTCCTGTACATCAAGTGAAGAACTGAAGCAGATTATGATGAAAGCAAGAGTTTATACCAAGTTTGGTAAGGTGGCCGACTATATCCCTGCATTAAGGAAAGCGGATCCGGACGAGTTGTCTGTTGCGATATCTTATCCTGACGGAAACTGCCTATCTGCCGGTGATGTGAAGATGAAAATTTCACTTCAAAGCATTTCAAAAGTTTTGGCTCTTGCATTGGCACTTATGGACCAGGGGGAAGATTACGTGTTTTCCAAAGTGGGATACGAACCAACGGGTGATCCATTCAATTCCATCGTAAAACTTGAAATCAGCAAACCATCTAAACCGCTTAATCCCATGATCAATGCCGGGGCGCTTGCCGTTACCCATATGATTAAAGGTGAATCCGTTCAGGAGAGATTTGACCGGCTGCTTGATTTTATAAGGAAGCTCGCAGGAAATCCTTCCATTTCACATTGTGAGGATGTAGCCGCCTCGGAACATGAGACCGCACACCTTAACCGTGCACTGTGTTATTTTATGAAGCAGCATGGCATTATCAATGAAGATGTGGAGCGTCTCATTTACCTGTATACGAAACAATGCGCGATTGAGATGAATTGCCTGGACCTGGCACGGATCGGATTGGTGTTTGCGCTTGACGGGGCCGAGCCGTTAACCAGAGAACAACTGATTCCTGTTTCCGTTGCACGGATATGTAAAACCTTTATGGTGACATGCGGGATGTATAATGCATCCGGCGAGTTTGCTGTCCGTGTAGGGATACCTGCAAAAAGCGGCGTTTCCGGGGGCATCATGGGAGCTGTTCCTAACCGGTTTGGCATTGGAATCTTTGGTGCAGCCCTAGATGATAAAGGAAACAGTATCGCCGGGGTAAAAATACTTGAAACGCTGTCCAAAAGGTATGATTTAAACATGTTTTAATTAGGAAATGGCTTTCTTGCTGATGAGGAAGCTGTTTTTTTATGCATGATGGAGGGTATCTTAAAACTATTTAAAGGACCTGTTATCAAAAACTAACGGAAATAAGGGGACATCATTCATGAACATAACGCCAAACCAGCGAATACAATTGCACGGATTCAATAATCTGACGAAATCATTAAGTTTTAATATGTACGATATTTGTTATACGAAAACAAGAGAGGAAAGAGAAGCGTACATTGCCTACATTGATGAAGAGTACAGCGCTGAGCGGTTGACCCGCATTCTTCAGGGGGTTTCCGACCGAATTGGGGCCCATGTTTTGAACATTGCCAAGCAGGACTATGTGCCTCAGGGAGCAAGCGTTACTGTATTAGTATCAGAAGGTCCGGTAGTGGAAGTGCCGACCGATCACCTTGAGGAAAAACCGGCGGCCATGCCGGAATCCGTCGTTATGCAGCTCGATAAAAGCCATCTGACGGTCCATACGTATCCGGAATACCATCCGGAAGAGGGAATCAGTACGTTCAGGGCAGATATAGATGTATCCACCTGCGGGGAGATTTCGCCGCTAAAAGCGCTGAATCACTTGATTGATTCATTTGACACGGATATTATGACGATTGATTACCGGGTAAGAGGCTTTACACGAGATTTTAAAGGACGAAAGCTTTTTATTGACCATGACATTCATTCCATTCAAAATTACATTGATGAAGAACATAAAGAAGAATTTGACATGATCGATTCCAACATTTATCAGGAAAATATCTTTCACACCAAATGCAAATTAAAAAACTTTGATCTAGACAATTACCTGTTCGGCTATAAGAGCGAATCGCTGAGTGGTGAGGAGAAAACAGCAATCACTGCAAGGATTACTGAAGAGATGGAAGAAATCTATTTTGGGCGCAATATGAACCGCCGGTAAAAGAAAAGAGACCCGATTTGGGTCTCTTTTTTTGAAATCCAGCTTTAACGGGGCTGGTTTCTGAGCTGTTGTTCTCCCATAGCGACTAGACGTTTCGTCATTTCACCGCCGACAGAACCATTCGCCCTCGAAGTTGTGTCTGCACCAAGCTTTACTCCAAACTCATTGGCAATTTCCTCTTTCATCTGCCCTAAAGCATTTTCAGAACCCGGTACCAAAAGTTTGTTTCTTGCCATGCTTCAACACCTCCGCATAAAGTTGAACAGCCATTCGCTGTCCGTTATTTAAGATTTCCGAAAATGGGCGGGGGCATTCGTCCTAGTAACGGTATAATGAAGTTGTCTACTTAGGGTTATGAACCAAAAGGAGAAAACGGAATCAAAGACCGCGCCACATACATGGGGGGGGAAATATGCTTTGGCAAAAGAGATTGATGAGCTTGCACAAGAATGGAAGAGAAGGGATAAAGCACACCCTAAGCACGGAGTAGAGCTCCTGCGTTATAATGAAAAGGAAAAAGACATAAGTTCAAGTAAAAAAGGGTGAAGCTGCATGGACATTTTTGATGCTATAAAAACAAGAAGAAGTATTGGGAAAGTGAAAGATGAACCCGTACCGAAAGATGATCTCGAAAAAATTCTGGAAGCCGGAACGTACGCGCCAAATCATCACCGCACAAATCCCTGGCGTTTCTTTGTCCTGACAGGAGAGGGAAGGAACCGATTCGGGGAACATCTTGCCAGTGTTTCCAAGCTTTCAATGAAAGAGCCGCTTTCTGAAGAAGATATTCAAAAGCTTGAAAAGACGAAGAAAAAATCACTTCGCGCACCGGTCATTATTGCGGTTGGCGTGGAGCCTGATGAAGGTCTGAAAATCATTCGCGAGGAAGAAGTGGCTGCGGTCAGTGCGGCCATTCAAAACATGCTTTTGGCTGCTCATGCATTGGGCCTTGGTGCCGTTTGGCGAACGGGAGCCATTTGCTATCATGAAAAAATGAAGGATTTTTTCCAACTCTCTGCCAAAGGGGAGATGGCGGGCTTCATTTATTTGGGATACCCGGAGATTAACCCAACAGTTATGAAAAAGCAACATTTCAACGAAGTTACGCAATGGATCAATTAGTTTTCCAGGCGAAGAGACGCTAATCAATGTCTCTTCGTTTTTTTATGGTGTGAAATGGGGTAAAGGTATCTGTATATCGAAATCCAGTATGCAAGAAAGGATGACTATTGATGAAAAAAAGAAAGCTTGGCAGTCAGGGTCTTGAAGTATCGGCACTCGGTTTAGGATGTATGGGAATGTCGGATTTTTACAGCGGTCAAGACGATCAGGAATCGGTGCGCACCATTCACCGTGCCCTGGAACTTGGCGTTAATTTTCTCGATACGGCTGACATGTACGGTGTGGGGAAAAACGAAGAGCTGGTTGGCAACGCCATAAGAGACCGCCGGCAGGATGTGATTCTCGCCACAAAATTCGGAAACGTTAGAGGAGTGGATGGTTCATTTTTAGGCATTAATGGCCATCCCAAATATGTAAAGGAAGCGTGTGAAAAGAGCTTAAGGCGGCTTGGAACTGAATATATTGACCTTTATTATCAGCATCGGGTGGACCCGGGAGTGCCGATTGAAGAAACGGTCGGTGCGATGGGTATGCTCGTCCAGGAAGGCAAGGTCCGGTTTCTTGGTCTTTCAGAGGCGGGTCCGGAAACAATCAGGCGTGCCCACGCCGTTCATCCCATTACAGCACTTCAAACCGAATATTCATTATGGAGCAGAGATGTGGAGGATCAAAATCTTCCCGCCGTGCGCGAGCTCGGAATCGGTTTTGTGCCTTACAGTCCGCTTGGCCGCGGGTTTTTGACAGGTCAGATTCAAACCTTTGATGATTTGGCGGAAGATGATTACCGACGCTATTCCCCCCGTTTTCAGGGAGAGAATTTCCAAAAAAATCTCGACCTTGTTCAAAAGATAAAGGAAATTGCCAAAGAAAAAGAATGTACGGCTTCACAGCTCGCACTTGCCTGGCTGCTGGCGCAGGGAGAAGACATTGTGCCGATTCCGGGAACAAAGAGAACCAAGTATCTGGAAGAAAATATAGGTGCCCTTGAAGTTCAACTCACTCAAGAGGATACCAGACGAATCAATGAGGTAGCCCCAAAAGGAGCGGCTGCGGGGGAGCGCTATCCGGCAGAAGGCATGAAAAGTGTAAATATTTAATGGTAATCAGGAACTCTCGCTTAGGGAGTTCCTTTTTCATTGTCTTTTGTTTTTTGGTATGATGTGTTCAACTGAGAAAAGAAACGGGTGGATCCATGCATAACAGGTTTACGATCGGACAGATGTCCAAACTTCATTCGATTCCCATTAAAACGCTGCGCTATTACGATGAAATTGGATTGTTTAAACCCGCACATATCGACAGTGAAACAGGATACAGGTATTACTCCATCGACCAATTTGAGCTTTTAGACATAATTATTTATTTGAAAACGGTGGGAGTTCCGTTAAAACAGATCAAGGAGCAGCTCGAAAGGCGGATTCTGGATTCCTTTCTTGAAGTGCTGCAGCAGCAAAAAGAAGATGCTGCAGCCAAAATCAAAGAACTGGAACTCATTACGAAACGATTGGACTACCGCATTGCTGAAATTGAGAGAACCAAAACCAATCAGCCTCTGGGGCAGGCTGAATTGAAATACTGTAAGGAAAGACCCATTGTTCAGATCAGGGAACAGGTCGGCTCCCTGCATGATCTGGAATATTCATTGAGACGGATCAAAAAAATACTGGGATTGGCCGAGATCATCGTCATCGGAAAAGTTGGGCTGACCCTGCCCATTTCCAGCATAAAGGAACAACGGTATTCGGATTATAATTCCGTCTTTCTTTTTCTTGAATCGCCAGCTGAAAACCTATTGCAGCAAAAAGAAGTTTCTTTTTTGCCAGAGGGACGCTATGCCTGTATTTCCTACAGGGGCAACCACAATGATGCTCCCATGTTTTATGAAAAACTAACAGCCTTTATGTCCTGTCACCATCTAAAGCCTGCAGGAGATGCCATTGAACGGGTGATCGTTGATGAATACATTTCAGGCAATCCAGATGACTTTTTTGCTGAAATTCAAATTCCCCTCCTAAATTAAATTGACTCTCCAGTAGCTGGAGGGTTTATGGTTGTGAATATCCATTTTTAATTGAAGGGAAGGAAAAAATGAATCAAACACAGCCCGTTATACAGCAGGAGCCGGCTTCTAAGAGAATATGGCTTGCTGTGATTTTAGGATCGATGACCGCCATCGGTCCTTTGTCGATCGATATGTATTTGCCTGCTCTACCCAGTTTGACCCATGACCTCCATACAAGTTCATCCTCCGCCCAGCTGAGTCTTACCGCCTGCTTGCTTGGCATTGCGGTCGGCCAGCTCTTTGTCGGCCCGATCAGTGACCGGCGGGGAAGAAAGAAACCGTTATTGATCGCGCTTGCTTTTTATGCGCTGTCTTCGTTGCTGTGCGTGTTTTCACCGAACATCGCCCTGCTTATTTTCTTGCGATTTGTACAGGGAGCTTCAGGGGCAGGAGGGATTGTCATCTCCAGAGCCATGGTGAGAGACCTTTATTCAGGTCCGGAAATGACAAAGTTTGTCTCCTTGCTGATGCTGATCAATGGTGTGGCACCTATTCTTGCTCCGGTGGCAGGTGGACAGCTGCTCCAATTCACCTCATGGAGAGGCGTTTTTGTTGTTCTCTGTTTACTGAGTCTGCTTATGCTCTTTGGGGCGGTGTTTGGTCTTCGGGAGACCCTGCAAGAGAAGAACCAGAGTTCAGGAGGAATCAGGCATACACTGAATACGTATAAAAAACTGCTTGGCGACAGGAGGTTTATGGGGTACGCAGCATCACAAGGGTTTGTGATGGCAGCCATGTTTGCGTATATCTCAGGTTCCCCGTTTGTCATCCAGAATGTGTTCGGAGCTTCGCCGCAAACGTTCAGTCTTTTTTTTGCCATCAATGGACTCGGCATTATTATCGCCAGCCAGATTGCGGGAAAGCTGGCTGGAAAGGTCAGTGAAACAGCGATGCTTCGGAGCGGGCTGCTTCTTGCCCTAACCGGAGGGCTGCTGCTCCTTATTGTCAGCTCTGTTACAGAAAGCCTGTTTGGCATCCTCTGTTCTCTGTTTTTATCTGTTTCGAGTGTGGGTATTGTAAGCACAGCCAGCTTTTCGCTCGCCATGCAAAATCAGCAGCGTGCCGCGGGTAGTGCGTCCGCATTGCTTGGTTTATTGCCGTTTATTTTAGGCGGAGCTGCCGCGCCCCTTGTAGGGCTGTCGCCAGCGCATCCTGAATTATCCATGGCGGCTGTTATTGCGGTCTGCGAACTGCTGGCAATTGTTCTATATTTGGCGTTAACAAAAGGTATATCCAAAAAAGCATAAGAATTTCAAAAAGCTATTCCTTCATCAGGAGTGGCTTTTTTTCTCGTACAGATTCACGGTTCCGTGCTGTTTAATAAATAAAACATGATCTCCCTGTTCCACTGAATGAAAATCCGGGTAAGATACCGGAAGATTTTCCCCTGAAGAGAGGCGGAGCATATAACGGGGCTGGGTTTGAACGTTCATTCCCCGGTCAACCGCAATTTCAGTATAGACCTTTTGCAGGACGCGGCCTTCCACTTTTGAAAGGGAGAGCTCCTGATCTATATAACCTGACCATGCGGCGTAGAGAAAAAAGAGAGCTGAGGCCCAGGTGAGGAGAGTTTTTGTTGGGCTCATGATTTCACCTCCGGTATTAGTATGTCCTATACCCGAATTCCAATTAAAGTGCACAAACAATAAAGGACTTTATGAGTAATTTTTTGAATAATCGGTTAATTGATTGAATTTTAAAAGGAAAAGAGTATACTGTAATTAATCTTACATACCGACCGGTTAGTAAGTGAAAAGGAGATGAAGCACATGGATTTTTCGTATTCTGATCGTGTCAACAGCCTGCGTAAACGAATTACAGATTTTATGGAGCAGCATGTGTATCCGAATGAACAACTTTATGAGGAACAACTTAATCAGCAGGAAAGCCGGTGGAGCGATGTTCCTCCCATTATGGAAGAGCTGAAAGAGAAAGCAAAAAAAGAAGGTCTCTGGAATCTTTTTCTCCCTGAAAGTGAATATGGCGCAGGGTTGAACAATCAGGAGTATGCTCCGCTTTGTGAAATTATGGGTCGTTCGTTAATTGGGCCCGAAGTGTTCAACTGCAATGCACCCGATACTGGAAACATGGAGGTGCTCGAGCGCTATGGAACCGAGCAACAAAAAGAACAATGGCTCAAACCGCTGTTGGATGGAAAAATCCGTTCCTGTTTTTCGATGACCGAGCCTGATGTAGCATCATCGGACGCAACCAATATTGAGGCGCGCATTGAAAAAGACGGTAATGAGTATGTGATCAATGGCCGCAAATGGTGGTCCTCGGGAGCAGGGGATCCACGCTGTAAAATAGCCATCGTGATGGGAAAGACAAATCCATCCGCGAACCGTCATGAACAGCAATCGATGATTTTGGTGCCGCTTGATACCCCTGGGGTAAAAATCGAGCGTCTGCTGCCGGTTTTTGGCTATGATCATGCGCCTCACGGACACGCTGAAATTACTTTTGAGAACGTCAGAGTTCCGTCAGAAAACATACTTTTGGGAGAAGGAAAGGGATTTGCGATTGCCCAGGGAAGACTGGGCCCGGGGAGAATCCACCACTGCATGCGTCTTATTGGTGCGGCAGAACGTGCGCTTGAGGATTTATGTAAGCGTGTTCAAAACCGCAAAGCTTTTGGCAAGCCGATAGCAGGTCAGGGAGTGGTTCGTGAATGGATCGCAAATTCACGGATTGAAATCGAACAAGCGCGGCTTTTAACCCTAAAAGCGGCATATATGATGGACACGGTGGGCAATAAAGCGGCGAAAGCGGAAATTGCGATGATTAAAGTCGTTGCTCCATCCATGGCTCTTCGTGTCATCGACCGTGCGATCCAGGCTTTTGGGGGCGCTGGAGTTTCCAATGATGTGACGCTTGCCGCACAATGGGCCAACGCCCGGACCCTTCGTCTTGCCGATGGACCGGACGAGGTCCATCGAGCACAGCTGGCAAAACTTGAACTAAGGAAATATGAAGAACAATTGGTCTTTTAGGAGGTGAAACCATGAATGTCATGAAGCTTTTTGACCTGACAGGCAAAACCGCCATTGTCACAGGCGGCGGGAGAGGCCTGGGTCAGCAGATTGCCGAAGCCCTGGCCGAAGCAGGAGCAAACGTGGTGCTGTGTTCAAGAAAAGTGGAAGCATGCCAGGAAATCGCCGGGCAGCTGGCCGGCCTGGGTGTACGTACGCTTGCATTGCCGTGTGACATCACCAATCCGGATGATGTAAAAAACGTGGTGAGCGAAACCATCAGCACCTTCGGAACCATTGATATTTTAGTAAACAACAGCGGAGCCACCTGGGGAGCTCCTGTTGCGGAAATGCCATACGAAGCCTGGAAAAAAGTCATCGATGTGAATGTCACAGGGACCTTCCTTATGAGCCAGGAGGCTGGTAAAAAGATGATTGAACAAAAATCCGGCAAAGTTATCAATATTTCTTCCGTTGCGGGCCTCGGCGGCACCGATCCCCGCTTCATGGATACCATTGGCTACAACACAAGCAAGGGAGCAGTTATAACCTTTACAAAAGACCTGGCTGTGAAATGGGGACAGCACAATATCAATGTGAATGCTATCGCTCCGGGCTTTTTTCCAACCAAAATGTCAAAGGTACTGATGGAACACGGTAAGGATGCCATATTGGGAGGAACACCGCTTAATCGGTTTGGTAATGCAGATGACCTGAAAGGGGCAGCTCTGTTTCTTGCTTCCGGCGCTTCCAATTACATTACAGGGGATGTATTGATTATAGACGGCGGAGCTCATGCCATGTAGGTTAACGTAATGAATTCCATTTTATCTTCTGGAGGGTGAATAATGAGTGAGGTAAATACCTGGAAAAGCCATTATCCCAAAACCATTCAGCCAGAGATTCAGATTCCCGAGTATACCATTCCACAGCTTCTTGAACATACAGCAGAAAAGTATCCCAACAATATTGCCTTGTCCTTTTTTGGTCATAAATCTACCTATAAAGAGCTGCAGAATCTTGTGCACCGTTTCGCTTCAGCCCTGCAAAAGGAAGGATTGAAGGAGGGGGACAGGGTGGCCGTCATGCTGCCAAACTGCCCGCAATATACCATTGCCTATTACGGAATCCTTGCCGCAGGCGGCATTGTCACACAGGTGAATCCGATGCTTGTTGAACGGGAATTGCTGCATATTATCGAAGACAGCGGTGCGGAGATGATGATTGTCTATGAACCGCTTGTTGACCAGGTCAACAAGGTTGAACAGTTGTTTTCGCTAAAAACGGTAATTTCTGTAAGTTTTGATCATCAGCCAAAGCTGCAAGATGTTCCCTCTTTCTATCAATTTTTGCAAAAAGGGAATCTCCCATTTCAAAGGATTCCCGTTTCTCCAGATGAAACAGCGGTTTTACAGTATACAGGCGGGACGACAGGAAGGTCCAAGGGGGCCATGCTGACCCATCGCAACCTCGTCGCCAATGTACTGCAATCGTATGAGTTTTTTAAACTTACTATGGAAATCGGCAAGGAAAAGTATTTAACGGTCATTCCTCTTTTTCATGTGTTTGGAATGACTTCCTGTATGAACATGGCCGTATACACAGCATCCGAGAGCATCCTGCTTCCAAGGTTTGATCTGGAGGAAGTGCTGGAAACAATCAAAAATGAGCAGCCTACTGTCTTTCCAGGTGTGCCGACCATGTACGTGGCCATCACCAATCATCCCCTGGCCGAAAACTATTCGATTGACTCTATTAAAGTATGCAACAGCGGAAGTGCCCCCATGCCGGTGGAATTGCTTCAGGAGTTTGAGAGAAAAACAGGTTCCGCTATTTTGGAAGGCTACGGGTTGTCGGAAGCGTCACCAACAACGCATTGCAATCCTCTCTTTGCCGACAGGAAAGCTGGGAGTGTGGGAATCGGGCTGCCTTCAACAGACTATCGGGTGGTAGATCTGGGTTCGGGAACCAAGGAGGTAGAAACCGGTGAACTCGGTGAGCTGATTATCAAAGGCCCGCAAGTTATGAAAGGGTATTGGAACATGCCGGAAGAAACCGAGCATGCCCTGCGGGATGGGTGGCTGTATACAGGGGATATCGCCAAAATCGACGAAGATGGCTACGTTTATATTATGGACCGTAAAAAGGACTTGATTATTGCGAGCGGTTACAATGTGTATCCCCGAGAGGTTGAAGAAGTCCTTTATGAACATCCTGCGGTCAGGGAGGCTGTGGTGATTGGCGTTCCCGATCCATACCGTGGCGAAGAAGTGAAGGCGATTCTTGTACTGAAAGATGGAAGAGGCGCGACAGAAGAAGAGATCTTCCATTATTGCAAACAAAACCTGTCCGCCTATAAAGTGCCTCATCTCATCGAGTTCAGAAGTGAGCTTCCCAAAACGAATGTGGGCAAAATCTTACGAAGATCTCTTCGGGATGAAGCAAGAATTCAAGCAAATCAATAAGAACAGGAGATGAAAAATAAGAGAATAAAGCAAGATGCCTAATTTTTTCTGTAAACAAAAAAGATTGTGAGGATACGAACATGAAAGAAAAAATTACTGAATGCAGCATCTCTTTATTTGAGAAAAATGGATTCAGTGAAACGTCCATCCAGGATATCGTGGATGCGCTTGGCGTAACAAAAGGAACGTTTTACTATTATTTTTCCAGCAAAGAGGAACTGCTGATGAACATTCACAATGGGTATATTGATGAACTGTTGTTTCAGCAGGGAAAAATTCTGGAAGATTCTTCAATGACGAGTAAACAAAAGCTGTTTGAAATGGTGTATACCTTGATCGGCAGTATCAGACAGGCAGGCGCGAGCGCCAAGGTGTTTTTTCGGGAAATCAAAAACCTGAACGAAGAACGGCTTTCCCAAATTGTGCCTAAGCGGGACCGCTTCCGCTTTAATCTTGAAAGGCTTATAGAGGAAGGGATCATACGCGGGGAATTTCGCGGAGATCTGAATCCGTCCATCGTCACATTCGGAGTACTTGGTGCGGCCAATTGGAGCTACCAGTGGTATAACCCGGACGGGGAGCTGTCTGAAAAAGAAGTGGCTGGAATTTTTGTTGAAATGATGCTCAACGGCATTGCCAATCAATAATACATGATTACAAGGAGGGCTAAAAAATGAGAGTGGAAGATTTGCAGCAAATTACCGTGTTGGGAGCCGGCCAGATGGGGCACCAGATTGCCATGCTCTGTGCGCTTGGAGGATTTGAAACCGTGATTCAGGACATCAATGAATCGGCCCTTAAATCAGCGGAATGCAAACTGCATGACATTATGGACCGCTGGGTATCCAAGGGACGATTGTCAGCAGAAGAGAAGGAGAGTGCGTTCAAAAGGCTGCGATTTACAAGCAATTTTGAAGATGCCGTCAGAAATACCGATTTTGTTATCGAAGCGGTAGTGGAAAAATTGGAGGTCAAACGGGATGTGTTTGCCCGGCTGGATGAATTGGCTCCGCCTCATGCCGTCTTTGCCTCCAACAGCTCGACGATCGTCAACAGTCTGGTTGCGTCGGAAACCGGCCGTCCGGATAAAGTTGTAAACATGCACTTTTTCTTTCCACCGCTTGTGATGGATTGCGTGGAAGTAGTAATGAGCGAGAAAACGTCAGAAGAAACTGCCCAGCTTGCCATGGATATTTGCAAAAAGATCAACCGCACAGCGGTATTGCTCAAAAAAGAGATATCCGGTTTCATCGCCAACCGGATTTTGGGTGCTTTACAAAAAGAGGCTCTGAATTTGTATGAACAGGGAATCGCGGATTTTAAGGACATTGACATCATTTGCCGAAAGGCGCTTAACCATCCGATCGGGCCGTTTGAATTAATGGACCTGTCGGGGATTGACGTTGGATATTACGTATCCGAGCAGCGTTATAAGGAAACAGGTAACCCGGAAGACAAGCCGGCTGCCTGCATCGAGGAAAAGGTGAAGCAAGGGCATTTGGGCAGAAAAACAGGACAAGGCTGGTACACATACAAAAAAGAAGGAGTGAAATCATAATGGGAAAATTCCTTGATGTCGTGAAAGAAAATGCGGTGGCGGTTATCACCATTCAAAATCCGCCTCTGAATGTTTTGAGTAAAGCAGTTTTTCAGGAACTGGATGATGTGTTCATGGAATTGGAACAAGATCCAGAAACGGTAGCTGTAATAGTAACTGGAGCCGGAGAGAAGGCCTTTGTTGCAGGAGCAGATATTAAAGAATTTCCACAGATGATGGGTAATCCGGACATGAAGAGCTATGTTATGGATGTTCATATGATTCTAAACCGGATTGATTTCTTTCCTAAGCCAACGATTGCGGTATTGAACGGCCTGACGTTTGGCGGCGGGTGTGAACTGGCACTTGCCTGTGATATGAGAATTGCTGAAGAACATGCACAGATCGGTCTGCCTGAAGTGACGCTCGGATTGTTTCCTGGAGGAGGGGGAACACAGCGGCTTCCGCGTCTCGTAGGCGTAGCAAAAGCAAAGGAAATGATGTTTACCGGTGAACCTGTTACGTCGGAGACGGCTCTCGGAATCGGACTTGTCAATCATGTTGTTCCATCCGGCGAGGGGCTCAATGAGTCGAAAAAGCTTGCTGCCAAGATTACACGCCATTCACTGCAGGCCTTATCGAGAATCAAGCGGTCCGTGGATGAAGGCTTGGAAAAACCATTAACTGAAGGCATTGAGCTGGAAGCTTCTCTTTTTCAGGAAGTGTTTCAGACAGAAGACATCAAAGAAGGGGTGCAAGCCTTTTTTGAGAAGCGAAAACCCGCATTTATGCATCGTTAAGAAGCACAAATAAGGAGAGAACGGTATGCATACCATTGATCTGACCGTACGCTTTTGTGAAACGGACGCTTTAGGCCACGTTAATAATACCAGTTATTTTATTTACCTTGAGGAGGCCAGAGTAAAGTTCTTTGAATCTCTCGGTTTTGGGGTCAGCACGGAAGAATGGAATTTCATTCTCGCCTCCACCACGTGTGATTTTAAGGCACAAGGATATTTCAACGATAAGCTCACCGTTGATACCAGTGTTTCCTCTGTCGGCAATAAGAGCTTTGTTCTCACGCATGAAGTCCGGAGAACAGAGACGAAGGAACTGGTCGCCAAAGGGAGCGCCACCCTTGTATACTTCGATTTTAAAACCCAAACGACAGAAATCATTCCCGATGAATTGCGCGCGGCCCTGACCCGTCATGCAGCGAGGCTGACGGTTGAATCGGAATCTTAATTCATTTTCGGATTGAGGAGGGAAACACATGAGTCAGGATACCATCGAGGTCAGAAGTGGAGAAGAGCTCGATACAGGAACACTTGAGCGGTTCCTTCACCGGTCGTTACACGATCTGCCGGAGGAGCCTTTGGAAATACAGCAATTTTCCGGGGGACATTCCAATTTAACCTATCAGCTGAAAATGGGAAGCTGGGAAGCGGTTCTGCGGCGGCCGCCCCTCGGTCCTGTTGCGCCAAAAGCGCATGACATGGAACGGGAATACAGAATTTTGTCTGAGATCCATGAACTTTTTTCTCCTGCGCCGAAGCCCCTTCTTTTTTCAAAAGGAGAGGAAGTGATCGGAAAACCTTTCTTTCTTATGGAAAGAAAGCGCGGAATTGTAGTGGATTCGGCTTTTCCGGAAGATGTGAATGCCACAAAAAGCTTATGTACACATATTTCCCAAGAAATGGTGAGGCAGCTTGTCCGGCTGCACAGCATTGATTACACAAAAACAGAGCTGATAAACATCAGCAAGCCGGAGGGTTTTATGGAACGGCAGGTACACGGGTGGATCTCCCGATATGAACGTTCAAAAACAGAGGATATACCCGAAGTGGATCACCTTACACGGTGGCTCGCTTCCCACATTCCGGACAACACTGAAGCCTGTTTGATTCACTATGATTATAAACTAAACAACAGCATGTTTGACGCAAACCTGAATGAAATGACCGGTTTGTTTGACTGGGAGATGAGCACGGTTGGCGATCCGCTCGCGGATCTTGGCGTTGCTATGAGCTACTGGATGGAAGCAGATGACCCAGAGCTTTTAAAAACAGGGCTTGGAAAACCATCCGTTACGGTCATGAAAGGCTTTTATTCCAGGAATCAGTTTATTGAGGATTATGCGAGTCTAAGCGGCAGAGATGTCAGCTCGATTTCTTTTTACCTGACCTTTGCCTATTTCAAGCTGGCCGTCATCTGCCAGCAAATTTATTACCGTTATCGTAAAGGACAGACTCGTGATTCCCGCTTCTCCGGTTTTCACCATTTTGTAAAAAGCTTGATACTGCACGCATCAGATACGGCGTTTCGGAATTAGGGTTGAATTAAAAAGCGTGCGATACAAGAGGTGAAAAGATGAAGGTACATGTGCTGTTAACAAAGGAAGAAATCAATACAGAGAGGTTAAGAGAGAATGGAAAAGTGGCGGTTGTTCTTGATGTGCTTCTCGCCACAACAACCATCATTTCAGCCTTGAACGAAGGCGCAAAGGAAGTTATTCCTGCTATGGATGAAAATGAAGCGTTTTCTCTCTCTCAATCTCTCAAACACGAAAACTTCATATTAGCTGGAGAACGTGACGCCCGACCGATTGAACACTTTCACTATCCAAGCCCGAACATGCTTTCTCCGCTCGTTCTGGGCAAATCTCTGATTCTCTCTACAACCAACGGAACGATTGCGCTTAAGAAAGCGGAATCAGCGGAACGTGTTTATATTTCATCTCTTCTCAATAATAAAAGAACGGCACAGCAGCTCCTGGACTGTCACCAGGAAAGCACGATTGTGATCATTTGTTCAGGCAATGCAGGGGAGGTCAGTCTTGAAGACGTGTACGGAGCCGGACACCTTATCCACTCCTTATTGGACCTCTCGCAAAAGAGCTTAAATATGAGTGATGCCGCCAAAATGGCCTATTATTTGTTTTTGGGAAACCAGTACAAAGCCTCTGAACTGTTGTCCTCTTCCTCTGTGGGGAAACTTTTTGAAAGGCACGGACTGTTTGACGATCTGCAGCTTGCTGCCACTGCAAATTCAGTATTGGTATTGGCGGTGATGAAAAACGGGACTGCCCTGCTGGAAGAGGAGCATGCCTCTCAATCCGAGATCAGAAAAGTGAGGGATCTATGATGGAAGATACCCGTACGAGAATCAAAGGATCGCAATTTTTGTTAAAGGGGATGGAGTCGCAAGACATTTTTACCCCCGAAGACTTTTCCGGTGAGCACCGGATGATTGAGAAGACCGCCCGGCAATTTATTGAAAAAGAAGTGGAACCTTTCCGGGATCCTATTGAAAAGCAAGATTTTAAAAAAATCATCTCTCTACTGAAAAAAGCTGGGGATCTTGGCCTTCTTGCCCACAGTATACCGGAAAGCTATGGCGGTCTTGGACTGGATAAAATCAGCAAGGGCATTGTAGGGGAGGCGATCGGCCACTCCAGCGGCTATGGTGTGGCCCATTCCAATCACACGTGCATTGCGACGCTGCCGATTACTTATTTTGGCACACCGGAGCAGAAGGAAAAGTATCTTCCGAAAATGGCATCCGGTGAATACCTCGGTGCCTATTGCCTTACTGAACCGAACGCCGGTTCCGATGCACTTGCCGCCAAGACAACCGCTGTTCTTAATGAGGAAGGTTCTCATTACATCCTGAACGGAACAAAAATTTATATTACAAATGCGGCTTTTTCCGATACGTTTATCGTTTATGCGAAAGTAGATGGAGAGAGGTTCACAGCCTTTATTGTTGAGAAAAGTTTCCCCGGATTGTCACTTGGTCCGGAAGAAAACAAAATGGGAATCAAAGGCTCGTCCACCCGTTCGGTCATTCTTGAAGATTGCCGGGTTCCTGCAGAAAATCTTCTTGGTGAAGAAGGAAAAGGACATGTCATCGCCTTGAACGTATTAAATCTGGGACGATTTAATCTTGGATCGGCGTGCATGGGTGCAGCCAAACACGGTTTGAAAAAAGCGGTCCATTTTGTTCAGGAACGCAAACAGTTTAAACAGCGTATCGCCGATTTTGCGGCCAGCAAAGAAAAAATTGCCAAGCTTGCCGCCCGGCTTTATGCTGCAGAATCACTGCAATACCGAACCGCCCATCTGCTCGAAGATGCGCTTGGGAGCCTTGATGAACATGCGGATTTAAAAACAGTGGGAACCGCGATGAGCGAGTATGCCACGGAATGTGCCATCTGCAAAGTGTACGGGTCGGAAACTCTCGATGTGACGGCAGACGAAGCCTTGCAGCTGCATGGCGGAGCAGGGTTCATTCAGGAATATGGCATGGAACAGCTGTACAGGGATTCCAGGATCAACCGGATATTTGAAGGGACCAATGAGATTAACCGCCTGCTGATCCCCACCCACTTTTTTAGAAAGGCAATGAAGGGCGAGGTGGATTTAGAATCAGCTCTCCGAGAGGCTGCTAGTTATCTGGAGAAGGAGAACGATGATGAGAAAGACGATATGCAAAAAAGCGTGGAAACACTTCGGCACCTGTTTCTTCTTTCAGCCGGACTGGCCTACAAGCGTTTCGGTGAAAAGCTTATGCATGAGCAGGAAATTTTGATGATGCTGGCCGATCTCGCCATTCTCACCTATGCAGCAGAGTCAGCAATTCTTCGCACCATGAAGGAAGCAAAGCAGAACGGGGAAGAACAAGCATCTTTTAAAATCGCTCTGTCACAGACTCTGCTTGATGAAAGCATGTGGGAAGCTGAAAAGCTAACACGGAAACTGGTTCTGGAACTGGCCGAGGGAGAAAAAGCACAGCAGCTGCACTTGCTTGTTGTTCAATCGTGTAACCGCTGTCATTCTTATGGTCAGGAAATAAAACGCAACCGGATGATTGCCGAAAAACTATATGATGCCAATCGCTATATTTGCTAAAGGAGACAAACAATGAAATTTAGAGGTTCGATTGCACTTGTAACAGGGGCAGGAAGCGGTATTGGAAGAGCATCAGCGATCAAACTGGCAGAAGGCGGAGCTACGGTTCTCCTTGTTGGAAGAACGGTGTCCAAACTGGAAGCTGCCGCTTTAGAAATCAGCAAAATAAGCGGAGCCCAGAAGCCGGAAATCTTTTCTGCCGACGTAACGAAAGAAGAAGATGTGGAAAAACTGGCAGAATATGTGCAAACTCGTTTCGGTGCTCTGCACATTCTTGTGAACAATGCTGGCGGCAGCAGCCAGACGTCCATCCTGAACACACCAGTCAGTGAATGGGATTATGTGCAAAGCGCGAACTTAAAAAGTGTCTTTCTCGTTTCGCGCATTCTTGGCAAAGTGATGATCAAAGGTGTAAAAACGGAAAACGAACACAAAGCCAACCGTGCCATTGTGAATGTTGCCAGCTTATCAGGGCATCAGGCTGGCGCACATATCCCCCATTACAGTGCGGCCAAAGCAGGGGTGATCAATTTTACAAGAGCACTCGCATTGGAGCTTTCCCCCTACAGTATACGGGTGAACTCGGTATCACCAGGATTTATCGAGACACCACTGACCGAGGAAGGACTCGAAAACGAACAATTCGTCAAAGCGATTGAAAAAAATACGGCATTGCGAAGGATCGGCAAGCCCGAGGAGATTGCGAACATCATCTCTTTTCTCGCGAGCAGTGAGGCTTCCTATATGACCGGATCGGATGTTCTGGCCGACGGCGGCTGGCTTATTAAATAAAACATAGCAGGAGGAATTTGGATGGAACAAGATCATCTATTAATTGAAGCGGAAGGCCCGATTTTAACACTAACACTAAACCGTCCGGAACGCTTGAATTCATTCAGTGAGGAAATGATTACAAGTTTGACAGAAGCTCTGAGAGAGGCTCAGAATTCTGGTGAAATTAAGGTGATTATCCTGAAAGGAGCCGGCCGTTCGTTCAGTGCTGGCGGAGACGTAAAAACGATGGGACAGGCCACACCACAGGATGTTTATGAACATATTGGTAAGCTGAACCGGTGTATTTTAACTATGAAAGAAACCGAGATTCCGATCATTGCGGCTGTGCATGGCTTTGCGGCAGGAGCCGGATTTAATCTCGCCATGGCGTGCGATTTGATCGTTGCAGCCGAGAACAGCAAATTTGCGCTCAGCTTTTCACAGGTGGGTTTGATTTCGGACGGAGGAGGATCTTACTTTTTGCCAAAACTGATCGGTCCTCACCTTGCCAAGCAGTTCTTTTTCAGCGCAGAGCCGATTCCTGCCGAACGGCTTTATCAGCTCGGGGTGATCAACTATTTGTCGCCGCTTGAGCGAATAGAAGAGGAAGTGGGTCAACTGGCAGCAAAACTTGCCAACGGTCCGGTTGGAGCGTATGGAAAAATGAAAAAGCTGATTGATGCGTCTTATCAGTCTACCCTTGAGGAGATGTTGGAGCAGGAACGGCTGAACCAAACGCTGATGATCACAACAGAGGACCATCAGGAAGGCATTTCGGCCTTCAAAGAAAAAAGGCAGCCTGTATTTACCGGCAAATAGATCTAAAACGCATGCAGGATGAACCATTGACAGGAGGGTCATGATGAACACAAGCCACTATCCTTATTGGCCGAAACGAGTCAGCAAAACGCTGACTGTCCCTGAAACAACACTGTATGATAACTTGCTCGTTTCCGCACGCCGGTATCCAAAGAAAACGGCGTTATCTTTTTACGGAGCCAGCATGACCTATGAAAAGCTGCTACAGCAGGTGGATCGTATTGCCGGATATCTGCAGCAGGAAATGAACGTTCGGCAGGGTGACCGTGTCATGCTGTTTATGCAAAATTCCCCTCAGTACATCATCTCTTGTTATGCCATCATGAGGTCGGGTGCGGTTGTAGTCCCATTAAATCCGATGAACACGGTGCATGAGCTGGAGTTTTATATTAAAGACTGTAAGATCGCGGCCGGGATTGTAAGCCAGGAGCTATATCCCCAGATTCAGCCGCTCTTATCAGGCACTTCCTTGCAGCAGATTTTAATCGGAGCATATTCTGATTACCTTAGCAGCGAAAGAATCTCTCACCATGTTCCAGCTTCTGTCCTGGAAAGCCGGCATCCGGTGAACCGTAAAAACAATCATTGCTGGCAAGAAGCGCTTGATCGGGAAATCCCTCCCTCTGACTATGAGGGCCATGCGGATGATATTGTTTGTCTGCCTTACACATCTGGAACAACAGGATTGCCAAAAGGCTGTGTACATACAAACCGGACGATACAGGCCAATGTTACAGGTGCGGTGAACTGGATGAACACTATGTCGGACAGCATTCACCTTGCGACTCTTCCATTTTTTCATGTGACGGGGATGCTTCACAGTATGCATGCTCCCATTTTTGCAGGTTCCCAAATCGCTGTGCTCACCCGGTGGGACCGAAACGCGGCTGCAGAAACCATTCAATCCGAGAGCGTAAGCCACTGGGTAAGCATCAGCACAATGGTGATCGACTTTCTGTCTCATCCTGACCTTATGGATTATAATTTTTCGTCACTGTCCAGCATCGCAGGAGGAGGAGCAGCCCTTCCGAAGGCGGTGGGAGAAAAACTTTATCAGCTTCTAGGGGTTAAGTTTGTTGAAGGGTACGGCCTTTCCGAGACGATCTCTCATACGCATTTCAATCCGCCTGACCGGCCAAAGCTTCAGTGTCTCGGTATTCCTTCCTTTGATGTGGACGCCCGCATCGTGGACCCTGCTTCATTAAAAGAGCTGGGAGTTGGTGAAATCGGGGAGATCGTTGTGGCCGGTCCGCAAGTGTTTTTAGAATATTATAACCGTCCGGAAGAGACGAAGCAGGCCTTCTTTGAAAAAGACGGTAAACGCTTTTTCAGAACAGGAGATATAGGACGCTTTGATGAGGAAGGCTATTATTTTATGGTGGACCGGGTGAAACGGATGATCAACGCCTCGGGCTTTAAAGTGTGGCCGACAGAGGTGGAATCTCTCCTTTACGACCATTCTGCTGTACTGCAGGCTTGTGTAGTCGGCATTCCTGATCCGAAACGCGGAGAAACGGTAAAAGCTTTCATTATTTTAAAGGAAGAACACAAGGGGAAAATAACGGAACAGGAGATCATTGACTGGTCCAAAGAGCACATGGCTGCCTATAAATACCCGAGAACCATTGAGTTTAGAGAATCGTTTCCAACAACGGCCAGCGGCAAAATTCTTTGGAGAAAGCTGCAGGAAGAAGAAAAGTCCAAAAGGGAATCTATTTCAGCGTCTAAGTAGTTTTTGCACCAGTTCAGGCAATACAAGGGAAGACAGCTGACAAAAACCGCTGTCTTCTTACATTTCCATTGCTCCTTGTACGTTATAGGGAGAAAGATCAAGGTCCGGCTCCTGTCCAAGGGCAAGCATGGCCAGCTGCTTTCCGATGAACGGCCCCATGGTAAGTCCGGAAGCGCCAAGCCCGTTAGCAAACAACAAGCCTTCCCATCCGGGAATCGGGCCCACGACCGGCAGGAAACCGGGGGTAAATGGGCGGAAGCCGGTGCGTGCTTCTGAAAATTCCGCATCTGCCAGACCGGGAGCAGTGGCTATTCCTTTTGCAAAAACCTCATTCAATCCGCCGGCAGTAATCCTGGTGTCATAACCCTCAGGATCGTTTTCATGTGTAGCTCCGATTACAATTTTCCCATGATCAAACGCAAGGACATATTGATCACTAGGCGGCATGACAACCGGCCAGGACTTTGTTTTTTCCGAAATATTCAGGTGGGCGATTTGTGCTTTTTGGAAGGTGACCTTCATGTTCATGCCAAGTGGCTCGAGCAATGCATTGGCCCAGGCACCCGCACAAATAATCACAGTTTCTGCTTCATACGTTTTCTCCCCTGCTTGAACTCCGGTTATCTTTTTCCCCGTAAAAAGCAGAGAAGCGCTATCCCGAACATGTTGTGCCCCGTGTTTGACCGCACCGCGAATTAACGCATCCCGAAGTGCCCGGCCATCAACGCGGGCAGCTCCGCTTACATGAACCGACCCCATATCATCAGGCAGGAGAGGAAACCTCCGCTTTGTTTCTTCTGGCGTTAATTGTGTAATCTCTCCCATTTCCGGTGCATCTTCTTTTCGTTTCAATGCGCGTTCTTTCATTTTAAGCAGCTTTTCTTCGTCCTGATGCAGGCTGATGGCCCCTACTTGGGCGTAGCCGGTGTCAACTTCTCCATCTGCTTCAAGCTGGCTGATAAGATCAGGGTAAAATGCTGCTCCATTTTTCGCAAGAGCATACCATGCTTTGTTCCGGCGCTGAGAGATCCACGGACAAATGATGCCTGCAGCCGCATCGGTTGCCTGTCCTCTGTCTTTGCGGTCAATGAGCACAACCTTCACAGTTTGTTTACTTAACAGATAAGCCGCAGAGGCACCAAGAATTCCGCCGCCGATAATAATAATGTTTTGCATGAATCAGCATCCTTTGTTTAGAAAATTCCTCTTTTATTATAACCGAATCCTTTCATGGAGAAAAAAGTCCATTTTATGTATAATAAGAGATGTTGAACACTTTGACAGAATGAAAACGAAGTTGAAAGAGAGTGGAACATAATGGGACGTAAATGGAACAATATTAAAGAAAAAAAAGCGTCAAAAGACGCAAATACAAGCCGGGTCTACGCTAAGTTCGGCCGTGAGATTTACGTGGCAGCCAAGCAGGGCGAACCGGATCCTGAATCCAACCAGGCATTAAAAGTCGTGCTGGAGCGTGCAAAAACATACAGCGTGCCGAAAACCATCATTGACCGTGCGATTGAAAAAGCGAAGGGTGGTTCTGATGAGACGTATGATGAACTGCGCTATGAGGGATTCGGCCCTAACGGTTCGATGGTGATCGTCGATGCGCTGACCAATAACGTGAACCGTACCGCAGCGGAAGTTCGCGCTGCCTTTACGAAAAACGGAGGAAACATGGGAGTGTCCGGATCAGTTGCTTATATGTTTGATGCAACGGCTGTTTTTGGAGTCGAAGACAAAACGGAAGAAGAAGCAATGGAAATTCTTCTTGAAGCCGATGTCGATGCGCGTGATATTATACAAGAAGATGATGCTGTGATCGTTTATGCGGAACCGGATCAGTTCCACGCGGTTCAGGAAGCGTTCAAGCAGGCAGGCGTAACCGACTTTACAACGGCTGAACTGACGATGCTCGCACAAAACGATGTAAGCTTGCCGGAAGATTCACAGGTGCAGTTTGAAAAGCTGATCGATACACTCGAGGATTTGGAAGATGTCCGCCAGGTGTACCATAACGTTGATTTGGGCGAATAATGAAAGTAAAAGACCTTGATAGCCAAGGTCTTTTTTATGTTCTTCTTTTTCGCTCTCTTGATTTCCGGGTTCGGATCAGCCTCGAAGCCGGCTGTTTTCTGATCCATTTAATGAATTTTCCTATTTTTTCATCTTCTCTGAGTAGAGGAATGGTATTTAGCCGTGCCGCCAGCTCCTCGTTGGTGTAAAGGGAATGGATTTGCTTATGACAGGGCAAACAAAGGGAGGACGTCGGTTTAAATGTGCCCCCCATTTCCTTTGGAGTCAGATGGTGTATTGTCGTTTCTACGTTTTCTCTCCCGCATAATTCACACGTTCCCAGCGCATTTTTTGGCATGGCTACAACCTCACTTTTTTCTCTTCTTAACTATGTCACCCATTTTTGTGAAAAATAAACGCTGTTGGCTCAGACCCATGAAACTAGCAAGTTTTTCAGCTGAAAAACTTCTGCCAAATTCAGAATAAACTCTCGCAATCTGAATATAGTTTACTAGAAACGAAATGGAAGAAGGGAAATGACATGGGACTTCAGGAAGTTTGCTTCTGGCTGCTGATGATGATCGTTACCACCGTTTACAGTTATTTGTATCTCTCGCCGTTATTTACTGTCAGCTTTTTTATAACCGGCTTAATTATGGCCAGTCTTGTGTATATGGCCGTTGAGATTAAGGAGGAGGAATGGGATGAGAAACAGCAATAACCGGGTTTTTTCAACAGGTTTGAAGATTTCTCTCTTGAGCATTCTTCTTTTTTTTATTGCCGGGTTTATCTCATCCGCTGAATTCAAGTTTGATGTTTCATCTTCTATTGTGAAGAAATGGTTCAATAACTTTACCGCTGAAGCGATGGTGTATGCGATTGGTTCAGAGAATCCGTACTATACGCAGGTGCTGCCTAAAGAAAGCAAGCCGCCGGCTCTATCTTCTGTGATGCTGCAGCTCATGACGAGCCTGCGGCCGGGAGATCCCCGCAGCCTTCTCGGTTCGGAGCTGCCGGGCTTTGCTATTTTTGATTCTGAAATTTATATTGCCGGTAAAGGAACAAATTATTCAACGCTGCCAATCGAGCCTACGCTTCCTTTGCAGGAGGTATTGCAGCCGAATGAACCGAACGAAAAGAACGCGGAAGTGCAGCAGCCGGAAAAGAATCTTCCGCCTCCTAAGCAAAACACGGAAGGACAAGTTGTTTATATCTACCATTCCCACAGCTATGAATCATTCAGACCGGTGTTAAAAGGAGGAAAGTTCACGAGCACGGATCCGAAGACCAACATCATTTCTGTCGGGGACCGGCTAAAACAGGATTTAGAGACGAGGGGAATCGGGGCATCGCATGATACGTCAAATGTCGGGGAAAAGCTGAACGCGAGGAAATGGGGAACAGGCAAGGCCTATGCTCTCTCGCGAGAAACCGTCCAGCAGGCTGTATCACAAAATCGAAGACTTTCCTATTTCATTGATATTCATCGCGACTCGCAGCCAAGAAAGCTGACGACAATCTCCATCAAAAACCAGGATTATGCAAGGATTTGTTTCATCGTTGGCCGGGAGCACCCATCGTTTCAAAAGAACTTGCAGCTTGCTGAAGAGCTCAACCGCAGGATCGTCAAAAAATATCCGCATTTGAGCAGGGGGGTCATCATCAAAAACAAATATGAAGGAAACGGCATTTATAACCAGGATCTTTCCAATAATGCCATGCTTATTGAAATCGGTGGCATAGATAATAACTTCCAGGAGCTGTATCGAACCGCTGATGCCTTCGCTGATGTGTTTGGCGACTTTTACTGGCAAGCAGAGAAGGTGAACGGCGGGGAAAGAAAGAAAGAATAAAGAGCTGAATTTTCAGCTCTTTATTTGTGCAAAGGAGAGGAAGATATGGAAACGATTGAATATGAATGGGTGAAACAGACAAGAAAAATTATGCTGGACGTTTGCGGTAACCTGACAACCGAAATGCTGACTGCAAACGTGGAGGGATTTGGCTATCCATCGATCCGCAATCTACTGGTTCATACAGCAGATTGCTACTACGCCTGGCTGGGCTCCTTTCTTTTGCTGAGGACCAAAACACCGCTCACTCCAAAAGACAAATTTGATGAGATGAGCCTGAACGACATCAGGGAAAGGTTTTCACAAGTTGATCTTTACGTGAAAGAGATTTGGAGTGAGTATGACGGAAGGATGGAGGAACCTGTCAATAGAATCATCCCGTGGAGAGATACCGGGGAGTCTCTTTCCATGACGCCAAGACAGTTGTTGTTTCATACAGTGACTCATGAATTTCATCATAAAGGACAAGTCATGGCGATGATGCGGCAGCTGGGGATGGAACCGCCAAATACAGATGTTTTGGGAGTGGATTAAAACGAAATAATTTCACGTACCGTATTTTTAATATTTATAATAAATAATGAATAAAGAATATTTTCATCATACCTCTCGTCATAATTCAAATATTTCTGAAAAAGTGGTACACTAAATTTACGATATCGAAAACTGAGTTTTATATTATAGAACAATTAAACAGTCATTACATAACAAGCTCAGTTGATATTTCTTAAGTCCAACCAGCACAAAAAAGAGGAGAGATGAAAATGCCTGTAAAATTCCAGGGAGTGATCCCGCCAATTCCAACCATCCTTCATAATAAAGGGAAATTAGATGAAAAGGGTATGGGGGCACTTATCGACTTTTTAATTGAATCAAAGGTTGATGGGTTATTTTTTCTTGGATCCGGCGGAGAATTCAGCCAGATGCCAATCGCACTAAGAAAGGAAGTCGCAGACTTTGCGATCGGTTATGTCAATGGACGGGTTCCGGTATTAATCGGAACTGGGACCCCAAGTACTATGGACACCCTTGAGTTAAGTCACCATGCCAAGGATGCGGGAGCAGATGGCATCGTTGTCATTAATCCATACTATTGGACTCTTACAGAGGAGAACCTTTTCAAGCATTATGCCGACATCGCTGAAGCTATTGATTTGCCAATCTTGCTGTATAACTTTCCGGGTCTTACCGGACAGGACCTTTCGCCAGAATTTGTACTCCGGCTGGTGAAAGCGTATCCCAATATTGTCGGAATTAAAGAAACTGTAGAGTCTGTAGGACATACGAGGGAAATGATTTATACGGTTAAGTCATATACAGAAGATTTTGCGGTGTTCTCCGGTTATGACGATCATTTTCTTAATACCTTATCTCTGGGAGGAGATGGTTCGATCCCTCTTACCGCCTCATTTGTACCGGAATTCTCTGTTGGTATCTACCAGGCGTTTAAGAAAGGAGATTACAAAAAGGCAATTGAATTGCACAGAAAACTGGCACCAACCCTTTCCCTGTATAAACTGGACTCTCCGTTTGTGAATGTGGCCAAAGAGGCGATTGCTCTGCGCGGGATTGATATCTCGACGGATGTGTTGGCACCTGCACGGCCATTAAATGAGGAGAAGAAAGCACAAATAAAAAGCTTCCTGTCACAGCTGCTGGATGAATCGGCAGTTTTAGTAAAATAATCATTTGCCTCGAGCAAATGCGAAAAGCCCAATTTCTCGGATAATCCTATGAAATCGCTTACCATCTTACTTCAGGACATTCTCCAGGGCATGTCGTCTATTATCACGAAATGGATCGTGTACTATTATCTGGAGAGCTTTTTATTAAAGTAAAGACGATTTACATCCACCCATTAGGAAATTCAGTGTGGATATGAATCAGAATATAGATAGCGGAGCGATTATTGATGAAATTTTGCCTTCCCTAATCAGTTCCTTACATGGGCGAGACCTGTTTTACAACAAAGCTTTATATAAAAGATATGTGTTTAAGTACAGAGACCAGTAAATTAAAAATATGTGATATAAATTTTCTATATCTGAACGAAAAAAGCCTGATTTCTCAGCATTTAAGTTGAAAAACCAGGCTTTTTTGATGTTTAAGAATCCAAAAACAATAATATTCTTAACATTCCGTTATTGACGAAACAGAAACTCTTTCGATATAATGTTAGAAAATATAACATTGAATTGTAAGGGGTATTTACATGATCGTACAGGATGAGCTCAATCAAAATGTGAATATGCATATGGCGGAAACGGAATTACTGGAGATACTTCACTTTATTCGCACGAAAAAAGAACAAGAGATTGACAAAATTAAAAGCAAGATTAATAAATACGTACAAAAGAAAAATGCCGAGGAAACCTTCTATCAATCGCTGTCCCCCATGAGAAAATTATTTACCGGCCGTTCGCCGAGCCATCACCAGGCTGTTGAATATATCGCTCATGTAAAAGAGCCGTTACAGCAGATTGAGCGTCTAAAGCAAGGACTTTTTGAACTCAATCATTCCATACGCTCTCTGCAGGAAGAACACAAGGAAGAAATAACGCTATCAACGTCCATTTTTAGAGAAGTAAGGAATAATCATAGAATGGAGAACTTTTCATCATGACGATACAAACATTAAATACAGGAATTGATACCATATGGGTGGTCTTAACGGCGGCCATGATTATTTTGATGGAGGGCGGCTTCGCGTTGCTTGAAGCGGGGTTTGTACGTCACAAAAATAATGTCAACATCATTATGAAGGTATTTGCGGATATTACCATTGGCACCCTTTGCTTTTATTTGATCGGTTTTGGACTCATGTATGGGAAAGACGCATTCGGGTTACTTGGAACCAACGGGTTCATGATTAAAGGGGATTTATCCCATTTGGACTTTTTAATTTCTACGGATACATTTTGGCTGTTTCAGGCAGCTTTTGTTATAGCGGTTATTTCCATCGTATCCGGCGCTGTCGCGGAGCGAATCAACTTTCGTGCTTATATTCTTTATGCCATCCTTATGACCATTTTTATTTACCCTGTCGCCGGACATTGGGTCTGGGGCGGAGGCTGGCTTGGCAAACTCGGAATGCAGGATTTTGCTGGATCAGGCGTCATTCATGCACTTGGCGGTTTTTCAGCACTGGCAGCAGCGATGTTTATCGGACCGCGGAAAGGGAAATTCACGCCTCAAGGGATGAGTACAGTCTCGTTGCCTAGTAACCTTCCGTTAGCATCGGTCGGAGCCTTTTTGCTTTGGTTCGGCTGGTTTGGATTTAATGCAGGAAGTACGTTGAGCGCAACGGATGCCAGGATTGGCCACATTGCTATCGTAACCATGTTGTCTGCAGCATCAGGAGGAGCGACAGCGATGCTCTTTACATTATTTCGCTACAAGCGGTCTGACGCTCCTTCCGTCATTAATGGATCACTGGCAGGACTGGTGGGAATAACTGCCGGATGTGCCTTTGTCAGTGACTCATTCGCGATATTAATTGGTGTTGTTTCCGGATTTGTGATGTTGTTTGCGACCCACTGGCTGGAAATCAAACAGATTGATGATCCCGTTGGAGCGTTTCCTGTACATGCAGCCTCAGGGATATGGGGAACGATTGCGGTTGGCCTGTTTGCAACCGATAATGGTTTATTTACAACAGGAAGCTGGCACTTACTAGGGGTTCAAGTACTCGGCCTTTTGGTCCTATGCACATGGGGATTTGTATTAACCTGGTTAGGTTTGAAATTGATTCAGCTATGGATTCCTGTCCGTTCCACCGAAGAGGAAGAAGAGGTAGGGCTGGATATCAGCTACCATGGCATGGTAGCCGCCTTTCAGGAACAAGAGTTTATCAAGTATGAGAGCAATTACCTCCATTACAAAGAAGATTAATGCCTGTGCCAGAAAAAACGCCTTTTGACGAAAGGCGTTTTTTTACTATAATTTTATTCTTTTTGAAGTACAAGTATTTCTTTATAAAGAACAAAAGTGATATAATAGCACTACTATCAAACAAGCGGGTGAAAGAAAATGAAATCATGCAAAATGGAAGGGTGCGACAGACCTGTGGCAGGGAGAGGACTTTGCCATATGCATTATAAACGGTGGGCAAGGCATGGTGATCCTGAAGTCACTATGGTAAAAAAAGAATGTAAAGTAGCAGGCTGTGAACGCCACCATTTTTGCAAGGGATATTGTGAGCCCCATTACCGGCGAATGCGGAAAGAAAAAGCCTTGGAAGAGGAAATCAACCAAATCAACCAGCAAAATAAAATATAAGAATTTTCTTGACAATAATAGATCACGTGCATCATAATATATTTTAAAATTGCTAAGCGCGTTAACAGGAACCAGTAAATTGGAAGACATGCGCAAGAGAGTGGAATCCACCGGCTGAAAGATTCCATCGTCATGAACCAATTGAACCTACTCCTCGAGCTGTCAGATGAAACCTGACCGTTTACCCACGTTACGGGATCTAAGAGAGCCTCATCAAAAGATGATGCTAATCAAGGTGGTACCGCGGATAACAGACTCTTTCCGTCCTTATAACAGGATGGGAAGGGTCTTTTTTAGTTAATGAAAGGGGCTGGGTTTATGGGCAAAAAACGAATTGTGGTCAAAATTGGGAGCAGCTCGCTTACCAACAAGAATGGCGGGCTGAGCCAAAATAAAATCTTGGAGCATGCCAGTGCCATCGCTGAACTTCGCAAAATGGGGCATGAGGTGGTTTTGATTTCATCAGGAGCAGTTTCAGCAGGATTCGCGGATTTGGGGTATCCGTCCCGTCCAGTGACAACAGCAGGCAAACAAGCTGCAGCGGCAGTCGGACAAGGATTGCTGATCCAGTCATACACAGAGGTTTTTAAACAGCATGGAATCATTGCTGCACAACTGCTCTTAACACGAAATGACTTTTATAAAAATGAACAATACACGAATGCTTATGCTACGTTAACCGAACTTTTAAAGCGGTCGGTATTGCCAATCATTAATGAAAATGATTCAGTATCGATTGATGAATTAACCTTTGGAGACAATGATATGCTTTCGGCTCTTGTCAGCGGGCTCGTTCATGCGGATCATCTCATCATTTTGACCGATATCAACGGTTTGTATAACCAAAATCCACGTACGATACCAACAGCGCGGCGCTATGATTTTCTTGAAGAAATCACAGATGAACACCTGGGGATGACCAATAACCCGTCGTCTTCAAAGTTCGGAACCGGTGGAATGAAATCTAAGCTGTTGGCCGCTAAAACCGCTTTATCCCTAGGAGTTCAGGTCTTCGTGGGGACAGGGACCGGCAAATCCAAGCTTCTCGAAATATTGGAAGGCAGGGGGGATGGAACCTATATCGGCAGTCAGCTTGCTCCAGCGTTAAAAACACAGAAGCAATGGATTGCTTTTCACTCTCCGCTTAGTGGTGCGATTGAAGTCGATGATGGAGCAGCCCGGGCGATTTTACATGAAGGAAAAAGCTTGCTCCCGGCCGGTGTTAAAAAGATTAGTGGCATGTTTGCAGCTGGTGATGTCGTTGAAATTATCAATACAAATCATGAAGTGATCGGAAAAGGACAGGTTCAATATTCATCTGATGAGCTGAACTTGATTAAAGGAATGGCAAGCCAGGATGCGAAAATGCACACCAACAATCCCCATTCGGAAGTCATTCATCGAAACAAATGGCTATCCATGGCAAAGGAGAAAACAATATGAGTGAACTGCTGATGAAAGCGAAAAAGGCAAAAGAAGCGGTGAGTGACATGCTGACAAAATCCACCGCGCAAAAAGATGAAGCGCTCAGGCTTATTGCCCGTCAATTAATTCAGGAAACGCCTTTTATTCTCGAGGAAAATTCAAAGGACATTGAAACAGCCCGGCAAAAAGGGGTTCATGAATCTTTGGTCGACCGTCTTATGCTTAACGAAGCAAGAATTGAAGATATGGCAGGTGCTCTTGAGCAGCTCACTCATTTGCCGGATCCGGCTGGTGAGGTCCTTGAGCGATTTGAACGGCCCAATGGTCTTTCAGTAGAAAAAATCGCCGTTCCGTTAGGTGTGATTGGAATGATCTATGAAGCACGACCCAATGTAACGGTTGATGCCTCCAGCCTTTGTTTAAAAACCGGGAACGTTGTGCTTCTGAGAGGCAGTTCCTCTGCCATCCATTCCAATAAAGCACTGGTACATGTCATCCATCAGGCGCTGGAACAAAGCGATCTCCCTGTCGATGCTGTACAGTTGATTGAAGATACAAGCCGGGAGACGGCTTCCCAGTTATTCAAGCTTAACCAATACCTTGATGTTCTGATTCCAAGGGGAGGAAAAGAATTAATTCAGACTGTAATTGAGAATGCTTCGGTTCCCGTCCTGGAAACAGGCGCAGGCAACTGCCATATCTATATTGATGAAACAGCTCATCGGCAAATGGCCATCGATATTGTTGTTAATGCCAAAACCCAGCGGCCATCGGTTTGCAACGCTATTGAAAAAGTGATTGTTCATGAGAGCTGGCCAGATGAAAATGTTAAGGAGCTGGTTGAGACTCTTCAGCAACATGGTGTAGACATAAGAATAGATGCTGCTCTCAGCGATTCATTTCCTTCCCTTACCGTTGCGACAGAGGAAGATTGGCATACGGAATACCTTGATTACGTTTTGGCGCTAAAGAGAGTCTCCAGTACACAGGAAGCGATCGAGCATATCAATCATTATGGTTCAAAACACTCTGAAGCCATCATCACCGAAAACGAAGAAAATGTGAGGCTTTTTTTCCAACTTGTTGATAGTGCCGCTCTCTATCATAATGCATCAACCCGCTTTACCGACGGATTTGAATTCGGTTTTGGCGCTGAGATCGGAATCAGCACACAGAAGCTTCATGCACGCGGGCCAATGGGACTGCCTGCATTAACATCAAGCAAGTATGTGATACGGGGGAACGGGCAAATTCGTCAATAATCAAAAACGTTTTTCACAGGAGCAGCCAGTCATGCGCTGCTCCTGTTCGTTGTTTAGTGATACTTAAGGGTATAATAAAGAGAACACAGCTGAAAGGAATGAATGCAAATGGAAATCACCAGGCACTCAATGGAAAAATTGCAAGACCCCACAGGAATTTTGGAGGGGGAACGTTATGAATTTATCATTCACGTCGATGTGGACGAAGATGATGAACTTTACATGGAAAACGGAATCTATGTCAAACTGATTTATGTTGTTCAGCCAGGAAATTCCCGAATTGTACAATATACGCTTTTAGAAAACTATACTGATAACATCATGGATTTTGAACTGGAGGAAGAGGAAGAACAAGAGCTGGATGCGTTTTGTAAAAGCAAGTTAAGCGCCGGAGAGAGTAATTTAAATTAACTATAATACATACAAGCTAACCAACAAGCATGGATAATTTCACGCTCGGGATGATCAGCAGGTCTCTACCAAAACGGCAAACCGTTAATGGGGGATGCTGTATTCACTCCAATCAATACACAACCACAAAGTATTTCTATATCGTCAAAGGGTTAACCTCACGACAGGCCTATAAATTTCAAGTAAAAGCAAGGGATTCAGCCGGAAAATGGACAGGTACCTGTGTATATAAGTGAACCACCAAAACAGCGCGCAGAAACTGCCACTTTTTTGGTGGTTATTTTCAACCTATGTTTTTCCGTTAATATTTCCTTGTTTCACATCTCGCTGCTTTTCTCTGGCTTTCACTGAAAAATAGGCATTAATCCATGAAGTAATGGGAATAATTAGCGCTACGCCAATACCCGCACAAAAAATAGTGATCATTTCAGCACAAAAGATGCTTGAATTCACTATTTCGCCTATTGAATATCCGTCCCCAGAATATCCTTCCCAATTCTTATTCCCGATAAGAACAAATCTTTCCTGCTGATGGCAGGGTGATGATTCAATGTTTCCCCCATTGATGGAGTAATGGATATCGCCACCTCCGTAATAGCGCCTATTGTGCTGATAATAACCACGGATGCGCCAATTTTAGCAAAATCAACACCAACAAAAAGGGAAAATGGAGCAAGTTCCTCTGATTGTTCTTCACCAAATCCTTGAATCATTGCCACTTTTGCCACGATGTCAATAAATAAAAGTAAGATAACTATCGTGACAAGAGTAGAAAGGAAAGCTGTAATAAAGACCAACTACCTTATTCAGGTAGTTGGCCTTTTTGGTTCTTCAACTCTTCTTCTGCTTTATTGACCGTTACCATACGGTGAGCTTCAACAGGTGTTTCAACCGACCCATTGACGACCGGCTTGTATTCTTCCATGTTATTGTGTCCTGTTCGTTCTGTCACAGTTTTCACCTCTCCTGTATTATGTATCACTTTTATCTTTCTATGTGTTTTGAAAGGTACATTCTGAAGGTGGAATATCTAGCAGAGCTTGTATACTCGGCTGCCGGAGTTTTCCAGCTTCCGTCCATTCTGCAAAATGAATCTTGGCGGTCACCTCCGGTTTTACCCAGTAGGCATCACGGTGCCGTTCAACGAGGTTCACAAAAGGCCGCTGGGAAGTTTCAATCGTAAGAAGCTTGGAAGTCAAGTTCCGCCAATCCTGAACGGTAAATTTCCCCGTACCCGTATGCCCGATATAAACGAATTGTCCCTGATCATCATATAACCCAAGAAGAACCGCATTCACTACACCGCCGCTCAACGTAAATCCACCGATCACCGCATTTACATCCAGGGTGTTTTTAATTTTCAGCCAAACCTCGTTCTTCTCACCAATATAATAAGGGCTTTGCAGCTGTTTCATCACAATGCCTTCCATTTCGGAGCTTTTTACCGCTTTAAATAAAGCTTCGCCATCATGATGGGAACGGACCAGCTGAACATGATCATTCGGCGTGATGATCTCAGACAACAGTGAGATCCTGTTTTCTAGCGGCCATTTTGTTATCCACTCACCATTGTAAAAAAGAACATCGAAAATCATGTAAGTAATAGGGACCTGATGTTGCAGGAGGCGAACACGGTCCAGGTTTCTTACTCCATCTCTTCTCATTACTTTATGAAAGCTTGGCCGCCCGTTGTCCCCGAGCGCAATGACCTCGCCATCTAAGATGACAGATTCGGCCGAACAGTATGTTTGTATAGGAGCCAGTTCTGGATAGTTCGCTGTACGCTCTCTTTTTTTGCGATTAAAAAGACGTGTGGTTTGGCCATCGGAATAGGTTAGAATGTGTACGCCATCCCATTTGATTTGAGCAATCCATTTTGAAGAAGCAGGGATATTTGTCGCGCTTTTCGGTTCCATGGGAAAAAGGGGATCCATGATGTTCACCTCGGGTATAGATTTACGCCAATCGTTTACACTAGCAGCATCAGTGATCAATAGCGGAGGAATCGTCATGGAAGTACAAGTGGAAGGCATAGTCATTCCTATTTCACATCCGGAAAAAATGATATGGAAGGAAGCCGGTTTTACCAAGGCTGATTATATCCGCTATTTATTAGAAGTCTCCGATTACATGCTTCCTTATACGAAAGACCGGATGCTGATGTACTGGCTGTATCCACATGGAATGCACCAACCCAAAGTGGAGAAGCGTTCCAGACCCGAAAAAGCACCGGGATGGCTGGTGAGCACCTTTTATAAAGAAAAAGAACGGATATCACTTCATGATAAAAAGACCTTACTATGGCTTGCCAATTGGGGAGCGCTTGAGTTTCACGTACCGTTTGATCAATACACCAAACCCGATTTCCCATCGGATTTGGTGTTTGATTTGGATCATTCACCGGAAGAATTTGGGGACGTCCTTGAAATCTCATTGGTCCTGAAAAAGGTATTGGACGGGCTTGGCTTAACCAGTCATGTCAAAACCTCCGGAAAAACCGGCCTGCATCTTTTTGTTCCGATAGAACCCTTGTTCTCGTTTGCAGAGGCAAGAAGAGTAAATCAATTTATTGCACAGTATATTCAAGAAAAATATCCAGGTAAAGTAACCTTGGAGAGGGTAAAAGAAAGAAGGGGAAACAAACTTTATTTTGATTATCTTCAATTATGGAAGGGAAGGACGATCGCAGTTCCCTATGGTCTCCGGACAATAGAGAATGCATTGGTGTCTACCCCGGTTACCTGGGAAGAATTAAGTTCAGGTTTTCACCCGAGTGATTTTACTCCATCTGTTGTTCTTCAAAGGATTAGAGAAAAAGGGGACCTGTTTGCAACGACGCACAAGATTAAAGAAGAGAACACTTCACGTGTATACGAAATATTATCTTTCACAAAAAAAGCTTAGACTACATTTCAAATGAGTAGTCTAAGCCTTTTTTGCTTCGATAGCTAAATCTAAAGCAGCAAAGCATGCTGTTTCAAAGCTTATGTAACCAACAACATACAACAGAAGGGCTTAGTTTCATTTCGATAAATGACCAACAAATCAAATCAATAAATTCCGCATTCATTCTGCATCTCATGTAGATGGAAATGAAGATGATCTTTATTGGTGTATGTATGTTCCAGTCTCTTAAATCCTTGCCTCCATTAACGGGCATTATGGTGAATAAAATATTGAACCGGCATCTCTAATGATGCTTTTTTTATTTGTTAAATGTATAGCTTATTAAAATCTTAAGTGATAAAATATCTTGTTGGGTTTTATCGAAAATACTGAACGTTACCATCCCATTGGAGGTATGGCAGTATTTCATTCACCAGGTCAGAGAAAGCCTGGTGGATCAGGGGGAAAAAACATGAGAAATAAAATAATGGGAGCATTGCTGCTGGTGACGGTTCTTGCTGCTATGGAAGGCACCATCGTCAGTACAGCTGTACCGCGGATCACCAGTGATTTGTCGGGAATTGAGCTGGTGAGTTGGGTGTATGCCATCTATATGCTGGCAACGGCAGTGTCTGCACCGATTTATGGAAAGCTTGCGGATTTGTTCGGACGTAAAAAAGTAATGCTCGCGGGGATAGTTATTTTCCTTGCGGGTTCTGCACTGTGCGGACTGGCCCAGTCGATGGGACAGCTGATTTTATTTCGTGCGGTTCAGGGTTTGGGAGCAGGAGCTGTTATGCCGGTCACGATGACGATTATCGGCGACTTGTACACGGAAACCAAAGATCGGGCAAAAGCACAAGGCTGGATTAGTGCCGTTTGGGGTGTTGCCGGGGTTCTCGGTCCGCTGATGGGCGGTTTTTTGGTGGATACTCTTACCTGGCGCTATATTTTCTTTTTGAACATTCCGTTTGGATTGGTTGCATTTATGATGCTCGCAGCGAATTATAAGGAAGATATTGAAAAGGTAAAACCGTACATCGATTACAAAGGAGCGGCTATTTTCTCCATAGGAACGATCGCCTTCTTGTATGCCCTATTGGAGGGAAGCCAGTCGCAGGAGTGGGGAAGCCCGGTCATCATCGGCTTGTTCCTCTTTACATTAACCGCTTATATCGGATTTTATGGAGTTGAACGAAGATCGCCTGAGCCTCTGATCCCGCTGCATCTTTTTTCCAACCGGAACATTTCACTGATCAACCTTTTAACCTTGCTTGTTGGCGGAGTCGTCATCAGCATAACGGTTTATCTTCCCATCTGGAGCCAGGGGGTTATGGGCAAAAGCGCGACGGAGGCAGGCTTTGTTTTGATGCCGATGCCCGTCTGCTGGACATTGGGGGCTATTCTTTCTGGCCAGCTTGTAGAACGGATGAAGCCTAACTGGATCATTACGTTTGGAACTGGGATTGTGACTGCTGCTTCATTGTTCATGTTCTCGCTAACGGGCGACTCGCCTTCTGCCTTTATTTACATGGCAACAGGAATGGTTGGACTGGGCATGGGGCTCATTACCCCGATTTTTATGCTTACGATCCAATCGTCTGTCCAACAACGAGAACGTGGAGTTGCAGTGGCACTGAACACCTTTACAAACACGTTCAGCCAAACATTGGGATCCGCGATCTTTGGTACTATTTTCAACCTGACTTTGCTTTCTGAAGCAAAGAAAAAAGGCGAGGGAGACCTGAATTTCAACGCCTCGTTCAGCGAAGGTCATGTACCGGAGGACAAGCTGTCAGAGATGCACGGAATCCTTGCTTCTGCCGTTCATGCCATTCATGGCGGAATGCTGCTGGCCGCAGGCTTGAGCTTTGCTGTATCATTTGCTTTAATCAAAAGAAGAAAATCTAAGAGCCAGGAATATCAGTATTTAAAGCATGGATAAATCGTCCATGCTTTTTTATGACAAATTTTCTCATAAAAGGGTGAACGGGCGTAAAGAATAGATAAAGGATCTAACTAAGACACTCGGAGAGAGTGTGGACGGAAATGGGTGCAGACATGAGAGAAGATTGTGATACCTCCTCGATGAAAGAGCAAATTGTTGACCATCTTCAACAGGTCAACCAGGGGATTCAACATTTTTTACGCTCATTGGAAACAGAGAGTTATTGCTTATTGGGAAATCTTGAAGAACTAAAAGCAGAGATTGAACAAACCCAAACTGTTGCAGCTTCCTTTTATTTGAATTGTTATCTTTCACCATACACAGAAAAATACCTGGAGATCTCTACCTGTATTCAGCACCTCTCCAGCCAAAGGCACGGCGCTTTAATTGTGGTCGAACGGGAAGAGGCTCTTGAAGCATTGATCAGTGCTGGAAATAAAATTGGAGCGGATCTTACGTTTCCCCTGCTGGAATCCATTTTTTATCCCGGGAATCCCCTGCATGACGGAGCAGTATTGGTTAGGGGTGAGACAATTGTTTCAGCTTCGAACGTGCTTCCGGTATCCGGCATAGAAGCAGGAAATAAAAAATTAGGTACCCGTCACCGGGCTGCTATGGGTTTAACAGAAGTGTGCGATGCACTTGTCCTCGTAGTCTCTGAAGAAACAGGAAGAGTCTCATTTGCGGTGGGAGGTAAGCTATATCCTATTAGTACTTCCAGTTCTATTGTTTAGTTCTATTCTATGTGGGGATGAATATACTCCTAATGATTTTCTATTTACTTTTGAAGGGAAGGCTGGACATGCTGAAAAGCTGTAAAACCTGTAAAAATGGTTTGGTTTTGCCTATGATTAATATTATCTCTGTTTATCATAAGGGAGCGAGTCTTTACATTCATAATGTGCCTTTTACTGTTTGCACCCACTGCAATACCCATGAATTTGTGGATCATTTATCCGAAATCAAACAGGTGGCCAAGAATTTGAATGATGAACATGGAACCCGCACGTTTAAATATGAAATTGTTGAGATCAAGGAACCGGGGGACAAGCCATCCGCCCCTTCCTCCGTATTTTTATTGGGGGCACTGGTTGGAGAATCGGGTGCACTATGGTATGCAGCAAGAAATAATTCCCGTTAATGTTTTCTCAGGTTATAGCCATTGACGAAACGGAGTCATGGTTATTATCAATAGAGGAATAGGACCAGATATGAGGAATAGTATCCATAAAGTATTCAAGGTCAATAGGTTGAAGGGGAGGAGAAATGGAGAAATACACAGTTTCCAAAACTATAGGTCTTGTTGCAGGCATTATCATTATCCTGTCCGCCCTGGGTTTTGGAGGGCTGTATATGCTTGGGACCTCTTTGGGAAAAGCGCTTGGCTCACAGACAGGTCCTTCAGTGGATGTACCGTTTATGTTTGTAGTTCTAATGTGTATTTTATTGATTGGCTTCATAACAGGATTAGGTTCCCTCGGTTTAAAAAGAAAAGGATGGAGAAATGGAATATGTTTTATTCTGCTGGAGCATGGGACTCTTTCTCCTGATTGTCTTTTTTAGTTCCATAGGTGCTTTGGGAAAAGCGATTGAATTCCTGGTTCTGAGTATAAGCGGCCTTTATTTTCTTCTAGGTTATTTCGTTAAAAAAGAGATATGACAAAACCCTGTCGTTTGGCAAAGAAGCCAAATAACAGGGTTTTGTGCTGAATATTAATAATTCAAGCCGGTTCCATAGGGGTACAGGCCTTCAATGGAAACGGGCAGCTTTCCTCCTGGTTGTGTTCCAAAAATCACATCGACAGCTGCTTTCCACGATGTTGGAACAGGTGAACCCCAGCGCTCAACCGAGAATGTCGAAATGTACGCGCCGACTTCAGGATAATCTTTAACATCATAAGGGAGGCCGAGGGAAACCGCGACAACAGGCTTACCTGTTTTTTGCAGTTCTTTTACCAGCTTCGCCTGTCCGGCAGGCAGCTCACTTGGAGAAAACGTAGGAACGATGATTTGGTCCGCTTGTTCAGCGAGCTTTACTGCCTGTTGAATTTCTGCCGTTGTCGCATCTTCTGAAGTGGTAAAGCTTTTTACATTTCCTGCCGATTTTTCATCGACCATGCTGGCAATATTGTTGATGAAATTGGTGGAGCCGTAGATTTGCGGTCCTGTTACAAGTGTCAATTTTTTCTCCGCCGGGTGAAAAGGAAGGACATCCTCATTTTTTACGAGCGTGATCGACTTTCTTGCAACTTCGGCAGCTGTTTCTTTATGTGCCGGTTGATTGACGACATTGACAGCTCCTTCGGGATCCACATACCGGTGGCCAAAAAGCTTATATTTAATCTTCAAAGCCAGAACCCTTTTTACCGATTCATTGACTCTTTTTTCGGATAATTGGCCGGATTTCAGCGCGGCACTTAAGGCATCAAAGGTTTCGAGTTGTTCGTCCAGATTTCCGGTAGCCATCACAATATCCGCTCCGGCGTTTACCGCCATCACAGCCGCTTGTCCTGCACCCCATTCCTTGGCGATCGCATGCATGCTCATGGCGTCTGTTACGATCAGTCCTTTAAAGCCCATCTCATTTCTGAGTAAACCGGTGAGCACCTTCTTGGAAAGCGTGGCAGGAAGTTCCTTGTCAATCGCATTAATGATCACATGGGCCGTCATGATGGAATCTACTCCTGCATCAATTGCCGCCTGAAATGGAGGAAGATGCACGGTTTCAAGTGTTTCGCGGTCATATGTAACAGCAGCTAAGCCCAGGTGTGAATCCACGCTCGTATCCCCATGGCCAGGGAAGTGCTTGGCTGTTGCGACTACGCCATTCTCCTGATAGCCTTTAATTTGTGCGGTGGTCATGCTGGAGACAAGACTTGTTTTTTCGCCAAAGGACCGTACACCGATAACAGGATTGGCAGGGTTCGTATTCACGTCAGCGACCGGTGAATAGTTCCAATTAAATCCGGTTGCTTTTGCTTCGAGTGCCGTTATTTTGGCCACATCCTTTGCCGCTTTTGCTTGTCGTGTGGCACCAATACCCATTTGCCGTGGAAAAGGGGTTGCATCGGTGACATGTTGTTTTGTCCCGAATTCCAAATCGGCGGAAACCAACAGTGAGAGTTTTGGAGAGGTATTGGCAGCCCATTTTTGCAGCTGGTTATTATATTGAGCTGTTGTACGGGCATTACGGGCACCATAAACGATAACTGAACCCGCTTTGTACTTTTGGATCAGCTTCCGGGTATCCTCATTCGGCATTTTACTTTCATTGTCATGTGTCGAGGGCATGACAAGCTGTCCGATCTTTTCCTTAGCCGTCATTTTAGCTATGATTTGCTCGATGACCTTATCTTTGGGAGACTTGGATGGATCGGCATTTCGTTTTGATAGATCGGCACTTGCACTAAGAGGCAATAAGAGAGTGGAACCAATAAGAACTGTACTGATAAAAGCACTCATTTTCTTCATTGCACTTTCCCTCCTTAGCATAAAATGTAATCGCTTTCAAAGAAAGGGTAGCACCCTTGAATAAGAAGGGCAATTACCATTTACATAAAATAGAAAAAATGAATCATATTACATATTTATACAGCTTGTCATTGGATGAATATGGTAGATTGGTTGTATGTATGAAAACGTTCCTGGATAAAAAGCATGGGGAAGTTCTGCCTAGTGATTAAAAAAGGTTTTCACCTCTCTCACAGGGAATATAAAGCGTGGATGAATCTACTATAAAGATTAAAAAAGGAGAGTGGGAAAATGGATGTATTCCTAAGCCAGTATGATTGGATCAGGCGCACCCGGGAAACATTATTTCGTTATTGCGAAACGTTAGCACATGATGATTATGTAAGAGAGTTAGAAACATTTGGCGGTGACTCCATCCGAAATCTGCATGCTCATGTAGCGGACTGTTACCAGACCTGGCTCGGAATTCGGGCACTTGGAAAGCAGTTTCCCGAAATTAACCCACAGACCATTCACAGTGTACAAGATATGCGAGAGATTTTTGCAAAAACAGATGATTTGGTTCTTGAATTTCTTCAAGAATTTAAAGAAAATGGCGACAGAAACATTCAAGTCACCAGGAATGGAGAATCCTGGAATGTAACGGTATTATGGCTGTTTACGCACACGGCCACTCACGAGTTTCATCATAAAGGACAGATTGTAAAAATCGGCAGACAGCTCGGGTATATTCCGCCGGATACAGATCTCATAGAAGAATTCATTCCTAGTTGACAATTTATCAGGAAGGAATCTCTAGTGTGAATAAAAAGCTGATTAAAAAGTTTAACCGTCAGGCTGAGACTTACGACCGAATGAGAGAAAAACATTTCCAACAAAAATGGAGAGAAAAATTAATTGGAGAGGCTAGAGGACATGTACTGGAACTGGCAGTGGGCGCAGGAGGAAACTTTCCGTTTTACAGGATAGAAGAGATCGATACCATTACTGCGGTAGATTTCAGCCCGGAGATGCTTTGGAAAGCAAAAAAGGCAGCTCAGCAATATCATCTTCCGGTAGCGTTTATTGAAAGCGACATTGACGAGCTGGCTTTTGAAAAACAACAGTTTGATACGGTCGTTTCTACTCTTTCATTTTGTGGTTATTCCCATCCTATGCGAATCCTGGAAAATGTAAGTACATGGTGTAAACCAAACGGACAAGTATTGCTGCTGGAGCACGGAATCAGCTCTAATTTCCTCGTCTCAACTTTACAAAGAGCCCTGGACCCCTTGGCTGTTAAAACCGTGGGCTGCCATCAAAATCGTAACATTATGGAACTGATTAACCGCTCGCCTTTGGAAATTCAGAAAGCAGAACATCATTGGCTGGATGTCTTTCATCTTATTTGGGCCATGCCACGAAAGGAATAAGGAGTGGACCATATGAAGATGGCAGTAGGCAGACACCTGTAACTATTCCATCATTAAAATAAAAAGCAAAGTGCTTACTCTGAAAAAAATGATTTTAAAGGAGAGTTCAATTCAAAATGGGAATGTCAGACTACTATAAAAAACTAAGAGATCAAGTGGGTAACGAACTGATTTTTGTTCCGAGTGTGGCAGGTATTGTTCGAAATGAAGCCGGAGAGATTCTGTTTCAAAACAAAGGCACAGGAGAGAACTGGAGTCTTCCTGCCGGAGCGATCGAACCCGGTGAAGCGCCAGCAGAAGCATTAGTTCGTGAAGTTTGGGAAGAAACCGGGTTGCATGTTATACCAAAAAAACTATTAGGTGTATTCGGCGGTAAGGACTTTCGCTATCAATATCCGGATGGAAATAAAGTAGAATACAACTTGTTTGTGTTCGAATGTAAGGTTCACAGTGGCGACTTAAATCCGATTGATTCAGAAACCTTTGATTTGCGCTATTTCAAAGCAGATGAGAGGCCGGAACTTGCTATACCATACCCCGCATCCATTTTTGAAGAAACAACTGATTGTGTATCCTTCCAGTGGAACGAAGAGTGGTTGGATAACTTGAAGATACTTAAATAATTAAGCATAAAAAAGAGGAGGTAATTATTATGCTCTTTATGCTGATCGTCAAAGCCTCGAAGAATTCCGAAGCCGGAAAACTCCCTAGCTCTGAGCTTATTGAAGCCATGACGAAGTACAATGAGGAATTAGTTAAGGCAGGTGTGAGGGTTGTGGCTAAAGGACTTCATCCTAGTTCAAATGGGATTCGCCTTTCGTATCTGAAACCAGGGGAAAAACCGGTGGTTACGGAAGGCCCATTTACGGAATCAAAAGAATTGGTCGCCGGGTTCATTCTGATTGATGTGAAGTCGAGGGAAGAAGCCATCGAGTGGGCCATGAGGATGCCGGACCCGCAAGGACATGGGGAAGGTCAGATTGAATTGCGTCAAGTATTTGAGGCACCGGAGCTGACCAAGAATCCGGAAATGTTGGCCAAGGAAGCGGAATTACGTGAGCTCTGAGAAGGGAAGTTGATTGTAACCCCTCTAGACAAATTGTTTCAAAAACTAAAGGATGCTTCAGTCTGAGAAGAACTATAATAATACCAAAGAAAACTCGTCTAAAAGTTGGCGAGTTTTCTTTGTCTATATGCCATATATGATGTAAATGGGTTGATTTGCTCGTTTTTTAACCTCCTATCTGTTACTCAAGAATAGTTATAATATCTCTCCATAACAAACTTTGAACGATCTCCTCGTACAACGCTTGCAGAAAATTCGATTGGCAATTCCTTTGCGGAATAAGTGATCGATTCCAGTAAAAAAGACGGGGAGCCTGCTGGGATGTTCAACAGTTCGCTCATGGCTTCATTGGTTAGAATGGGCTCGATGGATTCCACTGATCGGTGGATTTCAATCTCAAATTTGCTTCTTAACAATTGAAACAAAGAACCCGAACAATCTTCCTGCATCAAACCTGGTGCAACCTTCCAAGGGATAAAAGAGGTGGAATGCTGAAGAGGTTCTGAACCGCCATGACGCAATCGTACCAGCTTGATGACTGGGTCCTCTTCTTCTATCTCAAGGGTCTGTGCCAAAGAATAATAGGCGGGGATGACCTCAAATGCAAGAACTTTTGAAAAAGATACAAGGCCGGCATCTTTCATCTGCTCTGAAAAACTCTTCATATTTTGAGAAAGTGCCTCATTGATTTTCGGCTTTGATACAAAAGTGCCCTTTCCCTGAACGCGATGAATTTTGCCGTCGATTTCAAGTTGTTGCAATGCCAGGCGGATTGTTGTTCGGCTGACATCAAACATCCGGCATAATTCGGATTCAGTGGGAAGCTGGCTCCCAATCTGATACGTCTCATTTTTAATAAGTTCCAAAAGCTTTTCTTTAATTAAATAATATAAGGCAGTTCCCGGGCTTCTATTTATCATATTCTCACTCCGATTTATCTCTCCTACCTGAATGGTGTATACATATGTTACAACAAATTTGTGAATTTATACAATTTATTTAATAGTAGAACTATTACAAAAATATTCTGTTTTCCCGGCTACTGTCGTTTTTAATGCAATTAACGCTATCAAAATCCTTAAGAATTGCTTGGATTCTTAGTAAATAACGGTTATGCAATCTAAATATTTAGAAAATTCTGTTGACAAGAGATTAGAAATCCAATAGATTTGTAGTAACAACACAACAAATTGAGAAAGGAGGAAAATGTTATGACATATGATGTACTGGTAGAGGGCATCATTTCCACGGATGTTATTTTTTCATCCATTCCCAAAATGCCGAATCCTGGAGAAGAGGTCTATTGCGGATCGTTTGAATTTACCTGCGGTGCAGCCTATAACACAGCAGTAGCTCTTTCGAGGCTGGGGCTGAAGGTGGCAGTAATCGGCCCAATGGGCAATGACTTTCTCAGTCAGTTTATGAAGGGGAGTTTGGAGGCGGAAGGTGTTTCCACCTCTCTCATGTTCCAAGTTGATCAACCTCTTCGTTGTTTATCTGTTTGCATTAATTATGGCGGAGACCGATCGTTTCTCTCTTTTCAGGACAGCGTTGAAAAATTAAACCTTGCTGATTATGCGTGTTCTGTAATTGAAAAGACAGAAGCAAAGGTCTTACATACTTCGGCAGGAAGAGGTAACAAAGGGGTCATTGAAACGGCCAAAACTAAAGGAATGCTGATCTCTTTGGATGTAGGCTGGGATGAGGAATGGCTGCAGGACGACCAATTGAGTGAGCTCCTTAAAATGGCGGACATCTTTACACCTAACCAAAAAGAGGCAGAAACAATAACAGGGATTATGAATCCCTATGAAGCCATTGAAAAGCTGGGTAAACATAACACCTCCGTCGTTATTAAACTGGGAGAGCACGGTGCATTGATGCGACAAAATCACACCATCAAAAAAATCGCGGGTTATCAATGCGAGGCCATTGATACAACAGGGGCAGGAGATGTTTTCTCTGCCGGCCTGTTGGCAGGGATGCTAAAGGGATGGTCTTTAGAGGATTCCGTTAAATTAGGCAATTACTGCGGTAGCTGCTCTGTGCAAAGTTTGGGAGGAGCAACCGGCAGTCCGAGCTGGCAACAGGTACAAAAGGGTTTTTTGGAACCTATAAAATAATACAGGAGGATGAATCATGAAATTGACCATATTAGGCGGAGCCGGGATGAGGACTCCCTTATTGATTGAAGGCTTGTTTAAACAAAATGATCTTCATTTTAAAGAAGTCACTCTCTTTGATATTGATGAAGAAAGGCTATCGGTTATGGGACGCATTTCTCGATTTCTGGTAGACAAATACCAAGGAGATTTTATTCTTTCATTCACCACCGATATCAAGGAAGCGGTACGAGGTGCGGATTTTATTTTCTCCGCCATTCGTGTGGGTCAGGAGGAAGGACGCGTCCTTGATGAACAAATCGCTCTTAAGTATGGAGTGCTCGGCCAGGAAACAACAGGTCCGGGGGGATTTGCCATGGGGTTGCGGACGATTCCCGTCATGCTCGAATACTCCAGGATTATCTACGAGGAAGCTCCGGAAGCCTGGCTTCTGAACTTTACCAACCCGGCTGGTTTGATGGCTCAAGCCCTTACTACATATGGAAAACATAAAAAAGTAATCGGAATATGCGATGCACATGCCGGGATTAAAAATTCGCTGTGCAAGTTTTTAAAGGTGCCTCATACTGACCTGCAAGTTACTTATTTTGGATTAAACCATCTGGGCTGGGTCCCTTCTGTTTATGAAAAAGGTGTGGACCGGCTTCCTGAAATTCTTGATCGTTATGAACACCTATCCCGTATTTCGCATACTTTCCGTTTTTTTGAACCGGAACTGATCCGTAACATGGGGATGCTGCCCAATGAATATTTGTACTACTTTTATTACGCAGATCAAGCAGTAACAAACATCTTGCAATCGAATCAAACGAGAGGCGAGCAAATTGTTCAGTTAAACCGCCCGCTTCTTGAAAGAGTGTCAGACCTCGTCCAACAGGACCGTATGGAGGAAGCCTGGGCTGATTATAAAGGAACACTTGATGCGCGGGGCAGCACGTACATGTCGAGGGAAACGACCGGTCAAATCCATGATGTTCACGAAGAAGAAGAAACCGTTGAACTCTCCTTTGAAGAAGAAGGCTATGAAGGTTTGGCCCTCAACATCATCCGCAGTATTGCAAACAACAAACAGCAAATCTTAACCCTAAACGTGCCAAACAATGGGACAATCACTCAGCTGCATAACGATGATGTGGTGGAAGTTCCTTGTCTTGTAAATAAAAATGGGTATTTTCCAATTAATATTGGCGACGTTCCGGATTTTGCCCTTTCATTGATCCATCCGGTAAAAACGTATGAGCGGTTAGCCGTGGAATGTGCAGTAAAGGGAGATTATCAAGCGGGGGTGAATGCCTTGACTGTTCATCCTCTTGTCCCTTCATTTACCTCAGCGAAGGCAATGATGGATGATTATCTGACGGCTCACCAAAAGCATCTGCCTCAATTCAGAGATAAGAATATTAACGTTTAACAAGAGATTACGAGTTTTCCAGCAAGACTCCAAAAAAATGTTTAAAGGGAGGGTCTACATTGAAAAAAGGAAAGGTGCTTTTTCTTTTAATCTTGATTTTTTCTTTATTGGTCGGTTGTAATGCTGCTCCGCCAACAAGCGGAAAGAAAAACGAGGCAAAGAGTGAAAAGCTGAGCTGGAATAACAAAAAAGACCTAAAAGGGGAAGAAATCACCTTATTGTGGGTGAATACTGACGGTGCTAACGGGCCGAGAGGAAAAATATTAAAAGAGTTTACCAAAGACACAGGAATCAAAGTGAAAGAAATAGCGGTTGATTACAATTCCCTGTACAACAAGATCACTACCGCTGTTCTCTCCAATTCGGCGGACATTGATTTGGCAGAAATGGATACGATTTGGGCCGGTCAGTTCATGGAAGGTGGGATTGCCTATGATCTGGCGGACACCGTACCGAAAGACGTTCAGAAAAAGTATACGCAATCGTCCCTGAGCTCCGTCATGTATAAAGACCAGTTGGCCGCTGTTCCATTTTTCTCCAGCACAAAGCATTTCTACTGGAACAAGGAGCTTCTTGCAAAAGCCGGATATAACGCTCCTCCAAAAACGTGGGATGAATTTCGGGAAATGTCTAAAAAACTGACGAAGAATGGTGTATATGGTTCTGCCTGGTCATGGAAACAAGCAGAAGGATTAAACTGTGACTTTGTCAGCCTCGTATATGGGTTTGGCGGTAAATTTTTTGATGAAAATGGAGCGCCTGTTTTTAATAAAGGCGGGGGATTGAAAGCGCTTCAATTTATGGCGGATCTCACTCAAAAGGATAAAACCGTTGATCCGGCAAGCTTGCAATGGAGTGAGGATGATGTGAAAAATGCATTTTCTACAGGAAAGATCGCCATGATGACGAACTGGGAAGGTATGTATCCCGATTTAAATGATCCATCCAAATCCAAAGTAGTTGATAAAACCGATGTCGGATTAATGCCGGGAAATGGGGATGTGAAGTCGGCTGCAGTTACCGGTTCTGAGGGCATTTCTTTAATGAAAGACAGTAAACATAAGCAAGCTGCATTGGAATTCTTAAAATGGATGAGCACCAAGAAGTTTCAACTTCCATTGTTTAAGAATGACGGAATGTATCCTACAACGGAAGGGCTATATGACGATCCTGATCTAAAGGCGGCAGACAAAACAAAAACAGTGGACAAAGTCATGAAGCAGTTTGAATATGGACAAAACCGTCCCAATGCTCCAGGTTACGTGGAGTGGGCGGATATATTATCTGCTGAAATCCATGAAGCACTGTTAGGGAAAAAATCTCCGAAAGAGGCATTGGATACGGCAGCAAAAAAAATAGAGAAAGCAATTGAAGAGTCAAAATAATGATCAGGAAGCGGTTAGGCACTAACCGCTTCTTCTTTCAAAGGAGGATCGAGATGGAAAAATCGGCTGGTAAGTCAGTGAAATTCAGGCTTAGGGGGAAAAAAAAGAGAAAAGATCTACTTTTTGCTGTGATCTTGCTGTTACCCACCTTTTACATACTCTTTAAAACCTTTTTATTTCCCATCTATCAATCGCTCGTCTGGAGTATGTATAAGTATCACATGCTGGATGGTTCTGATGTGGTATTTGTAGGTTTTAGTAATTTTACAGCATTGTTCAAGAACCATGATTTCTGGACGGCAATCTATTTTACCGGTTACTTTACCGTCATCTCCACTGTAGCGGAATTAGTACTCGGCTTGTTTAGCGCTTTGCTGCTCAATCAGATGTTCAGGGGAAGAGTATTTTTCCGGATGATTATCATCATTCCCTGGGCGATGCTGACCCTCGTAAACGGTTTGCTGTGGAAATGGATTTTTCAGCCTGGGAACGGGTCATTTACGATTATCCTGAAGAAAATTCATGTGCTTAGCGCAAGTGAAAACCCGTTATGGCTGGCTGATGCCCATAATATTATTAATTCCGTGGTGGTTGCCGATGTCTGGAAAATGACCCCGTTTATGACACTTTTACTTTTGGCCGGCCTTCAGGCAATCCCCTCGACACTTTATGAAGCGGCGATGATGGATGGTGCTGGGTTCTGGAAAAAGCTTTGGTATGTCACCATTCCTCAGTTGTTTCCCATCCTGATGATTGCCGTTGTGCTTCGTACCATTGCCGCATTTCGCGTTTATGACATCCTGACCGTTTTCACAGGAGACCCAACCACTTCTATTTCCTACCTGACATTCAACAAGGCATTCCGTTACTTTTATCTCGGTGAAGCTTCAGCCATGGCGTGGGTTTCAACGGCTATCATTCTCGTATTTATTGTCTTGTATATTCGCATGTTAAAGAAGAATTCCCATGAGGTATAAAAGGAGGGATATTCATGTTTGAACCAACGATTGAACAGAGAAGCGTGAAAAATGAGGTCGCAACGGTTAAAAGGAAATCCAGCTTGTTTAAGGTGAACAGCACAGATCTGATTCCTCCCCTTTACTTGTGGTGCGGCTTAATCCTGCTCGCACTGTTTACATTGGCTCCTTTTGTCTATTTGTTTACGTCTTCCATCAGTAAAACCGAAGAACTTCTTAGCGGTCATTTGGTTCCTCACTCTCCCACACTGGAAAACTATTATCGTCTTTTTACGGGAAATGGGGCTGCCGAATTTATTGCAGCCATGAAAAACAGTATCATTGTGTCCCTGGGCACCACGGTGTGCACACTGATTTTGGCCATTTTTGCTTCGTATGCCTTTTCCAAGGTGATGTTTCCATTTCGGAATTCTGCGTTATTTACAGTGCTGGCGATGCAGTTGTTGCCGTCCATCTCGATCATCGCTCCGCTCTATGTCATGATGAGAAATGGAATTTCCATTGCTATCCCATTCACCAATGTCATATTGTTTCAATCGCCTCCTCTTTTGGACACGGTTTGGTCGTTAATTATTTCCTATACGACCTTTTCACTGCCGTTTGCCATCTGGATCATGACCGGCTACTTCCAAACCATCCCTAAAGCACTGGAGGAAGCTGCCATTATCGATGGGTGTTCTCGTATGGGAAGCTTGTTTCGGATTATTATTCCCCTTGCCATGCCCGGAATTGCGGCAACCGCTATTTTTACGCTGCTGTTGGCATGGGATGAATTTATGTTTGCCAGTGCGTTCACTCAATCCTTTGCTTCCAAAACATTGCCGATCGCTATCCGTGAGTTTATTGGCAAGCACAACATTGATTGGGGACTTATGACGGCTGGGGGCTTTATCGCCTCGCTGCCGCCGGTTCTGGTCTCCGTATTTCTTTATAAATATATTGTCGGGGGCCTTGCTGGTGGAGGTGTGAAGGAATAATGACACACATTGTGATGGGGATTGATGGAGGCGGAAGCAAAACACATGCGGTTATTGCCGATCAGTCTGGTAACCTTCTTGGGAAAGGATTTTCAGGATGCTCCAACTACCAGGTGAACGGGATTGAGCAAGCGTTCACCAATATTCAAGAAGCAGTTGCAACCGCCATGCAGGAGGCCCGGCTTTCAAGCACTGATCTTTCTTTTGTCCAGTATGGACTGGCCGGCGCTGATCGTGAAATAGATATTCGAACGCTGAAATCAAAGCTTGCAACCCTGCCTTATAAAAAATGGGACCTGGTATGTGACACCATGGAAGGCTTGCGGCTCGGGAGTGATTCCAATACCGGAGTCGTTTTAGTAGCAGGGAGCGGTACAAATGCAGCCGGACGAAACCAGGAAGGGAACGTGGTCCAAACTGGAGGTTTCGGTTATCTCTATGGCGATGGACAGGTAGGTGGGAATGCACTTGCGGCAGAAGCATTCAGATCTGCGGTGCGTTCCTGGGAGCTTCGGGACATTCCTTCGAGCTTAACCGAACGGATCCCCCGTTTTCTGGGATTTAATACGATGGAAGAAATGTGGAATCAATTCTTGGATAAGGGGGTAACGAAAGTCGACGGCAGACTGGCGATTGTTCTGCATCAAGCCGCAATGGATGGAGATCTGCTTTCGATCCGGATATTACAAAACGCCGGCAGCGAGCTGGGCATAGCGGCAAACTCTGTGATCAAGAGACTCGGGAACTTGCCTTTACCTATTCCCATCGTTTTAACAGGCAGTGTACTGCAAAAGGGGAAAAATCCTGTAGTATTGGATGCATTAAGAAAGACGATCGAGAATGAGGGACACGAAATCGAGATGATCATTCCACAAAAGGATCCGGTTTTTGGAGCAGTGTTACTGGCATTTGACCATCTTCATTTGCCGGTTAGCATTGAAATTTTAAACCGAATGGAAGAAGGGTGGATAAGTTATGAAAAACGGGCTTAAAGTAGCGGTGATCGGCGGTGGATCTTCGTATACGCCTGAATTAATTGAAGGCTTTATTGAACGGCATGAAGAGTTTCCTGTACAGGAACTTTTTCTGGTGGACATCAACGAGGGAAAGGAAAAACTTGAAATCGTAGGAGAATTAGCACGGAGGATGATTCAAAAAGGCGGCGTTCCCATTCATCTCACGTTAACGTTTGATCGGGAGGAAGCTATCACAGGAGCTGACTTTGTCATCACCCAGCTCCGTGTGGGAATGCTTGAGGCAAGATCGAGGGATGAGAGAATCCCCCTCCGTTATCAGTGCATTGGCCAGGAAACCACTGGGGCCGGAGGGTTTGCTAAAGCCCTGCGGACCATACCGGTTATCCTTGATATCTGTCGGGATATTGAAAAATATGCTCCTGAAGCTTTTTTGATCAATTTTACTAACCCTGCAGGTGTTGTAACGGAAGCGGTAAATAAATATTCAACCGTAAATGCGATTGGGCTTTGCAACCTACCGATCAACACAAGGAAACAGCTTGCTGAATTCTTTAATGTGGACGCCAATGAAATTGAGATTGAAATGGCAGGAATTAATCATTTGAATTGGACGACAAAAATTTGGGTAAAAAACAAAGATGTTACTGAGAGTTTCTTAAATGGAGAAGCAGACCTGAAAGGCTTTAACATGAATAATATTCCTGATCTTGAATGGAATCGTGACTTTTTGCAGGCATTGGATGCTCTACCTTGCGGTTATCATCGTTATTATTATAAGGAAGATGAGGTTTTGAAACATCAATTAGAGCAATTACAGGAGACTGGAACCAGAGCGGATGAGGTAAAAAAGGTAGAGGCCGCTTTGTTTAAACGCTATCAAGATCCCAATCTGTCCATCAAACCACCGGAACTCGCTCAAAGAGGAGGAGCATTCTATTCGGAGGCAGCGGTAGATATCATGTCCTCGATTTATAACAATAAGAAAGATATTCAGACCGTAAATGTGCAGAATAATGGGATCCTATCCTGTCTTCCTAATACTGCTTCTATTGAAGTCAATTGCGTGATTGACCGGCAGGGTGCTCATCCCATTCAACTTACTACCAAAATCGATGCAAGAATCCGCGGATTGCTGCAAGTGGTAAAAGCGTATGAAGAAATGACCATTGAAGCTGCAGTTTACGGAGACTATGCCATGGGACTGCTCGCCTTGACTACTCATCCGCTGGTGAAGAGTGCTTCTGTTGCAGAAAAAATATTCCAAGACATTCTAAATGAAAATAAGACCTTTCTGCCACAGTTTTTTTCAGAAAGCAAAACGGTATAAGCAAAAGCTCCGGGACTGGGAAAAATCTCTCAGTTCCGTTTTTATGAGTGAAGGCAGGACCATGTAATCTCAAAAACTTAATTTGTTAAAGTATTAAAAATTTTTTGATAAATCGGTTGAAAAGTAAGATATGGAGTGGTTTAATAAAGCTATATATTTTAAAAACTGAAAAAAGGAAGAGGCAATATTTTTTTAAGCAATTATTGAAACAGTGTTTCTTATTACGAAACAACCGGAGGTGGAGAGTATTGCTTGAGACAGTATCCCTGTCGGATTTAACCTCGATCTTACCCCAAGAACAAATCATGGTCGAGGAAGAGAATGACCCTCCCCTAGGCAATGGAGGGTATATCACCGTTTTTCCTGAAACTGAAGAGGAAATTCAGGGCATTTTAAAATATGCTGGGGACCATGATAAAAAGATTACGATTCAGGGCAGGGGAACAAAAAGGGGTTATGGAGGACAAAATGAAAAAGCTGACATTTTGCTTTCGTTATCGAAATACAAAGGGATTGTTGAACATACGGTTGGAAATATGACAATCACTGTGAAGGCAGGAACCTCTTTTCACGAGCTGCAAACGTACCTGGCCGAGCACCAGCAGCGCGTTTCCCTAGATCCGGCGTGGCCAGAACAGGCCACGATTGGCGGTATTATCGGATCGAATGAAAGCGGTCCCAAGCGGCTGGGTTATGGTTCCTCACGAGATGTAGTCATTGGGTTGCGTATGGTTTATCCTGATGGCTCAATCATACGGTCCGGGGGAAAGGTCGTAAAAAATGTGGCCGGTTATGATATGAACAAACTGTTTATTGGATCCATGGGTACGCTGGCCGTTATGTCTGAAGTGGTTCTTAAACTGCGTCCGCTTGCGAAGTATGAAAGCTTGGTGCTCATGTCCTTTCAGGAAGGAAATCTGGAGGCGGTTCGCTTGTTTGCCACGACTCTTTTGGAATCCATGATGGAACCTGTCACTCTCGAGCTGTTAACACCAGCTCTCTCCGAAAGACTGACCGGTCAACGAGTTTATACGTTGGCGATGAGTTTCGAGGATGTAAAGAGTGCTGTGCATTATCAGGAGGAATTCGTCAAAAGCATCTCTCCAGCCCAGGTCCAAATGGACATCTTGCCCCAAGAAAAAGCACAGGCGTTTTGGGATCAATTCTATATCCTCAGGCCGAATGGAGCCCTACCTTCCACCGATACTGAAACAGTTGCAACCGTCAAAATCGGCGTTACCAATCTTGACGTCCTTCATGTTTTAAAGGAAAGCGAGCTCTTGCAAGACAGCCACAATTTGGTGATTCAGGGGCACGGTGGATTAGGACATGGTTTGTGTCAAGTGACATTGAAAGGAGCAAGCGGTAATATCCTGAGGGCTATAACTCATCTCCGGCAACTTGTAGAACAGTTAAACGGTTATCTTATCGTGACACATTTACCTTACGTTCTCCGGCAGCAGGTCAGTGTGTGGGGCAAGCCACCATCCTATTTTTATCTGCTGGAAGGAATTAAAACCAAAGTTGACCCCAAGAGAATTCTCAATGACAAACGTTATGTGGGAGGGATCTAAGCGTGAGCACAAGGGAAAGCGATGTGAAAGAACGCCTGGCATGCACAACCACAAACCTGAGCAATTATCATTGGAGCGATCCTCCTGACGAAAATAAATGGGCGGATTGTGTCCATTGCGGGATGTGTCTGGAATCATGTCCCACGTATGAACTCACCGGCCAGGAGCAACATTCTCCCCGAGGGCGGGTTCATCTCATCAAGTCGGTCGCCGAAGGAAAAATCGAGGTGAATGAACAGTTTATGGATCCGGTTTTTGCCTGCCTGGACTGCCGTGCATGTACAACTGCCTGTCCTGCGGATGTGGATGTCGGGGGACTGATCGAAGAGGCGCGTGGGCAAATTCGCCAAGCCATGCCATTGACAGGCTACAGAAAAACCGTCAGCAATTTTTTCCTGCACAGTCTATTTCCTCATCAGAACCGCTTGAACACCGTTGGCGGGTTATTAAAATTTTATCAAAAGAGCGGGATGCAAAAGGTCGTCCGGAAAACCGGACTGTTAAAGGTAATGCCTGATCATCTGGCAGAGATGGAAGGAATCATGCCGGTACTGACAAAACCCGTGCGAAAAAAATACAAGAATCAAAAAGTGATTAAAGCAAAAGGCGTAACCAAGCATGAGGTTTCCTTTTTAACGGGATGTGTCATGGATGTGATGTTCAGTGACATTAATGACGCTACAATTAACGTTCTGACCCGAAACGGTAATGATGTGGTCATTCCGCAAAACCAGACATGCTGCGGTGCTCTTCACGTGCACGCGGGTGATCGGGAAATGGGAAGAAAGCTTGCTATACAGAACATTGAGGCATTTAACGATGCAGAAAAAATCATTGTTAATGCCGCAGGATGTGGCTGCATGATGAAGGAATATGCGGAATTGTTCCGTGAAGAGCCCGAATGGCACGAAAAAGCGCTGGCGTTTTCCGCCAAGGTGGAAGACGTATCGAAATATCTTCATGACACGGGGTATGAAAAGCCACAGGCCGAAATAAACACCCGCATCACCTATCACGATGCCTGCCATTTAGCACATGGACAGGGAGTACGTCAGGAGCCTCGTAACATTTTGCTTGATATCCCGGGCGTTGAAATGGTCCATATGCCAAACGCTGACCGCTGCTGCGGAAGTGCCGGAATCTATAATATTACCAATCCTGAAATGGCGGGAGCTGTGCTGGAAAGCAAGATGGAGAATGTACCGGATGACGTGGAGATGATCTCGATGGGAAATCCCGGCTGCATGCTTCAAATGGCGATGGGCGTCCAAAAATATGGGCGGAATCAAAAAATTGTTCACACTGTTCAGCTGCTCGACTGGGCCTACCAGAAAGAAGATGGCTTAAGGGGGCAAGAATAATGGGACGAAAGGGACTGAAAACAAAAGATAAACACATTAAGAATCTCGCAAGGATCGTAGGCGACCGTTCGATTTTACACCATAAAGAGGATTTATTGGCGTACGACTGTGACGGATTTACGATCCACAAGTATTTGCCAAAAGCGGTTGTTTTTCCAAAGGATACACTGGAGGTTGCCCGTCTCGTCAACTATTGCTCAGACAACGGGCTGCCTTTTCTCGCTCGCGGCGCAGGCACAGGTTTGAGCGGCGGAGCCATTCCCGTCAACGGAGAAGTGGTGATCAGTCTGGTTAAAATGAAAAAGCTGCTGAGTGTAGATTACGAGAATAGAAGAGCGGTGGTTGAACCCGGATTCGTCAACCTGAAGCTGACCAACTCCATCTCGGATAAAGGGTATTACTATGCACCTGATCCATCCAGCCAGTATTGCTGTACGATTGGCGGGAATGTGGCAGAAAATGCGGGAGGCGCTCATTGTCTGAAGTATGGGGTGACCACAAATCACATTTTGGGACTGGAAGTGGTTTTGCCAAACGGCGAAATCATTGAAATCGGCAATAACGGGGTTCCTGATGCGCCTGGGTATGATCTCCTCGGATTGATTACTGGCTCGGAAGGAACGCTGGGAATCGTGACCAAAATCACCGTCAGGATTCTGAAAAACCCGGAAGCCAAACAGACTGTGCTCGCCTATTTTAATGACGTTTCAGACGGGAGTCATGCGGTATCGGACATTATCTCTGCTGGTATTGTTCCTGCTGCGCTTGAAATGATGGATAAAACAGCCATTGAAGGGGTGGAGGCCGCAGCCTTTCCTGTGGGACACCCGAGAGATATTGAAGCACTGCTGCTCATTGAAGTTGATGGCATCTCTGCCGGGATTGATGAGCAAATCAGCCAGATCCTCGACGTCTGTAAAAACCGGAATGTCAGGGAAGTAAAAGTCGCCCAGGATGAAGCAGAACGGGCCAGATGGTGGGCGAACCGGAAGACAGGATTCGGTGCCATGGGTGCCATCTCTCCCGACTATTTGGTACAAGACGGAGTCATCCCGCGCAGCCGGCTGCCGGAAGTGCTAAACAGAATCAACCAGATCAGTGAAGAATCCGGCCTTCGCATCGCTAATATTTTTCATGCAGGGGACGGAAATCTTCACCCGCTCGTTCTTTTTGACGCAAGAATTCCGGGTCAAACGGAATTGGCCATCGCCGCAGGCAGTGCGTGTTTGCAAGCTTGTGCAGATGTTGGTGGAACCATTACGGGAGAGCATGGAGTGGGAATTGAGAAGAGAGAAGAAATGCGCTTCGTGTTCACCGATGAAGAAATACAGGCCCAGACCGATATTCGAGAGGTGTTTAATCCGGGGAACCTGTTAAATGCCGGTAAATTATTTCCAAGTCCGGGTCGATGTGCTGAAGTCAAAAAAGAGATAAAAGAGGCAGCACTTTAAAATCGTGTAAATTTTCCGAAAACAGTTGAAAGCGATTTATACTTCGTGCTATTATTTTTTCAACATCATACAAAACAGCGTTTTGTAATAACAAACAATAAATACTAAAAGGAGGAACAAGCGATGGAAAACTATGTTCAAAAAGGTAATTTGCAAGTAGCTCAAGAACTTTATGAGTTTATTCAATCTGAAGCACTACCCGGAACCGGGGTAAACCCTGACACGTTCTGGTCGGAATTTGAAGGACTGATTCAGGATCTCACACCAAAGAACAGGGAATTATTAGCGCGCCGTGATGAAATTCAGGACCGGATTAATGAATGGCATCTGGACCATAAGGACCGGTTCGATTTTGAATCGTATAAGGAGTTTTTACAGGAAATCGGTTATCTTGAACCGGAGGCAGAGGATTTTGAAATTACCACCCAAGGAGTGGATGATGAGATTGCGATCCAAGCTGGACCACAGCTGGTGGTTCCGGTGAACAATGCCCGTTATGCCATCAACGCGGCGAACGCCCGCTGGGGAAGCCTCTATGATGCGCTTTATGGAACGGATGCTATCAGTGAAGAAAATGGGGCCGAGCGAGGTGCTAGTTACAATCAGATTCGGGGTGAAAGGGTCATTGCCTTTGGAAGAGAGTTTCTTAACCAAACCATTCCTTTAAAAGATGCTTCTCATGAAGATGCGGTTCAATATCGTGTGGTCGACGGGGAGTTATCCGTTACGCTACATACCGGGGATACCGCAGGACTGGAAGATTCCTCAAAGTTTGCGGGGGTTCAAGGGTCGTTAGAAAATCCAAACGCCCTTTTGTTCAAAAACAATGATCTTTACTTTGAAATCCAGATTGACCGCAATCATCCTATCGGTAAAACCGATGACGCCGGCGTAAAAGATATCCTGGTCGAAGCAGCCATTACCACGATTATGGATTGTGAAGATTCTGTAACCGCTGTGGATGCCGAAGATAAAGTGCTTGTCTATCGAAATTGGCTCGGTCTTATGAAGGGAGATTTAACGGCTACCTTCCAGAAGGGAAGCAAATCCATGACTCGCACCCTTAACGCCGACCGCCAATATACAACTCCTGCTGGAGAAGAGTTCACATTGTCAGGGCGATCATTAATGTTTGTCCGTAATGTCGGCCACTTGATGACGAATAACGCGATTTTGGTTAATGGAGAGGAGATTCAGGAAGGGATTCTTGATGGAGTGATTACGAGCCTTTTGGCCAAACATACTCTTCTCGGTAATGGAAGCTATCAAAACTCTTCCAAAGGATCCGTCTATATTGTTAAGCCGAAAATGCATGGATCAGAGGAAGTCAGATTTGCCAATGAGCTTCTCGGTCGTGTGGAAGATATGCTTGGACTCGAACGCAATACCATTAAAATCGGCGTAATGGATGAAGAACGTCGAACGTCCCTTAACTTAAAGGCATGCATCCGTGAAGTCAAAGACAGGATCGCCTTTATCAATACAGGCTTTCTTGACCGAACCGGCGATGAAATCCATACCTCCATGGAAGCAGGTCCGATGATCCGTAAAAGTGACATGAAATCATCCGCCTGGCTGCAAGGCTATGAAAAATCCAACGTATTTACAGGGCTTGAGACCGGCTTCCAGGGTAAAGCCCAGATTGGTAAAGGAATGTGGGCGATGCCTGACTTGATGGCAGATATGCTGAAGCAGAAGATTGGCCACCCAAAGGCCGGAGCAAATACAGCTTGGGTTCCGTCGCCTACAGCCGCTACGCTGCATGCCCTGCATTACCATCAAGTGGATGTTTCCAAGGTACAGGATGAGCTTAAAAAAGAATCAAAGGATTTACGGGATGACATTTTGGAAATTCCGGTCGTAAAACGTGCAAATTGGAGCGCAGAAGAAATTCAACAGGAATTGGACAATAATGCGCAAGGGATATTAGGCTATGTCGTTCGATGGGTGGAACAGGGCGTCGGCTGTTCCAAAGTGCCGGATTACTATGATGTTGGACTGATGGAAGACAGGGCGACGCTCAGAATCTCCAGCCAGCATGTGGCGAACTGGCTGCACCACGGAATTTGCACAAAAGAACAAGTAAGGGAGACGTTAGAGCGGATGGCCAAGGTAGTAGATGAACAAAATGCCGGAGATCCATCCTATCTCAGAATGTCCGATAACTATGACCATTCAGTTGCGTTTCAGGCAGCATGCGACCTGGTCTTTAAAGGCTTTGAACAGCCAAACGGTTACACAGAACCTATCCTGCACCGCCGACGTATTGAAGCGAAAGCCAAATATGCCATCAAACAGTAGCAGAATGCCTGCTTCCACCGGCTTTTTTATAACAGAAACAAACCTGGTAATGCAGTAATTTTACGGGTTCGATCGTGAGATTACTGTTCAACAATTCGTGAGGAGTTGAGAATATGCAAAACCTGAAGGAGAAATCGCTTGAACTTCACAAACAGTCCAAAGGAAAACTCAGTGTGGCGGTTAAGGTTACGATCGAAAATGCAGATGACCTGAGTTTGGCTTATTCTCCGGGAGTAGCAGAGCCGTGTAAAGCCATTTACCAGGATCCGCAAAAAATTTACGATTATACGATCAAAGGAAATGTGGTTGCGGTCGTTTCTGATGGTTCAGCCGTATTAGGATTAGGGAACATCGGCGCAGGAGCATCGATGCCGGTTATGGAAGGAAAAGCGGCGCTATTTAAGGCCTTTGCAGGAATTGATGCCTTTCCGATCTGTTTAAACACGCAGGATGCCGAACAGATCATTCAAATTGTGAAATCAATAGAGCCGACATTCGGCGGGATTAATTTAGAGGATATTTCAGCTCCTAACTGTTTCATTATTGAAGAACGGCTGAAAAAAGAAATGGATATCCCTGTTTTTCATGATGACCAGCATGGAACAGCCATTGTTACGGCAGCCGGCTTAATTAATGCGCTGAAGGTTGTCAACAAACGGATTGAGGATACAAAAATCGTTGTAAATGGAGCCGGGGCTGCAGGGATCGCTGTAACGAAGCTGCTAATCAATATGGGCGTGAAAGATCTCATTCTTTGTGATTCCAAAGGGGCGATTTTTGAAGGACGAGCCTATGGGATGAACGCCATGAAAGATTGGATTTCTGTTCTCACCAACAAAGAGAACGCAGAAGGAAGCTTACAAGACGTCATTAAAGAAGCCGACGTCTTTATCGGGGTTTCAGTGGCTGAGGCCGTAACGCCGGAAATGGTAGAATCCATGGGCAAAGACCCGATTATTTTTGCCATGGCTAATCCTATTCCCGAAATTATGCCTGTGCTTGCCAAGGCGGCTGGTGCGGCGGTAGTGGGAACCGGACGTTCCGATCTTCCCAACCAGGTGAATAATGTCCTGGCGTTTCCAGGTATTTTTAAGGGTGCTTTACAAGTCTTTGCTTCTGAAATCAATGAAGAAATGAAAATAGCTGCTGTTTATGCTATTGCTAACTTAATTACAACCGAAGAACTAACCTATGACTACGTCATTCCTCATGCCTTTGATAAGAGAGTCGTAGAAGCAGTGGCCAAAGCGGTAGCAGACGCTGCCATTTCCACAGGGGTGGCCCGGAACATTAATATGAAACAACCTACCAATTACTGAGAGGAGTAGCAGAATGAAATTTACTAGATTTAAGGTTCAGTCTTCTGTTTTAACAGGGGTTTTAACGGAAGACCGTACCATCAGAGAAATCAAGGGAGACCTGTTTGGTAAATGGGAATATACCGGACAAATGTTTTCAGAAACGGACGTTAACTTCCTTGCTCCAATAGCTCCGAACCAAATCATTGGAATTGGCGCCAACTATGTATCCAAGACAAACGAGCTTCCAAGTGAGCTTCCGGAAATCCCGGTTTTTTTCTTTAAGCCAACCTCCTCGGTAATCGGACCTGAAGAAGATATCATCATACCGGGCAATATCGAGCAGGTTAAGTTTGAATCAGAGCTTGCGATAGTCATTGGAAAAGAAGCAAAGAATGTCCGGGAAGAAGAGGTGCTTGAGTATGTTTTCGGGTATACTGTCGGCAATGATGTGACCGCCCCTCAATATTTCCATGAAGCCGGCCATTGGACCATTGGAAAGTCATTTGATACCTTTACTCCACTAGGACCGGTCATTGAAACGGAGCTGGACCCTTTCAATGTTATTGTCGAGGCAAAGCTGAACGATGTGAAAAAACAAAACAGTCCCACGAATTTAATGATCATTCCCATTCGTAAAATGATTTCCTATCTTACCGGAGTCATGACGCTTAAACCTGGTGATGTAATCTTAACGGGCAGCCCTGTCGGCGCAGAATTTGTGGGAGCAGGCGATGTGATCGAATGCGAGATCAAGGAGATTGGGAAACTCCGCAACACGTTTGCTGCAGCCAGAGAACGCATCCAAGCTTAAGTGAACCATCCATGGCCCGGTGGCAGATATGCTATAATTTTCTTATACTTACAGATGAGGTGAGGGGTTTTGGAAAGAGAGAATATGGTAAAGTCCGTCAGCCGGGCACTGGATATCATTACCCTGGTCAGTTTGAAAAAAGGCGGATTGGGTGTAACTGAAATCGCAAAACAAATTGATATCAACAAAAGCTCTGTCTATCGGATCCTGTCCACTTTGGTGCTGTATGGCTATATTGAACAAGATAAAGAAACAGGGCGTTATAAGCTCGGATATAAATTCTTGGAAGTTAGTTCAAAACTGCTTGAATCCATCGACCTGAGAGCGGAAGCAAAACCATTTCTACAGGAGCTGGAAGATGAAACAAATGAAGTCGTTCATCTTGTTGTCTTTGATCAAGGTGAGGTCGTCTATATTGAAAAATTGGACGGAAACGAAACTCTCCGTATGCATTCCAAGGTGGGAAAGCGTGCCCCGATGCATTGTACATCTGTAGGGAAAGCCATCCTTGCTTCACTGCCTGCGAACGAGGTCGTGGAAATTCTCCAGCGTAAAGGAATGCCCAAGCATACGGACAAAACCATAACAGACAAAGATCTTTTTCTAGAAGAATTAAATCAGGTAAGACAGAAGGGCTATGCATTAGATTTGGAAGAAAATGAAACGGGCATCACGTGTATTGCAGTACCCATCTACGATCATTTGGGAACGGTAGCTGGTGCGGTTAGCATCTCTGGGCCAACCCTCCGTATGACCAATGAACGTTTGGAACAGCTCAAGCCCCGCATGCAGCAAATCGGCATGCAACTTTCTGCCCGGCTTGGTTATACGAACGAAGATTTCGTTCAGATGAAAAAGGAAAGTTAGTGAAAAGAAGAGGAACGGGTTTTAAACAATCCGTCCTCTTTTTATGTACTGAATTTTTAAAATATACAGAAAATAAATTGACGCGGTATTATGAGAGCGATTACAATAAATTTTGAAACTCTTCTATTACAGCAGGAAAGGAGTATAAAGAACCTTCATTTAAAAAATCTATTATAATTTCATCTCATCTCTCTCATCAATGATCCCACCCTTAGACATTCTTCCATTCATGATTCAACGAATTAATTCCTTAGTGTTTTTTTATTTAAGAATTTCGGGAAACATTGTTTGGTAATAACAAACAAAAAAAGAGGAGGTTTTATTTGATGTCATGGAAGCAAATCTATGATCCAATTGGCGATAGTATTGGCCTCTCTGCACTCGTTGCTCTTATCCCTATTTTGTATTTATTGTGGGCGCTGGCAATAAAACGCATGAAAGGGTACATAGCGGGATTGACTACATTGGTTGTGGCTCTCTTTGTGGCTGTGCTGGTCTACGGCATGCCAGCAGGAATGGCGGCCATGTCCATTTTGCAGGGTGCTGTCTATGGACTGCTGCCCATTGGCTGGATCATCGTTGCATCGGTCTTTTTGTATAAACTGTCGGTAAAAACGGGGCAGTTTGATATTATTCGAGATTCCATTGTTTCCATAACAGAGGACAGGCGTTTGCAGGCTTTATTAATCGCCTTCTCATTCGGTGCCTTCCTGGAAGGGGCTGCCGGTTTTGGCGCACCGGTTGCCATCTCTGCCGCTCTGCTTGTGGGATTGGGGTTTAATCCTCTCTATGCCGCGGGTCTTTGTTTGCTTGCCAACACCGCTCCTGTAGCCTTTGGAGCCATTGGATCGCCTGTGATCGCCATTGAAGGACCCACGGGAATGTCAGCGATTGAGGTTTCCAAGGTGGTCGGCCGTCAGCTGCCCTTTTTATCGGTTTTCGTGCCTTTTTACCTCGTCGTTATGATGGCAGGCTTCAAAAAGGCATTTGAAGTGATTCCTGCTATTCTCGTATCGGGGGTCTCGTTTGCGGTCACACAGTTCCTTGTGTCCAATTATCTCGGACCGGAGCTTCCGGATATCATCTCAGCTTTGGTATCCATCATCGCCTTAACCTTGTTCCTGAAAGTTTGGCAGCCCAAAACGGCATTTCGTTTTAAGTCTGAAATGGGACAGGCAGAAATGGCGGCAGGTAACGCGGTATCCATACATGCGATTAAGTCGGACGGTAAAAACTACACCTTCCCGCAAATTTTAAAAGCCTGGTCACCGTTCATTTTATTAACTATCATCATTTCTGTTTGGGGCATACCGACCATAAAAAAGGCACTAATTGGACAGTATGAAGGAACAAATACTCTGCTTCAGGGGTTGAATTCTCTTGGAAGCTATCTCAGTTTTCATCCGGCCGTCCCCGGGTTGAACAATTTAATAATCGACGGAAACGGCCAGCCCATTGCGGCGCTGTTTAAGTTGGAGCTATTAGCGGCAGCAGGCACGGCCATTTTAATCTCGGCCATTATTTCGAAGTTCATTCTAAAAATCGGCTGGAAAAGCTGGTTTTCAACTTTTATTGAAACGCTGAATGAATTAAAGTTCGCCTTGGTAACCATTGCATCAGTTGTGGGGTTTGCTTATGTGGCCAATGCTTCAGGTATGAGTATTACACTCGGGATGACACTCGCTGCTACAGGTTCTCTGTTCCCGTTTGTTTCTCCGATTCTTGGATGGTTAGGAGTATTTCTGACCGGTTCCGATACGTCTGCCAACTTATTATTTTCAAGCCTACAAAAAATTACGGCAAACCAGGTAGGGATGGACCCCATCTTGGCTATTGCGGCAAACAGCAGCGGTGGTGTAACAGGGAAAATGATTTCACCACAATCCATAGCGGTTGCTTGTGCGGCTGTGGGTCTGGGAGGAAAAGAATCCGATTTGCTCCGCTTCACTATAAAGCATAGCATCATCCTGCTTCTCATCATTTGCTGCATCACGTATTTGCAATCCACGGTATTATCATGGATGCTGCCGTAGATTGACTTAATGAAATCATAAAAAGCAGTGATCCAGATCGGGAATCACTGCTTTTGTTTGTTTTCCTTTATTGTTGTAAGTAATTTTGCATTTTCTTTTTTACAGCTTCTTCAATAACTTCAATCCACTGCTTGGCATATAAATCCATGTTGAAGTTTTCTTTCACCTTTTTAATCGCTTTTTTCCCCATTTTAATGGCTTCTTTTTTGTTTTCAAACATCCAGATCATTTTTTCTGCCAGCGCTTGGATATCTTCATTGGGAATGATCCAGCCATTTTCTCCGTTATCAATTAAATCGTTGGGACCATATTTAAAGTTATAACTGATGATTGGAGAGCCATTGGACATGCTCTCAAAGATACTTAATGGAAACCCCTCGGTTTTACTGGCCATCACCGAGAAGAGGGAGCGCTGATAAGGAACAGCAGGCTCTTGGGTAAAGCCCATTACTTTTATGTTTGCTGTAAGGTTTTCCGAGCGGATTAAACTTTTAAGGTTCTTTTCTTCATCCCCGTAGCCCCATAGTTCCAGTTTAGCATCCGGCACCCGGGCAATGACATGTTTAAACGCCATAATAATATGGTCAATGCGTTTGAGTGCAGCAAAGCGGGTAACGACGACAGCGATATTTTCCTTTTTTACGGGGTTAAACCAGTTATACTCAGCAAATTGATCTGCAGCATGGGGGAGGGCTTTTAAATTGTCTTTTGTACCAAATTGATCTTCGATATCTTCTTTCTGCTGTTTGGTTAATGCCAGCGCTACATCAAATGCTTGAAGGTTGTTAAGTGCTGGAGCTACAGTGCTGGCTACTTCTCCTCTCATATCCAAGTGATTACTATGGAGCCGCCAAATTTTAACGGCGTGTTCCGACTTGAGATTGAGGAGAAGGATGTCACATGCTCTGGCATCGCTAATAATAACAGGATACTCATAATTTGAAGTAACCTGTTCCAGCCAATAGGTTTTTAGTTCATTATCATTGGATAATATTTCCTTGAGTTGGCGATTCTGGAATAGGTTTACCCGGAATGCGAGTCTATTTTGAGGGTTCACCCATTTAGAAAGGAATGCTTCGCCAGTATCGTTATAAAAGACCATCTGTCGCGGCTTATTACGCTCATAATCCATGAAAGACACTTTTCTCGCATAGCCATATTCATCATAGTCCTCACGTTTCACGCGATACCGCTGGTCATTGAAATGATCGATAAAAAGCAATCTCTCATTTTCGTCCAATCTGAAATACTTGGTATATAGCCCGTTTTCGTAAACGCGGTAGGAATGTGGCTGTCCAATATGCGGGTCCAGGACGGCTCCATTTGCTTTACTTTTTTCAATTTCCATCATGGGCTGCTTGGAAAGGGTGGAGTAGTCAAATTCACCAAGGGACTGATACATATTTAAAACTTGGATTCTTGAATCTATTTTTCTCAAGCTGACCATTTGTTCAATGATGGTATTGTAGCGTGGATTAAAATTAAAGGTGAGGATAAATGTCTTATATCCAAGTGAGGCAAACGTATTGGCCTGCATCAAAGAAGCTTTTGTCAAACCACCACGCTGCAAGTCCAAAGAATTAAGAAGACAGAACATCGTTATTTGATCTTTCATAAAATCCCCCTCAATACTTACTAATATGACAAAAAATCCCACATCATTTTTAATTCTATATTACTACAAAAGTTAACGTAAATGTAAGAATAGCTATAATTTGTGAACATATTGATGGAAAAATTAAGTTGTATTGTAATGACTATTGTCTGAATTGACTGTAAATTTATTGACAAGCACTTAGAGGTAGGATAAGCTTTGTCGAAAATAATAGATAACCGTTTGGGTCTATTCAACTACTACTAATATAGGAGGAAATTATGGATACACCTGCACTCGTGATCGAAAAAAGAAAACTGGATGCAAACATTCAAAAGATGGCAGACATTGCCCGAACACAAAAGGTTCATTTAAGACCCCATACAAAAACCCATAAGAACCCACAGATTGCGAAGCTTCAGTTGGAAGCTGGCGCCGCTGGCATCACAGTGGCAAAAGTGTCAGAAGCTGAGGTAATGGCCGAGCATGGTATGGATGATATTTTCATCGCTTATCCTCTTGTCTCAGAAATAAAAATTCAAAAAGCCATCGATTTGAGCAGAAAAATAAGATTGATTACTGCGTTTGACAGTCTCGAAGGGATACAAAAACTGTCCCAGTCAGCAGAGACAGCCGGCGTTGTACTTGAAGTGCGGATGGAGATTGATTCCGGTCTTCGCAGAACAGGAGTCCTTTATGATGAGGCAGTTGAACTGGCCAAGAAGGCAAAGGAGCTGCCTGGAATAAAGTTAACCGGAATCTACACCTTCCGGGGACCCATTCTGGATGGAAAGCCAACTTTGGATATTGAGGAAGCAGGAAAACAGGAAGGACAGCTGATGGCGGATTTGGCAGAAAAGCTTAGGGCAGAAGGCGTGCCAATCACCGATGTCAGCGTAGGATCCACTTCCACCTCTGCTTCCGCTGCAGAAGTTGAAGGGATAACGGAAATCCGCCCCGGCACCTATGTCTTTTATGACAGGATGCAGGAAAAGTATCATTGCTGTTCACACGAGGAATGTGCGGCTGCCATTCATGTCACCGTTGTCAGCAAACCATCCGATTCTCTTCTGATCGTAGACGGTGGAAGCAAAACGTTCGCTACCGATGTGCAGCCAGGTCAGCCGCCTATATTTCTGGAGGGATTCGGGGAAATCAATGGACACCCGGAAATGCTGCTTGAACGGCTGACAGAAGAACACGGAATGATTGCGGTTCATGGAGAAACGAATGTACAAATCGGAGATGTACTTCAGGTTATACCCAATCACATATGCAGCACAGTGAATCTCCATAATGACGTCTTTTTGAAAAACGAAGATGGGACTTTGGAGAAGCAAGCAGTCCTTGGCAGAGGAAAACTTCAGTAAAGGAGATGTAGGCTATGCTGGATTTAGTCATCCAAAACGGCCGGATTGCAGATGGATCGGGTAATCCCTGGTTTTTTGGAAGTGTTGGCATCAAGGATGGGATCATTGTTGAGGTCGGTGCCGTGAATAGTGAGAGCAGGGAAACAATCGATGCAAAACGGAACATCATATCGCCGGGATTTATTGACGGCCACTCTCATTCGGATCTGCTTGTTCTTAACCGTCCGATGATGGATATAAAGCTGCAGCAAGGGGTGACTACAGAAGTAGTCGGAAACTGTGGGCTTGCTCCTGCACCTTTTGTCCCCAAGTACGGGGCACTGCTGAAAGGATACATACAGCCTGTCGTCGGTGAGACGCAGTGGGAATGGCCATGGCATTCGGTATCCGACTATATCAGAGAATTGGACAGAACAGGAATCTCTGAAAATGTATCAACCTATGTGGCACATGGCGCCCTCCGGATTGCTGTCATGGGGTTTGCAGGCCGCCCCGCTGATAAGCAAGAGTTGAACATGATGAAGGAAATGCTTAAAGAAGGGATGAAAGCAGGGGCAATTGGTTTGTCGATCGGCCTTTTATATTCTCCAGGAAGGTATGCCTCCAAGGAAGAACTGGCGGAACTATGCCAGGTCCTGCCCAAATTCAACGGAATTTTATCGACCCATATTCGCGGAGAAGGTAACAATCTTATACCTTCCATAAAAGAAGTCATCTGGATTGCAGAAAAAGCAGGTGTCCCTCTCCAGGTAAGCCACTTGAAAGCGGCCGGCAGGCGGAACTGGGGCAAAGTGCTTAAAGCGATGGAGCTGCTTGAGGAAGCAAGTGCACGAGGACTGGATGTGACCTGTGATGTTTATCCGTATGATGCAGGATCTACATCACTTACCACGTTACTACCTCCATGGAGCCTGGAAGGCGGAATTCCCGCTTGTCTGGATCGAATCAGAGAACCAGCTACACGTCGAAGAATGATAGAGGAACTTGGAGAAGAGCAGGAGGAATGGGACAATCTTGTCGTTTCAACTGGTTGGGATAACGTCGTCGTTTCTTCTCTTTCCCGCCACAAGGAATGGGAAGGAAAAAGCATTGAAGCCATCAGCACTGAAATCGAACAGAGCCCTGCTGAAGCGGCATTGGATTTGCTGCTAGAAGAGGACGGAATGGTTTCTATTATTTACTATCACATGTCCAATCAGGATGTCGAGCAGGTGGTGAAATGGGACCGTTCGCTCGTCATTTCTGACAGCCTAGGCTGTGAAACGGGTAAACCGCACCCTCGGTCATTCGGAACCTTTCCCCGCCTTTTTTCCAAATATGTACGCGAAGACAAGTCGCTTTCACTGGAACAGGCGATCCGCAAAGTGACCTCCTTTCCGGCGCAGCGGTTTTCCCTGGGTAAACGGGGATTGATTGTTCCCGGCTACCATGCGGATTTAACCATATTTGATGAGAAAAAGATTAGTGATACAGCGACCTATCAGGATCCGATCCAGCATCCTGAGGGAATATCCCACGTGATTGTCAATGGGATACTGACCATTAGAGAAAAAGAAAACCTCAGACAGAGCGGCGGAATGGCAATTAAAGCCGCAGCGGCTAAGTGTCTGTTCCAACACCACACAAAACAGGAGGCAGCTCATGGCTAACATTGAACTAAGACTGAAGGAACTTGGAATTGAATTACAAAAAGCTCCGCCCCCAGGAGCAGTGTATGTCCCTGCGAAAACCGTAGGAAACCTGGTCTACACATCCGGAGCCGATTGCAGAATCAATGGAGAACTGATGTACAATGGCAAAGTGGGAAGCGATCTGACCGTGGAGCAAGGATATAAGGCAGCAAGGCAGACCATGATTAACCTTCTGGCTGTTTTAAAGGAGCATGTCGGAGACCTTGACAGGATCAAACAAGTCGTTAAATTGCTCGCCTTTGTAAATTCGGCCGACGGGTTCGTGGAGCAGCCCTATGTCATCAATGGGGCGTCAGAACTGCTTGAGGAAGTCTTTGGAGAAAAAGGAAAGCATGCCAGATCGGCTATTTCCTCCAATGAACTGCCATTTAATACCCCAGTAGAAATAGAGATGATCGTTGAAATTGAGTAGAACCGGATCAGGTTTAAGAAAGGCATCATTCAAGCAAAGGGGAGTAGTACGATGGAAAATAACCAGGGAATTTATTTAGGTGTTTTTATAGCGTTTACGATCCTTATGATAATGGTTGGCCTGTGGGTATCCAAGAAGGTCAAAAGCGGGGAAGACTTTCTGATGGGAGGCAGGGGTTTAAGCTTGCCTCTGCTCATCGGAACGACCATTGCTACACTTGTCGGAACCGGTTCCAGTATGGGTGCGGTCGGTTTTGCCTATACGAACGGATGGGCGGGAGCGCTCTACGGCATCGGGGGCTCCATCGGGATGTTTGTTCTTTTGCTCCTGTTTGCTGACGTTCGAAAGTATAACTTTATGACATATTCCGAGGAATTAAGCTTTTATTTCGGTGGAAACAAACTAATCAAAGGGTTAACCTCAATTATTCTCTATATCGCCTCTATTGGCTGGCTTGGCGCCCACATCATGGGAGGCAGTTTGTATCTGTCCTGGATTACAGGCATGGATCCCTTGCTGGCCAAAATCATAACCGCCCTTGGCTTTGCTGTTTATACCTTTATCGGCGGCTATCTCGCCGTCGTTTATACAGACACCATCCAGGGCGTCATTCTTTTCCTTGGATTTATTCTTCTCACCGTACTTACGCTCATGAAAATCGGCGGATACAGCCACATTTCAAGTGAAGCTCCCGCTGAAATGGTATCGTTCCTTGGCGTGGATCAAATGGGTCTCATCCCGGCCATTTCGCTGGCAGTGGTTATTGCTGTCGGTGTACTGGCCACACCGTCTTACAGACATAGGATTTACTCGAGCGACAGCACAGCCACAGTGAAGAAGGGTTTTCTCGTTTCAGGTATCCTATTTGTTCTATTCTCGTTTTTTCCTTCTATAATTGGAATGGCCGCGCATATTATGAATCCAGACATAGAAGCGGGCTATGCCTTTCCATATCTGGCTACAGAGGTATTTCCCGTCTGGATCGGGGCCATTGTACTCACTGCCGGTTTAAGTGCGACCATGTCATCAGGAAGCTCGGATTTCATTGCCGCGGTAACGATCCTGTTAGGGGATGTCTATCAGGTTTTTACAGGAAAGAATCCAGAAAAGGAAAAGATGATTATGTACTCAAGAATCGCACTAGTGGGCACTCTCGTTCTTGCTTTCCTCTTCACCCTCGGTTCAAACAGTATTATTGGTTACATATCCAACTTTGTTTCAACCGTCATGTCAGGGCTTCTTGTCGCATCTATCCTGGGTAAGTTTTGGCCGCGAGTGACATGGCAGGGAGGACTGGCGAGCCTGCTTTGCGGTTCGATTACTTCTTTTACTCTATTACAAAGCCCGAAATTACTGGCTTATTGGGGCAATCCTATCCTTCCATCACTAGCCGTTGCCTTTCTTGCCGGAATCGTGGTTAGTCTGTTAACCCCCCAAAATACCATGTCCAAAGAAGACATTCTGAAGAAACTGGCAAAGGACCGCGAGATGATCCATACTTCATCGGCAGAAGAGGTGCTCAGCAATAAGCAGGTCACGCCATAGGAAATAAAAAGCAGTGAACCCGCTGTACTTGGGAATCACTGCTTTTTTATTCTTCTTACATTTTTCAGCAATTCCTAATATAATTAATCGGCACAAGAATAGGGGGATTTTTAAAAGAGTTAATGAGATTCCAGAGGTGATTGTACGGCATATTGTAAATAAAGTTCGTCTTCCAATGCTCACGAAAAAGGATTGGCAACAATATAGTGAATCGAGAACAGCGAAACGGTTATGTGGTTAGCTTGTTTTTTCTGGTTGACCTATTTTTTAGGTACTATTCTTGAGGTAGCCGGGATTAAAGAACTGTTAAGTAACAATAAGTTGATCTGTTAAAGGGGGTAGAATGTTGAGTAAAGCTCCTTGTCCTAAAGGTCAGTTCAATAAAGGCTCTTTTGAGGAAGAATAGGCTTCTGTGTTGAAAGAGAACAACTTTTTTCACACTTTTTTACTTTATTTGTAGTGAACAACATAAACATTCTATAGAAGGAAATTATTTCTATAGGAGGTTTCCATGGATCAAAAGGATCAAAGTCGTCAATTAGACCAAATAAAGCAAATGCAACAAATGTTTAAAGCGAACATGAAAACTCAACCTTATCCCATGTACCCTAACTATGGGAAAATCACACGTTACGAAGAAATTCCGATAAGTTTACCTGAACAGCGCCAGCTGCGCCATCCCGGAGTGGAAAAATTTATGGTACCCCTTCCAATTATCGAAAACCCGAACTATAAAGGGAGTGGAAAGTTAATAGGAAAAGTAGCACTTATTACAGGGGGTGACAGTGGTATTGGTGCAGCAGTAGCAATTGCGTTTGCTAAAGAAGGCGCAGATGTTGCTATTTCATACTTAGATGAACATGAGGATGCAAATAGAACAAAAACGAGAGTTGAACAACTCGGACAACGTTGTTTTCTAATGCCTGGTGACTTGCGAGACAAACAACAGTGTATCTCCATTGTAGAACAAACAGTAAATACGTTTGGACGTCTCGATATTCTTTGTAACCACGTTGGTATCCAATTCCAACAGCTAAGTCTGCTTGACATTACAGATGAGCAATTCGATGACACCTTCAAAGTTAATATATACTCTCATTTTTACACAACAAGAGCAGCGCTTCCTCATTTAAAACCAGGCAGCTCAATCATTGGCACATCTTCAGTGGTGACGTATGTAGGTGAGCAGCAAATGATTGATTATACGGCAACAAAAGGCGCAATAGTGGGTTGGACACGTGCCTTGGCTAAAAATGTCGTGAAACAAGGGATCCGAGTCAATGCCGTCGCCCCCGGCCGAATTTGGACCCCACTTATTTCAGCAAGTTTCTCGTCAGACCAAGTCGCTGTATATGGAGCATTTAATCCAATGGAACGAGTTGCCCATCCATTTGAACTGGCACCAACCTTTGTCTATCTTGCTTCTGATGATTCTCGTTTTGTTACTGGTCAAGTTCTTCATGTTGATGGGGGAGAATCCGCACATTCCTAATGGAAGGGGGTTACCATTTTGAGATATGAATTTAATCCAGAAGTAAAGCTATTGCTAGTAAACCATTCAAATGAAAAAGTAAAGATGGACTATATTGAGGATTCCTGGCCAATGTCTAAAATAGCACTTAGACCACCATACTATTACAACCCAAGTTACGAGCTGAATTATCCAATAATCTAAATAATAACAGACAAAAAGACTACTATACACAGTGTGGAAATCCATTCTTCGCTTAGGTTTCACAATTATGCTAACTTTCAATTCATCCATTTAAACTGATAAGAAAAGAGTTATCACAGTCGTTTGAAGGGCCGGAGGGATAGCATTAGTAGATATTGAAAGTTTATCGTCTGTGATGCAAGACCCAGGGAAGAAATTATTGCTAAAGCATATCTCAATATAAAAACACACCTATAAAGGTGTGTTTTTATAAATTTTTATTATATTGTTGTATATGACTTATGTCACAACGAAATGAATACGCTGCCATCCAAGATAGCGAGGTGTACAGAGATACCGAGGAAAACATCGAACAGTTTCTTTGGGATTACTAATGAACAATATGAGCATTCTTTGGATGCTATCGTCAGGCACAAAGAACGCAGGATTGGTGGACTAAAAAACATCCTAGCACGAAGAGAGTTATTATTACCTGGTTACGAGCTGGAATTTGTTGCTGAAACCAATACTCCAGGACCCTATCAAGTGTTTTGGAAAGTAAAAAAGGGAGGACAAATGGCCCTTTCTAAGGATTGTAATGGTAGACGGTTCTAGAGTTTGATATCTTTGATTAATGAGACAGCTCATGGAAAGCGGCTGTGAACTGTTCAAGTTGCTGTCCCAAAACGTGTTTTATCTCCATGAAAGAAAATGTCCATTGCTACTTCCTGAGCATCCACCACTGAGCAGTCTCTAGCATTCATGATTAACCGTAAATACGATATAAAATACGCCTTTCCGAGAGCACCTCCACGATTAACGATCATTTCATTTCCTCCTTTAGCAAGCACATGAGCAGCAAGGTTCCAGTGTTAAGGAAGGTTTAGAGACGGCTCGTTTCCTCGCTTTGTTACTTTCTTTTCGGTTCTGATACATCCACGCCACCCGAGCTTGCCTTTCCACTTTTTCATGACGAGACTTTGCCCAAAGATACACCCCATATTCATTAAACATAATAAATTCCTCCTTAATCAAGTAAAGTTGATATATTAATCAAAAAAAATTGATTAAAACCTTAAAAAAAGATGGTACTAACAGCTGGGCTTAAAAATACAACACAGCTCATGGGAAAGCAAATGATTAATTTCTTTCATGTTGATGCTGTAATAGCTATTGGTTCCTTCGGCCTCTTTATGGATGATGCCAGCGTCCCAGAGGATCTTTAAATGATAAGACAGTTTCGACTGCTTCATATCCATAACATCGACTAGATCACACACACACGTTCTTCCTTTTTGAGTGAGGATGTTCATAATTTGGAGCCGCTTTTTATCGGCCAACGCTTTAAACTGGCTTTCGTACCTTTCGAATTCATTGTCGTGGGAAAGGTCTTGGAGCGGAATTTCTTTTTGCATGGTTCATCACCTCGTCTTGATAAATTTATCGTATATCGTAGGACAGGGAGTTGTCAATTCTTTTAATCAAAAAAAATTGATAAAAGGAGTTGCAATTGGATAAAGTTGCTACTATACTAAGATTAATCAAGAAAAATTGATTAACATGGAGGGATTAGACATGAACGTACACGTTGGTTTAAATGTCACTAATTTAGAGAAATCCATTGAGTTCTATACACAGGTATTTGACGCCACCCCTGTTAAAGTAAAATCGGATTATGCCAAGTTTTTACTGCAAGATCCAGGTCTTAACTTTACGTTAAACCTGCAAGATGAAGTATCAGGAAACCAGGTCGGCCATTTTGGGTTTCAGGTTGAAGATGCAAAAGAGATCCTAAAACACAAAGGCCGTTTAGAGAAACTTGGCTTTTTCGCCCGCGAGGAAATGGATGTGACGTGCTGCTACGCGACTCAGGATAAATTCTGGGTTACTGATCCTGACGGCAACGAATGGGAGTTCTTTTATACGAAGAGTGACGTAGAAAGCATGGAACCAAAGGATTCAGCTTGTTGTGCACCGAAGCAAAAGATTGAAATTACCAATTCTTCTTCTTCGTCTTGCTGCTAATTGGAGCTAAAAATAGGTGCCCATGATAATTAATGGACACCTATTTTTTAGTCCGCTTGGTTTTTGAAGTATTTTCGTTGAAACCAAAAGGCTACATTCACCAAAGCAATCGTAAAAAGCAAGACAAAGGGCGTTTTGGACTTCATAACGTACTTTTGCAAGGGGAGGGTACATCATGAGAATTAGCCCGACTGCAAGCGGAATGTATGTTGTACCGACCTGCCCTTCATGTAGCCCATCGACAACCTTGGGGAATAAAGCCCCTAAGCCAATTCCTATCGCCGGATAAATTCATGGTTGCATATATAAGAATATACTTATACAATGATGAATGAAAATAATGTTGATTTGAGGAGGTGCTTATATGATTACCAATGAAACCGTTGAATTACAAACGGCAGCGAACATTCTAAAGGTTCTGGGGGATAAAACAAGACTGGCGATGGTCAAAATTGTTTCAGAGAATGAATGTTGCGTATGTGAGTTTGTGGACCTGTTCGACATGAGCCAGCCAGCTGTCAGTCAGCATTTGCGAAAGTTAAGGGACAGCGGGATTGTGAAGGAACGGAGAAAAGGCCAATGGATTTACTATTCATTGAATACTACCTACCCGTATTATTCCTTTGTGCTGCGAATTATTAAAGATCTTCCCAGCCAACATTATCGAATTGAAGAACTACAAGCACAAGGAAAACGAGTAACTTGTTGCGATGAATAGGAGGTATTAGTTCTGTGGGCTCAGTACTTATTGCCGGTGCCATCTTCTTAATTACACTGACGCTTGTTATCTGGCAGCCGAGAGGCCTTAATATTGGGTGGAGTGCTTGTGGGGGAGCGGTTTTAGCCCTCCTGTTCCAAGTGGTCTCCTTCCAGGATGTGATCGATGTAACAGGCATTGTTTGGAACGCGACCCTTGCCTTTGTTGCGGTCATTATTATTTCCCTTATTTTAGATGAAATCGGGTTCTTTGAATGGGCGGCTCTTCACATGGCCCGTTATGCCAATGGAAATGGCATCAAAATGTTCTTGCTTGTTACGATACTCGGGGCGGTTGTTGCTGCTTTTTTCGCCAACGATGGGGCAGCGTTGATCCTAACACCGATTGTACTTGCCATGGTACGTAACCTGAAATTTGAGGACAAGATGATCCTGCCATTTATCATGGCCAGCGGATTTATCGCCGATACGACGTCTCTTCCTCTTGTGGTCAGTAACCTGGTGAACATCGTTTCGGCAGACTTTTTCGGCATCAGCTTTTCCACATATGCCAGCCGAATGATCGTGCCCAACATTTTCAGCTTGCTGGCCAGTATTTTGGTGCTGTATCTGTATTTCAGAAAGAGCATTCCAAAATCGTATGACGTCAACCAACTGAAGAAGCCTGCCGATGCGATTAAAGACCTGGAGATGTTCAAGTCGTCCTGGTTTGTACTCGCCGCCTTGCTGATAGGCTATTTTGTTGGAGAGTTCTTTTCCGTGCCTGTATCGATTATCGCGGGGATCATCGCGATTGTTTTCTTGCAAACCGCAAGAAAAAGTAATGCCGTTCAAACGAAAACGGTCCTCAAAGGGGCACCATGGGCGGTTGTCTTTTTCTCCATTGGGATGTATGTGGTGGTTTATGGACTTAAAAACGTGGGGCTAACGAGTCTTTTAGCTGACTTGATTCAGAATGTCACCCACCATGAGTTGTTTGTCGGCACGGTTGGAATGGGCTTTATTGCCGCCATTATCTCATCGATCATGAACAACATGCCAACCGTTATGATTGACGCCTTGGCGATTTCAGACACGCATACCACAGGGGCGATGAGAGAAGCCTTGATCTATGCGAACGTCATCGGTTCTGACCTTGGACCCAAGCTCACACCGATCGGTTCGTTGGCCACGCTGCTTTGGCTTCATGTGTTAAACACTAAAGGGGTAAAAATCTCGTGGGGATACTATTTCAAAGTAGGTATCGTCTTAACGGTTCCAACGTTATTCATTACCTTGACGGGACTTTATATCTGGTTAACCATCATTCATTAATTCTCTGAAGGAGTGTTTCAAATGGCAAAAAAAACAATCTACTTCTTATGTACAGGAAACTCGTGCCGAAGCCAAATGGCTGAGGGCTGGGGTAAAAAACTTCTTGGGGACGAGTGGGAAGTGAAAAGTGCGGGGATCGAAGCTCACGGTTTGAATCCGAACGCCGTAAAAGCGATGAAGGAAGTGGATATCGACATCTCTAACCAAACGTCCGATATCATCGATCCCGAAATCTTGAACAACGCAGACTTCGTGGTGACCCTTTGTGGAGATGCAGCCGATAAATGCCCGATGACACCACCTCACGTAAAACGCGATCACTGGGGGTTTGATGACCCTGCGAAAGCTCAAGGAACAGAAGAAGAAAAGTGGAAGTTCTTCCAGCGTGTTCGAGATGAAATTGGAGATCGCATCTCCACCTTTGCGAAAACTGGAAAATAAGAACCAATGTGCCAAGGGGTAGAGTGACCTAATTAAATGAGACAAAGGAAAAAACACCCCCATGGTCGTAAATACAATTATCGACAAAGTGGAGGTGTTTTTTCTTATGATGAGAAAAAAGAAGGTCTATTCAGAAGAGCTAAAAAGAGAAGTGATTCGTCTAAAATTACCAGGAGAGTATTCCAACCAGGAACTGATGAATCAATTTGGGATTAAGAATCGTACGCAAATTAAAACGTGGATGAAGTGGTTTCGAGATGGGGAGGAACAACGGTTAGCCCAACCTATAGGCCTGTTTCTGATTAAAAGGAGACAAAGTTTTTATAGCTGTTTACTCCAGAACAAAGAGCCTCTATACAACTTGCAAAGGTTATATAAGATAACGGAGAAGAAGGTCATGTTGGTTTAGTGAACATTAAGACAATTCGTACAAAAAACGAACACGGAGCATCATGGATTCTGCAAAGATTCAGTCAAAAGCAATCATTTATTTAGAGATATTCATGCACGCATAAAATATCCCGCCAAATGATAGTATATGTACATACAAGTAAGTTTAAGTGAGGGCGGGTATGCAAAAAAGTTATATGAAAAACTTAAGCACCGTGATTATCATGGGCATTTTGGCCTTAAAGCTAATGAACAGACTTCGTAATCAGAAATTTTGGATGAAACTTGATCAAATAGCAAGCTTGGGCTTATTTTCAGCTCGAGGCGGTCGTATGATGGACTTCTTTCTAAGAAGTTATTCTTTGTTGGGTTCTGGATTTTTTTTGATTCCTATTACTTTTTATTTGGCCTACAAAAATTACCAAAAGGGAAAGAGGATTATAGCTTTTTTAATGATCGCTAATCTGATTGGATGCCGCTGGATAAATTCTAGTTGGAGAAAGAAAGGGAAATATCGGCGGCCTCCATCTACCAAGCCGTTTTATATTAAGTATGGATATCCAAGTGCTCATGCGATGAATTCAACAGCGCTATATGGTTTTTTTTTACTCCTTTCAAAAAAGAGTGGTAAGATGAAATTTTACTTACTAGCTTTGCATCTTGGTTGTATATGCTGGAGCAGAATTTATCTAGGTATTCACTATATTACGGATGTACTGACTGGGGTTGCAGGAGGCACAATCTGGTTGACTTCGATCGCTTTAGTATTTTATTCCGATAAATTTCAAAAATGTATGCGTAAATGATTTTAGAGAATATGAACAGTTACTCCCTTAAAATATGTATAATATCTTTCCTGGTGCAACCTGCCTAAAATCGGAATCGAAAATTAGTGCAATTTCGAGATCAAAAAGGATCATCTGTAATAAAAACAGATTACGGTGAGGTATTCGTGATATGGGAGAGCTTTTCATGCAAAAGGATGCATTGCAGGCACTCAATTGTATATTACCAAACAAAATGATGATATTAAAAAGTTTTTTGGAAAGACATGTGAAAAACGATTATGCAAAAGTTGACCGCTTTAAACGTACGATTATCGTGGAAGAATCAGCCTGTCGGTCTGGTTCTTTTTTATTTTTTGATAATAATCTATTGCAAACAATTCCTAATCCTTTGAACCGACCAAAAAAGCAGTGTTGGAGAAATCTGGAATGATTAAACATGATGCATGCATGGTTCCATGATTGATGAATAAAAAACGACGAACCTGGTGTACAACGACAAGAAAATACGAACAGTGTAATCCTATGTATATCGGGAATTTTATTTATAACGTCCGTACTTTCTTGTCTTAGCAATGCGACAAGAAAGTACGGAATGCTTGTGCAATGGACATAAAAGTACGGAATGCCTGTGCAGCTCTTAGCTCAAATTGGAAAGCTTACTTAACCGTTCTTTATTATTTAACGAGTAAGAAGACCCATAAAGTATTATTCAATATAATATCGAGATGCAGCATAGAACCACAACTCCTCTTTGTACATAAAAAAGCAGGCTTATTTTTATGTTGACGCATTATCAAAATAGTTTTTCGTTTGTTTGCAATATGGAAATAAATGTTCTACTTCATGCCAACAAGCAGGACATAAGTATCCTTTCTCAGTATAAATAGGTTCCTCTGCCACAGGGTTTTCGTCATCACCAAAACCCAAGAACTGAAATAATTTTTCTTCATGTTGTTTTTCTCTTATTTTTCCCTTGTTCCATTTATTGCATATTAACTTCATGAGATAACAATCGTGCAACGGGCTCAAATCCTTTGGTTTTTTTGAATACCATATTGTGTTTAAAATTGACCAGGGCATCAGAACAATCAATGTGCTCAAAGTGCAGCTTCTCTAACTGGTTTCTTTCAATACATATCGAGAGAATTACTACTTTTTCGGTTTGGCCTGTTGAAGTGTTGATTCGATCATCTAAGGCATTGATATACACAGACTCTAATGGCAATAAAGCAAACGAATCCCTAGCAATCGGTAAGATACAGCTGCAAACGTAATCTTGTTGGATGTCATAATACTGGGTTTTAGGCATGTTACTGATAGAGACCTTGCCTGTCTTAGTTAATGTGTTTCTTTGAGTGGGTACAGCGTTTGCTGTTTGTACATCAAAATTGATCTCCATCGTGGAGGGTTCATCAATGAAAAATTCAAAGCCGCTGCCAAACTCAGCTAGGTCATCATAAGGTGCAAAATCTTCGATTACTTCAAAGTAGGCATCAATGTCTTTGTTAACAATTCTTGAAGCCGTTTCAACCATATGCCGCCACTCTGAATAATCGGATTGATCCTCGGAACGAGCAAGAGCAATGTTGTTATCTAACTGACTTCTTTTCTTTTCCTCTAGTTTAAATAATTTGGCGAAGAAACCAGGTGAATAATCCTCCAAGGTTTGAATGGCTGCCTTTTCTTAGGGCCTTTTTCTCCAGAATCAAACGGGGCAGGTGTATCCGCAATCTCTTCCCAATGGACGGGATCATCACATTCTTGATGAATCGCCTAAATCATTTCTAAACGATTTTCAAACAGCTGAACAATGGTGAGTTTGATGAAATAAACATAGCCGTCAAACAGCAGGATGAATAAGACAAACCGTTTAAGTCATAGAAAATAGTTATGAACACAGTTCTGATTAGAAGAGAAGGGGAGACATCCTTGAGAAAACTATCTGCTTCAACTCTTTTATTCTGTTTTCTGTTCTTCATGGTTGGTTGTAATGACATTAGAAAACCAAAAATCTCTGTTGGATCAACGGTTTCAGAATTAAGTAATAAACAGTTTGAAGATGTCGGAACTCAAGGTTTAAAAAATCCTTCAAAGAATGATTTTCGTAAGTTTAACTTTAATTTTAAAATGGAAAACCCACTTGACACCAAACGAAAAATTGAATTTCCCAAGGGGATAGATTGGAGGAAATCCATAGACTCGGTAGATGGGAAAGTTAGGTACTGGGGTGGTGAAGAATACCAACAAGATAATGAAGAAGAAAATTTTGCACTTTATCATATGGACTTTCTCTTTTACTCCAAAGGGTTAAGCCAAGACGATATAAAAGAAGCATTCGACTCGATTGTCTTGAAAGCTGCTTGGAAAGGGGAAGATGGTAAATACGAAGAAAAGGAATATAAGGTCAGTAAGCTAATCAAATTCAGATGAACATTTTATACTAAAAAAGGAAGGATCAATAGCTTCACTTGGGAAAACGGTTATGTTGTAGCTGGACTGTTAGAATATCATCAAAACAGCTTTGTTTATGAACTTAAATAAGTGACCCCACATATCTTGAAATAGGTCATTTGACGTTTAATCAAAATGTGGAGGTTGATAATGGTAAATTTTGATAGGGATCGACAGATGGTACCTCACCCGATTCTTTTGGAGGCAAGACAAATTTCATCAAATCAAATATTATTAACATATGACAAGCGGACTGATTTAGAGTCAGCCACAAATGTTTCGAATTATTGGATTAGAAGCAATATGGGGCCTGTTGGAATCGCGAGTGTAGGAATGAAGGATGCACTAACAGCAGAGAACGCAATACGTCCCGATATGGCAATGATAACACCAGCTGACAATTCGAGGATGAGATACATCATGATATTTAGGGATAATACAATGGCTGGCATAATGTACACTGTACTCCCTTGTTTTGTTAACTTAGAGGGAATGACTGGTTTTAGGGGAGAAAACTGGGCTCCCTTTAGCAGAAATATGTTTGTTGGTATGTAATTCAATGGTGAACTTTGAATACTGACACTAATCAAAGTTGATCATTAGCTTAAAAGGAAAGCTCAAGAGCTTTCCTTCTTTGTTAAATCGGTTCCAATAAATGTCTTGTGCCTGATGTATTCTGGATACACGCTTTTTTCAGTATCAGTTAGAAAATAATCCCTTGATTTACTCCAAGTGTGACTTAGGGACTCATAATTTATTTAGCAAGAAAGTAAATCAATCTAATTTCTTAACAAATTTTATTCAACGAGAAGATGCCAACAATGAAATTCATTATTTCCCCGAGAATCTGAGGTTAGAAGGATACATTAATCCAATTCAAAATTTCTTTATGATGCGAAATAAAGAGGGAGTGGGGAGGTCGGCTATTTATAATTCCTTCAAACTTAATCTCTCCGATAAAAATGACCTTGTATCAAATCAAAGAGCTGTTTTTAAATCCATTGCAAGACATATCAGAAAACAATTCTTATCGTCCCATAAAAAACCTGGAGGCCGCGGAAGCCCTTGAGAAACATTATGTTTGTTTCTAGTTAACATAATATATATTCTAGGAAGCTATGTAGAAGAAGTTGATTTCTGTATCAATTGATAAGTTTTCTTAGGATAATGAGACGAAATTAAAAATTTCATCGATCAGTCAACCGTTGTTAAAAAAATCCTTCATTGAAACCATTTGCTTCCAAGTATAAACTAATATTATACAAATTTATAAAGAAGGATTTTAAAATTGAAGAATATCCTGCTTATTTTTGCCTCCATTGTTATTCTAAGTAGTGTTGGACACCAGCCAAAAGGCGGTTTCAAGGATCCTCGTGAAGAATCACGAACAAAATCTTTTCATCCTCGAGATTCACAACCGCCAACAACTGGTATGTAATATATAAATCTCCATCTCATCAATGAAATCTCCGAAAGCTCTTCCGGGTATGAATGCATTTTACAAATTTTATCATCCCTGTCGATTCTATTAATTTTGTAAGGGTCTTTATCCTTAACCTCATAAAAATTCCCCCTTGCTTAAGACATTACTAGTCTTACAGAGGGAATTTTTATTTTAAAAGCTCTTAACGGCCTCCTCAAAGGCTGTACATACACGATTTTTCATTCGGAGGAGCTGTCCTCCCAGCCGGGCGTACCGTAATGCATCAAATCGATAATCGGTACCAGCTCCCGGTGCTCCCTGAAATAATCCATTACCTGATCCACCCACAACCAGTTATACTGACCCTTCGTTTCCTCTACCACATGCCAGGGTATTCCGTAACGAATCATGCTAGATCCACTATTTCTCGCCAAGTCCAGGTCTTCTCTCCATTTTTCATAATGCTGGGTCAATGCATACTCATCCAGGGGACGTTCGCCCCGCTCGGTCTGGATCACAAAGGTATCTTCAATCCCAACTGCAAAAACAAAATTTTTCATCATTTATCACCTTTGATCATTAATGGATTTAATTTTGTACAGCTCACACTTCGGTTTGCGGTCATAGGTAAGCAGTCCGTTGATTTCTTGTTCCACATCGGTCAGCTGCGTATAACAAAACCCCTGCACAACAGAAGACCTCATTAAAGCTTCAGTTACGTTCCTGTACTCCTCGATCAGTTCTTCCCCGCTTTCAACTGAAGAATAGCCCCATCCTGCTGCTGACACCTTGTACGCAATTCCCCCATATTCCGTAATCATAATTGGTTCCTTCTGATAACTAAAACCCCGCGCATAGATGGCACGGTTGGCAGGCTCAGTAGAAATGGCACTTTCGGTAGTTTCATAGGCTTTTTCCATCTCGGTCGATGATTGATAATTATGAATGCCGCAAATATCAGATTGCGTATGTTCCCATCCCTCGTTGGATAGCACCGGACGGGTCGTATCCAGAGATTTTGTTAAATGGTACATCGCCTGTGAATGAGCTTGCTGCTGAGCATCACGTTCTACCCGGGAGATACCCCAGCTTTCATTAAGCGGAACCCAGACAATTAGTGAAGGATGGCTGTAATCCCGTTTTATCGCTTCAATCCATTCACGGGTAAGACGGCCAGCGGCCTGCTCACTGTATTCGGCCGCATTGGCCATTTCTCCCCATACAAGAAAACCAAGTTTATCTGCATGATAAAAAAACCGCGGGTCCTCGACCTTTTGGTGCTTTCTGGCCCCATTAAACCCCATCTCCTTTGCCAACAGGATGTCATTCTTTAAATCGTCGTCACTGGGAGCCGTCAGCAGGCCAGTTGGGAAGTATCCTTGATCCAGGACGAGTTTTTGGTAATAAGGCTTGTTATTCAATAAAATTTTTCCGTTTTCAATCGAAATTTTTCTCATACCAAAATAACTGGAAATCGTATCAAGCGTGGATGTGTCATCTTTTAAAACAAGCTCCACATCAAACAGGTTGGGGTGCTCAGGAGACCAATACCAGCCCGCTCCATGAATATTGCTTCGTTCGGTAAAACGGCTGCGAAGGTCAATGTTTCGTTTCGTATAGGTGTCATGCAACGATAACAAATCCTGAATAATCACCTTTCCTCCAAAAGAGATACGCACCTCCGCCTTCAAGTTTTCTGAAAGTCGGCTAACCTCCAGCTCCATCCCGATCGATCCGTTGTCAATATCCGGTGTCCAGCGAATAGACGTGAAATGGACAGGATCTACCGGTTCAAGCCACACCGTCTGCCAGATCCCTGTTGTTCTTGTATAAAAGATCGATTCTGATTGTTCTTTCCAATATTGCTTGCCCCGCGGAATGGTCTCATCTTCCGACGGATCTTCTACACGAATCACGAGATCATTTCTATTACTTTCATTCAGGTACGGTGTAACGTTATGCGAAAAAGAGGTATGACCGCCTTCGTGAAAACCGACGAGTGATCCATTCACATAGACCCATGAACGATAATCGATCGCACCAAAATGAAGATACAATTCTTTCCCCTTCCATTCGTCAGGAACAAGAAGCTCTCGTTCATACCAGACTACATCGTGAAAGGCGGTTTGATGAATCCCGCTCTCTTCACATTGATAAGCAAACGGCACCTGGATTTTTAATGATTCTTCAGGCAATCCATTCTTGTACCATATTTTATTCATCCCTTCATTTTCATCATCAAAGATAAAGTTCCATTCACCGTTTAAATTTAACCAATTGTCCCGCTGAAATTGGGGACGTGGGTATTCGCTGCGTTTTTGTGTCATACATTTGCCTCCTCTATTTGATCCCTGTTTGTGTAATTCCTTTTATAAATTGGCGCTGGCCGACCAAGAAAATCGCTAACATCGGCAGAGTTGCCAACGTTGTCAACGCCATTAGCTTTCCGTAAGAGGAAACGAAACTTCCTTGCTGCATAATCGCAATCCCCGTAGTAATGGTCCGAAGCTCGATCGAATTCGTGGAAACGAGCGGCCATAAAAAGTCATTGTAAATCGTCATGAATGTAAAGATTCCAAGCGTCCAAAGCATCGGTTTGGCTGAAGGCAGCACAATACGTACAAATACCTGCCATTTGTTTGCTCCATCAATCACCGCAGCTTCTTCCAACGCCTTGGGGAATCCTCTGAAAAACTGAAACAGAAGAAAAACACCAAAAGCATTTGCCGTATACGGGAAGATCAACGCAGCATACGTGTTGAGCCACCCCATATTGCCAAACTGCAGATATAAAGGAATAAAGGTAATGACCCAAGGAATCATCAATGTACCGATGAACATGGGAAACAGGATTTTCTTAAATGGCACATTCAGCCGGGCAAGCCCGTAAGCAGCCAAGGCATCAATGATGACCACCAACAACGATCCGCCAATCCCGACAAACAATGAATTAAAATTGATCTTTTTCATTTGTTCCCCTCCTTTTTTAAAAGCGCTTTCATATATGGGCTTATTATTACATACAAAAATATTTCGTTTCAACTTTTTTATAAATAAAAAAACGGACTCCATTAAACAGAATCCGATTCTTGATTTATGAGTATTTGATTTTCATGAGCAAATCCTGTTCGTAATTGCCGAATTTAGAGCCGAAAATATTGAGACCGCCTACTTTCTCGGCATCCCGCTTGACGCCAAAGGTTACGGAAACATAGGGTCTTTCTTCTAACTGAAGGGTTTGAACGGTATGATCTGAAATCTTCAAACTGTCCACAAAACTGCCGCTCTCATTCACCTTCCATTGTTTTAGCATTCCATACTGTGTATTGTGGTCTTCCCACCAGGAAGGTGTAAGAAATCCCCGTTCCCCGCCAAAATCTGAAGGGCTTGTCCATGTACCGATTTCAATCCCATTAATCCAGCAGGTTATATCAGAAGGCCAATCCAGCTTGTGATAAGGAGCTTCCGAACACATTTCCACACTCAGGCTGATTTCTTCCACTTTTGACCCATAGGGCACACGGTTTGGAAAGTGATATTCCAAAAATCCTGCTCTGAACCATATGATTTGCGCATCTTTGCGCTCCGGCTCAAAGAAGGAGCGCTGATCATCAATAATACTGATAATCCCGTTCTCGCTGGCAAGACCGCAGGTCGGCTCAACTTCGCATTGAACATAATTTCCAATCGGCATTTCGAGTGTAATGAACTTCTCAGGCGCTTCTTTTTTACTGGCCAGATCAATGACGATACGGTCAAAGCGTTTGGAACTCACCTTCTGGCTGCCCCGTCCAGGTACGATTTCGGTCGCAATTAAACCCGCTTCTTCCAGCTTTTTAATGTTCACGGCGGCGGTGGAAAAGGGAACCTCCAGCCGTTCTGCCAAGTCGTTCACATTTTTGGGCCCTTCCGTCAGGACACTCAGCATTTCCATCCGCTGCTGATTCCCAAGCGCTTTGCTTACCGCTAATGCTTCTTCTAGTGTTAAATGCAGTACTCTCACATAGACCTCCGTTTTATTACAAAAAATAGTGTTATAAAAAGATATAATGCATCGGGTACTTATTTGTCAAGGGGATATCTCCTATGGATACTGACAGTCCCTCCTTTTTAACTAGGTCATTGTATTCGACCACTGCTTGTTTGCACTGGAAAAGTTGGGAAAAAATGCACTTAACATATTATTCCAACCGCGTTACGCTTTGTTCGATAAAGTTAAAGGAGGAATGGAAAGAATGAAGAGGTTCAAAAAAGGATTCACTGGATTGTTCATTACCCTTCTGACGTTTTCCTTGCTGATCTTACCCGGAGGCTTTAGCAGTAAAGTTCTTGCGGAAACCCATGCGTATGACGGAAAAGCGCCAAGCTACAACAACTGCGATGATAGTGCCGTTACAAAGAAAAAGTTAAAAATCACGAATGATGATGGATCCTACGCCAATCTTGAACTCAGATTCAGCACCACATGCAAAACAGCTTGGGCCAAAATCACTTTAAGCCGGCCTGCAAAGTCGGACGGAGAGGCTACAGCTTTAGTAGTTCGGAGTACCGACAATAAACAATACGGCTGCCATAATTCCGGCGGCAACGGGGAGGTCAACAAAGGACAAACTTCCTGCTATACGCCAATGGTGTATGATCTGGATCCCCGAAAGGCAAAGGCTGTTGGCTTTTGGCCATACACCCGCGGTGAAACGGACTGGTACTAACCTTAAGGAGGCGCTAATGAATGAAAAAGGTCAAGAGAATACCTATGGTTCTGTCAATCGTAGTAACTGTCATTCTGGCATCCCTTCATCCTGCGAACTCAACACTAGCTGAAACCCATACGTACGACGGTAAAAGCCCCTACTACAATCATTGCGCGGACAGCGCGGTAACCAAGGATAAAGTGTGGATTGATTCTGTTTCTTACGTTGAATTAAAATACAGTACGTCGTGTAAAACGGCATGGGCCAAAGTAACGCTCACTAGAAACGCTACTTCCAACTATGAAGCAGATGCCAGAATTGTCCGCAGTACGGATGGAAAAGCTTATACATGTGACAGTTCTGGCGGAAACGGAGCTGTAAATAAAGGCCAGACTTCCTGTTATACAGCCATGGTTTATGATTACAATCCCAGAAAAGCACAATCTCAAGGGAAACACGCCATTGCCACCAGTGATGCGTATAATCAAGAAGAAACCATTTGGTATTAAAGTATAATAAATAATGATATTTTTCTCTTCACCTGAGTATATTTCAATGTGGATAACCATTCACATCATGAAAATGCGTAGGGGGATGAGGAAATGAAAAAGATTCAAAGTATCTATTGGATTTTTACAGGTTTATTAGCGGTGCTTATGCTCGTCGGTTCCATTCCGGATATCGCCAAAGTGGAATCAGCGGTTGACTTGTTTAATCATCTTGGATACCCGGAATACTTGCTTCCATTCCTAGGTGTGGCCAAATTGCTCGGAGTGATCGTACTTTTATTGCCAGGCTTTTCGCGTTTAAAAGAATGGGTATATGCAGGATTTGTATTTGATCTGGCAGGAGCCACCTATTCCACGATCGCAGTTGGCGATCCCTTCAGCTCCTGGTGGGTAATGGTTGTTGGGCTGGTTCTTGCTGCAGGGTCCTATGTGTACCACCACAAAAGACTGCAAGCAAAAGCAGAGAGGAGTGCGAGTTCCTAATGCTAAAAAAGGCAGGCTCACATAAAGTGAACCTGCCTTTCCATTTCCTTGATTACTTTTCTTGTCCTTTTGTCTGCTCAGCGTTAAAAGTCCATTTCAGGTTTAGAGAATCACCCTGGAAAACGTTTTGATCTTGTGCGTTATCCACGAATTCGAATTCAACACCTAACAAGTCTTTAGAACCGGGAACTAGTCCTCTTGTACCCCATTCATCACCAAAAATAGATTCGAATTTATTCCTCACTGCTTTTGGATCCATGTTTTTAAGATCTTTAAGTGTAGTTGTCCAAACGACTTCGTCCATTTTATCGATGTTTAACAGGAAGTTTACACGAATATGCTCTCCGAAATCAGCACTGCCGTTGTCGCCTTTTGCATCAGTCACCGTGTAGTCGGTGTTCAAGAAAACACGTTTAATTGGAAGTGTTCCATAATTTTTCAGCTCAAATCCGCGGAACATCTTGTCTCCAGGCTTAAGGTTGCTAAGATCAACTACCGTTGAAGGATCAACAGATAAATCAAGCGTTCCGGCTGCAAATGTGCTGCTCGCCTCTGCTGAATCACTAAAGTATGCGTATGTACCTCCACCGATTAATGATAATCCAAGAGCTGCAGAAGCAACCCCTAATCCCAATTTCTTTTTCAAACTCATGTTACGCTCATCTCCTTTTCTTCCTAACCATTTTATATTGAACTTGCACAGGCCTTTTCCTGACGCAAAGAACAACCTTTCCAATCTGATGTTCTTTTTTAAGAACATCATATCTTTATCATAGTTTGTATGATCTGATAAAAAAACTCCGAAAATTGTCTGAATTCATAATAATACCCTGATAATAATTCCAATATCTTACTAAATTACCTTATTTCATACATTTTCGTAGTTCTATATAAAGAACATAAAATGAAAGAAAAAGAGAGTAATGGTTACTCTCGGCTCTCTTTCTCTTTTAATGCTGAAATGACATGATCAAGTGCTTTGGAATCAACGTTGAACTTTTTACCTAATGCTTTTTGTTTCTCGAACACTTTTAAATAATTCTTGCTGAGCTTCGCCCTTTTCGCTGAAGTTTTCTCGCCTTCTTTTTCAGCATTGAGCTTTTTCATTTGGGAATTCAAGGATTCCAGTTGCTTGCGCAGCTGTTTTGTTTCTTCCTGATCTTTAAATGTGGTACCAGAGACCGCTTTCTTCTCAGCCTGCATGGTTTGTTTTTCGACCTTAGCTTTTTCACCGGCCCAAACGTGAGAAGCACCAAGGGCTCCTGCCAGGACAGTAAGTCCAGCCAAACTGATTACACTCCATTTTTTCATATTTATACCTCCATAGTCTTAATGAAGATAGTTTATGAGAAATAGCCGTCTCTCTTGATTCAAAAGACGGCTATTCTTGGTTATTCTGTAATTCCTACCTGGTCATGAGCTGAAATAACAGCTGATTCTTCAGCACTTCCTTCTCCATACAAATCAACGGCAGACTGGATGAGCGCATGGCGTGAATCAATAAACGTGGAATTGGGTGTCAAATAGGTGGTTAATGCACGGTAATAAATTTGCGCAAGCTTCGGTTTTCCAATTTTAATACCGGTTAAATACGCGGCATGGTTAATGATGGAAGAATTGATGTGCACTCCGCCGTTATCCAGGTTAAGCGGCAAGTTGTAGTATTCGTCCATATGTTTGGGATACATGCCTTTTCCGTTGCCGTATGGAACATAGTCCGCTTTGACCGGATACTTGTCAGGCTTGCTTAAGCTGCGAAGCGAAGGACGTCCGTCAAAAATAGCCGCAGGAGCCATTGCATCTTCTCCCACTTCCCAATCATCCTTGTCAATTAACGTTCCAAAAATATCGGAGAACGCTTCGTTCAATGCTCCAGATTGATTTCGGTAAATAAGACCTGCGGTGTTCGTTGTTACCCCATGTGTCATTTCATGGGCAGCTACATCCAGTGCAGCAGACAGCGGTATGAAGAAGATGTTGTCTCCGTCACCATACGTCATCTGTCTGCCATTCCAAAACGCATTGTTGTAATTCTCACCATAGTGGACCGAGGAAATGATTTCTCCGCCTTTTCCGTCAATGGAGTTGCGGCCGAGTTCATCCTTGTAGAAATGATAAACCTGTTCGGAATTGTAATGTGCATCTACTGCAGCAGCATCATACTTTTCCCTGAATGAAGCATCATTCCCGGAATATAACGTTCCCGGCAGCGGAACAGTTCTTGAATCCCACTGGTTTTTAAAATCATACGTAGAAATTGCTTTTAGGCCAGGGTGGGAAATGTCTTTCAAGAAGAATTGCTGTCCATTCTCTCCACTTGTATGAGAGATATGTAATTGTTTGCGCAGGATGCCCTTTATTCCAATCCCATTGCCGGTGCTTGGTGTGAGTTCACCTGCATCCATAATTCCATTATACTGGTCAATCACTTTTCCCGTGTTGGCATCCACAAACACAAACCAGTTGCCTGGCTGCTTTCCAAGGAAGTTCACATTGACCTTATAGGCAGTATAGTGTTTTCCGTTATGATAATAAACAACCAGTTCGCCAGTAGGATCATACTCCAGAACGTCCGGTGCATTGACCGCTTTTTTTGCGGTTTTTACTGCGGCATCTTTGGAAACGGAAGGAGCCGTATCAAGTGGAGCGGACTCCAACTGGTCATTATAGTAGCCCGTTACTCCTTGAACTTCACCTGCTTGGGAATAGTGGACGGTAACTTCCGCCCCCTCAACTGGTACACCGTTTTTGGTTTGCTGAAGGCGTACGTGTGTCATGCCCAGCTTATCAGTTTCGATTTGCTTTTGTTTGAATGAACCTTCAGGATTTTTCATGCCGAGTTTCTTCTTATTTATTTGTAAATAAGAAATGGCATTCGCTTTGTTTTTTGCTTTGAATTTCTGTGACTTAAGACCTGTCGCAAAAATAGATTCCGCTTTGCCAGCCTTTACTTGCGATGACAAGGTGTCCTTGGTTTTGGACTGGGCTGCTGCCGATGGAGAAGAAACAAATGGTGAGGTAAGGAGTGAAGCAGATAAAAGCATAGGAATGACAACTTTTTTCTTCAATAGAATCCCTCCTGTAAATTGTATTACCATTTTAGTATAGTAGAGTAAAAGAGAAGAAAAAATAGACTGATATTCCTATTTTGTATATTTATTCCAATTAGTCTTCTTATTAATATTTAAGTTATTAAAGCTTTGTGAGCAAAACAAAAAAGAGCCAAATCCACATAGGGACTTGGCTACTCAATGAGGGTATTTCATTAGGGGGTGTGTCAAAATCTTGTTCCCAACGATTATAGATTTATCTTACCATAGCACATTAATAAGTCAACGCTTTTATGCACTAAAAGAAAAAATGGTAAGAACGTCTCGGTTGTCTATCCTTCAACCGTTAAAATGTTACTAAAGCATAGTCATATTTTCGCTTTAAATATTCTGTGCATTCGGTGATAAAAGGTACCTGTGCACCTTCCAAAAGAATATTGATTACGGGCTCCCGCTCTCTGAATAGATGAAAAAGAGCTTCATAGTTTAATAATCCTTTCCCCAATTCAATAGCATTGATACCGGCCTCGGTCTCCAAAGAACACATCTTGTAGTTGTCAGTATGGTAAGTAAAACAAGAACGAAAGAACAAAAAGAAAGGCTGACAAAACAAGACAGCCTTCTGTTTTTTTAGTTTTTCAAACTGAATAATGCACCACTATCATAGGGTAATCCATTTACAGTAAGTTTACGGTGTTCCTGATCCGGGACGATAAATGACACTTCGTTAAAAGGTAATTCATAGGTTCCTTCCTTATGGATGGTAATGGAAATCTGTTCTTCCGTTACCTGTGTTTCTACTGTTAAAAATGCAAAAACGTTTTGATATTGATTGCTGATACCATCGTCCTCATAGCATTTATACGAACTGACTCCGTTTCCCTTTTGAGGGAAAAGCAAAAAGGCTCTTTCATCCTTTTCTTTCGTTTCAAAGGTTACTTCGGCTTGATTAACAGGTATAATGCTTCCCGCTTTTGCAAGTAATGGTACATAGCTTAAAGGCGCAGGAATTGTAACATGCTGACCTCCCTCGTACCATATCCCGGTATGCAGGTCATACCATCCTTCCGCATGTTGTGGCAGGTAAACCGAACGTTCACGCTGATTCTTTTCAACCACAGAGGCAACCAGAAGGCTGTCTCCGAGCATAAAATCATCATTTTCTTCAAACGTCGTATCATCATGCTCAAAATCCCAAAATGTCGGCCGGATAATGGGCAAATGAGAAGCATAAGCCTCATAGAGTGACGTATACAAGTAAGGAATGATCTTGGTCCTGAACTTAATGAGTTCACGTATTTCAGGAAGGACTTCCGGATACATCCACGGTTCGTTTACCGTCTCATCATCATTCCACGAATGAATCGTAAACCTCGGATGTACAATACCGTTTTGAATCCATCGCACAAAAAGCTCGGGTTCAGGTGCAGGCCCGGAGAAGCCTCCTACATCATGGCCAAAATTATAAATACCCGATAAGCTAAGTCCAATGCCCATTTTGTTGTTGAATTTAATCGTCTTCCAGCTGGTGCGGTTATCTCCCGTCCAGGTTTGAACATAACGGTGCATGCCTACACAGCCTGATCTTGAGATCAAATAGGGACGCGTGTCCGGATGAAATTCCTTTTGAGCTTCATAGGAAGCTTTCATCATAAGAAGAGGCTGAGCCGCACGGATCACATCAAAGTCCATGGTTTCACCAAATCCATCACAGCTGGCGGATTGACTCCAAATTTCAAATTCATTATTGTCATTCCAGGTTGAATCAATCCCATATTCCATCAGTTTCTCCTTGACTTGCTGTTTCCACCAGTCATAGGTTTCCCGTTTGGTAAAATCAAGATATGCTCCAGTTTCATCCCAAAATTGAGCAATTTCCGGCTGTCCTGTTACTAGATTTTTGATGAACATCTCTTTATGCTTTAATTCATCAAACAACGGATGATCATGCAGCAAACAAGGCTTGATGTTGGCACAGAGCTTTACGCCTTGTTCATGGAAATCTTTTGCCATTTTTTGAGGATCAGGAAATTTGGAATCATTCCAGTGAAACACATAGCGCTTATCCTCTATGGATGTATAGCCGGAAGACAACTGAAACGAATCGCATAAGATATCATGCTCTTTGCAAAGCTCCAGAAACCGGTTGAGTTGCTCCTGAGCATTTGGAGCATCCGTATAACTCATCGTTGAGCCTGAATAGCCCAAGCTCCATTTTGGAGGAAGAATTGTTTTTCCTGTCATCCACGCAAATTTTCGAGTCACATCTTTAACCTGAGGGCCAGCAATGATGTAATAATCCAGGTCGCCCTTTTCTGCTTCATAATACCGGTAATACCCATGGTAATTATCCAGCTCAGAACCCATTTCAAAAATCGAATTGGCCAGATTATCATAAAAGATTCCAAAAGATAATCCCGTTTTCTGATTCCTGGTAATATAAAAGGGAATATGCTTGTACAGCGGATCTGTAAATTCTGCATCGTACCCCATCGCATCAATCGTCTGCATGCGATAGCGTTTACCGTGCTTGTCCACATAGCCGCTTTTTTCGCCAAGTCCAAAATACTGTTCTTCGTGGTCACGGTTTAAATAGTGAGCCGGTCCATTTAGCCCCAATTCATAATGATACGCCTGGGTTTTCCGGTCACTCGCCAGAGGAATCCAATCTCCCCCCTGTCGAAAAAACCAGTTCAGTTTAAATCCATCCAGACTGATTGTTAATTTTAGTCTCTTTGTTTTGACTGTATATTCTTCTTCCGCGAATTCAAACGTGTATTCCGGCAGGGAAAAGCCGCTCGTTTCCATGCGGTCGCGGCCCTCTGTTGGTACGTCAACCAAACCGGGCGCCACGCTCCACGTTTTCTTCACTTGCAATTTATCGTCCGTGACAAATAGCACGCGAATGATGTCTTCTTCCAGTATCATAATTTTTACTTCTATATGATCCAGTTCCGATTGGAAATGCAGGATATTGCTTTCTTCTTTCACTAATGTAAAGGAATGTTTGACTAAAATACTCATGATTTCAACCCGCTTTCTCTTTGATGCTTACAGTCCAAATAGTTTTGGCAATGCCAAGCTGACTTGTGGAATAAATGTAACGATCATTAAGACAAGAATGATTACGGCATAAAAAGGCAGTAGTGGCTTTACCACATGTTCAATTTTCACCTTTGCAACACTGGCTCCGACAAATAAAGCACTCCCTACCGGAGGAGTAATGTTTCCGATGCAAAGGTTAAACGCCATCATGATTCCGAAATGAACCGGGTCCATTCCAAACGAGGATACAATCGGCAGGAAGATCGGCGTGAAAATAAGGACTGCTGGCGTAATATCCATGAAGGTTCCGATAATCAATAAAATCACGTTCATAATCAGCAAGATGATGATTGGATTATCTGTTAAGCTTAACAATCCCTGACTGATGGCTTCCGGAATACCGGTAAACGACATGACCAGTGATAAAATCGTGGACGTGCCGATGAGAAGCATAATGACCGCTGTCATCCCCACCGTTTCAAGCAGCATATTCGGAAGCTGCTTCCACTTGAACGTGCGGTAAATCATCGACAAGACTAAAGAGTAGGCCACCGCAATCGCCGCTCCTTCTGTCGCTGTGAAAATACCGGCGATGATCCCGCCAAGTACAATGACTATCAGCAATAAACTGGGAATAGCCTCCCAAATGACTTTTAAGCCATCTTTTACAGTGATCCGCTGGGAAACCGAATACTTTTTCTTTTTGGCAATCACATATGCGACCATCATGGTGGCAATTCCCCAAAGAATTCCCGGAACATAACCGGCCATAAACAGAGCGGCAACGGATGTGCCACCGCTGACAAGCGAATAGATGATCAAAAGGCCGCTTGGAGGAATCAATAAACCTGTCGGAGCTGATGCAATATTAACAGCAGCAGAGTAGGTTTGGTCATATCCTTCTTTTTTCTGAATGGGTGACATTACACCGCCAATCGCGGCGGCTGCGGCAACCGATGATCCTGAAATGGAACCAAACAGCATATTGCCCATGACATTCGTATGGGCCAATGATCCCGGAAGCCGTCCGGATAACAGTTTGGCCACATTAATTAAACGAAGCGCAATCCCGCCGTTGTTCATAATAATTCCAGAAAGGATGAAAAACGGAATGGCCAGAAGCGCAAAACTATCAAGACCGGTTACCATTTTCTGTGCCGATGTAAACACGGCAACATCAAATGGGAACAGGATCAGCATCGTCGCAATGGATGCACCGGCAATGCTGATGGCAATCGGCACACCGATAAACAACAAAATGAAGAAGATACTTAATAAAAGAATTCCTGCAGTTAACGTCATAGATTTACTCCTTTCTACCCGTGCAGCTGGGTTACAGATTCTCCGTCCATTTCTTCTGAATACAACTCTACTTTTCGTTTTACAACGGCTTCATATATATTGATTACGCTATAACTGATAACAAGGATACCGCTTACAGGAAGCGACAGATAAATGTATCCCATCGGAATACCCAATGAAGCTGAGGTTTGGGCCATCGTTATGTTTACCGTCATAATCCCGCCAACGACCATAACAATCACAGCGAATAAAACAACCAATATTTCAATGAGTACGCTCATCCTTAGTGCTTTTTTAGGCGAGAGCTTTTCTATAATAAATTCAATGGCGATATGCTTTTTATTACCGAACGCATAGGCTGCTCCAAGCATCGAAACCCAAATCAAAGAATAGCGGAGCAGCTCTTCAGAAATCGTGCTTGGTGAATTCAATACATAACGTGTGAATACTTGCCAAATGGCTACAATCACCATAAAACCCATGATGGTGCATGTAATAAATGCCAACACATGGTCCAGCTTCTTTTTTACATTATTCATCGCGCAGATCCTCCCTTCTAGTTTCCTGTTCCTTCTGCCCTGATTTCTTTGTAATAGCGGGCCGTTGCTTTCTTTTTCGCAAATTCTTTATGCAATGGCTCTACCGCTTTTTTAAACGGTTCTTTGTCCGGTTTATTAAATGTGACATTCATCTTTGTTTTGGCTTCTTTTGTTGCTTTGTCAATCGCTTTTTCCCACACTACTTTGTGAAAGGCAGTGGATTCTTTGGCGGCTTCTGTGATAGCTTGTTTTTGCTCTTTACTCAATTTCTCCCACTTTTTATTGTTCATGATGAGGATATCCGGCACAATGGCATGTTCACTGTATGAGTATTGCTTAGCTACCTGGCCGTGGTTGTTATCTGTTAAAGCGGTTTCATTATTTTCAGTACCGTCAATTACGCCTTGCTGCAATGCGGTGTACACTTCGCCAAATGACATTGGGGTAGGTGATCCCCCCATGAGTTCAATCATTTTAATGGATGTGGCACTGGGCTGTACCCTGATTTTCAGCCCTTTTAAATCCTCAGGCTTCATGATGGCTTTATGTTTGGTATAGAAATTCCTTGTCCCCGCATCATAAAAGGTAAGCCCCCTGAATCCCACATCTGTTGTGGTTTTATAAATATCCTGAACAATACTGCTGTTCATTACCTTATAAAATTGATCTCGGCTGTCAAATAAATACGGAAGACTGAAAAGTGAATATACCGGTGAAAAGCTTTCCAGTGCACTGGCACTCACTTTTGCAAAGTCAACGGCACCAGTCTGTGTTAATTCAATCACTTCTCTTTCAGATCCAAGCTGACCGTTTGGATAAAGCTTGATTTTCACTGTTCCGTTCGTTTCCTTTTCTACCAATCTAGCGAATTCGACGAGTGATTTATGTACTGGATGTGTTTCGCTTTGATTGTGGGCCAACCGCATGGTAATCGTCTGATCTTCACTTTTTGCTGTCGTGCTGCATCCGGAAAACACGGATAGAATTAAAGCGCATACAAAAGTGATTGATATCCAAGTTTTCAACGGTGAACCTCCTTTGTTCATCATTTTATTGAAATCCCCCTTTACATAATGGTTCAAAACTGACAGCGTTTGCAAAATCAAAAAATAACAACGTTGTTATTTTTTGATTTAAGGATTTACTTCTTTGCCAGTTCAAATATATAATCGTATTAACAACGTTGTTAATGACCAGTATAAGCGGTATTCTGAAAATTATCAACATTGGATTTAAGGAGGACTGTGATGAGTGTTACCATAAAGGACATTGCACGAGTTTCCGGAGTAAGCTATTCGACCGTATCAAAAGCACTCAATGACAGCTCTCTGGTCAAACCCGAAACGAAACGAAAAGTGGTAGAAACGGCAAGAGAATTAGGGTATACCCCAAATCTCTCCGCAAAGAACCTGGTGTCGAAAAAAAGCCGGACCATCGGTCTTGTCTGGCCGGCAATCGATCGTGTGGCTCTCACAGAACTGGTAGCTAAAATCAACGAGATCGTTACCGAGAAAAATTACTTCATGATCCTGTCGGTAAACTCTGCCGACCATGCGGTAAAAATGTTTGAAAGTTTTCAAGTAGAGGGCATTCTTTTATTTGAAGGAGGAATTGAAAATCAGCTCCCACCTCTCTTCTCTTCTTCCGTACCGATTCTAACGTATGGAGTGGCTCGAGGCGGCCATCCTTATCCGATTGTGGATGTCAACCATAAAAACGCCATTCGTAAAGCAGTTGATCACCTTGTCTCATTCGGCCACTCGAACATTCATTATATCGGGGAAAATTCTCATGCCGATAAACGGCAGTACGAAAAATGGAACGGCTTTCTAGAAGCAATGGGCAAAGCTCATCTTCCTGTGAATCAAACGGATACAAATGGGTTGAGCTGGTATGACGGATACCTGGCCGCACAAAAAGTGCTTCAGCAGGAATCCCTGCCCACCGCTTTGATCAGCGGGAGCTATGACATCAGCATTGGTATCCTGCGAGCGGCAAAAGAACATCATCTACGGATTCCTGAAGACCTTTCTCTTGTTTCGTATGATAATATCCCGCAAATGGCCAGCTTGGAAACCGCGTTAACAAGTGTAGGTGTTCCCATTGAAACACTGGCTCATACGATGGTCGAATCGCTTCTTTCTCTTATTGATTCCAAAGACACCGCTCATTTTACCAAACGGTTGGAGCCGGAAATACAGATTAGAAAATCTACATCACCTGTATAATTCTTTTTTTACCAAACGGGCTGTCCAAGAAGTCTGTAAGCCGTTGATTTTCGTTCCAGGCCCGCTCGCTTTCCGCGGGGCGTGCGGTGAGCCTTACCGGCGTGAACGCCTACCTTTTGGCGCAAGCGCCTGCGGTACCGGTGCTAGCACCTCATTAGTCTCACCTGTCACACAAGTCCCGCAGGACAAGTAACGCTGCGGCAGCGGTGCATCGCACGAAGAAAATGTGATTTTCATTTTCGAGGATCTCGCACCTTCCACTACAATCAACTTTTCATTGAAGATTTTTTACGCAAAAAGGGGATGCCTGAAGGTCAATTTTTGACTTTCAGGACAGCCCCTCTTTTTTTATCTCGAGGTTAATTTAATTTAAAATTCAGTAAATTTTTAACTCAATTATCATACGACTTTACTATTGAGTTATACCGTATATAAAAATCAGAATAATCTAAATTTACTATTGTAAGCACTTTCAATCGATGTTAAAATTCAAATACCAGTAAAAAATTTAGTAAAATTCTATTTCGTTTTGAGAGGATACTCTATGGCTACCATAAAAGAAATTGCTCAAAAATCCAATGTTTCCACCGCTACTGTCTCTCGGGTGCTAAATAATGATGATTCAATAACCGTATTGGAGGAAACCCGGCAGCGTATCCTGCAAACAGCCAAAGAATTGGGATATCAAACATTGCATGAGAGGCGAAGACAGCAGACACAAGCGAAAAAATCTGCTCCAAGCATCGGAATCATTGCCTGTCAAACCGTGGAAGAGGAGCTGAACGATCCCTATTTTATTTCCATCCGCCAGGGCATTGAAGAAGAATTGTATCGTCAGGGAATCAGCAGGGTCGGCAGCTACCGTTTGAATGATATGCTGACCGTCCCTCAAGAGTTTCCCGCAATCGACGGTCTTCTGGTAATCGGACGCTTGGGAGAGGATGTTTTGAAGCAGGTTTCTCAAAAGATTACTAACATCGTTTACTTAAACTATGTTCCTGATGAAGAACTCTATGATTCTGTGACTGTAGACTTTGAAAAAGCAACGAAAAAAGCCCTCAAGCATCTCATGAGCCTTGGACATTACAAAATCGGTTATATTGGTGGTGTTGAGCGGGAGCATTTACAACGGAAGAAAGTAATTTCGGAGGACAAGCGGTTGACGACGTTTGAAAGCATGATCAAGAAAGGCGATTTTGAAGGGAATGATGCGATTTACATCGGGGAATACACCATGTCATCCGGATATGAACTCATGAAAAAAGCCATTCAGAAAAAGAAGCATCCGAAGGCATTTTTTATTGCGAGTGATCCCATGGCCATTGGTGCATTGCGTGCCTTGCAGGAGGCGGGACTATCCGTTCCTTCGGATGTGGCGATTGTTGCATTTGATGATATAGAAGCCGCCAGATTCTCCAATCCTCCCCTTTCCACCGTTCGAGTGTACACCAGGGAAATGGGGCAAACCGGAGTTAAACTTCTTATGGACCGCATGAGCGGCAGGAAACTTCCTGTTAATGTGACTCTTCCGACTTCGTTGGTCATCCGGCAAAGCTGCGGCTCTCCATTAGCTGTAAATCCTTTTAAGGAGGTGGTTCAATAAGGTGAGATGAAGCAATAAAAAAGGCGAATTCGCAAAGAAATGACCGATCTAGTCATCGGAAGGAGTGACTGCCATCACACACTATTTCTTGCGAACCGCCCGTACTCCCATTCCAAGGAGCAACTATAAATTATATAGTAGCCCCTGATTTTGTGCAAACATTGCTTTTGTTTGTCTGGTTGATTAACCAAAAAATTTGAGGGGGAAATTCTTTTGAAAAAGTTAGGTAAAACATTGCTTTTGTCCTCTGCTCTTGTGCTCGCTTTAAGTGCTTGTAATAAACAGTCGAGCTCCGGTGAGGACGGAAACGTTCAATTAACGCTGTTCTCCACCGTCACCAATGAATCGGATAAAGCCGCGCTTACCGATGCAATCAAGGAATTTGAAAAGAAAAACCCAAACATTGATATTAAGGAAAACTACCCGGCCGACAAATACGAGGGGATGCTTCGTGTCAAAATGGCGGCAAACGATATGCCGGACTTATTCGATACCCATGGCTGGTCAAAGGACCGATATGGTGAATATGTAGAAGATCTGCAGGATATGAAGTGGGTTAAGGATCTGGATCCCGCCATGGATAACATACTTAAGGATCAATCGGGAAAAGTTTATGCCTACCCATTAAATCAGGCGAAAGACGGGATTACATACAACGCGACCCTGTTGAAAAAATACGGAATCACCCCGCCTTCCACGTTTGATGAGTGGATGAGCGCCATGGAAACGGTCAAAAAGAAAAGCAAGGGTGAAGTCACGCCGCTTTGGTTTGCCGGTTCCGATAAAAGTTCATTCGGACAATATTTCGACCAGTTCGCCACTCCTCTCCTTGTCACTGACAGCAAGCATGATTATCGAAAAGAACTGCTGAACGGCACATTCAAGGACTGGTCTAAATTTGATTTTCTGCCAGAAAAGCTAAAAGAAATGCAAAAGAAAGGCTTGCTGAATAAAGACGTTCTTACCGCCCAAAACCAGCAGATGACCGATTTGATGGCACAAAACAAAATCGCATTTGTCATTGGCGGCGGCTTGCTTGGTCCATCCGTCAAGGAGCTGAACCCCGATGTGCAGCTCGGTGTCATTCCGATGCCGGTCATCTACAAAGGCGATCAACCGAGCTGGATTGGCGGAGAACGGCATACCCTGGCTGTTTGGAAGGATTCCGAACACAAAAAGGAGGCAAAAAAGTTCATTGAATTTCTTTCACAGCCCGAGATGGTCAAAAAGATCGCTGAAGCGACCTCGCTGCCTGCCGGCCTAACAAACGCCAAAGCAGATAATTACTTTTCCAAAGACTATGAAAAATATAAAGATGTAAAAGTTGAACCGTATTTTGACCGCGTTTACCTCCCTAGCGGCATGTGGGATGTACTTGGAGCATCCGGACAAGAGCTGTTATCGAAATCGATGACCCCTGACCAAGTGTCAAAGAAAATCGGTGAAGAATATAAACGATTGTACAAACCGAAAAAGTAAGTGGCTTTTTTCATCCGTGAGTTCAAAAGGAGCTGAAATTCATGAATACCGCAGTCGGTGTGAAAAAGGAGAAAGCGGCACTTGCAAAGGTTAACAAACGCACGAAGCATTCTTCACAGTCCTCTCTTTGGTGGATGTATTTACCCGCCCTTGCTCTTGTCGCCTTTTTCATTCTTTATCCGTTCTTGAATGGATTAAAAATATCATTAACCAATTGGAACGGTTTTTCGCAAACCTATGATTTCGTCGGCTTAAAGCAGTACAGCCGTTTGTTAAAGGACCCCGATACCTGGCTGGTCGTTAAAAATACACTGCTTTACGGCTTGGGAAGTACGCTGTTTCAAAATATTATAGGCTTATTGTACGCATTATTGCTGAACCAAAGCATTAAGATAAGGGGTCTAACACGAACCGTCATTTATTTGCCGGTTATTATCAGTCCGTTGATTATGGGCTACATTTGGTACTTTTTCTTCGCCTATCAGGGCGGCGCATTGAACGATATTCTTATAGCCATGGGGATGGAAAAAATCAATGCATTGGCTAATCCAGAGGTGAATACCTGGCTGATCGTTTTTGTGAATACCTATCAATTTGTTGGCGTGGCGATGATTATCTATCTTGCAGGTCTGCAAAGCATTTCCAAGGATTATTACGAGGCGGCCCAGCTCGACGGCGCTTCCGCTTTTAACCAGTTTAAGAATATTACGCTTCCACTTTTAATGCCTTCCATCACCATTAACATTGTCATTAATGTGATCGGCGGCTTGAAGCTATTTGATGTAATTGTTTCGCTAACAGGCGGCGGACCGGGGAATGCCTCTCAATCCATGTCCACCTTCATGTACGATTTGTACTTTAATCGGCAGGATGCCGGTTATGCAGCGACGGAAGGTGTGCTAATGGCGGTCATCATCCTCATCATCAGCCTCTCTGCCCTGCTCTTCTTTAAACGCAAGGAGGTTGAAGCCTGATGGTGAAGACGTACCGGAAACCTAAGCTGTTTTTGTCAGTCATAGCCTTAATCATCGCCCTGTATCACCTGGTCCCTTTCTATATCCTGCTTACCACTGCATTCAAGGCGAAGGGTGATTTTAGTTCAAAATGGATGTTCCCTAAACAGTTTTCTTTTGAAAACTTCAGTGAAGCCTGGGAAATGGCCAATTTGGGACAGTCTTTATGGAATACCGTTATCATTACGTTCTTTTCGGCGGTGCTTCTCATCATTGTAGGCTCGCTCGCGGCCTATCCGCTTGCACGCCGTACCACAAAGGCAAACAAGCTGGTTTATGTCTTTTTTATCGCGGTAATGGTTATTCCTCCGTTAACTGCATTGGTGCCTCTTTATCAATTGGTCGTTGATATTGGAATGATGAACACACGTACCATTGCTGTGCTAAATAACGTTGCCGCTTATCTGCCACTGGCTATCTTTTTATATGCAGGTTTTATCCGATCCACCATACCCAAGGAATTGGAAGAAGCGGCAAAAATGGATGGAGCGGGTACACTCTCCATATTTTTCAGAGTCGTGTTTCCCTTGTTGAAACCGGTCACCGCTTCCATTCTCATCATCTCTTGTGTATACATTTGGAACGATTATCAATTTGCGATTTTCTTCCTTCAAGCTGAGGAAGTGAAAACCATTACCGTTGCCTTATCCAGTTTCTTCGGACAAAATACAAACAACCTGAATCTTGTGGCTGCAGCGGCTATTATGGCCGTTGCTCCCATGGTTATCCTCTTCCTCTTGCTGCAGAAACACTTTATCCAGGGTCTGGCATCCGGTTCTGTAAAAGGATAAGAAAAAGACAGAGACGAAATGTCTCTGTCTTTTAAGTCCCGCTAATTGTTGCTTTCAGCTTTAAAACCTCCAGTGTGCGTCGTCGGTTTTTCAGCACCCAGTTTGTAGCATTTTATATTTTAGTTTTTATATGTTTACGGCAACTCCATTCTGGTATATATGGGACATACTCTGCAGAACAGGGTTCACCATTTGTAATTTCAAATGACTTGCTGGATAAATTCATAATGATCGAAAAAACGGTATTGCTGGCAGCCATTCTTCCTAGATCAGTGGGAATATTATTACCATGCCGGCATATAGAATCGGGATAACCATGATGGTCAGCCAAAATAGATTTAATGCGGTTCCAATTCATTTTTTCTGAACTATTATTCAAAAGCTCTCTACAGCGCCATAATCTCAAATACGTATCCGGAAACTTTACTCTTCCGGTATCAACCACTTTCAGTTGGCTACTTGTAAAATGATTGGTATGGCACAGCATGCCTTCATCAGGGAAGAGGACATCAAAATCTGTGCTTGTGGATTCAACATTAAAGGCGCTTCCCTCACCGTCTGCGATTAAAAAATTCGCTGCAGTTCCTCTCTCTGCTCTTGCAATTTGGCCTATAGCTTGAGAAATGGAGCTGCTGTTTAATATCCCCCGGAGAATGATATGAATAGGAACACCGCGCATAGTATTATGCTCTGGGCCAAGCAGGTTTAAGCAAACTCCTAGTCCTTCACTGTTCAATCCGATTTTTCCTACAATTCCCGCCTCGGTTGCCATAAGAATGTTCGGACGGGGTGTCTGGTCGATTTCAAGCAGAATAACACCCGGATTTATTTCTGGACTCCAGTCCCAGTTTTGTGCTAACCATGTCTCCCTGCTTTCAGTAGCTTTAGGCACAAATGCCATGCTTGTACAGCCATCAGAGTTTAATAGAATTTCACTGCGGGCGTTTAATGCCATGATATCCAGCAGATGCTGCCCAGAACCTTCGCTGATTCCAATGATTTCATCAAGAATTTCCTGATCGTATTCTGCAATGTTTTGAATATATTGCTCGGCAAATTTTCGCGCCTCCGACCAGCTGATGTTGCCCATCTCAAGTAAGATCTTTCTATAAGTTTCAATGTTATGAATGATGTATTCTCCGGCTTTTTCGCCAATCCTTTTGCCCCGTTCATTGGGAGAGCCTTGAACCCGAATGAGAGGAAATGTTTTCATCGGCTCACCCTGGCAGGATGCTCCAGCTGTTCATTCTTAAATAAAATCTGTCCGTCGATCATGGTCAGCTGAACACCTAAATCTTTTATCCTTGCTGGATCGATCGTTAACAGACTGTCACTTAATACAACAAGATCAGCCAGTTTCCCGGCTTCTATACTTCCTTTCCTTTCTTCGTCAAAACTCGCAAATGCTCCATTGATGGTATAGCACCGGAGAGCTTCCAACACATCCACTTTTTGTTGTTCTCCCACTTCCTGCCCTGTTTTTGATTTCCGGTTGACAGCAGCATGGATACCCAGCAATGGATTAACAAAAGTAACTGGGGCATCTGAACCGAAGGCGGCAACGATTCCCAGTTTCTGATAGTCACCAGCAGGATACATGACATTTATCCGCTCTCCATAGTATTCCTTGTATACATCTCCGTTTACATACATGAATACCGGGTTTGGAATTGGAATGACTTCAAGCTCTTTCATTCTTTGCTGCAAATCTGGCGAAGCGATCCCGGCATGCTCAATTCGATGGCGATGATCGGTTCGAGGGTATTCCTTCAGCGCTTTTTCAATACAATCGAGCAGCATCTCAATGGCACGGTCTCCCTGGGCATGGGCTGTAATCTGGAAGCCTTTTTTATGAGCACTTCCCAAATAACGGTCCAGATCTTCCTGGCTGTAATATATAATTCCGCTGTTGTTTGGATCACTTGTATATGGCTGGCGTGTCGCTATGGTTGGACCCGTACTGCTCCCATCAGTAAACAGCTTCACAGGCCCAAGTTTAAAATAATCATCACCTAACCCGGTAACCGTTCCTGCTTGTACCATTTGTTGAACAAAATCATGAGAATTTGTTAACGAACCCATGATGGCATAGACCCGGACCCGGATATCCTTGTTCCGGACCGCTTGTTCCATAATACGAAGGGTTTCTGAGCCCTCGCCATATGCACCGGCATCGTGAATACTTGTTATTCCCTCTTTGATAAATGCATCAGAAGCCAGTTTCATGGAGTTACTCAGTTCCTCACTGCTGTAACGCGCAACTTTAAACATTTGCATATGAGCATTTTCAATCAGCTTCCCTGTAAGCTGGCCATGGGCATCTCTTTCGATAATGCCCCCTTCAGGATCAGGTGTATGTTCGTCCAAGTTTGCCAGCTCCAACGCTTTGCTGTTGGCAATGCACATATGATTGCACGTCCGGATGACGAGGATGGGATGTTCCGTCGATATTTGATCCATTTCCTCACGTGTGGGAAACCTTTTTTCATCTATCTCCAGCTGATCAAAGCCCCAGGCTCTTACCCATTTTCCTTTTGGTGTTTCTTTCACTTTCTTTCGGAGATCAATAAATATGTCCTCAAGGGAATGGATGTGGGATTCAATACAGCTTACACCCAAAAGGTTTGTCCCATAAATCGTAAGGTGCAAATGTGAATCAATGAACCCTGGAATCAACGATTTCCCTAGAAGGTCAATGACTTCTGTTTGTTCTCCAATGTATGACTTTATATCGTCGTTTGAGCCCACTGCAGCAATCACGTTTTCTTTGACGGCAACGGCTTGCTGTTTCGAGTTGTGCTTATCCACCGTGAGTACTTCCCCGTTTATAAAAACAACATCTGCTTTCATATTCTCATCCCTCTCTTTTTAGAAAACTGCTGTTTTCCACTCCTTCTAGCGGAGTAGACGTTACGGCCAATGCTCTGGTAATGAAGCTGACGGCCAGCATGACAATGACGTTAATGATTAAAGCGATGAACCCAAGACTAATATCATTGATTACATGGGGAATGTGGGGAAGGAACGTGCTGATTTTAATTTCTTTTGCTGTAACGTAGAGAACCAAAAGAACACTGATGATAATTCCTGCACCTGCTCCGTACTTGTTTACTACATTCTTTCTAAACAGACTAAAAAACAAAGATGGAGCCAATTGTGTAACCAGACTGTATGACATGATATTCAACATCGCCAGTGCCTCTCCTCCCGTTACGGTTAATACCAATGCTGCACAGGAGATTAATAGAATGAATAGTTTTGAAACCCTCAATTGTTGTTTTTCTGTTGCTTGCGGGACAAGCACATTATAAAAACTTTTGGTGAGCCCCACCGACGCGGCCATAAGCATGACCGATGCCGGGACCAGCGCTGTCAACAAACCGGCAGCTCCGATTAATCCAATCATCCAGGGATCAAAGGTTTGGATAGCGAGTCTCAATAATGACAAATCACCATCAGCGCCTTGCAAGCCAGGGATCTTGAGCACAGCCGCAAACCCAATAAAAAATACAAACAACAGCAGAAGTGTATACAACGGCAAGGTAATCGCATTTTTTCGAATGGATTTCTCGCCGTTTGCTGACAACACGACGACAAATGAATTAGGCAGCAAATAAAATCCCAATGCATTCAACAATACAGTAGATATAAACCAGGCAGGACTAAGTCCTTCCGTAGACAAGGTCAACATCTCTGGTTTTACTGCCTGGATATTTTCAAACATCGGCTGAATACCGCCAAAATAATGGAAAGGAATGTAGATTCCAAGAAAAATAACGATCGCAAGAATCATAAAATCTTTGATCAATGCTGTCCATGCTGATCCATGAATACCGGAAACCATTACATAGATGGTCACCACCACAGCTCCAATGATACTTGCTGCCAAAGGTGGAATGGCCCCATAAGATGCTTCTCCAACAATAATGCCCAACCCTTTGAACTGAATCACAATATAAGGGACCAGGGCCATGCTGCCCACAATGGCTACGATAATCCCAAGAACTCGGCTGTTGTACTTGGAGGCGAAAAAGTCCGGCTGCGAAATAATGTTGTGATCTTTCGCATATCGCCAAACTTTAGGCGCCAGCCAGTAGGAAAGAACATAAGCCAGGAATATGTATGCAGGAACATAATAGGCTGCAGCACCCTTGGAATATGCCCAGCCGCTGCCGCCGAGGAATGTAAATGTCGTATAGACCTCTCCAGCAATAAGCAAAAATATGAACAACGTTCCAAATCCTCTGCCGCCAACTGCAAATTGTTCCATATTCATTTCTTTGCCTCTTTTAGCCCGTATACCAAGATACAATGAGAACAACAGGAACAAAAGAATGATCAGCAATGCACTGTTCATTGGCTATCCCTCCTTTGGTTCTCAGGATCCAATTTGTAAATCACAGTCAATAGAATAGAAGACAATACCATCCAAAAAACAATGTAGAACAGTAAAAAAGGCAATCCAAACACATAAGGTTCAATCCGGTTGGCTACGGGTATGAATCCCAGCAGACCAATAAAAGGAACAAAAAGAAGTAGCTTTACTGATTTCAAACAACAACGCCTCCCTCTTTTAATTGATATAGTTTAAAAATTTCAAATTTTTAAACTAATCCCCATTATAACTTTTTGTACTTAAAAATTCATTGGACAAAGTGTAAGTGTTTTTTCTTGTTTTATTAACAAAGTGGTAAATGTTTCAATAAAAAAAGCTGCCCTCAGGCAGCTTTTTTGCGTATTTACCTTTGAACTGCAGCTTTTTCTTTTTGATTAAGATTACGGTTAATTACTCTTTTCTCCGATCCAGGCATAAACACACTCAAGACAATAGAAAGAGTTAATCCAGCCATCATGAACCCGCCGAATACCCAAGGTGAAGGACCGAATGATTCAGCCATAGCTCCCCACATAATCGGGCCAAACCCTGCAATGGCTGCAGCAACCTGATAGCCTACAGACAGGCCCGTATACCGTACATTGGCGGGAAACAGCTCCGAGAACAGCGTCCCCTGTGTGGCAAAGATTGCCCCCCACAATACGCCAAGCATGATAGCCTGCATCAGATATAACCAGCCGGCACCTTCATCAATGACCGAAAAGTAAGGAACAACAAGGAGAAACATGAACACCAAACCGCCTATGTAAATTAATTTACGGCCAATATAATCGGATAAATACCCAAAGACCGGGATGGATACCAGCATTGTTGCACACCCGATTGTAAGTGCCGTCAATGCAGTGTCACGGGAATAGCCGAGATACACGGTGGCGAAAACGAGCAAATAAGACATGGAAAAAACATTAAAGAACCCATCGCCAACCTTTAAACCAATGGCACGGAGAACATTCTTCCAATCCTTCCTGAAGGTTTCAACAATCGGCACCGCTGCAATATTGCCGATTTCCTTTTCCTTTTTAAAGGCGGGAGTTTCTTCAATTCCGCTTCTTACCCAGATGGCCAAAGCAATAAGAATGCCGCTCAGCAAAAAGGGAATCCTCCATCCCCATGCCATAAACTGACTGTCGGTTGTCAGATAACTGATCAACGTTAAGCTGAATGAACCTGTAACCAGACCAATCGGAACGCCCATTTGCGGAATAGAGCCATATAGCCCGCGCAAGCCTTTCGGTGCATACTCCGTTGCCAGCAAAATCGCTCCTCCCCATTCACCTCCAAGAGCAATTCCCTGAATCAGGCGAAGTGCGACGAGCAATATCGGTGCCAACAACCCAACCTGCGCATAGGTAGGGAGTACACCAATCAGCATTGAGCTGCCGCCCATGCCAATTAACGTAAATATCAAGGACGCTTTTCTTCCGATCCGGTCTCCCATATGACCAAAAATAATACTTCCCAGGGGTCTTGCAGCATACCCTGCTCCAAAGGTTAAAAAAGCAAGCAAAAGAGAAATAGACGGATCATGTGAAGGAAAATAAAGTGTTGAAAAAACAAGACCCGTAGCGGTACCATACAAATAAAAGTCATACCATTCAATAACCGATCCGGCCAGACTTGCGAACAAAATTCGGCTTTTTTTCATGATGCATGCTCCTTTGCTTATGTTATTGTTATAAAGAGTAATTCTTTGAAAAGTGGCCACGAAGCTCTTTTTTCATGATTTTCCCATAGGCATTCTTGGGCAACGAGTTTACAAAATGAATAGCTGATGGTTTTTTATAGCTGGCTAAATATGCTTTGCAATACTCCTTTATTTCCTGCTCTGAAAGACTCTGCCCTTCTCTTAAGACAATGGCGGCACAGACCGCCTCGCCCCATTCCGCATCCGGAAGGCCAAATACACTCAGTTCATCAATGTTAGGATGCTGTAGCAATACCTCCTCCACTTCACGCGGATAAATATTGTTGCCTCCACTGATGATCATGTCTTTCGTACGGTCCAGTATGTACAGAAATCCTTTATCATCGATATATCCGACATCTCCTGTATAAAGCCAGCCATCTTTTACGGTTTTTTCAGTGGCTGACTGATCATTCCAATAGCCTTTCATGACCAAATCTCCTTTAACGGCTACTTCTCCGATCTGCCCGGCAGGTAATTTATCATCTTGATTAAAGACAGCAATTTCAACTCCTGTCCGGGCTGTTCCCGCGGATGATAATACGGCCTCGTCTCCCAGCTGGTGCTGTTCCCGGTTTAAACCGGTAATGGTCATTGGGCATTCTCCCTGGCCATACACTTGGGCAAAAATCGAACCAAAGGAATGCATAGCCGCTTTTAAATCCTCCACATACATCGGCGCACCACCGTATAGGACGCACCTAAGACAATCCAGCCTATATTGCTTTTTCACATCCGAATCGGTTAACCGCTTCACAATGGTCGGGGCCAGAAACGGCAAAATGCTCACTTTATGCTTTTCTATAAGCTCAAAAACTCGTTCAGGCTTAAAGTTGCTTGACCCCAAAATAACCTGGGTTCCCCCTTGCGCGATAAGAGGCAATGCATATAAGCCGGATCCGTGGCTTAATGGAGCGACATGCAAACCAATGTCACGGTGACTGAAAGGATACAAATCAGTACACAAACTAAGGACCATAAGCAGCAAATTACGATGAGTCAGCATAGCTCCCTTAGGGCGGCCAGTGGTTCCGGAGGTGTAAAAAAGCCAGGCCAAATCATCTCCATTAACAGTGGCCGTTTCTTCATCCTTCTTCCCCTGGCACAAAAGGCTTTCGTAGTTTTGATCGAATGAAATAAGCTGATGTGCTGATAGATTATCCTTCATTCCTGCAATTTGTTCCTGATACATGCCATCATAAAACAAGCCGGAAACTTTACTGTGGTTTAAAATAAACAGGACTTCATTTTTATGGAGACGAAAGTTCAGCGGAACAACAACCAGGCCTGCCTTCCAAACCGCAAACATCACTTCAAGGATTTCCGGCCGGTTGGGAGAAAGAATGGCAACCCGATCTTCGGGTTTAAAGTTATTTCTCAATACATGAGCCAATCGATTAACCCGATGGTTCAGCTGTTGAAATGTTAAAGTTTTTTCTCCATAAATAATGGCATTATGATCCGGATAAGCCGCTGCAGATTTGCTTAACAAATACGCCAGATTCATCGCTGTCATTCTTCACTCTCCTTTCACTTTGATAGCGGTTGCATAAAACGGTATCTCCCATAACGATCATTTCCCTCCTTTAAAGATGAAGTTATCAGACTATTCTGCTATTAAATTATCTTCTATAATAGACCTACCATCTAAAAAAGTAAATCCTTGTAAATACAAAAATAAAAAGCAACTTCAGAAGAAGCTGCTTATAATTCCGTCATATATCTTTTTTTGTTTCTAAAATATGCCCACTCCCGGAACCCGATCTCTTTTAATCGCGTCTGGACTTCTTCAAATTCATCGCCGACTCGCTTCGGGGTATGAGCATCAGAGCCAAACGTCACGGCTACACCATGGAACAGGGCACGTTCGAGTAGCTCATCTGCGGGATACCATCCTCCGCAGTCTTTGTTCTTTCCGGATGTATTAATTTCGATGGCAATTTCATACTGCGAGATGGTTTTCAACGTTTTATCGACGGCCTCGGTCTGAATTGTGGAAAAAGCAGGATAGTAACCTTTCATGGCATCGATATGGCCGAGGATCTGAAAAATCCCGCTTTTGGCCGATTGCTCGATCAAATCATAGTAGGTTTCTTTCGTTTCCTGCTTTTGTTTTTCGGTTAACCCCTCCCAGCGGTTTCTTTTAAAAATACTTAGTCCGCTCACATGATGCACCGATCCGATAATGTAATCGAGCGGAAATTGCTCATAGTATTGCTGGTACATCTCGGCATGCTCGGGAAAAAAGTCCGATTCCACACCCAATAGCACTTCAATTTTTCCCTGATACTCTTCCTTGAGCTGAAGAACCTCCTTGATGTATTGGGGAAAGTGGCTTTTGGCCATCGCAATACCTGGAAAGAGATGGTCTTCTTCACTGTACAGATAAGGTGAATGGTCAGAGATTCCGATCATGCCCAAATGGTTTTCGATTGCGGCCTCAATGTATGAGCGAATGCAATCTTCCGCATGGCCACATCGGTCATGGTGAGTATGATAGTCAAACTTCATGTAAAACCACCTCTTTTAAAATTAAAGTCTAGTATCTTATTTTTTGATAGAAGTATAAACTAGATTGGCGATTTCCTTTGAAAGCGGACCTGTACTTGGATAACTCCCACTTGGAAGTGGTCCGTTATTCTGCTTGTTGGTCAGTACGATAATTTGCAGGTTATATGCCGGATCAAAAATTACTTGTGTGCCGGTAAAGCCGGTATGTCCGAACGCTTTGGAAGAGTAATAGTCTCCCATGTACCAGTTTTTGCCCTTTTCCCAGCCATATGCCTGTCCAAATGCATGCTCCGAGGTGAAGTTTTGAATGGTTTTTGCCCCATACACCTTTTCCTTCCCATAAGAACCGCCGTTCAGCATCATTTGGCCGATGACGGCTAAATCCCTTGCTGTTGAAAACAGTCCGGCATGGCCGGCAACTCCTCCATTTCCATAAAAACTGTTGCCATCATTCACTTCTCCTACCAGCGTGTAATGCCGCCAGCCAGGAAACATGTTCGGATCCTCTTCTACATAATAGCCGAAATTGGGATCGTCTATCATTTTATATTCGTAAGGGTTTCCCCATGAAGTCGCAGCAATCTTGTGCCTCAGACTGGCATCAGGGGTAAACATCGTATTTTTTAGTTTCAGTGGCTGGTAGATTTGTTTTTCCAGATAGACATCAAGTGGCCGGTGGGTGATTTTTTCGATGACAAAGCCAAGGGTCATAAAACTAAAATCACTGTAAACGCGCTTAGTGCCTGTCGGGTATTCCAGGGGTAAGTTGTTGATGATCTCCAACACTTGCTTAGGATTTCTGGCATATAAGTAAGTTGGTTTCCAAGGGGTTAATCCGGAAGTATGTGTAAGTAAATCGGCAATCGTCACATGCTCTTTTCCATTTTGTCCGAAATCAGGGATATACTTTACAACCGGGTCGGAGAGCTTCAGCTTTTTTTCATTTACAAGCTTCATGATGCCTTGTGTGGTACCCATAACTTTGGTTACAGAAGCCAAATCAAAAAGCGTGTTCTTTTTCATTTTACGGGGATGGGAGAGCAGAACGCCCATGTCATATTTTTGTGCATCTCCGTATGCAGTTTCTTTTACGATTTTCCCATTTCTCGCGACCAAGACGACAGCGCCAGGCGTCATTCCGGTTTGGATCGCCTGCTTGGCTACCCCGTCAATTTTCCCTAACGTCGTGGAACTCATTCCTACCGATTCAGCATGACCGTATGTTAGTTTTGTCGCTTGAGCAGACGCCTCCGCTCCGGCAGGTATTGCAGCAGAAATCAAACAAAGCGCCATAAAAGTACTCAACCATTTCTTCAACACAATCACTCCTTTACCCTTTTATTTTTTTCACATCCCTCTCCGCTGAAAGTGAACCACCTCCGGGCTATGAGAATTTGTTCGTTGAATAAAAGCCACATGGGACCTCGTGACAAAAATCTGTGACCGAAAGGCATAGATCACTGAATCTCCAACATTCATTCCATCGTTTTTCTCAAGGCTTCCATAATAATCGATATTTTCGTAAGACGGAGGCTGCACGCTTGTTTCTTGTTTCAATAGACGTTGAGGGGTATTTCCATAAAACGCTTTTTCCATATTGGACCTTGCGTAAAAGCCTCCAGCAATCGTATAAGCCGCGTAATCATCCATATGGGAAATTTCTGAAACATAAACCAGGCATGGGGTTTCTTGCAGTGATGATGTATAAGCATGAAGCGGTGTGGTTCCGGTCATGGCATGCCCCGGCTCTCCATGGGTAATACCATGTTCTTTTAAAAAAGGGATTGTAAAGCAGCTTGTTGAACCCGGCGCATTAATATGAGTCACCCTCACCCCCTTATCCTCCATGATCTCTCTCGCTTTTTTTAACGTTTCGAGGTTCATTGTAAAATCAAAACCGGTTTGACCTTTGTTTAGCTGCAGAACCGGAAAGCTGGTCAAGCCAGTCACGTTTATTCCTGGAAGCTTGAGCAATTCAGGGACAGCAGCATTTATTGTGTTGAGGGGAAACCCTCCATGCTGGCCTGGATACAACACATCGTGTTCACTGATAACACGGAGTATCACATTCTGCGATTTTCCAAGAGACAAAGCGGCCTCAGACAGCTGTTCTGCCCGCTCCAAGGAAAAAAGGGTGATCACTTCCGGGCAGATTTTGGTGAGAACTTCCTTCCACTGCTTGTTTCCCGGCTGAACCAAATGCCCGACGTTTCCGATTTGGCAGCCTGCTTTCTTCAGATTAAATGCCTCATCGATATCCACAGCAACTGCTTTTGAAATGCCGTTCTTTTCAATGACCTGTCCAATATAACCGCTTCGCCCGATTTGTTTTGTCATGTAATACAATTGCAAATCATGCTCTTTGGCACACCGGGAGAGACTTTGAACATTGCGGCAAAAGGAATCGAGGTCAATCACATACGTATTGGGCGGAATGGACCCGTTTTGATGAAGGGCTGCAGCTGCTTTGACTAATGCCGGGTTTCTCTTTTTCATCATGTCTGTAAACATCGTCGGGAGCTCCTTATGATATGTCATCCATTATCTTGTTAAGTATCGTTAGCACGGTTAGTGCCGAAGCTTTCATCGGATTGACGCGGAGACCAAATTCCTTTAACCGCGGCTGATGCTCAAGGAAACTGCCGGATACACGGTAAATCATGGGCAACAGTTCATATTTCGATTCAGCGCCAACCGGGTAGGTCGCTGCACCATGGCAACTTGCGTTTTCAATTACTTTTTGTGCAATGGGCTTCTTCAGCTCTACGATCACATTTTTTGACTGGGAATTGGTAATATACGCCTCTTTTACGAAGGGGACCTCTCCTTTATTTAGTCTTTCGCACAAATCTTCCACCTGTTCATTTTGAATGGCCAGCATAACAGGTGCCATCGTCATGGCGCGCAGCAATTCATGGGCTTCATGCCCTTGAACCTGTCCCCCTCCTGAATAATTGCGCTTATGGAGTGTTTCGATGAAATTTTTCGTTCCCAAAATGACTCCAATTCCTTCTGGCCCCAGAACTTTAAAACCGGAAAAGGTGGAAACATGGGCCCCATATTCAACGCCTATTCCTTTCATTTTTAAAGCGCAATAATTATCATCGACAATGATCATTACATCCGGCCGGAGATCTTTGACTTGAGAAATCACTTCCTGAATCCGATAAGTGTCTGTTGGCTGCTGCCTTGCATGCTGAACATAAAATACCTTGATTTCTGTATGTTTCTGTAAGGCTTTAATCAGTTGCTCCTTGCTGTTGTAATTTACCGGTTTCTGCACTAACCCCATCAGGCGAAAGGTTTCCCTTGTGGTCATGTATATCGGTGCATCATGGACAAAAATGGAATCCCCCGGCCCAGCTAAAATACTTAACGCTAACCGGATGGCACCGGTTCCGCTTCCTCTTGCCAGTGCACACGCTTCACTGCCAAATACATTGGCGATTACTTTTTCCGCCTTTGCTGTCGTTTGCGGCCGGTGATGGTCGGGATGCAACCCGACATCGCCGAGGGTAAAAAATGAATTGTGGTGAAAGACTTTAGTCATCTCTTCTACCAATCGAAACTGCAGTTCCTTTGCTTCTTCCATTGTTCGGTTCTCCAACATAGATTCCGCATATTTAAGTCGCACCCTGTTCACCCCCTCTCCTTAATGCTGAACGCCTTTTTCGGATTTTCCTTCAACAGCTTCTGCATGACCGCGTCTGTCACTCCCTGTTTTTTCAAGGCAGGAACAAACGACCGGAGAACAACATCATACCCTTGTCCGCCGAAAGAACGCAGATGGGATTTTCTCGTTAGATCACTGGAAAGCAGCAGTTGGTCTTCATATCCCTCTTCCAAAAAAAGAAGCAGAGCATTCAAGCGATCCTGATCCGATCGGTAATTCTCTTTACCGATCGTGTCGAGAGCGACATATGCCCCGCTTTTCAATACGTCCAAAACGACTCCGTTATCCTGGTTTAAGTCCTGATGTCCGATGATGACCTGATGAAGCGGTAATGCTTCTGTAATAAACAAATCGATCTGTTCGGCAGCGCACGTTCCCAGAGTGGTATGGGTGGAGAGAGGCAAACCCGTCTGACGGGCTGCCTCTATAGCGCCATGGAATAATTCTGTTTCAATGGGTTTAAATTCATTGAAACTGCTGCCAATCTCACCAATGACCCCTGGCTTGATGCCTGTTCCAGCAATACCGTAACAAATTTCATCTACCATCCACTCAGTAAACTGATCACGGGTCCATTGCTGTTTATCTTCTGGGATAAAAGGATCCTTATAACAGCCTGTACTTGCGACAATGTGCAGATCGAGCGTTGTGCTCAATTGTTTCAGGATCTCTGGGTTCCTGCCCATTCCATCATTCGTGACCTCGATCACCGTCCGGCCGCCGAGCACTTTAAATTGCTCCAAGTCTTCGGCGACTAACTTTTCATCCTGCAAACAGCAATCCTTGTCGTTTTTGATATGACTTAAATCCACATATAGGTGTTCATGACAGGCACAGATACCTAATTCATCTGGCTCGATCAGACCTTTCACGGTTTGTATAAGCATGTATTCTCCTCCTTAGCCTGCAGGCGGTGTGTACAATCCAATCCACACGAGAATATTTCCGAGAATCCCCACGGCGATAGCCCCGATTGGACCTACAGCCATGCGGACAATCGGCCGGCCTGCCGCCTCGTTGAGCAAATAGAGTCCGGCAATCGCAAAAAAACCGAGTCCTGGAACAATGGCGTTGGCCGCGTTCGCACCGCCGATCAGCAAAGCCACTTCAAGCACCCGTGTCATGGCGGTACGAATGTTTTCGCCGGATTCACGAATACCCGGGTAGCGGTCAAGCACTTTGGCTAACTGTGTCAGCAGCATTACTTCGGCAAAGATAATAACTGCCCCCAGAAGGGCGGCGAGGAAAGGGTTAGGTGAAAAAATACCTGCGCCAAAAACAAAGGTAAATCCAACAGGGCCATAAACCCCCGTTGCAATGGCGGTACTTGCGATTAACGGGACGAATCCTATCGCTTTAGCGAGTGAAGCAATACCGCCTTCGGAAATCTTGCCGTCAGAAAGCAGGTTAAGAGAAATGGGATCTCCGGCAATCATAAGCTGATTGGTTGCAACGGCCACGAGCGCGCCGCTGATCATTAATACCCAGGAGTATTTCTTGATCTTTGCGACCCGTTCGGTAAACAACGAGGCAAGTATGGAAAGGTTCTGATCTTCGGATTTTTCCCTCATGGCAAACGAAAGCAAAAAGACCATTCCTATGATTAAAGCAATACCTTCAGGACTTAATACAACTTGTGTTCCGTTAATCGAAATCAGTTTTTCCGTGTTGGCAAAGACGATAAGCTGACGGGCAATGGCTGCTGCGATAAAGGTAAGTACACCTTTCTTGATGCTGAATTGCAAGGCAACAGCAATGGCAGGGAACACCATAAAAGAAACAACCACCGGTTCGCCCACTTTATTGAATCCATCCACGAAATTAAGAGGCAGCATTTTAAACACTTCAACGACCGACTGGAGTCCATAGTAAATGCCAAGTCCATATAGGGCTCCTGCCACACCTGCCAATACGGCATTCACTTTGCTCCGGTTAAACGCCAGACCGATGATATCAGTACCAAGCAAGATACTGTGGATTAAGATAATACTTCCTGCAATCGAGATCGGAATTCCAAACCCGATGACAAGACCAAAGCTCATGGCGAATGCAGTTACTCCCAATTCTTTGCGGCTCATCCGTCCTTCCAGATTTTCTGGTACGATTGGACGGAGACCATCATTAAAAACGGCGATTCCCAAATTTGCCATAACTGCAGCAAGCGCACCAATACAAACCATTAACCCCGCTTCCAGCATGATTTATCCCCCTTATTTTTTTGTTTTTGATCTATGTGTATTGTTTCAGTAAGGCTCCCATTACGTATTCCACCGCTTGTTCCTTATGATCTCCTGTAAAACCAAATGCTTTTATTCCTGATTCCACCGCTTGTTCCACCTGTTCTTTAACCGGCTTTTTACCAGGCATGGAAATGGTGGCACATTGCGGTTTTCCCAATAGAGCAATGGCCATGGCAAGTGCTCCGCCTCCCCCGGTATGGCAGGCTCCGAGGTAATAATCCGCTCCGCCTGATTTAATGAGCATGGCCGCTTCCAGATCCGATTTTATAACGACGTTAACCTGATCTCCTCCTGCAGCCTTGACCAACTGTTCAATTTCCTGCTTTTCCACTTGTCCTCCGATTGCAATCCTCATTTGTCTCCCCCTCTGCTAGGCTGATAGCACATTCACAAAATGCAGGTATAAAAACTCTTTTTCTTCTTCTGGCAAGTTTTGATTTAACAGTTTTTCAATCCAGCCGACACGTCCCCGTGCTTCCTCCATTTTCGGAGATTGATAGACTTCCATCATGATATCCGTTGGCGGCGGGAACAGCTCCTGCTCTCTTTCTATTCTTGTTAGTGCCATTGCGAGATGTGTAATCAGCATGGTGTACTGGTCCGCTTCATTCTCGCTTACAAATTTCTGAATGGTCTTCCGGCAGATGTCAAAAGCCGTCTCTGTAATGGAATCGCTGCTTTTTAACAACTCCAGGCGTTCCAGCAATCCTTTCACTTAAATCCTCCTTTCAAAAAAACTTCATTAATATTTAGGGAGATGATCTCCTGTTTCTACCATTTCCTGAATCTGTTTTACCTTTTCTAAATGAACCAGGCTCAGTCCATAAGCTCCCTTTTTATTGTCTTTCCGGGCTACACATACGGCCTCCCCCATATACTCTTCCTTCTTTTGTGCAAGTGGCGAAGAAAGCGGCATGGTGTGATAGCGTTCATTATCCACCTCATCCATATTCCAGATGGTGGCGTCGATTGTTTTTGCCTGAATATGCCGAAGCAAATGCATGTAGTTCAGCTCGATGTATTGCACGTTTTTATTCTTTGTCTCTTCTTTAATCAAAACTTGTTGGTCAGTTGAGAACGGGTCAATTCCAATCTTCATCCCGTCTTCAAACCTTTTGTATTTTCGGTCTGAAAAAATAACCGCATGTTTGGATACATAGGAGTAGCTTCCAAACGAAAGAAGAATGGAAAGTTCAGGATGCTCCTTCATGGCTTCATTTGCCGAAAACCTGGAAACGATGGCAAAATCGTACCTGCCCTGCACTACCTCATGAAGCCGGAGTTTTGCTCCTCTCATGAATGCAATACTTAATTCCATTCCTTGCGCCTGAAACTCGGAAGAAAGTCCGGATGCGAGCCCTTCGTACTTTTTGGAATAAGGCAAAGGCATAATTCCCGTTAATCGCTCCATGCCGCAAAATTTCAAGAGCTGAGGGGTGTTTTTGTACCGTAAAAAAGTCCCCAAATGACCTTTGGCATGAAGCCGGATACTTCCGCTTTCCTCCAGGTATTTTAGAACAGTCTGGATCGTGCCTCTGCCCACACCGTTTCTACTGGCTAAATCGCCAATCTTTGGGATGCGATGATCCACTTTAATGAATAAGAAGGATTCTGCTATTTTTTGCAGGATCATTCCTTTTTTTGATAAAAGCCGTTCATTCATTTGTGTTCTACCACGCTTTGTACAAAATTTTGTATTTTCAACATCAACATACCATATGCGAAAGAAGGAGACAATAAATTTTTTGAAAATTAAAAAAAGAGCCATCCCAGCAGGATGCCCCTCGTTCTCTTACTATTTTATAGAATGTTTTATTTCAATACCTCGTTTGCAATGGAAACGACATGTCTAATTTTTTCCCACTGCTGCTCCTCTGTCAGCAGATTTCCTTCCTCTGTGGAAGAAAATCCGCACTGAGGGCTGAGACAGATTTGATCCAGTGGCACATACTGGGAAGCCTCACGAATTCGTTCTTTGATGAGTTCCGAATCTTCCAATTCGCCGAATTTTGATGTAATCAGTCCCAGAACAATCTGTAAATCCTGCCGGTTCACATGGCGAAGAGGTTCGAAGCCGCCGGAACGCTCATCATCAAATTCAAGGAATAACCCGTCCACCTTTAATTTTCCAAAAATGTATTCGGAAGCATTGTCATAGCCTCCGCTTGCCGTATAGCTGGATTTAAAGTTTCCTCGGCAGATGTGCATGGTGATGACCATGTCTTCGGGCTTTTTGGCAATGGATTCATTAATGGCACGTGTAAATCGTTCAAGCAATTCATCCATTGAGTAACCTTTAGCGGCAATCTGTTCCTGACCCTTTTCAGAGAAGAAAACCGCCCACGCCGTATCGTCCAGCTGCAGATACCGGCAGCCTGCATCATAAAAGGCTTGAATGGCTTTCTGGTAAACCGTGATCAGATCGTTAAAAAATTCATCTTTGTCCGGATATACCTTTTCATCAATCGTTCCCCTGAAAAACAGCATGTTGGGGCTGGGGATGGTAAATTTTGCGACATGGTCCCCTGCAAGGTCATGAAGGAATTTATAATCTTCAAGCATCGGATGGTCGCTAAAGTCCAGTTTGCCAACGACCTTGATTCCGTGTGCTTTCGTTTGTACACCGTTAAACTGAATGCCAGCGTCTGTTTCGTAAAGTTCCACACCTTCTAATTGAGACAAAAAATCAAAATGCCACCAGGCACGGCGAAACTCTCCGTCCGTTACGGCCTGCAGCCCTGCTTCTTTTTGTTTTTCCACAAGACGTGTAATTTCTTCATCTTCAATGTTACGAAGCTGCTCTCTCGTAATGTCTCCATTTTGGTGAAGGACACGGGCTTCTTTAATTCGCTCAGGGCGTAAAAAACTCCCAACATGATCGGCTTTGTACGGTCCTTTTGTTAACGTTGTTGTCAATTGTCACAGCTCCTTGAAATTTTTTAACCCTATTATAACCATAAAATTGAGCTATTCGCTATGCTTTTGTCTTAATTCATCAAATAATGAAAATTTTTTATCATAAAAAGTCTCTCCTTATTCGGAGAGACCCATTTTTTCATTATTAGTCATTGTCTGCAGGTGACGGTGCTTTGCTTTCGGGTTGCTGAGCCACTACATCAGGCGCAAGAGGAGCTTTATCTCCCGGATATGGAGTATCAAACCCTTTTGTTGCATACCAGACGGCGTGATTTAACATATTGGCGTTGACTTCATCTGGGGAAGCGGTTTTTCCGCTCAAGAACTTTTTGTTCTTATTTGACCACTCCGTCCATTTCTGCGCCAGTATTTTTGAAGTTGATGTCGTTTCTTCTGTATTGGCTAGTGCAGCAGTATTAGCTTTCGGCTGGCCGTTCAGGGTATTCAGCGGAATGCGGTTACCTTCAGCTTTATACGGTGTAAAATCAGGCTTGTTCGTAAAAATTTCGCTCATTGGCTGAGCAGCCGCATCGTTTTGGTTCATTGCTGGAAGTCCAAGGATTTGTTCAATACTTCGAACCATGTTGATAACGGTCCAATAACGGCTGTTGGTAATCTCCTTTTTAACCCATGGACTTATAACATAAGCCGGTTCCCGGTGTCCGTCTACATGGTCCAATCCGTTCTGTGCATCATCTTCTGTAACGAAGATCACGGAGTCCTTCCAATACGGACTATGAGAAATAAGATCAACTATTTTCCCGACAGCCAAATCATTGTCTGCCACCATGGCCTGCGGGGTAGGATTCCCGGTGGCTGTTCCTGCTGTATGATCATTTGTTACCCAAAGCGTGTTTAATGCCGGAAGATCATTATTTTTTACATGTTTCTCAAATTTCTTTTTGAAGATTTCAAAACGGTATTGATCTGGAATGTTCATATCAAACGTTGGGTACGGTTTGTGCGTGATTGGTCCTAATGATGGAATATCGTAAGTAGCTTTATAATGGCCAATCGGAACATGAAGATCTCCTTCCTGTTTACCAGAAAGGTTTAAATAATCATTGTACCAGTCTGTCCACGTTCCAAACTCTTCCGGCCCGACAAAGCCGGTGGTATCTTCTCCGAAGTTTTCTACAGAAACATTATATTTACGGGCTTGGTCCCATAGATGTCCAGTCGGTGCATAGGCCATTGGATCTCCTGCTCCACCGGGGTAGCTTCTTACGTTAGCTGTATCGGTTTCTTTGTCTTCGTAATCTGTATTGGTTCCTTGCATCACCCATTGATGGCCACTTGCTGATTGAATCCCTGACACATAAAAATTGTCCAGAAGCGGAAAAGTGTTAGCCAGCTTGTGAAAATTCGGTGTCACTTCTTCACCAAACTGAGTGATGGCCGGTTCGCCATTGCCCTTTCCTAAATCACCGAGTACCTGGTCATACGTTCTGTTCTCCTTAATAATGTAAAATACATGCTTAATGGTAGAAGGCTCACCTACCCGTTCCGGCATGGCAACCGGCTTTTTGTTTGGGCGGGCCTTGGCATTTAAATCTTTTAAGCCATACCAATTGTTATTTTCATACACTTTCTTTGTCCCTTTAATTATGTCTCCCGTTGACGGAATCGGCATCAGTGATATCGACCCAACCTGAGCATAGGAAGAGTGGCCGGAAACCGTAATACCCTGAATAGTGGATGTCCTTGCCGGTCCAAGAGAGCCGACTCCATCAGCATTTGCCACAATGAGTCGTTTATTTTTGGAATCCATTGCCATATCGACCGGGAACCAAGCGGTTGGCAGCAAACCGAGAAGTTCCGGTTTCTTTTTTGGTCCCTGCCAGTCATAGACGGCTACAGCGTTTGCTCTTCCTAATGTTACAAGCAAACGTTGATCATCCAGCATTTTAATCGAGTTTGGAGCTGCTCCCTTTTTCGATTTAGGATATGGCTTTACATCAATGGTTTGAACCACTTTATTTGTTTTTGTGTTGATAACGGATACAGAATCACTGTTGGTATTCGTTACAAATAAATACTGACCGGATTGCGTCATTCTTTCAGGCTGGACGCCCACTTTAATGTTTTTGATTACTTTCTTTGTGTTAAGGTCTATGACTGAAACGGTTCCTGTTGATGTCGCCCCTGTTTTCTTGTTAATGACCACCTGTGTCCCGGAAGAATCAACGGTGGCATCACCAGGCTTTGGCTTTCTTCCTCCCTGATTGGTTACATATGCCTTATCTCCGTCTATCCAAACACTGGTGGGCGCATTTTCAACCGCGATTTTGGATGTGATTTCCCCGGTTGTCGGATCGATCAGCCCCAGACTGTTATCCCGGTTTAGCGCAACAAGGAGTTGTCCATATGGCGCTACCCTGATATCGAGAGGATTAATATTTCCGCCTGCAGCTGCCTCAGGAAGGTCATAAGTCGCTTTAACTGATGGAGTTCCATCTTGAGCGACAGACATGACAACAACTTTACCAGTTTTGCCGGTTGAACCTGTTGCATATAACTCTTTTCCGTCCTGAGAATAGGCTACACCCCACATGTGAGAAAGTTTCAATTTAAAACTTGTAGCCATAAGTTTCCCGGTCTCAAGATTGATCACATTTAATCCATTTCCGCCATAATCTGTTCTTCCATTTAATGCAACTGCTGTCTTACCATTCGGATGAACCGCCAGTGAAATAGGATTTCCGCCAAATTCAATTTGCTTGCCGGCAGGTGTTACGAGTTGGTTGACCGGAGTTACCACTTTACCGCCGGGCTGCCGACCGACCAGTTTTTTACCGAAAGGATCCTGCACCGTGGCATATACGCTTGCCGAGCCAAGCAGAACAGTGCTGAGCGCGATCCCCGTTATGAACTTTTTCTTGTTTTTCAACAATTGCCTCTCTCCTATCATTTGGTATGTATTTCTAGATTAGAATACTCCTCCACTTTTAATCTTTCTTTACGTTAACGTAAATTTAATTGATTAATAATGTAAAATATTCAAATTATTTCTTAATGAATGAAACCTGCAGCATGGTTGCTGCAGGTTTCATTCAGGCATAATTTTTTTGCTCGTGTTCTGTACGGTCAGGCAGTGCCTTTCTATTCATCCCCTTATAAAAAATCGGAATAATGATCAAGCTGCAAAAAGTGGAAGTGACTAAGCCTCCAATGACAACAATACCCAGAGTTTGTGATACCACAGCATCCTGACGTGAAGAAAGTGCCAAAGGAAGAACCGTTAATACCGTCGTAAGAGCTGTTGTTATAATGGGGCGTGCCCTTGTTAAAGCAGCAGAACGAACAGCCTCCTCAAGATAAGCTCCTCTTGCAATATTTCTTTCGATTTTATCCACAAGGACGATTCCGTTGGTAACTACAATTCCTGTTAGCATTAATAATCCAACCAAAGCTGCCAAATCCCATTCCAGCCGGAAGATGAACATGGCGATGACTGAGCCGATAAATGCTAATGGAACACATATCAGAACAGATAATGGTCCCTTCCAGCCCTTAAATACCAAACTGACAATCATAAGTACGAGCAGAAAGGAAAAGGCGAGAGCTATGGCCATTTCATACATCATTTCATTAACTTGCTCCGGTATGCCAGAAAATGAATACTGAATATTCTCTGGTAAATCCAGTTTTTCCATTTCATCCTTCACTTGCCTTGAAACACCACCCAGATCACTGGAGATGATATTTGCGGTCACTTCTGCATATGGCTTTCCGGCTTTTTCCTGAATTTCCGTACCATCTTTATCTGCCTCAACCGTTGCCAGCTCACGGAGCTTCACTTGCTGTCCCTTGTTTGCAGTAAACGTTTCATTACTTAGCCGGGCTAAGGAATCAGACGCCTCTTCATTCTGATTTAAACTCTGAGTATTTTTGAAAACAACCGGGAATGAAGTGTCATTAATGTTCAATTGTCCGATGGCTCCTTCAGAAGTATAGTACTGTATTCGCTGGAGCACATCACTTTCTTTAATGCCATTTCGTTCAATCGCTTTTTGATCGAGATTGATGCGATACCCTTTCACCGTTCCTTCCTGGTCTGCTATGTTCTCAACTGCGAGCCCGGGAATATGTGAGAGATGCTGCCCTATACTTTGCGCCATAGCTTCCAATGTCTCGGGAGCTGCTCCTGTAAGATTAATCTTTAACTGAGAATCATCTCCCGCTATTCGTTGATTGGTTACGGTATAAATTGCTTTTCCTGACCGTGCATCCAGTTGTTTTTGCAATACTTTCATAAACGAATTAACATCTGTTCCTTGTTTTAGGCTAACCAATAAATTGGCCACGTTTGGCTTTTGAATCCAACCGCCCCCTGCATCAAAAACATCATCTGATTCCGGGGTGAACGATGATCCAAGCAAAGAAGAAAACCCGCTTACCTTTTTGTTTGCTTTTAACTCCCCTTCAAGTTTTTCAACTTCAGCTTCCATATTTTCTAATGATGTGGTTTGGGGTAATTCCAGACGCACGCCAATTTGACCTGGTTTATGGGCCATTGGAAGAAAATTGACCGGCAAAAAAGCAGCTCCCACACCACTTAGAACAAATAGGACAAGGATGATCGCAACAATTCTCTTTTCATATTGGAACCCCCAATGCAACAGCATTCTGGCTTGTGATTCAAGTGGATCCTGACTTTTTCCTGGACTTGTTTTCCAGACTACATAATAAAGTGTAGGAACGATAAACATGGCAACAGCAAGAGAAATAACAAGCGCGATAACCACCGACCAGGCAAAACCGGAAAAAGCAGAACGGATCAGTCCTCCGATCAACGCGATTGGGATATAAACAGCTATTGTTGTTGCAGTTGAGGAAACGATGGCAGGCAGCATTTCAGCAACCGCTCCAACTACTAGTTGTTTTCTAATTCTTCCGCCAGCCTCCTGAATTTTTCGGTTCATATTATCCAGAATTACAATGGAATCATCAACCACACGTCCCATTGCAACAATTAACCCGGAAACTGTCAGCAAGTTTAAACTTATTCCCATCGTGTACAAAATCCCTGTTGTTGCCAGTAAACAAACGGGCAGAGATAAAACGATAAGCAACGTTGAACGCACCTGACGGAAAAAGAGGAAGACACAAATCATGGAAAAGAGACATCCGAGCAGTCCTTCTTTTACCAGACCCTGTAATGAAGTGTTTACTTCCTGGCTTTGATCAAATAAAATAACCGATTTGACTTCATGGTTCTTAATTTCAGGTATAGCACTCAGTTTGCTTTTTACCCGTTCCCCTACTTCTGTGATGGTAGATTCGGAAGTTTTTAGTACATCAAGCTGCACACTCGGTGATCCATTTGTCCGTGAAATGGTTTGAAGATTGACAACAGCATTAGAAATATCAGCTACACGGAAAAGAGGTATTGTATGACCATCCTGTCGCTTGATTGGCAACTGCATGAGATCATTTTTAGATAATATCCAGCCGGTGACTTGAATGGGAAAAGAAGAGATTTGATTAGCTACATTGCCTTGAAGCATGGTTGAATGTTTCTTTTCCAATGCGGATTGTACATCGTCAATCGACAATCCTTCTTTCTTCAGCTTTTCAGGATTTAATTGTAGAGAGTAACCCGCGTTTCCGCCGCCAGTAACTTTTATATCTTTGACACCTGGTACCGTTTTTAGCTCATTCGCGATCTCTTCCTGTATCAGGGTCCTTAACCCGTTTTCTGTCACATTGGCAGATGAACTGGTCAGATTGATGCTCATGATCGGAAACGAATGAGTACTTAACCGGGTAACAACTGGCTTTTTTAACCCTGAAGGCAATTGCAAATCATCAATAGCCGCACGTACATCCGTTTCAGCTTGTTTCATATCGTAGCTCATGGGAAAATTGAGCCGCAAGAATGAGCCTCCCTGATACGAACTTGTCTCAATGTCCTGAAGGCCATCAACCACTCTGACGGCTTGTTCAATAGGTTTGGTAATAGAGGTTTTCACTTGATCGGCTGAGAAATTCTGAGCTTGAGCAGAAACGGTTAGAGTCGCATTGCTGATCTCCGGCAGATAATCCCGCTGAATCTTCCAGGCGCCGACAGCACCCCAGACCATAATTAATACGATTAACGTAATCATAAGTATGGCGCGGTTCATTACCGCATTGAGAATTGACTTCATTTTATCCCCCCCTTTGTTTTGTTGATTATCATGGATCTTTGATTTATGTAAATTTTTCCTGTTACTAGTCCAGTATAAAACCCTTGTGTAAAAACCTTGTTAATTCAGCGTAAAAGAATTGTATATTGTTAAATACTTTTCTTGTAAACTATTTCTCCATACAAAAAACCCCTTAACACGTAAATGTTAAGGGGCCTTTCTATGTGTCTAACTTTTTACTGAGTGTTCTGCTTTTTTAAAGACATCGGCCAGGGAAACCCACTGCTTAGTCCGGGCCGATTCCTGCACAGCTTCCAATATTGCCTGGTTCCGGACGCCGTCAACAAAGTTTGGTAGCGGACTGTATCCTTGATCAATGCCATTCATCAATTCCACCATCAGGTTGGTGAAGGTATGCTCGTAACCTATGATATGGGCTGCCGGCCAGTAGGCGCCTGCATAAGGGTGGACCTCTTCGGTACAATTTATGGTTCTGAACCCCTGGAGTCCATCTTCATCCTCATGAAAATAAACATCAAGATTGTTCATGTTTTCCATATCCCAACGAATGGATCCTTTTTCTCCGTTGATCTCAAACCGGTTTCCGTTTCGGTTGCCTCCTGCAAAGCGTGTCGCTTCAAACGTTCCGATGGCACCGTTTTCAAAACGGGCGAGGAATACACTTGCATCGTCTACCTCAACAGGACCTTTTTGTTCGGATGATCCTTTGCCACTTAATCCCGAACTGTCCTCCACAATGGGCCGTTCTTTAATGAATGTTTCCATAATCCCGCTGACTTCCTTGAATTCTCCGACTAAAAAACGGGCGAGATCGATGCTGTGTGCGGCCAAGTCACCCAATGCACCGGAGCCGCAGACCTCTTTGCTTAACCGCCAAACCAGTGGAAATTCGGGGTCCATGATCCAATCCTGCAAATAGGTCGCTCGGATATGATAGATTTGACCCAACCGGCCATCTTCGATCAGTTTTTTTGCCCACTGTACGGCCGGAGCAAACCGGTAGTTATGGTTGATCATATGTACCACACCATTTTTCTCCACCGCATCCAGCATCCGTTGGGATTGTTCCAGCGTCAAAGCCAGCGGCTTCTCGCAAAAAACATGTTTGCCGGCTTGTGCGGCTGCAATAGCAATCTCTGCATGACTGTTGTTAGGAGTGACAATATCAATGAGATCAATGTCATCACGTGCAATCAGTTTTCGCCAATCTGTTTCATAGCTTTGCCAGCCCATGGTGGCTGCCGCTTCTTTCACGCCTTCTTCATTGCGTCCGCAGATGGCTTGCAGGACCGGCTTCGCCTTTGTGTCAAAGTAAAACGACACATCCCGGTACGCATGAGAATGCGCTTTTCCCATAAACTTATAGCCGACCAGTCCTACCCTTACCTGCTTTTGGTTTACGCCCACCACATCTCAACAGCTCCTTCTTCAATCAATTTGTCCTTTAAAAAGGCTACTGCTTTTGTGAATCCTTCTTCGACACTCATTAATCCATCTTCATGCTCAATGCTGATTGCTCCGTTATAACCAATCGTTTGAAGAGCGCTGATGATATCCCTCCATGTATCTTCTCCATGGCCGTAACCCACGGTTCGGAACACCCACGACCGGTTGGCGATGTCGCTATAACTCTTTGTATCAAGTACACCATTTAATGGATGGTTTTGTCCATCGATTTTTGTGTCTTTGGCATGAAAATGAAACAGCGCTTTTTCTCTTCCAAGTGCCCGGATGCATGCGACCGGGTCCATCCCCTGCCAAAAATAATGGCTTGGATCAAAGTTTGCGCCAATTTGATCTCCGCATTCTCTTCGTAATCGAAGCAGCGTTTCCGTATTGTATACAACAAATCCGGGATGCGGCTCGATGGCTGCTTTTACGCCATGTTCTTTTAGAAACTCATTTTGCTCCTTCCAATACGGAATGACTTTTTCGTTCCATTGCCAATCCACAACTTCAGAAAAATCGGTCGGCCAAGGGCATGTGATCCACACAGGATGAAGAGAATACTCGGATTCACCCGGACATCCCGAGAAAGTAACCACCTGTTCAACACCAAGCTTTGCGGCCAGGCGAACCGTATCCTGAAAGACTCGATGGTGCTCTTCTGCAATATTTTGATTGGGATGCAACGGGTTTCCGTGGCAGCTGAGGGCACTGATCTGAATCCCCCGGCACTCCAGTGCATATTTAAAGTCATTCAATTTTGTTTCATCTGCCAGCAATTCAGCCGGCTTGCAGTGGGCATCACCGATATAGCCTCCAGTGCCGATTTCTACCGTATCCAGCCCACTTTCCTTTATGTAATCCAAAGCTTCTTCAAATGTCTTTTTTGAAAATAACACAGCAAATACTCCTAATTTCATCGAACTCTCTCCTTTTTTGATTTTCTGATTATTTAACAGACCCGGAGGCCAGTCCTCCAACGATATGTTTTTGAAACGCGATAAAAATAATGATGATCGGAATAACACAGACGGTTGCCACCGCCATCAAGGAGTTCCAATCGGTTCCATACTGCCCGACAAAGGTATACAAATGAACCGTTAATGGCCGGACGCTTTTGTCCGTGGTCAAAATTAAAGCAAACAGCAAGTCCCCCCATGCGTGTAAAAAGCAGAAAGATCCAACTGTCAGGAGGCCGGGCTTTGCCAGCGGCAGAACGATTTTCCAAAATGCGGTAAAGCGGTTGCATCCATCAATGACCGCTGCTTCTTCAAGCCCTTTTGGAATGGACATGAAAAATGGGCGAAGCACAAGTATGGCAAATGGCATGGAAAGCGTGGCATTGGCAATGATCAAGGAAATAAAATGGTTTAATAAATGAAGTTTAGAAAACAAGATAAAGAACGGTAAAGCAAGCATGATGTTCGGCAGCATTTGGACGACCAGCAGAAATCCTATCATCCAGCCCTTTCCTTTCAACTCCAGACGGGCCAGCGCATAGGCGAATGGTGAAGCAAACAGCAAGGTCAATATCATGGAACCTGTTGCGATAATAACACTGTTTAAAAAGAATCTCAGAATCTCGGTATCTTGTATAAAATTTTTCACATAAGCTTGAAACTGTATCTCGTGAGGGATGATCTGTGGAGTGGTTGCCAAAATGCCAGACATCGGTTTTATGGATGTGGTGACCATCCAGTATACAGGGAACAGAAAAATGATGGTCGATATGACAGCAATGGCCGTCGTAAAATATTTATTGTTGACCTTCGGGAGCGAATTCATTACACATTTTCCTCCTTTCTGACCAGCCATAAATAGACCAGAGCTACAAGTACCAATAAACCGAGCATAATGGTGTTTATGGTGGCGCCAAGGCTAAAATTATAGTTGGTAAATGCCATTTCATAGGAGTAGAACGGCAAGACCGTTGAACTGTTGACTGGTCCCCCGCCGGTCATAATCAATATGATGTCAAAGACTTTGAAGGTGTAAATAATGCCCAGTATGAGCAAGGTCAAGATAGTAGGCTTCATAAGCGGAAGGGTGATAAAAAAGAATTGCCGAATCTTTCCTGCTCCATCCACTTTGGCCGCTTCATAGGTTTCCTCAGGCAACGATTGGAGACCGGCCAGCAAAATGATCATATTGAACGGAATCCCGATCCAGATGTTGGCCATGATGGTGCTGTACAATGAAGTATGATCATTGATCAGCCAATGAATCGGCTGGTCAATCACTCCCAGCCATAAAAGAAGATGGTTAATGATTCCGTGGTCACCGGCAAACATCCATTTAAATAAGGTGCCTGTAATCACCATGGGAATCATCCAGGCAATCAAAATGAGCGCCCTCATTACGTTCCTTCCTGGAAATTTCTTGTTAAAAAACAGAGCAAAGGCAAAGCCGATCGTAAATTGGAAAAAGATACAGAGACCGGTAAAGATTACAGAGTTTTTTAGCGAAAGAAGGAAAATTTTATCTTTCAGCACCGTCACATAATTTTCCAGACCGACAAAGGACTGTTCCTTTAAAATATTTAAGGCTGTTAAATCCTCAAACGTAATTTTCAAGTTATAGCCGATGGGCAACACCAAAAACAGAAGCAGAAAGACTCCGCCTGGCAGTATGAACAGGTAATTACCCAACGACTTTTTTCGTTTTGCTTTTTTTCTGCTTTCCATAGTGACGTTCCGTTGCCAAGAAGTATCCGTTTCTACATTCATGACTCTCACCACCTTTTCCTATTGAGTGATATAGGGTTTGATCTTTTTGGCTGCTTGTTTGACCGCTTGATCAGCGGGCATGCTTCCGGTTAAAACCTCCTGCATCATTTTTTGAATTTCTTCAGAAATGGAAGGATAATATGCCCCGTAAGCTCTGGCTTTGGCAAACTCCATACTGTTGGCAAAGGTTTTTAGTCTGGGATCCTTTTGCCAATAGTCATCCTGGATGTAATCCTTTCGCGGGGGCAAATTCCCTTTTTGAATGAGAATCTTTTTGGCATTTTCTTTCTCCTGCAAAAACATAAGCACATTCCATGCTGCCTCTTTGTGTTTGGATGTACTTGTGATAGCATAATTTTCTCCGCCCAAAATGGTGCTGTTTTCCTTGTATCCTGGAAGCTCCACTACATTCCAATTCAATTTCTTTTCTTTTTCCAAAACAGGAATTTGCCAGGTACCGTTCACCATCATCGCGGTTTTTCCGTTGATGAACTGCAAAGCAACATCCTGCTGGGTTTGTGTTAGAACGCCTTTGGACATAGAGTGACTATCAATCAGTTCCTTCCAGAGGGAAATTGCATCGACTGATCCCTGCGTATTAAAATGAGTCAGGTCAGAACCTGCTTGCCAGACGAATGGCAAAAATTGAAACGTACCTTCCTCCTGACTGATGGCCGATACCGATATGCCATATACATCGTTATGGGTCAATTTCTTAGCTGCGTTTTTAAGCTCGTCCCAGGTTTTTGGAGGCTTTATCCCTGCCTCTTTTAACAGGTCCTCATTATAAAAGAGGGCAAGGTTGTTGCTTCCAAGCGGTATTCCGTAATTTTTCCCTTTATAAACGGTAGATGACAGCGGCCCTTCAAAGTAATTCTTTTCCTGTCCCCATACTTTCACTTTCTTCGTAAGATCTGCCAGAATCCCCGCCTCTGCCAGCATCTGATGGTCAGGGTTGTCAATGATCAAAATGTCCGGCAATTCCCCTCCGGCTGCTCCCAAGAGTATCTTCTTTTTCAACTCTCCAAACGAAACCTCGATTCGTTCGATATCCACATTTGGATGGGCTTTCTCATATGTTTTAATGGCGTTGTTCATTGCGACAGCGGCTTCACTGCCGTAATAGTCCCACCACGTTAATTTAATCTTTCCATCTTGTTTGCCTTCTGCGCTTTCACACGCGGGTAAAACCAGAATTAAGGCTAATAACATGATAAAAACCGACAGTTTCTTTGCCATTCCATACCCCTCCTTTAGCCTGTAATCAGTTTTGGACCAGGGATAAAGGCAGCTTGACCACCTTGTGAGTAACTGCTGATTCGATGGCGGCGCAGGTGAGCTCATAACTCTTAATATTATCTTCAATAGAAGTGGCAGCCTGATTGCCGTAAATAATCGATTGAACAAAATGATCCAGTGACAACGTACGGTCATCATAAGGCAGGTCGACTAAAGGCACATTTCGTGCTTTATTAGTTGAATCATATAAAGTAACTTTATCCTCTATTAGTTCAATGGCACCTTTTTCTCCGACCAACCGAAACTCTCCATTCCACGGGGTTTCCTTTCCTTTTGTCACCCAGCTTCCCGCATAGTTGACATGAACATCATCCTCAAAGGCAATCGATACATGGGCATTCGGATTCCCCTGAAACCAGCTCCAGGATGGACGGTAGCTTTGTGCGTAAACTTCAATCGGGTTTTTATTCAGCAGGTATCTCATCAGATCGAAATGATGGATCGACATATCCTCCAGGAGGATATGATCATATCGGTCTCTCCAGCCTCCAAAGTGGCTTGCGCGCTGAAAGGAATAATTCATCCATTCCACTTTTCCGATTTCACCCGCATCAAGCAACTGTTTTACCGTTTGGATCGGACGGTTCCACCGGTAATTTTGACTGACCATCAGCTGTTTATGATGGTTCTGTTTAAAATCCAGCAATTCCTTTGCTTCTTCAAGCGTATGTGCAAGTGGCTTTTCCATCATCACGTGAAACCCCTGCTGGATGGCTTTTATCGCCAGCTCTTTATGCGTTTGCGGCGGAGTGACGATCAACACGGCATCCGCCTCGATTTCCCCTAAAGCTTCATCTATAGTTGAGAGCAACATTTCCCCCGGTAAGCCAGTAATCTGTTTTGCTTGCTTCAGGTTTTCCTCCATCATATCTACAACAGCAACAAGCTCAACTTGTTCATACTTCATGGCCACTTCAAGCCATGATTGGCCGAATCCTCCTGAACCAATTTGAATGATACGTATTTTTTCCATATCTCTAGCCTCCTGTTGAATAAATTACCTAGTATTCAGTTTTCTGTTGATGTATTTCCACTCTTCGCATTTATCGTACTGAATGCGCTTTCTTATGGCTATTCACAATCTTATTCATAATTCGCACAATATTACGCAACTCAGACAAAGAAAGCGTTGTCATTCTTCCGTTTACCTGTTATCTTAATAGAAAAATATGAGTGGATTGAGGAGGAATGGTATGACCAGAAGTGATTTAAAGGAAGCAACATATATTCCGGATAAGACATTTCCTATTAATATTTTCTTCATCAATAAGTTTCCTCTTCACTGGCACAATCATATGGAATGGATTTTTATTAAAGAAGGAAAAGTAAAGGTGCAAATAGATGATACATTCGTCCATCTCGAAAAAGGAGAACTTGCCTTTGTGAACCCGAAACAGCTGCATGCCGCAGAGGGGCTGACTGACCATGCTGAAATTGCAGCTATTGTGTTTAATGATGCCCTGCTTCGGAACACGGGCCTCGATTGTACCGAACGCCTTTATCTTTATCCCTATTTCAACAATGAATTAAAGCTTCAAAACTTTTTAAGAAAAGAAGAAGTGTACACGAATGAACTCAGCCGTTCCATTTCTTGCTTGATCACCGAATTTGAAAAGAGCGAGGTCGGTTATGAACTTTTAGTTAAGGCAGAGCTGTTCCGGATTTTCGGTCTTATTTTCCGCTATTATCATCAGCTGAAAGAACAGTCTCCTGCTTTTTCCAAAAAGTCTTATCATCTCACCGGCCTGTTAAAATTCCTGAGAGAACACTATAACCAGGAAATCAGCATTGAAGAAGCTGCGAGGATGGTTAACTTAAGCCCCAATCACTTTTGCAAAGTCTTTAAGAAAATAACGGGAAAAACATTAATTGAATATCTTCATTTGCTTCGAATCAACGAAGCAGAAAAAATGCTGGTGGACACTGACGCTTCGATCACAGAAATTGCAGGGAATGTCGGATTCAGCAGTATTACCTATTTCGGAAGAGTGTTTAAAAAAATTAAAAATGTGCCTCCTTCTGTTATCCGAAAAAAATAAAAGCCAAACAGCAATGGATCACTGTTTGGCTTTTCTGTTGGCTTGATCATAATTCAAATAATTGCATTCCTCTACAGGCAGCACGGCGTTACCTTGATCATCGGTGCACCAGGACTGTGATTGAAAAGCAAGGAACGTTCCTACCCACGAATTCGATTCTTCAAAATAAAGCAGCAAACCGCCATCCTGCCAAGTTCCATTATCTCGTTTCCACTGTCCCACGTTTCCCTGGTTCATATGGATATCATGAATTCCATTCCCAGGGGTAAATCCAAAATACTGATCCGGTTTGTTATTCTCGGGTCCCCAGCGCTGGCCGAAGGCATAAAGAACTGCCTTTTCCTGTTGTGCTTTTTCAATGTAAAAACTTAACTTTTCATTCAGGTCATTATCCGGTCCTTCAACGTCAGCAGGCAACGGAACCATCTTTTTGGGATCAAATAAATTTCCTCGGATAAAATCAAGCGCGATATCCGGATGGTTATTTTTTATATCCATAAATCCAGCTGGTAAGTTCGGCAATGCGGCTAAATCTTCGGATCGAAACTGGTCACTGACAAAATACAATACTTCTGAAGGGTAGGATTGTGACTTAATGTTAACCGCCACACGGTATTTCGTTTGTTCTTCCCCCTCAACAAGGATCTGGTAATGAGGACTGGCATCACTGCCATGCTTGGAATCTAGTACTTTCCCTTTTAACACTCCGTAGTTGTTCAATGACATGTACTTCCCCTCCTTGAACCCATATAATTCGTTGCACGATCTCTAAATCCTTTTTATAAACCAAACAGGAACATTTGTTCTTATTGTAAACCAGGAAAGTTACCGCCGCAAGTGCCCATTGTAGGAATCATAGTAAGTAATCTGTGAATTTCTTCCTACTTATTCCTCCTTAAAAATAAATCTAAAGCAATGGGTTATTTCTCTAGGAATCTTCTATAATTATACTGTTATTACCAATTAATAGAAAATAAGGAAAAGAGGTTTTGTCATGGTATCAAAGAAAAAAGCAGGCTCATTGCTGCTTGCTGCTTTTCTTGGCGGCAACTTACTCCTATCCACCCAAGCTGTCAATGCTCAATCATCCCCTCATCAAGCAAAAACCTATCCTAAGCAAGAACTTCGTGCAGCCTGGATTGCCAGTGTAACCAACATCGATTGGCCTTCCAAGCCCGGGCTGTCCATCTCACAGCAAAAAGAAGAGTTCAACCGGTACCTGGATGAGCAAAAAGCAATGAACATGAATGCGGTTGTCATGCAAATTAAACCGACTGCGGATGCTTTTTATCCTTCCCAATATGGTCTCTGGTCGAAATATCTGACAGGTGTCCAGGGCAAAGATCCTGGCTATGATCCCCTCTCTTTTATGGTAGAAGAAGCTCACAAGCGTAATATGGAATTTCATGCCTGGTTTAATCCGTACCGCATTACCATGCCATTAGGCAAAACGGCCGATCTGTCAGATCTTGATAAACTGCCAGCCGATCATCCTGCAAGGCTGCATCCCGACTGGGTCGTTCCGTATGGCCAGCAGCTGTATTTTAATCCCGGGATTCCGGCTGCACAGAAGTTTATCATTGACGGTATTATAGAAGTGGTAAAAAACTATGACATTGATGCGGTTCATATGGATGACTATTTTTATCCTTATAAAATCGCCGGAGTTCCATTTCCGGATCAAGCCACTTTCGAAACATACGGAAGATCACGTTTCTCGAACATTGAAGATTGGCGGCGCGACAATGTAAACCAGCTGGTAAAGCACTTGAATGAAGCGATTAAATCGGAAAAATCCTATGTGAAATTTGGCATCAGCCCGTTTGGTGTTTGGCGCAACAAAGCTGTTGATCCTACAGGCTCTGATACAGCAGCCGGCCAAACGAATTACGATGATTTATACGCAGACACAAGAACCTGGATCAACAATGGGTATATTGATTATATTGCTCCGCAAATTTATTGGAACATTGGCCTGCCTGTTGCGGATTATGCCAAGCTTCTCGATTGGTGGGCAAAAGAAGTTAAGGACAAACCGGTCCAGCTGTATGTGGGACAAGCTGATTACAAAATCAATACGATAACGAACGGTGTATCCAACTGGCTGAATCCTGAAGAGATGCCCCATCAGTTGCAACTAAACCGTACGTATGATGAATTCAAAGGAAGCATGCATTTCAGTGCTAAGGATTTACGCAAAAACCCACTGGGCATTGCGGACCGCTTAAAAAATGATATATACAAATATCCTTCACTCATTCCTTCCATGCCATGGATTGATGATCAAGCTCCAAAGTCACCAAAGATACGCGGAATAAGTTATAGAAATGATACGGTCTCCTTTGTGATTGAAAAGCACAATAAACACAGTGATGCCACTGCCTATGCCGTTTATCGGTTTGAAGGAAAGAAAAAAGGCAGTATTGATGATGCGTCCCACATGCTTACGACTGTTTACAGTCCTAAACAAAAGTACTTGTTCACTGATCAAACAGCTGAAGCCGGAAAGACATATACCTATGTGGTAACCGCACTCGATCGAATCCACAATGAAAGTAAACCTTCCAAAAGTTTTAAAATAAAAACAAATTAAAAAAATAATTTTCAAGGTAAAAAGATACCACTTGTGCTAGAGTGGTATCTTTGATTTCTTTAGTTAATTTTATATTAAAAAATTTAATATTAAAATACGGTACGTGAAATTATTTCATTCGTTAAAAAAGGGAGTTCTCACTTATGAAAAGGCTCTCTTTTTTCACTATGTTATTTATCTTCTACCATAATGTAAGCCGCTTTAACCGGCCCATGCCCGCCGACAACGAGGTTCATTTCAATATCGGCGGAATTGCTCGGCCCGGTGATGTAGTTTATGCATGAAGGTATTATTTCACCCTTTCGTACTTTTTCCTGGATCGCTTGCGCCGCCTGGGTTATCCTCGGATCGAAACGCATTCATCAGATGATCTTATGAATAAAACCTGCAACGAGAGAGACGCTGCAGGTTTTATATTTTATATTATTGCTTCAGAAAATTCATTGCCGATAAAGTATAAAGCTGTACGGTTTCTATAAGTTGATCAATTTCAACATATTCATCGGCATGGTGAGGTATGTGCCGGTCACCCGCTCCTGTTGTAATAATCGGTACACCTGCCAGATGCAGAAACGTTCCGTCTGTAGCTCCCGGGACACCATTAAAAACGGGTGCCTTACCCGTAACCTGGGTATAAGCTTGGGCAACAGACTGAACAAGATAATGTTCTTTTGGAGTTTCCGTCCATGGCCGGTCTTCAATGACTACCATTGTCGCCTTGAATTCAGGATCCCGGCTCTTTAAGAGGTTAATAATCTCATTTATTTCGTGTGCTAATTGATCATGATTCTGACCGGGAACGGTCCGAATATCCAGGGCGGTCATGCACTGTGAAGGTACCACATTAATCTGCGGATCCCCTTTTACCGGTCCTTGTATAATGGTTGGTGTTATGCTCGGATAGCCAAGAAACGGGTGTTTCCCAAGCCGTTCTTTTTCTCTACGTTCCAGTTCCTCAAGTGCAACAATTAATCGTGCCATTTTAATATTTGGATTGATTCCTGTAAGCGGCATAGCTCCATGCGCCATTTTTCCATATGTGTTTAAGATGATGCGCATGGCACCCTTTTGGGAGATGCAAAGCTGGTTTTCTTCAGGTTCACAAATAATGGCTCCATCCACACCATCCGCCCATCCATTTTTAATAAAATCCTTTATTCCAATCATCATGTCTTCTTCATCACACGGAATGCATAATATGATTTTTCCTTTAATCCTGGATCCTGATTTTTTTATCGTATGTACTGCACAAATGGCAGCAGCGAGATTACCTTTTGTATCACATGAACCCCTTCCATAGATTCTTCCATCCACGATTTCGGCTCCAAACGGATCATATTTCCAGGTTTCATGATCTCCTTCAGTAACCACGTCCGTATGTCCCTCAAATAGAAGCGTTCTTCCAGGTATGCCAGAATCATAGATGGCGATCACATTAGGACGTCCGGGCACTACCTCCTCATAAAATACCTCCAGACCCATGTCACGTAAATAGTCTACAAGATATTTAGCGACCTTTTCTTCGTTTCCTCCGGCTGCAGGCCTGTATACACTGGGAATTTGTATGAGCTGCTGTGTCAATTGTACGGCTTCGCTTTTGTCAACAAACTGAAGTACAGTTTCAATTGTTCGGGTATTCATTCAATCAGTTCTCCTTTCTTATTTGTTATGCAAATCCCTATAAGCCGGAAAACCGTCAATTCCTTTTGCATGCTTAATGGCAGAGACGACAGCTTCTGCCATTACCTCAGCGGCAAAGGTTCCTACAAGATCAACGGAGGCCTCTACTTCCTGGGTGGCTGCTGCAAAGATTGTATCTCCATCCATCATGGTATGCACCGGAAAAATGGTTCTGGCAAGACCGTTGTGAGCCATGGATGCAACTTTGGCTGCCTGGCTTTTTGTTAACTTGGCATTGCAGGCAACAACGCCAATCGTGGTGTTCGTTCCGGGAAGAAGGGGGATGGATGCTTGATCCACCATCAAATCCAAACTGCTCACAATTTTTCCGTGATCATCTCTGGCACCTGCCATTACGTTTCCATCAAGATCTCTGATTTCTCCTACTGCATTTACGGCAACGATGGCACCAATGACTAATTCACCCGGAAGAAAGCGTGAAGAGGATCCGATTCCACCCTTCATGGCCCGATGAAGGCCGGCAACTTTTCCCACCGTTGCACCGCAGCCTGCACCCGCGTTTCCCCAGGACAGATCTCCCCGTTTTGCAAGGGAAGCCGCTTCATATCCCATTTTCCCGTCCGGCCGTACAGATGCATCTCCAACAGGTAAATCAAACAGCACTGCGGCAGGAACAATAGGTACAACCCCAGCCCCAACGTTCAGTCCGATTCCCTTCTCCTCCAAATATTTCATGATACCGCCTGCCGCGTCCAACCCGTAGGCACTACCTCCGGCTAAACATATGCCGTGAACACGATCCACCAGGTTCACAGGATTCAAAAGATCCGTTTCTCTTGTTCCTGGAGCGGATCCGCGAACATCGACACCGCAAACTGTATCCTGCTCAAACAAAATGGCCGTACAGCCTGTATAAGCCTCACGATCTTCACTATGCCCCACCGCAACTCCAGGAACATCAGTGATATCTTGATAGTTTTTTTCCACTACAGCTCTCCTGATATTTTGGATTTCTTATTCGCCCCGTGATCAAGTTTCTTCCAGGCCACCACGATGGCAAGAGTAATTATTACTGACACAATGGCTTCCGGAATACCATTTGTCAGGGCAATGGTAACTGCCACACCAGGAGCAATATACCCCCGGATTACGGCCATAAGCAAAACAAGAAGGGTATTTGTGATAGCCCCGATAAAGCCAGCCACGCCTATCGCTGTGATTTCATTTATTCCTTTTAACGACCGGTAAGCAAGATAAGCTGTAACTCCAATGAATAGTCGGGGCACAATCGCAACCAGAGGATCCTTAAATAATGGAATGGTGGCATCCAGGAACGAGGAAACACCGAATATAAGACCGATGATAAGACCTACAAACGGCCCCTGCATGACGCCTCCAATGATTGCCGGGACATGCATGATTGTGGCATTGCCTGCAGCAGTCGGCACGGGAATAAAACCTAAGCGAGTAACACCAAGCAAAATCGCGATTGCTCCCAATACACCCGCCGTAACAATTTTTCGTGTCGTCAGACCTTTCTCCATTTCAATACCCTCCTTATTTTATTCCGTTTAATATGGAAACGGAAAAGTAAGCAGCACGATAGCAAACACGATACAAAACAATAAAGCGGCATAGTCAGTTCGGGAAGCTTTATACTTTTTGGATACTGACCTTTCACTTCCGGGAACATAACATCTGGATTCCATAGCCAGCACGAGATCTTCAGCCCGTGACATGGCCACATTAAACAAAGGGATAATAATAGGGAAAACGTCTTTTGTACGCTGAACGATACGCCACCAAGCCCCCGTCCCAAATTCTGCACCTCTTGACGCCTGAGCTTTCATCATCTTTTCCATTTCCAAGGCAAAAGTAGGAACAAAGCGGAGCGCAATCGTGATAATCAGGGCAAATTCATGCACCGGAAATTTTACTGTTCGCAGCGGACGAAGGAGACTCTCTATTCCATACGTGATTTGTGTAGTAGACGTGCTCAGCGTCAAAACACTGCTTAAAAAAATAATTTCGACAAACCGAAGGGCCGACACGATCACAAGCCGGATGCTGTCGGTCGTAATATAAATAAACCCGTAATTCATAAGTACTTTCCCTCCGGAAGCCACTTCACTGTAAAATAAAAGTTGCAGAAGAGCGAGAATCAAAATAAATGGAATCGCTGGCTTTACACCGGATAAACCATAGGAAATAGGAATTCTTGATACATAAAATAACAGGCATGCAAACATCAGCGCCAGGAGGTTTCCGGCATAGGTATCACAGATCGCCATGGAGATGACAAGGAGAGTAAACGCTGCTAATTTGATGCGCGGATCCATACGATGAATGACGGATCCCGTAGGTACGTATTGACCAATTGTAATATTTCGGGTCAGTTCGAATTCAAAACCGGCGATTTTCCTCATCTCCTCTCTTGTTGTAGAACAGCCACGATCTCATTGGCTGCTTCTTCCAGCTGATACGCATTTTGCCGGACAGCGAATCCCCTTGCTTTCAATTCAGCCAGAATCTCAACTGTATCAGGTGTACCGATATGATGCTCCCTGAGCTTATCAGCTTCTCCGAAAATCTCCTCCGGTGTACCGTCAACAAGATTCATTCCATCAGCAAGCACATAAATCCGGTCGGCCAAGTAAGCTACTTCCTCCATATTGTGGGAGACAAAAATGATGGTCATGTTCTCCTGCTCGTTTAGCTTCTTCAGCCTTTCCAACAGCTCATTGCGTGAGCGGGGATCAAGTCCGGCAGTAGGCTCGTCCAGCACAAGAATATCCGGCCGCAACGAAAGAACTCCAGCAAGCGCCACTTTTCGTTTTTGTCCGCCGCTTAATGCATAAGTGGCCCGGTCTTTCATTTCATCAAACGAAAGGCCAACCAATTCCATAGCCCACTTTACACGATCTCTTACTTCCTTGATCGGAAGCCCCATTTTAAATGGTCCATAAGCAATATCGTCCCCAATGATCTTTTCGAAGATTTGGTCTTCCGGATTTTGAAAAACCAATCCTACTTTTCTTCTCAGCATCCTTATATCAAGCTTTGGATCAGCGAGATTCCTTCCATCCACAACCACATCTCCTGCCTGTGGTTTCATCAGCCCGTTAAAATGCTGAATCAACGTCGATTTTCCCGAACCTGTGTGACCGATGACGGCGATACATTCACCTTTATTTATTTTTAGACTCACTCCTGCCAATGCGTGATGCTCGAGTGGGGTACCTTTCATATAGATGTGTTGAAGGTGCTTTACTTCTAAAATGGGCTGCTCTGTCAACTAACCGGCACCTCCCTTTGTGATAGTCGGACGACTTCCTTAATGATCTCATCGGTATGAAGCAACGTTCCATTGAAAGCATGATGATGGGCTTGGATCCTCCTCGCCATCTGGCTCGCAACTGGAATATCAAGATGAAGTCGTTTCAACTGCTCTTCCTGTTGAAAAATCTCACGGGGAGCACCGTCCATAATGATTCTCCCCTTTTCAATCACAATCACCCGGTTCGCCTGTGCTGCTTCAGACATATGGTGGGTAACCGAAATGATCGCCATGCCCTCATCATTCAGCTTCCTCACTACCTTTAGAATTTCATTTCGTCCGTACGTATCAAGCATGCTTGTTGCTTCATCCAACACTAAACAGGCCGGTTTCATGGCAAGAATACCTGCGATTGCGACACGCTGTTTCTGTCCGCCGGACAAATAATGCGGTGGCCGGTCCCGAAACTCATTCATACCAACTGCGGTTAACGCAAAATCAATACGTTCTTTCATTTCAGAATGAGGGATCTCAAGGTTCTCCAGACCGAAAGCCACATCATCTTCAACAATGGTCGCTACAATCTGATTGTCTGGATGCTGAAACACCATGCCTACTTTCTGACGAATCTCCCGCATACTTGACCGCTCTTTTGTATTCCATCCATTGACAATAACATCACCGGAAACTGGTGTTAAAATGCCGTTCAAGTGTTTGGACAAAGTGGATTTCCCCGAACCATTATGGCCAATGATGACCACATATTCGCCAGGATGCACATCAAACGAAATATCATGAAGCACCGGTATCTTTGTTTGATTAACAGCATACTCAAATGAAAGGTTTTTCACCTGAATCAGCGGCTCCGCCATAGGATCCCCCCTTTTCGGAAGAAAGTTCTGAAGACTCGGACGCTTGTTTTTTGATCGTAATAACAAGTGCAAAACAAATGAGCAGACAGATACTTAAAAAATACAATCCTGATTTTGTACTGCCGGTGCTATCCTTTAAATAACCGATCATGTAAGGACCAACAAAGCCTCCTAAATTCCCAATCGAGTTAATCAACGCAATCCCCACAGCAGCCGAAGCTTCAGTTAAAAAGAGAGCGGGCAGGGACCAAAACGGTCCAAAAAAACTATAAATGCCAATGGTGGCAATGGAAAGCATGATGATGGAGACATAGGGATTGGAGGTTAAACCAGAACCGATTAATCCGAGCGCGCCAATTAATGGCGGTACGGCCGTATGCACCTTTCGTTCTCCTGTGCTGTCGGAACGCCTCGCCCACAGAATCATGCACAAGCCTCCTGCAATATAGGGAACCATGGATATCAGACCGATCTGTGTGTTGGACAGCAAAGATGAAAAGGATTGGATGATGGTAGGAAGCCAGAAGCCGACACCGTATAACCCGACAACCAGCGTGAAGTAAATAAAGGACAGCCTCCAAACTTGAGGGTTGCTGAGCACTTGTTTAGTGGTTAATTGCCCCTCCTTTGACTTTTGCTCATTCTCCCGCTGGATTTCTTGAATGAGCCATTCCTTCTCCTCTTTGTCCAGCCATTTGGCTTCCTGCGGCCGATCAGTCAGGTAAAAGTAGGTTACAACACCAATTAGAATAGCCGGAATCCCTTCCAGAACGAACATCCATCTCCAGCCCGCTAAACCACCCCATTGGATATGATCCATGATCCAGGTAGAAAGCGGAGCTCCAATGATATTAGAAGCTGCAAGTGCTGTCATAAACAGAGCAAATGCCCGTGCCTGTTCTTTTCCTCTGAACCAGTAGGTGATGTACAATATAATGCCAGGGAAAAAACCGGCTTCCGCCACACCAAGCAAAAAGCGCAATATATACAACTGCCCGGCATTTTGAGCAAATGCGGTAATGATGACAACAACACCCCAGCTAAGCATAATGCGTGCGATCCATTTTCTCGCTCCCACTTTATGCAGCAAAATGTTGCTTGGAATCTCAAATAAAAAATAACCGAGAAAGAAGATTCCTGAGATCAATCCAAAAGTGGAACTGGCAAGCGCCAGATCTTCATTCATGTCCAGCGCTGCATATCCAAGGTTCACCCGGTCAAGAAAAGCGATAATATAGAGCAGAAAAATAAATGGAATAACCCTCCAAAACACTTTTTTTGTGGAGCGTTCTTCCAACGAGATGTTCGGCTGATTCATCTTGTTTCCCCCTTTTTATTAGAACGAATTAAACGCCTCTTCCGCCATCAACATTCAACACTTCACCGGTCACAGCTTTGGCTAGATCAGAAGACAGGTATAATGCCGCCTGTGCGATGTCGTGCGGCTGGATCAGCCTGCCCAGGGGAACACTGTCCAAAAAGATTTTTTTCTTGTCTTCTTCTACTTTCTGTGCGTCACCTGGTAAAAACCGGCCAAGCATAGGAGTTTCTGCAGGTCCTGGATTGATTGCATTCACGCGTATGCCATAAGGAGCCAGTTCCAGGGCAAGTGCTTTGGTCAGCATGAGGGCTGCCCCTTTTGACGCACAATAGGCATTTAAACCCGGTCTGGCCCGTTCGCCGGCAATAGACGCGATGTTAATGATGACCCCACTTTCCTTTTGCTTCATTAACGGAACAAGATGACGCGTGGTAAGAAAAATAGATTTTGAATTTACGGCCATAATTTTGTCCCATTCTTCCAACTGAAGTTCTTCGATCGGCGTAAAGAATTGAGGAACACCGGCACAGTTGATGAGGATATGAGCGTCCCCAAACGCTTCTGTCGTCTGCCGAACCATGTCCTGAACACTGTCATCCTGTGCGACATTCGTCGGTACGACCAGCACACGTTTCTTTAGTTCCATTTCACTGGCTGTCCTTCTGGCTGCCTCTTCGTTCAAGTCCGCCAGTACAACGTTGGCGCCCTGGCTGCCAAATACTTTGGCGATTTCCTTTCCCATACCAGACCCAGCTCCTGTAACAACCGCCGTTTTCCCTTCCAACAGATTCACATTCATAGGTTCATCACCACCATTCGTTCGTCTGTTAATTCCTGAATGGCATAATGCGGCCCTTCTTTGCCTATTCCGCTATTTTTTATTCCTCCGTAGGGCATGACATCATTGCGGTAAGTTGAAACATCATTTATAACCACGCCACCATATTGAAGAACTTTTGCAGCCCGCATGGCCAGTTGAAGATCTTTCGTAAAAATCCCGGCCTGCAGCCCGTAATCGGATGTATTCGCTGCTTCAAACGCCTCTTGCACCTCGTCATATGGAACAATACAGACGACTGGGGCAAACACCTCCTGGCATATCACTTTCATGTCAGGTTTTGTGTCGACCAGTACTGCAGGATAAAAGAGTGCTCCTTCCCTTTTAATTTCAACGAGAGGGCGTGCTCCCTGGCTGACAGCTTCCCTAACCCATTCTTCTGTACGGATGGCTTCCTTCTCACTGATCATCGGTCCAACATCGGTTTCCTCTTTCTCAGGATCTCCTATGTTCAACTGTTTAACATGTTCCACATATTTTTGTGTGAATTCTTCGAACACCTCTTTTTGGACGTAAAGGCGCTGCACCGCAATACAAGCTTGTCCAGCGTTATGGAAGCTTCGGCTAGCCGTAAGCTGGGCAGCGAGATCCAAATCTGCATCCTTATGGACAATGTTTGGTGAGTTGTTTCCGAGCTCGAGCGCCACAGGGCGCAGTCCGCTTTTTTCCTTGATATGTTTTCCAACTTCCCCAGAACCAGTAAACGTGTACATAGCGATTCGTTCCTCCGCAAGCAGCCACTCTCCTACTTCACTTCCTGCACCGGTAATAATATTGACATAACCTTTTGGAAGTCCGGCCTCTTCCAGCAAATCAACGAGCATGAAAGTCGCAAGCGGGGTAGATGTTGCGGGCTTGATAACAATCGTATTGCCTGCAGCTATCGCAGGGGCCACTTTATGTACGCCAAGCAAGAGTGGATAGTTAAATGGTGTGATGACGCCAATTACTCCTTTTGGAACCCGAATCGTAAAGCCAATACGGTTTTCCGAACCTTCTGTTGCCTGAAGTGGAACCATCTCACCCGCAATCCGCTTCGCCTCTTCTGCAGAAAGTCGAAGTGTATTGATGGTGCGATCCAATTCCCCTTTGGCATCCTTTCTTGTTTTTCCCACTTCCTTAACCAATGAACATTCAAATTCATCTCTGCGCCCCTCCATGAGTTCAGCGCATTTTAAAAGAATGGAATATCTCTGTACCGGAGTCAGGGAATCTTTGTTAAAATTCCTCTCGGCAGCATCTACTGCCTGGATAATATGTTGACGGCCAGCTTTTGAAATGGACGCAATAACTTCACCTGTATATTTGTGATAGACTGGAATACTCTCTTCAGTTTTGATGTATTCACCATCAATGTACAACGGCAATTCCTTATTTTGTTCGACTAATGATAAGCTTCCCACTCATTCATCCTCCTTTAGTTATGCTGCACGCTTACTTCTTGCATTTTCTTATGAATCGCATGACCAAGCTCAAAGGTTTTATTTTTTCCTCCTAAATCGGGCGTCCTGATGGTACCTTCAATTAAGACCTCCTCAATGGACGAAACAACCAAATGGTTCATCTCTTCAAAACCCAAGTGCTCCATCATTAGGCCAATGCTCCAAATTTGGGCGATTGGATTGGCGATTCCTTTTCCAGCGATATCAGGTGCCGATCCGTGTATCGGCTCGAACATGGACGGGAAGGCTTTTTCCGGATTGATATTCCCAGAAGGAGCCATGCCCAGGCCTCCGACAATAGCCGCTCCCAAATCCGTGAGAATATCTCCAAATAAGTTACTTCCAACCACCACATCCAGCTGCTCGGGTCTGGTAATGAAATAAGCTGCAAGGGCATCAATATGATAAATATCGGTTTGAACCGATGGATGCTGCCTGCTGGTCTCCTTCACAATTTCATCCCAAAATGGCATGGAATGATTAATTCCGTTCGACTTAGTGGCTGCTGTCAGCCGCTTGGCTTTCCTTTTTTCAGCCAATTGAAAGGCATAGTTGATAACCCGCTCTGTTCCGTAACGAGTAAATACGTTGTTCTGTACCGCCATTTCATAAGGGGTATTTTCGTGCAGCCGGCCACCCATATTGGAATACTCACCCTCTGTGTTTTCCCGTACGACTATAAAATCCAAATCACTGTGGTTCTTGTACCGCAAAGGACTTTCCAATCCCTTCAAAAGCTTGATGGGCCGCAAATTAATATACTGCTGAAAGGTTCGGCGAATCGGCAGAATCAATTCCCATACCGACACATGGTCTGGCACCTCTGGCGTTCCAATGGCACCTAAAAGAATAACGTCATAATCCCTTAACGCATCCAGTCCATTTTCCGGCATCATTCTGCGGTGCTTGAGGTAGTAATGACAATTCCAGTCGAACAGATCAATAGAGAACCGGACTCCCCCATGTATTTCCTCAATCTTTTTTAAAGTTTTGATTCCTTCTTTCATGACTTCCGGACCAATTCCATCTCCCGGAATAGCTGCGATGGAAAAATGCTGCAAAAAATCACCTCTTTTAAAATTTGATGTCAAAAGAGGGTATGCAAGTTCCATGCCAATTCTATTAATTTTGAATATTCTTACTATTTAGTGTGTATTCCTGCTTTGCATCAAATAAAGCAGCTATACATAATGTTTTAAAATGGCACACCTTGTACCAAAATGAATCAAATTAGATCATACTGTTTCATTTTTCGCCATAACGTGGAACGGCCGATTCCCAAAAACCTTGCCGCTTCGGTCTTATTTTCATATTTCCTAAGAGCATCTTGAATCAACTCTCGTTCATTTTCTTTCAGACTCTCTCTCTTTTCTTCGCAGTCTTTTCTCTCAGAACTCAGCTTTGGATAAAAGAGTTTTGCCTTTTGTGCATTCAATGATATACCTGGATCAAGGAGGATTAACCGTTCAATCACATTTCTCAGCTCTCGAATGTTTCCTGGCCAGTCATACTGTTTCAAAAGGGGCAAAAAGCCCGAATCAACGCCAATGATCTTCCGGCTATGCTGTTCATTAAACTGTTCCATAAAGTGATTTACAAGAAGAGGAATATCGTCCCTCCGGTATCGAAGAGGAGGAAGGTCAAGAGAGAGTACATTTAAACGATAAAAGAGATCAGTACGAAATTTTTTGCTGCGAAGTGCTTCTTCCATTTCAGTATTGGTTGCCGCAATAATTCTTACGTTAACAGGGATGGCACGCTGTCCTCCGACTCTCCGTATCGTTTTTTCCTGAAGGACGCGGAGCAAATGAGCTTGAATCTGCAACGGCATCTCTCCTACTTCATCCAAGAACAGTGTCCCGCCATGCGCCAATTCAAACAGCCCTGGCTTTCCTCCTTTTCTCGCCCCCGTAAAACTTCCCTCTTCATAGCCAAACAGTTCACTCTCCAGAAGGTGCTCCGGAATAGCGGCACAATTCATCGCAACAAAAGGACCTATTGCCCGCCTGCTCTGCAGGTGGATTCCTTGTGCGAACAATTCCTTTCCAGTTCCAGATTCTCCTGTGATCAGCACGGTTGCATCTGTCTTGGCGAAAATTTCGGCTTGCTGTTTGGCATTCAAAATTGTTTTTGTTTCTCCGATGATGTCACGCAGTGTGTATTTCGCTTCAAGACCATTTTCATGCAGTCTTTTCCTTAGCTTCATCTCCATTTTTTGAAGGTCGGTGATTTCCTTAATATTTGAAACCGCACCAACGACCGTATTGTCCAGCAAAACAGGATACCGGTTAATAAGGTACTGCTTATCATGAATGGTGGCGATATCTCCTATTTCCTTTTTTCCTGCCTGTAGTACTCTCAACATATCGGAATTGGGAATAAAGTCGGTGATATTCCTCCCAATAACCTCTGCTTCCAGCCCTAGATATTTTTTTGCGTGTTCGTTGGTCAAGGTGATTCTTCCATTCTTGTCGACAGCGATCACCCCATCGTGTGCAGAATGCACAATGGCTTGAACCTGCAGCTTTTCTTTTACAAATTCTTTTGTTACTTCCATTAATTGCAACGCTTGTCGGACCGCTGCCATTAAAGTGCCGGTTGAAGGATTTACAAAGACCACGTTCTCTTTCTTCCATTGCGGGAACGTTGCCTGCTTATGCCAGGCGGGAATAAAAAGGGATACCTCATATTTTGCTGCGTTATTCAATTCGTGCTCACTGCTGAAAACAGGAAAAAAGGGTTCATCCATGAATTGTGATTCCAGTTCCAGCCACTCCTTTTCTTTTGTCGAAACAAAAAGGACGGTATGTTCTTTATGAGCTTGAGTTCTTATCTCTGCTTCAAGAAAATCCTGCCTATGTAATGAAAGGGGTACAATCGGGACATTCAAGGACTGAAGTTCATCGACAAATGGCAATGGGGCAATTAAAACAAAAGGATTCATTGATTGATCAATCAACGCTTTTTTGGAATGAAAGCAAGAGGGACGTATTCCCTGCTGATGAAAAAGCTGAACAAGGCAAGACTCGAGCATTTCGTTACATTTATATAGGGCAATCACTGGTAAACACTCCTTTCTTTATTAGCACTCTATCATTCTTTTATAAAAAAAGAGCCCGTTGTTGGGCCCTCATTCATGTATGTCTATTTACCTCTTTTTTTATACAGCGGGATTATGCTTCGAACCTCTTCATTTCTCAGCCATAATCCTCCCCAGGCTAGTATTCCAACATATACAGGGAAAAGTGTGTAAGAAAACAATGGATTGTCGAGCCGGAGATGAGTGGCGGCAGCGCCTCCAAAATACCCGGTCAGCAGGATCGCACCCAGTACATCTGTTTTTGGATAAAGATAAAGCAGAACCGAAATAAGGCCAAGAAGTCCAATGGCCACGACATGATGCTCTGCAAATCCCAGTTCGGTGCTTCCATCCACAGCTGCTCGTGCTTTAAACAGTTTGGAAATGCTGTCAAAAAGCAGGAAAAGAACAACCAGCCCGCTTATGATCCGCCCTGTCCACGTGCTTCCTTTCGAACCAACCGCCATATTATGTCCCCCTTTAACACCCCTTTTCCCATCACTTTATTCACTCGCAGCCTGTCTAAAAACCTTATAGTCCATATTTATGAATTTTTTTGTAGAAGGTACTTCTCGGAATTTCACAAAGTTTGGCAGCGAGCGTTACATTTCCCTTTGTTTTCTTCAATGCGTCCATGATAACGTCCCGTTCCACTTGATCGCGGAATGTTAGGGCCTTTTTTTCCTCAGAAGGTAAACAGGTCGTAACCTCTTGCTCCAACGGCCGTAACAAAAGATTTAATTGCCCGGTGTTCATCTCAGCTTCAGGCAAAACATGTAAACGCTGCATCACATTAAACAACTCTCTGATGTTTCCTGGCCAGTCATAGGCCATCAGAGTATCCATCACATGATCCGGCAGGTTTATAACCAATCCCTGCTTTTCACAATAATACCGTATGAGATGTGGAATATCTTCCTTTCTTTCACGAAGTGCCGGAACAGCCAGCGGATATACGTGCAGACGATAAAACAAATCTTTCCGGAACAATCCTTGTTGAACGAGCTGTCCCAAATCCTGATGGGTGGCACAAATCACCCTGAAGTCCGCCGGAATTTCCTTTGTGCCGCCAACAGGCGTGACTTTTTTCTCCTGCAGCACTCTTAAAAGGGCGACCTGCATAGCCGGAGGGATCTCGCCTATTTCATCCAGAAAAATGGTTCCGCCATCCGCCTGCCGAAACTTTCCTTCCGCGCCTTGTTTTTTGGCACCGGTAAATGCTCCCGGTTCATAGCCGAACAGCTCGCTCTCAAGCAGTTCAGCTGAAAGAGCTCCACAGTTCACCACGATGAAAGGACCATTTTTTCGTGGGCTGTTATCATGGATCGCCCGTGCTACCAGTTCCTTTCCTGTTCCGGTTTCTCCTGATATATAGACACTCAACGAGCTAGGCGCGACCCTTCTGATTTCTTCGACGGTTTGCAAAAAAGCCGTACTTCTCCCCGTTTCACCAGGAAACACAAAAACAGAACCCGCTGCAGCTTTCGCCCCCTGCCTGGAAGAGTAGTGCTGATCAGGAACAAGGCTCACACAATAACCAAGGATTCTTTTTTGTTCATTATATATGGCCATTTGCTTTTCATTCACCAGACCATAATGGACGGCTTCCGCAATGTTTCGGCCCGCCAAATCCGCGGAGCTTCGGCGGAGCGCTTGTCCCATGGCTAATATTTTTCCGTTTGGGCTGCAGACAACAAGACGGGGATTCATTTCTAAGAGATCCATGCACTGCCGGATGAGTTCGATCTCCCTATGACTGGACTGGATTCTCAGTTCCTGTTCAATCGCCTGGGATACCGAGGCGACAACACCGAGCATATAAGGGTGAGCCGTATTGACAGGACAGGAGACATCCAATACACCGAGGATTCTCCCTTCTGGGTCATGTACGGGCACGGCTGAACAGCTCCATTGATGGGATGCGATGGAGTAGTGTTCTGTACCACTGACCAGCACGGCCTCTTTTGTTTGAAGAGCTGTGCCGATGGCATTGGTGCCAACTTCATCTTCCGTCCACTTTACACCTTCAATAAAGTTGATCTTGGATGCTTCGGTTATAATTTTCCGGTTGCCGTTCAGCGAAAGAACATAGCCTTCTGAATCAATTAAAAGCGCCATCATGCCCAGCTCCTGAAACGCCTCTTTCATCCGTTTCATGTGCGGCTCGGCAGCTTCCAAAAAACTGGAGCTCTGGTTTTTTCTGAGATGCAGCTCCTTCTCAGATAAAATATGGCGCCCCTTGGTCAGATAAGGATCCACCTCCACATCCTTGCAGCGGTGCCACGATTCTTGAATGCGCTTATTTAACCTCGCTGGATCAAGCACTCCTTCCTGTACAAATCGCTTCCATGTGCTCAAATAACAGGTAGACGCAAGCATTTTAACCTCCTCTGTTGCAATAAGAGTCCGGGAATAAAGCTTGTGCATATTTTTGAATTTTCTGTCTGTTTTTCTATTATTATACCGGAGTTTAAAAGCGCTTACAATCCACACAAAAAGAAGGCACAGAACTTCGTGCCTTTTGGGTATGTTTATCATCATTTTTAGGAAAATACAACTCCGCCGTCAATCATGATCGATTGGCCGGTCATGTAGTTGGAATCATTTGAAGCAAGATACGAAACAAATTGCGCCACATCCTCCGGTTCTTCAGGACGGCCAAGGGCAATTCCTTCCGAAAATTGCTTAAAGGCTTCTCCTCTTTTTAAATCCATATATTCAGCCATTTTTTCATCGATGTGTTCCCACATCTGGGTTCCAACAATGCCAGGACAGTAGGCGTTCACTGTAATTCCGAACGGTGCCAGTTCCTGTGCGGCCGCCTGTGTCAGGCCTCTTACCGCAAATTTGGTGGCCGAATACACGCCGAGAAGGTTGAATCCTTTATAGCCGGCAATGCTGCAGGCATTGATAATTTTTCCGTTTTCCTGTTTTTTCATCTGCTCGGCCGCTGCCTGAATGCCATACAATACACCAAAGACGTTCACATTAAAAATGCGCTCCAATTCCTCAGTGGTTACCTCAAGGAGAGGCTTTACCTGGGCAATTCCGGCGTTTGATACCATAACATCCACGCTGCCGAACGCTTCCTGTGTCCTGGAAACAAGGCAGAATACCTCTTCCCTGTTGCTCACATCCGCCTTGACTGCAATACTTTTTTTGCCAAATTGCTGAATTTCCTGAGAAACACTGTCCGCCCTCTCCTGGTTTACATCATTGATGACCACATTAAATCCATCGCTCGCCAGCCTCAAGGCGATCGCCCGTCCGATTCCCTGTCCGGCACCTGTGACAATGGCTGTTCTTGTTTCTTCCATTTACATTCCCCTTCCCTTCAATCAGGCATGAACAGCCTGGCCAATTGTAATGGCGATTGCTTCTGAAATGGCTTCAGACAGCGTCGGATGGGCAGCAATAAAATCCTCCAGAACATCCACGGTTAGTTCACCGTGTATCATAAGTGTTCCCTGGCCAATCAGTTCTGTCGCCCGCGGACCGACAATGGAAAGCCCCAGAACTTCATTGTACTGAGGTTCAATGAGCACTTTGACCTTTCCGGAAGGTTCGTTAAGGATCATCGCCTTGCCGTTGGCTCCAAACGCGAATTCTCCCACTTTCACCTCTGTGTACTGTTCTCTTGCCTGCTTTTCCGTCAAGCCGACACTGGCGATCTCCGGTGATGTATAAATGCACCGCGGGACTGCTTTGTAATCGGCTCGTTTATGTCTTCCACAGGCATTTAAAGCGGCAACCGTTCCTTCGTGAAATGCAACATGTGCAAGCAATATTCCCCCTGTCACATCTCCCGCCGCATAAATATGCGGCACGTTCGTCTGCATAAACTCGTTTACTTGTATTCCGCCTCGATCAGCAGCTACTCCAATTTCGTCAAGCCCCAGATCGGATACTAAGGGGGTTCGTCCTACCGAGACCAACACCTTATCCGCTTTTAATTCAACCGTCCGGCCAGCATCTTCATAAACCGCCGTTCTTCTGTCAGCATCAAGCAATTTTAAAGAAGCGGACGTATGGATGTCTACACCGTCTCTGGCCAGCCGGTCCTGAAGAACAGCTGCCATATCCTCGTCTTCCCCCGGAAGGAGTTGATCTGCCATCTCTATGATCGTTACCTTTGTTCCAAACCGGGTGTAAATACTTGCAAACTCGCAGCCTATTACTCCTCCGCCCACAATTAGAAGAGTTGCAGGGATGGAATCGAGTTCCATCGCTTTCCCGCTGTCAATAACCCATTCTCCGTCAAAAGGCGCAAAAGGGAGCTCTGCAGGCTTTGATCCTGTAGCGATAATGCATGAATGAAAATCTATCACTCTTTCAGAACCGCTCCTCTCACGAACATGCAGGGTATTCTTCGTCAGAAACCCGGCCTTCCCCTGAATGACGGTTATCCGGTTCTTTTTCATCAAATATTGTATGCCGGCAACCAGCTGGTCTCTAATTGAGTTTTTGCGCTGCTGCACGGTTCTCCAGTCAATAACCGGTTCCATAGAGGAGAGTGTGATGCCGAATTCCCCTGCATGCTGAACCTTTTCGAGTACTTCCGCGCTTTCTAGGAGAGCTTTTGTCGGCATACAACCTTTATTTAAACAGGTGCCTCCCAAAGCGGTATGATCAATTAAAATTACCTCTTTTCCCTGTTGTGCCGCAGTAATGGCAGCAACATAGCCGGCAGGGCCGCCCCCGATTACGGCGATTGTTTCCATTTCATCACCTTCTTTCTATACCAGCATTGAAAACGGCTCTTCCAGATACCCTTTAATTTCCTTTAAAAAAACGGCAGCTGGTGCGCCATCCACGAGCCGGTGATCAAAGGTTAGGCTGATCGGCAGAATGCTGCGGCGTTCCAAATTTTCTCTCCGGTACACAGGCTGGTCTTCCGCTGCCCCCACACCAAGGATTCCCGCTTCCGGAGGATTCAGGATCGGAGTAAAATGCTCAACGCCATACGCTCCCAGGTTAGTGATGGTAAAGGTTGAACCTGTCATTTCTTCACTGCCAAGCTGATTCTCTCTTGCCTTTTTCGCCAACTCCCTAATCGAAGCGGACAATTGAGACAAAGAAAGTTTTTCAGCATCATTAATGACCGGTACAACAAGACCTTTTTCCAATGCAACTGCCATCCCCAAATGAACATTGTTTCTTTCATGGATCGAATCATCAATCAAGGCACTATTCATCAACGGGTGCACCTGCAACGCTAAAATTGTGGCACGAGCAATAAAATCCGTTATGGTGAGTTTCTCTCCAAACCTGCGTTTGACAGAAGCTGCACTTTGAGCCTGCAGCGTTTTCAGCTCTGTAATGTCCGCTTTCATGTAAATGGTCAGCTGAGCGCTGTTTTGCAAGCTGCTGTGCATCCGTTCAGCGATCACTTTGCGCATTCCAGTTAGCGGCCGTGATGCCTGATCAGCCTTGGTATTTGTTTCATTTTCTTTCCGTGCAGGAGGTTCCGGCCGGGACTGTTGAGAAACGTTTTCGAGCGCCTTTTGCACATCTTCTTTGGTAATCCTTCCTCCCGGACCCGTTCCGGCCAGCGTCTGGATGTCCAGATTGGCCTCGGCAGCCATTTTTCTGGCAACCGGTGAGATTTTCACTTTCTCACCAGAGATTGTTACATGTGAAGGGGTTTCCTTTACCTGCGGGGATGCGGGAGCTGGAACCTCAGGCTCCGCGACAATACTCGCAGCTGCCTCCTCTTGGGCTCCACTTACAACCTTTTCATCCGGCTGTCCAATGTAGGCGATCGGCGTTCCGGGAGGCACACCCTTCCCCTCATCTACGGCAATTTCCAGAAGAATGCCTTCTGCGGGAGACTCAATCTCCATCTCTATTTTTTCAGAATTAATGCTGGCGATCAGCTCTCCTTTTTGTACCGGATCTCCCACTTTCTTGTTCCAGACAGAGACCGTTCCTTCTTTCATCGCCATTCCGAGTTTTGGCATGACAACATTGATGGCCATCTTCGTTTCTCTCCTTTCCTTTATGATGTTACACGCTAAGCGCGTTTTCTCCCAAGAGCTCGGAAACCACCTGTACGACCTTTTCCGGAGTTGGAAGATAAATGTCTTCCAGCGGTGGAGAAAACGGAACCGGTGTATGCGGAGCGGTAATGCGCTTGATCGGAGCATCCAGTAAATCAAACCCTTTATCGGCAACAAGCGCTGCGATATCTGTCGCCATGCTGCACCGTGGATTCGCTTCGTCAATGACTACCACGCGGTTTGTTTTGGACACCGAAGCCAGAATCGTATCTTCATCAAGAGGAGAAAGGCTCCTTGGATCAACAATTTCAGCCTGGATGCCTTTTTCCGCCAACTGATCAGCAGCGGTCAGGGCAACCTGGACCATTTTTCCGATCGCAACAATGGTAATGTCGCTTCCTTCACGTTTGATATCTGCTTCTCCAAATGAAATAGTGTAATAGTCTTCCGGCACTTCGCCTGTCATGTTATACAGAGTCTTGTCTTCAAAAAAGATGACAGGATCATCGTCCTCAATCGCCTTTAACAGCAATCCTTTGGCGTCATAAGGAGTGGATGGAACCACCACTTTAATACCAGGAATGGCCGTAAAGAGGGCATACAGGCTTTGGGAATGCTGGGCCGCTGCTCGAAAGCCGGCGCCATGTGTGGTCCGGATGGTGATCGGAACTTTTGCTTTACCGCCGAACATGTAGCGGAATTTTGCCCCCTGGTTGAGTACCTGATCGAGGCAGGACCCGATGAAATCATTAAACATCAGCTCGGCTATCGGCCGAAGCCCTGTGGAAGCCGCTGCCATTGCAGCTCCGACATATCCCGCTTCGGTAATGGGAGTATCCAGCACGCGTTCCCGTCCGAATTCCTGAACAAGGCCCTTCGTTACACCAAGCACTCCGCCCCAGGCTTCATCATCCTGAAGGTGGTCAACCTGCGCACCTCCTGCCACATCTTCACCAAGCAGCAGTACATTTTCATCTTTTCTCATCGCAAGCTTCATTGCTTCATTGATGGCATCAGCCATACTGATTGTTCTTCCCATTGTCCCTTCCTCCTTTTTCGATTAATAGCTTACGTATACATCGTTCAATAAATCGGATGGTTCAGGATACTCGCTGTCTTCACTAAATTTGACCGCTTCTTCGATCGCCAGATCAACAGCGTTTTCAATTTCGACCAGTTCATTTTCAGCAAACATCTGTTTTTCCAACAAATATTTTCTGAAATTGATAATGGCATCCTTTGTTTCCTTATGTTCCTGTTTATCTTCTTCCACCTTATATTTCTGTGCATCCCCTTCAAAATGTCCGTAATTACGGTACGTGACACACTCAATTAATGTTGGTCCTTCACCTCTTCGTGCACGTTCAACCGCTTCTTCAGCCGCCTTGTAAACGGCAAGGATATCTTTCCCATCAACCGTGATTCCAGGAATATTGTAGCCGTGAGCCCGGTCAGCAATGGTTTTACAGCTTGAAGCATAAGAGAACGGTGTAGCTTCTCCATAGCCATTGTTCTCCGCCACAAACACAACTGGCAGCTTCCAGATGGCGGCCAGATTGATGCCTTCATGGAAAGTTCCCTGGTTGTTGGCACCGTCACCGAAAAAGCAAACGCTTACATTATTGGTCTTTTTATACTTGGCCGTCAATGCAGCACCACAAGCCAAAGGAAAGCCACCTCCAACGATTCCATTCGCCCCAAGCATGCCCTTGTCAAAGTCAGCGATATGCATGGATCCGCCTTTTCCTTTACAGAGTCCCGTCACTTTTCCATAAATCTCGGCCATCATGCCATTCAGTCCACATTCCTTGGCAATACAGTGGCCATGTCCGCGGTGTGTGCTCGTAATGCTGTCATAATCCGTCAAATGCGAGCAAACACCAACAGCTACCGCTTCCTCTCCGGCATAAAGATGCACGAATCCCGGCAGCTTACCAAGCGAGAACAACTCATGCACCTTGTCCTCAAACTTTCTGATCTCGAGCATTTTTCGGTACATCCACTGCGCCCTGTCATTTGTTAAAGATTCTACGGTCTGACTTTGCGTCGCTTCCATACTTCAGCCTCCCTGTCTTCCTTTTTTAAAAACTTCACTTTACTATGTAGCAAGATCCGTGCCAACTTGAAAAACCCTTTAGGAATAGAGTTTTGTATTATTACGAAAAAAAAAAACGAGACAAAATGAGACGTTGTCTCATTTTGTTTCGTTCTGTCTCTGATAGTTTCATTAGTTTTACTAGTGTCTGTTAAATCAGTACTAAGCAATAGAAGTAGGTGAACCAAATATTGTGGTGTACCCACTGATTGAGCTTAAGATCCGTTCCGCCTCTTCGTTATTCATCGAACCATAGCGCTCAACCGCATCGACAATTTTAGGGAACAAGTGAATATCTCCCGCACTGGCAAAACCAGCGATACCTGGGAAGGAAAGAACAAAGTGAACACAGGCATCGATTACTTCTTGTTGGTCGAAAGGCTCGTACCATGTGGCATAATTCCGCTCTTGTCCTTCTTCCCATGGTGCCTTTGCAATGGCCTTAATCACTCTAACTGCCACGTTTTGGCTGTTCGCTTCGGCCATTAGTGCATCAAACGCTGCCCGGTAATCAACCAGCGAGTACATATAATAATTAAGCGGAAGCAATACGGTGTCGAATGAAAAGCGCTTTAAAGCTTCCAAGTGGGTAACAGGAGCCTGATGTCCATGGCCAGTTATACCAATCGCTTTAATGATCCCTTCTTCTTTTGCTTCAATGGCCGCCTCCAGCGCGCCTCCTTTTGCTGTACATTTATCCAGCTCCTCGATCGTCCCTACGGCATGCAACTGAAGTAAATCCACTGAATCCACCCGCATCCGTTCCAACGAACGATAGATTTCTTCCTTCGCTTTTTCTTTCGTCCGTTGTCCCGTTTTCGTTGCTAAAAAGATATCGTTGCGGACTTCGCTGATGATCGGTCCCAACCTCACCTCTGCATCCCCATAATCGGCGGCAGTATCAAAGTGATTCACTCCATGGTTCAGCGCATACGATATCGACTGATCCGCTTCTTCCTGCGTTACACTTCCCAAACTTGCTGCTCCAAACATGACCACTGAACCTTCAAAACCCAAACGGCCAATTTTGCGTTTTAACATTGTAAAACCCTCCCTATTTGTGAGCTTCCCTGGATAAAAAACACATTCTATGGAGAAATGTAACCAAGCAAAATAAAAAAATCAAATATTTAGACTTTTCAAAACTATAAACTTAAACAAATTGAAAAAAGCCTGCAGACATGAAACTTGTCTGCAGGCTTTTTCCCGGATCGCTAATGAATATTATTCTTTCTGAAGTTTCCGCCTTTAACTTCGGCTACGTCATATACCGTAACAAAAGCACCTTCATCTATCTCGTTGATGATTTCTTTAATTTTGCTTTCCTCCAGACGGTTGATGACGCACGTAATTTCTTTAAATTTTTCATTTGTGTAGCCGCCATATACTTCATTATACGTAGCACTTCGACCTAAGCGGTCCCGAATGGTTTCTACCATTAATTCAGGTTCAGTGGTAATAATTTTAAACATTTTAGAGCCGCTTAATCCTTCTTCAACAATATGTATCACTTTCGAAGCAATGAAATAGGCAATCGCAGACAGGATGCCCCCCTGAAGACCAAATACGAAGGAAACAAATATAAAAACAAACAAATTCAGGAACAGGATAAAATCACTTGTACCGAATGGTAATTTTCTTGCGAGTAATACGGCAAGCATATCGATTCCATCCAAGGCACCACCGTTACGCAAAGCCAAACCCATTCCTAGTCCAAGAATGATTCCCCCGACAACCGTTATCAGCAAGGTGTCTCCTTCAATAATTGCCGGCATATGATGCATGAGGCTTGTTCCGAGTGCAAGCGAAGCAATGCCAATGACGGAAAAAATCGCGAAGCTTCTGCCAATTTGTTGATACCCTAACCAGATAAAAGGAATATTGATAATGGCAATCAGGATCCCCAGAGGCAGATCAAATAACTCTGAACCAACGATGCTAAGCCCTGTCACTCCCCCGTCTGAAACGCTGTTGGGAATTAAAACGGTTTCCAGTCCATATGCCGCAATAAATCCTCCAATAATGATTGCCAAGCCTCGTAAAGTTAGCCATAGTGCTTTGTTTTTTCGTTTTCTAATCGTTCGCATATCAATCCTCTTTCATTCTTTATCTGATTTAAGTGTAACATAAAGTGGTCTTTTATTACTTTTCCCAAGGATGGAATGAAAGAGTCAAATGAGGAACGAATGTTACTCCTTGTACCTCACTTCAGTACCCGCCAGGCAGTCATAAAGGGTCCGTTTCTTTTTATTGAGGAAAGGACTGATCGAGTATACAAACATAAGGACATAATCCGTTATTAGCAAAAAAGAAATGAACACTTCGGAGTATTTGGAAGGCAAAATCATGTGCCAAATCGTAAAATGGGCAAGCTCCCACGGGGCAAATTTTAAAGCGGTGCGGAAAACTGATCGTCCAAGTCCAGCCAGTTGACCTTTCCTGTCCGTGACTATGATTCCCATTTTTCGTTTTCCCCATGTCGCATGAAATTGAAAACCTTCACTTAAAGCAAAATAAAGAGACACAGGGAGCGTAATTAGTAAAAATCCAGTAATTTCAGCAGACGAAGGACTTTCCCCGAACAAGGGCAAAAGCAAGGGGTGAGCAATAAAAGAAAAACCAAACACCACCAAGAGATATGCCAAAATAAAAACATAATCCCATAAAAAAGCTTTTAAACGCAAGCCAAAGGAAACGTACTTCTGCATCTCAGTTCGATCCGTCATATTATGCCCCCTTATCCCAAACGAAACACGGTGGTTAATTTCACATTATTTGTTAATACAGGATTTTATTTCTGATCTCACAAGAAAAAGACAGCTGTGATAAGCTGTCCTTTTCTTTGTTCCTCAATCCACCGGACGGTTTTCAAAAGGATATTCGACCGGATTCTGGTTATAGTTTGGTCCTGGGCGGACGATCTGGAACGTTGATGCTGCAACGATTTCCGCTGTTTGCTTCAGTTTTTCCTTATCGATCTTGTCCAGCGTATCTTCAGGGGTGTGGTACCATGGCTCCACGGGACTATGTATGAACAAAGCTGCTGGAATACCGAGTTCATGGAACGGCTGATGATCACTTCTTCCCAGTTTGCCGTATGGAATGGTTTCATACAATTGTGAGCTTGCGGTTGTGCCAAGATCGGTCACAAGGTTTTTGTTTCCGTCAATGGTATACATAATCAAGCCGCCGAGCGGATGGTCAGCCCCGGCATCCCTTCCTCCGATCATATCCATTTGGAAATGGGCGACAATCCGGCTCGCATCACTCGGTGTGAGACTTTGTGCATAATGATAGGATCCAAGAAGACCTTTTTCCTCACCGCCAAATGTTACAAACCGGATTTCCGTATCGGTAGGAATTTTGGCATACAGTTTAGCCAGTTCCAGCACACCAGAAACACCAGAGGCATCATCATTCGCTCCCGGTCCGCCATGAACAGAGTCATGGTGCGCACCAATTAAAATGGTCTTCCCGGTATCCATGCTCTTCATCGCTTTTTTGGAGGAAATAACATTATAAGAGGTTTTTTCTTTTAATCCTGCGCCAGTCACCTTGACATTTGCAGTGATTGTTTCAGACTTTAAACGCTCCACGAGCTCCAGCCCTTTTGCACGGGTAATGCCGACTGCCGGAATGTTCTGGCCGCTGGCCACCTGTCCAAATTCATTCGAAGAACCGGTATTGTTGAACATGATGACCCCAATTGCTCCCCGGTCCATCACATTTTTCACCTTGTCCACAAACGTCAGATCCCCGCGTTCTACAAGGGCAATCTTACCTTTTACATCACCGATTTCAGAAGGATTCGCCTTACCAACGTAAACCAGCTGGGCGGTTACATTCCCATTGACTGTTCCGGTAAACGCGTGAGGAATCTCACCCATGTCACTCCCGTTGATTGCAGCGGATACCGAATCCACTTCAAACGCGCTGAACGTGTAGGGTTGAATTTTTGTTTCATAACCGAGAGCTTTAAATTGTTTGCTTATATACTGCACCGCTCTCCATTCTCCCTGTGTGCCCGCTTCACGCGGCTGTTCAGATAAAAACGCAATCGTGTTGTACATCCGGTCCGCACTAATGGGTAATCCTGAATCTTTCTTCGCTTCGGTGGAAACTGCAATGGTGTTTGGTGATATTTTGGCGTGGACTGCGGATGTGCCCATAGAAAAGGCCAGACCTGCAGCAAGTAATGAAACCACACTTTTTCGATACATGAATTCTCTCCTTTTGGTTAAATTTAACTACTATTCTAGTATTTAGTAATACTGTCGTTTTGTAAATCAAAAGCCTGTACTAAATTTCTACAAATCTCTACACTGACAGCGGAAGTTCTATATTCACTTTTGTTCCTCCATGTTCTCGTTTTCTAATATCCGCTATGCCCCATTGCATGCCAAAACCGTGCTTTAATCGCTTGTCAACATTCGCCAAACCGATTCCTGTCGTCTGCCTCTGTTTTTCGGAAGGAAGTGACCGGGTCTGATCCTCAATGCCAATACCATCATCCAAAATTTCTATGATAACTTTATTGTCAGTTTGATAGGCATGCAGTGAAATTTGTATCGGTTCGCCTGATGGCTCAAAACCATGCACAATGGAATTTTCAATGATGGGCTGGATGGTGAAAATCGGGACTTGCATGGTCAACAAGGACTTATCCACTTCCAGCTGAAAATCAATTTTATGGCGGTAACGTGTTTGCTGGATTAATAGATAGTTTCTGACATGCTCGATTTCTTCTTGAAAGGTGACGTATTGTTCGGTATTTTTCAGGCTGTAACGAAGGATTTTAGCCAACAGGTAGGTGACTTCCTGAGTTTGCTCGGCTTGCTCCATATAAGCGATGCGGGAGATCGTATTGAGTGTATTGAATAGAAAATGGGGGTTAATCTGTGATTGAAGAAATTTAAGTTCTGTTTCTTTCAGATCGCGTTCCAGCTGAGTTCTGCGCTGAAGCTCCTTAACCAATTTGTCGCTTTTACGGGACAGCTCTTTTTTCGTCAAATAGGCATCACAGATTTTTACGATATGATTGGCAGTAACAAAGAGTAATTCGGCGATCGCTTCAATTTCGCTTTTCTTCTTGAACAGCAGTTGATTGTAATGCATCCCTAGCTCCTCTGTGTTCAGGTCCAATTGATCCTTGTCCATTCTCATATCGGAAATGGTGTTCAATTCTGTTTCTGTCATTAAGACCTGACCGCAAAGAATGGCGCCCATGTACCTTCCCCGCAGCACGATAGGCGCCGCAAAATCTACCAATCCGGAATGACAGCGATGAAGAACAGGGCGCTGGCAGTGGGCAGCCATTCTTCCAACATTTTCGTCTGAAAGCATGCAGCGGCGGAAGCCTTCGGGAGAAGAGCGGACATATCTACAAAAGCTTGTGAAGTTACTTGCTTCGGTAATGGGCACACCTGTATCGTCACAAATCAAAACCGCGACACTGGTCGCATCCGCAAACTTGTTTTGGATTTCCTGCAATATACTGACATCCACCAAATCAAGCAGCTTTTTCACTTCTGTCACTCCTTGTTATTGAAATGTTCAGTCTCTTTTTTACATGATTTTATCATAAGGAAACCGATTTCGTTTTTCCTTGCGTAAGCTTTCATGATAGGTACGGTATTTTTTTGGCGGCACACCCTCAAGCTTGCTGAACACCCTGGAAAAATAATTGATGTCAGTAAAGCCGCATTGCTGGCTGATTTCTGTGATAGAGGAATGGGACTGGATTAACAGCTCTCTTGATTTTTCAATCCGTTTTTGCGTAATGTATTCAGTGACCGTTTTTCCGGTTTCTTGTTTAAACAGCCGGCTTAAATATTGAGGATGGAGAAAAACATGGTCAGCAAGCTGCTTTAAAGAAAGTTTTTCGTCCAAATTCATCCGGATATACTCTGTCACCGACTGTATGGCATCACTCGCGTCTTCTTTATATACCATGCTTACAGCATGAAGGCCCATCTGTTCGGTTATTTCGGATAATGAAGTCAGAATTTCTTTTGGACTTACAGGCTTTAACAGGAAATCCTCGACCCCTATTTTTACCGTTTTGACGGCGTAATCAAAATCGTTATATGCCGTCAGTATGATAATTTTCACTTGTGGGTACTGATCCTTCATTTCTGCAGCAGCATGGATGCCATCCATCACAGGCATTTTTAAATCCATAATGACGATATCTGCTTGCTCATTCCTCATCTGATCTAAAGCAGCCCGTCCATTTTCTGCTTCAAAACACCGGTCAAACTCGAGAGAGCTTTTGGAAACAATATCAAGCAATACCTCCCGTTCCAACGGCTCATCGTCAACGACCATGATATTCATTGAGTCACCGCCTTTTAAAGGTTTTCTTTTTTTTAGTATCTATGAAAGCGGATACAATTACAAGATAAAGGGTACAGCACAAAAAGACCAATCCAGCTTCCGAATTGGTCTCTTGTCAACTTTCTTATCACGCCATAACCAATGCATCAGCGACAGCTTCGGCCACTTCAATGTCCTGGCTTACCGACCCGCCGGAAACACCAACCGCGCCGATAATTTCATTCCCGGACACTAAAGGAATTCCTCCACCAAAAATGATGACCCGTCCACTGTTTGAGGTGTTTATTCCAAAAAGCTCCCCGCCGTTTGCACATGTTTCAGCGAGTGCCGCAGTAGGCTGTTTAAAAGCGACAGAGGTCCATGCCTTATTTAATGAAAGATCCACACTTACTAGAAGCGCATCATCCATGCGGTGGGTGGCGATGAGATTTCCGCCGCCGTCCACAACGGTAATCACCATGGGTACACCAAGTTCCTGCGCTTTTCCTTCACCTTGTTCAATCATGGATTTGACTGTCGATAAAGTAAGTTTTTCCATCATATCCTCCTTATTCTCTTAACGTTATTCAAGACAAAGTGGAAGGCCTTTAACCAATCTGGCCGCATTTTTCCCTCCCCACCGCTCCTGACCCTCAGTACCGTTCAGATAACTTTGACCATCGGGAAGTTTTTCATGAAAAACCATGAACTGGTTTCCTTTTACCAGAATAGAAATAGGCAGGGAGGATGAAAGTTTTTCAGATTCTGCTGAAATTCGGTATGGAACACCTTCTTCTTCCAAACCCGCGCATAATTCTTTTAACAAGATGGAAGGAGAAACGTTTTGACGAACGATAGGGACAAACACCTCTTTAAGATCCATTAGCCACCCCTTCGGTTACAGACAAAATAAGTCCTGTGGCAACAGCATTTCTTGGCCCTTCTGTTCCTCTGGTATTCGCAAAGCCCGCAACAATAGAAAATCTGGACAGCTCTTCGGTGATCATTTGCGGGATTTCAAAATCAAGTGCAGACCCGCCAAGCATTACAACAAACGAAAGATGACGGAGATTTTGGGTAGGCGACACTTTTTCCAGGGCTCTCAAGGCGTTAGTTACAAAAACCTTTCGTTTGGCTTCCCGGCGTACATGGCGGATTTTCTCAAGACTGTCCCGTATGGGCAATGGCGTTAGTCCGCTATCCTCACGTATAACGACTTTGCCAAACGTCTCAGGAGCATACGGTGTTTCCGTAAAGGAAATGGTCCCATCCTCAAGCTGCATATGAAAAAGGCTGATCACTTTTCCCAAAGGATACTTCTTTATTTTTTCAGCCAGATCAGCGTCTTCCAGCGCCAATTCTGACTTAATGACTAGCGTGACCATGTCACCCGCCCCTGCAAGGTGTGTTGTCGTTATTTGTCCTTTATGGTCAATGGAGGCAGCATCTGTTGAACCTCCACCCATATCAAGGATGACCAGAGGCTGTTCTGTTCCCGGTGTTGTCAATGCTCCGCGCATCGCCATTTCCGCTTCAATTCCTCCGACCTCCACCTCAACGTCCAATCGCTGTTGAAGCAAATCAGCTACTTTATGAACAGAGAGTTTTTCTGTTTTTACCATGGAAGCCAGGGCAACGCCTTGTTCCATGGCAATTTCTCCAGCCATCGCACCGCTAATGGAAGTCGGTATGCCTGCATCCACCGCCAGCATGTCTGAAATATGAATGTCATTGGCATCCTGACCCGTCAAATTTGCCAGGTCCTGTCTGAGACCGTTCAGCATTCCGCCAACGTTCGTACCCATTTCACCCTGAACATCGACCAGATCCCCAATGTTCTCATAGGCTTTCATAATCCTCTCCGCTCCATCGTTGATCGGAACAGAAACTGAATCCTTGTCTCCTACTAATGTAATGTTGCCTGCTTCTATTTTTCGTTCCACAATTTCGCCCTGAGGTGTCCGGATCACAACCGCGGAACGGATGCCGACCAGAGATTTGGCCACTGGTGCAATCTGCCGTGTTTCTTCCGGGCTCAAACCGAATACGGTCGCAAGTCCATAGGGGTTGGAAAGCATTCGGATCACATGCCCAGAGAGCGCCACCTCTACTGCAGCCAGCTTGTGAAGCGGAACTTTTTCAATGAAGTCCACTTCATCCACAATAGGGATTTTCTCCTGCAGCCGGTTATGAACCAGTACGCCATCATCCTTTTGGATGATGGCTCCTTTCACGGAGATTCCGTCCTTTATACATCGGTTGATCATATAGGCCACCCATTCATAATCAAAGGATTGGGGAACGACCACAATAAAATCTTTATCTCTTCTTTGATCCGGCAGCTCATCAATCATGACGGTTTCTCCCACACCGAGCCCTCCGCCACCCGGTGTATCGGGATTATGGCCGATCATGGATGATTCAGTAATAATGGTTTCACTGATCAGATCCATCGCAAGGTCTCCAATTACAGGCACTGCATCATTCAACCGGATTCGTGATAAATCCGAAACTTTGATACCTGCTTTTTCCGCGGCTTTTTCCAGACAGGCGACAATCCCATGGATATTCTCAGCCGTCCCTTTTACACCAGTTGTAGGAACAAGGTGCTGAGACAGAAACAGAGGATCTCTATCGCCCACCTCCGCAATGGCAATCTCGGTCGTGGAGTTTCCAATGTCAATTCCGGCAAGAATATCTTTTGCCATCGTTACTCCCCTTCTTGCCGCAGAATGCCCCGTCTTTCGTAAACTTCTGCAGCTTCCCGTACGAGCTTTGCATTTTCTGCTGCCTGGTACTCGTTTTCAAGCTCATCGGCAATTTGCAACAGCTCTCCTTTTGTGGAACGGTTAGGTCGTAATGCATTATAAATTTCCAGTATGCGCTGGTCCGATAAGTTGATGAGTTCAGCAGCGCGCCGGAAATTTTGCCCCAGCTGATCGCGGTGAAGACTTTCGGCGATCTCAGCATGCATGGAAAGTGTTTCGGGGCTGATCCGCATGTCCTTGCTCGTAATCTCACCGTTTATCGCCGCTTCGAGTGTGAGATCCTCCAATTTTTTTTGCGTTGGAGTGTAGATTAACTCTGACCGCTTTTGTCCTAAAGGATAATCTGCTTTTGTTAAACCTGCCATCAGTTTGCCTCCTCCTTGATTGAAAAGTTCCATTCGACTTCGACCGGCTTTTTGTTTTTAATCACCTGCTCAGCTTCCCGTAAATGAAGCAGGGCAGCAATCGCCTGATATCTGGGACGTGCCATTTGATCATTGACCGAAGGGACAGGGTCGACACTTTCACCGAGCGCATAAAGCGCGGCATTTTTTCCAATAGCGCGGTAGGTTTCCAGCGTAATCGACGGGGATTGCGGAAAGAGCTCCAGGTTGCTCAGGGGATCCAGGTCTTTTTGATGAATAACGGTCGTGCCTCTGGATTGCAGGCCGATTCCGATGCCTGAACCGCTGAGCTTTGCTGCCTGGTGGCCCATGAACGCCAAATCTGCTGTATGGTAACTCCGAATAATGCGGGGAAGCGCTCCTTGCTCTTCAATGCCTGAAACGATTTCTCTGAGCACCTTGCTGTGATCGACTTTCACAATCGTTTTATTGAGTTCTTTTCCAAAAGCAGGAGAAATCGCAATAACCACTTCGTTGGCATTTGTTCCTTTTTGTGCCGTTTCTCCGTCATTCAGATTCATGAGTATTTCAAACGTGCAAATCATGAGCTTCCCTCCTTAATAATCGCTGGGACTGATCGCCTGGCGGATATTTTTGATTTCTTCCCATCGCTCCGCGCCCAATCGGTAGCCTGTTCCCGGTCCTTTGTAATCGTTTTCATCATTAACCGCACTCAACACTACATTTTGCGCATTTATAATCGCGGAAGTATGCAAATAATCACCTGCTACTTTATGCTTCAGCATATTGAAGATCCGTTCCGCCGTTTGCTGGTAGCCTCTTTTGGCAAGGATGAGGGCTACCTGAAATCCAGTAATCTCTTCCGTTAAGATCCGCTCTGCCGCCTTCAAATCTTCCACTACATTGCGTTTTGGCATATCCGCACTGCTGTTGGCATAGGTTGCCGCTTCGACTTCTTCATCCGTGATCCTCGGAAAACCCAACTCTTCAAAGATCGCCTGCATGGATTTCGCTGCCTGATAGCGGACATTGATAACGTCCGTTTCCTCTACCGGTTTCAGTCCGCCGTCAACCATCATGTCCCGCTGAATGATAAGATAGTCGTCAATATCCGATGAGTCCATATTGGAGCCGGCAAACATATCATCACTATTGGGTACTGCGCTAAAGCCGGAGAAAATAAAATCGGTGCCTGGCAGCATTTGACAGAGCATTTTGGCGCTTCGCCTGATTTCCGAATGGGAGAATGTCTGGTCATTTCCCGAGGCGACTTCAAGATCGAACATAGTTGTGGCCAGGTTTTCCGCCAGGACCGCCCGCAACCCGCTCGGCACAGCCGCAGGAATACCGATACAGCTGATGGACCCGTTTTGCAGCCCCTGAACGCCGGCGCCCTTTGCCATCATGACACAACGGACTTCAAGGTAAAGCATGGACTTCCCTTCCGCCCCTGCCATTTGCACTTCTGAACCAGTTCCGGACGTAAAGCGCATTTTTGCGCCTCTTGAAGCATAGGCCGATGCCAAAAAGGACTTGGACCACGGCGTGTCATCTCCATCCATAAAGACAGATTCCGTTCCGTAAATGGAAATGGTTTCGGCATAGGTGGTAAGCCCCAGCATGGCCAGCCGCAATTCCGTTGCTTCCTCAAGCGCATCCTGTGTCAAGACTCCGCCTCTTGCGGTCTGTGAACCTACGAGCAAGGCTAGTGCATTAAAAGGAGCGTACCGAACAATGCCGACCGTGGTCTCCTGTTCATCAAACCCGAGAATTCCAGCTTCTGCCGCATCGGCAGCCATCAGGATCGGATTGTCACGAACATTGGTTACGTGGCATTGGTTAGCCGGGGTTTTTCTTGCTCTCATTTTCTGCAGGGCCATCATCATTTCAACGACATTCAGCTTGTTCAGCACTTCCACCACTTTAGCCGGTGTCATTCCCTTAACGATCGAAATCATTTCAGAACGGGAAACATGAATGTCCACCAGTTTTCTGGCAATCTCGATACTTTCCATTTTCATAACTTCCCCTGCTGCCGACACGTCGATCGTGTAGTCCGCAATGAACTGATCCAGCATATCAAAGTCTTTTCGCTCTTTGCCGTCCATTTCGGTAATCTTGCCGTTTTCTATTGTTAACGACGGGTCTGGATCATGAGGACTGGACATGGCAACAAATCCCTGGTCCGGCCATTCCTTTACAAAGCCGTCTTTGTTAACCGGCCGCTCTTCAAGCACTTTAAACCGCTTGGAACGCTTTTCTGTCATCGTTCGATTCATGCCAACAACTCCTTCAAAAGTTCAAATTTTCTGTATCTTTATTCTACAGCGGTAAAAAAATGCAGTCTTTGAAAAAAAGCTACTTTCTTTTGGATTTATAAAACCTTCTGTCTTAATTTTAGGAGAATCGTAACCTTGCCTATTGTTACTTCAGCCTATTGACTGTGCAAGACGTTGGAGGTAACGTATAATAGTTCATAGATGAATTGTTCTAAAATGAACAGTTAATAAACAGAAGGAAGGGTCGTTCATGGAATTTGAAACACTGCACACCACCCCGTCGGTTCAGCTTCTCCGCTCTTTTTGGAATGTGCAAAAAAATGTCATGCGGATTGTCCAGCGGACAGCAGCTGATAACGGCTTGTCCGTGCCGCAATATACCATTTTGACCGCCATGATTCATCATAAGGAACTAACTCAGAAGAATCTTGGAGAAAAGACCTTTTTTCCAAAAAGTACACTTAGTCAGTCGGTGGATGCTTTGGTTCGGGAAGACTTGCTCCATCGGCAGCCGGTCGAAGATAACCGACGGGAAATTCAGCTTTCCATTACCGAAAAAGGAAAGAAACTATTAAAAACCATTCATGAGCAAAAAGACGGCATCCACCAGGCTATCGGGGAGGCAGTTCAAGGTCTGGAAGATGACCAGTTTCATAACCTTCTAAAAACACACCTGCATATTGCTCAGCATCTTGAAGAAAAAGAGTAAAGGAGGAAAATGCCCAATGATAAAAATACTAAAAAACTTAGCGCCCTATAAGTGGATGGTCGCCTCGGTGTTTGGATTGATTTTCATCCAATCCATGTCAGACCTGTTCCTGCCCACTCTTATGTCAGACATTATCGACAAAGGCGTTGTTCCCGGTAAGTTATCCTACATCTGGGAAGTCGGAGGCTGGATGCTCCTTGTCTCAGCGGTTGGTGCCCTGGCTTCGGTTACTGCAAGCTATTTTTCTTCCAAAGCAGCCATTGGCCTCGGGCGTGACATTCGACTGAAGGTGTTTGAACACGTGGAACGTTTCTCATTGCATGAATTTGATCAGGTGGGAACCGCTTCCCTCATTACGAGAACGACGAACGATATTACCCAGGTGCAGCAAGTGGTTATCATGATGCTTCGTATGGTGATCAGCGCCCCCATCATGCTGGTTGGGGGCATCATCATGGCTGTCTCAAAAGATGCCAAGTTGTCTTTGGTCATTGTGGTGACTCTTCCCGTGCTGGTCGCCTCCATCCTGCTGATTTTATACAAAGCAGTTCCGCTTTTTAAAACAGTGCAGAAGCGGCTGGACCGTCTGAATCTGGTCCTTCGGGAAAATTTAACGGGCATTCGGGTGATTCGGGCGTTTAATCGTGAATTCGAGGAAAAGAAACGTCTTCAGCACGCGAATAAAGACCTCAGGGATGTCTCGATCCGTGTAAACCGGATTATGGCCTTTATGATGCCAGTCATGATGCTGGTTATGAATTTGACCATCGTCGGCATCATTTGGTTCGGAGGCATGCGAATAGACAACGGCACCATGCAGATTGGTGACTTAATGGCTTTCACACAGTATGCCATGCAAATCATGTTTGCCCTCGTCATGTCATCGATGATGTTTGTCATGGTTCCGCGCGCAGCCGTTTCGGCCGGCCGGATCAATGAAGTGCTGAACATTCAGCCGGCAATTGAGGATAAGGGTGCAGAACGGGCAGACGCTGAGCCGGGAACTCTTGAATTTGATCGGGTTACCTTTAGCTATCCAGGTGCCGAGGAACCCGCTCTCTCCTCCATCAGTTTTAAGGCACAGGCCGGAGAGATTACAGCCATCATCGGCGGAACCGGATCCGGGAAATCCACTCTGCTTCAATTGATCCCGCGCTTTTATGAGTGTTCAGAAGGAACCATCCGATTGAACGGTGTGAACATTGAAAATGCCACGCAAGACGAAATCCGGTCGAAGATTGGATTTGTTCCGCAAAAAGCAGTCCTTTTTACTGGAACGATTGCTGAAAACATCCGCTATGGAAAACCCGAAGCTTCTCATGGAGAAATCCGGCATGCTGCGGAAATCGCTCAGGCTGAAGATTTTATCCTCAAGATGAAAGACGGCTTTGAGTCCAGACTGGAACAAGGTGGCTCCAACCTGTCGGGAGGACAAAAACAAAGACTTTCCATCGCACGGGCAATCGTTCGAAAACCGGACATTTACTTATTTGACGACAGCTTCTCAGCACTCGATTTCAAGACAGACGCCAGGTTAAGGGCTGCGCTTAAAGAAGAAACCAGAAACGCCACCGTCTTGCTTGTGGCACAGCGCGTCAGTACCGTAATGGATGCCGACCAGATCATTGTTCTTGAAAAAGGAAAAATAGCTGGTATGGGAACACACGAGGAACTTCTGGAAACCAATCAGGTTTACAGGGAAATCGCCCTGTCCCAGCTCACAGAGGAGGAAATTGCATGAGCAGGCCACAAGGCGGCAGAATGGGCCACGGCCCTGGCGGAGGCAGCATGTTAATGATGGGCCAGAAGGCAAAAAACTTCAAAGGAACACTCCTCCGCCTTTTATCCTATTTAAAACCGCGAAAACGAAAACTGGTCGCAGTCTTTATCGCAGCAATTATCAGTACAGTTTTTATGATTATTGGACCGAAGATTACGGGTAAAGCCATTACGGTATTGTTTGAAGGAGCCTACGGAAAATATAAAGGCATACCCGGCGCTGCCATTGACTTTGAAAAAATCAGACAGCTGCTTCTCATCCTTGCAGGACTCTATGTGCTCAGCAGCCTTTTTAATTTTCTTCAGCAGTATTTAATGTCGACCGTGGCTCAGGACACCGTGTTTGACCTCAGGCGGGATGTTAATCAGAAACTAGAAAAGCTGCCTCTCAAATACTTCGATGGACGGCCAAACGGAGAAACACTGAGCCGGATGACCAATGATATTGATTTGATCGGAAGCACGCTTCAGCAAAGTTTGACACAGTTCATTACTTCCATCGTGACTATCCTCGGAATTATTATCATGATGCTTTCGATCAGTCCCCTGCTCACACTGATTTCCATTGTAAGTCTCGGGCTGTCCATGTTTGTTATCCGTCCTATTCTGAAACGGTCTCAGAAACATTTTGCAGACCAGCAAAAGACGTTGGGCCAATTGAACGGCCATATTGAAGAAATGTATACAGGGCATCAGGTGGTGAAAGCGTTCGGTCATGAAAAAGCGGCCATCTCGCAATTCAAAGGGATCAATGAAGAACTGTACCGTGCCGGAAGCAAAGCACAATTTATTTCCGGAATCATCATGCCCATGATGTTCTTCATCGGGAATCTAAGCTATGTACTCATCAGTGTGATCGGCGGGATCCTGGTCACCAAACGCGCGATCTCCATTGGTGACATACAAGCCTTTATTACGTATTCCAAACAATTCACACAGCCTGTGACCCAGACCGCCAACATCGCCAATATCATTCAATCGACGGTGGCTGCTGCTGAGCGGGTCTTTGAACTGCTGGATGAAGAAGAGGAACAAAAAGAACAGACAGATACGGTTTTGAACCGAACGGAAGGTGCTGTCCGTTTTGAACATGTGGACTTTGGTTATGGAGAATCATTGCTGATTGAGGATATGAACATCGAGGTAGCTCCCGGCCAGACAGTGGCAATTGTCGGACCAACAGGTGCAGGCAAAACGACCCTCATCAACCTCTTGATGCGATTTTATGAGCTGAATGGCGGAAAGATCGAAATTGATGGAACAGATACGAGGAAGATGCCACGATCTGAACTCCGGCGCAAGTTTGGCATGGTTCTTCAGGACACCTGGCTTTTTCATGGAACGATTAAAGAAAATATTGCTTTTGGGAAAACGGGAGCAACCGATGAAGAAATTATCATTGCCGCCCGGACGGCGCATGCAGACCATTTCATCCGCACTCTACCTGAGGGATATGAGACCGTGTTGAATGAAGAAGCGTCCAATATCTCGCAAGGTCAAAAACAGCTCTTAACCATTGCCCGAGCTGTTCTGGCGGACCCGCCCATCATGATTCTTGACGAAGCGACTTCCAACGTGGATACAAGGACAGAAATTTATATTCAGAAGGCCATGAACCATTTGATGAAAGGGCGCACCAGCTTTGTGATTGCCCATCGCCTCTCAACCATTAAGGATGCGGACCTGATTCTCGTCATGGACCAGGGTAAAGTGATCGAACAAGGAACACACGATACGCTGCTAGCAGCAGATGGTTTCTATGCCGATCTGTACAACAGCCAGTTTTCGGAAAAAGAAGCCGGATAAACAAGAAGACTCCCTTGCTGGACGCAAGGGAGTCTTTATCTTTGTCCCAAATTTTTTTCAAAACGCCTATTTATTTTGCATGGCTTTTCCCCACTTCGCCAATGATTCAAGAGATGGAATCAAAGCTTCTCCATCCTTTGTCAGTGAGTACTCGACTCTCGGTGGAATTTCCATATATTGCTTGCGAAGAATCAACCCCTGGTTCTCCATTTCTTTTAATGACTGAGATAACACCATATTGGTTATGCCATCTATTCTTCGTTTGAGTTCGTTGTAGCGCAAGGTTTTTCCGTTCCATAACGCCCATATGATCGGAAGCCGCCACTTGCTGCCAATTAAAGTCAGGGCGAACGTTAACGGGCAATCTTCTTTTCTTTTATACTGTTCCACGAAGCACTATACCACCCTTTACTCAGTTTTTACTGACTTACTCATAAAATACTGCATACTTGTTTTCCATACTGGCTGTATTATGATTATATCGTAGCTTTTTTAATTTGAGAAAATGAAAGGGTGAAAGATATGAAGTTAACCTATGAGATTTTGCCGGCTGATCAGGCTGTACAATGCAAAGAGCTGTGCAATGAACTGATGATCTACCAAAAGTCAAAGGCCGTAATCAAGCCGGAACTCTTTAACACCATGAATTTTGAAACAAGGATGCTCCCATCCATCGAGTCGGCTCTTCATAATTACCTCGTCGCCGTGAAGGATGGAGATGAGATGATTGGCTATGTTTATACCAATGTTTCTCCCAAGACCGCGTATTCCAATGACTTTGCCACGTTCTTTGATTTGAATTCTGTTTCGGGCGATCAAGTCGGCTGTCTTTCCCAATTTTATATAAAAGACGGCTACCGCCAATATGGGATCGGCTCGAAGTTATTTGAAATGTCTATGGAATGGCTCCGGCAATTTCACGAGGTTGAAGATTTGTTCATCTATGTTTCAAATGGAAACAAAAACGCGCTTGAATTTTATCAGCGCAAAGGTTTTGTCGTGACTCATGATATATTGGGCGGCTTTATTACTGTGTTGCGAAACAGGAAATGTCGATAAAACCCCGCTGTTCGCTCTTTTCAAAAAGTACATATCTTCTTAATTGAAGAAAATACTAATAAGAAGTCAAAACGAAGCGGGGTTATGATGAACAGCAATATTAATGAAAATGAATCTGAAAATCTCTCCATTCTCGTTTGGAAGCTGGCGCTTGGGTCCGCTGTTTCCTGGGAAATCTCAAAGTATTTAGGCTCCAGTCACCCCTACCTGGCTCCACTTTCTGTTATCCTGACCATCCAATCCACCGTTGATCAAACCGTTTCAATTTCTGTAAAACGGGTGATTGGTACACTGATTGGAATTTCAGTAACGGTCCTGATTGCAAAATTTTTCAAGGTCGAGGGTTGGAATCTTGGACTTTTAATACTGATTGGATGCTACATCGCAAAATATTTTCACTTTAGCAAAAAAGTGATTCACCAGGTTGCCCTTACCATACTTTTTGTTTTTGTCTTTGAGCATCAGACCAGGCACTACGCCTTAGACCGGCTTAGGGATACTATCATTGGTGTATTGGTTGCGGGTGTGATTCAGATTGTGTGGTTCCGTTTATTCTCAAAAGAAAAGAGCTCCATTTCAAATTGAAATGGAGCTCTTTTTCATATTGTAAATTATCTTGACTGGGATGCCATCCATTCGATAATCGTCGTTCTCTTTCCGTTAATATGAAGCTCCGGCACATTGTTATATACATAGATCCAAGACCAGTGTCCGTTGTACTGATACGGCGTTCCGTCACTGTTTTTATATAAGCCAGTCAGATCGTGAACATCGTCAAACAGCGATAAATGAACATTATCTGCTCCAGCCCCCATTAACCGGTTATAGGTAGGAACCGTGTTAATCGCCACAGGCAGGGTTGTGTCATTTTTGGCTGCAACAAACCAGGTTGGTGTTTGTTTGATGCTCTGTATGTCATCATCCGAAATCAATGAATCATTCAATCCTTCACATACCGGATAGGCTGCGGCAAAATAGCCGGGATAATCCCTGATCATAAGCATGGTCATGTACCCGCCGTTGGAAGCTCCTCCGATATAAATCCGGTTCGCATCAATATCAGGGTGTTTGGAAACATAACTGTCGATCAGGGCTTTTAAGGACTTTTCATACACTGATGTTCCATCTGCTCCCCCTGAAAAACCTTCCATCCACCGGGTAGGAGCCTGCGGAACAAGAACATAAGCACCGTCAAAAACGCTTTGGGTCTGTTCAGTCGCAAAACTTACGGCTTTGTTGGCTGCGAGCGGAATGGTTGGATCGGTTCCACCTTCCCCCCCTCCGTGAAGCCATATAATTAACGGCTTTTTGTTTTTATCTTTTTTAGGGGTAAAATCGGCATAAGTTAACGTTTTGTTTTGGTAAGAGAATTCCCCTTTCGAAAAGTCATCGATGATTTCCCTGGTTCCTCCGGCAAATCGTTTGGCCACCAGACCGGATATTTTTCCGGAATTTGCTGGGATGTCTTTGACCTGAAGGATGGTGTAGGCATTATCAATCCAGACATTTAGACCATTATAATAATTGAGCGGAGAGCCTAAAGAAACATTCGGTCCTATTTTCATCTCAAGCACGGCATACTTGCCCTTGGAGACCGGCGTGCCTTTTTTACTGGACACATAAGCGTTCGTCACGGTCCGGTAGGACGTAATCTTTTTCGATTCATTTTCTTTTGCAAATGCGCTCGTGCCAATAGAAATGGCCATAACGGTTGCAGCTGCGAGAACAAAACAGAAACGAAGCGTCTTTTTCACATTCAGCCTCAGTTCCTCCTTTATCAATATGTAAGCCCTTACATAAAAGGTAACATGATACGGTTTCTTTTCAACGCTCGTTTCTAGCATTTATTTATGATTTTCTATACTTTTTTACTGTATCTGACTAACGCAAAAAAGGGCCCTGTTGTAGCAGGGGCCCATCCTATTGATTAAATGACCATCATTTTGTTCATTGTCCGATAAAGCAGTTCAGCACCAAGCGCCAAATCCTCCGGAGAGGAATACTCTGCCGGATTATGGCTGATCCCATCTTTGCAGCGGACAAAAATCATTCCATAGTCACATGCATAGGAAAGCATCAGTGCATCATGAAACGGGCCACTCATCAATTCTGGCAATTCAAGTCCCATTTTCTTGCTTTCACTGTGCATGGTTTCTTTAATCCATTCCGCACAATATCTGGGTTCGCTGTTGGTGTCTTCTTGTATGTCATAAGATAAATGGTATTTATCACAGATGTCGTTGATCTCCTGCCTTAGCTGTTTTTCATAGGCGTCCCTGCGATTTTGGTCAATATCCCGCAGATCAATGGTAAAGGTCACTTCCTCTGCGATAATATTTCTTGAATTCGGAAACACCTGTACATGCCCTACAGTTCCTACGGTGGGTGCTTTCTCATCCTGCCGGACAATGCGATTGAGAGCAAGGGAGATTTCCGACATGCCGAGGATGGCATCCTGGCGCATAGCCATGGGAACGGAACCTGCATGACCGGCAAAGCCTTTTAGTTTCACTGTCCACCAAAGCGGACCTGAAATACCGGAAACGACACCAAGCGGCAAGTTCCCTCTATCCAAAACAGGACCCTGTTCAATGTGCAGTTCCAAAAAAGCATGGATGCTGCCAGGTTTATATTGCGATTCCTGAAATTTTTTTGGGTCACAGCCAAATTCACGGAGTGCTTGTTCTCTTGTTACGCCATCCTGGTCTTTACGCTCCAGGTCAGCTTCTTCCAGCTTGCCAAGAATCCCCCTGGAGCCGAACAGCCCACGGTTAAAACGCCAGCCCTCTTCATCACAAAAAGATACCACTTCAATGGGGCGTTCCGGCGTGATGCCCTGTTCATTGAGCGTAGAGACAGCTTCTATAGCAGAAAGGACGCCTGCCGGACCGTCATACCTTCCTCCGTAGGGCTGTGAATCCAAATGAGAACCCATCATGAGAACTGGTGCATCAGGGTTTTTCCCTTCCATTCTCCCTATGAGGTTTCCAAAGTGGTCAATCCTGACTTTTAATCCAGCCTCTTTCATCCAGGAGCCAACCCGTTCGAACGCTTCCTTTTCAACAATAGAAAGAGCGGGACGGCATACGCCAGTATCTCCTATTCTCCCTATTTTGGAAAGCTCATCGAGACGGCCATTCAACCGCTCACTATTAATCTTTAGTTCTTGAACCTGCATCAGTACTCCTCCTTCTATGTATAAAAAGGCTGTTGACTATTGCCCAACAACCTTCTTACTCTATTATTCTGCCATCGTAAGATTCTTTTGCAATGAAACCATAACAGAAGAAAAATATTTTCTCGCATCGGCTGTTTCAATCAGCAATACCTCTTGATTCCGTTGATTCGCTGATTCAAAAACAACCGTGGCTCCATCCAGATTTTCTGTAACTTTTGTTATCTTAAAGCCCTGGTTCAGCAGGAGATCAATTTTTGCCTTCTCTTCAAAATATTCCTGTGACGCAGTCATCATACACCAGCCTCCCTTGACTCTTAAAATACGAACCGATTCAGGATTTAGAAAGAGCTGCCATTTGTTTGTTCTCTGCGGCATTGAACCGTTTTCTCTTCACATACTGCCCTTTTCCGAGTTCGCCGACAAACTGTTTATCCTTGATGACAAACTCACCGCGAGACAGAACGGAAACCGGCTCTCCTGTCACCTTCATGCCTTCAAAGGCATTATAATCTACAGCCATATGGTGGGTTTGTACGGAGATGGTTCGTTCCACTGCCGGATCAAAAATGACGATGTCCGCATCACTGCCAACAGCAATGGTTCCTTTTTCCGGAAAGAGACCGAACAATTTCGCAGAACGAGTAGAAATAATATCTACAAATTGATTAAGGGTAATTCGACCCTTTTTGACGCCTTCTGAAAAAAGAACCGTAAAGCGGTCTTCAATAAACGGACCGCCGTTTGGAATCTTCGTAAAATCACCTTTGCCAAGATCTTTTTGTCCTTTAAAATCAAACGAGCATTGATCCGAACCCAGTGCCTGCAGCTGGCCGTTCTTTAAAGCATTCCACAAATGCTCCTGATGCTGCTTTTCACGCAACGGCGGTGACCAGACATATTTGGCGCCTTCAAAATTGGGCCGTTCCATATCACTTTGCTCCAATACAAGGTATTGCGGACAGGTTTCGCCATACACGTTATAGCCTTTGCTTCGTGCTTCCGCTATTTTTTCCACGGCTTCGCGGCAGGTGACGTGAACCACATACAATTGAGAATCGGCAAGTCCTGCCATTAAGCAGGCACGACCAGTTGCTTCGCCTTCGAGCTCCGGCGGACGCGTCAAAGCATGATAGATTGGGTCGGTCTTTCCTTCATCAAGCGCCTTTTTTGTCAGAAAATCGATCACATCTCCATTTTCAGCATGAACCATTACAAGAGCTCCTTGCTCTTTGGCCATAACCAGTGTTTTATAGAGAGTCTCGTCATCTGCCTGAAGCACATTTTTATAGGCCATAAAGACTTTAAAGGATGTGATTCCTTCCTCTTCGATTACTTGGGGAATTTCCTGCAGCACCTCTTCATTGATTTCTCCAATCATTAGATGGAATGAATAATCAATGACCGCTTTATCTTTCGATTTCTTATGCCACGTTTCAATCGAATTTTTCAATGGTACTCCTTTGTCCGTTAAACAAAAGTCAATAACTGTTGTTGTTCCGCCAAAAGCTGCAGCAATGGTTCCCGTTTCAAAATCATCGCGGCTTACGGTTCCTCCAAAAGGCATCTCAAGATGGGTGTGGGGATCTACTCCGCCGGGAAATAAGTAACATCCTTCGGCATCAATCACCTCGAGTCCATCAGATGGAAAGTCCCGCCCAATGGCGGCAACCTTTCCGTCTTCGACCAGCACATCGGCAACATACGTATCAGATGCGGTAACAATGGTTCCGTTTTTTATGATCTTTTTCATCGGCTTGTTCCTCCCTTAATTTCCTTTAAAACCCGCCAGTACCGTTTGGCGTTCATTCCAAGTCATGGGCGGCTGTTCATGCGGCAGTTCCACCATGTCGATGGCGCCGTCTTCCGGACAGACGATAGAGCAAAGATTGCATCCGACACAATCGTCTTCCCTCACCTGTAAGTAACGGTTGCCGTCCGGATCGGTCAGCATGTCAATGCACTGATGTGAGGTATCTTCACAAGCAATATGGCATTTGTTGCAGTTGATGCATATATCCTGGTTGATGCGGGCGACAATCCGGTAATTCAGATCAAGGTTGCCCCAATCGGAATAGCGTTCCACCGACTTGCCGATCAGATCCTGAACAGATGGAAGGCCCTTTTCATCCAGATAGTTGTTCAAACCGTCGATCATATCTTCTACAATGCTGAATCCATGGTGCATGGCTGCGGTACATACTTGTACACCGCTTGCGCCCATAAGCATAAATTCAACGGCATCCTTCCAGCTGGATATACCGCCAATGCCTGAAATAGGCACATTGATCAACGGGTTTCTCGCACATTCTGCCACCATGTTTAACGCGATCGGCTTAACAGCCGGACCACAATAGCCTCCGTGGGCGCCTTTTCCGGCCACATGAGGAATGGTATTCCATGTATCAATATCCACGCCGGCCAGGCTGTTGATCGTATTGATCATGCTGATCGCGTCCGCGCCTCCCTGAACAGCAGCCCGCGCAGTTACGGTAATATCGGTAATATTTGGAGTCAGCTTTACAATAACGGGTGTCCGTGCCGCTTCCTTTGCCCACATGGTCTGGGCTTCCACAAGGTCCGGCTGCTGCCCGGAAGCAGCGCCCATTCCACGTTCCGCCATGCCATGGGGACATCCGAAGTTCAACTCAAGCCCATCCACACCCGCATCTTCCACTCGTTTGACAATTTCATGCCACTTTTCCCGCTGGGGTTCTACCATGAGCGAAGCAATAATGGCGTGGTTAGGAAACCTTTTTTTCGTTTCATAAATTTCCTTTAAATTGACTTCAAGCGGACGGTCGGTAATCAGCTCGATGTTGTTGAACCCGGCTACTTTTTTACCGTTAAAGCTGACAGCCGCAAAGCGGGCGGTTGTATTGATGATCGGTTCCCCCAGCGTCTTCCATACGGCTCCTCCCCAGCCTGCTTCAAATGCTCGCTGAACCTGATAGCCGGAATTGGTTGGCGGTGCAGAAGCGAGCCAAAAAGGGTTTGGAGACTCTATGCCTGCAAGATTGATTCGAAGATCTGCCATACTATGAACCTCCTCATTTGAATGGTTAGGCTGTTTCGATCATTGAGTTTCTTAGTTTCTGATGGACCGCATAAGCCGCTGTCTTGCCTTGCTGGGCGGCTGTCACCACCATTGCTTCTCCTTGACCGTCACCAAAAATGACATCTCCAGCTGCAAAAATCTTTTCATTGGACGTTTGATACGTTTCCAAATCCACTTTTACGACACCCCATTGATGTTGAAGGCCAAAAGCCTCCACAAGAGCCGTATGGCGGGTTTGTCCAATTGCCTTAATAACGGTATCCACTTCAAGCAGAAATTCGGAGCCCTCAACCGGCACAGGCCTTCTTCGCCCGTCCGGCCCCGGTTCGCCAAGCTCCATCCGGATGCATTCGAGTTGTTTCACAACGCCGTTTTCATCCCCGACAATGCGCACCGGGGCTGTCAGCCAGCGGAACTCCACATTATCCTGTTTGGCAAACTCGTATTCAAAATCATAAGCCGTCATTTCACCCTTTGTACGGCGGTAGAGAATTTTTACATTCTCGGCACCCAGGCGGACAGAACAGGTAGCGGCATCAATTGCCGTATTTCCCGCCCCAATAACGGCGACCCGTTTCCCGACATACTGATGAGTCAGCTCTTTTGTTTTTGTTTCTTCAACAAACTGGATGGCATCATGCACCCCATCGAGCTCTTCTCCTTCAATTTTCAGCATCGGCACTTTGGACATCCCAACCGCGAGGATAACCGCGTCATAGGCTTCCAAAATCTCGGCTGGATCAATGTCTCTTCCAACCATAGTGCTGGTCTTGATTTCAACGCCCAGTTCCTCGACCTGCTTCACTTCCCAAAGCGAAATACGCTCAGGAAGACGGAAAGACACAATGCCATAGGTATTGAGCCCGCCGGCCCGTTCCTTTGCTTCAAAAATAGTAACTTCATAACCGAAGCGCGCAAGCTCACGAGCTGCCGACAACCCAGCCGGTCCGCCTCCCACCACGGCCACTTTCAAACCGTTCTTTTGCCCCCGTTCAAACAGAGCCTGTTCATTTTTGATGGCCCAGTCGGTCGCGAAGCGCTGCAAGTCGCCGATCATGATCGGCTTGGTGGAATGATTCAGCACGCATGCCCCTTCACAAAGCTCTTCTGTCGGGCAGACCCGTGCACAGCTTGCTCCCACAGGATTGGATTCCATGATCGTGCGCGCTGAGCCTTTTAAATTGCCGGATGCAATTTTCTTAATGAAAGAAGGGATATTAATTCCCGTCGGGCACGCCTGAATACAAGGAGCATCGTAACAGTATAAACAGCGGTTTGATTCATCCCTCGCGTCCGAGGGGCTTAATCCAGACTTGACTTCATCGAAATTCCGCTGAAGATCCTCCAGCGATATAAACACCTGGCTTCCGTTATTCATCAACCTCGCCTCCCGTGATCTTTTTGATTTATGGTAAAAGCTCAGTCATTTCCTGATACGTTTCCGGACGTCTGTCTCTGAAAAACTGCCATGTATTTCTTACTTCACGGATCAATTCACGGTCCATGGTTCCTATGACCACTTCATCCTGGTCCCGGCTTCCGATCGCCACAAAACTTCCTCTTGGATCACAAAGGTAGGATTGTCCATAAAATTCTCCGAGGTTCCATGGTCCTTCCATTCCAACGCGGTTGATTGCGCCGATATAATAGCCATTAGCCACGGCATGGGCAGGCTGTTCCAGTTTCCACAGATATTCAGAGAGACCAGCGACCGTGGCCGAAGGGTTAAAAACAATTTCTGCGCCATTCAGACCAAGCAATCTGGCGCCTTCAGGGAAATGCCGGTCGTAACAGATGTAAACTCCAACCTTCGCAAAAGCGGTATCAAATACGGGATAACCGAGGTTGCCCGGCTTGAAGTAATATTTCTCCCAAAAGCCGTTTCCGCTATCACCAACATTGACTTGAGGAATATGATGCTTACGGTATTTTCCAAGATAGGAGCCATCTGCATCAATGACAGCAGCCGTATTGTAGTAAGTAGCGATGCCTTCCCGTTCATAGATCGGCAGAACGATGACAATGCCCAATTCTCTGGCTAATGCCTGAAACCGGCTGGTCGTGGGACCGTTCGGAATTTCTTCTGCAGCGTCATACCATTTGGCATTTTGTTCCGTACAAAAATAAGGACCATAGAAAATCTCCTGCAAACAGACGATCTGTGCTCCTTTTTCAGCTGCATGTCGAATCAGTTTGATATGCTTCTCAATTGCCATTTCTTTGTGAACCGCTACTGATTCACTTCCTTCTGCTTCATTGGAAGCCTGGATGAGACCAATCGTAACCAAGTTTGACATCATATCTCCCCTTTTATTTATTTAATTATTTGATAAGGCATGAAACGTTGGTGTCGGAAGGCTTGTGGTGTGGAAACGGAAAGGCGGTATGGATTCTTCAAAAATTTCTTGCTTAAACTATTCTCCAAAGATGGTATGTACTCTTTTTAAAATTCTGAATATTTTAACTATACCTGTTTTTATTCCATTTTTCATTATACAATTTGTTAAATAAATACCCCATATTCATGGACACTATGTAAAATACATACGACAGATTGGAGCCATCGCAAGGGTATATGCCAATGGCTCCGTTTCTTTATAATGCCGCTAGGACTTCTTTTACCGTTTTACCAAGAATCTCGAGGTCTTCATCATTGATATTGAGAGGCGGAGCAAGTGTCAGAACATTATTGTATCCGGCAACTGTATCACCATTTTTGCCAATCAATACGCCTTTTTCTTTGCAGGCCGCAATTACCCCATTGACCTGCTTGGCATCCAACGGAGTTTTGGATTGCTTATCCTCTACTAGCTCAATACCGATCAGAAGCCCTTTTCCACGCACATTGCCGACTAAAGGATGATCTTCAAGTTCACTAAGCTGCTGCATTAGCTTTTCGCCCTGACTCTTCGAATGTTCCACGAGATTTTCATTTTCCATAATTTCAAGGTTTTTCAATGCCACTGCACAGCTGGCGGGATTCCCGCCGAATGTGTTCACATGGCGAAAATAATCATATTCCTCTTCTCCTTTAAACGCTTCATAGATTTCACGTTTAACGGCAGTGGCCGACAGAGGAAGATAGGAACTTGTAATCCCTTTGGCCATGGTCACAATGTCAGGCTGCACATCATAATTCATAAATCCAAATCGTTTTCCGGTTCGCCCGAACCCATTGATCACCTCATCGGAAATGAGAAGGGCTCCATGTTTCTTGCAAATTTCTGCTACCCGGCCCATATAGCTGTCGGAGGGGAGTAGGACACCTCCCCCAGTGATGATGGGCTCCATGATGACACCAGCAATCGTTTCTGAAAGTTCCCAGGTCATCACGCGGTCAATCTCGCCCGCACACTCTTCACTGAAGGTTTCCGGTGTATGATAATCCGGATGCCGGTAGCTGTCCGGAGGTGTAACATGCAGAAATCCTTGTGCCAGGGGTTCGTATTTGTATTTCCGCTGCGCCTGTCCTGTTGCGGCCAGAGCGCCCATCGAGTTTCCGTGATAGCCCCTGTAACGGGCAATAAATTTATGCCGGCCATGCTCTCCTTTTTGCTGATGATATTGCCGCGCAATTTTAAAGGCCGCTTCATTCGCTTCTGAACCGCTGTTTGAAAAGAAGATCACGTAATCTCCGCCCAGCCACTCATTCAGCTTTTCTCCCAGTTCAACTGCCGGCTGGTGGCTCTGCGTTAAAGGATAGTAAGGGAGTTCTTGTAATTGGTCATAGGCGGCTTGTGCCAGCTCCTGCCTGCCATACCCGACGTTGACGGACCAAAGCCCCGCCATCCCGTCCAGATACTTTTTCCCCTCTTGATCTGTGATCCATGAACCGCTTGCCGATTTCACTACCATCGTGGAAGGATTATAGCGCTTCATGGAATGCCATATATATTTTTCATCCTTTTGCTGCAGCACATCTTTTTGCTCAGTTTGCATCACATATTCTCCTCTCTGTTAGACAAAACGGGACGTGATCATCTTTTTGCGTGTATAAAAGTTCAATCCGTCTTTTCCGTTCGCATGAAGATCGCCGTAAAAGGAATCCTTTGCCCCTGAAAACGGGAAAAATGCCATTGGAGCAGGTACGCCCACATTGACGCCAAGCATGCCGGGTTCTGCTTCTTCCCTGAATTGGCGGACCGCTTTTGCATCCTGAGTGTAAAGGGTTGCTGAATTTCCGAATCGGGATGTATTTACAATCTCAAGCGCTTCGTCCAGATCATCCGCACGCAAAATGCTGAGGACCGGCGCGAACAGTTCTTCACGGGCAATTGTCATATCAGGAGTGACCTGATCAAAAATCGTGGCGCCAAGGAAGGTTCCATCCTGATGGCGTTCCATGTCCTCTCTTCCATCCCGTACCAATACTGCCCCTTCTTCCTGTCCCTTTTGAATCAAACCAAGCACCTTTTCCCGGTGGCTTTGGCGGATGACCGGCGTCAAAAGGACTTCATCATCCAGTCCTGATCCCATTTTCATGTGATCTGCCTTTTCTTTTAATGCTTCAACAAATGAATCCTGGTGGCCAACCAAAACGACGGCACTGCACGCCATACAACGTTGTCCTGCACTTCCAAAAGAAGAACTGAGCACATTTTGCACGGCTTTGTCGAGTTCAGCATCCGGCATGACTATATGGTGGTTTTTCGCTCCGGATAGCGCCTGCACCCGTTTGCCCTGGGCTGCAGCTTTTTCATACACATATTTGGCTACTGGCTGGGAACCGACAAATGAGATCGCTTTCACGTCATTGTGCTCGATCAATCCATTGACCACATCATGAGCGCCATGAACGATATTGAAAACGCCTTGGGGCAATCCGGCTTCGTGAAGCAGTTCCGCAAGACGGTTGGCTAGAATCGGCGTGCGTTCCGATGGCTTCAGCACGAATGTATTACCACATACAATTGCCAGTGGAAACATCCAGCAAGGAACCATCATCGGAAAGTTGAAAGGCGTAATTCCGCCCACCACACCAAGCGGATAACGGAACATTTCAGAATCTATGTCTTCAGCGATACTTGACAGAGAATCTCCCATCATGAGGGATGGGGCTCCGCAGGCAAATTCGACGCATTCGATTCCCCGCAGGACTTCACCGTACGCTTCCTTGTAACTTTTCCCATTTTCTTTAACGACAAGCTGTGCGAGACTTTCATGGTTTTCGGTGAGAAGCTGTTGATACTTAAACAGGATCCGTGCCCGTTTGGGAACAGGAACTTTGCGCCACGTTTTAAATGCTGCTTTTGCGGCTTTGACCGCTTGGTCCACTTCTTCCTTCGTTGAAATGGGAACACTCGCCAGCACAATTCCTGTTGCTGGATCGGGAACTTCAAGAAAATCGGTTGCCTGGGAATCGATCCACTGTCCATTGACAAAGTTCTTCAGTGTTTGCACCGTATTCGTTGTTACAGCCATCATCTCACTCCTTATTTTTTAAAAATTCTAAACTTTCCAATTCTATTATATCGATAGTACGGTGTTGTTTCATTAGACAAAGTGTAAAATGATGGGTGGATATTGCTATACATTATGGTAAATTAAAAAAACCGGCTCATCGCCGGTCTTCTACTCCAGTTCCAAATATTCATGGGCCATCGCCGCAAATTCAAGGGCCTGCCTCTTGCCAGGCTGCATAAGGTCGCTTCCAAGCAAATCTTCCAGCTGCTTTAATCGATGATAAAGGGTCTGTCGGACAATGAAAAGGTGACCTGCCGTTTCCTGTTTCGAACCGTTGCACATGAGATAAATTTTAAGTGTTTTTAGCAGTCGGGTTTGATACTTGGCATCATGATCAATGACGGGCTGTAAATAATCTTTTACAAAATCATGGAGCTCCTCTCTTTCCCGGATCATCGAAATGAGCCTGTACATATGAAGCTCATCATATAACGGACTAATTTTCCCATCCGCCAGCTTTGTTTGCAGGCGCAGTGCCTTCTGGGCCGTTTTATAGCTTTTATCCATGCCACTCAGCTGCCCGATGAGTTTCCCCGCAGCCATGTGAACAGCAGGCAGTTTTTGATTCTGTCTGGCTTGTTCCATGCCCTGAAGGAGCCTTTCTTTCATCGTTGGTTTTTCTTTAAGGTTGATCATGATGAAAATAAGCTGTTCCCTTTTGGAATAAGGAAGAATATAAAATCCAAGTGGCTCAAACGCAGAACGAACAATAATTTGTATGTAGGGGTACTGATTTTCCGAAAGCCCGGCTTCCCAGTGCTGCAGCTCCACACAAAATACCGTGGCTCCCTCATGTTTGCTTCTCATCCCCAGCAAAGAAAGATGTTTTTCAATCTCGTCTTCGCGGTGCCTTCCTTCCAGCCATTCCTGCATCCAGCTGTTCTCTTCTGCCCTCCTTTTTTCTGCCGCATACATTTCACGCAGCAGCTGGTTGGCCAGCGCGGTGGCCGTTCGGTCAGCAAGAAGAACATCAAGCTCTGTAAAGGGTCGATTTTCGGAGAAAAGAATCAGCTCGGCCAGCTGGTGGTCGAGCGCCTGTATCGGCTGCCTGATCTGCTTGACTTCCTCCTTGTTTGATTTAATCCTGTGAAGCAACTCATTTTTCTCTTGTTCCTGAAGAACAGGAACGCACAATTCTTTTTGCTGGCTGCACTTAAAGATCACCTGTGATTTCACCGTTTCATGGAGATGATTCAAAATCAAGGCTTGGGGGTCAGAGCCAAGCAAAAGCCTGTTCAGTTCTTGAGAAAAGGCTTCGAGTTCTGAAATCATTTGAAAATGCTGCTGAATCAGGTAGGTGTGAAGATCTTGTGTAATGTCGATAAAGCGTACTTCTTCCTGAAATACGATGATCGGAAATCCATGTTTGTCAGCCAGGTCCATCACTTTAGCCGGTACTTCCTTCAAATGAGTCCCCAGTTCAATACATAATCCCGAAACATTATGTTCGATCAGTTCTTGCACCAATGACAAAAAGGCAGCTTCATCATTTTTCCATGCCATTCCTGTTGACAGAATCAATTCATTTCCATTCAAGAGATTGCCAATCTGTGTCACTTCCATCACATGAACCCATTTAATCAGCCGGTTTAATCCATTTTCTCCGGCAATCACAATGGCTTTTTCAAACATTTCTCTGTTTAAGACATCAGAAACTGTGATTTTTAGATGTAGAACGATAGTGGCACCTCATTCCTGGATCAATATTTATACTATTCACTCTTTTAGTCTACAATAAATCCTCTTTTATTTCGCTATTAATCATTGATATTGCCATTGTCATCAACCTGATCATTATCAAATGTCCGTGTTTCACTGTAATACGTCTGGGTAGCAATATTATTTCCGGTGTTGCCAAATCCTGAGCCGGTATACGATTTCTCGCTTCGTTTAGGCTGAATCACTTTGGCATCACCAAAATTTAATACTGAGCTTTGATGGATTTTTTTAATATCAATCGATCCCACAGTCGCACTCATGTCAAACGCCTCCTTGATTTTGTAGGATATCTTATGTAGGTAATGGTGGAAACTCCACAACAAATTAAAACCATGGCCCCAATGAATATGAGACATGGTTTCATCTTAATGATATGTTTACGGAATGGCGTAAATTTCAACCGTAAATTCCTGGCCATCTGTATTTTCCGGATTGGCGATGTAAAGGTCTTTCATTTTTTTAATATCTGATTTTGCTTTATTGGTTAAATCATAAAATATGGTTTCATCGATGCCAAAACTGTCATCATGCATCACATCGAATTTGGCGCCGGCTGGCCCTGAAGTAATCCTCCATTCGAGCTTGTTAGCATATGCAGGGATATCACCAATCTCAAAGTTATCGCTGGATCGATGGTCCTGTCCGGGTTTGGGGGTTCCATAAGACGAGATGGTCGCCACTTTGACCGGTGCTTTTACTTGCACGTTAAACGCATCCCTGTCCAGGATGCGGTCATAGGCATACCAGGCACCAAGCCATCTTCCTGCCGCGTTATTGGATTCCTTAGAAATCAGGCGGACAGAGAACCAATCCTGTCCGTTCATAGCTGAACCTTCCCACGTCGACGCGAATGGAAACTCATCGCATTCCTTTCCGGTCCGGTCTTCATCCTTAAATTCCTTATTGCAGACAGCGCGGGTTTTGTTTCTGTTTTTTGCATATTCATCCGGATGTCTTTTCGTATACATGCGAGTAAGCGGCATTTTCCCAACGGCACCTGGTATTTTCTTGCCCAGCACATACGGCTTTGTCTCCTCGGGATGATCCATGGCGAATTTCCAATGTTCTCCCGCTTCTTTCAGAGGAGCGAATGCCTGATCTGTAATCGGAACATTCAGGATGGGATCTGCCCGGCTGAAAATCGCTCCCTGCCAAAAATGCTGATCCGGGAAGGCAAACATATATTTTGCAGAATCAAAGCGGACGCGCTGTTTGATTCCTTCTATTGTTTTCGTAAATTTCTTGGGTGGGTGTTTGATGGTGAGCTTGGGAGAGAAATCCATATAACCCACCTGATCGGGATTGATGTCGCTTGGGGATGGAGCATCAGAAAGAAAGGTTTTCAAACCATAGTTGACATTTTTCCATTGCGCAATGGTACGTTCGACTGGCGGTGTATCCGGATCAGGCTTACAGTCTCCCGGATTTATCTTCGCTTCGCATTCAAAATCAATTTTTAATTTGGCTCCGTTCAGTGAAGGGTTGGTCACAAAGATATCGTCAATGCTGTAATAAATCCTCATCTTTCGGCTTTGATTGGAACCGAATCCAATCTCGGTAAACTGGATTTGTACCCCATCATAGGAGCAAATACCAAAACGGCATGACCGCGGCACCTGATACGTGGCCACATGGGACCAGCAGAACGAATAGCGATTTTTAATATAGCCTGTACTTGATCCGCTGTCAGGGCTCCGCCGGCACTCCTCAACCGTGTTGATATGATCATAGTTGAAGGGTGGGGGTTCCCAGCCAAGTGCTGTAAATACCGGTGGACCCATTGGTGATTCATATGAAGTACTTGCATTCCTGTCTTCAGTTTGGATTTCATTCAAGCTTTTTTGTCCTTCGTCGCTCTTTTGTTGCATCTGCTTCTCGCGGTATTTTTCAAGCGATTTTCCTTTTTTCAGTTGCTGTTCCGCTTTTTCAGTCTGGTCGTTACTGATCCAATACGCTCCTCCTTTATCGTTTGCTTGTGCATTTGCTGCAGGTGCAGCTATCCCAGTGATCAAAAATATCAAGAGAACAGCAGAAACGGGAAGCCTGATCAATCTGGCCATTGCTTTACCTCCTCTTTTATTTTGATTTGGAATAAGAGGTGCCAAAAGATGATGATTACTATGCATTTTTGCCTAACAGTACCCTTTAATCCCCCTCCAAATCGCTGTCATATTACTATAGAAATGTAACTCTTTACAATACTTCCCATAGAAAACCCTTCCAACCTCCTATTCTTATAATGATACAACCATTCTCATTAGGCATATGGAAGAACGACCAATGGCATAAAAAAAAGCATCTTTCCTTTTTGGGAAAAATACTTTTTAACCTTTATTAATTGACCCAGGATCCTACAATCGGATACTGAAAATGACGATCGTTCAATGCCCGGACGATACCAATTATTGGTGCAATAATAGCCATCAGTCCGAAGATGATCAGGAATGGAATACCAATGAGCACCCATGACAGGAACGCAGATATACCGATTAATATTCCAATCACAAAGTGAAAGATCAGGGCTTGAAGAGCCAGGCTTTTCACTTCGCGGTCGGCAATGAGCAAGTAAATGATAAGCGGCACCACAATCGGCGCAAACCAGGTGCTCGCATGAATTAAAATACGTAATCCCTTATTTTCCATATGTTTCGAAACTCCCCTTAACTTTCATACTTAGTATACTCTTATCATATACAAGTTATGAAGTCTTGTAACTGAACCTGAGACTGAAATTTGCTACGACTTAAGGCTTAGAAATTCCTCAGGAACCGATAGAACCCTGTAAAACCCCTCGCCACAGGGTAAGCTGTTCTTCCCCTTTTTTCTCATTTAGCAGGCGGTCGGCCAGTTGGGTGCCTTTTTCAATGGTAGGTGTATGGCCCAACAAAAAGAAACGCAGCCCTGCGTTCAGTACCACTTGGTTCCGGTATGGCAACAAAGCATCCGATTGCTCTCCTGCCAGGAGTTGTGTCATCAAACCTGCTTGTTCATCTGCACTCAGCACTTCTTTGTTAAGTTCTTTTTCATGTTTCAAACCGTAATCAGACGGGTCAATAATGATGGACTCGCTTGATTCCGTGCCGATGTTATAAATAAAACTGCTTCGATGAACAGGCAGATCCTCTGACCCTTCCACCCCTTGGACGATATACGCTCTTTCATAGTTTAATTGTTGAAGACTCGGAACAATCTTATTCACCGCTGTTCGGTGAAAAACACCGAGAATGATGGAATTCGCCCCGGACATATCCAAGAGCTTTTCCACGGTATTCATGATGGTCCTAACGCCCATTTCCTCACGGATTTTTCGTAAGTCAGCCAGAGGAGGGCACAGCTTGTCCGTCCATGCAAAACCGATATTTACAGCTTCGAGCGTTGCTTGAACTTCACCTTTCGTCTGTGCAACAGGAACCGAAAGCTTTTCCAGTATCGTTTTTAGCGAAGTCCCGTTTTTGGGAGGAAGCGATTCGCTGGCATGCAAAAATACAGAAAGACCCTGCTGTGATAGTAATATATTGACGGGTATCGTAGCAGCAAACGAGTTGCGGCCGTTATACGGACCTCCGCAATCCAATATACCTCTTTCGGCTCGGGGCTGCTCAAGCCGCTGAGTATGTCTCCTGAATTCATGAATGAAAGCCAGCAGCTCATCCGGACTCTCGGTTTTTATCCGTTCCGCCATTAAAAAAGCGGCCATTTGTGCTTCAGTGGCTTCACCTGAAGTAATACACTTTGCAGCTTCGAGTGCTTCCTCATAGGAAAGGTCTTTCGCTCCTCTTTTTCCCCGTCCTACTTCTTTGATCCATTTTTGCATGGCACGCGCCACCTCTCTTCTCAATTTATTTTAGAATTATCTCATTTCTTTCAAAGATAGGGCAACCGTTTCTTTTAAAGAATAACGGTCATACAGTATAATTCGCTTTATATGTTAACCTTAATAAATATTAAGTTGACATTAGAAATAAGAATCCCTTACCATAAAGTTGTTATAATAAAATGAACATAAGGAGAAAACCAGATGAAAGTGATTGAAATTACTTATGTAGCATTATTTGCAGCAGTTATGGCAGTACTCGGGCTGGTTCCGCCAATTATGCTTTCTTTTACACCAGTCCCTATTACACTCCAGACATTTGGTGTTATTCTTGCAGGAGGTTTACTCGGTGCAAGATTAGGAGCAACCAGTCAAATTCTCTTCCTGGTGATTGTCGCTGCCGGGCTGCCACTTCTTTCTGGAGGCAGAGGGGGCTTAAGTGTATTTGCAGGGCCAAGTGCAGGTTATTTAATTTCATATCCGATTACTGCCTTTTGTATCGGATATCTATTATCCCGTTTACAGCCATTAAAAGTACAACATATTATTTTCATTAATTTAACAGTTGGAATTCTGCTCATCTATGCCATTGGAATTCCCGTTCAAGCCTTCATGATGGATATACCGGTTTTGGCTGCTGTAAAGTTAAGCCTCGTTTATATACCTGGGGACGTAATAAAAGCAGTCCTTGCGTCGCTTTTAGTCTACAAAATTAGAAAAAACCCTTTTTTCTCCCGCTCATTGGCAACAAGTTATATCCATCATGCTTCTAAAAATAGTTAACTACCAGAGACATGTATTGTGTCTCTTTTTTGAAAGGACAGTGCATTGTGCGATTCATTACAGAAACCTATGACTCTTTCGCAAGATTATCCCCCGACCAAACGGCAATTCATACCACTAACCAACAAATCAGTTATAAAAAATGGAACGTGTTAATTAATCAGACGGCCCACTGGCTGCATGCCCTTCCCTCAGAAACCAAAACCATCGGCATCCTGCTGCCAAATGACATCCCTTTTTTACAAATGTTCCTCGGAGCTTGCAAGGCCGGCTGGATTGCTGTTCCTTATGATTTAAAATGGAATCTAACCGAACTAAAACAACGAATTCATCTTTCAAACCCTTCTCTCATTGTAACCACACGAGAGATATACTCAAAAATAAAACATCAGATACCAAATGTGACGGTGCTGCAAGATTGCTTACACAAAATCTCTCAATGTAGCACCTCCTTTGAATGGGAGCCAGAAGATGACCTTCCGTTTTATATTGGTTTTACATCCGGAACCACCGGAAGCCCCAAAGCCTTTATTCGCTCTCAGGACTCGTGGGGCGCCAGTTTTGATTGCAATCGCATTGATTTTGAATTAAATAAAACCGATCATGTACTTATTCCTGGCGCCTTAATCCATTCTCATTTTCTGTATGGGGCTGTAAGCACACTATACTTGGGCGGGACAGTTTATTTATTAGAAAAGTTCTCCACTGCAAAGGTTTTATCATGGACAAACACCTTTCCCATTACAGCCGTCTATGTCGTTCCAACGATGATTGAAGGATTATTGAAAGAAACGATTTCTATCAATAAACCGCTAAAAGTCATCTCATCCGGAGCCAAATGGAATGAAAAATCCAAAATTCAAATCAGGCAAAGGTTTCCTGAACTGTCTCTGTATGAATTTTATGGAGCCAGTGAACTGAGCTTTATTTCAGTGCTTTCCGAAAAAGAAGGAATGCAGAAGGATCGAACAGTAGGAAAACCTTGTTACGGAGTCGAAGTCCAAGTGCGTGATGAGGATCAGGAAATTGTAAAACCATATTCCACCGGGAAAATATACGTCAGAAGCAATTATATGATAGCCGGGTACTTTGATCAAGAAGGAGTCATTCAAACTATTAAGGATGATGAGGGATGGGCTACAGTCCATGATATGGGCTATATTGACGAGGATGGTTTTTTATACATCACAGGTCGTGAACAAAACATGATTTTATATGGTGGAATCAATATTTTTCCTGAGGAAATTGAAAAGGTTATTTCCGTTCATCCGAATGTTGAAGAAGTAGCAATCATTGGTTTATCCGATTCTTATTGGGGCCAGGTGACTGCAGCTGTAATTAAAGGAAAAAATAATCTGACAGAAATGCAGTTAAAGAGGTTTTGCAAAAAGCACTTGTCCTCTTACAAGATTCCGAGAAAATGGTTCTTTCTAAATGAAATGCCCTATACAACCAGCGGAAAGATCGCTCGCGCAGACCTTGTGAAACAGATTGAAAGTCAGGTGAGCCATCATTAAAAGAGCGGTTATTGTAAGAGCTATTCGGACTCCGATCGGAAAAGCAGGTGGAATCTTTAAGGACATTCCCATACATGAGCTTACGGCTCCCGTTCTAAAATATACAGTGGCTGGGGTCGAGGAAAAAATCGATGATCTTATTTTGGGAAATGTCGTCGGGCCGGGTGGAAATGTAGCCAGGGTTTCCGCATTAGAAGCTGGACTTCCCCTCTCACTTACCGGTCTCACCATTGACCGCCAATGCAGTGCGGGACTGGAAGCCATTCGACTGGCTTCGTACCTGATCCAAGGAGGTGCTGGCCAGTGTTACATTGCAGGTGGTGCAGAAAGCTCCAGCACCTCCACCTACTCTGCCAGAGCCAGATTCGCCCCTGATCACATTGGTGATCCCGATATGGGTGTTGCCGCAGAAAACGTGGCTGAAAAATACGATATTTCAAAAGAAGTTCAAGATGAATATGCGCTATTGAGTTATAAAAGAAGCTGGGAATCTTTTGATAAAGGATATTTGGATCAAGAGATCATTCCGGTCGGCACATTCCGCCTGGACGAACAGTTTCTCAAAAAAAGAAAGATGGAGCTTCTCGTACAGAGGGCGAAGCCTCTATTTAAAAAGGACGGTACGGTTACTGCCGCTAACAGCTGCGGGATCCATGACGGAGCGGCTGCTGTCCTTATTATGGAAGAAAACACAGCAAAAAAGAACGGGTTGCAGCCTGTTTTACGATTTATGGATAGTGAGGTGGCTGGTGTTCATCCAAAGTACCCCGGTGCAGCACCAATCCCTGCGATTAGATCTTTATTACAGAGAAACAAGTTAACCATTTCAGATATCGATTTAATTGAAATCAATGAAGCTTTTGCCTCCAAAATCGTCGCTTGCTCAAAGGAACTGACCATTCCTTATGAAAAATTAAATGTTCTAGGCGGAGCATTATCTCTCGGACACCCTTATGGTGCATCCGGCAGTATTATGATGACCCGGCTTTTCCATGAAGTTCAAAGAAGAAAAAATGTTAACTATGTACTGGCAGCGATCGGGAGTGGCGGAGGTATCGGCGTGGCTATACTATTAGAGGTGGTAACATGAAGACAAAAGACCATGAAATTACGTTCAGTCACGAAAAGGTTCAAGAGTTTGTTCAGCTGACGGGGGACCGAAACCCAATCTACCAGAGTATCGATAAGGCTAAAGAATATGGATTTAAAACAATACCTCTGCCCCCGGCTATGCCAAACATAGCCTATCAGTGGATTGAAATTCCATGGAATCTGCAAGACCCTGTTATCCATCGAAAACAGAAATGCGTTCTGCATCAAAGGATGTTTATTGAAGAACGTTATCGTGCAGTGATAAAAGTTACAGATCAATATGAACGCCATCACCATTTTTTTATCCAACAAACTCTCTACCTTTACGACGGAAATGGACTACTTTGCTTTGAAGGTATATCTGATTTGGTAGCGGGGGGATATCATGAGCGTACTCACCTTTCAAATAACTGAAAAGGATGTTGAACAATATGCTGTCATTTCAGGAGATAATAATCCCATTCATCTGGATATCGATGCAGCAAAACAGCATGGGTTTACTGATAAAGTCGCTCACGGGATGTTAACCATTTCCAAAGTACTCGGCGTGCTTTCCAATGAAGTTCTTTCACCCTGCGATGCTATAACAGACTATAATTTCAGCTTTTCAGCTCCAGTTTTTGCAGGGAATCAAATAACGCTCCACATCAACCAAACCGAGAACAGCATCAATGTTTCAGGAGAATGTGAAGACAAGAAAGTCATAAAAGGATCAGTATTTCTTCTATAAAAATGCCTGCGAACTTCCCAGTGATGTGAAGCCTGGAGGCTACCAATTTTTTCGCATGTTTGAAACACATTTGGCCTTTTTAATTCGTTTTTCCCCACTAAGAAGGTGGAGATGCTATATTCTTTTGATTTCCCTGTTTTATCAATATCTAAAACCAAGAGACTTTTTTAAGTCTCTTGGCTTTAGAAGTCATTTACTTATTTTACAACTATTAAAATTTTATCAAGAAAAGACAGCTTTTGGCTTGGTTTTGTTACACGATTGTTTAGAAGAATCTCGCCGTTTTTAATCTTTTGAACGATTTCAGTTCGACTCCAATCTTCAATATAGTCTGCAAGTGTACGGTCTAAACGGAAGCTGCCTTCAACTGAAGATATGTTAATTTCACAGGATGTTTCAGTTGATATAAAAAGAGAAATTTTCTCACCATGCTGGATTAATTCTGTTGCGACAAGATTGGCTGGGTCAACATGTTCAGAAAACGATTTATAGATATCTAGCTTCTTGTTCCACGAATGATTCTTCGGACATTTATAGATGGCAAACTGATAGATATTTTTACCGTTCGCGTTATGTCTTTGAATCGTTGTATCTGTAAAAATCGTTACTTTCCCGCACATTTTGCATTGCTTTTTCACTGTATCGGCTTCCTGTTTTTTACGAAGCACTAAAGAGTATTCCTCTGTTTGCATTTACTTCACCTCGAAATAGTAGCGAGGGAATACAACTTCTATTTGAAAGTCTTACAGGACGCAAAAAAGCTCCCCCTTTAGCAAGGAGAGCGAAGAACGCATCGGTAAAAAGTTAACGGACTGCAGTTCGCTGTACTTCCTCTGTAATGGGATGTAGACAGACTTCTCCCGTGGTCAAAAACGAAATGTTTTTTACGGTTGAGAAGCGATCCAGTTGTTTCCATTACAGATTATATGTTGGCATACAGGTCACTGAAGTTCCTTTCTTTCAAACAGATTAGTTTAACTTTACCATATTTTATATGAAATGGAAATACTTTTTTAAGTCTCTTGGCTTTTATGAGATCCAAATTATAATTCTCATTCCTCACAGCATACCAAGCGCTTTCTTGGTCGCCGGACCTACAAGGCCATCCACCTTCAGCTTCTTCACCTTCTGGAACTTGCGAACCGCAGAATCTGTATTTTTGCCGAAGATGCCATCGATTCCTTTGGTGCTGTAGCCCTTTTGTGTTAAGAGCTTTTGCAATTCCTTCACTGCCTCGCCCTTGCTTCCCTTTTTTAAGGTGCCGGTGGAATAGGCCGGCAGTGATGACCCCTTTCCTTTCAAGCCATAGGCTGATGCGATGGAATCATACGATTTGCTTGAGCTCACAATGACTACAGGTGTATTCACTTTTACTCTCGTAAACAGCCATTGCACCTCATTATTGTACATACGGATGCAGCCTGCACTTGCATAGGTGCCAATTGACTTAGCATTGTTGTTTCCATGGATGGCATAAGTGGTGCCCCATGTTCCCCTGGCGTTCAATCCGAGCCACCGGTTTCCGAGTGGATTTCTGGGATCTCCCCCTGGAATGTGGCCACTGTAATAGGGCCGGTTTACAATTTTGTTTACAACTTTGAACTTTCCTTCCGGTGTGTAAGATTTTTGTCTTCCGGTTGCCACTTTAAATACACTTTTGAGCCGGGTATTTTCATAGTACGCCAATTCATTTTTCGATTTATTGATGATAATGAATTGGCTGGCGGCTGCTGCCTTGGCCGGGTGGGCAAAGAACAGAAGAAAGCTAAACGTTAACAAAAGCACGACAAATTTTTTCATGGATTCCCTTCCTTACATAAGATTTGCTGTTTGTTGCCAAACAATAAATCATATGCATCATCCACTGGAATAGATTACAAATTTTACAAAAAGATGTCGTTTGCGTTAAAATTCTGCTTTTCGTTTATGTATGCTTTTTTCTAAAGAATCCTTTTCATTTTGTTCAAATTCATTGATAATATAGAGAATATCAACTTACAAAGGCAACTATGAGCTTCGAAAGGAGTAACCAATGAGCACATATACGACAAAGGAAAATGGTATTTTTCCTTCTGTATGCCCACTTGACTGTCCCGACCAATGTGGTCTGCTTCTTCATAAAAAAGACGGAAAAATCATAAAAGTACAAGGAGATCCGGACCATCCTGTCACACAGGGCAATATCTGCAATAAAGTAAGGAATATGCCTGAGAGGCTGTATGATCCGAAGCGGCTGACAACTCCACTTAAGAGAATTGGCCCGAAAGGAAGCCTGGAATTTGAACCGGTCAGCTGGGATGAGGCGGTTGATACGATTACGTCCAAATGGAAAGAGCTTGTAGCTTTCGAAGGGCCTGAGAGCATTCTCCCCTACAGCTTTTATGGAAACATGGGGATTTTAAGTGCCGAGGGGATGGACCGGCGTTTTTTCCATCGGCTTGGTGCGAGCCGGCTTGATCAAACCATTTGTTCTGTAGCCGGATCGGTTGGTTACCGTTACACAATGGGCGGTGGTTTCGGCATTGACCCTATGGACACCGCCCATGCCAAGCTGTTTATTTTTTGGGGAATCAATGCCGTCAGCACGAATATGCATCAGGTGGCACTCGCCCAAAAAGCAAGGAAAAACGGAGCAAAAATTATCGTGATTGATGTTCACAAAAACCGGACGGGTATTCTTGCTGACTGGTTTATTCCGATCCTTCCTGGAACAGACAGTGCGCTGGCCCTTGGCATCATGAACTTTCTTTTTGAAAACAACATGGCCGATATGGATTTCTTAAAAGAGTTTTCCACAGGTTATGAAGAATTGATCGAACATGTTAAGCAATATGACCTGCATACTGTAGCTGCCATTACAGGCGTTTCTGCAGATGATCTGAAAAAGCTCGCACTTGAGTATGGAACGGTCTCTCCTTCGTTCATCCGGATCGGAAATGGCCTGCAGCATCATGACAACGGCGGAATGGCTGTACGCACCATTGCCTGCCTGCCCGCCGTAACCGGGCAATGGCTGAAAAAGGGCGGCGGTGCCATTAAATCCAATTCCAGCTATCTGTCCCATAATACAGCTGCTGTGCAGCGTCCGGACCTTTTGAAGAACAAAAATACCCGGATCATTAACATGAATCAAATCGGCAGTGCGCTTCTGGAAGCGGAACCGCGCATCTCGTCATTGTATGTGTATAACAGCAATCCGGTGGTTGTGGCACCTGAAGGAAATAAGGTAAGAAAAGGATTCGAGCGGGAGGATCTCTTTACAGTGGTTCACGATCTCTTTCTGACCGAAACCGCTGCCTATGCAGACATTGTGCTGCCTGCCACCTCTTCATTTGAAAATACCGATTTTTACACCTCCTACTGGCATAAACACGCTCATTTGCAAGAGCCGGTCATAATGCCGTATGGAGAAAGCAAGTCAAATCCCGACGTGTTTCGTCTCCTTGCTGAAGCCATGGGGTTTGATGATCAAGCATTTAAAGATTCAGACGAAGAAATGATCGAACAAGCTTTTGAACACCCGGCCAATCCTTACGTGGAGGATATTAGCCTGCGGACACTAAAAAAAAGCAAGTTTGTTAAATCCAAGAATATCCCGCTGTTCTCGCGAAAGCTTTCCACCCCAAGCGGTAAAATTGAATTGTATTCCAAACAGATGGAACGCGACGGCCACCCTCCGCTTCCGACTTATATTCCGCTGCCGGAAGACGGAGATCATCCCTTTCTGTTTGTGCCGGGGCCGAATCACAACTTTTTAAATTCAACCTTTAGTAATAATGATAAGCATATCCAGCTGGAAAAAGAGCCGAAAGTCCATCTGAATGCCCGTGATGCCGTTGAATTGGGCGTAGAAAATGGAGACTTGATCCGTATCTGGAACGACCGTGGGGAATGTCAGCTTCATGCTGCAGTTGGAGAAAATGTTTTGCCAGGCGTAGCGGTAACGATGGGGCTATGGGCAGACCTGCCTGGAACCAAACAGCTGGTCAATACCCTGACACCAGACCGGATCGCCGATATGGGAGGGGGCGCCACCTTCTTTTCGGGCAGAATCAGTATTGAAAAAATTTCTTTCAGGAGGATATCATGTACCAAAGCAGGATCCGGCCAAAAAATGATGACCGAAAAAATGTAAACACCACACTCAGCCAGTCCCTCTACAAAGAAATTAAGTCCCTGGCTGCCAGACTTGACCGTCCGGCCAACGATTTGCTCGAAGAAGGCATGCGGCATGTGATTGAAAAATATAAAAAGAAACGCACATAATTAATCAAAAAGGATGTACATTCCGGTATGGGGTGTACATCCTTTTTAACATTCTGGCCAATACTGGTAAACAGTCAAATTAATTTTACCCTCAGGACTCACTGCAATCCCTTCACTCTCCAAAGACAGTTTTTGGACCGCATACATCTCTTCATCCTTGAACCCAATCTCGCCCTTCGCATTGATGACACGGTGCCACGGGAGCTGATGTTTTTTGCTCATGGAATGAAGAACCCGGACGACCTGTCTTGCTGCCCTGGGACTGCCAGCGAGCTTTGCAATCTGGCCGTACGTCATTACCTTGCCTGTTGGAATAGTTTTTATGATCCTTACTACCTCATCTGTAAAACTTCATCATTTTCCCCTTACATCCTTTTTCTATAGTGTACATGAAAAACCGGCACAGCTGACCCTAGCTGTACCGGTTAAATTATTCTTATTTTTGTCCATTACTTAAATTTGGCGTCCGCCCAGTCTGCATGATCCCAGGAATTTCCGTCACCGGTATCCGTGACGATCAGCTTCAGTTCTTTTTTGCCGAAAAGATCAATGTTCACAAACTTGGCTTCGGAGTTTCCTGTCATTTTTCCACTTTCGAATTTGGTTTCGCCGTCTACCTGAACCTCAAATGAAATGCTTCCATTGCTTCCTACTTCTTTATCCACACCGACCCATGACTCAAATGATTGGTATCCTTTATCTGCAATATCATATACGATCTCCGAGTTGGCATGGGTTCCGATTCCCTTACTGTAGGTGACAACCCCATTTGGACCCTGAAGTTTTAATGGATTGGAATCGATGCTCTTGTCCCTCTGGATAGTCGCCCATCCGGTAGTGGCACTTTTCCATTCGAGATCCGAAAGAAATTGTTCCGACACCACATTAAATTTGACCACGTATTTTTCCTTGATGAGCCCATCGTTCGATACCGCTGTGAGAACCGCTTGTCCAGGCAGGTCTTTTGCCTGCTCAATATGAAGTTTAATGTTTTTATCAGCAGCTTCTGCGGCAACAACAGGGATCCGGTCAGCAGCACCTTTGAAAATTTGCATTTCATAGCTGTTGACATCCGAATTAAACCCTTCAAGCGGCTTCCCATCGACGGTTACATTTTTAACGATTTCTGTAGCCACAGATTTTTTGCTGAGCTTCATCGGGGACTCGTCAGCAGTAAATGGTTTGAGGCGATAGCTGTAGGAATACGGCTTGTTAGCATATAAGGTAAACTCCGGATGTGTTCTTGCTCCCCAGCTATTGTCTCCTCCGACACCCATCTGCTTATAATTCAGGCTGACCACCACATCATCAAGTTTTGTCAGTTCATATGGATGTTTGGCCGATTCAATATCATCCTCTGAATAACGCAGAGCGGAAAATTCAATCAACGGCAAACCTGCTGCCATTAATCCAGTTCCATCCGGGCGCGTAAAGGCGGCCCACCGTACATCCGTTTTGTTACCTGTTTCCTGCGGTTCCACATACGGGAAGAACTGTCGGTCAACTAAATCCTTGTAAACACCTACGTCAGCACCGGTATTTCGGTCCCAGTAATTTTCGATAGGACCGCGGCCGTACCAGCTGATCTTTTTAAAATCTTTAGGGAGTTTCAATTCCATTCCTACGGCAGGAATTTCCGGCAATCCCTCGCCGGGTACAACTGTGCTTTTAACTATAACGTCGCCGCTGCCGTATACCGTGAACGTTACTTTGTAATGAGATTCTGTGGTTGAAGGCAGTGTCGCCAGTACGCGCAGTTCAACCGCTTTCGAGCCCACTTTCTTCATGTCCACTTTCTGAACGTCCATATCTCTTCCTGCATGCCGCCAGGTTCCTGTACGTTCCGGCATACCGTTTCCTTTGTCATTGTCATTCGGGGCTCGCCAGAAGTTCGGCATCGGGCCTGAAGTGAAGAGCTCTTTGTTATGAAATTTAAAGGATGTAATCGTGACCTCGGATTTATTAAAATTGATCTTGAAATCCTTTCCGGTTACTTTTACGTTTTGACCTTGATTCTTCACGTTGATATCGCTCATCTTCTTCATGTTTAATGCCGGAGCTGCAGGAGCTTCAAACGGCAGCTTGAATTGCTGTGTCGCTACCGCATATCCCTTTCTTGCCCATGAAGTATCTTTTTTCAAGGTGAACTGAACATTGAGCCAGTATTCCTTCCCTGGTTTCAAGTCAGGCCTATGATAAGGGACGGTCACTATTTTAGTTTGTTCCGGTTTAATGTTAAGTTTGCCGAAGTTACCTTTCTCGACTACCTTTCCGTCTTCCTTCAGCGTCCATTTCGCGTTATATTGGCTGAGGTTCGTAAAGAGATTTTCATTCTTGATTTTTATTTTTTTCTTGGCCAGGTCTTCTTCTTTAATATCAATATTCTGGTAGACTTTTCTGACCTCGGTCAACTCTGGTTGAACCGTACGGTCAGGTGATACAAGTCCATTGGCCATAAAGTTTCCATCATTCGGATTATCGCCCCAGTCACCGCCGTAGGCAAAATACCATTTCTCCTTGCTTCCTTCAGGTGTGGGCCATTTTAATGGCTGATCCACCCAATCCCAGATAAATCCGCCCTGGAGATTCGGATATTTGTCAATCACGTCCCAATATTGATACAGGTTTCCTACACTGTTCCCCATGGCATGTGCATACTCGCAGAGAATATAAGGGCGTTTGATGCCCGATTTCCCCCACTCTTCTACACTTTCGACACTTGCATACATATGGCTTTCGACGTCTGTCCATCGGTTATCTCCTTCATAATGGATGATTCGTGTAGGGTCCGCCATGTGGGCCCATTCTGCCATCTTCTTGAACGTATCACCTGTTCCTGCTTCATTGCCAAGGGACCAGATGAGGATGGAAGGATGGTTTTTGTCCCGTTCAACCATGCTTTTGATACGGTCCAATGATGCCGGAAGCCACCTTGGGTCACTCTTTGGCAAAACATTATTGGCTCCATGTGATTCGAGATTCGTTTCGTCAATGAGGTAAAGACCGTATTTGTCAGCAAGTTCATACCAACGCTCCTGATTCGGATAATGGGAGGTGCGTACCGCATTGATGTTGTGCTTCTTCATCAATTTAATATCCTGGATCATTCGTTCTTCCGTTATCGCACGGCCTCTTTCCGGATCTGCTTCATGGCGGTTTACGCCTTTAAAAACAATCGGTTTTCCGTTAATCAGCATCTGTCCGTCTTTCAGTCCAAATTCCCTGAAGCCGACCTTTGTGCTTTCGGTTTCAATCAATTTGCCTTTGGAATCTTTCAAACTTAACACCAGAGTGTAAAGATTGGGATCTTCTGCGGACCACTTTTTTGGATTTTTTACAGGCTGTTGAATTGAAACTGCTGCTTCTGAATTCCCTTCAGCAGAAATGTTTGTTTTTGCCGGTGTTTTTAATACCGGTTTGTCCTTGTTATCGTAAAGCATCGCTTCAATGGTTTGATTATTTGCCGCTTTTTCTGTTGAATTTTTCATTCTGGCTTTGACCTTTAACGTGGCATTTTTATAGTTCTCATCCAGATCTGTTTCCACCTTGAAATCGTTCACGTGAACATTTGGTGTAGAAAAAAGATAAACATCACGGAAGATACCGCTTAAACGGATAAAATCCTGATCTTCCAGCCAACTGCCGTCGGACCAGCGGTAGACTTCTACTGCGATGGAATTTTTGCCCGGCTTCAAGTATTTTGTAATATCAAACGCAGCCGGTGTATAGCTATCTTCACTGTATCCAACCTTTTTACCATTCACCCAGACATAAAACGCGGATTCAACCCCTTGGAATGAAATATGGACGGGCTGCCCGTTCCAATTGTTCGGCACTGTAAAACTGCGTTTGTAGGAGCCTACAGGATTATATATTGTCGGGGCAGAAGGAGGATTTGGTTTTTCGTAGCCGGTCCACGGGTAGGTGATATTCGTATAGATCGGATAATCATAGCCTTTTAGCTGCCAGTTGGAAGGAACATCAATCTTGTCCCAGTCTTTAATATTGTAGTCTTCTTTATAAAAATCTTCTGGACGCTCTGCCGGATTTTTTGACCAGTGAAAATCCCACTTGCCATTTAATGACTGATAATACGATGACTTTGAACGCTCTCCTTTTAAAGCTGATTGAACATTCTTGTAGGGCATGAGTGTTGCATGTGCTGGCTCCCGGTTGACCTGAAAGGTTTCAGGATTATTGTTCCATTCAGGATTTTCCTGATTCTCTGCATATACCGCCTGACCGGTGCCACATGCAAACAGACCTGCCAATGTGCAGGTAAAAAGCAGCTGTTTTACTCCCACTTGCCATTCCTCCCTATCAATGAAATCTATGGACTGTAATGGACGCTCGTTCTTCCCCCCTTTTACATTTTTTCTGAATGGATTGTAATCGCTTACATCTAGTTTAACAAGCTAAACCAATGAAGTAAGTCCCGGACATCTTCACTTTTTTGCGAATTTATGGATTATTTTGTTATCTATTAATTGAATAAGATAAAAGTTATGTACCCACAGCAAAAAGCCCCTGCAATGATGCAGAGGCTCTCAGGAACAGGCTTTTAATATAAATCAAACATATTGATGTCATAACCCTGTTCTTTCATGTAGTTAAACAGCTGGGCGCGGTGGTGCTGGGCATGGGTCACAATTTCAATCAGCCATTTCGCCTGAGCCGTCCCATGATCCAAGTAGAAGGCCTTTGTTTCTTTACGCAAAAAATCATCCTCTTCAAGGCTTTCCATATAGCGCCTGACCTCAGTCAGTCCTTCTTTCATGAATCCCGTCCACTGCGCCGGATCATGTTCCTTGGACAGGCTTGCTTCAAGTTCCCGAATGTCTTCCTCAGGTTTCTCCTGGAGGATCAGGAGATCGGTGAACGGAACCGAAACCAGATGCAGCACCACTTCATGCAAGGAACGCATATTTTCACGGGGCCTGTAGTCCAGATGGTTGGGGGAAATCTTTTCGATCAGGTTTGAGGAGGTTCTGACGATCAGTTCCAGTTCATTCAGAAGAAGTTCTTTCATTTCATTTGTTCCACTCAATTGTCTCACTCACTTCCCAAAAATAATGAATACATCGGGTGTCATGGTCTTCCAGCTTTTATTTCGACGTGTCCCCCTTTTCTTCCTTGCAAAAATACAAAAACCAGTACCCCGTTAACAGGGCCTGGCTGGTATTCATGTAAAATATTCAATCTTTGCGTTCGGAAAATAGGTGTCAATATCGGATTCCAGACTTTCACGCAATGCATGCTCTTCCTCTTTGCTGTAAATGTATTTTCCGATTCCATACCTTCCCCATTTATACCGCCGCTCTTCCTCATTCATTTCAAGCTTTGTCTTCGGATAATTTTTTTCAATGACGCGTTTGGCGGGTTTCGTGAAACGGTGCTGAATCAATTCGAACGTGATGTCGTCTCTTGCGCTTTGTGGAAGGGCGGCATCGAGTTTTTCAAACAACTCGCGATAGCCCTCCTGCCAGCCTTCATGGATATAGATGGGCGCAACAATAAAACCAAGCGGGTAGCCGGCCTCTGCCACTTTTCTTGCGGCATCAATCCGCAGATCAAGCGGTGAGGTTCCCGGTTCAAAATATTTAATCACATAATCGGCATTAACACTGAACCGAAACCGTGTACGCCCGTTGTGTTTCGCGTCCAACAGATGATCGACATGATGAAACTTGGTGACAAAACGCAATCTGCCCAGCTCTGACTGGCCAAAATACTCAATCGCGTGCTTTAACGTATGAGTTAAATGGTCAATACCCACGATGTCCGAAGTACAAGAAGCTTCAAACCGGGTAATTAGCGGGGCCCGTTCTTCCATGTACTGCTGTGCCTGATCCAATATTTCCTCCACATTGACATAAGTACGGATATACGGCTTGCTTCCCATGGTCGTCTGCAAATAACAATAATGGCAATGTCCCATGCAGCCGGTTGCAAATGGGATGGCGTATTCTGCGGATGGCTTGGAGGAGTCAAATTTAAGCGTTTTTCTCACACCTATCACAAGCGTGGATTTTGCATTCCGGTATTTCTGAAAATCGGTGTCACCCGGGATGTTTCGGACCTGGTTATGGGACGTTGTTTCTCGAATCTCAAGGCCCATATCTTCAAATTTCTTTTTAAGGGTTACACCGAGCGGATACTCCAATGCTCTTGGTTCAATATATACAAGCTGAGGAACAAAAGGTTTATTCTTCAATGAGGACACATCCTTTTACTGATACTGATCATAATCAAAGATTTCTTTATATTTCTCCTCGGCTTGCTCATATGTATCATAAACTGCGTCATCCTCTGCCAATAGATGATATGACTCATGCAGAAATAAAGCCAATTGCTGTTCGTTCTCGGGATGCCGGACTATTTCAGCCTCTGTGATATTCGCCACGTTTGGCGTGTGGGGATTGCGATATATCACAAATACCTGGTCTCCTGCTTTGTACTCTCTTTTTTCCATAAGTACTCCTCCTTTCATGTTCGCTGTCCATTTTATCCTTGCCTTCACATCCATTTTTTATGTCAAAAAAGCCCTTCCGTAAAGGAAAGGTTTTTACTCGTCATTTGGATTAATAAGGGCCAGCACTTGGTGATCTTCCCATTTGCCATTGATTTTTACATTTTTCACGGCCAATCCTTCTTTATGAAATCCCGCTTTCTCCAGCACACGAATCGATCCGATGTTATGGGGCATGACTCCCGCTTCAATTCTGTGCAGATTCACTTCATTAAACGCGTAAGTCGAAATGAGCTTAACGGCTTCCGTTGTATATCCCTTGCCGTTTTGTTCCTTGTCGAGAAAATAGCCGATGAAAGCGCTCTGCAGTGAACCACGCATAATATGAAATAAACTAATCGTACCGATCAGTTTTCCATCTTGTAAAAAGATTCCAAAGTCATATCCCGCATCATTCTTCTGGCACTGCTCAAATTCGTTGATTCGGTATTGCTGGTAATCGAGTGTATAAAATTCATCCGAACGTGCCATTGAAAACTTTTCAAAAAAGTGTTTGTTCCTTTGTTCCAAGTCAAGCAGTGCTTCCGAATCATCCCCTGTAAAAGGGCGTATGTAGATGTTGGTCCCTGTTTGTTTTCCCATTATTTCGCTCCTTATTTTATATAAGTCTATCTATAGAATAAGGAGTTATAAATTTTGTGTCCAGTGCGGCTTGTACCTTTCAGACGTGTGAAACCTTTGATAATCGTTTCACGGCTGCCGTCCCAATAATTGGAAAACAGCACATAGACATGGCTGAAACCAGTATTCCTGCCCAAATGCCAAAAGGTGGAGCTATATGAAAGGTTTTATATAACAGAAGCACGCCGAGTGATAAGATAAACAGCGTTATGGAAAATAAAAATAAAAGAACATAATGAACTACATAAAACATCATAAAACGGTTACAATTCATGTGCTGTAATGTGAGTCCATCCCATATAAAATCTACGAATCTTTTCATTATGCGCCTCCTTATATACATAATAGACGTTCTTCGGTTTAATTATTCATATATTTCGAAAAATTTTCAGATTATCTGCTTTACTTCACACTTTCTCCTTGTTACTATATACTAATTATATTCCTATGCGAAAGGTCGGATTTATATATGCGAGAACATCCTATTTCCATTCCCAGACCCTTAGTAAAGCTCAATCAATGGTTTATCGTTTTGTCGGTGGCATCTGTCTGGATCACCGGAGCCTATTGGTTGCTGCTCCTTCCACTTGCTGCAGGATTGTCCGGACTTTTATTTCGTTATAACCCGATCATGCAGTTAGGTAAACGTTTCTTAACCAAACCCCTTTCTTCTTATATTCCAGAAGACTGGGACCAACAACAGTTTAATCAAAAAATTGCCGTTCTTTGTCTCTTTCTTGCCTGTGTTTCTTACCTGCTGAAATGGCAGACAGCCGTCTATGTATTCACAGCTATGGTATTTGCCGCCGCATTTATTGCCATTCTTGGGTTTTGCATCGGCTGCTTTATCCGTTTTCAATGGCAGCAATTCAAGTACAGAAGACAGCGGGCCAATAGTTAAAATAAAAAACTAAAAAAACAGCCATTGGCTGTTTTTTTAAGTATGAAAAATATGCTCTTTGGCCAGCAATGCACATGCTGCGATCATCAAGATTCCTGAGATCGCCGTCTCTGCAGAGGACCCTGTTTTCGTGTAGATGGGTGAACGAAATCGAATATGTATCGGATATAAAAACTGAATTCCCCTGGTCGTGCAGGCATCTAATATGAGATGGCTGATTACACCTGCCAATAATCCATATTTTATATCCGTACTGTAACTTGTCTCAAGCAGATTTGACACCCAGATGACAGCCATAATAAAAATCCAGCTGTGCGTTATGGTCCGGTGTCCAAAGGTCTTGCTTACTAGTTTTGAAACCAGTTTTGTTTTCCGTCCCGCCCATGAATTGGGGTGGCAGAGATCAGGAAGTAGGCTCCCCAAAATTCCTGCACCATAATAAACGAGCTGATGATCCAATAAAGTTGGTCCTTCGATCCATTGATTGGCCAATGCCGCCGCGGCCAATCCTCCCATTAAATGTGTATTGCCTTTCATTATTCACCTTTTCTAGTTGTTAGTTAACATAATATAATGATGGTAAACAATTGGTTGTAAAAGAAATAAAGAGCAGCAAAGCGCTACTCTTTGTTTTCTTCAATCACAATCTTCCTCCAGACTTCAACCACTTCTCCAGAGTCGCTGATGTCCACAAGATAGGATCCGTTATTATACCGGTCTGCGTTCTTTAACTTTCCGGTCTCCACTGTTACCATACTTCCATTCTTCGTTTTTACGTCCAATACGGCATCGTTTTCTGAAAGTTCCACATCAACCACGCGGTGCGGATTGCTCTTAAGCTCCCTCAGCATGACGAGGCCTCTTTTCGCTCTCGTTGTTCTATCAAATTCCGTAATCTTCATTTTCTTGACTGCCCCGCGGTGTGTAATCAATACGAGTGATGCCTTTTCTTTATCCTGCAACGATTTGCCGCTGACAACGAAATCTCCATCTTTCAGATTAATGCCTTTCACACCTGCTGCACGCTGTCCCACTACATTAATTTCGTTCTCACCGAACCATAACCCATATCCATAGTGAGTAGCGATAAAAATATCATCATTTCCACTCGTCAGCTGAACATCGACCACTTCATCCTCTCCCTTTACCTTCATGGCCATCAGCATTTTGTTATAGCGTTGTGCTTTGTAGGAAGAGAGTTCTGTCTTTTTGGCCATTCCTTGTTTTGTGAAAAAGATGAGGTACTGATTATCTGTAAATTCTTTAATCGGCATAATCTTGATCAATTGTTCATCCCGGTCAAACCCGACCATGTTCGCCAAATGCTGGCCCATGTCTTTCCATCGGGCTTCATGAAGTTCATAAACCGGCATATAAATGTAATTTCCTTTGTTGGTGAACATCAACAACGTATCCGTTGTGTTTAATTGTTCGGCCAAAAGCAGACGGTCTGTATCTTTCATGCCAGGCGCCTCACCGTTGGAAGCGGAATAAGAACGAAGAGAAGAACGCTTGGAATAGCCGTCTTTTGTTACAGTAACCATCACATCTTCAGATGGAATCATCACTTCCATATTAATTTTAATCTCTTCGATTTCATCTTCAATGACTGTCCGGCGTTCATCAGCGTACTTCTTTTTGATTTCTTCCATCTCTTTTTTTATAACGTTGAACAGTTTCTTCTCACTTTTCAAAATACCCGTCAAATAAGCGATTTTCTTTTCAAGCTCTTTTGCTTCTTTTTCAAGGGTCGTCACATCGGTATTGGTCAATCTGTACAATTGCAAGGTCACGATGGCTTCTGATTGCGCCTCCGTGAAGTCATACTGCTGAATCAAATTGTTTTTTGCATCTCTTTTATCTTTGGAACCGCGGATAATCCGGATCACTTCGTCCAGAATGGAAATAGCTTTAATCAGCCCTTCCACCACATGCTGCCGCTCATTGGCTTTGTTGAGATCATATTGTGAGCGTTTCGTCACAACTTCCTTTTGATGGTCGACATAAGCTGAAATGATGTGCTTGAGGCCCATCAGCTTCGGCGTCTTATTATGAATCGCCACCATGTTGTAGTTATAGGAAACCTGAAGATCTGTATTTTTGAAAAGATACGCCAGCACACCCTCAGCATGCGCTTCTTTCTTTAGTTCAATAACGATCCTCATTCCGGTTCGGTCGGTTTCGTCCCTCACTTCAGCAATGCCTTCCACCTTCTTGTCGAGGCGAAGTTCATCAATCCGTTTGACGAGATTCGCTTTATTGATCTCATATGGAATTTCCGTAATCCTGATCTGTTGCCGTCCGCCTTTAATTTCCTCGATCTCTGTTTTCGCGCGCACGATGACACGGCCTTTTCCTGTTTCAAAGGCTTTGCGAATTCCTTCCTTGCCCTGGACAATTCCGCCAGTTGGAAAATCAGGCCCTTTTATGACGGTCATCAATTCATCAAGCGTAACATCCGGGTTTTCAATCTGCATCGTAACCGCATCGATTACCTCTCCCAGGTGATGGGGAGGAATATCGGTGGCATAACCTGCTGAGATTCCTGTAGAACCATTGACCAAAAGGTTCGGATATCTAGCTGGCAAAACGACCGGCTCTTCAATCGTATCATCAAAGTTCGGCGCAAATTCCACCGTGTTCTTTTCAATATCACGAAGCAGTTCTGAAGCAATGGAGGACAAGCGCGCCTCGGTATACCGCATGGCTGCCGCAGGGTCTCCGTCAACACTTCCGTTGTTTCCGTGCATTTGAATCAGCACATTTCTTACTTTCCAGTCCTGGCTCATCCGTACCATCGCTTCATAAACAGACGAATCACCGTGCGGATGGTAGTTGCCGATGACGTTTCCGACGGTTTTTGCTGATTTTCGGTACGGTTTTTCAGCTGTATTTCCTTCTTGGAACATCGCGTATAAAATACGTCGCTGTACCGGCTTCAATCCATCCCTTGCATCAGGAAGGGCTCGGTCCTGAATGATATATTTACTGTAACGCCCAAAGCGGTCACCGATCACCTCTTCGAGCGGAAGATCCATAAAACGTTCTAATACTGACAAAATCTAAACCTCCTCAGGATACTGATCTGATAAGTTTTCGTTATCAAGAATGTTGGTATCCTCATTTAAACCAAATTCGACATGCTCTTCGATCCATTTTCTGCGGGGCTCTACTTTATCTCCCATCAGAACCGACACCCGCTTTTCTGCACGGGCCGCATCATCGATTTTCACCCTGATCAATGTTCTGGTTTCCGGATCCATCGTAGTTTCCCACAGCTGATCGGCGTTCATCTCGCCAAGACCCTTATACCGCTGGATGATATAGCCTTTACCCACCTTCTTTTGGGCTTCTTTCAGCTCATCATCATCCCATGCATATTCGATGATCTCTTTCTTTCCGCTTCCCTTGCTGACTTTGTACAGGGGCGGAAGAGCGATATACACACGCCCGTTTTCAATGAGCGGCTTCATGTAGCGGTAGAAGAACGTCAGAAGCAGCACCTGAATATGGGCTCCGTCCGTATCCGCATCCGTCATGATGATGACCTTTTCGTAATTCAAGTCTTTTTCGGTAAAATCAGACCCTACACCAGCACCTAAAGCATGGATAATTGTATTGATTTCTTCATTTTTGAAAATGTCGGCTAGCTTTGCTTTCTCCGTGTTGATGACTTTACCACGAAGCGGTAGAATCGCCTGAAACCGGCGGTCTCGTCCTTGCTTGGCCGATCCTCCGGCAGAGTCACCCTCTACGAGATAGAGCTCATTTTTAGCCGGATTTCTGGAGGTAGCCGGTGTAAGCTTTCCGCTAAGCATCGTTTCCTTCCGCTTATTTTTTTTGCCGTTACGCGCATCTTCTCTTGCCTTACGGGCCGCTTCGCGCGCCTGAGCAGCTTTTACAGCCTTTCGGATCAGCATATCAGCCGTTTGCGGATTTTCCTCGAGAAAATAGGAAAGATGGCCTGAAACCACACTGTCTACACTCGAGCGTGCATCACTGCTTCCAAGCTTGCTTTTCGTCTGTCCTTCAAACTGAAGTTTCTCCTCCGGGATCCGTACAGAAACAATGGCGGTTAATCCTTCACGAATGTCTGAACCGTCCAGGTTTTTATCTCGCTCCTTTAAAAGAGAAACTTTTCTTGCGTAATCGTTCATGATCCGGGTGATGGCCGTCTTTGCTCCGGACTCATGTGTTCCGCCATCCTTTGTCCGGACGTTATTTACAAAAGAGAGGACATTTTCTGCATATCCGTCATTAAATTGAAACGCAAAGTCGACCTCGATATCATTTTGGTCACCTTCAAAACTGACCACCGGATGAAGAACATCTTTATCTTCGTTCAAGTAGCCAACAAACGCTTCTAAGCCTGTATCATACTGAAAGCTTTCACTCTCGCCGCTTCGTTTGTCACTGAGCTCAATTTTTACCCCTTTTAAAAGGAAAGCTGCTTCTCTCAGGCGCTCACTTAACGTTTCATAATTGTAGTTGGTCGTACTGAAAATGGCCGGATCCGGCTTAAAGTGGATGATGGTACCCGTTTTCCTGGTAGTACCTATTTCTTCAAGTGTAGTTACCGGCTTTCCGCCAAACTCAAAACGTTGTTGATAAATGGTTCCGTTTCTGTGAATCGTCACCTCAAGCCATTCAGACAGCGCGTTAACGACGGATGCTCCAACACCGTGCAGTCCGCCGGATGTTTTATAGCCTCCCTGACCAAATTTCCCTCCCGCATGAAGCACAGTCAGGATGACTTCCGGCGTTGGTTTTCCCATCTTATGCATCCCCGTTGGCATGCCACGTCCTTCGTCCCGAACACATATACTGTTATCTTTATGTATCGTGACGTATATATTGTTGCCGTGCCCAGCAAGTGCTTCATCGACGGCATTATCTACGATTTCATAAACGAGATGATGCAGCCCGCGGCTGTCTGTGCTCCCGATATACATCCCGGGTCGCTTTCGGACCGCTTCCAGGCCTTCTAATACCTGAATGGCGTCATCGTTGTAATCTAAATGTGGTTTACTAGCCAAAACACTTTCTCCCTTCAAAAACATACAATAAACTAATCATACCAGAACATTTGTTTCTATTCCAGAAATCAAAAAATACGTACACCGCTTTCTATTTTATCTTTTCTGCTTCAATCGTGCAAAAACCTTTTGAACTTATATAAAAAACCACCCCTTCATAACGGGTGGTTAAGACCTATCTGGCTAGCCTGGCATACTCTACTTTGATGCATTTATCCATGATGGAAATCACATTGTGTTCTTTCAGATAATCATATGCTTCGTCATTGGCAAGACCGAGCTGTGCCCAAAAAACATCCGCTCCAATCGCTACGGTATCCTTTGCCACTTCGGGTAAATACTCACTTCGGCGAAATACGTTTACAATATCCACATGGCCTTCAATGTCCTGCAAGGTTTTCACAGCCTCAATCCCGAACACTTCATCCACGGCGGGATTGACAGGGATGATTTCATAACCGGCATCCCTCATAACGGAGCTGACCATATAGGAGGTTTTCATGGGATTGTCAGACAGCCCCACGACAGCGATCCTTTTTTTGTTTTTTAAGATATCCCTGATTTCTTCATTGGTTGGATTTTCAAACCGCATTCTCTTCTCCCCCTTAAATATAAAAAATTTCATTTTATATCTTATATATCGACTGAAATTCGACTTTTCAAACACATAAAAAAGCCGTCCCATGATGGGTTGGGCCTTTTCGGTAGAGAAAATCAACCGAAAGCTTCCAAGCTCCGTCGGGATTCCGGCTTTCTGGGAACGATTAAAGTGAATAAATGGAAGAATATTTTTCCTCAAAGTAACGGATCAAATAATCTGGATTCAATCCTTCACCTGTTACGTCTTGAAGAATTTCCATCGGCTTCTTCATTTTTCCATATTGATGAATATTTCGGCTCAACCATTTCTGAATTGGCTTCAGTTCTCCTTTTTCGAGCAACTCGTCAAATTCAGGAAGGTCCTGCACCAAAGCCTGTTTCAATTGGGCTGCATAAATGTAACCGAGAGCGTAGGATGGAAAATACCCAAAGCTTCCTCCGGACCAGTGAACATCCTGAAGCACACCCTGGCTGTCATTCTCCGGTGTAATCCCTAAGTACTCCTGCATTTTCTCATTCCAGATGCGTGGCAGATCCCTCACTTCAATTTCATCATTGAACAATCCCTTTTCAATTTCATAACGGACAATGATATGAAGCGCATATGTCATCTCGTCCGCTTCGATACGAATGAAAGAAGGTTCCACAATATTAATGGCTTTATAAAAGGTATCAAGGTCCACTTGATCAAACTGCGTGCCGGCATATTTTTTGAGAGAAGCATAATGGTGCTTCCAGAAGCCACGGTCCCGGCCAACGAAATTTTCCCAAAACAGGGACTGTGACTCGTGAATTCCCATAGATGTGCCCGTAGAGAGCGGTGTACCAACCAGTTCTTCTGAAAGGTTTTGTTCATATAGAGCATGTCCGCCCTCATGAATGGTTCCAAACACAGCTGTCCTGAAATCATTTTCTACATAACGGGTCGTTACACGCACGTCACCAGGATTTAGCCCGATCGCAAATGGATGAACCGTTTCATCCAGACGGCCAGCTCGAAAATCATAGCCCATCTCCTTTAATACCTGAAGGCTGAATTCCTTTTGCTTTTCTTTTGGAAATTGCTCAAAAAGGAATGAAGCTTCCGGCTTTCCGGCTTCTGTAATTTTTTGCAGAAGGGGAACAATACGGTCACGCAGCTTGGAGAATGTGGCATCAATGATATCAACGGTTACACCCGGCTCATACATATCCAAAAGGGTATTGTATTTGTTGCCCTCATATCCCCAATATCCGATAAAGCGTTTGTTGAAATCCACAAGCTTCTCCAGATAAGGCTGGAACATGGCGAAATCAGACTGTTCTCTTGCTTCTTCCCATACACTTTCCGCCTTCGACTGCAAGATCACGTACTCTTTGAATTCTTCAGGAGGAATTTTCGCATTTCGTTCATATTCTTTTTTGACTTCCTCAAGTGTCTTTTTGGTTACATCAGACAACGAGCTGTACACCTGCTCTTGAGATAATTCATCTATGTATGATTTCATTTGTTCTGAAGTGGACATGGAAAACACATCAGCGGATAGTGTGCCAATGACTTCTGAACGCTGGCTGACACCCTTTTTGGGAGCTCCTGTACGAAGATCCCAATACATCAGGCCTACCGCCTCATTCAAATGCGTCATCTTTTTTACATACTCTAAAAATTCCTTCTCCACTGTTTGCAAGATTTTTGACATTCTTTTCTTCCTCTCTATATCTAAGTAGACTAACCATACCATGCTTACTATTCGCCGGAAAATAAAAAAATCCTTCTACAGCAAAAAAACAGCCCGGCTTGGACTGTTTTCTCCTTGTGTATTAATGCAATCGTTCCATGTAGGCCGATACACCGTGTTCTCCACAAATGCCAAATTCGAAATATAGCGCTTGTTTCAGTGCATCATCAGCTTCGATTAATGCCTGACCATAAGGCTCCCCATGCTGTTCCGATATTGACTTGATATTCTCATACGCATGCTTCAGCTGAAGAATATAAACCGCTTTCTGGTCCATTTCCATCACCTCTGTAACAGTATGGACCAATTACGGATTCTTCATGACATCCCGTCTTTAGCTTCTTGGCGGTCCAGATCATTTAGTAATATAAAAATACGGTTAGTTGGTTATTAGTATCTATAGTAGCTAATAATATTTGGCTGAGTTCTACACTATATTCTGTTTTAATTTGTTTTTTTAACCAATCCTCATCTTTGCCAATTTTCTTTAGATGATTCATATCAACCTGTCCGTCCTTGATGAGGGTTATGGGATGTTTGAAGGATGGTATGTTTATATTTAAATCCTTAGGGGTTATTGCATTATATTCGGCTTTTAAAAAAAAGGAAATAGTCCCGTCAGGTTCCCATAAAGCTAATGCAACTTTTTGAGGATCCTCTATCTGTTTTTTTCTTAATTCAGAAAGTAAGATATCAAGTGGAATTCGGGCTTTACGTAGTCCTTTATAATAAATGGCTCCATCCTTTATAAGTGTAAACGGGGGAGGATCAATAAACTTTGTGAATGGTGACCATTTAAGACTTAAGACTATTAAGATTAGATATAAAATGACTAGTGCGCTTATGGTGACCATTGCTCCTTTCATGCTAAGGTGTTGGTCTGACAAAGGATGGGCAATGATGTTACCAATAGATATAGCCATGATAAAATCAAGCAATCTTAACTGAGATATCGAACGTTGACCCATGATTTTTGTTGTTAGCAATAAAAAGAAAAAAGAAATAACGGCTCTTAATATCCATTGAATAATTGACAACGAATCTTGACCATAAAAAAAATGCACACTTCTCACACCTTTCCAATCAAAGTATCCGTTGTTTTAAGGCTTATTATTCCTATATATATCTAGTGTAAAAAAGAAGCGTTTAATGAAACAAGCCCTCCTCGTAAAAAGGCGTTTTATACAATCTGACCCATTCCTAAGTCGAATGGGTTATTAATTATGTATCTATTTATTTGTTTGTAATTCTTACTTCATTTGCTTCTTTAAGCATCATTACAGCGTTCTCTTTAACGTTAAATACTCCAACTTGCTTACCGTCTGCAACTACTTTAAACTTTGCACCAGTAGATGTAGAAGGTTTAGTTGCTGGCTTTTTAGCTGGTTTAGGTGCAGGTTTAGAATGTTCTTTCTTTTCAGCAACGTACTTCACACCAAAATGCTCACAAATCCCTTTCAAAACAGCTTCAGCACAGTTTTTTGTGAGATTCTTTAAACATCAGTACTGCTTCGGCTTTAATATCCATGAATCCACACTCTACAAGGACCAGAGGACATTTTGTATGGTTTAAATACAACCATCCTCCGTCTTTAATGCCACGATCACGTAGGCCAGTAACTTTGATGAGTTGTGTTTGAACCTTTGCTGCAATAACCAGCCAATGTCTGAATACCACCTACACCATCACGCCATTTTCCAGCTGATGCGTTGTAGTGAAAAGATACGTGTAAGTCAGCTTTTGCGGCATTAGAAAGTGTTCGTAAAGGAACATATGTCATTTCAGAGCCGGTTTTGTACATTGTAATCGTGTGTGGTGATAAGTATCAGTATTCTGCAACAAAAAAGACCACATCCTTTTCCTAAAATGATTTAGAAAAATAATGTGGTCACCAAATTACTTTTTAAATATTACATTAACCAAACTACATAAAACCCTTGCTACGCTTTAGCTTCTTGGCGGTCTCTTGCCAAAATACTGGTAGTAATCGGTTTTGATATGGCCGTTGTACAGCTTTCGCTTCTTGGTAGCAGGTTTTCCGTAAAGCTGCTCAAAATGTTCATTGGAGGTGATAACATAAACCGACCACGTTTCAAGCGAACGGAATGCATTTCCCATGTCACGGTAAAGCTGTTTCACTTCTTCCTTTTCACCGATCCGCTCACCATATGGCGGATTGGAAATGACATACCCGTATTCTTTCCTTGTGGTAAAGTCCCGCACCTGCATCTGCTTGAACGTGATAAATTCGCCGAAACCCGCTTCCTCTGCATTATTAATGGAAAGCTCAATCATCTTGTGGTCAATGTCTGAACCCTGGATATCAAGGGGGGTATCATATTTCGCCAGATCATTTGCTTCTTCAACAGCCCGGTACCAAACCTTTTTATCAATCCAGGACCATTCTTCGGATGCAAATTCCCGGTTCAGACCCGGTGCAACGTTCTGGCCAATCATGGCAGCTTCAATAGGAATGGTTCCGGAACCACAAAACGGGTCTACAAACGGTTTATCCGGGGTCCAGTTGGTTAATTTAATCAGGGCCGAAGCCATCGTTTCCTTCAACGGTGCTTCACTGTGAAGTGCCCGATATCCCCGTTTGTGCAGTCCGGTGCCGCTCGTATCAATCGTCAGTGTAGCAACGTCCTTTAACAGAGCGACTTCGATCCGGTAAAGGGCACCATCTTCCGGAAACCAGGTTTCTCTCTGATAGGCATTCTTCATTTGATCCACGACCGCTTTTTTTACGATCGCTTGACAATCAGACACACTGAATAATTTGGACTTTACCGATTTGCCGATCACCGGAAATTCGCCGTTCTCCGGGATAAAATCCGACCAGGGAAGCGCCTTCGTCTGTTCAAACAATTCATCAAACGTTTCTGCTTTAAACTCACCAACCAAAAGCTTTACGCGGTCGGCCGTTCTCAGCCAGAGATTGGATCTGCAAAGGGCGGATTCATCCCCCTTGAAGATCACCTTTCCGTTTTCCACTTTTACATCTTCAAAGCCGAGGTCTCTCACCTCATGGGCAACAAGAGATTCCAGCCCCATGGCTGCCGTCGCAATATACGTTAAATTCATAAGAGATCTCCTTATGTTTGATTTTCCAGTACTAATATACCCTAAATTTCTTATGTAAAAATAAAAAAGGCCTCTAGGGCCTCTCATTTGTTAAGTGTCACCAATAACGTTCTGTAAGCCATGTTCTGTTCCATTGTACTGCATGCGGCTGCCGCCTCGTACTCCGGTGGTAATCATCTATCTCCAGATGGCTTTAACATCTGTTCTTCTTCGCGTTCATTTCCGCGAAGAAAACTCCCCTACCATAATTTGGGTTTCTCGCTCGTGGGGTTTACCGCGTTCCACTCTTTCCGTTTCCGAAAAGACTACGTCACTGTGGCACTTTAAAGGTAGTGTCACCATATCCAAAAGGACTTAGGTGAGTTCCCTGCCGTTAATCCAGTCGAAACCGGAATACCCTGGCTTATCGTTTCGCCAGGCACGAACACTACGGCCATCGCAGACCGTGCGAGCATGGACTTTCCTCAACATCTTTAAAAAGATGCCGCGATTACCCGAACGTTATTAGTTTGTAATTTATCAAAGCAAAATTCAGTATAACAGGATACGGATTAAAAATCAAATGGATAATAATAACTGAATCAATCGTATAACTTGCTTCCGAACACGTGCTTCTCAAGGTTCGATAAACGCTGAAGAATATCAGAATTGATGTTCATTGATGAAGTAGGAACTCTTCTTGTCTGTTCAGAAGAATTCTGAACTTCTTTTCGAAGTCGGTTGTTTTCCTGAATGACTTTGTCAAATTCTTTTTGGAAGTTCTCATAGTCCTTAATGATCAAATCAAGAAACTTATCGACTTCATCCTGATCATAACCTCTGAACCCTTGTTTAAAATCTTTTTCCAGAATTTCTTTCGCTGTTAAATTCAATCGCTTTTCACCATTCACTGGTCTCACCTCAATATTTAGCTTGTTTTCATTTATACTTTACGGTGTAAAGCCATGCTTTACACTTGTAAAGCTTAAAACACCGTTGCATACCATATTGAACGACTTGCAAATACATTAATCTAGCCTATATTTTTTCAAATGTTATAGAAAAAGTCAATTTCTATTCTCAAGGAGGCTTGCTTCATTCCCAAAATTGCCCCTTTTGATCCTGTTCATCCTGATAAATCAGTTCAAGGTCATACGGTGTGATATATAGTATTTCGTAGGACGAGTCTTTTTCTTGCCTGCGCCTGGCCGGTTCAAGGTAAAAACGGGGCGTCCCTGGCGTATCTTCATCGTATAAGACAAGCATGCCATCCGTTTTTTCCACGAGAAACCCGTTTTTTGCAGCAAGTTGCTTGGGACTGAAATACGTCTTGTTGGAAATCGATTCAACAAAATCAGCCTGCGCGAGGAGAGAATGGTACTGCTCCTGCCGGCCCTCATTCCAGTTTGCTTCCTGCTCCAGAAAAGGAGTAAGGACTGCCAATTTCAGTTCTGGATAGCTTTTATCCCTTAGAGCGACAACCACTTCTCCTGCCCACATCTCCACCCCGGGCTGGCCGCTGATGATCACCCACTCCAATCCTTCCTCGAGCAATGCGGTCAGCTGTTTTTCCAGCGCTTTTTTAATATAGTGTACCCCGGGATCTTTTTCTTTAAAAATCCCAAGTTCATGGGATTTATATCCAGTTACCAGCAGATTTTTTACCATGAACTTCTCCTTTTTTACTCCAGATTTCAAAAAAAGAACCAATCAAAAATGATTAGTTCCCTCACGTAGCATGACTTAATTCATTTGCAACAAACAACGTTAGACCCAAAACAAGAAAAAAAGCAAACAAAACCCATTGCCTCACGGAAACATCTCTCCATTACGTAATATACGAGTATATTTTTACAGGAAAATGTCCGATTCCCCAATTTTTTACACACACTTATCATTTTTTGCGAATTTCGTCAAAGCGGCGCACTTTTTGCGCTTGCCTGGGGAATAAATTATTATTTTCCTATGAAAATCTCCATTCCTATTCTACACAATACAGGACAAGATTAAAATACATTTATCCACCAAAATTTATATTTTTTTAGCACAATTCACATTTTTTTCTTAATCGCTGGATTCTGTTTCCGAAGGCCGCCTTTTCCTTTTCTTCCGTCCGTTTTAAAAGCCGTTTTTTGTTTTTCCAAACCCCATACGCCGCCTCTGCAAAATGCAGGGCTTTTTGAGCATCTTTTCTCTGATGTTCGTACCATTTGGATAATTCAATAAAGGGAGTTTCATCATTTTGCAGAGCATCCTTACATAATTCCTCCCATAACGGTACGGCAAGATCTTCGCGTTTTTGTTTTTTGTACAGAGCTGCGACCGCCTTTTTGGCCAGCCGGCTATGGCTGTTTTCAGTCGCAAGAAGCGCGCTGTACTTTTGCAGCGCCAGTTCATGCTGTCCAACCGCTTCATACCATCTCGCACTCTCATATTGTTCCACGGTGGTCATTAGTGTGCCGCTGCCCTGCAAGAGTTTGGAAATATGAATATAAAGGGTGATCAGAGAAAGTACATCCCATTCGTTATGGGTCATTACCCCTTTTACAAGTTCGGGATCGTTGTTCTTCAGGTATTGAAAATAAAGCATGGGCGCCAGGTATCCAGGCGTGTCATGCTCCCGCTTTACATCCAAAATCTCCTTTTCAACCACAGACAGCCGAACGGATTCCAAACTGCTCTTCCACAGTCTTCTCGAACCATGCAGCAGATCAAAATGACCAAAGGCAGGCAATGATGGGACAAAGTCACGAATGAGCGTGTGTCGTGTTTTTACCTGTGGCCAGTCAAATGATTTTCCGTTATACGTGACCAAGTTCTTCAGTTCTTTCACTTGCGTTAAAAAATAGTGGTACATGGCTATTTCGGCACCCGGCCCCGGGAGGAAGTGTTGCTTCACCTTCACTTCTTGGTCTTCCACCTGGCCGTGGCCCAGTAGAAAAATTGTATTTCCCGCTCCTCCGCTTAAACCCGTCGTTTCCGTATCGAAAAACAAAAGATCAGAGGGGGTCAGCCGGCCGGACGACAGCGGATGGCCATCACCCGCCTGCTTCCATCCCTCCATTACCCCTATCAATTCTTCAAAAGAATAACGCCCCCAGCGGTGGTTGATGGGATAACGAACTTCTCTGATCAGGCAAAATGAATCCTCATAAAAGTAGGGAGACGTCTCAAATGATGCCCAGGTTTCACCATGCTCCATATCCTGAACTGGAGGGGTTTTGATAACGGGGGCTTTTTTCTCCGAAACCAGATGCTTCTTAAAGCGATTCAGTTTGGACTGCATCGACATGGTGATCTCTCCTTACTTTTTTCAGCAGCTTAAGCGAAAGTTCTTTCGCGTTTTCGCCCTCAAGCATGGTTCCGGTACAGGAAGGACATCCTGACTCACAAGGGCAGGTGTCAATAACATGGTACGCTTCACTGATGACGGTGTCCCAGATCTTATACACATTTTCACTCAAGCCGATGCCACCAGGATAGCGGTCGTACAGGAAAATAGTCGGCTTGCCCGAATGGACCGCTTTAATCTGCGGCACTACATGCAGATCACTTGGGTCACACATCACGAACAACGGAGCTACATTCTTTAGCACATTGGCAATTCCGATCAGGCCCTGTTCCATGGAGCTTTCAGCCACATCATCAAATGACTTCCGGTCAAATTCCAGCCATGTCGCTGACGTGTGAAGCTCCTCTTCAGGCAAATGGATCGGTCCGGAACCGATATTTTCATGCGTTTCAAATTTGATTTTTTTAAATATCGTGGCCATGGCGTTGACTGTAACTTCCCCAAACGCCCTTTCCTGACCTTGTAAAACGGTGTTTTTATCGACTTCAAGTACTTTCAGCGAAACTGCAAGATTTGCGTCCGTAAAATAATCTACATCCACTTCTCTTACATAGGCTTTCTTTTCCTCATAATCCAGTTTCTCCACTTGATACTGAACACCCTGATGCAGATAAATGGCCTCTTCATGCAGAAGCGTCATGGAACTGAACCGGTCCATCTCACCAATGATCCTTACGTTCGCCACATCACTCTGGTCGACGATCACAACATTTTCCTGTGAAGCCGAGCGCAGAGAAATATTATGAGCTGGAAAGGAATCATTCATCCAGAAAAAACGTTTCCCTTGGTGATGAAGCACCTGCTCTTCTGTTAAAAACTCAAGGATATCCTCAATCTCAACCTCTCCAAATGTGTCCCCTTCACCAAAGGGCAGCTCATAGGCGGCACATTTCACATGATCCACCAGAATAATGAGATTTTCAGGATTAATACGGGCAGATTCGGGAGAACGGTCGAAAAAATACTCCGGCTGGCTGACGATGTATTGATCCATTGGGCTTGAGCTCGCGACCATGATGACCACAGACTCATCCTGCCGGCGGCCGGCCCGTCCTGCCTGCTGCCAGGCACTCGCGATCGATCCTGGATACCCTGTCAAAATACAGGCATGCAGCTGACCGATATCCACTCCAAGTTCCAGGGCATTCGTACTCACAACGCCCATGATTTCCCCATTGCGCAGCCCTCTTTCAATAGCCCTGCGCTGGGTTGGCAAATAACCGCCACGATATCCCTGGATGGATTTCATGCCGTACTCTTTTTTGGCCAGTTCCTGAAGGTACGTAAGAAGAATTTCAACCCGTACCCGGCTCCGTGCAAACACAATGGTTTGTATCTTGTTTTTTAGAAAGTATCCTGCCAGATCCCTTGCCTCCAGGGTGGCCGATTTCCTTACATTGAGCGGCTTGTTTACGACTGGCGGATTATAGAAAATAAAGTGCTTCCTGCCGCTTGGGGCCCCGTTGTTATTAATCAGCTTCATGGGTGATCCTGTCAGCTTTTCAGCCAAATCCTTCGGGTTAGCGATGGTGGCTGATGTGCAAATAAAAATCGGATTGCTGCCATAGAAAGAACAAATTCTCTTCAGCCGCCGGATTACATTGGCTACATGGCTGCCAAACACCCCGCGGTATGTATGAAGCTCGTCGATCACGATATACTTCAGATTTTCAAACAGAGATACCCATTTCGTATGGTGCGGCAAAATCGCCGAGTGCAGCATATCCGGATTGGTCATTACGATATTACCTGCTTTTCGGACAACCTGCCTGATGTTGGCCGGTGTGTCCCCATCATACGTATAACTTTTAATATCCAGTTCAATCGCATCAATGAATGCGTTCATTTCTGCTTTTTGGTCCTGAGCCAGCGCCTTGGTCGGAAAAAGATACAATGCCCGGCTATCAGGATGATTGGCAATCTCCTGGAGCACCGGGAGATTGTAGCACAGCGTTTTACCGGATGCCGTTGGTGTTACAGCTACAAAACTGTTTCCTTCGAGCGAAGTTTGAAACGCCGTAAGCTGATGTGAATACAGAGAGGTTACCCCCCTGTCTTTCAATGCTTTTTTTATATGTGAATGAAGGGAGTCAGGAATTGCTCCTGTTACCGCCTCTTTTTCTTCGATGGTTTCCCAATGAACAATCTGATTTGAAATAGAAGGCTCCGTTCGTAATAATGCAAGCAATTCCTGCATTGTTTTTTTGATTTCCATATCGTCACCTCATCTCCTATTTTATCGAATAAACGTTCGCAAGAAAACCATTAACTTTTCATTTGACATATATACTCTAATTAAAGTATTATAAGTTAAAAATTCATTACTTTAATTAAAGTATAAAATGGAGCATATGCTGGCCAATACGTTTTATTCCATGCTTTATGACGATCCTCATTTATATGAAGAATTGCACAGCAATCATGAGCTTGTTCCGAACACCGTTGAGGAAATGCTCCGCTACCGGTTTCACACCTCCAAGCGGGATCGTACGGTTAAACAGGACAATGACCTGCTCGGAACTCCGGTAAAAAAAGGTGATGTTGTCGTGGCATGGATGAGCGCTGCCAACTTTGACGAAGAAATGTTTGAAGACGCTTTTTCTCTGAATATCCACCGCCCAAACAATAAAAAGAACCTTACGTTCGGAAGCCGTCCCCATTTTTGTCTGGGTGCCCCTCTGGCAAGGCTTGAATTGAACATTGCATTAAAAACCTTTGTACAGAAATTTCCTGGCATACAGCCTGTTGAATCATTTGAACTTGAAAAAACTTAACCGATGCAGCAACTGGCCAATCTTTGACTCATTTACCAATGCACGTCTACTAATATATAAAACTGTTCTTCCTTTCCATGGAGCCGCAAAAATTAATGCGGCTCTTTTTCTCATGAAATCTCATTATTACCTCATGATGCATTCCGCTTCTATTTAGGGTAAACTATACAAAAAACAAAGCAATATGGCTGAAAGCGGTGCCCAGTTTATGCAACTTCAAATTTTCATATTGGGAATATTGTGCGAAGGCAATAATCATCCCTATGAAATCAAAAAACTTATCCAAAAAAATATAAATGATGAAGAAATCGTCAAGGTGAACGACGGTACACTGTATTACCGCTTCGAATCACTGTTAAAAAAGGGATACATTGTGAAAATAGAGGTTAGCCGTGAAAATAACCGGCCTGAGAGAACGACCTATGGAATTACCGACCAGGGGCGTGATGCCCTTAAAAAAGACATTTATAAAAGCTTCCAAAACTTTAGTAATCTCCGTTCGTTATATGCCTCTCTTCTTTTTTTAAAACACGTAGACCTCGGAAAAATTATCGATCTTACGGAGAAAGCGGTTGAACGGACAAAAAAGAGATTTCAACTGCTATATGATTCTCAAATGCCTGAATGGTGGGGAATTTACAGCGAAAAAGTCTCGGAAAACATAGACTTTATTACATCGCACGCCAGAAGCAACATCGAGTATGACCTTGAATGGCTTGAAAAGCTGCTGATTTTTCTTCGCAAGATGGCAACAGATAACGGTTGAGACAGGTTCAACTTGATGTATATTTTATTGCTTTTTCATAGTCTTTTATTTGATCTACATCCAATAATAAACGGTCATCCTTAAAATCGATAAATGATCCCTGTCCGATTTGGTGATTTGCAAAAAGGGACTTTGCACCCTGGTCTCCCTCAAGCTTTAGCAAACTGGGGAAAACACGGCTGGTAAACAGAACGGGAGGCTGAATAATCCCCTGTAAACGGGCCGCAACAAATGGAGGATCAAACCTTTCATACTGATTAATCAAGTCCTCAATTATTTCTTTCGTTACAAAAGGCTGGTCCGCCAGCATGATCACTATAGCATCCATCTGTAATTGTATCGCTTGCTTAATGCCGGTTTTTAATGATTCTGCCTGCCCGTGGTTTTCAGTTCCGCAACGGACAAGATTCAAGCCGTTTTTTTTCGTATTGCCTCTTAGGGCAGGATCTATCCAGTCAAGATCATCCTCTTTTCTTACAACAACGATTATGTCATCGAGTCTTGAGCTCAATGCATTTTCCAAACCCAGGCTTCCTACCGTTGAGTGTTTTAAAGGAAGAGCTAGTTTATTTACACCCATCCTCCGGCTATATCCTGCTGCCAAGTAAATCCCCATCATTTTTCGCATAAATTGATATCACCTTCTACACATCGTATATTGATGAAAAAGCACTAATCATATGTATAAGTAAAGAACCTCAATTTATTACGGCAAATAAAAACTCTTGGCTAGACCAAGAGTTTTTTACATGAGCGGATACTCCACCCAGCATGAACAAGTGTATTGTGAACCAGTTTCATAATATGTGGGGCATCGGGTGTATCGCTATGTACACAAACGGTCTGTAAATCTTATGAATCCTGGTCGAGTACCTTTAAAACCGTTTCAGCAATTTCGAAAGGGCTGCCGATCTCCTCTTCGCACCATCCAAATCGTTTTTCACCATTCTTACCATATGGCCGATCAGCATAATACTCATTCATGACCCGTAATCCAGCCTGGTCTGCCCTTATGCTCAGTTCTGACCGTGGCAATGCATAAATATCCAGTTCAGGGTTGTACGCTTGAATCGCCTCAATGGTGGCACAGCTAATGTCTTCCTGTTCCGAAGCCATCATATAGAGGGAACCATGAAGCTTAATATGTGACATGGACAATCCTGCTATTGTTAAGAACCCATCCAGGGCACCAAGCTGGTAGATGATATAATCATAGACTTCCTGAGCTTCTGCTTTTATTTCGCGGGTTCCAAATCCTGCCCGGTCCGGAAATCCAACATGGGCTCCGATGCGTACGCCATAAGCAGCGGCAAGATCAATGGTCTTTTTAATGACGTGTGGATCTCCTGCATGAAATCCGCAGGCGATATTGGCAGAACTGATGAAAGGCATCATGGCTTCATCTGCCCCGTTTAGAAAGTTTTCCTAAGTAACTTGAGCATAAAACATATCCTTCCTCATTTCATGTTATATGTAAGGTTTTCTAACACCATTTCTTTGCTCCACCAAACACACGTGTGAGATTATCCAAACAAAAAAGCTCTTACGATTCTTCGCAAGAGCTATTCGAAAACTTTAGGAAACTTTTCTTTTCGCTTTGTCCTTTATATTTTTATGGTAGGTAAAAAAGTAAACGAATCCTACAAATACAGCTCCACCAATTATGTTACCAATAAAGGTAGGGATGACATTTGCGATGAAATCCATCCATGTGTAATAACCGGCAAAGATTGCAGCCGGAATGAGGAACATATTAGCGACCACGTGCTGAAAGCCAATAGCTACAAACGCCATGATTGGAAACCAGATTCCTAAAATTTTCCCGACAACATCATCAGCTCCATACGCCAGCCAAATGGCCAGACAAACGAGCCAGTTGCAGCCAATACCTGAAATTAACGTTTGGAAAAACGACTCTTCCAGTTTTCCCTGTGCAATGGCCAGTGTCTTAGCGAGAAAAGGTCCTGTTTCCGTCAGTCCCACTACATGTCCAAAAAAATAGGCCACAAAAAGTGCTCCGATCAAATTGGCAATCGTGACAAAGACCCAATTCTTCAGCAGGCCTTTCCATGTAATCCTTTTCGCGTACAATGCCATTGGCACAGACATCATATTGCCCGTAATTAACTCACTTCCCGCAAGAACAACGAGTACAAGCCCGACCGGAAAAACGGCTGCCCCAAGAAAAGAGCCAAAGCTTCCCCAGTCTTTCGGCAGGTTGCCACTGACCCGGATATCAAGCAAAAACCCAAGTGCAATGAAAGCTCCGCCTAAGAAACCGAGGATTAGGAGCGTCATTACCGGTGATCGTGCTTTATCAACGCCTGCCTTAATGGCGATTTCACTAACTCTATCCGGCTTATTAAATGCCATGGTGATGCCTCCCTGTTGATAGTTTAAAAGCCAAATGCAAATACATATATGTTTTTAGAATTTAGCCCAATATTAGGAGGTATAAACATGTAAAGGTGTTATGTAAACTAAAATTCCCCTATAAAAAAAGCGGCAGAGAGCTTTTCTGCCGCTGTAAAGCTATTCAATTATTGTAGCACCTGATCTGTTCTTTTTTCATCGGGTACTTCCTTTTCATTATCGTCAAAATAAACCGCCTGCCCTGTTCTTGCCGATTCATATATCGCTTCCAAAATTTCCGTTACAACGAGCGCTTGCTCCGGTTTCACCACTGGTTCCTTATCATTCAGGAGAGCATCGATCCAAAGTCTTGCTTCATGATCAGCATCGCTTTCCTGGTCTGCATCATAGAACGCAACGCCTTTTCCATCAATTTGAATTTGATTTGTGTAAAGTTTGCCAAGATCTTCTCCATTGATCCTCAGGCCATCGTGCATATCTGCTCCTCCCTCTGTTCCGCATAACGTACAGCGGGCTTCACCTGTATGCAGTGTATTGAGCGCCCAGCTGGTCTCAAGCGAAATGGTCGCACCATTTTTCATCGTAATCATGCCAAATGCAGAGTCCTCTACTTTAAATTTGTCAGGATCCCAGGAACCCCAGGCATTGGCTGCATCTTTTTTCTGTCCTAATTTATGAAACGTCGTGCCAAGAACAGCTTTTGGTTCATAGTTGTTCATCATCCACAGCGTCATATCGAGTGAATGGGTGCCAATATCAATGAGTGAGCCTCCACCCTGCTTTTCTTCGTCTAAAAAGACTCCCCATGTCGGTACCGCACGACGGCGGATGGCGTGAGCTCTTGCATAATAGATGTCTCCAAAGTCACCTCGCTCGCACAGCTTGTGCAAATGCCAGCTGTCGGCACGGAATCTGTACTGATATCCGATAGTCAGCTTCTTCCCTGTTCGTTTTGCTGCATCGACCATGCGCCTCGCATCGGCCGACGTCTTGGCCATTGGTTTTTCGCACATGACATGCTTGTCGGCTTCAAGCGAATCAATGGTAATTTCTGCGTGAGAGTGATTGGGCGTGCAGACATGCACTACATCCACGTCTTCATTTTGAAGGAGTTCTTTGTAATCGATGTAGACTTTTGCATCGGCGGTTCCAAAATCCCTGGCTGCTTTTATCGCCCTTTCTTCCTCAATATCACAAAAAGCGATAAGCTCCACCTCATCAATCTTTGACAAACTCGGCATATGCTTTCCATTGGCAATTCCGCCGCACCCAATGATTCCGATTCTAATTTTTTTAGACATATCTTTTCCCCCTTAATTATTTATTAAATTGAACTTCCTTCATTTCAGAAACCAATATTCTTCGTCCTTCACGATTAGACTTTTCAGCCGCTTCATTAATGAGAGTCAGGTCACAAACATCCTTTTTTGTGATCGTTGTTTTCTCATCCATTACGATGGAGGATATCCATTGTTTCATCGGCATAGGGAGTGCTTCAGGCAGCTCGTCTGGAGTTATCCAACCGTCTTTCCCAACAGAAGAGCTGTTCAGCCTGACCTGATTTTCCTCGATGAGCAATGCTCCTTTTGTGCCGTATAGCTCCAGCTTAAACGGGCTGTTTTCCGATAAAAAACCCGTTTCTATCGTTCCGAGAGCCCCGGATTCGTAATGAATCAGCACGGTTGCATTCTCTTCCACCACTCTTTCACTGCTTTGCTGAAAGATGGCGGTGACAGAGGCAGCAGGGCCAGCCAGTCTGTTGGTCAAATAAATGGGATGGGCGCCGAGATCGATCAATGCCCCTCCTCCGCACGCTTCTTTATCAAAAAAATGTTCAGGAAGCCAGCCATTTTTACTGCCAGCTGAGGGAACCGCCCCGTTATGCGCGAGCCGGCAGCGGATCGAGGTTAAATCACCAATCCAACCCTGATCCAAAGCATGCTGTGCATACAAATAATAATCCGAAGTTAAACGGGGAAGGGAAACCATCAGCTTGATTCCCGCTTTTTCGGCCGCGTCATAAATTTCTTCACACTCTGCTGTCGTAAATGCCAGCACCTTTTCCGTAAACACATGCTTCTTGTGCTCGATGGCAGCCATAATGATTTCTTTGTGCTTGTTGGTCGGCGTATTCACGATGACGGCATCAATTTCGGGATTTTCCAGTATAACTTCCAAGTCTTTTTCGAACCCCACACCCAGTTCCTGAGCCCATTTTCTCCCGCGGTCTTCCTCCTCATCCCAAACCATGCGAATGGCAATGGAAGGATTATTGTTTGCGTCTCTGGCGTAGTCATCGGCATGAACATGCCATCGGCTCAGCATTGCGGCTTGTATCATTTACAATCACACTCCTGTTAAAATGATTTACTGGTTTGTTTGACAGGTATTCTGTTCATCGAACACGTCGAATTTCCTTCAACAAGTTGGGCATCCAGAAATTCTTTTTTTATTTCTAGGTTTCCGTTCATCATCTCCACTAAGCGGTTCATGGCCAGGCGTCCCATCTCTCTTTCATTTTGCCGCAGGTGTGTAAATTCCCAACCGCTTAAATTATTATCGTGTGCATCAAAGCAAAGAATGGACAGATCCTCAGGTACACGCAGACCGAGCTGGTCAGCAGCTCGCTTGGCCAGGACAGCAATATTGTGCTCGATCGCGAACAATGCAGTCATTTCCGGATGCTTCTTCAGATGATTCTTGATGATATCAATGTCATGCTCAGGCGTGATGTTCTTGCTGAAGGCAATCGGCAGCGACTTTTTTAAGTCCGTGCACCATAATTGCCGGTTCACGATTTTGTTTTGTTCCTCATAGGCTTGCAGTATGCCCGAAAAACGGTCGACAATCGTGGTTGTTTCAATGATGGAAGGCGCCAGAACGCCAACGTGTTCATGACCTAAATCAAATAAGTGTTTCATTCCTTGTTTTGCTGCTTTAATGTTGTCAGTGGATACAAAAGCTGCCCCGACTCCTTTAAACGTCCGGTCAATCAGAACCAGCGGATACTCCGCGATAATCATTTTTAAAATTTCCGTTCCATAATGCTCCGCCTGAGCAGGATAAAGGATTAATCCATCTACCCCATACTCAATCAGCTGTCTGATCGCCTCTGCTTCTTTTTCAACAGAGCCTAGTGTCCGTTTCAAGATCACAAAGCACCTCTCACCAGCCGCTTCTTCAATGCTCGATATCACTTTTGATACATAGCTGTCATCAAAATCTGTTATGACAAGTCCCACCAGAAAGTTATTTTTACTTTTTTCGAGAGTTTCCGAACGTTCCTGGCTGTCCTTCATGTCGGAAACAAATGTGCCTTTTCCACGCTGGCGGAAGACGAGTCCTTCTGTAACCAGCAGTTCGATGGCTTTTTTGCTTGTGATTCTGCTCACCTGAAAAGAGTTCGATAACTCTTTTTCAGAAGGCACGCGTTCGCCTGCCGCGTATTTGCCATTCATGATGTTTCTTTTGATTGATTGATAGACTTGTTTGTATAAAGGCTCCATAAAACCACTCCAAAACCAGAAATATGTATACAAAAATTCGGAAAACGCATACATATTTATTATACCTGAATGGTCAGACAATTCTAACACTCATGCTTATCTCTGTAAATTTATCCCTTGGAAGCTCCACCAAGGCTGAAGCCCTGTGACATAAACCGCTGAGAAAAAATATAAAGCACGATTGCCGGGAAGGTATACATAATCGAAAAGGCAGCAAGTTTTCCATACTCCACCATGCCAAAGTTCCCGAAAAACTGATAAATGGTAACCGAAGCCGGCAATTTTTCCGGTGTTTGAATCAAAATATATGGAACAAAGAAATTGCCCCAGCTTCCTGAAAAGGTAAAGATGCCGACTGTACAAATTCCGGGAATCATTAAGGGGGCCACAATCCGTTTGAGTCCTTGCCATACGGACGCGCCATCAATCCATGCTGATTCTTCAAGTTCGAGCGGAACAGCATCCATAAAATTCTTCAGCATCCAGATCGCATACGGCAAGCCGGCAGCTGTTAAAAAAAACATTGTTCCCCAAAGGGAATCTTGAAGCTTCATATAAATAAAAAGCTGATAAACCGGGACCATGACTGCCGTTATTGGCAAAGAGGTCATGAATAAAATGGTAAACATAAACGGCTTCTTATATCTAAGCTGATACCTGGAAAGAGGGTACGCAGCAAGACCCGCCACCAGGACAACGAGCAGCCCCTGTCCCATTGAAAGAAGAAGCCCGATGATAAACGCACGGATATTCACAGGGTCCGTTATGACACTTTTAAAATTATCCATGGTAAAGGCTGACGGCACTTTAATCGAAGAATTGGCATTGGGATCAACCGAAGCAACAACCACCCAAAGCAGTGGCAGAAGGAACAAAACACCAATCACCGTTAAAATGCTGTACGGCAGCACTTTTTCAACCTTTATCGATTTCCGTTTCATTACTCTCCCCCCTACACTTTAACCTTCATCGATTTTAAATAAAGTACACTTACAAGCACTCCAATTAACAAAAGGATCAGCGAAATGGCCGTGCCATATCCGAGCTGATAGTTTACAAAGGCCTGGTTGTACATAAAAATAGGCAGTGTCTGTGTTGATGTTCCAGGACCCCCTCCAGTCATTGCGTAGATCAAAGTGAACACGCCTAACGTTTGAAGAGTAACCAGTATCATATTGGTTACCACTGAACCTTTGATCATGGGCAGTACAATTTTGTAAAGTACCTGTAACCGTGAGGCACCATCTACCACTGCCGCCTCTTCAATGCTTTTGGGCACATCATCAAGCGCTGCCTGAAAGACCAGCATGGAAAACGCCGTTCCATGCCAGATGTTTGCGATAATCACACTTGCCATCGGAAAAGTGAAAAGCCAGGCTACAGGCTTTAAGCCCACCTGCTGAAGCAGCGCATTCAGTGTTCCGCTGTCATTTAAAAATGCCACCCAGCAGAATGCGACCACAATCTCCGGTGTTACCCAGCCGGCTATGATAATAATTCCGATCACACGCCGAAATGCAGGATTTTTTTCTTTCATCAGAAGAGCAAGAATAAATCCAAGCACCTGCTGTCCGATAATAGCTGAAAACAGTAAATATACGACAGTCTTCATCACGCTAATCCGAAAGTTGGGATCCTGAAACATATTCAGGAAGTTGCTGAATCCAACAAACTGTGTGGATTGTGCCTCACTGCCAGTGAGCGATAAATTGGTAAACGCAAAATAAAAGGTTAAAAGAATGGGTCCAATAAAGAAAATAAGCAGCAATAACCAGGCCGGCAGCAAAAATAGAGCGGACGCCCACAGCTTTCTCTTATGCTTTTTACGAGAGGTGGATCCTCCATCAACCGCAGTTGACGAAGAGATCACAGGGTTTGCATCCACAAGAATCACTCCTTTCCATACAAGTTAACGTTCGATCACCTTGTCTTTTCCCACGACGCGAGTTACGTTTTTCTTGTAGTTTTCAACCGCCTGTTTTGGTGAGAGCTTGTCTGTTACCACATCTTCAACAGTTGATTGAATAACCGTTGACACAGATGGATATTTATCAACAGATGGCCTAAAATGAGTGTTCTTCAAAAACTCTGATGCCTCTTTAAACATCGGCAGATCCAGATACTCCTTCTCTTTTGAAACATCCTTACGCGGTGACAAATTGTTTTCTTTCAGCAGCAGTTTAAGGTTGTTTTCTTTTGAGGAAACAAATTTAATGAACTCCCACGATAAATCCTTATTATCTGATTTTTTGGGAATGGAGAACGCCCATCCGCCTGACATTGAAGTTGTTCCAGGCGCTTGCCCCTTTTGTGTTGGCATTGCCGTAAAGCCAAGCTTATCAAATGCAACTGGCCAAGGAGCCGGCCCGTCTTTCCGGTAGTTCCCAGCCTGCCAGATTCCGTCCAGGCCAATTCCAATTTTCCCTTTCGGCATCAGCTGGGTATAAGCAATCGTTCCACCCTGCCCATTGAGAACTTGGGATAAATTCGGTCCAAGCTTTTCTTTATAAATCGTATCAATGAATGTATACGTATCCTCCAGCCCAGGGCTATTAACAATCCATTTTTGCTTGTTCTCATCGTATAAAGGATACTCTGTTCCGTACAATAGCATTTCAAATGTCTGCATGGATGTGGCTTCACCAGTTGCTTTTCCGGAATTCATCCACATAGGAATCACATCAGGAGACTTCTTTTTAATCGTTCGGGCAGCGGTTAATATATCATCCCACGACTTTGGCTCCCATGGCACCGGCAGACCTGCTTTTTTAAATACTTCCTTGTTATACCAAAGTCCGCGTGAATCAGTATTAAAAGGCACACCATATGTTTTTCCGTCCTGTGCTTTTACACCATTTTTAACATTATCAATATAATGATCCCATTCATCCCAGCTTTCGATCCTGTTATCAAGCGGTTCAAGGTACCCTGCGCTGGCATCGGAGTTCACCATAAAGGTATCTTCTGTCACGATGTCAGGAGCCGATTGATCTGACTTTAGCATGAGCGCAACCTTTGCAAAATAATCACCTTCCGAAGCGCTGATGGGCGATAGCTTAATATTTGCTTTCGGATGCTCTTTTTTGAACGCTGGGATTATGTCGTTATTCAACCATTGTGTCAGTCCTTTATTCGTTCCTCCACCATCACGGAACGTAATGCTGATTGTGTTTTTATCACCTGCCGTTTTTTTCCCTGAAGCAGAATCACTGTCCGAACATGCCGAGCTAAAAAGGACACTTCCTGCGATCACTGTTACAGCCGCAAGTTTTTTACAGCTTTTTACTTTCATTTCAACCCCTCCTCAATATTAATGGAATGTATGTAGATTCTTGGAGGTAAGTATGATAGCGCTTTCAAAATAAATTAAAAAAGGCCTCCTTTCTGAATTTTCAGTAAATAATTCCTATCAATAACTTAAATGATATAGATGGTATATGTCAACATATTATTTAATAAAAAAAGAAGACATTTCTGTCTCCTTGCATAATTATGGTCTTTACCGATTATTTCTGGCAGTCAGGACATGAAAATGATTTTCTGGAAGCAATCTCTGTTTTTTGAATAAGTGTTCCACAGCGCCTGCAAGGTTGGCCTTCTCTGTCATATACCAGCAAATGGTGGTTATATCCACCCGTCTTTTGGTCTCCCTTATAGGTGGGATTCTCCATATAACCACCGTGTTCAATACCCCTCGTGAGTATAGGTTGAATGGCTTGAAACAGCAGGCGGACTTGGTCCTTAGTCAATTCAGAAGCTTTTCGTTCCGGCTGCAGCCGGGCCTGCCAGCAAATTTCATCGGAATAACAATTTCCAATCCCTGCAATAAACTTCTGGTCAATGAGCACTGCTTTCAGTGTTCCCCTTTTCTTGCTTAGATGCTCTAGAAAGATTTCTTCTGTAAAATTGGGATCCAGCGGTTCCGGACCCAGTTCCTCCAATTTTTCTTTCAATTGCGCTGCTGTTAATAAATGAAGGTAGCCCAATCTAAGCCCAATAAAATACAGCTTTCGATCACCAAAAGACAAAATCACCTGCTTGGTTCTCTCAGGGTTGTCTTCGTCATTTCCAATGTACATCCAGCCTCCGAGCATGAGGTGAAGAAGCAGGGCATTTCCGTTATTCAATTGGAAAATCAAATGTTTGGCCCGCCTTCTAATGTCAGTAATCACGGCTCCTCTCACATGAGCAGTGAAAAGCGACGGATTAAGATTAATGGATTTTTCCCGGTTAATCTCCACTTGAATAATGGGTCTTTCTTTTAATTGATTGGATAAAATCGTTCTGAAGGTTTCCATTTCTGGTAATTCCGGCATCTTTCAAACCTCCCGCTCCCTTTTATTTGACGTTTAGTATTTGCCATTTTTCTGTCGTTCAGACATGAAAGTTTATCATCATGGTTACAATATCAAGGAAGAACAGGAGGTAGGAGGTACAACATGAGCAGTCTGATCATAAAACTTATAGCGATTCCCGTTGTGTTAATTCTTTCCGCCGTTTTCTTTCCAGGCGTACATTTTGAGGACTATTGGCAAATTGCCGTTGTTGCCATCACCCTGGCGGTACTTGGTGTGCCACTCGAATATTTTGTTTTAAGAAAAGGAGTACTTTGGATCAGTGTCCTCATTGATGTTCTGGTTTCATGGATCCTTGTTTACTATGCCTCGAACTTTCAATGGGAGGCATCCATGACATGGTATGGGGCATTATTGACGAGCCTGTTGCTCGGTGTTCTGGAATATGTAACTCACCGTTTTCTTTTGGCAACCCACAGGGCTCATAGCGAACCCATTTAAATCTAAATAAAAATGCCGCCATTCCATTCTTGGAATGACGGTCTTTTTTCGTACGAGAACCTCTTTAAATGACACGTGTTGTTACAATACCTTCAATGTTTCTAATTTTTTCTTCCAGTCCCGGAATGACGTCGCCATTTACCTTATTGTCAATATCAACAATGGTATACGCATATCCGCCCCGGCTTCTGTTCACCATGTCGGCAATATTCAAATGATAGCTGGACACCGCCTGAGTGATTTGACCGACCATATTGGGCACATTTTCATGAAACGCGGCCACTCGAAGCTTACCTGTATATGGCAAAGAGGCGTTTGGAAAGTTAACAGAGTTCTTGATATTACCGGTTTCCAAAAATTCTTTGACCTGTCGGGTAGCCATAATGGCACAGTTTTCTTCAGATTCATTTGTGGATGCGCCAAGATGTGGAATAGAAACCGTATTCTTCATCTTCAGCACGTTTTCGTTTGGAAAATCCGTAATATAGCGGCCAACAGTACCGTCTTCCAGTGCGGCCAGCATATCAGCTTCGTTTACAAGCTCACCACGGGAGAAGTTTAGGATATGCACTCCGGGTTTCATTTCGTTAAAGGCCTTTTGATTAAACATTCCTTTTGTATCTGGTGTAAAGGGAACATGAACCGTAATATAGTCACACTCTGCGTACAGCTGCTCAATCGTCATCGCCCTCTGGACATTTCTGGACAGGTTCCATGCTGTGTCCACAGAGATGAATGGATCAAAACCGATAACATCCATGTCAAGATCGAGCGCATCATTGGCGACGAGCGCACCTATCGCCCCTAAACCGATGACACCTAGTGTTTTTCCTTTGATTTCTTTTCCGACAAACTGCTTTTTCCCTGCTTCAACCAGTTTTGGAATTTGGTCTCCTTCCCCTTCAAGGGTTTTTGTCCAGGCTATGCCTGCAAACAGGTTACGGGAAGAAGCCATCAGTGTAGTAAGAACCATTTCTTTTACAGCATTGGCATTTGCACCTGGAGTATTGAAAACAACAATTCCCTTTTCTGTGCATTGATCGACCGGAATATTGTTGACACCGGCTCCCGCACGCGCGATGGCTTTTAGTTCATCACCGAAAGTTAAAGCATGCATATTAAAGCTTCGTACAACAATGGCATCAGGATTTTCACTTTCATTATCAATCTTATAAACCCCGTTGCTGAAAACCTTCAATCCGCTTTCCGCGATATTGTTCAAGGTTTTGATGGTCTTTACTGTTTCCAATGCAGTTGTGGTCATTTTGGTTCTCTCCTCTTTTTTTATGGGTTTTTGTCTCGCCTCTTTGCCAAAAAGATAAGGTGAACATGCCTTGACAAATAAACGAAAAGAGGCAAAGGGATAAATATCCCCTTACCTCTGCCCAGGCGAACGGCAACGACACTATGTGCTCCCTCGCGGTGATCCGCGTTTCGCCAGTTACACATAGCCTTTAGATTTTGTATCATTCTATCAGACTTTTCTGCACGTATCAACACTTATTTCGTAAAAATTCTGTTAATATCATTCCTAGTATGGCTAAATATTCTGGAATCTGGCTGATATTGTCATTGTTGCTGGTTGAAATCATATTATTTACCGAGCAAGTTCTCATCACTTTGAAAGATGATAAATATGTAAACACTGCTAATATGTCATAAGGCATAAGGGATAAATTCCAATTTTTGAAAACATGAAATGAAAGGTGTATAATGATTAATAATGTTAATCTTTATTATCATAAAATATATGTTTGGCAGTCATCTCATCATCAATTGTAAGAATTGCATGGGAATAACACTTTTCCCTTCTTTTATCCGTCGGTGAGCCGGGGTTTAACATTAAGACTCCGTTACGGCGGTAATTTTTTGGAATATGCGAGTGGCCGAAGATGATACAATCCACATCTACTACATTAAATGCGGCTATTGCCCTTTTTTCAGTTGTTTGTTTGGTGCCATGGCCATGAACCACACCTATAATAAATTGATTCACATTCAATAAAAGGGTTTCATTGAAAAAATATCTCATTTCGGGTCCGTCAACATTTCCGGTTACCCCCTCAACCGGAGCATACTGCTTCAATTGATGAAGCACATCTGGTGTCTGCCAGTCACCGGCATGGATGATTAAATCAGCAGTCTTGAGATCGGCAATTAGCCTCTCAGGTATTTTTTTGGCCCTTTTGGGCATGTGAGTATCCGATAACACAACAATTTTCACAGAAAAATTCAGCTCCTTATTTCTTTTTGATTCATTTGGCACGGGTCAATTTTCACTGTATCAGCAAGGAAAACGCTTTATATTTAGATAATTCATTATTTTCATAATTAAATTATAATAACATTTTCCTATAATTTTCATTGACTACTAAATATTTAGTAAATTAAAATATTAATAGTTTAAATATATTGGAGGCATCAAGATGGAAGCAACTGTTAAAGTGGAGCAGGACATTCAGCTCCAGCCAAAAAAGAAACATCCACCTGGCCTATACTTGCTCTTCTTCACTGAGATGTGGGAAAGATTCAGTTATTATGGCATGAGAGCAATTCTTGTTCTTTATTTAACAAAATCGTTGATTAGCGGCGGACTCGGTATGAGTGAAGGCCTTGCGCTTAGTATTTACGGATTCTTCACCGGCGCCGTTTATTTTACCCCGTTGATAGGAGGATATTTAACCGACCGTTTCTTAGGGAAACGTCTGGCGATCACCATTGGCGGTGTCACAATGGCACTTGGTAACTTTGTATTGTTTGCCAACCAAAGCCATGCGGCATTTTACATTGGGCTAGCCTTATTGATTATCGGGAATGGTTTCTTTAAGCCTAATATTTCTACACTCGTTGGGGATCTATACCCGCAAAGCGATGCACGTAAAGATGCTGCATTTACCATTTTCTATATGGGTATTAACATTGGAGCCTTTTTCTCTCCATTAATTGTTGGTTTCCTGGCTGAAGATTACTTTAAGACTACGGTAAATGGGGTTGAGCACTTCGGGTTCAAATTCGGATTCCTTGCTGCTGCGATCGGCATGATTGTCGGGCAGCTTCTGTTCAACCTTCTTGGCAATAAGTATTTGGGAGACATCGGCAAAAAGCCGGTTGGCGTTTCGCAGAATGAAATCAGCACAGAAGAGAAAAAGAAACCTCTTACCAAGGCTGAAAAAAGCCGAATTAAAGTTATCTTTATTTTAACATTCTTTGTTATTTTCTTTATGGCCGGATTTGAACAAGCCGGTAGTTCGTTAACCCTTTATACAGACAAGTTTATTGACCGTACGGTATTTGGATGGACCGTTCCAACCTCTTGGTTCCAGTCATTAAACCCTCTTTTTATCGTCATCTTTGCGCCAATTCTTTCTGTACTATGGGTAAAATTATCAAAAACGAAGCGTGGCGATTTGGCTACACCAACCAAAATGGCAACAGGTATGATCTTGCTTGGCGCCGGATTTGCTGTTCTTATCCCTGCTCTTCTTCAAACAGGAACAGGCGACTCTTCTGCTGTTAAGGCCAATATGATCTTTATGGTCCTTACCTACTTCCTTCATACGATCGGGGAGCTATGCCTGCAGCCAGTAGGTTTGTCCATGGTAAGTAAGCTTGCACCAGTTAAGCTGGCTTCACTGTTGATGGGTGTGTGGCTTGCTGGGTCCGGATTTGCAAATATCCTTGCCGGACAATTGGCTTCAACCACTGAGTCACTTGGTTATTTCGAAGTGTTTATGATTATCGGCGGTGTGACAATTTTCCTTGGGCTGGTCCTATTAGGACTATCCAAAAAATTGGTAAAAATGTCCGCTCAATAACGTTTTGTACGAGGATTCTTGGTCCATTTTCTTATGGATCTGAATCCTCTTTTTTTGTGGTAATTCCCTGACTGAAAATTTGAAATTGTTTTACTTTATCCCTCTCTTGTATCCCCTGAACCTCTTGTCCTGTATACGCTCAACCTGTTTTTCCAATCGATTAGCAACCAGCTCGCGACTTGAAGGGATGTAAAGTTTTTGTTAGGTTAAGTAACCGTAAGCACTTTCGTCGAGGAAGAACCTGCAGCTGCTCAAAGATGAAAAAGACCAGCTGCTAAAGAAAAACTTAAAAAAGGGGAGATTTGGTGCAAATTGGTGTTATCACTTCGCTGGCTATCTATATGGCCGGCATGCTAGGAATTGGATATTGGTCGTACAAGAAAACGTCCGATCTGTCGGATTACATGCTTGGAGGCAGAGGTCTTGGACCCGCGGTTACCGCGCTTTCAGCAGGAGCTTCAGACATGAGCGGATGGATGCTTATGGGTGTACCCGGAGCCATGTATGCGACCGGACTATCAAGTATTTGGATTGCCGTAGGACTATTGATTGGAGCGTATGTAAACTATCTTGTACTAGCTCCACGCCTGCGTACCTACACTGAGGTAGCGAATGATTCCATTACTATTCCTGACTTTTTGGAAAATCGTTTTAACGACAAAGCCAGGATCTTACGATTTGTTTCAGCGATTGTCATCATGGTTTTCTTTACTTTCTATGCTTCTGCCGGATTGGTCTCAGGCGGCCGCTTGTTTGAAAGTTCCTTTAACCTTGATTACAAAGTGGGATTATTCGTTACCGTCGGAGTAGTGGTTGCTTACACGCTGTTTGGGGGATTCCTTGCGGTAAGCTGGACTGACTTTGTACAAGGCATCATCATGTTTATTGCCCTTGTGCTTGTGCCTATTGTCGCCTTTACAGACGTAGGCGGAGTGCAATCAACGATTGATACCGTTAAACAGATGGATGCAACCAAGTTTGATCTGTTTAAAGGTACGTCAGCAATTGGCCTGATTTCCATGCTTGCCTGGGGACTCGGATACTTTGGACAGCCCCACATCATCGTCCGCTTTATGGCGATTACGAACATCAAAGATTTAAAAGTTGCCCGCCGTATCGGAATGGGTTGGATGGGTATTTCCTTGCTGGGAGCAGTCCTTACTGGTTTGGTCGGAATCGCATGGTTCCATAAATCAGGAATTAAACTGGGCGATCCGGAAACAGTATTTATCAAGTTTTCAACGATACTGTTTCACCCGCTGATCACCGGATTCCTGCTCGCTGCCATTCTGGCTGCGATCATGAGTACGATCTCGTCTCAGCTGCTGGTTACATCCAGTGCGATGACAGAAGACTTTTATAAAGCCTTCTTCCGCCGAGAAGCTTCAGATAAAGAGCTTGTAACCATTGGACGTTTGGCTGTATTGCTTGTAGCCGTTATTGCGTCTATCCTTGCCTACCACCCAAATGATACAATCCTGTCTCTTGTAGGCTATGCGTGGGCTGGTTTTGGTTCAGCGTTTGGTCCAGCGATTTTGCTCAGTCTTTACTGGAAACGGATGACCAAATGGGGAGCACTTGCTGGTATGATTGTCGGTGCTGTAGCTGTTATTACCTGGGTACAGTTCCCTGGCTTAAAAGAGCAGGTATATGAAATGATTCCTGGTTTCTTCCTCAGCCTTATTGCTGTTGTAGTTGTAAGTTTGTTGACGAAATCACCAACCAACAAAGTACAAAACACATTTGCAGAGATGGAAGAAACATTGACAGAAGAAGTAAACAACATGAAGAACGCTTAAATAAAAAACGAGGCCGCATTGAGCTGCCTCGTTTTTTTATTTAATGTTTATTATGAAGATAATATTCTTTCATTTTTGCTTCTGCCTCTTCTGCTTTTTTCAATTCACGTTCATGAAGTTTTTTTAGGAACTTGACTGTCATCCATGCAAGGATCACGAAAATAATAAAAATAAATACAGCAGGCAGCAGTTCCAGTTTATTTTCCGGCATCTCTACATCGATCATCAACTACACACCTTCCCTGTTATCTCTCCTGTTCATTATACACCGTAGACTCCCGGCTAAAAAAGCATCCTTTTTGTCAAAGGATGCTTTCAGCTTGTGGAGAAAGCTCTGTTTTTTCTCCACAAGCTTTTTTATTTGTTTAGAATTACTGCCCTGTTGTGTGATTTCTCTGAAGAAAAAGATCCTCACACACCTAGCCAAGCTTGGCTAGGTGTGTGGCGATCTTTTTCATATTCTGACAGGCTGCTGTGAGAAGCACCTGCTCACTCGCATTCTGTAATCCCCTCAACCTGCAATAGCGAAGCCCATGCAGCTCTTTCGAATCTGCGAAGCTTCGCTCCACCTTTTCTTTTCTAAATTTATAAAGCATCTTTCCAGAAGCCGACAGTCTGTTGTCGCGTACTTTTTCTTTATGTTCTTCCCAGACATGGCGCGTTACGACTTTTTGTTTGTTTTTTGAACGCGTGCACTCATTTAATAGTGGGCATTCTGCGCATAGCTTGGGATCCGATTTATACTCCTGATATCCTTCCCTTGTGGTTGTGCAGTAGACGAGTTCCTGGCCATTGGGACAAACATATACTTCCCGTTCTTTATCGTATGTAAATTTCCATTTCGGCATCAGCCCTTTTGTTGGGTGGTATCTGCGGTGGGCGATCACCCCGAAAATCGTCCGGTCATAAAGTCCCTTACAAATCGGAGTGGTGAGATAGCCTGAATCTAAAGCCACAGCTTCTACCCCTAATTGAAATCGTTCGATTTGGCGGTCTAAACGAGAAAGGTAAGGCACAGAATCATGCACGTTCCCAGGGGTGACATAGGCATCGGTGATAATATTGAATTTCATATCGGTCGTTCTATGATCTAAATAACAGAACATTTCTTGTTTATGGTCTCGCGACATAAAACCACAATCGGGATCAGTCGTACTTTTGCGAATTTGCTTCTTTTCTTTCACCTCCTCTTTCTCTTTTAAGGGCTTTTTTCCGTGCTTTTCTCTGTCCTCCTCGACCGCCTGATTTAATTCTTCAATGTATCCTCTTGTTTCTGCTTCCACTTCTTCTCTTGTGAATTTATGTTTATTGGCATTCGCTTTAAGGTGGGTAGAATCGGAAAATAAGACTCTTCCTCCCACCATTTTATGATTCATGGCTTGAAGGACGATCTCATCAAAGATCTCTTGAAAGACGTGGGTATCTTTGAAACGAGTCCGCCGGTTCCAACTGATCGTGGAATGATCTGGAACAGGGTCATTCAGTTTTAAGCCAAGAAACCAGCGATAAGCGATATTGGTTTTGACTTCTCGTTCAAGTTGTCGTTCTGAGCGAATGCCGTAGAAATAGCCGATGAACATCATCTTGAAAAGCAGAATAGGGTCCGAAGGACGTCCTGTAGATTCTGAATAATAAGGACGAACTTTCTCACCGATAAAAGAAAAATCGATATAGCGATCAATCTTCCTCAAGAGGTGGTCTTCAGGAACCAAATCTTCGATAAAAACAAACTCTGCTTCATTCTGAGTATCCTTTTTAGGCTTATACATACAAACACCGTCCGATCCTTATTTGTTAGTTATATTATAACAAATTAACGCGGTGAATAAATAAAGTTGATGGATAAAAAAATAGACTGTCGAGAGTTTCTCGACAGCCTGAAAGCATCCTTTTTGTCAAAGGATGCTTTTTTTACGATTTATGATGGAGCTATATTTTTCTCTGTGACATAACGGTTCCGTTCATGATCTCTGCATTGCGTGCTGCACGCTCTTTTAGACCTGTGTTCACAAGGTTCACACATTAATAGATGTTGATTGCATTCGGGATTTCCGCATTTAACATACCGCTCCTCCGGCTTTCCGCAGTGATAGCATTTGCCGACTACCTTTTCCGTTCCTGCACGATTAACCGCGACCGAGGTTCTTTCATCAAATACATAGCATTTTCCGTCCCAAAGATCTCCTTTTACCTCAGGATCATAGCCATAGGAGATGATGCCGCCTTCGAGCTGGGAAACATCCTGAAATCCTTCCTTTATCAAAAATCCAGAAAACTTTTCGCAGCGGATCCCTCCTGTACAATATGTCAGCACCTTTTTATCTTTGAATTTATCAAAATTATCTCTGACCCAAGCAGGAAGATCTCTGAAGTTTTCGATCTCCGGCCGGATGGCTCCTTTAAAGTGCCCAAGGTCGTATTCATACGTATTTCTGGCATCAAGGATTACCACATCCTCCTGCTGCAATGCTTCATAAAATTCTTTCGGGGTAAGATGTTTTCCTGTAAGTTCGTTCGGATTCACATCATCATCCAAACTTAAATTTACAATTTCCTTTTTGAGCCGGACCTTCATTTTTTTAAACGCATGATGATCCGATTCTTCAATTTTAAAAACCATATCTTGAAAACGTTCGTCGTTCTTCATATGGTTCATATATTCAGATGTTTGCTCCAACGTTCCGGAGACCGTACCATTGATCCCTTCCTTCGCCACCCAAATTCGCCCTTTCAAGCCTACTGACTTACAGTAATCAAGATGAGAGGAAACAAACGCTTCCGGATCTTCAATCGCAATATATTTATAAAAAAGCAATACCTGATAATTCACTTATTTTCACTCCAATTGCGTAGTTTCAACTCAACTATCATATCAAATTTCCAAGAAAAAGGGCAGACCTCTTATTAGCAGCATTTCCCGGTGCAGCTATGTATAAAAGTATGATTCATTTGATTCTTAATAAAAAAGGTCCCGTGCTCTTGGCACAGGACCTTTCCGGTTTAGGCAACCCCTTCATCCTTGAAACCTTGCGAGACAGCTTCATAATGATGTTCTAAGGAAATTCTCTTTATTTTACTGAAAAATTCATCAGGAAGCTCCTGTACGAGCTCCTTGGCGATCTTCCATGCTTGAACTTCTACAAGCAGTTCAATTTTTTTGCGTTTGAATTCATCTTCTGTCGAATCATAAAGCTCCACGAGTTTTTGCAAATAAGGATCTGTGGCGTGTCCTGCTTCATGAGCAAAAATGACACTCGCATACTCTACGAAAACATCCTCATTGGGAAACAACCACTCGCTTTGTGCCTGAATTTCTTCCAGATACAATGTGATGCACTGTTCGCCCGCATTATATTTGCCTCCGATATTCCGGTTCAGCGGGCATTTGGCTTCAATGTGAATGTCCACCGAAATATTAAAGTTTTCAACCATTTGATTTATTTTTTGTACCAATCTTTCATTAACCAGCAATTACTTCCCCTTCTTTTTTATAAAATTACCGCTTCGCTGGGGAGTTGATTTCCTTGGATTTCTCTTTTTGGCTGGCTTCTGCTGAATCTGTGAAGCCGGCAGCAGCTGGTCCTGCTTAATCACTGCCTTTTCTGCAGGCATATTGAGCTTTTTTGCCCATTTTAACAGAACATTTTCCTCTCTCTCGGTAACCAGCGAAATGACGGTTCCTGTTTGTCCCGCTCTTCCTGTTCTGCCCGAACGGTGTATGAATTGTTTTTCGGAATCGGCGAGATCGAAATGAATAACATGTGTTAATCCGCTAATATCAAGTCCTCTGGCAGCAAGGTCTGTAGAAAGAAGCAACGCATGGCTGCTGGAACGAAATTCTCTCATTACCTTTTGCCGTTCCTGTTTTGTTGCCTGTCCGGATAATACACCTACAGTAATGCCCCGGTAAGCAAGCTTGGCGGCGATCTCTTCAAGTTTTAAATTGGCCCCAAAGAAAACGATCGCTTTCATGTTCGAATTGTGTCGAATTATGCGCCTCAGATTATCTATTTTATCACGTCTTTCAGAAATCAGATAGATATTTGCAATGGACTCCCGTGCTTCTGTATCACGGCTGATTTTTATGAAATGCGGAGTATTCATCCACTCTTTGGCGATCTCTTCTGCTTTGTTAGAAATGGTTGCTGACACAAAAACAAGCTGACGATCCTTCATCGTTCCTTTAACAATATTCTGTACTTCATCCATTAATTCCATATCATAAACAATGTCAGCTTCATCGACAACAATGGTTTTCACCTCATGAAGCTTTACTTTTTTATTTTTATAAAGCTCCAGGATTCTTCCCGGTGTACCGACTATGTAATGCGGTTTTTTCTTGAGCTTTTCCACTTGTCGCTGCACATTTACCCCGCCGATTAATGTTGTCCCTGTAATGTTGCTTCCTTTCGCGTATTCCTGAAGGACCGAGTGAATTTGCATCACAAGTTCTTTAGTTGGCGCGATTACAACAGCCTGCAATGCCGTCGATAAGCTATCAATCTTATCAAGTAAGGGCAGACAATAGGCGAGCGTTTTTCCTGTCCCTGTCGGTGATTCTACGACAAGATCCTTTCGCTCAAGCATAAACGGCAGCATTTCTTTCTGAACTGGCGTTAAGGAATCGAAAGCCGCCTCCTTCCAATTCTCCTGCAAATAAGGCTGTAATTCTTGAATCGGTGTTTTTGTAGCCATAACGATTAACGTCCCCCTTTATTTAGTATTCGTTCAGCAGCAAGAAGGATCCGGTTAACATAATCCTCAAGCTGTTCACTATTTTCTTCATGCAATTTGAGATGGATGACAACATCGATTTGATTCTGGTAGCTTCCTCTTGGCAAACCATAAATATAGGAAAGAGTTTGTGTAACCTCTCCATCCGTTTTCCACAGTCTTCTCATAGCTTCACCAATCCTGGAACATTCTGCTTCTATATCCTGTACAGTGGTGTAAAAAGTAACAGAAAAAATACAGCCTGTACGTTCGGTTTCTCTTTCCATTATTTCATCAGCCAGATCTTCTAAACCAGCTTTTAATCCGATTTTCGCGCGAACATCCTTTTCTTTTTTGCCGCTTAACAAAACCTCTAAACTGTAGGTTCTGCTCATCGAAGCCAAGTCAACGAGGTCTTTCCGGCCGGTTACTTTTAAAACTCCTTCAAAATCAAGATCGTAAGCCATTCCCTCAAGAATAACTTTCAAGTTTTCATAGATGGTCGGATCAAACATGTAAGTACCCTTTCTTTTAAATCATTATAATACGGTACGTGAAATTATTTTAATGAATGACAATTTCATTTCTTTTATTTTACCCATTTCATCCGGCCAGCGCGAATTTATAACGGGCAAAATAAAAAAGACGGTGGCAGTTTCCGTCTTTTATGAAAGAAGCCGATCCAGCAAAGTACTCAGGACATAATCAATGGATTTGATCATCTCGGTAAATCGTTTTTCCCGGGTGTCGAGCTGGAAGGCAAATACCGCAATAAAGTTCAGATTATCAAACGTATCATTTATCTGGGGCACATGGATATACTTTGGACGGTTGTTTTCCACCCACTTAAGCGCAAGGGGTTTCCATTCCTCTGTTAACATCCGGATTTCGTCGGCAAACGGCTTAACCTCGCCATAGAAGTCGACTTCATACCCTTCTTTTTTTGTTTTGGTAAGATATTGGTCCATTGCTGCTTTGTTTTTACCCAGCAGCTGTTGAGTAAGTTGAATAAGACGTTGTTCCATACGTAATGATTTCACTCCTGACCCCTCTATCCTATCAAAACAAAGGACAAAATGCACGAGCTTCCTTTAAAAGAAGGTTACAGCGTGAAAAGTCCCACCAGCCAATTGCGGCGCTGTTTTTTAAACCCTGAAGCATCTTCCTGTGCCCCATCCGGCATTTTTAAAAGTTTTACTTCAATATCTTCAATTTTTTCTTCTATTTTAACCAGCCGCTTCATCATGTCATCCATTTCTGTTGCATGCTGCAAAACCTGGTATGACAATACATCGTCTGCTTTTTCCTCCAGCTTTTTTTCCAGCTTTTCGATCTGGGCCATCAATTGATCGAACCGTTCATCAAACGCTCCTGCCGGCTGGCCTTTTGCCTCAGGCGTTTTAATCTTTGCTGCTGCGATTTGAATATCACCCATTAGTAAACCAGCGTCCAGCTGTTTTTTGATTTCCCGCAAATCTTCAATATCCTGCTCGGAAAACAGATAATGACCATGGTCGTTTTTCTGGCACGCAAGATTGAAATGCTTTACCCAGCGCTGAATGGTAGTTGGATTGACACCAAGTTCTTCCGAAACCGTTTTTGTTTTAAACACCATTTCCATTTCTAATTCCCTCCCCGTTATCTTATAACACAAGTATTCACTCCTCTTTAGCGTTTCCCTTCACAGGTGACAAAACTAGAACTGATTCGGCAAAGAAAGTGGTTTTATTCAAAAAAACCCGCCTTTCGACACTGTTATCCTGTATGAAACAGGACCTACTGCCTAACACTACGAGAAGGAGGTGAAGAAACATGGAACAGCACGAAAACAGCCTGGAGCAGGAGCAGGAAAAAATGACAAACGCCCCTGAACAGGAAAAAAAAGAAGGATACGGCGACAAAAAACTGGAAGGCCCCAACTACCCAGCTACATAAAGAGAAAAGCTGAAGGACCCGTATAGAGACGAAAAGCATTGGAGGTCTTTGTCATAAAACGTTTTTTGTTTTCTGACAAAGAGTGAAATGATCGAGTCTCTGGGTCCTGAAGCTGGATCATGAAAAGCTGAACCTACAAAAAGTGTCCCGCTCATCCGGGACACTTTTTTAACGTTCTTTTTTCGAACCATTTTTATCTTTAAATATCAATTCCTGCAGCAAGATACCGAGCTGCAGCTGCAATTCTTTATGGTGATACCAGTTTGTTAAGTTAATGTTTCTCGGAATAGTGAGCTTATGGTAATACGCCTGCAGGTTTTTTGTTTTCCGGCTCCAGTCGGGCAGCGAAGGACGGCCATGCTGCACAAGTGGATATATAAGCCTGAGAAGTTCCGGTTCCCGCCTCTGGTTGGGATAAACGTATTGTTCATAGTCATGCCGGGATCCGGTGTGGGGTATGACCCGCGAAAATTCATCAAAAGCTTTTGCGTACGGAGACCGAAACAATAGCCAGGCCAGCCTTCTTCCAAGCAAAATGCGGTTTTGCACCTTTCGGAAACCATGTACGGAAAAGCCATAAATTTCTCCGTTCAGGGTGGGAAAAAGCACAGTGCTGAAATGAAGCCAGTTCTGAAGCCTGTAGGGGATAGACAAAAAAACCCGCCTCCGGTATACCGGGTGCTCAATCACCGGTTTTTGGATCAAATGCTGTTCATTAATGATGAGGGATGTCCAAAGCCGCTCTTCATCCCTTTTTTGCCAAAACGCAAGCCATTCGTTTTGCATAAAGGCAGAAACATTAAAGAATGGAAGAAGCGAAAAGAGAGGTTCTCCTGCCTCCTTGCTTTTTTCATATAGAAGCAACTGGGGGTATGCATCGGAAAAAATCAACCAGTTCGCCCGTTCATAAGTTAGGAAAAGAAGGTTTCGATAATGAGGCGGAATGGAGCGGCTGATCCATTCACCTTCCAGGTCACACATGTTATATCCCGCATTTCTTGAAACAAGAGAAGCGAGAAACGACCACTTGATTTCCGGATGGTTTCTAAAAAAGTGTTCATATAATACGGTACGTGAAATATTATCAAGATTGCCGGCATCTGTTTTCTGCCGGATTTCCTCAACAATCGCCTTTCCCCATGCACTGATGACCATATAAGCCCTCCCTTCATTTCTTTTAGCCTTCGCAACTGTTGGTAAAATATTTGTAAGACAGAAAGAAAAACGCTAAAATGAAAGGATAAGAATCTCTCTGGAGGATTAACCATGAAGCAGAAAGTAATTATTTACACGCAGGAAACTTGTTCCCCATGCTTTGCTGAAAAAGAATGGCTGACTTCAAAACAAATCCCATTCGAGGAGCGCGATATCCGCAAGAACCCTCAATACATGAATGAAGTGATTGACCTTGGAGCCAGTGCCACTCCAGTAACCGTCATCATGGACGGAGAATCAAAAAACATTGTGCTTGGATTCAAGCAAGACGAACTGGAATCCCTTCTTCAACTGGGATAAGAAAATGAACAAAGGGAAAATGACTATGCCGGCCATCATGCTGACATAGTTTTTATTTGCCATTCTTTAAAAGGATGTGAAAACATGGCACCGATTCAATATCCTAATGGAAAAAAACCGTCTTCTGCCCTGTCTCCCCCCACTTCAAAAAATACTGTTTCTTACGGAAACCGGGGAATGACACTGGAGGAAGATCTGAACAAAAGCAATGAATACTATCTGGAACGGGGTATTGCCGTCATTCATAAAAAACCGACACCGGTTCAAATTGTCAATGTTGAATACCCCAAGCGGTCTGCAGCTGTAATTAAGGAAGCCTACTTTAAGCTTGCTTCAACCACGGATTATAACGGCATATACCGGGGAAAGTATATTGACTTTGAAGCGAAGGAAACGAAAAACAAAACTTCTTTTCCGCTTCGCAATTTTCATGAACACCAGATTCGGCATATGGAAGCGATTCTTGCTCATGGCGGAATTGCCTTCATCATTCTGCGCTTTTCAACATTAAACGAAATCTACCTTCTCGACGCCCGCCACCTGATCCCCTACTGGAACGATCAAACGAACGGAAGAAAGTCGATTCCAAAAAAGGAGATTGAGTCGCTCGGACAACCCATCTCATCGGGTTTTTTGCCGAGAATTGACTATCTTAAAATCATTGATAAAATGTACTTTCATGACGAAGATTAAGGCAAGGTTCATAAACAGCGCCTTTTTGACGAATAATCATAATGTACATTGCAGTTATTGAAAGGTTGATACAACTATGTCGAATGAATACCGCAGCAGGCAAGAACGAAGGCAGGCAGCCGAAAACGGAAAACAACCTGCCCCAAAAAAGAAAAAGAAGTTCCCTTTTTTTAAAGCGATTTTAGCTTTTATCGTTATTATGTTTATTATTGGAGCGATATCGGTCGGAGTCATTATGGCGAAATCACCGAAACTCGATCCTGACAAATTGAAGACGCCTTTGTCTTCCCAGATCTATGATAAAGACGGAAAAATGGTCACCTCGCTCTTTTCTGAGCAAAACCGGGTAAAAGCAGGAATAAAGGATATTCCGCCAAACGTTCGGGATGCATTCATCGCAGTCGAAGATGTTCGTTTCTATAAACATCCCGGCGTTGATGTGCGCCGTATCTTCGGTGCTGCCCTCGCCAATGTAACCGGCGGCTTCGGTTCCCAGGGAGGAAGCACGATTACACAGCAGGTGGTAAAAAACACCATTTTAACGAATCAAAAATCGTTGACCCGTAAGATCCAGGAAGCTTATTTGGCGATTAAACTTGACAAGAAATACTCGAAAGAACAAATTCTAGAAATGTATCTCAATAAAATCTACTTTGGTCACAACGTGTACGGCATCGGAACAGCGGCCAAAACCTATTTCGATGTGGACCGGCTCGATCAGCTGACGCTTCCGCAAACCGCATTGCTTGCTGGGCTTCCAAAAGCACCAAGCAACTATGATCCATTGAATCACCCCGAAGCTGCAGAAAAACGAAGAAATGTCGTTCTGGGTCAAATGGAAAAGTACGGTTATATTACGAAGGCGGAAGCAGACAAAGCAAAAGCCACACCGGTTACGAAAGGCCTGCACAAAGGAAGCCTTCAGGAAACGCGCATCCATGAAGCCTATCTTCAGCAGGTAATCAAAGACATTCATAAGATGGATGGCATGAAAAATGTCGATGTGTTTGCCGATGGGCTGAAAATTTACACCAACATGGATACGAAAGCGCAAGAAGCCACCGAAGATGTTCTGCAAAACGCTTCGTTCCTTAAAAACGAAAACAAAAAACTGCAATCAGGCATCGCGATCGTCGACACAAAAACAGGCAGCATCCGCGCCATTGGAAGCGGCCGTGAGGAAAACCTTATGAGTGCCTACTACGCTTCCGGAAATCAGCGCCAGCCAGGTTCCACCATTAAGCCAATTTTGGACTATGGTCCGGCCATTGATCATTTTAAATGGAATACCGGCCACATTTTGAAGGATTCACCTATTACGATTAATGGTTCGACCATCCATAATTTTAATGATGAGGAGTTCGGCGAGGTTTCCATGCGCCAGGCGCTTGTAAAATCAGAAAATACGCCGGCCGTCCGCACATTTATGGAAGTGGGCGAAGATAAAGCCGTTGATTTTGCCAACAAGCTTGGCATCAATATTGATTCAGCGCCTCCCGCCTATGCCATCGGAGGATTCCAGAAAGGGATCACACCGCTAAATCTTGCGGGTGCCTACGCAGCCTTTGGTAACGAAGGGGTCTACAATGCACCAACGACGATCCGAAAAATTGAATTTCCAAATGGCGACGTTGTTAAGCCGGATACTAAACCGGTCAAGGCGATGAATGACTTTACCGCTTATATGATCACCGACATGCTCAAGGGTGTCATGAAAAGCGGAGGAACAGGGGCAATGGCGAATGTTCCCGGCTTAAATCTTGCCGGAAAAACAGGAACCACCAACCTGCCGAAGGAGTTCAGGGACGCCAACGGAATCCCGAAAAGTGCAACAAATGACGCCTGGATGGCAGGTTATACTCCTTCCTACTCCGCAGCCGTGTGGACAGGCTACAATAGCAAAAAGGACAATGAAGGGGTTCATTATCTGGATACAAATCAGCGGAACTATTCCAAGCTCATCTTTAAAGAGGTCATGAGCAGGCTTAACCATGATGGTTCAGATTTCAAAAAACCGAATTCAGTTGTCGATGTCACGCTTGAAAAAGGCACCAATAAAAAGGCAGGCGAATTTACACCTGAGAACGAGAAAACGCATGAATTGTTCGTACGCGGTACAGAGCCAAATGAAGTATCTGATAAATACGACCAACCCGCTTCCATTGAAGGCCTTAAAGCCGAGTACAATAAAAAGAAAAATGCCATTGATGTAAAATGGAACTATAAAGGCAATGATAAGACCATTTATAAAGTAGCCGCAAGTGTGGATGGCACACAGGCAGCCGAACAAACGATCAAGGACCAGTCCTTTACCGTTCCTAACGCAGAAGCAGGAAAAACCTACAGCTTCCAAGTGACCGCCATCAACAGTGAAACGAATAAGGAAAGCCCGCCCGCGCAAACGTCGGTCACCGTTCCTGGCGAACAGCCTCCTGCACAAAGTACTCCGCCTGATCAAAATAATCCTGGCGATCAAAACCAGGGTGGCAAAAAAGAGCAGGGCGGCAATCAAAATCAGGAGCATGGTGATCAGAACCAAAACCAAGGCGGCGAAAATAATCAGCCTGATCAAGGCGGAAACCAGCAAGGCGGTACCGGGCAGCCAAACACGACAGAGCCGCAAAATCCACAAGGCCCTGAAGGAAACCAAAACGGCCATAGAAATGGCCAGGGAAATGGGAATAACCAAAATCAACGGCAGCAGCAGCGACAGAACCATCAGCAATTCCCTGCCCTTCCGGATCTTAACCAATAGAATAAAAAAGAACGCCGCTAGACTGCCATATTGAAATGAGACAAGAATAAAACACCTTTATTAGGCTGCCATTCGACCAAATTCCATGGGTGAATGGTAGCCTAATTTTTCTTGTATTCTTTCTTCATTGTAGTAGTTTATATAATGGTCAATTTGCTCACGTACCTTATCTAAAGATAAAGAATTGAATTTTACATACTGAAATTGTTCCGATTTTAAATTGGAATGAAACGACTCGATGACGGCGTTATCCCAACAGTTGCCCCTTCGCGACATGCTGCTGATTACTTCTTCCTCTTTCACAAAGTTCTGAAAGGCATAGGAAGTATACACACTGCCCTGATCGGAATGGAGAATTACCCCTTTCGGGTTCCCTCTATGGTCCAAAGCCTCTTTTAGCGTATCCATGACTAAGGGGGTTTGCTGATGTGTATAGAGTTTATAGGCTACAATTTGGTTATTATATAAATCTATAACCGTCGATAAATAAAGGGTAGACGATCCATATTGAATATAGGTAATATCCGTCACCCATTTCTGATTGGGCGCGCTGGCCCGAAAATTTCGCTCTAATAGGTTGGGGGCCACCACGATCGTTTCTCCTTGGGATTTCCATCTTTTTTTCGGCTTTACCCTGCATTGAAGATGATGTTTCTGCATTATGCGCTGAACGGTATTTCGATTGAGCTTTACTTGGTGCTGACGCCATAATAAGGCTTTGATTTTGCGGTGTCCATATCGATATTTTGTTTCCTTGCACAATGAAATAATGACCGTTTCTTCTCTGCTTAATGATTTCAACGGAAGCGTCTTGACCCAGCGATAGTAATTCGCCCGCGGCACATTTAATACGGATAGAACGGCAGAGACCGTATACTTTTTCCGCAATTTCTCCACAAGCTGCAGGACTACTTCTCTTTCAACTCCTTTACCATCTCCAAGTACTTTTTTAAGATTTCGTTCTCCTGTTTTAAATGGGCATATTTCTTCTCTTTTTTCTCTTCCTCACTCAGGATGTCTGGACCAAGCCCATAGGTGTATTGCTTTCCAATCGGCTGATCAAACCGATGGATCTCATTATTTTTATACCATTTCATCCAGGTACTAATTTGCGTTTTGTTCTTAATCCCGTGCTTTTCCATAATCTCCTGGTTGGTCAATTGGCCGCTCATTTTATCTTTAATCACAGCCCACTTCACTTCACTTGAATATACGTTTTTGCCCATGCAAAAACACCTCCGAATTCTCACTTGTTTTAAGTGTAACATTTCGAAGGTGTTTTATTGTGTCTTATTTACTTAGGTTAGTCTACGCCCCGGTCAGCCAGGGCGGCGTTCTTTTTATGATTGAAAACGGATGTTGTACCGGTCCTCCAGGTAATTCCACAAACCCGGATAATCAAAAGCGAGATTCCAAAAGCTGGCGCCTCCCAGCTTGTATTCATCGATCAGGTCAAATTTGGCTTTCATGCTGCGGTAATCCTCGAACCAGACTTTATGCTCTTTCTTTTCTTTATCATAATATACAAAATACGGAGCATGGTCCTTGCTGTCATATTGGATCGCCGCTTTTCGCTTGGCTGCGAGCTGTACGGCCTGAACCGGGCTGAGCGCCTTGGCCTGCGGCCCTCCCTGAACAAAGGGAAGCTTCCAGTCATAGCCGTACAGGTTGATTCCCATGAGGATTTTGCTTCTCGGAATCACTGTTACCGCATAGTCAATCACTTTTTTCACTTCTGTGAGCGGGCTTACCGGCAATGGGGGACCACCACTGTATCCCCATTCATATGTCATGAGGATCACATAATCCACGGTCTGTCCATGTGCCTTGTAGTCATGCCCTTCGTACCAAATTCCTTTTTGTTTTTCTTTGGTCTTGGGAGCAAGAGCTGTAGTGGATATATACCCGTCTTTATGCATACGTTCGGTCATGGCGCGCAGGAACCGGTTGTACCGCTCCCTGTTCTCTCCCCCGATATATTCAAAATCCACGTTAACACCCACATACCCTTTTTCTTTCATGACTTTCGCTGTATTCTCGATCACCTTATTGCTGATGGCCTGGTTTTTTAAAATAGTGGTAGCCAGTTCCCTGCTGAACGCTCCATCTTTTATGGTTGTCAATGAAAGAAGCGGACGGACATTTTCTGTTTTGATATCCTGTAAAAACGAGCCATCATCCAAGGGTTCCAGATCACCATTTTCTTTCACTTCATAGCTGAACAAAGAGATATAGCTCAATGCCTTGGCCGCATGATTAAAATTTTCCTGGGACTTATCCGAAGGTTCGGCGAAAGCGTTCGTTGTAATCGTGCGTTTGCGTTTCTGGGGCAAAGTGAGTGCGAGCCCTTCCATCAGCTGGCCTTCCGATACTTCAGGATTTGCCTGCTGAAGTTCCGCTTTCGTAACGCCTAGCTTTGCGGCAATCTTTTCGAACGTGTCCCCTTTTTTTACTTTATATTCAAAAGGCGCAGGAATAAGCAGCGTTTGTCCGACTGCCAGCACATCCTGCTGGCCAAGGGCATTCACTGAAGCAATTTTTTGCCAAGGTAAATTATAAAATTGTGACAGCTTATACAACGAATCCCCTTTCTTGACGATATGGATTTGCATAACTCCCCCTCCTAGACGTTCTCATGACACATTCTATGTGATAAGAATCTGTCCCTATTCCTTGTGGGGGAAACGGGAATGGGTAGCAACCTTTTTTTCCAGTTCCGAAAACAGCTCATTCAGCTGAATCCACGCTGTAAAATGGGCGGGCCGGTTAATAATCATCTCCAGCCGCTCCACGATATTGACAGGCTTTACCGGGAGGGAGGGCACTGTGTCGTGCCATTGAACCAAATCGTCCACCCTTCTTTTGTTGGACCAATACAGCGCCTGTATGAAACAGCTCAGCTGGCGGATCATGGGGCCTCTTGCTTCCAGGGGCTTCCGGTCTGAAAATAACTGCCTGATCCTCTCACCCTCTGTTTTCCACTGATCAAACTTATTCTGCAGCTGCTCAGGGGACAACGGCCATTGATGCGGAAAGCTAATGGCCTCTATGTCTTCCCTAAACGGGACTTCTGCCCGCTTATTGTCCTTTCCAAAAAAAAGCGGATGGTTCATGGAATCAGGAATTTTCATCTTTTTTTACAAGTTGAGCTTTTTTGACGCTCAATTTCATTCGTTTTTGGCCCTCCCGGCATAGTTCAAGCAGCGGGCATTCCGGACAGCGCGGACTTTGTGCCTTGCAATGATACCTTCCGAAAAAAATGAGACGGTGATGAGTGATGCCCCACTGTTCTTTAGGCACCTTTTTCATTAATGTTTCTTCAACCTGCAGCACAGAGTCCTTCCATTTGCAGATGGCCAAACGCTTTGTCACCCGTTCCACATGCGTATCCACGGCTATGGCCGGAATGCCAAAGGCAACAGAAACGACAACATTGGCCGTTTTTCTCCCGACACCCGGCAGCTTTGTAAGCTCATCCCGGTCCTCGGGCACCTTGCCGCCATAATCGTTCAGCAGCATATAACACAGCTTTTGTATATTTTTTGCCTTGTTCCGGTACAGTCCTATGGAACGTATATCATCCTGCAATTCCTCAATCGGCACCTTGAGGTAATCATCTGGTGTTTTATATTTGGCAAAGAGCCCCGGTGTGACTTTGTTCACCAGGGCATCTGTACACTGTGCCGATAAAAGAACAGCGATAGTGAGTTCAAAGGGATTGCTGTGATTCAGTTCGCAATGGGCATTGGGAAACATCTCTCCTATGGTATCCAAGCAATAAGCAATCTCTGTTTTATTCAGCATAGTCATCCTCCTGATTTAATACCCTTGCATGCAAAAACAGACGAGATTTTCCTCGTCTATGATTGCTCAAGCCAGTTATATACGGGAACAGAGAATTGATTGCGGCTGTCAGTGGATTCTGCCGGCCTGGCCGCAGGTTTGTTTTGCCGCGCCCTGAACTTCTCTCCGTACGTTCTGGCTTGTTCTGGTGTTTGTATATTATTCTTCTTCCATTCAAACAGAATCCGGTCGATATAGCGAAAATTAAGCTTACCTGTCATGACTGCTTCCTTTAACGCGGAAATGATCAATGGCGAAGTATGCCTGTCCTGATCGATCCAAATCTTCAGAGTTTCGCATTCCATGGGGGACAGCGGCCGTCCAAATTCCCGTTCAAAAATGGTATAGACACTTTGTTCTTCTTTTTCTTTATTGGCTAAGTCCCGCTCAGCTTCCTGGCCGGAAAGGATCGAAAGCAATTTTTCCCAAAGCGGATTCAGGGAATACGCTTCGTAGTACATGCCTCTTTCATCGTCTTCATATTGGCCGATCTCCAATAACCCCTGCTGGATAAAACCTCTCAGCATTCCCATGCAACGTGTCGGGGTAATACTCATCCTTCCGGAAAGCTCCTCCGGAGTCGGGAAGGGATTCCCCGATTCTATAAATGTATGTACATGCAGAAGTAGCATGCATTCTTCGTCCTGAAGTCCGATGGACCGGTAATGCTTAAACAGAACATGGGGTATTGAAATCGTTCCTTCTGACAGCCATTTCAAAAATAATGCCTTTTCCATCATAACACCCCTTCTTCATCAGTATACCACGAGTAAGCCTTCTTTCCCCAATCATGATGTTGCCGTGAAAACATCGATGAAGCTTAAGACGGATAGGTGTAACCGCCCTACAGACAGGTCCCGGGTGAAAGGTGAAAAACCTCCTTAAAGAGGAGGTTTTTTAAAAGTTTTTTCTAAAGTAAGTTTAAAAAATCAAGGATACAGTCGGTTCAGCAGACGTGGGAACGGAATGGTTTCACGCACATGTTCGGCGCCGGTAATCCAGGCGACAGTACGCTCAAGACCCAGACCAAATCCGGAATGCGGCACACTGCCATATTGGCGGAGCTCAAGATACCATTTGTAGGCATCATCTGTAAGTCCATGCTCTTCATAGCGGGCTTTCATGAGTTCAAGATCGTCAATACGCTGGCTTCCTCCGATGATTTCCCCATAGCCTTCCGGTGCAATCAGGTCGGCGCAAAGCACGACATCATCTCGTTCAGGATGCGGCTTCATATAAAAGGCCTTGATTTCTTTTGGATAATTGGTGATAAAAACAGGCTTGTCAAAGCTTTCGGCAATCGCTGTTTCATGAGGCGCACCAAAATCTTCTCCCCACTCGATATCATCAAATCCTTTTTCTTTCAGAAGTGTAATCGCATCATCATAAGAAATCCGCGGAAACGGAGCTTTTACATTTTCAAGCTTGGAAAGATCTCGGCCTAGCACAGTCAGTTCAAGCTTGCAGCGTTCAAGCACGGATTGTACCACATGGCTGACAAACTGCTCCTGAATCTCGAGGGATTCTTCATGCTCCACGAAAGCCATCTCAGGCTCAATCATCCAGAATTCGATCAAATGGCGACGTGTTTTTGACTTTTCGGCACGGAAAGTCGGACCGAACGAGAATACCTTTCCAAGCGCCATGGCTGCAGCTTCCATATACAGCTGTCCGCTTTGAGAAAGATATGCATCTTCGTCAAAATATTTGGTATGGAACAAAGTCGTTGTTCCTTCGGCGGAACTGCCTGTCAAAATAGGCGGGTCGACTTTGATAAATTCATTTTTGTGGAAAAACTCATACATGGACTGAATAATTTCATTTCTGACTTTCATAATCGCATGCTGGCGTTTGGAACGCAGCCAGAGATGGCGGTGATCCATCAGAAACTCTGTGCCATGCTCTTTTGGCGTAATCGGATAATCCACTGCTTCATGAATGACCTTCACGTCTGAAACAACGAGCTCCACACCTGTTTGAGAGCGGTCGTCCTGCTGGACTTTCCCTGTCACATACAGACTGGTTTCCTGTGTAAGTCCTTTGGCTGTTGTCCAGATGTCTTCAGCCACTTCAGCTTTAACGACCACTCCTTGAACAAAGCCCGTTCCGTCCCGAAGCTGCAAGAATGCAATTTTGCCGCTCGAGCGCTTATTGCTCAGCCAGGCACCGATGGTTACTGTCTTATCGATATGGCTTTTTAATTGGGATATTGTTGTTTTCACGTGACACCCTCCAAATCATTCTATGTATAAGTGATTATCATCTAATCACTTATAAAAATCAAATACCCTCAAAATCTATTATTTGCTCTTTTTTTCCATGAACCGGGCAATCCGCTCCAAAGCTTCCTCAAATTTTTCAAGGGATGTAGCATAAGAAAGCCTTACATTGTCCGGTGATCCAAACCCTGAACCCGGAACAAGCGCAACTTTCTCCTCCTCAAGGAGCGCTGCCACCCATTCATCCACACTGTTAAAGCCGGTCATTCTAACCGCTTCCTTCACATTCGGGAAAAGATAAAACGCACCTTTGGGTTTCACGCATGAAAAGCCCGGAATTTGAATCAGCTTTTCATAGACGGTATTCAGGCGGGATTCAAAAGCATTCCTCATTTCTTCCACCGGTTCCTGGCTTTCCTCATAAGCAGCAATCGCGCCATATTGGGAAATCGTGGTTGGATTGGAGGTGCTGTGGCTGTCCAGGTTGGTCATTGCTTTAATGATCGTGCTGTTGCCTGCCGCATAGCCGATCCTCCATCCCGTCATGGAATGGGACTTTGAAACCCCGTTAATAATTATGGTTTGTTCTTTCAGCTCCGGAGAAAGCTGGGCAATGGATGTATGCTGTGCACCGCCATAAATTAATTTTTCATAGATTTCATCCGAGATGATAAGAATATTATGTTTTAAACATACTTCCCCGATTTGTCTCAGTTCTTCTTCATTGTACAAAGAGCCTGTTGGATTGCTTGGGGAATTGATGACGATCGCTTTTGTTTGTCCTGTCACCGCTTCTTCCAGCTGTGCAGGTGTAATTTTAAACGCATTGTCTTCCTTGCCTACCACATAAACCGGTACGCCGCCTGCCAGTTTCACCTGCTCGGGGTAGCTCACCCAGTACGGTGTTGGAATAATGACCTCGTCTCCGTCGTTTAGTAAAACTTGAAAAAGTGAATAGAGCGATTGTTTCGCTCCCGTCCCAACTACAATTTCCTGAGGTGAATAGTCGAGATTCTGGTCTTTCTTGAATTTTTCTGCAATTACCTTTTTAAGAGCAGGCAGGCCTCCTGAAGCGGTATACTTCGTATGTCCTTCCTTCATGGCCCGGTAGGCAGCCTCAATGATGTGTTCAGGGGTATTAAAGTCCGGTTCTCCTGCGCCCAGTCCAATCACATTATGCCCCTCTGCTTTTAATGCATTCGCTTTTGCCGTGATGGCCAGTGTTGTAGATGGTGTAAGTGCTTTTACTCGGTTTGCCAGTTCCATTCTTCTCATCCCTCACTTTTAGATTTCTTGCTTGATGCTGTATTTTTTATAGCGTTCTCCAGTTTGGAAATCGCCGTAGTAAAACGTATACCTTCCGCTATCATCCAGATAAACGGCTTCCCATACCACCTGGTTGTTCTCCATTCCAAGCCGGAGATTCACCCACTTCTTTGGGTTGAAGTTTTTGTCCACATAGCTCTTCATTTGCTGCTTTGTCAGGCCATCACTTTGTTTTACCAGTTTGGTCTTGCCTTTGTTATTAACCATCACATATACTTTGCCATACTTGCCGGAGGTACCGCTTAGCACATCCAGCGCCTGATTCCCGTGATAATAATCCACCTGGTCAACCTTTAAATGATAATCGTTTTGTGCAGCCTGTACTGCTCTCTCCTGTTCCGCATCACGGTTCGAAAGAATCTTATTATACAGTGAAATGCTCTGCCAGAGGATAATTCCGATACAGGCAATCCCCAGAATAATCCACCATTTTTTCATCTCGTGCACCCTTTTTACGTTTTGTAGATGGTAAATATCATTTTATTTTCATCCTGTTCATCGAGTGCCAGACCGAACATGACATCCTTATATTTCAATGTTTTGTTTAATTCGGTCACAACCTTGTAAAGGTCAGGCGATTTGCCGATCTTCACAGTGGAAAGAACTTTGATTCTGCTGTCCAAATCTGCTGCCTCCTTACCCAATTCCATCTCGTAACTTACTATATCAGACTTCTGCCAATTTTGGGACAGGCAATCTCCATCTATTTTATGACGGATCGAGCCATCCTTCAAGATCGGTGAGCAGGTCGGCCATCAGACCCTTTTGAACGGGTACCGGCGGCAGAGAAGTAATGAACGACTTGCCGTAGCGCGTCTCTGTTATCCTTCTGTCGAAGACAAATACGACACCCTTATCCCTTTGTGTACGGACCAATCGTCCAAACCCCTGCTTGAAGCGGATGATGGCCTGCGGCAGGGAAAGTTCCATAAACGGATTGCCGCCGTCTTTCTTAAGTTTATCTGATCGGGCTGCGGTTACCGGATTATCAGGCGGGGCAAAAGGAAGCCGGATGATGACAAGACAGGACAGATCTTCGCCCGGAATGTCGATCCCCTCCCAAAAACTGCTTGTGCCAAACAGAATCGACTGTTCAAATTTCTTGAAATTCTTCGTCAAACGTGCCCGGCTTCCACTGTCAATTCCCTGTCCAAACAGGACAAACTCATCTGAATTCGAAATGTTTTTGAAAACATTGTAGGTTTCCCTGAGCATGTCGCTTGAGGTAAACAGAACAAGCATCCTGCCTCTGGTCACTTTGGCAATATGGTACAGCTGCCGGGCAATAACGGCAACAAAGGTTTCCTGGTCCACTTCATTGATGAGCGGTACATCCTCAGGAACCATGAACTTCACCTGCTGATCGTACGAGAACGGTGATGGAAGATTAGCAGTAATTGGCCCGAAATCATCGAGACCCAACCGGGAGGTCATATACTGAAACGAGTTTCTGACCGATAGCGTTGCTGAAGTAAGAACCGCGCTGTTTTTCTTGGCAAAAAATTCATCAGCCAGCATATCCCCGATAACGATCGGTTTGCTGTACAGATATACGGCATTTTTTGCCCCCTTCGCCTCCACCTCAAGCCAGAATACTTCATCATCGTTCACCTCCCATAACAGGTGACGCAGTTTTTCTTTTTCCTCTTGCAACTGGTTTCTCACACCATTAAAATCGGCGACAAGCCCTTTTTGTTTAAAGTTGAAATGGTCTTCTTTTTCTTCGCAAAGCTGTGTCGTTTTTTTTAACAGCTTTTCCAAATCATTGACTTCAAAATGAACACGCTGGGACATCTCCATGATCGCCTGCCAGGCTACGCGTTTTCCCTCCCGTTCCCCGTACCGGTAGCTCACGCGGCCAAAGTCGTTCATGCTGCTTTTTTTGGCTTCAAGCACATAGTCACGAAGGGTACGGAACAAATCATCCAGTTCCATTTTCAGATCTGGCAGCTTCATGGCGATTTTGTCCAGGGACTCTTCCAGTCCTGGTACTTCTGTGGTCTCTGTCAGTTCGTAAAGTTTTTGCACAAGCCCATTGTCTTCCTTTGTGCCCATGCGTTCAAGCAACCTTACAAACACAAAATAATCCGTTTGAACGCCGAAATGATCGCTTACTACTTCCTCCACATGATGGGCTTCGTCAATAATTACTTCCTTGTAAGAAGGCAGCAGCTGGGCGTCGGATTTTACATCGGTAAACAAAAGAGCATGGTTTGTGATGACAAGGTCCGACACCATGGCCTCTTTTCGTTTCCGATGATAAAAACATCTGGAAAACCAGGGACACCGCTGATTCAGGCATGAGCCCGAATCGCTTTTCACCTGTTGCCAGAACAGCTTGCCGCCTGATGCAAGGTTTAACTCTTCAACATCGCCCTGGGTGGTTTCAGTCAGCCAGACGAGCAGTTGGGCCTTTGTCAGATTCGTATCGTAATTATCATCGTAGCTGTCATCCAGTGATTGTTCAAACTTGCGCAGGCACAGATAGTTATTGCGGCCTTTCAGGACTGTGGCATGAAAGGGGAACGGCAAAATGTTCTTCAGAATGGGAATATCCCGCTCCATAAGCTGCTGCTGAAGCTGAATCGTATGTGTACTGATGACGATCGGCCGGTCATGCTGCTTTCCGTACACCAAGGAAGGGATAAGGTAGCCAAGCGACTTTCCAACACCCGTTCCGGCTTCAATCACGGCATGCTGATGATCTTCCATGGCTTCAAAAACCATACCGATCATCTTTTGCTGACTTTCTCTTGTTTCATAATGTTCCATTTCCTCCGCAAGGGTGCGAAGCAATGATTGAGGGTCTACGCCGGCGTCTGCTCCGATGTCCTCTTTTTCAACCGGTGAAAAAGATTTGATCGCGAGCTGCCGGAAATAATCCATTCCTTCCTCATCTTCTATTCTGGAAGACTTCGAAATGATGATGTCCTTTACGATTTCCTCCAGACTGCTCTGCATCTTTTTCAAAAAAGGTTCAAGTCGCTGAAGCGTCAAGAGCGGAAGAGTGTTGAGCTTATCGAGCAGCTGAACGAGCAAATGTGCGGTTACTTCCGCGTCACTATCGGCCTGATGGGGGTTTTCATGGACAATACCCAGATAATCTGCCAACTGCCCCAGCTGATAGCTGTCGGCCTGCAGCAATAAAACTCTGGAAAGTTCCACGGTGTCAATCATTGGTCCGGAAAATCGCCGGTACCCGCTGTTTTCAAACTCTTCCTGCAAAAAGTTCAAATCAAATAATACGTTATGGGCGACGAAATAAGATCCTTCAAGCATCTGTAAAATGGCCGGTGCAATCTCTTCAAACAAAGGGGCATCCGTAACCATCTCATCATTGATCCCGGTAAGCTGCTCAATAAACGGAGGAATGGGGATTTCCGGGTTCACAAAGGAAGAAAAACGGTCAACGATTATGTCATTTTCAACCACCACAGCTCCGATCTGAATGATCCGGTCTCCACGTGCGGGGGAGTTTCCAGTCGTTTCTACATCAATAACAACATAACGGTTGTTCATCCTTTTCACCTCGGGTCAAACGGCATGCACTTATAAGCAGTGCAGCTCTTGTATGTAAATAGAAAAACCCCTTGAAGAAGGGGTTAAAGAATCGTTGAAGCCGGTTCATAACCTAATATTTCTGTAATACGGTTGTTTTCATCCATGATCGCAACCCTTGGCTGATGAGCCGCGGTTTCCTCTTCAGAAAGCATGCAGTATGAAATCACAATAATAACATCGCCTTCCTGCACAAGGCGTGCAGCTGCACCATTCAGGCACATCACTCCAGTTCCTCGGGGACCGGGAATGATGTAGGTTTCAAATCTTGCCCCATTATTATTGTTGACGATTTGCACCTTTTCGTTGGGAACCATGTCAACCGCATCAAGAATATCTTCATCTATCGTTATGCTTCCCACGTAATTCAAGTTCGATTCTGTTACACGGGCGCGATGGATCTTGCCTTTCATCATTGTTCTGTACATAACATCACCTATAGGTCCCTTTCCTTGGGTGTAATCAGTAGATTATCAATCAGCCTGGCATTCTCAAACTGGACGGCAAGCGCGATGATCATGGTTTGCGTGGAGTAGGGAACTTCCTCAAGTTCAGGGTAGGAAAGAATCTCAAAATAATCGACATTTCCGCTTGTTTCTGTCTCTACATACTCTACCATTTTTTCTTTCACAAGTGTAATATTTTTCTCTTTTTCCAGGAGTTCTGCTGCCAATTTCAACGAGCGGAATAATACAGGCGCTTCTCTTCTCTCCTGCGGTGATAAGTAAACGTTTCTCGAGCTTTTTGCCAGACCATCCTCTTCCCGCACAGTCGGGCAGGCCACCAGTTCCATTGGATAATTCAAATCGGTAATCAATCCTTCAACAACCGCCACCTGCTGAGCATCCTTCATTCCGAAATAAGCTCTTGTAGGGGAAACAAGGTGAAACAGTTTGGAAAGAACGGTTGCCACTCCATCGAAGTGCCCTTCCCTTGTTTTCCCACAAAGTGCTTGAACCCTTCTTTTCACGTGCAAAACGACAGATGGGTTATTCGGATACATCTCATGCACTTCCGGATAAAATACTACGTCAACCGCATTGTTTATCGCCACATTTTCATCCCGTGCAAAATCCCTTGGATACCGTTCAAAATCTTCATTTGGTCCAAATTGAAGCGGATTGACAAAAATGCTGATAACTACACAATCATTTTCTTTTCGTGCTCTGTCCATAAGAGCTCCATGCCCCTCATGAAGATACCCCATCGTCGGAACAAACCCGATGCTCTTTCCTGCTGCCAATTGTGCTTGGCTGTATGCGCTCATCTCTTGGATGCTTTTTATGATTTTCAATTTATTTCCCTCCGTACAGCGCTTGTGCTTCTTCTGGTTTCATGGAAAACGAATGCGCTTCATCAGGAAAGGTTCCGGCTTTCACTTCGGAAACATACGTTTCAATCCCTTTCAGCATCGGATGGGCGGAGTGGGCAAACATTTTCACAAATTTCGGTATATGGTGAAAACCATATCCGATCAAATCATGGTAGACAAGCACCTGACCGTCCGTTTCACTACCGGCTCCAATGCCAATCACCGGTATTTTGATCGATTCGGAAATCAGTTGGGCGAGCTGCTTAGGCACACATTCGAGAACAAGAGCAAAAGCTCCGGCGTCCTCTACCCGTTTCGCATCATCAAATAGCTGCCTGGCCTGTGCGGATTCTCTTCCCTGTACTTTATAGCCGCCCAGCACACCGGCCGTCTGCGGCGTAAGACCAAGATGGCCGATAACAGGAACGCCGCCTTCCACCAGATAGCGGATGGTCTCGATGACGCTTTTTCCTCCCTCAAGTTTAAGGGCCTGTGAACCTGTTTCCTGCATGATTCTCATGGCGTTTTTAACGGTCTCAGCCCTTGTGCCGTGATAGCTCATGAACGGCATATCGGTGACAATAAAGGTATCTGGCGCTCCCCGTTTTACCGCTTTGGCATGGTGGATCATGTCATCCACTGTAACCGGAACGGTTGAGTCATATCCAAGAACCACCATCCCGAGCGAATCACCCACCAGAATCACATCCACTTCTGCTCTTTGAGCCAGTTGGGCAGATGGGTAATCATAGGCTGTCACCATTGCGATCTTTTCCTTGTTTTGCTTCATTGCAAGAAAACTTTGAGTCGTTTTCATCCTTACTCCTCCTTTTTTAAGGAGGCACAGAGGAAAAACCCCTCGAAGTAATCAGAGGGGTTTTAAAGTACGTGTGTTTCTGCAATCCCTCTGTCCCGGTCCTTTATGGATCTAGGCAGATTAATACGTTAATCTTTCCTTCTCAGAAAGTGCAGTTCCTAAACGCAGGATACCGCCTTTTCTACACCTATTACTTTACCACAATATTCAGGTTCCGGGAATCTCAATGTCAGCCGAATAAATCGGGTGAATGTTCCCTTCATCATCCTCAAGAAGCAAAATTCCATCATCAGTAATGCCTTTTGCGATGCCTTCAATCTGCTGATTGAGGGTGCGCACGCGAATGCGCCGTCCGATGCTGTTTGCGTAGCTTTCCCACATAAGCTTCACGAGCGCGAATCCGTTATTTAAATAATCATGATAAAGTTCTTCCATTTCTTTAAGAATGACTGAAATGAGTTCTGCCCGTTTGATTTCTTTTCCTGATTCTATTTTCAGGGAGGTGGCAATATCCTTGAGCTCGTCGTTAAAATCGTCACTTCCCACGTTTACATTAATACCTGGGCCGATAATGACCGCATGTACACGGTCGGATTCCGCCTGCAGTTCCGTTAAGATTCCGACAACCTTTTTTCCATTAACCAGAATGTCGTTCGGCCATTTGATCTCCGGACGGAGACCGGTAACTTTCGAGATGGCTTTGGTGATGCCGACCGCTGCCAGCAGGGTAAGCTGTGGAGCCTTTTGGAGAGGAATGTCCGGGCGAAGAATAAGGCTCATCCAGACTCCTGTTCCTTTTGGCGACTGCCATTGGCGTCCGAGACGCCCGCGTCCGCCGGTCTGTTCATCGGCAACCACCAGCGTTCCTTCATACGCACCAGACTGTGAAAGCCGTTGAGCAATCTCTTGTGTACTTTTAACAGATTCCTCGTACATGATGTCCTTCCCGAGAACCTCTGTTTTGAGCCGCGCATTGATTTCTGCCGCTGTGACTCGGTCAGGTGCAGATTGGATCCGGTATCCCTTGCGAGGCACCGCTTCAATCACATATCCTTCCTTGCGCAATTCCTCAATATGCTTCCAGATCGCTGTGCGCGAACAGTTCAGTTTATCGCTGATTTGCTGTCCCGAAACATACTCCCCCTCATTGTTCATGAGCATCTGCAGCAAATGCTGTCTCATTTTCCCTTCCAACTCCTTACCCAACTCAGAATTTCCTCTTTATTGTTTTGCACTGTCTTTTCGATGACACCTTTTTCAATTTCACCAAGAATCTCCTGAATCCAGGGCCCCTTTTCCCTTTCAAACGATTTCACAACGTCCCGGCCATTGACTGCCAGTTGCTTTCTCGAATGGATGGGCAGCCTGCGATAGGATTCCTGTAGCTCGCTGAGCTCTTCATTGGCCTTTTTCCCCTGCAGCAGATTCCTTATCCGTAAACAGGACACGGCCCGTTCCTCGCCTAGTTCGTACAAATAGACCGGCTGCCGTACATCCTTGTCCAAAAAACGGAAGAGCAGACCAACCTCCCGGATGAGGGCATTGGACCGTTTCCAGGCTTTTAAAAAGCCAGTCAAATCAAAAACCCCAAGCAAAAAAAGAAGAGCGGCCCATCTTTCTTCATCCTTTTCTAAACCGGTCCACCCAAATGAAGAAAGCGAGTCCGCCCTGTCTTTGTATCTCTCGAGTTCTGGCAATGAAGAAGAAAATCCTTCTTCAAAGATAAACGCCAGGCAGATTGGAGCATCCATCCCCCCAAGAAGCTTAGTAAACTCGACTGCAAGGCGTTCAACCGCAATTTCCCTCAATTCTTTCGACAAAGACACACAGGCCCTTTTCGTCTGGGTCTCAAGCGTAAACCCCATGACCGACCAAAAGCGGAGGGCTCTCATGATTCGGAGAGGGTCCTCAAGGAGTCGATCAAGGGGATCTCCGACGGTTTTTATGAGCTGATTTTGAAGATCCTGTCTTCCGCCAAAAGGGTCATGAATAGTCCCGAATCGGTCCATGGCCATCGCATTGATGGTAAAATCTCTTCTTGCCAGATCCTCTTCAAGGGAATCAATATATTGAACAGACGAAGGATGACGGCGGTCCACATACTTTCCTTCTTTTCTGAACGTTGTCACTTCATATGAAACCGCCTCATACCGAACAATCACCGTTCCGTGTTCAATACCGACGGGTATTGTTTTTGGAAACAGGGAAGAAACCTCCACCGGAAGCGCGGAAGTGGCGATATCAATATCCCCCATTTTCCTGTCCAGCAAAAGATCCCGGATACAGCCGCCAACCATATAAGCCTGAAATCCTGCCTCTTCCAACCTGTCCATGATATATTGTGCACCTTTAAAAAGATCTTTCATTTGGCATCCTATCCTTTTAAAACACTATAATATAGCTGCTCATAATCTTCCACGATCTTGGAAGAATGAAAATGATCTCTTACATGCTGCATTGCCTGATAGGAAAATCTCTGTTTCTTACTTTCGTCCGTCAAAATGGAAAGCGATGCACGGGCGATGCCATCGATGTCTCCCAGTTCGCAAATGTATCCCGTTTCCCCGTCCAGAATCACTTCCGGTATTCCACCAATGTTTGTTCCAACGACAGGTACTCCACAAGCCATTGCTTCAAGCAAAACCAGCCCAAAGCTCTCTTTTTCAGAAAGGAGAAGCTTCAGGTCACTTATGGAAAACAATTCAGCCACATTTTCTTGCTTTCCAAGGAAGAGAACATGTTCTTCAATGTTGAGTTCCTGGACAAGCTTGCAGGCGACCGTAAATTCCGGACCGTTTCCAATCAATAAAAGTTTTGCCGGAATTTCACTTACGATTTTATGAAACGCCTTAATGACATCAGGTACCCGTTTAACGGTCCGGAAGTTGGAAATATGAATAATGACCTTTTCTTCCGGTATGATGCCATATCCTTTTTTCAGATGGCTCGCATCCCGCTTAAAATATTCACGCTCATCTACAAAGTTATAGATGGGATAAATCTCATTTTCCACGCCAAGCAGGCGATACGTATCAATTTTCAAACTATTGGATACGGCCGTTACAGCATCCGACTTTTCAATTCCGAATTTGATCATCTCTTTCAGAGAAGGATCATATCCCAAGACCGTAATGTCAGTTCCGTGGAGGGTGGTGACAATCTTCAGCTGTTCACCTGCCATCTGCTTCGCCAAAAAAGCACACACCGCGTGCGGTATCGCATAATGCGCATGGATAATATCCAGCTTTTCACGCTTGGCAACCTCCGCCATTTTACTAGCCAATGCCAAATCGTACGGCGGGTATTTAAAGACGGAATAATTGTTGACTTCCACTTCATGATAAAAGATATTTGCATATACTTTTCCAAGGCGGAAGGGCAGGGCAGAGGTAATAAAATGTATCTCATGCCCTTTTTCAGCCAGCAGTTTTCCAAGCTCAGTAGCTACAACCCCGGAACCGCCAACGGTAGGATAACATGTAATTCCAATTTTCAGCTTCATATGGTTCTCCTTACAATGTCTTTAATAAATAAGGCTTTTTGGTGATGAACCCTTCCGCGTAGGCGACACCCGCTTCAAAGCCAAACATCTTTTCCCTGGCGCTGACCGATTCAATGTATCCATTAACAAGCGGTGTAGCAAAGCTTTCATCGCTTTTAACGAACTGGCTTCCATAACAATTCAGCGCCGCCACCTTTTTTTCAAAAACAGACGATATATCAACGAGCAGATGAGGCTTGTGGAAGCCGTTGATAAAATAAAAATAAATATTTTTCACCCTGTGAGAAGGCAGCCCATCGGGATCCACTACATTATTCACACCTGCGGAAAATGCCGCTTCTTCCACAAGCTTCGAACAATTGCCGTGGTCCGGATGGCGGTCCTTCGGATAAGGAACAAAAATACTGTCCGGTTTTACATTTCGAATGACCGAAACGATCGACGCGATATATTCCTCTTTCAGGAAGAGACCGCGGTCGGGAAGACCCAGATTCAGCCGTTCGGTGACTCCAAGCACGGCAGCAGCATTCTTTGCTTCTTCTTTCCTTCGCTCCACCGTACCGTTGGATGAAAGTTCGGCCTGGGTAAGGTCACAAATGGTAACCCTTCCTCCATTGGCCGTATGCGTCGCTATGGAACCGCTCATTCCAATTTCAACATCGTCCGAATGAGCGCCAAACGCGAGCCAGCTTTCTAATTTCATGATGATTGCCCTTCTCTCTCTCTAATTATGGTTCTCCAATTAAAATCGCCCCGCTCCATGGCCCGGATGAACAGCTCTCCGCTCGCCACGTTCGTAGCGACCGGAATCTGGTAAACATCACAGAGGCGAATGAGCGCGGAAATGTCGGGTTCGTGTGCCTGTGCGGTTAAGGGATCACGGAAAAAAAGAACAAGATCCATCTCGTTCTGCGCAATTAACGCACCGATCTGCTGATCGCCACCAAGCGGGCCGGATTGAAATCTGTGGATATTTAATCCGGATGCCTCCATAATTTTTTGCCCTGTAGTGCCTGTGGCATACAATTCATGCTTCTTCAAAATCGGTTCATAAGCAACGGCAAAATTAATCATTTCCTGTTTTTTATTATCATGCGCCACCAACGCAATTCTCATCGTTCCCCACCCTTTTTATTCAATAATATTTTCCAAGCCGTAAACAAGATGGTCCACATTCATGACCGCTTCGACCGCCAGTTTGACACCAGGCATGAATGAAGCCCGGTTCATGGAATCGTGCTTAATGGTCAGTGTTTGTCCTTCTCCGCCCATAATGACTTCCTGATGGGCAACAAGCCCTGGCAGGCGGATACTGTGAATCCGGATGCCGTCGAGTTTGGCGCCTCTTGCTCCTTTTAGGTCTTCTTTTTCATCAGGGTGCCCCTGTTGTTTGGATTCTCTGACCTCACGGATCAACTGTGCAGTTTTCAGCGCTGTTCCTGACGGGGCATCCAGTTTTTGGTCATGATGCTTTTCAATAATTTCGATATCCGGAAGGTATCTTGAAGCCATCTGCGCAAACTTCATCATCAAAACGGCGCCAACGGCAAAGTTTGGGGCAATTATGGCCCCAAGTTCACGTTCGGATGCGAGGTTTTTCAGTCGTTCAAGATCTTCGTCGGAAAAACCGGTAGTTCCGATCACCGGACGAACATTGTGCTCCAGTGCCTGTTCAAGATGAACTTTTCCTACATCGGGTTTTGTCAGGTCAATCAGAACATCCGGACGGATTTCCGAAAAACACCTTGGCGCATCCACATACACCGGAATATCAAGCGCAGGCATGCCCTCGACATCCTTCAACTTCATGCCTTCATTTCTTGAATCAATAACGGCAACAAGTTTAAAATGAGCGGTTTCTGTTACCATCCGGACAGCCTCGCTCCCCATCTTTCCTCGCGGTCCTGCAATGACAATAGATATTTCCTTGTTCATCTTATTGTTCCTCTCCTTCTTCAATCCGTGTCCAACGGTCTTTATCTCTTGTATTGAATTTTTTCATGACCATATCAAACGATTTTTCCATACTAATATTGAGTGAATTGGCAAAACATAGTAAGACAAAGAAAACATCGCCAAGTTCCTCTTCGATCGTTTGTTCTTTTTCAGTTGATTTTTTCGGTTTTTCACCATAATAGTGGTTAACTTCACGGGCAAGCTCGCCAAGCTCTTCGGTCATTCGGGCGGTCATGGCCAGGGGGCTGAAATAGCCTTCTTTGAACTGGCTGATGTATGTATCTACTTCTTTTTGCATCTCTTGCATGGTCTTGTTCATCGTATATCACCTCTTGTTCAATCCTACGTTAATGTTAGCGGAGAATAAAGCATTTGACAAATTTCTTGAGCGATTGAACGCCCCCCGTTTTTGCATTATAATGAAAACGCCATCAAGGCAACGTAACCGATCAGGAGGAACATATGACTTTTCCCATCCGCACTAAAAACGTCTTTTTTATTTTATTAGGCTCCGCCATCTTTTCTTTTGGCATCGTGCATTTCAACATGCAGAACAATCTGGCAGAAGGCGGTTTCACCGGCATTACCCTCATTCTTTACTTTTTGTTTCATATTGACCCTTCATATTCAAACCTGGCGCTCAACCTCCCGCTTTTTTTTGTGGGCTGGAGGCTGCTTGGAAAAAATGCATTCATTTATACGTTAATCGGTACGCTTGGTGTGTCTCTTTTTCTATACCTTTTTCAGCGTTTCTCTTCGCTCAGGGTTGACCTGAAACACGATATGCCGCTTGCAGCCCTGTTCGCTGGCGTCTTTATCGGCATCGGGCTCGGTATTATTTTCCGTTACGGCGGAACAACAGGCGGAGTGGATATCATTGCACGGCTCGGTCATAAATTTATGGGATGGAGCATGGGGAAAACGATGTTCATGTTTGATTTCGTCGTTATTTCCATCTCGCTTGTCTATCTCGATTATAAAGAAGCCATGTATACCCTGGTCGCCGTATTTGTCGGCGCAAGGGTGATTGATTTCATGCAGGAAGGCGCGTATGCCGGAAAAGCAGCGATGATCATCTCCGAAAAAAACACCGAAATCGCTGCCCTGATCATGAAAGAAATGGACCGGGGAGCTACCCTTCTTACGGCCAAGGGAAGCTTTACCGGCACACAGAAGGAAGTGCTGTACTGTGTATTCGCCCGTAATGAAATTGTCCGTCTCAAGCAGGTTATTGAACGAGTCGATCCGCACGCCTTCGTGACCGTCAACGACGTTCACGAAGTCCTCGGAGAAGGCTTCACACTCGACGCAGACAAAAACCCAATAGGGTTATAAGAAAAGCTGAGGCGTCCGCTTAGAAGCGCAGACGTTGGAGGCTTTGAACACAAATACGCAACAAAAAACCTCCGCTGAATGCGGAGGTTTTATCAATTTTAATCATCATTATTCATGCCAACGAACATGAGCACAAAGCGCAGAAGTTCGAGAACGGCGACGAGCGCGGCTGCCACGTATGTGAGTGCAGCGGCATTCAGCACTTTTCTTGCCTGGCGCTCTTCATTGTTACGGATCATGCCGGTGGATACAATCTGGTCCATAGCCCGGCTGCTGGCATTAAATTCTACCGGCAGCGTCACCAGTTGAAACAGTACGGCTGCGGCCATAAAGACAATACCGACCAACAGCAGGTTAGCTGATGTGAAGAGTATGCCTGCTAAAATCAGAAGGTACGAAAAGTTGGACCCGAGATTGGCAACAGGCACCAATGCATGCCGAAAGCGCAGCGGTGCATAGCTTTCTTTGTCCTGGATCGCGTGTCCCACTTCATGGGCAGCGACAGCAGAGCCGGCGATTGAATGGCCGTAATAATTTTCTTCCGATAGGCGGACCACTTTTGTACGTGGGTCATAATGGTCGGACAGACGGCCGCGAATCGGCTCCACCGCCACATTGTACAACCCATTTCGGTCCAGTATTTCACGGGCAACTTCAGCTCCCGTTTTACCTGTAGAGTTTTCAACTTTGGAATATTTATTGTAGGTACTTTTCACTTTTCCTTGAGCCCAAAGCGGGATAATCAACAAAAGTGCAAAGTAGATGAGAAAAGACATTTATGGCATTCCTCCACTATTAGTTATACTCTAATTTTATTAATCTGCAGCTCTTATGTCAATTAGAACGCTCATTCCTCCGGCCACTCTACTGCCTTTTCACTCTCTGTCTCTGCTTTATATTTTCTCCATCCGACATAAAATAATGTAGAGAAAATAATGCCTCCGATCGAAAAAATCAGCCAAAATAAAGAAGGATCTGAAGTGTCTTCTTTTGCATCAAACAGTTTTTCAAAATCTCCCTGAATCGAAGTGAGTTTTTCGCGGCTTTCCTTCGATGAAATCATGTTAGTTCTTGTGTTTTCGATATATTCCACATCCCGGTCGACCTGGTCAAAGACGGCTTCTGTCACGTCCATGCTGACAGCGGGGCGGATCATGTTGTAATTCGCCAAAAATTCGTTTGCAGCCTCCTGAAATGACTGATCTTCCTTCTTTTTTAGAGAAAGCTGCATCGATTTAATCGGGTTCATGATTTGGTACTCCGTCTGTTTCCACAGTGGCTGATGGTCTGAAACCAGAGCGTCCATAAGCAGCCGGACGCCAGTCAAGCGGCTGATTTTCACATCACGGGTTTCCTCTGCCCTGCCCAGAGCTTCTATCGTATTCTCCATGGTCATGTCCACCATTCGGATTTTGTCATCCGCAAGATCACTATTTGCCACATCTTTGCCAAACTGGGATGACATATAGAAGAGAACCTCGCTTGCTTCTTTATACCGTTCTTCCTTGGCAAGCTCCAGCGCTTTATCCGACAATTGAGTAACATTGTCAAAGTCTGCATGCCGGCCGCTGCCGATTGCATGCACAGCAGCCGGCATCAAAAGCAGAAAAGCGCTTAACGCTGCAGCGGTTTTTCGTTTTATTCCCATTCCTGTCCCTCCCATACGGTATAACCCATCATATGAGAAAACGGACAAGGATAGACCTCTATTTACCGCGATGCTGCACGTCACGGGTTAGCACATAGATCAGTGCAACTGAAAATGCGCTCAACCAGAAGGTCAGGTAGCCGATCAGTTGCATATGGTCGGCGAGTATATCGTAACGGGGCATCATTCCGTAAACATAGTCAATCATCTCATTATGGAACACCCACAGAGCGGCGACAGCCATGTGGCGAAGCCGGATCTTATAATATGAGGCGTACAAAAGTCCTTCTATGGCCATCCCCAAATGTGAAAATATCAACATGTAGCTTTCCCAATACAGTGGAGGAGCCACCAGGCCGCCAGCAATGTTCATTCCCACCGCCCATATGCCATATTTAAATAAGCTGACGGCAGCCAGTGCTTCGATATACGGAATATTTTTTCCGAACAGAAATGCAATAAGCACAAAGACAAAGAACAGACTTGCTGTAGGGCTGTCCGGCACAAAAAGAACAAATTTCAGCGGCGTCGCCGCCAGCTGGTCTTTATACCAGTAGTATCCATAAGCTGTCCCGATTATGTTGACAATCAGCAAACAGGTTAAAAACCACCTTTGCTTCAGGATTCCGTAAAGATAGATCATTTCTTTTCTCCTAACATGCTGAATGATGTAAAAAAAAGCCGACTATAGAAGCCAGCTTTTTTCCATTGCTATTTTTCCAGTTTAGATATAAAGTTAGCCAATTTTTTTAAATCTTCTTCATTGCCCTTGTAAGCGTTGGCAGGCATCGCTCCACGGCCTTCCTTGGCAATTTTCATAATATCCTCTGGCTTTAGCCCGGTTCCGATCAGAGATGGACCCGTTCCGCCCGACAGCTCCGATCCGTGACAGCCTACACATGACTGACTTTTAAACACTTGATAACCAGGATCATTTTTATCAATATTGGTCTTAACGATCTTCCCTTGCTCTTTTGCCTTTTCCCAGTCATGGGTTACAACGGACTCCCACGTCAGGTATGTAACGGAAATTAGTGCAATAAGCATTAAACCTGTTGCAACCGGCCGTTTCGAAGGACGTCTTTCAGCCCCTCTGTCCAGCCATGGGGCAAGCAGCAATGCTCCAAACGCAAGACCCGGAATAACAATGGTACCGATTAATACATAATCACCGGCAGCATACTTGTATTTCAATAGCTGGTACAAGAAAAGGAAATACCAGTCAGGAAGCGGGATATACCCGGCATCTGTGGGATCTGCCTTACGCTCCAGCGGAGATTCGTGCGAAATGGTTAAGATTAAATACCCTATTAAAAAGACGGCACCTACCATCCATTCTTTTAAAAGGAAGTTTGGCCAGAATGCTTCTGTCTTTCCGGGATACTCTGAATAATCTTTTGGAATGTTTGGCTTTCGCTCTGCAGGGACACGCGAGTCGCCTACAAATCTCATTCCTTTGCCTCGATGCATCTTTCTCCCTCCCTTTTCGTAGCGTCTGGAAGCTTTCTAAATCAACAGTGGACGCTTCCAAAAGCCAACATCCTCTCTTTACCTGAAAGAGCGGTTTCAAGCTGAATTTTAAAAATAAAGATAATTAAGAAAACAGTTTTACAGCGGTCCGGAGATCCCCTGTTTACGAATCATGATAAAGTGGGCTCCCATCAGCGCCAAAAGTGCAGCCGGCAGGAAGAAAACGTGAATGGCAAAGAAGCGTGTAAGCGTCTGCGCCCCGATAATTTCTCCTCCAGCAAGGAAAGTTTTTGCAATCGGTCCAATAACGGGAATTGTTTCAGCAATCTGGATCCCAACCTTCGTTGCGAATAGCGCTTTCATATCCCAAGGCAGCAAGTACCCTGTGAAACCAAGACCAAGCATAACGAAAAAGATCAATACTCCTACCACCCAGTTCAATTCACGAGGCTTCTTATATGCTCCCTGGAAGAATACGCGTAAAGTATGTAAAAACATCATAACAATTACCAAGCTGGCTCCCCAGTGATGCATTCCCCTAACAATGACACCGAATGCCACTTGATTCTGCAGATAATACACAGATTCCCAGGCATTTACAATATCCGGAACATAGTACATGGTCAAGAACATTCCAGACAGTATTTGGATGACGGTAATGAAAAACGTCAATCCTCCAAAACAATAAACAAACGCGGAAAAATGATGGGCGGGATTCACGTGCTCAGGCACTTCATGGTCAGCCACATCTCGCCAGAGCGGCGTAATATCCAAACGCTCGTCTACCCAGTCGTAAATCTTTTGCAGCACTGATTACGCCCCCTTTCGTGGTTTTGCCTTTCCTAGATACAATTTTCCGTCTTTTACCTGGCTGTCGTACACATCGAGAGGCGCAAGAGGCGGTGTACCTTTAATATTCGTACCGTCCTTCTCATAACGGCCCCCATGGCAAGGACAATAAAACTGGTTCGGATGGGCAGGATCAGTATTCCAGTCAATCGTGCAGCCCAAATGTTTACAAACCGGTGAAAGCGCTATTAATTCACCTTTTCCGTTTTTGTAAACCCATGCTGATTGGGTCACCTCTGATTCATACCAGCCGTCTTTCTGCTTGATTTTGAAGTTAAAACGCTTTGGTTCCTTGCCGATTTTGCTGACTTCAGTAACCGCTACCATATCCTGGCTCGCACCCTTTTCAAGAATGGGGTCGATGGCAAAACGCACCATGGGCATCAGCATTCCTGCAGCCATGAATCCTCCAACTCCGGTTAATGTGTAGTTCAAAAACTGGCGCCTGGAGATATCTTCCTTAGACATTTCGTTTCCCCCCCTTGCTGTAAATAACGTCCATCCGGACAATTGGTTTACACACATATTACTAGGACATTAACATGATAGCGTAAGTTGACTTTTACTGTCAATATGAACCTGAATCTCCAATGCTTGCTTTTTAGCTTTCCTGCCATTTATGCAAAATGACTTGAAACAGCTGTTTCACTTGCTCTTTGACAATTTCCTCCCGGTAATCGGCATCCATCGTCTCCATCGGAATGACAGGCATCCATAAGAGAGTTTCCCCAAGCTCCTGCTCTCGCTTTTTCCACTCCGGGTCACTCGTCAGAAAATAAACATGGCGGAGTCCTTCATCCTTGAGTTCCTTCACCCAGGAATGCAGGCGAAGCATCAACGTTTCACTGTCTTCCTCCATCAAATACGTGAACGGGGGGAAAAGAAACAGCCGTCCGTGAAGCTGCCGCTCAGTCTCCTCTCCGATCAGCGTCGCATAATCTGCCATGCTGGCGCTTGTCCTGATGGAAGCACCGAACGACAGAGGAAGCAGCGGGATGATGGCAGTATCCACAAACTCTTTTGACTGCTGGTAAACGGTAATATCTCCTGAACTCCATTTCATCTGCGAAACTCCTTTTTATGTATGTATTGTCGTTGTATTCATCATCGTATCAGAAAATAAAAAATAAAGCCCTCTTTTTTTGAAAGAGGGCTACAATTTTCTTAGTTCATCCGTAAGTTTTTGGAATGCAACTTCATCCTTTTGGTCCAGTGCCTGATCAATCTTCACCAGTATTTTTTGTCTTTTGAACTGGGAAACTGATTGATCCAATATGAGTTCGGCCCATAGTCCGTATTTGCGGTCCGTTACCATATTGTCAGGCAGGTGCGGATTTTCCTCCAATACGGACGCGTACTCTGGCGTTAGTCTCGAGGAGTTGAAATTAAGTTCTATAAAAATATCTTCTTCCTGGTTAAGGCGAATGTCGTGGAATGATTTCTCAGCATCGGTCGTCAGCACGTTTTGTTTGTAAAAACGGAACGGAACCCCATCCGTACACTGAGCTGACATGATAATGGCTTTAGGGCAGTACTCGGCTTTTTCTACAAAGTGAACCTTTTCCATGAGCTGGTCGTCACTGACAAGGTAGTTTAACAACCAGACGCACTCACGTTTTTTTAATTGATAATGATTTAAAAACCATTTAATAAAATCCTTTTTTTCAAGGACAGAAACGGTGCTGCTCATTGTGATCCCCCCATCATTCCTAACCAAAGTATATTACTTTAGTATATTCTTGCCCTGCTCGATAAATCCTGCTTTCCGGAAAGAATAATTGAATTAAAATTCTTCCAGCCTGCTGATGGTTTCTTCCAGATGATAAAGGTTTGGGTTTAATGACAAGGCATGCTTCAGGACTGTGGATGCCTTTTCAGGTTCTCCTTCTTCAATCAGAAACATTCCGTATTCTTCTAAAAAGACTTCATGGTTTTTAAAATTAGGATAAGCTGATTCATATTGTCTACGAGCGGCTTCAAATTCTTCTGCTTCCTTGTAGGCATAGGCGAGGTCCCATGCCATCTCAGGCGTCTCATCTCCCTGTCCCTTTACATGCGTGAGGAGCTCGATGATATCATCAAACCGCTCTTCTTTCTTCAGCTGTGAAGACAGATGAAGAACGGCATCTGCATTGGAAGGGTTCAGCGCAATGACATCTCTTGCAAAGCGCTCACCTTCTTCCTGATTGCCCATTCGATACAAAAGCTTTGCTGCGCGGACTTTCAGGTCTTCATTGAATTCATCCTTGGCAATCCCCTCCCGGACAGCTTCCAATGCTTCGTCAAGCGCTCCTTCTTCCTCATAGGCAGAAGAAAGCAGGGGATAAAGGGTCGTATAATCAGGATCAAGGTCTTTTAATTCTGTCAGGGCTGTAATTGCCGTTTTAAACTCACCTGTTTTAAAGGCTGTCAGGCCATAACCGAACAAACTGTGCAATTCTTTTTTAATCTCCAAGCCTTTTTTGTAGTACTCAAGCGCTTCCTCAAACTTGCCTCCTCTGCTCAGCGATTCGGCAAGCCTTAAGTAAAGATCTCCTTCCGGAAGGGTGTTTGCAATCGGTTCGGCTTCTTTAAAGAAGGCAGCGGCTTTCAGGAAATCGCCCCGTTCCAAATAAAGTTCACCGAGCGCATATGCAAGAACTGGTTCCTCCGGATTGCTTTTTCTGGCTTTCAGCAGCTTTTGCTCTGCCACTTCATGCAGACCCTGCATGAAGTAAAGGTCAGCCTGCAAAAGAAGGGATTGGACATATGATTCATCATAGGTACTGATTTGCCCCAGTATTTCAAGGGCTTCATCTTCTTTTTCCATTTCAATGAGGAGTTCAGCCGCAAAGATGGTAAGGTCGCCTTCTTCCGGATAGAGCGCTCTCAACTGGGTAACAATCTTTAATGCTTCATCAAGATGGCCCCAATTTTCATAAAGCCTGGCAATGTCATACAAGGTTTGATGATCGGCTTCTTTTCTTAAAACTTCAACTAGCTGGATACCCTCCTGAACATGTCCCATTTCAACAAGGGTAATGGCTTCCTGTAACTTTTCCACTGGCAATAACTCCTTCTCTCACTACAATTGTTCTATACGATTATTATACATGAGAGTAAGGGTGTACTTCAAAAGGTACGTTTGGCTAACCTTCTATAGACAGGCTATGAGGCCTCTTCCAAAGATATGATTGCCTTCCAATAAAAAAATCCCCGACGGTGAAAGCGCTGTCAGGGAAAACAATAATATGGATAGGAGTGGAGAGAAACCATATTAGTTATAGTATAGCAGGTACATGATAAAAATCAACCGTATTTTTCGAAAATTTTGAATACAACAAGAAAGAAGCCACTCGATGGCTTCTTTCTTGTGATTTATTATACGGTTTCCTTTTTTATACCGGCTGCCGTCTCCAGATAAGTTTCCAAGTGGCTGATAATCTCCTTGTTCTGGATCTCATCGCCTACCGTGATCCGCAGGCTTGTTGGAAACCCGAGCGCCGCTCCCGAGCGGACAATATAGCCCCTTTCAAGCAAATGCTGAAACAGCTTATTGGCATCTTCATTAAAATCCATCAAAATAAAATTACCCTGTGACGGATAATAGGACAGTCCATTCTTCTCGCAAAAGTCGTAATACTGCTTGAGTCCTTTTCTGTTCCTGTCCAGACATGATGCAAGGAAGTCCTGGTCTTTAATGGCTGCACGGGCAGCTGCCTGGGCAATTCTTGAAGTGTTGAACGGTTCTCTAGCCGGTTCAATGGCGCGAATAATGCGCTCGTCCGCAATTCCATAGCCGATTCTTAGTGCTGCCAGACCATAGGCCTTTGAAAAAGTCCGCATGATTACAAGGTTAGGATATTGTGAGAGGTAAGGAATGGTTTCAGGATAATCCTCCGCCACCACGTATTCATAATACGCTTCATCACTTACGACGAGAACATGCTCAGGCACCTCGGCCATAAAGGATTCAAAAGCTTTTTGGCTGATATAGTGCCCCGTCGGATTGTTTGGAGAACAGAGCCAGACAATTCTCGTGTTTTCATCAATTGCTCCGAGCATGCCTTTAAGGTCATGCTCACCGTTAATTAGCGGGACTTCACGGATTTCTGCCCCTTCGATTATTGCATTATGCTTATATTGTGGAAAGGTATGTTCCGCCATCACCGTATTGGTGCCTTCACGCAAATAACTTCTTGAAAGAATCTGGACAACTTCGTCCGAACCGTTACCGAAAATGAGTTTTTCTTGTTTAACTCCCAAAAATTCAGAAAGCTCTTCTCTCAGTTCTGCGCTGTAGCCATCCGGATATAATCCAAGATGAGCGGTTTCTGCAATAATGGCATCACGTACTGACGGGGAGCTGCCATAAGGGTTTTCGTTTGACGCCAATTTTGTAATTTTAGTCAGACCGTATTCTCGTTTTACTTCTTCAATTGGTTTTCCCGGTTGATAGGGTGTTAAATTCTGCAGTTGTTTTTTCGCCTCCACAAAGACCCTTCCTTTCTGTTAACTGTACACTTTCTTCACCGGGACCACTTTGGACAGAAAATCAGAAAACGCCGCAATGGCTTTGTTCTTTGTTTCCTCGTTCACAAGTTCAGGCCCCAGTTCTTCAATTTTTTTGACAATGGCACTGCCCATGATAAATCCATCGCATTTCCCTTCAAACTGCTGCATCTGTTCCCTGCTGGAAAGACCGAAGCCCACAAGTACCGGAACTTGGCTTGAAGCCTTGGCATTTTCCAGAAAACGGTTCAGGTCATTGGCAAATGAAGTTCTTGTCCCTGTCACGCCAAGGGATGAAATACAGTACAAAAAGCCTTGGGCCGTTCGGCTGATCTCTCCCAGCCGCTCCTTGGATGTCGTAGGGGCAGCCAGGGAAATGAAGCTCAAGTCATGTTGCTGGCACGCCTCATGAAGCTCTTTGCTTTCTTCAAACGGCATATCCGGCACAAGAAGCCCGTCAATATCATGCTGTGCTGCCAATTCAAAAAATTTCTGTTCTCCCAATTGTAACAAAAGATTGTAATAAGTAAAGATGATAACCGGTATCGTCAGTCCTTTCTCCCGCATAATGGAGACTAGCTGTATCGCCTTTTCGAGCGACATCCCGTTTTTAAGAGCACGCAGGGACGCACGCTGGATGACCGGTCCATCAGCGAGCGGATCGGAATAGGGAATCCCCAGTTCCAAGGCCGAAGCTCCTTCCTGTTGCAGGGCAAGAGCAAGGTCAACTGTCGCTTCTGGAGAAGGATCGCCAGCTGTAATAAAGGGTACAAAAAGTGGCGTCTTTTGCTTCTGAAACTCTTTCATCCTATTGGTCATGGGAATCTTCCTCCTTCTGCTGTTCAAACAGAGTATGAACATCCTTATCTCCGCGGCCGGAGATGCATATAATCATATTTTCGTCAGGGCTCATGGTTTTTGCTTCTTTGATCGCCTGGGCAACAGCATGCGCACTCTCAAGCGCACAAAGAATCCCCTCTTCCAGGCACAGAATGTTCAGTGCCTCGAGCGCTTCCTCGTCGGTAATACATTGATAATCCACCCGTTTAGTGAATTTTAAGTAGGCATGCTCAGGTCCCACACCTGGATAGTCAAGTCCCGCCGAGATCGAATAAGGCTCATGGATCTGCCCTTCCTCTGACTGGAGCAGATACGTAAGAGAACCGTGGATAACGCCTTCTCTCCCGTTGGCCATTGTGGCTGCATGCAGTCCTGTCAGGATTCCCTTGCCTCCGGCTTCAACGCCTACAAGCTTTACATTCTCATCGACAAATCCGGCAAAAATGCCGATCGCATTGCTTCCTCCTCCCACACAGGCTACGACCTTCTCGGGCAGCTTTCCGCCATTCATCTCCTTGTACTGGGCTTTCGCTTCAAACCCGATCACACTTTGAAACTCTTTAACAATTTTCGGATAAGGGTGCGGACCAACAGCGGAACCGATCAAATAAAACGTATCTTCCACCGCTGATACCCACTGCCGGATGGCTTCGTTTGTCGCATCCTTCAAGGTCCGTGTTCCGCTGGTTACGGGTATGACCTCTGCTCCAAGAAGTTTCATTCGGAACACATTCAATTCCTGCCTCCGGATGTCTTCTTCCCCCATGTATACTTTGCATTCAAGCCCGTAGCGTGCCGCCGCAGTTGCCGCCGCCACGCCATGCTGGCCCGCTCCTGTTTCTGCAATGATCTTCTTTTTCCCCATCCGTTTGGCGAGGAGCGCCTGTCCGATCGCATTGTTGATTTTGTGTGCGCCGGTATGGTTCAGATCCTCTCTTTTCAGATAGATGCCCGCTCCGCCAAGCCGTTCGGTCAGCTTCCCTGCATAGGTTAACGGAGTAGGTCTTCCTGAATAATGTGTAAGCTCATGTTCAAGATCCTTTTTGAAATCTTCATCATTGATTGCTTCCAAAAAACCTCTTTCCAGCTCTTCCAGTGCAAACATAATCGTTTCAGGTACGAACTTCCCGCCAAACTGGCCATATCTTCCCTTGCTGTCAGGATATACTGTTTTCATTGATGATCATCCCTTCCAATTCTGAAATTGCCTCTTTGCTTTTCTTGCCGTCCATTTCAATTCCACTCGAGATATCAATTCCATGAGGCTGAAAGCTCAGCAGCCTGGTGATATTACTGGCTGAAATTCCTCCTGCAATGAAGCACGGCACTTCTTGCACCGAAGCAGCCTCAAGATAAAAGGGTACAGCTTCCCAGTCAAACGCCGTGCCTGTCCCTCCATATGCACCTGCCACTCTGGCATCGATGACATAACCGTCAGCAGCGCCCGCGTATTCTGCCAGTGCCTTCCATCCTTCCTCTTCATGCCTGACCGCTTTCCAAATGGTTTTGCCAGTCTTCTTCTTTAACTGCTTCAGAAACTGGGGTGTTTCGTCCCCGTGGCACTGAATCACGTCAAGAGGAAGCACATTAAGTGCCTGTTCAATCTCCACAATGGATGAATTCACAAATACACCCACGAGCTTTTGAGGAACGGGTTGAAGTTCCTTTAACCAGAGTGAGACTTCTTCCGGCCTCACCTTTCGTTTGCTTTGCGCAAAAATAAATCCCGCATACCCTGCAGAAGAATTCATGACAAGCTCCAAATCTTCCCTGCTCCTGCATCCGCAATACTTTACCGCGATATTCTTATTCACCATACAGCAGCTGAATTCCTTTTCCCGGAGAAGAAGCGCGCATCAAGGTTTCCCCCACTAAAATGGCATCGATGTTATGCTCACGCAAAAACGTTAGATCTTCTGCCGTTTTGATCCCGCTTTCGCTCACGGTCAGTATCCCGTCTGGAATATGGCGAGCGATGGCCTCGGTATGTGTTACATCCGTTTTGAAGGTTCTGAGGTCGCGATTATTGATTCCGATTAATTTTGGGGTAAATACATTAAGGACCCCTTCCAGCTCTTCCACAGAGTGAACCTCTACCAGACAGTCCAGATTTTCTTCACGAGCATACTCATACAGTTCATGAAGCTTTCCGGGCTCCATGGCTGCCGCGATTAATAAAATCGCATCAGCACCAATATGGGCACTCTCCCTAATCTGTACCTTATCAATGATAAAATCCTTTCTTAGCACAGGCAGCGAGACCATTTGCTTTACAGCCACAAGATCAGCTGCATGTCCGCGGAAGAAACGCTGATCCGTCAGAACGGAAATGGCTGCGGCTCCTCCCTGTTCATATGACGCTGCAATTTCAGACGGCACATAATGTTCCTTAATGACTCCTTTGGAAGGAGAGGCTTTTTTCACCTCGGCAATCAGGGCCGGTTTTCGGCTGGAATTGGCAATCGCTTCATATAGGGATACCTTTTTCTGGTTCGGCTGGCCATCAAACTCGCGGTCAAGCTTTGTTATTTCTTCTTTTTTCACTTCAAGAATTTGTTGCAGCATAGGGTACTCCTCCTGTCTGGTTTTGTATCATTTCAAGGTGCTCAAGGGCTTTGCCACTGGCAATAAGATCCTGGGCATAAGACACTCCCTCCCGGATACTATCCGATCTTCCGGTGAGGTATAGCGATGCCGCCGTATTGTAAACCACAATATTGCGTGCCGATTCAGGTGCATTCCCCTTAAGGACTCCCTGGATTAGAGCGGCGCTTTCCTGGCTGGATGAAACGGTCACTTCCTCCAGTTTACCGTACGTGAGCCCCACATCTTCCGGTGAAAGGGTAAATTCTGAAACCTGGCCATCTTTCACTTCAAAGAAGTGTGTCGGTGCAAATATCGAGCACTCGTCCAGGCCGTCCTCCCCGGTTACAACCAACGTTCTCTGATTCTTAAACTGTGAAATGGCAATCGCCATTTTTTCGGCCGTTTCCCGGTTAAACGCTCCGATCAGCTGATGTGTAGGATGTGCGGGATTTACAAGTGGCCCAAGGATATTAAACACGGTTCGGAATGAAAGGCCTTTTCGCGTCTGGCTGGCATGGCGAAGTGCCGGATGATAATTCGGCGCAAAAAGAAAACATAAAGAAAACTCATCCAGATTTCGATTAATTTCAGATACATCACTGCTCGATTGGATACCAAGCCTGCTCAATACATCGGCACTTCCGCTTTTGGAAGTAACGGCCGAATTTCCGTGTTTTGCGACTTTCACGCCATCTGATGAAAGCATGAGCGCTGAAGCTGTGGAGATATTAAAAGTGGAAGCCCCGTCGCCACCGGTTCCGCACGTGTCAAGAAGCTGCGGAAAATCGACGTGCAAAGGTAAAGTGTGATCAAGAATCGCAGTGGAAAAACCGATGATCTCAGAAATCGTTTCTCCTCTGAGACGCAGTATGGTAAGCAAACTGGAAAGTTGAACTTCTGTTGCTTTCCCTTCCAATATTTCATTCATCATTTCGTAAGCTTCACTTTCTGAATACGTTTCTCCCAGGATTCCTTTTTGAAGCAGTTCTTTGATCGCCATTGCGATTCCTCCTTAATGATTGTATAGGCATTAGGGTGCAAGGCGCGTTTCATACCGGGGTTAAATAAATTGGAAGACAAAACATGTGTTGATCCACCTCCATCAGGATGGAGAATGAATGAGGAAAAAAAGGGGACAAAAAAACCCATGCACGAAGAGGCATGGGTGATATCTATGTAATAAACCCTCTGCTCCGCTCCACTCATCATTCTCGGCTATTCTCATCTCTCTGCTAAACTCACTCTGGTTCTCTAAATTCATCTCTAAACTCTGATCAACTAAACTAAATCGTTAAAACACAAGATAAAGCATTTACTTCAATTTGTCAACCCGCAAGAATCATCGATATCTGTTCAACTGATCGGCTTCTGATAAAAAAACGGCTCCATGGGATGCAAATTGAATCTTCCCGGGTAAAAAATCTGTTCGGTGCTGCCTACAAACAGATAACCTCCCGGCCTCAATGCTTCTGAAAATTTACGGAACAGTTCCTCTTTAGCTTCTTCCGTAAAGTAAATCATAACATTCCGGCAGACAATCAGATCAAATCCATCTTCAAAGGCATCCAGCAACAAGTTATGCTGTTTAAACCTTATGTTTTTTTTTAGATGGGCCCCTATGGCTGTTCCTTTTTCAGTATCGCTAAAACATGAGGACCTTATTGCTTCAGGCACGTGCTTCAGTGCGTTGTTGTCATAAATCCCTTCCTGCGCTCTTTTAAGGGCGGCCTTGTCAAGATCTGTTGCAAGAATGGAATATTCTCTCTTTGATGAATCATTATGCAAAAGACAGGAAAGGGTATACGGCTCCTCTCCTGCAGCACATGCGGCACTCCACAGCTTCAATTTCCTCTTTTGGGCGATAAGCTCTGGAAGTATCCTATGCCGAACCACATCCCATCGTTCAGGATTTCTGAAAAACTCGGAAACATTGATGGTCATCCGTTCGAGAAATTCATCCATCAGGCGCTGATCTCCTTTTAATGCATCATAATAGCCGGAAAAGCTGGCATGATTTTTTTTATCGCGCAGAGCGGTAAGGCGTCTTTTCATCTGAGCCTCTTTATACAGAGACAAATCAATAGAAGTTAACAAATTGATCCTCTCAACGAAACGCATGTAATCCTGATCCATCATTCTTCCCCTTTTTTGTGGTGATACCTTATTTATCGGTTGAAAAGGGACAACTTTTACTTTTCTACAAAATGAAAAAACCAGCCGCAGCGGGCTGGTTTGTAACGCTTACATTAAATCCAGGAAGAACCTGCTTTTTCGTATTGTACGAGCTCTTCTTCATGAAAGAATAATCCGATTTCACGTTCAGCGCTCTCGGGAGAATCAGATCCGTGGATCACATTGTTGCTCACCTGAACAGCAAAATCTCCGCGGATGGTGCCAGGTGCAGCTTCGCCAGGGTTGGTTTTGCCCATCATGTTTCTTGCAGTTGCAATTACATTTTCACCTTGCCATACCATTGCAAATACAGGCCCGGATGTAATAAAGTTTACAAGATCACCGAAAAAAGGACGTTCTTTGTGCTCAGCATAATGATTTTCCGCAAGCTCGCGTGAAATGGTCATCAATTTTGCACCAGCAAGCTGGAATCCTTTTTTCTCGAATCGTGAAACGATCTCTCCGATCAGATTGCGTTGTACACCGTCGGGCTTTACCATTAGAAACGTTTGTTCCACAATAATTCTCCCCTATCTTCTATGTAGTTGCTTTTGAGGGTCGTCTATAATCTTCAACCCCTAGAAAATAGTAACAAAGATTAAGGTATTTAGCAACGTGTTAAAATTTCCGGCGGCCAATATATTTAGCAATCTTGATCATGCTGTTTTTCGCCTGTCCCGCAGGCAGACCTTCCGCTGCAGCAAGCGCATCAGCCAAATAAGACTGTGCCGTTTTGGAGGCACGCTGGATGGATCCGCTGGTCTTTATTGTATCAATAATAGATGAAAGCTCGCTTTCATCCATCGTTTTGTAAAAACGGCCGATTTTCTCTTTAAGTCCGGGAAGCTGTTGCATGGCATAAAAAACAGGAAGGGTAATATTGCCCTGCCTCAAATCGCCGCCTGCGGGTTTACCCAGCTCTTTCTCGGTGCCCGTAAAGTCCAGGATGTCATCGGTAATCTGATACGCCATTCCAACCGAATATCCAAAGCGGTACAGTCGCTGCTGAAGCTCGATTGAAGCATTCGAAGCAATGGCGCCAAGCTGGCAGCTGATGGCAATAAGCAGTGCGGTTTTTCTTTTGATCCTGCGCAAATACTGCCGGACATTCTGATTAAGATCATATTGTTCCCTGATTTGCTGGATTTCGCCAAGGGACATTTCCTTCATGGCATAAGACAAAATCTGATGTGCGGCAATTTGATGAATATCCGACATCAGTTCAATCGCCTTGGCAAACAGGAAGTCGCCCGTATACATGGCTACTTTGTTGTCGTAAGCCGCCTTTACCGTTTTTGCTCCACGCCGCAATTCAGCGTCATCAATCACATCATCGTGAACGAGCGAAGCCATATGGATGGTTTCAAGAGCAGCTGCCACCTTTTTGACAGGTTCAATATCATAATTTCCAAAATGTCCGGAAAGCACTACAAAAACGGGGCGGATTCGTTTTCCGCCCGCTTTCAGCAACTGGTTTCCTGCGTTCTGCATAATAGGGTGCTGAGAGGAAATGGTCTGTTCCAGTTCTTTTTCAATCTGTTGTAAATCCTTTTTAACATGCGTATACAGTTCTGTCAGTTTCATTTTCTTCACCTAAATGCCCTGTAAGGAATAATTGAAAAATGTAAATTCAGGAAGAGATTGAATGAAGGAATGCTTATAGGCCAGTTCAAAATAAAGCTTCAGCCCCTTAATATGGTTTTCACTCAAATCATAATTAATGCCCTGGAAGTAATGGGACCAAAACGCGGATTCGCCGCCATGCTCATGAAGGACATCTTCAATCATCTCCTGATAGCCATCCGCCTTTGTACGGCCTTTACTTTCCGTCATTTGAATCAGGAGTTTCTCCAAGAGTGGAGCTTCTCTTTTGATCGCATCGTTTCTTACTGCCATGACGGCATACGTCATTGGAAGGTTGGTGTTCTCATACCATAGTTCTCCAAGATCGTAGACGTAAATATCTTTTTCCTGCCTCCAGCCGCCTTTAATCGCATCCTCTCCGATCAGGAGGCAAGCATCATGGCTGGAGAGCATCTCGTCATAATTCGGAGTCATTGTTTCATAGTAAGGATTCACGCCTATAAATTCTTTTAGGATCACCTTCAATAATGCGACTGAAGTTGCCGAGCTTGAGGTCAGGGCTATACTTCGTCCGTCCAACTCTTCAATTTTTGTTTTGGAGAATAAAAGAATGGAACCTACCTTTCCGTACGTAGAAACAGACAGGTTGGGAAAAAGACTGTACTGGTGACTGTTCTCGCCATAGGCAAATGACGATATTCCGCCCAGATCAATTTCTCCCCTTGCCATTCTGCGGTTTAATTCGGCCGGAACCTGCGGGATAAACTGGGCTCCGGTCTTTTCAATTTCCTTTTTATTTAAATAAAAAAACAAAGGAAGAATGTTAGTATATTTAATTTCGCCAATATTCAGCGCCATTACTCTCCCCACCTTCTGAATGATTCATGATGCTTCCCAGGTTGTTACCCCTACAGCAAAAACTTTTATAAAAGCAAATCTCCCAAAGAGAAAATAAACATAACAACACTCAAAATTCCGTTCATTGTAAAAAACGCAAGGTTCAGCTTTGACAGGTCATCGGCAGAAACCATGGAGTGTTCATATACCATAATCGTACCGGACAAAAATACACCTGCGAAATAAACCCAGCCAAAGGAGGATACCGCCCCTAAAACAAGAAAAGCTGTAAAGCTGATCAAATGAAAAATGCGAGCGATAACAAGGGCCTTGGGAATGCCGAAATAAGAAGGGATGGAATATAATCCGTGCTTCCTGTCATAGTCCGCATCCTGAGTGGCATAGATCACATCGAACCCGGCAGTCCAAAACACGACACCGGCATAGAGCAAAAACGCTTCAGCTGACAATGTTCCGGTTGCTCCCACCCATCCGCCAAGAGGAGCGAGGGCGATGGTCCCGCCCAAAATGACATGGCATAGATAGGTAAACCGCTTTGTATATGAATAGAATACCAGAAAGAAAACAGCAAGCGGCAACAGCCAGACAGACAGGATGTTCAGCTGGTAGGCACTGACAAAAAGCAGTACAAAAGAACCGGCAATAAACAAAGCTGCCTCTTTCATGCTGATCAGCTTTGCCGGGATGGCCCTCATGGCGGTTCTCGGATTTTTCTGGTCGATTCTCGCATCAATTACACGATTCAGCGTCATTGCTGCACTTCTCGCGCCTACCATCGCAAGGGTAATCCAAACCCACTCCATCAGGGAGGGAAACGTTCCTTCCTCCACCACATTTCCCAGTATTGCTCCAAGGAAAGCAAACGGAAGAGCAAACAAGGTATGTTCGAATTTTATCATTTCAAGAATGATAGCTAATTTCTTAAACACAAGGCAATCTCTCTTTCTATGTTTGTTTAATTCCCATGTGCATAGCCGCCGTTCCGAACGTATATGGCTTAACCATGACACGGGTCAACCCGGCTTCTTCAAACAGGGACTTCAGTTCGTTTCTGTTTAAAAACTCCCCTGCCGATTCCTGAAGCCATGAGTATTCGTTGTAGCTTTTTGCAAGAAGCTTGCCAAGAACGGGCATGATCACTGAAAAATAAAAACGAAACAGAGGCCTGACCACCGGGGTGGTAGGCTGAGAGGTTTCTAGACAGACGACCTTGCCTCCAGGTTTGGCGACGCGGCTCATTTCTTTAACTACCTGCAGATAATCGGGTACGTTTCTCAGTCCAAACCCGATCGTTACATAGTCAAAGGTATTATCTTCAAATGGCAGCTCCATAGCGTTGCCATGGATCAGCTCCACATTTTCCATGTTAAGCGATTCTACTTTTTTCTTACCGACTTCAAGCATGTTCTGGCTAAAGTCCAGGCCTTTGACATGCCCCTTCTTGCCAACAGCTTCTGCCAGCGCAATGCTCCAGTCACCCGTTCCGCAGCAAACATCAAGCGCCATGCTTCCTTCTTTAACGGCCATCTGTTTCATCGTGTCTTTCCGCCAGCTTTTATGCCGCTGGAAGCTGATCACATTGTTCATGAAATCATATTGATCCGATATTTTTTCAAATACCGAGTGGACTCTCTGTTCCTTTAATTGTTCCATGGCTTACCCTTCCTCCGGCAATAAATAGTGAGGCCCGTCAAGCAGTCCCCTCATTCTCTTTTCCATGACTGGTTTTAGCGATAACGGCTGCTTTTGTGTTTTCAATTTATGCCGGGCAAGCAGCACATCATTTTTAATTTGGAGATGATAATTTGAAAAAAGAGAGTCAGGGCAATGGGAGGTGGCAGAAATAAACAAAAATTCTGAGATAAAAGGTATGTATTGTTCTTTCTTCAGATGACGGGCGACACGGTTTAAAATCCCTGCCTCCATTCCTTTTATACTGTTGGTTACCTCTTCTGGCTTTATATGTTTGCTGTAAAAAAGCCGCATCTTGTTTTCATTGACATCCTGAATCCCCAAAGAGAGTGCACGAATTAACGCCACATCCTCACAGACGGAAAGCATAAAGTAGTAAAGGCTGCTGTAATAGTCTCCTGCCAGTACGGTCAACTGCCTCTCCTTGACATGACCGTCCCTGATCTTCAAGATCGTTTCATGCGTGTCCAATGCACATTGAACAAGCATAACCGCAGCATATAACTCTTGCAGCTCCTCTCCCTCGTATCCGCTCTCGGCCAGCAGCGAATAGGTGATCAGACATTTATCCTGGTTTAACTGGGGAACATTAACATATTCCTTTAAAAACGAATGTTCCATTTTCTGTAAAACGTATTCATTTAACTTATTCACTTCATGGATGATCCTCATGTCACTGCCCCCGCATCCTGCAACTAAAGCTTACTCTATCTATTATGTATCATATCATATTGAGCATTCAACTATTGATTACTGCATAAAGAAAACTTGGCTCGTGCCAAGCTTTTTTTATACTTCCGTGTCGACTTCACCATGCCGTGTATAAATAACGGCTTTGCCCCGCACTTTCACAGCAGACGTATGTTCTGTAAATTGTGCGAGCATAACTTCGCCCTTGTCCAGCTTCTCTGAATGGTGGAAGCGGGTCTCTGTCCCTCTTGTCAAACCGATGACGTTGACTCCGTTTTCTTTTGCCTTGATGACGAAAAACTCATTCTCATTTACCTTCATTCCGTACACTCCGTTCCTAAAATTTTAGCTCCGAATAAAAGTAAGAACTTCTGCTCGGGCGGCTGCATCATCTACAAAAACTCCTCTTACGGCAGAAGTTACGGTTTTCGAGCCGGGTTTCTTTACTCCACGCATGGTCATGCACATATGTTCGGCTTCAACAACAACAATCACGCCGTGCGGGTTCAGTGTTTCAACTAGAGAATCAGCGACAGTTGACGTGATTCTTTCCTGCAGCTGCGGCCGGCGAGTAACGGCTTCAACTGCACGCGCCAGTTTGGAGAGGCCTGTCACCTTTCCTCCTTTAGGGATGTAGCCGATATGGGCTTTTCCGAAAAAAGGAACCAGATGGTGTTCACACATGGAATAGAAAGGAATATCCTTAACGAGAACCAATTCTTCATGGTCTTCCCCGAAAATAGTGGCAAAGTGCTCTTTCGGATCCTGATTCAGCCCCTGAAAAACTTCCTGGTACATTTTAGCCACTCGTTTTGGTGTATCGACAAGGCCCTCACGCGATGGATCTTCGCCAATGGCCTCAAGAATCATGGTAACCGCCTGTTCTATTTTCGCCTGATCAAATTCCTTCACTGCATTATCCTCCAATTTCGTTCGTGCAACGTTCCAAGTAGTTTTTACTTAACGATTGCTGTACGTTTTTCTAAACCGATTCTAGCATATGAATCAGGCAAAGGCAAAGGTAGGGGGCTAAAGTCGCATGTTTTACATAAAAAATAAAAGAACCGCACAATGCGGTTCTTGCTTGCCCTATGTATAAGCTTATTTTAGAGCATCCTTAAGGGCTTTTCCTGGTTTGAAAGCAGGTACCTTGCTTGCTGCGATTTCGATTTCTTGACCAGTTTGCGGGTTGCGGCCTTTACGAGCTGCACGCTCACGAACTTCGAAGTTACCAAAACCGATAAGTTGTACCTTATCACCTTCTTTTAGCGTATCAGCAATTGCCTCAAAAACTGCATCAACAGCTTTAGTGGCATCCTTTTTAGAAAGTTGAGTTTGTTCAGCTACTGTGTTTACAAGATCAGTCTTGTTCATTCCATTCACCTCCTCTCAAAGAACGCTGTATCTATGCTCTAAATATTCGGTTGTACTACTATCATAAAGCTCTCGCTCCTGTTTTATACAGGATTTACTAAATACTTTGATGACAAGCCTTATATTAAACGATAAGCCATAAGAATTCAATGTTTTTATGCGAAAAATAGCGAAAAACCCCTTTTCCCTTGGCCAAAAGGCCTATTTTTTGGAATAACCTCCTTTCTTTCCATGCAAAAAAGACTCCAAATAGGAGTCTTTTGCTATAAAATAATGGCTATTAATCCTCCGGAGCCCTCGTTTATGATGCGTTCCAATGTTTCCTTCAGTTTGTACCTTGCATTTTCCGGCATGAGCGAGATTTTGCCCTGGATGCCTTCGCGTACAATTGAATTGAGTGAACGTCCAAAAATATCGGAGTTCCAAATGGAAAGCGGGTCTTCTTCAAAATCCTGCATCAAATACCTGACCAGCTCTTCGCTCTGTTTTTCCGTACCGATAATCGGGGCAAATTCCGATTCAACATCCACTTTGATCATATGAATCGACGGGGCCACCGCTTTCAGGCGGACTCCGAAGCGCGAGCCCTGGCGGATGATTTCAGGCTCATCGAGGCTCATATCAGATAGTGCAGGAGCCGCAATTCCATAGCCGGTTTGCTTCACCATTCTGAGAGCATCCGCCACTTGATCATACTCCTGCTTCGCGTAGGCAAATTCCTGCATCAATTGTAACAGGTGGTCTTTTCCCCTGATTTCCACTCCCACAACTTCTTTTAGGATCTGGTCATACAAATCATCGGGAGCAAACAGATCGATTTCGGCAATTCCCTGCCCCATTTCAATCCCCGCAAGACGCGCATCATCAATAAACTCAAAATCGCTGAAACTGCCGACAACCCGGTCTACATCTCTTAATCTCCGGATGTCTTTCACGGTTTCTCTCACAGCTTCCTCATAGCTCTCTCTCAGCCAATGTTCCTCCCGCAGGACCATCACCCAGCTTGGCAGGTTCACATTGACTTCAAGAACCGGGAATTCGTAAAGAACTTCTCGAAGCACATTGTTAATATCATGCTCTGTCATGCTTTCCACACTCATCGCAAGTACGGGAATATCATATTTCTCATTTAATTCCTTGCGCAGCTGTTCGGTATCCGGATGGTGCGGGTGAACGGAATTGACCACCAGAATAAACGGTTTGCCTACCTCTTTCAGCTCTTCAATGACACGCTCTTCGGATTCAATATAATCGTATCTTGGTATTTCACCAATCGAACCATCCGTCGTCACAACCACGCCCAGCGTGGAGTGCTCCTGAATGACTTTTCTTGTTCCGATTTCGGCTGCCTCATGAAAAGGAATCGGTTCATCATACCACGGAGTGTGTATCATGCGTGGGCCATTTTCATCTTCATAGCCTTTTGCACTCGGTACAGCGTATCCGACACTGTCCACAAGACGGACATTCACATCAAGGCCCTCTGCCACATGAATACTCACTGCATTGTTTGGAACGAATTTCGGTTCAGTCGTCATGATGGTCTTGCCTGCTGCGCTCTGCGGAAGCTCATCCTGTGCCCGCTGGCGCTCGCCGTCGTTTTGAATGTTCGGAAGCACCACCAGTTCCATGAACCGCTTGATAAACGTTGATTTCCCTGTACGAACAGCACCGACTACTCCGAGATAAATGTCTCCTCCTGTCCGTTCAGCGATATCTTTGAAAATATCGATTTTTTCCAATTCAATTCCCTCCCGATCCAAATAAGTTCCGGATGCTATTCTTGGACATTACATCTATATGATGTTGTCCCAAAAATATGATAAGGAATGAAAGTTTTTTCATACAAAAAAGAGCGTGGACCTGAGTTCGTTGTATAGACCGGGAGAGAAGCACAATTGCTTGTGACCTTCCGTGTGCAAACTGTCCAGGTGTTCACCATGTCCGTTTTTTATATAAATAACTCTCCTCCTTTTCTATGAATGTATTAAAAAAGGGGAGAGTTCATGACTATTATTTGTGCCGCACCCTATAAACTTACCGTTTACCGATCAGGAACTCGGGTTCTCCATTCTTCACGCTATAGGGAACTGAACGCACAGGAACAAAATAGGAATTTTTCGTCAGCAGAGGGCGAATGTCTTTTCCTTCTTTATTATCTTTTGATTTTTTTAGCGCTTCGTATAAATCAATCGAATAATCCACGTGTACTTTCGAGTCATTGTCCACAAAAAACGGAAGATTTTTCCCGCTGTAAGGGCTTACGGCATAGGGTGCTTCCTTATACCCCATCTTTTTGTAATCGAGGGTATACCTGCCACTGGCCAAAATCTTGTCATAGGGAGGATATTTGTGCGTGCGGGTATATTCCTTGAGACGAAGCTCGAGATCCTGGGCTTTGTTTACGATCACAAGATCGATCAGCTTTACCTTCGGCTTCGTTTCCGCGTCTATGAGCACATACTGAAAGGTTCCGCCTTTTTCAAACGAATTGCCTGGAGGCTGCTGCATATATTTGGGTACCAGTCGTCCAAAATCAATGGGATATTTTTCATAAATATCAGTGGATGCATCCTTATTCTTAATCGGCAAAACGGAGGTATCTTTTTTGTAGTCATTCACCGCTCCCTGCACCATTTGAATCTGGTCATTATAGGGGACCCGGTTCTCAGCTTTCTGTTGATCAGGATACAAGCAACCTGTCAGGCTGAAAAGCATACAGATGCTTGCGATAATTAAACATATTTTTTTCATTCCAGCTGCTTTCCTTATCCTTTCACCGGACCGCTAAAGACGACGAGTACAATTAAAATGCCTGCCGTGAACATGCAAAGATATGCGATAGCTGCCAGTATGTATTTAAAAAAGCCTTTTAATTTCGCCCTGCTGATCATAATCGAAAAAACGGCAATAAACATTAGACCGATGGATGACAGAGCGACCCACATTTTCATTAATCCTGCGTCCATATGTATCCTCCTTTTTACAGCGTAAATTATAGCATAAAATATAAGAATTGCGTAAGCGCTCTTATTTAATTCAAGAGGCATAATCTGCAAAAAAAAGGCAGGCTGGTGCGCGTTGCACCGCCTGCTTAGATGACTAAGTATTCCGACCTGCAGAGAGATTGGCTGTGCGTTCCCCTACTTGTTGTCGAACATTTTGGACAATGTACTAAAATCAAGGGGTACATTGTTATTAATTACAGCACTGACAATCTGGTCTTCTTTTTGTTTGGAAACAGGAACACCGGCCAAGGAGGCTACCTGGGAGATCAGTCTTCTTAATGTGCGTTCATCCCGTAAATTTTCATTACTGACCGTTTGGGCCAGTTTGAAAATATCTTCCTTTTTTACGTTCGTTTTCTTTTCAACTTTATCAAAAAATTGATGATTACGATCCATTTTTCGTCCTCCTCCACAACCTATTCACCACTATCCTATGCATAGGTCTAATAATCGTGATAGAAATCCGGGAGAAGGACGGTGCGTTTATTCTGCGAGCCCGTCTGAAATGAGGGAAGAAACGTCTTCCACCTCATGAGTACGGCTTCTTTTCATGAGTTCATCGACCGCTTCTTTTGCATCTTTACCATCAAACAGGACATCATGAAGCACGCTCGTTATGGGCATTTCCACCTTTTCCTGTTTGGCGAGCTGGTAGGCTGCTTTCGTTGTTCTTACGCCTTCCACTACCATGCCCATTTTTTTCAGGACATCATCAAGCGCCTCGCCTTTGCCAAGCATATTGCCCGCCCGCCAGTTTCGGCTGTGAACACTTGTACATGTTACGATCAAATCGCCTATGCCGGTCAGGCCCGAGAATGTTAATGGATTTGCTCCCATTTTCGTTCCCAGTCTTGCGATTTCAGCAAGACCCCGTGTAATCAGGGCCGCTTTTGCATTATCGCCATAGCCCAGACCGTCTGACATGCCTGCTCCTAATGCAATGATGTTCTTCAAGGCGCCCCCAAGTTCAACACCGACAATATCAGGGTTGGTGTAGACACGGAAGTTCTGGTTAATAAATAAATCCTGTACAAACTCTGCCTCTTCAATAGCAGAAGATGAAACAGTCACTGTCGTCGGCTGCCTGAGTGAAACTTCTTCAGCATGACTCGGTCCTGAAAGAACAACAATGGACCGCCGTTTTTCGGCGGGAACCTCTTCTTCAATGATTTCTGATACCCGTTTATAGGTTTCAGGCTCAATCCCTTTGCTGGCATGAACCAGGGTCACAGGCTCATCAAGTACAGGAACAAGATCACGCAGCACTTCCCGCATCGCTTTTGTAGGAGCGACAAGCAGCAGAGTTCGTGCTCCTTCCACCGCTTCCTTTAAATGGTTGTAGCCAACAATTCCTGCTGGAAGAACGACACCAGGTAAATATTTTTCATTTGTATGTATGGTATTAATTTCGTTGATCTGCTCTTGCCTTCTCCCCCATAATCGGACATCATGTCCATTATCGGCAAGTACAAGGGCCAAGGCTGTTCCCCAACTTCCTGCTCCGATTACAGCAACTTTTTCCATTCCTATTCCACTCCTTACCTATTGTCCTAATTTTCGTTCATTTCCATTTAACAGTCTGGAAATATTGGTACGGTGCCTCCAAATGGAAAGCAAGCCAATCAACAAGGCAATGAGTGCTGCCTCAACTGGCACTGATCGAAAAACAAACATTAAAACCGGTGTTAAAATCATGAAAACAATCGACCCCAAAGAAACATAACGTGTTAACGCAATAATAAGAATCACCAGGATACCGGCAATCAGGGAAGGAAAAAACGAGGCCACAACAAACACACCAATCGTGGTTGCGACGCCCTTCCCCCCTTTAAATCCATAATACACCGGCCAATTGTGTCCGATGATGGCCATACCGCCTGCGATAATGGCCGTGGTCAGAGGAAAATGAAGAGACAAGGCTACCCAGACTGGAACCATGCCTTTTAGCACGTCAAGCAAAAGTACAAAAATGGCAGGGCCGACCCCGATTACCCGCAGTGTGTTGGTGGCACCGGCATTTCCGCTGCCAAGCTTTCGTATATCTCCCTTATTCAACCCTTTGGTAATGATGTAACTGAAACTGATGGAACCTAAAAGGTAGGCTCCAATGAATAATAAAAGAATGTCCATAAAAGGCACCAGCACCTAATCATTTTTCTTGCGGGCAATAATTCTGATCGGAGTGCCAATGAAACCAAATGTTTCTCTTACCCGGTTTTCAAGGAAGCGTCTGTACGAAAAATGAAGAAGTTCAGGGTCATTAACAAAGAGAGCGATGGTCGGCGGTTTGGTTGCCACCTGTGTTGCATAATTTATTTTCAGTCGTTTTCCGTTATCTGTCGGTGTTGGATTCATGGCAACTGCATCCATAATCACGTCGTTTAATACGTTGGTTTGAATACGCAGAGCATGGTTCTCCGCCACCTGGTTGATCAACGGATAAAGGGCATGAAGACGTTGCTTGGTTTTAGCCGAAACAAAAAGAATCGGCGCATAGCTTAAATAAAGGAAGTGATCCCTGATCTTTTGCTCAAATTCACGGAGTGTCTTATCATCCTTTTCAATCGCATCCCATTTGTTCACAATAATAAGGACCGCTTTTCCTGCCTCATGGGCAAAGCCTGCCACCTTCTTGTCCTGTTCAATGATGCCTTCTTCGGCATTCAGCACCACACAAACGACATCCGCACGGTCAATCGCCTTTAAAGCGCGCAGTACACTGTATTTTTCGGTATACTCATACACTTTCCCTCTTTTACGCATGCCTGCTGTATCGATAATCGTATACTTTTGGCCTTCACGAGTAAATTCAGAGTCAATAGCATCTCTAGTTGTTCCTGCAATATCACTGACAATCACTCTCTCCTTGCCGAGGATGGAGTTCACAAGCGAGGATTTTCCGACATTCGGTCGGCCGATCAAGCAGAAACGGATGGTTTCTTCATCTTCCTCGCCCTCCGGCTGCTGCGGAAAGTGGCTGAATACAGCATCAAGCATATCTCCAAGACCGATCCCATGAGAACCGGACAATGGATAAGGCTCACCCATACCCAGTGAATAAAAATCATAGATAAGTTCCTTGCGCTCCGGATTGTCAATCTTGTTCACACCGAGGACAACCGGTTTTTTTGACCGATAAAGAAGCTTGGCCACTTCTTCATCCGCAGCGGTTACTCCTTCTTTTCCATCCACCAAAAACAAGATCACATCCGCTTCGTCAATGGCGATTTCAGCCTGCTGCCTCATCAGGTGTAACAGTGGCTCATCCCCGATTTCTATTCCGCCTGTATCAATAATATTAAATTCACGGTTCAGCCATTCAGCCGAACTGTAGATTCTGTCTCTCGTTACACCCGGCATATCTTCCACAATGGATACCCGGTCTCCTACAATCCGATTAAAGATCGTGGACTTTCCCACGTTTGGTCTTCCGACGATGGCCAATACTGGCTTTTGCATGTCGACACATCCTTTTACTTAATAATTCCCAAAAAAGAAAACCCTTCCGTCATGAAGGGCCTAGAGTTAGCTCATTTATTTTAGCAGATAAAAGTCCAACCCACAACCACCAGGCGACGAGACACGCTTACCGGGAAACCCGCTTCAGCACTCTCCCTTTTCCTTTTACTGTTTCTGCATAAACGTAAGCTGAAAATTGATGAAGTCCTTCCCATGCAAAGCAGAGTGCAATTGACAATGTCAAAACATCAAAAAATGTCAGGCTGCCCAGCTCAATATCAAACGTCAGTTTTTTTATAATGAAATGATACACCATTTCACCGACAGCCATCCCGGCTCCCAGCATAAACGGCCTCAGACTTGTTTCCCGCATTAAAAACAGAGATAAAAGGAACAGTACCCCTGCAAGCAGCCATTTCACTTCCAGAACTATCCATACCGGATCATACATGGCGAAAAGAATCATGGCGTTATAGGCAAGAGCAATCAAACAGGAACAAAAGACAAATGACAGCATTCGTTTAAAATCCAGCCTGAATGCAAAAAGAAAACCGCACACCAGCAAAAATACAAACGAAAAATGGAGTAATAAATTCCCCGCTCTCAGTGTAAACCCCTGCAAGATCACGATCATTAAAAGCATTATGGAATAAATCGTCCTTCGCCGGCTTGCTTTCATCAAAAATGAGCAGTAGGCCCAGCCAATCCATGTAAACCAATAAAAGAAAATACCATCCATGTTGCTCTCCTCCTCATCCTCCATTATGGCTCAATCGAATAAAACCTAATCACACAGTCATAATAAAAGAAAAGCGAAAGGAGGAAATCCAGATGGGAAAAGACCGCCAGGAGAAAAAGCTGAGAGAATCACACCGTGTAGAATCCGATCGTGACCAGTCCTTAAAATACTCAGGTGCAACATCACTCGAAGGACCAGAAGAAGCCAGAAAAAGAAACCACCAGAAGGATTAATTTTCCCTTCAAAAAAAGAACTCCGTGGAGTTCTTTCTACAAGATAGGTGTGGAAAGAATGACGGAGTTCTTTTTAATTAGTCTTTTTTAAGCCCTTTGAGCTGATCGCCAATCATGTCTGCAAGAGAAAATCCTTTTTCTTCTTTAGGAAAATTATTTCGGATATCCTTCTGCTCAGTATCTTCCTGGGCTGCACGAATGCTGAGTGAAATTCTTTTCTCTTTCGTGTCTACATCTAGGATTTTTACGGTAACCGTTTCACCTTCTGACAATACCTCACCAGGACTTCCGATATGGCGGTTGCTGATCTCGGAAATATGGACAAGACCTTCAACACCAGGAGCTACTTCCACAAATGCACCGAAGGAAACAAGACGTTTAACGGTGCCTTGAATAACTTTTCCGGGGGATAAGCTGGAAACATTGCTTTCCCACGGTCCGGGCTGTGTTTCTTTGATAGACAAGGAAACCCTCTCATTGTCGCGGTCAACCGAAAGCACTTTTACTTTTACTGTATCTCCCTCCGATACCACTTCGGATGGGTTTTCAACCCGTTTGTGCGAAAGCTGGGAAATATGGACAAGACCGTCAAGACCGCCAATATCCACAAACGCACCGAAATCAGTAAGACGCTGAACGGTTCCGTCAAGCACTTGTCCTGCTTCAAGGTTATTGAGCAGTTCTTGTTTCTTTTGGGATTCCAGTTCTTCTTCAACCGCACGGTGTGAAAGGATCACACGGTTCTTTTCCTGATCCAGCTCAACAATCTTTACTTCAAGTGTGCGGTTTTTGTAATCGGTGAAATCTTCAACAAATCGTTTTTCGACCATGGAGGCCGGAATAAAGCCTCGAACACCAAGGTCAACCACAAGGCCGCCTTTGACCACTTCATGAACGGTAACCTCAAATGTCTCATTTTGCTCGAACTTTTTGTTGAGTTCTTCCCATGAGTTCACAGTATCCACCGCTTTTTTTGAAACGGTCAGCTGATCTTCTGTCAGGGACGTGACTTTCACTGTAACCTTGTCCCCCTCTTTCAGGAAATCTGAAGCTTTTTCCACAAAAACATTGGAAATTTCATTGACGGGAAGAACCGCATCCTGTTTGTAGCTCACATCAAGAATGGCCAGTTTATCTTCAACCTTTAAAACGGTACCTTCTACGATATCCCCCACTTCAAGGACCTTTGTTTCTTCTAGACTTGTGTTTAATTCGTCAGCCATATGTCACTGCCTCCTCAATTTCGTATAAGTATATATTTTCAACCTTCAATTTGAAGGATGTATACAGTATGCCTTTTACGATGATTCCTTTAGAAGCTTTTCTATATTTAACATTATAAGGTTTGTTGCGTCCCTAGCGGAAGCTTTTTGCTCCCTCATTTCAGAAAAATCAATCGGTTTACCAAAAATTACGGTAACTGTTTTGCCGCGCTTATACTGTCCTTTAATGGCACATGGAATGACTGCAGCTTCGGATTTTAAAGCAAAAAAACCGGCACCGGCAAGCCCCTGTCCGAGTTCTCCTGTCTTGCTTCTTGTGCCTTCAGGAAAAAGACCGAGGACCTTGCCTTCTTTTAGCAGATTCAGGCCGTTTCTCAACGCTTGCTTATCGCTCATTCCGCGTTTGACCGGAAATGCATTGATATTGGGTAGAAGCGTTTTTAGGATGGGCATGTCAAAAAGCTCTGCCTTGGCCATAAAATGAACATCTCTTGACGCGGCTACTCCGACGAGCGGAGGATCAAAATTATTAATATGGTTGCTGCAGAGCAGAATCCCGCCGGTTTTGGGAATATTTTCCACTCCTCTAACCTCGATGCGGTACATGCTTTTTAAAAATGCGCCGCAGACCATCTTCCCAAATCTGTAAAGGTTCACTTATTATTCAGCCCTTTCACTCACCAAATGAAGAATTTCATTAACAACATCTTGAATGGACATTGATGTGGTGTCAAGCTCTATTGCGTCATCTGCTTTTTTCAAAGGAGCAAATTCCCGCTCAGAGTCACGCTTATCGCGCAGGCTGATTTCTTCTTTTAGTTGTTCCAGGCTGGTTTCGTACCCTTTATTCCGGTTCTCTTCATATCTTCGCTTGGCACGTTCTTCTACGGATGCCACCAGAAACACCTTCAGTTCCGCATCCGGCATAACGTGTGTGCCAATGTCACGGCCATCCATCACGACGCCGCCCTGGGCTGCCAGCTTTTGCTGCCGGCGGACCATCTCCTCACGCACATCCTGGGGAGTGGCAACAAATGAAACATTATTTGTGACCTCGGCGCTTCGAATTTCCTCTGAAACATTTTTACCGTCAAGAATAACAGCCTGTCCGGCATCGGTGATTTCAAGCTCGATCTCCGTCTCTTTTAGAAGGGACTGCAAAACACTGCCTTCATGCAAATTACTGCCCGACTCAAGCGCTTTATAAGTAAGTGCACGATACATTGCTCCTGTATCTATGTAAATGTAGGAAAGCTGATCTGCGACCAACTTGGCGACTGTGCTTTTACCCGCTCCGGCCGGTCCGTCAATGGCGATTTTTAATTTCTTGTTCATGTTTCCTCCTGCTTATCAAACAACATATTTTAGTACCATACGAACAAAAGCAGGTATTTACCCTGCTTTTTTGTAAGCTAAGAATCATAACTATTCATAGGTAACTTTCCGCCATTAACTATACCATAAAGCTTATTGGTGGTCTATGGTCTCGGTTGTCCTTGGCTGGTTTCCTTTGATGACCCCTTCATAATAAATGCTCTTATTGACATTCCTCTTCCAGCTGTCATGTGTCAGCACCCATTGAGACAATAGAAGAAAAACCAGATGAATCAGAGCAAGCTTTACGAGCAGATTTTCTACTTTTTTCATGTCAGTCCCCTCCATATTTGGAACTAATATAACCAATCCCCTGTCCCTCTATACCCTGTAAAGGCACGGCAAAAAGGAAAAGTCAAATGACTTTTCCTTTGTTCCTTCAAACCTTCCTTACAAGGAAGCGTAATCTGGCTGCCCTTCGCGCAATTTCTTCACTTGCTCTTCATCCCCATTTTGCGCACTGATATAAATAATGTATGTTTCATCGCCGAGCACACCGAGGAATTCATAACAGTACACTTCCTGTTTAACGTCATTCTGAATGATGGCCATGTGCTTTTCCATCACTTTAAATTTCGGGTTAAGCTTCGTTCTTGCCTGCTGCTCCGTAATTTTTGCAGCCGGAATCTTCCTGTCATAATGGGAAGTGAGGAAATCTGTGCCCTGGTACCCCATGATATCACCATTGTCGAGTGCGACTTTGATGGAGACCGTGTCAGGATAAATTCTCACTCCGTCTTTTGTGCTGACAAAGGTAAATACAGCAATATTGTCATACTGGTTTGCCGATACCACTTCCATTTTGCTTTTCATGTGCATGTTTAGAAAGGATATGGCTTCTTTTTGCGCTTTATTCACGCTGATTTTTTGTGCACCTACGTTACGATCCTGAAGCACCCAGAGCGGGTATCCTCCTTTTTTGGTCACATCCATGTACGTGGTGGCTTTTGTATCCGGATTATACATCGTAATGGAATAGGCCCGGTATTGAGAGCCTTTACCCGTTTCTTTTACAGTAATCTTTACATTTTTCTTTAATTGGAAGAATTTAATTGCTTCTTTTTTGGCTTCTTCCTTCGTGATGTTGCGGCCTTCAAGCTTGTTCACGTTTCGTTTTTTCGCATTATGCATGCTTGCTACTTCCGGCCCGAAGTCGGTTTCACCATATCCTTGTGAAGCTTTGTCAACCGTTTTGAAACCGTCAATAATCGTATTATCCTGTGGCTGGTCTTTTTTGGACAATGCCATTTCGACATCTGTCCAGCGTATATTCTTTTTGCTTGCCACTGCTTCTGTTTTGCGCAAGTCATTCTGAATGCTGGAAGAATTCGCATAAAGTTCCTTCAATTTATTGTATTCCTTATCCGTGAGTGGCTTTTTTTCAAGATCCCTTAATGAGACACGGTAACTGAAATCTCCCATTTTCGTCAGGAAATCCTCCGTTTTATTAAACGGCAGCAATCCGAGAGGCAGCTGTCCCACATTATTATGCGCTTCTGACGTTAAGCGCCATACTTGTGCCAATGTCGGGGAAATTTGGCGCTTTGAGTTCATGGCAAGAGTCTCACCGATTTTGTCGTGCAGTGCATCGATATTAAAGTTCAAATCATGGAACGCGCGCTGATAGTTATTTTCTGACTGAATTCGTATCGCATTCTTTTCCTGCTGCTGTTTATATCCCCAATACCCTGTACCTGCAACGGCCACTACTAGAAGAGCAATCAATACATTTCGTATCAAGGAAATCACCTCCGTTATTTGGTATAGATATGCTTACCAATTTTTTTAATTTGAGGCCGTGTCCAAATCCAGCCTGATGTAGCTGTATCCGGGTTAAAGTAATACAGTGCTTCACCGGTTGGATCCCAGCCATTCAATGCATCCATGACGGCTTTCTTAGCCCTTTCATTCGGAGTTAAATAAATTTGTCCATCCGCCACTGCTGTAAAGGCACCAGGTTCAAAAATAACGCCGGAAACCGTATTCGGAAATTCAGAGTTTTCCACCCGGTTGATGATGACCGCTGCTACAGCGACTTGACCGATATAGGGTTCGCCCCGTGATTCGCCATATACCGCATTTGCCATTAAATTGATATCATTCTGTGAATAACCGTCCGGGATATTTGCTCCCTGCTTCGGTGTGCGTACCTTCACTGCCGCTTTTGCGCCAGGTTTTGCAGCTTTTCCCTTTGCTCCCTGCTTGGGGGGTGTGCCTTTTGCACCGGCACCGGTTTTGCCTGTTGATTTTTTGACTTGCTTTTCTTTCGCTACACCGCCATAGGTTGTGAATTTGTTGCCTTTTCGGATCTGCTTGTGCACCCATCCATAATCAAATTTCGTTTGATCCGCCAGTTTCTTTTTTGTCGTAAAACCGGCCAGACCGTCCACTTTCACCCTGTTTTCATACTGAAAATTACGGAGCGCCCAGTACGTTCGCCAGCTAAAGACGCCATCTATCGGACCATTATAAAAACCGATATACTGCAATCTGGATTGAAGCTCGATTACATCATCACCCGTTGCTCCTTTTTGAATGACTTGGGGGGTAAAAGCATGAGTGGTTTCCGGAGTAAATCCGGTCAAAAAACAAAATATCGCAATTAAAAACAACAGCGTCCGCTTTATGTAACGCATTGGTTTCTTCATGGAAAGTGCCTCCTGTGAAATATTCTCAGCTTTGTATGATGGTGTTAGCTTTTGTAAATCTCAGCATTTTATACAAAAAGAAACCATACAAAAAACCCGAAGCACACATCTTCGGGTTTTATGAACCAATATTTTTTTGTCTTGCCAGCCAAGCAGTTTTGTGGGCATTGGCAAGTTTCACCTTTTTTAACCCCAGCCACCAAAGGAATAGCATGAACGGAAGCATGGCAATTAAAAAATCCTGCTCGAAAGCCAATAAAATCCAATTATATACTCCGTGCAAAGCAAACGGAATGATTAGAGAAAACACGAGAAGCCATTTTTTCTTGGAGCCGGATGAAAACTTGGCTTTTCCAAAGTAGTATCCGCTGATAACGCCAAACAGCGCATGGCTGGATACAGGCATCAATGCTCTTCCCAATGCTTCATTCACACCATGAACATACAAATAGAATATGTTTTCCATGGAAGCAAATCCAAGGGATAAAGATACTGCATACACAATACCGTCATATGGCTCATTAAATTCGGCATGCATATAGGCACAATAAAAAACTAAAAACCATTTTAGAAACTCTTCAAGCAGCGCCGACAATAGGATTCCATCCGTCAGCGGTGAGACCATAAGTTCTTCTTTAAATCCAAATTGAATGACCATTACGGGAAAAACAAGCAAAGCCCCGAAAATATATAAACGGATCACCATTGATACAGGCTCTGTCTCGTATTTATCTTTCAGATAAAAAAAAGCAAGCAGGGCAATAGCAGGTGCGAGCCCTGCTGAAATGATTCCAAACATAGCAGCCCTCTTTTCAGCTGTTTTCATTCATCGTACCATGGAAAAAGAAGAATGGGAACAACAAGACCCGTTTTATAAACAAATTGTCAATTTTACAAAAGAAAAGCTTCAGCACCTTGCCCAGGTCCGACAAGCGCTGGTGTCCATTGATTAGAAAATGCTATTGATACGGTCTTGCTCCTGTGCGGCAAGCAGAACGGCAAGCCGGATTCTTGCTTTTTTGCTGTCATAATCCTTGCCGAGGATTACACCGTTCTCAACCAGGTCATATGTGCTTCCCAGGTAGTCATACGTCGGATACACTTGACCTTCTTCTGAACTGGTGGTGATTAAGACGTGAATGCCTGATTTCACTGCATCCACGATCGCTTCCATCATCAGCGGGGCCACCTGGCCGCGACCGGCCCCTTCAAGAACAAGTCCCTTTACCCCGCTATCCATGGCCGCTTTGATAAATTTCCCGTCAGCACCAATATAGCATTTGATAATATCCACTTGAGGCACTTCCTTGTGGAGGGGGTATACTTCCCGGCTGATCGGTTTTTGATAGGGAACCACTTTATCATTATCAATAATCCCCAGATAGCCAAATCCAAATGAATTAAAGCCCTGAAGATTGGACGCATGCACCTTTTTTACATACCTGGCACTAAAAATCCGTTCATTGAACACCACTACGGTACCAGAACCCTTTAAGTCCGGATCACAGGCAGTGTAAATCGCATGGCGCATATTTGTGTAGGAGTCGCTTCCGGTTTCTCCCGGTGATCGTTGGGAACCGGTAACGACCACTGTACGCTCATCCGCTACCGTCAAATCAAGGAAATATGCGGTTTCTTCGATGCTGTCGGTGCCATGGGTGATTACCACACCGTCATATTGATCCTCACGGTACAGATTTTCAATTGCTTCTTTCAACACCTTCAAATGATCAAAGGTCATGTGCATGCTTGGAACCTGAAACAGCGAAAATATTTTCACTTCAATGTCGCTGGGAAGTTCAATCATATCAGCAAGCTCTTCTCCTGTAAGAGCGCCCGAAGACAAAAGTCCTGACGTTTCATTCGGCTTGCTGGCAATCGTTCCGCCTGTCGTTATTAATGCCACTTTTTTTGTCATATGTATACACCTCTTTCGTATCATAACACAGCGGGTTTGCAGGAAATCGCAAAAAAAAAAAAAAAGCCCCGCGTTATTGCCGCGGAGCTGTAAGGGCTTCTGCAATGAGATGGCCATGAAACCTGCCATTTTCAATGAAAATTTCATTGGCGTTGTTACCGGCAGCAATGACCCCGCAAATGAACACATTTTTAACGTTCGTTTCCATGGTTTCCGGATGGTGTGCCGGACGGCCGGTCTCCTTGTCGATATCGATGCCGATTTTATGCAGAAAACTATGATCAGGATGATAACCAGTCATTGCGAATACAAAGTCAGCTTTCACTGAAGCTTCTTCTCCATTTTTCTCATAGATGACATGGTCTTCCCCGATTTCAAGCACATTTGCTCCAAAGTGCATTGCAATTCTTCCATGATTCACATGGGATACAAAATCGGGAAGCACCCACGGTTTTACACTTGGGGAATAGTCCTGTCCACGGTAAAGAACCGTAACCCTCGCCCCGGCTTTCTGCAATTCAAGCGCCGTATCGACCGCTGAATTTTTTCCCCCAATGACGGTTATGTCTTTATCATAGTATGGATGTCCTTCTTTAAAATAATGGAAAACGTGTCCCTGGTCTTCACCTTTTACATTCATGTACGTCGGATTATCGTAATAGCCTGTGGCGATGATGACGGCACCAGAGGAATATTCATGCTGTTCACCTTTTACCGTTTCGGTCTGGACAGTGAATTCAGCGTCATTGATTCTCTCTACCCCGGTGACCTTCTCATACGTATGAATGTTAATTTCCTTCCGCTTCGCCACTTCCCGATAGTAGGTTAAAGCATGGATTCTTCTTGGTTTTCTTTCTTCATTCACAAAAGGCATATTTCCTATTTCGAGCTTTTCACTGGTACTAAAAAAGGTTTGATGCGTCGGATAGTTGTAGATGCTTTCTACAATGTTCCCCTTTTCAATGACCAAATAGGATAGCCCTTTTTCTTTTACGGCGATTGCTGCGGATAAACCGCAGGGACCCCCGCCTATAATCACAACATCGTACTTCATTTCTCCACTCTCCTGGTCTTTATCTGTAGGGATCTTTTGTCTGCACAACCATAGTATTCAATCAGAGGATTGAATTATCCAAAAACAAAAAAATCCCCTATCTGAAAGTAATGATAGGGGATTGAACCGTTATTTGCAAAAAATTAAATCCATCCGCGGAAGCGGGAAGCTTCCGCCATTTTGCGGACACCGACCATGTAAGCGGCAAGCCGCATGTTCACTTTGCGGTTCGTTGAGGTTGTATACACGTTATTGAATGACTTGACCATCACGGTTTCAAGCTTCTTCTCGACTTCTTCCTCGGTCCAGTAGTAGCCCTGGTTGTTTTGCACCCATTCAAAATAAGAAACGGTTACGCCGCCGGCACTTGCCAGCACATCCGGTACAAGGAGAATACCGCGTTCTGTCAGTATTTTTGTACCTTCAAGCGTCGTTGGTCCATTTGCTGCTTCCACAACGATGGAAGCTTTTATGTTGTGGGCATTCTCGGCTGTGATCTGGTTTTCAATGGCAGCCGGAACCAGAATGTCGCAATCCAGCTCCAATAGTTCTTTATTGGATATGGTGTCTTTAAATAATTTGGTAACCGTGCCAAAACTGTCGCGTCTTTCCAGCAGATAGTCGATGTCCAGTCCATCCGGATCGTGCAGGGCACCATAGGCATCGGAGATTCCGATTACTTTTGCGCCAGTATCATGCATGAATTTCGCCAGGAAGCTTCCTGCGTTTCCAAATCCCTGTATGACCACACGCGCACCCTCAAGGGAAAAACCGCGTTTTGCAGCGGCTTCACGGATGCAGATGGTCACACCTTTTGCCGTAGCGGTTTCACGTCCATGGGATCCGCCGAGAACCAATGGTTTACCGGTGATGAATCCGGGAGAATCAAACTCGCGGATCCGGCTGTATTCGTCCATCATCCACGCCATAATCTGGGAGTTCGTGAATACATCTGGAGCAGGAATATCTTTTGTAGGACCTACAAGCTGGCTGATTGCGCGAACATAACCGCGGCTTAAGCGTTCAAGCTCGCGGAATGACATGTTTCTCGGGTCGCAAATAATGCCCCCCTTACCGCCTCCATAAGGCAGGTCCACAATTCCAGCCTTAAGGCTCATCCAAATCGAAAGCGCTTTTACTTCTGTTTCGGTTACACTTGGATGGAATCTCACGCCACCCTTTGTAGGTCCGACAGAGTCATTGTGCTGAGAACGGTAACCTGTAAAAATTTTAGTGGATCCGTCATCCATTTTTACAGGAATGCGGACAGTCAGCATTCGGATGGGCTCTTTCAACAACTCAAATACTTCTTCAGGGTATCCCAATTTATCCAATGCTTCCCCAATCACGGATTGTGTTGCGGTTAGCACATTGTTATTTTCATGATTTTCTGATTTGTGATCTGCTGCGTTTTGGGCAGTCATTTGTTTACCTCCCATTAATGTCACCTCTAAAGTTTAGTCAATCTTCAGAGACAGTATACACCTTTGTTTGCTCCATGAGAAGGGAATTTTGAAGAATGTCCCGAAAAACGTAAGCGCTTACGGTACTTTTTTCCCATCCGCAAAAAAGTCAGCAATAAAGCCCTCCTGTTCCAACAGAAGGGCAACTTTTATTTTTTTAGTGAAAGCTGAACAAGCTGTTCAATCATTTCAGGGTAAGAAAGACCTGCTTCTTTTGCCGCATCCGGAAATAAGCTTGTAGGTGTCATGCCAGGAAGAGTATTTACTTCAAGAATAACTGGATCGGTTCCATCTCCCGGAACGATAAAGTCAACACGTGAATAAACCTCGCATCCCAATACTTCATGAGCATCCACCGCTTGCCTTTGAAGCAAACCCGTTGTTTCTTCATCCAGTCGTGCAGGAACATAATGGACGCTGCCGCCTGCGGCATATTTAGATTCATAATCGTAATATTCATTTTTCGGTACAATTTCAACAACAGGAAGAGCTTTGACATCCCCTTTATCTCCCATAACCGCTACGGTTACTTCTTTTCCTGAGATAAATTCTTCAATCAGGACGGTCTGATCGTGAAGCATGGCTGTAGAAATTCCCTTCAGCATTTCTTCTTCGTCCTTTGCAATCGTTAACCCAATGGTGGAGCCTTCATGGTTGGGTTTAACCACCAATGGAAAACCGAATGGCACATCCAGCTGATCTTCCTTATACAGCTTTTTCTCCAGCACCACTTCTTGAGCGATGCGGATACCAGCATTCTTAAAAAACTGCTTGGACCTTGCTTTATCCATTGCAAGAGCAGAGGCTAGAACGCCTGAACCGACATATGGAATTTTCAGCATATCAAGCAAGCTTTGCAAGCGGCCGTCTTCGCCATAACGCCCGTGCAATCCTATAAAAACAGCATCCACATCAAGATGAATAATGTCATCGAGACGGTCGGGATGAAAGTCAACACCAATCACTTCATGTCCTTTGCTTTCAAGAGCATTGATGATTTGTTTGCCGGAGGAGATGGAAACCTCTCGTTCAGCAGATATGCCGCCATATAATACTGCAATCTTCATTGTTAAGAATCACTCCTACCCAAAATATATGTATTATCAGTATATTCCCTGCCACTCCGTATGAGCTTTTCTTTGAGGAAATCCAATCTATCATACCACGTTTAGTGCTTGATGTAATAGCAAACACCGCCTTTTGAACTAAAAAAACTCCCGTTTGGACGGGAGCTTAATTAAAATACTTATTAATTTGCGAAATCGCATGACTGTCCATCAGTGCTTTTCCGTATTCGATCACCCTGTGGCTCGTAATCGTAGATGAACTGCCAAACTCGGCCATCAGCGCAATCAAAGTATCCAATTCGATTTCTGTAAGGTCATGTTCTTCAAATTTCAAGTAAAAACAATTTTCGAACGAGTAGAGAACGCCAGCATCCAAATTTAAAGGTTTCAGGCGTTGTGCAAGTGCAATCACATCTTCAAAGGAAGAAAACTCATAGAAGATTTCGTCACTTTCATCAAGTGTAACCTGCATTTCAATATAGTCATCATCGTATTCATCTTCAAGTTCATACTCGTTATGCCCTTTTGTCACAATGACCACCATTCCTTGCGCCGGTAAAGCAAAAACTTCAACAGCGATCGGTCCGTCTGCTTTAAACCCTACTTCATCGTCTGCTTCGGTCATCATGTCTCGGAATAATTGGTGAACTTTTGGAATGTCCTGCCATATCTCATCTTTGGATATTCCGCGTTCCTTTAAATCATCAAACGTTAGGAAGATTTTGATCTTGTTATAAGTTAATCGCTCTACCCGCATTTCTGGTCCCCCTTACATTCGATTCCGCATCTCTTTACTTACACTATATGAGTGAGAAGGCAGTTGGTGATTAATGATCCTCTCACTTCTGTGACCAAAGAGGCGGTCGTTTTTCTTCTTTTAATTTTTGGTGAATCCATTGATCCCATTCCGTTTTGGTGTTCCCTATTATAATGTCTTTAAATTTGGTTTTTATATCATTGGATAAATATTCAAGTCCCAGGCCTCCCAAGCCAATTTGGAGGGAGGGATGGTTGTATGCCGCCTGCTCTATCCATTCAACTGTTGACAGCAAATGCTCTTCGATGGTGCAGGAAACAAATAGCAATTTAGGATCAACCTCCCGGATGACAGTATCGAGATCTTCAGGAGGGATGCCTTCACCGAGGTAAATCACCTCAAATCCTTTTTGCCGCAGGTAAAGTGTAAAAATCAAAAGGCCCAGTTCGTGAGTCTCTTTTAGTCCGCATACTGCTATCACCCTTGGAAGATAGCTGTCCACAGGAAGATGAAACATAATATTACCAATCTTCCCTTTTAAAAAGCTGGAGGCATAGTGCTCATGGGCCACCGTTATTTTTTTGTTTTCCCACATGTCACCTACCTTAACAAGCAATGAACCCAGAATGTCGATGGTCACTTTTTCGAGAGTAAAAAGGCTGAAAGCCCTGTCCATCACTTCCTTGGCTTTGCGCTCATTGAATGACATCAGAGCGGAAAGAAGCTCGTCCGACAGCTGCATTGCTACATCCTTCTGCCCGCTGCTTTCCACAACAATCTGTGATATTTTATTCCCATGGTGTTCCAGCAGGTCGACTGCCTGGCTTATTGTAAAACCATGTTTAATTTTATTCATAAGCCATTTGATAATATAGATATGTTCATCAGTATAAAGCCGGTGGCCCGCTTCGTTTCTCTTGGGCTCAATGATCGAATATCTCCGCTCCCATGCACGAAGTGTTCCTGCCTGGATGCCAAGCATCTTACACACGGCTTTTATATTGTATTTTCCTTCCTGTGATGCCATTTCTATATCCTCCAATAGCTGATTATACCTATTAGTATAGCGGACAGATTTACTGGTGTAAAATTTCAGGAATCCAAGAAAAACCAATTTTTACTAAATACTCTTTTTTATTGGGAGATTTTATTTTTCATTCCCCTAAGATGCTGTTTGGTAAAACACATTTTAACTGAAAATTGCTAAAAAGGACAGCCCTAAATTAAGGGCCGTCTCAATCTTCATGTATGCTTAAAATCCTGAATCCGGACTGGCTGAGCTTTTCCGTAAATTTTTTAAGGTTAGGGGTTTTTTCTACCTTCATCACCATCCTTCTGACCAATTTATCCGTCTCATCAAAAGTGGTTAACGAAATAATGTTTTCATGAAATTGTTTTGTAATTTCAGACAGTCTCGCAATCCTGCCTTCCGCTTCCAAAGACGCAAAGGCGATTCGCACTCCAGGCATTTTCATGCCAAACGCGCTTTGAAACTGTTCAAGCACATCATACCTTGTGATAATGCCAAGGAGCACATTATGTTTATCCGCCACCGCAACGATTGGCATGTCGTTGACCATAAGAAGCGTTTGTTCAAACATTTCATCCTCAGACACAGCCTGGTTTTTGTACCTTGAAATTTCCCCGGCTTTTGTTTTCAGCAAGAATTGCTCTTTTGACAAAGAGCTTATGAAGCAGGACTCATAGATGAAGTGGCGTGTGATGATTCCCTGATAGCGTTTTTCCTCAACAACCGGTATGCCATCCAGGTCATGTTTTTCCATCAAATCCAATGCCTCCTGGACCGATGCATTCTTTTGGATAAAATGTGTTTTCCTCAATGGAACCATATGACTTTTCACAAACATACCCTATTTTTCCTCCCCAACATGTAAATTTTCCCGTCTCAATATTTACATGAGCAGGGCAATCTTTATTAAAATTATGAGAATATTTAAAAATCTTTTATTGTAAATCCTGTAAAATTGTCTTATCATTAAAATTACAACCGATAAATTTCAAATAGATTGGAGAGGAACAGCATGACTTTATTAAAAATCAAGACAAAATCTCTCGTGTTAAATAAAGATCTTGAATATAACGAAAAACTGGGTCTTCCCGTTGAAGTTTATTGCCCTCTGGCCCATCAAACCATTGCTTTCGGGAGGATTGAAACGCTGGATGACCATTTTGTCGTAATCAATTCGGAAAAACATGCAATTGCTGATTATTTCTTCTTTGGCTGCCCATGTGCCGTCTAACCTTTCATTTGTGATACAGATTAATGTCGTATTCTGATTTTATAAACTCCATGACCTGGTGCCTGTTATTCCACATGTCAGGTCTTGGCCATAAATCGTCGCCACGCTCTACGATCTCTTTCCGTATGCTTTCAAACTCTTCATCTGCTTTTGAACATTTCTTTTTCATCCGTTTCCACTGAACCCCTGCCAGCAAAAAGTAAACAAAAATAAACCAAACCATCTGGTCACCTGCCAGGGATGCCACTGCCGCCCGCACACTTTCTGCCTCATTCCACTTAAATCCATACAAATAAATCAAACTTAAGCACCCCATGAGTGAACTGTAAAAGGCCCACCATTTCATCTGCTTGTCAAGCTGGTCTTTTCGTTCCTTTTTTTCGATTAACGTTTGGAGAACCACTTTGCAAATGTCCGAAATATAAGGCTCGACCTTCCAATTGTTCAATGCATTCATATAAGCCCCCTCCTGCTTCAAATTATGCTACTGCCAATTAAATCATTCCGAATGGGCTTCCTGTTTTTGTTCATGAAAAAAAGCTGACGGCAGCTATGCCGTCAGCTTAATTATGAGATTCGATCTGCACTTTTTGAACATCATCTTTTCCGTTAATCGGATTCATGACTTTCGGAAACCAGATATTATAAGTAAGAATAAAAACAACAAGCAGCATAAATGCCAGAAGGAGGCTCCGGGTCAGCGGCAGCCGTTTTTTCTTTTCCGGAGGTGAAGGCGCAGGGGGTGTCTTTTCTCCGGCTTGTGTCCCGTTGATCCTTTTCGCTTTTCTTTGATGAAATTCTTTTCTCGAAGGCAGTGGACGATCCTGAATCAGTCCAGTCTCCTCACTCACGTTCTTCAAAAAAACCACCTCCGTTTTCAGCCCGATTGTTACGGGAAATCAGCCAGCCTTTAGAGATAAGAAGGCCAAGCAGGAAATCAATAAAAAAATGTGCAGTCATGGGTATAACTAAATTGTTGGTTTTTTCATATAAGTATCCGAGCAGAAAACTTAATAGAACCGCTGCTATGAATAGAACTGGCTTTTTTATATATCGTACATGGAGTACAGCAAATAGTAAACTCGTTAGGCTGAAACCCAATAGAGGCTGAATGGCACCGCGGAACAGCCACTCTTCGGAAAACGAGATCACAGCCGTCAAAAAGGCAATGTGCCAAATCGGGACCTTTCTGAAAATCCGTTCATTGATGCCGCCATCATCGAGCATTCTTTCGGGTAAAATCAAATGAAGCAGCAGATTGACCAGCACCACCAGAAGGGCTGTCCCCAGACCGAGTACAAGTACAGGAAACACTCCCCACCTGAACCTCTCCAGATGAAACCCGGTAAACAGCATAATCAATGTTCCCGCAGCCAGAAAAACTCCCTGGGACACATATATATTAAGTCGCAGCTCCTTGTCGCTCATTTGCCGGATCAGCGCAGATTGATCCCACTTCTTCATGAACACCATCGCTTTCCTGATTAAAAATATATCGAAGCTCCTTTTGCCAGCTCATATGCTCTTCAAAAGAACGTTCCTTTTCTTCTTTTCTATGAAAAAGACCGAGGTCCAATTGGCAAAAACTGCAGCAATTTCTTTCCATGCTTTGGCTGGTTTCACTAAAGATATCCCCGATTTTTTTCCGTTTGCAGAAATCACCTTTCGTCCATTCTACCATTTCATTCAGTTTTTTGCGCTTGTGCGCTTTTCTGTGTTGAATTTTTGATAAAATGCGATCTCTTGCCGTTTCTGGCAAGAGCTGTCTGGTTCTGGAAAAATAACCTTCCTCCTCAAATTGGTAAAACATAAATCTTCTCGCGCTCTCCCCCATTTCCATGCGTTCGAGCATCTCTAAAAATTGAAGAGGATCACCGGCAGGCAACGAAGCGCAATGAAGGACTTGGGTTTCGTTTGGATACTCATGATCAATGAACATTTCCGGAAGTTCAGTATCCCCGCAGCTGTACAAAAGCACAGCAAGGCTGGGCTTACCATCCCTTCCGGCCCGTCCGATTTCCTGTACATACGATTCAATATTGGCTGGCATATGAAAATGAATGACATAACGGATATTCGGTTTATTGATGCCCATTCCAAAGGCGTTCGTGCAGCAAATCAAATCCAGCTCATCATTTAGAAACTGTTTTTGAATCAACAGCCGGTCTTCATTTTCAAGGCCTCCATGATAGGCAGCCACCCTGCTCTTGCCATGCGCACGAAGCATTTCTGCGAGTTGTTCTGCCCATGACCGGGTTGAAGCATATAAAAGTCCGGGTCCTTCCAGGGTAGAAGCGAGCTCCAGTGCCCGGTTCAGCTTGTCCATATGAACCGGGTGCTGTTCGGTGGCGAGTGCAATATTTGGACGGTCTACACTGTACACATGCTCTATGCATGAAGGAATTCCAAGCTTGTCACAAATGTCCCTCCTGACTTCGGGTGTTGCTGTTGCCGTCAATGCCAGACATGGGGGTTGGCCCAGTTGTGACCGTATGGAAGAAAGTTTAAGATAGCTGGTGCGGAATTCGTGTCCCCACTGGGAAATGCAATGGGCTTCGTCTACTACAAAAAGAGAGATCGATAGTTTTTTTAACTCTCTGATCATATATTCATTTTGCAGGATCTCTGGGGATACATAAATAAACTTGTAATAGTAAAGGTTCCGCAAAACCCTTCTTTTTTCTTGAAAATCCATAAAGCTGTTCAGGGCTACCGCTCTTTTCTCTCCCGACCGCTTCAGTTGTTCCACCTGGTCTTCCATCAGCGATAATAATGGAGATACTATGAGCACCGCTCCTGAAAAAACATATCCGGGTAGTTGGTAGCACAGAGATTTCCCTGTTCCTGTCGGCATCATTGCCAATACATCTCGTTTGCACAGAATATCCTCAATGACTTCAAGCTGGCCGGCACGAAATTCACGATAGCCAAAACGTTCATATAACAGGGTTTGAAGTTCCAAGAATATCTCCCGCCTTTCCTAAGACAAGCCTGATTTTAAAATACGATATATCTTCCAGTCTATCTTTAATCACTTTCAGCTTTTTTGTCTGAAGGACAGTATAAGCATTTAAAATCCTTTGCTGTTCTTCCAAAGAAACATAGTGATCGATTGAAAAACGGTCATAATGGATGGCAATTTCAACAAGATGATCTTCAATGGTGCTTTTTTTCATCCTGCGAATATTAATGATTTGCTCCATGCTCTTTCCTTCGTTCAAAAGATTCCAAGTTTTTTGTGCCGAAAGAGTTAACGGCTTGTCCAGATCCAGACCAGCCATCAATTTGTTAAGCACCCTGTACTCCTCATGTGCCTCCTTGGCCCTTTTCAAAAGAAAGTGAAGCATGGAACGAAAACGAAGCTGTGCTTCCACTTCCGGGATCTGAAGAATCTGTGCAACTTGTTTGTTCGTTAAGCCTGTCCGGTTATGCCTGCTCAGTCTCAGGACAAAATTCTCCGCGTCAAGATCGGCCCATTCACTAAGAAGGGCTAACATTTCCCTATACAACTGATCCGCTTCCTTCTGCCTATCTTCCCCTTTTGGGAACCACACCTTTACTGAATGAAGAACAGCTGGATCCTGCGAAACTGGCAAAAAAGAAAAATCCTGCCTGATCGCATGAGAAAGTGATTGTATGTAAAGTGTTAGCAACTGGTAGAAAGGCTGCTCAGCCTGTTTGTAGCGCATGCCATCAAACATAAACAGGTAAGGGTGCAGATTAAAGAAATCTTCAGTCACCTGTGCCCCTCTATCCGTTATCGTATAGCGATCATTCTCCAGACACACCCACCCTCTTTTCAGCAGCTCTGCAGCCGTATGTTCAGCCTCATTCCGGCGAAGACCAGGCAATATTCCAAAAAAAGATGAAATATTGAACAAGTGGCCGTCTGAGAGGGTTTGTGACGTCTTTTTTCCATTAAGCATGTGGAGAAGACCTGAAAGGCTGCGTTCCCCGTTAAATTTTTTAATCAAGTATAGAAGAAGTCCTTCTGTCATATTCATTGTTTTATCACCACGCTTATAGTTTACATGAAAAAGCTTAACTATGGGTTGCTTGTTCTGTGAAGAAACTGCAGGGGAATCGGAAGTATTCGAGGAGTGTTTGCACAAACGATCATTTTTTCTATTGAAATAATGGTAGAGAATAACTTACAATATGTATAGCACACATATATTGAAGTATAACAATTTGCATGTATACGTAATATATTGTATCGTTTTACCATGATTAGGAGGTTATAAATATGCCAAAGTACACAATTGTAGACAAAGACACTTGCATTGCCTGTGGAGCTTGTGGAGCTGCCGCCCCTGATATTTATGATTATGATGATGAAGGGATCGCTTTTGTTACTCTTGATGAAAACCAGGGTATCGTTGAAATTCCAGATGTACTGGTCGATGATATGCAAGACGCGTTCGAAGGCTGCCCTACTGATTCAATCAAAGTAGCAGACGAGCCGTTTGAAGGCGACCCATTAAAATTTGAATAGTTAAGGACGGACCAAGCCCTTCATCCGAAGGGCTTTTTATATTCATTAAAAATCATACCAATCCGGCTTGTCAATGTCCTCAAACGAACAATTTCTCAGATTTTGTTTGTAAGCAAAAAAATCCTGTGATAAATTATCAGTGTTATATAAATATTCTGAAAAATATCAGGAGCGGAGTGATCTTATGTATACGGTGCTGGCAACCGATTCGATTGCAAAGCAAGGAATGGCAGAACTGGAGAGCGAGCCTGGTGTTTCTGTCATCTACGGGCACGTTAACGATATTTCCCAACCAGAACATATTGATGCTCTGGTTGTGCGGAGTGCCACCATGGTAACCAAAGAGCTGTTGTCGCGTTTTTCAAACTTGAAAATCATTGCCCGCGCTGGTGTGGGGGTAGACAATATCGATATCGACGCAGCCACACAGAGAGGAATACTGGTCATCAATGCTCCCGACGGCAATACTATTTCCACAGCGGAGCATACGTTTGCGATGATCATGGCCCTCCTTCGAAAAATTCCTCAGGCCAATCAATCGGTTAAAGAAAAAAAATGGAACCGTTCGAGTTTCAAAGGAACCGAACTGTCCGGAAAATCGCTTGGCATTGTCGGTATGGGCAGGATTGGCACGGAATTAGCCAAACGGGCAAGAGTATTCGGCGCAAAGGTGCAGGTTTATGATCCTTTTCTGACCAATGACAGAGCAAAAACACTTCAGGTAACTTCTTTACCGCTTGATGAGCTGCTGAGTACAAGCGATATTATCAGTGTACATACACCGCTCACAAACGACACCAAAAAATTGATCAACGCTGACAATCTATCAAAAACAAAACAGGGGGTTTACCTCATCAACTGTGCCAGAGGGGGGATTCTCGATGAAGAAGCTCTTTATACTTTCTTGACCCGTGGACATGTGGCGGGCTGTGCTCTTGATGTTTTTGAAACCGAGCCAGCGGTGGAAAACAGGCTCGTTCAACTGAACAATGTGATTGCCACACCCCATATTGCTGCATCTACGACCGAAGCCCAGTTAAATGTCGCATCACAGGTTGCTCATGAGATATCCTCCTTTTTCAAGGGAAAGCCGGTCAAAAATGCCGTGAATCTCCCTGCGGTTTCCAATGAGGAATTTCAAAAAATTTACCCATTCTATGAGCTTGCCAAGATGTCTGGCCAATTGCTGTCACAATCTTTTTCCTCCCCAATTAAGGAAATTAAAATTACCTTTGCTGGTTCCATCACCGACTATGACACCGGACTGGTAACGAGAGGGCTACTGTCAGGTTTTTTACAGCCAAGAGTTGACCGGATCGTAAACGATATTAATGCCGCACTGATTGCTAAAGAACAAGGATTTACCTTTTGCGAAACCTACAGCACGGATGCTCAGGGCTATGAAAATTGGATGGAAGCCCGAGTAATCGGAGAACATGACAGCTTCAGCCTTCAGGCCACCTTTATCAGCGGGTATGGACCGAGAGTCGTCAATATTAACGGATATTCTACCGATTTTGTCCCCGAAGGCTATCTTGTTTATATTGAACATATCGATCGCCCGGGCGTCATCGGAAGGGTCGGTAAGCTGATCGGCGACCTTGAGATTAACATTGCGTCAATGCAGGTGGGACGAAAAATGGCAGGCGGAGAGGCCATCATGATGCTGAGCTTTGACAAGGAGCTGGCTCAAGACATTCTGCTGAAAATCAAGGAACTGCCAGACGTTGTGTCAGCCACCAAAATTAATCTGTAACGCAAAAAGCACGGAGATCGAAACTCCGTGCTTTTTGCTGTGTTTTAAGTTAAAAGGATATTTCTTTTCTTTGTCCCTTGTTAAACGTCATAACCGAGGTGTATCCTGTTTCCTTTGCCAGTTGAAACGCTTGATCATAATCAGCTCCTACATGAGCGGGCTCGTGTGCGTCAGAAGAAAAGACGATCGGTATTCCTTTATCTTTGCACATCTTGAGAAGAACGGGTTCTGGGTACAGCCTTTGAACGGGTTTTCTTAAGCCGGCAGTCGAAATCTCCACACAGGTCTTTGAATTTTTCAGTGCTTCAGTGGCCCGGTCGTACTGCTCAAGCAAAAATTCTTCATCCTTGGGTATGTACTTGAAAATCTTAACAAGATCTATATGGCCAATGATGTCAAAAAGATTGGACTCCGCGAGCGTGACCACCTGATCGTAATATTGTCTGTACACCTCATACAGGTCCCTGCGGTCCCATTCTTTGCGGTATTCCGCCAGGTCGATTCCGAAATCGCCTACCCAGTGGACAGAACCAATGACATAATCAAAATCATAGTTTGAGATAAACTGCTCCATCTCTTTATGGCTACCGGGGGTGTAGTCCATTTCGATCGACATCTTCACATCCAAATCGTTTTTCCATGCTTCATGAAACAATTTCACATAGTCTTCCATATCATAGTATCTGCGTTCTTCCATCCAGGGCTTGCTGACAATATCCTTCGTTTGATAGAAATGATAGGCATGTTCAGAAATCCCGAAATTAGGAATGTTTTTAGAGCGTGCTTCATCCACAAATTTCTTTAAGTAGTCCAGTGTGAGCGTTCCTTTTTCCAAATGATTGTGATAGTCTGTCGGCAAACCGTTTCCTCCTCTTATTGTACAACCTATTTCTTGGGCAAATCCTTATCCACTTTTGTACCATGAAAAACGGGTTGCTTCAAGTGTTTTTCGAAATTTCCCCTCGATTTCGCCTCTCCGCCCTTCCCTCCAAGAAATAGCATGCCAATACAAAGGGTGATCGCCAGTACTACCAAAAAACGTCTTCCGTAGTCTTTCATCTTTTCCTCCTGAAACAAGAATCACCCTTTCATGTTATGCGGAAGACGTTTTTTAAGAACCTTTACCGTACGAGATAATAAAAAAACAAACGGCGGGAACCGTTTGTTTTTGGGTTTGTTTCTTATGGAACAAGAAAAACCGGGCGAATTACCTATTCTTCAACAGATAGCGGCAAGAAGATGGAAAAAGTGGTACCTTCGTTGAGCTTGCTGTGAACCGAAATGCTCCCATTGTGGGTCACCACAATATTTTTTGCAATGGCCAGTCCAAGGCCGGTACCGCCTTTTTTTCCGCGTGTTCGTGCTTTATCGGCTTTATAAAACCGCTCAAACACAAACGGAAGGTCTTCTTCTGCAATCCCTGATCCATTGTCTGTCACTTCAATCTTCAGCCCCTGTTTGAACCGTTCCACCAAAATGGCGACCTTGCCGTTCGAGGCGGTATGGCGAAGGGCGTTATCGATCAAATTGGTCAGCACCTGTTCAATTCGGTCAGGGTCAAACCGGGCAGTGCCATCTGCCTTCAGGTTAAGGGTCAGCTCAATGTCACGCTCTCTGGCAATGCCATAAAATTTCCGGACGACCCGCTCAAAGAACTCGTTAACCGAAACCGTCGCCGGACGCAGCTTCATCTGTCCGGCTTCAAGCCTTGCCAAATCGAGTAGCTCATTGACCAGCCGCCCCATTCTGAGCGATTCATCATGAATGATCTTCACAATTTCTTTTTCCTCCTCCCTGGAACCAGCCACATCGTCCACGATGGCCTCACTGTATCCCTGAAGCATCGAAATCGGTGTTCTGAGTTCATGCGAGACATTGGCAATGAAATCTTTGTTCAGTTTCTCCATCTGCCGCTCTTCTGTCATATCACGAAGTACAGCCACCGCTCCCCTTACAAAGGATTGGTTGTAAAGCGGAGTCATAACGACCACCCAGCTTCGCCCCTGAATATCAATTTCGATGTACTGTTCTTTTTCGGAAGTGACAACATTTTGAAACAACTCGGTAAGCTCCGATGGCAGGGCTTCTTTTTTGTCCTTGTCCATTCCCTGTTCATAATACCAAGCCTGCAAAAAACGCTGTGCAGGAGGGTTCGAAACAAGGATGCTCATCCTGCGGTCAAACGTAATAACGCCATCGGCCATCGAGCTGAGAATTCCAGACAGCTGTTCCTTTTCCTGATTCAACGCAGTAATGAAATTTTTCAGCTGCCTCCCCATCCTGTTAAACGCCATGGCAAGTTCACCGATTTCGTCATGGGTCAGCATCGGCACCTTCATATCGAATTCACCACGAGCCATATGAGAGGCCGCTTCCCTCATCTTGCGCAGCGGCGCAGTCACACGGCTGGATAGAAAGAAAGCAAAGATTGTTGTCAGGATGATGGCGATGCCAGCCGATAAAAAGATCAGTCTTTTGGTATAATTGGTGCTTTCGGCTATGTTTTCCAGTGACTGATACACATAAACGGCACCGGTTTTTCCGTTTTCCATCTTAAAGGGAAGACCGACGATCAGAAGCCTGTTATGTATTTCCTTCCCTTTTGACATGACTGGAAAATCGCCCTTCTTCACCACTTTTTTACCGTTTTGGTAAACAGAGGCGAGGGATTTATTTTTAAAAAAGACACTCACCGGAAGGTCCGCTTCTTCCTGCTTTCGTGATGTCGGTGAGTAATGCTCATTTTTATTCATGATGATCATGGCGTTCAAGGAATAGGCATCCACGAGCTCCGATGAAATGCGCAGCGCCTCTTCCTTGCTGTTATAGTCCTCAAGAAGTTCCACCATTTTATGCGTGAGCTTGGTGAGCTGTTCTTCCGCTTGATTATCGTAATAACGGCCAACAAACTGCGTCAGCATCACCGTCAGTATGAACAAAACAACCGAAACCAGAAGTAAAATGGTGACCCACAGTTTTCCGACGACACTACGCCAGATCATGCTTGTTCTGCAACCTCAAATTTGTAGCCGACTCCCCACACCGTCGCAATCATGGATGCAGCTTCCGGAGACACTTTATTTAATTTTTCACGGAGCCGTTTAACATGCGTATCCACTGTTCTCAAATCCCCAAAGAACTCATAGTTCCAAACATCTTTTAAGAGCTGTTCCCGAGCATACACTTTATCCGGTGTTTTGGCCAGATAATAAAGGAGCTCGTATTCTTTTGGTGTCAGGTTGACCTCCTTGCCCCCGGCAATCACACGGTGAGCGTCATGGTCAATGGTCAGATGCGGAAACACAATAATATTTTTGGCTACCGACTCCGTTTGTAAGAATTTTGTGGAAGAGGACCGCCGAAGCAGCGCTTTAACCCGCAGAATCACTTCACGGGGGCTGAACGGTTTTACGATATAATCATCCGCTCCGGACTCGAAGCCCTGGATCCGGTTAACTTCTTCCCCTTTTGCTGTCAGCATAATAACTGGTGTCGCTTTTCGCTGTCTTAATTTTTCACAGACTTCCATACCGTCCATACCCGGCATCATGAGATCAAGCAATATCAAATCATAGTTCAGTGTCAAAGCAAAATCCAAAGCTTCTTCTCCGTTTTCCGCTTCATCCACTTCATAATTTTCGCGTTCCAGGTACATTTTTAAAAGCTTGCGGATTCGTTCTTCATCATCCACGATTAAAATCTTCGCTTCTTTTTCCACTGGTGTTCCTCCATTTCATTGAATCTGCACCTCTATCATACATGAACAGCTTGTATATAACAAAACCCTTCATCTCAAAAGGAAAAATTGAGATGAAGGGCCGCTTTTTTCGTGTTACGCATAGGAATGAAGGCCGGATATTACAAGATTAACAGCAATCAGATTGAACATGATGATGACAAATCCAATGACGCACAGCCAGGCTGATTTTTCGCCATGCCAGCCTCGTGAAAGGCGGAAATGAAGATAGGCGGCGTAAAACAGGAAGGTGATCAAGGCCCAAACTTCTTTTGGATCCCATCCCCAGAACCTGGTCCAGGCCTCCTGTGCCCATATCATGGCAAAGATCAGCGCCCCGAGCGTAAATACGGGAAAGCCGATGGCCACCGACCGGTAGCTGATTTCATCCAACAGATCCGGTTTCAGGTTCATGAGCTTCGGCTGGATCGCGGCTGAAATTCGTTTTCTTAAAATGAGCCGGACAATGCCGTACAGCACACCGCCTGTAAGCAGCGACCAGATAAAGGTATTGAATTTCCTTGGAGCCTGCTCTCCGTTCATCCACGAAGGTGAGGCAACGAGCGGTCCAAAGTGGTCATCTGCCTGAGTACCGTTCGGCGGTCCGACAAGCGCAGGCACATTGTAGGTTAATTCCACCATCTGATCCTTCTTGTCGGTGAAGTTGAACGATGTTTCATAACCTGCTGCTGCAGAAATGGCGTTGACAAGAATAAAGCCGAATACACATAAGAGAAAATACATGATGATTTCGAGCATTTTCGTCTTTTTGGTAGAGCGAGTCTGGTCAACGACCCGGATTAGAAAAATCAATCCAGCGACAAAGGAAATGGATAGAATTCCTTCTCCCAGCGCAGCTGTTGTAACATGGATTTTCAGCCAGTCACTTTGAAGTGCAGGAATCAGCGGGGCGATATCCTTTGGAAACATGCTGGCATACGCAATAACAAGAAGCGCGATCGGCATGGCAAAAACACCTAGCGCGTTGGTTTTGTAAATCCCATACAGCAGGATAAAAGCAAACACCATCATCATCCCAAAAAAGGTTGTGAATTCAAAAAGGTTGCTGACCGGTGCATGTCCGCTGGCTATCCATCGGGTCACAAAATATCCGAGCTGCGAGATAAAACCGAGGATAGAAAGAGCGTAGCCCACTCTTCCCCATCTTCTCGTATAAGCCGCTTTATTCTCTTTTCCTTTTTTATCGGAAAGAGACATGGCAAAGACAAGCGTTGCAATGAGATAAATAATAAAGGCGATATAAAGCAAAGTACTGCTGAGTTCAGCCATAATAACCTCCTGTACAGGGCTTAAGCACTTTTTTCGTCACTTTGGTCAATCGGCATGACCAGCCCGGAATCTTCTGAAATGTTCTGCATCTCTCTTTTCAAGCCAAACCAGTTTTTGTTGGTATGGGCAGCAATCCATAATTGGCCGTTTCTCTGTTGAATCCAAATTCTCCGGTGGTTCCAGTACAGACCCTGGACCACACCGAGCATGAAAATAATGCCCCCGATGATGATGATTGGAAGGGTCTTATCCTTTTTGACGGTCAAAGCTGAAACATTCTTAGTTTCAATTCCTGAAAACGACATTTTGTATTTGTTGTCGCCAGCCTCCACATTTTTCCGTATGCCAATAAACGCCGTTTCCCCTTTCGGCGTCTCCGGGGTAAACATCTTGAAAACAAAGGCAGGATTATCGGGAACACTGTTTTCCGTCGTTGGCTGGTCATTTTCGTCGAGTTTGAAGTTCGGAAAATACTCAACCATCTCCACTTTGTAGCCGTTTCCAAGAACGTAGGTAGATTTTGGATTAAACAGGTTTACTTTAATCTCGCCATAGCTTTTTCCTGTTTTTTTATTTTCCAGCTTCAGATTCATCCTATGAAACTCATTTAACTTAAAATCTACTTGATAGAGAGAATAATCATTAAAGGATAACGGTTCATTGACTTTAATTTTAGCGTCTCTTTCTTTCTTAAGCTCTGGTTTTGCCCCGACAACATCAGAAGGACCCGCATGGTAAAGGGTGACATTGCTTTGATAGTTTTTAGGCACCGGATTCCCTGTTTTGTCCAGGGCAGCTAAATACTCTTTATCCTTCTTATCATAAAGTTCCATTATAAATTTGTGGTTCTTCAGATAGTATTGTCCATCTTCCGTTTTTGTTCCGGGTACAGCCACTGTCTCACCTTCCCGAATCCACAGTGTCTGATCGGTATACATACCCGGGAAGAAACGAAGCATCGCCCCAATCAGAAAGATGATCAGACCGGCATGGTTAACATAGGGCCCCCATCGTGAAAAACGATTTTTCTCAGCAAGGATATTGCCGTTGTCTTCCTTGATTTTATAATGTTTCTTGGCCAGCACACGTTTCACACGGTCCATGGAAATTCCGCTGTCGGACACGGCAAAAAGCCTCTGTCTTTTCATAAAGCTCTCATGCCTGGTCACCCGCTGGAATTTAAGGGCTCTGTAGAGAGGAAACCCACGGTCAATGCTCACAATAATGAGCGAGATGCCAAGCGCTGCAAGCAGCAAAAGAAACCACCAGGAACCATAAAGATTATGAAAACCAAGCAAATAGAAAATCTGGCCCGGTGTTCCGTATTCCTCTTTGTAATAAGTTGTCGGGTCCACATTAGGTGGTATGTACATTTCTTGCGGAAAGATGGTCCCAATCGCTGCAGCAATTAAAATCACAATAATGATCCAAATTCCCACTTTAACGGATGAAAAGAAATTCCAAATTTTATCAACGATCGTTTTATTGTAGGTTTGAGAACGCACGGCGCTTCCCTCATACCTCATGTTGATCAATTCGCGCGAATTTTCATTGGTTAACGGCTTTCCGCACGATTCACAGATTTCGGTTCCGAACGGATTGCTATGGCCGCATTCACATTTGATTGTTTTCAATTTTGCACACCCCGTTACGGCTTGATTTTTTCCATATACGATTTAATGGTCTCATTCGATAACGACTCACTTGTTATTTCGATGACTTTTCCGTTTTTGTCCACCAGGAACGTGGTTGGGATTGGCCCAATGCCATACGCTTTGGTGACTTCCCTGGATCCATCAAGTGGAATAGGAAAAGACAAATGAAAGCGGTCAGCAAAATTCTTAACAGAAACGCGGGATTCCCCCACATTAACGGCGAGAATCTCTACTCCCTGCTTCTTATAATTTCTGTATTCCTTTTGCATATACGGCATTTCCCTCTGACAAGGCTTGCACCAAGTTCCCCAAAAATTCAGGAATACACCCTTTCCTTTGTAATCTGAAAGCTGTACCTTGTTTCCCTGTAGATCCGTCAACTCAAAATCGGGTGCTTGATCTCCTTTTTGAACACTGCCGCTTTTATCGTTAAATACATTATTATATAGGGTGTAGCCTACCGCAACGGCAACGATGACAAGGAGAATCGAACGAAACACCAGTCTTTGCTTTTTCTTCACGTGCGACGCTCCCATCTTCTGCTTCTAGGTTTCCATCTTAACTATAACGCCTTGTATTTTAGTTTTGGCCCCTCTTTTTTGACGGTTGTGTGACAGCTTGGTTTCGCAGTTGCTTCACTTCATGAGGCGTCAGCTCTCTGAATTCCCCTGGATTTAGGCCTTTCACGTCTAAAAAAGCATACCGTTCCCTTTTCAGCTTCAGGACCGGATGCCCAATGGCTTCAAACATTCGCCGTACTTGACGGTTTCTTCCCTCATGGATAGTGAGCTCAATAATAGCCGTCTGCTTTTTCTTGTCTCCCGAAAGGAATTTAACCCTTGCCGGAGCCGTTTTTCCGTCATCCAGCATGATCCCTCTTTCAAGCTTTTTCAGAACTTCCCGTTCCGGAATTCCTTTTATCTTTGCAATATAGGTTTTATCCACTTTATATTTCGGGTGCATCAACTCATTGGCAAATGTACCGTCATTGGTCATAATCAGGACACCGGATGTATCATAATCCAGCCGTCCGACAGGAAAGATTCGTTCCTCCACGATATCTTGAAAATAATCGGAAACCACCTTTCTTCCTTTATCATCCGAAACTGCTGTAATCACTCCAGATGGCTTGTACATTAAAAAGTAAACCGATTGTTCCCTTTCGATTTGCACGCCATTAACTTCAATCCGGTCTTTTCCTGTAACTTTTGTCCCAAGCTCCCGGACAACGGTTCCGTTGACTTTAACTTTTCCTTCCGTGATTAACTCTTCTGCTTTTCTTCTTGATGTAATGCCGCTTTGGGCAATTACCTTTTGTAAACGTTCCATGATTTCACCTCATTTAACATCATACTCTCTCGCCTTCCATTTCACAAGGTCGCAACAGAAAAGCCGGTTTATAAACAAAAACACACCGGATGTTTGGTTCAATCCAGTGTGTTCTATGAAAATACGAGACTGACAACCACAATTGAAGCGATAAAACCGACAAGATCAGCCAGCAAACCAACCTTCAGAGCATAGCCCATTTTCCGGATGCCCACCGCCCCAAAATAGACGGTCAACACGTAAAAGGTTGTATCGGTGCTCCCTTGAATCGTTGAAGCAAGCCGGCCAATAAAGGAGTCAGGGCCATGGGAAGCGATCAAATCAGAAGTCATGCCAAGCGCCCCGCTTCCGGAAATGGTTCTCATCAGCCCGAGCGGAACAACTTCCCCAGGTACATGCATCCAATCAAACAGCGGCTTTCCAAAATCGAGAAGGAGATCAAGCGCTCCTGAAGCCCGGAAAACGGATATCGATACGAGCATGCCGACCAAATATGGAATCATAGAGACAGCAAGAGAAAAACCTTCTTTTCCACCTTCCACGAAGGCTTCATAGGTTGGCACCTTTTTGCAGGTGCCGTATAGCAGAATGAATCCGATCAAAAAAGGAATAAACCAGATGGAAAATGAATTTATGAAACTCATACTCTATTTTTTCCCCTTCCGGACGGACCTGTAATAGAAAAAGCGGTCAATAGAAAGTGCGAACACGGTGGAGACAGCCGTAGCCATCAGTGTTGTCCCTACTATGTCCGTAGGGTTTTGCGAGCCGTAGTTCATCCGGATGGCAATAATAGTCGTAGGAATGAGCGTAATGCTCGAAGTGTTAATCGCCAGCAGGGTAATCATGGAGCGGCTCGCTTCGTTTTTCCCCCCGTTTAATAACTTCAGCTGTTCCATAGCCTTGATGCCCATCGGAGTAGCAGCATTCCCGAGGCCAAAGAGGTTTGCGACCATATTGGATAATATGTAGCCAAGCGCCGGATGGCCTTCTGGCACATCTGGAAAAAGCCGTTTAACGAGCGGGCGGAACAAAAGAGCCAAAAACTCCAGCAGCCCGCCCTTTTCCGCAATTTTCATCAATCCAAGCCAGAAAACAAGGATACTGATCATGCCCAGACTGATGGTGACGGCTTCCTGTGCGCTTTTAAATACGGCTGCATTCACCTTATCCACATTGCCGCTGAAAATCGCGACAATAAACCCGGTCACCATCATCCCCACCCAAATGTAATTAACCATGGCGGGTACCTCCGTTTATGGCGAACAATGAGGCAACCATCTGTTTAAACACATTCCAGATACTCCTGTCTTCCTTCACCAGGCCTTTCCCTTCATAAAACAAAGGAAGATTACCAATGATTTGGTCTCCAAGCATCACCTTCATTTTGCCAATTGGTTTAGGCACCGCTCCTTTTTTCCATTTTCCTCCTTTTGGTGGCTGATACAGATTCACCGATTTTTGGATCTCCCTTTTCTCCCCCTTCATCAAGGGGTAATTGAGGTCCCTTGCCGCTTCAATTTTATTTTCATACGCTTTAAGCTTAATCCCGTCTACAACCCCTTTTTTAACGAGGCTGGTCAGCTTGAACGTCCGGTACCCCCAGTTAAACATGGCAGCGTGATCTTCCCAGTCATTGGGATCATTCAACGTAACGGCGATCAGCCCCATGTCGTCCTTTTTGGCGGTGGATACAAGGGTGCGTTTAGCAAGCTTCGTATAGCCCGTTTTTCCGCCAGTGGAATAGGGGTACAGCTTCAGCATTTTATTTTTATTCCTCCAGACCCGTTCCCATTTCTCGCCTTCTTGTGGCGACCGGTACATAACAGAGGAGGAAATCTCCCTGAACTTTTCATTTTCCATCGCATACCTGGTAAGCAGCGCCATATCATAGGCGGAGGAATAGTGGTCATCGTGGTCATCAAGACCATGCGGATTTCTGAACAGGGTGTTCTTCATTCCGATTTCACGGGTTTTTTGATTCATCATATAAACGAACCCATCCAGACTGCCGCCCACATATTCGGCGATGGCCACAGCTGAATCATTGCCTGAACGGAGCATCAATCCATATACGAGATCATTCAGGGAAATATGCTCCCCCGGTTTTAAATAGAGAGAAGATCCTTCCGTCCGTGTCGCCCTATCACTGATGGTGACACGGTCAGATAGCTTGCCCGATTCAATGGCAAGGATCGCTGTCATGATCTTGGTAATGCTTGCGATGCGCATGGGACGGTGTTCATTGCGGGCATAAAGAATCCTTCCTGATTCCTGTTCCATTAAAATAGCGGCCCTAGCTGATACACCAGGCCCTGCAGCTTTTACTTGAGGAGGCATGCAGGTCATCAGAAGTGCAGCCACTATAATAAGCATTGTCCATTTTTTCGTTGAATAGCGCATGGTATCCCGTCCTTAGTTGTTTTGTACAAGTTTATGCAAAAAACGGACGGTTATGATTGGTAAATTCTTTCCAGTCAGCGATCATCGCCTGGCAGGAACCGATGCTTCCCCTCAAAATGGGCGTTATAATTGGTTGCCTTCTGCAATGCCTTTTCTTCTTCCGGTATTCGGACAGACAGAATAACCGCATTTAAAATGAGAAAGAGCACCATTGTGAAATAGGCTTGAAACACTAAAGGAATCGTAATAATTTCAAGGGTAACGATGACATAGTTTGGATGTCTTATATATTTGTATGGTCCTTTGGCCACCACATGAGCACCGGGCAATATAATGATCTTCGTATTCCAGAAATGGCCTAAAGAGGAGATGCACCAAACACGGGCGCATTGGGCAAGAAGAAATAGAGAAAAAGGGATCCACCACCAAAATGCCGGTTGTTTATTATACAAGAGTACTTCCACTAAAAACGAAATAAAAAAACACGTATGTATGCCGACCATCCATTTGTAGTGTTCCCGTCCTGCTTCAAAGGCTCCTTTGGAAAGCAGGTATTTTTCATTTTTTCTGGCAATCAACAGTTCTGCAAGCCGTTGAATCACCAGCACTGCAAAAAAAATCCAGAACAGCATGGATCCGCCCCCTTTTTTATCTCCATTGTATATAAAGCAATTCAGATGAAAATCCCGGTCCCAGCGCAGCCATTAGGCCGGTATCCCCTCTTTCAGGCATTCTTGCCATAAAACGTTCCATCACATAAAAGACCGTAGCGGATGACATGTTCCCAAATTCCTGAAGGACAGCCTTGGAGACATCCGTTTTCTCAAGAGGCATGTCCAATGCATCCACATAGGCATCCAGCACTTTCTTTCCGCCGGGGTGAGCAATAAAATGACGAATATCACGGCCGGTAAGGGCATTGCGTTCAAGAAATTGATCCACGTTGGGCTTCAGCCAGCCACGAATGATGTTAGGAATGTCACGGGAAAACACGACATACAATCCGTTGTCTTTTACATCCCATCCCATCACCTCTTCAGAGTTTGGCATGAGGGTTGACATGGTATCTCTCACTTCCGGCACAGCGTCAAGAGATGAGGCGCTCCTCGCCTCAGATTCATCCCCGCAAAGCAAGGCGCAGCCTACTCCATCCGAAAATAGTGACGTGCCCACCAGGTTGCTTTTGCTTTGATCATCATGCTGAAACGTCAGACTGCAAAGTTCCACACTCAGCACAAGCACGTTGGCGTCCGGAAACGCTTTGCAATACTCATAAGCTCTTGAAAACCCGGAAGCCCCGCCTGCACAGCCAAGACCCCAGATCGGGATTCTCTTGGTATGCGGGGAAAACGGCAATTTATTCATAATCCTGGCCTCGATGCTCGGTGTGGCTAAGCCTGAACTGGAAATAAAGAAGATGGCATCAATTTCATGATAATCAATCGGACGGTTTAAAAACGGAGATTCCTGCAAGCACTTTCGAATGGCCCGGCCGCCAAACCGGGTCGCACTCTCGATATATGAGTCATTTTTCTCCTGCAGAGAGTGGGGTTCGGCAAACCATTCGATCGGCTTGGCGAAATAGCGCGTTTTGATTTCTCCATTATGAAAGACTTTCAAAAGCCGTTCAATGTCCTTAAACGAGCTGCGAAATAAGCCTCTTGCAAATTCAAGTGTTTGTTCCTGTTCCAGTTTGTGGGGCAGGTTTGTTGTTTGGACGGATAGAATTTTAGGCATGAACGAACCTCCGAATAAGTAGTTATATGAGTTTTCCCTTTTTCCTTTCCTTTTACGCTTGTAAATAGAAAAAAGCCCCCTGTTTAAAGGAGGCATTCTTTAGGATTTGATGTATGCTGTTCCAACTGGAGCCAGATCTTTTTCACTTTGTTCCAGTCAAGATTCTGAAACAGAATAGAGAATTGATCCTGATTATTGATATATACTTTCCGGCGTTCAAGATAGCCATCCGCCTGCATCAGGCAGGCAAGAGCAGCAATGTCCTTCACAGCGAGCTGCTCTCCATTTTCCATCGTGAGCTGCTCTGTGAGATCCGGCAATTGTTCTTCTAGAAATCTCACATACAGCAACTCAAAGGAACGGTCCTTCCCCTGATGGGTATACTTGACTTCCGAACGGTTAAAAAGGTCCTCAGGGGAATTAGACTTTGCTTTTTGCAGCTCATATCCGGCAAATGATCGAATTTCCAACAAATCCTCAGCTCCTTTTCATTCATCCATGGTTTCCTGAAACTTTGAAAAAAACAAGTCTGCTTCCTCTTCAATGGACGGGTCATTGACCTGCTCAGGAAGTGGGGGAAGTTCTTCGATGGACTTCAAGCCGAAATGTTCAAGAAAACTCTTGGTCGTTCCGTACAAAATGGCACGCCCTGTTCCCTCAGCCCTGCCCATCTCGGCGATCAATCCCTTCGATGAGAGAGTCTGCAGCGGTTTTTCAGTTTTTACCCCTCTTACTTCTTCAATCTCTGCCCGGGTGATGGGCTGTTTATAGGCGATGATGGCCAGTGATTCAAGGGCGGCCTGGGATAAACTGGTGTGTGACGGAGCTGCGACCAGCCGCTCGTAATAAGATGCATGCTCACGCTTTGTCACAAATTGATAGGAGCCGGCGATTTCGATAATTTCCATTCCTCTTGAGCCGGACCGATAGTCATTGAGCAGTTCTTCTAGCAGTGCTTCAACTTCTGTCAAGCTAACCTGCAGAACATCTGCCATCTGCTTTTTGTCAATGCCCTCCTCTCCGGATACAAAGATCAGTCCTTCAATGACTGCTTTCTGTTCTGCTGATTGCTTCAAACTTCATTCTCCTTTGGTGCATAAATAAAGATTTCGCTAAAGTTATCTTCTTGCTCGCATTCTACTTCTTTCGTTTTCATAAGCTCCAGGACAGCGAGAAACGTAACAACAAGGTGCTCCCTGCTCGAAGTGGTAAACAGCTCTGAAAATTTCTTTCTGCCCGAGGTTCTTATGTCCTGAATGATTTGCTGCATCCGCGTTTCAATCGGAATTTCCTGACGCTCAATGGTCGTCTTTCTTGGAACCTTCTCCATTTTTTTCACAAAGATTTTCTGCATGGCCGCCAGCATATCATAAATCGTTACATTGGCTACAGGATTCAGGTCATCCTCCTCATTTTCATAGGAAGTGAGATCCATTGGCTCTCTGGTGAAAATCATGCTTCTGGCCGTTTCCTTTTCTTTCAAATCATGCGCGGCCTGTTTAAATTTCCTGTATTCCACCAGTCTTCGTACCAAATCCTCCCGCGGGTCATCATCCTCATCCAGATCAAGCTGATCATCGGAATCGAGAACTTCCTGTTTGGGAAGAAGCATTTTGCTTTTGATGGCAAGCAGTGTAGCAGCCATTACCAAATATTCGCTGGCTACATCCAGTTTTAATTCCTGCATGGTATGTATATAATTCATATATTGTTCGGTTATGACCGCGACCGGGATATCATAAATGTCAATTTCATACGTACCAATAAGATGCAGCAGCAGATCCAGAGGACCTTCAAATGCATCTATCTTCACGCTGTATTTCATTCTCGCAACCTCTGTTTCTACAATGTATCTTGTATCGGAATTATACCATATTTTAAAGGGAGTTCCTTTTTTGCTTTCTCTTTTTTTAGTAGAATAAAGAAGAACCTGTCCGAAGGAGGACCTTCAATGTACCCTGAAGCTTATATTGACTTTCTGGCATACTTTCATGGAACAAGGGATTATTTCGAGTGCCATGAAGTCCTCGAAGAACACTGGAAAAAAGAAGGCATGCAAAATGACGTCTGGGTTGGCCTGATTCAGATTGCTGTCTCCCTTTATCATCAACGAAGGAGCAACTATGAAGGGGCGCGCAGAATGATGGAAAGTGCTATTAAACGCCTTAACGGCCAAAAAGATAACCTTACAGAACTGGGTCTTGATCATTCCCTGTTGCTTGATCAGTTAAAAAAACGGCTCAGTGATATCTCCACCCGTAGCCCCTACACCGACATGAATCTTCCTGTTACAGATGAGGGTCTTCTTGATGTTTGCTGCCAATCCATAATGAAACATGGTTCCTTATGGGGAGCTGTGAGCGATATGGATAATGACCAGATTATCCATAAACACCGGACCCGGGACCGCAGCGAAATCATTCGTGAGCGGGAAGCACAAAAAAAACGAAAAAACAAAACAGCGGAATAAGAAAATGGAAACAAATAAAAAAGCCTCCTAAAATGGAGGCTTTTTTCTGCTATTATTCTTCCCAGACTTTCACTTCTTTCATGACATCGCCTTGCTTGATGCGAAGCACGGTATCCATGCCTTCTGTCACTTGTCCGAAAACGGTATGAACACCGTTCAAATGAGGCTGCGGCTCATGTACAATGAAGAACTGGCTTCCGCCTGTGTCTCTTCCTGCGTGCGCCATGGATAATGAACCAGCGACATGCTTGTGAGGGTTTCCTTCGGTTTCACATTTAATGGTATACCCAGGGCCGCCTGCCCCTGTTCCCGTAGGATCTCCGCCTTGTGCTACAAAGCCGGGAATAACACGGTGGAAAGTTACCCCATTATAAAACCCTTCGTTTGCAAGCTTTTCAAAGTTTGCTACCGTTCCGGGTGCTTCTTCCGGAAACAGCTCGATTGATATTTTTTCTCCGTTTTCAAATTCAATTGAACCTTTTTTCATGTATATTACCTCCTGAATTCAGCATACTTCCTTATTTTATGCTTTTTTTGGCCGAGCGTCCAGTGAGGCTTGATTAATTACCGGCCAATACGCCGTTTTTTAATGGCAGGTCCAGCCTTAGTAGGTCTTCATAGGTTTCTCTTTTGACGACGAGCTGTTCTTCTCCATTTTCCGCAAATACAACCGCAGGCCTTGGAATACGATTGTAGTTGTTGGACATGGAATAGCCATAGGCCCCTGTACAGAATACAGCAAGGTAATCACCGGTTTGCGCTTCGGGCAGAAGAATATCCCAAATGAGCATATCCCCGGATTCGCAGCATTTCCCTGCAACAGACACCTTTTTTGTTCCTTTTTCTCGCGCCCGGTTGGCAAGTGCCGCTTCATATTGGGCCTGATATAGTGCAGGTCTGATATTGTCGCTCATCCCTCCGTCTACTGCCACATAATGCCTGACCGAAGGAATATCCTTTTGTGAGCCGACCGAATAGATGGTGGTTCCTGCGTCTCCAACGAGCGAACGGCCGGGTTCAATCCAGATTTCAGGTACTGAAACTGAATTTGAAGCAGATAGTCGTGTCACTTCACCGATCATCGCATCAATATATTCTTTGGGCTCGAGCGGTTCATCTGCCTCTGTATAACGAATCCCAAATCCACCCCCAAGATTTAACACTTTGGGAAAAAAGGATAAATCATTGTTCCATTTGGCAAGGTAATCATACAGTTTCTGAATGGCCAGAATGAAACCCGCTGTTTCAAAAATTTGCGAACCGATATGAAAATGAACCCCAAGAAGGGTAATCGCTTCTGAATCCAGTGCTTCAATCACTGCTTTTTCCGCCTGGCCATTCTGAAGGTCGAAACCAAACTTTGAATCTTCCTGCCCCGTTAGAATGTATTCATGGGTATGAGCCTCGATACCAGGAGTGATTCTAAGAAGAATGGATGTTTGTGTATTCATTTTGTCACAGAGCTCATTAAGCATGCGCAGCTCATGAAAATTGTCCACAACAAAGCATCCGATTCCGGACTTCAAGGCATATTGAAGCTCATCATAGCTTTTATTGTTGCCATGAAAATGGATGCGTTCTGCAGGAAATCCAGCGGCAAGAGCTGTATAAAGCTCTCCCCCGGAAACAACGTCCAGGCTTAAGCCTTCCTCTGCCACCAGCTGGACCTGCGCGAGGCAGGAAAATGCTTTGCTCGCATACGCCACTTGGGCTTTTATGCCTTGTTCCTCAAACGCTTTTTTAAACGACCTTGCGCGTTGCCTGATCAATTCCACATCGTAAATATAAAGCGGTGTTCCGTATTTTTGTGCCAGCTGAACCGTGTCCAGCCCGCCAATCGTCAAATGATTATCTTCATTAATCGAGCTTGTGCCATGTAAGTACATCATAATCTCCCCTTTTCTATCCTGCAGAGATTCTTTTCCGACGAAAAAAACAAAGACAGCCCATGTATAAGGTACACTGGCTGTCTACTACCGTACCCCCATTTGCCGGAATAGTTCTCCACTGCAAGCATTGCAGTGACAGTCCGCTGTCTGTTCGGCAGCGGCCCAGCATGAGAACGGATGGATCATTCCCACACTTCGGCAAATTGGCCTTTAAGATGATTTCATCATGTCCATTCACTCCATCACCCTACTCATCCGCTTTGCGCCTCTACCCCATTATTTATAAATGAGGCATATCCAATTGTTATGAACAAATTTATCACAAAATTGGATATTCGGCAACACTTCTTAAGAAGTTGGCTGCTTTTTGCTGTTTTGCGGATGAACGATGCTCGGCCGGACTTTCGATAGAGGTACAGCGAGCCGGATCATGATCTGCACAAACGCCTTGGCGTTGAATGGGATAAAAGGCCACAGATAGGGCGTATTTAAATTTTTCACAAAAGCAAGATACAGAAGGAGCAGAGTGGCGCCTACGACAAGCCCGGGCACATGGAAGATGGCCGTTAGCACCAGAAGGACGAGCCGGAGCATTTTGTTGGCAACACTGAGTTCATAGCTTGGGGTAGAAAACCCTCCGATCGCTGAGACTGATACATATAATATGACTTCCGGAACAAACAGTCCCACATCGATGGCGATCTGGCCAATGAGCACCGCTGCGATCAAGCCCATCGCCGTCGAAAGCGGACTGGGGGTATGTATCGCGGCTACTCGCAGGATTTCAATCCCGATTTCCGCAAAGACAATTTGCAGGAACAAAGGGATATTCGTCGTTTTGTTTGGTCCGATAAAATCGATATTCGGTGGCAGCAGTCCTTCCTGTGTAGCATAAAGGTACCAGAGCGGCAGGAGGAGAAGCGAGGCAATGATGCCGGCAAACCGGACCCAGCGGATAAAAGCGCCGACCATCGGCGTCTGACGGAATTCCTCTGCATGCTGTACATGGTGAAAATAGGTTGTCGGTGTAATGATAACACTTGGGCTCGTATCGGTGATTACGAGAACATGGCCTTCCATTAAATGCTGGGCCGCAACATCCGGCCGTTCGGTATACCGGACAAGCGGAAAAGGATCCCAGCCTTGTTTCACAAGAAATTCTTCAATGGTTTTATCGGCCATGGGGATACCATCGATATCAATACTCTGAAGTTCTTGTTTAACAAGATCGACAAGCCCTGGATCAGCAATATCCTCAATATACGATATACAAATATCCGTTTTGGAGCGCTTTCCGACTTGCATTATTTCATGACGCAGCCGCTCGTCGCGGATACGCCGGCGGGTCAGAGCGGTATTAATGATGATGTTCTCGGTATATCCGTCCCTTGAGCCACGGACCACTTTCTCAATGTCCGGTTCTTCCGGCTGACGGCCAGGATAGCTTCTTACATCAACGATGAATGCCTGGTCTTCGCCTTCCAAAAATACAGAAATCAGTCCGGAAAGCATTCTGTCTATGGCAATCTCCAGGTTATCCGTCAACTCCACCTGCTGATGGGAAAGGTGATCGTGCAAAATTTCTTTGACATTGGAAGGCGCACGGTGCCCATGATCCATGTCCATGAGCTCCCGCATGATTTCAATGATAAAGAGACTGTCGCATAGCCCCGTGCAATAGTAGATCTGAACTTCCTTTTTCAAGACATGAAGCTTTCTGACTCCTACATCAAAACTGACACCAATCCCGAGCCTCGATTTCAGCTCATGTTCGTTTTCCTGGATTTTTTTACTGATTGGTGTCTTCTGTCTTTCCTTTGATTCCTGCATTAAATCCGCTCCTTTCTAGGATGGTCGCCACCGCCAGGCTGGTGACGGGTGCCCCCTTTTCCACCGCATCATGTCCAGCCATTTTCCCGATATCACCGATCCCAATGACGATCGGCAGGTTTAATTCATCAAGAATGTAAACCGTGTCACCGTTGATCCTCCCTGTTTCAAGATCAGGAAGCCCGCTCTTATCAATGCCAAATTCCGTAAAGTTTCCATAGCGGTCAATGGAGAAGTGGACTTTTGTCCATTCTGAATGACGTGTTTTTGAAGCAACCGCTATGGCCCCGAGAACTTCAATTCCCGGATGTCCGCATACTGCGCGCATAGCCAGTTCCCCCGGTCCTTCCCCACGGAATCCGCAGTCATCAAACATGACGAGCACGGGATCATATGGCGTTTTTAAGATCAGGGATACAAGCTGTTGGCCGGTTAACCTTGAAGGATTTCCCCATGAGTGGGAAATACAGCGTCCTCCAATTTCGCGGGCGACATGCTCTACCGCACGCAGTGCATAAAGATCCCCGTCTGTTATCAGAATGACGCGTTTTTTCCCCACCAGATTCACCCCTTCGGCTTAAATATCAAGGCCACAAGAAAACCGAACAAAATCGCGGATGAAATCCCTGCTGAAGTGAGCTCGAATATTCCCATGGCAATTCCGATAAAACCATGATCCTCCGCTGAAGCCATCGCTCCATGAAGGAGGTTATGTCCGAAGCTTGTAATGGGGACAGTTGCCCCGGCTCCGGCAAACTTGATCAAATTATCATAAATGCCAAATGCATCAAGCAATGCACCAAGAACAACAAAGGAGGTTGTTATGTGGGCAGGGGTCAGTTTAAAAATGTCGATCAGCAGCTGGCCCACCACACAAATAGCGCCACCCACAAGGAATGCCCATAAATAATCCATCAGTTGCTTCCCCCTTTGGTTCCTTCAAGAGCCACCGCATGAGCAATCGTAGGGATGGATTCTTTTTGCTGGATCATCGTCGGGTTTAAGAGGGCTCCGGTTGCCACTACAAGAATCCGCTTCAAGCTGCCGGAATTCAGTTCTTTTATCAAATGGCCATACGTGACCACCGCTGAGCATCCGCAGCCGCTTCCCCCTGCAAACACTTCCTGGTCCGGCCGATATACCATCAATCCGCAGTCTCTGTGATTACCCGAGACATCAATCCCTTTTTCCTTCAAGAGCATCTTTACAATGGGGGCTCCCACCCCTGACAGGTCACCCGTCACAATCAGATCATACTCTTCGGGGGCCATGCCGGTCTCTTTCAAATGCGCCATAATTGTGTCTGCTGCCGCTGGAGCCATGGCCGAGCCCATATCAAATGGATCTTTTATGCCAAGATCATGAACCTTTCCGATCGTGGCAGATGTGATTCTAACCGATGAGGGTTCACTGGTGATCAGTGCAGCCCCGGCCCCTGTGACCGTAAATGTGGCGGTATCCGGTTTCTGACCGCCGTATTCCGTCGGATAACGGAATTGCCGCTCAGCCGTTGCATTATGAGAGCTGACAGCCGCCACGACCCTTTGGGCAAACCCGCCATCCACTAATGCCGCACCCACGGCCAGGGATTCCATTGATGTGGAGCAGGCGCCAAAAACGCCCAGAAATGGAATCTCATTGCCGCGCGCTACATAGTTTGCCGTCACTACCTGATTCAAAAGATCACCGGCGAGAAAAAAGTTAATGTCGTCATTCGTCAGTTTGGCCTTGTTAAGGCAACTTGCGATGGAGTCTTCCATCAAACGCCGTTCCGCAAGCTCCCAGTTTTTTTCATTACAGTGCAAATCATTGTATCTTACATCAAATAAAGAACCGAGCGGCCCTTCACTTTCCATTGGGCCAACTGCTGTCCCTGTGGAATTAAGGAAAACCTGATCTCCAAATTTCCACGTCTGTCTTCCTTGCAGCTTCATGCTCCTCACTCCTTTACATTAGCGTTTTGAACGCATAGCGTATCATTCCGAAAATATAAGCAGAAACAGCTCCGAATACGATAACAGCACCTGCCAATTTAAATAAGTTGGTTGCGATCCCAAGCACAATGCCTTCACTCTTATGCTCCAGTGCAGCACTAGTTATGGCGTTGGCAAAACCGGTGACGGGTACGGCTGATCCCGCTCCTCCAAACTGTCCGATTTTGTCATACACCCCAATGCCCGTCAACAGGGCAGCAATTAAAATCAGTGTGGCCGCGGTCGGATTACCGGCAGTTTCTTCATTAAAATTAAAATAGGTCATGTAAAATTTCATAAGTGCCTCGCCAATGACACAAATCAGCCCGCCGACCAAATACGCCTTCAGGCAATTGATAAAGTATGGGGGTTTAGGCTGAAGAGGTTTGATTTTCTTTGCATATTCTTGTTGTTGTTCTTTATTTGACATTACCTGTTACTCCTTCTTTTTTATTGGTTAACGTAAACCATCCAGTGGAACAAAGAGCCCAGCACTTTTCCTAAAACGATCGCCATGAGGATGACCAGCAGCCTTTCGCCCATTCCAATCCGTTTCGCAAGAATCGGCATGACATTCAAGACCTCAGTCAGCGCTGCAGCCAGCATACCGACAAAGACTCCGCAGAAGGCACCTATCGGCACGAGCAGCAACGGGGAAAGGTGAAAGGATATATCCTTTAAATTTACCCATCCGCCAAGGACAGCACCGAGGATGACACTCCATTCGTACCCCCTGATATAACAAAAGGTTTTACTGAGCTGCATCAGGCGGGGAATAATGCCAAGCACCGTAAGAAAAGCCACAAACCCCGATCCTACCGCAATGCCCCCGCCAAAACCGATAAAGGCCAAAAACACGCTTTTAATCACCATGAATTTTTTTCTCGGTTTCCTTATTTTCATGAATGACGACGTACTGATCCAAATCCTGCTGGTATTTAAACATCTCTACTTCAAGCGGGCTAGGTTCTTCATTCAGTCTCTTCTTAAAGACATGGTTAAAAAAAAGAACCATTCCAATCCCAAGTCCCAAGGAATAGGGGATTTGCAAAATCAACGGCTGGTTATCATAAGTGCCCGTCACCATGTAATAAATCTTTTGGTGGACCACCTGCATACTGACATCCTCATGAAAGTTCATGATGGCCAGTGCGGACCCAATAAATAATAGCAGCCAGACAAGCACAAAATAGACAGGCGCAAGCTTCTTTTTTTTGTACTGGATCTCCAGAATCGATTGAGCGGGACCTACTGTTTGGATTTCAATGCCCGGACATACGTGCTGAATATGCTGAACAACTTTCATCACATCAAGGACGATTAAATGCTTATCGGCTGGCTTTACCTGGTAAATGACCAGCATTTGCAGCTTTTTTTGCAGGGCCGGAGGAGCCACTATTTGGGCAACCGTTCCAAGTGTCACGGGCTGCTCAAGCACAACCTGAACCTTTTGTCTCATCCTTATGTAAACAGCAGATTCTTTCATGGCTGCACCTCCTGATATTCAACATTCTTGTTTAGTATGGATTTGATAAAGTTGTATCATTCTTCTTCCAAGAATTATCCATCAATTACCATAGGCAAAAAGCTGCATTCACATTTAAGCTTCCACACAAAAAAGCCAGATGGATTCATTCATCCATCTGGCTTTTCATCTGAGCCAAAATTTTCTTTTCAAGCCGGGATACCTGCACCTGCGAGATTCCCAGCCGCTCAGCGACTTCCGATTGTGTCTGGTCCTTATAATAGCGAAGGTAAACAATAAGGCGTTCTCGTTCATCCAACGATTCAATGGCTTCCTGCAAGGTAATTTTGTCAAACCACTTATTTTCGGTGCTGTCTGCAATCTGATCAAGCAGAGTAATCGGGTCTCCGTCGTTTTCATATACGGTTTCATGGATGGAAGTCGGTGCCCGTACGGCCTCCTGTGCCAGCACAACATCTTCCACACTGATCTCCAGCTTCTTAGCGACTTCGTTGACCGTCGGGGTTCGACCAAGTACTTTGGACAATTCATCCTTCGCTTTTCTGACTTTGTTTCCCATTTCTTTCAACGACCGGCTGACCTTCACTGTTCCATCATCCCGAATGAATCGCTGGATTTCTCCTATGATCATCGGAACGGCATACGTGGAAAAACGAACATCATAGCTTAAATCGAATTTATCGACCGACTTTAAAAGCCCAATGCTTCCGATTTGGAAGAGGTCATCCGGTTCATAACCGCGGTTGATAAACCGCTGTACGACCGACCAGACCAAACGCATATTTTTTTCTATGATCAAGTCCCGGGCCGACTGATCGCCTTCCTGGCTTCGTTTAATCAAAAGCTTGATTTCCTCATCCTTAAAGTACGATTCGTTTTTACCGCCTTTAACCTCGACATCCATAAGGCATACCCCTTAATTGATAACCGCTTTATTTTTTGCCAAAAATTTTGTCAAGTGGATCGTGGTGCCATAGGAGGGTTCGGAAATCACTTCAACCTCATCCATAAAATTCTCCATAATCGTAAAGCCCATCCCGGACCTTTCGAGCTCCGGCTTTGAAGTGAAGAGAGGCTGCCTTGCTTCATTCAAATCAGATATGCCGACGCCTTTGTCCCGGATGGTCAGCTTTACAGTATCCTCATCAAGCAAGACTTCAATGTAAACAATGCCATCGGACGAGTTTTCATAGCCATGGATAATAGCGTTGGTCACAGCCTCTGAAACCACCGTTTTAATTTCGGTCAATTCATCCACGGTAGGGTCCAGCTGTGCAATAAAGGCTGCAACCGTAACCCGCGCAAATGATTCATTCTGGCTTAGTGCTGAAAACTGAATTTTCATTTCGTTTTTCATGATTAAGCCACCCCCAGGGTTTGTAGGGCATATTCTTCATTTTCTTCCAGTCTGATAATCTTAAACAGACCGGACATGTCGAATAACCTTTTTACTGCAGGCGAAATGGCGCACACCACCATTTCGCCGTTATTGCTCTTGATTTGTTTATACCTCCCAAGGATTACGCCGAGGCCCGAGCTGTCCATGAAATCCAGCCCTTCAAGGTTCAGCATGATATGTTCAATTTTCTTATTCTTTAAAATACCATCTACCTTTGACCTCAATTCATCAGCCGTGTGATGGTCAAGTTCCCCATCCAGGCGAATACATAATACTGTATGCTTGATCTCCAGCCCGATGTTAAGACTCAAACGTCTCTCCTCCTTCTTCTTGATACGCAACTCTTTCGATAATAAAAGGACGAATTCCTCCACTATTACAAAACTAGTGCGGATTCGTCCCATTTAGTCAAAACATGAGGTTATGACGATTTCGCCATATGTCCAAGCGTACGTTTAAACAAACTCCACCAAGACGCGTTCTTTACATTCTCTGAAGCAAGAAGCGGACTTTTTGTTACGGTCTTTCCGCCTTTCATAATGCTCAGCGTTCCGACTTGCTGCCCTTTTTTAATCGGCATTTTCAAATCGGGATTCACCTGAATGAGCGGTTTCACGTTGTTTTCTTTTTCTCCTCGTTTAGAAAGCAGGGAAATGCTTTCGGATGTCACAACGGCCAGCTGCTGCTTGTTTCCTTTTTGGATCTTTACCTGCTTTACAATCTGATGGCGGTCATATAATTTTTTGGTTGCATATTGAGAAAAGGCATAATCAAACATTTGCGTGACTTGTTGATTGCGCTGTTTTGGGTTGGGTGCACCCATCACCACAGCAATCACCCGCATATCATGTTTTTTGGCAGTAGCAGTAAGACAATACTTGGCTTCTTGTGTAAAGCCGGTTTTCAGGCCATCTGTACCTGGATAAAACTTCACAAGACGGTTGGTATTCACCAGCCAAAATTTATTCGGCGTATTTTGACGGAGATATTCCTCATACAGGCCGGTATATTTAGTGATTTCTTCATGCTTTAACAGTTCTTTCCCCATAATAGCCATATCATGAGCGGAAGAGTAATGTCCCGCAGCAGGAAGCCCGGTAGGATTTTTAAAAAATGTGTCCTTTAATCCCAGCTGTTTCGCTTTCTTGTTCATCATATCCACAAAGGATGCTTCAGAGCCTCCGATTTTTTCTGCCATGGCCACAGAAGCATCATTTGCGCTTCCAATCGCAATTCCCTTCATCATGTCGTGAACGCTCATTTCTTCACCGGGTTCTAGGAAAATTTGAGATCCTCCCATAGAAGCAGCATATTCACTGACTCTTACAGGATCGGTCAGTTTGATCTTTCCTGTATCAAGGGCTTCCATGATCAGAATCATGGTCATAATTTTGGTCATGCTCGCCGGCGGCAATTTTTTATGGCTGTTTTTATCAAAAAGAACAGTTCCCGTATCACGCTCAATCAAAATAGCTGAGGATGCATTTGGAGCAAGACTTTGTGTTTTTTCAGAAGCAAATGTCCGGCCTCCGCCCGTAGTCAGCAGAAGCGCGAGCGCAACAGCAGCCACTATGTATCGTTTCATTCCATTTCCCTCCAATCATGATACCCCTATTTTTTCCATTAATTTTTGGTTTATACAGGAATATCAGCGGGAGAGAAAAAAAGGGAGCTTCTCGCTGAGAAACTCCCTTTACGTCATGCTTTTATTCAATTATTTCTTTTATTTAATAATATCGTGAATTAGTTTAGGTGCTTCCACGGATTGATTTGTAAATGTGTAAGCGTTCTTCAATGTTTTCTCTGCTTCACCAATATCCTCAAAATTAGCATGGAATACAGCAAGTGTTTCTCCTTTGGCAACTATATCCCCTACTTTTTTCTTCAAGGTAATACCTACTGCATAATCAATGTTGTCTTCTTTCGTCTTTCTTCCTGCGCCCAATAGCATCGCAGCAATTCCAACCGATTCAGCATCAATGGTTTGAACATTGCCTTCTTCATCTGACTTGATTTCGATGTGATATTTAGCTTGAGGCAATGTTTCAGGATTTGTAATTTGATTACCGTTTCCACCTTGGGATTCAACAAATTCTCTCATCTTTTCTACAGCTTTGCCACTTTCCAATATCTTCTGCAACTCACGTTTTGCTTCATCAAAGTCAGAATAAGCCCCGCCTAATACAGCCATATTACCTGCGAGTGTCAAGCAAACCTCTGTTAAATCCTTATCACCTTTACCACTTAAGACGGCAATTGCCTCTTGAACTTCATTTGCATTCCCGATTTCATGTCCTAAAGGCTGGTCCATATCTGTAATAATGGCAACTGTTTGACGGCCTAGTTCGTTACCGATTCCAACCATCGCACTTGCCAACGCTTTGGCATCTTCCAACGTCTTCATGAACGCACCGGAACCAAACTTAACATCCAATACAATAGCGTTGGATCCTGAAGCAATCTTCTTGGACATGATGGATGATGCAATCAACGGTATAGAGTCCACGGTGCCTGTAACGTCTCTTAACGCATAAAGTTTTTTATCCGCAGGAGTTAAGTTGCCACTTTGGCCAACAACTGCAATCTTATGTTTATTAACATTCTCAATAAATTGCTGAGTCGTTAATTCTACCTGAAAGCCTTCGATGGATTCTAATTTGTCAACAGTACCTCCAGTATGACCCAAGCCCCGCCCGCTCATTTTCGCCACAGGAACGCCTACTGAAGCCACAAGAGGAGCAATAATCAGGCTTGTCTTGTCGCCCACTCCCCCAGTAGAGTGTTTATCGACTTTAATACCTTCAATTTTGGAGAGATCAATCTCGTCTCCAGACTTAACCATAGCGTTAGTTAAGTGAGCCGTTTCTTCTTTTGTCATGCCTTTAAAGTACACGGCCATTAGGAAAGCGGATACCTGGTAATCAGGAATGTCACCGTTTGTATAGCCTTTGATGAATGTATCAATTTCTTCTTTTGTTAATTCTTTTCCGTGTCGTTTCTTTAAGATAATATCGACAGCCCTCATTTATGTCCACCTCATTGAGCTTTCTATTTCTTTATTTTTGTTCAAGTAACCAGAAGCGGTCTACTTCTGAAAATCTGTCCATTACAGAGTTACATTTTTTACGATTTCTTTTACCAGGTTGATGAATTTTGGCTTTGTGCGGTTCGCCACTGCCACTACTTGTTCGTGAGTAAGCGGTTCAAGCTCGTCCGCGATCGCCATGTCTGTGATACAGGAAATTCCGATCACTTTCAGGCTCATATGGCTTGCCACGATAACTTCCGGCACAGTTGACATCCCGATTGCATCTGCGCCTACTGTACGAAGCATGCGAAGCTCTGCTTTCGTCATATAGGTTGGCCCGGTAATACCTGCGTATACACCCTCTTGAACATTAATTCCCAGAGAAGATGCTGTTTCTTTTGTAAATTGAACAAGTTCTGGTGTATAAGCTGTGCTCATATCAGGAAAACGCGGCCCGAGTTCTGCATCGTTCGGTCCGATCAGCGGATTGGCACCCGTCATATTCAGGTGATCGTTAATAATCATAAGGTCTCCCGCTGAAAATTCCGGGTTCATTCCACCGCATGCGTTAGTCACAACCAGCAGCTTAACTCCCAGACCTTTCATGACACGCACGGGAAACGTTACATCCTGCATGCTGTAACCTTCGTAATAATGAAAACGGCCCTGCATGGCTAAAACGGTCTTTCCGTTCAATGTGCCAATGACCAGTTTACCTGCATGTCCTTCAACCGTTGAGACGGGGAAATGTGGGATCTCACTGTAATCGATTTGAACGGCATTTTCAATTTCATCGGCCAGTTCACCAAGGCCTGAGCCAAGGATTAAACCAATTTCAGGTTGCATTCCTTCTATTTTCGATTGAATCAACGTTGCTGCTTCATTCATATTTGATAATAGTGTAGCCATCTTTTCTTCCTCCCTTAAATGGTTTTAACAATGCCTTTGACCAGGCCAAGAAAATTCGATTTTACCCGTTCAGTGGTTTCCATCACTTCATCATGGGTTAGCGGCTGATCCAGAATCCCTGCAGCCATATTGGAGATGCACGACAATCCCAGCACCTTCATACCGGAATGACGCGCCACAATGACTTCGGGAACAGTGGACATGCCAACTGCATCTCCGCCAAGAATACGGAGCATGCGGATCTCAGCCGGCGTTTCATAACTTGGGCCAGAGTTGGCCACATAGACTCCTTCTTTGAGGGAAATACCGATCGAGGATGCAGCCTGGCGGGCTGTCTCCTGCAGCTCTGGCGTGTATGCATCCGACATATCCGGGAAACGTACGCCGAACGAGCTGTCGTTTGGCCCGATGAGCGGATTGTCACCCAAGTTGTTGATATGGTCGGTAAGCAACATAAGGTCCCCTGCCTGAAACGACGTGTTAATTCCGCCTGCAGCATTCGTTACGATAACACTGCTTACGCCTAGTTCCTTCATCACGCGCACCGGAAAAGTAACCTTCTCCAAAGAATATCCTTCATAATAATGAAAGCGTCCCTGCATCGCGATCACTTGCTTGCCCTCAAGTTCCCCGATGACAAGCTGTCCGGCATGACCCTCAACCGTTGAGACCGGAAATTCAGGAATATCACTGTACGGAAGAACGACAGCGTTTTGAATTTCATCGGCAAGAATTCCAAGACCAGAGCCCAAAATCAAACCGATTTCAGGTTGGGAAGAAAGTTTGTTTTGTATAAAATTTGCAGCCGTTTGAATCGGTTTCAATTCTCCCATTTCATTTCCCCCTAGTTTAATTGATCTAAAAAGCTTTCGCCGTGCTCCGGCAGCTTCACATGAAAATTATCGGCTACTGTAGCTCCGATGTCAGCAAAAGTTTTGCTCACTTTCAGCGGTTTTCCTGATTCGATGCCCTTGTAATAAACAAGAAGAGGCACGTATTCGCGTGTATGGTCAGTACCATGGTGAACCGGATCGTTTCCATGGTCAGCAGTGATGATTAAAACGTCATCCTCATTTAGCTTTTCAAACACTTCCGGTAGCCGGGCATCAAACTCCTGAAGGGCTTCTCCATAACCTTTTGGATCGCGTCGGTGTCCAAATAACGCATCGAAATCAACCAGATTTAAGAAGTTAAGCCCTGTAAACGACTGGTCCATGGACTTTACAAGCTGATCCATGCCATCCATATTGGATTTCGTACGGATCGCCTGAGTCACTCCCTCACCATCATAGATATCAGAAATTTTCCCCAGCGCAATCACATCATAGCCACCGTCCTTCAGCTCGTTCATCACAGTTCTACCAAACGGTTTAAGCGCATAATCATGGCGGTTTGAAGTCCGCTGGAAATCTCCAGGTTTACCGACGAACGGGCGGGCAATAATCCGGCCGATCATGTATTTGTCGTTCATCGTCATTTTTCTGGCCATTTCACAGATGTTGTACAACTCTTCAAGCGGAACAACGTCTTCATGGGCAGCAATCTGAAGAACAGAGTCAGCGGATGTATAAACAATAAGCGCACCAGTGTTCACATGTTCCTCGCCAAGCTCTTTCATAATTTCCGTTCCTGATGCCGGCTTGTTTCCGATGATTTTGCGGCCAGATTTCTCCTCAAGCTGCTGAATCAGGTCGTCCGGAAATCCTTCCGGGAACGTCTGAAAGGGCTGGTCAATAAAGAGACCCATGATTTCCCAGTGACCGGTCATCGTGTCTTTTCCGTTCGACGCTTCCTGAAGCTTTGCATAATGGGCTTTCGGCGCTTTTGCCGCTTGAACTCCCTGGATTTCACGAATGTTGCCAAGACCCAGTGCTTCCATGTTCGGCATTTGAAGTCCATTCATTTCCCGTGCGATATGGCCAAGCGTATCTGAACCTTTATCGTCAAATTTTTCGGCATCAGGTGCTTCCCCGATCCCGACGGAATCCATCACAATTAAAAATGTGCGTTTGAACCGTTTATATTCCATTCCTAATGACCTCCAGTACAAAATAATTCATCTTTAGATACTATATCCTACCATGACTGACAGCAAACTAAGATCGAATGATGTCAGAAGTCAGACCTCTCAATTTAAAAAAGGCTTACGCCCTTGGATGATAGGCAGCATAAATATCTTTCAATCTCGTTTTTGACACATGGGTATAAATCTGTGTGGTTGAAATATCCGCATGGCCCAACATTTCCTGAACCGCCCTTAAATCTGCTCCATTCTCCAACAAGTGAGTGGCGAATGAATGCCTCAAAGTATGAGGTGTCAGTTCTTTTTCAATATTTGCTTTTTGCGCAAGGTGTTTCAGGATTTTCCAGAATCCCTGCCGTGACAAACGGTTGCCATGATGGTTCAAAAACAGAGCATTGCCGCTTTTCCCTTTTTGGAGAGCCGGTCTGCCGGACTCCAAATACACCTGAATGGCACTTGCCGCCATCTTGCCGAGAGGAATGATCCGTTCTTTGTTTCCCTTTCCGAGGCAGCGCAAAAATCCCATGGACAGATGAACATCGGACTGATCCAGGCTTACCAGTTCTGTCACCCTGATTCCAGTAGCATACAGAAGTTCAAGCATAGCCTTATCCCTCATACCAAAAGGATGGTATGAATCCGGAACATCTAAAAGCGCTTCCACTTCCTTCATCGAGAGGACCTTGGGCAGCTTGCGTTCGGTTTTTGGTGTTTCGATATGTACTGACGGATCGGCGTCGCTGATCTTTTCCCGAAGCAAGTACTGATGGAACGACCGGATCGATGCAATGTTTCTGGCTATGGTGGTCGCCGCTTTCCCATTTTCCTTCAAATGGAGCAGATAGCCTACAATGTTGGCACGCTGAATCTTGCCGATCGCATCGATACGTTCGACCTTTTCCATATACAGCGCATACTGTTCAAGATCGCGGCGGTAAGAATCAACGGTATTTTTCGAGAGACCACGTTCGACGATCAAGTAATGTATAAAATCCTGGACATGATCTTTCATATCTGCACTCCTCATTCACTGGATTCGTAAAAAAACAGCAGTCGGATGAGCCAATTGCTCTCGTCCACACTTTCAGCGGCAGAATCGTTTTGGAATACCTTCACTGCTTTTCCTTTTGGCACGTCGTATCTATGATAATTCTGATATTCCTGATTGATCCAAAGCAAGCCAAAATAGAATAATAATGTGCAGGCCGTAAATGAAAAAAATATTTTGAATGCACTCCAGCATAATTTCAGCCAAGATCCCATGTCTTTAAGCCTCCCCGTACACTTATTAGTACAGGTTATGCCAAAGAATTAAAGGATTATACACATTTTCTATTTTCACTGTAACTTTACGTTAACTTATTCCTTTGAATTTGTAAATAAATAAAAAAATGATGAGCATCATTCATTCGGATGTCTCATCATTTTTTTCCTTCCCGTGACAGCGGTGGCAGATCCCGTGAAAGGTCAGGCGATGGTCTTTAATTTTAAAATTCCATCCTTCTTCCACTACTTTTTCTACATCTTCCAGAAGATCCTCCTGAATTTCATCAACGGCTCCGCATTCGAGGCAGACGAGGTGATGATGAAAGTGAGCGGCTCCTTCTGTTCGTAGATCATAGCGGGAAACCCCATCTCCAAAATTTATTTTATCGACCACTTTCAATTCGGTTAATAATTCCAATGTACGGTACACGGTTGCGAGACCTATCTCCGGCGCTTTTTCCTTCACCAGCAAATATACGTCTTCTGCACTTAAATGATCTTCCTCATTCTCCAGGAGGACTCTAACGGTTGCTTCTCGCTGGGGAGTAAGCTTGTAGCTCTGGGAATGCAGCTGTTTTTTGATACGGTCAATACGGCTTTCCATACCTGATCCTCCCTTATGTTTCACATCCATATTATAAGTCATGAGAAGAAAAGGTGTCAATTTAAAATGATTATAATATACAGTTTAAAATAATTATTATCTGATAATTTATAGGGGTTTATTTTTTGGTCAAACTCATCACGCCTTCCATTAAATGGGGAGAGAGATACGCTTCAAACAAAGACGCAAGGCCCAGAAACAACCCCACAGCAAGAATGAGCGCCGAGTACTTGAAGAACTTTGGAAAAAAAGGATCGCTCGATTTTTTTAGAAACTGCTGCCTGATCATTTTGATCGAAAATAGAATGGAAGCGGCAGCGGCAATAATGATGCCGGGAACCAAAATAATGTTTTGTGGCAGCACCGATACAAAAGCAAGCAGAAACCCATGCCATCCCATTTGGTTCACCAGGAATCCGACCGTAAACCCAATCACCACACCTTTAATAAACAGCATGATCAAAATGACCGGCAGACCGATGACGGACAGGCCTAGAATCCACATGAGCATAATGTATTTAATATAGTGGCTGTAGCTTTGCGAAAACATATCCTGTGAATTGGCAAAACTTCCATCGGAGACTTCACCAAAGAACCGCGACAGGTAATTCAGCAGATCTTGTTTTTGCCCAAGGGTCAGACTGTTTACAATTACAGCGCCAAAAATGACTCCCATCAGCAGCAGGACGGAAACAAATACGTAAAGCGAATAGTGTTCCTGCAAATGGAACCAAACAAATCTTTTAATTGAAGCCATCTCTTTTTCCTCCCTTACTCTCTTAATTCATTCTATGAATCAAAAAGGGAGGTATGTCTATTTTTATTTACTAGATTTGCTGTTGGGCAACCTTTCCGTATGTTCCTCCCCCTCCGGCCTTTAGAGACAGTTTCCCCTCTCTTGCCAGAAGGATATGACGTACGACAGCTTGCGGAGCTACGGTTCTTAAATCCTTTTCTTCAATATCATGAAGCACCGCCATGTCCGTCCCAAAATGATCCCTAAGTTTCTGCAGCGTTTTCGGGCCCAGAGCCGGAATAAATTCCAGCGGCACTTGATGGATATAAGGCGGTCTTTCTCCCCTGTCAGTCGGAGTCACCGGAATGGCTGACAGTTCGGTGATTCTGTTTCGTACACCACGGATGACTGCGGTGCTCTTGCACTCGGCACATTTCATTCCTGTTTCTTCATAAATAAACGCAGAGCATTTGGCACAGGTGGTTTCGTAATATTTTCCAAGCCTCGGATCGAGCCCGTAATTGGCTGTTATCCTTCGTCCTTCTTTATTTATCAGCGCCAGTTTAAACTCTGCAAATGTCGGTTTTTCCATTTGTATCGTCTGGTATTCCCGCCCGATTTTCTCCAGTGAATGTGCATCCGAATTTGAGAGGAACGGAAATTGCCGAAGCTCCTGGATCCCGTCCGCCATATTCGTATCCGAGCTTAAACCAAGCTCGATTGCATCGATGAGTTCAGGCAGGAATATTTCAGAAAGCGAGCTCTTTACACCTTTCCCGTACACACTTTTATGAGGCGTAAACACATGGGCAGGGATGAACAGGCCACCCAGCTCTTTGGTGACACGCTGCAGGTTGTGTGCCGATTCATAGATTCGCTGGGAGCTCAATGTCACGTTTTTCATTCTTCCGCGCAAATACAGGCTGAAATGCTTCATCTTTTCCACGGTAGGAAAAAATGAAAGAACATGTACGGGTCCCTTGCAGTTTTCATCGTAAATTTCGATTTCGGACCCGGGAAGAAGACAAACATTCTGATACCACAATCCGCCTTCCGGATGTTCTATCATTTCGCCCGCCGCCAGCATTTCTTCCATCTCATCAATGACTTCCGGCACATGGCAATCTATGATTCCCAGAAGATTGATGCCCTTAACTGAGGACGCCATCTCGAGAATATTGGATAAAGTCAGCGTTCTTGCTCCAGTAATTTTCACCGGTTTCCCTGAACGGGATCTGCCGATATGTACGTGAAGATCGGCATAATAGGTGTTAAGCATGATTCTCCATCTTCCTTTTTAGTTGTTCATATTGCACCGCATAGGCTGTTTTTGCATCATGAATCTGCTGGTCGTTTACAAGCTCAAGCGCTTCTTCAAGCGTTACTTCCATCACATCCAGAAATTCATCTTCATCCGGCTGCTGTTCTTTGCATTCTTTCAGAGAGTCTGTATAAAACAAATGAATCAATTCATCAGCAAATCCCGGTGACGTGTAAAACGAGGTGAGGTATTCCAAGTTTTCACACTCATATCCGGTTTCTTCAAGCAGCTCACGCTCTGCACACTTTTGCGGATCCTCATCTTTTTCAAGCTTTCCTGCGGGAATTTCCACAATAATTTTATCCAGCGCTTTGCGGAACTGCCGGACAAAGAGAAGTTTATTTTCCGGTGTGATGGCAATAATAGCTACTGCGCCCGGATGTCTGATGATTTCGCGCTTGCTTTTATTTCCGTTTGGAAGCTCTACTTCCTGAATTTCCAAATCTATAATTTTCCCTTCATAGACGGATTCAGTAGAAAGGGTCTTTTCATTTAAATGTTCCATACTGATCTCACTCCTGGTTCTATATCTTGTTTGGCTACATAAAGTCTACCATAAGGAAAAGCGTAACACACATTTAAAAGGAGCTGTTCAAGTGAAGATCTATATTCAGCCCAAAAGCGTGACCCTGGTGGGAAAAGCGTGGCAAATACGGTACATGCTCAAGCGTTATATGAAAGAACATACCACAGTGCAAGAGTGGATCTCTTCCGCCCCGGGGCCAAAACAGTGACCCTGCAGGCTGGAAGTTTTTTTTTTGCCCGTTTTCATGCTACCCTTTTTTTAAACCTATCAAATAAAGGAGCTGGTACGTAATGAAGCGCAACCAACTTGGATCGTCAGAGCTGCGAGTCAGTGAAATTGGACTGGGCTGCATGTCCCTTGTGCCGGAAAATGAGGCGGAAGGAAAAGAAATTTTAAAGCGTGCGTATGAAGAAGGCGTTACTTACTTTGACACAGCCGATCTCTATCAATTCGGTTGGAATGAGAAATTCGTAGGAAAAAGCATTCGTCCCTTCAGAGATAAAGTCGTTCTGGCCACGAAGGTTGGAAATCGCTGGACAGCAGATAAAAAAAGCTGGGACTGGGATCCTTCGAAAACATACATAAAACAAGCCATAAAGGACAGCCTGCACCGATTGGGAACCGATTATATCGATCTATACCAACTTCACGGAGGAACGATTGAAGACAACATGGATGAAACGATTTCAGCGTTCAACGAATTAAAACAGGAGGGCTTGGTTCGTGAATATGGCATTTCGTCCATCCGGCCAAACGTGATTTCATATTACGCTGAGCATTCAGAGATTGTCAGCGTCATGATGCAGTACAGCATCCTTGACCGGCGACCGGAAGAAGAAATGCTTGACTTCCTTCATCACAAAAAGATCAGCGTGATTGCCCGTGGGCCTGTTGCCAAAGGCTGGCTTTCCGAGCGGGCGTTGAATCGCAGCGAAAGTGATCAGTATCTTGAATATGAAGGAAAAGAAATCCATGAACTTGTGAAAGGGCTGCAGGACAAATTGGCCAGTGAACGGACGTTGAGCCAGACGGCCATCCGTTATTGCCTGCATCATCCTGCGGTCGCAGCCGTTATTCCAGGAGCAAGCTCCGTTGATCAGCTGCTGTCGAATGTAGGAGCTGCTCACACACCTGAACTTTCGGCAGATGAAGTTGCCGTGATCCATTCCCTTTCAAAAGCTTCTGTCTACAATCAGCACCGGCGTTAAGATAAGCTTTGTTGCTCTGGGAGTGGTTGATTTCCGTTCCAGATTGCTCGCTTTTACCGGCGTAAACGCCTCCTTAGTCTCACCTGTCACGCACCTTGCACTTCAATCAACGTTTCTTCCGAAGCCACAACTTCCAGAAAGAACTAAGTTAAAAAAGCTGCCATCGCCTGAAAATGGCGTTTGGCAGCTTTTTGGTTATGAAGTTACATTTTCGATAATCATGGCAATCCCCTGGCCGCCACCGATGCAAAGGCTGGCCAATCCATAGCGCAAGCCTCTGTTTCGGAGTTCGTACGCAAGGGTAAGGAGCAAACGGGATCCGCTGGCACCGACCGGATGGCCGAGCGCGATGGCACCCCCGTTCACGTTCGTCTTTTCACGATCCAGACTCAATTCTTTTTCAACCGCCAGGTATTGGGAGGCAAACGCTTCGTTAATTTCTACAAGATCCATGTCTTCAATGGAAAGGGTCGCTTTAGCAAGGGCTTTTTGTGAAGCTGGAACCGGACCGATTCCCATGATATTAGGATCAACGCCATTGATTCCCCAGGATACGATCCGTGCCAGCGGTTTGACTTGCTTGCTTTTAACGGAGTCCTCACCTGCGAGCACCAAAGATACCGCACCATCATTGATTCCGCTTGCATTTCCCGCCGTTACGGTTCCGTCTTTTTTGAAGGACGGGCGCAGGGCGGAAAGCTGCTGAAGGGTGGATTCAGGCTTTACGAGTTCATCCACCGTGAAGGTAAGGCTCTTTTTTTCCTCAATGACAACTGGTATTGTTTCCTGTGTGAATCTTCCTTCACGAATCGCTTTAGCCGCTCTTTGATGGCTAAGAAGGGCGTATTCATCCTGTTCTTCCCGTTTGATACTGTACTTCTCTGCAAGATTTTCTGCGGTAATTCCCATTCCGCAGCCAATATACTGATCGGTCAGCGTATGAAGAAGCATATCCTCGAACTCAAGGTGCCCAAACTTTTGGCCTTGAAACCGCTGATTAAAGGTAGAATGCGGACTTTTGGACATGTTTTCAACCCCGCCACATAATGCCAGATCCGCATCACCTGTTTGAATGGCAAGTGCACTGCTGATGACCGCCTGAAGCCCAGAACCGCATAAACGGTTTACCAGCATGGCCGGAACGGTCTCGGGAACCCCTGCTTTTAAAGCGACATGCCTCGCCGCATAGGCAGCGTCTATGCTGGAATGAATGACATTTCCGTATACTACATCCCCGATTTGCGCCGGGTCGATATTCGCCCTCTTCATCGCTTCCAGCGCAGTCAGGGTGCCCATTTGGATCGGCGAAACATTTTTCAATGATTTCCCAAAGCTTCCAAACGGCGTTCGCGCCCCTTCTACCACATATACTTCCGTCATGTTTCCTCCCCCGCTCTCTTTGCCTTAATAAACGCCCAGCGTTACTTCATCGGTGATCAAATCCGGCTCGGTGCAGTTTTTAATATCCTCAATACTGTACCCATTAGCTACTTCAATCAGCTTCAGTCCCTGATCCGTTACATCAATAACCGCTCGGTCCGTAATGATCCGGTCCACTACTCCCTTTCCTGTCAGCGGCAGACTGCAATTTTTCAGGATTTTGCTCTGTCCGCTCTTGTTGACATGCTCCATAATGACAATGATTTTTTGCGCGCCATGAACAAGATCCATGGCACCGCCCATTCCTTTGATCATTTTCCCCGGAATCATCCAGTTGGCCAAATCACCGGTTTCTGATACTTCCATACCACCCAGGATGGCAATATTCACATGTCCTCCCCGAATCATGGCAAATGATTCTGCGCTGTCAAAATAGGAGGCTCCCTTGATGGCAGTCACGGTCTCTTTTCCGGCATTGATCAAGTCGGGATCCACTTCCGTTTCTTTAGGATAAGGGCCAATTCCAAGCAGCCCGTTTTCCGACTGCAGCACCACACTCTTATTCTCGCTTATGTAGTTCGCGACCATAGTCGGCATACCGATGCCGAGATTTACATAAAAGCCATCCTCTATTTCTTTTTCTGCTCTTCTGGCGATTTTCTCTCTGCTATTCATAGCCCATCCCCACTTTCTCTCTTTATGATTGAACAGTCAGTCGCTCAATGCGCTTTTCCTGAGGCGCAACAATCATTCTCTGAACATAGATTCCAGGCGTGTGGATGCAGTCTGGATCCAGCTCACCAATCTCGTGCAATTCTTCGACCTCTGCAATGGTCACCTTGCCCGCTGCAGCCATCATTGGATTAAAGTTTCGCGCTGTTTTATTAAAAACGAGGTTGCCTGCTTTGTCGCCATGTGCTGCCCGAACGAGGCTGAAGTCCGCCGTCATCCCATGTTCCAGCACGTATTCCTTCCCATCAAATGTACGCACTTCTTTGCCTTCAGCAATCGGCGTACCTACGCCGGCCGGGGTATAAAAAGCGGGAATGCCCGCACCGCCTGCCCGGATGCGCTCAGCCAATGTGCCCTGGGGGGTGAGTTCAACCTCCAGTTCACCGGAAAGCACCTGGCGCTCAAACTCTTTGTTTTCTCCCACATAGGAACCCACCATTTTCTTGATCTGTTTATTCCGCAAGAGAAGGCCGAGCCCCCAGTCATCGATACCGCAGTTGTTAGAGATGACAGTCAGATCTTTTGTACCTGTTTCCACAAGAGCCAAAATCAATTTCTCCGGAATTCCTACCAGGCCGAATCCACCGACCATCAGTGTCGCACCATCCGGAATATCCTTCACTGCATTCAATGCACTGCTTTCCACCATTTTCATAATATGCCGTCCCCCTTATTTCCAATTTTCATTTTCAACAATGGTGGCTACACCCTGTCCGCCCCCGATACAAAGCGTGGCAAGCCCCAAACGGTTATTCCTTTTTTTCATCTCATGAAGCAAGGTGACAAGAATCCTTGCGCCGCTTGCCCCGATTGGATGTCCAAGGGCGATGGCTCCTCCGTTCACGTTTAATTTCTCTGTTGAAAATTGGAGTTCTCTTCCTACAGCCAGAGACTGTGCAGCGAATGCTTCGTTTGCTTCAATCAAATCAATATTCTCAAGGGTGACCCCGGATTTTTCAAGCACTTTTTTCGTGGCATCCACCGGTCCGATTCCCATAATGCTTGGATCCACGCCCGCGCTGGCGTTGGCAACGATTTTAGCAAGCGGTGTCAGTCCGAGTGCCTCGGCTTTTTTCCGCGATACCACCACAAGAGCCGCCGCTCCATCATTGATTCCCGATGCGTTCCCGGCTGTTACTGTGCCATCCTTTTTAAACGCCGGTCTTAACTTGGCAAGCCCCTCAGCCGTCGTTCCTTTTTTCGGATATTCATCTTCTGAGAATTGAAGCGGCTCTCCTTTTCGCTGGGGAATTTCAACAGATACAATTTCGTCTTTGAACTTTCCTTCATTGATCGCTTTTTCGCATTTTTGCTGGCTATCTGCTGCAAACTCATCCATTTCCTCGCGGCTGAGTCCATAGGCATCACACAGGTTTTCCGCTGTCATGCCCATATGGTAATCGTTAAATGCGCACCAGAGACCGTCATGGATCATGGAATCTGACATTTTTCCATCTCCCATGCGCAGTCCTGTTCTTGCGTTATCCAAAAGGTACGGTGCTCTGCTCATGTTCTCCATCCCGCCGCAGACGACGATGTCCGCCTCTTCAAGCATGATCGCCTGGCTTGCCAGATGCAGCGCCTTTAAACCCGATCCGCATACCTTGTTAATGGTCATTGCTGAAACAGAATTCGGAAGCCCTGCCTTAATCGCAGCCTGCCGCGCGGGGTTTTGCCCCAATCCTGCCTGTAGAACATTACCCATAATCACTTCGCTCACATCATCAGGAGAAACATTGGCGCGCTCCAATGCCTCTTTAATTACAATCGCCCCAAGTTCGGTGGCTGGTATATTTTTCAACGCGCCCAAAAAGCTGCCAATCGGTGTTCTGACAGCGCTTACAATCACTGCTTCCTGTATCGCCATAAATTTCTTCTCACTCCCGTATTTTTTTCTGAATTTTCCCTTTTATCATATCATATTTCCTCTCTCTGTATTGCATCTTAACTGGCCAAAACGTAAAATAAAGAGGAATCAATGACAGATATATACATAGGAGGAAGCATGGAATTACCCCAAAGAGTCTCGATCATTGAGGTTGGACCGCGCGACGGGCTTCAAAATGAAAAGCAGCTTGTTCCTGCCCAGGAAAAGATTAAATTCATTCAAAAACTGAAAGCCTCGGGAATTCAGGAAATGGAACTCACCTCTTTTGTTTCACCAAAATGGGTTCCGCAAATGAGTGATGCAGAACAGATCATCGAGCACTGCCTGGATGATGTCACGCGCAATCTTGTTCTCGTCCCCAATGAAAAAGGCGTTTCCCGCCTGCTTTCTTCCGGCTGCAAAAATGCCGCATTTTTTGTCGGTGTAAGCCACACCTTCAACCAAAAGAACATAAACAAAAGCACCAGAGACAGCATGGAAGAGCTTGCCCCGCTGATTAAAGATATGAAACGAAAGGGCTTCTTTGTCCGTGCCTGCCTTTCCACCGCTTTTTATTGTCCGTATGAAGGAAAAGTGGATGAGCAGGAGGTTCTTGCCCTCTCTGAGGAATTTGCGGCGCTTGGCGTGGATGAATTAAGCGTGGCGGATACCATCGGCCTTGCCAATCCGCAGGAAGTGTTCGAACTGTTCAGCCTTCTTAAGCACCATCTTCCTTCCACACTGTTGATTGCTGCCCATTTCCACGATACAAGAGGAATGGCCCTCGCGAATATCTTCTCTGCACTCCAGGCCGGTATCGATCGGTTTGATACATCTGCCGGCGGACTTGGCGGATGCCCATTTGCTCCGGGTGCAACCGGAAACGTCGCAACCGAGGATGCCGTATACATGCTTAATTCCATGGGGATCAGCACCGGGATTCAGCTTGAGCCCCTGCTGGAGGCTGTGGAATTTATTGCTCCCTTCGTTTCCCGCGGCCTTCAAAGCCGGCAATTTTTGCTCTCCAAACAGGAAAGAGCGCTTTGAGTTAAGCGCCCTTTCCTGTTTCTATTTTATTTTCAAACCGAAGATTCGGATTAAGCATCTGGTTTGGACTTTTTAGTTGAAATGTATTTTGCTCTTCTTTGTAATCAATCGTCATCTTTTCATCAAAAAATACCAGTTTGCTTTTTTCCATATATACGGGAAGAAAATTGGTATCCATCCTCACTGTCCCATCTGGCTGCTCATCGACCAGCCAGAGTGCAGACACACCACTTACCACGCAGCCGCAGCCATCCGTATCGTATTTCAAAAACAACTGTCCCCCCTGCACCTTGTGCTCTATTTTCTCTATTGCTTTTTCTGTCCATTCCAGGATCATTCATCATCACTGCCCTTCTCTTTTGTACGCTTGATCACATGAATTGCCCAGTCGCACCATTCAATCCAATGCTGCATATAACGTTTTCCAAATTCAGATGTTAAGTATTCTCCTAAATCTCCCTGGTTAAACTGCCCTTCTGGAAAATGACTGTCTCTCCATTTTTCCATTAAGCCATGGCCAAACATATGCTGTTCCTTTGCCCGCTCTAAAAAGGCAATTGCTTCATCGGGCGGGATTAACTGAAACAGCGATACCCGGAGCAGCAGATCGTCCTTTAAATTGGACGGGAGAATCTCCTTGCTCAGCAGCCACTGAAGCAGCGTATCATAGCCTTTATCTTCGAGCCGATATACTTTTTTATCTGGATAATCCACCTGATGAACCACTTGCGAGGAGACCAGTCCTTCTTCCTCCATCTTAACAAGCTGACGGTAAATCTGCGTATGATGGGCACTCCAGAAATGAATCATGGTTTCTTTAAACTGTTGGCTCAGTTCATATCCGGTTGCTTCATTTTTGGTCAATAAGCCAAGAAGCGCATACTTCAACGCCATCTTTTCATTCCTTCTTTCCGTATCTGTATGTCATTTTAACACATTCTTCACAATTAACTATGGTTAATGCTTGATATATTTATAGTACTTTTATTATACTAACCTTAAACATATGTGAAAATACACATATAAAATACTGAAGGAGAGTGAAACATGAACTGGCTAACGAAATTCAGCTTAAAGAACCCAGTCGCTATTTTTATTTTTTCTTTCTTGTTTATCCTGGGCGGCTTGTTTTCTTTTAGCTCCCTGAAAGTTGACCTGCTTCCGAATGTGGATTTCCCGCAAATCACCGTTCAGACCACCTACCCGGGCGCGTCTCCACAGGATGTCAACAAGCAGGTAACGGATGAGCTTGAAGAAAAATTAAAAAGCCTTAACAACGTAAAGTCGGTAAAAAGCACTTCACTTGAAAGTGTCTCAATCATAAACCTTGAATTTCCTTTTTCCGTAATCATGGATGATATAGAGGATCAAATTAACACAATCACTAAAGAAGCCGACCTTCCCGATACGGCTAGTGTTGAAGTGAACCGCTTTTCATTCGGAACCATCCCCATCTACAATATCTCTCTATTCCCTAAAGAAGGAGAGAACATTCAGCCCTTTGTTGAGGATGAGCTGGTGCCTGAACTGAAAAAAATTCAGGGAATCAATAACGTCTCAGTCGGCGGTGTGAAAGAAGATTTCGTATCCATTAAGGTCGACCAGAAAAAGGCGCAGCAGCTAGGATTATCATTGAGCACCATCAAAGACGAGATCAATTCTAAATTTCTCTCCTTCCCTGCCGGCAATGTGACCTCAGGTGACATCTCCGTGCCAGTGCGTGTCGAGGAACAACTAAAAACAATCAAGGAATTAAAATCCCTTGATCTGACTCCTTCGTCTCAAGGAACAGCCCAAAAATCATCTGGTCAAGAATCAGGAAGCGGAGCCCCTTCTGCCGGAGAACCTCCGGCCGGAGCTTCACAAAGCGGTGCAGGCACAGGTGCACCTTCCGGCCAAAGCGCACAGCAAGGTGGTGCAGGTGGCGGTGCTCCATCGGGTGCTGCAGCTCCACAAAGTGTTCAGCTTGGGGACATTGCCACCATTAAGCAGTCCGAAGATGTGAACGAAATTACCCGTTATAACCAAAAACGTTCTTTATCCATGGCGGTTACCAAAAAACAGGATGCCAATACCGTCGATGTCGCCGATAACGTCATGTCTGTTCTAAACAAAGACAAATACAAAGACAAAATGGACTATGCCATCGGTTTCGACCAGGCAAGCGGGATTAAGGAATCCGTGAATTCCCTGATCAAGGAAGGATTGTTCGGTGCACTCTTTGCTTCGTTAGCCGTTCTCTTGTTTTTGAGAAACATTCGTGCAACGATTATTGCGATTGTTTCCATTCCACTTTCGATTCTCATATCCGCGATTTTCCTGAATCAGCTCGATATTACGCTTAATATCATGACGCTAGGCGGAATGGCTGTAGCAGTGGGCCGGGTCGTGGATGACAGCATCGTCGTCATTGAGAACATCTTCCGAAGGATCCGCAAAAGCAGCGGAGAATACAGCAAAAACGAATTGGTCATCGATTCGACCAAGGAGATCCTCCGTGCGATTGTATCCTCCACATTGACGACCGTGGTAGTGTTTCTGCCGCTCGGGTTTGTCGGGGGTATTACCGGAGAATTCTTCCTGCCGTTCGCTTTAACCGTCGTCTTTGCCCTTTTGGCTTCCTTACTTGTAGCCATTACGATCGTGCCGATCCTGGCCAAGTTCGCGTTCAAAAAAGTGAAACCGGAAAACAACGATGGTCCTCTTCAGCGGGCGTACGCGAAAGTGATCCGCTCGTCCCTGAACCATAAATTCATCGTCCTGTTCGTTTCCATCGTTCTTCTCGCAGGCTCTCTGTTCCTGTCTACAAAGCTTGGAGCTGTCTTCCTGCCGAATGAAGAACAAAAGACCATTACGGCAAACATTGAACTTCCTGCCTCCACCACTGTGGAAAAAACAAATGACGTGTCACTGAAGGTGGAGAAGATGCTCGATCAGCGGGATACCGTAAAAGAGGTAACCGCCGGCATTGGCAGCCGTGACTTCCAGTCCGGGTTAAAACGTGAGAATGTAGCCAACTATTTTATTAACCTTAAAAAAGATACCAATGTGGATAAAGAGATCAAATCTCTCGAAAAAGAAATCCAGACCATTGTGGACGAGGACAGCAAAGATGCTGTGGTCAGCCTGCAGGAAGCGCAGTCGGGCGGGCCGCCGTCTAACAATGAAGTTAACATCGATTTGTATTCCAACAATCTCGATGACCTGCAAAAAGGTGCTGCATCCGTTGAAAAATACATGAAATCACGTAACGACCTTAAATATGTATCCAATAACTTCAAAGATACCCAGCGTCAGTGGATCGTAAAAATTGATACGAAAAAAGCCGCAGATGCCGGAGTCTCAGGCTATACGGTGCTCGGCATTATCAATGATGCCACCAAGCCTGTCTCTGTCGGTAACCTTGAACTGAACGGAAAAGAAAGTGATGTCCGGCTTGCCTATAATAAAGCGCCGAAATCCCTTGATGAAGTTAAGGACCTTAAAGTTTACGGCACCAAAGGCCCGGTTGCCCTTTCAGAAGTGGCAGACATTCAGGATGTAGATGCTGTAACCGCGATTCAGAAACTCGATGGCAAGGTTTATGCTCAAGTGTCTGCACAGATTCCGGGCAATGACGTCCAAGGTGTCACACAGGATGTCATCAAGAGCGTAAATGATAAAGTGGACCTTCCAAAAGATGTGTCGACTGAAGGTGGTGGCGGAAGTGAAGAAACCACCCAAACCTTTAAAGAGCTTGGCCTAGCCATTGCTGTAGCCATCGGCCTTGTCTACTTGACGATGCTCATCACCTTCGGCCGTGCACGGATCCCATTTATTATTCTGTCATCTCTTATTTTCGTTCCGGTGGGTGCAATAGGCGGTCTGTACCTGGCGGATGAGCCGCTTTCAGTCAGTGCGATGATCGGCATTCTCATGCTGATCGGAATCGTAACCACCAATGCCATCGTTCTCGTCGACCGGATCGGACAAAACCGCGATCTGAAAGGCATGACAATTCGAGAAGCATTGCTTGAAGCCGGAAAAACACGACTTCGACCAATTCTGATGACGGCATTTGCCACAATTGCAGCCCTTATTCCGCTGGCCCTGACCTCTTCATCGGGTACGCTGATTTCAAAAGGGCTCGCCGTGGTGGTAATCGGCGGTTTGACGACCTCCACCCTGCTCACATTACTTATTGTTCCTGTACTATATGAACTCTTTTTCAGGAAGCAGGCGAAAAGAGAACAACGGGAATCCAAAGCCTGATCTCCAAAATAAAACGGTGGAACCTGTTGGTTCCGCCGTTTTTCCTATATGAAGAACGCGTTCAGCCGGTCAGGTAGGCGTTCAGCCGGTCAAGTAGGCGTTCAGCCGGTCAGCCGGCAGCCCTTCGTTTCCGTTTTTTGTACAAAAACTTGTAGAGCAGGTAACAAAGTAGTAAAGCGCCTGCACCAATCAGAATGTATGTCTGTGACGCTTCGAGAATGGAGTTGACGGTTTTTATTTCACCCAGCCTGCCCAAAAACAACATGGCAATGGCCAGGGGGAAAACACCAATAAAGGTTAATATTCCAAACTTCCAGCGGTTTACCTTGCTCATCCCTGCCGCATACGAAACATAGTTTCCTATACCAAACGGGCGCGAAAGCGCGATGCTCCACTCACCGTATTTTTTGAATACCCTTTTGGTTTTCTCTACCTTTTTCTCATCAAACTTCTCTCTCATCTTGCTTTCCAGCTTATAGCCGATCATGTACGGCACATAACTGAACAATGTATAAACAGCACTTACCGCTAATGCCAGCAGCACTGTCTCCATTGGACTTGGCTTCAGCAGAAACCCATAGATTAAAATAACGAGCGCTCCGGGAAAGGGAACGGAGGAAGCTTCCAGTGCCGTTCCAATGAACAGGCCTGCAGCCCCCAGCTCTCGTAAAAAATGAAAAATCATTTCAAACACAACATTCATTCTCCTTTCCTGTCTTATCCTCCTCTTTATTCCCTTTCCCGCCAATTTCAATCTCTTTGGTTTAATCGCCTCGGGTATGGGGTAGATACGTTTTAAATCGACTATTATACAATCCATTTCAGGAGGATATCATACATGAAAAAGATTTGTTCAAAAACCGTTTCCATGACACAGGATGCTTCTAAATTTACCATTCAAAAGATAACAGATTTCGTCAATTTATCACGTTCTTATCAATCCAACGTGTTTCTTTGCAAAAACGGCGTCACCCTTCATGCAAAAAAATTATCTTGCCTGGTTACCTTCTTTATGATGCTTCGCAAGGATGAATCCTTTCTCCTGATTACAGAGGGCGCTGATGCAGACTCCGCGATCCAGCAGCTGCTTCAACAGCTTACACCATCACAGGCCACTACATAAAAGAAGCGCTGAATTGTGTCAGCGCTTCTTTCTTTAGGTTTCGCCTTATAGGCCAAGCTTTTTTTGCCACCTTTTTCTTGTGACCACAGGCAGCACAATCAATATGATCAAAATAATCGATGAAATTAAAATTTCCTTCATGCCGGTATGGGCCACCGAAGATCCAATATAGGTATACGCCAGCGTTCCCGGTATGATGCCAATGGCCGTTGCTGCCGCATAATCTCTGAATTTCACATTTGCCGCTGCTGTAAGATAGCTGACAAGGTCGTAATTCAGGATGGGCAGTAACCGGAGAATCAGCACATATATGAAGCCTTTCTCTTTGATGCCCTCCTGCACTTTTTGATACTTGCCCTTCCATTCTTTTTTCATCGCCCTTTTTCCAATCCATCTTACCGCCAGATAGGTCATCAGCCCTCCGGAAAGCGACCCGATGTAGGTATACATACAGCCGTAGTATAGTCCAAAGGCCAATCCACTTGTAATCGCAAACACAGAGGATGGAAACAGCACAAAGGGTCTGAGACCGTACAGCACAATAAAGACAATGGGTGCCCATACGCCCCAGGAAAGAATCCACTCCCTAAATACTTCCGGTGTTAAATTCAAATACTTGTGGTTGAAATACCACAGCAGGGCCACACTTATAGCGATTATTAAAATTTTCATCCAATTTCTTTTGCTGCGAATCAATCGATGTTTCTCCTCTCTCCTGTCTTACCTTTATATTTTCCATTACTTTCCGATAGAAGTCACTTTTATTTTCATTATATTTATGACATTTCCTCCTTACTCCTTCATAAGCTGTATAAAAAAGGAGAGACAGGGGGAGAGAAGCGATTTGAAAGTCATTGCGAAAAAACCCATCTATGCCAAAGATGCCGGCCAGTTTGTGCAGTTTACCAGCCGTTTTGAGGAACCGGTGTATGTAAAAAAAGGAGAGAAAACGGCTGACGGCAAAAGCCTTCTCGGATTGATTTCCTTATCGATCCAGCCGGGACAGGAGATTGAAATAACAAGCAGGGCCGATTTAGCCGGTCTGCAGGACCAGCTGTTCCAATCCGATCTGTTTGAAAACGCCGACTAAGCCGGCTGGTAATGAACTGCCCCCTGAATGCCAGTGGGGCAGTTTTTTCATACCAGCCAGCTGTTTTTTGCGCCTTATAAATGGATAATGGCGACGATTGTCTGCAGGTAAACGTCCTGCCGCCCTCCTGCTTCATCCATCATCCTGAGCATACGGCGGTAGGGATCGTAATAATGGATGCGTCCCCTCACTCGTTTGCTCGTGAGAGCGCCGCCCCGGCACATAATCTCCACCTGGCTTGCCTCTTCCATAGCCAGAAGAATCTGCTGATTCATCTCCTCCAGCAGCTGCTCATCCCATTCATGGTCTTCAGCTGCATCTCTGTCTTCCTGTTCCCATTCCCTTAAGTGCTTCACATGCTCCGGCAGCATCATGGAGGTCCATTTCAGGCTTCCTCGGTCTTTGATCATAGGTGAGGCGTCCTCCTTTCTCTATGCCTTATGGCCGCCCAGGAGGGTACTGCGGTGCAGTGCTGTCCCCCCGCTCGTATACGAGACGGCCCGAAGAAGAGCAGTTGATCCGTACTTTTTGCGGATATCATCCATCACATACCCAAGCTTTCGTTTTTTGGGATGCTCCAGCGTAAAGATGCTTAATTGAGTCTCATTGTCCTCGCACACATTGGAAAGGCAAATCGAAATCTTTCGGACGGTCTTTCCTTCATAAAACGTATGAAACAACTCCAGGCAGATCTCATAGATCTCCATTGTAATATTGGTCGGTTCCGGAACGGTTTTTGAGCGGTAAAACCCTCCTCCCCATTCCTCCTTGCTGTAGCCGATTCCAAGGCTGACCGTTCTCCCTGCCTTTTTGGCTGTCCGGGCCCTCCTTGCCACCTCTTCGCACATTTCGAGGATGACATGCTGTACCTCCTTCGGGTCCGTATAATCCCTCAGGAGAATCTGGCTTTTGCCATAGCTGATCTGTCCCTGCATAATGGGCGCCCCGACCTCCGAGAGGTCCACACCCCAGGCATGATAATACAGCTGGTTTCCCATAATGCCGAACTTTTTTTCCAAAAGCGCCAAAGGATAGTGGGCGAGATCCCCGACCGTCGTGATCCCCATCAGGTTGAGCGTCCGTTCCACCCGTGACCCAATGCCCCACATCTTGCTCAGGGGCGAAAGGATCCATAGTTTTTTCGGAATATCCTCATACGTCCACGTGGCCACCCCTTCCTTTTTCGCCTCCAAATCAAGACAGAGTTTCGCCATCAGCATATTGGGGCCGATGCCGATCGCGCAGGGCAGGCCGAACTCTTCCTTGATGGCGGTGCGAATGGCTGTTGCCAGCTGCATCGGCCCTCCCCATAACCGTTCGGTGCCGTCCGCCTGTATGAAGCTTTCGTCCACACTGTACGTATGAATGGCTTCCTTCGGGACGAATCGGTTAAGCAGACGCGTGATCTCCATGGAGCGCTTTAAAAAAAAGGACATTTGGGCGTCCACAATATGAATGCGGCTGTCTTTGGGAATTTCAAAAAGCCGGTTTCCCGTCCGGATACCAAAGTCCCTTTTTAAACAGGGAGAAGCAGCCAGGACCACGCTTCCCTGCCTTTCGGTGTTCCCGACGACGGCAAGGTAACAGTCCAGCGGATCCAGCCCTAAACGCACAGCCGCACAGCTGGCATAAAAACTCTTCATGTCCATGCACAAAATTGAACGATTTTGAACCTTGGAATAATCGATCAACTTCCTCACTCCTTCAAATACAAACGTTCGTTCCCTTTATTATGTATACCCATTTTAACCGAATATATGTTCTGTTCTCAATGGAAATTTTTTCAGGTACTTTTCCACCCTTAAAAATCATTGACCACGGATGGCAGGTAAGCTAAATTGTGTACAAGAGGAAAGGGTGAAGATAATGGAAGAGCGCCTGCTGCGCAAATGGCTGGAAAAAGCCTTGTTAACCTATTTTGACGATAAAGAAACCATCCCGTATACGGAAAAGGAATATGCCTTGCTTTTGGAGCACATCCAAAAGGATTGGCAAACCGCAGAAGGATCGGACCCTTACCTCGCCGTGCAGGATGTCGTATATGATTTTGTGACCCAACAATAAAAACCCTCTCTTGTCTTTAAGAGAGGGTTTGCGTTATCCGTTGCTTTCCACCGTTTCCTTTTCAAAAAAATGTTCCCATGCTTCCCGGATCCCCCCGGCGCAGTGGTTTTCTGCCCGGAAAATAAGCGGATGTTCAGGAAGCTTTTTCAGTTCATCCTGGCAGTTCCCCACCACAACGGCAGGATAGCCCATTGTAATCATGTCACGATCATTTCCGGAGTCGCCGGCAATAAGAACATTGGCTTTCTCCCACCCCTTTTCACGAAGCAGAAAGGAAAGGGCTTCACCCTTGCCAGCATTTGGCGGAAGAATGTCCACATCTCTGCCCGAGCTAAAAATCAGCTTGTGCGGTACTCCGTTTTCTTCCAGTTTTTGTTTTACTTCTTCAAATGCTCCTGCATCCTCGGCAAAGTAAGAAAGCCGGTGTGTAGATGGAATGGATTGAGGCGTAAGCCCGCTGCACTGGGCGGCAATCCGGGAAATTTCCTCGGGCCACCACTGCTCCTCCAGTGTTTTTTTCCATCGCTCATGAAGCTCCGGATCATCAAAATCATACATTTCTGTTCCTACATCGGAAATGAGGATGGATGGCATAGGGAGGTTTTCTGCCTTGATCAGTTCCATCGTCGAATCATGATGCCGTCCGGTCACATAGACGAGTTCAACCTCATAGGTTCGTTCCCCGTAATATTCAAATAAGGCAGAAGTCAGTTCCTTTTCTCCTACAAGCGTTCCATCAAGATCAGTAGCTAAAAGATGTGTAACGTTTTTTTGTTTCACCTTCCAGAACCTCCTCATATACCTGCTCGACTCTCGCTGCCACATTTGGCCAGCGATAATCGCGTTCTGCAAGAGAGGACGCCTGTTTGCCAAGCCTTTGTGCGATAATATCATTGTTTAAAATAATTTCAAGGGTCAAAGCCAGATCCTGCGGGTCTTTTGGTGTAACAAGCAAGCCGGTTTCCCCTTCAACGACCACGTTTTGCAGTCCGCCGACACGCGATGCAATCACAGGGCAACCGCAGGCCTGGGCTTCTGCGGCCACCATACCGAACGATTCATAATAGGACGGCACAACCGCCACATTCGCCGCATTAAAGTAGGCTGCCAGTTCTTCCTGGCTTTTTGGCCCGACAAAACGGACATAACGCTCGATTCCTTTTACCCATGAGCGCTGTTTCTCCGCCACCGGAAGCTGGTCGTCGTCGATCTCTTCCTTTTGTCCTCCGGCCAGAACCAGTTTGGTGTCGGACGGCACATCGCCCCATTGGATTAAATACCTGAAAGCTTGAAGCAAGGTTTCAACGCCTTTCGTTTCTTCGAGCCTTCCTGCATAAAATACCAAAGGTCCATGGACGCCAAGCTTTTGTTTGGTAGCTGATCGCTGGTTATATGGATAAAATGTAGGAGATACACCAATTGGAATAACATCTACAGGCGCAGGCTGTTTAGCCACTTCATGAATCAGGCTTTTTTCGCTGTTGGTGGTGGCGATCACACGGTTGGCGGAACGGAGAATGGTTCGTTCATACTGAAATCTGCGCTCATCCCTTTCTCCTGTAGCCCGTTCTTTTGCAGCGCCAAGGGAATGTGATGTATGAACAAACGGTATGTTGTATTTTCTGCGGAGCTGGCGTCCGAGGATCCCGGAAAGCCAGTAATGAGTATGAATAATGTCATATTGGTCAAGAGGTGCAACCTCTTCAATTTCTTTAAAAAATGCCGGCAAGATTTGAAACATCTCATTTTTTGATACAAACCCTTTAATTCCGGCTTTGATGCGGATGACTTTTGCACGTTTTCCAAAGTTCTCTATCTGCGGGGCATCTTTATCACACCAATGGGTTATTACATCAACATCCCATCCCCTGTTTTCCATTGCCAGGGCCAGGTGGTATACATAATTATTTTGTCCTCCGGCTTGCTTTCCACCGAGTTTTGCAAGCGGATCCCCATGATCTGAAATAAATAAAACTTTTTTATTCATTGTCGTTACCCCTCTTTCTATTGTTGCGGTCGATAGCCTGTACTAGATATACCCCAGTTTTGGCCCGAACAAACCACATTTAGTACTTAAGTCCCAGTGAATTAAGACTTTTTACCTTTTATTGAGAAGGTATGGAAATAAGGAACCCGAATAAATAAAGAAAAATCATCATTTTTTTACAAAATTTTGTTTACATAATAATATTATCGTTCACTTTTGTTTAAAGGCATTACCGGCCAGTTTTTCAACGAGCCTTGGAAACATTTGATACAGTTTACTTCCGGCATTCATCCAGCCGGGAAGATTGATTTCCCGGACCGGACGTCCCACGGCCGAGAGAATTTTCTTTGAGACATATTCCGGTGACAGCATCCACTTTTTAATATTGCCTTCATAGGATCCAGATTTATCCGCGATTGAAAAAAAGTTGGTTTCAATCGGCCCGGGATTTACCGTGGTCACATGAATCCCGCTTTCGGCAATCTCCATCCTCAATCCGTTTGAAAAACCAAGCACCGCATGCTTTGACGCCGCGTAACCGCTGGATTTCGGGGTAGAAATTTTACCCGCCTGGGAAGCGATGTTGATGATATGGCCCGATCCGCGCGATATCATTTGCGGCAGCACCGCCTGCGTGCAGGCCATAAGCCCGATCACGTTCGTCTGCATCATGCCTGAGAGGTCTTTAAGGTCGGCATCGACAAAATAGTCAAAAATTCCGAAGCCGGCATTGTTAATCAGCACATCAATCTGTAAATCAGAAGTGATTTCGTGAAACACTCTGCTGACGTCTTCGGTAATCCCGACATCCAGTTGATGGATGACCGGCTCACGGTTTCCTTCCGCCTTTATTTTTTCCTTTATGTGTTCAAGCTTCTCTTTATTGCGGGCAATCAGTACAAGATGTGCTCCCATGCGGGCCGCGTCCAAAGCCACCTGAGCCCCCAGACCGCCGGAAGCCCCTGTAATCACAATCACTTTGTCTTTTACCTGGTTCATCGTTTTTACTCCTATTCTGCTTTCCTGTAATATAGAACATCCTGAATTTGCTCAATCCGCACTTTTCCCTCTGCCTCAAGCAGATCCAGATGCCCTACCGTTTCTGACAATGTGAGTCCGGGCTCTTTTTTATACACCCGCGGGAACAGCTGCCGGCTGAGTTCATAGGCAGTCATTTTTTCCGCAAGCATTGATCGAAGCACTTCTGCTCTGTTGTTCTGTTCCTCCAGCCTTTCCTGGATCAGCTCCCGGCAATTGGTAATGTCATCGCCATGTCCCGGCAGAATCCGCTTGACCGGGAGAACAGCTGCTTTTCGCAGCGATTCCCTGTACTGCAAGAGGGGTCTGGGCCGGCGGGTTTCTCCGGGCTCGGGAGGTTCTATGAGCGCATTGGAGGAAACACGCTGGAGGAGAAAGTCCCCGCCGACCATCATTCCGCTTTCTTGGTGAAACAGTGAGAGATGGTCCGGAGAATGCCCGGGAGTTTTGATCATCATCCATCCCGGCAGGCCGGGAATCTCCTTCCCCTCCGATATCATTTTGTCCGGATGAACCACAGCAGAATACCCGAGATATCGCTGCAGCTTGTATTCCTCCAGCTGGGAAGCCTCTGCAGGCATCCCTGATTTACTATAAAATGACTCGTAAAATTGGTTTCTATGTAAAAAGTATTCCGGGTCCTGGCTGAGATACGGAATTTGTTCCTTGCTTGCCAGAACCGGCGGCGGGGATGCAAAGCACGCATATAATCCAACATGATCGGGATGATAATGAGTAAAAATAATCTGCTCAATATCGTTTACGGTAACGCCCCAATCGCGAAGCTTTTCCTGAAAAACCGACCAGGCCTCCGGTGTTTTCGGGCCGCAATCGACAAGAGTCAGCTTCTCTCCCGGAATAAGATACACATTGACATTTCCTACCGGAAAAGGGGTGGGAAGCTCGATGGCCATCATTTTTTCTTTCAAGGGTGCACCAGACCTCCTTACGTTGCATAGTATAATCAGTATAGCAAAACTTCCACTCTTTAAATAAATGAAAATTCCAAAAAAAGATGGAATAGCCTTGACATACTAGAGGTGTCCATTGCATAATATCTTTTAATAACTAAACGTTGAAACGGCGCTGAAAGGGACCAGTACTTCATAGAGCGGCTAAAAGAGAGCGGAATCCACCGGCTGAAAGATTCTGCAAGCACGTGATGAACGAACCTATCCCCCGAGCCATCAGGGATTGAACCTGATCGTATGCCTTCGATACAGGCAACAAGCTGGGCTTTATTATCAAGCCAATTAAGGTGGTACCGCGGATCGCACTCCTCCGTCCTTTTTCTAGGATGAAGGAGTGCGTTTTTAGTTTACCTAAATTGGAGGGATAGCCGTGAATAAAAAAATTGCCTTTATTGGAGCAGGTGCGATGGCTGAAGCCATGATTTCGGGTATGATTGCCAAAAAACTGGCTGACCCAAAAAATATTATTGTGACAAACCGAATCAATGCCAAAAGGCTGCAAGAGCTTCAAGAAAACTATAAAATTACCGTTTCGAAATCTGCTGGTGATGCCGCACACCACGCTGATATACTCATTCTGGCAATGAAACCGAAAGATGCAGAACAGGCCCTGCGGTCATTAAATAAAGCCGTTCATGCGGATCATATCATCATCTCGGTTCTCGCAGGTATTTCAACTGGCCTGATTTCGTCACTGCTTGATGCCCCGGTCCCTGTCATCCGGGCCATGCCAAACACTTCTGCAGCCATTGGGTATTCGGCAACAGGCATCGCTGGCGGGAAATTTGCCGAAGTTAAACACATGCAGCTCGCCGAAGAATTATTCAGCTGTATCGGCACCACAACCTGCCTTCGGGAAGAAAGTCTGCATGCCGTAACCGGTTTATCGGGCAGCGGCCCCGCGTATGTTTACTATCTGGTAGAAGCCATGCAGCAGGCTGCTTCTTCCATGGATATCAGTGAGGAGGAAGCGCGAGACCTCATCGCCCAAACACTTCTTGGGGCTGCACACATGGTGAAGATGAGCGGGGACCATCCCCAAAAGCTTCGCCAAAATGTGACCAGCCCGGGAGGCACAACCGAAGCCGGCATTCAGATGCTCGACCATTTCCAAGTGAAAAAAGCGATTGAGCAATGCGTCAAACGGGCGGCCGAACGATCAGAAGAACTTGGTAAAATGTACAGCCGGCCATCAACCCAAGAAATAGTTTGACAATTCTGTTATTTCGTTTTATAATAAAAGACCAAACGTCAGCAACGGGAGGTATAATATGCTTGATCAAGAAGAAGTCAAGCGGTACAATCTGTTGTTTAAAGAATTTCAGCAGTTCCTCACCCGGCCATTGACAAAAAAGGAAAAAGATTTTATAAAATGGATTGTAAAAAATGATATGAGCATCGAACACCGTTCTTCGGCGAATGCAACATAACCAAGCCTCCCGCCAGGAGGCTTTTTTTCTTGTAAGGCAGGCGGTTTATTCCCCGAGCGTTCTGGTAATGGTATAGGACAGAAAGGAGTTTTTCCAGATATGACAAAAATCTATGGACACCGGGGCGCAAGCAAAGTATGCCCGGAAAACACCATGGCGGCCTATATAAAGGCGTTGGAATTGGGGGCAGAAGGCCTGGAAATTGATGTTCATTTGACGAAAGACGGCATCCCGGTTGTCATCCATGACGAAACAGTAAAACGGACAACCAACGGAAAAGGGTATGTAAAAAACATCAGCCTTTCAGAAATTAAACTGCTGGATGCGGGCAGTTGGTTTTCTCCAGAATTTCAAAACGAACGAATTCCGACACTTGAGGAGTTTCTTCAGTGGATCCGCACGACTCCTCTTTTGCTTAATATCGAATTGAAGAACAACAAGGTGTATTACGAGGATTTGGAACAAAAGGTATACAACCTTGTGAATGCATATGGCATGAAAGAAAGGACCATTTATTCCTCTTTTAATCATTACAGCCTGGTTCTGTTAAGAAACATGGATCCTTCCATCGATATCGCTCCTCTTTATACGTCGAACCTGTATGAGCCTTGGAATTATGCAAAACGGCTTGGTGCCTGGAGCGTGCACCCTCCCTTTAAAAGCCTTCATCCCCCTATCCTCGAAGGGCTCCGCCAGCATAACGTCTCGGTCAGGCCATACACGGTCAACCAAGAAAAATGGCTCTATTATTTCTTTCAATACGAAGTGGATGCGGTGATTACCGACCAGCCCGATTTGGCGCGTGCCGTCCGAAATGGAGAAGTCACCGTCAAAAAAAGCTTTATGAAAAAAAAATGACCGCAAAGAAGTGATCCAAATGTGGGTCACTTCTCTTCGCTCATTTTTCCATATCAGCTGCTATGGGCTTTTCCAGGGGAAATACGGAAAAGTCATTTGCCATTGATGTATTGGGAAATACCTCCCGCGCTTCCTCCAACAGCAGATGTTTCTGTTCTTTATGATACCTGGAACTGATATGATTGATGATCAATGACGAAGCATTCGCCTTCCTGGCGGTCAAGGCTGCGATTTTTGCAGAAGAATGGCCAAATTCGGCAGCCTGTTCAGCCAATTCATGAAGAAACGTCGCTTCATGCACAAGCACCGTAGCGTCTTTCCCAAGCTTTATGGCGTTGTCGCAAGCTTTGGTATCACCCAGGATCGTAATAATTCTTCCCGGAACGGGAGCGGAAAGAAAATCCTTGCTTTTAAGAACGGTTCCGTCTGGCAGCGTCAAATCTTTGCCTTTTTTCAGCTCCTGATACAAAGGGCCGGGAGACACTCCGCTTTTTTGCAGCAGCTCCGCTTTCAGTTTGCCGGGCTGTGTGGATTCTTCCACGCGGTACCCAAAACAGGGAATCACGTGATCGAGCAGACTGCTGTAAACGCGACGGCCATTTTCCTCACAAACCAGTCCTTCCGAGATTTCAACCACTTCAAAGGGATAGGTGAGGTAGGTTGAGCTTACCTTCAGGCAAATTTCCAAGTACTCTTTGATTCCCGGAGGGCCATATACCGTAAGCAGGCTATCTTCACCGCTTTGAAATGACCTGCTGCCAAGCAGCCCGGGAAGCCCAAAAATGTGGTCCCCATGAAGATGAGTAATGAAAATCTTAGTGATTTTACGCGGCTTAATGGCCGAAGTATTCAAAATTTGATGCTGCGTAGCTTCCCCGCAGTCAAAAAGCCAAACCTCTCCACCTCGTTGAAGAAATTTCAGCGCAACGGATGAAACATTCCTCTCTTTCGATGGCATTCCGGCTCCTGTGCCCAAAAAATGAAGTTCCATATCTCAACTCTTCCTTTCATGCCATAAAATAAAAACCGCCAGCAGCTGGTAGAGGATGATAAAAAGTAAAAGCAAACTTCCGCCGGCCAAAAAACCAGCCACCACATCGCTCGGATAATGCACGCCAAGATAGATCCGGCTCAAACCCACAAGTAAGATATACAAAGAACCCAAGGCAGCCACCAGGCGCCTTGCCCACGTCCGCTTTATGTGGACCGCCAAAAAATAAAAAAGCAATCCGAAAAATCCGGCTGAAATCATGGCGTGTCCACTTGGAAAGCTGTACCCGCCAATCTCCACGAGCTGATGAAAGGATGGCCGTTCTCTTTCATACACATCTTTCAGAAAAAAATTCCCATAGCGGGTTGTAAATAGACAAATCGTTAAAACGAGAGGTTCCAGCCACTGCCGGCGCCAGATAATAAAAAAAACAGAGAAGACCAGCAACGAAAGCCATTCATTCGTTTTTGCGGCGCTGTTGGTAATCCAGATAAAAAGCCGGGTCAACTCCCCGGGCTGATAAGCGGTCAAAGCAGAAATAATCATGTGGTCCATTTTTTCCACTTCCGAACCGCTATACCCCAGGGCAAGCAGAACAAAGAAAGCCGCTAATCCTACCATTCCAATCAAGAGCCAGAGCTTGACGACTTTTCCCAAAACATTGATCACCACCCGGGATTAAAAAGCTTCTATCTATAAAGGTTATGATGGACCTGCCTTCCATTTGCCTCTGATGATGGATTGCTGCCCAAACTTTTTTTGAAGGTCACTGACCAACCGGTTAACATCTGCTTGCTTTTTTTCCTGTTCGAACGTAAAAAGATCCATTTGTTTATAGGCATTTTCCCGGGGGATAACATCTGCTGCCGTAATGCCAAGAAGCCGAATGGGATCTCCATTCCAATGCTTTTTAAATAAATTCCACGCCATTTTAAGGATGATGTCCTTATCATGAAATGGGTTTTCAAGGGATTTACTCCGCGTCACCGTCTTTCTGTCTGCATACCGTATGACAATCTGCAGATTTTGCCCCACCACTTTCTTTTGCTTCATCCTCCGTTCAACCGATTCTGCAAGGCTTTCAAAGACCCTTTTAATTTCCGGTTCATGATCCAGGTCTTCTGCCAGTGTGGTGGAATTTCCAACGGACTGAAACTCAGAAGCCCGCTCGGGATTAACGGGCCGGTCATCAATGCCGTTGGCACGCTCCCACATCTTTATCCCATTGATTCCAAAACGGTGCTTCAGGCTGTACGCATCTTCTTTTGCGAGGTCACCGATGGTATGAATGTTGAATGTTTTCAACTTCTCTTCCGTTGCTTGGCCAATGCCATGCATCTCCCCTACGCCTAGCGGCCAAAGGATGGTACTCATTTCCCTTTTTCTTAAAACCGTAATACCCATGGGTTTTTTCATGTCAGATGCCATTTTGGCAAGAAACTTATTGGGTGCGATTCCTATGCTGCAGGGCAATCCAAGCTCATGATAGATCCTGTTTTGTATTTCACCTGCGAGTTCAACCGGGTTCATGGATGAAGCTGTCACATCCAAATAGCCTTCATCAATGGATACAGGTTCCACGAGATTAGTGTACTCCCTCAGAAGTTGAAACATCCGGTTCGACATCATTCTGTATTTTGGAAAATCAGGCCTGCGTACAATCAGGGAAGGACACAGTCTTTTTGCCTGCCAGAGGGTCATGGTGGTTTTAACACCAAACTTCCTCGCTTCATAGCTGCATGTGACGATGATGCCCCTGCGTTCTTCGGGATTTCCTGCAATCGCAAGCGGCTTGCCTTTTAATGCGGGATCCATCATGCTTTCCACAGAAGCATAAAAGCTATTCATGTCCACATGCAGAATGAATCTGCGTTTATGAGTTGAACGATCCATGTGCTTCCCTCTCCTTTTCATGGATTCCATCATTATTATATGAAAAGAGAAACGAGAATAAAAGGCAAAAGCCGTGGAGACTCAACACCGTCAAAAAAGACAAGGCGTATTTACCTTGTCTTCACCTCGCTCCTCAGCTGCTTCCCGGTGGCTTCAACCCACTCCACATACTCCGAGCCATGGAAATGCTGATTTATTTCTTTATGTAACCGGCCCAGCTGAAGCAGAAACTCCGCTTGATCTTCCTGCTGCCCCCATGTCCGCAAATATTCATAAATTGAATTTTTTCCTTCGGCGGACATCTCCTGTTTTTTAGCCCCTTCTTCAGTGAGACTCACATACGAAATTCTCCGGTCATGATCCTTTTTCAGCATCTGCACCAACCCTTTTTCTTTCAATCGTTTAATCACCTGCATTACGGTTGAAACATCCCATAATCCGAGTTGGGCAATACGTGATATGGTGGCTTCCTGTTCAAAGGATACAATCCACAAAATATGCTGCTCCGCTTGTGTCAGGCCAAGCGCCTTAGCAGACTTTTGCCAATCTTCCTCCAAAACTTTATAGACTCCCCGCACATAATTCATCATCATATGCATGTCCGCAACTTCACTCATCCTATCCCTCCGGCTCTTCATCCAATTTAAACATAATTTCCCACAATTAAACTACCACCAAATATACTAACAGCTGAGGTTCCTGTCAATTCAAACTTACAGCCTGCAATCAAGAAAAAAAGAGGGCCAACACAATTTCATGGCTGGCCCTTTTTATTATTCTCCTGCAACCTCTTGAATAACTGCAACCACAATTTCAGCTGTTTTTACCAGTTCTTCAATTGGCATTTTTTCATTTTTGGTGTGAATGTCCTCATAGCCTACCGCCAGATTCACGGTTGGAATGCCATGTCCTGCGATCACGTTAGCATCACTTCCACCACCACTTTGCAGCAGGCGGTGAGGGCGGTTAACCCGTGCGGCCGCTTTTTTCGCAACTTCCACGACATGGTCGCCATCTCCGAATTTAAACCCTGGATACATCACTTTTACAGCAACATCTGCACGGCCGCCAAGGCTTTCTGCCGTGTTTTCAAACGCTTCTTTCATCTTTGCAACCTGCTGTTCCATTTTTTCTGCGATGAGAGAACGTGCCTCTGCCAGAATGGAAACATGGTCGCATACAATGTTGGTTTGCGACCCGCCTTCAAACCTTCCAATATTAGCTGTTGTTTCTTCATCAATGCGGCCAAGCGGCATTTTTGAAACCGCCTTGGCTGCAATGGTAATTGCAGACACACCTTTTTCCGGTGCTACACCGGCATGTGCGGTTTTTCCGTAAATATCAACAATCAGTTTGGCCTGAGTAGGAGCAGCCACAATGATGTCACCCACCTTGCCATCACTGTCGAGTGCAAAACCGAATTTGGCGGTAAGCTTGGAAGGATCAAGTTCTTTTGCTCCTACGAGGCCGGATTCCTCACCCACGGTAATGATAAATTGAATATCACCGTGCTTAATATTTTTTTCTTTTAAAATTCTCACGGCTTCAAACATTGCCGACAGGCCAGCCTTGTCATCCGCTCCGAGAATGGTGGTTCCGTCTGTAACAACATATCCGTCCTTAACTGAAGGCTTGACGCCTACACCTGGCACCACTGTATCCATGTGTGATGTGAAATAAATGGGATCGATTCCCTCTTTATTCCCTTTCAGTGTGCAAATCAAATTGCCTGCTCCGTGTTCTGTTGTTGATTCAGCGTCATCCTCAAAAACTTCCACGCCCAAATCAGTGAATTTTTTAGTTAATACTTTGGAAATCTCTTTTTCAAATTTTGTTTCGGAATCGATCTGAACCAATTCCAAAAATTCATCCAGCAATCGTTGTTCATTTACCATTATGTCTTTCCTCCATTATAACGGGATATTGCCATGTTTTTTCCAGGGCCGTTCTTCCTGTTTTGTGCGCAGCATTTCAAGAGCCTGGATGCACTTGATCCTAGTGTCACGCGGATCGATTACATCATCAACCATGCCCCTTGCCGCCGCAACATAAGGATTGGCAAACTTCGTGCGGTATTCATCGATTTTAGCCTGTCTGGTCGCTTCTGGATTCTCACTTTGCTCAATTTCTCTTGCAAAAATAATATTGGCAGCTCCCTGAGGCCCCATCACGGCAATCTCCGCATTAGGCCAGGCAAAAACCAGATCCGCCCCGATCGATTTGCTGTTTAATGCCACATAGGCACCGCCATATGCCTTACGGGTGATTACGGTGATTTTCGGAACAGTGGCTTCGGAATAGGCATAAAGAATTTTGGCTCCGTGTCTTATGATTCCGCCATGCTCCTGTTTAATTCCTGGAAAAAACCCGGTGACGTCCTCAAAGGTGATGATCGGAATATTGAAAGCGTCACAAAACCGAATAAAGCGCGATGCCTTATCCGAAGAATCAATATCAAGGCCGCCAGCCATCATTTTTGGCTGATTACATACTAATCCTACCACTTCTCCCTTGATCCTTGCAAAACCAACGACTATATTTCTCGCAAAATGAGCGTGCACCTCCAAAAACGTATCGGAGTCAACCACCTGCTCGATTACTTTTCGTACATCGTATGGTTTGGTTGCATCAACAGGAACCACGTCAGCAATTTCAGGAAGGTCATCGCTTGCTTGCGGATTTCCTTTCTTGATGTCCGATTTTTCTTTATTATTCTGAGGAAGCAGTTCCACCAAAGCTCTCACCTGTTCGAGAACCTCAGCCTCCGTTTCGCCCATAAAATGAGCATTTCCACTTTTCGTGCTGTGAACTTTTGCCCCTCCAAGATCTTCAGAAGAAATCTTTTCACCCGTCACGGTCTCAATTACTTTTGGCCCCGTAATGAACATCTGGCTCGTTTTTTCCACCATGAACACAAAGTCGGTAATCGCCGGTGAATAAACCGCGCCGCCTGCACACGGTCCCAGGATCACCGAGATTTGTGGGATTACCCCCGAGTAGATGGAGTTTCTGTAGAAAATTTGTCCATAGCCATCGAGCGACACAACCCCTTCCTGGATGCGTGCTCCACCTGAATCATTCAATCCGATGAAAGGTGTACCGTTCTTGGCTGCAAGGTCCATAACATTGGCGATCTTATGGGCATGCATCTCGCCAAGCGCACCGCCAAAAACGGTAAAGTCCTGAGCAAACAAATATACCGGACGGCCATGAATTTTTCCATACCCCGTGACCACACCTTCCCCGGGAGCTTTCATATTTTCCAGGCCAAAGTCGGTACATCGGTGTTCAATAAAGGGGTTCAGCTCAATGAAGCTGCCTTCATCAAGCAACAGGTCAATCCGTTCCCTGGCCGTTAATTTTCCCCGCTCATGCTGCTTGTCGATTTTATCATCTCCACCGCCGAGCTCGATTTCACGTTTTCTGTCATATAATTCATCCATTTTATCGTACATATCCATTTAGGAAGCGCCTCCTTCAATTTCCGTTTTGTCACACAGTTCGAACAGCACCTTGTGTGCGGAAGAAGGATGAATAAACGCAATGGAAGCACCGCCGGCACCTTTTACCGGTTCTTCCTGAATCATTTTGATGCCTGCATTTTTAAGCTCACCGATCCGCTCTGAAATTCCTTCCACGCCAAGGGCGACATGATGAACCCCCTGTCCCCGTTTTGTGATGAATTGCCTGATCGGGCTCTCTTCACTTAACGGTTCAAGCAGCTCGAGGCGGCTCTCACCAATTTTGATAAAAGCCACCTTTACGTTTTGTGAAGGCACTTCTTCAATAGCTTCAAGTTTCAAACCAAGCGTGTTCACGTAAAACGGAAGTACTTCGTCCAAGGATTCAACTGCTATTCCAATATGATCGATTTTTTTAGGAGGCTCCATGCCGATTGAAGCGGGATAGCCGTCCCGGGCACGAACCGCGGCTTCAATGAACTTTGCCGTTTCAATAGTGGGTGTGCCAGGAGTAAATATTTTTTGGACGCCTGCCGATTCTAGAAACGGGATATCCTCCCATGGAATCACACCTCCGCCAATGACGATGATATCACCCGCTCCGCGTTCCTTTAAAAGAGCCATCACTTCCGGAAACAGTTCATTATGGGCACCTGAAAGACATGATAATCCAATGGCATCCACATCCTCCTGCACGGCGGCTGCCACGATTTGCTGCGGCGTCTGACGAAGCCCTGTATAGATAACCTCCATGCCATAATCGCGAAGAGCCTGAGAAATAACCAGCGCTCCCCGGTCATGCCCATCCAGGCCTGGTTTCGCAACCAGCACACGTATTTTCTTATTCATTGTTCATCCACTCCTGTCTGTCTATACTCCCGTATACTCTCCAAACTCTTCCCGAAGAATGCCGCAGATTTCTCCAATTGTGCAATAATCACGAACACAGTCCACAATAAGCGGCATCAGGTTTTCTGTCCCCTTTGCTCCTAGACGCAACGCTTCCAACCGAGCGCTCGCTCGGTCTTGGTCCCTTGAGTTCCGCAATCGCGTCAGCTTTTCCTTCTGCTTTTCACCGAGGGTCGGGTCCACACGTAAGAGTTCCGGCCTCACTTCATTCTCAAGGGTGAACGAGTTCATCCCGACAATGATTTCTTCTCCTTTTTCGATCGCCTTTTGAGTTTCATAAGCTGTATGATGAATCTCCCGCTGCATGTATCCTTGCTCGACCGCGGCCACTGCTCCGCCAAGGGATTCAATTTTCTCGAGATATTTTCCAACCTCTTCTTCCATGACATCGGTCAAGTGTTCCAAAAAGTACGAGCCGGCAAGCGGGTCCACTGTGTCTGCCACGCCACTTTCATGAGCGATGATCTGCTGCGTCCTGAGCGCAATTCTCGCAGAATCTTCGGTAGGAAGGGCCAGGGCCTCATCCCTGGAATTGGTATGCAAACTTTGTGTTCCTCCCATAACCGCAGCCAGCGCCTGCAGGGTAACCCGAACAATATTATTGTCAGGCTGCTGTGCAGTCAAGGTGGATCCCCCCGTCTGGGTATGAAAGCGAAGCTGCCAGCTTTTCGGATTTTGGGCGCCATATGTATCCTTCATCAATTTTGCCCAGATTCTCCTGGCAGCACGGAATTTGGCAACCTCTTCAAAAAACTGGTTATGAGCGTTAAAGAAAAAGGCCAGTCTCGGCGCAAAATCATCAATGTTCAAACCGGCTTCAATCGCGGCATCCACATAGGCTTTGCCATTGGCAATGGTAAAGGCAAGCTCCTGAACTGCATTAGCTCCTGCTTCCCGAATATGATAGCCTGATATGCTGATTGTATTCCATTTCGGCACCTGTTCTTTACAATATGCAAAAATATCGGTAATCAGCCTCATGGAAGGCTTGGGCGGAAAAATATACGTTCCTCTTGCAATATATTCTTTTAAAATATCATTTTGAATAGTACCGGATATCTTTTCCGGCGAAATTCCCTGCTTTTCAGCCACCACGATATACATGGCAAGGAGCACGGATGCCGGAGCATTGATCGTCATCGACGTGCTCACCTGGTCAAGGGGGATCTCCTGTAAAAGCGCTTCCATATCTTCGAGCGAATCAATGGCAACTCCTACTTTCCCCACTTCTCCCTTGGACATGGAGTGGTCGGAATCGTAGCCAATCTGTGTTGGCAAATCAAAAGCGACGGAAAGACCGGTTTGGCCTTGCTGCAAAAGGTAACGAAACCGCTTGTTCGTCTCCTCGGCTGATCCGAACCCGGCATACTGCCTCATGGTCCAGTAGCGAGCCCGGTACATGGTCGGCTGTATTCCCCGCGTATATGGATATTCGCCCGGAAGTCCGAGTTTTTCTATATCATAGTTTTCCTGTTCTGCACCATATAGTCGGCTGATTTCAAATTTGGAACTGGTCTCGAATCGTTCCTTTCTCTCTGGAAACCGCTGCATGCTTTTCTCTGTGGCCAGCTTCCACTTTTTCACTCGCTCCTGATGTTTTATCATATGGTTGCCTCCTGTCACCTATCATTCGACATTATCTTCCCTATGATTACTTTCTTTTTGAAAACGCTTTTTCCTTCTTTTTCTCTCAAAATAATGAGAAAATGCAGGAATCCTTGTAACATGGTTCAAATCTTTGTACAATAACAGTGGATAAGGAGGGTTGGTATGTCCCAAAAAGTAATCAAGACCGTCGTTTTTATCATGCTGGCATCCTTGCTGCTGACAACCTTGATGGCCGGAATCAGCGCTTTCTTTTAATAGTAGAGATAAAAAAATAAGCCTGGTCGGCTTATTTTTTTTATTATATGTCGCTTTTCTTGAAAGCTTTTTTGATCAGAAGGTAGCGTTCGATTTCGTTCAGGAGATGATGAAGCTTGGAGCGGGTTTCAAATTCCGCCCGGTCTTTTGGCAGATCCATCTCACGGAATTTATCTCTCATCTTTTCAATGCTGTCCAGGTAAATGACCGCCGTATTTCCGGGATGAACCGCTTCGCTCAGTTCACCAAAGAAGTCTCCGAGAATATAGCCCTGTATATACCGCTCATCAATGGATGACAAAATGGGGATCATCCGTTCAATCAGCTCCAGTTGCTTTTCCCTCATTTTGAAATAATGATAATACTCATTTTCATAACGAACTGTATGATTCTCCACGTCACGGAACGCAAGGTCTTTCCCTTCATCAATCAGCTGTGCCGATCTCGTGATCTCTTTTCCGTCCCACAAATGCTCATGATCATACAAATAGGCACGAAATTCAAGAAAGATGGCTTTAAACTGATCCTCAAGGTCCCCTTGAATCTTTTTGAGTGTAAGCTCCATGCTTGGCATATAGAGGTTAACCAGTAGTGCCATACCGATTCCGATGGTGATCAGCGCCACTTCATTTCCGGCCGCCTTCCAGCTGATATATTCAAGGGTATACAAATGAAGGATGATAACCGAGCTTGTAATGATCCCCTCTTTTAAATTCAACCCGACAAGCACGGGAAAAAACAGCAGGATCAAAAGTCCGATGCTCCAGGGATGGTAACCAAGTACGGTGAAAAAAATGGCCGCGAACACAATGCCAATGAGACAGGCGGCAAACCGCTCCCAGGAGGTGATCAGGGATCGCTTCTGGGTAACTTTAACGCATAGAATCGTCAGAATTCCTGCCGAGCTGTAAAACTCAAGGCCGAGCCATTGAGCGATTCCGATCGCCAGTGCCGTTCCAATTGCTGTTTTTATTGTTCTGTAGCCGACTTTAATGGCTGGCATAGCTGTCTTCCTTTCTTACATTCTCCGTTACACAATACTTATTATCTTGCAGGACAAACATAAAAAGCGCAAGTTTCTTTGAGGCCTAAACATAAAAAAGAAGAGACCCTTTAAGGTCTCTTACAGTACTTTTTCAAGAAAAGCTTGTGCTCTTTCGCTTTTTGGCTGAGCGAAAAATTCTGCCGGTACGGCATCTTCCACGAGGATACCGCCATCAAGAAACAATACCCGGTCTGCCACTTCCTTCGCAAATCCCATTTCATGGGTCACGATAGCCATGGTCATTCCGCTTTGGGCGAGTGATTTCATGACATCGAGCACCTCTTTTACCATTTCGGGATCTAGTGCAGAAGTAGGTTCATCAAACAGCATCACTTCAGGGTTCATGGCCAGCGCCCGGGCGATGGCCACACGCTGTTTTTGTCCTCCGGAAAGGCGGCCAGGATATTCTCCTTCTTTGTCCGCCAGTCCCACTCTTTTCAGCAATTCGCGGGCCGCAGCTTCCGCTTCTCGCTTTGCCGTTTTGTTCACAGTAACCGGCGCATACGTCAGATTATCCAGAACGGTCATGTGCGGAAACAGATGAAAATGCTGAAAGACCATACCAATCTTCTTGCGCACCTGCTGGATTTTGGATGCCTGGGTTGTAACCTCTTGGTCTTTGAACAGGATCGTTCCTTCTGTCGGTTCCTCCAGCATATTAATGCAGCGGAGAAAAGTAGATTTACCGGATCCCGATGGCCCGATCACAGCCACGACTTCTCCCTGTCCGATTTCAGTCGAAATGCCTTTAAGGACTTCGTTTTTTCCAAATGTTTTATGAAGGTTTTCTATTTTAATCACCGCGGCTCATTCTCCTTTCAAGCATGCGTCCAAGAACCGTTAACGCCATCACCATTAAATAGTAAATGATCCCCGCCGTAATCAGCGGCTCAAAGTAACGATAGGTGTCTGCACCCACGATTTGGGCACGTCTCATAATATCCGTCGTACCAATTACAGCAATAATGGCCGATTCTTTGGTCAGCGTAATAAACTCATTCATCAGCGCCGGCAGTATATTTTTTAATGCCTGCGGTAAAATGATCTGGCGCATCATGGAGCCGTATGAAACACCGAGCGCCATGGAAGCCTCGCGCTGTCCTTTATCCACCCCGTTGATTCCTGCACGGATAATCTCTGAAACATAAGCTGCAGAATTCAGTCCGAACGTCAGCACACCGGCCAGGAATGGCTCGATTTTATAGCCGGTCAGCTGAGGAGTGGCATTGTAAATAATCAAAAGCTGAAGAATGAGCGGTGTTCCCCGGAAAATCGAGGTATAAGCATCGGCTCCCCAACGGAGAACATTCACTTTGCTGATTTTAAACAGCGCAAGGATCGTTCCGAGTACAAACCCCAATAGAATGGACACGACCACAAATTTAAGTGTGGTCAGAATTCCTTTTAAGATGTAGGGAATAGAAGGCATGATGGTTGAAAAATCGACGATTGATTTCTTTTCTGCCTTTTTCTCTGTTTTCGGTTCAAACCATTTCTTCGCGTATTGATCGAGCTCCCCGTTCTTCTTCATGGCTGCAATTTCTTTGTTGAACTTCTCCGTCAGGTCGCTGCCTTTTTGGAGGGCTACCGCCGAACCCGCAGAAGCAGATCCGGGGATGACAAACGAACTGAGATCTGGGTTTTTGTTCAAATATTCAATGGCGACTCCGTCTTCGATGACAGCTGCATTAAATCGTTTAGACATAATTTCCTGTACTAGATCTGGAACTTTATTTCTTTTTTCAATGGATACATTGTCCACTTTGTCCGCGATTTTCTTTGCTTCTTTTTCCTGTATGGAACCGAGCTGCACACCAATCGCTTTTCCTTTGAGGTCCTCAATCTTCTTGATTTTCGGATCGTTGGTAACGATTAGTTGTTTCGCTTTATAATAGGTATCGGAAAAATCCACTTTCTGCTTACGTTCGGCATTGGGCGTCATTCCCGCCATGACGAAATCAACCCGCTTTGCATCTAAAGCAGGCACCAGACCGTTAAAATCCATATCTTTAATCACGAGATTATAGCCGAGCTTGTCCGCAATATGTCTGGCCACATCGACGTCAAAACCAATAATCTTGTTGCCTTTCGCCGTATCGATATACTCATATGGCGCGTAATCAGCAGATGTTCCCATGACCAGCGTTTTATTGTGTTTCTCCTTAGCTGCTGCCTGATGCTGTCCTGGCAGTACGTTCCCAGCCAGACTGAAAATGAGCAGCAGCGCCAGCGTCAGCAGCACGTGCGTTTTTTTAAACATTCGTTATCCCCCTACTCTCTGATTGATCTCTATTTGAAATTTATACATTCATATTTATTCAATATAATGCATTTTAACACAAAAAGTGAGGAAAGTAAGTTTTTTGATAATTTCGAATGTATTTCTATACATTGCTATGTATAATCTTTGCATAAAAACGCCCCCGTGGTTTTTCCAAAAAAACCCCTGTCCCGGAAGTTCGGGACAGAGGTTTTTTTATCTTATTTACAGTAGGTGTTAAATGCATCAATCAGCTTGTTGACGACTTCCATTGGTTCATGGCCTTCAATCTCGTGGCGCTGCACCATCATTTGAATCTCTCCATCTTTCATAAGTGCGAACGAAGGAGAGGAAGGAGGGTAACCTGTAAAATATGATCTTGCATGCTCTGTTGCTTCTTTATCCTGTCCGGCGAATACGGTAACCAGCTGATCCGGACGTGCACCTTGCTTTACGGAATAGGAAGCAGCAGGACGCGCAATACCGCCGGCGCAGCCGCATACTGAGTTGATCATCACAAGAGTAGTTCCTGATGTGGCAAACGCCTTATCAACATCGTCAGGTGTCGTTAACTGGATATATCCAGCTTCCACGATTTCCTGGCGGGCAGCTTCCACAGCATCATTCATGAAAAAGTTAAAGTTTAAGTTCATTGAAGACTCCCCTTTCTGTTTTTATTTTACCCGTTTTCTTCCGGAATACAAAGAAAAGACGCTTATCCGAAGCGTCTTTTCTTTAGGGGGTTATGGGGTATGGAGGTGTTGATAGTTATTACATACCCTTTTACCCTTTCCATAAACCCCTATTTTAATAAATCGATGTATTGTCCGGTGTAATGCTCTCCAGCCGTTTCTTGAGGGAGGCGAGGAATCTGCCGCACACTAAACCGTCAAGTACACGGTGATCGAGAGACAGGCAAAGATTAACCATGTCCCGAACCGCGATCATTCCGTTGTTCATGACAACAGGGCGCTTGACAATCGATTCTACTGAAAGGATGGCAGCCTGAGGATAATTTATGATTGGTGTAGACATGACAGAACCAAAGGAACCTGTGTTATTCACCGTAAAGGTTCCGCCTTTCATATCGTCAGCACCCAACCGGTTGCTGCGGACCTTATCCGCCAATTCTTTCACTTCCCGGGCAACGCCTTTAATGCTTTTTTCATCCGCATTCTTAATAACCGGAACGTAAAGAGCTGTGTCGGTTGCTACTGCAATGGAGATGTTGATGTCTTTCTTCTGGATGATTTTATCCCCTGCCCACATGGAATTCAGCTGAGGGTATTCTTTGAGGGATTCTACCACAGCTTTGATAAAGAAAGGAAGAAAGGTCAGATTGTATCCTTCTTTCGATTTAAACTCGTTCTTTACACTATTGCGGTATTCAACCAGATTTGTGACATCCACTTCAACCATCGTCCAGGCATGCGGTGCTTCATGCTTGCTTCTCACCATATTGGCCGCGATCGCTTTTCTGACGCCTGTGACCGGAATTTCTATATCACCAGGCAAACTTTCAATAGATGGTGCAGATTTAGGAGCCTGCTGTTGAGGAGCAGGTGTTTGTGCTTCAGGGGCCTTCACATTTGCCGCTTCCTGAATTGGTGCTTCAGCTGCCGGAGCCGACCCAGGTGATGGAATCGATCCTGATTCAATCCGTTTTAACAGATCTTTGCGGGTAATGCGTCCGCCCATTCCTGTCCCTTCCACCTGGTTCAGGTCAATGTTATGTTCGTCTGCGAGTCGGAGTACGGCAGGAGAAAAACGGCTTCCTGATTTTTCGCGTTTCGGACGGCTTTTTTCCTCAGCGTCCGCACCCTTTTCAGGTTGGGTAACCTCTTGTTGAACAGGTGCAGCTGCTGTTTCCTCTTTCGGTTCAGCCTGGGCATTTCCGTCTTCTGTATCGATATAACAGATCAGCTCACCTACTGCCAGAGTTTCCCCTTCCTGCGCAACCAATTCTTTTATGGTTCCGGTAAAGGAAGAAGGAACTTCGGCATTCACTTTATCTGTCATCACTTCAGCCAGCGGGTCATACTTTTTCACCTGATCGCCTGGCTGAACAAGCCATTTGCTGATGGTGCCTTCTGTTACGCTCTCCCCGAGCTGGGGCATTACAATTTTTTCAGTAGCCATGTGTTCACCCTCCTTGGCGCTGCTGTTTAAAATTCAGCAAGTTCCCTCATTGCTTTTTCTACCTTTTCAGGATTCATCATGAAGTATTTTTCCATAGTTGGCGCATAAGGCATCGCTGGCACATCCGGCCCTGCAAGCCGTTTGATTGGCGCATCAAGCTCAAACAAACAGTGCTCTCCAATAATGGCTGCTACTTCACTCATAATGCTTCCTTCTTTATTGTCTTCAGTAACGAGCAATACTTTCCCTGTTTTGGAAGCTGCCTCAATGATCGCTTCCTTATCCAGCGGGTATACAGTACGCAAATCAAGAACATGCGCTGAAATACCGTCTTTTTCCAGTTTTTCGGCAGCTTGCAATGCAAAATGTACACATAATCCATATGTAATAACGGTGATATCATCGCCTTCACGCTTTACATCCGCTTTTCCGATTGGCAGTGTATATTCTTCCTCTGGCACTTCTCCTTTAATCAGCCGGTACGCTCTTTTATGTTCAAAGAAAAGAACCGGATCCTCATCGCGGATAGCAGATTTAAGGAGACCCTTTACATCATATGGCGTAGAAGGCATTACAATTTTCAGGCCAGGAACATTGGCAAATAAGGCTTCTACGGATTGAGAATGATAAAGCGCTCCATGCACGCCGCCGCCATAAGGAGCACGAATGGTAATGGGGCACGTCCAGTCATTGTTGGACCGGTATCTGATTTTTGCCGCTTCCGAAACGATCTGGTTCACGGCAGGCATGATAAAGTCAGCAAACTGCATTTCTGCAATCGGCCGCATTCCGTACATGGCAGCTCCTATTCCTACTCCTGCAATTGCGGATTCAGCAAGCGGCGCATCAATCACGCGGTCCTCGCCAAATTCTTCAATAAGCCCGGCGGTAGCACGGAATACGCCTCCGCGCACACCAACGTCTTCTCCAACAACAAATACTTTATTATCACGCTGCATCTCTTCGCGGATGGCCTGTGTTACGGCATCGATATAAGAAATAATCGGCATAACTTCTCCCCCCTACTCTGCAAAAACATGGCGCATGGCAGATTCAGGATCTGCATAAGGCGCTGCTTCTGCATAGTCAGTTGCTTCATCAATAATGGCTGCAATTTCCTCATGACACTGTTTTTCATATTCATTGGAAAGAACGCCAGCTTCTTTTAAATATTTAGCGAAAGTAAAGATTGAATCCTTTGCCTTTGCTTCTTCCACTTCTTCTCTTTTGCGGTAAGCCCGGTCATCGTCGTCACTGGAGTGAGGAGTCAGCCGGTAAGATACAGCCTCGATCAACGTAGGTCCTTCCCCACGGCGGCCCCGGTCTGCAGCAGCTTTCACTGCTTCGTATACGGCAAGGGGATCGTTTCCATCCACGGTTACACCAGGAATTCCGTAACCGACGGCCCGGTCGGACACATTTTCGCAAGCGAGCTGTTTTTGAATCGGGATAGAAATCGCATACTTGTTGTTTTCGCACATAAAGATGACCGGAAGCTTATGTACACTCGCAAAGTTAATACCCTCGTGAAAGTCTCCCTGATTGGATGATCCTTCTCCAAAGGTTGTAAAAGTGACAAGGTCTTTTCCTTCCAGTTTACCGCCAAGCGCAATTCCGACCGCATGAGGAACCTGAGTCGTTACCGGGGACGATCCTGTAACGATGCGGTACTTCTTGCCGCCAAAATGCCCCGGCATCTGCCGGCCGCCGCTGCTCGGATCTTCGGCTTTGGCAAAACCGGAAAGCATGAGGTCTCTGGCCGTCATGCCAAACCAAAGAACCACTCCCATGTCACGATAATAAGGAAGGACATAGTCTTTTTCACGGTCAAGCGCCATTGCTGCTCCCACTTGGGCAGCTTCCTGACCCTGGCAGGAAATGACGAAAGGAATCTTGCCCGCTCGGTTGAGCAGCCACATGCGTTCGTCAATCTTCCTTGCCAAGAGCATTGTTTTATACATTTCAAGGACATTTTCGTCCGTTAACCCTAATCTTTCATGTCGGTTTTCACCCATGATAGCTTCCCTCCTGTTTTTAGAAATGAATCGCTTTTCCATCCACAGCCAATGCCGCCTCTCCAAATACTTCGGACAGCGTTGGGTGAGGATGAACGGTTTGGGCAACCTCCCAAGGTGTAGCGTCAAGCACCCTTGCAAGCCCCGCTTCTGAGATCATATCAGTGACATGAGGGCCGATCATGTGGACGCCGAGCAGATCATCAGTCTTTTCATCCACAACCAGCTTGACAAACCCATCCGACTCACCGTAGACAAGTGCCTTTCCGATGGCTTTGAACGGAAACTTTCCAATCTTGACGCTATATCCTTTTTCTTTGGCTTCTTTCTCAGTATATCCAACACTGGCCATTTCAGGATTAGAGTAGATGCATTTTGAAACCATGGAATAGTCCAGCTTGTGAGGCTTCTCGTTCGAGAGATGCTCAACAGCAATCATTCCTTCGTGCGAAGCCACATGAGCCAGCTGGAGGCCTCCGATCACATCACCAATCGCATAAATATGGCTTTCTGCGGTTTGATAATATTCATTCGTTTCGATGAAGCCTTTTTCCAACTTTATGCTGGTGTTCTCAAGGCCGATGCCTTCCACATTGGCCTGTCGTCCGACAGAAACAAGTATTTTCTCCGCACTGAAGGTTTTCTGACCGTTTTTATGTTCGGCCTCAATTTGCAGGCTCCCTTCTTTTTTCAGTGTTTCAGGCAGAACTTTGGCGCCCGTAACGAGTTCAATTCCTTTTTTCTTCAAAATGCGCGCAGCTTCTTTGGAAATTTCCTCGTCTTCAGTAGGAAGAATGCGGTCCGCGTATTCCACCACCGTTACCTCCACGCCAAAATCATTCAGCATTGAAGCCCATTCGATTCCAATGACGCCTCCCCCAATAATGAGGATGCTGGCTGGGAGCTCTTCCATTTTGAGTGCATCATCGGAGCACATGACATGTGTTCCGTCAAGGTCCAGACCCGGAAGGTTGCGCGGCCTTGAACCGGTCGCTATGATAACATTTTGCGGAATCAGCATCTCGTTTTCATCACCGTTGTTTAATTCCACCGAAACGGTTCCCGGCATCGGAGAAAAAATGGAAGGACCCAAAATACGTCCAATGCCTTCATACACCTCAATTTTCCCTTTTTTCATCAGATGTTTGACACCGTTATGAAGCTGGTCCACGATTTTTTGTTTACGCTCCTGGACTTTCATAAAATCAAGCGTAACACCCTCAATGGATACACCGTATTCTGCTGCTTTCTTTGAAGTAGAATACACTTCGGCACTTCTCAGCAGGGCTTTGCTTGGAATGCATCCTTTATGAAGGCAGGTACCGCCAAGCAGCCCTTTTTCAACCACTGCGACTTTTTTCCCAAGCTGAGCGGCGCGAATGGCGGCCACATATCCGCCTGTTCCGCCTCCAAGGATGACTAGATCAAAATCAGTTGCCATACAGTTCTCCTTTGTATCGTTAGTTTGGACTTAATACACCTGTTGCGCCGTATTCTTTGGCTTGTTCGTCGCCTCTCAGGACACGGAGTCCTCCTTCAGCGAGCGCCTGAAGTTCGTTTTCTCCTGGCTGTACAATGACATCCGCTATCCATTCTACACGTTCCGTAATTTTTTTCACAAATTCTTTGCCATAAGCAAGTCCCCCAGTGATAATGATGGCGTCCACTTTCCCGCCAAGAACTGTGCTTTGAGCTCCTATTTCTTTCGCTACCTGGTAAGCCATTGCGTCATAGATCAATTTGGCCTGTTCATTTCCGCCAGCAATCATTTCTTCTACTTTTACCGCATCATTGGTACCCAGATAGCCGACCAGTCCGCCTTGACCCACAAGTTTTTTCAGCAGTTCATCTGCATAGTATTCCCCGGAGAAGCACAGCTCTACCAAATCACCGATCGGCACCGTTCCTGCGCGTTCCGGTGAAAAAGGGCCTTCGCCGTGAAGGCCGTTATTTACATCGATGACTTTGCCCAGCGCATGGGCGCCAACAGTAATGCCACCACCCATATGCGTAACAATTAAATTCAGATCATGGTAGGAACGTCCAAGCTGTGCAGCCACTCTTCTGGCCACGGCTTTTTGGTTTAAAGCATGGAAAATACTTTTACGCTCAATATCCGGGATTCCGGAAATCCTTGCGACTGGCTGAAGCTCATCGACAACAACAGGGTCAACGATAAAGGCAGGAATGTTTAGTCCTGAAGCAATCTCAAAGGCAAGAATGCCGCCCAGATTGGAGGCATGCTCGCCTGCGTATCCCTCCCTCAGATCAGCAAGCATAGTCTCATTCACATGATAGGTACCGCCTTCAATCGGCCGAAGCAGCCCGCCGCGGCCAACCACGGCATTCAGCCTGGAAATATTGATCCCTTCATGATCAAGAGTTTCCAGTATCGTTTGTTTACGAAAAGTATACTGGTCAATAATTTGTTCAAATGAAGCAAGACAATCGCTGTCATGGCGAATTGTTTTTTCAAATACGGCACGTTCATTGTCGAAAATCCCGATTTTGGTAGAGGTTGATCCCGGATTAATGACAAGCAGACGATGTTCTTTCAAAGGCACCATATAAACCTCCAATTTGACAAACCGGGATTAACGAGTTCTGCTGGACAAAATATGACGTTCATTGAGAAGGAACTGGCTTCTTGAATTGCGCATTCTCTCAATGCGTTCCTCGGCCAGACGGTCCGCCGCCAGATAAGTCGGAATGTGATCGCGCTTTGAGATTTCGATAACTCTGGCAATGTTGTCATAAATGGTTTCTACTTTTTTCATTGCACGGTCGCGGTTGTATCCGTTCAGTTCATCTGCTACGTTAATTACTCCTCCCGCATTGATCACGTAATCGGGTGCATAGACGATTCCCATTTCATGTATGGCATCCCCGTGGCGTGTTTCACGCAACTGGTTGTTTGCCGCACCTGCGATCACCTTTGCTTTAATTTTGCTGATGGTTTGATCATTGATGATGGCTCCAAGTGCACAAGGTGCAAAAATGTCACATTCCACTCCGTAAATATCGTCAGGATCAACGGCTGTTGCGCCAAACTCTCCCACAACACGGTCAACAGCTTCTTTATTAATATCCGTTACAATCAGCTGTGCACCTTCTTCATGCAGGTGGCGGCAAAGATTATAAGCAACGTGTCCCACACCCTGAACAGCAATAATTTTGCCTTCCAAAGAATCTGTTCCAAATGCTTCGTTCGCTGCAGCCTTCATTCCGCGGTATACGCCATAAGCGGTAACAGGTGAAGGGTTTCCAGAAGAGCCAAACGCCGGAGAAACGCCTGTTACAAAAGGTGTTTCCTGATAAATGATATCCATGTCCTCAACAGTTGTACCAACGTCTTCTGCAGTAATATAACGGCCATTCAACCCTTGGATATAGCGGCCAAACGCGCGGAACATTTCTTCGTTTTTATCTTTTTTCGGATCTCCGATGATAACCGTTTTTCCGCCACCCAAATTCAGGCCGGCTGCGGCATTCTTATAAGTCATTCCTCTTGCAAGACGAAGTGCATCTTCCAGTGCGTCTTCCTCGGATTTGTACGTCCACATTCTTGTTCCGCCAAGGGCCGGTCCAAGCGTTGTATCGTGAATCACGATAATCGCTTTTAATCCTGATTGTTTATCCTGACAAATCACCATTTGCTCATAATCGTACGTTTCCATGTATTTAAAAATTTCCATTATAATTCCTCCTAGATGTTTTTATGTTGTAATGTCTTCACCGCAAGCGCGATGGAGAATAATTTACTTTCTGCACTGTCGGCTCTTGAAGTTAGCACGATGGGTGCACGGGCGCCTGCAATGACTGCCCCGACTTTTGCTCCGGAAAAATAAATGAGCGACTTGTACAGGGCGTTGCCCGTTTCTATGGCCGGGACAAGCAGGATGTCCGCCTTGCCCGCCACTTCACCTGTAATTCCCTTATGTTCTGCCGCTTCAGGTGATATGGCATTATCCAATGCGAGCGGTCCTTCAACGACACAGTAAGAAATTTGGCCCCGCTTGTTCATTACAGTCAATGCGCTTGCATCAAGCGTTGCCTGCATGGAAGGATTTATCGTTTCAACCGCTGCGAGAACCGCTACTTTCGGCATCTCCACTCCAATTCCTTTGGCAATCAGGGCTGCATTTTCAATGATTTGTGCTTTTTGCTGCAAATCAGGATTAATGTTCATGCCTGAATCGGTCACAAAAATAAGACGGTCATAGCCAGGAACCTCAAACGCAGCCACATGCGATAAAATTTTACCCGTGCGAAGACCAGCTTCTTTATGAAGAACGGCTTTCAGTAAATCAGAAGTGGGAATCATCCCTTTCATCAGAATGTCTGCTTGTCCGCTGCTCACTCGTTTGACCGCTTCCAATGCTGCCTGATCAGGACTTGCTTCAATGACCTGCAGGTCTGATGCCTCTCCGAGGTTATGCTGTTGCAGCAAAAAGGTTATTTTTTCAGCATTCCCGACGAGGATAAAGGATGAGATTCCCCGTTCGTAGGCCTGTTTGACAGATGCAATAACTTCTTCATCTTCTGCAGCAGCAACAGCAACTGCTTTCTTATTTTCTGCAGTTATGGAGTTCAGCAGATGTTCTAGTTCCAATGTTCAGCCTCCTTTACGCCGCCCTGCTTCTATATTGCAAGAACCGTGCCAAAAAACAAATGTTGCTGTATATGGTTTGAATTTCATTTACCCATGAATAGTATTGCACACTATGAAATTTTTTGCATGCAACACACTTCAGTCTTCTGTTTGAATTCCATATTTCTCAAGTTTGTAATACAGATTTCGGAGCGATATACCAAGAGCTTTTGCACACTTTGTTTTATTTCCATCAACCTCCGCCAACGAGTCAGATAGTATTCTTTTCTCCACTTTGTCCATTTGAACAGATAGCGATTCAATGTCTTTTAGCGAAATCATTCTTTTGTGCGAATCTTCTTGTTTGATTTGTGACGGCAAATCAATATGAACGCCGCTGATTTTTTGTTCATGCGGTTCCATATGAATCATGGCTCTTCCTAAAACGTTCTCCAGTTCCCTCACGTTGCCGGGCCACTCATACTGTTTTAGTATTTCTTCCGCCTGCTCTGTTATTTCTTCAATATTTTTTCCATAATCCTGATTGAGCTTTTTGATCAGATGCTCAGCCAGCATCCGGATGTCCTGTTTACGTGCTCTAAGTGGCGGAATATAAATCGGCATGCGATTCAACCGGTAGTACAAATCCTCGCGAAAAGCACCATCAGCTATCTTTCTTTCAAGGTTAATGTTTGTCGCTGCAATTACCCTTACATTAATGGAAATGGACTTGGTGCCCCCTACTCTCCGAATTTCTTTTTCCTGAAGAACCCGAAGCAGTTTTGCCTGCATCGCCGGTGCCAGCTCCCCGATTTCGTCAAGAAAGATACTTCCTCCGTTCGCCTCTTCAAACAAGCCTCGTTTTCCACCGCGGAGCGCTCCGGAAAACGCGCCTTCCTCATATCCAAACAGCTCGCTTTCAAGCAGCGATTCAGAGATGGCCGCACAATTGACTCTTATAAATTTGTTGTATTTTCTGCTGCTTCCGTTATGGATGGCATGAGCGAATAGCTCTTTTCCCGTACCGGATTCCCCCCTGAGCAGGACAGTGGCAGGTGTGGAAGCAGCAAGTCTTGCCTGTTCCACCGCAAATGTCATTTCCTCGGATTCGCCTTTTATGTCTTCAAAAGTATATTTCGCTTCCAAAGTCCGGATAATCTGGCGGGCACGGCTCAATTCTTCTGTCAGAGATTTAATCTCCGAAACGTCATGAATGACACCCACACTGCCTTTTAGCACCCCGTCAACGATAATGGGAGCCACATTCACAACAACGTCCCTTTTTTGCGGTCCAACCTTCAAACGGGCTCCCCTCACAGGTTTTCGGGTTTTCAGCACCTGCATATGTATACTTTCTCCTTCTGAAATATCAATGGTTGCAGGTTTTCCAATCACCTGATCGGATTTCAGGCCGGTGAGCTTTGTATACGCAGGGTTAATCATGATTCCCTTGCCTTCTTCATCCACAACAGAAATGGCTTCTTCTGATGATTGAATAATCGCATGAAGCATGGACTGAATGCTTTTTAAATTGGTAACCTCCTCAGCCATGTTGATCATTTCCGTGATATCCTTAAACACGGCAAAAGCACCCATTTTATTTCCATATTCATCGATGATCGGAATGCGGGTGGTAATGATTTTGGTACCGTTATCCAATATTTGTTCCTGATTGATTTCTTCTTTCCCCTCAATCATGACACGCGGCAGCTGGCTGGAAGGAATGACATCCTGTACCGGTTTGCCCAACACTCGTTCTTGATCCTGCCCCGTCATTTTCTCGGCACTTTTATTAAACAGCGTGACGTTAAACTTATCATTTATTGCAATCATTCCATCATGCGTCGAATCCAGAATGGTGTTGATTTTATGAAGCTTATTACGGTAAGAAGGAATGGACCCTTCGCCGCCAGACAAGGAGTGAAAGAATTGCCAGGCGGTGGAAGATGTTACAATGCTGACATTGTTTTTAAAAATATTTTTTGTATCATGATGATCCAGCCGGCCGGAAAAATCGATCACCAGTTCAACATCCGAAGCCGCGGCTTCGGAAAGTGTCTCCCTGATCGGAATATCATACTGATCTGCCAGGCTGCTCAATTCTTCTGTAGATTTTGCAACAATCGAACAAAGTTGCAGCACATGGGAAGATGCGAGTAACTGCACCAAGGATTCAAAATGCTCTCCTGTCCCATAAATGACAGCTTTTTGCATAGGTAACTCCTTCTCTTTGCAATTATTTTCATACTTTTATCATACTGGTTTATGAAAAGGTTTGCAATATCAGTTTTTCCGTGTGTACAACCCTTCCAATCTAAAGTACAATGAGGATGGAAAAGGAGAGGACGTTATGCAGCGTTATATCGCCCTGTTGATTATGGTCATTCCAGGTGTTGCCGGAGTGATTGGTGTAAAACTGATGAGAGATGTCCTGTTTGGCATTTTGCATCATGGGTTTTTCGCCCTCTGGTTTCAGTTTCTGGCCGGATTGGTTCTTTTTGCAGCTGGTCTTTCGTTTGTCGGAGGCTTCATTTTTTATCGGGACCGGAAGCGAAACAAGGTTCAAAACCGTTTTCAACGCAAATAGTCCGCTGAAGATCATTCTTCAGCGGACTATTTATTATGGTCTGTTTAATTATATAAGATAGGGAAGGAATACTGGATTAGGATAACTAACCTTTTGGATTATACGGTCATCCCTGATTTATGCTCAATTCTTAGCTTATCTGCAACCATCGCAATAAATTCGGAATTGGTCGGTTTGGCTTTGGACATGGAAACGGTATACCCAAACAGCGATGAAATGCTGTCAATGTTGCCCCGGCTCCAGGCGACTTCAATCGCATGCCGTATGGCCCGTTCCACCCGGCTGCTGGTGGTGTTAAACTTTTTGGCAATGTCCGGATAAAGAACTTTTGTAATGGATCCAAGAAGCTCTATGTCGTTGTAAACCATGGAAATCGCCTCGCGCAGATACATATATCCTTTAATATGCGCAGGAACGCCAATTTCGTGAATGATACTTGTAATGCTCGCATCCAGATTACGTGGCGGCTTGGAGGAATTCACCGATGCTGACGATCTTGCAGACGCCGGACGCTGGACAAACGAGTGGTCGGTTCCACAAATTTGGCGGATCTGGCTTGAAAGATTATCCATATCAAACGGTTTCAGGATGAAGTAAGATGCTCCCAGATCCACTGCCTTTTTAGTCACATCTTCCTGACCAAAAGCCGTCAGCATGATAACATTGGGTTGTGGAAGATGTTCACTTGAACGGATCCTCTCAAGAACGGCCAGACCATCAAGATGAGGCATGATGATGTCCAAAACGAGAACATCAGGCTGTTTATCTTCAAGGACATTCAGGCATTCCTGGCCATTATAGGCCACACCAATCACTTCCATATCATCCTGGTTTGCCAAATACTCTTTCAGCAAACTGATTAATTCGCGATTATCATCAGCCAAACAAACTTTTATTTTTTGCACGAATATTCCTCCCTATCCAACATTTTCTTCTTTTACACTTTAAGATTTCCACAAAAAACCTGTTTTCCCTTTATTTTTTCTCAAATTATTAATTTTAGTTAATATAGCACATTTTCTCTTCAATTATCTTCGGTTTTCGACATCCTTTTAATTTTTCAACCACGCTTGTCGAATTTTCTTTATACTCACTATTGTACAAAAAATTCATAAAAAAGTCTATGTGCCTTCCGATGAAACGAACAGAAAAAAGCAGAGGCGGATTAGCTCGCCTTCTGCTTTTGCTTTCCATATATATCAATCCCGGCTTCATCAAGCATCCATTCAATGTGAACACCATATCCTGATGTGGGATCATTGACAAATACATGAGTAACGGCTCCAATTAGTTTGCCGTTTTGAATGATCGGACTTCCGCTCATCCCCTGTACGATTCCGCCGGTTGCTTTAAGCAGCCTTGGATCGGTAATTTTAATGACCATTCCTTTTGTTGCTGGAAATTTCTGAGGAATAGAACTGACCACATCTACTTGAAAGGCTTGAACTTTGGTGCCGTTCACGACCGTAAGAATCTTAGCTGGCCCTTCCTTTACCTCATCCGAAAGTGCGACAGGTAATGGTTTGTTCCAATTTCCATTGGATAACCCTTCACTAAGCTTTCCGAAAATCCCAAAAGGACTGTTTCTGGAGATGCTTCCAATGCTTTCGTTTTCATCAGTGAACCGTGCGAGCTTTTCGCCCGGATGTCCGTTGCTTCCCTTTTCAATGCTTGTTACTGTGGACCGGAGTATTTCTCCTTTATTGACGACAATCGGCTGCTTCGTATCCATATCTGAGATCACATGACCGAGAGCTCCGTATTTTTGTGTATCCGGATGATAAAATGTCAGTGTGCCTACACCTGCTGCAGAATCCCTGATATACAAACCGATGCGATAGGATAAATCATGCTTATCCTGAAGAGGCTGAAGCTGTCTGTGATACGTTTTTTTGTTGCGGATCAGTGTTACATCCAGCTTGCTCCCTGTTTTCCCCGCTTGTCTTACGAAAGGAGCAACATCACCCATCCTGGCAATACTTTCTCCGTTAATTTTGGTGATAATATCACCAACTTCAATATTTGCGATTTCACCTGGTGACTTTTGTCCTTTTTTCGTGTCCACTAGATGATGGCCTACGACCAATACACCCAGCGTGTTTAATTTAACCCCGATGGATTGCCCCCCGGGCACAACCCGCAGCTCCGGCAATGCGTTTACCCTAATTTTCTTTAACGGAAAGCCCCCTGCTTCAACTGTGACCACAGAATCACCATCCTCTACTGCATGAACAGAAAATGAGTGCTGGCCTTTTGATTTTCCGACCGAGAAAATCGCTTCGTTCTTATCGGATGATACAACATCAGTCCCAGCAGGGAGGTGAGGAACTGCACGTTCCTGCCCATTGAATACCTTTATGGCTGAAGGAAGACCAACATAGTCCTGAACCGGCTTCAAAAAACCGATTCCCACCAGGCATCCAAGGAGAATCACACCAAAAATCCGCCTTATTTTATCTTTAACCATCTTTCACTCTCCTCGCTCCTTACCCACACCTCCAACATGGCTGTACTACTAATTTTGCCTTAGAACTGTAAGATTATAACCGCATAAAAAGAAAAAGCTATCCTGAAATGGATAGCTTTACATACGGTAACAAGAAAGAGCTATGAGGTTTTTTTTATTTCATCCGCCAGATCAAGAAGCTCCCTTGCATGCTGTTTCGTCAATTCGGTAATTTCCACACCTGAAATCATCCGGCCAATTTCGTTGACCTTTTGACTGGTTTCCAGTGATACAACATGAGTGGTGGTGCGCTTGTTGGTGGTTTCTTTTGAAATATGCAAATGGGTATCCGCCATGGCAGCCACCTGCGGCAAATGCGTAATACACAGAACCTGAGAGCCTTCGGACACCCTGAAGATTTTTTCAGCGATCGCTTGGGCGACTCTTCCGCTGACACCGGTATCCACTTCGTCAAAAATGATGGCTGTGATGCCCTGATGCTCTGAAAAAATGGACTTTAATGCAAGAATAACCCGGGAAAGCTCCCCGCCCGATGCCACTTTGGCAAGCGGCTTTAATGGTTCACCGGGATTCGTTGAAATGAAAAACTCTGCATGGTCGCTTCCATACTTTCCAAAATCCTGCTCACGCACTGCACCTTCCTCCCCTAAAGAGGAAATCCTTATGTCAAACACCGTTTTTTCCATATAGAGTGCTTTAAGCTCCTGATGAATATCTGCGATCAGGCTTTCTGCAAGTTTTTTTCGTTTTTTACTTAACTTCATGGCGTTTTTATACAGCTGCTTTTCTTTTTTCTGCAGCTCCTGACGAAGGCTTTCAATATTACCGTCCTTGTTCTGGAGCATGTCAAGTTCTTTTTCAATTTTAGCGGCATAGTCCAAGATCTCATTTACACTGTTGCCGTATTTTCTTTTCAGCTTGCTGATCTCATTTAGCCTTGTTTCAATAAAATCCAGCCTTGCCGGATCAAACTCCATCGTTTCAAAGTAATTGCGAATGGTAAACGCCGCTTCTTCGAGCGCATAAAAGTGATTGGCGACATTTTCCTGCAGCTTATTCAGTTCGTCATCCAGATCGGCCACATTCTGCAAATGGCTTAATGCGACAGATACATTCTCAATCCCTTTGTTTTCTCCGTACAGAGATTCATACGAATCCTGAAGGCTGTTGAACAGCTTCTCGTAATTACCGAGCTTCAGCTTCTCTTCCTGCAGCTCATCATCTTCATTTGCAAGAAGTTCCGCACTGTTGATCTCCTCCAGCTGGTATTGGATTAAATCCAGCCGCTGATTCATCTGCTGTTCATTTTCAGTCAAGTTCCTCAACTGCTTATGAAGATCCTTATAGTTTGCATAAACCGACTGATATTGGGCGATCAATTGCTCCATTTCTTCGCCGCCAAAGCTGTCCAAAAGCGACAAATGCATCTCCGGCTGCATAAGGTATTGGGTTTCATGCTGTCCATGGATATCCACCAGCGATTGCCCAATATCTTTCAGCAGCGTAAGCGTCACAAGCTTGCCATTGATCCGGCATACACTTTTTCCTGATTCCATTATGTCTCTTTTTAAAACCACCATGCCGTCGGGAATATCAATACCCAACTCTTCCGCCTTCGCATAAACAGGATGCGGAGCATCCACCAAAAACAAGCCTTCGATCTCTGCTTTGGCGGTTCCATAACGCACGAATTCAGAAGATCCTCTTCCTCCTATAAGCAAACCAATAGCGTCAATAATAATGGATTTACCTGCACCTGTTTCACCCGTTAAAACCGTTAATCCTTTATTAAATGAAATGGTTAATGCCTCTATAATCGCAAAATTGCGGATGCTTAATTCTGCCAGCAATACTATCACACCTTACCTTATATGCTTTTTGCGCCAAATGGCGCCGGGTCGCTACAGCATGTCCAAAAACCGTTGCGAAACATCCGGAGAAACATCCTTTGAACGGCAAATCACAAGGATCGTGTCATCTCCGCAAATCGTTCCCATAATGTCGTCCCAGTCCAATTTGTCAATGAGCGCACCGATTGCATTTGCATTCCCCGGAAGCGTCTTCATAACAATCAGATGGTCAGCCTGATCAATGCTCACAAAGCTGTCAATTAATGTTCTTCTCAGCTTTTGAAGAGGATTGAACCTTTGGTCAGCGGGGAGACTGTATTTATACCTTCCATCCGACATGGGTACCTTTACGAGATGCAGTTCTTTAATATCACGGGAGACCGTTGCCTGCGTCACATTAAAATGAGCATTGCGAAGCTCCTCGACCAGGTCATCTTGTGTTTCAATTTCTTTATGTGTAATGATTTCCCTTATTTTAATATGACGTTGGCCTTTATTCACATCTTTCACCTCATTTACGAACAAATCTGCTCATATTCTTAAGTATCTGCTCTTATCTTATAATATTGTCACTAACTTGTACATTCTTTACAGCTATCCTTACCTTAACCGTTATTTTAGAAAAAAAACCCGTATCACATGTTTGTAATACGGGTTTTGTGCATTATTCGCCGTCGTCTGCTTTTTTGAACTGTTGATGAGCTTCTTCCACGACGCGTGAAATCTCTTTCGTTGAAAATAGTTCACCGTCCACTTCTTGTGCTTTAAGATGTACCAGAAATTCGATGTTTCCTTCGCCGCCGGTGATGGGAGAGTGGGAAAGGCCGCTGACGCTGTACCCTTCATTTTGTGAAAACTGAATAATCTCCTCGATAACCCTCCGGTGAATAGCAGGATCCCGTACAATGCCTTTTTTCCCAACGTCCTCTCTGCCCGCTTCGAACTGCGGTTTGATCAGCGCCATGACGCTTCCACCAGGCTTTATGATGTTTTTCAGGACAGGAAGAATCAACCGTAACGAAATGAAAGAAACATCAATGGATGCAAAGTCTGGAAGCCCCTTATCCAGATCCTCCGGCTTTACATATCTAAAGTTCGTTCGTTCCATAACAGCCACCCGGTCATCCTGGCGAATCTTCCAGGCGAGCTGGTTATAGCCTACATCCAGGGCATACACAAATTCAGCACCGTTTTGCAGGGCACAATCTGTAAATCCACCGGTTGAGGCTCCGATATCGAGCACCGTAAGACCCTTCAAATCAAGATCAAAAACTTTAATGGCCTTCTCAAGCTTCAGCCCGCCCCTGCTGACATAGGGAATAACATTTCCCTTTACCGACAGAGGGGCATCCACATCGATCTTTACACCAGGTTTGTCTAAACGTTCACTGCCGGAATAAACCAGTCCGGCCATGATGGAACGTTTTGCTTTTTCTCTTGTTTCGCTTAATCCACGCTCTACGAGCAAAACGTCGATTCGTTCCTTCTTCATGTATACAAACCCTTTTTCTTTTTATCGGAAACCAATTTTTTTGTCCGCTCAACAACAACCTCGGTCGTCATTCCAATTTCTTCGAGAAGCTTTGTCACGCTCCCGTGTTCAATAAAGCAATCCGGAATTCCCATTCTGTCCACAATGGTGGAATGGAATTGATGGTCATTGGCATACTCCAGAACGGCGCTTCCAAAGCCGCCCTGCAGCACCGCTTCCTCAATCGTCAAGATGGGAAGATCTTCCTGCAGGATTCCCATCATCATCTTATGATCAAACGGCTTGATGAACCTTGCATTGACGACTCTCACTGAAATCCCTTGTTTTGCAAGAATCTCCCATGCTTCAAGCGCCATCGGAATGGTCGTTCCAAAGGTTAGAATAACAGCATCACTGCCTTCTTTTAACACTTCCCAGCTGCCAATTGGAATTTCTTCCAAATCAGAATCCATTTCAATGCCTATGCCGTTTCCGCGCGGGTAACGAATAGCAATTGGGCCGTCATCGTATTTTACAGCAGTATTGACGAGATGCTGAAGTTCATTCTCGTCTTTCCCCATCGCAATGACCATATTCGGCACATGGCGCATAAAGGCAATATCAAAGACACCCTGATGAGTTTCTCCATCGGCGCCCACAAGTCCGGCGCGGTCGATCGTGAGAATAACGTTCAAATTTTGTCTGGCTACGTCATGCACAAGCTGATCATAAGCCCGCTGAAGGAATGTGGAATAAATAGAAAGCACAGGCTTCATGTTTTGCGTGGCCATCCCGGCTGCCATGGTCATGGCATGTTGTTCCGCAATTCCGACATCAAAAAGCCGGTCTGGGAATTTTTCTGCATATCCCTGCAACTGTGACCCCAAAATCATGGCTGGAGTAATAACGACAATCCGTTCATCGGTCTCAGAGAGCGTGCAAAGCGTATCGCTTACGAGCCTGCTGTAAGAAGGCGCTGCCTGTTTTGCCTTGATTTTCTCACCGGATTCAATCTTGTAAGGCCCTACACCGTGCCAGTGATCAATGATATCCTGTTCTGCCGGTTTGTACCCTTTGCCCTTCTTGGTCAGAACATGAACGATTACGGGTCCTTCTGTCTTTTTGGCATAGCGGAGGTTCTCCTCCAGATCTTCCAGATCATGCCCGTCCACTGGTCCAAGATAGGTGTAGCCAAGTTCCTCAAAGAACATGCCAGAAACGAGCATATATTTCAGGCTGTCCTTCACACGTTCGGCCGTGGCTGCCAGCTTACCGCCAAAGGCAGGAATCTTGCGGATCAATGATTCGAGTTCATCCTTGGCCTTATTGTACTTCTTGGCAGTTCTCATACGTCCGAGCACACTGTGAAGCGCACCAACATTTGGCGCTATGGACATTTCATTGTCATTTAAGACCACAATCAGGTCTTTCTTTTCATGACCGATATGATTTAAAGCTTCAAGGGCCATGCCTCCTGTTAACGCACCGTCCCCGATGATCGCAACTACCTTTTCATCGGTTCCTTTCAAGTCACGCGCAACCGCCATGCCCATCGCAGCAGAAAGCGATGTGGAGCTATGACCGGTTTCCCAGACATCATGCTCGCTTTCAATGCGTTTCGGAAAACCGCAAAGGCCTTTATATTGGCGTAGCGTATCAAACTGGCCGGTTCTTCCGGTCAGAATTTTGTGGATATACGCTTGATGGCCAACGTCCCAGATGAACTTGTCCTTTGGGCTGTCAAAAATTTTATGAAGAGCAAGAGTCAGCTCAACGACCCCCAGGTTTGCCCCGAGATGCCCGCCGGTTACGGATAATTTGCTGATTAAAAACTGCCGAATCTCAAGCGCAAGTTTTTTAAGCTGTTCTTGATCATAATTCTTTAAGAACTGAGGGTTTTGAATCTCTTCCAGTTTCATGGAAAATCCTCACTTTCCAATTTAGTTCCTTCTCTTTCCTCTCTTAGAAGAAGTACCAAATAATCTAATCTTTAATTTTTCCTCAAAAAAATATAATAAACGGCCCACTTGAAAAATAATGGCTGTCGCATGATGGATGGCATAGGACTTGCCGAACGCCTTGCCTCCAACAGTTATGGCCGCAATGATTCCTGTAAATAAAATGGATATGGTATGTTCAAACAACGTTCCCTCTCCATGACCGAGCGTCATCGTTAATTCAATGATAACCGCTGCGGACGCCGTACCACTGATAATTCCCGAAATATCGCCGATGACATCATTGCAAAAGTTGGAAACCCTGTCCGCATTCCGGGTGATCTGGATCGCGTGCCGGGAGCCCGGAACTTTTTCTGAAGCCATGGCATGAAAAGGCACTTCGTTGGCTGCTGTGGATGCTACTCCAATAATATCAAAAAACACACCTATAAGAACAATAATTAACACAATCACCATACCCATGCCCCATGATACACCACTTAGCATCAAGGTGGAAGCCACTGAAAAAATTGCCGCTAACACTAGGGTGATAACGGCAATGCCTGTACTCCATTTTATCGATTTATGAAATGAATGCTTCATAAAAAACTCCCGGATAAAATGAATGCCTTACGCTTAACCAGGCGTAAGGCCTCATTTGAATTATGTATGAGGAGTGGTCATTCAAAAAGTAAACGCTGCGGCTTAGGTCCAGTAGGTTTTCCCAAGAGGAAACGAATTTGTCGCCAAATTCGCGGTTTCCCTTTACTTCCTCCTTAACGCAGTCGCCTGGCGTTAGACTGGATTGCCACTTAGTCCGCACTATAATCCTTTTTGAATGTCGGTGGGAACAGTCTAGGAGTTTTCCTCAACAGCCCTTCCCCATTTCCCTAGCCTCTTTTGCAGAGCTGATTTCATATGGCATAAACAAAGATCCGGCGGCCAACCGTCACCCGTTTCCATGTCCATAATCCCCTCAAACTCCACTCAAGGCAGGCTACGCTGCTTGTTTCCGCTCAAGGATTTGAGCAGAACAAAAACAGGTTCAAACCCCATTTCACAGCAAGGTATTAGCACACAAGCCGCAAAGATGGGGGCCTCCGCGGAAGCAGGGTCATCGCCCACATGCCATTGTGGATCGCCCTGCGACCTTAACTCCCAGCGTCAACCCAAGGCTGGGCGCCTCAAGCCGGCACCAGGAACTTCATCGATGTGCCCTTTGGCGGATTTTTAGGCCCGCCTTCAGGAATGGGAGACTGACTAGAATACTGCACCACTCCAAAATATTACTTATCATACCATAAAATCGGACAGCCAACAATAAGCCCAAAACCTTAATGGTTTCTATTTACAATATAATCAGCTATGCCTTCAAGTATGACTGGATCTACATCCGCTTTTCTCAGATTTTCTTTGGAGAGCGTAAGATGGCGGGCAAGCTGTTCTTTAGCACCGTCAAGTGTGAGCAGCTTCGGATACGTACTTTTCATATTGTGCTCGTCACTTCCTGCCAATTTTCCCATCAGCTCTGAGTCCCCCATCACATCGAGGATATCGTCCTGAATCTGAAATGCGATGCCAAGATGTCGGCTGAACGCACTAAGCTGTGCGAAATCGTGTTCGGAGGCATTGGCCAAAATGGCGCCAAAAAGGACGGACGCCTCAAGAAGACGGCCCGTTTTTCTTTCATGTATGGACTGAAGCTCATCGAGAGTAAGATCCATGTTTTCCGATTCCATGTCCACGGTCTGACCCGCCACCATTCCTTCAGCTCCGGCTGCTTCAGCCAATAAGGAAAGAAGTTCAACTTTATGACCGGAGGTATACGTGCTGCTTTGGGCAATCAACTGAAAACTCATGGTCAAAAGGGCATCACCGGCAAGAATAGCGGTCGCTTCCCCGAACATTTTATGATTTGTGGGTTTTCCCCTTCGTAAATCATCATCATCCATGGATGGGAGATCGTCATGGATCAAGGAATAGGTATGAACCATTTCAAGCGCACACGCCGCCTCCATCCCCATTTCAGCTCTCTGTCCGAAGGCTTCCAGCACGGAGAGCGTTAAAATGGGGCGAAGCCGTTTCCCTCCAGCTTCAAGCGAGTAAAGCATGGCTTCCTTCAAATGGGATGGAATGGCTTTATCCTTTATATAAGAAGGAAGGTATTCATCAATCAAATGTTTTTTGTCTTTCAGGTAATCTTGTATCTTCATCTATTGTTCATCGTCCTTAACAAGAAAAGGTTCGGACTCTCCATTGTCTTTCATGATTGTATCCATTTTCTTTTCGATGTTCTGCAATTTGGAATGGCAGACCTTCGATAAAGCCATCCCTTGTTGAAACAAATCGATGCTTTCTTCCAATGGAACGTCTCCTTCTTCCAGACGCTCGACGATTTGCTCCAACTGTTCCATCGCTGCTTCAAATGTAATATTTTTTTGTTCAGCCATTGTTTTTCTCCTCCAATCCCCATACCTGGCAATCCAGTTTTCCATCCTGAAGCCTTACAGTCACTTTATCTCCAGGCTGGACTTGTCCCACACTCTTTACAAGTTGTTCTTCTTCTGTATAGACAAGACTGTAGCCCCTCTCCATAACAGCGAGCGGGCTAAGTGCGTTCAAACGCGACAGCTTCCCCTGGAAACCTGTCTGGCTGTTTTTTATTTGCTGCAGCATCGAGCGTGAAAGCGATCTTCCCAGCTTCGATTGTCTTTCTTTCCATTTCTGAATCTGATCCGCCGGAGAAAAATAAGAAAGCTGTTTCTGACGCTCACTTATCTTGTTCTTTTGCAAATCAAAATTCCGCTGGACTTCCCGTGTCATGGATTCCATCACCCGGTCCAGTTCTACCTCTTTTTGCTTGATGAGTTGATCCGGATAGCGGAAGGCATACGATTTCTGCAGCCGTGACAGCTGTGTTCGGTATTGGGCAATCTGCTCACCCATCGCACGCCTGAGCCTCATCGTCCGCTGCGTAAGCCTGTCTTGAAGTTCATCCATATGGGGCACCGCTAATTCCGCTGCCGCAGTAGGTGTAGGGGCCCGCAAATCCGCGACAAAGTCGGCGATTGTAAAGTCGGTTTCATGGCCGACTGCCGAAATAACAGGGATCACTGACCGGTGAATCGCACGGGCCACCACTTCCTCGTTGAAGGCCCACAGCTCCTCGATTGAACCTCCCCCGCGCCCTACAATAAGTACATGCGCGGAGCCGGCATTCGCCTTTTCAATCGCTGAGGCGATAGAAGCAGCTGCTCCTGCCCCCTGGACCAAAACCGGGTATACCGTCACCTTGGTCACGGGAAATCTCCTCTTGATGGTGGTAATAATATCCCTTACTGCAGCACCGGTCGGCGAAGTAATAACACCAATTTCAGAAGGAAAGGATGGTATTTCTTTTTTAATAGCAGCATCAAACAGACCTTCTTCTTCCAGCTTCCTTTTCAGCTCTTCATAGGCAAGAAAAAGGTTCCCCACACCATCCTTCTTCATCGACCTGGCATACAGCTGATATTGTCCCTGAGGTTCATAAACCGACATTTCACCCTGAATCAAAACCTTCATCCCGTTTTCTGGATGGAAGGAAAGAAAGCGGTTGTTGCCGGCAAACATGACAGCATTCACTCTGCTGTGTTCATCTTTGAGCGTGAAATACAAATGACCGCGGCTATGTCGTTTCACATTGGACAGTTCTCCGCGGACCCAGACATTATTGAGATTTTGGTCTTCTTCAAATACCCGCTTAATGTAACGGGTAACCGAACTTATCGTTACATAACGGTCATTTTGCACAGAAATGTCTCCTTATTTTGAAAAATGCTGTACGACTTTGACGAGCACGCCATTAACAAAACGCCCTGACTCTTCTCCACCGAAGACCTTTGCAAGTTCAATCGCTTCATTCATGGAGACATTAACCGGAATATCATCAAGAAACTGCATTTCGTAAACAGCGAGACGCAATACCGCTTTTTCCACATTTGCCAGCCGTGAAAAACTCCAGTTTTCCAGATGGCTGGAAATCAGTTCGTCGATTTCCTTTTTGTGTTCCATTGTTCCAAAAACAAGATGGTGAAGGAATTCGTCCTCTCTTTCTCCTTCTTCCAAAACATGCTTTATGGCAGCTTCCGGTTCAATATCACTCACTTCGATTTGAAATAAAGACTGAAATGCCTTTTCTCTTGCAAGTCTACGTTTCATCTTTTACGTCCTTTCTGCTTCGTACCTTAATATAAATGAAATCATATCACATGTAGTAAAAGGTTAACAACGCAGGTTCCAGATTTACTGCAATACAACTCATTTTTCTCAAAAAAATAAAGGGGATATAAGAATCCCCTTCCTCAATATGCTTCAGGTGCTTCCAGCGTCTTCTCTTTGGCTGTGTCAAATTGCACGCCAACGACAAAAATGTTGATTTCACTGGCTTCAAGGGCCGTCATATTCTTCAATCCCTGACGGATATGATCCTGAATATTCTGAGCCACTTCCGGAATGGAAACCCCATAGTTCATGATCACATAAACACTTATGGCGATTCCTTCTTCACCAAGCTCAACTTTCACACCCTTGCTGTGGGACTTCTTGCCGAAACGTTCCGCTACGCCGGTTGCAAAATTCCCTCTCATGGATGCAACACCTTCAACATCCGAGGCTGCAATGCTTGCAATCACTTCAATCACTTCAGGTGAAATTTCCACCCTTCCAAGTTCTGAATGATGTTCTTCCATCTCAAATGTAAGCTCACTCATTGATTACACCTCCATGCCTAATTGACCGACTTTGACGTCAAATCATGAATCTCTAAAAACTTTGTATTAAAGTCGCCGTTTACAAACGTCGCGTGGTTTAAAAGACGCAAGTGGAACGGAATTGTTGTATGCACGCCTTCAATGACAAATTCATTCAACGCCCTTTTCATGCGATCGATCGCTTCCTGTCTCGTGTTTCCGTAAGTGATCACTTTCGCAATCATGGAATCATAATAGGGAGGTATGGTATACCCCGGGTATGCGGCAGAATCAACCCGGACACCCAAGCCACCGGGAGGAAGATACATTTCGATTTTCCCTGCTGATGGCATAAAGTTTTTATCCGGATTTTCCGCATTGATACGGCATTCAATCGACCATCCCTGAAACTCGATATCTTCCTGTGTCACACTTAAATGTTCACCTGAAGCGACACGAATTTGCTGTTTGATAAGGTCAATGCCTGTTACCATTTCTGTAACGGGATGTTCCACCTGGATCCTTGTGTTCATTTCCATGAAATAAAAATCACCGGTATTATGGTCAAAAATAAATTCTACTGTGCCTGCACCTGAATAGTTAACAGCCTCTGCAGCCTTAACCGCGGCCGCACCCATCTCTTGGCGTTTTTCAGGAGAAATCGCCGGTGATGGTGTTTCCTCAAGAAGCTTTTGCAGTCTTCTCTGGATGCTGCAATCCCGTTCTCCAAGGTGGATCACGTTCCCATAGTTATCTGCCAGCACCTGGATCTCAACATGGCGGAAATCCTCAATGTATTTTTCAATATAAACTCCCGGATTACCGAATGCTGTAGCGGCTTCCTGCTGGGTGATGTTGATTCCCTTCACGAGTTCAGCTTCTGTTTTCGCAATACGGATTCCTTTTCCGCCTCCGCCGGCTGTTGCTTTTATAATTACAGGATACCCAATTTCTTCCGCAAGTTCAATGGCTTCATCTTTTCCGGAGATGATGCCTTCAGAACCCGGAACAATCGGCACACCTGCTTCTTTCATGGTCGCTCGGGCAACGTCTTTTATGCCCATCTTATTAATGGCATCCGCGCTCGGTCCTACAAACTTCACATTACATTCTGCACAAATTTCCGCGAAATCGGCGTTCTCCGCCAAAAATCCGTAACCCGGATGAATCGCATCGCTACCTGTCAGCATTGCTGCGCTCATGATGTTGGTAAAGTTCAGATAGCTGTCCTTGGATGATTTCGGACCAATGCAATACGCTTCATCGGCCAGGCGGACGTGAAGCGCATCTTTGTCCGCTTCCGAATAGACAGCCACCGTTTCGATATTCAATTCCTTACATGCTCTGATAATCCGGACAGCAATTTCTCCCCGGTTGGCAATTAGCAGCTTTTTAATCATGTTGGACACCTCTATTCCGCTTTAACTAAAAAGAGGGGCTGTCCATATTCAACGAGCTGCCCGTTTTCAACAAGGATTTCAACGATTTCCCCATTTACTTCTGCTTCAATTTCGTTAAACAGCTTCATCGCTTCAATGATGCAAACGATGGAGTCTTTGCTGACCTTATCTCCTATTTTCACATAGGCAGGGTTTTCTGGAGAAGGTGATGCATAAAAGGTACCTACCATTGGAGATTCGACTTTATGTAAATTCGCATCTTCCTGTGTCTTTTCCGCAGCTGGAGCCTCAGGCGATTCTTGGGGGGCTGGCTGTGCCGGTACGGATGGCGCCGTTTGTGCTGGAGGCGCAAAAGGAACTGCGGCAGGAGCTTGCGGTTCAGCAGCCTGCTGAATTTTGACTTCATTTTTCTTCAGGACAATTTTTTCTCCGTCATTTTCAAATTGAAATTCATCAATACTGGATTTGTCAATTAGTTTAATCAATTCTCGGATTTCTTGTATCTTCAACACGCTACTTCCACTCCTTTGTTCATCTATAAACGGTGTTGTAAGCTTTGATTTAGTACCTTCTTTTGTTACCTGGTACTAGCAAAGCATATCATAATTGAGGATCAAATAATAGTTTTAATCGCTCTACAAGTACATACTACACGAAATCAAGCTGTTTTGTAAGCGTTCGCTCCTCATTTTCTCTATTAACAGCTTGACCAACGTTCCGCTTTCACATACCCTGTATAAGAATGGAAAAAGAAAAGCCGGGGATCATTTCCCCGGCTCATTTTGATTTACTTTGAAACTCTACTGCTACCTGTTTGTTGCCCAATTGTTCTTCTGCCTTCTTCATAATGGCTACTGCTTCTTTGGAAGATTTCTTGCCCTTTACTATGATTCTTACTTCATTATCCATCGTATTGACCAATGCATCATCATATCCCATCGTCTTGATCAGCGTTTCCAGGGTGGATTCCTTCATTGTAAGTGACTGAAGCTCGGAAATCTTGGCAAGCGCTTCTGCCTGAACTTCTGCAGATGCATTCGGTGAGGCAATGGCCGCCGTATACTGGCTGCTCAACTCATCACGGCTTTCATCCCTTTTCATGCGCAACGCTGTAAACAAGTCATCACTGGCAGCAGAGGTGACCGCCGCATCGGAGTTTTTCTTCGATTTTGCTCCCTGCTCCTGCTTGGCCGTATTTTTCCCTTTTTCAAGGTAGGCCAGATCATCCCCTGATCCCGGGGCCGTAATATAATAGACGGACAAAACAATGATCAAACTGAGCATGGTCAGCAGCCAGACGGTTTGTTTTTTTAATAGCATTCCTTATTCCCCCTCAAATTTTTTCGGTATGACCGAGACTTTGTCGCTTCCAATATCAAATACTTTGGTTACAGCATCAATGATCATTTCCTTGACGCGCAAATTTTCAGCGCCTTCTGCCGCAACGATAACTCCTCGAACCTTTGGTTTCTCTGTTGTAATCACTATGGGTTTTTCTTCATCCCCACTTTTTATGGTCACTACTTCTTCATCGGTTTTATAATCGTTAATTGTGCGTTCTCCCCCGTTTTTATCGGATTCTTTTGTTGTCTGGTTCTGCCTCCTCTCATTCTTTTGAATTTCTTTGATTTCTGTCGTGTCAAGCGTTACCATAACCCTGACTTTTTGCACACCGGATATCTGTTCAAGAATGTCCTTCAGCTGTGTGGCATAAGTGTCTTCAAAGTCCCTGAACTTTTTGGCGGAAGAGGTTCCTGATGATTTAAAGACTGTCTTTGATTCATCCGGCTTTGTTACGGACATGGCAGGAAGGTTGGCCTGATCCCCGGAAGATGGAGTAAAAAGCTTGCTGGCAATCATGATGGCAAATCCCAAGAGCAGCAGAATCCATATATAAGGAGGAGGCCCTTTATTGCTTTTGACTCCCGGAAGCACGTCCATTAATTTCTGAAGCCATCCTTTACTGCCTCTTTTTTTCTCCATGCTCTTCTCCTCCTTCCGTAAAGATCACTACATTTTTTTCTTTCATCTGCCATTTTTTCGCCAGGAACGCTTGCACAGGCTTGGACTGAAATGGAGCCCGTTCTTCCTGGACAGGTTGTTCCGCATTGATTTCCACATTCTTTACGGCAGGAACAGTAATCTGTTTTTCGTTCGCTGCCGCTGCCAGGGTAACCTGAACCGACTGGATATCATCAGGATTGGATGTGTTGCCGGCAGTCTTTTTCGGAACCAGAACAAGATCGGAAATGGTTACTTCATAGCGGGCCTTCAACTCCTCTTTCACCAGGTTCTCCATGTGGACACGCGTTTGTTCTAAAATATATGCAGACTGAGAGTCTTGTATTTCTTTTTTCTTTGTATCTATCGAATTTTTTATCTCGCTCTCGTTGACTTTTGAATCAATGCCAATCTTCTCGAACACCTTGTCGACGTTGGAACCGGCGACTTTCAGGAGAGGATTAAGAATGGCAAGAATGAGAAGAAGGCCGACTACCATTTTGATATATTTCTGAAAGCCGTTATTCGGCAAAAGCAGATCGACGATGACAGAAAGCAGAATAATCAGCACGATATTCGAGATCCAGTCGGTCAAAAATTCCATACCCGCCTCCTGCTATCGAATCATTAATGATAGATTGCCCGCAGCGACAATAACAGTGACAGCGATAAAGAACATGATGGATACTGTCGCAAGTGCCGCAAAGATATAAAATACGCTCTTGCCGATAATGCCCAGACATTCAATGATTGGCCCGCCTCCCAGCGGCTGAAGAACGGCGGCTGCAAAGCTGTAGATCAAACCGATGGCCAGCACTTTGATGGCCGGAAACACAGCCAGCAGAAAAAGAATAGCCACACCGGCGATGCCGACTGTATTTTTGAGTAAAACAGAGGCACTCATTACCGTATCGGTCGCATCGGTAAACATCCGCCCCACCACCGGAATAAAATTGCCTGTGATAAACTTGGCGGTTTTCACCGTTATGCCGTCTGCTACAGCCGTCGTAGCCCCCTGAACAGAGATGACACTGAGAAATACGGTGAAAAACACAGCCAGCGCCCCCATGCCAAGAGACCGGAGCAGCTTGGCCAGCTGAGTGACTTTATGGTGTTCGGACAACGTGCTGACAATGCTTAAAAGGGCCGAAAGAAACAACAGTGGAAGTATAAAGCTATTGATCAGGATGGAGCTTGAATTTACGAGAAACACAATAATGGGATGAAAAAAGGCAACGGATGTAATGCTTCCCACCGTTGCCATGAGCGCCAGCAGGAGAGGCACAAGCGCCATCATAAAGTTCATCATGGTTTCAATGGCTTCCTTGGAATACTGCATGGCGACATGAAAGCTGTTCAGGGCCAGGATGATCAGAACCATATAGATAATTGCGTAAGCAACCTTGCTGACACTGTGATGCTCAAAGGCATTTTGGATCGTCTGCAGCAGCATGCTGAACACTGTCAGCAGAATAAGCGTGCCGAGCAGCTTTCCCTGCACAAGAATTTCATAGAATAAATATTTTAAAATGCCAATGGCCCACGCCTTGATGCTAAACTCTTTTTCGCCTTTCACAAATTCGAGCAAGGTGCCCTTTTGTGTCTCCGGCAGAAACCCTCCATATTCATTCATAATGGTTGTCCAATACTCTTTAATATCATCTATCCCAAGCTTGGACAGCTGTTCGTTCATAATGTTCTCGGTCATTGAGGCTGCCTGCACAGTTTCCCCGCCGCTGTTCCACAGGTAAAATCCCAAAAGCAAGCAGAGCAGTACAACCACCTTTTTAGGTTTTGTTTTTAACCATGCCGTCTTCCTCACCTCCTATCTGGGGATCAAGTTAATGACCGTTTCAATAATGATAGATAAAATCGGCAACGCCATCACCAGTATCAAAATTTTCCCTGCCAGTTCTATTTTTGCTGCTATAGCCCCCTGGCCCGCATCCTTTGTAATTTGCGCGCCAAATTCTGCGATGTACGCAATGCCGATAATTTTCATGATGGTTTCTACATACATCAAATTAATATGGGCTTCCTCCGCTAGGTGCTGAAGCATTCGTAGTACGAGGGCAATCTGATCGATTAAAAAAAGAAATATGGAAATTCCGATAACGAGTGTCAGCAAAAAGGCAAAGGACGTCTTTTGTTCTTTCAGAATGAGGGCAAGAAACGTACCGATCAGGCCTAATCCGACAATTTGAAGAATTTCAATGTTGGATACCCCCTTCAATTTTGAAAAAGAAAAACGCCCTTCACTTTTTGAAATAAATCACTCAAGAGCGAAATGACAATAAAAAGTGCGACGATAAAGCCCAGCAGCGTAACCCAATTCGCATAATCTTCCTTACCCACCATTTTTAAAACACTGTGAAGCATCGCTACCACGATGCCAAGACCGGCGATTTGAAAAACGACATTAACGTCAAAACCCATCTGTTTTCCTCCCATGCCTACACCAATAGAATTATGATCAGCAGCCCCAACAGGATCCCCAGGCTTTTATACATCTTTTCGTGTTTCAGTTGAGCTTCATTCGCTTCAGCGAGTTCCCGCTCCAGGTGAGCCAGCGCGAGCCGGATCTGTTTTTGCTGATTTTCCCGGTCATGCCGTCCCAGCGTTGCTCCAAACTGTCTGAGAATTTCAATCTCTTCTTTTTTAAATGATGAGGCCGCTGACAAGTGAGACAAGCCGTTTTCCCATGCTTCCTGGACGGAAGATACGGACGCTTCAAGCGACTTGCCCGCATGAAGGAAAAATTCAGCCACCGGCCCACTGAGCTGCCTGCTGAGATGCAGAAACGCTTCATCCAGAGGGATAAGCCCGTACATGATCTCAGCTTCCAGCGATTGAAGGCCGACTTTCAGCTGCCTGAGCTGCTTTGGCCGCTCACGCACTTTTTTAGCCAGTTCGAAGCCAATCCATGTGGTTGAAAAAAAAATACAGACAGCACCTAGCCAGCTCATAAGCTGCTGCTCCTTTGTTCCATCGGAAGCGGCTTCCTGTCCCTGTCGTAAACTCCCTGAACCGTGCCGGGTCTGCCTGTCCGAGTCAGTTCCACATACCGGTCAAACAATTTCATTTCCGCAAGAGGAAAAATTGCGGGTCTCCTCAGGGCTTCCTCAAGTGAGTAACCATGCACGGTCATCATCATTTGCACACCCGCATTCATTGCTTCAAGGATGGCGTCAACATCTTCTTTTCTGCCGATTTCATCCACAATCAAGACTTCCGGGCTCATCGAACGGATCATCATCATCATTCCCTCGGCTTTCGGGCAGGCATCAAGAACATCCACCCGTTCACCCAACACGAATTGCGGGATCCCTTTTACGCTTCCTGCAATCTCGGACCGTTCATCCACAATACCGACTTTGCTTGAGGGAATATTTTTCGTACGGCAGCCGGCACTGGCCGTTCTGGCCAAATCCCGAAGCAAGGTGGTCTTACCGGTTTGCGGAGCTCCGACAATTAACGTATTAAGCCAGTGTCCATCTTCATAAAGTCTGGATACCAGGCGATCTGCACTTCCGATTTTTTGTCTGGCGATACGGATGTTGTAGGAACCGATATCCCGAATCGCTTTCACTTCTCCTTTTTCTGTGATCACCTTTCCTGCAAGTCCGACCCGATGTCCCCCCTTGATGGTGATATAGCCTCTTTTCAGTTCCTCTTCAAGGGCATAGAGGGAATACCGGCTCAGTTTATTAAGAAGCTGTACCCCGTCTTCTGGCTGTATAATATATGGGCCGTCACCTGCAAGGAGAAATTCCGGCCGTCCATTGATAATGAGTTCAAGCGGTTTCAGCAGGCGGAACCGGATTTCTTCGATCCGCTCCTTACGCTCCTGCGGAAGCTGCATGATAAGCTCTCCAACCGCTTCCGGCAATACGGCTAATACCTGTTCCAAGTGCACCACCCCAAAAAGAAATTGCTATTATACCTTATGGCTTGTCATCCCCCAATATGACACCCAGCCTCAAACAAAAAAGCTTCACTCCCTTTAGGGAATGAAGCTTTAGATTTTTCTTTTTCTATGCTCTTGAAACGTAATCTCCAGAACGTGTATCAATGATTAACCGGTCTCCCTGATTGATGAAGAAAGGCACCTGAACAATTAAACCTGTTTCTAGCGTAGCCGGTTTTGAACCGCCGGAAGCTGTGTCTCCTTTGATGCCAGGCTCGGTTTCCGTCACTTCCAATTCAACCGTGTTTGGCAGCTCAACACCAATGGTTTCTCCTTGATATTGCATGATTTGGACCACCATGTTTTCAAGCAGAAACTTCAATTCGTGCTCAAGCTGTGCAGAGGAAAGCTCGGTTTGCTCATATGATTCGTTATCCATAAACGTATGTGTGTCACCGGAAGCATACAAATATTGCATCTTTCTGTTTTCAATGTGGGCTTTGGCTACTTTTTCACCGCCGCGGAATGTTTTTTCCTGAATGGATCCTGTACGAAGGTTACGAAGCTTGGAACGTACAAACGCTGCTCCTTTTCCTGGCTTCACGTGCTGGAACTCCATTACCTGCCAGATTCCGCCGTCTACTTCAATGGTCAAACCTGTTCTAAAATCGTTTACTGAAATCATCGTTTTTCCTCCTGATTATCTATCCTAAAATAAGAAGCTCTTTTGGAGAATGTGTCAGTGATTCGTTGCCTTCTTTCGTAATCACCGCATCATCCTCAATTCTTACACCGCCAAGACCAGAAATATATATGCCTGGTTCTACAGTTACAATCATTCCCGGCTCCAATACCACTTCCGAATGGATTGCCAGACTTGGTCCTTCATGGACCTCAAGGCCAATCCCGTGTCCGGTGGAATGACCGAAATGCTCGCCGTAGCCTTTTTCCGTGATATAATCCCTTGTTAAGGCGTCTGCCTGTCTGCCTGTCATTCCCGGTCTAATTCCCTGCATACCCCTTGCCTGTGCTTCATAAACCGTTTCATAAATGGTTTTAAGCTCCTTGGTGATCTCACCAACAGCAACCGTCCGGGTAATATCTGAGCAATAGCCTTTATAGTATGCACCAAAGTCTAGGGTGACCAATTCCCCTTCGCTGATTATCTTCTCCGATGCCCTGCCATGGGGAAGCGCAGACCGGAAGCCTGAAGCAACGATAATATCGAAAGAAGAAGAATCAGCGCCATTTTTCCTCATAAAGAATTCAAGTTCATTTGAAACGTCCAGCTCAGTGACTCCGGGTCTTATGTATGACGTGATATGCGAGAATGCCACATCCGCAATTTGCGCAGCTTCCTTTAATATCTTAATCTCTGAATTATCCTTAATCAAGCGTAATTTTTCAATGAGACCGGAAACCGCTACAAGCTCTGTCCCAACACCGCCTGCATACTTTTCGTACGTTTTAAATCCTGCAAAGGTAAGGTGATCCTGTTCAAACCCTGCTTTCTGGATGCCCATTTCCTTCAGCGTAGCAGCCACTGTTTCCTGAATGGACGTGCTGTGTCTGATGACTTCAAAATCTTTGGCTTGCTCTGCCGCCTGATCGACATATCTGAAGTCAGTGATCAGCCTTGCTACTTTTTCGGAGATCACAAGAACACCTGAACTTCCAGTGAACCCGCTGAGATACCTTCTGTTAATCGCGGATGTGACAATCAATCCATCGATCTTATGGTTTTCAAAACCATTTCTGAGTTTCTCCAGTTTTGACATACCTTTTCCTCCCTGCCTCTATTTAATCACACGCCAAGAAGCGCCAATACAGCAAGTTCGTAGCCCTTTACACCCAGTCCTGCGATCTGGCCCGCTGCGACAGGTGCGATGACGGAATGGTGGCGGAACTCTTCTCTTGCATGAATATTTGAAATATGTACCTCAATAACCGGGATATTCACACTGGCAATAGCGTCACGTATTGCATAACTATAATGAGTAAACGCGCCTGCATTCAGCACAATGCCTTCAAACTCGTCCTCTGCAGCGTGAATCCAATCCAGAATATCGCCTTCATGATTGCTTTGCCGGCAAACTGCGGAAGCTCCGTTTTCTTCCGCAAACGTGATCAGACGCTCTTCAATGGAGGCCAGGTCATTCTTGCCATAGATGCCGGGCTCTCTTTTGCCAAGCCTGTTTAAATTTGGGCCATTTATAACTAGTATCCGTTTCATCGATTGTCCCCTCAAAAAAATAGAATGTTCCATGAACATTCTATCACACCCCTATTTTTTTGAATAGTTAGGTACTTTGTCCGTTTTTGGCCTCTTGTCGTTCCTGATATTCAAAGGAAATGGAATAGCCTACAAATACTCCATACAAAATGTACAGGCACAACGTGGTGGATATCGTATTCCTGCCTATTTTATTCATTGGCTCAAGGTCAGGGAAAATGGGATGCAGCAAATAGAAAACGAGTACCCAAAGAAGAACTCCGAAGAAAATACCGGCAAACTTACTTTTTATCCGAGAAAAAAGAAACCGGTAAACAATAGCGACCAAAATGGAAAGCAGCGCAATGACCACTACACCGATCAATTGCCCTAACCACTGGCTTTTCCATTTTCCCAATGCCCAGGGAGCGAGGATCAATGCCGGTCCAATTTTGGACAAGTTTAAGTAGTATGCAAAAAAGCCGATGATCCCCCAGAACAGGCCGCCAAAAAAGCCCACACTGACCACCCTGCCCATGAAAGAACTTGGTTCATCCCGCTTGTTTTTATCTCTGTTCATCTCATACATTATATAAAGTACACCTCCATTTTTTAGTATGTCCCTTTTTCTTCATCTCTTATCACCATAGGATCTATTAATATTCCGTGTTAAAACTGTATAAAATGGGAAAAATAAAGTTAAAGCACGATTGCCTAGAGGTTTATAGCGTTTTCCTGTAGAATTAAAGTTATAAACAATAAGGTAGAGGTGTAGAAATGACAGATCAGAAGAAACCGGCATACGGCGGCCAGGCGGTCGTCGAAGGGGTTATGTTTGCCGGCAAGCACACATACGTCACCGCCATCCGCAGAAATGATGACAGCATTGATTATTACGAAGTGCTCAAGCCATACAACCCGTGGATGAACAAAATAAAAAAGATTCCTTTCCTCCGCGGAATCGCAGCGATTCTGGAAGCCAGCTCCAACGGCACCAAGCATCTGAACTTTTCCACCGAGCGCTACAATGTAACACCGGGAGAGGAACTAAAAAAGGAAGAACCAGCTTCATCCAAGGCCATGTTCATTTTTAGCCTCGCGGTTGTCGGGGTACTGACTTTCCTCTTTGGAAAATTTGTTTTCACTCTTGTACCCGTATTCCTGGCAGAAGCTTTCCGGCCTTGGGTTCAAAGCCATGTTGGCCAAAACCTGCTGGAAGGATTATTCAAATTTCTTTTTCTTCTCTCTTATATTTACTTTGTGTCGATGACTCCTACTGTAAAACGGGTATTCCAGTACCATGGGGCCGAACACAAAGTCATTAATGCCTATGAAAACGGCTATGAACTTACCGTGGACAATGTCAAGAAGCAGTCTCGTCTGCATTACCGGTGCGGCAGCAGCTTTATACTGTTTACGGTAGTCGTTGGAGTGTTTGTCTATCTGTTTGTACCGTCTGACCCTTTGTGGCAGCGTGTGATATACCGGGTCGTCTTGATCCCTGTGGTCCTTGGCATCTCCTTTGAAGTCCTGCAGATCACAAACAAACTAAGAAACATTCCTGTGTTGCGTTATCTCGGATATCCGGGATTGTGGCTTCAGCTTCTCACAACAAAGGAACCTGACCGAAAGCAGACGGAAGTAGCGATTCTTTCTTTTACCGAAATGCTGAAGCGGGATGAGGAGCATGAAAAAAGAAAAATTGAAAACACTACTAAAATCGTTTAATTTTCCAAGGAGGTGAACCTGTTGCACCGAAGATCATTTCATCCAGTGATTTGGGTTATTATCGTGTTGGCAGTAGTTGGACTTGTTTCACAATTGTTTACTTCACCTCGAAATTTATTTACGCAGCTGCTAATGGCCGGTTTGGTCATAGCTGTCATCTATTTCATTTTCCAGCGGTTCCGCCCGGGGGAAAATGGAAAATATAAAAAGGCCGTCAAGCAGTCCAAACGGAAATACAGCCAAAGTGTTGCTCCGGTCAAAAAAAATACTTCGCCCAATAAACCGGCCGCGTTTAAAAAGCGGAGAAGAGAGCATAACCTTACCGTTATCGAAGGAAAGAAAAATAAGAAAAAAAATCGAGCTTCGTTCTAAGCTCGATTTTTTTGTGGCGTCCATATTTTTTTGCCTGCAATCCAACGGTTCAAAAATGCTGCTCCCTGCAAATAACCAAAATCCATGAGCGCATTTTTGGTTTCTTCCGTCAGATCAAAGTCAACCACGGAAATCTCTTTTACCGGTATGAAAATAATATCCCTGGCATCGTAGTTGGAAATATGCCGGTTATCGTGCGCCTCCATCATTGTCTGAAACAAGGCCTTAAACAGGTTAAACGCGTTGTTTACCTGATGGGCCTGGACCTTTCCATAGGAGCTGCTAAGCTGAAACCCGAGGACAGGCCGCTCTGATGTCCGGTCTTTGCGCTGAAACAGCCACATCGGGAAATTGCTCAACACACCCCCATCGACAATATAGCTTTTTTGACCAATCCGGTTGTATAGCTTGATTGGGTAAAAAAAGTATGGGATGCTGCAGCTCATCCGGACCGCACGGGCAATTGGAAACTTTTCTTTTAGCAGGCCGTATTCCTGGAGATCATCTGGCAGCACCACCAGCCGGCCACGAGTGATATCTGACGCTACTATTTTCAGTGAACCTTCGGGAATATCAGCAAAGGTCTCAATGCCCTTTGCCTTTAACAACTCTTTTACCCACTTTTCAAGTGCATCCCCTTTGTACAACCCCAACTTCCAGTATACCTTCAGCCAGTTCATGAATGGCACCGGCACCAGCGATTTTTTTTCGTCCATAAATTGCTTGAGGTCGGCCGTATGAATCAATGTTTTCATTTCACTTGAACTGTACCCTGCGTTCAACAGACAAGCAACCAGCGCCCCTGCACTTGTTCCGGCAATCCGATGGAACGAGATTCCCCGTTCTTCTGCTGCCTGAATGGCTCCGATCAATGCGATACCTTTAATTCCACCGCCCGAAAATACGCCGTCAACCTTCATCATGCACTCCCCCCATCATTATCCTAATCATGAGGGGAAGTACAATATTCGATAAACGGCGAAATAAAAACAACCACAACAGAGTTATGATTGTTCCTGATTTCTTTGCTGCACTTCTTTTAGTGCTTCAATGCGTTTCGGATCTTCTTCAAAATACTGCAAAAGGTCTCCGATCCTGTCAATGGCATTCCAGCTCAAATGATGCTCGATACCTTCCACATCTTCAAAAATATTCTCTTCATCGACGCCGATGACCTTGAGAAGCCCTTCCAGCAGATCGTGCCGATAAACGAGGCGTTTTCCTAGTTTTTTTCCATTTGGAGTTAATACAAAACCGCGATACTTCTCATAAACGAGGTATTTTCCTTTATCCAGCTTTTGGATCATTTTCGTAACGGAGGAGGGGTGGACTTCCAGGCTTTCTGCAAGATCTGAAACCCTTGCGTATCCCTTTTCTTCAATTAACGCGTATATTCGTTCGATATAATCTTCCATGCTCGGTGTTGGGGGCATGCTGTTCCCTCCGATTCATTCTTTCACTGTTCTGTCTAAAATTTTACTATACAAAAGATAGTGTGACAAGGGAGTTTGGATTTTATGAGTCCCCTGCATAAAAAAAGAGGCAGACCCGTGGGTCTTGCCTCTTCAATAAACGTACCGTTTACAGTCCGCATTTCAGCTGCGTGTTGCAGTTTGTGCAGGTATTGCAGCCGCCGATTTCTTTAACTTTTCCTTTTCGGCATACAGGGCATGTATTGCCCACTTCGTTTCCGACCGTAACATCGGTGGAGCGAAGATCCGTAATGGTGTCCACCAGAACGACCTTGCTCTTTTCCTCTTCGCCGAGATTCATCTCGGTTTGCTCAAAGGATTCTTCCGCTTTTAGGGTAAGCACCTGTGCATCACGGCTTCCGTCTACATACACCGTTCCGCCTTTTGCTCCGCCCTTGTAAAGGCGCTCATACACTTTTTTCACCTGGTCCACAGAGTAGCCTTTTGGCGCGTTCACCGTTTTACTGATGGAGCTGTCCACCCAGTTTTGGATGACACATTGAGTATCAGCGTGTGCTTCCGGTGAAAGTTCCATGGCTGATACAAAGAATTCAGGCAGGTTGTTTTCATCCGCCTCCGGATTGTTGGCCAGGTATTCTTTTACAATGTCAGCCTTCACTTCAATAAATTTGCCCAAACGTCCGCTTCTGAAATAAGAGAAGGAGAAGTAAGGTTCTAATCCTGTTGAGACTCCAACCATGGTCCCGGTGCTTCCAGTTGGCGCCACAGTAAGCAAATGGGAATTCCTGATGCCGTTTTTCAAGATTCCTTGGTGGATATCTTCCGGCAGTTTTTTCATATAGCCAGTTTTGATAAAGTTCTCACGAAGCTGTTTTGTTTCTGCTTCTGTCTTGCCCACCAAAAACGGGAAGCTGCCTTTTTCTTTGGCCAGCTCAATCGATGTGCGGTAAGCGGTCGTTGCAATAGTTTCAAATATCTTATCAACCATGGCATTTCCTTCTTCAGACCCGTACATCGTTTCACAATAGATGAGAAGATCGTGAAGACCCATGACTCCAAGGCCGACACGGCGCTCACCAAGAGCTTGAGTACGGTTTGGCTCAAGGAAGTATGGAGTTGCATCGATTACGTTATCCTGCATGCGTACGCCAACTTCAACGGTGCGCTCCAGCTTCTCAAAGTCAATCGTTTTATTCACTTTGTCCGCCATGTTGCCAAGGTTAACTGCAGCAAGATTGCAGACAGAGTATGGTGCGAGAGGCTGCTCGCCACATGGGTTTGTTGCGACTACCTTCTGGCCGTAAGCAACGGCATTGGTCTTGTCGTTGGCATTATCGATAAAGAAGATACCAGGCTCAGCAGAATAAGTAGCACAAATGTTAATCAGGTTCCAAAGCTCTCTTGCCTTAATGCGCTTGTAAACACGGATGCTGTAGCCTTTTTCTTCCCAGACACGAACATCTCCTGTTTCATGCCATTCTTCGTTGTAGGCTCTCATTTCTTCCGGTGTGTAATTTTCAACATTTGGGAAGCGTAAAGCATATTCCGCATCCTTTTCTACGGCTTCCATAAAATCTTTAGTAATGGTTACAGAGATGTTTGCCCCAGTAAGGAAATCCGGATTATGGACGCTGTATGTTCCGCCGTCACGAAGCATACGCTCCGCTTCGCGATGAACATCCGCATCAAATCCGCCTGTCCCCGGGATTTCCTTGTAACGGAGAATTCCCTCGTACATTGCTTTTTCCGTTGGAGTAAGCGGCGTAAATTTCAGCTTGTCCTGAGCGACCTGCTTAATCTTTTCATCCTCGGTGTTTTCAATAAGGTAGCGAAGAATTCTTGGGTTTTGCATTTTTGAAATGATGAAATCAATAATATCAGGGTGCCAGTCCGCGAGCATGATCATCTGTGCACCTCTGCGAGACCCGCCCTGCTCTACCAAATGCGTTAGCTTCGCAATATCATCCAGCCATGAAACCGAACCGGACGATTTTCCGTTAACTCCGCGGGCAAGCGCGTTTTTCGGACGGAGGGTGGAACCGTTCGTTCCAACACCGCCTCCGCGGCTCATAATCTCCATCACCTGCTTGCGGTGATCTGAGATTCCTTCACGGGAGTCTCTCACATATGGCATCACGTAGCAGTTGAAGTACGTAACGTCCGTTTCCGCCCCGGCACCGTACAGAACACGGCCGGCAGGAATGAAGTTCATCTCGGAAAGTTCCTTATAGAACTTCTCAAAGGATTCCAGGCGCTTTTCCTCGGTCGTTTCGACGCTTGCGAGCCCTGTTGCATTCCGCTTGGCAATCTGCTCATAAAAAACCTCAAGCGGCTTGTCCATCACATCAAGCGAACGGTTAATGATGCCTGATTCCGCTTCTTCCAGCTTGTCGAGCACCGCTTTAAATTCATCTTCCACACGCACACGAGCTGTTTTCGCTTCCCAATCGATGCTAACGATGTATCCAAGCCCTCTTGCCGGGAATTTCGGATCTTCTTTTACCGTCAGAACGACAAAGTCTCCTTCCTTTAACGTTTTTCTTTCGGTATCTTTAAAGCTGTATCTGTCCAGCATGACGAGCCGGGATACACCCTTATGTGCTGTTTTCATGTCGCTGGTTACCGGATGTACTTGAGGAAATTGCTCAATATCCTTATTCAGCATTTCAATGTTGATTCCTGAAGGGTCATGTACTGCTACTCCCATCATTCTCCTCCTCGTAAATAAAATAGAAGATTCTATCTATATGTTGTATGTAGTTAAGTTACCACTATACTATATATAGGTAAACCTGTTGTCAAAATATTTATGTTGTCAAACTTGGAAAACCACGCTTTCGTAAGAAAAACAGTGAATGAATTGTTTTTCTTGTCTCAAACCACCTTAAATCCCATAGATTTAAAGATTGAAAAATGTCCGTTTTGGAAGAACGTTGAAACCACAGGCTTTTTGAAGTTGGGTCAAAAAAAGCCCTGAAAATTTTTTCCGTCTTGACATCCAAAAATAAAAACCGAGACAACAAAATCTTGTCCCGATTTTCGCCTTATCTTCTGAACGTCCACTCTTTGCTTCTATATCTAGTTTCTGCAATCTGTTCAACTTCTCGTTTTTGCTCGTCGCTTAACTGATACGGCTGCAAATCAAGATTCAAACCGGATTCAAAGCCGGCATGAAAAGCTTGTTTAGCCTCTTCCGGCGTAACCGGTTTTTCACGGAGCTCATTCATCGCCACCGCTTTGCTTTTAAATGCTCTTTGCATTCTCTCCCTCACCCGGTCGCTTGGATAGACAAACAGGTCAAACAACTTGTCTTCGTCAAGATCCAGCAAGATGGAACCGTGCTGGAGGATCACACCTTTTTGTCGGGTTTGGGCACTGCCGGCGACTTTTCGTCCTTCCACCACGAGCTCATACCAGGAAGGAGCGTCAAAACAGACGGCAGAGCGGGGATTTTTCAAGCCCGCTTTTTCTTCTTCAGTACGGGGAATGGCAAAATAGGCTTCGAGGCCAAGATTACGGAATCCCTGCAGAATACCTTCAGAAATGACACGGTACGCTTCAGTTACCGTTTTTGGCATGTTAGGATGCTCTTCACTCACGATCACACTGTATGTAAGCTCCTTGTCATGGAGAACGCCGCGTCCGCCGGTTGGCCTGCGCACAAAACCAAGTCCGTATTGTTTTACCGCCTCAAGGTTGATTTCCTTCTCAGCTTTTTGAAAATAACCAATGGACAAGGTCGCGGGATTCCATCCGTAAAACCGGATAACAGGGGGAATCTTTCCTTCGCTGTGCCATGTCAGCAACGCTTCATCCAACGCCATATTGTAGGCAGGATCGCAATTTCCTGAATCAATGAATAACCACTTTTCTCTTTCCATATAACTATCTCCTTTTTGATACCTTACTAGTTTATCAAAACTATACCTTCTGTCAAAACACAAAGTACTGCCAATTTTTAATATTATTCTTTTGATTCTGGCGGTCGGTGAAGATATAATTAAAGGAGATATAAAAAAGGAGTGCAAGCATATGGAATGGATTATCGTTCTTGTTATTTTGGCAGCCATACTTGTTTATCTCGTAGTAACTGCCCTGAACCAAAAAAGATTCTTGAAGACGTTGAGTGAAGAGGAATTTAGAGCTGGCTACCGAAAAGCCCAGCTGATTGATGTGCGTGAACCGGATGAGTTCAAAAAAGGGCATATCCTTGGCGCTAGAAACATTCCCCTTACTCAGATGAAGCAGCGAAAAATGGAAATTCGCCCGGACAAGCCGGTTTATCTATATTGCGAAAGCGGCATGCGCAGCGCCAGAGCGGCCCAATTCTTGCGAAAAAACAAATATACAGATCTTTCTCAATTACGAGGCGGATTTAAAAAATGGACAGGCAAGGTAAAATCTTCATAAACGTAAATAAAAGGTTCGGGATCATTTCCCCGAACCTTTTTCTATTACTCTCTACTTAACATGACGTAATACCGGTTTACGGGCAGCCATTGCTTCATCCAGCCGCTTAACGACAGTGGAGTGAGGCGCTTCCTGTACAACCTCCGGTGACTCTTCTGCTTCTTTTGCGATTTGGATCATAGCATCGATGAATTCATCGAGCGTTTCCTTGGATTCGGTTTCCGTCGGCTCAATCATGATCGCTTCTTCGACAGACAGCGGGAAATAGATCGTAGGCGGGTGATATCCGAAATCAAGCAGGCGTTTCGCCATATCCAAGGTTCGAACACCAAGCTTCTTCTGCCTTTTTCCGGACAAAACAAACTCATGCTTACAATGCTGGGTGAACGGCAGATCAAAATGCGGCTCAAGCCTTCTCATCAAATAGTTGGCATTCAGCACCGCATACTCGGACACCTGTTTCAGTCCAATCGGCCCCATTGTGCGAATATACGTATACGCCCGAACATTGATGCCAAAGTTTCCATAATACGGTTTTACCCGGCCAATGGACTGTGGACGGTCGTATTCAAACGTAAAACCTTCCCCTTTTTTCATCAATACCGGCTTCGGAAGGAATGGAATCAGATCCTTTTTCACCCCAACAGGTCCGGATCCCGGTCCGCCCCCGCCGTGCGGTCCTGTAAAGGTTTTATGCAGGTTAAGATGGACAACATCAAAGCCCATATCCCCCGGGCGGGTATAACCCATAATTGCGTTCATATTCGCACCGTCATAATACAGCTTTCCGCCTGCTTCATGAACGATTGCCGCCATCTCAAGGATGTGCTCTTCAAACAAGCCGAGCGTATTCGGGTTCGTCAGCATGAGTGCAGCTGTATCTTCCCCGACCACACGTCTCAGATCATCAAGATCCACCAATCCGCGGTCATCTGATTTTACAGTGATCGAGTCAAAACCGGCGACTGTTGCTGATGCAGGATTAGTTCCGTGTGCGGAATCGGGTACGATGACCTTCGTGCGCTTTTGATCTCCATTGGCTTCATGGTAGGCACGGATCATCATCAGCCCGGTCCACTCCCCATGGGCACCGGCAGCAGGCTGAAGCGTCACTTCATCCATTCCTGTAATTTCGGCCAGTGACGTTTGCAGGTTATACATCATCTCCATGGCACCTTGAACCGTTTCTTCTTCCTGAAGCGGATGAATTTGTGCAAAACCGGCATAACGGGCCACATCTTCATTGATTTTCGGATTGTATTTCATCGTGCACGAGCCGAGCGGATAAAATCCTGAGTCAACGCCATGATTACGTTTGGAAAGCGCGGTATAGTGACGCATGATTTGCAGCTCGGAAACTTGCGGCAGCTCGGCATGTTCGGTGCGGACGTAATCATCCGGCAGCAGCGAACTGAGGTCTGCTTCCGGAACATCGAGAGCCGGGAGACTGTAACCCACTCTGCCTTCTTTCGATAGTTCAAAAATAAGTGACTGATCTTGAGTGTTCATTATAGCCCCTCCAATACGGTTGCCAGTTTATCAATCTCGCTTTTTGTGCGCAGTTCGGTTACGGCAATCAGCATATGATTTTCGAGTTCAGGAAAGTCCCTTCCAAGGTCATAGCCGCCGATCATTCCGTGTTCAAGCAGCTTTTTATTGATTTCTTTGACCGGACCATTAAGCTTCACGACAAATTCATTGAAAAATGGCGCTTCATATGGAATGTTGAATCCTTTTTCCGAGAGAATGTTTTTGGCATAGTGTGCTTTTTGGATGTTTTGAACAGCAACCTCTTTTATTCCCTGCTTGCCAAGGGCTGTCATGGCAACAGATGCAGCCAGCGCATTCAGCGCCTGGTTGGAACAAATGTTGGACGTCGCCTTATCACGGCGGATATGCTGTTCACGCGCCTGAAGGGTTAAAACAAAACCGCGTTTCCCGTTTTCGTCCACCGTTTGGCCGACAAGCCGTCCCGGCACCTTTCTCATCAGCTTTTTGGTTACAGCAAAATAACCGCAGTGCGGGCCACCGAACCCCTGAGGAATTCCAAATACTTGTGCATCACCTACAACAATGTCCGCTCCGAATTTTCCAGGAGGCGTCAATACACCGAGAGAAAGCGGATTGCTTGAAACGACAAACATCGCTTTTTGGCTGTGAACGATTTCTTCGATGTCCTTTAGCGGTTCCACCTGGCCAAAGAAGTTCGGATATTGAACGAGAACACAGGCTGTTTCATCGTCCACCGTGTTTTTCAATTCTTCCAGATCCGTCAATCCATCCTTAGTGCCCACTTCCACCACTTCAAGTCGCTGTCCGTTGGCATACGTTTGAAGCACTGCAAGTGATTCGGGATGGACACTTTTGGATACGATGATTTTTTTGCGTTTTGTTTGTCCTGCAGAAAGAAGAGCAGCTTCTGCAAAAGCGGTTCCGCCATCATACATCGAGGAATTCGCCACATCCATGCCTGTCAGCTCACAGATCATTGTTTGAAATTCAAAGATGGCCTGCAGCTCCCCTTGCGAGATTTCCGGCTGGTAAGGAGTATAAGCGGTATAAAATTCAGAACGCAATGTCACATGGTTTACAATAGAAGGCGTATAGTGATCATACACCCCGGCTCCCAAAAAGCTTGCATACTCCTTGGTGTTGATGTTTTTCTGCGACAGCATAGACATATATTTTACAAGCTCCGGCTCAGGCAGTGCTGGTTCGATCTGCAAATCGCCTTTAAAACGAACGTTTTCCGGAATGTCTTTAAACAGTTCTTCTGTGGATGAAATGCCGGCCGCTTCCATCATTTCCTTTTTGTCTTGCTCGGTCATTGGCAAATAACGAAATGTCATAACTGTGTCCTCCCTTTGGGGCTTTGATTAGCTGCGTTTATAAAATGGCGACTTTACAACAACCGCCTTCAAGCGTTTCTGTCTGATTTGCACGTCGACTTCGGTTCCTAATTCGGCAAATTCCGTTTTTATGAGCGCGAGGCCCAGATTCTTCTTCAAGGTTGGTGATTGTGTTCCGGTTGTAACCTCACCAATCTGTTCGCCATCCTTGAACACTTCATAATGAGAACGCGGAATCCCTTTATCAATCATCTCAAGCCCGACCAGTTTTCTTGGTGCTCCTTCTTCCTTCTGTTTCTTCAACACGTCTTTGCCGATAAAGTCAGCTTGTTTATCCGTTTTTACCGCAAAACCGATCCCTGCTTCGATCGGAGTAATGTCTTTTGTGAGCTCCTGTCCGTAAAGCGCAAGTTTTGCTTCAAAACGGAGAGTATCACGTGCACCCAATCCGCAAGGAACCACACCCTCTTCCTTGCCCGCTTCAAGAATCATATCCCAAAGCTTGACCGCCGCTTCAGGAGAACAATAAATTTCAAATCCGTCTTCGCCTGTATAGCCCGTGCGCGATACGAGCGCATGGATACCCTGAAGGCTGACATCACGTTTGAATTTAAAAAAGCCAATGGAGGACAGATCGGTCTCTGACAGCTTTTGCAGTACACGTTCTGCGAGTGGTCCCTGCAACGCAAGCTGGGCGGTTTCTGCAGAAATATTGGTAAGCTCGACCCCTTGACCAAGATGGGACTGTAGCCAGTCAAAGTCCTTTTCGATGTTGGAGGCATTGACAACAAGCAAGTAGTGCTGGTCGCTGTACTTATACACCAACAGGTCATCTACGGTGCCGCCGTTTTCGTAGCACATCACGGTATACTGAGCGCCGCCTTCCTTTAATTTGGAAAGGTCATTAGTAAGCATGCGCTGCAAAAAGGCGCTTGCCCGTTCTCCTTTTACTTCAAATTCTCCCATGTGCGAAACGTCAAACAGCCCCGCTTTCGTACGAACCGCTTCGTGTTCCTCACCAATACGGGAAAACTGGACAGGAAGCTCCCAGCCTCCAAAGTCAATGACTTTCCCGCCATGCCCTTTGTAAATGTCAAAAAGTGGTGTGCGCTTTAAGTCCCTCATTACGTTTCCTCCCTTTCATCCATCAGTGGTAATATTCAAACAATTCCAAGTAAATAAACCATCGCCTGCAGAATATGGAAAACACAAAAAAGGACAGAGAAATACCATTAATCAGGTATCCCTCTGTCCTTCAACCAGTAAGTTTGGAAAGGGGCATGCCCCTTCGTTTCTTCGTTGGTGGTCCATAGTGGACGCTCTCCAGAGACGCGTCAAACAAGAGTCTTTTTGCCTGAGAGTTTCGCTCCTGCTTGCTCCTTCGGCGCTACCGAAATAGTCTCTCCTCTTGCTTTCATTCGCAAGTATGTTATTTTCGTCCGTCGTCCATACTAGTAAATAGGTTTTGCCTTGGAAACACATTATTATCCTATCATTATTTTAGTTTAAAAAGCAACGCAATTTTGAGAATTGAAAACCGCAGTGTGCAAGCGGATTATGATACATAGAAAGGAAAGCGGCCATGAATCTTAATATCAACTTTAACCGGGAATGGCATGACGAATTTATTAAACGGATGGATGATGATGGCCCCTGGACAAAATGGGAGTTATATAACCTTGCGCTTGAAGCGGAAAAGAATTTATCCATCCCTGATTTTCTCGGTCTTCAGGCTCCGGGACATCTTCCGCAGCTTACCTTCCTTCCCCATCAGCTTGAGGTTGCAAAAACCGTCATCGAAAAAATGAACGGCAAAGCCATTCTCGCCGATGAGGTCGGGCTTGGAAAAACGATTGAAGCCGGGCTGATCCTGAAGGAATACATGATCAGAGGGCTTGCCAAAAAGGTCCTTATCCTCGTACCCGCTTCCCTTGTTCTGCAATGGACAGGAGAATTAAACTCCAAGTTTTTCATTCCTGCGGTGGCGCAAAAAAAATCATACGTTTGGGAGCAGTGCGAGGTGGTCGTATCCTCCATCGATACCGCAAAACGCCAGCCTCACCGTGACATTGTCCTGAACCAGGATTATGACATCATCGTGATCGATGAAGCTCACAAGCTTAAAAACAAAAACACGAAAAACTATGAATTTGTTCAGCATTTAAAAAAGAAATTCTGCCTTCTTCTCACCGCTACTCCGGTTCAGAACCGGGTGGAAGAAATCTTTAATCTGGTTTCCTTGTTAAAACCAGGGCATCTTGGCAATCAGGAAAACTTTGATAAAGACTTCAGGAACGACAAGCATTCCTTGAAGAACGAGGAAAAGCTGAAGCAGCTCGTAAATAAAGTGATGGTCCGGAACCGAAGAGAAGAAACAGGGCTAAAATGGCCCAAACGGTTTGTTAAAACCATTCCGATCACCCTTTCAGAAACTGAGCGGAATTTGTACAGCAGCATTTCGGATCTTAAGGAATTGCCTCAGTTCAGCCGAAGCAAATTTTCTGTGCTTACCCTGCAGCGCGAAGTCTGCAGCTCTAGAGAAGCCTGCTTCATGACACTGAAGAACATGCTTCAAAAAGACCCTTATTCCGAACATACCATTGTTCCTGTCATGAAAAAAATAGAAGAGGTCACCCAAAATTCCAAGGCGATGAAAACGCTCGAGCTCGTACAATCGATCAATGACAAAGTGATTATCTTTACCGAATATCGGGCCACCCAGCTCTATCTGCAATGGTATCTGCAGCAGCATGGCATCTCTTCAGTTCCGTTTCGCGGCGGATTTAAACGGAGCAAAAAAGAGTACATGACCCATCTTTTTAAAAACCATGCACAGGTGCTTATCGCCACAGAAGCCGGCGGAGAAGGAATTAACCTCCAATTTTGCCAGCATATCATTAACTACGACCTGCCGTGGAATCCGATGCGGATTGAACAGCGGATCGGCCGGATTCACCGGATCGGACAAAAAGGCGACGTTCATATTTATAATTTCGCAACAGAAAATACCATTGAAGAACGGATATTGAACCTTCTCTACAACAAGATCAATCTGTTTGAAAGCGTAATTGGTGAGCTCGATGAAATACTGGCTAAATTTGAACTAAAAAACATTGAAACTTACATTTCTGATATTATGCTGAACTCGGAAAGTGAAGGGGAGATGAAAGTGAAAATGGACAATCTTGCCTCGCTGATCAATCTCGGCGGAGGCATAAAAAAGAAAGGCTGGGAAGAACATGCAGCAGCACGAGATTCATCATTTTCTTGAACGGTATTTTGAAGCCAATGAATGCACGGTGGAAGCAAGGCATCCCAGTTATATGAAGATTCGGCTGACCGTGGAACTCGATAAGCTATTGATGAACCGACCGTTTTACTGGCATTACCTGGAGAAAACCGGGGGCGTTCCCAATCCCCTGACCCTCACACTTGTAACGGGGCAGCAAACGCCTCCCGACGGCGGCGGAGAGTTTATCCATTTTGGTTCCCCCCGGCTTCATCAAATTTTTGCTTCCACCAAGAAACTGGGGTCTTTCATTCGGATGTATGAATCCATCTCCCAGCATTCCGGGCAAAACATTGCTCTTCATCCGTGGCTGTGTGTGAATATGAAAACCTCTTATCAGTGCGACCGCAAAAAAGACCGTATTTCCTCCTATGGCATCCATCTCATTACGGGACGCATGGTAGAGTCTTTTCATGAGAAGCTCTCAAAGCTTCCGCTGACCCGCAAGATTCCTGACTTCTGTTACACCCTTTCCCCCTTCATCAGGCCCATTAGCGGGTTAAAACGGATCGAATCTCTTGTGGAACAGGAAATCAAGCAGGATGACCACAGCTGGGCGGAAGATGCCAAGGCAAGATGGCGTGAAGACGAAGAGCTTTTGGACCGCTTTTATGAAGATGAAGAGGAAAAGCCGGAGTACTACCACGTGGAAAAAGAAGCACTCCGTACCCAGTATGAGCCAATAATCAGCGTGGATATCATAAACGGCGGATTGTTTTATTTGTCTGAGACAGCCCTGTCATAATCATGGAAACCAAAAAGGAGGCTGCAATCAGCCCCCAATGTAAGACATCTCAATTTTCTTTCTTGTGGCGGCGCCCTCCCGGCGTTCGTCGGAGTAACGGTCAGTACGGTTTTTCCAAATTCGGGAAATAAGTGCATCCAGTTCTTGATCTGTTGCCCCTTCTCGAAGGGGTGTTTTTATGTCGGTTCCGTTAGAAGCAAATAGGCAGGTGTACACCTTGCCGTCAGCAGACAGCCTCGCTCTCGTGCAGGAGGAACAAAAGGAATCGCTGATCGATGAAATGATGCCAATCTCATTTTCTCCATCAGCAAACTGATAGCGGGAAGCAACCTCACCGTAATAGTTTTCCGGCACGGGTTGAAGAGGCAGTTCGCTTTGAACGTTCTTAAGAATTTCTTCCTTCGTCACGACTTCTTTCATGTTCCATCCGTTCGTTGTCCCTACATCCATAAATTCAATAAACCGAAGAATATAAGGAGTGGATTTAAAATACTTGGCCATAGGGAGAATTTCCTGTTCGTTCACTCCTTTTCGGACCATCATATTGACTTTCACTTGCAGGCCCGCTTCATGAGCAGCACTCATACCTTCAAGCACCGGTTTCACCCCGATTCCCCTGCCGTTAATTCGGCCAAAAAGATCGGAATCAAGAGAATCAAGGCTGACGGTGACGCGGTCCATTCCGGCTTTCTTCAGGTCATGGGCGACACGAGGCAAAAGTACACCATTTGTTGTAAGAGCAAGATCTTCGAGCCCCTTGAGCTGGTTCAGTTCCCCAATGAGCTCCGGAAGGTTCTTTCTCATCAGCGGTTCACCGCCCGTGATTCTCAGCTTGGTCACACCAGAAGCAACAAAACGCTCAGCAACCTTTATAATTTCATCAAAGCTTAAGAGCTCTGTCTTTTCCAAAAAAGGATAATCCTTGTCAAAAATTTCTTTCGGCATACAGTACGTACACCGAAAATTGCATTGGTCTGTTACTGAAATCCGCAAATCTTTCAGAGGCCGTTTCAGCCGGTCCAGCAATGCTTTTTCATTTCCCATCATTACCACACTTCTTCATTTTTAGGTTAATTCAACCCTATCATATAATTTTAAAAATGAACAATGTTAGGATTGTGCAGGCAAGACTACTTTTTGTTCTTTTTAAATACCATTCCAAGCGAGAACGGAAGCATGCCAAAAAGCGAAACGAGAACTGGCTGTTTTCGCTCCGCTTTTTGCTCTTTCAAATACAGTTTTTCCTCTTGTGTCCGGCTCAGCCGTTTAACAAGAGACTCGATCAAAAATTTAAAATACGCGTTCACGGGAAACCACACCTTTTTTATCGTTTGTCCCCAGTGTATCCCATTTCAGAGCGCTTTAACCTTGCTGCAATGCGTTCGGCCGCTTCCTCTGGGTGGCATCCTCCGGTCTCGAGCGCCCAGTGGCAATCCCGGTAAATCGGAAGCCGCGATTCATATAGCTTTTGCATTTCCTTCTTTTTTTCCTGGTTAAACAGTGGACGGCTTGTGTCTTCTTTCAGCCGTTCAAAAATAGTTTCCAGGGAACAGCTCAAAAAAATGACAAATCCGTTCTCCATCATAAATTTCCGGTTTTCCGCGGAAACCGCAAGACCTCCGCCTGTCGTAATGACGGCATCTTCCTTTGGTAGTTCAGCAAGAATGGCAGCTTCATAGCTTCGGAAAACCGCTTCACCATCTTCGGCGAAGATTTCGGCAACCGTCTTACCGTATGTTTCTTCAATCAAACGGTCCGTATCAATGACCGGCAAGTCCAGCTCTTCACCGAGCAGGGAGCCCACTGTCGTCTTGCCGGACCCCATGAATCCTGTTAAAAATATCGGCTTCAACTTGTACCCTCCACCCACTTGGTAATCGTTTTTGTCTCGCTATTATAATATATAATCACGCTTTTTGTCTGAAGGTTTTTCAAAATGGCCGATAATTTTAGCTCAATCACAGGAAGGCCTGTCTTGTTCATCTGACAGTCCACTACTCCTTCACGGAACTCAAACCGGCTTGCCGGTACATTGTCCTGCTTCAAAGTCAGGAGGAGTTCACTGCTTGTTTTCTCAATCATCTGATCGAGCTGAAAGCGGTGTTTCTGGTCCGCTAAAAATTGCTTTTCTCCCAAATACATAAAGAGCTGATGAGCAGTCAGCATGGAAATGATCAGACAGAACACCAGCACCACCGGAAAAATATATCCTTTTTCATTCATGGAGACAGCCCCGTCTTTCGGACAAAAACCCGCTTATACACATGGGAAGCCGTATCGATAATCACCAATGTAACAGCCGAATCTTTTATGGAAGGCCGGAATTGCTTGACGGAAAACAGCCACGTCTCATATCCTTGTCCATTGATTTGTTTGCGAATTCTGTTTTGATAATAAGAAAAGCTAATCTGCTGGCCGGATTCTGACGAAAGAAGCAACCGGTCAGCATTCGCTGTAACTTGATTGGCTTCCCGGATCAACTGGCCAATGGACATATAGAAAGATTCCAGCTCTTCTGCAGGAACCCTGTTCTCCATTGGAGGGGAAAGAACCTTTATTAAAAGGGGAGAAAGCAAGGCAAGCATCAGAAAAATAGCAAGAGCAATTGCCGTTTCGATCATGGTAAAGCCATTTGGTTGACTCTTTTGATTACACCACATTCACTGTACATCCTTTTATTTTTACCGGTAAATGCAATACAAGGCGCTCCTTCCCGGAAATCCCATTTGAATTCCCCTGTTTCTCCTGCCACTGCCCCTTCTTCCACCTCACTTCCATCACTGAGCTTATTGGCCAGAAGCTCTAACGCTTCCCTTTGCTGCTGAAGGGTGAAGCGTTCATGATAAATCCGGTAAAGCACGGGAGCGGCGGCACCGATCACGATCGAAAGCACACTCAAGGCAAGCAGTGTTTCCAAGAGATAAAAGCCATTACAATCTCTCCACATAAAACCGCCCCTTTCCCAGCAAAAACACTAGTCGGTATTTCCCGGCATCCGTTTTAATCAGCAATGTGCCCGATGAACTGATGTTTCCGTTTTTCGTGTACGTAATTTTCATCGTCATGGTGGAAGATTCCACATCAACCTGATCCGCATATATGATCTCTTTGAATACACTGCTCGTCCCGCTGCCAACCACATAACGATGCTGATCAGGGTAAATATGCAAGAAAACAACCTTTTGCTGCACCACAGCTTGGCGCTGTGTAAAGTACAGATCTCTTTTCAACTGTTCCAGGAAAAAGTGCACCTCCCTGCTTTTGTAGTAGCTTTGCAATGAAACCGCGGTTACTCCAAGCAAAATGCCACCGATCGATAATACGATCAACAGTTCAACCAAGGAATATCCGTTTACTTCAGTTCCCCGCTTCAACCACTACTCCGTTTTGAAGTTCCAATGCTTTGCCGCTTGGACACTTTACTGTATCTACATAATCTTCTGTTACCAGTGTGCTAAGGTCAGTCAGTTTCGTCCCTTTTTCCGCTTCATATGCGCCAACCTGCCCCTGAACAAGATCAATCGTCGCCTTGCAGCCAATATCCTTTGCAACACCCAGATTCTTTGCCATGCTCGGTAAGGCGATCAAAAGGAGTACAGAAATAATGAGGAGCACAATCATCATTTCGATCAGGGTGAAGCCATCTTCGCTTAATTCTTTCATTAACCCACCTCTTTTATTGAATGGAATCCATCATGTTAAACATCGGGAGCAGCATCGACACAAACATAACCAGAATGGTGCTGCCGATAAAAAGGAACAATACCGGCTGCACGATGACAATGTACCTGGACAATTTTTCTTCTGCATAACTCATCAGCATTTCACTATAGTCTATCAACTCTTTGCCGAGCAGCCCCGACGTGTGACCATGTGCAATAATGACAGAGAGTTCCGGAACAAAATAACGTCGCTGTGCAATAATGTCCTCAAACTTTAAACCGTTCAGCAGATCCTGCTTCATCTTAGCGGCCTCATACCGAAAAAAACGCATGTATTGATTATCTTCAAGGATGACGAGCGCATCATTGATCGCCAGCCCGCCTTTCAAAAGACTTCCAATCTGTATGGAAAACTGATGGGTGATCCATACAGCAAGAAGTTTATTAAACAGCGGAATACGGAGAAGAAAGCGGATTTGTCTCGATGGGTGCATATTTTTTGATATAAAAAAATAAACCGTACCAGTTGCTGCAGCTCCTGCTAACATCCATCCCAGAAAGAACGGAAGCTTTTTTAATAAATTGATCATGAAGGTTGTAAACCAGGGGAAATCAATGTTCAATGAGGAATACAGAGAGAGAAAATGAGGAATAAGCAGGCGGAACATAATGAAACAAACGGATAGAACAATAAAAAACAGAAATACAGGATAGCGCACAGCCTTTAAAAACCGTTCTTTCATCTCTTCTTTTCTTCTGAGCATCTTGCCGCCTTCCATTACACTAAAACACAAATCACCATGCTTTTCGGATAACTCCAAAAACCCTAAAACTTCACTTGAAAACTTTTCTGAAGCCAGTGCTTCATGAAGAGAATATCCTTTAACAAGAGAATCATACACCCGGTACAATCCCTTTTTCATCCACTGATGTTGATGAAGTTTGAGAATGCGGATCGCCTTGGGAAGTGTGTAGCCCTGTTCGAGCAGCCGGCCCAGACGGAGCAAGAAATCTCCCTGCTGCTTTTTGGTCCAACTTCTTTCCCTTTTTCTCATCGGTCCACTCCCCACCTGTGAAGAGTGTTCATCGGCAGAAATCCAAGCGCCATTCCCTGTTTCATAAAATAATTCAGTGTTCGTAAACCATCCGGCCGATCCGAGTTGCCCCGGATCCATTCCATCCCTTTTTCCAGCCCGGATTCTGACAATAATTCATATAACCCCATTCGTTTGTCATGTCTTCGCATAAAGCAATATGGTTCACAGCGGGTTCCGCAATACGGACAGGTTAGCGAAAGCAGCCGCTGGGAAACAATGCCAAGCAATGTTTGCTCAATTTCCTGAACCGAAAGCCCAAATTCGACCAACCGGTACAGGCAGCCGAGTGCATCTTCCGCATGCACGGTAGACAAGACCAGATGCCCGGTCATTCCCGCCCGGATGACCAGCTTCGCTGTTGCTTCGTCCCGGATTTCTCCGATCATGATCACATCCGGATCATGACGAAGCAGTGATTTAAATCCTTCGCCGTAAGTGATCCCTGCTTTTTCATTGACTTCCATCTGCAAAAACAGATCCATTTTCTTTTCTACCGGATCTTCAAGCGTCAAAATATTTATGGTGTCCTTGGTTTGAAGGTATTGAAGAAGAGAATACATAATTGTAGTTTTGCCCGAGCCGGTCGGCCCAGAAAAGAGGATAAGTCCGCTTGAGCGGTTGAGTAATGAGTGAAGGCCTTTCAGGGAGTGAGGAAAAAGAGCAAGCGATTCGAAATGGGCTGGTCCACTTTGGGGGAGCAACCGGATCACTAGACTTTCATGGAAAGCCGTTGGCAGCGTGGAGAGCCGGAGATGAAGCAATGTTCCGTTCAGATCAAGGTCCACCGAGCCGTCCTGGGGCCTGCGCTTTTCTCCAATGTCCATTCCGGCCTTAAATTTAAAATGGGAAACGAGCCGCTCGAAAAACACGTATGGGACTTTTTCAATCGGGTGCAGCTGACCGTCCACCCGAAGCTGGATCATCCCTTGATTGCGCAGGGGTACAAAATGGATATCGGAGGCATTGGTTCTGGAGGCTAGCTGAAGCAATTCTTTGCTTTTTGATTCAATTGGCAATGAACTATCACCTTCTTTCTGTGGTTTCTGATTCAATTCGACAGTATACGAGCATTCCCTTTTAAAAAATCATCTTTTTTGTATATTTCGTTCGACACGAGCCATACTAGAAGTAGTGCCGATGGGCTATAGCCAAGTGGTAAGGCAACGGACTTTGACTCCGTCACTCGTTGGTTCGAATCCAGCTAGCCCAGCCATCTTTTGTGAAAGAACACCTACTTTGTGTTCTTTTTTGTTTTTCCAAATCCAGATAGATTGGCATTTACAATTGTGTAAAAATTCATATATAATACAGGTGAGTTCTTCGGTGAAAAGGGAGGGATACATATGGCAAGAATGTACAAGGTTTTGGGCTTTTGGACTGGAATTATTGCAGTAATGGCCTATCTTGGAGATCTGACTGACATGTCTCTATTATTTTTGGGCCAAACCATTTTATTTGTTTCATTAAGTTACCTGAATTTATCTGAGCGTATGTATATTTATATTTTTGGCGCTTATTTAACAGTCTTTTTTGTCGGCTTTACATACTGGACAACATTCATGATGACTCCCGGTGGCGGTCACTAAAGAAAAGCGTAAGCGGCCTGTTAAAGTCCGACAAGCGCTGGAGGTCTTACACAACAACACGCTTTTTGTGTTGTGGAGTAAGAGTGAAGCGACCGATGACGAAATGGAATTCAATTTCGTCTTTCGAGGACTTATGCTGAAAACGAGTTTTCAGCCCTGGACGCTGAAGCTGGACATTACTTCTACGAAAAAAAGAAAACGGTTGCTTAAAAGCAGCCGTCTTTTTTTTGGATCAATATTTGAAAATACCGGCTGATGCTGTGGTCCATGATCAACGAGCGGATCGCACGGTTTTTTTTATGTTCAGAAGAAAAAGGATCCCTGCTTACGTTTTCAGCCAGGTGATCCAGTATCCCGTTTTCCAGCAAAAATTCCTGCTGCGATTGGAAGCCGGATGATGAACATCCATAATCTTCCCCCACTTTTCTGATGCAGTCCCAGTGAACATGGGAGGTCAGATCCATCTCTCCCGGATAAGACAGCGGATTTGGAATGAGCTGGTGGCGGTAATAGCCCCGCAAGCTTCCTTCAATAATCTCCGGCTGCCTCCATTCCTCTTCTGAATAACCATAATCAACAAAAACCACATATCCGCGCCCTATCCATTCATACAGCTTACCGAGCCAGCTGGTTATAGCAAGCGGAATTTCCATCGTTTGACCGGGTTCCAGTTCTCCATGGTATTCCTCGATCCACTTCCTAAGTTGATCATCCGCACGGACAGCAACATCGATAAGGTCCCCAGTTTCGTTCAGAGATACCTGAATTTCTTTCAAACCGCTTGATGTTTGCCTGACCACATGAACCGGCATGGCATCGAGCAGCTCATTTCCAAAAACAATGCCATGAAAAAAGGGACACAAGGACTGAAATTCCTCAAGAGTTGAATAGTGCGACCAAGAATGATTTTCGAGCTTCCTGCCGATTTGTTCCGCATGATACGGGCTCGATTCGATCACCACATACTCCAGTGCCGGGTATCCTTTCGCCTGCCATTCGTCAAGAACGCTTCTGGCAAAGGAACCGTCTCCTGCCCCGATTTCGCATAGGACATATGAAGATAATCCGAGCTCCCTGAACCTGAAATAAAAAACATCGGCCCAAACGGCGCCATACACCGCGGAAGCTGAGCTGCTCGTATAAAAATCCCCGTTCCGGCCAATTTTTGTTTTATTCTTTTGATAGTAACCATGTTCCGGATGATACAGAGCCATTTCCATGAATTCCGCATAAGTGATGGAGCCGCCTGGGGCATTTTTTATGCGTTCCCGGATGACGGAGAGCATATCAAAAACCGCTTAAGAAAGGATTGGAGTCCATTTCGGCACCAATGGACGTTTCCGGGCCATGGCCGGAAAGAACGAGCGTTTCTTCAGGAAGATGTAAGAGCTTGTCGTGAATACTTTTTAGTAAAAGCTCGTGGTTGCCGCCATACAGGTCGGTCCTTCCAATGCTGCCGGAAAAGAGCGCGTCTCCCGAGAAAACAACCTCCTCTTCTTCTGCATAATACGAAACACTTCCCGGGGAATGCCCCGGTGTTTCAAATACTTTAAAGGTAAAGCTGCCGATTTTTAACTCACCCTCTTCTGTAATCAGATGGTCAGCATCCTTGGCGACAACTCGCTGCATAAAATGAGCCGAACCGTTTTTGCTCGTGTCTCCGAGCCAGTCCTCTTCCTTCTTATGTATGTAAACCGGAATGCCCCATTTTTCACGGACTTCATCCACTGCACCAATATGGTCAAAATGCGCATGCGTCAGAAGGATGGCAAGCGGCTTAACTCCCCTTTTTTCAATCAAGGAAATGATTTTCTTGCCTTCACTTCCCGGATCAAAAATGATTCCTTCCTTTTTTTTATTCCACAATACATATGTATTTTCCTGAACAGGGCCGACCGTCAATCGTTCCCAACTCATAGCTATCCCTCCATTGCAATCTGTTTCTCCCTATTTTACACTAAAAACAAAAACGATGTGGAGGAAAGACATGTGACGCTTTGCTATGGGATTGAAATGAAACCGGACATCACCAAAAAGCCGGGTGCTCTTGCCCAGGTGGTCAGAAAGACGGCAAGCCTCGTTTCGGTTTCAGACAGGGACGGTGAGATTGCCATTGTTGAAACTAAGGAAGAAGCGTTGCGGTTAAAGGAGTATTATGAATCACAAGGCATGTTTGAAGATATCCATCCACTACTCCGCATGGAAACGTTCCAGCCGACCGAGCGCTTTCACGATTACGGGCTTCTTTCCGCTGCACATCACTATTACCTATATGGGGATCTCACGTTCGGTTTTCACCTTACAAACCCGCAGTCCGGAGAGACGGACCAGTTTTTGTTTCAATTGGAGGAGCATCTGCTTGGAACCGAAACAAAAAAACAAAAGGAAATCTATTATGCCGACCGGACTGAGCGGGAACTCATTGAAAAATATGCAAGTGCTTACAATGTCTCCATTACGGTAGATTTGTGAAAAAAGGACACTGTACAAACGGTTACAAAACAAGTAAAATAGTACAAGGTAGTATCCGTCTGATTTGCTATACATAGGAAATTTAGGAAGAACTTAGATTACTACAGAGTAAGGGGGCATAGGATATGGGATTAGCCATCATTTTTGCTATTGTAACGATTTTAGCTGCTCTAGGTTTACTGCGTTCTTTAAAAATTAAAAATATGTTAGGTTCCGGTTTTGCATTCCTTACATTGGCCGTATTCGGCTGGTTTACTGTTATGACCTTTATTGATGTGTTCACAGGCGGAGGCTCTTCAGGTCACTAAACCAACTAACAAAAACCCATCGCGCACTTCCTGTGCCGATGGGTTTTTGTTTTTTTATTTCATTTGGGCTCTGACACTCTCAAGCTTCGATTTCATCGTGGATGGCTTGTCTCTGCGGTCATCAATGCGGATATTGGTGGCCACGCGCTGGATCCCCTGAGCAAAAGGAGCCTCATGCATATCTTTGATCACTTGCAGCAGCACCTCCAGCTCCCCTTCAACAATCGTATTCATGGGTGTCAGTTCATAGTTGATCTGCTCTCCATAGCTTTCCAGTACACGCTGAATTCCGGCCACATACTTGCTGACACTGGGAGTCTCTGTCCCAATCGGAATCACTGTAATATCAATAATGGCCATTTTTCTTACCTCCATAAATATGAATTCCTTATCAGTTTATCATGTTTCCTAACAATTCGAAAAAACGAACGTAAAGTGAGAGGTTAAGAAAATCAGCAGAAAAAAAGACACCCGGGAAGCTCCTGGTGCCTTGCGGAAAAATCTTCATTTTTACATATAAAGACCCGCAAGAAAAATCCCGAGTGTATCTTCGTAGATTTCATCAAACTGTGAGAGCGGCAGAGGATTGACTCCGTAGCCGAGTTCAATTGTAAAGCCCGGACGGCGAAATTCCTGGATGAACCAGTCTTTATAGCCGGCATAACTGTCAACATACTGTACGGCTTTGTAGCCGCTGACTCTCTCAAACTCCCGGGCAATGTCTTCCGCTTCAGGCGGTTCTTCCTTTTCAAACCCCCAGTAAAACTCCTTCCCCTGTGTATGGAGAGCAATGACCCGGTCAAAATCCTCCTCGAAGGCGAGATCTGCCATTGCCCGGGCTTCCGGCTCGGAAAGCGGATAGTCCCCGGGATAATCCCTTGGGGCCGCTTCCTGTGGCTTCCGAACTTTTTCTTTTTCCCAACGGGCTGGAAGCTGATTATTCAGGTCTACTCCCCGGATATTGGCTTTCCAGTCTTTAAAGTCAATTGACTCCTTATTTAGGGACTTAACAAGACTATGAAAAGGCTCCTGCACAGGCGGTCCATGCAGCACAAGATCCACACCGTCCGGATCCACCATTGGTACCGCAGACAGTGTTGTTTGTTCATAGAGAGTAAGCATATTCATTCCGCGGATCGGGATGTTGTTGGTAAGGGCGAGCAGGTAATCATTCAAAAAGGTCATTAATATCCCCGTAGTAATCCATTCATTCGCATGAAAAGAAGCATTAACATGCACTTTTTTTGTTCCTCTTCCCCATTTCAGCTGAACTAGTTCTTTTTTTAAAACCGAGTGCCCAATGATATCACTCTGTATAAAGGGATACAGTTCACATACCTTCCGAAGGTCCTTTTGAAGCGTAGGATAGTCATAAGGTACGCCTGAGGAGACCACTCTTCCTGATGCACGCTTTGGCACGAACAACCTTTCACCAATCTGAATCGACTGGGTATTAACGAGCGGATTCAACAAACATATGGCATCTGGGTGAACACGGCAGGTTTGAGAGATGGAATGCACCGTATCTCCATGATTGATCGGTATACCCTCTGCAAAATATCCAGGCAGCCGTACGAAAGATCCCGGCTGCAACGCGTCCGGATTCAGGTTAGGGTTGGAATCAAGCAGCAGCTGCAAGGGGAGATCGAATAATTGGCTGTAGTAGGAGAACGTATCTCCTTTTCTTACCGTTATCTTCATAAGCTCCTCCTCCTGTATTTCGCTTCTACCTTTCATATTATTCGTCTCACACAGAGGATATGAAAATAAAGAAAACCATGCTTGAGTCATAAGCATGGTTTCTTCTTAACGTTATTTGATTACATTACCGTTTCTTCATGAAGGGTTTTGGCCATATAAGCTCCACCGTAGACACCGGCATCGTTTCCTAAGGAAGCGATCGCAAACTCTGCTCCTTCTTTCACAAGGGGAAGGGCGAACTTTTCAAAGTTTCGTTTAACCGGGTCAAGGATTTTATCCCCTGCTTTTGACACACCGCCGCCAAGAACAATTTTCCCAGGGTTGATGGTACATCCCAGGTTGGCAAGCATAAAGCCGAGGTGATAACCGACAAGCTCAAGCACATAAAGAGCCAGCTCATCTTTTTGGTCAGCCGCATCAAAAACATCTTTGGCCGTGATACCGCCTTCCTTTTCCTCTTCCTTGTGCAAGAGCGAGTCAGGATAATTCTGCAGTCCTTCTCTGGCCAAACGGCAGATGCCTGTTGCCGAGGCAACTGTTTCGATACATCCTGTCTTTCCGCAATTGCATGGAGCACCACCTTCAGGAATCGCTGTGATGTGGCCGATTTCCCCGCCCATGCCGTTTTTGCCGTGAACAATTTTTCCGTTGGAAACGATTCCGCCGCCGACTCCCGTTCCGAGCGTGACACAGAGAAGATCTTTCGCACCATCTCCGGCGCCTCTCCACATCTCGCCTACAGCAGCCAGGTTAGCGTCATTGTCCACGACTACCGGAAGACCGGTTTCCATTTCCAAGCGTTCTTTTAACGGAAAGTTAACCCAGCCGATATTGACCGCGTGGTAAATGAATCCTCTCGACAAGTCAATAAATCCAGGGGCACCCATTCCAATGCCATGGAGTCTCGACTTGCTGGCTCCAAGCTCGTCCAGCACAGAATCAATGCTCTTGGCGATGTCCTTTGTGATGTTCTTTCCTTTTTCCGAAATATCCGTAGGAATTTCCCATTTTTTAATCAGGTCGCCATAATCGCTGATGAATGCCATCTTGATTGTTGTTCCGCCCAAATCTACGCCTACATACCATTTCTCATCCATTGCTGTCACCCCTTATATGAATTTTAATTAGCTGTATTTTTGCATGTTTGACTTGATCACAAGAAGCGCCATCTTATAGTCCTGCGGATCCATCATCCCTGACTCATACAGAGATCGCACTTCTTCCTCCATCAGTTCCAGGTCTGCGAGGCGATGGCCTGTATAAATGAAGATGCCAAACCTTTTTAATAGCTGCTGTACGTCATATAGCGTTTTCATTTTATCACCCTGCTTATTATAGCAGAGACTGACGAAAAAAACCGCTGAAAAGACAGCGGTTTCTTTCGCTTTTTATGCAAGTTCCGATTGTACGTAATGAAGAAGCAAATTTGCCGTATGGCGAAGCGAGCTCACATGGGTGCGCTCATAGGCATGGGAGTCAGCAATTCCTGCCCCGACAAGTCCATGCTTGATATCAAAGCCTGCCTTGATTGCCGCCGAAGCATCGGAACCATAATAAGGATAGATGTCCACGCGGTAATCGACACTGTGTTCCTGAGCAAGCTTCACCAAATGTTTGCGCAGTTCGTAGTGGTAAGGGCCGCTTGAATCTTTCGCACAAATGGAAACACTGTACTCGTCGGTGGATTGTCCGTCTCCAATGGCGCCCATGTCAACCGCGATGTATTCTACTGTCTCTTCTGTGATATTGGAATTGCCTCCATAACCGATCTCTTCATTGTTGGAGATCAGAAAATTAACAGTATAAGGAAGTTCGATGTTGTTGTCTTTGATCAGCTTGATGAGGTGCATGAGGATGCCGACACTGGCTTTGTCATCCAGATGCCTGGATTTAATAAACCCGCTTTCCGTGATTTCCACACGCGGTTCGAAAGAAACAAAATCTCCTACAGATATGCCAAGCTTTTCTGTTTCTTCTTTTGTTTTTACTACTTCATCGATCCGCACTTCGATATTTTGCTCATCGCGCTTCGCATCGCCGGCATCTTTATACACATGAACCGAGGTCTGATGCATGAGGATGGTACCTGTATACGTTTTTCCGTCTGCTGTATGAATCTTGCAATACTCACCTTCCACAGCATTCCAACGGTAACCGCCGATCATCGTGAGCTTCAGTCGCCCGCTGCTTTTGATTTCCTTCACCATCGCTCCAAGCGTATCCACATGAGCCGTCAGCAGACGATGCTTGCTGTCGTCTTTTCCTTTCAGGGTGGCAATCAATCCCCCTTTATGGTTCAGGTAAAACGGCACATTTTCTTTCTTGAGAAAATCACTGACATAGGAAATGGCATCCCCTGTAAAGCCTGAAGGGCTTGGAATGCTGACCAGATCCTTAATGTTCTGTACAATTTCTTGTTCATTAATCATTAAATGCCTCTCTCCTATCTAATTCTTCTTTTAACGATTTCTTTTCGTTCCGCTCATTTCCTTCTTCTTTCTTTAACGTTTGCTGCATACACATGGAACAACAGTCTGTCCAACGGGGTGGTTATAAGATGAAAATGAGAAATTGGCTCGGCATTGTTCTTCCTGCATTTTTCGCAATCCTCTTTTTTATGTATCTTTTTGGCAAAGAACCTGTAAAAGAAAGCATCATTTTCTTTCCGATTGATAATCAGGTCTATTTTACAAAAGCGAATACAAGCGTCCGTTTGAGCGGTTCCACCCCTGAAAACTATACTCTTCAGTGGAACGTGGCTTCCGAAACCAATCAGCCGGTCTATCTTCGCCAGGATATCTCCCTGTTGTATGGCAACGGCGTCCTGGCCAGCACCATGAATAAATGGAAACAGGATACCAAAATCATCGAAGAATCCAAAAAGGTGTCCGGACGAAATGAACGGCTGTCCCAGAGCGTCAGCTTTCATTATGCCGAAATCCACAAAAATGAAAACACGTATCGAAGTGCCCAGGACATGAGCGGACAAAGTATGTACATCTATCAAAAGGGAGCTTCCTTCGCGTCGTTCCAAAAGCCACAAACACAGGCAGAACGGACTGCGAAAACTAAGCTGGATGTTAAAACCTACTCTTATCTGCAAAAAACATGGACCGGCGCAAAACAATTTTACAATGTAACCGGTGCAAATTACTACTCGGTTGCTCTCGCAGACCTGCCTCAATACCAAAAGAAGCCTCTCCCCGGCTTTACACAGGACCAAACCAATAAGATTATCGGAAACTTGTGGGAAGGGCTCTACAAAAATTATTTTCTCGGGGTGAAGAAAAGCAACGGCCAAAAGGTCAGCCCGATCGGCAGCAGTATGCCGATGATTATGTTCAGTAAAGACAAAACCCATCTGATGGTGTTGTTTAAACTGAAGGATGGGGAATTCATCCAGCTTATTCAATATACGAGATAAGAAGTTTGTGCAGCTGACAAATGGAGAAGGCTGCATGTAGGGCATTCTCTGTTTTTTCATTCTGGGTTGTCATCCAGATGGCCTCCCATCCCGCTTTTTGGGCGGGCAGTATATCAAGCTCCCACGTGTCGCCCACGTACAAGGGATGTTTGCAGCCGGATTGCTTTTGAACAAGGGAGAAAATCTTGGGATCTGGTTTTTTTAATGGCATCGTATCCGAAATAAAAACCGTTTCGGAAGATATCCAGTCATCAAGTGATAAAGCCTTTATTTTTTTCTTCTGTAGCACCTCTTCCCCGTTGGTAATGATCCCTGTAAGGATCTGGTGGTCCTTTAATGCTTGAAGCAGCCCATCCATACCGGCGAAAAGCACACAATAGGAAGAAATATAATGGCGAAGAAGTTGTTCAAACGAGAGGGCATCTCTGGAAACTGATAACAGCCCGCACTCCTTTAAAGAGTGTAAAAATCTCTTTTTCTGATAAGCAGACCGTGAAAGTTGACCGTTTTCATACTCTCCCCAGAACCGGTCACAGCAAGATTTAAAGCGCCGGAACCATTGTTCGGCGCTTGCTGCCCCTCCAGTAATGTTCCCTTCTTTCCAGAGTTCTGTAAAGCTTTGAAGAGCAGCTAGCCGGAATGCCCGTTCATAATCATATAGCGTATTATCCAAATCAAAAAAGACAGCATCCACTTTCATGAGGATAAAAGAAGAGGCGCAAAAAAGCGCCTCAAAACATTTCCTTCATAAATTTATCACGGACACCTGGAAAAGACATCATTTTGCCAACCGCCACACGCCGGATCAGTGGCACTCCAAGTATGACGTTCAGCAGCCGGTATCGATATTGATAACCAATCAGAACCAAAGCAACAAAAAGGACAAGCTTGATGAAAAATCTGGTCACAGAACATTCCTCCTTGTCCTTACTTTTTGCATAGATACCTGAAATTATTCGAATCGCCCGTTTTCGATATATTGCTTGTACTCATCAGCCGTGTTGATGTTGATAAACATCTCCTGAGGAAGATCATAATCCTCTGCCTCAACAAAAATGGTATTCACCGACTGCAGCAAGCCGTACATGCTTCGCCTTTCCTCCAAAAGCAGCCGCACAATGTGACCCTTGCAGCTTTTATGATAGATGGCGGCGAGCGGTTGATTTCTGCCTGCGGCCACAGGAACAACAGCCTGGGTTCCCGGTTTCTGATCTGCTATGGAGAACAGCTTCTCAAACAGGAGGGGCATAACAAACGGCATATCACAGGTCGCGACCGCATACCAATCCGACTCCTCTCCGCTTTCCATCCCCGAAAGAATTCCAGCAAGTGGCCCTTGACCCTGATACTGGGGAAAGTCGAATATTAATTTTGCATCTGCATGCTTCATTCGGTCCGATATGTCACTCCGTGATACGAGGACAACATCATCCGTTAATTGTTTCAAACAACCAACCGCAAGTTCATAAAAATACCTATCTTTATACTTTGCGAACGCTTTATGAAACGGAAAACGCGTCGATCCGCCCCCTGCCAGCACAATGCCTGTCCTGTGTATCTTCCTTAAAGAACCCAAAACATCATCACCCCTGCCGTGACACCTGCCAGCGTGCTCGAAATAAAATTGACCGTGTTATTGTTGACCGAAGACCAGCCCTTGATTTGTTCAGTTGGTACCCCGCAATGGGTGTGCACTTCAACTTCCGCTCCGCATACTGGACAGCGAAAGCCAAGCTGCACCGTGCCTCCAATAATAGTATCGAGTATATTACCGAGGAATCCTGCTAAAAAAGTTATAAGGAAAACATAAAAAGCCCATTTGCCTTCAAAAAACAACAAAGCACCTGTAACACTGATTAAGAGCGAGCCCAACGCAGCCGCTGTCAGTCCGAGTGGAGAAACGGCTCCTGATATTCCCCGTTCCACTCGGGTTCTGCGCAAGATATGATACGGCTCACCTTTTGAAAGAACACCAACTTCTGAAGCCCACGTATCAGCAGCCGCTTCTGCCAGACTGGCAATAAACAGGGCAAGCCAGAAAGGATGTGAAAAAAACAGAAAACCTGCACCCGCCAGAAACGCAGCCCCTCCGTTGGCAAAGACCTGTCCTGCATTTCTTCCCTTTGATTCAACCGACAAAGTGCGCAGCTTCTTCTTTTTCTCTTTTCCCCATTTGCTCAATAATGATGAGCTGATAAAGAACAACAGCAATAAACCCAAGCCCCGATATCCAAAAGCCGCGCAAACCACTACGCCAATCCCCCAGCTCGAAAATGCACCACCCAGTGTCAGCATCCGAATCTTATAAGCAATCGCGACAAACAAGGCGAGAACCACCATAAAAAGGGCAAAAGCCATCACCTTCCGTCCTTCTTGACGCCTTTATCCGTAATAATGTACTCCACAGGTATATCAAACGGTTCAACCGGAATACTGTTCATATACTGAATATCAAAGGCAAGTGAAACGGTTGTGCCATGGTAACCGGAGAGATACCGGTCATAAAAACCGCCCCCAAATCCAATGCGGTAGCCTTCGGGATTAAAAATCAATCCAGGAACAACCATAAGATCCATATCCTCCGGCGGTGTAAGTTCAGTCATGCCCATGATTGGTTCGTAAAGATCCATATAGACATTTTCAAGTTCCTGGAACGATGTAATCCGATGAAAATCCATCAGCCGTTCACCGACCGTACTGCACTTTGGCACACTCACCTTTTTTTCATCATCCCATGCTTTTTGTATGATCTGTTTCGTATCCACTTCAAACCCTCTGGAAACCGTAATTCCAATATGCTTTGCGTTTTTCCATACCGGCAGGCTGAACAAATGCTGAGCGATGTCTCCGCTTTTTCTTTTATGTATGGCCGGATCGAATGAAAGGAGTTGATCCTTCATCATTTTGCGCAATTCCTTTTTTGTCTCCATGCTGCAGCTCCTCTTATGTGTGATTAATATTCTTATTTTACCAGGGTCCGCGCCATGAAAAAAGCCGCCAGTCTTCCATAAGGAATGTGGCGGCCTTTCGTACATTACTTCGTTTCACGGTGCAATGTGTATCTTTTTAGTCGTGGGCTGTATTTTTTAAGCTCCAGACGCTCTGGGTTATTACGCTTGTTTTTCTTAGTGATGTAATTGCGATCACCAGTCTCAGTGCAAGCAAGAGTGATGTTTACACGCATGTATTTTCCCTCCAAACCTTAACCATTACAAAAATGGTGTACTGCTTTGATTGATTTGTTTCCAAATTAATTCATACTTTAATATAATAGCAGACACATTCATTTTCAGCAAGTGGTATTTATTGAAGACGTTCATAAGCTTTCATGTAATCCACGACCACATCAGCAAACGTGGCGTGAGACCAGGTCAGCGGTGCCACTGAGAGCGGATCACCGGTAAAAGGATGCAGTTGTTCGGGAAGAACTCCACTCGTAAACGCATGGTCAGCGACCCAATCAAGATAGTGCCGGCATTCCTGCAATTCCGATAAACTCTGTGCCGTATAGATCTTCCACTTTGCCAGCCAAAGAGTGCAGATGATCCATGGATTACCGGGAACTTTATCCACCTCATGGGTTTGCTGGAAATAATAATCGTTAAAATAACGGGCAACACCGCCGACATCCGTTTTGATATAGAGCTCACGCTCAATCGCTTCCATGGTCGAACGGATGCGCGGATCATCCGGAGAAAACACCCCAAAGGCAAACAAGCCGTAAATGCTGCTTTCAATCGTATAATCTTTTTTGATTTCGCGCGTTTCTTCATCAAGGTAGATGCCGCGCAGGAACCGGCCCGCCTCTTCATCATACAGATGCGCCTCTATCCCTTTTTTCACGCGCTCGGCACCCGTTTTATAACGAGCTGCCCGGTCATCCTCCCCAAATAAAAGAGCAAAATTATGGGCAGCCATCAAACCGCCGTAAACACCCGCACATGTAAAAGAAAAAATGCCTCGTCTTTCTTCCCAAAGATCGTACGAAGGGTTTGGCAAGTCCAGCGCTGCATCCATGAATCCCAGCAAAAAGCGGGCTCCTGGTCTGACCAGCGACCGGTAAAGAGATTGTGCAAACTCGATGTCCCCCGTCTCTTTGTAATGCTCCCAGAACGCCCATAATACGAGAGCTGTTTCATCCTCCTGGATGGGCAGCTGCTCTTTGCCATTCTTTGCGATGGTAGGATGCCAGCTGGAACCAATGGAACCGTCCGGATTGTATTTATGATGCAAATAGCCTTCCTTTGTCAGGACATCGGAACACCTTCGGTAGAAGTTTTTCACCATTCCCTGGTAACCGGACTTGGCGATCGCCGCCGCAACAAGCGCCCCGTCCCTCGGCCACATATAGCTGTAATGGTCCCGGTTATATTGCTGGATATCAGAATCATTTGCAGCCATGATATAGCCATTCTCATTGGTTTGTGTCCGCACCACAAGAAGGCTTCGTTTATAGAGGGAGAGAATCTCATCGCTCAGGTCGGTTTCAGGAAAGTGAGACTTGTTTGCCCACCTTCGCCAGTAGATTAAAATTTTATCTATCGTTAAAGAAGGACCGATTTCCTGGACATAGTCATTCAGGGCAACCACTTCTTCGCGGTTGCGGCCGATCGTCATCCAATAAAAGGCTTCAACCGTCTGCTCGCCGCCTACCGTATGCTCCACGGCAAAGGTGCTGTCGACAGACCCCTGTGCAATAGGATTGATATGAAGAGAGCCGTCCTCCGCATCCTTCCATGTTCCTTCTGCACTTTGAAACCGTTTAATCCCAGTCGTATACTGCGAGATGCCGTTGTTGCCAAAAAGGGCGTTAAACAAAAAGTAGCGGTTCTTTTTATAATGAACAATGGATTTTGAATCTGGGGCAAAATAGGCCGTGTCGCCGACCTCTGTTTCATAAATATTAAGATCCTGGTGAAAAAACAGCCTGATCTTTTTTTCGTGAGGTGTGGTATTCGTCACTTTAATTCTTCGAATAAAAATGTTTTCACGCTGATGAACTCCGTCCTCAAAAACAAGACGGAGGCCCATCTGCTTGTTTTCTGCTGTACAGCAGGTCACAAGAGAATCTTTATGATAATCATTGTGAATCGACCATGATCCAGAGGAAAGCCAGGAGAATTGGCCTTCTGACCAAATCCCCACTCTGTTGGCATGTCCTTGTACGTGATTTTGTTGTCCGACATATGGGTAATAGATATCTCTGATCTGAAGGTGCCGATCGATGTTAACGAGAATCTTGCCGTTTCCGGCCACAAGCTCCCTTGGCATATGGGATCAGACCTGCTGGTACTGCCGGATTTTATTAATAAATTCCGCTGCAGCTTCCTTCGCTTGATCCATATCTGATCCTTGGGAATAGACGGTAAAGATCGGCTGCTCTACATCCGGAAGGATCAGCGTCCAACCGCCCTCAGGATGAAAGACTTTAATCCCGTCGACCAGTTCTACATTGTTATCCCGGATATCTTCCATTAACCGTCTCATGACTTTTCCTTTTTTATCCCATGGACAAGGTACGTATTCTCTTAGCATATTCACATTAGGCAGCAAATCGACCAGTTCGGACAACGAAATTTGCTGGGTCGCCATCATCTCCAAAATGTGAATAAGCGCATATTGTGCATCGTATTGGAAGTTCATCACTCCGCTGCCCACTTCCATAATCGACCGTGGATTCGCTTTTGTACGGATGAGCCTTCCATTCAGACGACCGGCCAGACTGTCAAGGTCAGATGAGCCATAAATGGGAATCGCCATTTCATTTTGTTTTCCTTCATAGAAGGTAACCAGAACATACAGAGACAGCATTGTTTCTTCATCAAGCAGCTTTCCGGATTCCGTGATCAAGCTGAGTGTTTCTCCGGCTTCACCAACCAGAATACCGAGATTGGCATTGGTCACTCGTACGAATGATGCCATTTCCTCTGCTCCTGTCTGGGATGGTACGGTTAAAAATTCGCAGTCCAGCTTGTTGAAAAGAATCGGAATAAAACTTAAATATGGCTGGTGGTTGTAGTTTACGACAATTCGAAACTTGGAATTTTTGATGCGCTTCGTGTTCACCGTGTGAAGGAGCGCTTCGATATATTCTTCATTTTTGAAATTGTTGTGTGTCCCCTTTCCGATCATATCAAAGGCTGCACGGCGGTAATCTTCCTGCCAATAAGCGTTTTCAATCTTTCTCTCGAGATCAGGGTGGATGGGAAGGCCTTTATGATCATAAAATTCAATGAACACTTGCTTCTCTCCGCCTCTGTTAGAGAACCGGATGTATACGCCGCCCTGAAGGTTGTCTTCTTCAATCGCAAATCGCACAACAGGAGCTACGGTCGGGCTGGTGTCGCATGTGTTAATTCCTGAAGACAAAAGCCCCTGAATGAATGCCCCTTTGATCAGTTCGGAAAACGAATGGGAATCGCTTGCGATGGCGATATGACATCCATGAGGAAGGACTGCGCCATAAGCTGATGCAAGTCTTGCAATATAATCCGGTGTAATTTCCACGTTGGCAATTCCGGAAACTCCACGTCCTCCGAACAGCGATTTGGTGGCTTTGCGTCCCCAGATCAATGAAGTATGAACGAGTGCCTCATCATAAATTTCTTTTTCCGGCCAAATTTTCACTTCAGGTTTTAATGTAGAGCGCTTTCCGATTTTGCAGTGGTTACCCACAACTGCATGTTCATAAATGGTAGCTCCCTGTTCAACCATAATGCCATTGGCCAGTGTTGCACCTCTGAGCTCACAATCGGAACCCACATACACATCATGCCAGAGGATGCTCTTTTTCAAGGATGCCTGGGAGGATATCACGTTGTTTCTGCCAATAACGGAGTAGCTTTTCACATCTGCACCAGAACGGATAACCGCTCCGTCTGCGATATGAACCGGGCTTTCCAGCTTCACCCCGTCCTCAATGACCACATTGTTACCAACCCAGATCCCTTTATCGATTTCTTGGCCCGAGAAAGGCAGGTTCACCTCTCCGTCGAGCATGTCACGGTGAGACTGGCGGTATTGCTGCAAGCTTCCGATATCGGACCAATATCCGTCTGCAGGGAAACCGTACAGAGGACGCCCTTCTTTCATGAGAAGAGGGAAAAGGTCCTTACTGAAATCCGTTTGTACATCCTTCTCCATATAGTTGAAGATCTCCGGTTCGAGAACATAAATTCCGGTGTTGACTGTATCACTGAAGACTTCGCTCCAGCTTGGTTTTTCAAGGAAACGGATGATTTCTCCGTCCTGATTGGTCATAATAACGCCGTATTCCAACGGAGATTCTACTTGTTTCATAAATATGGTTACAAGCGAATCCTTTTCAACATGATAATTAATGCCTTTGGACAGATCAAAGTCAGTTAATGCGTCACCGCTGATAACAATAAAGCGCTCGTCCAAAAACTCCTCGGCATTTTTGATGCTTCCTGCTGTTCCGAGAGGAGTGGTTTCCTCAAAATAATGAAGATTAACTCCAAAATCACTGCCGTCACCAAAATAATTTTTGATCGCTTCTGGCATATAGTGAAGCGTAACAGCAATATCGGTGATGCCGTATTTTTTGAGCAGTTCAATACTGTACTCCATAACAGGCTTATGAAGCAGCGGCACCATCGGTTTTGGTAAGTTACAAGTTAACGGACGAAGACGGGTTCCCTTTCCCCCAGCCATTATTACACCTTTCATTTAGACACAGCCCCTTATACCGGATTTTTTTGTAAACATTGTTGATACAATGCGCTAGTTTGTTGAGCAATTTTATTCCAGTTAAAAACAGTTTCCGCTTCTCTTTTGCCGTTGCTGGCGAGAGTGAGCCTCAGATGTTCATTTCGAGCAAGCGAGAGGACTGCCCATGCTAGGCTTTCTGCATTACCCGGATAGATTTTCAATCCGGTTTCTTCATGCCGGACAATGTCTTTCAAGCCGCCTGTGTCTGAAACAACGGTTGCTTTTCCCGCAGCCATTCCCTCCAGTGCCACAATGCCAAAAGGTTCATACAAACTTGGGAACAACGCGATATCACATTCAGACAGCAGCCGATTGCGGTCTTCATCCGACACAAAACCGCTGAAGGTGACAGTGCCTTCCAGTCCTTCCTGATGAACCCGACTGCGGTATTCATCAAGCATCGGCCCTTTGCCGGCAATGATAAATTTGATATTTTGATTTTGCTGCCTGATCAGATGAGCCGCATCAATTATGGTCTGAAACCCTTTTTCTTTTACGACACGGCCGACGGAAAAGACAAGCACTTCATGCGGTTCCTTAAACCGGTAGCCGTCGGTCACTTCTTCCGTTTGTATTAATTCAGGATCGACCCCGTTTGGAAGAATCGTTATCTTATCCTCCGGAACGCTGAAGACGGTCGCCACTTCATCTTTCATGTATGGGCTGCAGACAATGACTTCGCTCGCTTCATAACAGAGCTCCCATTCCTTCTGATTGATCTCGTACTGAAGCGAATTATGAATGCCGTTGTTGCGCCCATGTTCCGTGGCATGGATGGTGGCAATCAACGGAATGTTCAGTTCATGCTTCAGACCCTTGGCCGCTACACAAACGAGCCAGTCGTGCGCATGGATGCAGTCAAAGTTAATTTTCTTTGCCAATTCCCTTCCCTGATCCGCGATGGCAAGATTCAAACTGCCTGTCCAATGGAAAAATTGATCAGTTTGTGGCTGATTGGATTGTACACGGTACACATGAATTCCCTGATTCACTTCGTAGGACGGGTATCCATCCACATGACAGGTGACAACGTGTACCTCCTGACCCTGTTTTACAAGCGTTTTGGCGAGATCGAATACGTGCCGGGCCAGTCCGCCGACAACCATTGGCGGGAACTCCCAAGAAAGCATTAAGATTTTTAATTTGTTTGTTTCAGAAACGGTGCTGTGATGTTGTTGGATATATTGGTCATGAGGAGTTTCAAAATAGCTGGTATCAATATCGTTTAAAAATGGAAAGTCCTGTTCATAAGCTTCTATTGATGCGGTGTCTTTACGTGATTGGTTTAACATTTCTCTAATGATATGGAAGCGTTCAATATGAGTGTTGAAACGCTCATTCGCATATTGTGCTGCCGTCTCATTGTCGACTATAAATGCCCAGTCTGAACTTGCAGCAAGCATCCATTCCCGGATCATCTGCTTGAGGAAGCGTTTGGTTACCGGTGTCAGCGGCGAATGTTTAGCAGCTGCTGTAATGATTTCTCTTTCACATTTATGCAAGTGGCGGTACATCCAGGCATTTTTTTCGTTCAGCCAGACTTCTCCGTACTCATTCCTGCCCCATGTCGAAAACGAGGCATGCACCGTTTGCAAGTCCTGATAATGACGGTTGATGAACGAAGCCGGGGTAATCCATTCCACCCTACCCTTGCAGGCTTCCTGGACAGCGGATATCCAGTCTGTTCCCTCATACCACCAGTGGCCGAATAACTCTGCGTCAAAAGGAGCAGTAATGAGATGCGGAGGATAACATTCTTCTTCTTTTTCGCTGAGCGTATGTTCCAGTGTTTGAACAAAATGCTCCGCATGCTGCTGCACTTTTCCTTCCGCCCATTCGCGAACATAAATTTGCTTTTGTTCAACAGACCCGGTGATCCTGTGATATTTCAAGCCAGTGTCAATCCTGATTCCCTCGGGGTGAATGTGAGGAAGGATGTAATCAAGATCCCTGTTATAAGCAATATCGCGGTAAAACTCCCGATAGTCGGGGTCTCCAGGGTATCCGTCAACTGAACTCCATACTTTTCCTGATATTTCGCGGTTTCTTGGAAAGAGCGCGATGCCGTGCGGTGAGAATACGGGGGAACCAATACCTCTTGTCGCTTTTGGACTGCTGTTCAGGAGAGTTTGTTCATCTACAAACGTATATCTTATGCCTTTTTGATGGAGCAGTTTATCAATGCCAGGAGTATATGCACATTCAGGCAGCCAAAAGCCTTTTGGCAATTCACCGAAGTATTTCTTAAAGGTTTTAATTCCCATATCCACCTGTGCTTCCAGTGCTTCATGCGTCTGAATATAAGGCAAAAAGGCATGAGTTGCTGCAGTGGTAAAGCATTCAACCGCTCCACGCTGGTAATGATACTTAAATCCATCGAGCAGATTCTGATTCCATTTGAAGAACGTCTCTCGGATTTTCTCATAGCGGTCGCTGTAAAACCGAATCACTTCAGTTTCTTCTTGATCCAGGGATCGAAGCTTTTCTTTTTTGATTAAATGATCGGTGCTGTCCAAATACTCCAGATATCTTCGTTGAAGCACAGGATCTGACAGCATCTCCATTACTGGGGGAGAAAAGGAAATACTCCACGTAAAACCTTCAGGCTGGCGGTCCAGCGCCCAAAGCAACGGGATGTAGGTTTCTGTCATTGCTTCAAATACCCATCGCTCTTCCAGGCGGTTGGCTTCCTTATGCTTAACGTATGGAAGATGGGCATGCAGTATAAATGTGAAATATCCACTTTTCATCGGTTAAAAGCTCCTATCTGATTTTTTGATAGTATGAATAGCTGCTGAAATTCTCCATCCACTCCGGCTCATGTGCATTGCCGTTTTTCCAATTCACCACGTTTTGCATACGGTGATCGTTCGCAGCGTCTCTCGGGGTTTCAACAGGATTTGATCTCAATACGGTAAAGAAGCTTCCATCGAATGTTTGGGTGCCAATATCAACCACATACGTACGGTCTGGTTCCAAATGCTGCAAAAACCAATTGTTCGTCATTTCCGGAAGGTCAATTTCAAAGCTGCGATGAGAGTTATGTCCTTGGAAGATGATATCTGTAACATCGTAGATTTTCATCTTTTTGGGAAGACGGCTCCAGCTGGTTCGGAAATGATGCTCTACCATTTGTCGCTTCATGGCTGAAATGCTCCAGTACACAAAAATACTCGTGGGGGACTGCACCATTGCAAATAGAGTATCTTCGTCAAATTCATACGGCATTATCCAATGAATCTTTGGCGGTTCTACAATATGTTCCAGCGGTTCATCTGGCTTTTCCTGAACGGCGCTTCCCTTTTTACTGTTTGGCTCCATTGCTTTTCCGGCCTCCTGGCGGTATTTGTTCCACCGATATTGGACTTTGCCGATCGAGAGATTCATCCTGTCGGCAATCTGCTGAAGGGTCAGCCCTTTTTCCTTCATTTTGACAATTTCATTAATCATTTTCTTCACCCCGGTTTTTTGTCTCCAATGGCTTACCACTGCTACTAAAATACTTTTAAAAGCCTACCGATTTATTTGAAAATATCGTATCATTATGCATTTACTTTCACAATATACAGAATTTGTAGAATTTTGTTGGTTGCTTGTCCTGTCTGTGAAAATCAATATTGTAAATTTTTTGTAACCGCTTAAAATCACCTTATTCGACCAAATCAAGGGTTATATTGACAAAATTCTACAAGAAACGTGCCACTTTCCTCTGCATGCTGGAGATACCGCCGAAATTCTCGTCGAAATACCGCAAAAAGTTTAACGATTTGGCGAAATATCTACATTTCAGCGGAATACTATGGTATAAAAAATAGGGGGCAGGTTAAACTTGAGGAGGTTTTATATGAATATCATTATTTTTTCCTTGTTGGCTTTAGGACTGATTCTTCTTGCCATCTCTTATCGCAAAGATAAAGGAAACAATCTGGAGGTCCAGCTGGAGAACTTTTCAATACAGATTTTAAAAGAAATGTACCAGCTAAAAAAGAAGCTAAAGGTCATTGAAGACGCAATGCCAACGCAAGATAAATCTAAATACTAAAATACTGGGGATTTGAGAATGACAAATACAACACTACGAGGTTTCGCTGCCGGAATGATTGTATCTTCCGGATTAATCGCAGGCGTATACTATTCACAAACGCCACCCGAAAAGGAAGTAAAAGCCGAGTTAAACGACAGCACGGTCAATACATATTTACATTCAAAAAGTATGACAGCTATCACGACCGAAGAACTGCAGCATCTGAAGGAAAACAGGGTGGCTGCGGCTCCCGCTCCGCAAGAGCAGGACAACTCTGAAGAAGCAAAACAAGAGAAAGAGAAGCCAAAGGTTTTTAAAGCGACTCTTCATGTTACAAGAGGTATGAGCACTGGAGAGGTTTGTGATTTTCTCGAAAAAGAAAATATCATTAAAGACAGCAAGTCTTTCCTGAAATACTTGCGCAAAAACAACCTTGAAGGCCAAGTCCGGTTTGGTACATTTAAAGTCAACAGCAGCATGGACTTTAAAAAACTGGCCGATGCCATCACATAACATTTATAAAACATTTAAAAAGGGAGCCTGCAGCGTGCAGGCTCCCTTCTTTGCATCTATTCGTTTAAACCGTAGCGCTTGCCTTTCACAAGGAAAATAATGCTTTCGGCAATATTGGTGGCATGGTCCGCTGTACGTTCGATATAACGGCACACAAACGACAGCTGCGTAATCTGGGCAAGAGAATCCGGATGCTTGGTCATCAATTCCAAAAGCTCCCTGATGATTTTTCCGTAGAGCTCATCCACGGAATCATCTGTATCAGCAAGATTCTTCGCCAATACCACATCTTCGTCCACATACGCTTTAATGGAATCGGAGAGCATGCCAATAGCAATCTCCGCCATTCGAGGCAGATCAACCAAAGGTTTTATCAGCGGCTTTTCCCCTATGCGTATGGTGGATTTAGCGATATTTACAGCAAAGTCAGCCATCCTTTCCACATCGGAAGAAATTTTGATGGCGGCAATAATTCTCCGCAGATCGGAGGCTACCGGTGCCTGCTTGGCGATCAGCAGAATTGCTGCGTCATTAATTTCATCCTCCAGCTGATTGATTCGCTGGTCATTCTCAATCACTTCAAGTGCTTTGTCTACATCCTGTTCTTTAAGAGCTTCAATTGATTCTTTTAATGCGTGCTCAGTGAGTTCTCCGATTTCCACAAGCATCGCCTTTAATTCGTTCAACTGAAGCTGAAAATTTTCCCGTACAACCATCTGCTTGTCACTCCTCTAGTTTTTATCCAAATCGCCCTGTAACATAATCTTCAGTCCGCTTGTCAGAAGGAGCCGAAAAGATCTTGTCTGTCTGATCATATTCGATCAGCTCACCCATCAGGAAGAAGGCCGTTCGGTCGGAAACACGCGCTGCCTGCTGCATGTTGTGCGTAACCATGACAATCGAATAATTTTTTTTCAGTTCAAGTGCCAGTTCCTCTATTTTAATGGTGGAAATGGGATCGAGTGCCGAAGTCGGCTCATCCATCAAAATGACATCCGGCTTTGTAGCGATGGCTCTCGCAATACATAGACGCTGCTGCTGTCCCCCTGACAGACCCAAAGCAGATGTATTCAGGCGATCCTTCACTTCATCCCATAAGAATACATCTCTTAATGAACGTTCTACGATTTCGTCCAATTTTCCTTTTTTCTTAATCCCATGGATTTTTGGCCCGTATGCCACATTTTCGTAAATGGATTTCGGAAACGGGTTGGCTTTTTGAAAAACCATCCCCACCTTTTTCCGCAAATCCACCAGATCCACCCTGTCATTCAGCAGATTCGTTTGTTCATAGTTAATTTCACCGGACATTCTTACACCGGGGATATTTTCAATCATCAAATTCAACGTTTTAATAAACGTAGATTTCCCGCATCCCGACGGTCCGATGATGGCTGTAATTTCGTTATTGTAAATCGTAAAGTCAATATCTTTTAGTGCAAGGTTCTTGCCATACCATAAATTCAAATTTTTGATATCAAAAACCGCTTTTTCTGTTACTGGTGGTGTTGCTGTTGCTTGTCCCATTTTCATCCCCCTTATCCGAACCGTCCGGTAATGTAATCTTCCGTATCTTTTTTAGATGGATTGGTGAAAATTTTATCGGTCTTGTCAAATTCCACTAGTACACCATTTAAGAAAAACGCAGTCTTATCCGATATACGTGAAGCCTGGTGCATGTTATGCGTCACGATGACAATCGTATACTCTTTTTTCAGTTCCATGATCAAGTCTTCAATTTTGGCATTGGAAATCGGATCGAGTGCAGAAGCAGGCTCATCGAGCAACAGAATATTCGGTTTCATGGCCAGTGTCCTCGCTATGCACAAACGCTGCTGCTGTCCTCCCGACAAGGAAAGCGCTGATTCATGCAGCCTGTCTTTTACCTCATCCCACAATGCAGCTTTGCGTAAACTTTCTTCAACAATTCCATCCAGCTTTTTCTTGGAACGGATTCCGTTAAACTTTAGCGCATGAACGATATTGTTATAAATGGACTTGGGAAACGGATTTGGCTTTTGGAACACCATCCCGATTTCTTTTCGCAATGCCACAACGTTGATGTCATCACCAATCAGGTTAACATCATCATACTGGATCTCTCCTGTGCTCCGAGCACCCGGAATAAGATCATTCATCCGATTGATTGAGCGCAGAAATGTGGATTTTCCGCACCCTGAAGGTCCGATCAATGCTGTAACCGCATTTTGTTCAATCGAAAAATTAACGTCTTTTACCGCATGGTTTTCACCGTAATAAATATTTAAATGTTTAACATCCAAAGCAACCGGCTTTTTCTCTGTTTTTTCTGTCAGCGGCTTCTCGGCAAACGTTGTATTCGTTCGTTTTGGTTCCATCACAGTTTTCATGTTACCCCACCTAATTTCTAAAAATTTATTTAGAAGCTGTTATCTTTTTGTGTACGATACTGCCAATCCAACGGGCAAGCAGGTTGAAAAGCAACACAGAAATAATCAGCACAGCAGAAGAACCATCCGCCACTTCTCGAACATCCGGGATGAGCCCTTGTGTGTTGACAGCCCAAATATGGACAGCAAGGGTTTCAGCCGGTCTGAAAATATTCAATGGCGATGTCGCGTCAAACGGATTCCAGTTGGAGAAATCCAGTGTTGGTGTTGTTAAGCCTGCAGTAAACAGCAATGCAGCTGCTTCCCCGAATACACGTCCGGAAGCAAGAATCGCTCCCGTCAGGATGCTTGGAAATGCGGCCGGTAAAAGAACCGTTTTAATCGTGTGCCAGTGAGTGATTCCCAGGGCAAGACTCGCTTCTTTTTGATCCCTTGCCACTGTACGCAATGCGTCTTCGCACACACGAACCATAACAGGAAGGTTAAACACGGTAAGTGCAAGCGCCCCACCAAGGATAGAATAGCCCCAACCCGTCAAATTAACGAACATCAGCAAACCGAACATGCCGATTACAATGGAAGGAAGTGAAGCCAGCACTTCAATACACGTTCTGATGGCATTTGTCAGCCTCCCGGGACGCGCGTATTCGGCCATGTAAATTCCGCCCCCAAGACCTAGTGGAACAGTGAATACCATGGTTAAAAAGAGGATATAGAAAGAGTTAAATAATTGGTTGCCAATGCCCCCTCCTGCTCTGAACGAGCTGGACGGTGACGTTAGAAAGTCCAAATTAAGTTTGGAAAACCCATGAAAAATGATATAGCCAAGCAGTCCCACCAGAACGGTTACGATGGTCGCTGCAATCAAGTAAAAAATCGTGGTTGCGATACGGTCTGCAACTTTACTGTTCATTAGAACTGCCTCCTTGAAGAAAGATAACGGATCAACAGTATAAAGATAAAGGACATGACCAAGAGAATAAGGGCGAGAGACCAAAGAACATTGTTTTCAACACTTCCAAAGGTCGTATGTCCCATATTCAACGTGATGATGGTCGTCAGTGTAGCCGAAGGATCAGTGATGGCAGAAGGCAATGAACGAACGTTACCGATAACCATCTGAACCGCCAGAGCTTCACCGAAAGCTCTGGCCATTCCAAGTACGATGGCTGTTAAAAGCGTAGGCATAGCTGCCGGAATAAGTACTCTCCAGATCGTTTGCCAACGGGTTGCCCCAATCGCATATGAGGATTCTCGTAATCCTTTCGGAAGGGAGCTCATTGCGTCTGTTGCAATACTCGTTACAGTAGGCAAGATCATAATGGAGAGAACGATCATCCCAGCGAGCAAGCTGAATCCTTGTCCGCCAACAGTATCCCGAAGGAACGGAACAAGAACAGAAAGGCCGATGAATCCATAAACAACAGATGGAATACCAACAAGCAGCTCGATAACCGGCTGAAGAATCTTTTTTCCCCATGAAGGAGCAATCTCGGTCATGAAGATGGCACCGCCAATACCGAGCGGAGCCGCTATTAAAGCGGAAAGAAAAGTCACTGCAAAAGATCCCAGTATGAACGGAACTGCACCATACAATGGATTCTCTGCTGTAGGATTCCACTTCGTGCTGGTTAAAAATTCATATATACTTACGCCGTTGCTGATAAATGCCTGCAACCCTTTGGACCCAAGAAAAATGGTAATCGCAATGGTCGCCGAAATAATCAATAGAGCACTGGCCAACACCAGGTATTTTCCCCGCTTCTCTTTTTGTAGTGCGGATTTGTTTGATTTCTTTAACAGCCTTTGGCTGGCTGCCATGGTCATTGTCTTGTTATCCATTTTCGTACCTCCCCAAAACGCCCTAACAGGGTAAATATCCATTATCATTCGGACACTTACCCTGATTCCAGGCTTCTTAACGGTCTATCCCGTTACTTTTTTGTAACTTTCCCTTCAGCATCACGTTTTACTTCCATTTTGCTTGCAGGGATGTATCCTTGCTCAGGTACAAGATTGTTTTGGATTTCGTCGCTCATCATATAATCAAGGAACTCTTTTTCCAATCCTTTAGGCTCACCTTTTGTATAAGAATGCTCATAAGCCCAGATTGGGAATTTACCTTTTTGAACATTTTCGTCTGTAGGTTTTACACCATCAATACTAAGTGGCGTAACACCGCTGTTGTCTGTGAAGTAAGAGAATGCAAGGTACCCGATGGCTCCAGGTGTTTCTTTGATCAATTTTTGTACAGTGTTTGAAGAATCTTCTGTTGCGGCACCTTCAACAGGTTCTTTTCCATCAAGAGCATATTTAACGAAAGTAGCTCGTGTTCCAGAAGAATCCGGACGGTTAATCAATGCAATCTTTTGATCTTTTCCGCCAAGCTCTTTCCAGTTTTTGATTTCACCAGTGAAGACTTTGATAAGATCTTCCTTGGAAATATCTTTAATACCCACTTCAGGATTAACAGCTGCAGACATTCCGACTACCGCAATTTGGTGATCTTTAAGCTTGTCCGCTGGAATGCCTTCTTTTTCTTCAGCAAAAACATCCGAGTTTCCGATCTTAACCGCGCCTTCTGACACTTGGCTTAAGCCTGTCCCACTTCCTCCGGCTTGTACTTGAATATCAGCATCTGGATTATCTTCTTTGAACTGTTCAGCGGCTGCTGCTACAAGCGGCTGCATTGCACTTGAACCGGAAACAACGATCGAGCCGGAAGCTTTTTTCCCTTCGTTGCCATTCGCACTGCTGTCTTTACTATTGTTTCCACAAGCTGTGGCAACAACCAGGATTAAAGCCATTACTGCCAAAAGATAAACGGATTTCATTTTCTTCATTGTCTTAGGTCCCTCCAGAATGTTTTAAAAGATTTTTTTATTGATAGAGATCTTGCTATTTCTATACTGTCGTTGTCTCTATCGCCCACCCCCAACAATCGGTTAATCACTTTACATCTACTACAATAAGCGACCATTATTAACGCTGTTTGAACCTAATGTTAAGAGATTGTAAAGAAACCACGACATCTGTACTAGTGTTTCAGTCCAAAAACTATTTATGCACAAAAAAAAACGCGCCCAAAGGACGCGTTTTCTTTACAAACAGCTAGTTATTTCGTCTTATTTCCGTCTTTTTTCAATTTAAAGTAGGCATCAAGCGCCCCTGAACCGATCTCAAGGTTGATTGAACCTTCACGGACTTTTGGAACTACAACCGCAAAAGAAACTTCCGGTTTGTCATACGGTGCATAACCAACAAGGGTTTTATTGTTTAATCCCGACTTAACATCAACCTGAGCGGTACCTGTCTTTCCTGCCGGCTGATAACTCTTGTTTTTAAAAAACGCAGCCGCCGTACCATGGCTTCCCACCATAACCTGGCGGAAGCCCTGATGGACCACATCGAGGTATTCCTGTTTCATTTCAATTTTGTTCATAACATGGGGTTCAAATTTGTAATCCAATTTGCCAAGCTTTCCTGGCTGAGTGGAAGGTTCCCGTACTTCTTTTAAAAGATGCGGCTGCATTCGGTAGCCATTGTTGGCAATGGTCGATACATACTGAGCCATTTGCAGCGGTGTGTACGTATCAAACTGTCCGATGGCGAAGAACATCGCTTGGGCCAGTTGGTTGCTCATGCCTGTATTGTAGCCTGTCGCTTCAGAAGGCAAATCGATTCCTGTTGGTACCCCGAGTCCAAATTGGCTATAAGAGTCACGCAATACTCTGAATGCCTGGTCCACGTGATGGTCTATAAAACGTTTATGCGCATAATCATAGCCGGCAAGCTTCATTGCCACATGCCACATATAAACGTTGGAAGAAGCCTCGAGTGCTTCCACAGGTCCGATGCTGCCAAGACCGGAGTGAGCCGATTTCATTTTCCTTCCGTCACCGAATACGAGCGGAGCATCGTAGAAATGCGTGGCTGGTGTAATCGCTCCCTGCTGCAATCCAGTGAGCACCGTCGCACCTTTTACGGCAGAACCCATGGCAAACGAGTTATACACCGTACCAAATGGCGCGTTTTTATATTGGCCGGTTTTTGTATCGTATTTTTTTCCCGCCATGGAAAGAATCTCTCCATTTTCGGGATTCATCATAACGACATAAGCTTCCGTAAGATCCCGGTTGGCATAGGCAGATCCGCCGGATTTTGCTTTTTTCATGGCCTTTTCAATCACGTCTTCCACTTTTTGCTGAAGCTCCATATTAACGGTAAGCGTAAGGTCCTTGCCCCTTGAACCTTCTACTTCTACCGGTTCGCCAACCGGGTTCCCTGCTTTATCGGTTACATATCTAACACTTGATTTTTTTCCTCTGAGCAACGATTCGTATTGCTCTTCAAGAAAACTGGTTCCGACTAAATCATTTCGTTCATTTCCTCGTGATAAATAAAAATCCATTTTACTGGAAGGGATTTGTTTGACCTGTCCAAATAAAGCTTTAAACGTATCGCCATATGGATAATCCCGTTTGGCATCGGGCTTAATATCAATGCCGGGCAGATCGGAAAGATGCTCACTGATTGTGGCGATCTCCTTTTGTGATGCACCGATTTTAATACGCTGTGGTGTCAGGGCATATCCGCTGTCCATTTCCCTCTTGATCGCCAGTACCTCAATTTGATGAGGAGTAAAGGAATCAAGATCCTTTTTAGTGATCCGGTCAAGCATAAGCTTGTAATACTGATCATCATTCAATTGCTTCTTTTCAGCGGGCGAAATGCGGCTTTCTACTTCCTTTTGATGCAGAAAGATAAAATAATCCTTTTTATCCCGCTCTGTTACATTTTTTGTGTCCTTTTTGATATAGCCAGCCAACTTTTCAGCAATGGCTTCACGGTCTTCCGCACTTGTTTTCTGTGTACGTGTATACGTAATGGAATATACCGGTTTATTATCCACCGCTACACGGTTTTCAGTATCCATCATCTTCCCTCTCGGCGCATCAAGCCGTGCGGTTACATTTTCCTTTTTATCCGCGGAGCGCTGATACTCTTCCCCCTGGACAATCTGTACATACCCCAGACGGAAAATTAAAATTGAGAAAAGAAAGAACACCGCAAGAAACAAGGCGTTCAGACGTATAGGGACATGATTCTTTTTCTTCTTTTCTTTCGTCATTCATTCCACCCTTACCTATATATGGAAAGAGTTTCTGCTCATTTCCATTTTCCACAAATTGATTTACTACAATAATAGTAACAGTAAATCACTGTTTCGGAAAGAAAAATGTCACACTCTGCTGCCGTCTTCTCGATCTGTATTGTTCTGTGAGTAGTTGGATACAATGTCTGATTTTTGAAGGGTCGAAAATCGAATGGACCGAACACAAAAGTAAATGACAAAATGCCCGGCTCCCAGGATTGGAAGCAATAGAGGAATGCTGTAGTCCCCATTAAAGAACTGAATCGTGATCAGCAGAATAACAATCGAAAGGATTCGTCCCGCATTTAAAAAAAGTTCTCTCACAACAATATACTCCACTCTCATCGGCCCCGCATTATCACATCTCCCGATCACATCATAAGTCAGAGAAACATATGGCACGAGAAGAAGAGGATAGGCGATCGAGATCACAACACCATAAAGCATTAAAAGAGGAAAGGTGACATTCATTAAAAACAAGAACGGCGAAAGAAACAGGATCAACCCTCCAACAAAGATGGATTTTTTCCTTCGTTCCTTGTTCATGTACCGGGATACAACAAAATAGCCGATAAAGGATACTGCCGATTGAACAAGACCGAACGTGCCAAGCGCAAATTCACTGTCTGAAATAATATAAACCCAGATGACGATCAAAAAGATAAATGTGCCTTCTCGAATCCCTTGAAAAAAATGGGCATACAAGATTCGCGCCCAGTTTCGATTGTATGTCCGGGATTTAAGGATTTGCCATATATGAAACTTCCCTTCCGCTTTTTGCCGCTTCAAGAAAAAGCTGATGACTACAGCTGTAAAAAACAAAAACAACGAGACGGTAAAAATAATGCGATAGCCAGTAAACTTATCCAGCTGGGAAATTAAGAATCCCGAGGTTATAGGTCCAACCATACCTGATAACGAAGTGAATACACCAAGATAACCGTTAAAGGAATCACGCGTGTCCGGCTCAGTCACTTCAAACGTCAACACGTTAAAAGCCAGCCAGTAGAACCCTGAGCCCGCACCAAGAAGACCTCCCAGCAAGAGAAGACGCTCGCTTGCCTGTTCTCCCAGAAAAAGCACAAACAAATAAAACAGCGACAGGATGGTAACACCAATTCGAAGTACAATAACCCTGTCAATTTTTTTGGTTAATCTCCCCGCAATAAAAAAAGCAACAGGCTGAATGCACACAATGGATAAATTATATAGAGCAATGTCTCTCAATTCTCCCGACTGTTTCCACAAATAAATGTTAACGAATGTATTGGACAAAGCGGTGCTCAGCGCGAACAGTCCGCCAATCACAAGCAATAAAAGCAATTCCTTCGTTCTGTCTGTATCTCCGAACAATTTAAATTTCATGATCTCGCCCCTTTGCAATTCACATGTAGTTTTCACCACTTGTAAGGGGCTATTCGCCAATCGGAAAATTGGTTTTTATTGTAATTCCAATAAAAACAAAAGCCGGCTCCCCTGAGGAAACCGGCTTTCACCTGAAATACTTGCTTATTTTGCTTCGTTGTAGCGTTTTTCAACTTCATCCCAGTTTACAACATTCCAGAATGCGTTGATATAGTCAGGACGCTTGTTTTGATACTTAAGGTAATAAGCGTGCTCCCAAACATCAAGTCCAAGAATTGGTGTTTTGCCTTCCATTACAGGGTTGTCCTGGTTGGGAGTGCTTGTTACTTCCAACTCACCGTTATTTACAACAAGCCATGCCCAGCCAGATCCGAAACGGCCTTTTGCAGCGTTCGCGAACTGCTCTTTGAAAGCATCAAGGCTTCCAAATTTGTTGTTGATGGCATCAGCCACTTCACCAGTTGGCTCATTGGATCCGCCTGGTTTAAGGATTTCCCAGAACAAACTGTGGTTCGCATGCCCGCCGCCGTTATTGCGTACAGCCGTGCGAATGTTTTCTGGCAGAGAATCAAGGTTAGTCAGAATGTCAACCAAGTTTTTGCTTTCAAACTCGGATTGGCCTTCAAGAGCTGCGTTCAAGTTGTCAACATATGTCTTATGATGACGGTCATGGTGGATATTCATCGTATCCTCATCAATGTGTGGTTCAAGTGCGTTTGCGGCGTAAGGTAAAGCAGGCAGTTCAAACTTTGCCATGATACATCTCCTCCTTGATATGTAGTTCATTTTTTATTTCATTTTGGGAAACCCCAAATTGAAAACTTAGTCAACAAGAATGTTTAATAAGTAGCACAACACATACATTATCAGATTTACCCTTATCTTTCAACGATAAACCCTTATTGGAAGAAGCTTATTTTTTACGACGGAATAGAGCGCTATGACTTGTTTTCATTGAAATGGATTAAAAAGCGGTAAATTCCCTGCAAAATGCACAGTTTTGCAATTTTTTTGTTAATCTTCGACTGGAGAGTAACAGACCTCTCCCTTTTGGAATGAAATTTTGTCTTAAATGTCCTCACATTAGCGGAAGATATTTAATTACTCTCAAAACTCCTGTGTTTATTCTCAAAATGAACCGATTTATTCTCAAAAAAGCCCCTTTTACTCTCAAACCGTATATGTCGACACTAATCGAGCATATTCGACGCATTTATTTTGAAATGTTGTAAACAAAAAACCTTTGCCAAAAAGGCAAAGGTTACGTATGTATAGAAATGGTGGCTCGAGACGGAATCGAACCGCCGACACGAGGATTTTCAGTCCTCTGCTCTACCGACTGAGCTATCGAGCCACTTTGGTTGCGGGGACAGGATTTGAACCTGCGACCTTTGGGTTATGAGCCCAACGAGCTACCAGACTGCTCCACCCCGCGATGATATGAATGCTTACGGATGATGTTATTCCTCCGTAGCTTGACCTCTTCCTCTACAAGCTATTTCTTGAAGTGTATCCGTCGAGGTTACTCGTAGCCTACTCGTGCTGTAGCGCTCGTTGCTCCACCCCGCGATGATATGAATGCTTACGGATGTTATTACTCTTTACAAAGTAAATGGAGGAGGTAGAGGGATTCGAACCCCCGCGAGCCGCTAAGCCCCTGTCGGTTTTCAAGACCGATCCCTTCAGCCAGACTTGGGTATACCTCCGTATGATTGTATGTGGTGGACCCTGTAGGACTCGAACCTACGACCAATCGGTTATGAGCCGACCGCTCTGACCAACTGAGCTAAGGGTCCATGTGGTTTTATTAAGTATATCATATATGTAAGTATAATGGGGCGACCGATGGGAATCGAACCCACGAATGCCGGAACCACAATCCGGTGCGTTAACCACTTCGCCACGATCGCCATCGCCTAAAAAATATGGTAGCGGCGGAGGGGATCGAACCCCCGACCTCACGGGTATGAACCGTACGCTCTAGCCAGCTGAGCTACACCGCCATAGTTGGCTCCACAGGTAGGACTCGAACCTACGACCGATCGGTTAACAGCCGATAGCTCTACCACTGAGCTACTGTGGAACAATTATGTTGTCCTCTAAGGGACAAGAATTACTATATCATTTTTCCGTTATGTAAGTCAACTCTTTTTTTCAACAGCCTTGGTTGGCCGTTGTCGAGAAGACAGATATAAATATAGCATGTTCCCATCCGCTTAGCAAGCACTTTTTTATAAAACCACATACAAAAAGTATCCAATCATAATCAATTGAATGACAATCTTGACTAGCGTCCCTCCCAAAAAGCCAAGGACCGAGCCTACACCGACTCGGAAGGCATCCATGGGAGATTTGCGTCCAATAACGAGTTCAGCCAGAAACGCCCCGATAAATGGACCGGCAATAATACCGGCCACCGGAATTACAAATGGTCCGACAAGCAGGCCGATGGTACTTCCCCATATGGCCGCCTTCGATCCTCCCCGCCTTTTGACTCCATATAAATTGCTGATATAATCCACCACAAACAAACTAGCCAGCAGAATGGCCTGCACGACGATAAAGAAGATAGTGAATGACTGAAAGGAATAAAATAAGCCATACAATAAAAATCCCAGTATAAGAAACAGCGCGCCTGGCAAAATCGGAAAGATTAAGCCGGCAAAGGCTAGCAGAAATGACAAGATGATCAGCGTCCAATATAGATAATCCAACGTTTTACCTCCTACTATCTTGCATTTTTATCTTTCAAGAACAGCTTCAGCAATATTGACGGAATGATCACCGATCCGTTCCAAATTACTGATGAAGTCGACATAGACAACACTTTCCTGACCGCTGCTCAAATTATTGTTGATATCCTGAATATGCTTCTTTCTTAATGTTTTTTCCATCTCATCAATACCATCCTCAATGGACAGTACTTCTTCTGCCATGGACTTGTTATTGGTCTCGAGCGCCATAATGGCCTTTTCCAGACAGGATTGAGTAAGAATCATCATATTCTCAAAATCCCTGGAAGTGACCTCTGAAAGCTTAATATTATTTCTAGCCATAAAACAGACCAGATCAATCATATTTTTCATATGGTCCCCTACCCGCTCGATATCCTTACAGAGGTTTAGCAGCATCGTATGCTCAGTAGATTCGTTTTTGGAAAGAGAATGAATCGATAATTTCACGAGAAACTTTGTAAGCTGGCGGTCAAATCTGTTAATTTCCTCTTCATACTGCATGGCGGTGTCCGCATACCGGTTTTTTCGTGTTTGAAAGAAAAGCAACGCCTGATTAAGGCCCTCCCGGGAATAGGCTGCCATTTTCAGCAATTCCTGTCTCGCCTGATGCAAAGCAAATTCAGGTGAACTGTTGATCACTTTTTCATCCAGCTTCACCGTTTGAGTATCAACGGTCCACTCATCATCCCGGATCAACCGGGTAACACCATAGACCAAAAATGAGATGAACGGAAACAAAATAATGACATTTGCCACATTAAAAAAGCCATGTGCAAAAGCGATTTCCATCGCCGGCTTCAAATTCATAAACCCTGTGAGCCATTCAATGATGCTTTTATAAGGAATAAAGAAAATAACAAAGATAACGGTTCCGATGACATTAAACAGTACATGAACGAGCGCGGCACGCTTGGCATTCTGTGAAGCTCCGATGGCTGCAATCACCGCGGTGATGGTCGTTCCAATGTTATCTCCAAATAAAACAGCAAGAGCTCCGCTCAGATGAATTAAATCCATGGAAAACATTTGTTGAAGAATACCCACGGTGGCACTGGATGACTGCAGCACCATGGTAGCGAACATCCCAGCTGCAATCCCCAGAAACGGCTGGTCATTGAGATGGTCGGTTATATTTTTAAAATTCAGGGAGGTTTGCAGCGGCTCCATTCCTGCTCCCATCAGCTGCAATCCAAAAAACAGTCCTCCAAGACCAAAAAGGATCCTCCCAATAAACACGTATTTATAATTGCGGATAAAGAAAACAAAAAATGCGCCAACTGCGAGTAATGGCAGACCGAAGCCTGCAGCATCAAAGCCAATAATAAAAGCGGTAAACGTTGTACCTATATTGGCTCCCATAATGATTCCCACTGCCTGTCTTAATGTAAGCATACGAGCATTAACAAGTCCGACTGTCAAAACCGTTGTAGCGGAGCTGGACTGAATCAGCATCGTAACAAACAAACCGGCGAGAATCCCTGTAAATGTATTCGTTGTTAAACTGTCAAGAATATTTCGCAGCCGGTCTCCGGCAGAATTCTGGAGCCCTTCCCCCAAATATTTAATTCCAAAAAGAAAAAGGCCGAGTCCGCCCAAAAACTGAAACAGCATATCCTGAACACTCAATGTATTTGACAACCCCTTTTAACTAATCATCCTTCTGATATTATCTAGTTTTATAAATGTTATGTAAAGACGCTTCTGAAAACCTTAACAAACCAATGGCTTACACATTGTTTGTTTCCTCATTATTCGCTAAAATTAATACAGACCATTCAGGAAATGAGGAGTTACATGAGAATTTTCAATCATTTTATTAAAAGTCTGTTTTCCCCGCAGACTGTCGCTCGTCTACGCTTTCAAGGGGTTGGAAAAGCGATCGGATACATATTTTTTCTTATTTTTCTCACTTCCATTCCCTTTGGAATTACATTTTCCATGGCCTTTAAATCAGGAATAGAGGAATTTGAGCAGTCCATGAAGTCCGATATACCTGATTTCACGTTAAAGGATGGAAAGCTTTCTTCACAGCTCAAAATGCCCGTCATTCAAACGGATGACAATCAAACCTTTATTTTTGATACCACGGGAGCCGTAAAGGAAAGCGACCTTAATAAGTACAATGATGTCATTGCCATGTTAAAGAACAAGGCGATCATTACATCGGGTGGTGAAACCCAAGCCTTTCCGTATCAGACGCTTGGCGATGTGACACTGACCAAACAGGATGTGAGTTCCTGGATCAATAAACTTTCGGATTTGCTTCCTATTTTGCTTCCATTGATTTTTTTGTTCATTTACCTCTTTACTGTAGCCATGAAGTTTATTGGGGTAACTGTCCTCGCCGTCATCGGCCTTGTTTTGCAGAACATCAGCCGCCGAAGCCTTAATTACAGAAGATTGTGGGTCATGTCCGCCTATTCCGTTACCCTGCCTACGGTTTTCTTTGCGGTCATGAAGCTTTTACATACCGAGGTGCCCTTCTCTTTTATCATTTATTGGGCAGTGGCTTCCCTCTTCCTACATCTTTCCATTAAAGAAACACCTGAGCCAAAAGCATAAAAAGAGGAGCCGGTTTCGGCTCCTTTTCGTATGGCCTTTTACTTTTGGAAAAGACCTTTTATGCCATCTATGATGGAAATAATAAAATCGATGAATTTTTGAAGAAACGATTGTGTTTCTTCTTTATTGAGAAAACCATCAAGATTATCTCTGACGTTTTGCAACTGGTCTTGAACTTTATCCCAGTTAATGTTCAAATCCTTCATTTTATTAAAAAGGGAAACCAGGCTGTTTAATTCATCATCTGTCAATGTGATTCCCAGTCGTTCAGCTACGCGTTTGATCAAATCACGGAGTTCATCCTCGTTCTTTACCGGATGATCCGCAAGCTCCTGTTTGATTTCGGTAATCAGCTGAGTCGCTTCTTTTGTTCCAATACGGTCACCAAGCTCTGCAGTTTTAACCACTTCTTCATTGGCTACTTGCTTTTTTTCTTCGGGAATGTTTACATCTGCTTTTTGTTCATATGCTTTTAAAATTCCTGTAAGGGCTGCTGTACCCGATACCTCAAATGGGGCGGTCACATAAATGTCGGCGTCTTTAACACCCGCGGTAACAAGAGCATTCACAATCATGCTGTCTGTTACCCAATTGATGTTTTTAGCTTCAACATGAAGCCCTTTCCCCTTTTCTGCCAGGGTAACTTTTGAAGATGAAATTGCCCGGGTGCCCAACTGGGCTTTCGAAACATACTTACCGAGATACTGATGTTCCTCCTCATTCGTTACCGTAACAGTATCCACATCCGAGGATACGCCCATCTCATTTAAAATTTTTGTCTTTTGATCCGGAGTCAAATCTTCCCCCAATGTAACGATGACATCTCCGGGAGCTGCGTCAGCAAATGCCTTTAAAGGAACCATAAAAACAAGTGCAAGCAGCATTGGAATTAACCATTTTGCTTTCCGATTCATGTTTATACTCCACCTCATAATTTGTTTTTCCCATCTGTACCCACGTATCCTTCTCTCTTTTTAAGATACATTTCCAATTTTACACCACACAGCTTTCTCCCGGCAAACTTATCCCTGATTCTTCAATGGCAAAAAAACAGGAATAGATTTATTACTGGTACATATACATGTCCTAAATAAAGGAGGACAAGCTTATGAAAAAGTTTATATACATTTGCCTGACACTTGTTATTGTTTATACGATTGCCTATGATCTCAAGGTAGGTACTCTTCAGCCGTACAACCAAAAGGCTGCTCCTGTTGCCGCAGTTAGTATCCAAAACAGCACACCTTCTCAAAAGGTCAAAATTTCTTCCGGGGACACGGTACTGTCAGTGATTGAAAAACTGAATCCATCCTCTCTTTCCAAACCGATCCCCGACCTGACCAAGGACTTTCAACGTTTGAATCATGGAATTCGTCCGGAAAGTATCCAGGTTGGCAAAAGCTATAATTTTCCGGTATATAAAAAGAATTAAAGGACTCGTTTTCTTGCCAAACTAAAGACAACCTTGCTAAAATAGACTATTGTACAGATGGAAAAAATCTGTTGTTATGAATAAATAGAGATTAAAGGAGCGGTTCACCTATGAGTGAAATTACGCATCGTTCAAAAACAAGACCTGTAAAAGTCGGCCCTTTAACCATTGGCGGAAACAATCAGGTTATTGTTCAAAGTATGACAACAACGAAGACTCATGATGTGGAAGCAACTGTTGCTGAAATCAAACGCCTGGAAGAGGCAGGCTGCCAGATTGTGCGTGTCGCCTGTCCTGACATGCGTGCAGCAGAGGCTATTGCTGATATAAAGAAACAAATCTCCATCCCTCTTGTGGTTGATATCCATTTCGACTACAAACTGGCTCTAAAAGCCATTGAAGGCGGAGCAGATAAAATCAGAATCAATCCGGGAAACATTGGACGCCGGGAAAAAGTGGAGGCTGTCGTTAAAGCAGCAAAAGCCAAAGGCATTCCAATTCGAATAGGTGTAAACGCTGGTTCTCTTGAAAAAAAATATCTTGAAAAATACGGATATCCAACAGCGGAGGGAATGGTCGAAAGCGCCCTTGACCATATTAAAATCCTTGAGGATCTGGACTTTCACGACATCATTGTTTCCATGAAAGCATCCGATATCAATCTTGCCATTGAAGCGTACGAAAAAGCTGCACAGGCCTTTGACTACCCGCTTCATCTCGGTATTACCGAATCCGGAACACTATTTGCCGGAACTGTAAAAAGTGCTGCCGGACTGGCCGTTATTTTAAACAAAGGCATCGGAAATACACTTCGTGTTTCGCTTAGTGCCGACCCGGTAGAAGAAGTAAAAGTAGCAAGAGAACTTCTCAAATCCTTTGGATTGCTTTCTGATGCTGCTACACTCATCTCCTGCCCGACATGCGGAAGGATTGAAATTGATCTGATTTCTATTGCTAATGAAGTGGAAGAATACATTTCCAAAGTGCGTGCTCCAATTAAAGTAGCGGTTCTCGGATGTGCCGTAAACGGACCTGGCGAGGCCCGTGAAGCTGACATCGGAATTGCCGGTGCCAGAGGCGAAGGGCTGCTTTTCCGCCATGGCGAAATCGTACGCAAGATCCCTGAAGATCAATTGCTTGATGAGCTTAAAAAAGAAATTGACAAGCTGGCTGAAGAATATCATGCCAAACAGCAAGCTGAACTTGTATAAATGGAAAACCCCTGCCATGCTGGCAGGGGTTTTTTATGTGCTCCACAGATTGTTTCTAAAAGAAAGGTGCAAACAGCAAACTGATTACGATAGAAGCAATTCCAATTCCGATCGCCCAGTAACCGGAAGTGGCAGCTCCGCGCCTTACAGCAACAAATCCTCCGATAATACCGGCGGCGCCAAAAAGCACGGGAAGAATAAACAATGACAGGACAGAGAGAATAACCGAAAACATGCCAATGACCCTTCCGGTTTGTCCTGCATCCTCCCTGGCTTCCTGTCCTTTTCGCCTTTCATGAATCTCTGAGTCGTCTCGCGGACGCTCGTATTCCGGCAGTGCTGTACCACTTGTGATGGGCACAACATCTGCAGCCATTTCCTCTCTGTAATCCGGATCACGGTTAACGGGTTCCGATTCAAATTCCTTATTTTCTGCCATACTAATCCCTCTCTTTCTGAATTGGAGCGTTTTTAGTATGTCTTGATCCCGTTGAAATATAGTTGTTAATAATTATGAAATTTACAAGGTCCAAAATAAAGAGAGCGCGCGTGCGCTCCTCATTTTATTACTGCTTTGGTTTAAACGTATGGCAGCATGTTTCAGCAGATTTATCCGCGCTGTCTTTATGCTTGGCATCTCCGATCAGCTCTCCGCTTGCTTCCATTTTGTAGTCTTTATTGGCATGCTTATCGATTTCTACAAGGATGGCATCGGCAACACAATTATTGCCTTCTCCCCAATAGGTACAATTTGCTACATTACATTTTACTGTTGGCAAATGACTCTCCTCCTTTTACAGCTAGGATGCGCCATTTGGAGAATCATCATACCTGCCAATTCAATTCACACACACTTGGCAGACACCGTAAATTTCGAACTTATGGCCCGTTACCTGAAAGTCGGACAAATCCGTTGCTACATTTTCCATGGGACACGCATTGATCTCTTTTGTCTTTCCGCATTTCAGACAGATGAGATGATGATGATGCTCCTTGGTCGGACACGTAAAGCGGAACTTCTTTTCTCCTTCGAGCTCAGTCTCCTCAAGAATATCGAGCTCGGAAAAAGTGGAGAGATTCCTGTAAATGGTATCAAAGCTAAGTCCTGGATAATTTTCCTTTAAGGCATCCTGAACCTCTTTTGCACTTAGATATCGTTTTTCATCCGAAAACAATTGCAGCAAATCCCTGCGTTTGTCGGTGTATTTAAAGCCCTTCTTTTTTAATAAATCCATCGCGGTTAAAACGTCCAAATTTTTCCACCTCCACTATTCACTCAATATCGGTTTTCTGGCTCTCCATTTTTTCCAGGCAAGAGAAAGCAGTAATATCAACACAGAGATCATAACAATGGTTCCGCCGGGAGCCAGATTCAAGTAGTACGAAGATATCAAGCCAAGGATCACGGCTGTCTCACCAAAAATAACAGAAAGAACAAAGGTCTGCTTAAATCCATTAGCAATGCGCAGACTTGCCGCAACCGGCAGCGTCATCAGTGCGGAAACCAGAAGTATTCCAACAATCTTCATGGAGGATGCGATGACCAAGGCTACCATGATAATAAACAAAAATTGAATCCACTTTCCTTTAATTCCTGAAACAGCTGCCTGTTCTTCGTCAAAAGAAAGCACAAAAAGTTCCTTGTACAAAAACAGGACAAAAGCAAACACGAGCAAAAGGATGAAAAAAACCGTCCAAACATCCGATTTTTTCACAGCCAGCACACTTCCAAAAAGATAATTAAATAAGTCCGTATTAAAGCCGTTCGCCAATGAAATAAAAATGACGCTGAGTCCAATACCTGCAGACATGATGATAGGAATCGCCAGCTCTTCATAATGCTTATAAACCTTCCGGAGCTGCTCGATTCCAATTGCTCCACCTACTGAAAAAACCATCCCCATATATAGCGGGTTCAACCCCTGGAAAAACCCAGGGCTCCGGCCCAGCATCAAATTGGCTGCGATGCCGGCCAGCGTAATGTGCGAGAGTGCGTCGGCAATCAGGGACTGTCTTCTGACAACGATAAACACGCCAAGAACCGGGGCCAAAAGGCCGATCATGATGCCGGTTAAAAACGCATTTTGTAAAAACTCATAATGAAAAAACGGAAATGACATCCAAACTTCCTCCGGTTAATGATGATGTTCCAGTACATGGACATGATGCCCATACATCTGAGAGAAACCCTCTTTTGAGATTTCTTTGAATTCTTTTGTATCCCCATGAAAATGCAGCTGTTTATTTAAACAGGCAACATGGGTTACATAGTCGGACATAACACCAACGTCGTGGGTAACGAGCAATAATGTCAGTCCTTTTTCTTCGTTGAGGCTCTTAAGCATCTGATAGAAGTTGGATACAGATGCGGCATCCACTCCTACTGTCGGTTCATCAAGAATGAGCAGCCTTGGATCACTGACCAGGGCTCTTGCGATAAATACTCTCTGCTGTTGGCCGCCAGAAAGTTCACCGATATTCCGGTGAGTGAATTCGGTCATACCCACCGTTTCAATGGCCTCCATTATTTTTTGTTTGTGTTTTTTCGTTAAAAAACGAAAAAGCCCGACCTTACCGAACAACCCCATTGACACCACTTCATATACGGTTGCTGGAAAAGCCGTGTTAAAACTGTTCGCTTTTTGGGAAACATACCCAACTTCTTCCCAATTTTTAAATCGACCGAGAGGAATACCAAAAAAGGATACCCTTCCGGATTGAGGCTTCAGCAAACCCAGAATGCATTTAATCAGTGTGGATTTTCCGGAGCCATTTGGACCGACAAGCCCGATAAAAGCACCATTCGGTATTTCAAAATTTATGCGATCAAGAACATACCTGTCTCCGTAATGAAAAGATAAATTCTCGATTTTCACGGCAGCCGTATTATCGTGTTTTGACATAAGCGCCTCCAAGCAATAGTAACGATTACGATTTAATATCCTGTAAAGTATACAAGAATCCCTCTATTTTGTAAAATCCCTCGCCTGCACACCAACTTTACTCAATAAGTACTCTTTAAGTTCTTGATGATTTTTCAAAATGTCATTCGCCAAAATCAGCTTCTCTTCAGTCAGTGTAGTTAAAAGAGCCATAACAAATGCTCCTGAGGCCGCAGCTGACTGGATGCCAAGCGGTGCATTTTCAACCACGATCCATTCATTTGGACGGTATGAAAATTGCGCAAAGACCTTTTCGTAAGGTTCAGGTGAAGGCTTTCCCTTTTCCACATCATCACCTGTAATCACCGCATCAAATGTTATACCCATCTCCTCAAGCCTTTCCAGTACCTCGTTCACAAATTCCTTCCTGCTGCCCGTGGCCAAACCGATTGGAATTCCGAATTGGGATAAACCTTTAAGAGCCTCTATGGTCTGTTGATAAAACCCATACTTGGAATGCTTCACAAAATGAGCCCGCTTGTTGCGGTAGATCGCTTTTTGCTGTTCAAAAGGAAGCTGCAGACCGTGAATACGGTTCAAATGAAGAATAGTCTGCATGCCCGGCATACCTTCCAGCTCGTAAAAGTCGTCCGCTGCAATCCAATGTCCCTGTTCGCGGAACGCGTGGTGCCAAGCCAAAGCATGATCGTCCATTGTATTTACCAATACTCCATCCATATCAAAACAAACTGCTTTATAGTTCATATGTATCATCCTTTTTTCGCTCAAAACCAATCCCATTGTTCAAAAGAAAAAGTAGTCAAAAGATTAGCGGTGCGTTATAATTTTTAATTGGCAGCCTGCGATAGCAGGATGCCGGGTGGGCGAGGGATAAGTAAATAAAGAAGGGAAACACTTGAAGTTATCAAGATTTTTTGAAGTAGAAAAGCACCACAGTACAGTGAAACGGGAAATATTGGCGGGGGTTACATCGTTTTTTACGATCGCCTATATCATTATCGTCAACCCGCTTATATTGGCGGACGCCGGAATGCCCTATTACGGTGTACTGCTGGCTACCATTCTGACATCAGTTGCCGGATGTTTCTTTATGGGGTTTTACGCCAATGCCCCTATCATATTGACTCCGGGAATGGGCGTCAACGCTTTTTTTACCTATACGATTATACAGGGTATGGGGCTGTCCTGGAGAGAAGCGCTCGCTGCTGTTATTCTCTCAGGCATTTTATTTCTTATCATCGCATCAACAAAGCTTAAAGATGTCCTGTCAGAAAGCATCCCAGCTTCCTTAAAGCATAGCATAACCGTAGGAATTGGTTTGTTCCTGGCGTTTATCGGCCTTCAAAAAGGCGGTATTATTGAAGCGAGCACAACCACATTTGTGAAACTTGGCCATTTAAGCCATCCCACAACCTTGCTGACCATCATCGGGCTTATTATTACTCTGTTTCTTTTTTCAAGAAACATAAAAGGAAGCTTTCTTATTGGAATTGCGGTGACCTGTCTGATTAGCTATGTTACAGGATGGGCACATGCGGCCGAAGATTCACATACCAAATTGGAACTTGCTCCATTTATGCAGCTTTTTTTCGGAGCCGATTTTAAGGGAATGTGGAGCCTTCCTTTCTGGATCGCTACATTTTCCTTAACCATGATTGTAACGTTTGAAAACATGGGACTTTTGCACGGCCTTCTTCCGGACCAAAAAAAGTTTCCAAAAGCATTTCAGGCCAATGCTGTCACGTCTCTTATCTCGGGAGTTTTCGGGACAAGTCCTACCATTTCTACCGTAGAAAGTGCAGCTGGCATCTCAGAAGGCGGTCGGACCGGGCTGACAAGTGTGGTAACTGGAATTCTTTTTCTTGCTTCCATTGCCGTTACGCCGTTTTTAAGTCTGATTCCGGATGGGGCGATTGCGCCTGTTCTGATTATTATTGGGGGATTGATGGTTCAAAACATACAGCAGATTCCTCTCTCCGATTTTACAGAAGGATTTCCTGCATTTTTGATCATCGCGCTTATTCCGCTCACTTACAGTATTGTGGACGGGCTGGCATTTGGCTTCATCGCCTACCCTATATTAAAATTGGCTGTTGGGCAACAAAAGCAGATTCCTGCCCCCATGTACATTATCGCTTTATTATTTTTAATTAACTTTGTCTTTCATTCTTTCATATAAATGATCACTCAAAAAGCCGTTTTAAACGGCTTTTTTCTGTTCACTTTTTTTCCGCTCCTTCATAGGATAGGGTGACAGGAGGGGATATCATGAATCCGATTATGGTTCATATGATCAACAACAAGTTAAATCAGCTTACTGCACAAGAGCTCGTCGGTCTGGCCGCACAGCACCAGTTTCCCGTATCTATGCAGGAAGCCACTCAAGTAGTAAACATTTTAAGAAGATATAACATAAACGTAATGAATGCTGCACAACGGGAAGAAATCATTCAAGCCATAGCTCATGAAGTCAACCGCGAAAAGGCAGCAACCATCCAATACTTAATCAACAATTATTTAAACAGATAAAAAAAGAGACGGACATGAACAGCACACCCTGGTGCAGTTCACCTTCCGTCTCTTTTTAGTTATACCGTCAGCAGCTGCTCCTGCAGAGTAGGAACAAATTCTTTATTCTTCAACATCTCGATCTCCAATTGGTAAGGAGGCTTTTTGTTGTTTTTATCTGTTCCCACATAAGGAGTTTCTAAAATTTTTGGAATATCGTCTAGCTGCGGGTGATGGACGATGTAATTCAATGCATCAAATCCAATCTTCCCAAACCCAATATTTTCGTGACGGTCTTTGCTCGCTCCACATTCGTTCTTGCTGTCATTAATATGAAGGACTTTCAGACGGTCAAGCCCGATAATTTTATCAAATGAATTGATAACGCCATCGAAGTCATTGATAATATCGTAGCCGGAATCATGCGTATGGCACGTATCAAAACAGATGGAAAGCTTGTCATTTTGATGTACCCCTTCAATAATGGCTGCAAGCTCCTCAAAGGTACGCCCGCACTCTGAGCCTTTTCCGGCCATGGTTTCAAGTGCAATTTGCACGGTTTGATCCGGTGTAAGTACTTCATTTAATCCTTCAATGATCTTTTTGATTCCCTCTTCTGTTCCGGCACCCACATGTGCACCCGGGTGAAGGACAATCTGTTTTCCGCCGATTGCTGCAGTCCGTTCAATTTCCGAACGCAGAAAGTCTACTCCCAATTGGAACGTTTCAGGCTTCAATGAGTTTCCGATATTTATAATATATGGTGCATGCACCACGAGTTCCGTCATGCCGTTTTCTTGCATATGCTTGATCCCGGCCTCAATGTTAAGGTCTTCAATCTTTTTTCTGCGCGTGTTTTGGGGAGCGCCGGTATATACCATAAAGGTGTTTGCTCCGTAGGAAGCTGCTTCCTCACTTGCGCCAAGCAGCATTTTTTTTCCGCTCATAGATACATGTGATCCTAGTTTTAGCATCGCTTGTTCTCCTTCTCTAACCGGTTTGTTACTTTTTATTGCGGTTTTGCCTTTTTTCCATTCTTCTCTTTTCTTCAGCCATCTTTTTCTTATAGCCCGGCTTTACTTTTTTGGGCTTTGGAAGGCTTGCTCCCTGCTTTCCTTTTTCAACGGAAGCTTTTTTCATCCGTACAGGAACTTCTATCCATTCACCGTTCTTGATTTCTTCCTGGACAAAATGAATCTTGCGGCTTTGCAGCTTTTGGATCGCAAGCTGATCGGATGGTTCATAAATGGTTGCGGCAATACCAGACATGCCCGCACGTCCCGTCCTGCCTGTACGGTGAATATAATAATCCAAATCAGACGGCAGTTCAAAATTAATGATGTGGCTGATGCCTTTAATATCGATACCACGCGCAGCCAGGTCGGTCGCAACTACATATTGGAACTCGGCTTTTTGTACGCGTTTCATGATGTTTTTTCGCTCACGCGGAGGCACATCCCCATGAATGCGTTCAACATTCATTCCCTCTGCAAGCATTGCATCCGCGACCTCATCCGCTGTTTTTTTCGTATTAACGAAAATTAAGCAAAGATACGGATTATAGGCCTTTGCCACCTCAATCAGTGTTTTCTTTTTATCCCTGTGTTTTAACGGGATTAACACGTGCTTGATTTCTTTGGCCGTTGCCTGTTCCGGACTGATATGAACATGCCGGGGATTATTCATGTACTTTCTCAGGAAAGGCTGCAGTTTTTCAGGTATGGTCGCTGAAAACACCAGCATTTGAATTTCATTTGCCATGCGTGAAGCGACCTGGTCAACGTCCTCAATGAATCCCATATCAAGCATTTGGTCCGCTTCATCCACAATAAGTGTGGTTGCCGAAAAAATACTGATTCCTTCGTTGTTAACCAGATCCTTAATGCGGCCCGGTGTTCCTATGATAAGATGGGGTGCATTCTTCAAACGGTCTGCCATTCGTTTTCGGTCGGTACCACCGACCACGGTCTTGGCTCGCACATACTGGTCTTCCGGAAAATAAGGAGTCAGTTTTTCGTACTCATCAAAAATCTGTTGTGCCAGTTCTCTTGTTGGTGCGGTAATCACAGCTTGAATTTCATTTCTCGCTGGATCGATCTTGCTCAGAACCGGAAGCAAAAAAGCAAGAGTTTTTCCTGATCCGGTTTGTGACTGGCCAATAATGTCGTGGCCCTTCAATATCCCGGGAACAACCCGTTCCTGAATATCGGTTGGTTTTTTAAAACCTTGCTCGGTCATTGCGTTTAATAAAAAAGGTTTTATATTTAAACGGTCAAACGCTGTTTTCATTTTTTATCACCTGACTTTTTACATTTGTAGGGTCTACTTTTAGTATTATAGAGGAAGTCTTTGAATTTAGCTATGTAGAATAGGAAATCCGCCTAATAGCATGACATCCGCACACCTCCTGGCCTTCCATTTCATATCTTTAAGGGAAGGGTATTTTTTTGAAGGGAGGGTCAAAACCATGTATCCATTTCCCCCTAGAGGTCCTCAGGGAGGACGTACGCCTCATGCCAACGTGCCGCCCGGACAACGATTCGCTCCTCCAGGCGGCATGCGGTCCCTGCCAGGCCTGGGCGGTGCGGCAAGATCACCATTGAACATGCTGACGATGGTGGAAAACGTCCAGAAAATGTTGCAAGTGGCTGAAACTATGGGCCCGATGGTTAAACAGTACGGACCAATGGTTAAAAATCTGCCAGACATGATGAAATCGCTGAAGGAATTCAGAGATAATACCAATAAAGCCTTTAAAGAAAAAAAGGAAGCAAGAGAAGAAGCCAAAGTCCAAAAAGAAAACACAGTCCAAGTAGAGGCAGAAGCACCAACCAAAAAGAAAGAAAAGCCTGCTGCAAAAACCAAAAAGACACCAAAGGTTCAGCAAAAGCCCCAGTCCAAACCACCTGTTAAAATCGAAGTAAACAGTGAATGGCTGGATGAAAGCAGTTTTCCTTATGATTTGCCTGTAAATGGAGAGAGCTCAAGCTTTCCGTATGACATCCCCGAAGGAACACCAGAAGATGCAAAAATTATGATCGGTCCTGCCGCTTCCCCAGCTGCCCCAAAGGTAAAGAACATCCAGGCACCACCAAAAGCTCTAAAAAAAGGGCCGGTCAAAAAGCTGCAGCCTGCACCAAAGCTGTTTATCTAGCGGTGCAGGGTCCCTTCATTGTTTTCTGATACACTCTCCTTTATAATGGTATAAGGTGTTCAGACCGTCTTCGTGACGGATTCTGCATATCCTACTTTTACGTTGTATAAGGGAGAGATGTACATGAAGGTAGTAAGAATATCTCCTCGAGGTTATTGCTATGGCGTAGTCGATGCCATGGTATTAGCAAGACAGGCGGCTAAAGACCCATCATTGCCCCGTCCTATCTATATTCTGGGTATGATTGTTCATAATAAACATGTAACTGACGCTTTTGAAGAAGAGGGAATTATTACATTGGACGGCAAAAGCCGTCTCGATATTATCCGAAACATTGAATCCGGCACTGTGATTTACACCGCCCATGGTGTATCACCTGAAGTGCGGCGCCTCGCCCATGAAAAAGGGCTGATGGAAATAGACGCCACCTGCCCTGATGTAACCAAAACCCACGATTTGATCCGTGAAAAGGAACAAGATGGGTATGAAGTGATCTACATTGGAAAGAAGGGTCACCCTGAACCCGAAGGAGCCATCGGTATTGCGCCCCGGGCAGTTCACCTTATCGAGAATGTGCAGGATATTCAAAACTTGCAAATTGATAACAAAAAGATCCTGATCACTAACCAAACAACCATGAGTCAGTGGGATGTAGCCGAGATTATCAAACAGCTTCTTGTAAAATATCCTGAAGCCGAGGTTCACAAAGAAATTTGCCTGGCGACTCAAGTCCGTCAGGAGGCAGTTGCCGAACAGGCTAAGGAATGTGACCTCGTTCTAGTGGTTGGAGACCCAAAAAGCAACAATTCCAACCGTCTGGCACAGGTTTCGCAGGAAATTGCAGGAACACAGGCATACCGGATTGCAGATGTGACTGAAATTGAACTGGATTGGCTAAAAGGTGTGAAGACACTCGGTGTTACTTCAGGAGCCTCCACCCCAACCCCGATTACAAAGGAAGTCATCTCTTTCCTCGAACAATATGATGAAATGGATCCTTCAACATGGGAAAAAGAACGAAAAGTAAGTTTGGCCAAAATATTGCCAAAAGTAAAAGCAAAATAAAAAAAGTCTGGTTCAAGATATTTGAACCAGGCTTTTTTTTAGAAAAAGAGAAAAGGATCGGTATGAACTTCGGAAGATACGACTTCGGTTGAGTATCCCTTTTTTTCCAAACTTGCCGTGAGATACTCCCGAAGCCCTTTCTTCATGATTTTCTCTACATTATGTCCTGGATCCACAATCGAAAGGCCCGCCGCTTGAGCATCATGTGCATTGTGATAATACATATCACCCGTTACAAGAACATCTGCACCTTTCATAATCGCGGAATAAATAAATTTATTTCCATCCCCTCCAACAACTGCAACCTTTTGTACCTTTTTATTGTTCCCTTTCACCGCGCGCAGCGAACGAACATCCAGCGTTTTTTTTACATGGGCAATAAACGCTTCAAACTCCATTGGTTTTTTCAGCATTCCGATTTTGCCAATCCCGAGAGCTTGTCCTTCGTTTTTCAGTTCGTACACATCGTAAGCCACTTCTTCATAAGGATGAGCCTGAACCATAGCTGCCACCACCTGATTCATTCGTTCTTCCTGAACAACCGTTTCGATTTTAAGCTCGCTGACCGCCTCTAGCTGGCCTTTTGTTCCAATGAAAGGATCAGTTCCTTCTAGCGGCTTAAACGTGCCTTCGCCGGATGTGTTAAAGGTACAATGGCTGTAATTTCCGATATGTCCCGCTCCTGCAGCAGCCATCGCATCTCTCACTTTTGTGCTGTGCTGCTCTGGAACATAAACAGCCAGTTTGTACAGCCGCTTCTTAACCGTTGTTTTAAGCACTTCTGTGTTTTGAAGCTCCATCGCATTGGCCAGCCAGTCATTCACTCCACCCTTAGCAATATCAAGGTTCGTATGTGCCGCGTAAACAGCAATATCATGCTTAATCAGCTTCTCAATCATCCTTCCCTGCGAAGTGGATAGATCGACTTTCTTTAAGGGACGGTAAATCATTGGATGGTGGGCAATGATGAGCTGTACTTCTGATTCAATAGCTTCATCCACCACTTCCTCCAATACATCCAGTGCAATCATTACCTTTTTGACCGGTTGGTTAAGGTTTCCCACCTGCAATCCAATCGGATCCCCTTCTTCTGCCAGTTGTTTGGGTGCGAGGACATGCAAATCTGAAATGATCGTTTGTCCGTTTGCATAATTACTCATAGACTTAACTCCTCCTTCACCAAATCAATGCGCTTTTGCAGACTTGCTTTTCTTTCGGCCAGATCAGGAGATTCACTTCGTTCCATCTGCTGCAGAATCTTTTCCCACTGATGAAGCTCGCCTTTCCACTTTTCAACAAATGCCTCGTTTTTCTCTTTCATGAGAAATGGACCAAGAAGCAATTCCAGCTCTTCTTTTTCGCTATAAGGCTGTTCTTTTTTGTCCCAATCGGCCACAAGTACTTCGTATATTTTACCGTCCTCTTTAATAATTTCTTCATGCACAAGGATCCAGTTTTCTTTCATAAGCCATTTTCTTACAGTATCTGCGCCAACATTGGGCTGCAGCACGAGCCTTTTTACACCTTCAATTTTCGTTTTTCCCTTTTCCAGAATACTCGATATTAATTGGCCGCCCATTCCGCAAATGGTGATCACATCTGCCTCGTTTGGTGAGAGGATGTCCAAACCGTCTCCCTTGCGCACTGATATTTTGTTTTGAAGGTTGGCCGCCTGAACTTCGTGGAGAGCGGATTGATAGGGGCCTTCATTAAGTTCACCAGCAATCGCATAGACCACCTGATGTTCAAGGATTAAATAACACGGAAGATAGGCATGGTCAGAACCGATATCCGCCATCACTGCCTCCCTGTGTATATGGGCTGCCACCGTTCTCAGCCTGAGGGAAAGGTTATCTCGTTTCATTAATTCCACCTGCTTTTATTTTCATAGTTCTTATTATGAACAACTCGTGCTAAAAAAACAAAAAGCTGGCTCTTCACAACACATCACCTGTGTCGTCCGGAGTCAGCTTTTCTATTACTTTTTCTTTGAAAGCCATTCAGCGATAATTTGTTGCTCTTCACCTTTTACAACACCCGCCGGCATTCCGCCTGATTTACCATTTTTAAGAATGTTGGTAATCTGCTCTTTTGAATACTTGCCTCCAACCTTTTGAAGATTCGGTCCAACCGCGCCTTCAAGGTTTTGTCCATGGCAGGAAGCACAGTTTTGTTTAAAAATCGCTGCCGGATCCAGTGCTGCCTGTTCTTTTTCTTTTTTCGCTTGTTCCTGATTATGTATTCCCCAAAACGACATGCCAATAACGAGAATAATACCAATCACTGCAGTGAATATAAAAGGAATAAGCGGATTTCGTTTCATGATTTTTCCTCCTTCGTCTGTTATACAATTGGTGTACATTCTGCCTGCTTATGTAAGTGCTAACAATCCATATCCTATTTTACTTGAAAATAGAGTTGAAGGAAAGAAAAAGTTAAACTTTTGCTAGTTTTATCAATCTTACACAAGTATCGGTACAACACTTTACTTTTGGGCCCGCCTCTTGGACTTGATGAGAAAAAACCGTCCGCTGAGCGGACGATTTTACCTTACCAGGCCTTCTTTTACGTTCATCAGTCGTTGTGCCTCTTCACGGAGTTTATACTTTTGAATTTTACCTGAAGCGGTCATGGGATATTCTTTCATAATGAAAATATGCTCCGGGATCTTAAACTTGGATATTTTCCCTTGGCAATAATCCACCAATTCTTCCTTGGTCAGCTGTTCCCCTTCCTTCAGCTGCACACAGGCCGCTACTTTTTCACCATATTTCTCATCGGGAATCCCAATCACCTGAATATCAAGAATCGATGGATGGGAGTATAAGAATTCTTCCACCTCACGCGGATAAATATTTTCTCCACCGCGTATGATCATATCCTTTAAACGTCCGGTGATTGCCACATAGCCATCATTGTCCATAACAGCCAGGTCGCCCGTATGCAGCCAGCCTTCAGAGTCAATAGCATTAGCTGTCGCTTCAGGCATCTTATAGTAACCTTTCATCACATGATACCCTCTCGTACAAAGCTCTCCCTGCATTCCCGCTTTCAAAAGATCTCCTGTAACAGGGTCGATCACCTTCACTTCAACCCCGGAATGCGGCTTTCCTACGGTCTCCACCCGTTTTTCAATGGGATCATCAGGAACCGTCTGTGTAAACACAGGAGAGGTTTCCGTCTGACCATAGGCAATGGTGATTTCTGACATCCCCATTTTGTTGATAACACTTTTCATCACTTCAATTGGACAGGTAGATCCCGCCATCACACCCGTTCGTAACGAGCTAAGGTCATAGCGTTCAAAGTTCTCATGGTTTAGCTCGGCAATAAACATGGTTGGAACACCATGAAGAGCCGTACATTTTTCTTTTTCAACGGTATCCAGCACTTCTTTCGGGTTGAACTGGACGACAGGCACCATGGTGGCGCCTGCCGAAACAGCTGTGAGCGTTCCTATGACACATCCAAAGCAATGAAAAAATGGAACTGGGATGCAAAGTCGGTCCTCACTAGTGAGTTTCATTGATGCAGCCAGCCGGTGAGCATTGCCCATTATATTGTTATGCGTCAACATGACGCCTTTGGGAAAACCTGTCGTCCCTGACGTATATTGCATGTTGATGACATCATCCGGGTGCAGGCTTTCCTCTCTTTGGGCAAGATCATCATCCCAAACGGCTTCGCCAGCGCCCAGCATTTCTTCCCAGGTCAACATGTTGTCATGTGCTTCATTGCCCATAAATATCAGCTTTTCAAGAAATGGGAATTCTTCTTTTTTCGCCTGAATGGTTTGTGCCATTTGTACATAGGATGTATCTTTAAATCCTTCGATTAAAAAAAGGGCTTTGGCATCCGACTGTTTGAGCAGATACTCGAGCTCGTTTTGCTGATAACTTGTATTTACCGTTACAAGGACAGCACCAGCTCGTGCAGACCCAAATTGAAGCAAAATCCACTCCGGAACATTGGTCGCCCAGACTGCAATATGGTCCCCTTTCCTGACCCCGAGGGCCATTAAGCCTTTTGCCACTTTTTCGGTTAACTCATAAAACTCCTGATATGAATAACGAATTCCGAGCGTGCTGTAAACAACGGCTTCATGTGACGCCAGAGCATGTGCCTGCCCTTCAAGGTATTTGCCAATTGTCAAAGAACCATTCACAGCCATAGTTCACCCCTTCTACTGGATTTAACAGCCAATTTCTCTTGCGATAACCATACGTTGGATCTCCGATGTGCCTTCACCGATTTCTGTCAGTTTGGCATCCCTGAAATATCGTTCTACGTGATAATCTCTCATATAGCCATAGCCGCCATGGATCTGTACGGACTCGGAGCAGATTTGCATGCATATCTCTGATGCATATAGTTTCGCCATAGCCGCTTCTTTTGAAAACCTCTTACCCTGGTCCTTCAGCCATCCTGCCTTATAGACCATGTTTCGTGCCAGTTCAATCTTCATGGCCATATCCGCAAGTTTGAACTGAATTGCCTGAAACTTGGAAAGAGAGGAACCGAATTGCTTCCTTTCCTTGGAATATGCAAGAGCTTTATCGTAGGCTGCCTGGGCAATGCCTACAGCCATCGCTCCGATGCCGATCCTTCCCCCGTCCAGGGTAATCAAAAATTGCTTAAAGCCATCTCCACGTTTTCCAAGCAGATTTTCCTCCGGCACGTTGACACCGTCGAGAATCAATTCAGTTGTATTGGAAGAATGAAGTCCCATTTTTTCATAGTTATCAATAACCTTAAAACCTTCTGCATCCGTTGGAACAATAATAGCGCTGATTTCTTTTTTGCCGTTACTCTTTCCAGTAACCGCCGTGAGCGCCAGGTGCTTTGCATAACTCGCGTTTGTGATATAGCACTTGCTTCCGTTGATGGTCCATTGACCATCTTGATTGATCGCTGTTGTCTGTGTACCCCCTGCATCTGAGCCAGCGTTCGGTTCGGTTAGTCCAAAAGCACCCATCGATTCACCTGTACAGATCGGCACAAGGTATTTTTGTTTTTGTTCTTCTGTTCCAAACAAATAAAGAGGAGCGCCACCCAGTGATACATGTGCAGAATAGGTAATGCCTGCAGAACCACAGGCTCTGCTGAGCTCTTCTACGGCGATAGCAAACGATATGGTGTCGGCTCCTCCACCTCCGTATTCTTCCGGAAATGGAAGACCCATGATTCCAAGCTTCGCGAGCTTTTTAAAAATTTCCAGAGGAAACCTTTTTTCTTTATCGCGTTGTTCGGCACCCGGAGCCACCTCTTCGTCCGCAAATTCCTTCATCATTTTTTGAATCATTGCCTGTTCATCTGTTAATGCGTAATTCATGGCAGACCCACCTTTTGTGTAATTTCACCATTGTGTGTAATCGCTTTCAAGTTTATTATAGATATAAAGGCAGAATTTTTACAACATTAACATTTTTGATTTCTTTCTTTTTTTACCTCTTATTGGAAGTCTGTATTTCTCAAAGGCATTTGCATTCCGTTCTCAGAATCAGTAAAATACATATTAATAAATGGTAAATTTGGAAATTCCATTAACAAAAAAGCCTGCCCTAAGGCAGACTTGATCATTCACTATTCTATTCCAAGAAGTCCTTGAGTCTTTTGCTTCGGCTTGGGTGACGAAGTTTACGAAGAGCTTTTGCTTCGATTTGGCGGATCCGTTCACGTGTAACACCAAACACTTTGCCGACTTCCTCGAGCGTTCTTGTACGCCCGTCATCTAGGCCGAATCGTAAGCGAAGCACGTTCTCTTCCCTGTCAGTAAGGGTATCAAGAACGTCTTCCAGCTGTTCCTTTAAGAGCTCATAAGCGGCTGCCTCTGAAGGAGCAAGAGCATCCTGGTCTTCAATAAAATCACCAAGATGGGAATCATCCTCTTCCCCGATCGGTGTTTCCAGAGATACAGGTTCTTGAGCTATTTTCAAGATCTCACGCACCTTGTCAGGTGTAAGTTCCATTTCTGCTCCAATTTCTTCCGGAGTTGGTTCACGGCCCAAATCCTGAAGAAGCTGCCGCTGGACACGGATCAGTTTATTGATGGTTTCAACCATGTGAACAGGAATTCGGATGGTTCTTGCCTGGTCCGCTATCGCACGGGTAATCGCCTGTCTGATCCACCATGTGGCATAAGTACTGAACTTATATCCTTTACGGTAATCAAATTTTTCAACGGCTTTGATCAATCCCATGTTACCTTCTTGAATCAGGTCAAGAAAGAGCATTCCGCGGCCTACGTACCGTTTGGCAATACTGACAACGAGCCTGAGGTTGGCTTCCGCCAGACGGCGTTTTGCTTCCTCGTCTCCTTCTTCAATTCGCTTGGCAAGGGAAATCTCTTCTTCAGCGGAAAGAAGGTCCACACGGCCGATCTCTTTCAGGTACATCCTGACGGGGTCATTTATTTTAACACCTGGAGGAACACTCAAGTCGTTGAGGTCAAATTCCTCTTCTTCTTTACCGGCTTCAAATTTCGGCTCTTCCTCATCGCCATCGGTTTCATCGGAAACTTCTACCCCTTGTTCTTCAAGGAAGTTGTAGAACTCATCCATTTGTTCGGAATCCTGGTCAAAAGGAGCCAGTTTATTTGTGATGACGGTATACGTCAGCACCCCGTTCTTTTTACCTGCTTCAATTAGTTGCTCTTTTACTTGATCGATGGTTAATTCGCCTTCCGTCTCCTGACGGTTTGGTTTTTCAGCCATTCGATCCCCTCCTTCCACACTTCACCAAAAAAATTATGAACCTTTTAACTCTTTTTGCATATGAAGTATTTCCATTGCTATTTGGGCCGCCCTGGCAAAATCCTGCCCGCGTTCCGCTTCCTTTTTTTGTTTCTCTTTACTCTGTATCTCCAACCATTTCGGATAGTTGGTGATCTGCCTTATATAATCACTCATTTCCCTGTCGGAAAGATGTTCATTGACGGTCAGCATGGCCAGTTCGGATGCAATCTTGTTTAACCTTTCATCTTCAATGCGCTGCAGGAATAAACCAACATTGGGCAAATTTCCTTCTTCGTAGAAGGCGTATAAATAAGCTGCAACTGCATTGTGTTCTTCAATGTTAAATGACGCTCCAACTGACTCCTGAACCCTAATGGCCACATCGGTGTTTTTCAGCATATGTGCAAGAAGAATCCGTTCAGCATTATGATAGGCAGGCAAAAGCGGTTTGTTAAAATATGTTTTATACCTAGGATTATTATTCCTGTTTGGTTCCACATTATCCTTTTTTCGCTTCTGCTGCTTTGCAGTAAGGTACTGCTGCTGTTTAAGTGCCTCCAGAGAAAGGTTGAATTCATCGGAAAGCTGCCGTAAATAATGGTCTTTTTCGACAGCATTGGACAGCCTGCTGATTTCCTTAATAATCTCTTCGATGTAGAGCATGCGTTCTCCTTCATCGTTAAGATTTTTCCCTCTTCTGAAGTATCGAATCTTGAATGCCATTACGGTTAAACTTGCCCCTATTACATCCCTATTAAACTTCTCAGTGCCAAATTTTTGGATGTAGTCATCGGGATCAAGTCCATCAGGCATCTGCGCAATTCTGACATTAACGCCAGCTTTTTGAAGAATGGCAGAGGCACGGAAGGCAGCTTCCACACCTGCATTATCCGAATCATAGCAAATGACAACGGAAGGAACATTCCGTTTCAGCAATTTAGCCTGCTCCTCGGTCAGGGAAGTGCCGAGTGTGGCCACCCCGTTCTCCACGCCAGCCCGCCATGCCGCAATCGTATCGACATAGCCTTCAAACAGAACCGCCTGCTCTTTCTTCCTCATTTGCGGCCGCGAAAGATGCATGGCATACAGGTTGTTCCCTTTATTAAACAGCATGGTTTCAGGACTGTTTAAATACTTGGGTTCACCGCTGCCGAGGATTCTTCCGCCAAAAGCAATGACCCTGCCGTTTCTATCCCAAATCGGAAACATTATCCGGTTTCGGAAACGGTCAAAAAACTTCCCGTCAAAATCACGTGTACCGAGCAAGCCCGCTTTTTCACAGAGATCGAGCGAAAATTTTCTTCTCTTTAAAAAATTGGTCGCCGCATCCCATGAGTCAGGAGCAAAACCGATCTGAAAGCGTAAGATAACTTCATCCGTAAATCCCCGGTTCTTTAGATACTCCAGCGCCTTAAGCCCTTGCTCAGTGTTCAGCAGGTAATGGTGATATAGCTTTGCCAATAGCTCGTGGGCCTCTGTCATCACCGCACGGTTATCGGAAGCCTTAGAGTTCCCCTGCTGGCGTTCCAACTGAGGTAAATCTATTCCGGTTCGCTGTGCAATATGCTTGACGGCTTCCAGAAAGGAAAACCCTTCAATATTCATTAGAAAAGAAAAAACATTTCCGCCCACCCCGCAGCCAAAACAGTGATAAATCTGTTTGTCCGGTGCAACGGAAAAAGAAGGAGATTTCTCACCGTGAAAAGGACATAACCCAAAATAGTTGCGCCCTTGTTTCTTTAAGTTTACGTATTCACTGACAAGCTCAACAATATCTTGAGACGTTCGAACCTTTTCAATCAGTTCGTCCGGAATTCGTTCTGCCATGTTTAAACACCGCTTTATTTACTTTCCTGTCTCAGAAAAATTCAGACAGGTAATAATTATTCGTTATAAATTAATGAAGTCCTTCAATATTCGACAATAATTTTTGAAATTGTTCAGAGAACCGTTCCAGATCACTTTCACGGAACTTCGATGGTCCCTTTGTTCGCTTCCCTGCTCTTCTCTGTTTCCCGGAAATGTATCTTTCAAAAAGTATTTTTTCCATTTCTTCCTCCTGGTAAATAAATCCACGGGGATGAAAGGTCACCACACCTTTTGGAACGAGAATGCTTGCCAAGCCAAAGTCCTGTGTAACGGCAATATCTCCCTTCACTGAATGATTCATAACATATAAATCTACTTCTTCCCGGTTGGAATCGACAAGCACCCATTCCACACCAGGCGCAGGATCCGTGTAGTGGGCATAAGAGATAACAAAAAATACCGGTACTCCAATTTCACGACAATGTTCGATAATTGCCTTTTTTATCGGAGCCGGACATGCATCCCCATCAACCCATACTTTTACTTTAGAATTTAGCATAAATTACAATTCTACATCCTTCATAGGTTTCCTTCTGTTAAAAACATTTTGTCGAAGAAAACCTCTTTTTGTTTTACTGCTGTAGAAGAATGTTGTTTCATAGAATTCCGCAAGCATGCCCATAGAAAGAACATTCCAGTCCTATTCTTGGTTGCATTGCTAACTTTTAATCACAATTTTATATTATAACTAAAAATTAATCATAATGCCAGAGAAAATAATCACCACGAAAAGGCGCACAAAATCCATTTGATTTCGTACGCCAGACAGACGTTTATCTGTAATTTTTCCCTGTGTATATATTGTAGATCAAATTTGCCGATTCTTCGACGGCTTTATTTGAAACATCAATGACTCTGCAGCCAATGCGGTCTATCGTTTTATTGAAATAATCAAGCTCCTGGCGAATGCGATCCATATTCGCATAGTTCGCTTCTGAATTTAACCCGAGAGCCATCAGGCGTTCCCGACGGATATTATTCAGTTTTTCAGGTGTAATACTTAAACCGAAACACTTTTTGGCAGAAACCTTAAAAAGCTCCTCTGGCGGTTCAACTTCGGGCACCAACGGAACATTGGCCACTTTCAGCCGCTTATGTGCCAGATACTGGGACAACGGAGTTTTCGAGGTTCTTGAAACCCCGACCAGAACAATATCTGCCTTCAAAATTCCGCGCGGATCTCTTCCATCATCATATTTGACGGCAAATTCGATCGCTTCCACTTTTCTGAAATAATCATCATCCAGTTGATGTACAATGCCAGGCTCATATCGTGGAACCTGCTGAAGCAGCTGCTGCATCTGGCTCATCATTGGACCGATAATGTCCACGGCAACAACACCTGACGCTAACGCCTGTTGAAGCAAGAATTCTTTCATCTCGGGTATAACGAGTGTGAACGCAATCAGCGCGTTGTGCTCTTTGGCCAAGGCAACGACTTCCTTAATGGTGCCCTGGTCCTCCACATAGGGTACTCGTTTCAATTCAATGGCTGCGGTATTAAACTGGCTGGCCGCGGCTTTAACCACAAGCTCTGCCGTTTCCCCCACAGAATCAGATACAATATAAATCATTGGTCGATCTATTTTGTCAGTCATCCTTACCTCCTGATAGTTAAGATCAAAGGATCATTTCGTCCCTGGCCAATTCAACAAAGGCCTTGGTGACGTTCGTTTTTGTAATCCTGCCCACGACTTCATAGCCTTCGCCGGCTGCGGATTGCTTTACGACCGGAAGTCCGTCAATTTGCTTGTCAATCATGATTTGTGCCACATCGAGCAAATGGTCTTCCTTGAAACAAAACGTGATATTTGGCATTCTGGTCATAATAATATTGATAGGAATGGCGTTCAGTTCCTGTTTGCCCATACTTGCCCTCAGCAGATCTTTCCTTGAGACCACACCAACAAGATGAGACTGTTTATTTACGATAAACAATGTTCCTACGTCTTCGAGAAACATGGTACATATCGCTTCATAAACCGTGGATGATTCTGAAACTACGACCGGGATGGATGAAAATTCGTGTACCTCTATTTTTTTGATTTTCTCGGTCAATAGCTGCGATCCGGTTTTTCCCGTATAAAAATAGCCTACTCGCGGCCTGGCATCCAAATAGCCAGCCATTGTCAGTATGGCAAGGTCCGGCCGCAGCGTGGCCCTCGTCAGGCTCAGACGGTCAGCTATGTGTTCCCCGGTTATCGGCCCATGATCTTTTACGATCTGCACTATCGTTTCTTGCCTCTTATTTAGTTCGATTGTTCGCACCACCTTAGCAAACTTTTAAATGTGTTATACTCTTAATTAAACATTATATACTAATCAAGGGAGCAAACGAAACCATAACACAGGGTTATTCAAATTTATTCAATTGATTGAGAAACTTTTTTGATTTAAAAACCATGCCTGAATTTTCATCGATATATGTAGTCAGGACAAAACGGATCTGATCTTTTGTTTGTTTTTTTAATGATATGTTCCCCAGACGGTTCAGGTCGAAATGATAAAAAAGCCGGAGAAGCCTAGCTGCCGGCTGTGACAAGGGTATCCGGTTCGGATCCAAGTGGCTGCATCTCTCACAAAGTAAACCACCCTCCCGAATTGAAAAGGAAAATTCTCCTTCCGTTCGGCCGCAATTGGCGCAGTGATCCACCTGAGGGCCGATTCCGGCCAGCCGCAGCATTTTCATCTCAAAAATAAAGGTAATAACTTCAGGATCTGCTCCTTCGTCCAGTTGGTGCAGGGATTGCCACAGGTGCTCAAATAAATAAGGCTGAGGGTTCTGCTCCTCAGTCACTTTATCCAAAAATTCAATCATATACGCACAATAGGCGGTTTTAAACAAATCTTCTTTTATTCCCCGAAATGAGTCAATAATTTCTCCCTGATTAAGGGTACCCAGGCCTCTGCCCTGTTGATAAACAAAATGACCGTATGTAAAAAGCTGCGCAACAGAAGAGAGGCGACTTTTAGGTTTCTTCGCCCCTCTTGCCATAACACCGATTTTACCTTTTTCCCGTGTAAAAAGAGTCAGGATGACATTTGTTTCACCGTAGTCCACTTTTCTGATGACAATTCCTTCAACCTTTTGCAGCAAGTTTACCACCACCAGGTTCTTTTAATGAAGGCTCCTTATTGGATGGGAGAGTCAATAGGTGCTTGAGGGTCCTCCTCTTGAACCGTTCTCGCTGACATGTCCACTTCAAGTTCTTTAAACAACAAATAGGTATCGATACTGCCCGTTTCGCAAAATACCTTCCAGGTAAATTCTTTCATGGGAATGTTCCACCTTTCACGTTGTTTTTTTAAACTCTCTTGTCCTTAGGGTTGCCTTATAACAAAAATTAAATGTGAAGGAAAATATGGAAGCTTAATACTCGTCTTCGTTAAATCCAAATTCTTTCAGATTGCTCGTTTTATTTCTCCAATCCGCCTGAACTTTTACAAACAGCTCAAGAAAAACTTTGGTTCCCAGCAGGTTTTCAATATCAGTGCGTGCCCGCTTGCCCACTTCCTTGAGCATGGAACCTTGTTTTCCAATAATAATTCCTTTTTGCGACTTTCGTTCAACAATGATGGTAGCATTGATAAAGACGACATCACGATCTTCGCGGCGCTGCATCTGTTCAATCACGACAGCAATCGAGTGAGGAATTTCCTCACGAGTCAGATGAAGCACTTTTTCCCGAATCAGTTCTCCGACAATAAAGCGTTCCGGATGATCAGTGACCTGATCCTCGGGATAGTACTGCGGTCCTTCCTCAAGGTATTCCGTAATCTGATTCATCAAGGTGTTTACATTATTCCCCTGAAGCGCGGAAATGGGAATGACTTCCTGTACCTCGACTTTATTGCGGTAAAATTCAATAAGCGGCAGAAGTTCATCTGGATGAATGGTGTCGATTTTGTTGATTACCAGAAAAATCGGCTGGTTGATTCCCTGAAGTTTATCAATGATAAATTGATCGCCCCGTCCATAGCCTTCCTCCGCATTAATGACAAAAAGGATCAAATCCACTTCTCTTAATGTCTGCTGGGCAATCTTTGTCATAAAGTCACCCAACCGGTGTTTTGGTTTATGAATACCCGGAGTATCGATAAAAATAACCTGTGCTTGGTCAGTTGTATAAACTCCTTGGATTTTGTTTCTTGTTGTTTGCGGCTTATCACTCATAATGGCAATTTTTTGGCCGATGATATGGTTCAATAACGTTGATTTTCCTACATTTGGCCGTCCAATGATGGATACAAAGCCTGATTTATAACCTGTTTTATTCATTTAAATCCCCCGGTGAAAACGCTCCAGGAAGCAATTCTTCCACAGTCGTTTCCAAAATGTCTCCTTGTAAATTGGTTAAATACACTTTCATGTCAGATGGGCATAATTCCGAAATGACCTGTCTGCAGGCTCCGCAAGGCGGAACCGGACGTTTTGTGTCTGCCACAACAGCAAGTGCAGAAAATTCTTTATCGCCCTCTGAGACCGCCTTAAAAAGCGCGGTACGCTCCGCGCAGTTCGTCACACTGTAGGCCGCATTTTCGATATTGCAGCCATGATAGACCTTTCCGTCTTTGGTCAGAAGGGCTGCCCCCACCTGGAATTTGGAATAGGGAACATACGCACGGTCTCTGGCTGTAACCGCTTCCCTGACCAGTTTGTCTTTTTCCATATTCGTTCCACCTTTCAACATTCATCCTTTATCCTACTGATTGATACAATGCTTCATCTATTTTGTTTACGTTTATGGCGTTTAAAAAAGATAATGCAAGACAGGTTTTACAAATAGCAGTAATCCGATTATAACAGCAATCAGTGAAAAAACCAAAACGGCACCCGCTGCCATGTCCTTGGCCTGCTTGGCCAAAGGATGGAATTCCTCCGTAACAAGATCTACCACCCGTTCAAGAGCAGTATTGACGATTTCCAACGAAATGACAACTCCAATGACAATGAAAAGAATCGCAAATCGCACTTCAGAAAAATCCAGCACATACGCAGCACCCAAAACAACCAGGCTGATCAAAAGGTGGATTTTAATATTTTGCTCCCCTGCTAAAGCGGTCTTTATACCGGACCATGCAAATTTGAAACTTCGAAAAAACCGGCGGGCAGCCATCGCCTGTTATCTCGTCAGGCCGTATGCATTTAGGATTTCATCCTGCCGGCCAAACATTTGTTTTTCATCCTGCTCACATAGATGATCGTAGCCTAAAAGGTGAAGAAAACCATGGACCGCAAGAAATCCAATCTCCCTCATCAAGGGGTGCCCGTATTCTTCGGCCTGCTGCTTTGCAGTATCCACGGAGATAATAATGTCCCCAAGGATTCTTGGCAGTTCGGCTCCCGTGATTTCAATCTCCCCTTCGCCCATTTCTTCCATGGCGAATGAAATCACATCCGTTGGCCGGTCCTTGTCCCGGTATTGTCTATTGATTTCGTGGATCCTCTCATCGGTCACGAATGTTAATGACAGCTCGGTTTCATCAGGCAGCTCCTCCATGGCTGCAGCATGATTGAGAAGATTGGTCAATTCCTCTACCTGCTCCGGTGTCACCTGTTCGGTTTCGTCAGTAAAATCAATGTGTAAGCTCATTTATAAATCCACCTTCTTTTTAATTTGCTGTTCGGGGTATTCGATCCTCGAATGGAAGATACCGTTCAATGTCTGGCTTAGCGTTTTAGCGACCGTATCCAATTCTTTAAAGGTCAGTTCACACTCGTCAAACTGGCCATCCTCCAGCCTGTCTGTGATAATTTTGCGAATAATGGAGTCAATTTTAACCGGTGTCGGCTTAGATAGAGAACGCACGGCTGCTTCGACACTGTCTGCAATCCCCACAACAGCAGATTCCTTTGATTGTGCTTTTGGACCCGGGTATCTGAAATCCGATTCCGGAATATCTTTTTCGCTCTGTTCTGTTGCCTTATGGTAAAAGTATTGAAGCAGTGTGGTTCCATGGTGCTGTTCGGCAATATCAATAATTTCTGCCGGCAAGTTATATTCTTTCAACATCTCCGATCCATCATACGGATGCGCAATAATGATGGTCTTGCTCAGCTGTGGAGTTAATTTCTCATGGGGATTGTCCATATTCATCTGATTTTCGATAAAAAAGTGCGGCCTTTTTGTTTTTCCAAGATCGTGATAATATGAGCCCACCCTTGCAAGCAACCCGTTCGCACCGATGGATTCACAGCCTGCTTCGGCAAGGTTGGCAACCATGACGGAATGATGATACGTCCCCGGCGCTTCAAGCAAAAGCTTGCGCAGAAGGGGATGATTCGGGTTGGAGAGTTCAATCAGCCTTGTTGTGGATAACACACCAAACCATGATTCAAATACAGGCATCAGACCCAACGCGAGCACGGATGCCAAAAATCCGGAAACAAAACCAAACCCAATCTCGACTCCAATCTGTACGGGTGAATATTTTCCGTTTTGAAGCAGCAGAATGATCAGGATCGATACAACATTAATAAAAGAAACGAGAAGCCCCGCTTTCAGTATCCTTGATTTTAAATGGCGCTTGCCCAGATAAATAACGCCTGCAATACACCCCAGCAGTACATAGATCCCGAGCGGAAAGTTAAATGTACCGGTCGATCCTTCATTAAACATCAATGTGGCGCACAGCGCAAATAAAACACTTGAAAGAATAGCTGTAAATTCGTTCAGGAGCATTTTGATCATCATCGCTCCCGCTGCAATAGGAACGATAAAAAAGATTCCTGTAATCTCCATTTTGTCAATGAAGCTGGACAGCTTCATCACCAGGAGGGAAAAAGCCATCAGGATGATATAAAGGAGAATCTGTTTTCTTTTGCCGCTCTCTTTGGCAGCAAATGAATCTCTTATTAAATAATACAAGCCTATGACCAGGATAAGAACAAAAAGGAGCAATCCAACATAGGGATATACCGCAACTTCTTTATCCAGCAGACCGACTAGCTTTAACTGTTTAAATTTTTCAGGCGTTATGACATCGCCCTCTCTTACGATGATTTCCCCTTCTTTAATCTCCACAGGCTCTGCTTCATCAATGGCTTTTTGCTTGGCAAGCTTCGTTTTATCCACATCAAGCAGATAATTAGAAACAATATTGCTTCTCGTCAGCTCGATTACTGCACTTTTTAATGAAGAAGCAAAGTTGGAATTTTGCTGGATGTTATCTTCGGCCCGGTCGCGAAAAAATCCAAGTTGGTCCACTCTGATCTTATTTTTCAGCGTGTCATTGATAACCGAACTAGCCAAATCTCTTGCTGAACGCAATTCTGAAGGAGATGCATTAAACAGAGCAGTATAAGCTTCGGGTGAAATTTGATTGTTGCCGACCATGCCCTTGATCTGATCGATTTTCTGATCAAGTGTAAGTGGTTCTTTGTCTTTGTCCTTTTTTTCCGCTTCGTTAATTTTTTCAATGGCCTTGAAGATTTCATTTGATTTTTCAGCTTGTTTGAGCGGACTGTCTTGATCATAGGAATAGATATTTTCTACCGTATCCGCCGCATCCTTTTGCTTTTTTAGCGTTTCTTCCTTCATTTCAATGGTGATCGGTGATTGTATGTCCCGAGGAGAAATGGAATACGGCTCAGCATCCACCGTATCAGGTGTGACATTGCTTAATAAAGTCGAGTAAATGATCAAGGCCAATAATCCAAAGAGCAGGATCGACCAACTTTTAGGTGAGTTCTTTCTTTTAAGCTTAAACCGTTTTATCACATTATTGCTCATCACATTCAGCCCCCGCCTGTCACTGCTTTGTATTTCCATATTAACAAAAACTGGACAGAGAAGGTATAGCAGAATTGCAAGCGTAAATTTTTCTCTGCAAAAAAAGAAGAAGCCTCAGGTTTTATTTAATAAACCTGAGGCTTCTTCTACTTGCCACCCTCGTTCTTTTCGTAGGCCGAAATGATGCGCTGGACCAGCGGGTGTCTTACCACATCAAGCTGCTTTAAGAAAATAAACTGTATGCCTGGCACGCCATTCAAGGTGCGTTCTGCCACTTTTAACCCTGACTCTTTCCCTCTTGGAAGGTCAATTTGGGTTAAATCGCCCGTAATGACCATTCTTGAGCCAAAACCAAGGCGTGTCAGAAACATTTTCATCTGTTCTGGAGAGGTATTTTGAGCTTCATCAAGAATGACAAAGCATTCATCGAGCGTTCTTCCCCTCATATAGGCGAGCGGCGCAATTTCGATGGTGCCTCTTTCAATCAGTCGTTCTGTATGTTCCATTCCCAACAAATCATGAAGAGCATCATACAGCGGACGCAAATAGGGGTCGACCTTTTCTTTTAGGTCGCCAGGGAGGAAGCCAAGGCTTTCACCAGCTTCAACTGCCGGCCTTGTCAAAACAATCTTTTTGATTTTTCCTTCTTTCAAGGCAGCTACTGCCATAACCACAGCCAAGTAGGTTTTCCCTGTACCTGCAGGGCCAATCCCAAAGACCAGGTCCCCTTTTTTCATCGCTGTTACATAATGACGCTGACCGAGTGTTTTTACTCTGATTGGTTTGCCTTTTACGTTGGTTGTAATCTCCTGCTGATACAATTCAGTGATTTCATCGAGCATTTCCCGTTCCGCCAGCTGAACAGCATAAACAATGTCTCGTTCGGAAATATGAATTCCTTTTCGGATCAATCCCAGTAGCACGATCAGCACATCTTCCACCTTTTGAACGGCATCATCCGTTCCCGTAACCGATATGTCTTCGCCTCTTGTGACAATGGTGACTGAAAGCTTATCTTCGATAATATTCAGAAAAGCATCGTTCGGTCCGAAAAGCGCCAGGGCTTCTCCCTGATCTTCTAGTTGTAATCGCTGTAATTTAGTGGTTTCTGACAAACTACTCAGTCTCCTTGTTGGATAAGTATAGGTTGTTCAGATGCAATATTTTCAATTACCTGGTAGTGCATCGATAAATTTACTTTACCATTTGAAACGGACTGGCGCAAAATTTTTTCTCCCTTAATTTTCGCATCGTGGGACAGCAGTTTCCTTACTTCTTTTCTGGCCATTGCTTTCCCTGCCTGGATGGCTTGGGATCTTGTATACACACGGTGCACGCCATCCGTTTCCCTGATTTCCTTCTTTATATAAGAAATCGGCAGTGTCCATTTCCAAAATTTCAGCGGAGTTTCATTCTTGCTGACCTCTTGTGTTTTATATTCCTCATCTTTCCAGCCCCAAATCGGAATTTTGAGACCAAACAGATTTATTTTATGCTGCGTTACCATGTTTCCCGTAAAGGTTTGAAAATCCGTTTTTAGCGGAACGGTCACGCTTGTCGTATACCATGTTTCCCCCCAGACTACTCCCTTGGCCGGGACAAGCTTGGTTTTCCCTTCCTTTCCGATATATCCGGATACGAGGAGACTGCCCTTATAGACAAACTGATTCGGGGAAACCACGGGTTGTCCTTTTTCAACGAACATATCATAGATCACCGCATCCTTTTTTGCCACCAGATGCTTTGGTGATGACGTTTCCTTTCGTTTAGGGATTTCCTTTTCTACAACCTGAAAATTATAGGTTGTCCCATTCAGACTGACTCCGATCCAGGTTACATTGTCCATGGCGTTGGTCAGCTGCTGCTGAAGCTGTCTGACATTGGGGAGAAGGAAGATAAACTTGCCTTTTTTTATCCCCAATTCTTTTGCCGCTTTGAGAAGCTGGTATTCTGTTTTAGGATTTGCTCCTGTCACATTAATATTCCAAACCATATTGGATAGCAGAAATATAACCACAAAAAAACCTGCAAGTCCAAGCAAGAGGCCGTTCCTTTTCCACATCCTGACTGCCCAAAACGGCAGACCGTTCTTCTCTAACAGGCGAAACTTGCACCTTGTTTGTTTCATAAGCGGCCGTACTTCTTTCATGTTTTTCGTATAAAGGCAGGCGGATACTGACCCCTCTCCTGTCCGTTCGATGTTCCAGATTGCGATCCCCCGGGCCAGGCATCCATTGATGAAACCTTCAATATCGTCGCCTCTCAATTCGATTTTCACATAACTGTTTATCAGCTCCAGCCAGTCCTTTTTCATAGCAGCCTCCCGTACTGGTTTTTAAGTGGATTTGTCATAATAGACCCCTTCAATGGTGCCTTCGAGCAATATTTCTTCGGGAAGAATGGTTTTAATAACAAAGTCCTGACCTTTGATCACAAGGTGTCCCTGCTTTAAACGAAGCTTTAGTTCTTCCCTTGAAAAGGCCATAACCCCTCTGTGATTTTCTATATAGATATGTAACTGGCCAATCATCGTAATGCGGGGTAAATCCATCATGGCATCCGCTGGGAGATCAAGTTTTTCCACTAACCATTTTGTTACTTGCTGCCTCCACTTTGCCATCAGCAACACCCCTCTCATCTCATTTTTATGAAAGGGTGAGATAAACTATCACCATAAATTAAAAAAAGGACCGCATAAGATGCAGTCCCCTTTGACACATGGTTCTTCTTCATTTTTTTCTGTGAAGCGGCTGATAAGCGCGTGGCTTGCCAAGAATCTCCGACCAAATAATTCCCTCCACGAGATTCTCTTTTTTTACCGTAAAAGATACAATTTCATTGCTTCGGTCCTTGTATCTGTCGTTTAAAGAGACACCTGACCGGGTAGTTGAAGATGACCGTGGCTTCATCTGGATGTTTTGATACCTTTCCAGCATCGTTGTTGCTGAAGAAATTTCTTCTTCATTCTTTGCGGTCTTTTCCATTTTTGCTTTCTGGGCAGCTGCAGCATCCGAAGCTTCCACTGTTCTCCTTTGAACCCGCCGTTGTCGCTGAGGATCATTCTGCTGCGACAGACCTCTTTTAATCAATCCATACAGTCCCACGACCACAAAAATGATAAATGGAAGCAAATCACCGATGGCATCGAAAAGCTGATTGATAAGGGTATCCATTATTTCTTCCCTTTAGTGCCCGGCAAATCATCTTCTCCTAATGAAGGATTCGCCTGTTTTCCAATCGATTCTCTCATGTTTGTGTCTGCAATCACGTTGGTCAAATTGGCATAATCAAGCACACCCATATTTCCCGAACGAAGTGCTTCGGCCATGGCAAGTGGCACCTCGGCTTCGGCTTCCACCACTTTTGCACGCATTTCCTGAACCCTGGCGATCATTTCCTGTTCGTTGGCAACAGCCATGGCCCGGCGTTCTTCCGCCTTCGCCTGTGCAATGTTTTTATCAGCCATCGCCTGGTCGGTCTGCAGTGCTGCCCCAATATTCTTGCCAATATCAATATCAGCAATATCAATTGACAGAATTTCAAACGCGGTTCCGGAATCCAGTCCTTTGGATAAAACGGTTTGGGAAATGGTGTCTGGATTTTCCAGAACCTTTTTATGATTCTCACTTGAACCAATGGTAGAAACAATACCTTCCCCTACACGGGCAATAATGGTTTCTTCTCCTGCTCCCCCGACCAGGCGTTCAATATTGGCTCTAACAGTTATTCTCGCTTTCGCTTTTACTTCAATGCCATCCAGTGCCACACCGGCAATAAACGGCGTTTCAATTACTTTGGGGTTAACACTCATCTGTACGGCTTCCAGGACGTCTCTTCCGGCTAAATCGATCGCTGCCGACCTTTCGAACGTTAAATCAATGTTCGCTCTGTGTGCGGCAATGAGAGCGTTTACCACACGGTCTACATTTCCTCCCGCCAGGTAATGGCTTTCGAGCTGATTGGTCGTAAGATTTAACCCGGCTTTTTGTGCCTTGATCAGCGGATTGATGACCCTTGAGGGGATAACCCGTCTTAACCTCATACCGATCAGTGTAAAAATCCCAACCCGTACTCCTGCAGCAAGTGCTGAAATCCAAAGAGCAACCGGCACAAATGAAAATAGAATTGCAAGCACAATAATAATAACGCCAATTAAAACAAGCGTTGCGATGGAACCTGAAAACATTTAATCTCCTCCTTTTTCTGATAAATCTTCTTTTACTTCTCTAACTACGATTCTTGATCCCTGTACTTTAACAATTTTTAACTTTTTCCCTTTTGGAATAAAACTGCCTTCTGTTACAACATCCAGATATTCTCCATCGAGATCTGCTGTACCAGATGGTCTAAGAGGCGTGATAGATTCCGCAATCCTCCCTGTAAGATCCGCTCTCTGGTCATTTGAAATGTATCCCTTTTCCGTGCTCGTGCTGTCAAACAAGATCAGTTTTCTCAGTGGTCCCCGATAGCCAAAATATTTAAGGAAAAAGAAAGATCCTACTACAGTAACAACAAAAGCGATTCCTATCGAAATGGCTACAGTCGTTACCGATCCTGCTGCCATGACCAAGCTTGCAATCACTGCAACCACCCCCAACACTCCTATAATGCCTCCCGGAACAAAAATTTCCAGGAACAAAAACACAAGACCCAGCACAAAAAGCGCGACCGATTCCCACCCGGCAAGTCCTGCAATCATATGACCAAAGAAATAAAGACCCATTGACAGAAGACCGATGGTGCCAGCAATACCGAAACCAGGTGTAAAAAGTTCAATGGCGAGCCCCAAAAATCCAACAGAAAAAAGGATGGCTACTGCAATTGGATTTGTAACCACACGAGCTACTTTTTCGGCCAGGCTTAAATTTACTTCCGTAATTTTTGCGTCATCAAGCTTAAGATACGAAAGCAGTTCATGCCGGTCATTCACTATTTTTTCTGCATAGCCTACCTTAAGCGCCTGATTGGCTGTCAGGGTTAACAGTTTCCCTTTCTCAAGGCCCAGGTCCTTGATTTCTATGTTTTCATCTGCCATTGCCCTTGCATATTTGGGATCGCGGTTGTTGAGTTCTGCTGCCGCTTCCATTTCTGCAATCCAGGCGGATTCCGCTTTTTTCCCAGCTGTATTGCCCTGTGCATTGATTACAGCAGCAGAGCCCATTGTTGTTGACGGTTTCATAACAATTTCATTTGCATTCAATGCAATATACGCTCCGGCAGAAAAAGCATCTTTAATTATGTAAGCAGTAGTGGGTATTTTCGTAGATCTGATCAGCTGGGCAATCTTATTAGCTGAATCCACTCTTCCTCCTGGCGTGTTGATTTCAAAAATAATGTGGTCTGCACCTGCTTTTTCGGCATCGTCCAAACTTCTCTCAAGGAAGGCTTCAAGACCTCTTTCAATTTCCTGCTGTACCGGAATTACATATACCGTCTTGCCATTTCCTTCACCGGCAGCCGGCTTGATGACCGTCAGCAGCGGGATCATCATCAGTCCAAGGAAGAATATCATCCGGATTATTCTCAACGTTTCCCCCCCTTTTTAATCCTCATTTATTCATACGACTGACCAACAAAAAAGTTTCAATATCTGGAAAGTTCCCTCTCCATTGTACAGTATGTATTTTGGAAAAACCAAGTGGATAATTAACGCAAAAAGACGCCCGTGAGGCTAAGCCTCAAGGCGTCTGTTCGATTTAAGATAAATTTTGTTGAACGAGCTTGTTGACAAGAGAACCATCGGCTTTGCCTTTTACTTGAGGCATCACCACTCCCATCACCTTACCCATATCCGCTTTTGATGAAGCACCAACTTGTTCGATGGCTCCCAGGACAATCTCTTTCACTTCATCCTCGGATAATTGTTGTGGCATATAGTCCGTAATGATGGCAATTTCTTCTTTCAAAGGATCTGCCAAATCATTGCGTCCAGCTTTTTCAAATTCTTGGAGGGAGTCTTTTCTTTGTTTCATTTCACGTGCAAGAACAGTGAGCTCTTCTTCTTCATTCAGGTCGTGCCCGAGCTTGATTGATTCGTTTTGAAGGGATGCCTTCACCATGCGAATCACAGAAAGCTTTTGCTTGTTTTTGTCCTTCATCGCTTGTTTCATATCCTGGTTTAATCGATCAAGAAGACTCATAAACTTACACCTCTCTTAGAACTTGCGCTTTCTTGCTGCCTCAGCCTTCTTCTTACGTTTAACGCTTGGCTTTTCATAATGCTTGCGCTTTTTCACTTCTGCCAAAGTTCCATCTTTGGAAACGGATCTTTTAAAACGACGAAGAGCATCATCAATGGATTCGTTCTTACGAACACGGGTTTCTGCCATTTTCTTTCCCTCCCTCCAGACCATTTCAGTCACAATTAGTGATAGAAATGCGTCACATATCTTTTGCCATTATAATATATCAATTGATAATGGTCAACAAAAATCCGCTTTGTTTTAATAATCTGATTCAGAGCTTACGCCTTTAACAATGGCAATTCCTGCACTTGCCCCGATCCGGGTTGCCCCAGCTTCCACCATGGCAAGCGTGGTTTCCCTGTCGCGTACTCCGCCTGAAGCTTTTACGCCAATATTCGGGCCGACCGTCTCTCGCATAAGGCGGATGTCTTCTACCGTTGCTCCTCCTGTGGAAAACCCGGTAGAGGTTTTCACAAATTGGATGCCAGCTTTAACTGCGATTTCACAGGCCTTTACTTTTTCTTCATCTGTAAGCAGGGACGTTTCAATAATGGCTTTGGTCAGTGCACGCCCCTTTGCAGCTTCAACGACAGCACGGACATCTCGTTCAACCAGATCATACTCTTTCCCTTTTAAAGCACCGATATTGATTACCATGTCCACTTCAGTTGCCCCGTTTTCAATGGCATTTTTTGTTTCAAATGCCTTCACTTCAGGGGTGCTCGCACCAAGCGGGAAACCAATGACTGTACAAACAGCCACGTCTGTACCTTTCAGTTGCTCAAACGCAGTGTATACCCAAACAGGATTAACACAAACTGAAAAAAATTTGAATTCCTTTGCCTCGGCACACAATTTTAAAATATCCTCTTTTGTTGTTTCCGGTTTTAAAGCGGTATGGTCAATGAGTTTAGCAAGATCTGATGCAGCCATTTTTTATCATCCTTTCTACACTTCTTCTCTTCCTATGTATTTTACCAAAACCCGACATTAAAATACAAAACCCTGGTTTACACAAAAAAAGAAAGCCCGGGTATCCGGACTTTCAGTGGTATCAGAAGTTTGCAATTTCTTTGGAAAGATGATCATCGATTACTTTTACAAACTGGCCGTCATTATACGGGTAACCCGCTTTCGAAATTTTCACAAGGACTTGTTTTCCGATCATCTCTTCGGTTGCAGGGAACCTGACTTTGAGATAGTTCGGTGTGTACCCAACATACAGGCCTGTTCCCTTTTCTTCCTTATATGCTTCTTCAGGAATTACCTCTACCACTTCATCTTCGTAATCTGAAGCATATTCTTTGGCGAGCTGATCTGAAAGCTCGATCAAGCGGTGAACTCGTTCGTTCTTCACCTCTTCAGGAACTTGTTCCTCCATCCGTGCGGCAGGTGTGCCGGTGCGCTTGGAATATGGGAAGACATGAAGCTCGGAAAATTTGTGGTCGCGGATGAAATTATAGGTCTCCATAAATTCTTCTTCCGTTTCCCCGGGAAATCCGACAATGACATCTGAAGTAATCGCCAAACCAGGAAGTGCATTTTTCAACTTGGTAATGCGCTCTGCAAAAAGCTCCATAGTATACTTTCTGCGCATTCTTTGAAGAACCGTGTTGGAACCGGACTGAAGCGGGATATGAAGATGAGGAACGACCTTATCGGATCGGTTCATGACCTCGATCACTTCGTCCGTAATCTGGCTCGCTTCAATGGAAGAAATGCGAAGCCGTTTCAATCCTTCCACTTTCTCATCCAATTCTGAAAGAAGCATGGCAAAGTTGTAATCTTTCAAATCTTCACCGTATCCAGCAGTGTGAATGCCAGTAAGCACGATCTCTTTATATCCGGCACTGACAAGCTGCTGTGCCTGATGGATGACTTCTTTTGAATCCCGTGAGCGCAAGAGCCCGCGTGCCCAGGGAATGATACAAAATGTACAGAAGTTGTTGCATCCTTCCTGGATTTTCAGGGATGCACGTGTACGGTCCGTAAATGATGGAACATCAAGTTCTTCATACACACGTGCTTTCATGATGTTGCCGACACCATTGATAGGAAGCCGTTCTTCTTTAAACTGCTCAATAAACCCAAGCATCTTCCCACGATCCTGGGTTCCGACCACAATGTCCACACCCGGGATCGCCATGATTTCCGCAGGAGAGGTCTGGGCGTAGCATCCCGTCACACAAATGACCGCATCCGGGTTTTTACGGATCGCCCGGCGGATCACCTGACGGCTTTTTTTATCGCCTGTATTGGTTACAGTACATGTATTAATTACATAAACGTCAGCTGTCTGCTCGAACTCTTTACGTTCATAACCTTCACTCTGGAACAGCTGCCAAATCGCTTCTGTTTCGTAATGGTTTACTTTACAGCCTAATGTATGAAAAGCCACTGATGGCATTTCAATCACCTCATTAATTCAAAATGATAGGAAACAGCGCTAAGGAGATAAGAACTTGCTGTTTCTGTACGCAGTATTCGGGGGCCAAGTCCACAGGAAACAAAACCAGCTTCCTTTAATTCAGATACTTCCTGCCCGCTAAATCCGCCTTCCGGGCCGATGGCGCAAAGAAGCGTCGAACCGGGAGACATGGAATACAGGACTTCAGCCAGCCGCTTTGTCTCTCCCTCTTTCGCTTCTTCTTCATAAGCCACAATTTTATAATCAAAATCAGTTGCTTGTTTCAAAAGAGTTGTAAAGGAAACAGGCGAAAAGACGTCAGGAATGACGCTGCGGTGTGACTGCTCAGCCGCCTCTTTTGCAATTTTTGCAAGCCTCAGGATTTTTTTCTGACCTTTTTTTTCATCCCATTTTACAATACACCGTGATGAAGAAAAAGGCAAAAATCCCTTTGCCCCAAGCTCGGTTCCTTTTTGTATAATCGTTTCCAGCTTATCTCCTTTAGGAATTCCCTGGGCAATGGTGACCTGTATAGGAGATTCCTTTTGTTCCTGTATCTCTTCGATCACAGAGGCATGGACAGAATCCCGGTCGACCGCCGTGATTTCACAGAGCACCGTCCGGCCCTGACTATCGGAGCAAATAATATGGTCGCCGTTTTCCATTCTCATTACTTTTGCAATATGATTTGCATCATCGCCCGTGATTGTCACGTTGGTTCCGCTCATATCGTTTCCTGAAACAAAGTACCTTTGCATGCTAGACCTCTTTCGAGTCCGAAAGATTGCGCGCAATGATTGCTACCCAGTCTTCCATCTCCAGCACTTCCACAATGGTAAAGCCATTTTGGTTCAGCTCTTCTTTTACTTCGTTCTTTTTTCCTTGAATAATGCCTGAAGTAATAAACAGGCCATCTTGTTTAAGCACCCTTGCGGCATCTGGAACAAAACGCAGGATAATATCAGCAAGCAGATTGCCCACAATTAGATCGGCAGGACCTTCAATACCGTTTAACAAGTTATTCTGCTTTACAGTGATTTTTTCCGCTGCTTTATTCAGTTTCACATTAATATTGGCGCTTGAAACTGCTACTTCGTCCAAGTCAAATGCCTGAACATGCTTCGCTCCCAGGTGGGCCGCAGCGATACTTAAAACACCGGAGCCGGTTCCTACATCAATGACCTCATCCCCTGGGTTCAGGTATTTCTCGATGGCTTGCAGGCACATGACCGTTGTTGGATGGGTCCCGGTGCCAAAAGCCATTCCCGGATCCAGTTCAATGATTACTTCATCAGAGCTCACCGGCTGATAATCTTCCCATGTCGGTGTAATGGTTATCTTTTCGGAAATTTTTACCGGCTTGTAGTATTTCTTCCAGGCGGTTGCCCACTCTTCTTCATTTACCTCACTGATGGTTACATGGTTATGGCCGAGATCGATATCATAGGTCATTAAATTATTAATGGCTTCTTTGATCTCATCTACTGTTTCACCGAGAAAACTTGTTACCGGCAAATACGCTTTTATCAGTACGCCTTCTTCAGGATAATCATTAGGATCGAGTTGATAGATTTCCCCAAAAACGGATGTTCTCTCTTTTATTAAATCTTCCGGATCTTCTATCACCACGCCGCTGGCACCTGCTTCGTGTAGAATGTTTGAGATTGGTTCAACCGCTTCCTGGGTAGTATGAATGCTAATTTCTGACCATTTCAATTCTATCAACTCCATTCCTATGATCCATTACTCGCCCTTAAAGGCTCTTTTTACTTTGTCAAAAAAGGATTCTTCATGCTCATCCGGCACATCTCCGCCGATCTCGGCAAAATCCCTCAGCAATTGCTTCTGTTTGTCGGAAAGCTTGGTAGGTGTCAGCACTTTCACTTGGATGTTCTGATCTCCCTGACCGCGTCCCCTGACATTTTGAACTCCTTTTCCGCGCAGACGGAAATGAGTTCCGGTCTGTGTTCCAGCCGGTATTTTCAATTTGATTCGTCCATGCAATGTAGGAACTTCAATTTCATCTCCCAAGGCAGCCTGAGCAAAGGTAATAGGCATTTCACAATAAATGTCGTCTCCGTCTCTCTCGAAAAATTCGTGAGGAAGAACTCTGAAAACCACATAAAGGTCTCCTGGAGGACCTCCGTTTACGCCTGGTTCACCGTGCCCGGAAAGGCGGATTTGCTGGCCGTTATCCACGCCTGCAGGAATCTTCACATTGATTTTCTTTGTGGTAGTTACTTTCCCTTTACCATGGCACGTACCGCATTTTTCTTTGATAATTTTGCCTGTTCCGCTGCAGTACTGACATACTCGTTTGTTGACGATACGTCCAAACGGTGTATTTTGCTCGACGTTCAGCTGGCCTGCACCTTTACAATGTGAGCATGTTTCCGGTTTCGTGCCAGGCTTCGCGCCTGATCCGTGACATGTTTCACATGTTTCTTCCTTAGGAAGCTCAATTTCGGTTTCTTTACCGAAAACCGCTTCCTCAAACTTGAGGTTCATGTTGTACTGTAAATCTGATCCCTGTCTCGGGGCATTCGGGTTTCTTCTTCCCCCGCCGCCGAAAAACATATCAAATATGTCTCCGAAGCCGCCAAAATCAGCTCCTGCGCCTCCAAAACCGCCAAATCCCTGATTAGGATCCGTATGGCCAAATTGGTCGTACTGTGCTTTTTTTTGAGGATCTTTTAACGTATCATACGCTTCCCGCACCTCTTTAAACTTCTCGGCAGCATCCGGTTCCTTGTTTACATCAGGATGGTACTGCTTGGTCAGTTTGCGGTAGGCTTTTTTTATTTCTTCGGTGGATGCATTCTTATCCAAACCGAGTACTTCATAGTAATCTCGTTTACTCATAGAAACCCACTCCCGAATCTTCACATAAAAATTATCTTACCATTGTTGCTTTTCATTTTTCAACAAAGATCGTTAAATATGTGAATTGTTTTTAACATTTGCAAGTGAAATGCATCAAAACGGAAAAAAGTCAAAGCCAAGATGATCGCCTGACTTTGACTTTTTCCTTACCAAATCACGTTATTATTTCTTTTCGTCGTCGTTCATTTCTTCGTATTCCGCATCTACCACGTTGTCATCGGCTTTCTTCTCGCCCTGCTCTTGGCCCTGAGCTGCCTCTTGTGCTTGTGCAGCTTGTTCATAAAGCTTAACGGATAGCTGTTGAACAACTTCGCTCAACGCGTCTTTTTTGGTTTTAATCGCTTCGATATCCTGGCCTTCAAGCGCTGTTTTAAGCTCTTCTTTTGCTTCGTTTGCTTTGGTCACTTCGGCTTCGTCAACCTTGCCTTCAAGATCCTTAAGCGTCTTGTCTGTTGCAAAAATTAGCTGGTCAGCTTCATTACGAAGGTCAATCTCTTCACGTCTCTTCTTGTCAGCTTCTGCATTTTCTTCCGCGTCACGTACCATTTTTTCAATCTCTTCTTCTGAAAGACCTGAAGAAGATTTGATGGTGATGGACTGTTCCTTGTTTGTTCCAAGGTCCTTCGCACGCACGTTTACGATACCATTCGCATCAATATCGAAGGATACTTCGATTTGAGGAACACCGCGTGGAGCTGGAGGAATGTCTGACAATTGAAAACGGCCCAGTGTTTTATTGTTTGCAGCCATTTCGCGCTCACCCTGCAAAACATGAATGTCAACAGAAGGCTGGTTGTCAGCAGCTGTAGAGAATACCTGAGATTTTGTAGTCGGAATCGCAGTGTTTCGGTCAATCAGCTTTGTGAATACACCGCCAAGTGTTTCAATACCAAGAGATAGAGGAGTTACGTCAACAAGAACAACGTCTTTAACGTCACCAGTAATTACTCCACCCTGGATTGCTGCACCAAGAGCTACTACTTCATCAGGGTTAACCCCTTTAAATGGATCTTTTCCTGTGAACTTTTTGATCGCTTCCTGAACAGCTGGAATACGAGTAGATCCCCCAACAAGAATAACCTTGTCAATGTCGCTTGGTGAGAATCCTGCGTCGTTCAATGCCTGGCGAGTCGGCCCCATTGTACGCTCCACAAGGTCAGAAGAAAGCTCTTCAAATTTCGCACGGCTCATGGATACTTCCAAGTGCTTAGGACCAGTTGCATCAGCGGTGATGAACGGTAGTGAAATTTGAGTTTGAGTGACACCAGAAAGATCTTTTTTCGCTTTCTCAGCAGCATCTTTCAAACGCTGAAGCGCCATCTTATCTTGAGAAAGGTCGATGCCGTTTTCTTTTTTGAACTCAGATACAAGATGATCAATGATTACTTGGTCAAAGTCGTCACCGCCCAGCTTGTTGTCACCTGAAGTTGCAAGAACATCAAAGTTACCATCACCGATTTCAAGGATGGATACGTCAAAAGTACCGCCACCAAGGTCAAATACGAGGATTTTTTGATCGTTCTCTTCTTCAAGACCATATGCAAGTGCAGCAGCAGTCGGCTCGTTAATGATACGTTCTACTTGCAGTCCTGCGATTTGCCCAGCATCTTTGGTCGCCTGGCGCTGTGCATCGTTGAAATAAGCAGGAACAGTGATTACTGCACGTTCTACTTTTTCTCCAAGATAGCTCTCTGCATCACTTTTCAATTTTTGAAGGATGATCGCAGAAATTTCCTGAGGCGTATATGCTTTGCCCTCTGCTTCCACTTTATGTTCAGAACCCATATGGCGTTTGATAGAAATGATGGTATTCGGGTTGGTAACCGCCTGGCGTTTTGCCACTTCCCCAACTGAACGCTCTCCATCTTTAAAAGCTACAACCGAAGGAGTTGTGCGATTGCCTTCCGGATTCGGAATAACCGTCGCTTCTCCGCCTTCCATTACAGCAACACAAGAGTTTGTTGTACCTAAGTCAATTCCAATAATTTTGCTCATGTAACATACCCTCCACTTTTATATGTAATATTAAGTGCCTTAATATTACTGATTTACTTTTACCATTGCCGGCCGAATGACTCGGTCCTTTAATTTGTATCCCTTTTGCAGGGTTTCAACGATCACGTTGGACTCATATTCTTCATCCTGGACTTGCATGACCGCCTGGTGAAGATTCGGGTCAAATGCTGCGCCCTCGGTTTCAATAACTTCCAGTCCTTCGCTCTTCACCGCCTCAAGAAGCTGGCGATACACCATTTCCACTCCTTGCAGAACAGAAGCGGCTTGAGCATCTTCCACCTTAACATCCATGGCTCTTTCGAAGTTATCAAGAGCAGGCAACAGCTGTGTAATCAGACTTTGAGATTTATATTTTAACTGAGCCGCCTGGTCTTCCCGTGTACGGCGTTTGAAATTTTCAAAATCGGCCTGTACACGAAGCAGCCGGTTCTCAGTATCAGCCAGGCTGGCTTCCAGTTGAGCAATTCTGCTGTCTTCCACAACAGGTTCAGATGATTCAGCCGCTTGATCTTCATTCCCCTGCGCGTTTGGAACTTCATGATGTTCAGCCTCAGCAGCTTCCTCTTGCAAAGTATCATTCATTTCCTCAAATTCAGCAGTATCTTTATGATTGTTTTCCATGTTGTCACCTCCCTAACCTGATCCGGTGTTCGTTAAGATTTAATATCTCGCATTAAACAGATTTGTAAATTCTTTACTGATGGTATCAAGCAGACCGATAACCCGTTTGTACTCCATTCGGGTCGGCCCGATTAATGAAATTGTGCCGATATGCTTTCCGTGAAAAGAGTAGGATGCTTTAATCAGACTGCAATTCCGGACCGCTTCCACCTGGTTTTCCTGTCCAATCGTTACGGTTATCCCTTCATTATTCGCAGATAACAGCTGTTCGATGACCGTCTTCTCTTCCAGTGCATCAAGCAGAATACGGACTTTTTCCACATCCCTGAATTCTGGCTGATACAGCATCTTTGTTTTTCCACCAAAGAATATTTTATCCCTGTTGCTCCACTTAAAGATATCATCGATAAACAATGACGCTTGCTGGTGATTATTAATATGCTTTCTGAACACAAGATTAAGCTCATCTCGTATTTTTTGGTGGAGCTCCGCGAGCGGAACACCCGTCAATTTTTCATTCAAAATATTGACGAGAGTTTCAATTTCTTCGGGCGCTATGCCACCCGGCAAGGAGACATGCCGGTTTTCCACATGGCCCGTGCTTGTGACGAAGATCGCGACAGCCTGCTGTCCTCCCAATGGAATCAGCTGAATGTGCTTTAATGTCGTTTCCAGAGCCTCAGGTCCTAGGATAATGGAAGTGTAATTGGTAAGTTCGGATAGAATTTTGGCGGATTGCTCAAAAATCCGTTCCGTTTCTGCCAATTTCTCATTGAATAAATCCTGTATGTTAAAAATGTCAGCTGTTGAAAGAATGGTTGGGCTCAACAGATGATCCACATAGAAACGGTACCCTTTTTCAGAAGGCACCCGTCCGGAAGAGGTGTGCGTTTTTTCAAGATACCCCATATCCTCCAGATCAGCTAATTCATTTCGAATGGTAGCAGAACTGAAATGAACGTCTTCTCTTTTAGAAATCGTCCGGGATCCAACAGGTTCAACGTGCTGGATGTAATCATCGATCAGCACCTGAAGTATAAAAAGCTGCCTTTCAGATAACATCCTTTTCACCTCCGTGGCTGTTAGCACTCCAAAAGAGCGAGTGCTAAATCTAATATTAAATTACCAAATGCCACTAAAGATTGTCAACGATTAAACTACTCCGATAAATTCTTGAAACACTTCATTGCCCAAAAACGTTCCATTCCTGGTTAATGCAAGCATGTCTCCCGATCGTTTGACCAACCCACGCTCCAGCAGTTTATCGATTTGACTTCCGAACACATCAAACATCGACAGCCCGTAGCGTTCCATAAATCGCTGATCAGAAACACCTTTCATTTTCCTGAGTCCCATAAAAAGTTCCTCTTCCATTTTCTCGGAGGATGACAGAACATCTTTATGTATATAAGGAAAACCCGTCTCATCAATGAGCGACATATACTTTTTCAGCGGTCCTGCATTAGCATTTCGTGTACCGTTCACATAACTGTGAGCCCCCGCACCAATACCATAATATTCGTTATTATCCCAGTATTGCAGATTGTGCCGGCTTTCATAACCAAGTTTCGTAAAGTTTGAGATTTCGTATTGAACATAACCATGCTTATCCATCTCTTCCATGAGCACCTCATACATCCGCGCCTCTTCTTCCTGTTCAGGCAGCAGAAGTTCCCCTTTGGCAGCACGATTATAAAAAACGGTTTTCCGTTCAAGCTGCAGGGAATAGGCAGAAAAATGAGGCACCTCAAGCGAAAATGCGATATCAAGAGTTTCCTTCAGCATGTCAACCGTCTGGCGTGGAAGACCGAACATAATATCGAGTGATATGTTATCAAGCCCCAGCCTTTTGGCCTCCGAAACCGTTCGTACAACATCCTCCTGGTTATGAGTCCGTCCGAGCTCTTTCAATAAATTATCCTGAAATGCCTGTACACCAATGCTCAATCTGTTAACACCCGCATCTCTCATGATTTCAAGTTTTCTTAGATCCGTCTGTTCCGGGTTGGATTCCACCGTGAATTCCTGCCGGTCCGAAGACGAGAAGTACCGATTAACCATGGTTAAAAACCGTTCAAATTGCTCATAATCCAGAGCAGTCGGAGTCCCTCCTCCAACAAAAAGTGTCTTCATGCTGGAGAACGGTGACTGTTTTAGCGTGTTTTTCATTTCCTTTTCTATATAGTCCAGGTACTCGTTGACAGGCTGGCCCTTCAGGAAAACTTTATTAAAATCACAGTAATGACAGATGTTCACACAGAATGGAATATGAAAATAAGCCGCTTCCGGCATACGATCACTGCTTTCGTTTCTAAAATTTGTGAAGACCGCAAAAAATCTGCGGTCTTCTCTTGGTGCCTGTTTTATTCGCCTAAATCAATCATTGTCCATGCGCAGGACCGCCATAAACGCTTCCTGAGGGACTTCAACACGTCCGATCGTCTTCATCCGCTTTTTACCTTCTTTTTGCTTTTCAAGAAGCTTTCGCTTACGAGAGATGTCACCGCCGTAACATTTCGCCAGTACATTTTTACGCAATGCTTTAATGTTCGATCTGGCAATGATCTTCTGACCGATGGAAGCTTGAATAGGGACCTCAAACTGCTGGCGCGGAATAAGCTCTTTCAATTTTTCGACGACTACTTTCCCCCGCTCATATGCGAAATCTTTATGAACGATAACCGATAGTGCGTCAATCTTTTCCCCGTTAAGCAAAATATCCATCTTTACCAGTTTGGAAGGCTTGTAGCCGATCAATTCATAATCGAGTGATGCATAGCCTTTTGTGCTTGACTTCAACTGGTCAAAGAAATCATAAACAATTTCAGAAAGAGGGATTTCATACAGCACATTGACCCGATTGTTTTCAAGATAGTCCATGGTCTGGAAAATCCCGCGTTTTTTTTGACAAATTTCCATGATCGTTCCAACATAATCATTCGGTGTCATAATCGTCGCTTTTACATACGGCTCTTCCACCGTCTGAATGAGTTGGGCTTCTGGCATGTTGGCCGGGTTGTCCACGATGATCTGTTCACCATCGGTCATCGCCACATTGTAAATAACACTTGGAGCAGTGGCGATCAGATCGATGTTAAACTCTCGCTCGATTCGCTCCTGAATGATTTCCATATGAAGCAGGCCAAGAAAACCGCAGCGATAACCGAAGCCAAGCGCCTGGGAAGTCTCTGGTTCATATTGCAGTGCTGAATCGTTCAACACAAGTCGTTCCAATGCTTCGCGCAAATCATTATATTTGGCATTGTCCACCGGGTACAGACCGCAATAAACCATCGGGTTCATTTTTCGGTAACCCGGGAGCGGTTCTGCCGCCGGTTTGACCGCGCTTGTAATGGTGTCACCCACCTGGGTATCCCCAACATTTTTAATCGCCGCGGCTAAATAGCCAACATCGCCGACCGTCAAAAAGTCTTTGTTGACCGCTTTAGGGGTAAAGACTCCAAGCTCCACGACCTCAAATTCCTTTTGGGTGGCCATCATACGGATTTTGTCCCCCACTTTTACCGTTCCTTCTGTCACCCGAATATATGTGACAACTCCGCGGTATGGATCGTAAAGGGAGTCAAAAATAAGGGCTTGAAGCGGGGCATCGGGATCGCCTGCCGGTGCTGGAACTTTCTCAACAACCTGCTCGAGAATTTCTTCAATACCAATTCCAGCTTTAGCAGAAGCGAGGACAGCTTCAGACGCATCAAGACCGATTACTTCTTCTACCTCATTCCTTACCCGCTCCGGCTCTGCACTCGGCAGATCGATCTTATTGATGACCGGAAGAATTTCCAGGTCGTTTTCAAGCGCCAGGTAAACGTTGGCAAGCGTTTGTGCTTCAATCCCTTGAGCAGCATCAACAATAAGCAGGGCTCCTTCACAGGCAGCCAGGCTCCTGGATACTTCATAGGTAAAGTCAACATGTCCCGGGGTATCGATCAAATGAAAAATGTATGTCTCCCCGTCTTTTGCTTTGTAATTCAATTGCACAGCATTCAGTTTTATCGTAATTCCACGCTCACGTTCAAGGTCCATGGAATCAAGAAGCTGTTCTTTCATCTCCCTTTGGGTAAGGGCGCTGGTTTTCTCTAAAATCCGGTCTGCCAGCGTGGACTTTCCATGGTCAATATGAGCAATGATGGAAAAATTTCGAATCCTCGATTGCCTCTCCAGTTTTTGTTCTCGGTTCATTCATTTCACTCCTACATTTTTGCGCAAAGTACACTAGTTTAGATTATAGCAATACAAGCACTGTTGTTCAATGCTGAACCCACCTAATTGCGAAAGCGCTTATAAAGCAAAAACAGTTATTTTTCCGCGAGAAAAATAACTGTCAGCTCAAGGAACCAAAAATTTGTGAAAGGATGGCTGAAATCAGACTCAATATTCCTTGGAATAAGGAAGAAACAAGGCCGGACACTTTCTCTCCCGTTGAAGAAAAAAAGTTAAACGCTTTTGATTCTTCCAGCTGCTTTTGCTTTGTTTTTAAGTCATGAACATCGACCTGGGTACCAAGTACTTCAGCCTCCCCAGCACCTTTGCCTGTTTCAAGCGTCAAGGTTTCACCATTCTCCTTATTTCCCTTTAATGCGCTCATTCCATCAGAAGCCTGCTGCATTCCAAGAAGAACGCCGAAAAAAAGGACAGCAGTAATTAAAAAACACTTGATCATAAATTTCGTCACAGGACCCACTCCGTTCACCTTCAATTTAATACATTCGTATGTGAAAGCTTGTCCTATTATGTGTTAATGCGTATAAGAAGAACTGTTCGATTGGTCCACCTGTCTGTGAAGCGAGGTATTCAGCCCCACTGCGATCACGTTGGCCATGTCCTCCACAAACGTATCCACTTCCTTCGGAGTTACCATTAAATTATGACCGAGGGGTGACAGCACTTCTCTTATCAATGCCCTCTTTTCATCTTCCTCCAATGTGCCCACCATTCCAAGAAACGACTGTCTTTGCTCTTGCGCCGGAAGATCATCCTCTTTCAGTACCTTTTTTTCTCCAAATGTCATCCATGAAGGAGCCAGAGATTTAGAAGGCTTATCCTTCTCTTTAATTTCCCGTCCAAAATGTTTCAAAATATAGTCAATCGTGTCACTTGCAATGGTAACTGCATCCACAACCGTTGGAACGCCAATTGCAATCACGGGAATACCAAGCGTCTCCTTGCTGAGTTCCTTTCGTTTGTTGCCTACCCCTGAACCCGGATGGATTCCACTGTCAGAAACCTGAATGGTGGTGTTTACCCGTTCAAGCGAGCGTGAGGCAAGAGCATCAATGGCAATGACAAAATCAGGATTGACTTTTTTGATCACACCTTCAATAATATTGCTTGTCTCTATACCGGTGATTCCCATCACTCCTGGAGAAATGGCGCACACCGGCCGAAACCCCTCCTCCACGTTCTCAGGAGATATATCAAATAAATGTTTGGTGATCAGCAGATTTTCCAATACGTTTGGACCCAGTGAATCAGGTGTGACGTTCCAGTTGCCCAGACCGACGACCAAAGCTGTATCCGTCTCCTGGATGCCCAGCTCGTTCATAAAATTTCTGAAATCGTGGGCAAATACTTCCTGAACCCGCTCCTGCAGAGCGGAATCCTTTTCTCGGATGCCCTGCATTTCAAACGTTAAATACGTACCTGGCTTTTTGCCTGTAGCCTCTGCTCCACGTTCATCAATTTCCACCCGGGTCAGTTTTATCCCGTCATGATCCTGTTCTTTGATGATGATTCCTTCTATCGTGCTTTCTTTCTCCTTCATCTTTTCATCATTGACCAGCATTTCATGCGCTTCAATTGCTAAATCGGTCCGGACATTGTACTTGTTCAAATCAAGGTCTTTGCTGTTCATTTAGGCACCGTCCTGTCATGGGATATATTGTCTCTATTTTTGCCCGCAAAAACCCTTTTCATTCTTGTATTGCAATTGAAGAATGAAACTGATAGAATACTTTGTGTCCTATTTTTTTGCAACCCAAGTTGCAATGTTAGGGAGGTGAATGGATTGGCTAATATTAAATCTGCTATTAAACGTGTAAAAACGAACGATAAGAACCGTGCTCACAATGCTTCTTTAAAGTCTGCTATGCGTACAGCTGTGAAAAATTTCGAAACGAAGGTCGCTAACAACGATGCTGAAGGTGCGAAAGAAGCTTTTGTAGCTGCTACTAAAAAAGTTGATAAAGCGGCAACTAAAGGACTTATCCATAAAAACGCAGCATCACGTCAAAAGTCTCGTCTTGCTAAAGCGTTGAACGGAATTAACGCGTAATACGGGAACAGACATGAAACGACCTTATGGGTCGTTTTTATTTTTGGAGCAGACTCTAAATAAAAACGAGGAAGAGTCCCTTTTGCGGGTCTTCCTCGTTTTTATTTGGCCATTTTTAGCATGATAAGCTCCAAAATCAGCTGCTTGTCCATTTTACCGGTTTTCATTTCATAATCAGCTTCTGCAATCCGGTCCAGAAGGGTAAACAGTTCTTGTTCGTCAAACATCCTTGCCTGTCTGGAAGCGAGTTTGACCGCATAGGGATGCAGCTTAAGCGCCCCGGCAATTTGCTTTTCCCCGTATCCTTTGGCAAACAGCTCTTTCACACCAAAGATAATCCGGAATTGACGAGCCATTAAAGAAAGAATTCTAATGGGCTCCTCATTTTGTTTCATTAAATCATAAAATGTTCTGAGAGCCTCATCAATTTTCTTATGAACGATATCATCAATCAGGGAAAAGATATTGTCTTCAAGCGTGCGGGGAACCAGCTGATCAATGACTTCAATGGAAATGTTGTTCCCCTCACCTACAAACAATGCAAGCTTATCCATTTCCTGCACGAGAGCCATCAGCTCATTACCGACTTTTGAACTCAAATATTGGGCAGCGTCTGCATCTATAAAAACGCCTTGCTGCATGGCACGGTCCTTGATCCATTCAATCGCTGAATCCCCGCTTATCGGGGAGGCGGCAAGAACCTCGCCGTTTTTCTTCAATGTTTTGACAATCTTTTTCCGTTCATCCAGCTTTTCAGCTGGCACCACAAAAACAAGTATTGTAAAATCAGCAGGATCTTGTATGTACCGTTCGACGGTGGATAAATCATGCTCCACCTTGCTTTTGTCTTTTGCTCCCGTAAGAAAAAGAGCATTTTTTATGACAACCACACGCCTGTCTCCCATGAACGGGAGTGTCTCTGCATCCTCCATTACCGCCTGTACCGGCGTTTCCTGATAGTCGTATACTGAATAATTGAAATCCTTGTCTTCATCGTTCAATGCGTACTTCACAATAGATGAAATGGCTTTCTCTATAATATAAGATTCTGTCCCGTACAAAATATAATAGGGAGCAAATTGATTCTGTTTTAATTTCTTTTGTAATGCTGTAATTGACAAATCCTTCACCTCAAACTTTCTCTATTCTTATCCTATGACGGAACGCATTTTTTTTCAATAGTGGAACCTCATTGCATGTAATGCAGAAAGAAGAAGCAGCATATGCCGCTTCTTCATTTATATTAAACACCGGTTACCAGGACCCCGGGACTCCCGGCAGCCAGCGAGTAAACCCTGATATTGCCCTTTAATGTTATGATATCCTATGCGGCTCAGCGATATTGGTGACAACAGTTAGCAAAACAGGAAAAGAATACAGGATTTGCTGTGCAATTCTGAATCCTTTATGGATTTTTTTTTAGGGATAGCTTATACTTATATCGATATGGGAGGGTTGCGGAAATGAATCAGTTCGAAAAAGACGTTCAAAGCAAACGGAATGATTTAATCGATTCAGGCATGGGCTTTGTTTGGTCCTTTGGTTTTTTCACGTTAATCTTTGCACTGGGAGTTATCATCAAATTAATTGCATCTTAATACATAAAAAGAAGCCCCCAGTGAGGCTTCTTTTTATTTTTTGGAGGCGGTTACACTATGCCGGATTTTCCAGCCTCCACCTGAAACCGTAATTTCTACATCACCCTGTTCATCCGTTCGGAATGTTTTAACCCCCCGGTCAAGAAATCGTTTCATCACTTCAGGATGGGGATGCCCATACCGGTTATTTTTTCCGGCTGAAATCAAGGCATAAGACGGTTTTACTTGATCAATAAACGCAGCAGACGAGGAAGTCTTGCTGCCATGATGGCCAGCCTTAAGAAAGGTCGCCTCGGTCGGCTGCCTCTCTCTCAGAATCCGCTGCTCTCCCTCCTCCTCCAGATCTCCGGTAAATAAAAAGGACGCGGCATTTATTTGTGCCCTGATAACAATGGAGCGTGCATTGCTTTCCGTTTCGTCTCCATAGGGAGACAGCACCTGAAACACCCCGCCTCCCCCCGCCGACCAGCTTTTACCCCTCTGTGTAACGGTGATCGGCACGTGTCTTTTTGCCGCCTCATATAATACCCGTGTTTCCAGCGGTTCTTTGATCGTTCCCTTCGGAAACAGCACTTCTTTTACCTTTATACCTGATAGAAGGGTTTGTGCCCCGCCGATATGATCCATGTCACCATGTGTGAGAATAAGTTTATCAATTTCCCTTATTCCCCTCGCTTTTAAAGCCGGAAGCACTACCTCCTTCGTGACATCATACTCCTTCCTTCGTTTCTTCCACGCTTCTGTTGGAAAATGGATGGTGCCTCCTGTATCAATCAAATAGACTCCCTTACGAAATGGGAGCTCAATCAATGTACTGTCCCCTTGTCCCACATTTAAATAAGTCACTCTTGCCTTATTATCGAAAAGATGAATATTCCAATGCAGGATCCCAGCAGAAAACAGACAGAGGAGCGGCGGGATCAACATCCGGGTCAGACCACCTTTTTCCAAACAAATCAAAAAGTATAAAATCCCCGCATAATAAACAGGGAACATAATGAACGGCGGTTTACCAAACGTCATGGCATAGGTATCATGATCCAAGCCAAGAAGCGTGTGGTTTGTAAATTTCAGGACAAGCACTGCCGGATAAAAAAGAAGTTTAGCTAAAGAAACCGAAACAAATGAAAAAAGAACACCAAGGCTGGCACTGGGAAGAGCAATGATAGATACTAACGGGATGAAGAGGAGATTTAGCGGCAAAGACCAAAGGGAAACTTCATAAAACGAGGTAATAATCAGCGGGTAGGACACCAACTGGCAAATCAAACTGGACATGAAGATTTGAACCCAGTAGGAAGAATAGCGGATGAAAATAAAACGGGAAGAAACCATCAGCGCAAACACATTCAAAAAAGAAAGCTGAAAACCAAGCTGAAAGGCATAATAGGGGTTGATGAGAAGCATAACCAGGCAAACGCAAGAGATGATGGCTAAAGGATGCACTTCCGTTCTATATAGCTGCAACAGCACGATACACATTCCCATCATGCCGGCACGCACAATGGATGCTTCACCACCTGTCAAAAATATATACAAAGGCAGTATGGCAGCAATACATACAGCCGCCTGTTCTCGGGTCACACCCGCCATTAGAAGCAGAACGAAGAGCATCCCGGAAAGAATGGCGACGTTCAATCCTGATACAGCAAGCAAATGGGATAGGCCGAGACGCTGATACGCCTCATTGATTTTATCGGGAATATGGTCCCGATATCCGAAGACCAGCGCATTCAACAAGCTTGAGATTTCCTCGGGGTAGGTACGCTCAATGAATTGAATTTCTTTCGATCGAAAAGAGATCAGATGATCAAAAAACGAGCGATCCTGTGATTTGCACTGGGATGTCAGCAGAGCTTTACCGGTGACCAGCCAATGAATCCCTTGTTTTCTTAGATACTCGGAATAATTCATTCCGGCAAAATTCTCTTGCCCTGGCGGATGTTCCAGCTTCCCCTGAAACTGGCAGACCATCCCCGCTTTTAGCTGACCCCGTAGGGATTTTTGATGTTCCTGTGAAGAAATTTTTTGCCGGACGATGACCGTTTCTTCCTTCAGTTTGAGCCTAAAGCTCAGCAAATCCCCGTCAATGTCAGGGATGCTTTCGATCTTTCCGAGGAATACTCCTTCATCGCCCTTCAGATCCGTTACATTTCGTCCATCGGCCAATTGGTAATAAAAATAAAAAAATACAAAGACAAGCAAGCAAAGGAAAACCGTTTTTCCATCCACCCTCGGTAAAAAATAAAAAAGAGCGATTATGAGAATCGCCCAGATGTAATGTTCATTCGATGAATAGATTGCCGCTATCGCACATAGTGCATAAAGATAGCCTGCCTTCATCTTTATTTCAGATGCAGTGGGGCAGGATAGAGCTGCTCAGCCTTCTGTCTGAGCCTTTCGACTTTATCCTGACTGTCTGCAGCCCCTTCTTCCATGGCTTGTAAAAGTTCAAACGTCAGCTCCATTTGATCCTCATAATGCGGGTTCATCTTGTTCTCATTAAACGGAACCTGCTTCACAACAAGGCCAGCTTCCCTGAATTGTTCAATGGCATAGGGATGGTTTTTGTAATCCTGTGCGTAATACAAGGTTTTAATTCCACTTTGTATAATGGTTCGGCAACAGTGAAGACAAGGAAAGTGTGTGACATACATTTCTGCACCTTCTACGGGAACCCCGAACTTTGCACACTGCAGGATAGCATTCATCTCTGCATGAATGGTGCGTACACAATGTCCGTCAATAACATAGCATCCTTCATCTATACAGTGGACACCGCCTGAGATAGAACCGTTGTATCCTCCCGCTATAATTCTTTTATCTCTCACAATCGTCGCTCCCACTGCCAGCCTTGTGCATGTGCTTCTGTAGGCAAGCAAATGGCTTTGCGCCATAAAATATTCATCCCAGGAAATACGCTCCATTTTTTCTCTCCCCCAATCGACTCTTGTCTTTAGTGTAGGCATTCTCCAAGTGGATAGTCAATGAAAAATCCTAATCGACAGTAACTTGGGCTCTCATATTTTCAAGCGATTTCTCTCCAATGCCAGGCACATTCAACAGATCGTCAACCGTTTTAAAGCCACCATTCTCTTCCCTGAATGTGATGATGGCTTTCGCTTTTGAGGGTCCGATGCCGGTTATGGTCTGCAGTTCCTGATCATTGGCTGTGTTAATATTCACTGCAGCCTGTCCGCTGTCAGTCTCCTGTCCTGCTCCATTTCCCAAGGTATCAGCCGCAGCGGGCACTGTTGCTTCTTCACCTTTTTCAAGAATATAGAGCAGCATCTCATCTTTTACCCTGCCTGAAAGGTTTACACTGCGCTGTTCAGCGTTTTTCGTGAATCCTCCGGCTTTTTCCACCGCATCAATCACCCGGTCTCCTTCCTTCATTTCGTATACATCCGGACGGACCACAGCTCCTTTTATATCGAGCATAATTTTTGCCGGTTGCAAATTCGCCGGCTTTTGGCTCTCTTTCACAGGACTCTGGGCAGCATTCGGTTCTTTCGCTGTTAATTCCTGTGGCAGCTCCTCTATGGCTGTTTCCTCCGTAGGTACCTTTTGTTCATACACGTACACTGCCCCTATCCCCACTACAAGAACAGCAGGCAGTATATAACGAAGCTTACGAAACCAAACTTCATATTTTTTTAGCATACCGTGTCTCCTTTCATTTTTTCATAAAACAGGCCTCGTATGCATATGTATCAAGGTAGGATGGATCAAGGAGAGGAGGAGTAAACAGTGAAGCTAGGGTTTATTGGAACGGGAAATATGGGAAGCATCCTGGTGTCTTCCTTTATTGAATCGGCTGCTGTACAACCGTCACGCATTATGGTGACCAACCGGACACTGTCCAAGGCCGAAGCGCTGCAGGCTGCCCATCCCAAACTACGGGTGGCAGCTGCCGCAGAAGATGTGATTCGTTTTGCAGATATTCTGTTCATTTGTGTAAAACCGCACCAATTTTTTGACCTTCTTTGTGAAAATAAAAAACACATTTCAAAACATAAACTTGTCGTCTCGATTACAAGTCCCATCTCTTGTGAACAGATAGAAAATTTACTTGACTGTAACGTAGCCCGAGCGATCCCAAGCATTACAAACCGGGCACTTTCCGGCACTTCCCTTATTACGTTTGGCTCGAGATGCCACACTGAATATCAGGAAAAATTGTTATCGCTCATGTCTTTCATATCAAAGCCTGTGATTATCGGCGAAAATGTCACCCGCATTTCATCCGACATCGCCAGCTGCGGTCCAGCCTTCATCGGTTACCTTGTGCAATGCTTTGTGGACAGTGCTGTAAAAAAGACGGACCTTACCAAAAATGAGGCTACTCTTCTTGCCAGTGAAATGATTATCGGCATGGGCAAACTGTTGGAAAAAGAGGTTTTTTCTCTTCCATCGCTGATTGAAAAAGTGTGTGTAAAAGGTGGCATAACAGGAGAAGGAATCAAGATATTGAATGAGGATGCAGGAGAAGTATTTGATCGTGTGATCGAACGGACGCATGAAAAATACCATGAGGAATGTGAAAAGATCAGTGAGCAATTCGAGGTAAAAGAAGAACTAAAATAAGATTTCTCTCATTATCCCCGAAATCCTTCCTTAAAAGAAAAAAATAAGCCATCGGTTATGATGGCTTATTTTGATTTTTTACAAATAAAAAAGATTCTCTCGGCTTCGGATTCAAGTTTATTCTCTGAAAAGTCCCCAGTAATTTTCAATACCGTGAAGCCCACTTCTTCAAGAAGTTGCTCATAAGCCTTCACTGACAATGTTCTTTGCATATGTACTTCATCAAATCGGGAATATCGCGAGTCCTCTTCCCGTACAAAAAAGCTTAGTTCATGTTCTACACTGTCAGGATATTCCCCTTCATAGCACTGCCAGATGTAGGAAACCTCTTCCGCATTTTCAGCGAATGTATTCCCTGAGAAAATGTTATGAATTTTATAAAGGCTGTGTACATCAAACAAAAATAGCCCGTTTTCCTTCAGATGCCGATATATTGACTGAAAGGCTGCAGCTACCTTCTCTTCTGTCAAAAGATAGTTCAGTGAATCACAAAAAATGACAGCAGCATCGAACTCCGGCAAGCCGTCGATCTCGGTCATATCCTGCTGCAGAAATTGAACAGAGGCATGCTGGGTCAACGACTTTTCGTGAGCCACAGCAAGCATATCGCCGGACAGGTCGATTCCGGTTACATCATAACCCTTTAACGCAAGCGGTATGGAAATCGAGCCTGTCCCGCAGCCAACATCAAGAACACTCGATATGTCAGCTCCAACAGAGACAATCGCCTGTTCAAAAAAAGAGATCCACTGCTCATAAGGAGCGTCTTCCATTAATTGATCATAATAATACGCAAAATGTTGATAGCTCATGCCTGCTCCTTTTATTTATGAAAGGATTTGGTTCAGGTCAACAGATGGGGCATCTCCCCATAATTTTTCCAGGTTGTAATAGGATCGTTCATCACGGTGAAAAACGTGTACTACCATATCTCCCATATCAACAAGAACCCATCTTGCCTGATCAAAACCTTCCATCCTTCGAATATTGATTTCCTTCTCTGCGGCTACATCCTTAAGCTCCCGGGCAATGGCCTGAACCTGTTTCTCAGAATTCCCATGGCAAATTAGAAAATAATCTGCGACTAGAGAAATCCCCTTCATATCGAGCATCATAATGTCTTCTGCCCGCTTGTCATCCACCGCTTTCACTACGAGTTCAATCAGTTCCTGTTCATTCAAAATTACATTCCTCCGTTTCCTTTATTATTTTTCAGCTGTGCCAAAAGACTGTTATACGTATTGATCGTTTCCGGATAGACCAGCTGATTTTGCTTCATCAGAAAAGTTACTGTATTTTTCAGCGCTTGAAGGCACGCTGTGTCCAGATCTTCGTTTGCCAGCTGCCGAACCTCTTCCACCCCGGGAAACTTTCTTCCAGGTTCGATATAATCGGCCAGAAAAATAATTTTCTCAAGCTTCCCCATCCCTACACGGCCGGTCGTATGATAGGCGATTGCAGCCAAAATGTCACGATCATTAATTCCTGCTTCCTTTTCTACCAGGTAGGCGCCGACTGGCGCATGAAGGAGCTCTCCTCCATAATGAAGCAGACTTTCCGGCATGGCTTGCTTTCTTACAATTTCCTTCATCTCTTCCTTTGACCGGAACTTGGCATAATCATGAAAGATAGCGGCCAGTTCTGTCTTAACTTGATCCTCTTCATATCGGTCTGCAAGTTCAAGAGCGGTTTGCACAACGCCAAGCGTATGCTGATAGCGGTGCTCTGTTAATTGTTCTTTAACTATTTCAAGGGCTTTTTCGCGATCCATAAAGTCCCTTCACCTCGATTTGTTTTCTGACACGTTCCGGAATGAGATACGTGGTGTTTTCCCCTTGAGACACTCTTTCCCGGATAAGGGTAGAGGAAACATCAAATAACGGCACTTCAAGCATGGCGGCCTGATATGGATTATGTTCGGCGTTAAGCGGATGACCGCTACGATTGATGGCTATAAAGGTTACCATACGGCTCAATTCATCAATCTCATGCCAGGTGTCCAGTGAATCGAGCATATCTCCACCAATGATAAAAAAGTACTCATGATCCGGATTCTTTTTTTGAAGTTCTTTGATCGTATCTATAGTATATGAAGGCCCTTCCCTTTCAAACTCGATCAAAGAGAGGGAAAATTTAGCATTATCCTGGATTGCCGCTTTAACCAGCTCAATCCTGTCATGATCTGAGACACCAGATGCCAATTGTTTATGCGGAGGATGATTGGCTGGCATCCAAATCACCTCATCAAGTGAAAAAGCACTCAGCGCTTCCTGAGCAATGAGTAAATGCCCATTGTGAGGAGGATGAAAAGACCCTCCAAATATCCCTATTTTCGCCATTGTATCATTCCTTTAAGGAAGTACGATCTCTTTGTTTTCTTTGGACTCTTTATAAAGAATAATGACGTTCCCGATCACTTGAACGAGCTCAGCCTTCGTGCCTTTGGCAACGGCTTCCGCCACTTCCTCGCGCGGTTCTTCACAGTTTTGAAGAATGCTGATTTTAATCAGCTCTCTGGCTTCCAGGGCTTCCTGGATTTGTTTGATCATATTGCTGTTGACTCCGCCTTTTCCTACCTGAAAAATAGGCTGAATCGGATTTGCTTTGGAACGCAAAAAGCGTTTTTGTTTACCTGTTAACATAACTTCCTCCCAATTCTTCAATCACAATCTTCTCCATCAATGATGCGTCCGGCGCAACACCTGTCCATTTTTCAAACGACAGCGCGCCCTGAAAAACCAGCATGGCCACTCCATTATCAATAATGGCCCCTCGTTTTTCGCTCTCTTTTAATAAAGCGGTCTTAAAAGGATTATAAATAATATCCGAAACCACGGTTCCCGCTTTTAGATGATTCACACGTAAAGGCAAACGGTCCTCTTTCATGCCGATCGATGTGGTATTAATGACAATGTTGAATTCAGTGAGCCTTTCTTCCGCTTCGTGAAGGGAGATGACCTGGTCCTGGTCTCTCAAACACTCGCTAAAAATGTCTTGTGCCTTTTCCATCGTCCGGTTCGTGATCGCAATGGTCTTCGGTCCTTCTTTGCTCATTGCATAGCTGATGGCCCGGGACGCTCCTCCTGCTCCAATGATGAGAACCTTTGCCTCTTCCATTGGAAAGCTGACATGGCGCATCAAACCTTTTAAAAAACCGGCGCCGTCAGTATTGTACCCGGTCAATTTTCCGTTTTCATTGACTACCGTATTGACTGCTCCAATTTTCAAGGCATCTTCTGCAATTTCATCAAGATACGGCATAATGGCCTGCTTATGCGGAATCGTTACATTCCACCCGGCAAAGCCTTTTTCACTCATGTCCCGGACAGCTTCTGCCAACTGGTCCGGATGTACCTCATATTTATCATAAACATAGGAAAGCCCTGCTTTTTCAAAAGCACCATTCTGCATCTGTGGAGACATGGAATGGCTGACAGGATATCCAATTAAACCAACTTTTTTTCTCATCCTTCCCTCTCCCCTCAGTTAAATGAGCGAAGGCCTTAACGTCACAGCAACGCCTTCTGGTGCATGGGCTGCAATCCTGACCCCCGGTTCTTTAACCGTAACCCAGCCAAGGCCCGATATCACCACATCTGTATCCTTTTCCTTAATGGTAAACTCATGCCTTTTTAGCGGAGGCAGGTTATCCGGATCAGAAGGCGGTGACAAAAGATCACCGAGGTGATTTTGATACAGCTCATCTGCATTCTCAAGCTTCGTCCGGTGGATATTTAAGTCATTGGACACGTGGCAGACAAAAGACCTTCTTCCTCCACTGATATAATCGAAACGTGCGAGTCCTCCCAAAAACAGAGTCTGAGCCTCATTCAACTGGAAGACCATCGGCTTGATTTCTTTTTTAGGCATAATGAACTTCAGCTCATCCTTGCTGACAAAGTGAGCCATTTGGTGATGGTTGATAATACCTGGCGTATCAAAAAGAGCACTCTCTTCATCCAAAGGAATATCGATCAAGTTCAACGTGGTTCCCGGAAAATGGGATGTTGTAATGATGTCTTCCTGCTCCGTGCCAAGCTGTTTGATTAGCCCATTAATGAACGTTGATTTCCCCACGTTCGTACAGCCTACTACATAGACATCTCTGCCGCCGCGCAGCTCATCAATCCGTTCAGCCACATCCAAAAGACCCGTTCCTTTTGCAGCGGATACAAGATGGACTTCCTCTGCCTTTACACCCAGCTCCCTGGCCATGGAAGACATCCACTGTGTCAGTCTGTTTTTGTTAACGGATTTAGGAAGCAAATCTACCTTATTCCCAATCAGCATAAGTTTGTTTCTGCCGATGTAGCGGTGGATGCCCGGCAGCCAAGAACCGTTAAAATCAAAAATATCAACGACTTTAACAACCAATGCATCCGTATCTCCGATGCCGGATAAAATTTTGCGGTAATCATCATCCGTAAGGCTGACATCCTGGATTTCATTATAATGCTTTAAACGAAAACAACGCTGGCAAATGACAACATCCCTCTTTAAACTCGAGGGTGGTGCATAGCCGAGCTCCTCCTTGTTTTCTGTCTGTATGGGCGCTCCGCATCCGATACATTTAATCTGTTCCTTCAATCTTATTCCTCCCAGTTGAGCATGCCTTTCCTTTTCATCCAAGACAATAACATTCTTTCGATTTTTCTGTTTACTCTTGTCCATAATCCGTCCGTGCTGGCCACAGGCACAACCATAATGGTGTGCAGTTTAAGGCGGTTTCCTCCCAGTACATCCGTTAACAATTGATCGCCGATTACCACGATCTCATCGCGCTTCAGGTGCATGTCGCGGATTGCCCGCTTAAACGCTCGGGACATCGGTTTTCTTGCGCTATAAATAAATGGTATTTGTACAGGGTCAGAAAAACTGCTTACCCGCTGCTGCGTATTGTTGGAAACTATCGTTATTAAAATTCCCTTCTCCTTAAATGAACTAAACCATTTTATCAGTTCTGGAGTCGCTTCCGGACGATCCCACTCAACAAGGGTATTATCCAGGTCAGTAATGATTCCTTTTACATTCCGTTTCAATAACATTTCAGGCGTTATATCAAAAATACTCTGGACATGTTCATCCGGCAAAAATTGTTTTAACATGCTGGACACCTCTATACTATTTCATTCAGTTACACTTTTACATTGTACCAGTTATTCGCCATGGAACAACTTTTTTATTGTTTTCAGACAGCTGCCAGCCTCTGAAAAAGAATGCTTGTTCAGAAAAGTTTTCGACAAATTGTTCGCATCCGACAATGTGGATAACTTTATCAACATTTTTCCCTGCGAAACGAGCAGAATTTTCTGTCTTATAAACAACCTACCCACAGGTTATCCACCAAACATTGTGGATATTCGAACGATTGTTCTGTTTTCTTTTTCATGGTAAGCTGAATTTAGAAAGTATCTGAACTTATAGTTTATGCGGATCTGAACCATTTCATAACCCATTCACCGTGAAAAAATGCATCCTAGGGCATTTAAAAAAACAGGAGGTGAACATGCCACCCGATGGCAGCTCACTTATGGAAAATTTATCGGACGAACTTTTGATTGAATCTTATTTTAAAGCAAAAGAACTGCGACTGAGCTCTGACTTTATCTCTTTAATCCAACAAGAAATTGAACGAAGATCCCTTGAGAAGAGATTGAACGTTTATTTCCTGAAAGCCCATCACTAGATGAGGCTTTTTTTTTATGTTGATTATAGAACCCTCCCTTGCAGGAAAAACTAACCGTATTTTCAACTCTCATCATTCATGTTTTTTCAGATTTTTATATTAAATAGGAAGAAACAAAAACATTCAGTATTTTCAACGGTTTTAAGTTGATTGTCCCTGTTTTTTCTGCTTACAATGAAATGGCAATGGTTAAAAAATCACATACATAATCATGACTTTAGAAGGAGGAACGGATTTGTTTTTGTACTACATTGCTTTGCCTTTTATCGCGGCCCTTTTGCTTTCTCTTTTTTCCCGCCCGCTTTCAAAGACGTTCCATACCGGATGGTTGGTGGCAATTATCCCTTTCGTTCTGTTTATTTTGTTTTTGACACACAGTAGCGGAATTTCAGAAGGACAGCCTGTGGCTTCATTGACGAACTGGATTCCATCGATGGGTATACAGCTTTCCTTTTACCTGGATGGGCTTAGCCTTCTATTCACGTTGCTCATAACAGGCATTGGCTTTTTGGTTGTTTTGTATTCTGTTTTTTATTTGAGCAAAAAAGAAAATTTGATTCACTTTTATATTTACTTGCTGCTTTTCATGGGATCCATGCTGGGGCTTGTGATGTCTGATAATCTATTTGTTCTGTATACGTTCTGGGAATTTACCAGCATATCTTCTTTTTTGCTGATCGGTTTCTGGTCACACCGTGCGCGATCCGTATATGGCGCTCTAAAATCCATGATGATCACAGTGTTTGGCGGGCTTTCCATGCTCGGCGGTTTTCTACTATTGTGGATTGCAACTGACACCACCAGCATCAGGGAAATCATCAGCCAAAAAGAAGAGTTTATGGCAAGTCCTCTATTTACAGCCATCTTGCTGCTCGTTTTAGTCGGTGCCTTTACCAAGTCGGCTCAGTTTCCTTTCCACACCTGGCTTCCGGATGCCATGGAAGCTCCGACCCCTGTTAGTGCTTATCTTCACTCCGCCACCATGGTAAAAGCGGGGATCTACCTGGTTGCCAGATTATCATTATTGTTCACCGGCAGTGATCTGTTTTTCCTTTGCGTATCAGGCTTTGGTCTGGTCACCCTATGTTGGGGTTCATTCATGGCCGTCCGGCAAACGGATCTCAAAGGCATACTGGCTTTCTCCACCATCAGCCAGCTTGGAATGATCATGGCCATGCTCGGATTTGGTTCAGAGGCTGCCATTTTTGCGGCGGTTTTTCATATTTTTAATCACGCCACCTTTAAGGGCAGCCTGTTCATGGTTGCCGGGATTGTGGACCATGAAACAGGGACAAGAGATATTCGGAAACTCGGCGGTTTGATGACCTTTATGCCGATAACCGCAACTCTTGCATTCTTTGGAACGTTTTCCATGGCAGGGTTCCCTCTCCCTATCTTTAATGGGTTTTTAAGTAAAGAAATGTTTTTTGATGCATCGCTGCAAACAGCGGCTCCATCCGGTCTTGCCGAACAGGCAGCACCTTTCTTTCCCTATCTCGCTGTTTTGGGCAGCATCTTTACGTTTGTCTATTCCATGTATTTATTCTTTGGAACCTTCAGAGGGAAAGTCCAATTGGACCGGCTAGAGAAAAAACCGCATGAAGCCCCGTTCGGCATGCTGATTCCGCCGTTCTTGCTCGTTTGTTTCATTGTCGTAATCGGCGTTCTTCCCAACCTGATCAATGAACGCCTTTTGGCACCCGCGGCTGGTGCAATAGCCGGAAATTCAATCCATATACATGTGGCGTTTTGGCATGGCATTAAACTTCCGCTCATTATGTCTCTGATCGTAGTCGCTGCAGGCGCCTTGTTATCTCTTTTCAAGCGTTACTGGGAGAATATTTACCTGTATCTTCCCGGAAAACTTTCTGCTGACAAAGCATATCAGGCACTTCTTAACAGTTTGCTGCGGGGAGCAAAAAAGACTACATCTTCTTACATGACAGGTTCATTAAGTCTATATTTAGCAATCATTGTATTGTTTCTGGTATGCGTGACCGCAGGGATGATGGCTGCCACCGGTGGATTTGCCTTCAGTACGGCGGATCTTTCACCTGTAAAATGGCCGGAGGTTATTACGGGCGTTGCCATGTTGATAGCAGCAGTGGCCACCATTTTTATGAAACGCCGCATCGCTGCCGTAATTGTAATCGGCGTGGTCGGTTATGGATTGGCGCTGTTGTTTGTCCTGTTCCGTGCTCCAGACCTTGCTCTAACTCAGCTCATTATTGAAACAGTAACCGTTGTTCTCTTTTTACTCTGTTTTTCCCACCTGCCTGTGATGAAACCAGACTCTAAACCGCTGCGTTCCAAGGTGGCGGATGTCCTGATTGCGTTAGCAGCAGGTACACTCGTTACATTAGTCGCTATCTCATCACACAGCTCGAAATGGTTTCAGCCCATCTCTGACTACTTTGTCAAAACCTCCTACTCGCTTGGCGGTGGTAAGAACATCGTGAACGTTATTCTTGTTGATTTCAGGGGGCTGGACACCATGTTTGAGATCACGGTTCTCGGCTTGGCAGCACTAGGGATCTATGGAATGATTAAAATACGATTACGAAAAAAAGGAGGAATGGAGCAATAATGGAAATTTTGATGTGTATTTTGGGAGGCGCCCTTTTTGCAGCAGGGATTTATCTCCTGCTGCAGCGCCAATTGCTCCGTATCATCCTGGGGACGGCTTTGGTTTCCCACGGAGCCCATCTATTGATATTAACAATGGGAAAATTAAACCGAGGCGCACCTCCTGTATTAAGTGAAGGAATCCAGCACTATACAGATCCACTTCCTCAAGCGCTCATCCTGACCTCCATTGTTATCAGTTTTGGAGTGACCAGCTTTTTACTTGTTTTGGCTTATCGTGCTTACCAGAAAAACAACACAGATATGATGGACCAATTGCGAGGTACTGAAGATGAGTAATCTAGTCATCCTTCCTATTCTGATTCCTTTGTTTTTTGGTGCAATGTTTATTTTTTTTCATAATAAATTAGCAACTGTCCGGCTATTGTCTTTTGTTGTCCTCTTGATCAATACAGCTACTGCGGTATTCATCGTTTACGAGGTTTTTTCGAAAGGCGCATTGATCCTTGAGACCGGCGGGTGGAAAGCCCCCTATGGCATTATTCTTATTGCCGACAAGTTGTCTTCTTTGCTGATTTTAACCACCAACATCATCGCGTTGGCTGCTTGCTGGTATGCAGGAGCGACACTCGATGAAGAACGTGAAAAGCACTATTTCTACACGCTGTTTCTGATTCTCATTGCGGGGGTCAGCGGTGCCTTTCTGACAGGTGACCTTTTTAACCTGTTCGTCTTTTTTGAAGTGCTGCTGATGGCTTCCTATGGATTAATTGTGCTTGGTGCCACAAAAATCCAGTTGAGAGAATCCATTAAATACGTACTGCTTAACCTTTTTTCATCCATGTTGTTTGTTACAACCGTAGCGTTTTTATATTCGGTTACAGGAACCGTGAATATGGCCCAGCTGGCCGAGCGTGTAGGCGATGTACAGCAAAAAGGAGTTCTAACGGCCATCGCCATTCTGTTGTTTGTTGTATTTGCCACGAAAGGAGCCCTTTTCCCGCTTTACTTTTGGCTCCCAAAATCGTACACTGCGCCGCCACCTGTCATCTCCGCTCTGTTTGGGGCTTTGTTGACGAAGGTTGGAATTTACTCCATCTTACGGGTCTTTTCCTTAATCTTCATTTACAAATTGGAAACAACTCATACCTTCTTCGTCGTACTGGCAGGTTTCACTCTGGTTTTCGGTGTGATAGGAGCTTTGTCCACCCATAATGTAAAACTGATAATTGCTTACAACATTATTCCTGCCATCGGTTTTATGATACTTGGAATCGGTACGTTTTCATCAGAATCACTGGCGGGTACTATTTACTACCTGGTTCATGACATGATAATAAAAGCGGCCCTGTTCTTCCTGGCAGGCATTCTCGTTTATATTGCCGGTACAAGCGATTTGCGGCAGATGGGTGGGTATATAAAAAAATATCCGCTGGTCGGCTGGATGTTTTTCCTTTCGGCTCTCGTTCTTGCCGGAATCCCTCCATTTAGCGGATTTATCGGTAAACTGTTACTGCTAAAAGGAGCTTTTGCAGAAAAACACTATATGATCGCTGCCATCGGTCTTGGCTGCAGCCTGTTGATCCTGCTGTCCATCATTCGAATCTTTATCATGGCGTTTTGGGGTGAACAAAAAGAGGTTAAAAGGATAAAACTGAAGCCAGGAATGGTGATTCCTCCTCTTGCGCTTCTTTGCTTCTCCATTTTTCTCGGTATAGGAGCAGAATGGATCTATCCGCATATACAATCGATTGCCGATGGTCTAGCCAATCCGTCGGAATATATAAATGAAGTTTTAAAAGCGAGGTGAGTGATTAATGGCCTTTCAATTGTTGATCAATATTTTTATTGGGGTTATCTGGATGTTCCTGTCTGAAAACTATTCGTTTGGCAGTTATGTCAGCGGGTTTATCGTCGGGATCGGCTTGATTTATCTGCTGAACCGCTATATCCCCGACGAATTTTATTTCCTGAAGGTTTGGGCCATCATTAAACTCATCTTCTTGTTTATAAAAGAATTGATCCTAGCAAATTTTGATGTTCTAAAATGGATTTATAAACCAAAAATGAATTTCCGGCCGGGGATTATTGCCCTCCCCATCGATTTGAAAACCAACTGGGAGATCAATTTGCTGGCGAATTTGATTACTCTGACACCCGGCACCCTGTCGGTGGATATTTCGAGAGATCAGCGCTTCATTTATATCCATGCTATCGATCTGCCCGACACAAATGAAACAATTCATTCCATCAAAGAAACCTTTGAAAAAGCAATTATGGAGGTGACAAGATGAGCAGCTGGTTCGAAAATGTGGTTACTGTCTGTCTTATTGTGAACTGCCTTTCTGTTCTTCTACTGGTCTATCGGGTGGTTTGGGGGCCATCTAGTGCAGACAGAGCGGTTGCCATTGATACAATCGGGGTAAATCTTATCGCCATTACCGCTCTCGTTTCCATTCGTCTGAATACCATTGACCTGCATGATGTCATATTGCTAATCGGCATCCTCACCTTTATAGCAACCGTGGCCATTGCGAAATTTTTGGATAGGGGTGTTCTCATTGACAGAGATCGTAATTAGTATTTTTCTTATCCTTGGTACCTTTGTTGTGTTTTCGGGAACGCTGGGCGTACTCCGGTTCCCCGACGTGTATTCCAGGCTTCATGCCGCAACCAAGAGTGCCACATTGGGTGTTTCCGGTATATTGATTGGCTCCTTCCTTTTCTTTCTGTATGCTCAGGACTTGGTCAGCGGAAAGCTTCTTCTTGGAATTGTATTTGTTCTGCTGACAGCGCCTGTTGGGGGTCACATGATTTCCAGGGCTGCCTATCGAAGTGGTGTTCCATTATCCGAAAAAACCGTACAGGATGAGTTGAACAGCGAGAGGGATTACTATTAATGAAACCGGACAGGAAGGTATTGGGAAATATACCCTTTCCAAATTTACAAAATTAACATATAATGATAAGAATCTAATATATTTCATTAATAGTGAATTATTGATTACACAAGTATCTTTCCTGTCTTACGGACATAAGGTACGGAGAGTGATGTGATGTTATGTTCATGACGGCAAGAGAACGGGTTGATTCCACAGTAAAAAAAGTAAAAGGCCAAACGGCCAATATTTTAACATTGATCAACCTCTCACTCGGTGCTCTCGCTTTATTGTTTATCTTTAAAGAAGATTTGAAAACTGGCTTTATTTTAATTTTTTTAGCTGGTCTTTTTGACCGTTTTGATGGTATGGTTGCCCGGAAATTAAACATAGAATCAGAGTTTGGCAAACAGCTAGATTCCCTTTGTGATTTAATTTCATTTGGCATCGCACCCGCATTTTTAATGTATCAAGCTTCTCTTTTTGAATTTGGCGTGCCCGGCATTATTTTTACGATTTTATTTATCGTCTGCGGTGCCATACGACTGGCGCGTTTCAATATCACTGAATTCACCGGATCATTTGTAGGAGTGCCGATTACGGTGGCAGGCTGTCTGATTGCCATGTGCTACCTGTTGATTCCGTTCATTCCCGGCTATTTCTTTATGTTTATTATGATCGCCTTTTCCTTTCTGATGATCAGTACGATCTCTATCCAAAAAAGATAAAGCCAATAGGGCAAAAAAAAACAGCTTTACAGCTGTTCAGCTTGTGGAGAAAGCTCTGTTTTTTCTCCACAAGCTTTTTTATTTGTTTAGAATTACTGCCCTGTTGTGTGATTTCTCTGAAGAAAAAGATCCTCACACACCTAGCCAAGCTTGGCTAGGTGTGTGGCGATCTTTTTCATATTCTGACAGGCTGCTGTGAGAAGCACCTGCTCACTCGCATTCTGTAATCCCCTCAACCTGCAATAGCGAAGCCCATGCAGCTCTTTCGAATCTGCGAAGCTTCGCTCCACCTTTTCTTTTCTAAATTTATAAAGCATCTTTCCAGAAGCCGACAGTCTGTTGTCGCGTACTTTTTCTTTATGTTCTTCCCAGACATGGCGCGTTACGACTTTTTGTTTGTTTTTTGAACGCGTGCACTCATTTAATAGTGGGCATTCTGCGCATAGCTTGGGATCCGATTTATACTCCTGATATCCTTCCCTTGTGGTTGTGCAGTAGACGAGTTCCTGGCCATTGGGACAAACATATACTTCCCGTTCTTTATCGTATGTAAATTTCCATTTCGGCATCAGCCCTTTTGTTGGGTGGTATCTGCGGTGGGCGATCACCCCGAAAATCGTCCGGTCATAAAGTCCCTTACAAATCGGAGTGGTGAGATAGCCTGAATCTAAAGCCACAGCTTCTACCCCTAATTGAAATCGTTCGATTTGGCGGTCTAAACGAGAAAGGTAAGGCACAGAATCATGCACGTTCCCAGGGGTGACATAGGCATCGGTGATAATATTGAATTTCATATCGGTCGTTCTATGATCTAAATAACAGAACATTTCTTGTTTATGGTCTCGCGACATAAAACCACAATCGGGATCAGTCGTACTTTTGCGAATTTGCTTCTTTTCTTTCACCTCCTCTTTCTCTTTTAAGGGCTTTTTTCCGTGCTTTTCTCTGTCCTCCTCGACCGCCTGATTTAATTCTTCAATGTATCCTCTTGTTTCTGCTTCCACTTCTTCTCTTGTGAATTTATGTTTATTGGCATTCGCTTTAAGGTGGGTAGAATCGGAAAATAAGACTCTTCCTCCCACCATTTTATGATTCATGGCTTGAAGGACGATCTCATCAAAGATCTCTTGAAAGACGTGGGTATCTTTGAAACGAGTCCGCCGGTTCCAACTGATCGTGGAATGATCTGGAACAGGGTCATTCAGTTTTAAGCCAAGAAACCAGCGATAAGCGATATTGGTTTTGACTTCTCGTTCAAGTTGTCGTTCTGAGCGAATGCCGTAGAAATAGCCGATGAACATCATCTTGAAAAGCAGAATAGGGTCCGAAGGACGTCCTGTAGATTCTGAATAATAAGGACGAACTTTCTCACCGATAAAAGAAAAATCGATATAGCGATCAATCTTCCTCAAGAGGTGGTCTTCAGGAACCAAATCTTCGATAAAAACAAACTCTGCTTCATTCTGAGTATCCTTTTTAGGCTTATACATACAAACACCGTCCGATCCTTATTTGTTAGTTATATTATAACAAATTAACGCGGTGAATAAATAAAGTTAATGGATAAAAAAATAGACTGTCGAGAGTTTCTCGACAGCCTGAACAGCTTTACAGCTGTTTTTTTTGTTTTTTTATAAGGTTAATCTTGAGTCAGTTCCAAAAATTCCTTCACGTCTTCGATTGCCACTTCAATCCCTTTTTTCCAGAACTCAGACTTTGTTACATCTTCATTCAAATGCTTCATTGCAAGCTCTTCGACCGTCATGCTCGCAGTGTCTCTGAGCAACGCAATGTACTTTTCTTCAAAGCTCGTTCCTTCCTGTTTGGCAATGGCATAAATGCTGGCACTGAATAAATAGCCAAACGTGTAAGGAAAGTTGTAAAACGGAACATCTGTAATATAGAAATGAAGCTTTGATGCCCAGAAATACGGGTGGTAGCTTCCCAATGAATCACAAAATGCTTCTTTTTGTGCTTCGACCATGATCTCTTTCAAGCGTTCAACAGGAACAAGGCCTTGTTTGCGCTCTTCATAGAACCTTGTTTCGAATAAAAAGCGTGCGTGGATGTTCATAAAGAACGCAACCGAGCGCTGAGCTTTGTCTTCGAGGAGGGCGATTTTTTCCTCCTTGCTTTTTGCGTTTTTCACGGCGGCATCAGATACCACCATCTCAGCAAACGTAGAAGCCGTTTCAGCCACATTCATCGCATAGTCTGTCGCCAGAAATGGCATGTCGTCCATCACGTACGAATGAAAGGCATGGCCAAGTTCATGAGCCAATGTGGAAACATTGCTTGGAGTACCGGAGTACGTCATGAAGATCCGTGTTTCATTTTTCACCGGGAATCCTGTGCAGAATCCGCCAGGTCGTTTTCCGGAGCGGTCTTCTGCTTCAATCCACTGCTTTTCAAAAGCATGTTTGGAGAACTCCGACATCTTCGGACTGAAGGATTGGAATTGTTCTACAATAAAGCTGGCACCTTCGTCATAGCTCATTGTACTGTCAACATTGGTTAGAGGAGCGTCCACATCAGCCCAGCTCAGCTTCTCCACACCCAACAGTGAAGCTTTTCGGTTCAAATACGTCACGAACAGCTCCTTGTTTTCCTCGATCGCCTGCCACATCGCCTTTAATGTCTCCTCTGACATTCGGTTAATATCGAGAGGCTCTTTCAGGACATTGTCCCATTTACGATGTTTATACACACTGTTCCGGAATCCAGCAATATGGTTTAAAGCTTCTGCACAAAAATCTGCCTGCTCATCCCATGCTTCTGTATACTTGGCAAAAACACTTTCTCTTTCCTCTCTGTCCGGACTTGTCATGCGGTTTTCGGCCTGCCCGACAGAAAGGGTTTCCTTGTTTCCGTCCTTTTCCACTTCTATGCCAATTTTTCCGACGACTGTGTCATACAGAGTGGACCAGCTGTGATAACCGTCGACTGCCAAATCATTCATCAACGCTTCTTGTTCATAAGAAAGCTTTTGTGAAGCAAGATTTCGTCTTTCAGACAATGGAAAAGCAATGGCAGCAAAATAAGGTTTTTGAATCACGCGATTCCACTCTTCATCCGGAATGTCCGCCATCTTGTTATCCAAAAGAACCAATACTGTAGAATAAACAGCATTTAATGATTCCAATTTTCCGCGAAGATTCAGGGCCTGCTTGTCATTGACATCTTGCGCCGTCAAACATCCGACAAAAGATACACATTCATTGATAAGCGCGGCGTTTTGCTGAACGCCTTCAACAACCTCCTGAAGGGCTTCCTCCGAAAATTGAAAGCTCTCGACTTTTTGATTAAGATCAGCCAGTTGTTTTTCAATGCGTCCGATAGCGGCAAGCAGTTCCTCCGAGCGGCTTCCGCCCTTAAATATTGATTCCAGATCCCAGCTTTGACGCAAACCTTGCAATAGCATCTAAAATCCCCCTTATGTATAAAATATTCGATCTATTTCCATTATAGTGAAATTTTTATAAAAAATCGACCCTTTAGTTTATTTTAAATAAAAACTCTCTTCCTTCATTCAGGAAGAGAGACAAGAAGCTATTCTGCGATGCAAAGATACATGAAATAAACAAGAGTAATGATCATTATGGCAAATAGCAAAACTTCCTGCATACGCCCGAGCCTCCCTTATGTAGATTGTTCTTTACATCTATTCCCCTTAATTACGAGATCAATCCCTTTATTGGTATTATTCGATCGAAAACATTATGTCCTTTCTATCAAGTCTTTTTGATACAAGAAGCTTCCTTCGAAAATACTATGGAAAGGGAAAAAGAAAAAAGCTTGTGTTTTAATTCGAATTTGTTGCATTTTCCTGTATCGTCGCATATATTATAGTCAATTCTCAAAAAGTTGAATGCAGGAAACTTTTTAACCTTAAGGACACCCTGTGACTTATTTTGCAAAAGAAGGTGAGCAACATTGAATAGTAAAGCATTGGAAGCTGCAATGCCCAGAAAAGGTAAACTTCGCAGAGCCATTCCTTTTCTCGGCCCCGCTTTTCTTGTGAGTGTGGGCTATATCGATCCCGGAAACTGGGCCACCAATATCGAAGGCGGTTCTGCTTTTGGCTATACGCTATTGTGGGTTTTACTGCTCAGTAACTTGATGGCCATTCTGTTGCAGACAACAGCTGCAAAACTCGGGGTAGCCACAGGAAAGTCATTATCAGAAAACTGCCGGCAGCATTTTAAAAAGCCGGTCGCTGTTTTTTTGTGGATTACAGCAGAGCTGGCTGCCATGGCAACCGACCTCGCCGAATTTCTCGGAGCAGCACTCGGGATCTATTTATTGCTGGGGATTCCCTTGTTTCCGGCTGCATTGATCGGAGCTGCTGTTACATTTGGTATCCTTTTGCTTCATAAATACGGCTTCCGTTTTATTGAACAAATAATTCTGGGCTTTGTAATCATTGTGGCGGCTGTTTATATTGTTGAATTGTTTTATGCTAAACCGGACCTTGGGCAGGTCGGCTATCATCTGGTCGTCCCCCATCTTAACTCGGCAAGCATCCTTGTAGCCATCGGAATGCTCGGTGCAACCGTTATGCCGCATAATATTTTTCTTCATTCTTCCGTTGTGAAAAACAGGCTGAAAAAGAACCAGCCAAAGCATAATCACCGGGTGTATAAGTATGCCATCGTAGATTCACTGCTTGCGTTAAACGTGGCATGGTTCATTAACTCAGCCATGATCGTCGTAGCGGCAGCAGTCTTTTACAAGAATGGCTTGAAGGTTACATCCATTGAAGATGCCTATTCTACCCTGACACCGCTTCTCGGTGGTTTTGCCAGTCTTGCCTTTGCCATTGCCTTGCTTTCCGCCGGTCTTTCATCCTCTGTAACCGGAACCATGGCAGGACAATATATTCTGGAAGGCTTTTTAAACATCAAGATACCGATTTGGGTGCGAAGACTCGTTACCATGATCCCAGCTTTAATCATAATTGGAGCAGGAATCAATACGTGGAAAGCGCTCGTGGTCAGCCAGGTCGTTCTAAGTATGCAGCTTCCGTTTACGATTATTCCTTTGATCATGTTTACTCGCAGTAAAAAGATTATGGGAAGCTACGTCAACAAGCGGTGGACCAACATCCTGCTGATTTTGGTAGCAGCCATCATTATTATTTTGAATGGCCTCCTCATTTATCAGACATTCGGAGGCGAATTTTAAAAAACAACAAGCCGGGCTTATGCCTCGACTTGTTGTTTTTTTATCCTATCAATTTACTCACAATGACCACTATAATTCCAGCTAAAGCAAGACTGTAATTCGGGATCAGGTTATTTTCTTCTGGTGGTTCTGATTGATTAAAAAGCTGATCAAAGGCTTGTTTCCGAAGCAATGTATCATACCTGTACATCGTGCGGTTCCTCCCCTATTGTAATCGCTTTCATTTACACTATATTAAACAAATTCTTATTTGTCAAAACATTCCGATATCGGTTTAACTCAATAAAAAAGGATACACTTAGATTGTACCCTTTTTTGCTTCTTTAATTAGTGAGCAGTAACCTTTGCGTTTTCTTTGTCATGAACCGCAAGTCTGTTCATCAGTTCCATACTGCCTTTATTTACTCCAACCAGTTTGGTTTTAACACCATGTTGGCGATATTTTAACACAACTTTATCAATGGCTCCGATAGCCGAGTCATCCCACAAGTGAGCATGTGTGAGATCAATAACAACTTCGTCTCCCTTTTCGGCAAAATCGAATTGCGAAACAAAGTCGGTGACAGAAGCGAAAAACAACTGCCCTTTTACTGTAATCATTTTTTTGTTTAATGCTTCATCCAATTGGGAGTGAACCTCTACTTTGGAAATTTTCGAAGCAAAGAACAATGCACTTAAGATGACGCCTGCCACAACACCTTTGGATAAGTCATGTGTAATCACAACGGTTACGACCGTTACAATCATAACAACTGCATCCGTTTTCGGCATTTTGTGCAGCTTCGTTAATGATGACCAGTCAAACGTACCAATGGACACCATAATCATGACGCCGACAAGAGCTGCCATTGGAATGGAAACCAAGATATCATTTAACACAACGATCAGAACCATCAGGAACACACCGGCTACGAAAGTGGAGAGTCTTCCTCTTCCGCCTGACCTGACATTGATTCCGGATTGTCCAATCATGGCACAGCCTGCCATTCCTCCGAAGAATCCTGATACAATGTTTGCAATTCCCTGTCCTCTGGCTTCCTTGTTTTTATCACTGTCCGTATCGGTATAATCATCAATGATCTGCGCAGTCATCAACGATTCAAGGAGACCAACAAGAGCCAAAGCGATGGAATAAGGAAAAATAATCTTTAACGTTTCCAGGTTAAATGGAACATCAGGAATAAGGAACGTTGGGAGCGATTGGCTTAAATGCCCCATGTCCCCTACTGTCCTTACAGTGGAACCAGTTGTAACAGCAATGATGGTAATGACGATAATAGCTACCAACGGCGAAGGAACCACTTTTGTAATTCGCGGAAACAAATAAATGATAGCAAGTGCCCCTGCAACCATGGCATACATTGGCCAGCCTTCTCCCACAAAATGGGGCAGCTGTGCAGTAAAAATAAGGATCGCCAACGCATTTACAAATCCAATCATGACTGGACGCGGCACAAACTTCATGTATCTTCCAAGTTTAAGCGCTCCAATAATGATCTGGAAAATCCCAGTAAGAATCGTCGCCGCCAGCAGGTACTTCAACCCGTGATCTGCCACCAACGATCCCATTACAAGCGCCATCGCTCCGGTTGCAGCCGAAATCATGGCCGGACGTCCTCCAACAAAGGAGATCACGACAGCAATACAAAATGAGGCATACAATCCGACCATCGGATCTACCCCTGCGATAATGGAAAACGCAATTGCTTCTGGAATAAGCGCAAGCGCAACAACAATACCTGAAAGAATGTCCCCTCTGATATTGCCAAACCAATCCTTTTTAATTGTCTCTAAATTCAACTACAAAACACCTCGTTTATAATTATTTTTATGACTTTCAACTCTCATGAAAGTCGGGGCCGATGTCAACGCGTAAGATTATACCATGGATTCCCCAAAAGAGGTACCTACCATGTAAGCGCATAAAAAATCCATTATCTTTAAAATTCTTTGATTTCCTTCCTCTAACAAGAATATCCTATGTTTTACATAAAATTGGTTTTAAGAAATTAACCCTGTGTCCATTTACGTTTTATAAAAAATCAAACACGAAAATACAGGGTACCGAGTTTAATATATCCGACTTTTGGTCTTGGGGGTTTTCAGATGTTCTAACGAATTCATTAAGAGGTGTTTTTGCAGAATTTCTTGTGGGAAGCACATTATATGTATTACACCAACCTCGTATTGAATGGGACGCCTATGATTTAATGTACAAAGACAAAAAAATCGAAGTAAAATCTGCTGCCTATATACAATCCTGGCATGAGGGCCAATATTCCAAAATTAGCTTTGGGATTGAAGCAAAACGAGCTTATAATAACTACGAAACACGGACCTACACAACAGAACCTATCCGAAATGCAGATCTTTATGTATTTTGTTTACTTTATGAAAAGGATGCCAATCTGATTGATGTTCTTAATACCGAGCAGTGGCACTTTTATATAGTACAAACCACTGTTTAAACACCCTATTCCCACTGCAAAAAAGGATTTCATTAAGTACTTTAGAAAAAGTCACTCAACCGGTTGCTTTTTCAGAAATAAAAGAGACAATAGATCTTGCGATAAATCAATAAGTTGTTAATCCTCTTCTTACAAAAATAAAAGGATACTCCTTATTTAAGGAATACCCTTTTGATGTACCAAGAACGAATTTTTAATAATTTGGCCGATCCTTCTGGCTCTGCTGGCGGCTTCGGTAAAACTCGTGGAACAGCTTCATCAGCGCCCGCTTTTCGATCCTTGAGACATAACTCCGCGAAATGCCCAGCATTTTTGCGATTTCCCGCTGGGTCTTCTCTTTTTGCATATCCAGGCCAAATCGGCCGACAATGACTTCTTTCTCCCGGTCATCAAGCACATGAATATAATCATATATTTTCTTTTTTTGCATTTTCAGCTGAATGGCATCCACCACGTCCTCTGTTTCCGCTTTCAGCACATCAATCAGCGTGATTTCGTTCCCTTCCTTATCGGTCCCAATCGGATCATGAAGAGATACATCTTTTTTCGTTTTTTTCAGAGCCCTCAGATGCATGAGGATTTCATTTTCAATACAACGTGCCGCATACGTCGCAAGCTTCGTGCCTTTCCCTCTCGAATAGCTCTCGATCGCCTTGATCAGTCCGATGGTCCCGATGGAAATCAGATCTTCCGTATCTTCCCCTGTATTCTCAAATTTCTTGACGATATGTGCAACCAAACGCAAGTTGTGTTCGATCAGTTTGCTTCTGGCCTCCTGGTCTCCCTCGGCCATCCGTTTTAAGTATTCTTTCTCCTCGTTTTCATTGAGGGGCTGCGGAAACGCATTGTTTTTCACATACGAGACAAACAGCATAACTTCTTTGAAAAAGTACCCTAATACAACAAGCAACCCGGACATTCAGACACCTCCCGGCGGTTATTTCTTACTCTTATCTGTATGCCGGGTTGGGCTTGTTAGGTGTCTGTACCAAAGGGGATTGATTGGAACAAAAAGTTCGGGTTATAAGAGAATGACTTCGTCGTCTCTATATTCGTTCAAATTGCTATGCCTAAAACTATATTCTAACAAACAGTATGTAGGGCACCTTTTTAAACTTAATAAATAATCATACTAGAGAATTTTTGCGTTTAAAAATATAAAAAGGAAGCCGTGGAAGCCCCCCTTTTTAGGTGTATGTTTTGGTCATTAGTTATACAATTGTTATTTGATAGAACTGTGGCTCCACATACTCCTGAAATTTTCTTTTCTTATCTCCCCATTCCGTTTAGTTACTTTGGTTCCAGCAATCGACATAACTAAATACCGATCTTTTAAAGACAAAAGCCAAGAAACCCTTTGCGTTTCCCAGCCTCTAAAATATTCTGTTTCAAACCTTTGCACTAACAGCCTCTCTTTGTCCGCTAAACTTACCCAGTATGATAACCATACATGCCAATACTATTGGAATTACCAGGTGAACGTTATGGTTAATTCCTTCTAATAAATGTCCAACTGCCTTATCTTTTAATATCATCTCACCCGCAGTATAACCTAGTAATCCAGCCCCTAGGATTGTAATGATCGGGTATTTATCCATGACCCTCATTAATAGTTGACTGCCCCAAATGATTAAAGGAACACTGATGACTAAACCAATGATGATTAATAGCAGGTCCCCATTAGCCGCACCTGCTACAGCAACAACGTTATCCAGGCTCATGATTAAATCAGCGACAATAATTGTTTTTATGGCTCCCATAAGGTTGGAATTCGCTTTAACTTCTTCCTCTTTCTCCCCTTTTAACAACTTTACTGCTATCCATAGAAGTAATATTCCACCAATAAAGTTCAAATAGGGAACCGTTAGTAAGTATACAGCAACAAAGGTTAATGCAACTCTTAAGGCTATTGCACCAAAAGTACCAAAAAATACTGCTTTCTTTTTATATTGTTCGGGTAAATTACGGCATGCAAGTGCAATTACAACTGCATTATCCCCACTTAAAACAATGTTAATTAGTAGGATTTCTAAAAGATTAATTAAAAACGTACTACTTTCCACCTGAAGACCACCTTATATTATGAATTTGTTCAGTAGACCTGCTGAAAATCACAATCCCTAGACCGGCAGTACGCCTGTTAAAGCATAAACACCTAAGTAGATGAGAATAATCGGCCAAGCATATTTTATATACGTTTTTTGAAAGTCGATAAAGTTTGTCTCTGTAGAAGCAACTAACATGTATAGAGCCGGAATCACGGGAGAAATTAAGCGGAAGGCTTGTCCGACCATAGAAGCCACAGCCGCTTCGCCCGCAGAAATTCCATATTGCGACATAACATCCGCCATCACACCGGCAATTCCAAAATAGAACGCGTCCTGCGGTAAAAATGTAATAGCAGGTGCTGCGATTAAGGCGTAAATCGGCAATGTTTGATCCTAATGATTCAGGAATTATAGAAGTAATGGATGTTGCCAAAGCAGTAGACATTCCACTTCCTGTTAAAACGCCGGAAAATACTCCTGCAGCCAAGGTTGCAAGAGCCGGCGCTAAAGAATCTGCCGCTAAGTCATCCAGGCGTTCATTAATTAAACTTACGGATCTATAGTTTACTGTAAGGGCAACTGCTGCTCCTATACCAAATAAAACTCCGCCATTCGCAAAATCCATAACGAGCAAAACTAAAATAGACAGCGGGTTAAAATTAAGTTAAAAGCATATAGTTTCGGCCTCTTTAACTCCGGATCCTTTTGACGAATCGCGTCCAATATGCTTTGCATTTGTTCTGGAGAGATATGTTCAGCGGTTTTAGGATCATAGGTTAGGCGCTTCCTTTCTTTGACGCCGCTAAAATAAGCCATGGCAATTGCAAATACTTCAGCTACCAGCATTCCTGGCAATAAATCCGCAAACAATTTGCTACTAATACTAACGTTCATCGCTGTCGCCGCAGCAATGGTAGGGCCTCCCCAAGGTAAATGATTAAAAATTCCAATTGGAGTGACAATAATTATCGCTAAATAAATGAGTTTAATATTCATTTGCTTATGAAGTTGAAGGAATGCAGCCACGCAATTAATAATTGTAGTAATAGTATCGCCATTCATTGTTACTACTGTTGCAGTCAACACAGTAGCCATTGTCACTTTCAATGGATCCCCTTTTGCCTTTTTTATAAAGAATTCACATAAGGGATCAAACAAACCGACATTCAACATCACACCAAAGTACAATACCGCAAACAAGATAACAATAGACGGTGAAATAACCCCGGTAGACACCTCTCCTGTTTTCTCGTCAACGCTAAATAAAATACCTTCTTTAATCCATTCAAAGAGATCCGAAAAGGAAGCCCCGGTTACAAAAGTAGCGAGTGTTCCAAATACAAATGGGACAATGGTTAAGGCCCCAAATACAGATAATTTATTTTTTGATAGCGTTTTTATGAAAAACACCGCGCTGTCTCATCAATTGTCTGAAAAGTTTTTCATTCTCTTTAAATGACTCCCTTCCATGAAGCCAGAAATGATTATTAAGTACAACCAGGTGTCCTACTGGCAGTTTAACTGATTTTGTTCCAGAACTTTTTTCTACTGATTCTGATATTTCTCTCAAGTACTCTGCCTGCTCCTCAGTTTCCGGAAATGTGCATTGGTCATTAAAGCGCATACAAATTTGATTATCTTTTTTATAAAAAACAGAATCGTAAACAACATCTGTAATATTTTTGCTTTTGCGATGTGCATATGTGTATTTAAATTTATGCGAGGCTAATGGATGTTTCTGAAACTTGCCTGCGTCCTCCCAGTCTTCTATGTGCAAGAACCTTGATTCGCCTCCTTCAGCATGCTGTTCTTTTAGTTTCATCATCAACAACCAATCTGTCACCTCATTCATAAAAACTCCATCTGTATGCAATTCCAAGTTTCGATAAGCTTTGCGGAGATTTGTATCACTGTCAAAGCTGTGTTTTACATCAAATACCGCATAATATTCTCCGGACATATCATCAAAATTAGATATACCTACTGAATAGGCGACAGCAGTGGAAAATTTAAGGAAAGAATCAAAGTCCTGTACATAATCGCTTAGTCCAATCGTAAAACCGCCCGTGGCTCTGTCATGCAGTGTTTGTTTTAACATCTGAGTGAGCTCAGCACCAAGGCTTTCTCGCAGGGCTTTCGCTACATGGAAGCGTATGAATGCTACATTTTCAAGCTGCTGTGAAGAAACATTTGCTACCTCTTCAAAAAAATTGTGAACAGAATCGGGACAAAGTTCAATATGTTTAATCCGCGAATGTTGGGGATGGCTTGTAACTTTAAAAGATTCAATTTGCGATAGTTTCATTTCTATTCCTCCTTGTGGGTGGTATTACAACGCTTTAACAAGTCCGCTTTTGATTTTTTCGCTGTTTCTCGGCCAATATTTCCAAACCCAATAAATCCATGCACTTTCCCGCTCATTTCAAAAGACTGAGGGCGCAATTCCCACATAAGCCACTTTCCGCTTTTTGTTGCTTCATTAATGTACGGAAGTTTCGATACAAAGATAAAATCAGCAAAATCGTCTATTCTGATATAGCTGTTGCATTTCCACCCGGGGTGTTGCACACCGGCAAGCCCATTTGATTCGCTGCTTCAAGATCAATATTTTCTACGCCAATTCCAGTTATTTGGATGAAGCGGGCATTTTCAGCTTGGGAAATAATATCTATTTCTAGTTTTTTGAGCTGGGATTAGCAAATAGTCTGCTTCCTTGATTTTGTTTGCTTTTTCATTTTCCGTCATATATCATGCCAGAACCACAGATCGTACCCTTCAGGTGCCTGTTCCATTAACCGCTCTTTGAATTCATCATACACTTTATCGAAATAAATAATGGTTTTTGCTGTCATCACCCGATCACTCCCATTTTTGTTTTTAATGAATAAGACAAACAAACAAAATGCCGACAATACATGTAGAAAGCAGGTAAAGACCATTCCATTTAAACCCGACAAACAATGAAGGCTGTTTCACAGAATTACTGACAAGCAAGTTCAAAGGATTGATGGGGCTTATAATAGAAGCCATCGACCAGGATGTCATTAAAAGTAAGGCTAGTGCGACTGGTTCTGAGCCGACGGAACCCGGGTCAATTTGGGTCAATAAAACGGTTACAACGACAATTTGATGCACTCCTATAAAAGTTAATGTCAAGATCGTTACCATAATCGCTACGCTAAACAACAGAAAAGACCTATCAGCAATGTAATAAAGAAATGTTTGAATGCAGTCCACAAACGAGGTGCCCGATAAAGCTCTTCCAAACAAACCGGCACTGAGAAACAGCACAATTTCATTGTTTAAAAGATTTGATGTCTGCGTTTGGTACATTTTCAAATGAGTGCTGAATTCTTTCAACCTGTTTTTAACGAAACACCAGGTAACCGGATAAATGAACGCCAGCAAGCTGACTAAAAACATCATCGACCATTTCGTTTGTGCTTCAAGCAGGAATATAAGCCCCAGTAGAAAAAACAATGTACCAAACAAACTCAAAATCTTTTTATGATGGGCATGATCTTTTTGGGGCTCAGTAAACGAAAGATCGTCTTTTTCATCGTGTACATGTCCCTTTGCCCATATTTTAAAGAGCAAATTGCCAATCAGAAGCTGGATTAATGCTGCTGCTAGCCCAACCGGAAGATAATCCGCAATCGGAATATCCAAGTAAAAAAGAACCAATGCCACTGAGGCGATGTATGGCGACCATAAAACGACAGTAGAAAATCCAACTAAATAAGATTTTGCCAGGAGGATTGGGTGAATTTTTAAATCATCAAGCATTTCGTGCATCAATCGAATCGAACCAAGATTTAATATGGGTCCTAAGCAAAACAAAACAAAAGAAAAACTGGCAAATATTTTACGGGGTCTGCCAATCATTTTTTTCATAAAATGCTTGACGGAATCAAAATAGCCTTCCATCTTCATGGGGATGGATATTAATGGAACAAGAATAAACAAAGAAAGTAAAGGAAGGTTAGCGGTTACGTCTGTTGATATGCTTTCCAAATCGTTTCCTTTAACAATATTTAAACTAACTCCAAACATAAACATCCCCAGACCGAACAATCGGGGAATTAACTGTGCGTCCAACAAGCTGCTAAAAAAAACTATCGTACACACTAAAGCCAGCCAAATTTGCAGCGCAGGGTCCTGCAGAAAAAATTAAAAAATGTATATTGCACACATTGCAAAAATGAGAGAGCTTTTAATAGAAGATTTTTCAAATATTCTTTTTTTGTTTTTTAAATTAACGTGTTCTTCCATTGGTTTTTCACCTTGTGTCTGTTTCCTATCCTTGGAAGAATCCCGTGTAAATATAAATATTTAATTTTTAATTTGTATAAAATGACCAGTGATTTGTGATCATAACTCAATTCATTACATTTCTGTATCTCCTGCAAAAAAATCTTTTTTATTTCTTAGGCCTATATAGATGCTCGCAAGAATAATCAAAATAGCGATAATCAGTAATGAACCCGATATCGGTCTTGTGAAAAGCGCTAAAAAATTCCCATTAAAGATGATGAGAGATTGAAGCAAAGAATCTTCCATCATCTTTCCAAGTACAAAGGTTAAAACAATCGGTGACAATGGAATGTCCACTTTTTTCAAAACATATCCAATCAAACCAAAAATAACCATCAAGATTACATCAAACATGTTATTATTGACACTGTAAGCGCCTACAATAGCAATAGCAAGAATAATGGGGAAAAGCAGCTTAAAAGGGATCATCGTAATTTTTGCCCATACTCCCGCCATAGGAAGGTTCATAATAAGCAAGATCAAGTTTCCAATAAACATACTGGCAATAACTGCCCAAACAAAGTCGGGGTTATCTTGAAAAAGCTTAGGACCTGGTGTTAGGCCATGCATTACAAAGGCTCCTAATAAAATCGCAATAACTGGTGAACTGGGAATACCCAGCGTAAACAATGGGATTAGAGCGCCTCCGCAATAAGCATTATTAGCGGTTTCAGGCCCCGCAACCCCTTCTAGTGCTCCTTTTCCGAACCGGGAAGGATCTTTTGCCAGCTTTTTTTCAATGGAGTAAGACATAATAGCGGGAATAACCGAGTTTGTGCCTGGAAGCAGTCCGATTATAAACCCTAATCCAGTGCCTCTAACAATCGCGCCAAAAGTCTGTTTCCATTCATTCCGTTCAGGCAACACTCCTTTAATTTTCGGGGGTATTTCGGCTTTCAGGTGGCTTTCCGCACTTAGAAGTATTTCAGAAATTCCGAATAACCCCATCGCTAATGGAACAAAATCGATTCCAGACGCAAGAGACGGACTGTTGAATGTTAACCGCACTGTGCCTGTCATAAGATCCATTCCAATGAGTGATAAGATTAACCCGAATAGGGCTGCGATCATTCCACGTACAAGTGATTTCCCCATCAGCCCGATTACCATAGTCATTCCCAAAACCATTAAAGCGAAAAATTCCGGCGGGCCAAAATTCAAAGCTAATTTGGCAATTTGCGGACCTATTAAAGCAAGTCCTAGAATAGAAATCGTTCCGCCAATAAAAGATCCAATGGCAGCCACGCCCAGTGCGGCTCCAGCCCGGCCTTTTTTGGCTAATGGATGCCCGTCAATACACGTAATAACAGAAGCGGCTTCTCCGGGTGTATTAATTAAAACTGAAGTGATGGTTCCTCCATACATCGCACCATAATAAATCCCAGAAAGCATGATGATAGCAGACACAGGCTCCATCCCAAATGTCATCGGAAGAAGGACTGCTGTTCCTGTTGTCGGCCCAAGACCCGGCAATACCCCTACAAGCATTCCAGCTGATACACCCACAAGGCAATAAAGTAAGTTATACCAGGTGAAGGCTTGTTCAAATCCTGTCAGCAAATTTTCCATAAATTATTCTCCTTTACAAGCCAAATGGGTTTTCTGGAAGCGGAACATGTAATAAAAAACTGAAAACCAGGAATAAAGATGAAGTTACAAGGAAAGACAGGGCTAATGTCCAATACCACTTATATTCGCGAAAAAACAAAATAAACAGCATTGCCACACTGGCAATTACATAGCCTGTGAAAGGAACGATAACCAAGAATACAATCAAAGATTGAAAGATCGTTTTGACCTTTTTTAACCCCTCTCCTTTCGGCATAGCTTCTCTTATATCAATACTTTCTTTTCGTAAAGAATCAATGATATAAAGAGCAGAGAGCAGCACCATAAATCCGGTAAGCCACCTAGGCAGAAACCCTGGGCCTGGACCAAAATCGCCATAATAGTCAAGTGAAAGCGACTGCCAGAAAAAGATCCCGGCAAAAAGGAACATAACAATTCCAACCCAAACTCCTGCATTCAACTTATGATTCTTAACAGGTTCTTCTGCTACTTCAGGTCTAGGGACAGGTATCACTTTCTCAAGTTGATTCATTTTTCACACTCCTTGCATTTATTTCGCGGCCACTCCTGCAGCCTTCACTTTGCATAACAGCTTCTTTTTGAAAGAAAGATCGGGCCCAGGGACCCGGAGCTTCACTTCCAGCCTAGCAAGTCTTCTACTTCTAGAACGTTTTTTTCTTCTTCTTTTAACATTTCCTTGTAATCGGCACTATTTTTATAGTCGATTTGAAGTCCCATTTCGTCCATCTTCGCTTTATGTTTTTCATTGTTTATGCCTTTTTCAAATGCCGACTCTAAAATCTTTAAAACTTCTGGATCCGTGCCTTTTGGCGCCGCAAGCCCCCGTGCGGACCAAGAATAGATATCGCCGTATCCTGCTTCCTTCAATGTTGGCACATCAGGCAGGTAAGTAGACCGCTCTTCGCTTAGCACCGCTAAAATCTTAATTTCTCCCTTATCCACTTCATTTGCTACTTCTCCAACGTTTGCAAAAAATACATCTACGTGACCGCCAAGAATATTTGCCATATTCTCTGCAAGCCCACCTGTATGAACGGCTTTAAATTTAGTTCCTTGTGCCTCGTTTATTTTTAAGGCGGCAATATGGTCATCACTTCCTAAGCCTGTTGAGGTTGTAGTGGTTTCATGTTTCTTGGCATACTCGATCACGTCCTCAATCGTTTTGAAACGTTTGTCGTCCGCTTTAACTGCAATAACCCCTGCGTCTGTGATATGATTGCAAATCGGAGCAAAGCTTTCAATTGTTTCACTTCTATTTAGCCCAGGATTTAAGTATCCTGTAATCAAATTTGGTGTATTGACATAACCAATTGTATACCCATCCGGCTTAGCTTTTACAAGATCTGCCCAGCCAACCCAGCCGCCGCCGCCAGGCTTATTAATCACGTTTACGGGTACTCCTAAATCTTCTTCAACTTCTGCAGCAAGTACGCGGGCCCCTAAATCCGTTCCGCCTCCTGCAGCAAACGATACAATGAGGTTAATTGGTTTATCAGGAAAATCACCGGCACCCCCAGCCGTTTCTTTTCCTGCAGTAGACGCTGCTCCTTGTTGTCCACAAGCAGCAAGAAGCATTGCAGAAAATGTCAGTGATAGAAAAGGCAAAAATCTTTTTTTCAAATTAAGCTACCTCCCAGCGATAGATTTTTTAGAAATTCACTTGACACATCATACTGATTAGCTACTTTAATTAAATCTTCAATAATTCCTTCCGGTAAGGGAACTCCGTTCAGTTCACGCTCGAACTTTGTATTATTTTCGATTTCACCTGGCAGGCAGATTTTTTCCACACCAGGTGCAAGAGGCACCTGCTGAATTTCTTTAATCATTTGGTCTATACGTTCTTTATATTCTTCTATTGACTGAAATAAATCTGCGCGCATTACAAAGAAAAATTGCCCGACATTCTGATTTTTTTCAAAGTTATTATATAAATCTCCAATATGAGGTCCATATGAAGCGCCTGTGAAAAGACCTGATAAAATATCAACCATTAAAGCAATCCCATATCCTTTTGGTCCTCCAACTGGCAAGTTCAGCCCTTCTAGTGCTTCGCCTGCATCTGTCGTAGGTTCTCCATTTTTAGAAATAGCCCATCCAATTGGGATCTGCTGGTTGTTTCTATGCGCATTAATAATTTTCCCTCTCGCCACCACACTTGTAGCCATGTCAAAAATAATATTCGGCTCTTCCCCTGCTGGAATTCCATATGAAAAAGGATTCGTTCCAAAAAAGCGGTCTTTTCCACCCCAGGGTGCCATATTTGCAGGGGCATTTGTTGTTGCTAATACAATGCAATCCTGGCTGGCGGCATACTGAGAATAATCTGCCAGCATCCCACAATGATTAGAATTTTTGATCCCTACCAGCCCAATCCCATTCTGTTTTGCTTTTTGAACAGCTAATTCAATTCCTTTTGTGGCAGCGGTAATACCTGAACTATTATTTGCATCGATTAAAGCACTGCAAGAAGTTTCTCTTTCAATAAACAGATCCAAATTTTTATTCGTTAATCCTTTCTCAAGCCTTGTTATATAAATCGGAACCCGGCTGACACCATGCGAATCCACACCCCTTAAATTTGCAAGAACGAGATGCCCAGCGATCGTATTTGATTGCCAATCATCAAGGCCTGCTGCAATAAAAATATCTTTAACGAAATTTTTCAGCTCATTATATTGGATGAATTTATTTTTAGTATTAATCAATAATTTCACATTCTTTCTGCATAAGTGTTTCATCCACCCAGCTTCTATCCCAGGTACCGTTGTAAATAGCTTGTATGATCCCAGCCTCCTTCTGCTGTACTGCTTTTGCTTTTTCTAGAACATTATTTGCGTCTTCGATTGGAATCACTACAATCCCATCATCATCAGCAACGATAATATCACCCGGATTTACCGGCACATTTCCGCAGCTGATTGTTGTATTTATTTCACCTGGTCCTTCTTTATAAGGCCCACGCGGCGTTCCTCCTCTAGCAAAAACAGGAAAGCCCATTTCTGCAATTGCCTGCAGATCCCGGATAGGTCCATCAACGATATAACCAGCTATTTGTTTTACCTTTGCATAATGACACATGAGTTCACCCAAAATAGCATTTCCCATATCTCCACAAGCATCAATGACAATAATGTCTCCTGGCTTGGCTAAATCCATTGCTTTATGAACTAGCAGGTTATCTGAAGGGTGGGTACGCACAGTGAAAGCGTTACCAACAATATGAATGCCCGGTTTGTTGATAGTTTTAATGCGATAATCCATCGCTCTAAAACGCCCCATAACATCGCCAATATTCGGGGTAGCAATTCCTTTAAAACCCTCTATTATTTTACTATCAGCGCGTTTAAAATCCTTAACAATTCTAAACCCAATGTTAGATATTGTGTTTTTCTCTCCATTTTGTATCATCATTTACACACTCCTCAGGTTAGTTTAAAAAATAAATAATAGAGGGAAAGCTTTGCGATCCCTCGCAAGGAATACAAAAACAGGATCCTCTGATAAACTATTCCAAACTTGCTTTCTCACATTAAGATCTATCTTTCTAAAAAAGAGGAAAATAGTGTATTTTGGATATGGCAGTACACTCTTGTCTTTATGATGAGAGTTAAATAGTAAAAAAGCTGCCACGCTGCCTCATTAATGCGCGCTCTAGTTTGATATCCTTAACAAAAGGTTCTCTTCCATGGAGCCAAAAGTTGTTGTTAATCATGACAAGCTGTCCTACGGGTAGTCCCACCGGGGTTGTCCCCAGGCTGTTCTCGATAGAATCTTGAATTTCCTTTAAGTAAACGCCTTCTTCAATTGTTTGCGGATGCGTACATTGATGGTTATATCTAATGCATGGTTTATTCTGGCTGTAAAAAAAGGAAGATTGGAAAACTTCATCCTTTACATTCTTACTTCCACGATCTGCGTATGAAAATTTAAATGGGTGTGAAGCAAGAGGATGCTTTGAAAAGCGGTCTAGATCTTCCCAATCGTCCAAGTGCAATAACCTGGATTCTCCTCCTACTGCATTTTTTTCTGACATTTTCATCATCAGTACCCAGTCTGTCTGCTCCTCAACAAAAGTTCCATCTGTATGCAGTTCTAATATCCGATAAGCTTTTCTTAAATACGTATCACTATCAAACTCATGTTTTACACCAAAAATAGCATAAAATTTATTTGACATTGCATCGTGATTTGGCAAGCCAATTAAATGGGTTAAGGCTGTTGCAAACTTAACAAATTCCTCAGATTTGGTTGTCAGCCCATTTAACCCAATCGTAAATCCACCCGTCTCACGATCGTGCAAAATCTCTTTTACTTTTTTTTCAAAAGCTACCCCAACTGCTTGGCGGAGCTCAACGGCTAATTCAAATCGGATAAATGGAACATATTCTGCACGTTCAAGACTAATTTGCTCAACCTTTTCTAAAAATCGAGTAATCGCTTCATTTTCTATTTCGATATGTCGCAACCTTTTATGCTCTGAATGCGGTACCACTTTAAAATTAGATTTTGTATCTACCTTCATCTTTAAGATCCTCCTACAATTTTTTAGACGAAACGATAAAAATCTTTTTCCGGTTAATTTGGTGCAAAGCATCCTCTTTGTCTCATTAGTTCTCGATAAAGCCCTTCATTTTCTTCAAAAGCATCTCTTCCATGAAGCCAAAAGTTATTATTGACCAAGATTAAATCACCGACAGGCAGTGAAATCGCAACCTTCTTTTCTGTTCTTTCAAATGACTCAGAAATTTCTTTATGATATATTGCTTGCTCTATCGTTTTTGGCACACTGCATTGGTCATTAAATCTGATGCACGGAGAATTATTTTTTTCAAAAAACGTGGTGCTGTAAACTACCTCATCTACATTCTTGCTCGCTCTTCCTTTTTGGGAGAACTCGTATACTTGTGAAGCTAGTGGATTGCTGCGAAACTTGTCCAAGTCTTCCCAGTCATCTAAATGCAGTAAAAGAGACTCCCCGCCAATGGCATTTCGTTCTTCAAATTTCATCATCAGAACCCAGTCTGTCTGCTCATTCACGAAGGTGCCGTCTGTGTGTAAGTAAAAAGTTCGGTAAGCTTTTCGAAGATATGTGTCGCTGTCAAATTCATGTTTTACAGAGAATCTGGCATAAAACTTTTTGGACATAGCGTCAAAATTTGGACAACCAATTAAATGAGTTAGAGCCGTAGAAAACTTTATATAATCATCATGATTGTTTGTTTGACCTTGAACACCAATTGTCAGTCCCCCAGTATCTCGATCATGCAAGATTTCTCGAATCTGTTCCTGGAATCCTTCACCTGCTTTTTTTCTCAGCTGATCTGCAAGATAAAAGCGTATAAATGGAACATACTCAATTTTTTCTACATCAATATGGCCCACTTCGTTAAAAAAGTCTTGTAAAGATTTATTATCCATCACAATATGACGTAATCTGGCATGGACCGAATGATTTTGTACCTCAAATGACTTTGTTGAATACACACTCATATACTTTTCCTCCCTTTTTTATAAAATTATTACATTTAATAACCGAATAAAACTTGAAACCACCTCCTCTCAGCTCTCTACTAAACAAAATAAAAATTTATTGTTTCAGTTTTGTCTTATTTGTCTGACGGGTAATTTTCAAGATATCTCTCAGTTGTATGCAATCGCTTTCAAAAAATGTTTTTTCGAATTTAGGCTGTCTTTCAAATAAAGAGCCGATTAGACATATAGAAAAATTTATCATAAAGTTTGTTTGGTTCATCAATACAATAAATAACCCAATATTTCCTACTCGGCTGTTATAATATAATATTTTATTTGAAGATATTTTTGCTTTTCTTAATATCGATATTTAGTGTTTTAAGCTCATTATTTTCTAAATGGCTTCTCATTTTGTCTCTAGCTTTAATATCATCTTTCTCCTTAATTGCTTCAATAATTTCAAAATGTTCGCGAACTCCCTCAAGTTGCCTTCCAGGTATTTTTTTGGACTTAATTTTACTTTCCTTAATCGCATTTTTAATTAAAGATGAAATCGAAATAAAAACTGTTACAAAAGCACTGTTATGTGTGGCATGAAAAATACTTTCATGAAGACTAAAGTCCTGTTCAATTGCATCCTCCAAGGTTGTCGCTTCTTTCAAATTATGGTTAATAAGAAGCAGTTTTTTAATATCCTCTTCAGTTGCTCTTTCTGCAGCAAGTGATGCAGCTTCAATTTCCAAAGCCCTTCTTAATTCCAATATTTCTATAAGAGCCTCTTTGTTCAGCAGGGAAGTACTAATTGAAGATACGAAAGAACCGCCATCTATCTTACGTATAAAATTTCCCGATCCGGGACGACTTTCAATAACACCATTTGTTTTTAATACGCTCAAGGCTTCGCGTACAACCGTTTTACTCACTCCAAATCTTTCTGCTAAGGCGCCTTCTGGCGGCAGTTTACTCCCTTCCTCAAACTTACTTTCAATAAGCATTTTATAAATTTGATCAACAATTTCTTCATAAATTTTTTGACGTTTAATTGGAGTAAATTCCATGTAAAAACCTCATTTCTTTTCCATATATATCCTACACTTGCTGCTCGAGAAGCTAAAAAGGGGAATCTTAACGATTAGAAATCCTTTACTTCGCTAAAGCTTTACTAATTGATTAAAGCTATAATTTATTAATAGAATTTTATACCACTTATTCTGAAAATTCAATATCTTTTTTGCTTTTTTTTTTTTAAAGATAATTTGATCTTCTTGATATTTGCACTGCTTTGCATTTGCATATATTAATTTTTCTATTAGAATAATCAAAAAAATGCCATCTCGCAGAGACTTACGAGATGGCGTTTGGCTATGGACAAAGCTTGTATGTTAAAAAATTCCTTAACCAAGTAAATATAATTTTTACATAATATTGATATTTCACATCTATTTGGACAGAAACATATTCTTGGCTAATTCAAGACCTGGCATAATCAGATCCATTTCTTTTGCAGATTCAAGAGCTAGTAACATATCTTTGATAAAATGCTTTACATAAATACCAGGTTCAAAATTATCAGCTATCATTGCAGGGTCTCCCATGTTTTTTAAAAAGATTTTTCAACATAAAAAAAACCGTTGCGCCTTTTGGCGTAACGGTTTTTTTAGTTATCAGTGTTATGCGTTTCTTCGCATACCACGCATAATTGCACTGACAATCAATACAACGACAATCGCACCGATAATCGCTGGTATAATGGCAAAACCTGCAACGGTAGGACCCCAGTCACCAAGGACTAGTCCGCCGAGCCAAGCGCCAACAAAACCTGCGATAATGTTACCAATGATTCCGCCAGGAACATCACGTCCTGTAATTACTCCTGCTAACCAACCAATAATACCACCTATAATAAGTGCCCAAAGAAAACTCATTTGTGTGTTCCTCCTTTACAAATTTTTGTTTTATTGTTTTGTACCGTTAAGATACCCATTGGCAAATAAAAATAAACAAGCGTTTTCCTATTTTAACAGTGTCCCTGAACACATACTCTATGACAATATGAAAACCGTCGTTACCTTAAATAGTCCAACACAAATCCGATTTAACTGATTTTATCAGCTTATTGGAGGAACATAATGGAAGAAAAGTTAATGGTTTATTTAGAGGTTCATCAATTGAAAAAGAAAAAATTAAGAGTTTCTCAGATTGCTAAAAGATTAAATATTTCACGCACTACAGTATATGAATAATTGGAAATGACGTTTAAAGAGGGCGTTGAAGAATTTGAATCAGGTGATTGGAAGACAAAATACAGACTGCCCAATTCAATTTGGCAGCTAAAAGCTTATGTAGCAGTAATGACATTAGAATCTCATTTTCAATACAACGTGCCGCATACGTCGCAAGCTTCGTGCCTTTCCCTCTCGAATAGCTCTCGATCGCCTTGATCAGTCCGATGGTCCCGATGGAAATCAGGTCTTCCGTATCTTCCCCTGTATTCTCAAATTTCTTGACGATATGTGCAACCAAACGCAAGTTGTGTTCGATCAGTTTGCTTCTAGCCTCCTGGTCTCCCTCGGCCATCCGTTTTAAGTATTCTTTCTCCTCGTTTTCGTTGAGGGGCTGCGGAAACGCATTGTTTTTCACATACGAGACAAACAGCATGACTTCTTTGAAAAAGTACCCTAATACAACAAGCAACCCGGACATTCAGACACCTCCCGGCGGTTTTTTTCGTACTCTTATCTGTATGCCGGGCTGGGCTTGTTAGGTGTCTGTACCATATGGAAGTCCTTTACGTATATCAACGAAAGGAGAGGTTTTTCCTGTTATGACTCCTTTCGTTTAATCACTTTCAAGAAATGTATGAATAAAAAAAGAACATCCTCAAAATGGATGTTCTTACAATGGCACTTAGTTACCAAAACTAAGCGTCCCAAAAGTCCTTAATTTTAGCGTTGCTCTCAACACCTTTTACTTCGCGTAAAACCTTCCTCATCACGTTTGTATTTGGTTTGTATGAAGAATCATTAATTAATTTATATGAAAGTGTAGGACTTATTCCACACGAGTGCTCTAACCAGGCATTATCTAATTGCTGATGTGTTAGCCAATTTCCTAACCTGCTCTTCGAATTTTGTTCCATCTCCTTCACATCCTTAAATGATATAAACGTACATATCGATTCCCTATCCCCCCTTTAACCTAGATGTAAACCTATATTTTATAAATTGCACAAACAGTTAGTCAGAAAAATTTATTGAACCTTAATAAAAAATCATATACACTGATTAAAATTTGGGCATTTAGTCCTAAGAAATTCTCAAATAGGAAACGGGGTATTACCTTGCCTACCCAAATTTTGTCTATTGCTCTAATGCACTCACTACTTGATATTTTTAAAAATTTTTATGAAATAAGTTACGTAACGCATACATTCACTCTCAAAGAAGAGAAAAAATTTTCAATAAAATATGATCACTTAAAAAAGGTGTATCAGTTTTATTCCTTTTATGATAAACGCGAGTGGGAATCAGCTTCCATTGAGGAGGCTACAAATACCCTTACACAAATTTATTTAAACGAACAATATTGATTAATAAAAACTTAAAAGGAGGAAAGCAGCCGTTTGCCTTCCTCCTAATTATTTACTTTCTAACTTCCATAAAGGCCTGGTGCAGGTTTCCTTTCACATTAAATTTATCAATGTCTAAACCTAAAGTAACCATAATTTGAGCCACTTCATTCTAGTTACGCTGTTCACCATATATCCCTCTCCTTGAAATACTAGATCTTTAATTCAAAGTGTACTAATAACATAGCAAAGCTCCATGAGCAGGTATTTAAGCTTCTAGTAATTAAATTAATTAGTTTTCCGTTTAACTGAAGTTTTGGTTACTCTTTATCAGTCAGTTTGAATTCTTTAACTCTATGCTGCGGGATGTAGCTAATCATGTAAACCAAGCAAGACGTTTCAAAGTTGCCTGTCACTAATGAAGCAGTTCAAAAAAGTAAGATGTGCCACTATTTGCATTGTTACGCCTAAATCTTTTATCAAACACCTGGTAAATTCGCAATAAAAGTATTATATGAATATACGACACTTTAAATCATTTGATTTCTTTATTAATACTCCAGTTAATGTTAACTTTTTTCTCATATAAAGAACCGCCCATCTAAGATAAGCGATTCCTTATGCCTGGTATTTTACTTATTATTCATCTGCCAGTTCAACCGTATACAAATACAATAATGGATCAGTGTTAATCCAGGAGCTTTCAAACACGAAGACCACCTTATAATTCTCATAATCAGTGTAAGTGACATAGTGCATTCCTTCATTTTCCTGTTCACTTACTGGTTCACCTATCAATGTCTTTAACTCTGATAAATGAATGGTTTGCAACTGGGGGTCAAAATCCTCAATGGCGGTAATCGTTTTTCTACCGGTTGAATTGTCATAGAGGAATCGAACATTATGACTCCAATAATTGGCTGCAGCGGTACTTAAATCTTCAGGTGGACCCCAGGATTTTTTGACTTTCTTCAATGAATCACCAACAGAAAAAGGGACACTGTTTATCGACTGTTGAGATTCATAAGCTAAGCCCATGATTTCGCGAATCAAGATATCCGGTGTAGACTGCTGAGATGCTGCGGCGGCAGAAGTAAAAGCAGGCCCACTAAGCATGAAGAGTGAAAGTGTTAAAAAAACAATTAAACTTCCAATGAAACGACTTTTTTGTTTCAAAATAATACACTCCTTCTAGAGGTTTTTGAAAATGGTAAAACAATACGAAAAAAGATGATTGTGCAATTGCCAAGCCCCACCCATCACTCCTGTCGTACAGTTAACCCTTTTCAAATTTTTAGTCGTAATAAGATTAAAAAAGGTCACAAAGAAATGCTACTTTAGATAAAGCAATCAAACTACCGTGTGATGGCAATTTGCGCTACAGATACTTGATTTTCATCTGCAATTTCAGGCAATGACTCTACAAGGGCTTTGTTCTTTCAAGATTCTCGCTGGTTATCCTCGACAATTAATACCCTATCTTATGACCATGTACCACTCATCACCCTCTAGAAAGAACACCGTAAGCAGCCGTCAGCGAAATGCCTAATTTCAGTAGAGAAGGCAAGGTATTTTAAAAAGCGACTATCTTATTTGCAACCAACTAATTGGATGTACAGCATTAATCACAATTTTAATAACAGAATGTTCAGCTAATAACCGATTTGAAAATTATAGATTTATGCTATAATCTTAGAGACGAACCATTTAACGCTTAGGCGACAGCACCTAGGCGTTTTTTTATTGTATCTATCTAAATTTTCACACCTATTTTTAACGTTTGCAGCTTGAGCTCCACGGGCACCTTGCTCAACTTCAAAAGTAACTTTTTGACCTTCGTCTAATGATTTGAAAAAAGAACGGAGAAGAATACGATGATTTCGAAAAAGGTCATGGTTACTTCCAACAAGGTACACAATTACCTTTTGAACACTGTGGCTTTTTCATTTCCCCCTTTAACGGTACCCCTAATTGACCTATACTGCCCTTTAGTTCAATATAAGGGCCAAAAAAAGCGAGTTCCCGGAAGCAAGCCAACAAGCAAAACTCTGAATTCGGAAAATCAGGCGAAATTCAGGGTTTGTGTGTTGCGAACATAAGGAAAAGCACGTTTTGTCAGGAAAGGACAGATCTTCGGTATTCGCAAGTTACCGTCGTTTCTCTATCCTATGGGCGATTTGGCAATTGGTTCATTTCATTTTTTCGCTACTGTGTTAAAGTGTCCATGACGATTTTCTCTATAAGTTCACCTTAGTCCTCTTTTTGTGTACCAAGCAAATTGAGACAAAAAATAGTTCTGAATAACCTAGGTATAAAATCCCTGGTATATGCAGCTAATGATCGGAGGGAAATATTCCATTATTTTCCTGATACCATGAGTGAAAAAGTCATTGACATAAGAAATAAACTAGTGGTATTATAAAATATTTGATAAAAAAACTTTTATATGGTATCATTTAGAAGGTTCCCATATATGGAGGTGGATTATATGTTTCAAATTGGCGATAACATTGTATATCCCATGCAAGGGACAGGCATAATTGAATCGATAGAGGAAAAAGAATTCCCAGAGGAAAAACAACAGTATTATGTTATAAAAATGTCAAACAGTAATATGAAAGTTATGATACCGACGTGTAAAATATTGAGTTCGAATATACGACCAGTTACTGATCTACATGCATTAACACATATTATACACATTTTTCAGCATGGAGAAACAGATAGATTACTACCGTGGAAACAAAGGTATAAAGTAAACACGGAAAAAATAAAAACGGGTGAAATACAGGAAGGTGCCGAAGTTGTACGTGATTTATTGCGTATGAAGAAAGAAAAAGCACTTACTTCAGGCGAAAAAAAAATGTTGGATAATGCATATAAATTTTTGATTAGTGAATTGGAGGTAATTAAAGGAATCACTGAAAATCAAATAAAAAGTTTCCGTTAAGGTTAAATATGGATAATGTATTCCATTCCGAAAAATATCCTGAATTTTTCAATGACACTATGATAAAAATAAATCATTTCAAAAACCTTCAACTTCCTCAACTTACTTTTAGAACATTTACCCCTTTATTATTTCTACAATCTAATCGATTTTTATTATTTAGATTTCCTCCATAAACATTTCAAGTTTTATCAAAAAACTCGATATAATAGTCACTCGATAGTTGTAATACTGATTCACACTGGCACGGACAAGGAGCCGTAAGGATGGAAGAGAGGTAGGGCTTTCGTTGTTTTAAGTATATCTAAGTGATTATTCAAGAAGAAAAAACAATCATCTCACCTCTATCATTAAGAATTTCTTTCATCAACTGTGTTTGTGAATAGTAAATGTTTATCTTCTTTCATAAAAGAGATACTCGAGTTGGTAACAACTAAATATATGGTCAACAAAAACAATGACGAATTTTTAGAAGGATTGTTAATATTGTTCAACAATGAGGTGCTTAACAACAGTGTTTAATTAACATAAAGACAGTTCCCGAATGCAACCCAAAAAAGAAAACCCTGAATCAGCCAAAAAAGCCTAAGTTCAGGGTTTTTATTTTTTGCTAACATCGAAAAACACGTTTTCTGAAACAGTCCAGAACTTCCATTTTCGTCGTTTCTCACCTTCACTTTATCCTATGTACAATTTGACTATTCGTACATCTTTTTATCGCTACGGTATTAAGTATATTCCCTTACTTAAGATTTACCTTTGTCTTCTTGTTGTGTACCAAACAAAAGAGGATGTTTTTTTGTTTTACCCCTTAAGTCACCTAGAAAAGGCGGACTCAATTGCTAAACTAACCTGCCACGTTAATGAGCTCGCAGTGCTAATTAACTGGAAAGCAGCTAATCCAAATAAATAGTAAACAATCTGGGAGCAATATCTATTCGGATTACCCTCTTCCTATGCTTTTGACTGGGATTTGCCAGCGCGGATAAACCCATCCGGATTTATCTGACATGTCTTTCGTCTCTCACTCCGCCGCCGCTCTGATGATAATCCACCTGCAAGCGATCTAGGTTTCTTTCTGCATATTTCAACTGAGTTTCCAACCAGTATTTATAGACATTTACAATTCATCTTCCCTATTGCGGAAAATGTTTTTTTAAAAAATAAGTCTCAATATAAAAACGCACGACTACTTGGGTGCATACTTCATGATTCCATGTAAGTAAACGGAGTAATCTCGTTGAACACACTCTCTTAATTTTATTTTCCCTTCTCTTTGTAATCCATCTGCCCATTGTTCCATCTTTCTTCCATCTTCATGTGTAACCTTTGGAATCTCAATTGAAAATATGTTGCCCCGACTAGCTTTTCGTAAGATTCTTAATAATTCCATTTTATTCATTAATATCCCCCTTTTAAACTTTTGAGCATGTATTAAAAAAAGCATTAATCAAAAAAATACTTTGGAATAAAAGAATATCTTTTCTAATGTTGTTTTGAACTTGATTATCCTTACACTCATTATACTCGAGTAGTAAACGTTCAAACGCTCTCCATCTATAAATATTAATATATCAACGGTTATAGCCGCTGATGGGGTGTCAAAAAAATATTTTTCGACACACGTGTGATTCAATGACAGCTTGTGGGTACGCTTCGCGGACACTACTGGGCATTTCTGGTTGTAGTGTTCATGAGCTATTTGATGCACTATGGATCACTTATGATGACTATAGATATGGCTGCCAGAAACCTAGAAAAACGTTCGGATAAACACAATGTTATAAGCAACATCACAATTTGACGATTAACAAAGAATTTAATGTAACTGGTTTTAATCATTCTTTTTATCCTTATCCACTTGAAAAGAAGATAACAACTTCGGTAAAAGCAAATAATCTCAACGCATCACAGTTGGCTGTAAGGATTGAGAAAGAAATCCATTCCTTTATTCAAACAGCTAAGACAACAAAAGAAGTACGCCACGATCCTTATAAAATCATAGTGTAAAGCAAGAATAAAAAGAAGATAAATTAGGCACTAATCCACAACATAGACCTACAGATTTAACTGGCAGTCTTTTATATTTTACTGTCAATAAACTCCCTTAATCTTTATAGAGGATTTATTGTTTCAAAGCTAACTTCGGCTGATACTTTGTAATCAGCATGAAAAACAGAGCTACATAATAAGGAACTAATAATAGCCTTGTACCTGCGAAATCACTCGATAACCCACTCGACAAAATGCTGGGTAAATTCATCGAGTGTATTTTATTATATACATATTAAATAGACAATTCAGAATATTTTGCAATATAATTAGACTCAAAGGAGGCTGATTATTGATGAGAGAATACGTAAGGTTTGATCAAGTTAGGGATCAGAGCGAACTTCATAAACTTCAGCAACAAGGATGGGAAGTTTTTGATACCACGAAAGTTATAGCTGATGGGATCGAGGAACAAATTTGGTATCATGTTGGATTGCCGTACAAAACTTACGCTAAACAATTGCAGGAAATAATAACTGCTTATGAAGAAGCTGGCCTAAAAGAGGTATTATTCAAGAAGATCGCAGAAAAGAACGGAGAAGAATACGATGATTTCGAAAAAGGTCATGGTTACTTCCAACAAGGTACACAATTACCGACAGCTAAATTTATGACAAGTTACGATAGAGTTGTAGAAGGTAGCTCTGCGGTATTCGCTTCAAAGGAAAATAAAGAAGAATATGAATTTTAACAATAGCAACCTCTGCCTCCCTGGTGGGGGTTTTATTTTTCACATTTTATAATTCTCCAACAGATTTGAAAATTGACTTAAAGATGGATGCTCGTCAGCTAAAAATGTATTACCTTTTCTGGAGTAATTATAATAATTAACCAAAAAAGATAAAGCGATTCTTATTAAATAATCACGACCGATAGATTAATAATACCTTATTCGGAACAAAAGTAAGTTAGCGGTAACCTTAAACCGGGTACCAAAATGGGTCGTTCCTGTAAGTAACACCAATTTTCTTCCGATTTTGGGTGAAACCGCAATCTTCTTCAATAGATTTAATCCGAATTTAGCCTGCCTCACCGTTCGAGCATTGCCCATAATACGGTAAAGTAAACAAAGAGAGAGAAGTTGGATTAGTCATTAATTCAGATCCACAGGGCAAGAAGCAATAAATGTTTATACGAAGCTAGTAGTTGCATCTGCAGCACTAGGTTGTCCTAACGATTTATCTAACTATTGTTTCCTGCTAAGGAATGGCGATTGTTTTTATCTGCTCAACATTTGTTCACTCATTTCCTTTCCCCTTTAGCTCAATAAGAAAAGCTGCCTGAGATGGTCGCTAAGATCTTAAAGGAATTCACCAGTTATCTTAACAAAAATTAGAGCCTAATCTTTGGATTCTTATGTATTTAGGATATAAACACAGCTATAGTAATGACATTAGAATCTCATTTTCAATACAACGTGCCGCATACGTTGCAAGCTTCGTGCCTTTCCCTCTCGAATAGCTCTCGATCGCCTTGATCAGTCCGATGGTCCCGATGGAAATCAGGTCTTCCGTATCTTCCCCTGTATTCTCAAATTTCTTGACGATATGTGCAACCAAACGCAAGTTGTGTTCGATCAGTTTGCTTCTGGCCTCCTGGTCTCCCTCGGCCATCCGTTTTAAGTATTCTTTCTCCTCGTTTTCGGAGAGGGGCTGCGGAAACGCATTGTTTTTCACATACGAGACAAACAGCATAACTTCTTTGAAAAAGTACCCTAATACAACAAGCAACCCGGACATTCAGACACCTCCCGGCGGTTTTTTCGTACTCTTATCTGTATGCCGGGTTGGGCTTGTTAGGTGTCTGTACCAATGGGGAATCATTGCTTCATTTAAATTTGAGATGATATCTGGAATTGTTCGAGGAAATGATATGTATTTTAAAACCCCTTAAGAAACCATTCACAACTTCCTCACATGTGCAGTTTATAGTAAAAATGCATGTACATTACAAAAAATATAAGGAGGAAGTTGAGAAGATGAAACAAAAGAAGAGCTTACTGTTCATTTTGCCCGTTTTATGCCTGATGGTTGCTGCCATTTGGTGGGGTAATCATTCCCTGTACAGTCCTGAAAGTACAGCAGAAGCGAAAGAAAAACCCGCGGAGGTGGTTAGTCCAGATGTTCCAAAAGCAAAATACACTAGTAAAGGCGGGATAAAGACATTTAAGTTAACCGCTGAGCCTGTTAAACAGGAAGTATCAAAAGGAATCTATATGAAGGCTTGGGGTTATAACGGCGGAACCCCTGGCCCCACTATTGTAGTAAATCAAGATGATAAAATACGTGTAGAGATTAAAAATAATCTGAAGGAACCAACAAGCGTTCACTGGCATGGCTTAATTGTTCCTAATAAGATGTATGGCGTTCCCGCTGTGGAAGACAGTCCTAAGATCATGCCGGGCAAAAGTTTTACGTACGAATTCAAAATAAAGCAGGCAGGAACCTTCATGTACCATTCCCACGTCAATGTTGAAAAGCAAGAAATGATGGGATTAGGTGGTATGCTCGTATCCTTGCCGAAAAATAACAAACAAAAAATAGACCGAGATTACACCTTGCTCACCCAAGAATGGAAACTGGAGAAGCCTAAATCTAAGATGGACATGAATATGGGGACAAAGGATAAGTCTGAAGGTGAAGTTACTCAAGGAACTTATGAGGTAAATCCAAAAGCCATGATGTGGAACGTTTTTACATTCAATGGAAAGCAGATGCCTGACACCACTCCATTAAAGGTGAAAAAAGGAGAACGAGTAAAAATACGCTTAGGTAACCTTAGCATGGAAAGCCATCCCATTCACATGCACGGTCATAATGCCACAGTGATTGCAAAGGATGGTGTTCCTTTGAAAAAGTCCGCTCAGTATCTAGTTAACACGGTCAACATTGCTCCTGGTGAGACTTATGATATTGCATTTACCGCAGACAATACTGGAACTTGGCCATTGCATTGTCACTTGCCACATCATACAGCAGGAAAAGGTCAAAAAGAAGGCGGGATGTTTACTACCGTCAAATACTTGAACAAATAATCAACAGAAAAGAGCCGACAGATCTCTGTCAGCTCTTTTTTAGATTTGAGGAGTGGGAGTAGGATTCGCATACCCTTCTTGATACATGTTATCAATCTTTTCCCTGATTTCCTTTATGGACATACCCTCGTTAAAATCTTTCACCGACTGAGCTGCAATTTGTAAACATACATCGCATTTGGTTCCATGATCGTCCCATACAATGGATCCGCCATTTTTATTTTCATGTACAAAACAGTCGTAATTGTTTTTATGGTTAACTGATTCACCGCAACCGCAATAACACGGAATTTTTTCCAGCAACTCTTTATTTTTTGCGGCCGCCTGGTAAATCTCTTGGATTTCTTTTGGTTTATCCGTTAGAAAAGCGGGTAAAACATCTAATTTTCCTGTCTCCTCTCGAATGTCTTCTGCACCAGTTGATGCATGTTGACTATGTGGCTCTGAAGATGCACTTGGCTTATCCTTTTCATTTGAACAAGCTACTAATAAAGATAACGATACGATTAAAACAAGAGATATCCGTGACGTTCGTTTCATTCGTTTCATACGCTTAATCCCCCCTTTAGTGTCCTAATCCCCTATTATACCAAAAAACACACATAGGTAACTTCATTTTAAGGGATACTTATGTAGGAGTTATGAAGTTTCATTAATTTTATCAAATGCGTTTATCACCGCTAAATTGAGGATAAACAAGCACTGAACTTCTAAAAACAAGGAGGAATTGACCATGTCCCACGAGCAATTTAAAGAATGTATCGAGGAATGCCTATCTTGTATGCAAGTATGTAACCATTGCTTTAATGCCTGTTTACAGGAAGAGGATGTAAAAATGATGGCAGATTGCATCCGTTTGGACCGCGAATGTGCTAATATCTGTGCCTATGCCGCAGATGCGATGTCCAGAAACAGCCCGTTCGCCTCACAAATCTGCCAGCTATGTGCTGAGATTTGCGAAGCGTGCGGCAACGAATGTAAAAAACATGACCACGACCATTGTCAACAATGTGCCGAAGCATGCCTCCGATGTGCTGAGGTTTGCCGTAAAATGGTGAGTTAAAAGGAGCGAGCTATGTTTCACTATACCGTAGAAACCAACCAAACAATTGATGAAGCCGTTAATACATTAGAAAAAAACTTGAAAGAAGAAAAATTCGGCGTGCTTTGGCAGTTGGACCTTCCAGCAAAATTGCAGGAAAAAGGCGTTAAGGATTATACCACGCCATATCGTGTACTGGAAGTTTGCAATCCAAAAGAAGCAGCCAGAGTATTAAACCTAAATGAATTAGTTGGGTATTTTCTCCCCTGTAAAATCACCGTTTATGAAAGTGACGGGAAAACCAAAATTGGGCTCCCCAAGCCAACCATGATGGTTGATTTTATTGAAGATGAAGAATTGAAAAGCATTGCTAAGAATATCGAATTCACGCTTATCAATGTTTTAGACAAAAGTAAGTAAAGAGGAACCTCCGTTGCTAACAGCGGAGGTTTTTTCTAGGATGAAGGTAATGTAATATATACCGCAGTCCCTTTCTCTGGGACGCACTCAATCCAAATTCGTCCTTCATGAGCCTCAACTAATTGTTTAGCTATGGCAAGTCCTATACCGCTTCCACCATATCTTCGGTTCCTGGATTTCTCCGTTCGGTAAAACCGTTCGAACACTTTTTGAGCGTCTTCATCCGATATTCCAATCCCTGTATCTGTAATGACAATCTGAACCTTTGAACCTAATTTCTTCGAAGCTACGGCCACAGTTCCCCCTGCTGGCGTAAATTTGAGAGCATTGCTGATTTAGGAATCGCCATCGGTGCTGGAACCGATGTGGCCGTGGAAACAGCGGATGTTGTCCTTGTCAAGAGCAACCCTCTAGATGTAGTAAATGTAGTGCAGCTGTCGAAAGCGACCTTCAAAAAAATGATCCAGAATCTATGGTGGGCAGCGGGATATAATATCATCGCTATCCCATTGGCAGCAGGCATTTTATTTCCACTCGGGATTGTTTTATCCCCCGCGGTCGGTGCCGTATTGATGTCATTAAGTACGGTTATCGTTGCTATCAATGTCAAGTTGTTAAAAGCATAATTAAAACGGAAATTTCATCTTCATGAAATTTCCGTTTTTTTTCTCTTATTCAGGTTGAAGTTCGCTTTCGGTTACCCATTTATGATTTTTAACTTTCTCGCCACCTGTTGTAGGTGTGTAATCAACCATATAGACCGTTGTCTTTTCAGACGATTCAATAACGGCCGAAGCTCCTTTCATTCCTTTCATATGGTCCGCATTCAATTTGACTTTATCGCCTTGTTTAAGTTCTTTGTTCCCTGCATCCTGAATTTCCTCTTGAATTACCCACTTATGATTTTTCACGGGCTTTCCACCTGTTGTTGGTGTATAAGTAACCACATAAGCGGTGGTATCAAAAGCACCAACAATTTTTGCTTTTGCTCCGTTCATGCCTTTCATGTGATTCGCTTTAATAATGGCCTGGCTTCCGACTTCATACTTAGGGCTCTCTGCTTTCTTAAGCTCTTTTGGTACCTCGCCTGAACCTGAATGCTTCATGGCATCATGATTCATGCCTTCGTCTTTCATTTCATGTTTGTCCATGTTTTTATCGCCATTGTCATTTGAACAAGCTGTCAGCGATAGCGACAACGCAAGTAATGAAGTTGCAAAAATGTTGTTTTTCAATCTCATGTTGTTTACCTCCTAGACTTTATCTTACTAATCCATCTTTATATTTCACTTTCATTTCAGGTGATTATACAAAAAAGTTATGAAGAAGTTGTGAAGAAATAGGTCTTCTTTAAATAATTCCAATTTATTTAGTGGAAATAGTTGTCCAATCAAATAATAAACAATCTGGGAGTAAAATCTGCTTTAATCACTTTCTTCATGTTTTTGTGACTGAGGTGCAGTTGAAATGCACTGTTGAATAACATATGTATTCATTGCACTTTTTTGATATTGCTTTATGTTCATATTGTCTTGAGGATATGTGCAACCAAACGCAAGTTATGTTCGATCAGTTTGCTTCCGGCCTCCTGGTCTCCCTCGGCCATTCTACTTAAGTATTCTTTCTCCTCATCCTCGGAGAGGGGCTGCGGAAACGCATTGTTTTCACATACGAGACAAACAGCATGACTTCTTTGAAAAAGTACCCTAATACAACAAGCAACCCGGACATTCTGACAACTGCAAGCATTATTCACAACTAATTTTTTTATAATAAAAGCTCAGGCCAATATGGTACTGCGTACTCTTATCTGTATGCCGGGTTGGGCTTGTTAGGGGTCTGTACCAAAGGAGATTGATTGCCACGATTAAGATATATAAAAGCCCTTTGGACTTATTTTTTATCATTTTTCGTATCCTTTAGTATAGGTAAAAAAGATTTGATTTTTAAATAAGGGGAAAAGTAAAAAAATAAGCATTACATACCATTTGGTGTTGTTGATATGCACTAAGCATTACCGAAGGAGGTGCTACTCTAAAAGATGTTTAATGAAATATTTATACAGATTCTAACGTTACTTGGAATTTCAATCACTGTAATTGGGATTGCAAAATTTGCAGGAACCCTATCCAATCGCGCCTGTCCTAACAGGGTTAATTCTTGGTTTGGCTGATATACGATTTCAGGATGAAACAAAAACATTTATTACCCAATCGGACATTTTCCAGGCTATAATCATTTCATTGTTTTTACCCATACTACTTGGGGATGCGGCAATTAAACTTCCCTACAAGGGTTTAAAACAAGAACGAACGCCGGTAGCTCTTCTTGCCTTAGGTGGAACTTTCCTGACATTCCTCGTGGTGGAGTTTGCTTCCTATTGGTTACTGGATATTCCAATGGTTGCTGCTTTTACTTTTGGTGCGCTAATGAGTGCAACAGATCCTATCAGTGTCATTTCCATATTTAAAAGCCTTGGTGTGTCAAAAAGAATGGTTACGATTATTGAAGGGGAATCTCTTTTTAATGATGGGGTAGGTAGCAGTCGTTTTTTCCCAAATTCCTTCCCTTTATTTGCTCTCAATTATCGACAGTGGATGGATAGGGCTTGGACCCTTTAGAGATAGCCTTTTCAACCATGTTATTTTTCGGAAGTTATTTTATCGCTGAACATCTTCATATATCCGGCGTTATTGCAGAGTTATTGGAGGAATAATCTTTGGTAATTATGGAGCAAGAATTGGAATGTCCGAAACCACGAAAACAAATATAAATTCGTTTTGGGATTCAATTACACTAATCGCGAACTCACTTATCTTCTTAATGATCGGACTTGAAATAAAAAATATAGACCTCACAGACAAGTGGAAACCTATTGTCCTGTCAATCATTATTGTACTATAAGCAGAACATTAGCTGTCTATGCAACACTTGGTTTTATAAAGAACATTAACCAAAAGGCAAAATTATTGCTTAACTGGGGTGGATTAAGAGGAAGTCTGTCCATCGCTCTTGCTTTGAGCTTATCCTCCTCTTTTCCCGGAAAAGAGGAAATACTGGCATTGACTTTTGGCGTGGTGCTTTTTTCATTATTAATACAAGGACTATCCATTGAATTACTAATTAAGAAACTAAATATGAGTTCAAAACAAGCCATTGCCAAAGATGAAAAGTAGACTAAAACCCCATTCCTTAGAAAGAAGGGGGTTTTACTTTTATCCCGTAAATAAATCACCATCAGGATAACGAATATTCGTTTTTGAAGCCTTAGCCAAGGAGAAAGCCATGGTTAATGGTCCAATTTTACCAAAAAGCATCACGATAATAATAACAAGTTTTCCGATATGATTTAGTTCCGCAGTGATTCCCATGGACAGACCAACAGTTCCAAACGCAGAAACCACTTCAAAGAAAATCTTTATAAAAGAGATTTTTTGAGTAATTGTCAGGATAAAAAATGCAAAAAAGATAAACAAAATGGAGATGGTGGTAATGGCCAATGCCCTCATGACTACCTCGTTTCTTATCGTTCGGTTACTAATTACCATTTCATTTTTCCCTTTTAAAAATGCGGTTACAGCATAGATTATGACAATTAATGTGGTGAGCTTGATTCCTCCCGCGGTAGATCCGCTTCCTGCTCCAATGAACATCAACATGATGATAAACAAGATAGAGGAATCCTTCATTTGACCAATATCTATTGTATTGAAACCTGCAGTTCTAGGGGAGATGCCTTGAAAATAAGCGGCCCACAATTTATCTGATAATGGTAAACTTCCCAATGTATTAGGATTATGAAATTCCAAAGCTAAGATACAAAATATGGCGATCAGGTTTATGAGAAATGTACCTATAATCATAACCCTTGAATGAAGTGAAAGTTGCTTAAATTGCCGATGCATCCAAACATCTACCAAAACAGTAAATCCAATACCTCCTGTCATAATCAGAAACGTGATCACTATATTGACTAATGGATCACCTACATACCTAGTTAAACTGTCCGGCCATAAAGCAAACCCTGCATTATTGTAGGCACTTATCGTATGGTAAATACTGTAGTAGATCCCTTTATTCCAACCCATTTCTGGAACAAAGCGAAAACATAAGAAAACTACTCCTATGAATTGTATACTTAATGAAAATATAACGAGATTTCTTACAAGGCGTATAACTCCTCCTATAGAAGGCTGGTTTAATGATTCCTGCATAAGTTTCCTTTGTTTAATGCTAACTTTTTTACCTAACATAATCACGACCAACGCTGCAAAAGACATCAAGCCTAGACCACCCATTTGAATAAGACACAAGATAACAATCTCCCCAAATAGTGAAAAAGTTGTGCCTGGATCTAAGGGAACCAATCCTGTAACAGTAGCCGCTGATGTTGCCAGAAAAAAAGAATCAATCCAAGATATAGGTTTAACTGTGGAAAAAGGAAGCTTTAAGAGCAATGCACCCGTAAACATAAAAACTAAAAATAAAACAGCCAAAATTTGCGGAGGGGATAGCGGCACCGTTCTGATTAATATGGGTTTCTTATTGTATGTATGTAAAGCCAACGGACAAGTCATCTCCTTATTTCTAGAAGCAAGCTGTCATAATCCTGCATTGATATCCAGGTTTTACAATAGCGCACACTTATAATTTTCTACAAGATCTGTGTCTATATCTTTATACAGAGTATACTATATAACCAAAAGAAGAGAGACAGGTGATTACAAGCCTGTCTCTTCTTTTGGTCTAGAATCATCAAAAAGCTACTGTCTTATGTCTTCATTTTAACAAGTTTCAATGCATGTTGCATGTATCGTAATATTGTCATTCAAAAGAAAAAGGTAAGATAACATTTATTTAAGATTGGCAGCTAAATTTTTGCATTAGTAATGACATTAGATTCTCATTTTCAATACAACGTGCCGCATACGTTGCAAGCTTCGTGCCTTTCCCTCTCGAATAGCTCTCGATCGCCTTGATCAGTCCGATGGTCCCGATGGAAATCAGGTCTTCCGTATCTTCCCCTGTATTCTCAAATTTCTTGACGATATGTGCAACCAAACGCAAGTTGTGTTCGATCAGTTTGCTTCTGGCCTCCTGGTCTCCCTCGGCCATCCGTTTTAAGTATTCTTTCTCCTCGTTTTCATTGAGGGGCTGCGGGAACACATTGTTTTTCACATACAAGACAAACAGCATAACTTCTTTGAAAAAGTACCCTAATACAACAAGCAACCCTGACATTCAGACACCTCCCGGCGGTTATTTCTTACTCTTATCTGTATGCCGGGTTGGGCTTGTTAGGTATCTGTACAAATGGAATGAAACACACTCTAAAATATCTAATTTTTCTCATCGATTTTTCCATAATATTTTAAATCCCTCTTCCACTAACTGACCAATAAATCCATAAGATAAAGCTGTCTTAAAGACAGCTCCGACCTTCAGCTACCGCACCCTTTAGTTGAAGAAGGAGTATTTTTCTTTTTTCGAACACAAAGCCTAACGTTAGGAATTCTGTTAATAAACTGATTCGTTATCTTCCATAATAATTGTGATACCCGATTTCAATACGATATGTAATTTCCCTTTGGTACGTACGCACAAAGAAGAAGCTGCCCTTTAGAACAGCTTCTTTCCTCTAAAATATGATTCTATCAACTTCTCACCAGACCATGAGGATCGATAACGAATTTTTTGGATGCCCCGTTATCAAATTCCGCATAGCCGCTCGGTGCTTCATCCAGAGAGATTAATGTCGCGTTAACCGCTTTGGCGATCTGCGCCCTGCCGCTCAAAATGGAATTCATCAGTTCCCTGTGATACCTCATGACAGGTGTCTGCCCGGTAACAAATGTATGAGCCTTTGCCCAGCCTAACCCCAAACGGATCTTTAAGGTTCCGTGTCTGGCATCATCGTCAACCGCTCCCGGGTCTCCCGTTACATACAGTCCGGGAATTCCAAGTCTTCCGCCTGCTCTAGTGACATCCATTATAGAGTTCAATACGGCAGCTGGAGCCTCCTCACCTGATCCTGCACCATGTCCATGTGCTTCAAATCCGACACAGTCCACAGCACAGTCCACTTCAGGTGCTCCCAGCAGCTGATCAATCTGCTCACCAAGATTGGCATGTTCACGTAAATTGACGGTTTCACAGCCAAAGCTGCGGGCCTGGGCCAAACGTTCTTCTATCAGATCCCCTACAATCACTCTGGATGCCCCTAATAGCTGGGCGGAATGGGCTGCTGCTAATCCAACAGGGCCGGCACCCGCTATGTAAACCGTAGATCCTGTCTTTACTCCAGCAGAAACCGCACCATGATAGCCTGTCGGGAATATATCAGACAGCATGGTCAAATCTAGGATCTTTTCCATTGCCTGATCTTTATCCGGAAACTTCAACAGCTGGAAATCTGCATATGGGACCATTACATATTCTGATTGTCCGCCAACCCAGCCTCCCATATCTACATATCCATAGGCTGAACCTGCCCGGTCTGGATTCACATTTTCACATACATGGGTATTCCGTTCTTTACAGCTTCTACAGCGTCCGCAAGCAATGTTAAAAGGAACAGAAACTAAATCTCCCTTTTTAATGAATTCAACATCGCTTCCTACCTCAATTACTTCTCCTGTGATTTCATGGCCTAGTACCAAGCCGCTTGGTGCTGTCGTCCTTCCCCTTACCATGTGCTGGTCGCTTCCACAGATGTTCGTTGTAACGACCTTTAAAATAACACCATGATTACACTTCCTGCCCACGTTCAACGGGTTCACTCCGGGGCCGTCCTGCAAAACCAAATCCGGATAACTTATATCCCTTACTCCCACCTCTCCTGGTTTCACATAGACTACCGCACGATTTCCAGCCATACAAAAATCACACTCCCAAAATGTATTGGTAAAGCCACGTTTGTAAGCGCTATCATGTAGTCCCTATTATACTATAACATTTGCTTTAAAACGTCATTTATCAACATCATTAAACAATTTTTTAAGTTCTTGGTTGTTTTCTTTTTCAAATTCATCTAGTTGTTTTTTTTCATTGTATACAATCTCCTTATCTTAATCTTTTGATTTTCCTTCTTTTGCCCTAAGAGTTTCAATAAAATAATCGTTGCATTCACCAAAGAATACGTGGATTAAAATTTCTCTGTTAAAGACTACATTTTCATTTAATAGTAACTTATATTTTTCAAAATTGTTAGTAAATTGCAAGTCTTTGTAATTCATCTCTTTTTCCTGTTAGGTACGCTTAACACTTTTCATTCTAGTTTGGATATAAATACTCCTTATTTAACTAACTGCCCGTTAGCACAATAGAAAAAAGCCGCCAAAAATGGCAGCTGGTTCTTCAACTCTTGCACCCTTTAGTTCAACAAGAAAAAAGGGCCGTTCATGCAGTCAGTTTTAAATATCAAAATGAATTAGGTGAGAACAAAACTAAACATAGCAACTATTCTATAATTGTTCTGATGTAATAAGCGGAAGGACGAAGTTCAATGTCTGTCATGAGGAATTCATGGCTTTTCATTAAATTTTGCATTATAGATTCAGTTATTGTTGCTGTATCATATGCGCAAACTGATACTAACCCCATTTCATTTACGCTTTTATTTGCTACTTCTTCAAATTGATTTAATTTTTGTTCTATTTCTAGCTGATGCCCCCACTCTACATGAGCCCATGTTCGAATCGTTAAATTTTCTTCAAGGAACGGTTTTAAAATTTCTTCAAAATCCGCTACAATCGTTGGCGTATGAAAATCCCCGTGTTTACAGTAGAAAGCAAAGTTGTCTGTATAGTGTACGTTAGACAATTCTTCAGCGGTAAGCACTAATCTAACTTTATTAAATATCCTTACAGAAATGCTTTCATTTTCGATTAATATTATATGGTCTCCTTGTTTAATACCAGAGACTATAAAAGAGACAGCATTCTCTATATAGTAGTCAATTTGTTCAAAGTGATAAAATATATGTTCTCCATTGGATAATTTCAACTTATGGTCTCCTTTTTAACTGTATTGTAACACTACAAAACAGACATCAAGACAAGTGAATATCGGAATAAAAAATATATTTTGACAAACAGTCATTTACCTAAAATATGTTTACATAACAGCACTTATCTGAAATTTTCATACTTTTCAGGATATATTTCCAAAATTCAAGGATTCGGCTGTGAAAAGATTCTAAAAGCTGATAATAAAGCATTCCACCATAATTTAGTCCTGGATAAAGAATGTTTAATGTTTCAACACCACGTTCGTTGAGAAGATTTAAACGTTCCTTGGTTTGCTCTAAAGATGCTTTTAGATTTCCCAACAAGTAAGCCATAGTTCTGCCTCCCCATAGATGCTCTATGTTAAGTGGTCAATTACTTATTTATTGTTACTACCCTATTTATATATGGCATAAACCATTATTCTTTTTTGCCGAACCTTGTTGAACTAACCTGCAATTTAGTTAAATAACAAAAGGACTGCCGCCGCAATCCCATCTTAAAGTAGATACCCTGTTTGATCATGAAGAATTATCACAAAAAAAGAGCCAACTGGCTCTTAGTCTTCATTTAACCAGCCCTGCTCTCAATGTACTAACGTCAAATTCTAAATATGCCTTCAAACAAGTCAACATAAATACCCATCCTTCTTTATTATCTAAAATTTGACTTATAAAATCAGAGTCATTTTCGTTAAACCCTTCCTCATTAACTTCAACAATGGTACTAGAATCATCTAACTCATTCAGAGTAATGGTAACAGTATGCCCTTCTCCATTTGCACCCCATTGAAACACAATTTCACTATTTAACTCAATTTCTTTTACTTCTATAAGAACTTCAGCATTGTATTCAATATATCTCAATGTAATTAACTTTCCTTGCTCCCATCGTCCAGAACTGGAAGAGAACCAGAAGTTCCCAATTTTTGAAGGGTCAACAAAGGCTTCAAACACTTCATTTACAGGCTTAGATATTTTCATTTTGGTTAGGTTGTTCATATTAAAGTCCTCTTTCATACACATTTTTTTATGTCTTATTATGTGATTTTCATTTCAAATTATCAAGTGTGGATTTCTTTGATTCTTGTTGCAATAACCTGACCCGTATGTTCAATAAGGAATTGCTGAACTTGAACGCATTGCGAATTCAACAAAAAATGCGATAATCCTCCCAGGATATCATTAACCGTTAGCAATGACCTTGAGAGCACGGGATCGTAATTGTTTATAGAGCCTTTTTTACTATCGTTGCGAAACGGATAAGATTAGGGATTGACAATGCAATCACCTTGCCATAGTGCGAAAGGTTGCATCTTGGTCAAACGCGTCCAGAATGGGAAGAATCCCTTTTTTCTTTGCCAGCTCGTCATTGATGACTACCAGGATTGCGTGGGCATAGTACAGGTTCCGGGAAACCTTGGTCGAAATTCTGCGGCTGACTTCGTCCATATTGTCTCCCCTTGCGGAATAGACAGAGACAGCAATTCCCTGGCCGCCACTCCCCCCTGAAAACGGCCGGTGACATTTCCAGGATTAACGAACTGAAACGTTCCGATATAGATTTAAATACATCTAATGGATAGAAAAAGTAATGGAACTGAAGAGATCGGACAAACTAAGGGTTTTGTAATTCCATGCTCCCAAATAAATACCCTGAATAATGAAAAATATCATTGATCATTCAGAAGTGATCATTACTGGAACTTTATTGTAATCAAACCTTTACATTTCCTCCCCTAAATTGAGAGTAAGTATAAATAAAAGAAGCACCCCATCCTTATGGGTGCAATGAAATGATGGCATACTATTGACATTAGAACCTCATTTTCCACACAACTTGCCACATAAGTCTCAAGCTTCCTGCCCTTCCCTTTTGAATAGCTCTCAATCGTACGGTCCTAAACACATTATTCCCACAGCAAATTCAGAAATAATCACTCAACCGGTAACCTTTACTGAAATAAAAGGCAATAGATTTTGCAATAAATCAATAAGTTGTTAACCAGTACTCCTACAAAAATAAGAGGGTACTCCCTATTCCAGGAATACCCCTTTGAAATTTAATAATTTGGCCGGTCTTTCTGACTCTGCTGCCGGCTCCGGTAAAACTCGTGAAACAACTTCATCAATGCCCGCTTTTCAATTCTTGATACGTAACTCCTTGAAATACCAAGCATTTTAGCAATCTCCCGCTGGGTCTTCTCTTTTTGCATATCTAGGCCAAAACGGCCGACAATGACTTCTTTCTCACGGTCATCAAGCACATGGATATAATTATAAATTTTCTTTTTTTGCATTTTCAGCTGTATAGCATCCACCACATCTTCTGTTTCCGCTTTCAGCACATCAATGAGCGTAATCTCATTCCCTTCCTTATCGGTCCCAATCGGATCATGAAGAGATACATCTTTTTTTGTTTTTTTCAGTGCTCTCAAATGCATAAGGATCTCATTTTCCACACAACGGGCCGCATACGTAGCAAGCTTCGTTCCCTTCCCTCTTGAATAACTCTCGATCGCCTTGATTAGCCCAATGGTCCCGATGGAAAACAAATCTTCTGTAACTTCCCCTGTATTATCAAATTTATTCACGATATGTGCAACCAAACACAAGTTGTGTTCGATTAGTTTACTCCTGGCCTCCTGGTCTCCCTCGGCCATCCTACTTAAGTATTCTTTCTCCTCATCCCTTGAGAGGGGCTGTGGAAACGCATTATTTTTCAAATACGAGACAAACAGCATGACTTCTTTGAAAAAGTACCCTAATACAACAAGCAACCCGGACATTAGAAACCTCCCGGCGGTTTTTGTGTACTCTTATCTGTATGCCGGGCTGGGCTTGTTAGGTGTCTGTACAAATGGAATGAAACACACTCTAAAATATCTAATTTTTCTCATCGATTTTTCCATTATAGTTTAAATCCCTCTTCCACTAACTGACCAATAAATCCATAAGATAAAGCTGTCTTAAAAACAGCTCCGATCTTCAGCTAACGCATCCGTTACTTTAAGTACAATCCTTCACAATTTTTCTTGTTGAATCATAAAAAAGGTGACATTCTTCTTGAGGAATCAATCCAACGTTCGTTCAGCTTCAAAATGGTTTTCCATACCTTACTAAAACGTGCCACAATAGTTTCAATTCTTGAAGTACATCTTTATAAGTTCCTCGATCTCTCCAGGATGCTGGATCCTTTTTTAAGTCCATTACTGCAGATCCAATTATGCTCACATCGATAAATTTTTTGGGGGCAATACGTCTTGCCAAGGATGGCATTGATGGACCTCTAAAATCAGAAGGAACTTCGTCTACCATAAGTTTAAAGCCCTTGTGCCAATATAGATCAATGTAATACTTAAGGCATATTTGTTCTAGGAAACTTCCTACAAGGGTGCCCTTAAAAGAAGGATCCGCCACAAGCACCTCCACATCGTCTTTTAGAGAAACATCCCCATGAATCTGAGCTTCAATATAGTGGTTAAGATTTCTATTTTGCTCTGTAATTGCAGGATTCGTGAAAGGTCCTTCAAGATTAGCCAGTAAATGATTCACTAATCTAACTGGAGTCAGGTTTCTTTCACCAATCGCAAAATCCCTTAAGAATGTTTCTTCTAAGAGTGCAGCCAAAATCATATTAAACTCTTCATAAGTCCCCTTTTCTTTTGGGTCTTGATGTGAATCTAAATACGTGTATGTTGAACGATATGAGACCTTTGGGGATAGAAGAAAATAGCATGATCCAAACCGAGGAGCAGGTCCATCTGGGTGCAACATCAAATTTAGTGCACCATATTTAGGACGTTGGTTATTGGTTGTGCCGAAAAGTTGATAAGCACCTCCAAAAATTCTCTTCTCCCAAAGGTCTCGTTCACCACCAGGGTATGAAGATACGCTGCCGTTAGATATACCTGTTTCAAACTGACTCTTATATACTCCATTCTCAAGCAACGCTTCAGCAACGGTTTGCATAGTTGAATTTGGTCTATCGGGATGAAAATGTAATCCTACCCTTGCATGATCCTTTACTTTAGCAACAGCATTTTTAAATGATTCATCAGAAATATTAGACATTTTTAGTATGTGTTTTATTGATACATTAGCTTCATGTATATGGTTCCTTGCATAATCTGTAATATTTTTTAGTGCAAACAATTGGGATCTGGTTAATTCCATGAATAGATAAATGTCTCCTTTCATCGGATTACATCTAAAAATTCTACCAAAGGTTATTTTTTCCTTCTTCAACTAAACTGCCCCGTTAGCACAATAGAAAAAAGCCGCCAAAAATGGCAGCTGGTTCTTCAACTCTTGCACCCATTAATTGAATAAGAGAGGGCGTGGCCCTCCCTTTCCAATGTTTTTACTTAGCTTTCTGAACGGTAACTTTTACAGTTTTAGTGTTCTTGGCAGCATCAGTAGATGTAACGGTTAACACTCTACCTTTCTTCTGTTTCTTAATGGTGATCTTGAATTTACCATCAGAACCGGCTTTCTTGCTGCCTAGCTTTGTGCTGCCATACTTCACGACAACACTTGCATTCTTTTCTGTCTTACCGCTAACTGATTTATCATTGTCATCCACTTTATTTACAGTTAATGAAGGAGCAGTCTTGTCGATAACTTTCTTCACAGTCACCTTACTTTTATTCTTGGCCGCATCTGTCGCTGTTACAGATAATGAAGTTCCCGCTTTCTGTTTAGCAATCTTAACGGTGAAATTACCATTTTTGTCAGCTGTCGCTTTTCCAATGGATTTCTTATTAACACTTATTTCAACGGTGGATTTAGCCTCTGCCTTACCCTTAACAACCGTATCATTATCATCGACTGTATTCACCGTCGGAGCTTTCGGTGCTGTTTTGTCATAAGGCGTGAAACGGTAGCTTAGCATATACTCATCACCACTACCGAAATTCGCTAAATCAAGTGCAACGAGGTAATAGTGGCCAGCTTTCTTCACATCATACCCTTGACCAATAATTCCTTTATCTGTTACCTCGCGGTAATCGATAGGCAGGAAGTTCTTTTTGGTATCGATCATGCCATATCCAAGGTCCATGAGGGAATAGGGGTAATCAACCGGAAGTGCTGCTGCAGAAAGGTACCCGGGTGTTTTAATATCAAATCCAAAGATATTGAAATCATAATCGTAAAAGGAACCAACCACATACTCTCCGTTAATAAATCAGCAGATGATAGGTCGTTATTTGGTTCATTTTCATAATATATATCCCCTGCTTTTAACATTTTCATAGCTTGGGATTTTGCTTTAGTGGTAAAAAGCGGATGACTGATGCGTTCTGTGTGGTGGCCGCTATTTTTTACAGCCACTTTTAGTTCCTGTTTTGTATCACTATATGTAGGAGCAGATGCTGCATGTGCTGACGATACCCCTAATGTACTTGCCAAAAGTGCTGATGATAAAACTAAGCCTGCAATTTTCTTTTTCAAGTCGATAGTCTCCAAAATTTTCTAATGTTTATATATTCCATTTTATAGTACTTTTTTCCTTCAGCAAATATGATAAAACTATGAAAATAAAAAACCACTAGGGCGGAATACCCAAGTGGCGTTGTTTTGTATTAAACATATTCATTGTTTTAAGATGGAGGGGTCACCAACAAATACATCCATGTTTTCCCAGTACACACCTCCTCGTTTTTCTTCATATCCACCTATTGTTTTCGAAAGTTTTCCTCAACATTCTGGCCCTAAAATTAAAAAAGCGCTGTTCCTTGTTACAGGAAAGCGCCCGATTGTTTTTACAATGTATTGAGCTCTTGTTTTCCATTATCTAGGTTTTTTTACCTTTTTAAATTATCGATTTTGTTTACTAACACTTGTTACTTTCCACCCTTTTTGATCCACCCATTCAAGATTCACAACGTACATCCAACTATCTTCGCCGTCAGGGCTCACTTTTCCAACTGATTTTTGAGGTCCCCCGCCATTTTCAATACGCCAGATGTTCATGTTGACCCCTAGACCTGTTGCCATTTGGATCGCTTTTACTTTTTCGTTCCAATCCACTGAATCCTTAACATAACTCGAAGTATGTGGTCCAGTCTGACTCGTTCCAATGGGTTTCGACGACCCAGGTCCTGTCACTTTCTCCTCATCTTGAGAATTATGCTTCTCGCGCTCTTCCTTGGCTTCTTTTGCTTTCTGCTCTTCTCTGTCTTTTTCTACTTTTTGTTTTTTTGTAGCTTGTTCTTCGGAGTCTTTCTGAATTCTTTTAGCTTCTTGCTGCTCTTTAGTTTTTTTATTTTCCCTTAATTTTTTATCTTGGTTTTTTAATTCGATCTCTTTATCTTTACTGATCGTTGTGTCATTATTTTGTTGGTTCCTTTGTTCACTTTCACTTTTGGTTAGGTTGTGTCGGTTATCGGTTGAGGCCTGATTGCTGTCTCCCCACATTATTTTTCCTGCTACAATAAATATTAGGACCAATACGACACAAATTAGGCCGTTCAGAGTAATATGCATCTTTTTTCTCTTTTGGCGTTGAAGTCTTGATCTCATCTTATCTCCCTTCAGTTCTATCACTTCATCACAATGGTTTTACAAAAGTTTCGATCTCTTCGTTCTTTTTTTACAACGAAATGATGTTGTTTAAATAATATTCGACAGGTTTTTTTTAAACATAAGGGGTAAAATGAAGAGGTAAAATATTCTTTACAATGAGCGATTTAAACAAAGCCTCTTTTTTTTATCTTTGATTGGGACCATCTAGTGTTAGACCATACTGTCTAAAGACTATTTTCCAATTCTTACCTTCCGTTCTCCCCGAAGAGAAACAACCACACTAAGCCTTTGCATGTACTCTATGAAAATCTAAAAAAGGAAGGGTAAAAACCCTTCCTCAGGCTGTCGAGAGACAGCATTTCCCTGGCCGCCACTCCCCCCCTGAAAACCGCCGGTGACATTTCCAGGATTAACGAACTGAAACGTTCCGATATAGATTTAAATACATCTAATGGATAGAAAAAGAAATGGAACTGAAGAAATCGGACAAACTAAGGGTCTTGTAATTCCATGCTCCCAAATAAATACCCTGAATAATGAAAAATATCATTGATCATTCAGAAGTGATCATTACTGGAACTCTTGCTCATACACAAACCATGAGCGCAATAAGGCCCCGCGGTGAAACACGCCGTGCTTTTTTTGTATTGTAATCAAACCTTTACATTTCCTCCCCTAAATTGAGAGTAAATATAAATAAAAGAAGCACCCATCCTTATGGGTGCAATGAAATGATGGCATATTACCTATAATGTATTTTTCATGCAACACTATTGACATTAGAAAATCAACGTGCCGCATACGTCGCAAGCTTCGTGCCTTTCCCTCTCGAATAGCTCTCGATCGCCTTGATCAGTCCGATGGTCCCGATGGAAATCAGGTCTTCCGTATCTTCCCCTGTATTCTCAAATTTCTTGACGACATGTGCAACCAAACGCAAGTTGTGTTCGATCAGTTTGCTTCTGGCCTCCTGGTCTCCCTCGGCCATCCGTTTTAAGTATTCTTTCTCCTCGTTTTCGTTGAGGGGCTGCGGAAACGCATTGTTTTTCACATACGAGACAAACAGCATAACTTCTTTGAAAAAGTATCCTAATACAACAAGCAACCTGGACATTCAGACACCTCCCGGCGGTTATTTCTTACTCTTATCTGTATGCCGGGTTGGGCTTGTTAGGTGTCTGTACCATATGAAATGAAGCACAATCTAAAATATCTAATTTTTTCTCGTTTATTTTTCCATTACGTTGTCCACCCTGATTAACTTATTTTGACGCTCTACTCTGCTAAATTGACATGGAAGATAGTAGTAGGATCTTGTATTTATAGCATAAAGCAGCATCTGTTTATATGTAGTTAATTATTGTTAATTACATCAGGTCAAGTATCACTCTGTTTACATGGAAAGACCCCTCATTCATAATGAGGGGTTGCCAAGCTAAAAGAAGTTTCATTACTTATAAAATAACAATGAAGAACTGGTTTCTATTTGGTCTCATTTCTAAAAACGAGTGAACTTACCACTCCCGAAACTTGTAACTTTTACTCATGATTAATTTATCTAGCCATTCATCAAAGTTCTTTTTTAGTAAATCTCCCTCAGAAAATTGTCCATATGATCCTTAAACTGCAATAAGTAATGGGGGCACAAGCACCATTATTTCCCTACCCTTTTTGCAAAATCTGAACCTGCAGCATAGCGATCTCCCGAAGTTTTGATCTTCAAAAGCGCATCATTTATAGCACTTAATTCATTTGGAGTGAGTTTTATTTCCGCTACATTTAAAATAAGCGAATTACGTTAGTAAGGTTGAACTATATCATAAATCAAATTTTTTAACTGAATTAATCTTCAAAGAATCTATACTCCTTAAAAACACCTTTACTCACTAAAAAATTACATTGTATATAAGTAAACAAATTGTCTTTTTCACACATTTTTAATTTGTTTTTCAGGTGATTTTCATTCTTCCTATGTAAGGTTGATGTTGTACTCATTATTGCCTTAAAAAAGGAGGAAACACGATTGGATACGATTATTGAAACAAGAGAACCCTCTCTTGGCCGCCAGATGCTGAATAAAGTCCCCGAGGTGACCATTTTCTTTTGGATTATAAAAATTATGGCCACGACCGTTGGGGAAACAGCAGCCGACTTTCTCACATTCAAGCTGCACTGGGGACTCACCAATACTACCTTTGTCATGAGCGCTCTATTAATCATCACCCTTATTTTTCAATTTAAGGCGAGAAAATATATTCCTGGCGTCTATTGGCTTGCTGTCGTGTTGATCAGCGTAGTCGGAACGCTGATTACCGACAATCTCACTGACCATTTTGGAGTGCCGCTCGTTACATCAACGATTGTCTTTTCCATCATCTTGGCGATTACATTCGCCGCCTGGTATAAGAGTGAAAAGACGCTCTCCATTCACTCCATCTTTACAACGAGACGAGAGACATTTTACTGGCTCGCTATTTTATTTACCTTTGCACTCGGTACAGCAGCAGGAGATCTTGTTTCTGAAGATATTGGATTAGGCTATTGGAAATCAGGCATCCTTTTCGCGGTTGTCATAGCTTTAGTAGCTCTTGCCTTTTTCAAGTTTAATATGAATGCTGTTCTTTCCTTTTGGATTGCCTATATTTTAACACGTCCACTTGGAGCATCCATCGGAGATTTTCTTTCCCAGTCCCGTCATGCAGGAGGGCTTGGTCTCGGAACGACTGGAACAAGTATGATTTTCTTGGCAATTATATTAGCTCTCGTAATATATTTAACAAAGACCCGGAGAGACGAGATCCCGGTAGAAGAATAACACAAAAAGAAAGCGTTCCTTGATTCGGAGCGCTTTCTTTTTGTGACAGCTTTCTATATTTCTTCATAGTCACCTTTGGAAAGCATTTCATAGTACTTTGACTCTTCAATCTTGCCTTTTCTCCATCACAGTAGTCATAAGCTATACCATTAGCAAATTTTCCCGTGCCTTCGCATTCAGGACATGTTACATATTCATCCTTGCCGCCAAATGAAAGAGAACCAATGGGTAAGAGCGAAAGGACTTTTTTTAGAATTGCTACAGTTTGTTTACACTGTAGCATTCATTTATATTTAATGTTCTCCTCAGTAAAATTTAATGTTTAGGCGCCTTCAGTCTTTTTGAAGAAAACAGGAATTCTTAATTCCACTTCAGTCCCTTTCCCTTCTTTACTTTGTATAAAAATATCGCCTCGATGGAGTTTCATGATTGTTTTCGCAATGGATAATCCAAGGCCAGTGCCGCCTGTTTCTCTAGACCTTGCTTTATCTACCCTGTAAAACCTTTCAAAGATGTTGTCAAGGTCTTCTTCCGGTATCCCAACTCCGCTATCTTTTACCCTAATGAAGGCGTCCCCCTCATCATCGCCAACTGTAACTTCGATTTTCGATTTGCTGTACTTGCTCGCATTATCAAGAACGATAATGATAACCTGTTTCATCTTCAGCTCGTCGGCTTCAATAATAACAGGTTTATTTTCCTTGTGAAGAAGGATTTCACGTTTATACACACTTTGAAGCTGCATCACCAAGTTTTCGCATACTTGTGTAAGGTTCACCTTGCCCACATCAATGGAGGTTTCATTTTCAGAAGATGCCAGATCAAGCAGTGTCTCGGTCATCTTTTGCATCCGCATCGCTTCCTGATGAATGGCTTCAATTGCGTCCCTGGAATGTTTGACATTATTCACACCTCGCCGCAGTAATAAGTCGGCATAGCTGCCAATGACCGTGATCGGCGTTTTCAACTCATGGGAGGCATCAGAAGCAAATTGTTTCTGTCTTTTGATGTTTTCCTGTAAACGGCTGATCATGCGATTAAAAGTGTTGGCAAGTGTATAAAGTTCATCCTTCGAGCGGTTCTGAATGAATATTGTTTTTGGGACTCCGCTTTGCTCGATATCCTCCATCGTTCTGATTATTCTTGAGATGGGTTTCATAATTACGCTGGAAAGCAGTGTGCCCCCAGCCAATGAGAGGAGAAGCGTAATTCCTGAACATGCCGCCAAGATGGATAAAAGCTTGTCCTTCATCACTTCTAGACCCGTTACCCTTTGCGCGATTTCCATCGAATAGGAAACATTATGATTGATGGAGATGGGGATACGTACAATTTGAAACTGTTCCTCACCGATCTGCCGCAGTTCGGACTTTTCCTTGCGTGTAAACTCTGGTTGTACGTTTGCTAATTCTGTATCATCCGTAACTTGCTTGATGACCGCCGAATGCTTGTCCACGATCCGGATGAAAGAATGGTCAGAAAGATAGACCTCCAGCAGATCCTTCGTTAATTCCTCTGGTCCTTTCCTTTCTGTTTTTTTGATGATCTCATGAGCCTTCTGATTGAGAAACCGTTCTTCAATAGTGCCAATTGTTTTCATGAAGGTGAAAAAGACGAGGACATTCATAATCAAAAGAATAAAAACGAGCCATGCTGTTGTTAAGAGGTTGATCTTTGTGGTAATTTTCACTTTACTTCTCCTTCATGGTATATCCTACACCGCGAACGGTCTGTATGAGTGAATCCGGAGAATTATCCTCAAGTTTTTTCCTCAAATGGCGAATGTAAACATCAATAACATTGGTCTCTCCTTCAAATTCATAGCCCCAGACATTTGTTATAATTCCATCGCGTGTGACGATTTTGTTTTTATGATGAAGAAGGTATACAAGCAAATCGTACTCTTTAGGCGTTAAAAAAATGCTTGTCCCGTTTCTTGAGACTTCCCTCGTTTCCGTGTCCACACTTAAATCCTTGAAGAAAAGCTTTTGCCCCTCAGTTCCTCCTGCTTTTATGTTAAGGATTGAAGAATAATAGCGTATCGTGGATCTTACGCGTGCGAGCAGTTCCTCCATCACGAAAGGCTTTGTCACATAATCGTTCGCTCCGAGATCCAATCCCATTACTTTATCCAGCGTTGAATTTCGAGCGGTTAATAAAATAACTGGTGTATGTCTGCCTGCCTTCCTCAGCCGCCTCAACATCTCTACTCCGCTTAGTTTCGGAAGCATCACATCTAGGAGGATTAAGTTGTACTCTTCACGAAGAGCCTGTTCAATTCCAGATTGACCATCATGCTCAACATAAACATCATACTCCTCATATTCCAATTCAATCTTAAGAACTTTAGCAATCTGCACTTCATCTTCAACCACTAGTATCCGCTGCTTCATTTCTATCCCTTCTTTCTTGCGTCCCTAAACTTTACCATGAGACCCAATCCGAATTTCTTATTTTCATTGAATTTTAATGTAGACTTCAGTGTTTTTTCAGCTAACCGGTCTATACTTTGTTTTGGTCCAGGATCATCCACTTTGATAGTCAGAATAAAGGAGAGCAGTCTATGAATAATATGATTTTTCATTGGATTAATAGCTGGGCAACGCAATCAGCTATTTTAGATAGAAGTATGATTTTACTGTCAAGCAGTGTACCTTATACAGCTGCAGCGATCATGTTGATGCTATGGTTTACTTCAGGAAAAATGAATGATATAGAAAACAAACGCACGGCAATTTATGCTGGCTGTACTGTCGCTCTTGCATTAGTGCTGAATATCATATTTCATCTTGTTTATTATCATCCACGGCCGTTCGCTGTGCAGCATGTACACAAACTGATTCCTCATGCCAAGGACTCCTCATTTGTCAGTGAACATGCCCTAGTAGTATTCTCTATCGCATGGATTTTATGGATGAGAGGTAGTACTTGGCGGATACCTGTCCTTTGCTGGGCGGCATTGGTTGGCATTTCGCGGATCTTTGTCGGTGTTCATTATCCGGTCGATGTAGCCGGAAGTGCACTCCTGGCATATGCTTGCGGATATCTTATATTGCACTTTTCAGCCAAGCTGGAACCTTTCGTTCAGTTTGTAATGAATCTCTCTCGTAAAGTTAAGTTCTTTGAAGACAAGGAACTTGAAAGAAAGGAAAAGCTGTGATTCCCACTTTTATCAACAAGTCTTGCAGGAACTGCATTTTCTGATTATATGGACCGTTCGCTTGCTTTTCAAAGAAAATTGAAAGGGGGTTTGTCTACGGTCTGAAAAGAGTGCATTTCGCACTCTTTTTACTTTGCACTGCAAGGTCAGTCGCCTCCACTTTTCATTTGCTGCTTCCTTCTATCTTTGTATTTCTGAAAGCTCCATATCACCACTGCTACCCAGCATCCACTAGCGGTATAGCCTCCAAGAACATCGCTTGGATAGTGAACGCCAAGATAAATCCTGCTTATACCGATAAGAAGGATCATAAAAACGCTAAATAGTACCAATGCTGTCCTTCCTGCTCTTGAGCGAATATGCCTCCAAAGGAGAAAAGCAAGAATTCCATACAAAGAAAAAGCATTCATGGAATGTCCGCTCGGAAAACTGAATCCCCCGATGTCTATTAGCCTGTGGTATTCAGGGCGTACTCGATGAAAAAATCGTTTTAACCCCTCATTAAACAGTGGGCTGCCCACCAATACAATCATGAAGACGATCAGCTCCGCCTTTTGTTTGTACAGTTTAAACAAGAGCAGAAGGATTAACACACTGATACCAAGGACCACGGGAAATGATCCTATAAAGGTAAAGAATCTCATGACGGTTGTGAAGAGTGGAGACTCAAATCCCTGGACAAAGCTGATAATTGCCATGTCAGCAGGGAAAACGGCATTGCTCATTACCAGAAATGCAAGCAGACTGAACCCTGCTGCAAAAAGAAGGATAAGAACAATGGCAGGGTCTATTTTTTTTCGTGAAAAATTATGCATGCATGTCTCCTCCTCTCCACCTTTTTCCTGAAAACAAAATTCCTCTGTCCAAGGTAGTTGAATAGTGTATAAAGAACAGTCCCAGCCAAAACAGAAACATCTTTTTGAAAGAGGGAAGGAAGGAAATGAACCGTGTTCGCCAAGAAGTCAGCTGTCTCCCTGCCTAATGAGTAAGCTGCATAATAGCAAACAAAAATGACTGCCACAAATCGGATCGAACTGCTCCCCATCTTTTCACTGCTTCTAAAGGTAAACGTACGGTTCAGAAAATAGCTTACCAATGCCCCGGCTGCATTACCCAAAAAAGTTGCCGGCCAATATCCCAACCCTCCCCAATGAAGCAATATATAAATGGAAGATAGTCCAACTGCAGTATTTGCCACCCCTACTAATAGGAAGCGAAAAAAAGAATGGTTAATCATTTCGCGTTCCTTCAAGATGAACGGACGGGAAAACAGTGTTTTTCTTGGTATATTTATCGATTTCAATGGCATATTTTGGCCGTCTTTTTACTTCCGTGAAGATTTTCCCGATATATTCCCCTAACAGGCCAATTCCGAGGAGCTGCAGACCACCGATGAGCCAAATCGAAATAATCAGTGAGGTCCAGCCGGATTCCGTATGGCCCAAGAACTTTTGTGTTAACGCGTAAAGGCCGGCTGCAGAGCTAAGGATAACAGACAGCAGTCCAATAATGGTTACCAGGCGTATGGGTGCCACACTGAAAGACGTGATGCCGTCAAAAGCAAAAGAAAGCATCTTCTTTAAAGGGTATTTGGATTCACCCACCTTCCTCTCCTTCCGTTCATAAGCAACGGTTGAAGATGGAAGTCCAATAAGGGGAACCAAGCCGCGAAGGAAAAGATTTTGTTCTTTATAGTTGGATAATTCATGTAAGGCTCTGGAACTCATTAGACGGAAATCCGCATGGTTCTCGACCAGATCAATCCCAATTTTATTCATAAAACGGTAAAATCCCAAGGCTGTCGTCCGTTTGAAAAACGTATCTGTATCTCTTTTGCTTCTTACGCCGTATACAATTTCATTGCCCAGCATGTACTTTTCAATCATCTTCGGAATGGCGTTGATATCATCCTGAAGATCGGCATCAATCGATATCACACAGTCTGCCTGGTCCTTGGCAGCCATTAAACCAGCGTATAATGCGTTTTGATGACCGGAATTCCTTGTCAACTTAAGGCCTTTCACGAAACTGTATTTTGACATTTCAAGGATATCCCACGTGTTGTCCTTGCTTCCGTCATCCACAAACAATAGGTCGCTTGCAGGGGCAACCATGCCGTCTTCAATCATGTTCTCCAGCAATTGACCCAACTGCTGCAACGTATCTTCCAGCACATCCTCTTCGTTATAACACGGAATGACAATCGTTACATATGGATAGTCCATTTTCATAATCCCTCCTGTTTGGTTTGTACTTTATACAGATAAATTTTCCATGCCGAATCTTTTTCACTGAATGCTTTCAGAAACTTAAGTCTGTTTTCCTGAGCATTTTCGATTGGAACTGCTGAAAAGAAATAATCGCCGCCCAACCGCTTGAAAGCATCGGTATTTAGATCAAGATGGCGGATTTTCTTATGGGAGTTCTTTGTAAAATCATAATTCTTCCCCAATTCATCGACGAAGATATAACAGCGATTTCCCCAATCATCGAAGTAGGTCCGAAGGGTACGGTTCTTTTCCAGCTCTGGCGCAATGATTTTCCTGAACTTCTTTTTATAGGACAAAGGGTAGTAGTTGTTATACGTATCAAGTGTATAAAAGCCATTATACTGGGCGATGGACGGGTGTAGCCCAATGCTTGCCACCCGGTATGATGACTGCGGCTTTCCGATATACTCTTTGATTTGTTCAAATTGTTTTTCTGCATAAAATTCTTTAAAGGAGGGTTTTCCTATTACTCTGTAATCAATTTCAGGATTTGCCCCGAACAATATCAGGATCTGCAGAACAAGTGCCCATTTAACGGCCTTTTTCCAGCCAAATCCCATTTTCCATAAAAAGCGGCAGCCAAGGCCGAACAAAAGATAAATGATCAGTGGCCGAAGGAAATGAAGCCTAGCAAAATTAAAGGTATTTAAAAGACTGACTTTATCCTTGATTGGCTGCCATCCCTTATAAAACCAAAAAGCATACCAAACGGACAAAATAATATTAATCATAAACAGCCATATAAATGTCTTTTCGGTTTTGATCCCCGATTTCCAAATTTTCCACATCACAATAAACAGAACCGGCAGGATCACAGCGGTATGCAGGGTCATTACATGGGTGTGGCCAAGCAGGTAGTTTTCAAACGTTAATCTTACAGCATGCCAAAATCCCAGATTTGAACTGACAAACTCATCCCTGCTGGTTGGCTCTTGTGGAAACAGCAATGAATAAACAAGCCGGTATTCCACCAGAAGGTATACTGCCGTCATCAGGGCAATTCCCCCCAAGAATACCCAGTTTCGCTTCTTCCGAATGAGAGCGTCATAAAGCCAGAAAATACCCATGGAGGCCAAAAAGAAAAAAAATCCAAGCACGAAGCTGGAATACAAAGGAAGAAGAATAAGGGTCAGCCAGTTTTTAGGCGTGCTGTCCCCATTTCGGATATTTAAAAAGGCCCATAAAGCAAGGGGCATGCCCAAGGTGCTAAGCATCCCGGATGGCCAAAAAGGCGTGATTGCAAATGCGAAAGACACCCAAACTGAAATGGGCCACACCTCGGGTTCCTTCAGAAAATGTTTTTTCAGCAAAAGGTACATCCCCATGAATGCAAAACATCTTGTAATCGCCTGGCTCAGGGCAAATGCCATCATCGATGGGAATAAATGATGCAGCCACTCGATCCCGCTGAACTCTGTCCCGAAGGTATCCCGGGGCAGGCCGTTTATAATTTGAGGAACAGTGCTGTCGACCGGTCCAAACAGCAGGCCGCTTTCCCGCAATACCTTATACCAGGCGATATTGGAATCAAGGTTGTCATGTACCCGGATATGGGCATTCTCCCCGAGAATAAAAAGAGGTGACAGGTATACGGCCAATAAGAGCCAAGCCAGCCATAAATGTTTATTTTTTAGTTCAAGTTCACTCCACATCCTACTCCAATTTATAAGTCATCATCCTTTATATCTCTAATAATTCATTTAAAACAGTACCCTTCTCCCATGAAAAGACCCTTAATTCTCCATTAAAAAAGGATTAATTTTTTTATTGTTAAGATTCATTGCTAAAAAAAGCTGCCAAATTTGGCAGCTTCAGCTTGTTGACAAAGTCTCATGTCTACAAGCTTTTTTTATTCTAGAATGAAACCAGATACGGTTTGAGGGGAGAATTTACATGTTATCGAAACATTCTACTGATGAACGCATCATACACTGAACAAATATGCTGGAATTTGAAAAATATTTTCGATTACGTTTCCGATAAAAGGATCATATTTCAACAACACCACAGTTATTTTAGTAATTGTTTTTTTGTGAAAATCTTAATATTACCTCTGTTCCTTCCCCTTGTGTACTTATCAAATTGATTTCTCCCTTGTGTAAATTCATAATACTTTTGGCTATTGGAAGACCTAAACCAGAACCTCCAGTCTCTCGACTTCTTGCTTTATCGACTCTGTAAAATCGTTCAAAAATGTGCTGGATCTCATCTTCAGGGATTCCAATACCATAATCCTTTACACGAACCAGGACTTGATTTTCATGTCCTTCTAGAAATACATCAATTTTTTCATTGCTGTATTTTATGGCATTATCTAATAAAATAATGATAACTTGCTTGATTTTTAATTCATCACCATCCACTAGGATTTGATTTTCTTTATAGTGAAAGCTTATCTCACGTTTATACACTTGTTTGAATTGCTTAATGATACTTTTACATAAAGACACCAGGTCAAACTGATCTGTTTCGAGTAGAGTTTCATTCTCTAATTCAGCTAAATCAAGGAAAGTTTCAGTCATTTTTTGGATCCTTGTTGCTTCTAAATGAATAGCTGCGATGGCTTCATCCGTCATCTTCTTGTTTTTCAGCCCATGTCGTCTCAATAGATTGGCATAACTTTTTATCACGGTTAACGGTGTTTTTAATTCATGAGAAGCATCTGAAACGAATTGTCTTTGTTTCTCTATATTTAGTTGAAGCCTGGCAATCATCCGATTAAAGGTTTTCGCCATGGTTTGAAGTTCATCTTTGGTGTTATCTTGAATACTGATGGTTTTCGGCACCCCGCTCTTTTCTATATCCTCCATCGTATTTATCATATTAGAGATCGGACGCATAATCGTATTGGCTAACCATCGTCCTCCAAGCAAGGATAAAAAGGCAGCTATAATCGTGGAGGAAATTAAAATGACTCTAAGAAGCTCTCTTCTGGCTTCAAGACCTTGCAGGCGTTCTGCGATTTCCAAACTTCCATTAACAGTCGTACCATTCTTTATGGGAACACGAACCACTAATACTTGTTCTTCTCCATGTTCAGCAAAAATGATATGGGTTTGAGTCTGCTTTTTTGTTGTATACTTTCCTTTTATTTTCTTTGAAAGTAACTTATCGTTTGTTTCCTGGAGGATGACCTTGTTTTTAGGTCCCATTACACGGATAAAGGAATGTTCCGTTAGCGAATCTCGTAATGTTTCCTCCATTTGAGAAGATGACTGATTGAGGTGAATCTCTGCCATAATATCCTTCGCCTTTTGAAAAAGCATATTCTCATCCATAGTTACAGTGTTTTTCATAAATAAAAAGAAAACCAAAAAATTAGTAAGAATCAAGATACACAACATCCAGGCAGTGGTTAGAAGATTAATTTTTGTTGTGATTTTCACCATTTTTCTCCTTGATGGTGTAGCCAATCCCTCTGACAGTATGAATTAATGGGGCAGAAAAGTTCGTATCCACCTTTTGTCTCAAGTGCCTTATGAATACATCAATAACATTGGTTTCGCCCTCATACTCATATCCCCATACGTTGATAATGATCTTCTCTCTAGTCACTACTTTGTTTTTATTATGAATTAAATACACCAGAAAGTCATACTCCTTGGGCGTTAGCGTAATAGGTTCACCAGCCCTTGTCACTTCTCTTGTTTCCGTATTAATGATTAAATCTTCAACCGTTAATAAGGAGGGTTCCTCGTTCGTTTCTACTTTCTCGCTGTTCCGGAGACAAGCTCTGATACGAGCCAGTAATTCTTCAATTTCAAATGGCTTTGTTACATAGTCATTTGCTCCATGATCCAGCCCTGCCACTTTATCCCATGTAGCATTTCGGGCAGTGAGAAGAATAACCGGCGTTTTCTTGTTAGTTTTTCTCAATCGCCTTAATACTTCTATACCGCTTATTCCTGGCAGCATGACATCCAATAAAATTAAGTCGGCCTCGGATTCCATAGCCGCTTTTAAACCTGATGCACCATCATGCTCAACGGCGACCTGGTACCCTTCGTACTCCAGCTCCATCTTCAAAACCCGCGCAATTTGAGTCTCATCCTCAATCACTAAAATTGTTGTTTTCATTTTAAATTCAACCCTTCTAATGCTTTTCCAATACAAGCCTTATCATTTCAAACAATAAGAAGTTAAAAAAGATCCAAACACCGCCATAGACATATCCACCCACAATATCACTTGGAAGAACTGAGGTTACAGCAATGTTTATAACGGCCAGTCCAAGAAAAATAACTAAACCAACGAGAGCAGCGAGTATATAAAAGTAATTATTTTTCGAATGGCGAACAAGCAAAAACAAACAAACGCCATAAACAATTATTATAATGGTCGCGTTAAAGTCAGGAAAATTAGCCGAATGAGGCTGCTTGATGAAACCAATGGACTGTAAGTAAGAAAACACCCCCAAGACTGTATCGTGAAAGGGCTTTGCGCCCAAGACTGAAACACTAAGGAGAAGATATTCCAATCCTCTGTTCTGTCTTTTATGCCAAATACCAATCATGGCTGCCGCCATAATAAGTCCCATAGCCAGGGGAGATTGGAAAACTAAAATCCCCCTCATCCAGTTACTGTAAATCACTGATTGAGCCATATATTCCGCAATATCGTTAAACTGAGTAAATTCATTATAAATATAGTCTTGAGCAAGTCCGAGCATTAACGTAACCATTCCAATGAATACAAGAGTAAGGAAAACAAGAAAAATTTCGGTCGCTCTGATTGTTTTTAGCTTTTTAATCAAACGATTGATCCAATGAATAAAAAAATCTTTAATTTGTACTCTATAAAAACGGTACGCAAAATAGCTAACTACTAATACACCTGCCACAATGACAAATATGATTACATATTTACTGGCAGCTTGATGGAATGTTTCCCATTGCGGTCCCAGAACCTTGCCAAGCGTAATAAAGCAAATCCCCCATAATATGGCTCCTGTATAGGCTGGAATAATGAATTTGCGAAAAGGCAATCTGGAAATCCCCGAAATGTAACCAGTAAAATGCCTGATCCCCGGAATAAAGTAAGCGAAAACTAATAGCTTACTGCCTGACCGCTCAAACCAGGCAGATGTTTTTTGATACCTTTCAGGTCCAAGGTGGATGTACTTCCCATACTTTTCAACTAATTTATAGCCCCCTGCTTTACCAATCCAGTACGTGACGGTAATACCGGAACCGGCTGAAGCAACCACCACCAAGAGGGCCAAAATATAATTCATCTTGCCTTGATAGACAAAATATCCAGCGTAACTCATTAAGAATTCTCCCGAAATAGGGAGAGCCATCAGCTCCAGAAAAATTCCTATAAATAAGATCAAATAACTGTGTTGTTCAAATAAAGTGATTAAATGTGACATGAAACTGCCCCCGAATATAAACAGAAAAATGATTACTAATCAATACCGTTTCTTTTTCAATGTACCACTATTTTTAAGAAAGGTTTTCAGATTAAGGAATTATTAATCTTTTATTAATAGAACAAAAAGGTTATACGCCCAGTCTTAATCTTAAACCGAGGTTATTAGTTTTAATCAAATATTAATCCTTTGTTAAGGAGAAACTAAAAATTTATTTCGTATGATTAGATTGCCCAAATCGATTGAACGAAACGCATAAAATAATTGGGTTATTTTTATAAAAATGACGGGGGATGGCAATGAAGTGAAACGAATAGTGGAGGCAACCATGCAGCGGGCAATTCTTATGATTGTATGTGTTGTCATTATTTTGGCGTGGGGAGGTATTTCTGCCTACCAGATGCAAAGAGATTATTTGCCTGGGATTAACAATACGACTCTTTCCGTTAGTATGAGAGTACCCGGTTATCAAGCCGCTCAGGTCAAACAGCAAATCACCGATAATCTGGCAAGTGCCGTTAAAACAGTGGATGGCTTATCCAATGTGGAAAGCACTTCCTATGACGGCGGATTGTTTATGAGTTTGTATTTTCCCATGAATACGGACATGAAACAAGCGGAGGATCAGGTAAACAAAGCTTTAGCAAATGCGGATCTTCCACAAACCATTACAAGCACGCCTTCGGTAACACGATTAACAACCAGCTCATTCCCGATTTTGACATACAGCATATCAAGTTCAAAATTGGATGAACAAACCCTGCGCTCCACTGGCACACAGGAAATTGTAAAACAATTAAAATCTGTTCCTGGTGTATCGGATGTATCTGTCATTGGGGGAGCAAAGGATGGCTATGTATTAACGATTCGCATGAAAGACCTGGTGAAAAACGGATTAACACTGGATGATGTCAATAAATCATTTGCGTTAGCTGTTCCAGCCATGCCACAGGGAACGATTATAAACAACCAATTATCCATTCCAGTGTCGTTTGATGGACTGAAATTCACGCCAAAACAAATGGAGAACGCAACGATTAAGAATTCGGAAGGAAAAGTCATTCCTGTATCAGCGTTCGGTACCATTACACATTCCTTAAATGACCTAAAAACCGTTTCCAGAACAAATGGAGCACCAAGTGTTACGTTAAATGTGATTAAGACACCATCAGCCAATATCACGGATGTGGCCAATGGAGTAAAAGACCGTGTGGCACATCTTCAATTGGATACCGTAAATCCGAAAGATGTCTCGTTCAGCGTTCTGCTGGACCGGGAGCATGAATTGAACAGCTCACTTTTCGGATTGGTCCGGGAAGGTTTACTAGGCTGTGTATTCTCCATGATTTGTGTGTTCTTCTTCTTCCGAAATGTAAGAAGCACCTTATTGATTGCCATTTCACTGCCGATTTCATTACTGGCAACCACCGCTTTCTTAAAATCGATGGGAATCACGCTAAACATTTTAACCGTTTCAGGTTTGATCGTAGCGATGGGCCGTATTGTCGATGACTCGATTGTGATCCTGGACAATATGTACAGAAAACGTGAGGAACAAAAGGATAAACCATTGCTTTCTATTCTGGCATCATCGGTGGTTGAAATGATTCCAGCGATTCTGGGCTCAACGCTTACCACGATTGCCGTTTATATTCCGATTGCTTTTGTCGGAGGGGTCATCAGTGCCTCCTACAGCGGTTTTGCCTGGTCAGTCGTTATTGCACTCATCATTTCATTCTTTGTCGCAATGTTAGTTATTCCTGCCCTTGCTTTTATGGGATGGAAAGGCGGAAATGCAGATCAACAAACCCTCAAACTCGATACAAAAATGAAACCCATTTTGCAATCGGCCTTTAAACATAAGAAAGCCATGATCATTGCTTCGATCGTAGTGTTCCTGGCCGCTGGAACGTGTTCTGCATTCCTTCCTGTAAGTTTGTTACCGAGCGGAAAAATTGGACAAATTGCCATTAAAGCAGAATTGCCAAAGGGAAGTACATTACTACAAGTGGATTCTGAAGTGCAAAAGATCGAAAAAGCATTAAAGAATAACCCGAAGGTTGCTGCGTATTCATCCAATTTCGGGTCTACCATGACACCGCAAAGTGATGATGTGTTTGACCAGGGCGGAGGCTTTATCACGTATCCGAACGTCGCGAACCTGGCCGTTGTGTTGAAGAATGATAAAGAAGCTGATTCAGTCATTAAACAATTACAGCAGCAGCTGCCATCATTATCAAAAGATGTAACGTATACGGTAACAAGCCAGAACATCTCTGGTGACGATTCCCAAATGCGTATCCTGTTTACAGGTTCGGACCAGGAAACATTGGACCAAGCAGCTCAAAAAGCAAGAACCAGCTTATCAAAAGTTTCGGATCTAAGTGTAGATGGAAAAGTGGATTTAACCAATGGTTCACCTAAGTATAAGGTGACGTTTGACCAAAAAGCGATGCAGGATAAAGGCGTAAAAGTGACGGACATTCTGCCGGTCATTAATCGTTATATCGCTCCATCCAAAGATGCTACCGTTACAGTGGATCATAAAGCACTTCCTGTGGACCAATATTTAGACCAAATTGCGACTGGAACGGACTCCAGCATTACGTTAAACGCAACGGCCGGTGATGTTTTAGCTTCTCTTTCTGCTGAAACCGTACCTGGTAAAAATGGTGAAAAGATAAAATTGGACCAGATTGCTAAAATTTCAAAGGATAACACGCCTTCAACCATTAGCGAACGAGATGGCCAGCCATTCTCTCTTGTGACCGCACAGATTACATCAAACGATATCAGTAAAGTATCAAGCCAGGCGGATCAAGCATTAAGCGGCATGAAACTTCCTAAAGGTGTAACCTATTCAATGGGTGGGATCACGCAGCAAGTAAAAGATATGATCTTTGATATGTCAGTGGCAGTCGCTTTCTCTATTCTTTTAGTGTTGCTCATTACGTCTTCCATTTTCAAAGGATGGAGAGCACCGCTATCCGTACTGTTAAGCATCCCGCTCGCCTTAAGCGGTGTGGTCATTGCATTAATTCTGTTCCACGGAGAATGGAATTTAGCGGCATTGATTGGCGTTCTGATGCTAACCGGTATCGTCGTTACAAATGGTATTGTGTTAATTGATAAGATCGAACGAAACCGAAGAGAAGGAATGCCCGTGAACGAGGCGGTACTGAATGGAAGCCTTTCAAGGATTCGGCCGATTTTAATGACAGCAGCAGCAACCATCCTAACGTTGTTGCCACTAGCAATATCACACAGTGCCGATACAGTCATTTCTCAGACGCTAGGTATTGTCGTTATTGGAGGTATGGTGACTTCAACCATCAACAGTTTTATCATCATTCCTATTATTTATGAATGGCTGCATAAAAAGTCTGTCTCAAAAAGTATTCCAACAACAGTAAATACTGTTAACTAAGGTTTTGATTCTCGCCGCATTAATTTACAACGAATGCGGCGAAATCTAGGGAAATAGATGCCTGAGATAATTGAACACTCTCAGGCTCTATTCCTATACTTATTGCCTATCCAACTGAAAATTTAGAAAGACAATTTTTTTGAAACGCTCACATTTTCATAACTGTATTTATGGATATGTAGATGAGATCCATTATTTTTATTGCTTAGTAGGTTGGAAAAAAAACATCTCAACACCCGCTTTCCAACTCTAATTGAAACGGACTGTAGGGCAATTAGAAATCAGTTTACCGAGCTATGTACAGTAAAAAAGGCAACAGCGTTTTACCGCCGCGCCCTACTTACTATCGTTATAAAATGGGTTTTTGAATCAAGTGGACTAGACTTGATTGTTTATATATTTCGCTCCCTAGTTTTTATATAATTGGGGGACAAATATAAATATTTGATTACAAAACAAAAGAGTCGCAACGAATTCAATCGTCTGGCCTTCTTGCACTCATAGGTTGAGGATGAGCAAAAAATCAAGGAATTATCCCATCTAGGATTGGAAATGATCACGTCTGAATGATCATTAATGGTTTCGTTATTGTTATTCGTTCTTTATGGGCAGTTACAACTTTTAATCTCAAAATAAAATAGCTCGGTCTACAGAGCTTCAGACAGTAGACAAACCCCTATTCGAATTAATTTGAATGGGGGTTTGTCTTTTGCACTGTTTCTAACACATACCTAGGCCAGAACTTACAAAAACAGGGGGAGAAGTTCAAAATCACTACCATGCGCTGTTGGAGGCGTTTTTTTATGAATAAGTAATGACATTTGAATCTCATTTTCAATACAACGTGCCGCATACGTCGCAAGCTTCGTGCCTTTCCCTCTCGAATAGCTCTCGATCGCCTTGATCAGTCCGATGGTCCCGATGGAAATCAGGTCTTCCGTATCTTCCCCTGTATTCTCAAATTTCTTGACGATATGTGCAACCAAACGCAAGTTGTGTTCGATCAGTTTGCTTCTGGCCTCCTGGTCTCCCTCGGCCATCCGTTTTAAGTATTCTTTCTCCTCATTTTCATTGAGGGGCTGCGGAAACGCATTGTTTTTCACATACGAGACAAACAGCATAACTTCTTTGAAAAAGTATCCTAATACAACAAGCAACCCGGACATTCAGACACCTCCCGGCGGTTATTTCGTACTCTTATCTGTATGCCGGGTTGGGCTTGTTAGGTGTCTGTACCATATGAAATGAAGCACACTCTAAAATATCCATTTTTCCTCGTCGAATTAGTAACGACTAATTAAGCAAATAACGTTTTTTTTACTCCTATAGACCCCCCAAATTCGCACAAGGAAAATAAAGGATGGCAGGTTTCAATTCAATATTCACCCTTACCTTCTTCTTTCTAGTGTTCCGAGTTATGCCCGCTTATCCTCTGGAGCATTAAGTGCGAACTGGCAACAATTTAGCACGCCTTAATTCTATCTTTATTTGATCTATGACAGAATTTTATTGTCGTTGTTATTAAAGTAAAGCACCCGTTACGACAATAAGGATTGAACCTTTAAAGCAACTTCTTTGGGTTTAATCTCAATGGATGATAACCTTTCAATAACTACCCACATTGGCAAATACGTTCCTCTGCCTCTATTCCTGCCTATGTACTCATCGCCTTGTCCAGTTCCGAATGTTCCGCCAATGATTTCTGATAGAAAGAAGTATTGATTTCCGTTAACTTTTGCAATGCATTCGTTAATCTTAACTTCAACTCCCAATTCTTCTAGGACTTCCCTTTTAGCAGCTCTTTCAGGTGTCTCTCCTTCTTCTATTCCGCCACCTGGAAATACATAGTATACAGAACCTTCTCTAACCCTTTTAATTAGTCCAACCTTTTTATTTTGTATTAGAATTACCGAACTTCTATTTCTCACAACGTTCCTCCATTTAAATTCACCTTATTAAATATAACTGCCAGTGGAATAAGAAAAAGGTAAAGACAGCTCCGATCTTTAGTTAACGCACCCGTTAGTACAATAAGTACTTTTAAGTTTATTTCAATAATCGATTGTTTCACAAACGAAATTGTTTATTATATTTTTCTTCTTTTAGCCCGAGCTTTTTTCTTTTTGTCATTGTCACTGAAAACAATCCCCTTTAACCTTTTTGGAAACTGAGGAATACTTATTTGATTTAGTCTTTAATGGTTTATCAAGGATACACTTGATAATATTTCTTCATTAACCTGACCGTCTCTTGAAGAAGAGAAATGTTCGCCGTAGCGATCTTTTTGTGCTCAAGTTCCCCTTCGTTGAACAAGAACTAACCCGTTTTATAAAAAAAATTTTAGCTAAATTTTTAATTACAAGGTAACCCCAAGTAGAAAAGGCGGAATATTTTTACCATTCTTACTGTTAACTAAAAAAACTAATCAAAGGCAATCATCTTATCATAATGATTTGCTAAAAGTTTAAATATAATGAACCATGACCTTATTTTAAAAGAAAAGAGGGTTATGGGATGAAGTGTAAAATACATCGGTGTAATTGCCGAAAGATCTGGTCTGTTCAGAATCGGAAAAAGAAAATAATAGCTAAGTCGATTTTGCTTAACGGCAATTGGATGACAGAAGTAAAACCTGATCGAAGATTAGATCCAAAAGGATTTGTCATTACTAACTACACTCAGGACATTATCACAGATCCCCCGATGGAATTACTAATGCAATTTAAAAAAGTAACAAAGTTAATTTATAATAAAAACACCGTTGAGTTTAATATTAAATCTGGTAAATTTTTATGGTTTGCCGAAGATGGAAGCTGTTATTTGTTAAATAGGATGTATGAGATGTAGCTGGGCAAGCCCTGCTACATTTTTCATTTGTTAATATCAATTAACCTGCTTTAGTAACCTGCCCTTGAGTAAAACAGCATCATAAAAAAGCGGCCAAACGATTTTCAACTAACGCACCCTTTACTTTAAGTACAATAGTTCACAAATTTACTTTGCGGGACTGGTAACATTCTTAATAAATTCCATATCTTTGATTAAGTCTGATTATTTGTCATGCAGACGACCACCTTTCCCTTGACGTTTCCTTCACCAAGATGAAGTTATTAGGTTTATGAATAAGAATAGCCATTTTCTTACTTTCAGTTTTATAAATCATGGGTCCCAGTATCAACAGTTGCAAGATTCGAGACGTGGAGTCTCCAATCAGAACATATCTTTCTTTAGGATTTAGTACCCGCTTGTAGTCGAAAATAGACCGAGTTCCTACAACATCGAGAATCAAATCATAAAACTGTCCTTTTTGTGCGAAATCTTCTTCAGTGTAATCAATAACATGGTCTGCACCAATGGACTTAAGAGTATCTAATTTTTTCTTACTGTCCACACAAGTTACTTCAGCTCCATATAATTTGGCAATTTGCAATGCAAATGTTCCAACGCCTCCACCCGCACCATTAATTAAGACGTTTTTAGCTTTATGAATCTGTCCTATATCACGAAGCCCCTGTAGAGCTAGAACTCCCGCTTGTGGTATCGCAGCAGCCTCGCCTCAAATGTCATTCTGGCTGGCTTCAACGTAAATGCCTCTGCATTCACACTTACATATTCCGCAAACCCACCCCAACCACACCAGGATATGTCTCCGAATACCTCATCCCCTACAGAGATATGATTGACTTCTCTACCAATTGCTTCAATCCTTCCTGCTATATCCGCACCCAGGATTTTGTATTTTGGTTTTAGAAGACCCCCAAGGCGATTCAGGAATGGTTTACCTCTAAGGAGGTCCCAGTCCCAATAATTTACAGAAGCTGCATGAATCTTTACCAATACTTCATTTTGTTTTAGAGTAGGTATTTCTATTTCTTTTAGGTTAAGAACGTTAGTCGTTCCATATTTATTGTATACCATTGCTTTGATAATGGGTTCTCCTTCACATTTGAGTTTTGATAAAAATTCATTCTGTACTTGCCTTTACATTGCATATTTTAACGAAGTTATAAGGGATATTTATTTTTAGAAGATTACCTTTATGGATGGCCCTAATATATATGTGGAATATTATATATTCCTTCCTAATTTTGTTAATTTTTTCTTAAACTAACCTGCCCCTTTAGTTCCACAAGAAAAAGCCGCCTTTAAGACAGCTCTAAGTTCAATTCTTCACAATCTTTCAGTTAAAGGAATAAGAAAAGGCTGTCAAAACAGCCTGTCCTATTTATTAAAGACTAATGAAGCAGTGAAGCTCTCAAATTAACACCATATTCCAAATATCCCTTTAAACAAGTCAACATATAGACCCAACCCTCTTTATTATCTAACATCTGACTTATTATATTTTCATCATTCTCGTTAAAACCTTCTTCAGTGATTTCAATGATACTTTCTGAATTATCTAATTCATTCAGGGTAATCATAACTCTATGGCCTTCCCCATTTGTACCCCAGTGAAACACTATTTTCTTATTTAACTCAATTTCCGTTATTTTCATATCGCCTTGTGCATCATATTCATCATATCTCAGTGTAATCGTTTTACCTTGTTCCCATCTTTGAGAACTCGATGAAAACCAAAAATCCCCTATTTTTGACGGGTCTACGAAGGCTTCAAACACTTCATTAACTGGCTTCAATATTTTCATTTTCGTAATATTGTTCATAAAATTCTCTCCTTCTACCTGTTTAAAATCACCTTTTTTTTTAAAACAATTAGGGTACAACCCATAAGTTTAGCACGCTCCTGACCTTTATTTCCATAATAAAAAGCTGTCTTAAAGACAGCTCGGATCTTTAGTTAACACACCCGTTTGTGGAAGATCCAATCTTAACGACACGATCACCCGACAAACTGAATTAGACTGACTCGTAAAAAAAGCAGTGACGGACTAGGAACTCGAAAGACCTAGACTGCCGCTGTTTTTATTGTGCTAACGTAATCCGGCTAGCGTAATCTACTTTAGGAGACAAGTTCATCTAACCGTCTGGTAAACGAGGCCTATGGCTCCAGAATCAAATGTCTTGTTTTCGATAAGTTTAAGATTGATCTTCTCCTTGAGACCTTTGAATAACGGCAACCCGCTGCCAATCAGGACGGGTGAAACCGTAATTTTATACTCATCTATTAAATCAAGCTGCATAAGGTAGTGTGCGAACCTAGGACTTCCGAGGATGACCATATCCTTGCCTGGCTGCTCTTTGAGGTTCTTGATCTCTTTCTCGACATCTTCTTTCACCAGTCTGGAATTGTTCCATTCGACTTTCTCCAGCGTCGTGGAAAAAACGATTTTGGATGTCTTTTCGATCCACTCGGCATGATCCCGTTCATGCTGCGAAGCTGATGGGTTCGAAGGCACAGATGGCCAGTAATTGTGCATCATCTGATAAGTCCCACGTCCCCAAATAACAGTGTCGGCAGTACTCAGAATTTCTTTCGCGTGTTTCTCCAATTCAGCATCGTAGGAAACCCAGCCAATGTCCATTTCACCGTTCGGCCCTTCTACAAAACCGTCAAGCGATGCGTGCAGAAATAGAACGAGCTTTCTCATTTTCAGTTCTCCTTTGTTCATAATATTTTTGAATTAGATATTGAAGAGGGTGCATATGACGTTGTTTATGATTTGGGTTGCTTTCACCATATTGCTCCTCACCGTAGAATGAACTACATAGGTCTAATCAAGAAAGCTTTAAAACCGAATGGCTTCTTTGCAATCACCTATTTTCTACAAGGTGGAGACTTAGGCGTAGCAGACATATACGATTGGAAAGTCTTGCAACAAAGAATCCAACATTGTTAAAACATCTTCATACCCATAAATTGTCTCGTCCAAAAATAACCCTTCCATCATACCCACACCCCACTGACCCTAATGTCTTAATATTAGATCTATTCTAACTTAATTTTTTTTTAATTAACAGAGATATCCAGTGTCCGTTATTCCATAATCCTGCTACGTTAGTGAAACAAGAAAAAGAGCCGTTACCCTCTTTTTTCGCTTAACTCTTGCATTCCGGATAATTTCAACACCATTGATGAAACATCAATTGTTGTTTCCATTTATATCATTACTTACCTTTTCAAAACATATATTAACTGTCCGTTCGTTTGAACGAGTCCGATGCATTGTATTTGCAGGTACAGTAAATATTTCACCAGTTTTCAATGAAACTGTTTCATCATTTTCTAAATCAATGAAAAGTTCACCTTCCAATACATAAAATAATTCATCGCAATCCTCGTGTTTATGCCAGTGAAATTCTCCATTTATCACAGCAATTCTAAGAGCGTGGTCATTTATTTCACTTACAATAAAATTTGTGTAGTCACTTTGGTCTTTTATTAATTCATTTAGGCTAAAAACCTCTAATTGTCCTTTTTTCTGCATTTTGATTCTCCTTTAAATCTAATCTTCCTAAATTGACTTATTTCGACAGTGGAACGAAAATACCTTTTTCATATTGAACTCACCTGCCCCTTTAGTTCCATAAGAAAAAGCCGCCTTTAAGACAGCTCCGATCTTTAGCTAACGCACCTGTTAGTTAAAGAAGGATTATTTAGTTTATTTGATGATAGAATAAATGGCTTGCTCTGCTCCAAATTTGATAAGTAAATTTATTGCCTTTTCAAATTCATTATTCATACACTGTTCCCCTTTTGTTTTTTTGTTATTCCTCATAATTGTTGTACTTCCCTTAGGAAAATCATTTGTGTCTTTAAAATCTATTATATATTAAATTCCTTTTGAACTAACTTGCCCCTTTTAGTGCCATAAGAAAAAGCTGCCTTAAAGACAGCTCTGATCTTCAGCTAACGCAACCGTTAGTTGAAGAACCATTTTTTCCGTGGTACCGGGTAATATTCGCCGGCGACAAGTTCTGAAGGTACGGCTCCTTCAATTCGTAAAAGGTCGTCTGAACTTAAATTCAGGTCAACTGCGCCGAGTGAAACATGAAGTTGTGACTGCTTTCTTGCACCAATCAATGGGATAACATCCTCACCCTTGGATAAAACCCACGCGACAGCAATCTGTGCAATGGTTGCTTGCTTTTCTTCAGCAATTTCACGCAATGCCTCTACAAGGGCTAAATTTTTTTCAATATTTTCGTTGGCAAACCGTGGACCATTACTGCGTTTATCATCCAAACCTAGAACCCGATCTTTTGACCATGTACCGCTCAATAAACCTCTTGAGAGAACACCATAAGCCGAAAGCGAAATACCTAATTCCCGTAGAGTTGGCAAGATATTTGATTCGATGCTCCTATTAAATAGTGAGTATTCCATTTGCAGCCAACTAATAGGATGTACAGTGTGCGCGCGACGAATTGTATCGACTCCTACTTCAGAAAGACCAATGTAACGCACATATCCCTTCTTTACCATATCGGCAATTGCACCAACCGTTTCTTCAATTGGTACGTTTGGATCGATACAGGCTGTGCCTGGTTGATAAAGATCGATGTATTCAACACCTAGGCGCAGTAGGGTATCCTCAAGGAAATTCTTTACTGTATTAGGGTGGTTATCACTCTTTCGATGACTCTTGCCCTGAGAGTGTAGCTTGCCATCGAATTTTACTGAAATGAACACATTTTCCCGTTGGATTCCTTGGAATGCTTCACGTAGAAGTAATTCATTGTGTCCATCGCCATAGAAATCCCCTGTATCAAAGAGTGTAATGCCTTCCTCAAGTGCTGCGTGGATTGTTGCAATGCTTTCGCTTCGTTCAGCATTACCATATAGCCATGACATCCCCATACAACCGAGACCAATCTCAGAAACCAGTGGACCGTTATGACCAAGTGCTCTTTTTTTCATAGACACATTTCCCCCTCGGCAGTCTCAATGACAATCTGTAACCAATTTCGTTCTGAAATCCCGCTCCAAACGGCATATCGAATAATAACAAATAGAACAACTAAATCAACAAAAGACATTAAATATTGAAAGCGGACAATCCCTTTTACATAGTAATTCTTCATAAATGTTCACTACTTTAACATTACCATAAATCGGTAAAAACGGGATATATTTAAACGGTTCTTCTTAATACAGATAGGTAAGAGTTTGAGGTTATCGCCACCTTTTCCCCCCGTTCACACCGTACATGAGACTTTGACCTCATACGGCGTTCCAACTAATCTAATTCGATTTAATCATCAACACTTTAGAAATCGAAGCTCCTTCCGTGTCTCAATTCTTCCGTTTTAATAAGTCGGTGCCCCCCGTAGTAGGTGAACCTCTATTAGTCTCACAAGAACCTTATTAACCGATAAAGATTTGCCTTGCATGATTAAATGTTTCTTCATTAGTCTAGTGGCTATCCCTCCAGGCTGATTAGACCTTTCATTGGTACTGTACCCCTACTTTCACTGATATAAAGACAAGTTATACAATAACTAATGTCATTATTGTTTCCTTGCCAACGCTTCTTTGGGAGTAAGCCCTCCACGTTATGGCTTACAACGTTGAATTATATCTATTATAGAATGAACTTAGGTGCTTCCTGTCAGCCTGTTAGCATTCATACGCCTGTAACGTATCATGGATTTTCATATTAGTTATTTTTACTCACCCACATCTAACCTCACAATTTGGTGATATACACATTTCTATGTATCGCAGGTATATACCCGTACATTCAGAAGTTCGTCAGCTTAACCTGTTACGATAAATTCTCACGCGTTTTTCGCCGAGTTTATAACACTATCATTCTTACTAAGTCCAGTGCTATTCGACTAAGAGAGAACCCTTCAGGGCGTTACCCCGTCAATTGATTCTTCGATATAACCCTTCGGTTCCGTAAGGTCTGACCTTTACCTGTATAATGTGACCATTCTCAATTTAAGCCATAAACATTTCGCACAGCTAATCTGCCCTATAGTTTAAGTACATTTCTTCACAATCTACATACCAACATTAAAATAAATATCCAGTCTTTTTTGAAAGTCTTATTCCATTAAATGGCCCGATTACGGAAGATCAAGTTAGACTTAATCCTTTACCCCCGCTTTACCCCCTGCATAGGTTCCTGTTATAGCTCTGATATTTACATATGATTTAGGCAGTATCACCAGAACAGTTTTACTATACGTTTATAAACTGATACAGAAGTCTTATTCGATTTAATGAAGGGAGGTTTTTTTATTGGTTAATCGACACCAGCAGCCTGGCTCATGGATTCCAGGAGGAGTGATGGTTCAACAACAACATAGTGATCATAGCAGCAGCCAGCATTACATGCCACAAACCCAGCACGCTCAATGGTCGCATGGACATCATCCCCACCATATTCATTGGCCACATGGACACCATGTACATCACCCTCACACCCACCCGGCACATTGGGCACCTGGACAACATGGGCAGCACATTCATCCAGTACATTGGACACCTGGTCAACAGGGACAACACACTCATCCAGTACACTGGACACCTGGTCAACAGGGCCAGCATCAGTCACAGCCTATGCACTTTATACCAAGACAGTACTGGGCGCCGTTACCGTAGATTTACAATCCCATGATCAATATACAAAGTAGGTCTAATGTTCTGTGGACACTACGTTATAAAGGGTTAGAAAAAAAACTGCTTCAAAGGGGCTGTCTAATAAGTCCCTAAAATGAAAGCCGGACGGAAAACGACTCGTTTTTCCGTCAATGTCATTAAGTTAAGGCACAGGGCCAAAAAATCAAGAAAAAAGAGCAGGTTATCGAAAAGATAGCCCGCTTTTTTTGCACGAAAAAGAAAAATAGGACTTGACAAGAAGATGGAAATGCGTAGCGAAGCCCCTTGAAAAAAACGAGGAGGTTACGCCAATGAATGAGTACGCAAATTCGCTAAATGAAACGCTGACATCCCTCATACGAGAAATGTCAGCCGCACCAGCGCCTTATGTCAAAAAAGATTTTACCCGAAAGAAAAAGCTGCCCTTTGAAACCGTTATGCAACTCCTGATCTCCATGGGGGGCAACAGCATATATAAGGAACTCTTGGAATCGCAGGGCTATATTGCTTGTTATTGGAGCCGGGAGTGCTGATGCTTGAATGGCTCGAAAGATAATCCGTTCGTTAAGGGGAAACCCAGGATTTCTCCCAAAAATCCTCCTAAGAATGCACCTAGCTAGTACACCACTCTTTATTTTTAAGTCACATCGTATCTGCAGAACCCAACTTCAATGCCTCCATTTACCTAATTCCATATACATATCGTTAAGAAAAAGATAGTTTGTATACAAACTACATGTATAATGGAAGGAACTAGATTCAGCTGTTAATAAATTGCGAAGGTTTTTAATCATTTTGTCCCTTTAATCACCTTACATTAGCCATGAGTAATACGCTTAATAGTTCTGTTTGATTTAGATATGAATATATTTAAAGATCTTCGATAAATATATTCCTTCTAGTAATCAAATTCATGCGATCAAATAACAGGGGGGCCCATGTATATGGATAATGTATTAAAAGTATCATCAAAATCAAAGCCGAAATCAGTTGCGGGTGCAATAGCAGGCGTAGTAAGAGAAATTGGTCATGTAGAAATTCAAGTGTTGGGAGCAGGTGCATTAAATCAAGCAATTAAATCCATTGCAATTGCAAGAGGATTTGTAGCTCCCAGTGGTTTTGATCTGGTTTTTGTTCCGGGATTTACAACTATTTTAATCGATAGTAAAGAAAAAACTGCAATAAAATTAAGGATAGACTCTAGAAAACAACGATAGATTTTCATTATGTAAAGAGCCAAATACTTGGTCAGGAAAGGCAAACATGTATTTTACACATACCGTTTTCCATCCTCACGCATAGAATAGATTACAGGATAAATCCTGTAATTCTCCTTAAAAAATCGGACAACCTGTAAAAGATTATGTTTAAGTGAAGGTTTGATCTCAATATCGGTGAGGATTGAGAGGGGGTATGGATATGACGACTATTCTTTCCATAGCTGTTGTTGCACTGGCTCTCCTTCTATTCGCAAGTTTATATAAAGATAAATAAACTTTTTCTATGTTTTCAGATTGTAGTATTCTCAAAGATTGATGCTAATTAAATAACTAAACCGATTGTTGTATAGATAGTAAGAGGTAACAGTAGGCAGTTAGAGAAAAAGGTGTTTCCTCATGTATGAAGAAACACCTTTGATATATTTTTACTTCTACGTTTTTAAGTGAAACAACAAAAACTAGATTTTGCTTCTTATTTATGATTGCGCTATTTAGAACTCATTTCGAGCAAAGTTTTTTTTAGATTCTTTAAATTCTCCGTTCAAGAATTTTCACTGTCCAATCGTCTCTATTTTTTTCTACGGTGACCTTATTTCCATCTCCTGCTAGATAACCCGCTACAAAACAAGCCTCATCATACTCTTTAAACGTTTTTTCATCGAGATCGGACGACCGCTTCATTGCTTCTATGGCCCTTCTTAAATAGCCCTCCCCTACACTGAAGAACATGTTGATCTTGATTGATTTCATATGTTGATTTCCCCTTTATGTATCTACTAGCCTTAAACCATCGAACAGCATTAGTCTTGGGAAGACTCCGGTTCTTGTGGTTCCTTTATTGAATGCTTTGTAGTCCGGCTCGTCAAGCTCATAGATATCATTTTACCATCAAACTTACATTGGTCATACTTTGTTTCATATTCTCGGGTGGATTTCTTACTTTCGTTTACAACCTCTGTTTGTTAAGGTTAGGTTATTGCCGTTATCCATTTTAGAACTAACTTCGTCAATCTTACTTTCTATATTATTCTGTTGTTTGTTTCGATTGCTTTGACTTCTAAATAACAATACAACCATAGTAATAAGAAATGCAAAGAATACGACGAACATCAATTGAACTATTATGTCTCCTGTATTCAATCAAATCTCCTCTCTAAAATTATTCTCTTCTTTGTTTTTATGTACATTTTCATATCCCGTCTCAAGTTCTCCCGCTCCCTTAACTTTTCTGTGCGGGAATATAAAGAGAAACTGATTCAAGGGGTTCCCAATTGTTATCATACAATTGAAAATGAACTAGGCGGCCTTCCTCGTTATAAAAAGAATGACGGGACCCGACTATATTTCCGTTTACATTATAAAGATATTTAGTAATTGACACGATTTTTTGCTCTTTTCTAAATTCTTCATGTTCTATATCCAGTTCATTTTCTTTGTACTCTTTCCACTTTTCTACTGGCAGTGTTATTTGGTGCAGTCTCCGATCACTTGTATATACTTCTAATACGATGGAATTAGGATTCATAACATTTCCTCCTTCCTTTCATATAAAACTTATTATTTGCACAATTTTCTGTACCCTTCCCCTGTTTCTTTCTCTACTTCCAATGGGCATATCTTTACCAGAAATAATATGAAACCAAAGTTGATCGACGATGTACATGTGAGAAACCACTTTCAATATAGAGGGGAAAACGCTCTGAATTTCTTCATCAGAAAGCTCTTTTAATCTTTTAAATTTAATGCATCCAATAATAATTACATTATTAACTTCTTCTGTAATAATTCCAGAAAACCTTCTTCAACTAAACGCCGGTTAGTTCAATAAAAAAAAGCTGCCATGCAGCCCTGTTAGACAGGTTGTTTACATTATTATACGCCCATCATATTTATTAATTGGCAGAGATCTTCTAGAGCAAATCCCCTTAAACATCTATATGCAATTAAAGCGATCATAGGTGAAAAATCAATTACACCAAGCGGCGGGATAAAACGCCGAAAGATAGCAAAGTAAGGATCAACTAGTTTACTAATCCATATGCAAACCTTTGTTGCATTAAATTGAGGAAACCAGGAACCAAGAATGGATATGAACATTAACCAATAATAAATATCGTAAATATATTGCCCAATTAGCAACCCATCAACAATGTTAAGAACTGCTGGAACTCGATCGCTTTTTTCTTTTCCAATTTTTCTCCCGATGTTTCTTCCGATTTCCTTCCGAATTCGATTTAGATTCATTGCATTTGTTATTTTCATCCGTACAACATATACAAAATGTTTTCACTAAAAATACACTCAATGTGTGATCTTGATTATCGGGATTCGATACTTTTAAGCTGATCACATCCTCAACCTGAAATGCCCTTTGACTATTTGCAGTAATTGTTGCTTTAATAGGGTCAAGAGGCTGGTCTAAAACAAATACAGCCGAAAGCTAGAGAAGCTTACAACCTTTTGTTCGGATGGCGACTTCTAGTGTTGGAACGGGTCCCGATTCTCCAAAAGGGAAGTTGAAGGTAAAACGCACTTTGTTGTGATTACAGGCCATAGAAATGGGTGATATCGCACAGGAAAGAGGTATCGGTAGAGGTACTAATACCCTCTAGAATTTCCCGGAATGTCTTTCCCGGAAAAAATATTAGTTCCCGTCCGCATGATTATCTTTTAAGCCATTCAAGGGATAGGAGCATTAGCCATCCTGGCTCCAATAATAAGCAATATAATTTTCTACAATGAGTAAAAGGCAACGTATAAGCAATACTAAGAAGGAAGTTTTTGAATAAAGGAGGGAATGTAATGACAAGTCGCAACGGCAGCAAAGGAAGCCAAAATCAAGGTTCACCCCAAGCACAAAACAATCAAGAATTTAGCAGTGAGTTTGTGAGTGGGGATGATAACAAAGGAAAAGAATATCGTTCTAAAAAGGGTAGTAAATCAAAGAGTGATCCAAAGGAAAGCGGAGCATAAAAAAATCGTGAGGTTTACGCCTCACGATTTTTTATGCCTTCAGCTGAAAAGCATCAGAATCTGACTCAATGGGATGTTATTCCGTTGCTTGTTCTAGATGTTTGGGACGAGCTAAATATATTGATAATTGGTGGAAAATCGTGAATTGCTACCAGGTCTTTTTTTATGCTATACAAGAAAGAAGGACATTTAGATATACCCTAATGCATGCAGTGAAACGCACCGAATAGCAATTAGAAAGCGAGTTACCTTATAACTCATTTTCCCTTTGCTGTTTAGTAGAGAAAGATGCTGTTTCACCCTCATTACCCGGTTCTTTTTGAAACCCCTTATCGAGCTGACCGGCATTTTCAATATCTCCCGATGCCCGGTATCCTGCTACTTCCTCATTGCTTGTTGTGCCATATAGGCCCATGCCACCAAGCTGTGTTCGTACGTTTTCCTGAATTTTATCTTTTTTGTCTGCCATTTTCTTCACCTCCGCTTGTTGTTAATGTAACCAACAATTAGTAGTGTATGTAAGAAATAAAATGGTTTCGACTCAAATTATGCTCCCTTTTCATATAATGATTAGAGTATGAACAAAACAAATAAAACAACTTTATTGAAGTATAGTTTTATTTTTTTTTGATACTATATTAAACGGAGGTGTGTTCATAATGGCAAAAAACAAAGATGTTCCAAATACACTCAAATATAGTATATGGAATACACGAACGGATGAAAATCAACCTGGTAATAAAGAAAAATATACTGAGTCAATTGACAGATCTAACCCAGAATCAAAAACAGCAGACAATCAAGAATAACAATCGCTCCATAGTTTCAGATTTGACGGTTACAAAAATAAAGATACTAAATGAGCAAACGGTTACACAAAGGGCTACAAAGAAGGAATTAAATAATTTTAGGATCTATAGCTTGTTATCTTTTAACGTTCGCGGGAATAATAATAAATAATGACATTTATTAAAAAAGACCGCTGGTGCTACGAACACCAACGGCCATACATAGTAGGTTCCCTGAAAGGGGGATCGACGTTAAGGTAGAAATAATCCACCGGAGCCGTTAACTCGAGGGTGGATTATTTTTTTGGTTAAATGAAAGTACCGATTGACATTGTCCATCGTGGTGTAATAGGCGTTGGTCACGTCTCGACACCATTCTTAAACTAACCTGCCCCTATAGTTCAATAGGAAAAATCCGCCAGGTTTGGCAGCCGGATCTTCAAGTAACGCACCGTTAGTTCAATTGAAAAGCCTTACTCCTTATTAAAGTAAAACGAAACATTTTTCCATTTACTTCAAAAAAATCAAATGCCTCGCTGATTACAGTAGGTGTCAATTAACTTTTCAATTTGATCAAGATCCGGAAATTTTCCTGAAAAAGAAAATTTTATTTCTTCCAAAAACTCTCCTTTGTTATATACATGAATCGCGCCATTTTGGTTGATTACACTATATTCTGGTTCAAACCGAAAACCATTTCGTTCCACAGCACCCATTGGCCCAAACACCCTCCTTAACCAAATATATAAACACTACAATTAATATTTCACAAATCTGCTGTTAACAATCTTATAATTCATATTTTTCTTTTCAATCTAGTAAGAAAAATGCAAGAACGTGCTATAGACCTACAAATAGCCCGGCCTAAGTTATCATTCGAATAAAAGGTATCATCCGCCGATTTTGGGGCTATCTGTCCACTACATGGAATTAGCCAAACTGAAAGCGTCTCGATATCTTTGTGAGAGAAGTGCACAGCGGTGAAATTCCCAACAACTGCATTACTGAATTATCATCTAAATACAAAGAAAATCAGCCATTCTCGTCTGGTTGTCAATTCCATCTTTTGTTGAACACAACGAAAAGCGTATACTTACGTCTGTTGTAGGCTTTTACCGCACGCCTACAGGTGTCGCTTTAAATATGCAAGTGCCGATCCTCACCTAGCTAATTGGGACAGAAAAAAACACCTAGGCTGCCATGCTCCTGAATTCTACTGGAGTATGGCAGTTTAATTTTGTAAATGGTCGATTGTAATTATAATAATACATGTAATCTTGTACTTTTTCTTGTACAATGGAACATGTAAGACGCGGTCTTAGCGGGCTGCTGAATTCTTCCGACTTTAGCGAGGAATGGAAGGATTCGATGACGGCATTATCCAAGCAATTGCCTTTCCGGGACATGCTTGTGATGATGCCTTTTTCTTTTGCCTTTTCCTGAAAAGCATAGGAAGTATATTGAGCTCCCTGGTCACTATGCAAGATCACCTCGTAGGTTTCTCGTCCTCTGCAGGCGTCTTCCAGGGTTTGAGTGACGAGCGAGGTATCTTGTTTATCACTGATTCGATAGGCCAGGATTTCGTTGTTGTACAAGTCCATGATGGTCGATAAATATAACATCTTTTCTCAATAAGGCAAATACGTAATATCTGTGACCCATTTCTGATTGGGCTTCTCTGCTGAAAAGTTTCGCTCCAGAAGATTGGCGACGATACATTTGCTTTCTCCTGCCGTATAGGAGGTTCTCTTTGGTTTTACCCGGCATTGAATGTTAAATTTCTGAATGATCTTCTGCACCGTATTTCGATCTCCTGATACTTTCCCAATAGTTCTTCTCTCATCTCGTAAATCGCTACTTTTCTTTTAAGATGTTCAAGCTCACTTACATCTTCCGGTCCTTTCCCAAAGGTATATTGTTTCCCTATAGGTTGGGCTAACCGTTGTTCCTCCCCATCTCGAAACCACTTCATCCACGTTTTAATTTGCGTACGATTCTTAATCCCAAATTGATTCATCAGTTCCTGGTTGGAATACTCTCCTGTTAATTTTAGACGAATCACTTCTCTTTTCAGCTCTTCTGAATAGACCTTCTTTTTTCTCACCATAAGAAAAACACCTCCACTTTGTCGATAATTGTATTTACGACCATGGTGGTGTTTTTTCCTTTGTCTCATTTAATTAGGTCACTCTATTTATGGTGAGGGGCTTTTTATTTTGGTCAAAGTCCGATCACAATCCATTTAAATCATATACTTCTTTAAGGGAATGAGATTTCCTAGTCAAAACTTTTCTTACATTGAACTTTGGGGCGGATCCCCCCAGTTATAGAGTTTTTATTTTTGAATTTGTGTTTTACATACTTTGAGCGTGATGTCATTTGCTGATTGATAGGCGTTTATGTCCCTTTTTAATAAAAACCCTCGTTACTTTAAATACAACTCTTCACAATCTTTAAGTAAAATAAAAAAAGAGCAGCCTCCACAACTCGGCCAGCTCCAATGTTTTATTAAACCAAGTTGCACATTCTTTAACTTTTGCTAGTTATCGGGTACCGCCTGTGAGATGCGCGTCAAACATATCAATGATTTCAAGGAACCTATCCGCTTCCCTGAAAACATGGTCTGCTAATAGAGGATGAATAATGCTTTTTATTTTACATTGTTCAATTAAATCACGGGCTGTTTTCTTGAAGTCCCTAAGAGATACGACAGACACCCGGTTTTGATCAAGAAATTGATCTAAAAGAGGAACTGTTTGAGATTGTGGCTTCATAGATTCTAAGTCCCTTGCTTGATACAACAATTGATCAAAATCATTGCTAAAATTCCGTGCTAAATCAACTAGTTTCCTTTCTGATGGATCAAGGAGATGACCAATAAATTTGGCATGGTCTGCCATAATCCTTAAGAAGAAGACATTTTCTTTAATAATGGCATCTGGAAGCGCTTGTAATTTTCCTTCATTTAATTCTAATAATCGTTTTCTAAAATAATTTGCTTCCCTACTTGTATGGTCAACTAATAGTGGAAAATTATTTTGCCCAGGCAATTTGCATGTGAGAATTAGTCCTAATATTTTCCGTTTAAAGAAGAAAATATTAGTTGCCGCTTGTTGAACATCGGAATTAAATCTTCTTATTTGTTCTGGGTCTGTTTGATTATTAAAGGAATGTGCAGTTTGTTCGATGCGTTCAAATATGCGATAAAATTGATTAGCCTCTTGAATTAGTTGAGTATCTTCTGCTCTAAAACCCAATCGAAGAAATAAAGAATGTTCTTTCATGATTCTAGCCCAAAAACGAATTTCATTTAAAGAGCGTTCAACAAACAATCCAGAGGTAACACCGGTATCGGCATGCAAAGATGAATCTTCCCCGTTCATTCTATAACCTCCCTGATATACTTCCTTCATTCAATTTATATATACTTGGCCGTTTGAATATGCTTATTTAAAAATTGAGGAATATGGAAGATAAACCTTCTGGAACCTTTCAAGTGCATCCTGGGTTTTTGGTCCCCATAGTCCATCCTCAGCCCCGCATTTAAATCTAACAGCATTCAACGCCTTTTGAAGCTTCAGGATCTCAGCCTTCGGATTCTTTTTACCTTTACCAACTGTGATAGAAGGCAAAGGGTACTTATAGGAAGACTGCGGCTAGGCATCACAAACACCGAAGTAACCAATAATGTTTTCCTCTCTATATGTAGGCAATAAAAAAAGCCACCCACTCACAGGCGACTTTATGTAATTCTATTTAACTTTGATATTTGAATTTAATATTTTTTTAATCTGATCGAATGCTTCTTCCTTACTAATCCCCGCATCTGCCGGCTCTTTCACTTCATCTAAAACTAAAAAAGCTTCAGTCACAATTCTTCTCGCCTCTTCAGGCGACATGCTCTCAATCTCTTTTTCTAATCCACGCTGCAGACTCATCATTCTCACCTCCCTTCACCAAAGTGACAGATGGCCAGGTGATATGCTCACAATCATCACAGTACGGCAATTTCCCTTCTTGCTTAAGGATCTTCCAGTCTGTAGGATGCAGCACAACTTTACAATTCAAGCATTTAATAATTCTTTTTTTTCATTCACCAATTCTCCTTCCGACAAAAATAATTCGCGAGAAGGTTCTTAAATCCTTTAATAAAGGTACACGATGTTATCAAAAATAAGAGTTGCCTTTGCTTATTTAAAAAAGCTGATTAGTTTTTAACCAATCAGCTTGAATCATGGACATGGCCAATAAAAAAATTCTCGGGATATAGACTAAGGATGACTGAGACCCTTTCTAATCTTACTCTAGCAAAAGTACATTTTTATTTAAATGTTATCAAACTAATAGAGTCCGACATAATATATTGTGAGATTATTTAATCTCAGGTTGAGTGAGAGGAGGTGATCTCTCATGTCTTGTGGTTGTGGTTGTAATGGTTCATTTCATGAATCTAATGAACATCAATCTAGTAGAGAAAATAGAAGATCCCAAGCTAAGAAACGCCGTCGTTCTAGCTCTTCAAGTTCTTCAAGCTCTTCTTGGTTTGTATGTAAAAAGAAAAAAAAGAAAAAGAAAAAACATTAAGTTCAATGAAATCCAGGCTGCCTTTACGGGTGGCTTTTTTTATTGAGTTAACGTGGCAGTTTATTTGAAGGTATAAGCAAAAAGGGTAGAAAATCCGCTCTATACTCCTACACCATTAATAGATTTCCCCATAGATTAATAGTAATACCAATCAGAGAACACCACTCCTTGATTGTTCCCTAAAATGAGATTAGTCACCTTTTTTTACTTCCTGCAGGATACCTAAAGCATAATAGCAAGTAAAATAAAAAAAGCACCCTCGAGAGGACGCTTCAATTCTTAAATTTGCGGGAGAAAATATACGGGCCAAAAGCAGTTTTGCAAGTTGAAATCCTTCACAGGCGCCTTGGTAATGGATAATTTCCATCCTTATCATCCATATCTTTAGCAAACGCTAATTTACCCTCATACTCTTCTTTAAAAAGTCTTTCAAATGCGACTTCGATTTCATTAGCCATATCATCAACTCCCTTATGCCTTAACCAATTCGCTTCGCCGTCAATATACCAGCAAGCCATTCTTTCAAGTAACCATACTAGGAGTAGCGGCATTATCCATTATTTTTATTTTTTTCATATTTTATAAAAATAATGGGATCGGCTCCACTGTTTATCTCTTAATATTGGTGGTTCTTACAATACTTGCCCTATTGAGGAAAAAACAAAACGGCGCCCCTGTGTAATTAAACCAAAAGAAAACCAACTTAACAGGCTGGTTTTCTTTTTTTGATTATAGGATACGGATTCCCGAGAACTCTTCATCCGTCATATCTTACATCTTTAATTTCTTCGATATATTCTAGGGATGACACATGAGATGGGTTAATGATCAATCCCTCAAACTCAATAAAGCTATTGATTGCGTTCCCCTCCTGGTTTTTAAACTGTTCTATTAGATCTTCCGGGTGCTTATTAATAATGTACTCTTTTCCAGAATCCATAAATACCTTTGTTTTGTATGAAGTACTCATCTTTTCCACCTCCTTCTGAATTAGCCAAATCCTCCAGGTTAAAATCTCTTTTGGTGTCATGTAGTATAGTCATATTTCATAAACTTTAAATGTGTATTCCCTGCCATTTTACTACCCACCCGTAAAAATCCAAAAACCGTTACTAGTAAATGAGCCAACTTTTCTGTTCTAAATTGATACTAATAGAACATTTCTAGACATATGTTTTACAAAAAACATAAAAAGGAGTGTAAAGTTAGTTGAGATCAGTGAAGGTTCGGTTACTGCCCATTGTAAGTAATATTAATTTACCAACTGTTTTAAAAACAACTATACTTCCAGGTGACTCCATTGAAAGATTATTTATTGCAACCCAGGTGGGAGAAATCTTTTACATAGGAAATGGAGTGATCATGACTTTTTTGGATATTCGCCCACGAATCATAAAACTCGGTACTTCTGAACCCGGTGTTTCTCGAGGTGGGTATGATGAACGGGGGTTACTGGGGCTGGCGTTTCATCCGAATTTTTATTATAACGGGCTTTTTTACCTACATTATTCAATGGCAGGAACACAAGGTCCAGGTGCTCTTTCTAAACATTTTAAACCTGACCCATGTGATCCTAAAACGTTAAACCTGAAATGGATCAATAGAGAAACTAAATATGATCATATCGATACAGTTGAAGAATGGATATTGCAATCAAATGGTCAACCTCAAAAACGGCGGACATTACTTAACCTAAGAAGACCTTTTTTCAATCATAATGGGGTCAACAGCTTAACCTTTTCACCTGAAACCGGCAAACTTGTTTTAACGACCGGTGATGGCGGGGCGGGCTTTGATCCATTTAATTTAAGTCAGAATGATTTGGAAATCGCCGGTAAAATAATTGAGATTGATGTCGTTAAAAATACCTTTATCAATAACCCGCCTGTAGTCACACGTTTTAATGAACTACCCCTTCCTATTCAGGAAACACTTACGGTAATTGCCAAAGGGGTTCGTAATATCCCAGGTATTTCATTTCAAAGATTTTATAATCAGTACATTAAATATGCGGGTAATGTCGGACAGGACTGTGCAGAATCCATTTTTTCGTTCGTTCATTATAAACCGATACCGGTTACTCAGCTTGTTCAGCACGCTTCTTTAATGGATTCTGTCACAGATCAAGAGGGATTTATTAACTTTGGCTGGCGTGGCTGGGAAGGTACTTTTCCTACTATGATTAAAAGGGGCTGCTCTGCAAACTCTGCTCTAGATGAGAAAACAATTGCTTACTACAGTGAGGCAATAGAAACGTCAGTAAAACGACTTGAACCTATAACGAGTTATTATCACAAAGATCTTCGCCCTGACAAGTTCGGGGGCACTGCTCTTACAGGTGTCCAGCCATATCTAGGGAATAACATTCCTGATTTATCGGGAAGCGTTGTATTTACCGATGCTGCCCGACAAGAATCTCAACCGGTTAGAGGTGTTTTAGCATACACCAAGGCAAGAACAGATGATAAGCTAAACGATTTTGGTATTATTGAGACCGATTATAATTTCGGGTCTCAATCGGCTCTTTACATGAGCTTAGGAGCGAATCTGGAGCAAACCAGACTATATTTAGGGGCGTACGGTTCAATGAAAGTAACCGATTTTAACCAAGGTACTATTTTTGAGGTTATTCCATAACTATATTCATTGTTAGACATTATTTATTGCACAAAAAATGACCGATTTTTCGGTCCTTTTTTGAGTGAAAATAGTCGGTTGGATAATAGACAAATCAGTAAAAGATTAACGAAACATTAATGCATATGGTTAATTAGAGATTTTTCTTCATTAAAGCTGCTACTTGCATATTATCTTCTTGAGAAGTTTCTTCCAGATGTTTAATAATCAATTCTTGCCTTTCCACAGGATGATTCTGACTTAATTTCGCTTTTGCTTCAGTATTTGTGATTTTTATTCTAAACGCTACAATTCCTTTCGTCATCCCTTCTATAAAACTAGGTTCTACGTGATTTAAGTTGTATGGACTATCAGAGATTTCATATTTATTTACCAGATCATTTAAAGAATCAATGATTGCGTTTCTGTCTTCGACAATCTCCATCTTTCCATAGACATGGATAGAAACATAATTCCAAGTTGGCACTGCTTTACTTGTCTCATACCACGATGGTGAAATATAACAGTGAGGGCCTTGGAAAACCGCTAGCACTTGCTGGCCTTCAGCATCCTTCCATTGTGCGTTTGGGCGTGCAAAATGGCCATATAACAAATGTTCAGATTTATCTAACAACAGCGGAAGATGAGTAGCGTACGGTTCTCCTTTATGCTGAGAAAATAACGTTGCAAAGCCGTATTTTTCGATAAAATCATAAATCAATGCTTCATCCTCAATCTTAAAAGGCTTAGGGATATACATAACATCCATCCTTTCATAAAAAGTTAGTTGAGTGTTTTTATCATGATAAAGTCCGTTTGTTCTTCATCCCCCATATAAAATGAGTGAGCTCCCGTTTGGACAAAGCCTAATTTCTTATAAAAAGAAATGGCATTTTCATTCTTTTCCCATACACCTAGCCAAATTTTCTTTTTACCACATTCCGTCGCAATTTCCATAGCTTTATTCAGCAGATATTTACCAAGTCCTTGTTTTTGAAATTTGCTTTTTATATAGATCCTTTCAATTTCAAATGAATCGTCCCCCATTTTTTCAGACTGGGCATCATTGGTATTGACCTTTAAATATCCTGCCACTTCATTTTTAAAATAAACAAAAAAGAACTGCGAAGAACGATTGGATAATTCTTTTTCTATTTGTCTTAAGTTAAAGGCTTTTTCCAAATAGGCAATCATATTTTCCGGTGAATTCTCATGTTTAAATGTCTCGTCAAATGTTTCACAACTAATCTCTTGAAGTATGCGTGAATCTTCTTTGGTGCACTTTTTTATTTTGATCGTCATTCCTGCTGCTCCTCCATCAATAATTTCTCTTGTTTCCTTTTTTTACAAATTCCCAGTCTTTTTCTACATTTTTTCTTACTCTTTCAAGAAGATTGAAAATGGTTTCTGCTTCCTCTTCGGTTAATCCCTCTAATGCAACATTATTGGAATACTCATTTTCTCTTTTAATAAAAGGGAAAACCCTTTTCCCCTTCTCTGTTGGAAACAGTTTTTTAATTTTTTTGTTATATTGATCGTCTTTTTTTTCAACAAAGCCATTCATTTCAAGTTTTTTTATAGCACGTGATGCCGTTGTTCGATCTACTTTAATCATCTCAGCTAATTTCTCCTGAATCATTCCAGGGTTTTCACAAATTCGCACAAGGTACAAATACTGTCCTTTTGTAAGATCATATTCTTTAAATTCTATATTACTGATTGAATCCAATGCCCTTGCGATCATTCCAATTTCACGAAGAATTTCCTTCATAATTCACTCCCTTAGCATTTTTTATTGTAAATGCAATAAAATTTACTTATATTAAATGTAGCTTATATTTGTTGTATATGCAACAATAAAGATTCAAAAAGGAAACGGTAAAATTGAAATTGTTTATTTATGTTTTAGATATCCTTATCTTAACCCTTGGTATTTCTTCCACAATACAATCCAATCTCGGAACATCACCGATTATGATACAGAAAAAAAGCATTCTATTTAGAATGCTTTTTTAACTGCTGTACTTATTATAATTGGTATATTTATCTTCTTCCAGCCTGCTTGAACACTTACTTAAACCAGCCTTTTTCCTGAAACCGGGTTATGGCCTCAATCCGATTGGTGACTTCGAGTTTTTCTAATATGGTTGAAATGTAATTCCGTACTGTTCCGGCTTTGATAGAAAGCTGAGTGGCGATTTCCTTTGTATTTTTTCCATCGGCAATTAGGGTCAATACCTCTTTTTCACGGTCAGTCAGCGGGTTCTCCTCACTGTAGGCATCGTCCACAAGTTCTGGAGCATATATTCGCCTGCCTGCCATCACACTGCGGATGGAGCTTGCCAATTCTTCACTTGGACTGTCTTTCAGTAAATATCCTCGGACCCCAGCCTTCACCGCACGCTGGAAATATCCTGTACGAGCGAATGTAGTTAAAATGATCACTTTGGCACCGGATTCTTTCAGTTCTTCCGCTGCTTCAAGTCCCGTTTTTACTGGCATTTCAATATCCATAATACAAATGTCAGGTTGATACTGATGAACAAGCGAAATCGCTTCTTCTCCGTCGCCGGCCTTTCCCACGACTTCCATATCCTCTTCCAAATTAAGCAGCAGACCCAGTGCTCCCAACATCATTTGCTGGTCTTCCGCAATGACGATCCGAATCATTTGCCTTCCTCCTTTTCCGCGGATTTTATGACATTCGGCACTCGTATAATTAACGTAGTCCCTTCCTCTGAAAAGAGTTCAAGACGTCCGTTAACAAATTCAAGTCTTTCTTTTATTCCCAGTAGTCCGTGACCTTTTGTTATATCTTCATTTACTTTTAAACCTGCGCCGTTATCCTTTATGGAAATGTTAACTTCGTTTAATGATTGTTCGATAGAGATATGGCAGGTTGTTGCGTTACTGTGTTTTACAACATTGGTTACCGCTTCTTTCAAACACATACTCAGAATGTTTTCAATAAACAGGGAGACATTTGTTAGGTTTATTTTTTGATCACCTATATATTCAATTTGCGCTGCTTTAAGTATTTGTTTCACATTGATGAGTTCCTCTTCTAATCGAATGCCTCGCATTTGAGACACCATTTTCCGGACTTCGTTCAGTGCTGTTCTAGCCGTCTGCTGGACGTCATTTAACTGAGATCGGGCCTGCACGGGGTCTTTTTCAATTAATTTTTTGGCCAAATCACTTTTCAGACCAATCAGCGAAAGCTTTTGTCCTAACGTATCGTGCAGATCACGGGCAATTCGCTGTCGCTCCTGCTGTTTTACGAGTACCGCATTTGCATCTTGCAATTGTTCTTCGAGCTGCTCACGCTTTTTTCGGTTATATAAACTGAAAGGCATCAGGATGATACTGATCCAAATGATAATGATAAAAGGCAGTTGTTTTAGGAACTGATCATCTTGAAAGATGATGTTGAAGTTAAAAGAAACGGTCATACTGACGAGATGTAGAATATATAAGGAAATAAAAGGGATCCGTTCTTTTATATTACCAATAAAATAAGCAAGAAAAAATGCAAAATAAATATAGTTATAAAGGCTTGTCATGGTAATGGATATGGCAATAAGAATGCAAGCCCAACCGTAAACAGGCCACCCTTTTGAAATGAAAGCAAAACGATAAGAAATAAAGAAGAAAATGGTTAGTATAATACCCGCTACAATGGCTTTCGTGGAAGATGATTGAAAAATAAAGTAAAACGGTAAAATACTAAAAACGCTCCAAACATACGGAGAAATCCCTGTATTCCTTTGAAACAGTTGATATATCTTTTTCATATTGAAACCTCTTTTGCGGTGTTAAATGCCTATTGTAATTTTATCACAATATCTTTTCAAGAAAGAATGGAGTCCTGAAAACAATGGGTTAACCCATGCTTTCAGGACTACATGTTATGTGCCGATTAAACTGATTTCAAATAGGCGTTTACCTTATTCTTTTTTGATTTTATCTTTTGAATGCCTTTAAAGCTAATAAACGTTCTGCTCTCCTCATCCCAAAGACGGAATCCAAGGGAACGAAGGCTTGAAGTAAGAGTGATCGTTTGTACACTTTGGAATGTTGAATCAATACGATGAACATCTTCCAAGTTATAATTAGGCACCCTTGGGCTTAAATGATGAATATGATGAAATCCAATATTGCCTGTCAGCCATTGCAGAACTTTCGGAAGCTTATAGTAAGAACTGCCATCTATAGCGGCTTTCACATAATCCCACTCTTCGTCATGTTCAAAATAAGAGTCTTCAAATTGATGCTGTACATAAAACAGCCAAATACCAGCAACACCCGATACAAAGAAAATGGGACCTTGAACAAGCAAGAATGCCTCCCATCCGACCGTCCAGCAAAGTAATGCGGCCAACGCAGCGATAGAAAGGTTTGTTATATATAAATTTATGCGTTCTTTGAATCTTGCTCCTTTGCGGTTAAAGCGATTGGTAATCAGGAATACGTATATTGGCCCAAGACCAAACATTATGATCGGATTTCGGTATAAACGATAAGCGATGCGCCTCCAAAAAGATGCCGCTAAATACTCATCTACCGTCATGATCCAAATATCACCTGTTCCACGTTTATTTAAGTTACCACTTGTAGCATGATGAATGTTATGTTCATGCTGCCATTGATGATACGGGAATAAAGTAAGGACTCCTGTCATCGTTCCAACAATTTTATTGGCTTTTCGGTTTCGAAAGAATGAATGGTGACAGCAATCATGAAAAATAATAAAAATGCGAGTCAAAAATCCGGCACCAATTATCGTTAAGGGCAAAGCAAGGAAATATGAAATGGACAAGCTTTCGTAAGCCAGGTACCACAGAAGAATAAAAGGTACAAGTGTATTAATTAGCTGCGTTACACTATTTTTTGTACTTGGTTTTTCATATGGGGCAACTTGTTTTCGTAAATTAACAGCATTTTTGTGTTTTGACATTAGTATGTTTCCCTCCCATTGGTTCTACTCAAGTATACAGATGGGAGTCTTGGCTTTTAAGACATATGTGTCATTCCTAAAGTATGATAAATGTCATGTATACCGTTAGACCTTTTATTTAACAAACAAAGGGCTATTTAGTTTAAAAGCGTTTATTACCATGGAATAGAGGATAAACAAGGACTGAACTTCTCTAAAACAAGGAGGAATTGACGATGTCTCATGAACAATTTAAAGAATGTATTGAGGAATGCCTATCATGTATGCAGGTGTGTAACCACTGCTTTAATGCCTGTTTACAAGAAGATGATGTGAAAATGATGGCGGAATGCATCCGTTTAGACCGTGAATGTGCTGATATTTGTGCATATGCTGCCGACGCGATGTCCCGAAACAGCCCATTTGCTTCTCAAATTTGCCAGCTATGCGCGAAAATTTGTGAAGCATGCGGTAATGAATGTAAAAAACATGACCATGATCATTGTCAGCAATGTGCAGAAGCATGCCTCCGTTGCGCTGAAGTTTGCCGTAAAATGGTAAGCTAAAACGCAGGAACATGTTTTTACTATATACTGGATACCAAGTAAAGAATTGATTTTATTTTCAAGGGACTAGCGTATCAGCTAGCCCCTTTTTTATTGTATTGAACTTGTAAAAGCTGCACTGGAAGCGGGCGATTAGCTTTGCTGTCAACGCCCCGTATAATACCAACAAGCATTTAAAGAAGTTGGTTCTTTTTAAAATACTTCCACATTCCCCAAGTCAGGATGATTAACAATAAGAAAATAATCACTGTTGCTATAGGGGAATCCTGATATGGCAATGGAACGTTCATTCCAAAAAAACCAGTGACAAATGTTAACGGAAGCATGATTGTGGAGATGAGGGTCAGAACGTTTAATTTTTCTGAGGATTTTGCGTTGATAATTGAATAGTACGTATCCAATGCACTATTTACTAGATCTCTAAAGGTTTCTGTTGAATCTACGATCCGTTCCAAGTGGTCAATGAGGTCTGTGTAAAACGGCCGATTATCTTCTCGAATATCAAACTTCCAATTCCCGTCTACCGTTAAGAAAATCCTGCGTTGCGGAAGGATGACACGGCGAATAAGGATGATCGTTCGTTTTAATGCTAAAAACTCTTCCGTCACCCCTCTTACACCCTCGTCATAAATCTCATCTTCAAGTTCATCAATACGAATCCCTATACGGTCCAGAATAGGAAAATATTCATCAGTTATCCCATCAATTAATGCATAGAGAAGAAGGTCTGCACCATTTTTCATGTATTTAGTATGTCTAGAACAGATGGCATCCATTTGACCGAGCCACTTCAGTTTATGCTTATGGATGGTGACGACATAATTAGGACCGACGAATACATTCAGCTCAAGTGTGGTTATTTCATTATCGCTTTCTTCGTTGTAACGCAGCGCATGAAAGACAAAGAACTTATAGTCTTCATAGTCATCCATTTTTGCCCGGGGACTGTCATGTAAACAGTCTTCAACCGCTAAGGGGTGGAAATCAAATAGTTTTGCAATTTCATACAGTTCACGGTTCTGTAAGTCGTAAATATCAATCCATAACAAGTTCTCTGGATTCTTTAGATGCTGGTGGACATCCTTTAGCGGGATATTCACTGTCATTTCTTGGTTCTCTTGTTGATACAAATAGGTTTTTATCATAAAAATTCACCTCTTCTTTTAGAGGCAGTAAAGGCCGCGAACAAATCTTATCTTATCGGACAAGAGGAACATGAGCACTTTGTTGCCTCTTTCGTTGTGTTTTTTATCCTGATGGTTTTCGAATGGGGGTCATCTGTACCCATGATTCCTCACCTCCTGAGAAAATAAAAAAGCTCTTTCATCACAGGAAAGAGCCACAAAAGCCACATTTAACAGAGCCATTATTCTTCCCGTGTTGAGTTTTAGCACTGTACAGCATAGGTCATACCAGCTACATTAAGAAAAACCTTAATCCGATCTTTCCTGTTGACCCATTGGCGTCTCTCGACATTTTTGGGCAGCAGCGTATCTCTATACAGGAGCCTCACCTAACAGAAGAGGTATTCAACTAATGCCACTATATGAAAAATTCTAGCCTATGTCAACGGAATTTCCTCTTAATCTATTTTTTATCAAATTTATTTGTTATACCGCATAGTATAGAACCTTCAGTATAAACCAATCCCGTCCATCCAGCCTGAAACCAGCCATTTCAGATACATCCAAAAATGTACCACCTCTCATGAGAAAGTCCTTTCACCGTTCACGACGCCATTCTTTCCTTTTTTTATTTATTAGTAAGGTAAATGATTCCCTCAACAATGGCTACGGCAATTAAAGAAAGACCAAACAGCGGCATCAATAAACCTAAAATCACCATGAAGAGAATAAAACTGACCGAAACACCTTTGGAGGCAACGGGCGGTGCTGAGATCTCGCCTTTCCTTTTTCTGGCCAGCCACGTCTTCATCCCCCAAAAGATGACCAAAAGGAAGGAAAGACAAACAGTCAAATTTATTATTTTATTGGGCCAGCCGAATAAATGACCTTCGTGTAATGGGATTCCCCAGGTAAACCATTTTGCTAAGATACCATAATCTTCATAGCCCACTTTTGAAATCAAGTTTCCATTATATTGATCGAAATAAGATGTCATTTCGTCATACGGACTCACATCCAAGCCGGTTACACCTGTATTGCTTCCCTTGGATACGGTGTATACCCCTTCTTCTGTCGCAGGATAAATAATGGAATAAGGTTTTTGAATATGTGCTTCATCGACCTTGTCCATCAATTGCTCAATGCTCATCATGGCACTTTGATTTGGCTTGTCCGACATCGCCATGCCGCCATGATGTTCATTCGAACCCTCTGATGATGGTGCCTTATTTTTACGGGTAGCCCAAGGAATTTCGCTCATATCCGAGGTAGGTGGTTGTTGTTTTAATGTTGGAATTCCAATGGATGGATGGTTTTGTGCTGCTGAGTAGATAAAATTCCCCATAAATGCCGACCAGGGTAAGCCTGTAAAAATAATGATAATCATCGGTATCGTAATAATAGTTCCCACCAGTGCATGCCATTTTTTACTTTTTTGCCGCTTGGAAGGATTCTTTCTTTTCTTAAAAGCCCTGCCCTTAAATGTCATATAAAGACCGGTAAATAGTAAGAATATTGCCCAGCAGGCAGCTAACTCAACCAAGTAATTGACGACCGTTCCACCAACAAATAGCGAACTATGAATCTCTCGCATTATATTTGAAAAGGTATATTTCGCATTTTGAGTACCGATGACCTCATTATGGTCATCCAAGAATACATATTTTTGATCTCCGTCTTTGTTGGTCATCGTTAATCTCGTGTTATACGGATCATCCAACACGATCACCTTTGAGATAGAATAACCTTTATTTTGTTCTATCGCCTTTTCAATTCCTTCATCGATTGTTAATTTTTCTGTTGTTCCATTTTTTCCAAAGAATAAGTGATCGTACGCTTTATTTTCCACATTTGTATAAAATAAATATCCGATCCCGCTTAGCGTTAATGTAATCAATAAGGGTGCGATAAATAATGCGGCATAAAAATGCCAGCGCCATAAACGATTATAATTGCCAGTTTTCACTTCTCAACCTCCATGATGACTTAGTATGTTTTACACTTTCAGTTTCTGCTTCTGCTTCCTCAAAAACTATACTGAGTATAAAGGGTTAACTCATCCTTAGTCATCGCTCCATGGAGTGATATTAGTGGACAATTATGCAACAAACAAAAAGGAGGCCTTTCACCTGAAAGGTCCACCTTTGTGCTTCTATTTATGACTCTTCCTTTTCACTGCTTTGCTTATTATACGCCATACCGCAGGAGCATCGGCTGTCTCCGAACAACAAATGATAGGCAGGGGGGAATTCTTGATTTACTCGCTGAACCTCTCTTGCAAACTCTCTGGCGTCAGTTGGAACTCTTGAAAGGGCATCAGCTTTTTTCTGTGTATCAATATAAGCACCCGGAGGAACAAATCGATTTCTTCGAACATGGACACCATTGGTAACAACCGCATTATAGGCGATAAATACGCCATCTTCAACAGTCGCATCATATACAATGGTCTTAAATCCTACAAATACATTTTTACCGATAAAACAAGGTCCATGGATAAGAGCCCCGTGAGCGACAGAAACCTTTTTATCGATAAAAATCGAATATTCCTTACCGTCTACTTTCACTGATCGATTCAATAAACCATGTAAAATGACACCATCTTGTAGATTGGTATTGGAGCCAATATGAAATGGCGTCCCTTCATCTGCCCGAATACTGACAAGAGGAGCTACATACACATTTCTTCTAATGGCAACATCTCCAATCACACTGGTAAATGGACTAATAAATGCACTTTTATCAATTTTGGGTGAGATCTGAATCGGATTAAACGATGTCTTGGGATTTGGACTAATAAATGGCTTAAAGCAGCAATCGGTATCCTTTTGATGACATGAAGATGATTCTTCACTATGTTTCAAGCAATCCACCTCGTTATATACTCATTTCAATCAGTTTATGCAGATTGCAAATATAGGCGACAATAATGATGAACATACAAACCTCTTTCCTCAAAATAAAAACAGCCGGAAAGCTATGTGCTCTCCAGCTGTTTTACTTTTGCACCTCCAAAAAGGCCTGGTGCAAATTGCCCTTCACTTTAAACTTATCGATGTTTAATCCTAATGAAACCATCGTTTGAGCTACTTCCGGAAGTATTCCAGTGAGTACGGTTGTTACCCCAAGTAACGATAAAGCATCAATCACTTTATACAATTGGTCCGCCACCATAGTATCCACAATGAGTACCCCGGATAGATCCAAAATAAGATTTTCCAGTTTTAGTTTGGATGATTGTTTTAAGGTTTCTTCCAAAATAAGTTGAGCTCTTTCTGTGTCAATATTGCCAATTAACGGTAAGACCCCTGTTCCTTTGACCAAAGGGACGATCGGGACAGAAAGCTCTAAAAACGCCGATTTAGCCTGTTCAAGAACTTTTTGGTAAGACTCCACATAACTTAAGCTAAAAAAGTAAACAGCATGGTCCAGAAGAGGGTCGATTATTTCAATAACCTCAAATATAGTTTCTACAGACAACCCGTGACTTATCGTTTCTTCTTTAATTGCTTTCCAAAGGTATGTGCGATAAAAGCTCGTATCAAACAAGGCTTGGTCAAGAGGGGCTCCGATTTTATATAGAAAATCCCCCGCTTCTCTTCCCCATTCGCGAAACTGCTCAATGCTGCCATCCGGATTTTCAAATTGGATCAGTGATTCTCCAAAAAGTTGAATCAATTGCTCCCGAAATTCCATAATTTTAGGCAATACTCTTTGAAAATCATTGGTTTGTTCAGGTGTCATCTGCACACCAGCCATTCGGTTTGAATGAATCATTTCGGCAATCGCTTGTTTCCGATGGATAAGTGCTTCTCCGAGCAGCTGCAAGTCTTGCTTCATTAGTTCAAGTCCTCCGGATCATTTTGATGGTATTATTTATACCCACATCATAACCTAAGTTTTTGGTAAGGGAAAGACGATTATTAAGAGTGAATAAGATACATTCATAAAAGTTATCATTCTACCGTAAGTTTTTGGATCTCTCACTAAAAAAATTAAATAGTTTATTATTATAGTATAGAAATTTTTCATGAAATGGTTTATTATAGTTATTTATTTACATTTATAGGGGGAAAAGCAACAAGTGAAAAAACCAACATGGGTATTCGCTGCATTATTAAGTAGTAGTCTGATATTTTCAAGCACGCCAACAACCGCGGCCACCAAAACGACCACTGTCCATTTTATGGATGTCGGCCAGGGAGATGGCACGTATATTAAAACCGCTGGCGGTGATGATGTGATCATCGATGCAGGAAACAAGGATGGCAGCGATGTTGTCGCTTACTTGAAGAGGCAAAAAGTGAAAGATATTGAAGTTATGATCGCGACACATCCTGATGCGGACCACATTGGCGGACTGGATGAGGTGCTAAAGGTATTTAAAGTCAAATCTGTTTATGCACCAAAGGTTTCTCATACAAGTCAAGCCTACAAAGATTTTCTGCTCGCCGTAAAACGTGAGGGGTTAACCATCAAAACGGCGAAAAAAGACGTAAAGGTGCCGCTTAAGGGTGTGTCAGCAAAGTTTGTTGCTCCGGTTAAAACGTACAGCAAAAGTGACCTGAACGACTGGAGTGCCGTTCTCCGTCTGGTGCATGGCAAGAAATCGTTCCTGTTCACAGGAGATGCCGAGGGTAAATCAGAGGCAGATATGATAAAATCCAAGGAAACCTTAAGAGCAAACGTTCTTAAAGTAGGTCACCATGGTGCGAAGACATCATCGAGTAGTGCGTTCATTAAAGCGGTGAGTCCGCAGTATTCTGTCATCTCTGTCGGTAAAAAGAATCATTACGGTCACCCTACAAAAGAGGTATTGAACCGATTAAAGAAAACGAAAGTATATCGAACGGATCAAAAAGGGGCTATCGTCTTTACAACCAATGGCTCAACGTTGACTGTAAAAACGGAGAAGAAGTAATGAAAAAAATCAAAGGAATCATTGATCGCATCGAGGGTGAGTATGCTGTCGTTGAAATCGGAAATGAAACCAGAGACATCCTTCGATCCATTCTGCCTAAAAATGTTCAAACCGGTGATGTCGTTTATTTTCAAGGTGATGAAGTCCTTGTTGATAAAGAACAGACAGAAAAGCGGAGAAAAGAAATTGAAGATTTGATGGATGAAATTTGGGAGGATTAGAAAAAGCAGCCAATTTGGGCTGCTTTTTCTATTGTAATGGCAGAGTAACCATTACAGCAGTCCCTTCATTCGGATCACTTTCCATCCATATACTTCCCCCATGAGCTTCAGTTAATTGTTTGGCGATGGTTAGCCCTATGCCACTCCCTCCAAATCGGCGGTTTCTGGATTTCTCCGTCCGATAGAATCGTTCAAATACCTTAGAAATTTCTTCTTTAGTTATTCCTATCCCGGTGTCTTTTATTGTGATAACAGCATCCCTCTCTTTAATCTCTATTGTAATGTCGACCCTCCCGCTTGCAGGGGTAAATTTCAAGGCATTTGTTAACAGGTTAATCATAACTTGCATGATTCTTTTTTTATCAATAAGCAATTGTATCTGCATTTTTTCATAAAAGGATAAGGCTACTCCTTTTTGCAGATAAGACTCTCGTAATGTACTCATGCTTTGTTGAAGGACTTCCCCCAAGTTTTCTTTTCGCTTTTCAAGTACAAAGTTGGGTGCTTCAAACGTCGTTAATTGTTCGAGATCATAAACCAGCAGGATGAGCCGATCAATTTCTTCTCCAAATGAATGCAGACGCTCAGGTGTAGCCACAAAGATTCCATCTTCAATGGCTTCCATATGACTCTTCAGAGTGGCCAGAGGCGTCCGTAATTCATGAGCGATATCACTGGTCATATTTTCTCTTGCAATCTCCTGTTTTTGCAGCTGTGCTGCTAACTGGTTTAAAGATTGCCCTAACTCCTGCAATTCATCATTTCCCTGGACCTTCACTCTAACATCGAGATCGCCTTTTGCCATTTTCTCTGCTGCCCATTTCATTTGCACAAGGGGTTCTGATAGTTTTCTGGCTACGAAATAGCTAATCACACAAACCAGAATGAATACCCCCAATAATGTCCATAGTATTGAACCGATGACCGCTCTCTCAAAATGAATGGCCAGAGGCTTAATTACCCGAAATTCAGGCGCATCCAATTTAAACATTGTAAAATGATAATGAATTTCCAACAAAATGACCAGGCTTGCTACCATTAAACTAATAGTTGCTGCCAGTATAAAAACAAGGGTCAACCGGGCATGCAGTCCTTTAATCTTCACTTCGGTTTCCTTCAAACTTATACCCCATTCCAAAAACGGTCTGTATGTACCGGGGCTCTTTAGGATTGAACTCTATTTTATGGCGAAGGTTTTTGATATGCTGGTCGATGGTGCGGGTTTCCCCTTCATAATCATAACCGAGCACTTTTTCCACAAGCTCTTCTCTAGTAAATGTGCGTTTAGGATGTCGCGCAAAAACGAGTAACGCTTTATATTCGATTGGAGTCAGACTAATAGAATTGCCCTTTAAAAAAACTTCTTTTGACTTTGCATTTATCGTTAACTCGCCTTGATGATAAGATATTTGGTCCGCCAGTAGATCGTTCTCATTGGAACGTCTCAGAATCGTTTTCACCCTCATTACAAGCTCCCTCGGACTGAACGGTTTAACCATGTAATCATCCGCTCCCAGCGACAGACCTTTTATCCGTTCTGTTTCCTTTGCTTTTGCCGTTAACATGAGGATGGGAACGGAAGCTTCTTGTCGAATGCTCTGGCAAATATCCTCGCCGCTGTAATCCGGAAGCATTAAATCCAAAATAACAAAATCAATGTGCCCTCTCCTTATATACTCCAGGGCCGCTTGTCCAGTAGCCGCTTCAATCGTTTGATAACCTTCGTTTCTCAAATACGAAGAGACAACCTCGAGTATTTTCTCTTCATCATCTACAATCAGGACGGTTTTCATCTATTTTCTCTCCCTTTCTTCTTCCTCAATTATAGACAAAAAGAGAATCCTTATGAAACACATGGATTCTCTTTGTTATCTTTATTTAGCCTCCAGCTCGTTTTCTGTTACCCATTTATGATTTTTAACCCTTTTTCCACCTGTTGTTGGGGTATAGTCCACCATATATACGGTTGTTTTTTCAGAGGATTCGATTATGGCTGAAGCATCTTTCATGCCCTTCATATGATCCGCCTTCAGCTTGACCTTTTGCCCTTTTTTCAGCGTTTTGTTTCCTGCATCCTGGATTTCTTCTTGAATGACCCATTTGTGATATTTAACGGGTGTTCCACCTGTTGTTGGTGTATAGGTTACCACATAGGCTGTTGTATCATAGGCCCCGGCTATTTTTGCTTTTGCCCCCTTCATCCCCTCCATATGATCCGCGTTAATAATCGCCTGACTACCCACTTCATACTCTGGGTCCATAGCTTTCTTCAGGTCCTTTGGTACCTCCCCGGTACCCGAATGATTCCTCCCCTCATGACTCATGCCTTCATCTTTTGTTTCATGTTTTTCCGAATTATTATCGCCAGTGTCATTTGAACACGCTCCAAGAGTCAACGACACCGCAAGCAATGATACAATCCAGATATTTTTTCTTTTCATGCTGTCTTCCTCCTTATGATTCATGCTGCTTTCATAATACAAAGCAGTTGTGAAGAAATTGTGAAGGAAGGAATTCTCTATCTTGTTCGATGCGTTATCTGCATTAGCCGCTGATACAGTTCTGTAAGCTAGAGAAACTTTTTGGTCAGCGTTTTCACAAAATCATTTATAAATTGCTCATAATTGAAAGAACGGCAATTCGATCCTTTAAATTCAATGGTTCCCGTTAAGGTTTCTCACGTAAATCAGCATCTGAACGTCCTCTAAAAAGAAAAGAGGAAACAACTCTTACCCTTTTCAATATGCTGGCTATTATCTCAGGATTGTGTGCTTGTCCTTATGGTTATCGGTATATATAAGAGGAACGTCCAAACCGGAAACTATTATTTACATATAATGTTAATTAGAAGTTTATTAAACTTCAAAAATATGTAGGAGGGCTACCATGAAAGGTCATCAGCAAAACCCAATCGTAAAGCATAATGTTTCTATTGCCAAAGATATTCTTAATAACAATAAAAATTTAACAACGGTTAATATTAAGTTGGACAAGTGCTCCTGTATCAAACAAAGCACCATCATTACACCAATTACCATTGATATCAACAGCATCCCCATTACATCTGTGAAAAATGGGTCATCTGAGAGAAACGGTCAGACAACAACGGTAACGGCGGGAAGAACAATAAGAACCACATCCGGTCCTTGGGTACGTGCAATCAGCTGCTCGCCTTCTAAAGGCAAACGAATCTGGTAGAGTACATGATAGCAGGCTCGCTTGAAACCAAAAAGACACCTTTTTGATGAGGTGTCTTTCTTTGTACCATTCTTCGTTTCACCAAAAGGATAAAGGCTTGCATTATAAAACACATGTATAATTAATCCACAAGGTATTTTGATTTTAAAAGAGGAGTTGTTGTTTCAAATGAGTCATTCACCCCTAACCATGAAAAGCCCCGTCCCCATTCTTCGTATGTTTGACGAGGAAAAAGCCAGAGAATTTTATCTATCCTTTTTAGGTTTCAAGGTCGATTGGGAGCATCATTTCGAAGATGATTTGCCATTGTATATGCAAATTTCATATAACAATTGTGTGATTCATCTTTCAGAGCATCACGGAGACTGCTGCCCCGGGGCTGCCCTCAGAATTGAAGTTGAAAACTTGGAGTTGCTACATACCAACCTGTTATCACAAAAATACAAATATGCCCGCCCAGGCATTGAGAACACTCCATGGAATACACGGGAAATTCGTATTGGCGATCCTTTCGGAAATAGACTTGTATTTTTCGAGAACATAGGGCAGGATTTGAACAGAAGTAATATCTTTAACCTATAAAAAGCAGTTCCAATTAATCTCCCTTGGACACGGATACAGGGGAGATTTCTTTACTTAACATTTATATATAAACTCCTAAATATTAAACCTATACTAATTTGGAAATAGTGTTTGTAAATTACACATTTAGTTTTTTTTCATTGATAATGGATATTGGCATACTAATGCTTACTGTGGTTCCTTGATTGACCTTACTGTCGACTTTAAGAGTTCCTTTATGTGATTCTATTATTTTGTAACATATCAGTAATCCTAACCCGGTACCATTCTCTTTTGTCGTAATAAAAGGTTGTCCCAAAATTGGGAGTTGTTCCTTGGGAATACCGACTCCCTCATCTTTGATAGTTATCAAAACTTGTTCGGGATTCCCTCTACTAACTACAATCTTTATCTGACCACCATTCGGCATTGCTTCCATTGAATTCTTTAAAAGATTAAGAAAAACTTGCTTCATTTGATTCTTATCAAGATAAAAATCAGGCAAATCTGATTCATATTCTTCTGTAATTTGAATGTTGTGATTTTCCGTCTTTAAATTCAATAATGCAATAACTTCTTTCAATACATGTTCTATATTTTGTTCTTTTAAGGCAACTTCCTTTGGTTTTGATAGATGTAAAAAATCGCCGACTATATTATTTATTCGTTCAAGTTCACTTTCCACGATCGCTATATATTGGTTCTCATGTTGGTTCACTTGTAATAATTGAATGAATCCCGATATAGAAGTTAAAGGATTTCGTATTTCATGAGCAATACCTGCAGCCATTTGTCCCAGCAGCGCCAATGCTTCTGATCTTTGTAAGAGAATTCTTGTCTCTTCTTTTTTTAAAGTAATATCTTTAATAACAGTTAGACTGACGTCTTTATTTCCATACTTAATATCATATGAGCTTACCTCGTAAAAACAAGCCATGCCATTTTTACTCTTTATTTCTATATCAACTGGTTTAGATTTACTTTCTTCTAGTAGGATTGCGTTCAACAATTGTTTAGTTAGAGGGGTCCCCACAAAATTATGCAACTCATTACCAATTGCTACATCCATGCTACTCAGATTTATTAGTTGAAGAAAGGGCTGGTTTAAGTACAGTATTTTTCCATTTTGGTGAATCAAAATAGATTCGGGCAAAGTATCGATAAGAAGTTTGTAACCTTCTTCATTAGCCTTTGATTGTTTTGCAAATTCACGTATTTTGTCATAATGCCAGCCAATGAGCCAGGCAATGAATGTGAAAAGGAAAAAATCAAAGGTCCAAAAAGGGTGACCGCTCCATATTTTTTGATAAGTGGTAAAAGCAATTGAAAGTGAAATTAATGAAAGCTGTCCAACTTTCCTCATATATACTTCTCCAACAAATGTTTTTATCTTATAATATCATATACGGTCTGAATTTTCAGTCTATTAATGAAAAATAATTGGTTGATATAATTCTTTGATTTAAAAAATTCGTCAACGTTTTTATATTTAAGCGTTTGTTAGTCATTTATCTTGCTCTGGCTTCATGCCGGACACACAAAAAAAAGACTGTTCAGGAGCGAACAGCCTTTTTTCTTATACCAACGCTTAGTTGCTTCCTATTATGCTTATTTCTCGGTTTGTTCGGGATGCCACCATAAAGCATCTTTTGGATTTTCAACGGCTTCATTGAACTCAGACTTAGAAGCAACTGTCGGGTAAGAACCCTTGAGAGATTTTCCTGCTGTGTTAGTGAAAAAGAACAAAATAACTAAAAATCCAATAATACTCACAATGGTTAAATAGAATGCAGGTGCTAAGTTATTCCCTGTTTCGTGAACTAGCCATGTGGCAACTAGAGGAGTCGTTCCCCCAAATAGTGAAACAGAGACATTAAAAGTTACAGCTAATGTTCGATAGCGAATATCTGTATAGAACATTGTCGGTAAGGTTCCAGGCATGGTTCCTTCATAAGATGCGAGTAGAAAACCTAGGATCAGGATACCTATCGATATAAAGACTAAAGTATTCAAGTTTATTAAATAAAAACAAAGAACAGACAGTAGGGTTAAGCCTCCTAAACCAATTAAGATAACAGCCTTATTTCCAATTTTGTCACTAAGCTTTCCAAACATGAAAGCAAGCGGCACCATAAGAATCATAATAACTGTAATTAATACGGTTCCTACAGTGTTAGACAACCCTATTATTTCATTTAAATAAGACGGCATGTACGATAATAGCATGTAGTTTGTAATATTAAAGAAGGCCACAGCTACAAAACATACGAAAACATCCTTTTTGTGATTTTTTAAAATCGAGAAGAAGCTTTCTTCTTCAACCTCATCATCAGAATCAGCAAGTTCATTTTCAAAGATCGGTGTTTCCCCTAAACTGCTTCTTAAATAAAACCCAATTAGACCTAAAGGTAAACCAAGTAAAAACGGGATTCTCCAACCCCAAGAGGCCATCTGATCATCAGATAGAAGTAGAAACAGCAAACTAGCCAGCAATGAAGCCAGTATATATCCTGTGAGAGTACCAATTTCCAATCCACTTCCAAGGACATTACGCTTATTGTCTGGAGATGATTCAGCGATATAAACCATTGCACCAGCGTATTCACCACCAGTTGAAAACCCTTGAATAATCCTTGCTATTAATAATAAGATCGGAGCCCAAATTCCAATTTGATCATATGTAGGTAATAAACCGATTAATAATGTTGATAAAGCCATCAAAATAATGGTGGTTGTTAGAACAACTTTTCTCCCTAACTTATCTCCGATCCTTCCGAATATAATACCTCCTAACGGGCGCATTAAAAAAGCAATCGCAAAAGTGGCAAATGTAAACACTAATTTTAGCTCGTCATTCTTAACAGCACTAAAAAAATTTTGACTAATGATAACCGCTAGATAGGAATATAAACCAAAGTCATACCATTCCATTGCGTTTCCTACACCAGTAGCAAACACACTTTTTCTCGCTTTTTTTATATCGACAACATTAATTTTTTTCTTGTTAAACTTCATTAGTAGTATGTCACCTCTGCAGTATATGATTATACGAAAATGAGAAGCAAAATCAAACTTTAGGCTTGCTTCATAAGTAATACAAAAGCATAAATATCATTTTCACAAAAATTTTTACATACATGTAATTTCGGTAAATATTTGAAACACCACTGCCATGCCTCATGAAACTACATGAATAATTGATAAATTTGTTACTGTTCAATTAGGTATACCTCTTTTATTAAGGGTTTACACGTTCAAAAAATACTATTCATTTTCCGGTAATTATTAGCATAAGCATTATCCATTTTGCGTTAAAATATAACCAGGACCAGGATCTGAAGAAATAAAGGTGACTAGCTCAGGTTAAACCGCGTCATTAAGTAATAGAGGTTCGTTTCTTTACCGTACTGATAACCAGCATATCGATATGGATTATCCTAAACTGAATCCGACTCTTCAACATTAATCGCATTCCCCCACCTTGTCGAGAGTATAAGATATCTTGTGTAAATACATAAAAAAGAAGACTTCATAAAGAAATGATGTCTCCCTCGATTAATAAGCTAAGCTAAATAACGTTTTAATATGTGATAGATACTGATCATCCCTTGCTTGCTTCATAAGGAGTGCTGGTGAACCCTATTAGTTCTGTTCTATTTTCACCGCACAACCAAGCGAAACAGAAAGATAAATATATGTCTGAACTGGGGAAGCTCTCCCCCATTAAAAGAATGCTATTGGTCATTATATAAAAATCATTCTATAATTTTCTCCATTAACATATGATCAACATAAACACTTCATTTAAGTAAGTGTTATGTTTTCAGTAAGTTTCCTAAAACTCCTCAGTCTTCTTCCATCTTGAATTATAATTCTTTAGATTTTAGATTTTTAGCGAAGGATTAAACAATATAAACCTTTGATTATTAAGTACAAATCTTTCTTGTGATTTTACTTTAAGAGTGCTCTCCAATAATGAATATTGAGATATCGTCTTTTCATTTAAGAATTTTAGTCTATATTCGGGGATTTACTGAATTGGGGCTTAAATATTCCTTATTTGAGTGCATCTTCAACTAGTTCTAAATTTATAATGTTTAGGAGGCTAAGATGGAAAAGCGTGGAGAATTATTTCATTCATTGGAGGGAAAAAATATCTACTTCAAATCATTAAATATTAGGGACACTCAAGAAATACATAATTATGCATCAGATCAAGAAGTTTCACAATTTATTGGCTGGAACTTAATGAGTACCTTGGAGGAAACTCGTCGGTACATTGAAGTAATGTTAAAGCGTGAGGCGGAAGGTACTCATCTATATTCCTCCGTTGTTGAAAAACATACTCATGCAATAATAGGGACAGCCATGATTTTCAATTTTGACCATAAAGCAAACAAAGCCGAAATTGGTTATGTGTTGAATAAACATCATTGGGGTAAGGGGTATGGCAGAGAGATGGTTGCAATGATGACTAATTTTGCATATTCCTCTCTTAAGCTCCATAAACTCCATGCCGTCTTAGTGGATGCCAATATTGGATCTGCTCGAATACTTGAAAAGAATCAGTATGAATTAGAAGGACGTTTAAAAGATCACTATTTTATAGAGAATACGTATTATGATGCATTGCTTTTCGGGAAAATACTGACCTCGGAAAGCAGCTTTTGTTGAAAACTTCCGATCTGAATCCTGACTTAAATCTGTGTCAAAATGTAGACAAGTGGCTCCATATCCTTTGTACCAAAAAAGTAAATTTGGTTGGCCAAAAATAGTTCATAGTATGAATGACGCGAAGACGCTGGTTTCCCTTCCAAATTTAATATCGTCTGGGGAGGAGCGTTTTCCACGGTTTCAAACTTCATATCCTGAGGCAGCTGCATTAAAAAAATCATGGGCACTTTTGTTTTATAGGTGGCGGGCGTTTCATTATCCAGCAGCCAGTCTGGGCTCCCTCCTATTTTTGCATGGATTTCATCAGGATTCTCTGCTGGTGACTGGCGCCATCTCACAAATTTAATGATTTGATCATAGTCGTTTCGCAGTTCTCCATTCTCTGTTTCAAAGAGAAGGATTCTGAAGTTTTTTTGGTAGGATTCCAAAAACCCCTGCGGTATATCTATTCCCTTTAATGTATCCTGAAGCATCTCGGGGATCAGGAAATCTTCGTGTGCACACTTTGTACAGGCAAAGACTGCCATCGTTCTTCCTTCCCAGCTATGCTTCTCTGGGAAGGATACTTGAAAAAAGAAGGTCAGTTTTTCACCGCACAACTCACACGTTGGTAAAGGTTCTGAAGCGGGCATGCGGGGAAATCCGCCAATGAATGTCAGATCACCTTCCTCTTGTTGTCCGGATTCCTTCATTAGAAGATAGCTTTTTTCCATTCCCATCACTTCCTTACGGGTTTTTAAAAATCCTTGTTATCGTATTGCCATTGATTCTTACGGAATAGGCTACCTCATGCGGCCGTATGGCACCTGGTGCATACTTCGGAACGACTCGAACAAATACGGTTTTGCCAGCTTTCACTTGATCGTGGATCTGTTTCTCAAAAGCCCTGAACGCCCCGCGGTTAATGCTGTGGTTTTGAGGAAACAGGTTGGCTGAGTTTTTATTGCCAAGCCCGCCGAGCTTGTTTCCAATCGCATGTCCGGCATCGTCCGTATTTTTTCCGCCGAAGAGTTTCATTAACTTTCTTGATGCGTCATTCGTATCCGTTCCTTTTCCAAGGCTCTTTGGATCAATTTTTGCAAAAACTGCCCGCAGCTCACCATTTTTTCCAAGAGTCGTTCGATACACAAGTCCATCCTTTGTCACAAGCTCGTATTTTTTCCATCCGGAAGCGGTTTTTAATAGTTTCTTTCCAACTATTTTTCCAAAAGGCAGCCGGTTAAACCCGAGTGTAAAAACAGCGGCCGCTGCATATTCCGGAGACAATAATTTACGCGGATGACGAAGCATATCAGCAATTTGATGCCCGCTTTGGGCCAGTCCCGCTGCTGCTGAAACCGCCCCAAGCGCAGACCATACGCCAAGAAAAGGGAAAAACAGCGCAAAGGCACCTGCAAGCAGCATGAATTTTTCAGTTCCAGATAATCGATAATCCCACCAGTTCTGCAAGGAATCGAATAGACAGGCAAAGCACGACTCAAGACCTGAGGTACCGGAAAACCATCCATATCCTGCAAAAATAAGTATAGCTGAAAGAAACATTAGCGCTCCGTAATATTGGTACATAGTTGCTGAAAGCTCATGGACTCTGCTTTTTGCCTCCTCATCTCCGCGTACCAGCGTGAACCCCAGCTCTCTCCGTTCTCTGTAGAAATACAGCAGACTGCCAAACTTTTCTCTGTCACGATAAAAAGATGAAAGCAGGTTTCGCAGTTCGCTGACTGGATTGATCATCCTTTCTTCTGGCAGCAGGAGCAGTTTGTCTTTTGCCTTGTTCAGATCCCAGTAATCGATGATAACGGCCGCGATCAGCATACCTAAAAAAAGAGGTTTCGATGCATAACCGCTTCCCAGCAAATCATGAAATCCTCTTAGAACAGCAGGTGCCCGATAACCGGCATTCCACACGATATGATCCAGGATACATAATCCCAGCAAACACAAGGGTATTAAAAAAGTAAATCCCTTTAATCGATGCTTATACCTCATGGCCAAACCAAAGCCAACGGTGACCATTGCTGTAAGTACCGCATGTCCTGCACTGGTCCGTTCATTGAAAATATACCCTTCAAAGTACCCGGGAAACAGACTGAAGAAATCCCAATGAAGGACTTGCCCGGTCAGCAGACTTTTTCCATAAAAAGCTCCTGAAACCAGCCGCCGTGCGGTTTCCTCCAAAAATTGAAACCCTGCTCCTGTGGCTGCACCAGCCAAAGCATAATCACTCAAGCTTAGTGCAGTGGCCCTGCGGGATAAAAATAAATAAATGGTAAGAGGAAGCAATTTCAGCACCTCTTCTGTTACCGGCGTTATAAAAGACTGGCTCCAAACATCAAGCGCCCTGCCTCCAAACACGGCTGTAATAAGAAGGACAATCATCGCATTGAGCGGCGCAATAAGCCAGGATCCCGCCATAAAGAAATACGTGAATTTTCTCCATGTGAACGTCTTGCTCCTGCAAAGAATCCAAAATTGTAATAAAAGATAAAATGACCAAAGAAACTGAACAAACATGATACGGGAATCTTTAATGAAAAATAAACTTAAAATAAAGAGCAGGAGTGAGATCCAAGAGAGGATAGAATAAAGTGCCATTATCCAAGGGTGAGACTGCATCCAACTCATGATGCGATGAACAAGGGCCTCGATTTTATGTCGCAGTGTTAAGCGTACACGTTCCAGTTTGATTTTCAACATTACCACTCCCATAGAAGTTACTTCTGTGAAGGACATGGTGTTTTCGGTTTCTTACTATACGCGAATAAGAAGCAAATCTAAATAGGTCAATATTTTCAATTTTCCAAATTATTCTATCGAATTGCCTAGAAAAGACAAAAGAAAAAAGACTGCTAAAAAGATAGCAGTCTCCTACTCACTCCAAGATTATATTCTTAGGCCAATTCAATACCACCTGTAATTCCATACGTTTGAGCGGTTACGTAACTGGATTCATTGGAAGCCAAAAACACGTAAACACCAGCCAGTTCAACAGGTTGCCCGGCACGCTTTAATGGGGTGTCCTGTCCGAACGTCGGGATAGCTTCTCCGGGCTGTCCTCCGGAAATCTGAAGCGGTGTCCAGATCGGGCCGGGCGCTACTGAATTCACGCGAATTCCCTTTGGGGCCAACTGCTTGGCCAGTCCACGGCTGAACCCATTAATTGCAAATTTGGTAGCTGCATAATCCAGCAGGTTTGGACTTGGGTTATAGCCCTGTACAGATGTGGTAGTAATGATGGACGCACCCTCCGGAAGATACGGCAACGCCGCCTTCACCGTCCAGTACAAGGAAAATACGTTCACTTCAAAGGTTTTCCGAAGTTGCTCAGTGGACAGGTCTTCGATATTTTCAACTGCCTGCTGTTTCCCTGCAACGAGCGCCAGAATATCCAATCCATCTAAAGCTGAGTAAGACTCCTTAATCAATTCCTCACAAAACGCTTCATCACTCAAGTCGCCAGGCAATAGCACAGCTTTTCGGCCCTCTGCTTCAATGAGCTGTTTGACTTCCTCTGCATCAGATTGTTCCTCAGGCAAATAATTGAGGGCAACATCCGCTCCTTCCCGGGCATAAGCAATGGCTGCTGCTCGGCCAATCCCTGAATCTCCGCCGGTAACCAGCGCTTTCCTCCCTGACAGCCTTCCTGAACCTTTGTAGCTTTTTTCTCCGCAGTCAGGAAGCGGACTCATTTGACCCTGAACCGCAGGTGGATCCTGGTATTGTTTGGGATAATCCTCATTAAAATATTGTGTTAAAGGATTTACTGGTTTGGACATCATCATCGCTCCTTAGGTAGATAGGTCACTAGCATTTATACAGTAAAACAACACAATTCAGTATTCTCATTCTGTATAAATATACCTTTTTGGACTTCCCCAATCGATGGTCTTTGAAACCCTTCAACACATGAAATATTAAAATATCCTTCAACGTGTTTACGAGAGCTGTTCATCAGGGAAACCTATCAAAAATGGAAAAAAGGAGGATGCAAGATGGATAGAAAAAAACCCATTCTTTCACCACTCATTGCCTTTTTTGTCATTATCGGTGTCTGGATCGGGGCGGGGATTCAATCAGATGATGAACATGTCCAGCACAACAGTAAAAGTGATGCTAAGGTTTATTATAAATTGTAAGTTTTATAGAGTCAGCTGCGTGATAAATGAAAAGTAAGAAGCTGTCCGAATCGGACAGCTTCTCTTATTAGTGCAGTTGAAGTTCCCTGCTTTCCCCCTGTTTTTGTGCCTGTTTTATTGCGGCATGAGCTGCTGCAAGACGGGCCAGCGGCACACGGTATGGTGAACAGCTGACATAATCAAGTCCTGTCTCATGACAAAAACGAATGGACTCTTTTTCCCCTCCATGCTCACCGCAAATTCCAGTTTTTAACCCCGGCTTCGTTTCCCGTCCCAGTCTGACACCCAGTTCTACAAGTTTACCGACGCCTTCCTGATCGAGAGTGGCAAATGGATTTTCAGGCAGTACCTTATTTTCGATATAAGTAGAAAGAAACTTGCCTTCCGCATCATCCCGGCTGTAGCCAAAGGTTGTTTGGGTAAGGTCATTGGTACCAAAGGAGAAAAAGTCAGCTTCCTTGGCAATTTGATCCGCGGTTAACGCTGCCCGAGGCACTTCAATCATTGTCCCAATCTGATAATTAAATTCCTGCCCTGCTTCTTGCTCAATTTCCATAGCTGTACCGATCACCAATTGTCTCATCTCTTTTAATTCATTTACATGGCCTACCAAAGGGATCATGATCTCAGGGGCGGCATCCATCCCCTTATCCCTCAGGTTGCATATCGCATAAAAAATCGCTTTAACCTGCATTTCATAAATCTCGGGAAAAATCATGCCCAGTCTGCAGCCTCGATGCCCAAGCATTGGATTGCATTCATCCAATTTACGAACATTTCGAAGCAATCGTTCTTTTTCCAATAATTCTTCTGAAAAGGAACTGGATAGTTGTAGCTTCGTAACCTCTACAAGAAGTTCTTCCTTGTCTGGCAAAAATTCATGAAGCGGCGGATCAAGCAGCCGAATGGTCACCGGCAACCCCTTCATCGCTTCAAAAATGAGTTCAAAATCTTCCTTTTGCATAACCAGCAGCTGATCAAGAGCTTCCATTCGCTCATCAAAGGTTTCTGCGAGTATCATTTCCTGAACAACCGGTATTCTTGCACTATCCATAAACATATGCTCGGTGCGGCAAAGCCCGATGCCTCCCGCGCCAAAATCCAATGCTTTTTGGGCATCTTCAGGATTATCTGCATTGGCTCGTACACCCAATGTTCTCTCCTCATCTGCCCAAGTAAGAAGCAATTGAAATTCTTCCGAAAGTTCCGGATCAATCATCGGAATTTCACCAAGCATAATCTCACCTGTTGACCCGTCAATGGTAATTACATCGCCTTTTTCAATTATCGTTCCTGCTACAGCAATCTGCTGTAATTTCAGGTTAATCGTAAGGCTTCACATCCACATATACAGGCCTTTCCCATTCCCCTGGCCACCACTGCCGCATGACTGGTCATCCCGCCACGGCTGGTAACCGTTGCCTCTGCTGCCACGATTCCATGAATATCGTCCGGTGTCGTTTCCGGACGGACAAGAATCACCTTTTTACCGTCTTTCGCCATTCTTTCGGCTTCATCTGCATCAAATACCACTTGGCCCGTAGCCGCACCTGGGGATGCGGGAAGGCCTTTTGCCATGACATTTCTTTCCTTGGTATTATCCAGACGGCGGTGCAGCAACTGATTCAGCTGTTCTGGTTCAATGCGCAAAATCGCTTCTTTTTTATCTATGATGCTTTCTTTAAATAGTTCCGCCGCAATTCGAATGGCCGCCTGTGCAGTCCGCTTTCCTGTCCGTGTTTGCAGGATGAAGAGCTTTCCCCGCTCGACGGTAAACTCAATGTCCTGCATATCCTTATAATGAGACTCAAGCAAATGGCATGTTTCTGTAAACTGCTGATACACTTTAGGCATGGCCGTTTCCATGGCTGCAATCGGCTGCGGTGTCCGGATCCCTGCCACCACATCTTCTCCTTGGGCATTGATCAGATATTCGCCATAAATCTTTGCTTCACCTGTGGAAGGATTTCTAGTAAAAGCAACGCCGGTACCAGAATCATTGCCCATGTTTCCGAATACCATGCTTTGTATATTGACAGCAGTACCCAAGTCATCCGGGATCTTATGAAGCCGGCGGTACACAAAAGCACGTTGGTTATTCCATGAATCAAAAACAGCAGATATGGACAATTGAAGCTGTTCCTTAGGATCTTGCGGAAAGTCTTTTTTGGCGTGTTTTCGAACCAGTTCCTTATAGCCTTCTATCACTTCTTTCCAGTCTTCCGCGGTCATTTCAGGATCTGTAGCATATCCTTTTGCTACGCGGACTTCTTCGAGCAACTGTTCAAAGTAAAAACCGTCCACATGAAGCACAACATCACTGAACATTTGAATGAACCGGCGGTATGTATCATACGCAAATCGCGGATTGTAAGTGAGACTCGCCACTGCTTCTACTGTTTCATCGTTCATGCCCAGATTCAGCACGGTATCCATCATCCCCGGCATGGAGTGAACCGCCCCTGAACGCACAGAAACAAGAAGTGGATTTCTGGTATCCCCTAACTTCTTTCCTGTTCTTCCTTCAAGATGATGAAGGGCTGTCTCGATTTGCTTTTTCATCTCGGACGGCAGACGTTTCCCCGCCTGGTAATAGGCATTGCACGCTTCCGTTGATATGGTGAACCCGTAAGGAACCGGGAGTCCAATACGCGTCATTTCTGCCAGGTTCGCCCCTTTTCCGCCTAATAGTTCTTTACCTTTTTTCCCATCCTCATCAAACAGATATACGAATTGCGTCATGATATCCAGTTCCTCTCCTTTTTTAACATAGCCAAAATTAAATCTGCCGTCTCTTCAACCGCCTTATTGGAAACATCAATCACCGGGCAGCCAATTCTCTTCATGATTTTTTCGGCATAATCCAATTCTTCCATGATCCTCTCAAAGTTCGCGTAATGGGCTCTTACCGTTAACCCAAGATTCTTTAAACGTTCCTTCCGAATCTCATTCAGCTTATCCGGCGTAATAATTAATCCTATACATTTCTTTTTGAAGTGAAAGACTTCTTCCGGCGGCTCCACCTCGGGCACTAACGGAACATTAGCCACCTTGAATCTTTTATTGGCCAAATACATCGAAAGCGGCGTTTTCGATGTTCTGGAAACACCAATCAAGACGATATCCGCACGGGAAAGGCCGCGTGTATCCTGTCCGTCATCATATTTAACAGCAAATTCAATGGCTTCCACTCTTCGAAAATAGTTCTCGTCCATTTTCCGGAGCAACCCCGGCTGATAAACCGGCTCTTTATGAAATTTTTCGGTGAAGGCATGCATGAGCGGCTTCATGAGGTCAATGGCAATAATACCTTCTTCTTGCGCCCGCTGGTCAAGATACTGTTTCAAAAAAGGAACCACAATCGTATAGGCAATCACTGAGTTTCGATATTTGGCGACAGAGATTACATTTTTCAAATCCTGGATATCTTCAATAAAAGAGACATTTTGAATTTCAATATCTCCCCCATTAAATTGAGCGGCGACCGCTTTTACCATCAGCTCTGCCGTTTCCCCTACTGAGTCTGAAACCACATAGACGATCTTCTTCGTATCCAATTTGAATCTCCTATCCTATGAGTTTTGAGTGTAGCAAATTTCTAAGCTTTACTCTCCTTCCTAACCAATGTGTCATACTTTTAATTTATTTTCCTTAAATGTGTTATACTAATTTAATTTAAATCCTATAATAACACCAATAATTCAGAGATACAATCTATTTCTTGGATTTTTAAGCAAAAAAAAATAGAAGGTAACAATGCTGCTTGAAAATGAACAAATAGATGCTGGTTAACCGTGGCCACACAAAAAGCTGAATCCATTACGGATATCAGCCTTCTTCTTAATTATTTCCGTATTTATCCCTGTAATGACATAATGCCAACAGCGGCCAAATGTAATTGTAGCTGTGGTAGTACATATAAAATGTTCCTGGCAGCCCAGCCCCTGTTGGATAGGAAACATGTATGCCATGATAATTTTCGCGATGTAATAGATAGTCAATTCCTCGTTTTATCGAATCGGTTGGTTTTGGGCAAGCCGCGATCAGTGCATCAACTGCCCATGCAGTCTGGGTGATTGTGCTGTATGGAAGAGCACAATAATGCTTATTGATGTCACTTTTGCATGATTCTCCCCATCCTCCGTCATATTTCTGAATCGAAGTCAGCCACTCCACCGCTTTTTGTACAGCAAGGTCTTTATGTGTGATCCCAGCCGCCATGAGCCCTGTTATACCGGCCCATGTCCCGTAAATATAGCAAATGCCCCAGCGCCCATACCAGGAACCATTGCTTTCCTGATGTTGCTTCAGCCATTGAACAGCAGATTGAATGTGGGGAGATGAGAGCCGTATCCCTTCATAGTTTCCGAGAAACTCAAGCGTCCGACCCGTTAAATCAGCTGTGGAAGGATCGGTAAGCGCATCCCCGGCATTTTCAATGGGCAGTTTCGCCATCCATCTTTTATTTGTGTCTTTTTCAAATGCCGGCCATCCCCCATCTTTGTTTTGCATGGAGAGAAGCCAACCGACACCTCTTTTGTAGGCGTGTTGAATCGTTCTATCGGTTTTTGCATAATGAAACATCGTTCGCAGAGCAGCCTGGGTATCATCGATGTCCGGATGGATGGTGTTACTTTTGCTGAATCCCCAGCCTCCGGGCATGACATCCGGATTATGAAATTTCCAGTCTCCGAGACGGGTTTGCTGATGCTTCTGCACAAAACTCAAACTCTTTCTCATTTGTGAAGATGAAGGAGGGGCCCCTGAGGACAACAGGGTATAGCTTACGAGAGAAGTATCCCACACCGTCGGCGGTGAGTTCTGTAGATGAAAGGTTTTCCCAGTATGATGAACCAGACAAATCAGCCCGGTAATCGCTCTATGAATGACCGGATCGGTGGGCTTGTAACCAATCGCGAGAAGCCCGTATATCATGAGAAAAGTAGAAGTGGCATAGCTTAGGAGAGTTCCATCCTCCTCAACCCTCTTTAGTATGTAATTTTCCAGAAAAGCGCTCTGGATGGAATACAACGGACGTTTAGAATTCTTTTTTCCCTTCGCCTTTCCGCGGTCTTCTTCTGTAAACAAATGCTTCAGACAAGGTTTACGGCTGTTGTGCACCTGAAACTTTTCTGCCATTCCCAACAAAACCGGAGCAAAGTGGGCCCTTGCATAGCTTCCAAGATCGTAAAAGTTCATGTTCACTTTTTTCATGATTCGAAATAGTCTCGAAGGATCCACTTCACGGTCTGGCCATGGATACAGTCCGTTAAATGCAAAGAATACCTTCGTTAACAAACTGGTCTTTTTTAATCCGCCGTTTTCTCTGATAAACCTTGCAGCTTTTTTCATCGGGATGGCATCCCGGGAAATTACCCCTGAATAAAGCAGGGCGGCATACGCTTCCGCTGTGGCAGACAAATTGCCCATTCTTTCATCAGGATAGGCTTTCCATGTTCCGTTCTTTGTTTGCTTGGCTAATATTCTCCTTGTCAGTTGCCGGATCAGCATCTCGTCATCCCATTCCAGGGTCCGTAACATAATGATCATATAGGCATCCGTGAGCAGGGCATTTTCAAAAGAAAAACGCCATGAGCCGTCAGGCTGCTGCAGATCAAGAAGACGGTCGGTGCGCCGGTCAATTTCTGTTATCACTTTAGCCAGTCTGTTCATTGTCCATCACTCCGGTCAGACTTACAGCCAGTGGTGTTGGCTATATTGTATGCTCACGAAAAGAGTAAGATTCCAATGAGAAAGGAATATACAGAAAAGTACAAATAAAAGTTGATACAGGTATAATTATCCATTACGATAGAACTATAATCTTGTTTATTCCAAGGAGGATGCACATGTCAGACTTGCAGGTTGAAACCGGCTCTATTCTTTTGGAAGACGTTTACACTTCCAATGGGGTTCTTTTATTAAAAAAAGGCACCATTTTAAATACCACTCATGTAGAGCTGTTTAAAAAGCACAATGTAGAAAGTGTGAAAACCGTTCAGTTGACCAATCCGGAAAACATACTAAATACCCTGAAGTAATGAACCGATTGTTAAAATCAAGATTTTGTGACTCCGGCTTCGGTCATTGATGCAAATGGCATGTCAGCAAATCAAGTCTGCAAACAGGTAGAAGCGAAGCTTGAAATCGAACAGTAAAACAGAAAGAATGAAGTACTTGTACTCAAAAAAGACGCGTATTTCCCCTCAGGAGAAGCGCGTCTTTTTTTCTTATCCCCTTCATTCCCGTGAGAAAAATTGTTAATTTCATCCGAAAGAGGGATACACACTGACACCGGGTTATGAAATGATAGATTCATGTGTTTGGGAAAGAGGGGGATTAATTTTGAAAAAAAGAAGGATTGCATGCCTGTTGTCTGCGCTCCTAACCTTATTGCTTGCCTCATGCAGCAGCCAGGATAATCATGATGATATGAATATGGAAATGGATAAGAGTAAGGAAGTAAAAGCAAACGATTCATTAAATTGGAAGGTAGGTTCATTTACATATACCGATGAAAAAGGAAAGCCATTTTCCTTGAACCAACTAGAAGGAAAGGTTTGGCTGGCCAACTTTATATTTACCAATTGTGAAACGGTTTGCCCTCCAATGACTGCCCATATGACCAAGCTGCAGGATATGCTGGCAAAGGAGAAAATAACTGCAGACATCGTTTCGTTCAGTGTGGATCCCAAAAGGGACACTCCCAAACAATTACGGGCATTCGGAAAGAAATTTGATAGTGATTTCACCAATTGGCATTTTTTAACCGGATATTCACAAAAGGAAATTGAAAACTTCGCCAGAGATTCATTCAAAGCTGCGGTTACGGCAGATCCGACATCGGATCAATTCACCCACGGGACCTCCTTTTACCTGGTCAACTCAAAAGGGAATGTATTAAAAAGGTATGACGGGGTTCAAAATGTCCCCTTTGACCAAATCGTGAAGGATACGAAAGCGGCAGCAGACCAGGCAAAAAACGATCATCACACCCAAAAAGAGGAAAATGCAGATGAAATAGAACCGGTGAAAGTAGAACTAACGATTTCAGAGAAAGATACTCCTACAATTCAGGCAGCCGTAAGTCAAAATGGAAAGCCGGTTAATGATGCGGATGAAGTTCTTTTTGAACTATGGCGATCAGGCGGGAAAAAGCACCAGAAGATTGAAATAAAAGAGGCCGAGAACGGTATCTATTCTATGAAAACGCATGATTTAAAACCGGGAAAATACGTGGTCATTTCCCATGTGACAGCACGTGGCATGCACACGATGCCGAAAAAAGAATTCATGGTGAATTAAAAAAATCAGACACAGTGTCTGATTTTTTTTGTTCTATTCAATCCATCCCTTGCTGTAGGCATAGCTCGTCAGCTGCACACGGTTATCAAGATGAAGTTTATTTAATATATTTTTCAAATGACTTTTAACGGTATGCTCTGAAATGAAAAAAGCCTTGGCAATTTCACGATTTGATTTCCCTTGAGCAACCAGCTGTAACACTTCCAATTCACGATCGGATAACGGTGTTGGCTTTTTCTCTTTCCGGGTATTCGTAAACTCATTCAGGATACGGGTCGCCATATTTTGGGACATGGGAGCTTCGTCGACCGCAAAGGCCCGCAAATAACTGTACCACTCATTCGCATCCAAGTTTTTCAATAAGTAGCCTTGTGCGCCTCTTTTAATCGCTTCAAAAAGGTCCGTGATGTCATCCGATACCGTCATGATCACCACCTTAACCATAGGATACTTAAACTTAATCATTTTGGTTGCTTCCAGCCCGTCCATAACCGGCATTCGAATATCCATAAGGATGAGGTTCGGCTGTAAGGCTTCTGTCATTTCAATGGCTTCAAGGCCATTAGTCGCTTCACCTATAATCTCAAATTCCTCATAATCCTCAAGTAATTCCTGAATTCCTTCCCTTGCATGCTGATGATCATCCACCAGCAGCAGACGAATTGGCTCTGTCATTCTTTAACACTCCTTTACAAAAAGAAACACACATCTCACCATGTTCAATAGATACATCCAATAAACAGCTCATGGCGGCCGCTCTGTCCTTTAAAATTTGAAGTCCATAGCCTTGTGACGCTTCTGGCAAGGATGTCCGTTCGGTTTGGTTTCGAATGGTCAGCAGCCATCCTTCAGGATGTTCTTCTGCCGTCATCCACACTTGTTTTGAACTTGCATGCTTAATGGCATTGATCAATGTTTCTTTTATGCAGGCGAACAACTCGACCTTTTCTTTTGTGGAAAGCAGCAATTCGTCAATCTTCCAGTTCAGCTCCACCTGCAGTTGGTGTTCCTTTTCAACCTCACTGATGTATTTCAACAATGCTTCTGTCCAATTGAAATTGGTTTCCACAAGCGGTGACCGCAAATTATTGATTGCCTGCCTCGTATCTTCATGAATATGATGCAGCGTTTGTTTCATTTTTATAAAATGAGGATTGTGAGCAAGGTTCGCCTGCCTGCCCAGCTTGTTAATCTTAATGGACAAAAGAAACAGCGATTGCGCCATTCCGTCGTGCAGTTCACGTGCCATTTTTGCCCGTTCCTGCAGCGCTGTTTTCTGTGACCGCTCTTCATTCAATTCGGATTGGATCTTTTCAAGCCGGTTGAACAGATTAACCACAAAGATTACAGTTACTCCAAAAACAATGAGGGGTGATAAAAAGTTCCCCATTTCCATTGACATGTAAGGCATTAATAAGGTGTGCCGCAAATACTCCCAGGCACCGATCGAAAGCGTGGGCAGCATTAAAATAAGCCATTTAATTTGTTTGTATGTCATCCTATCCCCCACCCCGATGAATAATTGATTGTCTTCCACTATCTTGCCATAAAAAAAACACAACTGTGTATCCCTATTTTGAGGGATTTGTGAATCTATCATTTTTGACTCAACCGCTATTGGAAAAGTGACTTCCTATCATCACTCTGATCAAGGGAAAGGAATTCGCTCTGCCCATGTCACGTTTGTTGTCCCTCAACCTGAAAAAGAAGGAATCGTCTGGACCGGAACTGAGCCATCCGCGGTTTATTATTCGGAAGACAAAGGTGAATCCTGGCGTGAATGTCAGTCGGTTCAAAATTTACAATCCAAAGTCAATTGGCAGTTTCCTCCCCGGCCGTACACGAGCCATGTGCGCTGGATTACGCTAAGCTATTCCGATCCTTCAGCTGTTTCGGTTTCCATTGAGTTTGGAGCCGTAATCCGCTCATTTGACGGGGGTTATACATGGAAGAACCGTCCGTTCGGCAGCCCATTGGATGCACACACTCTTCTCGCCCATCCAAATCAACCGGGAACCTTATTTGCAGCTTGTGGAGACAGTTTTATGATAAAAGGCCATTCTTATGCTGAAAGCCATGATGAGGGCGAAACCTGGAATTACGACAGTGAAGGACTGGAAAAACATCCTTACCTTTACAATATGGTCATACACCACGATGATCCGGATGAAAAGCTTGTTGCTGCGGCCGCCAGCCCATCTACCGGGGCATCACGCTTCGCTTTTTTCTACCATATACCGAAAAAATGGTGATGAAAAATGGGAGGAACTCAGTGATGGATTGGATTGCTAAGGGGCCTATCTGGCAGCACTGGCATCTGACCCAAATGACCCGGGAAGCTACTATGCCTTCAATAATATTGGATTGTACCAGTTAAACATGCCAGTGCATTTAATAATTATTGATTTTGACAAGCATATTCTTGTTGATACAGTATCTTAAATTTCTTGATACCCTTTTTTAGAAAAAATTAGGAAATCTTAAATCACTATGCTATACTTATTTAAACCATTTACTTACTTGTACCATTTACCTGCTCTTGCGTTGAGCGGGTTTTTTATTGCGCTTTTTTTAGAAATCAAAAAAACAGGCCCTTTTAAAAAGGACCTGTTTTATTATAAAATAAATAATTATTATGCTTTTTGAACGTTTGCTGCTTGAGGTCCACGAGCACCTTGCTCAACGTCAAAAGTAACTTTTTGACCTTCGTCTAATGATTTGAAACCTTCAGATTGGATAGCGGAGAAATGAACAAATACGTCCTCTCCACCTTCGCGTTCGATAAATCCGAAACCTTTTTCTGCATTAAACCATTTAACTGTACCTTGTTCCATAATTATTTCCTCCTAGTGCGTTAAACACACAAAATGTTACTATCCTTGCCCAAAGTGATCATCAAGATGAAAAATCGAATTCTTAAACTTCTTTTACACCGAACAAAAATAATCCTTTTTTATTTTAACAGAAAATAGAAGAGAAAGCAAAATTTTAAGAAAATAAATAATATTTAAAACCAACCTGAAGTACGACCTTTGTTTAACCTCTTCTCTAATTGAGGGAAGAGAAGAGCCCTGGTATCTAAAAAGATGGAGCTTTCTCGATGTTTTAAATAACAAAATTGTTCCCTTACATCTAAAGAGGGTTCTTCCTATCCAACGCAAAAATTATATTCCCCTTCTTTTTCCTTTTTCATACATCATACTTTTGTTTACTAAAACACAATTGTATACACAGGTAAAAGTATTAGGTACTTATAGATGTTTTAAATACTGTTTCTAAAGCTCTTTGATATATATGTTTGCTGGATTTGTGGCGTTGGTATAGGTTGACGATGGACCATGAAGCTAAAACAAGCAGCCATCTCTTTTCACATTGCTCATTAAAAACACAGTGAGCGTTTTCACCTCACACAAGGGCATTCTTTTGCAGGCAGAAAGTTCCTTCGCTTAATAACAATGGGCAGGTATAGAACGTGAATAGAAAATTCATTTTTTTTGATAAAATTACGGTACGTGAAATTATAATCATTTAAGGGGGCATATTCCGAAAAACGATTTAGACCGATTCTTCTATTCTTCCTATCATAAAAATTCCACATTAAAAAGAGAACTTATGTCGAAAGATCGACACAAGTTCTAAAATGCCTATTGAATTGTCAGCACCCCTGTAATAGGAAGTCTTATTACATCCCTATTTAAGAAGTAACGATCTCATTTTTCTATTTCGTTCTAATCTTTCCAATTCATCAACTAAATCATATTTTTTGAGAAGATGAAACATCTCATTTAAGGTGGGTTGTGAGTTATTCCTGTTTAAAAAATCATCAAATAACCCACAAATATCTTCTGGAAGTTCTTCCTTCCGTGCCTCGTATTTACGTTTGACATCATCTTTTGAGTGATCCATGTTACACTTGTTCATAACATCCTCCTCTTCCTCTCACTCTCTTTATCTTAATATGACCCTACAACGTGAAACAAAATAACCTTTTAAATGAGGGAAAACCAGGACACTATCATTATTGTTACCATACGTAGTTAAATTTTTCCTCATTTTGTTCATGCTCTATTTTTGTATTAATTTGATGAGACATCGACCTCCTATGTTAGCCAAACTTGCTTGCGACGATATTTGTTTTCCTCCACTCACGTATGGGGACACCCGCTTGTAGTGTTGGAATTGGGTGCGAAGTGATGGTTCCTTCTTTGTTTATACTGCTGATAAAGTTTGCTTTATGCTGTGTAAACCATATTTCTCCTTTTTTACCACCTGCCATTCCATATGGACACGAATCAGGAACAGTATAGGAGATTCATCTATTTTCATATTCACCATCTCCATCCTCCCTTTCATTTACCTGAAACAAAACTCCAAGGGAATTCCGCCGAATCCGCTTGGAGTTTGGTTATCTTATGCCGTTTTGCCAAAGTCATTCAAATAAATCTTTTCCAGGATAAATGTACAGATCGCACTGCAGACACTGATGGAATAAACCATATCCCGTTTATAATCCTTTTTTTGTTCATACTCACAGAGCAGCTCTTCAAGGAAAAACGTAACGCTTTCCTTGGAATGCTCTTTGATCTCGGGCAGTGTTAAGCAGTTTATACTGTTGAGCACCCTGGCCTTTTTATCCAAAGCTCTTTCATACTTCACATGGGGAATCATGGCATGCTTAAATTCCCAGCGCTGGTTATGTGGAACACAGAAGAAATCCGTAACGAAATGGCAAATTACACCCATTTCGATTTCAAGCCATCTCCGCTTTTGTTTATCCAGCAGATCGGATGCGGGAATGTCCAGCAGACCCACAATTTTATCAACAACAAATTTAAAGCTTTCTTCTATATAATGCTTTCGTTTTGCAAGTTCCGGAATGAAATCGGGTTTCATGTTGGCCCAGGTAAACGTAGACTTATTTAAATCATACTGAACGCTTTCTCTGACATGTGATTGAATGTGGTGCGCCATCACTTTATGCGAATAAGCAAACAGATCAGAACAGTCCTTTCTTATTGAAGAAATAGGTTGAATCAACAATACTACATCCAGCCTGTCGAATCAATGAATTTGTAAGAAATTTAATATATCTCTATACTATTCACATCTTAATGAAAAGCAACTGTAATAATAAACAACCTGCCAAAAATTTGGCAGGCTGTTTTTCTTTTATGCTCTTGTTTTAACATTCAATACTCGCATGGCGTTTAAAACGGCAATCAGAGTTACACCGACATCCGAGAAAACCGCTTCCCACATGGTGGCAATTCCAAAGGCCCCCAATGAGAGAAAGACCGCTTTTACCCCTAAGGCAAAAATAATATTTTGCCAAACGATTTTTCTTGTTCGTTTTGCAATTTTTATGGCTTCAGGGATTTTGGAAGGTTCATCCGTCATTATGACCACGTCAGCAGCTTCGATAGCCGCATCTGACCCTAATCCACCCATTGCCATTCCGATATCGGCTCTGGCTAATACAGGAGTATCATTAATGCCATCCCCCACGAATATCAGCTTTTCATTTTTAGACTTATTGCCATCCCATTTTTCAACTTGTTCCACTTTTTCATGAGGAAGCAGTTCTGCATGAACCTCATCTAACCCTAATTGATGCCCCACACGTTCACCAACGGCTTTGGAGTCTCCAGTCAGCATCACCGTTTTTTTTATTCCAAGCTCTTTCAGCTGCGCAATAGCCGATGCTGCATCTTCTTTTACTTCATCTGAAATAACCAGGTGCCCGGCATATGTCCGATTAACAGCCACATGGACGACGGTACCTTCTGCCTCATGTTTCTCATAAGCTATTTTTTCTTGATTCATTAATTTTTCATTTCCGGCGAGCACTTCTTTTCCATCTACTGTTGCCCTAATGCCATGCCCGGAAATTTCGTTATATTCTCCTACTTGATCGGCCTGAATCTCTTTACCAAAGGCGGAACGTACGGAAACGGCAATGGGATGATTGGAATGCGCTTCTGCCATGGCAACATAATAAAGCAATTCATCCGATGAAAACCCATTATCCGAGTGAATACGTGTTACATCAAAGACACCTTTTGTCAGCGTACCTGTTTTATCAAACAGGACATATTTCACATCATTCAACGCTTCAAGATAATTGCTTCCTTTAATAAGAATGCCCGTTTTTGAAGCTCCTCCCACCCCGCCAAAAAAGCTGAGGGGAATGGAAACAACAAGCGCACAAGGACAGGAAATGACCAAAAAGACCAATGCCCTGTAAATCCATTCTGAAAATGATGCACTCTGAATAAGGAGCGGCGGCAGAAACGCCAAAACCGCAGCTGTAATGACCACAACTGGAGTGTAATACCTCGCAAATTTTGTAATGAAATTTTCAGTCGGTGCCTTTTTGCTGCTTGCATTTTGAACAAGGTCCAAAATTTTGGATACGGTGGAGTCTTCAAATTCCTTGGTTACTTCTACAGTAAGTACTCCGTTTTTATTGATCGTACCGCTTAACAGGTCACTGCCAGGCTTCACTTTCCTGGGTACGGATTCGCCGGTCAACGCCGAAGTATCCACCATGGATACTCCTTCAACGATTTTACCGTCCAAAGGAACCTTTTCTCCCGGTTTGATAATAATTATGTCACTTATTCTTACGTCATCAGGCGATACACGCTCTGTCCTGCTCCCCACTTTACGATTGGCATAGTCCGGCCGGATGTCCATCAAGGCACGTATTGATTTCCTTGAACGGTTGACCGCTAAGCTCTGAAACCATTCACCCACTTGGTAAAACAGCATGACAGCTACTCCTTCGGGGAACTGTCCAACTGCGAATGCACCAACTGTCGCAAGTGACATTAGGAAGTTCTCGTCAAACACCTGCCCCCGAACTATATTTCGGACAGCTTTTGGCAGGATCTCCCCGCCTACAATTAAGTAGGCGACAAGAAAAAGGGAAAACTCCAACCAATAGTTTAGAGGCGCAAACGCAGCAACTGCCGTTAAGACGGCTCCCACACCAATCCGTGTTAACATCACTGAGTTTTTATTTCCATCATTTTGTGATGGCTCGCTATTGATGTGACGGGGTTGCTGTGTCACCTTTACTCCAGGTTCAAGACGCTTTACGATTTCCACAATTTTAGCTGACAGATCTTTTTCCGTAGTGGAAGGATCCGTTTTTATACGTAAGGTTTTGGAAACGAAATCCATACTTGAAAGACTTATACCTGTCAGCCCGGCTGCTTCCTTCTCTATTTTTGCTGCACAGTTGGCACAGTCCAAGCCTTCCAAATAGAAACTCATGGCAGAATTTTGCCTTGTATTTGGCTGGTCAAGTACTTTTATATGCGGCTCAATCGATTGAATCAATTCTCTTGTATTTTCAATTACGGTGATGTCCCTCCCCTGTTCGGTTTCCATTCTTAATGTTTTGGTTACAAAATTTACGCTGCAGGATGATACCCCTTCAAGTTCCCGAACACCATCTTCGATCTTGGAGGCACAATTTGCACAATCCAAGCCATCCAATAAAAATTCTCTTTGTTGATCAGTCACCAGGTTCTCTCCTCTCTGGCCGTGAATCTTTTCATCTATGCTTATATGAGCAGAAATTCATATATAAATCATTATATGTTCGCACCACGAAAAGTGTCAACGCAACATGTTAAATTCATAATCAATCATGGCATGCATGATGTATTGCTTGATTTAATAACGTAATCACATGATTATCATCAATCGAATAAAACAGGGTCGTTCCTGCTCTTCTGAATTTAACAAGGCGAAGATTTTTTAAAAAACGCAATTGATGAGAAACCGTAGATTGTAAAAGTGAGAGCTTTTCAGCAATTTCATTTACAGATGATTCTTTATGAGATAAAAGATGAAGGATTCGGATTCGCGTCGGATCTGACAGCGCCTTGAAGGTTTGAGATGCGACAAAAAGAGTTTCTTCATCTAATTGTTCACTTTCAATAATTGCTTTTTCGTGTTCATCCATTTAATATCAACTCCTTACCACTAAACCCTATATGAATAATTACTCATATTCTAAACGAAGGTTATGCTTCTGTAAATGCTGAATCGAATTCTCTTTTCTTTAACTATAATGAATAATTTACGCTTCTATTCCGTATTTCATTAGAATAATTTCGGGTAATAATAGAGTGCCAGGGAAAAGTATACAAAATAAAGGAAAATCATTGCACGTCGGAGAATGTTCTTATACAATATATATGAGCATATATTCATATATATATATATTCAAAAAGGAGTTGAGCATTTATGGCGCATTCTCACGGTCACGGTGAATCTCATGGGCATCATCATCATGGTACAAACAATAAAAGAGCATTGAAATGGGCGTTTTTTCTAATTGCAGCCTACATGCTCGTGGAAATTGCCGGTGGCATTATTACCAACAGTTTGGCTTTATTATCTGACGCAGGACATATGTTAAGTGATGCGGCTGCTCTTGGATTAAGTTACCTGGCATTGACTTATGGCCAAAAATCATCCTCCCAATCCAAAACCTATGGTTATCGCCGCTTTGAAATTTTAGCCGCCTTTATCAATGGCATTGCTCTGTTAGCGATCGCCCTTTATATCTTTTGGGAATCCTATCAGCGCATCTTAAATCCCCCTTCAGTCATTAGTAAGGGGATGCTCATTATTTCGATTATTGGTTTAATGGTAAACATTGTCGCTGCCTACATCTTAATGAAAGGTGACAAGGATGAAAATCTCAATGTGAAAAGTGCTTTTTTGCACGTCCTTGGGGATATGCTTGGATCCGTTGGCGCAATTGCCGCTGCCCTTGTCATCATGTTTTTCAACTGGAATCTGGCAGATCCTATCGCAAGTATTATTGTAGCCATTCTGGTTCTTATCAGCGGCTGGAGGGTGACCAAAGAATCTGTTCATATTTTAATGGAAGGCACTCCTCAAAATGTGAACTTTAAGGAGATCAAACAGGCGTTGCTTTCCATCCCTGAAGTGAAACAGGTCCATGATCTTCATGTATGGTCGATCTCTTCGGATTTTCCTGCCTTAAGCTGTCACCTGGTGGCCGACGCAGAGGATCATCAGCAAACCTTGCTTAAAAAGGCGAATCAGCTGCTGAAGGAACAATTTCATATTGAGCATACAACCATTCAGATTGATCTTTCGGATACTGATTGCACAATGAATCCTTCCTGCGAGTAAATGCGAGGGCTCAATGCAAAAGGATTTTCGGTTTTCACAAGAGATGAAAAAAGAAGCGGATCTGCTGAATTTAAATACGATTACCATGGATGGGACATTCACAATCGAGCAAACACTCGAATGTGTAAAAAGGCACTTTAAACTAAAAGAACACCAAAAAGGATGACCGTTAAATGGTCATCCTTTACACGTTTTATTCAAAACCAACTGTCATGCTGTCCGGATGAGAACCGGCTCGGCTATCCTGGTTCAATCCGTCGATACGCTCCATATCCTCACTGCTTAATTCAAAATTGAACACATCAGCATTTTCAATAATACGATGCTCTTTTGTTGATTTTGGAATGGTTACCACTTCATTTTGAAGATCCCACCGCAAAATCACCTGTGCTACCGTTTTATTGTGCTTATCGGCAATTTCTTTTAATGTAGGATCTTCCAGCAGCTGTCCCTGCTTAAGCGGTGACCAGGCTTCCAATTGGATTTCATTATTTTTGCAGAACGCATGCAGCTCTTTTTGGGTAAGATGCGGATGGTATTCCACCTGGTTGACCATTGGTTTAATTTCACAGGAACTCATCAAGTCCTCCAAATGGTGAACCTGGAAGTTACTTACGCCGATGGCCCGAATTTTGCCATCATTGTACAGCTTCTCAAACGCTCTCCATGTCTCTTTATATTTGTCTTTTCCAGGCCAGTGAATGAGATAGAGGTCCAGATATTCCAGGCCAAGTTTTTCCATGCTTGTTTCGAACGCCTTTAATGTAGATTCGTATCCTTGCTCACTGTTCCATAGCTTTGTTGTGATGAATAGGTCTTCACGGGAAACTCCGGACTCTCTGATCGCCTGCCCCACTCCCTCTTCGTTCCCGTAAATCGCTGCCGTATCAATACTGATGTATCCGTTTTTTATCGCAGCTTTTACAGACTCGATTACTTCTTCTCCTTCTTTTACTTTAAAAACACCCAACCCAAAGCGCGGCATTTTCACGCCGTTATGTAGTGTTGTTGTATCTTTTAAACTGGTTGCCATCTTTTATTCCTCCTATTGTCGTAATTGCTTGCTATAAGTACATACCACTTTTTCTCTTGTCTTAATCCCATATCCTCCTGCTTCTTTGTACGAAAGGGCATTTTATAAAATAATTTTCATGCCGTATGATTTAGACAAAAGCATACAAGAGGTAGAGTACATGTCAAATGTCCAATCACTGGAACGAGCTCTCACACTATTAAACAAACTTTCCGAATATCCAGAAGGAATTCAAATCTCCCAACCATACCTGGAAAAGCTGTGTAAAGAAATTAATGAAACGGTTCATTTATGTATTGAAGATCATGGTGAAGTCATTTACATCGATAAAATCGAAAGCAATCAAACAATAAGCGCTTTCATTGTGGAATTTCCAGGTGTTATTTTCAATAAAATGAATGAAATAAGGATATTTGTTAAATCAGAAAAACCTCCAGCGTCCTATCTTTCTAGGAATCTGGGAGGTTTTTAGAAGACTGCAGCAACATACTTGCAATCAAACGTAAGATTTCTACCCTCTTCAAGGGAAGCCGTCATGCAGTTCGTCACTGAATTATACGAAATAAATGACAACCTCACCGGGACGGTTGAGCCCCGGAAGACAAAAAAGTGAGTATCCCCGGCTTGAACATTTTGCAGGAAATCCTCCGCACAAAAAGGCAGGTACGATGAGTCTTTCATGCTGTTCTCCCTTTCTGTATGTGTGTCTGTTTATTTTATGTACAAATACTAAAAATGGTATAGACACCTCACATACAAAAAGAGGAATTCCTGATTAGGAATCCCTTACTGACTAAAAGTCCTTATTTTGATAGATCCGAATGGAAACCATCCACGAAAGTTAAAAGCAAACGAGAGAAAAGGCCGCAAGCAGAAAAACGAGCCTTCTTAAAGACTCGTTTTTTTCATTGGCTCTATCGTGCCAGTGTGTGTATGGTGCTTTGTGCTAAGGCAAATTCAAAATCCGCAATTATATCTTCAGGGTCCTCCAAGCCTGCTGAAAACCGGAAAAGCGTGTTCGAGATTCCTCTCTTCTTTCTTTCGGCTTCCGGCATAGCGGCATGTGACATTTTTGCCGGATAGGATAAAATCGATTCCACCGCTCCGAGGCTCACCGCCAAAACAGGGATCTGAAGATGGGAAGTAAACGGCCGGACCAGCTGTTCGCTTTCCAGTTCAAATGAGAAGACAGCACCTGGCCCCTCCGCCTGGCTCCGCTGTACAAAGTATCCTGAATGCTCCTTTAAGCCAGGGTAATGTACCTTTTTAATCAGCGGGTGTCCGTTTAAATAGTCTGCGAGTTTCCCAGCCGCTTCTACAGAATGACGGAGGCGTACGTATAATGTTTTCAGTCCCCTCATTAATAGCCAGCAATCCTGGACACCCAGCACGGCACCAAACGAGTTCTGCAAAAAGTAAAGGCGATCAGCCAACTCTTCATCTTTCACCACGGCCAGACCTGCCACCACATCACTATGCCCGGCAAGGAATTTGGTTGCACTGTGAAGAACAATATCCGCTCCAAGCGACAACGGCTGCTGAAGAGCCGGTGTTAAAAAGGTATTGTCTACAAAGGTTAGTGCACCTTTCTCCTTCGCCAGCTCGCTCACTGCCCGAATATCGGTCACTTTTAAAAGCGGATTGGAAGGCGTTTCAATATAAAAGGCTTTTGTATTGGGCTGGATTGCCTGTTCTACGGCATCAAGGTCAGTCATATCGACAAAAGTGTGGGTAATCCCCAGTCGTGAAAGCACCTGTGTGACCATTCGATACGTACCGCCATACACATCCTCTGATATGATCATATGATCTCCTTGGGATAAAAGAAGAAATGACGTGGAGATCGCTGCCATGCCCGATGCAAAGGCAAAGCCTCTGCATCCGCCTTCGAGCTCAGCGATTTGCTGTTCGAGTGCTTCTCTTGTCGGATTGGCAGACCGTGCATAATCATATTTTCCAAATTGATCAATATCCTCTTGATGGAACGTGGAGGACAGATGCATGGGCACACTCACCGCGCCGGTAGCCGGATCGGTTTTATGTTTATGATGCAGCAATTTGGTTTGAAAGGTATGACAGTTATGGTCACTCATAAATTACAGCCTCCTTCTGGACAATGTCCAGCGCTTGTTTTAAGTCGTTAATCAAATCATTTTCGTCTTCAATACCAACAGATAAACGCAAAAGCCGGTTGCAAACTCCGCGTGCTGTACGTATTTCTTCAGGAATGTCCGCATGTGTTTGGGTCGCGGGATACGTTACCAGACTTTCAACCCCGCCCAGGCTTTCGGCAAAGGTTATCAGATTTACAGACTTCAAAAAACGGGGGACCCATTCCTCTTTTTTCAGCCGGAAAGAGATCATGCCTCCCCTTCCCGGATAAAGGACGTCATCTACACCTTCATGATTCTGCAGGAATTGAATCAACACCTTAGCGTTTTCTTCATGTTTTTTCATTCGAAGGGCCAATGTTTTCATTCCGCGCATCAAAAGCCAGGCATCAAACGGGCTTAACACGGCACCTGAGGCATTGTGATGGTACGAGAGCTCCTGGCACAATTCCTCGCCTTTGGCCGCAATCAGACCTGCGAGCACATCATTGTGTCCTCCGAGGTATTTCGTTGCACTGTGGATTACAATATCCGCTCCGAGCTCGATCGGCCTTTGCAGCAAAGGGGTATAAAAGGTATTATCAACGATAACGAGCAACCCATGTTTCTTGGCGAGACGTGCAACAGCTTCAATATCACATACCTCCATGAGCGGGTTGGTCGGCGTTTCTAAAAAGATGGCTTTTGTTTTTTCAGTGATCACCTGTTCAATTTCGGCTACGTCTGCCGTGTTTACATAGTTACTGGACAATCCCCATTTTTTGTATCCTTCTTCGAGCAGGCGGTAGGTACCGCCATACAAATCACTGGATACAATCCATTCATCACCTGATTGAAAGAGGGAGAGGATGGCCGCAATGGCCGCCATCCCCGAGCTACAGGCAAACCCGGCGTCTGCTCCTTCCAGATCGGCGATCGCTTTTTCAAGCACTTCACGTGTCGGATTGCCTGTTCGAATATAATCGTAACCACTTGATTCTCCAATTCCGGTATGGCGGTATGCTGTAGAAAAATAAACGGGCGGATTAACCGTTCCCGTGCGGTCTTCACTTCGGTTTCCAATTTGAGCTAATTTTGTTTCTGTTTTATACATGGCAGCCTCCTAAGTCAAAAGAAAAAATAAAAAAGCCTTCTTAAGAAGAAGACTTTTGAATACCATCAAATTGTCGTTCTCCTTATCTCCCAAGTTCGTCATCGAACTTGCTGGACTTAGCACCTTTTCAGCAGAAATCACTGAAGGTTGCTGAGGTTTCATCGGGCCATTCCCTCTACCTCTCTTGATAAGAAAATCTAATCCGTATCAAATTGTAGTTCCTAGTGTACCGCAATTATCTGAATGTTTCAAGCTTTCTTTTTATATTTTTATTCCGTGTTGCTGTGCCTGGACAGAACTTCCTCATGGCTGAGCGTTTTCTGTGTGCTGCTCCTCAGACATACCGCATCGCAAAACACATGAAGACACTGATCAAAAAGGGAGCTGAGTGGCTGTATGCTTTTGGCTTCATTCTCTCCCCTTTTCTTTGTAGCTGCCGGAAGGACAAAACATGTATCAGCCACTTGTGCCAGAGCAGAATCTCCATTTGCTGTAATGCATACTACTTTGGAGCCTGCCGACCTTGACCGTTCCGCCTGATGGATGACGGATTGTGTGGATCCGGAACCCGAAATGGCGATAAGACAATCCCCCTCGGCTACCGAGGGAGTTACCGTCTCACCAATGACAAAGACGTTATAGCCCAGGTGCATCAGGCGCATGGCAAATGCTTTTGCCATAAACCCCGACCTTCCCTCGCCAGCCACAAAGATTCTCGTTGTATTTTGGAGTTCTGAATAAAAACGCTCAATCTCTTCTTCTCCAATTTTCTCAATAACTCCCTGCATCTCTTTTACAATCACATTCAGTTCGTTCATACATTTTCTCCTGTCCGAATCGTTTTCCAAGCTGTATACATCTGTTTGGCTGCTTCCTGGATATTCGCAGCTTTCGTAATGGCGGACCCGACAACAATGATCTCCGGATTTTTTTCGGCAGCCATTGGGAGAGTGGATAAAGCAATTCCCCCTGCAAGGGCCAGTCGGTCAACAGGAAGCCTTTCTTTGTTCTGTTTCTCCATCGTTTTGTTGTCTGACTCCTGTTCATCTTTGCTTACATGTTCGCAAAATACGGCAGATGTATAGCTTAGCAGCCGTTGCATTTGCTCAGATGAAACATTTAGCAGATCAATCATCACTTCTTTTCCATTTTCCTCGGCAACCTTCAAACAGGTTTCAATCGTTACGAGGGGAGCCGCCCCCATGACAGTTGCCATGTCTGCTCCTGCGTCAAAGGCTATGGAAAATTCATAGGCTGCATTATCAAAGGTCTTCATATCTGCCAGCACTGGTTTTAACGGAAACTTTTTTTTAATCTCAGAAATGCTCTCAACACCATATTCCTTAATTAATGAAGTACCGACTTCGATAAGATCAACATATTGCTCTGCCTCTTTTGCCGTTTCAATTGCCTCAGAAATCGTCATCCGGTCCAGGGCCAGCTGAATCTTCATTGAGAAACAACCTCCATTCTCTTTTTCGCTTCTTTTGCAGCCGGAGCTTTAACAGCCATTGTAAGCAATACGGATACAAAAAGCGCGGATGCCATGAATACGAAGGAAGCTGACGGCCCTCCGGTAACGCCGTTTAAATATCCAACAATGTAGGATCCAACAAAAGAACCGAGCGCCCCCATGCTGTTGATGAGCGCCATCGCTCCCCCAGCCACGTTTCGCGGAAGGATTTCAGGAATGATCGCAAAAAACGGTCCGTATGGTGCGTACATGGCTCCGCCAGCTATGACAAGAAGTGTATACGAAAGCCAGAAATTGCTGGAACCGATCAAATAAGAGCCAAAAAAGGCAATGGAACCGATCAGCAGTGATATCCATACAAATGTTTTACGGTTCAGTGTTTTATCCGAGTAATAGGATAGGACAAGCATGCCGACCACAGCCACAACGTAAGGAACCGAAGAAAGCCAGCCTGTTGAAACAATGTCCAGGTTCGACGCTTTTTTAATAATGGACGGAAGCCACATAACAAATCCATATACCCCTATGCTCCAGGCAAAATATTGAAGGCTCAGCAGAATCACGGCTTTGGATTTAAACGCTTCCCGATAATTCTTGACTGGCTTCAATGTAGATTGTTCTTTGTTAAACTCATTCTCGATACCCTGCTTTTCCTTATCGGTAAGCCATGATGCATTTTTTGGACGGTCTTTGACCAGCTTCAGCCAGATAAATGCCCATAATACGGCTGGAACACCTTCCAAAATAAACATCCATCTCCAACTGAACGAGTTTAATAGATAACCCGATAAAACAGACATCCATAATACGGTGGCTGGATTACCGAGGATTAAGAATGTATTTGCTCGTGACCGTTCTTCCTTTAAAAACCAATGACTCAAAAATACTAGCATGGCTGGCATAACAGCGCTTTCAACTACTCCTAAAAGAAAACGTATAGGATACAGCCAAGCCACATTGGTTGCCATGCCTGTTGCTGTCGCAAGGCCGCCCCATAGAATCAGGCTCCAAAAGATCAGCTTTTTGGCACTATGCTTTTCTGCATAGTGAGCACCCGGAACCTGGAAGAAAAAGTACCCGAGAAAAAAGAGAGATGCCAAAAAAGAAGAAACTCCCGCTGTAATGTTCAGTTCATCTCCCATGCCCCCTGCTACACCGAACCCATAATTTGCCCGGTCCAGATAGGCGAGACTGTACGTAATAAAAGCTAAAGGAATCAAACGGCGAAACCGTTTTTTTGAAGCTATAGAATCCATCATCGTTAAACCGCTCCTTTTTCTATCATTTTTTAAAACTTCATGTACATTCTATTTCACTTGCTCCTGCCAGCTTTTCACCCTCTCTTTTCGCAGATTTGCTACATGCTGAGATGCATTTATGACTTTCACGGGATACTCGATCGCCAAGGGAACTTCTTCAGGAATCTGCCCAATGATCCCATCGATCTCATCATGAAGCTCAGGAAAAACCGGGACTGTTCTCCAACTTCCTTTGTCATCGACTACGTGTTTGATGTGAACGTATCGAATAAATGTTTTCAACCGTTCATACATAGCCAACGGATCCTCTCCCAAATACTTTGGATTGCCCACATCAAAGGTAAATCCGGCAGGAACCTCTTGTGCACGGCAGTCCAGAAAAAAAGTCTCCAGAAGATCTGTTCGTCCGCCACAACTGGTCTGATCATTTTCGATGGTAAAAATCATTTTTGGAAACTGCAGCAAAAGACGCTTTACATGGGAAAGTTCCTCCTTCATTCCGCAATAGTGGCCAAGAGGTATTTTCAACAGCCATGCCCCTACGGCTTCCGCCTCCTGAAGAAGACAGAATAGGGAATCGATATTCAGCTTTCCGTTTTCATCAAACATCGGCTGGGGCGAGGAAAAAACAACTTCCAGATTCAGTTCCTTTAACCTTACTCCTGCATCATTCAATGAGATCCCGGAAGAAAGCAACTCCCGGCGAACCTCTATGCCATCCGCCTTTGCCTCTGCCAAGCACAGTGCAATCTCTTCAAACTCCCGCGCATTCAACTCCGTATTTCCGAATGCGTTTTGTGTACAATAAATGTGATTCATTACCCCCGCTCCTTTGAATGTGCTTACTTATTAATGGTACCGGTACCATTTAACTGTTGAAAAAGGGGTCCAGCGATAAGACCTCTTTATTTCCCTGGTGTTGAATTCCTTTTAATCAACTTCCCTTTATACATGAAGGATTGCGAGGTTGTCCGTTCTCCTCTGATTCGTTCGAGGACCATTTTCATCGCGCTTACCCCAATTTCAAATGTTGGCTGCTCAATGCAGGTAATTCCTCCAAATACAACAGGTGCCCAATCTGGATTATCAAATGTGAGGAGTGAGAGTTCATCTGGCACAGAAATGTTCATGGTATTTAGTTCATTCGCAATTTTTAGCATTAAAAGTGCATTTACAGTAAAGATGGCTTTGGATTGCCCCTGGGCATCTTCCAGAAATGAAACCAGCTTATTTCTGAACAGGCAGCCATCATCTGTTGAAACAATATAGACATCATCAGAGCTTTCGTGATTGTGCTTTTTCAGAACGTCTTGAAAAAACTGATACCTCTCATGCCTTGTACTGATTTCCTGAAAAGGTTCACTAAAAAACGCGATACGTTCATAATTTCGCTGTAGCAGAAATCCGAGAGAATCCTCAGTTGCCTGCCGGTTATCTAAGCCGACAAAATCCATATCCAGTTCAGGAATATTTCGATCCAGCAGTACGACCGGAATGGAATCATCTTTCATTTCCAGTAAGGAAGAGTTATTCCCACCCGTTGTATGAATAATAAGCCCATCGATCCGGTGAGATTGCAGCATATGAATAAAGTTTCTCTCCTTCTCTGGATGGTTATCGGAATTGCAGATCATAAGACTGTAACCATTTTTCGAAGAGATTTCTTCAGCGCCTCTTAAAATGGCTGTACTATATGGATTGCGGATATCTGCAATGATGACGCCAATGAGGTAGCTTTTTCTTCCTTTCAGCCCTCTTGCAGCCGTACTGGGCCGATAATCCAATTCCTGAACAGCAGATTCTATTTTCTTTTTTGTTTTATCGGCAAGTTCATCCAGCCGCCCGCCTAAATAACGTGAAACCGACGTTTTTGAAACTCCCGCCCGTTTCGCTACATCATAAATGGTTATCTTTTGGGCCATTTTCCCCACCTTACTTTCGGTCAAATCTTTTTTGGAACCGGTTCCATTTTTAAAAAGTCTACCATACGCTGTGAAGATGTCAACAAGCAAAAAGAATTTTTTTAATTTTCTTTTTCCTTATGTTTTCCTTTAAAGAAATCGTTTACAATAAAAACAACGATTAGCAAGGAGGCTGTTCAAATGAGAAACGAAAGAAATGTCCATCGCCAACCAACATATAAGGGTGATACACATTCTTAAGCAGTGAGTGAACAGTGTGCCCCCCCTTATATGTGTGTCTTTGAATCACTCATAAAGGGGTAAATCATGCGATTTCCAATGAAAAAATTTCTATCTTATTATAAACCTTACCTGCGTTTGTTTCTTTCCATTTTGTTTTGCGCGCTGATCACGTCGACCATTGCGCTCGTCTATCCGCTTCTTGTCCGGTACATTACAAAAGACGTGCTGGCCGATCAAGGGGCTTTGGACATCCAAAACGTTTATTGGACCGGTGGCCTGATGCTTGTTTTGACCGTGCTTCAGAATATCGGGAACTATTTTGTGGACTGCAAAGGCCATGAGGTTGGCGCCCGTATGGAACGTGATTTACGAAGTGAACTATTTGCGCATATGCAAAAGCTTTCCTTTAGTTTTTTTGATCATGAGAAAACCGGAAAGCTGATGTCACGGATTACGAATGATCTGCTTTTACTTTCTGAACTGTATCATCACGGTCCGGAGGATTATATTAAATACATGGTGCGCTTTGTGGGTGCCTTTGTCATTTTGTTTGTAATTAATCCTTCATTGACGATCGCCGTTTTTTGCTTCTTGCCTGTGCTCGGCATCTTTTCACTGTTCTTCAATAAGATATTGAACCGTGCCTTAACCAAAAACAAAGAGCGGATCAGCGACGTACATGCCCGCGTTGAGGATAGCCTGGCGGGAATACGCGTCGTTAAATCGTTTGCCAATGAAAACATTGAGATCCATAAATTCAAGGTTGAAAACAATCGATTTTTAGACAGCCGAAAGAACATTTATCGGACAGAAGCCCTCTTTTTCAACGGCGTTGAAAGTTTCATTCAATTGATCACTCTAACTGTGATTATCTATGGAAGCTCAAAAATCATGCATCATACGCTTGACCTTTCTGATTTGATTACTTTTCTTCTTTATGTTAATTACATGGTTGAACCGATAAAGCAGATGACCCACATGAGCACACAGCTTCAGGAAGGGCTTACCGGCTTTGCGCGTTTTATGGAGATTATGAATACGAAGCCGGCGATTGAAGATGACAGTCATGCGGTAACTCTTTCATCAATTGAAGGAAAAATAGAATTCAAGCAGGTCGGCTTTCAGTATGAAAAACATTTGGATCCGGTCATCTCCAATCTGTCCCTTACTGTTCAGCCGGGAGAGTATGTGGCACTTGTTGGTCCCTCCGGTGCCGGAAAGACGACATTGTGCTCCCTCATTCCCCGCTTTTATGAGGTGACATCAGGAGAATTGCTCATCGACGGAATCGACGTCCGCCATTTTGAACAAAAGGGGCTGCGAAAGCATATTGGGATCGTGCAGCAGGATGTTTATCTTTTTGACGGTACTGTCCGTGAAAACATCCGCTACGGAAATCCGGAGGCAAACGATGCCCAAATTATAGAAGCAGCACGACAGGCCAATGCCCATGAATTTATCTTGAGCCTTCCAAACGGCTATGATTCGGAAATCGGGCAACGTGGAGTGAGGCTGTCCGGCGGGCAAAAGCAGCGGTTAAGCATTGCCCGTATATTTTTAAAAGACCCGGCGATTTTAATTCTCGATGAAGCAACCAGTTCGCTGGATAATGAGAGTGAAAGCATCGTCAAAGCGTCCCTTGACCAGCTGGCGAAGGGAAGAACCACCATCGTTATTGCCCACCGCCTCTCGACAATCCGCAACGCAGAACGCATTATTGTCCTGAATCAAAAAGGCATTTCGGAGCAGGGAACACACCGGTCATTACTCGCAAAAAATGGAGAGTACTCCCGCTTGTATTCCAGGGAGTTTTCTTCCAAGTCAGGTTGGTATAAAAAAGCAGTCTCTCCGTGTAAGGAGAGACTGCTTTTTTGCCTTGGTCAATTTCTGTTCAAGTCAATGACAGGCGACACCCTTACGGCGCATACTTTAAATCCGGGCATCTTGCAGACAGGGTCAAGCCCCTGGTATGTAACGTTGTTCACATTCTGTTCTCCGCCCCAGTGAAACGGGATAAACAAGGTATCTTCCCGTATCGAATCATCATACGCGCCCCTGGCTTTCATTCTTCCTCTTGAAGAATCCACGTAGACCATGGTCCCATCTTTTATGCCAAATGCATTGGCTGTTTTCGGATGGATTTTGACAAAGCTTTCAATTTGGCGGGCAGAAAGAGCCGGGCTCCTTCTGGTTTGTGAGCCGGACAGATAGTGGCTCATCACCCTTCCCGTCGTCAAATGAAGAGGATAACTCTCTGACGTTCGCTCCTTTGGCACATGGTTGATGACAGGAAGCATCTTCGCTTTGCCATTTGGCCGGGCAAACGTTTCACTGAACAGCCTTCCCTCTCCATTATGTCCCTCTTTAGGGCATGGCCAGTAAATTCGTTCCTCCTTCAGCCGTGAATAAGTGATCCCGAAATAGTCCGCTTTTCCTCCCTTGCTCGCCAGCCTCAGTTCATTGAAGATATCTTCTGCTTTGGTGTAGGAAAAATAGGCATCTTTCCCCAATACCCTTGCCACATCACACAGGATTTGCCAGTCATGTCTCACCTCACCCGGGCAGCTTCGGGCCGCTCTTCTTAACGTCACCCTGCCTTCCAGATTGGTTAATGTCCCTTCATCTTCCAAATACGAAGAACTTGGAAGCAACAGGTCAGCGAGCATGCCTGTTTCTGATACAAACATATCGACCACCACCAGACATTTAAGCCGCTTAAGCGCTTGAGCCGCAAGTGTGGCATTTGGGGTGGAAATCAGTGGGTTGGAACCCATGATGAATAATGCCTTAATTTCGCCATCCGCCATCTTTTCCATCATTTCATAGGCAGAAACCCCCTTTCCTGGCAACTCCTTTTCAGGAATACCCCACAGATCGGCAATATAGTTCCCGTGTTCCGGGTTTTCTATACTCCGGTATCCGGGCAGTTGGTCTGCTTTTTGGCCATGCTCCCTGCCGCCTTGTCCGTTCCCTTGGCCGGTGACAGCTCCATAGCCTGCTCCAGGCTTACCCATATTCCCGGTGGCCAGAACCAGATTAATAAAGTTTCTGACGGTATCATGACCGTGTGTTTGCTGCTCGACCCCTCTGGCTGTAAAGACCATAGCACGGGAAACGGAAGCGATTGTAACCGCCGTGTACTCAATGATTTGACGGGAAAGACCTGTTAAATCAGCGATAGCATCCAGGTCAACACCAGAGAGGTGTTCTAACACTTCATCAAAACCTTCCGTTCGCTCCTGTATAAACCGCTCATCATGGAGATTGCGGTCAAGGATTACTTTTAACATGCCGTTAACCAGAGCAGCATCCATGCCCGGTTTTACTTTTAAATGGAGATCAGCCAATTTGGTGGTTAAGGTTTCTCTTGGATCAATAGCGATGATAAATGCACCATTGTCCTTCGCTTTTCGAAAATAAGGAAGAAGGGTCGGCTGGCATTCGGCAATGTTGGTTCCTGCAAGAATGATGCATTCTGCCAGTGGAATCTCTTCCATTTCGTTCGTTAACCCACGGTCCAGGCCAAATGCTTCATTCATCGCGGAGGCAGCCGCCGACATGCAATAGCGGCCATTATAATCGATATGCTTTGTCTTTAATCCCACTCTGGCAAACTTTCCAAGCAGGTAGGCCTCTTCATTAGTTAATGAGCCGCCTCCATACACTCCGACAGCATCGAGGCCGTCCTGCTCCTGAATCGTGCTGAACTGCTCCATGATAAAAGACAATGCCTCTTCCCATGTAATCTCCTCAAATTGTCCATTCACCTTTTTCATCGGATGCAGAATCCGTTCTTTATGGAGGGCGTGCTGATGAGCATTTCTGCCTTTTATGCACAGTCTTCCATCGGAAACCGTATCCTTCAGCGGAAGAACTTTATATTTTTTCCGGTCTCCCGTACTATGTTCAAGCAGTTGCATAGTGCATTGAACACTGCAGAAGGGGCACTGTGTATCCATCACAGTTTCTGTTTCTGCATCCTGCTGCTGATGGCGAAAATGTTCCAGAAAGCTACCAGTCAACTGTCCTCACCTTCCTCCCTCCTTTTCTCTCATGCTTATAAACAAAGGTAGACTTTCTCTTCCTGCACTTCCACTTTATATGTTTTCACACAGCCCGTATCCGGCCCTTGTGCCTCTCCACTATTAGTGCAAATCTTCCAGTCATGCATCGGGCAGAATACATACTCTCCGCTTACCATTCCCTGAGCAAGTACTCCCCCTTTATGCGGACAGCGATTTTCCACCGCTTTGATTTTTCCGTTGGAAAGCTTGAAAAGAGCAATATCATGCTCTCCCACTTTTAATGACATCCCCAGTTTTTCAGGTAATTTGCTCAGCTTGGCCACTTCAATCCGGTTCATTTGTTTGTCCTCCCTTTGATCTATTAAACACTCAGGCTTTCAAACAATTTCTCTTTGGTTTCCTTATTTTTAATAATTTCTTTCCACGGCTCCTTCGTGTAGGAAAGAGCTTCTTCAATCCGCCCGACCAATTGGGAGCGGCTGTCTTCGTCAAAAAGGACTTCCCTGACATGTTCAAGACCCATTCGTTCAATCCATTTTGACGTACGCTCCAGATAATGGGCGGTTTCTCTGTAATACTGTATAAAGGCGGGGGCCATCATCACGACCTCTTCTTTCGTTTCGACGGTGCAAAGCAAATCACCGGCTCTCAGGTGGGTACCTCCGTTCCCTCCTACATACAGCTCGAAACCGCCATCCACTCCCACGATTCCAAAATCCTTGATTCCCGACTCGGCGCAATTCCGCGGACATGCAGATACACTCATTTTCACCTTGTGCGGAGTGTTGAGCCGCTCAAATTTTTTCTCCAGTTCAATCCCCAAACTGGTGGAATCCTGTGTCCCAAAACGGCAAAATTGTTCTCCCACACAGGTTTTCACCGTTCGAAGGGTCTTTCCATACGCATAGCCTGATGGCATATCCAGTTCTGCCCAGACGTTTGGCAGATCCTCCTTTTTAATGCCCAAGAGATCAATCCGCTGGCCGCCGGTCAATTTAATCATCGGAACATTATAAGCTTCCGCGACGTTAGCGATCTTTCGCAGGTCTTCTGCGGTGGTCACACCTCCATACATTCTGGGCACCACGGAATACGTCCCGTCTTTTTGAATATTTGCGTGCATCCGCTCATTCACAAATTTGGAAGCTGCTTCATCTTCATGCTGGGGATTCATCATCCCCAGATAGTAGTTAAGGGCAGGACGGCATTTGGAACAGCCCTCCTTTTCCTTCCAGTCCAGAACATGCATAACTTCCTTCACAAACTTCAGATTTTTGCTTTTAATTTCTTCAAGCACTTCTTCCCTGCTAAGACTGGTACAGCTGCAGATCGCTTCTTTTTGTTCGATATACTTGAAATCATCTCCCAATGTGTATTCCAGCAGCTCCGAAACGACCGGTTTGCATCCCCCGCAGGAACGGGAAGCGTTGGTGCAATCTCTTACTTCGTCCAATGAGGTTAGTCCCTGATTCACAATGGCATCGCAAATGGCCCCTTTGGTTACCCCGTTGCATCCGCAGACAACTTCATTCTCAGGCATCGAGGCAACAGCACTTTCTGCAGCTTCTTCCTCAGGCGTTGCCAGTACTGCAATTTTCGGAATGCCGGAAACATCCTGTTTTTCAAGTATCATTTTTAACAGCCGCGGGCCATCCTGAATTTCTCCGAACATCACCGCACCAATCACGCGGTTATCCTGAAAGACGATCTTTTTGTATACACCCTCCAATTCATCAAAAATTTTCACTGATTTTGTGTGTTCATCCTCCATAAAGTGGCCGGCAGAAAACACATCAACACCCGATACTTTTAATTGTGTGGAAATTACAGATCCTTCATATTTGTTTGATCCGGTTTCTGTAATACGTTCGGCTAAAATTTTCCCTTGTGCGTATAGCGGTGCGACAAGTCCGTAAACCATTTCACGGTGTTCCGCGCATTCTCCCACTGCATAAATGTCCGGTACTTCTGTCTCCAGATAATCGTTGACGAGAATTCCTCTGTTCACGGCTATCCCGCTGTTTTTGGCAAGCTGCACATTCGGCCGGATGCCGACAGCCATCACCACCAGATCAGCATTTGCCACCGACCCATCACTGAACCTGACACCTTCTGCCCGCATATCTCCTATAATTTCTGTTGTTTGTTTTTCCATTAAAAAGGTCATCCCTTGCTGCTCCAGCTCTTTTTTCAAAAGAGCAGCAGCTGTTCCGTCGAGCTGACGGTCCATCAACTGGTTGCCAAGATGGACCACATCCACTTGCATTCCGAGATTGATCAGCCCCCGTGCCGCCTCTAATCCCAACAGCCCTCCGCCAATGACTACCGCTTTTTTGTAATTCTGTGCAGCATCGATCATGGTTTCACAGTCTTTTATATCACGGAAAGCCGTGACTCCCTCTTTACCAGCACCAGGAACCGGCAGCATAAATGGTTTTGATCCCGTTGCCAGTATCAATCGGTCATATTCGACTTCCCTTCCAAGATCGGTATGAACGCTTTTCCGATCTGAATCAATGCTGGTGACCGTTTCTCCTGTATATAGCGTGATGTTATTCTTCTCATACCACGCCCGGTCATTAAGGGTAATATCCTGAATGGAAGTATCGCCTTGAAGAACAGTAGATAAAAGGATTCGATTATAGTTCGGATGCGGCTCACTTCCAAAAATGGTAATATCAAATGCTTCAGCGTTCATTTTCAAGATTTCCTCGATGCAGCGAACTCCGGCCATGCCATTGCCTACAAGCACAAGCTTCTTTTTTTTCATGGTAGCCTCCTGTTTAGTCAATATCCTATCTCTCTTTTTTAAAAAGGTACCACAACCACTGGAATCATTTCTCATTGTATGTAAGAAAAACTGACATACTTTTTCCCTGCCTAGGAACATTTTATTAGTTAAAAAAGTTTGTTATCTTTTCTTCCATTAACAAAGCAAAGCAGAAAAAAGAACCGTAGACTAAAAAGAAAAATCAGGAATGGAGAGAGATGAATGAGACTAAAAGAGTTAAGAAGTCACGGACATGCCCCATCACTGTTAGGTTCCTTTTTGTATTTTGATGTAAGCTTTATGATCTGGGTGCTCCTTGGTGCTCTGGGCGTCTATATTACAAAGGATTTTGGGCTTTCCCCTTCGCAAAAAGGCCTGATTGTCGCCATCCCTATTTTGAGCGGATCGTTATTCAGACTTCTGTTCGGTGTACTCACCGATCGAATCGGCCCCAGGAAGACCGCCGTTGGAGGAATGCTGGTAACCACCATTCCTCTTTTATGGGGTTGGTTATCGGGAACACATATTGCCGAACTGTATGGAATTGGCCTCTTGCTTGGTGTAGCGGGAGCGAGCTTTTCCGCCGCTTTGCCAATGGCAAGCCGCTGGTACCCTCCGCACCTTCAAGGGGTGGCAATGGGCATTGCAGGAGCCGGAAACAGCGGAACACTGCTTGCCACACTTTTTGGTCCAAGGCTGGCCGAACACTATGGTTGGAACGGAGTCATGGGCATCGCACTCATTCCACTGTTGTGCACACTGGTTTTATATCTTTTCATTACCAAAGATGCTCCCTCGCAGCCTGCTGCTAAGCCGGTCAAAGATTATTTAAACGTGCTGAAAGTAAAAGATACCTGGTATTTTTGCCTTCTTTATTGTGTTACCTTTGGCGGATTTGTAGGCTTGACCAGTTTTTTAAGTATTTTTTTCGTTGATCAATATCACTTGTCAAGCGTTTCAGCCGGTAATTTTGTTACATTGTGTGTCGCAGCGGGCAGCATTGTCCGTCCGATTGGCGGCATGATCGCCGACCGGATCGGAGGGGTCCGGCTTTTGAGTTATTTGTTGATTGGCGTGACGTTGTGTATGCTCGGTGTCAGCCAGCTTCCTTCCCTTTCATTAGCCACTTTTTTGCTATTTGCCGGCATGTCCTGCCTTGGCATGGGTAATGGTGCCGTCTTTCAATTGGTGCCTCAACGGTTTAAAAACGAGATTGGAGTGATTACCGGAATTGTAGGGGCTGCAGGCGGGGTTGGCGGTTTCTTTGTTCCAATTATCCTTGGCTCACTAAAGGAACTTTCAGGCACTTACGCTTCCGGTTTCATTGTATATTCATTGATTGGCGGTTGTGCCTTTGTTCTTTTAATGGTCGCACAAAACGCCTGGAAGAAGACATGGGCTTTTCAGAAAAGCTCCATAAAATTGTAAGAGCACATACAAACCGCCCTCTTCTTTTGAAAAGAGGGCGGTTTTTTTAATCTAGCTTTCGAATCATGACCGCAATTGTGTTTTGTTCTTCCTTTGATGGATTAGCTGAAAGCTTTACATTGAACTTTAGTTTTCCGTTATGATCCGGCTTTAAGATCATTGTCTTATGATTTCCTTTACCATGCATTTTAACGAGGTATCGTTTTTGCGGATGATACCAGGATGCTGTCTTAATTTCCGCGGTTCCTGAACCAGTTATTGAAAATCCTGCTTTTGTTACTTGGTTGATTTCAGCAAACTCTTCTGCTTTTCTGTTCATTTTAACTCTCCATCCATAAATGGAAAATGAGGATTCTGCCGATTTATATGAAAAGGGCCGCGGAGCCTTTGGAGGATGCTCAAACAACGTCATAAAACGGGGCAGTGTCTGCGCAAGATCCCGCTTCCAATATCCCCATGTATGAGAACCGGGTCCGTAGCTGTTCCAATCATGCGGAATGCCGAGCTCTTCCAGCCGGTTGTGCATGCTCGTGGACATGCTGTAGCAAATCTCTTCAACCGGGGAGGCTACACCGCCGTCCAAGGGACCGCCCGCTTCACCTGTGCCTGTATAAATCGATAAATCCATACCTGCTAAATTTTCGGCAAGATCCCACGGATTGTGGCTTCTCCATATGATTTCATGGTTCGCACGATCTCCCCAGACAGTGCCCGGAGGCACATTTTCCTGATTTTGAAAAATCGTCTTGTCCAGAAATTCGGGATCCAGATTTGTATTCACCACGCCTGAAAAAGAAGCGGCAGCCAGAAACAAATCCGGATGTCTGGCAGCATAGGACAAGGAACCGAACCCTCCCATGGACAACCCGGCAATGGCTCGTCCCTCTCTTGTATGTTTCACCCGGTAGGATTGCTCAACCCAGGGAATGAGTTCATTGATATGATAGGTCTCCCACTCCGGCTTTCCATAAGCTCCATTATTGTACCAGTTGGAATAGCTTCCGCCTCTGCCCGCATCTGGCATCACGATCACGAGAGGCAAGTCCTTTGTCATGTTTTCAATATCCCCGGCAACGGTCCAGGATTTATAATCACCGCAGCAGCCGTGAAGCATATAAAGCACAGGATATTTCTTCTTTGTGTCCTCATGGTAATCTTTTGGCAGGAGCACGCGCAGAGGAGTCTGTTTTCCCAGCGCCGGACTGTCCAGAACAATTTCATGTAATCTTTCAGATAAGGCAATATCAGAAACAACTTTTAAACGCTCCTGGCCCTCTGCATGTGTGTGCAGCGTCGGGAAGATTAAGAGGGCAAGGAAGAATGCAGCAAACCTTTTAAGCAACGGACGATACATGAAACAACCTCCCAATTATTAAAGATACTTAATCTTTGAATATTTATATAATTTTGTCAATTTAAGTAAATGTAAATATAAAAAAAGAGATCTTTTGTAGGAAGAATGTCCAGCAGGCTTGGGCATTTCTTCATATAAAAATCCTCTTCAAAGAAGAGGATCCCCATAAAAAATGAGGCAAAAAGACGTTTCGCCCTTTTGCCTCATCCGTACTCTATAGTATTATCTTCTGTTATCAAAAACATTATTTACTTTGTCTGCTGCCTTCTCTTTCAGATCGCCGACTCCCTCGCGTGCTTCGCCTTTCATTTTGTCCTTGTTGCCTTCTGCCTCTGTTGTTTCATCATTTGTCAATTTGCCGAGTCCCCGTTTCGCCTCGCCTTTCAGCTTGTCTAATTTTCCTTGTGTCTGATCGTCATTCATGGATTGGTTCCTCCTTTAGTAAATTCAATAATCGTCTATAGTGGTATATACCCATGTCCAAGGAATATTAATCACCCGCCATATTTTTCGTTTTTAAATCATAGGATAGGGGAAAAATAAAAAATATCCAAATAGAATTGAGGAATGTACAAATGAAAAAAAGTTGGCTATGGCCCGTACTTATTATTGCCGTGCTTGTGATTCTGTTTTTCACCAGCTACAACGGGTTCGTAAATAGCGAAGAAGATGTGGACCAGTCCTATTCCCAGATTGAAACCCAGCTTCAGCGGCGTGTTGATCTGGTGCCCAACCTCGTCAGCACCGTTAAAGGTTACGCCTCCCACGAAAAAGAGGTTCTTAAAGATATCTCTGATTCCCGTGCACGTCTTGCAGGGGCCAAATCCCCTCAGGATGAAGCCCAGGCGAACGACCAGTTGACCGGTGCCCTTAGCCGCCTGCTTGTGATTCAGGAAAGATATCCAAACTTAAAAGCAGATAAGCAGTTTACCCAACTGATGGATGAGCTTGCCGGTACAGAAAACCGAATTGCTGTGGCAAGAAGGGACTATAATGAAAAAGTTGCTTCCTATAACAAAAAAGTTAAAAGGTTTCCAGGAGCCTTAATTGCAGGGATTGGAGGATTTGATAAAAAAGAATACTTCAAGGCCAGCGCCAATGCACAGGAGCCTCCAAAAGTTGATTTTGGAGGAAACAGCTGATGATTCCCAAAAAATTCTCCCTCTTACTAGGGTTGTTTGTTGTTTTTTCATTATTAACAACCGCCATTCCGGTATCTGCTGATGCGATACCGGAGCCAGAGGGAGACATTTATGTACAGGATCATGCAGGCGTGCTTAGCCCGCAGGAAAAGTCGAAGCTCCTGTCCCAGGGAAGACAGCTGGAAGATCAGACAAGTGCACAGCTTGCTATTCTTACGGTTAAATCCATTGGAGATACACCGATTGAAACGTATGCCAACGATGCCTTCAGGAAATTTGGACTTGGAACAAAGGAAGCGGATAACGGTGTTCTGCTTGTTTTGGCCCTCTCGCAGAAAAAAATCCGGATCGAAGTGGGGTATGGTCTTGAAGGAGCGATTCCAGATGGCAAAGCTGGAAGAATTCTGGATGAAAATGCAGTTCCTTATTTGAAGCAAGGAAAAAACGATGAGGCCATTATCCATACGTATCAGGCCCTGGCCAAAGAAATACAAAAAGAATACAAAGGACAGGATGCTCTCCCGTCAAAGACCGAGGAGAAGAAAAAGGACCCCTTTTCCTGGTTTTACATCATCATTATCGTGGCCATTATCTTTTTGGACATCAAATTCTTTAATGGTTTCCTCACCTATATGATTCTTTCCATGCTTTCAAGAGGTGGAGGTGGAGGCGGAGGACGCCGGGGTGGCGGAGGTGGATCATCCGGCGGAGGCGGCGCAGGAAGGGGCTGGTAACTACTTTTCCAGCCACTTTTTCACACGTTCCTTCGGATCCCAGCAATTAAATTTATAGGAAGGCTTCGTATCAAACCCCAGTCTCACACATTCATATTTCATTCCTTTATCCGTCCGTGAAGCCTTGAAGTTTACACACGTTGCACAGCAATGGATGTCTTTTTTCATGGCTGACTCTCCACCTTCTTTACCAAAGTCGTTATCTTCATCATACCGTAAAAAAACCGCCCTGCAATGATTTTGCATGGGCGGTTTTGCCGTTCATTTATCTTAAATAGTTCGCCTCGCCAGCCTTCGTATGGGCAGCTTCGAACAATTCGTTCACATTTTGTTGATGCACATAATCTTTGTATGTTCTTTCATTCTTCCTTAATGAAATGGTCAACGTAGCAAAGAAAAGGTTCAATGTCAGCATACAGACTCCTCCTTTCCTGCTTTCTTACCCTTTCAGGTCGTATCTTTCTCTGTTACCATCCAATCCAGAAATACCAGTTTTCGCTTCATCATTCCTACCCTCTCCTTTTTCATTCATTTTTTTCATGTTTGGGTTTTAATACATGTGAACATTGTTCATCAATTTCTCTTGAGTTTCTTGGTACATTTTCTTTACATGCTGCTGATGAATCAATTCATTTTGGCTGTTCATTTTACCCTGAAACGATAGCGTAATCGTTCCAAAAAACAAGTTCAGTGTAATCATTGGGCATTCCCCCTTTCATATTCATTTAACAGTCCATATCCTTCTCCAGTGAAAACCAGGTTAATAAAGCAATGCTAATCATCATTCCTGTCATCTCCTTCACGTTTAGTTGTATAAAAAAAGGCCGCAGGGAGTCAGATCCCTGCAGCCTTCCCTATAAAAGGGCGCAAAAAAGCCACAGGGCATCATTCGGCCTGCGGCGCTTTTTTATCAAAAATCGCAAATCAAAAAAGCTGGTGTCCAATGGCCGAACAACGTAGTGTTGCATGAAGTTGTAGTTGTGCAGAAAAAGGTTGCAGTGACGCTGTAATCGGTTGTAATCTCATCATCGTGTTCGACCTCCTTTATAAATTCTGATTATTCTTTACACGGTAAGTATAACCATAACTTGGTAACTTGTAAACCACTTTTTTCAAACAATTTATTTATATGCGGAAGAAAGGAAAAAGATCACCCATTTTATAACGTTTTTCCGCTCAAAGAAAATGATTCCATTCCTGCCAGTACAATTTCGTTGGAACAGGTATATTGTGTACATTTTCACAAACATTTGTATTATAATGGTTATGCTACATTATTTGTTTTTTAGTAAGGAGGAACATTATGATAAGCCCTAAAGTTATTTTGGCTTCTACACGGCCATTTTCATTAACGGCTTCCATCATACCGGTTATTTTTGGAACCATACTTGCTCTGCAATCCACAAGCATTCATTGGGGACTATTTGTTTTAACACTCCTTGGTGCCGTCTTTATGCAGTGCGGAACAAATCTGGTCAACGATTATTACGACCATGTAAAAGGTGCTGACCAGCCTGGATCACTCAGCCCTTCAGGCGTTATTGACCGCGGAGAAATGACCCCAAAACAAGTCCATATTACCGGTCTCATCTTTTTTGCTCTCGGCAGTATCATCGGCTTGGTTTTGGCAGGTCTCACAGGCCGCTTTATTTTTTATATCGGTATTCCATCTCTCTTAATTGGCTATTTCTATACGGCCACTCGTTACGCTTTGGCCTATAACGGGTTTGGAGAGTTCGCTTCCGGCACCACGCTTGGCGTACTTGCCGTCATCGGTTCGTTTTATGTCCAGACACTTGCCGTCGATTGGGGTACTGTTCTTATGGCACTGCCGAATGCCTTTTTGATTATGGCAATTTTGCAGGCCAATAATTTAAGAGACATTGACAGCGATAAATTGATTAACAAAATCACCGTCGCCGGCTTGCTCGGCAGAACCGGCGCCCGAGTTGAATATTTGATTTTAATGATTGGCGCATATGGACTGTTGCTGATCCTGGTAGCAATCTCTATGCTTCCTTTATGGAGTCTGCTCGCTTTCTTGTCACTTCCCGTTGCGATTAAAGCTCTGTCCATCAGTCTCCGCACTTGGGATCCCAAAGAATTGAACACTTCACTTGAATTAACGGCCATGCTTCATTTAGGCTTTGGCATTCTTCTTTGCATAGGCACCTTAATCGGTATATCAATATAAGATAACTATTATTTCAACATATAAAAAAATGACCGGCAGCCCACAAGCTGCCGGTCATTTTTTTATTTATGATTCTATATCCTGAAGCTGTTTTTTCAGCCGCTTTGCCTGAAAGTACATAAGTGCTGTGAATCCTAGTCCAGTTAATGATGTGGTTCCGCAGACGATTTCATCGGTTACGTCTTTGCCTGCGAACGGAATGACGGTTCCCAAATACATAAAGGAACTTAGCCCTAATAGGACAATCCCGTAGTGCTGATAGTCCTGGATCTTCTGCTTTAGGTCTTGCAATACTTTTGATTCCATACTTTTAACCAGCCTCCTAACCTCTTGTATTACAATAACATAGAACAGGTACAAAGACACACGTAATTTTTGACAAATAAATGAAAAAAACTCCCGTTTCCTCCAAAGAGGAACGGGAGTTTTTAAACCAACCAGATACCGTTTTATGCCAGTGCATTTTTTAAGTCTTCGATTAAATCTTCAGCATCTTCAATACCAACAGAGATTCTGATCAGTCCATCGGTAATACCGAGCTCAGCACGGCGCTCAGCCGGTATGGAAGCATGAGTCATTTTTGCAGGAACAGAAATCAGGCTTTCCACTGCTCCAAGACTTTCAGCCAGCGTAAAGTAACGAACCTTTCTGAGCACCTCTGTTGCTTTTTCTTCACTTCCTACATCGAATGAAATCATGCCTCCGAATCCGCCGGATTGTGCTTTGGCAATCTCGTGCTGCGGATGGCTCTCAAGACCCGGATAGTAGATTTTTTTAACCGTTGGATGACCGGAAAGGAAATTCACGATTTTTTTTGTGTTGGCTTCCGTAGCTTCCATTCGCAAGCCAAGTGTTTTAATCCCCCTGATAAGAAGCCATGAATCTTGAGGTCCCAAAATGCCGCCTGTGGAGTTTTGAACAAAGTGCAGGTCCTCACCAAGTTTGTCATCATTTACTACAACAACTCCGGCTACCACATCACTGTGTCCGCCAAGGTATTTCGTTGCTGAATGCAGGACGATATCGGCACCGAATTTGATCGGATTTTGCCAATATGGCGTGCTGAACGTATTGTCCACGATCAACAAAAGGCTGCTTTCTTTTGCAAGCTGGGACACCGCCTTAAGATCGGTTACTTTAAGCAGCGGGTTTGTTGGTGTTTCCACATAAAGAGCTTTTGTATTAGGCTGAATTGCTTCTTTAATGGCATCCAAATTAGTTGTATCAACAAGTGTTGACTCAATGCCGATACGGTTCAGCACCTTGGACACCACCCGGTACGTACCGCCATACACATCATCCGTTAAGATGACATGGTCTCCTGAACTGAAAAGCATCATGACTGCAGTGATGGCAGCCATGCCGGAACCAAATGCAAAACCTCTTCTTCCTTCTTCAAGGTCTTTTACAAGCTCCTCGAGTGCAAAACGGGTAGGATTTCCGGTTCTGGAATACTCATACCCTTTATGGACTCCGACTTCTTCCTGTTTATATGTGCTCACTTGATAAATGGGAACAGAAACAGCGCCTGTTGCTGCATCACTTGGAATCCCGCCGTGAATTAATTTTGTTTTACGTTTCATTTAAATTCCCCCTTCATAAATCTTCTTGCTTAAATATCGGTCACTTCCGTCGGGGAAGATCGTGACAATCGATGAGCCTTCAGCTGCAGTTTCTGCTTCCAGCAAGGCTGCGTGAAGCGCAGCACCCGAGGAACTGCCTACCAAAATCCCCTCTTTTTGCGCGAGTTCCTTCACCCTGGAAAACGCGTCTGTATCCATTACTGTATGAATGGCATTGAAATAAGAAGGGTCCATATAGTCCGGCAGAAACTCCATGCCTATTCCTTCCGTTTTGTGAGGACCCGACTGGCCTCCGTTAAGGATGGAGCCCTCCGGTTCGACGATCACCGTTTTTAATGATGGATTCTTTTCTTTTAAAAATTGTGCAGTACCCATGAAGGTGCCTCCCGTTCCTGCTCCTGCAACAAAGATGTCTACCTTACCGTTCAAATCGTTCCATATCTCAGGACCCAGTGTTTTATAGTACGTCTTCGGATTGGAAGGATTGGAAAATTGGGCAGGCGTAAACGAACCTGGGATTTCATTCAGGAGCAGCTCCGTTTTTTTGATAGCCCCCTTGATTCCATCATTTGTTGGAGTGTGGATGATGGTTGCCCCCAGCGCCTTCATAATTTCCTGTTTTTCTATACTGAACTTCTCAGGGATTACGAAAATGACACGTACTCCACGATTAAGCGCAGCAAGAGCCAGCCCGATACCCGTATTCCCGGCCGTCGGCTCAATGATGGTTCCTCCTTCAGCCAATTTCCCCGAACGAAAGGCTTCATCCAGTAATTCTCTTCCTAACCGGTCCTTCACACTACCGCCCGGATTAAAGTATTCCAGCTTCGCAAAGAGTTTCACCTTATTGGGCAGCGGAAAGTGGGTCAGCTGAAGCAGTGGTGTATTTCCAACCAATTCATGTATGTTTTTGTAAACCGTCATTGCTCAGGCTCCTCTTAGTCAGCAAATACCTTATTCCATTCGTCTTTTTTCTCAAGCATTTTCTCTGCAATTTGCTTAGCCCCTTCCAAACTGTGGTTGGCAGCCCATCCGCATTGGACTTCGTTGCAGGCTGGCACTTCTTCGGCTTTTAAAACATCATGCAGTGTTTTTTCCAAAACATCGAGAATCTCTTCATAGTTATCGTGATTGATCACAGAAAGATAGAAACCGGTCTGGCATCCCATCGGACTGATGTCTACTACAGAATCATGATGATTCCTAATGTTTTCTGCCATCAAATGCTCGATGGAGTGAAGCCCGGCCATATCCATATGATCCTTGTTCGGCTGGCAGAAACGGATATCGTATTTATGAATCACATCTCCGTTTTTACCTTGTGTGGTTCCAGCCAGGCGCACATAAGGCGCTGCTACTTTAGTATGATCCAGATTAAAACTTTCTACATTCATTTTTTTAACCATTCTGTTTCAACTCCTCAATCATTAATAAAATCAATTCTGCAGAATGCTTCGATGCGGTATCCAAAAATTGGTCATAGGATACACGGGCGTCCTTGCCAGCTATATCCGACAGTGACCGAATAATAACAAACGGGACATTAAACTGGTAAGACACTTGCGCAATAGCGGCTGCTTCCATTTCAGCGGCATAAAGACCCGCAAGTTTCGTCCGGATAAATTCTACACGGTCATGATCGCTCATAAAGGAGTCGCCGGAAGCGATAAGTCCTTTAGCGACTTGAATACCGCTGACTTTTTCCGCGCTTTTTACTGCAACAGATACTAATTCTGGGTCCGGTACATAATAGGCGGGCATTTGAGGCACCTGTCCGTATTCATAACCAAAAATGGTGGCATCCACATCATGGTGACGAACCTCAGTGGAGATCACAACATCCCCCACGTTTAAATCCTGGTGGAATCCACCCGCCGAACCTGTGTTGATAATGCAATCCGGTTTAAACATCTCAATCATTAGCGTTGTTCCAATGGCTGCATTTACTTTACCGATACCCGATTTTAAAAGAACGATATCAAGTCCATCGATCCGGCCGGTATAGAATTCGCATCCGGCCAGCTTTGTATCCTTTCTCTCGGCAAGTTGGCTGCGGAGAATGATGACTTCTTCTTCCATAGCCCCAATAATTCCAATTTTCATAGCGACAACTCCAGTATCTTCTGTTCAGATTTTTTTGGTCTTAACAGCTTCCATCAGCCAAACGTAGGTGTTCAGTTTTTCAAAGGAAACGTCAAATCCGTGCTTGCGGAAAAGATCATCCAGCACGTCAATGGTCGTATAATATTCCGTCTGCAAGTCCTGAAGAAGGTTCAGGTATCCCTTTTCCTTTACAAGTCGGTGTCTTTCCTCCCGGTCGGCTTCATTAGTGAATGCTGTATCCGCAAAAACAATTTTACCATTTTCTTTTAAAATCTGGCTATATAATTGGATGGCTGAGTCCTTTTCCTCATCTGTGAGATGGTGGAAAGCGTAAGTGCTTACGATCGCGTCCACTTCACCTGGAAGCTGTGGAAACGTTAAAAAGTCACCGTCTAACAATTCAAGGTCATTAAAACGGGCTTTTGTCTTTTCTCGCATTCCTAAAGAAGGCTCTATACCGTATACAGTTCTTCCCGCTTTCAACAGCTTTTCTGTGAGATTTCCGGTCCCTACTCCAAATTCCACAACTGTTCCTGTCGTTTTGGATGCGACGGTTTCGAGAATGTGTTCATACTGCTCGAACACTTCCCTATACTCTTCGTCTTTTCCTGAAACCGATTGATCATAGGATTCTGCCCACTCATCAAACAGTGAAATAAACTCTCTGCCCATAATATTTTCACTCCGTTTATCACAAAATATATAATTCCTATCACTATACTATGAATTAAATCGTTACAAGTTACAATTTATCACAGAAATCCGCAATAATCAATGAAACGGCGCTTCCATTCTTACCCTTTTAAAAACACATAAGAAAAGCCGGAGGGAGGCATTGCGCCTCCCCACCGGCTTTAATTAAATTCCCTGTTATTGTTTTTTTACGCTTGTTGGCTTCCAGCCTTTTCCGTCTTCCCATTGAAGTTGAACCTCATATCGGGATCCGTCGGCTTTTGAAAGGACTCGTCCGACCGATTTATCCGGTCCTCCGCCGTTACCCAGCCAAAGGATGGTCATTTGATCTTCAGGAATTCCTGAAGCATAGGAAAGAGCTTTTGTCTGTTCGCTCCAGTCTGAGGATCCTTTGTCATACGATTTTGTATGCTCACCGGTTTGAGATGTGCCAACCGGATCCCAAGGACCTTCAGGACCGCCTTTCGCCTTATCTTCCGATTTTTCTTTGTCAGCGGCTTCTTTATCCTTGTCTTCACTATCTTCTTTTTTGGAAGCATCCTTATTCTCATCAGCAGCCTCACTGTCATTCTTATCTTCAACAGCGATCGACGAATCATCGTTCTTATTTGAATCTTTATTTACAGAAGAAGACTGATCTTTCTTGTCGGCTGAATGATTTGATGATGTTGTCTGGCTGCTGCCTCCGTTTATAAAAATGCTTGCTCCCACTACCACGATTAATAATAGCACGACTCCAATTGCTATATTTAGCACTCGATTTTGTTTTCGTTTCTCAAAACGAGAACGGTACTCTTTTCTTCCCATACTTACCTCCTCAAAACTATGCCTACATCAATTTTACCACGATAAACGAATTCGACAAGTTTGAGATTTTGCGTATGTCGAGTGCCTTATTTATTTTTTTTATCATTTTTGTAAATTTGTTTTACGATGTCTGAATAAGCGGAAAGGACCCCATTGGTTCCTCCTTTATAGTCCAGATCGACAATGACCAGTGCGTATTTCGGCTGGTCTGCGGGAAAGTAGCCGGAAAACCATTTATTGGATGTTTTGGAGTCACCCTTTTCGGCTGTACCCGATTTTCCTGCAATCTTATACGGCAGCCCATTTAAAGCACGTCCTGTTCCTTTTGGGTTGGTGACCACCCCGCGCATGAGCATTTGCAGCTTCTTTGCTGTATAGGGCTCAATCTTGTTTTCCTTTTTGTGATCAGAAAAAGAAAGAAACGTTGTTCCATTTTTATACTCAATTTCTGTTGCCGCTTTAACTTCCTTTACCGTGCCGCCCCGTGCAATGGCCGCAACCATGTTGGCAACCGAGAGCGGTGTTACTTGAACATCTTTTTGCCCGATCGCCGTTTGCGAGACTGCCAGCGGGACTTTTTTGTCAGAAGAAGCACCCCATATGTTTCCTGTTTCTTCTTCCGGAAACTGTGAAAAATCCGGATAATGGTATACTTGTCCCCTCCATCCGGATGTTCCGGTCAAGCCAAGCTTTCCTGAATATTCATCGATCATTTTTGGATCTTCTTTCATTATTTCATTGGCCAGCAATCCAAACGTCCGATTGCAGCTTTGGGCAAAGCTCTCTGAAAAATCAAGCGTTCCAAGTGCGTGTTTTGCCTCTTTTCCGTCAATACCGAGGTTACAGTCAAATGTTTTCCCGCTTGCAAGATCTTGATGCTCGATGGCAGAAGCTGCCGTTACGATTTTAAATACAGAGCCTGGAGCATGCCGGCTCAGCATTTGATTTTTCATTAAACCGGACGTATACGGGACACTTACCATACCGAGAAGTTCATTCTTCTCGATATCGAGCAGCACAGCCCCTCCCTTTTTGATACCACTCGCTTTTACCGCCTTTTCCATTATCCCCTGGAGGGTACTGTCGATTGTCGTTTTAACGCTTACCGGGTAAAAAGGATTCGATGGAGACAAATACTTGACGTCCAGCCCGAATAACGGGGAACCTGAACGGTCCACATGATAGATTAATTTCGTCTCCCCCTCAGAAATCAAAAAAGGGTCAAACGCCTGCTGCAATCCGGTTTTTCCTATTTTGGTATTAATGGTAATTGTCCCCTTGTTCAGCTTGTCGGGGTATTTTTTCTTAATGAATTCCGGTGCCTGTCCGGTGACTCCCAGCAACGCACCGGCAAAGGGAGAGTGCTTCGTTCGGGAGATGTATTGAGCATAAACACCTGGGAGCTGCAGTCCATTAATTTCTTCCATCGCCTCCTGCGTGATCTGATCCTGATCATCGGCGATGACAAAGGGCTCCTCATGGTCTTTCAGGGCGCTTTTGATTTCTTCGGTTGGCTTTCCCAGTATGTTTGCCACCTTGTCAATGGTACCTTTTTGGTCCTGGATAAATGGAAATAAGATGATCGCCGGTTTCAATTCAGCTGAAATCATTTGGCCTTTGCGGTCGAGCAGCAAGCCTCTTCCTTCATTGATCATAAAAGAATGGGTTCGCTGTCTGACACTCTCATCGATTAAATTAATGTTATGCTTTGAAAAAGATTCTGTAGAAATGAGCTGGATTTGAATCAGCCGCCCCACCAGCAAAAACAATGCCGCAAGAAACAAAGCGCCTGCAATAACTATTCGTTTACGGATCCTTTTCATGGAGACCACCTCACTCCCAGTGTGGTCGCGCGAAGGAATTATTAAACGGTTCAACATAAAAAGACGCCAAGCTTGAGCTTTGGCGCCTTGAGTCATTTATTTTACTTCTATGATTCTGACACTAATTTCTCCGCCAGGAGTCTGAACTGAGACCTGCTCTCCTACTTTCTTGCCGAGCAAGCTTTTGGCCATTGGAGAATCATTGGAGATTTTGCCTTCAAACGGATCCGCTTCGGCACTTCCGACAATCTTGTACGTTTCTTCATCACCATCGGGCAGCTCAAGGAACTTGACCGATTTTCCGATGGAAACCACATCTCCGGCAGCTTTGTTTTCTTCGATGATTACAGCATCACGAATCATTTTTTCCAACTGAACAATCCGCGCTTCAACGAAAGCTTGTTCATCTTTGGCTGCATCGTATTCCGAGTTCTCAGAAAGGTCGCCGAAACTGCGGGCAATCTTGATACGTTCTACAACTTCTTTTCTTTTTTCAGTTTTTAATTGCTCTAGTTCGTTTTCAAGCTTTTGCTTACCCTCAAGTGTCATATAATGCTTTTTCTCTTCTGACATACTGTATTCACTCCTTCAATTAATCAGTACCCTGATAACTATATATGTTGTCTAATAGATCGGATATGTATAGTGGATGCTTACACCTTACTAAAAAATAAAGCGCTTGCCAAATTTTTTACTTCGCAACATCCAGTATACGAGCAAAAAATGAGGGCTCGGCCTCATTTTTTTAATATTGCTTTTTCTTCAAGGATCGTTTGAATTTTGGTTACCATCAAATCAATGGCTACCCGGTTTTGTCCGCCTTCAGGGATGATGATATCCGCATATCGTTTGGTTGGCTCAATGAATTGATTGTGCATCGGGCGTACAACCGATGTATATTGATCGATCACTGATTCAAGTGTTCGTCCCCTGTCACGTGTATCTCTGACCATTCGTCGGATGATGCGTACATCGGCATCTGTATCGACAAAGAGCTTGATATCCATCAGATCTCTGAGACGCTCATCTTCCAATATCAAAATTCCTTCAAGAATGATAACATCTTTCGGTTCAACTGGGATAATTTTATCACTTCTTGTATGCGCTGTATAGTCATAAACGGGTTTTTCGATGGATTTAAATTCCAAAAGAGCATTTAATTGTGAAATTAATAACTCATTATCAAATGCCAAAGGATGGTCATAATTTGTTTTCAAGCGCTCATCCATTGTTTTATCGGATTGGTCTCTGTAATAGGAGTCCTGTTCAATGATGAGAATCGACTGATCGGCAAACTGGCGGTAAATTTCTTTCGCTACAGTTGTTTTTCCGGAGCCCGATCCCCCGGCTACCCCAATGACAATCGGTTTTTGTACCATTTTCTTTCTCCTTCCGAAATCTCTAACGCTGCTGGTTATCTTTTTTAATGCTGATGCCCAGGCCATCTCCTACTGGCAAAATGGCAGTTGTATATCCATTGTGATTCATAAGAAATTCATTGTAGGAACGTATTTTCCGGACGAGGGAAGCCAGCCTCCTGGTCCCTGGATGAACATCGCCGGTCACATATCCCTTAAACAGAATATTATCTGAAAAAATGATGCCTTCTGGCCGGAGAAACTCTCCATAACTTTCAAAAAAACGCTGATACTGGCCTTTAGCTGCATCAATAAAGACCACATCATAAGGTGCCTTTTTTCCGGCTTCAGCGACCAATTCGTTGGCATCGCCAAACAATACTTCAATTCGTTCAGAAAGGTCAAATTCTTTTATATTTTGAAGTGCCAGCTCATAGCGTTCCGGGTCTCTTTCAATCGTAACGATAGACACATCCGGCAAGGCTTCAGCCATTCTTATCGCTGAATATCCGATAGCCGTTCCCACTTCCAGTATTTTTTGGGGTTGTATCATCCGAAGCTGCTGCAGCAGAACTTCAATGCCCACGAGCTCCATAATGGGTACACCGTGTTCTTTGGCGTACTCCTCTATCTTTTGAATACGAATATCCCGACTGGGTATTAATTGTTCAATATAATTCTGGACTTCCTGTGATATCAAGGCTATGCCTCCTTACTTAACCGAAACATTATATCATAAAAACAACCTGTCATGTTTTCTTTTTAGTTTTTCCTGCACGTTCCTGCCATTCATGTCGGTATTTCTGAACGATTCTTTTATGCTCGTTATATGTTTTTGTATAGATGACTTGTCCGTTTGGACGTGCATAAAAAAAGTAATACGTTGTTTGTTCAGGATTCAATGCCGCTATAATCGCTTCTTCGCCCGGGGAAGCAACCGGACCAATAGGCAGCCCCTTGTACTTGTAAGTATTATAAGGAGAATCCACTTTCAGCTCTTTGTAGAGAACCTGCACTTTAAAGCTCTTGCGGGCATATTTAACCGTCGGGTCGGAATCAAGCTTCATCCCTTTTTTAAGCCTGTTATAAAATACGCCTGATATTTTGGGACGGTCTTCAGGCCGCTGGGCTTCTTCTTCAATCATGGACGACAACGTGAGAATTTCGTATGGTTTCTTGCCGCTCTTTTTGACTTCTTCCTGATGGCCGTCCATTACTCTTTGCGTTTTCTGCACCATTTTTGTGATGACGGCTTTAACATCCGGTTGCTTTTCATCAAACTCGTATTTGGCCGGAAACAAGTAGCCCTCGAGCGGATAGTATATTTTTTTGTTGTATACTTTATTGTCGATCACAGGAAACTGCTTTTGGAGTTCTTTGACAAATGCCGGATCATTTATCGTCTTCATAACTTCTTCTTTGCTTTTGCCGGTATTTTTCGCAATCACTTCTGCTATCTGCGGAACAATAAATCCTTCCGGTATGGTAAACGATGTTTCAGGATGGCGGTATACTTTTCCGTTTTTAAGAGCAGCGATTAATTGGTCCATGTTCATGGAAGGATTAAGGTCATAGACTCCGGCTTGTAAGTTCCCATTTTCTTTGGTCTTGGCATACACCTGAAAGACCAGACTGCTTTTGATCAGGTTGTTTTTTTCCAAAATCTTTCCGATCGTTGAGACAGAAGAACCGATGGGTATATCAACGGTTACATCCTTTTTATTTCCTGCATCGGCAGGGCCGAGCGCATCTTTAATATATGTATAGCCAAAAATAGCAGCCGCTGCCAGCAGCACTATAATGACGGCCAGGACTGTAAGTACTCTTTTCTTTCTCTTTTTCTTACCGAAACCTGTTGGACCGCCGGGAACACCATTATATTGTGACACCTTTTTCTCCCCTTTCATCTGCTTCATTATACTGATAAGTAATTTTCATGTCTAGTTTCCATAATAAAGAAACAGAAAACAGCATGAATCTTCAAATCTCTAGTGTACTGGTATAGTCATTTAGTATGTTCAATTTGCATAAAAAAAGCAGCTAAAGTTTACCTTTAGCTGCGAAGTCGTTTTATTCTTCTTCATCCTGAAATGCGTTTAAGGTTTCTTCAATCATCTGCCACTCTTCATCTGTTTCCAGAGGGAAGAGCTCGATATCGTCTTCGCCTTCTCCTTTGTCCTCAAAGCGGAAAGGGAAAACTTCCTGCTCGTCGCTATCATCTTCCTGATCTTCGCCTGCCGGTACAAGAAGAATGTAAGAATGGCCGGTTGGCGTTGTGCTGCCATCAATCGTCATCAGCACTTCAAATAGATTCTCTTCTCCGTTTTCACCTGGGATAATAATGTGTTCTTTTTCTTCGTTTGCCATTTGATCACCTCATTTTTTTAATTGACGGCTGTCCAAATATCCTTGAAGGATTAAAACCGCGGCCATTTTGTCGATGACCTGTTTTCTCTTCTTCCGGCTGACATCAGCAGAAATCAGCATTTTTTCAGCAGCCATCGTCGTCAGACGCTCGTCCCATAATACCACAGGCAGCCCGTACCTGGCTTCTGCCTTATTGGCAAATTCCTGACACGCCTCCCCGCTCGGACCAATGGATCCGTTCATATTTTTGGGCAAGCCGACCACAATTTCTTTCACATCATACTGTTTAATCCAATCGCCAATACGTTCAAAAACTTCATCGGGCTGATGCGGTTTCCTTCTGACCGTTTCGATTCCCTGAGCTGTCCAGCCCATCTCATCGCTCACAGCCACTCCTACCGTATGGGATCCTACATCCAGTCCCAAAATCCGGGTCATCAGAGAGAATCCTCTTTCTTTGTGTCAAGATAGGATTTAACCAGTTCCTCAATCAGTTCATCCCGCTCAATCTTTCGAATCATGGTTCTTGCATCCTTGTGGCGGGGAATATAAGCTGGATCTCCTGATAACAGGTAGCCTACAATCTGATTGATCGGATTGTATCCTTTTTCCTGAAGTGCCTCATACACTGAAAACAGCACTTTTTGGACATTGGGATCCATTGAATCGTCATGAAAGTTAAACTTCATTGTTTTGTCCATAGAACTCACGGCCAACACCTCTTTCTCTAGCTTCTCCCTTTATATCCTCATTGTACCCTTAATAGGGGGATTAGGAAACAGATTTCACTGCTTCTGCTACGTATTCCAGGGCAGCATCAAGTTTTTCAGGGTCTTTTCCACCTGCCTGCGCCATATCCGGACGGCCACCGCCCCCTCCGCCACAGCGTGAAGCCACCTCTTTTACAAGTTTTCCTGCGTGATAGCCTTTTGGGATCAAGTCCTTGGTTACTCCCGCGACAATATTCACTTTATCATGATTTACCGCACCAAGTACGACAATTCCACTTGAAAGTTTATTTTTCAAATCGTCAACAATGGAGCGCAGACCATTCATGTCCGCAGCATTAACCTTTTTCACGATCACCGGAACACCATTGATTTCCACTTTCTCGTTGATCAGGCTTCCTGCTTCGAAATTGCCGAGCTTCGCGGATAATGCCTCTTTTTCCCGCTGGAGCTCACGCACCTGGTGCTGCAGCGCTTCTATACGGCTCGGAACTTCTTTTGCATTGGTCTTCAGCAAAGCTGCAGAGTCACGCAGTGTCTGGACTTGTCCCTTCATGACCTGATAGGCTTCCTGTCCGGTTACAGCCTCAATCCTTCTTGTACCGGCACCAATGCCAGTCTCTGAAAGAATTTTAAAGAGGCCGATCTCCGAGGTGTTCTGCACATGGCAGCCGCCGCATAATTCCAGGCTGTAATCGCCAATTTGAACGACTCGAACCACTTTTCCGTATTTCTCACCGAATAAGGCCATCGCTCCCATCGCTTTTGCTTCCTCAATCGGCTTTTGCATTTTATCCACAGAAATGGTCTTCCAGATCTTCTGGTTGACAATATCTTCAATGCTGTCGATTTCTTCCTGTGAAATGCTGCCGAAATGGGAAAAGTCGAATCGAAGCCTTCCAGGTGCCACAAGGGAACCTGCCTGGTTCACATGAGTACCGAGAACATCCTTCAGCGCTTGATGCAGCAGGTGGGTAGCCGTATGGTTTTTCACAATAGCCGCACGTTTTTCAGTATCAACCTGAGCGACAACTTCTATTCCGTTGCGAAGGTTTCCTTGTTTTACAACGACGGTATGGAGATTTTGTCCATTCGGTGCTTTTTGAACATCCTTAACAAACAGCTCCAGTCCTTCGCCTGTAATCGTGCCCTGGTCAGCAACCTGGCCTCCGCTTTCCGCATAAAACGGAGTAATGTCAAGAATGACCTGGCCTTCTTCTCCCTCGGCAAGGATATCGATGCGCTCTCCGTTTTGCAGGGTTTCCAATACTTTTGATGTGCTCTGCTCTTCGTCATAGCCCACAAAATCGCTGTGTGCTTTGATGTCGCTTAACACACCGGCCTGCACCTGCATGGAATCCACATCCTGACGTGCCGAACGGGCTCTCTCACGCTGGCCTTCCATTTCTTTTTCAAATCCTGTACGGTCGACTTCCATGTTATGATCTGCAGCATATTCTTCAGTCAGTTCAAACGGGAAGCCAAACGTATCATAAAGCTTGAAGGCATCTTTACCTGAAACTGTGCTGCTTCCGGCTGCTTTTTCCTTTTTGATGACTTCTTCAAGGATCGCAAGTCCTTCATTGATGGTTTCATGGAATCGCTCTTCTTCGTTTTTAATGACGCGCTGGATAAACGGCACTTTTTCTTTTACTTCCGGATAATAGTCCACCATGATATCTGCTACGGTTGGAACAAGTTCGAACATAAACGGACGGTCAAGTCCAATCTGCTTCGCAAAGCGAATGGCTCTTCTGATCAGGCGGCGTAGAATATACCCTCTGCCTTCATTTGATGGAAGTGCATTGTCAGATACAGCAAAGGCAACGGTACGGATATGGTCAGCAATCACTTTGAACGCGGTATCCGCTTCCTTTGATTGGCCATACTTGCTGCCAGAAAGCTTTTCCGTTTGCTGAATGATCGGAATAAACAAGTCCGTGTCATAGTTCGTTGGAACGTCCTGAATAACAGAGACCATCCGTTCGAGTCCCATTCCGGTATCAATGTTTTTCTTTGGAAGCGGTGTGTACGTTCCGTCTGGATTATGGTTGAACTCGGAAAATACCAGGTTCCATACTTCGAGGTAACGGTCATTTTCCCCACCCGGGTACAACTCAGGATCATTTGCATCACTGCCGTATTTTTCTCCTCGGTCGTAGAAAATTTCTGTATTCGGTCCGCTTGGCCCTTCTCCGATATCCCAGAAGTTCCCTTCCAAACGAATAATGCGTTCTGGCGGCACCCCTACGGTTTTGTTCCAAAGCTCATAGGCTTCATCATCTTCCGGATGGATAGTGACTGAGAGTTTCTCTGAATCAAAACCGATCCATTTTTCACTGGTCAAGAATTCCCAGGCCCAGATGATCGCTTCTTTTTTGAAATAATCACCGATGGAGAAATTTCCGAGCATTTCAAAGAACGTATGGTGGCGTGCGGTAACCCCCACATTTTCAATGTCATTCGTACGGATTGATTTCTGAGCGTTAACTATTCTCGGGTTTTCCGGAATCACCCGGCCGTCAAAATACTTTTTAAGGGTAGCAACCCCACTGTTGATCCACAAAAGTGACGGGTCTTCATAAGGCACAAGGGAAGCGCTCGGCTCCACACTGTGGCCCTTCTCCTGGAAAAAATCAAGAAACATTTGTCTTACTTGAGCAGACGTTAAAGTTTTCATCTTTCCACTCTCCTTTCATTATTAGAAAAAGCGGTAGCGCCCTGTTCTGCCAAAATAAAAAACTCCCGTTCCTGATTCTGCATCAGGGACGAGAGTTGTTATCACGCGGTACCACCCTGGTTATGATTTAAGCTGAACACCGAAATCATCACCTTATGTAAACCGTAACGGGGTTTCACCGGCAGGGATTAACTGCACTCGGGAGTAGCTTTCTGTCTTTCCTTTTAGAAACCTTACAGCCGGGGGTTTCCTCTCTTGGAAAAGGGTCAAAACATACTTATCTCCATCATCGTTTTGCTTTATCTAGCAGTAGTATAATTCCTTCTAGGGCATCTTGTCAATCTTGGCTCGCAGCCGGTGGTTCCGTATATGCACAATAATAACCTTCATGATTGAAAACACAGGCACAGCCAGGATCAGCCCGGCCACCCCTCCGATTTCACCGCCAGCCAGCAGCGCCATAATGATCAATGCGGGATGGATGTGAAGGCTTTTCCCCACGATCAGCGGACCCAAAATGTTTCCTTCGATGAATTGCAAAACCAGCATGATGCCGGCCACAATGAGAACCATTTTAACAGAAATGGTAAACGCGATGAAGATGACCGGTACAGCGCCAAGAATGGGCCCAAAATACGGAATAATATCCGTGATAGCAATAATAATCCCCAATATAATGGGATACGGCATACCGGCGAGCCACAGTGCAAGCATAGCGGCAGCCCCAAGAAGCGTTCCCACAAATAATTGCCCCCGGATGTAACCTCCCAGCGAACCATCAATTTCCTTGAGAACCTGTCTTCCTTCTCTTCTCCACTTCTGCGGCGTCAAGTACCAGCATACCCGTTTAATGCCGTCAATATCCTTTAAAAAGTAAAAAACAAGGAAAGGAATAATGATGAGTACAAAAAAATAATCCACAAGTTTTTTAATAGAGCCAATGACATTGGCTGCGCTTTTCTGCAAATAACGTTCACCTGAATGAATATAATCCTCAATTCTGAGGTGAATGGATTTCGGAAGGCTTGCTGTATGATGATCCACTTCAAGCAGCCAGCTTTGATACGTTTTTGATATGGTGGGAAGATTAGACGCCAATTCCCTGATCTGAAGGATCATATAGGGTATTCCTTTGTATAGGGCATAACCAGTTCCGCCGAAAAAAAGCAGGTAAATGCACAAAATGGATATGCTGCGCGGCATGCCCTTCCGATGAAGTATTTCCACCAGCGGATGAAGTAAATAGGTGATGAAAACGGCAATAAAAAAAGGAAACAGCACGGCTTTTAGAATCGTAAGAACAGGAGCCCAAAAAGGGGCCAGTTTCAACAGCAGCCAGCCGCAAAGAAACAGCAAAACGAGAAGAGATAAACGGATGATCCACTTTATGTAATTCTCCCGCTGCATGGTATCACCTCCTCCCTTATTGTTTCCTCCTGTCCATTTTTCATGTAAGAAAAGGAAAAGCTCAACCCATCAAAAAAGCCCATGCTTCTAAGCATGGACTTTCTTTTCATTAATAAATGGCTTTTGCCAGTCTTTTACGCAGTCGTCGTACGCGTTTTGAGGACAGAATATCATCCATCCCCATAAAGCTCATCCCGTTTTTCCGGGATTTCATTCCGTAGATAGCTGCCCAAAGACCGAGGGCAAGTACGGGTTTTATATAGCTGTTCATTGAAGTCACCAACCCTTTTATCAAGTTAGCCTGCTTATTGGACATCCGCCTTGTAGGACAAATCTTGATCCTCAAACAGATCATCCAGCGAGGTCAAGCTGCCATCCTCTTCCACCTGGTGAAGGGACAGTGTGCCATTTACAATGGATAATTCAATAAAGCAGTTCCAGCAATAATACTGATTAGCGCCGATCTTGCCGATATCCTTACGGCTGCAGTTGGGGCATTTCAAATGTGGGGTCCTCCTTTATAGCACTATCGTACAAAAAGTGACTGCTTTCCGATATGCAACGGCTCATGCGAATAAATCAGCGATCGTCCATCCGTCCAGTCCGAAAACAATCCTTTTGATACCTCAATGGCTACAATCCTGCCCCAATCCTTTGAAAAGTATACATCCTCAACCACCGCTTCTGTCTCTCCATCCTTGGATAAGAGAGCCTGCTTCAGCAGGCAGCAAGGATGTTTTTCCATCCGGAATGTTCCTTTTGAATAGGAAGGCACCCTGGATGGTCTGCAGCTGCAAAGCAGAACGGAGTCCTCCTCCTGAATCCTGGCTGACGCATACGGCAGATACGCTTTCCGGAAGAAAAGGCTGTTTCCGCATAAAATGAAGCCCAGCACATTTCCCCTTGAATCTGTCAGTATATCTTCGACTTTACCGATGGTTTTTCGGTTAGCCGAAAGAACAGCTTTTTTCCCTTTTAAAAATGAAAATGTTCGCAAAGTAACCCCCACCCTTCCGAACATCCTTATCATCCCACCTCTGTCAGGGATTCATGCTTGAAAGGTTTTCCATCTGATATTGAGTCAGCCGGTCCCTCAGACGGGAAAATCTGGACGCTTCATCATTTCTTTGGACTGCCAGTTCAAAAGCAGATTCTTCCCCGCACAGGATTAAAAACTCCCGACTCCTTGTAATGCCGGTATAAATTAAATTCCGTCTCAGCATACGGAAATAACTTTTTACAACAGGCATGATGACAATGGGAAATTCACTCCCCTGGGATTTATGGATGGAACAGCAGTAGGCGTGAGTAATGTGATGAAAATCAGAGCGTGTATAAACCACTTCCACTTCATCAAACGCCACAACGAGCTGGTCTTCTTTGTCCGTTGTTTCTTTAGCATAAATGATCGATACTATTTCACCCATATCCCCGTTGTACACAAGGTCTTCCGGCTGGTTAACGAGCTGAAGCACTTTATCTCCGACCCGATAAACTACCTGCTGGATGTTTAGTTCGCGCCTTTGCGGTGAAGGCGGATTAAATAATTCCTGTAGTTTTTGATTCAGGATATCGATGCCCGCGTTCCCGCGATACATGGGGGCGAGTACCTGAATATCCCGGGCCGTATATCCCTTTTGACGCGCGTTTTGACACACCTGCTTAACCACTTCCATCACCTGATGGGTCTGGCATGAAAAGAAGCTTCTGTCCGACTTTCTCTTTGCAAGGTCGTTTGGAAGAACACCGTTTTTCATATGATGAGCGAGTTCAATGATGGAAGACCCTTCGGCCTGCCTGTATATATCCTTCAATTCAACCGTCGGTATGACTTTCGAAGAAATGAAATCGCGTAATACCTGGCCGGGACCGACAGAAGGCAGCTGATCTTCATCTCCCACAATCACCACTTGAATATTTCCGGGCACTGCTTTAAAAAGGGCATGCGCAAGCCAAATATCCACCATGGACATTTCATCCACTATCAGGAGTTTGCCTTCAAGCGGATTTTCATCGGTATGTTCAAAGCCCGCTCCGCCCTTCCAGCCGAGCAGCCTGTGGATGGTGAATGCTGGGATGCCTGTTGATTCCGACATCCGTTTGGCGGCACGCCCGGTCGGGGCAACAAGAAGCACCGGAAACGGCTCATCTTTTTTATATGAGGCTGGATCAAGCGAAACGCCATGAAGCTCCGCATAGACTTCCACGATCCCTTTAATGACCGTTGTTTTCCCGGTTCCAGGTCCTCCTGTAAGAACCATAAGCGGCGAAAAAATGGCCGTTTCAATCGCTTGTTTTTGCGAAGGGGCATATTGAATACCGAGCCGCTCTTCAAGCTCACCCAACGCCTTTAAAAATTCCGCCTGCGGAAACGCTTCTTTATATTCTTCCTGTCCGGCAATTCCTGTTACCGATTCAGCCAGCCCTTTTTCGGAAAAGTAAAGAGACGGCAAATACAGCCGGTCTTCTTCCATCATCATTTTTTTGTCTTCCCGAAGCGCTTCGATTTCACGGAAAATATCGCTGTCACTAATAGGCGCTTCCCCATTTGTCAGCAATTTTTTCACTTCATCCAGCACAAAGTCTGCAGGCAGATAAACATGCCCTGCATCGGTTCCCCTTTCCTGAAGAACATAAAGACAGCCCGCTCTGATTCTTTCAGGGTGGTTATAGGACAGTCCGATCCCTCTTCCGAGTTCGTCTGCCCGCTGAAAACCGATGCCTTCAATATCGTAGATGAGCTGATACGGGTTGTTTTGGATAATATGAAGGGCTTCTTCCTGATAGGTTTGGTAAATTTTCATGGACAGCTGAGGTCCTATACCAAAGGGATTCAGAGTGATCATAACTTGTTCGAGACCCTGATGTTCAACGAGAGCATCGTACAGGTTTTTCGCCTTTTCCTCATTCAACTGCGGAATTCCATTGAGAACATCGGGATTTTCCAGAATGGAAGATAGCGCATTTTCTCCCAGATGGTCCACAATGGCCTGTGCCGTCTTTTTGCCAATGCCATGAAACAAATCACCCGATAAATATTGAACCATACCTTCCTTCGTCTGTGGTATGTCTTTGCGAAATTGCGTTACATGGTATTGCTTGCCGTACTTTGGATGTTCTTTAAAATGCCCAAAGAAAATATAACGGTCATCCTGGTAAAGCGGCGGGAGGATCCCGGTAATGACGGCTTCTTTTTCGTCATACGCCTCATTAGTCTCATGAACACGTATGCGGGCTACGGTGTACAGGTTTTCCTTATTAAAAAAAATAGTTGTAATCAACGTGCCCTTTACATATTTTGCTTGTTCATCGAATAAATCGAAAGAAGACTGTTTATCCATCATTTGTCTCCTGACTTCATAATAATTCTGGCATTAAACCAGCTCTTAGTTCAGTATGTTTTCCACATTTTTTTTGCCATTCGCTGCAAGGTAGTGATCCGGCTGGATAGACAGCGCCTGATTAAAAGCCTCGAGTGCCTCCTGCGGTTTGTCAAAATAGACGTAGCCTACTCCAAGGTTATAAAACGCATCCGCATGCTTTGGATTGTTTGCGGTCACCCTTTGAAACACGTCTACAGCCTCATTGACCTGTTCCATCTGAGCGAGACAGAGTCCATACTGAAATAGCGATTCCACGTCATTGCTGTCCAGTTCTGTGGCACGCAAAAAGTGCGGAAGCGCGCGCCTTTGTTCGTTATTCTGAACGTAGCACATGCCGAGCATAAAATAGACATCGCCTTCCTGGATTCCTTTTTGCAATGCCTGCTGAAAACAGTGTGCTGCCTCCGGATACCGTTCAAGCTCATAGAGCGCGATCCCCATGCTGTACCATGCTGTACCTGCCTCGGGATCAAGCTGAAGCGCCTTTTCAAAAAAAGCAATAGCTTTTTCATACTCATGAACAGCGGAAATCAGGTTTCCGTAATTGATGTAAAGGACCGGATTATCCGGCTCCTGTTCAATCTGCTGTTCCAGTTTTCGTGCGGTTTCTTCCAGTTTTCCCTTTTTTAAATAATCCTGTTCCACTTGTTTTTGTTTCCTCCTGAATCCTTATACTGTTTAAAGTATAACAAAAATTTGTTCTTGAAGAAAAAACCAGTCCACGATCATACATGGACTGGTTTTTATCTTTTTACAGATAAGAAATAGGTTCGCCGTTTTTGATTACTTCATCGATGGTGGCACCGCCAAGGCAGATGTCTCCATCATAGAATACAACCGCCTGTCCGGGTGTAATCGCACGTTGTGGTTCATCAAAGACCACATGCAGCTTTCCGTCATCAAGAAGGTTAACGGTTACTCCTTTATCGGGCTGCCGGTATCTGAATTTTGCTGTGCAATGGAATGTTTTTTCCATTGGCTTATTGCTCATCCAGCTTGGCTGAACAGCGGTCAGGCTCTCACTGTAGAGCGATTCATGATCAAAGCCCTGCTCCACAAACAAAACATTTTCGGTCAAATCCTTGCCGACAACAAACCAGGGTTCGCCGCTTCCACCGATCCCGAGGCCATGCCGCTGGCCAATGGTATAGTACATCAGACCATCATGCTTTCCTTTGAAGTCACCATCGAGGGTTCGCATCTCACCGGGTTTTGCCGGAAGATAATTGCTTAAAAAATCTTTGAAATCACGTTCTCCAATAAAACAAATTCCTGTGGAATCCTTTTTCTTGGCTGTTGCCAATCCTGCTTCTGCAGCCATTTGACGGATTTGAGGCTTGTTCAATTCTCCGATCGGAAACATTACTTTTTCAATCTGTTCCTGGGAGAGCTGATTCAAAAAATAGGTTTGGTCTTTGTTTTCGTCCACGCCGCGCAGCATTTTTACTTCGCCGTCTTGTTCGGCTACACGCGCATAATGGCCGGTTGCCACAAAGTCAGCCCCCAGACTCATCGCATGATCCAGAAATGCTTTAAATTTGATCTCCTTGTTGCAGATCACGTCAGGATTTGGTGTTCTTCCTGCTTTATATTCTTCAAGGAAATAGGTAAATACCTTGTCCCAATATTCTTTCTCAAAATTGACCGCATAATAAGGTATGCCGATCTGGTTGGCTACAGCAATGACATCATTGTAATCTTCAGTGGCGGTGCAGACCCCGAACTCGTCGGTATCATCCCAGTTTTTCATAAAGATGCCGATTACATCATATCCTTGCTGTTTAAGCATCAATGCCGCAACAGAGGAGTCGACCCCACCGGACATCCCGATGACGACTCTTGTTTCTGCAGGTGATTTTTCGTGTCTTGTTGACATTTCATCACCCCCCTTTCTTTACAAATGAGAGTGTACCTCATTTTTGCAGGCGTTTCACTATTTTTGCTGTCTCGTACGCTGTTTTCTCAATTTGCTCCTTCGTATTGTTTAAACCAAAGCTGAAACGGATCGAATTCTTTGTCCGCTCTGTCTTCCCAAACATCGCCGTAAGAACATGGGACGGCTCGACCGAACCTGCAGTACAGGCTGAACCGCTCGATGCTGCAATTCCCGCGAGGTCAAGATTAACAAGCATCACTTCTGTTTTCACGCCAGGAAAGCTGACATTCAAGATATGAGGCAGTCCATGCTCCGGATCGCCATTGACCTGAAAATTAATGTCTTCTTTTATTAAAATTGCAAGCATTGCTTCCTTATACGCCAGATACGCAGCAGCTTTCTCTGCACCTTGTTCCATCATAATAGAAATAGCCTTCGCCAGGCCGGCAATCCCCGCCACGTTTTCTGTTCCTGCTCTGCGTTTCCGCTCTTGTTCTCCACCGAAGGATGAAGGTGCAATCGCAACTCCTTCCCTGATATAAAGAAAACCGGTCCCCTTTGGTCCATTGATTTTGTGTCCTGATATGCTGAGCAGATCAACCTTCAGTTCATCCACATTCAGTGGCAGAACGCCATAGGCCTGAACCGCATCGGTATGAAAATAGGCCTGATGGCATTCAAGAAGTTCACCTATGGCCGGTATATCCTGAACCGTACCGACCTCGTTATTGCCATACATGATCGTGACAAGCACGGTATCCTCACGCAGTGCTTCCTTCACATTCTGCAATGAAATCCTTCCCGTTTCATCAACGGGAAGGTACGTTACCTCAAAGCCCTGCCGTTCCAGCTCCTCACATGCATGAAGCACGGCATGATGCTCAATTTGAGTGGTAATGATATGGTTGCCGCGTTCCTTGTTGGCATAGGCAATCCCAAAAATAGCCGCGTTATCCGCCTCGGTGCCGCCGCTTGTAAACATGATCTGATTGGGTGCCGCACCAATACTTTTCGCAGCCATTCTTCTTGCTTCATCCAGAAGCTGGCGCGTTTTTCTGCCAAACTGGTGAATGCTTGAAGGATTTCCGAAGTACTCAGTAAAATAAGGCATCATTTCCTGAACCACTTCGGGATGAATCGGTGAAGTTGCGGCATGGTCTACATATATAAGGTCCATTAGACCACCTTCTTTCTTAGTTGACTAGATATAAAACATGTATGCATCCTGGCTGGCATCTCCTTCATAGTTTGCCAAATCATCCAGGGTTGTATTATCAAGAACATCCTTTACGGCATCGCGGATTTTTATCCAAAGATCCCGCTTTGCCGGCTCTTCATCATCCATGAGTTCTACCGGAGTAATCGGGCCTTCAAGCACACGGATAATGTCACCTGCTGTAATTTCTTTGGCATCCTGGGCCAGAATGTAGCCGCCGTATGCTCCCCTGATGCTTTTAACTAAACCCGCGTTTCGAAGGGGAGAAATCAGCTGTTCCAAATAATGCTCAGACAAATTATGTTCTTTTGCGATCAATTTTAAAGCAATCGGCCCTTCACCTTGCTTTTTTGCCAAAGCCATCATGATGGTTAACCCGTATCGTCCTTTTGTTGAGATTTTCATAATACACGCTCCGTTCTATCCAATAATTAACGATTTTTCTGCAAACCGGAAGCGTAAATCCTACAATGCTCCCGATCGTGACACAAAACAGTATGGTTCCAAGTGAGATCGGCCCTTTAAGCAGCCAACCTCCGGTTAAAACAAATAGTTCCATCGCCAGCCGGATATGTGAAATTTTCTTTCCCGTTTTCTCCGTTAATGCCAGCATTAAGCTGTCACGGGGACCGGCACCACAATCGCATGCGATGTAAAATCCCATTCCAAACCCATTGATAACAAGGCCTGCCGCAAGCATGGCAATCGCGCCAATGACCGACTCGGGTGTTTTGAAGAAGGGAATAGCCATAAAGATATCAATAAAAATCCCAACAAAAATCATGTTAAGAAAAGCGCCCACCTGCGGCCATTTTTTCGTTAGCCAGGAAGTAGCTCCAAGAATCAGGAACCCCATTATGATGGACCAGGTGCCAATCGACAATCCGAATTGATAATACAAACCAATATGTAAAACGTCCCAGGGCGCGCTTCCGAGGTTGGTTTTAATCATCAGCGAGACGCCAAATGACAAGAGAACGAGTCCCATAAAAAATACGAGCCATTTGACAAAGAAAGGCTTTGCATCGGGATTAACTATTTTCATTAGTATTTCCTTCCCTTTGTCCATTTTTGCACATAAACCCAAACTATTATAGCACGAAAAAGCTAATTCTTGCATTCAAATGACCGGTATAGTACCTTTTGGTTACCAGTCATAACGGGTTAAGGTTCTTTAGTACAGGAGGAAATTATGGATTTATTCAGTGACCATCAATCTTATGAAAATAAAACCATGGGGCCGCTTGCAAGCCGGATGCGCCCCCGATCCATACAGGAATTTATCGGACAATCACATATTGTTGGCGAAGGGAAACTACTGCGGCGGGCCATTGAAGCGGATCAGCTGACACCCATGATATTTTTTGGCCCACCAGGCACTGGCAAAACCACGCTGGCCAAAATCATTGCCAATTCCACATCTGCCTTCTTCGAGCAGTTGAATGCTGTTACATCAGGAGTGGCAGACATCAAACGGGTAACCGGGGAAGCCAAAGAACGGCTGGTCATGGACGAGAAGAAAACAGTTCTGTTCATCGATGAAATTCACCGGTTCAATAAAAGCCAGCAGGATGCGCTGCTTCCCTTTGTGGAAGATGGCACTGTCATTCTGATCGGCGCCACCACAGAGAGCCCCATGTTCGAAATCAATCCCGCCCTGCTGTCCAGGTCAAGGCTGTTCCGGTTTGAACACCTGACCGATGACCATATCCGCAACGTTCTTCTCCGGACACTCGAAAATACCGAGAGGGGCTACGGAAAATACAACATTGAGATCGAGGAAGACGCCCTCTCCCATCTTGTCTCTGTCGCAAATGGTGATGCAAGGACCGCCTTGAATGCACTGGAACTGGCCGTACTCACCACCAAACCCGATTCATCAGGGAAAATCCGCATCACCCTCGGGATCGCGGAAGAAAGCATTCAGCAGCGCGTGCTGCAGTATGACAAGAAGGGCGATAATCATTACGATACGATTTCGGCATTCATCAAGAGTATCCGGGGTTCTGACCCGGATGCCGCCCTTTATTGGCTGGCCAAAATGATCTATGCAGGCGAAGATCCAAGATTTATCGCCCGAAGAATCTACGTTCATGCAGCAGAAGATATCGGACTCGCAGATCCAAACGCTCTTCTCGTTGCACAGGCTGCAGCCTACGCAGTGGATTTTGTCGGAATGCCCGAAGCACGCATCCCTTTGGCGGAAGCCGTTGTTTACCTTGCAACAGCTCCCAAGAGCAATGCAGTCATCATGGGGATCGATAAAGCCATGCAAGCTGTTAAAAATGAAAAGAGCGGCCAGGTTCCCATCCACCTGCGTGATGCCCATTACAAGGGTGCGAGCGAGCTTGGACATGGCAAGGAATATAAATACCCTCATAACTACCCGGACGGATATGTGGTCCAGCAATACTTGCCTGACCATTTAAAGAACAAGAAATTTTATGATCCCACACCCAGAGGGTTTGAAAAAAATATTCAGAAGCGGCTTGATTATTTTAATGACCGGAAGCGCAAAGAAACCTAAATCTATCACTCTGTTAAGGCAAACTAGCAAATTTTTGAAATGACGTATAGAATCCTCTTCTTTTGCTCAAAATGAGAACATAAACTCGTACTTTATGAATCAAGGAGAGGATATATATGATGAAAATAAGACAGGACGCCTGGTCAGAGGAAGATGATCTTCTGCTTGCCGAGACGGTTTTGCGCCATGTCCGAGAAGGCAGCACACAGCTTCATGCCTTTGAAGAGGTTGGCGATAAACTTGAACGCACAAGCGCTGCTGTCGGCTTTCGCTGGAATGCCATTGTCCGGAAAAAATACGAACAAGCGTTAAAGATTGCGAAAAAACAGCGTAAGGAACGACAGAGAGCCCTTGCCAAGGGACAGCAAAACAAGCCGAAAACCATCGTTAAACCGCCAAAGCCTGCGGATGATGAAGTATATCATCCTGAAGAGTTCTTTAAAACGCCGTATACGGCTCCGGCTATACAAAGTTCCTTGCAGGAACCATCCTATCAGCCGGATGTTCCTGAGGTTCAAACAACCTATCAATCTCAAGGACAGTCATTAACGCTTGATGAAGTTATTCGTTATCTTTCTGATATTAACCGTAACGGTCTTGCCAGCGGGCGTATGGAGGATGAAAATACAGCCCTGAAGCGCCAGAATGAGGACCTTTTTCACCAAAACCAAAAATTGTCGTCGCAGCTGAACACACTTGAAAAAGAATTCGCTGGAATGAAAGAAGACTACCAGGCACTCCTGGAAATCATGGATCGTGCCCGAAGAATGGTTCTCCTGCAGGATGATGCCGGCGACAACCAAAGCTTCCGCATGGATAAGAACGGAAACTTGGAAAAACTTGCAAAATAAAAGAAGGACTCATGTGAGCCCTTCTTTTTTTAATGCATTCGGTTAATCTTGATTTGATGGCTTTCAAGTAAGGTGTTTACAACATGTCCGGCCATAAACAATCCGGAAACCGACGGAACAAAGGAGTTTGAGGATGGAGGCATTTTTGCCTTCCTGATTCCCGGCGCATTTTCCGGCACAATTTTCTCTCGGATTTCTTCTCTGATCTGAACAGGAATTTCATCCGAGAACACAACGGTGACTCCCTTATGGATTCCTTCTTTTCGAAGGCGCTGACGCACCACCCTGGCGATTGGATCATAGCTGGTTTTGGAAATATCGGTGATGCGAAGCCGTGTTGGATCCAGCTTGTTGGCCACACCCATACTTGCAATGATCGGTATTTTTCGATTCAGGCACTCTTTGGCGAGATGAACTTTGTACGTAATCGTATCTGAAGCATCCACAACAAAATCCAAATCATAGTCAAAAAATTGTTCGTACGTTTCTTCAGTATAGAACATTTCAAGTGCGATAACTTCGCACTCCGGATTAATATCTGCAATCCTCTGTTTCATAAGCTCTACTTTCGATTGGCCCACCGTGGAGAGCAACGCATGGATCTGCCGGTTCACATTAGTGATATCCACTACATCTTTGTCTACGAGAATCAGTTTTCCGATACCTGCTCTTGCCAGCGCTTCGGCTGAAAATGATCCTACCCCTCCTATGCCCAGAATCCCTACGGTACTTCCTTTTAAAGCAGCCAGCCCGTCTTCTCCGATGGCCAGCTCATTTCTGGAAAATTGATGTAACATTTGTCTTTCTCCTTTCTATAAAAAGAAGTTGTTTCACAGCACAACTCCTATAGGTTCAAAAATCGTACTTTCATTAGTCCTTAAAAAGGATATCCCATTTTTACAATGAGTACAACTGTTATTCATAAGCAAAGCCAAAAAACAGCAAAAAACCCGGACATTCGTCCGGGCTGTTATTTACATTCATTTTAAATAATGCTGATGAGAGTCCCAACTGTGCCGTCACTTCCTAAGTTTTGAACCTGCTCTCGCAGGTGGGTGCCCTGTTCGGCAATTAATGCGTCCCCTGCAAGGAGGCATGCACGCTTTGTCAAAACACCAGCTCCCGATTAAAAAGTGTTGGCTCAAAACATTCGGTATTAACGAACACATCAGGACTCTTATTGGAATAAATCATATCACATCCAATAGGGTAAGACAAGAGAATACACCCTCATTATTTAAATTTTCTAACAGTTCCAACTTCTTTCCTATGCCTTTTGTCCAGCTTCTTCACCAAGTTTTACAGCCAGGTGAAGTTCGTTTAATTGCTTCTCGCTGACGGTGGATGGAGCATTGGTCAAAAGGTCGCTGGCACTTGCCGTTTTCGGGAAAGCAATGGTGTCGCGCAGGTTGTTCCTACCGGCCAGAATCATGACGAGACGGTCCAATCCAAGTGCTATTCCTCCATGTGGAGGCGTTCCATATTCAAAGGCATCCATGAGGAAGCCAAACTCTTCTTTTGCAGCCTCTTCTGTAAATCCGAGGGTTTTGAACATTTTCTCCTGAATGTCTCTTTGATAGATACGTTGAGATCCTCCGCCAAGTTCATAACCGTTCAGCACCAAGTCATAGGCCTTCGCACGAACCTCTCCAGGATTGCTTTCAAGGAGCTCTAGATCTTCATCCTTCGGCATCGTAAATGGATGGTGAAGAGCGACATAGCGGTCTGCATCTTCGTCAAATTCAACAAGCGGGAAGTCTACCACCCAAAGGAAATTCAACTGGCTATCATCAATCAGGTTCAAGTCCTTACCGAGTTTTAAGCGAAGTGCTCCAAGAGAATCGGCCACTACCTGCTTGCTGTCAGCCACAAACAGGAACAGGTCCCCGGCTTCTCCTTCAAGAGCCTGAATCAATCCCTGCTGTTCTTCTTCATTGAAGAACTTGGCGATCGGGCCTTTCAGCTCGTTTTCCTCCAGCTTCAGCCACGCAAGGCCCTTGGCTCCATACCGCTTGACGAAATCGGTGAGAACATCAATATCCTTACGAGAATAGTTCGCTGCTTGGCCCTTTACATTCAGCGCCTTAACTTCTCCGCCGCCTTCCACTGTTGAAGCGAAAACTTTAAAACCGCATGATTTTACGAGCTCGGAAACGTTAAGCAGCTCCATTCCAAAACGAGTGTCAGGTTTGTCTGATCCATAGCGGTCCATCGCTTCTGCATAAGTTAAACGAGGAAGCGGCGTTTGAACCGAAAAGCTGCGGACTTCCTGAGCAAGCTGTACCATCAGTTCTTCCATCATAGCCATAAGTTTTTCCTGACCGAGGAAAGATGTTTCAATGTCAATTTGAGTAAATTCAGGCTGACGGTCTGCGCGCAAATCCTCGTCACGGAAACAGCGGACAACCTGGAAGTAACGTTCAAATCCAGAAACCATCAAAAGCTGTTTAAACAGTTGCGGTGACTGAGGAAGAGCATAAAAGTGACCCGGATGCACACGGCTTGGCACAAGATAGTCACGTGCTCCTTCAGGTGTACTCTTTGTCAGCATTGGTGTTTCAATTTCCATAAACTCCTGAGCATCAAGAAAATCGCGAATCGTTTTTGTAATACGATAGCGGAGTTTCATCGTATCCTGCATGGCCGGCCTTCTTAAATCAAGATAGCGGTATTTCAGGCGAACGTCTTCATTAATGTCATTGTCCTCTGAAATGGAGAATGGAGGCGTTTTGGCACTGTTAATGATTTGAAGTTCTTTTCCCAAAACTTCAATTTTGCCGGTTGGTACATTCTCATTCACGGTTCCTTCCGAACGGGAAACAATAGTCCCCTTTACACTCAACACAAATTCGCTTCTTACTTTTTCAGCAATGTCGAGTGCTTCCTTGGACACCTCCGGGCTGAAGACTACCTGTACCTGACCCGAACGGTCGCGAAGATCAATGAAAATCAATCCTCCAAGATCTCTTCTCTTCTGCACCCAGCCGTTAAGGATGACTTCCTCTCCGACATGCTGTTCATTCAATATTCCGCATTGATGCGTTCTTTCTGCCATGCTGAAACTCCTCCTCAAATTTGCTTCAAAATATATTGTGTTACTTCTTCAAGCTCAACTTCAGTCTGATTGCCGGATTCCATCTCTTTCACGGAGATGACTCCATTGGCCAGTTCATCGTCACCCAGCACGGCAACAAACTTGGCGTTTGTCCGGTCTGCGGCTTTAAACTGGGCTTTCATTTTTTTATCCATATAGTCTTTGTCTGCTTTCAAGCCTGCTTTACGGAGTTGATACAGAATGGATGGTGCCTTCTCTTTTGCCGATTCTCCCATCGCGACCAGATAGCAGTCCAGTGAATCTTCAATGGGAAGTGTTACCCCTTCTGCATCAAGGGCCAGCAGCAAACGTTCAAGGCTCATCGCAAATCCGATCCCCGGTGTAGCCGGTCCGCCAATTTCTTCAGCCAATCCGTTGTATCGGCCGCCGCCGCTTAAGGTTGTAATCGCACCAAAGCCTTCTGCATCACTCATAATCTCAAAAGCGGTATGATTGTAATAATCCAATCCCCGAACAAGTGTCGGATCAATCACAAAATCAATACCCATCGCTGTCAGCGTCGACTTTACTGTTTCAAAGTAATTTCTTGATTCTTCATTCAGATAATCATGAATGGAAGGAGCCGTCTTCATCAGTTCGTGATCACGGTCCTTCTTACAGTCCAGAATCCTGAGGGGATTGGTTTGCAGACGGTTTTGGCAATCATGGCAAAACTCGCCGATACGTGGTTCAAAATGAGCCACGAGCGCATCTCTGTGCGCTTTCCTGCTCTCTTTATCACCCAATGTGTTCAGAACCAGACGCAGACGTTTTAACCCAAGTTCTTTATAAACATCCATGGCCAGCGCCATTACTTCTGCATCGATGGATGGATCGTCACTTCCCATGGCTTCAATGCCAAACTGAACGAACTGACGGTATCTCCCTGCCTGCGGCCGCTCGTAGCGAAACATCGGCCCGATATAATATAGCTTGGTCGGCTGCTGAGGGAGCCCAAACAGTTTGTTTTCCACATAGGATCTCACTGTGCTTGCCGTTCCCTCCGGCCGAAGTGTAAGGCTTCTTTCACCTCTGTCCGTAAAGGTATACATCTCTTTTTGGACAATATCCGTTGTGTCCCCGACACTTCTCAAAAAGAGTTCGGTATGTTCAAAGATTGGTGTCCGAATCTCCTTATAGTTATACCTGCTGCAAATCTCTCTAGCTTTGTTCTCTACATACTGCCATTTCTCAACGGTTCCCGGTAAAATATCCTGTGTTCCTCTTGGAATTTGATATCCCATCGCCCATCCTCCTTGTATCAGTCATCATTCATTTTCATTTGATTAGAAAAATAAAAAACTCCCGTCCCTATTATTATCGTGATAATAATAGGGACGGGAGTTACATACCCGCGGTGCCACCCTGGTTGAAGCATACGCTTCCGCTCAAATGCAAGTAACGCCTGCATGCGTCCAACTCTACTGGGGTATGGTTCATTTTCCGTTCGAATTGAAACCTCAGGAGTGTCTTTCACTAAATCATCATGCAGAAGTGCTCTCAGCCTGCGGCACTTCCTCTCTGGCGATGTGGGGTTTACCTACTTTTCTCCGTCACTGGTCATTTCATTGAATTGTTATTTATCTTACGCATCCTGAAGAACAATGTCAATATTTTTTTCCGAAATTTTTTCAAAAATGGCTACCGCCTCATCTTCTTGCGCAGGCTGATCACGCTGCGAAGCGGAACTCCAAATTCCTCTGCCAGTTCCATATTGCTTGATGAAGCTTCCTTTTGGATAAAATCATGAAATTCAATGCCCATCAGTTGATTCACAGGGGCATGTACATGTTCTCCTTTTTCTCCGTTGCGCATCCAAATCTTCCTTTCACCTTTTTTTTAGCTTTTCCAAAAGGTGAAGGTTTTATAAGTTTTATTCCATGCTGTCGAGGATCAGGGTGACAGGGCCGCTGTTCGTGAACGCCACGTCCATCATCGCCCCAAAAATGCCGGTTTCAACCGTAATGCCTTTTTCCTTGAGCATTCCGTTAAACGTCTCATACAGCGTTCTGGCCTGGTCGGGTTTGGCAGCATTCATAAAGTTGGGCCGCCTTCCCTTTTTGCAGTCACCGTACAAGGTAAATTGCGATACGGATAAAATAGATCCCCCGACATCGAGCAACGAGAGATTCATTTTTTGCTGTTCATCTTCAAAAATCCGAAGATTGGCCGCTTTTTCAGCAAGAAATTCCGCATCCTTTTCTGTGTCTCCATGCGTTACTCCGACAAGGAGCAACAAGCCGTGGCCAATTTGGCCCACGACTTTTTCGTCTACGGTAACAGAAGCCTCTGTTACCCGCTGTAAAACTATTCGCATGTCGCTCTCCTTTGTTTCTTTATTGCATGACACGGCGTACCGCGTATATATCAGGAATTTGTTTGATCCGTTCGACTACCTTTTGCAGATGGTTCACATTCTGTATGGAAATGGACATACTGATCGTCGCCATCTTGTTTCTGTCGGATCTTCCCGAAACAGCAGTAATATTGGTTTTTGTTTCGCCTACAGCATGAAGGACCTCGTTCAGGAGACCCCGGCGGTCAAACCCGTTGATTTCAATATCCACATTATAGTTTTTCGGTTTTTCAATGCTGCCTTCCCATTCTACTGGCAGCAGTCTGACCTGAGCATCTCCGGTCGTTACATTCACACAATCCATGCGATGTACGGAAACACCCCTGCCTTTTGTAATATAGCCTACGATGTCGTCCCCCGGCACAGGATTGCAGCATTTGGAAAGACGGATCAGAAGGTTGTCAATGCCTTTGACAACAATGCCTGAGTCGGTTTTCTTGGGTGCCGGCAGACTTTTGGATTCCGAAATCACATCAAGAAGCTGCTTGTTTTCCTGCTCCTGATCTTTTTTCCGGCGAAGCTTATCAGTCAGTCTTGTTGCAATTTGGGCTCCCGTTATGCCGTTGTAACCGACAGCGGCATACATATCTTCCTCGTTTGAAAAATTGTACTTTCTGATAACCGTTTGAATGTTTTCTTGTGTAAAAACATCTTTAAGGTCAAATCCGCGGCCAATAACTTCCTTCTCAATCAATTCCTTGCCTTTGGCGACGTTCTCCTCCCGGCGTTCCCGTTTGAAAAACTGCCGGATCTTATTTTTCGCGTGTGAGCTTTGCGTAATCTTGAGCCAGTCCTGACTTGGTCCGTAGGAATGCTTACTCGTCATGATCTCAATAATGTCGCCGGTCTTCAGCTTGTAATCGAGCGTCACCATTTTTCCGTTGACCTTCGCACCTATACACCGGTTTCCGATCTCTGTGTGGATCCGGTAGGCAAAGTCCAGCGGCACGGAGCCAGCAGGAAGCTCAATTACATCCCCTTTTGGAGTAAAGACAAACACCATATCCGAGAATAGATCCACTTTCAGTGATTCCATGAACTCTTCCGCATCTGCCACATCATTCTGCCACTCCAAAATTTCGCGGAACCAGGTTAACTTATTTTCAAACGTGTTAACCGGGGCTTTCTTGGAGCCTTCCTTGTATGCCCAGTGAGCGGCAATCCCGTATTCTGCCACACGATGCATTTCAATGGTACGGATTTGCACTTCAAGCGGATCGCCTTTTGGACCGATAACCGTTGTATGAAGAGATTGATACATATTGGCTTTTGGCATCGCAATATAATCTTTGAAACGCCCGGGCATAGGCTTCCATGCCGTATGGATGATACCCAAAGCTGCATAGCAGTCTTTGATGTTGTGTACAATTACCCTGACAGCAAGCAGATCGTAGATTTCATTAAACTGTTTGTTCTGCTTGACCATTTTTCTGTAAATGCTGTAGATGTGCTTTGGCCGTCCTGAAATGTCAGCTTTGATCTGCACTTCTGACAAACGGCTGTTGATCTCACTCATCACTTCTTCGACATATTGCTCACGTTCCGCTCTCTTTTGCTTCATCAGGTTTACAATCCTGTAGTACTGCTGTGGATTCAGATACCGCAATGAAACATCTTCAAGCTCCCACTTAATGGTAGAGATACCAAGCCTGTGGGCCAGGGGCGCAAAAATTTCAAGGGTTTCATTTGCTTTTTGAATCTGTTTCTCTTTTGGCATATGCTTCAATGTGCGCATATTGTGCAGGCGGTCTGCTAGTTTAATCAAAATACAGCGAATATCCTGGGCCATTGCTACGAACATTTTTCGGTGATTTTCGGCTTGCTGTTCTTCTTTTGACTTAAACTTGATTTTCTTCAGCTTGGTGACTCCATCAACAAGCATGGCTACTTCTTCATTAAACCGGTCGCTGATATCCTTCAGCGTAATAGGTGTATCTTCCACCACATCATGAAGAAAACCCGCAGCCACTGTGACTGGGTCCATTTGAAGATCGACCAGAATACCAGCCACTTCAACTGGATGCTGAATGTACGGCTCTCCCGATTTGCGGAATTGGCCTTCGTGTGCATCCTTTGCATATTCGTAAGCTTTTCGCAAGAATTCAATATCTTCCTGGGAAAGATAGCTTTCTGCATTTTTTAATACTTCTTCTATCGTCATGAAAATCACCTAACGTCAAAATTGTATAGTGCTTCTATTATCTTGAAAAAACGTGAAGCTGTAAAGTAAAAAACGAAAATTGTCGAATTTCCTTTATTTACAATTCTATATGAAAAAGAAAGAGTACTCCATTACAGAGAGCACCCTTTCTATCTTAATATTGCGTTAACGTAAACATATCATAGCCAGATAGCTTTTCGCGTCCATCCAAATACGTAAGTTCGATCATGAATGCAATCCCGGCAACAACACCGCCAAGCTGCTCTACCAATTCAATAGTCGCACCAATTGTGCCACCTGTTGCCAGAAGGTCATCCGTAATCAATACTCTTTGGCCGGGCTTAATGGCATCTTTGTGTATGGTAAGCACATCCTTGCCATATTCAAGTCCATAACTTACTTTTACCACTTCACGCGGCAATTTTCCATCTTTTCGAACCGGCACAAAGCCAAGCCCCAATTTATAAGCAACCGGGCAGCCAACAATAAAGCCCCTTGCTTCAGGACCCACAATGACATCAATATTTCGATCCTTTGCGTATTCTGCGATATCATCCACTGCTTTGGCATATACTTCGCCATCCTGCATCAGGGTTGTAATATCTTTGAATCGAATACCTTCAAGCGGAAAATCTTCCACCACGGATATATATTTTTTGTAGTCCATTTTCTTTTTTCCTCCTGTATCTATGCCTGAGGGGCTTTCCTTGACTGATGGAAGCAGTTTTTCAATTCCTGATAGGAAGAAAAGACGAGCTGGTTTTCAATTGCAGCCTGCTCCAGTTTATTCCTATATGTAGTTGAATGCTTCAAGTCTTTTTTCTCAGGCCGATCCTTGATCGTAATAACACCATTTTCTATTGTAACAAAGTCCAGCTCAAAAAACACTTTTGACATAAAAGGCACGGCTTCTTTTGACCATCCCTTGAGCCTGGCCAGCTCTTCCCCGTGTCGCGCGGCATCAAATAACTTCCGTTTCGTTAAAAAGGCATAAAACCAGCGGAACTGCTCTCTCGTCGGAACAGATGAAAAGAACTGGTCATTTTCCTGATGAAAAATAACATAGGTTCGTTCAGGCTCCGGATTGCTTTCAAGAAGATAAAAAAATTCTTCTCTTGTTTTTGGCACATCAAGAAAAACAACATATTTACCGGCAAAATTCATTTGATCCTTTTGTTGGGGATAAAGATAAATCCTCTCCTGAAGCTCCGAAAACGCCGGGTGTTTCATCGTCTCTTCTTCAAACGCAATAATCAGCACTTTGCTTTCGGGAAGAGAGAACAATTTTTTTTGTGCATCTCTTATTCCTCTGAGATCGAACAGCTGCCATTCCCTCACAGCAAGATCACTGAGCATCAGCTGCGGTTTTCGGTAACCGTTCCACTCATTAATGGACAGTTCTCCGACAGCTGATACCGGAGAATGATAGCTCAGCTCATCCATCAATTCACCTTTGTGAAATCCGATGGCATCAAGCTTATGCTTCCCATCTGAGAATTGGATTTTCAGGTGATTGGACTGGCTGCCAATCTTTTTGATTTCACTGATGTTCACATCGGGAATCAAGACCCGCGGTGTCGGATTATTGACCCCAAACGGCGCAAGCTTGTTCATCTGCTCAATCGTTTCAATGGTAACTTCATCCAGAGAACATTCAAGATCAATGGCAGTCACCGGTTTAAAATCTTCTTCTGTCAGCTGCTCCCGGCCCTGGCGGTTCAGTCGGCTTCTCAATTCGTCCAGATCACTTGCTGCAAGCGTCATACCAGCCGCCATTGGATGCCCTCCAAAATGAGGAAGGATATCCCGGCTCAGTGACAGATTCTCGAACATATCAAAGCCCTCAATGCTCCTTGCTGATCCTTTGGCGAGGCCTTTTTCCGAATCAATGCTTAGCACGATCGTCGGACGATAAAATTTCTCCACTAAACGTGAAGCCACGATGCCGATGACTCCCGGGTTCCAGCCTTCTTTAGCGATCACAAGAACCGCATTATCCTCCGGAGGGAAGTTCTGTTCCACTTCCTCAACAGCTTCTTTCGTAATTTCGGAAACGATCGACTGGCGGGTTTTGTTTAATTGATCGATTTCTGATGCGAGCATCTTTGCCGCTTCTTCGTCCTCTGTTGTAAAAAGCTCAACTGCAGGAACAGCGGAATCCAGCCGGCCGGCGGCATTTACCCTCGGCCCGATCGCAAAACCGACATGTTCTGCGTTTAAAACCGTATCCTTTAATCCGGCCACTTCAAGAAGCGCTCTTAATCCTTTTTTGGTGGTTCTCTCCAGTGCTTTAATGCCTTCCCTGGCAATAATCCGGTTCTCGTCCACTAATGGCACCAGATCGGCAATTGTGCCAATACAGGCGATGTCAAGCAGGTGCAGCGGGGCTTCTCCAAGAAGTGCATGGGAAACCTTAAATGCCACGCCGACGCCTGCCAAACCTTTAAACGGGTATGGGCAGCCCGGTTTTTTAGGATTAACAATACTGTATGCACCCGGAAGAACAGGAGGCGGTTCATGATGATCCGTTACGATAAAATCAAGACCAATCTCTTTAGCGACCTGCGCTTCGTGAACAGCCGAAATTCCTGTATCCACTGTAATGACAAGGGTAAAACCTTGCTCCCTCGCCCATCTGAGGGCAGGCTCATTCGGTCCGTATCCTTCTGTAAAACGGTTCGGTATGTAAAATTCAAAATCGGCTCCCAAAGCCTTTAATGTATATACCATTACAGATGTGCTGCTGACACCATCCGCATCATAATCACCAAAGATCAAAATCTTTTCATTTTGCTCTATGGCCGTTTTAATCCTGTTTACTGTTTCATTCATTCCATCCAGCATGAATGGATCATAAAATGCTTGCGGGCCGCTGTATAAAAAGCGCTCTGCACTTTCAACGGTCTCCATCCCTCTTGAAACCAGCAGCTTTGCCACCAGTTCCGGTATTTTTAATGCAGAAGATAAGGCAGAAGCCTGCTCTTCCGGAACGGGCAGGAGGTTCCAGCGCGTTCTTGCCTGTAACATGAAATCACCTCTTAACCTACTCATTATACAAAAGTGGTTAAGAGGTGACAATGAAATCCATAATGAAATTGTTTGTTTTATGCCTGGCTGTCTGCCGGCTTGAAGTTTCGTTTCTTTAATTGTTTGGCCTTCCAAACGAACCAGAGCTGTGAAGCGATACAGATGGAAGAATACATACCGAACATCAAACCGATAAATAGAGCGATCGAGAAGTTGCGGATGGATTCACTTCCAAAGATCCAAAGCGCCACCGCTGCCACCAATACGGTCAGTACTGTGTTGATAGAACGGGTAAGCGTCTGTTTGATGCTGTCGTGGACCACTCCGGCGAGAACGTCTTTGTTCTTGATTCTCGTCTTCTTCATGTTCTCCCTGATTCGGTCAAACGTAACGATGGTATCATTGATGGAATAACCGACAATGGTCAGTACCGCCGCAATAAACGTAAGGTCCACTTCCAAACGAAGGAAGCTGAATACCGCAATAATCAAGAAGGCATCATGCAGCAACGCAATAATGGCAGCGAGGGCCATCAGGAACTCAAAGCGGATGCCCACATAAATGATGATGCCCACCGAAGCGATCAACACGGAAATCAAGGCATTTCTGGCCAATTCACGGCCGACCACCGGAGATACCGTACTCACACTCGGTTCTGTTCCATATTTGTCTTTTATCGTTGTTTTAAACTTTGCAATTTCATCCTTTGATAAAACTTTGTTGTATGCAACGGACGCACGCTGGTTGTTTTGTCCTGCGAGCACCGGAATCTCTTCAGGCTTCAGCCCCGCACTGTTCAGCGTGTCAGAAAGATCCTCTGCGTTTATGGACGTCTTCGCCTGGACTTCAGCCTTCGATCCGCTCTCAAAATCAATGCCCAGGTTTAAGCCAAAGACCAAAAGAGATACGATCCCCAGCACGGTAATAATTGAAGAGAAAATAAAGAATATCTTACGGTGTTTGACAAAGTCGTAATTAAAGCTCACTGATTTCACTCTCCTTCACGCCGAAGTACCCTGGCTTTTTATCAAGCCATCTGCTTTTAACCAGCAGTCCAAGGAACACCCGGGAGCCGTACACGGCTGTGATAAAGCTGGCAAGCACTGAAATGATAAGTACCAATGCAAACCCTTTAACTGAACTTGTACCATAGGCAAATAACACTCCTGCGGCCAGGATTGTTGTGATGTTCGCATCAAAGATTGTGGTAAATGATCTGCGGTTTCCGGCTTTAAACGCACTCATCACCGACTTGCCGCTTCTTAGTTCTTCCTTGATCCGTTCATACGTGATAATGTTGGCATCTACAGCCATTCCAACCCCGAGGATCAGTGCGGCAATACCCGGCAAGGTCAGGACGCCATTCATCCAGTCAAAAATAAGCAGGATCAAGTAAATGTATATGCTTAAGGTAATTACGGCAACAAGACCAGGAATCCGGTAATAAAGGAGCATGAAAAGGAAAATGATAGCTACTCCAATAAAGCCCGCATAGATTGTATCATGCAGCGCCTGTTCCCCAAACTTCGCCCCCACTGAAGTGGAATATACTTCTTTCAGTTTAACCGGAAGCGCTCCGGCATTTAAAATATCTGCTAAATTTTGCGCCTCTTCCTGTGTAAAGCGCCCTTCAATGACAACCTGTTTTTGGTCAAGAACGCTGTTTACAGAAGGAGCAGAAATGAATTTCGGGTCTTTTTTCCCGGCTTCCGCTTTATAGGAATCGCCTTTTTCATAATCGAGCCAGATGACCAGCTGATTTTGCCCAGGCCCCATATTCATCACTTTTTTTGTTACTTCACCAAACTTGTCTCCGTCTTTCAGCGTAAGCTGGACAATCGGCTGGTTTTGCTGGTTATATGTAACTTTTGAACCGCCGCCTTTAAGGTCGGAACCGTCGAGCAAAACTTTATCGTTTACATCGCGGAACGTCAGCTGTGCTTTCGTGGAAAGGAGCTTACGGGCATTGTTTTGATCCTTCACCCCTGCGAGCTGGACACGGATTCTGTCCTTACCCTCGATGGTGATATTTGGTTCTGATACACCGAGTACGTTCACCCTGCGATCCAATGCCTGTACAGCACTTTTTAACACATCATTATCAATCTTTTGGCCTTTTTTTGCCGGTTTTACCTGATAAAGAACCTCAAACCCGCCTTGCAGATCAAGACCCAGTTTAATGTTTTTCACGATTTGCGGTGTGGTGAAACCGATTAATACCGCAAAAGCGGCCAGGATTAATATAAACGTGGCAATCCTGTTCTTTTTTACCATTATCCCTTTCCTCCTTCATGCTGCTACACTGCTTTACAAACAAAATGAAGCCATTATGTAAAATGAGTCCAACCTTCCCCATTATATCGACTGTTGTTTTTTTCTGTCAATTTCATAAGGTGAACTTTGTAAAAACTTACACAATCCCTGTTTTGCCCGAAAGAAAAAAAGAAACCATCACGATGCAATGGCCTCTTATTTTACATCCTTTTTATAGGCTTCAAGCGTCAGCCAATTCATAAAATCGGTCAACGACAAATTGAGAATCAAACCTACAAGAACGTGAAGCCTTACTTCTACTTTTTTCTTTTGCGCTTTTTGTATGACGCAATCCCAGATTTCCTCGCTTGTGACGCTCTCATAGCCAAGAAAGTGAAATTCTTCGGTTTTGCTTTTTAACGCGGGTTCCACCTGATCTTGTAACTCTTCAAACGACGTGGCATTCACCGTTTTTTCACCTCGTTTTTTCTCTTTTTTGAACGAAACTACTTGTCATGCTTTGTCCCTTTTCTCCATATAAATGGGTTACACAGATGCCAGACGGTCGATTTCATTTCTGAAAAGAAAGTAGGGCCCAAAAATGTCAAAACAAACACTCATCCAGGGAACTCTCCTTCTCATACTGGCGGGACTGATCACAAGGATCCTTGGTTTTATTAATCGTATTGTGGTGGCCCGGGTCATGGGCCAGGAAGGCGTTGGTTTGTATATGATGGCAGTGCCGACCATGCTGCTTGCCATTACATTAACACGCATGGGCCTTCCGGTTGCGATTTCCAAACTGGTTGCCGAAGCGGATGCAAAAGGAGACCGTAAGAAAATTAAAAAAGTGCTGATCGTCTCTCTTGCGATCACAGGGGTATTAAGCATTATCTTTACGACGGCCATGATAGTAGCCGCTCCTATATTATCTCACTATTTCTTTACAGACAAAAGAACCTTTTATCCATTAATTGCAATTGCACCCGTGGTTCCGATCATTGCCGTATCTTCTGTACTGAGAGGCTATTTTCAGGGGCTGCAAAACATGCGTCCTTCCGCCTATTCACAGGTAATTGAACAAATTGTGCGGATTACTCTTGTTGCACTTTTAACCAGCTTTTTTCTACCCTATGGTGTTGAATTTGCAGCGGCAGGAGCCATGATCTCCGTAATTATCGGAGAACTGGCTTCTCTCCTTTATATGTTTTCCATGTTTAAGTTGAAAAAAAACATGAAAGTCCGAAAAGGCTTTTTCAAACAGTTGAAAAGCGGGCATGATACGCTGAAAGAATTGCTTGGCATTGCCCTTCCTACAACCGGAAGCCAGCTGATCGGGTCGGTTTCTTACTTTTTTGAACCTATTGTGGTCGCACAAAGTCTCGCCATCGCCGGAGTCAGTGCAATCGCAGCCACCAGGCAGTATGGGGAACTGGCCGGTTACGTTATTCCCTTGTTATTCTTGCCCACATTTATCACATTTTCGTTATCCGTATCACTTGTTCCTGCGATCAGCGAAGCCAACGCCAATAAGAAGTATGGCCTGATTGAACATCGGCTGAATCAGGCTTTGCGACTTTCCATGCTGTCCGGGGGCATAGCCGCTGTGGTGATGTACGTGTATGCTGTTCCCATTATGGATCTAATGTATGATTCACCGGCCTCGGCGAGCTATTTGAAGGTGATGACCCCACTGTTTTTCTTTCTTTACTTTCAAGGTCCCTTGCAGGCTGTGCTGCAGGCCATGAATTTGGCCAGAGCTGCGATGATGAACAGCCTCATTGGCTCTGTCGTCAAGCTTGCCGCCATCTTCGCACTTGCCACCCGGCCAGAGTTCGGGATTATGGGAGTGGCACTGGCCATTGTGCTGGGAATCGTTGTCGTTACGCTCCTTCATTTTGCAAGCGTCGCAAAAGCCATCAGCTATTCTATAAAAGCAAAGGATTTTATCTTTGGTTTAATGTCGATCCTGATCACTGGTTTTGGTTCCCACTTTATTTATACGTATATCTTTCCACAGTTTTCAAAAGTGCCTGGCATCTGTTTCAGTTTGTTACTTACCGGTATTCTCTACCTTACAACCCTGTTTTTCTTTCGGCTCATAAAAAGAGACGATCTCAGGCAGTTGCCCATTATTAAGCGATGGGTATAAAAGCAGCTTCCCAAACGGGAGACTGCTTACTCGTCTTTTTGGTCCACATATAAGGTTCCGTTTTTATTGATTGTGCAAAGCGTAATTTTCTTTGTGTCCCTAAACCCCATTTTTCGCAATTCCTGACGCAGCCAGAGGGAGGTTTTATCCAATTTTTTCAAGTGCTCTTCCTGAATTTTCCCATCCAGAATCACTGGAAATACCAAAGGAAGGTTACTGTAAGGAATTTCAGAATCACCTGTCTTCACGCTGTCCTCTTTTGTAATCACTGAAAGTTTACCCGTAGATTCCAGTATTCCGAATTCCACGTCTGTCACGTTTCTCACATTGTTTTCTCTCAGTTGGGTAAGCAAATCATCAAAATTATACCGTTGCCTTTTCATTTCAGATTCGTTTATGTGTCCGTTCTCAATAATGATTGAAGGCTTCCCGTCCACTATTTCTCTCACTTTTTTGCTCTTCAAAGAAAGGAACGCAAGGAAAATTTGTATAAGAAACAGTACGAAGATTCCGATCAAATGTTTAAGCATCGGTACTTTGGGGTCTTCGATCGAGATAACGGCAAGCTCGGCGATCATGATGGACACGACAAAATCGAGAACTGACAATTTTCCGATTTCACGTTTTCCCATCAGGCGGAACACACCAATTAAAATAAAGTAGACGAAAATGGTCCTTAACACAATTGTATAATATTCCATTGCAGTCCCTCCCTTCTTTCAGTCAACCTTAGTTTGACCATGGCAGGGAGCGAACATGAGGCGTAGGTTTTGGTAATTGAAATAAATAATGGTCTTTTTTCCGGTTCTGTTTTTTGCGACAGTGAATATGGTTATAAGGAAGGCTTGTATGTAAAGGGGGACGAATCCAGGTGAATGCAAGGCATATGTTTTCGGCAATGATAAAAGGAGTTGCCGCCATATTGGTTGCCATTATTATAAGCAGTCTGATCCTTTCTCTTCTGTTGCGCTTCACGTCACTAACAGAGGTATCTTTGAAATGGGTAACCACCGGTCTTTCTTTTTTATCCCTTTTTATCGGTGGTTTTCTATCAGGAAAAAAAGGCAAAGAAAAAGGCATGATGCTCGGTATAGGCACCGCCCTTCTTTTTTCCTTATTCGTTTTTTTGGTTCAGTATCTGGGTTATCAAACCACATTCACCTCCACCCAATACCTGTTTCACGGTATCTTTTTGCTGCTTTGTATGCTGGGAGCCATCATGGGTGTCAATGTCAGCAGTCATAAATAATGTTCAAATCGTAATAAAAGCAGAAACGCGGTGGCGCTTCTGCTTTTCATTATACTTCTCTTGATTCACGGATCGCATTGCGGTCAAACGTCAATGCGGAACCATCTTTGGACTTGATGACAACCGTGTTTTCTTCCAGCACTTCAATTGTGCCGTGAAGACCGCCGATCGTGACAACATGATCCCCTTTTTTCAGACCGGATTGCATTGTTCGCACAGCCTTTTGCCTTTTTTGCTGAGGTCTGATCAGCAAAAAGTAGAAGATGACAAACATTAGCAAGATTGGTAATAAAGAACCTAAGCTACCCATTTATTTCACCCCTTTCAATTAGTTAAACCTTAAAAGTTTTTCGCATCCGGTTTATTAAAGCCATATTGTTCGAAAAATTCTTCACGGAAGTCAAGCAGCCTGTCTTCCCGGATCGCTTGCTTGACCTGCTCCATTAAGTTTACCAAAAAATAAAGGTTATGGTAACTCGTAAGGCGGAAACCAAACGTTTCATTGCTTTTGACCAGATGGCGGATATACGCGCGCGAGTAATTTCGGCATGTATAGCAATCGCAATTTTCATCAAGCGGTCTGAAGTCTTTGGCATACTTTGCATTTCGGACAACCAGCCTTCCTTCACTGGTCATCAGTGTACCGTTCCTCGCGATGCGTGTTGGCAGTACACAGTCAAACATGTCAATCCCGCGGATGGCACCATCAATAAGGGAGTCAGGCGAACCTACACCCATCAGATATCTTGGTTTGTTATCTGGCAAATAAGGTGTGGTGAATTCCAGCACCCGGTTCATGACGTCTTTCGGTTCACCCACGGAAAGTCCCCCGACAGCATATCCTGGAAAGTCAAGGGATACGAGATCTTCTGCACTTTGACGGCGTAAATCTTCATATTCACCACCCTGTACAATTCCGAACAACCCCTGATCATGCGGCCTTTCATGGGCGTTCAGACACCGTTCGGCCCAGCGGCTTGTCCGTTCAACGGACGACTTCATATACTCGTACTCTGCCGGATATGGTGGACATTCATCAAATGCCATCATGATATCCGAACCTAGAGCATTTTGAATCTCCATTGCACCTTCCGGGCTTAAAAACAGCTTTTCACCGTTCAAATGGTTTCTGAAATGAACGCCTTCTTCCGTAATTTTTCTTAAATCACTTAAACTGAAGACCTGAAACCCGCCTGAATCGGTCAAAATCGAACGGTCCCAATTCATAAATTTATGAAGACCACCTGCTTCTCGGACGATTTCATGACCCGGACGAAGCCACAGATGATACGTATTACTCAAAATAATGTTGGCCCCAAGGTCTTTCAACTCTTCCGGGCTCATTGTTTTTACAGTGGCCAGTGTCCCTACCGGCATAAATACCGGTGTTTCAAACACACCATGTGGCGTATGGACTTTACCAAGCCTCGCTCCCGATTGCTTGCACGTTTTGATTAATTCATACCGGACGGCTGCTGTCATGTTTGTTCTCTCCTTCTAGAATCAGCATGGCATCCCCAAAGCTGAAGAATCGATATCGTTCATTTACGGCTTCCTTGTAAGCTTTCAGGACATGTTCACGGCCGGCAAGCGCACTGATCAGCATGATCAGCGTGGACTTTGGCAAATGAAAATTCGTAATCATTCCGTCAATCGCTTTAAACGTATAACCGGGATAAATAAAGATATCGGTCCATCCGGAATCCTCACAAAATTTACCATGTTTACCTGCAACAGTTTCAAGTGTCCGGGTGGATGTAGTGCCAACAGATACAATCCGTCCGCCGTTCTTTTTCACATGGTTCAGCAGTTCAGCTGTACCTTTTGTGATCTGATAAAATTCGGCATGCATGTCATGCTCTTCAATATTTTCTGCCGATACCGGCCGGAATGTCCCAAGTCCCACATGGAGTGTAATAAAAGTGACATGAACACCTTTTTTCTTAATATCTTCAAGAAGAGATTCCGTAAAATGTAATCCCGCGGTCGGAGCGGCAGCAGAGCCCTGGTGCTTGGCATAAACGGTCTGATAACGGTCTCGCTCTTCCAGCTGTTCTTTAATGTAAGGTGGAAGAGGCATTTCACCCAACGCATCAAGAATTTCGTAAAAAATACCCTCGTATTCAAATTTAAAGGTTCGGCCACCCTGGTCTGTCTCCCCGGTGCATACGGCTTTCAGCAGACCATTCCCAAAGACAACGGTCGTTCCCGGTTTTACGCGTTTGGCTGGCTTCACGAGTGTCTCCCACGTGTCATCTCCTGTTTCTTTCAGCAGCAAAATCTCGATTTTGGCTTTTGTATCTTCCTTTTCACCCAAAAGCCTTGCCGGAAGAACTCTTGTGTCGTTCAACACCAGGCAGTCGCCCGGGTTTAAGTAATCGATAATATTTTTAAATGTATTGTGTTCTACCTTCCCGGTTGCCGGGTCAAGTACCATCAGCCTGGATGCTGTTCGGTCCTTTAACGGAGTTTGCGCAATCAGCTCTTCCGGAAGGTCAAAGTCAAACATATTAATATCCATTTTCTTCTCCTGTTTCTCTTACTCGAAGGTCTTTTGGACCTCCTTATTTAAAACGACCGATCACATACATGATCAAAGACAGAACAATACTGGCAATGATCGATGTGACAATCGGAAAATAAAACGTTGTGTTGCCTTTTTTAAATACAAGATCGCCGGGCAGTTTGCCGACAAATGTCCATAGGCTGCCAATCACTATCAATACGATTCCCATAATTATCAACAACCGGGAAATTCCCATTAAGGATGCGGCACCTCCAAATTAAAATGCTCATACGCAAGAGCTGTGGCTACTCTCCCTCTTGGCGTACGCTGTATAAAACCGATCTGCAGCAAATAGGGCTCATACACATCTTCAATCGTATGCGATTCTTCCCCGATCGTAGCAGATATAGTTTCAAGACCGACAGGACCGCCTTTATATTTATGGATGATCCCTTGTAATAATTTATGGTCAATATGGTCCAATCCTAAACGGTCAACCTGAAGCATCTCCAGCGATTTATCAGCCAGGCCCAAAGTAATGGTGTCTGTCCCGTCCACCTGGGCAAAATCACGGACACGCTTGAACAGCCGGTTGGCTATTCTCGGCGTTCCTCTTGACCGCCGGGCAATCTCTGACGCAGACTGCAGATCAATCTTCATATTAAAAACACCGCTTGTTCGGGTTACAATTTCTGTTAATTCTTCAACCGTATAAAATTCAAGCCGGGCCAAAACGCCAAACCTGTCCCTGAGCGGTGATGACAGTGATCCTGCACGGGTAGTGGCTCCTACAAGTGTAAAGGGAGGCAGATCCAAACGGACTGACCGGGCTGTCTCTCCCTTCCCGATGACAATATCCAAACAAAAGTCTTCCATTGCCGAATACAGCACCTCTTCTATGGCCCTTGATAAACGGTGGATTTCATCAATGAATAAAACATCTCCCGGCTCCAGCGCAGTAAGAATTGCGGCAAGGTCACCCGGCCGTTCAATCGCCGGACCGCTCGTGGACCGGAAATTGACATTCATTTCCCTCGCGATGATAGAGGCAAGGGTCGTTTTACCAAGCCCTGGAGGACCGTACAAAAGCACATGGTCGAGTGCCTCATTTCTCATTTTGGCAGCCTGGATAAAGATATTCAAATTTTCTTTTACTTTTTCCTGACCTATGTATTGATGCAGGTATTCCGGACGTAAACTCAGTTCAAAAAAATCATCCTTCGAGCTTTCTCCAGATACAATTCTATCGTCCAAAGCGATCACGCCCCTAATGATTCACTAGCTTTTGCAGCGCTTTCCTAATGTATTGATCCGTAGTCAGATCTTCCTTTTTAAGCGAAGGCAGCACTTTGTTGATCTCCTTTTTGGCATATCCCAATGCGGTTAATGCTTCCACCGCTTCATCCAGCTGATCTGAATGGCCAGGCGCCGGAGTCGCAAATAATCCTTCAGCCGGTTCGTCTGTAAAAATCGACAGCTTCCCTTTCAAGTCCAATATCATCTGTCGTGCGGTTTTTTTCCCTACACCGGGGAATTTAACCAGGAACGCTTCATCTTCGGCCTCAATGGCACGGATGACTTGTTCAGGCTGGCCAAAAGCCATAATGGCAAGCGCCCCTTTTGGACCGATTCCTGACACGTTCAGCAGTTTCAGAAACAGATCACGTTCCTTGCGCGCTTTAAAACCGTACAAAGCAAGCACATCTTCCCTTACATATTGGAACGTGTATATGGTTTCTGTTTGCCCCACCCTGTATATAAATGGATTGGGACAGAGAATCTGGTACCCGATACCATTCACTTCAAGCACAGTGTATTCGGCTGAAACATGTACAATTTTACCGTTTATGTGTTCAATCAATCATGTTCTCTCCTTCTAAACAACACAAGCGCTGTGCCGCTGTATAAAGCGACCATACGTTTCCTCTCCGTATTGTATCACAGAGTCCGTCTAAACGGGGATAATAACACCAAAGAGAGGTGTGAACATTTCTTCAAAAGTAACGTTTAAACAGCCACAAAAAAAGAGAACAGAAAAATCTGTTCTCTAGCGGTTATTTTCGAAAGGACGTTTCACTGCATTCCCTAAGTCGGTGCCAGCTTTTCCGATGTCGGACATAATGCCTTTAACGTCGGAGCTGACTTCGCGCGTGGTCTTGCCGTTTTGAAGATTATTATCTACATTTTTGATTCGATTGACGAGGTTATCATCCGTTGTTACACGAACATCCCGATTGGGAACCAGTTTCTTTACTTCTCTATAGACCCTGTGATCCACGGCCTTTTTGTTGTTTTCGCTGGTATCTATCCCGACAATGACGTTGTTATCATTCAAAATAACATGAGCATCGTCTACATTGTTCATACGGTTGACACGGTCACGGATCTTTTCGGCAAGGGCACCATCATAGTTTTGATCGTATCCTACATTCCTTGGCGCGTTATTGTCCGTACGGTTGTTATCCATCATATCGGTTACAGGACCTTTGCTGCGGTCCATCCCATCGCGGTCACCCTGCTTGTTGTAATAACCGATCGGCCGCACGTCGTTATCATTGCGGTCAAGTGCACCTTTATTGGTATTACATCCCACAAGTCCTGCTGCCAATGTTAGAACCGTTAATCCACTTAGTATTGGTTTCAATGCAAAAAACCTCCTTTCACCACTATAATGGCTGTCGGAGGCTTTTTTTACTCTGTTACATAAAGGTAAGACATATAATTTTTGGCATCACGATTTTTTGGAGATTACTTCCTGAATAAGCCTGATGAACTTTCGCCGGTAAGAAAGATCATCTTCTGTAAAAATGGTCATCTCTTTGATTTGTTCCTTCCCCGCTTCAAACGCCCGGTTCCACTCTCTGTATAAATCGGTCGGAAAAACCAATGCGGTTAAAAACCATTTCTTTTTAAGCAAGGCCACAAGCTCCGGATCCTCACACTTTTGTAAAATGGAAGGCGCCCAGTCCCAATACGGCATGACCCTGTTCACATACTGAAGAATGTCATAATCGTGCGGAACCACGGAGAATAAGTCATAATCAATTAAGATAACGTCGTCTTCACTTCTGCGCATAAAATTGTGAGGAGCCACATCACCATGGCAAACTTCCCCCTTCTTCCGCGCCTCCTGTTCCATCCGTTCGAGTTCTTTTCGGTTTAAATGGCTTAATGACCATTTACCCCAGGCTATCATCTCTTGAAAGGCTTCATCCATCTCGGCAGAAATGGAATGTTTTTTACTATTCCGCTTAAAAGCATTAAATCGCTTCGTCCACTTTTCAATAAGTGAATAGCTCGAAAGAAGTGAAAGATAACTGTCGGATGTATAGATGCTTTGTGCGTGAAATTTTCGGATGGCATGTATTCCGTCCCTGACATCTTTTTCATCGTTCAGATCGAGTTCATCACCTTTATAAAACGGCATAATCCCCCAATACATGTGATCAAAGTAATGAACGTTTTTACCGGTTGGATACGTGGTATAAACCCCCATCATGGGATGATCGTATTGAGAATACCATTGGGAAAGCTTTAACTGCTCTATGCACTCATCTTTTCGGGAAAACCCTTTTAGCACATAAACGCCAGCTTTGGTTTCAACAATGCAAACATTGTATTTTACGAAATAGTGACTGATCACATCCAGTCCTTTTCCAGTTAGACTGCTCAAGAAGAGACGCTTTCTTTTGAAACCATCTCTGTATTCTTTATTCTTCTTCATCTTGATCCTGGCTGTCTATTGAGCCATCACGGTAATCCGCTTCTGAGTATGGATTCGGCAGTTCCTGCATCCCTTCCCCGCGTTCTGGTACGTAACCCCCGAATGACCCGTGATCGGTCATGTCTCCATAATATGTTTCAAAACCGTGGTCTTGAGGATATTCTCCGTACATGTCAGGACGACCGGTTTCATATTGGCCGCCATACTGCTGGCCCGGCATCATTCCCTGGCCCATTTGCTGGCCTCCGTACTGCTGACCTGGCATTCCCTGGCTCATTTGCGGACTCATGCCATATTGCTGGCCTTCATACTGCTGGCCCGGCATCATTCCCTGGCTCATTTGCGGACTCATGCCATATTGCTGGCCTCCGTACTGCTGACCCGGCATCATTCCCTGGCCCATCTGCTGGCCACTGCCCATTTGCTGGCTTCCATATTGCTGACTTGGCATGATTCCCTGACCCATCTGCTGGCCTGACATTCCCGGGTCCATCTGTTGGCCGCTTCCGTACTGCTGGCCTCCATATTGCTGACCTGGCATCATTCCCTGGCCCATCTGCTGGCTTCCATATTGCTGACTTGGCATTCCCTGCCCCATCTGCTGGCCTGACATTCCCGGGTCCATCTGTTGGCCGCTTCCGTACTGCTGACCTCCATATTGCTGACCTGGCATCATTCCCTGGCCCATCTGCTGGCCACTGCCCATTTGCTGGCTTCCATATTGCTGACTTGGCATTCCCTGACCCATCTGCTGGCCTGACATTCCCGGGTCCATCTGTTGGCCACTTCCGTACTGCTGGCCTGGCATTCCTTGACCCATCTGCTGACCGCTTCCGTAATGCTGGCCTCCATACTGCTGACCTGGCATTCCCTGGCCCGTCTGCTGGCCGCTGCCGTATTGCTGGCCGCCATACTGCTGGCCTTGTATTCCCTGGCCCGTTTGCTGGCCACCGTATTGCTGGCCACCGTATTGCTGACCTCCATACTGCTGGCCTTGCATTCCCTGCTGTGAGCTCATTTGACCTTGCTGTGGCATGCTGCCGTAACCCATTTGACCGGCTCCTTGGCCACCTATGGAAGGTGTTCCTCCCCCTTGATAGGACGGATACATCTGCTGTCCCTGTCCAGGCATTGCACTAAAAGGAGGCATACCCGCTCCTGCACCCCCGTATACAGGTGCGGTATAGCCTTGCGGCTGCTCAAACATAGGGGGAACACCAGAATACATGTGGTTCATTGCAGAAGAGGATTCCTCTGCCAAAAAAGGATGCATTTGTTTTCCCATACCAAAGCCATCTTTCCCATGAGTAAGACCTGCTGGCGGGGACATATAAACTGGTGGTGCAAAATCCATCTTTGGTGGCTGATGGTGAATCTGCTGTTGGTGCCCCCATTTCATATGAGAAGAAGAGGAAGACTCCATGTATGCGGTAAAATCCTTATTGCTCATCGGCGCCAGCGGTTTCGGAGATTTCATGGAAGATTCTTTGTACGATTTCTTTGGCAGCAATGGATTAAAAGGCATATCCTTTTTTGCGAGTGCCGGTTTCAACGACATAATCGGCCCTGCCTTCATAGGCATTTTTAGCTCTGCCTTTGGTGCCATTTTCGGTTCTGCTTTCGGCGCCATTTTTGGTTCATTCTTGGGAACGAATTTTGGTTCTGCCTTGGGTACGAATTTGGGTTCTGCTTTCGGGATAATTGGAGCGGCTTTTGGAGGAGCGGGAATGGGTGCTGGTTTAGGCGGCGGCGGTGGCGGAGCAGGAACCGGGATTTCCTGAACCGGGGCGACCGGCATTTCCTTTTTGGGCATCTCTTTTTTCATTGGCTGCTCTTTTTTGGACGGCAGCTTGAACGGCATTTTCATTTTTTCTCCCCGGCCTGCCGGTATTTCGGGAGAAGGTATTTTAACTTTTGATCCCCTTTCAAGTACTCCGCCATATGATGTGCCGGCGTTTACCCGTCGTAGTTCTTCTAATGGAATGTTATACTTATCGGCGATTTTTTCGAGAGTATCACCTTTTTGAACGATATGAATTCTCACGTAAACAAAACTCCCTCCTGCCAAAATTTCTTTACAGTATATGAAAATCTGGGCATTGTGCTACTACCTATTTCAGTAGTCGGTCCTTTACCAATTTATGCCCTGAAAATCAGCTGTATGACTTTGGCAGGAGGGTGCTAAATGTTAAGCTCTTACCAGCATTCGCTGGAGTGCTTTTACAGCGTATTCAGTTGTTTCATTATCCACTGTGATGATGTTTCCCGGCTCTTCCTGTAGAATCCGCTCAAGCGAATAGGTAAGATGCGGGAGATCAATGCGGTTCATGGTGAGACACGGACACATGTTTGGATTCAATGAAATGATGGTTTTGTCCGGATGATCGTTTTTCAGACGGTTTACAAGATTCATTTCTGTTCCAATGGCCCATGAACTGCCGGGAGGTGCTTTTTGAATAGCCTGAATAATGTAGTGAGTAGAGCCGGCCATGTCCGACAGCTGTACCACTTCATGGGTGCATTCCGGGTGAACGATGATGTTCATCTCTGGATTGGTCTGCCTGAGGAATTGAATATTTTCGACCGTAAACTTTTCATGTACCGAGCAGTGGCCTTTCCACAAAATCACCTTTACATCATCCAATTCTCCCTCGTATTCCAGCTGCTGCTTCTGCGGATCCCAAACCGCCATCCGACTTAAAGGGATACCCAGCGTATAGGCCGTGTTTCGTCCCAAATGCTGGTCAGGCAAAAAGAGGATGCGCTCCTTTTGCGTAAACGCCCATTCCAGCATTTTTTCCGCATTGGATGAGGTAACTGTAGCGCCTCCATTCATTCCGCAAAACGCCTTGATGGCAGCAGTGGAATTCACATAGGTGAGCGGTAAAATGGTATCTCCGAACAAATGCTGCAGGCGGTCCCACGCGGTTTTCGTCTGATGAATATCAGCCATGTCCGCCATGGAACAGCCGGCTCTCATGTCGGGCAAGATCACCTTTTGATGGGATTCTGTCAGCATATCAGCTGTTTCCGCCATAAAATGAACCCCGCAAAATACGATGTATTCCGCTTCACGGTTCAGAGCGGATTGCTGGGCGAGCTGAAGCGAATCTCCGGTTGTGTCCGCGAACTGTATGACCTCGTCTTTTTGATAATGGTGTCCAGGAATGAACAGCTTATTGCCAAGTTGTTTTTTTACTGTACGTACCCTTCCGGCCATTTCCTCTTCGGTCATTGAAAAATAATGATCAGGAATGCTGGATTTCTGCTTGAAGGCTTCCAGTAAGCTCATCCTTAACCCCTCCTCTGATGTTTAAACTAATATCAAGGGATGTTGCAGAATGTGTCAGCATCCCAAGAGAAATAAAATCCACTCCTGTTTTTCCGAAGGAGCTAAGATCTTCCAGTGTGATTCCACCTGAAGCTTCTGTAATGATATGGTCCGGAATAAAGGCCTTCCAGTTCTTAATTTCCTCGGGTGTCCGGTTATCGAACATAATGACATCCGCTTTTGCGCTGACTGCTTCTTTGATCTGATCAAGTGTTTCTGTCTCCACTTCAATCTTCACCATATGGCCGAGGTGTTTCTTAACTTTTCTTACCGCTTCAGTAATTCCTCCTGCACGCTCGATATGATTATCTTTGATCATTACACCATCATACAGACCAAACCTGTGGTTGTATCCGCCCCCGCACTGTACAGCATATTTCTCAAACATCCTTAAACCTGGTGTGGTTTTGCGTGTATCACAAATTTTAGTGGTCGAACTGTCCAAAGCGGTTACTGCCTTATGGGTTAACGTCGAAATTCCCGACATCCGCTGCACGAGATTCAGAATAACCCGCTCCCCGCTGTAGACCGCTGCGGCCGGTCCCTTCACTTCCGCCAAAACTTGACAGGCTGATATCACATCTCCGTCCTTGACTTTTGGGAGTACAGTACAGTTTTCACTTAACAGGCGATAACCTTCGATTACAACATCCATTCCCGAAAAAACACCTGGTTTTTTTGCAACCAGCCTGGCTTCGGTCATTTCTTCTTCAGGGAACAAAAGTCCACTCGTTACATCCCCTTCTCCAAGGTCCTCAAGCAAAAATTCCTGCAGCTGTTTTTTTAGCTTCAGCTTGTTCATGATAATCCTTCCTTCTGTAAATTTGTTTTTTCAGCCATTCCCGGTCATTGCTGACGGGGAAGTCGGTACGGTAATGTCCTCCCCGGCTTTCTTTCCGCATAAAAGCCGAAGTGACGATAAGCTGCGCGGTTTGCAGCATGTTCAGCACTTCCATCTCATGGACGGTACATCCAAAGTCCGGCGTCCTTTTTTCATGTTCCTCAAACCAGGCTATTGCCTCGCTTAAACCGTCAGGAGTCCTTACAATGCCGGCGTACTTGGTCATCTTTTCTTTTATCTCTTCTTTTTCAGGCAGCCATCCTGCAGATTTCGTATGCATAAAATTAAAGCTGATGGGAGCTGAGACTGGAGCTGCGCCAGGTTCATCAAGAATGTTCAAAGCCGTCCGTTTGGAAAACACAACGCCTTCAAGCAAGGAATTGCTCGCTAGCCTGTTGGCACCATGAACGCCTGTACGGGATGCTTCTCCCACAGCATACAGCCCGGGGACTGTCGTTCGTCCCCATTCATCGGTTACGGCTCCGCCCATTGTGAAATGGGCACCTGGCGATACAGGAATCCATCCGTCCTTTAAGGAGATTCCGGCACGTTTACATTGCTTGGTGATGGTCGGAAACCTATTTGTGAAATTATTCACGTTCGAAACATCAAGAAAAACCTTCCTTCCCTGATTTATCGATTGATGGATCGTCCGGGCCACAATGTCACGCGGTGCAAGATCCCCAAGCTCATGGATCCCTTTCATCACCCGGTCTCCCTGATCCGTGAGCAAGATTCCCCCCTCTCCTCTGACCGCTTCGGATACAAGTCCGAACGATTTCCCCTGAGTATAGAGCATGGTTGGGTGAAACTGCAGAAATTCCAGGTCGGATAACAGAGCTCCTGCACGATAAGCAAGGGCTATGCTGTCGCCAGTTATGCTTTCATCATTGGAATGAACGCTGTACAGGCCGGCAGCTCCTCCGGAAGCAAGAATAACTGCATCTGCTCTATACACCGTTACTTCTCCGTTTTCCAGCTTGGTCCAGGCACCCCTGCAACAGCCATCCTCAACAATTAAATCGCCAACCATTTCATTCTCTTTGATCGTCACATGACCAGCAATGCGTCTAAACAGCGTTTTAATCATCTTCGAACCGGTTCTGTCGCCACCCGCATGAAGGATTCTTGATTTTCTGTGCCCTCCTTCTCTGCCCAGTGATACTGTTCCGTCCGGATTCCTGTCAAACGGCACGTTCCATTGCTCAAGCTGGGAAACAAGTTCAGGCCCTTCCTTTACCAGTATTTCAGTCAGCGCTTCCTCGTTGTGAAAGCTTCCTGCTTTTATCGTATCAAGAAAATGTTCCGCCCAATGGTCATCTTGTTGTGTCGCTGCAGCTATGCCGCCCTGGGCATGATAGGAATTACTGTTTCGGAAAGAAGACTTTGTGATAATTGTCACATTCTTATGCGAACGCAAACATTCCGCTGCCATTAAACCGGCAATTCCGGTTCCAATGACCAGAACGTCTGTAAACTGTACGTTCATGTTTTAAGCCCCCGTTCGTTTTCTTTACAGGTGTCTTGACATTTATATTTACATACAACTACACTGATATCAAGAGTTTTTTTAGAGGCGGGATAACATATGATTTATTTGGACTATGCAGCAACAACACCCATGTCACCTGAGGCAATACACGCTTATGCGGAAACCGCTGGTTCGTATTATGCAAATACATCAAGTCTCCATGACCCGGGCACGGACGCTTCCGATTTGATCAATCTTGCCCGTGTTGAGCTCGCACGGATGCTCTCCTGCCAAAAGGACGGTATCTATTTTACGGGCGGGGGCTCTGATGGCAACTTTTTGGCGCTGACCAGTCTGGCCCGGGGCAACTGGGAAAAAGGAAACCATATCCTGACCTCCCCCATGGAGCACAGCTCTGTCATGAATACCCTATCTTTTCTTGAGAATGAAGGTTTTGAGGTGACAGTAGTTCCCGTTGATTCATACGGTCAAATCACCGAAGAGGCCCTTCGCCAATCCATAAAAGACAATACAATTTTGGCGACGATCTCCCATGGAAACAGTGAGATTGGCATCACTCAAAATTTGAAAATGATAGGAAACATACTAAAGGAACATGGAATCATGTTTCATAGCGATTGTGTTCAAACCTTTGGTAAACTGCCGGTCCAAGCAGAGGAAATGAATCTTGATGCACTCACGGTTTCAGCTCATAAGATACACGGCCCGAAAGGAATGGGAGCAGTGTATATATCCCCACAACTGTCTATCAAACCGCTGTTAACGGGTGTAACCCACGAACGGGGCTTCCGGCAAGGCACGGTCAATACGCCGGGAGTTATCTCTTTTCTTGCGGCTGCAAGCAATCAATGGAACCATATGATAGAATGGAATACACATGTTGATGATTTGATATCACAATTTCTTTCGCTAACCAGCGGCTTAGTTCAAATGGTCGTGGAAAGGACGGCGAGCACATTGCCTCATTTTCTTCCGATCCGGTTGGAAGGAATGGAAGGACAGTACGCCATGCTGGAATTGAACCGAAGAAAAATTGCCGTTTCCACTGGTTCAGCCTGTAAAGCCGGGCAGCAGGAACCGTCCAAAGCACTTATGGCGATCGGCCGTACCGCGGATCAGGCACATGAACTCGTGAGAATTACATTAGGAAGGGAAACCACACGCGAAGAGATAACCACTCTCGCCAAAGCCCTTCAAGAGCTTGCAGAACGATTTTATGAACAAACAGGGAGTTGAAGAACGTGACAGTGGCACCAAAAATGCCGGGGGATGAAAGAAGAAATTTAATCAGGCAATGGCTGATGGAGAGCAGCCATCCGATCAAAGGCAGTGATCTGGCGGGAAGAACAAACGTCAGCCGTCAAGTAATCGTCGGTGATATATCCTTGCTAAAAGCCATGAACGAACCAATCATAGCCACCTCACAAGGATATATGTATTTGAAGGCGGAGGAAAAACAGGCTCCGCATACTCATTTGATTGTCTCCAATCATTCACCGGAAGACACGATGGATGAGTTATTCACCATTGTGGATCATGGCGTAACCGTTAAAAATGTCATTGTCGAACATCCGATTTATGGCGATCTGACCGCCTCCCTGCTCCTTAGCACAAGAAAAGAAGTCGAGGAGTTTTTACACAAACTGGAGACTACTAATGCGGCACTGCTCAGTACTTTGACAGAAGGCATTCATCTTCATACATTGGAAGCCCAATCGAAGGATCAGATCGAAAACGCCTGCGGGGAGCTAAAACAAAAAGGTTATCTGTTGTCTTAACCAAAAAAAGAGAGCTGTTTTGTTAAACAACTCTCCTTTTTTATGCACCTGTTCCAATCACTTCCACACTTTCTACCGCTTCCATCCGGTTTAGCGTGGCAAGCAGCTCGTTGATCTCACCGCGCAGCCCATTCGTTTCAATCGTTAAGGTGACATTGGCTCTTCCTTGAAGAGGAATGGTCTGATTGATGGTCAGAACGTTACAGCCGACCGATGCCACAATGGTCAACAGGCTTGAAAGCGCTCCTGACCGGTCTTCGAGATTTAGAGAAAGGGTTATAATCTTTTCCTTAATCATCGTATGAAACGGAAAAATCCCGTCTCTGTACTTATAAAATGCACTCCGGCTTAAACCTACTTTTTCCGCTGCTTCTGCCACCGTTTTTACTTTGCCCCGGTCCAAAAGAGACTTGGCTTCAAGTGTTTTTTGCATGGATTCTGAGAGAACGTCTTCCCTTACCATGTAATACTGCCTTTCCTTCATATGTACGATAACCTCCAAAACAGGTCTTTCCCTCAGTATATCCAAAGGTACTGCAAAATGTCTATGTCATAAAGACAAAAAAAACAGACTGCTTGTACAGCAGTCTATTCCACAAACTCAAATTCATATTTAAGGATACGGATTGTATCCCCATGCTGAGCACCTTTTTCACGCAATGCTTCGTCCACACCCATAGAACGCATTTGACGGGCAAATCGTTTAACCGTCTCATCACGTGTAAAGTCAGTCATCTTGAACAAACGCTCAATCTTCGGTCCATTGATAATAAATGTCCCTGCGGAATCCCGCGTGATATAAAAGCCGGCTTCTTCTTTTTCGTGCTTGTAAAGGACACGGCTTTCTTCTTTTTCTTCGTGCATCATCGGAAACTCCGGTGTCGTTTCCAGAAGGTTGGCGGTTATATACAAAACCTCACGTAATCCCTGGCGTGTAACAGCAGAGATGGGATAAACCGGGATGTCCTCCTCAAGCTTTTCTTTAAATGCTTCAAGGTTCTCTTCTGCTCCAGGAATATCCATTTTATTGGCCACAACGATCTGTGGACGTTCGGTAAGCCGTAAATTGTATTGTTTCAGTTCATCATTAATTTTGACAAAGTCCTCATATGGATCTCTGCCTTCCATGCCCGACATATCAATGACATGCAAAATAACCCTTGTTCTTTCGATATGGCGCAGGAACTGATGTCCGAGCCCGACACCCTCATGGGCACCTTCAATTAATCCCGGAAGGTCAGCCATCACAAAGCTCCGGCCATCATCCACAGCCACCACACCAAGGTTTGGTGTAATCGTAGTAAAGTGGTACTCGGCAATCTTTGGCTTGGCTGCAGAAACAACCGACAATAGAGTTGATTTACCAACGCTCGGAAATCCGACCAGGCCAACATCGGCCAAGACCTTCAATTCCAATATAACGTCTCTTTCCTCACCCGGTTCCCCATTTTCAGCAAGTTCCGGTGCCGGGTTTGCGGGCGTCGCAAAACGGGTATTTCCTCTTCCGCCACGTCCCCCTTTGGCAACAACCGCACGCTGTCCATGGTGGACGAGATCAGCCAGAACTTGTCCTGTCTCTGCATCGGTTACAACAGTCCCCGGTGGAACTTTAACAATCATATCTTCTGAGTTTTTTCCATGCATGCCTTTGGACATGCCGTGCTCGCCTCGTGTTGCCTTAAAATGCTTGTTGAATCGAAAGTCCATGAGGGTGCGCAGCCCTTCTTCGACTTCAAAAATCACATTAGCGCCTTTTCCGCCGTCCCCTCCGGCTGGACCGCCGTTGGGTACGTATTTTTCACGGCGAAATGCAACCATCCCGTTTCCGCCGTCTCCTGCCTTTACATAGACCTTGACCCGATCCACGAACATGTTTGCTCGCCTCCTTTTACTAGTTCTTTGCGTTTTCTAGCTGTAATACAAGAAATACTTCATCTGAATGAATATAGCTTTCGATAATGTCGAATAATTTATGTGTTTTCTGAAAATGTTCAAAGCCTTTTTTAACCGCTTCTTCGTTATGTATGCTGCCAGTCAGCCGGTACATAAATGAGGAAAAGTCTTTTTGGTTCGCAATCGTAAAGACCAGCCGGTTTTCAGCCAGCGGACTGACCGCTTGGCTTATCATATCAAAAAGGAAACGGCAGACATCAAGAAGCTCATTCTCTGCAAAAGACAGATTCTTTGCCTCGCCGGATACCCTGGTTTCCAGAATAATGGGGTGTTTCAGCCAGTTGAACGTGATCAGGTATTCGGCCAATTCAGGAACCTTTAAATTCATAAGGCTTGATTCATGTCTAGAAAAAAGAATGATCTCTTCAATAATTTCGTTTGCCCGTTCAGTCCGGCCGAGCGACAAGTTCGCTTTAATAAGCTGGAGCTGATTGAGCCAGTCATGGCGGGCATGCCTCAATACTTCTAAAGTCGACCAATCTCTACTCATACATTGCACTCCTGTTAACGTGTCTTTCCCTGCTTCACTGGCAGTTTAACCTAAATTTCCCGGTTGCACAACCTTGTAAGCAAAAGAAAAAGCTCTAACCAACCCGGTTAGAGCTATCTTCTTACGCTTCGTTTGCAACTGGGTATACACTTACTTGTTTGCGGTCACGTCCAAGACGCTCAAAACGAACAACTCCGTCCACTTTCGCAAAAAGAGTGTCATCTCCACCGCGGCCTACGTTTGTACCAGGATAGATTTTCGTACCGCGCTGACGGTAAAGAATAGATCCTCCTGTTACCATTTGGCCATCCGCTCTCTTAGCACCAAGGCGCTTAGAGATGGAATCACGACCGTTCTTTGTGCTACCTACTCCCTTTTTGGAAGCAAAGTATTGAAGGTTTAATTTTAGCATTCGTCCCACCTCCTCATTCGGTGTTTTACAGTAAGCCTGCATTATGCCTGCTTTTCCTGCAAAGAAATAAATCGACCATAGTCGTTTTCGATTGTTTGTAAGGAAACAACCATACCTTCCAGAAGAAGCTGTACTTTTTCATGGATATGGTCTTCAAGATGATCCGGTGTGCGAAAAATCAGATAGCCCCCATCCTCATGTGTTTCCACATCAGGTGTAACGGAGCACAGAACTTCCACCGCATTGATCGCCCCAAATGAAACTGCAGATGCGCCGGCACAAACAAGATCCTGTCCGTACGGCCCTGAATCGGCATGTCCACTCATGGAAAACGATGTAATGCTTTTCCGTTCATCCCGGTAAATGGTTACCTTAATCATGGGAATTAACCGTTGATTTTGTCGATAACTACTTTAGTGTAAGGCTGACGGTGACCTTGTTTACGACGGTAGTTCTTTTTTGCTTTGAACTTGTAAACGATCACTTTTTGTCCGCGGCCATGTTTTTCAACTTTACCTGTTACAGTTACTCCATCTAGCAAAGGAGCTCCTACCTTCAGGCTGTCTCCACCAACCATAAGAACATCCTCAAATGTTACTACATCGCCAGCTTCCACATCAAGCTTTTCAACATAGATCGCTTGACCTTCTTCAACTCTTACTTGTTTACCACCAGTTTGAATAATTGCGTACATCACGTGCACCTCCTTGTAAACTCAGACTCGCCATCACAGGTGCTTTATGTAAAGCTTGGAAACCTGTTCCTGTGCGGTTGGAGCGGGTGCTCCAATAAACTAACAGAAGAATCATACCATGTGCGATACACCTGTGTCAATTTATCTTTTTATTCTTTGCTGTATATCTTCCGCCGAACCGATATGCCGGATCGTAAAAGACGGAGCGGTTTGTTTTTCACGGAACTCTGTTAAAAAAATGGCAAAGGAAAGCTTGGACTCAAGCTGGTGCAAATTTTCATCATGCAGACCCTTTAAGTGATACAAAACATCAGCAGTCGCTTCAATCCATAACGCTTCCTCATCCATATACCTGTACTCTCTTAACGCAATCTCGGCCTGATTCGCGACCGTTTTGGCCGAAAGCACTCTTCCGGACTCCTGGCAGATACCGCAGGGTTCCGTTAAAGCATGGTGGAGGGACTGTCTTTCTTTTTTTCGGGTCATTTCAAATACACCCATACGGGTAAAGCCATGAATCACGGTGGTTACCCTGTCTGCCTGCAGCGCCCTTTTCAGCGCTTCTTCCACCTGTTTTTGGTCTTCCGCTTCTGCCATTGTTATAAAGTCGATCACAATCATGCCTGATATATTTCGCAGCCTTAATTGCTTGGCAATTTCTTCTGCCGCTTGATGATTGGTTTGCAGGACGGTTTCCCTTCGGCTCGCCTTTCCGGTGAACTTATCGGTGTTAACATCAATCACTGTCATCGCTTCCGTGTAATCGATCCGTAACGAACCTCCATTTTTCAGCCAGACATGCGGCCGGACGGCCTTTTCCCAAGTGGTTTCCGCACCGTAGTAAGAAAAGATGTTTTCTTTGCCGCTGTACAGGATGATTTTCTTTTGCAGAGACGGAAATGGCTTGGCTAGCATCAGCAATCTTCTAAACTCTGCACCATCGTCAATCACAATTTCCAGCGTTTCGTCATACCCGTGATCGCGGATCAGTTTATTCAGGTAATCGGCTTCATCATGCAGGAGAGCCGGCGCTTCTTTTTGTTCAGCCGAGTTTTCAACCTGGCGATGACGTTCAATGAGCCCCCTAAACTCGGCCTCAATTTCTTCTTCTGGTTGGCCTGCGCATGATGTACGGAAAATGAGACCATCTTCTCCCCTGACCAGGGTTTGGCCATACAGGCGCCACTTTTCCTTTTCATTGCGGCTCATTTTTTTCGAAACGCCAATGTGTGACGCATTCGGCAAGAAAACCAGGCGCGATCCTGGAATGGAAAGCATTCCAGTCAACCTGGCTCCCTTGGAATCCGTTTCTTCTTTCACGATTTGTACGATCAGTTCCTCCCCTTCCTGGACAAAAGAGCTGATAGTCATCCCCTTCTTTTCTTCAGGAGACAGCCGGGACTGCTGATAAGATAAAAGATCATCACGATGAATGAATCCATTTTTGGTTGAGCCGATATCCACAAAGGCCGCCTGCATGCCAGGCAGAACACGCTTAACTCTGCCTTTGTAGATGCTGCCGGGTACAGGAAGACCCGCTACTGCTTCCATCTGCAATTCTGCGACTTTCCCATTTTCAATGACCGCTATCCGTTTCATTTGGGTGACGGCATTTATGATAATTCTCTTCATATACATTATCCTCACTAACATCACTGATGCTTTTCATTTTAACGAAAAAGATGGCCGATTGCACATCTGACCTGATTGGAGGAAAAAAAGGTGTTCAACACAAGCTTTTCTTCGACCACTCTGTTCTTTTCGTTTGTTTGAATCACGATAAAATGACGGACTCCTTTGCGAAAAAGGCTGATAACATCATATAGTTCGGCATCGGGCGAAACATGAATGGGCGTGGTCAATGCTTTATCCCCCTTCCCCTCTGACCGGGTCATCAAGAATCGTAGAAAAACATAGGGTCTCCGGTTCCATTCAATATAATGGGATACCCCCAAAAAGATGGCTACAATCCACAAATTGAGATGAAATGGATCTCTTGGAAGGAAGGAAAGGAATAAGATGAGAAGCATGGAAAAGGAGCATAGTAAAAATACAGTATGCGCTTTTTTAAATGGAAAAATGCTGGTGGCTGCAATAAAAATGAGCTTCCCGCCATCAAGCGGCCAAATCGGCAGCAAATTAAATACTAAAAGAGTAAGGTTCATCTTCATGAACCAGTCACAGCTTGTTGAATCCCACCACCCCAGTTGCAAAGCAAGATAAGCAGCAGCCATCATCCACAGATGTTGGATGGGGCCAGAGATGGTCACAATAATCTCCTCGGAGAACCGTCGGTTTCCATGCTCTTCCACTTCCGCCACCCCTCCAAAAGGGAATAGTTCAATCTTTTTTACACGCCATTGAAAAAGATGGGCCGCCGCATAATGACCCATCTCATGAATAAACACTGCGAAAAACAGCAACAGGATTTCCCTGAAGTGACCAGTTATAATAGAAAGTCCGATGGTCAGCCAGAAGAGCGGATTGATCCGTATTTTGGCCAAAAACTGAAGAAATGCATTATTCAAAATGAATGCCCACCTTGCTCGGATCAACAAAGGTGTTTCCTTTCTTTATGGCAAAATAAAACTTTCCTGTTTTTCCGTCTTCACTAGGCGACACCTTTCCGAGCGGTTTTTCTCGTTCCATGTAGCTGTACAGCTTCACATTCGCATCAATGCTGTCAAGGTGGCCATACCAGGATTCCTCGCCATTGCTATGCTGAATGATGACCGTCTTCCCAAGTTTGTCTTTTTTTCCGATAAATGTGACATATCCTTCTTTTACGGTATCCACGTTTATTGATTTTCCCGTTTCTACCATAATTCCTTTTCCATTGGCTTCAAAGGATTGGTAGACTTTTCCGGAAGCAGGAACCGCATAATTGTCCGTTTTCTCAGTGCCCGCAAGCTCTTTTTGCGGTGCAGCCTGTTTGTCCGGAAGCAAAGCGAGCGGTTTACCAAACTGATTTTCATACCACTTTTGGGCAGCAGCAAACTGGAATTCATTATGATACATTTTCTTGACAATCTCCTGGCCCTTCACGGCCTGCTGGCCATCGTTTTTAAACAAAATGCCCGCGCCCAAAAACAGGCACACCCCTGCCATAAGCTGAAATAAAAAAAATGAACCGTTAAACCGGGGACCTTTCTTTTTCTCCTGAACCGGAGTGGATGGCCCCGTGTAAAGGCTGGTCTTGAACGGTTCCTGTTCCTCCCGGGCAATCTTGTCTGCATATCTCCGCCGGATTTCATCTGCGCTATTTCTCATTCCTGATTCCCCCGTATCTTGTTTACCACATCATATGACTTGTCCGGGGGGCTTATGACTTTTGTGCGCCATGAAATCAGACATGCACAGAAAAAGCCTTCATACGCGTCATCCATTTCTTACACGTGTGAAGGCTGTCGTTTACCTCATGCCAAGCAATGTTTTGATTTTGGAAAAAAATCCTTTTTCCTCTTCTATGGTGGAAAGGGGAACGGATTCCCCAAGGATTCGTCTTGCAATGTTCCGATAGGCAATGGAAGCCTTGCTGCTCGGACTCATCGCAATGGGCTCACCCTTATTTGCTGCTTTAATTACATTTTCGTCATCCACCACAACACCGATGAGCTCGATGGCAAGAATGGACACAATCTCATCCACATCCAGCATATCCCCGCTATTGGCCAGGTGATTCCGTACACGGTTGACGATAAGTTTCGGTGCTTCCACATCCTCCTGCTCGAGAAGACCGATGATGCGGTCTGCGTCACGTACCGATGAAATTTCAGGATTGGTAACCACAATGGATTTGTCGGCGCCCGCTACCGCATTTTTGAATCCTTGTTCTATTCCTGCCGGACAGTCAATGATGACATAATCATAATCCTGCTTCAATTCCGAGATAATCTTTTTCATTTGTTCCGGTTGAACGGAGCTTTTATCTTTGGTCTGTGCAGCCGGAAGGAGGAATAAACATTCAAACCGCTTGTCTTTGATGAGCGCCTGATGAAGCTTGCAGCGTTCTTCCACAACGTCGACCAAATCATAGATGATCCGGTTCTCAAGTCCCATCAGAACATCAAGATTGCGAAGACCGATGTCTGTATCAACTAGACACACTTTTTTGCCAGAAAGGGCGAGGGATGTACCAATATTTGCAGAAGTCGTGGTTTTCCCGACTCCCCCTTTCCCAGAAGTAATGACTATTGCCTCTCCCATGATTCATTCCCCTTTCTTACTATAAACGATTCAGCTCTGGCCTGATTTTATGTACGATGCTGATCCGGTCAATCAAGATCTGATCTTCCTCATCGGAAATAAAGGCGCACTCCATTTCATGCCCGTGTTCAGGGTAATGATCCGGCGCCCGGTTGATCATATCGGCAATTCGGAGCTGGGTGGGCTTCATGACTGAAGCGGCAATAACGGCTTCCCTGTTGCCAGAGGAACCGCTGTGGGCAATCCCCTTCAGGGAACCCAATACAAAAATGTTGCCTGTTGCCACGATTGTACCTCCGGGATTTACATCGCCAATCAGCAAAAGATCCCCCTGCACACTAAGGACCTGACCCGAGCGAACCACCTTTGAAACACGCATGATCTGTGCTTCTTTTTTCATTTCTTCCGCTTCGGCAACCGTAATGACATTGGTTTCAAACCGCTTGATTTCGAGATTTTTCTTTTGCCCGATAATTTCGCGGATGAGCCCTGATTGCTGATCGGTCAGATATCTGTTACCTGTTTTGACAATGACTGAAATAAGCGGTCCATTCAGCAACTGCCCATGATCGTCGGATAATTTATCATTCAGCTCTTCGACAAGGTGCTCAAAAGAACACAAGTCATCCAATAGCAGAACGAGACCGTCTTTTGTACCTTTTATGGTTACATTATGTTGGAGTTTTTGTGCCATTGCCATCGTTCACCTCAACATACTTTCATTCGACAACTTATTGTGGAATCCTTTTTTCATTCCATCAGTTTTCAGAAAGCGTTTTTTATCCTTCTATCTTTCTAAGAAGCTTAGCAAAGGGATAAAAAACGATAATCGTAAATACAGCATTTAATATCAACGTCGGCAAAAGCCGGTCGTAGAAAAAGTCAGCCATTTTCACATCGGCTATCCCGATCAGAGAGTTTAAACCGTATACCAGAAATTCCAAGCCGGCAACTCCCAAAATGCTCAATAAAATCGTAACAAAAAAGTTACTGAAAAGATAGCGGGACAGTACAGCTATGAAATAGGCAACCAACGCGGTTGAAAACATGTATACCCCAATGAGGTCGGTATAAATCAAATCCGCGAACAGCCCGAAAATCATACCGTACACAATACCAAACGATGGTTTCAAATAGCAGGACATCAAAATAATCAACACCATGGCAAAATGGGGAATCATTAAAAAATCCCAGCCATAATGTTCCGGCGCCAGCACCTGCATCACCGTGCTTTCCGCTAAAAATGCAATATAGGTGATAAAAGGAAGAAGAATTCTGCTCATTATTCTTCCTCCTTTGCTTTAAATTCGTTTTTATCCAACTGCTGCATGGATCGTTTAAGAATTGTCACATGGCTGAGATCATACAAATCGGCAGCGGGTTTAACATAGGCGATTTTCGTATGATCGGTTTCATCCGCCTTAATATCAGTAACCGTTCCAATCAGCAAACCTCTTGGAAAAGCTTCACCCAGCCCGGATGAGATCACCTTCTGCCCTTTTTTAATGGACGCGTTGATAGGTATCTCTTTAAACAACAAGGATTGTTTTTTGGAATCATAGCCCTCAATCGTACCAAAAATGCGTTTGTTTCCTTCTACGATTGCAGATATTTGGTTGTTCTGATCATTGCCGCTGATCAACTGAACCGTAGAATGGAAAGCAGCTACTCTGGTCACTTTTCCAATAAAGCCTTGTGGTGAAACGACAGCCATATCCGTTTTCACCCCATCTTTATAGCCTTGATTCACAAAAATAAATTTGTTCCAGCGGTCGGGGGATCTCCCAATCACGGTCGCTTCCTTCACTTGATATTCAGTAAGTTCCGCTTCCTTTTCCAACTGGCCTTTTAAGCTTCGATTCTTTTGTTTTAAATCTTGAACGCTGACAGAAAGCTCCGCATACTCGTCGAGCTTTGATTTCAGCTTCTTATTTTCGGAATACATATTTTTCATTTCAGATAAGTTCTCAAAGAAACCCGCTATAGAGTTAGCGGGTTTATAAAACAGCGACTGGCTTACGCCAACCGTATCTTTTAAAAATTGTTCCGGCCAGCTTAATTCCTTGCGATCTTTCATAGAAAAGCCGATCATTGCCACCAAAACTATGATACTCGCAAGAAGAATGATAAGCCGCTTGTTCGAGAAAAATTGTGGCACGATCCAAACACCTTCTTAAACCTTTGTTTTCGAACGGGAAGTAATTCCTGCCTTTGAACGGAAAAGGTGCAGATTTTCAAGCGCACGTCCGGTTCCAACAGCAACACAATCCAAAGCGTTTTCAGCAACGATTACAGGCATCTTGGTTTCTTCACTGATCACCTTGTCCAGGTTGCGAAGCAACGCTCCTCCTCCAGTTAACACGATTCCACGGTCCATAATATCGGCAGCCAGTTCAGGAGGGGTTTTTTCAAGTGTAACTTTAACAGCCTCCATGATGCTGTTTACCGTATCTCTCAGTGCGCTGGAAACCTCTTCAGCAGTAATCGTGATGGTTTTTGGTAAACCGGTCAAAAGGTCACGGCCACGGATATCCATGTTTTCAATACCATCAGCTGTGCCTGCAGAGCCAATTTCAAGCTTAAGAGTTTCAGCTGTACGCTCACCAATCATAAGATTATAGGTTTTCTTAATGTACTGAATGATCGCGTCATCCATTTCGTCTCCGGCAATTCGGATGGATTGGCTTGTGACAATTCCGCCAAGGGAAATGATCGCCACTTCAGTTGTACCTCCGCCAATATCCACTACCATGCTTCCTGTTGGCTCCCATACCGGAAGATCGGCACCAATTGCAGCCGCAAAAGGCTCTTCAATGGTGTAGGCTTCGCGGGCTCCTGCTTGCTTGGTCGCATCTTCTACTGCGCGTTTTTCAACGGCTGTGATCCCCGAAGGAACACATACCATGACATTCGGTTTTCTCGCAAAAACAGAACGGTTTTTCTGTGCCTGCTGGATAAAGTACTTCATCATGGTTGCGGTTGTTTCAAAATCAGCGATAACTCCATCCTTCATTGGACGAACCGCCACAATATTTCCTGGTGTACGGCCGATCATGTTCTTTGCATCGTTACCTACTGCTTCAATTGACCCTGTATCTGTTCTCAATGCTACTACGGAAGGTTCACGCACAACAACACCCTTACCCTTCACGTAAACAAGAGTGTTTGCAGTCCCTAAATCAATCCCTAAATCTCTTGAAAATCCACCAAACATTTATGTAACTCCTTTCATCAAGCAAAACTCATAAATATGATTATACGCTAACAAAAGCGCAAATGACAATGTTAAACATAACCTTTTTCTTTTAAACTTACGTATTTTAAATCGCCAATAATAATATGGTCCAAAAGCTCTATACCAAGCATTTTGCCGCATTCTACTAATCTTTTGGTTACTTCGATGTCTTCCCTGCTTGGAGCAGGATCACCACTTGGATGATTGTGAAAACAAATAATGGAAGCCGCCGACCGTTTGAATCCTTCTTTAAATACTTCCCTTGGATGGACAATCGATGAATTCAGGCTTCCAATGAATATCGTTTTTTTGTAAATCACTTGGTTTTTCGTATTTAAATACAGACAGACAAAATGCTCCTGCTGCAAAAAGCGGAGTTCATCCATCAAATATTGTGCGCCATCGTCAGGCGAACGGATCGCAAACCGTTCATCAAACGGCAGTCTGCTGATACGCCTTCCAAGTTCGATGGCTGCGAGAAGCTCGACGGCTTTCGCATCTCCAATGCCATGAATTTCTTTCAGTTCACTTATTGTTGCATCTTTTAACAAGCGCAGTCCTTCAAAATGCTGAATGATGCGGTTTGCCAGCTGAAGAACGGACTCCCTTCTGGATCCGGTCCTCAGTAAAATCGCCAAAAGTTCATGGTTCGCCAGGGTTCCCGGCCCGCTGGTCAGCATTCGCTCACGCGGGCGTTCTTCAACAGGATAATCACGAATCATAAGCGGTATTTCTGCCACTTACGTATTCCTCCTTATTTTTCGTCTTCCTGACTGACTGCGCTGATTCCAAAGCTTTCAAGCTCTCTTACCACTCTGGATACGGGCAATCCCACCACGCTGTAAAAATCTCCGGCGATCGACTGGACGAGCCTTGCGCCCAGCCCCTGAATCCCATAGCTGCCGGCTTTATCAAACGGTTCACCGCTGTTCACATAATTTTCAATCTCTGCATCTGACAGCTCCCAAAACGTAACGTCAGTAGAGACAAAAAATATCTGTTCCCTTTCTTTTGCAAGAATTGAAACCCCAGTATAGACAGTGTGTGTACGGCCCGACAGCGAACGAAGAACATCAATGGCTTCTTTTCTTCCCGCTGGTTTTCCCAAAACGGTGCCATTGTTCACGACAATCGTATCTGCGCCGAGCACGACATGATCCGGGTACAGCCTGAATACATCTTCCGCTTTTTGCCTGGCAAGCGAACAAACAAGCTCTTCAGGTGAAAATGAGGGATCCATGACCTCTTGAATAGTACTTGGAATAACTTCGTACGAGAGAAGGTTCATTGAAAGAAGTTCTTTTCTTCGAGGTGAAGAAGAGGCTAATATGAGGCGTTTCATTTAATCACCCTTTTACATGAACGGCTATGTACCGTCTGTTGACAGGAGACTGAATTAAGCATATCAAAATCTCCACAGTTAGACAATAACCAATCCGTTTCATATTCGTTCCTTTAGTTTTTCGCCAATACTTTCCTGTTTATGTCTTCATTTTACAATATCTTTTAAAAAATGTCGGATTTATCCTCACAAAAAAAGCCCGAGACATCATCTCTGGGCTTTTCATTTGTTCTATTTTAAGGCATCGAGGAGCTTCGTATAGGAAATGAAACTGTCGAGCACTGCTTGCTGAAGTTGCCAGTCAACTTCCTTTGAATGCGTACCGGTCAGCTTACCCAGAGCTGTGGAGATTTGCATTTCATAAGCCTTTGCCGCTTTTTTCTGCTTCGACGGCCATTTTTCATCCTGCTTATCACCATACTGCTTCCATCCTTCATAATCCTGCTTAATGGATGCTTTTGCCTTTTTACTGAGTTCAGGCACCTGGGAAAGTGTGATCACATTTTGCAGCAGAATCTTGCCGTTAACGATAAAAGGCTCATCCATTTTTTGCGTGATTTTCAAGTTGGAATACGAGGCATCCAGTTGTTTCTGCCACACATCAACACCCTGTAATTGATACGCATCTGCAAGAGATTTTGCCTGTTCCTTCTTATTGCCGAGCCCGATCAGAACCGAATAATTTGCTCCTTGTTTATAAACGGCAGCAGCATATCCCTGTTCTTTAAGCTTTGAACTGACCTCCTCGGCTTTTTTTTCAGTGGAAAACAGTCCGTTCTGAACCGCATAAAAGTCCAAAGGAATGCTGGCAATGGTCGCCGGTGAGCTCACTGTGGAATTGAGTTTGGTCTGCCGGGCAGATACGATCTGAGCTTCGGTGGACGCCGACTCGCCCGTAAAAAGCATGAGAATGATCGCTCCGAACGTGCAGCCGGTTATGATGGCCGCTATGGCGGCCGTCATCCAGGGTTTCGAAAACGGGGTTGTGTTTCTTTTTCTTCTGAGCAGAAACATTCGTCGTTTATTTCCAAGCTTCTTCAGGGCAGAAGGACGGGGCAAAGGTTTTAATACTTTTTTAAAATCCAGTACTTTTCCGGACTCTTCACCGTCAATGATCTCCCAGGCAGCCCTTTCCTCTGTATAAACAGCGGCTGCAATTTCCTTTGTGGTGGCTTCCTGTTCACTCTTCCCTTCTTTGCAGGAAGTGGCTTTGCCGTTGATCAGTACTGTTACCGGCTTTTGCTCCTTCATGTCTATCCGCTCCTTTGTTCTATCATCTAGTAAACAGGATATGCCCTGTGCCGATTTCATAGAACAAAAAGAAGGATTAATAGAATAATCTTCTTTAATGCATCTGACTGAAATAAAAGCCTGCGATCTCTTCATAAAAAAAGTAGGAAAAAAGGATTCCTGCTGCCAGAAAAGGACCAAACGGGATACGCTGTTTCCTGTTCAGGCGTTTTAAAGCTATACCCGCAGTACCAAGGACCGCACCAAAAAAGAGCGCGAGCATAAAAGCAAGCAGGACGGCCTTCCATCCGAGAACAATACCGGCAACGCCCATCAGCTTTACATCTCCTCCCCCCATGCCTCCTCCTGATGCGGCGGCAATGAAATAGAGGAGCCCGAATCCGAGCAAAAAACCCAAAACGGGGTTCCATGCAGAGCCGATCTGCACCCATAAACGAAGAAGGATAAAGAAACTGCCGAAAAACAACAGAATACGATCAGGGATAATCATATACACCAAGTCGGAAACCGTGATGATGGCCAGCATGGCAATGAGTGACCATGAAATGCACAATTCAAAAGACCAGCCCAACAATAGCGGTGAAAGCATAAAAAGCAAACCCGTAAGCAGCTCCGTTACCGGGTAAAGAATCAAAATTTCCCCTTTGCACCCTCTGCACCTCCCCCGTTGAATCACCCAGGATACAACCGGAATCAGCTCACACCAGCCAAGCTTCCGGTCACAGGCCGAACAGCTGGAACCAGGATATACGATCGATTTCTTTAGCGGAACCCGGAGCCCCGCCACATTACAAAACGACCCGATAACCAACCCAATAAAGAATAGAAAGGCGTATTCCAATTGATCACTCCATCTCCAATCATCATTTGCAACCCATGTTTACTTTACTATCGGATGATTGTCGAGAGAGTTTATATTCACCTTTAACGGCTATTAAAAAAAGCTTTCACCTTTCCAATAAAATACAGAGAACCGGTAATGAGAAGCACTTCTTCCTCCTTTGTGGATTGCAGGAGGTGTTTCAATGCTTCCTGCCAATTTTCCGTATATGTTTTTTTAACCATTGCACTTTTCTCAAAAAGTGCTTTTCCGCAGTCTGCACGTGGGTGTTCAAAACCTGTAAAGGTAATGGAAGAACTGATTTTCTCCAACGGCTTCAGCATCTCTCCAGTATCTTTGTCCTTCAAAGCTGCAAAAAGAACATGAACGCTTCTGACGCCAAGGTGTCTTTTCAGTGTCTTACCCAACGCGCGAATGCCTTCAGGGTTATGTGCTCCATCGAGAATAATGGTTGGCACGCCCTCCAGCACCTCGAATCTTCCCGGCCATCTCGCCTTTTTAATTCCGGAAATGACAGAATCCTCATCAATAACCCAGTTCATTTCATGTTTTAAAAGATCAACCGCCATTAACGCAAGGCCGGCATTTCTTACTTGATGCTCACCCGCCATCCCTATTTTGACTTCTCTTCTTTTGGAATAAAAAGAGCTGAATGAAAAAACTTCTTTCCCTCCTCCACTTCTTTCAGAATGAACACTGAACTCATGGCCAAGCCGGAAGCATGGGGAGGAACATTGTGTGGCACGCCGTTTAATGACAGCTGCCGCCTCTGCCTGTCCAACGGCCGTGATGACAGGAACGCGCGTTTTAATGATCCCTGCCTTGTGGGACGCAATCTCTGAAAGGGTCGAACCGAGCAGATTCATATGATCATAACCGATACTGGTGATCACCGAAAGAATCGGCGTGATAACATTGGTTGCATCCGTTGTTCCCCCGAGCCCCGTCTCTATTAAACAAAGATCGGTGGAGCATTTATGAAAATACATAAATGCCGCCGCTGTTACTGCTTCAAACTCGGACAGGCTGCCAAGACCTCCCCTTTCAAGTTCAGAAATCAACGGTTTCATCTGGTCAAGGATTTCTTTCAGTTCCCGGTCTGTAATCATAGTTCCATTGATTTGAACATGATCCCTGACATTCACAAGGAACGGAGAAGTAAACGTACCGACCCTGTATCCCTGCTCTGTGAGGATGGAAGCCATCATTTTTATGGTGGATCCCTTGCCGTTTGTACCTGCAACATGAATGCAGGTAAGCTTCCTTTCCGGATGGTCCAGTTTTTGAAGGACGGACCTCATTCGTTCAAGACCCATCTTCATTTCCCCGGCATTTTTGAGCTGCAGGTATTCATTGATATCCTTATAGGATGTAAACACATCTGATTCCTCCTTTTTATTGTGATATCTCTGCGAGAAGGATAAAATAAGATAGACTTTTACTCAGCTTTAGAATGGCTATGTATATACGGAGGAATACCATGTCACAAACTTCCTGCTGGATTATTTATAACGGCAACCTACCGCAAAAGAAATTTATGGATTTTGCTCAATGGACGGCATCAGCTGCCCAGAAGAATGGAATCAAACCTACTATTATCAAAAACAATGATTTGCTTGTTTCGTTTAAAAACGGAACATCTTTTCTTGCCGGGCGTTTAAAAGACGAACGGCCTGACTTTGTTCTTTTTGGCGATAAAGATATTTTTCTTGCAAGACAGCTCGAAAACATGGGAACACCAGTCTTTAACTCTGCAGACGCGATTGAAACCTGCGACAACAAGTCAAGGATGTATCAGACGCTTGCCAACCAAGGCATCCTGTTTCCCAAAACCATTATAGCACCTAAAGTATTCGGTGAACTTCACGATGACAGCCATTGCGACACGGTGATCAAAGAAATTGGATTTCCGATGGTGGTCAAGGAAGCATATGGATCATTTGGCATGCAGGTTCACCTTGTCCAAAATGAAGCGGAACTGCTTTCTTTGATGAAGACATTAAAAAATACAGAATACGTTTTTCAGGAAATGGTTGCCTCGAGCTACGGCCGCGATGTCCGGATTAATATTGTAGGCGGGAAAGCGGTGGCTTCCATGCTCAGAAAATCGGAAACGGATTTTCGCGCCAATGTCAGTTTCGGCGGAAAAACAGAGCCTTATACTCCGACGAAAGAGCAGGAAGACCTGGCTGCCGCCTGTGCCGAGGCTGCAGGCACAGCATTCGCTGGAGTGGACCTTCTTTTTGGTGAAGATGGCACCCCAATTGTCTGTGAAATCAATTCCAACGCACATATCCGAAGCATTTACGATTGTACTGGGATTGATGTTGCCGACCATATGATGGATCACATTTTAAGGGCGATTCAATCATGAAAGCAGGCTGGTTAATATACAGTGAACCGGACGCTGTAAAAAACGCTTCCTTCATCGACTGGCTCAAAGCGGAAGCAGCCTTGGCCGGTCTTTCGCTTGAATTGATGTTTGCGGAGAGGTTTGCCTTTGGAGTTACGGATAACAAACTCTCGTTGTACTATGACTTAAAAGAAATGAGATTGCCGCACTTTGCCGTCGTCCGTACCATTCAGCCCCTTCTCTCCCGACAGCTGGAAAAAATGGGACTCAAGCTCTTTAATTCATCATCGGTCTCTGCTGTGGCCAATGACAAAGCACGGACACACCAGCTCCTTGCTGAAGCGGGCATCCCGATGATGGACACTCTTTTCATACGTCCCTCCTTTTTTCAGACGCAATCCATGCCTTTTGATTTTCCTCTGGTGGCTAAGCTTGCATCTGGAAGAGGAGGCCAACAGGTTTACCTTGTGAAAACGGAAAAAGAACTTCAAAATGCCTTGTGTACACATCCCGAGCAGGATTGGATCCTCCAAAAAATGGCGCCAGATGCCGGGAAGGACGTCAGGGTATTCGTCGTCGGAAACAAAATTGCAGGTGCCGTACTTCGAAGTTCATCCAATGATTTCAGGGCAAATTATTCGCTCGGTGGCCATGCAGAACTTTATCATCTGCAGCACGAACAAACCGCCCTCGTTGAACGGATCATTTCTCATTTTGATATTGGAATGGCCGGCATCGATTTTCTTCTGAATGAAAAAGGAGCTTTTATCTTTAATGAGATGGAAGATGTGGTCGGGAGCAGGACACTCAGCGCTACCTCTGACATTAATATCGCCAGACTTTATATGGAGCATATCGCCGCGAAATTAAAAAAGCCTGAAAGTGACTAACCACCTTCAGGCTCTTTTCTTACGCTTTTAATTCCTGAATACGCTGAAGAACTTTCTCGCGTTTCTCGCTGTAGTCTTTTTCTTTCGCTCGTTCTTCTTCAATCACTTTCTCAGGCGCTTTTTTCATAAAGCCTTCGTTGCCCAATTTCTTTTGAACACGCTCGACTTCTTTGTTGTATTTTTCAACTTCTTTTTCAAGGCGCTGAATCTCTTCTTCAAGATTGATCAGTCCTTCAAGCGGAAGATACATTTCTACTCCGGTAAGAACCGCACTCATGGATTTATCCGGTGCTGAAAGTCCAGTTCCCAGCTTCAATGAACTTGGGTTACAGAACTTTTCAATGTACGCACGGTTGACTTCTAAAGCTTGCAGTACCTCTTCACTCTTCGCATTGATCTGAAGTTCGATCGGTTTGCTTGGTGCGACGTTCATTTCAGAACGAATGTTGCGTACCGTTCGGATCATCTCTGTCACCAGGTTCATGTCCTGAGCGGCTTCAGGGAAGTGGAGATCTTCGCGTTTCTTCGGCCATTCAGCAACTGTAATGGACTCGCCTTTGTGAGGAAGGTGCTGCCAAATTTCCTCGGTAATAAATGGCATAATCGGATGGAGGAGGCGCAGCGTGCGATCCAGAACATACGCCAGTACTGAACGGGTCGTCTGCTTAGCAGCCTCGTCCTCGCCGTACAGCGGCAATTTCGCCATTTCGATGTACCAGTCACACAAGTCATCCCAGATAAAGTTGTACAGAAGACGTCCAACTTCACCGAATTCGTACGTATCAATCAGCCTTGCCACATTTTCTGCCGTTTCATTGAAACGTGTTAAAATCCATTTGTCCGCCAGGTTAAGTTCACCAGTCAAATCAATTTCTTCTTCTTTTAAACCGTTCATATTCATGAGGGCAAAACGGGAAGCGTTCCAGATTTTATTGGCAAAGTTCCAAGTGGATTCAACCTTTTCCCAATAGAAACGAAGATCGTTCCCCGGTGAGCTTCCGGTAGAAAGGAAGAAGCGAAGTGCATCTGCACCATACTTTTCAATAACATCCATCGGATCGACACCGTTTCCGAGTGACTTACTCATTTTGCGTCCTTCTGAGTCACGGATCAGGCCGTGGATAAGAACATCATTAAACGGACGTTTGCCAGTGAACTCCATACCCTGGAAAATCATGCGGGCAACCCAGAAATAGATGATATCATAGCCCGTTACAAGCGCATTGGTCGGATAGTACCGTTTGAAATCAATTTCATCCTCATCCGGCCAGCCCATTGTGGAGAATGGCCAAAGTGCGGAAGAAAACCAGGTATCAAGAACATCGGTATCCTGCTCCCAGTTCTCCGCGTCTTGGGGTTCCTCATGACCAACGTACACTTCACCTGTTTCCTTATGATACCAGGCCGGAATTCGGTGCCCCCACCACAGCTGTCTTGAGATACACCAGTCGCGGATATTCTCAATCCAATGCAGGTAAGTTTTTTCAAAACGCTCCGGCACGAAGTTCACTTTTTCTTCTGTTTTTTGAAGCTCGATCGCTTTCTCGGCCAAAGGTTTCATTTTTACAAACCATTGAGTGGAAAGGTAAGGCTCAACAACGGCTCCGCTTCGTTCGGAATGCCCGACAGAATGCATATGCTCTTCAATCTTGAACAATACACCTGCATCCTGAAGATCTTTCACGATTTGTTTTCGGCATTCGAACCGGTCCATTCCTTGATATACGCCTGCATTGTCGTTCATTTTTCCGGATTCATCCATAACGAGAACACGTTCAAGGTTGTGGCGGTTTCCTATCTCAAAGTCATTCGGATCATGAGCCGGTGTAATTTTCACCGCACCTGAGCCAAATTCCATATCGACATAATCGTCGCCTACAATCTCAATCTCGCGGCCTACAATTGGCAAAATCGCTTTCTTGCCGATGAGGTGTTTGTAACGGTCATCTTCCGGGTGAACGGCGATTGCTGTATCTCCCAGCATGGTTTCCGGGCGTGTGGTTGCCACTTCGATATGGCCGGACCCATCCGACAAAGGATATTTCATATGGTAGAACGCACCTTGAACATCCTTGTAGATAACTTCGATGTCAGAGAGCGCTGTTTTCGTCTCTGGATCCCAGTTAATGATATATTCCCCGCGATAAATTAAACCTTTTTTGTAAAGGGTGACAAATACTTCACGGACAGCATCGGACAATCCCTCGTCAAGTGTAAAGCGCTCGCGGGAGTAATCGAGGCCAAGACCCAGCTTTGCCCATTGATTTCGGATAAAGTCTGCGTACTCGCCCTTCCACTCCCACGCTTTCTCCAAAAACTTTTCCCGTCCCAAGTCATAACGGGAAGTACCCTGTTCGCGAAGCTTTGCCTCGACTTTCGCCTGAGTCGCAATTCCCGCATGGTCCATTCCCGGCAACCATAATACATCATAGCCCTGCATCCGTTTGGCACGGCTCAGGATATCCTGCAGGGTAGTGTCCCACGCATGCCCAAGGTGCAGCTTGCCGGTAACGTTTGGCGGCGGGATCACGATGGAGTATGGCGTTTTCTCCTCATCGCCTGTTGCTTCAAAAAATTTGCCGTCCACCCAGTACTTGTACCAGGTTTCTTCGGTTGCCTTCGGATCATATTTCGTCGGCATAGAAAGTTCTTGTTTTTCAGTCGACATGAATGTCTCCTCCTCTATCTTTCCAATAAAAAAAGCCCCTCCGTCTCAAAGGACGAAAGAAGCATGTTCGCGGTACCACCTTTGTTTGCAAAAAGCAAAAGCATGGCTTTTTGCACACTCATTGACGGATAACGGTTTTTGCCGTCTTCTTCTAAAAAGAACAAACTTTTTTCAAAGAAGCTGCTCCAGGGCGACCTTCCAGCGCTGTTTCCTTAGAAAATCTCTCAGCTTTGATTTTCCTCTCTTTAAGGACAGTCGGTGTACTCTTCCCTTTCAACGCAATTCATATCATTTTATTGATCATATCCTATTTTAACTAGTGAATTGGGAAAACGTCAATAGCTTTCCCATTTGTTGTAACAATTATTCTATTCAACCAAAACAAAATGGTGCATGCACGGTTTTATTCACACTGGAGGTCCCTCATGAATAACCTGGTTATTAACCCAGATGAACGAAGGAAGGATTATGATGCCCAGACGCTATTTTAAAAGAAACCGAAGACCGCCATTTCAATTCCAGGTACCTGATTGGCTGCGGGCCGCACGGGACGTGGTCAGCCAATTTACCATACCGCTTATTGTATTCCAAATTATCCGTACTATCCTTTTTCCCTCCGGCATTGATTTTATGATTATTCTTATCCTGGTCATTCTGCATTTTTGTTTTTCCTACGAAGTCCTGTAAATCAAATAGATCACATATAGAAACCTATATGTGATCGGTGTTTGTATTGGTATCCAGAGGCTGTGGCGGCGGCGGTGTCAGGATCAGGTCACAGAAGTCACGGATATGCCGCATCGCCGAAATCCGCTTTTCAAGTCTGTGGACAAACTCAATTTGGCTGTACCGCTCCCTTTGATGCCGATATAAATCAACGGAGTGAAAAAGGGGTTCAGGATAGCTGATATAGCTGACGAGCAGGCTTTTTTCCTCATCCAGGAGCGGGATATGCCTTTGATAAAGCGACAACAGCCGTCCCCCCTCTTCCTTCGTCCAGTTTGACAGGTGTACTGCTTTTCTAAAAAAGACCGCCAAATCTCTTACAGGCGTATCCAATACAGCTTTCTCAAAGTTTAAAAGATGCGGCTCTCCGTGATGGGAATATAACAAATGATTACGCGAGAGTTTGCCGTGGCACAGCACACTCCGGTACCGTTTTTCTGAATGACACGCGTCATACCAGTCCTTCAGTCGCCGTTTAGCGTCTTCAGCCATTCTCATCATATGATGGAAATGGCTCAAATAGGTCAGTTCAAAAGGAGACATGTACGGCATGCGTTCGGACTCTTCCGCAAACCGTTCCATCTCAAGCTGCCGGGACTCCCAGCGCTGCATCAAATACTGAAACGAATGATCCACCACTTCAGGAGAGAAGTCCTGCTCCTTGAGCGTCAAGAAATGGATCTTGCCGATCTCTTCAATGATCACTTCTTCCCTTGTTAATCCAAACCGGTCTCCTCCCGCAAACCAGGGCATCAGGTAATAGGTTCTGTTGCCATATTGAACCGTATAATCTCCGTATTTTGTAGGATAGAGCGGGACAATCTGGTGATAGCCGATTTCGGACAACCTGTGGATCACATGAGTAAACCAGCTCGCTTCTTCCTCATTTAATGAGGTTTCTTTCAGCGCAAAGGTCCCTCTTCTGGAAATCACCTTTTTGACTTTGCCTACTTCCTCAATTTTTTCAGGATAGAGATCATATTGAAACAGAATCGGGCCATAATTAACCGTTTCGCTTGAATGGCTCACAGGGCTACCCTCTTTCGTTTATCGTCCATCCAGTCGGTAAAACAGTGGAGAAGAATTCTGTTAAAATCCCAATCTTGTTCAAAAGATTCCACATAACTGACGATGTGGGCCAGCTCTTCATTTTTTACCTGATCCACGCAATCCTGAAGCTCCCACGGCGTTAAAATCTCTGCAAGTAGCAAATACCCCTGTTCCCTCTCAAGTGAAAAATGTTCGTTTATGCAGGTTAAGAGTTTTCTGAGCGAATACGGACCGCACTCTTTCAGCCACTCGGTCAACAGCCTGCGCAACGGCCGGTATCCGTGCTCGGGATAGTCATCACTTCCCCGGTAAAACAGGATATTGAAAATCTGTCCTCCGTTGTTCATGTGGGTGTCCGAATCAAACAGCGGCAGCGGTACATGGCTTGAAGCTTTTTTTAGTTCCATTGCCAGATTAAGCCGTTTATTTGCTTCAGGCAGTGAGTTTTTTACACTCACCAGTTCATTGTATTCTTTACTTAGCTTATGGATGGCAGCGAGGCATGTATCAAACGAATAATGATCTTCCTTGGTGACGGAGCTGAACTCCCCCTGAAGTTCAAGCCCTGCCTGCAGCATATTGCCGATCAATAAGCCCCACCTTTTTTCATGGCCGCTCCGTTCGTGTGTTCCTTCGACATAATCATGCAGCGTCAAATACTCGTTTCCCATAACCACCCACGGCTTGCCTTCTGCTGTCCGTATCATGCGGTCAGCAACAGCGAGACTGTTCTTGCCTACTTCATCTCTCCACCGGACATGCCAGTCAAGAAGCGCCCGATCCTTCCACACTCGGATTTGTTTTACCCCGCAATCGGTATCCACAAGATGATCTTTTTCTTTCCAGGTTACCTTTTGAAGTTCATAATGTTTCTTAATCTCAAATAGTATGGTCATCTGTACCACCGCCCCTAACGGCTATGCGAGACGGGAATGTAAATAATCTGGCCTTCATTGACTTCTTCCTGGTTGATTCTGTTTACCCTGAGTAATGAATGGATGGACACATCATACCGCTCGCAAATACTGTCCAATGATTCTCCCCGCTGGATAATGTACATTTTTACTTTTGAAAACTTTTCTTCATTGCCGGAAAGCATTTTTGTCAGATACAGGGCGTTCTCTTCTTTTCTTGAAGGGGTAGTATGCTCCACTTCTTCTGGCTCTTCTTCATAAACTTGCTCTGCAGTTTCCCCGGTAACCACATCTTCGGTTTGTGCATACGCGAACGGAGAATAGGTGTCCGGCCGTTGTTCTTCCATCTGCTCATGATCATGAGAGTCGGTTTCAGCAAAGCTGTCCTCCACAGGATCGGTTTCTTCCTGTAGAAACGCAGGCACTGGCGGTACAGGCGGTGTATAGGAAGGCGTATAGTAGGATATCGATTTAAGCGCAGGAAACGCAGTTTCTTCTTCTTCCTCTTCACCTTGTTCTTCTTCCATGTTCATGGCCGGCTCTTCTTCAAGCGGTGAATATTCATCATCTTGCCGGTTGTAATAGATGGCTGGCTCTGAAAAATCATCCTCTTCGGCTTGATCCGGGACTGGCATTTCAAAATGCTTTTTAGATTCAAAAGAGAAAGGCGCAAAGATTTCCTCTTCCCCATCCCTTCGTTTCTCTTGCTCCTGTGCTTCTGGCTGATCGTTTTCATACCTGGCCTCAAAAACAGGAATTTCAAAGGCTTCAACTGCATCTTCTTCGTTATTGCTTGTGAATGATTCAAAAGCTTCTTCAACCGGTTGTTCGGAATACTCCTCTTCCTCTCGCTCTCCTTCATTGCTGTCGAGAATCCCTGATATGGAAACAGATGCCGTCAGTTCCAGGCATGTCGGATTCGGGAGCTCATAATCAAAGGCATCAACCAGTACAAAAACTTCTTCAAGCCGTGGCACACGCGACGAAGGAATCGTAATGTCTACCGGGAACCGATGATCAAGTTCTGCAATTCCTTCATCATTCATTTTCAATTGGGTCAATGAACGGTAGGATACCTGCTCTCTTAGAGAACCGGTTTCCAAATTAAGCGAACCGCCCTCATCCAGTACACATGGACGGTACTCACCATGCAGCTTCAGGGCTCCTTTAACACAAACCTGGCCATTTTCTTCTGTAACCTGAATTTCCGGCTCCATGGCCATCGATAAAACTTCCGCAACTTCCTGTCCTTTCTTTAACCAGACCGACTCCTCTATGGAGAAACGCAGTTTTGATGGATTCAACGCCTTTCTCCTCCTTTCAGCCAAATATCATACATTACAGGATTATGAACAGGTTTGGGAAAATATGATTGGAAAAGCAAGAAAGACGTTTACCGAGGAAAACCTGCACGCTTACGTCCAGGTTTTCAAAACGAAAAAAACTACACCCGGCAGATACACCGGGTGCAGTTTTTACGAAAGGGCTGTAACCCTTTGTTGCTCTATGAAGTAGTTGATTTCCGTTGCAGAATGCTCGCTTTTACCGGCGTAAACGCCTGCCTCACGGCGCAAGCGCCTCCCTCACGGCGCGAACGCCTCCTTTACCGGTGCTTGCACCTCACTGGTCTCACCTGTCCCGCATATCCTGCCGGAGTCTCGCATCCTTTCACTACAATTAACTTAACAACGAAGATGCTGTGCAGAATCTTTGCAATACAATTATTTTTTCAACTTGGAAAATGCTTTTTCGCAAGCGGCTATTGTTTTTTCGATATCCTCATCACTATGTGCGGTAGAAAGGAACAATCCTTCGAACTGGGATGGAGGAAGGGAGATGCCTTCTTGCAGCATCGTCTTGAAATAAGATGCAAAATAATCCAGGTTGGATGTTTTGGCACTTTCATAGTTCACAACATCCTGGTCTGTGAAGAAGAAACCAATCATGGAGCCGGCACGGTTCAGACTGTTCGGGATTCCGTATTTTTCAGCTGCCGCTGCAATTCCCTCGGCCAGACGGTCTCCTTTTCTCACAAATTCCTTGTAGGATTCGGGAGTCAGCTGGGACAGCGTTTCATATCCTGCCGCCATGGCGAGAGGATTTCCAGAAAGTGTTCCTGCCTGATAAATCGGTCCACTCGGCGCTACTTGCTCCATGATTTCCTTCTTCCCGCCATAAGCACCAACAGGAAGGCCGCCACCGATTACCTTGCCCAGACAGGTAAGGTCAGGTGTTACGCCAAAATAGCCTTGCGCACAGTTGTAATCGACGCGGAAGCCGGTCATGACCTCATCAAAAATCAGCAGTGAACCGTATTGCTTCGTTACTTCTCGAAGACCCTCAAGGAACCCTTTTTGCGGAGGGACAACACCCATATTTCCAGCAACCGGCTCCACAATGATACACGCGATGTCTTCTCCAAACTGTTCAAAGGCATAATGGACACTTTCAAGGTCATTGTACGGAACGGTAATCGTGTTTTTGGCAATGGACTCAGGAACTCCCGGGCTGTCAGGCAGTCCCAGTGTGGCCACACCCGAGCCGGCTTTAATGAGAAGAGAATCCCCATGACCGTGGTAGCAACCTTCAAATTTCAAAATCTTGTTTCTGCCGGTATAGCCTCGGGCCAGGCGCAGCGCACTCATTGTCGCTTCTGTTCCAGAGTTGACCATTCGGACAATTTCAATGGAAGGGACTCTTTCGACCACAAGCTCCGCAAGCTTTGTTTCCCACTCGGTAGGCGCCCCAAAGCTGGTGCCCAGTTCAGCGGTTTTCTTTAGGGAGTCTACGACTTTTTCATCGGCATGTCCCAAAATAAGCGGACCCCAGGACAGTACGTAGTCAATGTACTCATTCCCGTCAATATCATAGATTTTCGAGCCTTTTCCTCTTTCCATATATACCGGATCCATATTCACCGATTTAAAAGCACGAACCGGGCTGTTTACACCGCCTGGCATATACTGTTTGGCTTCCTGAAAAGCAGCACTTGATTTTTCAAAGCTTCTCATGTTTATATCCTCCTGTCCTTAACGGTTTAACCAGCGTGATACATCCTTTGCATGATAAGTGATGATCAAATCAGCGCCTGCGCGTTTCATTCCAGTCAGCGTCTCCATCACAATGCTTTCTTCATCAATCCAGCCGTTTTGGGCTGCTGCTTTGATCATGGAGTACTCCCCGCTCACATTATAGGCAACAAGAGGGAGTGGATAGCGGTCCTTCAGCTCACGAAGCACATCAAGGTAAGCCAAGGCCGGTTTTACCATAAGGAAGTCTGCACCCTCCTCAATGTCGGATTCAGCTTCGCGAAGAGCCTCCATGCGGTTGGCAGGATCCATTTGATACGACTTACGGTCACCAAATTGCGGAGAGCTGTGAGCCGCTTCACGAAACGGACCGTAATAAGCAGATGAATATTTAACAGAATAGGACATGATCGGCACATTTAAAAATCCGGCTTCATCCAACCCTGCTCTAATGGCCGTTACAAATCCATCCATCATGTTGGATGGAGCAATAACATCGGCCCCGGCTTTTGCCTGAGAGACCGCTGTGTTCGCCAACGCCGCAAGCGATTCATCATTCAGCACTTCTCCGTCCCTGATGATGCCGCAGTGTCCGTGATCTGTGTACTGGCACAAACACGTATCAGCAATCACGGTAAGCTGCGGGAAGCTCTCCTTGATGATCTTGATGGCCCTTTGGACAATTCCGTTATGGTCATAAGCCGAGCTGCCGACTTCGTCTTTATGATCCGGCACGCCAAAAACCATAACAGAACGGATGTTAAGGTCCACAAGCTCCTGCATTTCCTCATGAAGAAAGTCAAGGGATACATGGTAAACGCCTGGCATTGATGGCACTTCCTGCTTCACCTTTTCACCTTCTACAAAAAAGATCGGATAGATAAGATCATCTGTGTGCAAATGTGTTTCTCTGACTAGTGCGCGCATGCTTTCACTTGTGCGCAATCGTCGATGTCGTTTAAAGTTCATCATTGTTTCCCCTTTCCGAAAAAAATCCTCACCGCTTTTATTATACCTTCTTCCGTATAATCATTGGCAGTAATCAGCTTACGAAAGCCGGTTGCTTTTGCTTTTGAAGCAGTTACCGGTCCAACACAGGCAGCGGGAACATCTTGATAATCAGCCAGCCGGCTGCCGATTGTCTCACTGAAAAATGAGATACTCGAAGGGCTCATAAAGAGGAGCATGTCCACCTTGGCTGGAAGCTGCCGGGTATCGAGTACAGGGTTCTTTTTTGTCTCATAAACAATCATTTCCGTAACGTCCGCTTTACCGGCAAGCGTATTTTTTATAGTAGACTTCGCCAGGTTACCTTTAGGAACCAGCACCCTGCTGCCTGGTGTAACCTTGCGCTTTAAGAGAGCAGCGAGCTCCCCTCCTTCAAATCGTTCAGGAATTAAATCCACATAAATCCCCTGTCGTTTCAGGCTTTCTGCTGTTTTCCGCCCAACGGCTGCAATCTTCATGTTATTTAGGGACAACTTCTCGGCTTGCAGCCATTCAAGAAAATAGCGGACGCCGTTGACGCTTGTAAAGACGACCCACTCAAAGGCATCAAATTCCCGCCTTATCTCTTCTGCAGAAGCACCAGGATCTGCTTTTGTAATGTGCATCACTGGAAAACTGACCGCTTCTGCCCCTTCCTCCCTTAAACGGGTTAAGAGCTTCCGGGATTGTTCAACTGCCCTCGTAACAACAATTGTTTTCCCCGTTAACAGACTGGCATTCATATGCCCAAATCTTTCTTTACCTTCTCCAGAATATCTGCTGCTCCTTTAGCCTGCAGAGTGCCTGCTAATTCAACACCAAGCTTTTGTGCATCATTTGAAACGGCATGTTCCTTGATGATAGTTTTTCCATCAGGAGTTCCCACAAGACCGGTTAAAGAAATTTCGCCTGTTTTTGTTTTTTCCGCATAAGCCGCAATCGGCACCTGGCAGCCGCCTTCAAGTCTGTATAGAAAAGCACGCTCCGCCATTACCGTTTCAAACGTCTCTTTATCATTTATTTGCTGAAGATAATGATTGAGCTCTTGGTCGTCTTCTCTGCATTCGATGGACAATGCCCCCTGTCCCACCGCCGGAAGGCTTGTGGTGACAGACAGGTATTCTGTTACCGTGTCACTGGACCAGCCCATACGCTCGAGGCCTGCCGCAGCGAGTATGATTGCGTCAAATTCTCCTGAGCGCAATTTTCCAAGCCGTGTATCGATGTTACCTCTGATGGACTTGATGGAAAGGTCCGGCCTCGCGTTCAAAATTTGCGCAGCGCGGCGCAGCGAGCTTGTCCCGACGACTGCTCCGGACGGAAGATCTTGCAGAGAACTGTATTTCTCTGAAATAAACGCATCACGAGGATCTACACGTTTAGGCGTACACCCGATCATCAAGCCGTCTGGCAGCACGGAAGGCATATCTTTCATACTATGTACAGCCATATCAATCTCTTTGTTTAAAAGAGCCTGCTCGATCTCCTTTACAAACAGCCCTTTGCCCCCTACTTTGGAAAGCGTTACGTCAAGGATGACATCCCCTTTGGTAACGATTTCTTTTACCTCAAATTCAAAAGGGCACCCGAGGGCTTTTAACTGGTCAATAAACCAATTGGTCTGGGTTAGCGCCAATTTACTTCGTCTTGATCCTACTACGATTTTTCTCATCTATTTAAAACCTCCTACAAGATTGCCGTTTCCTACTGATACCAAAGATGAAATTCGGTCAGCGTCGATGCCAGAAAATAATTGATCAGGACAATCAGAAAGGCCGCCGTATTCCATATGGCCAGGGTTTTCCCCTGTAGTCCCCTGGCTACTTTTTGATACAAAAAGATACTATACACTGCAATAACCACAAAGGACGAAATCACCTTCGCATCAAGCAGAGAAAAGTCCTGTACTTTTAAGAATGCCCAGATGACACCCAATATTAAACTCAATAAAAGAATGGGCACTCCTGTTATATTTAAGCCGTAAGACAGCCGTTCCAGCGTGGAAAGGCTGCCCAGACGCTGAAGTCGCTTGTTCCACTTCTTCTGTTTCAGCAGCCTGTGCTGCAGCAGGTACATGATTGAAAAAATAAACGAAAGCGTAAACGTACCATACGAGATAAATGCCATGGTCACGTGTATAACCAAAAGCTCGGAAATGAGCCTGGTCGACATCTCGTCACTGACCCGTTCACCCGGAGCAAACAGATTAATAGACATAATCAGAAAACCGAGCACATTGGTAAAAAACACCAAAAAGTCGATTCTGAAAAACCAGTTTAACACCAAAGATAAGGTGACTAATATCCAGGCATAAAAAAACAAGCCCTCAAAAGGCGTCAAAATAGGCGGGCGCCCCATTTCCACCATACGCTGAACGAAAAAAACCGACTGAAGTACCCAGACAATAGAAAGCAACCAGAAGGCGATTCGGTTAGCCTTCCGGTTGTTTTGTAAAAAGTCGATAAAATAACCTATAATGCTCAGCGCATATAAAATAATGGTCGTATCGTATATCCAATTTGCGTTTTGCATATCAGAAACTCCCCTCTAGGAGCCCAGTGACATCTCCTTTACAGAGGCAGGGAAGGAGATGCTTCACGTAACTTTGATGTTTCTTTTTCCGTTTTCAGCTGTTGCTGTTTCACCTCTTCTTCAAGCGCAAAAATTTTGGTGAAAAATTCAAGCGCCTGATCTGCCCCGGGTTCCCCAGCCTGCTCTTTAATTCTTACGATCGGATCGCGGAGCAACTGGTTGACAATGCTTTTCGTATGCTTACTCAGCACCTTTTTCTCGCGATCACTCAAATGTGGCATTTTCCGTTCAATGCTTTGCATCGTTTCTGCCTGTACAGCGAGTGCTTTTTCACGTAATGCTGTAATCACCGGCACCACCCCAAGCATATTGACCCACGATTGAAAGGCTACAATTTCGCCTTCAATCATAATCTCGATCTTTTCCGCCTCTTTTTTACGTTCAGCGAGGTTGGCTTCAACAATACCTTCGAGATCATCAATATCATAAAGGAAAACACTTTCCAACTCATTTAAACCTGGATCCAGGTCGCGAGGAACGGCGATATCCACCATAAACAGCGGACGGCCTTTTCTTTGCTTAAGCAGGGATTGAACCATTTCCTTTGTGATGACATAAGACTCTGATCCGGTTGAAGTAATGACAATGTCGGCGATGTTAAGGACGCTGCCTAATTCTTCCATAGAGTGTGCAGTTCCATTGAATCGTCCAGCCAGCTCAAGTGCTTTTTCGTACGTCCTGTTCACTACGTGGACACTGGCGACACCATTGCTGTGAAGATGCTTCGCCGTTAATTCACCCATTTTACCGGCACCAACAATTAGAATATCCTTCTTTTCAAGGCCGCCAAAGATCTTCTTTGCCAGCTCAACCGCGGCATAGCTTACTGACACGGCGTTTTCCCCGATTTCTGTTTCGGAGTGGGATCGCTTTGCGAGTGTTATTGCCTGTTTGAAAAGATGGTTAAAAATCGTACCTGTTGTTCCCTCCTGCTGTGCAAGAAGAAAACTGTCACGGACCTGTCCAAGAATTTGAGTCTCCCCCAATACCATTGAATCCAGCCCGGCAGCCACTCTGAATAAATGTTCTACAGCAATCTCTTCCTCACGAATAAATAGAAATGGATTCAAGTCATTCGTGCCAATGGAGAACCATTCTGCAAGAAAAGATTTCATGTAATAGCGGCCAGTATGTAGCTGGTCGACGACCGCATACACTTCTGTACGGTTGCATGTGGAAACAATCGTGCATTCGAGAATACTTTTTCTTGCCCGCAATGCCTTATGTGCTTCCGCTAATTCAGTTGGTTGAAATGAAACTTTCTCTCGAATTTCAACAGGTGCGGTTTTGTAATTTAAACCGACAACAAGGATGTGCATCCCACTCACCCCCTTTTTCTCATCATAAAACTGCAGTAATTATCCTAAACCATTATAACATGTATAAGAAAGTAATCATTCTAAAAATGTGAACAGACTATGAAACGTATGCTATCATAAATAAAGTGCAAACGGTTGGATTTGCTCTTAACCATATGTACTTCCCTATTCTGTCCAACCTGTAACAAACTATAAAAGTTTCTTGCATTCACAAAAAAAATTTATTTGTGATACCCATATAAAAATAACAAATTTCGACCTTTTTAGCAAAGGATTGATTTGTGTTTTTTAATTTGTTTGGAGGTAATGATGAAAGGTAAAGGAAGTTTTTCAGGTATTGTGCTGCTGGGGATTGGACTATTTTTCCTTGCTCAGCAAATGAAGGTTACATATGTTGCACCCTATTTAACATGGCCAACGTTTCTGATTATTATCGGATTGGCTTTTCTTGTTCAAAGTGGTGGAGGAAAGGATGGCGCAAGTTCATTTTCTGCCATACTCCTGCTTGGTTTGGGAATTCATTTCCACGCCATCCATCATATCGACAGCTGGCCCAATCAGCCCGCAACCATTATTCTGATTATTGGTCTTGCTTTTCTATATATGTACAAGCAGACGAAAGAAGGTCTGCTTGCAGGGATCGTGCTGATTGCTATCGCCGCGTGGAATTTCTTTAACAAGTCACAGACACCGTCAATCACGGAATGGTTTTCTTCCGTGGAAGGGTTTTGGCCCTTTGTACTCATTGCTGTCGGTGCGTATTTTGTCTTTATCAAAAAAAAATAAACCAGAGCCAAGGCTCTGGTTTATTTTTGTATATAGTTCTGTATGGTGCTCCATGCTGCGTCTTTTCCGTATCCTGTTTCCGATGAAAACAGCAGCAACGGATCTTCCGGTTTCTTTTTTAACGTGTCGCGCACGACCTTCAAATGCTTTTCCCACTTCCCCTTTGGGATCTTGTCACATTTGGTTGCGACGACAATGACCGGGATATCATGATACTTCAGCCAATCATACATTATCACGTCATCCTTTGATGGAGCATGGCGCAAATCAACCAGCTGAATGACCGCCTTAAGCTGGGGTCTCTCCATGATATATCGTTCAATCATTCGTCCCCATGCTTCCCGTTCTGTTTTTGAAACCTTGGCAAAGCCATACCCCGGCACATCCACAAAATATAGCTGCTCATTAATAATGTAGAAGTTGAGCGTCTGGGTTTTCCCGGGACGCGAAGAGGTGCGTGCCAGGTTCTTCCGGGCAATCATCTTGTTAATGAAGGAGGATTTCCCGACATTTGAACGGCCAGCAAGACCGATCTCCGGAAGCTGGTCTTCTGGGTATTGCTCTGGTTTTACGGCTGATATTACAATGTCTGCTTTTGTTACTTTCATTTACTATCTCCTACTAATGCATGTTTTAGCACTTCATCCAGATGGGACACCGGAATAAAGGCAAGGCTGCTGCGGACACTTTCCGGGATATCATCGATATCTTTTTCATTTTCTTTTGGCATGATGACCGTCTGGATCCCCGCCCTGTGGGCACTGAGGGATTTTTCCTTTAAGCCGCCAATTGGCAGGACGCGTCCCCGCAACGTAATTTCACCGGTCATTCCCACGTCCTTGCGCACCGGTTTGCCTGACAGAGCTGAAACCAGCGCTGTGGCAATCGTAATTCCAGCTGAAGGCCCGTCCTTTGGTGTTGCTCCTTCTGGCACATGGATATGAATATCGGTTTTTTCATAAAAATCCGGATCGATATCAAACTCTATTGCTCTGGAACGGACATAACTGAGCGCCGCCTGTGCGGACTCCTTCATGACATCTCCAAGCTTTCCTGTCAAAATAAGTTTTCCTTTCCCCGGTGTTAGAGCCACTTCAATGGATAGCGTATCTCCGCCTGCTGTGGTGTAGGCAAGCCCGGTGGCTGCTCCCACCTGGTCCTCCATCTCTGCCTGTCCATAGCGGAACCGGGGTTTCCCAATGTAATCCTCCAGGTTGCGCGCCGTAATCGTTACTCTTTTTTTCTCACCGGATACCAGCTGTTTGGCCGCTTTTCGGCAAAGACCGGCAATTTGTCTTTCCATGCTTCTTACTCCGGCTTCCCTTGTATAATTGCGGACCAGTTTAAGGATGGCGTCCTCTTTCAACTGGAACTGTGATTTTGCCAGACCATGATCTTTTAACTGTTTTGGAATGAGGTGATTCTTCGCGATATGCACCTTTTCCACTTCTGTATAACCCGCAATCGATATAATCTCCATACGATCCAGGAGCGGGCCTGGAATGGTTGCCAGACTGTTAGCTGTTGTAATAAACATCACTTTTGACAAATCATACGGCTCTTCTATGAAATGATCGGAGAATGAATTGTTCTGTTCCGGATCAAGCACTTCCAGCAAGGCAGAGGATGGATCTCCCCTGAAATCGTTGGACATCTTGTCTATTTCATCCAGCAGGAAGACCGGGTTGATGGTGCCAGCCTTTTTCATGCCCTGTATAAGACGGCCCGGCATCGCTCCCACATAGGTTCTGCGGTGGCCGCGGATTTCAGCTTCGTCACGAACACCGCCGAGCGAAATGCGGACAAAGTTTCTGCCGATGGCCTTTGCGATGGAACGGGCGAGAGATGTTTTACCTACCCCCGGAGGGCCTACCAGGCAAAGAATCGGTCCTTTGAGTGAATTGGTCAGCTGCTGGACAGCCAGGTACTCCAGAACCCGTTCCTTAACTTTCTCAAGCCCGTAATGATCTTCATTGAGAATTTTCTCGGTTCGCTTAATTTCCAGCTGATCTTTTGTCTCCTTTGTCCATGGCAGATTGATCAGCCAGTCAATATAGTTCCGGATCACAGCACTTTCTGCTGATGAACCCGGCATCTTCTCATAACGGTCCAGCTCTTTCAAAGCGATTTCCATGATATTTTCAGGCATATCCGATTCTTCAATACGGTCCCTCAGGCTTGAGATTTCTCCGGTTTTTCCTTCTTTATCGCCAAGCTCCTTCTGGATCGCTTTCATCTGCTCACGAAGGTAATATTCCTTCTGTGTTTTTTCCATTGCTTTTTTGACGCGCTGCCCGATTTTTTTCTCAAGGCCCAGCACTTCTTTTTCATTATTCAGAATCGAGATGAGATGATTCAACCGGTCCTTCACATCAGTGATTTCAAGGATATGCTGCTTTTCTTTGATTTTCAATGAAAGATGGGATGAGATGACATCTGCCAGCCGGCCTGGTTCCTCGATATCCTGAACGGATGCAAGGGTTTCCGGAGTCACTTTTTTGGATAAGTTTATGTACTGCTCGAATTGCTGAAGAGCCGTCCTCATAAGAGCTTGTGTTTCCAGATCCTTTTCGCCCTGATCTTCCATCAGTTCTACTTCAACTTCCAAATACTCTTCCCGGTCGATGAATTGCGTGATCTTACCACGCTGAATGCCTTCTACGAGTACACGAATGGTCCCGTTCGGCAATTTCAGCATCTGATTGACTTTTGAAAGGGTACCAATTTCATATATTTGTTCTCCGCTCGGGTCTTCAACAGCAACTTCCTTTTGTGTGGATAGGAAGATATGCTGATCATCAAGCATCACTTGCTCTAATGCCTGTACTGATTTTTCCCTTCCTACATCAAGGTGAAGCACCATGGTGGGATACACCAGCAGGCCGCGAAGAGGAAGGAGGGGAAGGATGCGGGTAGTTTTTTCGTTCATTAAACACACCTCCGAATACTGCTTACTGTCTTGAATAATTTCAAATCGTGCAGCCCAATTTTATATGATGGCAATTTTTTGACAAATGCCAAAAGCGGCCGAAGAAATTTCTACAGCCTTTGTACAATTCTACCCATAAAGAACCGTTTTGTCTAATCACAGGTTGTTTTAGGGCCATCGAAAGTAAAGCCCCCTCTTTAAACGGATTTTGGAGGGGACTGTAAATACGCAGACGCTGGAATCGCCTGTTGATTATCTTTATCCAGTTCAGGAAATGCATGCTGAAATACTTGCATTAGTTTTGTGACCGGAATGATCTCAATCCCGTCAATTTCCCTTAGAATGGCCTGATCATTGTCTTTTGGAATGATGACTTTTTTAACACCGGCAAGCTTTGCCGCCAGAACCTTCGCCATAACTCCCCCAACCGGTTTCACTTTTCCATGAACGCTAATTTCACCCGTCATTGCCAATTCGTTGTCGATCGGTATATCGTGCACGGCCGAATAAATGGAAGTGGCAATGGCTATTCCGGCTGATGGGCCGTCAACTGGCCCGCCTCCCGGGAAATTCACATGGATATCATACAATGAGGCATCAACATCCATTTTCCGTAAAACGGTGAGAACGTTTTCAACCGATCCTTTTGCCAGGCTTTTCCTTCTGATTGATTTTGCATTATTGCCAATCGATTCTTCTTCGACAATACCTGTTATAGTAACCGTACCCTGTTTTTTTGCAGGTAAAACAGTAACTTCAATTTCAAGAAGGGCTCCGCTGTTTGGCCCATAAACAGCCAGTCCGTTGACAAGCCCGACTTTTGGAGTTTCTGGAATCTTGTGTTCCGGACGGGGTGTCATCTGGCTGGAATGGATCACCCACTCCATATCCGATTTTTTAATATAATCCCTGTCCTCCGTGATAGCCAGCCCTGCTGAAATTTGCATCATATTAACCGCTTCCCGGCCATTTTTTGCATATTGCGCAAGAAGCTGCAATGTCTCATCATCAACTTTCACGCAGACCTTATCGGCTGCCTTCTTTGCGATTTGCTGAATTTCGGGTGACTGCAGTTCTCTAAAGAATACTTCAAGGCACCTGGAACGGATGGCGGGAGGAATTTCATCCGGGGTTCGTGTAGTCGCTCCGATCAGCCTGAAATCTGCTGGAAGCCCATTTTGAAAAATATCATGAATGTGTGTAGGGATCGTTGTATTTTCCTCGTTATAATAAGCACTCTCAAGAAATACTTTACGATCCTCCAGCACTTTCAGAAGCTTGTTCATTTGAATGGGATGCAGTTCTCCTATTTCATCAATAAAAAGAACCCCTCCATGCGCATTGGTGACCGCTCCCTGCTTGGGCTGCGGAATGCCGGCCTGTCCCATTGCTCCTGCTCCTTGATATATAGGATCGTGGACAGAACCAATTAACGGATCGGCGATGCCTCGCTCATCAAATCTGGCAGTCGTGGCATCCAGCTCCACAAAAACTGCGGCTGGTCTGAACGGTGAGTTACGGTTTCGTTTTGCTTCCTCAAGCACGAGTCTTGCTGCTGCGGTTTTTCCGACTCCCGGCGGTCCATAGACGATCACATGCTGGGGATTGGGGCCGCACAGTGCTGCGTGGAGCGCTTTGATTCCGTCCTTCTGGCCGACGATATCTGCAAACGTTCCTGGACGCACGCGCTCAGAAAGCGGTTCCGTCAATGAGACAGAACGCATTTTACGCAATTGATCCATTTCTTTTCTTGACTCTTTATCTATACTCACTTTTTGTGTACGCTGATTTTTCAACAAGTTCCAAAAGTAAAGTCCAATCACGATTCCAAAGAAAAGCTGAATGAGTAAAGCGATTCCTGTCCAGTTCATTTCTTCCTCCCAAAATTTTTTTATGATCCTAGTATCTCCGAGTGGCCAGAGGACTAAACAGAAAAAATAGAAATGAGGAAAACTTGAATAAGACAGCAAAAAGACAGGCCATATTTTTCAGACAAAAACAAAAAAACCAGCCCTCAGGCTGGTTTTTTAAATGATTATGCACTTTCCTTTGGTGTTTCTTTTTTCGGTTCAACGATTGTTCCATCCTCAAGCTCGAGTTTCGGCGGAACTTTATCAGAAACGGTTTCTTTTGTAATAATGCACTTAGCCACATCTTCCCGGGATGGAAGCTCAAACATCACATCGAGCATCATTCCTTCAATGATGGAACGAAGTCCACGAGCTCCGGTTTTACGCTCAATCGCCTGGTTGGCAATTTCGGAGAGTGCTTCCTCCGTGAATTCAAGTTCCACTCCATCAAGGTCAAGAAGCTTTTGATATTGTTTCACCAGTGCGTTTTTCGGCTTGGTAAGAATCTCAACCAATGCATCCTCATCAAGCGGCGTCAGACTTGCAGTTACAGGAAGACGTCCGATAAATTCCGGAATCAAGCCGAAACGAAGCAAATCTTCCGGCAATACTTTTGCAAGATATTCTCCAGCTTTCAATTCAGCCTGTCTTGATTCGGAACTGAACCCAATTACTTTTTTGCCCAGACGGCGTTTAATTATCTGTTCAATTCCGTCAAACGCACCACCGCAAATAAAGAGAATATTGGTAGTGTCGATTTGGATAAACTCCTGATGCGGATGTTTTCTTCCGCCCTGAGGAGGAACACTTGCCACTGTACCTTCAAGAATTTTTAGAAGAGCCTGCTGAACGCCTTCCCCGGAAACATCTCGGGTGATGGAAGGATTTTCAGACTTTCTGGCAATCTTATCAATTTCATCGATGTAGATAATGCCTTTTTCCGCTTTTTCCACATCGTAATCAGCAGCCTGAATCAATTTAAGCAAAATATTTTCTACATCTTCCCCTACATACCCTGCTTCTGTGAGAGATGTAGCATCGGCAATGGCAAACGGCACATTGAGAATTCGTGCCAGTGTTTGGGCCAATAATGTTTTACCGCTACCTGTCGGCCCGATCATGGCGATGTTACTTTTCGCCAATTCAACTTCATCCGATTTTTGGGAAGAGTTAATGCGTTTGTAATGGTTATACACCGCAACGGAAAGAGACTTTTTCGCCTGTTCCTGACCAATGACATACTCATCGAGTATCTTGCGGATCTCCATCGGTTTTGGAACTTCTTTAAGTTCTACATCCTCTTCAGTACCTAGTTCTTCTTCCACGATTTCGGTACAAAGCTCGATGCATTCGTCACAAATATATACACCTGGTCCTGCTACCAGTTTACGAACTTGATCCTGTGTTTTTCCACAAAAGGAACATTTAAGCTGCCCTTTTTCGTCATTGAATTTAAACAATGAAATCACCCCTAAACCTTAAATTGAATGAAACCATTTACCTGTTCATCATCCTGATGTATGGATGCTTGTTTCATTACTGTGTGAGCTTGAACTTGTGCTGCACGTTGATTTCATTTCCGCAAGTTTATGTATTGGATTGTATCATATTACCCCTTTGAAACGGAAATAAAAACCCTTCATTGGCATTTAATAGTATGTATTGGCATAATGGACTGTTTTCGATGTGTTCTATAAGTATTAACCTTATGGCTTATTTTAAAACCTGATTCAGGAAAATAAAGCCTTTAAAAAAGTTTCCATAAAAAAGCCGTATTTCCTGCCGCCCATGCAAATAATTATATAAAACAAGGCACGAAAATTTCGTGCCTTGTCAGACCTTACTTAATATTATGCAACTGTTTTGCTGTTATCCACTAATAAATCAATTGCTTTTCTGATTTTTAAGTCCGCAGCTACAGCGTCATTTCCGCCTTGCATTGCAAGCATTTGAGTGATTTTCTCAACATCCATGTTGTACATTTCAGCCATTTTCTTAAGCTCTTCATTGATTTCTTCTTCTGTCGCTTCAATGTTTTCTGCCTCAGAAATTGCTTCAAGTACCAGGTTTGTTTTCACGCGTTTTCCGGCATCTTCTTTCATTTGCTCACGAAGTGCTGCTTCGTCAGTGCCAGAGAACTGGAAGTACAGGTCAAGGTTCATGCCTTGCATTTGAAGACGCTGGCCAAACTCCTGAACCATGCGGTCCAATTCAGTGTTGATCATTGCTTCCGGTACGTCTACTTCTGCATTTTCAACGGCCTTGTCAACCACGGAATCACGTGTGTGATGCTCGCCTTCATGATTTTTGCTCTCTTCCAGCTTTTTGCGGATGCTGGCTTTAAGGTCTTCTACTGTTTCTACCTCAGAATCAGCCTCTTTGGCAAACTCATCATTTAGCTCAGGAAGCTGTTTTGTTTTGATATCATGGATAGTTACTTTGAAAACAGCAGGCTTACCAGCAAGCTCGGCTGCATGGTACTCTTCTGGGAAAGTAATTTCTACTTCTTTTTCAGTACCCGCTTTTTCACCGATCAGCTGTTCTTCAAATCCAGGAATGAAAGAACCTGATCCGATTTCCAATGGATAGTTTTCAGCTTTACCGCCTTCAAATGGCTCTCCGTCGACAAATCCTTCAAAATCAATAACAGCAGTATCTCCGTTCTCTACTGTTCCTTCTTCTTTTACAACAAGCTCAGCTTGCTGTTCTTGAAGACGCTTGACTTCATTGTCAACATCCTCGTCAGTTACAGTTGTATCAAATTCAGTTACTTCAAGACCTTTGTAGTCGCCAAGTTTCACTTCCGGCTTCACTACAACTTTTGCTGTAAATACAAGGTTGCTGCCTTTTTCCATTGTTTCGATGTCCACTTCAGGACGATCAACCGGCTCAATTCCTGTTTCTTCTACAGCCTTGCTGTATGCTTGTGGCAGGATGATATCAAGCGCATCTTGATATAAAGATTCAACCCCAAAACGCTGTTCAAACATTTTACGTGGAATTTTCCCTTTACGGAAACCTGGTACGTTTACCTGTTTAACCACTTTTTTAAACGCCTGGTCAAGGGCTGTATCTACTTCAGAAGCCTCAACTTCAATCGTTAAGACACCTTGGTTACCTTCTAACTTTTCCCACTTTGCACTCATTCAAAGTTCCCTCCAACATTACGTATTTCACCTGAAAATCTAACATTTTCATTGCAACCATTCCATTATATCATAACCGACTTGTATTTCAACAACGACCATTTCCCGTTTAGGACGAGTGGTCCTAAAATTTATTTGGCCCAAACGTAAACCGTTCAATATCAAGCAACTGATCCACTGCTTTTTTTAACGTTTCCGGATGAATCTCAATGTCTGATTGAAGCTCCTCACACGCGTCCATACCGCTTAATTTGCCGGCTGCGCATTGCAGGGCATGAGACCAGAAGAATTGGTCAGCGGGCTCGGGCACCTGTGGATAGATCGCAAGTATGTAATCCCACCAAATGGTAAGAGCAAATTGGGACAAGGTTGGATTTTCCTGTTCCAGCCTGTCCTCTACTTTCTTTTTTACTTCAAGATTAAACGGCTCTTCATAAACATCATGGAGCTCTTGTATGGAGATCGAATACATTTGTCCAAACTTATGTAAGGTAACGGTTTCTTCCACATTCTTTGATTTCAGATAATTAAGGGCCATCGTTTTTATGCCCGGATGGCCCTCTTCATTGGCCAAAAATTCACGATAGACAGAAAGTGTTTCTTCCGGATCGATGTAGCTCAGCTGCTGCATGGCAATCCATTGATTATGTATTTCGCTGCTTGTCAACATACTTCTAAGCGTCTCAATTTCTTGTTTCCTGTCTTCAGCCGGCTCCGGAGTAAAATCAACGCCAGGTTCAGGGTCTTCTGCCATCTTCCGGCTGAAATGAAGCAGCTGGTAAAAAGATTCAGCCTGGGCAGCCGGCAGCTGGTGTTCCCCCAGCACAGCTTCCACCACAGAAACGACTGTTTCGTATTCTGAAAGCTGAATAAGAATGGAAAGATAAATCTGCAAAACGTCAAAGTATTCCCCTATACCCTGCTTAAGCATTCTCTCTGCTCTGGTCTTTGCCTCCTGAAGCTGGCCCAGTTCGATCAGACTGAGCACCACCCCAAGATGGCCCTGCGGATGGCCGGGATCCAATTCCAACAGCTGAAGAAAGCAGGATAGAGATTCCTTATAATGTTTTGCTTTCAGGGAAGCCATTCCCTTTTCAAGCAAACGGGCAGGCAAATTAGGTAAAGGGACGACGTTGCTTGGTTTTTTTCCTTTTTTGTCATTAGCCATTAGGTTTATTCACTTCCAGTTTCTATTTGCATCAGTTTAACAGTTTAAAGACATAAACTCAAGACGCGGCCACAGTTGGCCGAAGGAAACAACAAATCCTGCACACGGTTGTGCAGGATTGCTGATATGGAACGATTAAATAGGAAACCTGCTAACACGTTCTGTTTTGCCACGTCTCCTCTTATTTTTCCCTTTTTTGACTTACTTCAAACCCCATCTGTCCAAAAACTTTAAAAACACATTTTATAATTGTGGTTGCTTAACGGCTTCCTGCTGTTTCTCATAGCGGCTGATCTCATCCTCATATTTTAGGGTAATGGATATTTCATCCCAGCCATTCTGAATCATCTCTTTCCAATATGGATCGAATGAGAAAGAAGCCAGGACTTCCTCTCCGGATAAAATCTCCTGTTTATTAAGGCTGACCGTAAGCCTTTGATCACCAGCTGCCACTCTGGCTTTCAGGCTATTAATGGTTTCGGCAGGAAGCTTGATCACCAATATTCCATTTTTCAATGAATTATTATAGAAGATATCCGCATAATCCGGAGCGACAATCACTTTAAATCCATAATCCTTCAATGCCCAAGGAGCATGTTCACGTGAAGAACCGCATCCGAAATTATCTCCGGCAAGCAGGATCTCCGCTCCCTCAGCTTCAGGACGGTTCAATTCGAAATCAGGATTCGGGGAGCCGTCACGGTTAAACCGCCAGTCGAAAAATAAATACTTTCCAAACCCGCTTCGTTCAACACGCTTTAAAAACTGTTTTGGTATGATTTGATCCGTATCCACATTATCACGGTCCAGTACCGCTGCTGTTCCGGTAAATGTTTTAAATCCTGGCATACTGCTCACCTTCCCTAGAACCAGATTGAAACTTGCGAACGTCTGTAAACTTCCCTTCGATGGCAGCTGCCGCCGCCATTTCCGGGCTGACCAGATGCGTTCTTGCCCCTTTGCCCTGTCTGCCTTCAAAGTTCCGGTTGGAAGTAGAAGCACACCTTTCTCCTTCAGGCACGATATCCGGATTCATCCCAAGGCACATGGAACATCCTGAGTCACGCCAGTCAAAACCAGCTTCCTGAAAAACAAGATGTAAGCCTTCCTGCTCTGCTTTTGCCTTGACTTGCTGTGAGCCGGGAACCACAATGGCCTGAACTCCACCGTGAACTTTTCTTCCCTGAACCACTTTTGCAGCAGCTCGCAGATCACTGATCCTCGAGTTGGTGCATGAACCGATGAAAACATGCTGAACAGGTACCTCAGTCAATGACTGCCCAGGATTTAATCCCATATAATGAAGGGCTTTTTGCAAGGATTCTCTTTCCTGCTGTGTTTGTTCATCACTATAGGAAGGTACATTGCCAGAGATCCCCACACCCATGGATGGATTGGTTCCCCAGGTTACCATCGGCTCCACTTCTGCCGCATTGATTTCAATGACCTTGTCATATTTCGCATCTGCATCGGAACGAAGGGCCTTCCACTCGTTCACTTTTTCTTCAAACTGCTCACCCTGTGGAGCATATTTGCGGCCTTTAATATATTCATAGGTCTTCTCGTCAGGTGCAACCAATCCGGCTTTTGCTCCTGCTTCAATCGACATGTTGCATAACGTCATGCGTTCTTCCATGGTAAAGCTGCGCACCGTTTCACCAGTGAATTCAATAACATGTCCGGCGCCAACATTGGTACCGTATTGAGCAATTAAGGCAAGAATAATATCTTTGGCCGTTACTCCAAAACCGCGTTTTCCTTCTATATTTACTTTCAACTGTTTTGGTTTTTGCTGCCAGAGGGTCTGTGTGGCCAACACATGCTCCACTTCACTTGTTCCGATTCCAAAGGCAAGAGCACCAAAGGCTCCATGAGTGGATGTATGGCTGTCTCCGCAAACTATGGTTTTCCCAGGCAATGTTAACCCAAGTTCCGGTCCGATAACATGGACAATCCCTTGCTGGTCGGATTCAAGCCCTTCCAGATGGATGCCATACTCCTTACAATTTTCTTCAAGGGTCTGGATCTGTTTCAAGGCAATGCTGTCATCGATCACAAACCGGTTTTTTGTCGGAATATTATGATCCATTGTGGCAAAACAAAGGTCTGGTCTTCTTACTTTCCGGTTTTTTTCCCGCAGGCCGGCAAAGGCCTGCGGAGATGTTACTTCATGAAGAAGATGCAAATCAATGTACAAAAGACCGGGCTTATTTTCTTCTTGCATGACGGTATGTTTTTCCCAAACTTTATCAATAATGGTTTTTGTCATCTCATCTTCCTCCTTACACATACACTTCAAGCAGTGTGGTGGTTGCTGCATTTTCATCCAATCGATAGATCAGCTGATCCACCATTTCATCTGTTGTGGATATTCTTCCTTTTTTGCTTTCAATATCTCTGGTGCGGTAATTGGCGTTCAATACTTCCTGAACGGCCATTTCTATTGCATCCGCTTCGTCATTCATATGGAAGGAATGACGAAGCATCATGGCAGTTGACAGGACCATCCCCAGTGGATTGGCCGCATTCTTCCCGGCAATGTCAGGCGCAGATCCATGGACCGGCTCATAAAGCCCTTGACCGTCCTCACTTACCGAAGCGGAAGCCAGCATACCCAAAGAGCCAGTGATCATTGATGCTTCGTCAGATAAAATGTCACCAAACATATTCTCTGTCACAATGACGTCAAATTGTACGGGGTTTCTGACAAGCTGCATCGCAGCATTGTCAACAAGCATGTGCTCTACTTCCACTTCCGGAAAGCTCTTGGCCATTTCGTTGACCACTTCCCTCCAAAGCTTGCTTGACTCAAGGACATTGGCTTTATCTACAGAAGTCAGTTTGCCGCTTCGCGAAGCGGCAATTTCAAATGCCTTTTTTACCACTCGTTCGATTTCATTGCGGTGATAATACAGCGTATCTACCGCTTCTTCGTTTCCAGTTCTTCCTTTTGGCTGGGCAAAGTACAGCCCGCCTGTAAGCTCCCGGACAAATATCAAGTCCACATTTTCGATGAGCTCCGGTTTGAGCGGTGAAATATCCCCAAGAGGGGCGAATGCTTTTACCGGCCTAAGGTTGGCAAAAACATTCAATTCCTTGCGAATTTGAAGCAGGCCCTGCTCCGGCCGTTTTTCCATTCCGTCCCATTTCGGGCCGCCAACAGCTCCTAGCAAAACAGCATCACTTTTTTTGCATTGTTCCAGCGTTTCAGAGGGCAATGGAAATCCTGTCTCATCAATGGCTTTACCGCCGATCGGCATTTCTGTCACATTAAACTGATGGCCATAGCGGGCTTCAACTGCTTTGAGGACACGCAAAGCCCCTTTCATCACTTCCGGTCCGATTCCGTCACCCGGCAAGACTGTAATTGTTTTTTCCATCTTGACCCCTCCTCATTAGATTTATAGACTCACGTTCACCAATTCGTCTTTTTGAACGTTCATGATCGTTTTGTTTAGGGCGTGAACATACGCTTTGGCTGAAGCCTGCAGTACGTCCTGCGCCGTTCCGCTTCCATTGATCTCCTGATCCTCGTATTCGAGAAGAACGTATACCTGTGCCAGCGCATCTCTCCCGGATCCGACTGACTGGATGCGGTAATCTTTTAAATGAACCGGCAGCGGAAGCATTTTATCCAGCGTATTGTAGATGGCTTCCACACTTCCTGATCCGGTACCCGCTTCCTGAATCTCTGTTCCATCCGGTGCTTTTAATGTAATGGTCGCCGTCGGAATATTATTTGTTCCATAATTCACCTGAAGGTCGCCAAGCTGATACATCGGAACCGGCGGCTGGATCTTGTGCTCCAGAAGCAGCGCCAAAATGTCTTCCTCGGTAAGCTCCTTCTTTCTGTCGGCAAGGTCCTTAAATTCCTTGAACAGGGTATTAAGTTGTTCCTCCCCCGGTTCAAAGCCAAGCTTCTGAATGTGTGACCGGAACGCATGACGTCCTGAGTGTTTTCCCAAAACAAGCGAGTTGGAAGATACACCGACAAGTTCAGGTGTAATGATTTCATACGTTGATTTCTCTTTCAGCACGCCATCCTGATGAATGCCAGATTCATGCGCAAATGCATTCTTACCTACCACTGCTTTATTCGGAGGAACGCTGATTCCTGTCAGTCTGCTGACAAGCGAGCTCGTACGGCTGATTTCCTTTAATTCCAACCGGCTTTCCGCCTGATAAAAGGAGCTGCGGATGGCAAGAGCAACCGCAATCTCTTCCAGCGATGCATTACCTGCTCGTTCTCCGAGGCCGTTGATCGCGCACTCTATCTGGTCCGCTCCATTTTCAATAGCCGCCATCGAGTTGGCTACTGCCATGCCCAAATCGTCATGGCAGTGTGCTGATAATTTCGCCCTGTGGATATTTGGAACATGCTCTCTTACATATTGGAAGAGCTGCCCGTATTCAGCAGGACTGCGATAACCTACCGTATCTGGCAGATTGATGACAGATGCACCTGCCTCAATCACTTGTTCAATGATTTTTGCAAGGAATGGCAAATCTGAACGGCATGCATCTTCGGCAGACCATTGTACAACCGGAAACTTCTGTTTAGCATATTTAACGGACCGGACAGCCGTTTCAATAACTTCGTCCGGTGTTTTTTTCAGTTTGTATGTCATATGAATTGGAGACGTTGCCAGAAACACATGCAGACGGGGTTCGGCTGAATCTTTTAGTGCTTCCCATGCGGCATCGATGTCCTTTTGGGTCGAACGCGCAAGGCCGGTGACAGTGCTGTTTTTAATTTCTTCAGCAATCTGTTTCACCGCAGCAAGATCCCCAGGTGAAGCTGCCGGAAATCCTGCCTCAATGACATCAACACCGAGCCGTTCAAGCTGTCTGGCTATTTCCAGTTTTTCATGGGCGTTTAAGTTTACTCCAGCCGTCTGCTCGCCATCCCGTAATGTTGTGTCAAAGATATCAATTTTTCGCACTGCTTACTGCCTCCTTTTTCTTACTTTTCTGCTGTTTAACAAATGGCATCATTGCTCTCAACTCGCGGCCAACAACCTCGATTGGGTGATTCTTTTCGCTCTCATTCACAGCATGAAATACCGGGCGGTTCGCTTGGTTTTCGAGAATCCATCCTTTTGCAAATTCACCTGTTTGGATATCTTTCAGTACCGCTCTCATTTTCTCTCTTGTATCTTCATCTACGACTCTAGGACCGGATTGGAAATCACCCCATTGGGCTGTATCAGAGATAGAGTATCTCATGCCTTCCAATCCGCCTTCATACATCAAATCTACGATTAATTTGAGTTCGTGCAAACATTCAAAGTAAGCAACTTCCGGCTGATAGCCTGCTTCAACAAGCGTTTCAAATCCTGTTTTTACAAGCGAAGTCAATCCGCCGCACAATACTGCCTGTTCACCGAACAAATCTGTTTCTGTTTCTTCTTTAAAGCTTGTTTCAAGAACGCCTGCTCTTGCCGCTCCAATTCCTTTTGCGTATTCCAACGCTGTTTCCTTCGCAGTTCCTGAAACGTCCTGATAAACGGCGATCAATGCAGGTACCCCGGCTCCTGCTTCATACGTACGGCGTACAAGATGTCCTGGCCCTTTAGGCGCAACAAGGAATACATCCACAAAGTCCGGCGGAACGATTTGATGGAAATGAACATTGAATCCGTGAGCAAAAACGAGTGATTTGCCTGGTGTCAATGCCGGCTCAATTTCCTTTTTGTATACCTGCGGCTGCAGTTCATCCGGCAGAAGGATCATGATAACATCCGCTTCATTGGAAGCTTCTTCAACAGATGCCACGCGTACTCCGTCTTCGACTGCCTGATCGTATGATTTACCTGGTCTTACTCCTACCACCACGTCATAACCGCTTTCCTTCAGGTTTAGCGCGTGTGCATGCCCCTGTGAACCATATCCGATAACTGCTACCTTTTTTCCGTTTAGATACTGATCCGCGATCTCTTTGTCATAAAATACTTTTGCCATTTTTCATCTCTCCTCAATAATAGTTGGTTTTGTTGGTTTTGTTGGTTTTATTTTTTATAGATTTAAATAATAGAAAACTGATTCAGATTATAGACCGTTTTTTGTGTACCCCTCGGCATGGCTGTAAGGCCTGTTCTTGAGATTTCTTTAATGCCATATGGTCTCAGAAGCTCGATGATCGCTTCTACCTTGTCATTGTCGCCTGTCACTTCAATGGTCACGTTTTCCAGGCTGACATCGATGATACTTGCCCTGAACGGCTCGATGATCACTTTGATCTCACTGCGGGTTTCCGGAGTGGTCATCACTTTGATCAAGGCCAGCTCCCTCGCGACGAGTGCCATTTCCGTGAGATCCTTCACCTTTAGCACATCAATTTGCTTGTGAAGTTGTTTCAGGAGCTGTTCAAGCTTCCTGTCATCCTCCACCTGCACAACGATAGTGATTTTCGAGATCGATGGATCATCGGAATGCCCGACCGTGATGCTTTCGATGTTAAATTGCCGCTTGGTCATTAATCCCGTCAGCCGGTTGAGTACCCCGCTTCGATTTAATACTGTAGCGGTTATGATGCGCCTCATGGTTTCACCCCAATCATTTGATGGATTCCCTTGCCGGGTGCAATCATCGGATAAACATTTTCATCTGATGCGACTCTACAGTCCAGCAAGAATGGTGCTTTGGAATCAAGCGCTTCGGCAAATTTGGCCCGAGCTTCTTCTTCGGTCGTAACCGATGCGGCTTCAATTCCGTAAGCAGCAGCCAGTTTTACAAAGTCCGGCTGGACCGGAAGCAAGGATTCTGAATACCGTTCTTCATAGAAGATTTCCTGCCATTGCCTCACCATGCCCAACGATTGATTATTGACGATGACAATGATCACCGGGAGCTTCATTTCCTGTAAAACGGAAAGCTCCTGAAGGGTCATTTGGAACCCTCCATCCCCCGTTACTGCCACAACCGGAAGCTCTGGTTTGCCAATTTTGGCTCCAATTGCTGCCGGAAAACCAAATCCCATGGTCCCCAGTCCCCCTGAGGTTACCCAGCGGTTCGGTTTGGAAAATCCATAATATTGAGCCGTCCACATTTGGTGCTGACCTACATCTGTTGTAACAATGGCTTCACCTTTGGTTTCCTCATGAATGATTTCAAGCAGTCGCTGCGGCTTCAGTACATCGCCTTCATTTTTGTACCAAAGCGGATAACTGTTCTTAAGTTCCGCCAATTGGTACACCCATTCCTCCGTGTCTCCTGACGTTGTGCTCTCGCGGAGCAAAGCTGCCGCTGTATGTTTTGCGCAGCCTACAATCGGAATAAGCGTTTCAACGTTTTTTCCGATTTCAGCCGGATCGATATCAATGTGGGCAACAGTTGCTTTTTGGGCAAAGTGTGCAAGGTTGCCTGTAAGCCGGTCATCAAAACGGGCTCCGATTCCAATCAAAAGGTCACATTCATGAAGAGCGGTATTCGCCGCATACGTACCATGCATTCCGGCCATTCCCAGGAAGAGCGGATGTTCCGACGGAAAACTTCCCAGTCCGAGAAGCGTATTCGTGACAGGAATTCTGTGCTGCTCGGCCAGTGCAAGGATCTCTTCCTCGGCTTTGGCAAACAGGACGCCGGCTCCAGCAAGAATGACAGGTTTCTTCGCTTGTGCGATCGCATCTGCCAGACGCTTGACTTGCAGGAGGTTCGGCATTGTCGTTGGCTGATATCCCGGAAGATCAACTTCGTTGGATGGTTTATACGAACCAATCGATGTAGAGATATCTTTAGGAATATCAACCAGTACCGGGCCTGGACGGCCGGTCTGGGCAACGTGGAAGGCTTCTTTAATGATTCCTGGCAGCTCTTCCACTTTTCTCACCTGATAATTGTGCTTTGTGATCGGCATCGTGATTCCAACGATATCGGCTTCCTGAAAGGCATCTGTTCCGATAACCGATGTGGCAACCTGGCCTGTGAAAATAACAAGCGGGAGTGAATCGATCATGGCATCTGCTATTCCGGTTACCAGATTGGTCGCGCCTGGCCCTGAGGTGGCGATAACAACGCCGGGCTTTCCGGTCACTCTTGCAAACCCTTGAGCAGCGTGAATAGCCCCTTGTTCATGCCTTGTTAAAATGTGTTTGATGTTCTTTTTGTACAGCGCATCATAAATGGGAAGGACGGCACCCCCGGGATATCCGAATAATACGTCAACCCCTTCTTTTTCCAGTGCCTCCATCAGCATATCGGCTCCAGACATCTTCAGGACTTTGCTTTTCTCTTCCTCAGCCACCCAGCTGGCTTTCATTTCTGATTCCTCCCTTATTTGGTCAAAATAAAAAGCCTATTCACCCAAAATGACAGTGTTTATCCTGCCAAAGGGGTGAAAAGGCTTCTTTTCACGGTACCACCCTTCTTCGCGGCTCTTGCATTGCCGCCTCATGGATGAAAAGTTCATCCGGTTTGATAACAAGTTACCCATTGAAAAAAACTGGCTAACTCGATCTGACCTACTGACACTTGAACCGTGCGTTCGAACAGACACTCAGGGGTGAGATCCTGACAGGGTTATTACCGGCTCACAGCAACCCGGCTCTCTGGAAATAACCTTCTGTCATTCTTCCCCTTCACAGATTTAACGATTTTTAATTTTAAAAGGTATTATACTTTCAGGACTCCGCCAGTATTGGCCGAAGTGACAAGTTTGGCATAACGGGCGAGATAGCCTTGTTTGATTTTAGGCTCTGGCTGCTGCCAATCCGCCTTTCTTTGATGCAATTCTTCTTCACTGACCATCAAATTGATGGTTCGGTTAGGGAGATCAATTAATATTTGGTCGCCATTTTCAAGGAAAGCGATCGGTCCGCCCTCTGCCGCTTCCGGCGAGATATGGCCGATGGAAATTCCTCTGGAAGCACCTGAGAATCTTCCGTCGGTGATCAAAGCTACCTTTGTGCTTAAGCCCATTCCGGCAATAGCGGAAGTTGGAGACAGCATTTCCGGCATCCCCGGCCCGCCTTTTGGCCCTTCATAGCGGATTACCACTACATGGCCTTCCTTGACTTGACCGGTTTTTATTCCGTCAAGCGCCTCATCCTGGGATTCAAAGACAATCGCTTCTCCCTCAAAATATTTGATGGATGGATCCACGCCGCCAACTTTGATAACACAGCCGTCAGGTGCAAGGTTTCCATACAGAATGGAAAGGCCTCCTACAGGACTGTAGGCATTGTCAGGGTAGCGGATAACATCACTGTTTAGAATTTCAGCTTCTTCCACATTTTCATACAATGTTTTGCCAGTGACAGTGATCCTGTCCCGGTGAATGGCACCGTCCATTTGACCAAGTTGTTTGATAATGGCGCTGACCCCTCCGGCTTCATGAACATCCTGCATGGTATAGTCTGATGCAGGGCTTATCTTTGAGAGGTATGGCACTCTTTCCGCTACTTCATTAATTCGTTTAAGGTCATATTCAACACCCGCCTCATGTGCGATGGCAAGCATGTGAAGGACTGTGTTCGTCGAACCTCCCATGGCCATGTCAAGAGCAAATGCATCATCAATTGCTTCTTTCGTGATAATGTCTCTCGGCCGGATATCGCGTTCAACGAGGTCCATCAGGTGGAAAGCCGCATCTTTATACAGCTTATCTCGTTCCTCCGAGGTTGCTACGAGTGTACCGTTGCCCGGAAGTGTGATGCCTAGCATTTCCATGATGGAGTTCATGCTGTTTGCAGTGAACATTCCCGAACAGGATCCGCAGGTCGGACAGGCACTTGTCTCAAGCTCAAGCAGCTCTTCACGCGACATTTTGCCTGACAGGTGGGCACCGACTCCTTCAAAAACTGAAACGAGAGAAAGGGATTTACCGGCGGATGACTTACCGGCTTCCATCGGACCACCAGATACAAATACAGCCGGTACATTGGTTCTGGCCGCGGCCATCAGCATCCCTGGTGTAATCTTGTCACAGTTCGGGATATAAAACACTCCGTCAAACCAGTGAGCATTGATTACTGTCTCGGCTGAGTCAGCGATAATTTCCCGGCTTGGAAGGGAATAACGCATTCCGATGTGGCCCATGGCGATCCCGTCGTCAACACCGATTGTGTTGAACTCGAACGGTACACCACCTGCTTCGCGAATGGCCTGTTTTACTTTCTCACCCACTTTATTGAGGTGCATGTGGCCTGGAATGATATCTACATAGGAATTACAGACCCCAATAAATGGTTTGTTCATATCTTCTTCTTTTACACCGGCCGCATGAAGCAAGCTTCGATGTGGCGCTCGGTCAATTCCGTTTTTTATCATGTTACTACGCATATACGACATCTCCTGTTACAAATTGATTATCCTGCCTGTACGCTGGTTGATTTGGAGTAAACCTTGACTCCTTCTTCAACCACTCTTTTTCTGAAAGCTTCCAAAAGGATATTGGTGTGTTTTCCTGGAACGCCTTCTCCGATTACTCTTCCGTCCACCTTAATGACAGCAATGACTTCTGCAGCCGTCCCAGTAAGGAACACTTCATCAGCCACATAGACATCGTGCCGTGTAAACGGTTCTTCAGAGACGTTATAGCCAAGCTCGGCGGCAATTTCCACGATGGCATTTCTTGTGATACCTTCGAGAGCCCCCAGATAACCCGGAGGTGTTTTTATGCTGTTTCCTTTAACGATGAAAACATTATCTGCAGAGCCTTCAGCCACATAGCCTTGGTCATTCAGCATCAAGGCTTCGCTTACACCGGCCAAATTGGCTTCAATTTTCACGAGAATATTGTTCAAATAGTTCAGTGATTTTACTTTCGGGCTAAGCACGTCTGCTCTATTCCGCCGGCTCGCTACTGTCACAATTTCAATTCCCGTTTCATAAAGTTTTTTTGGGAAAAGAGCTAGCTGTTCTGCAATGACAATAACTCCCGGCTTTTCACAAGTAAACGGGTCCAGTCCAAGGTTTCCCCTTCCCCGTGATATCACTAAGCGAATGTAGGCATCACGATATTGGTTTTTTTGGAGCGTCTCAACAATAATTTGGGTTAGCTCCTCTTTCGTGTGTGGAATAGTTAACATGATGGACTGAGCCGATTCGTAAAGACGCTGCAGATGTTCATCTAGCCGATAAACATTTCCGTTGTAGACGCGAATGCCTTCGAACACCCCATCTCCATATAAAAAACCATGGTCATAAACAGAGATCTTGGCATCTTCTTTTAAGACAAATTCACGGTCTACATAAACCCATTGCTCTGACATCGTGATCCTCCTTTTCCTTAGTAGTAATTGTTCGAATTTTTTAATTTAATCTGATAATTGTTGATTATGTTACGCCCCTTTTGGACGCAGGTCAACCACATTTTTTAAAAAAATGTAATTTTTCTGTTTATTCTGATTTATTGTATGCGCTTACATTATTGCTGTACAAGAAATCGAGTCTTAAACGCCTCATTTGTAAACATTTTTGAAGCGCTTACAAAGCGAGCCGATTAATTAGAAAATCACACAAAAAAAGACACCCTTTCAATAAAAGGTGTCTTGAATATGTAAGTAAAGTGGCGTCCCAGGAGAGATTCGAACTCCCGACCGTACGCTTAGAAGGCGTATGCTCTATCCGGCTGAGCTACTGGGACATATGTATTTTAGAGCCCTTTCCGCCTAGCAGTGCAACTTCATGCGACTGCAAAGCGCTGCGGGCACACAGGTTTGTTTTCCTCGGGGAAAACGTATGATCAATCACTAATTGACTTTTCCTGTTCCGTAAAAAAAGTCTTGCCTTTTCATTTCCATTGCGACGTGAGAAATAGCAAATGGAGCGGGTGATGAGAATCGAACTCACGACCAGAGCTTGGAAGGCTCTTGTTTTACCACTAAACTACACCCGCATGTTTGATTAGGATGCCACTGCATCAGCGACATAAGTAAATATACTATACCCTGTTAAATATGTCAACAACTTTTGAGGAGAAAAAAGCTATATCATTTATTTATGCTATTTTCGAACACTGGAGCTCTAGGAAGCAGTTGATTTCCGTTTCAGGACGCTCGCTATCCGCGGGGTGTGCGGTGAGCCTTACCGGCGTATATGCCTACTTTACCGGCGTATACGCCTACTTTACCGGCGTATATGCCTACTTTACCGGCGTATACGCCTACTTTACCGGCGTATACGCCTACTTTACCGGCGTATACGCCTACTTTACCGGCGTATACGCCTACTTTACCGGCGTATACGCCTACTTTACCGGCGTATACGCCTACTTTACCTCACCTGTCACGCTACTCCCGCAGGATAAGGAACGCTTCGTCAGCATTACATCGCACGAAGAAAATGTGTATTTCATTTTCGAGGATCTTGCACCTTTCACTACAATCAACTTCGCAGTGGCGTTAACTAATCAAGTTTTTCAGAAAAGATTCTTAGCTTATTTGAAATTCTCTTCTAAGGTCTCTTACTTCTTGTCCTTCAAGATCCAGATACGAGACAGTGACTGAGCTTCCTTGTACTTCGCAAATTGCATATGTTTTCTCAAAACGCTCCCTTGGCATTCTGATGCTGCCAGGGTTGATATAAACATGCCCGTTTTGCTCAAAGCAATGAGCAGTGTGGGAATGCCCGAAACACGCGATTTTGGCACCGGTTTCTTCAGTGCGGTATGTCAGGGACACCAGCGACATTTTCACATCCATTAAATGACCATGTGTGACATAAAATACGGTATCACCGATCAATTCGATGACTTCTGTAGGAAGATCCGGTGCAGCATAATCCATATTCCCCTTCACAACCACAAAGTCTTTCAATTCTGGTGAATCAGACGTCAGTTCCGAATCTCCGCAATGTATCATAGCCTCGACTTCATGACGGTGCCGTTCCTTTATCAGTTCGAGTTCTTTTTTGTATCCATGGCTGTCACTCACAATTAACACTTTCACGGTTGGCTACCTCCTAAAACAGCAGATGCATCTGGTCTTTCAGTTCGGCCAATGCTTTCGCACGATGGCTGATTTGATTTTTTTCCTCTTTTGTAAGCTCGGCCATCGTTTTGGATGTTCCCAGAACGAGAAAAATCGGATCATAGCCGAACCCATGGCTTCCTGTTTTTTTATAAGCAATGCTGCCTTCACAATGACCTTCAACAATCACCGTTTCCTTACCCGGCCTGGCGATGGCCAATGTACAAACAAATCGCGCGGTCCGCTCCTCTTCCGGAACGCTGCGCATTTCATCCAGTACCTTGTCCATATTTTTTTCATCGTCTTTCTCTATTCCCGCATACCGGGCTGAAAAAACACCAGGTCTTCCACCGAGTGCATCAATAACAAGACCGGAATCATCCGAGATTACCGGCAAATGATATAAATTTGCAATTTCTTCTGCCTTCAGGCGGGCGTTTTCCGCAAAAGTGGTTCCTGTTTCCTCTACATCTGGCGCGTTTTCCACATCGAGTAAAGAGGAAACTTCAACACCCATTTCGGCAAACATGAATTGAAACTCTTTTACTTTCCCAGCATTTTTTGTCGCAATCAGAACTTTCATTTTTCATCCTCCGCTTCATTTATAAGTTTCACCCATTCACCGAGGACTTCCTTCTGTAATTCAATCAACTCACCAACACCTTTTGATCCAAGCTTCAGCAGAGACTGAAGCTCTGCATAAGAGAATGTCGCTTCTTCTCCGGTTCCCTGAAGCTCGACAAACTCCCCGCTTCCTGTCATCACAATATTCATGTCCACATTTGCGTTGGCGTCTTCTGCATAATTTAAATCCAAAATAGGACCCTCCGTGTGGTCAATACCCACAGAAGTTGCAGCCAGAAAATCTTTCACTGGCATCTTTTTGATCGTCTTGGCTTCGATCAGCCCGACAAAAGCCAGAACCATGGCCACAAAGGCTCCTGTTATGGATGCCGTACGGGTGCCACCGTCTGCCTGAATGACATCACAATCGATCCAGAGTGTCCGCTCGCCCATTTTAGGTAAATCCACAACCGAACGAAGTGCCCTGCCGATTAAACGCTGGATTTCCATCGTCCGGCCTGTCACCTTTCCCCTGCTTGCTTCCCGCACTGTCCGTTGTTCTGTTGCCCTTGGAAGCATGGAGTATTCAGCCGTTATCCAGCCTTTCCCCTGGTTTCTCATAAAATGCGGGACCCTGTCTTCTATACTTGCTGTACAAATGACTTTTGTATCCCCAACGGTAACTAAAACCGATCCTTCCGCATGCTTTATGTAGTCTTTTTCCATTCTGACGAATCTGAGTTCATCGTTTGACCTGCCGTCATTTCTCATTATAATCCTCCCGATGTTCCTGCTCGCTTCCTGCTCTCTTAAAACGATTTCCGAAAATTTCGTGAACAAAAAAGAGAAGGCAAGAAGCCGTCTCTTTTATCCTACCACAAGTTTATATTTCATTAAAATTCTCCGGTGTTCACCATTTCAGGACGGGAAACAGGAGCAGTAATGGATTTCCCCTCTTCATTTTTCAATTTTGCTTTGCCGTCTACCTGTATCGCTACTTTTTTCACTCCATTCAGCTCGGTCAATGATAAGACGATGGATTGGAGCACTGTGTCATCGATGGTATGTTCCGATTTGTTTTCAAGAATGGCTTTATTGAAATTTAAGGTGGCGACTCCATGTTTCAATACTGGCGGATCCAGCAATTTTACATCATTTCTCATACCAGTTAGCAGTCTGCTCTGCTCACCCGGCCCCTGAACCAGTTCATGGATCGCTGCACTGATTGGGTCTGAGTCATTTTTGGCCACCCGGCGTGTCACCGGCACATAGTAGGTTTGAGAATCATTTTGGGCAACAAAGTAGAGTGTTGCCGTGTCACTGCCTGTCATATCCACGACATCCCCGTTTTCGATGTTGATTCCATCCGCCCTGCTGATTCCATCATTGATGGGGGTGTGATTAACGGGCATTACTTTTTGATCCTTGCCGTCTATTTGTATTTTTACGTTTTTGATATTGTCAAATTGTGTGAGAGTAAAGGTAATCGCTTGAAGAAGCTTCTGCTCATCCTGCCCTCTGTAATCTATAAACTCTTTCGAAAAATTGGCTGTCGCCGTGCCATCCTTGCTGACAGCGACATCGAGCACCTGCGTGTCAGGGGGAAGAACAGCCTGAAAACCGTTGGGCAGGATATTGGAGACCGGCCCGTCCTTAACCAGATATTCGAGCACCTGCTTCGCGGCAGTTCCTGTCTTTGGCAGATTCAGCATCTGAGGCACCACCAAACCATTGCTGTCGAGCAAAAACAGCTGGCGTTTTACAGTGTTCTTGTTCGCCTTTGCCGTTGTCTCTGCATCAAGAGATTTTCCTTCTTTCACATAATTCACTTTCGGAGGATCGACCTCATTATCTGCTTTATTTCCTCCCATTCCACATCCCGCCATCAATAAGGAAGCTGACAGCAGAAGAAGCGGCGCTCCTATTTTGAACCTTTTGTACATACTTTTCCCTCCCCAAGTGGTTGTACTACTATGTATACGGGCTGTCCCCCCGTTTAGACCACTATGTTGAGAAAAAAAGAGCAAAACGGTTATCCGTTTTGCCCAAGGGTAATAAAGTGTACTTGTTCGATTTTTTGTTCCATCCAATGGTTGGCGATCTCAAGAAAATGACCGTTATCGGAAGTGGAGAAAAATTCATGCTCAGGCATCCGGTCCCCCTTGTACAAAAGACCGCTGTGATCGAGGATTGCTGACACTTCCATTGCTGTTTCAGCACCGGAGCAGATGAGTTTAATGCCATCTCCCATGACACGCTGAATGACAGGGCGCAGCAAAGGGTAGTGCGTGCAGCCGAGGATCACGGTGTCGATCGGTTTATCTTTTAATTCCTGAAGCACTTCGGATACCACATGTACCGTTTCTTCCCCGTCAAGCTCCCCCTTTTCAACCAATGGCACAAATGGGGGGCAAGCCAGACTGTGGACTGTAATGTCCCCTTTGATGCCTTTTAACGCATTTTCATAGGCGTGGCTTTTAATAGTCCCTACGGTGCCAATAACGCCCACCTGACCATTTTGTGTCACTTTAAGGGCCGTGCGTGCGCCGGGATTAATCACCCCAATAACAGGGATGCTCAGCTTTTCTTTCACTTCTTCCAATATCGCTGCCGTTGCCGTATTGCAGGCAATAACCAGCATTTTTATCTCCTTGCTCAGAAGGAATTCAATCATTTCCAGTGTATAGGTTCTGACTTCGTCCATTGGCCGCGGGCCATAAGGGCAGCGGGCTGTATCTCCCAGGTAATAGATTTCTTCCTTGGGCAGCTGCCGCATGATCTCTCTTGCCACAGTCAATCCGCCGACACCCGAGTCAATTACACCTATTGGTTTATCCATTTTTTCCGCCTCTTCTTTCTTCCGGTGTCTATTCATGTTGTATGCTCCAGCTTTAAAAAATGGTTATCTCTTCCATCTTCACTGCTGCATCCAAACATCCACCAGTTCAACACAAAATCCTTAAAAAGGATAAAAGAAAAATTCATGGTTGTCAACAAAGAAAAGCCGATCCTTTACAAAAGGACCAGCTCTTATCATTCACTTGCCATTAAAAATTTTCATTCACAAACTTTACAACTTCTTCAGCAGTATCCATGTTTAAAATCGTATCTACATGTTTTGCAGCTTCTGATTTGGAAAGTTTGGAAAGCTGGCTTCTGGCAGGAAGCACAGACGTTGCGCTCATGGAGAATTCATCGAGTCCAAGACCGAGCAGAATCGGAATAGCGATTGGATCTCCTGCCATTTCTCCACACATGCCTACCCATTTACCTTCTTTGTGGGCAGCATTGATGACCATTTGAATCAAACGGAGAATAGCCGGATTGTATGGCTGATACAAGTAGGAAACTCTCTCGTTCATTCTGTCTGCCGCCATCGTGTACTGAATAAGATCGTTTGTACCAATAGAGAAGAAATCTACTTCTTTGGCAAAACGGTCTGAAAGCACCGCAGTCGATGGAATTTCAACCATGATTCCAAGTTCAATGTTTTCTGAAACATCAATATTTTCCTTTGCGAGCTTTTCTTTTTCTTCAAGAAGAACATTCTTGGCTGCACGGAATTCGACCAGCGTCGCAATCATCGGGAACATGATCTTCAAATTACCGTATGCACTTGCACGAAGCAACGCTCTCAGCTGTGTTCTGAAGATATCCTGCTGTTCCAGGCAAAGTCGGATGGCACGGAAACCAAGAAACGGATTCATTTCTTTTGGAAGGTCCAAATAAGGCAGTTCTTTGTCACCGCCGATATCCAACGTACGGATAACAACAGGCTTTCCTTCCATTTTTTCGAGAACTTCTTTATACGCCTTAAACTGTTCTTCCTCAGTTGGAAGCTGGTCACGGCCCATATACAAGAACTCTGTTCGATAAAGCCCAACACCTTCGGCACCATTCTCAAGCACACCCTGAACGTCCTGAGGTGTTCCAATGTTGGCAGCAAGTTCTACATGCTGGCCATCAGTCGTCGTTGTTTGCTCGTTAACAAGCTTCGCCCACTCTGCTTTTTGCTCTTTATATTGATCTTGTTTCTTCCTATAAAGTGCAAGTTCCTCTTCGGTTGGGTCAACAATAACTTCACCGTCAAGTCCGTCAATCACAAGAATCGTGCCGTTTTGAATTTTCTCGGTCACTACTTTAGTTCCAACAACTGCTGGAATTTCCATTGAACGGGACATGATAGCTGAATGGGAAGTTCTTCCTCCAATATCCGTTGCAAAACCAAGAACAAATTGACGGTTAAGCTGGGCGGTATCTGACGGTGTTAAATCTTCAGCAATAATAATGACTTCTTCAGAAATACTTGCAGGGGATGAGAATTGAACTCCCAGCAAATGAGCAAGAACACGTTTAGATACGTCTCGGATATCTGCCGCACGCTCTTTCATATATTCATTGTCCATTTGTTCAAACATGGTAATGAACATGCTGGAGATTTCATCCATCGCACTTTCTGCATTTACATTTTCGCTTTCAATTTTCGTTTTTACTGCATCAATAAGCTCTGGATCTTCAAGAACAAGAAGATGGGCAGCAAAAATTGCTGCCTTATCTTCTCCTAAATCTCTTAGTGCATTTTCTTTAATAATCTGAAGTTCGCCTTTCGCCTTTTCGACAGCGGCGGAAAAACGGTTAATCTCGGAAGCAGTATCTTCCACCCGCTTCTTTTCGATTGTCAATTCAGGATTCTCAAGGATGAATGCTTTGGCAATCGCTATGCCTCCAGATGCAGCAATACCTGAAATTTTTTCAGACATTACTCACCAAGTCCTTCCTTTTTCATTACATCTTCAATCGCTTTCAACGCTTCGTCAGCATCGTTTCCTTCAGCTTTGATCGTGATTTCAGAACCGCTTTGGATTCCAAGGCTCATCACGCCCATGATGGACTTAAGGTTAACATTTTTCCCGTTGTACCCAAGAGTAATGTCTGAGCTGAATTGTCCTGCCTGGTTAACAAGAACAGTTGCCGGACGTGCGTGGATTCCTGAATCGCTAGTTACTTTAAATGTTTTTTCTGCCATGATTAAAAACTCCTTTGATATTTTTTAGTGGATTGCAATGATATTTTCTTCACCTTTAGACACATTTCCTGTTTTTTCGAGGTGAATGCTTTCTCCTTCAGCAAGGTTGGTAAACACGATTGGTGTTATAACTGATGGAGCGTTTCCTTTTACAAAATCAAGATTAACTTTCATTAATTCTTGCCCTTGCTCTATGATGTCACCCTCATTCACAAACAATTCAAAACCTTCTCCTTTAAGTTTGACCGTGTCGATTCCAAAATGGACCAGAATTTCGCGGCCGCCATCGGATTCAATTCCAATTGCGTGCTTTGTCGGGAATACGTTGATGATCTTACCATTTACTGGTGATACTACTGTTCCATCCGAAGGTTCCACAGCAAATCCATCACCCATCATTTTACCAGAAAACACTTGGTCAGGCACTTCTGTTATAGGCATGATTTTCCCTTCCAGCGGTGAAACGAAACGTTCAGCTACGGCTGGAGCAGGTACTTCCATTTCCTGCTTTTCGGTTAATGGTTCTTTCGGTGTTGCTACGACTTTACCGTCCATAATATCTTTGATTTCACTCTTAAGCGTATCTGAGCGTGTTCCGAAAATGGCCTGAATGTTGTTGCCCATTTCCAGTACACCGGAAGCTCCGAGCTTTTTCAAACGATCTTTATCGACATTTTTTGCATCATTAACCGCAACACGCAGACGTGTAATACAAGCATCAAGATCACGAATGTTTCCTTTTCCGCCAAGTCCCTCAAGAATGTTGGCCGCCAAAGAACCTTCGTTGCTCGCACTCACGTTTGTTTCTACTTCATCATCCACTACTTCGCGTCCCGGAGTCTTAAGATCCCATTTTCTGATCGCAAAGCGGAAACCGAAGTAATAAATCACGGCAAGAACCAAGCCTACCGGAATAACAAGCCACCAAGCGGTACGGCCCGGCAGAACTCCAAACAACAGATAATCGATAACCCCACCTGAGAAAGTCATACCGATTTTAACATTTAACAGCTGCATTGTCATAAATGACAACCCGGCAAAAATTGCATGAATTCCGAAAAGTACAGGAGCCACGAACAAGAATGTAAATTCAAGTGGTTCAGTAATCCCTGTAAGGAACGAAGTCAGGGCTGCAGAGCCCATGATGCCCGCTACGACTTTTTTGTGTTCAGGGCGCGCTTCATGATACATGGCAAGCGCTGCTGCCGGAAGACCAAACATCATGAACGGGAACTTACCTGTCATGAATGTACCGGCGGTTAGTGGTGCACCATCTTTAATTTGAGCAAAAAAGATTTTTTGGTCACCGCGGATGATGTCGCCGGCTTTGTCCGTATATTGCCCAAACTCAAACCAGAACGGAGAGTAGAAAATGTGGTGAAGTCCGAAAGGTATTAACGAACGTTCAATCACACCGAAAACGAAGGCTGCTAGTGTACGGTTGGAATCAAGCATAAAATGCGAGAAAGAATTTAGCCCGTGCTGTGCATAAGGCCAAACACCGATCATAATGATCCCAAGTACCAGGGATGAAACCGCTGTAATAATCGGCACAAACCGTTTACCAGCAAAGAACCCTAAGTATGGAGGCAGTTCGATCTTGTAAAAACGCTTATATAGATACGAAGCAAGAATACCTACGATAATACCGCCGAAAACACCGGTTTGCAACGTTGGAATCCCAAGCACATTGGCAAACTCCGGACTGTCTTTGATCATGTCCGGCGTGATGCCTTTTAATGTGCCCATCGTCACGTTCATGATCAAGTAACCAATGATGGCAGCAAGTCCTGCCACTCCTTCTCCGCCGGCCAGACCGACGGCTACCCCTACCGCAAAAAGCAGGGACAGGTTGGAAAACACAATGTTCCCCGAGTTTTCCATTACACTTGCCACAAGCTGGAACCAGCCGGCTTTTAATGCAGGGATCTTATCAAGCAATGCAGGGTTTTTGAACGCGTTACCAAAGGCTAAAAGCAAACCTGCCGCCGGCAAAATCGCAACCGGAAGCATCAACGCCTTACCTACCCGCTGAAGCACCCCAAAAATTTGTTTCCACATGGGTATGTTCCTCCTTATTTTTTAAATATAGTTGTATTGGAAGTTGAATCAATATAAAAAAGGCATGAGTGCAAAAAAAGCGCATACAAAAGCCAGTCAGATATAGATTATCCGAATTAAGCTCTTACTACACTTTTTTCTTCACTCATGCCTGATCGAATCAGTAACACGTAAAGCAAAAGTACATTTATTAAGTTTAAGTAAGCCTTTGCAAATGCATCGTCAGATACACTGCTTCCGCTTCCGGAATGGGCTTGTTCAACGTATTCTGCATTACCTTAATTAACTTCCAAGCAAGATTGTAGCACAAAGGATATTCTTCTTTCAACACCTTTGCTAACTTTTCTTGTTTGTCCACTTTTTCGCCGGCTTCCACCCGTTCGATTGTATGCCGCAAATGCCTGACAAGCCTCAAGTAATTGATACTTTTCCGGTCAAGCTTAATCTCAAGAGACTCTTCGATTAATTCCGCCAGCCGGTTGATCAATCGCGAATGCTGATTGATATCACTCAAACTTCTATTGGTCACGGCACTGTGGATATGAAGCGCCACAAAGCCGATCTCGCCATCAGGCAAATGAATGCCGAGAGCCTGATTGATCTCCTCGATTACTTCTTCGGCTACGGTGAATTCCTTTGGATAGAGGGTCTGGGTTTCCAAAAGAAACGGATTACGAATATCCATTCCTTGTTCCAGACGTTTAACGGCAAAAGCCATATGGTCGGTAAGGGCCACATGAATATGTTCATTTAATGTGGTTTGCATCCGCTTCTCTATGTGGGTAATCACATCGTTGAGAAGTTCGATAAATGATTCATCAAGGGAACGGACTAGAGATACATACTGCTCCTGCTCTTTTTCGCTGGTCAGAATATAGAGTTTGTCAATGACATTCGCCTCTATGACATCACCCTTTACCTTTCCAAACCCGATACCCTTTCCGATCAGGATCAATTCCATGCTTGAAGCATCTGTCGCGACCACTGCATTATTGTTGAGTGTTTTTTTAATGTGGAAGGGTGCATTCATCCTGTTTCCATTCCTTTCGAGCAGTAAGCCTAGAATTTCGCAATGCCTACATCATAGCCCAAAAAAGGTTGTTTAGCAATTATCAAAATCAGGTTACCATTTCGAAAAAGAAAAACGGCTTTCAGCGAAAGCCGTTTTCTGACTAAATTTCTAGTTCTCCAAGCCTCAATAATTCTACAACGGCTTGAGAGCGCCCTTTCACCCCAAGCTTTTGCATTGTGTTGGAAATGTGGTTGCGAACGGTCTTCTCGCTAATAAAAAGCTGTTCTGCGATTTCTTTGGTTGTCTTGTCTTGGACCAGTAATTCAAAAACTTCTCTTTCTCGTTTTGTAAGTAGAGGCTTCGGTCGGTAGTGTTTCTCTTTCAATGATTTCACCCCTCCTTGCTAGGGTATAAGAACTGCCAATGCACATTTGCAAATTGGAAGTATTTAGTCAACATATACTATGTCAGAAGCTTTTTAGGAGTGACTTGATTCATTGAAAAAGTCTCAGATTTCCTTCCTGACCTTTCCTTACTATGCGCCCGTTTTTAAAAATAGACATAAGGAAAGCCCCTCCGATTGTGAAGGGGCTTTTCCATTATACTCGGTCGCTTCCAAAAAAGTTTTTGAACGCCTGGAATGTAGTGGCACGATTCAGAGCGGCAATCGAAGTTGTCAATGGGATACCCTTTGGACAAGACTGCACGCAGTTTTGAGAGTTACCGCATGATGCAAGACCACCGTCTTCCATCAATGCATTCAAACGTTCTTCCTTGTTCATCTCTCCTGTTGGATGCGCATTGAACAATCGAACCTGAGACAAAGGCGCAGGACCGATGAAATCAGATTTGCTGTTTACGTTCGGGCATGCTTCCAGACACACACCGCATGTCATGCACTTAGAAAGCTCATATGCCCACTGGCGTTTTGTTTCCGGCATGCGGGGTCCAGGACCTAAATCATAGGTACCATCGATTGGAATCCATGCTTTCACACGCTTCAGGGCATCGAACATACGGCTTCGGTCGACAGCAAGGTCACGTACGACCGGGAATGTTTTCATTGGGGCCAGACGAATCGGCTGTTCAAGCTTGTCAACGAGAGCCGTACACGCCTGACGCGGCTTCCCATTAATGACCATGGAGCATGCTCCACATACTTCTTCAAGGCAATTCATTTCCCACGTAACAGGAGTAGTCGCTTCCCCTTTTGCGTTCACAGGGCTTCTGCGGATCTCCATCAGCGCGGAAATGACATTCATATTCGCACGATATTCAAGCTCGAACTCTTCTTCGTACGGGGCCGTTTCAGGAGTGTCTTGTCTCGTGATGAGAAACTTAATGGTCTTATCACTCATGATTTATTTCGCCTCCGCTTTCTTTTTGGAATAGTCACGCTTACGCGGCTTGATGTATTGAATGTCCACTTCTTCATAAGAAAAATCTGGACCGTTAGTTGCAGGGTTAAAGGTTGCTTTTGTTGTCTTTAGCCATTCATCATCATTACGATCCGGGAAGTCCGGCTTATAGTGCGCACCGCGGCTTTCATCACGGTTTAAGGCACCAAGCGTAATGACTCTTCCAAGCTGAAGCATATGCCACAGCTGGCGGGTAAAGGATGCACCCTGGTTGCTCCACTTGGCTGTATCATTGATGTTGACCTTTTTGTATCGCTCCATCAATTCCTGGATTTTTTCATCCGTTTGCTGAAGCTTGTCATTATAGCGTACAACTGTAACGTTATCCGTCATCCATTCACCAAGTTCTTTGTGAAGAACATACGCATTTTCATTACCGTCCATGCTAAGAATGTTATCGTATTTTTCTTGCTCTTTGCGAACCTGCTGCTCAAATACAGAAGCAGAAACGTCATCCGAGCTTTTTTCAAGACCGTTTACATATGCAGCAGCTGCAGGGCCCGCCTGCATTCCACCGAAAATGGCAGAAAGAAGTGAGTTGGCACCCAAACGGTTGGCTCCGTGGTATTGATACTCACATTCACCCGCAGCGAAAAGACCAGGGATGGTGGTCATCTGGTTAAAGTCAACCCACATGCCTCCCATGGAATAATGGACAGCAGGGAAGATTTTCATCGGAACTTTACGAGGGTCATCCCCCATGAATTTTTCATAGATTTCTATAATTCCGCCAAGCTTGATGTCCAGCTCTTTCGGATCTTTATGAGAAAGGTCAAGATAGACCATGTTTTCGCCGTTGATTCCCAATTTTTCATCTACACACACATGGAAAATTTCACGTGTAGCAATATCACGAGGAACAAGGTTTCCATATGCAGGATACTTTTCTTCAAGGAAGTACCAAGGTTTACCATCTTTATAGGTCCAAACGCGACCACCTTCACCACGGGCTGATTCACTCATAAGACGAAGCTTGTCATCCCCCGGGATTGCTGTTGGGTGAATTTGAATGAACTCACCATTTGCATAATCAACACCTTGCTGGTATAGAGAAGCTGCTGCTGCACCAGTATTGATGACAGAGTTCGTAGATTTACCAAAGATAATTCCAGGTCCTCCGGTCGCCATGATAACAGCGTCCGCAGCAAAGCTGTGAATCTCCATGGATTTTAAGTTTTGGGAAGTAATACCGCGGCAAACTCCTTCATCATCGACGATCGCGGACAAGAATTCCCAGCCTTCATATTTGGTAACCAGGCCGGCTACTTCATGGCGTCTTACTTGCTCGTCCAACGCATACAGAAGCTGCTGTCCGGTTGTTGCTCCGGCAAAAGCGGTTCGGTGATGCTGTGTTCCCCCGAAACGGCGGAAATCAAGCAATCCTTCCGGTGTACGGTTAAACATTACACCCATGCGGTCCATAAGATGGATAATTCCTGGTGCCGCTTCGCACATCGCCTTTACAGGAGTTTGGTTCGCAAGAAAGTCTCCCCCATAAATCGTATCATCGAAATGGACGTACGGAGAATCCCCTTCCCCTTTTGTATTTACAGCCCCGTTAATTCCGCCCTGTGCACATACAGAGTGGGAACGTTTAACAGGAACGAGCGAAAACAAGTCAACCTTCATACCGGCTTCAGCTGCCTTGATGGTAGCCATTAGCCCGGCAAGGCCTCCACCAACAATAATAATATTTCCTTTACTCAAGATGGTTCACCCCTTCTTAAATGAATGCAAAAATAGTTCGGACACTCACGATCGCAAGCGCAACAAAAACGCCCATCGTCACGTAAGTAGAAATTCTCTGTGATCGAGGCGAAACCGTAAGACCCCAGCTGACAAAAAATGACCATAAACCGTTTGAAAAGTGAAATACGGCGGAAAGAACACCGATTAAGTAAAATGCCACCATGAATGGTGAGCTTAAAATGTCTGCCATCATCTGATAGTTTACTTCTGCTCCAAAGGCTGCTGCAATTCGAGTTTCCCAAACATGCCAGGAAACGTAGATTAGAGTAATAACTCCAGTTACACGCTGTAAAAGATACATCCAGTTACGGAAATACCCATAACGGCTTGTGTTGTTCTTTGCCGTAAAAGTAATATAAAGACCGTAAATTGCATGGAAATAGAGAGGAATAAAAATAACAACCGCTTCCAGAATATAACGGAATGGTAAGTTGCCCATAAAATCTGCTGCATTATCAAACGATGCTGCCCCTTTTGTTGCAAAGTAGTTTACAACGAGATGCTCTAGTAGAAATAGTCCTACCGGGATTACACCGAGTAATGAGTGTAGCCTTCTTGTGTTAAAACTTCGACTGCCTGCCATTCAATTTGCCCCTTTCTAAATTACCTCTGTCTTTTTTGAAACCACTGGTTTCTCTCCGTCCCTTTTTGAAAGCTATTCCTCAGCGCTTGAAGTAAAAAGATGATCGTTAATGCGTTAACTTAATAACATGTTTCATTTTACTCCCATCGTTTGACACCGTCAAGAAAACGTTAACATAAAAATTTCAAAAAAGTCTTGATTTAAAAGGGTTTTTTCAACGTCATCGCTCACGGAAAATTCGACAAATATGTGACTTTTTATAGAGTTCTCGTATTATTCAGGCTATAATGGAAAACGTAGAAAGCGGGGAGATCGAAATGGAACAACATGAGAACATCCAGCAAAGCGAGGAAAAGGCAACAAAAGAAACTCCACCTGCTGGAGGTGTTCCGGTTTTCGGCTATGAACTTTTGAAAAACATTCTGCTGCCGGAATTGCTTGGAAAAGAAGAACGCAACATCCTGTATTGGGCCGGACGCAGCCTGGCAAGGAAGTTTCCTTTAAGCTCAACGGAAGAACTGGTTCACTTTTTTGCAGAAGCCGGTTGGGGAAGCCTGATTATTGCCGAAATGAACAAGAATGAGATGATATTGGAACTGTCTTCTCCACTCATTGACAAACGCTTTGAACTACAGGAAAACCCCACCTTCGGCCTGGAAGCAGGGTTTATTGCAGAACAAGTACAAAATCAGCGAAAGTGCATCTCGGAAACCTATGAAACGGTAAAGCGTAAAAATAAAATTCAATTTACTGTACAATGGGACCGAAAAGACGAAACATCCACCGAAAAACTAGCTTAAGTCCACTCACTATGAAACCGGCATGCCGGTTTTTTTTATTTTTACTTCCTAATTGACAACTTTATGGCCCGTCCCTTAATGTTAACTTGTAAATTATTTAAGTTGACAATCAGGAGGGAATTCTATGGACTGGACCCAGCTTGGAAAAGATGTGATCAACGGAAAAGTGCTTACCCATCAAGAAGCCATGAGCATTCTGGAGTCTTCGGATGATGATCTGCTTCCCCTTCTTCAAGGCTCATTTATCGTGAGAAAGCATTACTTTGGAAAGAAGGTAAAATTGAATAAAATCATCAATACAAAATCCGGCATGTGCCCCGAAGACTGCGGATATTGCTCGCAATCTTCTGTTTCTTATGCATCAATTGAAAAATACACAATGATGGATAAAGAAACCATTGTCGCCGGGGCAGAGAAAGCCTATCAGCAAAATGTCAGAACGTATTGTATTGTCTCAAGCGGGCGCGGACCACTCCAGAGAGACTTGACGACCGTGATCGAAGCCGTAAAGGAAATCAAATCCTCGTATACTATGAAGATATGCGCCTGCCTGGGCATTGTCAGTGAAACTCAAGCACAGCAGCTTAAGGAAGCAGGCGTAGAACGATACAACCATAACATCAACACATCCGAAGACCACCACAGTGTCATCACGACCACCCATACATATGCAGACAGGGTCTCCACCCTAGACAAAATAAAAGAAGCCGGCCTTTCACCTTGTTCGGGAGTCATTATCGGCATGGGAGAAAGCAACAAGGATATTATATCTATGGCCAAGTCGCTCCGGGAGATCGATGCGGATTCGATTCCCGTCAATTTCCTTCATGCCATCCCGGGCACTCCTCTTGAAAACATGGACAATCTGAATCCACGTTTCTGCTTAAAGGTACTGGCTTTGTTCAGGTATATGAACCCTGCGAAGGAAATCAGAATATCCGGCGGCAGGGAAGTTAATCTTCGCAGCCTTCAGCCGCTGGGGCTTTACGCGGCGAACTCCATTTTTGTCGGGGATTATCTGACGACCGGCGGACAGGAAACTACTGCAGATCATCAAATTCTTGAGGACCTCGGGTTTGAGATCGACTTTTTGAACGATAAGGCAAACGTATAGAAAAATAAAACGTCCGGGCAAAATGGCCCGGACGTTATTACGCGTGTTGAACTGGTACTCTCGCATCCAGTTCAAATACATCATGAAGTGTCTCAATAGCATTAATCATATCCTGCTGCCCTACTACAGTGGATACTTTGATCTCTGAGGTACTTACCATTTTGATCATAATATTCTGATCAGATAAAGCCTTAAACATTTGTGCCGCGACACCAGGATTGGAGATCATCCCTGAGCCGACAATGGAAACCTTCGCCAGTCCATCTTCGTGGAGAATTTGGCTGAAACCAAGCTGTCCTTTGTTTTGCTCCAAAAGCTGGACCGTCTCATCAAAAATGGCACTGTCAATGGAGAAGGAAATGTTGGTTTTTTCCTGCTTGTTTACACTTTGAATAATAATATCAACATTAATGTTATTGTCCGCGAGCAAAGAAAATACAGACGAAAGTGTATTCAATCCGTTCGGGAGATTCTCAATTGTGATTTTGGTAACATTGCCTTCAAAAGCCAGTCCTCTTACCACTAGATTGTTTTCCATTTCTGCTTCCTCCTCAACGATTGTTCCACGTTCCTCTTCCATGCTTGAACGAACTTCAAGCTTTACTCCGTAATTCTTGGCAAATTCAACTGCTCTTGGATGCAGGACCCCTGCCCCCAAATTGGCCAGCTCAAGCATTTCATCATAAGAAATGGCAGCCAGTTTCCGCGCATGCTTCACAACCCGGGGATCGGTGGTAAACACACCGGTCACATCCGTATAAATTTCGCACTTGTCCGCACGAAGGGCTGCAGCTATAGCAACAGCTGTTGTGTCCGAGCCTCCCCGACCTAGAGTCGTAATCCTTTGCGAGGCTGTCCACCCTTGAAATCCGGCAACGACTGCTATTTTCCCTTCATTTAAAAGCGTTTCGATTCTTTTCGTATCAATGTCCAATATTCTCGCATTTCCATGAAGGCTCTCCGTTTGGATACCCGCCTGCCATCCGGTGAGAGATTCCGCCGGGTGACCGGCCTCCTCAAGAGCCATGGCTAACAATGATATGGTAATTTGTTCACCTGTGGTGAGCAGCATGTCCATTTCCCGTTTGGATGGTTTGCTTGTGATTTCTCCTGCCAGCTTTACCAAATCGTCGGTTGTCTTGCCCATGGCAGAAACAACCGCAATCACCTGATTTCCTTCATTTGCTGCCTGAATAATCCGTCTGGCCGCATTCCTGATTTTTTCGGGAGTACCTACACTTGTCCCTCCGAATTTTTGAACGATTAACGCCACAATGGTCCATCCTTTCTTATCCGCAAAAAGTTGTTATGCTAAAAAGACACCCAGATATGGCCAGCCAAGTCCTGGCTTCCACTTTTTCAACAGACTGTAAAACTGTTTATGAATACAAAAAAGCAGCAATAAGGAAAAGACCTTATTGCTGCTTGAATAGGCAACAGTAAGCCAGCATGTTTTCCCCTCATGTGAGATAGTCCTCCACACATCCTCCGGGCAAGGAATGTGTGACAGCTCTGCATTTATTCAATGCAGGTCCAGCCTTAAGAAAAAGGAAGTTTCCTAAAGCTTCGGCAAAAATCCCCTTTCAGCCACCGTCATAAGAGCTCCTTCTCTTCCGGTTGCTTACTATTGGTTTTTGCTCCTCTACCATCACTTCAAAAACTGAAGTATGGCGCTCTTTTAAAATTTGTATTTAGTGTAGCAAAGCAGATTTTAAAAATCAACCCTTTTTTATGATGGATCCTTTTGCAGCGCCTGCATGATTTCTTCTGCTACCCCCATGGGGATGCCTGCTGCCCGGAAATCCTCCATGGTCGCCTCTTTCATCTTTTTTATGGATCCAAATTTTCTCAGCAGCAGTTTTTTTCTTTTTTCACCGACACCCGGGATATTATCAAGGCTGGAACGAAACATGCCCTTATCCCTGACCTGACGGTGGAACGTGATGGCAAAACGGTGCACCTCATCTTGTATGCGCTGCAGAAGATAAAACTCCTGGCTGTTTCTCGGCATTTCCATAATTTCCGGAGGATCTCCCATTAACAATTGAGACGTGCGGTGTTTTTCATCCTTCGCTAATCCGCCAACCGGGATAAAGAGATTTAATTCATTTTCAAGAACATCCTGCGCTGCGGCAATCTGTCCTTTTCCGCCATCAATGATTATCAGATCCGGAAGCTGTCCATTTTCCTTCAGAATCCGTGAATACCTTCTCCGCACGACCTCTTTCATGGAAGCATAATCATCAGGACCGGTTACCGTTTTAATCTTGTATTTCCGGTACTCTTTTTTGTTTGGTTTACCATCCTCGAAAACAATCATCGCCGACACCGGGCTGGTGCCATGGATATTTGAATTATCAAATGCTTCTATCCGGTAAGGGGCCGGGATGTTCAGCTGCCTTCCAAGGCTTTCGACCGCTTTGATGGTCCGTTCTTCATCACGCTCGATGAGTGCAAACTTTTCTTTCAGCGCATTTTGGGCATTCTTCGTGGCAAGATCAACAAATTCTTTCTTTTGCCTTTGTTTTGGCTGCGACACCTTCACCTGAAGCAGCTCGTTCACCATATCCCCGTTTACCTCTTGAGGCAAAATAATTTCTTTGGGGAGGATATGGCTTTTTTGCAGGTAAAACTGACCGATAAACGTTAAGAAATCCTCGGAGGCTTCTCCATAGAACGGAAAAAGGGAAACGTCTCTCTCGATCAGTTTGCCCTGCCTGATGAAGAAAACCTGAACACACATCCAGCCTTTGTCGTAATGATAGCCAAACACGTCTTTGTCCGCCATATCAGCGGTCATCATTTTCTGCTTCTGCATAACGGCATCGATATGCTGGATCTGGTCCCTGAGTTCCTTTGCGCGTTCAAAATTAAGCTCTTCCGATGCCGCAAGCATTTTTTTCGTTAATTCTTCCCTAACTTCGGGAAAACCACCATTTAAAAACTTCACGATCTCATCGACCATCTTTTTATTCTGTTCCTTCGTAATATCATACACACAAGGCCCCAGACATTGTCCGATGTGGTAGTACAGGCACACTTTATTTGGCATATGATCGCATTTGCGCAGCGGATACAAACGGTCCAGCAGCTTCTTGGTCTCCTGGGCTGCATAGGCATTGACAAAGGGCCCGAAATACTTGCCCTTATCTTTTTTTACCTTTCTGGTATATAAAAGCCTTGGCTGTTCCTCTCCGGTTATTTTCAGATAAGGATAGGTTTTATCATCTTTCAGCATGACATTAAACTTCGGATCGTATTTTTTGATCAGGTTCATTTCAAGAAGGAGAGCCTCAAATTCCGAGGAGGTAATGATGTATTCAAAATCCGCAATGTTCGCTACCAGACGCTGAGTTTTCCCATCATGCGAACCTGAAAAATAAGACCTTACCCGGTTCTTAAGGACCTTTGCTTTACCAACATAGATAACCTTTCCGAACTGGTCTTTCATGAGGTAGCATCCTGGCTGATCGGGAAGTACTGCCAACTTTTCTCTTATAATATCCAACGTGCCTCTCCCCCCTTTTTCTATGTAATATCATAGCATGATACCCTTAATTTTGCAGTTCATAAGAACAGACGCTCTCTATAATTAAAGCCAAGAAAAAGGCCAGCCATATCATGGCCAGCCCTTCCTTCGTTTTTTATTTGTGTTTGTTTAACAGTTCGCCCAGTGCTTCTTTCGGCTGGAAGCCTACAACCTGGTCAACGACCTCACCATTTTTGAAAACGATAAGAGTTGGAATGCTCATTACTCCATATTTTCCGGCTACTTCCTGGTTTTCGTCAACATCAAGTTTTACTACTTTTAGATCTTCGTTCTCGCTGGCAAGCTCTTCTAGAACCGGCGCGATCATTTTACAAGGTCCGCACCATGGTGCCCAAAAGTCTGCTAGCACTAGGCCTTCACTTGTTTCTTGGCTGAACGTCTGATCAGTTGCATTTACAATTGCCATATTAAAATTGCCTCCTTAATTTCAGCATGTAAACAGAGTATATCATCAAACCTAATTTACATCTATTTGTTTGCTCATGCTTTATCGTACCCAAATCGTGACAGAATCAAACCCTGCCATTCATTGGTGAGGGAACCTTGAGGTGAGCGTTACAATTAAACAACAGGCACTCCCATTGCTGCTCCCTATAGTTCAGGATACTCACTGATGTATTAAAGAGTGAAGCTTCATACTCCTCAGCTTTCATCATATCCCTGATCAGTGTACCGATAAATGCCCCATGGCTGATGACCATTACTTTTTTTCCTTCATGATTTTCAGTCAGCTCCTGAAGAAACTGGTATCCTCTCTTCAGGACCTCTTCCTTCTTTTCAATTCCATGTTCAAGATCGTTCCATTGCTCTCCCCATCGCTTGATCCGCCCGGCTTCATCCGTTCCTTCCAGGCGCCCGAAATTCATTTCGCGTATCCGCGAATCCGTAGCCAAAGGCACATGAAGGACTTCTGCAATGATCCGCCCTGTCTCATGGGCACGGGAGAGTGAACTAGTCACAATGAGATCCCATTGTTCTCCCTCAAACCGCCCGGCCAAAGCACCCGCTTGAGCCCGGCCATCCGCATTGAGCGGAATATCTATGATTCCCTGAATTCTTCCCGCGGCATTCCAATCGGTCTGGCCATGTCTTACAAATGCTACTGTCGTCAATTTGCCCACTCATTTCTTCAGATTTGGACCCATTGTATCATTGATGGGGCTGTAATAACAAAAAGCCGGCAGAGACCGCCGGCGCTTTGCTTATGATTTCACCAGAACATTCTTGAATTCTTCGGTTAACAGGGGAACGACTTCAAACAAATCCCCAACAATGCCATAATCGGCAACAGAGAAGATGCTCGCTTCCGGATCCTTGTTAATTGCGACGATCACCTTAGAATTGGACATGCCGGCCAGATGCTGAATCGCCCCTGAAATTCCGCAAGCGATATACAGATCCGGTGTTACCACCTTGCCTGTCTGACCAATCTGCAGGGAGTAATCGCAATAGTCTGCATCACACGCTCCGCGGGAAGCACCTACCGCTGCCCCCAGTACATCTGCCAATTCCTGCAACGGCTTAAAGCCATCCTGGGATTTTACACCGCGCCCTCCTGCCACGATAATTTTCGCTTCGGAAAGGTCAACGCCTGTGGAAGCTTTTCTGACCACATCTTTAACAACCGTGCGTAAATCCTTTACATCAACCGCTAAAGCAGCAACATCTCCCGAGCGGCTTTCATCGAATTCAAGCGGCGTGATATTGTTCGGTCGGATGGTGACGAATACAAGTCCGTCTGTGATCACTTTTTTCTCGAACGCTTTTCCAGAGTAGATCGGACGAGTAAATACCACATTTTCTCCGGCTTGCTCAAGCGACGTCACATCGGAAATCAATCCGGATTTCAGGCGGGCTGCAAGTCTTGGAGAAAGGTCTTTCCCCAGCGCTGTGTGCCCAAGTACCAATCCATCGGGTTTTTCCTGGTCAATCACTTGCAAAAGCGCTTGAACGTATCCATCTGTTGAATAGTTGGATAACAAGCTGTGTTCAGCAAGTACCACGCGGTCGGCTCCATAGTGGATCAATGCTTTACCTGCTTCATTTAATCCTTCACCGCATAGGACAGCGATGACTTCTCCGCCTGAAGAAATTTCCTTTGCTGCAGCTACAGCCTCAAAGGATACATTTCTTAATTCTCCGTCACGAACTTCTCCGAGTACCAGAACCTTTTTAGACATGTTGTATTCCTCCTTATATCACTTTTGCTTCTGAGCGTAGTAATGAAACAAGTTCTTTAACCTGGTCGTTGACTTCACCGCTTAAGATTTTTCCTGCTTCTTTCTTAGGCGGCATGAATACTTCCACCGTCTTTGTTTTGGCTTCTACATCTTCCTCATCGATGTCCAGATCATCGATTTCCAGCGTTTCAAGCGGCTTTTTCTTGGCCTTCATAATTCCCGGCAAAGAAGGATAGCGAGGTTCATTCAATCCCTGCTGAGCGGTTACCAATAGTGGAAGGGACGTTTCGATCTTTTCCACATCGCCTTCCACGTCACGTTCAATGGAGACATCCGTGCCGTTTACTTCAATCTTTGTAATCGTGGTGACCTGCGGAATTCCAAGAAGTTCAGCCAAACGCGGGCCGACTTGACCTGAACCATTATCAATCGCCACGTTTCCACCAAGAATTAAATCATATTCCTTATCTTTGAAAAACTCAGCCAGCACGGCAGACGTGGTGAACTGATCTGTGCTGTCAAGTTCCTCAGTATCGATCAAAACGGCTTTATCGGCACCCATGGCAAGTGCTGTGCGCAATTCTTTTTCGGATTCTTCTGTTCCGACCGTTACAACCGTAACTTCACCGCCATGTGCATCACGGAGTGTAATCGCTTCTTCAATTGCGTACTCATCGTACGGATTGATGATGTACTCGGCACTGTCATGGGAAATTTCCCCGTTGGAAATGCTGATTTTCTCTTCGGTATCGAACGTGCGTTTTAAAATCACATATAAATTCATGCAAAACCCTCCAATGGAAAATTAGTTTTTAAAGTTTGGCTTTCGTTTTTCGATAAATGCCTGAATCCCCTCTTGGCCATCTTCGGAGACAAACACTTTTCCGAAATACTGAGATTCCTTTTTGGCTCCTTCTGCGTATTGTCCTTTTGAAGCATACTGCAAAAGTTCGAGGGTATAACGGATGGAGAGAGAACTCTTGGCCGCTGCCTTTCCTGCCAGACTGTAAGCCTTTTCAAAAAGGTCTTCATCTCGATACGCTGCTGTCGCCAATCCACACGCCACCGCTTCCTCTCCGGTTATCGGTTCCGAGGTGACGAGCATTTCAGCCGCTTTCGCCGCTCCTACATATTTCGGGAGCCTTTGTGTTCCTGCAAAACCGGGAATCAACCCAAGCTGCAACTCTGGCAAACCAAGCTTTGCTTCTTTTGAAACCAGACGGATATGGCATGCCATTGCAAGCTCCAGGCCACCACCAAGTGCGGCACCGTGTATGGCAGCTATAATCAGTTTCGGGTAATTCTCCATCCGGTCAAAAAGCTGCTGGCCAAACGCTCCAAGTTCCGCAAAATCGGCTTCATTCTGAATCGTTGTAAATTCTTTGATATCCGCCCCTGCAGAAAAAAATCTGCCCTCTCCTTTAAGCACGATCACTTTTGCTTCACCATCATGCTCAAGTTCATCAAACACCTTGGACAATTCGCGGATCAGCTGGGTCGACAAGGCGTTCGCCGGGGGCCGGTTGAGCTGTATGGTGGCAATGCGATTCTCTTTATGAACCTGTAAGAACTCCACTCTCTCACACTCCTTATTTATCTGGTTGATGCAGGGGCGTTAGCTCCCTGCATTATTGCTTAATCCATTAACAAGCATTCGGTGTACTGGAAGAGCCAGGGAAGGCAGATCGTAACGGTGGTCGTTCATCACCCAGTTCGTCGCCGTTTCATCTATCGTCCCAAAAATCATCTGCCGTGCGAGCCGTGTATCCATTGTTCTGTCAAACACGTTTTCCTCCATCCCCTCTTTCAGGATGAGATCAATCAGTGACAGATACCGCTTTAAAACCTCACCAATTTTGGCACGAAGCGCCCGGTTGGTCTGGCGAAGCTCGAGTTGGGTGACAATGGACAGTTGATGATCCTCATTCAACAGATTGAAATGCATCTCGATCAGTGTTAACAGCTTTTCAATGGCCGACGATTTTCCTTTCAGCTCATTCCCCGTATTTTCGATAAAGGTTCCCATTTTTTCGTTAAAAACAGAAACGAGCAGATCTTCTTTATTTTTAAAATAAAGGTAGATCGTCCCATCTGCTACAGATGCCTGTTTTGCAATCTTGGATACTTGGGACTGATGATATCCATGAACTGCAATGACATTCACCGCGGCATCAATAATTTGGTCATACTTTGGGCCTTTACGTTTCACGATAATCTCCTCACTTCAAAACGAGCTGCTGTAAACTGAATGATTGTTCATTCATAATTTAATTGTAAAACAAGTCGTTTTTTTCTGTCAATTCTATTATTCAATTCTTTTGCTAAAAAAACAAGGACCTTTTTAAAAAGGCCCTTAAATCTCTTGTGCTTCCGGTGATTGTGTCTGCCGTTCTTTTGCTTTTTCTTCCTCCAGCAGAACACGCCGCAATATTTTTCCGACCATGGTTTTCGGAAGCTCGGCACGGAATTCATAAATCCTTGGCACTTTAAATGCCGCCATATGTTCGCGGCAAAATTGATTTAACTGCTCTTCTGTACAAGTCATGTTTTCTTTTAACACCACAAATGCTTTTACGGTTTCCCCCCGGTAAGGGTCAGGTACCCCGACCACTACTGCTTCTTTTACCGCTTCGTGCTCGTAAAGCACCTCTTCAACTTCCCGCGGGTAAATATTGTAGCCGCCGGCAATAATGAGATCTTTTTTCCGGTCTACGATATAGAAATATCCATCCTCATCCATATAGCCCATATCCCCGGTCATCAGCCATCCGTCTTTCAGGACCGCCCCTGTTTCCTCGGGCTGGTTCCAGTACCCCTTCATTACTTGGGGACCGCGCACCATCAACTCGCCCACCTCGCCGACATGTGCCGGCTCATCCCGTTCCGTGGAATAGATGGCGGCTTCCGTATCAGGCCATGGAACACCAATACTGCCTTTTACCTTTTTGCCGTAAATAAAATTGCAATGGGTTACCGGAGAAGCCTCCGTCAGTCCGTAGCCCTCGACAATATTTCCCGATATCACATCCTGAAATTTTTGCTGGACCTCCAATGGAAGAGGAGCGGAGCCGCTGATGCATGCCTTGATAGAGGAAAGATCATACTTCCCTAAATCAGGATGGTTCAGCAAGGCAATGTACATGGTCGGTGCTCCGGGAAACAAAGTTGGACGCTGTTTATGAATCGTCTGGAGCACCTGCTTGGCATCAAAACGGGGCAGAATAATCAGCTTTGCCCGAGTCATGATCGCCTGGTTCATGACCACCGTCATGCCATACACATGGAAAAACGGAAGTGCCGCCAGCACGACTTCTTCCCCGACCCGATGTTTATAAATCCAGATGCTGCATTGCTTAGCGTTCACGGCGAGGTTGGAATGCGTTAGCATCACACCCTTTGAGGGCCCTGTCGTTCCGCCTGTATACTGCAGGAGCGCAATATCTTCCTTTGGATCAATTTCCAGGGGAATTCTTGACGTACTGCTGTTGTTCAGCATTTCTTTAAATGCATGAACACTGCCACCATACTGGACATCAACCAAAATATACGGCTTTTGCTTTTTCTGGATAAACGGATAAACCACGTTTTTCGGGAACGGCAAATAGTCCTTAATGCCTGTGACAACCACATGCCTTAGTGAAGTTTCCTCTTTGACCGCCGCTACTCTTGAAAACAACTGGTCCAGACAAACGATCGCCACAGCCCCGCTGTCTTCCAGCTGATGGCTTAGTTCTCTTTCTGTATAAAGAGGATTGGTTTGGACCACAATTCCACCGGCAAGGAGAATTCCGTAGTAGGCAATGACTGCCTGCGGGCAATTGGGCAGCATGATTGCCACCCGGTCCCCCTTCTCTATTCCCAGGGAAACCAATCCGTTGGCGAAGCGGAGCGCACTGTCATGCAGCTCCTGATACGATAATTCTTTTCCTAAAAAATGAAGAGCAGTTTTTTCTGGGTTTATATTAGCTGCTTCTTCCAGGTACGTGAATAAAGGCTTTTCTTTGTAGTCAACCTCACTGGGGATTTCGGGTGGATAATGGTTTAGCCATCTTCTTTCCACTTTTATCTCCTCCTTAATTCACGCCTTTCTTTAAAATACTCTCTCATACAATATTATAGTGAAAACGCATTCAATTTAACATATATTTTTAAAATTTAAAAACTTTTTACTGGATTTGGCACTTTTTTTCGCGGATTGACTGTGTTTCTAGACCGCATACTAACAGTAAAGCGCAAAGGAGGAGAAAAAAATGACCCATTCCAAAGCACGAAGAGAAGGGGAACAAAGAGCGGGAAAAGAAACCCAGCACCCCCATGGCAAAATTAAATCACAGCATGAACTCTCAAGCGAAATTGGCATGAAAAACAACAACGAGCTCACCACCCAGCCAGCCGACTATGACGAGATTGAGTATTAGTTGGAAAAGCTGAAGCAGGCGTTCAGAGCCGAAAGACGTTGGAACTCTCGCACAGCAACACGACTTTTGTGTTGAGGTGAGAGAGTGAAACGGCCGAGGCTTTGCCTTCTGAAGCTGGATCAAGAAAAGCTGAAGCAGGCGTTCAGAGCCGAAAGACGTTGGAACTCTCGCACAGCAACACGACTTTTGTGTTGAGGTGAGAGAGTGAAACGGCCGAGGCTTTGCCTTCTGAAGCTGGATCAAGAAAAGCTGAAGGGACCGTTTTGGTCCGACAAGCGCTGAAGTTCACAGCCAGCAACACGCTTTTGTGTTGAGGGATGCGAGCGAATACCTCCGCCATGACGGACCCAAAAAACCTCTATTTACTCAAAAACCGGCCAAAATCAGGCCGGTTTCTTCTGCTATAAAAACAACAAAGAAAGCTGCAGCGCATCACAGTGCGCTGCAACCTTTTAAATATTTACGTAAAAAAAAGCAAATAAACGATGCCGAACAGAATAAAAAGGCCGCTTACTACAAATAAAACTTTCCATAATGTGTCCATCGATGCTTCACTCTCTCCTAGTGGATCCCTGAACCGATAACAAAGGACAATCCGATGGAAATGATCATAGAGATCAGCCCCACTGCCCGGTTATCGTTTTCAATCTCTTCGTCTATATTAAATTTCGGGGTTAGAAATTCAAAGATAAAATACCCTACCAACAGCAGCACAAAGCCGAACAGCCCCCACCCCATCATCTGCGGCAAGGAGTCGTTCTGGGCAATGGAGTATCTGAAGATGTTGGCAATACCAAAAATCTTCCCACCAGTCGCCATGGCAACAGCCACGTTTCCGTTTTTTATTTCCACCCAGTTCTGATACCGGGTAACCAGCTCAAATATTGCAAGGAATATGACGAGAAAAAGGACGACTACACTGTAGTATGCTGCCGTTTGGATAAACGGACTCTGGGATACATCCATCTCTAACCTCCGATTATTTTAGTAAAGCGACTGTAATTCCGCTTCCGCCTTCATTGGCTGCCCCCATCCGGGTCGATTTCACATTGGGATGGGACTTAAGAAGCTGCTGAACACCGGAACGAAGTGCACCCGTTCCTTTTCCGTGAATGATGGAAACTTGAGGATATCCTGCGAGCATCGCCTCATCCAGGTATTTATCCACTTCGATCATGGCATCCTCGTAACGCTTGCCCCTAAGATCGAGCTCCGGACGAACCGAGTCATCACTGCCCTTTACTTTGACAAAGGAACGCGGCTCGGGCTTTTTCTCTTTCGTTTGCTTGATCGGTTCAAGATCACCCACAGCCACATTCATTTTTAAAATACCAATTTGAACCTGATACTCTTTGTCGCTGACTTTGTTAATGATGTGCCCTTTTTGGCCAAAGCTCAGCACCTTGACTTCGTCACCCGGCTTGAAAGAAACGGTCTTAGGCTTGGCAGCACCTGTGGATTTCTTCTTTTTGGAGCGAAGGCTCGGTGTGGCGTTTTCCAGGCGTTTGCGCGCATCGATCAAACGGTGTTCCTTAACATTTCCTGCCGCCTCTTTCTGATATTCGCGAAGTTCTTTAATAACAGTTTCTGCAGTTTGTTTAGCATTGGCGACCGCTTCTTCCGCTTTTCGCTCTGCTTCTTCAAGCAAACGGTCTCGGTCCTGTTCGAGGTGGCGCAGTTCGGCTTCCAGATCCGCTTTAAGCTGTTCCGCTTCCTTCCGGATGGCAATCGCTTTTTCACGTTCTTCCTGGGCACGTTTCTGGTTGTCCTCAAGAGAACGAATCATGTTGTCAATCTTGTTATCTTCATCACTGATTTGCGATTTTGCTTCGTCGATAATTGATGGCTTCAGACCAAGTCGCCTTGAGATTTCGAACGCGTTGCTTCTGCCGGGTACGCCGATCAAAAGCTTATAGGTCGGCCGCAGTGTCTCCACGTTAAACTCGACACTTGCGTTGATCACCCCGTCACGGTTATACGCATACGCCTTTAGTTCGCTATAGTGAGTTGTTGCGATGACTTTCGCCCCGCGGGCATACACATAATCCAGGATGGAGATGGCCAGGGCTGCTCCTTCCTGCGGATCGGTGCCAGCGCCCAGTTCATCAAATAAAACCAGGCTTTTGAAGTTCACTTGTTTTAAAATGTCGACGATGTTGACCATATGTGAGGAGAACGTACTCAATGACTGTTCAATCGACTGTTCATCCCCGATATCAGCATAAATGGCTTCAAAAACGGTCATTTCGGATTCTTCTTCGGCTGGAATCTGAAGGCCGGACTGGGCCATCAATGACAACAGGCCGATGGTTTTGAGCGTAACGGTTTTACCGCCCGTGTTCGGTCCGGTAATAATCAGCGATTGAAACGCACCGCCAAGCTCCACATCAATGGGAACAACAGTATCCTGGTCGAGCAGTGGATGCCGTCCCTTATGAAGGGAAATGTATTCTCTGTCGTTCATGATCGGTTTTGTTGCTTTTAATACCCGGCTGTACTGTGCTTTCGTGAAAATAAAATCAATGTCCGCCAAAATGGCTACATTATGCGCAAGAAGTTCGGCTGATTCCCCAACAAGCACAGACAGCTCTCTCAGGATCTTTTCGATTTCCCTGGCTTCTTTGGCTTTCGCTTCTTTCAGCTGGTTGTTGATCGTAACCACGGCCTGCGGCTCGATAAACAGCGTTGCTCCAGATGCAGACTGGTCATGAACCATACCGCCAAAATTGCCTCTGTATTCCTGTTTGACTGGGAGCACAAAACGTTCGTTCCGGATGGTGATGATTGCATCAGACAGCATTTTTTGGTAGCTGGAGGAGCGCACCATGCTCTCGAGCTTCTCCCGGACCCTGGATTCAAATGTGCGAAGCTGACCGCGAATCGTGCGAAGAGCTGGGCTTGCGCTGTCCATCACATGGCCGTTATCATCAATACAGGCTTTGATTTCCCGCTCAAGATCGGTAAGGGGTTCAATATCCGCCACCAGGCTATCAAGAATTGGCAGTTCTATTCCGTCTTCCACCATTCCTTCGGTAAACCGCTTGAAGCGTCTTCCGCCATAAATGGTGGTGGAGATATCCAAAAGCTCATCCGTATTCAGCACACCGCCAATCTGGGTACGCTTCAGGCTTGCCCGGATGTCCCGGATTCCCCCGAGTGGGGCCTGCCCTTTCAGACGAAGGACTTTTACGCCTTCATCCGTGCCGTCCTGCCAGTGCTTGATTTCCTCAAAATCAATGGATGGCTGCAGCTGTTCCGCCTTTTGTCGTCCCAGGCTTGAGCTGGCATGCTTTTTTAGCTGTTCAATAATTTTGGTGTATTCTAATACTCTCTGAACACGTTCTTGCAAAATGATTCCTCCTCCTTAGGAGCGTTCGCTATTCCTTATTGTCGTTTCGTTTTAAAAAGGAAGTCAGTTCTTCCAGTGTCATCGTGTTCAATACATTTTCAGGGCGTATATACCCTTTTCTTGCGACAGCTGTACCCACTTCCATAAAATCGAGTGTATCTTTATAATGGGCATCCGTGTTAATGGTAATTTTCACGCCTTTTTCCTGTGCCAGCTTCAGCCATTGCGGAGCTAGATCCAAACGGCTGGGATGGGCATTCAGTTCAAGAGCAGTATTTGTTTCTGCGGCAAGTTCAATCAGCAATTCCACATCCACGTCATAGCCTGGACGGCGTCCGATAATCCGGCCGGTCGGATGGGCAATAATATCCACATGATGGCTGGTTAGCGCTGTTTTCAACCGTTTCATGATCGTTTCCCTGTTTTGGGAAAATGAAGAGTGGATCGATGCAATCACAAGGTCCATCTCAGCCAGCATTTCATCATCATAATCGAGTGAGCCATCCGGAAGAATATCCATTTCTACACCAGCCAGAATTTTAAAATCGGTGTATTTTTCGTTCAAACGGTCAATTTCATGCCGCTGTTTGCGGAGGCGTTCCGGCGTCAGCCCATTGGCGACGACCAGGTACTTTGAATGGTCCGTAATGGCCATGTGTGTATATCCCTTGGCCCTCACCGCCTCAGCCATTTCTTCAATGGTGTTGGCGCCGTCGCTCCAGGTGGAGTGCATATGGAGATCGCTATTTATGTCACTTTCTTGAATGAGCCTTTGCGGTTCACGAAAAAGTTCCAGTTCATTTTCGCCTTCACGGACTTCCGGCGGGATGTATTGAAGGCCAAAGTGAGCATAAAAGTCTTCTTCAGAATCAAACGTCAACATTTCGCCGGTCTCTGAATTCTCTACGCCGTATTCACTAATCTTTTCATTTCGTTCCTTGGCCAGCTGTCTCATCTGCACATTATGCCCCATGGAGCCGGTGAAATGATGCAGCGCTGTGGCAAACTGCTCTTCGGCGACCAAACGGAAATCAACAGAAACCGGGTAATCATATTGGAGCACGACTGATACCTTCGTATCTCCTTTGGCGATGATTTCGGAAACGTCTTCAAGCTCTATAAGCTTTTCCTTAATAAAAGAAGGTTCGGACACGGCAAGAATAAAGTCTAAATCTTTAATGGTTTCACGGCAGCGTCGCAGGCTTCCAGCCCTGGAAAACCGCTCGACGCCATCGATTTGTGAAAGTTGCTTTTCTATTTTTTCGGCCACGGACAGCATGTAAGCAATGGGCAAACGGTCCGGACGCTTTCCAAGCTCTTCAATGGCCGCAAGAATTTTCTCCTCTGTTTTTGTTCCAAATCCGGCAAGGCCTCTCACTTTTTCCTGTTCACAGGCCTCTTTTAAACTATCAATATCGGTAACACCGAGTTCCTGATAAAGCTTTGATATTTTTTTGCCGCCAAGACCCGGAATTTTGAGCATGGTTAACAGGCCGGAAGGAAGCGTTGCCTGCAATTCTTCAAGTAAAGATGACCTTCCTGTTTCCATAAGTTCCGTGATTACGGAAGCGGTTCCTTTTCCAATCCCTTTTAATTTAGAAGGATCCTCAATCTGCTCCATGTTCCGGTCGTCTGTCTCCAGAGCCTGGGCTGCTTTTCTGTACGCTGAGGTTTTAAATGAGTTTTCCCCTTTGATTTCCATATAAACGGCTATTACTTCCAGCACATTAACAACTTCTTTTTTGTTCATCGGGAATTCCCTCCTTCAATTTGATCGACTCGTACGGTAAAAAAACTTCTCTGCTTGAGAGAAGTTTTATGCCATGTTTTTGCTCCACAAATCTTTTATCGTATCCGAGAAGACCGGGGTGTTTTTTACCATGCTCTGTCCGATGAAGGAATCCTGAAATGCGGTATGAATGGAACCCGATGGTACAAGGGAAGCCACATAAAGCAACAGAAATAAAATCAGGTAGACTTCAACAAATCCGAGAACGCCTCCAAGCCAGCGGTTCACGGTACGGAGCAGCGGCAATTCTGCAATGAAGCTGAGCATGTTGCCGACAATCTGAAGCAATATTTTGGTTGCAAAGAAAAGGAGCGCAAAGGCAATCGCCCGGTAATAAACGTCCTCGAGTGATATGCTGTTCAGGATGGATGACATTGGACTGTCATTTCCAACCGATGGATATGGAATCCAAAGTTTCAGATGCGGTGCCAGATCATCAAAGTACAGATACGCCACCACATATGCAGCAATAAAACCGACGAGGTGGACAACCTGCATGACAAGCCCGCGCTTCAGGCCGATAAAGAACCCTGCAATCAAAAGAACAATCAATATTAAATCTAACATTTATCTATCCTCTTTCCTAATCTGCTGTTGCAATTTTTCCAGCTCTTCTTTAGTCTTTAAGTATTCGTTCATGATGTTAACTGCAGTAAGGACGGCAAGCTGTTTCGTATCGAGCACAGCGTTATATTGCTGGATGTCCCTCATTTTTTCGTCAACCATTGCAGCGACTGAACGAATGTGGCTGGAAGTCTCAGTACCCATTACTGTATATTTTTGACCAAAGATCTCAACGATGGTCCGTTCTCTCATGTTTTCTTCCGCCACAAAATTACCTCCATTCATAGCTCACTTTCTTATAAAAGGATGAAACTCTATTCATTATCTTAACAGAAAGCGAACACTTATGAAAATATTTGTTGTATCATCTGTTAACATTAAAGCAAAATTTTGTAAAACAAATTTAGTGAAAAGGAAAATAAAAATGGCGAACACCGTATTGCAAGCAACTACACAGGAAATCCAGAAGATGAAAGAAGCCTACAAAGCATTCATTCCGGCCGCCTCACCGCCTGGCAGCATTTTTACCGCAAAGCCGCCGGGATGCACCATAACTGCCTATAAATCTGGAAAAGTATTATTTCAAGGAAAGAATGCGGAAGCGGAAGCCCTAAAATGGAACATCAAACCTGCTCCCTCAGCAAGCAAACCAAAGAAGGACAAACCAGCCCATGCCTACGCTCCTCCCGAAAATGTTGGCTCTTTATCCCTCATTGGCAGTGATGAAGTCGGAACCGGAGATTTTTTCGGCCCGATCACCGTGGTTGCATCGTATGTGCCGGAATCCAAGCTGGAACTCCTCAGAGAGCTCGGGGTCAAAGATTCAAAGTTTTTGAATGATCTCCAGATCGTTTCCATTGCCAAAGATCTCTTGCATACCATTCCCTATAGCCTGCTGGTGCTCGACAACCGAAAATATAACGAGTTGCAGGCCAAGGGAATGAGCCAGGGAAAAATGAAGGCTCTTTTGCATAATAAAGCGCTTCTTCATATGCTGGAAAAAACGAAGAATGAAAAAGTGGACGGTATCCTGGTGGATCAATTCTGTGAACCGGGCGTCTACTTCAACTACCTGTCACGGCAATCCACGGTGGTAAAAGATCAAGTGTACTTTGCCACCAAAGGCGAATCCCTGCATCTTTCAGTGGCAGCGTCCTCCATTCTCGCACGCTATGCTTTTATAAACGAAATGGATAAAATCAGTGCCAAAACAGGAATCGAAATTCCAAAGGGCGCGGGCAGCAAAGTGGATGTCAAGGCCGCCGAATTGATTCGCAAACATGGCCCGGATTTCTTGAACGATATCGCCAAGATTCATTTTGCCAACACGAAAAAGGCGATGAATCTGGCACACGGAAAGCGCAACTAGTCTCATTATACGAAAAAACCCGCTGTCTGGTTTCAGACAGCGGGTTTTTTGCAGCATTATTTACGCAATGAGGCACCAAATCGCTCTTCCAGGCTGCGCAGGATATTTTCATGAGCTTTCGTTACTTCTTCATCTGTTAACGTTCGTTCAGGATCGTAGTATTTAAGCGAGAACGCCAACGATTTCTTTCCTTCTTCCATCCGTTCTCCTTCATACAAATCAAACAGGCTGCTTTCCTTCAGCAACTCTCCTCCAGCTTCATGGATGACCGTGTTCAAATCGCCTGCCGGCAGATTTTGATCAACCACTACGGCAATATCCCGAGTGATGGAAGGGAATCGAGGAAGAGTTTGATACACGGTCGGTTCGACACTTGCCCCAAGGAGCTGGTCAAGATCCAATTCAAACACATAGCTTTCATTCAAATCCCATTCCTTCTGGGTTCCCGGATGAATCTGCCCGATGAATCCGACGACAATGCTGTCGAGTTTCACTACAGCTGTACGGCCGGGATGCATGCCTGGAAGGCTCTCAATCTCAAATGAAATTCTGCTGTGCAAGCCAAGCTCTTCAAACAGCCCTTCAAGAATTCCCTTCACAACAAAGAAATCAATTTTCTTCTTCTCACCCTGCCAAGGATGAATACTCCATAACCCGGTCAAAGCCCCGGAAAGATACGTTTTCTCTTCCGGCAAAACGGACAGGGATTGCTCATGGGCAAAAAATACCGAACTGATTTCAAAGATTCCCACATCATCAATCGAACGGTGATGATTATGCTTTAACACTTCGAGAAGCTGAGGAATCAGCGTGCTTCTGAGCGTACTGCGCTCTTCACTCATCGGGTGAGAAACCTTGATGCTGTGCACGTTTTCCTGTTCCTCTGAAAACGTAAAGGCATTGGATTTTTCAGTCGTTGTGAGCGCATAGGTGACAGCCTGATACAAACCGGTTCCTTCCATATAGCGCATCACTTTCCGTCGTGCGGCCTGATATGGTGTAAGCCCGCCAGGACGCCCTTCGCTTAACAGGTAGGTGGTTGGAATTCGGTCATATCCATAAATTCGTCCGACTTCTTCCACAAGATCGGCATCAATCGTGATATCCGGTCTTCTCGTTGGAACGGTAACAACATAGTTTTCACCTTGAACGTCAAATTCAAAGCGAAGACGCTTTAAAATATCGCTGATCTGTTCACCTTCGATCTCGGTTCCGAGCAAGGTGTTAATCCGCGTTTGCGTCACTTCAGCTTTTCCTTCAGAAACCAAACGCTCTCCGGCTTCAACGATTCCTTGTGCCACTTCACCGCCTGCGTATTGGGCCATGAGAGAAGCTGCACGGTATGCCGCATCATATACACGATTTCGGTCGATTCCTTTTTCATAGCGAGAGCTGGCTTCACTTCTCAGCCCAAGATCCTTGGAAGCCGCTCTTACACGGATGCCTTCAAAATAGGCAGCTTCAAGCAATACGGTTGTTGTGTCATCCTGCACCTCGGATGTGGCACCACCCATTACACCGGCAACAGCCACAGGCTCTTTACCATTGGTGATCACCAGGTGATTGGTGCCCAGCTTTCTCTTGGCATTATCAAGAGTAACCATCTCCTCACCGTCTTTTGCACGGCGGACAAGAATCTCCTTGGATCCAAGCCGGTCATAGTCAAATGCATGAAGCGGCTGGCCGTACTCCAGCAACACGTAGTTTGTAATATCCACCACGTTATTGATGGGACGAATTCCTGCTGCAATCAGGCGGTTTTGCATCCATAACGGCGAGGGAGCGATTGTGATATTCTTGATGATCATGGCACCGTAATACGGATTGTCTTCTTTTGCATCGACCGCAACGGATACATAGTCAGATGCTTTCTCTCCCGACGCTTCCACCTGCACTTCAGGAAGGCGTAGTTCTTCATTTAAGATAGCAGCTACTTCATAAGCGACTCCAAGCATATTCAGGCAGTCTGCACGGTTAGGCGTTAATCCAAGTTCCAGAACATAATCATCAAGATTCAGGTACGCCAATGCATCGCTTCCGATTTCCGCGTCGGATGGCATAACAAAGATCCCGCTGGAATATTCCTTTGGCACAAGTTTACCTTCAACGCCCAATTCAGTGAGAGAGCAGATCATTCCATTGGAGGCTTCTCCGCGCAGCTTCGCTTTTTTTATTTTGAAGTTCCCCGGAAGTACTGCTCCCACTTTTGCGACCGGAACTTTCTGGCCGGCCGCCACGTTCGGTGCCCCGCATACGATTTGAACCGGTTCTTCTTCACCGAGGTCAACTTTACATACACGCAATTTGTCCGCGTTTGGATGCTGTACGCATTCCAGCACGAGGCCAACCACCACACCGGTAATCCCTTTATTGAGGGATTCAACGATTTCTACTTCAATTCCGCTTTTTGTTATTTTATCAGCAAGTTCAGCTGCTGAAAGATCAAGGTTTACATAGTCTTTTAGCCAATTATAAGAAACTAACACAACATTCCCCTCCTTATGCCTTTTTAAATTGTTTTAAGAAACGAAGATCATTTGTGTAAAAATGACGGATATCATCAATCCCATATTTCAGCATGGCAATACGCTCAGGACCCATGCCGAATGCAAATCCGGTATATTTTTTCGAATCAAAGCCTGCCATTTCAAGTACGTTCGGATGAACCATGCCTGCTCCAAGAATTTCAATCCAGCCTGTATGCTTACAGATGGAGCAGCCTTTTCCTCCGCATTTAAAACAGGAGATGTCCATTTCCACAGACGGTTCTGTAAACGGGAAGAAACTTGGACGTAAACGGATTTTGCGTTCTTCTCCGAACATTTTTTTCGCAAAGGTCTCCAAGACGCCCTTCAAGTCACTCAAGCGGACATTTTCATCAACAACCAGACCCTCGATCTGCATGAACTGATGGGAGTGTGTCGCATCATCATCGTCCCTGCGGTACACTTTACCGGGCGATATGATCTTAACCGGGCCTCTCCCGTGATGCTTTTCCATTGTTCTCGCCTGAACCGGTGAGGTTTGAGTTCGAAGCAGAATGTCCTCCGTGATAAAGAATGAGTCCTGCATGTCGCGTGCCGGATGGTCTTTCGGAAGGTTTAACGCTTCGAAATTATAATAATCCGTTTCCACCTCAGGTCCTTCAGCCACAGTAAAGCCCATCGTTAAGAAAAGGTCTTCAATTTCTTCAATAACTGCAGTTAACGGATGAGCGTTTCCTTTTCGGACCGGGCGTCCCGGAAGCGTGACATCAATGGATTCTTTTTTCAGCTTTTCTTCAATTACCGCTTGTTCCAGTTCGCTGATTTTTAATTCCAGCGCAGATGTGATAGCGTCTCGGACCTCGTTGGCATAAGCCCCTACGACCGGGCGCTCTTCGGGTGAAAGCTTGCCCATTCCTTTCAATACTTCAGTAATCGGGCCCTTCTTACCCAAATAGGATACTTTAATATCCTGCAATGCTTTTAAATCACTTGCCTGCTCAATTTTCAGCAGTGCTTCTTCTTTTAGTGCTTGTAATCGGTCCTGCATTTTTTCGGCCTCCTTTTGAAAATAAAAAAACCCCGTCCGAAAAGGGACGAGGATTCGCGGTACCACCCAAATTAATCAAGAGAAAAAGGCAAAGCGCCTCTTGTTCTTGTTCACTTCATTTCCATAACGGACTGGATCCGGTTCACCCTACTGACAATTCGTTCAGGCGACTGCTCAGGAGCGAATTCGATAAATTCAACCGTAGAAACACTTTCAGTCAAGGTGCTTCCTCCCTTTACCGGCGAGCTTTTATGTACTACTCTCCATCATTGCATTTGGTTCATGCAGTTGTCTTCTTATTATAGTGGAACATTGATGGCTGTGCAATTGAAATTACGTTTTCCATTCAATTATTGCCGGTTTCTCATGAGTTCATACAGCATGATTCCTGCGGCCACAGCCACGTTTAACGATTCAGCATTCCCAAACATGGGGATGTACACCAATTCGTCTGCCCCCTCTATGCTTTCAAAACGGACACCGCTGCCTTCGTTCCCGACCACAAGAGCGAACGATCCGGATGACTGTACCTCCTGAAGCGGTTTTGCCCCTTTCAGTGCAGACACAAACACTGGGACACCTACCGTTTTGCAATCCGCGATCCATTCGTCCAGACTTCCTTTTACCACCGGCACATGAAACAGTGACCCTTGAGTGGACCGGAGCACTTTGCTGTTATATACATCAACGGTGCCTTCTCCCAGAATAATACCATCTATACCCTGTGCGTCTGCAGTCCTGATGATGGTTCCAAGGTTGCCCGGGTCCTGTACTCCGTCGATCAAAAGATACTTCCCATCTGGTCTCGCTTTTAGAGGCTGTTCTTTCATCCGGCAAACCGCCAACACCCCTTGGGGATGCTCGGTGTCACTAAGCATTTTCATGATTTTCTTCGGCACCACCCATGGGTCCAGAGCAGATACATCCCAATTTTCGGGAAGGATATAGGATTCCTCCACAATCAAATGGGCAATGGGAACGTGATGACGAAGTGCTTCTTCAATCAAATGAGGGCCGTCTATGATAAATTGGCCCGATTTGTCCCGCTCCTTTTTCGTATAGAGCTTTTTCCATTGTTTAACCGATGCATTTTGTTCGGATTCAATCCGTTTCATTCCTCAACCATCCTTTATCACGTTCAACTTTTTTTATTATATCTTCAAAATGATACATAATCCATGAGCTCTTAATAAAAACTAGGAAATAGCAAAAACTTAAATGAACTAAATTGATCCTGAGGTGATAAATATGGATATCGATATCCGTAAGGCAGTTCTTGCAAATGTTTCCGGCAACAATAAAGACCAGCTCGAAAGCACGATTGTGGATGCCATCCAGAGCGGTGAAGAAAAAATGCTGCCAGGGCTTGGCGTATTATTCGAGGTCATCTGGAAAGAATCAGACACCCAGAAAAAAGAAGAATTGCTGTCCACGCTATCAAGCGGCTTAAAATAAACAACATCCCGGGAAATCTCCCGGGATGTTGTTTTTAATAGCCTTCATCCTGCCGTTGATGGTTAATTTGGTTTTTATCCTTGTACCCTTCAATAACCGTTTCTTCCGAAAAACCAAGCAGATCTCCCAGCCCGACGAATTCGGAAAAAAGCGACCGGAACAACGAGATATCTTTTTTCTTCTGAAGCTCTCCAATGTGTTGATAGAGTGACAAAAACTGATCGGTGAGATTATCCCTTTGTAGGGATTCAGCATCATCCATATCCTTTATGCCAAGATCAAGGCCGACCGAAAGAAGAAAATGAAGCCCGTCAACATACTCCTCGAGAATTACTTCAAAGGAGGAAGGAGGCTTTAAGCTCCAGTACTTAAAACAACGCGTTTCGTTTGCCAGCTCTCCCAGTTCAACAAGCAGAGCCAGCAGCCGTTTTTCATAAAGATCCTCATTATGTAACTGATGCTCGTCCACAATTCGCGCATTCAGTGTTTCCTGCATTTCAAATAGTTCTTTAAAACTCACTTGATCCCCTCCTATCGACCCATTATAGCAATCGTTCCTGCAAAATCACAAGGAAGCAAAATACCCGGCAGCCATGCTACCGGGACCCAAGCCTCTCCATTATGCGCTTTTGGCGTTGGATTTTTCTTTTTCGAAAAACTCTTCCCATTTTATGACCCATTCTTTTTTTCGGAGAAGATGGAATAAAACGAGCATGACAGCGGCAATTCCAATGCCCCATACAACAGAAATTTTAAAAATGTAATGCCCAAAGGTGGAATACATAAAAGCCAGAGGAACATTGGACACCGCACTTGCTTTTGTATACTCTTTAAAGCTCTTTGTTAATTCCAGAATCAACAAAGACAGCAGTTGAAAGTGAATGAAAGGGACGAGTTTCAAAATGGCGATCTGTCCAATCGAAAACGGCATGCGTTTCCCCACAATTTTGCGCTTGATCTTCAGGAACCGATTCAGCGTATTCGGCATTTTTTTCAGAAGGCCATAAAACAGCACACTGGACAAGGTAATGCCGATGATCGAATACAGTGTTCCGTAAACGGAACCAAAAAGAACACCTCCGGCCATACAAATCAACCCCACGGGAAGAAAAAGAAACTGTCTCATCAGATGAAGAAGAATAAAAAAGAGCGGAGCAAAAATACCGGCAAACTTCAAAATATCCAGAATCTCTGTGAGCTCATGCTGCATGATCCAACCCTCCTTATCGCCATCATATGACATAAGACGAGCTGTTATTCTTCGGAATTACAGAGACTATGAATATTTCCATTTGGTTTATGACAGGTTAACAATAGAAAAGATGGATTTCTTTAACAATGAGCCAATGAATGAGGAGTGGTTGAACAATGGATACGGTTGTACTTGCCCGGGCTTTTTTCGGAACCTCCCTGGCCTTTCACATTATATTTGCAACACTTGGTGTGGGGATTCCTTTGATGATTGTCATCGCTGAAATTCTTCACCAGGTAAAAAACGACAATGATTATGCCATTATGGCCAAACGCTGGACAAAGGCTTTCGCTGTATTGCTTGGTGTCGCCATTCCGTCCGGAACCATTGTAGGCGTTCAGCTGTCCTTACTGTGGCCCGGTTTCATGGAAATTGTGGGAAAGGTCATCTCCCTTCCCTTTCAGATCGAACTGTTTGCCTTTTTTATTGAAGCACTGTTCATGTCGATTTACGTTTATGCGGCGGACCGCTTGCCCAAGTTCTTTCGCATCATTTCTGTCATTCTCGTTGCGTTTGGTGCCGTAGCTTCAGCCATTTTAATCACGGCGGTCAACACGTGGATGAATACACCCGATGGATTTAAAATCACAAAGGATGGCACCATTTTTGATGTGAATCCCTGGGATGCGTTTTTTAACCCCAGCTTTCTTTCTTCTGCCTTTCACGTATCGGTAACAGCCTATATGACAGGCGCATTTGCCGTCGCGTCGGTCGGTGCCTATAAGCTCTTGAGAGGAAAGTTATCAAAAAATGAATCGGTGTACCATAAAAAGGGGTTTTTGCTGGCAATGATCGTGGGGCTGGTGTTTTCACTGGTTTCCAGCTTTTCCGGGCACCACTCGGCACAAATTTTACACGAGCACTCTCCCGAAAAACTGGCTGCGGCAGAAGGGTTATTTGAAACCCAGCGGTATGCCCCTCTTGCGATCGGCGGATTTACAGATCCAAAAACAGAGGAAGTCAAATATGGAATTGAAATCCCCTGGATGCTGAGCTGGCTGGCAGCGGGAAAATTTGATACGAAAGTAAAAGGATTATATGAATTTCCGAGGGAAACCTGGCCGCCTTTTTATGTACATACTCTGTTCAATATCATGGTGGGGATTGGTTTTCTATTACTCGGTTTGGCTGCTGTTGCCTTGTTTTTCTGGTGGTATTACGGCAAAAGAAAGAAAAGGCCTTTCCCGAAATGGCTATTGTTTCTATTAATTTTTTCAGGTCCATTGTCCATGCTTGGCATTGAATTTGGGTGGATCTTCAGCTGCAGCGGGAGGCAGCCATGGACCATTTACAGAGTTCAGACGACGGCTGAAGCCGCGACTCAATCCCAAAACCTGGCCCCGCTTTTTTTATTGTTCATTGGGCTTTATGTGCTGCTCGGTGCACTGACCATATTGATTCTTACAAGTTATTTCAAACGGAATCCTGTTTCCAAGGAATTCGAAAAATACTCCGGCTATTAAACCGAAGAAAGAGGGATCACTATGAACGAAGAAGTCATTGCCATCCTCGTATTATGGACCTTTATATTCATCTACAGCATCTTCGGGTCCATCGATTTTGGATCAGGTTTTTGGGCCATGGTTTATCATGAGCACCGGACATCCGCGGGGAAAATCGCCAACCGGTTTCTTTCTCCTACATGGGAAATTACAAATGTGTTTCTCGTTTTGCTGGTCGTGGCCTTTGTCGGCTTTTTTCCAAAAGGAGCATTTACGCTGGGAACCGTGCTTCTTATTCCCGTCTCGCTGATCTTGTTTTTGCTGGCGATCCGCAGTGCATTCATGGTGTTCTCCTATTCGGTGCAAGGCTATCGAAAAACCATGTTCTTTATATCAGGAATCTGCGGTGTCTTAATCCCCGCACTGCTGATTACAGTTCTCCCCGTCAGCCAGGGTGGATTTATTTCGGGATTTAACGGCAGAGATGTTCTCCTGATCGGGAAGCTGTTTACCAGTCCATCCCTCTATATGTATATTTTATTCGGGTTAACCTCTGAATTGTTTCTCTCCTCCCTTTTCCTTGCTGACTATTCCAAAGTATCCAAGCAGGAAGGAGCGTACAGGCTCTACAGAGGAAATGCACTGCTGCTTGGACCGTTGACGCTTATTGCCGCCATGGTTACATTAATGGTCCTACAGCCGGAAGCCAACTGGCTGATTGACAATTTGTACGACCAGCGTATGTGGTTTATTCTATCTTTCCTTGCCTTTCTTGTTGGCTATGGATCCTTGTGGTTAAAAAACAGTGAAATGGATATTGCCGGAAAGCCGAGGCTGGCCCTCCTGGCCATCGTTGCACAGTATGGTTTTGCAAGCTATGGTTATGGAATGGCACACCTGCCCTATATTGTCTATCCCGGACTTACGATTTATGATGCCTTTACAGCTAAGGAAACCTTCTACTCTCTTATGATTATGTATGCTGTCGGTCTTGCCATCCTCACACCTGGCTTTTATGTGTTCTGGAGATTGTTCTTAAAAGACAAGCGCTACCTCCAGCAGGAGTAGCGCTCTCATCCGATCAAATATTTTGCCACAATAAATACGTCAACCAGCACGAGCAGAGGGACACCGATCTGGAAGCTCGTGTGTTTTGTTTTATGGCGAAACTGAATCATGCCTGCCCAGATGCCCGCCGCTCCACCGATGATGGCAAACAGCCACAGGCGCTTTTCAGGAGTGCGCCACTTTCTCGCTTTTGCCGCTTCTTTATCATGATGCATCAGCCAGAAAGCGAGCACATTGACCACTATCAAGTAAATATAAATCATGGAATAAATCCTTTCTGTTACAGCAAAAGCCATTTTCTAGTTTTAGAAAATGGCTTTTGGGTGCTTAACTTATGCGTTTAGGCTGTCTTTTGCTTTAGAAGCAAGTTCAGCGAATGCTTTTTCGTCTGTAACTGCGATTTCTGCAAGCATTTTACGGTTGATGTCGATGCCTGCAACTTTAAGACCGTGCATTAAACGGCTGTAAGAAAGACCGTTTGTACGAGCTGCCGCGTTGATACGAGTGATCCAAAGTTTACGGAAATCACGTTTCTTTTGACGGCGGTCGCGGTATGCATACATAAGAGATTTGAAAACTTGCTGTTGAGCAACTTTAAATAACTTATGTTTGGATCCGAAATAACCTTTAGCTAATTTTAATACTTTTTTACGACGACGACGTGACACATAGCCACCTTTTACTCTTGGCATTTTAAAACCCTCCTAGATATATACGATCAGTTATTATTATTTCTTCTTGTAAGTCAATAGTGTACGGATACGTTTGTAGTCTCCGCTTGTAACAATCTTCGCTTTACGAAGTTTACGTTTCGCTTTTGTAGATTTGTTAGCGAACAAGTGGCTTGTGTACGCGCGTCCACGCTTAAGTTTACCTGTTCCAGTCTTTCTGAAGCGCTTTGCAGCACCTTTATGTGTTTTCATTTTAGGCATGATTGGATTCCTCCCTGGTAAGTAATTATTTTTCGGTTGTTGGTGCTAAAATGAGGAACATGCTTCGGCCTTCCATTTTAGGTCGGACTTCGATCGTAGCAACGTCTTCACATTCTTTAGCAAGTTTTTCAAGCACAGTTTTACCGATTGAGGAATGCGTAATCGCACGGCCCCTGAAACGAATGCTTGCCTTCACTTTATCGCCTTTTTCAAGGAACTTACGCGCATTTTTCAGCTTCGTATTAAAATCATGCTCCTCAATCGTTGGGCTCAAGCGAATTTCTTTGGTCGTAACAATCTTTTGATTCTTACGGGCTTCTCTTTCTTTCTTCTGCTGTTCAAACTTAAACTTGCCATAGTCCATAATTCGGCATACTGGCGGTTTTGCAGTTGGAGCAACAAGCACAAGATCAAGATTAGCGTTTGCCGCAATATCAAGAGCTTCATGACGTGTTTTAATCCCTAGCTGGCTGCCATCAGCCCCGATAAGTCTTACTTCACGAGCACGGATGCCCTCATTGACAGACATGTCCTTACTAATAGTAAGTCACCTCCAAGAATTTGTGTGAGTCAGTTCCACTCAGCGTTTTGTAAACAAATAAAAAAGCGTCGGCGCATACTGCACCCACACTACCTCAATCATCTCTGAAAGTTCGGTTGACCAGCCAACTGCTTTTGCGTTGAACAGGTGAGAAGCGGGTGCTTCTGCTTTGATTCGAAACTCAACTATTTAATTACCTAAGTTAATATACCATTGACAAGCACCACTTGTCAACTGACGATCTTGTTTTTAACAACAAAAATTATTTTACAGCATATCGGAGAGTTTGGCAAGGAGTATCTTTTTAAAAAGCTGCACACCCATTGAGGGGGTTGATCTTCGTTACAAGTGACTCGCTTTCCGCGGGCGGGCGCTGAGCCTCCTCGTCGCAAGCTCCTGCGGGGTCTCATCTGTCCCGCTTATCCCGCTGGAGTCTCGCCACCTTGCACTTCGATCAACTAATCAATGAGGCACTTAAAAAATTCCTCACGCCAGTAAATTTAGAAGGACAAAAAAAGAACTGCGAATCACTTCGCAGTTCTTAAAATGTTAGCCTCTTTTGTTTACTTGTGCCAGGATGCTTTCTTTGAATGACTCAAAAGCTACGGTTTCGGACTTTTGCTCTCCGTATTTACGCACGTTCACGGTCTGGTCGGAAATCTCCTGATCACCGAGTACGAGCATGTACGGGATTTTCTGCATTTGAGCTTCACGGATCTTGTAGCCGAGTTTCTCATCACGGTTGTCCACTTCCACACGGATACCTTCTTCAAGCAGCTCTTCGCTCACCTTTTTCGCATATTCTTCGTGTACAGAAGAAACCGGAATGATTTGAACCTGTACCGGAGCCAGCCATACAGGGAATGCTCCCTTGTATTCTTCAATCAAGAAGGCAACAAAACGTTCCATCGTGGAAACGACACCGCGGTGAATAACGACTGGGCGGTGATCCTTACCGTCACGACCTTTATACGTGAGGTCAAAACGCTCAGGCAAATGGAAATCAAGCTGAACAGTGGACAGCGTTTCATCTTTTCCAAGCGCTGTTTTCACCTGTACATCGAGTTTCGGGCCATAGAACGCCGCTTCGCCTTCCGCTTCAACATAATCAAGATTCATGTCTTCCATTGTTTCTTTGAGAAGCGCCTGAGCTTTTTCCCACATCTCGTCATTGTCCACGTATTTCTCTTTGTCTTCAGGATCGCGGTAGGACAGACGGAACTTGTAATCCGTAATGCCAAAATCCTTGTATACTCGCTGAATAAGTTTTACCACACGGATGAACTCATCCTTCAATTGGTCCGGGCGGGCAAAGATATGAGCATCATTCAGTGTCATGGAACGGACACGCTGAAGGCCAGCCAAAGCTCCGGACATTTCATGGCGGTGCATGGTTCCGAGTTCTGCGATACGAATTGGCAGATCGCGGTAGCTGTGCATGCTGTTCTTAAACACCATCATATGGTGCGGGCAGTTCATCGGACGAAGCACGAGCTGTTCGTTATCCATTTCAATCGCAGGATACATATCTTCCTGATAATGATCCCAGTGGCCGGAAGTTTTATAAAGCTCTACGCTTCCAAGGTGAGGAGTGTACACATGGTCATAACCAAGCTTTACTTCAGTATCCACGATATAGCGCTCAATGATGCGGCGGATGGTTGCTCCCTTAGGCAGCCATACTGGAAGACCTTGTCCGATTTTTTGAGAAATCGTAAAGAGATCCAGCTCTTTCCCAAGCTTACGGTGATCACGCTCTTTTGCTTCCTGAAGATAAACCAGATGCTGATCGAGCTCTTTTTGAGTTAAAAAGGCTGCGCCATAGATACGCTGCAGCATTTGATTGTTGCTGTTTCCACGCCAGTAGGCACCTGAAATGCTCATCAGCTTGAACGCCTTGATTTTTCCTGTGGACGGCACATGCGGTCCGCGGCAAAGATCAAAGAACTCACCCTGTTCGTAAATGGTAATGACTGCATCTTCCGGCAGATCACGGATCAGCTCCAGCTTCAGGGGATCATCCAACTTTTCATAGATGGCCAAGGCTTCTTCCCTGCTGACTTCCCTACGGACGATCGGTAGGTTTTCGCTGACAATCTTTTTCATTTCTTTCTCAATTTTCGGAAGGTCTTCCGGAGTTAAAGCTTCCGGCATATCGATGTCATAATAAAATCCATTTTCGATCACGGGACCAATGCCGAGTCTCACGTCTTTGTACAGCCGTTTGATCGCCTGAGCCATCAGGTGGGCCGTGCTGTGCCTGGTCATTTCAAGTCCCTCAGGGGAATCCTGGGGAACGATTTCAATCGATGCATCTTGTTCAATCGGACGGGTAAAATCATATAAAACTCCGTTGACTTTTCCTGCTACTGATTTTTTCTTCAGGCTTGAACTGATGGAGTCAGCCACTTGCTCGGAAGTAGTTCCTTTCGGATACTCACGAACAGAACCATCTGGAAATGTCAGTTTAATGTCTGCCATGGTTAATCTCTCCTTTTTTTACAATACAGTATGCACGCTAATGATTAATTAAAATACAAAAAACACCCGTCCACAAAAAGGGACGAGTGTTGTACTCGTGGTTCCACCCTTGTTCCGCGGCAAAATATGCGGCGGCACTCGGTCAAGATTTAACGGCTTTGGGCCGTCAGCGACTACTCCTGTTTTTCACCGCTGAAGTTCAAAGGGGGTACAACATTTTTCCGTGTTGGAATGCTTTCAGCCTGGGCATTCCTCTCTATAAACCGTAAAAAATATCACATGTCCTTATCTTTACTCATTTTTGTATCCAATTGATACCTCCATTATAGGCAAGCAGCCCCTCAAAATCAAGAGCTAACTTTGTCGGTTGATCCTGCCATAAAAGGCATGAAGCGGTTTTTTAATCAATCGTTCCTGGAAAATATTCTGCAAGGTATGTACCATGCCATGATTTTCATCTTCCAGATACAAATGAAGGATTTCCGGAGCAAGACCGATAATCGGTCCCAGAATTTCTTGATCCAGATCTAATTCCTGTGTCAGAACAAGGGCTCTTTCATGCATAAGCTCCAGCATTTTTTTGCTGTACAGCCGGTAATGATTGTCATACAGCTTGAATTCACCGTCATAAGCGACATGAATCTCATCCGTAAGATACGGCTGACTCCCCGCACATTTTCGCAGCTGCTCAACAAATGCCTGATAATCCAGCTCCAGCTTGTATTCATCGATCGCACATTCCACATACACCTGGAGCAATTCGAAGTAATCCTTAAGCCGGAATTGCAAAAAAGACTCGAACGTGAACGACAGCTCTTTCTCTGACAGGATTTTTCTCCAGGCATCCCTCATATGGTAATCACAAGTGTCCAGCTCCCTGACCACCGGCACATCTTCCCGCTCCTGTTCAATAAACTCTTTAACGATTGCTGCAATTTCCCGCTGCTCCTGAGCGTCGGTAAAATAAAAAAAATGCTCGATAAAAAAAAGGATACGGGATTCCTCCACTTTTTTTCGGGTATATGCGGCCATGACATCTGCGGCACTTTCCAAATCATATGTTGTGTCCAGCACCAAGGAGTGGTTCCTGCATTCTACAAAGGAAGGTTGAATGTTGAGTGATTTCGCCATCTGCTGCAGTTCCTTTTGTAATTGGTAACACGTTTTTTGATCTGCAAAAATAAGTTCTGCCAACCCTGTCCCTCCCCTAAACACTCGATGATACACTATATGGGACAACGTCGTGAAAAATGAACCCTTTTCAAAGAATATTAAAAAACAGCAGGTTTCCCTGCTGTTTTTTTAGTCAATAGCAAATTTCCGTTCAATAAAGTTCAACAAATGGGTCAGCGTCAACGTAAGGATTAAATAAATAAACGCAACCGTTAAGAAAGGCTCCCATGGACGGTAGTATTCCCCCATCATCGCTCTTCCCCAATACATCAGCTCTTCTGTTGCAATGATCGCCGCAAGGGACGAATCCTTAATCAGCACAATGAATTCATTGCCAAGCGGAGGAATCATGCGTTTGGACGCCTGGGGTATGATAATATGTCTCATCGTCTGCCGGTGGGTCATACCCAAAGAACGAGCCGCTTCTGTTTGTCCTTTATCAATCGATTGAATCCCCGCCCTGAAAATTTCTGCAATATAGGCGGCTGCATTAAGGGAAAGAGCGGTAATCGCAGAAATAAGAGCAACCGGGGGCTTCATAAACAGCGGCATGACCGCAAAGTGAATAAGCAATATTTGTACAAGCAGAGGAGTTCCCCGGAAAAAATTAATGTACCAGATAAATGGCTGGCGGAGAAAGGCGTTGGAAGACATTTTTCCAAGAGCGATCAATAGCCCCATAATGGTTCCAATCACGATGCTCGCTGCCGAAATTTCTATGGTAATCAATGTGCCTTTCAGAAACAAAGGCATGTATTTTTCAATCAGATCAAATTTAAAATCCATCTGTGCCTCCGGTCAATGTGTCAGGTTTATTTTTTCAATGCATCCAGGTTCGGTTCTACTTTAAACCATTTTTTATAGACCTTGGAGTAGGTTCCATTGTCAATGACCGTTTTTAATGCTTTATCAATTTTTTTCTTATTCTCGCTTCCTTTCGGGAAAGCAATGCCATAGTATTCAGACTCAAAGTTGGTTTTGTCATTCACCACTGTCAGTTTTTTGTCCGGATTATTTTTGGCGTATTCATCTACCACGGTGTTGTCTGCCACCACAGCATCCACTTCTCCGTTCAACAGGGCCTGGATAGCCAATACGTTGGTTTCATATTTTTTCACATTGGCGTCGCCCTTGCCGAATTTCTTTTCAAGCGCGTCCTGTCCGGTCGTTCCGTTTTGAACACTGACTTTCTTTCCTTTCAGGTCATCCACGCCCTTAATGGGGGAACCTTCTTTGACCAGGATTTTGTTGATGGATTCAAAATATGGAGAGGAGAAATCATAGGTTTGTTTTCGTTTGTCATTGATTGTGATGGCGGAGATGCCAGCCTGTACCTGTTCACTCTTGAGAGAAGCAAACAATGGCTCCCAGCCTGTATTTTTCAGTTCGTATTTCAGCTTTGCTTCTTTCATGACGGCTTTAAGCAAGTCTGCGTCAAACCCGACGATTTTCCCGTCTTTCAAATACTCAAACGGTGCATAAGCTGCATCTGTCCCCACCACCAGTTTTTCGTTTTTGCTTCCGCCTTCGGATCCGGATGTTGACTGGCTTCCACAGGCAGCCAAAGCGAGCATACTCAACAATAATAAAAATAAAATGACTTTTTTCAATCTTTTTCCCCCTTAATATATGTATTCTCTTCTATTATAACAAAATTATTAAAAATGAGAATATTCCCATAATTATTTAGGTAAATATGTCGTTTACAAACAAAAAAGCCCGGCCCCTTTGCTAAAAGGCCAGGCTTTTGGTTCATTAGTTTTGCATCACAAAATCTTTTTCGGCGGTTTCTTCTCCATCAAACACACGCAAGGTTTCATACTTCGTATCGCGCTGGGCCGGAATCTTGCCGGCTTCACGAATCAAACGCAGGGTCAGGTTCGTATTTACTTTATGAGTGGTCCCCGCTGCAGATACCACGTTTTCCTCCATCATCGTGCTTCCGAAATCGTTGCAGCCGTAATGAAGGGACTTCTTGCCCACTTCAGGTCCCATCGTAACCCAGGAAGACTGGAAGTTAGCAATGTTATCGAGGAACAGGCGGGAGATAGCCACGTTTTTCAGATACTCTCTTGGTGACGTCTTTTCCCCTTTTAAGTTGGTATTATCCGGCTGGAACGTCCATGAAATAAAGGCAAGGAAGCAATTGGTTTCATCCTGCGCATCACGTACCCGCTGCAAGTGCATCGCCCGTTCTTCAAAGGTTTCACCAAAGCCAATAACCATTGTAGCCGTGGAATGAAGGCCGACTTTTTTTGCCGTTTTCATGCACTCCATCCATTCTGTCCAGGACCCTTTCAACCGGCTGATTTTTTTTCTCGTCCGGTCATCCAGTATTTCTGCTCCTCCACCCGGAAGGGAATCGAGCCCTGCTTCTTTCAGCTCTTTCAGTACTTCCTCAAGAGTTAGGCCGGAAACTTCAACCATCTTCCAGATTTCTGCCGGTGAAAAAGAGTGCATTGTAATATCAAAGCGCTTCTTAATGTTGCGAAGCAGGTCAGTATAATAAGAGAATGGAAGGTTCGGATTGGTTCCTCCCTGCATCAGGATTTCTGTACCACCGACATCAATGGTTTCCTGAATCTTTTGGAAGATCACATCATCATCCAATACATAGCCTTCCTCGCTTCCCGGCGGGCGGTAAAACGCGCAGAAACGGCAGTATGTATCACAAAAATTCGTGTAATTGACGTTTCTCCCGATTACAAAGGTCGTAATGGGTTCGGGGTGCCAGCGTTTCATGATCACGTCGGCCGCTTCTCCCATCTTTTCCACTTCATCACTTTCATACAGAGCAACCGCATCTTCGACGGTCAAACGTTTGCCATCCAGTGCTTTTTGCAAAATCGCATCAATGCTCATCTATATTACCTCCAGTTACGGAACATCTTATGTAGCATTCTATAATCCTATCATAGTTTTATGAAATTTGTGAAGCAAACAAACAGGCTGCTTACCTTCATAAAACAAGAGCCCCCTGATCAAGGGAGCCCAATTTATTTCTTATGTGGATTATCCTCTTCCTGCCTGGAAGGAAGGATACAGTGTCATTCCCCCGTCAGCAACAAGTGTATGGCCCGTTACATATTTGGATTCTTTTGAAGCGAGCCAAACAGCCACAGAAGCGATTTCCTCAGGTTCTCCGATATATCCCATTGGAATTAGTTTTTCCACATCTGCCTTTTTACCCGGATCCGCAAATTTTTCTGCGTTGATGGGTGTATTAATTGCACCCGGCCCGATGGCATTTACTCTGATTTTCTTTGGGGCATATTCCATGGCAAGGGTTTGGGTCATTAATTTTACTCCGCCCTTGCTTGCTGCATAGTGGACAAAATGCGGCCAGGGAATGATTTCATGGACACTTGACATGTTAATAATATTGCCCTGGATGTTATGTTTCAGGAAGTAATCGATCGCTTCCCGGCAGCCGAGGAACTGTCCAGTAAGGTTGGTGGAGATGACTTTGTTCCAGTCATCAAGTGAAAGTTCATGTGATGGAACTTCATTTTCAATCCCCGCATTATTGATAAATACATCCAGTGTACCGAACGTCTTCACGGTTTCCTGAATCATTCGTTTAACATCTTCCTCTTTTGTTACATCAGCCTGAACCCCGATGGCTTCGCCTCCAAGGTCTCGTAGTTCCTGTAAAAGCTCTTCCAATTCCTTTCCTTTGTCACTCAGGTAATTGATGACAACTTTCGCTTTTTCTTTTGCAAACCTCTGCGCGCATGCTTTTCCGATGCCAGTGGTTGAGCCTGTAATAACAACAACTTTGCCTTCTAAATCTGTAAACATAACTTCATCCGCTCCTTAAGATTTTGTGAATCCGAGCATAACGCCGCCCGCAATAATGAGTAAACATCCTGCAATAACAAATATAACCTGCCGCTTCGACTTCTTCTCCTTCAGGATAAAAATCCCGCCTAGAGTAGAAATAATGATCCCCGTCTGGGATAGCGAGAAGCTTGTCGCCACACCGATTTGGGGCAATGAAAGCAGCAGAGTAATATTTCCGGTGCTCCAGATCAGTCCCGTTATAATGTTTCTTATCGCAAATTTATTAAACGGTTTCCCTGTGAACGTCAGAAGTAAACCGCCTACAAACATACCTCCCGCCTGGGGAAGTATGGCTTCCCAGCCTCCGATTTTAAACCAGTTGACAATCACCACATAGCCAACATAGCCTGCTGTTGAAAGCAGGAGAATAAGCAAGCCCTTTTTGGTGTTTCCCCCTCCATCGTCATTGCTTTTATCCTTAATGGAAGTAAAAACAGCACCCAAAATAATAACCACAATCGCAATAATGCCAACAATAATTTCAGTTTTTGTTTTCCACTCATGAAAAACGAGCACCCCAAACAGGGTGGTTCCAAAAAGCTGCATTCCGGTAGAAAGAGGAACAGCCTTGGCCACTCCGAGGTGGTCAACACTCGCAAATTGGAAGCGCTGGCCGACAACCCACAAGGCACCGGATATCACGCCAACCGTTAAGACAAGTGTATTTATATCGGGAGACACGATAAAAAACGTAATGATGGAGAAGACCAGGGCGCCGAGCGTCATGCCCAGGGTCTGGCTGTAAGAATCTCCCCCCAGTTTTTGACTCACCAGCACAATGCTTCCCCAGCAAACCGCGGTAACTACTGCTAAAAGTATTCCCATATTCATTTCCTTTCTTTCTGCTGATTCTATAGGTAGTAGTATTAGCATCTTCCCGAAGAATCATCAGTTCAAACAAAAAACCTTTGCCAATGATTGACAAAGGTTTGCTTGCTCTTTATTGTAAGGATCTAAAGTTTTTGTCACCGCCAATAAAAATTGGAACAGTAAGATGGCGGATCCGTTCCATGATTCGTTTTCCCTTTGCCTCCTCGAGGCCCCCTTTTTGAGAGTAGGAAAAATGCTCTTCCAGCATCGAAAAATCATAATTAGAAGAATATAAGGTCGGCAGACGTTCCATCATGCGGTATTGCAAAATCACTCCGATAATTTCGTCTCTGACCCAATTGGTCATGTTTTCGGCCCCGATATCATCCAGCATCAATACAGGAACGGTTTTCAACAGCTCCATTTTCTCATTGAATGATCCATCCGAGAGACTGTTTTTCATCTCCCGAAGAAATTCGGGTGTATGCACCAATAGCGAAGGAATCTGACGCTCTGCCAGCCGGTTTGCAATCGCACCGAGAAGATACGTTTTTCCGACGCCAAATTTACCGTAAAAATAAATGCCTTTGCATTCCTCGCCAGCTGCCACTTTTTTTACAAATTCAGCAGCTGCCCCAATTGCCTCTTTCCGGTCTTGATCAATACTGTGCAGGCGGTCGAATGAAGCTTTGAGAATATCCTTTGGAATAAAATAACTTTTAATTAATGCTGTCATCGATTTTTGCTTTTCATCCTGCTTTTTCAGAAAGCATTTCTCATAAAAGATATCAATCTGATTTTTCTCCGCAGTCAGCACAGGCTGGTAGCCCTGCATCAAATTCGGGCAACGTTCCAGGCCCGGGCAGTTGGCGCATTGATGCCTTTCTTTGGAGTACTCATACAGCTTGGTGAGCCCTTTTTCCAGGTTAACTTCATTGATGCCAGGGTTGGCCTCCATAAAAGAAGCGACATACGGATCTTGGAGTACCTGCTGCTTAATACGGTCAAGCTGTCTTCTAAGCTGGTCGTAACCTTCCATCTTTTTTACAGCGTCAGTAATGGATTCCAATGTTGATCCCCCCTTTAAATATCTTTAAGCAAGTTTTCCAGCCATTGCTGATTTTGCTCTTCTTCTTCGTTGATGTTCGGACTGGAATTCTCTGCTGGCACATTCTCGTCCTTAAGCCAGTCTGGCAGCCTCGGTGCCTTTCTTTGTGATGTATTTCGTTGAAAGGACGTATTTTTCCGTTCCTGCCAGTCTTTGTATTTCTTTTGCTCGGAACGGGCCAGCGCCATGGCTTCAGGAACTGTTTTCACTTTTTTTCTCGCCCAATGGCTGGCGATTTTTTCGACAAATGACCGGGTCAGCTTAAGATCGTTGGTTTTTAATACATAATCGATCAATACGTTCACAACACCCGGTGTCAATTTTTGCTCGAGAATCAGGTAGCTGACAATATTCAAGTCGGCTTCGGCCGGCCTTGTTCCTGATTGATGCTCGAGGAGCTGATAAGGAGAAACCTCTTCAAAGTATTTTATCATTTTCTCTTCTTCCGAAACAGGCTCGGCACTGACGGTTTTCAAACCTTGCGGCTGAGTCCGGAGGGCCATTTGCGGAAGCTGGTTATTGTTTTCAATCCGGTACCATTTCTGAACCTCTTTCCGAAGATTTTCTTCGGTCAGTTCCCCGTGGATATGGTAGGCACTCTGAATTTGCCGGCTCATTTCCAGTGGCTCCATCTGGTACACATAGGCCAGCTTCACAATCGCTTCCCGGATCGCAGGCGTAATCACCTCTTTTGGAAGTATAAAGCTGGAAATGCTGGAAACCAGTAAATCAAAATCAAATTCCTCTGCCGAAATTTGCAACGTTCTGCCAGGCATTCGGTCTGCCAGCCTGCCGTTGGCACCTTCTTGTATTTCCGAATAGGTGCCGGCGGTCATCTCCGAAGGATGAAGGGAGGCAAATATGTCGCTGAACGATGCGGTAACCTCTTGATATTCATCCACTTCTGTTTCTTCCTGCAGAAAATGATCTCTCATCTCGCAATACTTCGTTTTCCCCAGCCGGTTGTACAAATAGATATTCAGCACTCCATCGTTGAAAAAAGCAGCCGGAGAAAGCGGAGTCTGCAATTCATACAGAAAAAACTTTGATTCATTTTCTTCTCTTTTATATGTTTTCAGCAAGCCGATGGCTTCGAGCTTCTTACGTGCTGCTATAATGTCTTTCAATGAAAACTGGGTGACATTCATCAGACGCTGATGGGTTTGGGGGTTCTCAACCTCCATCTCCGCATCGCACCAGAATGTCATATATAAACTATAGGCAAAAGCCCCTATTAACGGCTGGTACAGCATGGTCAATACTTTGCGGTCTACATCATGAAGATAGCCGCTAAATTGAACCTCATATGTATCCACCGGGACAATTTCTTTCCAGTGTACACTCATGGTTCTCACCTTTCAAAAAGAATTTCTGTTGTTGCAGAGGATTTAGGACCTTTCGATAAAAAAAAGCGTAAAACCGGTTCTGTCTTACGCAGGTTAATGCTCGTCTTTTTTTATTAGGTCCTTTAGTTCCTGAATAAATACATTAATGTCCTTGAATTGCCGGTAAACGGAAGCAAATCGGACATATGCTACTTCGTCCGTGTCTGCCAAATAATCCATGACTTTTTCACCGACTTCCTGGCTGTTTATTTCAGATGCCCCCTGGTTCCGGAGATCTTTTTCTATATTATCCACAATATTTTCAAGTACCTCCAAGGGAACAGGACGCTTTTCACACGCTTTAATGAGTCCGCGGAGAATTTTTTCCCGGCTAAACTCCTCCCTGGTACCATCTTTTTTTACAACAATGAGCGGTATTTCTTCAACGGTTTCAAATGTGGTAAATCGATAGTTGCATGATTCGCATTCACGTCGACGGCGAATCGATCTTCCTGAATGAACGGGTCGGGAATCAAGCACTTTTGTACCGTTATATTGACAGGACGGACAACGCAATGCAGATCAACTCCAAAAATTAATGTTCCTCTACTATAATTCTATCTTAGACAAAAGGAAGGCGGGTGACAAGAATTAATTGTTTTCCATTAAAGATGTTCCGATATATTCGAGCTTTCCTTTTAGTTCTTCGGTTACATTGGCAATGACTTTTTTACTGTATCCAAAGTCGACGGGAAGGGCAGATTCGGTGGACACATTGAAATCGATGGCTGTGCGGTATGGTCTTAGCGTGGTTGCGGTTACAACAACGAACGCTTTTCGGGGGGAGGTCACTTGAAAGGAAAATTCGCCTCTTTCCTTGGATGAACCGAGCAGCTTATAATTCTGTTTCTGACGGACTAATTCTTCCAACGCATCCATGACGCTATTGCGGTTTGCCTTAAAATACGGCGTTCTGAGCAAGGGGTCATAATGTTTTTCGGAAGTTTCTGAATTATTTTTCAAAATGTTTTGCAATCGACGCAGCATGGTCTTCCTCCTCAGGGTTGTTACTTATAGAATAACATGTAAAAAAAGAGGTGCAAATTACACACCTCTTTTTCATTTAACTTTTTTATTATTGATTTGCGGCAACTTTATTTTTAACTTTGACAGGACCCATTCCACGCGGAACCTCTAAATTTTCACGGCTGTTTGCTTCCAATGCCTGTGAAATATAATCAGCAGCCACATTTGGATCAATTCGATCCCCACAAGTGTATACATCAATGCTTGCATAACCATGCTCTGGAAAACTGTGGATTGTCAGATGAGATTCTGAAATAATAACAACTCCGCTAACGCCGTGCGGTGCAAATTTATGAAAAGCCACCTCACGCACCTCTGCGCCTGCTCTTAAAGCAGCGTCAACAAATGTTTCTTCAATAAATTTCATGTCATTCAGCTTTTCACTGTTGCAACCCCATAGTTCGGCAATTACGTGTCTTCCCATTGTATCCATATTAGCATAGTCCCCCTTAAAAAATTTTCATGCCTTCAAGCATGCGGTATTGAACATCTACCACGGGGGAAAGTTAGTCCTAAGAGGTCCTAACCCTTTAAGTAGAATCCAACGCCTTGGTTTGCTTTATTTGAAGTTCACGAATCATAGTATACTTGTTTTATTTTTCATTTGCAATAACCTGATTCAATTTTTTCTCTGAATATTTTATATGAAAAGTATTCGCATACCTTAGACAAATTAAGTACCAGACCACACAAAAAAGAACAGCACCGAATGTGTCGGTGCTGTCAAAGAGACTCCCCTATGATCAGGAAGGTATCTTGATGTTTTCTTCTTGTTTAAGTCCTGCGGCAACCAAGCCCGCAAGATCGACGACACGGCAGGAATACCCCCATTCGTTATCATACCATGCCAGGACTTTTACTTTTCTATTCTCAATGACCATCGTGGACAATCCGTCAATTATCGATGAATTTTCGTTTCCATTGTAATCGACGGAAACAAGCGGTTCATCACTATAGCCCAGAATCCCCTTCATCGATCCGTTCGCAGCCGACTTCAGTACCTCATTGATCCTCTCTTCTGTTACCTCTGTTTTTAGATCAGCCACGAAATCCACCAGTGACACATTTGGCGTAGGCACTCGAAGCGCCATCCCATTAAGCTTGCCTGAAAGATGAGGAAGCACCTTGGCAATGGCTTTGGCAGCCCCTGTCGAAGTCGGGATAATTGATTGTCCGCACGCCCGCGCACGGCGAAGGTCTTTATGCGGGTTGTCAATATTCTTTTGGTCATTTGTATAAGCATGTACCGTTGTCATCATACCTGATTCAATGCCAAAATGGTCATCCAGTACTTTTACTACTGGGGCCAGGCAATTGGTTGTACAAGATGCGTTAGAAATAATATGGTGTTTATCCGGATTGTAATCGCTCTCATTCACTCCCATAACGATGGTTACATCCTCATCTTTTCCGGGAGCGGTAATAATCACTTTTTTAGCGCCGGCCTGCAAATGATAGCCTGCAGTTTCCTGACATTTAAATTTTCCAGTTGCTTCGATCACAAGATCAATCCCAAGTCCTTTCCAAGGCAGTTCCCTTGGATCACGGGAATTGAGCAGCAGAACCTTTTGCCCATTCACCATTAAGTATCCCTCATGGGCAGTGACTTCACCTTTATAAGCTCCATGGATGGAGTCATACTTTATCATATGTGCCAGCGTTTCTGGAGGATAACTGGCATTGATTGCCACCACTTCAAATTCATTGTTTTCCTCCATCATTTTTCGAAAAACCATTCTTCCGATTCGCCCGAGTCCATTAATCGCTACTTTTGCTTTCATGGTATGCTCCCTCCAAATATGTGTTATACTTTTATCTCTCTTTTGCTATGATTAGTATAGCATAATTGACCAAAAAAAGAACACTATTTTATAAAAACGGGCGAAAAAATAACCCTCTGCCTATAACAGAGGGTTAAATGATGTTCCATTCGTGAAGCTGGATCTCCACTTTATCTTTTAATTCTTCCAATGAACCATTGTTCATGATTACTGCATCGGCAAGCTGCACTTTATCCTTTAGCGGCATTTGCGCCGCGATTCTGCTCTTTGCCTCTGCTTCTGTATAGCCATCTCGTTCCATCAGCCGGCTTAATTGGGTTTCCTCATCCACAAAGACAAGAAGGGTCTGGTCTACCATATGCGTTAATTCGCTTTCAAATAACAGAGGAATATCCAAAACGACACATGGGCTCCCCTTTAAATGAGCTGCCGCCTCATTTTTCATTTCCAGCCGAACAGCTGGATGGACAATCCTGTTAAGCATCAGTCGCTTTTCCTCATTAGTAAAAACAATACTTCCCAGCTTTTTTCTGTCGATGTTTTGGGCTTCATCCAGAATATCTTTTCCAAAGTACTCCACGATTTTTTCATAGGCAGGATGGCCCTTCTCCACAACCTGACGCGCAATAACATCTGCATCAACAACTGGCAGTCCATAGCTTCGCAAAAGATTGGAAACTGTGCTTTTTCCACTGGCAATTCCGCCGGTCAGGCCAATAATCATTTGTTAACATCCCTTCACTACAATTTCATCAAACCAATAATAATCAACAGAATTCCTGGAAGAAACGTCAGTTTTTTCATCCAGGTAACTTTGGAGACCGCAAAACCCAGTTTTATGCCGGCAAGCACAAAAATGGAACTCATTGCTGCCACCGTGAAAGCCGTTGTAATCGGCGGCATATCAATCATGGCCGCCCCAATCCCTGCACCAAACGCATCCAGCGAAAGGGCAACACCGAGAAGCACCGCCTCCCAGCCATTAATGGATCCCGATTTATCCAAATCCGCAATGGTCGGCTTTTTTAAGATCTGTATCATAATTCCGAGCGATTTTATTTCTAATTTTACAATAGTCTTCTCTTCGGGTACAGTTTCAGCCTTTTTGTCAGGCTTGGCAACTTGAAACAAGAAATATGAACCAAGACCCAGCAATATAATGCCCCCGGCCATTTGACCGGCTTGCGGAGACAAGAAACGTTCGAGGAAATGGCCGAACCCCATGGCCACGAAAAAAGTAATGGCGGAACAAGAGGAAATAATCAGTACCGATTTGATAGGTATTTTGATTTCCTTCATTCCGTAGGTCAACCCCGTACCAAAGCTGTCAAGGCTGACAGCAAACGCCAGCAAGAGCATCGAAAAGGATACCATGACTCTAAAAGCTCCTTTCATACCACGTATTGCAGTATATGAAAGGAGCCTGGCAACTGTTATTTCTGGCACTTTGAGCAAAAATGGGTGCCCCGCCCGGCCACGACGGACCGGTCGATTTCGGAGCCGCACGTTTTGCATGGCTCTCCTTTCTTTCCGTAAACAAACAGTTCAAGCTGAAAGTTTCCGGTTTTCCCCTCTGAATTGGTATAGGAGCGGATGGTGCTGCCGCCTTTTTCAACAGAGTTCTTCAGGATGGATACCATATGTTCATGAAGCTTCTGCAATCGCGGAAGCGACACTTCATTCGCTTTCCTTTCTGGATGAATGCCGGATGCAAACAAGATTTCATCCACGTAAATATTGCCAAGTCCCGTGATCAGTGATTGGTCCAAAAGCACAGCTTTAATGCTCCTGCTCGTCTTGGAAAACATCTTTTTCATAACAGAAGGAGTCAATTCCGCAGAAAAAGGCTCATATCCGAGCTTTGATAGCGGCTGCTCCTGCTCTTCTTTTCCGATGGGATAAAGATGCATGGTACCAAATTTCCTTACGTCCCGATACCGCAATTGTGTTCCATCTGTAAATGAGAAAAGCACATGGGTATGTTTGTCCGAGGGATCCTCCAGCTGATTCAGCCCGTATTTTCCTTCCATCCGCAAATGGGACACCAGCACATCATGATCCAGGAAAATTTTCAGAAATTTACCCCGGCGTTCCACATTCTGAATCGTCTGTCCCTCAAGCCGGAGTTTAAACTCATCCAGCTCCGGATGCTTGATAATGTTGCTCCATAGCACACTGACTTCTTTAATGGTTTTCCCCCCAACCAGCCGTTTCAGTGTATTCTTTACATTTTCTACCTCAGGTAGCTCTGGCATTTGTTTCACCTCTAATCAAACGGAAAACAGCCCAGCGGCTGTTTTCCGTTTTTCTTTCTGTCATTTTGCGTCGTACCATGTATCTCCGTAATTCAAGTCCACTTTTAATGGAACGTCAAGGCCAAGGGCCGATTCCATGACTTGCGGAACCAATTTTGAAAGTTTTTCAATTTCGTGTTCAGGTGCTTCAAAGATTAATTCATCATGCACCTGAAGCAGCATCAATGCTTCAAGCTTTTCTTCTTTTAACACGCGTTCCATTTCTACCATGGCTTTCTTGATAATATCAGCTGCAGTCCCCTGAATCGGTGTATTCATTGCGGTGCGTTCAGCGAAGCTTCTGAGATTAAAGTTTCGGCTCGTAATTTCCGGAAGATACCGGCGACGGTTCATCAGCGTGGACACATATCCATCCTGTTTAGCCTGTCGGACTATGGATTCCATATATTCCTTGACACCCGGAAACGTCTTTAAATACTGCTCGATAAATTCTCCCGCTTCTTTTCTTGTGATATTCAAGCTTTGAGACAATCCGTAGTCACTGATTCCGTATACAATCCCGAAGTTTACGGCTTTCGCGTGCCTTCTCATTTCGGAAGTAACATCCTCCATATCAACATGGAACACATCCATCGCTGTTTTCGTATGAACATCCATTTCCTTCTTAAAGGCTTCCATCAGATTTTCATCCTGAGAAATGTGGGCTAGTACACGGAGCTCAATCTGAGAATAATCGGCAGACAGGATTTTCCACCCTGAAGTAGCTGGAACAAAGGCTTGCCTGATCTTCCTTCCTGCTTCAAGCCGGATCGGAATATTTTGCAGATTGGGCTCTGTTGAGCTTAAGCGTCCGGTTTGAGTAAGAGCCTGATTAAAACGAGTATGAATCTTGTCGGTCTGTTGATCTACCACTTTCAGGAGACCTTCGATATAGGTTGAGCTCAGCTTGCCCAACTGCCGGTAAACAAGAATTTTCCGGATGATTTCATGCTTGCCTTCCAGCTTCTCCAGCACATCCACCGAGGTGCTGTAACCGGTCTTTGTTTTTTTGATGGGAGGAAGATTGAGCTTTTCAAACAAGATTTCACCAAGCTGTTTGGGTGAATTAATATTAAAGGCGACCCCGGCAAGTTCATGGATGTCGGCTTCGAGTGCATTCAACTGCTCCGTCAGCTCATGTCCCATGGACTGCAGTCTGCCTACATCTACCTTAACGCCTGTCGTTTCCATTTCACCAAGCACCAGCGATAGTGGAAGTTCCAGATCGGCAAACAGCTCATATTGTTCATTCTTTTTCAGTTCATTCGTCAGCTTTTCCTGAAGCACATAAATGCTGTTGGCTTTACGTACCATATGCTCGGAAAGAACGCTTTCTTCTGGTACCTTCCGCTTGGCTCCCTTTCCATAAACCGCCTCTTCACTATCGGTATCATGGATGCCATAGCGTTTGGCAATCACTGCCACATCATCCCCCGAATCCGAGGGGTTCAGCAGATAAGAGGCGATCATCAGGTCAAACGTCACTCCCTGAAGTGAAATATTATTCCAGTCCAGTGCGACGTAGGCTCTTTTCGCATCGAATACAAACTTTTCTTTGCTTGTATCCTCCGCCCATTGCTTGAATTCGGGAGAAGACAGGGCAAGGTCTGCTGGAATGTAAAACCTTCCGTTTTCATTGACGATCGCCAGGCCGTTTACCGGCGCCCGGTGATAGGTTTCCGGTGTGGTTTCTACGATCAAGGCTGCAGGAGAAGATAAAATTTCATCATTTAACGCTTTGGCTTTTTCAAAATTGATCTCCTCTTTTTCTTCTTCACTCACCATTGCTTGCTCGCTGTCCCCTCCAATCCGTTCAAGCAGGGAGTTAAATCCGAGGTCCTTGAACAGCGGGAGGAGCCGTTCTGCCTCATACCCCTGGTATACGGCATCCTTCAGAGAAACCTCAAGAGGAGCTTCGTGCGTAATGGTCGCCAATTCCTTGCTCATCAATGCCTGATCTCTGTTGTCACTCAACTTTTCTTTAAGCTTTGCTCCAGACACCTGATCAATGGAATCCAGTGTTTGTTCCAGAGAACCGAATTGTTTAATCAGTTTGATGGCTGTTTTCTCCCCGACTCCGGGAACTCCCGGAATATTATCAGAAGGATCGCCCATCAGGCCTTTCATATCGATGATCTGATGGGGTGTTAAGCCATATTTCTCTTCCACCTGCTTGAGATCGTAGGCTTCAACTTCAGATATGCCTTTTCTTGTGAGTGTAACCTTCACATTCTCCGTTACCAGCTGAAGTAAATCCTTATCTCCTGTATAGACATTCACATCCCAATCACCTTCTGCGGCCTGTTTGGAAAGGGTGCCAATGATATCATCCGCTTCATAGCTTTCAAGCTCGTACCGCTTGATTCCAAAACCGTCCAGAAGCTGCCGAATCAGCGGGAATTGTTCTGAAAGCTCGGAAGGCGTCTTTTGACGGCCTCCTTTATAGTCTTCAAATGTTTTATGCCTGAACGTCGTTTTGCCTGCATCAAAAGCTACAAGAACATGACTTGGTTTTTCGTCTTCCAATATGCGAAGAAGCATAGTCGTGAATCCATAAACGGCATTCGTGTAAACACCTTTGTCGTTATTGAGCAGAGGAAGTGCAAAGAACGCCCGGTAGGCGATACTGTTTCCGTCAATCAATACTAGTTTATTTGCCAAAATGATACCCCCTGATCAGTTTTTCTGTCTATATTGTACCATCGGTTTCCCCGAAAACAAAATAACGGCCGCCTTGCTCTGCCTGCTGGTGAGCAAAAACAAAAAAAGAGAGAACCCGGAATCGGATTCTCTTAAAGAGGGTACTGAAAAAGGATACTTTCATATTACATGGAGACTGTTAAGCTGAAACAAACCCAGTGTTAATAGTTTGTAAATTCACTCAACAAATTCTTTTCTAAAAACAAGTGTGAATGTCGAACCTTCACCTGGTTTGCTTTTAACATGAATTCTTCCATGATGGGCCTCAATCAAATGCTTTACGATGGCAAGGCCAAGCCCTGTGCCTCCGGAATTACGGCTTCTTGCTTTGTCCACCCGGTAGAAACGCTCAAAAATACGGGAGATTTCTTCCTTCTGAATGCCAATTCCGGTATCCGACACACTGAACGTTACCTTCTCACTGCTCTCCTTAAGCCTGATGGTGACCCGGCCGCCTTTAGGCGTGTAATTCAGACTGTTGTTGATAAGATTGATAAATACTTGCTTTAAACGCGGAGCATCGCCTTCAATGGCGGTGTCCCCTTCGACCGAGTACTTAAGTGTGATCTCTTTCTCCTTAGCCTTCGTTTCAAGCATGACGATCACTTCTTCAACAATGGCAGACAGATTGACATTCTGCAGGTTTAACGAAAACCCTTGTTCCACTTTGGAAAGATCCAACAGGTCCTGAATCAAATGCTGCAGCCGGTCACTCTCCTTCCATATGATCGTTAAAAACTTTTTGCGGATTTCCGGGTTGCCGTCCGCCCCATCCAGCAATGTTTCAGCAAAGCCTTTTAACGATGTAACAGGCGTTTTCAATTCATGAGAAACGTTGGCAACAAAATCTTTTCTCATTTGTTCGAGCTTTTTCAATTCGGTAATATCATGGAAAACCAGGACGATACCCCTCAGTTTTCCAAGACTGTTTAAAACGGGTGCGCTGTATACATCAAAGTTTTTTCTTTCAATATGAATCGGCAGGACCACCTGCTTGCGGATATTGGTTTCCATAATAAAGGTGTCTTCCACAATTTCCTTGATTTCCTTGTAAGGAAAAACCTCATGAAACAAATGCCCGCTCCAGGAATCGGTATATTCTCTAAAAATCTCTTTAAATGCTTTATTGACGATATTGATGTATCCATCGGAATCAATCAGGATCAGACCGCTGCCCATGTTTTCAATCAGGGTTTTCAAACGGTCCTGCTGTGACTCGTACGATTTTGTCATTTTTTCCAGGTTTCTTGCCAGTACATTTAATGAAAAGTTCAGTTCTCCTACATCACCTTTATACTCATAGGTTCTGGCTTTAAAATTCCCCCGGGCCAATTCTTTCGCCGTGCTGGTCGCTTCTTCCACCGGTTTCACAATACGGTCCAGCACCCGGATTGAGATGAAAAGAACGATCACAAGGCTGAGCAAAAAGCCAAGTGAAAGGCTGAGCCATACGGTTCGTTCTGTTTGGTTGGCCGCTTGTTCCGGGATAATCAGCTGGACATAGCCACGGAGATTACCGGAGGAATCTTCTTTTACAGGGAGAGTATACAAAAGACGGTCCATATATTTGGCGGAAACCAGTACATCTTTTTTATAACCGTCCAGGCCCTGTAATGGCTGCCGGGGAACCGGCTGTTCTTCTCTGTCGGTTTGGGCAAGCACCTTGCCTTCAGGGGAAAGATAGACGAGTTTACCATGTAAATCCTTTTCTGCCATATTCAGCTGCTTTTTAAGCAGTTCCTGATCATTGCCTCTGGCAGCAACCGCCACCAGCTCAAGATCATGCTGATAGGATTGCACCCGCTTCTCCTTGATGGTGTAATGTACCAGCCCTCCCACAATTAAAGCAAGCAAAATAAAAACAAGCATAATGCCAACCAGGAAAAAAGAAAGTACCCGGTTTTTAAAATCCGGCATTACTGAGGAACCTCTAATTTATAGCCCATTCCCCGTATGGTTTTAATATAGATGGGCTTTCGTGTATTTTCTTCGATTTTTTCCCGGAGGTGGCTGATATGAACATCAACTATTCGTGTATCACCGACAAAATCATAATTCCACACAGCTGACAGAAGCTGCTCACGGGTTAATACTCTGTTTTTATTTTTTGACAGATAAACGAGAAGTTCAAATTCTTTTGGTGTTAATTCCAGTGCCGTTCCTTTATAAAAGGCCTCATAATTTTCCGGATATACCTCAACCTCGCCGATCGTCAGTTTTTCTGCTTCTTCCACAGGAGCAGCTTCTTCCACGGCCATCTGGTTTGTCCGTCTTAAGATCGCCTTAACACGGGCCACCACTTCTCTCGGGCTAAATGGCTTTGTCATATAGTCGTCAGCCCCAAGCTCCAGCCCCAGGACTTTATCAAACTCATCATCTTTTGCAGTCAGCATGAGAATGGGAATAAAAATCTGCTTTTGCCGCAGGTTTTTGCAAACCTCAAGGCCATCCATCTCAGGAAGCATAAGATCGAGAACCATTAAATCCGGTTTTTCCATCTCTGCCAATTCCAGGCCCTTGCGTCCGTCCATAGCAGTGATCACTTCAAAACCAGCTTGTTCTAAATTAAATTGCAATAATGTTGAGATCGATAACTCGTCCTCGACTACCATAATCTTCTGGCTCATCTTTTCCCACCCTTTTATAGTTACGTTTCACTTGATTCATTACAATCATACTATTTTTTTCTTCAATGCACAAAAGGGTCAGAATAAAGATTTCGTAAAGTTTGTAAAATTTTTATAGAGTGGTGCTCATTCTTGACGGGTATGTCCAAATGAAAAAGACCAGCAATGCAGCCGGTCTTAGAAATTCCCCTAGAAATTTCCTCAGAAATTTTCCAAGGTATGGGAAGTAATCGATTTTGGAGCATAGGGAGGACAAACTTCAAGTTCTCCTTCAAGCACCTTTTCGTTCTTTTCATTTTTGCCCTCCACCGACATGGTAATAGAATGGGCTGCCTCGTTGATGCCGGTCACCTGGAAGAGAAAATGTACTTTTCCATAATGGTGAACGGGTTTAATGAAGGTAAGGGATTGTTTTTTAATACTGCTTCCTGGTCCCGGCAAATACTTTGATATGGCCGAGGTTACCATTCCCGTCAGCATGATTTGTGGAACAATTGGCTTTTTGAAAGGCGTCATAGATGCATAGTCATGCTGGATGAATAAAGGATTATTATCGTTGGTAAGTCCAAGATATAACAGGAGATCTTTATCTTCTATCGCTTCAGACAACTCAAGCTTCTCACCTGTTTTGATTTCTTCTAATTTTCTGCCCAGTTTTCGTTTTTTTCCAAGCAGCATATAGAACACCCCTTCCCCGAATTAAAAAGTAAACGCTTACATTTTTGGTGTCAGAAAAAGATTCGGGAAGTCCCGAATCTTCTATCATTATGCAAGCACGTTCATGACTGCTTTTACAGACTCAGCCGAACGGTCAAGAGCGGCTTTTTCATCTGCTGTAAGTTCCAGTTCAATGATTTCTTCCAGTCCGTTTCCTCCAATAATGGTCGGTACTCCAAGACAGATTCCTTGATAGCCGTACTCACCTTCAAGGTAAGCGATGGATGGAAGAACGCGCCTTTGGTCTTTAAGAACAGCTTCCACCATTTCAACCATAGATGCCGCTGGTGCATAATAGGCACTGCCATTTCCAAGCAAATTAACAATTTCTCCTCCGCCTTTGCGTGTACGTTCCACGATGGCATCCAGACGCTCCTGAGGAATCAGTTTTTCAAGCGGAATACCGCCTGCGTAAGAGTAACGAACGAGCGGAACCATGTCATCTCCATGTCCGCCAAGGACAAACCCGGTAATGTCTTTTACAGACAAGTTAAGCTCTTGTGAGATAAAGGTACGGAAGCGGGCGCTGTCAAGGATACCAGACTGCCCGATCACACGGCTTTTCGGGAAACCGGATTCCTTCAATACGGTATAGGTCATGGCATCCACCGGATTGGTTAAAACAATGATAACGGCATTAGGTGAATGCTTCACAATCTCTTGTGTAACACTTTTCATGACGTTTGCATTCGTGTTGACAAGATCATCCCTGCTCATGCCGGGCTTGCGTGCAATACCGGCTGTGATGACCACCACATCGGAATCTTTTGTATCTTCATAGTTGGAAGTACCGATAATGTTGGCATCAAACCCCTGTACCGGACTTGCTTCAAGCATATCCAGCGCTTTGCCTTTCGTAGGGTTTTCAGCTTGTGGGATGTCAACAAGAACCACATCGCCAAGTTCTTTTTGTGCTGCGATAAATGCAGTAGTTGCTCCTGTAAATCCTCCACCGATGACCGAAATCTTTTTGCGCGAATTCACTGCCATTCTATTATCCCTCCAAGGTATTCAGGTTTCTGTCCTGCAGCTCGTTAAATTTTACAAAAGGCCCCGGAAGTCGGGGCCTTTTGTTATTATTTCATCTTGCTGATCAATGCGTCAGCAAACTCGGAACATTTTACTTCTGTAGCACCGTCCATCAGACGAGCGAAGTCATAGGTTACCACTTTTTCTGCAATGGATTTTTCCATAGCATTCGTGATAAGTTTAGCTGCTTCATTCCATCCAAGGTGTTCAAGCATGAGCACACCAGAAAGGATAACAGAAGATGGGTTAACTTTATCCAAACCAGCATATTTAGGAGCTGTACCATGAGTTGCTTCGAAGATCGCATGTCCAGTTTCATAGTTGATGTTGGCTCCAGGAGCGATTCCGATTCCGCCTACTTGTGCAGCCAGTGCATCGGAAATGTAGTCACCGTTCAGGTTCATTGTTGCTACAACATCGAATTCTGCCGGACGAGTAAGGATTTGCTGAAGGAAGATATCAGCGATTGAGTCTTTAACGATAATCTTTCCTGCAGCTTCTGCATCAGCCTGTGCTTTGTTCGCTGCCTCTTTTCCTTGCTCTTCTACAATGCGGTCGTATTGAGCCCAAGTGAATACTTTATCGCCAAACTCTTGTTCAGCAAGCTCGTAACCCCAGTTTTTGAAAGCACCTTCTGTAAATTTCATGATGTTTCCTTTGTGAACGAGCGTTAAGCTCTTGCGGCCTTCAGTGATTGCATATTGAAGAGCAGCACGCACAAGACGCTTTGTACCTTCTGAAGAAACTGGTTTGATTCCGATTCCAGAAGTTTCTGGGAAACGAATTTTGTTAACTCCCATTTCGTTTTGAAGGAAAGAGATTACTTTCTTCACTTCATCAGAACCGCTTGCATACTCGATACCAGCGTAAATATCTTCAGTGTTCTCACGGAAGATAACCATATCTGTGTCTTCTGGACGTTTAACCGGTGAAGGAACACCTTTGAAATAACGAACCGGACGAAGACATGTAAACAAGTCAAGCTCTTGGCGAAGTGCTACGTTCAATGAACGGATTCCGCCGCCAACCGGTGTAGTTAAAGGTCCTTTAATAGCGATTATGTAATCGCGGATCACATCAAGTGTTTCAGCTGGAAGCCATTCCCCAGTTTCGTTGAATGCTTTTTCTCCGGCAAGAACTTCTTTCCAGACAATTTTCTTCTCACCGTTATATGCTTTATCTACTGCTGCTTCCAATACACGAGATGCTGCCGCCCAAATGTCAGGGCCTGTCCCGTCTCCCTCAATAAAAGGAATAATTGCATGGTTTGGTACGTTTAATACCCCGTTATCTACTGTAATACGCTCTCCGTTTGACATGTTGCTTGTCCTCCTATCTGTAATCTATCCAAAAACTCTTACTTTTCTATCCTACTAAAATACCGTTCAAATGAGAAGAGGAAGCCCTCTTCTCACCATCTTTTTTTAACGCTCGGCAAGCGGTGTGTATTTCTGCATGGAAGGCCCGGTGTAATCTGCACGCGGACGGATCAGGCGGTTATTCTCATATTGCTCAAGAATGTGAGCAATCCAACCGGATACACGGCTTACTGCAAAAATCGGTGTGAAGATATCATGTGGAATTCCAAGGCTGTGATATACACTTGCTGAATAGAAGTCAACATTTGGAAGAAGGCCTTTTTCTTCTTTCAACAATCCTTCAAGCTTCACAGACATGTTATACCATTTTTCTTCGCCTGTTGTTGTCGTTAACTGCTTGCTCATCTCACGAAGATGCTTGGCGCGCGGGTCACCACTCTTATATACACGGTGTCCGAAGCCCATGATCTTCTGTTTGTTGTCAATTGCGTTTCTTAAATAGCTTTCAACGTTTTCTTCTTCTTTAATTTCGCTGAGCATTTTCATAACCTGCTCGTTGGCACCGCCGTGCAATGGTCCCTTAAGGGCGCTGATTGCAGCAGTAACACCAGAATACATATCAGAAAGCGTGGCAACCGCTACACGTGCTGTAAACGTGGATGCATTCAGTTCATGGTCTGCATGAAGAACAAGCGCTTTATTAAACGCTTCCACTGCCACTTCATCCGGCTCATTGCCAGTCAGCATGTACAGGAAGTTGGCGGCGAAGCCTAGATCCTTGCGCGGAGCAACAGGGTCTTTGCCTTCCCTTATTCTTGCAAACGCTGTAACCACAGTGGAAATCTGCGCTTGAAGTTTTACCGCTTTTTTGTAGTTTCCTTTTGTTGACATATCTTCCGCTTCGTCGTCATACATGCCTAGCATAGAGACAGCTGTACGCAGAATCGCCATCGGATGTACCCCTTTTAGCGGAAGCGATTTCAATTGGTTGATTAAATTTTCAGATACAGTCGCTTGTTCAGCAAGCTCTGCTTTAAACTGTTCAAGTTCTCTTTCGTTAGGAAGTTTGCCATTCCATAATAAATACACTACTTCCTCAAATGTTGCATGGTCTGCGAGATCATCGATGCTGTACCCTCTGTATGTCAGTACATCATCAATGATTGAGCTGACAGATGAGGTGGTAGCTACTACACCTTCTAATCCTCTTGTTGCTGTCATGGTTATCTCTCCCTTTCTAGAATCTCTTTCTCCTTTAATAGAAAAGCACAATACCAAAAAACTCTTATAAGTAAGAGCTTACATTTCTGGCCTATTAAGAAATGTAGACTATTTAAAGGAATTGGTACATATAAGTCAATTATAAACAATAAATAGTACTTTGTGAATGCTTAAGCCCTTTTTCCTTCTTTATGCAGTGAAATATTCGACAATCTTCATGGCGAAATAAGCAATTCCTGCTCCGATAAGCGGACCTACGGCAACGCCGTTCAGGAATGCTACAGCGAGGATAGTGCCGAAAACAAGAGCTGCTGTGATATGCGGATCCTCCTGGAGAAGGATGATTCCTTTAGAAGCAATAAGTGCGACAAATATTCCCGAAAGTAAGGCAATCCAGGCGAAGGAAGACTTCATTGCCTCCTGAAGCTGCTTGAATCCGATATCGCCGGTTGCAATGGGAACAAGAACAGCAATGGTTATGATCGTGACTCCCCAGTTTATTCCCTTTTGTTGAATCAGCGGGAAAACCTTGTCTCCAATCCCGGTGAATTTCAGGACAAGCAATACCGCCAGCGCTACAATCAGCGACTGGTTCTTCGCGATTACTCCTATGATGAGCAAAATAACCAAAAATATAGTGGACTGCATAATATACCTTCTTTCGTAGTAAGCAATGGACAGGAAGTGGTGGAAATGGTGAACAATGATTATCTGCACCGTATATTTCGTTTCTTTCTCATAGTATGTTTATTTGCCCTCGTCTTAGTAGGCTGTTTTTTTCTCTCCAAAGTAACCTATCCTTTTATCCTGGGGGGAATCATCGCCATGGTGATTAATCCGTTTGTTAACTTTTTGGAGGAAAAGGGGAAAATGCCGAGGGCGCTGGCTGTCTTTGCGGCATTGCTGCTCCTGATTGGAGCGGCTGCCGGCATCATCCTGCTGCTCGTCCGTGAAATTTTCACCGGGTTGGCGTACCTGGCCCATGTTCTTCCCGATTACAGCAAGGAACTTGTGCAGTATATAGAGATCTGCTTCAAAACAAAAATTTTGCCCTTTTATAATGATATTAACGCCATGTTCAACAACCTTGAAGACGACCATCAGCAAACGATCATGAAGAATATTGACGCCATCGGTACCCACATTACCACAACGGTTTCCAAGCTCGCACAAGAAGCCGTGAATATCGTCTCCGCCCTGGTCGTCAGCCTTCCCACGTTTGTGACCGTTTTTGTTTTTTCCATACTGGCTGCCTTTTTTATATGCAAGGACTGGTACCGCTTTTCCCGGTATTTGCGAAAAATCTCTTCGGACAAGTGGATGGCGAGCACACGGACCGTCTATCTGGAGCTCAGAAAGGCGTTGTTCGGTTTTGCAAAGGCCCAGTTTACACTGATTTCAATGACAGCCTGTATTGTTCTAATCGGTCTGCTTTTGCTGCGGATTGAATACGCCATTACCATTTCACTTTTGATTGGTGCCGTTGACCTTCTTCCCTACCTCGGAACAGGAGCGGTTTTTATGCCTTGGATTGCGTATACCTTTGTATCAGGCGACTATCCTTTGACCGTGGGGCTTTCCATCCTGTATGGGGTTGTGATCATTCAGCGCCAGCTGGCAGAACCTAAAATTCTGTCCTCCACGATCGGACTCGATCCTCTCGCTACCCTGATTGCCCTCTTTGCCGGATACCAGTGGTTTGGCTTTCTTGGGCTGTTAATTGGACCTGCCTTTCTCGTCATCATCCGCGCCCTCCATCAAGCCCAGTTTTTCCACGAAATCTATGCGTTTATCAAAGGGAAAAGCTGACACGCCCGATCAGAGACGAAAAGCATTGGAGGACTTGACTCGCAATCTCGAGCCGCAAGTTGACCATAATCAGGTTTTTACGGGTGAAATGGGCAAAATGGCAGGTAAATCCCATGTTTTCGCGGGTATTTAGAAAAATCTCTTCTCAGCCATCGGTTTTACTCCCCGTAAAAAGAAGAGAGCGTCCAAAATGGATGCTCTTTTACCGTTTCCAATAGAAATGATATTGCCCGGATTTGATTTTTCGCTGAAAATAGCGCAAAAGCCAGGCTTTTGCCACCGCCCGGGTCGGCGGGATGAGCAGAAGCACACCGATAAGGTCTGAAATAAAGCCTGGCGTGAACAAAAATATACCACCCGCCAGAATACAGATGCCGTCAATAAGCACAAAGCCGGGAACCTGCCCGTTCTGCAGCTGAGTTTGTGCAAGCCTCAAAGCATGCAGCCCTTCTTTTTTGGCCAGCCATGCGCCAAGCAGGCTGGTGAGGACAATGAGGATAAACGTGGGCAGTGGACCGATTTGGTGGCCCACCCATACCAAAATTACAATTTCTGCAGCGGGTACGATCAGCAACAATAAAAATAAAATCCTGAACATAAAGGTGCTCCTTTACCATCACACTTTTTGTTTATAAAAAAAGAGAAGGACAAGAATCCCTCTCTTATTTGCATATCTTATAGTACGTTTTTACGCCCGTCGTAAATGTCGCCTTTGGAAGCGTCCACGGTAATTTCCTGGCCGTCTTTTAAAATTTCTGTGGCATTCTGAAGACCAACGATAACAGGAATTCCAAGGCTGATCCCCACTACCGCAGCGTGGCTTGTTAACCCGCCTTCTTCGGTAATAATAGCAGCTGCTTTTTCAATCGCCGGCATCATTTCACGGTCAGTACCGATGGTTACAAGGATGTCGCCTTCCTGAACTTTGGAAGCTTCAGTGGAGTTTTTTGCCACTACAACTTTCCCGGTAGCGGAATTTTGTCCAATGCCCTGACCTTTGGCAAGTACATCGCCGATTACATGAACCTTAAGAAGGTTGGTTGATCCGGTTTTTCCTACAGGAACACCAGCTGTAATCACCACAATGCTGCCATGAGTAACAAGGTTGCTTTCAATGGAAGAGTCAATAGCAATCTGGAACATTTCATCTGTTGTTTCTGCCTTTTTGCCTTTTACCGGATAGACTCCCCAGACAAGAGCAAGCTTTCTCATCACGTCATCGTGGCTTGTTACCGCAACAAGAGGAGCTTTTGGACGATACTTGGAAATCATTCTTGCAGTATGACCGCGCTCGGTTGCTGTGATGATGGCATCTGCTTCAAGATTAAGAGCAGTAAAGGATACAGATTGAGAAATCGCATCTGTAATCGTTGTTTTGCTCTCTTTGCTTCGCTGTGACAGGATATTGCGGTATTCAAGAGAGGCTTCGGCACGGTTCGCAATCTTGTGCATGGTTTGTACTGCTTCAACCGGATAAGTTCCGGCTGCTGTTTCTCCGGAAAGCATAATGGCATCTGTGCCATCAAAAATCGCGTTGGCCACGTCACTCGCTTCCGCACGTGTTGGACGAGGATTACGCTGCATGGAATCGAGCATCTGCGTTGCCGTAATGACAGGCTTTCCAAGCTCGTTACACTTTTTAATGAGCATTTTTTGCACTAGCGGAACTTCTTCAGCAGGGATTTCCACGCCAAGGTCACCGCGGGCAACCATCAAACCGTCAGATACAGCAAGAATTTCGTCGATGTTTTCGACACCTTCCTGGTTCTCGATCTTTGGAATGATCTGAATGCTTGGGGCGTTGTGCTTTTCAAGAATCTCGCGGATCTCTAGCACATCCGTGGCACGACGTACAAAGGAGGCAGCAATAAAGTCAATTCCCTGTTCTATACCGAACTCGATATCCTTCGCATCTTTTTCCGTAATACCTGGCAGCTTAACGCTGACATTTGGGACGTTAACCCCTTTTTTATTTTTTAGCGTTCCGCTGTTAAGTATTTTTGTTGTGATTTCTTTGGCTCCGATTTTTGTAACTTCCAGCTCAATCAAGCCATCATCCAAAAGAATTTTGGAACCTACATGAACATCGTCCACAAGGCCAGGATATGTTACTGAGATTTTTTTATTCGTACCCATGACTTCTTCCATGGAAATGACAAGCTCTTCTCCTGCTTGAAGCTCTGCCACTCCGCCTTCCAATGTCTGTGTACGAATTTCAGGCCCCTTTGTATCCAAAAGAATGGCAACTGTTTTTCCCAGCTTACCAGCTGCTTCCCTGATATTAATAATACGTGCTCCGTGCTCTTCAAAATCTCCGTGAGAGAAATTAAGTCGAGCCACATTCATACCTGCATCGATCAGTTGAGTCAGTTTCTCAACGCTCTCGCTTGCAGGTCCGATAGTACAGACTATTTTTGTTTTACGCATGGTCTTCCTCCTGTGTTTTGCACTTGTTCATGCAATGTAAAATTAGATTGATAGTTCCTGAGACAGACGGTACATTCCTTGATCCAGATGGTGTTTGCTTGCCAGCACTTCCGTGATGTCATGATCCACCAGGGCGTTTTTCTGCACACCAACGGTACGCCCGGCTTTGCCTTCAAGCAGGAGCTCTACGGCTCTGGCGCCCAGACGGCTTGCAAGTACACGGTCAAATGCGGTTGGTGATCCGCCGCGCTGGATATGTCCCAGCACCGTAACCCGTGTTTCCAAGTTCGTTTTTTCTTCGATCTGTTTTCCGATTTCCACACCGCTGCAGACGCCTTCAGCCACAATGATAATACTGTGTTTCTTACCGCGGTCAATGCCCAGCTGCAGACGGTTGATAATGTGATCAATTTCATGCTGTTCTTCAGGTATAAGAATGGATTCTGCACCGTCAGCAAGACCTGCCCATAAGGCCAGATCCCCTGCATCGCGCCCCATAACTTCAATGACATAGGTTCTGTCATGGGAAGTTGCAGTATCTCGAATTTTATCGATCGCTTCAATTATAGTATTTAATGCTGTATCAAATCCAATCGTAAAATCGGTTCCGGGAATATCATTGTCAATGGTTCCTGGCAAACCAATCGTTGGAAACCCGGCTTCGGAGAGTTTTTTCGCTCCTTGAAAAGAACCGTCTCCTCCAATGACAACCAAACCTTCGATGCCAAATTTCTTCAGCTGCTCAATACCTTTAGCCTGTCCTTCAGACGTTTTGAATTCTTCGCATCTTGCTGTACGAAGCATGGTGCCGCCTCTGTGAATAATATCTCCCACAGAGCCCACTTCCAATTTAGTAATATTACCCGCAATCAAGCCAGCGTAACCATTATAGATGCCATAAACCTCAAGATCATGAAAAATCCCCTTACGAACTACAGCACGAATGGCAGCGTTCATACCTGGTGAATCTCCTCCACTCGTAAGAACCCCAATTCGCTTCATTTAGCTTCCACCTCTCATGTATTCTCATCTTATTAAAATATCATGTTCAAAACTTCAACACAATAGACAACAAACGACAAAAAATGTGCTTTCTCGTCACAGAGAAAGCACATTCCTTATTTTACAGCAATGGAATCGTTTACAAACGTAAATTCTCCCATATTTTTATACTTTTCATAGCGCTGTTCCACCAGCTCTTCTTCTGACAAATTCATCAGTTCTTCAAGCGATGACTGAATAACCGCTTCGATTCGCTTCGCCTGTTCTGCCGGATCATGATGTGCTCCGCCTTTAACTTCGGGGATCATTTCATCGATAATTCCGAGTTCCTTCAGATCCGGAGCTGTAATTTTCATCGACTCTGCCGCAAGTTTGGCCTTTGTGGAATCCTTCCAAAGAATAGAAGCCGCACCTTCAGGTGAAATAACAGAGTACCAGGAATTTTCCAGCATGTGAACATGGTTGCCTACTCCGATGCCAAGGGCTCCGCCGCTTGCACCTTCACCGATAACGATACAAATAATGGGTACATGAAGACCCGCCATTTCCACCAGGTTTCTGGCAATGGCTTCACTCTGTCCTCTTTCTTCAGCTGACTTCCCGGGAAATGCTCCTTTTGTATCCATCAGGCAAATAACCGGGCGTGAGAACTTCTCTGCCTGCTTCATCAAACGAAGGGCTTTGCGGTATCCTTCCGGATGCGGCATGCCGAAGTTGCGTCTGATGTTTTCTTTTGTGTCACGACCGCGCTGCTGTCCAATCACAGTAACGGGCTGGTCATGGAACATGCCAATTCCCCCGACAATCGCCTCATCTTCTCCGTAGAGGCGGTCGCCATGCAATTCAATGAAATCTTTAAAAAGATAAGAGATGTAATCAAGGGTTGTCGGACGCTCAGGATGGCGGGCAACTTGAACACGGTCCCATGCGCTCATATTTTCATACGTATCGTTTTGAAGAGCGCTCAGCCTTTCTTCAAGTGAAGTGATTTCATCGGTTAGGTCAATTCCCTTTTCATCCATAAACGATTTAAGTTCTGCGATCTTCTTTTTCAGTTCTGTAATCGGACGTTCGAACTCCAACTCTCCAACCATGTCTATACCCTCCTTCCTGAGTGGATTTTCAATACATTTGTCAGTGTTTCTTTCATTTCATGTCTTGGTATAACCTTATCAAGCTGACCGTGCTTCAGCAAAAATTCTGCCGTCTGGAAATCTTCCGGCAGGTCTTCGCGGATTGTCTGCTCGATGACCCGGCGGCCGGCAAAGCCAATCAACGCTTTAGGCTCTGCAAAATTATAATCTCCAACAGAAGCGAAGCTTGCAGATACCCCGCCCGTTGTCGGATGGGTCATGACAGAAATAAACAGCAGCCCGCGGTCACTGTGCCTTTTAAGTGCAACACTCGTCTTGGCCATCTGCATCAAGCTCAGGATTCCTTCCTGCATCCTTGCACCACCGGAAGCGGTGAAGATGATAAACGGAAGCTCTTTCTCTATAGCCTGCTCAATAGCTCTTGTGATCTTTTCTCCAACCACAGAGCCCATGCTGCCCATTCTGAAACGCGAATCCATGACGGCAATAACAACTGGATTTTCATTAATGGTCGCGTCTCCAGTGACAACCGCTTCATTGATTTTTGTTTTCATTCTGTCACTTTCTAATTTTTCCAGATATCCTGGAAACTCCAGCGGATTCTCCGATATCATGTTCCGGTCGTATTCTGTGAAACTGCCTTCATCCACAAGACTTCCAATTCGTTCGAAGGAAGACATCGGATAATGATAATGACAGGATTGGCATACAAGCAAGTTTTTCTTTAACTCTTTTGTATACATGATGTGTTTGCATTCGGGACACTTGGTCATCAGTCCCTCAGGCACATCCTGTTTCATTTTTTCGGTAGGAATCGTGGCATATTTCTTCTTCTTGGCGAAAAAATCCTTTAACAAAATAACACCACCCATACTGTGTAAACTTAATCTCACATCGTCTGTGACATTAGCTGAATTACATTCTTGCTGTCCCCGTTCTTTAAGTGCTCCAATAGTTGCGAGCAATCCCCTGAATGAAGAAGAAATGAATGTTGATGAACTGACAGTCCGTAGTCTGATAACTCAACCCACAGCCTGTACAGCAAATGATTATTGCATAATTTGATGACAGATTCCTGGAACAAGAGAATCAGCTGCCGCAGATCTCTCTCATGCTCCGTGCGTTCGATCTCCCGGATGAGGCCATTCAGGTACTCAATATCCTCTGGACGAACTCTCTGTACAGCTAATTCTATACAATCTCTGATAATAATAGACTTGGTTTCCAGAAGATCCTGCCTGGCCTTTTGATCGTGCAAAATAAAAGAAGCAAGAACCTCCACAAGCCGGTGGCCCGTGGCAGGCTTTATAAACGTCCCTTCACCTCTGCGGGTTTCAATAAGCCCCAGAAGCTCAAGTGAACGCAACGCCTCTCTTACAGAGGAGCGCCCAACATGCAGGCGGTCTGTAAGCTCTCGCTCCGACGGAAGTTTATCACCGGCTTGCAGATCGTCTTCTTCAATAATGGATTTAATCTTTTTTATGATCTCAACATAGACCTTTTCAGATGTGCCTGACAACTGTCCAGCCTCCCTCGAGAATCGCTTATTCCTTACCAATCAATGAAAGCTGCATGGTTTTTTCAGCGATTTTTTCGGGATCCGCTTTGATTCTGGCAACACCAGTTTCCATAGCCGCTTTTGCCACTGCTGCGGCAACTGCTGGTGCTACACGTGGATCAAATGGTGCCGGAATAACATAATCAGGATTCAGTTCTGATTCTGCCACAAGGTTCGCAATGGCATGCACCGCAGCGATCTTCATCTCTTCATTGATGTGGGTTGCCCGGACATCAAGAGCACCTCGGAAAATCCCCGGAAAAGCAAGTACGTTATTTACCTGGTTTGGAAAATCGGAACGGCCTGTCCCAATAACCATAGCTCCTGCTTCTCTCGCATTTCGAGGCATAATTTCAGGCGTAGGATTCGCCATGGCGAAGATGATCGGGTTTTCATTCATGGAGCGAACCATTTCCTCCGTTAATGCCCCTTCAACTGACACGCCGATGAACAAATCGGTGCCGGCGATTACTTCCTGAAGGGTTCCTTCCTTTTTGGAGCGGTTGGTAAATTTAGCAACCTCGCTTTTTACGCTGTTCATGCCAAACGGACGACCTTCATAAATCGCACCCTTAGTATCGCACATTACAATGTCTTTTACACCAAAGCGGTCCAAAAGCTTAATGATTGCGATTCCGGCAGCACCTGCCCCATTCACTACAACCTTGATCTCAGACATCTGACGGTTTGAGAGCTTCAAAGCATTAACAAGGCCTGCAAGTGTAACGATTGCCGTGCCGTGCTGGTCATCATGAAAAATAGGGATATTCGTCTCTTTTTTCAATCGTTCTTCTATCAAAAAGCAATTTGGAGCCGCAATGTCTTCCAGGTTAACTCCGCCAAAGGTAGGCTCGAGCAGCTTAACCGTTTCAACAATTTTATCGATATCCGTTGTATTCAGGCAGATCGGGAACGCATCCACACCGGCAAAGCTCTTAAAAAGAACAGCTTTTCCTTCCATAACAGGCATGGCCGCTTCCGGTCCGATGTTGCCCAGTCCAAGAACAGCCGTACCGTCGGAAACTACAGCAACAGTATTGCCCTTCATGGTATATTCGTAGACCTTGGATTTGTCATCATAGATATCTTTGCATGGTTCTGCGACTCCCGGAGAATACGCAAGGCTTAAATCCTTTGCATTTCTTACCGGAACTTTAGGAGTTGATTCCAGTTTCCCTTTGTTTACTCTGTGCATGTGCAGTGCTTCTTCTCGTAATATAGACATCCGTTCATCTCCTAATTTTAATGAATTAAGTTAGCATAAAAAGAATTGGTGAAGCAATGTCTGTTTCAAAGCGGTGCAAATATCCAGTATATTTTATCAGCCTTTTTTGGTGGTCTGACCACCATTGACCTATTTATTATAACAGATGAAGGCAAGCTGTAAAGACATTACCTTCCTTTTAACACCACGTTTTCTGCACCAATCAGCCCCCTGATTTCTGACAAAAATTCATGGGTTGGAGCGACTGACTGTGCCAGCTTCATGCTTTTTCGATCCTGTTCATAATACAGAATCACCCGGGCTTCTCCCCGGCTCGTATTCAGCTTTGCTTTTAATTGGCTCAGCACGGCCGGAGAAAGGTTCTTTTGAAGTTTGAGATACAAAATTTGTTCCCCGGAAGGCTGTTTTCTTTCACTGACGTCCGAAAGGAGGCCGGCTTTATTAATCAAAACCTGCCTTGACCCGCTCTTTTCCTCCATGGTTCCCTCAATCAAGAGGAAAGCTCCTTTTTGAAAAAGGTCATGATAGGTTTTATAGGCATTCGGGAAAGCCACAAATTCCATTTCTCCCGATTCATCACTTCCCGAAATAAAAGCCATCAGGTCTCCCTTTTTTGTTTTAATCGCTCTTACCTTCGTGATCATGACGCCAAGGCGCACATTGGACTTCGCCGGGGTGTTTGACGCTTCACTGATGGAAAGGAGCCCATACTGTTCCATTATGCGCTGAAACTTTTTCAGCGGATGGCCGCTAAGGTAAAAGCCAAGGGCTTCATGCTCGAACTTCAGACGTTCCGCCTCCTTGAACGGAGGCACTTCTACATAGCCGGGCTTCTCTATGCTGTCGTGTTCCCCAAACAGCTGTATCTGATTTTCTTCCCGGTACGCCTGAATTTTTTCTCCATACTCGATGGCCCGGTCCAGAGTAGCCAGAAGACAAGCCCTATCCTGTCCAAAATCATCGAATGCTCCGGCAAAAATCAGGGATTCAAGTGTCCGCTTATTCACCAGCCTGGCGGGCGAATAAGCACAAACATCGAACAAATCAGTGAACGGATGCTTGCTCCTTGCTTCAATCAAGTGCTTGATTGCTTGATAACCTGCATTTTTTATGCACAACAGACCAAATCTAACACAATCTCCTTCCACAGTAAAATGGAGAAAGCTGTGTCGGATCGAGGGCGGAAGCACCTGTATCTTCTTTTCTGTACATTCTTTCCGGTACTGTTCAATTTTTTCAGGATTTCCCGTTACACTGGACAACAAAGCCGCCATGAAGTAAAGCGGATAATTGGCTTTCAAATAGGCCAGCTGATACGCGATAACACTGTATGCGACCGCATGGCTTTTGTTAAATCCATAATCGGCAAACCGGACGATGAGATCATAAAGGCCGTTCGCCGTCTCCTGGTCATGCCCATGATCAAGACAGCCTTTAACAAAATGCTCTCTTTCCCGATCAAGCACATCCCGCTTCTTTTTACTTACGGCCCGCCGCAGCAGGTCGGCTTCACCCAAAGAAAAGCCTGCCATTTTTGAGGCGATTTTCATGATCTGTTCCTGATACACGATAACGCCATAGGTTGGTTTTAGAATGGGTTCAAGATCCGGATGCCGGTATTGTACCTTTCGCGTCCCATGCTTCCCCTCAATATAATCCGGAATATTCTGCATTGGGCCCGGCCGGTAAAGCGCGTTCACGGCGACAATATCTTCAAATTCCGTTGGCTTCAGCTGCTGCAGGACTCTTCGCATTCCGTCAGATTCCAGCTGGAAAATCCCTGTTGTATCGCCTTTGCCCAGCATTTCAAAGGTTGCCTTATCATCAAACGGAATGCTGCCCAGATGGACGGTCGTTCCTGTACCCTTTTCAACGAGCGTGCAGATTTGCTCCAGCAACGTTAAATTTCGCAAGCCGAGAAAATCCATTTTAAGCAATCCGATCTCCTCAAGCCATTCCATGCTGTACTGTGTAAGAGATATGCCTTCATGCCCGGTTTGCAGGGGAGTATAATGCGTAAGTGGCCGACCGCTTATGATAACCCCGGCTGCATGTGTGGAAGCGTGGCGCGGCAAGCCTTCAAGCGTAGCAGCCACGTCCATCAGTTTTTTCACAGTCGGATTTTCATTCATCAGCTTTTGAAGCCCAAACGACTCTTCTGTTGCCCGTGCCAGTGTCATACCCGGGCGTGAGGGGATTTGTTTGGAAACCGAGTCCACCAGATTCCCCGGGAGGTTAAGCACCCGGGCCGTATCACGGATTGCCGCTTTGGCCGCGAGGGTTCCAAACGTGATGATTTGAGCGACCCGTTCTTCTCCGTATTTCTCTTTCACATATTGAAGCACTTCATCTCTTCGAACATCCGGAAAATCAATATCGATATCCGGCATGGTTACACGTTCCGGATTAAGAAACCGTTCAAATAGCAGATCATGCTCAATAGGGTCCACTTCGGTAATATAGAGCACATAAGCGACAAGCGAGCCTGCCGCCGACCCTCGTCCGGGTCCTGTGATCATGCCGGAACGATGTGCAAATCTCATAAAATCCCAGACAATTAAAAAATAATCATCAAATTTCATTTTCCGGATAATGTCGAGCTCATAGTCCAGCCGTTCAAGAACTCTGGCATCCGGTTCCCCATATCGGGCAGCCGCGCCTTTCAGGCAAATCGTCTTCAGGTAGTCGGTGGATGCTGTTCCTTCGGGCAGCGGATATTTAGGAATCAACTGCTGATTGAATACAAGATCGACATTGCACTCAGACGCAATTTTTTCTGAGGCAGCCAAAGCATCTGGAAGGTGGCTGAACCGGGTTTCCATCTCATCGGGTGACAGCAGGTAAAACTCATCGGTCGGCAGCATTTCCCTATCCGAATCCCCAAGCTTATGACCGTTTTTAATACAGAGCAGCACCTCCTGCGATTCCGCTTCTTCCGGTTTCACATAATAGATTTCATGTGCAGCGGTAAGTGGAATGTTTTCCTCTTTGGAGAGCTGCTCCATCTCAAAATTGATATTTTTTTCTTTCCCGGTTCCATGGTCTTCCACCCCGAGGTAAACGTGTGGACCAAACCAGCTTTGATAAAGCCGGCAAACTTCCCTCGCTCTCTCCTTTTCTCCCTGGAGAATCAGCTGCTGCACTTCTCCTTCCGTTCCGGAAGAGATGAGGAGCAGCCCCTCTTTATTTGCGCTCAACACATCTTTTTGCAGACTTGGAAAAGAAGCCGGGTCTTTCATCAGCTTTGTGCTGATTTTCAAAAGATTCATATAGCCTTCTTCATTTCGTGCATAAAGAAGCAGCTTGCCGGTTTCCGGTCTTTTTCTTGTATCGAACACCGGGTTTAAAAGAATGGTGACCTCAAGGCCAACGATCGGCTTAATGCCCTGCTTTTTACAGGCTTTATAAAAGGGGATCACCCCGTACATATTCAGCTTGTCCGTAATCGCCAGCGCTTTGTACCCGAGCTCTTTTGCGCGGTTCACCAGGGAATTCAGGCGACTGGAACTTTCAAGCAGACTGTATTCTGTATGTATATGCAACGGAACAAATGTCATTGCATCACTTCCTTATCGCTCATTTGTCTTCTATTATAGTACATCCGTGCCTCCTTTAGAAAATAAGCATATTCGGCAGAGCGTGTCCATAATAATAATAAAAAAGGAGGAGTGACGTGTGAGAGAGTTTCTTTCAAGTATTATCATTACCTTTTTTATCGCTTTCGGCGTCATTCTCGGTGGCGCCATTATCGGCGGCCTCGCCGCCTTCCTGGTCGGGAAAGCCCCTCTCATGGAGACAGTGGATCTTGCAAAAAAACTGAAAATCTGGGCCATCGTGGCTGCAATGGGAGGTACGTTTGACACCATTACGAATTTTGAACGAAGCTTTTTAAATGGTGCAACCTACGAAATCATTAAACAGCTGATTATCATCTTTATCGCCATGGCCGGAGCCAATACCGCCATGCTTCTTTTGCAATGGCTGACACAGGAGAATCTGAACTGAGATGAGAATCCCCCCTTTTTTTAACCGAAAAGGATATCAGCGCTTTTTTGCCGGGATGATGCTTGGAATTATACTGGGATGGGTCTTCTTTTTAATACAGTATGGGTTGACGGTAGAACATTATGTCAGCACCATCAAGAATCAAGCGTCCCATATCGCTGACCTTAAAGAACAAATCGCCCAATGGAAAGATACCTATGAAAAAAGCAATGAGGAAAACGAAAAGCAATTAAGGGTTCAGAAAATAAAAGTATACGTAACGAACAATGATACACTCAGACTGCCGCAGCTCAAAGTCTACGAAATATCAGAATCCGTACAGGATCAGCTGGAAAACCTCCTCGGTGAAGATATTGAATCCGTCGATAAAACCCGTATGCTCCTTTACAAGGCTATTGAAAACAAAGGGTATGAAGTCGACGGCGAAAGCTACAAAGTCATTGTTACTTATCTTTTTTTGTTCACGACACTCGAGGTTCACGTAAAAATCATTCCCGAAGGATAATCTGCTCATCCCAAAAATAATTCGTATTTCCTGTTTTTTGACAATTCAAATAATCTGTTGGCTTTTTGATACCGGATTGTTTACAATAAAAGAAAGCAAGAAAGAATAGGGGGTATTTCGCTTGATTATTAACCGTAAAGAAATCGCTCGTGAACAAGTCAAAAAAATCCAGAATGGCTTTTCTGCTTTTGCAGAAACAAAAGAAGTGGCAGAACTCATCAAAAAAGAACTGATGAAGCTGAATATTCCTGTTCACGAAGACACAACAGACCTTGGCTCCTGGTTTATTCCCGAGAAATCCTAATGGGTTTAAATGCGTGCATAGCAAACAAAAAACAGCCGTTGAACTGCTGACCTGTTACCAGGGGCAGTTGCATCGAGCTGTTTTTTCTTTATGTCATCCTGCTGGTTTAGCGGCCCGTTACAAACTCTTTGCACAGTTCTACCAAATCGGAAACAACTTGTTTTGTTTCTTCTTCACTGTAAACCGTTGCTCCTGAAGCCATCGGGTGGCCGCCACCGTTGTATTTCATTGCCAATTGATTGATCACCGGACCTTTTGAGCGAAGGCGGACACGAATCTGATTGGGTTCATCCACAAAAAACACCCACGCCACAATTCCCTCCACATTGGCAAACGCGTTCACGAGCTGGGAGGCTTCACTCACACTTACGCCGTACTCTTCGAGCGTCTCCTTCGGCAGATGAATGTAACCGGCGATGCCGTCAATCACAGTAAAATTTTGAAGAACATAGCCATTCAATCTCGCCGTACTTTCTTTCACTTTATACAGATTTTCAAAGATTTCGCCTGTTGAAATTCCTTTCCTCACAAGCTCTCCTGCGGCATAATAAGTTCTGTCTGTAGTATTCCGGTATAAAAATCGTCCGGTATCACTTACTATACCCGCAAACAACAACCGGGCAGCCTCTTTGTTCAGAATCAGACCATTCTCTTTTTCATGCTCGAACCACTCGAAAATCATCTGACTGACAGAACTGGCACTTGTATCCACCCAGACAAGGTCACCATATGGCTCTTCATTGGGATGATGATCAATTTTAATCAGTTTGTCGCCGAGCGAGTATCGCTGATCACTGATTCGCGGGGAATTTGCCGTATCACATACAATCACAAGCGCACCGTTATAGGTATCATCTGTAATCTGATCCATTTGCACCAAAAACGTTAATGCTGGATCTTCTTCCCCCACCAGGTAAATCTCTTTTTCTGGAAAACTGGCTTTTAAAATGGCTCCAAGGCCACCCTGGGAACCAAGCGCATCAGGGTCCGGACGGATATGGCGGTGGATGACGATTTTATTGTAGCTTTTGATCGTTTCAAGAATAGCGTCTTTCATTGAATTCTCTCCCCTTTTCTTTGACTAACCATATGGCAATTCTTCTCATCAACCATTACAATGGAGATGGACAACGAACTTGGAGGTTAGAAGACATATGCCGTTATTTGTTATCCTGATTGTAGTTTCTCTTTCATTTTACATTTTTTATAAAGTAAAAGAAGTCCGTTCCAGAGCAGTTTATGAAAAAAACTGGATTGGTACCAAAGCCAAAATGGCACTTGGTATCTTCTTACTTTCATTCGGTTTGAACGAGTTCACCATGGTCGAAGATAAAATCCAGCTTTGGATTGCTATCATTTTTTCTGTTTACGGCTTGTTTTTATTGGTTACGGGCTATAAAATGTACAAGCATTTTCTGCCTTTGGCCATAGAAGAAGCACAAAACGCACAGTCTTAATATAAAAAGCGGCTCAGCGGATGATGATCCTGAGCCGTTTTTTCGTTAGGAGCGATGTCCGATCAACTGGGCAAGCAAAAGGGCTTTACCCACGACTGCACCCTCATGATACAATTCCACATCCACTTTTCCGAACTTCCGGCTGACTTCGAGTACGCGCGGGACGATTTCGATCGTACTTTCCATCTGCACAGGTTTGATAAAATAAAACGTCAGGTTCTCAACCACGATGTCCCCTTTTTTAATCTTTCTTAGGGCGCGGCTGGCTCCTTCAATAACAAGGGTTGTCATGACGCCGTATGAAACGGTCCCGAGGTAGTTGGTCATTTGCGGGGTAACCCCGAACTTGTACCTTGGAGCTTGTCCGTCTTTGACTTCCGTAATGGAGGCGGTAATCAAATCGTCAAAGGTTTCCCCGACCTGAGGCTGTTTCTGGATCATTTGCATGGATTTCAATACGTCCTGCCGCGTCAGAATCCCGAGCAGCTTCTGTGCGTTGTTCACCACTGGCAGAAGCTCAATGCCCTCCCAAATCATAATATGAGCGCAGGAAGCAACAGACGTTTTATGGGTGACCGTAATGGGTGAGCGGGTCATGACCTTATCGATCATTAAAGACCGCTCCATACCAATGATGTCTTTTGACGTTACGATGCCAACCACTTTCATCTGGCTGTCAATGACCGGATAACGGCTATGCTGTGTTTTCTGATTGAGTTCGTACCATTTTTCCACGTTATCTGACGTGGTGAGCAGGTGGGTCTTTTCTGCCGGTATCAGTATATCCGAAGCGAGTACGATTTCCTTTTTGATAAGCTGGTCATAAATCGCCCTGTTGATCATGGTCGCCACGGTGAAGGAGTCATAGCTCGAAGAAATAACAGGAAGTTTCAGGGAATCCGCCAGCCGTTTCACTTCATCTGTTGTATCAAACCCTCCAGTTATGAGTACAGCTGCCCCGGAGTTCAGTCCCAATTCATGGGCGTTTTCACGGTTACCGACAATCAGGAGGCTTCCCGGATCCACGTATCTCATCATGGCATCCAGCTTCATCGCGCCGATGACAAATTTGTTTAGTGTTTTATGTAATCCCTCTCTGCCGCCGAGCACCTGGCCGTCCACAATGTTAACCACCTCGGCAAAGGTCAGTTTTTCAATATTTTCCTTCAATTTCCGCTCAATACGGATGGTTCCAACACGTTCAATTGTGCTGACCACACCTTGATTCTCAGCTTCTTTAATGGCTCTGTAGGCAGTGCCCTCACTTACGGAAAGCGCTTTGGCGATCTGCCGTACAGAAATTTTGGAGCCGATTTCAAGGGATTCGATGTATTCAATAATTTGTTCATGTTTGGTAGCCACGTTATCCACCGTTCCTTCTGGCTTCTGTTTTATCTGTTCTACTATAGTTGATTAATACAGATTATACAGACATTGAAACAGAAACTCAATGATTCTTCAGGAAGGACTGCCCGGAATGCTCGGCATTATCACCTTTTGGTCGTTGATGCAGTTCAAGAACAAAATCCAGCGTCATCCATAATTTCTTCGTCTGTGCTATGAATGCCACAAGTGCGAAACCGAGCCAAACAACCGAGAAAACAAAAGCCGGACTTCCTGTCTGAGAAAAATTCAAATGCGGAATACCGTAAACCAGCAGCGCCAATAAAGAAAGTGCTTTAAACATGGTGTGATTGGCCATCATAAAAAAACCCCCTTGTCTAATGCTATGCATGTTGACAAGGAGGCAGAAGCAGAGCGTATCCTATCGTTCAATAAATTCTCCCGGTTTAAGGACCTTGCCGTCTCCTTTTAAAGATGCGACAAACTTGTCGGGATCCTGTTCAATCACAGGGTACGTATTGTAATGAATAGGCACTGTCAATTTCGCATTAAGCCACTCCGACGCGGTTGCCGCATCTTCTGGCCCCATCGTGAAATTGTCCCCGATCGGTAAAAAGGCCACATCAATATCATTGCGTTCGCCGATCATCTTCATATCCGAGAACAAGGCCGTATCGCCTGCGTGATAAATCGTTTTTCCTTCTGATGTAAAGAGAAGTCCCGCCGGCATGCCTGTATAGACAACCGTTCCGTCTTCTTCGGTAAAGCTGGATCCGTGGAAAGCCTGCGTCCACTTTACATATCCCCATTCGAACTGACAGCCGCCGCCAATATGCATGGGATGAACGTTCAAGCCCTTGGTACCAAAATATTCGGCCAGCTCAAACGGCGCTACAATCAGGCTGTTATTCCGTTTGGCAATTTCCTCTGCATCACCGGCATGGTCATTATGTCCGTGGGTCAGAAGAATAACATCAGGCTTTACGTCACCAATCTCCACATCACAAAAGGTGTTGCCTGAAATAAAAGGGTCAACCCATATGGAATGTTTTTCAGTGGTAATCTCTAGTGCAGATTGTCCATGGAACGTTAATTTCATTACTTCAACATCTCCTTTAATGGTTATCTGTAATTCATTTCGCAATTACAGCCTTCATTTCCTTCTCATTACCTGTTTTCACAGATCTTAAACGGACTTTTACAGAGGCGGTTCGTTTACAACCCCCCATTGAAGTGATACATTGAAAGCGTACTTCAAATATCAATGAATAGCCATACATAGGAAAGGAAGATACATTATGCAAAAAATCGAAGCACTCTCAACCTGGCTGAAAGAGCAAAACATACAAGGCGCATTTGTAACTTCAACCGCCAATGTTTATTATTTAACGGGATTTCGCTGTTTCCCTCACGAGCGCTTGCTCGGTGTATTTGTATTTCCGGATAAAGAGCCCGTTCTCATTTGTCCAGGAATGGAAGTACTACAGGCAAAAAATGCAGGATGGAAGCATGAGATTCTGGGCTTTTCCGACACGGATAATCCATGGGAAATGATTTCGGAAGCCATTTCCGGCCGCGGCATTTCTTCTGTGGAATCCATTGCCGTGGAAAAAGAGCATCTCTCCTATCATCGCGGTATGCAGCTGTTAAATCTGTTTCCAAACGCATCCCTTGTGTCCGTGGAGCATGAGCTGAATGCCATGAGGCTTGTCAAAAGCAAAGATGAAATTTCCATTCTCCGCGAAGCAGCACGTCTGGCCGACTTTGGCATAGAAACAGGAATCGCAGCCATAGGCACAGGAGTAACAGAGCTTGAGCTCGTCGCTACAGTGGAATATGCACTCAAGAAAAAAGGGGCGGCAGAAATGTCCTTTTCCACAACCATTCTGGCAGGTGAAAAGTCCGCGATGCCACACGGCAATCCCGGATTAAAAGAAATCCAGCCAGGAGACTTTGTCCTTTTTGATCTTGGAGTGGTGGTTGACGGATATTGCTCGGATATTACCCGGACCGTTGCCTACCAGTCGCTTTCCGAAAAGCAAAAAGAAATTTATGAAGTGGTGAAAAAAGCCCAGCAGGCCTCATTGGATCTGAGCAAACCGGGAACGCGCGTGGGTGATCTAGACCTTGCTGCAAGACGGGTCATCGAAGAAGCGGGATACGGCGACTACTTCCCTCACCGCATCGGTCATGGGCTTGGACTTGACGTTCACGAGCACCCTTCCATGAACGAAAAAAATAACGAAAAACTGGCTGAAGGAATGGTTTATACCATCGAGCCGGGTATTTACCTTCCGGATGTGGGTGGTGTAAGGATCGAGGACGATGTTTACATTACAGAAAGCGGCCACGAATGCCTTACACAATTCACCAAAGAACTTGTGATTGTAAAATAATCAGAAAAAACAGCGGATCCAAGATGGATTCGCTGTTTTTCTTTTGTATCAATCTTTATCAATAAACTCATGAACCGACTTATATTCAAGACCGTGCGCTTCTGCCACCGCTTCGTATGTCACATAGCCTTCAAGTGTATTAATCCCCTTAAGCAGAGCCTCATTTTTCCGGCAGGCTTCTTTGTACCCTTTATTTGCGATTTGGACCGCATAAGGTACGGTGACATTTGTAAGCGCCATCGTTGATGTCCGCGGGACCGCTCCCGGCATGTTGGCGACCGCGTAATGAACCACTCCGTGTTTTTCATACGTCGGATGATCATGGGTGGTGATTTTATCAACGGTTTCAAAAATACCCCCCTGGTCGATGGCTACATCTACAATGACCGACCCCGGCTTCATGGATTTGATCATTTCCTCTGTTACAAGTTTGGGCGCCCGAGCTCCCGGAATCAATACAGCGCCGATTACCAGGTCGGATTCACTTACAGAGAGAGCGATGTTTAACGGGTTGGAGATCAGGGTGTTAATCTCTGCTCCAAAGATGTCATCCAACTGTCTTAACCGCTCAGGATTTAAATCGATGATGGTCACATCAGCTCCAAGCCCCATCGCTATTTTTGCAGCGTTTGTTCCAACTACGCCGCCGCCGATGACGGTTACCTTTCCGCGTTTCACCCCTGGAACTCCTCCAAGCAGGATGCCTTTTCCGCCCTTTGGCTTTTCAAGAAACTGTGCGCCGATTTGCGCCGCCATTCTCCCTGCCACCTCACTCATCGGGGTGAGAAGGGGAAGTGAGCGGTTTGGCAGCTGTACGGTTTCATAGGCGATGCCCACTACTTTTTTATCAATCAGTGCTTTTGTCAGTTCCGGCTCTGGCGCAAGGTGAAGATAAGTGAATAAGATCAGTCCTTCCCTGAAATAAATATACTCTTCAGGCAGCGGTTCTTTTACCTTCATCACCATGTCCATGGCCCAGGCCTGATCAGCCGTCTGAACGATCGTTCCTCCCGCTTTTTCATACTCAGAATCATGAAAGCCAGATCCTTCACCCGCACCGCTCTGAATATACACTTCATGCCCGGATGCCACCAGGTTCAATACACCGGCCGGCGTCATCGCAACACGGTTCTCATTATTTTTCACTTCTGTGGGAACACCGATTTTCATTTTCCATCCTCCTCTTTGAGACCAATGATTATTTATGTAAAAACGTATCAATGTCTAGTCTTAGCATTCGAGCAAAAAAATACTAAAAAACTTCCTATTTCCGGTGGCGGTTGATGACATCCAGTCCGCCGGTCGCTGAAATGATACTGCCTGTAATCATATCCGAATTTTCTTCACACAAGAAAGATATCAGTCTGGCGATATCTTCTCCTGTTCCCGAACGGCCAATTGGTGTGTCCTGGTCTCTAAGCATCCTTGCTTCTTCTATACCGGCTTCCTTCATCTCTCCAACAATGTTGCCCGGACAGACCATGTTTGCCGTAATGCCATGTTCCGCTTCCTCAAGCGCGATGGTTTTGGTCAACGATACGAGCCCCACCTTTGCAGCACTAAAGGCTGAACGATAGACCCAGCCCGGAGTGTATTCTGCGTCTTGAAACCCATAGGTGATGATGCGTCCGAAACCATTTTTTCTCATAACCGGTATCGTACATTTTAAAAAGTGATACACTGAGCTTAAATTTCCGTCGATCATTTCATACCATTCATGATCTTCATAGTCAGCCAGTTTTTTTCGTTCAAATATATAAGGTCCTGCATTGTTAATTAAATAATCGATACGTCCAAATTGATCCAGAGCACTTTCACAGATATGGGAGATATCCTCTTTTTTTGTTACATCGCCTTTTATGTATTGGATACGGTCTTCATACAACTCCCATTCCTGCTTGAGCTTACTTACGGCCTGTTCATCACTCCGATAGTTGACAGTGACGGAACACCCCTGCTTGATTAACTGCTCTGATACTTTTTTGCCTAATCCTTTTGATCCTGCTGTGACAATGGCATGCCTCACTGTACCACCTCCAAAAACTCTGATCCTTCATTATCATTGTAACCATTTCTTCTTAACTAAGTCTATTCCGGACACCAGTTAAATGTGTGGCACTTCTCATCTCTGCAAAACAAAAAAGCACGCTGGGTTATCCAGGTGCTTTTTTGCCTGTCAGGATTCAAGACTTTCTTCGTCTTCCCATTCTTTTTTTGAATGGCCTTGATCTACATAGTCAACGACTCCGCTCTGATACGATTCGTTGATTTGCTGCTGTATGGTTATCTCATCTTCCTGATCAAAGGATGTAAAGGAACCAGGTTTTTCTTGTTTGGGCATACTTTTGTCCTCCTTCTCGGGTTTACCTTAGTGTTCACCACGTGAGGTTAGATTAGCGTGCCACAATTTGGCTGGTTAAATTTTGGTCTTCGCCACTTTCAATTGAGATCTGATGGCTTCAAACCCGGTTCCGCCTGCAGAATTCCGGCGGGATACCACGGTTTTCGGCTGCAGGACGTCATAAACATCTTCCTCAAAACATGATGAAGCGGATTTATATTCTTCAAACGGCAGATCCAGTAAATACATCTGCTTCTGAATACAGGTTAGCACAAGCTTTCCGACAATTTCATGCGCTTCGCGGAATGGAATGTTTTTATTTACCAGGTAATCGGCGAGTTCAGTGGCATTTGAAAAATCCGAAGAAACGGCTTTTTGCATATTCTCCGATTTAACGGTAAGACCTTCAAGCATGCCGGTAAAAATGGCCACTGAACCTTTTAACGTATGCACCGCGTCAAACAAGGGTTCTTTGTCTTCCTGCATATCCTTGTTGTACGCAAGCGGCAGTCCTTTTAGCACGGTCAGCAAGGAAACGAGGCTGCCATAGACACGTCCGGTTTTCCCGCGGATCAGCTCTGCCATGTCCGGGTTTTTCTTTTGCGGCATCATGCTGCTTCCTGTTGCGAACGAATCACTGATTTCAACAAATTGAAACTCCTGTGAAGACCACAGAATCAGCTCCTCGCAAAAACGGGACAAATGCATCATAACAAGCGAAGCATTGCTGCAGAATTCGATCAGGAAATCCCGGTCACTGACCGCATCCAGGCTATTGTGGTAAATATCATCAAACCCAAGAAGCTGGGCGCTGTATTCACGGTCGATAGGAAACGTCGTGCCTGCAAGCGCACCGGCTCCCAGTGGAGACACATCGATCCGCTTCATGCTGTCGGAAAGGCGTTCTTTATCTCGCTGGAACATCCAGAAATAAGCCATCAAATGATGGGCGAAAGAAACCGGCTGCGCTCTCTGCAGGTGGGTGTAGCCCGGCAGGATGGTTTCCACATGTTCCTCTGCCAGAGAAAGAAGCACCGTTTGCAGCTGATTAATCTGTTCGATAAATGCAGAAACCTGCTTTTTCATGTACAGATGGATATCAGTAGCGACCTGGTCATTACGGCTTCTGCCTGTATGGAGTTTTCCGCCTACAGGTCCAACTTCATCCGTAAGAAGCTTCTCCAGGTTCAGGTGAATATCTTCATAGTCCACCTTGAACTCAAGCTCATTGTTCTGTGCTTTTTTCAAAAGGGTTTGAAGTCCGTTCCGAATGGTCTCTGCTTCTTCTTCTGTTATGATCCCGCATTTGGCAAGCATCGTCACATGGGCGATGCTGCCTGCAAGATCCTCTTCTACTAGTTCTTTATCAAAAGAGATGGAAGCACCGAATTCATCGACCCATTGTTCGGCAGATTCGGTAAATCTTCCTCCCCATAATTTTGTGGTCATGCTTTCACCCCGTTTTGCTGCTTCACCTGGCTGCTTACTTTGGTTGGTAAGCCCCATAGGGAAATAAACCCTATGGCATCCTGGTGATTGAATGTATCGTCTGTTGAATAGGTGGCAAGTTTTTCATCATAAAGGGAAAATGGTGACTTACGTCCTTCCACAATGGCATGCCCTTTAAACAGCTTGACACGTACCACGCCCGTTACTGTTTTTTGTGTTTGTTCAAGAAAAGCCTGAAGTGCAGGGCGAATTGGAGAATACCATAGCCCTTCATAAATTACTTCCGTCAATTTTTTCTCAACAACCGGCTTAAAATGAGCTACTTCTTTTACAAGCGTGATATCTTCCAGCTCGCGGTGCGCTTTTAAAAGCGTTACGGCTGCAGGACATTCATAAATTTCACGTGATTTAATACCCACCAATCGGTTTTCCACATGATCAATTCGGCCAATCCCATGTGCTCCGGCTATCTTGTTCAAATGTAGAATCAAATGCTCCAGGCCGTACGGAATCCCGTTCAGCGCAACAGGAACACCTTCTTCAAATGCAATTTCGATGATTTCAGGTGTGTTCGGTGTATCTTCAAGTGCTGCCGTTAAATCATATGCGTCCTCTGGTGGTGCAACCCATGGATCTTCCAGAATGCCGCATTCATTGGCTCTTCCCCACAGGTTTTGGTCCACTGAATACGGGCTGTCAAGTGTAGCCGGAATCGGAATATTATGTTTTCTTGCATATTCAATCTCTTCATCACGTGACCAGCCCCATTCACGAACCGGAGCAATCACTTCAAGATTCGGATTCAAGGCAGAGATGGAAACTTCAAAACGAACCTGGTCGTTCCCTTTTCCTGTACAGCCGTGAGCTACCGCCTGCGCTCCATATTCCTCTGCTACCTCAACCAGCTTTTTGGCGATCAACGGTCGGGATAACGCAGAAAGCACCGGGTATTTTCCTTCATACATTGCATGACTTTGAAGAGCCGGAAGGACAAACTCCTGTGCAAATTCTTTTTTTACATCGAGGCTGATGGATTCAACGGCCCCAACAAGCAAAGCTTTTTCTTTAACAAAATCGAGGTCTTTTCCTTCTCCTACATCCAGTCCAAGAGCGATGACATCGTAACCTTTTTCCTGAAGCCACTTTATCGCTACTGAAGTATCCAATCCGCCTGAGTATGCCAATACTACTTTTTTGTTCGCCATTCTGTAAAAACTCCTTTGTATTAAAATACTTTAAATTTAATTTTTATGCATTACCGGTTAAATAAAAGAAGCTGCACTTTGCAACTTCAATTTTTCTTCTGAGACCACTATACCAACTCTTGAATCATATTTCAATAATTATTTATAAAAATGTATAAATATTAATAGGAATTCTGTTTTACATCTCCTTTATATTATGTATGATGGAAGCAGAGGTGATGGAAGTGACATCTGATTTTGAATTTAATGGACGGCTCGGCATTGCCCTGCCCCGCCTGGAGCAGCCCTGGGAATACTATTCGGCAGCCAGACAGGCGGAAGTCCTTGCACAGTGGGAAACCGTCCGCGGAACCATCCCGGACAGAATAGCACAGATTGAAGAAACCATTAATCGAAAACAAGAAGCGCTCGGCGATGAAGATGATTTCGAAACTTCCTGCCGGTTAAATTGGGACATCGCTGAGCTTGCTTCCATAATTAACGATTTGTGGCTCTGGTACCGTACCCATCAGGATATTAGCACAAGGCTTCACCCATAATAAAAAACACCCGATAGTGATCAACAGATTATCGGGTGTTTTTGTATGTTGTATGCATAAAATGCATAAAATTATAGTTGTTTATCCATTAAAAAACGTTTTTGATAAAATTTATGGGCAAACTCTGTAACTTCCCTCGACTTCTGGTAGTTCATTCCGGCCCCAAACAGTACTCCAAGAAGCGGAATTCCCTGGACGACCTTCTTTTTCAGCATCGTAATGATCAGACCTTTGATTCCCTGTCTGAGAGGCATGGACAGCCATGAAATATCAGCTACCGACTCATCTCCTACATAAAAAAAGGAATCGGCTTCTCCGCTGCTGATTTCCTCCATCAGTTCATCCCAGCTCTCATGCTGATAGCGTTTAGGAAGAGTGGATGCATGGAACACCTTGAGCGACATCATCATTTCATACGGTTTTTGAATGTCATATCCATAATTCATTGCAATGTATTGAATGGAACGAACCTGCAGGGCAATCATTGCCGGAATGTCGATTCCCAATAGCAATAAACCACCGGTTCCCGAAAGTCCTCCCTGGGCAAGCGACAGCATCCGGCTTCTGGCAATCTGCTGTTGGGCAATATATGTAAGCTGGTCAACGGAGCATACTTTTAAATCTTCAATTTCTTCCGCTTCCGGATGAAAGATTCTCGCCTCTGATAACAGCCTTTCCCGAACATCCATTTGATGCCTGGAATTTTGGATCAGCGAATGAACATGGAACAACGCGGCATCAATACCATTGTTCATCTTTTCAATCAGGGCGGGGTTCAATTGGTTCAGCTGCTGTTTCACCCATCGCTCGTACGTTGCTTCAAAGTCTGTCGGCTCATATTCAAAATAACTGGACTCCCATTGAAGAATGGAATTCAATACTTTTTCCTCTCTTGGCGTTAGGCTCACAATTCAACCTCCTGCGATTTCGCATTTGTTATAGTTATTATACAATCTTTTTATCCTTTATAACATATTTCCCCTGCACCCTGCATCTTCGTGCACGGAAAGTCGGATGCCCATTCATTTCTCCTGCTATTGTTGCAGTTAAGGAGGTTATTATGGATCAGTTGAAAAATATTAACACGGCAATAAGCTATATCGAAGAGCATTTAACAGAACGTATCGATTTCAAACAAGTGGCCCAAAAGGCCTTCTGCTCCGAATATCATTTCAAGCGAATGTTTTCCTTTCTCGCAGGTATGACGCTTTCTGAATATATTCGGCGGAGGCGCCTGACACTAGCTGCCTTTGAACTCGGCGACACTTCATTGCGGGTGATCGACATCGCTGTAAAATTCGGATACAGTTCTTCAGACGCCTTTACGAGGGCTTTTCAAAACCTTCATGGAATCGCTCCCTCAGAAGCCAGGCAGAACGGCCATCCATTAAAAGCTTTTCCGCCAATGACCTTCCATCTATCGATCAGAGGAGGAAATGAAATGAATTACCGTATCGTAGAAAAGGAAGCCTTTCGTATTGTAGGTATCAAAAGGCGAGTCCGGCTCCAGTTTGAGGGTGTAAACCCCGAAATACAATCCATGTGGGAAAGCTTGGATGAACAGAAAATTAAAGAATTAAAAGGCTATTCCAATATTGACCCGCATGGACTGATCAGCGCTTCAGCCCATTTTTCTGAAGAAAGAATGGAAGGGAAAGGAGAACTGGACCATTACATTGGTGCGGCAACTACAATCCAGACATCTGATGACTGGACGCTGCTTGAAGTTCCGCAAGCCACGTGGGCTGTTTTTGAAGCGGTCGGCCCTTTTCCACAAACCTTGCAGCAAACCTGGGGACGCATCTATTCGGAATGGTTTCCAGCTTCTAGCTATGAACAAATAGAGGGACCCGAAATTCTGTGGAATGAACAAAAGGATATCACATCGCCAACCTTTAAAAGCGAAATTTGGATCCCAGTTAAAAAGAAGGAACATCAATAAAAGAAAAAGGACAGCTCCATCAAGGCTGTCCTTTGGTTTGAATGTTTATTTAGAAAGTCGTACAGTGTCGCGGGCAATCATAACTTCTTCGTTGGTTGGAATCACGATGACTTTTACTGGTGAATGCGGATAGCTGATGAAAGCTTCCTTGCCGCGAATTTTATTTAAAGCAGGGTCCCAGTATACTCCCATGAATTCCAGGCCGCGAAGCACTCTTGCTCGAACGGTGTCACTGTTTTCACCAATTCCGGCAGTAAAGATGATTGCATCGATTCCAGCCATGCGTGCAGCATAAGAACCGATGTATTTATGAATGCGTGAAGCAAATACTTCTAGTGCCAGCTCTGCTCTCTCGTTACCTTCATTCGCTTGTTGCTCGATATCGCGAAGATCGGAAGAGAAACCGGAAACACCAAGCATACCGCTCTTATTGTTCAGTACGTTCAGTACCTCTTCAGCGGTTTGACCCGTTTTTTGCATAATATACGGAATAAGCGCAGGGTCAATGTTTCCTGAACGGGTTCCCATGGTCACACCCGCAAGTGGCGTAAACCCCATGGAAGTGTCAATCGATTTTCCACCTTCAATGGCAGCGATACTTGCTCCGTTACCTAAATGGCAGGAAAGGAGGCGAAGCTGTTCAATCGGGCGGCCCAAGAGTTCAGCCGCACGCTCGGATACATATTTATGAGAGGTTCCGTGAAAGCCGTATTTACGGATTCCGTACGTTTCATAATATTCATATGGTAAACTGTACAGAAATGATTGTTCAGGCATGGATTGATGGAATGCTGTATCAAACACAGCAACAGCCGGAACATCGGGCAATACTTCCTTGAATGCACGAATGCCTACTACGTTGGCAGGATTATGAAGGGGAGCAAGGAAAGAAAGCTCCTCAATTTCTTCAAGAACTTGATCCGTGATAACCACAGAATCATGAAATTGTTCACCACCGTGTACAACCCGGTGCCCGATTCCTTCAATTTCATCATAAGAGGAAATGATGTTGTGATCTGTCAGTTTGTTGAGCAGCATTTTGACCGCTACTCCGTGATCAGGAATATCGGTTACTTCTTTTATTTTTTCCCCATTCACTTCAATCGTGAAGATGGAGTCATTTAATCCGATTCGTTCAACCACGCCTTTTGTGAGAACCAGCTCCTCAGGCATTTCAAGCAATTGAAATTTTAAGGAAGAACTCCCGGCATTGATTGCAATAATTTTAGCCATTCTTTTAGCTCCTTAACAGCAATGAAAAAGAAGTACATGTAACCATGAACTTCTTCTCATTATAAATTCAATATATCCTTAACCATTTAACCATCGTTATTCGGTTATTTCAAGTTTGTAAAGGCTTTCCGGGCATATTCGTATTTTTCAGAAATGAATTCGTTTCCATTGTGGATAAATGCCTTTTTTTATGGACGTTTAAGTTCTTCGCTAAACCATTCATTCATTTGGTCCATCACGTTAGCAATGGCCTGCTTTTTGGAAAACGACGGCAGATCCACCAGCAATGCCTGTTTCGGTTTCACTGTATTCTCCCCGTTTTTCTGCAGAAGAAGGATGCTTTTTGCCTGTGATTCCTGTTTAAAAAGACTTAGCGGCAGCTGAATCATCCCAATGATGACGGCCTTTTCTTTGATCATTTTTTGAAGAAGAGGCGCCTGTTCACTGGAAAACAGCCCATTGGGCACAAGAAATACCCCAAATCCCGATTCTTTCAGGTAATGAAGGCTTTGCTCAATGAGCAGATGATGGGCATAAGTGTGTCCCTCATTAGCATGAACGATAAATTCTTTTGCTGCTTCATCATTTGGATAAAAACCGACAGGAAGATCGCAGACCACAAGATCCACGGGTTCCACATAAAGCGGCTTAATGCTGTCTTGATGATAAAACTCCACGTTATGCTTTTGCAGATTGGAAATGATCCATGCCAGACGCAAAAGGGTTTCATCCACCTCTACGCCAAAGCTTTTTATATTGCCTTCCAATTGATTCAAAACCGTTGTCAGCAAATTACCCGCTCCTGCCGCAGGATCCAGCAACGCAAACTCTTTGGCGGAAGGCATCAGCTTTTGGACAAGATAACTGATAAAAATACCAACCGCATCCGGCGTCATGGCATGATGCGGCTGTATGGCTTCCTTCATCCCTTTCAATACAGCCAGCTGAAAAGCTTTTCGGATTTCTTCCCGATTCATTGCTTCAAGCTTAACCTTTGCGTATTCCTTTTCTAAAAATACTTTGGTGACTTGCGACACGTCTTCGGGGATTTCTTTATGAAACATATTTTCTCCGGTTTCCACAAGGGCATCCAAATAGGTCAGTTCCTCTTCCTGTTTAATTCTTTCTGCCGATTGGTCGATAACCGTAAATAATTTTTCCACATTCGAAAGATTGCTGTTCATTGTCGTTCCTCCTAAATATCCTGCAACCGCACTGTTTATGCGTTTAATCCTATATACCAAAGCTGATCATGGGAGATAATACCGCTAAAAAACTCCGGAATCAAAATCCGGAGTTTCTTGTTTTACTTGGCAGCTTTTGCAGCTTCAATAGCCGCCTCATAATTTGGATGGTTGGTTACTTCATCCACGTATTCAACGTAAGTTACTTTGTCAGAGCTGTCTACAACGAAAACCGCTCTTGCAAGAAGGCGAAGCTCTTCAATTGCTACACCGTAAGCTTTACCGAAAGAAAGATCGCGGTGATCGGATAGCGTTTGAACGTTCTCTACTCCAGCTGCTGCGCACCAGCGTTTTTGAGCAAAAGGAAGGTCAACAGAAACGGTGAGAATTTTCACATTGTCCAATTGGGAAGCTTCCTCATTAAAACGGCGGGTCTGCGCATCACAAACTCCTGTGTCAACAGAAGGCACCACTGAAATTAAACGAACAGAACCTTTAGAATCCGCAAGTGTCACTTCTGATAAATCATTGGCCAGCACCGTAAAATCCGGAGCCTGGTCACCTACCTGTACTTGCTTTCCAGCCAGCGTAACCGGTTTTTCTTTAAATGTAACTCCCATGAAAACAGCCTCCTCTTATTTAATTATGTACATGTCCCATCATATAGCGAAGAACCAGAATGTGCAAATGAAAAGCTGAAGGGGCCATTTAGAGACGAAAAACACTGGAGGGCTTTGCCATAAAACGCTTTTTGTTTTCTGGCAAAGATTGAAGTGGTCGAGTCTCTGGCCCCTGAAGCTGGATCGATGAAAAGCTGAGGCAGGCGATTAAAGCCGACAGAAGTTGGAACTCTCGAATATCAACACGCTTTTTGTGTTGAGGAGAGAGAGTGAAACGGCCGAGGCTTTGCCTGCCGAAGATGGATCAGTGAAGAGCTGAGGGGACCGTTTAGAGACGAAAAACACTGGAGGGCTTTGCCATAAAACGCTTTTTGTTTTCTGGCAAAGATCGAAGTGGTCGAGTCTCTGGTCCCTGAAGCTGGATCAGTGAAAAGCTGAGGGTACCGTTTGGAGAGAAGTCTTTAAAGCCGACAGCCCTTCTGCGACACGTTTACCCGCCATAGTCACTGATTTACTCGCCAAAACTGGATTATGTTAACCGCAAAGAAAAAAGCTAACTGTAAAAACAGTTAACTCAAAAAGGGTTCTGCGGTTGATTCGGATTGTTCTGATGCTGTACATTGCGTTGTCTGTTTTTATTGTTCATCATTTGCTGGATTTTCTCCACAACGCTTGGTGCAAGATCAAGCAACCGCTCGTACAAATGAGTGCTGTTGTCCAAATGGATGGTTTTGATGCCATTTGAGCCAACAATCAAGAAAGCAATCGGTGTAATGGAGACCCCGCCACCGCTTCCTCCGCCAAATGGCAGCTCTTCTGAATCCAATGGATTTTGCTGGCTGCTTCCGTTTTGTTGATCTCCGCCGCCAAATTCACTTCCCCCAGCCGCAAAGCCGAATCCAACCTTAGAAACGGTCAGGATGACGCTTCCATCCGGGGTTTCAACCGGATCACCTATAATGGTATTTACATCGATCATTTGTTTCAGGTTTTCCATCGCGGTTTTCATTAAGCCTTCGATAGGATGCTCAGACATGTGATGTTCCTCCTGCTACATATTTTTTGGATTTTTTGTTTGCGTTGGAGCTGATGGATCTCCAGTGCTTCAACACTTGTAACATGACGACAATAGCATGCCCGATTTTAAAAGAAATCATACAAGACAGCCGGGTTTGCGTAAGGGTTCCCTGATAAACAGGTACAACTCCAATGGTTGGAATGCCCTTTAACCTTACAAAGTGAGATAAAAGGCCAAGAACGTTTCCCTTTAATGCCCACACCAAACCCGACGCCACTGCAGTAGATGCAGCGTCGCCCAGCCCAAACCGGCTGTTCCATTTTACATCTGTAATGGTCACCTTTTTAAAAAAAACCTTGAGAATACGATAAAAGCCTCCAACATGCCGGAGTAAATTCCGATAGTTGTGATAGCTGTTCAAAAAGGCATGCAGTGTAATGCTTTTTCTCTTCTTTTTTTCCTTGGTCGCGCCTTTTGATTTTTCCTTAAGGTCCAGCTTCTTTTCTGCAAGATTAACCTTGATCTCCGGCAGCTCCAGCGTATAGGAAATCACTTTCCAAAGCGTAATCTTTAACCGAAGAAAATCGTCATCTCCCTGATGGGTGAACAAAAAAGTAATGTGGAGCGTCGACAGTGGTATGGCAATAAATAAGAGCAACAGCAAAATGAGAATACTATAAACAATCAACACAGGCTATTCTTCCTTTCACAACCATTATGGGCTTGGCGGAAAAAAATAAACCTGCTGTACGGCAAAAGGATTTATAAAACAAGAGTAGAAATGGATAAAGGACACCAGAAACATTCAACAGGAGGACATCACATGACAGACGATCGCAGAAATTTATTTGTAGCGTACAAGCAGGAAGATGAGGTATTAAGAAAGGTAGAGCCCCTCTTGGAGCTTGCTCAAAATTACGGTTTTACCCTTGTGGATGATTATAAAAAAGCCAATATTATTGCGTCGATTGGCGGTGACGGCGCCTTTTTGCAGGCAGTAAGGAAAACCGGATTCAGAGATGACTGCCTGTACGTGGGGGTCAGTACGGGAGAGCTTGGCTTTTATTGTGATTTTCATGTGGATGATCATGAAAAAATGATGACCGCCATGGACAACAACGAAGTGGAGGTCCGTAAATATCCAACATTGGCAGTCACGATGGATCATGATGATTCAACGTTCTATTGTTTGAATGAATGCTCTATCCGCTCTTCCATCATCAAAACACTAGTGATGGATGTGTTCATCGATGATTTATACTTTGAAACCTTCCGGGGGGATGGCATGATCGTCTCGACGCCTACCGGAAGTACGGCTTACAACAAGTCCGTAACAGGTGCAGTTGTCGATCCCAAACTGCAGTGTTATCAGGTAAGTGAAATGGCGTCCCTAAACAACAACCTGTATCGGACACTTGGTTCTTCCTTTGTTTTGAGCAACGAACGAAAACTCACCTTTAAAATCGAACAGGACAATAACCAATATCCCATCATCGGCATCGATAACGAAGCATTGAGCATCAGACATTCGGAATCCATCCGTTTCCACTTATCCGACCGTGTAGTAAAAACGGTGAAACTAAAGGACAATTCATTCTGGCATAAAGTGAGACGAAGCTTTTTATAAAAAAGTCTTTTCCGTTAACATTGCAGCCTAAGAAGTAGTTGATTTCCGTTCCTGGATGCCCGCTTTCCGCGGGAGTCTCACACCTTGCGCTCCAATCGACGATCATAGAAGTTTTAAAATAAATGCTCTTGTTCAAAGTTTAAAGAACACAAAAACAACCGCCTGAAGCATATGACTGCAGGCGGTTATTCATTTTAGATAGTAGCCCGGTATTCGATCGAATTGTTGATAATCGTATAAACCACTCTTGCTTGACGGATGGCTTCTGGTTCTGCCTTCAGGATATCCCGATCGAGTACGGTAAAATCCGCTTCAAATCCCGGGGCAATCTTTCCTCTTTCCTCTTCCTTATTGATCGCATAGGCACTGCCAGCTGTATAAAGCTGAACCGCTTCATATGGAGTGAGTTTTTCTTCAGGCTGGTAGCCCTCATGTGTCTCCTCCGGTTTTTTTCTTGCAACTGCCGCATAGATCCCCTCCAAAGGATTGACCGTTTCAATCGGAGCGTCCGATCCGCCTGCGCAATGCAGTCCATTCGAAAGAAGCGTTTTCCAGGCCAATGCATAAGGAATTCTCTCCATTCCAAGCCGCTCAATTAGCCATGGAAAATCCGAAGGAACAAAGCTTGGCTGGATGTCGATAATTAAAGAAGGCTGCTTCATCCTTTCGATCAGCTCAGGCCGTACGAGACCCGCATGAATGATTCGGTCCCGCTCTTTGGTGACTGGCGGATATGCAGAAATGGCATCAAGCGTGTATTCCAGAGATAGATCACCGATTGTGTGAACAGCCACTGGCATTTGGTATTTTCTCGCCTTTTTCACCAGTTCCTTTAATGCTTCCGGCGAATGAATGGCCACACCGGAAGTATCAGGAGCATCATTATATGGCTTGCTGAGAAGGGCGGTTCGTCCCCCAAAGGCTCCGTCACTAAAGATTTTCATGGCTCCGAACTCCAGATATGGCGAGACACTTTTAGGTAGGCGTGATGATTGATAGTCGCCAGCCACACTGTGATGAACGAGAAGATGCGCCTTAAATTTAAGTGATCGATCGTTAAGAACGTCCTGAAATACGGAGATCGTTTTATCAAATCCACCGTAATATCCGAGATCCTCCGTATGGCCGCCCGTCAGCCCCAAAGAAAGCAAATCCTTTACCGCAGCGGTTAACGCGGTAAACAAATATTCATTTGTGGCAGGCGGAACCACATTTTTCACAAGATCTGCAGCACTGTCAAGCAGATAACCGGTCGGCTCGCCATTTTCATCGCGTACAATAATGCCGCCCTCCGGATTTTCCGTCTCTTTGGTAATTCCCGCAAGCTCCAGCGCTTTTGAATTGGCCAAAGACGCATGTCGGCAAACTCTTGACAGAAGCATCGGATGCCGGGGAGCCAGCTCGTCCAGCTCCTGGCGGTGAAAAATTTTTCGGTCCAGAAAGTTGTTTTCATTCCAGCCGTCTCCGAGCAGCCACTTTCCCGGCTTCTCTTTTTCAGCTTCTTTCTTTAAGTACGATCCCATTTCTTCGGCAGATGTAAAATGAGACAGATCCCTTCGGATCAGCTTTTCTCCATGTCCAATGATATGAAGATGACTGTCCACAAATCCGGGAAACATAACCCCTCCTTTCAGGTCTACTTTTTCTTTGATTTCGCTTCCATATCTTTCGGATAGGTCTTGAAGGGAGCCCGCATCCCTAATAACCTTTCCTTCAGCAAAAATGGCTTCCACCGTTTCTCCTTCCCTCATCATTGTATAGATTGTTCCATTGAAGTATAACGTTCCCATATGGCACCTCGCATGTACAGATTTCAGCTATGCTTTTCCCTCATTTAACCACAGTTCATACAATTAACGGAATATTTTCGCACTCAAAAGGCAGGCTTTTTGCCTGCCTTTTTCATCAACTGCCGCTGTTTTCTTTTTGCCTGAGCTCGATTCTCCTGATTTTACCTGATGTTGTTTTAGGCAAATCAGATACAAACTCAATACTGCGAGGGTATTTATAAGGAGCAGTTAGTGTTTTTACATGTTCCTGCAAGTCCTTGACAAGAGACTCAGAAGCTTCTTGCTGTTCATCTTTTAAAATCACATATGCCTTTACAATATGGCCTCTGATCTCATCCGGACTTGCCACGACCGCGCATTCCTTTACCGAAGGATGCTTAACCAGTGCATCTTCCACTTCAAACGGTCCGATGGTATAGCCGGAACTGATGATAATATCATCGCTTCGGCCTTCAAACCAGAAATAGCCATCCTCGTCTTTTTTTGCTTTGTCACCCGTTAAATAGTAGTCTCCCCTGAAGGCCCTTTTTGTACGTTCGGGATCCTTGTAGTACGATTTAAACAAAGCTGGTGAACTGTTGTGAACGGCAATATCCCCCACTTCACCCACCGCAGCCGGCTCTCCATTTTCATCCACAATTTCCACGCGGTTCCCTGGTGTGGGTTTTCCCATCGATCCCGGACGGAGATCCATGCCCTCCATCATGCCTACCAATAATGTGTTCTCAGTCTGGCCATATCCATCACGGACCGTGACATTGAAATGGCGCTGGAAAATATCAATCACTTCCCGGTTTAGCGGTTCTCCGGCAGACACTGCACTGCGCAGCGAAGAAAGCTTATACTGATCCAGATGATCGGTTTTCGCCATCAGACGGTATTCGGTCGGTGTACAGCATAAAACGGATATGTCCTGCTCTTCCATCAGTGCCAAATACTTTTCAGGATCAAATTTCCCATTGTACACGAACCCTGTAGCTCCGCAGCCCAATACGGAAACGAAGGGGCTCCAGATCCATTTTTGCCAGCCCGGTCCGGCAGTGGCCCATACTTTATCTTGTTCTTTTATGCCAAGCCAGCCTTTTGCCGCTGTCTGCAGGTGGGCAAAAGCCCAACCGTGGGTATGAACCGCTCCCTTGGGAAGTCCGGTCGTTCCTGAAGTATAGGATAAAAATGCCATATCATCTTTACTTGTTTTAACCCCTTCAAAGGAACCGCTTTCATTTTTTGCCAAATCATCGAGAGGTTTCCAGCCTTCTTTGCTTCCCCCAATGGACAATTTGTATTGTAGCGAAGGTAACTCGTCAGTGATTTCATCAATGCCGGACAGAAAAGCAGCGTCGATGATCACAGCCTTAGCTTCACTGTGCATAATTCGGTAACTCAAATCCTTTGGTCTGAGCATTTCGGAGGATGGAATGACCACAATACCTGCTTTTAAACAAGCCAAATAAACCACATAGGTTTCCACTTTCCGCGGCATTACAATTAACGCCTTGTCTCCCTTGGAAAGCCCTAGCTTCGTCAGTGCGTTTGCACAACTATTGCAGCATTCAAAAAGCTCGCTGTAGGTTATTTCTTTCTTGTCCCCCTGGTCATTTTGCCAAACAATGGCTTTACGCTCAGGGTTTTGAGCATATTTCTCCATTTCCTCCGTCACGTTGTAAATCGCCGGCGCCTGCAGATCCAATAGATTATCCATTTCTGTGTCCTCCTCTATGTAAACCAAGCATATTTCTCTCTTTATTATACAATAAATTTAGAATATTTTAAAATAACAAAAAAGAGCGGGTACAAGCCGCTCTTAAGCCATATATGAAGTTGGTTAGGAATGAATTATTTTTGTTGTCCGCCGAATTGCTGCTGAGACATCGCAACAAGACGCTTAGTAATTTCTCCTCCGACAGAACCGTTGGAGCGGGAAGAACCATCAGCACTTAAATTAACGCCTAATTCAGATGCGATTTCAACTTTCATCTGATCGATTGCCTGTTGTACACCAGGTACAAGAAGTTGGTTTGAGTTGTTTGACATGTTGTGTTCACCTCCTGTACTTATAGGTTGTGAAAGAAACCAGCTTTCAACCGTGGAAAATATTAAGTGGATAACCAAAAAAAATCCTGAAGATGCAGGGCACCTTCAGGACTGTTTTAAAATAAGTCTTCAAATTCCGTTTGTTCTTTTTGCTCTTCAAAGGTTACGGTTTCGATTGTATCCACGGCTTCCTGGATCAGCTCATCCATATTCTCGATAGCCTGTTCAAACCGATTGGCTTTTTCTCGTTTTGGTTTCGTTTTGGGTGCTGCCGGAACAAAAATGGTACAGCAGTCTTCATATGGACGTATGGAAATATCATACGTTCCAATTTTTTGCGAAATATCAATAATTTCCAGTTTGTCCATCGTAACCACCGGCCGGATAATCGGAAGGTTGGTCACTTCATTGATGGTATGCATGCTGTACATCGTTTGGCTGGCCACCTGACCCAGGTTTTCCCCATTCGCAATGGCCATTGCATTTCGCTCTTCTGCGATCCGCTCGGCGATGCGCAGCATCATCCGCCTCATAATCGTCATGCTGTAGCTTGCCGGAATCTTTTCCTTAATGATCTGCTGAATTTTAGTAAAATGAACGATATGAAGCTTCATTTTACCTCCATATCTTGTCAGCTCCTGCATGAGGTCTTCCGCTTTTTGCCTTGCCCGTTCACTGGTAAAAGGGGGACTGTGAAAGTGTACCGCCTCAAGACGGACACCACGCTTCATGGTAAGGTAGCCTGCAACCGGACTGTCAATGCCTCCAGACAGCATCAATAGCGCTTTACCGCCAACACCGATCGGCAGTCCGCCTGCCCCGGGATAGGTCTCACAGCTGATAAATGTTCCATTGTCTTTGACTTCGACCTTAACATCGATGTCCGGATGATGGACATCCACAGATACATTTTCGGTATTCTTTAAAATGTGGCCGCCGACTTCCCGATTCAGTTCCATGGAACCGACCGGAAAATGTTTATTGCTCCTGCGTGCAGAAACCTTGAAGGTTTTCGGACCTTGTCCATTTTTTAAAAACGTGGCTAGCGCTGCTTCTTTTATGCTTTCAAGTTCATTTTCTGCCCGGATGGCCAGACTGATAGCATGAATTCCAAACACTTCCTGCAGTTTTGCAATCATTTTTTCATGATCTTCTCCGTTAATTTCTACCAAAATCCGGTCGTATGACTTGAGAACGACTGCATTCGTAAACGGTGACAGCTTTTTGCGAACCGTCTCCCTCAGTTGGCTTTCAAAATGTCTTCTATTCTTCCCTTTTAGCGACAATTCACCAAAACGAATAACAATGTGATTATATTGCATGTTTATTTACCCCATTACTGTCTGCAGCTGAACCACTGCATTTTTTAGTTCCTTAAGGACAATCTCTGCTTCCTCCAGCGTATTTTCATACGACAGACTGATCCGTATGGCCGTGTTCGCCCTCTTTTGTCCCAGCCCCATGGCCATAAGTATTCTGCTCGGCCCCGCTTGCTTTGATGAACAAGCTGAACGGGTGGATACATAAATATTCTTTTGATCAAGTGTGTGGATCAGTACCTCGGGCTTCACTCCATCCACCGAAAAGTTGATAATGTGAGGAGATCCGTCAGCAGGTGTATTGATTGAAATTCCCTGGATTTCCGAAAGACCTTCCAAAATCCGCTCCTTGACACGGTTCATGGTCTCCACGCCAGCATCCATTTTGTCAAAAGACATACGGAGCGCCTTGGTGATGGAAACGATGCCTGCCACATTTTCTGTGCCCGCCCGTACGTTGATTTCCTGCTCTCCGCCCGTAAGAAGCGGCGAAAGGCTTACCCCTTCGCGCTTATACAGAATGCCGGTGCCTTTCAGGCCATGAAATTTATGGCCTGACATCGTACATAAATCAATAGCAGCTTCTTTCAGGTTCAAAGGCACCTTGCCAATTCCCTGCACATGATCCACATGGAAGAATACTTTCGGGAATCTCTTTAAAATTTTACCGGCATCCACGACAGGCTGAATCGTGCCGACTTCATTGTTCACATGGATGAGCGAAACTAAAATGGTATCCTCCCTGATGCTGTTCTCCAGCTGTTCGAGTGAAATTTCACCTTTACGGTTTACCGGAAGGCAGGTGACTTCAAAACCCAGGGATTCGAGATAATGAAACGTTTCATAGGATGAAGCATGCTCCACTTCACTCGTGATCAAATGCTTGCCACGTTCCTGATGTTTTAATGCGATTCCTTTGATAGCTGTATTGTTTCCTTCCGTTCCTCCGGAAGTGAAGATAATTTCGTTTGGCTTAACACTCAGCAGCCCAGCTACTGTTTTCCGAGCTTGAAGCATCAGACGTTCTGTTTCTCCGCCTTTGGAATGAATGGAGGATGGATTGGCGAAATACGTTTGAGAAACCGTAACGAACGCATCAAGAACCTCTTTATAGGGTTTGGTTGTTGCACTGTTGTCAAAATAAATCATGATCGAGTCCTCCGCATAACTCACTTATTCTACACATCATTCTATAATACCATAATGGATGAAAAGAAAAAATTGTATTTTTCCGTGCTTTTAGCATTCCATCATCACAAGAAACTAAACCTTCTGCTCTGCTTCCCATGTATACGAAGTTCCGCTTCTTTGGTGAATATAAAAAAAACCGGAACCCGTTTTACGGATTCCAGCTTTATCAGATTTTTTGTTTCACGTTAACTTCGAGTTCTTTCAGGATCCCCGGCTGAACACTTTCTATGGCATTGGCTGCCAGATTGAGTGCTTCTTCATATTGAAAGTTGCGGAACGCAATCTCTGCTTCAATGAGCCGGACCGAAACGGAAGAATAAGAACTTCTGTAGCGGTTGCCATATTGAATGACTTTTTCTGCAAGCATGGCTGTTTCAATGATTTCGGCCGTTTCTTTATATCCTTCTTCCACTGCTTCAAGCGCATTTTCAAGCACTTCGGTAATTTCAGCAATTTCGAGCGGTTTATCGTCAAGGCGTTTTGACACCTCAATAATATAGTTTTCAGCCTTTTCGATGGTCATCAGATAGTGATCAGGCAGTCCTGGCAGGTTGCTTTTTTGCATCATTCTTCTTGCTTCAAGCAGCCGTCTTCTAAGTTCTTTCAGCTTCTCCTTGGTTTCAAGCTCGTCCTTTCGGAGATTCACCAGCTTTTCCTGATATTCCTGATTGGATTTTTTCAGATCCTCCAGCTGAACCGCCATCTCCTCCATCATCTCACGGATGACGGAATAGGAATCCTTTTTTTCCTCAATCGAGTGTTCAATCAAAGCAAAGCGGGTTTGCAACTTGTTAAACATCTTCTCCAGTCGCTTATGCACCTCTACATCGGACTGGTCAAGCTGGTAACTTAGAGAAACCATGTCTGCTTCTGCACGAATCTTTTCCATATCCAGCTGAAGATCGGCCAGAGACTGAAGGATGACTTCCTTCTCTTTAAACACAAACTGCTTGGATATCACTTCATTTTCCAGCAGGTCATACAATTGGTCAATTTCTGTGTTTAATTGATCAATGCCTTTTTGGGTTTCATCAATTTCCAACTCATACACCTTTTCAAGTAAAGCGGCGATCCGCTCGTTCATGGAGCTGATTTCTTTATCGATGCCGATATGATTCAGGATATACCCTTGCTCTTCCATATCGGAGAATCCGTCCTTGAGATCTTTCAGGCTCGATGGAAGATCGGATAAAAGCAGGACAAGCAATTCTGGCACAGACTCCATTTTCTCGCGGAGATCTTTTAAGCGTTCGATACTGTTTACGAGGATTTTTCGGGCTTCGAGGTGGTTGCCCTGTGAGGTCATTTCGTCAAACTGCGCAAACATTGTATTGACTTCCGAGAACTCAGCTTCAAACAGTGCAGCTGTCTTCCCCAACGAGCGGGAGTGTGTAAGAAAATACTTTTTACCTTCACTGAATTGATCCTTCGCTTCAATGATGTCTTCTCTGTTCAACTCTTCGCTGGTCACCAGCTCATCTATTTCTGTGGAGATGGCTTTAATTCGTCCTTCCATCCCCAGAAGCTGTGATTCAATTCGTCGAAGGATTCCTTTTGCTTTGTTGAACCTGTATTTATCTGCACTTTCTTCCGCATCAAACAAGGCCTCGTCCATATTTGGCAGCTCGACAGTTACCATCTCATCCCAATCATTTCGCCAGGATTCAAACTTTTCTTCCGTTTCGCCTACCATGGTAAGCCCTTTGACCTTTGAAATTTCCTCTGTCAGAGGACGGTTCATGATCTCCATTTTCCAGGATTCCAGCCGGTCAATCTGCTTGTAAATCCGTTTGCGTGAAAAGGAGCCGAAAACAACTAAAGCAATTAAAAGAATTACTGCGGCAATTATGTATGTCATAGGAAGCACCCTTTCTTCCTTTCTGCAAAACTGCAAAATCTATGTAATAATCATGTTACAATGATTTACGTTTTATTGTAATAATGATTTATTCCTGTTTTTACTTCGAGCCGGCATTTTTCTTCCTCTAAAACCACATTTAGTGCTGACTCAATGTTCTAATGATAACATGTAAACCCGATTTTTGACCAAAAAAAAATGAAAAAAATGAATAATTTTTTTCCAGAATTATCAAAGTCGTTTTTTATTTAAAACCAATCAGGAGGTTAAGCATGACAGGAATATATGACGGCCATATTCACACCCCCTATTGTCCCCACGGTTCAGCCGATCCACTGACAGAGTATATCGAAAGGGCCATTCAATTGGGTTACCGCGGCATGACCTTTACTGAGCACGCCCCTCTTCCCGAAGGATTCACAGATCCTGTACCTGATAACGATTCAGCGATGGAAATGTCCAGGCTTCCGGCATACCTTGACGAGCTTACTTCATTAAAAAAATATTACAACAGTGCCCTAACTCTTAATATCGGTCTGGAAGTGGATTATATTGAGGGATGGGAGAACGAAACCAGAACATTCCTGGATGAATTCGGCCCCCGGCTGGATGACGCAGTCCTGTCAGTTCACTTTTTAAAGCAAGCTGACCATTATTATTGCCTCGATTACAGTGAAGAGATGTTTGGAAAAATTGCCGCCGTATTTGGCAGCACAGACCAAGTCCATTCATCGTATTACAGGACATTGGCCCAATCGATCACTTCCGATCTTGGCAAGTACAAACCAAAAAGGATCGGCCACATGACACTAGTAAATAAATTTCAGGCTCTCTATCCGACAGAAACTTCTTTCGACCGTGAAATCCAGGGTATTTTACAACTCGTGAAAACTTACGGTCTAGAACTGGACTATAATGGAGCCGGACTATCAAAGCCTTTCTGCAAGGAACCTTATCCCCCGGATTGGGTGATTGAAGCCGCCGTAGATCAAGAAATCCCTCTCGTATATGGATCAGATGCCCACAGCGTGAAGGGATTGGGGCAAGGTCTCGATTCACTCATCCATACGGGAAGCTTAACCGTTCCACTTTTCCTGAATCGTAGCGAATAATGGATTTTGCACGGCAGAAAGAAGAGAGCCTTTCCTTTGCGGTACACAGACAGACTGTTCCAGCCATTTATGGATAAAACTCATATAAGAAGTAACAAATAACGGGTCATGAGGTGCAGTATAAAACACTTCAGAAATATATAAAGGATGAAGAAAAGGCATAATAATCAGATTGCGCAGCTGCAGGGTCAAAAGCATAACCGGCTGTTTGTGAAACTCTTTTTGTTTCATTCCTTTTTCAAAAATGGAATCATAATAATATTTTTCTTTTGCCAGGTAAGTGGTCATCACTTCGCGAACGAGCGTGGAGTCCAGGGTCATTTCACGATGGACAAACCGGGACAGATGAGGCTGCCGCAGCTGATAGTTCAGGACACTCTCAATCACTTCGAGCAGCCGCTCCTTCTCGGGTAGATCGGCGGAGGTATGGTAGACGACTTCAATTTTACGGATGTATCCCTCATAAAACGAGGAGACCAATTCTTCGAGAAGTCCTTTCTTGCCTCCGAAATGGTAGGAAACAAGAGCAAGGTTCACTCCCGCTTTTTTTGCAATCTGACGGACAGAAGTTCCCTGATACCCCTGACTTGTAAACAGTTCAACCGCCGCTTCGGCAATTTTTATCTTTGTGGCCATCTGATCTTTTGACATATTACAACCACCGCCCTTCTTATACTTCTTTTTTCTTTCATAGCGGTGTTTTTCCCTTTAAGATTCGCTCGACAAATACATCTGTTCGGATGTTTTCTTCTACAATTTTTGATAAGATGGTAAAAGACGGCTAGCACATAAAGGGGGATGTTCATGTTTACAGTCGAAAAATACAGTCAGAATCGCAAAGAGGGATACGAACAGCTGCTTAAACAGGCACGTGCTCTTTTGGAAGATGAAACAAGCATCACGGCCAACCTGGCCAATGCTTCCGCGCTTTTAAACCAGTTCCTTCCCAACATTAACTGGGTTGGATTTTACGAATACGAAGAATTATCGGATCAGCTTGTACTGGGGCCATTTCAAGGTCTTCCTGCTTGTGTAAGGATTCCGATCGGTAAAGGTGTGTGCGGTACAGCAGCGAAAGAGCAAAAGACCCTTGTTGTTGAAGATGTTCACCAATTTCCAGGACACATTGCCTGCGATGCTGCGTCACAATCTGAAATTGTCGTGCCCATCGTAAAGGACGGACAGCTTTTTGGTGTGCTTGATATCGACAGCCCGGAAAAAGGAAGATTTGATCAAACCGATCAAGAGTGGCTTGAAAAGTTTGTGGATGAACTGAATAAACACATTTAAGATTAAACATAAAAAACGGCACCGGAATCATTCCGGGCCGTTTTTTTTAGGATACTACCTGGTCCTCTTTTTGCATGAGCGAATGCAGTGCCTGCTCGAGATCAGCCCAGATGTCCTGCCATGCTTCCAGCCCTACAGACAGGCGGAGCAGATTTTGGGGAATTCCCATGTTCTCCCGTTCGTGCTCCGGGACTCCCGAATGGGTCATGGTGGCCGGATGCTGAATCAATGTTTCTGCATCACCAAGGCTGACGGCGATTTTAATAAGCTGCAGCTCGTTCACAAGCTGCTGTGCTTCTTCTTTTCCTCCCTTAATTCTGAAACTGATCATTCCCCCTGACTTTTTCATTTGCTTACAGGCAATATCATACTGGGGAAAATCCGGATCACCGGGATAAAAAATGCCATCAACATAAGGATGCCGTTTTAACAGGAGCGCAATGTGTTCAGCATTATCACAATGGCGGTCCATCCGCACCGGAAGCGTCTTTATTCCTCTCAGAAGCAGCCATGCATCAAATGGAGACATAATACCGCCTATATCCTTTTGTGCGGCGTGGGCAATCTGTTCCATCACTTCTTGCCTGCCAACAGCCACACCCCCTATCACATCGCCGTGGCCGCATAAATATTTGGTCGCGCTGTGAACAACAAGGTCACAACCTAACTCCAGCGGCCTCTGCAGGTACGGCGAACAAAATGTATTATCGACAATGACTGGAATTCCTTTTTCTTTTGCTATAGTCACCACCATTTCCAGGTCGACCAGCTTCATCGTCGGATTGATCGGAGACTCAATATAAATCAGTGATGTATTTGACAAGATTCCCGCATCGAGCTCTTCTGCGCTTTCCATGGAGAGAAAGGAATGACTGATTCCCAGGCGCTCCTCCATGAATTGAAGGAGTCCGTACGTACAGCCATACACTCCTTCTGAACAAAGAATATGCTCTCCGGTTTTCGCAAGTCCCAGCAAAACAGCAGAAACTGCCGCCATCCCGGAAGCAAACGCCAATGCTTTCTCACCGCCTTCGAGCACCGCCATTCTTTCTTCGAATTGGCGGACCGTCGGATTTTTCAGCCGGGAGTACACGTAGCCCTCCTCCGTACCGGCGAATCTCCGCTCTCCGGTTTCTGCATCAGGAAACACAAAGGTTGAAGTTTGAAAGATGGGCGGGGAAAGACTGCCGCTATGCTCCCTGTCATCATATCCAGCATGAATCGCGTGCGTCTCAAAATAATTGGATTTCATCTATGCACCCCTTCTCTGTTTGTAAGCGCTTACTATAATAGCTTCTTCTTCAGAAAGGTGAATCCTCCCCTTCCTTACTAATGTATTCATCGGTTCCGGCCAATGTATCCTTTTCTTGAAGACATCCCTTGACTTGGCGCCCAAAAAAACATATACTAGACTTTGTGTAAAATAAAGCGGCACTGTGTTCGTCACTTGCTGTTATTTTGTTACATGCCTCCCTGGCATGGTATATCACGTAGCTTCTACGGCTGCTGAAGTGAAGGTATAGGCCAACAAAATAAACAGGTGGAAAGAAAACAGTCACTGTTCTTGTTTTACAAAAACAAAACACGTGAAGGAGGAGTCATTCATGGCTCGATATACAGGTTCATCATGGAAGATTTCCCGTCGTTTAGGTATTTCCCTAAGCGGAACTGGAAAAGAATTAGCAAAGCGTCCTTACGCTCCAGGACAACATGGTCCTAACCAACGTAAAAAACTTTCTGAATACGGTTTACAACTTCAAGAGAAGCAAAAGCTTCGTCATATGTATGGTGTAAACGAGCGCCAATTCCGCCGCATCTTCAACGACGCTGGCAAAATGGCAGGAATTCATGGTGAAAACTTCATGATCCTTCTTGAGTCTCGTTTGGACAGCATCGTTTACCGTCTTGGCCTTGCTCGCACTCGCCGTGCAGCTCGTCAATTGGTAAACCACGGACACGTTACTGTAAACGGTAAGCGCGTTGATATCCCATCATTCCGCGTTGCAGTTGGTTCAGTAATCGGAATCCGTGAAAAGTCTCAAAACCTAAGCGCGGTTAAAGAAGCAATCGAAGTAAACAACTTCGTTCCTGACTTCTTGACTTTTGACGAAAACAAACTTGAAGGTACATTCACTCGCTTGCCAGAGCGTTCTGAATTGCCAGCTGAAATTTCAGAACAACTTATCGTCGAGTACTACTCTCGTTAAGTTTAAGAAAGCGTTCCGTTTATGCGGGACGCTTTTTTTTACTGTAAACGGGATGTTCCTCTCGGAGTGGTTGATTTCCGTTCCAGGCTGCTCGCTTTTACCGGTGCGAGCGCCTATGTACCGGCGTAAACACCTGCCTATTTTCGAGGAGTCTCGCACCTTGCACTCCAATCAACTTGCAATGAAGATTTTTTACAAAGATGTTCTGGAAAGCAGCAATCTTTTGAATCACGATTTGTCTTAAAAAAACCGGCTTACCATAATGGTGAGCCGGTTTTCGTCTATTTAGTATCGGATCAGGAAGTACTTCTTCTTACCACGGCGGATGACGACAAATCGATCATCGATTCGTGAGTCTGCTCCAACAACTTTTTCAAGGTCCTGGCAACGTTCGCCGTTAATGGAGATCGCTCCGTTTGTGATATCCTCGCGCGCCTGCCGTTTGGAAGGAGAAATCTTGCTTGCTACAAGCAAATCGATGAGTCCTATGTCCTCTTTAGATTCCATTTCAAAGGATGGAACATCTTTAAATCCTTGTTCAATCTCAGCTCCGGAAAGCTCGGAAAGCTGGCCGCTGAACAAAGCTTGTGAAATTTTGATGGCTTGTTCAAGGGCTGCATCCCCATGAACGAGAGCTGTCAGTTCTTCGGCAAGCGCTTTTTGAGCCGCACGTTTTTCAGGAGCGTTTTGTACCTGCTCCTCAAGTGCCCCGATCTCTTCTTCACTCTTGAACGAGAAGTATTTCAGGAATTTGACGACATCGCGGTCATCCGTGTTGATCCAGAACTGATAGAACTCGTACGGAGTGGTTTTTTCCGGATCCAGCCAGATTGCTCCGCCTTCCGTTTTACCAAACTTGGTTCCATCACTCTTTGTAACAAGCGGAATTGTCAGGCCAAATGCCTTCTCTTCTTCCCCTGCTTTTCGGATCAGTTCAAGCCCTGCAGTAATGTTCCCCCACTGGTCGCTTCCTCCCAGCTGAAGGCGGCAGTCCTTCTGGCGGTATAATTGCAGAAAATCATATGATTGCAGAATCATGTACGTAAACTCGGTAAAGGAAATTCCTGCTTCCAAACGGGATTCTACCGATTCTTTCGCGAGCATATAGTTCAGCGGGAAGTATTTACCCACATCACGAAGGAAGGTAATTACATCCATGTTCCCAATCCACTCATAGTTATTGGCAATTTCCGCAGGATTGTTCTCAGCTTCGAAATCCAAAAACTTGGAAAGCTGGCCTTTGATGCGCTCGCTCCATTGCTCGACGACACTGGATTCATTCAGTGTGCGCTCCGCTTTTTTTCCGCTCGGATCACCAATCATCCCAGTGGCGCCTCCCACCAATGGAATAGGCTGGTGTCCTGCCTGCTGAAGGCGGCGCATTGTCATAATTACGAGAAGATGGCCGACATGCAAACTGTCCGCTGTCGGGTCAAACCCGCAGTAAAATGCTGTTTTTCCGCTGTTCAGTTTTTCTTCCAGACCTTCTCGGTCGGTCATCTGGTTGATCAGATTCCGGTATTCCAAATCTTGCAAGATTCCCATTAATGTTGCTCCTTTCATTGCATCCAATTAAAAAAGACAAATAAAAAACGCCCCCTGAATAAGGGACGTGATTATCGCGGTACCACCCTTGTTGAAGGAAAAATCCTTCCACTCATATCGGTTAACGGCTTTTCAACCGGTCTTTGCTACTGTATGTTCACAAAGAAAGCTCCAGGGTGTACTTCATAATCCGTCTGTGTACTGGTTTGCAGCGGCCACCAGCTTTCTGAAACAGGGAGACAGTTACTACTCATTCCTATCTTCGCTTCTTACTTATCCAATTAGCATATATTCTTCTTTTTACCATAGCTGAAGGGCGATGTCAATTCCTCTTTCATTGACAAAATTGTACCCTCACTCCCTTCAAACGACAACGGATATGATATAATTAGTCAAATAGGGGGGAATTTACATATGTCTCATCTAGAGGTAATTAAGGAAAAATGGAGGCGTTTCATCGCCTACCTTAATGAGAAGAAAATTATCCAGGCCGCCGATAAAACATACACTTTTACATGGAACTTATTTTTAATCATCGTCGTTTTGATCTTGCTTGGCGGCTGTCTGGCAGCTGGAGCCGGTGCAGGCTTTCTGGCTTCACTTGTAAAAAATGAGCCGGTCAGGGCCGAAGCTACCATGAAAGAAGAGATTTACAACTACTCGACGACGAGTATGATGTACTTTAATGACAAATCAAAACTGGGCAACCTTCGGGCGGATCTGAACCGCGACGAGGTATCGTTAAAAAACATCTCTCCTTTTGTAAAAGATGCTGTCATCTCAACAGAAGATGAATATTTTTACGAGCACGAAGGTGTTGTTCCAAAAGCCATCATACGTGCCGTCATTCAGGAAGTAACCGGATCAGCTAACCGCTCGGGAGGAAGTACGCTGACCCAGCAGCTGATCAAGAACCAAATCCTGACCAACGAAGTCTCCTTCGACCGGAAAGCAAAAGAAATTCTGCTGGCTCTCCGTCTGGAACACTTTTTTACGAAAGAGCAAATTCTCGAAGCATACTTGAATATTGTTCCTTTTGGACGCAGTTCATCCGGCCACAACGTCGCGGGCATACAGGCGGCTGCACAAGGGGTTTTTGGTGTGGATGCGAAGGATTTAAGTCTTCCGCAAGCCGCGTTTCTCGCCGGAATGCCGCAGAATCCATTTGTGTATTCTCCGTTTACGAACAGCGGGGATGTGAAAAAGGATATCAGCGCCGGAACGAACCGTATGAAAATCGTGCTCAAGCGGATGCTCACTGCTGAAAAAATTACACCAGACCAATATGAAAAAGCCATAAAGTATGATGTAAAAAAACATTTTACTAAGAAAAAAGATAATTCCTATGAAAAATATCCGTATTTAAGCATGGAAGTCGAACGGCGTTCAGCGTCCATTTTAGCGGCACAGGCTGCGAAACAAGATGGTAAAAACTATTCCAAGCTGAAGCGGAAGGAAAAGGACGAATACCGCCAGAACGCTTATGTACAGCTTCGCCAAAAAGGCTTGAAAATTTATACCACCATCAATAAAAAGATTTATGATGAAATGGAGAAAACGGCAAAGAACAAGTATCTCTTTGGATCTCCTCACACGGTACGCGTCAAAAATGTCAAAGGAAAATGGGTGTATGTCCAGCAGCCCCAGGAAGTGGGATCCATTTTAATCGAAAATAAAACGGGAGCGATTCTCAGCTTTGTTGGCGGCCGCGACTATAACCGTGAGCAGTTGAACCATGCGACACAGGCATTACGCCAAAATGGATCAACCATGAAGCCGCTTCTCGCTTACGCGCCAGCCATTGAAGAAGGAAAAATGCAGCCGGGCTACATTATTCCGGATACACCTTTGACGATAGGTAAATATAATCCGCACAACTATGATAACCGGTACCATGGTCTTCTTTCGGCCAGAACTGCACTTGCAAAATCCTATAATATCCCGGCACTGAGAAGCTACTTGATGGCTGACCACGCCGATGCGTTCAACCGCCTGGAAAAAATGGGATTCTCTAGTATTGCGGAAGCAGATAAAAGCGCACCGTCAGTTGCCATCGGTGGTCTTACCCACGGGGTAACGGTTGAAGAAAACACAAATGCTTTCGCCACCTTCGCGAATCAAGGGAAGTTCGTGGATGCATACCTGATCAATAAGATCGTAGGAAAAAACGGGAAAGTCGTATATCAGCACAAAGTTAAACCGGTCACTGCTTATTCTCCACAGACTTCTTATCTGATCCTTGATATGATGAGAGATGTATTGAAACCGGGCGGAACAGCAGCGAGTATTCCAGGCAGACTGAATTTTTCTGCCGACTGGGCAGGAAAGACAGGAACCACATCATCAGCGAAGGATTCCTGGTTCGTTGCCACCAACCCTAACGTAACTCTTGGTGTTTGGCATGGCTATGACAAGCCGGATGCCCTTCCGGCCGGACAACAGCATATCAGCCAGACCTTGTGGGCGGCTTTTGCGAATGATGCCTATAAATACGCGCCTTCACTGATTGCTCCTAAAGAGCGGTTCAGCATGCCGTCTGGTATCGTAAGAAAAGAAATATGCGGCATTTCCGGAAAGCTTCCATCTGATCTTTGCCGAAAAGCCGGATTGGTCACAACCGATTTATTTAATGTGAAATATGCGCCTAATTCAAAAGACAACAGTTTGGATACCGGCCTTTATGTCATTGCGAACGGCAAAAAATACAAGGCGTCTGATTCTACACCAAAAGAGTTTACGAAAAATGGTGTAATGGTCGATGAGGAATTATTTAATGGTGTGGATTTGAAAGAAGCTGCCGGCGTAGATGCCGGAGATCTCCTCCCTGACAAAAGCTTGCCGGAAAACGGCAAAGCGCCTGGTACGGTCAGCGGAATATCCGTTAAAGACGGTAAGCTATCCTGGTCGTCCTCAGGTGAGAGCGATGTGATCGGTTACCGCATCTATCAGGCTTCCGGCACCAGTGGATCCTTTAAGAAGATTGATAGCGTGACATCAGACCAGACCTCCCTGTCTGCCCCTTCAGGTGTACTCTATGTCACCGCAGTGGACATTGCAGGCAAGGAATCGTCTCCGTCGGAAAAAGTCACCTACGGTACGAAAAAACAGGAATCCACCGATAAAGACAAAAAAAAGGAAGATTCTAAAAAGGAATCCAAAAAAGATACAAAAGAAGAGCCCGAGAAAGAGAAACCAAAGGAAAAGAAACCAACCGAAGAAAAACCATCCGATACGCCAAAGAAACCATCTGATGAACAGAATACCGATAAAAAGGAAACAGAAAACCCCTCGAATTGATCGAGGGGTTTTTCATATCTTCTTTTCTTTTAGTCTTCCATCGTGGACAGGTCGCCAGTCGGAAGGTCGAGCTCCCATGCTTTCAATACGCGTCTCATAATTTTACCGCTTCTTGTTTTAGGCAGTTTGTCACGGAATTCAATTTCTCTTGGCGCTGAATGGGCAGCAAGGCCGGATTTTACAAATGAACGGATCTCTTCAATCAGTTCATCGCTTGGTGAATATCCTTCCCTTAGTGCAATAAACGCCTTGATCACTTCACCGCGCACTGGATCGGGTTTTCCGATAACACCCGCTTCTGAAACCGCCGGATGTTCGACGAGCTTGCTTTCCACTTCAAACGGACCTACCCGTTCACCGGACGTCATAATCACATCATCGATTCTTCCCTGGAACCAGAAGTATCCTTCCTCGTCCATATAAGCCGAGTCTCCGGAAACATACCAGCCGCCAGGTGTAAAATAAGATTCATACTTTTGCGGATTATTCCAGATGGCCCTCATCATGGAAGGCCAGCCTTTCTTAATGGCCAGATTCCCCATTCGGTTTGGCGGAAGCACGTTATCCTGGTCGTCGATAATGGCCGCTTGTATGCCAGGGAATGGTTTCCCCATGGAGCCAGGTTTAATTTCCACTGCCGGATAGTTACTGATCAGCTGGGCTCCTGTTTCCGTCATCCACCAGTTATCATGAATTCTAAGACTGAAGACCTTCATTCCCCAACGTACAACTTCAGCATTGAGCGGTTCACCGACGCTCAGTACATGGCGCAGCGAGGAAAGATCAAAACGCTTCACGACCTCATCTCCTGCTCCCATCAGCATACGGAAAGCCGTTGGTGCACTATACCAGACGGTTACACCATATTTTTCGATCGTGCCGTACCAATCTTCCGGACTGAAGCGGCCGCCGCGAATCACATTGGATGCCCCGTTGAGCCATGGACCGAAAATACCGTAGGATGTTCCGGTCACCCAGCCTGGATCGGCGGTGCACCAGTATACATCGGAATCTTTCAAGTCGAGCACCCATTTGGCTGTCTGGTAATGCTGAATCATGGCATTATGAACATGCAATACGCCCTTTGGTTTTCCGGTAGATCCGGAGGTATAGTGAAGGATTAAACCGTCTTCGCGGTCTACCCATTCGATATCAAGATGCTTGTCCGCTTTTTCCATTCTGCTGAAAAAGTCGACATACGGCCCCTCTTCTTTCACATCCTCCCCTACAAGAACAACATGCTTGAGATGAGGCAGTTCGCTTACAGGTACACGCTCCAGGAGCTGAGGAGTGGTAATGAGCACTTTTGCCTCACTGTCTTCCAAGCGGTCCCTGACAGCCCCCTCCATGAATGCTTCAAACAACGGGCCAACGATCGCTCCAACTTTTACCGCACCCAAAAGTGCAAAGTACAGCTCGGGAGAACGAGGCATAAAAATAAACACCCTGTCCCCTTTTTCAACATCAAGCTGACGGAGCATATTCCCTGCCCGGTTGGACATTTCCTTCAAATCGCGGAATGTGTATTTTTCATCTCTTTTTTGATCAGAAAAATAAAGAGCGACTTTATTTTTTCTGTTCCCTTCCGCATGCCTGTCCACTGCTTCATAGGCCAGATTGACTCGCCCCGTTTCATACCAGGAGAATTCTTTTTCAACTTCGGTCCAGTCAAATGCATCATATGCTGTTTGATAATCTTCCAGATTAAAATTACCTTTGATACTAGGAAGCGCTTCCACCTTCATCTGTCAATCTCCTCCTATGCCAATAAATATATACATACTAAGTATATCATATAGGTTCAAAATATTTAAATTTATTAGAAATGTCAAATCTGACTGACTTGAAATCCCTTACAAATCTTTTTTGTTATGTATAATGGAAGTAGATGAATTTTTACTTGGGTGGTGTATACATGAATCATATTAAAACTTACAATTGCCTTGCTGTTGATACACCTTCAGGCAAGGTTATTATTGAGGGTCCCATCTCGCCGGAACATCTGGCCGGTTACGAATTTCATGCCGGACTAAAAGCGTTCAGGCCCTCACCTCAGCAGCATGAAGCTCTTATCGAAATCGCCGGCCTTGATGAAGGAAGGATTATTATTGCCAGAACAAAGGATACCATCATCGGTTACGTTACATACGTTTATCCTGATCCAATGGAACGATGGTCACATGGCAATATGGAAAATCTTCTTGAGCTTGGAGCGATCGAAGTCATTTCTGATTACCGGAACTATAAAATAGGGAAAAGCCTGTTAAGGGTGTCCATGATGGATGACAGCATGGAAGATTATATTATTATTACGACGGAGTATTACTGGCATTGGGATTTAAAAGGCACCGGTTTATCGGTGTGGGATTACCGAAAAGTCATGGAAAAAATGATGAACGCCGGCGGTTTGGAATATATGGCAACGGATGATCCCGAGATCAGTTCCCACCCTGCAAACTGCTTAATGGTCAGATTCGGCAGCCGGGTTTCGATGGAGTCCGTCCAGCAGTTTGACCGGATTCGGTTTCAGAACCGTTTCATGTATTAACTATTCCTACCCAAAGACATAGCGTTCCAGAAAGCCGCAGAAAGGGGAAATAAAGATGATTGTTCAGGATATGATGAATAAAAAGCCCGTTACCGCACGGCCCGAAACAACCATTGTGGAGGCCCTGCTTACGCTTAAAAAACACCGGATCAGACACCTGCCCATTATTGTCGAGGATGGATCATTGGCAGGGATCATTTCCGACCGTGACCTCAGGGATGCCTGCCCTTCCATCTTTGATGCAGCCGATCATGCGGACAAGTTGGAACGGCCGATATCGGAGATCATGGTAAGGGATGTGATTACCGCCCATCCCCTTGATTTTGCAGAAGATCTTCTCAGTGTTTTTTATGAGCATCAAATCGGCTGTATCCCTGTGCTTGAGCATGAAAAACTGGTGGGGGTCATTACAGAACGGGACATGCTGTACACATTGATCCAATTGACCGGTGCCCATCAGCCGAGCTCCCATCTGGAAGTTAAAGTTGAAAACATAGCCGGACAGCTGGCAGATGTTGCCTCGCTGATCAAGAAATTTAAAATCAATATCAATAGTGTGCTTGTCTATCCGAGCAAGCAGGACGACAGCCAAAAAATCCTTGTCCTGCGCATTGGAACGATGAATCCTTACCGAATTGCTTCAGAATTAAGGCAGAATGGTTATGACGTCATTTGGCCGCAGGAACCGGAAGTGGGACAATGAAAAAGCCTGTTTTTGTTTATTCCGATGACCTGCTGCGTTACAAATTCAATGAAGGGCATCCCTTCAACCAATTGCGCGTCAAGCTGACCTATGATCTGCTGCGCATGTCTGATGCACTGAATGAGAGCCAAATCGTACAGCCCCGAATGGCAACCGATGAAGAGCTCGCACTCATCCATGATACAGCTTATATCGAAGCCGTAAAAAAAGCCGGGGATGGGACCTTAAAAGGAGCTGCAGCAGAAAATTACGGACTTGGGACTGAGGATACCCCGATTTTTTCCGGCATGCATGAAGCAAGCGCGTGGATAGTGGGTGCGACCCTGACAGCTGCTGAGATGGTGATGGAAGGCAAAGCAACGTATGGATTTAATGCAAGCGGGGGACTTCATCACGGATTTCGCGGAAAAGCTTCCGGTTTTTGTGTTTACAATGACAGCGCTGTAGCCATTGCTTATTTGAAAAAGAAGTACGGTGCGAGAGTGCTTTATATTGATACGGATGCTCATCATGGAGACGGGGTGCAATGGTCCTTTTATGAAGATCCGGATGTCTGTACCCTTTCAATACATGAGACTGGCCGGTATCTGTTTCCGGGCACCGGAAACGTCACGGAGAAGGGTCAAAGCGACGGTTACGGCTACTCCTTTAACCTCCCCGTGGATGCCTTTACAGAAGATGAATCATGGCTTGAATTGTATGAAACGGCGGTCCATGAAGTGGCATCCTTTTTCAAGCCTGATGTCATTCTGTCTCAGAATGGTGCAGATGCCCACTATTACGATCCATTGACCCACCTGTCGGTAACGATGAAATCCTATCATGCCATCCCCAGGATCGCAAAGGAAGCGGCCGACCGGTTTTGCGGCGGAAAGTGGATCGCCACCGGCGGCGGTGGTTATGATATCTGGAGGGTCGTTCCACGCGCCTGGTCTGAAATCTGGCTGGCGATGAACGACATGGATTTGGAAGGATCACTTCCCATGGAATGGATTGAAAAGTGGCAAAAAGCAGCTCCAGTCACCCTGCCGCTTACATGGGAAGACCCGCCCGGCTTGTATAAACCGATTCCCCGAAAACCTGAAATCATGGAAAAAAACAGCCTGACCTTAAGCAAGGCATTACACCATATCCGGGACAGCAGAAAAAAGACCTGACGCAAACATGCATCAGGTCTTTCCAATTTATTAAATGGCTTTCAGCATCTCTTCTACCATGTCAGAAGACCGCTTCGCCGCATGCTTTGTAAACTCAGTAAAGTTGACAGCTGCTTCGCCATTGGCCTTGTCCGAGATCGAACGGATCACGACAAAGGGAACGTCATTTAAAAAAGCAGTCTGTGCAACAGCGGAGCCTTCCATTTCAATGCACGCACCGTCAAAAAGCTGATAATACTTTTCCACAAGTGTGCGGCTTGCAATAAACTGATCCCCGCTTAGGATCCTTCCCTTTCTGACAGAAACTCCGGATACCTTTGCTGCTGCTTTTTCCGCCAGATCCACAAGGCTTGGGTCTGCCGCAAAATCCGACTCATACCTAAACATGGGAATGGTTCCTTGCGGAAAATCCGAACTTAATGCGGAGGCATCGATATCATGCTGCATGGCACTTGTTGAAATCACAATATCTCCAATTTCAAGCTCAGGGTGCAAGGCCCCTGCGACGCCGGTAAACATGATATGTGTCACGTTAAACCGGTCCACCAAAAGCTGTGTCACGACTGCCGCATTCACTTTTCCCACACCCGACTTGCAAAGGACGACTTCTTTGTTGGCGTAGGTTCCTTCATAGAAGGTGGTTTTCGCATAATTGTTTTCCCCATAAATATCAAGAGCCTGTTTCATATAATGGATTTCTTCATCCATCGCTCCAATAATGCCGATTCTCAAAACTCTCCCACCTCTGTAGCGTCTATTGTTCGTTGTTCTTTGTTGTATTTCTGAATTGAATACGGTGAGGAAGCACAACGGTGTTCTCCTCGACTTTTTCTTTGTTCATGAGCTTTGTCAATAGACGCATCGCAACCGCTCCGATATCATACATAGGCTGTACCACAGTTGAAAGGGTTGGTCTTACCATCGTAGCCAGTCGTGTATTATCAAAGCCGATCACTTCAAGATCCCCAGGAACTGTGATTCCTTTATCCTGTGCGCCATGAATAACTCCCAGCGCCATTTCATCTGTCCCTACAAAAATGGCTGTAGGCATATTTCCGCTTTCAAGGAAGGTTTCCACGGCTTCAATTCCAGAATCATACGTGTAATCGCCGACAAAAATCTGTTTTTCATCCACCTTTTTCCCGGCATCCTCCATTGCTTTACGGAAGCCTGTGAACTTGTGATAGCCGTTGATGGGATCCTCCAGCGGGCCGGTTACCATCGCGACTGAGTCATGGCCTGATTTTAACAGATGCTCAACCGCATCATACACAGCCTGCTGATAATCGATATTAACTGACGGGATTTCATTGTTCATATCAACGGTTGCCGCCATTACAATCGGCACGGGAGATTTTTTAAATTCTTCCACATGCTCATCTGTAATTTTACCTCCCATAAAGACGATGCCATCCACTTGCTTTCCGAGCAATGTATTTAAAAGATGAATTTCTTTATCTTTGTTCTGGTCAGAATTACACAAGATAATATTGTATTTATACATGGTCGCGATATCTTCAATACCCCTCGCAAGTTCTGCAAAAAAGATGCTCGCGATATCGGGGATAATCACGCCGACGGTTGTTGTCTTTTTACTGGCAAGCCCCCTTGCCACCGCGTTTGGTCGGTACCCTAGGCGTTCAATCGCTTCAAGCACCTTTTTCCTTGTAGATGGTTTCACATTTGGGTTTCCATTAACGACACGGGAAACAGTTGCCATTGAGACGCCTGCTTCACGGGCCACATCATAAATTGTTGTATTCAATTTAGTAATCCTCCTTTAATTCCACAATCCAGACAGGTTATGTAATGTTATTGCTATCATACAGTAAAGGACTGCTGTTAGGCAACGAAAAGCCCGTACAACTGCCATATTCCACTGTATAAAAGTGAACATTTTCCAACTTTCTTTGTTTAGTTTTCTCCAATCCTTAAAAGTCCATTCAAAACAGGAAAAAGCCGGCTGATTTCAGCCGGCTTTCTCTTATTTGTTTGATTCTTGCTGATTAACAATTTTTCCATCTTTAAAGAAGCGAAGCAAGTCACCATACACCACTTTATCAGAGAGGTTTAGATCTTTGGCTGCCTTTTCTTTTGCAGGCTTACAGAGTTTATTCGCTACCTCCTGCCCATCAGACTGTCTGTAGCATTTCTCTTTTTCACCTGCATAGACATAGTCTTTCGTTATGGCACTGCCATCTCTCTGAACTGTAAATTCGTCACGGTCCGGAGAAAAGAGGTCAGATCCAAACTGGATGTCACCTTTCGTTTTAATGCCAAGCAGATGCAGAATCGTTGGCTTCAAATCAATTTCTCCCCCGATGGTATGCATTACTTTACCTTTTTGCCCGGGCACATGAATGAACAAAGGTGTTTCCTGAAGCTTAAGGTGTTCATATGGTGTTACTTCCTTGCCCAGGATTTTGCTCATTGCTTTATTATGGTTCTCGGAGATTCCGTAGTGGTCACCGTACAGGATAATGACAGAATTGTCATAGAGTCCTGAAGCTTTCAACTGCTGGAAGAATTGCTTCAAGGCTTCATCCTGATAGCGCGCAGTTACAAAGTAATTATCTACTGTAGGATCACCGGTATCAGCCGGCTGGATGCTCTTCTCCTGTTCATTGTTCAAGATGAACGGGTGATGGTTGGTCAGCGTGATGAACTTGCTGTAAAACGGCTGTTTCAAATTCTCAAGCATCGGCATGGACTGCTTGAAAAATTCCTTATCCTTCAGGCCGTAGTTTACCGAGTTCTCATCGTTCACATTATAGTAAGGCTTAGAGTAAAACTTGTTATATCCTAGCGTGTTGTACATCATGTCACGGTTCCAGAAACTTTTGTTGTTGGCATGGAACACAACCGGGTTATAGCCTTTTTGTTTCACGATCTCCGGTGTGGCATGAAATTTATTTTGCGCTTTCGTTGAATATACAGATCCTCCAGGCAGTCCGTACAGCGAGTTATCAATCAAAAACTCCGCATCGGACGTTTTGCCCTGTCCAGTATTGTGATAAAAATTATCAAAGTAATAACTTTTCTTGGTCAGGTCATTCAAGAAAGGTGTAACTTCCTGACCGTTGATTTTCTTGTTGATCAAAAAGTTCTGGGTGGATTCCATGGATACAAGAATCACGTTTTTACCCTTGGCCGCCCCAAACATTTTTGGATCCGGTTTTTTGTATTGCGAATCCGAATAGTTCTTCACTTCAGCCAAATCATTACTGTCTGCTAATGCACGCTGTGTAGACGACTTGGTGTTCAATACCGCGTCATATACATGATAGTTATAAACACCCATCAGCTTAACCAGAATGGCCCGGTCAAATGTACGGGTCAGCAGCTCGGGACGCTGAATTTCCGCCATCCCAAGGTTCGCCAAAAAGATGCTGAATGCTGAAATAAAAACAAGACCAATGGTTTTCTTTTTCAATTTTTCCACAGGTTTTATTTTCTTGGTTAATACAATGGTCAATAACAGTAGAAAGTCCAAAAAATATAAAATATCAAGCGGATGCATCAGGCTTTGTGCACTTCCGCCGAGATCGCCAAAGTTTTTAAATTGAAACAGGACCGGTATTGTAATGAAGTCATCAAAGAACCGGTGGTACACAATATTGGCGTATAAAATAAAGGACATTATAAAATGAATCGTAAGCAACGCTTTGTTCCTGCTCTTTGCCGGAGCAAACAAACTTAGCCCCAGGAAAAACAATGCGGAACTGAGCGGTGTAATCACCAGGATGATCTCTTGCATCACATTCTCAAGATCAAGGTTCAATCCAACCCTGAAGGCGATGTACGATTTTACCCAAAGAAGGATAACCGCCAGCAGAAAAAAGCTTAAAGATCGTTTAGTTGAATTTTGTATGTTCGTTTGTTGTTCAAGTTTATTCATCATTCATTTCCCTCCTCAAAAAAAAGAAAAGGACCCTGCTACAAATTGACCCATTTGCAGTGTTTCAGGTTCACCCTACCCATTATACGGAGTTCAATGAGGAAGTAAAAAACCTCTTATCGTGATTCTTTTATGTATTTTCTTTTGTAACTACCAGTGTACAACTCATACAGGTCATTCTTTAAATCCCTATATTATGCTTCATTATCCTCCAAATTGCACAAAAGACATTTCCTTAATATTCTTGGCCATCCATATAAAAGAAAAGCCCCCATTTAACAGAGGGCTTTATCCTTATACCATTACTTTATTATGTTTATATAAACCGCTCTTTTCGAGCTCATTGACAAAGTGTTCAAATTCCGTAAAGTTCATTTGCTGGGAAGCATCCGATAATGCCTGCTTCGGGTTAGGATGGACCTCGGCCATCACGCCATCAGCTCCGATGGCCAAAGCGGCTTTGGCTGCGGGCACCAGCAAATCCTTTCTTCCCGTTGAATGGGTCACATCCACCATCACCGGAAGATGGGTTTCTTGCTTTAGAAGAGGCACGGCGGTGATATCAAGCGTATTTCTGGTTGCTTTTTCATACGTTCGAATACCGCGTTCACAAAGAATGATTTGATCATTACCGTGGACCATAATGTATTCTGCGGCATGAATAAACTCATCGATCGTAGCGGCAAGTCCTCTTTTTAGTAAAATCGGTTTTCTTGTCCTCCCTGCTTCTTTCAGCAGCTCGAAGTTTTGCATGTTTCTGGCACCAATCTGAATCATATCCAGATAGCCGGCAGCCATTTCAAGATCTCTCGGATCCACAATCTCACTGATCACAGCTAGCCCGTGTCGGTTGCCTGCCTGCTTTAATAACCGCAAGCCTTCTTCACCGAGCCCCTGAAAATCATATGGCGATGTTCTTGGTTTAAACGCACCGCCCCGCAAAAAATGCAAGCCCTGGGCCTTGACTGCCCCGGCTGCCGCGTCCACTTGCTCTGCACTTTCCACAGCACACGGGCCGGCAACCAATTGTGGTTGTCCACCGCCAATTTCTTTTCCAGCAACAGTTACGACGGTATTTTCCGGTTTGTTTTTTCGTGATACGAGAAGTTCGGGTAATTTAGCAGGCTTCCCGGCCGGTCCAATCTGGTCCAGCAGCTTGAACAAGCCGATCAGAGTTTCCTTGCTTAATGCACCTTTTGAATGGAGATTCATTCGTTCAAGCACCTTATCTGCCCTTTCCGGCCGTAAATCCTTATTCTTTTGAAGCAGGATCTCTCGTTGATTCACAAGATCGATCAACTGCAAATCCAGATCCTCCAACTGGTCTCTCAGCTCATCTAACGTATTCTGTCTCATCTAATCTCTCCTCTGCTCTGTAAACAAATTGGGTCATGCAATTTCATTATAATCCTATGACCTTCGTTTGAAAACCGTCTCCACCGATAAAAAAACCCCGAGTCGCCCCGGGGTTTAACTAAAAGATTGTTGTCAAGAGAAGATTCTTTTAAGTTTCATCATCGATCAGTTGATTGGAGTGCAGGGTGCCCTGCGAAAGCAGGTGTTTACGCCGGTGAAAGCGAGCATCCTGGAACAGGAAATCATCTACTCAAAAAGCAACAATGTAAGCTTAAGAAAAGAGCTATAAAAGCGATTATTTGCCCAACTGCTCACTGAGCGATGAGTAGGTAATGGAATAATGAGATGCATCCCACTTCACCTCACCTTTTTCAAAAAGAAGGGCTTGAGGTGATTCGTGCTTTACCCCGAAATTTTCGGCAATTTCATTAGACAGCGGACGGGCTTCCTGAACGTTCAAATAAAAAATGGGCTTATCCTGCTCTGCGGCAAAATTTTGGTATTCCTGAAAAGCAGCATGGCTGATTGGGCATGTTGTGCTGTTCTTTAATAAAAACAATTTTTCATTTTCACTTACTGCCTGTTTAAATTCCTCTGAAGTTGAAAGTTTAATAAGTGACATATGTAATTCCTCCCTGGGTGAATCATAAAATCCATGAAAAAACGAAGAAGGATGCTTCTTCGTTTATCTTCATCTGATTTTGTGTAATCAATACTTATTTTTTACCAAATCATCTTCCGTTGCAAGAGGATCCGGCTGGCGTGTGGCTTCTTCTTCCACTTGAGTAGTAATTTCACCATACGCATCAGCGCTCTCATCGAGAACCTCCTGTCCTTTGTTTCTCCAATTGTTCAAATCACGGCGGATGCTGGTCGAAAGTTCTTTCACTTTGCCGGCTACTTGATTGGACTGTTCAGAAACTGTGCGGGCAATATTAGAGGATTTGTCTTTTGCCATTGAAGACCATTCTGTGCTTTTGTCCCTGATCGTACCTGCTTGATCAGAAAGATTATTTCTCAATTCTTTGCCGCTTTTGGGCGCCATGAGGAGGGCGGAGGCTGCACCTACAATTCCGCCAACTAGAGCTCCAATAATAAAATCTTTACTGTTGATGTTTTGATTATTGTTTTCGTTACTCATTCTAAACTCCTCCTTTATTGATATTGTCTTCTTTGGGATGTTTGCTGCGTAGAATCAACGCCGGCTTTCTTGATTTTCCACTTTTCCCACAAGTTGATGGCTACATTTCCCCATTGAACCGCCTGGGAAATATTTTCTGACTGCCGTTCAGCACCTGTTGTGATTTTCTCTGTGACCTTGCGTACAGATTCGTTGACATTATGAATGGAACTGCCAAGATCCTGCACTGCTGAGAACACAGTGTTCAATGAAGCAGCTTTCGTTTGTACATCTTCTGCCAATTTGTTGGTTTTGTGAAGCAATTGAGCCGTCTCTGATGTAACACCATTCAATTGAGTTTCAAGGCCGTCTACAGTCTTAGCCACGTTATCAAGCGTTACTGTAAGTGATTTTAGCGTACGTGCCAAGAAGATTACTAGGACGACAAAAGCTAGGGCAATGATGAGTACACTGATGGGTATAAGTATGTTCATGTTTCCACGACACCTCCTGAGTTAGATGCTTTTAAAATTACCCTATGCCAATAAAACTAAACATGTATGCTATATTCTATACTATTTTCAGAATTCCTGCTAAGGACAAGGGTTAGAAGATTACAAATTATTTAAATTACGTTAGAATAAATACGTTAGGCTTATTCACCATATAGAAGGGGGAAATTGCAGTGAGAGATCCACGTATCCAGCAATTGGCTAAAAACTTAATTACATATTCAGTTAATCTTCAAAAAGGAGAAAAAGTTCTGATTGAAAACTTTGGCTTTCAAAAAGAGCTTGTGAATGCACTCGTGCAGGAAGCTTATGCTGCCGGTGGTTTTCCGTTCGTATTGCTGAAAGACCATTCCGTTATGCGCCAGCAGTACATGAACGCTTCAGAAGAACAGATGAAAATCATCGCCAAGCATGAAGGTGACCTGATGGCTCAAATGGATGCCTATATCGGACTTCGTTCAGGCGACAATATTAATGAATTGTCCGATGTTCCAAGTGAACAGATGGCATTATATGAAAAAACGGTACTTGCCATGCACCGTGAAATTCGCATCAAGAAAACAAAATGGGTTGTTCTTCGTTATCCGAATGCAGCCATGGCACAGCTTGCCAGCATGAGCACCGAAGCGTTTGAAGATTTCTATTTCCAGGTGTGTAACCTTGACTACAGCAAGATGAATGAAGCCATGAAATCTCTTGAAGATTTGATGAACCGCACGGATAAGGTCCATTTGAAGGGACCAGGAACTGATCTTACCTTCTCCATTAAAGATATACCTGCTGTACGATGTGCAGGAGAAGCGAACATCCCGGATGGTGAAGTATACACAGCTCCTGTCAGAGATTCCATAAACGGAACCATCACCTATAACACACCATCTCCTTATCAGGGCTTTACATTTGAAAATGTGTCCCTGACATTTGAAAATGGGAAAATTGTAAACGCAACAGCCAACGATTCCGAACGAATCAACAAAATTTTTGATACCGATGAAGGGTCCCGATATATTGGTGAGTTTGCGATTGGCGTTAACCCTTATATCCAGCACCCGATGAAAGACATTCTGTTTGATGAAAAAATTGACGGAAGCTTCCACTTTACACCGGGACAGGCGTACGAAGAAGCCTACAACGGCAATGAGTCCAACATTCACTGGGATATGGTCATGATTCAGCGGCCGGATTACGGCGGCGGGGAAATCTATTTTGATGATGTTCTTATCCGTAAAGACGGTCGTTTCGTTCTTCCTGAACTTAACGTGCTTAATCCTGAAAACCTTAAATAAAACCAAAAAACGCTGGTTCGCACCCGGCGTTTTTTTCTTTTAGACCTTATTGAAAAGGAGACTCATTTTGAGCCTCCTTTTTTGCTTCTATCCAATTTGTGTGCTTTTCCCTTGATGACCTTCCACGGTCTGTTCATAGGATTTTTGAAATTTTTGAATGTCCCCCGCTCCCATGAACAAAAGAATTCCATCTTTATGCTGTTCGAGAATCCCTACTTCTTCTTCGCTCAACAGCACTGCATTTGGAATTTGTTTCTGCAGGTCCTCAATGGAAAGACTGCCGGCATTTTCACGTGCCGATCCAAAAATATCGCATAAATAAACATAATCAGCTTTTCTTAAGCTCTCCCCGAATTCATGAAGGAACGTTTTCGTCCTTGTGAAGGTATGGGGCTGAAAAATAGCGACCACATCGCGATTTTTATACTTGTATTTGGTCGCTTCAATGGTTGCACTGATTTCAGTTGGATGATGAGCATAGTCATCAATCAGCACCTGGTCTCCGAATGGCTTTTCAGAGTAACGCCGTTTAACTCCGCCAAACGTTTTTAAACGATCGGCAATAACGACCACATCTACATTTTCGTAATGACAAAGGGCGATAACGGCCAGAGCATTAAGAATGTTGTGTGTTCCGTATCCTGTGATCGTAAACGTGTGGTAGAACGTATTTCTTACAAATACATCAAATGTAGTCCCGTTCTCGTCCCGTTGAATGTTCGACGCCTGAAAATCATTATGATCTCCAAGTCCGTAAAATACGACAGGTACATTTGCATGGATTTGCTGAAGATATTGATCATCACCGCATGCGATGATTCCTTTTGTAACCTGCATCGCCATTTGCTGAAATGCGCTGATTACATCGTCAATATCTTTAAAATAGTCAGGGTGATCAAAATCAATATTCGTCATAATTCCATACGCAGGCTCATAAGAAAGGAAGTGACGGCGGTATTCGCATGCTTCAAATACAAAATACTTGCTGTCTGCCACTCCTCGTCCGGTCCCGTCTCCGATCAAGAACGAAGTTGGCTCTGCTCCGCCAATTACATGGGCAAGCAGTCCTGTTGTTGATGTTTTTCCGTGAGAACCTGTCACCGCAACTCCGGTATACTTCTTCACAAAGTCACCAAGAAAATGATGATAACGGTAAATCGGCAGGCCAAGTTCACGCGCTGCTACCAGCTCTTCATTGTCATCTGGAAACGCGTTTCCAGCAATGATGGTCTGGCCCTGTTTAATGTTATTCTTATCAAATGGCAGTATTGTAATCCCGCGCTCGTCTAGAGCCTGCTGGGTAAAGAAATACTTTTCAACATCCGATCCTTGAACTTCATGCTTCATGTCATGAAGTATTTGTGCCAAGGCACTCATCCCTGTACCTTTGATTCCCACAAAGTGATAATGTGTCATGTAAAGACCTCCACAATCAAAAACCTTCTCAAGAATCACCTTTTTAGGCAACCCACTTTTCAAGGCCTATTTTCTGTTAGTATATGCCTGCTGCGATAGAGTGATAATCGAGCAAGCTGCACCGACTCATTTTTCCATTATAGCAAAAAATGAAGTCTAACTCCATTACTTCCGGATAACCACCACTATTCTACTTTTTCGAGACGTGCATTTGGTCTGTAGACCCGTCCCGCTTTGGCTTGATGATTTCCGTTCATCATTACATTGTCTCCGGTAAACCCGATGTTAATTTTAAGAAGATTGCTGCCTACTCCATAAATATCAACAGGTACACCGCGTTTTTCATAATCGGTGATCCGCTCCTCGGTAAAACCGCCGCTGACGACGATTTTCACATGCCCAAACCCTTCCTGGTCGAGAGCTTTACGCAACGCAAAAATAAGCTCAGGATTCGCACCACGGGGGTCGAAGCTGCCGAGCACCTCTGGATTACGGAAGAAGTATTGGTCAACCATCGTCCTTGAGGTATCCACTCTGACTCCTTTTAAAACATCTCCAAATTCTCTGGCCACTTTAAGGGCATCGGTGATAGTGTCATTATTGTAGTCCACCAGTGCCATTAGTTCGTCTTCAGGATACGTCTCATGATACGCCCTCGTCGCTTCAACAATTTCTCCATTAAACATCTGGAGCAAGGCGTGCGGCATCGTGCCCATCCCCTGTTTGCCCCACCATTCATTCATCGCATGGGTAGCCTGTGCGGTAGAGCCGCCGATATAAGCCGCATAACCATCACCTGCCTGCTGGGCAAAGTGATCGTCCCGGTCACCCATAAAGATGACCGGCTTTTGGACACCAGAAATACTCGCCGCTTTGACAACATTATAAACATTCGTTGCCACTGACGTTCTTCTGGCCAAAATGCCATCAAGCATTCCTTCCAAAAAGCCAAAATTTTGATAAGGGCCTTTAATGGTAAAGACGGTTTCAAATGGAGAGATTTTGTCTCCATCTTTCAACGAGTGAATCTCCAGATCATCCGCATTTTTAGCAAATGTCTTGATTAAGGCAATTGCTTCGTCTGTTCCGCAAAGTACGGCATCGTCTTTTTGGAAGAATTGCATGGTTACTATATTGTCAGGTTTGAATTTTTTTACGATTTCACACGTTTTCAGAAAATAAACAGCTGAAAACCAGCCATCGCCTGCCCTTTCATCAAATTTGAATGTTAGATTGGTCAAGCGTTTGATTTTACCCTGCAGCTTTAATTCTATTTCTTTCATATAAACTCCTCATCACCTGGTCAAGAAATTCATGGTTTCTTTCTGTCATTTAAAATGGGCCCTTTGGACTCATCCTTAACTATCATATAGAAGTACTCTTCAGAAAACAAGAGAAAGTGAAACAGCGGGCACTTCAAAATCTTTTGCACAAAAAAAAAGACAACCCATTGCCTGGCTCCATGGCCAGGCAATGAACTGTCTAATTCTACTTGGAGGGTTGATTTCCGTCTTCAGGTTGCTCGCTTTTACCGGCGTAAACGCCTACTTTCGCAGGGCGGGCGCAGAGCCTACCGGGGCTTGCGCCTCCTTTACCGGTGCTTGCACCTCCTTTACCGGTGCAAGCACCTACCTAATCTCACCTGTCCCGCATTTCCTGCAGGACAAGGAAGGCTTCGGCAGCAACACATCGCACAAAGAAAATGTGAAGTTTATTTTCGAGGAGTCTCGCACCTCACACTCCAATCAACTGCTTTATACTTCTGCTTCGCTGTAAAGCTTGCTTTGAAATTCTTCATTGGTCATGAGAACTGTACGGGGCTTTGAGCCCATGGCTTCGGAAACAAGTCCGAATGCCTCCATCATTTCTACAAGACGCGCAGCTCGGTTGTAACCAACCCTGAAACGTCGTTGGATGCTTGAGGAAGATGCAGCGCCCATATCGAGTACGTAATAGCAGGCTTCTTCAAACAGGTCATCTTCTTGTTCAACCGTTTGATTGGACTGGATCAATTCTTCTCTGCTGAATAAGTAATTGGTTGAATGCTGCTCTTTGACAAACGCAGTAACCCGTTCGATTTCATCATCCGATACAAAATTCCCCTGAATACGGACTGCCTTGCTTGATCCATTTTCAAGAAACAGCATATCGCCTCTGCCGAGCAGGCGTTCCGCACCGCTCATGTCGATAATCGTACGGGAATCGACCGCAGAAGAAACAGCAAAGGCTGTCCTTGTCGGGATGTTTGCTTTAATCAGACCGGTAATAACGTCCACGGAAGGCCGCTGGGTTGCCACCAGCAAATGAATGCCACATGCTCTAGCTTTTTGGGCAATCCGGCAAATGGCTTCTTCCACGTCCTGCGGCGATACCATCATCAGGTCTGCAAGTTCATCGATGACCACAACGATATATGGCATTTTGTTGGCATACAGCTGTTCGCGTTTCATTTTGTCGTTAAACCGCTTAATGTCACGCACGCCATCTCTTGCAAAGGCTTCATACCTTCGCTCCATTTCCTCGACTGTCCATTTCAAAGCCGTAGTCGCTTCCTTAGGATCGGTAATGACCGGTGTAACCAAATGAGGAATGGCATTGTACGGAGCCAATTCCACCATTTTCGGATCAACAAGAAGCAGGCGTACATCTTCCGGAGATGCTTTGTACATCAATGAAACCAAAATGGAATTGATACATACACTTTTTCCGGAGCCTGTGGCTCCTGCGATCAACCCATGAGGCATTTTTTGCAGGTCGGTCACAATCGGATCACCGGATAAATCCAATCCCAGCGCAACGGTAAGTGGTGAACTGCTGTTGCGGAATTCCTCGCTCTGAAGAATCTCCCGTAAGAAAACAGGCTGGCTGTATAGGTTGGGCACTTCGATGCCGATTGTGTTTTTCCCCGGGATGGGTGCTTCGATTCGTATATCCTTTGCTGATAAACTCAGCTTAATATCGTCACTTAAATTGGTTATCTTATTCACTTTTACTCCAGGTGCCGGTTGTACTTCGAGACGGGTAACCGACGGCCCTTTTGTCATGTTGACTACTTTGGCATTAACATTAAAGTTATCGAGTGTCAGCTGGAGCAGATCTCTTTGTTCTTCCATCCAAAGACTATCATCCTCCTCCTGTACCGGGGGATTCTGAAGTAACTCGAGCGGCGGAAAAGAAAGATCAGCCTCCTCTGCCGAAATCGGAGCAACCTCGTTTACTGTTGCTTTTGATTCCACAGGAGATGGCGTCTTTTTGTCACCCGTATGATTGGCAGTGCTTTTCCGGTCTTTTTTGAGCATCAGTACATTAAAAGGAATGTAAGAGCCTCCTGGTTTTTTCTCAGGCTCCCGGCGGGTAATAACTTCTTCTTTTAATGACGGTTCCTGCAGAGCAGGTTCTGCTGTTAAGATTGCATCTTCCTGATCGGTCACGGTACGATTCTTAACCGCAGACGCTTCCTCTTCTTCCGGCTCCAAAGCTGTTGGCTCTTCAACTTCTGCAACAACTTGTACTTGTTCGATTTGTTCGTCTTCAGGTTCTTTAAGGTCCACCCTTTCAGGCGGCAACTCAAAAATCACTTCATCATCAGGGAGTTGAGCCACATGAAGCTCATTCCCGCGTGCTTCAGATGGTTCAGCAGGCAGTTCCAGCTGTGGTTCCGGCAGCAATTCTGCTTGTGCCGGCTCAATGGTTTCTTTTCTGAATTCATCAATGAGAAGCACAGGCTCCTTCTTCATTTGCATCTGGGGAATAGGTACCGCAATGGGATCTTCCATTTTTTCTTGCGCTACAGAAAGGTTTCTGCCTTCTTCTTCACTCAGAATGACGGGTTCTTTGCCTGATACAGGTTCTTTTAGCAGTTCTTCCATCAAGGCCGGATCCGGCATCTTTTTTTTCTGAATTTCGGATAGCTTCCACAATCCCGGATTGACAATCGTATCTGGTTTCCGTTCACCATAACCATAGATCGGTGATGGGACCTGAGAAGGCATGAAGCCTCCCTTTGGACGTTCCTCCGTTTTCTTTGAAGGACTTGGCCCATTTTTGTCACGGCCGCCAAATCCATAAACAGGAGATGGAATTTCCGAAGGCCGAAACTTGCTGTTAGAATCTTGTTCGCTATACCGGTTTTCACCAGCTTGTCCAGATCCAACTTGATTGGTTCCATTTCGGCTGCCAAACCCATAAATGGGTGATGGGATTTCGGAAGGCTTAAAGGGTTGTGTTTTCTCTTCTTTAAGAAGTGGCTTTGCTGGCTCTTCCTTGGACAGGTTTTCTTTCTGACGCTCCCGTGTGTATCTCGCTGTCTCTTGTCCTTCTCTACCTGTTTGTTTTTTCGCATAGCTTTGTTTTCTTGCCGGGGTATGTCTTCCAATCTCTTCTTGATCATCAATCAACGGGAATCGAAATTTCCCTTCTACCGGATAGCGGCTGACCATTCTGGCTGCAGAGCTGTTTTGATGGTTCTGAAACCGGCCGACTGTACGTCCTTTTACGGGTTCTGTTTTCTCATTTTTATGTAGGGCTGGATCTATTGTTTCTTCTGTCTCAGAAGGTTCATCATCAAACATTAAATTCATCAATTTTTTAAACCACGACATTGCCTTCACCTTCTTTTTCTCTGGGTCTGTCTTTATATTGTAGCGGAATTCGGGCCATACTTTAAGAAAAATTTGCCATCGAAAGTAAAAAATATAAAAACCACTAGATTGCTCTAGCGGTTATGAAAACACAAGCTCATTTCTGGTATCCAAACAGCTTCATTGGCAAACTTCACAAAGGGAATGGTACGGACATGCCCTATCATAAAAATTCGGTCCATCGATGGCTTTTATGACTTTTTTCGCCACATTTTTACCAACAATTTCATGATTTTTTTATGATTCGTCCACCGGCTTGTTTTTCGCCAGAATAAAAATGGGTTCAAGCTCTCCTTTTTCATATAAAAAAGGTAATGCAGTTACAGGAACACGGCCGTTCATGAAAAATCGCATCGCCATCTGAGCCAGAATATCATAGCCCTGGTTATTGCGGATATCCGCCAGAATAAGGACATCCTGATGCGGAATGGCAACTGCGAGTGTACCGGATGCTTCCTGTACCATTCGATCCAGCAGAGAGGCATTCAATATTCTGCTCGCATCATACCCGTCATTGTGATTGATAAAGTAAAAGGTGTTGCCAGCGACCTCATCTTTTTTCATCGAGGTGTCCAGTGATCTCACATTAAAGCGGGCCACTTCCTTCAGTTGCTCCCTCGTCATATTCATTTCTTCCAGCATCTTTTCACTGATTAACCGGTAAGTATTTCCCAGATCCAGCGCATAAAAGACCGCCGTTTCTGCCGTATGCTCCTCGTTAATCAGAGTGTCTCCCTCGGGTGATTCCTTTGGAAAAGAGGTGGAGCGGATGACTGGGAAGATTTGATTCTCCGCTTTATTGGCAGGAGTTTCTTCAATGGCTTTCAGTGCTTCTTCGACATGGTAAACAAGTTCATCTAAAAACGCATCCTTCTTTTTTTCCCATTCCACTGTTAATCCTGAAAGAGAAAGGGTGATTCCCTTTCCAATGTCCTTGTGTTCAATTCTAAGCTGTTCATATTCCCGGTCATAGGATAGATCCCATTCCGGACGTTTCAGCCGGTCCTCGAGCGCCTTTTTCAGCTTCAGACTTGTACTCATGCGAAAATCCCTCCATTAATAAAAGCATAAAAAACCTCCTGGACGGAGGTTTTTTTTATTAGTCTTGTTTGTATTCTACAACCACTTCTGTACCCAACCCTCCGCGAGCATTCCAGGTTGCGACAATTTTAAGGTACTTCGGTTTAAGAAGATTAACGAGATCTTCCTTGATTTTGTTGGTTGCATGTTCCTGATAGATGCCTACGTTGCGGTAAGAGGTTAAATAATATTTTAACGACTTCATTTCCACTAGGTCCTCGTTTGGAATATAGCTGATGATAATATCCGCGAAATCAGGAAGACCTGACCATGGGCAAACAGAGGTGAATTCTGTTGTAGGGATGGTAACCATTGTATCCTTGCCGACATACTCGTAAGGAATGGTTTCAAGAATGTCTACCAAAATAACACTTTCATCTTCTATATCAAAACGAATTCCTTCGTATTTCTGATGATTTACTTCTACCTTTGCCATTGCTAACGCCCTTTCTTAATATGATGCTCGACGTTTTCACGTACTATTTTGAGTTTAACATACTTCTACTATTCATTGGCATGAACAGGCAAATTATTTATAAACGATGAAATTTGTTCCTTTGTTTTACGGTCTTTGTCAACATACCGTCCAATCTCTTTTCCGTCTTGAAAGGCGACAAAGCTCGGAATCCCGAAAATATCAAGTTCCTGGCACAATTCGATCAACTGATCCCTGTCCACATAAACAAATGTAAACTCGTTGAATTCCTGCTCCAGCTCCGGAAGAAATGGTTTGATAAACACACAGTCAGGACACCAGTCCGCTGAAAAAACAGCGAGGGTTTTTCCTGTTCCTGTGATCTCTTTAAACTCTTCAATCGTTTGTACAGTTTTCATCAAGATTCGCTCCTCTTATTGATTTATTTTCATATCCCCAAAGGCGATATAACCTTTTTTTCTCATCCATTCTGAAAGTACCAGACTGATCACAATTGGTCCAGCAATATGCAGCAGCACGATATACAAAAAAACATCCCAGCCAAAGCCCATCGTTCGAAACGTCATGATTTGTCCGACCAAGCCGCTGGTCCCCATTCCCGCGCCTGCCGGTATGTTCGCCATCTGGAAAACGAGAGTGCCAATTGGCGCCAGGATCATGCCGGCAACCGTTGGCGGGATAATGATTCTCGGATTTCGAACCACGTTAGGAAACTGAAGCTTTGAAGTTCCGATCCCCTGCGTAATCCAACCCCCAAAACCGTTTTCCCTGAAGCTGATTGTGGCAAACCCGATCATCTGTGCCGCACACCCGATGGTCGCTGCACCCGCTGCTGTCCCTTCAAGGCCGAGCATGATGGCAATGGCCGCACTTGAGATCGGGCCAGTCAAAGCAAGGCCAAGCAAAAGTGCAACAAGAATGCTCATGACCAAAGGACGCTGGTCGGTGGCCCACATTACGAGATGGCCAAATCCTTTCATAAACTGGTCGATCCCCGGCCCCGCAAAATAGGCGACCGTAAAGCCCGCAAAAACAGTGACTGCAGGTGTAACGAGAATATCCACTTTTGTTTCCTTTGAAACAAGCTTTCCTGCTTCTATCGCTACAAGGGACGCCACAAAACAGCCAGCCACACTTCCAAGCTCAGCCCCTGCCGCACCTGCAGCTACGGTCGCAAACAACACGAGCGGAGGTGCTTCAAGCCCATAGGCGACAGCTGCCCCAATAGCCGGTCCAAGCATGCTCATGGAAATTGTCCCCATTTTAATAAAAAACGGCCATCCCGCCTGTTCTCCAATCGTTTTTAAAATAAGTCCGATCACCAACGAGGACATTAATCCAAGCGCAAAATAGCTGAACCCTGTAATGAAATATACTTTCGGGGATAATGTTACTCCCTTTCTTGCCAAAAATTGACCCACACCCATTCTCCTTTATCATCGTATGTTGAATGCACATTGTAACCTATTTATTATACAGGAGGATTAACATCTGTAAAGACACCATAAAAAATTGCTTAAAATTTCAGATATAAACAAAAAGAAGATTCCTCCGATATTAAAATTGGAGGGGAGCAAAATGAATATGTCCATTCGAAACAGAGTCAGAACCATGCTATTGATCAGTTTGTGCGGATCGCTTGTCATGACCATCTTTATGGCAGCCTATATTTGGCTGAACGGAAAAATGGATGCAGAAAAAGACCAGCTGCAGCAAAACAGCATCCAAAGCAAGGAAATTTACAGCGAATTATCAGCCATCCGAAAGAAGGAGCAAGAATATTTAAGAACGCCTTCTACAGAAAAAGCCAGCGAAATTGATTCTTCTGTTCTTACATTGCAAAAGAAAGTAAAAAATTATTCGAAGAAAGCCAACAATTCTTCCGTAAAAAACGAATACAAAAGTATTCTTGATAAAATCGGTCAATACAAAACAGCGTTTACTTCTACTTCAGCGATGACCGTACAAATTATGGAACTAAAAAAATTGATGTCCGATACATCAGCGGACTTTGAAAAAAGAGTGAAAGATTTAAAGGATGAAAAGCTGTACAACCGCTTCTTGATCATGAGCACATATGAAAAAGAATTCTATTTAGAATTGAATGACGAAAATATCACCAAATTTGAGGAGGCTGCCCAATCCTTCGAAAATCAGCTTGACCAGACTTCCCTTTCCCAGAAGGAAAAAGACGACTTCAAAACCAAACTGCTGAAATATACATCATCTGCAGGTAATATTCAAAACGTGTCCAAACAAATCAAGGGAATTAACGCTGAATTTGAAACGATCGCCGACAAGGTGGATGTTTCCATCATGACAATCGAAAAATCAAACGATCAAAAACGGGCCCAGCTTGCAAACCAGCAGTCAGGATTAAAATCCTTGCTCACCTGGCTCATGATTGGGATGGCAGTTGTGATTATTGCCGGTCTCAGCTTTGCCGGAGTCTGGCTGACCCGTTCGATCGTCCGTTCCATTTCATTGCTTAAAGAAGGGGCCACAATTATCGGAAATGGAAACCTGGATTACCGTGTAAAGGTGACGACCAATGATGAAATGGGTGCTCTGGCTGAAACCTTTAACGGAATGGCTGAAAAAATGCAGCGGTCGCTCAGTGAGGTACAAAAAGCTTCTGAGCAATTGGCAGCTTCATCACAGCATCTCGCCGCCATTTCCGAAGAGACAACGGCTCAGACTGAAGAAGTTTCAGAAGCTGCACAACAGGTATCTCTCGGGGCGCAGAATCAGGCAGACCATTTACACGAAAGCACCGAGCTGCTGAATGAGGTAACCGAGGCCATCGAGGCAACAGCTGCTTTCAGCGAACAAATCGCTGATGATACATTGCGTGCAGAAGAAGATGGAAAATCGGGTATGGAAACGGTCCAGCAGCTCAATCATCATTCTGAAAAGTTTATTGCTCTCGCCAACAACCTTATTGCCCAAATTCAGCAAGCGAGCGAACAATCAAAACAGATACAGCCGATTGTTCATACCATTCAGGAGATTACGAGAAGTACCGATCTGCTTGCACTCAATGCGGCCATCGAGTCTGCAAGAGCCGGAGAAGCCGGCAGGGGATTTGGCGTCGTTGCCGCCGAAGTCCGTAAGCTTGCGGAACGCTCAAAGAATGAAGCGGAACAAATACAGAATCTGGTTAAAATGATGGCAAAGCAAATGGAAAACCTCACCCAGGAAGCCGCAAGTTTTCAAGAATATCGAAATGAACAGCTGCAATCCGTGTCCATGACCCGAGAGGCATTTGAATCAATCGTTACAAATGTAACTGCGATTCACAGCAAAATCAGCCGTATTCAGCAATCGATTCAACATGTGGGAGCGGCCAATGTGGGACTTTCAGAAAAACTCCATAAAGTGAGCGCCATCTCACAGGAGTCCGTCGCAACAAGCGAGCAGGTCAGCGAATCAAGCATCCATCATAAACAAGCCATTAATGAGGTGAACGACGCTGCCAATGAACTTCAGGAAATCGCCCTTAACCTGCAAAACGAAGTTCAGCAGTTTCATCTCGGAGAAACTCATTCAAAGCGTTCAAACGAGACGACTGACGCTCTCCATGACGGCTTGCTTGAAGCCTCAGCATCTATGGACGAAGAAGGAGCTGCTTCCTAGAATCCCCAAACAAAAACCCCAAATGAAAAAGCTCCCCGAAAGGAGCTTTTTTCATTTCTATCACTTTTGAAATTTATATTGTCCATAGAGGAGCTTGACGATGTGCATGAACATCTCATCCCGTGCCAGCTCGCCATTTGTCAAAACACCGATCGCCCCTGCTTTTTTTCGAATATCTTTGTCGGATGTAAAACCGGCCATCACTTCTCCCAGTTCACTTCCCTTTCGTATATGAGCAGCGATCTCATCGGGCAGAGGAATCTTTGCCCCGCTCGCAACGACCAGGTGGCCGTCCTGATCAGCCAGTGCTCCCCAGTTGCAAAGATAAAGCGTTCCTTCCATATCAGTAACGCCGCCTTCGAGGCCGAATCCAAGCTCCGCTCCTTTTTCTACACACGCTTTTGCACGGTTAACTGCGCCAAGCCGTGTTTCCTCGTCAGATAAAGGCTGCGGGGATACACCTGAAGGAACGTCCAATGGCTGGACAGGCTCGTTTACCATTTGTTCCACTGCTTTTACTTTCGCAGGATTCGCGGAACCAATTGCATATTTCATTTAATCACCTACCAAATCTCAGTCGTTCAGGATGCTATCCAGCATGGATTGGTCTGTCGTTTTAACAAGCTGGATCAGCAATTCTTTAGCCGCGGCATAGTCATCCACATGAACAATGGAAGCATGAGTGTGAATATAGCGGGAACAGATGCCCACAACAGCAGATGGAACGCCTTTTCCTGAAAGATGAACACTGCCCGCGTCCGTGCCGCCCGGAGAAACAAAATATTGATAAGGAATGTTGTGTGTTTCGGCGGTATCCAGAATAAATTCGCGCAGATTTTTATTCGTAATCATCGTTCGGTCCAGAATCCGAAGCAACGTCCCTTTCCCAAGATGTCCAAATTCATTTTCATTTCCCGTCATGTCGTTAGCCGGGCTTGCATCCAGGGCATAAAAAATATCGGGTTCAATCAAATTGGCCGCCGTTTTTGAACCTCTCAAGCCAGCTTCTTCCTGAACAGTTGCTCCAGAATAAAGCTGGTTTGGCAGCTTCACATCTTTTAATTCCTTTAGAAGCTCAATGGCCAGTCCAACACCATACCGGTTATCCCATGCTTTTGCCATAATCATTTTGGGATTCGCCATAGGGGTAAACGGACAAATCGGAACAATTTGCTGTCCCGGACGAATGCCGAACATCTCTGCATCCTGTCTGCCGTCAGCTCCGATATCAATATACATATGCTTGATGTCCATTGGCCGCTTTCGTTGATCTTCACCTAAAAGATGCGGCGGAACTGAACCGATAACACCAATCACCGGACCGTGATCTGTAATAATCTGAACTCTTTGGGCAAGCAAGACCTGACTCCACCAGCCGCCAAGTGTTTCAAAATGAATCATGCCATTCCGGGTAATACGGGTCACCATAAATCCAACCTCATCCATGTGGCCGGCAACCATCACTTTTGGACCTTCTCCATGTCTGACTCCAAAAATGCTGCCCATTCCGTCCTGAATGATTTCATCACTAAACTGCTCAATTTCTTTTCGTACAAATTTACGGACGTCATGCTCAAATCCCGGTGCACCGGGAAGCTCTGTTAATGTTTTAAACAATTGCAATGTATCAGTATTCATTGGTTCTCCTTTCAAAAAACGGATATATGTAATACCCCTATTGTACCGCTGGCAATCAAAATTTACCAACCTTCAATAGGGGACAGTTCTTATTATTTGTATGGAATTGGATCTTTTGCGCCCGCTTCCTCAAATCCTTTTAAGCGGAGCTTGCAGCTGTCACATTCGCCGCATGCTTCTTCTTCTCCGTTGTAACAGGAAGTGGTTAAATGATAAGGCACCTCAAGTTCCAGTCCTTTTTGAATGGTTTCCTTTTTTGTCAAATGCATAAGCGGAGCACAGATGGCAATTTGCTCTCCGGTCGTGCCGGCTTTTGTTGCAAGATTAATCGTTTCGTTCATACTTTTGATAAATTCAGGCCGGCAATCAGGATAACCGCTGTAATCGACAGCAGACACGCCAATAAAGACGGCCTCCGCACCTATTACTTCCGCATAGGCGCTTGCCAGAGATAAAAAGATCATGTTGCGGGCCGGAACATAGGTCGACGGTATCTCTTCCTTGTCTTCTTTTTCCGTTGGAACATCGATTGAAGCGTCCGTAAGAGCACTGCCTCCAATTTGGTTCAGGAAAGCAATGTCCACAATGCGGTGTTCCTTTACTTCAAAATACTCAGCAACTTTTTTTGCCTGATTCACTTCACGGCTGTGTCTTTGGCCATAGTTAAAGGTCAAAGGATAGAGTTCATACCCTTCATGTTTTGCAATTCCCATGCAGGTCGTACTGTCAAGCCCTCCACTTAAAACAATCACTGCTTTTTTCATGTTTATACCCCTCTTTTCTCCGGATCCCAGATGATTTTATGAAGCTGCATGCTGACTTTGACATCTGACATGCGTGCGCTTAATACTTTGTTTACCAGTTTTTCAGGAGGCATGGTCTCCCAGACCGGACTGAATAAGGCCAGACCTTGTTTGTGATGCTGCTCCAGTACTGACGAAGCAATGTCAAAATCCTCGTCAGTTCCAATCACGAATTTAATCTCATCATGCGACTTCAAAAAAACAAAGTTTTCATGAATCATGCGGTCCATTTCACCGGAAGCAGGCAGCTTGTAATCCATAACGAATCGTACTTTACTACTCAGCACCGGGTCGCTTTCACGCAAAAGCTGAAAGGGTTTCAGAGCAATCGCTCCGTTGGTTTCCACATGAATATCCTCAATTCGTTCGATGCCCGCCATTGCCTTTAAAAGAGCAGCGGACTTTTCTCTGTGAATTAACGGTTCCCCGCCGGTAAAACAGATGCGCTTAGAGGCGAACGTGTTAATGCGTTCAATAATCTCCTCAATTGTTGCTTCAAATTCAGGTTTGGCCGGAGCATAACTGTACGGTGTATCACACCAGGTGCATCGCAAATTGCAATGAAACACGCGGACAAAAATGGTTGGAAAACCTGCAGCCATTCCCTCTCCTTCAATGGTTTCAAAAATTTCAACCATGGGAAGCTTCCATTGGGAGTACACATCAGATGAAGGAAGCTCAAAGTGATTCGTCATGTTCCATCCACTCCCTTTTCATGGTTGCATAACTAGTTGGTGTTTCGTAAAGTACGATTTCCTCTAGGCGGAAGCCTTTTTCTTTCCATTGATAATCGTCCAGTTTTTGATCGAACTCTTCCCAGATCCATACAATCATATTTTCTGCGGTCGTGTTCATTGGCGGCAGCACATCATTTAAATAACGATGATCCAGCCTGCTTTCGATCGCCTCTTTATAAATTTTCTTTATATCCCCAAAATCCATGGAAATGCCAACCGGATCTACAAACCCACTGATGGTCAGGACCAGCCTGTACGTATGGCCGTGCAGGTTCTTGCACTTTCCTTCATAGCAATGGAGATGATGTGCCGCATCAAAAGTAAATTCTTTTGTTACAGCTACCCGCTTATGATGGTATTTCAGCTTTTCGCGCTGAATATCTTCATCTATTTTTTGCACCTTTTTTGGAATTTCGAATTCCATTTATCTTCAACATCCTTCCAAGAACATGAAAAAAACCATAAAAAAGCTCCCTGTCAACAAACGTATCGGGAGAGAGTGAAAGGTTTATGGTTTTCCACGCTCCCTAGTTTTTTTTAATGAGGGGCGGGAATTTCGAACCCTCGTACTAACGCTTTTTTAGCATAGCAAAAACACCCCGAAATACGCAAGCTGCTATTACGCCTGACAGCTGGGTGCCTGTTTTTTGTTCATGGGTTTATTTCTGTTATACTGTATGGGAAAAGCTCACACAAAAAAGGAGATGCTGAACATGAAAGCAAGCAAATGGATTCTTGCCGGAGTTGCAGGATTTGCGGCAGGATATGTCGCTGCGAAACGTTTACCGCAGACATTGACTCCTGAAAAAGCATTAAACCTCGTTAAAGACCAGACCAGGGATGAATTTATGATCACCGGTTCCTGGATCAATGTTCATCCAGAAGAGGTTAAGCGTTTCGGGCTTCCCTACACCGTATATAAAGGAGGTCTGTCAAGCAGACTTCATTCCAAATTGACACAATACGATTTCACGATTGATGCAAAAACCGGGAGTATACTTGATATTTCAAAACATGGAGAAAAAGTGGCTGCTACCGTATAAAGCACCATAAAAAAACACCGCTTGAGCAAGCGGTGTTTTCTTTTTAGTTAAATTCCTTGGTGTGATTGTACAAGTTGTTTTTAATTTTGAATTTTGTAGTAAGGTACTGTCCTTTTTCCCAAATGGTAAGAAGATATAAAGGTACAAGCAATACTAGAGCAAGTAGCAGAAGAACAACCACATAATCCATTTTGGTTCCTGTCTCGCTTTCATGGTCTTTCTTGTACTTTTGAAGCTCCGGACCGGCCTTGGCCACTTCCTGTTCAGTCAGCATCTTATTGTCTTTTGGATTGTAGAAAACAATTTCTTTGTGCGTGAAAGAAAAGATATTGTCTCTCTTTGTTTTGTAGGATCCCATGCCGACAACAATTTCTGACGTATTCAGCTTCTTGTCCTCATTGGGCACCGTTTGAACATCACTGATTTCAATGCTGCCTTTTTTGTAATCATAGTGAGCATCTTTTAATCCTTTTTCAATAGCTGCTTTCATTTCTGCAGTTGCTCCAGCAGCGGAAGCAATCGAAGCAAAGGAAAAAACAAGAGTAAAAACGGAAAATAGTGCAAAAATCTTCTTTTTCATAAATAATCCTCCTTGCTTTCAGTCCTAATCTCTTCCATCATATCATAGATCTCCTTATTGTTTACCCACTTGAATCTGGAAATAATGTGACGAAAATTTGACAACGTTAAAGATTCGTCGTTCGCTTAATGCTTTCTGAAATCGCCCCCTCCACATTCCATTTCACCGCCCGGTACACAGCATCGTGATAAAAAAAGTACCAGGTATCCGGCTTGATCCATTTTTGCTTTTCATAAATGGAGGTCATTGGATAATCATCATAAGCCAGCACCCACAGGGGATTTTTGTGGGCATGAGTTGGCATAATATCACCTAAATGATACACCGTCTGCCCGTCCGTATGTATTTCGATAATACTGTGACCATCGCTATGCCCGCCGGTATGGACCATTTTTATTCCATTAATAGGTTCAAATGTTTCGCTAAATGTGCATACCTGAGATTCAATCGGTTTCCAGTTTTCTTCCCAATACGTGTTTCGGGAGCGGATATTCGGGTTCTTCAATTCCTCCCATTCAATCGCAGAGGTATGTATGGCAGCGTTTTCAAAAACAGAAACGAATTCTTCCCCATTTTTCCGGGTTAGTCCTGAAGCATGATCGAAGTGCATATGCGTCATTAAAACCATATCGATATCCTTCACAGTCAATCCAAGCTCATTCAAGCTTGTTTCGATCGATGCCTCTTCATGTACGCCATAATTTCTTTTTTGCTTTTCGCTTAATTTGCCGCTGCCGATTCCAGCTTCAATCAGAATATTTTTTCCAAACCCCTGGACCAGGATCGGCTCGGTTCTCAACTCAATCTGATTCAATTCATTGGGCGCATACTTTTTGCTCCACAGCGGTTTGGGGACGACTCCGAACATGGCGCCTCCGTCCATATGAGTGACACCGCCATCCAGCCAGGTTAATGTGAGACCTCCTATTTTCCATTGATCCATTCCTTCACACTCCTTTAGCAGTAGTAACAATAGTCTGAATTTAGTTTACCATACTTTGTATTTCCCGTCCGACAACATTTTTAGACAAATTTTCAGTGGTTAATTTCGTTCCAGGTCGCTCGCTTTCCGCAGGCGGGCGCTGAGCCTGACCGGCGTTAACGCCTACTTGACCGGCGTTAACGCCTACTTGACCGGCGTTAACGCCTACTTGACCGGCGTTAACGCCTACTTCCTCGTCGCAAGCTCCTGCGGTAACGACGCAAGCGCCTCATTGGTCTCATCTGTCCCGCTTTTCCTGCTGGAGTCTCGCACCTTGCACTCCATCAACCGTCAATGAGGAAATACAAAATTCAAACAACAAAAAACCCGGCAACGTGGCCCGGGTTAGTTCTTTGACCGGAATTGGGCTTCTGTGCGATAGATCCTGAAGCCTTTGGAAGAGAATTTTTCTTCATATTCCGTCATAATATTTCCTTCATAATCACTATTGTGCAAATCAAGCCAAACCTGATTTAAAACCATGCCGTATTTTGAAAAGCTGTGAAGCGAGTATTCAAACAGCCCCTGGTTGTCGGTTTTAAAATGGATTTCGCCGTTTTCCCCAAGTATGGTTTCAAATATGGCGAGAAAAAATTCATGAGTCAAACGGCGTTTTTCATGCTTGTTTTTCGGCCATGGATCAGAAAAGTTCAGATACACCCTGTCCACTTCGCCCGGCTCAAAAAAGTCAGTCAGCTTTTGTGCATTTTCACGGATGATTTTAACGTTTCCGATGTCTTCTACAACGATTTTTTCCAATGCAGAAACGATAATGCTATCGTAAATTTCCATTCCAATATAATTAATGTCCGGGTGGGCTTTTCCCATACCCGTGACAAATTGCCCTTTGCCTGTTCCCGCTTCAATATGGATAGGATTGTTATTTCCAAAGTACTCGTGCCATCTGCCTTTTAATTCGGCAGGATTTTGGGCAACAATTGCGGGGTACTCTTGAAGCTTTTCTTTTGCCCACGGTTTAAAACGCTGACGCATTATAATCTTCCTTTCTTAACTCAGTGCCAGTTCATAACTCCGACATTTTACCATGAAGTATATAAAAAGAGATAGCCGCACCCTGCTGGTTTTCCTTCCAAAAAAAAGAACTCTAACCGAGTTCAGCCATGGATAAATTCAGGGGTTTTCCATACCCTATATTTACTTGGATCACCCACTAAAAAAAGGATGTGAACAACATGCCTCTTGATTATACTCATCAGTTAACACTGCTTCGTGATATACTTCAGGATCACCATACGGACTGCAATGGCACCCCACAGGAATGTGCCCAATTAGAACGCCTGGCCAATCATCTCATGCAGCATGGAAGTGTGAACAGTGACGTAAAAAACGTACTTGGACTGATCAACACCTACAGCCATGATGGCTCTACCCATGAAAATCTGCAACAGCATATAACGGATCACAAGATGCATATTGAAACCTGGCTCAATACCATTCAGGCTCCCCAGGGCTGACCATTAAACACATGGATTCCCCGGGCAATAAATGGAAAAAATGTCGTAACTTTAATTGATATAGTAGCTTTCTCTCAAAATTTGTTTTAAAAAATTATACCAGTACTCTTTTTCGGCATTTTGCTTTCGCTGTCCATGCCAGAAAACAGACTGGATGGTTTGAGCGACAATGTACCAGTGCATTCTCCGCTGAAGGTCAACTGTCAATTCAACGCCATAGACAGAAAGCCACTGCGCCCAATTGTCCCGCGGGATATACCAATACAACAATAATCCGAGATCCAGTGCAGGATCGGCAATCATCGCTCCATCCCAATCAATCAGGAAAAGCTCATTCGTTTCGCTCACCATCCAGTTGTTATGATTCACGTCACAGTGACAGACAACTTTTTTATCATGATGAATCACGTTTTTCTGCATCTTCAAATAAGAAACAGCTTCTTTGATTTTAGGCGGGCATTCCTGCTCCGATTGGATATTGGTTTCAATCTCATCAATAATCAGTTCCGGAGTAAGCGGCTTTTTTCCCAAACGCTTTAACATATCAAGCAGTTCAGAAGAACCGTGTATTCTGCCAAGGAGTCTTCCGACGGCATCGTTATTCATTTCCGAAGCCTTTAGTTCCCTGCCGTTCAGCCATTTTTGGGCGGTAATGACATCTCCGTTGCCCAATCTCTTTGTCCATAACAATTTCGGAACAATTCCCTCCGCAGAGAGTACTGCAAGAAAAGGTGATGAATTGCGCTTTAGAAAAAGGGTCTGATCTTCATATTTAGCTTGGTATGCTTCTCCTGTTGCTCCTCCGGCAGGCATGATTTGCCAGCCTTTGCCTAGTATATGTTCCAAAACGTTCACCTTCAATCTCATGCGGAAAATTATGTCCTTATATATATCGGTCGATTCCCATGTTTACCGTACACCATTTTATAAAAACCTCTACGAATACATTATTTTAACACAGCTCTATGAAAATTCGTACATATTTATGTGACATCCTGCCTTTTCACAGGTTTTTACAACGAATCCTGTACGGCCATTGTAAATCCAAGAGGAGGCAGTAACAGCTTTCCTGCTTCGGTCTCGTACAGACCATCCTCTTTTACTTCCATGTCTTCTGCGATTACCCGCCATTTTTCCGGCTCAGGAAGAGATACATTTTTTTCTTCAAGATGACCATTGAACAATAAAACAATATCCTGCCATGTGTCCATCTCTTCCACGCTTTTAAGGATAACCCCGAACACACCATCAGGCAGTTCCCCAAGCAGGGACACATGGGCCGCAATGTCTGCTGGATGATCCATTCGAAAGGCCGGATGACGCTGTCTAATCCGGATCAGCTCCTGCACGTATTGAACATCTGCAGCAAATTTCGCCCGCCGTTCCCAATCCAGACGGTTGATCAGATCTCCCGACCGATAGCTGTTTCCATCGCCTTGCTTTGTACGGAAAAATTCTTGCCCCGCATGGATAAAAGGGACTCCCTGCGAAAAAAGAGCCAGTGCAGTTCCCAGCAAATGGCGCCTGCGGAGAACGGATTCGTCCTCTTGGGGATGGAGGATCTTAAGACGGTCCCATAAGGTATGGTTGTCATGACACTCAATATAATTGATGCTTTGGCCTGGAGTTTTAAACAGTCCATGATCGCCGCTGTTGCCGGAAACATTCTCAAACAGTCCACCCAGCATAGCCGCATTCCCGTTGATAAACCCGCCCTGGGCTTCATTAAAAATGTTGCCTTTCACGTGATCACGGAAACGGTCATTAAAAAAAGAGATGCCAGGCATTCGTACAGCAGAATCAATACAGGCTTTTTGGTCTTCATCAAGCCAAGTGTCCATCTTCCATCCTTCCCCTAGCAGGAAAATGGACGGATCTTCAGAAGACAGCTTTGTAAACAGGAGGTTCATTGTATCAATATCATGGATGCCCATCAAATCAAACCGAAAGCCATCCACTTGATATTCGCTTTTCCAATAAAGAACCGAATCCAGCATAAATTTTCTCATCATGTATCGTTCTGAGGCGGTATCATTTCCCACACCCGTGCCATTAACCGGATTCCCGCCATAATCGAACCTGAAATAATAGCCGGGAACAATTTTTTCAAAATCAGAGGTTTCACGGATAAAAACATGATTATACACGACGTCCATAATCACACGCAGCCCTTTATTATGGAGGGCAGCAATGAGCGTTTTAAATTCTCTGATCCTGGTAACCGGATCAGTCGGGTCCGTGGCATAAGATCCTTCGGGTACATTGAAATGCAAGGGGTCATAACCCCAATTATACTCGGTGTCAGCCTTTAATTCATCAATGCTGCCATAATCGTTCACAGGCAAAATCTGCACATGGGTTATACCCAGTGATGATAAATAGTCCAGCCCTGTGCTGAACGGTCCGGAGCCTGTAGTCCCGCTTTCCGTAAATCCCATAAACTTTCCTTTATATTGTATTCCGCTTAACGGATGAATGGAAAAATCCCTGACGTGAACTTCGTAGATCAAGCTGTCGGTCTTTTTAATAGGAGGAAGCATTGCCGTTTCGTCCCACCCCGGCGGATGGGTTTTATCCATATCCACAATGACTCCCCTTGTTCCATTCACCGTAACGCCTTTCGCATACGGATCCACCGCTTCATTCACACTGTGATTTACACGGACGAGAAAGGTATATTCATGCAGATGATGATCCCCTTCAAGCTCCGCGGACCAAACACCCTTCTCCTCCCTGTTCATGGGATATTCAAAAGCTGTGCTTGAACTGGTAAACAGTTTTAAACGGACAGAGGAAGCAGTTGGAGCCCATAGCTTGAATATGGTCCGTTCCGGTGAATATGCGGCTCCCAAATCACACTTATCGTAGGCAAATAATTCATCGAACTCTTTGGTCCTTACAACAGCACCCGTTTTCAGGGGAATCCTGCTGCCGTCCGGGCAAACCACCCAATAATCACGGTAAAGAGGTATTTTTTGATCGAGCACCATATGAAAAAGAAGACGATCCTCCAGCCGTTGCTCCGAGATTTTTTTGAGCGGGTAAACCTTTTCATTATCCGTCACGTCAAAGTGGGCTTCCCTTGATACCTCAGTAAATATCACGAGCGTAATCATCGTGAAGGTATCCAGATAAGCTTCAATTTGATCTGTATTAATCATTCTCTTTTCCGTATCCAGTATACTGCACCCCCAGTTTCAACCATGGCTTCATTAAACAATCCCAGCGTTTATGTATTGCCTGCTCATGATTGTTATTTACCTTTAAACGAGCCTGTTTGAAACCATTCTCTCTTACTTATTTTATCCAAAGATATAGAAAACAGAATTGGCTTTTTGAAACTTTATATGGGAACTACATTTTTATGGTCAGCATGGAAGGCAGCACACTGCAATCCACAGGCGTAGAGCCAATGACTTCCCCGTCGGCCTGTACAGTGAGGGGAGTATGGCTGACAATGCTGAGATTGGTGCCGGTGAGCATCGTAACCCCTTTTTTATTTGTGTGGCGACCGTAAAAAACAGTAAGAAAAAGAAACAGCAAATGCAAAGGACTCAGATTATGTACAATACAGATATCCAGTTTTCCGTCATAAGGCAAAGCCGATGGACAGATTTTCATCCCGCCCCCATAATAGGGCAGATTGCCGGCTGCAATCAGCCAGACCGATGTAAACTCATGGGTTCTGCCATCAACCTTCACCATTACATCCACAGGACGGTAGGTAAAAAGCAGCCGCATCGTACTGATCGTATAGGCGAGACCCCCGAGTCCGAACCGCTGCAGCCAATCTTTATACCAGGAGGCGTTCGTCAGTTTGGTTACTTCCCCATCAAATCCAATTCCCGCAACACTGACAAATCTTCTTTGGAATCTTCCTATACCTGCACTCTGCAAACATCCAACATCTATTTTCCGCACGTTGGTTCTGGAGCTTAAAAGGTGTTTGATTAACAGGTCCAAACGTTCTTTTTTTCGTATACCAAGCCCGCGCATAATATCATTGCCGGAACCGCAGGGCAAAAACCCAACCGGTATATCCTTTTTGTGAAGCCCGTTAATCACCTCATGAATGGTACCGTCTCCACCCACCGTAATAATGGCCTCCGCCTGCTCGCCGTGGATGCTGTGGACCGTTTCCGCAAGCTTTTGGGCGTGTCCTTTACCTTCCGTAAAAAAAGAGCGGTAAGGTACTCCTTCTGCTGCAAGGATTTCCTTTACCGCATTCCAGATTTTTCTGGCTTTTTTGCTTTTTGAATTAATAATAAAAAAGTAACCTTTTTTCATGAATCATTACGGTCCCCTTTTAGAGGAATTTTTTCTATCACCTGATATTTTGGAACTTTGTCCAAATGAGTTTCGTAAAGAACGATATCTTTCACATCAAAAGACTGTCCAGCCAGTGAAGCAAGCTCTTGCCCGTCAAACTCTTCATTTATGGTAGTCTCAGTGTCCTTCCACCGTTTGGCCAGGGTAATGTGTGGAGAATAAACCCTTGATTCGAGCGTAAATCCTGCTTGTTCGCAGGAGGTATGCACCTTTTTTTGCAGTTCGATCAAGGCCGGCTCCTTTTTTACACCGAGCCAGAAAATACGTGGCTGCTGTTTTTTTCCAAAAAAACCGGAAGTGGAAAGAGTCAGCGAAAAAGCAGGACTTTCCAGCAGCTCCCGATGCAACATTTCTCTCAGCGAATTCAGTTTTGTTATGTCTGCCTGTCCAAGAAAAGACAGGGTCATATGAAGATCCTCCGGATGAACCCACTGTTTAAAAGGAACCTTATCTTTTAACAGAAGGGTAACATCATGAATGGCATTTTTTATATGTACAGGCAGAGGAACCGCCGCAAAAACATGTCTGTTCAAATGGTACCATCTCCATTATAAGGAATTAATTTAATTTTACCAAAAAGAAGGGTCAGAAACCCCAATAAGCCGGAAGATTTTCAATTAAAAGCTTCATTTGATATACTTTTAATCATAAACAGTAAAAGACAGGGATGTGTGCAAATCAATGAAAGTTGTTCAAAACATCGCGGACTTGATCGGTGATACCCCTCTTGTCCGTTTAAACCGTCTGCCCGATCCTGAAGGAGCAGCCGTTTATGTAAAACTCGAATTCTTTAATCCAAGCCGAAGCCTGAAGGACAGGGCTGCGTATAATATGCTGGCTCAAGCTGAACAATCCGGCCAGTTAAAACCCGGGGATACAATCATCGAGCCGACCTCCGGCAACACAGGAATCGGCTTGGCCATGAATGCAGCTGCCAGAGGATATAAGGCGATCATTGTGATGCCGGACACCATGACAGCTGAACGAATCAATCTTTTGAAAGCCTATGGAGCGAAAGTTGTTCTTACTCCTGGTGATGAAAAGATGCCAGGAGCGATCAACAAAGCGAAGGAACTGCTGGCAGCCAATCCGGATACAAGCTTCATGCCGATGCAGTTTGAAAATGAAGCCAACCCAGATGCACACCGCACCACAACCGCCGTTGAAATCATTGAGGCTATGAAAGAACTCGATAAGCCGCTAAGCGCGTTTATTGCTCCAGCAGGCACAGGCGGTACGATTACAGGTACTGGCGAACCGTTAAAAAAGGCTTTTCCTGAAATGACCGTGCATGTGGTTGAGCCTGCGGGATCGCCTGTACTATCCGGAGGCAAGCCTGGAAAACATAAACTTGTGGGAACCAGCCCTGGTTTTATCCCTTCCATTCTCAATCAGAAGGTGTACGATGAAATTATCAGGGTAGAAGATGAACCGGCCTATACAGCTGTGAGAAGGCTTGCGGCTGAGGAAGGCATTTTGGTCGGCCCTTCATCCGGAGCTGCCGTTCACGGAGCCATCGAGGTGGCTAAAAAACTTTCCAAGGATGATATTGTCGTTTGCATGACATGTGATTCAGGAGAACGCTATCTGTCCTCTGATTTGTTTCAATTTTAATATACTCAGCGAAGGTGGCTCTCATCCGCAGCAATCGGGTAAGGACCACCTTTTTTTGCTTTATTTAGCCAGTTCATAAATAGCCTCTGCATAGATAGCCGCAGCGCTGAACAAATCTTCCAAAAACATATATTCATCCTTCTGGTGGGCAACGTCTTCCCTTCCGGGGAACAGGGCACCAAACGCTACTCCTGCTTCAAGCGATCTGGCGTACGTTCCTCCCCCTATGGCAATCGGTTTTCCGGAATGCCCCGTTTGTTCTTCATATACTTTTTTCAGCGTTTGAACGACGGTATGCTGTTCATCCACAAAATGAGGGGTCGTGTGCTTGGTGACGTCAATCGTAAACCCTTCTCTTTCCGCCAATTTTCCGAGAATCTCCATTACCGTATTACCAGAGTGTGTTACCGGATACCGGATATTGAGTCCTAAAGAACCCCCATCTTCCTTGTGATAGTTAAACACACCAGGATTAACGGTCAGCATCCCGCTCACTTCATCTTCCACCTTGATGCCTAATTTTTCTCCCGAGCTGTCCATCAGGTGTTCTTTTATAAAATGAAGGAATGACAAACCTTGGTGATCCAAAGAAAGCTGAGACAGAAAACTCGCGAGCATGATCCCAGCATTCACGCCAAATTCAGGTGTGCTGCCATGGGCGGACTTTCCTGTCAGATAAAAACGCTGCACGTCTCCTTCTTCCTCTATTCCACCCGTTAAGTGGTTTTCATTCAAAAAGTCCTGAAAACGGTCCTCCCATTTTTCTGCCGTTATCAGATGAGCTTCGGCCCGGTCTGGAACCATATTTAAGCGTAAACCCGACTGAAAGGATTGTAAAACAGCCTCTGACTCCTCCCCCTTAGTGACCACTTCTTGTTTCATCGTTACATTCATCATGCCCTTTTCTGCATGAATGATTGGAAAATCCGCATCAGGAGCAAAGCCAGCCGCAGGCATTTCTTCATGCTTAAAATAATGGTCGACACATCTCCACTGGCTTTCTTCGTCTGTTCCAAGAATCAGCCTTACGCGCTTTGATAAAGGGAGATTTAATTCCTTAATGATTTTCATCCCATACCATGCCGCCATCGTGGGGCCTTTGTCATCGATGGCTCCTCTGGCAAAAATTTTGCCGTCCTTGATTTCTCCGCCATAAGGATCCACCGTCCACCCGTCGCCTTCAGGAACAACATCCAAATGCCCGAGAACTCCAATCAGTTCCTCCCCGGCCCCCATTTCAATATGGCCAGCATATCCATCCACATTTTTGACAGCCATCCCCGCGTCTTCGCCGAGCGATAGCATATATTCCAAAGCTGCAGCGATATCAGGACCAAATGGCGCATTCTTGGTTGCATTCCCTTCATCCAAAACACTTCTGATTTGAAGAAGTCCCTGTGAATCGTTCAGAAAAGAATCTTTTCTTTTCTCAACTTCGATTTTCCAATCTATATGGTTCATGTTATGATTCACCTTTCTTCTGGATATATATGTATGTTTCACCATTTCCGGATGGTACATCCTGATCATGATCAAAACCTTCTTCTATTTTAGCCGATTGAGTCGAAAAGGTGAAAATTTTATAAAATTGTTCGGAAAAGAGCCGACTTGTTTGCTTTTTTCAAAAAAATGAAGTATAATATCGCGTAAATAGGAGGTGTGGTTGTTATATTCGTACAAATGAATGCCTGTTTTTGCAACTGAAACAGTGGCCATTCTATGCTGCAAAGCCGCCAATCATCCGAGATATAGAGAAACATGATACTTAAGATCATGGCCAAGCAGCGAAGAACCAGAAAGTGGAGTCTTCGCTTTTTATGTTCATTCTCGTATTTAAAGAAAACTTAAACAATTCATCATAATAAATTAAAGAACTGCCACTATAATTTATTATGAACAACAATACTGTATAGGGAGTGGTTTTTTGAGTCCTTCAACTAACCGTATGTTGAACCGTGTAAAATCCATGTATCTTTTTATCAAAAAGAAAGGGACTGTTACAACACGAGAATTGGTTGAAGAATTTGGAACTACGCAGCGTACGATCCAAAGAGACTTAAATGTTTTGGCGTATAACAACCTGGTGACAAGCCCCAGCCGCGGATTGTGGCAGGCAACTTCTAAAAAAGTAAAAGTTTCTTAAGCAAGAAAAGATTTTCTTGCTTCCATAAGTTAACCCCTGCCTCGCATTGGACAGGGGTTTTTGTTTTCTGATTTAAAACAGTGGCTGGATTTCATCCTTTGTATTCACCAGATGATCTTTGAGTTCAGGTTCTACAATCCATTTCTCCTCTGCCCAGTGAGGTTCTCCTGCAATAGGCAAATACTTGTTGCCTTCTCCCATCAGCTTTGACCAAAAGCCTTCGGTCATTTCAAGAGCCACTGCTTTCTTGGCAATGGTATCAAAGATCAGATCATGAATTTTCCCGATTTTATCTCCTTCAGTGGTTTCCACGGTCCATCCCTTAAATATGGTGGATTCCAAACATTCTTCCGGTTCATCCAATTGGCGTTCGTTCCCTTGATAGACGATATCCTCATCCAATGAAACAATTTCATGCCAAGGAATATAATACGTTTCTTTGATCCTTGTTTTTGTGGTAACAGGATAGCCTGTTCCGCTTATTGGTGTACTCTGTGAGCCAATCCCGCTTGTCGCTGCCTGCATGTCCAGGACACTCCTGTCTACAGCATCAAATGACTTATCATTTCCCGGGTCCGCAGGCACGGCTTCTTCAAACGTAAGGTAGCACAGTGAAAAGTCATATTTATTTAGAAGAATGCCATTTAATTCAATATTATCTTCATTCGCTTCGGCATGCCGTACTTTTTTATCGAGTAAATCTGTTCCTTTTATTAGCATGAAACATTCCTCCTTTTGGAGGCTTTACCCCAATATCAGTCAGAAAAAACCTTTCCATCCTGCAGTTTGTTTAATTCATCATCCGTCAGCTCTCTGTATTCCCCCAATTTCAATCCCTTATCAAGGTCAAGTCCCCCCATCCGGATTCGTTTCAGGTAGGTTACTTTTTTTCCGACCGCCTCAAACATCCTTTTCACCTGATGAAATTTGCCTTCGGTAATCGTAAGCCGGATTTCGGAATGTTCTCCTGATTGAAGAATGACAAGAGTTCCTGGCTTGGTGTGATAGCCATCCTCAAGCGTTACACCTTGTTTAAACGCATCCACATCTTCTTGCGTAACACAGCCGTCTATTTTTGCAAAATAGGTTTTAGGTACATGCTTTTTTGGGGATAAAAGCGAGTGGGACAATTGTCCGTCATTCGTAAGTATGAGCAGCCCTTCTGTATCTTTATCCAGCCGCCCTACTGGAAATGGAGAAAGAATCCTGTCTTTCTCTTCCAGAAGATCAATTACCGTCTGCAGAGCATGATCCTCCGTTGCAGAAATGACTCCCGGCGGCTTGTTCATCATCAGATAGATGGTTTCCTGATAAACCACTTCCTCACCATGAACGGTAACCTTCTGCACGTTCGGATCCACTTTTGTTTTGCTGTCTTTTACAACCGCTTCATCCACTTTAATAACACCTGATTTCAATAATTGCTTTACTTCTTTCCGGCTTCCAAAGCCCATATTGGCTAACAATTTATCAATACGCATCATGGCGCGACCTCATTTCTGTTCATAAGTATATTTTCCTATATAATTTCAAAATTTTGCTTTATAATTATGAAACGCGGGTATTTTAGTACTATAGGAGGAGATTATGTGATGAAGCGGAAAATTGGCCTGCTGGCTACTGCCAGAAAAAAACTGCACCATCCCGCAACTGCGATCGAATTATACATAAGCCCACTGTTTGTAAAATCGGTTCATTATGCCAAGGAACATTACGATGCGTTTTATTTTTACAGTGCAAAAGAAGGGTTTCTCACTCAGGATGAGCGGATTGAGCCCTATAATGTTTCCATCAAAAATTTTTCATCGAAGGAAAAGCAGGAATGGGCAAGAAAGGTCATCGATGAACTGCTCACGCATGAAAAACCGGAAGAAACCACGGTTTTCCTCCATGGCGGCTGGGTATATCGGGAACATCTCCAGCCTGCACTCACCCGTGCGGGATACCAATTTGAGGTTCCCCTGCAAGGATACAGCATTGGCAACCAGTTAAAGTGGTATGATGAACAAAACGAAGCTTCAAAGTGAATCCGGCGTTTTACACGCGATTTGCCAAGCCATCATTGCAGAAAGAAGGTCCTTTCAAAGGACCTTCTTTTTATGTGGCTTTTTGATTTTTTCGTTTCAGGAACTTGAATCTCTGGCCAAGCACAAGGCCAATCAGCCCCGAACGGTAAGAGAGGAAGAAATAAACAAGTCCTCCCGAAATAATGCCTGCAGTGAGCACCACTACGCCTCTTGCTTTTGTATACACGCCATCAAAAGAGTGTTCGATCGGCGCTTTTACGAGGTAAACGACAAGGGCCATTGCCAAACCAAAAGCAAGGATCAAGATGGAACGGCGAATGACCCACTTATATGAAAATTCACCGTATTTCTTAATAACATACAGGTTGATTAAAATCGAAACCGTATAGCCAATATTAGTGGCAATGATGGAGCCGATCCCCTGCCACAAAAGAACGAGGGGAATGTTCAATGACAACTTAAACAGTATTCCTACAAGCATGCTGAAAAGCGCAAATTTTTGGCGGTTAAGCCCCTGCATAATGGCTGCTGTTACAGTGAACATGGCAAACCAGATGCCAGACAAGGAATACCACTCGAGAATCTGTCCTCCCAGCTTGATGTCCCCCAGGGTAAAGAGAGTTCCATACGCCGGATAAGCTAAAACCGAAAGCCCGATGGCCGCCGGCACCGTCAGGAACAAGGTGATTTGGAAGGACTGGGTGATCTGTTTGTTCAAGGTTTCTCTGTCATCTTCAGTATAAGACTTCGTGATCACCGGGATCAGCGTCAGCGCAAAGGCGGTGGCAAGCGACACCGGAATCATGACCAGCTGGTGGGAAGTCTGGGTTACCATCGCAAACACGGCTTCTGCTTTTTTTAAGCTGTACCCCGCATTTTGCAGTGTACTGACCACGGTAAACTGATCAATATTTTTATAAAGCGGAATGGCAAGTCCAACCGCTACAAATGGAACGGCATACGAGACGATTTCCTTATAGATCGCAGGCAGCGACACCGTGGACTCCACCTTTGATTCTGCATACAGTTTTTTCAGATACGGCCGTCTGCGGTTCCAGTACCAGAGCAGAACAAGCAAACCGCCGACTGCACCGACAGTTGCCGCAAACGTAGCCAGTCCCACAGCGGTTGTTAAATCACCATGCATCACTTTAATGACAATATAGCTGGCAATCAAAATAAACAAAATACGGACAATCTGTTCAATGACCTGCGAAACCGCCGTAGGTCCCATGGATTGAAATCCTTGAAAATATCCCCTGATCAAACTCATGGAAGGAACAAAAATCAAGGCGGTGCTTACCATTCGGATGACAAACGTGATATCCTCGACCGAATTTCCGACACCATCATGTTTTCCCAGGATATTTGAAGCCAGGCCGGGAGCCATTAAGTACAGAATAAGAAAAGCCATACAGCCGGTGGCCGTCATAATCCAAAGTCCCGATTTTAATAATCTTCTTCCGGTTTCATAGTCACCGAGCGTATTGTACTTCGATACGAACTTTGAAACCGCCAGCGGAACTCCCATCGTTGCGATGCTTAATAGCACCGTATAGGGATTATAGGCATACCCATATAACGCAAGCCCCTTCGTGCCGACAAGCGCATTGAAAGGGATAATGTATAGCATTCCGATAAACTTTGAAAAAAATGTTGCTGCTGTTAAAATTAACGTTCCTCGCAATAACCGAGACATGAATCCATCTCCTACTATTAAATGCTGCAACCAGGCAATTTTTATGTGTTCTCTTAAAACAACATTAGTATTGTAACACAAGCAATCAAATGAAACAGAATTTTTAATTTGATAAAATTTGTGGTATCTTTTTGAATGTATCAAATGAACGTGTTTTGAAGACCTGGTTGAAAAGCCAGGCAGAAAAGGAAGCAGGTGCAAAAATGAAATATGATGTGGTTGTCATCGGCGGAGGGCCTTCAGGACTTATGGCCTCAGTCGCAGCAGCATCAAAGGGCAGAAAAGTGCTGCTCATCGATAAAGGGGACAAGCTTGGCAGAAAGCTGGCTATTTCAGGCGGAGGACGGTGCAACGTCACCAACAGGCTGCCCATTGAGGAAATCATTAAACACATTCCCGGAAACGGGCGTTTTTTATACAGTGCGTTTTCCATCTTTAATAACGAGAATATCATTTCTTTTTTTGAGGGACTGGGCATAGCGTTAAAAGAAGAAGACAATGGAAGAATGTTTCCTGTCAGCAATAAGGCCGGCGATGTGGTTGCGGCATTGTTACAGAGAATTGAATCCCTCGGTGTGAAAATCTGGACCAACTCTCCCGTCGAAACCATTAACTATACCGAAGAGGCGGTAAAAGAAATCGTTTTGAAAAACGGCACCATCATTCCCGCCAAGTCAGTGATCATTGCCGTCGGAGGAAAATCGGTACCGCATACAGGATCAACCGGAGATGGCTATGCCTGGGCAAAAAAAGCCGGTCACACCATCACCGAACTTTATCCGACTGAGGTTCCCATCACCTCTTCTGAACCTTTTATTAAATCAAAAACTTTGCAGGGCCTTTCACTGCGCCAGGCGGAGCTGTCTGTCTGGAATCCAAAGGGCAAGCTGATCAAATCACATAAAGGGGATATGATCTTTACCCACTTCGGCATTTCAGGACCCGCTGTTCTCAGGTCCAGCCAATATGTAGTAAAAGCTCTCAAAAAATTTAATACGAAAACCATTTCGATGAGTGTTGATGCCTTTCCTGACCTGAACGAGGAAGAACTGTTTCAACAAGTAAACAACCTATTGAAAAATGATCCGAAAAAGGCCATTAAGAATGTCTTAAAAGGGTTGGTTCCCGAACGGTATCTTTTGTTTTTGCTGGAAAAAGCAGAAATCCCGCTTGAGATAACGGGTGAGCATCTGAACAAGCAAAGTCTTCGCAAGTTCACTTCACTCCTTAAACGTTTTCCATTGGAAGTTAACGGAACACTCTCCATTGAAAAAGCCTTTGTTACTGGCGGAGGCGTATCGATTAAGGAAATCGAGCCAAAAAGTATGGCTTCCAAAAAGAAAAAGGGATTGTATTTCTGTGGAGAAGTACTCGACCTTCACGGGTATACCGGAGGATACAACATTACTGTTGCTTTTGTTACCGGGCACCTGGCGGGAACGAACGCCGCCGTGTTATAAAATCAGTAAGGCTGAGAGGAAGTGAAAACACTTGCCTCTCAGCCTTTTTGTTTACTCGCTATAGATTACCAGGATGGAATAGGAGTATATGGTCGGTTCCTCTTCTGCTCTCAGACTGTCACTGATAGAAACCTGGTACTTAACATCTTTGATTTTGGATTCAGGAATATTCTCCAGAAAAGCATTAACCGCTTCTTCCAGGTCTTCTTCATGTTCTTCATCAAATAATTTGATCTTTAACATACCCCACCTCCTGTCTAAGTAATTCCCTCCCGGTTTCGTCGAATCCTTTGTAAAAATCCCACTAGTTTTGCAGTTTAAAACAATCCATAAAAAAACCCGGCTGCGCATTTTGACAGCCAGGTCTTAATTTATTCGGAATCTCTTTCATAAGCCAGCATGCCGCCGACCATGTTTTTTACTTTATATCCATGATCCTGAAGGAAGTAAGATACGTTCACACTTCGATTCCCGGAACGGCAGATGATGATATGCTCTTCGTCCGGATTTATCTCATCCAATCGATCAGGGATCTCCATCATCTTGATGTGTTTCGCTTCAGGAATCTTTCCCGCAGCGATTTCCTCATCCTCACGAACATCAATGAGGGAGATGGCCTCACCCTTTTTCAGCTTAGCTTTCACCTCTTCAGGAGTAATCGTTTCAATATGATCTGTCAATTCATTTCACCTCTTTGCGGATTAATTGGCAACGATATTCACGAGCTTGCCTGGAACTGCAATGACTTTGCGGACTGTTTTCCCTTCAATGCTGCTTTGAACCGCGTCACTGTCCATTGCTGCCTGCTCCATGTCTTCCCGTGTAATGTCAGCTGGTACGCTGAGCTTAGCTTTTACTTTACCGTTTATCTGTACTACAATCTCGACCTCTTTATCCACCAATTTGGCTTCATCCCATACCGGCCAAGCTTCATAGGCAATGGTTCCGCTGTGGCCAAGCTTTTCCCAAAGCTCTTCCGTGATGTGTGGAGCAATTGGAGAAAGAAGCTTCACAAAGCCTTCCATCGCGTACTTCGGAAGAACCTTTTGCTTGTTGGCTTCGTTCACGAACACCATCAATTGAGAAATACCAGTGTTAAACCGAAGTCCTTCAAAGTCCTCCGTTATCTTTTTCACGGTCTGATGATAAACCCGCTCAAAGGTATCTGTTCCCTGCTCCTCTGTGATTGCAGGATTAAGCTCTCCGTTATCTGCGACAAACAGGCGCCACACACGGTCAAGGAAACGGCGGGATCCGTCAAGCCCCGTCGTGCTCCATGCGATAGAGGCATCGAGCGGTCCCATGAACATCTCGTACATACGGAGAGTATCTGCACCGTGCGAGGCGACGATTTCATCCGGGTTCACTACATTGCCTTTGGACTTGCTCATTTTTTCATTGTTCTCGCCAAGAATCATTCCCTGGTTGAACAACCGCTGAAACGGCTCTTTTGTCGAAACAATGCCAAGATCATAAAGCACCTTATGCCAAAAACGGGCATAGAGCAAGTGAAGAACCGCATGTTCTGCACCGCCGATATAAATATCAACCGGCAGCCAGTGCTGAATTTTCTTAGGATCGGCAATCATTTCGCTGTTTTTTGGATCGATGTACCTTAAATAGTACCAGCAGCTTCCTGCCCATTGCGGCATTGTATTGGTTTCGCGGCGTCCTTTTTTGCCGGTTTCTGGATCCACTACATTCACCCATTCTGATACGTTGGCGAGCGGGGATTCTCCTGTACCTGATGGCTTGATTTCTTCCACCACAGGCAGTTGCAAAGGAAGTTCTTCTTCAGGAACGTGAGTCATTGTTCCGTCTTCCCACAGAATGATCGGGATCGGCTCACCCCAATAGCGCTGGCGGGAGAACAGCCAGTCACGCAAACGGTACGTGATTTTCTTTTCGCCCTTTTTATTTTCTTCGAGCCAGCTGTTGATTTTATTGATGGCTTCCTCTTTATCCAGACCGTCCAGGAAGTTGGAATTCACATGCTTTCCGTCGCCGGCATAAGCTTCTTTGCTCACATCTCCGCCTTCTACAACCTCGATGATCGGCAATTCAAATTTCATCGCAAATTCATGATCGCGCTCGTCATGTCCCGGTACGGCCATAATGGCACCCGTGCCATAAGTCGCCAGCACATAGTCGGCGATCCAGATTGGCACCCGTTTGCCATTAACTGGATTGACCGCATAAGCACCGGTAAAGACACCTGTTTTTTCCTTGGAAAGCTCGGTGCGTTCAAGGTCAGACTTAGTAGCCACTTCATTTTTGTATTGCTCGACAGCCTGCTTTTGGGCTTCTGTAGTAATCTCATTGACATATGCATGCTCAGGAGCAAGCACAAGATAGGTCGCTCCGAACAAGGTGTCCGGACGTGTTGTAAACACGGTTACTTGCTTGTCATATCCGTCAATTTCAAAATGAACTTCAGCACCTTCCGAACGGCCGATCCAGTTGCGCTGCATTTCTTTCAGACTTTCCGGCCAATCCAGCTCTTCCAAATCTTCAAGAAGGCGATCGGCATAGGCTGTAATCTTCAGCATCCACTGTCTCATCGGTTTCCTGACAACCGGATGGCCTCCGCGTTCGCTTTTTCCATCGATGACTTCTTCGTTCGCAAGGACTGTCCCCAGTGCCTCACACCAGTTCACAGGTACTTCGTCAACATACGCCAATCCTTTTTTATACAGCTGGATAAAAATCCATTGGGTCCACTTGTAATACTCCGGATCAGTCGTGTTGACTTCACGGTCCCAGTCATAGGAGAAGCCAAGTTCTTTGATCTGTCTGCGGAAGGTATTTATGTTCTTTTCGGTGAACTCAGCCGGATCATTTCCTGTATCAAGTGCATACTGCTCGGCCGGCAAGCCGAATGCGTCCCACCCCATAGGGTGCAGTACATTGTAATCCTGCATACGCTTCATGCGTGAAAGGATGTCAGTGGCTGTATAGCCTTCCGGATGACCAACGTGAAGTCCGGCACCGGACGGATAAGGAAACATATCCAGGGCGTAAAATTTCTTTTTTGAGTAATCCTCTTCGGTCTTAAATGTTTTTTTGTTTTCCCAATATTGCTGCCATTTCGGCTCGATCTTTCGATGATCGTAATGCATACTGTCTTTTCCTCCCTGTTACTATCATTCACCCTTTAAAGTAATAAAGACAAAATAAAAAACCTTCCGCCCCTAAAACTCATTCAGGGACGAAAGGTTGTGTATACTTATTAACCTGCCGCGGTACCACCCACATTAGCGTGCAAACGTGCCACGCTCTCTCATTGGACCCTTAACGCGGGTTGCACGACAGAAGCTACAAATGTTCACTTCCGCAACTACAAGGCGAGTTCAAAAAGGTTTGGGGTTGACTTGCACCATCCGTCAACTCTCTGCTTCCTTCTGCTTTTTTACTAGTCCTTATCATCGTAATTTACCATATTTAACTTGTATTGTATGAATACCAAAGCAAATTGTCAAGTGTAGCTTAGCCCTATTTTCCTAGTTATATACCAGATTCAAAGAAAGGACGAATCCAGTTATCCACCGTATTGGCGACAGCAGGCACGATGGTATTGAAAATCGGATAGATGGTGTAACGGTCGAGCGGTGTTAAAACGAGAACCAGGAAAATGATGACCCCAAAATGCTCATATTTCATCATTTTCGCCCGGACTCTATCCGGTGCCAGGTCCTCGAGAACGCGATAGCCGTCAAGCGGCGGGACCGGAAGCAAGTTAAATACAAACAGCAAGACATTTAAATAGACAAGCATGTTGATCAGCCGGTCGATAAAATCAATTCCCTTTTCCGACACACCGTCCACGACACCCGTTGTAAAAAGTGAATAAAAAACAATGATGCCAATAACAGCGATCAATATATTGCTCAGCGGCCCGGCAATCGAAACAAGAATGCCATATAAGTGAGGGCGCTTGAAGTTCCGGCGGTCAACCGGAACAGGCCTCGCCCATCCAAAGCCGGCAATCAGCAAGAGAATGGTGCCGATGGGATCAAGATGGGCAATCGGCGAAAGGGTAAGCCGGCCCTGGTTCTTTGCTGTCGGATCACCGCATAGATAAGCGGTAAATGCGTGGGCAAATTCATGAATGGTAAATGCAATAACCAATGAAATGATGACAAACGGCAGTTCCTGAAAATTAAAAGCCATGAAATTTTCCATTCAACTCTCCTTATTTCAAACGGTCTTTTTCTGCGAAAGATCGCGGACAGCAATCTTTCTGTCGTACAATTGCGTAAGTGCCATGCTAATCAGGTACAAACCAAAAATGACACTAAAAACAGCATTCATTCCCCAGGTGTCTGCGAGAATGCCGCCAAATGATGGCCCGATCATTCGTCCCGCTGTAGCCGTACTATTCACGATTCCCTGATAAAAGCCGGCCCTGCCCGCAGGGGCAAGTTCATTAGCAATGGAAGGAACGCCTGGCCAAACCAGCATTTCCCCTAGCGTCAGAACCACCATTGCTCCAAGAAAACCTGCAAATGACTCGGCCTGACTCACTATAATAAACGAAAGAATGAAGATTACATAACCTGCAAGAATTTGAGTTTTTGTGGCAGCGGTCCATTTGTTTAAAACATAAGTGAGGACTGGCTGCAAAAGGACAATCAATGCACCGTTCACCGTCCAAAGCAGACTGTACAGTCTAAGGCTGATGCCTGTTTCCTGCGTAAAGACCGCAATCGTGGATGGCCACTGCACATAACAGATCCATGCCAGCAAATAGCCTGCGCATAAAATGAGCAGCCCGGTAAACATAGTCTTGTTCTGTATTCTTGTATTCTGGGTAAGAATGGTTTCCGGAGCAATCTCTGACGCTTTGCTGCTCATCTCTTTAAAACCAAATAAAACGAGCAGAAAAAATACGGCACAAAGGCCGGCGTTTCCGATGAACGACCATTGAAAGGAAACGGAAGCGACAAATCCGCCGCCAGCCGCTCCGAGCGCCACCCCCACATTCTGGGCAACATAAATGGCGTTAAATGCTTTTCGCCCGCCTTCTTTCCAGACGGTTCCCGCCATGGCATACATGGATGGAAAGGTCATTCCCATCCCGAATCCAATCACCGCAAGAAGAAGGGCATAAAACAAAAATGTATGATAAAACACTAACAGTACAAGGGCAAGAAGGGTGATCGAAACTCCGGCAAGAATGGCACGGTAACCACCAAGCCTGTCAAACAACAGGCCGCCAGCCAGATTGCCCAGCACCCCGGCGCCCGAATTGATCATGAGCACAATTCCCGCAGCAGTCAGCGACTTTCCGAGATGCTCATGTATGTAAATCGTATTCACCGGCCACAAAAAAGTTGATCCTGTTACATTCAGGACCATGCCGATAATAAGCAGCCAAAGCGACTTTGGCATACCAAGCCCCCCATTTCAGCAAAAGAATACCCCTAAGTATTGTAGTGCTTTTTCTGCGTGCTGACAATTGTAAACCTGCCTCCTCCTCCCCTCTAACCGAATGTTGGAGAATGGACTCTCCCATGCTAAAATGGCATATAGTGCGATAGTGAGCATTTTTGTTAAGTTAAGGAGTGAATCTAATTGCCAGACCTAAGTTTTCCCGCCCATTTTGGCGACAAGCGTTTTTATACATGGAATACCCATCTACGAAACCATTTTGATGAAAAAATTATCAAAGTCCCTCTTGATGGCGGCTTTGACTGTCCAAATCGTGACGGAAAAGCAGCATACGGCGGCTGTACCTTTTGCTCGCAGAGCGGATCCGGGGATTTTGCCGGGGACCGTCGTGATGATTTGATCACCCAGTTTCATACGGTAAAAGAACGTATGCACCGAAAATGGAAAAAAGGGAAATACCTTGGCTATTTTCAGGCTTTTTCCAATACTTATGCCCCCGTGGAAAAGCTGCGGGAAATGTTTGAATCCATCCTGGAGCAAAAGGATGTCGCCGGACTGGCCATTGCCACCCGTCCCGACTGTTTGCCTGACGATGTGGTTGAATATCTTGCAGAACTCAATGAACGGACCTACCTGTGGGTCGAGCTGGGTCTTCAAACGGTCCATGAACGGACTGCCCTTCTCATCAACCGTGCCCACGACTACCAAACCTATGTAGAAGGTGTGCAAAAGCTCCGTCAACATAATATTCGGGTATGCTCCCATATTATTAACGGGCTTCCACTGGAAACACCAGAAATGATGATGGAAACGGCAAGAGAAGTAGCCAAGCTGGATGTACAGGGCATCAAGATCCATTTGCTTCACCTGTTAAAAAAAACGCCGATGGTCAAGCAATACGACAAGGGAATGCTTCAGTTTCTGGACTTTGATACCTACGTTAATCTCGTATGTGACCAGCTTGAGATTCTTCCCCCTGAAATGATGATACACCGCCTTACGGGTGATGGGCCCCCTGAATTAATGATTGGCCCGATGTGGAGTATGAATAAATGGAAAGTCCTGAACGCGATCGAAAGCGAACTTGAACGAAGAAACAGTTACCAGGGAAAATATTATTCTGAAGAAATGGTGAGGCCGCTATGAATCTACAAGGAATACTGCCATTTGCAAGAACATTGCTCGAAGCCGCTGCGTCAGATGGAAGTGCTGTTATCGATGCCACATGCGGAAACGGGAATGACACACTTCATCTTTCACGAATGGTCGGTAAGAGGGGCCGTGTGTTTGGATTTGACATTCAGGAATTGGCGATTCAAAACACCACCCGCCGGTTGTTGGAAGAACAGGCACTTGACAATGTAACCCTTTTTCACGCCGGCCACCATACGATGAAATCTGCCATTCCAGTGGAATACCACGGTTCGATTAAAGCTGCCATCTTTAATCTCGGCTATTTGCCCGGTGGAAATAAAGAGATTGTCACACAAAGCGATTCCACAATAGAGGCACTGGAACAGCTTTATGATCTGCTTGCTCCCGGGGGAATCGCCGTACTGGTCATCTACCACGGCCATGAACAAGGAAAGAAAGAACGGGATACCGTTTTAAAGTATGCCAGTCAGCTGGATCAGCAAAAAGCCCATGTCCTGCAATACGGATTTATTAATCAAAAAAACAGTCCTCCTTTTATTGTGGCGATTGAAAAAAGATAAAGAGCGGAAACTGCATGTGCAGTATCCGCTCTTTTTATACAGAAGGCTTTAGTCGTTGCATCAATCTTCGGTTCATATAAAAGAAATAGGTTATTCCTCCGCCCATTTTCATGATCTTGCCTGCCGCCTTTTTAATGCCAGGGTGGCGGTCGACCTTCTGATCGGCAAGATAGATACCAAGCAGTCCTCTGTTGATGAGTTTGTGAAATTTGCTGTCCGGCAGCCGCTGAATGCTGTGGTCAGCCTGTTCAACAAAATGGCCAAACCGCTCCAGAAGCTGATTTCCGTTTTCATAATACGAGCAAAAATTGAGGTCGCCCCCCTCTTCATCTTCCTGCTGATCCACAAAATAATCGAGCAGAATATGCAAACCTTGAACCCAGGGAAAGTAGCCGTTTTTAATCACCTGAACCTGTTCAGCAGTCAAACTTTTCTGCGAAGCGTAGGAGACCAGGCAAAAAATACCGAGAGTCGAGCCTGTACAGGCCGAAAATTCGTACCAGCTCATGGCAGGCAGCGAATCCTTGTGGCTTCGGTACCAGGCCTGCAGCCTCGGTACCCGTTCCTCAATCATCACATGCTTATGTATTTGCAAATCACAATAATAATGTGCGAGATCAAGCAGTGAATCCGCGATGGAAGAATAATGCGGAATTTCCGAAAGAATGTGCTGACACGTTTGTACCAGGCTCCAAAGGTAATCCCCATCATTTTGGTCTTCTCTCATACGATAGTAATTTTTCCTTTCAGTCCCCGGTGTCAGCGCATGAATCATAGATTCGTGCAGCGCTTCAAAATCCTTGGGATCAAGTGAAGTGCTTCGGTCACAGAGATTATCCAAATAGTCGCTGATTGTCTGATAGGCTACCACAAATTCAATAACCTTTTGCCGCTGTTCACCTGCCAGAAGAGCCAGTATGGCTCCTCCCTGGCAATGGAATTCCTTTGTATCAATGCTCATCAGAGCCTGTTTTCTAAGTTCGTCATTGGGGATGGTCTCTGCCTTTTCCCGCCATTTCTCTAAAAAAAGTGCTACATCGGGCAGAACATTGCGATAGATGCGATACATTAATGCCCAAGGTTGATTCGGTACACTCATTTCAATTTTCCACCCCTTGCAATCATCCAAAATCAAAAATGAAGATTTAAATACGATTTCATAAATTTAAAAACATCATCCCGTTCCGGCTCGTTCAGCACTTCATGATACAAGCCCGGGTATTCTTTATACATTTTATCATGGAGTTCAAGCCGGTTAAACCAGCTGCGGACCGCACGTTTATCCACAATCCGGTCGTCTCCTCCCTGTATGACCAAAAGCGGCACGTTCGGAAAGCGGTCCGTCTCCTGATGAGCCTGTTTCATGGCGCTTACAAGCTCACGGTACCATCTTACCGACACCTTCTCCACCAGCAGCGGATCAGAAGCATCCCGCAGAAGAACCTGTTCATTTCTTGTTTTGTTGACAGGATCCAGATTGGCAGAAAATTTGATGGAAGGAGCCACTGTGTTCAGGACCCTGGAAAGTGTTTCAATTCCCTTCTTTGGTGGACTCGCAAGCCCCAGGCATGGTGATGAAAGAATGATGCATTTTAAGGTAAAGTTCCTCTCCGTTGCTGCACGGATAGCGGCAAGTCCTCCCATGCTGTGGCCAAAAAGGAATACAGGAAGGGAATACAGCTCAGCTTCTGTAATCCATTCTTCTATCGTGAGAATATATTCATCAAAAGAATCAATGTGCCCGCGGCGGCGGGTGGTCGTTCCCTGTCCGGGAAGGTCTCCCATTAAGACATGAAAGCCTGCGGCGTTAAACTGCTGAATCAGCCATTCATAGCGGCCGTGATATTCCCCCGCACCATGAACCATGATAACGGCACCTTTTACTACATCCTTAGTTTCCCACTTCCACATAACAGCATCCCCTTCTCGAAATAATTATCCTTTGATAGAATAGAATGAAAAGCTAAAAACAGTTTAAAAACCCGATTTTATTTGAAAACAGGATGTGATACGTTTGATTTACCCTTACAATGGAAAAAATCCAGTCATTGCAAAAAGCGCCTATATTGCAGATTATGTAACCATTACCGGCGATGTGACCATCGGAGAAAACAGTTCCATCTGGTTTAACACAGTCATACGCGGAGATGTTTCCCCCACGATTATCGGCAATGGCGTAAATGTTCAGGATAACTCGGTTCTTCACCAAAGCCCCAACCGCCCCCTGATCCTTGAAGATGGAGTGACGGTTGGACACAGTGTTATTTTACATAGCAGTCTCATCCGGAAAAATGCGCTGATCGGAATGGGCTCACTGGTCCTTGATGGTGCTGAAATTGGCGAAGGCGCATTTATCGGAGCCGGCAGCCTCGTTCCCCCAGGAAAAAAGATACCGCCAAATTCCCTGGCGTTTGGCCGTCCAGCCAAAGTGATTCGGGAATTAAATGCTGACGACATCGCCGATATGAACCGCATTCGCCGTGAATATCAGGAAAAAGGGCAGTATTACAAGTCGCTTTCCGAATCCGATTGACGATCGCCGTTAAACTCGATTAAGTTGCCGTCCGGATCACATACATATACCTGGTGCCATGGCGTCTTATTCTCGGGTTTATTATGATATGGCACCTTGAAGTGATCCAGTTTTTTCAATAACCCCGGAATATCGTTCACCCGTATGGCAAAATGGCCATCCCGGCTATCCAGGTCATCCGTTCCTCTTAATGCTTTTCCCTGCGGGTTTACGATCAAATGAAGCTGAGTTGCGCCAAAATTGTACCATACGCCCGGAAAACCAAACTGCGGGCGCTCTTTGTCTGCTTTGAACCCCAATATGCCTTCATAAAAATACAACGCTTTCTTCAAATCAGTTACCACTAGTGAAACGTGATGGATTCCTTCGTACATGGCTTCCCCTTCCATTCATCCCAAAATTTTTTCCGTACATAATGCATGTTCTGGATAAATCATACCACAAGATGATTTCCTATTTAAATGGATAAACCCCAGAAGCCGCTTTTACCTTAAAGTCATATTTCCTCCTCTTGTTCAATAAAGTAGTAAGAGCCCTTTTTTGGAGGTGAACTTATTGAAACCGATAAAATCCTATACCCCTTACCACAGTCCGTTTGATCCTTGTCCTCCCATCGGCAAAAAGTACTACCGCACTCCACCGCAACTGTATATGACATTCCAGCCGCCCAACCTGCCGCAGTTTTCCCCGAGGGAAGCATTACAGAAAGGAACCCTTTGGCCGGCGTTCTACGATTATTATGAAAACCCTTATGATCGGAGGAGTTAAAGCATATGGAAAATAGCCTTCCTGCCGACTATTACAGACTCCTGGAAGAATTGCAGGCTGTGGATTTTGTGCTGGTAGAATTAACGCTGTACCTTGATACCCATCCAAATGACACCGCAAGCATTAATCAGTTTAATCATTATGCACGGGAGCGAAAAAAACTGAAAAAAGCCATTGAATCCCAATACGGTCCCATGCAGCAGTACGGAAACAGCTATTCAGGTACACCATGGGACTGGAACAAAGGGCCTTGGCCTTGGCAAGTGTAAATGTAATTTTATTGGAGGGTGACCATGTGGATTTATGAAAAAAAACTTCAGTACCCGGTTAGAGTCAGCACCTGTAATCCGAGACTCGCTAAATTTTTGATTGAACAATACGGCGGAGCCGATGGAGAGCTTGCGGCGGCTCTGCGTTACTTGAATCAGCGGTACAGCATTCCCGATAAGGTCATCGGGCTGTTGACCGATATAGGCACAGAAGAATTTGCTCACCTTGAAATGATTGCCACAATGGTTGTAAAACTTACCAAAGACGCCACGCCTCAACAGATGCGTGACGCCGGACTGGATGCCCATTATGCGAACCATGACAGTGCTCTTTTTTATCATAATGCAGCAGGTGTTCCATGGACCGCCTCTTACATTCAGGCCAAAGGAGATCCGATTGCAGACCTTTATGAAGACATAGCAGCTGAAGAAAAGGCGCGCGCCACCTATCAGTGGCTGATTGACATGTCGGACGATCCGGATCTCAATGACGGTCTCCGTTTCTTGAGGGAACGTGAAATTATCCATTCCATGAGGTTCCGGGAGGCTGTGGAAATTCTGAAAGAAGAACGCGACCGAAAAACCGTTTTTTGACAGTCATTCTTAAAACCGCTGATTCATCAGTGGTTTTTTATTTTTACAAACTCTTCATACTTCCTTAAAACTGGGACAAACATCCACTTGTATGCTTAAGGAGAAATCAGCATTAAGACAGGAGGATGTTTATGGCGAGAGTGACCGGGTGGATTTATGAAAAAGAATGCAGGTTATTCAAATGGGTAAACAGCAGGCTGCAGCATCGTTTGTTGGACAAGTACTTTAACGCCATTACCCACTTTGGAGGTGCAACTGCCACGATCATTACCACTCTTCTCGTACTGCTCTTCGCACCTGATAATGCAAGAATATTTGCTGCCGCAGGTTTCCTGTCTCTCGTACTCAGCCATATCCCTGTGGCCATCTCCAAGAAATGCTATCCCCGCAAGCGCCCATACCTCATGATACCGGGTACAAAAACCTTCAGTCATCCGCTGAAAGACCATTCCTTTCCGTCCGGGCATACAACAGCGGTCTTCTCTGTCATTATCCCGTTGTCCCTGATCCACCCCGGTCTGCTCTGGATTCTTGTTCCGCTGGGCTTCTCTGTCGGAATCTCCCGGATGTACCTTGGCTTGCATTATCCCACAGATGTCCTCGCAGGCATGATGCTGGGAATCAGTTCAGGAATCTTTTCCGTTTTCTTGGTTAATTCTTATCTCGTTACCAACCATTTATAATGTTCAGGAGGGGTTACATGAAAAAAGCGCTACAGGAACACGATTTGATGATTGTAAAAGAAATAAATCCCACTTTCCAGTCAGGATTCAATCTGCCAACAATCCTCAAATTTCCTGTATTCATAAAATCTCTGGAGCATAAACCTCCTGATCTGCCGCTCAAAAAAATAAAGCCGGCCCTTCCAGTGGGAATCCCAATGGAAGACCGGCTTTTTTATTTATGCGTTTGCTTGTTCTTTAAGTGCTTCTGCTTTATCTGTTTTTTCCCAAGGAAGCTCAACGTCAGTACGGCCGAAATGTCCATAAGCAGCTGTCTGCTTGTAAATCGGACGGCGAAGATCGAGCATTTTGATGATTCCTGCCGGGCGAAGGTCAAAGTTCTTGCGCACAAGATCAACCAATACCTCTTCAGAAACTTTTCCTGTTTCAAACGTGTTTACAGCAATGGATACAGGCTGAGCTACACCAATAGCGTAGGCAAGCTGAACTTCAACTTTGTCAGCAAGACCGGATGCAACAATGTTTTTCGCAACATAACGTGCTGCATATGCTGCAGAACGGTCTACTTTGGTCGCGTCTTTCCCAGAGAATGCCCCGCCACCGTGACGGGCATATCCGCCATACGTATCAACAATAATCTTACGGCCAGTCAAACCGGCGTCCCCTTGTGGTCCGCCAATTACAAAACGGCCTGTCGGGTTGATGAAGTACTTTGTATTTTCGTCAATCAATTCTGCAGGTACAACAGGCTTGATTACTTGTTCTTTAATATCCGCCTGGATTTGTTCAAGTGTAATTTCAGGGTGATGCTGAGTTGAAATGACAATCGTATCAATACGAACCGGCTTGTCATCCTCATCATATTCAACCGTTACTTGAGTTTTACCATCTGGACGAAGGTATGGCACTTCTTCCGTTTTGCGCACTTCAGCCAGTCGGCGGGACAAGCGGTGTGCCAATGAAATCGGAAGCGGCATGAGTTCAGGTGTTTCGTTGTTGGCATAGCCAAACATAAGACCCTGGTCACCAGCACCGATTGCTTCAATTTCTTCATCCGTCATCGAACCTTCACGAGCTTCAAGCGCCTGGTCAACCCCCATCGCGATATCAGCAGACTGCTCATCGATGGATGTCAGAACCGCACATGTTTCAGAGTCAAAACCATACTTCGCGCGGTCGTAACCGATTTCTTTGATGGTTTCCCGAACCACTTTCGGAATATCAACATATGTGGATGTAGTAATTTCTCCTGCAACCAGCACAAGTCCGGTTGTTACGGAAGTTTCACAAGCTACACGGGCATTTGGATCGTTAGCCAGGATTTCATCCAGGATCGCATCGGAAATTTGGTCACAAATTTTGTCCGGATGCCCTTCTGTAACTGATTCAGATGTAAAAAGACGACGACTTTTAGACAATTGAGATCCTCCTTCTCTATTTAACGCATAGAGCAATATTTTTCTAAGATACGGTACTCATTCCTATATGGATACTTTGTTTTTGTAAAATATTCAGGTTCAAACCATTTTGAGACATAAAAAAAGCCTTTCCCTAAATCATCATACACGAGGGAAAAGGTCTTATGTCTACGCCTTCACCTCTTATTTTCAAGGCTTGTTCACCTTGCAGGTTAGCACCTTTTCACTTCATTTTTTGGCACGAAGTGTCGGTTGCTGGGTTTCATAGGGCCTGTCCCTCCACCTACTCGGAATAAGAGTAGCCGTTCCCGAAATATAATAGCGCAGTTCGACAAACCTGTCAACTTGAAATGGCACCCCTTCTTCATCCAGATAGGAATTTTCAGCGTCACTATGCCTGATAATAATGTTTGCCAGAGCTGATCAGAGGATAATGCCTGATTTTCGAACCAAATCGTAAAATGTTAAATAAAATAGTATACATTATTTATTTTAATGTGCTATACTAATTTCGAATTTAGTCATGTTGACGGTGATTAATATATTTCTTTAAAAGGACGGTTTTGCGAACATGAATACGGTTGATTCAACGACGACTTTAGATGATATTCTAAACAGCGCAGCTACTCATGAAAATCTCCCAGTACCTATGCTTGTTGAAAAAGCACTGCTCCGCAACGAAGCCATTTTATCTTCGACAGGTGCTCTCAGAGCCACAACTGGAAAATACACTGGACGCTCTCCAGAAGACAAGTTTATCGTGGACGAAGCCAGTTCAAGCGGAAAAATAGACTGGGGCAAAATCAATAAGCCTTTTAATGAAGAAAAGTTTGATAAGCTTTACAAAAAAGTACTTCATTACTTAGGCCAGCAAGAAGAACTTTTTGTGTTTAAAGGCTTTGCTGGCGCTGATCATGCTTATCGCCTACCCATTCAGGTCGTGAACGAATTCGCCTGGCATAATCTGTTCGCCCGGCAAATGTTTATCCGCCCTACAGCTGAAGAGCTAAAGGGACTGGATGCAGAATTTACCGTGGTCTCCGCTCCCGGGTTCCAGGCTGATCCTGAGGTAGACGGCACAAATTCAGAAACTTTCATTATTATATCATTTGAGAGAAGGATTGTTTTGATCGGCGGCACAGAATATGCCGGTGAAATCAAAAAATCAATCTTTTCAGTTATGAACTATATCCTTCCCGAAAAAGGGATACTTTCCATGCACTGCTCGGCAAATGTCGGACAGGAAGGCGATGTCGCCCTTTTCTTCGGCTTATCCGGAACCGGTAAAACGACGCTTTCCGCTGATCCTCACCGCTCCCTGATCGGAGATGATGAACACGGCTGGGCCAATACAGGCGTCTTTAATATCGAAGGCGGATGCTATGCCAAAACCATCAACCTCTCTCAGGAAAAAGAGCCGCAAATCTGGGATGCTATCCGATTTGGAAGCGTTCTCGAAAACGTCGTCCTGGATGATTTGACACGTGAAGGAAACTATGATGACGGCTCATTGACCGAAAATACAAGAGCAGCTTATCCGATCCAGGCGATTCCAAACATCATACAGCCAAGTGTTGCCGGACACCCGAACACCATCATATTTCTGACAGCTGATGCATTCGGAGTATTGCCTCCGATCAGTAAACTGACGAAGGAACAGGCAATGTACCACTTCCTGTCCGGTTACACAAGTAAGCTTGCTGGCACAGAGCGTGGAATTACGTCTCCTCAGGCCACCTTCTCCACTTGCTTTGGTGCTCCATTCCTGCCGCTTGAGGCAACGGTTTATGCAGAAATGCTCGGCGAAAAAATCGATCACCATGAAGTAGAAGTTTACCTTGTGAACACCGGCTGGTCCGGAGGGGCATACGGCGCAGGTAAGCGCATGAACCTTTCCTATACAAGAGCCATGGTCCAGGCAGCGCTTCAGGGTGAGTTAAAATCTGTGGAAACGGTAACCGACCCGATCTTTGGATTAAACATCCCGATTCACTGCCCAGGTGTTCCTGATCAGGTGCTCCAGCCAAAGAAAACATGGAGCAACCCGGAAGAATATGACCTGAAAGCCAAAGAGCTTGCTGCTCAGTTCAATGATAATTTTTCAAAGTTCAATAATGTTCCTGCTGAAATTAAAGGTGCAGGCCCGCTCGTCTAATAAGAATATATCTGATTGTACCGCTTCCTTTAAGGGAGCGGTTTTTATTTTCCATAAAAAGGTTGCAAGCGACACAAGTGTCGCTTATAATAACGACAAAGGTGTCATTTTGTAAAAGGGAGTGTTTTACATGAAAAAGAATGCTCTATTACGTAACCGCTCGTACCTGTATTTAATGTCCGCACAGGTCGTTTCCAACCTCGGTGACTGGTTAAGCCTCATGGCCATCTTTTCGTTAATGGCCTTCAAATGGGATGTCTCACCTCTTGAAATATCCTTTGTCGTCATCTGTCTGGGTCTTCCCATGACGGTGCTCGGTCCTGTATCCGGTGTAATTGCAGACCGCATGAATCGTAAAGTCATTATGGTGGTTTCTGACCTATTTCGTTGTGTCATTATACTTGGTTTAATTGTTGCCAACGTTCCATGGCATATCTACGTTCTCCTGCTTCTTCTTGGCACCTTCTCTTCTCTTTTTACACCAGCGAAAAGTGGGATGCTCAAAGAAATTGTCAATGATGAAGAGATGCAGCAAGCGGCCTCGATCAGTTCCGTGATACAGGACGGGGCGAAGATTATCGGACCCGCCATCAGTGGTGTTTTGGTGACCGCCGCGGGCCTGGATAGTGTGTTTCTCCTCGACTCCATGAGCTTTCTGCTGTCTGCCTTACTGCTTTTTATGCTTCCAAAAACCCGCACTTTTGGAAGCAAGGAAAAGCCAGAACATCCATCCATAATTTCCGATTTAAAAGAGGGATTTCTATACATTAAAAAAGTGCCGTTTATCCTGTATGGAACAGGCATCATGTTTGTTTCCATGCTTATTCTGCAGATGGCGGACGCACAGTTTTCCGTGTTGATTCGCTTGTTGAAGGAAGGCAGTCCTGCTCTGGTCGGACTGGTTGTCACATGTTCAGGAACCGGATTTCTTGTTTCCGGCCTATGCCTGGCCAAATGGAAGGTGCGCTCGCCTTGGCAAGGCATGACAATGGGACTCTTTTTACTTGGATCTGGCTTTGTCCTTGTGGGATATTTAGCACGCATCCAGTTTCCTCACTCCTTTATCTGGGCTCCTGTCATTACCTTTCTGGCTGCATCAGGTGGTGGATTCATCTTTATTCCTTTCAATACTGCCGTACAGAAGCTCACCCCTGTTCATATGACCGGCAGAGTGTTTGGACTTACAGGAAGCATGATTATGACCGCCACACTCATTGGTCCTGTGGCCGGAGGATTCGCTGGAAACCACTGGGGCGTGATCTCCGTATTTATTGCATCTGGTGCGGGACTTGTTACAATAAGTCTAGCTGCACTACTATTAAGAAAACGAACAGAACGGAGCGATCATCTTGTCACCGAAAGTGCCGGACGAACACAAGGAAAAACGACAGCGTGAAATTTTGAAGGCTTCCAAGGAAGTGTTTGCTAAAAAAGGGTACGAAGCCACCAGCATCAAAGATATTATGGAAGCAACCGGGATCAGCCGGGGTGGTATTTACGATTACTTTTCCAACAAAGAGCACATCTTTCTTTCCCTGCTGGAGCAGTCCATGGAAGATAACCGCAAGGAAATAGATACACTCCTCCAAAAGAACAACGGATCCGTTTGGAAAACACTGCTTACGATCTGGGATGATTACAGAGAGGCCAAAAATGAGGATCAGGAAGACTCGTTCAGTGCGGCAATCATTGAATATGGAATTGCCCATTGGCGGAAACCCGAGAATAGAGGCTATATCGAAAACCGGTATGAGCAAGCGGCCGGAATTTTTTCATCCTTGATTCATAAAGGTATCGAAAACGGTGAATTTGATCCTGTTGTATCCGTCGATGACGTCAGCCGGTTCATGATTAGCTTTCTGGACGGAATTGCGATTTCTGCGATTACTCTGACTCACGGATTTATGCAAACAGGCAAGCAGATGGACCTTTTTGAAAATAGCATGAAATCCATGCTGAACGTAAAAGAGCCGGATTTGTCACAACGGTGACAGCTCCGGCTTTTCTTTATTTCGGGTTTTCATCCACTCACAAAACGCAAAGGTAATCTTCCTGTTTTCCTGGGGCGGGAAGTGGTGGGTATACTGGGGATAAAACCAGGTTTCCACCATTCCCTTCGGATCTATGCATTCTTTTAACACTAACGAATGTGTAATGCTGACATTCTCATCCTTGCAGCCATGTATCAAAAGAAGCGGGACAGTAAGTCCTTCACAATAATGAACAGGCGATCTTGTCCTGTAGCCTTCCGGAACTTTCGATGGTGTTCCCCCGATGACACGCTTCATCATTTTTCTCAAATCTACCCGCTCTTCATAGGTCAGGGCCATGTCTGAAACCCCTCCCCAAATGACTACTGAACGTGCTTCTGGATACTTCAGTGCCGTAAAGAAGGCCATCGGCCCGCCACGGGAGAATCCAAAAATATGAAGCTGATCATGATCAACAATGGATAAAGAACGAAGAACTTCAAAGGCATGGAACGCATCCTGCCGGTCTTCTCCGCAAAAGTCTTCTCTGCCCTCTCCCCCTTCATTTCCACGATAAAAAGGAGCCATCACAACAAACCCCTGGGAAGCAAGCTGAATAATCCGCGGAACACGTACCATTCCCACTTTTTTTATGCCGCCCCGCAAATATAAAAATCCAGGCAGCATGTCTTTCCCGCTGTTCTTGGGAATGGCCAGAAGCCCTTTTACGGTCAACCCTTCACTCTTATAAGAGATTCTGAATAACGTAATCTGTGGATGTGGAGAAGGATACCGTTGGGCATGAGTGATCAGGCTGCTGTCCAGCACATAAATTCCCCCTTTTTTTATTTAGGCCAACACACAATTTTACCATTCACATATAAAGTATTACATGAAACTTTATCCTTCATTCGAATATAAAGGAGGCTAACCATTTGAAACGTATAAAAGCCCAGCTTATGCTTTTCTTTTCACTGATCTTGACGGCATGCCTGCTGTTGTCGGCATGTTCTTCCGATACCTCGGAAAAACAAAAGCGTGATAAGGTTCGGGTGGCTGAAGTAACCCGGTCCATTTTCTATGCACCCCAATATGTTGCGATTGAAAAAGGCTTCTTTAAAGACGAGGGCATTGATGTGGACTTAAAGACCACATGGGGCGGAGATAAAACCATGACCACGCTTTTGTCCAACGGAGCCGATATTGCCCTAGTCGGCTCTGAAACGTCTATTTATGTAGGTGCCCAGGGAACGAGCGATCCTGTCATTAACTTTGCACAGCTTACCCAAACGGATGGAACCTTCCTAGTGGCCCGAAAAAAGCCGGATTATTTTTCCTGGGATCAGCTCAAAGGCAGCACCTTCCTCGGACAGCGCAAAGGCGGAATGCCACAGATGGCAGGTGAGTTCAGCTTGAAGAAGCACGGAATTGATCCTCATAAAGACATGAAGCTAATCCAGAACATCGACTATGCCAACATTCCAAACGCCTTCGCTTCCGGTACCGGGGACTATGTGCAGTTGTTTGAACCACAGGCAAGCCTGTTTGAACAAAAAGGCATCGGCCATGTGGTGGCCTCCTTCGGTGAAGCATCCGGAAAGCTGCCATATACATCTTATATGTCCAAACAAAGCTATATGAAAAAGAATGGGGATGTGCTCAAACGCTTTACCAAAGCGATCTATAAGGCGCAGCTTTATGTAGAAACCCATACGGCAAAGGAAACGGCGGAACTGATCGCTCCGTATTTTGAAGACACACCCGTTGATCTTATTGAAAAAGTTGTGGACCGCTACAAAGGTCAGCACAGCTATGCAGTAAATCCGATCCTCGAACAAGATGCCTGGAATAACCTGCAGTCGGTCATGAAAGCGGCGGGAGAGCTTCCGAAAAAAGCCGATTACAAGAAACTGGTTAACACCACCTTTTCCCGTGATGCCACAAAATAAATCATAAAATTACGATGGAGGGATCATAGTGGCCTTCTTACAATTAAAATCGATCGGTCAAACGTACTTTTCCAAGCAAACGGCCACGACTGCATTAGAAGACATTACACTCTCTGTCTCCGAGGGAGAATTTGTTTCCTTTCTAGGACCGAGTGGATGCGGAAAGTCCACCCTGCTTTCCATCATCTCGGGTCTAATACAGCCAACGAACGGCACAGTTTCCTTGAAAAATCAGTTGATTACACAACCCCATGCGAAAATCGGATATATGCTTCAGCAAGACTACCTGTTTCCCTGGAAGACAATCAAAGACAATATCTTGGTAGGATTAAAACTGCAAGGTTGTCTGAACGATGAGCGGACCTCATATGCCCTATCCCTGATGAGCGAAATCGGCTTATATGACACCTTGGATAAATACCCAAATGAATTGTCCGGCGGCATGAGACAGCGTGTGGCATTGGTCCGCACACTCGCAACCAACCCGCAGATCCTCCTGCTGGATGAACCGTTTTCCGCACTTGACTATCAAACCAAACTAAAACTTGAAGATTTAGTCTCTACTACTCTGCGTGAACATGGCAAAACCGCAATTCTGGTCACCCACGATATTGGAGAAGCCATTGCCATGAGCGACCGGATCATTTTATTTTCCACAAAACCGGGGAGAATCTTCCGGACGTTTCCGGTATCCGGCCATCTTAGAAAGCGTCTGCCGTTTGAAGCGCGCCAGCATCCTGATTATTCTGTGATGTTTCAGCAAATTTGGGAGGAGTTGGAACAAATTGAACAAAACGACACCGAGTAAAACCCACTCCGACTACTTGTTGAACCTGCGCAAACAAACAATCAAAGTCAGACTCTCTCAGCTTTTGATTTTCATTCTTTTTTTCGGTCTTTGGCAGTACAGCTCAGACCAAAAATGGATCGATCCCCTTCTCTTTAGTTCACCACAGAAAATCCTTACATTGCTTGCTGATAAAATAGCGGATGGAAGTATTTTCGGTCATATTGGTATGACCCTTTCAGAAACAGCGATTGGCTTTTTGCTTGGAACGTTATTCGGAACCCTGCTCGCTGCCCTGATCTGGTGGTTCCCCTTTCTCTCCAGAGTTCTTGATCCGTACCTTGTCATTCTAAACGCCATGCCCAAAGTCGCCATTGGCCCTATCCTTATCGTAGCTCTCGGGCCCAATCTAACATCCATTGTGGCAATGGGGATCTTAATTTCTGTCATTATTACAACCATCGTAATCTATACGTCATTTAGAAATGTAGAACCCAACTATGTAAAAGTCATCCGGTCGTTCGGAGGTTCAAAGTATCAATGTTTTAAAGAGGTGATCCTCCCCGCCTGTTTTCCGGCGATTATCTCGGCATTGAAAGTAAATGTCGGCCTTTCCTGGGTTGGGGTCATTGTTGGAGAGTTCCTTGTTTCCAAACAAGGACTGGGCTATCTGATTATTTACGGTTTTCAGGTGTTCAATTTTACCCTCGTATTGATGAGCCTTCTGATTATCGCTTTGCTGGCAACCCTTATGTATCAGCTTGTTGAAGCTCTCGAAAAAAAGCTGATCAAGAACCGGACACTGTAAACCTTACGCTTAAACTAAATTACGGACATGACCAAAACCCCTCCTCATTGATCGGAGGGGTTCAAGTATTTACGCCTCTTCCAGGTTACCGAATGATCCAAAGAATTCATAGTGAATATCCTCTTCGGGCACTTCCCATTGGTTCAGTGCAGAGTTGACCACCTGCATGAACGGCAATGGACCGCAAAAGTAAAATTGGGCATCTTTTGAGGGCAATACCTCCTGCAGCCATTCAAGGGTAATGTAGCCTTCACGGTCAAAACACTCTTTTTCTCGGTCCTCGTTTGAGGGCTGTGTATAAATAAAATAAGATGTGATATTTGGATTTTGTTCACTTACCTTGCGGACTTCTTCCCTGAAAGCATGGACGCTTCCATTTTGCGCCGCTTCAATATAGACAACCTTTCGATCGGGCTGATTGGCATTGATGGTATGCAGCATGCTTGTAACCGGAGTCAGACCAACCCCTCCGCTGATGAGCACAACCGGCCTGTTACTGTCAACATCCAAATAAAAATCGCCGGCTGGAGCAGAAATGGGAAGTACATCCCCTTCATTGTATAACTGATGCAAATCCGTGGATACCACACCGGGCCCTATGTCTTCGCCTTTTGGTCCTTCCCGCTTTACACTGATCCGGAAATAATCCAGACCCGGCCGGTCAGACAGGCTGTACTGTCTCAGGTGGGTATATTCCTCCTGGGGGATTTCAACTTTCACTGTAATATATTGTCCCGGAAGGAATGATGGCAATGCTTGTCCATCTTCAGGCTTAAGGTAAAACGAAGTAATGACTTCGCTTTCCCTGACTTTCCGGTCAATGATAAAATTCTTAAATCCTGCCCACCCGCCTGACTGGGTCTCTGCGCTTTTATAAAATCCTTCTTCCATTTTAATAAATGCACTCGAAATAATCTGGTAAGCATCGACCCATGCATCAAGAATCTCGTCAGTCGCTGCATCGCCCAGAATTTCCTTGATTGCCCCCAGCAAATGTTCGCCTACAATGGGATAATGCTCTGGTTTTACCTGCAGACTTCGGTGCTTTTGGCCAATCCTCTCCAGGATAGGCATGATCTGACTGAGGTCTTCTATGTTTGCTGCAGCTCCATACACGGCCTCCGCCAGTGCTTTTGGCTGATGGCCGGTAATCTGGTGGGTCATATTAAACATATTTTTCAATTCGGGATGACTTTCGAATAACCGCTGATAGAATTTCTTGGTAATGGCCTCACCATGTTCTTTAACAACCGGAAGTGTCTGTTTGATCACTTCTAATTTTTTTGGACCCAGCTGTTTTACCATTTTGGTTACTTCTTCACGCTGTTCTTTTTTGTTTCTATCCACTGTCAAAGCCTCCTTTTTTCACTATAGGACACGTACCCCAATTCAGCTTTAGCAACGCGTGGTATTTCTATACAAATCTTGCAGAATAAAAAAACAGCCAACATCCATGGGATGCAGCTGTGCAATGAAGGCTCTATAAAAACCTTTCTTTCGTATGCTGGAGACTTTGTATGAGCACCTGATCCTTCATCATGAAGCTGAACTTTTGTTGTCCTTCAAAGGATTCCGGCAATTCCTCAAAAAAGACAGGTCCGTTAGTTTCATAATAACGATCTTTCAACAATAATTTATCAACTGTAGCATAATATATGTTTTTAATGATGATGCCGCCTTTGCCATCCACCTTATACTGTCCCAAATAATGAAGGGAAGAAACATGTCCCCCTGTTTCTTCAAAAACTTCACGGACAGCAGCCTGATCTGCATTTTCTCCCGGTTCAACTTTTCCGCCGGGAAATTCAATTCCCCGCCGCGGATGCTCTGTCAGGAGCCATTGCCCGCGAAAACGGCACAGTACCCAGACATGCTTTGGGTCAGTGGAAAAAGGATGGTCATCAAAGGAAAGCTTAACAGTATTATCATAATAATCTTTAAAAGTAATGGGTTCCATTGTTTAATTACTCCAAATCACTAGGTTAATTCTATTGTAAATAAGGAAGCATACATTGTCCAATACCTAAAAATACTTTCCTTCCTATTATGAAATACAGGTACCCTTTTAATAAGAGGAAGGATCACTTTTTAGTTTCTTTATCTATTATCCCATATTTATAGTAAAAAATAAAAAACTCCTGTCCAAGCGGACTGGAGTTTTTTTACATTATAAGTGCACTCATCATTTCCAAACAGGTTGTTAGGATTTACACAAAGGAGTTTAGTTTATTAAATTTTAATTTAATGTTTTGAACATTATATAACTTAACATCCCTTTTTTCATTTGTAAACCCCAAGCCTCGCTCGATTTCCGTGAAATAAAAAATGAAAATCCCCCTTATAATGTAGGTATTCTATATTTACACCTGATTTTCTTATGAGCATTTGACATAAGAATTTATTCATGTAACATAGGTGAATGTAAGGAAAATTTTTAACGAATTAAATTTTTCTAATAAGGATGGTTGGAATGCAAGATCATAATGAGATGGCTCGGGAAGCTATTGAACGAGCGAAGGGAAACGTTGTCCATTCCATTGCAGAAACGATGGATCTTTATGGAGTTACTCCTTCAGCAGGGAGACTTTATGGAACCATGTATTTTGAAAACGCAATGACGCTTGATGAAATGAAGGAAGAACTGAAGATGAGCAAGCCGAGTATGAGCACGGCTGTCCGGACACTTCAAGAGATTAATGTGGTTCATAAAACATGGCAAAAAGGTTCACGCAAGGATGTTTTTGTAGCGGAAAAAAACTTTTTCAAATCACTGATTCACTTTTTCTGTATTAAATGGATGCGTGAAGTGAGACTTAATCTGGAAGCCATTGAAATGTCGGAGAAGGATTTACAGACCGTGATTCAGCATACAAAGGTGGATAAAGCCATCCGTGCTGAAGCAGAGCGCCATTTTGAGCTGATCCACGAGTCAAAGAAATATTATTATTGGCTTGAAACGCTTGTTGACAGTTTTGAGACTGGAGACATTTTTCGCTATCTTCCCATACCGGATGACGATAAAAAGTAAATCACCTGGTAATTCCACAAAACAGTAAGATCGCTTAATCCCCATGAGTGGGGAGCGGGGAATTTTGTTTCTACAACAAACATTCACTGGAAAAGCGGGTACTGCACCCCCAGTCCCTTTTAACCTCGTATGCATGTGGAAAGAGATGGTTTCTTCATGAGAAGCCCTCTTCTACCCGTTGTTTTCTGATTTTTTCCCATTCCCGAATTTTTCTTACTATTTATTACAAATGAATGAAACCAACATCCAGAGCGGGCCTGCATTATGATGAAATGTCTTATGCCCACTGCAAATTCAAGCGTTTTCAATTCTATTCCAGACGAAACACTAGACTTTAGGAGGTTGGTAAAAAACATGAGTATGAATGCACCAAAACAACCAAATACAGGTGACGGACAGCAGGTAAGCCGCAAAAGCAGCAAACCGCCGTTTTGGAACCCCTTAACGGTCGCCGTTATCGGATTTATTGTCTTTTCATTAATCACACTTGGTTATTCCTTATTTGCCAAGAAAACCATCTATTGGCCAGGCTTGTTCATCATGCTTGGACTGTACTGCCTGTTTTATTACATTGGCGCCAAAGCCGTGGAAAAACGCAAAGGAAAAACGGACGACATGCTGGTCGCCGGCCGGTCAATGCCGCTTTGGCTGTCAATGTTTACCATGACTGCAACATGGGTGGGCGGAGGCTATATTGCCGGGACCGCAGAAACCGTTTATTCCGATGGTATTGTCTGGACGCAAGCGCCATGGGCTTATGCCATCAGCCTGATCCTAGGCGGCATCTTCTTCGCCCGTAAAATGCGAAGAATGGAATTCATGACAATGCTGGATCCTTTGGAGTCACGATTTGGTAAGAAGATGGCTGGATTACTTTATATCCCTGCCCTTCTAGGAGAGTTATTCTGGAGCGCCGCCATTTTAACAGCTCTTGGTACAACGTTTGGTGTTATTTTGGGCTTAAGTTTTACAGTTTCCATCATTTTCTCGGCGATTGTCGCCATCGCGTATACCGTTGTAGGAGGACTATGGGCGATTGCTCATACAGATGTGCTGCAAATCACCATTATGTTTGCAGGACTTCTCCTTGTGTTGCCTTTTGCATTTTCACACGTGGGAGGTTTCCATGAAGCCTTCAGTAACTATTCGGGAAATATGAAAGGTGCCACAAGCATGTTCCCGCCGCTCACCGGCTGGGATGATCCGGAGTGGGGCAACAAGTATTGGTATTGGTGGGACTATGCACTGCTACTGATCTTTGGAGGAATTCCATGGCAAATTTATTTTCAGCGGGTTCTTTCGGCCAAGAACGAAAATGTTGCGATGTGGCTGTCCATCTCTGCTGGAGTGCTTTGTGCTCTCGCAGCGATTCCTCCGACATTGATCGGAATTGCCGGATATAATGCAGACTGGGCTTCACTGGGTGTTGCTAAACCCGAGAATGCTTCACTGATCCTGACCTATGTATTTAAATACATGACCCCGGAAATCGTTGGAGCGATTGCACTGGGCGGTCTGGCAGCAGCAGTTCTTGCAGCCGTTGCTGCTTCATTCCTGTCCGCTTCAGGTATGGCTTCATGGAACGTTTACCGTCCGTTAACCAAAAAGAAAGTGACGCCACAGCAGCTGCAAAAAGTCATTCGCCGCTGTGTAATCATCATCGGTGTTGGGGCCACATTGATTGCTTTGAATACGAAAAGCGTTTATTCACTCTGGTATTTATCAAGCGACATGGTCTATTGCATCCTTTTCCCGCAATTGACCTGTGCACTCTATTACAAATGGGCCAATAAATATGGATCTATAGCAGGCTTCTTGGTAGCCATTATTTTAAGGTTCGGAGGAGGGGAGCCTGTGCTGAATATACCAGCATTTATTCCTTATCCAATGGTCGAGAATGGAATCATCTACTTTCCATTCCGTACGACCTCGATGCTTGCCGGGCTCATCACCATTCTTGTCGTGTCTTATCTGACACGCCATAAATGCCCGCCGCTCCCTCTTACCAACGTAAGAAGAAATAAACAAGAAACGGTTAAATAAGAGTTAAAAGACCGGGAACGTCTCCCCGGTCTTTTTTTTAGAACCATGATATTCCTATCATTTTTCATTACATAAAAAGCCGCAGGAGTACTTGACCATGCGGCTTTTGGCATTATGAAATTGAAGCAAAAGTAATGACCCAATGGCTATTAACTTTTTCAAATCCAAGTGTTATACTATACTCCCCATATAAATCGCTTTTGTTATGTTGAACAAGATGATACGATGATTCACTTAACTTCTTCAACTCAAAGTTTTGGCCTTTTTCCACCCATGGAGGAAGATCAGTGGGAACAACGTATAGCTTTCCTTTTTTCTCTTCAAACAGTCCATTTACATAATCACTTGCCATTTGTTTAGAGGCAACACGCCTTACATCCTTGATCAGTTCTGATTTGCTTGAATAATCTTTTACTCTATACTGGCTGTCTGTTTTGGTTTGCAGTTTATTTATGAATTCCTGGGATAATTGCAAAGCCTTCGCTTTCGTCAATGACACTTCCTCAGCCTGAGCACTTTGTTCCGCGAACGAGGTCTCTTTCATCACCGAAGATTCTTTTAACGGACTTGGAGAAGCAAATATAGCCAACATTACTATTAAAAAACTGGTTGCATAATATCTCAAATCTGTTCACCACCCTGAATTTTTTAATAAAAATGTTACGTTAGATAAACTATTCCTTTAATGAAAGACAAGGAAACCTCTTTTTTTGTTTTCGTTCCATTCTTTACTCCTAAAATACTTCATATATCCGCGATTCCCTGCAAGAAGGATCAGATTCATAAAAAATACGACTATAGTTATAGTCGTCTAGTTATGCGTGTATTATCCGGCTTTCCGGCTTCGTCCCAAACGGCCGGTTCCTCTTTTACCTACTTCATATAAACCGGTGGCCGCAAGTCCTGCAAGCCCGCCCGACCAAACGCGAAAATCTGCTGTCATATCAGTGAATGGATAGGCAAAAAGCCCAATGAATATTCCAATGAAAAAGCTGATTAATGGAATGAATCTTTTCCGAATAGGGAAAGTACGTTTTAACAGCTGTACGAGACTCGTTACCAGAGGCGTTAAAAGTGAGGCAAACGTCACAATTTGTTCCATTCCTCATCCTCCTTTGCTTTTCCATCTTCTGTTATTCAGTTTAAAGCATATACGTTATAGTTCAACTTCCATTTGCAAATCCCTTCTATTTTAATAAAAACGAAATGACCCGTACCATTAATAACTTGCTGCATAAACTAAATTTGCTGGAACAGATTGACTTTCCAGTAGATTGTGCATACTAAAGCTAGAAAAAGAGAAACAATGCATAACAGGAGTGAAACGCATGAGAAGAGAAGATGATTTGTATTTAATTATGCTGGAATCGAATGAAATGACGTGGTGGGAATATGCGAGAAAAGTGTCACCAAACGTCCGGCCCAAACAGTACAAAACCTATTGGTCTTTTCTAAAAAATAAAGGCAAGCTTCCGAAACGGCTAGTAAAAGAAGCCGAGTGGAGGATGGAAGCGCGCCGCAAAGGATTACTGGATTCATAAAAAAATAACCCCTCTTTTTAAAAGGGGTTATTTTAGTTAATAGCCTGTTTTATGTAAAACCATAAGCAAATCATTCAATTTCTTCACCCGGTCATCTTCCGCTTCTTTTAAACCCAGTTCAATTTCCATCAATTCGGACTGAACCAACTCTTTCGCATATTTTTGCGTTAACGTAAGATCCGCCAGCAGCAATTTGTCAGCAACGCTAAGACTCATAAGAAATCCCTCCCTTTGTTTATTATAAAGGGAGAAAGTTCGCAGCAGAATGCCTAAAATTCTGGTAATTTTCTGAGCAACGTTATAGGCTCACATTGTCCTGCGCCTGCATCGAGTTCCATTCTCGTTCCAGTTCGGATAATGTAAACTCCTGCAGCAACCGCTGTTCTTGCATCATAAATCCATGGTGAAGCAACTTCTGGATAAGAAACTGTTTTCTGCTTTCAACCGCCCTGCGCAATTGTCCTTGAGGAACATTCATTGTTTAGAGTGATCCTTTCTTTTTTATCTACAGTTCTCTCCAGTTTTCGTGAGTTTCATTCCTATACCGATTTGGCCACAGAATTGCTCCACTCTTCCAAAACGGCAGGCGGAGCACTCCAGCATAGCCAGGAAACCATGGTTTTCAGTCCCGATTTGCTTACATACCAATATTCATAGCGTCGTTTCGAAAGGTTTTCATAGATGCCCGTTTTTTTAACTTTTCCATCCATCGTTATTCGCCTCCCGTCTTTACACTAAACAATTCTACTTTGCTCGCTGACTTCCTTCCTTGGTCTATTAAAAATTTTACAGATATAATTATCCAGGAACTCGGGTATAGAAGAGAAGAATGATATTGGAGGAAAACAATGAACGAATTATTTGAATACCCAACCCTTCAACTTGCCCGAAAGCTGTTGGGTATGGAACTTGTCCATGAAACAGAGGAAGGGCTGACATCTGGATTTATCGTCGAAGCCGAAGCCTATCTGGGACCGGAAGACCGGGCTGCCCATTCGTATGGGGGCAGACGAACACCCCGTACAGAAATCATGTATGCAGAAGCCGGCCATGTGTACGTTTATTTTATTTATGGCATGCATACGTGTTTTAACATCGTATCAGGTCCCCTTCATAAGCCTGAAGCCATTTTAATCCGCGCACTTGAGCCAAAAGAAGGCATCCCTCTGATGATGGAGCGCCGCAACATGGCAGTTTCGTTAATGGACAATGGTGCCTGGAACCTTAAGGAATTAAAAAAACTGGCCGACGGGCCCGGAAAATTGTGCAAAGCCATGGGCATTACACTTGAAGACTATGGGGTAAAACTCAATTCCGAGCATCTTTATTTACGAGAATATAGAGACGTCCCAGAACAAGACATTGTATCGGGACCAAGGATTGGTGTGGATTATGCCGGCGAAGCAGCACTGTATCCCTACAGATTTTGGGTCAAGGATAATCTCTACGTATCAAAATAAGAGCACCCCATCAGGAGTGCTCTTTCATCATTCTCTCTTCGAATAACAGGTCCTCATCGTGTTCTTCTTCAGGGTCAAAAGGATCCGTTAACTTTTCATTCAAACAGGCAAGGACAATGCCATCCAGCTGTGTAAAAGAACGGATGCGCTTGTTCATCCACAGATGAACAATAATAAACCAGACAACCACAAACAACACGGTTTTCACTGTGCTTTCCTGGGAAAAAGCAAGGTTATTGATCTTCAGGATGTCCATGGCAAAGCTGGTAAACAGACCAATTAAAATCCCCACAGCATAACCGATCGGTTTGCCGCCCTTCAGCGTCCTTATATTCGTCCGCAAATAGGTATGGAACAATCTCAATTCTGTTCTTCTCATTTGTAAAAAAAGGCTTCGCATAAAACGCAAATTGGGAAGCAGGCCTCTGGAGATATCCCGTTTCATCGTCGTTTGAAAAAATAGATCAAGGTCAGCAGGTGCGCCCAGGCTGTTTTTTAACTTTCGGTGCACAAAATTATGATAATAATAGTATCGAATACTAAACTCAATGAGTTTCACCAGTACCATACCCACTACAATGGCACTGACAAACTGCACCCAAAAGTTTTGGAAAACAGCTTCTGCCAGCACGCCCAATGCAAAATATCCGGCTGCAGCTTTTGCCCATAGCAGTTTACTTACTAATACGATTAATTGCCACAATTGATCCATGCCAACTTCCTCCTGACAAAAGCATTTCTATTTCTCATGATATCACCTTTTTTGGTGAAAAAGGCAATATTTTACGATTTCACGGAAAATTAACAAGAAAAAAATGACGCCCAAACCATTCAGGGCTTGGGCGCCATCCTCTTTTTTAGATGTTAATTATACACTTGCACTGACGGATGACGGGCGATCCGCATGTTTTTCTTCTGTCTTCGCAACCATCACTGCACATGCCGCATCGCCTGTTATGTTTACTGAAGTACGAAGCATATCAAGCAACCGGTCCACACCGAGAATAAGCGCAATTCCTTCTACCGGAAGTCCAACAGATTGAAGAACCATCGCTAGCATAATCAATCCTACTCCTGGAACGCCAGCGGTTCCGACTGAAGCAAGAACGGCTGTTAAAATGACTGTCAACATTTCACCAATCGTTAAGCTATGGTTAAACACCTGTGCGATGAAGATTGTGGCAACACCCTGCATGATGGCTGTTCCATCCATATTAATGGTGGCTCCGAGCGGCTGTACAAAGCCGCTGATCGGCTCCGGAACATCCAGGTTTTCCTGAGCAGTTTTCATGGAAATTGGAAGTGTTGCATTCGAGCTTGATGTACTAAAGCCAAGAGCCATGGCCGGCGCAAAGCCTTTAAAGAACCAGATTGGGCTTTTTCTTGCAATCAGAGCAACCGTTCCTCCGTAAGTTACAATGGAGTGAATCAACAATACAGCAACAACCACAATCATGTAGAGTGCCATCGCTTTCAGCGCGCCAAGCCCATAGTTGCCGACCGCAGAAGCGATCAATGCAAAGGCACCGTATGGAGCAACTTTCATGACGAGATTAACCAGATACATCATAATCTCATTTCCCTGCTCCACCAAGTTCAAAATACCTTTTGTTTTACTGCCAAGCATGGTAAGTGCAAATCCTACAAACACAGAGAATGCAATGATCTGCAGCATATTTCCATCCGTCATGGCAGCAACCGGGTTTTCCGGAACAATGCCCATCAGGGTTTCCGTTACCGGAGGTGCTTTTTCTGCTTTAAATTCAAGGCCCTGGGTCTGGAAGCCTCCGCCTGCACCCGGTTTAACAATCAAGGAAACAGCCATGGCAATTACAATCGCAATCGTGGTGGTGGCTAGAAAATAGATGATAGTCTTCGCACCAATTCTCCCCAGTTTCTTTGGATCTCCCAATCCTGCTGTTCCAAGAACGATAGAAAAGAAAACAATTGGTACGACCAGCATCTTAATGAGCTTCAAAAAGATTTGTCCAACGGGCGTCAAAACATACTTATCGAGTCCTCCGAACGCATCTGGAAATGCCAGGTTGAGAACTAAACCTACAATAACCCCTAACACGAGACCGATAATAATTTTAACCGATAATTTCATTTCATCTCCCCCATATCTCTAATATGTCTGAAAGAATGGTATAAAATTACACTCTTTCAAGAAATTTATCCCAAATAAAAACCCACGAAAAGAGCGAGACTTCTCGTGGGCAGACTAGTGGTTTAATTTGCACAAACGTATCACTCTCCAAAACGCTTCCGGGGTTAGCTGTCGGATTAGGCAACGAGATATATGCCTTCTAAATTATAGTTAGATTCACCCCTAGGCTTATGAAAGCCATTTGATTGGTTCCCCCGGTTTCTGTGCCCAGAAACTCAGCGATTGTACTTTATTCGGTTACTACTATAGTATCAATGTTACAAAAATTTTGTCAAGTTCCCTGAGAAACCTTAAACATTATCAATGTAATTTATTCAATAGATAACCCCACCAGCTTTTTGGATTAGGACGAAATATATAAAGAATAGACAGAAATTCCTAAATAGGAGGCATATAAGAAATGAGAATTGTTTTTTTTGAAAAAGGAGATCTCAGTATTATCGTTGGTTCTTCACGATTAAAGGGTGAGTTGACGATAGAGCAAATTAAAAATGAGAGTGAAAAGAAAGCAAAAGAACTTAGCCAGTTGCTTGGCCGGGAGATCGGTTTCATGATCGACATGAACGGCAAGCTTGAAAATGATATTAAACGCTAGGTCCATAAAATAAATGTAAAAAACCGGACTGCTTCTGCTGCCCGGTTTTCTTATGGTCATCTGATCTTCAGTTCTCCAATTACCCGCTGGGCAATCAGGTAATATCCCCGGGGATTTGGATGGATGGCATCCGAGAAATATTCCCCCTTCGGAATCCCGTTAAATAACTCATACGTGGAAATATAAGTAGAATTAGGGGTTTTTTCGCTGATTTCCTGAATGGATATATTCCATTTCTTAATCACCTGTGCCGAAACCGCATCATAAAAGTTTTCGGTATAAGGGTTATACAGCCCTAAAATATAAATATGAGCCCTTTTGTTTTGCTGGCGCAGTTTCTTGGTAATCTTCTCAAGGTTGCTGTACAGCATTTTTTGGCCGATGGCCATTTCCTGCTGATTGATGTTTCTGAAGTTCCAGCCTGCGGTTTTTCTGTAATCATTCGTCCCAATAAATAAAAAGATATAATTGGCCTGACGGACGGACCGTGATACCATCCCGTTGCTGAGCTGTTTATACAGCTGATCCGACCTTTGCCCGCTGATCCCGTAATTATTGAGAACGACAGGACGCTTAAGCTCTTTCTGCATTCCTTGTCTCACCAGACCGATGTAGCCTTTTCGTTTCGGATCTCCACGACCGTATGTCAGTGAATCCCCCAAAGCCACAATCCGGATCTGTTTAGGCCGGGGTTCCTTCCCTTGAACCTGAGGAGATTTTCGATGTTCGCTCCCCTGGTCACCACTATATTCTTTTACGAAATAAAATATAAAAAACAATGCTGTCACTAATACAACAGCACCAAGTAGGTATATGACCTTTTTTCGGTTACCCAAAAAAATCCTCCTCTTTCTGCGTGACCCTAGATGTCAAAATTGCTTGTTGTCTCTCTGAGTTCCCTTTTGCTTATCCATTAAAACAGCATACCGGGATATTATCAAGTTTTACTATTATAACGCAAATAGAAGAAGTTAGCACTTTGGATCCATAAAAAAAACCCCTATTTCAAGGAGTCTTCTTCATCGATTAAGCGGTAGTCTTCGGCAGTATAATGACGGTCTTCCCACAGGTTTTCCAAATCATAATCACCTGTATCCCTCCGCACAAATGAACCAATCAGTCCAGCTGTACCCACCAGGACCAAAGCCACGGGCAGGAGTACAATGACCAGCGCCCCCATAACCACTCTCCTTTTCCTTTTTCACATGTATATGAATCACAGAAAGCAGTTATGTAGCAGTGAAACTCAAAAAAAAGAGAAGAGAGAAATCAATTCTCTCTTCTCCAGGTGATCCAATCGTTCACCTCAAGCATTTCTATAAATTTGGCCAGCCTTGGAACAACCGGTGAAGCCTTTTCTCCAAATTCAGCCTCAAGATTCGCGCTGATCTCATCGATGGTTTTTATGCCATCGATTTGTTTTGAAACAAAGGCACCAAGCTCATCGAGTTTGACTGGAAAAAAGGAGGGCTGTTTAAGAAAACGGATGGACAGCCGTTCAATCGGATTTGTTCTTGGAATCATCAAGTAAACAAATCCGTCCTTGCGATTTTCCATATGAATACCTTGTTTGAACTGAGGCACCATCGTTAAAAGGTTTTGGTCACTCCTTTTTTTTGATCCAAAAAGACCCATTATTTTAACTTGTCCGCTTTCGTCCGGGTGGAGAACCAATAAAGCAGCCAGCAGACAAACAGAAAAATCAGGAATGGAATCAACCGGTTATCTGTGAGCGGTGTTTCCGGGATGCTTACGTTAAAGAAGATAAGCACAGCGATGAGCACCCCAAGCAAGGATTCCCCTGCAATGAGTCCCGAAGCAAACAATACACCTCTATCGGCGCGTGCCTGTCGCTCTTCTTTTGTTTTCGCAGTGACATCAACCAGCCAGCGAACCGCGCCACCAAACATAACTGGCGCTGAAATATGAACCGGCAGATACAAACCAACTGCCACAACGAGTGAATTCAACCCAAGAAACTCAATAACAATCGCAATGGCTGCACCAATAAATATCAGGCTCCATGGCAGATCACCGCCAAAGATCCCTTGAACGAGCACTTTCATAATGGCCGCTTTAGGAGCAGGAAGCTGCTGCGAACCCATGCCATATGATTTATCGAGGACAATTAGAATAATACCAATGACAAGACCTGAAGCAATAACACCGATCATCATGGCAACCTGCTGTTTCCAAGGTGTACCTCCGACAAGGTGACCTGTTTTTAAATCCTGTGAAATATCACCGGCCACGGCAAGCGCTGTACAAACAATGGCTGCCACTGTTAATGCAGCTTTCATGCCATCCAGGCCGGTCAGGCCGGTTACTTTATATACGAGAGTTACAATCAACAAGGTAGCGATCGTCATTCCCGAAACCGGAGAGGATGAACTCCCGACAATACCCACGATTCGGGAAGCGACAGCAACAAACAGGAAGCCGAAGATGGCAATGGCAATCGCACCAATAAACCCAACGTTTGTCACCGGTGCTGCACCAATAATAATAACGAGGGCAACGACGCCTAAAATAACATAGCGGAATGGCATATCTTTATCGGTACGCTGAATTCCTCCGCCAACCGAACCATCAGACAGTCCCTTCATGGTCTTGGCAGCCGTGGAAATCAATGTTGGCATCGTTTTTAGCAGCGTAATCAATCCGGCTACTGCCACGGCGCCTGCGCCGATATACTTGATATAGCTATCCCAGATTCCCCAGGCATCCAGCTTGCCGATCGGATCTTCTGCAGGAAATATAGCCGTTGTGCTGTCTGCACCAAAAAATGCGATGGCAGGAATCAATACAATCCACGCCAGCAAACCGCCAGCAAGCATCTGTCCGGCAATTCGCGGCCCGATAATATAACCCACACCGAGCAGGGCAGGGAATATATCCATACCAACCACTGTATTCTTAAGTTTGCCCACTTGCGTTTCAATTTCTGTTTTAAAGAGCATAAAGCCGTCTCCCAAAACTTTTACAAGACCGCCGAACAAGAATCCGATGGCCACTGTCTTTGCATTGGCTCCGCCCTTTTCACCGGACTTCAGAACTTCGGCACACGCCGTTCCTTCCGGGTAAGGCAAATTTCCATGCTCTTTGACAATCAACATCTGACGCAATGGGACCATCATAAAGACGCCGAGCAGCCCACCGGTAAGTACAATAAATATAATAACCGTCTGTGATAAATCAATATCCAGAAGAAAGAAGGCCGGAAGCGTAAATACAGCTCCAGCTCCAATCGCTTCTCCCGCTGTTGTCATCGTCTGTACGATATTGTTTTCAAGAATCGAATCCCTTCGGAAGATCCCTCTCAATACCCCCATGGATATGACCGCCGCAGGAATGGAAGCGGAAACTGTCAAACCTACTTTAAGTCCCAAATACGCGTTTGCCGCACCAAAAACAATCGCCAGAATGATACCAAAAATGATAGCAACCGCAGTTAACTCCGGCAATGATCGTGATGAGGGAATGTAGGGAACAAAGGATGAGGACTTTTCTTGTTTGTTGTCCATCATTAACACCGCCTAATCATCAGAAATTTTGAACAAAGACCATTATACCATAATTCGACAAAAACCGAGTTTTCCAAATGTTTCTTCTATTTTCAGTCAACTATTTAAAGGTTCCCTATTCTATTGAGAACTTATCCACTTTTTGAAAAAAATGAAGCGATCGTTTCGTTGTGATAGTGAAGAATGTTTATAAACAGCCACAGAGGGAACGTTATATATGTGTACAGTAGGAGGGATAAACCATGAAAGATGAACAAAAGAATCAAAATCAAAAAGGCAATGAAAAGACCAAAGAGAACATTGAGGACGTTTTTGAACAGGGAGCAATCGAACAACGAGAAACTTTCGATACCGAATCCCAGAAAGAAAAAGACCAGAAGCAAAAAAATAAAGAATAACAAAAAGAAGGGGCAGCCATTGAGCTGCCCCTTATTTTGATGAAAAAAAACAAAACCTGCAGGCACCCTGCAGGTCATGATACTTCTTTTATGTATGTTGGGACGAATTTCAACAGGATTGAGATGATACTGTTATACTGCTCCGGTGACACATGTATACCATCCTTAGCGATCAGTTCTTCTTTTAGCCTCACAATGCAATCCAATTCTTCTACCGTTGCTTCAGTAGCCATATAATCAATAGTGTTAATTAATTCCAGAAGCTGGTTGTTTTTGTTCGTAATAAAATACGTGGATTCCAACTAGATCACCCCCTCCACTTTATTATCAGAGATATGAGGTCATTTTCCTATAAAAACATTTCGTCAAATGCCGACATATCTTACTTTTTCTGGTTTTACGCAACTTTATCCCTATTTCTTCTGTCGGTTTCTGTCGGTTTTCTCAACGTATTTTCCTATATCAGAAGAATGTTTGGAAAGCTAAAGTTTTATAAATATAATGCCCGAAAATCCTAAAAGTTATCCAAATAAATTGGACAAAGATGCAAACGGGGAGGATGACTTGTCTTCTTCTTCATCCTTTGATTGATAGACAAGCTTTTCCGGTTCAAAAATTTTGGATTCCAGGTAGGAGCGGGGATTTTTTTCAAGCTTTATATCCTTATGAATGGCCAGAAAGATTTTTGCGGTGTTCATCGCGTCATCCAGCGCTCTGTGCTGGGAACCTTCCAGTGAGATTTGCAGCTTATTCAGCGCCCGTGAAAGCCCGTACCGGAAACCTTTATCGCTTTCATGAAGAAGGCTGAACAAAAACTGAAGGTCATTGTGATTGATGATCCAGTCAATAGAGGTTTTATGGTAAGTGGAATCTGTAATCAGTGCCCATTTGTCTTCCGGACCCCATGAACACAAATAATACTCCTTTTTCCCGATCCAATCCCTGAAGTCTTTGATGACCGAAGTAAACGGCTGCGCACTGATCAAATCCTTTTTTGTAATCCCGGTCAGATTGGTAATGCGCGTATTCAAACTATCCATCTTGGGCTGAACAAAAGATTGAAAGGTATCCAAAACCACCAATTCACTATTTATCCATCCCAAACGCACTGCCCCAATTTCAATGATTTCCGACAGCCGGTTTGTCATTTCCAGATCATACACAATATACTCCATCTTCTTCACTCCATCTCATTCTTCTTGCCTGCTCTGCCTGTCCTTTACCTTTAATTTTAGTAAATTTTCGAATGTATTGGAATGATATCGTCATTCATTTCTACCGTTTCTTTGATTTGTATTTTTTATTGTATGTGTAAAAAGAAGATTATTGCCTATACACCAAAGAAAATCAGTGGTTGGCAGGCTGAATTCCTTCGTTTATACTATTCAGAAATAAATAATTATTCAAAAACGGATAATAGAAGGCGGTTAGTCATGAGTTTATCGTCATGGAATGAAAATGAGGCCATTCTCCATTCCCTTCAGGATGATATTTTAGTCACCAATGTGGATGGGACCATATTGAAGGTTAGTGAGGCCACCGGCAAAATTTACGGAGTTACTTCTGAAAGTCTGCTCGGCAAATCGGTCTATCAGCTTGCGGCAGAAGGATTGTTTACACCCATCGCAACACCGATGGTTTTAAAGGAAAAGAAAAAAATTACGTTTGTTCAAACGACGAATAAAGGAAAAAAGCTGCTAGTGACCGGGATCCCTGTTTTGAACGAGAAGGGCGAAATCTTTCGGGTAGTGAGTTATTCGCATGACGTGACAGAGCTGTTGGAGCTTCGCAAATTTCTGCAAACAATGGAAGGAGAAATGGAGCGGGTCAAAAGTGAACTCGACCTCCTGCGAAGCCTCCAGCTTTATGACAGCGGAATTATTGCCAACAGTGCCGGGATGAAGAATGTTTTGACCACTTCGCTGCAAGTGGCGGACGTGGATGTGAATGTTCTTCTTCTCGGTGAATCGGGAGTCGGGAAATCACTGATCGCACGATTTATCCATAACAAAAGCGCAAGAAACCAAGGGCCTTTTATCGAAGTCAATTGCGGGGCGATTCCGGAATCTCTATTTGAAGCAGAGTTTTTCGGCTACGAGGCCGGAGCGTTTACCGGTGCCAGCCGCAAAGGCAAGCTCGGTCTTGCTGAATTGGCTGATGGTGGCACTCTTTTTCTTGATGAGATCGGCGAACTCCCCCTGGCCCACCAGGTCAAGGTTTTGAAATGCATTCAGGAAAAAAAGTTTTATAGAGTCGGTGGAACAAAGCCGATTTCAGTTGACTTCCGGCTGATTTCTGCAACCAATAAAGACCTGGAAAATGCCATTGAAGAAAAGGCGTTCCGGGAGGATCTTTATTTTCGGCTGAATGTGGTGCCACTGACCATTCCACCATTGCGCCAAAGAACAGAAGACATTATTCCCTTGATCCACTATATTCTGGAGGTGCTGCAGGAGAAATACAAACGAGAAAAACGGCTGGATGAAGCAGTCATTCATCACCTGCTTCAATATGACTGGAAAGGCAACGTTCGAGAGCTCCTTAATCTTATGGAACGCCTCGTGGTCATCTCCCCCACCTCACTCATCACAACTGAACATCTGCCAGACTATATCAAAGAATCCTATCCTTCCCCCGTTACCCCTGCTCCTCTATCAAAGCCGTTAAAAGAAGTTATAGAGAATGTGGAAAAACAAATGATTCAGGAAGCCAGAGATCAATACAAAACGACCACCCAAATGGCCCATGCACTCGGCATCAGCCAGCCATCAGTCGTTCGAAAAATGCAGAAATATGAGATTTCATGAGGAAGTTGGCACAAAACTTGCAAGATAAAAGAACAAGACTGCAAGTTTCCTCTTAAGACCTATCACATAAGGAGGTACGTTTTGTGCCAAACGAACTCAATGAATTGATGAATGAACTGTCCGATCTGCTGGCTCCGACGATGGCAAAGGACCATCCGAACCTTCCTGTCGTCAAGGAGGAAGGCTGTTACTACTATGGACTGGACGGAAAAACGTATTTGGATTTCACATCCGGCATCGCCACAGCGAACACAGGCCACCGGCATCCCAAAGTGGTGGAGGCAATTAAAAAGGGCGCCGACGAGCTCATGCATGGTCCTTCCGGTGTCATTATGTATGAATCGATTCTGAAGCTCGCCAAAGAGCTCACAACGGTTTTGCCGCAAGGACTTGATTGCTTCTTTTTCGCCAACAGCGGAACAGAAGCGATTGAAGGAGCGATCAAACTGGCCAAGCATGTGACCCGCCGGCCCTATGTGGTTTCCTTTACCGGCTGTTTTCACGGCCGAAGCCTCGGTGCGCTGAGTGTCACTACTTCTAAAGCGAAGTACAGGAAGTTTTTGCAGCCGAATGGTCTTACCTATCAGGTTCCTTACGCGTCAGTTGAAGGTTGCCCTGAAGGCATTGATCCTGGTGAATATGCCGCAAGCAAACTTGAAAAAGATCTGAACACTCTATTTAAACATCAGGTAACCCCTGAAGAAGTGGCATGCATGATTGTTGAACCGGTGCTCGGAGAGGGCGGTTATATTGTTCCTCCAGCCGAGTGGCTGAAAAAGATGCGTGAAATTTGCAGCGAACATGGCATCCTGCTCATTTTTGACGAAGTGCAGACTGGTTTTGGACGCACGGGGGAATGGTTTGCTGCGCAGACCTTCGGTGTTACTCCTGATATCATGGCGGTCGCCAAAGGGATCGCTTCCGGTCTCCCGCTGAGCGCAACCGTTGCTTCCAAAGAGCTGATGAAGCAGTGGCCGCTCGGCAGCCATGGCACCACGTTTGGCGGCAACCCGATCGCCTGTGCGGCAGGACTTGCAACCCTTGAAGTTTTAAAGGAAGAAAAGCTCGTGGAAAACGCAAAAGCGATGGGCAGTTATGCCACGACCCGCCTGCTGGAGATGAAGGAGCGGTATGCCTCTGTAGGCAGCATCCGTTCGATCGGACTTATGATCGGTATTGAAATTGTGGATCCGGTAACGGGTGACTCTAACGGAGAAGGTGTCATCAACATTCTGAACAAAAGCCTTGAAAAAGGAGTGCTGTTTTATCTGTGCGGAAACGAAGGCGAAGTGATCCGTATGATCCCTCCGCTTACCGTAAACAAAGAACAGATTGATGAAGGGCTCTCCTTGCTTGAGGCTTCTATCGCCGAGTATGAAGCAGAGATTCAGGTACCATGTAAACTTCAAAAGGTATAGAAAGGAGCAAATAAGATGTATAAACCAAAAGATTCTTCCGCTTCACCCCGCTTTTGCGGTGTGAAGACCTTCATGAGACTGGAGCACATCCAAACCACTGAGAACGTGGATTTCGCCGTACTTGGAGTGCCTTTTGATACCGGTGCCTCCAACCGTACAGGCCAGCGGCTTGGCCCGCAGCACATCCGGAACTTCTCTTCCCTTCTCCGTCCCTATAATCCCGATCAAGACATCAACATTTTTGATTACTGCAGCGGGATTGATTATGGGGACGTGGATGTCGTGCCAGGAAACATACATCGCACCTACAGTAATATGGAAGAGTTTTTACAGCCTCTTCTGTCCTCCGGAATCACCCCAGTCATTATGGGAGGAGACCATTCCATTTCACTCGGAAATCTGAGGGCGTTCGCCAAGGAATACGGACCGGTTTCTCTCGTTCATTTTGACTCCCACAGCGATACGTGGGACCATTATTTCGGTGAAAAGTATACCCATGGCACTCCGTTCCGCCGGGCTGTGGAAGAAGGACTGATCGATACAGAGCATTCCATCCAAATCGGTATGCGGGGGCCGCTTTACGGAAAAGAGGACATCCAGGATGCCCGTGACCTCGGGTTTGAGGTACTTACGATGCGTGATGTACGCCAGCTCGGCTATGAGGCGGTCGTTCGAAAAATTCATGAGCGAGCCGGGGACAAGCCTGTGTTCGTTTCCTTTGACATTGATTTTGTGGATCCTGCCTATGCACCCGGTACCGGTACACCTGAAGCGGCAGGACCAACGAGTCATGAAGCACTGGAGCTGGTGAGACACCTGGACGGGCTCAATGTCGTTGGCTTTGACCTTGTGGAAGTACTGCCCACCTATGACAGCGGTGAAATTACCGCCATGCTGGCAAGCTCGGTCATGTTTGAAATGATTACCCTGGTCGCTTTAAAGAAAGCAAGAACGCATTCAGCCATTGAACAAACACAGCTTTAATTATTCATAAATGAATAAAGGGAGGGTTTTGATATGGGTACGTTGGACACGGTTATCATTTTTCTTTATTTTGCAGTTCTGATTGGGGTAGGTATTATCGGTTCCACGAAGGCAAAAACGACAGAGGATTTTGCCCTTGCCGGACGAAATCTTGGGCTTTTCATGTACCTTGGCTGTCTGTCTGCCGTCATTTTAGGAGGAGCTTCAACCATCGGAACAGCCAAACTTGGCTATGAGTTCGGCCTTTCCGGCATCTGGTTCGTCTCGATGATCGGGCTTGGAATCATTGTTCTGGGAACCTTTTTTATCAAAAAAATCGCCAAGTACAAGGTAACAACCATCAGTGAATTGCTCGGCAAAAAATACAAATCCGAAGCCAGACTGATCACCGCCATTGTCGCTTCGATTTATACACTCATGGTCGCCGTCACTCAAGTCATCGGAATGGGTACCATCATCAATGTGCTGCTCGGCTGGAATTTGACCACTTCCATGTTTGTGGGCGGCGGAATCGTTCTTTTCTATACCATCCTGGGCGGAATGTGGAGCGTTACGGTTACAGACATTATTCAATTCGTTGTAATGACTGTCGGAATTTTTGCGATCATGCTGCCGATGAGCATCGCCAAGGCAGATGGAATCGGAAGCCTGATCTCGAAATTGCCTGAATCTCATCTCAGCTTAACATCCATCGGTTATGCGCAAATTTTTCAATACTTTCTCCTTTACACCCTGGGAATGGTCGTTTCTCAGGATATCTGGCAGCGTGTGTTTACCGCAAAATCACCATCAATCGCCAGAAAAGGGTCACTGTATGCTGGTATTTACTCCATCGCCTATGCGCTTGCAGGCAGCATCATCGGAATGTGCGCATTCGTGATTCTCCCCAATATCGGTGATACCCAAAACACATTTGCCACACTCGCAATGAAGATCCTGCCAACCGGAATTCTTGGCCTGGTGCTGGCGAGCGTCATTTCAGCGCTCATGTCCACCGCTTCTGGAACGCTTTTGGCCTCTTCCACCCTGATCACAAACGATATTCTGCGTCAGTATTTTATGAAGGATATCAGTGATAAAAAGTTTCTTGTGCTGTCACGTGTCACTACTCTCTGTGTTGGTTTACTTGCCATCAGTTTTGCGGTCTGGATTCAGGATGTTCTTGTTGCCCTTGATGTGGCTTATGCCATCCTTTCCGGCGCCATCTTCGTTCCGGTTCTGCTGATGTTCTTTTGGAAAAAGGCCACACCGAATGCAGGCTTTTACTCCATTCTTGCCAGCACGATTGTCGTGATCGGCGGATTGCTCATAGAAGGCCTCGCGTCAACCAACCCGATCATGTACGGGATTGCGACCGGTTTTGTTGTGCTAATCGGCATCTCACTGATCACAAACTACCGCAACAAAGAATCGCTCGTCACCTCGCTCGGTGATACGAAGCAAGGCTGATTCAAAGGCATGATCACCAAAATTCCGCACATGCCCCGGTTTCATAGCCCGCCTGAATTCATATGATGTATGGAGGAAGAGGGAAAGCCTCTTAAATACAATAATCCGGGAGTGAACAATATGTCAGGTGGTCACGGAATTTTTAACAACTTTAGTTTAATTGTCGTCCTATTCATCCTGTTGATTATTATCGGATGCGCTTGTTATGGCGGCTATGGCGGCTATGGCGGATGCGGTGGCGGTGGCTACGGCTACGGCTATGGCGGCGGCAAAGGCTGGTACTAATCAGTTATGAAAAAACCGGCCTTCTCTTGGGAGAAGGCCGGTTTTTTTTGTTTGGTGAAGGCTGGGTATACTTTTGCTCGGGCCGCGCTGCGGTAAGAAGTCGGAATACTCAGTTATGCTCAATTAACGCTGGTTTTTGCCCAATTAATTAAAATTGCGCACAATTGTTGCTGTTTTTGCCCAATTATCATGAGATTTGCTTAATTCGACTATCCTACCTTTTAAAAACCAACAAAAAAGCCTCCGGCACCGCCGAAGGCTCTCAATCTACCCTTATGAAACTCGTTTTTCCTTTGAAACAATCTTTCTCATCGCCTCAGCAACCGCTTCGACGTCTGTACCAACCACAACCTGGACATCAGTCGAGCTCAATTTGAGCACCGCCTTGGCGCCTGCTTTTTTCAAATCCGGCTCATTGACTTTTCCAGCATCATTCAGCTTCATACGAAGCCGTGTCACACAATTGTCAAGCACATCAATGTTATCTGTTCCACCGAGTGCAGCAATATAACGGGCAGCAATGCCATCGTACTTATCATTGCCTTCCTCATTGTCAGATGCCCCTGCACTCGCATCCTCCACAATGTTTTCATCCTCATCTTCACGTCCAGGGGTCTTAATGTTGAGCTTCATAATCATGACGTAGAAGACCACATAATAAATCACCGCGTAAACGAGCCCAATCGGAACAAGAAGCCATGGCCGCTGGGCAATTTTCAGGTTCAGGAAGAAGTCAAGCGCTCCTGCTGAGAACGTGAAGCCCTGGTGAATATCAAACATAACCGCAATGGCCATGGAGATGGCTGTTAATAAAGCATGAATTCCGTATAACAGCGGTGAAAGGAACATGAACGAGAACTCAATCGGTTCAGTAATACCTGTTAAGAAAGAGGTAAACGCCAATCCGCCGAGCATCCCGGCAACGGCTTTTCGCTTTTCCTTTTTTGCCGCCATGATCATCGCCAGACACGCTGCCGGCAATCCGAACATCATGATAGGGAAGAATCCGGACATATAAAATCCTGCAGAAGGGTCTCCGGCAAAGAAACGGCTTAAATCGCCATGTGCTCCTTTAAAGTCACCAAAGATAAACCAAAGGAAGTTATTGAGAATGTGATGCAATCCAAGCGGAATAAGCAATCGGTTAAGGAAGCCGAATACGGCCGCACCGAATGCGCCTGCGTCAACGACCCATTGGCCGACCGCATTGATGCCATCCTGAACCGGAGGCCATACATATCCAAAGATTCCGGCAAGAACAATCATACTTGCCGCAGTGACAATCGGGACAAAGCGCCTGCCGGCAAAGAAACCGAGGTAGTCTGGCAGTTTTACATTATGAAACCTGTTATAGAGCAGTCCTGCGACGATTCCCGAGAGAATCCCGCCGAGCACACCCATGTTAATATCTTTATCAATAGCTTGTGTCCCGCTCGTCAGAACAAAGTAACCAATGGCTCCTGCCAAGGCGGCAGCTCCGTTTCCATCCTTTGAAAATCCAATCGCCACCCCGATGGCAAAGATAATCGCCAGGTTGGCAAAAACCGCGTTCCCTGCCGCAGCCATAAATGGGATGTTCCAAATATCCTCTGAACCTAACCGAAGCAATAGACCGGCAGCCGGCAATACGGCAATCGGCAGCATGAGCGCCCGGCCAATTCGTTGTAAAAACCCTAACATAACAGGTCCCCCCTAATTTTCAAGATTAATAGGTTTTAACTTTTCTTTTCCTGCAATGCCTGTTTCAGCATTCCTTTATGTTTTTCCAGAAGGTCACTCGCCTCCTGTGGAGAACAACCTGTCAGCACCTGCAAAATGGCAGCCTTGGCGTAGCCGTCATGATCGGAGAGAGCCTTCTCCGCCTCTTCCGGCATACAACCGGTCGCCTCCATAACAATGTTCTTGGCCCGTTGAATAAGCTTTTTATTGGAAGGCTGAACATCCACCATAAGGTTGCTGTACACTTTTCCGATTCCGATCATCGATGCCGTGCTGATCATGTTCAGTACGAGCTTTTGCGCGGTTCCTGCTTTCATTCGTGTGGATCCTGTCACCACTTCAGGACCAACAACAGCGGCGATTGTGTGCTGCGCCACCTTGCTCATTTCGGAATCCTGCGAGCAAACGAGAGCAACACTCACTGCCCCCACCTCATTGGCGTACTTCAGTGCACCAATCGCATACGGTGTTCTCCCGCTCGCTGCAATGGCAACCACCACATCATTCTCGGTCAGCTGAAGGTTTAAGAGATCATTTTTGCCGGCTTCGACATCATCCTCTGCACCCTCAACTGCTGTGTGAATCGCCTGGTCCCCGCCAGCAATGATGCCGATGACCATTTCGGACGGTGTACCGTACGTTGGCGGGCATTCGGATGCGTCCAAAATGCCAAGCCGTCCGCTCGTTCCCGCTCCCGTATAAATGAGACGTCCGCCTTTACGAAAAGCGACCACCACCTGATCCACGACAGAAGCAATTTCCGGCAATACTTTTTCAATCGCTTCCGGGACCCTCTTGTCTTCCGTATTGATTTTGCGTACCACTTCAAGACTTGAAACTTCATCAATGTCCAGTGTGTTTTGATTACGTTTTTCTGTCGTTAGATGATTGATTTTCATGGAATTTCCTTTCACTGCACTAAAAATTTTTGTCCGGGGCCGATGTGGGCAAGCAGCTTCAGATCCTCTTCCCTCACACGGCCGAGCACGTTCACTCGTTCATCAGCTGGCAGGTCGGTTTTTGTAATTTGAAGTTCACCGGCATATCGTCCGTATTTGACATTGTCGATCGTAATACTTCCTTTAGGACGGATCTGTGGCCAATCATGCGGTTCCACTTTATGTCCATCATTCCTTGCATAAGTACGTGATTCAGCGGAACGAACAACATCCCTGGCCGCATCCATCCGGTTCGTATGGATATTCGATATGACGGGCTCCACGATCCATTCGGCCTTCAACGTTATAATGCCGTACTGCCATACCGAAAGCAGCTCCAGTGTTTCATCACAGATTTCCACATCTCCAATTAAAATGTGATCGGTTTGAAGACTGGCCAGCTCCACAGCGGCCTGATAAGAGTTAGCTCCCCTGTGTTTTTCAAGCGTTGGAAGCCCCTCGTATACTGGCCCTCTTAGTTTCTTATTACCTGGAATAAATGCAGCAGTTTGAAGTCCCATACTTTTTAAGTACCTGTTTTGTTTCTGCAAGAAGGAAGAAGAGATGCCCGTGTGCTGGCGGGGATAAAAGTTATGCCATGCCTCCACATTTTCGGTTCGCAATCCATTATCCTTCCAGGCTTTTACCATGTGTTCGTTAATGGTGCTCGCATTGACACCCACCTTCAAATGTTGTGATAACGCGATGATTTCTTGATCTGAAAAACCATAATCAGCACGGAGCCCGGTAATATTCCACTCTCTCAGCTCATCAATGGAACTCATGCTGAGACCAATGCACTCCAGAGATTTTGGACCAGCATCTACCATGATGCTCATTTTCGTTTTCTCAGCTGCTTTTCCAAGAAGGATCAGCCTCTCTTTTAAAAGAGAGGCGTCTTCTTCCGGAATATGAAGCGATGTAAAGATCTTTTTAAAACCATAGCGGCTGGCTTTTTCAATCCACTGTATGTTCTGCTCCGGATCATTGCCCAGATATACTGAAATCCCTAACATGCCTGCCACTCCCTATTCATACTGCTTTAAATGTCCTTCGCCATGGACTCTTTGAAGCCAAAGAGCCAGGTGAAAAGGAATCCGAAAATGTAAGCCAATAATAGTCCGACAATGTAGAGAACAATCTGATTTGTTTCTTTAATCAGGAATGCCAGAGGCAGCCCGGAAACCCCGATGGCAACCGTTCCAATTTTGAAGAACGCCTGGAACGCTCCGCCAACCGCTGCGCCAAGGCAAGCGGTTAAGAACGGACGTCCGAGTGGAAGGGTTACCCCGAAGATCAATGGTTCACCGATACCAAGGATACCAACCGGCAATCCGCCTTTGATGACACGCTTGAGCTTGGCATTTTTTGTTTTAAAGTAAATGGCAAACGCTGCGCCGACCTGCCCTGCTCCACCCATCGCAAGAATTGGTAGCAGCGGATCGACCTTGATGGAATTTAACAGTTCCATATGAACTGGCGTCAAACCTTGGTGAAGCCCAGTAACAACAAGCGGCAGGAAGGTTCCGGCCAGTACGATCCCGGCAAAAATACCACCCATATCAAGAATGTTCAAGAGTCCTTTTGTAATCAGATCGGAGATGAATCCTCCAACAGGCTGTAAAACGAAAATGGTTGCGATTCCTGTAGCCAGCAAAGCAAGTGTAGGAGTTACAATAATATCAACTGCAGCTGGTACGAAACGGCGAATCCGCTTTTCGCTCCATGCGATAAAAAAGGCAGCAAGCATAACACCGATCAGACCGCCCCGTCCTGGAACGAGCTTTTCACCAAACAATGTGATGTTGGCAAGTGCCGGGTTGATCAGCATAATACCGGCGACACCACCGAGAGCTGGTGTGCCCCCAAATTCCTTGGCCGTGTTTATCCCCACAAAGATAGCCAGATATCCAAAGAGTCCCCAGCCGATCATATCAATCATCTGCATGATGGCAAGGTCTTTTGGAACACCACTGCGCAGAAGAACGTTTGAAATACCTGCAATCAGACCGGAACCGACGATAGCCGGAATAAGCGGAATAAAGATGCTGGCGATTTTACGAAGAAACAGCTTAAACGGTGTAGCGTTCTTCCGGTTAATGGCGTCTTTCGTCGTTTTGGCAAGATCGTCCTCACCGTCTTCATCAAGAGCAGAAGCGGAAAGTCCGGTGGTGCGGGTCATCTCATCGGCCACCCGGTTGACCGTTCCGGGTCCAACGATGATCTGAAGGGTTTCATCCCCCACTACTCCCATGACACCTTCAATGTTCTTGATTCCAGCCAGATCGACCTTGGATACATCCTTGGGCATGACGCGAAGGCGTGTCATACAGTACGTTAAGCTGTGAATGTTATCGGCGCCACCAAGCTTCTCCGTAATTTCCTGCGCCATTCGTTGTTCTTTCTTCATTTGACTTATCCCCCTTTTTGAAAAGCAATTTCCCTAACCTTTGTAGATCTTTGTTGCTTCTTTGAGCGGTTGATTTCCGTTCCAGGCTGCTCGCTTTGACCGGCGCAAGCACCTCACTGCCGGCGTGAACGCCTACTTGGTCTCACCTGTCACGCTACTCCCGCCGGAGACTCGCACCTTGCACTCCAATCAACTGGTCAATGAAGGTACTGGAACAAGCTGTTATATCGGTTAAATTTTATCCCCGCTGCATATCGATGATAAATTTGTAACGGTCACCTCTGTAAATGGATTGAACGAGCTCGAGTGGCCGTCCGTCCTTCAGGTAGGTGTACCGGCGGATGAGCAAAACCGGAGTTCCCTTTGCAATTCGGAGCACTTCGCTCTCAGTTTCCCGTGCGACCGAGGCTTCTAGCTCCTGTGTTGCATAATCGATGTTCAACCCAAGTTCTTCTTCCACAAACTGATAAAGCGATCCTTGTACGATTCTTTGGTTCAGCCCTTTTACCAGATCGGCGGCGAGATACGTGGTCTCGAGCGCCATCGGAATGTTATCGGCCAGCCTCACTCTTTGAATCTCATAGATTTCATCTCCCGGATGAATGCCCAATCCTGCTGCAATCTTTCCCCGGGCTTCACTGATTTGGAAGTCAATCAGCTTGGTCGAAGGCTTAAGGCCCCTTGCCTTCATGTCTTCTGTAAAACTCGTCAGGCCGAGCTTTTGCTCTATTTTCTGGTTGGCAACAAACGTGCCTTTGCCCTTTCGGCGGGTCAGATAGCCGTCATTGACAAGATTGGTAATGGCCTGCCTGACGGTCATCCGGCTGATGCCATAGGTTTCGGCGTATTCCCGCTCGGAGGGGATCATCTCCCCTTCTTGCAGTTCCCCTTTTTCAATTCGTCCCTTGATGGCTTCCTCGATTTGATAGTAGATCGGGAGAGGCGAATATTTATCAATCATGTTCTTCATCACTTCCCTAACGAGTTTACCAGTTTCAACGCTTGCGAATCTGCAATAACTGTCACACTATCATGCATGTTCAGCGCGGATGCCGGCACCGATTCTGTTACTTCTCCCCGCAAGAGGTGAAACAGCGCCTCCTGCTTTCGTTCCCCGGATGCGAGCAGCAGGATTTCCTTGCTTTTCAGAATCGTGGCAATTCCCATCGTAATCGCCTGTGTCGGCTGTTTGGACGGGTCCTTAAAATACTTTGCATTCGCTTCCAGCGTTGAAGGAGTTAAATCGACCACATGCGTAGAGGTGGAAAACAGGGTACCCGGCTCATTGAACCCGATATGGCCGTTCTCTCCGATTCCAAGCAGCTGCAGGTCAACGCCTCCTATGCTTTCAATGAGCATGTCATAACGCAAGCATTCCTGAAGCAGCTCCGGTGCCGCCCCGTTTGGAATGTTTGTCTGCTCAAGCGGCATATTTACCGGGTGAAACAGATGCTCACACATGTAGGCGTGATAGCTTTCCGGATCATCCGGCGTCAAGCCGACATACTCATCCAGGTTGTAGGTATGCACATGGCTGTAACTCGTTTCGTTTTTCTTGTAATCCTTCACCAGCTCCTGGTAGGTGCCGAGCGGCGTACCGCCCGTCGCCAGGCCCAATGTCACTTTCTCGGATCCCTTGATCTTTTTCAAAATGAAATCGGCAGATGCTTTGCTCATTTCCTCGTAGTTGGCTACCTCGATAATGTTCATGTTACTTCTCCTCCTTCCGCTGATACGAAAGTTTTCCACGGCAGAAAGTGAAGATAACATCTTTTTCCTCATTCAGCACAACTACATCCGCATCCTTTCCGGCTGACAGACTGCCTTTCCGGTCATATACCCCAAGCTCTTTCGCCTGGTTGACCGCGGTCATCTGAATCACCTCTTCAGTAGAACAGTTTGTGAATTCCTGCATGTTCCGTACCGCATCTTTCATTTTTAAAATACTGCCAGCGAGTGTGCCATCCGCGAGGGTCGCTTCGTTTCCGTTGACCGTCACGTTCTGTCCGCCAAGTGTAAACGAGCCATTTCCCATACACTTTGCCCGCATCGCATCGGTGATCAACACCATCCGTTCTGCACCTTTATTGCGATACGCAAACTTCACCATTTCCGGACGGGAATGAATGCCATCGACGATCATTTCAGTAGTGATCTCGTCATGCAGCATCACACCTCCTGCCACTCCAGGTTCCCGGTGGTGAAGTCCCCGCATGCCGTTGTACAGATGGGTTGCGTGGGTAACCCCAGACTCAATGCTTCTAACCACTTCTTCATACACAGCATCAGAGTGGCCGATCGATGCTACGACTCCTGTTTCTTTCAAATATGAAGAAAGCTCGTAGCCGCCCGGTTCCTCCGGTGCAAGGGTAACCAGTTTAATATGGTTGCCCGACAGCTCCTGCCATTCCTGAAACTGCTTCACATCCGGATTCCTGATATGGTCGAGAGGCTGTGCCCCCGCCCGCTTCGGCGAGATGAACGGCCCTTCCAGATGAAGCCCAAGAACCTCGGCTTCGCCGGGAGGATTGCTGCCCTCCATATAGGTGTTGACCGTCTGCAAAGCGCTTTCAATTTCAGGTATGCCCTGTGTCATCGTTGTCGCAAGGAAGCTTGTCGTTCCTTCCTGGGGAAGAATTTCCGCCATTGTTTTCAGTGCGTCCATCGTCCCGTCCATCACATCGGCTCCTGCAGCACCATGAATATGCAGGTCAATCATACCCGGCACAACGATTTCGCTCTCCGAAAGCTTTAGAACCTCATACGCTTCCAATTGAAGGGCATCCACTCCTTCTCCGACCTCTTTGATCTGCTGGTCTTCCATGACGAGGTACCCATTTTTTATAGAACCTTTTTCTGTAAAAATGGTTCCTCCATAAATCAATAATGGTTTCATACTCCACTCACCATCCTTATTATCTCTATGCACAGGGTACCACGCTTATAACTAGTTGTCTATACCAGTCGAACTATTTTAATTTTTCTGAAATCGGTACATATTTCCTTATTTATAGAGAAGATAGTTCTTTCTAACCTTTTTGAACAGTTCAAGCTCTACTTTCCACTTTGCCTTAATCTTCACAAGTGGAGTTCCTTTTTCGATTTCTTCACGAACCCAGCCGTTGCCGATCAGGTTATCGAAATAGGATATGCCCTGGCTGTTCTCTGCTCTGAACTGAAAATCATTCGGATACATGTCATGTATGGTTTTGACGATGGCCAGTCCTGTGTCTACAGAGTTATAGGAATTATAATCGGTCACATGAATCTGAACGCCATTGCACAACTGATTTGCGAACTTGGAGAACGTTGGTGTAAATGAGTTGGAGCGGAAAATAACACCAGGCAGCTTCAAATCATTCAGTGCTTTTGCCAGATCGTCGCCATCAATAAATGGTGCTCCGATGGTTTCAAACGGACGAGTCGTTCCTCTTCCTTCTGATACGTTAGTTCCTTCAATCAAACCGGCTCCCGGATAAACAAATGCTGTATCCACGGTCGGCATATTTGGTGATGGCAGAACCCATTGCAGTGGTGTTTCATCGTACGTCTTCCAGCGGTGCCAGCCTTTCATTTTCACCACTTTTAAATCCGCGTTAATTTTGAATTCCTTGTTAAACAGCTTTGCAAGTTCCCCTACTGTCATCCCGTGGCGAAGCGGAATCGGGTAAAGTCCTACGAATGTCGAGTATTTCGGTTCAAGAATCGGTCCTTCCACCTTTTCACCGCCAAGCGGATTCGGGCGGTCAAGCACGACGAATTCAATGTTGTTTTCCTTCGCCGCTTCCATTGCATAAGCCATCGTGTAAATGTACGTATAGAATCGGGTTCCCACATCCTGAATATCAAACACCAGAACATCGATGTCCTTGAGCATTTCAGGTGTTGGCTTTTTGGTTGGGCCATAAAGGCTGTATACCGGAAGATTCGTCTTCTTATCAATGTAAAACTCGACATAGGAGCCGGCCTGCTCGCTTCCCCGCACCCCATGCTCCGGTCCGTACAATGCTTTCAGTTCGAAATCTTTGCTTTTGTACATGGCATCCACAATGCTGTTCAGCTTGCCGTCCACTCCGGTCGGATTCGTGATCAGTCCGACACGCTTTCCTTTTAAAATATTATTTTTACCGTTCAGCAGCACATCCACTCCGGTTTTAAAATTCTGCGGCGAATTTTTTTGCTGTGTGTCATTCTTTGCCATCGCGGACGACAGCAAAGAAATGATCAATACAAATAGTATCCCTGCACTTAACCACTTTTTCATCGTAGTTCACCCCTTAATAAGATAATCCGTGTCCAAATGGGTAGAGCACCTCTTTGTTGCTGTCATAAATCGTTACCGGAAGCTTTCCTGTCGGCTGGTTCAATCCAAAGATGGTATCCACGCTCGCGGCAAAGCTTGCAGTTTTGAAGTTGTATTGCGCAAGGTACGCATCCACATTCGGATAAGCCATAATGTCGTACGGATTACGAGTTCCGATGCCAATGACTGGCGCAGTGCTTTCATTGATCACTTGATTCACCAGCTTCATTTGTGCACTTTCCGGAGAACGGGCGGATAGGGTTGATGTATAGGTGCCAACGATCACTGCTTTGGCATTCTTCACAAGAGCTAGCTGTGCTGGTGTCAGGGACGGTCCTGCAGATTTGATCATCACACTGTTTGGATAGACGCGCTTGACCTGGGCAGCAAGATCTTCTACATACGTATTTCCGATGACCACGACTTGTCCGTTGTCTTCCTTTGCAAGCGGAAGTGCATTTCCATCATTTTTTACAAGCGTAATGGATTTGTTGGCAGCCTCTTTTTCAAGGGCTTTATGTTCAGGAGAACCAACAACCTTTTCTGCATTTTCGATCAACTGGCCGATATCCTGTGGACGTTCCTGCTTAAAGATGGAGCGTTTTACTTTCAAGGTCAACAAGCGTTCAACGGATTGATTTAAGCGTTCCTGGGTGATTTCACCTTTGTTAACCGCGTCGTAAAGTCCATTAGCCACGCTTTCAAGGCCTACAGGCATGAGGACGATGTCAGTTCCGGCATTAACCGCACGGATGGCTGCATCCACTGCTCCAAAGTGATCGGCAATCGCCTGCATATTAAGAGCGTCAGTTGTAATAACTCCTTTAAAGCCCATGTCATCTCTCATCAGTTCTGTCAGCACTTTATGAGAAAGAGTCGCCGGAATGGCAATGACACTGCCGTCTTTTTTGGAGATGGCTGTTCCTGGCTCAATTTTCGGGAATGTGACGTGAGCCGTCATGATCGCGTCGATTCCTGCATTCATTGCTTGCTGGAACGGATAAAGCTCCACTTTCTTCAAGCGGTCAAGGTCATACGGTACTTCAGGCAGTCCAAGGTGGGAATCTACCGCAGTATCCCCATGACCCGGGAAATGTTTGGCTGAACCAGCAGTGTTTGTGGATTGAAGACCTTTAATGTACGCAATTCCGAGTTCGGATACGAGCTTTGGATCCTCACCGAAAGAGCGGGTACCAATGACCGGATTGTCTGGGTTGTTGTTTACATCAAGAGATGGAGCCAGGTTAAAGTTAATACCTAGTGCGCTCAATTCCTCACCGATCGCCTTTCCGACTTTTTCAGAAAGTTCTGCAGAGCGGGTTGCACCAAGCGCCATGTTTCCAGGAAAATCGGTTCCGCTTTGCAGACGGGTTACGATTCCGCCTTCTTGGTCAATTGAGATCAGTAATCCTTGCCTTTCAGCGGCTGCCTGATAATCTGCCACGAGCTTGGTCGTCTGATCGGTTGTTACAACATTCTCACGGAAAAGAATCACGCCGCCAAGATGATACTTTTTCACAAGTGCTTTGATTTCCGGCGTAAGGTCGGTAACGTTTTTTCCATTGAAGGTTCTGAAGTCTGGCATCAACATTTGGCCGACTTTCTCTTCCATGGACATTTTGTTGATGGCTTGAGGAATCACATCATACTTTTTTCCTTTTTGCTTTTGAATGGTCGTTTGGCCATGCTTCACTTGGATGGCAATCCGGTCGGTGGTTCTGCCATCTGTTGTGTAAATGAACGTTTTGCCATTGTGATCTTTTAACGTAACCAGACCATTTCGGTCGACACTGGCTACATTTTTGTTCGAAGACCACCAGGTTCTTGTCTTCGTTTCCATGAAGTATCCTTTTTTGTAAACGTGAAGGGCATGAAGCTGGATTTTGTTATCCTGCACGAGCGGCTGGGCTTGTGGAATGTTTCCGCTGATGATCAGCGACTTAATCCCATTAGTTCCCTTAGATGCCGCTTGGGCAGGACGGGCTTGCGATCCGAAGAACGCGGAAACCGCGAGCATACAGATCAGGGCATAAAGCACTAGACTTTTTTTCTTTTTCACAAAAATCCTCCTTTAGAATTTATTGGAACGTTATCCTCATTCTGGAGGAATTTGTCGTATCCTTTCGAACAAGACAAAAACGGAGCAATAGGCCCAGTAAGAAATTCTGACTATAGTTCTAGTTGTCTATACCAGTTAACGTATTTGTCGAATTTCATGGTAATATTCTCCCGCAAAAAAACAAGCCATGGAAACCTCCATAGCTTGTTGGTCGCTTATTGCATTGGCGGATTGTGTGGAAACTGGGACATATACCCTGTAAATTGCTGGGCCGCCTGCTGAAGCTTTTGCGGCTGTTCCGGTGACAACGAGTACCAGCCTTTTTGGAACATAAGCGTGTACAGTTCCCGCTGCATGTTCTTCGTCTCATCAAAGATCGAGTGAATTTCCTGATACAGTGCGTCATGGCTCGCTTCGTTCATCGCTGTGGAATACGAAGCCGTCATGTACTTTTCGTACGACAGGATATCGTTGAGAAAATCACGATCGTTCATCTGAGGTGTTTTCGGTACTTGTGATTCCGGATTTTGAATTTTGTTTTGATTGTTGTTCATGGGTTCTCCCCTCCTTATTGGTTCATCTGCTGGCTTCCGCCGGACTGGAGTTTTTGTAAAAGCTGCTGATAATGCTTTTCGTGCATGTGGCATGCTTTCTCAAGCGCCGCGCTCACCTGCTGGTCCTGGCACTGACTTGCGGCAAAGTGCGCCTTTTTGAATCCAAGCAAATTCCATGAAAGCATGTCGGTCAGATAGTTAAAGTCTTTTCCTGTGATGACATTTGGCGGCTGCTGATAAGTGGGCTGTTGTTGCTGGTTTTGGCCTTGGTTTGGTGGTTGCTGCTGTTGCATCATTATTCCTCCTTTATTCCTTGATTTACCATGTTAGCTTTCCAACTTTACGAAAAACTATGCTTGGACACTGGAAATTGCAGGAGGTATAATTTAAAAAGATGAGCAGGTAGCCGTTGATTTTCGTTACAGGTCGCTCGCTTTCCACGGGCGGGCGCTGAGCCTCCTCGTCGCAAGCTCCTGCGGGGTCTCATCTGTCCCACTTTTCCCGTAGGAGTCTCGCACCTTACACTACAATCAACAAATTCATGAAGCTTTTCTAAAATCATGTTTCAAACCTTTCGAAAATAAATTTTAAAAAAGGCTTGCCTTTCCTATAGTTTGTATTATATAATTTTTCTTGTCAGCAACACATCGTGGGGGCTTAGCTCAGCTGGGAGAGCGTTTGGCTGGCAGCCAAAAGGTCAGCGGTTCGATCCCGCTAGTCTCCACCAAATACATAATTTTAACCATCTTGCTCAGCGAGATGGTTTTTAATGCACATTAATCCTTCTACTAAAAAACTCAGTCTCTTGATTAAGAGACTGAGTTTTATTTTATACTACCTTACTTCTTACGTTGTTTGGCCTGTTTGAATTCAAACGTTACATATCATCGTTAAGAGAATTCCAGTTTAATCAAATCATTGGTTCAGGAATTGTCCAGATGAAAAACCGCTTTGTGTATTGTATAGTAGAAACGGTTGATTGTTGATTATTTTTTTCGAAGATTAAACTTGAACCGAGTTGGTCTTTGTACTTCCAGCCTTGCTGCTGCATATATAGGTTAATCACTATATAGGGTTCGGTACCTTTTTCGAACTTAGAAACATACCGAACAGGCGAAGTGGATATTTTCACGTAGGAATCACTGGTTAACTCCAGTTTTGCGATGGATAGTAACATAACCATTGGATTTCCCTCTTGAAATAATGCTTTACTATAAATAGTTAAGAACAAACAAAAAACGATATTAACAGTGTAAAGGTTCTGCTGACAGTTCGCATATTTCTTCTTTTCTCCATAGTAGCCCCTATTCTACTTTATATTATGGAATCAAAACAATATCCCTAATATGGTTATATAGTGCTGTTTCTTAATTCCATTTCCAATTGGAAGCCATAATAAAAAGCACTGCAATATAAATCCGCAGTGCTCTTTATGTTTGATGAAAAAAGAAATATCAAACCCTTTTTATAATTTATCTTTATTGGTTACCTTTAAAACCATTAGTTCTGGATCGGTTCGGGATTCAGTTGTTGGTATAAAGTGATGATTTCGTGCACGTCAGCTACATGAACAAACGTAACTGAACTATTTTGAATCTCCTGCACTTTCCGGGAAATCTCCTGCCTGATTGCTTCCTTATCTTTAACCATACTAACTCCCCCTTTACATAATCTTGAACTTCTTAATTATGTATTTCGTCATCGCATGACGATAATCCTTCTTATTTCAAACAAATTGTCATAATTACTTATTTTAAGTGAAACACCCTTATGACAATTTTCTCATAAGGGTGTTTATTATTTAATGAACCTTGCCTGTCAATCGAAAGGTAATCTCAGCAAAAGTGGCAGCAAACAGGAATGTCCCTGTATACACAACCAAAGATATTGCAACGATTCTCCACCCAAGCTTTTTAAATTCTTGAATGTCTTTACCAAAAGATAAACCTGCATATGCCAAAATCGGTGTTGCGAGGGCCATAAAATTAATTTGTTCGGTCATCTTGGCAAACGCCGTATGACCTGGAAAAACAGGGGAAGTGATAAGTAGGGCAAGTAATGAAATCCAAGCCACGGCAGGAAATTTAAAAGGTAAAAACCTCGTCAATCCCAATCCAAGCAATGTCACAGCTAAAATGATTAGTATGCCCGGGAGAGCTTGCAGGGGGGAAACCTTGTAACCGATCCAATTCCCAATCAAGGCAATAGCACCAATGAGAGCTACTATAAGTACTTTTTGTTTCATTTGGCTTCTCTCCCCTCTTCCATCTGGATGGTTTCCTTTCTACGCCCTATTCTGGGTTCCAGCCACTTATAGAGACGAGCGGTAACGGGCAAGGAGAAAAAGAGACAGACATAGGTACCGATAATGATTGTCATAATATTAGCTGCGCCTGCAAAAAGGGCAATATCCTTTGCCTGGTCCGGGAAAATAACAGCAAGTGCTCCGGTTGCAGCGGCCATCATACTTCCTGACCCAACTCCAGCTCCCATCGCCAGGGCAATCGGGTGAAAAAACCCTAGGTTTCCTAGGAATCCTGCAAGCAATGCCAGATAAATCGCTCCAAACAATGTTCCGCATATATATACCCCCAGCGCACCTCTGGATTCAGCTGAATTCGCTCCATACTTTTCAGCGATGATAGCTAAATTAGGCTCTCGGTCAATTGAAAAGGTCGCTCCAATGGCTTCCCTTTTCATTCCAATCAGCAAGGCGATTGGCAATCCTATAACGATCGTACCGAGAAAGTGTCCAACCTCTTGCAAAATCAACGGAAATCCTGCATCTGCTAATTGAAGAAGGGAAGGCCCCATCATGGTACCTAGTTTGGCCACAAACAATAAGAAAGCTATTTCCAGCACACGGGTGGCAGCCTGCATTTCTTTCGTGCTCATCCATTTGAAAGAAGGCCAACTGATAAATGCACCTAGAACCATGGCATAAAGCATAGGAAACAACGCCAATACCCCGATGCCAATATTAAATTGATAAGCCCCTATCAACTCGGTGATCACTACAAGAATTAACACTATAACATGATTTTTTATATGCAGATCCTTCATCTGTCTCGCCTCCTTTTAAAGTACTCTATTCGTTTAAGATTGGTGGGCTGTCGTACCAAAAGAAAAGTTGGATTGCTCTTGAATAGTAAGGCAGACCGCTGAGGAATCAAGCTTTCCCATGCCATTGGCTTTAGCAGATTCATATAATTGCAGCACAATGGAGCCTATGAACGACGGAACGCTTTGGGAAGCAGCAAGCTTTGTATACAAGTTGACATCTTTATGCATGTGCGAAAGAAAAAAGTTAACATTATCATAGGTTCCCTCTATCATATTCAGTCCAAAGATCGAGAGCACCCGGTTATTGGCTGAACCTTTTTCAATAATATTAGCCAGCGATTCAGGTGATATTCCAGCCTTTGCGCCAACGGTAAGGACTTCACCCAAACTTGCGGTGATAGAAGCGACAAGCATATTATGACAAAGTTTGGCGGTTTGGCCCGCCCCCGATTTCCCTAAATATATGATTTCTTTTCCTATCACTTGCAGCAACGGAAGAACAGATGAAAATTGTTCTTCCGGCCCCCCCACCATGATCGTCAGATTTCCTTGATCCGCTCCTGCAGGCCCTCCGCTCACTGGACAATCAAAAAAATAAGCACCCTGATGATTCGCCTCTTTACTAAGGTGAATTGAAGTCATAGGGTCAATGGTGCTTAAATCGAGGATGTATGCACCAGCCTGTAATATGCTTAATACCCCTTCGTCACTCAGCAATACGTTTTTCACAACTTCGGGACTCGGCAATGAAAGAAACAGAGCATCTGCGTCGGCTGCGGTTTCTCTGGCCGAGCTGACCGGTATGGCCCCCATTTCATCGCAGAATGAAATATAGTCAGGACTTGCATCATAAACTTTCACTGTTAGCCCCTGCTTAATTAAATTTTTCACAATCCCCTTACCCATTGCTCCACAGCCGATGACTCCTATATTCATGTATGCTCCTCCGCTCTTAGTAAGGTTTAATGTAAACAGCCTTCGTTTCTACCCAAAAATCAAGTGCTGAACTGCCTTGCTCTCTCGGACCAATGCTGGAATCTTTTTTTCCACCGAACGGCAACTGGTTCTCATAATGATTTGAGGGTATATTAACATGGGTGACTCCCGTATCAATATGTCTTATGAAATAGAACGCTTTTTCCAAATCATTCGTGTAGATCGCAGAAGATAATCCAAATTCAATGTCGTTCGCCAAATCAATGGCCTCGTTATAGTTTTCTACTTCCATTACTGCAACTACCGGACCAAAAATCTCTTCTTTAGCAATAGTCATGTTCTTATTCACGCCGCTAAACACGGTTGGTGAAACAAAATAGCCCTTTTCCCTGTTTAGATCGGTCAGCTTTTCTCCCCCATACTCAAGCGTAGCCCCTTCATCAATAGCTGTTTTAACATAATGCAGATACGTTTTAAGCTGTTGCTCGTTGGCTACTGCACCATTATGAACTTCTTCAGCAAAACCGTCTCCAACATTAATGGCTGAAGCTTCTTTAACAAGCAGTTCGGTTACTTTCTTAGCAATGGATCGTGGAACAATTAATCTGGATGTTCCCGTACAGCTTTGCCCATTATTAATAAAACCGCTGGTTACCACTCCTTTTAATGCTTGTTCAATATCTGCGTCTTCCAGGATAATGGTGGCGTTCTTCCCTCCCATTTCAGCTTGCATTTTCGCTCCACGGCTCGTAACAGCTCGTCCTAAAGCAATACCAATCTCAGATGATCCTGTAAAAGAAACAGCTTTAATCTCTTTATTGTCGCTAAATTCTTGTCCAATTACAGATCCTGGTCCTGTAATCAAATTTAAAACACCCTTAGGAATACCTGCCTTAACAAATAATTCAACAGTCTTAACCCCAATTAAAGACGTATCGCTTGCCGGTTTAAAAATGACGGTATTTCCTGCCAGGATGGCCGGAGCAATTTTATATATGCCTATTCCCAGAGGAAAATTAAAAGGAGTAACCACAGCAACCACACCAAGGGGTTCTTTTATGGTGCATGTAAACGTATTGGGATCATTTGCAGGCACAGTTTCCCCTGCAAGACGGTTTGCTTCACCACTAAAATGTTTTAATGCTTGAATACTTGCCTCTACTTCAAGCCTTGCAGCCTTTATGGTCTTACCTACTTCTTTAGTAATAAGAGTTGCTAACTCTTCTTTTTCCTGTTCGAGAAGATAAATTAAGTTAAATAGAACATCTCCTCTTTTGATAACGGAAGTCTTTGACCAAGCAAGAAAACTATCTTTTGCACTTTTTATAGCAGCCTGAACATCTTCTACATTTGATTTTTGAAAATATCCCAGTACCTCTTGGATATTGCCGGGATTGATGCTTGGGGAAATTTCACCTGAAATTGAAGGTACCCATTCACCATTAATATAGTTTTTAAATGTACTCCCATATTGAAAGTTTTCTTTTTGTTCATTCAATAAAACATTTGTCGTTGCCATCAAATACCTCCCTATTAGTCAAATATATAAATTTATTATAATATTCAGACTAATAAAGGCGTATATGGCAAGCTCCAAAAAAATTAACTACTTATTGTGGGTATCCACAAAACGAGTTTGGGTGAAATGAAGAATCTCCATGGATAAGATGATGTTAATCATGTCTTTTTGACTAGTCAATTTAACGTCAAGTACTTCCTCAATCTTTTTAAGCCGATAGGCCAGCGTATTTGGATGGATATGCAAACTAACAGCAGTTTGTTTATGATTTCCATTGAATTGAACAAATGCTCTCATGGTTTCCCAATAGCTGGGATCCATACTTTGCAGTTGACCGATATGATCCTTGGCAAACTTGCTCAAGATGCCTGGCTCAATTGTATGCCATAGACGCTCCGCCCCAAGTTCCGAATACGTTGCGATGGACGAATGGTTAACAGATTTGCAATAAGCAGCTGCCTCCACAGCTTCTTGATACGATTCAGCAATTTTTGGAACAGATACCTCGCGTCCTATACCTATGACGAAGCCTTTTAATTCATCCTTCAATGATAGAGCCTTACCGATGTTATTAACGATTTCTCCAGTTACGGAAGGCAATAACACAATAACCTGATGTACTTTGATAAAGATTATGCTGTTAGTACAAAAAGGAGAGATTACAGTCTCTAACTGGTTAATAAACTTTCTCTTCTGTGTGAAGGAATGAGTGTTCCAAAGAGTTTGAGACCTAGTTTCCAAAACCATACATGTTAATTTTGAACTATCATTAATCCCAAACGGTTTCATCATACTCATCACATCTTGAGTTTGTGGACCCTCCATAATTTGCTGAAAAAGCTCTTGACGAAGAAGGAGCTCCTTCTCAAAAATCGCATTCTGTTTTATAAGCTCTAAGGCCATAGCTGTAGCGGCGTGACTTAAAGCAGCATATTTTAATTTAGATAAAGAGGCTATATTCTCTTCTATTTTCAAATAGCCTAGTGTTTCATTTGAACAAATGATAGGAAAACACCGATTTGTATAATCTGCAGTTTCTCGGAAAGCAACTGGATACTTTAAAATACGGCTAATGACCATTAGAATTTGATCCATCCCTTTCCCCTCAAGCAACACTTTCATAAAGGTGTTTTGGATATTGAGAGAGTTACTTAACTCTTCATTTTTTGACTGAACGTCCTTAAATAACTTGGAATTCATAATAGCAATGGCTGCCTGATCAGCGATAACTTGAATTACACGGGTTTCTTCTTCCTGAAAACCCTTAGTATCATCCATAAAGTTGTCAACAACCAGTACTCCTATGCTTTCCTCCTTATAAAGCAATGGAACCACTATGGAATTTTTTATTCTTTTATTCCTTACACCTTTTAATAAATTATCCCTGTTTGTTTCTGACATATTTTCCATGAAACGTTCTACAATGTCACCTGTACAGTTCTTGGCGGTTTGAGTTAAAAACACATGGCCTGTCAGGGATTCCCCGGGTTGAAAACACACCTTCCTCATATAGTGATGATCCACTCCAACCCCGTCAGCAAATTCAAGCTGACCTTCCGGATTTAAGTAATACAAAATGATAGTATCCGCTCCTTCGATTAAATCATATGCCGCTTCAACTAAATTTCTTAAAATACACTGTATATCCAGGCTTTGAGTTAAAATTTGATTAATTTCAAGTAGTCTTAAATATTTTTTATCTGTAATTAAATCCATACAGGGCCCCCTCTTTCGTTTTCCTCTTATTCTACTAGAAAGGAAATCAGCCGTCTGTGTGCACACAAAAAACACCCTTAGGAATTTATTTCCTAAGGGGGTTCATTCATTGGTTTATTACGCTAAAAGAAGGTACAAAGGGATAAAAATCTCTACGGAGCATTTTTTCAAAATCGTACCATTCTCTATTCTTTAGTTAAAAAGGGGTTAACTATCAAGAAACCTCCTGATCCTCCCTGCCCCTGATAATCACTTCGGTTTCCAGGTCAACGCCAAATTTTCGTTTCACCGTTTTTTGAATGATCCTGATCAAGTCGGTGTAATCTTTTGCGGTCGCTCCGCCAACATTTACGATAAATCCCGCGTGCTTGGTAGAAATCTGCGCTCCGCCGATCCTGAAGCCTTGAAGACCGCAATCCTGGATCAGCTTACCTGTATAATGCCCCTGAGGCCGCTTGAACACACTTCCGCAAGATGGATATTCAAGGGGCTGTTTACTTTCCCTGAGGTGGGTGAAATGATCCATCTTTTCTTTTATCTTTTCATATATTCCTGGCTCAAGTCCAAATTCGGCTTCCAGCACAATGTAGTCTCCGGTTGCGATAAGACTTTTTCTGTACCCCATGTTCAGCTCGTCCTTGCTCAAGGTCAGCAAATCGCCTTCTGTATTCATGACCAGTGCTCTTATCAAGACATCGGAAACTTGTCCGCCGTACGCGCCGGCATTCATGTACAGTGCGCCGCCGATGGTCCCGGGAATTCCGCAGGCGAACTCCAGCCCGGATAATTTCATTTCAAGCGCCTTGCGGGATACATCAATGAGCCCCGCTCCTGCCTGGGCGTAAATGGATTGGTGTAGTGTACTGATTTCGTTCATATGCTCCAGATTGATGGTCAGCCCCTGCAGGCCATTGTCCTTAATGATCAGGTTGGATCCATTTCCCATGACAGTTACCGGTGTCTGATATTCTTTAGCGATTTGCATGATCTCTTTAAGCTGCCCGATTGTGGTAGGAGTGACAAAAATGTCGGCTTCCCCACCAAGTTTGGTATACGTATGTTTCTTGATCGGTTCAAAAAAGATACGATCCTCCGGCGGCAAAACTTCCTGCAGTCTCGCTTTAATTTTAGAATATTGTCTCATGCGTCCTTTCCTCCTGTTAAATGGCAGGCGGTCCAAACTTGCCATCACGAAAATCTCTATATGCCTGTTTAATTTCTTCCATTGTATTCATCACAAATGGCCCGTACGGAACCACCTCTTCGTTAATCGGTGCTCCTGAATATACGAGCAGCCGTGTACGTCGGCTATTGGATTTTATCTTTAGCCCACTGTTATTCTTTTCATTTCCCTCATTATCAAAAGTTAACATGGCAACACCATGTTTTTTTAACGAAACACGAGAGTCACCTAGCTCCACATCTCCTGACAAAACATACACAAAGGCGTTGTGGTTCTCCGGCAGGGTGTGAACATATTCTGCTCCTTCGTTTAATGAGATCTCTGCTAATGTAATGGGAACAATCGAATGTAGCGGGCCATTTACACCTGCTGTTTCACCCGAGAACACTTTTACACGGCCTCCTTCAATGGAAACAGATGGTGCATCTTCAGCATAAACGTTCTGGTAAGAGGTTTCGGTGTGTTTTAACGTTTTCGGCAGGTTGAGCCATAGTTGAAGGGTATGTGCAATATCATCGTCCACCCCTTCTTCCGCATGACGTGCCGCCCAACCGGCGTTCATGTACTGGACGTCACCGGGTTCAAGAATGTCCCGTCCTCCTGCATTATCGATGTGTTCCAGCCTTCCATCGATGACATAGGTGATCGTTTGGAAGCCTCGATGCGGATGATCTGAGAACGTTCCCCGCTTAAACCAATCCTCCGCCATTAAAATAAACGGATCAAAATCGTACCAGCGGCCCGGCGGCAACACCCATCCCTTTTGTATTGCCGGCAAATCCACCTCTTCATAATTCACATACCAATGATCCTTTACATCCCGCTGAAAAATATCTGTTGAAGATGAAACTGACATATATGAACATCCTCTCAATTCGCTGTTATTGTAAGAAATCTATTTTTTAATCAAAGAATTTAAATCAATAAGCTAATTAAACCATATCTACTTACTAAAAACAATTAAATAGTTGTACTGCTAATGGTTATTTTTCCTTATATAGGGAACAACGTAAGGAAGAGAAAATGCACGTTCAGGAGGAAAAGTAAATGAGTTCAATTCAAGCCTTTGTATTTGACGTATACGGCACGTTGTTTGACGTTCATTCCGTGAAGGAAAAATGCGAGGAATTTTATCCTGAAAAGGGAGCGCAGATCAGCCAGGACTGGAGAACAAAGCAGATTGAGTATTCGAATCTGAGACAGTTGATGGGGAATTACGAGACCTTCTCAACCATCACCCGGGATGCATTGCGATATGCGATTAAAAAGAATCAAGGAGAGAGCAACGAACAAATCGAAAAGGAATTGATGGATGCCTATTTAAAACTTACTCATTACCCTGAGACCGAAAGCGTCCTGTCCCAGTTAAGCGATAAAACGCTTGCGATTTTTTCCAACGGTTCCCATGACATGCTTGATCCTTTGGTTCACCAGTCAGGATTAACAAACCTCTTTGATTTTGTAATCAGCATTGATGAGATCAAACAGTATAAGCCGACCCCTGCTTCCTATTATCACGTATTAAAAACACTGAACGTGAAACGGGAAGAAGTCCTGTTCATGTCATCCAATGGCTGGGACATTTCAGGGGCCAAGAACTTTGGTCTTCAAACGGCCTGGATTAACCGAAATGACCTGCCTGTGGAAGAATTGAACCTTATTCCTGATGCGATATACACAGACTTGAATGGAATTCTGGAGTGGAATTCCTGATAGGAGACTGGTAAGCCCGGACAGTAAATTCTCGAAAGCCGCCAGTAAAAGTTTAAAAGGGGACAGTAAATATTTAATTTCGGCCAGTAATTTATCAAAAGTGGACAGTAAGTGATCTGGGAAGGCAATTTTTAAAAGATCCCAGTCTGGAAACTGCCTTAAAATGAACTAATTCTCTAACCTGTCTGCCTTTTTCACTTCTTTTTCGGTAAAAAGGCTTGCAATAAAAAGAATAATAGCTCCAATTAACAATAAGAAATGACCGAGCATCAGGCTTGCCACTCCATCCAGGCCCTTCCACTCTCCTATCATGGGAACCAGCCAGGGATACATAAACACGGCATACAGCATAAGAAGAATGCTGACGATCATTCTTCTTATCCGCCTGCGTATAGTGAATCCGGTTGCCAGACTGATTATAAATATAAAATAAAAGATGAAAAGTGCTAAAATCAATGTCTTTCTCCCCTCTCTTATTCCTATCATACTGTAAATACCTAATCTCTTTTCCTTTTTATCGCATTATTTCTAACAAATAGAAAACAAACATAAAAACCTCTCTCTAGAAAAGATCTAAAGAGAGGTTTTTTTCAACTTAAACGGACACGGTTTTTCTTGCTCTTTCTGGCTCTGGCTCTACCTCAGCCTTGTCAAACGAACCATATTTTTCGCGAACAAGGAGGTAACCGACGGCGGCAATCAGGCTAGGAATGGCAAACAAGCCGAATACCATTTTTGAACCTGCACCGGCTGCCATAATTAGAGCAATGAGTGTGGGTGCCAGGATGGAACCGACCCGTCCAGCCGCCTGTGCGTATCCAATTCCAGTCGCCCGGATTTCACGCGGATAGTATTCTGTAATATACGGATTTCCAAGGTTCATGGCTCCTACTGTGCAGGCGCCGCCAAGGAAAACAAGGAAATAGACAAAAGTTACATTGCTGGCCATGCTCAAGGCAATAAACGTGACGGCGCCAAGAACAAACAGTGAAACGAGTACATTTCGGTGGCCAATCTTTCCGGCAAAATATCCTCCCCCGATGGAACCGGCGATTTGCCCAAGACAAAGAATGAGGTTAAAGGACATGCTGGACGAAATGCTGAAGCCGAACTCTTGCATCATTTTAGGAAGCCATGTATTCAGGCCATATGCCATCATCAGCGTGCAGAAAACGGCTGTCCATATGGCGGCTGTGCTGAATGCTCGATTCTGGTTAAACAGTTTTTTCACCGGTGACCCTTTGATACCCTCCTGTGTATCTTTTTGCATATAATCGTCAAACTCTTTGTATTCTCCTGCAGGATCTACTTGATTCAGGATGCGCACAACGTCACCAATCCTGTTTCTTGCCAGATAGTAGGACAGCGACTCCGGAAATTGCTTGATGAAAAACGGAAGTGTCAGTAACGGAATGATCCCGATATAGTACAAAATCCTCCAGTTGGCATCACTGATCAAAAACATTCCTGTGAGCGAGGCCAGAATGCCTCCAAGCGAATAGCCGATATACATGGACGCGACAATGATGGCACGCCTCTTTTTCGGAGAGTACTCGGTCATTAGTGAAATGACATTAGGCATCAGGCCGCCCATGCCGATTGCGGCGATAAACCGCATCACACCAAATACCATGAGATTCGGTGCCATTCCAGCTCCCAGTGTAAAAACACTAAACAGCAGCATGCAAAGGACTATGACATTTTTTCGTCCGTACTTGTCTGCGACTGGCCCAAGGACAAGTGCGCCGAGAAGCATGCCAAACAATGAATAGCTTCCTACAGCACCTGCCTGGATCGGGGACAGCCCCCATTCTTTCATCATCCATGGAAGCCCCACACCATACATGGCAATGTCATATCCATCAAAGGCGATCGCATAAAAGCACCAGATAAAAACAAGCAAATGAAAGCGGTTAAACTTACTGGCAGCAACAACATCAAGCGCAACAATTTTTCGCATGATCTTACTCCTTGTTTTTTATTAAACTCCGTTCTGAACAAAAAAAGGCTATTTGAACTCTACTATGAAAACAGGATAGTAATTGGTTCAAATAGCCGAATGGTTGACTAGGTTGAGAGAAAAGTCTTATACGCTGTAAACTTCTTTGGAGAATACCGGCTTGTCCTGCAGACGAAGCTCAAAATCAAGATGTGCGGTATAGTAATCGGTTTCGAGTCCTTTTTCTGCCCCGCTCTTTTTGTCCAGCTTGGTAACCAGGCTGCCGCGAACTCCTTGAGCCACATCGTTATCCAAATACTGATCGCCTTCAAAGTAGATCTGTGTGACAAGCTTGTCCCCGTTTTCCGGCTGGAACAACAAATGCAGATGCGCAGGACGAAATGCATGATGGTCGATCCATTTCAAAAATTGTCCGGATGGCCCATCTGAAGGGATGGAATAGTTGCCCGGCACAACCGTTTTGATTTCAAAATTACCATTTTCATCTGTGTAGAAAATACCACGGAGATTGTTATCCGGAATGCCTTCTGCAAAGTAGGAATATTCTCCGTTTGCATCTGCCTGCCACATATCAATTTTGGTATTGGCCAGCGGGTTGCCGTCTGTGTCTTTGACGGAACCGGAAAAATAGAGCACGTCCCCAGGCTCGTCTTCACGCTGCGGAAGCTCACCAGGGTTTTCAACACTTGGTGTATTTTCAATAAAGTAAGGTCCAAGAATGGTAGGCTCGGTTCCTTTTACATTCTTATACATTTCCTGAAGCGCATGTGTTTCAAAGAAAACATCCATAAACAATGGAATCTCTCCTGCACGGCCCAGCCGATCCATCCAGTTAACGAGTTCCTGGTAGTCATCATGATCAATTTCATGCTCTCTGATCAACTCTTTAAACTTTACAACCAATCCTTGATACACATCGATTACTTTTTGATTTTTCATGTTAATTCCCCCATTAATTTAGATTTGTGTATTTTCAATAATGCTTGTAATTCCTAATCCGCCTGCAATACATAAGGTGATCAAGCCATACCGCTTGCCTGTCCGCTCGAGTTCATAGAGAGCTTTTGTGGCCAATATAGCACCGGTGGCTCCGATCGGGTGTCCGAGTGCAATCGCACCGCCATTCGGGTTGACTTTATTGATATCGAGCTTCAATTGTTTAATAACTGCCAATGATTGGGCAGAAAAAGCTTCATTAAGCTCAATAACATCGATATCCTCCAAGGAAAGATCTGCCTGTTTAAGCGCTTTCAAAGTAGCGCTGACAGGACCGATTCCCATGTAGTCGGGAGAGACACCAGAGGCAGCCTGGGCGATAATGCGCGCTTTTGGAGTTTTATCAAGACGGTGTGCTTCTTCTTCTGACATCAATACGAGTGCAGAGGCCCCGTCATTTCGGCCGCTTGAGTTGCCGGCTGTAACGGTTCCGTTTTCCTTGAACACCGGCTTGAGCTTGGCGAGCTTTTCCATCGAGGTTTCCCGCGGATGTTCATCTATTTTAAACTCCATCACCCCTTTTTTGGTCTTCAGCTGATAAGGAACAATTTCTGTTTCGAATTTTCCGCTTGAGATCGCGTTTCTTGTGTTTTCCTGGCTGCGTAAAGCAAATTCATCCTGCTCAGTTCTTGAAATATTATATTTTTCCGCCAGGTTTTCAGCGGTCAATCCCATCGTTAGTCGGCCATAGTCTTCCACTGGCTGTGAACCCGGCTGGCTTTCCGTGTTCGGATCCAGCAGCTGGCCGTTGCCCGACTTGAGACCAAAGCGAATGTTTCTCATGTAATACGGTGCAGTACTCATGGATTCGGCACCGCCTGCAATAACGACATTGGCCAGTCCGCATTGAATTTGCTGAGCAGCAGAGTTAATGGCCTGTACACCCGAGCCGCATTGCCGGTGAACGGTGTAGCTGGGGACCTCAACAGGAAACCCTGCCCGGAGGGAGGCCACCCTGGCGAGGTTGGACGCATCCGAGCTTTGTTTCGCCTGGCCCAAAATGATTTCATCGACCATATCTTTTGTTATACCTGCCCGCTGCACCGCTTCTTCCAAAACCGCTGTTGCGAGGAAATCTGCCGGTACGGTTTCCAGTGCACCGCCAAGTTTTCCAATGGCGGTCCGGACAGCGTCAATAATGACTACATTCTTCAAATCAGGTCCCCTCTTCCAAATTGTCTTGATATCGTTGATGTGCTGTTTTTAACGCCACGATGACGGCCTGCTGTGAAGGAGCCAGAAAATCCTTAGCAATCTTTTCAATCAGTGGCTGAATCTCTTTGCTGAAATCATAGCCAATGACCATGCGCTTAAAGAATTCCTGTGCAAGCTGCGTTAAAAAGGCGAATTCAGCATTGATGATGATGTGGGTTTCTTTATGGATTTCTAGGACGATGCCTGCGTACTTGTAATTTTCATACATGCTCGTATTTTGCGGGGCTTTGGCATAGGCGGTAATCAGCAACGTCGGCATGCTCAACGCAATCACTTCCTTTCAAAGATCGTTTTAAATGGTGCTTCCCACGAATTCCCTTGCATAATGCTTAATTTTTTCTTTGTCCACTTCCAGTCCAAAACCAGGTCCTCCCGGTATTTTCAGTTGGAATTTTTCATAGTCAAGATCATTTAATGTAACATTGTCCTTAAACAGCAGCGGACCAAAAAGCTCTGTTCCAAAACTCATCTCCGGAATCGTGGAATAAAGCTGGGCGCAGATGGCTGTCCCGAGCGTCGATTCAATCATCGTCCCTCCATACAGCGGAATGCCTGATGCTTCGGCAATGGCAGCGATTTTCTTGGTCGCCGTCAATCCACCTGCTTTAGCCGGCTTTAATGCAAAAACATCTGCGGCCCGGTGTTTGGCGATCTGATAGGCATCCTGAACGGTTCCCAGTGATTCATCAGCCATCACCGGTACTTTAAACCGGGAAACCAACCGGGTCATTCCTTCATTGTTCCAGGCGGCAAGCGGCTGTTCAATCAAATCCACACCGCCTGCTTCCAGAGCCTCAATGCAATAGAGTGAAGTCGCCTCATCCCATGCCTGGTTCACATCGACGCGGACACTGGCTTGATCCCCCACCGCCGCTTTGATCTTAGTGACATGTGCCACATTTTCCTTCGGATCTCCCTTTCCAATTTTCAACTTGAAGATGTTATGCTTTTTCAGTTGCAGGCAGTTCTGCGCTTCTTCGATGTCTTTGCCGGTATCTCCTGATGCAAGGGTCCAGGCAACGGACAGCGAATCATGGCATTTGCCGCCAAACAGCTCATATGCTGGTATGTTTTTCGACTTTGCGACCAGGTCAACGACAGAAGATTCAACCAACGCTTTGGCAAAATAATTGCCTTTCACATTCGTGCTGATGTAGTGGGAAAGGGCATCAAAGTTGGTAGGGTCCTTTCCAAGAATCAATGGTGTAATGTATTTTTCGGCGGTTAATTTTATCGATTCCGGGCTTTCCTCGCCATACGAAACCCCTCCGATGGTGGCTACTTCTCCCCATCCTTCCAGGCCATCGGTGCTTTTTACACATGCCATCACAATCGTCTGAGTGACGATCGTGTGCATTGAAAGGTGATGGGGACGAATGGTCGGCAAATCAAGAATATATACATGGAGCGAATGAATCTTCACAGTGCCCCCTCCTTCAGGCGGATGGAAAACTCCGCTTCTGTTTTTTCTTTTACCTCATCAAGGGTGGCACCCGGCATGAGTTCCACAAGCTCCAGCTTTTTCTCCTTCACTTCAAAAACGGCCAATTCCGTAATGATCATATCCACACTTCTTGTAGACGTAATTGGAAATGTGCACTCTTTTAACAGCTTGCTGCTGCCATCCTTCGCCGTATGCGTCGTCGTAACGATGACCTTTTTGGCTCCGACGAGCAGGTCCATGGCACCGCCGACTCCCATGATATTTTTTCCTGGAACGGCCCAGTTCGCGATCTTACCCGATTGGTCCATCTGCAGCACACCGAGTATGGCGACGTCCACGTGTCCGCCGCGAATCATGCCAAATGATTCAGCACTGTTAAAAAAAGAGGCACCGATCGTTTCACCGACCGGCAGCTTGCCGGCGTTCACCAGGTTCGGATCCTTGTTTTCTTCGTCTACATCCGTCACGCCGAGCAACCCGTTTTCGGTGTGAAAATAGACTTGTTCATCATCAATATACTTTGCAACCAGGGTGGGAATCCCAATCCCGAGATTTACCACACACGGTCCGTTAAGTTCCTTTGCCGCCCGTCTTGCAATGGATTCCTGTATTTCGTTAGCCATGAGAGACAACCCCTTCGTTTGTGAGAATCTTGGATGCCAAAAGGATGCCATCAACAAAGAGATGCGGCGTTACAATTTCTTCTGGAGACAATTCTCCCGGTTCCACAATCTCATCAACCTCTGCAATGACCACATCTGCGGCGGTCGCCATGACCGGATTGAAATTTCTGGCCGTTTTGTAATAGACAAGATTTCCAAGCGTATCGGCTTTCCAGGCTCTGATCAGTGCCACATTAGCACGGATGGCCTGTTCAAAAATATACCTTTCGCCATTGATTTCGCGTTCTTCCTTATTTTTGGCCAGTTCCGTTCCGACGCCTGTTTTGGTGTAATATCCTCCGATGCCGGCCCCTCCTGCCCGGATCGATTCTGAAAGGGTCCCTTGAGGGAGAAGCTCCAGTTCAATTTCGCCTCGTTGGTAGGCATCCCCGACATCCCGGTTGCTTGTGAAATAAGAGCCGATTCCTTTTTTGATCTTTTTCTGTCCCAGCAAAATCCCCAGGCCCTTGCCCTTTTCACCAAGATTATTGCTGATGATCGTTAAATCCTTTACATCCTTGTTTGTGAGCGCATCGATTAATGTTAGTGGAGCACCAATCAGTCCAAATCCCCCGACCATGATCGTGTCACCCGTTTTAACGGCTTCAAGAGCTGACGTGCCATCCGGCAGCAATTTTGTCATGTTAATCATCCTTTGATTTCGGTTAATGAATCACTTGCTTCAAACCACGCGGGAATTCCTGCGGTCAATAAGCAGATGAATCCTGTATCTGCAAGCTCTTCTTCGGTTGCTCCGCACTCCCTTGCCTTCTCCATCCATTTACCGGCCTGTTTTCCCTTTAGTTCTGTAATATAAATACCTGTCATTAAAATGTGTTTTAGCTTTTGGGCAACTACAGCCTCACTTAAAATGAAGCTATCCACTTCCTGCTCTTCACCTTCCCTGATCAGGTTAAGCACCTGTTGAGCAAATGCGGAGTCCTCATTACCCAGCAGCCCGATCATGTGAGACATCAGTTCCTCTGTGGTGTGCTCACCCGCTGCCAGAGGGGTAAAGTCCCGGTCCTTCAATGTAAGAGCGTATTCCAGTGACTTAACACCTGTTTTAAGCGCCCCGTTACCGTTATACAGGTAAGGAACGATGAGATACTCGGCAAGCTCGGAAAGGGTTGCACCATAGTCCAGCGCTCCTTTTGTGTGATAGATCATGCTTCTCTCATATAATCGTGCAGCATTCATGCCCACAAGAAGAATGTCTTTTTCCTTTCTTGATAATGCTCCGTCCTGCATGATGTCGCTGCGCAAGCTTGTATAATGGTCCAATGCGGCCGGCCGGTAATCATGCATTTTCTGAACCCAGCCGGGAACCACATCGTACACTTCCTTAAAGTAGGATAACCCTGTCGCCATCTGCCTCACCTTCCTGTGATGTATTACCTTGAATAAAATCAAAGCGTTTTCATTGTTGCCAACAAAAAAGGCCGTCTTAAACATTACTATCTAAATATTAGATAGCAAGTGTTCAAGACAGCCGGAAGTTCACTAGTTTAGTATTAAAAAAGGGCATTTTTTAATCGCTAATGAATAGGCAATCATTTTTAATTACCATTATAGTACAACAAAATTCCGAAGATTACAACAATTGATTGTGCACTTTGCTAGCTATTTTTGTTAAGAAAGTCAAAATCGCTTTATTGATTTCTTCACGGTTTTCAAACACCATAGTATAATGGTTGCAGTCTGATGTTACATTTTCAAGATCTTCAATGTGCTTTCTGGTCTCGTCATAAGCTTCTGCATAAAAGAGCGGCGGAAACGTGCCGATCGCCCCGCTGGCATGGACGAGCAAAACCGGGCAGGTTACTTTTGAACAGATCTCCTCCGGCACAAAGGAATAAAAGCTATTAAAATCAGATTCAATGGCCACCTCTGAAGACTTGTTCTCCCAATGTCCATTCACTTCATGTGTCTCATATTCTGCCACACTTTTCAAATGATCCGTCCAGGTGACACCAAGGCGTCCATAGATTTCCTTAAGCTCTTTGATATATTGTTCCTGAGTTTCATAGGTTTTACTCAGCCTGCCAAGGGATGGCTGCACAATATCCCGCTGCTGCTGAGTGCATGCCGCAGCCCCATCCAGTAATATCACGCCTTTCACGTCCTCCATCTCGCTTGCGACTACAGCTGAAATAAAAGCTCCCATGGAGTAACCGAGTAAGAGGGGTTCCTCAATTTTCAACTCTTTAATGAGTGAAATGATATCCTCCGCATGCTGAAAAAGACTGGTGTTCTCATCTGCTGCTGAACTGTTTCCTCTGCCTCTCAAATCCACCGCAATGACGCGGTAATCCCCTTTGAGCTTTTCGGCATAATAGTGCATTTGTTTATGATTGCCGGTTAATCCATGAATGGCAATGATCGTGCCCTTGCTCCCTGGATAGTCCGCATACTGCATGGTTCTTGTACCTAATGATAGTTGTTTAAGCTGCATGATTTCACTCCGCTCTTTCGGTATTTTTATTGGCGATTCCCAAGCCCTTGCCACCTTTTCGCTTCATTACGCACGATGCCAAACTGGTCGAGCATCCTGTACACCTGATGATCAATCAGGTCCTCGAGTGTTTCCGGAAGATTATAGAAAGCGGGCATCGGTGGAAAGATAATCGCTCCCATTCTTGAAAGCTCCGTCATGTTTTCCAAATGAATCGTATTTAACGGGGTTTCCCTTGTCATCAACAGCAATTTCTTCTGTTCCTTCAGCATGACATCCGCTGCTCTTGAAATCAGGTTATCTGCCAAACCGATTCTTATTGAAGCCAGCGTCTTCATACTGCATGGTGCGACGATCATGCCATCGATCCGGAACGATCCGCTTGAAATTCTTGCGGCCTGATCTTTGTTCGAATAGAAAAAATCGGCCATTCCTTCGACGTCTTTAATAGAATAGGAGGTTTCATGTACAATCGTCGTCCTCGCCCAAGAAGAAAGCACAAGATGCGTTTCCACTCCCGCTTCCTTCAATTTTTCAAGGAGACGGATTCCAAATACCGCACCCGTTGCTCCGGTGATCGCTACAATGATTTTCATCAACTTTTGAATAAATCCGGAGCAAAGCGGCTCGGATCCACTTCTTTAAATTCTGCCCGTTTAAAATGTTCCTTTAGATGAAATGGCACGGTGCAGTCGAAGATCATTTTGCACGAAACCCCTTTTTGATGGATGGTATGACTGTATTCCGGGCTTTGTGAAGGATCGAGCGGATGGCAGCGGACCCCTGGCAGCATCATCGTATCCACATCACCCTGAAAACGGGTATTCAGGGCCCACATCACATCGTTGCTGTCAAAGAGATCCACATCCTCGTCCACGATGATAATATGCTTTAACTCGGAAAAGGCGGAAAATGCTAGCAGTGCAGCTTGCCGCTGGCGGCCTTCGTCTGCAGGAAGGCTCTTTTTAAACTGCAAGACCGCCATGTATTTCCCTCCGCCGGATGAATGGGCATACACGTTTAAAAGTTTTCCCGGCATGGCTCGGTCCACCATTTGCAGTATGCTGGCTTCGGTTGGAATGCCTGCCATATTGACATGCTCTTCACTTGGTCCGATGACCGTCTGCATGATGGGATTTTTGCGATGGGTTACAGCCTTCACTTTGATCAGGGGAAGCTCCGCTATTGCAGGCCCTGTGTAACCCGGAAATTCAGGCATAGCTTTGCCTGTGTTTGTATTCTGATCTTCCCTTACCCGTACGTTTGGAATCAGCTCGCCTTCAATTACATATTCCGCATTGGCAATCGCTTTTTCATCGATAGTCAGGCAAGGAACCAGTTCCACCGCTTCTTTCCTGATGGCTCCTGCAATGCTTAATTCATTGAAGCCAAGCGGCGTGGTTGGCGGTTCAAAGCAAGCCGCAATTTCAATCGCCGGATCTACCCCGATGCTGATCGAAATCGGCAGCGGTTTTCCTTCTTGTTCTGCCTTAAGCCGGTACGTCTCCAGGTGCCTGCCGGGAACAAAGTACATCGACATTTCGTCTTTGCTTTGCAGGCATAGTCGGTGAATGGTCACGTCCGACTCTGCTGTTTCGGTATCTGATGCATAGCACATGCCCATTGTGATATAAGGCCCTGCATCCTCTTCCGTGTTGGTTGGAGCAGGAATGAGCTTGCGGATATCAAATCCGGGTTCGTCCGCATAATGCACCACTTCCTGGGCCTTTGCTTTTTCATTCGGGATGGTTACCGGCTGTATGGGCGCTTTTACCGCTTCATTCAGCAGGAAGCCAAGGCGGTCCGCCGGTGTATCAAGCAGAAGGCCGACGCGTTCTCTGCTTGCGAGCAGCCCGATGATAACACTAGCATCCTCATGGCCTATAACATGATTAAACAGCATGGCAGGACCGATTTGCGTCGGCCGTTTGACCGTTCCCCCTGCACCGACATGACGGTAGACGCCTGAAAGCTCCGCATGCGGATCCACCGGTTCGCTTGTTTCAATCAACTGCCCTGGAACCGTTTTCAAAAGTTCGAGAGCTGACCTTAAGTCTGTTACTTTTACCTTGGTTATTGCAGGCATAGTAAAACCTCCCAGTAATTTGTCTATACCTTTATGGTAAGGTGTATAACAGCTATACAGTCAATAAAAACATCAAACCATTTTTTCTACAGGAATTTGCAGCTGGCAAAAATCTACATTCTGTTCGGTTTCATAAAATGTTGTATCAAGCAGACAGGCGTCTATGACATCTCCTGTAATCCGGTAGCCCTGTTCCTCTATCCACTGAACCAGTTCCTTCAGACATTGCGTCTCATAAGGCATCCCATATTTATACATGCAGGCATACTGCCCCGCTGGCAAAATCCTGAGTTGTTCCGTAACCGTATCGTCCAGAGGAAGCGCTGTAAAAATGCCCGCTCCCTTAAAAACCTGATTGGTTCCCAACTGGTCTTTCAAAATCAGAGTACCAAACCCATCTGATGGAAGCATTTCCTGTTGGCTGAGGATATGCCAGGCTTTCATGAGTGTAACGTGAAGCTCCTTTCTGCAAATCTCATTTTCAAAAGGAACGAACACGACCTTCCTCTCCGGAAATTGCTCAATGACCGGCTGATCCAGATCACTTTTAAAACGGGAAGCCTCCGAATATTTCCCCAGCCTCTGCTGAATGAACATTTTTGCTTTTTGCAGCGAATCGATCTCCCGTTGAAGCAAGTCATGATGATATTCCAATAAAGAGATAGCAGAAGTCAGGTTGCGGTTCCCGATATGCTCTTTGATATCATTCAGCTTAATGCCGATGGATTTTAAAAAGCAGATTTCACGCAAAAACGGTATCTGCTCTGCCGCATAAAAACGATAACCGTTTTCATCAATATGTACAGGCTGAAACAGCTCAATCTTATCATAATAAATGAGGGTTTGCCTGGAAACTCCATGAATGGAAGCCATTTCGCTTATTGAAAAATACCGTTCCAAAACGATTATCTCCTTTTTTATTTTGTTTGTATTATTTTGATCAGCATGTTCGATACCAATAATGTTCCTGCATTTTCAGCTTTCTGTTCTCCATTATAAACAAAATTAAAAATATTTACTAAATTCATCTAAATATTCCTTTACAAGAATATTCCTATTTAGGTATATTAGTAATGAAAGGAGACACCTGATATGAGCGCGAACATCAATGCCACCTTATCTGCACTTGCCGAGCCTAAGCGCCTCCAGATTGTTGAGCTATTACGTGAAGGTCCCCTTACAGTAGGGGAGATCGCAGAAAAGCTGGAGCTTCTCCAACCTCAGACGTCGAAACATCTTGGTGTTTTAAATAAAGCGGGTCTTGTTGAGGTCAAAGCTCAAGCAAACATGCGGATTTACAAGCTTTGCCAGCAGCCGTTCAAAGATTTGGATGGATGGCTTACCTCCTTCGAGCATGTATGGGAGGAACGATTTGACCGTTTGGATGAGTATTTGCAAAAGCTTCAAGGAAAAGACTGATCCTCGTTTCAAGAAAAGCAGTGACTAACCATTTAGGAGGAAAATGATCATGTCCCACTCTTTAAAAACGAGCACTGAAGGCCGAGTATTAATTGTGGAGAGAGTCTTTGACGCTCCAAGAACTCTTGTTTTTCAAGCCTTTTCTGATCCCAAACACCTGGCGAACTGGTGGGGGCCAAAAGGCTGGCAGACAGAAATACGGGAATTTGATTTTAAGCCGGGCGGTGTGTGGTATTACTGCATGAAGTGCACGGACAAAAATCAGGAAGAGTTTTACGGACAGGAATCCTGCGGGAAAGCATTTTACGAGGAAATTTCCGCTCCTGAAAGGCTTGTTTATAAAGACACCTTTGTAGACAGCGACGGCAATCTCATGGAGAACATGCCTGAGCTTTTGATTACGATGGAATTTGTTGAACAAGGCGACAAAACGAACGTCATTACGCGGACCACTTTCGCAACGGAAGAAGCACTGCAGCAGGTCAAAGAGATGGGCATCATTGAAGGTGTTACCTCCCAATATGAACGGTTGGATGAATTTTTGGAAAAAGAACTGGTTGATCAATAATAAGCATAAACAAGAGGCCGCATACCTTTCATGGTACTCGGCCTCTTGTTATTAGCTCAATAGATAAACTCTCGTTTCATACGGCTGAAGGGTAACCTGCTTAGGAAGTGTGGTGTCTGCCTCCTCGTAATTGTTCAGCACCAATTGTGATGATTCAAATACCAGATCGTCCGGCACTTCAAATTCAGAACGCTGGTCACTGAAATTGTTGATGACAATGGCACACTTGTCATCAAGTGTGCGCGTATAAACAAAGAGTTCAGGATGATCCTGCTGCAACAATTCGTAGACGCCGTATACCCAGATTGGATTGTCCTTGCGCATGCTGATCAATTTTTTGTAAAAGCTTAAGATGGAATCCGGGTTGTTCCATTGTTCTTCCACATTAATTTCTTTGTAATTCGGATTAACGCCCAGCCATGTTTGATCCCCAGTGGTGAAACCTCCCATATGCTCGGCATTCCATTGCATTGGGGTACGGGAATTATCTCGCCCTGTTTTCCAGATGATGTTCATGATCTCGTCATGCGAGCGGCCCTTCGCCGTTTCGATGCGGTAATAGTTGACCATTCCTACATCATTGTAGTCTTCTATCGAAGGAAACTGAACGTTGGTCATGCCTATTTCCTGGCCCTGATAAATGAACGGTGTTCCTTTCATAAGAAAGTACAGGGCCGCCAGCATTTTGGCGCTTTCTGACCAATAGTTCTGGTCATTCCCCCATGTGGAAACACGGCGAGGCTGGTCATGGTTTTCGATGAAAAGCGCATTCCATCCTCTTCCCTCAAGCCCTGTTTGCCACTTGCTTAACACCTTCTTCAGCCCAGCAACATCAATGCCCTCTTCCGCATCTTTATCCCAAAGGTCCAGAAACTCGAACTGAAAAATCATATTAAAATGGCCATTGTCTTCGCCGACCCATTTTTCAGCTTCTTCAATTTTTACACCATTGGCTTCTCCAACTGTCATAACATCGTATTTCTTAAATGTTTTTTGTGAAAGCTCGGTGAGCCATTTATCAATGCCTTCCACGTTCATCATAAACGGAAAACAGGAGACACACTCCAGCTCGTCAGGATTCTCCATATCTGGAAAGCCCGGTTCTTTTTTGATGTGTGAAATGGCATCTACGCGGAAACCGTCGATTCCCTTTTCAAGCCACCAATTCACCATGTCATAAAGGGCATCTTTCACCTCCGGATTCTCCCAGTTCAGGTCAGGCTGACGTTCGGAGAAAATGTGCATGAAATATTGGTCGGTTTGTTCATCATACTTCCAGGCTGGCCCGCTGAAAATGGACTCCCAGTTGTTTGGCGCTTTTCCATTCTTTCCATCACGCCAGATATACCAGTCCCGCTTTGGATTATCTTTGGAAGAACGCGATTCAATAAACCATGGATGCTCATCACTCGTATGATTGATCACCAGGTCAAGGATCAGCTTCATGCCCCGCTTGTGCACTTCCGCCAGCAGCTCATCAAAATCTGCCAATGTACCGAACTCATTCATTATGTCCTGATAATCCGAAATATCATAGCCATTATCGTCGTTTGGTGACTTAAACATCGGGCAGAGCCAGATGACGTCAATCCCAAGTTCTTTTAAATAATCAAGCTTTGTTGTTACGCCTTTCAAATCCCCGATTCCGTCGCCGTTGCTGTCCATAAAGCTGCGGGGATACACTTGATAGATGACACTTTCTTTCCACCATATTTTGCTCATGTCAAACCTCCAACTTTTCATCAAAAACTTTTACCTGTCCATTTTACATTTTAGAGAATCAACAGCGTAATGAAACGGCTTACATTGACGGATAAGGTGGAATATATTGAACCCTGTATTCCATGGGTTAACGGCATTGAATCCCTGTTGCCGCAACCAATAATTTCCTTTATAATAAACTTACAAAATATTCTAATAAGGGGAGATATTAGATGAGTACGTCGGAACGCTTGGTGAACCCTCCATTCTTTTATGATGGAAGGGGTAAAGCTTCTGCTGCTGTAAAAAACAGAGCCAGCTTGGCCAAAAAACAGATCGTCTCTGCTGCCGCAAGAAAATGCATTGGAGCCAATCCTTATCTCACCCAGACGGAAGACACAGTGATTTTAGAATGGAAATGAGCACTTAAACGTTGAAGACCTTTCTGTCAGAAAGGTCTTCTTAATGAGCAATTTTATAGTTTGAAACTCTCTAATTGTGGTCTGTTCTCTTCCCGCCTTTTCCTTAAACCCTTCAGAAGTAAGGAGATAATATGATGAATTTCACGAATACATTAGCTACAGGATTAATGGTGAGTTTATTAGGAATCATATTGTTGTTTAATAGTATGACTTTTGGTGATTCACTAGCAACTAACTGGCTAACTGATCAAGGCGGAAGTGATCCTGATCATTTCAACATCATCTTAAAAAGCTACATCAACATTTTCATTATTTTAGGCAGTGTGCTGTTTGCATTTGGTTTTTCTTCATCAGCTTTTCAATCATCAAGTATGGTGAAAATAAGGGAGTTGAAAAACCATGAAAACATGTTGGACAATGGGGGATCCGCTTTTTTGATCGGTGTTTACGTTCTTATTATGAAGGACTTTTTAACAAGCTAAATGCAAAAGAAGAGGGGCTCTCCCTCTTCTTTTCTTGTGCAGCAAACACTTATTTTACTGAATATTGATCGCGGTATTCATTCGGGGTAATGCCCTCTACCTTTTTGAATACTTTGCGGAAATATTTATCATCCTGATAGCCGATCATGTTCGCAATTTCATAGATTTTCAGGTCACTGTTTTTTAATAAGGATTTTGCTTTGTTCATGCGGATTCTTACCAAATAATCCGAAATGTTAACATTGAGCTCCTGCTTGAATTTCCTCGAAATATACTCCCTGCTGATGTAAAAATGGTCCGAAATTTCCCGAAGTTTTACATCCCGGTCAAAGTGGGACTGCAAATACTTTTCAATCTCATGGATGATGTTGCCCTTTTGTTTTGAAGCCTTCTTTACTTTTTTCAGGAAGACGGAAATTTCCCGGCGGATTCTTTTTTTGTAGTCTTCCAGATTAAACGTGCCCCCGGCATCAAAATAGGGATCGATCCGCTTTTCAATGCTTTCACTTGAGCCGATCGGAATATTGTAATGCTTGAACCATATGTTGCTGATCACCTGATATTCGTTTTCAAAATGCAGCAACTGCTTCAATGACAAATATCCGTTCTCGGTAAAATCGTTTGTCACATCCTCAATGAGATCGTCAAACGCTTCAATTCGTCCAGCCATCATGCCCCCTTCAATGTCGGAACTATAAGACATCAGGCTTTTCGGTGAGATAACTTGAACCGTATCCGGTCCATAGACCCGCTTTTCTTTCCGCTCCAACAGATTACTCGAAAGCAGCACTTGCTTGGCATGGTGATACGATTGCAGCAACCCGGCGGTACCAGTAACTGCTTCCCCGATGGCAATCGGGCAGGAACGATTCAATACCTTCTTCAGTGTCTGATGAATCTGGGACAGACGTTCCTCGATTTGGTCGAGCATGTTCCAGAAAATCATAACAATTTCGCCTTTGCTGGAGAGGTAGCGGAAGCCGATCCCGCAGTCACACTCCATAAGAATTTCATTGATCACATTTAAAATTGTAAAGTAAGCAAGATCTCTGTCTCCCTGAAACGATTTAATCGTTTTGCCATCCAGCCGCATAAGAGCAACCATATAGGTTTGAGACAATTGAAAGCCAAGCTCTTTGTACAGCTCATCCTTGATACTGTCACTGCTTACAAGCTGGGTAAGCTTCCGGTCACGAAATACAGGTTTCATTTCATTGATCATTTGGTAGCTGCTATCCTTGCTTTTGCGATCAGCTTCTTCTTTCTTCCATTCCTCTACTGCGTTTTTCAACGTTTGATTCAGGATTTCCGGATCAATTGGTTTAAGAAGGTAGTCGTAGCTCCCAAAATGAATTGCTTTTCTCATATAGTGATAATCATCATAACCGGTTACCACAATGGTTTTGCTTTTCGGCTGATTCGCCTTAATCCATTCAAGAAGCTGCGTGCCATCCATCTTTGGCATTTTCATATCGGAAAATATAATCTCTGGCCGGTGCTCTTGAATCAAACGAATGGCATCTTCCCCATTTTCGGCTTCATAAAATTCACCGATACCGTTTTCTTCCCAGGCACCAAGCAGCCGGATTCCATCCCGGACGTGTTTCTCATCATCAATAATCAAGACTTTCATGATTGTTTCACCTCTTTTGGCATTACCCTGGGGATCTCAATGGTCACTGTAAAGCCTCCGGCATCCCCGCTTTCCACCGACATTTTTGCCTGATTGCTGTAATAGATCTGAAGCCGATCATAAATGTTTTTTAACCCGATGGCTTCGCTGCGTTCTTCTTCAGATGGACTTTCCTCGAAAAGCGCACCCTTCAAGTCCTTTAATTGCTGCGTATCAATGCCCCTTCCGTTATCGCTCACGGACAGCTTAATTTTTTCTTCATCCATGGCATGCGCTTTGATCGTTACGGCCGCTTCCTCGATCTGCTGGTCAAAGCCGTGCTTGAAGCTGTTCTCCACAATGGGCTGTAAAATCATTTTCGGAACCAGAACCTGTTCCACTTCTTTTTCAACCTGAAGCTCATATTCAAATTTGTCTTCGAACCGCTGTTTTTGAAGCACCAAATACGATTTTACATGCCTCAGCTCCAGGTTCAATGGAACAACATCTTCTTTCATGTTCATGCTGTACCTCATGATGTTGGATAAGGAGGTTAACAACGAATAGACAGACGCAGCATTCGATTTAAGGGCCAGCGTACCAATCGACTGAAGTGCATTGTAAAGGAAATGAGGGTTGATCTGAGAACGCAGCACCCTGAGCTGAGATGATTTATTTTCAATCTCCAGTTTGTATTCCCTGTCGATTAGCTGATTGATCTTGGTGATCATCGATTTGAAGTTGCGGCCAAGCATGCCGATTTCATCATTCCCCAACGAATCGAAGTCAGCTTCGAGTTCCCCATTTTCCACCTTTTTCATGTTGTTGCTTAATACTTTTATCGGCGCGGTCAGTTTAAGTGAAACAAATAATGTCGCCAAAAGTACGATGATCAACGTTATAATGCCGATAAAAATATTCATCAATGCGGTTTCCCTTGCGCTCTGATAAAGAACGTCATACGGAATTCTTTTTACAATATACCAGTTTTTATATGGAGCCGAAAAACGCTCGTACACAATCTCTCCCGAAAATTTCTTGTCCTGCCATTCCAGGCTTTTGCTGCTTTTATCACTGCTCTTTACATGGTCGAACCATTTTTCTTTATTTTTGTTCCCAATTTGTTTTTCATTGGACGAATAAACGATATTCCCTTGGTCATCCATAATGTACAGATCTTCAACACCCTTTGTATACAGCCGGTTTGACAGGGAGCTAATCTTTGAAAGGTTAATATCAATCGACAGGAAGCCAAGAAACTTATCTGAAGGAACGTCACGGATAATATTATGAAAGCTCAAGACTTTTTTCTTTTCAGAGTCTGGGATATCTGACAAATGATTATAAGGATAAATTTTATGCGGCGGCTCAATGATGGAAAACGTGCTGCTCTTTTTCAATTGAGCATAATACGGATGTGAAAAAATGTTCTCATACTTCCCTCTTCCGCTGATGGAAGAATGAAAATTGGTATACGAATCTTTTTCTTTATCGATATACAGATGCATCTGTTCAATTTCTGGACGAGTATTAAATAAATAGGCGAGCAGCCGTCGAACCTCTTCCTGGTTGTTGTTGAAGTCGGCCGATACTCCCCCCCTCATTACATTCATAAAAGGAGTATACCGGTATAAAACCGTTCCCATATCTGCGACTTCATCAAAGTATGCAGCCAGGTCCTCTTCCCCTTTTTGAATTAAATCATGGTTTGTGGAAACAAAGCGGTCATTGAGAGCTTGTGTGGTTTGATAATACGTGACGGCAATCGAGGTTCCAAACGGAAGCACGGTTGCTACAAGCAATAAGATGATGAGTTTCTTTCGGATCCCCCACTGCATACCAATTTGGTCAGCTATACTTTCGGCTAACCTTCCTCCCTTGAATTATATTGCTTACAGATTTTTCTTTATTGTAGCATAACCTTCTCATTCCTTGATTCAAAAATCACTGTTCAATATTTTCCACCCTGTTGGTCAATGTAAGCCGTTTCATAAATTTCAGGAATCCCTAAAATAAAAGGTACGGGAGGTGCTTTATGTGAATAGTCAGACGAAAGCTACAAATCTTCAAGGCGGTGCCTTACAAAAAAACACCAACGTATCAAAGCCTGTTTCCATGGCTTCCAAGAAAAAATGGAAAGATGCAGGATTATTCACTCTTTTTGTCGGCCCTGTTCTGTTAGCGTTTACAATAATCGTTTTAATTCCTTTCTTTACCGGGATCTATTACGCCTTTACCGATTGGAACGGAGTAACAGGGAATATCAATTGGGTCGGATTCGATAATTTCAAATACTTATTCACGGAAGACAAGCAATTCCAGGCTTCGTTTCTGCTGACCGCTAAATACACAGTCGTTGCCATTATACTTACCAATGTGATTGGATTTGCGCTTGCCATTCTGGTCACACAAATGCTAAAGACAAGAAACATTCTGCGTACCGTATTCTTCATGCCGAACTTAATCGGCGGATTGCTTTTAGGCTTCATCTGGCAGTTTATTTTCGTCAAAGGATTTGCATCCATCGGACAAATCACGGGTATTCCACTTTTTGAAATGGCCTGGCTTGGAGATGCAAAAACGGCGTTTTGGGGAATCGTGATTGTCAGTGTATGGCAGGGTGCCGGCTACATCATGATCATCTACATTGCCGCTCTGCAGAATGTTCCTCAGGAAATCGTGGAAGCTGCCCGTATCGATGGTGCCAACCGATGGCAGATCCTCCGCCATATTACCATCCCGATGGTAGCACCAGCGGTAACGATTTGTTTATTCTTAACCACTGCATCATCATTCAAAATCTTTGATGCCAACCTGTCCCTGACGAACGGCGGGCCGTTCAAGTCAACCGAGATGCTGGCACTGAACATTTACACAGAAGCCTTTGTTAACAACCGTTACGGAATTGGTGAAGCGAAAGCGCTGATCTTCTTCATCGTTGTTGCCGCCATTACGGTCATTCAGGTTATGTACACGAAGAAAAAGGAGGTTGAATCGTGATGGAAAACAAATATACGGGCAAAACATTCATTGTTGAAATCCTTGCGATTCTGCTCGGCCTGCTCTTTTTGGTTCCTTTTTATTACGTAATCTCAAATTCTCTGAAGCCGTTCGCCGAAATCCTGACCAATACCTCGGCGCTTCCCAAGGTCTTTCAATTTGAGAACTATGTAAACGCATTCGAAAAGCTGAACTACTTGAAAGTATTTTCAAACTCACTGATCATTACGGTCGCCAGCAACGTCGTTCTTGTGGTCTTCTGTTCCATGGCCGCCTACATGCTGGTCCGGACCAAAAAGAAAATCAGCAATATCATTTTCATGATGTTTGTTGCAGCCATGATCATTCCGTTTCAGTCCATTATGATTCCATTGATCAAAACAGCCGGAACATTCGGCCTTCTCAACAGCATCTGGGGACTGGTCATCATGTATCTTGGATTCGGATCCGGGATGACGATCTTCCTGTATCACGGCTTTATTAAAGGAATTCCAAAAGAACTGGAAGAAGCAGCAATCATCGATGGATGTTCCCGATTCGGGGTATTCTGGAGAATTGTGTTCCCGCTGTTAAAGCCAATTACAGTAACCATTGTGATCCTGAACAGCCTGTGGATCTGGAATGACTTCCTGCTTCCGTCACTTGTTCTGCAAAATCCGGAATTACGAACTGTACCGCTCGCTACGTTCTTCTTCTTTGGACAGTATACGAAGCAATGGGATCTGGCACTTGCCGCTTTGATCCTGGGCATCATTCCTTTGCTCATTTTCTTCTTCTCCATGCAAAGGCACATTATTAAAGGTATTACCAGCGGTTCCATCAAATAAGGTTATTCTTTTTTCAAACTATAAATGAATCATGTTCAGGAGGGTAAAATCATGGTTAAAAACATGAAAAAGTTTTCATTAGCAGCAGGTGTGCTTTCCGCGTCACTTCTTTTTACAGCAGCTTGTTCCAGTGATGGTGCATCAGGAGACAAAGCAAGCGGAAGCAAAGGCGACAAAGTCGTCATTGATATGTTCCAGGGCAAAGTAGAAATTGCCGACCAGCTTAAAGCATTGACCGACCAGTATACAAAAGAACATCCAAACGTTACTTTTAACATTGAAACCGTAGGCGGAGGTGCAGACGGTGGTGCAGCTCTAAAAGCGAAGTTTGCTTCCAACAAAGCGCCTGATATTTTCACCAGCTCTGGCTATCAGGATGCCGTCACATGGAAAGACAAACTCGAAGACCTTTCCGATCAGCCATGGGTAAAAAATGCATATCCAAATGCATTGAAGCCAATGACTCTGGACGGAAAAGTGCTTGGCCAGCCGGTAAACCTTGAAGGCTACGGATTTGCATACAACAAGGAATTGTTCAAAAAAGCAGGAATTACCAAGCTTCCTACTACATTCTCTGAGCTGGAAGCCGCAGCGAAAAAATTAAAAGCCAAAGGCATCACACCTTTCTCAGTCGGTTACGGCGAGTGGTGGGTGCTTGCAAACCACGGCTTGAATGTTCCGTTGGCTTATCAGGAAAGTGCAGACAAAAACTTTATTAAAGGTTTGAACGAAGGAAAAGCAAAAATCGCAGACAGCAAATACTTTGACGATTATTTCAAGTTGCTTGATCTGACGATTAAGTATGGTAATAAAAACCCGTTAACTACAGACTACAACACACAAGTAACCCTATTTGCCAGCGGTGATGCAGCAATGATCCAGCAAGGTAACTGGATTCAGCCGATGATCGACAAAATCACGACGAACATGAACGTTGGTTTTATCCCAATGGCACTGAACAACAATGCAAAAGAAGCAGATAAGCTCATGGCAGATGTACCGAGTAACTGGGTTGTATACAATAAAGCTCCTGAGGCTGATAAAAAAGCAGCAAAAGACTTCTTGAACTGGATGGTTTCTTCTAAAGAAGGAAAAGAAGCGTTGACGAAGGAATTCAAATACATCCCTGCCTTCAAGAACATTGACGCAAAGGCAGAAGATATCGGACCACTTGGCGCTGAAATCCAGAAGTACTCCAAAGAAGGTAAAACGTATACTTGGCAGTTCATGAAATATCCTGATGGTGCTGGGCAAGAATTTGGATCTGCTCTTCAAGCCTATGTTGGCAAGAAGAAATCAGAAAAAGAAACATTGGAAGCACTTGATGCTACATGGAATAAGTTAAAGAAATAATAGAAAATCAAAACCCCTGAAGCTGAGCTTCAGGGGTTTACTTATTGATCCTGATCATTTTTTCAGACAGAAAAAAGGCAAGCGTCGCAATAAATAACGTTCCGATGAAAAAAGAAATCCGGCCAAACACTTGATAACCCACGGTTTTGCCCTGGTCCATGATTTCCGGTGAGTAACCCGCCGTTAGAAAAAGGCCGGATACCAGCTGCAGTAATAGGTATCCAATAAGAAACAGGCCTATAAATACCAAGAATCTTTTCATGATCCCCCTCCTTATGTACGTATACGAAATAAACGTAAAACCGTTTCATAGGAATAACCTGAAAACGTTCTTTCGCCATATACCAGGCCGTAGTGCTTGCATCGAGAGCGATTTGGTCTCCCGGCTCAATCCACTTGACCGCCTCACTCGTAATCTTTTGCTTATCTACGGAATGGATAATTTCCGTTCCTGATAAGAAATCTCCGATTGATCTTTTTTCAATGGAGAGCGCCCCCATGGCTCCGACAAAGGAGATGTACCTTTTCCAATTTCTCCAGGTCTCTTCTGATCGTTTCCTCTGTCACAGAAAAGATCTTGCTCAGCTCATTCACCCTGATGCTCATTCATTCGTGCTACAAGCATTGTCTGCACCTACTTTATTTCTGTTTATTTGTTTTTGTTTGGACAGAACAAAAACACCAGCCGTCTTTTAAGACAGCTGGTCTTTTCTCTTATTGGCGCTCTTCTTTTTCTGTATTTCTGTCATCCTTCATTAAGGTTTTCATATCAATCTTAAGCATCCGGTCTCTTGGATAAGAACCTGTATACCGATATTTGTTCGCGCCCGATTCAAAAGAAACATACAGATCACTTTTTACGAGTACGGCTCCCTCTTTCATAGGGATAGCCGTAATACTTTTGACCGGCTTTGCATTTTCCCCGTCAAGGAACCAAACAGGCACTTCTTTTCCCCCAACGGTTACATATTCATGCGGTTCTTCTTTCATCGGGTCATTATATCGATACAAAACACTGTCATTCGCCCGCCCGTAAGACGTGACCAGAGAAATTCCCTTCTTTTGGACGATCGCTCCCTGTACCTTACCGATCGTGGAAAAAACATAGTCTGGTTTTGCGGGCTCATTGCCTGCAGGGTCCCACTGCTCGTGAGTCAGCATATCCGTATTCGGTCTTAGCTTGTAACCTACCATCCAAGCAAATTGCATTTCACCGGCCCGGTTTACGAGATGATGAGAGGGATCGGTAGGATAGGCGTTTGGCTCATAAAACTCACCGACCCACAGAATCTTTTTGTCATCATCATAGACATCATAAGCCGCTTCTACGGGTACCGGGATTTCATTTGTGAACGTTAGCTCATCATTATTTTGAGCGGCGGCAATATCGTCAACATCCAATGTAAATAGAGATTCTTCGGAGGATATCCATACATGGTCCATACTTACGGTAACACCCCCTGCGTGTCCGGTGTAAGGTGTCCCGTCCTGATTGTAGAGCACCAGTGACTTTACTAGTTTTTCAGTAGTAGCATCAACGACACAAAGTGTTCCTGGTCGGCCATCGTCCAAATAATTGATGGTAAACAACCAGTTCTTTTTCTTATAATAACCAATTCCCTGGGGAACGAGGTCCTCTGCCAGTCCGGGGATGACAGGGCCGTCCTTGGAAATATCCCATAGTGTTTGATAAGCGGGATTTCTGTCATTGGATGATCTTTCGGTTTGCGTGATCAGCTGATGATCAGGCTGAACGCGCAATACGGGAGATTTCGGTGATTCATTTCCCGAAGTATCTTCAGCCGTGATCTGGAGATCATAATTGAGATGGCCAATCAGGGCAGACAATCGGAATGTAGTTTTGGACGGATCAACCGAATATTCGAGATTGCCATTTTTGTAGATATTATAACGATAGAGATCTGTTTCTCTATTGGGACTCCATGTTAGATCGATTTCACCGTTTCCTGCCTGTGCCTGAATACCTGCCGGAACAGCTGGTGCCGCGTCATCCAGTTTCGGTCTTGCCGGAGCTTGTCCTGATACCACCCATCCTGGTGTCGGCGTTTGGCTGCCTGCCAAGGTTTTCATCGTGTTGCTGCCATCTGTCGGATAGCCGAGCGTAATGGACTTGTTTGCACTTACCTGGCTTCCGGTGTACTTTGCTTTTACGATCTCTTTTCCACCCGGATCGTAAACGGAGACTGTCTGGTTGTTACTGTTTACCAGTCCGCCAACATTTTCTATTGGTTGTAGATGATCTTGTTGTATGTATTTACTTGAATATGAGGAGAAATAAAGGTGGTTAAAGCCTTCCAGCGTCAGGGGCTTCACTTCCTGTCTTCTTGGCCAAAACAACACGGTATCCCACGGAGCGATTTTAATCGAATTCTCAATCGTCGTATTCCAGTTGCTAGAAGCAATATGATAGCCTTGAAGATTGATCTCCTGATTGCTGTTATTATAGATTTCAATGTACTCAAACGCATCATATCCCGCATAATTGTCCGTGTCCGGAACGACTTCTGTGATCAGCAAACGGGGGATTGCACTTTCAGCCGCTGCCGGTTGAATGGAGTTCAACCTTAAATCCGTACCCAAGCCTATAGCACATGCCATCATACAAATCAGCCACTTCCTGCCTTTCATTCCTGTTCCTCCTCTAAATTTTTTGCAACCAGATAACCTCCGACAACACGAAAAACCCCATGACCAAATGGTGTGCCGCTCCTTTGCAGTACACATCTGTTCACAGGGTTCTCCCATATCTCTACCCGTACGGATATTAAAGTTGTTATCTGATTATTCACAATCATACCTAGATGTTAATTGTTTTACAACAGAAAATTGTTCAATCCATTGTTTTAAACACCACAAAAAATTACGTTGACAGACTTATTTGAATATTGTATAAATGATTTAGCAATCCTAAAATTTAATGTAGCTTTATGGCCGGAGATGAAGAGAAGCCATAGCCATTTAAAACATGGTACATGTTTTTTTGGCTATGGCTTTTATTTGTTCTTTTCCATAACGTTACACAGAAAAAGGGGGAAAAGTAATGAGCTTTGAGCATTTGGATTCTCCAAAACTAAAGCGCTTTCAAAGAAAGGTCACGTTGCTGTCGGCTGCAGGTACGTTTCTGGATGGTTTTGACTTAACGGTCATTGCCGTAGCCATGCCGCTCATTTTAAGCCAGTGGGAAATCACTCCGGGTCTTCAGGGGTTAATTACTTCGTCTGCAGTCATCGGCTCCTTAATCGGTGCTTTATGGCTCGGAAATTTAACAGACAAATACGGAAGAAAAGCAATGTATGTGGTTGATTTGGTCGCGTTTGTCGTCTTTGCTGCCTTAACCGCTTTCGCACAAGCTCCGTGGCAGCTCATTCTGTTCCGCTTCTTACTTGGGATTGGTATCGGAGCTGACTATCCGATCTCTGCCACCCTGGTGTCTGAATTCAGTTCCACAAAGAGCCGCGGCAAACATAGCACTTCACTTGGTGCCATGTGGTTCGTCGGGGCGGTAACCGCCTACCTTATCGGAATGCTGATGCTTCCGCTCGGTGCAAGTGCGTGGAGATACATGCTGCTGGTCGGTGCTGTATTTGCTCTTATTGTTTTCTTTTTCAGGGTTACACTCCCGGAGTCACCGAGATGGCTTGCCTCAAGAGGACGTGAAAAAGAAGCGGAAGAAATCATGCTGAAGATCACAGGACAAAAAGTCATCATCAAGCCGGATGCAGCACCAAAACAAAAGGCAGGAGCTCTTTTTACAAAATCTCTTTTCAGACGGACGTTCTTCGTTTGCGGTTTCTGGTTCTGTTACGCGGTCGCGTACTATGGAATCTCCATGTATACACCAACCATCTTAAAACCGTTTACCAATGGTTCACAAATGATGGTAATATACAGGTTCCCTAACGGTGAGTGTTCTGGGCTTGCTTGGAGCCATTGTAGGATTGAATCTGGTTGAAAGAATCGGCAGACGTCCGCTGATCATTACGTCATTTACCGGATTATCCATTGCGTTAATCATTCTTGCATTAAATCCTCATCCTACCATGGCCTTTTTGGTTATTCTTTTTAGTTTGGCTGTTCTGTTTGCCAATATGGGTGGAGGAATCCTGAACTTTGTCTATCCGACGGAACTGTTCCCAACCAGTATTCGGGCAAGTGCTTCAGGTCTGGCCACCGGAGTCAGCCGTATCGGTTCCATTCTCGGAATCCTTGTATTTCCGAATCTGGTCGCCGCATGGGGAAATTCCAAAGCACTATGGTTCTTCGCGGTAATCAGCATGGCCGGCTTGATTGTTTCTGTACTGTTGGCCCCGGAAACTAAAGGCAAGAACCTCGAGGAACTGAACAACGAATTAAACGTAAGTCCTGGAACAACATTGAAAGGAGAGAATCATGGAGAAATGGCTTAACAGCTGGTCACTTGGATTGGATGCCCATCTGGGTGACTTTGAACGTCTAAAAGAAGCCGGGTTCAGAGGCATTGAAGTCCTGGCAGAACAGCGTAAAGCAGCTGACTATCTGGAATTTGCCCATCGATCCGGTTTCAACGTGGGACTGCACCTACCCTTTCATGATCTGAATTTGGCTACTCCCGATGCTGTGGTCTATGAACGTACCTTTTCAATTTTAACGGATTGGATTAAACGGCTTGCTGATTACGGAGGGACGCATGCTACCTTTCATGGCGGCTATGCCTGGTTTTCTGAAGAAAAGCATGCGTGCATAGAAAGGGTAACGGAACGGATCCTGCGGCTGGATAAGGTGGCAAAACCGTACGGGATTGATCTTCTGCTGGAGAATTTGATCCCCGACCATTTGAACTATTGTCATCAGGTTGCTTCCAATCTTGATGAATGGCTCGATCTCATAAAAAATACACAGGTCAAGGCTTGCCTGGATACAGGCCATCTCAATCTCATGGGAAATGAATTGGAAGATGCCATCGACCGGCTCGGCGCATCTCTTGGAGCCCTCCACTTATCGGAGAATGATGGAAAGGCAGACCTTCATTTACTCCCGGGAGACGGGAACCAATTTACAAAAAACGCAGGAGAATATTTGATCAACCATCGATTTAACGGGCCGGTAATTTATGAAATCAATCCTTACAAATACTCGCTTCAGCAAATCATTAATCATCAGTCAAACACCAAGTCTGTGTTGACGTAATACACTATCGCAGGGAAGAGATGAAGAGAACCCCCAGCTATTTTTGCCTTTACTCTTTTGGAGGCTTCTTTAGCTGGGGGTTTTGCATCGTTTAGCTCATACGTATCGGAGGTATCACCATGGCAAAAGGTTTTATATTGGATTTGGATGGAACTGTGTATGTGGAGGAAAAAATCCTGGATGGCGTGAAGGAGTCCATCGAATATTTACGGCAGTGTGGTCACAAGGTGGTCTTCTTCACCAATAAATCCATAGCCACACGGAATGACTATGTAAAAAAACTTCGGGGATTGGGAATTGATGCATCTATTGAAGATGTGATTAATTCGAATTACATTACAGCGATGTTTTTAAAACAAAAAATGACACCGGAAGAAGCTGTGTATGTGATTGGAGAAGCCGCTTTATTCGAAGAACTGCAAAATGAAGGAATCCGGTTGACCACCGTTCCGCGCGAAGCCAACTATGTGGTTTTGGGATGGGATCGGGAATTTAATTACCGCAAGCTGAACGATGCCTACCAGGCATGGGCTGCCAACAATGCGATGATTATCGCCACAAATCCAGACCGGACGTGTCCGATGATGGACGGACAGCTTCCTGATTGCGGATCCATAATTGGCGCTTTTGAAGGAACGACCGGCAAACCTGTTGACTATATTATGGGGAAACCCTCCAAACTTGCAGCAGACATTGTCATCAGAGACATTTTAAAGTTAACACCGGCAGATTGCTATATTGTCGGAGACCGTTTGGAAACCGATATACGAATGGGCATTGATCATGGCATTCAGACCGTGCTGGTGATGTCAGGCATTACCACGGAAGAAATGGTCAAAACATCTATTCATAAGCCTTCATATGTTCTTCCAAGCATGAAAGAAATCCATCAATTACAAATCAGCTAAAAAGGGGAACTCGTTTCCCCTTTTTTTATATATCAAAATTCCAAAGCGCAGGATCTCCGGTAGACATCGCAAGTGCCCCCGCTTCCAGCCCTTTAGTGATATCTTCCTTTGAACTGATGAGGCCTCCTGCAATAATAGGCAGGTTGATCCGATGAGTCAGATGATCAATAATATTAGGCATCAGCCCGGGCAAGACTTCAATCGCATCCGGTGCAAACGTTTCACAGATGCTGATCCCCTTTTTTAAGGCCGTGTGGTCGATGAGAAACATACGCTGAATAACCATTAATTTCTCTTCCTTCGCAAATTTAATCAAGGAACTTTTTGTGGTAATGATGCCCGAGGGCTTCCACTTTTTAGCGATATACTTAATGGCGCTTTTCGTATTGGACAGGCCCTCAATAAAATCAATATGTATGAAAACACTTTTTTGAGCACTTTTCAACCGGTCCAGGTGCTCTGTCATGTTCAAAAGATTACCGGTTAACAGGAAAACGATATTGGATGTGCTGTTTATCGCCTTCTCAATATCTTCCTCCTCTTTTACAGACGCGATCACTTGTGACTGAACAAGGTCAACAATATTCATGTGAAGTGCAGCTCCTTAAGTACCGAATTCTTAGCGTTTAACAAGGTATTCTATATCAGTAATGATTTTCCCTTGTTTTTTCCTATTGCATTTGGAGCCAGCGATTCAAACATAAAAAAACAGGAGAGGCTGCTGCCTGTCTCCTGTTTTATAATTAACGTTCGGGCGAAGTCGGTGGAGCCGGAATGGATGAATTGGTTTCGCGGATGAGCTGGTCGACGGTTGCTTTTGCATCTGCATCAATCTCCGACTTGGCGGCCGACACCTCTTTGGTTACCTTTTCCTGGATACTCGATTTTGCCAGAGCGGTGTTTTCGTTGGTCGCAGCCGTAATGGCCTTTTTGTATTCCTCGGCATAGCTGTTAATTTGTGCATTGCCATCCGCCACCGTACTATTGTACGCATTGCCTACTTCCGTCTTTCCTCGCTGATACTCGCTTTTTACATGAGCGTTTACTTCGTCTTCCTTCTTTTCAGCGTTATCCGCCACTTGATATCCTGCCCATGCCGCCACTTTCCCAATCAGCGGAGCTACACCCGCCTTTACATGATCCACAAAGCTGTCAGAGGCCGCTCCTGCAAACAAGGCTCCAGTTACCATGAGTCCGGTAACTGCTGCTGCTGCTTTCTTTTTGACTGACATTTCTAGATTCTCTCCTTCCGGCTATCGCCACGTCGATGTATAGAAAAAGTACATCTGTACTCTGTTCCTGTATTTATTGGCCGTTGTTCTGTAATTGTCCGGCGGCCTCCGCTTCTGCAGCTTGATCGATTTGTTTTTTCGCTTCTTCTATTTTTTGGTTGGTAGATTGTCGAAGTGCCTGCTTCGCTTTTGCTTCACTTCGTACTCGTTCTCTTTTAATAGATTCCTTTTTTTGTTCCTCATACTTCTTTACTTCTTGTTTGTAGCGCTCAAGCTCCGAATTTGCATAGGCAGACACCTCTTGGTTCATCGCTGTCGATTCAGTTTGTACCGCTTGTTGCACTTCTTTGGAAGATTCTTCACTCACTTGTTTCATATCGGGATGCAGCCGGGCCATAAGTTGACCGAGAATTCGTTGAGACTGATTGGAAAGGTAATCTTTTATGCTATTACTCTCAGCATAGGCGAATGTTCCGCCTCCTGAGAGAATGAGAAATGAAAGAATAATAAGGAGTCTTGTTTTCAACTTTCTTTGCCGCTCTCTTCTCCGCTTTTCTTTTAAGCTTTCCAAAAGGTCTTCCTCCTCTGCAACATAATAAATAGGACTTTTTGCATGTTCACCATAAGTAATCTATCACAGTTACAATACTCTTTCTAGTATTTTTTACCCAGAAAAATGAAAAAATTTTTTAAATTTGAATAATTATGTATATTGGTTTATAAGTACCCAGAAAAACAAACAGAACAGCCTTCTATCGGCTGTTCTGTTGCACGGTAAGTTTCTAGTTTTTTGGCTGAAGCGCTTCTTTCGTATATTCATTACTTGCGTTCCATAGTAAATAGCCGTCAATGCCCAATTCTTTACCGGCGCGGATTTGATCTTTCACTTGCTGAGAGCCATATGTAATATGGCCGTCCACCCAGGTGGCCGTAAAATCTTGATACCATGGCCTGATTTTTGCTGCATGTTTCTTCTGTTTTTCCAGTGCTTTGTCCCTTTGGATCGCCGGCTGAAGGGCACTCTTGATTAATTTGTAGGGCTCTGCATCAGGGACTTTGATACCATATTCCCCTGGTCCGTAATGAGATGGATATGTCATCGGGCTCATGACATCGACGGCCTGTGTCAAAGACTCCCACTGCTGTCCAATTCCTGTATCTCCTTTCGCGCTCGTTGAAACCCCAAACACATCGGCAGACACATTGACTCCATAAGGCTTCAGTTCTTTTTTGGCATACGTTAAAAAGTCGTGGATGTTCTGTGCTTTTGACTTCTTTTTCGGGTTATCGAATTTCACTTCCCGGTCCACCTGTGCTCCGTTATCAGGAAAACGGACATAATCAAACTGAATCTCATCAAATCCAAGTTTCGCGGCTTCCTTTGCAATAGAAGTAACATACTTCCAGTACTGTTCTTTATACGGGTCCACCCACGGTATGCCGTCATTGTAATACAATCCGCCGCTTTTCTTTTTCATGGCGAATGCCGGCTTCTTTTTGGCCATGTATGGATCTTTAAATGTAACCACCCTGGCGATCGTGTAAATATCTTTGTCTTTCATCACCTTTAGCCTTTGCTTCATATTTTTAATTGGGGGATGTTTATCAGAACCATATGAATTAACTTCGGGAACGTTTGAATCGTATGTAATTTCACCGCTATCACCTTTTACATCTACTACAAGTGAATTGAGTTCCGTGTCATCCACCAGCTTGGTCAGCTCATTAAATTTGCTGTTCATGCCTGCTGCAGCACCTGACATGTATACCCCTTTAACCGTTATGTCCTTGGGTTTGGGAGCAGGCTTTGGTTTTGATGCTTCTGCCTGTTTTTTCTCTTCCTCCTTTTTTTCTTTTGCTGTTTTTCCCTGTTCTGTTTTCTTGTTTTCTTTTTCTTTAGCCGGTTGCTTGTTTGTCTCGTCTCCTGCTGCATCCTGAGCATTGCAGCCGGCAATCCCTCCAAACAAAAGCACGCTTGCCAGCGAAATACTCGACCATATTTTTTTCATCCAAAACCCTCCTGTGATGTCGTTATCTTGCAAGACTTCCATTAAAGTCTTCGAACAAAGTTTGGCATTACGTTGTGTCTATACCCTCTTTTTTCATGATTAACCGTTATGCAATTGGTTTTGCAAGGGAATAGTAAAGGGAATTAAAGACAATAACCGCAGAAAAAAATTTTCCAGAGATCATGTAGAAAAGGTTGGTGTATCAATGAAAAAAGAAGAAGAGCTGCACCGCGGTTTAAAAAACCGGCACATTCAATTAATAGCCATAGGGGGGGCCATTGGCACTGGTCTTTTTTTGGGTGCAGGCAAGTCCATTCATTTGACAGGCCCGTCCATCATGATTAACTATGCCTTGATTGGAATCATGCTTTTCTTCATGATGCGCGCATTGGGTGAAATGCTCCTGTATAATCCGACCTCGGGTTCCTTTACGCACTTTGCCGAATCCTTTATCGGCCCCTGGGCCGGTTTTATTACGGGCTGGACGTATTGGTTCTGCTGGATTGTGACCGGCATGGCAGAAATTACAGCGGTAGGTGTGTACGTAAAGTATTGGTTTCCTTCCATTCCCCAATGGCTGACCGCACTAGCTGTGGTGCTTATCTTACTGCTGATCAATATGTCGGCTGTCAAAGCGTTTGGAGAAATCGAGTTTTGGTTTGCTATCATAAAAATCATTACCATTATTGCACTGATTGTGATCGGTATTGTACTCATTGTCATGGGATATGAAAGCCATGGAACACAGGCTTCCTTTTCCAATCTTGTCAGCCACGGCGGATTTTTCCCAAATGGCGCTTCCGGATTTGTTCTGGCCTTTCAGATGGCCCTTTTTGCTTTTGTCGGAGTTGAACTCGTTGGGGTCACCGCCGGTGAAGCTGAGAATCCGGATACGACGTTGCCGAGCGCGATCAACAATATTCCGGTCCGGATCCTTCTCTTTTATATCGGATCCCTGATCGTCATCATGTCGATCTATCCTTGGGACAAAATCAACCCGTCGAGCAGTCCGTTTGTTTCGGTCTTCTCGCTGATCGGAATACCTGCTGCAGCTGGTGTCATTAACTTTGTGGTCATTACTTCTGCTATGTCATCCTGTAACAGCGGTTTATTCAGTACAGGACGAATGTTGTATACACTGGCTAATGAAGGAAAAGCACCGAAACGTCTGGCCTCCCTGAACGACAAAAAAGTGCCTGCGGCGGCACTGATTGTATCTACCTTTTTCCTGTTATTTGGAGTTCTGCTTAACTACTTATTGCCGGAAGATGTTTTTACCCTGGTTACTAGCATTGCGACCATCTGTTTTATCTGGGTATGGGGCATTATTCTGATCGCACATCTGCGCTTCAGAAAGCAGAAACCCGAAGAAGCAGCAAAAAGCAAATTCAAAATGCCGCTCGCTCCCTTTATTAATTGGATAGTCCTTTTGTTCTTTGCTTTCGTTGTAGTCGTGCTCGGGTTTGCAAAAGACACCCGGATCGCCTTGTTTGTCACTCCTGTCTGGTTTATCATCCTGATCGTTGCTTACCTGATAACCAAACGAAACAAACCCAGCGCTTCATGAGAAAAACGGGCTGTCCAAGAAGTCTGGAAGCCGTTGATTTTCGTTCCAGGCCGCTCGCTTTCCGCGGGGCGTTCGGTGAGCCTTACCGGCGTGAACGCCTACCTTTTGGCGCAAGCGCCTGCGGGAGTCTCACCTGCCACGCTAGTCCCGCAGGACAAGGAACGCTGCGGCAGCGGTGCATCGCACGAAGAAAATGTGATTTTCATTTTCGAGGATCTCGCACCTTCCACTACAATCAACTTTTCATTGAAGATTTTTTACGCAAAGGAGCTGCCTGAAGGTCGATTTTTGACTTTCAGGACAGCCCCTTTGTTTTTTTATGCTTATCTTGTTCTGGATACATAAGGATAAATCGGATCTTTTAATTGAAACTCATACGTTTCCCCATCCACAATGCCAACCACTTTATCACTGTCATACAGATCAAGCAAAAAGTGAGCCATCTCTTTTGCGGTATGGAATTTAGGAAGATTGCCGCTATACTCAAAATGTTCCATATCCATCGACCGCTGGGCAAATTCCGTTTCCGTCGCAGCAGGAGCAAGCACTTTTGCTTTCAGCTTCGAGCCTTTCCCTTTGAGCTCCTGGGCCAAGCCTTCGGTAAACGCGCTCACATAAAACTTGGTCGCACAATAGGTGACGGCATTACCAACAATCGTATAGCCGCCACCGGATGATATGTTAATCAGCTGGGCACCTTCCGTGTTTTCATGACCCGCCGCGAATTTGGTGGATAAAATGGTCAGTGCTTCAATGTTTAAATGAAGCATGGTCTGGATTTTATTTAAATTCTGCTCCCCCACACTGTCAAAGTTACCGAAGCCCGCGTTATTGATTAAGGTTTCAAGCTCGTAACTGCTCAGCTCCTCGTATAAACGGTGAACATTTTCCGGATCTGCCAAATCGACCGTTTTAATGATAACTTCAAGATCGGGATTAATGTTTTGGACTTCGCTTTTTAACTTTTCAAGCTCTTCCTGCCTGCGGGCAGCCACAATCAAATTCTTTCCTCTTTCGGCAAACGCAAGAGCCGTTTCATAACCGATTCCTGAGCTTGCTCCTGTGATGACGGTATATTTCATAAAGCACCTCCCGTATAGGTTATGTTAAGCCTTAATCATACTCTGTGTTCCCTAAAATCGACGCCTTTAGCCATTTCCAAAAAGTAAATTTACCCCATCAAAGGAAAGTGGTATAATCAAAAAAGGAAACGTTCATTGTTCTTCGGTAACGATCAGCTGCCAGGAGTTCATGGCGTGCAATCACATAGCGGGATGGATCGCTGGTATTCATAATGCTTAGCTATTAACCCACTGTAAAGGAATTTGTGTCAACAGGCACAGATTGTTTTATGGTGGGTTTTTTAGGTTTTAAGGAGGAAATTAGAGTGGAAAATACGTTAACCGTACAGATCAACGGTGTAACACAGCAAGTCAAAAAAGGAACAAGGGTACTCGAGCACCTTTTGCAGCAGGGAGTCGAGCATCCTCATATTTGTTATACGGAAACGCTCGGACCGATCCAGACATGTGATACATGCATGTGTGAGATTGATGGAAAAGTAATGAGAGCTTGTTCCACTGAAATAAAGGAAGGAATGAACATTCTCACCTCTTCACCAACAGCAAAAGAGGCGCAGAATGAAGCGATGGACCGCATCCTCGAGAATCACCTTCTCTACTGTACCGTTTGCGACAACAACAACGGCAACTGCAAAGTCCATAATACCGCTGAATTACTTGAGGTTGAGCATCAGGAACGGCCTTTCCGTGAAAAAGGCTATGAAGTGGATATGTCCCACCCGTTTTACCGCTATGACCCAAATCAGTGCATTCTTTGCGGAAAATGCGTAGAAGTCTGCCAAGACCTGCAAGTCAATGAAACACTGACGATTGATTGGGAACGCAACATGCCACGTGTTATCTGGGATAACGACAAATCGATCAATGAATCTTCCTGTGTTTCTTGTGGCCAGTGTGCCACTGTATGTCCTTGCAACGCCTTGATGGAAAAATCCATGCTTGGGGAAGCGGGCTTCATGACAGGAATCAAGCAGGACCTGCTCAACCCGATGGTCGACTTAATTAAAGAAGTTGAACCGGGCTATGGCAGTATCTTTGCCATTTCAGAAGTGGAAGCCGCAATGAGGGATACACGAACGAAAAAAACCAAAACGGTCTGCACCTTCTGCGGCGTCGGCTGTTCGTTTGAAGTTTGGACAAAAGGAAGAAAAATTTTAAAAATCGAACCAACTGAAGATGCTCCGGTTAACAGCATCTCCACTTGTATCAAAGGAAAATTCGGCTGGGATTTCGTGAACAGCGACCAGCGCCTGACTCACCCGCTCATCCGTAAAGGCGATGAATTTGTCACAGCGACATGGGAAGAAGCACTCTCTGTAATCGGTGAAAAAATGGGCAGCATTAAACAACAGTATGGCGGCAATGCCTTTGGTTTTGTGAGTTCTTCAAAAACAACCAATGAAGAAGCCTACTTGATGCAAAAGCTTGCACGGCAAATCTTTGAAACGAACAATGTGGACAACTGCTCCCGCTACTGCCAGTCCCCTGCGACCGACGGATTGCTATCAACGGTCGGTTATGGCGGTGATTCCGGTACCATCAAAGACATTGAAAGCGCCGGACTGGTCATCATTATCGGTGCCAATCCGACGGAGGGACATCCTGTTTTGGCCACCCGCGTAAAAAGGGCGAAAAAATTACTCGGCCAAAAGCTGATCGTTTCTGATCTTCGCAAACATGAAATGGCTGACCGGTCCGATTTATATCTCCACCCTAAACAAGGTTCCGATCTCGTATGGCTGGCGGCAGTGACCAAATACATCATCGACCAGGGATGGCATGATGAAGCATTTATTCGGGACCGCGTCAACCAGTATGACGAATATTTGGCTATGCTTGAAAAGTATACCCTTGATTTTGCGGAGGAAGTGACTGGCCTGTCCAAAGAGCAGCTCATGGAAGCGGCCCAAATGATTCATGAAGCAGATGGCACATGCGTGCTCTGGGGAATGGGTGTTACCCAAAACATTGCGGGCTCTCATACATCAGCAGCGATTGCCAACCTTCTTTTGGCAACCGGAAACTTCGGACGCCCCGGTGCAGGTGCCTATCCATTGCGCGGACACAATAATGTTCAGGGATCCTGTGACATGGGTACACTCCCGCAATGGCTTCCAGGCAACCAAAGACTGACAGATGCTGCGGCACGTGCTGTATTTGAAGAAGCATATGGCGTTTCCATTTCACCTGAAGCCGGTCTCACCAACATTGAAATGCTTCAGGAAGTGGAAAAAGGCCGGTTGAAAGCCATGTACCTTATGGGTGAAGACATGGCATGGGTGGATTCAAACTCCAACCATGTTCATGAAATGCTTGGCAAGCTCGACTTTTTTGTCGTACAGGATGTATTTTTTACAAAAACAGCCCAGTTTGCAGATGTGGTTCTTCCAGCTTCACCGTCTCTTGAAAAAGATGGAACCTTTACGAACACGGAACGCCGGGTTCAGCGATTGTACCAGGCACTTGAACCGTTGGAAGAATCCAAGCCGGACTGGTGGATCATCCAGCAGGTCGCCAAAGCAATGGGAGCTGATTGGAACTATTCTCACCCAAGTGAAATCATGGATGAAATCGCAAGTCTTGCCCCTATTTTCGCCGGAGTTTCGTATGACCGCCTCGAAGGATGGGACAGCCTGATCTGGCCGGTTCAAAAGGATGGCAGCGATGAGCCTCTTCTCTATACCGAGCGCTTCAACTTCCCGGACAACAAGGCCCGATTCTCGCTTGTTGACTACGTCCAGCCGGTTGATTATGAAAAGGAATTTGATTTGACTTTGAACAACGGCCGCCTGCTTGAACATTTTCATGAAGGAAACATGACCAATAAATCCAAGGGTATTCAATACAAGCTGCCTGAAGTATTTGTAGAGGTTTCACCGGAGCTCGCGCGCGAACGCGGCGTGCAGGATGGATCCACTGTTCGTTTGATATCCCCTTACGGATTCATTAAACTGCGTTCCATCGTAACCGACCGGGTACAAGGTAACGAATTGTATGTTCCGATGCATTCCGTCAGCCATGAAAATGCTATTAACATTCTGACCGGCAGTGTCGGTGATGTCCGGACCCAGACTCCGGCCTACAAACAGACGAAGGTGCGCATGGAAGTGATCAACGTTAAAGGACGAGCTCCACTTCCTATGTATAATCCGCGTTATGCGGAGCGCAATCCGCAAGCGGGTGTTCAGGTGGAACGCAAATGGGCACGCGCTGACTATGAACCGATTGCCGATGTCAATATACCGGTGGGAGGTCAGAGATAATGGCACAGCCGATTACGAAAATTGTCCATCCGGCCCGTACAGAAAAAGAACTGCAAGAACAAAGTCTGGAAGCAATTCTGACAGACTTGGCAAAAAGCGGAGACGGAATCAGAGAAATAATCAAGCTGTTCAATGAATTGCACGAAAGCGGAATTCTTGGATCGGTAAATGGTCTTGTTGAAGCAAAAGAAAAAGTAGCGGGCATTGCTGTAGAGCAGCTTCTCCGCCCCCAAATTACCAACGCCATCAACAACATGATGGCCGCAGCTGGTGCTTTGTCCGATACCAATCCAGATATGACCAAAAAACTAATGGGTGCCTTGGGCAACGGACTGGAGAAAGCGGAAAAAGGACTGGAAGCCAACGAAAAGGTAGGCGTATTTGATTTGATGAAGGCACTGAAGGATCCTGACATCAACCGGGCCATAGGTTTTGGGCTTAACCTCTTAAAAGGGGTTGGAGAAGGTTTGAAAGAATAGGATGAAATACGTAATAGAATGGAAAACCTTGAGTAAAGGGTTTCAATATCTGTTAAATCTTTCTCTAGTCCTGCTGGCTCTCGCTTTGCTGTTTTTTCTGTTTCGCGAGCTTTTCTATATCATCAGCGATGCCCTGCATCATCAGACCAATGTGCATGTTATACTGGGAAAAGTATTGGTTTTCTTCCTCTACTTTGCCTTTATATCAATGATCGTGAAATATTTTAGTGAGAGCCACCATTTTCCTCTGGGCTACCTTTTATATATTGGCATTACTGCTAGCGTAAGGTTTATTATCGTGAACAACCAGAATCCGCAGGAAAACTTTTGGCTGTCGCTTGTCATCCTTGTGCTGACTTTCAGTTACCTGCTGATGATACGCAAGGGAAAACCTTTCGGCGGTTAAAGGAGATGAAACAATGAGCAGAAATATGGAACATCAATTCAGTATGCTTGTACGGGAAATTCGAAAAGAATTTGTCGGCAACGGTCCTAAAGAAATCAGCACCCGCTTTATCGGTTCATGGGCGGTCAGTGAAATGAGGGGGAATCTCACAAATATCGAAAAGTTCATGATGAATTCTAAAGATGGCGAAAAAATGGTGCATGAAGCGCGGACTGAATTTGTTAAAAAAATCTACAACGACAAAGGCGTGCGCCAGAGGTTTGAAGAACTTATGGGCGCCCATATCGTCCGTATCTTTTCAGATATCGATATTGAAGATGATATCGCCATGACCGTTTTTGTCTTTGATAAGCCGCTGCACTCAAAAGAGTAATGGTATTGTGAAATACCCGCGGAAATAGCCGGTTTACCCGCCATAATCTAAAACCGGGTTATGTTAACTAACTACTCATCAAGCACAAAAAAAGAACTGATACGCGCATCGTATCAGTTCTTTTTTGTTGTTAAGAACGAACCGAGCTATTCACCATGAGGATATCATCAATTCGCTGCAGTTCTTCATCACTAAAATCAAGATTATCAAGAGCTTTCACATTGTCTTCGATTTGGTTCACCTTGCTGGCGCCAATTAGCGCAGAAGTCACTTTCCCGCCGCGAAGCACCCAGGCCAGCGCCATCTGCGGAAGGCTTTGGCCACGGTTGGCGGCAATATCGTTCAACCGCTTTACTTTTTCAATAACCTCTGGCGTTACACTGTTTTCATCAAGGGCTCCAGTAGATTTAGCCGCCCTTGAATCTTCTGGAACACCGTCCAAATACTTTGGTGTCAGCAATCCTTGAGCCAGTGGACAGAAGGCGATGGAACCGACACCATTTTCCTCCAGTACATCCTGCAGGCCGTCCTCGATCCAGCGGTTGAGCATGGAATAGCTTGGCTGATGGATTAAAAGAGGAGTTCCCAGGTCGTTCAGAATTCTGATGGCTTCTTCCGTTTGTTCAGGGCTGTAGCTGGAAATACCCACATACAGCGCTTTTCCCTGGCGTACAACCGCATCAAGCGCTGCCATCGTTTCTTCCAGAGGGGTGTTTGGATCAGGACGGTGGGAATAGAAGATGTCCACATAGTCCAGCCCCATTCGTTTTAAGCTCTGATCAAGACTGGCGGTTAGATACTTCTTGGAGCCCCACTCGCCATAAGGCCCCGGCCACATATAGTAACCGGCTTTGGTCGAAATAATCATCTCATCGCGGTACGGCGCAAAGTCCGTTTTCAAGATGTTGCCAAACATCTCCTCCGCTGAACCGGCCGGAGGGCCGTAATTGTTCGCCAGATCGAAGTGGGTGATGCCCAGATCAAATGCCCGTCTCAGCATGGCACGGCCGTTTTCATACGGATCGACTCCGCCAAAGTTATGCCACAGGCCCAGTGAAATGGCTGGGAGCTGAAGGCCTGAACGGCCGCTTCGGTTATATTTCATCGTCTCATAGCGATTGTTAACTGCACTGTATACCATTAAAAAAGCCTCCTCTAAATCGTTAAATCTCTTCTCCGTTTGTTTGGACCACATTTTTATACCAGTAATAACTCTTCTTTATGCGCCTGAGGTCATGTTCCCCTTCTTCATGCTGGTTTAGTAGACAAAGCCATAGCTATATATTGTATCGGGAGTCACCCTCGGCTGTATCACCTGCTTTCAGTTCATGATTCTCATAATCTTGTACCTATTCAAATAGGAGACATTGTATCTCGTTATAAGATAGCGCTTTCAACTTCTATTATAAGACTACCCCGATAAAATGAAAAATAGAGAGCATCGAAATGCTCCCTTAAATGATCTCACTCATCCTGCGTCGGAAGGAAGGCGCTGGGAGTTATACAGCTTCCAATACCAGCCCCTTTTTCCGATCAGTTCCTCATGCGCCCCTTCTTCCACAATCCGCCCGTCATCAATATAGAGGATACGGTCCACATTTTGAATAGTGGAAAGGCGGTGGGCGATGACAAAGGACGTTCTTCCTGCCAACAGCCGCTGCAGCCCTTTTTGTAAAGCAAGCTCTGTTTCGGTATCAATGGATGAGGTCGCTTCATCCAAAATAAGAATTTTCGGGTCGGCAAGCAGTGCCCTCGCAAATGAAATAAGCTGCCTTTGGCCTGTGGAAAGCCAAGTTCCTCTTTCATTTACTTCTGTGTAATACCCGTGCCGCAAACCACTTATGAAATCATGGGCCTGAACGGCCTTGGCCGCTTCCATTACCTCTTCATCCGTGGCATCGAGCCTGCCATACCGGATGTTCTCCATAATTGTTCCCGAAAAGATGAACGGATCCTGAAGCATTACGCCCATTTGTTTACGGAGTGACGAAAGAGTCACACCCTGAATGTCTGTTCCATCGATTTTGATTCTGCCTTGCGTACAGTCGTAAAATCGGCTGATCAAACTGACAATCGTCGTTTTTCCAGAACCGGTTGCACCGACAAGAGCGATCGTTTCACCGGGATCCGCCTTAAACTGAACGTTCTTCAGCACCTGCTCTTTTTCTCCATAGCCAAATTCAACACTCTCAAACTCTACTTTTCCTTCAATGGTTTTCAGGACCTTTCCATCGGGATTATCTTTAACAGCCGGCTGTTCATCCATCATTTCAAATATTCGTTCCAAATACGCCATGGCGTTTATGATGGCATTGTAAAAGTTCCCGATATTCGCCAGCGGCGTCCAAAACATCCAGATGTAGCCGATAAAGGCAATCAAAGCTCCTACTGTTACACCATGACCGATCCAGGCGATACCAAACACATAGATGACAGATACGGTCAGTACCGAAATATTTTCAATCGAGGGCCAGAGCAGAAACTGAACGTACATCGCCTTCAGCCATGACTGTTTATATCCCGTTGAAACTCTGTGGAAAATCCGTTTGTTTTCCTGTTCACGCGTAAACGCCTGAGTCACCTTCATGCCGTTTATGCTTTCATGGATGTAGGCGTTCATGTTGGATTGCTTGTTGCTCAGCGTCTGCCATGCTTTTCGCTGGGCTGTTTTAATAAAGAAGATAACCGTCGCAAGAACAGGAAATCCAGCCATGGTAAGCAGCGTCAGCTTAACATCGATCGCCAGCATAAAACCGAAAATAACGGCCAGGCTGAACAAATCGGTAATCAGCTGGATCAACCCATTGGATAACAGATCACTCAATGAATTAACGTAATTGACAACACGGACAAGAATTTTCCCGTGCGGCCGGCTGTCATAAAAAGAAAAAGACAAGGACTGCAAGTGCGAAAAGAGATCCTTGCGGATATTTTGGATAATGCTCTGGCCTATGTCGGCCATCATCCTTATCCGCCACTTCATGCAAATGCCCGAAATCACCAGTGCGGCGAGAAAGATGCCGGAAAGCAGGGTAAGACCTGTAATGTTCTTGTCCGGAATTTCACTATCGATTGCGTGCTTGATGATAAAGGGGCCGATCAGATTGGCCCCGCTGGCGATCAGCATAATCAGCACCGTCAAAGTCATTTTCTTTTTGAACGGCCGGACATACACGGTCAAGCGCTTTAAATGTTTGAGATTAAACGGTGTTTCCAATTCTTCATCCACATCATACGTATTGCGTGCCATCTATATCACTTCCTCACCAAGCGATGTCAGATCAAAATTGCCCAACTGGTTGTTGTACACATGCCAGTAATACCCTTTTCTTTTCATCAAATCAGCGTGTTTCCCTCTTTCGATAATGCACCCTTCCTGCATCACCAGGACCATGTCGGCATCTTTTACCGATGAAATCCGGTGCGCAATGATAAAACAAGTTTTATCTTTAAGAATGGATTTCAGCGTTTTTTGGATCTTGAACTCTGTTTCCATATCCACACTTGACGTGGTATCGTCCAAAATTAACAGAGAAGGATCCCGCAACAGAGCACGGGCAAGAGCGATTCGCTGCTTTTGGCCGCCCGAGAGCCCCACGCCCCTTTCCCCCACCACTGTGTCATAGGCTTTGGGAAGCGACTCTATGAACCGGCTGGCTTCCGCCTTTTCCGCTGCATCATATACCGCGTCCATTGGTGCATCCGGATTTCCATAAGCGATATTTCCCTCAATGGTATCGGAAAAAAGAAAAATATCCTGCATCACCATCGCCATTTTTTCCCGCAGCTGATGAATGTTCCAATCCTTGATGTTGATGCCATCCACCCTGATCTCCCCGGCATCCACTTCATAAAAGCGGCCAAGGAGGTCAACCAGCGTCGATTTACCGGCACCTGTGGGACCAATAATGCCGATGGTTTCGCCGGCATGAGCCTGAAACGTGATGTCACGAAGAACCGGGCCGTCTCCATAACTGAAATGAACATGATCAAATTCAAGAACGTTATTGGACGGCTGTACAGCCCTTTCTTCGGTTATCGATTTGATCTGTGGTTCTGTTTCCAGCAGCTCTTCCACTTTTTCTGCCGATGCGATAAACCGCTGCACATCATTGATCAGCCATCCCGCCAGCCTCATCGGATTGTTCAATGCCCAAATGAGAGAATTAAAGGTTACAAGCTCTCCCAGAGAAAGGGAGCCACGGATGACCATGATCCCCCCGGCCAAGGTCATAACAACGGTCAATACACCTGCCAGCGAATCCAGTACTGGCAAATACTTTCCCCAAACATGGGATGACATCAGATTCTTCTCTTTAAAGGCCTTGTTCTCAGCAGAAAATTTTTTAATCTCATACTCTTCCTTGGCAAAGGCTTTTACCACCCGGTTGCCTGAAATATTTTCCTGTACAACCGAATTCAGCCTGGCAAACTGGTTTCGTATCTCGGCAAAGGTTGGCCGTACATCTTTTGTCAGCCTGTAGGCAAAAAAGCCAATGACCGGCGTAACCGCCAGCATAGCCAGCGCCAAAGGCGGATGAATGTAAAACATGAAACAGAGAGCAAACAGCAGAATGGCCAGGTTTTCAACAACCATGTAAATGGTCCATGCGGCAAAATGCCGTACAGCCTCCAGGTCACTCGTCATCCTCGCCATAATATCACCTGTTTTCGTCCGGTCATAAAAGCCCGGTTCCAACTGGTTCAGATGGTCATACAGCTTCTCTCTTATCATAAAAATCAGGTTCTGTGACAGGTTTTCAAACAGCATCTGGTACCCGTAGCGAACACCTGTGCGAATAAGCGTAGAGCCGATCATGATGGCCAGCAGCTGCCAGAGCAGCACGTTCTGATTTCCATAAATGACCCGGTCCACAATTTTGCCCGCCACATAGGGATTGATCAGGTTCATGCACGCAACTGTAAGCACGAGCAGCAGCCCCAAAGTCAATCGTTTGCGATAAGGCAGCAGGTTTCCCCAAATCCAGCGCAAGCTATGCAATTTTTCCTACCTCCTTACTTCTATAGATGGTTGGGTTTGTTTTAACCGACCGTATCATTCTATAGAAGCAAAAAAACAAATATTACTTTTTCATGTAAAAGAAATAAATTGCGGATTGTTTTATCAATAATCGAGAAAGACGATATCTCCAGGTTTTTTTGTTAAAAAGGATCGGGTTTTCAGGTATAATTGTTCAGAACAAAAAGGTTCAGTTTATTTAATGACGGTATAGACAAACAGTCGTTGAAATTGGGATAGATGAGGGGTTGCGATGACAAACGCTATTATTCAATTTAAACAGGTTACCAAACAATATGATAATGATCCGGCTGTGCTGGATCATGTAAGTTTTGAAATTGAACGGGGAAAGTTTTACACCCTGCTGGGCCCATCAGGCTGCGGAAAAACGACCATTCTTCGCCTGATCGCGGGATTTACGGAAGCCACAGAGGGAGACATCTTTTTTAATGGCAAAAAAATCAATGATGTGCCGGCCAATAAACGTCAGGTGAACACAGTCTTTCAGGATTATGCTCTTTTTCCTCATTTGAATGTATTTGAAAATGTAGCTTTTGGACTGCGCATTAAAAAAATGAAGAATGCCGGTATTCAACAAAAGGTCAGGGAAGCATTGAGTTTCGTCAACCTGGACGGTTATGAAACCCGTGAGATCCGTGAAATGTCCGGCGGACAGCGGCAGCGTGTGGCGATTGCGCGGGCCATCGTCAATGAGCCTGAAGTGATTTTGCTGGACGAGCCTCTATCTGCTCTTGACTTAAAGCTGCGGACAGAGATGCAGTATGAGCTGCGTGAACTGCAGCGCCGGCTGGGCATTACCTTTATTTTCGTTACTCATGACCAGGAAGAAGCCCTTGCCATGTCTGATGAGATTTTCGTCTTGAACAAAGGAATCATCCAGCAAAGCGGCACGCCGATCGATATTTATGACGAACCCATTAACCGCTTTGTTGCTGACTTTATCGGGGAATCCAACATTGTCGAAGGAAAAATGATCAAAGATTACCTTGTGGAATTCGTCGGCGGCCAATTTGAGTGCGTGGACAGAGGCCTCAATCCGAATGAATCCGTGGACATCGTGATCCGTCCGGAAGATTTGGAAATCACTACGCTTGAACGCGGAAAACTTCAAGTAAAGGTAGATTCCCAGCTGTTCCGTGGCGTTCACTACGAAATCAGCTGCTATGACAAAGACGGCAACGAATGGCTCGTCCATTCCACAAGGAAAGCGGCAGTCGGTGATGAGATTGGATTGTACTTTGATCCGGAGGCGATTCACGTTATGCGGTTAGGGGAAACCGAAGCCGATTTTGACCGCCGTTTGGAAGCTTACTCTGCAGGAGATGCCCATGAACAATAAAGTAACCCGCAATTTGTATCTGTTTCCGTACGCTCTTTGGATTGTTCTGTTTGTAGTGGCTCCGCTGCTGCTCGTTCTTTACTATTCGTTTTTTGATATCGAAGGACATTTTTCGCTGGTCAACTACAAGACGTTCTTCACTGCGGTCTATTTAAAAATGACCCTGAGTTCCTTCTGGTATGCGTTTTTGATTACGGTTATTTCATTAATCATTGCGTATCCGACGGCCTACTTGCTGACAAAAACCAAACATAAGCAGCTGTGGCTTCTGCTGATTATTGTGCCGTCATGGATTAACCTTCTTCTGAAGGCTTATGCGTTTCTCGGTATTTTTGGCACAAAAGGTATTGCGAACAGTTTTTTGGAAGCCATCGGCATTGGTTCAAAGCAAATTTTGTTTACCGATTTCAGCTTTGTTTTTGTATCGGTCTATATTTTTATTCCATTTATGATCCTGCCGATTTTCAATGCGTTGAATGAGCTGAATCCGACGCTGCTGGATGCGGCCAATGATTTGGGAGCATCCAAATGGATCACCTTCCGCCGAGTCATATTTCCGCTGACGATTGACGGTGTGAAGGCAGGCTGCCAGGTCGTTTTTATACCGGCCTTGTCTCTGTTCATGCTCACGCGCTTAATCGCAGGAAACCGTGTCATCACGCTTGGTACAGCCATTGAACAGCAGTTTCTCGTAACACAGGACTGGGGCATGGGCTCCACCATCGCTGTGTTCTTAATTCTTATCATGTTCCTGATCATCAGCCTGACTGGGAACCGAAAGCGTGGTGTATAAATTGGAACAAAGAATTACACCTTTATCACGCATATTTCTGGTTCTCATCTTTTTCATCCTTTATGCACCCATTTTCTTCCTTGTGTTTTATTCATTTAACAGCGGCGGCACTATGTATAACTTTAAAAGTTTTACATTGGACTGGTACAAGGAACTGTTCCAGGATTCCAGGCTGCTGATCATTGTACTGAATACCCTGGTCATTGCACTCGTTTCTTCGCTGTTTGCGACAATCATCGGTACACTGGGGGCTCTGGGCATCCACAGCATCCGCAAGCGTCAGACGAAGAATACGCTTCTCTCGCTGAACAATGTGCTGATTGTCAGTCCGGATGTTATCATTGGCGCGTCCTTTCTGATTCTGTTTACCATGGCAGGTATTAAACTGGGGATGTATTCAGTGCTCCTTTCGCATATCGCGTTCAGTATACCGATTGTGGTGCTTATGGTGCTGCCGAAGCTGTCCGAAATGAGTCCGACCTTGATTGATGCGGCCAGAGATCTTGGCGCAAGCCAATGGAATGTGCTGACAAAGGTTATACTTCCCTTTATTACACCAGGAATCTTTGCAGGGTTTTTCATGGCACTGACCTATTCACTTGATGATTTTGCCGTTACTTTTTTCGTGACCGGAAATGGCTTTACCACCCTTTCTGTGGAGATCTACTCGCTGGCACGCCGGGGAATATCGCTTAATATCAATGCTCTGTCCGCCCTTCTGTTTTTATTTACACTTGTGCTCGTTGTTGTATATTACTTTATTTCGCAGCGCAACCGGCCGGGAAGATGGGGGGTTAAAAAATGAGCAAGCTTCTCCGCTTTTTTCTGGGTATCATTCTTGTTTCTGCCGTTCTCTTTTTTGCACTGTCTGAACTTAATTCATCACAGGGCTATTCTGGCAAAAACACACTCACCATTTATAACTGGGGAGATTATATTAACACGGATTTGATTAAACGCTTTGAAAAGGAGACCGGCATTAAAGTCATCTATGAAACCTTTGACTCCAATGAAGCGATGCTGACCAAGATTCAGCAAGGCGGAACAACGTACGATATTGCTGTTCCATCTGAATATATGATCGATAAGATGCGGAAGGAGCATCTCTTGATTCCACTGGATCACTCCAAGCTTCCGAATTTAAAAAATATTGACCCACGTTTTATGGATCTTCCGTTTGATGAAGGCAACAAATATTCTGTTCCTTATTTCTGGGGAACAGTCGGGATCGTCTACAATCCGAAAATGCTGAATGGCAAAAAAATCACCAGCTGGAATGACTTGTGGGATCCTGATTTGAGGAATAAGATTCTGCTGGTTGACGGCGCCCGTGAAATCATGGGAATGGGGCTGAACAGCCTTGGTTATTCCCTGAATGACACGAACCATGCCCACCTGCAGGAAGCGAAACGAAAGCTGGATACCTTAACGCCGAACATTAAGGCCATCGTCGGCGATGAAATCCGCCTGCTGCTTCAGAACGAGGAAGCTTCCATCGGTATCGTATGGTCGGGTGTTGCCTCCGAGATTATGAGCGAGAACGAGGATCTCGAATATGTCGTACCGAAAGAAGGATCCAACCTCTGGTTTGACAACATGGTCATACCAAAAACAGCAAAAAACAAAGAAGCGGCACTTAAATTTATGAACTTTATGCTCGATCCAAAAGTAGCGGCACAAAATACGGAATACGTGAACTATTCCACACCAAATAAAAAAGCCCTCGCTTACATGCCGAAAGAAACGGTCAACGATGAGCGCTTTTATCCGTCGCCTAAACTGACAGAAAAACTTGAGGTATATGAAAACCTCGGTAAAAAGAATTTAGCCTACTATAATGAGCTGTTCTTGGAATTTAAGATGCACCGGAAGTAAAAAAAAGAGAGGGACTGCAGCCAGGCAGCTCCCTCTCTTTTTTGTTTAAAACTGACTCAATACTTTATGCAATCTGTCCGAGAACTCTTTTGGATGCATGCTGCTTCCCACATGATTGCCAGGGAAATCGATCACAGGTGTTCCGAGCTTGGCCGCAAGTCCTTCAGCATACTGATAACCTTGAAACCGTAAACGTATTGAAGATAAAAATCTCGAAGGTAGGCCGGTAGTTTGACTTCTCAATCCCCAGTTTTTGAAGCACAAATCGCTTAACAATCCTGTATATTCGCTTGGAATAAGGTGTATCCAAAACAAGGATCACATTTGCCTGTTTAAAGCTCGAGTCTACCCATTCGGTATGCACACCTTCGATAATCCATGCCGATGAATGAATAATTTCATTCAAGTATTGGTCGCGTTCCGCCTCGCTTCTTTTGATATCTCCAGAGAGACTTCTTTTCCAGACAATATTGTCCAGCTCATAAGAAGGAATACCGAGGCGGTCAGAAAGCTGTCGTGCCAAGGTTGTTTTTCCGCAGGAAAAAATAAAGCAAGCCCCTTTTATAGAGACTTGCTCATTCATTACTTGCTGTAAACAGCGTTGGAAAGCAGGCGGAACAGATAATCGGTATGATCTCGGAAACCTGCTTCAATTCCCATCAGAGTCACATCTTTGGACTGGCCTTTGATGATAACCGGCTGTCCTTGAGCAGCCTGGCGATTTTTCCAATGACCGGCCACAAAGAAATCAGCATTGTTTTTAAAGGTCGCCACTGTATCATAGCCATCGGTGTTGGAGTACCAAACTGGGCCATATACGAAGCCATAATCACTGGATTTATAGCCTTGTGTTAATGGATTGTTCTTGTAGTCGACCCGGACAATACCATTTGAATCACCATTGCCTTTGTTGATGGTTACGTTTGTGAGGCCAAGTGTTTTTGCTGCACTGGCTGCCCCGGCTCCGACTGCGATATATTTTCCGCCGCCATTTACAAAGTCAGTAATCTTCTTTTTGAAGGACTCGAACTGTGCTTCGTTTTCCAAGCCAAACTCGGCATTGGCTTTACTATTTTTATAGGAAATCAGATTTGACGTTCCGCTGTAGAAAAAGACATCGGTAGTGCCCAGCCCCTTATTTGCAAGCTCGGTTGGTGTTAATTCTTTTACGTTGAAGCCCAGTCGTTCAAGCGCCAGCTTTGTTCCTGAATGCGATTGTGCCTTGCTCATTCCACCATCTTTTAAAATGGTTACCTTTACGGATTGCACGTTTTTCGCACCTGCTGGAATCTTGGCACTCTTGATGGTCAGCCCCGAATAACGGACGAGTCTCACAGCATCAAGGGTGATCTTGCTATTAAGATAGAAATCACCATTTGCATCACGCTTGACCACATATCCCTTTTGAACCAATTTATTGGCAAGCTCTACGGATTTCACAGACGTATTCGGAATCTGGTATGGGCCTGTCCCTACTAGATGTCCTTGATCGCCGGCTTCTTTTACCGGAGCAAGAGAGAAGGTTGTGCTGCTGTCCGCCGGCACTTGAATCGCATCAAAGCCCCAAAGCTCAGGCAGGCTCCATGCTGAAATATCGTACATGGCCGGTGTATCATTGGTAATATCTTCACCATCCCAGAGCATGGTATTGGCCAGTCCCGCTTTTGCCTGGCTCATGTTCACCACGTACGTTCCGGACGGATACGTTTTTCCATCAAAGGTGAATGGCTGGACGGCTTTGCTTACATCAATGTCATTTTTAATCAAATGGTTGACCGCTTTTTCTGTGGCAGTAGAATCTTTTGGATCTGACGGCAAAATGTAGGCTTTCGGGAAAAAGCCTTTCTTATGGAAAGGGTGGTCAAAGTTAATACCGCGCTTGAACACTTCAATCTGATCTTTCACCATTCCCGTTTTATTTTGCGCAGCATAATTCAATGCACCCATCACCGCATCATAATGCCACTTTACACCATCCCAGTCATTGGTCGGCGTTTCCAGGGTATAGCCGTAAGAACCGTGATACATGGCATACATTGGAGTGAAAATTGGAGGATAATCATCCCATCCTGCTGTATCATCACGCTGTGGTATGTAAGCACCCGTCATGTTCTGATAATCCACCTTTGAAGTCGAGGTATTGGTATTTTGATAGTCGCTTCGATTGCTGACAATTTCATCTTCCATCGCTTCCGCCTGATTCATGGACCACTTGGAGAACAGATCATACTCATAGTTCGGGTTATGCGGCGGCGTACATGGTTCAATCAGTCCTGGATGGTCCGGTCCTCCATAAGCCTTTACATAACCATGCAGATCCAGGAACACCATCGGGTTCCATTCAGTGATGAGTGACACCATCTGCTGTGTTTCCGGCTGGGACTGGGTAATGAAATCACGGTTTAAATCGATGCCATTGCCATTAAAACGTGTCGCATTCACACGCCCATCCGGATTCGCCACGACATTAAAAATTAAGATTTGCGTGCTGAGGATTTTTTTAGTTTCTGCATCATTCTCTTTCGCAAATCGCTCGATTAGCTGAAGCACGGCATCCGATCCCGAAAACTCTGTTCCATGAATGGAACCGTTGATCATGACAGGCACCTTTACATCAGGATGCTTCTCAATAAATTTCTGTGCCTTTTCGGGATTCTTAAACATTTGCTTTCTCAGTTTCTTGTAATATCCCATTTTACCATTAGCGGACGGCTCAGCAACCGTCACGACATACATATCTTTGCCATCGGCGGACTTCCCCTGTTTCTCTACTTTTACGCGAGGACTTTGTTTTTGAATGTCCATCAACTTCTGTCCAATTTTGCTGTATTTCACAAAATCATAGTTTTCACTGTTAAACAGGCTGCCATCTTTCTCATCTTGCGTTTCATAAACATTGACATTATGCCACCCGACCTGTGCTTTGGCCGGTGATTCAGCCAGCGCTGCATACGGTGCAGCCAGAAGGCTGAGCCCTATTAGTCCCGTCGCCGCTTTCTTTTTTAATCCCATCAACCCATCTCCTCTTTTTCATTTTTGGAAAACTATTACAATATTCATAGTATCGTATGAATATTCAAACATACATCGTAATAAAGTACTAATTATCCTTTAAAAATCTATTGAATCGTTGCAATATAAAAAGATATTATCGATCTTTTTTACTACCAATGACACATACGAAAATATGAATATACGTGTATTAAGAAAAAGTTAAGGAAGTTCCTCCATACTAAACTTATACAAACAACAGCCTGTTTGACAGGTGAATAATAAAAGGATGGTGGAGAACATGGAACAAGAACGACGTTCAACTGGTAAAAGAAAAGGAGTCTGGATGCCTTTTCTATCTGGACTGACAGGAGCTGTGGTCGGCGGAGCATGCGTCCTGTTTATGTATACGGGTGATATCGCTCCATCCATTGGGCAAACCCAATCAGACAACACGAAGAATGTAACAACAGCCCAAGAGAATTCCAAGAACAACACAGTCAAAACACTCCCTGTTTCAACCTCGTCCAGTACAAAGGATGTTTCATCCATGGTGGAAAAAGCACTTCCGTCAGTGGTAGGTGTCAATAATTATCAAGCCCCCTCCTCTTTATCTGGCTCCGGTTCAAATGAACAGGAAGCTGGATCAGGGTCCGGAGTTATTTACAAGAAAAGCGGGAATAAAGCGTATGTGGTCACCAACCATCATGTTGTGGAAGGTGCAAACAAGCTTGAGGTGAAACTAAACGAAGGGACTACCCTTTCTGCCAAACTGCTTGGGTCGGACCAATGGCTGGATCTTGCCGTTCTCGAAATTGACGGCAGTAAAGTAAAGAGTGTGGCCAACCTTGGGAATTCAGATGCTGTGAAAGCCGGTGAGCAGGCCATCGCGATCGGGAACCCGCTCGGCTATTTGGAGGGATCCGTCACACAAGGTATCATCAGCAGTAAGGAACGCGATTTGCCAGTAGACATTGACCAGGATGGCCAGGAGGATTTTACCGCTCAGGTGATCCAGACCGATGCGTCCATTAATCCAGGTAATTCCGGAGGTCCTCTGCTTAATGCCAACGGTGAAGTTATCGGCATTAATTCCAGCAAAATTGCCCAGGAGGAAGTAGAAGGCATCGGCTTTTCCATACCCATCAATACAGCCAAGCCAATCATCGAGACACTGGTAAAACAGGGAGAGATTAAGCGTCCACAGATGGGAATCGTCCCTCAGTCCTTGAATCAGATCCCAACAGCCTCCCGCCAGCACGTTTTGAACCTTCCTGATACCGTCCAAAATGGCGCAGTGGTTCTGAATGTCGAAGCCGGCAGTCCAGCAGAAAAAGCCGGCCTGCAAAATTACGACGTCATTACAGAATTGGACGGGAAGGAAATTGACACTGCAGCAAGTCTGCGGGAATATATCTTCAAACACCAAGCCGGCGATCACATTACCGTCACCTATTATCGGGATGGCCAAAAGGCTTCTGCAGAACTTACACTCGAAGACGTATCAAAATAATAGGAAAGATCCAAAGGGGCTGTCCTGACTTCTTGGACAGCCCCTTTTCTTTCCTTCTTTTTAAAGGAGCAGCCTTATATCATGAAGAAACAGTTATTATTGAGATTATTGTAGGGAGGCCCTCATGAACCGCCTGACAGAACATTTAATTGTCATCTCTTTTGATTGTCTTTCTTCACTTGATTTTCCTGTGATCAAGGAGCTTCCCCACTTTCAAGAGCTTCTCAAGTGGGGATCATATTGCACCAATGTTGAATCCATTTATCCTACCGTCACCTATCCATGCCATGCCACCATCGTGACCGGCAATTATCCGAAGCGCCATGGTGTTGTGAACAATACCTATCTCCAGCCAGGAAGAGTTTCACCTGACTGGCATTGGCACCGGAGGCATATTCAGGGCACTACCCTTTTTGATGAAGCCAAACAGGCGGGAATGAAGACCGGTGCGCTGCTCTGGCCGGTCACAGCAAAAGCCGATATTGATTATCATATGCCTGAGATCTTTGCGAACCGGCCGTGGCATCACCAAATACCTGTCTCGCTCATGAATGGCGGTGTCTTTTACCAGCTTGGCATGAACCGGCGTTTTGGCCATATCCGCAATGGGCTCAACCAGCCCGAGCTCGATCACTTTGTGCTGGAATCAGCCGTTCATACGATTAAAACAAAAAATCCCGACCTCTTGCTTGTTCATTTTACCGACCTGGATACCCAGCGGCATTACCATGGGTTCTCTTCAGAGGAGGCGATGAATGCACTAAAGCGCCATGATGACCGGCTCGGCAGGATTCAGGCAGCGGTAAAAGAGAGTGGTACTGCTGAAAGCACAACCATTGTCGCACTCGGTGACCATAGCGCACTCGATGAAACAACCGGTATTCAACTAAACGTCCTGTTTAAGGAACAGGGATGGATTTCTGTTACTCCAATAGGAAAGGTGACAAATTGGCAGGTCTACTGCCATAGCTGTGATGGCTCGGCATATATATACATAAGAAACAAAAGCGATAAAGACCTCACAAAAAGGGTCAATGCTCTCCTTCTTCAATTAACAAAGGAGGAAGAAAACGGCATCGAACAAGTGCTGACTGGAGAGGAAGCCGGAGCATTGGGAGCCGATCCTCGCTGCGATTTTATGCTGGAGGCATGTGATGGCTATTATTTTAAAGAAAATCTGGAGGGAGACTTTCTTCACCGCGTCACGAAGGAGGATGTTCGTGCCAAACGATATACGTATGCCTGTCATGGCTATTCTCCCAAAAAAGAAAATTACGCCACATTTTTTGCAGCAGCCGGAAAAGGAATCAGACCCCATCAGGAGATTCCTGCGATGCGCCTGATCGACGAGGGTCCGACATTGGCCAGATTGCTCGGATTGTACTTGGGAGACACAGACGGCTCGGTGGTTGAAGGATTATTGACGGAAGAACGAGAATAACAAGCTAAGAAAAGAAGACGAAAATAAAGGGGATATGAGAATGAAACATTTCTCAAAGGAAGAAAGCAGTTGGATGTATTATGATTGGGCAAACTCCGCCTACTCGATTATTATTACCACCGCTGTATTTCCGCTTTTTTACAAAAGTGCTGCCATGAAGGCCGGTGTAAGCGCCGCAGATTCTACTGCGTATTTGGGATACACTATTGCCATTACCACCTTTATTCTGGCGATGCTTGGGCCGATACTGGGCACGATTGCTGATTATCGGGGCATGAAGAAAAAGTTTTTCGCCTTCTTTTTCGCAGTTGGTATCGGTTCAACCGCTTCTCTCGTGTTTATTCCCAGTGAGCAATGGCTTCTTTTACTGATCTTATATACGCTGACTGCTCTTGGCTTTAGCGGCTCCCTCGTTTTTTATGACGCCTTTTTGATCGATATTACCACCGAAGAGCGGATGAACAATGTATCTGCCCGGGGATTTGGCCTTGGCTATATCGGCAGTACCATTCCATTTTTGATCAGCATTGCAATCATCATTCTCGCACAAACCAAAACGCTTCCCCTTTCCACTGTCACCGCAAGCAAGCTGGCCTTCTTAATCACGGCTGTGTGGTGGGGGTTGTTTTCGATCCCGTTCTTCAAACATGTTCACCAAAAATATTATGTCGAGCGGGAACCCCGCATCGTTAGCAACAGCTTCAAACGGCTCGGCCAGACCTTGAAACACATCCGCAGCTACCGTGCCCTCTTTTTGTTCCTGCTCGCCTATTTCTTTTATATCGATGGAGTCGGTACAATTATTTCCATGTCTACCGCTTATGGCTCCGACCTTGGCATCAGCTCGACCTCCCTGCTGATTATTTTATTCGTGACCCAGGTGGTAGCGGCTCCGTTCGCGCTATTGTATGGAAGACTGGCTGAAAAATTCACCGGCAAAAAAATGCTCTATGTTGGCATATTTATCTATATCATTGTTTGCATTTATGCCTATTTCTTAAAAACTACACTGGATTTCTGGATCCTTGCCATGCTTGTCGCCACCTCACAAGGCGGTATTCAGGCGCTGTCCCGTTCCTACTTTGCCAAGCTTGTGCCAAAGCAGAAAGCCAACGAGTTTTTCGGATTCTATAACATTTTTGGAAAATTTGCTTCCATTCTTGGACCGCTCCTGGTAGGAGTTACCGCCCAGATGAGCGGCAATTCGAGCAGCGGTGTGTTTTCCCTGATTCTTTTATTTATCATCGGCTTGATTTTGTTAAAGTTTGTTCCCGAAACCCGTGCAGATGCGGTGGATCGTGCAAATGATAAAAATGTAGACCAATCGGACATAAATTTGCCGATAATGACGCATAATAATCATGATATTCCCTGAATATCACCCTTGTTTCTGGATTGTTACTCTTAGCGGATGAGGTGAAAAGCCATGAGTTACAAAGATCATTTAGATCCTCACTCTAGTAAGTTTCACCACAATTGGACACGGCCGAAGCGTCAAAAATCTCAAGTAAATGGACATACTGAGATGTCTCAGCAGAACATTATCTTGAGAAGCAACGCCAAAGCCCACCACTGGTAAGCATGACGAAAAAGAAACAGAAAAAAGAAGGCCTCTTCGGTCTTCTTTTTTTGTTTTTTCATAACCTATAAAGGGATTAACGCTTCGTCAAGAAAGAAGGTGTCCTATGAACGGAGACACAAGAAAGATCAGAGTTTTTATCGCCGGTCCCTTTTTTGATCAGGAACAGATCGCCCGCATCCAAAGACTCGAGAATGCCTTGTCCCGCAATCCCCAGATTGCTGAATATTACTCCGCCCGGTTTCATCAGAACCAGCAGTATCCGTGGGGTTCAAAGGAGTGGCGAAAAGTCGTCTTTAACCTCGATCTCTACGCACTGCGTCGGGCAGATGTCGTCGTGGCGATTCACGATTACGAAGGAAAGAGCACCGACAGCGGGACAGCGTTTGAACTGGGCTACGCCTATGCTTATCAAAAGCCGATAATTTTAATTAAGGAAAAGGAAAGTGTCCCAAACCTCATGCTCATTGAAAGTCTTCATGCCTTCTTTACCAATGTGGATAGCATGGCCACGTATGATTTTATCCGAATGCCTGCCCATCCCTACGAAGGTCCATTTATTTAAAATTTCCCATTCCTGTAATGTGTCCAAGCCAATTCTAGCGATTCCCCATAGGATATAGGAGAGAAAAGAGATTTCCTTTTCTTATTTATCGATTCAGATATGGGGGATGAAGTATGTCCAGAAGAAGAAAAGTAGTGAGATGCAAAGCAAGAACACGCCGTACGAGCGGTGGTAAAGTGATTACCATTCGTTGCAGAGTCAGAAATAACCGAAGACGACGCTCCAGCTCAAGTTCAAGTTCAAGTTCAAGCTTCAGGTAACTCATAACATGCAAAGGGGCTGTCCAATAAGTCCCTAAAATGAAAGCAGGACGGAAAAACGATAAGTTTTTCCGTCCTGCTTTTTTTGGTTGTTCTTTTTTCCTGAAAGTAGTCAGGCGAATGCCTGCTACTTTCAGGAGGTTGTGGGCCAATGCCACGATTCCAAACTCTACATGTACCTTGTCCAGTCCCCGCAACGACCACCTGCGGAACGACCGATTGCCCTTGATGTGGCCAAAGACGCTTTCCACTTCGACTTTACGTCGGGCATAGATCGCGGCTTTTTCCTCACATTCAAGGGCTGCTTTTGCTTTGGCCTTCATTTCTTCATAGATCGTGTTCCAATGCACCTGGCGGTTCCCTTTCGCTTTGGTGCACTTGGTTTTAAACGGGCAATCCGTACAATCTTCGCATTCATAAATCTTGAAACTTTGTTCCAGACCGGATCGGTTCTTTTTCTTCAGATATTTCTTAAACGGTACCCTTCTGCCATTGGGACAGATAAACCAATCATCGAGTTCCTCATATACCCAGTTCTTTGCGTTTTTGATCTCGTTTTTATAGCTTCGGGTTTGTTCCTTCAAATAGCTTCCATAGGGAATCAGAAAATCAAATCGCGGTTCTGTTTCTTCTCCGACCGCAAACAAATAGTTCTCTTCGCTGCCATAACCGGCATCCGCAATCACGGTTTTCGGCATCGGTAAAGAAGACGCGGCCAGTTTCTCAAAATGAGGAATGAAACACCGCGTATCTGTCGGGCGTTGATGAAGGGAATAAAACAAAACAAATTGGTTCTCGGTCGCCATCTGTACATTGTAGCCGGGTTTCAACTGGCCGTTCTTCATGTGGTCTTCTTTCATGCGCATAAAGGTGGCGTCGGTATCGGTTTTGGAGTAACTGTTCCGGTCTCCAAACCGTTCGTTCTGTTCCTTATATTTGGCTAAACGAGGCAAGAAATCGTGACGAATAAGCTTCAAGGGTTTTTTGTAGATACTGCGCTTCTTACGCATCTCTTTGCGTTTTTCGGTATTCGTTTCCTTCTCGATCGCATCCGTCAGGGACGTGACTTCTTCATCGAGAATCGTTGCGGCTTCTTCTAATGGAAGGGAGAGCTCATCGCTGGTTTCATCTCCTTCTGGCAACGCTTCTAATTCAGTGAGGCGGTTGATGTGGTGCAGCGTTTCTTGAATTTTCTCTTTCAACTTCGCTTCATGTTTCACGGTGGATTTTTTCCACACGAAAGAATACTTATTGGCATCGGCTTCGATCTTTGTACCATCCAAAAAGTAGTGATCCATCGTAATATACTCGTCCTGGATGAGTTGCCTGATCATGGTTTCAAACAGTTCATCCATCAAGGCTTTCATCCGTTGGCCGCGAAAGTCGTTCAACGTTCGGAAATCGGGCTTCTGCATGGCTGCGAGCCACATGGCCGGAAGATTTTCCTGAAGCAGCTTTTCAATTCCGCGACACGAATAGACCTTCTGTGAATACCCATAGAGGAGGACTTTCACCATCATTTTTGGGTGATATGAGCTCCGTCCACCGCCGGAGTAATAAGAAAATAGCCGGTCATCAGGAATGCCCTCCACCATCTCATCAATTACACGTGCCACATGGTGGGCTGGAATCCATTCCTGCAGATCAAAGATCATTTGAACTTGTTGGTTATCGTACGGTTTGAAGGTGGGAGCTAATTTTCGTTTAGTAGAAGAACTTTCTTGGATTCCCCCTAGAGGAAGGCTCGTTTGCGTGGTATAATTTTCAGTAGTAATCGTAAGATTGCGCATAAAAAATCGTCCTTTCTTTTCGTGAAAATGTTGGTGTGGTAACTTTCATTTTACTAAAGAGGACGATTTTTTTGTGTACTTTTTATAGTATTTTAAAAAAAGGCTGCCAGAAAGTCAGTTTACACTGACTTTCTGGACAGCCCCTTTGTGTCTTCTCAAAGCATTAGTAAAAAGTATGCGGAGCTCCTTGGAGGTTGTTATGGTTGATTTTGATTTATAGCATTCTGAGTCTCATTGTGATTTAGCAACATGGCTGATCACTATTTTTAGCGGTAAAAAATCCATTGTCAAGTTGACTACACGTCGGTGCACAGCCGCTTGTGAATAAAGATTCGTTCAAAACAGACTGTCATTGAACCAAAGCTGCTGTCCCTGCTGCGATTCATTGATAACTAAAAGAAATTGTCAATAAATTGTTCTTCTGAAATTACTTGTAAACCATTTCTTTTAAGTAAGGCTGAAGTAACTCCGTTTCCAACAATTTTGTTACCTTTAAATTCACCGTTATAAATCATTAAACTGCCACAGGATGGGCTATTCTCCTTGAGAACAACTAGTGTTGCGTCCATTTTTTTAGCTTTTTCTAAAGTAGCGTAAGCTCCTTTTATGTAAAGTTCGGTTACGTCGTTACCAGACTTCTCAACTACTCTAGCCTTCCCATCCAGTACATCTTCTCCGTCTCCGCCTACTATTTCAGCAGGTTCCCTTGGGGTTAATAACCCACCAAGCAATTCGGGACAGATAGTAACAGCTTTATTCTCATCAACTAATTTACTTATCCTATTATCTAAGCTATGTGTACCGTTATACCTTACTTCTAATCCAGCTAAACAAGAACTGACCAAAATCATTAATTACCACACACCTCTCAAATAAATCCACACATTGCCATCCTTATTGTACGAAACTGCCCCGTTAATTGTATATGAAGAGCATATTGCCTGTACCCCAAGTGACATTGAAATGGACAGCAATTTTCACACAACATTTTAAAGGAGCACTATTTTTTGTCCATTATAAAATATAAAGTTACTATCTATGCCAAAAATGAAATATCAAGCTAAAAACCTTAATAAAATGACCTGTGCCAATTCACACGTCATTTCTTATGTCATTTATTAAAATAGCAACCGAAAACGCAACCCTTTAACAAAAAAAGCTGACTTCGCAAAAGAAAAGTCAGCTTTCTTATGGTTTAGACAGGCTGTGCTGCCTTTTCGAGCATTGTTCCGTTCTTTTCAAAATTTGTATGCCACGAAAAAGCCTTTTCAAGCACATGCGGCGTTTGTCCGCCTTTTTTCAACGCCTCTTGGTAATATTCATTCAGCTGGTCACGGTACAGCGGATGCGCACAATTTTCGATAATCTTCTGCACACGCTCTCTAGGCGCCAGCCCTCTTAAATCTGCGTATCCCTGTTCTGTGACAATCACATCCACATCATGCTCTGTATGATCCACATGGGATACGAATGGAACGATGCTCGAGATTTTTCCGTCCTTTGCAATGGATTTGGTCACGAAAATGCCAATGCGCGCATTGCGGGCAAAGTCTCCTGATCCGCCAATGCCATTCATCATCTTCGTTCCCATCACATGGGTCGAGTTAACATTACCATAAATATCCAGTTCAAGCGCAGTATTAATAGAGATGAGCCCCATCCGGCGAATAAGTTCCGGATGATTGGAAATTTCCTGAGGTCTCAGGAGTAAACGGTCTCGGTACGTTTCAAAATTGGAAAATACGCTTTTCATTTTTTCTGAAGACAAAGTAATCGAGCAGCAAGACGCAAATTTCACTTTACCGGCATCCAGCAAATCAAATACCGCATCCTGAAGAACCTCTGAATAGACTTCCAAATCCGTAAACTCGGAATCCAGCAATCCGTGAAAAACCGCGTTAGCCACCGAACCGATTCCTGACTGAAGCGGAGCGAGGTTTTCTGTCAGACGGCCTGCCTTGATTTCTTCTCTTAAAAATGTGATCAAGTGCTGTGCCATGACAACGGTTTCCTCATCGGGTTCAACGATGGTGGACGGCGAATCCTCTTGATGGGTAAAAACAATCCCTCTGATCTTGTCCACATCCACCTGGATTCCCTTTACACCGATCCGGTCGGAAGGCGCAGAAAGCGGGATGGGCTGCCGTTCACCCTGCGGCCCTGGTTCGTACAAATCATGAATGCCTTCGAGCAACTCTGTCTGTGCGGTGTTGATTTCAATGATGATGTTTTTGGCATGCTGTGAAAACACCATAGAGTTGCCGATCGATGTGGTTGGAATCACCATACCTTCCTCGGTAACTGCAATTGCTTCCAAAATCGCAAAGTCGATCGTGTCCAGTACATTTGAGCGGATCCATTCCGATGTATGGGACAAATGCTGATCAACAAAATGAAAATCCCCGGCATTGATGCCTTTTCTCATGGTCGCGTCTGCCTGAAACGGCAGCCGTTTGTTAATCAAGTTCTTCTCGGCAAACAGTTTATCAACATCTGACCCAAGGGAGGCACCTGTGAACACATTGACTTTCAGGGGATTTTCTTCCGCCCGTTTGGCAAGAGCAAACGGCACGGCCTTCACATCTCCTGCCCGCGTAAATCCGCTTAAGCCAAGTGTCATTCCATCTTCGATCCAGGATGCGGCTTCCTCTGCAGACACTATCCGATCATGTAAGCGCTGATCTCGAATTCGTTTGCAAACGCTTTCCATTTTCTCCACACTCCTTGTCTCTCTCTTTTCATAAGTGTAGCAAACAGAATCATGATCGAGAGAGAAAGGGAATAAATCACAAAAAATTGAGATAAGACAGAACATTCAGTTCACCAAACAGAAGGATTTGGTCAGAAGCCAAGCAATGTTCTGAAATAGCTTGCATAAGACTGGCTGACAGGCACTTGTTCACCGTTTTTCATTTTTAATAAAAAGGTTGAATGGGTGTCCGGATAGATCTCCAAAATGTGATGAACATTTACGATGAACGAGCGATGACAGCGGACAAAATTATCCTTGGGCAAAAGAAAATCAAACTCATTCAGTGTATCCTTGTGGCTTCCCGTGTGCTTTTCCCCTATGACGTAGGTCTTGCGGTCCTTCGCCTCCAAATAAAAGATATCCGAGAACGGGATTGGAATCCAGCCATCCTCGCTTTTTACCGTAACCACCGTTTTCCCGCTTGTCAGCGCCGGAAAAATTGCGGTCACACATCCTTGCAGTTCTTCCTGATCAAATAAGGGAACCGCCATCCCATAATAAGGCGTTCCAAAAATATCGCGATTGATAAATTGGGAGACTTTTTGCCGGGACACCAGTGCTTTATGTGTAATGGTCCCCTCTTTGATCCCATCACCCGGTTTAATTTTTAAATTGATCCGTCTGCTGGGCTGATAATAAATATAATGCTCGGTATCCGTAACCGCAATTGATGCTTCGTTTGAAAACAATTCACTGATGACATCAAGAAGTGCTGATGTTTTAAACCGTTCCATAGCTCACACCTTTTCTTTTTACCTTGTTGTTCCTCTGATATTGTAGCACGAAAAAAGAGAACGGAAATCCCGCTCTCTTCGTGATTTTATTCCTTTTCCGTAAGCTCCAGATAAAAATCTCCTACTGCATTTTCTTCGTACAGGTTTGTAACGGAAGTAGAATAATTGGTGATGGATGCCCTGAACGATATCTCTTCCTCAGGAACATTTACATCGAAATCGTTTTTGTACAACAGCGTGGTAATATCGTGATAGTCTTTGTGTTCAACCTGAAATTGAAAAGAAATTTGCCTTCGTCCGTTCACTGCTCTTTGTTGAAAGTCACGGACCATGATTTTTGTGTCATTCAAAATAACGCTGCTCGCCATACATTTCACTCCTTATCTAGGGAAACAAATTAGATGTTGCAGGAACCGTCACTGCAGTCCTTTTCCTTGTTTTTTTGATTCCCGTTTTGGTTCAGCAGTTGAATCGGAGACTCCTCCTGTTCCTCCTTCTTCACCTTTTCAAGAACCTCAGTAAACACATCCTCCGGCTGCGCGCCTGATACTCCGTATTTTTGGTTAAATACGAAAAACGGAACGCCGGTAATACCAAGACGGGAGCCTTCTTCCTCATCGGCACGAACATCCTCTGCGAATTTTCCTTCTTTTAAAACAGCAAGAGTCGCCTGCTCATCAAGTCCCGCTTCTCCGGCAAGTTTTGCAAGGGTAGCGTGATCATTAAGATCAAGGCCTTCGGTAAAATACCCTTTCAAGATCCGCTCTGTTACTTCTTTTAACAATCCATTCTGTTTGGCAAAATGAGAGACCCTGTGGGCATCAAACGTATTGGCCGGAATCGCCCGGTCAAAGTCATACGCCAAACCAACGTCCTTTGCCCGTTCTGTCATCTGGTCGTTCATGCTTTTTCCCTGCTCATACGATGTACCATATTTCTGGGCTAGCACAGCATGAATATCCTGATCTGTTTTTTGAAACGAAGGATCCAGCTCGAAGCTTTTGTACACAACCTCCACTTGCTCGCGTCCTTCAAACCCACTCAGGGCATTTTCAAAGCGCCTTTTTCCTATATAACAAAATGGACAAACATAATCTGACCATATTTCTACCTTCATTTTGTACCTCCTCGTACCTTATTCTCCCCTATTGTAAAGGGAATACGCCGATTTGGCTCTCATCCTGCTCACGAGGGGAGGGTTTGCGGGGTGGTGAGAAGCGGTACTTGCGGTTCGACATGATTTAGTTGCGGCAGAGCGGGATTTACTTGCGGTTCGACAGAGATTAGTAGCGGTAAAGCCGAATTTACTTGCGGTTCGACAAGAAATAGTTGCATATCACGTCATTTTCATAAAAAAAAGAAGCCGGGACTTCGTCGTACCGACCTCTCTCTTACGCCTATTTCAAATGTTTCTGAAGCTCCACCCGGATGTCCTCCGGAATAGATTCCGAGGTTTTGCTCTCCAGATTATGATTAACATAGACGGCCGTTCCCCTGGCACAAAGCCTGTTTTCCTGATGAATTTCTTCATATAGCTCCAAACTTGTGTTTCCGATTCGCTGAACCCAGGTGTTAACCTTCACTTCCTGTCCGAAATAGATTTGGTCCACAAAATCAACATTCATATTTAAAATGATCATTCTCCAGTTTTTAAAAGAACTGTCCGGCATAAACAATTTAAACAGCTGATTGCGCCCTGCTTCAAACCAGATGGGAATGGTTGTATTGTTAATATGGCCGACGCCGTCTGTTTCTGACACACGCGGTTCGATGATGGTTGTATACATAGACTCCTGCCCTTTCGTTCGTCATTTGCTCCATATCTATTTCTCGTTATTCATTCCTGTTTCCTTTAATAAAAAAAGAAGCAGCTTTATCCGCTGCTCCTTCCAATAGATTCTTTTATACCTGGCGCGCCCAGTGGCGGTGTTGTGCAATAGCTTGAATAAATTCATCGCTGTTTCCGCCTTGCAAAATCACGACGCCATCTGCACTTGAGCTGGTTTCTACTCCTGCTGCTGCAAGAAGTTCCGTCCCTTCTGCAGAGGCTCCTATGGCTTTATAGTGGCTGTACGCCTCATTCACAAACGTTGTTGCCTCTTTAATTCCTTTTAAGGTGCTGACACTATCACCTCCGCCTGCCACATATACGGCATCGTACAGAACGGAATCACTGGTCAGTAACGTCTGATCTACCTGAAGCTCCTCTCCTTGACTGCTCGAGATAGGAGTCAATGTTTCACTTATAATTTCAGAAGCAATTCCTGCATTTTTCAACGCATCCTGAAGCCCTTTTACTTCTTCTCCATTAAATCCGTCTTCTGCCAAAATGGCTACTTTTCGGGTAGCTGGTGCTTTTACCGTATTTTCCTGGCTCAATGCCGGAGAAGACATGGTTTCATCGGATGGCTCAATCCCTTCCGGAGCTGTCACACCGATCCCTGCGGCAACCTGCTCCGCAAGTGTTGTATCCACACGGCTGATCACCTCAACCACCTGCTGCTGCACACTTTTGCTTTTGACTTTTCCAAGCTCAAAGCGGAAGGCTTTAATGATATGCTGTTTTTCCACATCAGACATACTGTTCCAGAAAAGCTTGGCCTGGCTGTAATGGTCTTTAAAGCTTTCACTACGCTGTCGGACCTTGCGCCCTTCTACTTTCTCCTGATAGTGAACATAGCCGCCTTCTCCTTCTGTTGCCGGCGCGGGATCATTATTATCCAATGAGTTTTTGTGATAAGCGACCGGTCCCTGGTTAATGGTCATGCGGTGCATGCCGTCCCGCTGATTGTTATGGAACGGGCACACCGGACGATTAATCGGGATTTCATGGAAGTTCGGGCCGCCCAATCGCGAAAGCTGTGTGTCTGTGTACGAGAACAATCGTCCCTGAAGAAGCGGATCGTTCGTAAAATCAATCCCTGGCACTACGTGGCCCGGATGGAATGCGACCTGTTCCGTTTCTGCAAAATAATTATCCGGATTTTTTTTGAGTGTCATCTTGCCGATGATCTTCACAGGAACCTGCTCCTCCGGCCACACTTTCGTTGGATCAAGCACATCAAAATTGAAGTTGAATTCATCCTTCTCTTCAATCATTTGCACGCCAAGCTCCCATTCCGGGTAATCGCCGTTCTCAATCGCCTCATACAGGTCCTGGCGGTGGAAGTCAGGGTTCTTGCCGGCAAGTAGCTGGGCTTCATCCCATACTAGTGAATGGACACCAAGCTTCGGCTTCCAGTGGAATTTAATAAAGCGTCCCTCGCCTTTATCATTTACAAAGCGGAACGTATGGACACCGAAGCCTTCCATCATCCGGTAGCTGCGCGGAATCGCACGGTCGGACATCGCCCACATCATCATATGAGCCGATTCAGTATTGTTGGCGATAAAATCCCAAAATGTATCATGGGCTGTGGATGCCTGAGGAATTTCATTGTGCTGCTCCGGCTTGAAGGAATGAACAAGATCCGGAAACTTTAGCGCGTCTTGAATAAAAAAGACCGGAATGTTGTTTCCGACAAGGTCATAGTTTCCTTCTTCGGTATAAAACTTTGTCGCGAAACCACGAACGTCTCGGACCGTATCTCCTGAACCACGGGATCCTGCCACCGTTGAAAATCGGACGAAAACCGGTGTTTTTACGGATGGATCCTGCAAAAATCCTGCCTTCGTATATTCTTTCATGGATTCGTAAACTTCGAATTCTCCGTGTGCAGCATAGCCTCTCGCATGGACAATCCGCTCCGGAATCCGCTCATGGTCAAAGTGGGTCATTTTTTCACGAAAATGAAAGTCTTCCATTAAGGTAGGACCGCGCACACCCGCTTTTAACGAATGCTCGTCCTCGGAAACCTTGAGCCCCTGGTTGGTTGTGAGTTTCTTGCCTTTGTTGTTTACGCGGAATGCATCAAGCTGCTTATTTTTTTTGTTCTTTGCTCCATTTTTGCTGGAATCGTTGTTATTGATAGTGTTCTCCTCCTTTTTTTATTCGGTCAAATTTGATGATTGGGATTATGTACCTACTCATAGACGTACCCTTCATGGCTGAAGTTAAACTAGATGTTTAGCTTCCAAGCAGGAAAAAAAGCCAGCTTACTCGTCATTCGGTAAGCCAGCCTTATCTTCCCGGTTTATTTTAAGCAGAGATTTTACCGCCTTTTCAATTTCCTGATATCCTGTACACCTGCAAATGTTTGAGCTTAAAAATTCTTTAATGGTGGAATCGTCCGCATTCGGATGCTTTTTCAGCAAACTGTTGATATTCATGATAAAGCCCGGCGTGCAATATCCGCACTGAAAAGCAAAATGTTCAATAAAAGCATGCTGAATGGGCGAATCCTTTAATCCTTCAATCGTGCGTATCGTTTGGTTCATCCCTTCAACCGCAAGCATCAGGCACGATTTCATGGCCGTGCCGTTCACATTGACCGTACAGGCTCCACAATCACCGTTCAGGCAGCCCGGCTTTGCCCCGGTCAAACCAAGCCTTTCCCGGAGCACAAAAAGAAGTGTGTCTGATGGCCGAAACGCTATTTCTCTTTCTTCATCATTCACGGTTAAACGGGCTGAAATCATGGGTGGTTCCCCTCCAGTTTCCTTAACAAGTCTTGAAGCATCTGTTCCAGAACGAACACCCGATAACCGGATGAACCTTCTACATCATCGAGCACCGGCTGCGGCACATGCCGAAGCGCCTCTTGAATCCTGTCACCTAACGGACCAACTTGTTGAATTGCTTTTTCCATTTCGAACGCCCGAAAAGGAAATGGGCAAAGACCGCTAATCGCTATCCTGGTTTCATTTTCCTTTTTTAAAACAGCTACCGTGATCAACGGATAGCCTGTATCCCATTGCTGTCTTCGTTTAACGCACACATACGGCATCGTTAAAAAACGCCGGTCCGTGTGCAGTTGAACGAGGAATTCTCCTTTTTGAAGCTTAAGATTGCGCTTGAAAAGCTGATGAATAGGTGTCTGTCTGAGTCCGTTTTTCCCTGCAATTACAACATGGCTGTCAGTCAACAAAAAAGGGAGCACCGCTTCGCGGTAAAAAATTTGTCCGCAAATATTTCCTCCCACCGTAATTTTGTTTCTGGCCGTATGATCGGCCACCCCGCTCGCTGCTTTGCTTAATAATGGGAACACGTTTTTTTCCTCAACTGCCGTTAAAGAGAGCGCAGATCCGACGATCAACCGCTGATCTTTTACGGTAAGCTCCTTGCATTCTCCAATGGCTTTTATGTCAATAACCGCGTTTGTTTCCACCAGATTCAGGCGGCCCAGGGTAATAATTTCGGTTCCTCCAGAATAATAGACCGGAATCTTCCCTTCACGTTCGAGCTGCTGAAAGAGCCGGACCCCTTCCTCCACGGTTTTGGGCAGGTAATAATCAAAATCATAAGGAAGCATGGGAATGTCCTTCTTTTTGTTTCATTTTCCAGATCTGTTCCGGAATAAGAGGCAATTCGTTCAATTTTACACCCGCGGCCAGGGAAAGGGCGTTTCCAAGAGCAGCAGGCATCCCCATCAGACCATGTTCTCCGGCTCCTCTGGCGCCGTAGGCCGCATCAAGTTGTGGAGTTACAACAAATTCCACGTGATACTCTGGATGTTCCCCATACCGGAGCGGCCGGTAGGTTCTTAATTGCGGATTCAAAACTCTGCCCCATTCATCAAAAACAAAGGTTTCCCTTCCACCAAAGGCAAGACCCATACTCATCGCCCCCATCACCTGGCCCCGTGCTGCTTTTTCATTTAAAACCGTCCCAATATCAACCGCTGAAAATGCACGGACGATTCTGTATGTGAGATGTTTTTTGTCATATTCAATTTCGACCGCCTGGGCACCAACCGACCATTCCGGCCCCGGCTTTCCTGATCCCGTCTCTTTATCAAGGTACGTGAGCCTTCTGAGATTGTAATGACCTCTTCCGATGATCTGACCGCCAATTCCATTTCCGTTCGGATAAACATAGCCATAGGCCACATCTTTAATATCAAGGTGAGTTTCCGGTTCATCACGCAAAAATACTTTTCCGTACCCAACCTCCAAATCAGCGGCCTGAACCCGCAACACACACGAAGCGATGCTTTTTAACTGCTCAATCAAATCTTCAGCTGCCGCCAGTACAGCACGACCCGCCATAAAGGTTCCGCGGCTGGCCACCGTTTTCCAATGTTCGGGGGTACTTTGTGTGTTTACTTTCATTTGGACATGAACCATCCGTATATCCATTTTTAGCCGTTCGGCCAAAATTTGTGCCAGGATCGTTTTTGTTCCTGTGCCAATTTCGATGACGCCAGAAATGAGGTTGATGCTTCCGTCAGGATTGAAGCTCAAGGTCACTCCGGAGCCTGCATCTGATTCAATTGTGGAGGTTTTCCATATACAGCTGACCCCTTTAACCCTTAGTTTATCGTTGCCGAGGTCCTGAATCATGCCCATATCCCAGTCAATCATTTTCTTTAACCGAACAATGCATTCCGGTAAATTTCCTACATTGCTTTTATTCAGCTTCACTTGTGTCGGAGTGGTATCTCCCGGCCGGATCGCATTAATGTATCTAAGCTGTAATCGATCCATTCCGAGCTTGTCGGCGAGCACATCCATGGTTCGTTCCACGGCGAACAGGAGCTCTGAATGGCTGAACCCTCGAAAGGGCGCTGCATACGGATGATTCGTATAAACACAGAGTGAATCACACCATACATGATCAATATCATAGGGACCCGTACAGTCGACGGCTGCAGCCCGGTTTAAATCAGCACCTTTGTCAGAATACGCTCCTCCATCAAACAAAAAAAGAAGCTCTGCCGCCTGAATTTTCCCCTCTCTGGTACTTCCGAGCTTCACAGTGGCATCCAGGCCGATGTGGCATGGCGAAGTCAGCATATCTTGTTCCCTGATATTTAAAATCCGGACTTTTCGGCCTCCCACCGCAATGGACCCGATAAATGCAAGAAGTTCAAGCTGAATGGACGCCTTACCTCCGTATGCACCTCCTACCAAGGGTGTTTCTACAATGATCTTTCCAATGTCCACGCCAAAATAATCATGGATTAACCGCTTCACCATGAATGGCGCTTGTGACGAGGTCATGATGTATACATTGCCATCGGGATGGATTTCAGCGGTTGAACACCTTGTTTCCATTGCCGCATGATCGGATGGAGAAAATGAAAAGCGCTCTTCCACCACTACCTCTGACAGATTCCATCCTCTCTCCATGCTGCCTTTGCGTATCTTGGTCCGGTTGGCAACGTTGGTTCCTGGCTCAGGATACACCCGATCCTCCTTTTTATAACTGCCGAGCTGTTCATGAACGAGTGGCGCGTTTGGCTTTAAGGCCTCTGTCGGCGAATGTACGACGGGCAATTGTTCGTATTCCACTTCTATCAGTTCTGCTGCCCGTTTGGCCTGTTGCGGAGTATCGGCCACCACAAGAGCGACCGCTTCGCCGTGGTGTCTCACTTTATTTTTCGCCAGCACCGGACGGTCCCTGATTTCTTCACCGGTTAACGGAAAGTGCTCGCCTGTTATAACCGCACGCACACCAAACACCTCTTTGGCTTTTGCTATATGGATGCTCTTGATCAGCGCATGAGCATAGGGACTTACAACAATTTTGGCATGGAGCGAGTCAGTTGACGGATAATCTGCTGTATACCTGGCCGTACCGGTTACTTTTTCCCAGGCTTCTTTCCGAAACACACTTTTTCCGATCAACCCCAATGCTACCCTCCCCCTTACCTTTTGCTTATATCTGCCGCCTGGTTCCTTGTACGGAAAACGTTGATCATTTCCGCAAGTATGCTTATGGCAATTTCTTGAGGACCTCTCGAACCGATAGAAAGTCCCACCGGCGAATGAATAAAATCCGGCAGTTCTTTTGTTTCCAAAAGCCGTTCTGTACGCTCCCTCGGCCCCAGCACACCAACATAACGAAGCTGGTCTTCCGGCAGACATGACAAAAATTCTTTATCTTTTTGAAAGTTATGAGACATCACGACGATAAAGTCTCGTTCATTTACCATACATACCTTACTTAACCCCCCCGATTCACAACAAAATGTCTCTACCGGAAATGAATAGTCCTCTTTGCACAAGAGAGCCGGCCGCCAGTCACATACCATGACCATCCACCCTGTTTTATATGCCAGCTCAGCCACTGTTCTTCCATCAAATCCCGCCCCAAATACGATCAAGCGCGGTTTAGGTTCATAGAGATGGGTATAGACCATTCCTTCATGGTCCATAAACTGAACACCGCTTGAAAACAAAGAAGCCTGGTCCGTATCTTCCACTTTTATAAATTCATTGATTGTTGTGGGGTAAGGTATGAGAGAAATTTCTTTCCGGTGCAAAATCGATTTTCCCTTTTCCAGCATGGACTTCGTATAAAGGAGCTGACGTCTTAATTTATCATCCACCACCTCCAACCAGACATGCAGCACACCATTGCAGCCGGCTCCCTGTCCCCAGGAAAGATCATCTTCCTCCTTCAGGTTGTATGTAACATATTGGGGGATACTATCTTCCGCAACTCTGCGGGCTCTTTCCATGAGATCAGCCTCTGCGCAGCCGGCACTGATCATTCCTGCCTGGTTCTCCTCCCAGAAAAGCATCATCGCCCCTTCTTTCAAATAGGACGAACCTTCCACTTTAATTAACGTCGCTGCTACACAACCTGCCTGCAACTCTTCCATCTTATGAACCAATTCATAAAAGCCAATCATCATGCCACCCCCAGATGGTGCCGAGCCCATCCCTTCTTTCCGTCAACGGAAATCGCCCATTATCACAATGTATTCAGAGGATGCCTCTGGTTAGAATACCGGATTTCACATGGTCATAAAAAGTTAACAATTGCTTATGAAAAAGTGTGTTGACATCACTAATCCAGGCGTATACAATGGGTATCGAATCGATGAAGTGATGAACAAAACGACTATAAAATTGATATAAATTAAACTCCAAAGGGGAGTAGCTGACAGTTACGTCGACATCCCGTGATTCCTTGATCACCGGCTTAACTGGCAACATCTAGTTGTAGCGACACCTTTGCCACCTGGTAAAGGTCTTTCTAGATGTTAAAACCTTTACCAGGACAATACAGGTAAAGGTTTTTTACTTGAATAATCACTTTCTTCAATTGGCTATTATCAACTGGAGGTCTGATCACCGTGTTAAAAAAATGTATGAGCTTCTTCAAGCTAGGGCAGGCAAGTATAGATTTAGTTTTGGACTCAAACGAGCTGAAGCCCGGTCAAAATGTAAATGGCTATTTCCGCTTGAAAGGCAAATGGATGAAGCAGATTATAAAAAGGCTCGAGTGTGACCTTATCCTTCATAACACTGAAGATAAAACCGAACACATGATTGAGTCTGTCACCACCATCTACATGTCCAAAGAGCTCGCCTCCGATGGCAGTATCGAAATTCCACTAACGTACCAACTTCCGCAAGATCTTCTATCATCCTCATCAACGGTCTCCTACCGTTTTCAAACAAGACTCATCTGTGACAACATGCGTTGTGTGGATCACGATGAAATTACAATATGCAGCTAAACAAAAAACCCAATCGGCATCCGATTGGGTTTTCGTTTCGTTTATTTTCTTTTCATTCTCATTCCGCATTTGCAGCGGACACTGTGTTTTAATTGTTTAATTTCACTGTGGCATCGTGGACATTCAACAGGAACAGGTACATTCATGCTAATACCTCACTTTATTCGTTATTTTTTCTTTTTGCATTCCTGGCAAAGGCCATAAAACTCAAGCGTGTGGCGGTGAACTTTAAAATGTGCCACCTGGGCAGCAGCGTACTCCACTTCATTCAGTAAAGGATAATTAAAATCTGCAATTTGCTGGCACGATTCACAGATCACATGGTAATGACTGGTATCGGCCAATTCATATTTACTGCATGAACTTCCAAACGAAAGCTCGTTGATGAGATTAAGCTCTGCAAAATATTTCAAATTATTATAGACGGTAGCCAGAGTAATGAATGACGGAAGTTCCCTGTGAATTTCCTCAGCGGTTAAATGGCCGTTCATCGCTATAATGTTTTTCAGGATCAGTACACGCTGAGGGGTGATCCGCATTCCGATTTCTTTCAGCTTGGTTTTTGCTGCTTGTTCCGCATCCACGATCAACATCCCTTTTAAACATTTTTTTATATACGCACTCAGTACGTATTAGTTGCAATACGCACTCAGTACGTTTTAGTTGCAATACGCACTCTTGCCTATCAATTGAGAAAATCACCTGTAAATGAGAATTAATGAGTTTCTTGAGGAAGCGGTAAGCCTATACCTTCAGCCACTTTTCTTCCATATTCCGGATCCGCTTTAAAGAAATGCTGAATCTGGCGAAGCTTGATTTCTTCTTTTTTCACAGGCTTCATGGCTCCTACAATATTATTGACAAGCCGTGTACGTTCTTCTTCGGTCATGAGACGATACAGGTCTCCTGCTTGAGTGTAGTGATCGTTGTGATCATAAGCCACACTGTCGGCCACTCCATAAACTGGGTAAGCAGCCTGCTTATTCTCTGGAGACTCTTGCGGTCCTCCAAAACTGTTTGGCTCATAATACACGGACCCACCGCCATTGTTGTCAAATCGCAACTGCCCGTCTCTCTGATAATTCTTCACTTCATTGCGCGGACGGTTGATCGGCAGTGCCTGATGATTGGCGCCTACACGATAGCGGTGTGCGTCAGAGTAGGCAAACAGGCGTCCCTGAAGCATCTTGTCAGGAGAAACGTCAATTCCCGGTACAAGGGTACCTGGTGAGAATGTCGCCTGCTCCACTTCAGCAAAATAGTTTTCAGGGTTTCTGTCCAATATCATTTTGCCCACCTCAATTAGCGGATAATCCTTTTGGGACCACACTTTCGTTACATCAAACGGGTCAAAACGATAGGTGTTTGCATCTTCAAGCGGCATGATCTGAACATATAGCTTCCATGCCGGGAAGTCACCCTCTTCAATGGCATTGAACAGATCCTCTGTATGATAATCCGGATTTTCCCCCGCTATTTTAGCGGCCGCATCAGGAGCAAGATTGGCTACGCCTTGTTCTGTTTTAAAGTGATATTTAACCCAGACCCCTTCTCCTTCTTTGTTCACCCACTTGAAAGTGTGGCTTCCAAACCCGTGCATATGACGGAGTGTGGCCGGAATCCCGCGGTCTGACATCAGAATGGTCACCTGATGAAGAGATTCTGGAGAAAGTGACCAGAAGTCCCAAACAGCGGTTGGATTTTTGAGATGAGTTTTCGGATCTCTTTTCTGTGTATGGATAAAATCAGGAAACTTGATGGCATCTCTGATAAAGAACACCGGCGTGTTGTTGCCCACAAGGTCATAGTTTCCTTCTTCGGTGTAAAATTTCACAGCAAACCCACGAGGGTCCCGAACGGTATCTGCAGAGCCGTTTTCTCCTGCTACCGTTGAAAAACGGACGAAAAGCGGTGTGCGTTTTCCGACTTCAGATAAAAAATCGGCCTTTGTGTAGTTGGAAACATCATTGGTGACTTCAAAATACCCGTGAGCTCCTGCTCCTTTCGCATGAACAACACGCTCAGGCACCCGTTCCCGGTTAAAATGTGCGAGTTTTTCCAATAGGTGCACATCCTGGATGAGCGTTGGTCCTCTTGAACCTGCAGTCATTGAATTTTGGTTATCTCCAACTGGAGCGCCCCAGCTTGTTGTTAAACGATTCTTGTTCGTCATTCGAATCACCTCGTAAGTTATTTAGAATTATTATAAATATAATAATAACAGCTATTACTATAAAATCAATACTTTTTTATAATAATTATAATTAAATAATTCAACTAGATAACTGAAGTCAACAATTGAAAATCATAATGTTTTCTCCTTTCGCTCATAAACTATATAGAATCGGTCAATTTTGAGAGGATGGAGGAAAGGTTGATGGGGAAAAAAGTGAATTTCGACTGGGCTTCCATTCAAGAAAAAGTGGATGGCGTACTGGGTCATGATTTTTGGCAGGATCTAAACCGGGTTGTCCCCAAACGGACCGCATGCAGCGATTTTTATGAAACAGAAACCGAAGGCCATATTATCGTTGAGCTTCCCGGTTTACACTCCCAGGAAGATCTTCAAATCGAGCTAGAAGCCAACCAGTTGATCCTGCAGGGAAATATCCCTTATCTATATCCTGTTGAAAAAGAAGCGCTCAAAATGAACGAACGGCTGTCCGGCCCCTTTAAAAAGGTCATTTCCATTCCATTCGCATACTTACCAGATGATATAAAAGCAGAATACAAGCACGGCTTGCTGCTAATTACGTTGACAAAAATTAAAAAAACGAAACCGATTACGATTTCGTTTACCGAGGAAGCTAAGCCTGATCCATCATGATTGGATTTCTCTTAATTGTTCCTGCCGCTATTTTTTAACAGCGTCACTTCCATAAAAGGATGGACGATTCTAGGATAGCTGATTCAAAAAAATAAATTTGTGCCTTTTTAAAAAAGGTGTTTACGAACACTTGTTCTTATGTTATTCTTTAAAAGAAGGCGCGGATGGTAGCCGCACCTCCCCCGAATAACTCTCTTTGGCCAGTTGTTACCTAGCTGGCCGCTTTTTTTACCTTTGATCGGCCACAATGTGAATATTAGGTGTAACCACTCATCAATCACATTAAGCGAACAAATATAAAAAAGCACTGCATGAGCAATGCTTTTAAATAGATCAATCGTATCATTTGTTCAAATATCTTAAAATTTATGTAATGAACAAGATTTCCTAGCGCTGAAGATTAGCAGTAACCAATTGAGATAAGTAATCATTCAAGTCGAACTTTTCACCTTTAACGAATTCAATGATTTCAACTTTGTTATAATTTAACATCTCGTTTCATCTCCTTTAAAGGTATTATGAACTTAATATACCCCGACTATTAAATTTATAATCTATCATTTTTTAAATCCACAATTTAACCTTAACGTTCGCCTTTTCCTCATGTGCAGATTCTTTCACTCCTCATTAAACAAATTGTATTTGATAAAACAAAAACCCCCTCTCCATGGTGGAGAGGGGGCTTAAACCGTTACTTGCTAAATACTTCAGATACAATTTCATAAGAACGAAGCCGGTCTTGATGATCAAATATTTGCGCGTTAATGATCATTTCATCTGCCTGTGTCTCATCCAGGAATGCCTGCAGTTTTGCTTTAACCGTTTCCGGTGTACCGATCATCGTTGTGCGAAGCTGCTGGTCAATGGAAGCTTTTTCGTAAGGAGACCAGATACCTTCCATGCTTTGAACCGGCGGCTTCAGCTTAGAAGGAATTCCGCGCACGAGGTTCAAGAACTGCTGCTGCATGGACGTTGCAAGATAAGCAGCTTTTTCTTCAGTATCCGCCGCAATAACGTTTACGCCGACCATCGCATATGGCTTATCAAGGACCTCTGACGGTTTAAAATTACGTCGGTACACATCCAGCGCAGGCAACGTGTTATCCGGTGAAAAATGGCTGGCAAACGAGAACGGCAAACCAAGCTGTGCAGAAAGCCTTGCACTAAATCCGCTAGAGCCAAGAAGCCAAATTGGAATATCGAGCCCTTCTCCAGGAATTGCACGAACTCTGTTTCTGCCACCGTCTGCTTTTAAGTACGCACGGAGCTCATCGACCTGTTCAGGGAAATCTTCCCCGTTGCTCATGTTCTCGCGGCGTAAGGCATGAGCCGTGACCTGATCGGTTCCCGGCGCTCTTCCCAGACCGAGATCGATTCTGCCCGGATACAGGGATTCCAGTGTGCCGAACTGCTCGGCAATGACAAGAGGTGCATGGTTTGGCAGCATGATCCCGCCTGAACCCACACGGATTCGTTCTGTTCCGCCTGCCACATGCCCAATCACAACAGAAGTTGCTGAACTGGCGATGCCGGGCATGCTATGATGTTCTGCCAGCCAATAGCGGTTATATCCCCACTTCTCCGCATGCTGGGCCAAGTCCAATGTTTTCTTTAATGAATCTGCAGGAGTTTCCCCCACAATGACTGGAGAAAGATCCAGTACAGAGTAAGGAATTTCATGAAGCTGCTTATTGGACAATTGAATAGTCCCCTTTCTGAATATCAACGAAAAATTAGATTATTTTTACCTTCTTTTTGATTGTAACAAGTAAATGTAAAGCTTCTAAATTTTTTGCTCATGATGGATCCAAGCAAACATTTGAAAGAAGCTCATAGGAATGAATGCGGTCACGGTTATCATGCGCAATAGTTACAATCATTAATTCATCTGCCCCATAAAGAAATTGCAGCTCCTCGAGACGTCGCTTCACTTCTCCCGGACTGCCCGTAATGGTTCTATTTTTCATCCGCGCAAGGAGTTCCTTTTCCTCTTCGGTCAACGAATAGTCTTTCGCTTCTTGCAGTGAAGGAACGCCTTTGCTGCCCTCTCCCTTCTGCAGCTGCAGCTTCCATATGTGATTTGGAAGAGCCAGTTCTTCTGCTCTTTCCGCTGTTTCTGCACAAAAGACAGATACAGTTACGATCGTGTACGGATCAGCCATCCAGGAACCGGCTTTATATGTCGAACGGTACTGTTGAAGTATTTCCGAACCTTCTTGATCGCTCATAAACTGCCCGAAAACATAAGGCAATCCATGCTTCGCCGCGAGTAGAGCACTCTTTTTACTCGTTCCCAGCATCCAGGGCAATGGCGCCATTTTCGGAACTGGAGAAGGAGATATCTTTGAAAACATATGGTCTTTCGGAAAATCATTTTTGAAGAAATGAAGCAGCTCTTCAACAGATTCCGGCATCCGGCGAACCTGTTCCAAATAGTTATCCGATAAAGCCATGGTCGCTTCGGCAGAGCCACCCGGAGCACGTCCGATCCCAACATCAATCCTGCCCGGAAACAACGTGGCCAGCAGATTATACGTTTCAGCCACTTTATACGGTTTGTAATGAGGCAGCAAAACAGCACCAGATCCGATACGGATGGATTCTGTCTGACCTCCGATATACCCCAGCATCACTTCAGGAGCAGGACACGACAACCCCGGAAAATCATGATGTTCAGCAATCCAGTATCGCTCATAGCCGAGCTGATCACCGGTCTGTGCCAGAGCCAGTGAATTTTCCAATGCCTGTTTGGCCGTTCCCCCGCTTGATGCCGGTGACTGGTCAAGAATGCTTAATTTCATATAATGCCTTCTTTCATGTGGAATAAGGTCTTTTTATTAATGAGTGAAAACCTTTCATTGTATGTATGATAAAACAGAATTCCGCCACAACAAAAAAAATTGCCTCAATCCGGCAATTTCATGATTAGGATGCCCTGTGTTTCAACCTTTTAAATACTGCATCAAAAACAGAACGCATCCTTTTAGTATATAAATATGTATAATTCATAAAGGCAGAACGGTTTATTCCAGCTTCACCAAGTGTTGCATGCAACTCATATTTCGAAGGAAATACCCAGTTGGTCATTTCTAATACGACATGGAAAACAGAATCATAGCTAAAAAACAAATAATGAAAGAAGTTTATGTACGTTTTTTTAGTCTTTCGCTCATATCTTATATCATCATAATTCCAATAGGTTTTCCGACTTGAATAGGGAAAACGCTTGATGGACGAGAGATGAGGGAACTCATGGTAAACAATGGCCAATGTCCTCTTAAGCCGTTTGGAGGTTTTATGATCAATAGCATCCCGAAAAAGGGTTCTATAACTTAATGTTGGTCCAGCAATGGTCAGTACTTGCATGATATCAATAAAATACTTGATGGAATCCAGATTATGTCTCCATCCATGTAGACAAATCATATAAAATGTGTGGTACAAAGACAATTCCCATATATGATTTGAAGTTCCTACAGACAAGGCTTGCGACCAAAAATCCTCAATTTTTAATTGTGCAGTATCTTTTCGAAGGATATCCCAATGCAACTCAATGGTTAGAGGAATCATTGAGTGAGGAATTTTTTTGCTTAAACTGCAATGGAAATGCCCAGGAATCGGAGCCTCCTCCATTTCGAAACCAAGGGGTTGAATACATTCAAGCGCCTTTTGTACATGATCTGGTTTTATTAGCAGATCAATATCCGATGTTGCCCTGGCGCCAATATTCCCAAAATACTTTTCGGCAAATTTAATTCCTTTTAAGGGAATAACATCTATTCCTTTTGCCTCAAAAAGATCAAGAACTTTATCCGTCTGATTTTTCAAGAACATATTTTGATATAAGACTTTCTCATAATTCCGTCTTAACTGGTCTTGAAAAAACGGAGGAGTTTGATGCAATCGACCATCTTGTTTTAATGAATAATAAATTTGGGCAGAAACAGAAAAATATTCAATATCGATAATAGCATTTTTATAAAACTGATTATCTTGTGGCAATGTACCTTTTGAATTTAATAATAAACGGAATGTTTCCATGCTCAATTCCGATTCTTCCTTTCACGTTCGTTGTTATAACGCCGTTTGTTTTTGTGAAAATTCTTTTCTGGCCAACTTCTGGTACAATCCACTTTCGCTCATTAATTCCTGATGTGTCCCCTTCTGAACAATCTTACCTTTATCCATCACAATAATAAAATCGGCATTTTCAACAGTGGAAAGCCTGTGAGCGATAACAATGGTTGTTTTGTGTTTCATTAATCTTTCCAATGCTTCTTTTATATAGAATTCTGTTTCATTATCAAGAGCTGAAGTGGCTTCATCTAAAAGCAGAATGGGAGCGTCTTTAAGAATGGCTCTTGCAATCGCTACTCTTTGCTTTTGTCCTCCAGACAACAAAATCCCCCTCTCACCGATTTCAGTATCATAACCGCATGGTAATGAAAGAATGAAATCATGAATGTTTGCTATTTTAGCTGCTTCAACGATCTCACTCATCGGAACCCCTGGCTTTACCATCATCAGATTATCCTTGATGGTACCTGCAAATAGGAAGGTTTCCTGAGAAACATAAGAAATTGAACTGCGAAGCTGGGAAAGCGTCATTTCCTCAACGGGTAGTCCATCCATATAAATCGCTCCAGATTGTGGATGATAAAACCCCATCAGAAGTTGAAAAAGAGTGCTCTTGCCTGCACCGCTTGGTCCCACAATGGCAACCATTTTTTTTGCGGGGATTGAGACATTTAAACGTTGAAGAACTGGATTCTTCACATCATAACCAAACTGAATTTCCTTACATTCCACTGCATGACAGACCCTTCCACCCTTTACGTAGGCAGGAAGATCTTGACTGTCTACAGGATGATTGAGGACATTTGAAATACGTTCAACGGCCGTCACCGATCGTTGATAGCCCGCCCATTGGCCTGCCAATCCTGTTAATGGATACATCAAGTGGTTCACCAAATTAATAAAGGTTAGCAGCATCCCCGCGGTCATCAAACCTCTGGCTATAAATACAGCTCCGAGAAAAAGGGTAACGAAGAACAGTGCCGTTCCAACTAATTGCCCTCCTGCATGGAACCAGCCCTGAAATTTGGCATTTTCAATTTCCAATTCGTAAAGCTGCTGGTTTTGTTTTTTGATCTTATTAAAAAAAGACCGCTCCATGGTATACGACCGAATAACAATGATTCCTTGAAAGGTTTCAGTAAGGTGACGATTTATCTCATCATATAGATTATGGATTTTCCAGCTGTTTCTTCTCAGAAGCCATCCAAAAAACAACCCCGATATGACGGCCAAAGGAACAATAAGCAAACAAATCATGGAAAGTTTCCAATTAATGGTCAGTAAATAAACTAAAACGGCAAAAAAGATGAGCGGCATACGAAGCAGATTGATAAGACTGCCTCCAACAACCCCATCAACACTATGTATGTCATTCGAAAAATGGGATAGTAAATTTCCCGAATGAGAAGAAGAGACATGACTAGCCGGCATTCGCAAAATATGATGATAAAGCGAATTTTTCAAATCACGCTTAACGGCATTGGTAGTGGTTGTTTCCAGGTAGGTTGTGAAAAAAGAAGAGGCCGAATTTATAATCAGTAATAGAATACCCACTGGGATTAACCACTTGAGTCTTGGAAAATCACCCTGAAGTGCAGCATCAGTAATATCACCAAAAAACCAGGCAAACAGCAAGGTTAAAGCAATATCAATCAGCATCAAAACCAATAGAATACTATAAGCAGCCTTTTGTTTTTTAACAAAAGGAAATAAGAGTGACCATGTTTTTTTAAAATCATTAAGCTTAATATAAGCTTTAACTTCATGTGCCATTGTTTTTACCATGAACGGACACTCCATTTTTAACTCAATATACGTTTTATAGACAATACTAATCGTAATACCCTGGTTACTATAGGAAAAACAATCAAAAGACGGCCCCACAACATAAATGCCCTGCTGTCCGATCCAATTTTTATACTTGGTTTTTGAATACTTGCCAGTTTACCAATAAATTGTTCTTTTCCAATTGGTTTATCCCAACCCAGATTTGTATCTCCTTTAAAAAAATAAATCTTATAAGTACCTGCTTGCTCTGAATAATAGTAACGATGGGCAACCATTCTGCCATCAAGTGTATGAAATAAAGCAACGTCCCCCTTTTTCAGCCTTTCAATATCGCAGCTAATAAAACGACAAATATCATTTTCTTGAATCAAGGGAAACATGCTCGTTCCGGCTGCAGGCAATACGATCTGTTTTTCTTTTCTTATCACTTGATGAATTAGTGATGAGGTTACCTCAGCGATTGACATGCTTGATTAAACTGGCACTTTCCAACTGTAGTATAAAAGTTTGTACATCTTGATATAAGGAATCCATGTCCACATGCCTTTCTAAATCGTATGACTCGAGGAGAGCTTGAACCAACGACTCTATGGTTTGTTCCTCTTGAAGCCGGGACCAGCAAAAACCACCCACTTGATTCAGTTTTGTTACATGGAAATGTTCGGTGTCCAAGATTATCCACTCTTCCTCCAGCTGAGTAGTCTCATAAGGTTGGACTTGCATGTAACGAGTCATGATATCAACTCCCAAAAAGTATTGTTTTTTTGAAAATAAAGCTGATGTACCGGAATTTCACTGACAAGGGCTGTTAATAAACGAAGCACTTTTTTTGTTTCACTTACAGAGTAATTCCAGTAAAATACTTTATCCATCATAGAGATCAACGCATCAGAACTCTTTATTTTAATTCTTTTGTTTGTCTTGGATTGGTAAAGCAGTTGAATACTTGACAATGGCACAAAAGCAGTCCGTGCACGTTCTTCCATTTCACTTCGAAACGGTGAATCAAAGACCGTGTGGCCTTCCCTATCTATTTTTACAATGGTGGCTTCATCAGAAAGCAACTCTCTAGGATAGGACAATCTTGCTGCAGTGGATTTGCCGGCACCGGAGTGCCCGGAGAAAATGTGACCTTCATTGTTTTCGATGACACAAGAAGAATGCAGCAGTAATCCCCATCCTTGATATACAATATAAGCACTATATAAATTCATCATGGCGTGCTTTAAGGCAAGGTCATCATGAATATGAATCGTTGCCGAGTTGAACTGTTCATCAATTGCAATTTGGTAATCTGCCCGTTGAAAGGAAATCGTTCCACCCTCAATTAATGGTTGTACTTCATAATCCTGAAAGGGGACCCCATATCCATCATGTATAGTGATGGATATGGAATTTTCGCGCCTTTCTAAACCAGGAATGGGGAAGAACATGTTCTTGATCCTTTGAGCAAGATGGAAAGATGAAGTATTGAGTTGAATGATGTGCTCACCTATTCTTGTCAAATAATTGATCATTGTCTGTTCTCCTAACAAAAATTATTTGTTTTTCCCATTCCCTTTACCAGGAGTCCCTGCACCTCCAGGAGGATTTGGGTTACCAGGAGGGAAGTTAACGCCCCCATTGCCTGTTCCAGGATGATCACGGTTTCCTTTACCAGGATTCCAGCTTTGAGCCGTTTCAAAACGAATTGGCTGCTGATCCAAAACTTCTGGCTTATGATACATCATACGTCCTTTTGTCATAAATCCACTCCCCTTCCGTCCTTAAACAAGTACCATAAGACTAGTACATTTGTAGTATAAATGATTTTTCGTTCTTTTTAAAGAACAAATTTTCGACATAAACTAAAATGAAAAAAGATGCGTACAGACATGACAATAGACTGTACGCATCTTTTTTGTTCTTTATAATAAACATCTTAATGAGCAGCGATGCCTCTTACACTGTACCCCTGTGGATTCTTGTTTTGCCATTTCCAGCAATCCTCACACATCTCCTTAACCCCTTTTACAGCTTTCCAGTTCAATTCTCTATATGCCTTCGATACATCGGCATAACAGACAGCAATATCTCCCTGGCGGCGTTCAACTACTTCATAAGGGATGCTTCGGCCGGATGCTGCTTCAAATGCCTGTATCATTTCCAATACGCTGTATCCTCTTCCTGTGCCCAGGTTATAAGCTTCTACTCCATAACTGTTTGCCAATTTCTCAATCGCCTTTAGGTGTCCCTGTGCTAAATCGGTAACATGGATGTAATCCCTGACCCCGGTTCCGTCCTTCGTGTCATAATCATTGCCAAACACTTTTAGCATCGGCTGTTTTCCAACAGCAACCTGCGTAATATAAGGAACAAGATTATTTGGTATTCCGTTTGGATCTTCTCCTATTTTTCCGCTCGCATGTGCACCCACCGGGTTAAAATATCTTAAAAGCGCAATGCTCCATTTGGAGTTTGCCACAAATATGTCTCTCAGCATTTCTTCAATCATTAGTTTGGTTCGCCCATATGGATTGGTGGCTCCCAGCAAAGCCCCCTCGGTAAACGGGACGGTTTTCTGAGCGCCGTATACGGTAGCAGACGAACTGAAAACAAACCTGAACACATTTGTAAACGCTAGAATAAAGTTGACACTTTTTGCTCGATAGGATTTTACACTTTTGCTCAATCAACCTACTGCTTTAGTAAAATAGATCGTGACGTTATTTTACTGGAGGGTAAGGTTTTGGAGGAGAAGTTAGTGTTATATATAAAGATTCAGGAATTACATAAGAGAAAGTTTAAAGTAGCGCAAATCGCTAAAGAGCTTAAGATCTCAAGACCGACTGTCTATAAGTATTTAGAAATGACATTCGATGAAGCGAGAGCCTATACTGAACAGCCTTTGGGAAAGAAGAAAAAACTAGATCACTATAAGGACTGGATACTTGCCTGGCTAGAAGAGTATCCCCACCTAAGCAGTGCTCAGATACATGATTGGCTATTAGAGAGATACCCCGACCTAGTGGTCGGTGGAAGTACTGTAAGAACATATGTGAGAGGTATTCGAGAAGTCTATCAGATTAATAAAAAGGTGATTGTCCGTCAATACGAAGCAGTTCCTGAACAACCCATGGGTAAACAACTACAGGTAGACTGGGGAGAAACAAAACAGAAAACAGTAAACAACAAAGAAATCAAACTGTACTTTATTGCCTTTGTGCTCGCTAGCTCCCGACATAAATATATGGAATGGCAAGCGCGCCCATTTACCACAAGAGATGCGATTCGTTGTCACGAAAATGCATTTCAATTCTATGGAGGGCGAACAGAAGAGATTGTCTATGATCAGGATCATTTAATCTCAGTGAGTGAAAATGCAGGACAACTGCTTTTAACAGCTGAATTTCAAAGCTATGTAAACGAGCGTAATTTCAAAATTCACCTGTGTAGAAGAGCTGACCCAGAATCTAAAGGTATGATTGAAAATGTCGTGAAATACGTAAAAGGCAATTTCGCTGACAGCCGTGTATTTAGTGATATAGAAGATTGGAATGAACGAGCAAGACAATGGCTTGAGCGGACTGGAAACCATCAGGTTCACCAGACAACAAAAAAAAGACCAGCAGAAGTGTTTCTCCTCGAAAAGCAACACTTACAGCCAGTCTCTTCGTTACTTTCATATGAAAGTACCAATAACCAAAGTATAACAAGAAGTATAAGCAAGGACAATACGATCCGGTATAAGTCTAACCGTTATTCCGTCCCTCTCGGGACTTATCAAACGATGAGTGAGAACCTTGTTTGGATTGAAGTGAAGGAAGAAGATCACAAGACCCTTGTCATACGTAGAGAAGCAAATGGTGAAGTGATTGCCGAGCATGTGATCAGCTCGGAAAAGGGAAAACTTATTCAAAACCGCCACCATACCCGAGATCGCTTTAAAGGCATTAAGGAGCTTAAGCAACGCCTCATGTCTCACTTTGAAGATCAGGTTCAGGCAGCTGCATACTTAGATGAAATTAGTCAAAGATACCCAAGGTATCATCGAGACCAGTTTTCGATTATCTATAAGGTAATCCAACAGTATCCAGCGTTAGTTGATTCTGTTTTGACCAAGTGCATGACAGAGAAGCTTTACAATGCGAATGATTTTCGTGATATCGCTCATCATCTTGATACATTACAAGGTGAACCGGCTGAAGAAGTACAATCCTTTTACACGAGATCGCCAAAACACTCTCATATCAAAGCCTCTACCCGTTCTCTCAATGCGTACACCAGCATTTTAGGAGGTAGAGCATAATGAACAAGACGGTACATGAATTACAAGATCAATTCCGTCAACTCCGTCTAGCAGAAACGGCGGAGGAGCTGCCGCAGCTTCTTCGTGAAGCTGAAAAAGCATCATGGACCTACTTGGAATTTTTAGAGTCTATTACCCGATATGAATTAGCCAAACGTGAAGCGAAAAGCCTTGAGAAAAGAATGAAATGGGCACGCTTTCCTTTCGTGAAGTCATTAGATGAGTTTGAGCTAAAAGGACAAAACGTTCTGACTGCTCGCCAACTCTCTCAACTCCGGGAATTAAGCTGGCTCGAGCAACAATACAATTTGATCCTTCTCGGTCCCCCTGGCATTGGAAAAACGTATATCGCAATTGGACTTGGACTCGAGGCTGTTTATGGAGGGTTCAATGTTTATTTCGCCACAATGGGTGAACTTGTGCAGCTTCTAAAATCAGAAGAATACCTGAACAAATCTAAAGTTCAGCTTAAAAGACTTAGAAATGCCGACCTTGTGATCATTGATGATTTAATGTATATGGCTATGGATCAGAGAGAAGCGAACCTATTTTTTCATTTGATTAATCATTTGTACGAACGAAGTTCGATTATCTTGACATCAAACAAAAGTCCAGATGAATGGGGCAATTTAATAGGAGACCAAGGGATCACCACAGCTATTTTAGATCGTTTACTACATCGTGCGGAGGTCATCCATGGAGGCGAAGAAGAGGAAAGTCATCGGATGAAAAATCGGAAGAACATTTTTTCAGCAGAAGTGTAAAAAGGAAACGAGCAAAAAATGTAAAATTCAACTTGACGTCTACAACATTGTACTTTTCCATTACTTCTATCAGGTTAAGGGTTCCGGTGATATTGTTCTGATAATACCGAAGTGGCTGGATCACGGACTCTCCTACTGCCTTTAACCCGGCAATATGGATCACTGCATCAATGGTATGTTCTTTGAAAATAGACTCGATCTCCCCTGCATTTAATAGATCAACAGAGTAAAAAGACAGTTCCTTTCCCGTAATTTCTTTTACTCTTTCCAGAGATTCTTGATTGCTGTTTGATAAATTATCGGCCACAATCAACCCATAACCTGCATTTAACAGTTCAACACAAGTATGAGATCCAATATAACCTGCTCCGCCGGTAACCAGTACATTCATTTTTCACGCTCCCGTTTACAGAAAAAGACCATAAGCTCCACGGCTTATGGTCTTTATTTGCAATATTTGTTATAAGCTTGCATTTTTTAAAACATTGATCATCATTTCGGCGTTTGGATAGTCATTCTCTTTATACTGCCGGATCACTCGTTCCATGTCATAACTTACCCGTACAATGCTCGTTTGGTAACTAAAGTCATTGGTTTCCAGCAAAAAATAAGAGGCTCGAGGGACTCCATCAAACGGCAGCCCTACACTTCCCGTATTCGCCAGACATTTGCCAGCCAGATACTTCACGTAAGCCTTATGTATATGGCCATATACAAAAAGTTCAGCATTTTCCTTCATCATTTTTTCTGTCAAAACAGGTTCATTCTCGGCGGGGGTAACCACTTCAAACAAGCTGTCAGGTGTGGCATGAAAAGCATGGACACTAAGTTGCCCGTTATTAAACATTATGTCTGAAGGCAGTTCCTGCAAAAAATTAATATCCTCTGCACTCAATTGTTCATAACACCATAAACGCTCCTTATCCATCATGTTCTTTACATGAGGCGGCACTTCTCCTTCTGAAATCCCACGGACAACCCATTCATCGGCATTGCCTTTGATTACCTTGGTGTTCAGTGCCTGTACAAGCTCCAGTGACCGCTTTGGCTCCGGCCCTCGAAAACATAAATCTCCCAACACAAAAACCTGATCGATACTTTTTTCTTTTATATCTCGCAAAACTGTCTCTAGCGCTACTGCGTTCCCATGAATATCTGATATAAAAGCCATTTTCATAAAAACACCTCCAAAATCCAACAATATTATGTAACTTTGTCTAATTCGCCCTATCACTCTACTATAATCTGAATACTATGTTTTTAGAAGAAGCAGGACAATTAACTTATTAACATAAACGTCAAGCTTTACCTTCTGCTGACACTCTCACTTTTAAATATCTTGTCAGTATAACCATTGATGAGGTGTAAGTAATGAAAGAATTTATTATTAACCGAATAGAAAGGAATACTCCTAGATGAGCAGCTATTTACTTGAGCTCCAGCGATGGAATGTTAAGAATGATGGAACTGATGCCCCTAATACTTCCAACGGTATAAATGCGGCTCTCGTATGGGCTGCCCAGCAGAACTATACAGAAGTTGTGTTGCCCAAAGGAACCTATTTAATTGATGAAACTATTCCAATTCAGCCGCAGAGCTATATGACAATAAATCTAAATGGCTCCACGATGAGAATTCGGGACAACGGATTACAGAGCTATTCAATAGTTAGTTTTAATCAGAACCAATTGCATTCCAGGATAACAAACGGAACAATAGAAGGTGATAAAGATCGGCATAATTATTCGTCAGGAGGTACTCATGAAGGAGGATATGGTATTCAAGTTGGAAGTTACACACCTCCACTAGATGGAGGAAATAATACAAGATTTCTTACCATTGATGATCTGAAAATATTAAATTGCACAGGCGATGCAATTACTCTAAATAGTACATTCGGACAAATTTTCCCTACACCAAAGGAACTGTCAATGTCCTGGGAGAAGGGTGATATAAATACACAAAACGGACAATTAATATCTACTCAAGATAAAATAAGATCTAATTTGAAAGTTGATTTAAACCAATCATCTATAAAAAAATATGGTTATTTTGGATTATATGGGAATGGTTATGGCAATTTAGGTTCTGATATTATAACAGACTTTTATAATATTATTTTTTACAGAAGTGATAACACATTTCTATCTTCTCAAATACAGATACAATTTTTTGATGAGGTTGAAGTGCCATCAAATGCCAGTTATGCCAGGATTGTATTGCATCAAAGTTTAATTCCAGCCAGTGATAACTGTCTCATTAACGTGAGAGTTCCGTCATTTCCAAAATTTATAACCATTCAAAATTGTGAACTATGCATGTGCAGAAGACAGGGAATCACCATAAGTGGCGCAAAAAATGTTTTTATTAGAAATAATGATATACACCATATTGGGGGTACACCGCCTCAAGCAGGAATTGATATTGAAGACGGCTATGATTTAAACCAATATATTTATATAGAAAAAAACAATTTCCACAATAATTATGCGTATAATATTGTTGTAGTTAATGGTAAATCAATAGAAATTAATGATAACAGATTAACGGAAACTATATCTGGTGGAGCATCACTAGCTATAAATGATGGTACAGACGAAGTTGTTATAACAAATAATACTATACTCAAGTCAAAAGTAATTTTAGGCGGCAATATACTCTTATCAAATAATCACGTATACGGATCGCAAATTAACATTTTGGGTAGTTATAAAAACAGACCTATTAATGTATCAAACAATGAATTCCATAATTGCAAATTAGTTATTGATCATCCATTTTCATATAATATAAATATTGATGGATGCAGATTCCACAATGATTTAGATAAACCAAATGTATTTCCAAGCCTTCAATGGACCCTTGAATTAAAAAACGCCCCACAAACCATTTCAAATTGTATTTTTGAAGGGATTGATAAATTATATACATTCTATATTCCCTCAACGATTAAAAGCGATTGGATTTTTACAAATACAATTTTCACTCAAGAAGCCACATTAATAGGAAAATACACTAATTGTACATTCATTGGTAACATTACAACTTTAGGAGTGAAAGGTACAACTGAAGACCAGATTGAGCTTATTGGTTGCAAAATAATTAGTAAGGACCGTAACAATACCCTAATAACAGTAAATAATATAAAAACTTTTAGAATGTATAATTGTTATATTGAAAAACCCAATGGTTATATTTTTAAAGGCCAAAGAATTACTGATAGCATAGATATTAGCAACAATACGATTAAAATCACAAATGATAGTTTATTAAGATCTCTTTTACTTTTCGAATCTTCTTTTGAAGGTAATTCAATCATCATAAAAGATAATGTTTTGAAGTCAACCAACCTAAATCAGATTGGCATTGAAAATGCTACCATAAACAACCCACAAATAATCCTGACCAACAACATATTAATTAAAGCTACAATTAAAACCCAGGGGTATGAGATTTCTAAAGACAACATTATAGATGGAGTAATTAAACCATAATAAAACTCTCCTATTCAGAGAGTTTTGTTTTTTATATAAAATTAGCCACTAAATGTCTTAAGATACTTTTAGATTTATTCTTCAAATAGTTTTTATAACCTAACTGCATAAGGTAATTGATATTTTCATTTTTAATGGCATCTAAATATTCCTGATCAAAATATTTAATTGCATATTCATTATATGTTGACTCGATTAACGAAATATCAGAAATGTACTCTTTTATGATTTCCGAAATTTCATCATCTTTGTACCTACTCTTAAATAAATTTGTTAAACAAGCTTTAAACGTATTGAGAAGCATCACACTTATGCCGTTATAATGATCTTGAGCACTTTCAGTAAAGTATTGATATATTACTCTTCTTTGTATTTTATAAGTATTGATTGTATCAACATACAGAGAGGACATGTATTTACTAGTAAATCCGCCCATTCGGTAATAATACAAGGCCTCATCTATGACCTTTACTTTTCTTGCTTTCAAAAAAACTTCTAAATTAAGAAAAAGATCATCACCAAAAAATATTATATTCTTTAAAAACATACCACTATCTTTTAACAAATCTTTTTTGTAAAGCTTACTACATAATGATGAAGGAAATGGATGTCCGTGCAAATAAGCCGCGGCTAAATAATTTTTAATTTCATCTTCTTCATAAATTCTATCTCTACTGAAATATGAACTTTTATTTTTTCTCTTAATTGTCCCCGACCAGCCGAGAACTCTGTACATATTGCAAACAGTGATGTCCAGTTTGTGAGCGTCTGCTTCCATGTAGAGTTTTTCAGCCATTCTTCTATGAATCCAATCATCCGCATCCACAAACATAATAAAATCTGATGTGGCAAAATTTATACCCACTTTCCTGGCGGCTATACTTCCTACATTTTTTTGCAAATTCAAGACACGAATTCTTTTGTCTTTTTTCGCAAAATAGTGGCAGATCGATGAGGTTTGATCCGTGGATCCATCATTAACCAGTATTATTTCAATATCAGTTAGTGTTTGGGACACAATGGAACGAATGCATTTATTTAGCTTTTTGCCGGCATTAAAAATCGGAACAATAATGCTAATTTGACTCATTTCTCAGTCTCCAATAAATCCATTATAATTCATCCTTTTGTTTTAAAACTGAAATGAAGCTAGTTGAGAAAAGTTTGTTTGATCTTTGGCGAAAAATTGAAAACAAAATGTCTTTTAAGTAAATAAATTCTTTTGATTTTCTATATAAAACAAAAAATAAAAAATTAACACTCATTAAGCCAAAACTTACTTTCAGGAGTATTTCAATGAACAAATTCGTTGATATCCCATTAAAACTCACTTGATTTAAAAAGGCTAAGCAAATTACCAAAATAAAGTTCTTACAATACTTAAAGAAATATGTTTTTACGTTTTTTTGAAATATGAATTTGTATAATATATATGGGTCGTACCAGAAATAAGTACATATCCTACTTACAACCGTTCCTAAAAGAACACCAGCAATACCAATTGTCTTAGCAAGCAGTATAGAAACAATTATATTTATTAATGCAGCAATCACCGGCCTGTATTTACCTCTTCTGAACATCCCAGTTGCTTCTCTAAATGTGGTACATGCATTTTGCATACCTGCAGTGAAAAAATTCAATAATATTGCCGCTAATACAAAATCATTTAATATATAATCTTTTCCCAACCATATTAATATTACTGGATTACATACGTTCCAAAGTAAAATAGTAAATAATCCAAAAACCCAAAAATTAGAGAATTGCAAAACATTAAATAAAAAGTATTGTCTTTCTTTTGTTTCCTTAACAACATAATTTCCTACACTCGCGCTTATTGAATAAAAAATATAGCCTAAGAATGTGTTTAGTGTGTTTAATATTAAGAGATAGTTCGAATACAAACCTACATATTTTAAACCCACTAGTACAGAAATTACTATATTATCTGTTCCATTAATGACAATTCCACTTAATTTATATAAAAACAAAGCATATAAATTTGCAAAAAAATCTTTCCGTTCTTCTAAGGAAAGTTTTTCTTTATTTTTAGTTCTTAAAAATGGGTAAATATTGTTTGCTTTAATAGATATAATTATATTTTCAATTATTCTTATAATGATTTGTGTCAATAGAACAAAAATGTAATTCCCGAACAATATCAAAATTACAATTTGAGCTGTATTAGAGATTATCACCAGAATTGCATGCAACTTTGATATAACATAATTCTTTTGATCGGCAATAAGGATGCTTTGCTTATATACCAGGAAGTAGGAAAAAACAGAGTTTAATAAAAACAGCATGTAAATAAGATTAATTTCTTTTATTGTTGTACTTCCCTTTATTAAGACAGGAAGAAAAGGAAGTATCATTAATCCTATCAGCAATACAATAAAACCCGTAATCGTATATGCTTTTTTGTATAAATTCATAAGAGCTTGGATTTTTCTATGATCTTTATGTACCAAGGGTTTATATAGACTGTAAATAATTGCTGTATCAAAGCCTAAGTTGGCAAGTGAAAGCATCATTAGAATACTTGAAAATAAACCTTCAACTCCAAGATACTCTGCTCCCAAAGTGTGAATAAATACGGTTCTCACCAAAAAACCCATTAACATACTAATCACTTGGCCAGATATACCAAAAAACATGTTTTTTATAGAATTTTGTATCCTCATAAATTATTAACCTGAAAATGCTGTGTGAATTTTTCTTTTTAGAATCGGGAAAAAATTTACTATTCTATATTTAAGAAGAGACTTTTTACGTTGTTCTTTAAATTGATAGTGGATAAACCAAGCAGCAATTTCAGGATTTTTTCTATAATTTTTTTTCATCCTATCTTGAATTAGTTCCCAATAGATTTTTATAAAGGTATCCGTAAAAAATTTCACTTCAGAATCAATTGCCTGTTTTAAGAATAGATTTAAATCTCCTGGAATATTGAAACCATATTTTATAGGATTTTCTCCTTCTGCAACAATTCCCATAATGGTTCTTAAACACTTTTCACATCGGCAACAGTTCTCTTCATTTTTAAAGCAAACCCTTATCGCTACTTTGCTTTTTATAGATGAATACTGATCTACCACCACCTTTACTTTATCTTGCCTGTTAAGCTCATATGCGTCATGAAAAACATGACTCGATGCAAATTTAAATTCATTGTCAACTGAAGGATCAGAAGCACAAGGGACTTTTAATAACGGCGTATTTGAACTTCCAATATATATTGTTTTAATCTTTAATTTATAGCAAATTGGTACTGCTGCAGAGATGATGGCTAAACCATGGTGGAGGCCATGCCACCATGTATCACCTAGTTTTCGAGAAAATTCCTTATTTATATTACTATCATCAATGAAAGTCCCGTAGTTGGATTCTACTAAAATATTTTGCAAGCCATTTTCGGATGCAAAATTCATTGCATTTTTTTTGTCTGCCTCCCAAACTTCACTATATTGTATATCCTTTTCATGCCATCCAAACTCCGTAATTAAAATTGGCCTTTTATCTTTAATTCTTACAAACGTTGCCAAAGCATCTAGTCCTCCACTAAAAAGGGATGCAGCTTCATTCGTGGGTGTATACTGATTTGGTATAATATTAGAAGTTCTAATTTCCCCTTTAAATTGTACATTAGGAAACATGTTTTTGTAACCAACTTTTACTTTTGCAAGGCATTTAAAAAAAGACTCATCCACCTCGTTAATTTCCAAAATAGAATCTGTAAGCCATACAAGAGGAATAATGTTTGCAACGAACGGAATAACTACTACACTGGTCGGCACATCATTTAAATCATAATTATATTTAAAGTACAAATGCTTGTATTTAAAGTACTTTGATAATTCTTTAGAAGTACTAAAAAAAAAGTCAACACGATTGTTGCTAACTGCTATTTTCTCAAGAGATATCTTGTTTTTCATTTTCAATCACCTGCCCAGGTTCAAATTGACGGAACCACTGATCAACATTATTAAAGTTGACATTAACTCCGGTGATAATTTCTGAGTTTATGAGTTTATCAAGTTGGTGGATTTCATTTCTGTTTATTGTATTTAAATTATACGTTTCACTCATCCCGGCTGCTCGTTCATCTATAGAAATTATAATTGAACGTTTCTTCTTTCTCATCGCATAGATACCTCCATGAAGCCTGGTACCTATATAATCAATATCAGTGGAAAGAATTTTCTCGAAATCATCTAATGTAGGCGGTAGAATTATTATGTTTTCAATATTTTTAAACTGTTTAATATAATCCAGATCATTCATACCTTGTATCCAAAAATATACCGTTTTATAATTTTTATTCAATGTGTTAATTAACACTTGATCTTCTTTATATACTCTTGATGAGGCAGTCAAAGTAAATACAACAGCATCTGACTTTTTAACTGGAATGTCTTCGCAAAAATCTTTTGTAAGGGACCAAAGCGTTGCGCAACCTGTATTAATCGCTTTAAAGCCTAAGTTTTCTACTATTTGTTTCGTTCTTTCATCTCTGACACTGTGAGCATACTCATGTGAAAGCACCTTTTTGTATAAAAGTTTTGTATATTTGTTTACCTTATTACCTTTTCCAGCTCCTACACCGACTAAAATACTTCCCTTCAATGGTCCATAATTAAATAAATTGATATTCCATTGAGGAAAATGTGTAAGCATGTCCATTGTAAGCAGGTTGGATCCACCAATAAACTTATACTTAGCATCTTTATATATTTGAACTCTGTGTGATCCTCTTGCTACTTGATACCAATGAAATGGAGAAACATGAGTTGGCAATGTTAGTAAAAATGCATCCTTGGTGATGTCTTTTAATTGATCTTTGACACATTTCATAATGATATCGTCACCCTTATTAAGCGAACCAACAGAAGTATCTAAAAGTAACATTTTGTCCAAGGTTTTAACCTCACTTCCTATTTAAAGCATTCATAAAAGAATTAATCACTCTCAAAATTTCATTCTCATTTAAATTTGATCCGGATGGTAAGCATATACCTGTTTTAAATAATTGTTCAGATACATTGTTTAAATCTTGATATTTTGTTGGGTTATCAAATATAGGTTGCATATGCAAAGGTTTCCATATTGGCCTTACTTCAATATTTTGTTTTAATAAGTGTTGTATAATCTCACCAGCCGATATCCCTGTTAAATCATCATTTACCGTGAGTGCGGTGAGCCATCTATTTGAATATGTGCCAGGCATTTCCGGCATAAACGTGATCCCTGCTATATTCGATAATTGTGCATAATATCTTTGGAAAATCCTTCTTCTGGCTTCTACTCTCTCATCAAGTACTTCCAATTGAGCTCTTCCAACACCAGCAAGAATATTACTCATTCTATAATTAAATCCCAGTTCACTATGCTGATAATGAACTGCCGTTTCCCTAGCTTGCGAGGCCAAATATCTCGCCCTTTCTAAAGCTGCTAAATTATCCGATATTAACATTCCTCCACCAGAAGTGGTAATTATCTTATTACCATTAAAAGAGTAAATTCCAAAGTCTCCAAAAGTACCACTCATTTTACCTTTATACAATGAACCTAAAGATTCAGCAGCATCTTCAACAAGAGGTACACCGTACTTTTTACATAAAAAAAGTAATTCATCCATTTTTGCACTTTGTCCAAATAAATTTACAACAATAACAGCTTTAGGAAGCTGCCCTGCGTGTTCGGCTTGTTTTAAAGCATCTTCTAAAGCGCCTGGTGACATATTCCAGGTTTCAGGTTCTGAATCAATAAACACCGGTTCAGCTCCTTGATAGAGAATGGGATTCGCGCTTGCCACAAAAGTAAGACTGGAACAAAAAACTTTATCACCTTTTTTAACATCTAATAAAATGAGAGCCAAATGAATAGCTGCTGTCCCTGAACTGACAGCTACTGCTCCTTTGGCTCCAACATAATTGGCTAGTTCATTTTCAAATGCATCTACATTGGGTCCTAATGGGGCAATCCAATTTGATTCGAAAGCATCTTTAATATATTTGTGTTCATTACCAGACATATGGGGGGGAGACAAATAAATTTTTTCTTGATTTTTTACAATCATGTTTCTACCACCACTTTATTCTTGTCTTTTTTAAACAAATGTCTCAATTCTTTTATGTTCAGCAGTTCTTTGAATTCTTCAATTTTATAATCCGCCTGATATTGACTCTGCTTAATGACAGTGTTTGAATATATCCCATCTCCCCTGGAAATTTGAACAGTTTTCCAACCTAACCATTTAGCAGTTATAAAATCCTTCGTAACATTATCACCTATATAAACACACTGCTTATGATCTGAATTCAACTGATAAATTAATCTTTCATAGGGTATTGGACTGGGTTTCCAATATTCCCTTCCTAAGGTATCAGAAAATATAATCGCATTAAATTTATGCTTTATGTTTAACGCCTCAACCTTCATTTGTTGAGCGACAAGATAACCGTCAGTAATAAGACCAACTTTAACATTTTCGTTTATTTCATTAAAAAGCCAACGTGCGTCTTCGAACAATTGAATATTTGGTCTATGACTCCTATAAACATTTACCATATCGATAATCATATCTTGGTTGTATGATATATCCAGAGTTTCAAGGGTTCTGTTAAACAACTGCTCAGTTACTCCATTATTGAAAAGCTTTACTGCATTATTGTAAAACTGATCTGTTTTTAATGCATTTTCTACCCATTGACCGACAGCCTTAAAACCGCTCAATACATAATCTTGTTCGTTAAATAGGGTATCATCCAGATCAAACACTAGTGTATTTATTTTCATAAATGTTGCTCTCCATATATAATGCTTCGTCGAACCTCAACATTGAAAAGCCATCTTTCCAAGTAAAGTCTTCAACGTTAAAGATAACTCCTTTGCTCATTTCAATAGTCCACAAAGGAAAGTTTGCCCCAGCTTCAATGGATAATGGAATCCCTCCACCGAAACGCGGGTTGATTTCAATTATTGAAATTTCACCATCCTCTTTCTTAAATAGCTGAACGGTAATACAACCACAAGATCCAGGCAAGACATTTAATAATTTTCTTACCTCATTAATTATTCTTTTATCCTTTTTTGTAGTACCTTTACTCACTTCCCCTGATCTTGTCTCTATTCGAAGACGTGGCACTATGGTTTTTATATTCCCTTCATAGTCCAGCATAACGTCAACTGTATACTCTTTACCTTGGATATATTCCTGTACTATGGCGTTAGGGATATACTCTTTAAAAAAATATAGTTCCTTTTCATTGTTTATTATTGTGACTCCTTGACTTGAACTTCCATTTCGAGGTTTTACAATTAAAGGGAAACTAAATTTTTTCTCTTCAAGTTCTTGTTCACTATAAACTTTTGGAGTAGGAATACTATTCCGTTGAAAAAATTCAAATGTTTTTAATTTATCATTAGCTATCTCATTTATTCTCTCTGATGAAACTAAGACGTTAATTCCGTGTTCATTAAAAACTAATTTATTTTTTGCTATTAAATTTAACTCGGTATCAATTAAGGGAATAACTAAATCAATTTCATTTAATACACATATAGATAATAATTCCTGAAGATAATTTTTATCAGTAACTTTTGGAACTAAATAATGTTTATCACTTATATAAGCTGTAGGAGCATTCCCTTTTAAATCGGCCGAAATAATTTTTCCTTTTATATTATTTTTAGACATAACATCTTTAAATTTTTGTATTAAGCTTACTCGCCTGCCTGAGCTAGTGAATAAGATATTTATTTTATCAATCAATGTTTTTTCCTCCTCTAAAAACAGGCATAGTGGCAAATTCACCATTCGAAATACCTTCAGATTTTATTACTTTAAAAATTGTTAAAAATAAAATCTTTAGGTCTAGGGAAAAACTATAATTTTCAACATACCACACATCCAGTTGAAACTTTTCCTCCCACTCAATGGCATTTCTTCCGTTAATTTGCGCCCATCCAGTAATCCCCGGTTTTACCAGGTGGCGTTTTGCCTGCTCAGGTGTATACAACGATAGGTATTCCATTAGCAGCGGACGCGGTCCCACCAGACTAAGCTCTCCTTTTAATACATTGATCAGCTGAATGAGTTCATCCAGGCTATACTTCCGTAAAAACCTTCCAGTTATAGTTAACCTAAGATGATCAGGCAATAAGTCCCCGTTCTCATCCTTTTCATTTGTCATTGTTCTGAACTTGTAAAGGTAGAATGGCTTTCCGTTTAATCCTGGACGTTGTTGTTTGAAAAGGACAGGAGAACCAATATTGATTCTTACAAGAAGTGTGGTTATAACGATAATCGGAGCCAAGCCGATTATTAATAGTAATGCGATGGTTATATCGAGAGCCCTTTTCAACCTCTCCCCCTCCTTCTATTGATTTTTTGTTGACATCAGGATTTGTTCCTTAATCTCTTCAATGATATCTTGTGCACTTTTGTTCTTGTCCTCATTGCTCTCACGGCAGATTTTTAACAAAATTTCCTGCAGCTTTTGCTGGGTCAGTTTCTCGGAGATTCCCATTCTTCCGTTTCACTTCCTTTACGCCATTTCAATCAGTTCATATAGCTTTTCAACTTCCTTGGCGTTGCCGTAACTTCTTCTCTTTGTGTTTTCACGTAAAGAAGCTACTTTTTGCTGATTATTGATCAATTGAATGATACCTTCAGTGACCCCCTCAACTCCCTGCTGTGTGATTACCCCGTCTATCCCATCTTCCAACTGACTTTTGGCTGTTGGGAAATCCGTGATTAAGACCGGCTTTTCCAAAATTTGAGCCTCGCGTACAGTTACTGCTTTTCCTTCATATCTTGAGGGCTGAACATAAATATCACATGCATTGATAAAAGGATAGGGATTGGTTTTCTTACCCAATAAAATGAAGTGTTCATTGATATTCAATTCATCAATTAACCTCTTAAGTTCACTTTCCAAAGGACCATAACCTACGATATACCACTTCACTTGATATCCCTCGTCTACTATTTTCCGGCATGCTCTTGCTGCATCATCTATTCCTTTCGCATGAGAAAGCCTTCCAACAGTAACCAATACGGTTTCGTTTGGACGTTTTGTTAATTTCGGCAACTCACTCAATTGTGCTTGTTCATAAATAAATTCAGGGGTCAGGATGTTTTCAATTACTTCCAATCGATCTTGAAAATGTGGGTAAACAGATAGAAAGGAATCTCTGCACCCGTTGGAGACCGCTACAAGGTGATCCATTCGCTCCCACATTTTCGTTTCCTCTGCCTGATTGACGGTAATGGTCGAGTAATCTGTGTGAATCCATCCTATTTTCTTCTTTGCTTTTACTTTTTCAGCTACAAAATAATGCGGCCATAAGAAACTAATGGCGGTATCATATTCACCTTTTAGCTTTGGTAGATAAGGCAATGCAAATTTCCATCCATATTGGATAATGTAGTAACCCGGTTCAGCACTTCCCACCAATCTTCCATGGAGCGCTCCTGCACATCTGGCAAACAACCTCGAAAAAAGAATCGGGAATGCTCGTTGCTGCATCACTTGTTTTATCGATTTTCGAAAGGTGGTGTATTCTGCTACTTCATTTAATAATCTTGGGCCTTCCGGAAGCAATGGCAGGAATTCTCCTTCATGTTTAAAAAGCATCAGATCCACATCATATTTGGTGTAATCGATACTATTTAACAAACCGATTAAACTTCTTTCCACCCCGCCTATCGCCAGATCGAACGAAGCAATCAGTATCTTTTTCTTCATCAGCTATCCCTCACCTTATGCCTTTATGCCATACAGCTCCATCCATTCAGGAAGATTGCTTGTAATGCTGTACCCATGGCTGGTTATGTTTTTTCTAATTTTTTCTCGATTAGGTCTATGAACCATCAAAGCTTTCTTGATCGCCAGAACCCAACTCTCTTCATTGAGAATAAGGTAAGACACCAAACTTAATCCCATATCTGTACTGCTCGGTACTGCAACAGACATTACACATGGCGTGGCAGCACATTGAGCTTCCAGTGCAGCGATACCAAACCCTTCAAATTTGGACGGAAATAAAAAAACGTCCATGGCACTCATCAGCCGTGAAACGTCACTTCTAACTCCTAAAAATTTTACATATGATGATAAATTCATCTTTTCAGCTTTTTCTTTAACTTCCTTTTGCAAAGGACCGTCTCCTATGAATAAAACCACTATTTTCTCATCTTCCTTAACCAATTGTGCCAGCACATTTAAAATGAACTCCTGATTTTTTGAAGGTGAAAACCGGCCCACATGTCCCAAAATTTTCACATCGGGTTTCAACTGCAACTCCTCGATCACACTGCTTTTGGAATGTTCCCGATTTATGGACTCAAAATGGGTTAAATCGATGCCGTTTTTCAGAATGCTTACTTTATTTCTTTTTAAGGAATGATTTCCATAAAGAAATCTTGCTGCCTCAGGACTGCAGCTACAGTATTGATTAGCTGAAACCTTTATTGTGGATTGAAGCAGCCTAAGAGCTGCTCGCTCTTTTACCGATTTACCTCTCGGCCAATCTGTACTGTGAGAATGACTGATTCTTTTCTTGATACCTGAAAGCCTGGCAGCCAGTGTAGGAAAACCGCTTTGATAATCTGTATGGGCGTGTACTGCAACATACGATTGCTCCTTCATGAGACTGACAAGATTTTTTATATACTTAAAAGGACCAGAAGATCCGAGGCTTGGAATGGAGTAAATCGTTCCTCCAAGAGACCTGATCTCATCATCATACTCCCCTTTTAGAGTATTATGGGTGACAAAATCAAATTGTATTCTTTTGCGGTTAATGTTTCTGTATACATTCATGATTAGTGTTTCTGCTCCTCCACGGTCCATGGAACTGACGATGTGCAGAACTCTTTTTACGTGTATCGCTTCATCCATAATCAACAACTGCCTTATAGAAAATTACTTTCATAGATAATATTCAGGCTAATCACATTCTCGAAATAATAATAAGCAAGATAACAAATCAACAAAACATAATAGAAAAGTTTCTGATCTTTCTTCCTGAAAAGATGCACCAGCCATGAAATTAAGATCATTTGGTAAAGTGTGAAATAAATGGAAAACCGGGCAAAGATCCAATTCTGTGAAGAAACGATCATGAATACGAAACCGATCACCGCCATATTGACGATATAGTCACTTTTGGGAAAGAGTTCTCTTAGTTTATCTCTTCCAAAAAAAGCAACCAATAAAGGGGCTCCGTTTACGGCAACTCTGATTGTGCTGGCACCACCCTCAGAAAACTCCTGATAATGTCCATATTGGGTATTCTGGATGGCTGAAAACAAAATCACGGAAAATTGATCAAAAGCGGCCACAATGAGTACTGACAGGATTAGAAGGATTAGGGTAGCTTTCGACCAGGCTTTAAAGCGTGCAATGAAATAGATTGGAATTAATACCAAGGCACTTTCGTGAAATAATGAGGCAAAAACTACGATGAGCATGTACTTTTTCCAATCACCATTCAATAGATATTTGGTTGCAGTGAATACGATTGCAGCAGCCAGACATTGCCTCATACCATTCATAGAAACAAGATACAAACCGCCAGTTATATACACAAAGATACTCAACTCAATCATTCTCGAATACTTATAAAGAACGAGAATAATAAGTAGATTGGTAATCACGGCAGTAGTAAAAATAAGAACTTGAGGATCATTGCTGAACACTTTCAGTAGTTTCTGCAGAATCCCAAAACCAATATCCTTTTGGTTCAAAATATATTCCCAGGTAAAATCACTGATTTCATACGTATGTTTATAAAAATACGTATCTCCGATATTGGACCGCAGCCCCGAAACCAGTACCAATGACAGAAACGCCATAAACACTAAAAGCTTATTGGGCCGTCTGAAAGATAGGGAAGATCCATTCATTGCGGGTGTTATGGCAAAATACCTGGCTAAGAACGCCACGGCAAAGACAACGGCAAGATTCATCCAAAGTATAGCCATTTTGCAGTTCCTTTCATCCGTTAAATATTAGAGTTCATCCTGCAAAGGTTAAGCACTCCTGGTTTTTGTACCAATATATAAATAGAGGAGCAAACCCATTGGCACCGCCAAAAGTGTCATCCCTTTCTTAGGTGTTTCTTTTAAAAAACTACGGTTGTTCATCATCAGACTGCTTGAAACATAGTGAACTGCCTGGCGAAATTTGAAGATTGTACTTGCGGATGGCAGCTTCATCAGTTCTTTTCGGTAAAAGGAAAAACCCTGTGGATTTTTCAGATATTGCTTGAACATATTTAAGGATGAACCATCCGGAAGGTACTCCACACAACAAATCGTTTCGTTCATCAATAACATTTCATATTCCTGATCCAGCTTGAAGTATTTATAAGCCAGTCCTACATACTTCTCTCCATCAAACAAAGGATAGGGATAGCGTTTGGTCAATGATGACCGGTATACGAGCTTCTTGTCTCCTTTAACACCGTGCTTTTGATATAAATCAAATAACGTGGAGGTCTGTAAATTTTCCGGCAGCCTTGTTCCAATGATGCTCCCGTCTGTATAGGCATCCAGCCCGATTAATCCGCTTACCTTGCTGCTGCCATGCCTGGTCCAGAAGGTAACAATTTTTTCAACGGCATCTTCAGGCATGTAATCGTCTGAATCAATACACACATTTAGCTCCGTATTAATCCGTTCATACGCTGTGTTATGAGCTCCATGCATTCCTTGATTGTTCTGTTTGATGTAGTCAATCTCGATTTCTTTTTCCTTGATCCATCCTTCAACAAGTTCTTTTGTAGAGTCTGCTGAACCATCATCAATAATCAGCCAAACAAACTCCTTGCAAGTTTGTCTCTTCAAGCTCTCGTAGCACTGATGAAGGCAATACGCACGGTTATACGTAGGCGTAAACACAGTTAGCAGTTTCACCTGACTCCTCCTCCCCAAGTGAGATAGGTCTCCTGTGCTTGCCTGGCTGTTTCACGGATATCAAATCCTTTGGATGCGAGAGCATGTTTTCCAATATTGCGCTCTTTACTCACGTTTTGGGCATAATGCTGCAGCTTGTCTAACCAAGCTCTCTTGTTGTCCAATGATAAAAAGTTTACTAGATTTAACTCCATGTCAGCTTGTCTCGTTATAGAATCGGAAATCATACAAGGTAACCCTGTTCCCTGAGCCTCGATCAGTGTGACCGGGAGTCCCTCATGAAGAGAAGGAAAAACAAATACATCAAACGCTTGATATAGACGCTGTACATCACTTCGAATTCCCAAAAATTTCACATGGGATTCCAGATTCAGTTGCTTCACCCTCTTCTCCACCTCCCGGCGCAGCGCGCCATCACCAGCCAAAAGCAGGACAGCTTTGTTATTGATTTTGTGATACTCCAAAAATAGTTCGATTAAAAACGAGTGATTTTTCTGCGGGGCAAACCTGCCTACATGGCCAATCACAAACGTGTTTTCTTCTATGTTGAGTTCTTTTCTTACCGAATTTCGGCATTCTGCAGTATATAAAAATTTCTCGGGTTCAATCCCATTATTAAGAACTCTGGCCTTTTGTGCATGTTGTGAAAACAACCATTGAGCGGCCTCATTGGAACAGGCGAAGAAATGTGTCGCATTTGACTTAATGCGGGTCCCTGCGTACCATTTATAGACTCTGGCGGCTGTTCCCCCTTCACTTCTTGTATTATGACTATGGGCGATGCGGTACGGAATTCTGCTTTTTTTTGACTCCTTTAACACTAGACCACTCATTTTATCCATATGAGAATGGATAATTTTGTACCCGCTATTGTGTTTGAAAAATCCATTCAGAGCATTCAGATACTTAAAATGACCGACATCACTGATGTAAGGAATCCGATGAATCCTTCCACCCAATTCTTTTATTTCTTCATCAAATACTCCTGAGCGGTTGGTTAAAAAATCGAATTGTACCTTTGTTCGATCAATATTACGGTACAGGTTCATAATCAACGTTTCAGCGCCGCCACGGTTCATATTCACCACAGCATGAAGGACTCTTAATGGATCTCCCATTTTTCTTCCTCCAATTCATTCATGTATTCCTTGCAAATGCCTGTTTTTTCAGCCAGTACCCTGGTTATTGAGAATTTGTCCAACACCACTTTCCTACCATTTTCCCCCATTCTTTTTCTCAATGCAGGGGAGGAAACAAGCATTCGAATTTTACTGACATAATCCGCAGTCTGCTGGGTTTCAATCATCCAGCCGGTACTATTATTTTTTATTAAATCAAGGTGTCCTCGATTTTTATTGGCCAATACAGGCAATCCGCATGCCATCGCTTCCAGAATATTAACGGGAAGTCCTTCCCTCAAACTTGAGGCGACGGCAAGATCACTGCAGTTCAAATAGGGAAGAATATCTTTTTGGTAACCAAGAAATTCGATCTTTCCACCAACTTTTTTGTCCTTGGAGAGTTGGCGACATTCCTCAATCAATGGCCCAGCTCCTGCCAAAAGCAATTTCACCTGTGGAAGCTCTTCTGCCAAATCAGCCATGATCTCGATGAGTAAGCGCTGATTTTTGTTTTTGTTAAATTCGGCCGCGTAAAAGAGAAGAAAATCATTTTCCTTATAGCCGAGTTTGCTCCGTATTTCCTGTTTTAAAGGTTCAGACACTGGTTGAAAGCGAGTGGTATCCACTCCAACACCATGTACATGATGTATGGCTGCCGCCTTGAAATGGTTAGCGTTCGCTGCTTGATAATCCTCATCATTAATGGTGATCAGGCTGTCTGTATTCTTAGCCAGCACTTTTTCAATAGGATAGTACAGCAGCCAGTTTAGGAGAGGTGCTCCTTTATAAAAGTGAAATCCATGGGCAGTGTATATCACCTTTGTCTTTTGGCTTTTCGCTGCCAGTCGGGCAAGGACTCCGCCCATCGGTGTATGGCAATCAATGATTTGATACTGATTTTCTTCCATTAAAGCTTTTAGCTCACGATAGGCCTGAACGTTATGCATGCTTATCGGAGATCTCTGAATCGACAAATTAAACTTTTTATCCGTATAAGGTAGATTGAGGCTCCCATGGGCTGCAACATGCACGAGCCATCCTTGCTCTTTAAACCATTTCATGACAGGCAGGTGAAATTTTTCAAAGTGAAAATCAACGGTGGCACAAAATAATATTTTTTTCATAGCTATCCCTTTTTCTGTTGGCTTTTTTAACTCGGAATAGTGACCATTTGCTCCCGAGCCTGATATTCATTGGTATAATAAAGCAATTTTTCTCTTAAAGAGTCTGCATCAAGCATGGATGCCTGTGCAATCAGTTCGTCGATCTCACTACGGTAAACCCCTGCCGTCGTCTTACCTACATAGATTTTTGGATAGACTTGCTGTTCATGAACCTCGTCAGGCTTTAATAATTCCTCAAACAGCTTCTCTCCTGGTCGGATACCTGAGTATTCGATGCCAATATCTTCGATGGAATAACCCGAAAGAGTAATTAAATTTCTGGCAAGGTCCACAATCTTTACTGGATCTCCCATATCCAGGACAAAAATTTCTCCGCCTTGTGCAACGGCTCCAGCCTGAATAACGAGTCTTGAAGCCTCTGGAATAGTCATAAAGTATCGAATCATTTCAGGGTGAGTAACGGTTACTGGCCCGCCTTTTTCAATCTGCTTTTTGAAGAGAGGAATGACACTTCCCCGACTGCCCAAAACATTTCCAAACCGCACCGCAACAAACTTTGTTTTGCTTTTAGTGTTTAACTCCTGAATGACCATTTCGGCCATCCGTTTAGTGGCACCCATCACACTTGTTGGATTGACGGCCTTGTCAGTTGAAATCATGACAAACGTCTTAACTCCATGCCAGTTTGCAGCTTCGGCAATATTTCTGGTTCCCATTAGATTATTTTTTACAGCTTCTTCCGGGTCTCGCTCCATTAACGGAACATGTTTATGTGCAGCGGCATGATAGATAACTTCTGGCAAATGCTTGCCTACGATATTTATCATTTTCTGTTGATCCTGTACATCTGCTATTTCTGTTACAAACTCAATGTTTGAATGTCCAAATGTCTCTCTTAGTTCCATTTCAATAGAATAAATACTATTCTCACCATGTCCTAAAAGAATCAGCTTGCTGGGTGAAAACTGAGAAACTTGCCGACAAACCTCTGATCCTATGGAGCCTCCTGCTCCTGTTACCATGACAACTTTATCTGTCAAATATTCAGAGATACTGTCAATGTCCAAATGCACGGGCTCTCTTCCTAATAAGTCTTCAACTTTCACATCACGAAACTCATTAATTGACACTTTTCCTGTCATCAGATCCTCAAGCATCGGAATGATCTGTGTCTTAACATTTGTTTTTGTGCATGCCTGTGCAATTCTGTTTAATTCTTTTTTTCCGAGCGATGGAATCGCGATCACAATATTTTCAATTTCGTATTCATTCACTGCTTGTTGGATTTGGGCGATTCCACCAATGACAGGTAGCCCCATAATATCCAGTTGTTGTTTTTTGAGATCATCATCAATAAAGCCAACAGGCTGCAGCTTGCTGTTGCTGTTTTTCAGCAATTGGCGTACAATCATCGTTCCCGCAGAACCGGCCCCAACAATTAATGTTTTTTTCTTGTTTGTTGTCTTCAAGAGGTATGTATCCCTAAACATTCTCCAGCAAAAACGCGAACCGCAAATAGACAGGACGTGAATCAGCCATGTTACAACCAGCAGCCGGAAATATATATCTTCCAAAAGAATTTCCTGGATGACACCTGCACACAAAATGGATAAGGTTACAACCTTCAATATCACAATTAACTCACCAATGCTTGCATATTCCCATGCCTTTTTATACAGCTTAAATTTTATTGAAAATAAATGGTGGCTGATTAAAATAACCATCGAGCTTATGACAATGGGCAGGGTCAAGACATGAATATCAGCACTCACTAAAAACCGGCTAAAGAAGATCGCGGTTAACACAATGACTGAGTCAATTGCTAAAAATAAAGTAAGTCTTTGTCTGTATGTCATAGCCTTCCTCCTCTTTTTCTTTATCTTGGCTATCGTAAATAAAAGAATTTAAGTATAGGTTCTTCGTAAAGAGCACATACTTAAATTCTTTTATATACAGTAAACCGTCCGCTCCTGCCTGAGTAGAAGCGGCCAGCTAACGTTTACTAGGGGCATTTAACCCCACCTCACATCACACTACCGACGACCGGCGTCTAAGGTTTGTTGTTAACCCACAGCATGACCGAGTGCCTCCATTGATATCAGGAAGGAGACATCCCCATAAAAACTAAATATAGAACGAATAATTCTTAATAACGAACAAAATGTTTAAAAAAATATGCAGCTATCGATTTACAACTGCTCCCAGGATGGGTGCTTTTGACAGCTCCAGCACACTTTGGGTCTCATGTACTTTTGCTTTTTTTGTTACTCCCCGTCTCATGACTAGGATGATGCCATCACTATGTTCAGCAATCAGCTGCGTATCCGTAATATCCAGTACAGGTGGTGTATCAACGAGAATAACATCATATTTATCATACATACTGTATAGAAAATCCTTTAAAAAATTTGAACTTAGCAATTCTGCCGAGCTAAGCGGCAAAGGACCGCTTGTAACGACATCAAGCCTGCCGATTTCGGTTGATTGAACGCTTTTACTTGTGGGCGATGAACCGTTGAGGATTGTAGACAGCCCATCCTCGTTATTCATCTTAAAAATAACATGTAAAGAAGGATCTCTAAGGTTTGCATCAATGAGTAGAACCTTTTCTTTATGCTGAGCGATTGAAACTGCTAAATTGGCAGCAGTTGTAGATTTTCCCTCTCCCTTTCCAGGGGAAGTAACCACAAAAACTTTTTTCCTGTTTTCTTTCGTCAGAAAATGAATATTCGTTCGTATGGTACGATATTGCTCTGAAGCCACTGAGTGCGGATGTGAAAAAGCGACTAAATTTCTCTTTTGGTTGACTGTATTTTTTCTTTTTTTATTTAACATCAACACTTTCACTCCTTACTTCATAGTTCTGCTGACTTTTCTGAAGTTTTCGTTGATCAATTTTTGGAATGCTCCCCAAAAGAGTAATTCCCAAAGCATCCAATTCTCTGGGTCCTCGTATCTTGTCGTCGAGAGAATCAAGCAGAAAAGCAAGACCGATGCCAGCCATTAATCCTATAATAAAAGAAATGGCAATCGTTCTCGTTTCATTCTCATTTATTGAATATGGATTTACCTTCGCTGGGGATAAATACCTCACATCCTTAAAATTGAGAATATCCGGTATTTCTTTTTTAAATACGGTAGCCGTGGTGTTGGCTATTCGAGCAGCCATTTCCGGATCAGTATCTGTGACATTAATACTGACGACTTGAGATTCGTCCACACTTTCAACATTTATTTTACCTGCCAGTGCTTCAGGTGTGATCTGCAAGTCTAGTTCATCAACTACTTTTTGCAGTACAGTAACATCCTTGATAATTACCTGGAGGGTCTTCATATTATCCTGGGTTGCCCCAATAATAATACGAGTGGAAGATTGGTAGAGCGGTGTTGTGTAATACTTAGCATAAAGACCGCCGCAAACCGTAAAAAGAATGGTGACAGCCGCAATTACCCAAAGCTGGCGGCGCATAACATTAAATAATTCTTTAATATTAATTTCCTTCGCTCGTTCTCCATCCATAATTTATCACCCGATCGGTTAGTAATAAAAGCATTCGTCCTTTATTTTGAACAAAATGGAAAGTTTTGTTCAAATTGGAAAATATATAGTCTTATTTTAGTTCTTTATACAGAACAAGTCAACTCTTATTGGGCACATTTACATGCTTACAACGAACGGGTTTCTAATAACTTAGTTTATTATTTGGAGAATACTCCTTTTCCTCAAAGAAATAAGAGATTTCAACATTGTATAACTGAGCCAGTTGGCTTAAAAGCTCGACTGAGGGCATCCGGCAGCCTCTTTCTATTTTTGAGAGATTGCTATAATTAAATTGAACCTCTTTTCCCAGTTCCTGCAACGTCATCCCATGATCTAGACGCAGTGTTTTTATACGTTGTCCAATATTCTTCATCTCATTCCCCTTTTTCACCTTAAGATTAATCTATCTTATACCACCAATTTGTTTGTTTAACAGATGCTGGAACATCCCTTTTCTCTCTGCAAGTTGCGAAAAGCCCCCTTTTTGAACAATCCTTCCCTTTTCCAGAACCACCACTTGATCTGCATTGCGGATGGTAGACAACCGGTGGGCAATCACAATAATTGTCATTGATCCTTTAATTCTTTCCAGAGCCATTTGGATTTTCGCTTCATTTTCTGTATCAAGTGAGCTGGTGGCCTCATCGAGAATTAAAATAGACGGTCGTTTCAGAATCGCCCTTGCCAATACAAGCCGCTGTCTTTCGCCACCAGATAGCTTTACGCCTCTGTCGCCTATTTGTGTATCCAAACCATCTGGAAGCTTATTGATAAACTCTGCACTTGCGGAAAATTCAAGAGCTTCCCAGATGTCCTCTTCACTCGCATTGGGATGAACAATCAGTAAATTATCTCTGATACTTTCATTAAAGAGAAAGGGATCCTGTGGAACATAACTAATGGATTGTCTCAGTGCTTTCACATTTTTCCCGGAAAGCCGATGTCCATCTATCAACACATCTCCGTATTCCGGCTGATTGAGACCTGTTAATATATCAATCATTGTACTTTTTCCTGCCCCCGACTTTCCAACGACTGCCGTCATTCGGTTTGCTGGAATGAATAGATTAATATCTTTTAACGCAAAATGATTTTCCTTTTTATTGTATCGGAACGCCACGTCCCTGCATTCTATCCCATTCACTAATGACAAACGTTTACTTTCCATTCCTCCTGCTTCTGACTCGCAAGCCTGTTTAGTTTCTTCCTCTAAAGCTTGAACATTAACAAAGGAAGGAATATAAGAGGCGAGTTGTTCAAAGCTGGATTGAATTCCCGTAAACCGCGGCCACAGTCTTGAGAAGATTAGCAAAATAATGAGCAGCTGCCCTGTCTGTCCATGAAACAGGTTCACCGATAAATAAATAAAAATCGCAATAAGGACGGCAGATGCACCTTTGTAAAAGAGCTGTGAATCCGATTTCAGTCTTGAATAATCAATTTGTTCTTGTACCATGCCATCATTAAGTCTGGTAAGCCATTTAAGCCGTGACGTTTCCAAGTTGTTTACTTTGATGTCCTTTATTCCATTGAGCTGATCGGTAATCCCCGCCAAATATTGCTGTGCCAACTGAGAGGTCCTGTTCCCGAGTGATTTGGAACGTTTAATAAATTTACGTGAGAAAAAGGCAAGTATGAGACCAGATAATAAAACGAAGAAAGTAATATTGGGCGCCAGACAAAAGGCAATCCCAATCTGTATCGCCGTAAAAATCAGCGACGTTAAAAGCTGCATAAACAAACCAATACCAGCATTTACCCGTGCTAATTCAATTGTCAATGAATTAATAAGATCCGACTTTCGCTTTTTAATAAACAGGTTCCAGTTAGAATACAATAATGACTCATAGAGTTTGATTCGGACATCCTGTATAAATCCCTGGTGCATACCGATTGTAAAAATAGATAATTTCCTCTGAATGATATTTTGCAAAATAACGACCAAAACATAGATACCTAAGACAATGGGCAGAATTGTTTTGACCGAATAGCCATTAAAGGATGGCAAGTACTCCATTAAAAAGCTGGTACTGCTTGATTTCATAATCCCACTTACACTAAGGAGCGGAACTAGAAGAAATATTCCTATACCTTCAAGAACGCTTATAAACACCATTCCAGCAAGGTTGATGTACCACACTTTGCCGCAATAAGTATAAAACCGTTTCATAAACTGAAGAACTTCACTCATACTGTCAGCCCCTTCTAAAACAAAGCTTGCTTTCTTGTTTTTCTCCAAGCACATAAAAAAGGACGTAAAGGAAAATACAATACATGCAGGATGCGGGGCAATGGCAGCGTCTCAACATCCGTGTAAAAAGGATAAAGAAGACTGAGAGTGTAAAGTATCTTTTGATGTACCGACATAATGGAAATTAAGTATTTTTTATGATAGCTTGCCACATCTTCAGCCAATGGTTCCTTGTGCAAACTCACCATTCGCTTCATATAAAACATAGTATCTACCGCCAATTTCCCGGGACGATTACCGCGCAGCAAAGGTTCCATCTCTTTTAAAACGGGTGTGTGAAAAAAATGGGCTGACAGCAGTATGGCCTGTCCACCTATGTGTCTGTAATTGTATCTGTCCATTAGCGCATTCGTTTTTTTCCAGTCGATGGCCTGCCTTGACAGCCGGTCAATATCACCCAGCCAGCGTAAACGGGACCAACCATGCCTCGCCCCATGCGTCGTTAAAAATAAAAAGAGATCTTCTCTGCCCAAAATAAAAATCTCTCCTATTGAAAGCGTACTTTTTCTCTTTCTTGTCCATAAATCTACAAAAGAAGGTTCTTTCGCAGGACCTGGGTTAAGGCGCCAATGCACTTCGATTTTTATGTTCTTTTCCGGATGTAGGAATGTAATATGATGATGCCGCCATTTCCAGTCATTTAACACCGTCAGTATGTAATCATCTTTTTGATAGCCGAGCTTTTCAAGAATTCCTTCTGCTTGCTCCAAATTTTCCAATGGTATTAGGACATCAAGATCTGATGAGGTTCGTAACGAAATGTCACCATACAAATCCTCACCGAGGACAGGACCTTTTAATACAATCATTTTGATGTCATTCTGAATAAAAAGTTGGTTGACCAGATCCATTTCACCGCACAGTTTCAACATGTTGAATACATTCTGTTTATAGCAAGACTGCAGCTTTTCTGAAGTTTGTTCCGGAAGATTATTGCCCATTTTTTTGCAAATCAGTGGGTAAAGCCTGTGATGTACGGCAAGTTGAAAAAATTCCTCATAATTTAATCCCTCGAGATACTCCTTCTTATCAGCAGGTTCATCTTCCTGAATCATCTCAAGGATGGCGGTTAGCTCGACAGGAATCTGTTTTTTATCCAATTCCGCTTCTTTTGACATGATTTTCTCCTCTGTTTTCATTTGCAAATTTGGCTACCACAGAAAATTCCGCCATTACATCTGCTCCTGTAATGATGCGTGATCCACTTCTCAACCAGGCATGGGCAATTAATTTTCCTTCTTTATCTTTTGCTGTTCCTAAATAAAGTGTGCTTGGAATTCTTCGGCGGCGCAGCATTTTTGTCCCCGCAATGGCTCTGACCAAACATTTACTTTCCCAGGGGGTACGGCGACTGATAATGTGCAAAACATCCGAAATGCTGTTGAGCATAGGGATATCTTCGTTGATGTCATCTTCAGCGGTTTCCTTCATTGGAACTCCAAGTGTTGGGGCAACCTTGGAAAATGGAATTGATATTAATATTCGGCCCAGACCCAAATAATAAAGTGCTTCAAGAAAAAGCCATTTTTTCTTTGAACCAAGAAAAAGAAACGTTCTCACGATACGAAAACCGTTTGCCATATGCTTGCTCCTAGGAAAGCTGAATCAACTGTTCTGCATGCAGTTGTTCCAGAAACGGCAATACCTCTTCTTTGCATTGTTCTTCATCAATTTGATAATCATTTAACATATCACTGATCAAATCACTGACTTTTACAGGCGTCTTGATTTTCCCCCAAATAATTCCTCCAATGGATCCAAGATTGTAGTACTTCCCGTTATTAATACTCAACATAACCTTTTCTCCACCCATATCACTTACAATGTTGCCACTGGCCTGAACGACTTTCGTTTGTAATTCGACAGTTGAACTCTTAATCATGGTTTTTCTCCTCCTGAATTACTGTTGCTAAAATAAGATCTGCCATTGCATTGGCACTGAAACCTGTAGCAGGTCGGAAAATTTGATACATCTTTACTTGTTCGGCAATCTTTGCAGCTGTTCTGAAATGCCATTCAAGCAGTCCCATACGCTCCAACAAAAGAGAACGAAACGTTTGATGATATAGCGTCTGAAGCTTTTCCAATTTATTTAAAGGGCTGATTTGAAGAGCCTCTGCAGGAGGTTTCAGCTCAATAATCCCTTTAAGCGGAAGCTCTTCACTAGAAAAGGCGTGATCAACCGGAACAGCATATTTGGTTTCCCTGCCATATAAAGGCTGATATTGTCCTGGGGAACGTTCAAACTGATTTAAACTTTCCTGCCAAAGCTTTTGCCGGGGATAGGTTGGCAAAACAACTGGTGAACCTAAAGCGGAAAAAACAACCGGTATGACATCGTCGGTTAATAAAAAATATCCTTTGTTTATAAAGGCTGCGGCAAGGGTCGACTTACCTGCCCCTGATTCTCCCACAATCGCATAAGCCCCACCCTGGACCACAACAGCACTGCCATGTAACGGGATCGTTCCCCGCTGCATCAATACAGCTCCCATGCAGCTGCCTAGAATGTACAGCCTGATTTTATCCGTGTTACTGTTTGGAAAAGGAGAAACCATTATTTTTCTTCCATCCTTCACATAAAAAATAGCTGTATCCGGAACTTGAAACAGGACACTGTCTCCATTGATAATATTAAACCTCCCAGGATTGGCATCTGTTTCTTTCCATAGCGCAGCCAGATCCTCTATTGTAATAGAAAGGTCATAATTTGTTATGTCGTCACTTTTGAAAAGTTCCGGCAAGGGTATTTCACTTTTAAACTTGATTCCAAAGCCTTTATAAAAATAGGATACCGCCTGTTCTATAATCACCTAATCACTCCAGCAGGATGTAATAATTGCCCTTATACAGTGAAACTGTATAAGGGCATGAGTTATCAATAAGTATAATATATTGCTGCGATCCTCTAGCTAAACTTTACAGGATCGTCTGGGTCAGGTTGTGTAGCATCAGGTGTTTTTCTTCCTGGACCTGCCATTGTCATGTTCACATCAAGCACTTCCAATACTGGCTTTTCCCAATCTTTTTTCATCTCTTTCACCCCCTTTCAAGTGAGCACCTATAACAAAATGATAGATAATTAATGACCTCATTAAGGTTCTGAATTCATCCTCAAAAACTTCATTTGCATTCGGACTATGCTCCAACTTTTTAACTGATTCAGATAAGAGAGCTGTATTAAGGAACTCGTTCATCCATGAGTGAGTGCACATTTTCTTAGCTTCACTCACAAACTCTTTCCAAAAAGACGACATACGATGAATTCCATCTGCTCCTTGAACACCTCTTGTACGTTGATTCAACCTAATATTGTCAGGCAGATAGCCCTTTGTTGCCCTTCTGATCAAGGAACGATCCTGACCATTTTGTACATATTGGTTTTCTGGGACTGATAAGCAAAACCGAACTACTCTTAAATCGTTGGTTGGATCTCTGTCCCATAAAACTTGTTTTAACGATAATTTGGTCGTATATGTACCATTGATGTTCCAGTAGTATAATTTTTCAAACTGGGTTTTCTTTACTTCATACGCGCTCTGTCGAACAATTCCTGAAACATCAACTTCATGTTCTTTTAAACGTTCAAGCACTCCTGTCTTTTGGGCAAACTCAGAATTAATAATTAAGGGGTAAGGCTTTTCTTGTACATTCCCACGGTCTGTAAATGGAAATGCCTTCTTTCTAAGGTGCTTGAATATCTTGGATTTGTTTACCCCTATATTTTTACTGTAAGAACGAAGCTCTTGATTAAACTTAATCCATTTCATTTTCCTTAAAAGCTGTGTTTGATACTCCAGAGCCGGTCCCCATGAAATCGTCCAGTTGCCCCGTTGTCCATTAAGAAGTACCCCGACTCCCTGCTCGTGAGCATGTTCATAAATTCCCTTGAGCCAAAACGAATTCTCATAAAATTTATACGGCATTTCCAACGTATCGAGCCAGTCATCAATTTCGGTATAGGGACTTTTCCCTTCAAAATCAAAGTAGTGGTCTTGGATATTCCCAACATACTTGACAGTAGATTCAACAAATGGCCGTTCATTGGCCACCCTGCTTTTCGGTGTCCAGTCGACAAAGTCTTTGACCGGTACATAACTGTATGTGTACAACGGCTTATTTTCCTTTTTTAATGACCTTGCCGCAAAGCTTGCAACTGACCCAGAATCAAGCCCGCCGCTTAAATGCGCACCTACTTTTAAATGAGTACGCAGCCTCGCATCTACCGCGGTTTGGAATACTGCACGGAAGGCTTCCTCATATTCCTCATTGGATTTTAATTTTATTTTTTTATCAAATTCCAGGGTCAAATAGCGTGAAAGGGTTACGTTTCCGTCGACGATTGAGATGGTATGCGAAGGTGGAAGTTGTTGGATGGAGTGATATACGGTTGAACGAACGTCCACGGATTCAAAGTTCCAAGGAATTGCTAGATAATCAGCGAGCCATTGTTCATTTAGGTCTTTAGTTACAAAATCAAGAGTTAACAAAGGATTCATTGCTGTACAAAAAGCAAAGCGATTGTTCTTATTTGTATAATAAAGCGTCCGGCATCCTGAGAAGTCTCTTGCTCCGAACAGCTTTCGTTTTTTTTCATCCCAAATCATAAAGGCAAAATCACCCACTAAATATTTTGCGCAATCCTCTCCCCACTTCTCATAAGAGAGAAGGATAATCTGGCTATCGGGCATTTCTTTCCGAAGCGCGTGATGGACTTGCAGTCGTTCGAATAATTCGGTTCGGTTATCAATAATCGCATCAGAGGTAATAACCAGCTGTTTTTCATAGTCGTAAAACGGGAGTTGTTCTCGAATTGATTCAGGCGTAATCCATTGCGCATGACAACCAAGAAAAATTTGCTGGTTTTGCCACGTCTGCACAGCATCAGCCGGATAACGGCTTAATGTTTGCATCATGTTCATGCCAGCCTTTGGATTGACAGGTTCATTATTAAAATGAAGTATTCCAGCTATTGCACTCATGGTTGTCCTCCAAATATCCTTAATAAAAAAACAGAAACGAATGGTAAGAATCAAGCAATTTCGTTCTCTAAAAAGAACGATTGATTATTCTAAAATTAACACCCATAATCTTCCTTGTCAATACGAAATATGACTATTTTCCTAAAAAGATTCGACAAAAAAGAACCTCAATCGCATGGGAATATCCAACGATTGAGGTTCCTTTCATCATTTAAGCATGTTTCTTTTCCATATGTTCTTTTCGTTCTTTCAGCTTCGGATAACCGATCAAAATGGCAATCACGCCGCAAACGGCGATTAAAATCGGGTAGAACGAATACGTCAGAAGGCTCACTGGTGAGATGGAGCCGATTTTGGCCGCCGTCAGCAGTTGGGCACCGTAGGGAATCAAGCCTTGAATAGCGCACGAAAAGATATCAAGAAGACTTGCTGATTTTCGCTTATCGATGCCATACCGATCGGATATCTGCTTGGCAAGAGGACCTGCTGTAATAATGGAAATCGTATTGTTGGCGGTGGAAAGGTTGGTTGCACTGACCAATCCTGCAATACCAAACTCCGCTCCTTTTTTTGTTCGAATGTTCTTCGTTAATACATCAAGAAGATACTGAATTCCGCCGTTATAGCGGATCAGCTCTACCGTTCCTCCAATGAGTAGGGCCAGGAAAACAAGTTCAGACATGCCAAACATTCCGTCGGTGATCGTTTTTAAAAAGGCTGAAAGAGTATAGGCTCCATCCACCAGGCCGATCACTCCCGCCAATATGATTCCGCCGCTTAACACAACAAATACATTCATGCCAAGAAGGGCAGCAATCAATACACCAACATATGGAAGGATTTTTACCGCTTGAAAGCTGTCAGCCGATACGCTGGAATGACTGCCCATCGTAACAATACAAAGGAGCACACACGTAACAATGGCGGCAGGAAGGACAATGAAAAAGTTCACTTTGAATTTATCCCTCATTTGGGTCTGCTGGGTACGGACCGCAGCAATGGTGGTATCCGAAATAATGGACAAGTTATCTCCAAACATGGCTCCCCCTACGACGGCTGCCATGGAAAGTGCCATTGGAATATCCGTCTGACCACTGATTCCTGCGCCAATCGGCGCCAGTGCGGCAATGGTCCCCATGGACGTTCCCATCGACAAGGAAATAAAGGCACCGATTACGAAGAGACCGACAATCAGGAAATTTTCGGGTACAACTGACAAGGCGAGATTGACCGTGGACTCCACTGCTCCCATTCCCTTCGCAGCTGCAGAAAATCCACCGGCCAGAATAAAGATGAAGACCATAATGATAATGTCAAGATGTCCTGCACCTTTGGCAAAACGCTCAATTTTACGGTTCAGCGTTTCTTTTCTATTCATTAACAGGGCTGCCGCTGCTGCCACGAGTATGGCTACAACCACGGGCATTTTATAAAAGTCACCAGTGATTACACCTGAGCCGATGAACAGGACCAGGAAGATAACGAGCGGCAATAGCGCCAGCGCATTTCCTTTTTTTACTGCATCCATCTAAAAACACCTCTACGTTTGTTATTGCTGCATGTACATATATGAAAAAAGACCTCTTCCAAAGAAGAGGCCCTATATGCTCATAAGGAACTCTTCTCATCTCTCAAGCATGAACTGCTTGCTGGATTTGGCACAGCACCTTCGAAATTCAGGTCCGCTGCCGAGACGTCTCAGGGCCAGTCCCTCAGTCTCTCGTGATAAGAAGTATCCAGTTTTCAGTTATAACAGCTTTTACTACTGTAAAGGGTTTGGGCTTTCTTGTCAAAAGTTAGTTTTTGGTAAAACGATTTTTGTCCTTCTAATGGTGGTCTATTTCTCCCCTGTAAACTTAATGCCTTTGACAAAATAGCGGTTAAAGAAGGCATACAGTATCAAAATCGGCAAGGTAAAGACCATAGAAGCTGCCATAATGTAATTCCAGTAGCTGATAAACTGTCCTTTGAATGAATTTAGCCCTAACGGAAGAGTGAACATGCTTTCATCAGACAGGATGATCAGCGGCCGCATGAAATCATTCCAGAAGGCCATAAAGACAAAGATGGTTTGTGCCGCTAATGCCGGCTTGGCAAGCGGAAGAACAATCCGGAAAAAGGTGCCGAATTTGCCCAGTCCATCTATAGCTGCCGCTTCCTCTACTTCTTTTGGAAAGTTAATAAAGAACTGGCGCATCATGAATATGAAGGTGGCGTTGACCGCACCGGGGATGATCATTCCCTGATAGGTATTCAGCCATCCGAATTCTTTTAAAATCAAGAAGTTAGGGATGAGCGTCACCTGAAACGGAATCATCAACACTGCTAAAATGATAATAAAGATACTTTTTTTGCCCGGAAAGCTGAGGCGGGCAAGGGCATAACCGGCCATCGAGTTGAAAAGCAAATTCAAAAAGGTGCCGACCACAGCGATAAACAAGCTGTTAAACAACCAGCGGCCAAAAAGCGGCTCCCGTGAGAAAATCTCCTTATAGTTATCGATGGTAAAGTTTTTCGGTATAAAGTTTATGCTTCCGCTTACGATTTCTCCTAATGATTTAAAAGAGGATGAAAGAGCCCATAAAAACGGAACAAGGGTGATCACCGCGTAGACAATCAAGATTACATACAGAATGGTTTTTCCAATCGGTCGTTTTTTCATGGTACCCCTCCTCAATAAAGTGATTCTTCCTTGGAAAATTTCCGCTGCAGAAGTGTTGCGATCAAAATAATGATGGCAAGCATGAAGGCAAGTGCTGTCGCATAGCCCATGGTGCCGAGTGATTTAAAGGCATATTGATAGATCAAAAGAACAACCGTCAAGGTGGAGTTGTTCGGTCCACCCGATCCTCCTGAAAAGATGTAGGATTGATCAAATAGCTGGAAGGTTCCAATGAGACCCATAATCACCACAAAAGAAGTCACGGGCCGCAAATTGGGAACCGTAATGTGCCAGAATTTCTGAAGTCCCGTTGCGCCATCGAGTTCAGCAGCTTCATAGTGGCTGTCTGGTATATCCTGAAGGGCCGCCAGATAGATCACCATAAAAAACGGTGCCGTCGCCCAAATATTCATAATCATGATCGCCAATAAAGCTACACTCGGATCACCGATCCAGTTGTACGTTGGCAGGTGCAGCATGTGTAAAATGTGGTTGATCAGACCGTTCTGATTGTACATCCACATGAAAATCAAAGTAAGTACTGCTGAAGAGGTCAATGTCGGTAAAAAATAAACAATCCGGAAAAACTTCTGCCCCTTCATGCCGGCATTCAGGGACGCTGCCAATACAAGCGCAAGCAGCGTCTGAAGCGGCACAACAATCACCACGTAAATGAAGGTATTTTTTAGAGCAATATGCGCCCGGTCATCAAACGTGATCTTCATAAAGTTATCAAGTCCCCTAAATTCCAGATGCGTACCGCCAAGCAACTCTACTTTATGGAAAGAAAGGTAGATTGCACAAAGGATGGGAGCGATTACAAAGATTCCAAGAATGATGAGGACCGGTGCCATGAACAGGTACCCCTGCCCCGCTTCCCTTCTCAATTTTTTGGAAGAACTGCTTTTTACCATGTTTCTTCACCTCTCTTTTTTGTTATTCCGCTACCTTAATCTCTTTATTAGCCTGTTTTTGCGCGTCTTTCAAAGCATCCTTCAGCGGCCGTTCCCCAAGATAGGCACTTAAAAATTGGTTGTTGAAGTTATTCATCACGATCGGCAGCATCGGACCGTCCTGCCAAACAGTCGCATATTTGGCTCCTTTAACAAGGGGTCTACGCAGTGGATCCTTGTCATAGCCGAGTTCTGCAGCTACTGACTTACGCGTAGGCAAGGCAAAGCCTTTGCTTGTCCATGTTTTCATGCCTTCTTTTCCGGTCAGGTACTTGATTAGTTCCCATGACGCTTTCTTATGCTTGGATTCTGCATTCATGGCATAACCGACCGTGAAGGACATGGTTCCCTTCTTGCCGTTAACCGTTGGCAGCTCGGCGGTTCCATAATCTATTTTAGGAAACGTATCTTCCATGAACGGAATGTTCCAGTTTCCTTCCATCACCATGGCAGCCCTTCCCTGGCCAAACATTTCTCCCCCGGAACCTGAACCAACCTCTGAAGCTTGAGCAGCGGTTTTATCTTTTAGATGCATGTCCAATACCGGCTGAAGTGCACGCGCCACACGGTCTTCTGCAAAAGTCGCACGGTCATTTGTGATGACCTGGCCGCCCTGGGACTCAGCCATGTAATACAAACGCTCGATCTGCGGCATTACACCCAATCCGTAAACTTTGTTGCCTTTGGTGAGTTTTTTAGCGTCTTGCTCCAGCTCTTCCCATGTTTTTGGCGGACCGTCTATTCCCGCTTCCCGAAACATTTTTTTGTTGTAGAAAAGGGCAAGCGTGGAATAGTCCTTTGGAAAGCCGTAAATTTTACCGTTGTCTTTAAACGCATCTAACATCGGCTTTTCAAAATCATCCACATCAAAATCTTTGGTTACATACTTGTCCAGCGGTTCAATTGCACCTGTTTCGATCAGGCCGGGTGCTTCAAACGCATCCAGGTAAAAAACATCGGCTGCTGTTCCCCCAATCAGCCTGGTTTTCAAAACGTCCATGTACTGATCACTGATCTGATTAAACTTTACATCGATGTTCGGGTGGGATTTTTCAAAGTCGTCCAGCACTTCCTCCAAAAGTTTTTTCTCGACCGGATTTCCTCCCCAGCCGCTCAGTGTAATGACCGTTTTGCTGCTGTTTTCTGATTCATCAGGCTGGCTGCATCCTGCAAGCAGAGAAGTAGCCAGCAGGGCAGTTAGCCCCGCTGCTGAAACATATTTTTTCAACTTCATAGAAACCTCTCCCTTCCTATGCGTATTTTACTTATCGGTATGGATCGTATAGCCCGTTGTATTTTCATTTACGGTTAAGAAACTCTTTCCATTTTCCTTGCGAACGCTGACAGACAAGTAGCCGTTTCCAATCTTGATCGATTGTACGGTCAGTTCATTCACTCCTTCCGGAAGCTCAGGAGATACGGAAATCACTTCGTTCAAAGCATCTGGAAACAATCCGAGAACCGTTTGGATAAAGACAAGCGGTGTACCGGCAGCCCATGCCTGAGGTGAACAAGCGACCGGATACTTTACCGCAGGTCCGCCAGCGGCACCATAACCGCAGAACAGCTCTGGCAGCCGGTCATATTCAAAGTGCTGTGCCGCGTCCATCAAGCCTTTAATCACCAGGTTCGCCTGTTTCTGATGGTTCAACTTGCTCATGCCCAGCAAAATCATGCTGTTATCATGCGGCCAAATGCTGCCATCATGGTAGCTCATCGGGTTATAGCCGGCCTCGCCTTCTGCCATTGTGCGTATGCCATAACCGGAAAAGAATGCCGGTGATACGAGCTTGGATACCATCTGATCTGCCTGTTCTTCCTCCAGCATGCCGGAAAACAACACATGGCCAGGATTGGAGGTTAACGTCCCCACTTTCTTTTTTTCATTATCGAGCGCAATGGCATAGAAGGATTGATCCTCCATCCAAAATTGCTCGTGAAACTTGGATTTTAACTCTTCTGCTTCTTTACGCAGTCTCACCGATTCATCTGTCCTCCCCTGTTTTTCATAGATGGAGGCAATCCCTGTCTTGGCCTGATACACATAGCCTTGGACTTCCGAGAGCGCAATCGGTGTCTCTGCATAATCGCCGTTTTTGTGAACAACTGAATCTGCGGAATCCTTCCAGCCCTGGTTGGCAATGCCCTTGCTGGATTCCTGATGATATTCCACAAATCCGTCGCCGTCCCGGTCACCATACTGGTCGATCCACATGAGGGCATTTTCGATCGTTTGCTGAAGCTCTTCTGCCAGACATAGATCTCCGGTCCATTTGGTGTATTCCGTTAGCAGCATTAAAAATAACGGAGTGGCATCAATCGTTCCATAATAAGGAGTAAATGGAATCTGTCCAGTTCCCGCCAGCTCTCCATAACGGACTTCGTGCATGATTTTGCCCGGCTGTTCATCCCGCCAAGGATCCACTTTTGTTCCCTGTTGTGACGCGAGAGTCCTTAGCGTGCCTTTTGCAATCTCCGCGTTAAACGGAAGCATCTGCAGCGCGGCAATCAGGCTGTCACGGCCAAATGGGACACCGAACCAGGGGAGGCCTGCCACCGGAAACTGTCCGTACCCGATATCTGTCATTAACACCCTGAGGTCAAGGATTCCTCGGTCAACGAGGCGCTGTAAACGGGAGGAATCGGTTTGAACACGGGCTGTATTCTTTTCCCAGTTTTCATAAGATGCCTTAAGGTTCTCAAGAGCTTGTTCTGGTGCCATAATTTCACCGGATACTCCATCCACTTCTGGAGCAATCGTAAAGGTGACTGATTGGATTTCCTCATGATCCAATGAAAAGTGAAAAGCAACTTCGGAATCTGAAGTGTTTATTGCCTCATGGTCCCAGCCTACTCGTGTGGACCGTTTGACTCCGTCGGCTCCTTCGTAATGGTAAGTCAAGCTCTTGTCTGTATGATCGATGCCTGTTCGTTTGCCGGTTTCTCCGGATTGAAAACCACGGACAATAAACATATCGGTAAAGTCCACATCCAGCAGCATGCTGATATCAAACTCAACTGGCTTAGGATAAAAGCTTTTCACCTGAACGGTTTCATACAACACGCCATCATAGATTAAGCGCTTTCTTTGAATCTCTACTGACTCCCTCCAGAGAATCAATTCTCCGTCCTTTTCCATATGAGGATTGGTCATCAATATGTTGGCGCTGTAATTTTCGTCGGCGGACGAAGAAAGCAGGATCGGGTCTTCATTATTAATTTTTAAATCAAACTTGCTTAAAAACCGTGTATCCTTTGTATATAATCCCAGTCCGTAATCATTGTTCAAAGGAATGTTTCCTTTATCATCCGTTAATAAAAACAAATCATTTTCCTTAATTACTCGATAATCCAATTTTCTTCCTCCCCATAATTCCGAAACGTTTTGGAAAATGATTAAAAAATATATTCCAAAATCCGAAACGTTTTCGATTTTTCCTTAAATTAAAACGATCAAGTCGTTTTCGTTGAAAACGACCTTGTCGGTTTTAATTTGGTTGATTCACGTTTGACTAATGAGGTTTTCAGCACTTTTTTGTGCGTTCCATCTTTTCCCTCTAGCATATCAATCAGCAAAATGGCTGATTCAAAGCCGATCTGGTATCGGTCCTGAGCAATGGTTGTCAGGGTGGGTGATGAATAGGATGCTAGCATGATGTTATCAAAGCCTGCCACGGAGAGATCGTCAGGAATTCTTTTGCCCATCCGGCGTGCTGCCTTCATCGCACCGAGCGCCATGAGGTCACTTGCACAAAAAACAGCCGTAATCTCCGGATGTGCATGGAGCAGCTTTTCAGCTTGCACTTCCGCCTCCGATTCCAAAAAAGAACCATTAACCACGTATTGTTCCTGATAGTCGATCTTCGCTTGATTCAGTGCTTCCTGATATCCCTGAAGGCGCTGTTTGCTGACAAAGGCTTGCTCGTGCCCATTGATCATGCCAATCTGCCGATGCCCAAGCTCGATGAGATGATCCACCGCCATCTTTGCCCCTTGTTTGTTGTTGGTCGTAACATAACCCACACTGTCGCTTTCGATGGGAATATCGACAAGAACACAGGGAATGTCACTTTCCACAACTTCTTTTAAATAAGGGTCATCCGTTTTAATCCCCTGCAGGATTACACCGTCAACTTTCCGCTCCTGACAAAGCTGATTGTACGTTTTTTTCTGCTGCTGCTCGGAATTGGTGCTGAAGAGAATAAGATCATATCCCCTCTCTCCCGCACAGTCATTGATTCCACAAAGCACTTCATACGTAAAATTATCTTTGCTGCCTTCGATCCGCATCCCAGAAACAAGCAAACCAATCGTTTTTGTTTTTTTCATGACCAGGCTTCGGGCCAACAAATTCGGGCTGTACTGAAGTTCACGAGCCACAGCTTTAATTTTTTCTCTTGTTTTCTCATTCACATCAGAGTATCCGTTTAATGCCCTTGAAACTGTGGTAACAGAGACTCCGGCATGTTTTGCAATATCTTTAATTGTCGCCACATTCAATCCTCCAAAACGTTTCGGAACGTAATGCTTATACTATACTCTTCTGGGAAGGCGCTTTCAACCCCTTTTTTCGTTTGTTTCCCTAAAGTACCCCGAACTCTTCATCCGTCCAATCCGTGATAAACATATGTCCGGGTGAATGGGTAATCACGAGTTCAGGCTTAACGTTCATTACGACTGCCTGAGGAGTTACGCCACAAGCCCAAAAAACAGGTACTTCTCCCTCTTTGATGGTTACGGCATCGCCAAAATCCGGTGTATCAATAGACTCGATCCCGATCGAACGGGGATCACCGATGTGTACAGGCGCTCCGTGCACCGATGGAAATCTGGAGGTCACCTGTACGGCACGTACCACATCTTTTTCGGGAATGGGACGCATGCTCACAACCATCGGACCTTCAAAACGTCCGGCTTTTGTACAGCTTATTGATGTTTTGTACATAGGTACATTGCGGTTCTCTTCGATATGCCTTACAGGAATTTTATTTTGCATAAGAGCTTGTTCGAATGAAAAGCTGCAGCCAATGAGAAAACCCGTCATATCATCCGTCCAGTATGAATCAATATCCTGTACTTCATCGGTAAGGATGCCATTGCGGTATATCCGGTAGCTTGGCAGATCACTTCGCAGATCTGCTGAAGGAGCAGCAAGTGCAGGAACTGAGCTGCCTGGCTCAGTTACATCCAAAACCGGACAAGACTTGGGGTTCCGCTGGCAGAACAATAAAAACTCGAACGCAAGATCCTTGGGAAGGATGACCAGGTTCGCTTGTGTATAGCCGTTGCACATACCCGCGGTAGGACGGTTCCATTGGTTTTTCCGGATCATTTTACGTGCTTCTTCGGGGTGTATCAGACTGTTGTTCAGCAAGCTGTTTCCTCCTCATTTTTTTATTCTTCACAAATATTCTAACACTTTTCTCGTTTTGTGCATGTCAGGATAAAAAAGAGACCTTCATGGCCACATGCCATAAAAGTCTCCTTTTTCTTATTTCGCTTTTCTTACATTGAACTGGTCTTCAAGCATGCTCCAGTTTTGCGGGAACGGCTCGCCGAGTACCCAATACGCGATGCCGCGAAGATTATAGTACTTGACTTGATTGAATTTCGCTTGTGCACTTTCTTCATTCTCAAACCAGACAACGTGTTTCTTGCCATGATCATCACTGTAGTTGAAGTACGGAGAGTGTGATTTATTGTCATATTTAATTTCAGCGCCTTCTTTAATCACCAGTTCGGTTGCTTCCTGTGGCGCAATGCGCTTGGCGAAAGCATTACCTTTTTTATAGGGCAGGATCCAGTCATACCCATACAGCGGCGCACCCATTACAATTTTTTTGCGGGGGATCACAGATACTGCATAGTCGATGACGTTGCGCACTTGAGGAATAGGTGAAACAGCCATCGGAGGACCGCCGGACCATCCCCATTCATACGTCATGAGAATAACAAAATCAGCAAGCTCTCCATGCCGTTTGTAATCATGGGCGCCATGCCACGGGCCCGTTTGCTCATCACTCGTTTTTGGTGCTAGAGCAGTAGACGTAATGAATCCTTCCTTTTTCACTCTTGGCAGAATCGTTTCAAGGAATCCGTTATAAAGATCGCGGTCTTTTGCACGAATATGTTCAAAATCAATATTTAATGCTTTGTAGCCTTTTGCTTTCATGGTCTTGATCACATTATTGACCAGACGATTGGATACGGTTTTATCCGTAAAAATGGTATGTGCCACCTCAGGAGAAAAGTTCCCCTCCGTAAAGTTTGTGAGAACGAGCATCGGGACTGCACCCTGTTTTCTGGCTGCAGCGAGCGCCTGATCATCTTTAATGCCGATCAACGTACCATCCGGTTTTACACGATAGCTGAAAAAAGCAACATACGATAAATGCCGGCCTACGTCCTTTACTTCTTTTACAGCCGCCTGGGGATCAACCGGCTCTAAAAACCCAATCGAAGTAATTTTGGTTTTCTTATGTTTGGTCTGAGACGGTGTTACTTCCTTCTGTTTGCTGCCATTATACTTTACCTGCTGCAGTCTCGGATGCTCGCTGCCATTTTTCCCGGCATCTGCTGTTCCTTCCTGCTGTCCTTTTACATTTCCGCAACCGGAGAGTACAAGGGAAAACGTGAATAGTAGTGCAAAAATAGTTCTCAACATTCGGTCCCTCCTTTTTTCCTTATGCTTCCTTGGCCCTCATCCCGTTATACAGGAGAGAAACGAGCAAAATTTGGAAGACAAGGCCCCGCGTTTGAGAACTTGTTGATTGTAAGATACGCTAGGAGAGTCTGAACGCTATGGAGGTGTATTTGCTTGAAATGGCCTTATCTTTGGATTGCCGGGGGAGCAGCCTTGTGGGGAACGATCGGCATCTTTATCAAAGAACTATCTTCTATGGGATTCACTCCGATCCAAATTGTTGTTTTACGCGCTTTGAGCGCTGCAGTTTCCTTTTTGATCCTTACTTTCTTTCTAAACCGATCACTTCTTAAAATACACATCAGGGACAGCTATTATTTTATCGGTACCGGGCTGCTCAGCATCGCCTTTTTCAATTGGTGTTATTTCAAAACCATGAATGAAGTATCTCTGTCTGTTGCGGCCGTTCTGCTGTATACAGCGCCCGCCTTTGTCCTGATTTTATCGAGGATTTTCTTCCGTGATCTTATTACAAAAAAGAAAGTGGCCGCCCTTTTGGTCACATTTCTCGGGTGTGTGTTTGTCGTGGGCTATTTGCCAGCCTCTAACGGTGGTATAACGTGGACCGGATTGCTCACGGGGCTGGGATCAGGATTGGGCTACTCGTTATACAGCATTTTCGGTAAGGCAGCCTCCGCCAAATACAAAACGTTAACCATCACGACGTATACGTTTGTTTTTGCCGGGTGCGCTCTCTTTCCGATCAGCGGATTATCTCATTCTGCTCACCTTTTAGAAGACACGGAAGTCTGGCTTTATATCATTGGATTGGGTATAGTCCCCACTGTGCTTGCTTATATTTTATATACGGTTGGATTACGCCAGGTAGAACCCAGCAAGGCAGCGATTGTCGCAACGGTCGAGCCGGTGGTAGCGACTCTGGCCGGTTTTTTTCTTTTTCAGGAAAAGCTTACACTTTGGCAATGTGCAGGAATCCTGCTCATCATCTTTTCTGCTGTCCTCGTCCAGGACAAACAAAAGAAGACTCACCTCAACAAAGGGGCTTCACTTACTTAGCGCTCATCAAAAAAGAGGCCCTATTCATAAAACAGGTGCCTCTTTTCCACTTATTTTTTACTGGCCAGCCATACAGCCACATTCTCTGCTTCATCACCATTAATCAAACCGGCAGGCATGCCGCCTCCGCCATTTTTAATTTGCTTTAAAATTTCATCTTTACTGTGCTCTTTTCCAATCTCTTTTAAAGCAGGTCCTGTTCCGCCTTCCAAGTTGTTTCCGTGGCAGCTTGCACAATTTTGCTTAAAAGACTTTTCTGCCGCAGCGGAATCTACCGAGCCTCCGCCCTTTCCACCTCCGCCGCTGTCGCCTCCTGAAGAACATCCTGCAAGCAGAAAAACCATACCCGTTGCCATTACAATATTTTTTAGCATTATAAAATGCCTCCCATCCAAGATATAAACCGTTTCCACAACGATTAAACCATTAAACCTTTTTCTAATTTAATCACCTTCCTAGTGAAATCGATTCATTTTGTATACAATGAATGAGGATACGACATTTGAAGTAAGGAGCATAAAAATGAAAGCACTGACCTTCCATACATTTGGAGGACCTGAAGTCCTTCAGTATCAGGATGTTCCAACTCCGGAACTGAATGCGAATGAAATTTTGATTGAAATGAAGGCTATTGGACTTAATTTTGCCGACATTTACCGAAGAAAAGGAAACTATCACTTACTGGGGAATCCTCCCTATATTGCAGGCTATGAAGGAGCTGGAGTGGTAAAAAGCGTGGGTTCTTCCGTACAGAATGTGAAAGAAGGTGACCGTGTCGCATTTGCTGATGTTCCATATGCCAATGCCGAATACGTTGCCGTGCCCGAGGATCATCTTATCCCCTTGCCAGAGAAAATATCCTTTGAAACTGCTGCTTCCATCCTTTTGCAAGGCATGACTGCACAGTATTTAACAAGGGACAGTTATGCAGTTGGGCAAGGAACCCTTCTTGCCCTTCATGCGGCGGCAGGCGGTGTGGGCCAGCTTCTGATCCAGATTTCCAAAGCGCTCGGAGCAGAAGTCATCGGGCTTGCCTCATCAGAGTCAAAAAAGGAAGCCGCACTCGCTGCAGGTGCTGATCATGTTTTCCTTTATAATGAAGATTGGGTCAATAAAGTAAAACAAGCTTCATCAGGCCGCCAAGGTGTCGATGTGATTTATGATTCTGTCGGGAGCACATTGATGGATAGCTTTGAAGCGGTGAGAACCGGTGGTACGGTTGTTTTTTATGGAATGGCTGGCGGTGACCCTTCTCCGGTAGATCCCCGCATGCTGATGGATACATCGAAAACATTAACCGGAGGCGATCTTTGGAATGTTATTACCTCCCATTGGGAGCGTGTATCACGGTCCCAGGAGCTTTTTGACCTGATTCTCTCCGGTGCGGTAAAAGTACCCGAAATGACCTCCTATCCACTTGAACAGGGAGCAGAAGCTCATCGTTTTTTGGAAAGCAGAAAAAGTACCGGAAAGATTTTACTTATTCCTTAAACAAAAAAGCGGATGGACCCGCATCGGATCCATCCGTTTTTCTATTAACTCATTAATAATCGTAAAGCCTTTAACCGCTCGTCCGTCATGTTAATCAAAAGTTGGTTGTTTAATGTTTCAGCCATCTTGTATGTTAAATTCAAAAAAGCCTCCAGTCCTGCTTTGTACCCTTTATGAAACGCGAGCTCATCACACTTTTTCTCTGAATACAAATCAATATTCCCCTCTGTTACTGGAAATTCCGCATGGCCGATTTCGTGCCAGATAATGGCTTCTTTCATTTCCTGATCTTCACAAAAATAAGAATAATCATATACCACAATGAACCGGTCAAATGCCGGATCCAATGAATGATAACATAACGTTAATATCCGGTTATCAATGTTCCAAAGCTGAAGCCAATCTTCCTTTTCAAGGCCAAAGGTTCTCATAATTTCCTGCTTGTCTTCTATAATGGCAATCCGCTCACGATAGATTGCTTGATCCAGTACCTCGCCCAAACAAATCATCAGAATTCCCCTTCCCTTGCCCCGTCTGAATTTTTTACTATGATATGTTGGCTGGTATCATTCTATTCACTATCAAAGAGCTTTCCTGAGCCTTTTTTTCTCCCAGTAGGATACTTGTCCCTAACTATCAGACAAGAAGGTGAATATAGTATTTCAAAGGGGTGAAATAATATGTCAAGAAGAAGAAGAAGAAGTGATTCCTCAAGCAGAAACCGGCGCCGCTCTTCATCAAGCACTGCCCGTTTCGAGTTTGAAATTGAATCATCATCAAGCAGTTCCAGGACTTCCAGCAGCCAGGTGGAAGGGGCACAGAATCGACGTCGAAACCGCAATCGTCGTCAGGTTCAGATTGTTCAATGTAATTGCGGCGGTTCTCGACCCTCCAATGAAAATCCGGTAATGGGAGCGATGAATCAACGGCCAACGCAAGTCACTCAAAATTGCAACTGCGGCGGCTCACGACCCACCAATGAATATCCGGTGATGGGAGCAATGAATGAACGTCCAACACAATTTATTCAAAACTGCAATTGTGGACAACCTTCCAATGTAAGTCCGGCACAGAACCAGCGGCCAAGCTGCCGGCGCTTCTGTGAGAATGCTTGTCGTTCGCTCTATGGTAGTGGTCGAAGGCAATGTATCCAGGATTGTCTTGCTTGTCGAGGCAATCAAGGCAATACAATGGGTGAGATGGATGACAATGATTGCAACTGGAGAAGTCCTGGCCCAAGGGGTGATGTAATGGGTGTTCAAAGCGACATGAATGACGGCCATTACTGGGACTCTGATTATTAATTAAATCAACACAAAAATTCCACTGTCCGCTAAAGGCAGTGGGATTTTTTTGGAAAGGATAGTTTCCATTAAACGCGGGCATTCTTTTGGTATAGCTAATTGGAGGTGGATACATAAATGAGAGCATTTGACCTGGCTCACTTAACAAATGAACAAAAAGCAAAATTGGATGCCATGGAAAAGGAATTGGATGTCGTCCTGATCGCCTGGGATCAAAAAGAACAAAAAAATTCTCAAGAAAGTATGAATTATGATATTTAGTCAAAAAAGCTCTTCCATGGTGGAAGAGCTTTTTAACGAGTAAACACCTTTAGGAGGCTGCCTTGGAAACCCGGAAGGTGACAGGCTTCATGGTTTTTTCAATTCTTTTCATCGTATATCCATTTTTCTTTAAATAATCCAGTAGCTGGGGCAGACTTTCGAGCGTTTCTTTCCGTTCATGCATTAAAATGACAATCGGCTCGGTATGGTGCTCCATTTTTTTTAATTGACGGATTGAATTTGTCACATATTGCGGGCTTCTAAAGGACCAGTCCATGCTGTCAATCGTCCAGTCCCAGAGCTCATAGCCTTTGTCTTTGACCGCCTTCTGGTAATCCGGCTTCATGTATGGAGCACTTCCGTATGGCGTTCGGATCAGCGCGGTTCTTTTGCCAGTAATCTTTTGCAGTGCCCGATTCGCCTGATCCATTTCCTGAACGACGGTTTCCTTCGAGCGATAAATCTTTTTGGCATCATGAGAGACTCCATGCAGCCCCTGACTATGTCCTTCCCGGTCCATCCGTTTCACTTGATCCTGAAACTTCAGCATATTGGGTTCAAGCATAAAGAAGGTTGCTTTCACTTGATACTTCTTGAGCACATCCATTATTCCGTCTGAAACCCTTGAAGGACCATCATCAAAGGTTAAATACACCATTTTCGCTTGGCTTTGCCCGGCCGGTTTTTTATGTACTGCTGCTGCACCTACGGCTTTTTCCTTGGTCTTTTTTTGTTTTTCCTGAGCTTTTTTAATAGAAACTTTGGAAGTTACTTTCTTTTCTTTGCTGTTTTGTTTCTCCTTTTTTCCCAGCTGAAGGGTTTCTTTTGAAGCTCCCTTCAGTTTCGGATCGTATTTCTCCTTCTGAATTTTCTCGGTATAATGCTTCTCCTCCGAAGTGGTTGCTTTAATCTTGTTGGCATGCCATGAACCAAAAATAAAAACCAGACCAATCACGGCCAAAACCAACAAAACCGCAGCTTCTCTTTTTCCTGCATTTTTTCTTGCTTCCCCTATGTAACCTTTCACCTTACCATCACCTTATCTTTACAAAACGTTTATACGCTCTAAGTATAACGGATTTTTTGTAAAAAAAGGTAAAAAAATAGGAAATTTTATGAAAAAATTACGAATTTTGTTGACAATCTTTGGTTTCCCTGCATTACTCTTGCTGATCTGGCGGCAAAAAGGACAGCACCTCTTTTACGATGGCATTGATCTTGTCATCTATAAAGGCACTTCCATATTTACTTTTTGCTTTTTCGATTTCCTCCTGAACCTCTTTTTCAAAATTGATCAGCGGGATGTCATCCTCCGCTTCGTTATAGAGATCAATCATGGCTTCAAGCCCCTCTTGCATGCGATCAATGGCATCACTGTACAGCTTCTTGCTTTTTTTATTTAGCTTCATGTTATCACCTGTTCTCATTATCTCCTTTTTTCCCCGCCTAAATCCTATTTTATAGACAGGTACCCTTACAGATTGTTAACACTCATCATAAATTAAGAAGTGAAGCAACAGTCAATAATGATGAGAAAAAGGAGAGAATGCATTATGTATTATGGCTATGGCTGCCACTGCCCGCATGTCATTGTTCATCCCACCCAGTGTTGTGTTCAGCAGCATTATCATACGGAAGAGGTTATCCACGTGCATCCTGTACAAATTCAGCATGTGAACCACGTATTATACCAGCATGTTCATGAATATCCGGTTTCCCAATACGAGACTTGTCAGGTTCATCACCAGAACATCTCCTGTGGTGCACCTCCTTGCTGCTAAACCCGGCTTTAGCCTGCATGCCAAAAGAGGCCATGCAGGTTTTTTACATAATTCGGTTTGAAACTCGCTTCAAGGCATGATATATTGATTTCTGGATTCTTAAGCCGTTTATTTTCATTATCATAGACATGCAGCCAACCCTGTGCGGTTGGTTTCTTTGCTTGATTTTTTTATTTAGGGGGGTATTACGATGAACAGTACTGTAAAAGAGTTCACACTCATTATTATTGGATCCTTTTTTTTCGCTCTCGGCGTGAACTGCTTTGCCATACCAAATGAACTTGGAGAAGGCGGGGTCACCGGTGTCTCCATGATTTTATACTATCTTTTCTCCTGGTCGCCCAGTTATACGAACTTCATTATGAATGGGATTTTATTAATCATTGGCTATCGTCTGCTCAATAAGCGGGTAACTCTCTATACGGTTTTTAGCATTGTATTTACTTCTGTATTTCTTCATCTGACCGAAGGGTGGGGCTCACCCGTTAAGGATACAATTCTAGGCACCGTTTTTGCCGGAATCTTTATCGGAATCGGCCTTGGATTGGTGCTTCGTTCTGGAGGAACCACCGGAGGATCAACCATCCTGGCACGGATGGCCAACCAATATTTTGGGTGGAGTATCAGCGGGGCTATGCTTGGCATCGACCTGTTGGTGGTCATGAGCTCTTACTTTGTCATCGGAGCGCAAAATACGATGTACACAGTGATTTCCATTTATATTTCAACCAAGGTTCTTGATTATATTATTGAGGGCTTCGATACACGAAAAGCGGTCACTATCATCTCTCAGCATGCGGAGCAAATTGCCCAAAAGGTGAACAATGATATGGACCGGGGCGTGACTGTTTTTTCTGCCCATGGCAGCTATACGAAGGAATCAAAAGAAATTTTATACGTAGTCATCAATAAACAGGAATTGTTTCAACTGAAAAAGATCGTTCAAAAAATGGATGAAAAAGCGTTTGTGGTCGTCCATGATGTCAGGGATGTCTTCGGTGAAGGGTTTACGTTCCCGAAAACAGAAGCTACATAAACAAAAAAGGTCTGCCGTTACGCCCAAAAAGGTTACGCCAGCAGGCCTTTTTATTTTTACACCAATGCTTGTTTAAGGACAAACTCCCGAATGGCGTGAGCTACACCGTGTGCATCGTTCTCAAGGGTGGTAAAATGACAGATCTCCTTGATTTCAGGAAGCGCATTTCCCATGGCAATAGCCGTACCCGCAGTCTTCATCATGGGCCAGTCGTTCATATTGTCTCCGATGGCAACTGTGTTCTCTTGCTGAATTCCAAAATGGTCAGCCATACCCAGTATCCCGTTGCCTTTGTTTGCTTTTTCATCGTTAATTTCAAGGTTGTGCTGAGCGGAACTCGTTACAGACAGATCCTCAAACTGTTTGGCAAAACGGTTGATTTCTTCCAGCTTCTTCTCGGAGTAGGAGAAAGGCAGGATTTTATTGACGGTGAGGTCTTCTGTCCAGATGGACCGAAATGAATCAATGGAAATCTGACCGAATTGCTTTAAATAACCTTGAGCCGCATCCCACAATTCCTCTGCATTTAATTCCGGATTGGCGGATTTCGCCATATCGATTTCCACCTGAATCCCCTCCTGACCAAAGTCAGGTGTATGGATCCCTTTATTGGTATGAAGATGGTAAAATACCTGAAGTTCCTCCATCTTCGTTAAAATGGAAGCAGCATGTTCCTTTTGAAGCGGATGGTGGTCCACCACTTTTCCGTCAGCATAAAGAACGGCTCCATTCGCACCGATGACCGGACATTCTACTCCCGCTTCCTGAAGCAGATTCAGCACGTCTTCCACCGCACGGCCTGTGCAAATGGAAACAACATGCCCCATCATCTGAGCTTCTTTTATAGCCTGCGCATTTTCATGACTGATTGAACCTTTTTTGTTCAACAATGTACCATCCAAATCGATTGCAATTAATTTCATAACTTCCTCCTTTTTATAGTACGATGATTTCGATTTCAAACTGTTCCAGCTGCTTTTTCAGCTTTGGTTCCATTTCCTGATCTGTTACTAGGATGTCGATCTTGTTCCACCCGCATACTTTTTGAAAATAGGTTCGGTTGAACTTTGATGAATCAGCAAGCAGTGTGACCTGGTCTGAGCGGCTGATCATTTCTTTCAGCAAAAACCCTTCTTCTTCAAAAGGAATGGTCAAGCCATCTGAAGAAATGCCGCAGGCTCCCAAAAACAGCTTGTTGACTTTAAAATCTGCGAGATGCTGTATGGTTCTCGATCCATAGATCGATCGGTGACTGTTATTGAGCAGCCCTCCAAGCAAATGAATGAAAATATCTTCTTTTTTGGATAAAATCCCTGCTATATCTATCGAATTTGTGACAACCACGTTGTCTTTTGTTTGAATATTTTCTGCTAAAAATTGAACGGTGGTAGAAGCATCCAACAACAGATGGTCGCCATCCAGAATCAAGCCTGCCGCATATTTACCGATACGCTTCTTTTCCTCCGAAGCTTTCTGCAGCCGCTCATCATAGTTGGACACATCATGAAAAAGAGTGGGTGACTTTGCCCCGCCGCGCAGTCGTACGATTTTCCCCTCTTCCTCCAGTTTCACCAGGTCGCGTCTGGCAGTATCCCGTGAGACATTATTCATGTTGCAGATGGTTTCCATATCGACCCTTTCGTGCTCTTTTAAGTAATGTAGAATCGCTTCCATACGTTCATCCTGATACATGCCTCATTCGCCCCCTTACTTAAGTGATTATAAGTAATATTAAGCAGTTCTGCAATGAAATATGCATATCTTTACAAAAAATAAGCAAAAGTAAGGATAATCCCTCACCTTTGCTTAAATTGGTCTCCATTTATTTTAAAAACAGTTTATTCCAGCGTTTCGCTTCAGCAAGTGCTCTTTCATCTTTTAAAATATCATGTGGTGCATTGGCTGTTCCAATGATGTATTCAGCAAATGAAACACCCATAAAATCAAATATGTATTGAAATTGCTGAATTAAAGGCATTGCTTTTATTCTCGGCTGATCACCGCCGCATGTAATCACATGGGCCGTCTTTTGGCTCATTTCTTTTTTAAAGGCAAAACGGTCATCACGCAAACTCTGGGACCACCGATCCACAAAATTCTTCATAAGGCCGGACATCCCGTACCAGTATACCGGTGTGGCGAAAAGCAGGATATCATGCTCAAGTACAGTATCGATCACATTCTCATAATCATCAGCGACAGGTTCAAAGCCGCCTGCTGCATGTCTTAAGTCATCGATGGGTATGATCTGTTTTTCTTTTAAAATAATCGGTGTATAGTCTACCCCTTTAAGTGCCAGCTCGGTTAACTGCTGTGTGTTTCCGTGCGCTCTCGAACTTCCGATAATTGCTGCAATTTTCATCGTTTTCCCCCTGTTGTCTTACTATGTGAATCATAACGCATCCTCTGTCTTTTTCCCAACAACCGGCTCTGCAGTTATCGAAAATGTTCCTTTTTTCTAACTTTCTCTTTAAAAGCATGCCATGAATTCTTTGATGCCGAGTGGCTTCCAATTGCTGCATATCCATAAAAAAAGCCCATAAACACACCAGCGATCAAATGATGTCGATGGCTGTACAAAATGGAAAGAAGAAGGCCGAGCAAAAGCGCAACCGAAGGAATTAATGCCTTGGGTACAGGTGTTATCCATTTGATGATTTGTGTCAGCAGGAGAACCAGCGGCACGGCAAGCACTCCATCCCAAAAGTTCGTATGTATGACCGGAAAAACTTCCATGCGTATTCCTCTCTTTTAGCTGGGTTACTCCCAGTATCACCATAATCATGAACTTTTATCATAAAAAAAGAGGCAAAAACCCGCTGATCATGACAGACACGCCTGGTTTTTTGCCTCTTTTCATTAAACGTTCAGCAAGCTGTCGACCTTTTGGATCAAATCCTTCAACTCTCCCTGAAAGGATTTCATCTTCTCCATCTTCTGCTGAAGCATCTTCTCCTGCTCTTTTAGCCCTACAGCAATCTCTTCCAATTCCGACTGCTGAATGGTTGTATCTTTCGTCGACTCATATTGATCCTTATGTTCGAGCACCCGTTCTTTAATGGTTAAGAAGTGCTGCAATTCCTGCAAAGAAAACCCGAGTACTTCCTTCGCATCAACCACTCTCTTTAATTGTTTGATGTCTTCATCGGTATACAAACGCACTTGCCCGTCACTTCTCTCCGGAGGCTGAATCAGCCCAATCTCTTCATAATAACGGATAGCACGCTTGGTAATTCCCGTAATTTTTGCTGCTTCATCAATTTTAATCCAGTTCACCCGACTCACTCCCTTATTAAAAGTATACCTTTACTATGACGCGAACGTCAAAGGTGTCAGTTGTGAACGGACAATTTAAATAAAAAAAACCGCCACAGAAGCGGCGGCCGTACATTTTTTAATGATTTCGTTTGGTCCACTGGCTGTCGGTGACCTTTTTTGCGATTCCTTTTCCCAATGCATCCTTTGCTTTCACGTCTTTTACATACCAGCCTCGTCCGTTAACACTGGCATCGGTCGTATATAGAAAACGGATAAACTTTGTGCCAGCCGGCAAGGCGGTGGTTTGCTTCTTCCAGCCGTTGCTTTTTCCTGTAAAGGAAGAAGCTGTTTTCTGCCAGTTGACACCATCTGCAGATACTTCAACGGTTCCATTGTCGCTTCCTTTTTCGATCTCAAACCAGGTTTCAAAGCTTACTGTTGAGGCCGGTTTCTTTAATTCATAAACCAACGGCCGGGAAACCTTATCACCATATCCCGCAAACCAGGCTTTTTCATGATTAGCCAGAGAAACAGGAATAGCATCTGCCGCAGCACGTGCCACATCGCGGCGAACCGGATTAATTGATGGCATTGTTCGTGTCGGATGTACACGGTTGGTCAATGTTAAAACAACGGTCTGGTTTTTGGGGCTGATGACCATCGTAGTTCCGGTAAATCCGGTATGGCCAAGTGTGGTCGCGTCAGACAGTGCGTCCATGTACCAGCCCTGGTCCAATTCCCAGCCAAGCCCGTGAGAGTCGGAAGGGAATTGAGGAAGCTGATTCTCCTCCAGTAATTTGACGGTTGAAGGTTTTAAAATCCTTGTGTGGCCATACTTTCCATTTTGCAGGAACATGTGGGCGAAGACAGCAAGATCATGAGCCGAAGAAAAAACGCCGGCATGTCCAGCCACTCCATCAAGCGACCATGCGTTTTCATCATGTACTTCTCCCCATACCATGCCCCTGTTAATATAAGGTTCATATTCGGTTGCGGCAATTCTTGGCTTCAAATAGGCCGGAGGGTTATACATTGTATCCCTCATCTTCAACGGGCCGGTTATCACTTCTTTCACATATTCATCCAGACGTTTACCGGAAAGCCGCTCGACCAGCACCCCGAGAGTAATCATGTTCAAGTCACTGTATGTATAGGTAGTGCCGGGCGAATTTTTGAGTGGATAGGTTAAAATAATATGCAGCCGATCTTCCCGGTTTGTTCCCATCTTGTAGACCGGGATAAACGGCTCAAAACCCGATGTATGTGTGAGAAGCTGCCGGATGGTCACCTTTTCTTTTCCGTTTTCCTTAAATTCAGGAATATATTTGTATACAGGGTCATCAAGTTGGAATTTCCCTTGCTCGTACAGCTTCATAGCAGCGGTTGTTGTAAAAATTTTGCTGATCGACGCTAAATCAAATATTGTATCTTTCCTCATGGGAACCGGATGCTCCAACTCCGTATACTGATCGTCCGTATAACGAGAAGCATAACCATAAGCATCCCACTTGGCGATGGATCCTTTTCTTGCGATCAAAACCACCCCGCCGGGAAACATCTTCGTTTCCATCGCTTTATTCATGGTCGTGTCAATACTGTTTAATGCATCCGGATAAAGCCCAGCACTTCTTGGTGTGCCATTGTGAATAACTGGTGATGAGGAGCCAGGATAATTCCAGTCACCCGGTTTGAAGTAGCTGATCGGACTGCTTTGCTCTTGCTTGCCTTGAGCGAAAACCGGTGTCCCTGCTGACAAAATCATACTCAGACCGACGATGACCGCGGCCGGCTGTTTCCATTTTTTCATCATTGCTTCCCTCCGTTTTCAGAAAATTCAATCCTTTATTAAAGAGTAGCAGCGATATACTGAAAAAGCCATGGAACGAAGGTCCCGTTCTCATCCCGGTCCTTTCCTATCTTTTGGAAGCTTCCGGTCGGAAAATCTAGTAAACTGTAATCATTACCAAACTTTTTTCCTCCCCACAAATCATCAAAGTATGACTATTGTACCTGTTTTTTTTTAGCTTTCCATACTATAATCTGAGAGTTATTATTTTCTAAATATAGTATAGGAGAAATGGAGGGCGGTTATGATCAGCTGGCTTAAACGGAGAAAAATGAATATCAAGACCCATTCATCACCTGACCTTGCTTCCCGTTCTTCTGCTGCAGCTCATCTGCAAACTAAATCCATTTCACCCGATAAGGAAATCGAACATTACAAAAGCAGACTTTTGCAATTTGGCATTAACATTTACGAGATGCCAAAGTTAACTCCCCAATCGAAGAAAAGCAGACTCGATGCCTACACCATAGCCTCATACATAGCAAACAATACAGAACTTAAATCTCTTTTTCTAACAAAAAAAAGTCTGCCTGCATCCCAGCTTTCAGAAAAGTTTCCAATCAAGAGCATTAGACGATACACACCTTATATTATCGCTGTTGCTCTCATTATTATTGAAGACTATGAATATCTTAAAGGCTATTTGCCGGAATAGGAGGCCCTTACGATGACAAAAGGAATTGTGGTAGAAGTCAAACGGCACCACATCATCGTTCTATCTGAGGGCGGTGTGTTTCGAAAGGTGAAAAACAATGGACAGCCTTATGCGGTAGGAAGTGATATTCTCCTGCCTAATGAACCGAAACGAAAACCGATGTTCAGCCTTCCAGTATTTAGCTGGAAATCTGCAACCGTGTTTACCTTTGCCATCCTCTTATTATTTTTCCAGCTCGCACCCAACACTGGTCAAGGCGTTTACGCCTATGTTGGCATAGAGATGAACCCAAGCATTGAATTGTCCATCGATGATGACATGCGGGTTCAGCACATAACTGCCTATAATTCGGACGGTAAAAAACTGGTTGCTCTTCTTGAAGATTACCATGGGCAGCCTCTTGAGAAAGTGACCGAGGACATTTTCAAGATCTGCCGTGCCAAAGGGTTTATCAAACCCGATCAGGAAGTTATTGTTACCACGACTCTGACAAAGGACGTCAGTAAAGAAACACAGCAGAAAATTGAGCAGAAAATTAATTCCTTAATGGAACAACAAGCGTTGGAAAACAAAATAGACATGACTTCATTGATCATTTCCAACAAAGAAAGAAAACGGGCCAAAAAAAGCGGCCTTCCACCTGCGAAATATGCTATCTTCATGGCGGCAAAAGAAGCAGGAATACCCATTACGCAGAGTGATATCAAGAAAAAAAGCATTCAGGAATTGTCAGATAAGGTTGGCCCGATCAGCGACCTGCTTTCCTCAACGCCTCTTGGAGAATATCAACATGTCTCTGTTTTTGTTCATAACGAACCTTCTCCGGATGACATTGACCTAACAGAAACCTCATCCACGGTTAATCCGGATCCCGTCCTGATTCTGAAGGATCACGAAGACGTGAAAAGCAGTGAGCCAACGGAAACTGCAGTTGATCAAAACGCTCCAGTAAAGAAAGCAGCAGAAGGCAGTATGAGTAATCCAGCATCTGCCGAATTCCCTGCTCCAATGCAGTCCGGACAATCAGTATCTGGCAATAAAAGCACGAAAAATCAGCCGGTTTCTTTTCCGGTTTCAGATGTGGTGAAGGAACCTGCTGCTGAGCCGGTAAAGCAAAGTGCTCCGTCAGCAACACAAGCACCCGAAAAGAAAACGGATAAACCAGCAGCGGCCTCTGCCAATGAAGCATCAAAAGGATCTGACGCTGTTATACCTCCTAAGGAAAAGGATAAAGAAGAAAAAACTTCTCTTGCTCCTGTTTCGGTTCCAAAAGAAGAAGCCAAACAGGCAAGCCCTGAAGACCGTGAGGAAAGTAAGAATACGGATAAACCTAAAACGGCAGGGGAATGCAACGTAAAACAACCAGCAAAAAGTGAAGCTGCCGAGCCCTCTCGTGATTCAAAAGATATAGCTGTTCAGACAAAAGAACCTCAAGAAGAAAGGATAGTTCCGGTCAGTGAAAAGCAACAAGACACCACTCTTTCAGAGGCATCAAAGGATTCGGACTGTGCCGGGTATATTCACAATAAACAAGAACCAGCCGTGGTTGACTCCGCTCCTGTTCAGGAAGACTCCCTTCCAGACATGGAACAGGAAAACGAACAGCCCTCAGAAGAAGTCAATACACTTGCAGCAAGTGCAGATGATGCAGCTTAAGAAAATCCTGTCTGAACAACATGTTCAGCAGGATTTTTTATTGAAGGCGATGAAGCCGTTTCTTTAAATATTTATTTCTTTTCTTGATGAATGCAAGAATGTATTCTGGCTCCTTATCGAATTTGGACAGAGAGTAGTGCTTATACGGATCTTTAATGATATGCGGCCGTATGGACGCATATAGCTTTTCAATTTTCCATTCCATGGATTCTATGGTGAATGCTTCTTCAAGCAATTGTTCCATCACGTGTCTGTATTGTCTTCGATAATTTCCATGAAGCAGCAAACGTGCTGTCAACGTATTGTACCCTTCGATCGGGACATACTTGTTCTCCATCACATCTCCGTGAATATCCCTTCCCCATGTGGCATCGTAATCCCATGGCATGATTTCAAACTGTCCAGTCTCCCCATTTTTGTAAAGAGAATAGTTGTGAATAAACCCATCAAAATTTTGTGTACAGACGGCACCGCCCAGCCATCGAAAATAACTTTCCAGATTCAGCAGAGGTTCAATTTTTGTTGGAAATTCTTTATCCGTAGAAGTCAGCACGCAATTCAGCAGCTTTCTTAAGTGATGAAAGGAATGTTCGGGATCATACTTAATTTCATACCCTGATGTGACTGACCGTTTCGCTTTGCCGGTTGTAGGATTGTACTTTGAGAAATTGGCATTTTCTGAAATGGCATAATAGATACTGCCATCAGGAAGCCCTCTTTTTTTCAAAAAAAGCTGATCGACCGACTCCAATTGAAGATAAACACCTTGATAAAAGCCATTGATGTACAATGTGACATGGTTTGCTTCCGGGGACAATACGCCAATATCGCGAAAAAAGTCAAGGGACAGCTTATTCCTCATTAAGGAAGGATCATTGTACTCGGCATTCATATGAATCCTTTTAGCTCCTGTAAACATCCTGGAAGATGGAAAAACAAAATCATATGATTTTTTGGGAAACTTACGGATGTGTGCTCCTCTATATTTTACAGTGGTTTCATAAGATTGATTTTCGGTTTTTAATGTACCTTTAACCGGCTGGCTGGCCCATCTTCCCTTTTCTATTGACTTGGCCCCTTTAATGGGGACAGAGAGACGATACTCCGGCAACATACCTTTAGACATGACTCTTCAATCTCTCCTTAGGTTGATACTTATCTCTATGTTAAGAAGAATGTAAGCGTCACAAATCAATGCTAAAAAGGGCCTCCTTTCTGGACGTTTATCCAAGCAGAACGTAAAAACTTACGTACATTATATTTGAAAAGAAATGATACTCCGTTCTTTTCCCATATTAAAGTATTGGAGGTCTACTCATGAGCGTATGGCATAATGATCCATGTGAAGAAAGCTCAAGTTCTAGTTCCTGCTCCAGCTCGAGCTCGAGCTCAAGAAGAAGCAGACGTTCCAGCAAAAGATCTGGAAAACGTTCCAGCAGAAGATCTGGAAAACGTTCTGGCAAAAGATCTGGAAAACGTTCTGGCAAACGTTCCGGTCGTTCTGGTCGTTCTGGACGTTCCAGTCGCTCTGGACGTACTGGAAGAAGAACTAGAAGAACTAGAAAATCCAGCAGTTCCAGCAGTTCAAGTTCGAGCTCAAGAAGAAGAAGAACCAGAAGAACCAGAAGAACACGGCACTCCCGCAGATCGAGCTAATCAGTTAATCGAGTACTTTTTTGCAGATAGAGCACAGGCTCTATCTGTTTTCATGTCGATTAGGCAAGCGTTGTTTTTCATGGAAAAAGGCGCTTGTACCAGCGCCGAACGATGGTTGTCTACATATATTTTTACTATGCAACAACAAAATCGAATCTACGGTTCTGAAAGGAGAACATGAATGTCTGATTTTCATATCAACTCAATGATTGGCAGAAGGATTAATGTCAATAAAGGAGGTCCCGAAGCCAAAGCTGGCCAACTGCTTCATTCGGGCCATAATTATATGGTTGTCGGAACGGATGAGGGAGTCGTCTATTATGCGGCACGTCACTTAAAAAGTGTCGGAGAAGACCTTCAAAGCGACAACAACGGCGAGAAAAATGGAACAGGGGAATTTTATGACTATCTTACACCGAGCTGTTTTTCCGCCATTATGGACAACATGATTGGCCAAAATGTAAAGATTAATCGCGGTGGCCCCGAATCCAGACAGGGAGTCCTTTTGCTAAGCACATATGATTATATTGCGCTAGCCACCGAGAAGGAAGGTGTCGTTTACTACAAGACCGATCATGTGAAAAGTGTAAGCGTTATTCAGGAACAAAAAGAAAACGATGCAAATGAAGATAAAAGTGGAAGCCGAACCGGACGCGGTTCAGGTCGTGGGACCGGCAGAAACGAAAGCCCTGTGATGGGACGCGGTACCGGCAGAGGTACCGGGCGTGGCACTGGCAAAGGTACTGGGCGTGGCACTGGTAAAGGTACCGGGCGTGGCACTGGCAAAGGTACCGGGCGTGGCACTGGCAAAGGTACCGGGCGTGGCACTGGCAAAGGTACCGGGCGTGGCACTGGACGTGCGACTGGCGGTACTGGGGGATGCACCACTGGACGCATGACAGGCAGAACAACCGGCCATGGTCCAGCCGCTGCCGCAATGGATGTAACGTATTATCGGGAATATGGGTTCAACAATCTATTTGACCGACTGGCATTGAAAAAGGTTAAAATCAACCGTGGAGGCCCGGATGCCATCGAGGGTGTCCTGACTGAATGTGCCAATGGCTATGTTGTAGTCCTTGCGGACAATGTAATTCACCGCATCCTGACTAAACATGTTAAAAGCATTAGTGCATTATAATTTTACAGTTAACGAGAAAAGAAGCTGCTCTTGTCCGAACAGCTTCTTTTTGCTGGTTTTACTCCGTACATAACCGGGCATAATGGTAAATAAATTGCCCAAGGATGTGCATTATGAAATTTGAGGAGTTTATTTTTTCATATCTTCGTCTGCCGATGCTTATTCGGCTTTTCAGCATCATAGGCTCACTGATGATCTTGTTTGGCATTCTTATTCATTTGTTGGAGCCAGGCAGTTTCCACACTATATTTGAAGGCATTTATTGGTCAGTAATGACCGCTGCGACTGTTGGATTTGGCGACTTTGTTCCAAAAACCTCTTACGGTCGATTTGTAGCCATTATTTTGGTTTTTATTGGAGGCTCCTTTATTGCCTTTTTCACTGTTAATGCAGCCTCAGCAGTCATCCAGGTTCAAAATAAGTACAGAGAGGGGAAACTGATGTTTAAAGGAAGCGGGCACCTCATTATTGTAGGATGGAACGAACGTGCCAAAAAAACCATTCTTACCCTGCAAAAGGAAGAGACCGGACAAAAGATCATCCTTGTGGATGCATCTCTTAAACAGAATCCCTTGACTGATGAGGGTGTGCTTTTCATAAAAGGAGATCCTTCAGCAGATGACACCTGGCAAAAAGCAAACTTGGCCGAAGCCAAAACCGTGCTGCTGACAGCGGATCAAAACTTAAAGGAGTCGGATGCGGACATGCACACCATTTTATCCATCATTACGATAAAGGGCATTCATCCTTCGATCCCAGTCGCGGCTGAAATTTTGACATCCGAACAGATGAATAACAGTTTAAGGGCGGGAGCAGATGAATTGATCAAAACCACTTCTCTGGCAGGTGAAACAATGGCTCAAATCTGCCACCGTTCATTGCAAAAGGAGTAAGGATTTCCCCCTACTCCTCCAATAACTGGCTTTCTGCTTTTTCCACTAGTGTTTTGCCAATACTAATCCATTTATCGTCAATGGAGGCGTCAGGGTCCTCAGGCTCGGCGAACTGATTAAAACTTCCTCCCGCAGCTCCCGCGTTGGCATGATCGTCGAGTCCGATCTGGTATTTATGCGTCAACAGAAAAGGCTCTCCAAGCGTCACTAAAGAACCTTGCTGGTCAATCTCCTTTTCATAGGCAGTAAAAGGAACTCTTACAAACGTATATCCTACCTCATCGTCCAGTTTATAATCAAAATATCCATGATTATAATCCCAGTTTCCTCCGATGGTAAATCCCAACGCTTTCAGCTTATCCTCAAGCTCATTGAATGCAAATACCTCATTTTCAAGCTTGCTTTCCAAAGGAATCATGGCTTCGCTCCGTTTCTTTCGGTTTTCGTTTATGTTTATCATCCCCAAAAGAAAAAAAATAAGCCCTGAAAGGAAATGAAAAAAGATGACCCCCATCGAGGTCATCTCACAGAATTATAAACGTTTTTCCAGTTCTTCTTTTTCCTTTTCAAAACCTGGCTTGCCAAGCAGTGCAAACATATTCTTCTTATACGCTTCCACTCCAGGCTGGTCGAATGGATTTACTCCAAGAAGGTATCCGCTGACCGCACATGCTTTTTCAAAGAAATACACCAGATAGCCAAAATGGTATGGCGTTAATTCCGGAATGTTAACTACCAGATTAGGAACGCCGCCATCGGTATGAGCAAGAAGTGTTCCTTGGAATGCTTTTTTATTTACAAAGTCCATGGTTTGTCCAGCCAGGAAATTCAGCTTGTCGAGATTTTGCTCGTCCTCTTCAATGGTGATTTCCTCGCGTGCATTCTCCACATTCAGCACGGTTTCAAAAAGGTCGCGTCGTCCTTCTTGAACGTATTGACCCATGGAGTGAAGATCAGTTGAAAAGTCAACGGACGCTGGATAAATACCTTTATTGTCCTTACCTTCACTTTCACCGTACAATTGCTTCCACCATTCGGAAACATAGTGAAGACTTGGTTCGTAGTTCACCATTAATTCAATGGTTTTTCCTTTGTTATACAATGCGTTTCGGGCCGCTGCATACTGGTATGCTTCGTTTTCAGCAAGTTCTGGAGAAGAATATGCCTTGCTCGCATCTGCTGCACCGCTCATCATTTCTTCAATATTCACACCGCTAACCGCGATTGGAAGAAGTCCTACAGCCGTCAGGACGGAGTAACGTCCCCCCACATCATCAGGGATAACAAAGCTTTCATAGCCTTCTTCATCCGCCAATGTTTTCAAAGCGCCTTTCGCATGGTCTGTTGTCGCATAAATGCGCGTGCGTGCTTCTTCTTTTCCATACTTCTCTTCAAGCAGCTTGCGGAAAATACGGAATGCAATAGCCGGTTCGGTTGTTGTTCCTGATTTTGAAATGACGTTTACAGAAACATCTTTGCCTTCAATCAATTGAAGCAAGTCCTTCATATACGTAGATGAAATATTTTGTCCGGCAAAGATCACCTGTGGCGCTTTGCGTTCTTCTTTGGAAAGCATGTTAGAGAAAGAATGGTTCAACATTTCAATCGCTGCCCGTGCTCCCAGATAAGAACCGCCAATTCCAATGACGATCAATACATCGGAATCATTTTTAATTTTTTCTGCGCTTTTTTGAATGCGGGCAAATTCTTCTTTGTCGTACTCGGTCGGAAGATCCACCCATCCTAAAAAGTCACTGCCTGCACCTGTTTTATTATGGATTTGTTCGTGTGCTGCTTTCACCAACGCTGACAAATTCGTTACTTCATGGTCTCCTAAAAAAGGTAAAGCTTTGCTGTAATCAAAACGTAGTTTGCTGGCCAATGTACACGCCTCCGTTTTTTGTATTAGTCTTCTTTACTTTACAGAACGAAAAAGTACAAATCAAGGAAACCGTTAGAAAACGGCTCTCCTGATTTGCGTTAAAAAGTAAAGTGGGTCATCTGTTACTTTCCCTATCCTTTACAGGGACATGCGTAAAATTTCAAGCACATCTTCCTTATTTAATTTTTTAAAATTGCCAAACTCGCCATTAGCCATTGCTTTATCAGCGATAAGGTCAAGCTTCGAGTCATCAATATCATAATCCGCAAGACGGTTTGGAGCACCGATGGAAGTCCAGAAAGCAGACAGCTTATCAATTCCTTCAAGAGCTACTTCACGGTCTGATTTACCTTCAGCATCCACATTGAACACTCGAACAGCCAGCTGCTTTAAGCGAGCAGGGTTTTCATCAAGAACATGTCTAAGCAGGTTCGGGAACAAAATAGCCAATCCTCCGGCATGAGGAATATCGTAAACAGCAGAAACGGCATGCTCAAGGTTATGAGTAGCCCAGTCACCCTGAACGCCCATTGCGATCGTTCCGTTCAATGCCATTGTTCCATTATAAAGGATGGTTTCGCGAAGATCATAGTTCTCAAGATCCTTCACCATTTTTGGTGCTGTTTCAATTACCGTTCTCAAAATGGATTCAGCAAAACGGTCCTGAAGAAGCGCATTTTCTGTGTGGTTGAGATACGTTTCAAGCACATGGGACATCATATCAACCATTCCATAGATGGTATGGTCTTTTGGCACAGTAAATGTGTTCACTGGATCAAGAATTGAAAACTTAGGGAACACAAGCGGGCTTCCCCATCCATATTTTTCATTGGTTTCCCAATTGGTAATAACCGATCCAGAGTTCATTTCAGAACCTGTTGCAGCAAGTGTCAGCACAGTTCCAAATGGGACCGCTTCTTTCGGTGTACTTTTCTTCGTGACGAAATCCCAAACGTCGCCATCGTATTTAGCACCTGCAGCAATTGCCTTGGTACAGTCAATAACACTTCCGCCACCAACGGCCAAAATGAAATTAATATTATTTTCCTTGCAGATTTCTACACCTTTTTTAACGGTAGTTAATCGTGGATTAGGCTCTACTCCGGAAAGTTCATGAACCTCAGCCCCCATTTTTCCCAGTTCACTTGTTACCTGGTCGTACAGGCCGCTACGCTTAATGCTGCCACCGCCGTAAACAAGCAATACCTTTTTACCATACGGCTCCATTTCAGAGGAGAGCTGGCTGAGTTGTCCTTTCCCGAACACTAATCGAGTTGGGTTATAGTACGTAAATGAATTCATTATTTTACCTCCCAGTGATCCAATACTTCGTTAGTATTATCCATCATGCCGATTTTAAAAGTAAAGAAATCGGCTTGAACCCAATTTAACGTGAACAAATATTGAACAATACACTAAACAAAAGTTGAATATAAGCAAAAAATGGGTTTATTCTTCTCGTTCATGTGGAAATGTATAAATGTAACAAAGAGAAGTCATCCTATTACTGCAATTCATTTCATTCTTAAGGAGGTAATACCATGAATGGATTACAACGTACTGCATTAGCTTTAGTCATTATCGGTGCAATCAACTGGGGTCTTATCGGTTTCTTCCAATTCGATCTCGTAGCAGCCATTTTCGGCGGTCAGGATGCAGCACTTTCCCGAATCGTTTATGGATTGGTTGGACTATCCGGTTTATATTGCCTGACTCTTCTTTTCAAACCATCCCATGAAGTTGAACGTGAGGACCGCGTTGAAACCAATCGCGTGTAACAAAACCACAACAATAAAAAAAAGCTCTTCCCAGGTGGAAGAGCTTTTTTCATTTATTTCTTAAGACGCTTGTTAAGTTGAGCTTGACGGTCTGTAGACTCTTTCAACCATTCTTTAAGCTTTGCTTCAAGTGTGTTGAAGCCTTTGGAAGAATCTTGAGCCGCTTGCTTCTTAGGTGCCGGACGACGTTCTTTTTTAGGAGCTTGGGCTGGTGCTTCCTGAGTTTGACGGATGGAAAGAGAAATCTTTTTTGAATCTTCGTCAACAGAAAGAATTTTTACCTGTACAATATCCCCCACTTTTAATACGTCGTTAATATCTTTAACAAAGCTATGAGAAACCTCAGAGATATGAACCAATCCCTGAACTTCGTCGTTTAAAGCGACGAAAGCACCAAACGGTTTAATTCCAGTTACTTTACCTTCAACGATGCTACCTACTTCAAAATTCATGAAAACACTCCTAACTATTTTTTAACCTATTAAGTATAACACACCCGGGGATAAAAGAAAACGAATGTAACAGGATAACCCATGCCCAATTTCAAGCAAATAGGGCATAAGTTTGAGTTTCACCTCATCCCCATCCCCATATTTGGCGTTATTGGAAACTTTTTCTCGTTAAACCAACCGTTCTGGATTCAGCAATGTTTCTGCCTCTTCTTTTGTAATATATCCTTTTTCAACGGCAATCTCCTTGACCGTCTTACCTGAACTGAAGCTTTCTTTCGCCACTTCTGCGGCTTTTTCATAGCCTGTTTTTGGATTCAATGCAGTCGCAATAGCCAGGCTCTGTTCCATCAATTCTTTAATCCGCCCTTCATTGGCCTCCAGGCCGCTTAGGCAGCGTTCAGTGAAGGTCCTCATCCCTGAAGAAAGAATCGTAATGGAATGAAGGAGGTTGAGACCAATCACCGGCATCATGACATTGATCTCCAACTGGCTGCCAATTCCCGCGGTTGTCACACACGTATCATTGCCAATAACCTGCGCACAAATCATGTATAAATTTTCAAGAATCACCGGATTCACCTTTCCTGGCATGATCGAAGAACCTGGCTGTACCGCTGGCAGCAGGATTTCTGCAATGCCGGTTCTCGGCCCCGAACTCAGCAATCGCAAGTCCGAAGAGATTTTGATAAGATGAATGGCCAATTCCTTTAAATGCCCGCTGACCTGGATCGCCGCGCCATTATTTTGCATAAAACGGAAGCGGTCGGTTGGCTGTGTAAACGGAAGACCGGTGCGCGTTGCCACTTCGTTAATTGCCTTTTCACTATAATCGGGATGCGCATTGATTCCTGTGCCGACTGCGTTTCCTCCCAGGCCGATTTCAAACAAGAAGGGCTCGCTTTGCTTAAGCGCATCATGCACTTTTTGAAGACTTTCTGCGTATCCTCCAAACGACTGGCCAAGCCTCATTGGAACCGCATCCTGCAGATGGGTCCGGCCGGATCGGATGATGTCATGAAATTCCTCTTGTTTTTTTCGGAGAGCCACAATGGTTTCTTCAAGAGCAGGATACAGATTAGCATAAAGTTCCTGTGTAGTACTGATGTTGATGGCCACATGAATCGTATCATTCGTGGATTGTGCCATGTTCACGTGGTCATTGGGATGGACGTTGCTCCAATCCCCTTTCTCACCGCCAAGAAGCTCGGATGCACGGCTTGCAATGACTTCATTCGCATTCATGTTCTGTGAAGTACCTGCTCCCGCCTGATAAGCATCAACCACAAATTGATCGGCAAGCTTTCCTTCCATTACTTCCTCCGCTGCCTGAATAATAGCGTTGGCTTTCTTCTCATCGAGTTCTCCGCAGTCCCGGTTTGCGGCGGCTGCGCTCGCTTTAATGATCGCTTGTGCTTTTACAAAAGCAAAAGGAAGCCGTTGCCCGCTGATCGGGAAGTTTTCCACTGCCCGCTGGGTTTGGGCCCCATAATAGGCCTCTTTTGGCACCTGAACTTCTCCAAGCGTATCTTTTGCTGTTCTGTATTCCGTCATCATGCATCTCCTTTCATCACTTTACGGTTAAACCGCATATCCTCATTTTTTTGTATTCCCTCTTTTTTCACATTTTATGGTTTATCTTTTGAGACCCTGTCCATACTGATAAGGCAGCATTCGATATCCCCTTTTTCTTTGCAGGCATGCCACCACATGCCTGCTTTTTTTTCAAAAAATCAGGCTCGTCTGCTTTTTTTATTCCACCAAAAAAAGCCTCTTTGCAAGAGACTTAAGGCTAACTTGATTCAATGGATGCCAGGTCATCCCTTTCCTTATGTAAAGCGATGACCACAGCTGGAGATTTTTTTATTTTTCGGTGTTCTGTCCGGAATCCGGCCTTTTTCTGTTTCATGAAAGTCGCTTTTGAAATGGGACGCGGGCGGGACCAGGAAATAGACTCCGGGTTTCTCCAGGAATCATGGGTAATCAGCTCGGTTTTGTAATAATAACAATTGCCGCTTAAGTATTCTTCACATATATATAATACGGTATGTTTGCTATGCATTCGCCGATCGCTCCATTTTTTTGATACATTATCCCCTTTTTCGCCAGCTTTATTCATGGAAAGAGCCTGAAGCTCGAAACTTCAAGCCCTTCACATCCTTATCTAAAGAACCACCATAAACCTCCAAAGATAAGGAGAAGTATAAATATGATAATCAATACGGCCCAAACCCAGCCGTAACCAAATCCATATCCGCCACCGCCGGTTACGCCATAGCCATAACCATAGCCATAGGCCGGAAAACCGCCACCATAAGGATATGCCATATTACAAACCTCCTTCATCTGATACGTCCTCACATTAATAAAATATGTAAGAGCGAGGTAAAAAGGAAGAGAGGCAAGTGCGGATTTTGTGCCTGTTCAAGGAAATTATTTCTTTTGTAAAGAAAAAAGGATGGGGCAAAGTAAATAGGACGAAAAGATGATGGAGGAATGCAATGGAAACAAAAAATACGCCGCTGCTAACTCCGGCATTTCGGAAAAAGATCGGCGATGTTACGATTCATTATGAAGATTTTCACCAACCGAACCCTGAGGCACAGGTTCTGATCCTTATTCACGGATTTTTGTCTTCCACCATCAGCTTTCGCCAGCTGATCCCCTATTTGACGGATGACTACCATGTGGTGGCCATCGACCTCCCGGGATTTGGGAAAAGCGAAAAATCAAAGCGCTTTACGTATTCACTGGCCAACTATGGAAAGCTTGTATTATCGTTCATTGAGGAAATGGGCTGGTCCAATGTGGTACTGGTTGGCCACTCGATGGGCGGCCAGGTCGCATTGCATGCCTCACGCCAGGACGGCAAACTAATAGATAAGCTCATTCTTATTGGCTGCTGTGGTTATATTAAACGGGCAGGTACTCCCATTATTTGCTGCTCCTATCTTCCTTTCTTTTCCTGGGGGTTGAAGCAATGGGTATTGAAAAAGGACATCAAGAACAATTTAAGCGGCGTGCTTCACAATATGAACCTGGTCACCGATGAGCTGATCAGAGATTACAGGGCGCAATTTTTGGAAGAAGGATTTTTTGACAGTTTAATCCGTCTTCTCCGGCATCGTGAAGGAGATTTGAAGCCGTTTGAACTCAATTCTATTTCGCATCCTATATTGCTGATCCATGGTGACGATGACCAAGTCATTCCGTTAACTACAGGGAAACGGCTAAACGGTGATTTGAAGAATTCCAGACTGATCGTATACAAAGATACGGGGCACTTGATTATGGAAGAAAAACCGAAAGAACTTGCACAGGACATAAAAAACTTCCTTTCACTGCCAGACAAAAAAAAAGCGATCCAGACTCCGGTCTAAGATCGCTTCTTTGACATTTATTGATTTTCTCTGCTTCTCATCATCTGCTGCCAGACAGAACCGGCCGCCTCTTCTCCGCTTTGAATTCGCTCGAGCGCAATTTTCGCCTGCAGCCGAACTTCAAATTCGGGATCGTCTTCTGCCGCTTTTAGAGACGGAACGGCGGTTTCATCTCCTGCTTCAAACAGGAATCGTGCCGCCCGCCATCGAACCAGTTTATTTTTATCCTCCAATGCTTCACACATGGCAGGAATCGCTTTTGGATTTCCCAGGTCTGACAGACAGTCCCCAGCTGTTCGTCTTACTGCTACATTCTTATCTTTTAATCCTGCATATAACAGCGGAAGAACCGCTTCGTCTTCAATCATGCCAAGATATACGACGGCCAGCCGGCGTATGGAAGGCTTTGGATCCTTCAGCGCCTGTTTCAGCACCATAATATCGTCTACTGTTGGATTCATGCGTTCTAAGGCTGCATACCGTGTTTGCCAGTCTTCATCTCTCATTTTTTCAGCTACTTCAGTGGAAGTTACGGTTTCCTCTGGCGCTTTTTTCCCTTCCTCGCTGACAAACGCCTGCTCCACAAGCTTGTGTACCCGTTCTTCATCATAAGCAGCCGAGATTTCATCGACGACTTCCTGACCGATTTGCTCAAAGGTTCCATAACGGACACCTTGTTCTTCCCACTTTCGCTCCATAACGAGGTTATCCGATGCTTTTTGTGCTTCGAGAGCCGCCTTCATGAACCGGTCAGGCAAACCCGCACGGCGCTCTTCCTTGTCTGTTTTTAATTTCACCTGCATCGGCAGTCCTCTGAACATTTGAATCAACACGGTAATTTCGAGATACTCATCGTCCTTTTTCTCTTCAGTGCTATCCTGTTCAAGTGTTGGTTCTGAATCTCCAAATACTTCCCGTACGCCTGCAAGTACATCCTCCCAATCGGCACGCGGATGGCGGTCGAGTGCGATAAAGTCTGCCACATGATAGACACTTTTAACCCCTTCTACCTGAAAGATTTCTTTAATGTAATCAGGTGCGCCCTCCAGGTTATCCTTTGTATAGTTGTACCTTTCGTTTCCCGGCAGGCTTTCATCCATATTTATTTTCATGGAGTTTGGACTTGGCGTTGGTTCAATGCCTTTAATCTTCATGCTTTCACTCCTTCAAATCAAGTTCTGTTGGGTAATAAAATCCAGCAATTTCTTCTTTTCGGTATCCGTGAATTTATACTCACTGTCTACCCCTTCATCATGGACAATAAAATCCTGTACCTCGCCTTCCAGATCAAACACAACCAATGCGCTCGGGTCGGTCAGATCAGCCGGCAGCATCGTGTCTTTTGAAAATTCGAAGGTCAAATACACATTGATCCAGTGTCCGCTTTTCACAACTTCAGGATAAAATGCAGTAAAATTCGCTTCGAAGTAATTTTGAAATCCATACTTGTACATAATGTTCCCCCGTATGACATTAAGCTTCTCTCTTATTATAAACAATCCATGTTCAGGAAACAAAGGTGGCGGGTTGCTTGCTGGTCTTGAAAGTGTTGATTGCCGTTCCAGTTTGCTCGCTTTTACAGGGACTTCGCAGCGTGCGCTGAGCCCATCAGACGAAGCTCCTTTTAAGAAGAAAAAGACACCGGCGCATCGTGCACCAGTGTCCAGGATGATCTATCGGCTTAATACCGCACGAACCGGGCTGCCGTCGCCTTCTTTTAAGGGAAGAGGCAATGCCATGAGATGGTATTCTCCCGGCTCGATATCGTCAAGCACAAGTCCTTCAAGGATATGAATTCCTTTACCATGAAGAGCATGGTGAGCGGGAAGCTCTTTGCTGTCAAGGGGATCCACGGAAGGCACATCTACACCAATCAGACGGACTCCCTTATCAAATAAATAAGGTGCAAGGGATTCATGAAGACAGGTGATGCTTGCCGGAAACACGCTTCGATCCTTCCATGAACCGGTTTTAAGCAGGACCCTCTGAATACCGTCAAGTCGTTCGCTTTCCAAATCTTCCGGCCTTACACAGTCTCTCTCCCTGACATCAACAACCAGCGCTGTTCCGGCGTACAAATCAAGATCTAATTCCAACACCCGTTCTCCTTGGCTGTCAAAGTGAAAGGGAGCATCAATATGGGTGCCTGTATGGGTGCTCATCGTAATTTGGCCAACATTTACAGAACCTGATTCTTCTTTCGTCCATGTCAATTCATAGGCAAATAGTGTATCACCAGGCCAGATGGGAACGGTTGAACTTAGCGGCATGGAAACATCGATCAGTTTTCCCATTATGCAATCACCTCTCTAACATTAGGGAATTTCTCATACTGCTTTTCACTCATGATTTTCTTCAACCGTACAATTGTATCATGCACATCTTGGAATGAAGTATAAAGTGGAACGGGAGCCAGCCGGATGACGTTCGGCGCCCGGAAATCAGGTACAACTTGATTTTCTTTTAATGCTTTGCAGATTCTTGCTGCTTCAGGGTGCTCAAGGCATACATGTCCTCCGCGGCGTTCATCTTCTCTTGGATTGCCAATGTGAAAACCAAAGGAAGATAGCTCCGATTCAATCAATTCCATCATGTAGCGGGTAAGCTGAAGCGATTTCTCCCTTAACCGGCCCATTCCTGCTTCTGCAAAAAGTTCGAGCGACCCGATGAGCGGTGCAGTACTTAATACATGAGGAGTCCCCATTTGGAAAGCGCCCGCCGTATCTGACGGAACAAATTCATGAGACATATCAAACTGCTTTTCTTTGTTTGAACCAAACCAGCCGGCAAGACCGGGTGCTGTTTTAAAATGTTTGCGGTTTACATAGAGTCCGGCAACACTGCCCGGCCCTCCGTTCAAATATTTGTAATTGCACCAAAAAGCGAAGTCCACCTCCCAATTGGACAATTCATGAGGAACTGCTCCAATGGAATGACATAAATCAAAACCGATCAGGATTCCCCTTTTGTGTGCTTCTGCTGTCAGCCGCTGGATATCAAGCAGTTGTCCGCTACGGTAGAGAACAGAAGGAAGCACAATGAGGGCTACCTCCTCTGTCATCGAGGAAATGATATCCTCTTCCTCTATCATTCTGCCATCCTGGCTTTTTACGGATAACAGATGATCAGCGGGGGTTAAACTTTTTAGCTGGAGCTGGCTTTTTAGCGCATAAATGTCCGATGGAAACGTCAGTTCATCGGCCAAAATTTTGGTTTTGGTGCCAGCAGGTTGAAAAAAGGTAGATACAAGCTGATGAAGGTTTCCGGTCGTTGAACCAGTGACGATTACCTCGTCGTTATGGGCACCAATAAGCGGAGCCATTTTTCCTCCAAGTTTTTCGCTAAGCGTAAACCAGGGGTGTGTACCTGCCATCCAGCCATCAATACCATATTCTTTCCAGTCATTTAAAACCTCTGCAAGCGTCTTCTCGGCATTTTTCGACAAAAGGCCTAATGAGTTGCCGTCCATATACAAGACACCTTTTTTTACATAAAATTCTTCTTTAAAGTGCTTGAGCCCATCTTTTCCGTCCATTTCAGTCCAATATGCTTGTTTCATTGTTTATGTGCCCCTTTTTTCATTTCTCCTTCTATCTTAAACAATTAAGCGCTTTCTCTCAATGAAACCGTTTTCTTTTCAAATATTACAATTATGTAACAGTCAAATTACGACATAATTTCGGAGGAATCCCATTTATAATAAAAACTATGAAAAACGAACTACTATTTGGAGAAAAATGTATAATAAGCACAACTTGTTTGACTGCTGAAAAATGAGGGTTTTGTTTACCATTGAGAACGCTGGTACTGATTTAAATGGAGAAAGCAGAAAGAGGAGGAATTTATAATGACAAGCAAAGAACACTTGGACCAAGAGTGGATTCATTTAATTCTGCAAGCTAAAAAAATGGGACTAAGTATTGAAGAAGTTCGTTTATACCTACGAAAGACCTATATTACTCCTCCTGCAAAACCTTACATAAAAGCGACATCCTTGTGATGCCGCTTTCCTTCTATTTACATGATGCTGACCTTAATTGTATAATATAATCAAATTCGTAGTAAAAAAGAGGGATAATAGTGATTGGTGAACTTGTAAAAAAGTATCGAAAAGAGAAAGGCCTTTCTTTATCAGCGTTAGCGGAACGAGCAGGTATCGCCAAGTCCTATCTCAGCTCTCTGGAACGAAATATCCAAACCAATCCATCTGTGCAATTGTTGGAAAAATTATCAGCAGTACTTGATATTCCAGTAGAGAAGCTTTTGAATGAAAAATCAGAAGTGAATGAGAATGAACTTGATTATGAATGGGCGGAGCTTGTAAAGGAAGCCATGGATTCAGGAGTCAGCAAGGATCAGTTTAAAGAGTTCCTTGAGTTCAATAAATGGAGAAATAAGCAAAGTTAAGCCGACATTTGTACATGTCGGCTTGTTTAAATAGATACATCAATAATGGGTACAAATTCTTTATATTCATAGTGTTTATAATAAGCGGCTGCCAGCCGTCTTTTTTTCTCTTGTTGATAGAGTTTCTGCCTGACATAATCAAAGGGGGCTATTCCTTCATAAACGTTATTGAGGTAAATTTCACAAACGTTTGCCCCTTTGTAAACAATCTCTACCGTATTTCCCTGTAGCACACTCCGGTAGATTCCATTTTCAAACCGAATCATCTGACATTCCCTTATTTTTGATTTTCCAGCTTTCATAAGCCAAAAACTCTCTGATTTCCTCACGGTCAATCCCAATTTCCTTCGCTTGCACGATCAGTTCTACCCAACCATGATCAAGGGTATATTCATTATTATTCACTAATTTTTCCACCGGTACCTCCAAGGCTCTGGCAACCTTCATAATCATTTGCGCAGATGGATTTGTTTTATGGTTTTCAATACTGCTGACATACCCTTTGGATACGCCGGAGCGTTCTGCTAATTTGGTGATGCTCCATCCCTTTTTTTGCCGCATGCGTTTGATTTGTTTTCCGATGAAATTTTCCAAGTCTTTGACTTCCTTTACTGAAACTCTAAAAAGCTGCTAGCCTTCTCTCTGGTTGTAAAAAGGAAAGGTGAGAATAAATTCCCACCTTTGCCTCAATCCTTACTTCGCTTCTCCAGCACCTTGTTGTGCATTGAATGTCCATTTCAAAGATAAAGAGTCTCCCTGGAATTTGTTTTGGTCCTGGCCATTATCAACAAATGTGAACATGACAAGCATTTCATCGCTATCCCCTGCTTTTAGGCCTTTTTTCTCGCCCATCCATCCTTTGGCAACCGCATCAGGATTCTTTTGCTTCTTAAGGTCAGCCAACGTTGTGCTGTAGATCACATCATTGTCTTTGTCAGAGTTGTAGAGGAAATCAACTTGGATGTGTTGTCCAAAATCTTCTCCCGCGTTATCTCCTTTAGCATCCGTTACCGTGTAGTCTGTGTTCAAAAGAATTTTTTTGACATCAAGAGTTCCATCATTCTTAAGGTCGAATGAACGAAGGATATAATCTCCCGGCTTCAGATTTGAAAGGTCAACAATGGTTGATGGATCTGTATTGATATCCAGTGTACCTGCTGCAAATGTGCTGGAAGCCTCTGCAGAATCACTGAAATATGCATATGTACCTCCACCGATTAAAGACAGCCCCAATGCTGCTGATGCTACACCCAGTCCTAATTTCTTTTTCAAACTCATGTCTAATCCTCCCTCTCCCATGTAAATGGGAATATGACATTTTTTATATTGAACCTGCAAAGATAAACAGTGCAGTGAACAATCGGTCCGTGTTTCACATTAGAGAGTACTTTCTTTTTTTGACATTTCGACTTCCCGAATGGCTTTCCAAATCGTGATGGCAGAGTAAATGAGCAGTAGAATTCCTGGGATAATCATAAGTAACATGGTTCCTTTTTTGGATTGAGCAAATTCCATTCCATACCCGATATAAGGGATGGTAAAGCCGTTATACTGGGCGACAACATTGGCTGACAGAACCGGTTCTGGATCCGGCGCGTTATTATTGTCCCCCTTGGTGACATATCTGACGTTGTCACCATTGCCCTCCACCTTATAAATACGGTGAGTAATCAATTTATTTTCAGAAGCCTTAAAGGTGATCACATCCCCTTTTTGAAAACGGGTCATGTCTCCACCAGGCTTTACTGCAATGATTGAACCGGTTTGAATACCAGGCTCCATGGAACCGGATAAGACAGTTTTCAGCTGATACCCGTTGAAGGCGGGTTCTCCACCTGAAGCTCTTGATGAAATAACGACGAACAACATAAATAGCAAGGTAATTAAAAGGACACCTGTAATCAGATTACTGATCCATTTTCTTAGGGCTGCCATAAGCTGCACCACTCCTTAGTAAAGGAATAAAGGCGGGTTGTTACTGTTCTTCCGTCTCCTCATTCCCTGTTGTTTGGTCTTGCTTCCCTTCTTCCTGCTTTTGCTCTTTAGTCTGCACAGATTGGCTGGAATCGGCATCATCAGTCGTTTCGTCTGTTTTTTTATCCGGCTGATCTTCTGGTGTTTTTTCTGATGTTTTTTCTGAGTTTGTTTCCGGATTGGTTTCGGAAGGTGGCTTTGTTTCGGTTGTGGTTTCCTGCTGCTTCTGTGTTGGGGCTACCGGTTTGTCCGGTTGCTTTTTGTCAGTCTGATCCTTATTTTCTGCTGGTTTTTCTGCCTTGCTTTTCTCTTCCTGTTTTTTGTCTTTACCGTTCTCTTTCTTGTCAGCTGTTTCACCTGCTTTGTCACAGGCAGCTTTTTTGCTGCTTTGAGGTGAAGATTTCTGCTGATCTTTCTCTGTTATACAGTCGGAAGAATCCATCGCTTTTGCTGTGATTGTTCCAGTAACTACTTCCGTATCACTGAAGGAAGCGTTCGTCGGCGAATATAAATGTATAAAAGCGAAAACGATACTATAACAAATGATTGACAGTTTTATTGTCAACCGCAAAATCCAACTGCGGTATGGAGAACGTTTGATGTTCATCTTCCTCCTTAAAAACAAAAAGTTTAACTTATCCGTTCTTTAATAAGAACAATTTCTTCCATAGTATGGCATGTTTAATTGAGAGAATAAAACGTTAATTTAGGGTTTTTCGTTCTTTTTAACAGACATAATTTCCATTTTTCTCTATTTATCGCGATTTATCGCAATTTTTCGTAATATCCATAACGAACTTTGTTCATTTTATAGAACAACCCGTTAAATTTTTCTTGAAATTCAAGCAAAATCCCCTACTATGTAGGTAGGGGGACATTATATGATGAAAAAAACAGCGATTTATGCAGGAATTGTCGTGATCATTTTGTTGGCGATTTTTTTACCGTTCTATGCCAATAAAACGGAAGCGCCTTCAGTAAATGAAAAAGAACAAACTAGCGGCCAGAAAACAAACACCAACAAACAGGAGGCGCCCACACGGCCAGAAAAACCAAAAACGATTACTCATGAGGCCACCCTCGGAGCAGTCGGTGATATCCTGATTCACGACCGGGTCTACAATAAAGCTAAAACAAAGGACGGCTCGTATGACTTTAATCCGATGCTAAAAGAGGTTAAGCCTTATTTGGAAAAACCCTACATTACCGTGGCTAATCAGGAAACAATGATTGGCGGGGAAAAAATAGGGTTATCTTCTTATCCTTCCTTTAATTCGCCACAGGAAGTAGGAGATGCGTTGAAGGAAAATGGCGTGGATTTGGTGACCTTGGCAAACAACCACACACTTGACCGTGGTGAAAAAGCCATCCTCAGTGCGATTGAGCACTGGAACAAAATTAACATGCCTTATACCGGAGCGTTTAAATCCGCAGAGGATCAAAAAACCATTCGAACCTTAAAGCGTAATGACATTACGTTTTCATTCTTGAGCTTCACATTCGGCACAAATGGAATTCCAGTTCCCAAGGATAAACCCTATCTTGTCAATTTGATTGATGAGACTAAAATAAAAGAAGGAATCCAACAGGCGGAAAAAATCTCCGATGTCGTGGTGCTGAGTCTGCATTTTGGCAATGAATACGAACGGATGCCCAATGAGGAACAAAAGAAGCTAAGCCGTATGGCTGCCAATGCGGGGGCGGATATTATCATCGGCCATCACCCTCATGTCCTGCAGCCTGTCGCCTGGATCAAGAAAAAGAACGGAGAGCGCGCCTTTGTCGCTTATTCTCTTGGCAACTTCTTTTCGGGACAAACCGGTCCCTATAAAAATATCGGAGGCATGATGGAAATTCATGTAAAAAAGACAGTAACAGGGAAAAAGGAAAAGATTACGTTGGAGAAGCCATCCTTTTTGCCGACCTGGGTTGACCGTTCCTGGCATGTACATCCGATGGAGCAAGTTCCTTCACAGCAACAGAAATACAAAGAAATCAAAAAACATATGAACCAATATGTACCCGAACTGCAATTTTCGCTTTAATACTTATTAAAAAAGGAGGTCCCGACTCATGTGCCGGGCCTCCTTTTTATGCCTCACCTTTTGATTTCGGGCTTTGGGTATCACGTGTTGGCAGTTCATCCACAAATTTGTCATCAGAGAATTCGATGTCGGTCATACTTTCGGTCGGGGTGTGATTATTCTTTGCTGCAGCATCCTTGGACTGTTTTCGTTTAGCCATGATTTCATTTCCTCCTCATTGATCTTGTTTATAGTGTGTGAAAAAAGTGTCTATCTGATTCCTAAAGAAAAAGCATTCCGGTTTGGAATGCTAATCGCCAATGGCTTTACTGACACAATGGTCGCAAATGGATATTTCTTTTTCTTCCCAGCTCGAAAGCTCATTGTTGCATACCATGCAGTACTCTGACTGGGCATTAAGATGATCGTTCGTGCGGTTTTCTTCATTATTCACAAAATCCATGGAACCCGCCTCCTTCATGTCCTAGTATATTCTAAAAAGAAGACTGTTTATTCTTTACTATTGTTTGATATTTCTGATAAAAACCCTTCTTTCTTTTTACTTAATTTTCATTTTTTCACCAGATTTTGAAAGCGTTTTCTTAAAATGAATTATAAAAGATTTATTGCTCTTAAAACAAGTGGGAAGTTTTTAGGTTTTTGTTTGATATTTTTAGGTCGGAAAAAAGGAGGCGAACCAGGAAGTATCGAATTAAGATTTTTTATATAGGAGGAACATATGAATAAATCCGAAATAATATCATACCTAACCCAGTACATGAAGAACCTCGACAACTTCGACCACTTTAACGGCTGTGTTCTTGCGGCATATCAAGGAGAAGTTCTGCTCTCTAAAGGGTACGCGACCGCCAACCGGGCCTTTGAGGTTCCCAACTCGCCCAGCACGCGCTTTCCCATCGGTTCGCTGACGAAATCTTTTACGGCTGCTGCTATTCTCAGACTTGAAGAACTGGGTCTGTTAAATATGGAAGATTCGGTAGAATGGCATCTGCCCGGCTGTTCCTCTCTAATAAACGTGACCCTTCACCACCTTCTTTCCAATACTTCCGGAATTCCCGACTTCGCAGCTCAACCGGACTATTGGGAAAAAACCATGAGGCTTCCTGCGACCGTTTCCCAGTTGATTGAACGGATTGTCAATCAGCCGCTTCACTTTGAACCTGGCAGGCAATATAGCTATAGCAATTCAAACTACATCATACTCACAGCTGTAATAGAAACGGTGAGCGGTCAATCTTATTCTTCATTTATCCAAAAAGAATGGTTGAAGCCACTCGGTCTGCATGATTCTGGTGTTTTAGATGGAAGGACCATTGTGAAAAATCTGGCCACCGGGTATTCCATCGATAAAATGATAATATATAGTGAATATATCGACATGAGTTTTCCATTGGGTGCTTATGGTATGTACTCCACCGTAAAAGACTTGTTTACTTGGACTGAAGCTCTGTTTTCCGGAAGGATGCTTACCGAACGTTCCCTGAAAAAGATGTGTACCCCCTATAAAGGGAAATACGGATATGGTTGGGGTTTTGACAAACTTTCAGAAAGAGAAGTGGTCTGCCACTTTGGGGATGTCAATGGCTTTTGCAGTGAGATGCTGAGAAGCCTGGACGGAGAAGTAACCGTCATCGTGTTAAGTAATTTCAATATAACACCGGTTACGAGAATAAATCGGGACCTGGCTGCGATCCTGTGCAACGAAAGAGTAGACACCACTCCTTGGATAATGGAAGAACCATTATACGCTTCGTTACCTTTTGATTTTCAGGGAACCTATTATTCCGAAGATGGTGAAGCCCTCATAACACTGTACAGTGAAGGCAGCACGTACTTTATGACTCTCCCTAAACGATATGGAGCAGTTTACACTCTACCGGTAAAACAAATTTCATCCTCTTCTTCATCAGTTCTAATGATTTCAAGCAACACCCCTGAGAGCATACAAATCATTAAGGAGGAAAATAAGCTATTCATTCACCATCATGATTCAGATGGAACAATAAAGACCTTAACAAGAGCAGAGGAATGCAAAAAGAAGCAGCCATAATTCTTTGCTGCTTCTTCTTTAATAGGACCAGCTTAGCTTCATATAATGCTGCTACAACATCATCAGCTCATCCAGCTCCTGGCTGATTTTAACAATGACTGGATCCGAATAATCGGCATCTGTTTCACAAAAGGCATAGAATCGTTCCTTGAGCTTGTCCATCAGTTCGCAAATGGTTTGAAGATATTGATCCACAGGGACTTCTTTCCTTTCTTAAGCCCTTGGGCACCTTTGTTTTATTTATCGGTTCCTTGTGTAGATTTTCAAGTTTTTCAAAATATTCACCATCTAGTCCCAGCTAAAGCGTTCTTCTTTCCATGGATCTCCATACATATGATATCCATTTTTCTCCCAGAAGCCCGGGGTTTCCAGTGGCAGAAACTCAATTCCACGGAGCCATTTGGCACTTTTCCAAAAATACAAATGTGGAACAACTACCCGCAGAGGATAGCCGTGTTCGGGTGAAAGGGATTCGCCATTATGTGTATGGGCGAGGAGACTGCTTTCCTTTAAGAAATCTTCGAGTGGGAGATTCGTCGTCCAACCCTCTTCCGCATGCAATAAAACGTATTTAGCAGATGGATGGATTCCTACATCTTTAACTATATCCTTTACTGCTACACCTTCCCAAACATTATCAAGCTTTGACCAGCCGGTCACACAATGGATATCATTCTGTGCAGTGGCTCTTGGCAAGGCAAGAAGTTCATCGTATGTAAAAGTCGTTGGTTTCTCCACCATTCCATAGACTTTTAAATCCCAGTCTGTCAGGTCCGGGTAGTAGGGAACATTTCCAACGTGAAGCACCGGCCATTTCGTTGTGACATTTTGATTTGGCGGTACCCGGTCATTCTCTTTTTTAACTTTGGGTTTTCCAAAAAACATGCTCGTTCCTCCCTCAATTTTTACTTGTTAACCTTTCATAAAATTTAAGTTGACAATAGATATGCCCTTCAATTACCATCAGGATAGATTAATTATTTACTTTTGGGGTGAACATTATGAAATTTAAAGCGAGCGATTTAACCCTTGCAGCCATGTTTGCGGCATTAATGGCCGTGGGTGCAAACATTACATCATGGATTCCAGCACTAGCTTTCGGATCGGTGCCGATTACGCTGCAAACCTTCTTTTGTATCCTGGCAGGGCTTCTCCTCGGCAGCCGTTTGGGTGCCGTTTCAATGATTGTCTACATGCTGGTCGGACTCGCGGGTGCTCCTGTGTTTGCCAAGTTTTCAGGCGGCATATCCACCGTTTTCAGTCCATCATTCGGCTTTATTTTATCATATATTGTCGCTGCTTATGCTGCAGGCATAGTACTTGAAAAAGCAAAGAAGCCCGGCTTTCCGGTTTTCCTTGCTGCCTCATTTATCGGCTTGATTGTAAACTATGCGGTTGGAACAACCCTCCTTTATGTGGCACTCACCAATTGGGCAGCCATCGAAGGAGTAACGTACCTTGGAACATGGAAGGGGATGCTGATTTTTCTTCCGAAGGATATCCTTCTGACGGCAGTTACAGCCTTTATATCACCACGAATCTATAAAGCTGTCTCGAAAAATCGCAAAAACCGCTTCAATCACAACGCGGCTTAACAAAAAAAGAGGTAAATCCCTTGTAATTAGGGTTTACCTCTTTTTCTATGCTATAACACCATTGCCGCGATAAATCCAAAGGCAATTAACGGAATATTGTAGTGGAGGAAGGTTGGAATACATGTATCCCAAATATGGTTATGCTGTCCGTCCACATTCAGACCGGATGTTGGCCCGAGCGTACTGTCAGACGCGGGTGATCCTGCATCTCCCAGCGCGGCGGCTGTACCGATAAGAGCCGTAGTCGCTGCGACACTGAATCCAAGCTCCATACATAAAGGAACAAAAATGGTCGTAATGATTGGAATGGTAGAGAAAGAAGAACCGATTCCCATTGTTACCAAAAGCCCGATAACCAGCATTAATATGGCACCAAGCGCCTGGTTATTGCCGATGAATGAAGCACTTTGTTTCACCAGCGTTTCGACATCCCCTGTTTTTCTCATTACTTCGGCAAAACCTGCAGCAGCAAGCATGACAAAACCGATAAATGACATCATTTTCATGCCTTCTGTTAGCAGAAGATCAGAGCTTTTCACCTTGAAGCTTCCGCTGAAGTAAAGAATGATCACTCCGCTGAGCGCCCCAAAAATCATGGAATCTGTCAACAATTGAACCGCCAGCGTAGCGATGATGGAAAGCCCAGCAACCAACAAGGAACGAGTCGTATACGGATGATCCTCTGTCACGACTGCCCCTTCTGTCACCATGTAATCCCTGGGTTTCCGGTAAGTAATAAATATGGCGGTAAGGAGTCCGACAATCATCCCGAGAGAAGGAATGGACATCACTTGCGGGATCAGATCCAAATTCACATTGAGTCCACTGTCTTTCATATTTGTTTGTAAAACCTCATGAAAAATGCTTCCAAATCCAACCGGGAACCACATGTACGGGGTGATTAACCCAAAGGTAATGACCGTTGCTACCAATCTTCTGTCTACCTTGAGCTCATTCAAAATCTTAATAAGCGGCGGGATAAAAATAGGAATGATCGCAATATGGACCGGGATTACATTTTGTGAAAAACAGGACAGCATTAAGATAATGATGATTACGAGAGCTTTTGAAAGGGATGCCCTCCGGTTTTCACCCTTTTTTGTTACCAGCTTCAACGCGGCTTTTACCATAACGTCCGGCAGTCCGGTTTTTGAGAGTCCCACCGCAAAACTTCCCAGCATCGCATAGCTCAAAGCCACAACCGCGTTTGATCCGAGACCATCGCTGAAGACACTGATGGTCTTTTCCAGCCCAAGACCACCGATCAGCCCTCCGGCCAATGACCCAATAATCAAAGATAAAACAACATGAATGCGAAATATACTCAACAGCAGCATGATGGCTACTGCAATAACTACAGAATTCACTCTTCTTCCCCCTGATGTTCAACAAAGCTGTACTTTATCTCACTAAATTACTAATGTATTAAACCTATAACAAATTAACATGAACAGCAGAGGCTGTCAATGTAAACAAGTAGAAGTTTGTCGAACGCAAACATGTTGACTTAAAGGATGAAAAGGGATTACATTATAACCAGTGGTTAGTAACCATTGGTTAGGAGCGTGTTCAATGTGAAGTCTAAGCAGGAACAATCAGAAGAAACAAAGAAAAATATTCTAAACGCAGCCAAGAAACTTTTTATGACATACGGATATGAAAGTGTCACTATACGGCAAATTGCCAAAGAAGCAGGATGCTCACACACGGCCATCTACCTTTATTACAAAGATAAAGAATCCCTGCTGCATCATTTGGCCATGCCGCTTTTACAACTGTTATCCCGGCAGATGAAAAACATCATCCAGTCAAATGAAATGGATGATTGGACAAAATTAAAAAGAATGTGTTGCTCCTTTATTACATTTTGTCTTCGGCATAAAAGCATGTACTCGACCTTTATGACAGCAAGGGCCTCGAGAGTGGATGAAGAAGACCCAAAACTGCAGATCAATAACGTGAGAATTGAAATTTTCCAACTTTTAATGCAGACATTGGAGAATGCTCTTGCGCTTTCCGATTCAAAGCAATCGCTTGCCTTTGCCCGCGTTCTTTTTTATAACCTGCATGGTGTTATTAGTACCTATATCGATAATAAGGAACCGGCGGAAGATCTGACAGAACGCCTTTCATCAACATTTGATTTGAGTGTGGAGGCCATGCTTCTGGGACTTAGGGAAATCAAGAAACAAGGAGGAAAAAAAGGATGAAAGTTGAACAAATTTCTGAGCATATCTGGAGTTTAAAGACGTGGATGCTTATTCCTGTTCATATTTGGGTGGTTAAGGACGAGAGAGGAATTACTCTCGTTGATGCAGGGATTCCTTTAATGGCAAAGGGTATCCTAAAAACGGTCCAGGATTTGAATGCGGGCTCCTTAGCACGGATTGTGCTTACACACGGCCATTCAGATCATACCGGTGCCATCAACAAAGTTAGACAAACATCCTCGATCCCCGTGTATGCCCATTCGATTGAGATACCCTATCTGGAAGGAAAGCTCGCCTATCCGCGACGCAAAAAAGCAACGGTAACCGTTGTACCCGGCCTGACACAGCCATTGCCATCCAGCAATCAGAATCAATTATCCCCGATTGGCGGACTAAAGCCGTATCTCACTCCAGGACACTCTCCTGGTCATGTGGTCTATTATCATGAAAAAGATCAGGTTTTACTGGCCGGAGATTTGTTCACATCCAAGAATGGAACGCTAAAAAAACCTATGCCAATGTTTACGGCCAACATGGAAGAAGCACTCCAAAGCGCCGAAATTGTCAGCCAGCTGAATCCAAAACGACTGGAGGTATGCCACGGCAATTGTGTGCTTAATCCAGGAGAGCAAATAGAAGACTATCGAAAAAGTAATTAAAGGCGGCGAATGATGTTGGCCATCGCTAAACCGGTTTTGCTCGCTGTGATGTTTATGTCTGAATTATTCGCACTCGGGGTGTTTGGATTCTGGGGTTATCAGCTAACAAGCGGATTTGAAAAATATATTTTATGTCTCGCTGCCCCGCTTTTTGTTGCATTCATATGGGGAACCTTTCTTTCTCCTAAAGCCGCTTTACTGCTGCCTCCTCTTTGGAGGACAGCTCTTCAGCTTATTGTATTTGCCGCCGCTGCTGTAGCACTTTATAGCACTGGCTTCCCCTTAATTTCATGGATATTTATCATCCTATCAAGTATAGTGCTGTTACTCATTCGTTTTTTAAAATTTTAGCGAAAAAAACCAGCCAAATACGGCTGGTTTTTCTTTTTTCTATTGAAAGCACCCGCTCACTCCTCGAAAAGCGTTGAGCAAAGCCATCTGTTTTCCCTGAAGAAACTGGTTACAACCCGGTTTCAAGAATTTACTGTCCAGTTTGGAAGATTTACTGACGAGAATTGAAGATGTACTGGCCAAAATCAAACGTTTACTGGCCAGATAGCTCCCCTCGATTAAAAGATATACCTGAAAATAGCGACGATAGAAAACACAATAATCAATATCGGTATAAGGAGAATGATTCCCCACAGAATTTGTGCTCCGATGGATTTTTTTTCGTTCATAATTAACCCCTTTACAGTAAAACGTCTTGTTTTTATTGTAAAGGGAATCAATCCTCTTGTCTAATGAGGTTCTATTCCCCTTCTGCTTTTTCCATGCCATTAAGCCTATAAACAACGTCCTCATACACAATAACACAGGTAAATATTTCCTATTCTTTCGACAATTGATCGTTAATTCAGGAATCCAGCAACCAAATATGGTATTTTTTGAATAATCAAATAAATCATAGAAAGAGGTTTCTGTGCCTATGGTGAGAAAAAAGTCCTTTGTTTTGCCCCTCTCGTTTTTCCTGCTATTGTCTGTTTCTGCCCCTGCCTATGCGGATCAGCCTGGATTAAAAACGTTCCCTGAACCCGTGGAAAAGGAGTCTTGGAAGCTTCCCCGTGACATGACATGGAATGATTATCGCCCTGTACCCGGAATAGACTGGAGAAATTCAGATATCCAACCAGAAAGGGTACTGAAAGGCGCGTTGATCATCGTTGACTTTCCGGATCGTGAATTTATGCTGAGCCAGCCTGAAGGCTCTGAAATTGCTGGCAACCCCATCAAAACAGGAAATATACCGCGTGATAAAATGGGACAATTTTGGCTCGATTTTCTGAACAAGCCTCAAGCGCTGAATAACTACAGAACAATCAATGAATATTGGAGAGAAAACTCCTTCGGTAAATGGGCTGTGGACCTCGACGCCTTTGGTACATACCGCATGGATTTCAATGAATTTCAATATGGACTGAATGAATTCAACCAGATGCAAAATATGCCTCCAGGTTTTTCAGGAAAGAACCTTCGCTCTGAAGCCATCCAGAAAGCACAGGCAGATATCGATGCTTCTGGTGAAAAGTACGATTTTAAATTTGTGGTTCACGCCGGCTATGACGAATCTGGAGTGTGGCAGGAGCTTGGCGAAATGATGTTCCAAAATCCAGAAAGTGTGACAGATGCATTTGGCCCTCCTATTCCTGATATGCCAAATTCTGCGATCACCCGCTATGTGCCATGGACGTCCTGGTATGCGGCAAAAGGTATTTGGTCCAGCGCTGGTGCCGGGACGTCCATACAGGGAGAAAATGACGGCATGGGAACGTTCGCCCATGAATTCGGGCATATCATGGCCCTAGGTGACAATTACAACAACCCTTATGGAAAGCCCGTATCCCGTTCATATTCCGGTCCATGGGAGCTGATGAGCCGCGGAAGCTTCAACGGCCCCGGAGGCCCTCACACCCGCTGGATGGTTCCCGGAACTCTTGGTGCCTCGGCTCCCTCCCACCATATGCTCAGGAACAAAATCAAACAGGGATTTTTATCCGAAGATCAGTACTTAAATATCGATCGTGATGAACTTGCACAGACAGGTCCTGTTTTCGCCAATATATTATCTCGCGAAGTGCCAAGCGGAAAGGAATTCAGGAGGCAGGGCTTGTATGGCATCAACATTAAAATGGAAGATTTAACGCCCCCAAATTCGCTTGACGATGACTGGCGTGCGGATATGCAGCGGGGAGCCAAATGGTATAACAACTACTCGCTCGAAGTCGTTGACCGAGTCGGCTATGACTCCTTTGTCCCAGACTCGGGTGTATTGCTGGCCAAAACAAAAAATACAGAAGCAGCCCCAAATATCTGGGTGGTTGATTCCCATAAAGAGGACATTAATCAAACCGACTTCAAACGGCCCGACGGATCGACAGCCATGCTTTCCAAAGGAGATTTCCAACAGCTTGCCGACTCCCTCTTTAAAGCAGGAACAGGTGACGGTGTCGTGAGTGAGTATAAAGATTCCTACAACCGCCTGCATTTTTACATCCTGAAAAAGAAAACCGATGACCAGGGTGCCCTCACCTACCGTGTGGCTGTCAGAAATATGGATGGCTCAGGATCGTACGAACGGGGTGTGAAAGCCCAAAGAGGTCCTTATCAGTTTGCTGCTCCCGGGCGGGTTGCTGAATACAAATATGTTGTAACCAACACTGGAGGAGCAAAAGACCTTATTCGCCTTCATGCCAAAACAGAAGCAGGCTGGGAGGTTCAGTTGCAAAACAACGTCATAGAATTAGCACCGGGAAAAAGCGTACAGGTTCCCGTTTATGTTAAAATTCCAGACGGAAAAGACAACCCAAAACTGACCAGACTTACCTTTACAAGCACATCTGAAACCGACCAAAGCCAAAGCTCTACTGTTGTACAGACCGTTGTCCCGGGAAATAAAAAATAACAAAAAAAGGGTCCTTCACGAAAATGAAGGACTCTTTTTTATGTTTTTTGTGCTTCTAAAAACTGCTTTCCATATTCTCCATGATGGTGGATCGTCGCATGTTCAATCTGGACAGTGGTATGCTTCAATTTGTACTTTTCTTTCAGCATTTCGTTAACGGCCAGAATGACACAAAACGGCTGAATATGCTCATTAATAAAGACGTGGGCAGTCAGGGAATGGTGATCGGTTGTGACTGTCCAGAGGTGCAGCTCATGTACATCCTCTACCCCTTCCACTTTAGCAATATCTGCTCGGATTTCGTCCAAATCCAGCCCTTCCGGAACAGATTCCATCAAGATTAAATAGGACTCTTTTAAAATCTTAAAACCGCCAGTAAAAATGATTGCTCCGACGATCAAGCTGATCAGCGGATCAAAAAAGTAAAAATTGGTCAGTTTTATCAGAAAGGCAGCCAAGATAACACCTATGGAGCTGAGAAGGTCCCCGATAAAATGCCAGAGCGCACTTTTTACGTTTAGATTTTCTTCTTCCTTCATGCTGCGGCTCAAAACAATAGTAAGCACAATATTGACAACCAAACCAATGAACGCAATGATGAGCATCAACTGAAAGTTAATGGTTTCCGGATGGATAAACCGCTTGATTCCTTCGATAAAAATCCCAAGAGCGATAACGGCAAGCGCAAGACCATTTAAGAATGAAGCAATAATTTCAAAACGCAGAAAACCAAACGAGAATTTGGCGTTTGGCTGCCTTGTCGCAAGGTAAATAGCGAGCATGCTTAAGCTTAATGCAAGTACGTCGGAGACCATGTGGGCTGAATCGGATAAAAGCGCCAGAGAATTGGAGATCAAACCGCCGATCACTTCAACAATGGTGAAAAACAGGGTTAACAGCAAAGTGACCCACAGTGTCTTTTTTGAACGGCTTTGCACTTTTACGTGAGGGAGATGGTGATAATCGTAATCAGCCATAAATGAGTCCCCTTTCTTTATTATTTTAAAATTATTATAAAATGATAATAATTATATTATAGTATAGCCTTATCCTTACCGCAATCTTTTTCTTTGCCCTTATTTTATGTAAAAAAGCATGACAGGTGCCATGCTTTTTAATGGTAACTCCTATTCCTTATCTTGAAAGCTCATCGCTAAACCTGCCAATGTTCTTACCATTACTCCCGTTGCCCCTTTAGGCCCGAGCGCAGATGGTTTGGACGAATAAGCCGTTCCAGCGATATCGAGGTGAACCCACGGAGTTTCACCTGCGAATTCTCCCACAAAAAGACCTCCGGTGATGGCGTGGCCCAGGCGCCCGGTGGAATTATTCAAATCTGCCACATCACTTGAGCGCAGCATTTCTTTAAAATGAGGATGGCTGGGAAGCTGCCAAAGATATTCCCCCTCATGATCAGCTGAAGCCTTCACCTGCTCGAAAAAGGCTTCGTTATTTGTCACTGCTCCTGTCGTGGTATCACCTAAAGCGACCACTACGCCTCCAGTCAGTGTCGCCACATCCACCAGATAATTGGCCCCCATTTCTTTCGCATATGATATGGCATCAGCCAGGATGAGCCTTCCCTCAGCATCCGTATTTCTTACTTCAATCGTTTTACCGCTGAGTGAGGTAAAAACGTCTCCCGGTTTCATCGCTTTCCCGTTAATGAGGTTTTCACTTGAGGGGATGACAAAAAGGATATTGGTTTGCGGTTTTAGCTGTCCGACAATCTCCATGGCGCCGAGGACTGCGGCGCTGCCTCCCATATCACTTTTCATTTCATGCATATTGGATGCTGGCTTGATCGAATACCCGCCTGAATCAAACGTAAGGCCTTTTCCAACCAGGGCCAGCACATGATCCCATGTGTCCCTTCCCTTGTATTTGACCGTAATCAATTTAGGCGGTTCCTCCGATCCTTGTGAAACAGCAAGAAGCGCCCCCATGCCAAGCCGCTCCATATCTTCCCGCTCGAGAATCTCATAGTCCATTCTGTATTTCCTTGCAATCCCCATGGCAGCCTGGGCCAAATCGGTGGGGGTCATCAGATTTCCTGGTGTATTGATGAGGTTGCGTGCCGTATTGATTCCTGTTCCAAAGGCGTAACCGGTCGAAAGCCCTTTCCCCGTCCGGCTGTCGGAACTGTAGACCCTGATCTCTGTAAGCTTTTTGTCCCGCTCGTTGGTTCGTTCTTTGTAATTTTCAAATGCGTAGCTGGCCGCAGTGACGGCCTCAGCCAAAGCATGTGCGAGCCTTTCAGGAGCAATCCTCTCATTTTCAAAGGTTTCCATTACAATGGCCGCCTTTTCCCGTTTTTCCCGGGTAAGCTGCCCCACCGCTCTCCCAAAAGCCTCTCTCATCGTTTCATACTTTGCTTCATTCCGGCGCCCTAACCCTATAAAGTAGATCCGCTTGGCTCCGACGATTCCGAATGTATGGACCTTGGTTACAGACTTGGCCTGTGTCTGTATATCCCCTTCACGCAAAAGCTGTGTAATGTGGCCGTTGAACGCTTCATCCAGCTCTGCAGGGATGCCTTCCAATTTTTTATAATCAGCCCAAAGGCCGACAAGCAGCGCTTCCTCTGTATCTGCTTTCTTCCAGTTTTCTTTTATCGTAAACATGCAAATCCTCCTTTGCGAGGTGTGTTAAACTCAGTTTATTCTTCTTCGTTCTCTTTTAGTAGCAGGATCAGCTCCGGCAGGCCCGGCAAGGAATCCACCTCTTCAAACGAAACCATGTTTATCTGTTTTGGCATTCTCCTCAAGCACTCTACAATAAAATTATAAACATGCTCCAAATCCATTCCCCAATGAAACGGACGATAGTCTGTCAAATAATGACGGGCTGCCTCCATCATGACTCGGGCTCCCTTTACATTTCCATATTCGTAATGATAAACAGCCACTGACATTTGCAGCAGCCCCTTCAAAAAATAATTGCTTTTATCCGTCATCCACATTTCCTCAAGGAGATCATGGCAGGTATAGTAGTCTCCTTCATTGAATGATATAAAAAACTGATAGTATTCCATTGGATAGTTCATTCCCCCACCTGCTTTCATTCCTATCATACCAAATTGCTACTGCATCACTTTATTTTTTCCCCACAGAACAACAAGATTGCAGACAGGAAAAAAAGGGTATTATGAGAGCATTAGAACAAACTTATCTCTATACATTGTAGAAAAAAGGCTGCGAGGAGACGATCTATGGACCTGTTTTTTAATTTTCCTTTACTTGCTTCCTTATTAGGAATATTAATGGCTCAATTTTTAAAAATACCAATTACGTACCTGGAGACAAAACAAGTGAGATGGGATTTGTTTATCAGTACAGGAGGGATGCCAAGTTCACACTCTGCCGCAGTTACCGGGCTTGCAACTGGAGTTGCTCTTAGAGAAGGCTTGGGCAGCTCGATATTCGCCGTAGCTTGCATGTTTGCCATCATTGTCATGTATGATGCAAAAGGAATACGGTGGCATGCAGGAGAACAAGCAGCCGTATTGAATAAGTTAGTAACTGATTTTCGCGAGCATGTGGAAGTCAGCCAAGCAATGAAAAAAACCGACGTAAAAGAAAAGCACAAGCAATTAAAGGAGCTTCTTGGACATCAGCCAGACGAAGTATTTTACGGCGCCTTGCTTGGGATTGTCCAAACACTGATTGTATACTGGCTTTTCTTCGTTATTTAAGGGGTGAAGATTCATGAGATTAGTGTCTATCTGTCCGAGCAATACTGAGCTTGTTGATTATTTGGGGTTAACGGAACAGCTGGTGGCTGTTGACGATTTTTCCGACTGGCCGGAACGGGTCCGGACGCTGCCGAAGTTGGGCCCGGATCTGTCGATCAATATGGATATGGTGGAAGAATTAAAGCCGGATCTTGTGATCGCTTCCCTAAGTGTTCCGGGAATGGAAAAAAACATCGCTGAGTTGGAACGGCGCAACATTCCACATGTCGTGTACAACCCAAACACGCTCGAAGACATTGCAGAGGATCTAAAAGACCTCGGCCGACGAACAGGTGTCGAAAAGCGTGCGGATTATCTTGTTTCTCAATATAAAGAATTGATAAATGAATACAAAACGTTCGCTGCGTGTGTTAAAGAAAAGAAGAAGCTTTACTGGGAATGGTGGCCAAAACCTGTATTTACACCAGGAAAGCAAAATTGGCTGACCCAGATCTCCCACTTGGCTGGAGCGGTTAACGTATTTGAGGATATGGAGCAGCCAAGCATCCAGACCACCTGGGAAGACGTAATCAAACGTGATCCTGACGAGATTTGCATCGCTTGGGTAGGTGTAAGAAAACAAAAAGTGAAACCGGAAGTACTGGAAAAACGTCCAGGCTGGTCAGAGCTGCGGGCGGTCAAGGCAAATAAGGTGCATATTCTTGATGAGCACCTTTTTTGCAGGCCATCCCCCCGTCTGATCGACGGACTGCAAAAGCTGCATCAAGTATTATGGAAGCAGAAACAGCCCACCCAAACGGCTAATTAAAGCAAAAAGCTTCAAGCCATCGCGCTTGAAGCTTTTTTTAATATAATTGTTTACGATAATGCTGCATGGATTTCTGTTCGTTCCATGTTTTCAGTTCCTTTTCGGTTAGTTTGCCGGACCCTTTTTGGACGACATACACGCTCAAGGTTTTCTTGCCCCACTTTTCATAAACATCCTTAATCGTTTCAAAATACAAATCTATCTTTCTGCCCTTAATGGCTGAACCGGTATCAGCAACCACACCAAAACCGTAGCCCGGTATAAACAGGATGGTGCCAATCGGAAAGATGTTCGTGTCCGCTGCGATTGTAGAATAAAGGTCCCGCTTGACCCTGAGTCCTGATTTGGTAATTCCGTAAGCAGGATGTGCTTTGCTTTTACCGGTGGATTCCACCCCGGCAGTATAACCGGTGGCGGTTACTTTAACCGATGGATAAGGTGAAACATCAAATTGATCCAAGGCTGTCTCTTTCGGGGCCGATGACTCCGCATTCACCTTAAATTCATGCCCCCATATGCCGGTAGTCTTTTCCATGGCTTGGGACAAAACCAGAATCGTTTTAGTTCCTGCACGCTCGAAAATATTCTTTTGCGGTTCCTGCAGGCTTACGGCTGCCCAGTGTGAGACATCTGCTGCTACTACTCCTGATATGGAAGACAAGGTAGCAAGCATTGCCCACACCAATAGCACAGTCATCATGAGCCTTTTGGCATTCTTTATGAGATAACGCAAACCCTCACTCCTCTCTTCACGTAGTATTTTCCAAGAGAAGCAAATTTTATACTGCGGTAAGTAGGCATAAAAAAAGAACCTTCCTGTGTAAACAGAAGATTCTAAAACATTTGATATCCTCTTACCCGCAGCATACGGATGGCAACTCCGGCCATCATGGCCCCAATCATCCCGCATGCCAGAATAGCGATATCGACCGCTTGCAAATGAATAAAGTCCTGTCCAAGCTGAGAAAAGCTTTTTGCCGGACTTGAGAAATATGTAAAAAATTTAACATGATCCACAATCATGACAACGACAACGGGATAAATCACAGCCATTACCCATGTCGAGCGCAACAGCATGTTTAAAAGGAAACCGATTCCAAAGAACAGTACAATAAACAAAAGCATGGAAATAAACAACTGCGGTAAATACATTTCTTCACCCCCGTATTCAAAGCTAGTTTACTGAAACAGGAGGTTAAAGTCAATATAAGGATAATAAAAGAGGAGCATCATCTGATTGCTGATGCTCCTTCTTCTTTATTATGCCTTTCTCTTTTTACCGCTGCCGCAGCACTCTTCACAAGTCTCTGAGCCACCTAATAATAGTTGGAAATAGCCTTTCCCTTCACAGTATTGGCACTTCTCTTGTGTTTTTGTACGAGTGGATGTTGTCATTAGACGGCACTCCCCTTGTTTGAATTTTCTGATAATATAACAGGAAACAGAAAACTTGAAAAGGGGGCATTTTCGTTCATATCGCCTATGTAAGCGCAAACATCAATAAATATCTGAATCTTTGTACGATTTTCTTACAATATCATCGGTTATCAAATATTTTATAAGAAGTGTACCCAAAAATATCACCAGGGTTAATGTGCTCCAACAGGTCTGATTCTTTTTCATTTAGAAAATGGTGAACCATAACCGAAGTTGCCGGATCATTCCGCAATTCCTCAGGACTCAAAAACTGCGCCTCCTGGATTTCTCTATCCTGCGGAATGAGGGATCCTCCTTCAGGTTCAAGAAGAAAAATAACCATGTTGTCACTGATTTCATGATTGATCACACCTGTTCTTACTCCCAGGATTCCAACAGGACGGCTTGCAATTCCCGTTTCTTCTTTTACCTCTCGGACTGCCGCTTCATCCACTGTCTCTCCGGCATTCACAAACCCTGCCGGAATGGACCACTTTCCTTTAAGCCCGCCGTAATTCTTTTTGACCATCAGCCATTTGCCATCCTGAATGACGAGTCCGGCTGCCGCGAGCCAAACACTGCCTCTGTTTTTCTTATTACTCATGTCCCTACCTCTCCTTCACGATACCTTTATGCTCTATTATATAAAAAAACAGAGCTCCGAAGGGAACTCTGCTTTACTATGTTGGTTATGCTAATTAAAATAATTTAAGCTTACCTTTTTTAACGACCATTGGTACGCCCCCAAGCAAGAAGAGGTAACGGTTATCAATGACTTTTTTCATTGCTGAAGCAGTGGAACCGAACAACTTCTTGTTTCCGACTACTCCAATCGCTTCACCTTTACCAAGAGAAGCTACTGTACCTTTGTTGTCAAAAGTGAATTCTTCCATCTTTCCTCCGCCATTGATCAACGTTTTCAGGTTGCGTGCGAGCGTATATGCCTGCTGGATTGCAATCTGTGCAGTTGGAGGATAAGGGCGGTTGATCTCTTCATTAATAATTAACGCACAGTCACCAACTACGAAGATGTATTCATAACCAGGCATGCGAAGGTCTTTGTCCACTTTTACACGTCCGCGCATGGTTTCAAAGCCAGCTTCTTCCACAAGATGGTTACCGCGCACTCCACCCGTCCAAACAACGGTTGCGGCCTTGATTTCTTCACCAGATGCAAGAAGTACTCCGTCTTCGTTACACTCTTTAATTGGAGTGTTCACAAGGAATTCCACACCCCGGCGTTCAAGATTATTAATTGCGTATTCCACAAGTTCTTCATCAAATCCTGGCAGTACATTTGGTGCTGCTTCAATGTTGATGATGCGTACTTTTTCACGTGGAATATCATATTCCTTGCAGAGTTCAGGAACTCGGTCTGCCAATTCACCGACAAACTCGATACCAGTGAAGCCAGCTCCGCCGACAACAATATTGATGAGTTCCTGTTTTTGTCCTTCATTGTTGTAACGGGCAAAATTATAATCGATATGCTCGCGGATCTCACGAACAGAGTTAATGCTTCGAATGCTCATTGCATTTTCCTTAAGTCCTTGGATACCGAATGTTTCAGGGTCAGATCCAAGAGCAATAACAAGGTAATCGTATGTTAATTCACCATTTTGGAGAATGACACGCTTTTCGTCTTTTTTGATTTCAACTACTGTATCTTGTACAAAGTTGATTTTATTTGTATCAATGATGTCATCGATCATGATACGTGTACGGTCATGGTGCAACGTACCGGCTGCGTTCTCGTGCAACCATGTTGTTTGGTAGTGATAGTTGTGCTTGTTTACAAGCGTAATCTCAGCATTGTTTAATCCAAGCTCTTTCTCCAGGCGTACAGCGGACATCATACCGCCATATCCTCCACCAATAATTAAAATTTTTGGCTTACTCATATGATCACTTCCACTTCAGATTTTTTTTAGTTTGACCTAACATGGATTGAAATATGAAAGGCCAAAAAAGTTTGTGACGTATTTCACGTAGTAGGATAGATAAAGACGAAAATTGTCACAATTTCACCATATTTTTTCCTCTATAATCTTATTCCTTTTCCAGACAAGTTTCAACCGTTTTTAAGAAAATTTTAAGAAACGGAGCGCATATTTTTTAATAAAGGAAGATAAAAGCCCTTTCAAGTCCCATAAGGGTTTTGATGGATTGGCGAATATGGTATTATCCTTTCTTTTCATACTCTTTCTATCTATAATGAAGGGAGAGTAAATTACCCCGGGGGTGGAAAAATGACGGAAGAAACTCTGTATGATATTACGATAATCGGCGGCGGTCCCACCGGTATGTTTGCGGCGTTCTATGGGGGAATGCGGCAAATGAAGGTTAAAATTATTGAAAGCATGCCTCAGCTTGGCGGACAGCTTTCCGCGTTATACCCTGAAAAATACATCTATGATGTGGCCGGTTTTCCTAAAGTGCTGGCTCAGGATCTTGTGAATAACCTTAAAGTCCAGGCTGAACAATTTAATCCTGATGTGGTGCTTGAGGAATCGGTTCAGACCGTGGAGAAAAAAGAAGACCACTTCGAACTGACCACAGATAAAGACACGCATTATTCAAAAGCGGTCATCATCACAGCAGGCGTTGGGGCTTTTCAGCCAAGACGAATTGAACTCGAGAACGCCAAACAGTTTGAAGGAAAATCACTCCTTTATTTTGTTAACGACCTCCAAGCCTTTGCCGGCAAAAAAGTTCTCGTGGCCGGCGGCGGTGATTCTGCACTCGATTGGTCTCTAATGCTTGAACCGATTGCCGAAGAGGTAACACTGACCCACAGGCGTGCCAAATTCCGTGCTCACGAGCACAGCGTAGAACAGCTCTTCAATTCATCTGTGAAGGTGAAAACACCCTATCAGATCAAAGAATTGATCCACGATAATGAAAAGATCACCCATGTGCTTTTAGAAAACGAAGATGCGGAAGAGAAAATCGAAGTGGACGCGGTTATTGTCAACTATGGTTTCGTGTCCTCTCTTGGTCCAATCAAGAACTGGGGCCTTAATATTGAACGCAATTCCATCATTGTCAATTCCAAAATGGAAACCAATATTCCTGGCATTTACGCCGCCGGTGATATTTGTACGTATGATGGCAAAGTTAAACTGATTGCTGCCGGATTTGGGGAAGCCCCTACTGCTGTGAACAATGCAAAAACGTATATTGATCCAAAAGCAAAAACACAGCCCCAGCACAGCACGAGCTTGTTTTAATTTCCGAGCCGGTTAACGCCGGCTCTTTAATTTGCGAAAAGGAGGAATGAGACGAATTTGAACCGTCAATGGACCGAAGATGAAATTGAGGTGGCTGAGCTGCTTCAGGAGCTACAGCGGAAGACGGCGACTCTTCACATTTCTGATGAATCATTTCTGGAAGATGTGAAAGAAGCACTGCCCAAGCTGAAGCAGCTGTTGCAGGAAGTCGAGCGCGCACTGGAATGAATTAACAGTTGGTATCACAAAGCGTGTGTGTTACACTAGCTGTAGCAGACAAGTGCTGCTCATAAACCCATAACGATAACCCGGTGTTGGCGCACCGGGTTTTTTTATTGAAAAAGGAGTTTTTCTTTATGAACATTTTCATTATCATCGGTATTTTATTCTTTATTCTGGGGACAGGACTCATGATGGCAAGTAGCCGCCATGTTGGCCGGAAAAAGTGGCTGTATGTGGGAGGCTCCATTCTTTCTGACTTGGCGGGCCTTGTTTTTCTTTTATTTTTGGGGAATTAATCATTCACGTAGTTTTCATGTAGGTTGTAAGCAATAGGCTGAAAATGGTTTTTCCTTTTTCATTCCGTTTGCGGACAAGGATTTCTTTTTGAAACTGTTCTTCACTGTATGTGAGGGTTTCATAATCCACTTGACCTTCCTGTCCTTTTACATAATCATCATACACCGTTTGAATATAGGCTTCGGCTTCTTCTTGTGTTGGGAACTCGATTTCAACGGTAAGGCCCGGCCTGTTTTTTAATTGTCTTCTCACTTCAACAACATAATTTGTCATTCCCTCTATGCTTCCTCCTTTAATGATACAAAGGTATTCACAGCGGGATTAAAATGTTCGCATAATAAAACCCCTGACTCGTCAGGGGTTTTACCGTGTATGGCTTATTAGCACTCTTCAGGAGTTCCGGCATTGACCGCTGTACGGAAGGAAGATCCGCATCCGCAGGACGCGATGGCGTTCGGGTTGTTGATGGTGAATCCTCCGCCCATCATGTTTTGCTTGAAGTCAACCGTAGTTCCGTTAAGAATTTTCGCGCTTTCCGCATCAACGACAATTTTAAGCCCGTTGATTTCTTCCTCGTGATCTGTGCTTTGTGTTTCTTTATCAAATCCCATGCCATACGAAAGGCCGCTGCATCCGCCGCCTTTTACACCGACACGGAGAAATAGCCCTGTTTCCTCTTCTGCAGCCATCATTTCTTTGATTTGGCCGATTGCAGCATCAGTAAAGTTTACGATCATTATTATCCACTCTCCTTCATTGAAGGTTTTATACTTATAGTATACAAGTGCCAAAGAAAACTCTCAAGGCATCTGCCTTTATTAATACTGTTTTCCTTGTTCCATCTTTAAGATTAAATTATGCGTTTCATCTATTTTCTGGCTGTAGTTCAATACTTGAGGGTGATTCAGGCCCAAGCTGTTGGCCGTATCAATCATTTGCTGGCGCAGGTGTTCGATCTGTTCATTATATTTATCAAGTCGTTCGCAATCCAATAAATTTGTCATGTGCAACACTCCCTGGTTCGTTCCATACCTGGCTGTTCCATAATTTTACTCTAAATTCAATATATTGACAATCACCTGGTACCCCTCTGTATTTTGCAATATTTTATCGCATTTGTGGATACTCTTTCCAAAACGTAAACAAGACGTAACCTATGTTACATTCATGTGACATCAAGGGGAAATGGTTCCTTTCTTGTCCTTCCAAATAAATGAGCGTATAATAGACACCGTATTCGCTGGCCCAAACCAGGTGGCGGAATACTTCACATGTTTGAGTCAGCAGGTTCAGACCCTGCACAATAGAACATATATACATACCAATAAGAAACGGGGGAAAAGTAATGGCCATCATTACACAGGATACAAGAATCCATGACATTGCTGAAAAAATCCGTCACGGTGAACGTCTTTCAATTGAAGACGGTTTGTTTTTATACGAAACCAACGATATTTTAAGTGTCGCTCAATTGGCAAACGAGGCTAACCTGCAGAAAAACGGCGATCGTGTTTATTTCATTGAAAATATGTATATTAACCCGACCAATGTTTGCGAAGCTTCTTGCAGCTTCTGCGGCTTTAAGCGCAAGCCGGGTGAAGACGGTGCCTACACAATGAACGAAGAACAGCTTCTGGAATATGTAGAAAAACGATGGAACGATAACATCCGAGAATTCCACATTGTAGGCGGCCATAACAATGAAGTTCCGTTTGATTATTATTTGGACACCATCCGCGTGCTGAAAAAAAATTATCCAAACGCTACAGTTAAAGCCTATACAGGAGCAGAAATTGAATTCTTCTCCCGAATTTCCGGCCTATCCATGAAAGAAGTTCTCGAAGAGCTTGTCAAAGCCGGACTGGACACCCTGCCTGGAGGCGGAGCTGAAATTCTTACCGAGCGCTACCGTGAGAAAATGAGCCCTGACAAAGCCTCAACCGATCAATGGCTGGAAGCACATGAGCTCGCCCATGGCCTGGGTCTCCGCACACACGCAACGATGCTGTACGGTTCCATTGAATCCAAAGAAGAGCGTTTGATCCATATGGACCGTGTACGCCAGCTTCAAGATAAAACGAATGGATTTATGGTGTTTATCCCGCTTGCTATGCAGCCGAGAACAGCGACTATGGGACTGACACGCCGTACATCTGCTTATGATGATATGCGTACGATAGCCATCAGCCGTTTGATGCTGGATAACTTTGATCACATTAAAGCATACTGGATCAATATTGGCGTACAGTTAACACAAATGGCACTGTCCTTTGGTGCGGATGACATTCACGGAACACTGATCGAGGAACGAATTTCTCACTCTGTTGGGGCGTTGACTTCCCAGGGAATTACTCGAAAAGAGTTAGTTCACCTCATTAAAACAGCCAACAAAAAACCAGTCGAACGCGACACATTCTACAATGTCATCAAAGAATATTAAGAAGCAAACTGCCGGTCCTCCGGCAGTTTTTTTTATGATCTTAACTTCTCCTCTGTCCAAAAATAATCTTCATCAGCGTTAAGTATCGTCAGCTTGCTGTGACAGCAGGGCATAACAAGCAGCTGCTTGATCCCTTCCTTTGCATTATTCAGCTTGTCTTCCGAAAATGTGGTCAGCACATTGGAAGTATGGCAGTAGGGGCATTCATTTATATAAATATCATCCATCATTTTTTCATAGGGCCAAGAATGTTCAAAGTTTAGCATAACTACTGGCTTTTTCTGAATGAAGCCAGGTTTCCCTCCTTTTATTTTAAAGTGTTCTTCTATTGTATACTACATGCCAACAAAGCTGTGTGATTTCTTTTACCCCAGTCTCACTTAAAAGTAACCTGCTGATTGAAAAATCAACACTAAACTTTTGTAAGTCAAAATGGTTTCCAAAATCTTTTTTCTGCAGTATAATAATCACAGTATAAAAAAATAGCGATCCATCTTCGGGGCAGGGTGAAATTCCCGACCGGCGGTATTTGAAGATTCCCTCTTCATCAGCCCGTGAGCTGTAAGAAAAGCTGAAACGCCTTGCTTAGAGCCGACAAGCACTGGAACTCTCTGATTAAAAAACGCTTTTTGTTTTTTGGAAGAGAGTGAAGTGACTCGAGGCTCTAGGCGTTGAAGCTAGACATCTTTGCTTTTCTTATTTGCTGATCTGGTGTAATTCCAGAGCCGACAGTACAGTCTGGATGGGAGAAGATGACGGTGCACGGTTCGGTTGATTTGCAATAAAGTGAGCTATTGCAAAATGACTGAGCCCTCGCTCAGTACGTTTTAAGGAGATACACATCACCTTGAAATGTTTATTTGACGATGCCTGACTACTCTCCCTTAGCGTTCTAACCGCTAAGGGTTTTCTATTGTAGAAGCGTGCACTGCATTTGAAATCAGAGATGGCGCAACAAAGGAGAGATTTCAACATGCACAAGGGAAAAGTGTATAAGATGGTGGCTGTTTCCATGCTAAGCAGCATTGCGTACGTACTACAATTATTAGATTTTCCATTTCCGGGATTGCCTGCCTTTTTGCAGATTGACTTCAGTGAAGTTCCTGCATTGCTTGCAGCAATCGTATTCGGCCCTCTTGCCGGCCTGGCAGTTGAGGGAATTAAAAACGTTCTTCATTATGGGATCGTCGGCAACCTGACCGGAGTGCCTGTTGGTGAAATGGCGAATTTTATCGCCGGAACCATCTTCATTGTTCCTGTGTCCTACTTCTACAGAAAGCACCGTTCAACGAAAAGTCTGTCTGCCGGTTTAATTGTCGGGACAGTCCTGATGACTTTAATGATGGCATTATTGAATTATGTACTGATTCTTCCTGCCTACACCTGGTTCCTGAACTCCCCGCAAATGTCCGGTGAAGCGATGTTGAACCTTATACTGGTAGGTATTGCGCCGTTTAATGTGATTAAAGGCATGATCATCACAATCCTATTCGTCATCTTGTATTCAAGGCTCCAGCCTTGGCTGAACAAACAATATCAACATTCATCATAAATAAAAACAAAGCTGGCTCGATGATTGAGCCAGCTTTTTATTATGATTAAAACATTGGATTTTCTTCAAGAAATTTATAAACATTTTCTACCAGCTCGTCCGGCGTCTCCCCGCGCACAATATCACCATTAACCAATGCGAATAGAGAACGGGCACACTGACCACAATATCCGAGACAGCCGTATTCAATCACATCGAGATCATAATCCTGTTCCAGTTTTTCAAGTGCACGCTGCGAACCGTTGGCCAGGTTGCTGACACAAAATTCAATAATCGGTCTCATCTTATCACCTCGCCTTACTTTTCTATCGTATATCGCTCCGGCTTGTCCGTCAAACCCTTTTACTTCTTCCTTTTGTTTTTAGGAAAACAGTTGAGAATTTATAGTAAAATGCTATACTAAGAAGTGTTTGAATGTGAAATCGCTTCCTGTGAAGCCTTAAAAACTGCGGTATTACTGCGATTATTGTTGCCATTATTTACACATAGTGCCATAGAAAGAAGGGAAAGACAATGAAACACCTTGTATTGCTTGGCGGAGGATATGGAGGAATGCGAATCTTAAAGCGTCTGTTAAATTCTCCAGAGCTTCCAACCGACGTCCAAATTACCTTAATTGACAAGCAGCCTTATCATTGTTTGAAAACAGAATATTATGCACTGGCGGCTGGAACGATTTCTGACCACCATATTCGTGTTCCTTTCCCGGAACACCCACAGCTTAAAATAAAATACGGAATCGTGACTGAACTTGATTTTAACAACAAACAAGTCCAGCTTGCAGACGACGAACCCGTGGCATATGATGAATTAATCATTGGCCTTGGCTGTGAGGATAAATACCATAATGTCCCTGGAGCACAAGAATATACATTGAGCATCCAGAGTGTGGACAAGTCTCGTGAAACGTATCAGGTCTTGAACAATCTCCCTCATAATGGGGTTGTAGGTGTGGTAGGCGCCGGCCTAAGCGGCGTGGAGCTTGCCAGTGAACTGCATGAAAGCCGTTCAGACCTTAAAATTATTCTGTTCGACCGTGGCCCAATCATACTTAATGGTTTTAAACCCCGTTTGAGCAACTATGTTCAGAACTGGTTCATTCAGCATGGCGTTGAAGTTGTTAATAATTCCAACATTACTCGTGTGGAAAAGAATGTTCTGTACAACCATGATACAGCCATTGAATGTGATGCGATTGTGTGGACTGCCGGCATTCAGCCCAACAAGCTGGTTCGCGACCTTGATGTGGAAAAAGACCAACAAGGCCGTGTTAAACTGACGAAGTACCACCACCTTCCGAATAACGAAGATGTGTATGTCGTAGGCGACTGTGCCAGCATGGCTTTCTCCCCAAGCGCCCAGCTTGCTGAGGAACAAGCAGAGCAAATTTCAGATATTCTTCTTAAAAAGTGGAAAAATCAGCCGATGCCTGAACTCGAAGAAATTAAACTTAAGGGAGTTATGGGTTCTTTAGGGAAGAAGAGCGGTTTTGGAACCATGGGCGGTGCTTCTCTCATCGGACGTGTGCCTCGTCTTTTGAAATCCGGTATTTTATGGCTTTATAAATATCAAAACTAAAATGATTGTAAAAACCCCGCAGGGCTCATCCCTGCGGGGTTTTCATAGAAGGTAAAGACATTGTCTCAGCCTGCATCCTTATAACCGTTCAGTTCCATGATGGCATAAATATCCTTAAGCCTTGGGTTGCCCTCAGCTACAATTTCATCATTAATAACAACCACAGGATAAAAGAGGTCTTCTTCCACAATTTGATGTGCAAACTTCTGATTCTCCCCTTCAACCGATGAAAAGATATCAATATACTCGATGGTAAAAAGTTGATCAGGATATTTACGTGAAATGGCCGCTTCCAGCCATTCCGCTGTTTCTTTGGAAGATGGCAAATTCACGCAGCTTGCACATTTCTGTTCACCGCCGAATACCTTGATCGTAATCTGTTTCATGTCCATTCGCCTCACCCCAGCTTAAAAGTCCCTGCACGTTTAATTGTAATCGATTCCGGGAAGTTAATAAAGGTGAATACTTTTTAAATGTTGTGATGCACGCACATGGATTTTTTGAATCAAAACCCGTATAATAAGGGTAAGTTGTTTATGAAAGGAGTTTTTTATTATGGCTACTGAAGTTTCTATGCGTGAGCAAGTTGAAGAAGTTCTAGATAAATTACGCCCATTTTTGCTTCGTGACGGCGGAGACGTGGAGCTCGTTGACATTGAAGATGGAATTGTAAAAGTCCGTCTTATGGGTGCTTGCGGAAGCTGCCCTTCCTCCACTATTACACTAAAAGCCGGTATCGAGCGTGCTTTGCTTGAGGAAGTACCTGGCGTTGTTGAATTGGAACAAGTATTCTAAAAATCGCCAATAAAAAACCCCCCGTGCCCAGTGAACTGTGACAGTTCATAGGCACGGGGGTTTTATTTATGCCGGAAGACTAAGCTGCTGGACAAGAACGCCTTTCACATCAGGAGAAACCGCCTTGCATTCATAGCCTTCAAATGCGTTGGCGATCTGTTCGCATACCCTTTCCCCTGAACCAGCAGGTACAAAAGAAACCATGGCAGGTCCCGCACCGCTGATGGCGGACCCGTATGCGCCGGCTTCAGCGGCTTTTTCTTTGATCTCTGTAAAATCGGGAAACCACTGCTGCCGGTATGGCTCGTGAAACCGATCCTTGTTCATCATCTTCCCTGCCCTTTTCCAATCGTCCCTGAGCAGTGAAGCTACCAATACATTACTGACCGCACTGGCCTGAACAGCCTCCGAGTGCGCCAAACTTGGAGGCAATGCTTCTCTCGCCATGCTCGTAGCAAGCTCAAATGAGGGAATGGTGAGAACCAATTCAACCGATAAATCCGTAACATGAACCGTCTCCACCTGGTTCTCATCATACCAGCTGATCGCCAGTCCACCAATTAATGAAGGCACTACATTATCAGGATGCCCCTCCATCTTGCATGCAAAGAGCGTTTTCTCCTCCTTGGAGAGCGACAGAGAAAGCACACGGTTTGCCCACTCAATCCCTGCCACTATCGCTGCTGCACTGCTTCCCAGCCCCCTGGATAAAGGGAGCTCGCTTTCCACCTCAAGTGAACAGCAAGGCAGCTCTTTATCATAGGCATCGGCTACCATGGACGCAGCTTGGAGTATCAAATTATCCTTTTCACCATTCAGGCTCTGAAGCTCTTTGCCAAAGTATGTGATCTTCTGCTCGCGCGATGGAAAGACATTGACGGTTAAATACATCGAAAGCGCCATACCCACAGAGTCAAATCCAGGCCCTAAATTAGCCGTACTTCCTGGTACTTGGATGGAAAAAGGAGCAAAGGTCATTGTAATACACAACCCTTCATGGCCTCCCTCAAATCTTCCAGTTGATTAGATACTTTCACAGGATTGACCGTAACTGTGTCCATCGCTGTTTCAGGGTCTTTCAAGCCGTTTCCTGTCAATACCGCCACAACTTTTGTTCCCGGAGCAAGCTGGCCGCTTTTGACAAGTTTCCATACCCCTGCGATGGAGGAACAGGAAGCCGGCTCTGCAAAGACGCCTTCCTTCCTGGCCAACAGATGATAAGCTTCCACAATTTCCTCATCGGATACGCTATTAACGCCGCCGCTTGACTGCTCTACGGCTTCCAGCGCGAAATTCCAGCTGGCAGGGTTTCCAATACGGATGGCAGTCGCAATGGTTTCAGGGTTCTTCACAACGGCATTGTTTACAATCGGTGCTGCTCCCTCCGCTTGAAATCCTTGCATTTGAGGAAGCCCGCTTTCTAATTTTTCGTGATATTCCTTGAACCCTTTCCAATACGCTGAAATGTTTCCGGCATTTCCCACAGGAATAGCAAGAACATCCGGAGCAGAGCCAAGCGCGTCCACAATTTCGAAGGCTGCAGTCTTCTGGCCCTCCAGACGGAATGGGTTTACTGAATTGACTAGCGTTAATGGTTCTTCTTCACTCAATTTGCGCACCATTTGGAGCGCTTCATCGAAATTCCCTTCGATCTCGAATACTTCAGCACCGTACATTTTTGCCTGCGCCAGCTTGCCAAGGGCAACTTTTCCGGACGGGATAACCACAAGACAGCGAAGTCCCGCTCTCGCCCCATACGCAGCAGCTGCTGCACTTGTATTCCCTGTTGAAGCGCAAATGATCGCTTTGCTGCCTTCTTCTTTGGCTTTGGCCACGGCCATTACCATACCACGGTCTTTAAAAGATCCTGTGGGATTAGCTCCTTCATATTTTACAAAGAGCTCTATTCCCCACTCTTTGGAAAGATGTTCAAGTGGAATAAGCGGTGTATTTCCTTCCTGTAACGAAAGTTCAGGTGTTTTATCTGTAACTGGTAAAAAGTCCTTATATTTATGAATTAGTCCTTTGTATCTCATTGTGCTCCTCCTTCTACGCGGTAGTGGCTTTTGATTTGATTGACAACTCCGGAATCCCTGAGCTGCTGATAGATGTTGTCGTTTTGCTGCTTGCTGGTCGTATGGGTCACTAGGACAACCTCAGCCACACCGTTATCTCCAACCGGCTTCTGAAGCAATTTTTCCAAGCTTACTTCATTATTGGCGAAGATTGATGTCAATGCAGAGAACGTGCCTGCTTCATCCTTCACATGAAGACGGTAAAAATACTTGCCTGCAATTTCATCGTCCTTCTTAAGCTGTTTATCAAATTGGGGAGCTACAACGCTTTTGCCATTGACGCCCAAGCGCATATTCCTTACGACAGCTACTAAGTCTGAGACAATGGAGGTTGCGGTCGGAAGCTGGCCGGCACCCGGGCCGAACAGCATGGTTTCTCCGACAGCCTCGCCATAAATATAAACGGCATTGTATTCATTTTGTACGGAGGCAAGCGGGTGTGTATCCGGCAGCAGCGTCGGTTCTACACTCACCTCCACCTTTCCATTGTCTTTTTTTGCATTTCCGATGAGCTTCATGGAATAGCCGAACTGCCGGGCATAATCCAGATCTTCGCTTGTGATGCTTGAAATGCCTTTTACTTCTACATCATCCAAATGAATGTTCATGGAGAAACCGAGAGAAGCCAAAATGGCCATTTTGCGTGCCGCATCAATTCCTTCTACATCAGAAGTGGGATCTGCTTCCGCATAACCAAGTTCCTGTGCTTCTTTTAATACTTCTTCAAAGGTTAAATTTTCCTTGTCCATTTTCGTTAATATATAATTGGTGGTTCCGTTTACGATCCCCATCATCTTCGTAATCCGGTCGGATGCCAGTCCATCCACCAGCGTACGGATAATCGGAATTCCACCGGCCACACTCGCTTCATAAAATAAGTCGCATCCATTTTCTTCAGCTGCTGATAAAAGTTCAGCGCCGTGGAGCGCCATCAGGTCCTTGTTGGCCGTGATTACATGCTTTTTGTTGCTGAGTGCCTGCAGAATATATTCTCTGGCCCGCTCAATTCCGCCGATGACTTCGATCACCACATCAATTTCGGGGTCACTTACGACCTCGTCTGCTTTACTCGTCAACAGCTCGGGGTTGATGTGGCATGACCGCTCCTTGTCGAGATTTTGAACAAGCACTCTTTTTATGTAGACAGGACAGCCTACACGGTGGAGCAATTCTTCCTGATGCCCTTCCACCATTCTAACGACACCGCTTCCTACTGTCCCCAGTCCCAATAATCCTACAGATACGTTCTGAACCATTGCCAACACTCCTGTCCTCACTAGAAATACATTTGTTTTTATATTAAGGACAATTGTAGACGTAATTTACGCTTGGCACAACCAGTAGTTTTGTAAAGTTTTTGGAAGCGTTTTCAAATACAGAGCAGATAAGGGCGGCTTAACTTAAAAGCTACCATTGTATACTGCTCCTTATCGGATGAAGCTCCTTCGAAGTGAAGGATTAGTCCATTAAGCATCCTTGCCGTTTACTGACGCAGGAGGTGTAAGCCCCTGTAGAACGTTCTCAATATTTTTGCACGCTAACCGGGCCATTTGCATCCTCGTCTCCAGGCTTGCGCTCCCAATATGGGGAAGGGCAACCAGATTGGCATGTTTTAATAGGAAATGATCCCGCTGAATCGGTTCTTCACGAAATACATCGAGCCCTGCCCCTTTGATCCACCCTTTAGTCAAAGCTTTGTCCAACGCTTTTTCAACCACTACTCCCCCGCGGGACGCGTTGATAAACAAAGCGGATGACTTCATCATTTGAAATGCCTTTTCATCAAACAAATCTTTTGTTTCTTCGGTTAGGGGTGCAAGACAAACCACATAATCCGACGCTTTTAGCAAGTCCTCAAACGAGCGGTAGGACAATCCGAGCTTTCGTTCCGCTTCTTCTTTCCGGCTGCGATTGTGGTACAGGATGTTCATATCAAAACCGGCCGCTCTTTTAGCAACAGCTTCCCCAATGCGACCCATTCCCAGAATACCCAAAGTTTTGTGGTGAATATCTGTCCCTGCAAGCAGCAAAGGACTCCAGCCCGTCCATTTTCCTTCTTTTAAATACTGTGCAGCCTCCGTAATCCTTCTCGCCGTGGCCATCAATAGAGCAAACGTCAAATCCGCGGTTGTATCTGTCAGAACGTCTGGTGTGTTGCAGATGATCATCCCTTTTTTATCAGCATAAGGAATATCGATATTATCATAGCCAACCGCGAGATTGGCAACCACTTTAAGATTTGGCGACTGATCCATCAGCTCTGCATCAATTTTGTCTGAAAGCATGGTAAGCAGGCCGGTTGCTTTTGCTGCTTCTTTAAGCAAACGGTCACGGGGCACCGGCTTCAATTCCTCCTCCCACATGGTCACATCGGCCATCCTCTGTAATTCGTTCAACGTTGCTTCAGGAATTTTTCTTGTAATAAATATATACGGCTTCATTCTAGCACTCCAAGCGTTTTTCCTTATTTTCTCATGTTCCCGCTTTCATTTCAAAAGAAAAAAGCGCTCTTTAAATAGAGCACTTTCGTCAGTTGGGGATCAGCCAATCCACTACGGGAATCTGCAGACGGTCTGCAGGAAGACCGATCATCGGGAAAAAGGAGCGTAAAAACGCTTCATTCTGTTCTTCCATCAGCAAATACTCCGTAAATTTATGCTGAGACAGTTCTTTGCCAATCTCCCGTTCATTTTTGTAATGGTTTTCGATCATATCAAAATACCAGACAGGAAAAAGAAGCCTTCCGTACAGCAATCTCCATCCTTCTCTTTTTAACGGAGTCACTTTTTCATACTCATCCAGGAAGGTTGTAACACTGTCCGGGCTGAAGTTTCTTTGATATACGCATGAGCGGATCCATTCTGCGATATCACGGACAGGATGATCAAGCACCCAACCAGTAGGAAGTTTTACATAATCGTTGTCAAACTGCAGCCAGGAGTTCTCTTGAAAACGTTCGTGCACGATTGAGGGCCCTTCTTCCTCCCTCATGGAATCCTCCAGGTTGTAATCAATAATGTACTGAATGGCATTCTCGGATAATCCTTCAAAATACGGAAACGTGGTTAAAAACAAGGTGTCAAACTCGTTTTTCACCGGCTTGGCAAAAACCTCCAGGTACCATTCCTTTGCCTGATCGACCCGGTTCATCCAAAGCAATGCCCAGCTTCCAAACAAATAACTTTCAGTCGGAACAGGCGGAGGAGGCAGGTCCTTACCGTTTCTGTGAAAGAGGGCCAGTTCCTCACCCATTGGCTTTTTTTCAGAAGCATCCCGCTCTGATTGTTCAATCTTAAACAACAGGATGGATTCACCTTCAATATTCGCATTGGGCATGTTGGTCATCGTTGGAAAAAGCCCCGCAATTCCGGTTTCTCCCTTATATCTTAAATAATCGCTAAAGTACACGATCTCTTCGATCCGGTCGATCGTGATCTTTTTTTGCGGAACAACAAGGTACGGTTCCCCGCCAGAAACAAAATACCGGTATCCGCTGATGCTTCGCTTGCCTTCGCAATATAATTGATAATGATGATAAACGTCTCTTTCGAACACAGCCCTCACCCCAAGTTCATCAATAATTATAGTCTATGACCCAACTGCACGGTTGGTTATTAATTTTTGGCTGGACTCATAAGTTAGGTATGGACACATATACTATAAAAACCCAAACGTCGCGGAAGATAAGGAGATTTTTATGAGAGAGAAAAAGGTAGAGAATGTTGAGGAAACGGCCATGCGCCTGCTTACTGAGCGTGGCGTAACATTAAAAGATATCGCAGAGCTTGTTTATTTTCTTCAGGTACCTTACCATCCGGACCTGGATTTGTCCGTCTGTCTGCATAACGTGGAACGGGTAGTTGCCAAGCGGGAGGTACAAAACGCCATACTGACTGGAATACAGCTTGACATGCTCGCCGAAAAAAAGATGCTTGAGGGACCGCTTCAAGAAATTTTGGAACGGGATGAGAGCCTGTACGGTATCGATGAAGTGATTGCATTATCCATTGTTAACATATACGGATCGATCGGTTTTACCAATTACGGATTTATTGATAAACAAAAACCCGGCATACTGGAAAAACTGAATGACAAATCCAGTGGAAAAGTTCACACCTTTCTGGATGATATTGTGGGAGCCATTGCGGCAGCAGCATCGAGCCGTCTTGCCCACCGTGCAGCGAACGCAGAATAAAAAACAGCACCTTTTAGGAAAATGCCTCCCATTGTTGAAAAACAACAGGAGTATCCTTCAGGGTGCTGTTTCTTTTATTCAAAAGCTTTCCATTCATCCAGGCCATTGACGGTATAGGTCGGCTGAACCTCTACATCTGTGAGATGTTCTTTAAGAGTGACCCCTGTATGGACAAGAAGAGTATCAAGACCGGAACGGACTCCGGCAAGAATATCGGTATCGTAATTGTCACCGATCATTAAGGTTTCCTCTTTGGATGTGCCAAGCTGTTCAAGTGCCATTTCCATAATGACTGCTTCAGGCTTGCCGATAAACACAGGCTCGGTTCGTGTGGAAACAGCAACTACGGAGGTTAGTGAACCGTTGCCAGGCAAAAGACCTCTTTCCGTCGGCAATGCAATGTCTCCATTGGTCGAAATAAAATGGGCGCCGCCTCTTACAGCCAGACAGGCCAGTGCTAATTTTTCGTAATTAATGGAGCGGTCGATTCCCATCACGACAAAGTCAGGCTGTTCAGAGGTCAAAGTGAAGCCTTTCTCTTCAAGAGCCTGGCGAATTCCTTCTTCCCCAATGCAATATACGCTTGCATTTGGTTTCAGCTTTTCAATGTAATTGGCCGTTGCCATACTGGTCGTATATACATGGTCAGATGTTGCGGGAATTTCAAAATTTTGAAGCACTCTTGCCACTTCTTCTTTGGTTTTGGAAGAATTGTTGGTTACAAACAGATATGGCAGCTCTCTGCGGTTTAATTCTTTTACAAATTCCACCGCTTCATCAATTCGTTCTTTTCCTCTGTACATGGTTCCATCCAAATCAATCAAATATCCTTTATAACTTTTCATCATCTTGACTCCTTTTTTATTAACGGCTTTAGTGTACCAAATATAAACGGTTTCTAACAAAGATTGAGATTGGCAAACCAATCATTTTCCTCATCATGTATATTTTTCCATATACTACACATTCTATAAAAAAGGAGGGCATCATATGGCTGAAAATACAAACCAAACAGTTGTTCCAGGCGTACAAAATGCACTGGATCAAATGAAAATGGAGATTGCAAGAGAATTTGGCGTTAACCTTGGGCCGGATACGGCTGCAAGACAGAATGGATCAGTAGGTGGAGAAATCACAAAACGCCTCATTCAAATGGCAGAACAACAGCTTTCATAGAAAAACAGGAGGGTAACTTGCTTGCCCCTCCTGTTTTTTTCTTTTCTTTGTTGGGTATGACGTCTTATTGACCGCTTGGAACAGGGCTGATGACAGCAAGCGCCTGTTCGAGATCATAAATAATATCATCAATCGTTTCAATACCAACCGAAAGTCTTACCATCTCAGGAGCAACTCCTGCTTTGCGCTGCTCTTCCTCAGTCAACTGCTGATGCGTTGTACTCGCAGGGTGGATGATGAGGGATTTTGAATCTCCTACATTGGCAAGGTGGGAGAAAAGTTTCACATTTTCGATGAGTTTGCTTCCTTCTTTGACTCCGCCTTTTACACCAAACGTAAGAATCGCTCCAGCACCTTTTGGCAAATATTTGTTTGCCAGTTCATGGTATTGGTTGTCCTCGAGGCCAGGATAGTTGACCCAATCAACTGCAGGATGCTGCTGCAGGAACTTCGCCACTTTCAATGCATTTTCGCAATGGCGTTCTACCCGCAGAGACAGTGTCTCCAGCCCCTGAATGAACAAGAAGGAGTTGAATGGCGATACGCAAGATCCAAGGTCTCTTAAAAGCTGAACACGTGCTTTAATGATATACGCCAATGGTCCGACCGCTTCTGTATAAACTACGCCTCCATAGCTGTTATCCGGTTCTGTCAATCCTGGAAACTTGCCGTTGGTCCAGTCAAATTTTCCGGAATCAATAATCAAGCCACCAATGGACGTACCATGCCCGCCGATAAATTTGGTTGCTGAATGGACTACAATATCGGCTCCATGTTCAATCGGACGGCAAAGATAAGGTGTGGCAAATGTGTTGTCCACAATCAGCGGCACACCCGCTTCGTGTGCAATATCCGCAATCGCTGAAATATCCGCCACATCAATCTTTGGATTTCCGATGGTTTCTATATAAAGGGCTTTTGTTTTTTCTGTGATGGCATCCTTAAAGGATTGCAGGTTATCGAGCTCAGCAAAGTTCACATTTATCCCAAGCTTTGGCAGCGTATTGGCAAACAGGTTATACGTTCCCCCGTACAAGGATCCTGAGGCAACAACCTCATCTCCGGCACCTGCAATATTTACGATGGAATAGGTAATGGCTGCCTGACCGGACGCAACCGCAAGCGCCCCAACTCCTCCTTCTAGCTTGGCGATGGTCTGCTCAAACGCGTCCTGCGTCGGGTTCATGATCCGGCTGTAGATGTTTCCGAATTCTTTTAGTCCAAACAAATTCGCAGCATGCTCTGTGCTGTCAAACTGATAGGATGTTGTCTGGTAGATCGGAACTGCTCTTGCCCCTGTTGTTGGATCCACTTTTTGCCCCTCGTGCAATGAAATCGTTTCAAACCCGTATTCTCTTTCTTCACTCATGTTCCATCTCTCCTTCTTAATATGTATTTGTTCATTAAGAGCCTATAAAAAAGACCCCTTCCAAAAGAAGAGGTCGCAGTTTTCACCGTCGGCTCTCATCTTTCAGAACATACTGTTCTGCTGAAATTAGCACCATGCATTTCCTGCTGGTTGCCGGGTTTCATCGGGTCAGTCCCTCCACCTCTCTGGATAAGATACATCTGAATATTAAGTTAGTTTGAATAATACTGAACTTTATCCTTCGTGTCAATTGTTTTTTATTTTTACAGAGTTTTGCCTTGGCGAAAGTTTTTTTGTAGCCATCATGTAACCCGCGATTGAATAAAGATAATTTGTGTTTCCTAAACCACCAGGTTAAAAGTATAACTAAAATTCCCAGGACAGCAGCGATTAATAAAGGTATTCCAACAAACATTTTCCTTCCCCCTGCCTTCATCAATACAACAACCTTTTTTAAACATATATGTAAAATAATAAAAATAAATATTTCTGCCGTTTAACCCGATCTGATGAAAGGGTATTACTTATTAGATGATAGTCATATAAAAGGAGGAATCTCATGCCATTTCAAGCCATCGTTCTCGAGAAAAACAATGATCAGGTCGATATTACAAAAAAGGAGTTATCTCTCGACGATCTTCTAGAAGGCGAAGTCACCATAAGGGTGGCTTATTCAAGCGTCAATTATAAAGACGGACTGGCAGCACAAAATAAAAGTTCCATCGTAACCCACTACCCCATGATTCCCGGAATTGATTTGTCAGGAACCGTTTCCCATTCTTCTTCACCTGACTTTCAGGAAGGGGACAAGGTTCTTGTAACGGGCTATAAGCTCGGTGTTTCCCATTTTGGCGGGTACAGTGAATACGCAAGAGTTCCCGCGGAATGGGTGGTTCCCCTTCCCGAGGGACTAACGTTAAAAGATGCAATGCTATATGGAACTGCTGGCTTCACTGCTGCACTGTCGGTCCATCGCCTTCAGGAGCACGGTATAACTCCAGAAAGCGGCTCTGTGATTGTGACGGGAGCAACCGGAGGCGTGGGCAGCCAAGCGGTATCCATGCTTTCCAATCTTGGCTACCGTGTCACAGCAAGTACCGGCAAGGAATCAGAGCACAGTTATTTAAAAGAACTTGGAGCGAGTGACATCATTGACCGTGATGAAGTGGTAAAAAAAGACAACATACCCCTTTATTCCCAGCGCTGGGCAGCAGCCGTTGATCCAGTAGGAGGAAAAACACTTGAATTCCTGCTGAGCTCGATTCAATACGGCGGTTCTGTTGCGGTTTCCGGACTAACAGGGGGAACCGATGTTCATACCACAGTATATCCCTTTATTTTACGAGGGATCAACCTTCTCGGAATCGATTCGGTTTTTTGCCCGGCAACAGTCAGGAATACCATTTGGGAGCGCATTGCCACAGATTTAAAAACTGAGCATGCAGGGGATATAATGGGACAAGAAGTCACCCTTGATGAGCTTCCGGATATTTTACGCGCTACGGTGGAAGGCAACAACAAAGGACGCGTGATTGTAAAGGTTCAATAATGAATAAAGAAAGGAGCCTGCAGAAAAAAACAGGCTCCTTTCTTTATTTACTACTAAAAAAGAAACCCTATCGACTGCTCTGCCGTTAGGGTATTTAAGCGTTTTTCTCTTCAGAAATCAAGTATTTGCAATAGGAGCCGCCTTTTGCCAAGCACTGTGTCCGTTCGACCTTCTCTGTGCCAAGCATTTTTTGGAACAGAGACAGTTCACAGGAACAGGCCTGTTGGTATTCATTTGCCACTTTGGCAATAGGGCAGTTAAACTCCTTTAATTCAAATTGTCCGTCTTCGGTCTTTTCCCATTCCACCATATAGCCGGCTTCATTTTGGATCGTGGCGAGTTCAGCAACTTTTTCCTCGAAGCTTTTATTCTCCATCCGTTTTTTATACTTTTCATTCAAGCGGTTTTCCCGGCGTACAAACAGTTCGTGGACCGCTTTATCGCCTGCAATTTCCTGAATGTCCTTCATAAACTCCACAGTCAGACCGGAGTAATTGCGGGGAAACTGTTCATCCGCTGCTTCGGATAACTGATACACACTCAGTGGACGGCCCATCGCCTGCCGGACAAGAGTGGATTCAATCAGTCGGTCTCTCTCTAATGTATTTAAATGGCGGCGTACAGCCATTTCGGTAATCCCGAGCTGGCCGGCCATTTCCGTAACGGTTAATTTTCGATATCGCTTCAATAAATGAATGAGTTCTGAACGGGTAGAGGTGTTATTAGCCATAGCCATAAACCATCACCTTCCTTACCCCTATCTTACAACATCAATCATCAAAAGTACATTTTAAACAAAAATGTTTAAAAACGCTGCTTATTGTTGATCCTCCGGTAAAAACGCTGAAACAGGACCCAGTTCTTTTTCAATGTAGCTTCGTACTCTGAAAGGGAAGTTGTTCAGTGGGTCTCTGTTGTCTGCCAGTATGGAATGGATGGCATCATGATCCACATTTGAGAACTCCTGCACAAGCATTTTCCTTAGTGATATGACCTGTTTCAACCCTTTTGCATCTGATGCGGTGATGACTTTCTCATCTTCCAAAATATCAAGGATGTCATCATAGCTGCCCGGGTCTCTCATAATAAATCCATCAATCATTGCATTCCCCACATCCATCATGCCTTCAATAATGACATGTGCCGAACGCTCCAATGCCAATTTCTCAATGGAAGATCCGCCGCCTGAAAGTTCATCCAGATGCTTCAGCAAAAATTCAAGATATACCAGGTTTTGTTCAATTTTCTTTCTGTCTACAAAATACATAGCATCCACCCTGCCTTGTTAATGTTCTTCCTTTTTAGTTTATCACAAAACGGAATACAAATTGGGTGAGCAGGATGCTATTTGCAACTTTTCAGTTGTCTGCTATGATGAAATGGAAAAGAAGCAACTGGCCGATGGCAAGGAGGACCGAACATGGCAGAAGAACGTTTTTTTCTATACGACGATACAGAAAAATCAGAAACGCGGTTTGTCAGCTTCATGGGTACAAATACGCGATTTGATCTCGCCATTGTCAAAACAGGAAGACACTATGGCAAGAGCTTAATCCTCGATATGCAAGGCAGCCGTTTCGCTATTATTGGAGAAGATGATTTGGATGAAGAAGGCTATCTGGAGCATGCCTACAATCTGACGGAGGAAGATGCTCAGGAACTCCGGGAATTTTTATACGAAACCCTATAATGGGAATTTTTTAAAACCTGCACAAAAAAGCCATTCTATGGGCAATGTAAGAAGGATGGAAATTTTCCATCCTGATCCTGCCTGAAGGGAATGGTTGTTTTGTATAACAAGGATGAAGAGACCTATACGGACTTTTCCAATGTTGAAACGGGAAGACGCTATGTTCTTCCAGAAGACCTTCCGGAAGGGCCTTATGGCTCACCTACCAATGCAAAACTCGGAAAGTCGACACCATGGAAGGAAAACCAGCGGTCTTATAGTGCATTTAACTATGAGTACAAAAATCTCCACGAAGGGCTGGAACGTCAATTTCCGGGTGCCCATCCGACGCATGATGATCCGGATGAAAATACAGAAGAACCATACCAAAACTTTAAGGCGTAAGGCAATGCAAATAACCCCCTATTTACCGGGGGTTATTTTTTTCAGGACAAAATAAGGACAGCCAAAATTGCAGTACTCATAAATGTATTCCGGCAGAGTGCTGATCTTTGTGTCATAAGTCGCTTTATCATGCCCATCGTCAAAAAAGCCGCGCAGCCGAAGCTGTTCATAGCCAATATCGCCAACCAGATAATCGTATTTATGTAAAATTTCACTATACCTTGACTTCAACTGCTCCTCGTCAAAGGCCTCTTTGTTATTTTCTACCAGTTCGTAGCAATGCTCACCGATATAAATCATGAACTCACCTCACCCTTATAGTTTACCACGTCCGTTAAAAATACAGCCAACAATTTCTTTGTAAAAAGTTCATTATTGTGGTCACCCTAAGGGGAAGGAGGTGAAATCCACATGAAAAAGAAACTGGCTGTTCCACTGATTTTTTGTATTGCTTTGTTAGTGGCATGCTCAGATGATGATACAAGAAAAGAAACAACAAGCGGATATAAATTTTCCAATACCAATTATAAAAAGTACAAAAACGATAATGATACGATGGGAACCGACAGAAGATACGGGGACTTTGGCTATGTGCGCCATGAATACAAAGGCGAAAACACAAAACCCCTCTCCGCCAACAAAATACCGAAAATGGACCGCCAAAAATTGGCGGATATGATTACCGACATGGCCGTCCGCCTGCCAAACATCAAGGACATGGCTGTCCTGGTGACCGATGAAGAGGTCCTTATGGCCTATGAAACGACCAGTAAGAACAGAATGGCCATCGCAGACAACGTAAAAAGAACAGCATTCTCTGTCGTCCCGCGCTACTACCATGTCTATGTATCCGATAAAAAAGGAATGATCGGAAAACTGGAACAGTACCGCTCCGTGAACTACGACACAGACAATGCAGAAGGCATTATTGACCGGCTCATCAAAGAGATGAAGCAGTCACCGCAAGGCTACAAAGTGAGTGACGGCGAAAATCCGAATGGTGAAATGAAGGGTGAAAATGAAAATATGTCCAATACGGACATGAACAGGAAAAAATAAAAAAGCCGGATGCAAATCCCGGCTTTTTCTTAGTTGCTTTGTACCGCTTTATTGGCTGCATTGACCTGCTCATCTGCATGATAGGAAGAACGCACAAGCGGCCCTGCTTCACAGTGTTTAAACCCTTTGCTAAGCGCAATTTTGCGAAGTTCAGCAAACTCATCAGGGTGATAGTACTTTTGAACTTTCAAATGTTTTTTGGTTGGCTGCAAATACTGCCCTACAGTTACGATATCCACATTGTTTGCACGGAGATCGTCAAAGGTTTCAATAATTTCCTCCCACGTTTCTCCAAGTCCAATCATGATACTGGATTTTGTAGGAATGTTCGCGTTCATTTCTTTTGCACGACGCAAAAATTCGAGTGTCCGGTCATAGGTCGCACGTGCACGGACTCTTGGTGTCAAGCGTTTAACGGTTTCAATATTGTGGTTCATGATATCGGGCTTGGCATCCATCAATGTTTCAAGATTTTCAAATACCCCCATCATGTCAGAAGGCAATACTTCAATAGAGCAGAACGGATTGCGCTTACGGATGGCCCGCACAGTTTCTGCAAAAACTGTTGCGCCGCCATCTTTCAAATCATCTCGTGCAACCGCTGTAATTACCACGTGTTTTAATCCCATTTGTTCCACGGATTCGGCCACGCGTTCCGGCTCCTGCAAGTCAAGCTCAGTCGGCAAACCTGTTTTCACTGCACAAAAACGGCATGCACGGGTACAAACATCACCCAGTATCATAAAGGTTGCTGTTTTTCTTACTGCCCAGCATTCATGAATATTGGGACATCGTGCTTCTTCACAAACGGTATGTAACTTCTTCTCGCGCATCATTTTTTTGAGGCCCTTATAGTTATCGTTTGTGTTCAGCTTTATTTTTAGCCATTCCGGTTTCCGGATGTGCTCTTCCTTCTTAGCCAAGATCCTCACTCCAATTCTTCATCATCCAGCACAACAGATTTCAGCCATGCTGTAAAAGTAGAGATACATTAGAACTTTAACATACATGCCAAAAAAACTCCAATCACGGATATTTCCATCATTTATATAAAATGAAATTTCTTATAGCAACCAAACTATAGGTATGATGCAGGAAAGGAGTTGATATACTCACCATGAAAAAATGGCTAAGACTTCTCTTAGTTGCTTCATGCATCGGGTTCATTCTGCCCGTCAAACAAGCACAGGCTGCGGCTCCTTTATACAGTAAAGAAGACGTCCAGCGGCTCGCTCTTTATAAGAAAATGGAAACCATCACAAACATACCCTGGTACTACTTTGCTGGTGTTGACCAGTACGAGCGAAGTGTCCGGCGTGCAAGAACCGACCTGCCCAAAGCCGCAGGGCTGGTGGGCATCTATTTCTCCCCCATTCAGTGGTCCGGTCCATTGAATCCCAATATGGATGATAAGAACCCTGGCTCTATCCGGATTTTTGGCGGAGCCGGAATGGATGGAAACAACGACGGCATCGCTGACCGAAATAACGACGAAGATTTGCTTTATACCTTTTCAGATTTCATTGGTAAATACGGCTTTGATGAAGAAAATTTTAAAATCGGCTTATGGGACTTTTACCGAAGGGATAAAGCCGTCAGTATCGTTATGGAAAACGCCAAAATCTACAAATCGTATGGAACAGTTGCACTCACCCGCCATTCGTTTGTTGTTCCCCTGCGCTCCAACTACAGCTTCAAAAATACCTGGGGAGACCGAAGGGGATATGGCGGTCTGCGCATTCATGAAGGCACCGACATCTTTGCGGATTACGGGGTTCCTGTGAAAGCGACCTCCTATGGGGTTGTGGAAATGAAAGGATGGAACAGGTTCGGCGGCTGGCGGATCGGAATTCGTGATATCAACAATGTTTATCACTATTTCGCCCACCTTTCCAGCTTTAATAAAGGAATAAAAAAGGGAAGCGTTGTTGAACCTGGCATGGTCGTCGGTTATGTGGGAAGCTCCGGATACGGACCACCCGGCACCTCCGGTAAGTTCCCACCCCATTTGCATTACGGCATGTACCGCGATAACGGTTATACCGAATGGGCATTTGATCCTTATCCATACCTGCGCGCCTGGGAACGGCAGGACCGCATAGCAAGCAGGAAACATTAAAAAATCCACCCGGCATCAGGTACCGGGTGGATTTGTTTATTCATTTATCGGGATTTCCTGGAAACACGTACCACATTCAAAATACTTGCCAACAGTCCACCCCAGATGATCACCATACCAACAAGCATCATAATAATCGCACTTCCTGACATCAGATGACCTCCTTTTTCTCTTGCTCTGTAGATGTTCTCCAGCCTTTGACAGAGAAGAGAATACCAATGATAATAACAGCTGCCACAACTAGCCAGCCTGCATACGTAACTAACTGAGTGGAATAATCCCCATAGTTACTTGCAATATTTTGCTTGATATTATCGTACATCATGTAACCCAAAACGATCGGTGTTAACACTCCAAGGCATATTTTCCACCACAGACCAGTGAGAAGGTCTGAAACTTCATTTGCATGACGCTGAAGTCCTCCAAGCTGTTTAAAGAACCAAGCGACGAGTATGACTTCTACCAGACCAGCAAGAGCGATTCCTAAATTATTAATAAAGTAGTCCACTACATCGAGCAAATACATTCCGCCTTTTGTAGCGTAAAGAAGAGATATGACTGTTGCGATAAGGCCCCCAGTGAGTACCGCTTTTGTACGGGAGATATTGAACTTTTCCTGTACAGCAGCTACATATGTTTCACAAATTGAAATCAGGGAAGTCATTCCAGCAAAAACTAGGGAAAGGAAGAACAAGACCCCGAACAATCCGTTGAGTCCAGGAAATTCGTTGATGATGCTTGGGAAGACCACAAAGGCAAGTCCAATACCGCTGCTTACTACCTTATCCACAGGCACTCCTTGCTGCATAGCCATGAATCCCAGAGCCGCAAATACGCCAATTCCTGCCAGCAATTCGAATCCTGAATTTGCAAAAGCTGTGATAAACGCATTATTGTTGATATCCGACTTTTTCGGAAGATAACTGGAATAAGTGACCATGATGGCAAAAGCAATGGACAGTGAGAAGAAAATCTGGCCATACGCGGCGACCCAGACTTTCCCGTCTGCGATCTTGCTCCAATCCGGCTTGAAGAATGCCTCAAGTCCCTGAATCGCTCCATCAAGGGTTAACGCACGTATAACAATGATCAAAAACATGACCACAAGCGCCGGTATGAAAATTTTATTAAGCCTTTCGATTCCTTTGGATACGCCTTTGTATAAAACAATGAGGGTAACCACCCAGACGAAAAGAAGAGGAACCACGATGCCTGGAACAAGGCCTCCGATTTCACCCGGCTTCTCAGATAACTTCAGCACCTTGCCAAAGAAAAAACCTTCTGTATCAGCCCCCCATTGGGTGCCAAACGAGTAGATACAGAACTTCACCGCCCAGGCGATAATGACCGCATAATAGGTCGAAATGACAAAGGCGATTAGAACCTGCCACCATCCCAGCCATTCTGCTTTTTTATTCATTCTGAAAAGAGAAAGAGGAGCCGAACCTCTGAACTTGTGCCCGAGTGTAAATTCAAGAATCAAAATGGGAATACCTGCTGTCAAGAGCGCAAATAAATAAGGAAAGAAAAAAGCGCCTCCCCCATTTTCATACGCTACTGCGGGGAACCTCCAAATATTACCCAGTCCAACAGCCGACCCTACAGCTGCCAGAATAAAACCATATCTCGATCCCCATTGTTGTCTCTTTTCCATCGTATGCCCCCTAACTTGTAAGATATATGTGAAATAATTCAGATAATTTCGTCTTCACTATACGTGGTTCTAGGCAAAAAGTCAAAGGTTTTTTGAATATTTTGTCGAATCCTGACCTTATTACCCATCAAAAAAGTCCTCTTTCCTGTAAGCTGAAAGAGGACTTCATCATTTTAATTTTTTTCTAATATAAGAAATTCGTGCCGATATTTATTTTTTTCATCAACACTACCTGCTGTTCGTTCAACGACGTTCCATTCGGATTCATCATATTCCGGGAAGTAGGTGTCACCGTCAAAAGACTCGTCAATATGCGTAACGTACATACGCTTCACGTAAGGCATAAACAGCCGGAAGACCTCTGACCCTCCAATTACACAAAGCTCCGTGTCCTGCCTGTCCATGGCGTCCTGAACCGTGTGCAGAACGGTGCACCCCTCCGCCTGATATGATTCATCTCTTGTTAAGATAATGTTCTCACGTCCGGGCAGAGGTTTCCCAATGGATTCATAGGTCTTACGGCCCATCAGGATAGGTTTGCCCATGGTTACTTTTTTAAAATGTTTCAAATCCGCCGGCAGATGCCATGGCAAATCATTCTGCTTTCCAATCAAACGGTTCCTGTCCATCGCGAACACGTAGGAAATCATACAGAAACCTCGCCTTTGATTTTAGGATGGTGTTCATAATTCACAAGCTCAAAATCTTCGATCGTGAAATCAAAAATGGACTTCACTTCCGGGTTGATCTTCATGACCGGCAACGGTTTTGGATCTCTTGTCAACTGCAGCTTCACCTGATCCAGATGATTTGAGTAAATGTGAGCATCACCAACCGTATGAATAAATTCTCCCGGCTCCAGATCGCACACCTGCGCAATCATCATGGTTAACAAGGCGTATGACGCAATGTTAAACGGCACCCCAAGAAAAAGATCCGCCGACCGTTGATAAAGCTGGCAGGATAATTTTCCATCTGCAACATAAAATTGAAAAAGGGTATGGCATGGCGGAAGTGCCATATTTGGAACATCTGCCGGGTTCCATGCAGAAACAAGCAGCCTTCTGGAGTCCGGGTTATGTTTGATGTCATGTATCAGATTGGAGATTTGGTCGATCGTTTGCCCGTTGGGTGCCTGCCATGAACGCCATTGATGGCCGTACACCGGCCCGAGATCGCCATTTTCATCTGCCCATTCATCCCATATGGTTACGTTATGTTCACGCAAATAGGCAATGTTAGTATCTCCTTTTAAAAACCAGAGCAGTTCATGTATGATGGAACGCAACGCCAACTTTTTGGTGGTTACTACCGGAAATCCATCCTGAAGGTTGTACCTCATCTGCCGTCCAAAAACCGAGATAGTTCCTGTACCAGTTCGATCTTCTTTTTTTGTTCCGTTTTCCAGTGTATCCTGCAGCAAATCCAGATATTGTCTCATTGCAGCCGTGCACCTCTCTTAATCATTTCTACTTCCTCTATCCTACCTTAAATAATACGAGGATTAAAGTCGAAAAAAGTTTGTCTCATTTTAATTACATTTTTGAAATTTTCTCACATTTTGTCTCTATCATTGGTATACTGATAGTGGAGTTAACTAGGTATTGAAATACAGGGGGGATGACCTTGGATTTCAAAAGGTTGTTACAATGGATGTATTACTTGCAGATTGCCTTTTTTGTCAGCGGCATTTATCTTTTGTTTGTGTATATCCTTACCAGCAACACGAAACGGATTCAGGTCATGATAGGCGTCCTTTGCTTTAACCTCATAGCGATAAAATTAATGAAAGACCGCTATAAAATTTAAAAAACTGTACTCGAAAATGGAGTACAGTTTTTCTTTATACCATTTTTAAAAGTGCGTCCCTGCCGGACATGCCCACTTCTATGCCTATGGCATAAGCTTCGGTTGTAATGGATTCCAACGGTGCGTTTATGAGCTGTTCTATCGTTCGCACACCAACAGCTCTGCCTGCAATAATTTTGCGGTCAGAGAGCTTATCATTAAGGAGGCCAACATCCAAAGCCCCGCACATGATATAGCCTTTGTCATTGTAGACCGCTAGCAAATTTGTTTTGGGCAGCCGGACGGTTACCGCAGTGAATGGGTTTCCGTCAATGATAACCGGGTTCAATTCAATCACGCTTCCACCCCTTTCCTCCTATACTTTATGTACAAGATGAGAAAGAGTGCGTCCACGTTTTACCCAATCATGGATGCTAGCTTCCATTCAAGCAGATCGCGGAGCGTTTCCGGAAGCATAAAGGTTTTATTCTTGTTGCGAGCAATCGCAGGATACAACTTCCCAAACGTAAACATGTCAATCACGGCAACCCTGTAGATCTCTTCATCTTTGACCGGTTCACCGTTCATTTCAATCCGTCTTACATGCAGCTGTCGGTCTTCAAGCAGCTCTTCCTCTGCAGTAATTCCTGAAAAGGCCATCCGCCCCATCACTTTACCGCGAAAGCCAAACCCTTTCACTTCCCTGTGAATCATTTCCTGGCTCAGACTGGCATTCACGATCTCCTTTATTTCGTCACCCGTCAGATCCACCAGACAAGGGTTGATCGGATGCGGACATATCCTGTGCAGATCTCCTTTTGTAACAGGTCCTGCCGGAAGGCTTTCCAGAATGACGCCGGAATTAATCATGGAATAAGCGGTCTGGCACCATTCTTTCAACGCATCTGCCATCAGCTGGGCAAATGGTGAAGGCTCATACCATGAGATATGGAGAGGGTTCTTTAACGTGCCAACTTCCTGCTTCAGCTCCGTCTCACCTTTAATCATCAGTTCGTTTAAAAGCTGCAGCCCTTCCCGATCTTCCTCTTCATCAAAAAGGTCGATCAGTTCGGCAGATTTAGATGTGATTTTCTTGGTAGAAGTATCATATTGAACGTTAACTTCACCCAGATACATGCCGAACTTCCCGGTCTGGGCGATCAGTGTTCCATTGATCTCCTTGCCCTGGGGAAGCACGTGATGCGTATGGGCACCCAGGATAACATCGATCCCTTCGATTTCCTCCGCCATTCTTTCATCAAAATTCAATCCCAGATGGGAAAGCACAATGACAATATCACTGGTCTTTTTCAACTCAGCGACAATCTCCGGCAACAGAAGAAAAGGATCTTTCACCTGCCATCCGAGAGATTCATAGAACGCCTGAAAAGCGATGGTTACGCCAGTGACACCAACCATCAGGCCATCTTTTGTCGTAAAAACCTCAGACCTTTTCGCCCACGGTGGACGCACCCCTTGTTCGTTGAAAATATTGGCAGCAAGAACTGGGAAGTCCGCTTTGGTATAGAGAGCATCCAGTTCATCTTTAGTCAGTGTAATCCCTTCATTGTTGCCAATGGTCGCTGCAAAGGTACCTGCCTGGTTTAATAAAAGCGTGTTTCCCTGACCCAGCGTCCCCTCGGTAAGCGGATTCGCCCGGTCCATAAAATCACCGCAGTCAAAATAAAATACGGACTCTTCTTTATCCTGCATTCTTTTTTGTGCCGTTTTTATATGGTGAACGATACGTGTCCAGCTTTCAAAATGGCTGTGAATATCATTTGTATGATAGATGGTTAATGTATTTTGCATAATGCCCCCTGAACCTTAAGAACCTGCCAATGACTCGGCAGGTCAAGCTGTATAGTATTTCGATTATAACGCAAGGCTTCTGTGCTTTAAAACAAATCCAGCTGCCTTGGCGAAAGCCCTTCATAATCAAGATGAAGCATATCAATAAACTGTCTCGCATTATCGGCTGCATCCCCGCCGGAATTATTGTTAAACAGCACTACAATCTCCCTGGACTGCTTCTCTAACGCTTCTACATGTTGTTTCCATTCCAATAGCTCAATTTCATTGTACCGGTACAGATACCGAACTTCTCTCCAGTTAGCTTGTCCATGATTGTTCCATCCATGTACATTTCTCCCATGCAGCCGGATAATCGTTACATCCGAAGACGTGGGTTCCAGAACGGTTGGCACAGAACCTTGCCCTGCCTGCGGTTCATCGCAGATGGTGTGGATCCATTGTTCGTCCCTCATAAAATCAAGCGTCTTATCCTTCATTTCATCCGTAAACCAGGATTGGTGCCGGAATTCCAGTGCTACTGGGATTCCTTCCATCATCTCGCGCGTAAACCTGAGCATCTGAACGCTTTCCTTGTTGCATTCAAACCATGGAGGATACTGAAACAGAACCGCCTTCATCTTTCCGGCTTCCATCACAGGCTTGATGGACTCCTTAAAAAGGTCGAACATTTCCTTCGTCGTTTCAAATGGAATCTTCCCGCGGGCATGTCCGGTCATTCCCTGATAGGCCTTAATAACAAATGAAAAGCGGTCGGGTGTATCCTTAATCCATTTTTGATAATTCTTCAGCGGCTGTATGGCATAAAACGATGCATCCACTTCCACAACGGGAAAATAACCGCTGTACAACTTTAACTTATTGGTAGATTTTGTCCCTTCCGGGTATAAAGACTGGTGATCCCCCCAGCCGGTCACTCCAACTAATATCATTGGGATTCTCCTCTTTGGCCACAAGTTTACTTTTCTATTCCCCAAAATTTCATTATGTAAAAAAGCGAACCCCCTTTGGCGTCCGCTTGTATTCATATCTTCTCATTTAAAAAGAAAAAGAGGGAACAAAACGTACCCGCTTCTTCAATAATTATCTCAAAATTTGAAATCGATATCAAGTATTTGCTTCCCGTCTGCGAAGCAAGGAGGAGCCTGTAATACTCATGGATGCCGCGATGTTTCTTGCCGTTCTTTCCATGTTGTTGCCGGCCTGTTCAAAAGCTTCAGACAGCGTGGTAACACCTGGGACAATGCTGAAAAGAGCATCGATACCGTGCTCATAAACCACGCTGCTGTCCTGAGAAAGAGAACCTGCAAGTGCGATGACCGGAACCCCGTGCTTTTTGGCTGCTTTGGCCACGCCAATCGGTGTTTTGCCACAGATGGTTTGACTGTCGATACGGCCTTCTCCTGTGATCACCAGATTCGCCTCTTTCACGGCCTCCTCGAAGTCGACAGCCTCAAGGACAATTTCAATCCCTCTTTTGAGCTCTGCATTTAGAAACCCCATCAGACTTGCTCCAAGTCCGCCTGCTGCACCTGAGCCTTCTCGTTCCCTCAATGGCCTACCCAATGTTTTTTCGGCAATATCAGCAAAGTGCGAAAGGTTTCGATCAAGCTTCTCCACCATACGGGGAGTAGCCCCTTTTTGAGGGCCAAAGACAGCGGATGCTCCCCTGGGACCTGTTAACGGATTATCCACATCACAGGCAACTTGAATGCTTACAGCTTGCAGTCTCGGATCGAGACCGGTTACATCAATGGAAGCGAGTTTCGCCAGGGAGCCGCCTCCAGGTCCAATCTCATTACCTGAAAGATCCTTCAAACTTCCGCCAAGCGCCTGGATCATACCGGCTCCTGCATCATTTGTTGCGCTCCCCCCGATTCCCACAATGATGTCCTTTGCACCATAATCTATAGCAGCTATGATTAATTCACCTGTTCCTTTTGTGGTCGTGATCAGTGGATTCCTTCTATCTTCAGGCACAAGATGCAATCCTGAAGCTGCGGCCATTTCAATCACTGCCGTTTTTTGATCTCCCATCATACCAAAGAACGCCTGAACCGTTTCACCTAAAGGGCCTGTAACTTCAGTCTCCACGACTTTACCGTTTGTCGCATCCACCAGGGACTGAACGGTTCCTTCCCCTCCATCAGCCATTGGCAACTTATGGTACTCTGCGTCCTGAAAAATTTCCTTAAATCCTTTTTCAATCGCATAGGCTGCCTCCAAGGCCGATAAACTTTCCTTAAACGAATCAGGAGCAATCACAATTTTCATATCTATCACGCCTTTCTACTATCCAAATAATTTAAAAACCCCAAAAATCAGTGTTGAGATGACCGCAAGAGTCAGCCCGATCAGTGACTCATACGGCATAAGTTTCAACCGTTCCTTGATGTTCATATGGACACTTCCTGCTGTAGCATGAAAGAAACTTCCATGAGGCATGTGATCAAGTACTGTGGCACCGGCATGTACCATTGCAGCTCCCGCAAAGGCTGAAACCCCAAGCCCGATAATGGTACTGGCAAAAACACTGCTCGCCACTGCTGTACCTGCTGTTGTGGACGCTGTGGCACCGGACATCAGCACCCCTGATACAGGAGCCAGTAAAAAGGCTGGCATACCTGATGCGTTTAATCCCTGAACAATTACATCTTTTAATGATGAATGGGCAATGATTCCTGCCAACGTTCCTGTACCCAGCAGCATAATGGCCACACCTGACATTTTACTTAACCCAGAAACTGCGTAATCATTAATCTTTCTTGTTTTCTTCATAGCGATGGCACCAATCAAACCGCCAATGGGCAAGGCAATCATGGGATCAATCGTTATATTAAACAAAGGCCTTAAGGCCAGCAACACGATGGTAACGAGAGGTCCTGCCAATGCCGCTATAAATAACGGAACTTCATTGTTGTCGTTCACTCTAACGTCTTCTGTCTGTACTTCCGTTCCCTTATGAACAAGCCTTTTTGCCAGAATATAAGTAACCGCAACTCCAAAGACAGCCGGTATTACTCCGGCGGCCATAACGGAGGTTAACGGTACATGAAACGCATCTGAAGCTGCGATGGCATTGGGATTGGGCGACATAATGTTACCTGCCTTACCACCGCCAATCATTGCAAGCAAAATCGCTGTTTTGGAAAGACCCGCACGTTTGCCTATGGCCAGTGCGATTGGAGAGACCGTGATGACCGCGACGTCCACAAAGACTCCAACGGCTGTTAATATCATGGTCGCTATAGCCAGTGCGAGCAAAGCACGCGATTGGCCAATCTTGTTAACAATGGTCTCAGCTATGGATGAAGCAGCCCCTGATTCGATCAGTACTCCTGCCAGAATACCAGCTGCCAAAATTCTTAAAACCGCTGGAATGATATCTTTGGCTCCTGCCATCATTAAGTCAACCGTCTGGGTAATGTCAGCGCCACCAATCAATCCACCGATGAAAGCACCTGCAACCATTCCGTAAGCAGGCGGGACTTTTTTCAAAATAAGTATAATCGCAATCAATAAAGCACTGATTGCTCCTAAAGCGCTTACAGTAATATCCATGTTCTCTTTCCTCCCTGTTGAACCTAGCTGCTTAGTTCATTGTAAGCGTTTTATCTTCAGGAAGCATTGTGAAAGAGAATAAAGGATAGAGAAGGATATAGAAGCCTTTTTGTGCATATGCACAATCACTGTATGTCATGCAAAAGGCTGGCCATATATAATTGAATCAGATCTTTAACATTCCGAGGATCTTTTCCCGTTAATTCCTTGATTTTATCGAGTCGGTACCTGAGTGTATTTCTGTGGATAAACAGGCTTTCCGCTATCTTGTTCAATTCTCCACCTTCTCGAAAATAAGCCTCAAGGGTATCGGTTAGTTCTCCCTTTCTTCCTTGATCAAGAAGGGGCTCGTAAAAATCAAAGATTTGCTGCTCATGTTGATCCTGAACAAGCTTAAAAAGAAGGATTTCAAGTTGAAATTCTTCATAATCGTAATAACGGAGGGCAGGCTGCAGCTTATATCCTATTTGGATGGCCCTTTTCGCCTGTGTGAATGATAATTTGATTTCATTCAGGTTTTTGGCTGGCTGACCCCAGCCGATCAGCACATCATTTCCCGCCGCCTTTTGCAGCCGCTTGGAAAGAATAGTGTACCTCTCTTTTGATAGCACCGCCCCGGTCTCCTTAAGCACAACCACGTCATTATTGAATGTTATCCCGACTAAATCTGTGTTTTCCATTTCATACTGAACCAAACGTGTTAATGTCTGATTGGACATTTCGTCAGAATTCAGGGGCTTCAGGAGAAAAGCGGTTCTCGGTTTTTCAAGGTTGATTCCGAGCATGGCTGCTCGTTCCTTTGTTCTTTCTTCATTCACCTGTTCTTCAGAAATCAGCTGATTGACAATCTCGCTCTGCATCCTTTGTTTCCATTGGACCCTTTCAAGCAAAAATGACTGCTCCAAAACAAGCTCTGCTGCCATTTTTACAAGCTGCGCATAATGCTGAATGTCCTCAGGTTCTCCTGTGATTCCGATGACACCGACGATTTGGTTGCTGAATCGAATGGGAAGGTTAATTCCTGGTTTCGCTCCCTTCATTTCTCTCGCTTTGCTTGAATCAATTTCCACACTTTCACCTTTTTGAAGAACAAGAAGGGCACCATCATGAATCTGGTTAATCCTTTCACTCTCCCCTGAGCCGATAATCACACCTTCGTTATTCATAACATTGATATTTTGGTTTAAAATCTTCATGGTCCGTTCAACAATTTCGTTAGCGAGGTCATGCGTTAAAAATTGCAATTTCCATCCCTGCCTTCCTGTCTGTATCTTAACCAATTTACCATAGTCAAAATGCACAAACATATGAAAAAACAGAGTACACGTTTGGGTGTACTCCGCTACAAAAACTACTTTTCATTTATCAGTGTTGGAACTGTTACAAATTTATAGCCTTTCTCACGCAATTGGTCAATCATTTTAGGCAGGGCTTTAACAGTTTCAAATTTCCCCTGTTCATGATACGAATGCTGAAGTACAATGACGCCTGGGCTGGCGTTCTCGGTCACAGCCGATACGATTTCTTCTGCAGACTTACCATCCCAATCCTTGGTATCCGCTGTCCACATAATCGACTGATAGTGAGGATTAAGCAAGTCTAACTGATGATCGTTCATTTCACCATATGGCGGTCTAAACAGATGAGTTTTCTTACCCGTGGTTTTTTCAATTTCTGTACTCGTAGATTCTACGGTTTTCTCCAGTTCCTGGTCCGTCAGTTGTGTAATGTTCGGATGATCCCACGTATGATTACCAATGGCATGTCCTTCTCTTGAAATCTGTTTTAACTGCTCCGGATATTTCTTTACTCTTTCTCCCATAACAAAGAAGGTAGCTTTCACCCCTTTATCTTTTAAAATCTTTAAGATTTGCGGGGTATAATGGTTATCCGGTCCGTCATCAAATGTAAGGGCGATTTGTTTCTGGTCTGTTCTTCCCATATAGTATCCGGTTTCTTTTTTCATTGGCACGTTGACCGTTTGACCCGGATAAATCATTTGATAATTATCAATCTGTGGATTGGCCTCTTTCATTTTTGATGAGGTAACTCCATATTTAACCGAGAGCTTCCAGAGAGTATCTCCTTTTTTCACCTTATGGCTGGTGGGGTTGGGAATTTCTAAATACTGTCCTTCTGCAAGTCTAGTGGAAAATAATTTATTCAGATTTGCGATTCGTTCCTCGGAAGTATGATTCTTTTCTGAGATTTTTTTGAGGGTGTCTCCCGACTGTACGGTATAAGAGGCTGCCATGGCAGATGGGTTAACCATCAGCTGGCCCGCCAAGCAAATCCCCAGTATAGTGCTCAACTTCTTCAAATGTTGTTCCTCCCGGTTGTGTTTAAGTTATGTATCTTTCTTTTAGGGGGTTTTCTCCCCTTATGTTTTAGTTTTCGGAAGGTTGGATTCTTTTTGACCGTTCATCTATTCAAACAAAAAAAACCAAACCTGAATTCTGGTTTGGTTTGCTTACTTGCTTATCGCACATAAAACTCTGGAGGCTCAATTCCGAGCAGACGAAGGTATGTAAAGCCCTGTCCACGATGATGAATTTCATTTTCCAATGCATATTGAAGGCGTGCAAAATGGCTCATTTCGGGCCCAAAGAAGGGATCTTGCATCACAACATTCAATCTTTCCTCATTCATTTCCTCAAACAGCTTTCTCGTTTGATCACGAACTTCCTGGCTGATTTGAAGAAATTCTTCCTTTTTATTTGCCCCTTCAAATACATCCTTGTACTCCCACTTATCCAATGCCACACCGTGCATATAACCGCTTTCGATATTCACAATCTCTTTTATCATTTCGGAAAAGGGGCGAAGCTTTTCATCGGGTGTATACTCGAAAAATTTGTCTTCCGGAAACGCCTCAATGGCTCTTAGAGTCAATCTTCTGTTGCCTTCCATCATTTCAAAAAATTCCTTCTTTGACATAATCATTTTTTTCACTCCTTCAGTGTTTATCTATTAGATAATTCAACCGAAAGTTTAAAACTCCTGTATCATCTTCGTACTACACGGTATATGAACGTTAAATATCTTCTCTACTTTATCTGTATATGAATGAGATTGCCATCAGGATCTTCAATTGTAAGACTTGCTGGGATGTAAAAAATACATTAAGAAAGGAAAACTGTGCAACTTCCCTTTGCAGTAAGTAACAATTTGGACAATTGGAATTACAATTTGATTGAAATAGAAAACTAACGTTAATACTGTGGTTGAGAAAGGAGTTGACTCTTTTGGCGGAGGAAAGAAGTGAAAAACCTAATGAAATTACTGACCATATGGATGATGATCAACTATTAATGGTTGTTAAAAAAACCTATGAACATATAAAAGTTATTAAATACCAAGATGATAAATAGTTCCCTATGCATATTTCAGGAAACTGCTAACTTCCTATAAAAAAAAAGAAAGGTCGTTATTTTATGATAGATCAAAAAAAATGCAGGGATTCATTTGTAGTAAAAACGAGCATTGTGTTACCACCGGATACAAACAATCATGGAACGTTGTTTGGTGGAAAACTAATGGCTTATATAGATGATGTAGCTTCAATTGCCGCAATGCGCCATTCCCGTAGAAATACTGTTACAGCTTCGACTGATTCTGTAGACTTCTTGCACCCTATTCATGTCAGTCATGCCGTCTGTCTAGAGGCTTTTGTTACATATGCAGGCAGAACTTCAATGGAAGTATTTGTAAAAGTAATAGCCGAGGATTTATTATCAGGAGAACGGAATGTATGCGCACTTTCTTTTTTAACAATGGTCGCAGTTGATCAAGACGGTAAGCCTACCCTCGTGCCAAAAGTAATTCCAGAAACGGATGAGGAAAAAGGATTATTCAATTCTGCAGCGGAGAGAGCAGCGAACCGAAAAAAAAGAAGAAAAGAAAGTGGGAAGCTGGCAAAGGACTTCGGTACCGGTTTGCCATGGTGAAAAGCCCGATCCTTAATTAGAATGCATATTTGCAGCTTTACTGATCTCGTTAAGTTTATGTACATGATTCAAGTTGTCATGTAGCAATCCTTTGCGTTCTAACGAGAAGACTGGCTTTTCCTTTGATTTTTTTCTACATTTATCTCAAAGTTAATAACCACTGTCAAGATAATGGAATTTTTTGATTTGCAGGTTGATGTATATAGCATAAACGGTTTAATGAATAAAAAGACTTGAGCTTCACTTTCACCTTTGGCTACATCCAGACCAACGATTGGAACATAGCTACACTCAGCCACATTGTAAACATTCTTAGTAGGAAGTGTTGAACCGATTGAAGCCTGCAAAAATCTTACGCACCGATCAAAAGGGCTCCATCGTATTTACAACAAACGGCAGCACGTTATCAGTAAAAACGGAGAAAAAGTGATGAAGAAAGTTAAGGGGATTATTGACCGCTTTGAAGGTGAGAATGCTGTCATCGAGATCGGCAATGAAACATAGACATTCTTAAATCATCACTTCCCAAGCAAGCAACGGTTAGTGACGTCTTCTATTTTATGGATGGTAAGATTGTCGTTGACAAAGAGGAAACTTAAAAATTGAGAATAGAAATTGAAGACCTGATGGATGAGGTCTGGAATGAATAATAAAACAGCAGCCCATGGCTGCTGTTTTTATATGCTTCTTCAACCGAAGTTTAAGTATTTGTGCAAGTAAATATCCACAACCAATCATGAATCGTGGATGATATAATCAAAATGTTCTCCTTCGATTTGCTCCAGAACACTAGGTATCACGATATCTGCCGTACGCAAAAGACCAATGATTCTTTCGAGTAAATAGTGCCTCTGACGCTTTGCCAATGGCTCCAGCAGCAACACCAAATAATATAGCGAAGAATATAACAGCTAATAAATCACTTTTTGCCATCGCATCAACAATGTTGCTTGGGATGATGTTAACTAGCATCGTTTTAAAATCAACAACTTTGGAAACGCCCTCATTTAATGGTGCGATATCATTCGATGTGGACTCTTGGGGGAGATATTTTATCAAGCTTGTTGCTCCATTTTATTACTGAATGTGAAGAATAAGTTTCACTTTTTAGCATAATTGATTATTAACCTAATCTTTAGGAGGTTTTATGTGATACAAGAACTTCGCATTAAGGAATTTAACAACCGATTGGAACGATTATCATTTGCGAGAAAACAGACTTTAAGGGCCAGGGGAACACCTTCTGAAAAAATACATGTAGTATATGTAATGACACATGTGGGTATTTGCGGGGGGGTAAAAGTAATTTTCGAACATGCTAACCGTCTTCAAAAACTCGGAGCCAAGGTGACCATTGTTTCTCATTATCCTATGCCAAATTGGTTTCCAATTGAAGTTCCTTACAATCAAGTTCCGTTTGATTTAGAACTTGCAAAAGGAATACCAGTTTGTGACGTCATTGTCGCAACATATTGGGACCATATTCAGTCTTGCATTGATACGGGTATTGCGCCAGTGGTTTACTTTGAACAAGGGGATTTTCATCTTTTTGATTATTCTTCAATGAATCAAACGTTAAAAAAATTTATTCATCAACAATTTGATATTCCGCAATATATTTACACCGTATCTAAACCGGCATCACACTTAATAAATGAGATATATGGCAGAGAGGCAACTGTATATCCTAATGCAGTGGATGAGAAAGTGTTTTCAATAGGTGGGGAAAAAGAGACAGGGAATCGTCCGTATATCCTTATGGTTGGAGGGGAAGCAGCGACTTTCAAAGGTTTAAATGTTATCATCCAAGCTTACGAAAAAGTAAAAGATGAACATCAAATAGACTTATACTGGATTACTCCGGACACTCCTTCTGATGAAGGAAAAGCAAAAGTAACGAAATACTTCGTGAATCCTCCACAAAAGTTAATAGGAGGATTATACCGAGGTGCGAAAATGTATGTATGTGGTTCAATTTATGAGAGTTTCTGTCTACCCCCACTAGAAGCTATGGCTTGTGGCTGTCCTGTTGTAACTACGGGTAACAAGGGTTCGTTGGAATATGCCGTGCACAACGAAAATGCCCTTATTTGCAATCTTAACGACCCAGAAGATATGGCCAAACAAATAAGAGAAATCTTTTCAAACCCATCATTAAAGGAACATCTGATAAAAAATGGTCTAATTACAGCAAGTAATTATAAATGGGAAATCATTATGTTAGACATTCTCGATTACTATAAAAAAATAGCAAGCTATGAAGTTCAGCAGATTCACGGCATCGATGAATGGGATCTTTTCATTTCAGACGAACAATTTCTTAATAAAGATGACTATAATAAACTATTGAAATTCATGAAGAATACACCCGCAGATTTAATCCAAGTACCTATAGTGTACGATATAGAAGGTGACCTTAAATTAGCAAAATGGGAAATAATAGCCAACCGCAAACAATCAGAAAATGACTATGTAGAAAAATGTTATTGTCCAATTACACCGATCAATAAACTTAGACTTTATGATATACCGGCTTACAGGTCATTTTTTAAAAAGGAGTATGAAAAAGCATTAGAGGAATTTCTGAATCTTTATGAACAAGAGGATAAATTGAATACAAAGGCAATTTATAGCAAGTGGATTATCATAACATTACTGCGTCTACAAAGAAAAAGTGAGGCAAGAAAAAAACTAAAAGCTTTTCTTCAAGAATATCCCCATTATACTGATTTGCACTATATGAATTATCTATTGGATGAAAAAGATAAAGTAAATAACTATTCAATCAATACCATTCACATTTTGGGAGAGGCAACCTCATACTCCGAATATCTATTTAATGCCACAAAGTTGATAACATAAGTCTAACTGAAAAAAACCTTTTTCACAGGATTTTCAGACTGTCGACAAGCCCAATTTCCAAATTTTCGCTTGGGGGTTGGGTTTTTTCTTCTATTGTTAAATTATGACCTGGATTTTGTGGCCATGGTTACTTCCATTACAAAAAAAGCTTGTAGAATTGGCCCATATTGAGGAACTTTGTCTACAAGCTGAAAAACCCTTGTTTCACTGGATTTTTTATTTAAAGATATTTTTTGATCATCAAACCATCACTGCAAGTCATGTCTTAGAATTATCTTCGTCAAAGCTGATATGAAACTCACCTATTCCCATTGGCTGATGAGAAAATATTTTAATGTAAAACATACTGATGACATTGGTTCATGTTAGTCAGTCCCTTTCTTATTTCGGTACAATGGTAGATTAAAACAACTATGATTGTATAACTTACGACTTATCTCACGCCAATTCCTTTATACATCATACCAAGACTTTTAATGTAATTTTCATCTAAAACATTTCTGCCATCAAGAACTAATTTACAATTCACAAAATTTGAAAATTTAAATTCTTTGTATTCATCGTGAAATGCCTGAAGAATGATGATATCGATGTCATTTAACACATCTTTGGAAAACGGGATGACTCCATAAGATGAAATCTCATCTGAGTTAAATAATGGATCATCAACGTATACAGTGGCGCCCTTTTGCTTTAATTCATCCATTAACCACAGTGTTGATGACTTAGTTGGTTCTTTTACATTTCCCCGGAAGGATAATCCTAAGATTAGTATATTACTATGTTTTAAGGAACCAATATTTTCTTCCACTAACTTCACTGCATATTTCGCCATACTGTCATTGATTTTCCTCGCTTCCGTTACCAGACCCTCTTCTAGACCATTATTTATAAAGAAATATGGATAAACCGGAATGCAATGACCGCCTACTCCCACTCCTGGAGAATGAAGATGCGATAAAGGTTCGCTATTTGCAGCTTTAATGACTTCTTTAATGTTTACGTCTAACTGATCTGCAAACATTGCTAATTCATTTGCTAAAGCAATGTTGACGTCACGATAGACACACTCTGCAACCTTAGTAAATTCTGCAACTTCTAAGCTGCTTACTTGCAAAACTTCACAATTTAATCCTTTTTTATAAAAAGATGAAGCTAATTCTAGACTAGCCTTGTTAAAACCGCTAACTACCTTTGGATAGTTTGTTAAATCTTGAATAATTCGATTAGAGTATACTCTTTCAGGACTATAGGATAAATAAAACTCATCTCCCATGGTTAATCCTGATAATTGCTCTATTTTTTTGCCAAACCGTTTTCTTGTATCGCCCGTAGGCAAAGTTGTTTCAAAGATAACAAGGGTGCCGTTTTTGATGCCTTTTCCTATTTCTTCAACAGCAGAGTCGATATATTGATAGTTAATTTGACCTTTATCTTTAGTTAAAACGGGCACAATCACAATAACGACGTCAGACTTACTTACAGCTTCAGTTGTATTGGTAGTTGCTTCTAGGGTTTTTGATTGATAGGCTTTTCCAAGCAATTTATCTAATCCTGGTTCATTATTTATATGAGAGAGACCCTTATTCACCGTTTCTACAACAAATTTATTAATATCAGCTCCATACACATGAAAATTACCGCTATTTGCTAAAATCGCCGCCAATGGCAATCCAATTTTACCTAATCCTACAATCGTGACATTTTTCATACTGTCAGATCCTTTCTGCATATCTTCTTGGTTGATATTATTTTTATCTTTCGTTTGAATGGTTATTGTTTGAACTTCCCCCATTATTTTATGTACAAATGTTTCCATTGTGAGTAAAAGGATGTAATACATAAAAAAGGTTTAAGGAAATTTGGTGCGTTATCCGAGCATCCTTAAAAAATATGCATATATTATTGGATATAAGTTTTTAGGAAAGGAAAATCGAGGTGTAACTCTTGACAGAAAAACTAAAAATATTAATTCTAATCAAGTCTATAGGGAAATCCTTCCCGAAGCATCAACCGAAATTTGATATGATCACAGCAATTGAAAAACACGCTGAAGTCCGTTATTGGCACAGTGATGGGAACATTAAAGAAATTATGAACAAATTGAATTTCACTCCGGATTTTATATTGCACTACGATATTGCATGGAAAAGTATTCTATCGCCAACTATTACTGGATTAGGAAAAATTGATATTCCAACGGGCTGTATTGTGATTGATATTCATTACAGCCCCAGCGCGAGAAAGGACTATTTTGAAAAAAATAACATTGACCTAATTTTTTCTGTAACAAAGTCTCCATTTTTGAAAAGATTTCCTCAGTTGAGAAATAAGTTTAGGTGGTATCCTTTCTCCATCAATCCCGATATTTGTAAGGATTGGCAAATGAAAAAGGATATCGACTTCCTCCTTATGGGGCAAGTATATGATAGAGAACGGAAAAGCAGAAATATGACAGCTACGCCCAAAGGGAAATACCCCTTTAGGGAAGAGGTTTTAGTAAAGATGAGAAACATAGAAGGGTTTGTATTTCACCAGCATCCCGGACATCGGGTAAAGCGTTCTTCCAAATCCATGATTGATGAAAAGTACTCTAAGGAGCTCAATAGAGCTAACATGTTCTTTACTTGTGGGTCAAAATTCAAATATCCAGTCCTTAAATACTTTGAAGCTCCGGCCTGCAGAACACTATTACTCGCAGAACCGGTGCAGGATATATTGGAACTAGGGTTTGAAGATGGTATTAATTTTGTGGCTTGTGATCAGTCCAATTTTTACGAAAAAGCCATGTATTATCTGGAAAACGAAGAAGAACGACAAATAATAACCGATAATGGGTACCAATTTATCCATACACATCACACTAATGATATAAGAGCACAACAATTTGTAAAGGATGTTGAAGATTTTTTAGCGAAAAAGGGGCCATCAGGAACGACCGGATCGACCGGCCCAATAAATTCAAATTAATATATGAATAAATTCAAGGTAATCCGCTCGCGTTTAATGGCGGATTTTTTTTATAAATGTGCATTTTTCTTAAGGCATATCTTTTTTATATTCATACCATAGAATAAGCTATTGAATTTAAAAATTATATCACCAAAGTAGCATGAAATAATTAACCAACTAAACCAGAAAAATATTGTTCCGTCTTTTTTAGATCGTATGGGAGGGCTATATGGATAACAAGAACAACTTGCAGGATGTGAAACTTGGGAAAAATGTGAAAATTTATGATTTCGTAAATGCATATGGCTGCCAAATCGGAGACGGTACCAAAGTGGGTGCATTTGTTGAAATACAAAAAGGTGTAATAATAGGAAGAAATTGCAAAATATCTAGTCACTCTTTTCTCTGTGAAGGTGTAAAGATTGAAGACGGGGTATTTATTGGACATGGTGTTATATTTACAAACGACGTGTTTCCAAGAGCGACAAATTCCGATGGCACGATGCAAACTGAAACTGAATGGGCCCTAGTAAAAACAACGGTTAAAGAACGAGCTTCCATCGGTTCAGGTAGCACAATATTACCTGGGGTTACCATTGGAAATGGTGCAATAGTAGGGGCTGGAAGTGTTGTTACAAAGGATGTACCTAACAATGCTATTGTCGTTGGTAACCCGGCCAGGTTTATTCGTTATATTAATGAATAAATATAGCTACCTTTAGATTGCGAAAGAAAAGATTCAAATATCCGGGGGGTAAAGTTTAATGTTAAGAGCGGGAGTCATAGGTTGTGGGTATTGGGGACCTAATATAATCCGTAATATAGATGCATTGCCAAATGTGGAACTAGCGTATATAGCTGATTTAGATTCAAATCAACTGGAAAGTATTAAAAAAAAATTTCCCTATGTAAACACAACGACAAACTATCGCGATATTATTAAAGATTCATCCATTGATTTAGTCTATATTGTTACTCCTGTAAGCACACATTACAGTTTTGCAAAAGAAGCCTTGGTTAGCGGGAAACATGTATTTGTTGAAAAGCCCTTAACGGACGGTTCAAAAACATCTTTAGAGCTATGTCAACTTGCTGAATCTAAAAACCTTGTATTAATGGTTGGACATACATTTGTTTATTCCAGTGCTGTACGGAAGATGAAGGAAATTATCGATACTGGAGAAATAGGGGACGTGTTGTATATTACTTCGAATCGTTTGAATTTAGGACTATACCAAAATGATATCAACGTGTTATGGGATTTAGCACCCCACGATATCTCAATTGTCAGTTATCTACTGAATGGAGAAATTATCAATGTAGAAGCTTATGGTCAACGAACAGTCAATCCTAATTTGGTAGATACTGCGTTCCTAAATCTAACATTCTCAAATGGAGAAAAGGTATACATTATGAACAGCTGGTTATATCCTGAAAAAATTCGAAAAATGGTCGTGGTCGGTACAAAAGGAAACATCGTCTATGACGACATGGAGCCTGAAAATAAAGTAAAAGTGTTTAATAAGCACGTAGAATTAACATGTGATGAACATGGTAAATATTCCTATAATTACGTACAAGGAGGGGAATACGCTCCAAAACTAGTTCTAAGAGAAGCATTATTTGTTGAGCTGTCGCACTTTGCTGATTGTGTGTTAAATAATCAAGAGCCTCTCACTAGTGGAAGAAAGGGTCTGAACGTTGTAAAAGTACTGGAAAAAAGTGATACGTTATTAAATTTGTAAGGGGCATATAGAAAGTGACTATTCCATTTTTAGATTTAAAATCTCAATATCTTAGTATTAAGGATGAAGTGATTAATGCTGTAGAACACATTTGTAACGATACTGCATTTATTGGGGGAAAAGCTGTAGATATATTTGAAGAAAGTTTTGCAAAGTATTGTAATGCCTCTCATTGTATTGGTGTAGGTAATGGTACAGATGCTTTGTGGCTTGCGTTAAAAGCGATGAATATCGGTCCTGGTGATGAAGTTATTGTTCCAGTAAATACTTTTATTGCATCTGTAGAAGCGATTTCAGCAGTGGGAGCTATACCAGTGTTTGTTGATAATGATGTTGATACATATACAATCGACATCGCAAACATTGAAAAATGCATTACACCAAAGTCGAAAGCAATTATTGCAGTGCATTTATATGGACAATCTGCTGATATGGATCCGATTTTAGACATCGCAGCCAAACATGGACTTAAAGTGGTCGAAGATGCAGCTCAAGCACACGGTGCCGAATACAAAGGCCGTCGGGTCGGTTCAATTGGGGACGTCGCTTGCTTTAGCTTTTATCCTGGAAAAAATCTTGGCGCTTATGGTGACGGTGGGGCTGTCGTAACAAACAATCGAGAAATTGCAGATATTGTTCGTCTATTGAGCCAACACGGCAGTAAACACAAATACCAACACAAAATAGCAGGATATAACAGCCGTTTGGACGGTATTCAAGCCGCGGTTTTAAATATTAAGATGAAATATATTGAACAGTGGACTGAGGCACGTAGAAAAAATGCTTCTTTATATTGTCAGCTTTTAGAAGGTTCTAATATAATTGTTCCATTCGAAAGGAAAAATTCACGACATGTATATCATCTTTTTGTTGTTCGTTTAAACAATCGTGATGAAGTACAAAAGAGGTTGTTAGAACACGGTATTCAAACAGCTATTCATTATCCAATCCCTATTCATTTAACAGAGGCCTACGTGAAATTAGGAATTCCAAAAGGAACATATCCATTGAGTGAAACATATGCAGACGAAATTTTATCCCTTCCAATGTACGCAGAGCTTTCAAAAAAACAAATACACGAAATTGTATACGTATTGAGAGAAATAGTTCAATAATACTTTACCGCTCAAGAAAAAAGCAATTTTTCTTAGACATTCCTCTTTATTCTTATTTTTGACAAGACTCATCCTTTTTCAAATTATCAAAACCTATCCTCTATTTCACGAATCAAAAACCAATGAATCCTTGTAAAGCAATAGTTCAAATCCCGGCCAGTACGCATATATTCAAACTAGTTCATAGAATACGTTCAATATTCCCAATTATTCAGGAAAACGAATACGTGTATGTTGGAAAACCTGTTAATCGGATGTCTCGATAGAAAAGAACCTCTCATAAGAATTATAAAGTTGAAAGCTGAAGGCCGAAATGCTGCCCATTGTAGTTAAACCAACCATGGAATACATTACTTGGGGATAATATTGTTAAAAGTGAAGTCCCCTGCTGTACAACGAGAAGGATTCGACTAAAACTACAATATTGAATACGAAGAAGACGAGCGTATTTAGCTCGTCTTCTTCGTTTCGCTTATGAAATTATTGGTATGCCTACTTAATCACCATTTCGAAACCTTATTAAGCTGAATTCACCCTGAATTAGAGGGGTTGTGTAAACACTCCTGAATATATTTGATTAATTGCAAAGCTCTTGCATCATTTGTATGATGTGTATGGATAAATTGGTACCCATTATCGGTTATTTTTTGTCGTTCTTCTTCGTTTTCCAGATAATACATGGCTTTTTCGTAAAAATCCGACTGATCACAAGCCACAAAATTAATGCCATCTTCAAACCCTAGTTCCAATATATCCTGCACCGGTTCTGCGAGTAACAGTGTTCTGCAGGCCGGAGCTTCGAAGTATTTTAGGACTGGATATTTAAACACTCCACCACAAGTGAAGAACATTTTAGATCGATTTAATTCTTTGGAATATTTTTCATTCAGCATGGCATCTGAAGGGGCATCATGTCCAGGATGTGTATGGAATACAAACCCCTCCAAATCTCTCATTTTCACCAAAACTTCTTCCCGGAAAGGATATCTTCCTTTAGGAGTTTTTGTTTTGTTAAGACTTTTGCCCATTCTGTCATACACCTGGCCCATAAGCAAGAAATTAATTTCCTTATTTAACTCCCAATCTTTAAAGATGCATGGGTTAATTGAGAAGGGCCACCACCTAACCTTTTCTTTATAATGGGGAAAAGTTTTCTCAAATGGGGACTTCGTCAGGGAAAAAATCCTATCTATATTGTTTTTTTCAAAGTACTGCTTTCTTATTTCCGGAAAATAATGAATATCAATGACTATACATCCTTTTGGAATGTTAACTTGCCCCAGCCCAGTAATGTTTGGAGAATACGCATACCCCCAAGCAACATCATAATGAAGGATAAAATCCGGATTAAAATTCAATTTGTTAATAATATCTTTAATGTTTCCATCCCTGTACCAATATCTCACTTCCGCATGTTTCTCAAGTGCAGTAATTGTTTCGAATTTTGGTTTATGTTTAGGAAAATTAATCCAAAAAGGTTTAATTAATATTAATATTTTCACCTTCTCTTGCATTTGATACACCTCCTTAAAACTAAGGTTTCCTTCACATCAATATATGAGCTCCAGTTAGACATGGTTCCCAAGATTGCTACGCTCACTTTTATTTAGCGTTTCGAGCCATCTCATACCCAGAATATCTTATACGTTCAAACAGTCGGAAACGAAATGTTCAATTTGATTAACTTCCTAGTTCAAGGGATTTATTTATATTTATTAACTCGTTTATCAATTACAGTATGCCCTTTTAACATACCTATAGCTTTAATATTTTGAACTGGGGATTGATACTGAGGATATATCTCTAATGCCTTTAAAAAATGTTTATAGGCTTGATTGTATTTTTTTAAAAATAGCAATCCTTCACCTAGGTAATTTTCATCTAAATGATTTCGATTCTCTATCTTACTAAAGTGATTAACAGCTCGTTGATAATCTCTTTCGACAAGACCCTTCATACCTTCATAGAAGACTCGTTCTCTTTGATTTTTAATTAATGGGATTGCCTCATGAAAAAGATTATAAGCTTCATTCATCATCCATCTTCTGGAGAGAGCAACACCCGCAATCAATTTAGCAGCTAATAAGTTTTGATCGTCTGTTTCATAATTCCAATCTGCTTCGTTCAAATTTTTCAAATCCTCATTACAAATATTCAATTTTACATGTCTTGATAGTACTTCATAATCATTTTGATTGGTTACATTTGTCTGATGTCTTCTATATATATACAATGGTTCTGGAATAATATAAGATACCCATTTTCCTCTTGCTACCTTCAAGATAAAATCAGTGTCAGAACCCACTTTAATTGTTTCATCATATAGGATATCTCTTACTGTTTCTTTTTTAAATAAAATGGTTGGATTGTTGAATGGAGTACCGACATTTAGGAAAAAGGAATAAATATCATCCGGTAAAATATTGCTCGACTGCCAGTAACCAAAAGGTGATCCATTTTCCGTTATTAGTAACATATCAGAATGAGCAAAGCCAATGTCTTCATGACAAAGTATCTCTAACATTCGTTCAAAGCGATGTGGGAGAGAAATGTCATCAGCACCATGAAATGTAACAAAATCTCCTTCTGCATTTAATAATCCTGTATTAAACGCGGCAGCTACTCCCTTATTTTCTTGCTTAAAATACCGTATTCGCTCATCCTTAAATGACATTATGAGTTCTTCACTATTATCAGTAGAGCCGTCATTTACAATAATTAACTCAAGATTTTCTTCCGTTTGACGTAATATACTATAAATCGTTTCCTTTAGAAATTTCCCACCATTGTATACTGGTAAAATAACACTAATCATAAAAAACACCTCTCATCAAGAGTGCAAAAATCGTTGAAAAAAGCATGAGTGTAGTGGTTATAAACCATTTATTTCTTCCTGATTACCCTGCGTCCTGAGAGATACCAATCTAGTAAATGTCCAAAATCAAGTGCCACCTTGTTCTGTTTTGCAATTTGCACACAAATTAAATTAGCCGCCACTCCAGCAGAGACAAAGGCAATATCAAATTCATATTTTTGCACTTCTTGCATAACTTTTTCAACGGAGTTTATTCCAGCAACTAAAACCGTCCCTACAATGGATTCATACCCCTGCTTATTGTAAAAATCCTTTCCATCTTTAGAACGGTTACCAATGAGCAACACCCTAGAATTACTTAATGCATTGTGAATAAATGTGGTTTCTTCATTAAGGCGATAATTGATTAGAGAATTTGTTAAATTCATTGTTTGTAAAGGGAGACGGTATTCCATTGCGACTTGATTAAATAGCCTCTGATAAGTTGGATATCTTGCTTCCGGAATACCAACTATATTTGCCTCTAATAGGTTTTTTGCTAACAAGTCTCTTCTTTCGTGATTCGGAACTGTAAATCCCCCCATACCCTTTAAATGGATGTTTTTGTTAATTTCTTCTGAAGTGACTAAAATGTCATGCGCTAACGCAAGGATTTCCCCATCGCCCAGCCGTATCACACTAAACCCTTGTTTATTTTTCAATGACTGTAAAAGTTGTTTTTCCACTTCGCTAGCTGTTTGTAATTTAATAAGGTCCTTTGATAAACTTTTGATCCCTTCATCTATAATTTCTTCAAGATTGTAAGGTAAATATTGATTTTTCGATAATTTACTTTTAACAATTGCTTCTCCACCTTTATACATCGCTTCTGATGCAAAGGAATTTATATCCCACTGGCCAGGATATCCAAGTCTGAGTAAGTACTCCCACTTTTCGTTAGATAATGAATACGTCAATGAAAAAATCCCCTTTAGAAAAACTTAAATTAATTTGCTAATAATCAAAACAAACTACTTAACAAATTTCCAAAATGAAAAATACTTTCTAAGCGCTATGAAGTCTGGGGTTATAGTCTAAGTTTTATTCTTACTAAGATAGTCTTCGAAAAAACGTTTATTAAATAGCACTTGTGGATCATTCGGACGAAATTGCTCTACTATTTCATTATGTTCAATAGATTTTTCCACATTTCCCAATTCCCAATGACAAACGCAAAGGCTCAAATGAGGATACCAAGTAGAATATGATTCATTATGAAAGCCTTGTGGTGTTTGCGGCTTATTTAGAACCGCTGTATTGTACCAGAAAACGGCAGTTTGAAAATCCTTTTTGGCTTTGAAATGATCTCCTAATCGGCAACAGCTTTCAGATCGTGGGACATCATAAGTAAAAGATTTCAGGAGAATTTCCACCTCTTCGTCTTTATCACCTAAAATGGCGTAGGATTCTGCCATATAAAGACAGGCTCTAATATTATCTTCTATCCAACCTTTCTTGGTTGCTAAGAACTCCCTATAATAAATAATTGCCTTTTTATATTGATTGTTATCTTTTAATTCATTGGCATAATAATATAAGTCACGTGGACTAAAATCCTCGCCTGCTTTAATCCGTTTTTCATAAATCCTAAGGTTTCTTCCTACAGATTGATCACTACCTGCTTTATCGCTTTTTCGATGCACCACTGCTATGTCTGATGAAAATATGTTACCACTCACTTCAAGGTATTCATGCACGGGGCCAATCCATTTAAAGTTATTGATTCGCTTAACAAGGCGATTTCTTCTAAAATAGAACGATGGGTTCCCATATTCATCAAATGCTAAAATGTAATTCATAGAAACAGCATCAACACTTGGATCCAAACTTAATTTTAAAGCTTCTAATTTCTTTTGATCTTCTTCTCGTAACACATCATCAGCATCTAACCATAGGATATAGTCCATATTAGCCTTACTAAAAGCAAAATTTCTTGCTGCAGAAAAATCGTCAATCCATTTAAAATCATAAATTTTATCCGTGAATTTTTCAGCAATCTCCTTCGTTTTATCAGTTGACCCCGTATCTACAATTATAATTTCATCACATAAGTGGAAAACGCTATTTAAACATTGCTCTAAAACTTCCTCTTCATTTTTCACAATCATGCAAAGACTTATTGAAAGCATCATTACACCTCTAAGATAAAATTTTGTAATCATAATATATGAGAAATTTTCATAAATGCCTTTTTTAAAAAGAAATAAACCGACAGACTTTAACGTAAAGTTTTCTGAAAAATTAAAATTACAAAACACGTTAAAATCAATCACAGGATAACTAAGATGCTTAAAATGAATTGTCGCTCCGTCACCCGTACGAAACTAATCCACTTTAACAAACCTTTCAGATACGTATTACACGTTCAACACTGTAGGTCTTTTGAATTTATTCTTCCGAGCTGCAAATTAACGTGCAGGAGCTAAAAAAGGTTCTACGCCATGCTATTCAGAAATTAAGATTTTCGGTACAGAGTTAATAAAACCCGACATTTTCCCGTAAACTTACGGGCGTTTTAAATAATACGCAGAATACGATTATATGCAATCAATAGCGTTTCCTTTTACACTTTGAAGTTATCAAATAAAGGACTATTCGGTCATTTATAAAGACAGTAAAAATCGATATGGAATATGAAACCTGTTCATAAAAATCAAAATAAATGAAGGACTTTTTATCTGAACCTTCATCTAATAAATCAAATCGGCGAAATACACAAAAAGGAAGAATTACTTAAAAGTAATCCTTCCCAGTTGCTATAAAAAGAATGTTGCAAATCTGTGTCTAGCTAATTACAATACCTGCACTTGCAAAACCTGTAAGGGAATCGAGAAGAATATTATCTGAGCCTACTAAAGAAAACACCATTATTAGTTTATCTCCTGTACTTACTGGAATTGAAATTGGACTAGCAGTACCAAATGCATTATCTCCAAGGACTACTAGTGGGTTATAGTCTGGTACTAAATCTACAAAAGCGCCTGCTATTGGAGTAAAGGTGCTGCTATTTGGATCAGGTACACCCGCAGTAGTACTCGTCCATAATTGTGCTCTAACAGTTACATCTTCACTTATTATTACTCCCGCTGTAGCACTAAAGAATGCAGATATTGATGTCACTATTCCGTCACGAGGAACTACAAATGCGAAGTCAAGAACGCCCCCGACACCTAGAGTAATAGTAGCTCCAAGAATAGAAACACCATCAATAGAACTCCCGAATCCAATAAGACCGGCAGTGTTAACTGATCCATCAGCAATACTTGTCAATTCTACTGGGGAGCCTGAAGCAAATGGAATTATTGCACCAGGTCCTGGTAATCCCGTTGGTCCTGTAACTCCCGTTGCTCCTGTTGGTCCCGTTGGTCCTGTCGGTCCCGTTGGTCCTGTCGGCCCGGTTGGTCCTGTTGGTCCGGTCGGTCCTGTCGGTCCGGTTGGTCCCGTTGGTCCCGTCGGTCCGGTTGGTCCCGTCGGTCCGGTTGGTCCTGTCGGCCCGGTTGGTCCGGTTGGTCCTGTCGGTCCTGTCGGTCCGGTTGGTCCTGTTGGTCCCGTTGGTCCGGTTGGTCCTGTTGGTCCTGTCGGTCCTGTTGGTCCGGTTGGTCCTGTCGGCCCGGTTGGTCCGGTTGGTCCTGTTGGTCCGGTCGGTCCGGTCGGTCCGGTTGGTCCCGTCGGCCCTGTTGGTCCGGTCGGTCCGGTTGGTCCGGTCGGTCCGGTTGGCCCGGTTGGTCCGGTTGGTCCGGTTGGTCCGGTTGGTCCGGTTGGTCCTGTCGGTCCGGTTGGTCCCGTCGGTCCGGTTGGTCCCGTCGGTCCGGTTGGTCCCGTCGGCCCTGTCGGTCCGGTTCGTCCCGTCGGTCCGGTTGGTCCCGTCGGCCCGGTTGGTCCCGTCGGCCCGGTTGGTCCCGTCGGCCCGGTTGGCCCGGTTGGTCCTGTTCGTCCCGTCGGTCCGGTTGGTCCGGTTGGCCCCGTTGGTCCGGTTGGCCCCGTTGGTCCTCTTCGTTTTTTAACTTCTTTTTTGCAGTCACCTACATTTACATTCACTTTAACTTTTTGATTTTGTTTATTACATTTGCATTTGGATTTTCTATGTCCGCAATCTGAACATCTTTTTTCCTCGCATTTGCATTTTCTATGTCCGCAATCTTTACATCTTTTATGAGATTCGTATTTATCACTACCCATATTATTTTAACTCTCCTTTTCTATTAAAGATTACTATATTTTATGAAATAGAATTGAATTGGTTTGGATAAAAGCGATAAAACCTGCCTAAAAAAAGCACATTTTTTAATCCCTAGGCAAATGATCAGAAGCCCATTTAATATAGGCAACAGAATCTACATATTGCGTTTGGCACAAGGCTTAAAAACATGAAAAAACAGCCAAAGCTTTCTTGAAAAAGCGTTTGGCTGCCTGTTTATCTCTTGATTCACTTAGATAAAAATCAATCTTAATCCATCTTCTGCACATAATAATATTCGTACATCCATTGACCATTAATTTTTATTTACGTTTCATTGACTCCAGGGGCCTTTTGTTGTAGCTGATTAAGCTTCATTCAATAGATTTTGATTTGTCATACACCATTTCTTTTCTAGAAAAATACAGTATATCCGTTTAATTCAAAAACCCTTCCTCGTATTAAATTGCATCGATATGCCATACTATTCAGAATTAAGAGTCGGAGAATTCAGATCTTCTATAAGTCATAATAATGTCAGAAGCATCTTGAGCCAATACGTCCTGTCGGCGGGACTCCTATTGGCCTATTATGCTCTAAAAGTAACAACATTGGAATACAAAGAGATACTACATAACAGTTCTATGCTATACGTGTGACTACAAGTGAGGGGTTGAAGTAAGCTACAGTGCCTTGTACAAAGACCGCTTCGACAGCTATCGCATCCCTGGCATTAAGATTTATTTGAATTATTTTCGCAAGATTATCAATTTGAGTATCATTTTGCAGATGAATCATTCTACCTCTTGTATCTTCCACATTATTAATAAATAGACTAAAAATGGAAGAATCATTTGGTAGGGATTGTACACTAAAAGTCACCTCAATAGTATATACTCCTGAACTTCCTACTATGATTTCATCGTTAACTTTATCAGGGGTTACTCCAGAGAATGGACCTTGGGTTGAAAAATCAAATCTCTGTCCTGTCGTTATTGGTATTAAGCTATTCACTCCATAAAGGGAGCCGTAAGCAAGTACACCACCTTGTCCTGTTGCACCTGTTGGCCCCGTCGGTCCGGTTGGTCCGGTTGGTCCTCTTATGCAGTCAGCAACATTTACATTCACTTCAACGTTTTGATTTTGATTAATTCCTTCATTGCATTTGCATCTATTATGTCCGCAATCCGAACATTTTTTACTCTCGCATTTGTATTTTCTACGTCCGCAATTTTTACATCTTTTAGTACATTTGAATTTATCACTACTCAAATTATTTCAACTCTCCTTTCTATTAAACTTTAATATATTCTATGAAATTAAATGAAACCTGATTGGATAAAAGACAATAAAACCTACCATTTTTTTTGAAAATACGGAACATTTTTTAAATCCTTGGGCACATGTTGAAAATAAGTACACTGTATCCAACCTTTATTACCCCATTTAATATAGGTAATAGAAAAATATTGAGTTTGGCACGAGGCTTTAAACATGAAAAAACAGCCAAACCTTTCATGAGGCTGCTTGTTTATCTCTTAATTCGCTTAGATAAAAATCAATGTTAATCAACCTGCTGCACATATAAATATCTTAGTACATCCATTTATCTTTAACTTTTTTTACGCTTCATTGACTCTCCATGAGTAATTTGTTGGTTTAAGATGACACCGTACTTTTTCATCAATTCAGGACTATATTTATCAACCCAACACATAATCTTTGTATTTTCAAGTTTTATTGCACAAATACAAAAAAGAACTGCAATTTCAATCAGTTTTGGATCAAGTGTTCCTTTATATAGAGGCGTTTTCGGCGATCTATATTCGGTTGTTTCTCTGCTCACATTACTTGAATTCCCTACATCTCAAATCATCTTGGAAGTAGATGGAGAAACAATCACTGACAAGATAAATGAGCTTTGGGAAAAAGATATTGAAGAATATACAATCAATCAATCCATCCCTGGTATAGGAGAAAAGGTCGCTGCCATGATCATTTCCGAAATTGGAAAGATTGAACGGTTTGACCATCCTAAAAAGCTTGTCGCATTCGCTGGCATAGACTGAATCAGGCAAATTCAAAGGTACTGTGAACAGGATTACAAAAAGAGGTTCCAGCCGTCTTAGGCACGCTTTATACATGGCTGTAAGGTGTGCAATCCGTGACTGTAGAAAGAAGAAAACCCACAGATGAACTCCTCCCTCAATAAAAAATTAAGAGAGTTTTATGATAAGAAACATGAGGAAGGAAAACCTTTTAAAGTAGTTGTTATAGCCTGTGCAAATAAGCTTTTACAATGGATATTTGTCCCTTTTAAATAGCAAAATGACTTTCCAAGATATTGCTAAGTTAATCCATTTGGCTAAATAAAGAAAAACCTTCCAAACAAGCAGGTTAGCATACCATAATATAAAAATCTATTTAATTGAAAAAATTTTGACTAACTATTAGCTGGTTTAGTTGTAGAACGATCAAACTAAGGAAAGCGATTAGTGATGACGTTCACCCCAACAACACAATTTTTTAGAAATAAGTAACTTGTCCATGCCAACGTCTCTCTATATGCATTTAATAGAGTAGGAGGTGAATTTAAATGGGAGGAAAAAAGAAATGTCGAAAAAAAATTTATTGTGATCCAGAATATATTGTTAAAAACAAATATACCGAAAGAGAAGTAACATTCGTTCACCCTATCATCCGTATTAACAGAGAGCATATCAAATATGTCCCTCGCCATGTATATAAAGAAGAATCAATAAATGAGATCATAGACCCTGGCTACCCAAAATGTCATTGCAAAAAGAAAAAGAAAAAGAAGATTTTTCATGAGTCCAGTTCCAGCTCTAGCTCGAGCTCATTCAAAAAGCACGTTGAATCAAGCTCCAGCTCCAGCTTCTGCTCCTGCAACAAGCAGAATCAGCAGGTGGAAGCGAATATCGTGCAGCGAGACGGTGAGTCGAGCTCAAGCTCAAGCTCCAGCCAAAAGCACGTTGAGTCGAGCTCAAGCTCAAGCTCCTTCAAAAAGCCCGTTGAGTCGAGCTCAAGCTCAAGCTCCTTCAAAAAGCGCGTTAAGTCGAGCTCAAGCTCCAGCTCCAGCTCCTTCAAAAAGCGCGTTAAGTCGAGCTCAAGCTCAAGCTCCAGCTCCTTCAAAAAGAGAAAGAAGAAAAATCGCTGGTATTAATTATTTCTAGAGCACGCCTTTAAGGCGTTCTCACAGACCGTAGACAAACCCCTTTTCAATTTTCTTTGAAAAGGGGTTTGTCCGTTTTTATAGGGAATAATCGTTGATTCAAACTGGACATGGGCCTCTTTATGTCCAGTTTGCCAGTTTTTTTGATTCATGTCAGCGAACGTAAGCAATGTTAGAGGGTGCTCCTCCAAGCTTACATGATATGGGGGCGGCATCTCTAGGCAACAACTTTTATCGACAAAGGAAAAAGCTGAATAATACTGTATCCCGTTTGTTCTCACCACCTTTAAGGAGGGGAAGGAATGGCTAATTTCCGAAAATTAAACAGTGGTTTGTGGCAAGCACGTGTTTCGAAGGATGTAAAATTAAGTATAGGGACTTTTTGCAGCAAAAAAGAAGCCCAAATAGAGGCAAATGCTGTAGAAGAAAAAATCTATTACGTTCACACTGTACATGACAGGGAAATTTTGTTTGAAGATGTTGTACAAGAATGGTTATATAATCATAAAAAATCCTCGGTTAAAGATTCTACCTTCGACAATTAGAAGTCATCGTAAGAATACACATACTCCCTGAATCCTCACAAAATCGAAATGAACTAAAATCGTAATAATAACTGTTACCATAATTCCTTATTATGACAAGGGTTTTTAAATTTATCGTATTGATTTTGTTTTCTGATTCAATACCTCTTTCGGAAGCGACAATTATTTAATTATCTTGAGTGTACTGAACAAAAATAATCGTCTTGTGCGATTTTATTTTTTCTGTCCGAGGTAAAATGAGTTTGAGCGAGCCGATGGGCATCGCTTTTATCCGTCTTATGCCTCCGCATAGAAGCCGTAGAAGATAAAACTTAATTTTTGTTAAATACATCTATTTCAGTTTTTAATGTACTTTCCCACCAAACATCATTAATTCCATTTAGATAACCTTTAAGTAAATCTCTAAATGGGTAGGGTTGTAAGTTGTTGGCATCTAATTTATCGGCTTTAGACCAGAAAAACGTTATATGAGATTCTCTTGATACAGGAAAATCATTTGAGTCTAATTCATCGCTTTCAACCTCAAAAACTTGATTAATTTCACAATGTAATATATCTTGTTTTTCCCATTTATGCTCAACTAATCCAAGCAATTTCCCCACTTTAGGTTTAATACCTAATTCTTCTGTTAACTCTCTTTCAAGTGCGTCTTTTGCACTTTCTCCAAATTCAATGTGACCACCAGGTAGAAAAGTATTTGTGGTTCCAATTGCTTTTGCAAGTAGAATCTTATTATTTTTAATAATGACAGCCCTGGCTAAATTATGAAATGGTTTCTGCAATTAAATCACCTCATTGATTTCTCTTTTTCAAAACCCTTGTCCTAAATTCAATAAAAAAGAGCAATTCTCCTTCTTGATGAAATGCACCCTTTAACTGAGGACCTTATCTTCATTTGATGTCAAAAATTCACCTAATTTATCTAACGAACCGATGAAAGATTCAACTTCAGATAGGTGATAAAAAGTGCTTGTGGTAGTAAGGTTATTGATTTCATTGTTGGGTGAATAGAGAATAATTCTTTTATTGAGTCCCAAAGCTATTCCAAATTCAATGTGACTTCCTTTTCCAGCTGGTAATAAAACAACGATAAAATCAGCTTCGGCCACAGCATTCTTTTCTTGTTGACCAATCAGCTTTAGGTCTTCAAGTGTTGATGCTTTTTCATTTTGAGTCCAATCATATGTATTTACCTTCGAAACTCACGAACGGTTAATTCAAGTTGTCCAATATATTTACGTTCTTCCTCCACTAAAACAAAGCCTTTTGGAAAAGCTGATATTTTTTCATCTAAAATGGAGATATTCCTCTTCTTTACCGAACCCCGCAGTGTCTCCAAAACTTACATTAAATTCAACTACTGTATCTCGATGTTTCTTTACATCAAATTTTTTCAAATTTCACTTTATCACCCCTTGTAAATATCAATTCCCTTATTCAACAATCCTGCCCCATTAGTTGCACAAGAAAAGGAACTGCGATCAGCTCTTGGTAATGAGAAAATTAGTTATTTTAATTTGGTTAATAGATGTGCTTTTATTGAATAGCAAATACAGCAGTTTCATACTGGAATGACTGTTTTTTTATTTCCCGCAAAAAGAGTATTTTATCAGCTATCAGAAGGATGGTCTATATTGCAACAATCTTTACGAAAAGAGCCTTATAAAAAGACCTATGTATATTAATTCTGTACATAGGTCTTTTTAGCACATAGACAATGGTTTAATTTGTATTATGCTTTGAACGTCGTATACTCTCAATGTAAAGATTCAAACCGGCACAAAATCGGCACGAACCGATTTTCACAAAGAAAAACCCTTGGTATATTCCTTATATACCAAGGGTTTCTTAAAATTAACCGATTGAACCTTCCATCTCGAACTTGATTAATGAAGGCTTTCATAACATATTCAATAGATGCATAAACCTTGTTAAATCAAGGTTTTCCCTATTTCCATTTTTAAACCTTTTCAATGCTTTTCAAATTCAGTTGGCACAAAATTGGCACGAAAACGAAATGGATGCGGTTCCCAATGATGAACTTGTGTACGGAATATATTGCGTGTCTTTCTATGATTGATGATGACTAAAACCAACATGATATTAGCAATACTAATAGAACGAGTGCTTGCCTTTTTAATGAGGGTCCCATTATCTCAGCACCGATTAACCAGTCTTCATCCTGTGCTGATTGCTTTAATGATATTGCTTTATAGCAATCCTAAAAACATCCGAGAGATGTTCGTTTAAAGCTACAGGCTGCTTTTCATATTCTAGCCCGCTTGTGAACTGGGTCACTCCATGTGTAAGTTCGTGCCCAATCACATCTAGTGAGTTTGTAAAACCCAACAAAAATAGTTCGCTGATTAATATATGATATTAATGATCATTGGTCGATTTCCCTCTGAGTCTTCCTTTGCTGTCTCTAAAGAATCATATAAAAAACCTTTTATTGTTTTACCATTAACTACTATCATGTTATACACTCCATATGCTTCAAATTTTTAATTCTCTATAAATATATTCTAACAAACGGTATGTAGGGCACCCAATAAAATATATTCACCCGAAAGAAACTTTGGCACTTTACCAAAGAATATAAAAAGAGGCCTAAGAAGGCCTCTTTTTTAGGTGTATGTTCTGGTGTTTAGTAATACAATCATACCATAATTTTGACTAACAGATCTTTTTTCTTTGATAGAGCTGTTTGCTCAAACACACTCAGTAGATACATCTAATTCCTCGGCAATTGCCATTCATACAATCCCAAAGACTATTCAAGATTAAAATCCACTTGTCTTTATCTCAATATTAATTGCTTCTCAAAGCATTTGATAATACCTACCAATGCATGTCGCAGCAAGCTTGAAGGTTTCATTAATGAGTTGGTCATTGATTAAATCATTGAACCGTATTTCATCGAAAGTTAAGAAAGCATGGCAAGCAGGTCATCTTCCGCATTTCCAATTAACTTTAGACCAAAATTCCCTTCCAATACTTGCATGACACCAGATGATATAAACTCTGGAGGTTTCGGTCCAATGCGAATATCTTGTATGCCTAGACTAAACAAACCAAGTAGAATGGCAACGGCTTTCTGCTCAAACCAAGAAAGGACGATACTAAGTGGTAACTGACTCACTTCGCAATCCAAAGCCTCTGCCAGGGCCAGTGCAATTTTTACAGTTGAGATGGAATTGTTACATTGTCCAAGATCAACATAACGGGGAATATCTGTTCCAGGAACGACTCCAAAGTCCACATCATTGAAACGGAATTTTCCGCAAGAAGTAGTTAAGATGACCGTGTTTGATGGCAAAGAGAGGGCCAGTTTCCGATAATAATCCCCTCCCTTACCAGGTGCATCACAACCAGCAATAACAAAGAAATGATTGATTTTTTTGTCTTTAACTGCTTGAATGATTTCAGGTGCTAACCCAATAATCGTTTGATGGTGAAAGCCTGTAACTAATGTTTCGCTTGATTCAATATTCACCACTGGCAATTCTAATGCTCGATCAATCAGTGGAGTAAAATCATCCTTTTCAATTTTTCTGACGTTTTCTAAGCCAGCTACCTCATACGAAAACATTCGATCCGCGTAAGTTCCTTTGATCGGCATTACACAGTTGGTAGTGGCTAGGATGGCCCCTGAAAACTTTTCGAATAAACGCCGTTGATCGTACCACGCTTTCCCGATATTTCCTTTTAAATGGGCATATTTCTTTAGTTGGGGATAACCGTGTGCCGGTAGCATCTCAGAGTGAGTATAAATATTTATACCTTTACCTTCTGTTTGTTTTAATAGTTCTTCCAATGCAAACAAGTTATGGCCTGTAACCACAATCGCTTTGCCCTCAATTTTATTCTGAGTAATTTTCGCAGGAGACGGAATTCCTAAGCGGTCGGTATGGGCTTGGTCCAGAAGATCCATTACCCGTACGGCAGCTTTTCCAACTTGCAATGCCATATCAATATGTTCCGGTACATTAAAATTGGAGTTGGTTAACGTTAAATATAAGGCTTCGTGTGTTGTAGCATCAACAAATGAATCGGTATACCCTAATTGATTCGCATGTGTTCGATAAGCCGCAATACCCTTTAAGCCAAAGATGATAGTATCTTGTAAACTGGCAATGGTTTCATCTTTTCCACATACCCCTATAGTCTTACAGCCGCCAGTTGGAGTTTGCTCACATTGATAACAAAACACATTTCTCATCCCCTTCCTACATGCTCTTATCTTAAGAGTTGTAGGTTTCATTTTTACTATTTTAGAATATACCGAAAAAGGTTTTGTTTCCGTGACCAGCATCACAGATACAAAACCTTTAAGAGATGGTGTTGCCTTTTCAAAATGGACTTACCTATCGGACAGAGTTGGTAATTCAAGAATTACGGTGGTACCACGCCCTATTTCCGACTGAATGTCCAAACCACCACCTACAGACCGGGCGCGCTCTTCCATACTGAACAATCCAACCCCGCGCTGGAGATGCTTTTTATCGAACCCCTGACCATCATCACGAATGCTGACTTTTATTTTTTCGTCTACAGTAACAATGTCTACAGTGGCATGTTTCACTTTTGCGTACTTTCGCACATTCGTGAGCGCTTCTTGTATGACTCTGTAAATGGTGGTTTCAATCGCAATGCTAAGCCTCTGAAGCGGAAGAGAACAATTAAAATCAATATCAATTCCATAGTTATCGATGTAACGAGATAAAAAAGATCGAATGGCTGGTACAAGTCCTAGGTCGTCCAAAACGGACGGACGAAGCTCCCATGATATATCCCGAACTTCTTCAATTAAATCCGATGCCTCTTTTTGCATCTGATCAAGTAGTGGATGATTTAGCTGTGACCGCAAAACATTGATGGTGATGAGATGACTGTAGAGATTTTGACCGATCCCGTCATGAAGATTGCGGGACAGTCGTTTGCGTTCTTCCTCCTGGACATCAAGTATGCGTCTCATCATCTGTTGTAGTTCGTGTTCTACCCGCTTTTTTTCCGTAATCTCTGAGCGAATGGCCATATACTGAAAAGGCTCCCCTTCTTCATTCAAAAACGGAATAATGGTTGTATACATCCAGTAATACGTTCCATCCTTCGCTTTATTGCGGATTTCACCTTTCCATACTTTCCCTGCAGCTATGGTTTTCCACAGATTTCCGAAAAACTCTCGGGAATGATAGCCAGAGTTGATAATCCGATGGTCACGCCCTATCAGTTCATCCCGGCTATATTTGGAGATTTCGCAAAACATGTCATTCACATAGGTAATCTTACCTCTTTTATCGGTCATGGCGACAATAGAGGATTCATCAAGTGCAAATTTAACATCCATTAATTCTTGTATAGACTGCTTTAGTTGTTCAACTACCTTCTTATGCTCTGTAACCTCATAACGGATGGCTAAATACTGGTATGGTTGGCCGTCCTTACTCAAAAAAGGAACAATCGTCGTATCTACCCAATAAACGTCACCATTTTTTGCTCTGTTTTTAATTTCTCCACGCCACACGTTTCCTGAGGAAATCGTTTGCCACAGGTTTCTCATAAATTCCTTTGAGTGGTATCCAGAGTTTATCATTCCGTGGTCTTTTCCCAACAGTTCATCCATGGAATACTGAGAAATATCGACGAACTTCTGATTTACATAGGTTATTTTCCCCCTTTTATCCGTCATCGCTATAATCGCTGATTCATCTAAGGCGAATTTAATATCCAATAATTCCTTGAGAGTTTGCTCAGATTCTTCCTCCACTTCCATGATGGAAAGAAGGTAAAAGTCTTCACTTCGAAGGGAAAATGAGTGTTTTTTTATGTAAATCGAAAAGGTTCCTTGTCCGGATCGGATTCCTGTTTGCCTTACTGCTTTTCCCTCCGGCAGGATTGAAAGATCCGTTTCAGGTAGTAAGGTTGAGAGGATTTCCCCCTGCTTATCGCTGCAATTAAATAAAGCCTTCGCTTCTTGGCTTATATACTCGATGACACGTCCAGATACCTCTACCACTAGGTTAGCCTTTGTTGCCTGTTCTTGCTTTACTCTATACATGGTCCCCTGTTCTCCCTTCTTGGGATTCAGACAGGTAAAGGTCTTCTAATCTCTGCGCTTTGTTTTGAACAAGGTCTTTTAGGGTGTGAGTTATTTCCGTTTGCTGATGGTAGCCTACTAATAAGACTCCCCTCAGTTGACCAGCTAATCTCAAGGGAGCCGCATACGCGGAAACCAATTGTTCGGCCAACATAATAGGATATTCTACGGCTTTCCCATTAATACTCTTAGGAAAATGATCCACCTGAATCGCTTGACCGGTGGAGATTACTTTTCCAGCAATCCCTTTGCCATACCTTACTGAAATCTTTTTATATTTTTCGTTTCGGTTGCCATACGCATAGCGCCAATGAATATCGGATCCTGTTCCATCCTGGATAGCTATTCCTGCAAAAGAACATTGTAGTTCTTGTGCTAGTCGTTCAAGTTCGAGCATAAATGAGGATTTATACGCCATAGCCCAACAACCCTTTTTTTAAGGCATAGGCCACGAGTTCTGGCCTTGTTTTCATCTTCAGCTTTTCCATCACGTGTCCCTTATGAGTTTCTACTGTTTTTACCGAGATCACAAGCTGATTGGCAATTTCCTTATTGGAATATCCCTTAGCAATTAAGGTGAGAACTTCTTTTTCCCGATCGGACAGCAGGCTATAGGAATCTACGGTTCCCCGATTAACGTTGACTAAGTATTCCTCCATGAGTCGTTTAGTCGCTGCTGGGTTTAAGTACGCGTTCCCATTGTAGACCGATTGGATGGCCATTATTAGCTCTTCATGCGGTTCACTTTTCAATATACATCCAGAAGCGCCCGACTGAATGGCGCGGAACAAATATTCTTCATCATCATGCATGGTCAAAATAAGAATGGCAGCGTCCGGTAAAAGCTTCTTTAACTCAGATGTTGCACTCAAACCATCTTTTCCGTGCGGCATGCTCAAATCCATAATAATAATATCAGGCTTTAGCTCCAGCGCTTTTTGGATACCTTCATTTCCCTCTGAAGCCTCGCCAACAACCTCCATTTCCGGCTGTGCGTTTAATAGCATCGTCAGCCCTCTGCGTACAACGGCGTGGTCATCCACCAACAAAATTCTCATGAATTACTCTCCTCTTCTAAGGATTTATCAAAGGAAGTACCATGGTCACTTCCGTTCCTTCTCCCACACGAGAAGAAATGATACATTCCCCTCCAGCAAGATGCATCCTCTCTTTCATGGCCTGTAGGCCTGGCAAACTCTGGGTTTGTGCCTCGTCAAATTGAAATCCTTTTCCATAATCTTTTACTTCTATCTTCAAGCAGTCTTCCGTCCATGTAAAGATGATTTTAATAAATGAGGTGTCTGCATACTTCGCTGCATTATGCAGAGCCTCCTGGCACACTCGAAACAACGTCACATTTTGCTCTTCCGGTAGCTTTTTCTCCTCTCCTCCTTCTTCTATCTCCACTTCAATGCCAAACGTTGCTGTATATTGCTTTGCATAACTTTTTAAAGCAGGATAGATGCCAAGTGTACTTAGAGTTGGCGGATGAAGTTCAACAGAAACCATTTGGATCTCTTTAATCGACCGTTCCAACGACTGCACCATCTCCCCTGCAAAGCATTTCATATGGTTGTCGGTAATTCCGCTCTCAATAAACTGCAACCCTGTATAGAAACTATACAGGGTTTGACCAACACTTTCATGAAGTTCATAGGAAATACGTTTCAGTTCCTCTTCCTGGGTTTGTATGATATAAGATATTACCGATTCCTTTGATTGTTTGGATGGTTCTCCCATCATAGCTCCTCCTGATTTACATGCTTTTTTTCTTATAGTGTGTGATATCACTAAACATGCCCGCAAACTGGTTGATTTCTCCTGCTTCATTTTTTATGGCACTGATGGTCAACCATTCAAGATAGTTTCGGCCGTCTTTTCTCCGATTCCAAATTTCTCCCTGCCAATATCCTTTTTCTTCAATGGAAAGCCACATGTTCTTATAAAAGTTTTGATCTTGAAGACCAGACTTTAACAGATTCGGATTTTTTCCAATCACTTCTTCAGGGGCATAACCGGTCAGCTCGCTGAACGCCGGATTCACAGAAATAATCTTCCCTTCCTTATCCGTGATCATGATTCCCTCTGCGGTGCTGTTTAAGACTTGAGCCGACATGCTTAGACGGTCTTGGTAATACATCCAGATTACGAGTACCAGACTTGCCAACGCCACTTCCGATAAGGCCATAAAACCAATGGCATAATGCCCTGTGAGTTTAAAGAGGACAGCCAAGATCAGTGGAGGAAAGAACCCTCCGAGTCCACCCATAGCGGATACCACACCGTTCACAATACCAGCTTGCTTCGGAAAGTAACTTGGAACCAGCTTGAAAATGACTCCGTTGCCCATTCCTGCACAAAACGCAATGGTTAGACACCCTAGCGTGTATAGTTGGATAGATGGAGCGAAAGACAGAAGCATGGCGGAAAGCGTATAACCTCCAAATACAAACATGAGGAGTTTTAAGGAATGGAAGCGATCTGCGAGCCACCCTCCTACCGGCCTCATAAGGGTTGCCAGGACGATGAAGCCTGCGGTCCTTATCCCAGCATCCACCTTTTCTAACCCGAAATTGGATACCAAAAAATTAGGCAAGTAAATGGTAAAAGCAACGAACGAACCAAACGTTATAAAATAGAAAAGGCAGAACAACCACAATTTTTCGTTTTTATAGATACTTTTCAGTTGCTCAGATAGTTTGGTTCGTTCTTTCGTTTCTCGTCGATCTCCAAGAAAAAGGTTGGCAATTACAATGATTGCAAGGAGCACCAGATAAAACTGAACAGTTAGGGTCCATCCCCATTTAGAAGCAAGGACGGGAGCTGCAAAGGTGGAAACGGCCGTACCAATGTTACCTGCTCCATAAATTCCGTTGACAAATCCGTGCCTTTCTTTTGGATAATATTTAGGGACAGAGGTCACTCCTACTGAAAATACCGCCCCTCCTACACCCAGGAACAGACCACCTACTAAAAGATCTACATAGGTAGAAGCGTGGGCTATATAAAAGACAGGAAATAATAGAATCAGAAAACAGATGATAAATAGTTTCCTTGCACCAAACCGATTAGTAAGATAACCAAGTGGAATACGAAGTAAGGATCCTAATATGACTGGCACCGCAGTGACCCATGCAAGCTTATCAGCGGGAATGTTGATATCTTCTTTTATAAAAGGTAACAATGAAGAGATCAAGACCCATACCATAAAACCGGCAATCAAGTTCACCGTTTGTAAAGGAAGCTGAATTTTCCTATTCATATTAATCTTTCCTTTCTGATTCCATAATAAAGGCGGCTGTCCGCATCAAATGTGGTCCACGTGTCATTTGTGAACGATACTAGACTATTAAATGGGACGGCTAAAAAATGAAAATCGTCGAAATACAAGCGGAGGTGAGTGCAATCTGGACACGGTTTAACCTTCTTAATCCTTTGGGACATCCAAGGGATACCCCTCACTTCCTTTTCATAGATGGCTAATTCAACAGGCTCGGATACATAGGATAACAGGGCTTTGATCGCCTCAAGTTCCACAGCTTCCACATCCTTTCATAGCGGGATATACGTTAAACTGACAACCTTGTAAGTATTCCCAAAATGAAGAGCCCTCTGCCTTCTCTAAATGGTTTAACACTTCGTCTTCAGAAGTCCACTCACTCATTCCTCGTACTTCTGCTATAACAATCTCCAATCCATCTTTCTTCTTTTCTTCCAAGTACCAGTGAAGAAGTTGATGATCAAATAGGTGCTGAAGAGCCTTGTCTACTTTACTAAATAAGGATTCTTCGAATACTCCAAAGGTTCGAATAAAACAAAAATCAAGATAGGTTTCATTGTTCATGCTTTTTCCCGCCTTTATGAATTTCCTTTTTGTAAATCAAAAAGGCCACTGGAAATAAAAAGAGATTAAGAGCTACACACACGAGTGTGTTGGTGTAATGCTCGTAAAAGAATTGGTGTACCATGAACTGTGTAGTAACAATGTTGATGGCAAGAATAAGAGCAAGCAGGAAAACGCCAAGAAAACTACGCTTCATATCGATTCACTCCCCTCGCATAAATAAAACCGTTCTCTACTTTCAAATGAATTTGGGGTAGTGGCCTTCGAGGCGGTCCTGCAACCGGCTTGCCTGTTTTGGCGGAGAATTCACCATGATGACAAGGGCAAATCATCTTATCCTCTTCCTTTTTCCAGAATACGGGGCAGCGCAAATGGGTGCATGCATTTTGGTAGGCAACAAAACGGGTTTCACTCAAACGGATAAGCAGAGCACTGTCATGCTCACCTGGGAAAGAGAAATCCACCGAATCTCCAACGGCAACGGCCTTAAGAGAAGCGATTTTCTTTCGGGGATACTCTTTTTTAGCCAGCCCCATGAGTTCTTTTGCGGCAATGGTTCCCCATGGCAGAGAAGAGATAGCGAATAGGCCAGCGGCTCCCACAAGTGTTTTCATAAAACCGCGACGATCCAGCATTCGCTCATTGTTTCTTTCAATGTTATGGGTATAGTTATCTTCGTCAAATGGAATGTGGTTTTTCCGGTCTGTCATACCGCTCTCCTCCTAAAACAACTTTTCTACGCCCTGCAAAATACCAGGAAGATTAATTTTCACATTGGTTTCGCCTTCAAGATAAGGCATGCTCGACACCCACTTTTCATTTCCTAGAGCAAATTGACTTTTCTTTGTTGCAATTTCTTCCTCACTTAGCCACTGCAAGGTATTTGACGGGCACACACTTGCACACATTGGCGGTATACCGTCCTTTGTACGATCAATACATAAATCACATTTGTACATCAGGTTTTGTTCGGTATCAAATTTAGGTATCCCATATGGGCAGGCGATCGTACAATTCTGGCAGCCGATGCATTTTTCCACCAGTGCAGATAATACTGCGCCGGTTTCATGAATCTGGATGGCTTGCGCCGGACAGCTTCTGGCACAAGCGGGATTCTCGCAGTGTAGGCACATCAGGGGCATTGTCTGCCTTGATACAAGGGGGTTTACATCATAAACATAATTTCTGTTTCGCTGTTCATGGCCTCCACACTGGGTACAGGCTGCCAGGCAGGAACGGCAACCGATACAGTTTTCCAGTTCAATATACAGTCTCTTCTTCACGGCTACCGTTCTCCTTTTTTGCAATCTTTGATAGTTGCGCTGCACATACTTTAAACTCAGGCATTCGTGAAATAGGATCCAGTGCAGCAATGGTTAGTAAGTTGATTGATTCTTCATCACCGAAATGGTAAGGGACAAACACCGTATCCTCCCTTATGGCCTCCGTAACTTTCACTTTATAGGTGGCCTCCCCTCTCTTCGTATAGAGCCGAACCACCTCTTCATGTTCTATGTTGTAAGCCTTCGCGGTTGTTGGGTGAACTTCCACATAAGGATCTGGGCACATGTCATGAAGAAAGGGAATTCTTCTTGTCTGGTTCCCGGATAGATAGTGATACACCACTCGTCCAGTCGTCAAACAGAGCGGGTATTCCACAGTTGTTTCCTCTGCTGGCGGTCGGTAAGGCAGGGCACAGATTTTAGCTTTGCCGTCCGGATGATAGAATTTTTTATCAAGAAACATATGAGGTGTTCCTTTGTCGTCTTCACTTCTACACGGCCAGAATACGCCGTCTTGCTGATCGATCTTATCCCAAGTGGCACCGTAATAATCAGCAGAACCACCTCGGGAAGCCAGCCTAAATTCCTCTGCTACGTCACCGGCAGTCTTTAAATGCTCAAAGAATGCACCTTTACCAAGCTTGCTCGCTAGCTCCACCTGCATCTGCCAATCTGGCTTTGATTCGCCGATCGGTTCTTGGGCTTTATTAATTTTAATAATACGTCCTTCAAGGTTAGTGACGGTTCCTTCATCCTCACTCCAGGTAACAGAGGGCAGAACGACATCCGCAAACTGTGCGGATTCGGATAAGTAGAAATCTGCACATACCATAAAATCTAGATTTTCCATTGCCTTTCTAACAAAATTCAAATTTGGGGCCGATACGGCTGGGTTGGAACATAACAGATACAATCCGCGGATCTCTTTCTTCTCCATTAGTTCAAACATCTCGTATGCGGAAACACCTGGCTGTGGCATTTCTTCAGGCGTAATTCCCCATACCTTACAGACTTCCTCCACATGCTTCGGATTCGTAAGTTTTCGGTAGCCCGGTAGCAAGTCGGCTTTTTGGCCGTGTTCTCTTCCTCCCTGTCCGTTCCCCTGGCCTGTAAATGTAGCTACGCCAGAAAAGGGTCTACCGATTTTTCCCGTAATTAATGCCATATTGGTATACGCTGAAACATTATCCACACCTTTATGCTGCTGTTCAATCCCTCTTGCAAACATGACAATGGCATTTGGTGCCTTGCCATAAATATCTGCGGCTCGGATGATTTTCTCCACTTCCACTCCCGTAATTTTGCTCGTATACTCAGGTGTGAAAAGCTCTAATAGCTCTTTGGTTTCTTCAAATCCGTTCGTATGGCGCTGAATGAACGCCTCATCCATGTATCCTTTTTTGATAAGCAAATGAGCAATTCCATTGGCCAGGGCAAGGTCTGTGCCGGGTTTTAAATCCAGATGAACATCTGCCCTTCTAGCAATCGGTGTTTCACGAGGATCTGCGACGATGAGATATCCCCCGCGCTCCTGCACGGACCATACACGAAACATGGATGTTGGATGACATTCTGCGGTGTTGCTACCTGCAATAAATAAACAATCGGTCTCATGAATATCGGTCCAGGGAAGAGTTGATCCCCGGTCTACCCCAAAGGATCGAAGAAAACCGCCTGCTGCACTCGACATACAGAATCGTCCATTATAGTCGATATAGCGTGTTCCCAGAGCTACTCGTGCAAACTTCCCTGTTAGATAACACTTTTCATTGGTCATGGAGACACCGCTGAAGACAGAGAGCGTATCTTTTCCATATTGAGCCTGCAGAGTCTTAAATTTCTCTGCAATAAATTCGTATGCTTCCTCCCAGCTCGCTTCCCGAAAACCTTCTTTCGTTCCTTTCAAGTCAGCATTGTCTCGGATGAGAGGCTTTAAAAGACGATCCTTATGATTGGTTTGTTGATAGGCGGTTACTCCTTTCGGACACATTTTTCCGACGGTTACTGGCCAGTCATATCGCGGCTCTACTCCAATAATTTTATTGGTATGGGTATTTACACGTAGGTTCATGCCGCATTGCATGCCACAGTAGCTGCAATGTGTTTTAACAAGTTTCTCATTTGGATGTTGGACGTTTTCTACCTCTTTAAAGAATTTATCCCTTAGCATTTTGGTTGGCCTCCTTGACTTTTGCCTCATGGGTGTTGAATCCGGAAAACCTTGACATCCGGTACTTTCTCCTACAAGGAAGGCAAAGCTCAGCCAAGTGAAATCCTTCCTGCATCTCAAATTGAATATCGTTTTCGTTCAGTATTTTTATCACATCATTGGATTGTTCGGTGGAGACAAATGGATCTCCGCATACAGAACATTTTTTCATGGACTGAGCTCCATAATGCTCGCGGTAGTTTTTTGCAAACACGCTGACTGCTCGGAATGGAATATGAGCAAGCTTTCCAAACGGTAAATAGAGTAAAGTTATGATGACAGAATACTGATGGATCAGAGACATCACCGGTTGGCCCTTACCATGAAAAAAGACGTTCATTACAGTTAAAAGGAGACCTGTCACACTGACAAGCAGCAGCATGTAAAGCGGCATAAAGTCATAAAGAAATTTTTGTTCCGCCCTGGCCTGCATATTTTTCAATCGACGATAAAGGGCCATGCAAACACCGGCGATCACCATAATGGCTGTAATGTTAAGCGCATTGTAAAAGAAAAATGCCAACACTCCGTCAGCCTTGACTTTCATCAAATTAAGTCCCATACCCACCACTGTGTAATAACCGTTTTCCTCCATCGTGAAGTACATCCATCCAAATACCAGCGGAAACGTTACAAAACAAGAAAGAATGCATCCCCAGCCGATTAAAAAGTGCTGCGCCCATCGGTAAACTCCCCGATTCCATATAAACTGGTGTGTCACCATATGGTTGGTTGTTGTCTTAGGGGTAGACTTACGAAACAGAAGTCTAATCCCCTTTTTGATCAAGTTTTTTGTCGGAGGACGCTCTGCCCAAGCAACGAATCTGTAAAAGAATCCGCCTATAAAAACGAGGGTCCCGACCATATATCCGTATAGATTTAAATCAATATGGGTAAACATTCTCGTTCCAATAAAAACCAAGACTACAAGCAGAAGGATTGAAATAAAAAGGGATTTAGCAAAATGTGAAGCGAATGCCCGGTTATAAGAATGAACCGCTTTGGAATCGTTAAGTATCGTTTTCTGCATACAGCATTCTCCTTTATTTGATTTACTGCATCTACCATTATTGTAAGGAGCGATGGTCTACACAACCATCAGGAAAAACCCCCATTTCACTTCAAAAATCCCCCTATTCTTCCCAAGGCCAAAGGGCACATCACACTAGCAGCTGATGCAGGGCCTAACAAAGAAAAGTCGATCCTTTTTAATGAAGGATCGACTTAGGCAGTAACAAAGCATATTTCCCATTTTTAGTGATAGTGTTCAACGTTTGGTTTAATGATTATTTAACGAGGGACTAAACGAAGTTAATTAAAATAGGGGTGTTCGAGTAAATGGATTCTATTGAATGAGGGTAAAGGGGGAAGAACTGAAAAGCTTCTCCATCATATCTACTCCTAAGAAGTACTTTGAGGTGCACAATATAAATCGAAATATCACGTCCCAATCCTGCTTATAGTAATTCGTATTTTATTGGACTAAAAAAAAGGAAGAGGGCGGCTCCTTATATGGAACTACCCTCTTCTCCTTAAAGACTACGCTACTAATCACAATTGCAGAGCTATTGCAGTTGCGGCACCAAGCGGCTCACAGAAGTGAACTTCGTGCTTGTGCGACTCAATTTTAACGCATATTATTGGTGGGTTATTCCTCTCCTAAAATAGCCACTGGGCTAAATGATTCGTAATGAATGTGCTCCGTAGGTATTTCCCAGTCCTTTAAGGCCCTAATAATGGCATCCATAAATGGAAGAGACCCGCAAAGATAAAAATCAGAATCCTTGGTTGATACATTGGATTTTAGAAAATCCATATCAATATACCCTTCCTTATCAAAATCCCCTCTCTGTTTATCCTCGGTGGTAGGTGCTTCATAACAAACCAACGATTTTAAGTTTGAATGATTGTTTTCTAGCTGTTTTACATGGTCTTTAAAAGGGTGGTACTGACTATTCAGGGCTGCGTGTATAAATGTTACTTGTCGATTCGGTTGCTCAGATACTACAGCATTGAGCATACTTAAAACAGGAGTAATTCCAATACCCCCACTAATCAAGACAATAGGGGTGCTGCTGTTATCCAGTACGAAGTCACCTGCCGGAGCAGAAAATGAAAGCGAATCTCCCGTTTGAATCTGCTCATGTAGATAATTCGATACAATGCCTTCTGGGGTATTCTGATCTTCTCGTTTCACACTAATTCGATAATAATCTTTCACTGGCGCTTCAGATAGACTGTAATGGCGAATGTGTGTATATTTTTCACCAGGAATTTCTGCCTTGATCGTAAGGTACTGTCCAGGTTTGTATGTAGCAATTACGTCTTGGTCTTTGGGTTTTAAATAAAAGGAAGTTACATCTTCGCTTTCTTTTACCTTTTTATCTACATAAAAATCTCTATAACCTCTCCAACCTCCCGTTTGTTGTTCAGTCTCTTCGTATAGCTTTTTTTCCAGGTCAATAAACGCATCCGCAATATATCCGTAGGCTTTACCCCAAGCCTCAATGATTTCATCTGTAGCAGCGTCTCCCAATACATCTTTTACAGCTTGCAGTAACGTTTCACCTACGACAGGATATTGTTCCGCTTTGATTCCAATCGCTCGATGTTTCTGAGATATTCTTTCTATAACGGGTTTGATGGCATCAAGATTTGTGATATGTTCTCCAGCTGCATAAACTGCATATCCCAACGCTTCTTGTTGGAGGCCCCTTTTCTGGTTGGTTTGATTGAAGATATTGTATAAGTCAGGGGCTTTTTCAAATAATAGGGTATAAAATCTTCTTCCAATTTCTTTACTATGTTCCTTTAAGACAGGTGCAGTAGATTGAACAATACCAATCGTTTTTTCATCTAGCAAATTCATCATCCTTTCAGACATCATTAGGTTTAAATTACTTTTTAATTATTCCCCTTGGTTTAAGAATTTACACTAGACATTGGAGTAAGTAACGTATCAGTTACATTAGACATATCTATTAAAGACAAGTGGCGGTTCATGGAAGCACGAGAACCAATCCTTTCATCTGCCTGTGGAAACAGGAGAACCGTCCCTATGCTTCCATGTTAATTTATCTTAATACTCAGATAATAAATATCGGATAGTTGCCCATTACTGTAATAAGGTTAGCCCACCGCACATGACTAGAGGCAGTTACGGGCAATTAACAACGTTTCATCATTTGAATAATTACGAACTTTCCTTTCTGCTGCTGATAATCTATTATCCTTCAATCATTAGAGGAAACGACAAGTAATAAATCCAATCATACACCATCTTATATAGTCCAAATTTTCGGACTATATAAGGGTAATTTTTTATGGTCTTATTTCTACATTTTTCGTTAAAAAACCTGCACCGGTATTAAATGAAGCATATCTTTAACCAATTTTTGTGATTTACCTTATTCAACAATCTGGCCTGTTTGTTGAATAAGTTGATTTTTTATACTTAAAAAGCAAAAAAAATTTCGTGTTGGTACAAAGTTGGCACGACACTAATTTACACACAAAAAAACCTCGGTATATTGCTTATATACCAAGGCTTTTCATCATTTATCCGATTGCACCCTCCATCTCGAACTTGATTAATGAAGGCTTTCATAACATATTCAATAGATGCATAAACCTTTTTAAATCAAGGTTTTCCCTATTTCCATTTTTAAACCTTTTCAATGCTTTTCAAATTCAGTTGGCACAAAATTGGCACGAAAACGAAATGAATGCGGTTCCCAATGATGAACTTGTGTGCGGAACATATCTCACCCTTTTTTTCTTTTTCGCTTAAAATGCTGTAATATCAGCAGATTACTTTTTTGGGTTTTCAAAATATATATATCTTATTTTTTTAAATAATTTTGGTCATTTTTTGGTCGAGATTTTGGTCAATCATTCTACCTTATTGATTGTTCAGGTAAGGTAATGATCGAGAATAACCATACTTATGCTTTATGAGACTCGAGGATTGTATTGTGTCTTATCAATTTGATCATGAACAGCATCAACTGAATGCTTTAAACTAACAGTATGCAAAAATAGAGCTAAATGTTGGTTAGCTCTACTTGTAAGGTTTTACTTATTTTGTTTCAAGATCAGTTTTATCTCTTCCACTATGCCATAAAGACCAACAGGCATAGCAGAGTTTCTTATACATTTAAGATCCTAAAGCTGAACCATCATGTTCCTTGCTTCCGCCAAATAACAGATTGCTTCCTTCATTTTATCTTTGTAAACTTTGGTTGTTCTTTCGATTTCTGCAGCGAACTTTTCATCCGAACATTTCGATTGTTTTTTCCGCTTAGTTGTGGTTTTGAAGCCGAAACTCGTGAGCTTCAAATAACACACTAACCCCGATGGAGGTGAATTGTAACACACGAGGTGGAGAGCTTATTCTCCTCCTTTAATAAGAGATTTGGACAATCTTCTGCAGGGAAAACAAAAAAACCGACTCAAAAACACTTGGATCTAGCCCTGCGAAAGCGACCAACTGTTTTAACGTCGGGAATTTCTGTAATAAATGCACTCGCCGTTATTTCGCCTACCTTGGTATAGACTTGAGAAGTCCAATACTGAATTTTGCTTAACGAAATCACGTAAAACTTTTTGTCGGTTTCTAATCATGTCAATAAAGCTCAAAACACTCTAACTATTGGAATTAATCCTCAAGTTGTATAATCCTCCACAAGTTCGCTACGGTGATGTCCACGAGCTTAACGTGAATGTTAGCTAGGGGTTGAACCGTTTAAAGAAACTGGTTCTCAGTCCCAACAGAGCCTACGTTCTACACCCATGTTTCTAAAGTTCCTGTTTAAATTACCTTTAGAAAATAAAATAGACCCATAACAAAATGAACTGAACTTGTTATTGGCCGATATTACGAACACAGCCTTTTGTTATCAAGATGCAGGAATAGTAAAAAGTGTGTTGAAGTTTAATTGTAAAAAATAAGGTATTGGAGGAATTTTTATAAAGAAAGCAAATGTGGGTGATATAATTGAATATATGGGGCAAAAGGGGAAAATTACAACGGTACTCACAAATGTAGTAGTCGTTGATTTTTCTCCATTTAGTAAGACAATTATAGGGAAGCCAGAATTACAACGGGTAGTAAAACATAAAGATTACCAAATTATTATAGAAAGTAATAAATCCATTAATACAATAAAGAAGTAAAATTAAATCATCAGATTTCTTCGCTGATGAAATATCGGAATGCTAACAGAAATAAAAAATTTTTGCTGATCTGTGAAACAGCCAGCACTACTAAGTTATCTGGCTGTTTCTTGAATAATTCCAGCGATAACAAAGATTTCTAAATCCAACACCTCTTATTTAAATTTCTTCGTTCATATCCTCTATAAAATACTGTAGACTGGTCTAACTCCAAAAACCACATGATACGGCTCCTAAGCCAATCACCCAATTTTTTCATTATAACGCATAGGAACAGGATTCTTAACCACAGATTACCCCACATAATAACATACAATCAATTTTCGTTCAGATATTAAGCCGTGTAATCCCCTCATAAACGAATAAACGAGGACTTAACCAGCCCTCTATTTAATAATGAAGCCACAACCCATACGGATCACCAGAATTCTCGCAAATTCCACTCGTACTCTAAACGCTTGTCCATTTCAACTTAATAGAAAAATCATATTTATATAGTAAGAGTTTCCAATTACCTTAAATTTTAATTTGGGAGGAAGCTTTTTCAAACAATAAAAACAAACTAGATTCAAATTCCTGTTTTTTTGTCTGTCAAACCAGTACATGATTTCAATTAGTAAAAAACAATTAATGAAAGTACGTTAATAAAATAAGATTTCCCATAGTAATATTTTTGCTTTAAACGTCTACTTTTATAAAATAATTCATTAAACTAGCAATTCTCCCTAGCTTTATAAATAATTTATTGGAGGGATAGCAGTGGCCTTTTTACAGTTAAACTGTATTAGTCAAACCTATTTTTCAAAACGATCGTCCACAACGGCCTTGGAAGATATATCTTTATCTGTGCGGAAAGGCGAATTTATCTCCTTTCTTGGTCCCAGTGGGTGTGGGAAAACGACGTTATTATCCATTGTTGCGGGATTGTTTCCTCCTACAGTGGGATCAGTTACGCTAAGCGGTGAACTCCTTAAAGGACCACACCCGAAAATCGGATATATGCTACAACAAGACTATCTTTTCCCATGGAAAACCGTCAAAGAAAATGTGCTTCTCGGTTTAAAATTAAGAGATCAGCAGAACGAGGGACATATATCCAACACTTTTTCGTTACTTAAAGAAGTCGGCTTAGAGGGTACCTTAGATATGTATCCAACACAACTCTCAGGCGGCATGCGGCAACGGGTGGCGTTTGTGAGAACACTTGCCACTAACCCGGAAATATTGCTGCTTGATGAGCCCTTTTCTGCACTTGACTATCAGACAAAACTTAAACTTGAAGACCTCGTTTCCATTACATTAATGGAGCATGGTAAAACCGCCATCCTCGTGACCCATGACATCGGTGAGGCCATCGCAATGAGTGACACGATCATTTTATTCTCTAAGAATCCTGGACGTATTATTCGAACGTTTAAAACTCCAGAAACACTAAAGAGGCTCACCCCATTTGAAGCTCGGCATCATCCAGATTATTCAATGATGTTTCAGCAAATATGGGAGGAGTTGGAGCAAATTGAACAAAACGACAGTGAATAAAACGCATGCCGAATACCTTCAACGTTTAAAGAAAGAAAAACGAAATGTGGTGTTTGTCCAGAGTTTCATCTTCATCGTGTTTATTGGATTATGGGAAGTTTCCTCCAATAAAGGATGGATTGATCCTTTATTATTCAGTTCTCCTAAACGGATAGGTTTTCTGTTGATGGAAAAGCTCACTAACGCCAGCCTATTTTCTCACGTGGGCATTACACTATCCGAAACGATTTTGGGTTTCTTGTTGGGAACCCTACTTGGTACCCTTTTCGCCTCCCTTTTATGGTGGCTGCCATTCCTCTCAAAAGTGCTCGATCCGTATCTGGTCGTTTTAAATGCGCTGCCAAAGGTTGCCCTTGGTCCTATATTAATTGTCGCACTCGGACCAAATTTCACATCCATCCTCGCGATGGGTATCATAATTACCATTATCATTACCATCATGGTGGTATACTCTGCATTTATAAATGTTGAGCCTAATTATCTTAAAGTTATCCAAACATTGGGCGGTTCGAAGTTGCATTGTTTTAAAGAAGTGATTCTACCCGCTTGTTTCCCAACCATCATTTCCGTCCTAAAAGTAAATGTTGGTCTGGCATGGGTTGGTGTCATCATGGGGGAGTTTCTCGTTGCCAAACAAGGACTCGGCTACATGATTATATATGGTTTCCAAGTATTTAATTTCACACTTGTCCTGCTCGGACTACTCATTATTGCCATCCTTGCGACCATTATGTACCAACTTGTCGAAATTCTTGAAAGAAAACTAATTAAAAATAGGTAAAGGGGTTCGTCCCTGGTCTCACTTTCACTAAAACATAGCTTAAATAAAAGGAATAAAACATCAAATAGAAGAGACCCAATATAAATGAGGCCGCTGAAAAACTTGCGTTTTTTATAGAAAATAACTAGCTTCATAAAAAAGACGACTCACATACAATTATCGAATCGAGAGTCGTCTTTTTCTAACCGTTTTTGCAGTTTAATTTACTTATTTTTATTCTCTTTACATTCACGGCAAATATAGTCATTGCTCCTTATAACTCTATAATTAGACCCGAAGATGACGCCACATCAATGTTGATATGTACGAAACTTGTATTACACCCGGTACGGATGAAAAGTTCGCTGCAGAAATCGAAAGAACAACCAAGCTTAGCTGTATTTCCACCTGCATAATAATGAAGTATTTTTTCGCTCATACAATCACCCTTTTATTTATTACATTGGTGCCTAAGGGATACCGACAAGATTTGACATTTTACCCATGGTCTTAGGTGGAAGTATGTTTCAGGCATTGACTACACACGATGCTTCGCTTTACATCCTCGATTGGTCATCATAGCTGCCTTCATAAGTGAGAGACACTTCAAGGTTGATGCCTAGGTGGTTTGTTGTAAAGAGGATAATAATCGTCGTATTTGATCTTATTGTTTTAAAATTTGAACTTCCTCTTTTATCTTTGAACAGAATGAAAAAAGAATATTTCCGCATCAGAAACAACATGACCTGTCTTCATTATGCGGATTTTTGGTATGAAATGATGTGAGATTTTGATTATGTAAGGTGCGATTCGAAGCTCGCGTTTGTCGAGCATTGGTTTTCACAGACAAAACCACCTTTTGAGGGTGGCTCTGAAAATTGGACTTTTTTTATGATATTTATCATCCAAAGTTAGAAAATGGTGCACCTATTTGCAAATTAATGAACCGAGAGATTTTTAAGAAGAGCGGTATTAAAGTATAAGCGGGACCCATCAATACACACATAACAAATGTAATGTTTTCTTCATTTTTTCTTCATCCCAGAATGCCTTATAAGGATTTTCTAAATTGATACGCTTTTCCCAGCTACTGGAATGCAGCCGGTAGAGTATGTGAATTTGTTCTCTATCTGCTCTTCATCTGCTCCTAGGAAAAATATTGGGGATATCTTCGATTATAATCCAATTTTCTCCATTTCGGCTACAAGAAAAGTATAAATCAGGGATATTGATGTTTTTCTCATTGAAGAAAGTGAAATGATTTGTATAGACATCAAATTCGCACTTATTTATACAATTTTTCAAAATGTAAGATCTTTTTCTTGAATATGCCCTATATGAAAAGACACCTCTATTGGGATTACCTCTCTTTAAGTCTTCAATATTACTTAAATCAACATCATTATCTTTTAAGAACTCTATTACTTGGAGAAGGTAAGTTTGCCATAAAACCCTCCTATTTCTTATTTAATTTAAGCTAAAACATGCTAACAAATTAGATTTGCATAACAGATACCCTCTATATATTTTAGAACCACTGAGGCTTTACGGGTAACTCTTTTACGTGTATATCCCAAGAATGAGATACTTTATCTCGTACAAATTCAAAAGCAACTTTAACCTTTTCTATATCTGATAGTTCTTTAACATTTAATTCATCAACCTTTTCTTGAATTAAGGGGTGTGAATAGTCCACTACTTCTAATTCTTTTAAATACTCTGTTAAATTAACACACTCAGGTATAAGTTTCATTTATATCGCCCCTTTCCCTTTAATTTGCATAAACAGATTTGGTTTATCTAAAGAGGCAAATCCATATTTTGAATATAAAGTATGACCATCGTCTGTACATAACATTATTCTACGAATCTTTAACTCTTCATAATCAATTATGATCTTAATCAACCACTTACCTAAACCTTGCTTTCTAAAGTCTTTTAAAATAAATACATCGGTAAGATATGCAAAAGTGACTAAATCTGAAATGACTCTTGCAAAACCTACTTGTTTCTTCTCTTTATTAATCGGATCTATGTAATACATCCCAAAACAGAGAACAGAATTATTTATTGAGTTTATAACATCTTCCATCGAAATCCCTTTTGACCAATATGATTCATTACTTAAAAAGTTATAAATAACGTCCAGTTCTAAATCACTTTTATCAACTGTAATAAGATAATCTTCATATTTCCATCTTGTGTTAATCAAAAACTCCCACCTCTAAATTGGTAATTTTTTAATAATAATACCATTTTATGAATAATGAATTATACAATTTTAAAATATTTCTCTTTTTTTTAATTATTCTGCTAAGTTACTTTTAGTACAGTCCTCCATAATCTCTATTTTTTATAAATATCCAAATTAACTACCAAGTGTTATTCAAGAATCTGTCCCGATTGCTGAACAAAATTAAAAAAGCGCTATTTATCCAAAAGCAACCTGTCAATATTTCTTAAACCCAATATTTGTTCGTCGTTTAATGGACAAAACAAAACGATACAGAAAATCAGCAGAAAAGCGCTTGTTTTTGTCTATAAACCCGTTTATCAATTTTTCAAGTGCTGGACGAAGCTTAACCTCTTCCTTTCCTTTCTGTACGGAGGAATCACGGGATTTCAATTAATGGGCCTTCTTCCTGTTAAACCAGGGGTAACCACTGGTGGATTATGGAGGGATATGCTTGTTATGTTTGGATGTGCGCTGTTTCTGCTGTATTCCAGCGAAAAATTTCTTAAGGGAATGGAAAGGGAAAAGCACCAGTAAGTCACTTCGATGGATCTCTGGCTGCCTTTCGAAACGAATAGAAGCTCCATGTTTTTTAGGTTGTTTATGTGATGGCAAGGGGTTTTAGAACAAACAAAAAACGCTGCCTCGCTAGGACTTTTTTTGTGGCCATATACATTTCTGAGGATAACATTTGACGTCTAGGGATAGTTTGTATGAAGATATGCTGTTGTTTTCTATTTTTTTGGATTATATGAAATAGCCCCCTATAATGGCTGCCCCATAGGGCGGCTTTTTTGTTTTTTAGTCACTTGATGTCTGATTTAATACCTTATAAACGGTGCTTCTCGAAATGCCATAGTCTCTGCCAATATCTACAGCGCTTTCTCCACTTTTGAAGAGCTTGGTAATCTGTAGTCTTTGAATTTTACCTATAGCCGGCCGTCTTTTTTTCCCTCTTTTTCTTGCCGACTCCAGCTGTTTAATTACCAGTTACTAACATCTACTTTGCGGGTGGTGTTAGCTTCATTTCAAAGTATCACAAAAGAAGTCATGCGTTAATGTACCTATTCTAAAGAATATTAAAAACAGCCTAAAGGCTTACTTGATTCTTCAAACAAAAGGCGTCTTGAGCCAGATACCTTACAGGAATTCATTGCTGTTTTTGCTGTTCCGTGTGCGATAAAACCCGGCGTTGCCGGATGGCTTCGTTTGATCTACTAGAGCGACTTGACATTATTATAACGGCTACTCTTCATTCAGTATCGCATATCTACTCCATCAGTTAGCTTTTGTAATGAAAATAATTAACGCTACGAACTGTATATAAATTTCAAAAAATTTTAACTTTGTTCCTTATAATTACGTTGGTATCCATAAAATTTTTTTCCTTCAAAGTGAATATAGTCAATCGAAAGGTGTAAACTACTTCCTTGGCCAATAGAGGTTACATTGAATGGACGATCGAAAGGCCCGATCAAATTATACTGGTTCGGCAATAGATCATTGCTGACAGTTTCAGATATTCACTTTATGTAACTAGGGGTCCTACCAGTGGTGGTACCCCTATATGACCGGCAGTTTTTCTTGTGCATGAAAAGCACATGAGCGGAGCACTTGCTTTTTTCTTTGGTTAAAATCTATTCACCTGTACATAATAAATGCAGAAACTATCAAGGTATTCGGTTAGGTGGTAGGTATTGATGTTCCGTAAAAAGAAAAGGAAAGCAGCCAATGAGCAAAATAAAGAAGAGAAGAACGGAATGATGAGTGAGGCTGTGACGCTTGATTTATTAAAACAGGCAACTGCGAAAATGGATGATGCTGAAATCGTGCAGAGGCAAACAAACAACGGTGCTTCTTTTACGCTTGTTTACATACAAACGCTGATCGACAAGGAGAGGCTGAACGAGGCCATTATTCAGCCACTTCTTCAGAGCAAGCATCAGCCGTTTATTCAGGGTATATCCACCTCCAGCGTTTTAAGAATCCATTCAATAGATGAAGCCAAAGAACACATGCTGTTTGGCGCTGTTCTCATCCATGATCAAGGGAATAATGAATGGTGGGTGGTAAAACTGGAGAATACGCTCAGCCGGGCGATCGAAAATTCAGAAACTGAGACGATAATGTATGGGCCCAAAGACAGCTTTACGGAAAGGATTGAGCAGAATGTGTTCATGATTCGGCGGCGTCTGCCCATTATTGAGCTAAAAGCAGAAAGGTTCCAGGCAGGTTCGAATACCAAAACCCAGGTTCAGATGCTGTATATAGAAGGAATTGCCAATCCCGATATCGTCGATATTGCACGGGAAAATATTTCGAAAGTGAACTTTGACATGATTTTGGAGTCCACCAATCTTGCCGCTTTTATGGATGATCATACGCACAGTTTGTTTCCACAGTTTATGCAGACGGACCGTCCGGACTCGTGTGTCTATTCACTGGGGCTTGGCAAGATCGTTATTTTGCTGAATGATACACCTTTTGCGCTGATCGCCCCCATTACCTTTTTTCATCTGTTTCAATCTCCGGAAGATTATGTTCATCGCTGGGTGATTGCGAGTTTTTTACGAACCCTTCGTTATTTAAGTTTTTTTATAGCCATCACTTTGATTCCTCTTTATGTGGCATTAACCACTCATCATTATCAGATGGTCCCGCTCCAGATTCTGTATGTACTCATGGAATCACGGACCAAACTGCCGTTCACCCCATTTTGGGAAGCACTGATCATGTTGGTTATCATTGAAATCATTAAAGAAGCGAGTTTACGGATGCCGACAAAAACGAGCCAGACCATTGGAGTTATTGGCGGCATTGTCATCGGGCAAGCTGCTGTTGAAGCGGGATTTGCCAGCAAGGTGCTGATTGTTCTTGTCGGAATCTCGGCGATTGCCTCCTTTTTAGTGCCAAATTATTTAGTCACAAAAGCAACCACCATCCTTCAATTTTTATTTCTTATTCTCGCCTCCTTTTTGGGGATTCTGGGGATTGCCTTTGGAATGATCCTCCTGCTCGCCCATCTGAATGGCCTTTCCTCCTTGAAACAGCCATTTTTTGCACCGGTTGCCCCGCTTCACTGGAGAGATTGGAACGATCTTTTTGTTCGTGCACCATTGCCGTGGGTTAAGCTGCGGCCGGAATATTTGAAGACCGTGAAAAAATGGCGGGTTTCAAAAGAGGAGGGGAGCGAATGAGCAGCAGATTTCGCTTGTTTGATAGAACTGCTGTTATGGGAAGTGGTTATATCTTTGCCATGGTGAACCGGATGCAAATGCTATACTTCGTATTAATATTGCCCAAACATTTGGTCCATCCTTATATGATTCTTGGGATCCTGGGAGTGGGTATTCTTTCGCAGATCAACCTTTTGATTTTGGCCAAATATTTAAAATCGGATTATTTTGTTCAAGGTTATAGCGGCTTTGTCCAATTATTTAGCGAAAAGCTCGTCCGAGTCTTTGCATTTCTCGGGATTTTCTTCATTTTAATGAAAGTGATCGTGACCACTTTAGGGTATGTCGAAATTGTCCACCAATTTATGTTTCCCTCGATGAAGACGAGCTGGCTTATTTTCTTCTTGATGGCATCCGGGTTTTATATCGCTTCCCAAGGGATGGAGAAAACCATTCGTTTTTCCATCATCGGTTTTTTGGCCAATATCTGGTTGATTCTTGTCTATATTCCATATTTTTTGCCGCCCATTGCCGAAACTCATCATTTGTATCCGTTGGTGCCGTGGGAGGTTTCACTTCAATCATGGTACGGATTGCTGCTGGTTTGGTCCGCTCTCTCCGGACCTGAATATTTGGTTTGCCTCGGCCCCTGGATCGGCCCTAAGGAAAAGATTTTAAGGGGAATGAGTATCGGCAATGCACTCTCAGTCTTTGAATACCTTGTTCTGTTTGTGGCGTGTCTTCTCTATTATGGTTCACCATATTTGGAGAAGATAAGTTTCCCGGTTGTGAACATGATCCGTTATCTGCAGTCACCTATTTGGGAAAGGGTTGATCTTATTTTTATTTCTCTAAACATGATCTATTTTCTCTATTTGATTGCCCTTTTTTTATTATGTTTGTATGGAGCAATAAGAATCGCGGCAGGGAGAATAAACATTCAGACGAATCGCAAGGGCTTTTTAGGAAGTATTATTGCCGTTTTTATCTGTATGCTGATCATTAATGGCTGGTACTGGAGGGAAGGAGAGGAATTAAATGTATGGGTAACACTGCAGCTATGGCTGGGGGCAATAACCTACCTTTTGGTTCCTTCTGCACTTGCCGTTGCCATTAAATGGAAGAGGAGGCAGTCTTAGATGAAGATTTTTTTGTCCATCCTTTGTATCCTCCTTGTTTTTTCAGGCTGTTCATCACCTTATGTTGAAAACAATACGGTTGAGGAGATTGCTCCAGTCACGTTTTGGTCCCTGAATCAAGGGGAAAGAGGCAAATTTAAAATAACGACCCTCGTTCCTCCGGTTACTAATGAGAAAAAAAGGCTGTTTACATTGAATGTGGATTTATTAAAGCAGGGGAAAAAAGAATTCAACCTGAAGTTTTATCGGGAATTGAAGTTTGGCCAACTTCGCATGCTGATCATTAATGAAAAACTGGCAAAAAAAGAAGTCATCTCGTTAATTGATACGATCCTCTCAGATCCTGATGTATCTCCGCGCCTTTTTCTGAACTTTTTCCCGTACATATGTTGTTCGTTATTTTTCTTCTTCGCTTTCAGTTCATCTAAATCCTTTTCCAATCGGACTTCTTTTTCTTTCAGCTCTTTTAATGATTGCTTTCTTTCTTCTTCTGAAAGATCCAATCCTTGAGTAAATAAGTTTAACAACTTTTTTCGCCCAGCTTTTACTTTTTTGATTTCTGATTTAAGCCGTTCAATTTCAATTTCTTCAAAGTCGGTAGGTTTTTCTTCCTCTTCTCTTTCGGTCGCAACTGCAATTTCTTCCGGCGCATTTAACCATTCTAATATCGTTTCCCATACTTCTTCATCTAATTTAGGTACATAAACTCTTCTTCCGCAACCTGGATTTTTCGCACCAGAAGTATTCTTTTTATCAGTATAAATAAAAACGGTCTGTCCCCAGTTCTTTGATTTAACACCAACCATCGTATTATTACAGTCTCCACAGCGTAATAGTCCACTTAACAAATATTCGTTCTTGGCTTTTTTGGCCCATCTCCGTCTTGACTCTGTTAATATACTTTGAGCATGATTAAATACCTCTTCTTCAATGATCGAAGGGCATTCGATTCGTATCCATTCCTCTTTTGGCCGGACTGTCATTGGAACACTATCTTCTTTGGACTTATACTTGTTTCCTAGCAATCCTTCTGTGTTCCAGCGGTTTTGATAAAATTCTCCCATTTACACTCTGTTAATCAATAATTGCCGAACGACCTGGCGATGACATACTTTAGCCCCCCCGTTTGGTAGGGATCCCTTTACTTGTTAAATATTTGGCTATACCATTAATGCCTTCCACCATTGAGTTCGGCTGGGTGAACAACTCAAAAATAAGGCGGACAATTTTGGCTTCTTCTTCATTAATGATGATTTTCCCTTGCTCTTTATCGTAATCATACCCATAAATTTGAAAGTTTCGCAAAACCTTGCCTTGCCGGGCTTTTTCTTTTCTTCACCGGCTCATCCGTTCATTTATTTTAGCTTTTTCAAATTCCGCGATAGCTCCACGCATACTATAGAAAAGGTTGCCCTCAGGAGTTTTTGTATATTCCCCATTTACAAAAACGAGCTTTACACCTCGTTTTTCAATTTCATCGGTAATAATGAGTTGATTCATTAACTTTCTGGAGAGTCTGTCTGGATACAAACAGATGACTTTAGTGATTAGTCCATCTTTAACATCATTGCGTAATTTAGTCAGTGCATGACGATCAAGTATTTCTCCTGAAACTCCTCGATCTATATATTCCATCACTTCATCCGTTTTTGCCTTCTTCCTGCATTCTTTGATCTGATCTTCCAAGCTGAAGCCTTTCTTTGCCTGCTCCTCCGTGCTTACCCTTGCATAGATCGCGATCATTGAGCTTCTCCCTTCTGTATTTATCTTTAAGGTAAGAGTAGTAAGAAAACCTTATTTTGTCAGTAGAGGTTCCTTCAATGATTTTGATATGCACCTTGCATCACCTCTTTAGAGGATATGCAATAATGGCTTGGTTACTTTCATGTGGCTGCCGAAAAAAATGATCTATAAATAAAAAATGACGCCTAAAAGGATCCTAAAACTTGCTATCCAATTGAATATCGCTACATGATCAAATTTTTCTTTTTAAGGTTAATTGGAGGACTGGTAAAGTAAAGGGGTTGCGTAAATAGTTCTTATAATAGGTATATTTGCAAAAACCATTTGAGTTTGTCATACAGGACCTGTATTATTTATATCCTTTATTAAGATGAATCGAACATTGCGGTTATAAAGGAGCATAAATATGATTCTCTCCAAATTTGTAGACGAACTTCCTATCCCCTCTATTTTAAAACCTCGATGGAAAGATTCCTTTCAGACTTATTATGAAGTGAAAATGACGGAATTTAAGCAATCACTCCATAGTGAGTTAAATGATACAACTGTTTGGTGTTATGAAGGCAGCTATCCAGGTCCTACAATTGAAGTAGAGAGTGGAGAAAGAGTATATATTAAATGGATCAACAATCTTCCTGATAAACACCTTTTGCCAATAGATTATACTGTGCATGGTGCCCATAGAGATGTACCGGATGTACGAACAGTAGTACACGTCCATGGTGCTAGTGTTGAATCGGATAGCGATGGCTATCCTGATGCATGGTTCACCAATGGATTTGCAAAAGTTGGTCCAAAATTTAAAAAGGAAGTATATCAGTACGATAATAACCAGAGATCTGTTACTCTATGGTACCATGATCATACGATTGGGATTACTAGACTCAATATATATGCGGGATTGGCAGGTTTTTATCTTATAAGAGATCAAAAGGAACGTTTATTGAATTTACCTAGCGGTAAATATGATATCCCTCTTATGATCCAAGACAGATCTTTTCATACAGACGGTTCATTATATTATCCAAACCAGCCACCAAAACCGATCAAAGAATTAAAAACATCCATCATCCATGAATTTTTTGGAAACACCATCCTTGTTAATGGAAAAGTATGGCCCTATTTAAATGTGGAACCACGAAAATACCGGTTTCGTCTTTTAAATGGATCTAATACCCGTTTTTACAGGATAAAACTTGATTCAGGACAATTCATTTATCAAATCGGGACGGATAGCGGATTAAAGGAATATCCGGTAGGGATCAAAGAAATCTTACTAGCTCCTGCAGAAAGAACAGATGTTATCATTGACTTTACGAATCTTGAAGGAAAGAACATTATCATGACAAATGATGCCACCTCACCTTTTCCAGATGGAGATTCAGCAAATTTGGTAAAGACAATAATGCAATTTAGAGTATCAATTCCACTCTCAAGTATTGATACGAGTGTTATTCCCCAGGACATGGAACCCATTCAAAAGCTAAATGAACAGATGGCTTCAAATGTAAGATACCTCACCTTAAATGATAATACGGATCAATATGGACGGGAATTCATGCTTTTGGATAATAAACGATGGGCTGCCCCCATAACCGAAAATCCTAAATTAGGATCAACCGAAATTTGGTATCTCATTAACTTAACGACGGATTCACATCCCATTCACATCCACTTGATTGGTTTCCAAGTATTAGACCGAAGACCTTTTGATGTTGACAAATATAATAAAGAAGGGGTCATCCATTATACCGGACCAATAATTCCCCCCGATCCCCAAGAACAAGGAGAAAAAGACACAGTAAGGGCTAATCCAGAGCAAGTAACACGAATTATCATGAAGTTTGGGCCGTATACAGGATTGTACGTTTGGCACTGTCATATATTGGAGCACGAGGATTACGAGATGATGAGACCGTATATAGTTATAAGATAATAGGAAAAACCCATTTGCTTTTGCAACTGGGTTTTTTCAAGTGGAGAATTACCAAGGGTGCGGATAGGTCGGATAGGTATACTACTTAAGATATAACGTCTTTTCTTATAGGATGTATTGGTCCCTATGGAACTGTAATAGGCTATTTTTTGTTAACAACCTTTTTCTTAACTCTTATAACTTAGAATCGTTTTCAAATTTTTCTTTTTTCCATAAGCTTAAAGAGATAGTACCAGAAGGCCAGGTGACATGCTCAGAGTCATCACAGACAGCCAACAGGCAGGTCAATCTTACGGGACTGAATTTGGTAGGAACTAATATTCAACAAGTTCGTCAGCAGAACCAACAGTCTCAACAACGTAAGAGCCAACAAGGACATCAAGGCCAACAACAATAACCTCAATAAAAGAATGCTCCCTAATCACTAGGGAGCATTTTTGGTGGTTTATCATAAGGTGCTACGTTTTGCACGCCATTTGAAACCCAACCGATTTTTACTTTAAATGAAGTAAAATGGTTCTACTTAAAGTATACTTCTAAACTAATTGGGAAATCTAGTAAGAATGTGACCTGACAGCAGTGTTCTAATTTTTTAAGAAAGAGGGGAATTTATTGTTACAACTGAAAGAGTTATTTTCAGATCTTCAAAACCAAACTGAAAAAGCATTAAAGGAAATAGAAAATTCTGATCACTCGATTGCGATTTTACTTCAAACTATTTTGAAAGAGCAATTAGACATGGTTAAAAAGCTAATGCTAGAGCTTTCTAATGATGGGGCCGAACTAAAGAACATGACAGAATTTCTGACAATTATTTATCATGATAATGAAATAGCCAACCCTACTTTTCGAGCATGGAAAAGAGCGGTTGAATGGATGAGCCTTCCCTACCTGGAATCAGTGAGAAATTTGGAGCCTTTGTTCCAGGAGATTAAGACCAACCTCGAACACTCAGCTGCCGAATTGGAAAAGATATATGGAGCTAAGCAAACGAAGTATATCATTCCTTCTTTTTACATATCTTTCCTTCGCTAACAGGAAGATCTTTTTTCTCACAACTAATATCCAAGGAGGAAGTTTAATGTCCTGGGAAACTGAAAGAACCGATATAAATGTTTACAGCCAGGGAGATGTTGATAAGTGGGTATACAGTACCTGTAACATATGCTCAATTGGCTGTGGCTGCTATATTGCTGTGAAAGATGAGAAGATAGTTGGAATTAAGGGGAACAGTGCCCATCCCATTAACAGGGGCAGACTTGGCCCCAAAGGGGAAAATCAGTGGTATGCCAATAATAGCCCGGACCGTCTGTTAACTCCCATGATCCGTGATTCTTCCGGTAAGTTGGTTCCTGCTACATGGGATGAGGCGATGGATTTAATTGTAAAAAAAGCGACCGAGTCCCTAAAGCAGAAAGGGGCAAATAGCGTTGCCATTTATTCAACCGGTCAAGCTTTTTTAGAGGATTACTACACAATTGCAAAAATCGGCAGAGCCGGCCTTCAAACTCACTTACTGGATGCCAATACCCGGCTTTGTACAGCTACCACTGAATTTTGCCTGCTTCAATCATTTGGGGCGGATGGCAGCCCGGCTTCCTTTGATGACATCGATGAAACTGAAACGCTCATGCTGTTTGGTCATAATGTAGCGGAAACGGGTACAGTACTGTTTGAACGGATTATGGAGCGTAAGAAAAAAACTGGAAAACCGTTCATCATCACGGTTGATCCCAGAAGAACCCTCACGGCAAAGGCAGCGGATATTCATCTTCAGCTTTATCCTGGAACAAATGTAGCTCTTTTAAATGGAATTGTTCATTTGATTTTAAAAAATGGCTGGATTGATCAAAGTTTTATTGATAACCATACAATCGGGTTTCAAGAAATGGCGGAATCGGTAAAATATTGGACCCCGGAGAAAACGTCAGAAGTAACGGGGGTACCTATCGACATTCTCCTGCTTGTGGCAGCCCATCTGGGGAAAACTCCATCACTTATCACCACCACTCTGCAGGGAGTCTATCAAAGCGCTGACGCTACAACAGCTTGTGTAGCCATTAATAATATGCATTTGATAAGAGGATTAATTGGCAAGCCAGGCTCCGGACCATTCCATATGGCAGGACAGCCGAGTTCATCCGCCAACCGGTCTGCAGGAGGAGTGGGAACTTTTCCAGCACAGCGGAATTCGGCCAATCCGTCACATATACAAGAGATAGCAAGGCTATGGAATATGGATGAAGCGAAACTTCCGGTTGGTCCGGAAAAAGGGATTGAGGAACAAATTGATATGATGGAAATGGGCCAAATCGGGTTCTTTTGGAATATTGGCACCAACCCCATGGTTTCTCTTCCGAATAGACGGCGAGCCAAAGCAGCATTTGAAAAAACATTCGTTGTAGTGCAGGATCCATTTTTAACTGAGACGGCGACCGTTGCGGATGTTGTTCTGCCAACTGCTATATGGGGAGAAAAAGAGGGAGTTATGGAGAATACAGATCGAACGATTAATTTATTAAGAAAAGCCGTAAACCCTCCGGAAGGAGTAAGAACTGATTTTGAAATTTTGTTGGATTTTGCAAAACGGATGGGCTTAAAGGATCGTGATGGAAATCCGTTAATTTCTTACACAACAACAGAAGAATGCTTTGAAGAGTGGAAAAATGTCTCTCGTGGCCGTCCTTGTGATATGAGCGGGATAACTTACGATAAGTTAGAAAAATATAACGGACTTCGCTGGCCTGTAAATGAAGAGCATCCTGAGGGTACAACTCGATTATATACTGATTTTAAATTTCCTACAGAAACAGAATATACCCAGAGTTTTACGAAACATCAATTTACAGGACGCCCTTTAACAAAAATAGAGTATGAAAAGAAAAATCCAAATGGTCGGGCTATCCTTTATCCAATCACCTATTTGCCACCTGCTGAACAGCCGTCAAAAGAGTATCCTATGTGGCTGACGACAGGACGACTTGTTTGGCATTGGCATACAAGGACAAAAACGGCTCGATCACCTCACTTGCATGTAGCTGCTCCTCGAGGTTATGTGGAAATCAATGAGGCAGATGCAGAGTTACTTTCTCTTCTTCCCGGAGAATTGATACGTATCTCATCCCCTCGTGGATGGATTGAGGTTCCTGCCAGAATTGGAAATGTGGTACAAAAAGGATTAGTGTTTGTTCCATTTCATTTTGGCAGTTGGGAAGGACGGGAAGCCGTAAATGAGTTAACAGCGGATTTTACCGATCCCCTATCCAAACAGCCAACATTTAAGCAATCAGCATGTAAAATCGAAAAGTTGCGGACCCAGCATATCGTTACTGAAGAAGACACTTTACAATCTCTGGCTCATCAATATGGCATATCTGTTGAAAACTTACAAACAGCCAACGCATTAATTTCACCCTACGATATTCAAATTGGAAAGATACTTGAGGTACCGGCATCAACCATAAACGTACCGATACCACCGTATTTACCAGAGTTGAAGGATGGCTCGTTTTAAAAAAGGGATTTTTAACTTTGTAAATAAAAAAGAACTTCTATGAAAGATTTTTCCCTTTTTATTTCTTCCCAGGGTTCTAATTTAATTTTCAAAAAAGCCCTCAGATTTGAATCGTCTGAGGGCCTATGGAATGTATTATTATAATTATCTTCAAAATAAAAGTTAATAGTATAACAGCGGAAAAAGAAGGCGGGCACATTGAATGATTTACAAGACTTTGTTGAGAAACGTGCCCGAATTCTTCAAGAGAGACCACTGGTTATACAAGTATATGCGTGACAATGATCATGACGGCCTGGTCGGAGAATAGAAAAAAAGCTACCACTGGTAGCTTTTTTCGTTAGCACCTATTTCTGTATTCTCGGATGGCCTTGAGGATCGAATCCCAGGTTGTGTGACCGTATACGGTATCAACCCTGTGTTCATTGGAGATAGAAATTACTCAAAAATATTTATCGCATTGGCATAAGATACGTGAAAAATGGACTGGTTGTGGCAAGAGAGTTAGCGTGCCCTTTTGTGTATTATTGTCATAAGATTCACTTTAATTACATTTCCATCAATTACCTAATTACATTTCTATTTTAAAGCACTACAATGACAATTGGTGATCACTAAATGTTTATTTCTCCTATGTTATTGCACAAATCCAATGAACCCTTTGACGATCCTGATTACATATCAGAATTAAAGTTAGATGGAATCCGTTTGATTGTTTCAAAGATGGACGATCAAATGAAACTATATACACGACATCATAACGATGTAACCGCGCTTTTTCCTGAACTGCATTCGATCGACATTCCATACGGAACGATCCTCGATGGAGAGATCATCGTTACGGATCAGAAAGGATGCCCGGACTTTGATGCCATGATGGAACGATTTCAATCCAGACGATCCGAACATCACGTAACCTTCTGCGCGTTTGATATCCTTTACTATGATCATGATTCGGTGATGTATCTGCCGTTGATCGAACGGAAAGAACTCCTGAAGCGAATCCTGCCGCAACATCCTCACGCCGCCTATGTCCAACATATCGTCGGAAGAGGATTAGACTATTTCGCCCTGGTCAAAGAGAAAGATTAGAAGGAATCGTATTGAAGAAATCAAAATCCCTCTATAATGCTGATGCACGATCGAAAAACTGGCTGAAGGTGATCAACTATCAATACGAACCCGTTTACTTTACCGGGATTCGAAAAAATGAATTTGGTGTACTTCTATCCTTTGAAAACGGATCGCCCGCCGGATTAATGGAATTCATGAAACCCGCCGATCGAATGGAACTTTATTCACGATACCGCGACCACATATCTGGCCAGAATGATAATTACTTCTTTCTGAGACCAAAAATAAAAGGACTCGTTAAATACCGAAACCTCACGAAAGCCGGTAAATTACGAACCCCATCCTTTGAACATTGGATCGATTAGGTGAGCCCTTGTCTCTCTTTTCGTTTAGGCCGAGATAAAGGAAGATATAGCCGTATTTGTATCTTTGTATAACTAAATTGATGTAAACATTCTTTATGAAAAAGAATTTAAAAAAGAGCCCATTAATGGACTCTTTTTTCTGTTGCTCCACCAAGAAAAGTTAGGAGTTGAATAATCGGGCTTGTCTTTATGATGCCCTGTGTTGAATAAAATATACCCCGTTCTTTTCTAACAAAAAAAGAACAAAAAAGAGCCCGGTGTGATAGACTCTTTTTTCTGTTTGCTCTCAACCTTGAAAGGGGTGAATAAGAGGGCATGTCTTATAATGATTCCCTGTGATGAATAAATAATACCCCGTAACCCATTAAAAAAAGAGTCCGATGCGGCGGACTCTTTTTCTGTACGCTCCGCTAAGAAATTCCAGGACAGAATAGGGGGCATGTCTTTATGGTACCCTGTGATTTATAAAAGAATACATCCTTTTTTGCACAAAAAAAGAACACCTTGGCAACCCAACCTATATGTTCTGATCCGCAATTACATTCTATCCTAATACTCAAGTAAACAAAAAAATGTTTTATTTAGTATGTAAAAAGAGCCCTTAAAACGGACTCTTTCGGTGCAACAAAAAATGAGAGAAAAGGGGTCTGTGAACGTCGTCTTTATTCTTGTTCCCAAAAATGCTGAGAAAATAACCGCTTTTTTTGCTATTATGTGCTTCTCTCGCGTTCTCTGTGACAATTCGTTAGGTGTATAACTACCTTACTAATTTGAATTCTCGCGACGATCCCCTGCTCTTAAAACAAATGCTCGAATGAGACCATAAAAGAAAATTAAAAAGAAAAACATTACACCCAAAAATCCAGCAATCATATTTAACGTTAACATGGGCGATCAACCTCCGCCCTTATTGTTTACTTTATATCTTTTTTTTATTAAGCTTTCTCGTCCTTCTCTTTATCTTCTTTATCTTTCAGGGATCTTTTAAAGTCACCGGCAATGTAATCCCGACCCCCTATATAAAAAATGTGTTTCTTTTCCAAATATACCAAAAAACACTGGTTATAGGTGGAAACACAAAACGGTATATAACATTTATACTGTTCTCGACAATTACAAACAGTGTATATTAAATAATTTAGATTACAAAAATCAGCAAAATCTTCTTGATTGGATTACCACTCATACAGATTACATCGCAAAAGAAAGCACATTTAACTCTGAAACCGATACATTAAAATATGATCCGGGCGTCATACTATCTGTAGATTTAGGCTATAATGCGAAATCCGAATACGGCGGTAGACATTACTGCGTTGTTGAAGAAGATAATCACAAAAGAGCAAACACTGAAATGGTGATTCCTTTAGGTTCAGTAAAGCCAGGTGCAACTGTAAACCGAAACGATATAGACTTAGGGGTTATCAAAGAAATAAACGATTTAATAGGCGAAATTGGAGTAAAAAGTATCGCAAAAATAAGTGGCATGCGTGAAAAGGTACTGATAACCAGCTGCTGTATAATGCTCTTCAATTACTAAGTCAGATTCAAGATATTCAGATGAATTCCAACACTTAAACCAAAATAGGTCTAGGACACTGCGACACCGTCCTAGACCTATTAACCTAAGAAGATCCCTTTCTATGAGGCTATGACACCAGGATGAGTTCTCCCGATGCCTCATTTTTTATATTCTATTCCTCGTAATTAAATAAGACTTCCCATGTTTCCCGGCCAACGATCCCATCCACTCTAAGGTGATGCTTTTTTTGAAAACCTTTTACTCTCACTTCTGTTTTCGGTCCAAAGATGCCATCAATTTTAATCGAACCCCCCGCATCGTTTAAGCGTGCCTGAATCCTTGTTACATCCTGGCCTCGGTCACCCAGCTTAATGACGTGTCCAGGATAAGGCACTGGCGTGTGATATAGAGCATGCCATGTGGAAGGACCTACAAGACCATCCGCCTTTAAGTAACGATAGTATTGAAACTGCTTCACTTTCTTAAGAGTCACATTACCAAAGATTCCATCCACCGTAATCGGTATCCGATTCTTGTTTAGCTGTGTTTGTACTTTTCTAACATCAGATCCACGGTCCCCGTATTTAATGACATGGCCGGGATAAGGATCTGCCACGCTCATTTTTTCTGATTTCACCTCGGAGCTAGCGTTCGCCGCGGCTGGGAGTAAAGCTTGCAGTGCAAGAAATCCTGCTGCTGAAAAACAGATCAACGATTTTTTCATGCTCATACACTTTTGCCTCCTTACAAATATTTGTAAAAAATACAACAATTTCACTTTACACCCGAATTCTTGTACATAGCAACCCATAAAATAAAAATGCATATAAAGATACCCCTCTTCTCTCCTCAATCAGGAATGTTCAAGCACGGTCTACTTACAATCAACAAGTTTCTACAGAAAAAATAAACCACATTAATTCCACTATAATCCCTCCTATTGTTAACCATTTTACGGTAACGGTTCAAACCCGTTCGTTGACTTGGAATCGTACCATTACAAACTCCGTATATTGCAGCCAGCAGGATTTAGCCTTGATATGAAAAAGAAACTTGCTGATTAGACCGGTTTTTCTTTTATATCTTAAAAAACTAATTATTGAGAATATGCTGAATTTATGTTATAATACATTTAAAGAATGGCCTCTTACCTTCTTGCCCTAAGTCTAAGATTTCATATGAAACTAAGTTCTTCGATAAAAGATTTTTTAAAGCCTCGCATTTTTGCGAGGCTTTTTCATATGTTATTTACACTACTAATCTAATAGGAATGATAAAAATATTTATTAAGGAGTGTAAATATGGAGACATTACCATGTCAAGGTTGTAAAGGGTTATGTTGCGGTCCTGTTCCTGTCAGTGTAGGCGAAGTTAAGATTATAAAAAAGAAAATAAAATCCATGCCTATTAAAGTACGTTTAGATTTAGAGAATCAAAGCAGATATTATGGAACATGTATTTTTTATGATTTAGATAAAGATAGATGTGGCATACACTCCGTAAGACCGGAAATTTGCCGTAAGTTTGGATATTACAAAGAATTGGTTTGTTTTCGAAAACCAGAGTTAGCAACAAAGAGCTTAAATAAATTTGTTGAAGGAAAGCATGCAGAAATTTTAACGGTGGATATTACCTGGGAAGACTTTAGATAGGGGGATATATCAATGAAAAAACGAGCACTTGGTGAAAACGGTCCTTTGGTTTCTGAGATTGGTCTTGGTTGTATGGGGATGTCATGGCTATATGGTAAAACAGATCGAAACGAAAGTATTGCAACAATCCATGCGGCACTTGAGGAAGGCATTACACTCTTTGATACAGGGGATTTCTATGGGGATGGACACAATGAATTACTTCTAAGTGAAGCTTTACAAGGAATCCAGAGGGAAAAAGCATTCATTTCAGTAAAATTCGATGGTAAACTACACTCACAAGGCAAGAGTTATCGGGAGAATGACAACCACCCTCATACAATAAAGAATTTCCTTGAGGATACCTTAATTCGCTTAGGTGCTGAATACATCGATCTTTATCAACCAGGCACAGCCTGCCTAGATCCCACCGTTCCAATTGAAGAAACGGTTGGTGCGATTTCGGATATGGTCAAAAAGGGATATGTGCGTTACATTGGTCTTTCTGAAGTAGGAGTGGATATAATTCGCCGGGCACATGCATCACATCCAATTAGTTGGCTGCAAATGGAATACTCATTATTTAATAGGAGCATTGAATCAAATATTTTGCCAACTCTAAGGGAATTAGGCATTTCGCTATCGGCTTATGGTGTCCTATCCAGAGGTTTGTTGAGTGGTAAATGGTCAAAAGATCGGGTGTTAGATTTGGATGATAAACGCAGAAATGGTCCGCGGTTTGCCAATGAAAATATTGAAAAGAATTTAGCTCTTGTAGAGGCATTGCATGAAATTGCTGAAGAAAAGCAAGTAACCATCGCACAGATCTCCATTGCATGGGCTTTATCTAAGGGTGAGGATGTTATCCCATTGATTGGTGCTAGAAAGCAATCACAACTTCATGATGCAATCGGGGCAGTCGAGCTGAATTTAAGTTCATCTGACCTTTTACGAATTGAAAAAGCCGTACCGCCAGAACTTGTCGCCGGTGAATATTACCCAATACCACGAAAAAAATGGTTCATTTAACAAAATTCACCAAAATATAAGAGACCTGCAGTCAGTCACAGGCCTTCTTGGAAAAACCGCTCTTATTCTTAGAGCTTTACACGATCTCTGTAAGGGAGATCAGATTTTTTGTGTCTTTGAGACTCCCTACAAGAAGGTCGAATCTACAAGACGTTAATCACACCTCACCACAGTAATAAGTCGGCATAGCTGCCATGCTCTCCGTTCCCTCTTTAAGTATTTGACTACTCAAACGGAAAATGAAGAAGGCGAACCATTATCAAACTGGAATCAGGTTTCATATGAACGGCAAAGCAAGCTATAATGATTTTGAAGGACGGAAAGTCCTTCTTCCGCCGAAATGCTGGCTGTCAGTTTAATTTCTTCTAGATTATGATTGGAGACATCTACATCTTTACCTTGCCGTTTTTCATCAAAGAGATTAGTTTTTGGGCGCATCTTTTCCCATCCAACGGGTTGTGTATCCAATAACCTATTTTTGTACTCAAGAAACGGTATTTATGCACAATTTTAATTTTGTTTTCACTATTGCTTTTGTTTACAAAAGCATTAGCCACGACCTTCCATGTCCACATTAAAATAGACTCTCCGAAAAAATCGATTAATTCCTTCTACTTTTATTTTGCACTGCAAGCTCAGTCGCCTCCACTTTTCATTTGCTGTTTCCTTTTATCTTTGTATTTCTGAAAGCTCCATATCATCACTGCCACCCAGCATCCACTAGCGGTAAAACCTCCAAGAACATCGCTTGGATAGTGAACGCCAAGATAAATCCTGCTTAAACCGATAAGAAGGATCATAAAAACGCTAAATAGTACCAAAGCTGTCCTTCCTGCTCTTGAGCGAATATGCCTCCAAAGGAGAAAAGCAAGAATTCCATACAAAGAAAAAGCATTCATGGAATGTCCACTCGGAAAACTGAATCCCCCGATGTCTATTAGCCTGTGGTATTCAGGGCGTACCCGATGAAAAAATCGTTTTAACAACTCATTAAACAGTGGGCTGCCCACCAATACAATCATGAAGACGATCAGCTCCGCCTTTTGTTTGTACAGTTTAAACAAGAGAAGAAGGATTAACACACTGATAACAAGGACCACGGGAAATGATCCTATAAAGGTAAAAAATCTCATGACGGTTGTGAAGAGTGGAGACTCAAATCCCTGGACAAAGCTGATAATTGCCATGTCAGCAGGGAAAACGGCATTGCTCATTACCAGAAATGCAAGCAGACTGAACCCTGCTGCAAAAAGAAGGATAAGAACAATGGCAGGGTCTATTTTTTTTCGTGAAAAATTATGCATGCATGTCTCCTCCTCTCCACCTTTTTCCTGAAAACAAAATTCCTCTGTCCAAGGTAGTTGAATAGTGTATAAAGAACAGTCCCAGCCAAAACAGAAACATCTTTTTGAAAGAGGGAAGGAAGGAAATGAACCGTGTTCGCCAAGAAGTCAGCTGTCTCCCTGCCTAATGAGTAAGCTGCATAATAGCAAACAAAAATGACTGCCACAAATCGGATCGAACTGCTCCCCATCTTTTCACTGCTTCTAAAGGTAAACGTACGGTTCAGAAAATAGCTTACCAATGCCCCGGCTGCATTACCCAAAAAAGTTGCCGGCCAATATCCCAACCCTCCCCAATGAAGCAATATATAAATGGAAGATAGTCCAACTGCAGTATTTGCCACCCCTACTAATAGGAAGCGAAAAAAAGAATGGTTAATCATTTCGCGTTCCTTCAAGATGAACGGACGGGAAAACAGTGTTTTTCTTGGTATATTTATCGATTTCAATGGCATATTTTGGCCGTCTTTTTACTTCCGTGAAGATTTTCCCAATATATTCCCCTAACAGGCCAATTCCGAGGAGCTGCAGACCACCGATGAGCCAAATCGAAATAATCAGTGAGGTCCAGCCGGATTCCGTATGGCCCAACGCCTTCCTCTCCTTCCGTTCATAAGCAACGGTTTAAGATGGAAGTCCAATAAGAGGAACCAAGCCGCGAAGGAAAAGATTTTGTTCTTTATAGTTGGATAATTCATGTAAGGCTCTGGAACACATTAGACGGAAGTGCGCATGGTACTCGACCAGATCAATCCCAATTTTATTCATAAAACGGTAAAATCCCAATGCTGTGAGCCGTTTGAAAAACGTATCTGTATCTCTTTTGCTTCTTACGCCGTATACAATTTCATTGCCCAACATGTACTTTTTAATCATCTTCGGATTGTCGTTGATATCATCCTGACGGCATCAATCGATATCACACAGTCTCCCTGATCCTTGGCGACCATTAAACCAGCGTACTGATGAACGCGCAATACACTGAACAAATATGCTGGAATTTAATTTGAAAAATATTAACATCTAAATTACCGACGGTCGTGAGCCCTTACCCTTACCCTTACCACAGTATTGTTTGGTCGCTCGATGCCAGTTGTGACGAGGCTTTTCGGTATTTAAAAAAAACCAATTTAAATTTTTTGTTCAAACCACCGATGGTTATGTATTAAATTTACATTTAATTAACACAAAAATGGATATTTTTTTACCCTTTTGTTGATGTTAATGATTATTGGGATATCAATCCTTCTGCTTTGCCATTGTAGACCTCATTTTGTTATCCCTTTGCTCTTTTAACGAGATCTAGTTTTGAATCGAAAATACGGAAAGGCTACCTATTTTTAGGCAGCCTGATCCATTTATGTTTTGTTTGAGAGAAGTAAAACTTATACATTATTACCTACAATTAACGAGATGCTCCACCAAAACCTCCGGAAAGTTGCGATTGTGCTTGAGCAACAAGACGTTTTGTAATCTCACCACCTACTGAACCGTTAGCACGAGAAGCTGTGTCAGCTCCAAGTTGCACACCAAATTCAGATGCGATTTCATATTTCATTTGATCAATTGCTTGTTGTGCACCTTGTACTAAAACTTGGTTACGATTACCACCACTACGATTTGCCATTATGTACTCACCTCCTTTTTTACATAACATCCCAATTTAATCTATTTTTTATGCATTAACTTGTAAAATGTTTCCTATTATTAACTGGGGTAAGGGTTTACTTACAATTGTTCTTTTCACCTGTGGTTTTCTTGTTGTTCGCAAAGTCTTGTAAACCGGTTTTGGATTCTTTAGAAAGTACAGTATAATTTTATTAGGTTGGGAACTACTCTTAGGCGCCAAGGGTGTCACTCTCTCAGCTTTCAGGAGCTTTGTGTAAACAAGCGACCCATGTCTATATGGGTCGCTATTATTTTGAAACCCATTTATTCTTGTGCTTCATCTGTTAATCCGTAAGAAACCAATGTTGGTTTCAATTTCTCGTTCAAGCATCATTCTGAGCGAATACCTTAAAAATATGGAGAGAATAGTTTTTCCCTATGCATTGCTGCCAATTCTCTCAGTTTCCAATATGTAAATCAAAAAGTTTTTGGAATAATCACTCAATACTTTAGGTAAGGAATATAATCTCCTTTTTAAAGTAAAATAATTTAGCGCTCTTCCTTGCGCCGTTATACATGCACATACCAAAGAAAGCCCCACTAAGTGTGGGGCCCCTCTGATTTCTCACGATTTTAATTTTCTTGTTGAACAACCCTATGTACTCGGTTTAATGACTAAAGCCCATACAATATCCCCTTTGCCTCAGTTTTTAGCCATTATTTTGTACATTCGATGAGAAATTACTGTTTTATTATTATCAAACTCACGTTTGGTGTGATTTTTAATGATTTGAACAATTACCGCATTTTCACTTACCTTTTCCACTAAGCCTATAATCTCTTTATCGAACAAAACTTTTTCACCCACATTTGCTTTCACAAGATCCTCCATAACTACATCTCCTTCGAAATGGATTTGTTCTTAAAGGTTTATTCGTTTTAATCCTAAACTCCTTTATAGAAAAAGTTATATTTGCTGTGAAAACAGGCAAAAATTAATGCAAAAAACTGGACTTTGCAGGCCTTTCCAAAATGAGAAAACAAAAATTTTGGTAAATATTGGTGATTAGATCAATCTCGGATCGGTTTTATCCCCTCGTTAAAAAGTTCAAAACAACCTACGGTTACAGGTGCCCTGTGTCAATTCAGCCTCACGAGAAACACTTGCTTTCTTGATGGTGCGAGACGATGCCCCAACAAAATGCGTTTGCGAAGGCGCTTGAAACACTCGGTGTAGACTGGGGCAATTTTTTCCCGGTACCCAGTTAGATATTAACAAGTATCCCGAAGGTAAAAAGTATGTCGCTGCGTTTGCGTTTTCTTAATTATCTTCACCTGGTTTGTAGGAATATGGCCCTTTATCCTCATTATGAGGGTTGTTTGTATCGATGTGCAGTGTCCCGGAATCGGTAATCGTCCCCAGGATGATGTCCCTTACTGTAGTACCTTTTTGCTTTACCCTCTTTAACAACCACTCCCTATCTACTTGCAGATACTTCAGGTTATGGTCGATAATTTGGCCATCCATAATGACTGGAATCGGAATGAACTCCTTTTTTACTTTTATTTTAAGATCTCCCGGCTGTACTGCCCTATATTTTGATTTTGGAATGACGCTGATCTGACCATTGTCTTCCATCGCAGCCAATGCGATATTCCGGGTATCAGTATACCCATGTACCCGTAATTGTGCAAGTAGTTCATCCATTGGCAGACGTACCTTCCTTAAGCCTTTACGGTCTATGTCCCCATTCCGGATGAGTACAGTAGGGCTTTCATAGAGAATCCATCGTAATTTATTATTCATCGAAATAAACATTAAGATTTTATAAAACACCACAATCATAAACGTATACAATAGAGCTTGCCAAACACTATCCTTTTGAAGCGGCTGACTGATCACATTCCCAATAATTAAGATAAAGAGCATATCAAAACTGTGCATTTGAGATATAGCCTTTTTTCCCGTAAATCTTAAAAACAAATACCCAAACAGAAATATCATGAATGCTCGATAAACAAATTCCATAAGTGTCTCCTCTTTTAAAACGTACAATTTTTATGGACCAAAAAGACAGTAATTCATACTTACTTAAGTTTTAATCCTTACCCTTATGAGTCTTCACTTCAGTCATAAATTTAGGAAAGTGTTCATAGAGGATGGAACAATAAGATTTGGTTCGCAAAACAAGGAACTTGGAAATTTCAATAACGAAACTTACAGAATTCGCATCAGATTTGACGTTGAACTCTAACCGATGCACTATGAAGTCTGACCATCGAACATTATTTTATACATTGGTGCCTAAGGGATACCGACAAGATTTCATATTTTATCCCATGGTCTTAGGTGTTGACTTCACACGATGCTTCGCTTTACATCCTCGATTGGTCATCATATTTTATTGCGTTTAGCTGCCTTCATAATTGAGACCGCGCTTCAAGGTTGATGCCTAGGTGGTTTGTTGTAAAGACGATAATAATCGTATTTGATCTTATTGTTTTAAAATTTGAACTTCATCTTTTATCTTTAAACAAGAAAAGAAAGAAAACAGAATATTTTCGCATCAAAAACAACATGACCTGTCTTTCATTACGCGGATTTTTGGTATGAAATGATGTGAGATTTCAATTATGTAAGGTGCCTATCGAAGCTCACGTTTGTCGAGCTTGGTTTTCACAGACAAAAAACCACCCATTGAGGGTGGCTCTGAAAATTGGACTTTTTCTTGAATTACTTCTGAATATATATGTAACAAACCAAACAAGTATAACTCCAATCTTGATGTACACAAGGAACTTTTCCATCAAACCAGTTATTTGCAGCATCAGTTTACTTAAAACAACTATATGAACAAGTGAACAATAATATATAATTAAATAATAATAAGACGTATAGCTTGTACTGAAGCTGGAACAAGGACCTTATACGGTGGTTTAGCCTCAAATGATGGAGCCATTTCTTTTAATGCATGTTCATCACCATCAAAGACCAACTTGTCTTTATAGTAAACGATGAAATGATAATAAGACTTCTTTTCCAATTCTTCACCCCCTCCAGCTCCTAACCATTCGTTAGCAGGAAATAAATCCCTTTTTCATAAACTTTTTTCTTATTAAGCCATTCATCCTTTTATAAATATTGCGGTTGATTCTCATCATTCTTCACCTCCCTCCACCAAAGTGGCAGAAGGCCAAGTGACATGCTCAGAGTCATCCCAGTACGGAAGCTTTCACCAATTCTCCTTCCGACAAAGAGTTCGCGAGAAAGTTCCTAAATCCTTGAATAAAGGTACTGGATGATTCCGAATTACAATTATCTTTGTAAAAAACATGGTTCTGCTTCGTTATTAAGGACCGTACCGTTGCATCAATGCGGGTACAGTTTTTCATAAAAGAAAGTTAATTGGTGATTATAAAGGATAAAAAGCTCATATACAGGATAAATTATATTTCATGGAGGTGAAAAACATGGATAACCAACAACAGCAACAACAAGCTGCTCGTCAAAGACAGCAACAAGCTCAACAACAAAACGCTGGTCAAAGACAGCAACAAGCTCAACAACAAGCTGGTCAATCTTACGGGACTGAATTTGGTAGCGAAACTAACGCTCAACAAGTTCGTCAGCAAAACCAACAGTCTCAACAACGTAACAGCCAACAAGGTCAACAGGGCCAACAAGGCCAACAACAGGCTGGTCAATCTTACGGGACTGAATTTGGTAGCGAAACTAATGTTCAACAAGTTCGTCAGCAAAACCAACAGTCTCAACAACGTAACAGCCAACAAGGTCAACAGGGCCAACAAGGCCAACAACAATAACCTCTATACAAGAATGCTCCTTAATCACTAGGGAGCATTTTTGGTTGTTTATCTTTTGTTATCACGTTTTTATTTGGTTTCTCGATCTCGGATTTCATTTTAATATAGAAAAATGAATGTTCTACAAACGAACATTACCTCCTACTTTCAAACCGTATGTTAACCAACACAATCCAAATGATCTTCGATGTTCAGGAGCTGATTTCGGCCCACCATGTCTCATACCTAATTTTGCTTAGTATACGTTTTCCATGTTTAGCTGGTTATCTATACAAAGAGTAAAACCCTTGATTTAATTGAAGACTTATATACAACGTAATCGTCTTGATAACGAACCGCGATAGAACGCCCTAAGGCGTTGTTTTAGTTGCCTTCAGGCAAAAGATTGTAGGATTTAATGCTGTAATAATTTATAAATAAAGAATAACACCAACCCTGGTCGCAACTCCTTTCAAAAGGCAAAAATAAAAGAGCTACTTACTGCACCTCCTGTTTATATTGCTAGCCTTATTTTCTACTTGTCAACTGAATGCATTTTTTAACAGGGTACCTGCACATGTTAACACCGGCAATCAGGAGAAGCTGATTTTCCGTTTTTCGCGGTTTTCTTAAGCAATTTAATCTTATGGGCGATTTGACCCGCATTGTTGTCTAGCTGATTCCAGTCCCTTTCATTTTCGCCTTTTGTTTTTGCTTTTCATCAAAATTAATCACTCCTATATTCCTTTAAACGTGCAGCATTGGGTTAAACTTGTTGATAATACTATGGGTTATGCGATCAGCATTTTTGTTGTATACTCTTTGGGCATCCTTGGATTCGGTTTGCAGCGCAAACATTTCCTCCGGTCCTGTTTTTGTTGTTACCGGACAAACCTGTAGGAAAAAGTATCTCTTCAACTAAATCGAATCTAAGGTTTCGATTACCAATAACACATTTAAATTCCTTGTTAAAGAAACGCCATCCAGCGGCAGGCTGTTTTGCTAACGGAATGTGGGTCTTTGCCCTTGTGTTGAACACATCCAGTACCGCGATACATATTTGAAATCCTATGAATTGATGATGGAGCCTAACTGGGGAGAACAAAGGAGAAAAACACAAAGCTTTTTTTTACTAACTTTTATTCGTTTATTCGACGAAATACCATGCATAAATTTAAAAATTTTGTGAAACCTTCTAATAAGATTTAACGTTGTTAATGGAGGTAAAGGATTAAACTATGTTTTCATTACGTGGAGATGCTCATAAGGTTTATTCTCAACTAAAAAAGGCCTCTGACAATGGCCAGACTTTGAATGGATTAAAGGAAATTATTGAGGTTGAAGAAATTTGCAATTTTTATCATTCAATTAATAGCGATACACTAAAAAAAATTTATTATCGTATGATTAAAGAAAAAAACGGTTCGGGAACCATCCCTATTTTTGTATCCTCTGCACCATGGCTTTTTTTTCTGTTTTCGAAACAATTACATCAATTTCTATTCAAAGAAGGAAACTTTCTTTGGATTGTCTTTATTTTTCTATATGTTTTTATTCTTACCATAAGTGTGATTCTTCACTTTCATGAAAAATCATGGGCAGCTGTACATATTGAAATCATTCTAGATATTTTAAAGGAAAGAAATAACAGCCCATTAGATGCTATGCGGGATTAATGGAAATAAATGATTATTAGTGTAATTTAACAAGGAAACAAACAGATTTCTTCCTTTGATCTCCTCCTTGGCTCCAGCACGGGAACCTTCTTCCAGGTTTTGAACGCTTCTTTTGCGGCCGGACATCGGCCATTTAAAAGCCTGGAAAAGAGACCTACTTCAGAGGAACATCATTAAACCACTTATTTTGGATTGCCGGATTTAATCATTCTAAATTAAGGATATAGGTTGGGGTACTGACAGTATTTTTAAGATAATCTTCTTGGAGAATTCCATAAACTGCACAGTCCTTGTATTGATTCTTGGCATTGCGGATCTTATGCCTGATCATACCTTCCTGTGCCATCCCAACTTTACTCATAATTCTGCCAGAAGCTGCATTATCGATGTTATGTGCTGCGGATATTTTGTGAATATTCATATACCTAAAACCAAATTCAACAACCGCTCTTAACGCTTCAGTCCCATAGCCCTGATGCCACCATCTGCATCCAAGCGAATAACCTACTTCACAGTTTTCAGTGGGAATGTCAAAATTGTAGAGTTCGATTTCTCCAATTAGTTCACCGGTAGTTTTTATTTCAATGCCCCAGTCACAAAATTCTTTACTGCTATACTCCCTCACAATTCCATCCACCCACTCAAACGTTTCCGAAACGGTCTTGTGTGCTCCTTTGATGAGATTGTCAGTTACCCGTTCGTCTGAAAGCCAATGGTCAAACATACTTTGTGCATCAGTAGGTTCCAATCTTCTAAGGATTAATCTGTCGGTTTCTATTTTTGGTGTTCCTAAATAGTTAATCATTCTTTCACCTTCTCCATTTGAACCATTATATTAAAACCAATTTCCTAACACTGTTCTACGTTTTCATTTAAATCACTCTATCACTCGACTTCAGTTTATATTGATTGTTCCTTAAACGATCAATTATCATCCATCATCTGTTGATAAAGACCAAATCTTTTAAAGTTTGACAAAGGGTATAATTACTTGTGTATTCGCCTTTATATTTGCTTTTGTAAAGTGTATTTATTGATATGAACGCACTTTTAAAAGTTTGCCATAAGAAGCTGTTTTTCCGTTTGGTTTTTGAATCCAATTCCTCATTGAAAACAGACCTCGCATCCCTAAAGAAAATCAAACAAGACGTCGAAGTTACGAGATTTTCAGTTTGACTCTCGTTTGCGCTGTGTGTCACAATCTGATAACGGCTTCACACTACTTTTTGCTGATCCCTATAATGTAAAGCGTATTGGGATATTGAAAATACTCCTCAACAAATTCTATTTTTTTATCCCACTCACAGTGACGTGCTTTATGGTATCGTTTTCCTTCCTTTGTTCTATCCATTATAAAGTGTGGGCTTATGACAGCCGGAAGAGCTGGCGTTAACCGAAAAAATTGGCTAAGCCAAGTCGGCGAACGGACCCTAAAAAGGAAAAAATCGCTTTCTAAAGGTCCCTAAGTCATTGGGCTTACCTTAATTTCTAACGATAAAACGCTAAGAGACAAAAGTAAAAGCGTACACACCTTTTATCAAACGTGCCATCTGAAGAATGCGTGAGAACTGCATGAGCAGGAAGAAAAAATCGGGTTGGATCATCGTCTCCCCCTTTTTGATCTAGGATTCCCAATAATGGGAAAGGGTATAAAAAGGAAATACTAAGTTGGATCTTTTTGACCCCCTTATTTTTGCGATTCGACCTTTTCAAACATTGTTTTCATTTTCTTGATCATGAGGAGTGCTACACATCCGACAAGGGCGACATATATGCTCAAGAGGAGAACCAATGAAGAGCCTTTCAGTGTAAGAAGAGGGTTAAAAACCAGTTAGAACGAGGCATTCACAAGGTCAGCCGAGTGCCGCGTGTCACGATTGGCTAAAGTTTATTGCCAGTTTTCATTCCTACAGCTTTAACAACACGATTTTAATCTTTTGCCAAAGACCGACAGCAACGGCGGTCAAGACTTTCATAAATGGAGAATGGACGGCCGATATATAAAGAAAGGGGAAAAAGCGATTAAAATTTTGGCGCCTTTGCTGGAGAAGGCATCTGGGGAATAAAAACAAGGTACGGTTTTCGGTATGTCAATGTCTTTGATCTGGACCAGACAGATGGAGACGCTATCCGACCATCACCGGTTCAAATGCTGGAAGATGGAAGTACACGGGTCACGCCAATGGCTAATTTCATCCGAAGGAAAACTTCATCGCCATTCAGAAAGGACGAAACGCCTTTTAGCAATTAAAAACACTTATCCATGAATATGGCCATTATCTTCTGCATGCCTAAGGTGCTCCATTTGAGAAGGAAGACAGCCACATTAAAGAAGCCATTGGTTATGTGGTCATGAAACATTTTGGTTATGATACAGGAAAATACTCATTCGGTTACATCGCCGAATGGTGCCAAGTATATAGCCTATATAATATGAAAAAAATCGGATCGGACATTGTTCGATACTCTATCTTTTTTACCTATATCGTGACGATCGTGACGACGATAATCATTTCGTTCGATAAGGCTCGAATTTTTAGAGAGCCGTGAAATTTAGTCCTATTGATTATTAAATAAAAGCCATTCTATGACTTTACAAGAATGGCTTTAAATTTTCTTTGTATTCTTTTTAATCGTTACGACAATTGTTTTTGTGAATGGTTTATTAAGAAATTCTTGCCTAAAACAATACAGTGAAACCTAATGAATCAATGTTTTTGCTTTTGGTCGTGAGGAATCAAAAACACGTTTGACATCAAAAAAATGTTTTAATACCTCGTTTTCTCCGGCCAATGCTTCACGCATTCGTAAGCCATCCACATTAATGCGGGCTTGCCTGAAGTAATGTGGACCTAATTGAGACCAGGTAATTTTTGATGCGTCAACGTTGGCATAGTAATCAAAGCCCTGGCTTTTTAAATAATGATATTTATTATTGGAATATTGTCCCCAATCTCCAATATCACTGCCAAACGCGAAAATAATAGTGTCTGTGCTTCCGACAATCGGTTCGACCTCTTGTTCCCATTTGGAGGTATCTTTTTTAAAGAGATCTAGGGATACTTTTTCTGCATTTAGGTGTCCCCAAGTATGAGAGGCAAATTTCCATCCTTCTTGTTTCATTGCAACGGCAACTTTTTTCGCTTTCAACAAATCCTTTTTGATATTTGGATTTGGTTTATCACTATTTGGGCCATAGTCACTCTCTGACGTTCGATATCCCAAAACTCCATTATACCCCGTTAACGCAATAATTCCTTTTGCTCCTTTATAAGAAAAATCTGGATGTTTGTCAACAAAATGATCAACGATAGGAACTAGATCGTATGCACCTTGAACGAGTTTCCCTTTTCTATTTATGTAGGTATTTGTCACATTTCCATTGGTATCAAGGGTTAAGTTTTTGGCAAATCCGTCATTTTTCATGTATTCATAATAGCTAACATCATCTTGCGACAATACCAATGGTTTTTTATTTGGTGGCAATTTAATAGTTTGATAAACCATTTTCCCATTTTTGTTTAGTTTCGCAATATCCTGGATACTCACAAGGACGTATTCTTTCTCGTATAATTGATTTAAAATATTTTTAAATTCATTGATGGTCACCATGTAGTCTTGGTAACCCTGGGCCATGTCATCCCCGTCAAATGCTTTGGATGGGTCAACGATTAATGAGTGAAAAAATAAATGAGGGATCTTGCTATTGTCTGGCCATGTCACAAGGTTTTTCTTTTGTTTTTCGTATGTACCTATGGCATTTTGAATGTCTTCATCTTTTAAAATACTTGATTTTTTTAATAGTGTTATAGCTTTTTGATAATCATATTGTTGGGCTGAGACTTTCGCTTTTGCTAATAAGCGTTCTTTGCGTTCTTTGCGTTCTTTGCGTTCTATTTGTTTTATTTGTTTTATTTGTTCTTTCTTTTTTGGCGAAGACGTGGTCGATGATGGCTGGGTGGCGTTAGCGTCACACCCGGTAATAAAGATGAGTGTAAGAAATAAAAGGATTTTACCTTTTGTTAAAAAAGAATGTCTCATAATAAGTTAATCCCTACTATCATTATCCAAGTTTAGGTGTAAATAATTTCACAGTATGTAAACGGTTGACGTAAATTATTGTCTATTGTCTATTGTCTTAATTTGACATTAAATGGCTTAACTCCTGCATTAATGTAAAAAAATAAATTTGACGTGAGTAGAATCAATGAAGGCGACCGAAGGATCGATCAGCCCGTAGTTGGTCGCTTCCCGGAGACTGCGGTAAAAATCTGTTCAAATCACTATCCTGAAAGCGACGGGCATAGTTTTTACCGAAGGTGGAGAAGTGGGGGATTTTTTCATCGAACCCATACCCCTGGAACCATCGATACGCCACATTGGTTTCAATCTCTTTGATGGTTTGGCTTTTATTTTTTTTTTAGCAACGCACAACACTAAACACGGTCAGATTGTTTAATAAAGTAGTAAAAATAAGAGACAAAATGAACTATGACGTATTCTCATAACACATTTGTTATCATTTATAAAGCGAATAATGTTTAGGCTTCTTAATAAATAAAACCCCATTAAATTTTAGTGCTCAAAATGTGGTCAATGAGCATTTTAACTAATAAAACTGGCCACCAAAACAACAAACAAAACCCCCTAACACCAAGGTGTCAAGGGGTTTAAATTTTAATACAGTTGTTCGCCTTCCCAAGGGCCAGAACATATCTCACCCTTTTTTTCTTTTTCAAATATGGCTTAAAATGTGTAATATCAGCAGATTACTTTTTTTGGTTTTCAAAATATATCTTATCTTTTTATATAATTTTGGTCATTTTTTGGTCGAGATTTTGGTCAATCATTCTCCCTTATTGATTGTTCAGGTAAGGTAATGATCGAGAATAACCATACTTATGCTGTATGAGACTCAAAGATTGTATTGTGTCTTATCAATTTGATCGTGAACAGCATCAACTGAATACACCTATTCGATGCTTTAAACTAACAGTATGCAAAAATAGAGCTAAATGTTGGTTAGCTCTACTTGTAAGGTTTTACTTATTTAGTTTCAAGATCAGTTTTATCTCTTCCACTATGCCATAAAGACCAACAGAAATAGCAGAGTTTCTTATACATTTAAGATCCTCAAGCTGAACCATCATGTTCCTTGCTTCCGCCAAATAACAGATTGCTTCCTTCATTTTATCTTTGTAAACTTTGGTTGTTCTTTCGATTTCTGCAGCGAACTTTTCATCCGTACCGGGTGTAATACAAGTTTCGTACATATCAATGATTTCATCTGTTTCTCGTTCAGGCATATATTCATGAGGTGCTGTACTATCAAATATTGCGATGCCTTTTTCACGAAGGATGACCATGTCTAAACTGTTTGGATCAAATCCGCAGTAGTAAATCTCAACGTCGTATCCTTTTTCCTTTCCAGCAGCTGCAATCTTCTTCAGCATTGTTGATTTCCCTGATCCCGCTCTGCCTTTAATCAAATAACGTTTCGATATATCTTCTGTTAGATTTTGAATATAGTCAACTGCGCCATTTGGAGTTGCTGCACCTAGGAAACGATGTTTTACATTTGAAGTTTTTTCAGCTCTCTCCTCTCCAAAGAAAAGGTCAATCAGCTCATTTGTCAATTGATTGGCTTTAGCAAAACTCATGTTAGAGATATAGATTTCTTCTATGTCATCATGTGCTTTAAGTGATTCTGCAAATGTAGCATATGCTTTTTGCAATTTTGCAAAAATGTCCATATTAAGCTGTTGCATTTTATTATGATGTTCAAAAAGATATTTAGTGGTCTTTAGACTTTCAAGAATGGTTATTTGCAGATTTTCGTTTGCTATTTCATTGCCAATATCAGGCACTGCATCGTCAATAATTCCAATACCGGCATCAGGAACGATTAACCCTTCTATCCATTCATTATTATATGCACAATGCAAAAATTCAATAGTATGTCCTTCTGCACTTAATGTTTCACCTATTGTATTCATGAATGCAGATTTATCTGATCGTAAACCCCCTTGAAGCAAAAACACACGGTTTAAACCCCTTAATGCAGAGTGATAAAGACTTATATATCCTTTAGCTGTATTTCCACCTGCATAATAATGAAGTACTGATCCACTCATACAATCACCCTTACCCTTTTTTTCTAATATATGTTCACCATCAATAAGGGTGTATGCCTACCGTTAAAAGAGCGAATTTGCAAGCTTTTCTCTAGACCAATCCTTCACTTTCCAATGTATTTTTTTTACAAAAAAGAAGTGCAGCTAACGTGTTCTCTTCTGGGGGATTTTGGTTATGCAAAGGGACTTAATAAATTAGGTAGGATAGAGTCCGGAACAGATAAGCTTGCAAGTTTGAAAGGTAATTTTACAGTTACAATTAAAAAAAATTGATTAATAAAAAACGGAATCATCTTCTTTGTAAAACAAATTCCTTTTTTCTGTAACTTTTTTCTTATTAGGCCATTCACCCTTTTATAAATATTGCGGTTGATTGTTCTCATCATTCTTCACCTCCCTCCACCAAAGTGGCAGAAGGCCAGGTGACATGCTCAGAGTCATCACAGTACGGAAGCTTTCACCAATTCTCCTTCCGACAAAAAATTCGCGAGAAAGTTCTTAAATCCTTGAATAAAGGTACTGGATGATTCCGAATTACAATTATCTTTGTTTGATTTGGATAATCCTAAACGAAGTCCACTAGGGTAAACCATGGATGAAATAAGAAAAAAACATTGTTCTGCTTCGTTATTAAGGACCGTATCGTTGCATCAATGCGGGTACAGTTCTTCATAGAAGCAAGTTAATCGGTGTTCATAAAGGATAAAAAGCTCATATACAGGGTAAATTATATTTCGTGGAGGTGAAAAACATGGATAACCAACAACAGCAACAACAAGCTGCTCGTCAAAGACAGCAACAAGCTCAACAACAAGCTGGTCAATCTTATCATTTGATTGCTCATAAAAATCGTCCTTTCGTGAATTGTGGGTGTGGTAACTTTCATTTTACTAAAAGAGGCGATTTTTTTTGTGTGCATTTTATCAAGAAAAAAAGAAAAGCTGTCAGAAAGTCAGTTTGCTAGTTAACGTACCTCAAGACGTTCTTTACTTGGTGTCAGCCCGCCAAATCCCGGACCACATCAAGCCAAGATCGATTCGATTGCTGAGATCATTATCGCTAAAGCTGCCGGAACTATCTTAACTTTTAAAATGAGTATAGGTTACAAGAAAACGGCGTAAACATAGCAGTTTTACAAGAATCAGGAACCTATACCGTACAGAATTCACGCTTTGCTTATACCGTAACTCCCAGCCTAACCTGGTACCGCAACATAACAAGCTCGGTCCCGTACTAGTAGAGATCGTTTATATTGTAGTCGCTCCTACTATAAACGTTGAATCTAGATCACTAAATGCTATTGTTTTTAGACAAGCCTCCTTACAACAACAAATGCCCAACGGTCTATGATATTTATGGTCTATTCAGCACTTATTTTAAAGTCCTTAACTTTTTAACCAATTCTCTTTTTGAAAAAATAGCTCATCGTCTAGTTTGAATTCTATTTTGATCGCATTAAAAGAGACTGTATGCACCTCTGACTTTAAGTGCTTATAGATTATGATATGTACATTCCCCTTTGTAGCCAGCATTCCAGAATTAATCATGGAAAACCCTTTCATAATTTTCAGTTTGCTTATCAAATAAAAAATAGCCCTCTTTAACCTTGAGCAATCCGTCACGCATTTTTTTCTTTTGGGATAATTCACGTCTTATATCTTTAATAGAAGCTATTTCTAGATTACAACGTTTAGCGGTAGACGCGAGGAGCTGATTATCTGTTGTTTTATAAAGAAAAAAGGGAACCATCACTGTCATCTCCTTTAAAATGATTGTAATCTTATTATTTTGATTAATTATGCATTTGCTTTTCGTTTTATTCAAAAAAGCGAACTTTCGGTTCGCTTTTTGCCTATAACAATCACAATAAATTTTATGCAAGTATTTAATTACTCACGCTTACACTAACATCGTTTTACTTTTTGTTCTTACCTAGTACTCCCCATTTCCGTTTATTTTGATCCCTCTTAAACACGAAAGAAAGACTCGCTGATGTGTAAAAACGAGTCTCTTTCATGGACTTAATTGGTATAAGTTTTCCCTGTTCCTCTGACCCAGTAACCATCATTTGGTTTGGACATTTCAATAGGATATGATTCTCATGCAGGATGGGATACCAGTACAGGTCTGGTCCTGACGGAATGAAATTGCTGAATAAATTGGTCTCCTCATCAAATACGGGAATTTCATCGAAATAATATCCAAGTGATGAAAAGCAGAAGAGCAATTGCTCTTCTACTTTGTGTTTGATTAATACCATTATCAAATTCGTGTCTAAACAATATTTATGCCACGAAAGGCAAGCAGAATATATCATCAGCAAATTCAAAGCTCTGTTATTCTTGATAATTTAAAGGACGGTATAAAGCTGTAGCTCTACCTTAATGGAATTCTAATTTTTAATTCTATATCCCAAAATCCCATTAAAAAGGAATGGACTGATGTACTTTTTTTAGCATGTTTTTTAATCATTTTCAAAAAAGAAAAATCCCAGGAAACTTAAAATTAAAAGTACTCCTAACGTACTTAGAACTAGAAAACCGAGGCCCCCCACCCAAAATAACGCTTTTGGATATATAAATGCCCCAATTAAACCTATAAGTAAGAGCTATATTATCGACTTGAGAGTTACGAAAAACGGAAGGATAAGGCGGAGGTCTCGAACAACGACGTGTTTATTATACATAACGTTTTATTTACATTTTATAAAATAAAACGGTGTTATCCCCTACGATATCAACCACAGGTGCTTTAATCCTATTGTTTTATAGAAGAATAATGTCAGCCTTAAGTTTTACACACCCACGAAAAAACTTACCGTTATTTGGTAAGCTTTTTCCATGTTAATTTGAGAGTGAACATCTAAAGTTTTATACTAAAACCATCCCATCTTCAACGAGCTGTTTTTGAAGCTCTTTAATATCAATGTTTGATGGAGTTGTTCCGTTGGTATGGGTCATTGCAGCTGCTGTTCCAGCTGCCTGTCCAACCGCCATCGCACTCGGAGTTAAACGAGTCGTGGCAAGTGCTTCATGAGAAGTTGACATACAGCGTCCGGCTACAAGTAAATTTTGGATCTTCTTAGGAACAAGGCATCCATAAGGAATGTCGAACGAACCGTCCCCTTCTATCCATGAGATCTCCATTCCGTTTCCGCTTGGAGCATGGATATCAATTGGATAACCGCTTTTTGCAATAACGTCGTCAAACTTTCGTCCGGCTACCACATCCTCTTTTGTTAATACATAGTTCCCCTCAATTCTGCGAGATTCACGAATTCCAATTTGGGCACCAGTGCTCGATATAGAAGCATTTTCAAAACCAGGAATTAAATTTTTGAGAAAATCAGCCACCATTAACACTTGCTTGCGGCCTTCAAATTCGGCCTTTGTTAAATCCTCAATTTTTGTGCTATCCAGATCCTGAACCCTTGTCATATTCACAAGCACTTCATCTTCTGCTGGACCTGCAAAGAAAAGAACCTGATCACGGTTAATTGGCAGATCCGCTTCCTTCCATTCTTTATAAAAACCCTGCACAGCAGTCAATGGCAGATTTGGAAGGTCATCAAACGGTGTTTTTTTAAAAAAGTTTTCTGGATGGTTGATCATTTGCTCTTTGACTTTTTTCAAATCCACTCCCCGCATCCTAAACTTCATCGTTAACGGCTGAGTTTTTTGGTCTTGATCACGACCCTTAAGAGTGGGCGCTCCTGACAAGTATGCAATGTCTGCATCTCCTGAAGTATCGATAAACATATCAGCGTAAACTTTTTGTCGCCCTGATTTTGAGGTGATCTGTATATATTGAATCCGATTATTTTCAACTTTAACGGTATCGACAAAGCTATGAACGAGTAAGTCGGCCCCCGCTTCTTCCAGCATTTCAACAGCTAGAACTTTGTACACCTCCGGATCATAAGGTGTGACGCTATAAACAAACCCACACGTGTCGCGAAGATGTCCTGGAGAAGCACCGCGATTCTTTAAGCGCTGGACAATTTCATCAGCAATACCTTTGATTACTTGGGTTCCATTTTCATTGTGGTATGTCATCCATGGGTAAACGCTTGCAATGGTGGACATGCCTCCAAGAAAACCATGCCTTTCAACTAATAGTACCTTTTTATGTTTTCGGCCAGCAGCAATAGCGGCATTAATTCCAGCCGGTCCACCACCCACCACCACAATATCGTAATGTTTTATCATATTTTCTCCTCCTATTAAGAAGCTTAATGGATCTACTACTATACTAGACGAATAAGGGGTGCTGTATCTATAAATGCAGGAAGGTTAAAACATGTTTCAATTAGAGGAAAATACAAAAAACATGTTTTAAGAACAGACATTAACAAAAAATTCTGTGATATAGTTTCAATGTTGAAAACGCACACATTTAAATATGAGGGTTTTAAAGGGGGTTATATTTTGAGGAAGAAATTACAAAGTTATTTTTCCATGCTGGGAAGATCGTTTCTTTTAGCCGTAGCGGCTATGTCATTCTTTGTCCTGCTGCTATCCTTAGGAGCGGTTTTGAAAAACCCGTTTTTTATTGAAGCAGTTCCCTTCTTAGGTAACACATGGGTTCAATTTATTGCAAATGCTCTCAGTGAATCCGGACTTGTTATCATACGGTTTATGCCGCTTGTATTTGCAGTATCCATCGCAATCGGAATGTCGGAAAAAGGTTCCAAGGAAATTGCGGCCTTTTCAGCTGTAGTGGGTTACTTATTTATGATTACCTTCTCGAGCTTGGCGATGTCTACATTCGGGTTGGCACTCAAACCGGATGTAGTCGTCGGTGAAAACAATATGCTTGCCATTTCTCAAACGCTTGAGATGAGAAAAGCAATGCAGACGATGGTGCTCGGTGTTCAAACGATTGATACTGGAGTACTTGGCGGGGTTATTGTTGGTACTGTTTCAGCTTGGGCAACCAAACGCTTTAAGACTCAATCGCTGCCGATGATTTTTAGCTTTTATCGAGGCAAACATTTCCCCCCGATCGCCACCGGTTTTATCTTTATGGTTGTTGGGATTGTGATTCCGTTCATCTGGCCGGTCATCGGAGGAGGAATTTACAGCGCTGCCAAGCTTGTCACCGGAGCAGGCGTATTTGGATCGTTCTTATTCGGATTTATTGAAAGAATGCTGATTCCAACCGGGCTTCACCATGTGTGGTACTCGTTGGCACACTTTACACCGGTTGGGGGAACAAAGGAAATATGTGGACAATTTTATACAGGTACCAAGGCCATTACAACTGCTGCGTTAGGGTGTGGCAAGTTCAGCGGGGACCTTTCCGATATTACCCGTGTTTGGCTCGGCCAGGGTGCGACTCCAATTAAAGTATTTGGTGTACCTGGTGCCTTGCTGGGGATCTATCTTGCGGCGAAGAATAAGAATCGAGCAAAAGTTATCGCCATCTCGGCGGCGAGTGCTTCTTTCTTTGCTGGAGTAACAGAACCCTTCGAATTCTTATTCATGTTCCTTGCGCCAGGATTATTCGTGATTCATGCTGCTCTAACTGGATTGTCGTTTGCTATTTTAGATTTAGTGAACGCTTCTTACCTAGGAGGTAACAACATCATCGAACTTATCTTTAATGGTGTTTTCCAAGGTCATAAGTCAACATGGATTCCTGTCACATTAGTCGGTGTCGCGATGTTCTTCATCTATATGTTTACGTTTAAGTGGTATATCGAAAAATTCAACATTATGACACCCGGACGGGAACCAGAAGAAGATACGGAAGAGATTTTACACGCAGAAGTGGCAGCCTCCAAGCTTATTATTTCAAAAGCTGATAAAAATGAAGTAGCAAAAATCTTAATTGAACACCTGGGTGGAAAAGACAACATTAAAGATTACACCAACTGTATTTCCCGCCTTCGAATTTTCGTTCATGACCCATCACTGTTGAATGAAGGAGCTCTCAAAAAGGTACCGGATTCTCTCGGTATGTCAAAGCCATCAGAAGAAGAAGTTCATATTGTTTTTGGTATGAAGGTATCTGAATACCGTGAAGCATTAGACGTTCAGCTAGATCAATAAACCAAACAGAGATTGAGGTGCTAATATGAAAACTTATAAAATTGCCGTAGCGGGTGGAGGTTCCACTTATACACCAGGAATTGCGAAAGCACTAATGCTTAAGAAGGAAGAATTCCCGGTTAGCGAAATTCGTTTATATGATATCAATGAAGAACGCCAGGGGAAAGTGGCAATGATTACAGAAAAAGTAGTCGCTGAATTTGATTCAAACGTAAAAATCACAGCCACAACCGAACCAAAAACCGCATTTGAAGATGTTGACTTTATCTTTGCGCAGCTTCGTGTAGGCGGTAATGTTATGCGTGAAAAGGATGAAAAAATTCCGTTCGGCCACGGGATTGTTGGTCAAGAAACATGTGGGCCGGGCGGTATGGCATACGGGTTGAGAACTATTGGTCCAATGATAGAACTCTGCGATTATGCAGCGCAGTTTGCTCCTGACGCGTGGATCATTAACTATTCAAATCCTGCGGCGATTGTAGCCGAAGCCATTCGAAGAGAACGTCCAAATGCACGTATTTTGAACATTTGTGATATGCCAATAGGTATGATGCTTCGCATGGCCGAAATTCTAGGCGCAAAAAAAGATGAAATTGAAGTTGATTACTTTGGATTAAACCATTTTGGCTGGTTTACCGACGTGTATGTTAAAGGTGAAAGCCGTATGAACGAATTGCGTGAGTATATGAGCGTAAACGGGCTAGTAACTCCGGAACAGTCAAAAGATCTGCAGCACTCCGATGTAGATTGGATTAAAGCGCATAAAAACGTGGCAAAAATGCTTCAGCTTTTCCCTGAGTATCTGCCTAGCTCCTACTTGCAATATTATTTGATTCCGCAAACCGTGGTCGAACAAACAAATCCAGAGTACACGAGGGCAAACCGGGTGATGGATCATCGTGAAAAGAACTTGTTTGACTCTATTGAGCATCTGGAGGAGACGGGTGAATTCCAAGAAGGGTTCAATGTCGGTGTCCATGGTACTTTTATCGTTGATGTAGCCATGTCAATCGCCTTTGATCGTCGCGAGCGCTTCCTCCTAATTGTTGAAAACAACGGAGCGATTCCCAACCTGCCTTCCGATGCAATGGTCGAAATTCCAGCGTATGTAACGAGCAGAGGACCTGAACCTATTCGATTAGAACCCATTGGTTTATTTTACAAAGGTTTAATCGAGCAGCAACTAGCCTCTGAAAAATTGCTTGTTGAAGGGGCATTGGAAAGATCATACCAAAAAGCACTACAGGCATTTACACTCAATAAAACATTCCCTTCAGCAGAAGTGGCAAAGATTGTCTTGGATGATCTGATCGAAGCAAATAAAGATTTCTGGCCAGTCTTAGCATAATATTTAACCAAAGAGACCTGACTTATCATCAGGTCTCTTTGATTTCCCTGTCCCCTATTTTATAATAGGTATCTGGAGGGAAAACGATGAAACGTTTATTGCTTAATAAAATCCTCGCTACCATCGGGGACACCATCAATGATACGGAATATATGGTTCTTCTCGATTTAATTGAACATATGGATCAATTGCAAACCTACAGCATTCGAGAAGCGGCAAAAAATAATTATGTATCCACATCAAGCATTTCCCGTCTTAGTGTCAAAATGGGGTTAAGCGGCTACAGTGAACTAAAGTTTTTTTTGAAACAACAATATGATTATCTTGAGGACAATCAGAATGACACTGATTCATCGATAAACAAAATGGCCTCAGTTTTGCTGAATTCGTTTCAGCAAAACTATAAAAACACGATTACCCAACTAAATGAAGAGGACTTAGAACACTTTATTCAACTATTATCTCATTCTTCCTACATAGGTGTGTGTGGCTCAGGAATTTCAGAGATTGTCGCCACATATTTCACTCAGCGGTTCCAAATCATTGGAAAGGATACATGGCTGGTTAACGTAAGCGCTCCCGGCGGGATCTATATGAACCAACTAGCAAAAAGCCAGCTAATGGTGGTGTTCTCAAGATCAGGTGAATCATCGTATACCCTATCGAAGGCACAGATCGCGAAACGAGAGGGAATTAAAATCGCAGCGATAACAAGCAGCAGGAACAGTACTCTGGCGGAAATGGCTGATTTGATTCTCCCGATATATGGTTCAGGGGAACCTCTTGATGTGTCCTATAACATAACGTCATATAACTCGATTGCGGTGCTTTTTATTGACCTTTTGCTTCAGTTGTATATGGATAGTGTACCGAGTGACAGTCTAGAGGAAAAAAAATAAGTGGTGGCTTATTCTGAGTTACCTGCTCCTCCGTGCTCACCCTTGCTTAGATCGCAATCATTGACAATCTCCCTTCTGTAATTATCTTTAAGAAGTAAGAATACCTGCTTTTATTAGTAGAAGTCCTTTAATGATTTTTTTATGCACCTCGCATCCACCTCTTTTGAAGGTATACAATTACGTCTTGGTTACTTGCTGTAAGTAATAAATCGCGCCATTTTGGTTGATTACACTATATTCTGGTTCAAACCGATATTCATTTCGTTCAACAGCACCCATTGGCCCAATGACCCTCCTTAACGAAGTATATAAACATAACAATTAATATTTCACAAATCTACAGTTAACAATCTTATAATTCATATTGTCTTTTCAATCTAGCAAAAAAATGCAAGTTCGCTCTGGGATTTGTTCAGGTAGTACGAGGAAGAACTGCCCTCTTAACACTCTGAACAATGAATATGGATAAACCTACCTGTAGTGACACCCTTAATTTGTTTAAATTAATGTGATCAGGTGAATATAGATGGTTTTCCAACAAATCCCCATCAACCGTTGTGTCCTCGTTTAGTCAATTTCACTTAAAGAGGGATCTTTTTTTATTATGTACATTGCTTGCGGGACTGGACTGAATATAAGATTAGCAGGATTTTTATACCGTCGGGTGGATCGTGATCATCCCTGAATGTTTAAGGAAATTCAGGAGCGATCCTTTCAACCCACATACAAATAAAATTACTTTTGTTTTTGTATCCATGCTCGCTTCCGTAAACGATTGCGTTTGAATGAAAATAATATCTCATTCCTATATAATTGATCTCTTTAAAGGGGCACATTTTCAGTTTAAAACAGAAAAAAAATGGACAAAATTGAAAATAGCTCCGATTATAAGGGGCACTGAAAACTCTCTGAGCCATTAAGCGCTAGGATCCCCATCCTAGTGCTTTTTGGTATTAAATAAACCTCCTTGCTCTCCCAAAAGAGTAATTTCCTCAAATAAGGGATGCATAGATCCATTATAATAAATTTACCTGAACGGACATGGATTCTTTTTTTTGGACAAGATCATTGATGCCAATTTATTTTCTCATATAGGAGTTACTCTATTAGAAGCAATTTTCGGTTTCATATTAGGAACCATACTTGGTACTCTTTTTGTGTCCCTTTTATGGTGACTGCCATTTTTTCCAAATTGCTTGAACCGTTAGTTTTCCCACCATTATTAATGTCTTAAAAGTAAATGTGGGTCTGGCATAGGTTGGTGTGATCATGGAGGAGTTTCTCGTCGCCAAAGAAGGCATCGGTTACATGGTATATATGATTTCTAAGTATTTAATTTCACTCTTGTCCTGCTCGGACTTCGTTATTGCGATCCTGGCCACCATTATGTACCACTCGTTGATATTCTTGAACGAAAACTGGTTAAAAAAGGTAAACGACAATTTATTGGTCTCTTCTGGTTTTTACTTTTGAGGGATAGCACCACTTTTTCTTTGATACGTTCTTTTCCAGATTCCCATCAAATATTCTAACTGATTCCAGTCCATTTCCTATTTTTTCGCCTTTTGTTTTTATTTTTCATCAAGATTAATCACTCCTATATTCCTTTAATCGTGCAGCATTGGTTTCAACTTGTTGATAATATGGGTTAATCGATCAGCATTTTTGTTGTATACTCTTTGAGCATCCTTAGATTCGGTTTGCAGCGCAAACATTTCTAAATCGGCCTGACATTTTTTTAAGGAGGCTAAGAGTAATGGCTTTTCCTGGGGAGAAGGCACTTGGATTTTATCATCAAAAAGATCCATCGTTAACTGGCCATATGAATCAACTTGAGCCAAAAAGACATTATCGAGAGAAACTCCGGCTTTATCTAGTTCCTCATTTAACCACCCTCGGTTTAATCCACGATTGGACAGGGGCTCATCTAAAATGTTTCCATCCATAATGACAGTTTGGGGTTCTTTGATAGGGGCAACTTTAATATGAAGATCTTTTGCAGTAAGAGGCTGGTTTTCCTTTTTTAATAAAACACTCAGATGTCCATTCGGCTCTAGTAAAGCATATTCAACGTCAGATACTTCAAAAACATTTTTATCGCGAAGCTGTTCAAGCAATTCATCAATGGTATACCGTTCCTTTTTTAAATTATCCTCCATTATTTTACCGTCTTTTATTATAATTCTTGCCTTACCCTCTGCAAAATCCCTTATTTTTTTACTTTTCATGGAAAAAAGTCCAATGGCAAAAGGAACCAACGACCAAATGCTCATACTAATGAGACCATGTATGATATTTCGTTCCAATCCCATCGTGACTTCTGCCGCAATACTTCCTATGGTGATCCCAGTTACATATTCAAAAAAAGACAATTGTGATAATTGTTTTTTGCCCAGGAACCATTTTGTTAATAAAAAGAGGGTGATCAAAAAAATAAAGGAACGTACAACAATATCTACCCAATCTAACATAACAATCTCCTTTTATCTCGAATTTCTATTTCCCTTTATATTGTGGTTCTTCGGATTCAAGCTGTGCGATTCTTTGTTTTAAATCTGAAATCGCTTTTCCCACCTCTAACATACACTCATGAAATAATTTTTTCGCATCGTCTTCAGAAGATTTTTGCGCTAAATTACTCAGTGTTGCTTCTGCTGCTTTTAACGTTACCATGCATTGTTTGACATTGGATGCTACTGTCATTTGCGGACCTCCCTTATCCTTTGGGTTTAAATAGTAATGCTCCTATCATTCCAAAAATGATGGCTGCGGATATACCCGCACTTGTTACCTTAAACATTCCGGTGATCACACCAATAATGCCATGTTTTTCCGCTTCTGCCATGGCTCCATCCACTAGAGCATTTCCAAAGCTTGTAATTGGAACCGTTGCACCGGCTCCTGCAAAATCCATTAAAGGCTCATATAAGCCCACCCCGTCAAGAATCGCACCCACGACAACTAAAGTGGCCATTGTATGAGCAGGAGTCAATTTAAAAACATCAAACATAATCTGGCCGATCACACAAATCGCCCCACCAATGACAAAAGCCCAGAAAAAAATTGCCATTTACTCTTCACCTCCATATTCGATGGATACCGCATGAGCAATGCAAGGAATCGTTTCCTTTTGCTGAAAAGTTAAAGGAGATAGAAGAGCGCCTGTTGCCACGACAAGCATTTTCTTAAATTCCCCTTTTTTCATTCGATTTAATAAATGCCCGTAAACCACCGTTGCAGAACATCCACAACCGCTTGCTCCAGCCAGTACAGGTTGTCCTTCCCGGTAAATCATTTTTCCGCAATCCTGAAATTGACCCTTCTTGAAAGACAAACCGTGTTTATTCATTAAGTCGAGAGCGATATGATGGCCGATTTTACCTAAATCTCCTGTAACAATGAGGTCATAATAGGAAGGTTCTATTCCACGATCTTTTAAATGTGCCTCAATGGTATCTACAGCTGCTGGTGCCATAGCCCCGCCCATATTAAATGGATCGGATAGTCCCATATCGACCACTTTACCAATCGTTGCAGAAGTCACGCGAGGTCCCTTTCCCTTGTCACTTAAGAGGGCACTTCCCGCTCCAGTTACCGTCCATTGGGCGGTTGGCGGTTTCTGCCCGCCATATTCTGTCGGGTATCGAAATTGTTTTTCTACCGCCGCATTATGACTTGCAGTTCCAGTCAATAAGTACTTTGCGCCTTTCCCATTAACGATCAATGCACCTAGAGCGAGACCTTCCATTGAAGTGGAACACGCGCCGAATAATCCTAAGTAGGGAGCTTCCAGTGTTCTGCAGGCAAAACTCGTCGACGTAATCTGATTAATGAGATCCCCGGCTAAAATAAATTGAATATCTTCTTTTCTTAGACCGGCTTTTTCAATCGCAGTGTCACAAGACTCTTCAAACAAAACCGTTTGTGCCTGTTCATAAGAATCTTGGCCGAGCCATAAATCTTCGTGAAGAAGGTCAAAGTCTTCAGCGATTCGCCCATTGGCTTCAAAGGGTCCCCCGACCGTTCCGGTTGAGATAATCACAGGCTTATTTTCAAACACCCATGTCCGATGTCCATTTAACATTTAAAAACCTCCATATTGAATAATAAGGGTTTTAATGATGGCAATAACGAATGCAGAAAATACACCAAATAAAATAACTGAGCCCGCTAACTTAAACATGTTGCTGCCGACACCAAGAACAAATCCTTCTGTCCGGTGCTCGATCGCAGCGGAGATGACAGAATTTCCAAAACCCGTAACCGGCACCGCTGTACCCGCACCACCAAACTGTGCCATCCGGTCATAGACTCCAAACCCCGTTAACAGCATAGAAATGAAAATTAAAGTAGCAACAGTCGGATTCCCTACATTTTTTTCTGTAAAATCAAAATAATTAATATACATAAAGGAAATGAGCTGTCCTACTAAACAAATAAAACCACCCACGAAAAATGCTTTAATACAATTGGATAGTACGGGTCGTTTGGTTTCCCTTTCTTCTTGAAATTTTTGATATTCTTGTTGAACAGGCGTTACTTCTTTATTGTTATTAGCCATGGAAAGGTTCCCTTTCTACAAAAAGAATTTTTTATGCTTCATCCGTCGCTTTAGCTTTTATCTTTTGAAGCTCTTTATCAATTTTTTTCGAGTTCATTTTTGGTTCATCTACTTTATTTTCCAATTCCTCAAGTTTTTTTAAAATTTTTTGATCGGTACTGACATACACTTTCAGGTCGGGAAATTGTTTCTCCAGCCGTTTCTTAATTTTCTTTCGCAGACTTTTTAACTGAAAGCGTTCTAAATGTTTTGGTTTTGCCGCCACAAACATCTCCTTATCAGAGTTTACTGCTTTAACATCGATGATTTCTTCCATAGAAAGAACCTCTTTTTTTGCCTTTTGAGAAGCAGACTGTTGGGTTTGGACATAGGCAATTTTAGTTGAATTTTCATTCTTTTTTTTACTTTCCTCTTTTGGTTTATTACAGCCGCTATTCAGTAGCAGTAAAATCAAAAGAGGAATCAAAATACCCTTTGGTTGAATTTTTCTCATACGATCACCCGTTCCTCAAATATGTAAATTGGAAAAGGATGACATGGTCACCCTTCTCAATCGGTTTACTGTTGTTTATATTGTGGCTCTTCTTGTTCAATTTCTTGTAGACGCGGACTTAAAGAATCCACGATTGTCTGGGCTTGTTGGGCGCAGTCTTGAAACAATTGCTTTGCCTGCTGGTTTTCAGTATCAAGAGCAAAAGTCTCAAGACTTGCCTGAGCACTTTTTAATCCTGCCAAGGTTGTTTTTAAATTGCTTGCGACTGTCATTTGTTTTCCTCCTTTAATTGAACCAAAAGTTCAAGCATTATGTTGCCAAGCTTTTATGAGTATTATCCTTTCCAAAAAATGGGTTTAAAAAACAGAAATATTTCGTAGAGCCTGACAGTCCAAACCATTGATTTAGAAACAAGATGAATTTTTTCTTTAGTTTTCTAAACGAATTCCAGCATATGGTCTGAAAAAGTTGTATACTTACATACCCATTTACACATGTTAGAGAATAAAAAAGGAGGGTTTTTGTTGATGTTGATTCTTTGGCTATACATAATAAATACGATCTTTATGTTTATCATAGCGATTCGTGAGGTTCGCCGGCCAGCCAAGGCCTTGAATTGGTTAGCTTTCTGCCTCATTTTGCCTATCATCGGTTTTGGACTTTATCTCAGTACAACCAATCCTGTTCGTATTAGTCGAAAAAAATTGATTTCTCCTCATCATGAGTCGGACAAGTTGCCTGATTCATTTAGCCGCTCAGCCTCAGTCATCGCTCATGCTTTAGGGCAATTAAGTGTTCACGGACTTCGTGCGGGAAAAGTCCAAGTACTGATAAACGGCATTAAAACCTATGAAAAACTCCTTGAATCCCTACAGAACGCCCAAAAAACGATTGATCTAGAATATTACATCTACCGGGATGATCAGATTGGCAGACGCATCACGGACCTACTGCTGGAACGGGCCGCATCCGGCGTGAAGATCCGCTTTGTGAGAGACGGTTGGGGTAGCCGCCAGTTTCCGCAGCGTAAGATCACTGAGATGATGAATGCAGGGATTGAATGCCGGACCATATTTCCATTGCGTTTCCCTTGGATGTTCTCCAACTGGAATTATCGGGATCATTGTAAGATTGTACTAATCGACGGAAAGGAAGCCTTTACAGGTGGGATCAACGTAGGGTATGAGTATACAGGTTTAAAGCCAGAAGTGGGATTCTGGCGTGACACTCATTTGCGAATCACAGGTGAAGCGCCTGTCGATTTGCAGACTATTTTCGACAGCCACTGGAACATCGCGGCGCCGGAAAGGATCAAGTCGAAGACAACACAAGATCAAGAAAAGCAACAAAACATTTCAAAATCGCAGATACCGGGCAAGACAGGTGTTTCCGTAGGGTCGGCACAATGGCGTACTGAAATGGACACGTTAGAGGATATAGACACTTTCTCAAGGATAGAACCATTGCAGAAAGCGTACATTCAAACGTTAGAAGGCAATCCTGGCATTCCAACGCCGGTCGTCCGGGAGGCCTACTTTATTCTGGTGACACAAGCTACCAAAACCATTGATATCACCACACCTTATTTTGTGCCCGATGAAGATATTATCCTTGCTATAAAGACAGCTGTGGCCCGTGGCGTCCGAGTAAGACTACTGGTTCCTCGCCACGTAGATCAAAAAATTGTGGGTCTTGCAAGCCCCACCTTTTACGGAGAACTGTTGGAATCAGGGGTTCAAATCTACCTGTACGACAAAGGGTTGTTACATGCGAAGGTCATGATTGTCGATGAGGAGATTGCTGAAGTTGGCGCTGCAAATTACGATATAAGAAGCTTTCGGCTTAATTACGAGGTGTGTGAAGTCGTTTACAGTATCGATGTAGCACGGGATCTCATAGAGCAATTCGAGCGTGATCTTAGTGATTCGTTGCAGCTGACCATGGAAGATTTACAGCAGCGCTCTCTTTCACAACGGATTATTCAGCAGGGAGCTCGCCTGCTTTCTCCATTGTTATAAGTAAATGTAAAAGAACAAGCATGTGACCCATTTAATTTTACTTTACCCCGAGTATTTAAGAAAAAATGATGCTGTCTTCACATACGGTCCCATAGATATTTGAAGATGATCAATAATCTGTCTGTCCATGTTGGCTCCTTTCCCACGGGTTTTAATAAATCCCCCCATACCACGGACATCCACAATTAACGGGGTAGCAACCATAGGTTTGCAGGATAACCATAGTAATATCTTTTAAAATGTCCAGGTGGATGGTGACCAGGGTTAGAGCCTGTACTGATGAGACTGCGTCCCGGAATCAACAAGTTGCTGAATCAGTTGTAATTGCTGTGTTGTAAGTATGTATCCTGTTGGTGGCGCCGTACCCCAATACGGAAATTCCCGTGAAGAATCATCCCCAGCCTCTGTTTTGGGTTATCAACGTAGTTTGTTATCAAAGGTTTCGCTAATCCTCTTCAATGTATGTGATTTTTGACAAATTGCATTAAAGCACCAGTTTTGTTAAAGCACTTCCATAGAAACAGGGAGTGTTTTTTTTGTTTATTTGACGAATACTATATAGTGTTAAATAGATTTTTTCGCAGTTAAAACTGAACGGGTAACTATCTCATAAAAAGCCACTATTGATTAAGAAGACTTAACTTTATCCGTAGGTCTCATTGTGCAGCCTTAATTCTTTTCCAATATTCATTCTAACCATCGCTTTTTCAATGCTAAATTTAATAAACAAAAAGATCTGAAAAATTTACACTGGGTTGTATTTAATATCAGTGCTCACATTCCTTACTCAGGTCTAAAAAGGTTGCAATATCTAAATAGTCGTAGGGTGCATCTCCATAATAGAAGCTACGCTCCCCAAGTCGAGTTACCATTTCGAATGGTCAAAAGAAATTCAACACTTACACCTCCTTTTTATAAAATTGAAGAACAATAAATATAGAGCCTAATCCTAGCTAATTCCTTTACTTGTAAAAGATAAAAACAAATTATATAATTAGATTAGAGAAGGCATAATATAAAAAGAACCCTGATGCGGGAACATCAGAGTTCTACAGCTACCCGCAAGAAGTGCGGCGGCTCGAATCGAACATGAGAAGAAAAAGTAATCACCCATTAATTCGTCTGGCCAGACAGGGTGGTTACTTTTTTGTGTTTGAGATGATTATTACGATTAAGGTTGCGAATGCTATCATGAGTGTTAAAGCTTCGTAAGTAGTCATCATCGGTTACACCCCCCTTCTTAGGGGATGCCACCGCCACCCTGCTCTATGTAACTGCATTTTAATTATACCATATCAGCCTGAAATCAACCTTGAAGACCCCATTTTGGCAGGGTTTTAATTAGATACTTTTACATAACCAGCATTACTGACTTTATTATAGTCTCTATTATTAATAATAAAGAATAATACATGATCCCTTTAGAGCGTATGTTCGCTTTTTGTACATATCATTCAAATGATATAGTAAATAGTTAATTGGAGTGTTTATGATGTTAATTATTGAAGGACAAAAGGTTAGAGGGTTCTTATATAACTCGCTCGTAACTGCGAAGAGTGATTTTTATAAACTACTTTTATAGGTAAAAGTACAGCTATATATAGCTTTAGCACGGTCAATAAAAATGATCCGGTCCTCTAGTTTTTGCTGTTACCGGACAAACCTGCAGGAAAAAATATCTCTTCAACTAAACCGAATCTAAGGTTCCGATTACCAATAACACATTTAAATTCCTTGTTAATGAAACGCCACCCAATGGCAGGCTTTTTTTGCTAACGGAATTTGGGTCTTTGCCCTTGTGTTGAACACATCCAGTACTGCGATACTATTTGAAATCCTATGAATTGATGATGGAGCCTAACTGGGGAAAACAAAGGAGAAAAACACAAAGCTCCTTTTTACTAACTTTTATTGGTTTATTCGACAAAATACAAATGTACACACAATCGTATATGCAAGCATAAACGATTGTAAAATATTTTTTCATACAACCAACCTGATTATTTGAGATGTAATTATGGTCTATTCGAGTTGTATTAGTTCTCATAGGCTCACATTCTAAAAAACGCCATTTACCTAGATGAAATTGGTTTGATATGATATACCATCTCCCGGCTAGGCTGTTGTGGGTTCTGCAGCAAAAAGAGTTAGTCAAAGTCGGCGGAACTGAAGTAATACTTTTGATGTACGTTTGATTGCTGCAACAAATCGAGGTTTAGAGACTATAATATAACAATAAAAATGTTGTTTTTGTTCATTTTCACATATGATTAGGCATTATCATCAGAACAGTTTTTCTATACGTTTATAAACTGATAGAGAAGTCCTTCTAATTCAATTTTATGAAGGGAGGTTTTTTATTGGTTAATCGACACCAGCAGCCTGGCGCATGGATTCCAGGAGGAGTGATGGTGCAACAACAACATAGTCATCATAGCAGCAGCCATAGTCAGCATAACATGCCACACACCCAGGACGCTCAATGGCCGCATGGACATCATCCTCACCATATCCATTGGTCACATGGACACCATGTACCTCACCCTCACACCCCCCCGGCACATTGGACACCTGTACAACATGGGATGCACACTCATCCTGTACATTGGATACCTGGGCACCAGGGACAGCATCAGTCACATCCTATACATTTTGTGCCTGGACAGCAGGGGCAGCCCCAGTCACAGCCGACTCACTTTATGCCTGTCAGTACCGGGCTCCATTATTGTAGATTTACAATTCCATGAGCATGTATCCAAAGTAGTTCTGAAATTCTGCGAACACTACGTTACAAAGGCGCATAAAGCTTATCAGTCACTATTATAGAACAGCTTAAGAAAGACTATGACATAGGGAGTATCGGCCACTGACCGATTGAAAGAGCTGTCGCAATATTAACGAGCAATAGGAAACACAGATGGTCCTCAATTACGACAAAAGTTTTCTAATTTTTCTCCTGGAGGTTTGCCTTGTGAGTATGTCAATGGGGAATGTTATGGATCTTAATATTACACATGAAAAATTGAACGGTACACATTATTTGGAATTAGTCGGAGAAGTTCAGAGCTACACAGCACCCAAGTTAAAAGCAATACTTTTCCCTTTGTCCGAACAAACTAAACAAAAAATCATTATTGATGTTGAGAAAATTGATTTTATAGATAGTGTTGGGTTAGGAGTGTTCGCCGGAGCAATTAAATCATCGATCATGAACAATAGTACGTTAATACTAAGAGGCATGACCTGTCGAGTCCGCCGACTATTTGAGATAACTGGGCTTATAGAATTGATCTAAGTCAGGTATGTGCCCTTTGTTCAGATTGAAAAAGAAGAAATGCCAATAAAGGGAAAGTTAACCAAAAAAGGGGCGGCCATTCAATCTGTATTTCTATCAACAAACGATTGCAATGCGAAGGCTTATGGACTCCTTCACCGACTATTGCAACGAACGGTGACTGCAATGCCTCGTTGGAAGAAACAAAAACCCGCTTTCAACTGAAAATTTGAAACGGGTTTTACTGTTTGACAGTCATTAAGTTATATTGCCTTTGATACGTTGAATTTTATAAACTGCATTCCATAGTATTAACAGCGCCCTTCTTTGTTTGAAGGGACATCTTTGCGAAAAGAACGGTCAGGGGGCTAAGTTTGTGAAGTTTTATATTCATGCTGAATTGGTTCTTTTAAACTAAGAATGATTAGGAATTCAAGAATAAGTAGGAATCCAAAGTAACCAAACACAAGGTTATAACTGTTTGTTGTATCCAAAATAGCTCCTACGATCATTGGGGAAAAAAAACCGCCTAGATTGCCGCCGCTGTTTACTGTAGCTATCGCTACTGGGTAGGTATCTCTGGTGGTTAAACCCATTGGATATGCCGTAAAAGCAGGCCAGCCTATACCAGCAAGACCCAGGACAGAGAGCAACAAGCGCTCCGTTATATCCGGTATATTGATAATAACAAACATCATGTCGGCTGCAGCAGTAGCAGTTATTAACATAGTAGGTTTGCGTCTTTTCTCGAAAACTTTATCTGATAAAAATCCGCCCAGAATAGCTCCCAATAAACCGCCAACAGCCGGCATCGATGCTATGAATCCCATTTTCATAAAAGAGTAGCCTTTTGCATTCACCAAATAACTTGGAACCCAAGTCAAAATTCCATATATTACACTGTTCATTAAAAAATAAGTGAGGATATTTCCCCAAATATTCCAGGAAGCAAAGACACTTTTAAATGTAGTTAAAGGTGCTACTTTTTGATAACGAATGAATTTGTCGAGCCAGCCAAAGGATTTTTCCTTGCCAGAATTTACTTGGATTGCTTCACTTTCGCGAATATACCTAGCTTCCGCTTCGGAAACATTTGGAGAATCCTCAGGTTTAGTTCTTCCGATCCTTTGATTTGTCAGAAATGCCCGGTGATCTCTCAGTGTACAAAGAGTAAAGTCCATCGAAAGTGGATTAACCGGCATGTATGGGAAGAATTTTTGGAAGAGGCAGAACACCTCCGCCATACGGACTTACCTTCGCTGCCATGAATCTTAAAGAACTGGCAAACTGGTGATTACAGCCATTAAAACTTACCGCATCTGCCATCTTATTTACCACCGAGTGACGTATGCTTTACCGTTTTGTGCCAATTTACTGACCATCTCACACAGGTAAGCCCTACAGGCCAAAGTCATTGGGTCTGCAGGGCTTCCGTTTTGCTTTCCTCAAGGTGCCTCAGGCACCGTTTATCTCTGAGCTAATCCGTGGCGCTCGCGCATAGAGACCTCCCCATCAATCAATATCTGATAGGAGTCATGGATGATCCGGTCGAGTATCGCTTCTGCGATGGTTTCGTTCCCTAATCTCAAGTGCCACCCGCTAGGATCGATTTGTGAGCAGTAGATGGTGGAGACTGTTTTATGTCGGGACTCAGAAATCTCAAGCAGAATTGCTGCTTCATCAGTCGTCAGATCAGTTAAAAGCCATTCGTCGAGAATGAGTAGGTCCACTTTTGTGTATTTTTTGATGAGTCGTCGATAACTTCCGTCAGCTGCCAGCTTCGCTAACGTGAGTTCATCAAGCAGTTCGGGTAATCGGATATACCGCACTCTGAAGGATTGCCGACAAGCTGATACGCCAAATGCGGTCGCAAGGTAAGTTTTTCCCGATCCTGTCGGACCCTTCAAAATCAGATTATGGCCATCCAAGATGTAAGCGCCACTGGCCAGCTTCAGTATCTGCTCTTTGTTCAGGCGGCGATCTGCGTGGTATTCAATATCTTCGATACAGGCATTAGAATTTATGAAAGAGGCGGCGTTGATCAGCCGATGCAGCTTATTGTTTTTTCGACGGGAATGTTCCAAATCGACGAGTAACGAAAAGCGCTCATCAAAGTCCATTTTTTGAAAATCTCTATTGGACGCCTGTTCCGCATAGGCCTCGGCCATCCCATTTAATTTCATTTCATTCAACTTGGTCATCGTTTGCTCATTCATTGGTATCCGCCCCTCCGTAATAGGCTGCTCCGCGCATGAAGCCATAATGGTTGTTGGTGCTTTCTGCCTTTCTTTTCAGCTCTAGCTCGGCATCACTTTTTTTGTTGTTCGCCAATAAGGTTTGGATACCTTTGACCGTAGGTCTGGCGGTCATCGAGATGATCATCTTACAGGCACGCTCAATTTCATACTTAGAGTATCGCCGTTCTGTCTTCTTCAGTGAAAAAATCGATTGAAGGGCCAACTTTTCTGTCTGCGAAGAGTCCAAAAGGTAGTGAATGACTTTTAAAGTGTTCCCACCGATGCTGCCCGCCCATTCCTTAGCGTTCTCTGGTGTCTGGTCGACATAGAGTTTATGGTTGTCAGGCATGTGGTCATGGGTCGTGGCCAACTGTCCAAACTTCCCATATAATCTTTTGTGAGAAGCGATTCGCATATGGTTGAAATAGATCTCGACGAGATTTTCTGAGAGACGTACCTCAACTTGCCGATTGATGTATTCATAAGGGACGGAATAAAACATGCTCTCGACAGAGACATGATAATCTGGTCGGACTTTAGCTGTCCTCCACTCAGACATTTTGTACGGTATTTCGGGAAGAGGAGAAAGGGCAAACTTCTCTTCTTCTTCAAAGGCGGAGAATCGACAACCCTGCTTTCGTGTAAAGGATCTGTGATTGAACTCTTCTAATTTTCCGCGAACCTCCCGGTTCAACTCTTCGATGCTGAAGCAGTGAGTATTCCTTAGTGCGGCGATAATCCAAGTGGAGATGACACCAACGGACCCTTCGACACTTGGCTTGTCTTTCGGAGCCCCTACTCGCGCGGGCATGACCACTGTTCCGTAATGGTCCGCCATCTCCCTGTATGTCGGATTGAGGACAAGCTCGCGCAACGTATGTTTGGTGACGCCGGCTTTCAGATTGTCTGGAATGACAATCTGTGTGCTTCCCCCGAAGTACGAGTACGCATGGTTATGGGCCGTGATCCAAGCGGACAAGTTCATGGACAAACTGGCTTCCGCATAAGACAACTGGCTGCACGGCAAGGTCGCCACGAAAATATAGGCTTTCGCTTTTTCACCTGTGTCCCGGTCAATGATGAAGGCGGTGGAACCGGCCCAGTCAACTTCCATGACTTCTCCTGGTTTGCGGCGGATGCGAAGCGTTGCCTTGTGTTTGTTCGCATAACTACTGTAATGGCGCACAAAACTCCGATAGGAGTAAGGAATTTTCTTGTTTACACGGCACTCCGTCTCATATTCATGATGGAGGAGCGACAACGTGACATTCGGTTTGGCCAGTTCTTTGTGGATGTGGTCAAAGTCGATGGGCTGCCTTCCTGAAGCCTTCAAAGATTTTTCAGGGAACAAAAATTCCTCGAGCCATTTGTCGGTCACATCTTCGTCTAATGGTTCTTTCAGCCCTTTTCTCTCTGCTCGCTCAATCACCTCCGTCACTTTTTGTCTCGAATTGCCTGTGCTTGACGCGATGCTTCTTAAGCTGAATCCTTCCTCCTTCAACCTCAAAATCCTGGAATATTGAAGCATAAAAAATACCTCCTATGTATCGATGTCACACCTGAGGATGTGCACATCAATTATATAGAGGCATTATATTTGTTTGGTCGGTATCATGTCATCAACTGGTAAATTCTTTGTCACTCTTTGGTAAATAAGATGTCAGACGTGGTACATTTCAATGGCTGTAATCAAACTGGAGCTTAATCTTCCTATAAAACACGACAAACCCCTTTTCAAAGAATTTTAAAAGGGGTTTGTCTACGGTCTGAAGGTTACTCAAAGAGTAAGCTTAACCTCCGGTATAAACACTTTCACATGTTTCAGGTTGTGGTTCATAATAACAATGATTTTTAAATTGACCAGATGCAGGTTGACCGTACCATGTTGGAGGGCATGGACCATATGGATTAAAATACCAAAGAGCATATTTTGATGGGTGTTCTCTCCAATAATCCAAAGTTTGTTTTGCTAATCTTTTTTCAGAAGATCTTGCCCTTTGATAAAATACATTCCCTTTTTGAACAGCTTCAAAGGAAAAATTTCCTCCTTGTACTTGATAAATAGCTTGGGAAATTGTTCTTATACCTTTAAAGTCTATACAATCTGCTTTAACACGATTAACAACTACATTTCCAACATATAACATTCCCTGTTTTCCTTCACCTTCGGCTTCTGCTCTCATCATCCTTGCTACTAAGGCAATGTCCGAACTTCGGTAACTTACTCTTGGCATTTTTTCACCCCCAAAATAAATTATGAAAAAAAGCCTACATTCATGTCTTTATTTATAAAATAAGAATGCTTGGTTTTTAAAGCTTATAGTTTTTAAGTAAAATCAAAACTATCGCATTCTTTTTATACCTTTCTTCAACTAAACTGCCCCTATTGTCAAGGCCGGTTATAACTTCCCCAAAATGTCCGGTATAAAAATCCCCAGTTTTCTATTTTTCGAGCTTATCCTTGTTGCGTTTTTCCTTCAGCCGATAGCTTTCACCATTCAGGTTAAAGATGCGTGAATGGTGAAGCAGTCGGTCTAATATGGCTGTTGCGATAACCGGATCGCCGACCATTTCTCCCCATTCACCGAATGATTTATTGGACGTTAAGATAATGGATCCCTTCTCATAACGTCGGGCGATGACCTGGAACAGGTAGTGGGCATCTCCGATATCCAGTTTCATATAGCCCATCTCATCGATAATTAAAAGCCTAGGTTTTACAAAAGAACGTAATTTCTTTTCCAATTTACCATCGGAATCGGCTTTTCTCAGCTGAATAATTAGGTCGTGAGCAGATACAAAATAGGTTTTATACCCTTGAGAAATGGCCTGAAGGCCAATGGACACAGCTAAGTGTGTTTTTCCAATGCCAGGCGGTCCCAGAAAGATAGGATTTTCATGTTCTTTCAAGAAGGAAAGAGTCATTAGTTCTCGAATTCTTCGCTCATCAATCGTGGGCTGGATAGAAAAATTAAACTCATCGATTGTTTTTCTAAACGGCAGCCTCGACAGTTTAAGAAGGGTGGTTGTTGATCGAACTTGTTTTTCAACGACTTCCGCCTCTAATAAACTGAAAAGAAACGAGGAGTATGGTACATTATCTTTAGCTGCTTGATCTGCTAACGCTGACCATTGATCAGCGATAACGGACAAGTTTAGCTTTTGGCAGTACTCCGTAATCTGCTTTTTCATGATTCACCTCTTACGAGGTCATCATAGGCAGACAGAGGACGGGTATTGACCTCTACCGAGGGAACAGAATGCGGGGCGGCAACCACGGCAGTCTGTTTCCTTTTTATTTTTTCAGCTAGAGAAACCACGGTCGTGTGCTGATTCAAGCCTTGAATCTCCGTTCCCTGATGGAACAGACGGATTTTACCGTTCAATAATTTCCTTAATCAATATTTCCTTGCCTGCATATTCCTTTGCCAGAAGCCATCTTTGGCCTTTATACGAGAAGGTGCCATCAAAGTGTGTCTTTCTTTCTGTATGTACGATAGCTTGTGTCGTAATCTAGGACAGGTATAGAATGCAGCTTTTCCTCTGACCATTTCACTTGCGGTGACCACTCTCTTGTTGTTTCATTCTTTTTTCTATTTCAGATTCTGTCGAGCCACCGGGATACCTGATGGTTAATATCCTCAATGGAATAAGTAAACCGTTCCGACATAAAAATGGTTCGTGATATATTGTATAGCTCGTTCGACTTTTCCTTTTGTCTGAGCCCGGTAGGGCCTACATGCTTTTGGAATGAAATCATAGTAAGAGGCAAATTCTGAAAACCTCTGGTTCCACTTCACTATCCCTTGTTCACGTCCATCGGTTACCGTCCGCATATTATCAAACAATACCGTTCTTTGAATGCCCCCAAAGTACTTAAAACTATGGACTAAGCACTGAAACACGTGCTCCTGATCTTGGGATAAGGTGAACTCTACATACTTCATCCTTGAGTGGCCTAGTATGGCCACAAACATGGATATTTTCACTTTTTCTCCGTTTAAAATCACGGTTCCAATCTCTTTCCAATCCACCTGCATCTGTCCTCCTGGCAGAGTTTCATATCTGATGGTGTATTTTTTTCTCGCATTGTCCCGAAAAGGCTTTAAGTAATCTTTCAGGATGGTTTTTCCTCCTTGATAGCCCAGTTGGCGAATTTCATCCAGCAAACGCTCTCTATTAAAAACATGGTCTTCCATCATACGCCTATGTAAGTACTCTTTATAAGCATCGAGCTTGCTTTTTTTCTTTCGGCTCTGCTTCGAAGGAGCAGTTGCAGAGTGGATATGTTTTCGAATCGTTTTCCGATCCATCTGCAGCTCCCTTGAGATGTCTGATATGCTCATTCCTTTGTTGTACATATCTTTGATCATTAAAAATCCCCTCTACTTATCATGAACCATGGCTCCTCTCAAACCTATGGTTCTATTTTAGATGGGGGATTTTAACATCGGCTTTAACAGCAGACCAAGAAAAGTTCTTACAGCTGCCAGCAAAAGAGCTTGACTGTGTGCGCTATGAAGAGGTCAAGGCAGATAAATACGGCTATGTACGAATCGATAACAATACATATTCGTCTTCCCCGCGCTTTGCGAAACAGAAGGACCAAAAACTTATTAAAACAAAAGCCTCTCGCTATTTTGTCATCTGATGCATTATCATCAGTTGCTTATAGCCCCGAGCAAATACTAATTGCAAAAATGTGCACCTTTGTATTATATTTTGAACTAGAAGATTCTTATATCTGCTAGTAAAAAAATTCAAATCGGCACGAACCGATTCTCACAAAGAAAAACCCTTGGTATATTCCTTATATACCAAGGGTTTTTTAATATTAACCGATTGCACCCTCCATCTCGAACGTGATTAATGAAGACTTTCATAACATATTCAATCGTTGCATAACCTTGTTAAATCATGGTTTTCCCTATTTCCATCTTTAAACCTTTTCAATGGTTTTCAAATTCAGTTGGCACAAAATTGGCACGAAAACGAAATGGATGCGTTCCCTAAAACAATTACCGTATATTTTCCATGACTTTTTCTCTTTCACATTACTTACAAAATTTACTCCAGTCCAATTTCAATATCCCCTTTTCTCTCAGATAAGAGAATTATACATCTTATAGGGAAATATTTACTATAGTGTTTTTACATACTGGAGATTGGGGTCGAACCGACACTCCTGAAGGAACACGATTTTGAGTCCCCATCAAGAACCAAACTCTTGCTAACAGCATTATATATGAACTCGTAAACTTTTAAGTAAGATCAATATTTCTTCTTGTTGAACTTACATAGCCCTTGCTTCTTATATTTTTGGATAAGCTCTACTTCAAAATGCCTTGCATCTTCTTCCTGATAAAACTCTCCGACGAACTTAAGCAGCTGAATTAAGTTAATACCTATTTATTAGTGTATTTGGCAATAAAAAAATGCATCAAATGGCAATTAAAAATGCTGTCTTGCCAACATCGCTCTTATGTTCCATTTTTACTTCGTTTGAAGCAACGATTCCCGATAACGATGGCTTTCGCCACTGAATACCACCAGATGTGAATGGTGTATGAGGCGGTCTATGACAGCTTCCGTTAAAATGGGATCGCCAAATACATGGTTCCATTGCCCAAATTGAAGGTTTGTTGTGATGATCATGCTCTTTGTTTCATAACACAAAGAGATGACTTGGAAGAGAAGTTCAGCTCCTTGCTTGTGAAGAGGAATATAACCCAACTCATCAAGAACGAGTACATCTAGTTTCTCAATCTGTTTGAATAATCGGCTCAGCGAGCCTTTCTCGTGGGCATCTAAGAGCTGGTTCACCAGGGATGCAGCGGTATAGAACTTCACTTTCTTTCCTTGTTGCTGAATGGCGTGGAGGCTAATCAGACTGGCCAGGAACGTCTTTCCTGTTCCGACCCCGCCATAAAAAATCAGGTTTTCCTGATTCTCCAAAAACCCGCCATGCAAAATATAATCTTTCGTTAAACCTTGCCCCAGCTTGATGTCCTTCCAGTCAAACGGGGTTCCGGCCACCTTCGGCAGCGTTGCCTGCTATAGTAGGAGATTGGTTTTTCGTTCCTCACGATGCTGAATTTCATGTTCCATTAACCGCAATAAATACTCTTCGTGACTCTCCGCCTTAATTTCATGATAATGCTCCCGAGTCCAGCTTAACTTTAAGCGTTTGGCGTATTCCTGAATGTTTGGGTTCATCCTGCGTCACCGTCTGTTTCCATCAAATGGTCATAATGGGCCAGCCCTCTAACGGCAGAAGGCACATCAGGTAGACCTTTCTGTACATCAATGTTATTTCGCTGACCTCTCCCATTAAGAAGCTGATAGAAGATTTGTTTAATGGAGTCGACCGAAGGATGACCACACTCGGAGGCAAGACGCAGAGCTTCTGTAGGCATTTGAAAGTCATGTTCCTTCAAGAATACAGAGAGCAGCTGGAGAGCTTGCTGTTTCTCATGAATCGTACACTGCTCAAGATACGTCTGCCATTCCTCCGGAAGTTGCTCGTAAAAGCCGGTGTATTTGATGGCCGTAGGCCGTTTGGCCATCAGCGATAGATAAGGCTGCCATTTTACCGATTGTTTTTGCTCTCCATATAAGCGTTCATGGCCAACAATCAAGTTGAAATCCTCGGTCAATAACGCCACTTGATTGTATGAAATCTTTGCCAAAACCTTCTGTTTGGCAAAGCGAGGGGAGGAGGAGTAGATCTTATTTTCAATTCGAACATAGCCATACTTATCTGCCCTAACCTCTTCATAACGCACACAGTCAAACTCTTTTGCTGGCAGTTGTAAGAACTGTCCTTGGTCTGCCATATATAGTTTGGCAATGAGTTCTTCCTTCTGGTAATGGTTTCGATTTCGGTCTTTCTCTGCCTTCCTCCAGAAAGTTTGATTCAAGTCCTCCAGATTTTGAAGGGGCAGCTCCGGAATCAGGAAGTTATTGCGTGTGTATTTGACCATGGCTTCGACATGGCCTTTTTCATTGCCACTGGCGGGATTACAGAACTCCGGCTTAAATCCATAGTGAAGAACGAAGTTCTGAAAGGATTCCGTTAGCTCACGCTCTCCATGCGGCAATATCTTTTTGACGGCGGCTGAAAGGTTGTCAAACCGAATGGCCTTCGGCACTCCGCCAATGTAGTGGAACATTCGTTTCAGGCCTTCCATGAAGCACTCTTTATTCTGAGCCGGAAAAGCTTGAAAAAGAAAAGCATTGCTGAACGGGAAAGACATGACTAAAAAGGGAAGGACCACTTGTTGTCCGTTATGTAGAAAGGGTGCTTCTCCGAAGTCTACCTGGGCGGTACCCGGTTTTGCTTCTAAAGGTAAGGCGGCCTGTTCCGTTTCCTCTGCCAGTTTGTTCTTCTGCTTGGATACATAATGCCGGACAGAACGGTCAGAACCTTTAAATTCATAGTCCTCCACCAACATGTCATACATGCGTTTCGCTGTTCGTCTGAATTTCTTTTTCTTTTTGAAATCCTCTTTAATCCATGTATCCAGTATCAATTTCACCGGATCCATCACTTTTGCGCTACGTACCTGAACCGGTTTGATTTCTGGACTAAAATCCTCCATCTCCGCATACTTCTTTACGGTTCTTGGATCATAGGCTAGTTTTCTCGCAATCTCTCGATAAGCATTACCTTTTCTATTTGCCTCGTGTCTGATATAATCAATTTCTGCCATTGCTAACATCTCCTGAACTCATACCTCCTGTTGTTGAATTGCCCAAAAAGGAGTGTATGTTGATATGAGGATGTTGGCAAGGCTTTTTTTATGCCCTGAAGGGATACATAAATTAACTGCCAAACGCTACATTTTTAGAATGCCATAAACAATTAGTTGTTTTATTTTTTGAAATGAAGTTTTATAAATCTTTGCTATGTCTTTGCTATGTCTTGATTTATCATTTTATCTGTCAAATGTTGAATTAGATGCTCTGTTGTTGGCAACATCTACAATCATCCCCCATTCTTATATCTGGAGAACGAAATTTGTAAATCGCCATAAAAATTTCGGAAGAATTGTATAAGAAAACGCAGAAGACTTTAAAACTAAAATTAGAGAAATAAAAGATACTAAACGCTTAAAATTGTTAAATGAAATAAAAAATTCCCTAATAACGAAAATAAATTACATGAACATGTATTTTAATAGAGAAAAATCACCTTGATAATAAATTCAAGGTGATTTCTTGTAAAAAAAGATCTATACTTAAACTCAAAATTTAAAACCAAAAAACCTATTCTGATTCTTATTTAATCTGTCCAGCTTTGCAATTACCATACCAGCTTTTTCGAAAGAATTTAAATCCTCTTCTAACAATTCTGTTTTGTTTATCGTAATAATATATTGTCCTTTTCCAATTTCCTTCAGTTTTTTATTTAAAAACTTCAATAAAGTGCCTTTTACATATGGATCAGGGTTTGAATAAGAGCCATCATGAACAAGAAAGTTAATGCCAAGGTCGTTATTAATTCTGTTAATAAACCAGGTTAAATCGAACATATTTATTTTCATATGTAACCTTCCATGTGATCTTTCATCTGGAATCGAACAACTTATTTTGACCCTACCAGTAGTTGAATTACTAGCATAGCTTATTCTGTTATCATATTCAAAAACCAAGAATCCATGTTGTTTATAAGTTACTCCCATCAATTCGTTAAATAAATGATGGAGTTCACTTATTTTATTACTATATGACAAAAACTCATCATATCTCATCATGTTAATTCTTATGATTTCCTGTTGTATTTCATTAATTTTTTCTGCAATCTCATTTTTTTTATTATAATCTCTTATTCTAACCCGGATCTCTGCTAATTCCAATTCCTTCTTTCTTTTTTCATCCATTACTATTGTTATATCTTCCACATAATCTATGCTTTTAAAAATTCTCGTTGTCTCTTCTAATTCATTTTCTATATTTTCTTTTTCTTCATACAGCTTTTTCAATTTCAACTTTAAAGAAGAAATTTTATCCTTAAAATAATTCCCTCTGCTTTCTACCATAAAGTCATAGAACTCTTTTACTTTAGCATAATTCTTTTTTACTTCATTGGGGAAAAACCCCACTAAATCTTGATAAAATTTCTCCACATTTTCAAGTTGTTTTATTTCATTAGCTTTTACTTGTAAATTTTCAATATTTTTTTGGTACTGATTGCATATATGCTCGTATTCAAAAATTTGATTCTGTATTCCATTTAGTTGCTTCTTTATATCAGTGTACCTATTTGAGCTTTTGTTATAATGCAATGTAGTTTTAGCTTGTTTGATTCTTTGATCCAACTCTTCAATGTACGTAGTTAGTTCCTCTTCTTTTACCCTTAGCGCGGTTATATTTACTTTCATTGATTCTATCATTTTAATTTCATTATTCATATTATCGATGATATCTTTAAATGATTTGATTTCCAGTTCAGTGAGGTATGGCATTGAAAATAAATAATTAAGGAGACTAAATTGTTTAAGGCTACTTCTATTTGGTAAAAGAACATCATTAAATCCTGTCTTTTCATCCCTAATTATATATTCCCTTAATGCAGCAAATGAGATATTATCACAAGTTTCTTTTAAAACTGTTATCTCTACAATCTCTTTATATTCTTTTAAACTGATTTTTTTCCATTCCTCAATTAATAGTGCTGGCCTCATATGTTCTAAGGTATAACCGTAGCGTGGATTATTAAAAGATCTACCTAAAAAAAGTATTCTATCTTTATATTTTATCTGCAGAGCAATAAAAATATCTTTCTTTAAGAGTATCTCATTATTGGAGTAATAGGTTGGAATTGTTTTACCTAGTAAAAATGAAAGACAATCAATCATTGTCGATTTACCAACACCATTTGTTTCATCATTATTCTCCCGTTTCTCCCCGAGAATTATGTTTACTCCTGTTTCGTTAAAAGAATATTTTTTTAGGATATCCCCCTTATCGAATGAAATAACATATAAACTTTGTATTATCATAATGTAGCCTCATCCTCGACTTTTTCAATCATATTCTCAATAATAGTTACTTTTCCTAGTGAAAATAAAAAGGTTAATGCCAAATATAATATTCTTTCTACATTCAGATTAATTGTAATATCTTGCTTATTTGCAAAATCTAAAAATAATTGATCCACATGTTGTCGTTTATTATCTAAAAGTTCATATAGTACCTTTGCAGTAAATAATACATTTTCTTCTACTGAAAGATATTTTGATAGCAAAAAATAATTCATACCTGTTTTTCCTTGTTCTTTTTTGGATCCTCGGTATTCATCAAGAGAGATACATTCCTTTCCAAAAGAAATGGTTTTATTTTCAACTGCATATAAATAAATCGAATTTCTAATTATTGACATCGTAGAATCATTAAAAATCAATTCGTTCATTTCTCAGCGAACCTTTTATTTTCGTTAAAAATATCACATTCATAAATACTCCAAGCAGATAGAATTTTGATATATCTTTTTGTTTTTAGTTTTGAGTATGGTAGTAAATTTTCATATTGACTGCTTGTTTCATCTAAAATTTTCTGGAAAATTTCATCGCCATTGTTAAAGTTATTATGAATTTCAAGGTATTTATCAATAATAATTTCTGCAATTAAATCCTTCTTATCTGCACTAACATATGCTGTAGACTCCATTATATTTGAAATAGTCCCAAAATATCGGGAATAACGTTCAAATCTTTTTTGAAAAGTATCACTGCACTTCATATTGTAAAATTTATTCTCTAATTCCACTTTATTATCTAAATTACTTCTTGTAGGCCCCTCAAAGTTTAATTTTTCATGAAAATCAATTATAAACTGTTTGAATTCATTTTCGTCGATTTGTACAGATTCATCTTGGAAGAGTTCACCATTACTATCTTTTTTTTTAGTTAGGCGCTCAAGACTAAATTCCATCATACCATTCCTTGTTCGCCTTCCTATCTGGTTATTTACTGCCCAATAATCATTTGACGTGTTCCAAATATGAAAACAAGCTTCAGCTTCTCCATTATCCAAATTAACATCTACGACCACAAAACCTGGAATAGCGTATTCATCAGATACGACTGCACCACTTACTAACTCAACAAATGGGTTCGCACTTGAATTAACAGTTACATTATAAGCAGGACTGTGAACATGACCTGAAAGATATAAGTCAATCCCCTTATCGTCAAAATTAGCTATAATGGACTGCTTCTCACTAGGATGAATACAAGCTAAGGTATGGTGGCCAATTGCAATATTTAGCTTTTTTTCATTATCTATTTTTCGTAATTTATTTATTGCATTATAAAATTTTTTCTTCCCTACTAATAAATTGCCCTCCTCTCCTCCTTTGTCGGAGATTATACAAGTATTAATCGAAAATACATTATAGTGCTCTGCACTTTTTAAAAAGTGTAATTCCTCTTTTGGATATTCTACTCCTAAAAAGTCTTCATAAAAATCAAAAAAATTTGATTGTGCATTTAATAAAGTTTCAAAACTCTTTTCATCGATTTCATCAATTTTTTCAGAAGGATTAGCGGAACTTAAAATACCAGCAATTAAAAGTGACCTCATTTTATCTTCTCGGGAGATATCATGATTACCTGGTATAATATAAACCTCATTTTTAGGAATTTCGATTTCATTAATAAGATCATTTAAAAACGTTTTAATATCCTCATTATAAGAATCACCCCGATGAGCAATATCTCCGGTTATTAGTAGAAAGTTGAAGCCGGCTTTCTTTTTCATTTCTCCTAAATAAGAAACGAGTTCATCTCTCATTTTCATTGTATTATAGTTTTGGTGGTGAAAATGTAGGTCAGACAATTGGAGGAATCTAATTTTCATTTAAAAATCACCTTCCATTATTTTGTAACTCCTATTTTAATGTATTTTTAGGGAAGTTAGAAGAAGTGATTTTAAATTTATTCAAAAAATTATTTTTTAAGAAAAACTAAATATAAATACAAATAGGCATCTTATAACCTAAACCCTTCCAATAATTTTTAAAAGTGGATCGTTACTTAAATCCTCCGGCTTAGCCTGCTCTTCTTTGAACTTTTGAGAAGCATCTTATCCTAGCAGTTTAAAGCTCTCAATAATTTTAGACTGAGCTTTCATCTGTGTACTTATTAAATTTTTTGTCTGCCTAATAATTATCTTGTTTCCCCTAACATCTCCAACGTTGATTCCAGCTAACTCAGATAATCGAACCCCAGTATTTAAAAAGACCAGCTTATCACTTCGTCCCTAAAACAAACAAACGACTTTTTTTTTCTAATTGTGTTAATCAATTGTTCAATTGCCTTTTGACGATCCCCGGGTAGCTTTATGTTCTTCCTTGGACTGGAAAGAAGGTATTTGTTCTTTTGCAGGAAGTTGTAGAGCGATCTAAGAGCCCTTAAACGAGTATTTATTTGCGTCACCTTCATTAACTTTTACTTCTCATAAATAGCTCTTCTAGGTCCTTCTGTGTACAAACGTAAAAAAAGACCTCTTACAAGTGTAAGAAGTCTTTTATATACATGCTGATTAGTTATGTAATGGTACCGGTGGTCGATGTCGAACCGACACTCCCGAAGGAACACGATTTTGAGTCCGGTAAATAAATTTTTGCTTTGGTCCTTTGTTCCCCATTACTGACCTAACCCCTGAAAGAGTCGTTTCGTATTAGCCTAATCTACTCGGTCTTCCATAGACCCGGATTCTCGTTCACAAGAAAGGGGCTTTAGGAGAAATAAAAAAACGGGAGAACATTTGTAATCTTCACCTTTATAAACCTCTTTTTCTTTATATTATTCTTGATAAATAGTCGTTCTTGAAACGTTTGAACCTCACGGAAAAAAAACATCTATGTGCAAAGGGAAATCCAATCTTTTACAGAATTCTTGAAGAAAGCTGAGTTGCAACTATTACACCAATCACCAGTAGAACACTAGGAGAGTAGGAGAGATAGATATGGGAAAGCTACTAAAAGAATACCACCCAGAATTATTAAATGAATATGATTATATAAAGAACCAAAAAAATTTAATCAATACACTTACGGTAGGTTCAGGTAAGAAAGTCTGGTGGATTTGTAAAAAAGGCCACCCCTCATATAAAGCTACATGTCATAATCGAATTAAAAAGAATAGTGGGTGCCCTTATTGTTCTAACTTAAAAGCATATAAAGGAAACTCATTAGCTACTCTTTCGCCACCTATTGCAGCTGAATGGAATTATAAAAAAAATGGAGATTTGACACCTAATGATTTTACGAATGGCTCAGGAAAAAAAGTTTGGTGGTTTTGTAGGTATGGGCACGAATGGGAGGCAATTATACATCCCCGTACCAAGCGCGGCGTTGGATGTCCTGAATGCTTTAAGAGAACAAATACTTCATTCTCTGAACAATGCATCCTTTATTATCTTCAAAAGATATTTCCTAATATTAAGAATCGTAAAAAATTAAATATCTATGGAGAAACATTTGAAGCAGACATTTATATAGAGAATTTAAATATTGCTATAGAATACGATGGCTCCAGAACCCACAAAAATAAATTTGAGAAAGATTTAAGAAAACGACTGACCTTTCAAAGAGCTGGAATCAGAATTATTAACGTACGCGAAGGAGAACTACCTTCTTTAACTCAAAATCAAGAAGATGAATTAATGATTGGAGAGGGTAGAAGAATAAATGATGTAATTAGAACTCAAATGATGCATAAATTAATGATTCTTTTAGGTATAGATGATTATTCATTTGAAATTGATGTACCCAAAGACCGAGTACGAATTTTGGAAATGTATCACCGTGTCAGGGCAAAAAACAATATTTTTCAAAAGACACCTGAAATTGCAGCGCAATGGCATCCTAAAAAAAATGGCATTTTAAAACCTGAATACTTCCCCTTTGGATCAAAGGAAAAAGTATGGTGGTTAGGTAAATGCGGACATGAATGGGAAGCTATTATATATACACGAACAAAAATGGGATATGGGTGTCCTTATTGCCGAAATCTCTATGTAGATGAAACGAATTCTTTAGAAAGTTTAAACCCAGCAATCCTTGAATATTGGGATCTTGAGAAAAACAATGTTGATGAAATATATCCTTCTCAAGTTGTTCCAAGTTCTCCTAAAGATGCCTGGTGGAAGTGTTCTAAGGGACATTCTTTTAAAAGCGGAATAAGGGTAAGATTAGCAAGTAAAAATGAAGGCTGCCCTTATTGTATCGGTCGAAAAGTTAGTATAGAAAATTCACTAGGTACCCAACGTCCATGGGTATTTCAATACTGGGACGACGAAAAAAATAAAAAAACCCCTTTTGAATTCACTCCTAAATCTGAATCAAATGCATTTTGGAGATGTAAAAAATGCAATCACGCATGGCAAGAACGAATTGATTATATCGAAAGAAGGAAATCTTATAGATGCCCTAATCCAAAATGCGAAATGAAGGATATAGAGCCCAAAGTACCCTGTGATGGACATCCAGGTAAGCTGTTAAAAGACTATCCAATATTTTTTAACGAGTGGCATTTTGAAAAAAATAAGCATTTAAATATGGATACGTTATTATGCGGAAATAAAGAAAGTGCTTGGTGGAAATGCAACAAAGGACATGAGTGGTATAAAGAAATCAACAGAAGAACAAAACGATTTAAGGATTGTCCAAGATGCTATTCGAAAACGATTATAAAGAATCCAATTTTAAGGAATCACAAGTTAATGCGATATTGGGACTTTGAATCTAATGTTTATGCTCCTAGTGATATAGGAATTTATTCTACCCTAAGATTGCATTGGAAATGCGGAAGGAACCATCGTTGGATACAGTCTCCAGACAGCAAAGTTTCATGTCCAGAGTGCAATAAAATCAATTTAAGACAGAAAAACGGAGAAATATTACAACAGCATGCTGATATCTTTCAAGAATGGGACTTTGAGAAAAATAAAAATGCGAATTTAGAACTTTTAAAAATGGGAGGTCATAAAAAATATTTTTGGAAGTGTAAAAAAAATCCTGAACATACATGGGAAAGCAATATCCCAAATCGAATTGGCAAAAATAAAAATGGATGTCCCTACTGTTCCGGTAAAAAGCAAAAACCTGAAAAGTTACTTCAAAATGCAAGACCTGATCTTTTAAAGTATTGGGATTTCGAAAAAAATAAGGATACACCCTTAGATGTTCTCGTGGGTTCTGGAAAAAGGAGATTTTGGAGATGTCCTGATTGTCAATATACTTGGGAAAACCGAATTGATAGCATTACAAAAAGGAAAATCATTTGTATATCATGTAAAAACAAATAAAAATACTGCTTTTCATTTTACAAAATACATGAGCAAAAAACTTACAACATATGTCTTAAAATTTTAAAAATAAAAAAAGTGATTAAATAAAAAAGAGAAGATTTTTTTCTTCTCTTTAACACTATTAATTAATAGTTGCAATTTGTAATTCAACTCGAAAAGATACATACAATCAATAATAGTCTGTCCAACTACTCATTTCAATTTCAAAATCTGCTTGAATTTCATTGTAATGATCAATCATTCCAGAAATACCGTTTAAAAAAGTTAATGTTTGATAAAAAAGATTATTAAAATTCTCTATATTATATTTTTTTTCTTCTTTAAAATGGTACTCCAAATGTTTATCTACTGGATATCTAAATTTATCTGATCTACCATCAAAAGTATGTATTTCATGTAACAATCCAAAATTGTAAGTATATATAGAGTCTTCTTTCGAACCTTTAGCAATATCTAATACTCTCCCTTCAATACACTGCCATAAGCCCAAAACACTGTGTTTTTTTTGATATATATGCTCTAGTGCTTTTTCTTGATTATAAACATCAAAAAGAATCTCTTTTAAAGATAATTCAAGTGCATTTTTATATAAATAACAAGCAGGAAGGAAGTTTAAATTGATTTTAGTAGAAGACTTAAATGCTTCATCCATCAGTAGCTCAGCTGCTTTCCAGTACCCATTAATATATAGATACATTTTGCTTCTATTGTAAGCAAATCCTACTACACTCTGGGCATAATAATCTCCACCCTCTTCTAAAAACTCCGGATGATAGCTAAGATGTTCATCGGTTTTTATATATTTCTCTGAATAATAGTTATTAAGTATTTCAAAAGCAATTTCCATCTTATTAACCAGTTTAATTAAATCAATATGAGTTTGTTTTTCAAATACCCATTTCATTTTAAACACTGGCTTATCGTTTTTATTTCTTAATATTTTAAAAGGGTATCTGAATGAATCTGATTCTCTATCCATATCAGTCATATTATTTAAAAGCTGTTTTAACCATTCGTATCCCTTTTTGTCAACAGAAATAAATTCTGTTAAAAAAGGTTCGATTTCACCAAGTATCAAACTTAAATTATGAAATGTCTCTTTCAAAAAGTTTTTCCTTGATTCCCTAGACTCTATATACTTAAAACCAATAGCTTTTAGGATAAGTTCAATACTATGCCTATATAAAAATACAACAGGGAAGAAAATGGTATCTAATTTTTCAATCCTATTATCAGCCATCATTTCCTCTGCAACTTTTCTTCCGGTCTTTTTGAATATATTAGCGTAGTTATAAAAGTCTTCTGAATGGTTATAGGTTTGTGCAATGGTTAATACTTTCCCTTTGTCAATTTTTCCGTTTTTTAACATAGTGTTTGAGATCTCTTTTAATAATTTATCCAATAATTAATCTCCTTTAAGGGCGTTGTAATAAGTGCGGAGCTTACCCTTAGTGACAACAAATGCTTTTGTAAGCGTAAAGATTTGCCAACTTTCCCCTTCCACTTATACAAGATACGCCTTAGATATTCTAAGAATGATTTCAAATAATTGTTCAAACCTTAATTCCTTTTGATTCTGCAATATTTTAAAATGGAACCAAGCTGTTCCTTTAATTAGATGTTGCGGGTTTATATTCAATCAAATTAAAAATTTGTTCAGTTACAATACCTTTGAGAATTAAATATACTTTAGGTCTTTTAGATTTTAAACTATTGTTGTGCTTAAAAATTTCTGGTCCGACATATGGAGGATTAGTAACTAACATACTATTTGAACCACAAATAGCATCAAATTGAGCTTTATTAAGCGATTTAATTTCTTGCAGTTGCCACTTGAAGAACGCAGCCTTTTCTTCCTCATACATCTCTATACCGAGATATTCCCGACGGGCACCATAACCGGAAACACTATTTAATATTTGCACCATACGATCAAGGAGGATTAGATCCACCTTCAATTCCTTGGTTAAGCCTTTTAGAATACCTTTTTGGTGTTCCGAAAGTTTTTGGTTTGTTATAAACACAATTCCTTTTGCATTGTTATAGCGAACACCAGCTAAGTCCTTTTTAAACTTCTTTTTTATATCACGTACAAAGTCTTTTTCTCCAATCCCAAAATAACAAGCTCCAATCCATAGAAGTCCATCCTTTTTACACAGAAAATCTTTCTTTCCATCCGCCCCTCCCCCTGGTTGTGAAGGCTCTATTTCTTCATAATTCTCATGAGCTAAGAAGAATCCCGAAAGTCGTTCTGATGGAATTTGACCAATGTTCCAGTTCAGTAACCGATATCTTGTTTCTTCACCAATTGGTTTTCTATTATTCATTCTTTCACTTCCATTCTATGGTTAATAGGTTGTTAATCTATTATATAATTTTCCAGAAAAAAAAGCCCTTATATTCAAAGGCTCACACATTATGCTTTTACAGTAATGCTGATATTCATATCGCAATGAATAAATAGTTTTTATTTTTGGTCGAAATAAAACCTTTAAAACATTAAGGCTTATTGCAATATTTTTCCAATGTAACCTAATAGAGCAATACCTACACAGATAATAACAATAACTGCTACAGCTCCAGTAATCCAGAACAAGACTCTCCAAAAAATAATAATTGCAACTACAATACAAAACCCTAACAGCAAAAGTAAAAGCATATCTGTAAAATGAGTGACTAAAAGGAAAATAACAAATCCTACAGAAGCCAATAAAGTCAGGTATATAAAAATGTTTAATATATACCTAACGTTCTTTTTTTGATTTGCACTTTGCTGTGTTCTGTTCATAGTTTTAGGCCACCTCATTTGAATTTAGCAAGGTAGTATAAACGGCTCTTTGCCAGAACGGTAAAATTATCACCTTTCATGTTCACTGACTAACTTCATATGTAAGTTATGTTCCTTTTTATTGACCTGTTCCACCTTATCGAATACCTTTACCATTTCGGTTAACGGTACTTTTCCAAATGGTTCTGAAAGGTTCTCTCTGGATAAATAACCAATATTATAAGGAGAGCAAAGAACTGCAGACTTCTTAATCAATCCGTATTCTAAAGAATCTTCCAGGATGTGGCCAATTTCTGCTACGTGTCTTTTTTCTATTCTTGAAGTAAGCGTGGCGATTTGAACTGCTCCATCTTCAAGATCTCGAAGTACAAGAACTGGCCGCGGAGAGGATTGAACCGACTCACCGGTTTCCACATGTTTGAATTCAAGTTTTGCTTTGCAAAGAGCACCCATGGAGAGAACGGACTTTTCGTTCTCCATGGGTTATTCTTCCCAGAACTTCATTGCTTTTTTATCATTTGTGTAGACTGTGACCGTATCTTTCTTATCCAGGTGTTTATAGGGTTCTCTATCCCCTTTTAATTTTCGGATGGTATCATGCTGCTTATTAATACGATCTAATTGAGCATTTAACTTGGCTTTTAATTTTTCTTCCTCGTTATTCATGTATATCCCTCCGAATTGTTCATTTTAAATTTCATTGACTAATCTCATTCTATTCAAAGGTAACACAATAACACAATTTTACAATAATGAGATTGTGTCTTATGACAATAAATTGCAATATAGGATAAAATCATACGGTTTACAAGAACACTTGTTCGGTTATATTATATCTAAAGGAGGTGGCCAATTTGATCAGAGACAGAGGTAGTATTAAATGGACAGCGATGATGCTGCCAGAGCATGTTAAACAATTAAGGGAATTTGACAGGGACCAAAGTAAAAAAGTAAAACCAGAACTTGATGAGCAGCAACTCCAACTGATAGAAGAAACCATATGTGAAGCAATGTCTGAAAATTTGTATTTATGCTTTACATATTTTAAAGACGACGACTTTTATTTATTGATTGGAAAGGTACACTTTGTAGACACCTATAAAGGGGAATTCAGGATAGTGGATTACCACAATGAAATACATAAACTTAAACAAGAGGATTTGATTGATGTAAAAATAAATTAAATTATTGGACACAAAAGACCTTTGTAAAATTCCTAGATATAGAAATAGAAAGAATTCAAGAAGTGAGTTCTATAATTTTTCTTCCAAAAACCCCTCTCCACTCTAAACAAGCAAAAACCCGGAGTTTCAGCTGTTTCCATAACTCAGGGTTTTGTTTGCGGGTTAATTGGTTAACCTAACCCACTCTCACACAGAGAAAACTATATAATTAATTTATCCATACTCTTACCCCTTGAAAAAGCCATTCTTAATTTTCTTTGAGATAAAATTTACACATACATCAAGGGTTATCATTATCAGACGCTAGACAGATTGCTCTAGCCATTTTTGAAGCGAACTCACCTCTACTGTTGTTATTTTTCACGCCTCAAAACTTTGTTTTTATAACATTCTTACCTTTCATTTCATCATCACCAAAATAACTCGAATTAATTTCACTGATAAGCCAGCTTTTTGATTCATCATTATAAGTTAGAATTACTGTATCCGTATTAAACTCTTCTTCTAAGGGATCTTCATCATCCCATCCTTTGTTATACTCTTTGAATTTATAATGAAATTCAACAGGTACCTCGATTTGAAATTCATCTTCTTTGTTGGCTAACGTAGCCTTATCAATATCAATACGCGTGCCTATCGCTTTACCCTTCCAATAGTTGTCGTACGATTTATCTGACTGGATATCCTCTGCATGCTCTTTAACAATGTTATCTGTTGCTGTTTTAATAACCGATGCATCTTGTTTTACCAAGGCTTCAAGTTGCTGTTTTGCGAAATCATTGATGGTTTTAACGATTTGATCCCTAACCTCGTCATTAACAAACGGGCTTGGCGTTACATCAATACTACCTGTGTCTTCGGTAACCGTCTCAGGTTCACTTTTCGCAACTCCCCAAGGGTACTTCGATTCTCCGTATATTTCCACAGATCCATCAGTAGAGAAGGGACCATACGATTCTTCCTCTTCGCCACTTGAGCCGAAGGGTCCTCCCTCCTCTTGAATGGTTGCTTTTTTTCCAGTATCCTTGCCATTTACAAAGATAGAAACTCCTTCTACATTAGCTACAATTGGTATCTTTTCTCCGGTTAATTCCAAAGAAACTTCTTTACTGAATTTTTCATCTTCAAATAGATTAACTTCGTCTTTGCTCTGTATTTCTGCATAATCGTACTTCTTTGATCCCTGTACAGAATATGTCCCAGGGGCCAAGTTACGTACGGTCGTTTCTAAATTATCCTTTTTTGTTTCCAACACTTTCTTATTGTTCAGTTTGATTGTTGATCCAGGTTGATCGGAAGAAACTGTTAAGGAATACGGTCTTGGATAGATGTGATATGAAGAGAAAAGTCCACCCTTTTTTGTTATGTAATAATCGCCTGCCTTTAATATTTCTCCTTCAGTGGCCCTTTCAAAGAGTGGATTTCGCGATTTAGCCTCTTCGTCTTTTTCCTCAATAGCTGTTTGCGCTTTCATTAAAAATACCTGTACTTTTAAATAATCAGGTTCATCTTTTGCGTAAGCCGTTAACTGCTTTAGGTTGTCATCTGTAATCGTAACACCATCCTTGCTCTTTACAATGTCCTTTAACGAATCAATATCTCCTTGATTTACTCCAGCCTCAAACTTATTCACCAATTCATCTCCACTGGGACGCGTAAAATTAAAAATAATAACAGCGATCATCCCAACTAAGAACAGGCTTAAAAGAATGAGGCTAATCTTCTTCCCTCTCTTTGGAGCTTTTTCTGTTTCCATTTTAATCCTCCTTTGGATTTTAAACCCTTTTTGTTAACGATATCAAATAAAAGAAAGAGAAAAAAGAAACTAAAGTCCCTGTTCTCACGATGTTCTAGTAGTCTTACATAAGACTGTCCGGTTCCAATTCTATATATCAATTATCCTACCTGTAAGTTAGTAAAAATAAGCTAAATAGCCGCCGAGAATTATTACTAGGTACTCTGCTTCGTCGTCGTGGTGGAACAGTCCCTCCACTCTTCTACACACTTACATAGAAGAAATTACTACAAGAAAAAAATTTGACCCCGCTGTATCTTTGCGCTCGCCTTACTTACAACAAAGGAAAGCCCCCGCCCTTGTTGGCGGAAGGCTTTCCCTTGTTGTATTACTCCGTATCAGACTCGTCGGCCATACACAGCAGGCGCAGCCCCCGAATACTGCTAATGACGGTGATGACGTTGACAGGGAACAGTCCCCACGCCCCAGTGGTCAGGTTAAAGACCACCCACGGAATCTGTGCGACCAGATTGAGCCACAGACCCAGCTTCTTCTTCTTCCGATCAGCCGGGGTATTTGACTCCCCAACGACCAGGAAGTAACCGCCAGCTCCCAGAAGCCCGAGAATGATTGACATTGCCAGAGCCATGTCTTCTCCCTGTTTTGTTGTTCTTGCTATCTAAATTCTATGCTGGAAACCGGACCAGCACCACTGGTTCAGATGTGATTCAGGCCACATCGATTTCGCTTTGACAGACCCGGTACGCATGATAGAGTAGTTCATGTCAGCAGGGGAAAATCCCCGAAGACACCAACCGGAGGTTCACATGGGTAAGAAGGACGGCAAGCCGAACCCGAATGACGTCGGCAGCAACATGAAGATCTCGGTCAGCAAGAAGACCCAGAAGAAGATTCAGGAGAGCCAGGACAAGAAGAAGAAGTAAACAAGCCCCCTGCCCCCTAACTGGGGGCAGGGCATTAAAGTAAAAGAAACGTCTTAACGGAGGGTAGCTAGGTACCCTCCGTTAAGCGTGTACGGTTTGGATAAATCCATCTGGATTTATCCGACATGTCCTGATTTATCCCCCGACTTCGTCAAGGGATAAATCGAACATGTCTTGGATTGCCGACAGTTTTAATAACTGAATATTAATTCACAAAATATTTTTTATAAAAAAGACTCCTTTACTCACTAAGTTTGTAATAATATGGAACTATTATCGTTATAAGGAGAAGATTAGATTGATAAAAATATATATTGAAAACTTAGATAAGTCCCTTTTCAAAGAAGCTCATAAAAGATTATACGAAATTTTTTACTTTTATTTTGATATCGCTGATATAGAGATGGAAGACGAGAATGAAGAGCTTTATCAAAGATTGTTTCCAGCTTTTTTATATAGAACTAACAAAGAAAAATGTATGAAGGCAGTTGCTGAGTTAAGAGAGTATTTGCAAGACAAAAGTTACACATATAGTCTTGATCCTCTTCATCAGCAAGTATTATGGAGAGTATTAACATATGTGGCGGAGGTCGATCAGGATAATGAGATATTTTTCCCTAAACAAAAAAATGAACAATTAGACAATGACGACGATGAAAGATTCTGCTTATCTGACCTCGACGATGTACACTTTTATTTGGAATGGTGTTTTGAAGATCTAGATTTTCAATCTATTCCAGCATTTTTAAGCCATTATAAGGCTGACCCATTAAACTTTAACTTTCACTTCGATATAGACCTAGATGAGTATATTGATTTTATGCCTGAAAAATTACAAAAAGAATATTTTAAAATTAAAGATGAAACTGAGATGATCAAAAGCTTAATGAAAGATCTTATAATTGTCGAGAAGAAGAACGGAACAATGTATAGTGATATTCGAGCAGGTATAAACCTTGATTATGTCTTAATTGCGGATTGCTCATTACCTATTGAGGAAGGAGATCGAATAATTCGAGTTTTACCAAACGGCTTAGAAGAAAATTATATAGTATTAGATAGAGGATATACAGAAAAGGCTTTTGGCACTCCTGCCCATTATAGGGTTAAAGTAAGCAGAAGTTCTGTCTTGGAGACAAAACAATGGACCGTAATACATAACCACAACCATGGTGGTGATTTTGCTAATTTTAGCATTAATAGTACAGACAACTCTACCAATACTAACGTTATCATAAAAAACGATTTGGAAGTATTTGATCATCTGAAGCAATCCATCCAATCTCTAGTTATTGAAGAAGCAGAAAAAAGTCGTCTATTAAAAGAAACAGATGAATTAAAGAATACAGTTGGTACAAAGAATTTTAAAAGTCGATATGAAAAATTTATTTCTTCAGCAGCTAATCATATTACTGTCATAAGCCCTTTCCTTCCAATATTAAACAAATTTCTTAGTTGACCAAAGGATTTAGCATTTTAAAAAGCCCCGGCATTTGAGCTGGGGCTAACGTTATGTTTCCTTATGATCCTTTATTAATATTCCTGGTACAAATCAATAAGTACTTCAACGCTCCAGCACTTCTTTTTCATTAAAATCATTTACTAGCGTTTGAACCAACCGCCCTCTTCGTTCATCATTCCAGTCTTGTCCGGTTTTGGGAGGTAAATTCACTTCAAGAAACTCTTCTTTAACAAGGTTCTTCATTTTTCCTATAAACTCCAAACCACCAGAATCATTGTCAACAGCAAGCACCCACTTTTTAATTTCATAGCCTTCTTCTGCAGCCTCTAAATGACTTTGGGAAACGGTTTTGGGTTTTAGGCCGTTCATACTCACCAATCGAGCATCCTGCAATTCTCTCCCCTTAATCGACCAATAAGAAAGCATATCAATGGGGCTTTCAAATACAATAATTTTATCCGGCCTTCCTACATCAATCGTAAATCCACCGTGTTCCTTACCGTTAGGCATGATCTGCTTAAACGTTCCCCGTTTATTCTGCATCTTTATCGTGCCTTGACGATCAGCCCCGACAATTTTCCCCTTCCCGCCATTTTCTCGCCATTTAAAGACAGCATTTTGCTTCTTATCTTGAGCTAAAAGGTCTTTTTTAAACAACCAATCTACAATCCTAGGATCAATCTTTCGTTGCACTATGAGATAGTTTTTTACAGAGGTACGGTCTTTCACTTCTAAGAAGTCAGGGTAACTAAAGGGTTCAGCAACTGTTTCTTTTCTAAACTCCCCTTTTTTCAACGTTCGGTCCTTATACTCTCCTCCATTAATATCGGTAACTGCTTCGGGAAAAGTCATGTCATAATACATCATGGCAAATGAAATAGCTCCTACTCCTTTTTCTTGCCGGCTATTCCAGTAATACATATTATCTTTAAAAACAAGCGAGTCATGTTCCTGGTGGCGATAAAACCTCTGACGAGCACCTTCTGACTTTATGGGTTCACCTTTTGCTTCTAGATAGTCGATCAAATGGATCTCCCTGGCTCTTGAAATTTCATCAGACGTTACACGATGAGTCATCTTCCCACCTCCTGAGTGATTAACGTTCTAATCCTTCTTCATGGGTAATATGAGTCGTTGTTTTCTCATTAATACTTTGTATCGATTCTTGTTTCACTTCTTGAATGTTTATTTCTTTAATCATCGTCATCTTTGGAGAAAGAAGGTTGCTCCGATCCATTATCATGTTGGTTTCATACTCTGAAACCATTCCAGACTCCTTGCTGTAAGAGAACGTCTTGGATTTAAATCCGGCATTATTCCGATCCATATATTTCATTTGCAGCGTGCCGCTTTCATGATCTTTTTTTGCCGAAAGTAATTGGTATTGCTGCCTTTCCTGATCATCCGTTTTGGACTGAACCAAGGGGCGGTCTTCATTCCTTTGATTCACGTACCTCTTAATGATTTTCTCAGCAACATCTAAGTTAATTTGATGATCTTTTGTGCTTTTCATAGCTTCTAAAGCATAGATCGGTGGGTAACCTTTTTCCTGCATATCTTGGTACAATGACATTTCTTTTTCGGTGAATGAAGGTGAACTATTTTCACTACGCTCAATCCAATTCGCAAACCGTTCATTCTCAATCATTTCTGATTTACCATGTTGTAAATCGTCCTCATGTAAAATGAGCGAGTCCATTTGAGATGTATCATAAGCATGCTGAATTCGATTATAAACATCAGAATCCAAGACATCACTTAGGTAGGTAACATCTCTTACATGCAGATCCACCTTCGGATCAAGAGGAGAAATATAGAGGTTATCCCGATTTCCCCCGTCCCAAACTGGCAGGCTATAAGTTTTTCCACTTTCACCATCCAATATGTCAAAGGACCCGATCATCTCTTCATCATGGGTCAGGTTTAGAGAAACAATATGTTCAGATTTACCTTGCCCATTTTCCATGGTATGCCCTCTCCTTTCTTCACCTTCTTAATCCTTCCTCATGATGAAAAGCCTTCTGATTTGTTTGTTTTACCGGTTGTCTGTCATTTCGAATAGAATCCTTTACTTTTTCTTCTAAGTTCCTTACTTCCTCACTAGATACAGCACCAGATTTCAGCAGGTTACTTTTACTTTCATAGTAGTCATTCTCAAAATCTAAGCGTTCCAGAACGGCTTCTTCACTAAGGTCCCCTGCGCTTTCCTTCCGTAAGGACAATTGGTAATTCATGAATTTATTCTCTAGAGCACTTTTACTTTCAAAATTTTCGGTCATTTTTCTATATAGATCTGGCTCTTGAATCTGTAGTTGCTCCAACAGAGAGGAAAAGGGCTGTTCATCTTCATCTTTGGACATGACAAATGGTTTTGGTTCATACCGATTACCTTCTGAATCAGTAACTGTATACTTGGTTTCAATTTCCATCATTTCATGAGTAGCTGTTCTTAATTCACGGTTTACTGCTAGTAAGTAATCGTTCATTTTCTTCAGACTTAGTACTGCTTTAGGTTGAAGTCCTTCAGCCTCTGACCACTCAATTAAAGCCATAAGTTCGTTACGGTCTTTAGCGCTGGCTTTGCGGTTTTCCACCAGATCTTCCTCAATGACTTCAATAAAAGCATGAGAAGTTTTTACGACTTCATCCAGCAAGCGGATTTTATCATCGAATTTAGTTTCGTCTTTTGAAAAGTGGCTAATATAGCCTAAACTGTATTCACTTGTGTCCAATCCCAGATAAGAAGCCACGGTAAATGCTGTTAGTTCTGCTTGAAATTCTTTTTCGTGATGGTTGTAATTCGATCTTGTTTCTTTCGTATGCAATGTAGCATGAGCTAATTCATGGATTAATGTTTTTACATTTTGCAATTCACTGTTCCTGGGATTTAAAGCTACTTCCTTCAGCTGGGTATAACTAACTCCTTTTGCAGCTCCCAGTTCTTCATATGGATCCACGATATTAATACCGTATTTATCAGCTACCTTTTCTAACGACTGATAAACCAGCGAATAGTTTTCTACCTTGCCTTCCAGCCACCTATTGGGAAAAATGTCCGGCAGATCTTTCGCTGTAGCGTTGGTCTGCGATACGTCAAAGACATAAGTAAGCGAGTAGTAGCGATCTGTAAAAACGGGAATCTCTTTGTGTCGAATCTTTTGTTTCTCTTCAGCTGTTGCTTTTGCAACCGGGATCTTTTCATCTCTGCCATCCCGTCTAAAATAGTTAAATGGATTTGGTTTAAGAATCTTAATACCTTTTTCGCCTTTATTCACTGTAAAGCCATGTTTTTTCCAAAATCCAAAGTTTCCAACGGCCAAAGCTCCGGGAAACTGATGATCAATTAGCGCCATATTTCGGCTGGAATATTGATAAAACCTTGATTTGTATTCCAGATATTCTTTTAGTTGTGACGGAGTTTCAAAGTAAGAATTGACCTTATCATGCAGGACATTGGTTAAGTCATTGATCTCTTGCTGCTTTTCCTTAAAGGTTTTGGATTTGTAATTCTTATTGGCCATAGTTTATCACCGTCCGTTGTTTTGATAATTACAATACCTTTCCTTCATCATCCAGCTCGACCTCATCATTACCCTGTAATTCCTCTACATTTGATTCAAAATAATACTCCATACTTTCTATTTCTAATCTGTTATCTTCTACATTGAATGGCACTAAGACGTCATCTCTATTCAGTAATACTTGGTGTAAACCTTTTGCCTCTTCGGGCTTTAAAGGGACGATAAATTCTTGATTCCCTACAGCTAACACAACATCTGTATCCCCCATCTCTTTTACCAAAGCTAACTGGAAACTCATAATATGTCCTCCTTATTTTTGCGATAGTTCTCCCATTCCACTCGTTTTTGTCTTTTGTATTCAATTCGTTCCTGTATTGTAGTTTTGGCAGTCACTAAACCTTTAGCTTCCATTTGATCTGTAGTTAGGATGTCATCTACTGAATCATTAATCATGATCCCGTTCAACAACTCGATCACTATTTGGGTGTTTCGATCGGTGTTATTCGTACCTAATCGAATCCGGGCTAATTCATCTTTTAACGATTGATACAGGTTTTGACTCACTACTTCAGCAACATAATTGAGTGACCACTGATTCTTTTTCAGTCGTTTATGTTCATTCACTAAATAGGTGATGGCGTCACCATTATACTTAAAGTTCTGTTCCTCTTTAATTTCTTCCATGTAATCCATAACTTCATCATCGAGTGTCACCCTAAACCGATTTCTTTCATCCACTGGCATGAGACCATCACCTTTCCCTATCAATTTGTTGTTGAAGCTGTTCATATGCCATTTGATTTTTCCAATTTTTATACTCACTGTTTAGCATCCGGTCTATTCCATATTTTAATTGTCTGAATCCCAGATTATCCTTCAATACTTGGCGTTTAGTTTGCTGAGTTAAAAGAAGGTTTGGGTTAGATTTTAGATTTTTATCATACTTTTTCATTTCTTGAAGAAAAGCATTTCCCATTCTTTTGTATAACTCGTCCACCTTATTTTTTTTATAGTCTGCATACCTTTTATTATCACTGGCTCCGTACGTTTTCTTTAGTACTTCAGTTTCTTTATCAAGTTTATTGATCAGCTTTTGGTAATCCTCTTTATGGTGTTTTTCAATATAATCCCTGGACAGCTTATCGATTAGAGGTCTTACATTGTCTAATGAATTATATCCATAAGACCATTGTTTACGATCCTTCGGAAGGGAATGATAAATCTCAAAAAAGTCTGTTTTCAACTTTCGATTTTTAAACGATAGTGTATTGTCATTTTTCTTTGAATGAACCATTTGATTTCTTATTAGATCATTAATAACTTTTAAGTCAGCCGATCTGTCCATAATATTGTTAATTACTTTTGACTTCATTGATTCAATTGATTTTAACTTCCTTTTACCTCTTTCTCTGGTTGGCGAAGGTTCTACCGTTGCGATATGAATATGGATGTTATCCGTGTTGTAATGGATTGCGCCAGACCAGACAGAGGATTTATCTAATCCTTCTCTTTTTAACATTTCATTCAATGAAAGACGTGCAACTTCTTTCAGTTTCATTTCATCAATTGAATGGCTTTTTGAATGGTATACCCCATGTTCTTCTAGCCATTTATTATCAAAACTGATCACATCTTGCCAAAGAATGGATTCGTTTTTTTGAGCGATGGAAAACGTTCGTTTCAATTTCGCTTTTTGTTCTTCATTCAACGAATCGAATTGGTTAGTAAAAAGAGATGTTGTCTTATGTTGGTTTCCCATATAATCCTGATAGTTCATAAAATCAAGATTGTTTTCGTTAGTACTCTCGCGTTTGGCTTTATCTCTATCTAAATAATCGATATAATTTTTAAAGGCATGTGATCCCGGTAAAACAAATCGCGATTTAACAATCACACTTGCCTCTTTACTTGTCGATACTATAGCCTCCAATGTACTCCACCTCCTTTATTCTTCTAGTAATTCAACTAACAAATTTTCCAATCTACTAATCGATTTTGTGGCTTCTTCCATCACGTATGCATTCTTTTCAATAATTAGTTCCAAGTGTTTGATTTGCTCATTTGTTTCTGGATCATATGCTGTTTTTTCTATTACTGATTTGAGATATTCCTGTCTTGAGATTGATTTTTTCTTGGCCATCTCATCAATTTTTTTCAAAGCGATTGGATCGACGTTTCTTATTTTTATTTCCATTAATTCGGCTCCTTTTTTGTTCCACTACAGTGTGTCTGAGAGCTGCATCAATTAGAGAAGAGCATAAGGGAAAACTGTCCCCAACTACGTTGTGGAACTAGGCAAAGCCTAGTGTTTTCATGGGTACATCGAATTTATTCAGGTGGGCTGATGTGGGTCTTATTTTTACATCTAGTGGGCTGATATGGGTCTTAATACTAGCTCTATTAAATTGATAAATCCAATTCTCTTTTTCTTAATTCAAGCTTTTCTTTCTTATCTTTTAAAATCTCTTTTTTGGCATTAAGATCTGCCACCAGTTGTTTAGAATCCTCTATTTTCATTTTGTAGCCATTGATAATGCTTTCTGTTTCAGCCTTTTCTTCTTCGGTTTCATAAATCATTTCATCTTGATTGGATGCAATTGCATGTTCTAACTCATTTTGTTTCTTTTGCTCTTTTCGTTCTAAGTTTTCAGCTTCTTCCATTTCTTTTTCCGTTTGTGCAATCAATACATCTGCTAAATAAATGGCATATTCATCATTGGTTTTAACCTTGATTGATTGATGTTTTACCTTTCGCTGATCACTATAAAGGGTGGATAAAATCTCCTTATTTTCTTGATTCTCTTTCTTTATTTCTTCCTCATTCGCAAGCTCATTCTGAGTCACTTTTATGACATCTAATGCCACTTGTTGAAACTCTTTGGATAATCCGAAGAGTTTTAATACATAAATACCATCTTCCTCGAATACCTTTCTCGCTTCTATTGTTGAAGTTCCACCATTTCTCTGGAATGCTTCAAACCTGATGTCTTCATCGAGGGTTTTGAGATCTTTAGTGAGCAGCGTAACCTCCATTTCGTTCCTTTTTTCATCGTAAATCCATGAATCTATGGTAATTAATCCGTTGCCTGAGACCGACTCTTCTTTTGCTAACGCAGTATTTAAAATGGGTATTTTTTCTTTCATAAGGAAATTAGAAGATAAAAAAAACATAAATCCAAGCATGGATAGTGTCAAGAATCCCATAAAGAAAACCGATGAATTTCTTTTTAGATTAACTCGATCTTTCTTTAACATATCACCCTCAACTCCTTACTTTTTGGATTTATTTTGTACCATGCTTGTGCTGTCTGCCTCCACATCTTCGACTTTTTCAGCGATCCATTTGTTGCCTTCTAATTTAAAGGTCACCAATGCAAAGAGTTGGCTTTTATCAACATTTCCAGTGGCTAAGTACTTCAGATCGTGATTAAATTTAACGATGACGTCTATCCGTTTTTGATCAGGTTCTAATTTTTTCACGTAGTACTCATCATTATAAATGGTGGTTGCGACTTGATCTTGGTAGGTTGTATCTGCCGGGAAGAAACGGTCAAGTAACTCTTTTGACATTAATCCTTTTGCTTTTTCCCTTCTTTCTTCGTAGCCTTCTTTTTTCTGAATATATGCTAAGTCCATAAATTCTTTGGTATCTTTAATCATCGTATTATAGTGCTGTTCTCTTCCAGAGGGAGAGAACAGCTTTACTTTATTCTTCATGTTTTCATTCTCGTTTTTCAGTTCTATATTTTGACTCACTACTTCTTTTGTACTTTTTTCTTTTTTTTTCTGCTGTGTAAATAGAAAGATATTGATCGCGAGCAATATGATTAAAAAGTAGAAAGCCAATGACTTAAGTACCTTAATGCTATTCATTCCATCACTTCCTAGCCTTTAAAATCGGCAACTCTTCCGAAGCCATACAAATGAGATTTCCAATAGGAGTTCGTTAAATCCGTTTCTCCAACTCCTCCACTATTGGCATTGTACATTTTGTTATTTCCAAGATAGATCCCTACATGAGTAACTGGGACACCTGCATTATAGGTGTTTGTAAAGAACACTAAGTCCCCTGGCTTCAAATCAGATTTTTGTACTTTTTTTGAAGCTTTAAATTGTTCATTTGCTGTTCGGGGGAGGTTCACTCCGGCTTCTCTATAAATCCATTGCATGAGAGAAGAACAGTCGAATCCTTGTTGAGGATTATTACCTCCAAATACATAAGCCTTCCCTTTGTACTTATAGGCTTCCGTTAATACAGCCTTCAGTTTCCCCTTCGCACTGGCTACAGCATTTCCGCCTCCAACAGGTATATTCTCTAATGCTGCAACGCTTTTCGGATGATAGTATCTCAATACGGCGTCTACATAAAGTACATCGCCATAGCACGCACCTGCCGGAACAGCATCACCTCTAATACAGGAATATACACCTGTATACGCTAATTTTTTATACATCATTTTTGAAAATTCGATAGCTAATTCTTTCGAATATTTGCCACCGTTGTGCTCTTTAGCGTAGCCAATAAATCCTCCGCCAAAGTTGTAACTTTGTAACCCTAGCAAAATATCATTACCGGCTTGAACCATTATTTTCTTAAAGTATTTCACTCCTTGGTTAATGGATGCTTGAGGCGATTTTATACAACCTACGTACCCACAAAGACTCTCAGAAGCCTGCATTGGGTCTTTACCTTTACCGCCAGATTCCTGCATCATTTTTGCAAGGATCAAATCGGTATACTGTGGTATTCCGTTTGCTTTTGCCTCTCTTTCCACATCTTTTCTATACCTTTCAACCATTGGTGAAAGAGGGAGTGTTCCTAGATTTAATCCTTCTGGATCAAAGACTGTGCCATACTCTTCTTCTTTTGGATCATCAAAAAATGCTGTGAAAATCCCCATAACTAAAACGAGAGCAGCAGCTATTAAAATGATTCCTCCCCAGACGTAATACTTTTTAGGGATTAATGCCAGAACATGCATTCAATTAGGCACCTCCACCAAATACGTCTAATTCTTCCTGAGAAATATCAACCTTCAGTTTTATGTTTTTTACTCCTGAAATGCATAAGAATACTTCACCTGTCGTGAGATATGGAATTTGTGATACTTCACTTTCGGTTAACTGACTTGTAAATACTTCTTGTAGTTTTTTCAAGGATTCCGAATCTTGTTCTCCGATAATTTTGTATTGTGTTAGTCCAAAAAGCTTCTTTACTTCTTCAGCTGAACCCTTGTCCGAGTTCTCGGGTACAAAGTCTGTAATCAGATGGCTTGCAAAGAATAGCCCTCCAAAATATTTGCGTGCTTCTCTCATAAATCGCTGGAGGTACTCGACTCCATGCTCTGAGCCCTTCCTTGTATTTATAATGTGATGTGCCTCATCAATGAGAATTAAGTAACGGGTCGCATCTTCAAATCTCAACTGTCTTTTATTGAATGCTCTGAGTTGAGGGGCACCATTAATCAGCATTCCATCCCATAGCATGTTCATGATGTTAAACACTTGAGCTTGAAATATTTCTGGTTTTAACTCAGATAGATGTCTTAGGGGAAAAGATACTACTTGCTCATTATTGATGTTGTCCATGCTCGAATGTCCGTTAAATAACTGAGCATAGTTCGTCACTATGTTTTGTACATTTAACTCAATTAACTCCAACCGGTCTTTACGCTGTTCGCTTAGGTTTTCATGAATGATTTTCTTGTTAAAATCTGCGTAGAGTTCTTCTTGAACCAGAGAAAGAAAATCCGTATATATCGGATATTCCTCTGCCTTTCTAGATGTAATTGTAGACTCAGCAGGACTGTTTTCATTCCATAAGCCCATTTTGATATACAGTGAACGCAGCAGATTCTCGTATTCTTTTAGTTCAGCATCGGTAGCCTCGGGATTAAGAAAACGGTAAAACACGTTCAACTTACTCAGATGCTGTCTAAAGCTTCCTTCTGGTAGGACGTTGCCATCATCATCGGTCGCTGTAGCATAAACTTGAAGGGGATTAATTAAACCAGAACTCCCATCCAGAGCCACTACTTTTCCACCCAACTCCTTGGTAAGCTCTTCAAACTCTCCGGTGACATCCAGAATTCGTGTATAGTATCCTTTAATTGAATTATCGTGGGCCACCTTTTTTAACATCGTACTTTTACCAGAACCCATCTTTCCAATCATTAACGCGTTATAAAATTTCCGTTGTGAATCCTTGTGAAACAAATCAAAAATCACATTTCCCCTTGTCGCTGTTGTTCCATAATGCGTTCCATATGGATCATCGAGAGAAGTAAAGTGAAAAGGAAAACCACCTGCAATAGATAGCGAAGGAATCTCTTTTCCTTTTCGTTTATTGGTGTATTTTAATTGTGCAGTGTAGCTGGTCAACAAACCCTCCCATTCATATTCCTGTTCATTTAGAAACACGCTGCCTCTAAAGTTTTGAGCTTCTAAATTCTCCATAACTTCCTTTGTAAGTTTTTCTAATTCATCAATTGTTTTTGCACTCACATACAACCGAAGGTGCACTCGTTTCATTACTTCACCCTGAGTGATAGCATCATACATATCGCTTAATTCTGTATAACTCTCCCGGGCATCGATACGGTCGATATTGTCCTTTGCCGTTTCATGCCTTACGTTTTGCTCGGCCATTGATTTGTTGATCGATTCAACGATTTCTTTTCGGTTGGGCGTCGAAATATCAATGGTAGCTACTACATTTGGCATGTTAACGATAGGTTCAAGCCAAAGGTCCGAAACGATGGAATTATAATCATAGACATGTATGCAGGTTTCATATCCATCTCCCTTTCTCAGATACGCCTCTTCAAACTTGATTCCACCTTGAGGTTGGATCTCTGATACCAGGTAAGGATTATATCCATACTTTTCTTTGTCCGTTATTATTTCTTCCTCATTCTTGAATTTAGAAAAAACAGTTGCTAATATTCCCATAACGCGCTGCTCCTTCCTAATTTTTGCTTTTAGAATTAAGGTTGTTTAGTTTATAAAGGATATTGATCTTTTTTTCGTCAGAAAGCTCAATGATTGGACACGTCCTTTGTAATAGTCGTTTCACCTGATTCACTTTATTTAGTAGGGTGTATTCGTTATCTGAATAAAGGAAGAGGTAATACTCTCTGTTTGTTCGGTTGCTTTCAATGAATTGCAGCTCTTTTAACTTTTTTTGCAGAAATGGGATATACAACGGGTTTTTAGTTCTCTCCATTTTTCTTTGAATGAAGCTTTGCTGAACACTGGTATCTACAGGGAAATTTAATGGGACCAATTTAATGTCATCCAAATAGGACTGCAAGAAAAAGGCGAATGAGTAAATGTCATGATTCTTATCTTCCGTGTTCAAGGAATAGATGTCTTTTGATGTCAACTGAACGATTTCCAAATATTCGTTTTGCCGAAGTTCAAAGTATCCGTTGGCAGTCATATCAATGACCGGCATAATTTCCGCAATACTGGACTTGATCTTCACCTTTTTTTCTTTCTTTTCTTGGATTCTTTTAAGGTTTTTTTCATCAAATATGGTTGTTTCCGTACCGTAATTTAAATTCTTCTCAACAAATACAGATTTAGGTTGGCTTTCATCCGGTTTCTTTAGCTTAGGCATTACAAATCACCATCCAATTCGTCTGGTTTATCGATTGCGCAATACGTGTCCTTTCTTCGTGAGAATGCAATTACAATCGCCTGGTACATTCGCTTTTTAGGATTGGTGTATGGTCGTATAATCAAAACGATTCCAATAAACCCCATGAACAAATAAAATGGGATCTTAAGAGAGGAATGAACCACGTTTCCCAGTACCATGGCGAGCACCAGTAAAGCTACCATGAAAAGCAAATCAAACAAATATAAGGCTTTGTTGATTTTTAATTCAGTTGTGATCTCCTTTGGTATTCTGTAGTTAGCCAAGCCAATTCACCTCTTTTTCATTTCTTCTTCCTATAGCTTGCGATTTTCTTCCTGACACTCTCACCGGTATTTTGGCCGATTTGGTAAGATTGCAGGACCTTTTGAAAGGAACGGTTGCTTTTAACTTTATCTGACATGGCTTGTCCAACGTGCCTTGTTTCTCGTACACTTTCAGTTATTCTGCGCTCAGTCGGAGGAGAAGGACTTGTTGATCCGAACGAGCTAACAGGAGGTGAATTTCCTGTATCACTATATGAACTTCCACTCGACATCGGCTGGCTCTCAATAACATGTTCACTACCACTGTGGGTTGGAACTGAATCTTGCGCACTTATTGTGCTTGTTGAGGAACCCATGGATGAATCAGTAACTACTTCTGTACTACGGGTTCCTGTATTCCCGGAACCGGATACACTAGTATTAGAACCACTGCTATAAGTGCCTCCAGACCCTTGAGAAGAATGTGAAACCTGTTTTGCCACACTTCCACTCATGCTGTTGTTAGAAGAACTAGAAGGTGCTTTATTCGTAACATCTGACTTATTTTGATTACTTTTATCCATATTTGAATTGGATTGAGGTTCCTTTCTGCCTTGTTTTCCGTTTGCCGCCATCTCTTGATGTAGACCTGGCGGAAGACTGCCTCCTTTAGACCGGTCATTCTTCTGTTGCTCCTGATGGTTCATTTCGTGTTCTAACGAAGAAGCCACCTCTTCTCGACCAGCATTTAGCTCTTCCGATCCTTTTCCTTGGTCCGTTTCGCTCTTCGGATTTTTATCCTTCATTCCGTCTTTGTTTTGAGTGTCACCTTTTCCGTTTTTCGGGTTGTTTTTTGACTCATTACTTTGTTCCTGCCCTTTATCTTCACCTTTTCTTAGTCCCTCAGCCATACCAGCCACACCTGCAGCCCCGCCTATACCTTTCAATGCAGCTGATTTGCCAGCACTCGATAACCCCTTAACTCCATGGTTTAATCCTTTACTTCCAGCGTAAGCTCCTGCAAGTGCTCCCCAACCGGACTTCAGTCCGGCGTCGATTCCGAATAAACGTTCCACAATATTTGGTCCGTCAATTACTGCCAGAGAAAAAGCAAATAGGGCAATCAAATAGGGTAATCCATCTAATTTGTCATCAATAAATGCCGTTCCAATGATGTAAATTTTCATGGATAGAAAAATCATAATGGTCACAAGAAAGATATTTAGGATGTTTTGTATTACTTGTTTCGTCTTTTGTCCTGAATGGATGTCAGCTGGTGCAATAATAGTTGCCAACACATAGTTGAATGCTAATTCAAAAAATAACTTTGCTAGCTTGATAGCTATCGTCAGCAATGTAAATGCCGTAATCGCTAAAGTAACCATGATTGTGAACCAATGCACCGTATATCGGTAGTAATATTCCTTGGTTATATCGGTAATGAAATTCCCATCGTCCAAATCCTGAAGCCCATGCGAGCCATCTCCCAATGTGTCTAATTTCTTAGACAAAATATCCACGCCATTGTTGGATAACTCCTTATCCTTCGTCAATTTTGTTCCATCAGTTAAATAAGAATTAACGTCAATATCTCTGATATTTTCTTTTGGAATCTGGTTTATAGGGTTGATATCTGGTTTTTTCCATTCTTGTAGATCATAGAGAGCAACATCAACGATTCCATCTTTTATGATGGTGTCTGCCAAGCTGCCCTCTTCTTTCCCATTTAGTGCTGTTACTGCATCATTTGTGAAATGGTCGGCTTGATTCATACCTGATCCCAGCAAGGCAATTACGACTAATGCAAGAAAGACATTAATAATGATGCCTTCTCTATCAATCTTCTTTTGAAAGATAAGCAAGTAGCCCGTATAAAGCAGCGAAAAGGCCATCAAGATTACTGATAATGGCTTAAGCATTTGAACAAGACCAGTTATGTCACTATCAGCGAAGAACGTTTTTAGTCCGAGTATGGAATCTGTAACATTCTCAAGACTATCAACCAACCATCCCAGACCAAGTATGATGATCCAACCCAGGCTTCTAAAGACGTCCATAATAATCCAGCCATCTGATAGGTTATCCCCAAACTTTAGAAGGACGTCCAATATTTCTTTATCACTCATATCCTCACTCCCTCATTGACACAACAACACAAGTCACTTCAGATCTAAAAACTCATGGATTGTCATGGGATACTTCTTATCAAATTTTTCAACTTTAATAATGAAAGGTGCTTCATCCAATCCTTGTTCGATTGTACATATGCCGTCATCAAGAGAAACAACGAGGATTTTCCCATCTTTCAAAATGTTTTCCTTGTGTTCTTCTAACAAAGCCAAGATCTCATATTTCAATCTGAAGTCCCTCCTTCATATTGACTTATTAATCTTTTGAACTTGCTTTTAAGTGCAGCATGAATATTTGATTTTAGGACATTGTTATCAACCATGTTCTCAAGCAAGTCCATAAAATCAATGATGTTCATCTCTTTAATGTCAGGCATTTGTAAGTCAACAACATTCGCCACACTTCTTTCAATGATTACAATGGCATTATCATTTTGAAAGAAGGTTTTCACATTCATTTCCTTCCACTGAAGAGAACCCTTATCTTTCGGCTCCGCGGAGGTAAAGGGTTCTGATATACTTATATCACTTTCCTGTTTCACTTTGACTTCAGCAGTAGCAGCAACTTCCTGTTTTGCTAAGACTTCTTGTGCAAGAGGAGATCCCTGGGCCTCCTGCCTTACATAGGTATCATCAAAATCAATGACTAAAGTTTTTAAATCGACGTTTGCATGTAAACAAGGAATATCGATGTCATTAATTGATCTACTGGTATCAAAGTATTCAGAGAGATACTCCCACCTATATTTCATGGCCGTATCTTTGGTATTAAAGATCGGATATGGCGTAATTCTTCTTTTGCTTAAATTCTGTCGTTTAATGATTCGAATAACAACCATTTCTCCTTCCTGCAGCTGCATTAACTCATTCGCATTTAGCAGCTTTCTGGCATCTACGCTTTCTGTTTTATTTTTATCGAAAGAAAGTGTGCCACCACTCCTACTTTTTGTCGTAATGGTTTGATCCCCTAACTTGCTAGCGATCTTTTCAGCTGTGGCCGTATCTGTAGTCAGAATATAGATGGTGTTGCCACAGTTTCCATCAATGGTTTCCCATCCATCTCCATATTTCTCCTTTAACTGGCTGTATGCTTGAATGACGAGATTAAACCTCATGTTACGGCCTAAACAAACAGTTACTATGTTACTCATGCCTTCAATAGCCGGCATGTTTCCGAATTCATCCAGTATAAAAACGACTTCACGTAAGCATTTGTTTCCTTTAGCGACAGAAGCGTTTTTCGCAAGCTCTGTATAAAGCTGTTTAACAAAGAGTGAGGCAATCACATGCAAAGAAGCATCATAATCAGGAGTAATCATAAACACAGCTGTCGGCTTGATAAAGTAATCCATTTTTCCAATCCGAATACTTCCCAAGTCCTCGGTACACGTGACCTTTACTTTGCCAGTGTTGGAATCAATCTCCTTCACATGAACCTTCAACCCATCCTCCGTTCCTTTTTCTTTAAGTAATAAAGTGTCTCCCTCGTGTATCTCGTTAACAAAGTTAATTTCAAACCTTCCATTCACATCCGTTTTAACCGATTCCATTTCTTCATTTGAAAAAATGATCTCGATTCTTGTCAATGGAGTAGCGTAACCTACCAAGTTTCGTCCAAATCCTATTCGCTTCAGATCAAAACTGCTTTTTGACGTCATTTTTGCTACTGCATCTAAAGTGAATATCCCTAGTTTTGCGGACGTATTTGCTAAAATTCCTGCTCTAGTTACACCAGAAGAGAAATTTAGAGTGGCATACTGCATCTTGGCAACATTATCAGGAGGCAGCTTTGAAAAGTAATCATCGAGGGCGTCGGTTTCTATCCCTGTCTCTTCATCAACGATTTTTTTAGTTCCTAAGTTGGTAAGCATATTCGCCACGCTATACATTGTAATTTGTTCATCCTTATTTTCTCGGATACACTTATCACATATAGCCAGGATTAAAGCGTTGCAAAGCGAAATAGAGGATTCCTGCCAAAATTTATCTTTTGCTTGCGGATCATAGTAGAGCATGTAACTGATGGATTGGGCAAGCTGTTGAGCAGTTGAAAAGTCTTTTTGTTTGTACGCATCTATTACAAGTTGGAGTATTTGATAAGACATGCTTTCCATTGGTTTCATCAGGTTTAAAACTTCCACATGGTATCCCCGTTTTTCCAGTGTTTCTTTTGAAGCAGAATACAATTCTCCTTTGGGATCATTCATAATCAATGAAGCCTTTTGCTTCGCGCGACTGTAAATGTCTATCATACTGAACATTCCAATCTCACCCTTACCAGAACGTGTGGTACCGATCCAGAGGTTATTGACAGGACTATCATCAATAAATAACTTGTTTTTATACCGTGAAACCGGAACACCACCTCTGCCTTCAAATTCTTGAGTTTTTTCAGGTACAGCCTTGTATTGCTTTTTTAATTCTTCAAGTGTCGTAAACCTGGACGTTCCTTTTTGCCCATCTTCAAGTGAACGGAAGTTTGAACGGATCTTGTACACCACTATGCTTGAACAGATGAGAGCAATTAAAGTGAATGCTCCATAGAAAGCAAAGGACTTGAAATGAAAACCAAAAAAAGTACTCCAGTTGATCTGCACAGGATCTGGATTGAGAACATCTTTTGTATTTAGAATCGTCATAATGGTGTTAGTAACAACATTGACCAAGCCATTAATTAGTGTGAATGCAAGTATAAATACCATAAGACCTATGATGAAGACTGTCTTATTGTGAGAAAAAACCTTAGTCATAGCTTCCTCCTTCGATTTTAAAAAGGACACTCATTAAGAGCATCCTTTAAATGGCGTTAAATTGTTTTTCCAAATCGGTTTTCTTTTTTGATAAAGCCTTTACTTCCTTGGCTTTTTTACTATTTTTCGCCACTTTTATCGCCTCATTAAACTCCTTTAATTCTTTCGATAACTTTTCATATTGGGTGATCTTCGCTTTTAAATCCTTGTTATTATTATTGGCAAGCTCAGCGTTCGCTTCTTCAATTTTCCCTGTTTTCATCAATGCATAGGTTTTCATTTCACTTCTTTTAACGGTCATATCAACATCTTTTACGGCTAACAACTCGTTGTATTTCTTATCAGCATAAAAAAGATCAAATTTGCCTTCATTCGAAGGAAAGTTTTTATCAAATGCTCTAAGAGCATCCATGTCACCCTGCTTTGAGATCATGGTTGCAATATAGCCTGAATCGTTGTTGTACAGGGAAACCAACTCTTTGTACTTTCTGTCTTTTAATAATAAATTGGCGTAGATCTTCTTTTCTTCGTCACTCAGGTTAATTTTATTTGCTTTAAAATAATCTAATAACGCATCATGCTTTCCTAACAGTCCTTGTTCGTAAATATCCAATTGTTTACCTTGAGCAGCCAATTTATCCTGTTCTTTTGAATAAGCCACATCGTATTGGGCCACAAGCATGACCATGTAGAAGATCGTACCGATTAACGCTAAACCTAATAGTCCAGTCAGAGCATAAATCGAACGTCTCTGCCATTTCTTCAATCTTGAGATGCGGCTAACATTGAGGTTAAGCAAATGCGCATTCTCAATCACTTCTTCCTTTTTATAAATCTCTGGTAGTCCATCTTCCATTTTTGCAATCAATTCAATACGGTCTCGTTGTTGCTGCCGGTTCATTTTTATTTCTTCCAGCTTCTTCTTAATATGAATGTAGAGATTCGGGGCATACCTTGAACCAAATTTGAAGGTCCCAGTATAAAGTGCTGTGCTATCATTTTCACTTTCAATTAGATAAAAGCTTCCACTTATTATTTTCTTTTCTTCTCGGTACTTCTGCTCCAATATCATGGTTTGTTTTACAGCTTCTACAAAATCAATTCGTTCAAATTTCTTAATGCTATTATCATTTAGTTCAGTAAATACAACCTGCAGCATATTGTCACACCCTTCAATAAAAATAAAAAGAGCTCAACTTTGTTCAAGTGAGCTCTTTCTTATAAATTAAGGTCATTTCAGAATTTTTTATCCACCGAATTTTATATTAGTGTCGATTCCAGATGCCAAACCATACGCTCCCATTACAATAACCAATCCCACTGCTCCACCAATGAACCATCCTACTGAACGACCACGACCTCGATCTCCACCAAGCATTAAGTAGTAACCACCGATACAAAACGCAATAGCTGCTCCAATTAAGCCCAAACGTTGAGCCCATTTAAGAATCGAAGTTCCGGTTTTGATTAGGCCGTCCATTCCATCAGCTGCACCCAACACCATGTGATTTAACAGATCTAACATCATTATCCCTCCACTGGAATTTTATTGTTAGCTTGCAGGTGTTCTTCTCGATCATGCTCATCTAAGGGTGTTTGTTTTTAGGAATATTGTTCTTTTATTTTCAACAATTCTTCTAAGGCCCGGTCGTTATTTTCTTTCAAATACTTCTCATGTTGTTCATAAAGCCAATCATTATATTCGGTACCGAAAACGGACATAAGCTTTTCAACTTTTTCCTTTTGTTTCTTTAGCAGTTTTGCAGTAACCTTTTCACTCATATTATCCACTCCTTTTATTCGCTAATTTGGCTTATAAACTTATTTAAATCCTTCACTTTTTCATCAGTCCAATTATTTGGCATTTCAAATTCAGCCATTAAAACTCCCTTATCGTAATAACCTAAAGAATCCCTGGATTGTTCTGTTCCCGTATCCTTTTTGAACGTCTGGGACTGCTTATTCGATACTTCTTTACGATAATTGAAGAAACGGCTTTTGGAGTCATTCTTCTCTAACGCTTTACTAACTTGCTCTTTGTTTTTGTCTAGATCTTCTTTGTCATACCCAAAGAAAATAAATCCTGTTTCTTTATCCGAAACAAAGCTTTTTAATTCATCAAAATTCATATCAGTAAATGTACTGTCTTTTCCACATGCTGCAAGAATTAAAAAAATGGCAATGAACCCAAGGAGCAGATGTTTTTTCAATGTAGTCACCCTTTCGGGAAGATGTCGTGGCAGCAACATCTAATCAGAAGATTACAAAAATTTTATATCTGTTTATGGCTGGAACAGAACCCTATGTTGGATTGTCAGAGATATGATGTCTCTGCCCAACAAAGCACATCGTTTTTGGCATTATACGAAGAACCTGTACGGAATAGTTCGACACCGACCAGTTTTAGGAATCACTCGCCTAACCTTATCTGTTAACCGAACCCCTATGTGTCTGCTTTAGAGGAAGGCACTTATATTCAGTTGTATGGTGTCCATTCTGAACACATGTTGCTGCCACGATCACTTCAAGGTTTATATTTCTTTTTTGCAAATCTTTTGTTCGAATTTACCTGTAACAACTCGTCAAATGTGTTTTTGCGTTTTGCAATGATCTGTTCGTCTTGCCCAATGGCTGTTCTTACTCGATAATAAATGTCCGCCAACTTTTCAATATTCCCATTCTCTTCATCTACCGCAAGTGTTCCTTTTAGAATATATGTCTCGTTGTTAAAAGTTCTAATGCTTTTTGCGTCTTTTAAATCAAGGTAGGTTAATCTTTTTACAGCCAAAACAGATCACTCCTTTCATGTTTAGTCGCATAACATTTAACTTTTGAAGCTTAAAGTGGAGACTTCTTTTTCTCCAGCTTAAACATTTGGACATTTTCAAAAGATATTTTGCGAGATGAATTACCATCCATGAAGTAAAGGATCATCAGTATGAAAAACCTAGATGTTTTGATTTCTTTTTTGGGAAGCATAAATCGTTATTAGATTGTGATATTTGCCAATTTCTGAGGTGTAATCATATTAAAATGAGCTTCAAATCCAGATTATTCTACAATAACAGAGAATATAGATTTGTACACTCGACTGCATTGTACTATATTTTTACTTTATAGGTAATAGATAACAGGGAAAACAGGTCTTTTGTATTATTAGAATAATAATACTATTTCGAAAAAATCATTAATCACCTGCAGGATACTAATATATTCCACCCATGTAACCATATAGCATGAATTTAATGGTACTCTTCCTTAAGAAAAACCCATACATCTGCAGTTTGCATCGCATGATAATTCGTAACATGGAAATAAACTTTTCTAACTGAGCCTCTGGTTTAATCGCTTCTTTTCTCCTAGAATAAGTACCATATAATGCTTACACATTTCATAAATACGAGTTCCTAACGCTTCATCAATATGTTCCAATTCATCTACCGTTAACTCGGAAGAAATTAAGATAGGAAGATGATTCAAGTATCGGTAGTTGATGAGGGCATACATTTTTTCGATCTGCCATTCAGTGGCTCGCGGCCATCTGCTTTTTCCCACCGGCTTGAAGAGATCGTCGATAAACAACACATCTACCTTTTTCATTCTACTCATCTTCTCTTCTAGTTTTTCGAAATCATCTTTTAGATCGTCAAAGCCTTCGACGTATGGAAAATAAAGAACCGATACTTGCTTGTTTTTCATTAAGCTATTGGCTATAGCTGTGAGCAGATGGGTTTTTCCACTACCCGGTTGTCCCAGTAAGGCAATGCTATTAGATCTGCTTCTTTTAATTTCGTCAAATTCTAAAATATATTCTTTCGCACATTGGTAGGCGTCCTTTATCACCTGGTCCTTTCCTTCGGTCACAAAGCTTTTAAACTCATGTTTTCTAAACTGCTCAGTAATTTCAGAGGACCGCAGCAAGTTCTTAATGCTTTTCTGTTTCACACAACTGCACCTTTCTGAGTAACTGTCGTGCCATTCCCAAGCATCCCCAGGAGAACACACCCTCCCAAGATGGTAATCAACTTCTAGAACTCTACTGACTGGTACACACGATTGCAAGGTCTCATTCCACTGCCATTCTGTATCTTTGTGTACTCGATAGATGACAATCTCCTTGTCGTTGCAAATTGAGCAATTAGGCTTGTCTTCCTCTTCCAATCCTTCCCACCTGTCCACCGGTGATTGTAAATGCTTCTGGCGTAGTGTTTCGATAATGTTGTTCAGACGGCTTGCCATGTTCACCCTCCTTACGCTTTTTAGCGAAATTGTTATCCAGTACTTTCACATCCGATAAATTATGAACGTAGCTTTTCACCCAGTTCGAGAGGATACCCCTTGCGTAAGACCATGATGCTTTTTTAGCTGCAACCGAGCGCTTCAATGCTTCCATTACCAACTCTTCATTCAATATTTCTATCCATACTTTTAATTCTCTTTGGGTTTGAGCATTCGCTTTGCCAAAATTAGAATGGTAATATTCATGGATTTTAGAGTTTTTTAATCCTGTGTTTTTACGATCTTTTATTTTATCTATTTCTTTTTCTATATTTATATCTTTATCTATTTCTACTTCTATATCTGTTGCGTTACCTTGCGTTAGTGTAACGTTACCAGTATCGTTACCAGCCTTAAGCTTTTTCATTTCCCTATGTTTCGCTACTCTATCTCGGGTCTGCTGGCGGATCTTATCAAGTCCTTCAACGTTTTGGTGTTTCTCCCAGTTGCTGATCGCAATGAATTCATCATCTGTCATCTCAATCATTCCAAAATCTTGGAATGTTTTAAGAGCCAGTCGTACAATATTGAGCGGCCGATTAAATATCGTAGCCAACATTTCATCTGTGTAAGGAACTTTCTCATTCAAGTAGATATAGCCATTTGCATTTGTCTTACCAGCTTGAGCTAGGAGCTTTACCCAAATAATAAGCAGCATATCAGCTTCAGGCATACTCTCAATTAATCGGATTTTTTCGTCTTCAAACATCTGAACACTTAGTTTAATCCATTTAACTTCTGCCATTAAACTCACTCCTTAACTGCACCAATTTACTTTAATTGATATAGCCACTGTGTTAAAAACTTTTTTGTTTCTGTGGCCGGAAAATACCACTTACCACCTACTTTGATTTTCGGAAAATCCTTTTCAAAGAAAAAATTATTAAGAATAGTATTCCAGCTCATACAAGTGCGCCTTTTTAACTCATTAGAATCCCAATAAACTAACTCATTTTCCAGCTTTTCAATTCTTCTTTCAATTGCTTCATGGTACATTCGCTTGATTGCTTCTTCATCCACCTGTACTTCAATTAGTTTTGGGGCACTTTCTATTTGCACTGATTGATTAGACATTAGAAAACCTCCTCTTTATTAAAACTATGTCAGCCGGTGTTGTAGTAATTAAACTGGACGTTTATAATAATGACAACATGTTTTTTTAGTAAACTTTTTAATGGCTACGTCAGCTAAATCTGGAAATAAGTATTCCGGTGTTGTGTCAAAATACTTCGTTAATCTAAATAATAGCTTTGCATCTGGATTACCTCTTCCGCTTTCAATATTCCGAATGTGGCTTTCACTAACATCTAAATCGATAGATAACTGACGCTGGGTAATATTGAACTTCTTACGTAAAAAGCGAAAGCGCGATCGGCGAAGCTTTACGTTATTCAAAATATCACCTCTCTATAAATTGTGTTTTTAATTGACAATTAAACCATAACACACACTAAAAAGCACGTCAATAATAAAAACGTCATTTTAATAAACGTATTTTGTCTTGGAGGAATTATAATGGACATTGAAAGAAAGAAGTTAATTGGAACCCGCATAAAAAAATGCAGACAGGAAAATGAATTTTCTCAAGAAGAATTAGCACAAAAATTAGATATGAAAAGATCTAACGTGGCAAATTACGAATCGGGCAGGGTCGTCCCACCAGGGAATGTCTTACTAGAAATGTCGAACATTTTTAACGTAACAACTGATTACCTTTTAGGCAGCACGAATAATCCATATTCAAATATCTCACTAGATGATAATGATCTTAAGCAAATTCAAAGACAAAGAAATAAACTTACAGGTAAAGACAGAGAAAGAATGGAAAATATGATAAAAATGCTGAAACTTTCATTTTTAGATACAGAAAATGAAGAGGGTGATGAATTTGACGAGGAAGACGACCTATAAAGCGGACTTCGTTAAAGCCCAGAAATCTGCAGATAATGTTTTGAAGAATAGTACCGTAAAAGAATTGCCTGTTCGGGTGAAACAAATTGCATACAGTTTCCCGAATCTAAAAATAAGAACTTATTCTTGGTTTGCAAAAAAGAGAGGATTTTCACATAAAGAAGTTTGTAATCTCGTAAACAGTCATGAAGGATGCTGTTTATATTATGAATCCTTAGATGAGTATTTGATTTTATACAACGATAAGATACCTAGTAAGGGCAGGAAAAGGTGGACTCTTGCCCATGAACTTGGACATTATGTCATGAACCATAACAAAATCAGCAATAATTCTTCCTTGGCTAGAAGTTCACTTACAGAAGATGAATACAACGAATTCGAAAGTGAAGCAAACTGCTTCGCAAGAGAACTATTAGCCCCTCCTCCAGTCTTAAACGAACTAAAGATCAATGACCCAAATGACATTTCTAATTTATGCGACATATCAAGTGAGGCTTCTATAAATGTATATAAGTTTATAAAGCAAGGTGCTCAATTTGGTATTAAGTATTCTCCTAGCCACCCAGTTATCCAATTATTTCAAGAATTCATTTTTAAGATTAAGAATACTCAACGATGCTTGAGCTGTAATTATCTCTTTTCAACTGCTCAGGTAGACTTTTGTCCATGTTGCGGCAGCAACAATCTAACAAAAGAAGAAAATCTTTGCCGGAATGATTTGATAAATTTAGGTATATTAACAAACCAAAACTTGAACAAGACTCAAAAGGTATGCCCGAAGTGCGAAAATGGCTACTTACCTTCCGAATCAAATTATTGCAATATCTGTGGTGTTTTTTTATTAAACAAATGTACGGGATCTTCATACCAAGATTCAAAGAGAAATAATAAATGGCATGATTTTCATGGAGGTTGTGGAGAAATACTTGATAAGTCATCTCGTTATTGTCACAGATGCGGATCATCCTCTACATACTTTGCTGATGGATTATTAAAAGTAATGGAGAATTGAACTTAAAAATTTCTAACTGTTTTAAAATCTGCTCTTCTTAAATAAAAAACTAAAATAGAGGAGAAACATGGATGGCTAATTTCCGAAAACTAAGCAGTGGGATGTGGCAAGCGCGTGTTTTTAAACATGGAAAATTAATGAGTATTGGGACTTTTCGTACAAAAAAAGAAGCCCAAATAGAGGCAAATGCTGTAGAAGAAAAAATTTATTATGGCCACACACTAAATGACCGGGATTTAATGTTTGATGATGTTGTACAAGAATGGTTATATAACCATAAAAAATCCTCTGTTAAAGATTCTACTTTTCGACAATTAGAAGTCATAGTAAGAATACACATACTCCCTTATTTCGGGAATAAAAAGTTAATTAGAATAAAAAGGCCTGAGATTAAGAAATGGATGAATCATTATGCTGAATTCAAAGATGAAAACGGACATGAGGTTTACTCCTATGGATCTCGATTAAAATATTTATCAGTACTCAAAAGCATATTCCATTATTCGGTTCACGATATGGAGATATTAGACAAAGATCCAACGAACAAATTGAAAATACCCGTTAAAGATAAGATACGGATTAATAAAGATATTAAATATTATTCTTTAAGTGATTTAAATCGATTACTTGACTTTATGGAAACTTATCAGCATCAAAGGTATAAGGAGTATCGTCTGTACTTTATGCTTATTTATTTACTAAGCCAAACAGGATTAAGAATAAGCGAAGCACTTGCCTTACAATGGACTGACCTTAAGGGTGATAAATTAACGATTGAAAGACAAACTAGCCGTGATGATAACAATAACACAATGATAACTTCCCTTAAGAATTCATCCTCTTATAGAACAATTAAACTTGATGAAGGATTAGTAGCTGAACTTAAAAAGTTCAAGCTGTTACAAAACCAGATGATCTTAAAACACAATCAATTCAAACGGAATAACGATGGGATTATATTCCAAAATTTTCTTGGGAGGTATCTTACCCCCTCTATAATACGTGAGACATTTCAGGGCTACTGCACAAAAGCAAATGTCAGTTACAAAGGCACACATGTTTTCAGACATACACATGCTGTTTTATTACTTGAAGCAGGAGCAAGCATTAAATATGTTTCGCAGCGCCTCGGACATCAAACGATAAAGACTACAGCTGATATTTATTTAGATGTTACGGACAAAATTGAAGCTGATGAACTAAATAAATTCTCCGTTTATACAAAGAGAAATAAAACCACGCAAAAAAGAAGCGATCCATTCTCTACGTAAAAAACCTTGGTATAAAACTAATACCAAGGTCTTTTTTTCAATAAATAGTCGTATTTCTTCAACAATCGCACCCGTATGTTTAAGTACAATATTTCAATTTCTTGCTACATACTATGTATACACAGATTTTCAAGTGTCATCTTTATAATGCCTGTTTTAAGTTCCCGTATAGCTTAAGATTGGAAAAATCCAAACTAAGTTCTGTTAAAGTTTTAGCCATATATGGTGCTATTCCGGTGATAACAACTTCTATGCCTTGCATTTTCAACCCATGAATTAAGTCAAACAACAATATACCGAGTTCTTTATCAAAATTTAAAACTCCAGAAAAGTCTATTATCAATTTTTGAACATCTTGTAGAGATGATTGTCGTAATGTATGATGCAGTAGATTATTCATGCGTGATGGCGAAAATTTTCCCACCAGGGGCATAACTGCATGAGTTTCATTAATACAAACTACTGAGGCATTGACATCATCCAGTTCTCGGTCCATCCAAAATTGAGCGATTTCCGCTTGGTCGTTGAACTTCTGTGTTGTCATTCGAATCGCTTCATCAAAAGCAAAGATAATATTTTCATAAATCTCCAACCCTTGTTCCATTTCGCTTTTGTCAATGATTTGCGACTGTCGCAAAAATTTGAGCAATGACAACCGAAATGAGCTAAGTACAGCAACAGTCTGTTTTAATTGAACTCCTTTGTCGAAGAAGTAGTTTAGAGAATCATACCCCGTCTCATTTTCTGTGGTTTCCTCTTTGCTTACCAACATGCTTTTGGATACTCTTTCCAATAGCAAATGCAACATCTCAAAATGAATATCCAAGTCCTGGTTTGTAAATGTAATTTTCATGTCTTCTAATGTTTTTGGAAGCAATGTGTTGACAAGTTCTCTTTGATTAACATTTAAGTAATGTGCAACCTTATTTTAAAGCCTCCCCAAAAAAATCACTCCTTGGTTGTTAACTCCATGCTATGTATAATTTCTATGTAACTAAAAAGATTCCTGCTTATTACTAACCTGCCCGTTTGTTGAATAAGATGATTTTTTAAACTTAAAAAAATTTTGAGTTGGCACAAAGTTGGCACGACACTAATTTACACACAAAAAAGCCTCGGTATTTTGCTTATATACCAAGGCTTTTCATCATTTAACCGATTGAACCTTCCATCTCGAACTTGATGAGACGGTTCATTTCAACCGCATATTCCATTGGAAGTTCTTTTGTAAATGGCTCGATGAAGCCCATTACGATCATTTCTGTTGCTTCTTGTTCAGAAATACCGCGGCTCATGAGATAGAACAATTGATCTTCTGAAACTTTAGAAACAGTAGCTTCGTGCTCCAGCGTGATGTTGTTGTTCAAAATTTCATTGTACGGAATGGTATCTGATGTGGATTGGTTATCCATAATCAGCGTATCACACTTGATATTGGACTTGGATCCTTCAGAACGGCGCCCAAAGTGTGAAATTCCGCGATACGTTACTTTACCGCCATGTTTTGAAATGGACTTCGAAACAATGGTGGATGAGCAGTCAGGTGCGAGGTGAAGAACTTTTGCCCCTGCATCCTGGTGCTGTCCTTTACCGGCAATCGCGATGGAAAGGATAGTGCCTTTTGCTCCGCGGCCTTTCATGACAACAGCAGGATATTTCATGGTCAAACGTGAACCAATGTTTCCGTCGACCCATTCCATTGTTGCATTTTCTTCGGCAACCGCACGCTTTGTAACAAGGTTATAGATGTTGTTTGCCCAGTTCTGAATCGTTGTGTAACGCGCATAGGCGTTCTTCTTAACAATGATTTCTACAACCGCACTGTGAAGTGAATTGGTTGAATAAACCGGTGCTGTACATCCTTCTACGTAATGTACAGAGCTGTCCTCATCGGCAATGATCAATGTACGCTCGAATTGACCCATGTTTTCCGAGTTAATTCGGAAATAGGCTTGCAGCGGAGTATCACATTTCACACCTTTTGGCACATAGATAAAGGATCCGCCGGACCATACAGCTGAGTTCAATGCTGCGAACTTGTTATCGGATGGAGGGATAACAGTACCGAAATACTGCTTGAAGATCTCTTCATGCTCACGAAGCGCAGTATCTGTATCGGTAAACAGAATACCCAATTCAGTAAGATCTTCTTTCATATTGTGATATACAACCTCTGATTCATACTGTGCAGAAACGCCAGCAAGGTATTTTTGCTCAGCTTCAGGGATTCCAAGTTTGTCGAATGTCGCTTTAATTTCTGGCGGCACTTCATCCCATGACTTTTCAGACTTCTCGGACGGCTTTACATAGTACGTAATGTCATCAAAGTTTAAGTCTTTTAGGTTTCCGCCCCATTGAGGCATAGGCATTTTATAAAATTGCTCTAATGATTTCAAACGGAAATCGAGCATCCATTGTGGTTCGTTTTTCATTTTGGAGATCTCTTCTACTATTTCTTTTGTCAATCCGCGTTTTGAGCGGAAAATCGAAACGTCTTTATCGCGAAAACCATACTTGTATTCGCCGATTTCAGGCATTTTTTTAGCCATCGTTTCATCCCTCCTTAAAGGATACAATTCTCTTGCAATGGCACTTATTCTTATTGTAGCACATCATGCATTTATCACAAGGAAACAGGCAGGGCACCTTGCTCCTGTCCTGTTCGCTTTATTAAATCTCTTCTTCGTTTCCGACGCCCTTCTCCATTGCTTTCCAGGCAAGTGTTGCACATTTGATTCTGGCAGGAAATTTGGAAACACCCTGAAGGGCTTCGATATCCCCCAGATCAAAAGAGGTGTCGTCATAATCTTTTCCAAGCATCATATCATAAAAGATATGAGCAAGCTTGATCGCATCCTCAACAGATAAGCCTTTTACCGATTGCGTCATCATACTGGCAGAGGCCAGGCTGATGGAGCAGCCTTCGCCATCAAACTTCGCATCAGCAATCTTTCCATCCTCCACTTTCAGGTGGAGCTGGATGCGGTCACCGCATGTCGGGTTATTCATATTAATGGTCACTGTATCTTCACCAAGCTGACCCTTGTTGCGCGGGTTCTTGTAGTGATCCATAATGACTTGGCGGTAAAGCTGATCTAAATTAGAAGACATGGCCGAAATACTCCTTTGTCGTGACCAATCCTTTTACGAAAGAATCAATCTCGTCTTTGGTGTTGTACAGATAAAAGCTTGCACGGGCAGTGGAAGAGGCATTTAACCATTTCATCAGCGGCTGTGCGCAATGATGGCCAGCACGAACGGCAATCCCTTCTGCATCTAGTACAGTAGCCACATCATGTGGATGGACGTCGTCGATATTGAAGGTTACAATGCCGGCACGCTCTTTCGGTCCGTAAATCGTAATTCCCTCCATTTCAGACATCTGTTCGATTGCATACTTCGCAAGCTCTTCCTCATGTCTGTGGATATTGTCCAGCCCAATATCCGAAAGAAAATCAATCGCGGCACCAAGGCCAATGGCACCTGCAATAATAGGGGTACCCCCTTCAAATTTCCACGGCAGTTCTTTCCATGTTGAATCGTAAAGATCAACGAAATCAATCATCTCACCGCCGAATTCTACAGGTTCCATCTTGCTGAGAAGCGCTTTTTTCCCGTATAGGACTCCAATGCCTGTTGGTCCGCACATCTTATGGGAAGAAAAAGCAAAAAAGTCACAATCGAGGTCTTGAACATCGACCTTCAAATGAGGTGTGCTCTGTGCTCCGTCAACCACCATTATCGCCCCGTGTTTATGGGCAATGGCGCCAATTTCCTTTACGGGGTTAATGGTGCCAAGAACATTGGAAACTTGCATAACCGATACAATCTTAGTATGTTCAGTAACTGTGTTTTCCACGTCCTGAAGATCGATGGAACCATCTTCTTTTAATGGAATATATTTAAGCGTTGCTCCTGTTTTCTTGGCCACCTGCTGCCATGGAATAATGTTGCTGTGATGCTCCATCGGCGTGATGACAATCTCATCGCCCTCCGACAGGTTGGACAAACCGTAGCTGGCTGCCACTGTATTGATAGAAGTTGTTGTCCCCCGTGTAAAAATCACTTCCTGCGTGGATTTTGCATTAATAAAACGGCGGACTTTTTCGCGTGCACCTTCATAGGCATCCGTTGCCCGGGTACCCAGGGTATGGACACCACGGTGAACGTTTGAATTGTATTCGCGGTAATACTTTTCCAGCGCTTCAATGACAGGTACCGGCTTTTGGGAAGTTGCGGCACTATCAAAGTAAACAAGCGGTTTTCCATTGACTTCCTGATGCAGGATCGGAAACAGCTTTCTTACTTCTTGTGCGTTCATTATCTTACTTTCCTTTCTATTACCTCAACCAAACGTTTTTTCACGGATTCAAGCGGCATTTCGTTCACCACAGGGCCAAGGAATCCATGGATGATCAATCGTTCAGCCTCAGCTTTTGATATCCCGCGGCTCATAAGATAGAACAATTGAATCGGATCGATTCGTCCGACTGAAGCAGCATGGCCCGCGGTAACATCGTCCTCATCAATCAACAGGATCGGGTTGGCATCACCACGTGCTTTTTCACTCAGCATCAAGACGCGTTCTGTCTGTTCACCGTTCGATTTTGTCGCACCATGCTCGATCTTCGTAATTCCGTTAAAGATGGAACTCGCAGCGTCCTTCATTACACCATGTGTCAGGATGTAGCCTTCTGAGCTTTTTCCGTGGTGGAAAATTTGAGCCACAAAGTTTTGCTTTTGATCACCTTGGCCGATGTTTACCGTTTTTGTATCAGTAAATGACCCATCGCCTACAAGGTGTGTTGTATTATCTGAAACCGTATTTCCGTCGTTCAGCTGACCCAGAGCCCATTCAATTCTGGCATCGCGTCCCGCACGGCCTCTGCGGTTAATATAAGAAGTCATGCCTTTGGCCAAGTTGTCTACGGCACCGTAAACGACTTTCGCTCCAGGACCTGCAAAGACTTCTGATACGATATTGGAGACAGAGTCTCCTTCATTGTTGGTGGAAAGATAGTTCTCAACATAGGTTACAGAACTGTTGTCTTCTGCTGCAACGATGACGTGGTTTACAAGTCCTGCCTGCTCATCATCATGGAAATAAATCGCTTGAAGCGGAGCCTTTACTTCAACATTTTTAGGAACATGGATGAACGCTCCATTGTTGACTAAGGCAGCGTGAATAGCTGTCAGACGGTTTTCATCAACGCTGACTCCATCCTGCATGAAATATTTCTGAAGAAGGTCTCCATGTTCTTTCGCAGCCGTAACAAGGTCAGTAAAAATTACGCCTTGTGCAGCCAATTCATCAGTTACTGATGAACGAAGCGTTTTCCCGTTTTGAATGACAAGAAGGTTTCCTGCTTCCCCATCTTCACCAATAAGGGCTTTTACTTGTTCAGGCAGCTCAGTTCCGTTCTCTTTGCTGCTGATATGGTTAAATTCAGTAAGGTTCCATTTATCAATTTTCGTTTTATCCGGCTTTGGCATTGGCAACTGCTGTGCAAGCTCCAAAGCGCGCAAGCGAAGGTCTAAAAGCCACTGTGGTTCCTGGCGGCTTTCAGAGAACTTGCTTACATAATCTTTGTCGTATTTAAATGAAGTTTCAACTGACATGTACAAATCCTCCTAACTTGCTTACGCCTCTTGGCCAACAGTTTCGTCTTCGATTCCGAGTTCTTCCTTAATCCAGTCATAGCCTTCTGCTTCAAGGCGCTGTGCAAGTTCAGGTCCTCCTGATTTCACAATGCGTCCTTGCATCATTACGTGGACTTTATCCGGCGTAATGTAGTTAAGCAAACGCTGGTAGTGAGTGATGATCAAGCAGCCAAACTCAGGGTTTCTCATTTCATTTATGCCTTTGGCAACAACTTTAAGTGCGTCAATATCAAGACCGGAGTCAATTTCATCAAGAATTGCAATTTTCGGTTCAATCATCATTAATTGAAGAATTTCGTTGCGTTTCTTTTCACCACCGGAGAAGCCTTCATTCAAGTAACGGTGTGCAAATGAGCTGTCCATTTCAAGAAGTTCCATTTTCTTATCAAGCTCACGGATAAATTTCATGAGAGAGATTTCTTGGCCTTCCTCACGGCGGGCGTTAATGGCAGAGCGCAAAAAGTCCGCATTCGTAATACCGCTTACTTCACTTGGGTATTGCATTGCAAGGAAAAGTCCTGCTTTTGCACGTTCATCAACTTCCATCTCAAAAAGATCTTTTCCGTCAAATGTAACGTTACCCTCGGTTACTTCATACTTTGGGTGCCCCATTAACGCTGAAGATAAAGTGGATTTACCTGTTCCGTTCGGTCCCATGATTGCATGGATTTCCCCGCCATTTATTTCAAGGTTTAACCCTTTGATAATTTCCTTGTCTTCGATAGAAACACGCAGGTTTTCAATCTTTAAGTTTGGTGTAGACATATGCATTTACCTCCATCTTATATTTCAATGAAATATATTGTTAATGTGAACAAGAATGAAAGCTTCTCTCATTCCATTCTCAATTTATTCTCATTCTAATATTATAACAAATTTATTTTATCTTCAACCTTATGAGCTTTCCGGAAAAAGATAAATCAAACAGAAAATCAGCATTCATTGGTTGAATGCTGATCCCACTTCATATACTATAGGATTTTTCGTTCCATTTCATTACTTACTTCCAAACTTTTTTGATATTCTTTTTCACGTTCTTGTTCAATATCCAATCGTTTGTCAAGATTGCGTTCATACTCAGCGTAACCAATGCCATGATTCTTGTGCATAGCCTTTTCCATTTCAGAAGTGTGGTTAACTTTAATCGAGTGAATAATAAATCATCCTTTCGTGTTATGAACACTAATTGTATACACTATTAGCCTAACAGACGTATGATTCCTTATCAATTTCCATATTCTACGATATAAAAAAAGCCTATAGGGTATACACCGGATGCACTTTACTGCCTTCCATATCCTTATAAATCCGGTTAAATCCTCTCCCGTTCTTCCATTTTCTGAAAAGCGAAAAAAGAAGCTCCCTCTGGAACTCCTTTTACTGCATGGGATTATTTAATTCCTGAATGCATTCCTGTACCAGTGTCACTCCCTGGCTCATCGCCGCACCTCCTCCAAAAGCTGCTGCTACTCCAACAGCTTCGAGGATTTCATTCTCACTGGCTCCCTGATCCAGACACCCTTTTGTGTGATAAATAATACAATATTCGTCCTGGGCACAAATACTGATTCCCAAGGCAATCAGCTGTTTATTTTTCTCAGTAATTTCCCCCTCTTTAAAGCAGTGACGGGTAAATTCATTGTAGGAATGGGCCAGTTCAGGCATATGATCCGTATACTTTCCAAGGCCTTCCTTATACCTGATCAAATGAAATTGCGTTGAATTCTTTCCGGGCATTTCTTGATGTTCCATTTGTTTCATCCTCCTGTCCTTAAAGTAGACAAGTCTTAGTATGAGTTAATGCTTCTTGTCTTATGCCTTTCACTTTTTCCAACAGAAATTTTTGTTTCCACTTAAAAAGGGAATATAATGAGAGAAAAGACGTTATAAGAAAACAGAAGGAGAAAGAGATGGAAGAGGAAAAAGTTAAAAAATCATTGATTGCCGGATCTGTTGGATTAGGGACAATAGCAGCTGTTGCAGGTACTGCCGCAATTTATTCTTCATTCATAGAGCCTTACTGGTTTGACATTAAGAAAGTGACCATCAAACTGCCTCGCCTTCCCGAAGCGTTTAAAGGGGTACATATTGTACAGATCAGTGATTTCCACCTTGGATTTCATTTCAGGGCAAGACATATCAATAAGATGGCTGAAAAAATACAGGAGCTACAACCGGATCTTGTCATTTTTACCGGAGACCTGGTCAATTCGAAACGTTCTCGCAGGTCTGCAGTAAAAAGCATACCAGGCTTAAAAAGTATTGAAGCTCCGCTTGGTAAATTCGCTGTGCTCGGAAACCATGATTACCTTGAAGACATTGATACGATCTCTGAGCTATTGAGAAAAAGCGGCTTCGAACTGCTTGTAAATGAGAACAGAAAACTGATAAAGGGGAATGACAGCTTCTATATCGCAGGACTTGATGACTACCTGCAAGGAGAGGCAGATATTGAGAAATCTCTGGAGGGCATTCCGGAGGATCAGTTCACACTTCTTCTCGCCCATGAACCGGATTATTTTAAGGTAAGCTCAAAATTCCCCATCGATCTTCAGCTGTCTGGCCACAGCCACGGCGGTCAAGTGCGGATGCCGCTGTACGGGCCAATTATCACTTCACGTATGGGAAGAAAATATCACACCGGCCATTATGAGTCAGAAGAGAAACATTTGTATACCAACAGAGGAATGGGAACGACCCACCTTCCCTTTCGCTTCTTTTGCAGGCCGGAGATTACATCCATCGTTTTAGAATAGAAGCATTTTTGTGGGAATTTTCAGCAACAAAGTTACGAAAACAAAAAAGACGGCTTCCGGACCTGGAAGCCGTCTTCTTTGCTTATCCTTCCTTTTGAGGCGGAAGATGGGTGACATAGGTTCCTGCGATAAAATCATGAATACTTCTTTTATCTTTTCGAATCCCAACCATTAAAGCACTGACAATCAATCCAATTCCAAGCGTTACTGCGTAAATAATCCCTCCGACCAGAACTCGCATCAGCATGGCACCAAGCCCCAGCTTGCTGCCGTCAGCTTTAACGATCCGAACCCCGCAGATTCTCTTTCCAACCACGTACCCGTGCCAATAGATGGGCAGCAATAGGGCATAGAGGAAACTGATGATATCGAGGTACCAATTTTCTCCCGGTTGATCGGAAGCAAAGTCTCCGGTAATTAAAAAACCAATGATAGCTAATGGTATGCCGATAATAATGCCATCCAGCAAACAGGCTCCTACCCTGATCCAAAATCCCGCTGGCTGTTGAACGTCCATCTTGTACCCCTCCCTGATTGGTTAGTTTTAAGTCATCTAACTTTATTACAATGGGACAAAAAAAAGAACAGCCTGTGGCTGTCCTTTTATGGCACCTTATTTGTTTACTGGTACAACTGCTCCTTTGTACTTCTTCTTAATGAAATCCTGGATTTCTTTTGAATGAAGAACCTGTACAAGGGTTTTGACTGTTTTGGCATCTTTATCGCCTTTACGTACAGCGATAATATTGACAAACGGTGAATCTGCGCCTTCAAGTGCGATCGCATCTTTTTGAGGATTCAATCCAGCATCAATCGCATAGTTGGTATTGATCAGCACCGCATCGCCTTCACCATTTTGGTAGGCTTTTGGAAGTAGTCCTGCTTCAACATCCGCTTTGAATTTAAGGTTCTTTGGATTTTCTGCAATATCCTTGATTTGAGCATTATAGCCTTTGCCTTTTTTGAGCTTGATCAGTCCTTCTTTTTCAAGCAGTGACAGCATACGGCCATGGTCGGCTACAGAATTACTCATAATGATGGTTGCGCCCTTTGGAAGGTCTTTTAGCGATTTATACTTTTTGGAGTATACACCGATCGGCTCAATATGAATTCCGCCTGCATTTTCAAATTTGTAGTTTTTGTTTTCCTTCATTTGTGACTCTAAATAAGGAATATGCTGAAAGTAGTTGGCATCAATCTCTTTATTTGCAAGAGCTTTATTCGGTAATACATAGTCCTGAAACTTTTTGATTTCAAGATCAATTCCTTTTTTCTTCATTAGCGGTACAGCCTGTTCAAGAATTTCGGCATGCGGAACGTTGGATGCCCCTACAACAATTTTGTTATCAGCAAGCTTTTTGTCTCCTCCGCTGTTTGCACCGCACGCAGCAAGGGCTGTTGTCATGGCCAACAAAAGAACGAGTGTAATCAATTTTTTCATGGTTTTCCTCCTGATTGTCTATTTTTATCGTTTATCCAGGCGTCGGGTAATAGTATCCCCGATAAATTGGATAAGGAAGACGATAATCAAAATAATAACTGTGGCAACAAACGTTACATCATTTTGTGTACGCTGGAAACCGTCTAGAAAAGCCCGGTCACCCAAACCGCCTGCCCCAACCACACCAGCCATTGCGGTATAGCCCACAAGCGCGATGGAGGTTACAGTGATCCCTGAAATCAAAGCGGGCAAGCTTTCAGGAATAAGCACTTTAAATATGATTTGGGTATTGCTCGATCCCATGGATTTCGCAGCTTCAATGACTCCTTTATCCACTTCGCGGAGAGCGATCTCAACCATTCGTGCATAAAATGGCGCTGCCCCGATAATAAGTGCCGGGAGCGCAGCATTGGCACCAAGCATGGAGCCGACCAAAAAGAGTGTAAATGGTATCAACAAAATGATTAAGATGATAAAGGGTATCGAACGAAAAATATTAACGATTGCCGCTGTAATTACATGAAAAAGCTTGTTCTCCCACAAGTTTCCTTTCCCCGTAAGAAATAAAGCCAATCCTAAAAACAAGCCAATAACGAAGGTGGCAATTACAGCTACTGCAGTCATGTACAGCGTCTGATCTGTAGATGTTAACATCACATCCCATTCTACATTCGGGAACAGATTACTCATAAGAAACCACCTCCACTTCGACCTGCTGTTGGTTCATGTAATTGATTGCATCAGAAACCTCTGAATCAACCCCTTCGAGCTGTATAAAGAGTGATCCATATGCACCGTTTTGTGTTTGTGAAACCTTGCCCTGAAGAATGTTAACCTGAACGTTGAATTTTCGGATAACATCTGTGATAACAGGCTGCTCAGCGCGTCCTCCGACAAATGTCAGCTGTACAATCTTGTTTTGCGGCTTTTCTGAAGCCAGCTGTTTAATCACATCCGTTGTTTCTTCCGGTTCTGTGATCTGCTTCACAAAATCTTTCGTAATTTCCTCAGAAGGATGACGGAAGACGTCCAGGACTGGTCCCTGCTCTACCACTCTTCCGTTTTCCATGACAGCCACCCGATGGCAGATCTTCCGTATGACATGCATTTCATGAGTAATCAGGACAATCGTCAATCCGAGTTTTTCGTTAATCTCAACCAACAGATTCAGGATGCTGTCGGTGGTTTTCGGATCAAGCGCCGATGTCGCTTCATCACAAAGAAGCACTTTTGGGTTATTGGCCAATGCCCGGGCAATACCGACCCTCTGTTTTTGTCCTCCGCTCAGCTGGGACGGATAAGATTCTCCCCGGCCTTCGAGGCCAACCAGTTTAATCAGTTCATCCACCCGTCTTAACCGTTCAGCTCTTGCCACCCCGGCAATTTCAAGAGGGAAAGCAATGTTCTCCCTTACGGTACGGGACCAAAGCAAATTAAAATGCTGGAAAATCATGCTGATTTCCTGACGAGCTTTCCGAAGCTCGCTCTTGCTCAGCTTGGACAAATCCTGTCCGGCTACCGTTACACTTCCGCTCGTCGGCGGTTCCAGCATGTTCAGCATACGGATCAATGTACTTTTTCCGGCACCGCTATATCCAATTATTCCGAAAATTTCACCTTGATCTATTGTAAGATTGACCTGGTCAACCGCATTGACCGGTCCGTCTTTCGTCTTAAAGATCTTGCGCACTGCATCTAAAGTTATCAAAAGACTGGATTCCTCACTTTCATAAAAAATGCCCTTCTGCGAATATGAGCAGAAGGGCATTGAATTAATATGCGCCATCTCTCATCTCCCAAAGCATGCGCTTTGCAGGAATTGGCACCATTTTAAACAGGATTGCTGTTTAACGGTTGCCGGGTTTCATCGGGCCAGTCCCTCCACCTCTCGCGATAAGAACGAAATGTTTAAGTTTTCAGCTTGCAGTATGGATTTTATCATCACGTACTTTTACTGTCAAACCATTTCTTTTGTCCCTGTTCGTTGACTGCGTGCCAAGTACAGTAATGATTCGAGTTTTAACTGTTCTCTGTATGTCCCTGTAAAAGACAGCTTTCCTTGTTTGATCAGCTTGCTCAAATGACTTTCACCGTTGCAAACAAGCCGTAATTCCTCATCATTGCCTGAAAGCAGGATATTTCTTTGCTTCTCCGTGATGGTGTTGATAAAGGTGATACAGATGGTTTTCCCTTCCAGTGACACACTCGCCCTCTCGTTACCCACAAGCGGACGGAGAAAATCTGTTTTTTGAATATGATCCACCCATTGATCCCAATTCATCAAAAATCCCCCTCGTAATATCCCTTCTAAAAGGGTTCGAGGAGGCTGGAACCTCTTCCTGTAAGGATCCTTCGACAGTTAAAGGGTACTTCTGTCGATTGTTAGCTTGCTTTCTTTTGATGACGATGACCTGGATGTTCCTTTTTGGGCGTGGCTTGGCCTCTGCCCCACTTTTTCTCATGGTTAAACCGTTGTTTTTGCGGCCCCGGTTTGTCTTTGTTCATCTTTTTCTTATGGACGGGTATGGTTTTCACCTTCATCTTGTTTTGATCCTTCGGTGAATTTCGGAAAGAGGGCTGCGGCTTTGGCTGGCCTTTTCCCGGTGGCTTCTTCCATTTTTTATCCGGATGTTTATGTACAGAGCCGAATGAACGAAACTCGGCCTGATTATGTTGACTCATCACTTTCCTATTCTCCTGCTGGGCAGGTTCAGCAGATTTAACTGTCATTTTTTTATTGCTTTGCATCGGATCCGCTTTTTTATTCGTTTCTTTATATGAGGTTTTTCTTACTGGTTCAGTCTTGGCGGATGGTTGTTTAACCGCCTTTTTTGGATTGGTCTTTTCCGGCTGGATATTTCTCTCGTTCCGCTTGATTTTTTCGGGTACTTCCATGTTTTCCTTATTCTTTTTATGCGGTTGCTCGTTTTTCTTCTCCATCTTTTTTTTCAGCTCAGAAAATGACATCCTTTTGACGTCTTTTAAAGAAAGCGGATCATGGTTTTGCTTTGCATCAAGATACATCAAATATTTCCCTGGGGATACTCCATTTTTCTTTGCTGCATTACGCTTTTTTACATCAAGGTTCTTGATGACGATGGCTGCTTTCTCATTATAGACAGCAGCATTGCGTTTAATGGCTGTTACAGCATCTTGGAGGGATGAAGACATCTTTTTATCACTTTGATCCACAATAGTAGACGCAATCAGCACGTCCGGATTCTTGGAAAGATAACCTTGTTGGTCATAAGCATTCAACAGTGAAGAAGCAAATTGAAACAGGCTGACATCCTTCGCATACTGAAGGGAGTGGATCAGGTTTTCTCCTTCCGGGTTGAACGCTTTTACTTGAACGACCTGAAGATTTTTATTAACCGCAGCCTCGAGGCTCGGATTCACGTCAAAACTGACATAAGCCGCAACAGTATGGTCGTTGCGGCTCAACGGGTTTACACCCGAAAATAACACAAATATGAGTAGTGCTCCTATAGACAAAGAAAGTGAAGGAAGAAAAAAGCGCCTGGTCTTGCTTCTGTATAAACTAGAGACGTCATATTCCATTCCCGGCACCAGTTTTTTTCCCCGTGGCAGTTTAACCGAGACAAATGACCCGTCTTTTGTTAAAAGAATCGCTTTTCCTTTCTTAACTTCCATCAAAATACCGTTTTTCATTCCACATATCCCCCCTGAAGGCGAAGGATCTGCTTCGTATCATAACCATCATGAGCCAGCTTTTAGGCCACACGAATAATTACAACCGTTTAACTTCCCCTTATTTAAGGCTGAATATAAGACTTTAACGCTTTAAAGTCCCCTAGATATATTAGCGATACCGCTATTATATACTTTCGATTTCGCTCTATCGTTTTACGACTGCAGGAGACCATGCTTAACAAATCTTTTATGGGAAGTTGTTTTTTCTCCAATAAAAACTCAGCCATTTCCCGGTTTTCAACGAGCAGCCGGGCAATTTCTTTCGCATTTTCACGTGCATCGACGTGCTTCGGACAATGTTTGCTTAGCACTTTGAAATTCAAGTTGAAATCTTTTAGCAGCTTTTGATACTCCTCAATTTCATACACACGATTTTCAGCCTGAATGCTTTCTTCATAATGATCCATTGCCGCTTTTTGTTCAGCATAGCTATCCTCAACGCGGCCTTCTTCGTCTTCTTCATCAGGCTGGAGATAAATTAACCGGTTCTGCCTTACTTCTTTACGAATATAATCAATCACTCTTCTGCGGATCACCATATCAGCAAAAGAGAGGAATCGGCTTCCCTGTCCTTCCTGATATTGATCAATTGCCTCATTGAATGCATACAGACCTACACTAAATTCGTCCATTGTTCGATCTATATATTGACTGCAAACCTTTGATGTCACCTTTTTAATAAAGGGCTGATAGGCTTCAATCAGTTCATTTCGTAAAAAATCATTTCCTCTTTGGATGTTCATAACTTTATCTTCAATGTTATTTATAGCGCTAGCGCTGTTTTTTATTCTTGATACAAATGCAGTAGACATTATTTCACCTCTTAAATCCAGGTTGTTTTAACTTTCGAAGGACGAAATTCCCCAAAAGTCGACAGGAGCAAACAAGTTTCAAGCTCTCCTATACATTTATACCATTGATTTGTAGGTTTGTAGGATACAGTTGTATAACAATATTACAGGACTACTGCCTTTTTGTAATCTTTCTGTCACGTTTCTGAAAAAGAAAAAACTGGCATCTGTGCCGATAAATCAGAAATTACCACTGTCTTGCTTGGTATCATAGCTTTTTCAAGGGAATTTCATCTGTTTTAATGGCTGAAATGTGATGTAAAATGATTTACACATTTTTGTTTTATTTTACCACACCAACCATGTATTACATTTAAAAAACACCCCCTAAAAAAGAAAAAAGACACTGAATGTGCCTTTTAAAGGTACTTTTTTAAGTTATGATACAAAAAATCAACAGATTGCATGGCATAAATCTTGCGTACGGCAATCCCGCGGTTTAAAAAAAGGAGGCACGGTACACTGGTAATGTTGTATTTTTCAGCCAGTTCGGGCATGGCATTTAAATTGATTGCGCCCACCTTGGGCTTTTTGTTTCCTGGCTTGTCCAACGCTTCCAGTGTGATCTCAAGCATTCGCCTGCCCATTTTGCAGGTGCCGCAAAGTGGTGTTTGAATATAGAGAGCCGCCGGTACCTCTGCCGACTCCTCAATATAATCCTGTGTCTCTAAGTTGGTTAAATCCTTCATACTTCTCCCCAATCCTTTAAAAACTGCTCATTTCGAGCATCTTGTCATCATTTTGTTTCGGTGTTCCTCTGCCATCTTTATTGTTAGTCAAGAAATAAAGCGTCCCGTTATGAACTTGAACATCCCTGAGACGGCCATGATTGCTCGCCATCGTTTCCATCTGCTTGCCGGATGTGTTTACTTTAATGATCTTTTCTCCGCGCAGACAGGCAATATAAATCTTGTTGTCCTTGATGGCAATACCCGACGGTGCCCATGTCTTTCTTCCCGAATGAAGAAGAGGCTTTTCCATGTATTCTTTGGATTCATCCCCTTTGATGACCGGCCACCCATAATTTTTCCCAGCTTTGATCACGTTTATTTCGTCATAGTTGGTTGAACCATGCTCAGTTGAAAACATTTTGTCTCCATCCCATGCAAGCCCCTGTGGATTGCGGTGTCCGTAGGAATACACATAAGAATGGTTAAACGGGTTATCCTTTGGTATGGATCCATCGGCATTCATTCTTAAAATTTTTCCAGCAAGACTGTCCTTGTTCTGGGCAAGCGAATCATCCCCTGAATCTCCGGTGGTTGCATACAGTTTTCCATCAGGTCCAAATTTGATTCTTCCGCCATTATGAATCGACCCTCCCGGTATCCCTTCAATGAGCACACGATCTTCTTTCAAGGATGCCTGTCCTGCTTTTAAAGAGATGATTCGATTGTACACCTTTCCCTTTTCCTGGTACGTGTAATAGGCATAAGCCCTGTGATTCTCCCCGGCCTCCGGATCAAATAAAAAGCCAAGGAAACCACCCTCCCCTTCTGAAAGAACCTTTTTGGAAAATGATAATGACACAGGAACCTTCTTTCCTTGTTTCGTCACTTTCGTCATTTTCCCGGTCCTTTCAGAAATATAGGTCTCTCCATTATAAAAATCGATCTGCCAGGGGACGTTTAAATTCTTTGCAAAAATCTTTGTTTTTTCCTGTGGTCGCTTTTCTTTTTTTCCGGTTTCCTCAGAAGAACATGCAGTCAAGATCAGCAGCAGCAACAGGCAAAAGCGGTACATACATTCCTCCTATCCCAAACAATTTTTATTTATCGTAAAACGGGCACCCAGCAAAATATTAGCAAGGTACATGAGTGGTGTCTTTGCCACTTCCCGGTACATCTTATGAATGTATAAATGTTCAGCGTTCGGAAGTTCTCTTTGCAGCATTTTTCGCAGTTTTGCACCGGCTTCGTCTGCATCAACCAATATATAAACATCTCTGTTTTCAATTTCGATTGCCAGTTCTTCGAGGCGTGAAAGCCCCATTGTTCCATTGGTGCAGATAATTTCAACAGGCTCATTCAGTATGGAGATCAGCTTATCCTTGTCAGATTTGCCTTCAACGATTATAACTTTTTCACTGTTGTTATCCATCAATCATCTCTCCTATTTCTTCTAAAGAACAAGTATTAAAACGATTGATATTCCTCTTAGTTATTATAATACCCTTTATTTTATTAGAATCCTCTTTCAAATGTTAATAAAACTGTCCGTTTCTTCTGGGTAACCACCCTTTATTACCACAAGAAGGCAACCCAGTAAGGAAAATCGTACTAACTTCTCCTAAAGTCGTTTAACCATAACGAAAAGGGGATATTGTTTCTCTAAGTTCAACAGTACCAAGAAAACAACTGTTGAAAAATTACTTTTTACCATAAGAGGAGGAATTAGAAATGGCTAGAAACAATAATGACAACAGAGATGGAATGAGCAGAGAAGAAGCAGGTCGCATGGGCGGAGAAAAAACATCCAAAACCCATGGGAAAGATTTCTATCAGGAGATCGGCAAAAAAGGCGGGAAGTCTACTTCCGAAAGCCACGACAAAGACTTCTACCAGGAAATCGGTCAAAAAGGCGGAGAGTCAACTGCTTCCAGCCATGATAAAGACTTCTACCAGGACATTGGTAAAAAAGGCGGGGAGTCCACAGCCGACAGCCATGATAAAGATTTTTATCAGGAAATCGGTAAAAAAGGCGGAGAAGCTACTTCCGAAAGCCACGATAAAGGTTTTTACAGAGATATTGGACAAAAAGGCGGTAACAGCCGCAATAACAACGATTAATATATATCAAGCAAAAAAGGACAAGCCCGAGGGCTTGTCCTTTTTTGCTACAAAATAATTATCGGACTTACAGGGCATGAACTAACACCAGCCCTCATCGCATCCCTGAACATAGCTTTTGGGATATTTCTGTGCTGAATCATTCTTTTTATAGATTTTTTCAGCATCAAACTCAAAACCTTCAGCCATTTCATATTGATTGCCCTGATCGGAAAAAACGACGCGTCCGATTTTTTGGTTGTCATGGAACAAAGACATGTAACCCGCATCCATTTTTCCATACACCTTGGTTGTGATATCTGATTTCGCATTTTGATTCGAATCGTTCATGTTCAATGAAGTCACTTCCTTCCGGAGAAGATGTTTCTATTGTCTCCGGAAAAAAGCGCCCTACTCATTGAAATTCTTTGTAACGGATTAATCCTCTTTTGTCATTTCTTCATATTGTTCAGCTGACATGAGGTTTTCTGTTTCAGAAAGATCAGATGCTTCAACCACAATCATCCATGCCTTTTCATAAGCAGATTCGTTTACGAGTTCCGGGCTGTCATCCAGCTCTTCATTGATTTCAACCACTTTTCCGGAAATTGGAGCATAAAGCTCGGAAACGGTTTTCACGGATTCAACGCTGCCAAATGGCTCGTCCGCTTTGATTTCGTCGCCTACTTCCGGCAGTTCTACGAATACGATATCACCCAGCTCATCTTGTGCAAAATCGGTAATACCAATTCTTACTTTATTTCCTTCTTCAACTTTTACCCACTCATGTTCTTCTGAATAACGCAATTCTTTTGGAAAATTCATTCGTATCCCTCCAGGCTTTCTTGTTATTTATAATAACTATAATATTAAATTTATTATAGTTAAGCAACTATTTTGATGCCCATGTCTGTTGATATGTATCTTCTTTAAATCCGACGGTCACCTGTGTTCCATCGGTGGCAATCGGGCGCTTCAGCAGCATGCCGTCAGAAGCCAGTAAATCAAACAGTTCCTCATCGGAAGCACTTTTGATTTTATCCTTTAAGCCGAGCTCTCTGTACTTCATTCCACTCGTATTAAAGAATTTTTTTAAATCCAGTCCGCTTTTCAAGACAAGCTCCTTGATTTCCTCTTTTGAAGGAGGGTTTTCAACGATATGGACAGATTCGAATGGAACATCATGATTTTCCAGCCATTTCTTTGCTTTCTGGCAGGTTCCGCATTTTGGATACTGGTAAAAAGTCAGGCTCATTTGTTTCACTCCTTCCTTTCCATAGTAACACAAAATAGTGTTGCCACGTAAAGGGAAATTAATCATCAGCCTCATCATGATTAACACAAAAAAATGCTCCGGCAATGTACCGGAGCCAAATGTGAGAGAGTATTTTCAAGATAAGGCAGTGGTAGTATGAAACTTAAATAACGTAACGTTCTTCCTCCAATACAACAGCGGCAATTTCACGTTTTTTCTTGATGACATTAGTCGGCGTATGGCGTGTGAGCTTGCGCAGAGCAGACAGCATCATGCGAAGGGTATCACCTTCTTCTACTCCGATAATCGATTCTTTGGCATGAGCTTCCATACGGTTAAAGGCTTCCTGACAGAACACCTGGGTCATTAACAGCTTTTGTGTGTTCTTCTCAAGGCCGGTTCGGTTTATGGCTTTTTCCGTACGCAATACTGTTGATTCCATCGCGTATACCTCGCTAACCAGATCTGCAAGGTTTGCCAGGATTTCCTGTTCATTTTCAAGCTTCTGACCAAACTTTTGCACCGCAAGACCTGCGACCATTAAAATGATCTTCTTACCCATGCTGACGAGATACTTCTCCTGTTCCAGCGGTTCAGTTCCCACTTCCTGAGGCATCATCATCATTAATTCATTCTGTAGGGCAGTTGCCTTTTCAATCAGCGGCAATTCACCTTTCATCGCTTTGCGGACAAGAGTCCCCGGAACCAGCAAACGGTTGATTTCATTGGTTCCTTCAAAGATTCGGTTGATACGGGAATCCCTGTACGCTCCCTCTACTTCATATTCGGCCATGAAGCCATATCCCCCATGGATTTGTACTGCTTCGTCCACCACGTAATCAAGAACTTCTGATGCAAAGAACTTATTCAGGGAGCACTCAATGGCGTATTCAGCAATGGCTTTTGCCACTTCTTTGCCATCTTTTTGCGCCTCAGTATCCAATCCGCCCAGCCGCTTTTCAAAAAGACCGACTGTACGGTAAACCGAGCTTTCGGAAGCATATGTCTTTACGGCCATGTTAGCGATTTTCTCCTGAATGAGCGGGAATGAGCTGATTTTGCGTTTGAACTGGGAACGTTCATTGGCATATTTGGCTGAGACCTCAATTCCGCGCTTTGACCCGCCCACGCAGCCTACCGCAAGCTTATAACGGCCAATATTTAATATGTTGAAGGCAATCACATGGCCTCTTCCCGCTTCGCCGAGCAGGTTTTCTTTTGGCACAGAAACATCCTCCAGGATCAATGTTCTTGTTGAAGAGCCCTTAATTCCCATTTTCTTTTCTTCTGGACCCGTGGAAACACCAGGGAAGTTCCGCTCCACGATAAATGCAGAGAATTGTTCGCCGTCAATCTTCGCGTATACTATGAATACATCTGCAAATGCCGAGTTGGTAATCCATTGTTTTTCACCGTTTAGGATATAGTGTGTACCCTCTTCATTCAACCTTGCAGTGGTTTTCGCCCCCAAAGCATCCGAACCTGATCCTGGTTCTGTCAGAGCATATGCTGCAATTCTGGTTCCCGTGGCCAGATCAGGAAGGTACCGTTGTTTCTGGTCTTCATTTCCGAACAGTACTATAGGAAGAGAACCGATTCCTACGTGTGCGCCATAACTTAAGGAGAAGCCTCTGGCACGGGCAAACTTTTCCGTAATCAGTGAAGATGAAATTTTGTCGAGCTCAAGGCCGCCGTAAGCTTCCGGAACATCGGCACCCAACAGGCCGAGCTCTCCCGCTTTGGTCAGCAGTTTTCTTGAAATATCAAATTGATGATTTTCAATTTTGTCAATTTGCGGCACCACTTCTTTTACAACATAATCTTCCGTGGTTTTAGCAATCATTAAATGTTCTTCTGAAAAATCTTCCGGTGTAAACAGATCCTCCGCCTGAATATCCTCCACTAAAAAACTTCCGCCTTTAAATACTTTTTCCATTGTGTTAGACATGTTTTCCCCTCCTGTTTTGGCTTAGCCCACTAGTTCAAAAACGCCGGCAGCACCCATTCCGCCGCCAATACACATGGTTACCACTCCAAATTGTTCTCCTCTTCTCTTCATCTCATGAAGAAGAGTAAGCGTCAGTTTGGCCCCGGAGCACCCGAGCGGATGGCCGAGAGCGATTCCGCCTCCATTAACATTGACTCTGTCTTCAGGAAGACCAAGCTCCCGTATCACTTGAACCGCCTGGGAGGCGAATGCTTCATTCAATTCAAACAACCCGATATCAGCCACCTCAAGGCCCGCCAGTTTAAGTGCTTTCGGGACTGCAGCTACAGGGCCGATTCCCATAATTTCCGGTGGCACGCCTGCCACAGCAAAACTTCTGAATTTAAGAAGCGGCGTTAACCCTTCTGCTTCTGCTTTCTCGCGGTCCATTACAAGTACAGTGGCCGCCCCGTCACTGGTTTGAGATGCATTGCCTGCTGTTACCGAACCTCGAACTGAAAAGGCCGGGCGCAGCCGTGCAAGTCCTTCCAACGATGTATCAGGTCGAACACCCTCATCCGTATCCACCGTAAATTCTTTTTCTTTTAGTTTATTGTCTTCACCCAGCCATCGTTTCGTGACGGTAACCGGAACGATTTCATCCTTAAATTTCCCTTCCTTGATGGCGCGCGCAGCGTTTTGATGGCTCCTGACCGCAAACGCATCCTGATCTTCACGCGTCACACCAAACCGGTTGGCCACTTCTTCTGCTGTATATCCCATTCCCATGTAATATTGCGGGACGGTTTCCACGAGCTGCGGATTCGGTTTGATCACATGCCCTTCCATCGGTAGAAGGCTCATGGATTCCGCTCCGCCGGCCAATACAGCCTGTGCATGACCAAGCATGATTTTTTCTGCGCCATAGGCAATACTTTGCAGTCCTGAAGAACAGAACCGGTTGACCGTGATTGCCGGAACGGTATCCGGAAGACCTGCGCGTGCACCGATCAGCCGGGCCATATTCATTCCTTGTTCGGCCTCCGGTATGGCACAGCCCATAATCAGATCATCAATTGGACCATCATATCCGCCTGCGCGACGCAGCGTTTCTTTTACTGTTATTGCTGCCAGCTCATCCGAACGCATTTGAGCGAAGGATCCTTTTTTTGCTTTGCCTATCGGCGTTCTTGCTCCTGCTACGATTACAGCATCTTTTTGCATGTTTTCCCCTCCTTTTAGTTGCGAAGCGGTTTTCCTTTTGTCAGCATGTGCTGCATTCTTGCCTGTGATTTTGGTTCTCCGGCAAGACTCAGGAAGGCCTCCCGTTCAAGATCCAGTAAATATTGTTCATCAACCAATGTCCCTTCAGGAACTCTTCCTCCTGCAAGCACAAAAGCAAGCTTTTTCGCGATTTTCAAATCATGATCCGATACATATCCCCCGAAACGCATTGTTTCTGCGCCAAGACAAAGGGTTGCATAACCCGCTTCGCCGACCACCGGAATCTTTGAGCGCTTTGGCGGCTGATAGCCCTGTTTTGCCAGAGACAGCACACGCTGCTTGGCATCATATAACAGGTGATCCCCATTTACAGAAATACCGTCTTGAGGACGCAGGTAACCAAGTTTTGCAGCTTCTTGTGCAGAAGTGGACACTTTGGCCATGGCGATGGTTTCAAATACTTGATTGACGACTCCCTGCAGATCAAGCTTTGCACCTTTAGGCAGGCGTTCCACTTGGCGGCGAAGAAGCTCTTTGTTTCCGCCTCCGCCAGGTATCAGTCCGACGCCGACTTCCACGAGACCCATATACGTTTCAGCGGACATTTGCATTTCGGCTGCAGGCATGGAAATTTCTGCTCCGCCACCAAGACTCATGCCAAAGTTTGCTGTAACCACTGGTTTTTTACTGTATCGAACCATGTTCATCGTATTCTGGAACTGGCGGACCATCATATCGAGTTCGAAAAAGTTATCATCCTGTGCTTCCATCAGGATCAGCATCAAGTTGGCACCGACACAAAAGTTCTTGCCCTGGTTTCCAATGACCAAACCTTCGTAATTTCGTTCTACTTCTTCCAGTGCTTTATGGATCATCATAATGATGTCCGGCCCAATAGCATTGTTTGGTGATGTGAATTCAAGGCAGGCAACACCATCGCCCATATCAATCAGGCTGGCGCCAGTATTCTTCGTGATAAGGCCGCCTTTATTTTTAAGCAGTGACAGATGAACGGTTTTTGGATTTTCATTGACTTTTTTGTAGTCGCCTTTATGGTAGAACGAAACCCCGCCATTCTGAGTCTGATAAAACGAGGTATTTCCACCTTCCACCATCTCATGAATCCAGGCCGGAACGGTTTCGCCTTCTTCTTCCATCCGTTTGACCGATTCACTGACACCAATGGCATCCCAGATTTCAAATGGCCCATGCTCCCATCCGAATCCCCATTTCATGGCATTATCAATGGCTACAATATCATCTGCAATTTCGTAGGCTTTTTCTGCCGAGTAGATCAATACTGGTTTGACGATAGACCACAGCATTTCACCTGCCCGGTCTTTACTGTATAAAAGCGCTTTCACTTTTTGCTCTGTTGTCTTCAACTGTTTAGCTTGTTCTGTGGTTGGCGTTTTCAGCTTTTGCCGTGGCTTGTATTCCAGCGTTGAAGGATCAAGCTCAAGGATTTCTCCTCCCTGCTTGCTCTTCTGTTTCAGATAAAAGCCCTGACCGGATTTGCTTCCCATCCAGCCCTTTTCCACCATTTCATTTAAAAACGGCGGAACATCAAACACTTCCTTTTCTTTGCCCTCCACCTGGTCATACACGTTTCTTGCCACATGAAGGAAGGTATCCAGTCCAACTACATCGAGTGTCCGGAATGTAGCACTTTTCGGACGGCCAATGAGCGGTCCCGTGACGGAATCGATTTCCCCAACACTGTACCCCTGTTTCATCATTTCCTGCACAGTGACCATCAGACCGTACGTCCCAATCCGGTTGGCAATAAAATTCGGTGTGTCTTTAGCGACAACAACACCTTTGCCGAGTATGTTTTCCCCAAATTCCTTCATAAAGGATGCTACTTCGGGGCTGGTATCTTCCGTTGGAATGATTTCCAACAATTTTAAGTATCTTGGCGGATTAAAGAAATGGGTTCCCAGGAAATGCTTTTTAAAATCATCCGACCGATCCATTGCCATTGCATCAATGGAGATTCCCGATGTATTCGAGCTGATGATGGACCCTTTTTTCCTGAACTGCTCCACCTGCTCAAATATCTGGCGTTTCACATCCAGGCGTTCAACAACTACTTCAATAATCCAGTCCACATCATTCAGTTTGGATAAATCATCCGTAAAGTTCCCGACTGAAATTAAATCCAGATTTTCTTTTACCGCCAGGGGCGCCGGTTTTTGTTTCAGCATGCGTTCCTTTGCCTGCAGTGTGAGCCTGTTTCGGTACTGAGGACTTTCTTCTGTCAGACCCTTGGATTTTTCGGCATCTGACAATTCCCTCGGCACCATATCCAGAAGCAATGTAGGAATTCCCACATTTGCAAGGTGTGCTGCTATTCCTGCACCCATCACACCAGACCCTAATACAGCAGCCTTTTGAATGGTTATGGCCATCTTATTTCCTCCTTCAGCTATTGAATGAACACTCATTCATTTTTAGCCCAAAAATAAATGACTACTTTTTAAATTTAGTTCTACACTCATCATAAGTCATTTCAATTATTTTGACAACATAGAATTTTCTTTCTTTTTTAAAAGCTTTTTGTCATAGTTAAATGGTAAAAAGGTTCCTCTATTGAAAGGAAGTGGCATGATGTCTATTAAACTTGGTATTCTCATTTTGCATGGGATCGGCAATCAAGATGAAACCTATGCCGACGACTTTATGAAATCACTCCGCAGCCACTTTGCAAAAAATATTGCCTCCTTACACCCTGCCCCTGGTTCACAGGTGGAGATGGTGCCCATTTATTGGGGTAGCGTTTTTAATGAACGGGAGGACGAATTATGGGCAAAGGTCAATAAACAAAAAACGTTGAACTATTCCTTCCTCCGTCAGTTTGTTATCCGTTTTTTCGGTGATGCCATAGCTTACCAGCCATCGCCCGTTTCATTTCCACATCTGAATCCAAATTATGAAAGAGTGCATGAAGCGGTAGCCTCAGGGATGCACAAGCTTCGGGAGAAGACCAGTGATCTGTCCCCTCTTACCGTTGTTTCCCACAGCCTCGGCACGGTGATTGCCAGCAACTATTTTTATGACCTGCAATATCTTCAAGAAAAGATTCCCGATGCCATTAAGCAATTAAAATCGGATAATCCTCTAGAAAATGGAGAAACCCTTGCCAATTTTTATACTCTCGGAACTCCTATGCCTTTATGGACCCTCCGGTATAACGACTTTGACAAACCGATTGATGTCCCTTCTCCTCAACTCAAAAAACACTTTCCCCATTTAAGTGGGGAATGGATCAACTATTATGACCAGGATGATGTAATTGCTTTCCCCTTGAAATCATTAAATGAAGTGTACAACCGGTCGGTGAAAAAAGATATTGAGGTTAGCAGTGGAAATATTTTTACATCCTGGTCCCCCTTCTCCCATATTTTTTATTTCAAGACCGACAAAATCATTAAAGAAATTGCGCTGTCTCTCTCCGAGCAATGGAAAAAGGTGAACGGTATTTCATAGTTTTTCCGAGAACCCGGAACACTTTCCGCTTTTCCGGAATGAGTTCCTATCATAATAAGACTCTGTTTTTTCAAAAAAGAAGACCAGCCATTTCCGGATTACCGGAAAATTCGGCAACCTAAAATTGTTCACAAATCGTTCAACTCTTTATTCTACAGGTGGGATTAGTCTTGGCATGAAACTTGCAAGACTACTGAACGAGTCTGAAAAAGGAGTGAACATCACATGAAGCCTGTATTATCTTCGTTTCAAGAAGCGGTTAAAGAAATACCAGACGGATCCATTCTAATGGTGGGTGGTTTTGGACTGGTCGGCATTCCGGAGAATTTGATTCTTGCTCTTGTTGAAGCAGGAACCAGAGATTTGACCATCATTTCAAATAACTGCGGAGTAGATGACTGGGGGCTTGGCCTGCTGCTGAAAAACAAGCAGATCAAGAAAATGATTGGTTCCTATGTGGGAGAGAACAAAGAGTTTGAACGCCAGGTGCTGGCTGGAGAGATTGAAGTGGAACTCATCCCCCAGGGAACATTGGCCGAGAGAATTCGGGCAGGCGGCGCAGGCATTCCGGCTTTTTATACACCTGCTGGAGTAGGGACGCCTCTTGCTGAGGGAAGGGAAATCCGTACATTTAATGAAAAAGAATACATGCTGGAGACAGGGCTTCAAGCCGACTTCAGTTTGATCCGTGCCGCGAAAGCAGACAACATGGGTAATTTGGTTTATCACAAAACTGCCCGAAATTTCAATCCCATGATGGCTGCAGCCGGAAAAGTTACGATTGTGGAAGTTGAAGAGCTATGTGAAACAGGAAGCTTGGGTGCCGACGAGATCCATACTCCTGGCATATATGTTCAGTCACTAATCGTTGGGATACAGGAAAAAAGAATTGAAAAGCTGACTGTAGCAAACTAGAAGATTGGAGGAGAGCATATGAGCACGAAAATGCTAGACAAAAAAGCGATAAGAGAAAAGATTGCCAAAAGAGCCGAGCAGGAAATTGAAAGCGGTTTCTATGTCAATTTGGGAATCGGAATGCCCACCATGGTTGCAAATCACATTTCAGCCAACAAAAGCGTGGTCCTACAGTCTGAGAACGGGCTTCTTGGGATTGGCCCCTATCCTGCTGAGAAGGACGTTGATCCTGACTTAATTAATGCCGGGAAAGAAACAATCACTGCCATAGAAGGTGCTTCCTATTTCGACAGTGCGGAATCCTTTGGCATGATTCGAGGGGGACACATCGATATCGCCATCCTTGGCGGTATGGAGGTGTCAGAGAAAGGCGATCTTGCCAACTGGATGATTCCAGGAAAAATGATCAAAGGAATGGGCGGCGCGATGGACCTTGTTCATGGTGCCAAACAAATCATCGTCATTATGGATCATGTCAGCAAGGACGGTACAAGCAAAATCTTAAAGGAATGTACCCTGCCCCTCACCGGCAAGGGTGTTGTCAACCGTATTATTACTGAACGTGCCGTCATTGATGTGACTGAAGACGGGCTGTTGCTTGCAGAAGTAGCCACAGGCTACACGATTGAGGACATCAAGGAATGCACCGACCCGTCTCTCATCATTTCAGAGCACGTTAAAATGGATGCTTATTAAAGCTGTTTTAAAAAAAAGAAATCTTGGCATGAAAAGTATAGGGGGTTTTTGTAGTGGATATTATTATTATTTTACTGGCGCTGTTTTTTCTTATGTTTGTCGCCTACCGCGGCTTTAGCGTTATCCTGTTTGCGCCAATCGCGGCCCTGTTTGCCGTATTGTTGACCGATCCGGGCCATGTTCTCCCGTTTTTCTCGGGTGTATTTATGGAGAAAATGGTTGGGTTCATTAAACTGTATTTCCCGGTATTCTTGCTGGGTGCAATTTTCGGAAAAGTGATCGAAATGTCCGGCTTTGCCAAATCGATTACGAGAGCTGTTATTAAACTGATTGGGCCAAGCCGGGCCATGCTCGCCATCGTTCTGGTTGGCGCCATCCTGACTTATGGCGGCGTTTCACTATTTGTCGTAGCGTTTGCTCTATATCCTTTTGCTTCTGAACTGTTCAAAATGGCAGACATCCCGAAACGCTTAATACCAGGAACCATTGCTCTTGGGGCGTTTACATTTACGATGGATGCTTTTCCCGGTACTCCGCAGATTCAAAACATCATTCCCACCACCTTTTTCAAAACCGATACATGGGCTGCCCCATGGCTTGGATTGATTGGCGGACTGTTTGTTCTAGGCGTCGGGATGACGTATCTGGAATGGAGAAGAAGAAAAGCCGCAAGAGCGGGAGAGGGCTATGGAACCGGCCACATCAATGAGCCGGATCAGATTCCTGATGAGAACCTTCCCAATGCATTTATTGCCATATTGCCCCTCCTTCTTGTAGGAATCTTCAATAAGGTATTCACCTCTATGATTCCTAAATATTACGGAACCGTTTTTGATTTTTCAAAAATCGGAATGAAGGATGTTCCGCCTGTTGAAATCCCTAAACTCGCAGCAGTTTGGGCAGTGGAAGGTGCCCTTGTCATCGGAATTGTAACCGTTCTCATTTTTGCCTTCAAGCAGGTTAAAAACAATTTTAATGCCGGAATCAACGTCTCCATCGGCGGCGCTTTGCTCGCAACCCTGAACACGGCTTCCGAATACGGATTTGGGGGTGTCATCGCTGCACTGCCTGGCTTTGCCTCTGTAAATAAAGGTATGGCAGACACCATCCAGGATCCCCTCGTAAACGAAGCAGTGACAACAACCGCCCTTGCTGGTATTACCGGTTCTGCATCAGGGGGCTTAAGTATTGCTTTAGCGACCATGGGTGATAAATATGTGGAACAGGCAGATAAGCTCGGCATTGATCCAGAAGTACTTCACCGGGTCGCATCCATGGCGAGCGGAGGAATGGATACCCTTCCTCATAATGGAGCGGTCATTACCCTGCTTGCGGTTACCGGTTTAACACATAAACAATCGTACCTGGATATTTTTGCGATGACTGTTATTAAGACCATCGCAGTATTCTTTGTTATCGGCCTCTATTACCTGTTTGGAATTGTTTAAGAATAAAGAGAGAAATTGACATACACCAAAAGGAGAATCAGACGAAATGGCATTACTTGAAAATAAAGTTGCTTTTATTACTGGGGCTGCAAGCGGGATCGGACTGGAAATCGCCACTGATTTTGCGAAAGAAGGAGCAAGAGTGGCCATTTGCGACCTGAACGCTGAAAAGGCAGAACGTGCGGCTGCCTCCCTTAAAGAACAAGGTTTTAAAGCCATTGGAACTGCATGTGATGTTAGTAACGAAGACGCCTTAAAACAAGCCATGGATGACACGGTCAGTGAGTTTAGCAGGCTGGACGTGGTCATCAACAATGCGGGCCTTCAGCATGTGTCACCATTGGAAAAATTTCCGACAGAGAAGTTTGAACTGCTGATCAAGGTGATGCTCACCGCTCCATTCATGGCTACAAAGCATGCTTTTCCCATTATGAAAAGGCAAGGCTTTGGACGTATACTCAATATGGCATCCATCAACGGACTCGTCGGGTTTGCCGGAAAAGCCGCCTATAACAGCGCCAAGCACGGTGTCATTGGCTTAACTAAAGTAGCCGCACTTGAAGGCGCTGAACACGGTATTACCGTCAATGCGATCTGTCCCGGTTATGTCGATACACCGCTTGTACGGAACCAGCTGTCAGATCTGGCCCGTACCCGCAATGTGGAGCTTGAAAAAGTACTTGAAGAAGTAATCTATCCATTAGTGCCGCAAAAACGATTGCTTACGGTTAAAGAAATATCTGATTATGCCATCTTTTTGGCTAGCGATAAAGCCGCGGGAGTAACCGGGCAGGCCGTCGTAATCGACGGCGGTTATATTGCTCAATAATCCTGCAGCATGAAATATTACAACATGAGGAGCCCGGCTGAATTCACCTGGGCTCTTCTTCTATTCGATTGGAGGAATTAAGGTGAAGGAAAAATGGATTGGCATTACAGCAGCTGCTTCTATACTTCTTTTTTCAAGCATGCAAACAGCACAAGCCCACAAAGAAACAAAATCACATCCCGACTTTAAAGGCGCACATAATGTGAGAGAAACGATATTTGACGGGAAAGATGCCAACTGGCTGACGACCAAAAATCCAAAACAATATGAAGCAGCTACCGTTTATGGAAATCTTGGTCTTGCCCCCTACAATTGGGGAGATAAAGAGAAAGGCACCGGCTGGAATAAACTGAATAATCCTGCTGAAATTACAGGAACACAAGTAAATGGCGCATTCGAGGATGCACAGTTTGTAATCAGGGTGCCCCATGACTGGAACGGAAAGCTTGTCGTGGCAGGCATCCCGGCCACCAGAAATGAAACCTCAACCGATCTTCTGTTTAGTGACTATATGCTTTCGAAAGGCTACGCTTTTGCAGCCATCGATAAAGGTACACAAGGAACATCCGATCCTGACGACCCTTTCGCAAAAGTGAAGAATGCGCTGGCCAGTGAGGAAGACAGCATCTCCGAATGGCATCAGCGTTTCAGACAGATTACGGTTGCTGCCCAGCACTACCTTGAAAAGAACTATTCTCACCAACTGATTAAGAAAAATGATAAGGACAACCCCGCGAGCAAACTCGTTACAAAAAAACACCGCGTCCCTACCTATGCCGTTGGTATTTCCAATGGCGGTTATGTGGTCCGCTATGCACTCGAACATGACGGCATGAAAAAATCAGGTAGGCCATCTTTATTTGATGGCGGAATTGATTGGGAAGGCGTTTTATGGAGAGCGCATGAACCGAATTTAATTACATCTCTCACCCCTGTGGTAAATTCAGCTGAAAGGGCATTGTACGGAACACCCTCCGAGCAGGCAGAGGCAAGAAAAGAACTGTATAAAGCCGGGCTTCCGAAGGGTTCTGAAAATCTTTGGTCCTACCATGATCAGGTCTACTGGTTTGTTACATTAAATATATACAGGGACGAGCTCGATCCTAATGCACCAAACCGGATTCCATGGCAAAATTACTTGAATTTTACCAACGGTGTCAGGGACCGGACCTATGACTCTATTTTTCAAAACTATGACTACAACACCCGCCCTGCTTCTGTAAAAAGGAATGTGGAAGCCATCCAGAATACTGGCAGAATCGATGTTCCGTTGATCAGCCTGACAGGCTCCTGGGATTCATTGATTTTCCCTTCCGTTCATGCGGATCCCTATGACAAGCTGATCAAGAAAAACGGCCGCGGCAATCTCCACCGCCTGTACACCATCGAGAAAGGAAACCATGTGGACAGTTTGGTATGGAATGCGGCCACGGATCCACATAAAGAAATGCAGCCTCTGCTTCCGTATGTGTATCAATCCTTTGACCTGCTCGTGGATTGGGTGGAGAATCACAAGAAAGCGCCAAAAAGCAAAACCGTTCCTGTCCCGAAAGATAATACGAAAGTGATTGACTTAAAGACAGGTGAAGAGCACGATCCGCTTACGACGGCAGGAAATCAAAGTTAAATAAAAAAAGGGGCTGTCTTGAAAGTCAAAAATTGACCTACAGGCATCCCCTTTTTGCGTAAAAAATCTTCAATGAAAAGTTGATTGTAGTGGAAGGTGCGAGACTCCTTCGGGACTAGCGTGACAGGTGAGACTCCCGCAGGCGCTTGCGCCAAAAGGTAGGCGTTCACGCCGGTAAGGCTCACCGCACGCCCCGCGGAAAGCGAGCGGCCTGGAACGAAAATCAACGGCTTCCAGACTTCTTGGACAGCCCGTTTTTTACTTTCCAAATACACCTTTAACGACAAACATGACGTTTGCCGGGCGTTCGGCCAGGCGGCGCATGAAATAACCGTACCAGTCGTTTCCGTAAGGTACATAGATCCGCATTTTATATCCTTCCTGCATCAGCTGCTCCTGCCGCTCTACTTTAATACCGAACAACATTTGGAATTCAAACTGGTCATACGGGATGGAATGTTTTTTAACCAGGTCTTTCGTATAATTGATAATTTCATCATCATGAGTGGCAATGGCTGTATAATTGCCATTCAGCAAATGAGTTTCGATCAGCTTCTTATAGTTTTCATCCACATCTGATTTTTCAGGAAAAGCAACTTCCTGTGATTCTTTATAGGCGCCTTTCACGAGCCGGAGATTGGGATGATAATCATTCAGATTTTTAACGTCATCCAGCGACCGGTAAAGATACGCCTGGATCACTGTTGATATATTATCAAATTCACTTTTTAGCCTTTTAAAGATTTCCAGTGTCTTTTCACACCGGCTGTAATCTTCCATATCAATGGTCACAAATACATTGTATTTTTCGGCGGCTTCCATGATTTTTCTCATGTTGGCCATCACCAGGTCATCACTGATGTCCAGTCCCATGGAAGTGAGCTTTAAGGATAACTGGGAATTTACATTTTCCTTTGAAATGGCTTTGATAGCATCAATACAATGCTCTGTCATTTCTTTTGCTTCCAGTTCGTTGTCAACAAACTCACCGAGATGGTCAATCGTGACAGGCATTCCTTTTTCATTCAATTTTTTGATGGCCGAGATTGAGCTGTCCAGTGAAGCTCCGGCGACAAAACGGCTCGCCCCGAATTTCAGGCCGTACCTTTTTGCCAGTTTTGTCATCGTTTTGTTTTTTGCCAGAAACAGAAAGAAATCTCTCATCGCCTGTTCCATCGTTAATTCCCCCTATAGATTCAGTCTCTCTCTTTCATGGTGCCATGCACCGAAGTTTACTGAACTTTCAATGATGTATGCGCTTTAATCATATCATTAGTTTTTCCTATATTGTCTTTTTTGAAAAATTTCGACATTTTTTGCTGAAAACCCTGCATGGGGTTTTGTTTTTTTCCTTATATCAGTATATGAAAGAAAGGGAGAAGCTCCTCTCTGTCATCGGCAAAAAATCAAGATTTTCCGCTATTTCTGCGGTGCTGTTCATTCAGTTGTTTAATCTCGGACACTACTTCTTTTATGCCTTCTTTTCCTTCCGGATACTCCTCATTCCAATGCTTTGCCAAGGCAGGCATGGTTTTCGATATGTAGGAATACAAAGCCCACATCATCACCTTTTCTTTTTTGTCATCATCACTTTCCCCAAGAAGCAATTCCGTGTATTTCTCCAACAGACCATCAAACTGTTCCCGAAGCTGCTGTTCCATCGCTGATCCCTCCTGTTTCCGCCATTGTAACAAGGGTATTCCCAAAAAGAAAGGCAGCGGGCAAACAAAAAAAAGGATCCCTGTTGGAACCCTTTTTATTTTTTATCCTTGTTAAAATGTAGCCTTTGGAACCTTTTATTTTAATAAGCTTCATTAACCAGTTGATTAGAGTGCAAGGTGCGAGGAAATCAACCACTTTCAGAGCAACAAAGGTTACCAAACAGCTTTTCCTTATATGAAAGCCGAGAACATGACGGCGAGATAAAACGAAAGAGCAGCGCCCAAAGATAGCAGGAAAACCACCAACATTGAAACGTTCCGTCGGATCGTAAAATAGCTGACGGCAAGCAGCAGCAGACCTGCCACCAAAAATCCTGCGCCGATCAAAGTCGGAGCGATATCTACAGTAGAGTTGATGTTCACCTTTCCGTCAACAAAGGCAGTGAACAGTTTGGATGGCCTTTGAAAGGCCAATGTCTGTGAAACATCATGTGGAGGCTCCTGCTGGGTCATAAAGCCGGTTACCGCAAAAATAATAAGCAGAATAACCCCTTCGAGTCTCATCCATTTGTATTGAGCAAAAGACGGGTCAGCCATGTTTTTTCGAACCCAGATGGTATTGATTCCTGCGTAAAAGACCACAACGATCAAAAGAACATGCTTGATCAGAAGAGCCTGTCCGTAATCAATCATCCATGAGTTGAAATATTCAGGAACAATATAGCCCATCAGCCAAATTCCCCCTCCAATGGTTGCAAGAAGGCAAATGAAGGCAAATGGAGTAAACCATTTAAAGAAGGCAGGCAGTCTTTCCCTGTCTTTTGAAAACCAGCTGACAATCAGCAGCGTTCCCGTCCAGCCTGTAATGGCAAGAAAGTGAAGGGCATGTGCAAAAAGCCCGCCCCATTGATTTAGTGAAGCCGCATGACTTGTATATCCAATTGCGATGGTGAGGACGACGCCTATGCCTAAAGAAAGCCTGGACAAAAAACGGTCGTTCGAAACATCGTTAAAGTAAACCATCACAAATAAAAGCAATGATAAGGCAAGAATAAAAAACCACCCTTTGCCGATGTCAAAGGAAAATAAGATATCATTAAGGGTTGGCCAGAAACCAAAATCCTTCCCAAGACTTAATGCCAGTTCGAGCACTTGAGAAAATGCCGTCACGGGGATGAGGGCAATCCACAACAAGAGCCCTTTCTTTGAAACATGAATGGAGGGACGCCGTTTATCAGATAGGGAATAGAGAATAAAAGTACCGATAAAAAGAGAAAAAACAAGATATAAAACAGCCTTTGCAACAAACAGCATATGAAAAAAAGTCCCCCTGTGAGTTTTTATGTATCGTTAGTAACTTACCATAAAATCACAGGGGAAACTACTCTGTTCACATTTATTTGACTTTTACGGTCCGAGCAATGGCAATGAGGTCAAGCAGTTCAATCACGGCTGGTTTTTGACTTTTATACAATTCCAGAATTTCAAGCTTGCGTTTGAGTATATCGACGAACAGCAGTTTCTTAATCGTAAAATCAAACATATAAAGATTTTTATCAACCAAATTATGCATTATTTCTGACAGAGCTTTGTGCTCGGGATGGCCATATTCGCCTTTCAGGTTGTGGGTGACAATTTTCTTATATTCCCTCTCTGCCAGAACCCGGCGTAAATCGGTTTCAAGTTCTTGGCGATTCACATGTTCGGTCCAGGCATCCTGATAGTTCCAGATCTCATGTTCTGCTCCAACCTCTTTCATGACGGTTTCAAATTCCTTCTTGCGGGTAGCATCATTTCGGTCCGAAATACAAATCACTTTCCAGCCTTTTTCCTGGATCAGTTCATCTCCCCCGAAAAAAATCTCATCATCCGGGTGTGCTACGACCATTAGTTTATTGGGTTCTTTCATTGTGATTCTTCCTCCTTGTACGATTTAAAACCGGTCTTTGGACCAAAAAATATACGATGACTCAGGAAACAGCTCCTTAATCATTGAATGCCGATCAGGGATCTCATCCGCTCCCCTCATAAGATAGTGAAGAAACTCGGATTGCTTTAACTCTGTATTGCCGTTCTCCCAGCTGAAAAGCCAGGAATCCCCAAGGAATGATAATTGCAGATGATCCATACCAAGATGACTTCCCCGCTTCTCAAAAACGGATTGAAATTGCTGCAGCACTTCATCCTGATCGATAATCTTCCACATGCCTTCTCTATTTTCTTCTATATCATAAGGTACATCTTTCAAGATAAAATGGTTCATGGGAAGCAGGCACCTTACTGTTTTGATTTGGGGATCGAGCAGGGAAAGAACTAACGGAACCATGCTGTCTTTTTCTCCGTCCAGACTGCAAAGTTCATGGATCGTAAAGACGTCACTCTTTTTTCAGCACGAATATACGACAACACTGTTTCGTCCCTTACTGCCTTTTGAAAATAATCGTTCTCGTTCTCGTTTTCTATTTGTTTCTTCCAATAATCTTCAGACCGGATTCGTGGGCCATTCAGGGTAGTTGAAAATGCTTCGTAAATGGCACGGATGGATTCCAAATCATTTCCGGTTACCGTTTGAATGTCCAGCTTACCACCAGGAAACGCACCGTCCCCTACTTGTTTCATGTGACCGGCTTGTATAATGGGAATGGGCTGATTTACCGTCTGCCATCCTGCCTTTTCATAAAAAACCCGGAATACCGGTGAATAAGTTGGACAAACCATATTGCCGTTCAAACAGCTTTTGTTCAATTTCCTCCAAAATCCGGTGGGTCAGCCGATGCCCGCGGTAGTCCGGATGGGTGGCCACGTTCCCTATGCCGGCTGTTTTGACCTCAACTCCGGACACCCAAATGGAAAAAGGGAAGATTTGAACGACAGAGGCCATATCCCCCTCCTTCTCGGCAATCCATGTGGTCTTGATGAGTAGGCTGGTTCCTTTTCGAGGCGATTCTGGAAAAAAGCTGCTCTTCCGGAAAAACCCTTCCCAAAAGTTTGATTGCATTCTCCAGCTCCTGGTGATCATTTACGGTTCGAATAGTAAATTCCACAGCACACCCTCCTTTATTGCATCCATTCCCCTTCTAAAGGAAAAAAAACAAGCTCCCGTCAACGGGAGCTTTCAAAATCAGCATTATGCTCTTTTTTTCATTTTCTTGGCGGTACTGCGAAATTCTTTAAGCCCTTTACGTGTGATGTTGAAATGCTGGTCAACCAGTCCGGCATCCAAAAGAGCTTCGGAAGCAGTACTGCTCATTTTCGGCTGAACGGCTTTAACCTTTTGATTGAGTTCGTCAAACGTTGCGCTCAAGATTACATCTTTCCCCAGAACGGCCACTACATCATTCACACTGTTGATTTCCTTGCCGTCAGCAGATCCTTCATCATCTAATGATTCATCCTGCTGGGAAAGCTGAGTGAGCACCTTATCCATATCGAGTTGGATCATCGCAGCCTCTTTTTCTTTTTGCAAAAGATAGCCGATATAATCGCGTCTATCCTCTTCAAGGAGATCCTGATTGGCCATCAGACGGTCAATGATCTCGTTTTGCACCTTTTTTACCCGCTTCAGCTGGTCTTTATGTTCTTCCAGATCCAATTGCAGTTCAGCTTCATTTTTCGCAGGCCCAGAAGCATCTGTTACAGAGGTTCCATCATTTTTCCTGTTTCGGTTAAACATACTGCCGGTGTTTCCTCCCAGCAGTTGAATGACCTCATTCACCTTGGAGTAATACAGTACAGAAATCGCGATCGCAAATACAGCCAGAATAAATGATAATAAATCCGAAAAATGAAACGTAAATTTGGCCGTGGCCACTTTAAACATGAGTACCATGCAAAATAAGCTGATCAAAAGGATTTTAAACCAGCTGTTCCTGTTTTTTATTTTGTCATCCATTGTTTGTTTCATGTAAAACATTCCTCCCAACTTCTATACAACGGCGTTACGCTGATAACTTCACAACATTTCGATGTGTTTTGAGCAAATATGACGATATCTGTATTGTAAACAAAAGGAAATCCATTGAGCAAATGTAATTTATGCCTCCATTACCTATTTGAAATATGAATGGATGACTTATTATACACTTTCACTGAAAATCCTACAGTAAAATGGGAGAAGTTATGCAATTGCAAAAAAAATAAGACATATCATATGTCTTATGCGCCTTGCTTATTTCGTTCATTGCTTAACACGGTAATTACGATGTCCTGTGTATTGGTTCCTTCACAAACAGGACACCCTTCACTTCCATGATCGTGATGAAGAATGGTTAAACAGTCTTTGCAGTATTTCATTTTTTTCCTCCTTTTACTTGCTGACTTGCTCTATCCATTTATACCCGAATTTTTTGAAATAAAAACCTTTTTATAATGGAAGCCGGACAGCATCCATTCTGCTGCCCGGCTATTGTTTATTTAACGGAAATAGCCTGGACAGCTGCTTCCTTCCGCTGTTTAGCATTTACCTTTTTTCTCTCTGTATTAAAAACAAGGTTTAAGACAATAGCCGTTAAGCTGCCTGCTACGATGCCATTATCGGTTAAAATCTGTATGCCCTGCGGAAGTTTTGCGAACAAATCCGGCTCAACGGTCACACCAAGGCCGATCCCGACAGAACAAGCGATAATCAAAAGGTTTTCCTGTTTGCCAAAATCCACTTCACTCAGCATTTTGATGCCGGAAGCCACGACCATACCAAACATGGCGACCGTGGCGCCTCCCATGACAGGTGTAGGAATTAATGTCGTCAGCGTGGCCACTTTTGGAACAAGGCCAAGCACGACAAGCATTCCTCCGGCCGTATAGATCACATTTTTGGTCCGGATGCCTGAAAGCTGCACAAGCCCGACGTTCTGGGAATAGGTCGTATAAGGGAAGGCATTGAAAATACCTCCAAGAATGATCGCCAATCCTTCCGCACGGTATCCCTTTGTCATTTGCTCCGGTGTAACATCCTTGCCGCAGATTTTTCCAAGGGCAATAAATACTCCGGTCGACTCAATCATGCTGACAATGGCCACAAGAACCATCGTAAGGATGGCACTTGCATGGAAGGTTGGAGCTCCGAAATAGAATGGCTGTACCATATGGAACCATGAGGCATCTGCTACCGGTCCGAAATCGACTTTTCCCATAAAGGAAGCCGCCAGCGTTCCTGCCACCAAGCCGAGCAAAATGGAGACAGCACGTATAAAACCGGTGAACAAACGGTAAACGATAATGATAAATGCCAGCACGCCAAACGACAGCATCAGGTTTTCCGGTGAGCCGAAGTCTTTGCTTCCCTGGCCCCCTGCCATATCCTGAATGGCAACCGGGATGAGGGTAACCCCAATAATTGTGACAACCGATCCGGTTACAATCGGCGGGAAAAGTTTAAGAATTCTGCCGAACAAACCAGCTAATAATACAACGGCAATGCCTGCGACCAAAATGGAGCCATAGATAGCGGATATGCCATACTGGGAGCCGATAGCAATCATTGGCCCTACCGCTGTAAACGTACATCCAAGAACCACTGGAAGGCCGATTCCGAAAAAACGGTTATTCCATACTTGCAGCAGGGTTGCAAGACCGCACGTTAATAAATCAATAGAAACGAGATAGGCAAGCTGTTCGGTCGAAAGCTTCAAAGCTCCTCCCACGATTAAAGGCACGATCACCGCCCCTGCATACATCGCCAAAACATGTTGAATGCCCAGTGAAAACAACTTTCCATTTGTCATTTTCATCAGATACGCGCCTCCTCTGTCTGCCGTGTAAAGGTGATGGAGCCATTTGAAAGTGATGCTACTCTTGCCAGTGATTCCACCCGGTAGCCTTTTTTAAGAAGCTTCTCTCTTCCTGACTGGAACGACTTTTCAATAACAATTCCAAACCCGGCGACGTTCGCACCTGCCGCTTCCACCAGATGGGCAAGCCCCAGCGCTGCTTCTCCGTGAGCCAGAAAATCATCAATGATCAGTATGTTTTCACCGGCAGTCAGCCACTTCTTTGAAACCGATATTTCATTTTTCTCTTCCTTTGTAAACGAATAGACATTGGCCGTCAGCAAATCCTCGTTTTGAGTCAATGACTTTCGTTTTCGGGCAAATATTACATTTACCCCAAGTTCCAGTCCTGCCATGACAGCTGGAGCAATACCCGACGATTCAATGGTAAGGATTTTGGTGATTCCAGCATCTATAAATCTCCGGGCCAATTCTTCCCCTACTTTTCGCATGACTTCAGGATCGACCTGATGATTTAAGAAAGAATCTACTTTAAGCACCTTTTCCGATAATGCCTGTCCTTCTTTTAAGATGACTTCTTCAAGAAAGTTCATAATCTATCTCCTTTACGCGGGTTTACTGATAAAAGTACGAAAAAAAGACCCGGAAAAACGCCTCTCTACGAATGAAGCGTTCTCCCAGGTCTTAGATCCCCCGAAAGAGAAACATGAAGTTTCACTAAACAAAAAAACAACACGTTTTATGCGACACCCGTAGTCGGATCATTTACGGCGATCCGGTAGAGACTTGCAGGCCATATCCCTGCTATTATACGAGTCTATGAAGTTAGACACATTATAAAATAATTCTTGAGAAAAAGAAAGTATCGTTCGGAAAAAAAGTTTGTTTTCCGAACAAATTTTTATATTTTCAAGGAGGAAACGGTTAAAATCCAAACGATATAGCTACTTCGTACAAAAAAGAAACAAAACCGGCTTCTATTTCCAGAAGCCGGTTTTTAGAGTTTTTATTTTTTGATGACGCCGCAAAGGATCCGGTCCCCGGAATTACCGGAAGGATCGGTTTTGTAATCATCCGCCTTGGCGTGTACAACAAGAGCCGTACCTCCCTCTTTCAGCAGAGAATTATCCTTGCCCTCCTGAAGTGTAACAAGAGATGACATTAAATCAGCGCTTGCATTTCCGGATTGGTCGGCCATAATATTTTTTAAATCTCCCACATGCGGTCCTTTTGGGTTTTCAAATCCATGCTGTTTATTGGTGGTGTTAAAGTGCTTGCCGGCTGATTCGAATTTTGGCACTTCACATACGCCGTTTTCATGAAAGTGGATGCCGTGCTTGCCTGGGGTCAGCCCTTTGGCTTCTACTTTTACTTTTACGCCTTCAGCGGCTTGTTCAAGGGTCGCAGTCCCTGCCTTCTGTCCGTGCGAATTCATGAGCTGGACCGTAATCGGCGAGGATTTGGACATGCTTGAAGCCCCCTCCGACTTTGGGTCACTTTTCATATCGTTATTATTACTGCTGCAAGCTGAAAGCAGGATACCAAGCGTGAGGATACCCACACCCTTTGCCCATTTTTTCATAAAAATACCTCCTTTAAAAGTCAACTCATTTAAGTGTTGACGGAAAAGGAGGACATTTAAACCTTTAACAATAGAAATAAACCGTTGGAAGGATATTTTTCCAGTCACACTTCCAGTTTCTGAAACTTTAGACCCTTCTGCACATTCGTTTACTTTGTGGTTAAATCTTCTATTGTAATATTCTTCACATGAACCAAATACGTTAAAGCACTTTTGAAGGATGAAAACACCGGAACATTTAAGGAGATATCAGCTTGTACAATGCCAAGGCTGAGCTCTGCACTAAATCCTGTTAAAAGTGCATCAACTCCCATGAGCCGCAATGAAGCAGTCAACTGTTCAATTTGCAGAGCCAGTTCCTGTATTCCCAGTGCCGAAACCTGAAGCGAAGTAATTCCTGTAAAATCCACCACAACGGTGGTCACTCTCTGGCTGGCTACAGCATACAAAAGTCTGGTACGAATTTGCTCCAGTCGGTATACGGAAAGATCACCAGCTAAAGGAACAAGGATAGTATCGGGAATAATAGAAGGAATCATAGGCACCGAAAGTTCAGAAATCACGGATTCTTGCTCCTTCAGCAATTCTTCTTTATGAGCCACATCATCCTTATATTTGTTTTCAAAGGCCCGGCTTAAAGAGTAGATGGTATAATCATTATTTCTGATCAACAATGAACCCATCTCAAAAACATTAAATCCTGTAAAAAGCTCTTGTTCAAAGGCGTACTCCAATTTACTCCATATTTCCTGGCGCAGCAAACTTAACTCCTGGATGGCTGTCTCCATCTCTTTTTGATAACGGTAATAGAAATCCGCCGCTCTCCTTGTCCAAGGATCGATGCTTTTTTTTAAGTCTTCCTTATCTTTATGCAAATTTTGACCGATCAAATCAATAAATTCAGAAATCATGCCAGCATCCAAAAGAAAATCATGGTCTCTCGTATTTTGATTTATGAACTCCTTTTTACTTTGGCTGCTGATCCACCGGCCGATTTCCTCTATTGTTTCTACCATTGCTTCGCTTCCTCTCCACGATTAACAACTTCTTTTATATCCCTTATTTTATCAAGCAGCATGTGATTTTGCTTTATATTCCAATTAAAAAGCCACCTTTTTTTAAAAGGCAGCTACTCTATTATATATCCCTTCTCAATGCTTTCAAAACATCCACTTGAGTTGCGCGGACGGCTGGACGCAATCCGGAGATCAAGGTGACTCCGAAGCAAATGGCAATACAGATCAATGGTAAGGATACCGGAATGTAGGAGAAGTAAAAGTTTTCAGGTGGTTTCTCATGAAAAAACTGCTCAATGAGTACAGGAAGAATAAGGTTCACACCATAACTGAACAAATACGCAATCGCTGTTCCGATTAATGCGCCCATGATCCCAATAAAACTGCTTTCCATCAGAAAGATTTTTTTGATCACACCCGGATGGGCACCAATCGCTTTCATGATACCAATATCTTGTGCTCTCTCGGTTACAGCCATCGTCATCGTATTGAAAATACCAATGGAGGCAATTAAAACCGCAACCGTCCCAACCGTAATCAGGCCAATTTTAATAATCAGGAAAATCACGTTGATCTGCTTTAGTTCATTTTGAGCAGAATAAGTGCTGTAACCCATCTTTTCAATTTTTTCTGAAACGCCCTCCACCTCATCTGCTGTATGGGTGTATACTTTCACATCATTAAATACATTGTAATCCATCTTTATAGGCTTATTTTCCGGCAGATTCATGATTCCTCGTGGTGTTTTGGTAAAACGCTCAATATCTTTTAACAAACCTTCAGAAATAAAAACCGATTCATTCAGCATCCATTGCTTGGATGGTTTCTTTCCAATGCCGACAATGGTGAGCGGAAAGTTTTTCTTTACCATTCTTTTGCCCTTCATCTGCTGAATTTCCAGCTGAACGGTTTTTCCAAGCAGGTCACCTTTATATTGGCTTTCCTTCAACTTGTTCTGCAATTCCTTTTCCGAGAGATTTTTCGTTTCCTCATCGGGAATCTGTTTCGCAAGACCCTGCGCAAAATCATATCCGACTATGATTTCATTTTTATGTATCGGCATCCTTCCCTTGCTCAATTCAAATCCCGCCTTCTTTTCTGCAGGTATATCAGCAACCATCGTTTCTGAATGGGATTCATATTTGTCCAGGCGATACGTTTGATTGTTTTCAACAATCTGTTTGCGAGTGACCGTTTTTGTGTTTTTAAGCTGATCGAGCTTTTGGATATCCTTCCGAGTGAAAGGCTTTTCTCCATGCACTTCAATCTCAGTCATCAGGCTGCCGTTCGTAATATCCTTTATCGCTGTTTTGTGGATGCCAAAACCGATTGAAGCAAGAACGATTAAAAATGCACAACCAATCGTTGCCGCCAAAACGGTCATAATCACGCGTGTTTTATTCTTTTTCATATTTGCCCGGACAAAACGATACCTATCCGTGAACTTCATAGATCTTCTCCCCCTCCATTACATACCCATCCACTATTTCTATCGTTCGGTGGGCGATCTGTGCCACTTCCTGATCGTGAGTGATCACCAAAAAGGTGATTCCACGTTCTTTGTTCAGTTTTTGAATGAAAGCAAGGAGCTCCTTTTCATTGTCACTGTCCAGGCTGCCGGTAGGTTCATCCGCCAGTATAATCGGGGGATGTACGATAAGTGCCCTAGCAATACTCACCCTTTGCTGCTGGCCGCCGGATAATTCGCCCGGATAATGTCCGCCATATTCCGATAACCCCACTGTTTCGAGCATTTCCTGGGTCTGTCTTTGCCTTTCCTTTTCATTCACCCCTTTTAAGATAAGCGGCAATTCCACATTTTCGAAAGCCGTCATGCTGGAGATCAATTGAAAGCTTTGAAAGATAAATCCCATATGGTTCAACCGGAAATCCGCCCATTGCCCTTCACTAAATGATGTAACATCCGTACCGTTAATTTGGATTGTTCCTGAAACAGGTTTGATATAGCCACTGATTAAATTGAGCAAGGTAGATTTTCCTGAACCGCTTTTGCCGACGATGGCCGCAATCTCTCCCTGCTTTACATGCAGATTCACATGATGAAGGACGGGTACCACTTTTTCCTTTCCTTTTTGTCCAATTCGAAATTCATGAGAAAGCCCATTAACCTCTATCATTCTTTTCCCCTCCGCCATTGTATTGCTTGTTACAGAACCGATGTTACAGAGCAAGTGTGAGGGAGTCAATAAATCCCAGTAAACCTTCAATCTTTCTTAAGATTCTTAAGAATTTACAATTTGTGTTAGGATAATATCAATCAATAGAAAGCAAGCTACTTCATAGAAAAGAGGGATCATATGAGCAGATGGCAAGACAAGGAATCACTCACGGCACTTGTAAAAGAACTCGTTGAGATACCAAGTATCTCCACTGAACCGGCTGAAATCGCGATGGCTGAACATCTCTACTACACGCTAAACTCTCTGGATTATTACAAAGAAAACCCCGGCCATTTGCAGCTTCTCCCCATGCCGGATGGACGCAAGCTATTAACGGCCTTTGTCCGAAACGGCTCACACAAGGATACTGTTATCTTGTTAAGCCATTTTGATGTGGTAAACATAGAAGACTATGGCGATTTAAAACATCTTGCCTTCCGTCCATCTGAACTGACGGAACAAATCGAACAACTGCAAAATCTGCCGGATGAATTAATGGAAGATTTAGAGAATGGCCAATGGCTGTTTGGACGCGGCACCATGGATATGAAAGCCGGCGTGGCCCTTCACCTTTCCATGATCGAAAAGGCGGCCGAGGGTCACTTCCCCGGAAACATTTTGATGGTTTCCGTTCCCGACGAAGAAGTGAATTCCGCCGGTATGCTTGCTGCCATCCCCGCTCTCGAGCAATTGAAAAAACAATTCTCGATTTCCTATAAAGCCTGCCTGAACGGAGAACCTGCCTTTACCCGCTACCCAGGGGACAAGAATCATTATTTGTACACGGGTACAGTGGGCAAAGTACTTCCCGGTTTTCTTTGTTATGGCCGGGAAACCCATGTGGGTGAACCCTTTGGCGGATTAAACGGTAATCTGATGACAGCAGAAATCACAAAAAGGCTGGAGCTGAATCTCGACTTTTGCGAAACGCTTGAGGATGAAGCCATACCGCCACCTGCCAATCTGCTTCAGAAAGATTTAAAAGACCATTATTCCGTTCAGATCCCTCATGCAGCCGTCACGATGTTTAATTTGCTGTTAATGGAAAAATCCTTTACAGAAGTGAACCGGCAGCTGCTCGGACTTGCAAAAGAGGCGGCCAAAAACGTGGAATCCTTTTTTTATGAAAAAGCGCTTGCTTACTCAAAACTGGTCCCTTTTGACGTAAAAAAGCCCGCCATATCTGTCTTAACGTTTCAGGAGCTGTATGAAAAAGCACTTGAACTTCATGGTCAGGAGGAGATCACTAGACGTGAAAACTATATTTTGTCGACCCATCCCCATCTCGATGACCGGGATGTAACCACCATGCTGGTCAATGATCTGGCCAGCCTTTGCAAGCAATATGCGCCTATGATCGTTCTTTTTTATGCCCCTCCCTTCTATCCAGCCGTATCGTCGAGGGAGGATTCATTGATCCAGGAGGTTTCAGGAGATGTCATCCAGTTTGCTGAAAAACAATTTCAAATCACATTAAAAAAACAAAACTATTTTACCGGACTTTCCGACTTGAGCTATGTCGGCCTGTCCTATAAACAAGAGGAACTTCGCCCGCTGCTGGACAACATGCCAGTTTACGGTGAACGTTACCGCCTTCCATTGGATGAAATGAAGGAGCTGACGATGCCAGTGATGAATTTAGGTCCATTGGGCCGGGATGCGCATAAATGGACCGAGCGCCTTCATCTTTCAACTCTGATTGCTACTCAGCAAATGATTGCTTACACCATTACAAAGCTGTTGGAAAGCTAAGCCTTTAGCATGTTTTCTTGTTTTTTGGAAAGAATATAGCAGGAGTCTTTACAGATGCGATGAGAAAACGATGTAGAAAATGAGGGATCAAATGGCCTGTTATAGCGAATATGACCAATTGAAAGATGTAATTCTTTGTGAGCCCAAGTTCATGAAAATTCGTGAAGTCATCAATGAAACACAGAAATACTACGCTGACGAAAATATCGACACAGAGCTTGCGGTAAAACAGCATAAGAGATTTATCAAGGCCCTTGAAGAGAAAGGGATTAAGGTGCACTGTCTTCCAGCCTTACAGGAATATCCGGAGCAGGTTTTCACGAGAGATATCGGCTTTACCATCGGACATACGCTGTATATCTCCGCAATGGGGCGGGAAATCAGGCAGGGAGAAGAAAAGATACTGAAAGAGTGGATGAATGAAGAGCACATTACGATCATGGATTTGCAGCATGACAGTATTGAAGGCGGTGATGTGCTTCTGGACCGAAAAACCGTGTATGTTGGTGTGAGCCACCGCACAAGCCGGGAAGCGATTGCCAATCTCCAGAAGCATGAGCCTGACTATACCATCATTCCGGTTCCCTTCAACGAGAAATATTTGCATCTTGACTGTGTGTTCAACGTTTTATCACCAGAGGAAGCCATCATTTACCCTCCTGCATTCCATGAAGAAGAATTAAAACTGCTGACTTCCCGGTACCAAACGATTGAAATTGATGAAGATGAGCAATTTACGCTCGGTACAAATATATTGTCGATCGGGGACAAAACCATTTTTGCCCTGCCGGTAAATAAAAAAATCAATGCAAAACTCAAAGAAAGAGGCTATCACGTGATTGAAGTGGACATTACCGAGATCATTAAATCAGGCGGTGCCTTTAGGTGCATCACCCTTCCACTGGACCGTCAAAAACCAACTCCATAACCCTGGAACAGCATCCTCTGCAACCTGCAGTGGATGCTGTTTTTTTTCTTATTTGTTTTCAATTCTTTCATTATAAAACTATTTTATTTCATAAATGCTGAGGTTCTGATAAAACTCGACAAAATTAGGTTTCACCCTGTAGTAAATCATGTCCTCTATCCAGGTAAATTGGCTCATTTATCCAAGTTAATGTCAAATTACAACGATTGCTGTAACATTATGAAATACAAATGTAATATTATTTCACGAAAACTTGTCGATTTTAAATGCTATAATAATCTCTGTGATTAATAGACTGGTAACATTTGCACGAAAAGGGGGACTTATTGTTGAAGAGGAAGATTTTAACTGCAGCATTAACAATTAGTATTGGACTATCCGGATTTACATACACATCAGCATCTGCAGAAACGCTGAAAGATGTTCAACAAAAGCAAGCCGAAAACCATGCGGAACAAGCCAAGAAAAACAAGCAGGTTAAAAAAGTACAGGGTGAACAGGACCAGCTCCTGAAGGAATTGGATAAACTCCAAGCGTCGTTAAAAAAGACAGCTGACGATATTCAAACCAAAAAAGATGAGATCGCTCAAACAAAAGCGGACATCGAAAAATTGAAAAGTGAAATTGCAGAACTTGAAAAACGCATTAAAGCACGTGATGCCTTACTGAAAGAGCGTGTTCGCAATATGTACGAAACAGGCGGCGCTGTAAAATACATAGAAGTGCTGCTTGGTTCACAGGGATTCGGTGATTTCCTTGACCGCATGATCAGCTTGAACATCATTGCGGAGCAGGATAAAACGATTCTGGAAGAACATAAGCGTGACAAGGAGGCAGTTGAACAAAAAAAGCAGCAGGTGGAGTCAAAGCTTTCTTCACTGAACGGCCAATTAGATGAGCTGAATTCATTGAACGGCCAGCTGAAGGATCAAAAAAGCAAGAAAAATAAGATCATGAAGCAGCTTCGCAGCGAAGAAAACCACCTTCATGATGATATCGGCCAGCTTGAAGAGAAAGATGCTCTTCTTGCCGACCAGGAAAAAGCGATCAAAGCAGAAATTGCACGAGCGAAAAAAGAAGCAGCAGAGCGTGCCCGTCGTGAGGCGGCAGCTAAAGCGGCTGCGGCTAAAGCAGCAAAAGAAGCAGCAGCAAGAGAAGCCGCCCAAAAAGCAGCGGCTGAACGTGCAGCAAAGGAAAAAGCAAGCCAACCGGCTCATGAATCTGCGCCAGCACCAGCACCAGCAAAACCTGCTCCAAAGCCTGAGCCAAAACCCGAGCCATCATACACACCGCCTAGTTCATCCGGAAAGTTCATCTTCCCGTCAGCAGGTGTTGTTACTTCACAGCTTGGTTCAAGATGGAACAAGTTCCATGCAGGCATTGACATCGCAGCTGGAGGTATTGTTCCAATCCATGCAGCGGCATCCGGAACGGTAATCCGCTCCTACACCTCATCTTCATACGGAAATGTGGTTTTTCTGTCCCATTATATTGATGGACAGCTTTACACGACTGTTTACGCGCACATGAGAGACCGCGCAGTAAGCACCGGCCAGACGGTTTCCCAGGGACAAACTCTTGGACACATGGGCAGCACTGGCCACTCCACTGGACAGCATCTTCATTTCGAGCTCCATAAAGGACCTTGGAACGTTGGTAAAACCAACGCGGTTAACCCGCTTCCTTACATTCAATAAAAGACCAGTAAAAACCACCCGGTTATCATTTGCCGGGTGGTTTTTTTATACAAGCAGACGCCGAAGCGGATGTCCTGTGTATTCAGCCATTCTTCTAAAGTTCGGACGGATGATCTGCGCGGTCAAAAAAGCCGACGTCGTGGCTCCCGGACGCCTACGCTGGTTTAGAACTTCAATGAATTCACCGAGCATTCCCACCCCGATGCCATGACCGAAAAACATCCCATTTCCTAAATCAATCAAATTCTCGCCCTGCCATTGAGGAGTCGCAGGATGAAACTCGGGATTTTGAATATAGCGAATGTCCCCGGCCAAGGACTCCCCGCTCATCACGGCAGTCAGCTGAAGGTCCTCATCATGTTCAGTGCTCCACAACAACAATCCCCGAAACAGCTGATTAAAGGTTGTCGGCCCAATCGTCTCCAGCAACCCTTTATAGAGGATAATCATCATAGAGGTGGTACATTCGAAGGCATATTTACGTCCATTAACAAAAATATCGGTAATCGCATCCGCCGGTGTGACATCCGGACGGATCAGAAATCCACCATAGGCCGTTAAAATCCAGAAATTCCGGTTCGCTCTTGCTGTTTGAAACGTCGCAAAACGCGCTCCGCTATCCTTCAGCGCATAAGCGGATGAAACAATGTTTGCACGATACGTGATTTCGAATTGAAGCTGCCTGGAACTATCATAAAAAAAGGATTCCCTGCTGTTCAGCAGTCGTACCGCAGTTGCACGCTGGGCCTCAGAAAATTGTCCGAATCCCGGTATATCTTCTATTGTGTTCAGTTGCTTCCCTTTTATATAAACCACCGTTAGCCCCCCTGTTCCCACAGGATAATATACAAGATATGGGATAAGGAGAAGAAAGGTGATTACTTGGCCCAATGTGATAAGCCCGAAATCTTAAAATGTGGCACTTTGCCATTAGGAACGGGAAAAAACACGGTTATTTTTAGAGATCCTTGAGATATTAAAAAAGATACTAATTTCAAGGAGTTAAAAGACATGTACAGCCGACAAATCCGCATTACTTTTCTTTTTGTTCTTATCCTAATGATCCTCCCCTGCCATGCAGCAGAAGCAAGCGAATTTCCTTTTACCGTCTATCCTGTACCCGAAAAAGGAACCATTTTAAAATGGCAAAAAGTGAACCGGATTTTGCCAACCGGAAAAAAATTCAAGGTCATTGACCTGGAAACCGGCTTTTATTTTTCTGTACAGCGTCGTGCCGGGAACAAACACGCCGACGTCCAGCCATTGACCTATAAAGACACTGCTGTCCTAAAGCACCTTTATAACGGGAAATGGAGCTGGCGCCGGCGGGCCATCCTCATACCGGTTAAGGGGAAAATGCTGGCCGCTTCCATGCATGGCATGCCCCACGGAGCAGGAGCGCTTAAAAACGGCTTTCCGGGCCATTTTTGCATTCATTTCGCCGGAAGCACCACACATAAAACGCGTAATGCTGATCCCTCCCATAAGCTGATGATCTTAAAAGCAGGGGGAAAACTTGAAGATTACGCGCATCATGCCAACCCCCATCAGGTTGTTCAAATGTACTTATTGTCACTCAAAGAGAATGATCCGGATTTGATGAAACCGGTTCTTCCTGAAAAAGGAGTGGAACGCAAAAAGCTTTTGAAAGCGGGTAAAGGCGTAACCGCCGTCCATTATGATATTCAGGGGAAAGAATCCAAAAAACATCGCACATTCAAAACTGTTATTCCCGTTAAAACGGTGATTTACAGAGAAAATGAAGGTGTGGAAAAGACGCTGATTAACATCACAGTTGCACGGCTGACACCATGGTCCGCCTGGAAAATCAGCAAAGTGGATTGGGGGAGATGAGGGTTACTCAGGAAAGGCTAAGAAGTATTTTCGGTTTTTGAAGGAGCCTGATTCTTGCAGTTTAAGAGATCTCAGCATTTTGCTGGCTATGGAAGAGGAAGGTACAAGAAGAAAATGTCTGAATTGGCTGTTGCTAATGGAGTTTCCGAAGAGAAGATAATAATCATGCAAAGCTTTCAGGTGGGCTGTTTTTGAAGAAGTAAGCAATGAGGACAATTCCAATTTCCCTGAAGCCGCTTCATGGGTAAAAATCCTCTTCCTGAGCGTGCTCATTAATCCGGATTAGCTGATTGAAGTCCATATCAAAAACAAGGGTGCCTGTAATATTTTTCACTTCAAGAACAAGTAAAAAATGGGGTGTAACAATAACGGTATCCAACTGAAAATGATAAACACCATCCGATAACAGGAGATCATGAAGAATGGCACACTTTTTATCGGCTAAAAAGCTTAATGAATAGTCAAGTGATTCTTCCCCTCTAAAACCAGCCATATGTTTAGCGAAACTGCTCTCAATGTCTTTCTGTTTTGGATGATCGTGAGGCAATCTTCTCAATAAAACACCTAATTTTTGAATAATAAGTGGAACTTTACGCTCTTTTAGGATCAAAAATGTCCCATTCCTTTCTAATTTTCATGACTCAGGGGACTTTGATAAGTAAAAATCCCTGTTTGAGCTACCAAAAAGTAAAATACAAGCGTGTTTGAATGATTTACTGTCTGTTTTGGACAAATTACTGGCCGAAATTGAAAACTTACTGGCCAAAACCAGATTATGTCAACTGCCGACCACCCGACCTACCAAAAAACCTCAAACCTCCAAAAACCGCTCCACCCCCTCACTCCACTCCATACTTCTTCAGCTTGTCATACAAACTGGTCTTGCCGATGCCGAGGGTTTTGGCGGTCTTCAGCCGGTCGCCATGGTGCTCCCTTAGCGCAGCCTGCAACACCCGCTTTTCTGTTTCCTCCATGATCTCCTTCAGGCTGCGTTTCCCCAGGGACAGCACGGAAACTTCTTTTAAATAATCAGGAAGGGCGTCTTTTGTGATCCGCTCGCCATGGCACAAATGGACGGCGGCTTCGATGACATTTTCAAGCTCGCGCGCGTTGCCGGGCCAATTGTGGCTGTCAAACAAACCGGCTACATCTTCCTGAAGTCCCAGTATCCGGCGTCCGGAACGCTTATTGATTTTGGCAAGAAAATGCCGGGAGAGTTCTTTAATATCTTCCGGCCGGTCACGCAATGGAGGGATGTTCACCTGAATCACATTGATTCGGTAAAACAAATCCTCCCGAAACCGCTGCTCCTCTACCATTTTCTCCAGCGGTTTATTGGTGGCCGCGATCACACGAACATCCACCTTTACCGGCCTCACACTGCCGACCGCTTCCACTTCACGGTCCTGAAGCACGCGCAGCAACTTCACCTGCATGTGAAGGGGCATATCACCGATTTCATCGAGAAAAATGGTTCCTCCGTCAGCCAGCTGAAATTTACCAAGCTTGCCTCCCCTTTTGGCACCGGTAAAAGCTCCTTCCTCGTAACCGAACAGCTCCGATTCCAAAAGATGTTCCGGGATGGCACCGCAATTGACCTTGATGAAAGGCTTATTTGAGCGTTCACTTAATTGATGGATGCTGTGGGCAAACAGTTCCTTGCCTGTCCCGCTTTCACCCCGAATCAGCACTGAAACGTCACTTGCCGCTACTTTTTTGATCCGCTCTTTTAAAACCTTAACCTCGGATGAAGAGCCTACAATATCATGGAGAGAATATTTCGCACCGGTATTCTCCTCCTGAACACTGCGGTAATATTCCAGTTCCGTTAACAGGTTTTTGATATGGGAGTTCATGGTCCGCCACTCTTCAGTATCTCTGAAGGTAACGGTTCCGACGGCACCAACGACCTTGCCGGCCTGACGGATGGGAAGGCGATCCGCGATCATATAATTGCCTTCAATGAACTGCAAATCGGCAATCTCCTCTTTTCCAGTCCTGGCCACTATATGCATTCTCGTATTTTCAATCACATCGGTCACATGCCTGCCGACCGATTCTTGCTGATCCACTTTAATAAAATCGCAATACGCCTGATTTAAATAGGTAATGATGCCGTTAATGTCAACAACAACCACGCAATGAAAGGCATTATCAATAATCGTTTTCAGGAGTTCATCTTTAAACTGAAGTTCTGTAATTAACACGTCTGACACCTCTACTCTTTCATGTAGAAGCTGCCTTTGCTAAAAGCAGAGGCAGCCTGATGGTTTATTTCGTCTCTACTGTACCTTCACTTGCATAATGATCACGAACCTGATCTCTGAGGGCGCGTTTTAAAAACTTGCCGACCGATGTTTTTGGAATTTCATCCATAAACAAAACATCGTCCGGGATCCACCATTTGGCAAACTGCGGTTTTAAATACTCTTTGATGTCTTCCTTAGTGACCGTGCTACGGGCTCCTTCCTTCAACACCACACAGGCGATCGGCCGCTCCTGCCACTCTGGATCAGGAACCGCGACCACGCAAGCCTCGAATATATCATTATGAGCGATGAGAGCGTTTTCAAGATCAACAGATGAAATCCACTCTCCCCCGCTCTTGATCAAATCTTTCGTGCGGTCCACAATTTTTATTGTCCCTTCCTCATCCACTGTGACAACATCACCGGTATGAAGCCAGCCGTCTTCAAAGGCGGAAGGTTGCGCTTCACCGTAATATTCATCAGCGATCCAGTTGCCCCGAAGAAGAAGCTCTCCCATTTCATTGCCATCCCATTTGACATCTCCATTTGCGCCTTTTACCTTCATTTCCACGCCCGGTACCAGGTATCCCTGCTTTGCCCGGATATTCAGCTTTTCTTCGTCGCTGAAATCCTGCTGGTAGCTTTTAATTCGGGAAAAAACCACAAGGGGACTGGTTTCTGTCATGCCATATGCGTGTGCAAACGGAATGTCATGCCTGGATTCAAATGCCTGGATCAGCCCTTTAGGTGCAGCTGAACCCCCGCATAAAATATAGCGAAGACTGCTTGTATCATAATCCCCTTCATCAAGCACTTTCAGCAATCCGAGCCAAATCGTCGGCACTCCTGCAGTAATGGTGACGTGCTCCTGTTCAATCAGTTCCGCAAGAAGCTTTGGAGTAAACTGTGGCCCCGGAAGTACTTGGGTGGTCCCGAACCAGACGGCCGCAAACGGAAGACCCCAGGCGTTCACATGAAACATTGGAACGACAGGCATACAGATATCGGATTCTGAAACACTTCCTCCATCCACATGGCCGAGTGCCATACTGTGAAGAACGATCCCCCGATGGGAATAGACAACACCCTTTGGATTTCCTGTGGTGGCAGATGTATAGCACATGCCCGCCGGTTCATTTTCATCAATATCCGGATTAAAAGCAAAGTTCGGATCACCTTCATCGAGCAGGGCTTCATAATGATAAAGCGGCTCTAATGGGGAATCAGGCAGTTCTGGCTCATCGGTCATCAGGATGAACGATTGAACACCTGTAATCTCTTCCCTGATCCCTTCAATCAGCGGTAATATATCCTGATCAATCAAAAGCACTTTGTCTTTTGCATGATTGATGATATAAGCAATATGAGCAGGTGACAAGCGAATATTGATCGTATGAAGAACAGCTTCTGCTCCCGGAATCCCGAAATAAGCTTCGAGATGTCGGTGATGGTTCCAGGCCAGTGTTCCTACCTTATCTCCCTTTTGGACCCCTTTTTTTTTCAGCGCACTGCTCAGCCGCCTTGTCCGATTGGCGATTTCACGGTACGTAAACGTTCGAATACCAGAAGCCGTCCGGCTGACTACCGTTTTTTTAGGGAAAAACATTTCGGCATGCTCCATCATCGCTGTAACACGTAAAGGCACATTCATCATCATTGATTACCTCCCCTGGATTGATAAAAATGTAAAACCATTGCGGTTGTGCATCCTCATTTGTACCTAGATTACTACTTCACCACAGGCGTTAAAATCCCTTGTTTTCCCTAAAGAAAAGGATCGGATGGGAGTAATTTCCTAATTACAGGGGATACTTCGAATACTAGGCAAATAGAAAGGAGGAACAGCACCATGAAAAAGGAACGCAAAGACGAACCCACTGTTGCACCCGGAATGAATGACGCAGAGGAATTGAATCAAGAGGCAACTGAAGAAGAGATTGAAAACGGAGAGTTTACCGAAGTAACCACCATGTCATGGGATGAAGTCGATCCCAGCGGGTCAGAGTAAAAAGCAAAAAGGCGCTATGTAAAAAATGCACAGCGCCTTTTTTATATGATCACCTTGTGGTTAATACAGCATAAAGGATAAAAAACAGAGCCAGTTCACCAATAATCAAGATATTTGGGGTTAAAACAATAAGATTAATGATTAAGAAAGCAACAAGAACTCCTAAAAAAAGCCCAAGATGATGGTAGCCTAAACGATCTTTTTCATACCTGTATTGATGAAAGACAAGAGTGGTAGCCACAAAGTAAACGAATACAGAACCAAATACAAAATACACGATGAATGAATAGTCGACTTCGTGCAGAAACAACAGCTGTATGGAAGCAGCAATCATACTCAACGACATTAAAATTAACAAATGGCCGTATATGATGGTTTGCCCCGCGGTTTGAATTTCCTTGTTCACTTTCTTTTCCACGTTGTCAAAATACTGCCACCACATGGCGATGATCAGGATGAAAGAAAGAATGGAAAATGAGATAGAGTTCCAATCCCCTTTTTGCGGCTGCATCACGGCCAGCGTACTGACCACCGTTTCTCCAAAGAGAATTAAGGTTAATAAAGCAAACCGTTCCAACAAATGAGCAGTATGTGGCGGGCCTTTTACAAGATAACGGCGCCCCACGATGGGCATCAGCATATCAATAACAATGCCTGCATACAGTACCGCATAGCGAAACCAGGAATCAAAGAAAAGGGATAGGGAGGACACAGCAATGCCGATCCAAAAGGTTCTGCCCAAATACCAGGCAACACGCTTTACATCTCCCTTTTCCACATCCTGAACCACCAGATACTGAATGGCCGTTAATCCTCTAAGGCCCAAATAGCCGATCAGAAATGAAAGATAATAATGATTAAAATCTACAGACAGACTCGAGATCATGGTCAATACGAACACCATTTGAAGAATCATAAACAGGCGCTGATACGAAGAGTCTTCACCAAACCGGTTAATGAACATGGTCTGCCCGGTCCATGCCCACCAAATAGGAACAAACATCAATACAAATTTCACAAGATATTCAGTATGAATATAACCCTCTTCTACATGCAGTATCGCATGTGTTGCCTTGGCTACTGCTGCTACAAACAACAAATCGTAAAAGAGTTCCAGCCAAGTTACTTTTTTCTCCTCCAAATTCCCCTTTCCCCTTCCCGTCTACCCTGCAAAATATGTAATTACTGTCCTATAAATAGAGCGATTTGATCTTTTCTGCGACTGCATCAATATTGCTTGCGACTTGCGGGAAGGAATAACCGACATACAGCGGGGAAGCGGCAAAGCGCGGCACCACTTTTGCGATGATGGTCTCATCCATCCGGTAAAAGAAAAGGTTGTAGCTGCTGCAGTTTTTATTAAAATGATTCAACAGGAAGTGTGTGGACAACTGAATGTAATCCGCCAGTTCCTTTGTTTTTCCCCGGTCTTTCATAAGAATATTCAGCTCATAAAACCCCATTTTTGGTTTGGTGGATATGTTAAATTCAATACCATATTGCTGGTCAATGGGTAAGCCCTCAAACTGAGAGGCACTGATGTTTTCATGGTAATCCGCTTCCTTGAAGCCAATAATCTGCATATGCGGGTGGCGAAGTGTTCCTCCCGAGAACGGCCCATGGTTTTTAAAAAAGATAACGGATTTGTAATCCCCGCTTTCAATTGTTTTTTCCCATGCTTGAAGGCCAAAGTCAATCAATGTGTAGAGATGGTCTTTGCTGTACTCGGAAAGCTCCGAAAAACAATCCTTCGTTTCAATCAAAACGGTTTGAAAGGCATCGGCCAGCACAGGATACTTGTTCTTCAGCCAAATGATATCTCCCTTTTCTTCCAGGATATCTGTAAGGCTTTCTCGATCACAAAACGGGCACTTGGTTGCCGTATTCCTGATGCTTTCCGGTTTTTGTGTGCCAATATTCATATTAAAAAGTAGAGGAGTTTGCATGAAGATCACCCTTTGTTTAATGAATAAAGAAAATATACTTACTATCTTTCTTCCCTTAGGCAGGAAAAACCTCTTCTTAGCGAAGAGGCTTTTCTTTCATATACGATTTAAATGTATTTTTGACTTTCGGCACAACATAGTGGCTGCCGCCTTTATCCTGAACACCTTCGATCATCATGGAAATCAGAAGGCTCGGATCTTTTTGATTGAATGCCACGAAGTAGCCGTTTTCCTTACCTTTTTCACCAATCTTGGACTTCAATTCGGCGGTGCCCGTCTTGCCGGCAAGAACTAAATTCTTCAAAGGCGGCTTATAGCCGGTCCCTCTCTTGTCCTCCACCACCTTCACAAGATCACTCCGGATTCTTGAAGCCGTTTCAGGCGAGATTACATTTTTCTTCCAGATTTTTTGTTCAGGCTTGTCTTCTTTCTCCAATTTTGGAGCGATCAAGTTGCCATTGTTGATAAATGGTGTATAGGAGAGCCCGAGGTGCAAAATGTTCATTTCCACTCTGCCCTGCCCGTAACCTGTATCAGCAAGCATGCCTTCTGAATTGATATCATCCTCTGTCAGTGAAGAATTTTCAAAGTCCAGTTCAAATGGTATATCTTCATTAAATCCAAACTTTTCTGCGCCCTTTACCATATCGTCTTTTCCAATGGCCAGTGCGGTTTGAGCAAAATAAATGTTATCGGAATACATCAACGCCTTCTCCAGATCGACGGATGGCACTGTTGCCACGCGGGTTACAAACTTCTTGTCCCAGCCCTTTTTCTGCCACTTTTTGCCCGATATCTGAACTTCCTTATTCGGATCCAGCTTGTTGGTTTCAAGGCCGATGGATGCTGTAATCGGCTTGAAGGCAGAGCCAGGTGCGTAGGTATAGGCGAAACGGTTTAACATCGGCTGCTTCGGATCTTTTTCCAGGCTTTGATATTTCGACGAGGAAATGCCAAGAACAAAATCATTCGGATCAAATCCAGGACTGTTTACAAGCGCTAGGACTTCTCCGGTTTTTGGATTGATGGCAGAAGCGGTGCCGACATCCTTTTTCATTTGATTGTACAGATCCGACTGAAGATACATATCAATGTTCAAGGTTACCGATTTTCCGTCAACTGCTTCTTTTTCGGCCACTTTACTTTTTTCATTTTCCGCCGAATCAACAATACGGATGACACCGCCGTTTGTTCCGCGAAGCTGTTTCTCATAAAACTTTTCAAGTCCTCTTCTTCCGATCACGTCGGTAGATTCATAGCCTTGAGATTGCAGTTTTTTAAGCTCATCGGCTTTGATCGGCTGAACGAATCCGGTAAGATGGGACGCGGCTTCCTTATAAGGGTAAACCCTTGTCTCTATCGATTGAGTGGAAACCCCTTTAATTTTCTCCACCTTTTTCAGGCGCGGATCATCTTCAGCAATGGTTTTAACAGGAACAAAGAAACCAGGCTGGACCCATGAAGCATTCAGGGCATTATCAATGGTTTTCTTATCGATTCCAAGCACTTTTGCGAGTTCTTCTTTGCTGGCCTCTTTGTTATCAGGAAGGTTCTGCGGAACAATTCCGACCTGGTAAGCCATCCCGTTAACGGCAAGTCCATTGCCGTTGCGGTCGAGAATTTCTCCACGTTTTGCTTTATTGGTCTGTACTCTCACCTTATCCCCCTTCTCCATTCCCGGGAAGATCTGTGAGTAGTCCCAATTAATGTACCAGTTTTTCTTGTCGTTTTTTTCCTGTTCCTTCATTTTTATCTTGTGCTTATAGTTTACAGGGCCAGCTACTGTATCCATTTTCACGTTGTATGTATACGTAATGTTTCCATTTTTATCAGGTTCCGGCTCTTCTTTTGGAATTACTGGCTTAATCGAAATCTTTTGAGCGTTGATTCCTCCGTAAATCGCAGAATACTTTTTTACAAAGTCATCCTTTTTGATGGCTTTCTTACTGCTGTCAGACAGCATATCGTACATCTTATCGAAGTTCATAGACTGCCAGTTTTTCATATAATCTTTAATTCTGGGCTCGGGATTGGGACTGTCGGAACACCCGGCAATCACCATGAGCAGCAACGCGATCAACATTATACCTAATCTCTGTTTCACTTCCACTTTCCCTCCTGGCTTTTCACTCTCTTTTTCTATTTTAATCCATTTATAAGGATAATCGTAGCGATAACCCTTTTTTTCTCATTTCATCATCCACTATGCTACCACAATTCCGGTGAAAATCTGCAATTTCTGTCGAATACGAGGTTAAAAACATGTCGTTTCGGGAAAATTCAAAGTAATCAATTACACGATTTCTTTTAAAAAAATCCCTTACAAAAAGAGGTGCATTTTCATGAACAGCGGTAATTGGTATGTGAAGAAACGTTCGGCATACAAGACATGGAAGGAAAGGCTGGATAGGGAAATGACCTTTCAGCAGTCCCTGATTTACGGAATTCCCACCATTGTTATGATCGGGTTTATTTTTCTAAAATAAAGCAAGGGGCTGTCCAATAAGTCCCTAAAATGAAAGCAGGACGGAAAAACGATAAGTTTTTCCGTCCTGCTTTTTTTGGTTGTTCTTTTTTCCTGAAAGTAGTCAGGCGAATGCCTGCTACTTTCAGGAGGTTGTGGGCCAATGCCACGATTCCAAACTCTACATGTACCTTGTCCAGTCCCCGCAACGACCACCTGCGGAACGACCGATTGCCCTTGATGTGGCCAAAGACGCTTTCCACTTCGACTTTACGTCGGGCATAGATCGCGGCTTTTTCCTCACATTCAAGGGCTGCTTTTGCTTTGGCCTTCATTTCTTCATAGATCGTGTTCCAATGCACCTGGCGGTTCCCTTTCGCTTTGGTGCACTTGGTTTTAAACGGGCAATCCGTACAATCTTCGCATTCATAAATCTTGAAACTTTGTTCCAGACCGGATCGGTTCTTTTTCTTCAGATATTTCTTAAACGGTACCCTTCTGCCATTGGGACAGATAAACCAATCATCGAGTTCCTCATATACCCAGTTCTTTGCGTTTTTGATCTCGTTTTTATAGCTTCGGGTTTGTTCCTTCAAATAGCTTCCATAGGGAATCAGAAAATCAAATCGCGGTTCTGTTTCTTCTCCGACCGCAAACAAATAGTTCTCTTCGCTGCCATAACCGGCATCCGCAATCACGGTTTTCGGCATCGGTAAAGAAGACGCGGCCAGTTTCTCAAAATGAGGAATGAAACACCGCGTATCTGTCGGGCGTTGATGAAGGGAATAAAACAAAACAAATTGGTTCTCGGTCGCCATCTGTACATTGTAGCCGGGTTTCAACTGGCCGTTCTTCATGTGGTCTTCTTTCATGCGCATAAAGGTGGCGTCGGTATCGGTTTTGGAGTAACTGTTCCGGTCTCCAAACCGTTCGTTCTGTTCCTTATATTTGGCTAAACGAGGCAAGAAATCGTGACGAATAAGCTTCAAGGGTTTTTTGTAGATACTGCGCTTCTTACGCATCTCTTTGCGTTTTTCGGTATTCGTTTCCTTCTCGATCGCATCCGTCAGGGACGTGACTTCTTCATCGAGAATCGTTGCGGCTTCTTCTAATGGAAGGGAGAGCTCATCGCTGGTTTCATCTCCTTCTGGCAACGCTTCTAATTCAGTGAGGCGGTTGATGTGGTGCAGCGTTTCTTGAATTTTCTCTTTCAACTTCGCTTCATGTTTCACGGTGGATTTTTTCCACACGAAAGAATACTTATTGGCATCGGCTTCGATCTTTGTACCATCCAAAAAGTAGTGATCCATCGTAATATACTCGTCCTGGATGAGTTGCCTGATCATGGTTTCAAACAGTTCATCCATCAAGGCTTTCATCCGTTGGCCGCGAAAGTCGTTCAACGTTCGGAAATCGGGCTTCTGCATGGCTGCGAGCCACATGGCCGGAAGATTTTCCTGAAGCAGCTTTTCAATTCCGCGACACGAATAGACCTTCTGTGAATACCCATAGAGGAGGACTTTCACCATCATTTTTGGGTGATATGAGCTCCGTCCACCGCCGGAGTAATAAGAAAATAGCCGGTCATCAGGAATGCCCTCCACCATCTCATCAATTACACGTGCCACATGGTGGGCTGGAATCCATTCCTGCAGATCAAAGATCATTTGAACTTGTTGGTTATCGTACGGTTTGAAGGTGGGAGCTAATTTTCGTTTAGTAGAAGAACTTTCTTGGATTCCCCCTAGAGGAAGGCTCGTTTGCGTGGTATAATTTTCAGTAGTAATCGTAAGATTGCGCATAAAAAATCGTCCTTTCTTTTCGTGAAGATGTTGGTGTGGTAACTTTCATTTTACTAAAGAGGACGATTTTTTTGTGTACTTTTTATAGTATTTTAAAAAAAGGCTGCCAGAAAGTCAGTTTACACTGACTTTCTGGACAGCCCCTTGTTTTTGGTTTTCTTTATACTTGGCCAACCCAATTTTCTTGAGATTGTTTTCTCCATTCGTTGCGGATGGCGTCATATTCATCTTTCGGCAGTGCCCCTTTTGCAAGCAGCTGTGCGTTTTTGGTCCAGCGCTCCGGATTCTGGGTTCCAACAATTGCTGTATGAACACCAGGAGTGCTTAATGTAAAACGAAGAGCTTTCTCCACAGAGGCAGTAAGTTCATTGTCCAGAAAATCATATTGCAGATGCTGCAGGCGCTCCCAATACTCCTGAATGTATTCATTGTCCGGCTTTTCCCCAGACTTCCAGGCAACATTGGCGATCGGGCGCTTCGCAATCACACCCATTCCCCGCTGCTGCGCTTCTGGAAGCGTCAGTTCTATGGCTTGCTGATCTGCTATGTTCAAGGAGGTTTCAAACACATCAAAGGCATTGGTTTGAATAGCAAACAAAGCGTCGTCACTATCCCCGCTGTAGCCGATGTAACGGGTTTTACCCTGTTCCTTCGCCCGTTCAAGAACCTCAATGACGTCTCCCTGCTTTAATAGATCCTTTGAGCAGCTGTGCAAAAGAACAACGTCCAGCCGGTCGGTGTTCAAGCGCGTCAGGCTGCGGTCAATGCTCTCTGAAAGCATTTGCGGATCCCAGTCCGGCGCGTCAAATCCAGAGGCATGTCCGCACTTGGTAATCAAGTAGAAGTCGTTCCTTCTGTGAGACATCGTTTTTCCAATCAATTCCTCGCTGTTGCCGTAGCATTCGGCCGTATCGATAAAATTCAGTCCTGCATCGAGCGCACTGCCCAGTAGCCGGTCCACCGTTTCTGCAGTAGCGCCGGAAAATCCGATTTCCGCCCCGCCAAATCCCAATACTGAAACTTCCATGTCCGTTTTTCCAAAAGCTCTTTTTTCCATTAAAGATCCCTCCTGAAAAAATATGCGGCATACGATTCAGCTGGCTATTTCGGCCGTTCTAATGTAAAAACATCACCGAGCCTGGAGTAATTATTGCCTGCCAGACGGCTCACCGGTTTCAAACCAGCTGCATCAATCCGTCCCTCTTCATAGAGCTCATCTTTAATATGGTAGTGGACGATCCGCCCGATCAGCAGATCGCAAGCGGGATTTTCACTTGTTCCGCCAAGGGGGATAGATTGGTCCAGCACACATTCAAGACGGATGTTTGCTTCCCGCAGTCCAGGAACTCCGACAGCCGTACTATCTACCGGGGTAAGGGAAGCGAGCTCCACCTCGCTTTCATCTGGTGGTAGGCTGGCAGCTGTTTTGTTGATGGCTTCCACATAGCTTTCATCGGAAATGTGAACCACGAACTCCCCTGCCTCCATAGCGTTCCTGGCGGTATCCTTTGGATTGCCGTTTGAACGCTGGACAGAAACAGAGATGAGCGGCGGTGATGAACAGACAACATTGAAATAGCTGAAAGGCGCCGCATTCAATATACCCTCTTTTGTTAAGGAAGTAACAAAAGCGACAGGTCTGGGTATGACGCTTCCCGTCAGAAATTTATAGTTTTCCCGGTCAGATAATTGTGATGGATCGATGGATTTCATGAAGGTTCTCCTTCCCCTGGGTCAAATTTAAAAGTAGTATTTTTGAAACCAGGCCGCAGCTCGCTCTGCTTCTGGCTGTGTAAGCTGATGGCCATAATTTTCCCAATGCGTTTCCACTTCGGCTCCTGCCTCTTTCAAAAGGTGTTCCAGCTCTTCAGTTTCCTGGGGCGGGCAGATCGGATCGTTCTTTCCTGCGCCGATAAATACGTTAACTCCGTTTAAGTCGGGAAGTTGAATTCCTCTTAGTGGAACCATTGGATGATGGAGAACAGCTCCGCGCAAACTCTCTTCATAATGGAACAATAAGCTGCCGGCAATGTTAGCGCCGTTGGAGTAACCGACTGCCACCACGTTATTGCGGTCAAATTCATATTTGCCTGCGGCTTCATCCAAAAAATCGTGCAATTCTTTTGTACGGAATTTTAAATCGTCTTCGTCAAACACGCCTTCCGCCAATCGTCTAAAAAAGCGGGGCATGCCATTTTCCAAAACATTTCCTCTTACACTTAAAATGGAAGACTCCGGAGAAATGAGAGAACCAAGAGGAACGAGGTCCTCCTCGTTTCCTCCGGTTCCATGGAGCAATAGCAAAACTGGCGCATCTGCATTGGTTCCTTTATTAAAAATATGCTTCATCATGATTGGTCCTCCTTCAATACGCGGGCATCAGCAGGCAGCAATACCGCTTCAATTTTTTCACGCTCAGGTTCAAGCCACGGCGGGAGAAGCAGATTTTTTCCCATAACATCTTTTGGCTCATCGCGCGCAAATCCGGGAGGATCAGTCGCAATTTCAAAAAGAATACCGCCGGATTCCCTGAAATACACCGCGTTAAAATATTGCCGGTCAATAATGGGAGTGACTTCATAGCCGTTATTTCCCACATGGCTTCTCCATTGCTCGTGGTCTTCGTAATCTGATGCACGCCAGGCAATGTGATGGACGGTACCTGTGCCCATCATTCCTCTTGGTTGTGCAGTTGTTTTCACATCAATAATATTTCCCAAATCAGAAGATGTTCTAAACCGGACATACTCTCCTTCTTCTCCCACTTTTTCCATACCCATTACATCTGTCAGCAAGTTCATCGTTTTATGAGGAGCACCTGACAATAACACAGCGCCGCCAAATCCTTTGATTGCCACATCGGCTGAGACACCGCCAAATGACCATTCACTGTTCTTGCCTTCGCTGCGGCTCACCAATTCAAGATGAAGCCCATGCGGATCTTCAAATGTTAAGTAATGTTCACCATAGCGCTCCGTTTTTTCATAAGGTACGTTAAAGGTGGTCAAACGATTTTCCCAAAAGTCAAGTGAGTTCTCCGGCACGACGAAAGAGGTTACTCCCACTTGCCCTGCTCCCGTTCTTCCGCTATAGGCTCCTGGCCAAGGGAAGAACGTCATGATGGTTCCTGGTGATCCCTCTTCATTTCCAAAATAAAGATGGTATGTGCCTGGGTCATCAAAGTTAACTGTTTTCTTCACGAGTCGTAAACCAAGCACACCTGCGTAAAAATCAACGTTCTCCTGTGGATTGCCTACAATGGCCGTAATATGGTGAATTCCGCTAGTTCTTTTTTCCATCTTACTCTCTCCCTTCATGGGTTTAACTTACTTTATGTAAGTATTGTAACAAATGTAACTTACTAAAGTCAAGCGTCACTCTCCCATTCAACATTGTAAAAATTACTTAAACTCAAACGATAGCTTCTTTACATTAAAATCAAAGATAAAAAAGAAGGTTATTCCAAATATCTGACTAAAAACCGAACATTAATTATAAAAATTTATAAAAAGTTCGTAAAAAATATTGTGTTTATTTTCGGATTTTGCTATAGTTACTAAGGTTGAGACAAACGTGTCTGGAGGTTTTTTATGAATACTACCTATGATGTGATCGTTGTTGGCGCAGGACCGGCCGGAATCTTTGCTTGCTATGAACTGACCCGCAAAATGCCGCATGCCAACATTTTATTGGTTGATAAAGGACATGATATATATTCTAGAAATTGCCCAATTTTGCAGAAGAAAATTCAAAAATGCCCACCTGCTGCCGGAAGAAAAGAATTTGCTGGATGTCTTCCTGCCTGTTCCATTACGAACGGCTTTGGAGGGGCAGGGGCATATTCTGATGGAAAATTTAACATTACAAGCGAATTTGGCGGCTGGATGACAGATTATCTGCCGGAAGAAACGGTTGTTGATCTTATTAAATATGTAGACAGCATTAATCTTGAACACGGGGCGACGGATACCATTACCGACCCATTGACAGCTGAAGTTAAAGATATCGAACGACGCGCGTATGCTGCAGGGTTGAAATTACTTCGCGCACAAGTGCGCCACTTGGGAACAGAACAAAACCTGGAGATCCTGACCAGCATCTATGAATATTTAAAACAAAAGATCAGCATGCGCTATAAAGCAGAAGTGTTGGATCTTGTTACGGAGAAAGTGGATGGCACCCACAAGGCTGTTGGTGTGGAATTAAAGGACGGCACCCTATTGAATGCAGATAAAATTGTGATTGTCCCTGGCCGTGACGGTTCATCCTGGCTGACTAAAATTTTGAAAAAACGCCGTTTGAAAATGGCTGCCAATCAGGTCGATATCGGCGTTCGTGTGGAAACATCCAACGTGGTGATGGAAGAAATCAACACGCATTTGTACGAGGGGAAATTTATTTTCAATACATCGGTCGGAACACGGGTCCGCACCTTCTGCAGCAATCCTTCCGGTCACGTGGTGGTTGAAAACCATTCCGGAATCATGCTTGCCAATGGACATGCTTACAAAGACCCGGCCCTTGGAAGCCCAAATACGAACTTTGCCCTACTCGTTTCCCATAAGTTTGATGATCCGTTTGATGAACCGACTGAATATGCCCACGAAGTTTCAAAGCTGGCGAACCAGTTGTCTTCTGGCGGGCTTGTCGTTCAAAAATACGGAGATATCAAGAAAGGACGACGCTCCACGGAAAAACGGCTGAAAGAAGGATTCCTTAGTCCGACACTAAAAGAAGCCGTACCCGGCGATCTCGGGCTTGTGCTTCCATACAATACGATGAAAAGTTTAATTGAAATGACCGAAGCCCTGAACGAGGTAACACCTGGTATCGCTTCAGAACACACTTTGTTTTACGGAGTGGAAGCCAAGTTCTACTCTGCCCGTCCAAAACTTAATGAGAAATTTGAATCTGAAATTTCCGGTCTGTATGTTGGCGGAGACGGAGCGGGCATTACCCGCGGTCTTGCTCAAGCCAGCGCCTGCGGTGTCTGGATTGCCCGGGATATCGCCGAAAAGCTGGAAACAAAAGAAAAAGATCTTGTGGTTGTTGGATAATGACCGATTAATGGACTCATGGATTTTCATGGGTCTTTTTTGTTTTTGTTAAAAACGAAATGATACGCTAAACTGGAGGTACCACAAATAAAGGAGCTGTTTCTTATGTGCGGCAGATATTCGTTATATGCCGATATGGATTTTATTCAGGAAGAGTTTGATGTTACCATTCCAGGCACGTTGCCTAAACGTTTCAACATTGCACCTTCTCAGGATGTTCTTGTGGTTACCGCAGACGGCGGAAAACGAAAAGCCCACATGTACCGCTGGGGATTGATCCCCTTCTGGGCGAAAGACCCCAAAATCGGTTATAAAATGATCAATGCACGGGCAGAAACAGTCGATGAAAAAACATCCTTCAGAGGTCCGTTAAAAACAAAGCGCTGCCTCGTGATCGCAGACGGATTTTACGAGTGGAAGCGTGAAGACAAGTTAAAGCAGCCGTTTCATATCCGGTTAAAAAGCGGCAAGCCTTTTGCCTTTGCCGGACTTTGGGATCAATGGGACCACAAGGGTGAAATCATCACCTCCTGCACACATATTACAACCATTCCAAATAAGCTTATGGAAGAGATTCATGACCGCATGCCGGTTATTCTCAACCGAGAAGCGCAGGACAGCTGGCTGGATCCCTCGATTCAGGACACCGAGTATTTAAAATCGCTTCTTGTACCCTATGAGAGTGAACATATGGAAGCTTTTGAAGTCTCACCTGTTGTCAATTCACCAAGAAATGATGTAGCAGACTGCATCGTTCCCTTATCAAATATTTCATCTTGATTTTTCTAGTTCCATAATATAACATTAGAACAATCATATTCAGCGTTGAAGAAGAAGAGTAAATATCACGTTGCACTTCAGAGAGCTGGCGGGCGGTGCGAGCCAGTGTGGAAAGGATATTGAATGGGCTTCTGAGCTTTCAAACCGAAACCTGTTGGGAGTAGGCTTTGACGGAAGGGTCTCGCCGTTATAAGGAGACAAGTATTCGGCTTTTGGATACTATTTGAGCGGACTGCTTTTGGGGCGGTTCAATTAAGGTGGCACCACGGGGTAACTCGTCCTTTTACAGGGACGGGTTACCCCTTTTTTTATTGAACAGGAGGAGAAAAGATGGAAAAAAAAGTAGTCCTGACAGGTATTAAATCAACCGGCCGGCCGCATGTCGGCAATTACATCGGTGCGATTAAACCGGCGCTGCAGCTGGCTGCCAGTAATGAATACTCGCCTTATTATTTTATCGCTGATTATCACTCACTCACTACCGTGCAAAATAGAGAGCAGTTTAAGGATTATGTGTATGGGATTGCAGCGAGCTGGCTTGCTTTGGGTCTCGATCCTGAGCAATCAACGTTTTACAGGCAGACGGATGTGCCTGAAATCATGGAGCTGTCCTGGATTCTGTCCTGTCTGACACCGAAAGGCTTGATGAACCGTGCCCATGCTTACAAAAGCGCAGTAGAACAAAACCTGCAGAACAGCCTTGATCAGGATGCGGGCATCAATATTGGTGTATACTCTTATCCCATTTTAATGGCGTCTGATATATTATTATTCCAATCGGATATCGTCCCTGTCGGAAAGGATCAGATTCAGCATGTGGAGATTGCAAGGGACATCGCTACCCACTTTAACCATGTTTTCGGAGAAACATTCTCCCTTCCCCAATACATGGTGGATACAACAACAGCGATGGTTCCTGGTCTTGACGGCAGGAAGATGAGCAAAAGCTATCATAATACGATCCCTCTCTTTTGTGAGGAAAAAGAATTGGAAAAATTAATCAAACGGATCGTAACAGATTCCACTCCGCCACAGGCCCCAAAAGACCCGGATCAGTCTTCTCTCTTCTTGCTCTACCGGGAATTTGCCTCCGAAAATGAGGTGGAGCAAATGCGGAATAACTATCGATCGGGAATTGGCTGGGGAGAAGTGAAAAAGGAGCTCTTCCTGGTGATGAAAAGGTATTTAGAGCAGCCAAGACAGCGCTACAAAGAGCTGATGAGCAACTCGCGGGAAATTGATAAAACCCTTCATTATGGAGCAGAAAAAGCGAGACAGAAGGCAAAGCCTTTTCTTAATGAAATCAAAGAAAAAATCGGCTATTCAGGCTAAATAAACAGGAAACACTGAAAGTAGCAGTGTTTCCTGTTTATTACCATTTGGAAATGTCGTATCTCTCCGATTTTCTTCCCCTTGTTTTGAATGAATAGTAGGTTATGCCTGCCACAATAATCAGAAGGGCCAATCCGCCAAAGCTTGCTTTATGTACGAATGACGTAACCAGGTACCATTTAGAGCCTACAATCCTTCCAATCATGAGAAACAGTAAACTCCAGATAAATGCCCCTATGTAGGCATACAATGCAAAGGCCCGGTAGGAAAGCGAAGACATTCCGGCAAAATAGGCTGTCAGATGCCGGATCCCAGGGATAAAGTAGCCGAACATAATCAACGGCTTCCCGAAACGCTGAAAATAGTTCTGAGACGTATGTATCCGCTGTTTGGTTAAATGGAGCTTATGTCCATATTTTAGAAGCAGAGGCAGACCGAAACTTCTGCCCAGCCAATAATTAATCGTTATGCCTGTTACCGAGCCCAAAAAGGCAGCGAGCAGCGTAAGCGCAAAAGAAACTTCACCGGTGTACACAATATATCCGGCAAAGGTCAGTAAAAACTCATCGGGTATGGGAAGCCCGACAACTCCAAGGGCAAGAAGAAAAAACAATGCAAAGTATCCGTAATGATGAAACAGGTTTTGCAAAATAATTTCCATACAACACCAACTAGTTTAGGATATAACTTTATTTTACCGAAAATATACAATTTTGTATCGTTTTTTTACAATTTTTTAATTTTTTTGTTGAAATCTGTCTAGAAATTCGACAATTAAGTTCCTTCTTTTTTTCATCCCCTATCATATAAATAATAAAGAAATGAATAGGACAAAGGGTGAAGTCATGGGCACATTTTTAAAAGGAACACTTATCTTATCATTGGCAATGCTTTATACCAAGGTTGTTGAATTTGTTGTCAGCATTCTTCTTGCACAGTCACTCGGCAGTGAGGGCATGGGTTTTTACATGATGGCGCTCCCTGTCATTGGATTGCTGATCACAATTGCTGCCCTTGAATTTCCTACCGCTCTTTCAAAGGTACTGGCCGAAGAAGAAGTCCACCAGAATGAAAGGGCCAGACTGCAAATTGTAAAAGTATCGTTTTTCGTCATTATGGGACTTAGCCTGCTTCTTGTGGCTGTCAGTGCAGCCATTACCTTGCTTTTGCTAAAGTGGAAAAACATCGATATCCGGCTGGGGTATCCGCTGCTTGCGCTGATTCCGATTGTTCCTGTGATTGGGACCAGCTCTATTCTAAAGGGATATTTTAGCGGCCTTCAGAAAATGAAACCCATTGCTATTGCTCAACTATTGGAAAAAACGGCTCATTTGAGTTTTATTTTTTATGTGCTTCATTATGTGAAAGACCTGCCCCTCGAGTACCGGGTAGTCGCTGCCGTGCTTGGCCTGGGGGCTGGGGAGCTCGTTTCCCTGTTTTTCTTTTCTGCTTCATTTTTGCTCGGGGAGCGCACAACAGGAGAGGCAGCAACCGAAAAAACAGCTCCTGTATCTAAAAGAAGTATATTAAAAAAATTATTCCAGGTCAGCCTTCCTACCACCGGTGTGCGAATCTTGAATGCACTGACCGCAGCAGTAAACCCCATACTGATCACCCAAAGTTTACTCTTTGCCGGTATTGCGGCATCCGTTGCGACCAAACAATACGGGATGCTCACAGCCTTTGCAATGACCATTGGATATTTCCCTGGTTTTATCGGGTATTCACTGTATGTATCACTGGTGCCTTCCATCTCCGAGGCACGTTCCAAACAGGATGATCATGCCTTGCATCAACGGATTCACCAGGCATTCCATATTACCCTTCTTTATGGAATCCCGTGTTCCATTGTGATGTATTTTTTTGCAGATGAACTGACCGTCCTTTTTTATCATTCACCACAAGCCGGCCAGTTTCTTATGCTGTTGTCACCTTTTATTTTGTTTCATTATCTGCTTTCACCGCTGCAGGCTATTTTGTTTGGACTGGGACGCGCCCGGGATGTATTTTCACAAACAATTTGGGTCAACATCTTGTCCATCCTGCTGATTGTTTCACTTTCTTCCCAATCATCATTCGGAATCCATGGCGTCATCATCGCAGTTAATTTCAGCGGTGTGCTTCTTTCCTTTTTGCATTATCACACCATTGTTGAAGAAGTACATTTCAAGCCAAAGCTTATGGATTATGCTATTTTTCTGGCTTCCGGAGCGTTCACCATCGGCTTATGTGAATTGATGCACAGGACCCATTATGAGGACCATATATCAATCATCATTGTACTAGCCGTTGTATTTGCGGTTTATTATGGCACCTTATTCTTTCTGCGACTGTTTCAATCAGGCCTCTCCCGGCTTTGGGTGAAGCCCGAAAAATAAAAATTGGACTGAAGCTTCTAATCTACTCCTTTCTCTATTCCATACACTCATAAACCTTAAAGTACAAGTTAAGAAAAATGAAAAGGCATGAGCCCGGTAGAATACCAAACTCATGCCAAATACGTTGCTTCCTTTTGTTATGTCCGTTTCAACATCGCTTTATAAAAAGTCCAGGCAAGCAATCCCACCGCCACAACTGCAAGCAAGACATATTTTCCAAGGTGATGGAAGTATTGCTCGACGATTCTCCAGTCAGGGCCAAGCATTTTGCCGACCAAAATGAACGTAAAGCTCCATATGATACCGCCCGAATAAGCATAAACAGCAAATTTCTTAAATCTCATGGCAGAAAAGCCAGCCAGATAAGCAGAAACATGCCGGATCCCTGGGACAAAATAGCCAAACAGAATCATTACACTTCCATACCTTTGAAAATAAGACTGTGTTTTTGTTATTTTCTCCTCAGTAATCCCCACTTTTGGGCCGAATTTTTCAAGAAACGGCAGGCCAAGCTTACAGCCTAACAAGTAACTGAATGAAATGCCTGACATGGCGCCCAAAAACGCAGACAGCAGGGCCAAACTGAAATGAATATCTCCCTTGAAAACAAGGTAGCCGGAAAACGTTAATAACACTTCATCGGGAACAGGCAAACCGATTAAGCCAAGGGCCAGCGCCAAAAAAATACCGGCATATTCATAATGCTCAATCCATGCTAAAACACTGTTGCTCATCAACATCACCTATTTTACCCGTATGTTTATTTCTCTTCGTTTTCCTGTTTCCCACCAAGTTCTGCGGCCTTCTCATTGGTCGCTTTTACCGCGCTTTCGATCAGCATTCCGAAGTCTGCCTGATTTAAGACATCCAGACCCGCAGCTGTCGCCCCTCCTGGAGTGGTCACGGCGTTTCTCAGGTCAACAGGAGACACTCCGCTCTGAAGCATCACCGCTGAACCATAAATCATTTGAGAGACAAGCTTTCTTGCCTGAGCTTCCGAGATGCCATAGCCTGCTGCAGCATTGATCAGGGCAGAGGCAAACTCATACAGAAACGCTGGAGCGCTTCCTGTTACGGCTGTTAGCTTATGAATTTGTTCTTCCGTACAATACTCTGACTTTCCAATGCTGTTTAAAAGCAGTTCCAAAAGCTTGACCTGGTTTTCATTTAAGGTGTCGGCATACGTATATAACGAGATGGATTCACCGGTTTCTGCTGCTGTATTGGGCATCACCCATGCCACTGGTGTTCCTGGCGGAAGCGGTTTTTCCAGTTTTTTAAGTCCAATGCCTGCCGCAACGGATATCACAAGCTGACCTTCAATCACGGTCGATAGCTGCTCCAGCACGGCTTCGTGTGCTTCAGGAGGCATAGCCAGGACAATGACAGAGCTTTCTTTCACATGATGCAGCCAATCTGTTGTTGTTTCTACCGCATACATGGAAAACAAATGCTGCAGCCTTTCCTTATTTCCCTGATTGGCCGCAATGATCGAAACGTTTTGGCCTTTCGCTGATTGTAATCCTTTAATCATTGACTCTGCCATACGGCCAGCGCCAATAAATAAAAATGTAGTGTTCATTCAAATCTCCCTTTAAACGGTTTAAAAAATAAAAGGCGTCCTAAAAGAACACCTTTTCCCTCTATTGTAGCTTATTTTTTCTAAAAATCTATCAAGGACTTCATTTTGTTTTCATCCATCTCTTTTACAAAGGCAACCAGCAGCTTTACGGTGTTTTCAAGATCGCTTTTTGAGACCATGGAAACGTGGCTGTGAATATATCGGGAAGCCACACCAATGACAATGGATGGAACACCTTTTTTAAACAGATGAAACCTTCCGGCGTCTGTCCCGCCACCGAGCATGACATCCACCTGGTAAGGGATATTATTCTTCTCTGCAATGTCCATCACCAGATTCCGAAGCGGAACATGCGGTACCATGGATGAGTCAAGGAACGTTATAAGCGGACCTGCTCCAAGCTTCGCCTTATTGGAATTATCTCCAGGTCCATCCTGGGCGATTCCTACGTCCATGGCGACGGCCAGGTCAGGCTCAACGGCATAAGGAGCCGTTGCTGCCCCTCTCAGCCCCACTTCTTCCTGAACAGTGGCCCCGCAATAAACGCTGTTCGGATGTTCGCTGTCTTTCAGCTGTTTTAAAACTTCCAGCGCTAAATAGCAGCCTGCCCTGTTATCCAATGCTTTTGCAAGAATGGTATCATTATCCGGCATAATCTCAAAGGGGCATATGGGCATGATCGGGTCACCCACACGAATTCCCCATTCTTTTACTTGATCTGCACTGTTCGCTCCGATATCGATAAACATTTCGCGCATGGGAACGACTTTTTTTCGTTCTTCAGCCGTAAGAATATGCGGCGGCTTGGAGCCCACTACACCGGTAAAGGTTTTCTTTTCCGTAAGAATGTGCACGCGCTGGGATAGAATGACCTGATCCCACCACCCGCCAAGCGGCACAAATCTCAGATACCCATCCTTTGTCACTTCACTGATCATAAAGGCAACTTCATCCATGTGGCCGGCCAGCATAATTTTTGGTCCTGCGGATGGGCCCTTCTTTTGGCCAAAGATGCTTCCCATATGATCATATACAAGCGAGGCACCCGTCTTATCAATCTCGCGCTTCATAATGCTTCGGATCGGGTGTTCAAACCCCGGCGCTCCGTTTGTTTCTGTTAACTCTTTTAAAAGATCCATTACCATCACACTCCTATAGTCTATATGATGGTGAAAGTTTCTTATTTTTATTACACAAAAATCCTGATGTTTAGCATCTTCAGGAGAAGGAATACTTAAATCGTAAAGAAAAGTGTGTGCAACGAACAGCTTAAGGATTTGGAGGAGCATAAAGATACATAAGCCCGATGAACGAAAAACCGCAAAAATAAGTCTTTTTCTCTACTCATTCATATTGCCAAAGAAGAAGTCTCTTCACTCATTTTATTTGGTTCTATTTTTTAACCAGCTGTCAAATTCGGTTGCGACCAGGCGTTCACCTGTTAATCCTTCAGATTGCTCGGAAGCAAGATAAACGATAGGTTTTGCCATGATTTCCGGCTTCAGAAGCTGAGAGTTTCCTTCAAGTTCCCTTCTCACATCATCAGGTATCATTCCCGTTACGGTGGCCCCGCCAGGAAGAAGCATATTTACCGACACTCCAAATTCACGCAGGTCTTCAGCCATGATAAATGACAGGGACTCGGTTGCGGCACGAGAAGGGCCGTATGGGACAAATCCTTTTCGTTTCATGGTTTCATAATTCATCGATATATTGATGATTTTTCCTCTTCCCTGCTCGACCATCAGAGGAGCGAATCCCCGGGAGGTTAGGAAATAACCGGTCACATTTGTATCGATTAAGTTTCGAAACCCTTCAGGAGAGACCTGATAGAAGGGCTGTGGTTCTGTAAGGAATTTTGGGTTTACAGTCCTCATGCCTATCCCGGCATTGTTCACAAGGACATCGATCTTACCCCATTCCGTTTTTACCCAGTTCACTGCATCTTGTACCGATCCCTCTGACCTGACATCCAATGGAAGTTCAAAAACATTCGAATATCCTTTATTTTGAAGGTTATTTACAGCTTCCGTCATTTTTGCTCCCGGACGGGATGCCACTGCAACCGTTGCTCCTTCATCAAGAAGTGCTTCTACCATGGCATATCCTAAACCGCTTGATCCCCCTGTAACAACGGCATGTACGCCAGTTAATTCTTTTGCCATTTTTCCACCTCATTTGGTTTAAATTCAAATCTTCGAAAGGATTATGATAGTATGTACAGTTTTTATATATCAGTTCCCCTTCAGTTAAAAATTTTATGTGCATCGGCCTAAGTTTTTCCAAACTCATTCTTACTTTCTCACAAAATTTGGCTACTCTCATTAGTCCTGGTCGTAATGAGTGAATTGAATATCCAAAGTAAAAAAGAGCCGGATGGCTCTTTTTTAAGCATACAGTTCCATGGCTTCAGCCACTTGTATGGCCTTCAGCAATGCTTTGGCTTTGTTGAACGTTTCGTCGTATTCATTCTCGGGAACGGAATCGGCAACGATGCCAGCTCCCGCCTGGATATAGGCTTTATCATTTTTAAAAAGAATGGTACGGATCGTAATGCAGGAATCCATGTTGCCTGAAAACGAAAGGTAGCCGATGGCTCCGGCATACGTTCCCCGAGCCTGTGTTTCCAGTTCTGCGATAATCTGCATGGCCCTGATTTTCGGTGCCCCGGACAATGTGCCGGCCGGCAGGCATGAGATCAAGGCATCAAAGAAATCTTTATCTTCACGAAGCAGTCCGGTAACATCAGACACAATGTGCATGACATGAGAGTATCGTTCAATCTCCATAAAAGAAGAGACTTCCACACTTCCGTACTCCGATACCCTGCCAATATCATTCCTTCCCAAATCGACAAGCATCAGGTGCTCGGCAACTTCCTTTTCGTCAGCAAGCAGTTCCTCAGCTAATGCCTGATCTTCATCCATGTCTTTCCCTCGGGGCCGTGTTCCGGCAATCGGTCGGGTTCTCACCCGCTGCCCTTCAACTTTTACGAGCAATTCTGGGGACGAACCAACAATGGTTTCATCCGGAAGCTTGAGCAGATACATATAAGCCGATGGGTTCACAATCCGCAATACGCGGTAAACCGTCAGCGGATCGGCCTTGGTCTCACTTTCAAAACATTGGGACAGAACCACCTGAAATATATCTCCGGCTGTAATATATTCTTTGGCCTGATCTACCATCGAACAAAATTCGGATTTGCTCAAATTGGATTTTACGCCGCTGATATCCACTTCCTGCTGAGGAAGATAGCGAAATGAGGGCACCGGTTGTTTTACGTTTTGCTCAAGCTGTTTCATGGTAGCCTCAATCGATAAGCGTGTCTCTTCGTACAGTTCTTCAATTTGTTTTTCGTTATAATTTTGGGGTACGTGAAGGTTGCAAATAATGTTGATCGACTGCCTCAAATGGTCAAAAACAACCAGTTCATCGACAAACAGAAATTTCATATCGTCGGTGTTCAGAATATCTTTACTGTGAGGCGGGATTTTTTCAAAATACTGGAGAATATCATATCCAAAATAGCCGACAGCTCCACCTGTGAACTGAGGCAAGTTTTTGTGCGCGGGACTTTTATATTGGTTGAGGAGAGATTTAAGGATTTCAATCGGATGACCTGAATAGGTTTCATCCTGATCTTTTTTCTTTACTTGAGTCTGCCCTTTTTTGCAGGAGACAACCATAAATGGGTTCTTTCCGATATAGGAATAGCGGGCCCATTGCTGTCCGCCTTCCACACTTTCAAGCAAAAAAGAGTAATCTTCCTGATAATACGTTTGATACAGTTCAATCACTGTATGTACATCAGCAAATAATTCAATGCTTACAGGAATCAAATTGTAGGTTCCTGCCAATTGTTTCACTTCTTCCAATGATGGTTGAATCAATATAATCATCCCTTCTTGATGAGAGACGAAGATTAGCAACCATAACCGCTAATCTCAGCTCGGCTCTGCTCTTAATCTGTAATTGTCTTTCTTAAACCTTCTCTACTCTTCTCAACTAATCTCGTGCGATTGTAAATCACTATATAATGCATTCGGAAAACTGTCAACCACTTTCTGATTTAACACAGCACAATAAGGGAAACCTTTTTGAGATACAGTTATTATAGTAGAGGTGAGAAAATGAAAGCGATCATTATTAATGAATACGGCGGACGTGATCAACTGGTAGAGAAGAACGTAAATACTCCCAAGCCCGGTCCAAAGGATGTTCTCATTGAGGTGTATGCCACTTCGGTAAACCCGGTGGACTGGAAAATTCGCGAAGGCTATTTAAAGGACAATCTCCAATTAAAGTTCCCTGTCGTTCTAGGGTGGGATGCTGCTGGAGTAGTAAAAGAAACGGGCTCAGCAGTTACGAAATTTAAACCGGGAGACGAAGTATTTACGAGGCCCGCAACCGAGCGGGATGGAACGTACGCAGAACTGCTGGCGGCGGACGAAGAACTGGTCGCATTAAAACCGAAGAATCTGACGTTTAAGGAAGCGGCCTCTATACCCCTTGTCGGTTTAACGGCATGGCAATGCCTGGTGGATTTCGCGCTAATTAAAGAGGGGCAAAGAGTTTTGATTCATGCAGGAGGCGGAGGCGTTGGCAGCTTTGCGATTCAGCTTGCCAAGGCCAAAGGAGCTCACGTTATTTCTACAGGAAGTGAGGACTCCGAGAGTATCATTAGAGAATCTGGTGCAGATGAATTTATCAATTACAAAACACAAGATTTTACTAAAGCAGTTCAACCGGTGGACATTGTTTTTGATACGATTGGCGGCGATGTACAGAAGAACAGCTATAAAGTGATCAAACCCGGAGGCGTGCTTGTATCCATCGTCAGCCCCCCTGTTCAAAAAGATGCTACGAATCATTCAGTGAAAGCAGGCTTTGTCTTTCTTGATCCTGACGGTGAAGAACTTGCTGAAATCGGCAAACTGATCGAAGAAGGCAAGATTCAGCCATTTGTTGGAGAAACCTTCCCACTGACACAGGAAGGGGTCAGGGCCGCACATGAATTAAGCGAATCCCACCATGCCAAAGGAAAAATCATTATCAGCGTTAAAGAATAATAGTCTTATAAAAAAGCCCGGATGGAGGTTCACGACCTTCACCGGGTTTTTAACGTTAGATAATCTCACACTTTTGTAGATAAACTGACAATTTCCATGGTAAAGTATCTCAACACCATCCCGTTAGGAGGAGGATATTATGATCCTTTCCCACCAATTAACACCAGACGAAAAAGAAAAAGTAAAACTACTGAAGACAAAAATAAACAATGCCAATAGTGCAGATGAAAGGAAAGATTATGAAACCCAGCTGATCTCCTTGATGGAACGTATTTTTATTCGTTATAAACTGCAAAGAAGAAATGAATTATAAATTCAGCAGCCTTGCAAGGTCAAAACCGATAGCTTCCTCCACCAACTCTTGACTTCCAATTTGAATCTCTTCTTTTCCCAATAAAATGCCGCCCAGTCTTTCATAGGCAATTTTACACGGATTATCCTGAAGAACCCAAACCATCATCGTATGGTAACCTGAATCCAGATGACTTTGCGCCAGCCGGCGGATCAGACTGGTTCCAATCGAACGCCGCTGATATTCCTGAAGAATATAAATGGCATAAAGCTCTCCATCGTACGGATACCGACCAGAACGGTTAGGACCTCCCGAGCAAAAACCAATAATTTCCTGGCTGATGGAAGCCACATATAAATAATTTTCCGGCAATGGTTTTTCTATTATTCCTTTCCACATTTCCTTTCTGTCCTCCACAGTCATGTTCTGCAAATATTCCTCATCGACGATTCCTTTGTATGTGGTCCGCCAGCTGTCTACATGAACAAATGCGATGGCCTCTTCATCTCCGGGCAGGGCTTTGCGTATCTCCAAGGTCCTTACCTCCTTTTTGTGACAATTAGCTCTCACAAATCATTAACTTAGTAAACAATACCCTTTACGGCGGCAAAAAACTTCAAATTTCATAAAAGTTGGTCGTTTACGTTTTGATTACAAGCTCTTTGCATTTTTATTTCCCCGGAAATTGACGTATTTTGAAGTTAGGGATGGGTAGCAAACCAGATCGTCCAGCGGTCACGTTCAATGATAGACTTTTCGTTTTTCAGTTTGTCTTCAATGAAAGTTACCAAAGCATTCAGCTGCTCATCATTCAGTTCAAATAAAATAGAGCGTCCTGTACGGCTTTTCAAATCACTGGCCAATTCCTGAAACGCGGAAAATGATTTTCTTGTTTCCCACAGCTTTATTTCTTTAATACCTGTAAAGCCCGCTTCTGTTAATACGGAGTGAACACGTTCATGCGAAAACCGTCTTTTTATTTCCTGTTTAATAAGTACAGGTTCTTTCTCAAAAAAGTACCCGCGGATGTGTTCAGACGAACCGGGCAGCAGACAATCTTCGGGAGTTCTGTCCTGAACAATGAAAGTTCCGCCTGTTTTTAACAAACGAAAAGCTTCTACAAAAGCTGACTCCAAATCGTTCAGGTGATGAATCACCGCCCGCTCAAGAACGATATCAGCTACCGAAGAAGGCAGGTGGGTGCAGGATGCTTCGCCCTGTTTAAAACTGACCCGTCTCTTATAATCTGAACAGTTTTCTTTTGCAGCAGTCAGCATGTTTTCAGAAAAATCGAGTGCCGTCACGTGATTGGCGCCAAGCTCCAGCAAAGCTTTTGTATAAATCCCCCCGCCGCACCCGATATCTATCGCCATGGATTCCGAAGAAACAATATAGGGTTTAATGAGGGTTTTCCATTCATCGGATGCTGTTCTCGAAGCATAGGAAAACGTAACAGAAGGATCGTGAAAATCAATTCCCATGTTCTTTCCTCCTTATTTTCTTGCTATAATAAACACAGCGTCACCAGTGAATGCCTGAACATGACCTTCTTTTTCCTTGATCATGAAGTACTCTTTTACACGTTCAGATGCTGATAACATGTCGTTCTCCAATTCTTCTTTGTCTTTTGAAGCCAACTGCATCCTGCTGCACCAGCTGTCGAAAGCAAAATCCTTTTTAAAGGCGTGCATCTGTTCAAATGTGAATCCCGTCTCTTCAAAAAGCTGAAGCCACTCTGACTTTTTCCAGGCACGATAATGGCTGGGGTCTCTCCTTTTTTCAACATGATTGTAAAATTGATCGTATTCCAGAATTTCCGGAGCCGTATTGTCGATCAGAAGAAATCTTCCACCCGGCACTAACACCCGGAATGCTTCTGACACAAAAGCTTTCACATCTGGAAAATGATGCGGAGCGATCCGGCATGTGACCAGTTCGAACGATTCTTTTTCAAATGGCAGGTTTTCAGCGTCTCCCTGTACAAACGAAACATTGTTACGGCCTTGTTCATTTATAAACTGCTTGGCGGCTACAAGAATTTCACTCGTCAGATCAAGAGCGGTCACTTCCTTTACATGTGGAGAAAATGCGTTTGACGTATGGCCTCCACCCGTGGCTATATCCAGCACACGATCTTGTGCGGTGGCATTTGAAAGCATCACCATGAGTTCAAGATCCTTGCCTTTTGCGTGGATCGGACTTGTAATGTAGTTGTCCGCATTCTTGCCAAATTGCTCTTGAACCTTTGCTTTAATATCCATGGAACCCTCTCCCTTCATCTTTATCATATGCAACCCGCTCCTTTATGAAAATTACATAAAAGCTCGTTGTTTCCATAAGTAAAACTAATTAAATCCTGAATATTTGAAATAGTAAAATATTTAGAGGGATATTCTTTGTACTTTTTGGGAATTGCACGTATCCTTTAAATGTAACCACCCAAAAATTGGAGGGAAGCGACCGTGGATAATTCCATTCGAACAGCATTTCGACAAGTATCAGAAATTTCAACGAAAGAAGAACGTTATGAACCGTTTGCCTGGTATGAAAAGATGCGAAAGGAAACTCCTGTGCGTTGGGATGAAAAGCGGGGAGCATGGGATGCTTTTGACTATCAAAGCGTAAAAAATGTACTAGAAAATAAGGATTTGTTTTCTTCCAACCGCTCAAGAAGGCAGGAAGGAGAACAGGCCTCTCCCATTGAGCTTAGCTTGATCAGCATCGATCCGCCTAAGCATACACAAATGCGTTCCCTGGTGAACAAAGCATTTACTCCAAGGGTTATGAAAGACTGGCGGCCCCGCATCGAGCGAATTGCAAACCAACTGCTGGACGAAATACAGGACCCTTCTGAAATTGATTTGGTCAAGCAGTACTCTTATCCGCTGCCTGTAATGGTGATTGCCGAAATATTGGGCGTACCGATTAAAGATCAGGCTAAATTCAAGGACTGGTCAGAATGGGTGGTTGCCGGACCAACGGATAACAGCCCCGAGGCGATTAAACGACTGGAAGAAAATCAGCAGAGAACGTATTACGAGCTTTATGTTTATTTTAAAGAAATCATTGCCATGAAAAGAAAGCAGCCAGGTGAAGACATCATATCTGTACTGATTGATGCAGAAATGCAAGGAACCATGCTCACAGAAGATGAGATTATCGGTTTTTGTATTCTCCTTTTGGTTGCAGGAAATGAAACCACAACAAACTTAATCAGCAATGCTTATTATTGCTTTACTGAGTTCCCCGAGGTTTATGAAGAGATTTTGAAAGATCCTGCAGGAGCCCTTCCGCTTACCATTGAAGAAGTGCTCCGGTATCGTTCCCCTGTACAATCCATGAGCCGTGTTGCAAAAGAAGATACGGTTCTCAATGGCTCCCAAATTAAAGCAGGTAATATTGTCGTTGCCTGGATGGGGTCTGCAAACCGGGATGAACAGCAATTTGAGAACGCCCATCAATTCAATATACGAAGAAAGCCTAATCCTCATCTCGCATTCGGAAAGGGTATTCACTTTTGCCTGGGTGCACCTCTTGCAAGGCTTGAGGCCGAGATTGCGATGGCAGAATGGATCAAACGGTATCCGCGTTTTGAAAGAAGCTCCGGCTTTTCCCTTGAGCCGATTGAGAGCACATTTGTTTACGGTCTTAAGGAATTAAAATTATCCGCATTATAATAGAAAGAAAAAAAAGCAGGAGCCCCCCAAAATAGAGGCTTCCTGCTTTTTTTTAGCAGCCTGTAACGATAACCTTGTTCGGGTCTTTGCTGCTGCCTTCCACACCATTCATCCAGACTTCCTGAAGTTGAAGCTGCTCTCCTTCTTCAAAAACAATTTCCTCCAAGTTACGATGAAAAAGCCTTTCAAGATCTCTTTTAAAGGATTCATCTGGTCCTTTAATCATCATCCTGGAGATCGATATTTTCTCATCATTCACCGTTTCTTTTCTTGTTTGGAGTTCAATCTTAAAACGGTACGGCGTAAAAATAAACGTTCTGCGTGCTCCGATTTCCGTTTTCCAGCCCATAACGTCCGCCCGATTGCAAATGTGTTCAAGCTCTTCCTCGCTCACAAGATACCCAATATGGTCAAAGATCGGTTTCTTGCCTGCACCTAATGTAATATTCACCTTTCCCCTTCTAACCTCAATGATCCGAAAAAGGAGGGCATTCTCCCGAAAGTCTTCCCATTCAAGCGGCGGATGATAAGGTGTGACCGTACCCTTTTCCATCGCATACCGTGCTGCAACAGTAAACCCCAGTTTTCGATAATAATTTTCCGTTTCTTCTACTCGATCAGTCCAAAAATGATAATGGAATAATTTCATTGTTTCACTTCCCGTCTGCCTAATAGTTCCTTTTGTGTCTGAAATGCGATGGACAAACATATAGTGAGAGTATACAAGCTACTATACTTGGAGGCCAATTATGCTGATTCTGTTTTTACTCGGACTGGCTCTTGCAGCTTCTCCCGGTCCTGATTTTCTGTTGATGACAAAGCATACGCTCAGCCACGGGATACGTATGGGCTACGTCACGTTTCTTGGAAATCGTACAAGCTTTATCCTCCATCTTACCCTGGCTGTTCTTGGATTGTCAGTCATCTTAAAGGAATCAGCTCTATTATACTTGTTAATCCGCATGGCCGGGGCTTCATATTTAATTTATTTAGGCTATCACAACCTGTTTAGGAGAATTTCGCCTGCACATGCTCCATCGAGCATTACACACATTGCCCTTTCTTCCCTTCTTGCCTATCAGCGAGGTTTTTGGAGCAATCTTCTAAATCCAAAGGTCAGCCTCTTCTTTTTAAGCATTTTCCCTCAATTCGTTACTGCCCAACAACTGGCGTCAGAGCCATTTGGCAGTGCCCTGATTTTTCTTTCCGGCAATTCATGCTGGTATCTTGCGATTCTTCCTGTCGTCGGCATGCAGCGCATTCGCCAACAAGTAGCCCGCTTTCAATCCCATTTGGATATTCTGTTTGGTGTGCTGTTTATCGGATACGGCGGTAAAATGGTTCTCGAAGACCTTCAGCTTTTCCTGGGGTTCCTTTAGACTTCATTTTTAAAAGCAGTATCCGTTGTTGCTCTTGAGAGAAGTTTCTTTCCGTTCCAGGATGCTCGCTTTTACCGGCGCGAGCGCCTGCTTTCGCGGGGCGTGCGCTGAGCCCGTCGGCGCTAGCGCCTCATTGACCGGCGTAAACGCCTACCTGGTCTCACCTGTCACGCATATCCCGGCGGAGTCTCGCACCTTGCACTCCAATCAACTTGTCAAGGAAGATCTCCTGCAAACCACACGCATCCTTTAAAAAGTTTTCAATAAAAAAGGATCACCTGAACAATCAGGTCATCCCTTTCTATTGCTTCCTATTCCACCGGCACTGGGTCTTCGCTGCGGTCTATGGATCCCGGCTCCTTGCTTTTTTTCGCCAGGTCGTATCTTAGTCCGTCAATGCTTTGTCGTACATTGCCCTTGCCTGAAAAATTCTCAATCAGTTCCTTCATATCAATTCCAGATGATGCCTTTAACGTTTCCTGAAGGGAAGCCATGAGGTTGGTGGCATAGCCAGTCACCTTATTCGCTCCTCCGTTCTCACCATTGCCGCCAGTATCCACTACTGTGATTTTATCGATATTGGAAAGCGGGCTGGCAACTTCCTTCGCGTAAGCCGGAAGCATGGAGACGATCATATCAAGAATAGCCGCTTGACCGAACATTTCAAAGGCTTCGGCAATCTTTTCTTTCGCCTCTGCTTCAGCCAGTCCTTTCAGACGGATAACCTCGGCTTCGGTTTCCCCTTTTGCACGTTCTGCTTCTGCTTTGGAAAGCCCTTCGAGCCGCACTTTTTCGGCTTCTGCTGCTGCCATTGCCTCTACTCTGTACTTATGGGCATCTGCTTCAGCAACCTGTTTGCGTTTTTCCGCCTCTGCCGCTTGCTCTACAGAGTAACGGTCTGCATCCGCTTTTTTCTTCACTTCAGAATCATATTGTTTCTCTCGTCTCGCAATCTCTTTTTCTTCCAATTCAATTTGCTTTTGACGTTCAATAATCTTGATTTGCATCTGCTGCTCCGTTACTTCCTGCTTCGCGCGTGCTTCTTCCAGATGGTAGGCCTGGTCCGCCTTTGCTTTGGCTATATCCTGTTCTCTGCGGTATTCGGCAATTTTCAACTGGTTGATTTTTTCCGCCTCAGCCACTTCGGTCGCACGCTCAAGCTCTGACTTTTGTGCTTCTTTATTTGCTTCTGCCCGCTTGATACGGGTTTCTTTCTCCGCTTCTGCCGTCGCAATATCTGCATCACGCTTCACCTGGGCGATTCTCGGCTTACCGAGTGCTTCCAGGTATCCGTTTTTATCCCTTACATCCTTGATTGTGAAGGAAACGATGATAAGACCCATTTTTGCCAGATCTTGTGAAGCAATTCGCTGCACTTCCTGGGAAAACTTATCACGGTTTTTATAGATTTCTTCCACGGTCATGGAGCCAAGAATGGAACGCAGATGCCCTTCCAGAACTTCTCTTGCTTCAAGCTCGCGGTCTTGTTTGGTTTTTCCAAGAAACTGTTCTGCCGCTGTTGCGATTTCTCCTATCGAACTGCCAATCTTGATAATGGCGGTTCCATCAGCCGTCACAGGAACCCCCTGTTCGGTGTATACTTCGGGAGTTTGCACTTCTAACTTGCTCGAAAGAAGGCTCAGTGGTTCGGACTGTTGAAATACCGGGAATACGAAAGTTCCTCCGCCCCTGACAATCTTTATTTTGTTTCCTGATTCGTCGATATTTACATTTCTGTTCCCGAGAAAGCTCCCCGTAACAATCAGTGCCTCATCCGGACCTGCCGTCTTATACTTGGTAACAAAAACTGCAACTAACGCAATAACGATAAATACAGCAATACCTGCAACGATAAAAATAGGTGTCATCTTGTTTCCCCCTGTTCATTTATTTACAGCATTGCGGCCTGTTCATATGGCAATACATGAACGACTCCGCTTTTTACATCCACAATAAGAATTTTTTCTCCCTGCCCGATCGGCTCATTATTCAAACTGACCGCTGTTTTGGCGATATTTCCGCTGATTCCTTCAATAAATACCTCCCCAAATCCATTGGTTGGAATAGAAGTGATGACCTTCCCAATCCTTCCCCGAAGGTCTGCTTCCGAGTAGTTTAAAGACGCTTCTGCAGAGGCAAGGGGAATCAGAACAAAGATATTTAGCAGCGACACCAGAACAAAGGAGACGCCAGCTGCCAAGCCCATTATTAACCAGCTGCTGAGCGGGGTCACCATTTCCAGAATATATCCTCCCGCACTCAGCAAGGTGAAAAAGGAAAGCAAGAGCGTCGGGTTCAGGATATGGGAAAATACATCAAATGCCCCGTGAATCAAATCACTTACCAGTACATATAAAAACGTGATACATCCAAAAATAATAAGTCCTGTCAGGTAGACTGTTTCCATTGGATAACCCATGATCTCCATTCGGCACTCTCCTTTTTCAAATGACTTAAACCCTCTCCTTTTTATCCATTATATGGGATCATTATAGCATACTACTGACTCCGTTTTGGAAAAACATGTTTCTTTTTCATAATACTTCTAGCGCGCTTCATACATATAAACGTAAATTATAAGAAAAGGTTTCGCTTTTCCGCAAAAAATTTTAGAATATTTATATTTCGGTATATGTACTATACAAAAATAAAAAAGCCACCTGGGAATTTGCACTGTGTGCAATTCCAAATCAGGTGACTTTTTGGTCAAGTGTATCGATGAATGCCTGTTGTTTTTCAACAGAGCGAATGTACTGTTCGTCCTGCATTTCATGAAGAAGTTTCTGCTTTTCATCAGGGGAAGCCTTCCATTTTTTCAGCTTTTCCCGACAGTAAAAAAGGAATTCCGTATAGCCTGCGTAATCCTCCGGATAAGCGGCCAACAAATCATTCCTGATTCGTTTAGCAAGAATGGGACTGGCTCCTCCGGTAGAAACGGAGAGTACTAATCGGCCTCTTCTTGCTACTGCAGGAACGGTAAAACTGCCAAGTGTAGGCTGGTCGACGACATTAACCAGGCGGGATGGGCCGGCATACCGGACCACCTCCTGGTTCGCTACAGGATCATTGGTAGCTGCAAAAATAATGAAAGCATCCTCGTAATCCACTGGCTCCGCTTTTTTCTGTTTCCACATTACCTTATTGGCAGCATGAAGAGATTTAATCTCATCAGTAGCTTCGGGGCTGATGACCTGCACGAACGCGCCGGCTTCCAATAGACCTTGGATTTTCCGAAAAGCTACCGTTCCACCACCGACAACAACAGCCTGCTTTCCCTTCAGCTCAAGAACAATCGGATACATCCTACACAACCGTCCGGTGTCTTTGGGCCTCATCTATCCTCGAAAGCAGTACCTCTTGAAGAACGGGATGATAGCCAAGCGCCTCACACAGGATTAACTCCTGACCAGTCTCCCTGGCCTGCTCGGCAATGGCCTTTTTCATTCCGCTTAAAAGGATGCCGGGAAACAGTAGATAAGGCACAACAATCACTTGTTCATATCCCCATCCGGCCAGTCTCAGCATTTCCTCAAAGCTGGGCTGTGCTGCAGTTAGAAAACAGGTTTCAATGGGAGGAATTTTATAGTTTTCCTCAAGATGAGCAGCAATAGCCTTTAGATCCCTTTTCACGTCAGGGTCACTGCTCCCTCTGCCGACAAGCAGGATGAGTGACTTTTCCTTAAAAGCATCCGTAGATTCTGTAATCCGTTCCCATAATAATGAAGAAATGGATTCATGAACACCAAAGGGCTTACCATATGAGAACTCGATATGTGGAAAACGTTCCTGCTGGATCTGCAGTTCTCTGGGAATGTCTTCTTTTGCATGAGCCGCTGTCAATAAAAGAATAGGAATAGCACAAATAGAAGTGGCTCCTTGCCGTACGCAAGATTCGACACCTTTGGCAATGTCCGGCTTGGACAGCTCTAAAAAACAAACTTCTTTAATAGGGTAATCAATATGCCTCATACACTGCTCGGCAAATTCTCTTGCCTTTTCCGTACCAGCTTTTGTTCTGCTGCCATGGCAGATGAGGAGCAATGCTTTCATTTACAACGCCTCACTTATCATAATAGAAGAAGGTTCGTTTTTGGCCAGTGTCTTTTCAAACCAGCTGATTTGGTCACGGAGTCCCACGACTTCTCCAATAATAATCATGCTGGGATTCTCTATACCTTCCTGCCTGGCCACATTTTCAATGGTAGCAAGCGTCCCGGTGGCCGTCCGCTGCTCGGCTGTTGATCCCCATTGAATCAAAGCTGCAGGGGTATATTTGCTCTTACCATACTTTATCAGACTTTCGCAGATATAGGGAAGATTTTTGACTCCCATATAAATAGCGATCGTATCAATACCTTTGGCCAGGCTTTTCCACTTTTGCACTTCATCCTGTCCTTCTTTTCTGTGGCCGGTGACGATGGCAAAGCTCGCACTGAAATCCCGGTGAGTAACCGGAATCCCTGCATAAGCAGGGACAGCGATGCCAGATGTAATTCCCGGTACCACTTCAAATTCGATCTGATGCTTAACAAGGACCTCTGCTTCCTCCCCGCCTCTGCCAAACACAAATGGATCTCCACCTTTTAAACGGGTGACAGTTTTTCCATTTTTGGCATGCTTAACAAGAAAATGATTGATCGTTTCCTGCTGCATGGTATGAAAACCCGGCAGCTTTCCGCAATAAATCAAATCGGCATCCAGACGGGCATAATTCAACAGCTCTTTATTCACAAGCCTGTCATAAAGGATGATATCTGCTTCCCTGATACATCTGACACCTTTTACAGTGATAAGTTCCGCATCACCCGGCCCTGCTCCCACCAAATATACTTTGCCCATGTTCATCACCTGCCTTCCTTAAAATATTTAAAAGTTAAATCAGATTTTTGCTTTCAAGATACGCAATAACTTGTGCCGTACATTCTTCAATGCTGGAGGCCTGTGTATCCACAACAAATTCAGGTGAAGCTGGTTCTTCATATGGTGAATCAATTCCGGTAAATTCCCGGATCTCGCCTTTTCTTGCCTTTTTGTATAATCCTTTTGGATCCCGGTTCTCACATTCCTCAAGCGGGCATTTTACATAAATTTCATGAAATTCGCCTTCACCAAGAATCTGTCTTGCGCTCTCCCGGTCTTCAATAAAAGGAGAGATAAAAGCTGTAAGAACGACAGTTCCACTGTCAACGAATAATTTAGATACTTCTCCGATCCGACGGATGTTTTCTTTCCTGTCCTCATCTGAAAACCCAAGATCTTTATTTAACCCGTGGCGGATGTTGTCGCCATCCAACACATAGTTTCTGACCTGGCGCTGATACAGCTCTTTTGCCAATTCATTCGCCAGAGTGGATTTACCGGAACCGGACAATCCTGTCAGCCAGATGACAAAGCTCTGGTGGGCATTTTGTTTTCTTCTGTCTTCTTTGGTTACAGCCGACTGGTGCCATGTAATGTTTTGTGCCTGACTCATTTTGCTCCTCCTTATGCCTTTGCCGGTTCTTTTTCTTTTAGTCCTTTAATCAGGACTTCCACTACTTCTTTGCGGCTGAATTCGGCTGGTGGAAGCTCTCCGTTTCTCAGCAATTCCCTTACCTTTGTTCCGGAAAGGATGACATGATATTCCTTGTCGTGAGGGCATGTTTTGGAAGATGCCATTCCCTCGCACTTTACACAGTAAAAACTGTGCTCGAAAAACATCGGAGTAATCCCGAGCTCTTCGGATGTAAATCGGGTGAAGATTTTCTGAGCATCATACGTGCCGTAATAGTTGCCGACTCCGGCATGGTCCCTTCCGACGATAAAGTGTGTACAGCCGAAGTTTTTACGGACCATGGCATGAAAAATAGCTTCGCGAGGTCCGGCATATCTCATCGCTGCCGGGAATACGGCCAGGAACACACGATCTTTCGGATAGTAGTTTTTAAGCAGAATTTCATAGCTTTCCATACGGACATCAGCCGGAATATCGTCTGATTTGGTTTCACCAACCAACGGATTAAGGAAAAGTCCGTCTACTGTCTCAAGCGCTGTTTTTTGAATATATTCATGTGCACGGTGAACTGGGTTCCTTGTTTGGAAGCCCACAATCGTTTTCCATCCCCGTTCCTCAAATTCTTTGCGGGTTTCCGCTGGATCAAGACGGTACTCATTGAACCGGTCCTTTTTCGGACGTTTTACCAGTTTAACCGGACCACCAATATAATAGGAAGGGCGTTCTAAAATCTTCTTTACTCCCGGGTGCTCAACATCGGTTGTTTGATAGACTTGCTGTGCTTCATGTTTAATATCCGGACGGTAAACATCCTGCACCTCGATGACACCATAGGTTTCCCCGTTAAACGTAAGCTTTACTTCGTCACCGGTTGAAAGGGTACGTGCTGTTTTTTCCTGTACCGGAAGGACGATCGGAATACTCCATACTGCGCCATCTGCCAGACGGAGATCGTTTACAACTGATAAATAATCTTTTTCTGTCAGAAATCCGGTAATCGGACTATATGCTCCTATCCCAATCAGCTCAAGATCGCTCAATGAGGTGGCATCCAGTTCCACTTCTTTTTGAATATGGTTTGTTGAATATTCTGGTTCGTATCGGTTAATGAGTTTTCCTCCGTGCGGTAAAATAGCCATTTAAATTGTTCCTCCTGTAATTGAAATTATTGGTGAAGACCACATTCTGTTTTACCCTGACCGGACCAACGGCCAGATCTTGCATCTCCTGACGCCCAATCGGCAGGAAGAGTACAAGGCTGACATCCGATGCTCGGGTAGCCCTGGTCGTGCAACGTATTATAGGGGAGACTATGTTTATGTGCATATCTCCATATGTCTTTATACGTCCAATGGATCAGCGGACATATTTTAATGGATTTGAAGCGGTTATCTTTATTCACATATTGAGTATTGCGCCTTGTTTCTGACTGTTCTCTTCTGAGCCCTGAAAGCCACGCTGAGGCACCGCTCAGTGTTTCTTCAAGTGGAATCACCTTTCTGATTTGGCAGCATAGGTTTGGATTCCTTTTCCATAGTTCGTCACCATGTTCGCCCGCTTGTTCGGCGACAGTGAGTGCCGGTTTCTTCATTTCAATATTAAGTGACGGATATTTTTCTTTCGCTTTTTCAATAACTTCATAGGTTTCTTTAAAATGAAGGCCCGTATCAAGAAAAACAACCCGTGCATCGGGCTTGACCTTTGAAATCAAATCTACGAGTACGCTGCCCTCTATGCCAAAGCTGCAGGCATAAACCAATTCATCTCCGTAATAATCGTAGGCCCATTGCAGGACTTCCATCGCGCCTTTTGTTTCGCTGTCTGATGGGAACGGGAAATCATGTTCCTGCTCCTCCCATGTATCATACTTAAGCATAGTAAACCACCCCTTTTAGTAAGCATATGGCTCTCGATGCAAAATGTTTATCCTTTTGCACATTTTTATAAAAAAAGGCCGATATATCAACAAATATGGAAGCATCCGCCTCTAGTTTTCTAGTCAGCGAATGGTTTACTTGAATCGAACCTTTTCATTTTTTTCAATCTGGATCAGTTTTCCATCTTGAACAATCAATGTAATGGAACCATATCTTATACTGTTCAGCATTTCTTTCAACTGCTCAAAAATTTCATCCTGGTTTGGACCGTTTACCACATCAGAACCTCCTTATTCTCTGGTTTGCTCGCTTTTGGACAATAAAAAAAACTTCCCATTTCGGAAAGGCTGACGAGGTAAACATATTACCTTATCTTCCAAAATGTAATAAACATTCTGCTGGAGTTAGCACCTTGCAAAAATTGCAGGTTGCCGGGTTTCATCGGGCCAGTTCCCTTCACCACTCTGGATAAGTTTTTTTATTTTTTTAAATAATACCACATATTTATTACAAAGGAAACCCTATTATTCATATCGGATTAAAAAATATTTATTGAAAATTTGTTTAAATATTATTGACAGAGTTCACTGTTATTGAATATAGTAAATATTAATTTAATCACACTAAGCTGATCGGAAAAACCGAAGGCTCTTAACAAACAGTAGTTAGGAGTCTTTTTTTTTACGTGACAGGAGGAGTAAACCATGAAAAAATTGATTGTCTTGGCACTAATCGGCCTCGTGGCCCAACTCATTGACGGATCGCTCGGTATGGCCTACGGACTGACTTCAACTTCCCTGCTGCTTGCCTTCGGAATCGCACCCGCCGTTGCCTCGGCTTCCGTGCATTTTGCTGAAGTCGTTACTACTGCAGCTTCCGGGGTTTCTCATATACGCTTTGGAAATGTGGATAAAAAGATTATCTATCGGCTTATTATTCCGGGATCAATCGGTGCCTTCGCTGGCGCTTGCTTCTTGTCAAGCCTTCCCGGTGACATTGTAAAGCCTTATGTATCCTTTTTCCTGCTATTTCTAGGATTTTATATTCTTTACCGTTTTTTATTTAAAAAGAACAATAAAGTAACGGAGCACGAAAAAGCGTTCAGCCGCAAGCAGCTCATTCCCCTGGGATTGGTTGCCGGATTCCTTGATGCGACAGGCGGCGGAGGATGGGGGCCGGTAGCCACTCCGGTCCTGCTGGCCAAAAACGGAACGTCTACAAGAAAAGTCATTGGCTCTGTTGATACAAGTGAATTTGCGGTTGCCTTATCCGCAACCATCGGTTTCCTGATCTCCCTTGGTTGGCATCAGGTGAACTGGATGTGGGTCATTGCCCTTATGGCCGGCGGATTGATTGCTGCACCGATCGCAGCTTATCTTGTTAAGATTATTCCTTCCCATATTCTCGGTGTTGTGGTGGGCGGACTAATTATCTTTACGAATGCCCGCACCATCCTTCAAACGGTTGGGGTTTCAGGAACATCTTTACAGTCCGTGTATACGATTCTTGGGGTACTCTGGGTGGCGGGCATCGTGTACAGCCTCCGTAAAAACAAAAAAACCAGCAATCTTTCTCTTTCAAAAAGAACAGGCTGATTCACACAAAAAAGCTTCGGTATGCTAAGCATGACCGAAGCTTTTTTGGATTTTTTTGACATTTACGATAAAAGGATAGGTGGTCACTTTCCCGTTAACAAGCCATAAGCTGCCATAATGAGAATCAGAATCCCAGCAGCTGAAAGTACCCATTTTCTGATAATCGCAGGCATCACCAGACTCCACCTTCACAATTTGATCCTTTGCAACCTTAGGGCGTTTAGCACAACGGATACCGAACTGAAGGCCATAGCCGCCCCTGCCAGCCAGGGAGCCAAAAATCCGGAAGCGGCAAAAGGGATTCCAATCGCGTTGTAGGCAAATGCCCAGAACAGATTTTGTTTAATGTTGCGAATGGTCTTTCGACTCATAAAAATGGCGTCGGCAATGCTGTTTAGATCTCCCCGGATTAATGTAATATCCGCGGCCTCCATAGCTACATCCGCACCGGTCCCAATGGCCATTCCAATATCCGCTAAAGCCAGAGCAGGTGCATCATTTATTCCGTCACCGACCATCGCTATTTTTTTCCCTTTTTCCTGCAGATTTTTTACTTCTTCCGCTTTTCCTTCCGGAAGTACTCCTGCAATCACATGCTCGATTCCAACCTGACGGGCGATGGCATTTGCTGTGCGGTCATTGTCACCGGTGATCATCCAGACATCAATATGCATCTCCTTCAGACGCCCAACCGCTTCCTTCGATGTTTCTTTAACCGTATCAGCAACCGCCAACATGCCTGCGAAGCCTCCCTCTATACCGACAAGCATAACCGTTTTTCCCTGTTCCTCTAATTCCTTCATTTTTCCAAAGGCTTTTTCAGGGTTGATTCCATATTCTTTCATCAGCTTGCGGTTGCCAATAAGAACAGACCGGTCTTGAATGTGAACTTTGATTCCATGCCCAGGCAATGCTTCAAATTCACGTGAAGGAAGGGCCGTTAATTTTTTCTCTTTCATGGCTTCAACAATCGCTTGTGCCAGTGGATGTTCTGAATTTCTTTCAGCACTGCCAGCCAGTAACAGCAGTTCTTCCTTTTCCATACCGTTTTCTGGCAGGATATCCGTAACAACCGGTCGTCCATAGGTCACCGTCCCGGTTTTATCCAGTATGACCGTATCAATGCGATGGGTATTTTCCAGATGCTCTCCGCCTTTAAAAAGGATGCCGTACTCGGCTGCTCTTCCTGATCCTGCCATGATGGACGTAGGCGTTGCCAGCCCAAGCGCACACGGACAGGCAATAACAAGTACCGCAATCAGTTTTTCAAGTGATTCTGAAAAATCACCAGGGGAAACTCCAAAAAACCAAATCAAGAATGTCAGGACAGCCAATCCAACAACAATAGGGACAAATATTCCCGAGATGCGGTCAGCCAGCCGCTGAATCGGAGCCTTTGAACCTTGCGCTTCCTCAACTACTTTAATGATCTGGGATAATGCCGTATCTTTTCCAACCTTTGTCGCCTTCATCTTTAAGAATCCGTTGCGGTTGATCGTTGCCCCGATCAGAAGGTCACCGGCTTCCTTATCCACAGGAACACTTTCTCCAGTCAGCATGGATTCATCAACAGCCGAACGGCCCTCCACGACTTCTCCGTCCACCGGCACCTTTTCTCCCGGCTTGATGTAAACCAAATCTCCGGGGATGACTTCTGCCAGTGGCACTTCCACTTCACTTCCATCCCGCTCGACCAGTGCGGTTTTCGCTTGAAGACCCATCAGTTTTTTAATCGCATCAGAAGATCTTCCCTTTGCCCTTGCTTCAAACCACTTCCCAAGAATGATCAATGTAAGCAATACAGCGGAGGTTTCAAAATACAATTCAGGCATATGAAGTCCTCTGACAGCCGAACGAATACTGAGATAAAGGCTGTAAAAATAAGCAGCTGACGTTCCAAGTGCGACAAGAACATCCATATTGGCGCTCTTATTTTTCAACGCTTTGTAGGCCCCACTATAAAATTGTTTGCCGATGACAAATTGAACCGGGGTAGCCAGAGCGAGCTGCACCCAGGGGTTCATGAACATTGCAGGTACATAAAGAAAGGATGTAAATGAAAAATGACTGGCCATTGCCCATAACAGCGGCAAGGAAAGAATCAGTGAAAAAAGAAATTTGCCGAGCTGGTTTTGAATTTCTTTTTCCCTCAGCTGAGCCGTTTGTTCGCCTTCGCCCTTTTTGAGACGGGCACCGTACCCGAGGTCTTCTATTTTCCTGATCATATCGGCGGCAGAAACCTGCGAAGGCAAGTAGCTCACCGTTGCCGATTCAAGAGGAAGATTCACAGTGGCTTCAATGACACCCTCCAATTTGTTCAGCCCTTTTTCGATTCGTGCAGAACAGGCGGCACAGGTCATGCCAGTAATCTCTAACTTTTCTTTTTCTCCTGAAATTCCGTAGCCGAGGTCTTCTATCTTTTGCTGAAATTGTTTGGATGACGTTTTCTGGGGATCATACACGACTTTTGATCTCTCCAAGGCCAGGTTAACGTTAGCATCTTCAACTCCATCCAGCTTTTTCAGTCCTTTTTCTATACGCATCGCACAGGCTGCACAGGTCATTCCGGAGATTGGCAGAGTCGTTTCTTTGAGATTTGGTTCCATGAAATTCACCTCTTTATACCCTTGTAGGGTATATTTTTATCCAAAAAGAGAACGCGCATCCGCACGTTTCTCTTTATACCGTCAGGCTACATCATAACCCTGATCATCAATGGTATCTTTTATTTTATCCAGTCCAACTTTATTGGCATCATATTTTACTTCCACTGTTCCTTCTTCAAGGTGTACATGAACTTGTTCTACACCCGGAAGTTTGCCTACACTTCCTTCTACTGCATTCACACAATGCGCACAAGACATTCCTTTAACATTCAATGTTACGTTCTCCATGGTAATATCCTCCTTCAATATGGCTTATTTCATTAATTTCTTTACAGTAATCAAGAGCTCATCTATAACTTCAAGCTCTCCTTCTTGTATGCGCTCTACTACACAGCTTCTCATATGACCTTCAAGAAGAAGTTTTCCAACGCTGTTCAGGGCAGATTGAATGGCAGAAAGCTGAGTAAGAACATCATCGCAATACGTATCGCGTTCAATCATACCTTTTACACCCCGTATTTGTCCTTCAATACGGTTTAGCCTGGTCAGCAGATTGCTTTTCATTTTATCCGAATGGTGACTTTTCCTTTCGGCAGAACAGTGCATATCTTGCTCTTCAATCTCCATTGCAATCATCTCCTTACTCATAACTTACCATACCCCCCTACCCTATGTAAAGGGCAAAGCTTATTTCTACTTTACCCCATCTTATAAAAAAATAACATCCAGGCTATTAGCTGCATGATTTTCCAAAGGATCTCCAGGTAGCCAGTTTTTTGGCCGCATGAAACAATTCTTTTTTCAGCCGTTTTATTTCCAGTTCAGATTCCCTTTTTACAGTTTGGAGTTCATTCCATTCGTCTTCACTGACAACTAAAAGACCATTGTTGTGAAGCAGGTTAAGCGAATGTTCACCCAGAATCTGTACCGTTCTTTCTTCAGAACTGTTTCTCATCCTGTACACCCCGTTTCATCATAGTGATTAACCAACATATTCTGCGCTAAATGACCATTCTCCTTTCACCCTTTAGCAACAATATTTCCCAAATACTGTGATAATGGTTCAGAGATTACTCATCACTAAAATGCTCTTACAGTTTAAAAAAGAGAGGGTGGATACATCCACCTCTCTCCGTCTATGTTTAATCAGATAGGGCCTGCCTGGCAAACAGGGCGATGACCGCATCATCCATCGGCGGATTATGCAGTCCTGCCCGGACATCCCGATAATACCGCTGCAGCGGATTATCCTTGAACAAGCTGTGTGCGCCGACAATTCTCATGGCCAGGTCCACCACTTCATTCGCACTGTTGGTGGCCACATATTTCACCGCAGCCAGAGAGCTGCCAAGATTTTTTCTGTTTTGCGGTTCAGCTTCCCAGCGTTCAATCACGCCATACATGAGCTGTCTGGCTTTAAAAAGCTCCACATCCATTAAGCCGATCTTCCGCTGCACTTCAGGGACGTCTTTAATCGGCCCTTTCAGGCTGTTTGGCTCATACGTTTTCGCAAATTCAACAGCGAAGTCCCTTGCTGCTCTTGCAATGCCCAGATAGCATGCAGGAATATGGAGAAGCCAGCCTTTTGGCAGCTGCTGATTGCCCTCCTGATCTGCAGTTTCCACGAGATTCTCAGACTCAACTGCTACATTTTTCAGCACCAGGTCATCACTTCGCGTGCCACGCATCCCCAAAGTGTCCCATCTTTCTTCAATGGAAACCCCAGGCTGCTTATGAGAGACAAGGAAAGAAGAAACCTGATCCGAATCCTTTACTGAAGCAGAAATGATCGAGTAATCCAGGGCCGGTGCCATGGATGTAAATGATTTTCGGCCATTTAACATCCATTGATTTCCCTTTCGCTCTGCTGTTGTTTGGGGTTTGCCCCCTCGTGTCGGGCTTCCGGTTGCGGGCTCTGTCGATGCCCGGTTTACGAGACTCTTGGAATGAACAATGCTTTTGCAAAGCTTCTCAAATGTTTGCTCTTTCCATGACTGGCGGTCATCCAAATCCATAACCACACCAAGATGCCAGCCGACAGATAGAGCTGTGGAGCCGTCTCCCCGTGCAATTTCTTCTTGAAATAAAATGTAATCGTACAGACTAATTTCCTGTCCTCCATACTTTTCCGGTACGGTCAATGACAAATAGCCGGCCTCTCCCAGGTCTTTAAAATTCTCAAATGGAAACGTACCCTCCTCATCATGTAAAGGTGCCCGCTCTGCAAACTGTAAGCGTAGTTCTTTAAGCTTTTCCATCCATCGGTACTGAAAGTCAGTTTTAACAAAATCGATCATGGTCTCACCATCTATTCTTAGAGTAGTTTCCGCTTTTATCCGTCAGTGTGTTAGTATATTTACCCTACTTCCTTTATGTATACTTATCAACTTTTATGCTTGTGCCTTTCATGATTAAAATGCAAAAAACCCCTTCTGGACAGAAGGGGTTTTTTTACTACATGAGGTAACGCAAATACACATAAACACTGGAAATAATAATGGATAAAATCATGAGTGGGAATCCAATAATCATATATTTAACAAAAGAAATGTGGTAGCCCTCTTTGCCCGCAAGACCAGCCACGACCAGGTTGGCACTCGCTCCAATCAGCGTGCCGTTTCCTCCCAGACATGCGCCAAGAGCCAAGCTCCACCATAACGGATCAAGATTGGTGATTCCCATGTTCCCCATTTCCTTGATCATGGGAATCATGGTGGCTACAAATGGGATGTTGTCCACAAAGGCTGAAGCAATTGCACTCATCCAAAGAATCAAAAAGGTTGTTGCCTTAAGATCACCGCCGGTCCACTCCATCGCCTGTTTGGCGACACTCGCAATAATGCCGGTTTCAACAAGGCCGGCGACAATGACAAACAATCCGATAAAAAAGAAAAGGGTTGTCCATTCCACTTTTTCCAATGCGTACTCGAGATGCTTTTCCCCTGCCATAAGCAACAGCAAAAAGGCACCGAAAAGAGCGATGGTTGCGGTTTCCACATGAATAAACTGATGAAGAAAAAAGCCTGCAATCGTCAGCCCCAGTGCAAAAAGGCATTTGCGAAGCAGTTTGTGATCGACAATTTCCCTCTTTTCATCCAGTTTCATTAAATTTGCTACAAGTTCTGGCTTCGTTGTTAAGCCTTTACGGTAAAAGAAAGCCATAATCACAATGGTAACCACCAGTATAATGGCGCAGACCAGGGAAAGGTTTTTAATAAAGGCTAAAAAGGTAAGTTCCTTGACCGCACTTCCAATCATAATATTGGGTGGATCGCCGATCATCGTGGCGGTTCCTCCGATGTTGGAAGCAAAGATTTCCGTCATTAAAAAAGGAATCGGGTTCAGGTTCAACCTTCTTGTCACACTGAAGGTAACAGGAACAACGAGCAAAACTGTTGTTACGTTATCCAAAAAGGCTGATCCCACTGCTGTAATCAGTCCAAGGATAATTAAGGTTTTGATCGGATCTCCTTTCACCTTTTTCGCCGCCCAGATCGCGATGAATTTAAAAAGGCCGGTTTCGGCGGTAATGGTCACCATGACCATCATTCCGACAAGAAGCCCTATCGTATTAAAATCAATATGGTGGATTGCCACTTCCTGGTCAATGACTCCGAAAGCAACCATAAGGGCACCGCCGAGGATGGAAACGATGGTACGGTGTACTTTTTCAGAAATGATTAAACCGTATGTAATTAAAAAGATACTTAGTGCAATAATTGCCTGCTGTCCCATAATATCTACTTCTCCTTTGCTTATTCTAAAGAAGACCTGTGCAAAAACAGGCACCGGCCATAGACCTTATTTAAAATAATACTCTACATTTTCCGTCAGGGGAAATAATTTTTGTGTGTTTTTGGACCAGCCTTTGTTAAACCGTGTTGAAGAAAAAACTTACAATCGTCCTTATTGTTACAGAAGAAAGTTCCTTTCTTAGTAAATGGATGTGTCGTTTGTTTTAAAACCCGCAAACAATGGAATAACTGAAAAGACACAACTATTGGAGGCTGTAAAATGGGTTATTTTTTTATTCTTCTCTATTTAATTATTGTTGGGCTCGTCATTGAAATTGCATCAACGCTGTTGGTGTTTACAGGATTAGAAAAAAAGATTTCCCGGTATCAGGTCATCTCCATGCTGACCGGTACAGGGTTTACCACAGATGAATCAAAGCTGATTATTGATCATCCGCTAAGAAGAAAGATCAGTGCCTTTCTTATTCTTTTTGGCGCCTTCTCCCTTGCAGTAATTATCTCTTCAATCAGCAGTATTTTGTCCAATGATTTTAAAACGACCGAACTCATGGTTATTTCTTCAAGTTTGCTCGTTTTGCTGTTTATCTTAAAAATCCCCCAGATCCGGCATTTCTTTTCAAAGACAGTAGAAGAGGAAACAAAAGACAGCTATCCACTTTCCGAACTGCCTATAAAAGATGTACTTTATTTTGATAAAGATGACTTTATTACTACCCTAGAGGTAAGGGATGACTTTTACTATGTGGGTAAAAAAGTTAATACCTTAATTAAGCGGGGGGAAGATGTTCACATCATCCTCTTGATCCGTGGAGATATGCCGGTTCGAGAAAACTTGTACGAGCAGGAAATTCAGGAAGGTGACCGGTTGATCGTTTATGGAAATGAACCCTTAATACGCAGTAAATTCTTCGAGGAAGAAGAGAAACCAAAAGATAAAGAGGAAAGCCGCCATGATCAGCGCCCACAGGAACCAAGAGATCCCAAAGCCAATCTGTAGACATTTTGTTTAACAATTGTAATATTTTTTTGTTAAAAATCAGGGTTGACTTTTTACCGGAGCGGGTACTACTCTACTATCTTACATTTTAGGAGGAATTCAAAAATGGCTGACACAAATGTAAATAATGTGGATCAAAAAGTAGCACAAATGGACTCCGAAAAGAAAGATCAGATTTTACAAGATTTTGAGCAATTTAAAGGGTATCTTTCCGACAAAGTAAGCAAAGGCCAAAAACTGGGATTAGGCGAAGAGCAATTGGCAAAAGCCGCAGAAAAAGTGGCGGATTATCTTGCTGCACATGAAGAGCCAAAGAACTCCGAGGAAAAGCTGCTTCAGGAGCTTTGGAAGGTGGGCGACAAGGATCAACAGCACGCTCTCGCTCATATGCTCATCCGTTTGGTAGGATAATAACGAATGATTAAACGCACCTGAAATTAGTTCTGGTGCGTTTTTTATTGCAGTCTCCTCCATTAAAAATCCGAAAAAACCTTTTATGTTTTAGAAAAATCACACCGGGTACACATAATTATGGGTAATACTCAATAGAGAGAAAAAAGCAGCTTCGATTTTGAAGCTGCTTTTTTTGATTCAGTTTAATTTAAGGCGGTTATAAACCTGGTTCCCAATGAGAGTATATCCCTTTTTATTTGGATGCAGCTCATCAGAAAAATAGACTTGTTTGTTTTTACCCGTGAATACATCCTCAACCGAAACAAATGTGGTGTTTTTTTGGCGGGAAATTACTTTCACTGCCATCCGGTTCCACTCGTGAATCAGCTTGCTCTCCTGCAACTTGTCTTTTCGATTGGGAAAAGGATTATAAATACCAACCATATAAATGTGGGCTTTCGGGTTTTCTTCTCGTATTTTTTTGAAAGAAACCATTAGATTATGCTGATAGATCAGCAGTGCTTTTTGAATGATTTGGTCTGCTTCTTTTGGTTTCGACTTTGACAAAAGCAAGCTATTCAGATAGTCATTCATCCCAATGTTCAGGAAAATCATATCAGCCTGGCTTATGGACGATTTAAGCTGTTCAGATTGCATCCTTTTCAGCAGCTGTGTACTCGTATCATCTGGAACACCATAATCTTTAACTGTAATTTCTTTTTTCAGATGTCCTTCCAAACGCTTTTCCACCTTCCCCACATACCCACTGTTGCCAGAATTCCCGACTCCATATGATAAGGAATCGCCAAGAGCGGCCATTGTAAAATCCCGCCCTTCATTTTTCATCTCCGAGTCTTTGTAGTGGGAAAAAGAAGCGAAAACAGAAAGAATATTAAGTTGTGTGATCGAAAATATGAGACCTCCTGCAAGTAAAAGGAAACAGGCTGCGATCAGTATGACTTGCTTTTTCATGATGAACTCCTCCGTCTGGTAGCTGATTAATTTCCCTGTTGTATAAAAGAGAATATTTCCCGGATTCGTTCAAAAATAAACAAGAACTGCAGCATGTTTCCTGCCCTATTATTCTTTTTTAGGAACAATCGCTGGAGGAGGAAGGCTATTATTTTCGCCGCCATAATAATCAGGAACACTGCCCGGAATAAAAATCTCTCCGAGTTTAATTTTGGTCTCTATAGGCTCTTTATGCGAGGCAAATGGGATGACGACCTGTATATTCATTTTAATATGAACAAATATCTCCAAATATACGTTATTGATCCCAGCTTCAGTTACTTTGGTTTTCACTTCCGGTTCTACTTCGCCCAATAAAGACATGGAAACGGGGACTTTCGGGCCAATATCGGAAAAGAATGCGTTTCCTGTTAAGGCACCTAACGGGATATAATAATCCACCGATTGAAAGTTTTCCTGGCCCGGCATGTGCTTCGTTTTTTTATTCCCAAGCTTTTTTTGGATATCCTTCGTTATGTTCGTAATGAAGGAGTTATAAGTGTCAGGGTTAAAGCTGTACGTCGGGGTGTCACCCTGACTTCCCTGACGAACGACCACAAGACTGTTAAGATCAACTCGTTCCATGCTCTCTGCGAGCGAATCATTCACCGTTTCTGTAGCAATTCCCTTCATTTCACTTTCAGCAATATTCATTAATAGAGGATCAACAGCTTTATTTGCAAACCACAAACTGAACAGGACGATCACTGCGAAGATCAAGAAGGAATATTTTACTACCGTCTTAAAAGGCAGTGGCCCATGGAAAGGTCGCCGTCTCACTCTAAACCGTTTTTTGAACATACTACCCCTCCCTCCACTAATACTTATGCTTGTTTTCGAAGCTTTACCTTTGAAAACGAAAAATCTTCTTTGGAGGTTTAAATTATAAGGAAGGGGTGGAATGATCTGAATTTTTCACAAATTTTGATCTCGCTGTAATACCCTTGCAACATTAATTTGTTAGGATATTATCAAGCCAAAATATTGGGGGGGTTTTCATGTCACGCTATCTCGTGGACCATCATATGCTGGTCATTCACCAAACGGCTTATATTTGTCAGTCCTGCCAGCATCATTTGATCGTAACCGACCATCGAGATTTTACAAACAGCGAAGAAAAAGTGAAGGCTCTTGTGAACGATCAGGAATACACCTATTGTCCTAATTGTACTCAAAAGTTGATCCCGCCACCGTTTCATTAATGATGTAATCAATAAATAAAAAAATGCTTTCTCATATAAAAAAATCGCAGCCGTAGCTGCGATTTTTTTATATGATCCGTTTTCCTTTTTCCCCTAGTGCATAATGAATGCCGTGTTTTAAGTTGGCAAAATATTTGATTTCAGCGGTTTGATAGTTTGAATGTGTCATTTTCATGCTGAGTCCCGGTGAGATTCCCACCATGATCGTTTTTATTCCGAGCAGGCTGGTTGCAGCGATCAGCTGATGAAAAAGAGAAACGGTAAGTTCGCTGATCTCTTCATCCAACCCTGTTACATCCAAAATCAAAAAGTCAGGATCGTAATTCGGTAGTTCGTGAATCGTTTTTTCCAGCAGTTCTGTTGAACGCTCTTCATTGTACTTACCCAGCAATGGTATGACTACAATATGATCCAACACAGGGATGATGGGTGAAGAAATTTCTTTTATGAGATCGGAAAGCTCCCTGGTACGCTCTTGCACTACTGTCTCAAGCTTATGAATTTCCACCTGTTCCTTGCGGCGGGCTAACTCGTGGATATTCTCATTAACCGTAATGGAGGAAGGGAAATATTCAAACTCACAGTAATCTTTACCTTCCAACTGGCTGGACGTCACACGATACCAAATGTTTTCACCGAATAAACCGCTAAGTACTCCTGCCCAGTGTCCGGGAATAAATGTTCCGTGTTCTTTCTTGCCCTGCAGTTTATTTATGCGGTATTCCCAGCTGTTGGTCATCCGCAATACGGCCTTCTTTTCATTTTGGCAGAAATGGACAATATCGAGCGTTCCCCATCCTGCCGAAGAATAGATACCCGGAAGCATTTGAATGACTTGCTCGGGACTTGCTTCTTCATTATAAAAAAACTCTCCAACGATTAATCCCATACGGTAACCCGTCGTTTCAAGAACAACACTGGCCGACTCATCACCGGAAACTTCTTCTATCGTATCGAGAAATGTTTTAAAAGCAGAGTTGATCCAAAAGAGGATAGCATCCTCTCCTTCAAACAAAAAACTCCCTTTACCAGGCTCCCAACCAAAATGGGCTCTGCCTACATTAATCTGCTTACTTTCCAAGTTATTCATTGTAGCCATCCTTTCGGAACCTCCAGCAACCATCCTTTATGGCCTGTAAAATAGCAAATGTTGCAACTTGCCACAATTTATTTTACTAAAGTTAAATAAAAAAATCATCCAATTACGTCTTCTTTCCAAAAAAAAGCACTATGTCCAATAACATAGCGCTTTTCGTTACACCGCTTTTCCGACTTGTTTCCTTTGGGAAATCCGCTGGATTTCTTGTTTTAAAAAAATAGAGAGAGAAGGTATTATAAAAACAATCAGACCTGTAATTTCGACAATTTCTCCGCCGATCAGTTTTTCAAGTCCTTCAGCAAACATCTCTCCACCCAATACGATTAATATGATGCCTAACGCTTTAAACACAAACTGGAGATTGAGCTTAAGTGTTGTTTTAAACAACAGATAAGCGACAAGTACAGCACCTGCTATTCCAAAAATACTCCCACCTGCCAGTGCTGAGGCATGCTGGCTAATCTGTGTCATGTTAAAAACAGCCAGTTCCATTCCCTCCCGAAAGACAGATAAGAATGAAAGAATTAAAATACCGGCAGCCGTAGATCGATTGGCGACTTTAGACTGTATCGACTGGGAAATGTTACTGCTTTTATGAAGCCACAGGATAAAGAAGGCGATCAATCCAGAAGCAACCAGCATTATAACACCTTCAAAGACTTCCTCTGCCATTCCTTCCAATTCTTTTGCTTCATTAAAAGTAATGTATCCGCCGACCAGACTGAAAAGAAAACCAGCTAACGCTCCTATGTATACCATTTTCTTCAGATGAGATTTTTCCATCTTTACAATCTGTGTCAGGATGATGCCAATAACCAATGCTGCTTCAAGCCCTTCTCGAAAAGAAAGCCAAAAGTTTGCCAACATTTTTATTCCTCCTTTTATTTATGATAACGATAATCATTATCAATGATAATTATTTTCAGTTACTACTATAAAAGCCAATAAAGCTTTTGTCAACAAAGTTTCACAAAAAAAGATGAACTCTGCAGTTCACCTCTTTTCCATCATTTCTTACAGCATGACGCCGACCACAGCTGCCGATAAAAGGCTGACTAAGGTTGCACCATACAGTAATTTGAGCCCGAACTTTGCTACTTCATTCCCTTTTTGCTCATGCAGGCCTTTCACAGCACCGGTAATGATCCCAATGGAAGAAAAGTTCGCAAATGAAACCAGAAATACCGACACAATGCCCAACGTTCGTTCTGAAAGCCCTTTTATTTTGGACAAATCCAGCATGGCCACAAACTCATTGGAAACAAGCTTGGTAGCCATAATTGTGCCAGCCGTAACAATTTCTGAAGAAGGTACACCCACGATAAAGGCAAACGGCGCAAATACGTAACCGAGCAACTTTTGAAATGTAATGCCAAACGCCAGATTGAATACATCGTTAATGGCGCTGATGAGGGCAACAAACCCGATCAGCATCGCCCCGACAATAATAGCCACTTTAAATCCATCCATAATGTACTCACCCAGCATTTCAAAAAACGTCTGTTTTTCTTCCTGGATTTCAATGATATCTTCGTCCGCTTTTACTTCATATGGATTGATGATGTTTACGATAATAAAGCCGCCAAGCAGATTGAGCATGAGTGCAGTTACTACATATTTGGGGTCGATCAGCGTCATATACGCGCCAAGAATGGATGCGGAAACTGTTGACATTGCTGATGTACAAAGTGTATATAGCCGGTGTTGCGGCATATGTCCTAGCAGCTTTTTCACAGAAATAAAGACTTCTGATTGTCCGAAAACGGCAGATGCTACAGCATTATAGGACTCAAGCCGCCCCAACCCGTTTATCTTGCTCAGAAGCCATCCAATCCACTTGATAATAACGGGGAGGATTCGTAAATGCTGGGCAATCCCGATCAATACCGATATAAACACAATCGGAAGCAACACATTAAAAAAGAACGGCATGGCTCCTTTATTGGCAATGCCACCAAAGACAAAATTTACACCATCGGCTGCATAACGGAGAAGTTTTTCGAACAAATTTGCGATGCCCCGTATAAGAACCAGACCTATCCCTGTATTTAATAAAAGATATGTCAGCACAATTTGCAGGACCAGCATGATAAGAATAGGCTTATACTTAATCTGGCGGCGATTATTGCTTACGAGATATGCGAGTATGAATACCACTGCCAGACCTAAAAGAAAGATAGCATACTTCAAAATGTAACCTCCTTCAACGTCCATATTGAGCACATAAACTTATACTACCCCTAATCCGCCCTGCTTTATCCTTGTATAAGGTTTTCGCTCAAAACAAAAACCACCTTATACAAAAAGGTGGTTTTGTGAGAAGAATCCTTATGAAAGTTCATGTTCGTTTACAATGACAGGAAGCGCCTGGCTCAAATGAGCGTAGGTTGAAATGTTGGAAAAATCGATTCCGAGCTGTACTGCCGTCTGGGCAATCTCCGGACGAATCCCGGTGACCGTCGTTTGAATGCCAAGCAGCGCCAGCGCCCGTACGACCTGAAACAGCTCGTTGGCAACCATTGTATCCATGATAGGCACACCGGAAAGGTCGATAATTAAATGCTCCAGCTTTAACTCTGTGGATTTATCCAGGCTGCTCTCTTTGATCATTTGAGCACGATAGGTGTCGATTTCACCGACTAGCGGCAAAACACCGATCTTCGAGTACACGGGAATGATCGGGGCACTCAATTCCATGATCATCTGCTGCTGTGATTGAAGCCGGGCATCACTGACCTGTTGAAAATAAATGGTGAAAAGCTCAATCACATGATCAAAGCAGCTGTTTACTTTTCTGCTCCATTCTCCAAGCACTTCCAAAGAAATGGAATCCTCGTTTTCCCGGACGAACTTCATAATCCATTCCCAGAAGACCACTCTGTAGTTTTTAAAGTTCTCGAGCGTTTCATGGAGAGGAATGTTCCGATTCGCCCGTTTTACAGCCACTTGTTCCGACCATGCAGAAAAGTTAACATTGTCACTTACAAAAATCCCGGAAATAATCTGGTTAAACGTCCGATTTTGCTCCAGTCTCTCGCTGCTTGTATCTTCTGCTGAAGCATTATACGCTGTAAACTTTTGCTCCTGCAGCTTTACCCATTCATTGCTTAATGTATCGTTGTTCTGCAGGATAAATTCCTGTAAATCATGTTCGATTGCCAATGTGTACCCTCCTCTGTTTCCGAGTATCCATATCTATTCTAACATTTTTTCAGGTTTACTGGGACCTTCCTCCGGTATTATGAGACACCAACAAAAAATCCAGACAATGGATGTACACTGTCTGGAAGAATTAATGATTTCTTCTGGCAAAGTCAACAAAACGAAATTTATCGGGGCGGTGCCTGGATTCTGTATATTGCAGCAGGCTGGCATCATCCAGGTATACATGGTTTTTCACCACGACAACATTATGAAAACCATCGAGAGACAATAGCGCAAGGTCTTCTTCCGTCGGCTGTTCCACCACAATTTCTTTTTTCGCAAAGCTGATGTTTAACCCCAACTCATTCTCGATATATTCATAAACCGAGTTTTCGCAAATTTCATAGGTTAGCTCTGTTACATATTGCTGGTTAAAGAAATCCTTGTCGAGGATAATTTTCTCCCCGTTCATTTCCCTTACTCTTGTTACTTTCCAGACTCTGTCTTCTTTCTCTACTTTTAACTGCTGCTGCAGAAAGCGGTCCGGTGTCACCACATCCAGCTCATGGACTTCTGTTTTCCAGGACTTTCCGGATTTTAATGCGAGTTCTTTAAAGCTGACAAGACCGGATACCGGGAAATCAAATTTTGCTAAATCGAGTACAATGGAACCTTTCCCCCGGATTTTTTGAATAAAACCTCGTTGCGCCAAAAGAGTTAATGCCTTTCGAATGGTTTCACGGGAGGTCTCATATCGTTCGGCAAGCTCGTTTTCCGAAGGCAGCTGAACTCCGGGAGCCCATTCTCCTCTTTCAATCTGTTGTGAAATTTCCTGATAGATCATCAGGTATTTATTTGTTTTCATGTTTACCACCAAGAATATTCTATCACTACTTTTTTATATGATAAACAATGGATTCGTAGGGTCTCAGTACCGTTTTCGCAAGGGTTGGTGAATCCTCATAGTTAGATAACAGAACGGTTGCTTTATGGGGGGCAAACTCAATTCCCTCCGGAAAAACCCATTCCGCGTCTGTTCCATAAAAGTTATTCACCACCATCAGGCTTTCATTTTCTGTATTCCTTGTATACGCGAAAATGGCGGGGTGTTCTTCATCGATCCATTGATAGTCTCCATCGGTGAAAATATTCATCGTTTTTCTCATGGAAATTAATTTTTGATAATGGCTGAATACTGAATTTTTATCCTGTACGGCTTTTTCAGCATTGATGTCCTTATAATTTTGCGCTACATCGATCCACGGGGTGCCTGTTGTAAATCCGGCATTTTCCGTGGAATCCCATTGAACCGGAGTCCGTGAATTGTCTCTGGATTTTTGGTTCAAAATGGCCAGAACTTCTTCCTCATTCATCCCTGCATGGGTTAATTCTTTATAGATGTTTAAACTTTCAACATCCCGGTATTTATTAATACGCTCAAAACCGGGATTCGTCATTCCGAGCTCTTCCCCTTGATAAATGTATGGGGTTCCCTGCATGCAATGAATGACGGTAGCCAGCATTTTCGCTGATTGTTCCCTGTACTCTCCATCGTTTCCATAGCGGGAAACAATTCTCGGCTGATCATGGTTGCACCAGAACAAGGCGTTCCAGCCTCCCCCTTGATGCATCCTGATTTGCCACTCGGATAAAATGCGTTTCAGTGCTACAAAATCAAAATCGGCGACTGTCCATTTTTCGCCGTCAGGATAATCCACTTTCAGATGGTGAAAATTAAAGGTCATACTAAGCTCTTTGCTTTCAGGGTTGGAATACTGAATGCAGTGATCGATGGAAGTGGAAGACATCTCTCCCACTGTCAAACTCTCATGCTTCGAAAAGACTTCTCTGTTCATTTCCTTCAAAAACTCGTGAACCCTGGGTCCGTCTGTATAAAATCTCCGGCCGTCTCCCGGCTTTACTGTACCGTCATCATCAGGGAAGTCCTGATCTTTGGAGATCAGATTAATCACATCCAGCCTGAAACCATCCACACCTTTATCAAACCAGAAGTTCATCATCTCATAAACTTTTTCACGAACCTTTTCATTTTCCCAGTTCAAATCCGCTTGTGTTACGTCAAATAGATGAAGATAATGCTGATTGGTCACTTCATTATATTTCCATGCCGAACCGCCAAATTTGGATGTCCAGTTGTTCGGCTTGTCCTTCCAAATGTAAAAATCCCTGAATTCGTTGTCTTTGGATGAGCGTGCTTGCTTGAACCAGGCATGCTCGGTTGATGTATGGTTGACCACGATGTCCATGATGATTTTAATGTCCCGTTGATGCGCTTCCGACAGCAGTCTCTCGAAATCCTCCATTGAACCATATTCTTCATGAATTTTGTAATAATCACTGATGTCATAGCCGTTATCTTTTTGTGGTGATTCATAGATCGGGGTGAGCCAAATCACATCGATCCCAAGAACCTTTAAGTAATCGAGCTTTTCAATAATTCCGTTCAAATCGCCTGTTCCGCTGCCGGTCGTATCCTTAAAGCTTTTTGGATAAATCTGATATACCACCGACTTTTTCCACCATGGTTGTTCCACATTGCCACCGCCTTACATGATTTAAAACTATGCCAAGCCGGCTCAGATTATCGGAGCCAGCTCACATGTCATCTATTTTACTTTTTTTATCCTTCCGAACACGTATGTTAATACGAACGGAACCACAATGGCAATTGCCATGCCGATAAAGAATGGTCCCCATTTGTCAGGAAAGATGGATAGAAATCCGGGTATACCACCTACCCCAATGGAAGAGGCTTGTACTTTATTTACTGTAATCAGGATGCCCGCAATGGCTGAACCAATAATGGCACAGATAAACGGGAACCTGAAGCGCAAATTCACCCCAAAAAGCGCGGGTTCGGTTATTCCAAGGTAAGCTGAAATAGCTGAAGTAAAGGATAAGCCCTTCACTTTTTCATCCTTAGAAAGGAACATCATCGCCAGTGCTGCAGATCCTTGCGCAATATTTGAAAGAGCCAGCATCGGCCATAAAAACGTTCCCCCCTTGCTGCCAATAAGCTGAAGGTCAACAGCCAGAAAGGTATGATGCATACCTGTTACAACAAGCAAGGCGTAGATTCCGCCATAGATCAAGCCGCCTAAAGCTGCATATTGATCGAAAATACCAACAAGTCCATCTGTGAGCCAGTTCGCAATTCCAAATGTAATTGGACCGATCACGATAAAAGAAAGGAATCCTGTAACGAGTAAAGCGACCGGTGCAACCACGAGCAATTGAAAAGCATCAGGAATCTTTTTTCTTAAAAACACTTCAATTTTAGCGAGTACATAGGATGCCAGCAAAACAGGCAGAACTTGTCCCTGGTATCCGATCTTTTGAATTTCAAGGCCGAACAAATTCCAGTGCGGCACTTTTCCTGCTTCAAGCGCTTTACCATAATCCCATGCATTCAGCAGGCTTGGATGGACGAGCATCAACCCGAGCACGATTCCAAGCAAAGGATTCCCGCCAAACTTTTTGACAGCGGACCAGCCGATCAATGCAGGCAAGAACGCAAACGCAGTATTAGCGATGACATTGATCATATCAGCGAAATCTTTCCAAGCTGTATTCACATCAACAAATGATTTTCCATCATAAAAAATGCCGGGACCTGTAAGAATATTATTTACTCCCATCAAAAGACCAGCCGTAACAATGGCAGGCAGAATTGGGATAAAAATATCCGCCAACGTTTTAACAGCTCTTTGAAGAGGATTCAATTTCCTTTCAGCTGCATTTTTAATGTCCTCCTTCGTTGCTGTACCGATGCCTGTAACCGCAACCAATTCTTGGTATACTTTATCAACCGTTCCCTGGCCAATCACCACCTGAAATTGGCCATTAGTGGAGAATGACCCTTTGACCGCATCAATGTTCTCCAGCATTTCTTTATTAACCTTTGACTCATCATTCAGCGCAAAGCGAAGCCGGGTTACACAATGTGTCGCTGCTGCGATATTTTCCCTGCCGCCTACAGCTTCTGTAATCTGTTCCGCTGTTTGTCTGATATCCATATTGATTTCCCCCTTGTTACCGTTTACATCATCTTTTTCAAAAAAAGCTCTGTACAAACGTTAAATTGCCAAAGCTTATATTTATTAAATTGTGTTTCCAACGGTTTTTAACGATTAAATCGCTTTCAAACAAAAGCGAAACTTGTATATACATGTATTACATTTTTCATTGTAACTTGTATATACAGGTTGGTCAACACTTTTATTTGGATTTCGTTTTAGAACGGAAAAAGATAGTTGTGTGATTTTTTTTAAAAGTCAACTAAAACGACTTGCCCCCGTTATACTAAGAGTATGATAAGCAATGATCGGCAGCATGGTAAGACCAGATGAAATAAGTAACCGTTGACCATAATTCTAATAAAAAGGAATGAGATGGAATGACAAAAAAATTAAAGGAGCTTATTGAAAAACTTCAAAAGCAAGGAGTAAATATTGACTTCTGTTCTCGAACGTCGCTGCTTGCTGTTCAAAACGATTTTGGAAGTGCAAAAAAATGAAGGTATGGATTGGGGAATCATTCGAAAAAAACATTGACGGTGAAAAAATGATGATTATCGATATATACCCTGATACCGAAAAACCAGCAGATAAAATTTATCAAAAACTCATATATAAATGGGTATAGCCCTTTCGCCTCCGCAGGATTGCCTGCGGAGGTTTTTTACTGTCTTGCATTTTTTAATTTACATGTTATACTTATAGTTGTTATGACAATTATTTTGTTAAGAAAGGAAAATTCAAAGATGGATTCTCCAAATCAGCATGTTTCAATTGGCTTTTTAATGAACCAAACAAGCCGAAAAATCATTCACCTGCTTATGCACCGATTTCGGGAATATGACGTAACGCCGGAGCAATGGTCTGTCCTTTATCAGCTGCATAAAGGGCGGGGCATCAATCAAAAAGAGCTCGCGCGACGGACGGCCAAGGATCAGCCGACCACAGCCCGTATTCTGGATTTGCTTATAAAAAAAGACTTGATTCAAAAGCAAATGAGCGAGAATGACCGCCGTGCTTTTATTGTTTCCCTGTCCGACAAAGGAAGAGAGATCACGGAACAGATCGCCCCTATTGAAGAAAGCACCATGAATGAAGTGGTCGCCGGATTGGAGCCAAAGCAGATTGAACAAATAAAACAATGGCTGCACCAAATGAATGAAAATATTGATGCAGCAATGAATAGTAAGGAGTAATGTTTATTGAATACCCATCAAGAAAAACTGTGGAGCAAGGAATTTATTCTGATCACCCTGTGTAACCTGCTTTTATTTCTTAACCTGCAAATGCTTCTTCCCTCGTTCCCTGTTTATACCAAGGGTGCGTTTAATGCCAGTGATTTTACCGTTAGTCTGGTAACGAGTCTTTTTGCTTTATCGGCCATCGCTACACGTTTTTTTGCCGCCGGTCTCCTGCGAAAAGGAAAAGTATCCATCATTCTGTACACAGGCGCCGCGATTGCTGTATTGGCAACAGCCGGTTACTACTGGTGCGGTTCGATTGCCCTTCTCCTCGTCATGCGGGTACTATTTGGCATTGGTTTCGGATTGGCAAGTACAACACTGCCAACCATGGCCGCACATGTCATCCCGCCGCAACGGATGGGTGAAGGTATCGGATATTTCGGTCTCTCCACCAGCCTGGCCATGTCCATCGGGCCCATCATTGGCCTTTCGTTACTTGGAAGCTTCGGTTTCGGAACATTGACTACCGCAGGTACCCTCGTACTTATTCTTATTTTTCCCCTTGCATTTGCCAATCGGTCAGTGGACTTATCACAAGCCGGATCCGCAGCATCTACTTCCTCATCAAAAAAGAATACCGGTGCTGCATTAAAAAAGATTGCTTTACCGGGATTGTTGAATTTGCTGCTTTCCGTTACCTATGGGGGATTATTGAGCTTTCTTGCCCTCTATGGAAAAGAAGCTCACCTCTCCCACATCGGCAGCTTCTTTTTATTTAATGCGTTGGCAATTTTTCTTGTCCGGCCTTTTTCCGGTAGGATTTTTGACAGCAAAGGCCACTTTGGCATCATGATTGCAGGAGCTGTTTTTACAATGGGCGGTCTGGTTACCCTTTCCCTGGCGACGTCCACTTTATATATTATTTTGGCTGCCCTCCTTTATGGACTGGGCTACGGAATGATTCAGCCGTCCATTCAGGCTTGGATGATCAAGGAAGTTCCTGTCGAGCAGCGTGGTCTTGCAAACAGCATGTTCTTTAATTCACTGGATTTTGGTGTTGCCGCCGGCTCCATGCTGCTTGGTGTAATTGCCATGCATGCCGATTATTCAGGAATGTACCGCATTTCTGCTCTATTTATGGGATTGTTCCTTGTTCTTTATCTGGTTGTTTCCATTTGGCAGAGAAAGAAACGCTCCTCCCAATCAGAACAAAGAACGGCGTAATCTGAATTGACCGAAATCAAAAAAGCTTGAAGAATCATCGATTGATGGCTCTTCAAGCTTTTTTCAGGCTGTCCCCTCCAGTTTTTTCCACTTTTTCACACCCCATTGTGCGAATGGCAAAACAGCGAACATGATAAAAAAGATACGAAACAGCTGATAACTGGTCACCATGGAAAGATCCGCATGGACGGTTGATGCCGTTACACCCATTTCAGCAATTCCACCCGGCGCTGCGCTTAAAAATGCAGTCGTAAAATTCATCGGTGTCCATTTTGTAAGAAGAAATGCAATCAGCAGTGAAAATAAAACAAGAAGCAGGCTGTTGCCAATCGTGTAAAACCCAAGTTTTCTTATCTTGCCCTCCATTTGAGGATTAAACTGACGTCCAATATGTATCCCTAAAAAAACCTGGGCAATAATTAAGAGATAAGACGGAATATGCGGTGCATCAAGACCGGTTAACATTGTGAGCGCGACTGCAATCAACGGGCCGGTTAAAAAACCGGCAGGAAGTTTAACTTTTCTTCCCGCCCATGCACCTATAAGCGCTATCGCTACGAATAAGGCATAGAGGGTCCAGCTTCCTGTATCAGCACTATTGACATGTGGAGACACAGAAGGACGGGCGTCACCTCCTATGCCATGAATCGTTAAAAAGGGTACAAAAAATATGACAGAAACCGATCGGATCGTCTGCATGAGCACAACGGTGGTCGTATCAACCTCCTTTGTTTCCTCACTCATCACAACGACTTGAGACATTCCACCAGGTACACTTCCAAATATGCTGCTGGCCAGATCGATTTTGATATGTTTCACCGTGAAATAAGCCAGTACCAGGCAAAACAGCACCGTGATGACTGTGGATGCCGCCATAAATGGAAATTGCAAACCCATCTCTTTGATGGTGCCTGACGTAAATGATGTACCCAGCATCGCTCCCAAAAATATGATGGCGGTATGCCTGAAGCCAACCGGCCACTTCAATCGAAATTTCAGGAATTTTCTCACCAGCACAACGGCGGTGAGTGATCCCAACAGCCAGGGAAGCGGGCTATGTATCAACAAAAACAAAAGAGCACCGGCACTCCCAATCATAGCAGTACGGAAAATATCAGCTATATCATTGCCGTTTTGTTTCATCGGTATAACATCCTTCTTTCATTAACCGTGACATTAGTTTAATATTGTTTATATTTTACCAGATTATTCTTTACTTCGTCCTGCAAATCCAGCGTTAAAATAGCGCTTCCACTCCTATCATAGCAGGAGTTTTTAGTATAAAAAGATTTTATGCATAATGATTGTTATGTTCATAAAGTTCACAAGTGCAGCCCATTAATGAAAAAATGGAGGTTATTTCATTTTACGTAAAGGGAAGGATGTAGAAGAGGTGAAAAATCTGAATGATAACGGTACTGAATAAAGAAGATCCCCCTTTGGAATCCTCCTATTTTCATTTTATTTTTCCTTTTTCAATGAAAGAGGATTGTGCTGGGGAAGCGATCAATTACTTAAAACATAAAGGGTATGAATTCTTTTCCTTAACAAGCAAGACACAGGAAAAGGCCTACTACGGTGGAAACAATAAAATTTCTCATAAAGAATTGGAGCATTACTTCCTTCCTTTTACTTCAGACGTACTTTTTCCCAAAAAAGAACACCGGTTAACCTTTCGAAGGTATTCAAAAGCAACTGGAATAACCGCTGAACTCCAATCCAATCTCATCAAAGTGCCTTTTACGATTAATTCCATCGATGTGTTTCTCCTGCCGTTTGAGCTGGGGTTCATTACCTTGCGGATCAGCATAAAGGATGTCTCGTATTCCGAAGCGATTGAATTTGCCGCACGGTTCAGAGTCCTTGAGAATCGTACAAGGGATGACCGTAAGGCTGTGGTTTTGTTTGAAAACGAAACGTACCAGCAAGTAGAGACTTTTCTTTTTAACGTCCTTCTTCCCAACTTTACCCGTTATCTGGATGTCGGCCAGGTAAATGGATCTCATTACGAATCATTGCCCTTTTTTATTGATGAAAGAATGTATGTACAAGTCCTATTTCAATTTGAAAAAGGCGCCAAATTGCATGAGAGCGACCTGTTTAGAGGATCGCAGCTTGATGGTTTAAATGATGAGGGGCAACCTGAGATCAGTTCCTGCAATAAAGACTATATCCACGATTATTGCATAGAAAATGGTTATCACCGTTGGGCCCCAAAAACCTATTATCTGATCGATGAACACGTCTTTAGTTGCATGACCAACGCCACAGGGGTGGAAAGAGATAACCAACTGGATCAGATGTACGGAGAGTTTTATTACGGCTTATTGCTGAATCTGTTTCATAAAATTGTGCTTCTTCGTTTATCCAACCGTTATTCCCAGGTACACCTTGAAAAAGATAATGAAGAAACGGAAAAACTAATTGGAGAAATTACTCTCTTTTCAGCACGATTCTTCTTTTTGGAACTTGCTGCGCAAAGCCAGGGAAGAAATATTTTTATTAAACTGAAAGAGGTCCTGCAAAACCAAGAGCTTTATGATGATGTAAAACAAACCTTGTCCACTCTCTATCAATATCAGGACCAAAAATCAGCTAAAAGAAATAACTATCTTATTTCCATCCTAACGATTTATACAGTGATTACAGGGATCTATGGTATGAATATGGTGATTGAGGAATTAAAGAGCCCCATCAAATTGAGCAAGATATCTTCTTTTGGTTTTTTTGAGTATCTCGCTTTGTTTGTCACGGTTACAGGCATTGCCGCAAGTCTATTGCTTGGTATTTCCTTTTTGAAAAAATGGATTCGGGAATTGCGCAACCGTAACGGAATGGAATAGAAGCCTCTAAAGATCGCCGAATAAAGATTTTTGAAGCTAAAAAAATATTTCAAAAAAATAGAGCAGGGGTCTAGTCCACCTTTTGCAGCCCTTCATATGATATCTTAACCGGAATGCAATTCTGGAAATTAATTCAAGGGGGATGCTCTGATGGGCTACGAACCAAAACACGAAAAGCACATAAAGCATGAAAGCAGCTCTAGCAGCTCTAGCAAGTTCTATCGTGTGGAAAAGGCGCACATTCCGCCAACCTACTCCAAAAATGTTAACTACTCCGTTAACTACCAAAAACAATCTGCTGACTACAGCCAATTGTTAGACGGTGGAAAAGATGGCGGTAAGCAACAGTATGATGGAGGCCACCACGACTGCGGCAAAAAGAAAAAGCATAAAAAATGTGAATGTGAATCTTCCTCTTCCTCTTCTTCTTGCTGCTTCAAAAAGAAGAAAAAGAAGAAATGCTGCAGACGCAGAAGACACTGCTGCTGTAATAACTGGGGCTGGATTTTCTAATCCGTGCGCAGGCAGTAAAAAGAAGGACTCTTTTATGTCCTTCTTTTTTGTGTTTAGTTAATAATCCCATGCTGTATAATGGTTACTTGAATTTCTGGCTCTATGGAAATGTTTTGATAATCCTTATCCCAATTCATTTTTTTCCAATCTCCATAATGAAAAGAACGGATTCGTTTGCCAATCCCCAGCTCATCACAATTAGCCTTTTGTGTTTTTGCCAGAGTTTTTTTAGCGAGTGCGGTCATCTCCCGTGTCAGTGTCTTGTTTAACTCGGTTGCTTTCCCGGCACTATCGAGATGATCCACGGGCAGCTCGTTCACGTTGACATCCATCTCCAATGCGAGTTTTACCCTTACTTTCTGGTCCGGGGTGATGTGTATTTTCATTTTCCGTTGGATATCCTTGACAAGGACCGTAATATAATTTCGTTCCTTCATTTCCTTTTGGTCATTAATCTTAAAGGTGAACCTGGGATAATCCTGTTTCACTCCATTCATGAGAAGCAGCAACGTCGATTCTTTTCCGGTTAAGGTTCCGGTCATCTTTCTTTTATGAAACATGGCTGTGCCGATCACTTCCGCACGCTGCTGCTGTTCATTAATCCTCAGGTACGGAAGCAGATAATCGTTTCCTTCATCAAACATCAGTGTACAAATGGACTGTACCGTTTCAATTTCAAATAAACCGATGGCACTGGTGCTCCGCAGAAGCTCAGGATAATAGATGTTCATCAGAGTAGAATCCCGAGGCTGAATTTCAAGACTTTTTTTCGCCTTGCCTTTCACAACTGCCACCATGGCATTTACCGACCCTCTGGGATCACGGTAGATGACATCGAGACTTGAATAGATATCTTTTTGAGCCAGTTTTTCACCGATCAAAAAAACCCTGTTTTTGGACGCATCAAACATCTGGGAAACCTTCTTATCCAGATTAAATCGGGCATCCCTTGTTGTTACCCCAGTGGATGAAACGACTACACTTTTCACCAATGACATCGCGTTGGAGCCTTTGTTTACGACCGGATAAACCACCGTATCAATGATTTTCCCATTTGGCTCCAGATCCAGTCCCACTGCCAGAATTAGCCTTGATTCTTTGATCAGGCGCTGATCCCAGCATCCGGTAAGCAATCCGATGACCATTAACAGCGTACCCAGGAGAAACCATTTCTTTTTTGTCAACAATGTTTTCATGATTGCTGTTTCTCCTTTCGATGAGTAAGTAATGAAAGCAATAAAAGCAAAACAGGCAGCCCAAGGACAAAGATATAGCTCAAATAGGTGACAAACGTCGAAAACTGCCCCACTTTGTAAACGCCCTCCGGCATTAGTGAAATAAGGACAGATAGAATGGCTGCATAGAAAACATAAGGGGAATGTTCTTTATTTTTTTTGGAAAACGACATCAGCCCCCTTGAAGCAGCGAACAAATAAGCCATGTAAGAGGTGGCAACAGACACGATCCACACGGATAAAAACAACAAATCAATACGCTCCAATATTTTGAATGAAAACGATTTGATCATGTATAACAGCGGCTCCGGCACGAGGATGAATTCCTTGATGCCAAAAAACAAAATACAAATAAACGTTAAAAAGGAATAAAATATGGTAACCACGACATTGGAAATACTGGCTGATTTCAACTTTTTGATGGCTGGGGACTGGACATAGGGAGCCACGATTAAATACATCTCAAAACCGATCATTGAAAAAAGTGCTTTTTCGGTTCCTTTTACAATAGGCATGATCCCTTTTTCTCCAATGGGAAAAATATTTAAGTAATCAACCTCCCAAAATGAATAAATGACAAGCAGCACAAAAACGATAAGCAAAAGGGAGACAAAAACATAAAATCTCGCTATAAACTTTACCGGCCCTCTTACGGCATAAATCCCTATCCCTGCCATGAGAACGATCAACAGCCAGCGTGGAGTTAACGGAAGGATCCAAATGTTGATAATTTCGGCAAACAAAGAAAGGATGCTCGATCCCACGAGAATAAAATAAATAATATATAAGCCTTTGATGACCCCGCCGATGAAGATCCCGGTGGTGCTATCCAAAACCTCATACAGCGTCATGGACGGAAACCGTTTCATCAGAATCCAAAACAAAATGAGCAGAACTTGTACGACGCACCCGCCTATGAGAACGGAAATCCAGCTATCATGCCCCGCTGCCGTGTAAATGTTAAACGGCATGGACAATATCCCGACCCCAACTTGAGCCTGAATAATAAGAAAAATGAATTGAAAGGATGTAATGGTGTCTTCTCTTTTCAGCTTCATTTTTTCTTCCATCCTTTTGTATTACGCTGACTTCTTTTTTGCGGCAGCGTGTCCATGGCCCGATTGTTCATTTTCCAAAGCGGAAAACGGATGACAGCATCTTTTAATCCACTTAAATTCAATGGAGCAAAAGGGGCAAAATACGGCGTGCCAATAGACTCCAATTTGCATAAATGAAGCAGGATCACCATCAATCCCATCACAATTCCAAGAAAACCAAGAAGTGACGCGGCAATCATTAAGGGGAAGGTCAAAATCCGTATCGAGGCCCCCATCTCATAAGTGGGCACCGTAAATGAAGCGACCGCTGTCACAGCAATGACAATGACCATAACATTGGAAATGAAACCCGCGCTTACAACCGCATCCCCGATCACCAAACCGCCCACAATACCGATGGTCTGGCCGATGGGAGTAGGAAGCCTGACCCCCGCCTCCCGGATCAATTCGATCGTAAACACCATAACAAATGCCTCAATGATTGGAGGAAAAGGGATTCCTTCCAATGAGGCTTTCACTGGAAGAATCAATTCGTTCGGAAGGATCTCAAAATGAAATCCGATGATTGCGATATAAACAGCTGGCAGCGTCATGGCGACTAGAAAACTTACCATTCTAAGCAACCGGAAAAACGACCCTGACAGTACCCTGCTGTTAAAATCGTCCGGGGACTGAAAAAAAGATAGAAATGTTACCGGCAGAATTAATGCGGTTGCAGTACCTTCCGATAAAACCGCCACCCTTCCGTCGAGTAAATGGGCCATGGTACGGTCCGGCCGCTCCGTGGGAAGCATTTGGGGAAATGGAGAAAATGTTTTGTCCTCCATAAACTCTTCCAAATAACCTGGACTAAACTCCATGTCGACCGATATCGATTCGATTCTCCTGAAGATCTCTGACAGCACTTCTTTATTCACGAGATCATCCATATAAACTAACGCCACTTTTGTATTGGTGGATTGCCCGATGACATACTGTTTGACTACCAAATTTTCATTTTCAAGACGCTTTCGGATCAACCCAAGATTTTGAGTCAGACTGTCCACAAATCCTTCATGAGATCCGCGGACCACTTTTTCGTTGGTTGGTTCCTCCGGAGTCCTTGTCAATTGGTTGGTAACATTGACCGCATACATGCCGCACATGCCATCCAATGATAAAAGACAGGAACCGGTTAGAAGCTTTCCAACTCCCTGATGCAGCTCTTCGATGAACGAAAGCTCCGTATTGGTGATGACCGTCTCAACGGTCCCCTCTTCATCCATGGCTCTGTTTAATGGTTCAATCACGCTTTGCTGTATTTTCTCTGTATCCGCAATAGATTCTAGATAGATAATAACTCCTGAAGATTTCTGATAGGTTATGGTTCTGGTTTTTAAATCACTTGTTCCATGAAGGATAGATTGAATAACATGCAGGTTTTCATCTGCATTCATGGTTACCGGCTTTGAGTTTTTATTGCTTCGATGGTTCTTCATTTGTTCACCTGCCCTCTAAAGCCTAGTATTTCTATGTTTTAGATTGAACCAAAGAGAGGTTATTTATTCTTTGCCAGGAGTACGTAAAGGTGTAAAATGAGAAAAAGAAAAGTACATATAATGAATAGTTAAAGGCTGTTTCTATGTAATGATTGAGGCAGATTGCGTAGAACGTTTTTTTCTTGAAAGGCGGATTTGTTCATTGAATAAGAAAGTCATTCTTTATTGTGTGGGGTTTGCTGCGTTTTTCGGACCGTTTACCCAAACGATTTACACTCCTATTTTGCCTGAAATCCAGCATGATTTTCAGACGTCAGGATTTATTGTGAACCTGACGATTTCTATTTTTACGTTCGTACTGGCAATGATGCAGATGGTATACGGACCGCTGACAGATAAGCTTGGACGGCGCAAAATTTTGCTGCCGGCCATCTTACTCTATATTGTTGCTTCTGCAGGCGCTGCCCTATCAACTTCCATCTGGGTTCTGTTGTTTTTCCGTGCCTTTCAGGCAGCGGGTATTGCAGCTGGATCGGTAGTGGCCACCACGGTTATTGGGGACTTGTTTGAAGGTAAATCACTTGGGAGATCCATGGGAACCTTTCAGACTCTCGTTACACTTGGACCCGTAATCGGCCCCGTTGTAGGCGGCTTTGTTGGAGGGTATACTGGATATCAAGGAGTTTTTTGGGTGCTGACTGGCACCGGACTCATCATGTTTCTTGCCAATGTGAAGCTGCTTCCGGAAACCAAGCCGGAGGGTCCGGAACGAAAAGGATTCAGCTTTTCTGATTTTACAATCGTTTTAAAGGATAGGACGGGGCTTGCGGTCATCCTTCTTGGATTTATTCAATACTATTCGTTTTATAATTTCCTTGTTTTTCTTCCCAATCTTTTAGCCTCCTTTTATGGGCTGTCAGCTGGACAAAAAGGACTTGTTTTTCTTCCCATGTCACTTTTTCTAGTGCTTGGCAGCTTTACCGGCGGACGGCTTCAGGAGAAGAGCAACCCAAGGTCATTTTTGTTAATCACTTCGTCGTTGAATGTCCTGGCAACCATATTATTCGTCATTCTCTCACCGGTATCTTTGCCTGTATTGATCGTAAGCATCTCCCTGTTCGGGCTATGCCTCGGCCTTTCGCTTCCTGTCCAGACGACGCTCTTGGCCAGAGCCTTTACCCAAAATCGGGCGACAGCGATTGGTGTGTATAACTTTTTCAGGTACCTGGGGATGGCTGCGGGTCCAATTTTTGGTTCTGTTTTCTATCAGCTTGGAAACCGGGTGGAATTTTTGTTTGCGGCCTTTTTGTTCGCTCTTACTGTTCTCTTTGCCCGGCGCCAGTTTACAAAGACCGATCGCTATCAATTAAATTAATTTGCTGAAAGGGGACTTACATTGACCCAAAATAAAATTGAAGACGTAATGGAAGTCTGCCTTTTGGCAGGCAGGCTTATGCTTCAAAACGGTGCAGAAACCTACCGTGTAGAGGATACCATTACCCGCCTTGCGCAAAATTACGGCATGAAAGCCGCTCAAGTTTTTGTTACACCGACAGCGATCATTCTTTCTCTCTTTGAAAAAGGACGCACCATGGATTATACAAAGATTGTAAGGATTGTTGACCGCTCCACCGATTTGCATGTGGTCGTCCTCGTCAATGATCTTTCAAGAAAAGTGGCGAGCGAGTCTCTTTCCTTGGATACAGCGAGAAAAGAGCTTAAAAAAATAGAAAAAACACCCGAGGCTTATCCAGCATGGGTGCAAACATTGGCCGCTATTCTTGTCAGTGGCTGCTTCGCCCTCATGTTTCAGGGAAACTGGCGTGATTTTATGCCGGCGATGATTGCCGGTGGCGCAGGATATGTTGTTTTTCTCGTGATCAAACGCTATATTTCGGTCCGTTTTTTCTCTGAACTGCTTGCTGCCTTTGTAATCGGATTAGTCGCAAAACTGGCGATAACATCCGGGATGGGAAGCCAGCTGGATAAAATCATTATTGGCGCTGTCATGCCACTTGTGCCTGGTGTTTTAATCACCAATGCCGTACGGGACCTGATGGCCGGCCATCTGGTTTCCGGAATCTCTCTGGGTGCAGAGGCCATGCTCACTGCCTTCGCCATCGGCACAGGAATTGCCTTTGTCATTGTAACGCTGTAAGGAGGAACCCTATGCACATCTTTGAAGCCATTTGGACGAGTTTCATTGCTTCAGCAGGCTTCGGTATTCTTTTTAATGTACCGAGAAAAGCGGTAATTCCAGGAGGTATCTGCGGCATGATCGGCTGGCTGATTTTTGAAGGGATGTCAGGCAACAATCAATTCGACCTGGTTCTCGCCACCGCGCTGGCCTCTTTTGTCGTTGCAGCCATCAGTCATCTTTACGCAAGGATTTACCGAATGCCGGTCATTATTTTCAGTGTCTCAGGCATCATTCCGCTCGTTCCCGGTGGCGGGGCGTATGATACGATGAGGCAGCTCGTTGAAAATGATTATAATGAAGCGATTCAGCTTGGATCCCAAACCTTTTTAATTTCGGGGGCAATCGCTTTTGGGCTTGTACTTGCCGGGACGATCTTACCCATTATTCTGAGAAGCACAAGAACCGTCAAATAATAAGAAAAAGAGGATATTCTGCGTGCGCGCAGGGTGTCCTCTTTTTTGATTTACGCCATAAAAAGGGCTCCGTACCCAATGGCGGCGACAATGACGATCACAGGTGAAACCTTCAGCCTTTCCATTAACAGAAAACTGAGCAGGGCAATGGCCGCTGTTTGTATCCATCCGGACGTATCCACCGATTGCTTAAAAAAGTTATACGTCATAATGCCAAGAAGTACGGCAATGGTGGGTTTAACAAACAAGGTCATTTTTTTCACCCGGGGTGAATCCTTGTATTTGTAGATCACACCGAGGAAAACAATCATCAAAAATAGCGAAGGGCCTACCGTTGCAACTGTAGCAACGATTGAACCAAGAACGCCTCCCTGCATGTAGCCGATATAGCCTGACATCTTGGTGGCAATCGGTCCGGGAAGCGCATTTCCCAGCGCAAGAACTTCAGTAAACTGATTCACCGTCATCCAGTGATAACGTCCGACCACTTCATTTTCGATCAGTGGAATGGAGGAAGGTCCTCCTCCGTATCCCAGTATGCCCGGGATAAAGAATGCGAGAAAGATATGCCACAGAATCATCCCAGACCCTCTCCCCTCTTTGCTTCCTCAACAGGTTCTTCCTGTTTCTTTTTTTCCGGCTTCAACAGCGCATACGCGAGCAGGGCACCAATGAGAAAAGCGGGATGAACCCCGAGCACCTGAAGTAAAATCACTCCAACTACAATATGGATCAGGCTAAGTTTAATGCCCAGACCCTTTTTAGAGCTGGAAAAGAATTGCCAGGTCAAGACTCCCATCATCACAGCAACAACAGGAAGCACACCCTTGGTCATGCCCTGTACCCATGGCTGGTCCTTGTATTGTGCCAATGAAGTCAGAAGCACGATCATAAGAATGATGGTGGGCAGAATGGATGACAGAATGGCAACCAGCATACCCAATATACCGGCAACACGGTAGCCGATATAGCCGGCCATTTTCGTATTGATCGGCCCGGGAAGCGCATTTCCAAGTGCCAGCACGTCACCAAATTCTTCATCATTCATCCATTTAAAGTTTCCTACCACTTCTTTATGAACAAGCGGTATGGAGGAAGGTCCTCCTCCATATCCCAAAATGCCCGAACGAAAGAAGGCGATAAATAAATTAAGATATGTCATTTCATCAAATCCTTACACATATTCCTACCAGGCAGCTACAGCTCCATCTGTTCGTCCTTCGGTTCCTCCTGTCAGGACCCCAGTTTCTGAATTTCTCCAGATAATCTGTCCCCGTCCGAAGGCTCCGCCGTCCGTCGCTACTTTTACATCATGGCCTTTTCGAACCAGTTCCTCTGCGATGTGCTGCGGCACCGAACGTTCCACAAGAACTTCTTTTCCTTCTATCCATTGCCATCTCGGTGCATCAAGTGCAGATTGCGGGTTGAGGCCGAAATCAATCGTGTTCATGATCACCTGGACATGACCCTGCGGCTGCATGTAGCCCCCCATCACACCAAACGGGCCGACCGGTTTTCCATCCTTGGTCAGAAAGCCGGGAATAATTGTATGATAGGTTCTTTTTCCCGGGCAAAGGCAGTTGTGGTGATCTTCGTCCAGGGAAAAATCATGTCCTCTGTTTTGAAGACTGATTCCTGTGTCCGGAACCACAATCCCTGAACCAAAGCCCATGTAATTGCTTTGTATAAAAGAAACCATATTTCCTTCTTCATCTGCCGCTGCCAGGTAAACGGTTCCCCCTTTAGGCGGAGTACCCGGTTCAGGAAGAAGGGCTTCCTCACCGATCAACTGTCGTCGCTCTTCCGTATATTCCTCTGACAAAAGAGCATCAGCTGTCACCTTCATATGGGTAGTATCTGTCACATATTTTTTGGCATCCATAAAGCTAAGCTTAATGGCTTCAATCTGTTTGTGATAACGTTCTGCGGATTCTATCTCAGGGAAATCATACTCACTTAAGAGATTTAATGCCATTAAAGCGACAATGCCCTGTCCGTTTGGCGGAATTTCCCAAACTTCATATCCTTTATAGTCCGCTTTGATTGGCTCCACCCATTCAGGATAAAAAGCGGCCAGATCTTCTTTTCTCAAAAAACCGCCTTCCGCCTCGGAAGCCGCACTGATCTGATCAGCAAGCGCGCCACGGTAAAACGATGCAGCCTCTGTTTCCGCAATTTCCTTTAATGTAGCGGCATGACCCGGTGAGCGCCATACCTCCCCGATTTCGGGAGCTCTTCCATTTGGCGCAAACGTTTCAAACCAGCTTTGGAATTCATTATGTTTTTGCGCCTTCTTGTATGCATGATAAGCCTTATTCCAATACTTTCCTAAAACAGGTGAAACCGGATAGCCTTCTTCTGCATAGGCAATGGCCGGCTTCAGGGCTTCTGTGAGAGGCAACTTGCCAAAACGCCGGGATAATTCTGCCCAGGCTGCCGGGGCACCGGGCACAGTGACAGGTTCCCAGCCAAACTTTGGTATCTTTTCATAGCCCCTTTCTCTCAAGGCATCCGCAGAAATACCTTGCGGAGCAGGTCCACTGGAATTCAATCCATGGAGTTTCCCTTTTGTCCACACCAATGCGAAGGCATCGCCGCCGATTCCATTGGATGTGGGCTCAACTACCGTCAGACAGGCAGCTGTTGCAATCGCAGCATCAATCGCATTGCCGCCTTTTTTCAGCATATCAAGTCCCGCCTGTGCTGCAAGAGGCTGGGACGTCGCTACCATTCCTCTTGTACTGTACATGGCTGAACGCTGTGAAGCATATGGGTACCGCTGATGATTAAATAGCAATTGTTCTTCTGTTTTTTCAATCGTTTGCTGATCCATTGTGATCCCCTCTCTTGCCATGAGGATATGAATAATCCTCATCATTCTAACATTCGGTCAAAAAACTTACAATTAAATTCCGTTTGTTAATAAAAATGAAATTATTAATTTACATATGTACATCATATGTTTTTGATTATAGTATTCATTCGGAATTTTTCATATCGTTTTCTGATTAACATACTATCTTTCGTGGCATGCGATATAATGGCCTTCTTCAATTTCCGCGACATAGTCAGCCCGGATCACTCAAGCATGGCTAAACGGCTCATGCGGGCGATCATTGCTGCCGACCCGGTGCCAAGCGTGAGAGCCGGCAAAATGAGCTGTTTCATTCCTTCAATTGTCCAGAAAGGATCGGTCAGCCCTCCAACCGGAAGCCATTGCGAGTTCACGGCAAAAATGAGTATAAGAACTGCTCCAAGCCAGAAATTCGGAATGGAAATGCCGCCAATAGCAATCATGGTGCTTAATGCGTCAAACAGTGAATTATGTTTAAGAGCTGAAATAATTCCGGCTGCAACCCCAATGACCACCGCAACAATGATGCTGGCAATGGCAAGATTAAGCGTGTTAGGAAACCGCTCGGTTAACGCTTCTGTGACCGATTGCTTGGTATGATAGGAGAATCCGAGATTCCCGCTAAACACCCCTTTTAGATAATCCCAGTATTGAACCAGGATGGGTTTGTTAAGCCCCAAATTTTCTTGAATGGCTTTTATATCAGCCTTTGATGCGGTCGGACCTCCAATGATACTGGCAGGATCACCCGGTGCAATGTGCTCAAAAAAACAATGAATGAAATTCCGATCAACAGCAATATCAACTGTATAAACCGTTGAACAATTAAAACAGCCAACTTCAAGCCCTTTTCTAACATTCGATTATAAAAATTAAAACTAAATTACGTTTGTTAGCTATAAATAGATTTTAAATTTACAAACGTCATCGTATTATTTTAGATTATAAAATAAATTCTGAATATTTTCTACATAATTTTGCAAATTTCTTGAATATTTTTTCAACGGGCTAAAATAAAAAAAGCACCTCCTGAAAGGAGGTGTTTAAGCAAACTCTTTTTAGTACTTAATAAGCTCCTCTGATAAATTGCTTTACGTCAGAGTCATAAAAACTTCTGATGCGCTCAAGTTCTTCTTGAGAAAACGGGCGTGTATCAAGCGCTTGTAGATTTTGTTCGATCTGCCTCTCGTTTCTAAACCCTGGGATCACACAGGTGACCTCTGACTGGTCCATAATCCAACGAAGGGCAGCACTTGCCATGGAAGGTCTGCCATCCGCGATCCACTTCAGCTGATCAGACAGTTCCACACCTTTATTAAAACCGAGTCCTGCAAAGGTTTCACCCACATTAAATGCTTCGCCGTTTTCATTAAAATTCCGGTGATCGTCCTCCTCGAATACATGGCCTTTTTGATATTTGCCCGTAAGCAGTCCGCTGGCAAGCGGAAGCCTTACCAAAATACCGACTTTTTTGCTTGCCGACTGGGGAAACAATGCTTCGAGCGGCTTTTGACGGAACATATTGAAGATCACCTGAAGACTGGATACATTCGGATGCTCCAGGCAGATTAACCCTTCTTCCACAGTCTCCACACTGACTCCGTAATTCCTTACTTTTCCTTCCTTCTTTAACGTGTCAAGCACATCAAAAACTTGCCCGTCCCTCAGAATCTCTGTTGCCGGGCAATGAATTTGGTAAAGATCGATTGCTTCACGGCCAAGCCTTCTCAGGCTGTCCTCACAATACTTCTTAACCGTTTCATAGGAATAGTTTTCCGGGGACTGGATGTCCCCCTGCCTGCAAAACTTCGTCGCGATATAAATTTGGTCCTCTTTTCCCTTTGTTGCCTTTGCAAGCAATTCCTCACTGTGGCCGTCTCCATATACATCGGCAGTATCAAAAAAATTCACACCTTCGGAAATTGCATAATCCAATGCTTTTAACGAATCCTCGTCATTTGTATGTCCCCAGGATCCGCCAATTGCCCATGTGCCAAAGCTTACTTCACTTACCTTCATTCCGGTGTTTCCCAATTCACGGTAATTCATAAGACACGCTCCTTTTCAATTCATCATCTGTGTCCTGGTGCTGTTCTGCTCAACTGCAGCCTTTTCATACGATTGAATCCATAGCAGCCTCCTGCCATGATCAGTATGGCTGGAGAAACGGCTCCAAAAAGAGGAGAAATCCGGGATAACTGATTTGAAGATAAACCAGAGCCCCCAGCCACAGCCATGAAAAATACAGCGTGGAGGTTCATCATCCCGATCAAAAACGCCGTTTTTATGTATCCGAACAAATCCAGCTCGTAATGAACGAAAACAGGAAAAAAGAACAGTACGGTCAGGCAATAACAAAACAGGAAGAGCAGCAGGAGTGCTGCTGCTCTAATCCGAAAGGCACCGCTCGCTGTTAACAGAAAGTGATAATCTGCATACAGAAGAATTCCACAAATCCCCAAAAGAAAACCTGCCAGGTTGGAAGTTTTAAATTCTTTTTTGAAGTAGTGAAGAAAAGTAAACCCAATTGGAAATTCTTCTTTCATCAGCCATTTCCTTACAACAGCAAACAGTGCCGCGGTTGCCGGCATGATTCCAAAGACACCAAGCCCGGCTGCGGTGAAAAGTATCCATAACAAGTTGGCATACGTAATTCTCACTATCCATTCACAACAGTTGAATAACCTTCCCGTCCATACCGCTGCTTCTTCCACTTCCCTTGGCAGCGCCTCATAAAAGCCAAGTAAAATCATAATGGTGATTGGCAGGTTAAAGGCCGTATAGGAAAGGATGACTGACAATGAATTATCAATCAGACCGATCTTCGTAAAGGTATTAAATAGCGGTATAAGGGTTGAATGCGCAGGGATCATTAAACCGACCATAAAAATCCCCAAAACCAGCCTGCTTCCTTTCCATTTCATTCGTGTAATGGCGAACGTTACCATACTTGCGAGCATGATCGTAAGTATGACAGCTGAAACCGTAGAGGTGAAACTATTAAAAAAATACTGGCTGATGTTTCCTTCCGTCCAAACCTTTATATAGTTTTCCCAATGCGGAGTTTTAGGAAGAGCAAGAGATAGATTTATAGTAGATGGGAGCGATGTTCAGCTCCAGTGGGAGGCCGTATGTTTTATTGTCGATCGCATACGCCTCAGTGGTTCCCTTTACAAAAGAGTCCTTCAAGTTTCCATCAAGAACATCATAAAGCGGAGCGAAGAGTTTCCCTTTTACAAAAGGAGTCATATAAGTACAGAAGTCCTGACCACTGACAACCCTTCCATTAAAAAACTCATGGGCTTTAATATGACAAGCGTCCATTCTGTAATCTCGGAATGTTCCTTTACGATCATATATTCCGATTTTCCAATCGAAACACTGTTTCCGCTCCTCTCAATGAGATTCTATTCTTTTTGATCACCATCACTGTCCTTGATTTGAAAATAGGGATTGGCAATCCGGACGAGCAGATATCCTGCCGGTTTGAACCAGAACCAATGCTCCATTAAATTCACCCTGCGAATAGCATACGATTAGTCTGCTTCCTTCGTAACCGATCTTGGCTTCTCTGACTGGGAGAACCTTCGCGACTACGTAGCAAAAATCAAAACCGTCGACCCTAAAGTCGAAGGTCGTATCGTAGATGCAGCAAAGAGATAACTAAAAAAACAGGTGCCAGGCACCCCCTTTACACACTTGTGTAATGAGTGGTGCCTGGCACCTTTAATAGCACCATTTCATATCTAGCAATTAGTGTTTCGAGCATCAATTACGGTACATTGCATGGCGCCTTGGCGTATTAAACGCTTAGCCTCAGAGAGTGAGATCTTAACGAATACAGCTTCGTCAAAATCATTTTCCACATCAAACAAAGCAAAAGCATTGTTGCCTTGAATAAACACACATTGAAACTCTACCGTAATTCCGTTTCTCTCGTGAGGAACGGTTCGTGTTACTTCACAAAATTCAAGACCAGCATTATGAAGTCTCCGTGCAGTGGCTTCATCAATTCGAATGATTACATACACACTGAGCTCCACATCCATAACAGCAGATTCAATTTCAACGACAGCAAAAAACTTATTGTCCAGTACCAACAAGCAGTTGGCCCCAATCTCAAAAATCTCTTCTGGCGTCATGTTGCTCAAATTTCCAAAAAGACTATTATTCGTGTTCCTCATTTTCCCCATTATACCAACCCTTTACCGTATAAGTTAAGTGAATAAATGCCATGCTTGTCCAATAAGCCTTTCCTATGGCAGCACTCTTGCATCATTCAATAACTAGCATATTCCGTAAAGGTTTTTTTGCTACTAAAATAGTAAGTTAACCAATTAAGCAGAGCAAAAATAGTAATACTGCCAAAGATTTACAATCATAGTGGCGGCTGTGCGGCTATTAAAAAAATATGGTGTTTACCAAAACAACAATAAGGTGCCAGGCACCCCCGTTACACACTTGTGTAATGAGTGATGCCTGGCACCTTTAATGCACCTTTTTATATCTAGCAATTAGAATTATTGTTTCGAGCATCAATTACGGTACATTGCATGGCGCCTCTGCGTATTAAACGCTTAGCCTCATCCAAAGAAATTCTCACAAATACTGCCTCGTCAAAATCATCTTCTACATCAAACAATGCAAACGCTTGGTTTTTATTGATAAAAATACATTTGAACTCTACATTTACACCCTCTGTTGCTCCCGGTATTCTATTCACGATTTCACAAAATTCCAATCCTGCATCGTGGAGTTGCATAGCGGTTTGTTCATCTATACGGATGATCACAAACACTTCTAGATCAACCCCTGGAACCTCCGACTCTATTTCTACGACTGCAAAAAAGCGGTTTTTTAATACTAACAGGCAATTAGCGCCAATTTCAAATACCTCGTCTGATGACATGTTGTTCAAATTGTTAAATAGGCTTAAATTCCTTGTGTTCCTCATGTTCCCCATATTACCAACCCTCCGTAAAAGTTAAATCAGTGAATAAATGCTATGCTTGTACAATCATTCGCATCATTCAATAACTAACATATTCAGTAAAGGTTTTTTTTGCTACTAAAATAGTAAGATAATCTACTATTTTTTTGAATCTCTACTCATTCGCCGAATATCTTTTATAACCCAATCGATAGCCTCATCAATCGTATGAATGCCCAGCTTCTTTCTAGACATCCACTTACCGTTAGAATATAAAATAAAACTGAAACCATTAGGATAGATATCCCCAATTACATTCTTTCTTCTGCTCTTAGCGCTGCTCGTAATGGCACTCTCCATTGTGTCGCTTGTTTTTTGTATGTTTATTAATTTTTAAGTTCGGGAATTTCACCCAGCCTTTTCAATAAAGTACCGCATACTGCGGATGACTTTTCATAATCTCAAATTCTTCGTCCGTCAAGCGTCCTGGTTTGTTCAGGATGCCCGGATCGATCTTGAATTTGCCCACATCCTGAAAGATGCCCATCTGTGCCAGCATGTTTTGTTCATTCTTGCTTAAATACAGCATCTGGCCTATTCGTTAAATGGCAAAAAGCCACCCGGGTGCTGGTGACCCGAGCGGCTTTTGTATGTAAGATGCCTACAGTTTTAATCCCGACCGGCTTTTAAATCGCCGCAGCAGAATGTGGGATTCAACTCTTGTAATTCCTTCTATACCGTAAAGTTCATTATTGATGAAGCTTTCCAATGACGGAAAGTCTTCTACCAGCACGTGCATATGCAAGGTGCTTGGACCTGTCATCTGATAGCAGCTTGCCACACTTGGATTGTTTACCAGCTTCTCTGCGACTGTCACGAGATAAGCGGGTTCACAGTCCACTTCAAAAAAGGCAGATACCGTTTTTCCGACCATTTCCGAATTGATGACAACACTGAACTTTTCAATGATGCCAGCTTCCATCATCTGATGCACACGATCCCGGATGGATACTCGGGAAATGTTCAATTCCTTGCCGATTTCCGCATAGGACATTCGTCCATTGTGCGAAAGAAGCTCTAAAATTTTCCGGTCTGTTTCACTTAGTTTCAATTTTGATCACCACACGGCATTCGAATAATACTCATTGTAACCCTTTGCATTCATGAAACACAAATAGTTTTTGAAAGAAAAAATCCCGTCCATGGTAAGACGGGATTATTTTGCGTCATCCAGCGGTTTCATATCCATGGTTACCATGTAATCTTTTCCCCACTGGTACATGGCATCCAATATCGGCATCAGGCTTTTGCCTTGCTTTGTTAATGAGTACTCCACTTTAGGCGGAACAACGGGATAGACTTCTCGATGAATAATCTTGTCTTCTTCCAACTCTCGCAGCTGGTTGACGAGCATGCGCTGTGTTATGCCGGGAATCAACGCTTTCAGTTCACCAAAACGTTTGGTCCCTTCTTTCCCCAAATGCCATAAAATGATCATCTTCCATTTGCCTCCGATGACGGACAGTGTTAATTCTTTTTCGCAGTTAAACATCTTTCCATCCATTCTAGACATCTTTTATCACCTCCACCCCTAGTATAACTCATAGTATACTTTTTGGCACTATGTAATATTAAAGTCAGTACTTCACATAATGTAAATAAGGAGTATACTTACAACTATCCTTTACGAATGACAATTATCGTTTAAGGAAATATTATAGGTTGCATCAACCTAGATAAGACATCACAGGAGGAGAACTAACAATGGAATTACAACTAGCGATAGACCTTGTCAATACAGAAGAAGCCATCGAATTGGTGAAAGAAGTAGAAGATCACATTGATATCGTGGAGATCGGTACTCCGGTTGTTATTAATGAAGGCCTTGGAGCCGTTAAAGCGATGAAAGAAGCATTCCCGAATTTGAAGGTCCTGGCTGACCTGAAGATCATGGATGCTGCAGGATACGAAGTAATGAAAGCTTCCGAAGCCGGTGCAGACATTATTACGATTCTTGGCGCTGCTGAAGATGCATCCATCCAGGGTGCTGTGGAAGAAGCCAAAAAACAAAACAAAAAAATCCTTGTTGATATGATCGCTGTTAAAGACATTGAAACACGCGCGAAAGAACTCGATAATCTTGGTGTTGATTATATTTGTGTTCATACCGGTTATGATTTACAGGCGGCAGGAAAAAATTCGTTTGAAGACTTGAAAGCCATCAAACGCGTGGTTAAAAACGCAAAGACAGCTGTTGCTGGCGGCATCAAACTTGAAACCTTATCTGAAGTTGTGGCAGCACAGCCTGATCTTGTCATTGTCGGCGGTGGTATTACCGGACAAGATGACAAAAAAGAAACTGCAGCTAAAATCCAAGAATTAATCAAGCAACACTAAGGAATTAACTATGAAAGCTTCACATTATTATTCGGAAATTGTGAAGGAATTAAGCAGAGCTGCCGACTTAATTTCAGATCAAGAAGCAGAAAAGCTTGTGGATGAAATTCTCCTTGCCAAAAAGATCTTTGTTGCAGGAGCCGGCCGAAGCGGATTGATGGGAAAATCCTTCGTTATGCGGATGATGCATATGGGGCTTGATTCCTATGTAATCGGTGAAACGGTGACTCCCAACTTTACCGAAAATGACCTTATCATTTTCGCCTCAGGCTCTGGGGAAACGAAAAGCTTGATCACGATGGCGGAAAAAGCCAAAAGCATTGGTGGAAAAGTAATGGCCGTTACCATTTTCCCTGACTCAACGCTGGGAAAAATGGCAGATGCCTGCGTGAAACTGCCAGGCTCTCCAAAGGACCAATCGGATAACGAGTATAAAACCATTCAACCGATGGGATCCTTATTCGAACAAACACTGCTGTTGTTTTTCGATGCGGTGATTCTGCGTTTTATGGAAAGAAAAGGGCTTGATACCGACACCATGTTCGGCCGTCATGCCAATCTGGAGTAGAATAAGATTTACAGGGATTGGACTGCTTTTAGCGGTCCTTCCCGAGTACATAAAGGAGGAATATTTATGCAGACATTAAAGGGAAAAACGGCGCTCATCACCGGGGCAGGACGGGGTATTGGCCGGGCTACAGCTATCGCTTTTGCGAAAGAAGGCATTCATGTCGGTCTTCTGGGAAGGACCCTTGCCAACCTGGAAAAAACGGCAGCAGAACTGAAGGAATATGGAGTAAAAGTATCTGTCGCTGAAGCTGATGTCACCGACTATGATGCAGTTGTAAAAGCGGTAGAAACCCTTACTTCTGATTTAAATCAAATTGATATTTTAATCAACAATGCCGGGGTCGCCAAATTTGGCGGATTTCTCGAGCTTTCGCCAGAAGAGTGGAAAAACATCATAGACGTGAATGTTATGGGTGTCTACAATGTCACCCGAGCGGTCCTGCCGGAAATGATTGAACGAAAAGCGGGCGACATCATTAACATTTCATCCTCTGCAGGACAAAAAGGAGCACCGGTAACGAGTGCTTACAGCGCCTCCAAATTTGCAGTTCTTGGATTAACAGAATCTCTCATGCTCGAAGTAAGAAAACACAATATCCGGGTCAGTGCCCTTACACCAAGTACTGTCGCAACAGACCTGGCGATTGAAACCAACCTGACGGACGGCAATCCTGAAAAAGTCATGCAGCCGGAAGACATGGCAGAGTTCATGGTTTCCCAACTTAAATTAAATCCGCGTATTTTCATCAAAAATGCAGGCATGTGGTCAACCAATCCATAAATGACTGACGAAAGCAGCTTCTCCTTGCGAGAGCTGCTTTTTTTAACGTTTAAGTAAATGATGGATAAAAAAATCTCACAAAGGGTATAGAATTTTATACCATATTTAGGAGGTTGATTATGAAGGCCGTTACGTTCCAGGGAGCAAAAGAGATCGAAGTAAAAAATGTAAAAGATCCCAGACTGCAGGAAAAAGAAGATATTATTGTACGCATTACCTCCACTGCCATCTGTGGATCGGATTTGCACATTTATCAGGGAGCTCTTCCTGCGCAAAAGGATTATGTGATTGGACATGAACCAATGGGCATCGTGGAAGAAGTCGGGCCTGATGTTACCCGTGTGAAAAAAGGGGACCGTGTTGTTTTACCATTTAACATTTCATGCGGCCACTGTTATTATTGCCAGCATGAGATGGAAAGCCAATGTGATAATTCAAACCGAAATCCTGAATTTGATACAGGCGGATACTTCGGATTTACCGAGCGCTATGGGGACTACAACGGCGGACAGGCTGAGTACCTGCGCGTCCCATATGGGAACTTTATGCCGTTTGTCATTCCGGAATCTGCTGAACTCGAAGACGAGGCCGTCCTCTTCATGTCAGATGTTCTTCCTACTGCCTACTGGAGCGTAGAAAACGCCGGGGTAAAAGAAGGAGATACGGTTGTTGTCCTCGGCTGTGGTCCTATTGGTCTGATGACCCAAAAATTCGCCTGGATGAAAGGTGCCAAGCGGGTCATCGCTGTGGACAATCTCCCTTACCGTTTGAACCATGCCGTCAAGATGAACAATGTAGAAGCCTTCAACTTTGATCAGTTTGATGATATGGGCGCCCATATTCACGAAATTACCCATGGGGGAGCAGATGTTGTCATCGACTGTGTCGGGATGGATGGCAAAAAGTCAGCCGTGGAAGCTATCGAGCAAAAGTTAAAGCTTCAGGGCGGGACACTGAGTGCTATACAGATCGCCATCAGAGCTGTAAAGAAATTCGGCATCATCCAGATGACCGGTGTTTACGGATCCATGTATAATATGTTTCCGCTCGGAAATATCTTTGAACGGAACGTCACCCTGAAAATGGGGCAGGCCCCTGTGATTCATTACATGCCGATGCTTTTTGATAAAATTGCCAACAAAGAGTTTGATCCAACAGAAATTATCACTCACCGCGTACCGCTCGACCAGGCAAGCGCGGCTTATAAAACCTTCAACGATCATCAGGATGAATGTATTAAAGTCGTATTAAAGCCATAACGCAAAATCCCCTTTGGATAACCAAAGGAGATTTACTATTAAATAAAGTTTCTTACGTTGTTTCCGCGGCTGAATTTGTAAATGGCGATCATGAAGAATGCCAACGCAAAGGCGAATAGAATGGAAATATTCATGGAAAGGCTGCTGAGCGAATGCCCTTTTTGCAGCTGGGTGATGGTATCAAGCAGCCATCTCTGCGGGAGGAATTCCGCAATTTTTTGCATGGTCTTTGGCATGATTTCCACCGGCCAGAAGCAGCCTGCCAAAAGGCATGTTGGCGTCATGATCAGGTTTTGCATCGCTCCTGAGGAAGCGGTAGTGGACGCAAAGGAAGTAATAACAAGCGATAATCCTACTCCGGCAAGTGCGAAGATCAATAGTACTCCAACCATCGTCCAGAATGGAACACCTGGAGAAATGTGAAATATCTTTGTCATCACTGTGAGTGTAATTAAAATTTGCACAGTCATGATAATCATGTTCACAACCACATTGGAAAAGACATAGATCCGGCTGTTGATTGGCGATGACATTAAGCGTAAATACGTTCTGTTTTCCTTTTCACGAATGATAATCTCTGATAATCCGCCTGCACTGGAGAGCATAATCATGATGAGGAAGCCGATCGTCTGGCCTGTAATGTCATTATTTTTGGACGTGTCCTTTAATGATTGAGCGTTAACCTTAAAGCTTGAATCTTTGTACTGATCGTACATTTTTTGGAATGCGGTGTGATCTCCTCCTGCCGCTTTGCTCAAGGAAGCCACATTGGACAGATAATTGTTCACATAGGATTTTACAAAGCCTGTGATAGAGGCACCTTTAATCGAAACCATCTCGATATGGTCCGGGTTTCCATTCATCACACTTTTTGAAAAGCCTGAATCCAGGATGATTACACAATCCAGTTTTCCAGATGCAATCTGGTCGTTTACTTTTGAAGAATCGATGTTAGAGACCTTGACATGATTGATTCCGCTGATGAATTTCACAGTATCTTTTGCTATTTTTCCATTGTCATGATTAACGACACCTGCATACATCGTAGTCGGGCCTGTGTTCCCGTAAGCGGCGATCCCGATAAGAATACCAATCAGCGGAACAAACAGGTAGGTAAATAATCGTTTTTTGTTTTTTACGATAGATCTCAACGAATTTGAGATGAGCCAAAGAGCTTCTTTCATTTAAAACCCTTCCCTTCTTTTAAACGAGACGATGGCAATGCTTAAAAAGACAATCGCAATACCCAGGTTTAAACCAATAACTTGAAGAGAGGCAGCGAGATCATTGTTATAAATAATTTTGGTTATGGCTGTATTCGCCCATGTAATCGGGGAAAGGTTCATGATGAACTTCATCATCCCGTCTGCGCCTTCAATTTTGAAATACGCACCCCCAAAGAATGAGGCAAGCTGAAGAATAATCAGAATGAGCGTTCTTGCAGCCTCACCGGTTTTCACCATGTAGCTGATGCCAAGGCCGAAGCTGACAGCAAGGAAAACTTCTGACAGCAGAATGATGATAACGAAACCGAGATGATCTCCCCAGTTCGCTTTAAACAAGAATGAACTTACAGCAACGATCAATAAAAGAGACAACAGGTTTAGCACAATGCTTCCGATGATTTTACCCAGAAAGATTTCAGCTTTGTTGATCGGTGCAACGGCAAGGCGCACTGCTGTATTTCGGGTTCTTTCCCCTCTGAGCAGGAAGGTTGCTCCAATCGCTCCATATAGGGCAATCATTGTGGTTACCGCCACCGCATAATAATCCATCGAACCTGGTGCTTTTTTGGCGTTCAAAGATGTTTCCTTTACATAATCATGTGAGGTTCCGCTCGCCAGCACCGCCTGTGTCTGATCGGGCTTCACTTTGGCCACCTGGCTCACTAGATTATACTTATCCGCAAAAGCAGTCAGCATGCCCTGAACAATGCTGCTCTCGATGCTGTTCCGTTCACTGCCGTAGAAATTCATTCCCTTAGTGGAAACCTCTACATAGGCATCATAGTGGTTTTGCCTTACTGCCTTTTTACCATCGGTTGTATCCGAGGCTTTATAAAAATGAATATTTTCCTTTTTGGCCGCTTTCGTGAATTGTTCAAAATAGGGTGCTATGCTCGTGTTGTCGGTTTCTTTATAAAGGACCTTCATTTTATCTATTTTTACTTGGTTATCAAACGCATTCGATAACGCTGATCCAAGAACCAGCATCATGACGATAGGAAACGCCAGCATGAAGATAATTGTTCGTTTATCCCTGATGCTGATTTTCAACTGCAGAAGTGCAATGTTTAACACGTTCACAGGGGAGGACCTCCTTAAGTTTTTTTGGTAAAGCTGGTTTTTCGTAAGCTTTGTTGCTTTGGGATTGGGTTGATTTTCGTTTCAGCTTGCTCGCTTTTACCGGCGTAAACGCCTACCTTCGCGGGGCGTGCGCTGAGCCCTTTGGCGCAAGCGCCTCACTGGTCTCACATGGCACGCATCTCCCGTCGGAGTCTCGCACCTTCACTTCAAATCAACCCTAATGAAGCTACAAACAAATTGAGCTTCTCTGTTAGGCTCAATAAGGTAAAAACTTTTGGCTAGCGCTGTTTTTAATGGTAGGAACTTTTGGCTTTGCCATTTGTTAATGGTAGGAGATTTTGGCTATCGCCATTTTTAATGGTAGGAACTTTTGGCTTTGCCATTTGTTAATGGTAGGAGATTTTGGCTATCGCCATTTTTAATGGTAGGAACTTTTGGCTTTGCCATTTGTTAATGGTAGGAGATTTTGGCTATCGCCAAAACTCCTTAATCCCTCAAGTTTCTTCCGGTTAGGGTGAGGAAGACGGTTTCGAGGTTGGGTGCTTTCTCCTCGAGGGAACGGATTTCGATGTTGCGGTTGATAAAATACTGGATGATTTTATTCAGGTTGCTTACCTCGGCCTGGGAGTTGATTTTAACGACGTTTTCTTCGACTTGAACGGTATTTACCCCGTTAATTTCTTTAATCGCATTTTCTTCCAGGTTTTCGTTGGATTTTACATCGACCCAGATGTCTTTCGTATCCGTGATGATGGCTTTCAACTGTTCTTTCGTACCTTCTGCGATGACTTTGCCGTGATCCACGATGGCAATTCTCGTACAGATCTCTTCAACTTCCTCCATGTAATGGCTCGTGTAGATAACGGTGCATCCCATCTCGTTCAATTGCCTAACCGAATTCAGGATATAATTCCTCGACTGCGGATCAATGCCGACTGTCGGTTCATCCATGATAATGAGTTTGGGCTTATGGGCAATGGCACATGCGATGTTAAGCCTTCTCTTCATGCCGCCGGAAAAGTTTTTCGGCAAGCTCTTCTGTTTATCCAGCAAGCCAACGAACTTTAGCGCCTCCTCTACCCGGTCTTTCAGTTCTGTACCTCTGAGGCCATAAAGCCCGGCAAAAAAGCGGACATTCTCATAGGCTGTCAAATCTTCGTAAATGGCCAAATCCTGTGGAACGATGCCGATGTTTCTTTTGGCAAACTTGCTTTGGCTTGCAATGTTCTTGCCAAGAATTTTGATTTCTCCTTCGTTGCTCCTCAGCAACCCTGCAATCATATTGATTGTGGTACTTTTCCCGGCTCCGTTCGAACCAAGAAAGCCGAAGATTTCTCCTTCTTTAATCGTTAGGGACATATTGTCTACAGCGATGAAGTCACCGAATTTTTTTGTAAGATTATTAATTTCCAAAACGTTCATCCATCTCACCTCGTGTTATTCTTTATAGTGTCAGTATACGGAAAAAGAGCGAACCAACGCAGTGCATTAGTTCACTCTTTTCATATGAGAATTCTCATGTTCTTTCCATGAGTACCTTCCTTTAGCCCATGGGAAGAAGGGTCGTAACGGAAAATCCGTTCGTCCCATCAACAATGACGGTTCCGTTCACTGATGCGGTCCTCTCTTCCATCCCCATGATGCCAAGGCCTTTTACAACCTTTTGGGCACCTTTTCCATTATCTTTAACCTCTGCTTTGACCATCCGGTTGAGTACATGAATTTCAATGGAAATCTCCGTTGCTCTGCTATATTTTAATGCGTTCGTCAATGCCTCAGTAACATTTTCTGTGATAATCTTCCACTGGATCGGTGTGATCATATCTATATTGCCTTTATAGACAAAAGGAACCTTGATCCGGTGTTTGACAGAAAACTCTTCGAGAATCAGCTTCAACCGTTGTACTCCCATCTGTTCTGTTGGAGGTTTCATGTTCTTTAAAGTGATCCGTATATCTTCAATGCCTTGTTTGGAAATGGAAATGGCGTTTTGCATAAGCTCCTTTGCTTTTTCCGTATCCAGGCTGAGCAGACTTTTCGCCGCTTCCATCTGAATCAGTGCTCCGGTCATGGAGTGTCCGATGCTGTCATGAATTTGCTGGGAGATCCGGTTTCTTTCCTCCAGGCGGTTGGTGTATTCCGACTGTTTAATGAATTCCTGATTCTCATTGAGACTGGCCGTAAGACGCTGTATATCATGCCTCATTTTATCGAGCTTATCTTCATACATCATCATTTTTTCCGAATAGCGGGTAGCCATCGTAAACGACACGAAGCTAAAAGCGGACACCAGGCCATAAAGATATTCTGCTTCCGGCAAGTAAAAAACCGGAATCAATCCCAGTGTCAAAAGGGCTGGCTTCACTTTAATAAAAGGAGATGCCAACTCATAAAAATTGATGGGCAGCAGCAGAATCAACAGCGGGTTCACATCGTAAAAGGACAGACAGATGAGGATGACCGACCCCAGCAGAATCCCTTGTCTGATTCTTTCCTTGCTGAATACATACATGATACTATTCATGCTGATATACAGAAGAAGGCAAAAAACGATGTTCGGCAGGTTATCCACATTGGCGTGGGCATAGCTGACCGCAAGAAAAAGCACAACGACCAGCTTGGTGTAAATGATCCATAGTTCCATTTATTTCGCCCCTACCCAACAGACCCGGTTAAATAATAGATGGCAATCTGTGTCCGATGCTCCAGTCCGGTTTTGCCCAGAATAGACGTGATATGGTTGGCAACCGTACCTTCCGATATGAAGAGCTGCTTGGCGATGGATTTATTGGAGTATCCTTTGGCGATCAGTGCCATGATGCCCATTTCACGCTCTGTAAACAAGCTGGCATCAATCTTGTGCTCATCTTTTTTGCTTCCGTCCATATTTAATTTTAATTTATCCAGCACCACATCCTGCATCACCGTATGGCCATGATAAACACTTTTTATGGCCTCTCTGATCCGCTCGGGCTCAGTATTTTTTAATAGATACCCTTTTGCCCCGTTTTTAATGGCATCAAATATGTATTCATCATCATCAAAGGTTGTGAGGATTACCGGCTTTGTCGCCGTCTGCTCCGCAATCAGCTTTGTTGCCTCCACTCCGTTCATGTTCGGCATCCGAACGTCAAGCAAAGCGATATCCACTTTGTTCCACTTGCAATAGTCCACTGCCTCCTGTCCATCATTAAGCGTCGCGAGCACCTCAAAATCTCCATACGTGCTTAAGATGATTTTCATGCCCTCCCGTATAAATGAATTATCATCCGCAATTACAATTTTTATTATCATTTTCATTCAGCAGATCGTACCTGCTGTTCACATCCTTTTATCATAATCTTACTTTCTTCTATAGTTAATTGGCTCTATTTTACCAAAAGTCCTTTATTCCATACAAAAAGAGCCTGTCCCTTTGAACAGGCCCTTCCTTGAGGATTATTTAAAGATATTTAGCAGCTCATGGATCCCAAGAAAAACAAACATCAATACACTGCCAATAAGTACAGCATTAGCGAGCCACTTGTTACGATATTCCGCCTCGACCCGTTTCGAATTCAGGAGAACCACAAGTGATATGGCCAAAAACGGCATGAACAACGCGCCAAGGGCTCCATACAGAATAATCAGTTCCACCGGTTTTCCGAAGAAAAAGATCAGCATCGGAGGAAATGTGAGCCATGCAAGGTAAAGACGATACATCGGCTCTTTTTCTGAGACCGGCTTTACAGATTTAACTTCTCCTTTTTTCAGACGAATCGTTTTAATAAAATCAGCAAACAGATAAGGCACACCGTTCCATACACCAAGAAGTGAGGTAAAGGCAGCGGACCAGAAGGCAACCAGGAACAGCCATCTCAATGGGGTCCCAAATTCTTCACCCAGCATTTGGGCAAGGTTGATCAGCCCCTGGTCTCCACGAAGTTCCACATCTGTACCATATAAAAATTTGGCTCCAATAATCAGAGCGGCCATGGAAAAAAGTCCAGTCATGGCGTAAGCGGCTTTGGCATCCAGTCTCATAATAGAGATCCAGCCCTTGCCGTTCCATCCTTTTTCCTTCAGCCAGTACCCATAGGATGCCATGGTGATGGTTCCGCCTACTCCGCCAATCAAACCGAGCGCAAGTACGAAGGACCCATCTGGAACTTTAGGAACAATACCACCCGCAAATTCTCCCAAGCTTGGCAAAAAGAGAAGGGCAGTCCCGATAATCGTAATAAACATCACACCAATCAATACGGTCATGATCCGTTCAAACAAAAGGTAACGCCCTGTCCAAACGAGGGCAAAGCCCACTAACGAATGAACAACCGCCCAAGCCCAAACCGGCATGATGGGAAACATCGCATGCATGCCAAGACCGCATGTTAAGGCTGCGGCAGCACCATATATGTATCCCCAGATGACAGAATAAACACCGAAATAACCCGTTGCCCATCTTCCCAGTGAATGCCACCCTTGCAAGATCGTCTGTCCGGTGGCCAAATACCAGCGGCCTACTCCTTCATTCAAAAAGTATTTTAAAATGGCCCCTACAATAATCGCCCAAACAAAGGTCATCCCGAACGATGTTCCGATAACGATAGCTGTGATCATATCAGCTGTTCCCACACCGGTAGCCGCCACAACAAAGCCCGGACCGATCATTTTCAGTTTTTGGCCCCATGTCTGTGGCGGAGCTCCCGCGTTTTTCATAGACGTAGGGTTGAGTTCCGTGCCTGCACTTGCTTCACTTTTCATCTCCAGTCCCCTTTTCATAATTTAGTAAAGCGTTTTCTAAACTCGTCACGATAAAACTTTTCCTTCAAATCTATTATGTCACTAGTATAGAAAATTTTGAATACTTAATATTTAAATATCCATCTCCTTTCCAAAGAGCACCAAAAAAAGCCCACACTAAACCATAGGCATAAGAAGTCTGACACGATTCCCTACTGCTATGGATAGCGGGGCTTTCCTAATTACTGTGAAATGGGTGTGTTTCACCATTAAGAAGACACTTTCCAATCGTATACTCTTAAATTATTGTTTATTATAGCAAGAACTGCAAACGGTTTCAATGAGTTGTTTGCGACTGTCTCATCTTTTCCATATATCTTTTGTACGCCGCTTTTACCGCCATAATGACTGAATTGGTGGATGGAGTATAATAATAATCTTCTATTCTCTGAACCAAACCGTCAATCCCCTGAGAAAGATCATAACCAACGATCACTCTTCTCAAGAAGTCCCTTGCCAGTTCTGTAACAAAGGTAAATTCAGCATTCACAATCAAATTGGTCTCTGTGTCAATTTCCATAACAATGCCGGAAGTTTTGTATAGTTCAAACATGGAACTTCCCTGTGGCGCTTTTGCATACCCCGTAACAAGCACCGTTTTCATCTTTACTAATTTACTCATTTTGCCAGACCCCTTCTTTGTCTGTGATTTGTTTTTCTTTCTTATTGTAACAAACCTTATGTGCTATCTTACGGTGAATGGAGCAAAAATATATATGTACCTGAAAATAAAAATCCCATAGACGGTTTGCTTATTTTCCAAATTACCATTGACTTAAAGCTGACTCTAAGTTGTAATCTTGATTAAAAAAGAAAGGGATGATTTATTATGTATACGATCGGTGAAGCGGCAATAAATACGGGCATCAGTGCCCATACACTGCGTTACTATGAAAAGCTGGGATTACTTCCAGAACCCGAAAGGCAGAATGGCCATAAGCGCTTATATTCGAAAAAAGATATGGCATTCATCATGTTTTTAAAAACCCTGAAGGATACCGGGATGCCCTTGGAAGAAATGAAAGAATTCGTGCAGGATGGGTGCATCTGGGACAGTCGGGAGGAAGACCCGGATTACAAGGCCGTCCCTGTTCTGACGAAAAGAGTAAACATCCTGGAAAAGCATCTGAGAAACATGGAAGAGAAAAAGCGGGAACTGGAAGGCATCATGATGATCACCAAGGAAAAACTGCAAACATATTACACATTATTGGAAGAGGATGCGAAGAGATGAAAAATCAAAGAGTCTATATTCTTCTATTCGGTTTTGCAGTATTTACCGGAGCCACATTCAATCTTGGGAAATATGCTGTAAGTTTTTTTTCGCCTGCCTCCGCAGCTGCCTGGCGCTTTGGCATTGCCACGATCGTTCTTTTCCTGATTCTTGCTTTTAAAGAGGGGATGAAGAAGTCAACCCTTTCCAGGAACCTTCTGCCCTATATCGCACTTGGCATCATTGGGGTGTTCGGTTTTAATGCCTTGTTTTTTACCGGCCTGAAATATACAACTCCAATCAATGGAGCACTCATCATGGGTACCAATCCTATTTTAACGTCACTATTGGCCAAGGTTCTTCTGAAAGAAAAACTGACCATACAACGTATTACTGGTATTGTGTTTGCTTTCATCGGTGTTGCTCTGGTGATTACACAGGGCTCCTTGGTAACCTTAATGAGCCTGTCATTTTCCAAGGGGGATCTGATAATTCTCGGCGGCAACCTTTGCTGGGCAAGCTATGGCGTGCTAGGCCGAAAATGGGTAAAAGGCAGCACTTCTCTTGAGACAACTGCCTACCCGTTGCTGTTTGGTTCCGCTGCTTTGATTGCCCTCTCTGTGTTTTCAAAATCCTCTGCTCCATTCGCTTCTATTCCGCCAGATGTCTGGGGAGCGATTCTCTTTATGGCTTTATGTACGTCCGTGCTCGGTTATTTATGGTGGAATCTAGGCATACAAAAAATAGGAGCTGGTAAAACGTCCTTATTTTTCAACCTGGTTCCAGTTGTGACGATGATCATTTCTGCTATAACAGGAGCAGCGGTTACTTACCCACAGCTGTTTGGAGTAGGATTTGTTATTTTGGGTGTACTGACTGCGTCCGGTGTTTTTCCTCTTACCCCTTCAAAAACGGTTCTTACCCAGGATGGTGGAGCACCTATAGGAAAATGATGGCACAAGAATCAGGAGAAGCATGAATCTTCTCCTGTTTTTTCTTATCTTCCTCTTCTCTTCTTTACATATAAAAACAAGAAGAGCAGCAGTCCAGCAGCAAGCAAGGCATACATCACGTTGGAATAGATGTCCATAAAATGAACCACCTGCTCCCAGTTTCGGCCAAACGCGGCGCCGACATAGACCAGAATCGTATTCCAAATCAATGTGCCGAGCGTTGTGAACAACAGAAAAAGGCTGAACCTCATGCCTGACATCCCCGCCGGAATGGAAATCAAACTTCTGATTAAGGGAACGAGCCGGCAAAGGAACACCGCCCAATAGCCAAACCGGTCAAACCAGCTGTCCGCTTTATGAATGTCTTCCTTTTTCAACCTTAGAATATGTCCCCATCGGTCAACGATTCGTTCGAGTCGCGGAACATCGAGATAGGTACCGATTTTAAATAGCACTGCTGCTCCAAATACAGAACCCGCCGTGGAAGCCAGAATCACACCCCACACCGTAAGCTTGGAAAAGGATGTCATCATTCCTCCGAACGTGAGAATTACTTCGGACGGAATTGGCGGAAAAATATTTTCAAGGGCAATCATAAAGAACACGCCGATATACCCGAATTGTTCAATCACATCGGTAATCCAGTTTTGCATAACAAACCTCCTGAAAGCTTGCACTCCCTTACCTACTACGAATGAAAACCGCTTTGGTTTCAACCCAAAGCGGTTTTTTGACTAATCAATCAAACGGACAATCTGTTTATTCTTCCATGACAACCGGTAATACGCATACTGCAGGGCAAGCGTAACAATAAAGGCGGCGGGATACCCGACCCAGATTCCTCTGATTTCAAGACTGGTATATTGGGAGAGGTAATAAGCAAGCGGAACCTCAACCAGCCAAATGGGCAGAATACTCAATATCGTTGGCCACAGGACAGTACCGCTCGCTCTCATTGTGGCATTTAATATCGCGGAGTGGCCCATAATCACATAGCTCCACAATGTGATCACCAAAAGACTGTGAGCGATATCCACCGTCTCCCCGTTGGTCAGGAACAAACTCAAAATCGGCCGGGAGAAAAGGTAGATCAGGATAATGATGGTTCCTCCAAGCAAGTAGTTGAGCACCAGTCCTGACCGAATGACCAGTTTCAGCCGTTCCATCTGGTTGGCTCCAATCGATTGAGCCGCAAAAATAGATACCGCGATACTCAATGAGATGGCTGGCATCTGTACATAGCTTGCCACCTGGTTAACGACCCCGTAAGCGGCAGTCGCATCTGATCCATACCGGTTGACGAACGAAATAACCGCAATCTCCGATATGGACAGCAGGATCATGCTGATGCTGGATGGAATACCCAGCTTTAGCAACAGCTTCAGCAGTTCCTTGTTGATTTTCAGTTTGCTGGCAATTGAGGAATCAAACTGAAGCGGATGACTGGTTTTTCGCAAGTAAAAAATCATCGCGATAAAGGCAACAACGGTAGAAACTACCGATGAATAAGCCGCACCGTAAACACCCGTCTCAGGGAAACCCATCCAGCCAAACACAAACACCGGCATAAAAGCAATATTCAGTACCGTACTCACAACCAGAAAGTAAAACGGAGTCTTGGAATCCCCGGTTCCCCTCATGAAGGTTGTGTACACCGAATAAAGAAACAAAACCGGGAGCGACCAGAAAAGAATCCGGGCATAATGGGCGCTCACCTGAATAATGTTGTCAGGTGTACCAATGATTCGCAATAATAACGCTTCATTTCCATTCATCGCGGTTTCTCCTTATTATAGCCACGGCTTCCAAATGGCTTCAGCTCTTGCAGCCATTTGTCCTCCAGTACTTCAAGTTCCCGTTTTTCATTAAAGTAACCCGTTTCTTTTTTCTCCAGCGTTTCCAGCACCTCGAATTGGAATGCATCTTTTCCGTAGAAATTCCAGTCAGTCTGAAGCTCTCTGTTCGTACTGGAACCTTGCTCCAGCTCAAACTTTCGACCGTTTAATGTTTTTAAATTCCGGGTGCTTCCCACAAACACTTTATGATTCACAGTATTTTTTATGGCGTAAACACCCGCTTCAATTTTTGTTTCAAGATATTGCTGCTTTAATTCTTTCTTTCTGTTCAAAACTGTTTCCTTCCTTCTCTTATTTTTTCAGCCAATAGGAACTTCCATCCGGTTTTCGATCCAGAAACCCATACTCGATCATATATCTTCGCAACGTGACAAAATCGTGATAAACACTTTTCAATACCTCATTCACATCCTTTTCGGAGTAGGTCTCTTTTGGATGAAACAAGGTTGAAATTTCACGCAATACCACAAGCTTTTGCTTCTCTTTTGCCGGAAATGTTTTTAATGACTTGCTTCCCTCAATAAAATACTTTTTAAGCATCTTCTCCTGCTCTTCTTTCGTCACATTGTACCGGTCATCCACCATGGTAGCTGTTTGGTGAGGCGCGATCAGTGACGGCGCATGCTCATCCTTTTCTTTCAGCAGTTCCATCAGTGTCAGCAGCATTTTCGCCTGTCGTTCTTTTTCCTTTAAAACAAACCGGTGGTTCCGGATGGTCGAAGTACTTCCGACTTCCATCTCCTTCTTGATTTCGGTGTCACTTTTTCCTTCATAAAAAAGACGCAGCAGCCGGTTTTGGTGATCCGTAAGTCCGGTCAGCTTTTTATTAAGACCGATAAGATAATCAAAAACCGATGCGTGTTCGTTTTGAATATGAAGATTCATGAATTTTTCTGCTTCATACAGAATATTGTCCTGTGGATAAATAATGCCCTTCTCTACCTCATTTCCGCAGAGCAGGCAAACAAACTGTTCCTTTTCTTCGAGATAACCCTTTTTCAGGTCCTCAAGCGGCGCTTCCCAAAAACGATCGGATATAACCATTAAACAAACAACTCCTATTATCGTTTAGTTATTTACAAACATATTATGATGCCGTTTGTTTATTGTCAAATTATTTTTTGTGAAAAAATGAAAAAAAAAGACCTTCCGGAAAATAATTCCGAAAGGTCTTCTTATTTTTTACCAAACAAAAAGTCCAACAAGCATCGCACTCAATAGTGATACGGCCATTCCGCTCACAAGCAGTTTCCAAACGTTCTTACCGATCACCACAGACTTTTCTTCTCCGAGGATGGAGTTGTACGTTCCATAAATCATACCGACCGTACTAAAGTTCGCAAATGAGGTTAAGAAGGTTGTGGCAACCGCAACGGTGTGCGGCGGGAGTGATTTCAATTGTGTTTTCAAATCCATCATGGCCACGAATTCATTGGTTGCCAGTTTAATCCCCATTAACTTCGCCACGTACATGGCATCATGTTTAGGAAGCCCCAGAAGGAACGCAAACGGACTGAAGATGAATGAGAAGATTTTTTGAATCGTAAGACCATGGATGAAAAAGCCGAGAATGCCGTTTACCGCAGACGTTAATGCCACATATCCAATGACCATGGCGAGAATGACAATGACCATGCGAATACCAACAAGCATACTGTTTGAAATGGTGGAGAAGAAATCTTTCTTTTCTTCCTTCGGCGGAACGTAAACCACGTCCTCCTCTTTCGATACATCCACCGGGTGCAAAATACTAGCAAGCAACAGCGCGTTGAGACAGTTAAGCGGAATCGCCGCAAACACATAGGTTGCCGGCACCATCGTTAAGTACGCACCGATAATGGAGCCGCTGATACTGCTCATACTCATCAAACCGAACGTCAAAAGCCTGTGTTGTTTTAGCACCACCAGCTGCTGGCGGATAACTGCAAGCGCTTCGGTATTCCCGAGAAACATCATCTGAATGGAGAAGAAACTTTCAAGCTTTGGCAAACCGGAAATTTTCGAAATGACCCAGCCGACCTTATCAATGATCCACGTTAAAATACCGAAATACGAAAGAATATCAAAAAAGGTAACAACAAAAATAATAGGAAGCAAGGCACTAAAGAAGAAATCAACGTTTTCGTTCGCCATAACGGATGGAAAAACAAACGCCGTACCGTCATTTGCACATTGAATGAGCCAGGAGAAAAACGCCGCAAACCGGTCAATGATAGCCGTACCAATTTTCGTTCCGAGCATAAACCACGTAATCAGCAGCTCAACAACAAACAAAACGCCGATCGATTTCCATTTCACATTTCTTCGGTTTGGGGAACACGCAAAAACAACGCCAACCACAACCAGGATGCCAAGCAGATTAATCAAAAAATACAAACCAACCACTCCCACTTTTTTTCCGTATATAAAAAGCCCTTATTTCCCGCTCACCGTCCACCGGACAGAAAGCATGAAAACAAGGGCAATGGGTCTATCCATATGAGAAAAAAGGTTTTTTTCCCAACAAAGATAAGTGACCATTCCATTGATGTATTCATACTTCCTTGTAGTCCGGCATTTAACGGCTGCCAGGTAGAGACTATCAGACCGAATTCGATTGTACTGATACTATACAAGGATTATTTTTTGCTAATAATGGTCATTTTAGTACATTCGTCATGGTTTGACAATATCTGCGAAAAAAGTCCTATTTTAAAAAACTTTTTGAATTAATTAAAAACAATGGTTTTGTTTTCGTGAACGAGCACACGGTCCTGCAGATGCCAGTTTACCGCACGCGCCAGTACACTTCGTTCGATCGAACGGCCAATTTTCTTCAGATCCTCCGCATTATGGTGGTGGCTAACGCGCTCAACTCCCTGCTCGATAATTGGACCTTCATCGAGATCATTCGTTACATAATGAGACGTTGCCCCAATCAGCTTCACACCCCGGTTATAGGCTCTTTCATACGGCTTGGCCCCAATGAAAGCCGGCAGGAAGGAATGATGAATGTTGATGATGCGGTGAGGATGTTTTGATACAAAATTTGGTGTTAAGATCTGCATGTAACGCGCCAGTATGATGAGTTCAATGTTATACTCAGCCAGCAGCTGAAGCTGTTTTTCCTCCACTTCCTGGCGAATGTCCTTGTTCGCCGGTATGTAATAAAACGGAATGCCTAGCGACTCCACCAACCCTTTTGAAGTTTCATGATTGCTGATGACAAGCGAAATATCTGCATCCAAATCCCCGTTTTGGTATTCCCATAAAAGTTCAAGCAGACAGTGCGGTTCTTTTGAAACAAAAATGGCTGTCCTTTTTCGTTTGGATGCCAGTGACAGCCGCCAGTCCATGTTAAACTCGGAGGCGATTTTCGAAAACGCTTGTTTCAGCCCGTCCGCCCGCTCGTGCAGGTTATCGATTTCAAACTCCACGCGCATAAAGAACATTCCCGCTTCCGGGTCCGTGGAATGCTGGTTGGATTCCACAATATTTGCTCCCTGGCCATATAAAAACTGTGATACCGCCGCCACAATTCCCGGCTGGTCTCCACAGCTGATCAGCAGTCTCGCTTTATTCGTGTTTCGTGCCTGTTCATTCATTTGCCCAATCTCCATTTCTTTGCCTTTTAGTATCTGAGTATACGGCATTGGAGCGGAAAAGTGAAATGAAAAAGTGGGCTAGTCGCTGGAGGGGAGGTGGTAGATGGTGGATTTGTGATTTCCTTCGTGGTGTGTGGATATTGATTGCAATAATCGAGTGGTTAAATGAATTGAAGAGATACAAAGAAACTCCCTTGCTTGCTGGTTGGTGATCGCCTGGCTAATCAGACAGGAATAGTCTTTAAGAGCATCAATATGCGCTTTTTTGCAGGTACAATAACAGTTTGCACAAAACCAGCTTCCATGTCTTCTTTCCATTGGTGTGAGGCCACAGTCCATGCATATAACTCCTTTTAGTAATTCATGTCTTCTTATATCAAACTGCTCTAAGATATCGGAGTTTGCCTCACTGTGTTGTTTTAATAGAAGACGAATGATTTTCCTTAACTGTTTATCCGTAAGTACATTCTCATGAAAAGTATCTAATTCAGAGACTTTAAGAGGGAGGGCTTCCCGATGAAGGATCGTTTTACGAAGATATTTATGTTCGGGGGAAATTGCAATTTGGGAGTTTGGATTGCTGATTACTACAAAAGATTTAATAGGAATTTCAGGGGTTTTATGTTTGTTTAGCCAAGAACTAAGCTGAGTCTCATGCCGTTTCACTTGAAGGACCGGATCGGGAAAAACCTCTTCCTTTCCGTTCAGCGTGCGAACCAACTGATGGAACCCCTGGTCAAAAAATAGTTTACCTGCGATGTTTTTCACTTCTAATATGAGTATGAAACGGGGTGAAATGAGTAAGGTATCGATCTGAAAGAAGTAGTCGTTATGTGGAAGGCGAAGATCATGAAGAATGGAGTAGTCCTTAGAGGCCAGAAAGCTAAGGGGATAGTCTATGGAGTATTCTCCTCTGTAACCGGCCATCTTTTTTGCGAGATTTTCTTCAATATAGGGGATTTTCGAGTGATTTTTAGGTAATCGGCGCAATAATGATTGTAATTTTTGAATCATTAGCGGTAGTTGCCGCTTTTTAACGATCATTTGATCATTCCTTTGCTTAATTTTATAGAAAATAGGTGTCCTACACCTTCCAAAATTTAACTTACTCTCAAAATACCTGCTTTTATTCTCAAAAAATCTTATATATTCTCAAAACAAATCACTTTATTCTCAAATTTGGTTCAAATATTCTCAAACCGATTAACCTCAATGCATTTCGACTAATTTCGACATATTTATTCACATCACAAAGCCCTACCTCCTTCCCCATCAACATCCAAACTAGCAAATACAGGTCTTCTTTTTCACGCCGACCTTGCCGCGGTTCTTCACTTTTAAGATATAGTCAGCAGCAAGCGGGACTTTACAGGCAGTGTTGCCGACATTCACATCAACCTTGCCGATCCGGTCTGCGACGGCAAAGGCTTCGTCATGCAGTTCGGCTACGGCACTTCCGGCCATGATCACAAAGCCGTTCATGGCGTAGCGAACACGATTTCGCTCCCCGAGGATAGTCTCTTCCACCCGTATCAGCAACCCTCGAATTTCCTCCAGGTCCAGTTCTTCGTCCGCGGTAATCGACATATAGCCCGCATAGGTGCTCCAGCCGCATGCAGCCACCATCTCCCGGTCATCATTCATCCACTTGTGCGCCAGCTCCAGCGCAAACGGGCTTTCTGCCGCTGCATTGGCTGCAGTATACTCCGCAAGCATGTACCAATACGCTTTATCTACCCACTGTTCCAGCTGCTCTCGTGTCAGCTTTTTCGGATCCACCGCAAGTCCGGCGAGGTACATCGCATCATGGTTTCCTGTATCATACAATGCGAGAATCAGCTCTTGATCCTTCTTCACAAACTTAACCAGCTTCTTCAAGTCACCTACCTTCACGCCAAAAAATGGTTCCTTTGCGCCATGCCTAATAAAGGTTTTCTTCGTTTGCTCTGAGCCCATTTCTTCCAGCTGGTTCATGATTTCTTCTACTGTCATTTTTTCATCACCTCACTTACTTATAATTCGCTTCACTACCCAAAAACCCCTCCACATAAAAAGGTCCGCCCCAGCCGGGCAGACCTCTTAAAACCAATTATTCAGCGGTTTTGCGCTTTCTGTTTTTTCTCGTTAACTTCATTAAAAACTCATAAACCACTGGCACGATGATCAGGGTCAGCAACGTGGAGCTGGTGAGACCGCCGATAACCGTAACGCCAAGGCCTTTGGAGATTAAGCCTCCGCCTTCAAACCCGAGGGCGAGCGGGATTAATGCGCCAATGGTGGCCAATGCGGTCATCAGAATCGGACGCAAGCGGGTGGCTGCTGCCTCTAAGAGTGCTTCTCTTGTTGACAGTCCTTCATTTTCCTTATGGATCACGCGGTCAATCAGCACGATTGCGTTTGTTACCACGATTCCAATCAGCATCAGAGCGCCAATCATGGCAGAAATGCTGATGCTTTCACCCGCGATATACAGTGCCAAGAGCGCACCGATCACCGTAAACGGAAGGGAGAACAAAATCGCAAATGGTGCAAGAGCGCCGCCAAACGTCACGACAAGTACAAAATAGACAATCGCAATCGCGGCAAGCATGGCCAGGCCGAGTTGAGTAAAGGACTCGTTAATATCCTCAGTAACGCCGCCCATCTTGACGTCCACTCCATCTGGAAGATCCAGTTTGTCGATATCTTTTTGGACGTCCGTGGACACTTTGTTCACGTTCTTGCTCGTCACATCACCGCTTACACTCGCATAAATCTTATCATCCTTACGTGTAACGGTATCTGCGGTTTCACCTTCTTTTACTTTGGCGACATCACTGATGGCTACTTCTTTTCCAGTCGCTGACTGCAGCTTCTTGTCGGTAAGATCATCAATATTCTTGTAGCTGTTTTTATCCACTTTCACATAAACGTTGACGTCTTTTCCATCCTTCTTCAGGGTTGTTAAGGCGGATTGATCACCTGAATCGTTCAATGCCATGCCAATCTGGCTGGCTGTAAGACCAAGCTTGCTTAACTTTTCCTGATCTGCGGCAAGAGTGTATTCTTGATACGCTTTAGAAAGGCTGGAACCAACGTTTCTCAGATCATTCCGGTCGTTGAGAATCTTTTGGACCTTCTCGGTTACCGGTTTGATGTCGTTCATGTTATTTCCGTAGACTTGGATTTCAAGCTTGTTGCTTCCACCGGTAGCGCCAAAGTCCTGCGCCTTCCATTCTCCCTTGTCGGAGGTTCCCTTGAGATCATCAATGACCTTCTTCTGTTCTTTTTCAAAGTTAGGCGTATCTTTGTCGTACTCCATAAAGAACATGGCCTGATTGCTGGCCGCAGGGTTCATCGGGTTCTCCCCGCCAACGGAATATTGAATCGTTTTAACATGGTTGCGGTCCAGCAGAAGTTTCTCTGCTTTTAGTGCCTCATCTTCCACTTCTTTTTTCGTCTGGCCCGGTTCCGGATTAAAGGTAGCAATGACCATCTTCTGTTCATCTGACGGCAGGAAGCTGACGCCAATCTTCGGTACCAGGAACAAGCTGCCTGCAAGCAAAAGAATGGCAAGACCGAACGAAACAATCTTATGGCTGAGCGACCAGTTCAATACTCTTCTGTAAAAACCGGCAAGGGCGCCAGGCTTTTCGTGGTCTTCTTCCTTCCTTTTGCTTAATCCTTTTTTAAATAAAGAATCAGCAAAAGCCGGTACAACGGTAATCGCGACGATTAAGGATGCCACAAGGGCAAAAACAATCGTCAGGGCAAACGGCATAAAGAGCTCACCGACCGGCCCTTTTACTAGACCCAATGGTAAAAAAACGGCAATGGTTACAATCGTGGAAGACATGATCGGAATGAACATTTCTCGGGTAGCAGCTGTAATAAGCTGTTTGCCTCGAATCTCTTCCCCTTTAAGTGACATCCGGCGATAGATATTTTCGATCACTACAATAGAGTCATCCACTACCCGGCCGATGGCAACCGTCATGGCTCCAAGGGTCATAATGTTCAGCGTGATGTCCATTTGTTTTAACGCCAGAATCGCCATTAACAGCGATAGCGGGATAGAAATAACCGCGATAATGGTAGAGCGGAAATTCCGTAAAAACAGCAGGATAATGATGATGGCGAACAATCCGCCGATCAACGCTTTGTTCAGCATCGTACTGACCGAATCCTTGATTGGTGTTGCCTGGTCAAATACGTTGACCGTCTTCAAACCTTCGTGCTCTTTTTTCAACTGCTTTAATTCTTTATTTACGGCATCAGCCACATTTACCGTATTGGCATCGGCAGATTTGATCACTTGAAGACCGATGGATTCCTGGCCATTCGTTCTTGAAATGGACTCTGCTTTTCCGACGGTTTTGATGGTAGCAACATCTTTTAACTTTACAGTCGGAAGTTCTGTTGGCTGCGCTTGCTGAGTTGCAGCAGCCTGCTGGGAAGCTCCTTGACCTCCAGCTTGCTGCTGGGCTCCTTGACCGCCAGACTGCTGCTGGGCTCCTTGACCGCCCGACTGCTGCTGGGCTCCTTGACCGCCCGACTGCTGCTGGGCTCCTTGACCGCCCGACTGCTGCTGGGCTCCTTGACCGCCCGACTGCTGCTGGGCTCCTTGACCCGAAGATGCGCCTGCGCCCTGACCTCCTGCACCAGATGCTTGGGGTGTTACCGGGATTTCAAGGTTTTTCAGTTCTTTTACAGTGGTAATATTTCCATCAACAACAACCGATTTTTCGGTGTTGTTAAAATTGTACAAACCAAGCGGCATGGAGGAATTGGCGCCTTTAATGAATTGCTTGACGCTGTCTTCCGTCAATCCGTTTTTCTTTAATTCATCGTCTTTAAAATCAAGCTGGACTTCTTCCACGTTTTGTCCGGCTACCTGTACGGATGAAACGCCCTCCACTCCTTCAAGAGTTGGAACGACATCATCTTCAACGACCTTGGTAAGTTCCTTCAGCGATTTGTCCTTGTCGGATACACTTAACGACAAAATCGGAAGGTCATTAAAGCTTTGCCGTGACACCCTTGGATCGTCCACTGAATCAGGGAGATTAATGTTGGCAAGAGCTTCCTGTACTTCCTCTTTTGCTTTTTCCATGTCTTTATCAAAACTGTATTCGATTTGTACCGATGAGACGTTTTGATAAGAAGAGGAAGTGACCGAATTCACTCCTGACAGATTCTTGACCTTCTTCTCAATCGGAATGGTCACTTTATCTGCTACCTCTTCAGGTGTTGCACCTGGATAGGCTGCTGATACGGACACAATCGGTGTGTTGATGTTCGGCATCGTCTCGAGCTTCATATTTAAACCGGAATACAATCCGGTGGCTACGACAAGCAGCGTTAACAGCCAAACGGCAAATTTATTCTTTAAACAGAATCGGATAATTGCACTCATTCTTCTTGCTCCCTCCACTAATGACTGACCAGTCGGATTATGCTATAATATAAACGAACGGTCATAACAGTTTTAAATATATCGGACCGTCAGCTGTAATGCAAGGAATTATACAGAACCAATGATCAATAGATATCTTTTGGCAATTTAATTGGAAAAAACAGTTACTCGGAGGTTTAGGATGAAACAAAGAAAAGTCGAAATAATTGAATCTGCGATTGCTCTGTTTGCAGAGAAAGGATTTCATTCAACATCGATCCAGGACATAACCGATCATGCCGGAATGTCAAAAGGAGCATTTTATAATTATTTTTCATCAAAAGAAGAATTGATGGTAGCTCTTTTTCATTTCTATAATGATAAAATCACCCATAGAATTTCAGAAATTGAAGGCCAAAACCTGCCTCCACGTGAAACAATCAAAAGGCAGATGATTGCGCTGTTTACTTCCTTTACGGAACATAAAAACTTTATCATCATGCATTTCAGGGAACAAAATTCCACAATCAACGAAGAAATGCGGAAGCATATGCTGAAAACGCAGTACAAGTCGATGAAATGGCTGGAGAAAAACCTGCTCGCACTGTATGGAGAGGATATTACTCCTCATTTGGGAGACTTAATCCTGATGGCTCAGGGGCTGCAAAACACCTACATCCGTATTTTTGTTTTCGATGACCAGCTTCTCCAGCCGGAGGCCCTGGCAGAGTTTTTGCTTCAGCGGCTTGATGATATTGTAGCTGGCCTGAAGAAAAAGAACGCAGTGATGATCTCCAGTGATAATCTGGAAAAACTGTTTTCGCGATTGCATCTTCATAGCGAACAAACCTTGCAGGATACCATCCACCAGCGCCTTTTTACAATGGCACAAACCATGGACGGCCTTCCCCTTTCGGCAGAAAAAAGGGATGAACTGAAAAGTGTCATTGAATTTTTGCTGAGTGAAAATGAAAAAGAAACACCGAACAAAATGGTGTTTCAAGGAATGCTGGCAAACTTAAAAGGTATCAAAGAGCTGGAAAGTGACCGGAAGGATATCGCCCGGATTATGGGCATTGAGCTTTTATAGATAAAAATGCCCACGGTGTATGCCGCGGGCATTTTTTATCAATGACTAAGTTTTTTTGCACGTATCATTACAGCTCCAAGATAAATGGTTCCTCCGTCACTGTGCTAACGGAGATGACGGACCACTTCACTTTTTTATTCATTTATCACACACTCCTGTATTTAAAAGTTGAATAGATCTCTGTTCTTCATGAAGTATAAACAAAGTTTAATTCGTGAAGCTTAATGAATCCTTAACTTTAAAACACTCTTGTTGACAAAACATTTTAATCGCGTTATATTGTTTGACGTATCAAATATTGAGGTGTCAAAGATTATCCCTTCACTCTATTTTTTAAATAGGAAAGAGGAGATTCCATGGACCATTCATGCGCGTCAAAAGCGCAAATTGCTTATATATTACGGGAGCTTCACTACCAGATCAGTCCCAAGTTTGAACGATGTACCGGAATCAGCCAGTCCCGCCTGGAGCTTCTCCAGCATTTATATGATGCAGAAGAGATCAGCCAAACCACGCTGCAAAAAGTGGTGCACATTGATAACGCAGCTGTCACCAGGCATTTAAAACAACTGGAGGCTTCAGGAATGGTGAACCGCAGAAAGAACCCGCAGGATAACCGCGTCACCCTTGTAAGCTTGACGGAGCAGGGCCGCAGCAAAATCCTTTCCTATCGAAAGGAAAGGGATCAGTTTGTCACCAACCTTCTTCAAGGTTTTACAGAAAAAGAACTCCCTGTTCTTGTTGACATGCTTCAGCGCATGCAGCAGAACGCCGAACAAATTGAAGGTTAACCTTTAGACACCCTAGAACAACACAAATAAAGGAGAATGTACTCATGAATACAACACTCATCAATGACTATAATGATATCTTAACAGGACGCCGTTCGATCCGTTATTACGATCCTTCTGTTAAAATCAGCAAAGAAGAAATGACAGAAATCCTGTCAAAAGCGACGTTGGCGCCTTCTTCTACCAACATGCAGCCTTGGCGTTTTCTTGTCATTGAAAGTGACGAAGCAAAACAAACCCTATTGCCTTTGGCGAAATTCAATTCTTCTCAGGTAGAAACATCAGCTGCTATGATCGCAGTCTTTGGCGATCTGAACAACTTTGACAACGGAGAAGAAATTTACAGCAATGCGGTTGAACAAGGATTTATGCCACAAGAAGTGAAAGAACAAATGATGGAAAAGCTTTCTGCTCACTTTGAAACCATCGATCCCGCAGACAATAAAGACGTTGTTCTCGTCGATGGTGGAATTGTATCCATGAGTCTTATGCTGGCTGCCCGTGCGCATGGCTATGATACATGCCCGATCGGCGGTTATGAAAAGGACCAAATCGCTGAGGCTTTCGGGTTGGACAAGGACCGATATGTACCTGTTATGTTGATTTCCATCGGAAAAGCTGCAAATCCTGGGTACCAATCTGTTCGCTTACCTGTTGCAAAAGTGGCAGAATGGAAATAATCCAACATTTACAAAGGGGAGAATAATAATGATATTAATTCACGCAAAAATGTTCGTTAATCCAACGAAGGAAGAAGATTTTCTTGTAGAGATCCAGCATCTGATTACTGCATCACAAGAAGAGAGCGGCAACGTTTCCTATGATCTTTTTAAAGATACAGTGGAAGCCAGCACTTACTTGATGGTGGAGAACTGGAAGGACCTAGAGGCAGTAGACGCTCACAACAAGAGCAGCCATTTCACAGAATTTGTGGAAAAAGTGCCAAATTATTTGATTCGCCCACTTGATGTTAAGGTGTTTAATGCAGAGCCAATAAAATAAAAAGCTTTAGTGAACTGAGAAGAGCTGAGGATTCAGCTCTTTTTTGTTTGCGGTTGGGGTGTGAATGGGAGGTGAGCACTCAACTCCTTAAAGGAGTTGAGTTGATTGTCTGATCTGTATTTGTTTTTCTTCATTGCACTGATTGGCCTAGTGGTCATCTCAGCTGGCTCCATCATCCTGATGACCAGGAAAGACACAGTTCCACATCATGAGATTCACAAAAAAGTGGAGCTGTTGGAAAAAGAGGTTGAAGCGTTAAAAAACCGAAACTAACAGACCTGCTCACAACAGCAGGTCTTTTCTGTCAATTTTCGTTTTCTTTTTCATCATTTATTCCTCCTTATTGGTTATGATTAAATCCTACCCATGCCACATTAGAACAACTTTGGAGAAAGATTAAAATTTGATGAGAAAAAAAGAGTGAGCGCCAAGGGCACTCACTCTAAACGTAATTATGCTTCTCGATAGACTTTTACACGCTTGATGAAAAATGAAATGATCAATCCAACAATCGCAATGATAATCGCAAATATAAATGCCTGCTGCACGCCTTCTGTAAAAGCAAGAAGCGGATTCAACGGGTTGGTCTTATCATCGGTTGTTTCCATATAACGCTGTACCCCAGAAGATAAAATAGAAATCGCAACTGCAGTTCCGATCGCCCCAGCCACTTGCTGAAGGGTATTCATGATCGCGGTTCCGTCCGGATACAATTCCTTTGGAAGCTGATTCAAGCCATTCGTTTGCGCAGGCATCATCACCATAGAGACTCCGATCATCATTAAAATATGAAGAATGACAATTGTTCCGGAAGTTGTGTCCAATGTGATTCTTGAAAAGCAAAGCATGGATCCCAGTGTAATCACCAGTCCGGAGATCACGAGCCACTTAGGTCCGAATTTATCAAAAAGACTTCCCATAACAGGAGATAGAAGACCATTGATCACACCTCCTGGAAGGAGAAGAAGCCCTGCGGCAAATGTGCTTAGCGCCAGAGAAGTTTGAAGGTAAAGCGGTAATAGGATCATGGAAGACAAAATAACCATCATGCATACGATAACCATAAGCACGCCAAGTGAGAACATCGGATAACGGAAAGCTCTCAGATTCAGCATTGGCTTTTCCATGTTCAACTGGCGAATGACAAATAAAAGCAGTCCAATCGCACCAACAACGAGTGCAATAATGACCGGCGTGCTGCTCCATCCGCCGCTTTCTCCAGAAGAACTGAATCCATATACAATCCCACCAAATCCAAGAGAGGATAGTACGATAGAAATCAAGTCAATTTTTGGTTTTGTTGGTGTTGTTACATTTTGCATAAAAAACATACCAAAAATGAGGGCCATCACCAAGAGCGGAAGCGATATCCAGAAGATCCAGTGCCATGTTAGATTCTTAAGAATCAGGCCCGATAGAGTAGGACCAACTGCCGGGGCAAACATGATCACCAAACCTATAATCCCCATGATTTTTCCCCGTTTATAAGGCGGCACAATGAATAAGATCGTATTAAACATGAGCGGCAACAGCAATGCGGTTCCGAGAGCCTGCACAACGCGTGCGATCATCAATACGCTGAAGGCAGGTGCTATAGCGGCTATAAACGTACCTATAATTGAAAAAATCAGTGAAGTAATAAAAAGCTGTCGGGTCGTGAACCATTGCAGAATAATGCCAGATACAGGAACCAGGATCCCGAGGGTAAGCAAATACCCTGTTGTCAGCCATTGTGCTGTCGTTTCGTGGATGCCAAGACTATGAATTAAATGGCTCAACGCCATATTTAAAGCTGTTTCACTGAATAACCCGATAAACCCGGCTACCACAAAAGAGATGATAACGGGTGTTACTTTTATATGATCAAGACCGCTTTCATTGGCGGTTACTTGTGATTCAGATGCCATTTTGTTTTTTCCCCCTATACTAGTGATACTTTTTCTCTATTCTTCATTCATAAGCAAAAATGGTATTTGCTTTGCGATCGAACGCAATGGGTCCCCACTGCCATTCGTCATCGATAAAATACAGCCTCCTTCAATCAGCGCATTAATGGTTATACCCAAATCGGCTGCTTTAGTTTCATTAAACCCGAATCCCACAAGCACCTCAGCGTACAAAGACTGCCAGTTTGAAAAAGCGGAATTGCATGCTTCCCGGAGCTTCGGATTGGTTTCAGCTGTTTCCGAAGCGATCAGTCCAATGGGCAATCCTGTGGTCTTCTGCTCAGAATCAAATAAAAAAGAAACCTTCTCAATATGATGTCCAAACGCTTCGACAGCTGTCGCCTTGCCGCTTAAATCCATTCTTGCTGACTGCAGTACATGCTGTTTCATCCATTCAATGGCTTCAAGGGCAATCTCTTCTTTGCCGTCTGGAAAATGATAATAAATGGAGCCTTTCGGTGCTCCGCTTTCCTCTATGATTTGCTTCAAACCCGTGCCATGGTATCCCTGGCATTGAAACAGGCGGGAAGCAGTACCTAATATACAATTCCTCGTGCTTTCTTTTTTATTAGCCACAGTTTCCACCTCAAAATTATAGTGATCGGTCTACATAATAATATGGTAATCAGCTCATCATGTCAACTTTTACATCTTATAGAAATAGAGGCTGGTTTACAACCAGCCTCAGCTTCATGCATCGCTTATTTTCTCGCCAACAGGTACATAAAATATGGCGCCCCTATCAAGGTTACGATAATACCGGCCGGAATGCCGCTCGGATCAAGAACGACTCTTCCAATCGTATCCGCGGCCAGAAGCAGAATCGCTCCGATCAGCGCTGCCAGCGGCAGAAAGTATTGGTGCCGCGGACCGACGAGTGACCTTGCGATATGCGGAGCCATAAGGCCCACAAAGGCAATTCCGCCGCTGACAGCCACTGACGCTGAAGCAAGGGCAACAGCCATGATGATCAGCACAATTCGTTCTCTTCCGGCATTCACACCAGTCCCGATCGCCACGTTTTCGTTCAAGTTCAGCATGTTCAATACATTTGATTTAACCATGGTTAGCGGAAGTAGCAATAAAATCCAGGGAAGCAATGAAAGGACGAAAACCCAATCATCACCCCAAATCCGCCCTGCGAGCCAGTTGGCCATGAACGCGTAGTTCTCCATATCCAGCCTGGTCGCCAGGGTCAGGGTAGCTCCCGCGAGAGCGGCTGCCAAACCGACTCCCACAAGCACAAGTCGTGCTGGTTCAACCCCGTCCCCTTTTTTGTAAGACATGATATAGATGATCGCTGCGGTTGCTCCCCCTCCTGCCAGAGCAAAAAGCGGAAGAATATACAGCGAACTGGATGATTCCACAGTAAAGAACATAATGTAAACGACCACCATCAGTCCGGCACCGGCATTTATACCGAGGATGCCCGGATCTGACAGCGGATTTTTCGTTAAGCTTTGAAGAATGGCACCTGAAACCGCGAGTCCCATTCCGGCAAGAATAGCTACAAAAATACGCGGCAGCCTGAACTCAAACAAAATAAGATTTTCTTTCGGTGTTCCTTGTCCAAAAATCGTCCGGAACAGCTCTGCAGGAGTTAGTGAGGCAAAGCCCGTTCCCACACTAATAGTTAATACTGCGATCAGCAATACGATCGCAAATATGATCGTTATTCTTACCTTTTTTGCATGACCGGGATTCATCAACGGCTCATTCCTCCCCTTCTGGCAAGGTAGAGGAAAAACGGAACACCAATCATCGCCACGACCGCTCCCACAGGGGTCTCGTAGGGCGCATTGATCACCCGTCCGAAGGTGTCGGCCAAAACCATCAGCACACTTCCAAAGACGGCGGAACAAGGGATGATCCAGCGATAATCCGTACCAACCAAAAATCTGACAATATGCGGAACCATTAGTCCCACAAAGGCAATCGCGCCCACCAGTGATACGGCTGCACCAGCCAGAATCAGCACCACCGTCATCAAAACCATTTTCGTGAGCAGCGTATTCTGTCCGAGCCCTTTTGCTACTTCTTCACCAAAACTAAGCATCGTCAATTGCCTTGAAAACAGGACAGCGACCACAATTCCCACCACAACCACGGGAACGATAAACTTAATCTGTGTCCAACTGGTGCCCGATACTCCGCCGGCCGTCCAAAACGCAAGGTCTTGGGAAAGCTTAAAGTATAACGCGATGCCTTCTCCCAGTGACGAAAGAAGGGCAGAAACTGCGGCACCGGCAAGTGTAATGCGGATCGGAGAAAGTCCGCCTCTCCTCATCGATCCCAAGCCAAATACCATTCCCGCTCCAATACCCGCACCGATAAAGGAGATTATCATGACCGTTAAATAATCTGCTCCTGAGTAAAACGCAAACACACAGGCAAGAGCAAAACTAGCTCCGGCATTTAAACCGAGTAACCCTGGATCTGCAAGCGGATTGCGGGTCATTCCCTGCATGATTGCACCGCTGACGGCAAAAGCCGCTCCAACCACCGCCGCTCCGAGCTCTCTTGGCAAACGAAGACTGACAATGATCCGGTCGGCTTCCCTGCCAGGGTCATAATTTAAAACGGCATTCCAAACGGTAAGAACATTGATCTTCGCCGCTCCGACCGAAATAGCTACCCCGACACTCACGAGAAGCAGAACAAGGCCGAGCAGCAGGATGGCTGTTCCTGCTGTCGGCCGAGAATATACAGTATGATCTTTAATTTGTTTGGTTTTTGTCTTGAACATGGCTTGCTACCCTTTTCTTTATGCGATTTAGTTCTTTTTTGTCAGTTCTTTTACGACAAAGTCCAGTTCTTTTTCAAGGGAAATCGGGTCATTGAAGTAGAACGATTCTGAATCAAATTTGATCGCATGTCCGTTTTTTACAGCAGGAAGTTGTTTCCATACGTTTGACTTCATAAAGGAATTGTCGGGATTGCCTGAACCGGTTCCAACAAAAATGTAATCGCCTGCGTATTTTGGAATGACTTCCGTAGAGATCGCTTTCCAGCCAGGTCCGAACACATCTTCTTGCAGCTTCTTAGGTGCTTTAAGGCCCAGCGCCTGGTAAATAACCTCAGTTCCTCGTCCCCAGTTCTTTCCGTAAACATACATGTCTTTTCCATAAGCTTCCATAACCATAAACGTTTTATCTTTACCGATGGCAGATTGTACTTTTTCACGGGCATCAGCTGCTTCTTTCTTCCACTCTTTTACCCATGCTTTTGCTTCCTTTTCTTTCCCTACCATTTTTCCGATTTCAACATGCTGCTCAAGGTAGTCATATTTGTCGTACGTCATGGTGACGGTTGGTGCAATCTCTTTGTATTTCTTGAGGTTTTTATCATCGGAGTAGGTAATGATCAAATCAGGATTGAGCTCGAGAAGCTTTTCATAAGAATCGGGTGTCACCACTTCCGCATTGTCCAATTTATTTCCGTAAAATTTGTTTTGCTTCGGATATTCGTTAACGGCTACAGGCGTAATTCCCAGCTCAAGCAGGTTTCCTGCATATGTCGCTGCCATCATGGCCACACGCTTTGGATGGGCCGGAACTTTTACATCGCCATTTTCGCCTTTATAGATTCTTGTTTTGGATTCTTTTTTATCAGAATCAGCATTTTCTTCAGATTTATTGCCGCAAGCTGACAGCGCCAGCATAAGAACGACGGCCATCAAGCCAATAAACAGTTTTTTTGTATGCTTTTTCACTTTACAAGTTCCCCCTATACTTTATCAATAATAATCATTCTCAATTGAAGGTAAAAAAGAAAGGCGCAGTATTACGCCAAGTTCTCAACAAGCTCAACAGGCTTTATGATATCGTATGTCAGACACACCGGCTTCCTCGTTCTTGGGTCCATACCGATTTCGGCATCGATATTGAATACGTTTCGAAGCACCTGGCGTGTCATCACCTCTTCAGGTGTACCCTCATTCTGAATCGAGCCGTCTTTCATCGCTACCATGTGATGAGCAAAGCGGGCAGCGTGGTTCAGGTCATGAATCACCATGACGATCGTCCGTTTTTCCACTCTGTTCAAGTGGTCCAACAGTTCAAGAACTTCGAGCTGGTGGCACATATCCAAGTACGTGGTCGGTTCATCCAATAAGATGATGTCTGTTTCCTGCGCCAAAGCCATCGCAATCCATACCCGCTGACGCTGTCCGCCTGAGAGGGCGTCTACCGGACGGTCCTTAAATTCATGGATGCCGGTAACTTGAAGAGCCCAATCAATGACCTCGTAATCCTTTTTCGTAAGTTTTCCAAGACCTTTTTGATAAGGAAATCTTCCGTAGGAAACAAGCTCACCCACAGTCAGTCCTTCAGGTGCGTCCGGGGACTGAGGCAAAATCGCCATCTTTTGGGCAATTTCCTTCGTGGGTTCTTTACTGATTCCTTTCCCATCGAGATACACCATGCCGGTTTTCGGGTTCAAAATACGGGACAACGTTTTCAAAAGCGTTGACTTTCCGCAGCCGTTTGGCCCGATAATCGCCGTAATTTGTCCATCCGGAATGGAAACTCCGAGATTCTTCACTATATCCCTTTCACCGTATGTAACCGTCAAATTTTCAGCGTGCAGCCTGGACATCAATGAGGCCTCCTTTTAAACCTTAACTAAAATCTATATAATTTCATCAATTGAAAATGATTATCAATCTCGAGTTCAATTTTATGAGATTCCCAGAAAGATGTCAACCATGTTTCCAAAATTGTCAATAAAAAAAGCCGTCCTTCTCTTAGCAGTATGATAAAACACCTGTTGATTAAACATCATATGTCTATCAATATAAATGGAAATCGGTTACATTCAATCGTTAAATATGTCCGCATTTGACGGTTATCCAACATATGAATCGTAATTGTCGATTATCTCTTTAAAACACACGAAAAAAGCCCCAATAGCCAGGCTTTGGGGCTTCTTACAACACAACTTAGATTGTGCTTGTATCAATGACGAAACGATACTTTACATCAGAAGCCAGCACGCGCTTGTAGGCTTCGTCAATTTGGTCAGCTGAAATGACCTCAATCTTAGGAGCAATGTTATGCTCTGCACAGAAATCCAGCATCTCCTGTGTCTGACGGATTCCTCCGATCATTGAACCGGCAAATGAACGGCGATGACCGATAAGAGAAAACACATTTACTTCTAGTGGCTCTGCAGGCGCACCGACATTGACAAGTGTACCGTCAAGCGTGAGAAGTGAGAAGTAAGCATCCATGTCAATCTTTGCACTTACCGTATTGATTATCAAATCAAAGGTTCCGGCAAGCTTCTGGAAGGTTTCTGGATCTTTTGTGGCATAGTAATTTTTTGCGCCAAACTCCAAACCATCTTCCTTTTTGTTCAACGATTGGGACAGAACCGTAACCTCGGCACCCATAGCATGTGCAATTTTCACCGCCATATGGCCAAGACCCCCCATACCAACAACCGCTACTTTCTTTCCTGGACCAGCCCCCCAATGCTGTAATGGAGAATAGGTCGTAATCCCTGCGCAAAGTAATGGTGCTGCTGCGTCAAGCTCGATGTTATCAGGAATTCTGACGACGAAGTCCTCTGTTACAACGATGTGGGTAGAATAACCACCCTGAGTTGGCTCTCCGTATTTATCAACACCTGCATAAGTAGGAACATTTCCTTTAAGACAATATTGTTCTTCCCCTTTTTGGCAGTTCACACATTCACCACAGGAGTCGACCATACATCCAACGCCTACCCTGTCACCAACCTTGTACTTTGTGACCTCTGCTCCTACCTCCGTGACAAATCCCGCAATTTCGTGTCCTGGCACAAGTGGATAATTCACTTCGCCCCATTCACCATGAGCAGTATGGATATCAGAATGGCAAATGCCTGCAAATTTAATTTCAATAAGAACATCGTGCGTATCCAGATCGCGCCGAATAATTTCAGCTTCTCGAAAGGGGGTGTCCGGACCATCTACAGCTCGTGCTTTAGCAGTTATCATGAAAGAAACCTCCATTTATGTATTGTTTACAAGAGAACTATTTCTCTTATAAACCCATGTTATTCCTTAGAGCTAACTCTAGGTCAAGCAATTACATCCTATATTCAAAAACAATTTTCACTTCGCCCCAAGGTGACTTTGACATGTCTTACATTCAGTGATAGAATTTCCCAAACCATAGAGTTAACTCGAAGTCTATATGAAGGAGATTAGTAATGAAGACATATTCCATAAGCGAAGTTGCGAAAGAATTGAACCTTACTGTATATACGTTGCGTTACTATGACAAAGAGGGCCTTATGCCTTTTGTAGAACGGACTCCAAATGGAAATCGATTGTTTAAAGAATCCGATATCCGTGCGTTAAAAGTCATTGAATGCCTCAAAGCCACCGGGATGCCGATTAAGGAAATCAAGACCTTTATTGACTGGTGTTCAGAGGGGGATTCTACGCTAGAGCAACGATATAACATGTTTTTGGAACGAAAAGCCAATGTGGAAGCACAGATGGAAGAGCTGAAAAAGACAATGGAGGTCATCCAGCATAAATGTTCCTATTATAAGACAGCTATGGATGGCGGAACGGAAGACATTCATAAGGAAGAAAAGTTAGCGAAGCTTTAACTAAAAAAGCCTAAAATTTCACCGTAGAAATTTTAGGCTTTCATTACATTATTGAAAAAAATAAATAAAAAACCACCAACAGTTATGTATTGGTGGAGACGGTGGGAGTCGAACCCACGTCCAAAGATAACGGCACTTAAGCTTCTACGAGTGTAGTCGATAGATTCGCGTTTCGCGACTTCAGCTGCCTATCGACAGGCGTTTGAAGTGCTAGCCTGATTGCGCTCTTCCTTCGTCCTCAGGCGGAGGACAGCCGGCGTAGCCCACTAAGAGTGAGACCCTTACCCTACCACATGAGCGATGGAGGGAGGATCAGCTAAAGTGCTATTACGCAGCTAAAGCTAGGTTGTTGTTAGTTTTGCCAGTTATAGGCGTTGGCGTTTTAACGAGGCCGACCCCCTCGACTCGCAACTTAAGCTCGAACTACCCCTGTCGAATCCGTAACGTCCCCATGATAGAAATCCCGGGGTGAATCTTACGGGAAGTTAAAGCTGCTGCAACTTTTTATTCAGTTGTTAGCAACAAAATAAAGTATAGCATTTTTACGCGCTTTTTTCAACCTGACACACTCTCCAGTTTATGCCTTTTGGCGATCCCTGAAGGCACGTTCGATCTCACGCTTGGCATCTTTTTTCTTCAGATCCTGACGCTTATCGTAGTTCTTTTTACCCTTGGCCAAGCCGATTAAAACCTTCGCAAATCCGTTTTTCAGATACAGCTTTAACGGTACGATCGAGTATCCCTGCTCTTTCGTTTGGCCCAAAAGCTTGGTGATCTCCTTCTTGTGAAGAAGCAGTTTGCGTGTTCTTAGCGGATCATGATTATAGCGGTTTCCCTGTTCGTACGGGCTCACGTGCATGTTGTGGAGAAACAATTCTCCATTTTGCACACGGGCGAATGAATCTTTCAAATTGATCCGGCCTGCCCGGATAGCTTTGATTTCAGTACCCTGGAGGACGATGCCTGCCTCAAAGGTTTCTTCTATATGATAATCGTGCCGCGCTTTTTTATTTTGAGCGACAAGTTTTCCTTCTCCTCTTGGCATGTTTCATGACCTCCCCAAAACAAATGCAACCTTAATTATACCTAATTGGTCAAGAAACGTCAAATACAGCTGTGAACTGCTTGACGTTTCCCTGCACCGGTTTATCTCTTTTTGTTCTTCTTTTTCTTTTTCGTGATATTCCCTTTATAGAATGGCTTTTTCTTGCCTTTTGTTGATCCGCCTTTGTCCCCTCGGTCGGCTTCAGGACGGCGTGTTTTTCGCTTTCGTCCTTCGCCTTCGATGACTTTTGGACGGTCTTTTCCCCGTTTCCGAGGTGTTCCCTTCATACCCACGATCTCAAAATCAATCGCCCGCTCATCAAGGTTAACATTGATGACTCTTACAGCCAGTTCATCCCCGATCCGGAACACGTTTCCTGTACGCTCACCGATCATGGCCATATGCTTCTCATCATAGCGGTAGTAATCATCAGCCAGATAGCTCACATGTACGAGACCTTCAATGGTATTCGGAAGTTCCACAAACAACCCAAAGTTGGTTACGGAACTGATGACACCATCATACTCTTCCCCGATTTTATCCTGCATGAATTCTGCTTTTTTCAGATCATCAGTTTCACGCTCGGCATCCACCGCGCGGCGTTCCCTGTCGGAAGCATGCTTGGCGATTTTCTCAAGCTGTCCCTTCCATTTTGCCACCGTGCTTGGATCGGTCTTTTTGTTGATAAGATACGTTCGGATCAAGCGGTGAACGATCAAATCCGGGTAACGCCGGATCGGTGAAGTGAAATGCGTATAAAATTCTGTTGCGAGTCCATAGTGGCCCAGGCTTTCCGGATAGTATTTCGCCTGCTTCATGGAACGGAGCATGATTTTGCTGATCACCATTTCTTCCGGCTCGCCTTTTACTTCTTCTAAAAGCTTTTGCAGTGAACGCGGATGGACGTCTTCCACTTCGCCCTTCAGTACATAGCCGAACATGGCGATGAATTCGAGAAAACGGTGAAGTTTCTCTGCGTCCGGATCTTCATGGATCCGATACATAAACGGAAGATCAGCTTTATGGAAGTGCTGGGCTACTGTTTCATTGGCACACAGCATGAACTCCTCGATCAGGCGTTCCGCTACCGACCGTTCGCGAAGCACCACTTCCTGCGGCTCGCTATTATCATTGACGATAACACGGGCTTCACTGAAATCGAAGTCAATAGCACCTCGGTTAAATCGGCGCTTGCGCAGAATTTCGGCCAGTTCGCCCATTCCATCAAAAAACGGAATTAGCGGCTCATACCTTTTTAAAACTTCATCGTCTTCACGCTGAAGGATTTTCCGAACGTTCGTGTAGGTCATCCGTTCAACAGTTTTGATCACACTCGGGAAAATCTCATGCTTAATTACTTCGCCTTTAGGCGTGATTTCCATCTCACAGGAAAGCGTCAGGCGGTCCACCCGCGGATTCAATGAACAGATTCCGTTGGACAGGCGGTGAGGAATCATCGGAATAACCCGGTCTACGAGATACACACTTGTACCCCGTTCCAACGCTTCCTCATCGATTGGTGATCCTTCAGTTACATAGTGACTGACATCAGCGATATGGACACCGAGTTTATAATTGCCGTTATCAAGCTTGATCACATTAACAGCATCATCCAAATCCTTAGCATCTTCGCCATCGATGGTTACTATGGTTTGGTCGCGCAGATCGCGGCGGCCTTCGATATCATTCGGATCAATGGTGTCAGGCACACTGTTTGCCTGTTCAAGCACCTCTTCAGGGAACTCTCTTGGCAGCCCGTGTTTGAAAATGACGGAAAGGATATCCACGCCGGGGTCGTTTTTATGGCCGAGAATGTGGATGACTTCTCCTTCTGCACTGTTTCGCCCTTCAGGGTACTTGGTGATTTTAACAACGACTTTATGGCCTTCAATGGCACCATTTACCCCTTCAGCCGGGATGAAAATATCATTTGGAATCCGTTTGTCATCAGCGACCACAAACCCAAAACTGCGGCTTTGCTGGAAGGTTCCTACTGTTTCTGTTACACCACGCTCCAGAATGCGGATAATGGTACCTTCCGGATGTGAGCCTTTTGAATTGGTGTTAAGGCGTACGAGCACCACGTCATTGTTCATGGCACTGCCCATGTCTCCCTGAGAAACGTAGACGTCTTTTCCTTCTCCTGTTTCAGGGAGGACGAAAGCAAACCCTTTCGCATGAGCCTGCACCTTTCCTCGAACAAGATTCATTTTGTCAGGAAGACCATATCGGTTTGTTCTTGTTCTGACAACAAGTCCCTCGTCTTCCATCTCGTTCAGTGTGCGAACTAAAATTTTAAAATCATCCGCTTCCTGGAGCCCAAAGGCGTCTTCCAGTTCCTGAACGGTAAGCGGTTTATATGCTTCTTCTTTCATGAATGCGAGCAGTTGCTGCTTATTCACTACATCTCCTCCTTATGGGAAAAACGTTACTCCACGGTCCAGTCCAGCTTTTCCAGGAAGGTGTAAACATCCTCGTGCAGCTGTTCCTTTTCCTTGCCAAGTGTAATTACATGAGTGGACTCTTCGTACCATTTCAAATCCTTTAGATCGCTTTCCACTTCATTGTAAATAATATTGGCAGAGTCCGTATTAATCATCTCGTCATGTCTAGCCTGTACAACAAATGTAGGTGCGTATACCATGTCGATGGAATTTCGCACATCACCCAGGAGCTGTTGAAGGCCCTTTAAGGTATTCATAGGGGTCTTTTTGAACGCCTCCATCTCCTGATCCACTTGCTCCCGCGGCTTATTTTCTCGGCTTTTGTATTCACGGGCATACTCCAGCACACCCTGGTAAATCGTTTCTTCACTTTTCACATGCATTGGTGCGCACATTGGCACGACACCCATCACCGGCTGCTCGGTTGCCAGTTTCAATGAAAAAACACCGCCAAGCGACAATCCGCAAACGGCAATTTCCGTATGTCCCTTCTCTTTTAGAAGGTTGAACCCATCCATAACATCCTTCCACCAGTCATCCGGGCCTGTATGTACGAGTTCTTCCGGTGGGACAGCGTGCCCTTTGTACTGTGGAGCATGGCAGGTGTATCCCTTCTTTTGCAGAAAACGGCCCAGCATGCGAACGTCCGCTGAGCTGCCGGTAAAGCCATGTAATAATAATACCGCCCGTTTTCCTCCTTCAAACATAAATGGTTTTGGTGCTGTAATTTTCATCATGCTGCTTACTCTCCCTTACTTCGTGGTTCCATTAAAAATTGAAAAACTTCTTCGATCAGCTGTTCCTGATTCACATCGTGGCAGATCATATGCTTTGATTCTTTTAAATAACATAGCTTCTTACGTTTCGATGGTATGGTTTTATAAATATACTCTGCGCTCTTGCGCGGCACCAGTCCGTCGCACTCCCCCTGGATAATCAGCGTAGGTACATCAATAGCACGAAACGAGGGCTTGAGCGTTTTGACGAGCTTCCGGAATTCGAACGTGGCGGAAAGCGGAGTATCCATAAACTTTTTCCGGTATCGAAGGTACAGTTCATCATCCTTCAGCGTTCCCCGTATACCTTTTATGATCATGTCCTTGATATCTTTCACCATCTGTGCCGGGTTCATATAGTAAGCGCTGGCACTGAGCAGGATGAGTTTATCGCATCCGTACTTCGATGCAAGATAACCGCCGATCATTCCACCCATGGAGAACCCGAGAATATAGAGCGTGTCGCTCTTTTTCCGCAATTCCAAAAAGGCGCGTTCTGCTTCATCGATCCAAAGCTTGTGTGTAATCCCCTTCAGCATCAATTGCTCTCCATGCCCCGGATAGGTCGGCACTGAAATCAGCCAATCGGTATGTTCTTCTAAATAGCGGGTAACCGGCTCTACTTCATACGGACTGCCGGTAAAGCCATGAAGACAAAGACAGCCAATCATATTATCACCTTTTTTATCATTAGTTACCCTATAATGTCCGTAAAAAATCATACCATATCCCTATTGGAAGAAGCTTTCAAACTGCCGGACAAAAAAATAAAAACAGCAAGTGAAAAATTCACCTGCTGTTGGGGTATCATTAAATAAAATACGCTACCGCAATCGCCAACAAGAAGAACAATGTGGCGAGAATAATCGTCAGCCTGCTCAGGACGGCATCCATTCCACGGGCTTTTTGTTTTCCAAATAACTGCTCGGCGCCACCAGTAATCGCTCCTGATAATCCTGCCGAACGGCCAGATTGAAGAACAACGACTATAATAAGTGCGATCGAAACAATCACCAATAAAACTGTTGCTGCTGTTTGCATTTGTCACACCTCCACGGACAACGTTACACTATACTTAATGTATCATACGGGAATTCGTTCGGCAATGTATTCCAAATAATTTATCGTGCCATAAAGGGGCTGTCAGGAAGGAGGCATTGACCCATGTTTGAACTAAAAGAGATTCGCTATAAAGATATTTTGAAGATTGGTCATTTACGTATTGAAGAAAATAAAGTGAGCATTCTTACCGGAGAAAGCGGCAGCGGAAAAACAACGGTGCTGAAACTGCTGAATCACCTGATCAGCCCGGATGAAGGCAAGGTGTTCTACAAAGGGAAGGATATCGCCACGCTTGATCCTGTACAGCATCGAAGAAACGTGATCATGCTTCAGCAAATGCCCGCCATATTTCCCGGCACCGTCAAAGATAATCTTGTCGCCGGACTGGTGTTCTCGGAGAAAGCGGTGCCAGATGATCGAGTGCTTGAAGAAGCTTTACATAGTGTGCATTTACGAAAATCATTAAAAACAGATGCAGAGGGATTGTCCGGCGGAGAGCAGCAGCGGCTTGCGCTGGCCCGTGTTCTTTTGCTTGAAGCGGAAGTTTATCTGCTGGACGAGCCATCATCCGCCCTTGATGACGAAACAGCAGATGAGGTCATCTCATCCTTCCTGAAAAAGGCCAAACAAAAGAACACAACTGTCGTAATGGTCACCCACTCCAAGCAAATTGCAGACCGTTACGCTGACGTGCCGGTACATCTTGAAAGGTACAATCAGAAAATAAAGGAGGCTGCACATGAACGATAAAATGATTGATATCTCATTGTGGCAGCTTCTGTCTGCCTATCTCTTCATCATTATTTTAACGGTTATTGTGAAGTGGAGAGGGATTGCGAGGGAAAAAGAGATCATTATCGGGACACTAAGGATGACGATTCAGCTCGTGCTTGCGGGGTATATTCTCACCTATGTATTCAAGCACCCGCATCCTCTTCTGACTCTTTTCATTTTCGCTCTCATGGAAATCTTTGCGATTTATAACGTTTTTAAGCGGATCAAATACGATTTATCTTCTTCATTAAAAAAAGTCATCGCTGTTTCGATGACAATCGGCACTCTGGTCAGCCTTCTATTTTTCAACTATGTGGTCATTCAGTTCTCTCCCTGGTTTGAGCCGAGGTATGTTATACCGATTGCCGGGATGATCATTGGGAATGCCATGACAGGGATAACGCTTGGGGTCAATCACCTTGTGGAGGGCATGAAAAAGCAAAAACGCATGGTGGAAGCAGCCCTGATGCTTGGAGCAACCCCGAAAGCCGCTTCCAAAGAACTGGTCGACCGTGCGTTTGACTCCGCCATTCTTCCCACGATCAACTCCATGGTCGGCATGGGGATCGTCTTTCTTCCGGGCATGATGACCGGCCAGATCCTGTCCGGTATCTCACCGCTTACCGCCATTGAATATCAGATTGCCATCATGCTGGGAATTGCCGGATCCGTCTCGTTTAGCGTTATCCTTTTTGTTCAATACGGTTACCGAACCTTTTTTAATGAACAGTCACAATTAAAGTAACGGATCCAGTTCATGAAACAGCATTCCGCACAAATTCCTGATGGCGTATTGCTGTTTTTCGTCATAACTGATCAGGACGCAAGTGGATGGTCCGGCCGATTTATCCAAAGGCAGAGTACTCCTGAACCTTGCTGATGAACCACACAGCACCTCGAGCTCGTAGCCGATGCCTTTGGATCCGACCGGCAGGATCTCATAAATGCCGTCTGTTCCGAGCAGTTGACGGAAAAGAGACAATGATATCACTTCACCCGAACGGGAGATTACTTCCTCCCCGACAAGGGGTGCACCAATCACGGCCACTTTTGCATGGGATGGTGCGATTCCAATTTTCAGATGACTTGGCGCCGCCCTGCCGATCATTGTGAAAGAAGAAGCGGACTGAACCATATTCATATTGCTCTCGGTACTTCCTGTGATTTCGATAGTATCGAGACCAAGCTCCGCAAACGTCTTTTGTGCTCCTGTCACGAGCTCGTTCCATGCCCCTTCACCATTAAAGGAGTGGATAATGAACGAAACAGGCAGTGCCCCGGCAGCCAGCACTTCCATCGCGCAGACCCGGGCGCCATACTGGGCGACTACCTCATAAGAGACCTTTACCTCATCCATCGGAAGGCTGCCAATTCCCCCTGAGTTATCCGCGGCAATCACCGCCACTTGCCCAGAGCCAAAGCCCTGCACGGTTATATCACGATTTCTTTTCATGGTTTATCCTCATGGCAGACTGCCGGAACGCCGGCTTTATTCGCGGGATGATTACAAGTGCGGTCAAACCATTCAGCACAGCAGCAGCCAGCAGACTTGGGATAAGTCCGAGAACGACCGCTTTTCCCAAAACAGGCCAAAAGCAGAGCGGAGCCAGGACACCGTTTCCTATTATAAACATCAATGTGGCAGCCGTTTTCGCATTTTTTCTGTATAGCACGCCATAAAAGAAGCCCAGGAGTCCCATCTGAACCGCTACCACTAAATGGAGCGGTCCCAAAGGAAAACCGGCCAGGGCGGCTGTTAGCAAATGCCCAAAACAGGCCACAGCAAGCCCTGACCATGGCGACATTAACGCAGCCGCAGCCAGGGCAGGCATGGAATCAAAGGCCACACTGCCTATTGGAGAAGGAATTTTGATAAACGAACCGGCTACAGCCAGAGAAACAAACGCCGTAAACAGCGCGATATGTTTATTTCGTGTCATTTTCTTTTCGCTTGCCTCCACGGAAAACGATCGCACTTCGTTCGTACTCCACGTCCTTTACGCCTTCGCGGAAATTAATCACCCGGGCAATGGCAAAAAAGTAATCGGATAAGCGGTTCACGTATTTTAAAACAACCGGGTTGATTTCATTCTCCTGCTTCAACGCCACAATTTCCCGCTCTCCCCGCCTTGCTACTGTACGGCAAACATGAATCGCGGCTGAAGCCTCTGAACCTCCCGGAAGAATGAAGCGTTCCAGCTCTGGAGCTTCTTTAATGTATTCATCAATGCGCTCTTCCAAGAACGTGATCATGTCAGTGTTTGCTTTGTATGGATAATCCTTTTTTACAGCTGAAAGATCGCCGCCGCAGTCAAACAACTCATGCTGGATCTTCACCAGTTCGTTCCGGATATCGTCATACTTGGCATCCTGCAGCTTTGTAACGGCCACCCCAACAAAGCTGTTCAGCTCATCAAGCGTTCCATAAGCATTCACACGGATATGGTTTTTATCCAGCCGTCCACCGATTACACTTGTTTTTCCTTCATCGCCAGTACGTGTATAAAGCTTCATTCCGATCATCTCCCTTTATTTTATCGTCTGTTCCAGCCCATACCAGACCACATGCACTTTTTCGGCTGCCATGGCTGCATCTTGAAAAAACCAGCCGGAAACATCCCGCCACCTTCTGTTTTCTTCTTCCATCGGCACAATGCCTTTTCCGATGTCCGTTCCGATCAAAACAAGCTTTCGGCCGGGCACTTCTGATTCCCATTTCAGCCAGGCTTGCAGTTTTTTCTTAAGCACTTCTCTTGTACCCTTTTTATTCTCCTGTACAACCTTCTTCACCAGCTGCTCCATTCCTTCAAGTACGACAAGCGAAGTTATGAACTCATCGGCCTCTGGGCACACGGCGTCATACAGATTAAACCAGCCCTCCATCTTCCTCGAGGCTGAATAGGTGTCCATCACCCACTTGGCTTTACCGTGGAAGGCGCCTCCTGTAACAAAGTGCATAATGCATTTAACCTCCCTTTGTTTTCTTTCCAAACCAGTGTGTACCCTCTTCCATGGGAAACACTCCACTCCCACATTTCTTTTGGTTCAGGAGCAAACATCGATAAATACAAGCGGAGCGGACCGCCATGGGTGACCACTATCACATGTCCGTTTTGCTCCGCCAATGGCCAGATCTCCTCTTCCCAGACTGAACGCAGACGTTTATCAAATTCATGAAAAGGCTCTCCCCCGGGAGGGCAGGTTCCAAATGGATCATCAATCCATTCTCTGTAGTGGCGGTCATGACAAAGCTCTTTATATGTTTGATTTTCCCATTCGCCAAAATGGATCTCCCGAAGTGCCGGACTCGTGATGATCTGCTGGCCTGGAAAAAGAATTTCTGCGGTTTCCAAGCACCGTTTCCGGTCACTTGAAAGGACCACATCTGAAGGTAAAAAGCTTTCCTTCCCCTGCATTTCTCTCAGTTCATTCCTACCCTCTTCGCAAAGAAGAGGATCACTGTATCCGATGTATTTCTTTTGCTGATTCTCCAGCGTCAGCCCGTGACGAAGGAGAGTAACAGCCACCCTCCGAGCCATAATACGGTTTCCATCCCTTCTGAACTCGCACCAAGCGCGTCTCCTGTAATTCCGCCAAACTCAATGGTCGCAAACCGTTTGCTCACAAGAAAAAACAAAGCTCCTAAGATCGTCAGACCCGTAAATAAAAAAAGCATGCCTGCAAGCCATGAACCGACTCCCACACCCAAGAAATATAATGCGTACATTACAAAGCTCATTTTTGAAATATTCTGCTTGATGGCAAATGCCATGCCTTCTTCCTTAGCCAGGGGAGCAGAAATTAGCAGACAGCCCATACTGGTACGGGCCAGAAACGGAATGAGCAGAAACAGCAGCCAGCTCTTCTCAGGTGCAATCCTCAGGCTTTCGTAGATCAACAGAAAACGCCAGCTCAGCAGAAATAGGACGGATACAACGCCAAATGCTCCGGTCCTCGGATCCTTCATGATTTCCAGCCTTTTTTCTTTACTTCCGTATGAAAAATAGGCATCACTGCAATCCATCCATCCGTCGAGATGCAGTCCACCTGTTAATGCGACAGAAAAACTGAATAAATAAAAACTGACCATCAAAGGAGATATGAACGATTGCTGACTCAGAAAATGCGCCTGAACGGCAGTTAATCCGCCGAGCAGCAGGCCAACAACCGGATACCAGTGCACGCTCCATTTACTTGTTTCCTTCGTCCACGGGAACGCTGTCCGAATGGGGAAGGCCGTTAAAAACTGCAAAGCCAGCCCCAAGCCGTACAATGAGCTAAACCGTACAGGCTGTGAATTGGTTTTCACCCGCATCATATCCTTTGCGTAAAATCGGCATGCCAAACTCTACCTGGTACACCCAGTGGGCTTGCCTCACAATATGCTGATGCAGATGCCCCATTATCTGCATAAAGTAAAACGTTCCGCTGTCATCGGGCAGCAGACCTTGAAACACTTCATTGGAAACGATAATCAGGACTCCGCATTGCTTCTCCAGCTCCATGATTGCATCCATGATTTTTTGAAAAACCAATTCCCGAAACGCAATCCCTTCCCACTGGTTCCTATTTTCCTGCCACCCGTCAAAAAGCTCATTGCTGACAAGATTGGTTAAACAGTCGAGCAGAATCACTTCCTCTTGTTTAAAAACGGTGCACAAGTCATGAATATTCCTGGGCTGTTCCCACGTTTTCCAAGCGTACCCGCTTTTCTCACGGTCCTCCCTGTGCCGGTTGATGCGCCCGGCCATCTCCTCTCCACTTTGGTCGCATGTGGCGACATAATGAAGGCGGTACCCTTTATTGCCGTGGTATACCGCTACCATTTCAGCAAATGAGCTCTTTCCGCTTCTCACACCTCCGGTTATAAAAATCAGCATGATGCATTCCACCCTTCAAGAACATCCATCAGCACATCATTTTCCTCGGGCGTCCGGATCGCCAGACGGATAAATCTTCCTTCCAGGCCGTTAAAATTGAAGGTATGCCTGACAATAATCCTTCTTGAGAGTAAATACTTAATCAGGTCCATCTGGTCCTTTTCTTCTCCCTTTTCTCGTAACAAATAAAAATTAACTAGAGAAGGAGAGGGCTCGAAGCCCAGGCGGCGCAAGACAGGAAACAGCCGGTTTCGTTCGTTTGCCGTCTTTTCAGCAATATCAGCAGCAATTGGTTTTTCCTGCGCAAGACAAAGCATCCCGATTTTTTGTGCCGGTCCGTTTACACTCCACGGTGGCTGGTATTTCTTCATTTTTAAAATCAAATCTAAGGACGACATGGCGTAGCCGAGCCGCAGACCGGGCAAGTGAAACATCTTTGTTAAGGAACGCAGTAGGATCAAGTTGTTAAAATGAGCCAATAAAGGCACAGCAGTTACCGGATTCTCCATGAAATGAACAAACGCTTCATCGACAACCAGGGTCACCTTTTTCTCTGAACAAAGTTGCAAAAGCTTTTCCAATTGAACTGAATCAAGAGCAGTTCCTGTTGGATTATTGGGCTGGCACAGAAAACAAAGCTGTTTGCCTTCAAGGGATTTTTCTAATTCCTCAAAAGAAATCCCCCATTTTGATTCCTCCTGCGTTATAAAACTCTCAACCTTGCATCCATTCGCTTCACATGCTTCTCTGTATTCTGAAAACGCAGGTTCAATAATCAGCACATCAGTGCCTCTGTAGGCCTGTGCGATGAGAAAAATAAGCTCTGCCGCTCCATTTCCCGCCAGAACCTGTTCAGGACCGAGCCCGGCCATTTCCGCTGCCAATTGCACAAAAGGAGCTGCAGATGGATGGGGATATTCAAGGATCGCTTCATAAAGAGATCCCCAAACCTCCTTCAGATTGACGAGCGGAGGATACGGATTAACGTTCACACTAAAATCCAGGCTGTTTTCCCTCAGTTCAGTCTGAAGCGATCGGGCCAGCAGCTCCGGGTTAGCTCCATGATTGGGCAGCAACAATATAGATCCCTCCCGCTGCAAGTAATATAATCGTGAACCATGTGACTGCTTGCTGCATGATGACGATCGTCTTTTCAATATGTATCGGTTTCAGGCTGTATTGTGCCCGGCCGATGAACGGGCGATAAGATACCTGGCCTTTGTAATAATTGGTTCCCCCGAGCCGTATGCCGAGCAGCCCGGCAACAGCTGCTTCTCCCCAGCCGCTGTTGGGACTCGGATGGTGACGGGCTTCTTCCTTCAGCCAGGCAAACGTCAGACGCTTCTTCATCATTGCATGAAAGACCATCAAAAACGCTGTAAGACGGGCAGGAATATAATTCAGCACATCATCCAGCCTGGCTGATGCCCAGCCAAAGTCTTTGTATCTGTCATTCTTGTAGCCTACCATGGAATCGCATGTATTTACGGCCCGGTACAGCAAGGCAAGCGGAGCCCCACCGATAAAAGCAAAGAAAAGCGGGGCAGTTACGCCATCGCTCGTATTCTCTGCCACGGTTTCCACCGCACCTCTCACTATTTCCTGAGAAGGAAGGCCTTGTGTGTCTCTTCCCACAATCCAGCTTAATTTCGTTCTGGCTTCCTCCAGATCTCCGCGGACAAGCGGGTCATAAACGGAACGCCCTGCTTCTTTCAGCCCTCTTGCTGCGATGGTCGTAGAAATCAGAATAGACTCGAGACAAACACCTAAAATCATATGAACCGAATACGCAAAGAAAACAAGAAAAAATGAGAGTGCCAGAGTTATAGCCAAAATAAGAAAGAGCATGAAGAGCCCCTTCAGCTTTTTATAGTTTCCTCTGTTCAATGGTTCCAGCCGGCTGATCATCTTGCCGAACCCTTTCACCGGATGCGGCAGCCAGCGGGGATCACCGATCAGCTGGTCAATGATCAGAGCAAGAACAATCGACAGTAAATGTAAAGCAATCATCATGGTTGCAGCATTCTCTTTCTATAGTTTTCAATAGCGGTTCCTACCGTTTGATAGACCGCTTTTCCAATCGCTTTTCCTGCAGGTGTGATCGTCCCCGCATACCTCATTTCCTCTCCGTTTTGGGTTGCGGCAATACAAACACTGTCGGTCGATGTACCGGTCGCTGGAGTTCCTGTTACCGGATCGTTAATGCCATAGTCGCGGAGTGCCCCCGCTTTGGCTTCTGTCGCCGTCATCATCGCCTGAACAAAGGCTTCGTCCGTCAGCTTACCCTCCATGAAAATCCAGATGTTGATCGTACCAATGGGCATGGGCTGATCCTTTCGTTCCCACGACCGTCCCGCATCGACCGCATTGCCTGTTCCCACAGTGGAGGCGACAAGCAATTTTACACCTTTTTCTTCGACCGATACCATTCCAGCATCCTGAAGCCTCGCCGCTGTCATCATGCCAACGGTATCGTTTGGATTGAGAGAAATGGAACACAGATAATCCTCAAATTCTTTTTGGGCATCATCCACATTATAATTTTTGTCCACATGGCGGTTCACAAATGTGTTGGCCCACTGATATCCTCCCCCGATGAGAGCAGATGACATGGTTTTCAACGAGAACGGACTGCGAAAAATCATGGTTTCAGGTGTAGCCTCGAGGACAATCTCAGACAGGTCCTTCCGTTCGTCCTCCTGCCGGGGAACGAGCGCAATGAGCGGCTTTGCCTTTTTCGGATGTTCCTGCCGGCTTAAGTTCGTCTTATATACCGATTGAAGCATCCTGCTGTCCATAATGTCACCAGGCTTTCCAATCGCCTTCATTTTCCCTTTATCCAGAAGAAGAACCTGGTCACAATACAGACTGGCAATATTCAGGTCATGAAGAATGGCCACGACCGTCAGCTGGCAGCCTTCCACCCAATCCTTTAACAGATCCATCAGTTTCATTTGATAGGCCAAATCCAGATGGTTGGTCGGTTCATCCAGCAGCAAAATTTCAGGCTCTTGTGCGAGCGCCTTGGCCAACAGAACACGCTGCCGCTCTCCTCCGCTCAACAGCTGTATACTTTTATCCGCAAACTCCTCAACCCCTGTAAATTCCATGGAGTTTTGAACCACTTCATCGTCATGTGGTGTTGAATGTTTTAATAATCCTTTATAAAACGGATAGCGTCCAAGCGCCACAACCTCTCTTACCGTAAAATCAAACGAACTCTCGGCATGCTGCGGCAATACGGCGATAATTCTTGCCAGTTCCTTGGCGGAATAGCTGCTGATCGGTTTGTCTTTGATCAACACTTCACCAGACTGAAACGGAAGCATTCCATTGATCATTTTCATGAGCGTTGTCTTTCCGCTTCCGTTCGGTCCGATGATCCCGGTAATTTTCCCTTTCTCCACGGAAAACGAGAGATCGTCCACAACCTTTTTGCCGTCGTAGCCTCCGGAAAGCTGTTGTACGTTAATCATGTAGTCACCTTCTTTCGCCGATAACGAATAAAGATTACCGCAAAAATCGGACTTCCGATAATGGCGGTCAGTACACCGATAGGAAGTTCCGTCGGTGAAATAATGGTCCGTGCCAGCAAATCAACCAAAACCATAAACACGCCTCCAAGCATCATGGAAAGCGGAAGCAGATGGCGATGATCAACTCCCCAGATCATGCGGGCCATATGGGGTATTACAAGACCGACAAACCCAATGGTCCCCGACACAGAGACGGCCGACCCTGTCAGAAGCGAAGCTCCAAACAAAACAAGCGACGTATGTTTTTTAACATCAACTCCAATGGACCTGGCATCCTGCTGACCGAATGATAGCGCGTTAAGTTCACGCGCGCTTGCCAGCAGAATCAGCAATCCTGCGATTAAAAAGGGAGCAATCAGTTCTACATAGGCCCAGCCTCTCATCGAAACACTGCCTAGCAGCCAGCCGATGATCTGTCTCAGTTCATCTCCGGTTAAAGCAATCAACAGTGACGTGACCGCCCCGAGAAAGGAACTGCATAACACCCCGGCCAGGATGATGGTCTCAACAGAAAGGTTTCGCTGTACAAGCCTCGCAAAATAAATTACACCGATCAATGTAAGAAACCCCATGATAATGCTGAAAACCGGCAGCGTAAAACTGCCAAGAAACGGCAGCTGAATACCAAAGAATAAGACAATAACCGCCCCGAGTGCCGAGCCTGACGACACACCGAGCGTATATGGATCAGCCAGCGGGTTCTTCAGCAATCCCTGAAACGCCGTGCCGGAAAGCGCCAGCGCACTTCCCACGAGCATGGCCAGCACGACCCGCGGAAACCGGATCGCCATGACGATGTTGACCATCGATGTATCAATATTATCGGGAACAGGATAGTGAAAAATATGGGCGCCTAATATTTGAATAACATGAAAAAGGGGGATAGGTATGGAACCTACCGAAATCCCCAATGCAACGGCAAGGCACATTAACAGCAGCACTGCGCCGTATGAAATAATTAGTTTACTTTTTGTATACGTCCGGATAGATGGCTTTTGCAAGCTCCTCCACTCCTTCAATCAAACGCGGCCCCGGTCTTGTCACCTTGTCTGAGTGCACATCATAAATGTTCTTGTTTTTAACAGCCGGAATGTCTTTCCATCCTTTACGGGAGAGAATCTGCTCTTTCGGATTTTTGGAATAATATCCGTACGTGGTCACGATCACATCGGGATTGTATTTGACCGGCTGTTCTTCTGAAACCTTTGACCATCCCTTCAGGCTTCCCGCGGCATTTTTTGCATGGATGGCGGTCAGCATATCATCAATGAACGTTCCTTTACCTGCTGTATAAATTTCAGGAGCCGGTGCCACTTCCACCCAGACTTTCTTTTCCTTTTTCACTTGCTTTGCTTTTTCTTTGATGTCGGCAAGATCATCCTTCATGGACTTAACGATCTTATCCCCCTGTTTTTGGGTGCCTGTTGCTTTTGCAATCATGTTTATGGACTTGTACGTGTCTTGAAAGTTCTGTGCTTCATTAATTACAACAACTTTTATACCAGCGTTTTTGAGCTGGTCGATTCCTTGCTTGGAAGTGTGTGCACTTGAAGCATGAGCAAGCACAAGATCCGGTTTCATGCCAACAATCTTTTCGACGTTAAAGTCCATGCCGCCAATCTTCGGTTTTTTTGTGGCAGCTTCCGGATAATTATCGAAGTCAGAAACACCGACGATTTCCTTGTCCAGACCGAGTGCAAATGCGACCTCGGTATTGCTCGGAATCAGCGAGACAATTTTCTTTGGCTTCTTCTCAATTTTTACATTTTCGCCTGATGCATCTTTAATGGTTACGGGGAATTCACTTTTTGGTGAATTGGCACCCTTTTCTTTTTTGTCTGCTGACTGGTTTCCGGCTGAACAGCCGGCCATGACGGCGATGACGAGCAGCAGCATCATGGTAATCTGAGTTAATTTCTTCACGTTTTCCACGCTCCTGTATGTACTTCTTTTAGCTGGTCGTTTTGTGCAAACAAAAAAAGCCCTCCCTTCGGAGAGCGAATCAACAGTAACTCATTTTTCAATGATTACAATTGCTTCACCTTTTCCTCGAAGGATCGCACATGCGGCTAAGGCAGGTCTCCTGACTCTCGGTCATCTCGAACATCTTCTCCTTCCCATTCTTTAACGAACAGTGGATATAAAAGAAGCTCTACCGATTACAGTGGCGGGACCGCGCTGGACTTGAACCAGCTTCCCTTTTAACGTTTTATTTGACATAAAACAGACCTTAACCGTTATTCAGCTATTTTCATTATAACGCTTTGCCGTAAAATGAAAAGGTTATTTTACGGCCGTCTGACGGGCAGACTTAATCACGTGCTCCTGCCAGTCTGATTTCAGGAGGCCAAGCACATGTATATCATAATAGTGCTCCTCATCATAGTGAGCCAGCCGCCTGATACCCTCTCTTTTAAAACCAAGAGTATCAAGAAGATGCAGGCTTCTCTCGTTATATTCGTATACCTCTGCATCTATCCTGTGCGTTTCCTCCTGAAATAGATGTTGAAATATCCCTTTCAAAGCTTCGCGCATATATCCTTTTCCTCTCTCCTCGCCCAGCCCGAACCGGAGCCACCCGAAACGCTGAATACTCCCCATCCAGTTAAAGCGGACATAGCCCACCGCCTTCCTGCTTTTCTTTTCCATTACCATCAAATAAGTTTCATTTGGGAGCACAAGGCTTTTTTCGATATCCTGCCGCTGGTTGCCTTCGTTGATAATGGTCATGCTTCCGGTAGACATCTTTCGAAACAAAGGATCGCTTTTCCAGTGAGCAATGACGCCTGCATCACTCGATTTAATATCGCGGATACAGAGCCGCTCAAGGTTCATTTCGAACATCGACATGTTCCTCATTCCCCCTTCAATCTCAAAAATTCTATTGTTGTAATACTTATCATAATATGAGTCTATGTAACAAGGAATATCTATCTTTGGTTTCTTTATCAACAGATTAAAAAAAGCATACGATATTGTCGCATGCTTTTACTTCATGTTCTGCTGTTCGGCAAACTGCTGCCTGCCGATTTCGTACCAATCACTTCCTGCACTGTCAATGATGACAACTGCGGGAAAGTTTTTGATGGTCAGCTTGTGAATCGCCTCCGGCCCAAGATCATCGTATGCGATGACTTCACACGAGGTAATAGCTCTTGCAAGCAAAGCTCCCGTTCCCCCGATTGCACCAAAATAGACGGCTTTATTTTTCTGTATGGATTCGGTAACCGCTTTGCTCCTGAGCCCCTTTCCTATCATTCCTTTTAAACCGAGGTCCAGCAGCGCCGGAGTATACTTATCCATTCTTCCGCTGGTTGTCGGTCCTGCCGATCCAATCATCTGTCCCGGCCTCGCCGGTGTAGGACCTACATAATAGATGGTCTGTCCTTCTATTTCTATAGGAAGAGACTCACCCCTGTTCAGTGCTTCATACATTCGTTGATGTGCAGCGTCACGTGCGGTATAGATCGTGCCGCTGATCAGAACGCGTTCACCTGCTCTAAGCCTTTCAGCTTCTTCTGGCTCAAACGGATTTCTAATCGTTTTCGGTGTCATAGCATCCTCCTACAGCCGAATTTCTTTATGCCTGCTTGCATGGCAATTTAAGTTCACAGCGACAGGCAGGGCGGCAATATGACATGGCTCGATTTCAATTTTCACATCCAGTGCCGTCGTATTTCCTCCCATCCCCTGCGGCCCAATGCCAAGCTCATTGATATGATCCATCAACTCTGCTTCAAGGCTGGCTATTTCAGGTCTTTCGCTTCGTACACCTATCGGCCTGAATAAGGACTTTTTAGCCAAATACGCACACCGTTCAAAGTTTCCTCCAATTCCCACACCAACAACGAGTGGTGGGCAGGCATTGGGGCCAGCTTTGGATACCGTATCCAAAATAAACGTCTTTACTCCTTCTACTCCATCGGCAGGCTTCAGCATTTGAAGGGCACTCATATTTTCACTTCCCCCGCCCTTTGCTGACATATGAAGAACAAGATTTTCACCCGGAACCACTTCAATATGAATGACCGATGGTGTATTATAACCTTTGCTTTTTTCCCGTGTAAGGGGATGGTCTACGATAGAATGTCTTAGAAAACCTTCATCATATCCCTTTCTTACACCTTCATTTATCGCATCCTGAAGACTTCCCCCTTCAATAATGCAATTGTTTCCAAGCTCTGCGATAAATACAGAAACACCCGTATCCTGGCACATCGGCACTTGTTCAGCTGCTGCGATCTCAGCATTTTCAATAAGCTGGCCCAAAATGTCTTTACCCGTTTCCGAAGTTTCTGTTTTCAAAGCCGACCGAAAGGCGCTCATCACATCCCCACCAAGCTCGAAATTGGCTTCCTGGCACATTTGGGCTACTTTTTCCACAATCTCCTGATAGGTAATCGCTTTCATAACATCCTCCTGAAATGACTCATCTATTGTGCAGTTCCAATATTTTCGGTTGAGATGGTACGGGAAATCCAATCTGGGACATTGATCTCTTCCAGCTTTAAAATCCGGCTTGCCTCCCCCAGTGGATCCACTAATTTATCTCCCGTGAGCTCCATAAATTTCTTCACAAGCTCATCCTTATTTGCTGGCTGTTCCGGATCTCCCTTGGGAAAATCCGTATGTGCCGAATAGCTGATTCCATTTTGAAGCTTAACTTCCACACTCGCACCCCACTTTTCAGGGTAGGCCGCTTCATAATAAGCATCTTCCTCAACCCCAACGTTCCCCATCAAATCCTTGATGTTTCGTGATTGAAGCGATTCCTCATTGAAATCGGAAAGCGAGGCAGAGCCTTTATGCATCGCAAGAGCCACACAAAACTGGGTACTGAACTTGGATGAATAAATGGAATTTACGGCAGGTTTATCCGTAATATCCAAAACCGTTTTATAGGTTTTCACCTTAATGGATTGAATGTCTTCAAGCTCGAATTCATGGGTATGTTTAATTTTCAGCACACAATCCACTGCGGGATGGGTATGGCGGCAGGAAGCGTGAATTTTGAAGCTGTTCTCCCTGATTTTTAACTGCTTGCCCAGCCCCTCCGTGATTTTTTGGGCATCAGCCTGTTCTGTCATGGCCTCAAAGAAGCCTCTTCTTCCCTCTAGAATACGCGAGGCCCCGGTGAAATTCTTTTGTGCCAGTACAGCTGCCATCGTTCCGTTGTAAGCTGCTTTTGCGGTATGAAGCTGTTTTGTCATGGCTCCGTCCTCAATAAATTCCCAAAGTCCGGCGGCCTGGCTTCCGGCGTTGCCCAGTGCATGGGTCATTTGTACAGGATTTAATTGAAGCAGTTTGGCAACTGCTGCGGCTGCACCAAACGTTCCGCACGTAGCTGTATTGTGGAAATAATAATAATGTGAAGGCGATACCGCTTCTCCAATCCTGTAACAAACCTCATATCCAGCAGCTATTGCTGTAATCAGCTCTTTTCCGCTTAATTGATACGCCTCTGCTATGGCAAGTGCAGCAGGAATAACCACTGTCCCGGCATGAATAATCGATGATTTATGAATATCATCCAGTTCGACTACATGGCTCGCAGCTCCATTGACCAGTACAGCATTTCCAATGGAAGACTTTCCGCCAGTAACAAGAGAAGCCTGCGGATTTCCTCCCCACTCCTCCAGCAAATCCTTTAATGCCTGTACAGGAGGCTCACTGCTTCCCGCGAGTGCTGAGCCATACCAATCAAGAATGCAAAGCTTTGTAAAGTCCACATCCTCTTCTTCTAAGTCCTCATATTTCAGATGATAAACAAATTCAGAGAGCACTTCCGTCAATGTCATGTTCCTACCTCCTGTATTCCTTATAGGATATTGGATCCAAATTAAAATGGTAAAAAGAAAGCGCAATTACTGCGCATCTTTTGAGAGACTCTGAATCAGCATTTCCCCCGTCCGGAGAATATGCTGAGAAACGAGGAGCCCTGCCTTTTCCTTATCCTTATTCTTCAGAGCCTCATAAATTTCCCTGTGCTCAATTTTTGATTTATCAATCTGCCCGCTGATGAGATGAGGGGTTTGCTGAGGAAGCCCGCTCCACAATGTACTAATAAAACTGGTTAGCCTGTTCCACGTACATCGTTTGATAAGCAGTTTATGAAATTCAATATTAGCCAAAACGAAATCCTCAGGATCGGTCTCTGTTTCCATCTTTTCAACAAGGGCTTTAAGTGCATCCAAATCTTCCTTTGTGAGCAGATCTGCTGCCTGCACAACAGCCATCCTTTCCATTTCTGCCCTTAAGGAATAAATTTCTTCAAGTTCTTCCTTATGAATGGATTTAATGATGGCTCCCTTATGAGGCTCCAACTGAATGAGACCTTCAGCCTCCAGCTTGCGGAAGGCCTCTCGTACAGGCATTCTGCTTACTCCAAGCTGCTCAGCAAGGTCTGATTGCTTAAGCCTTTCCCCCGGCTTAAAATCACCTCTGATGATGGCTTCCCTGATAACATTTGTGACTTTTAAATGAAGTGTATCTCTATTCTCAATCCGCAATTCTGGTTTTGCTTTCATATTGGTTACCTTTCTTAAATGAGACTGTTTGCATTTAGGATACAGAATCCATTTTTAATTGTCCAGATTATTCTGATAAGGAAAGGCACAAACTTCCTATCAATGTCTCATTCATTCAGGTAAATATACTCTTATTTTTTTGCCAGTTCTGCCGGTCTGCATAAACTGAAAAATTCGTTTAAATCTTCCAATTCCTCAAAATGGTACACAACATCTATTAATCTGTTTTTCGCTTCCTCACTAACAATATCCCCGGTGACCTCCTTAAATTTCTCCTTTAATTGCTGATCCGTCATCGGGTTGCCTGCACTCCCGATTGACTGTTCGACGAAATGGCTGTATTGACTTCCATCCTTTAGAGTGACTATTACTTCCGCTTGGTCTTCTTTTAATCTTTTATCAATCACAAGTTTGGTCTTATTTCTGATCTCTGAAAAGGCATGGTCATTTACACATTCATCTGTAAACTCTTTTACCCCTGCTTTTCCATGAAGAAGACCCGCTGCCACACAATGGTATACACTAAATTTCCCCTCCAACCCTGTTCTGATCTTTTCTTTGCTTGTCAGTTCTTTTACAAGGGGATGTCCTTTGATCTCAATGGATTGAATGTTCTCAGGCTTGAGCTTGTATTGCCTTGCAAGCGAAATGATTCCGTCAATGGCCGGATGGGTAACGATGCCGCTTGCAAAAGGTTTATAGCTGTTTTTCTCAACCTCCCATTTTGTTCCCCATGCCTCTGTGAGGAGCGTCATGTCTGCCTCCTCTGATAAAACTTTAATAAACCCTCGTTCTGCCTCAAGCGGTGTCACTGAACTGGTGAATCCTTGTTCCCCAAGCAAGGCGGCAAGAAGCCCATTCATTGCAGCTTTTCCCGGGTGATAGGGCTTGGTCATCGTTCCAAACATCTCTCTTAGACCTGTTGGATCTGTCGCAGCAATACCAAGAGAATATGCTGTTCTTTCCGTATCAAGTTTCATCAGTTTACTTATTGCTGCAGCAGCGCCTATACCCCCGACTGTTCCTGTAATATGCCAGCCTCTCCAGTAGTGCGATGGGTATACCGTTAAAGCAAGCCTTGCTTCCACTTCACAACCCACAATAAAGGATTCAAGCACTTCCTTTCCCGAAATTCCGTTTTGCTCCCCGTATGCCAGGATTGCCGGAAAAACCGGAGCTGATGGATGGAGAACCGTCTCCAGCAGCGTATCATCAAAATCATAAATGTGAGAGGACATGCCGTTCAGCAAGGCGGCAAAAAGCATATCAACCTTTTCATCTCTTCCTAACACACTAGCTATGGAAGGGTTCCCAAGCGTTTTTGCTACAGATATTACTTTGTCCATCGATTCATGGTTAGCCGCTCCAATCGCAACCCCGAGCCAGTTCAGCAGGCTGCGTTTTGCCTCATTTACGGCATTTGCGTTCATATCCTCAATAGCGGCGTTACGAATATGATTTGCAGTTTGTTTCGTCACCATCGTTGATATTCTCCTTTTTGATTTGAAAGTGTTAGCAGACGTTTGGCTTTTTTATAGACCGGATAATCTATCATTTTTCCGCCTAAGGATAGTGAAGCCAAGCCTCTTAATTCTGCTTCTTCAAAGGCATGTACAATAGCTTCAGCCTCCTCCACTTCTTTTTGGGTAGGCGAAAAAACTTGATGAATGACCGGAAGCTGTTTAGGATGAATAGCAAGCTTCCCCCTAAAGCCCAGCCTCTTGCTTCTTAATGTTTCATTTCTTAATCCTTCCTCATTTTTTATATCCGTAAAAACCGTATCGACAGGAGCCTCGATTCCGGCTGCCCGGGAAGCGATTACAATTTGAGAACGAGCAAACAGGAGTTCTTCCCCATTTCCATCCGGTTCACAGCCAACATCGAGGGAAAAGTCAACGGAACCGAAAAGAAGCCTGGAAACAGACCGGTGAGAGGAAGCGATTTCATATGCTTCATGAACACCTCTTGCCGTTTCAACCAGTGGCATAACTTCAGGAGAATATGAGATTTTTCTTCTATTCAGCCGTTCTTCCATATACTCGCAGACCACTTGAATGTTGGCTCCGCTTTCTGCCTTTGGAATAATAATGGAGTCAGCGTTACCCTCAATCGCTATTTCAACATCCTTCCTCCAGAACGGCGTTGTTATATCGTTAATTCTTATACAGACGGCCTTGTTGCTCGTCCTGTCTAAAAGCTTTTGAAGAGTTCTTTTCCCTGCTTCTTCCTTTTCTCCTAATGCCACTGCATCCTCCAAATCGATGATGACATGGTCTGCTTCAGATTTTAGAGCCTTATCAATCATTTCAGATGAAACAGGAGGAACAAATAGATAAGAACGGTTCATGTTTTTCATAACATCCCTCCATTAAAGGATATTGGATCCAGGAAAACTAAAAAGCAAGGCTTACTCCAACAGCCGAGTAAGCGCACTTCCTGACCGTGTGATATGCAATTCCATCATTTGCCGGAGCTTAATGGGATCTTTGTCTTCAATGGCCTGCAGCATCAACTTGTGCTCTTCATTGGAAACCTGCATGGTCTCGGGCACAAGACTCGGCAAATGAGCCGCATATCCATTAATAAATTCACTGCAAAGTTTTTTTATCTTTTTCCAGTTACAGCCTTTCTGTATTAAAACGTGAAACTCCTGATTGTGTTTGATATAGGAATCCAGGTTGTTCACCTGAATATCCTTGTCCATCTGTTCAATGAGCACTTTGAGATTCCAGATGTCCTGCTCTGTAAGGAAATTCATGGATTTTTGAACCGTTATTCCTTCAAACATTGAGCGAAGATAATACAATTCCTCGATATCTTCTTTCGTGATTCCAATTACCTGCGCTCCCTTGTGAGGCAGCATTTCAACCAGACCCTCCCGCTCCAGACATCTGAGTGCCTCACGAATCGGCATCCGGCTAACCCCAAGCTTTTGGGCCAATTCATCCTGAACCAGCCGCTCGCCGGGTTTATATTCTTTTTTGAAAATCGATTCACGAATCATCGCGGTCACTTTTTCCTGAAGCGTTGCATAATCGAAGGCTTGTTTCATAGTGATTACCCCTTTAATATTCTTGGTGTAGAGTATACATTATTTTGCCAAATAAAGGGCTAACTGCGGAAAAATAACCACAATGACAAGAGCGAGAACCATCAGTGCGAAAAATGGAAGAACGCCCTGTACCACCGCTCCTACCTTTTCCCTGGAAATTCCGCTGACAACAAATAAGTTTAATCCCACAGGCGGTGTAATCATGGCCAATTCCATGTTGATGGTCATGATGATGGCAAAGTGGATGATATTGATATCAAATAAAGCAAGGACCGGAAGAAGAATTGGCAAGGTTATCAGAATGATCGCCACTGATTCCAGGAACATGCCAAGTACAAAGAACATGAGGTTTACCCCAATCATAAAAATCCACTTGTTGGCTGTACTCTGTTCAATCCATAGGGCAAAGTTTTGCGGTACCTGTTCTGTGGTGAGAAACATTCCAAAAATCATGGCGGCAGCAATGACCAAAAAAATCATCGATGTAATATTGATAGATTCCCTCAGCACTTCTCGAAACTTTGCAAAGTTAAGTTCCCTGTAAATGAAAACCGAGACGATAAACCCGTAGAAACAGGCTACAAAAGCGGCTTCTGTCGGTGTAACAATCCCCGAGTAAATTCCGCCCAGAATAATAATGGGCAAAAGAAAGCCCCAGATCGCTTTTACAGACTTTTTCATGCGCTGTTCCATGCTCTGTTTTGGCAGCTTTCCGTAGTTGTTGATTCTTGCATTGATGATCGCTGAAATCAGCAAAATCCCTCCAAGCAGCAAACCAGGAATGACCCCTGCTGCAAATAGCTTCCCTACAGATTCTTCAGCAACAGAGGCATAAATAATGAGCGGAATAGAAGGTGGAATAAGTATGCCGAGTGTGCCTGAAGCAGCCACTAATCCCATCGCATACTTTTTGCTGTAACCGGCTTCCACCATCCCCGGGATCATGATGCTGCCGATTGCAGCGGCTGTTGCCGGGCTGGATCCTGAAATGGCAGCAAAAATCATGCAGGCAATCACCGTAACGACCGCCAGGCCGCCGCGTATATGTCCAATCCAGGATTTAAGCGCTTCAATCAAGTAATAGGATATCCCTCCTTTTGACATAATGATTCCTGCCAGAACAAAGCCTGGGATCGCCATTAAGGTAGCGGAATTCAAAGCGTTAAACATTTTTTGAATAACGGTATATAACGTGAAATCAATCATGGATAGAGCAACAATGCTGGAAAGTCCAAGACTCACAGCGATCGGAACCCTCAAGATACACAGCAGGGCAAATACTAGGAACAGCACAAGAACCGGACTCATGCCCCCACCTCTTTCCCTTTAGATTCTGGCGATTCTACAAGTTCCTCATACAAATGATCGAGTTCACCCTGAAACTCTTTCCGTTCACCCCTTGCGCTCTTAATTGCCTTAACCAGAAAGTAAATACCTAAAAGCCCCATCCCAATGGGGAGGACCAAATAGGTGATCCAAATGGGCAGTCCCACATCAATCGTTTTTATGTTCTGCATTTTTGAAAGCGTTATCAATTCAAGAGACGAATAGGCCAAATAAAATGAATAGACTGCACCAATCAAATTACTGAGTGCAGCAAAGATCTTCTTCCACTGGAAAGGAAGCCTGTCGAAAAGCAATTCCACCATAATATGGCGATTATCTTTTAGTGCTCGGCCAAATCCAATAAAAATGGCCCATACCATCAAAAACTCAAAGATTTCTGTCACCCATGCAGTAGGAGCATTTAACACGTAACGTGTAAAAACTCCATATAAACTGACAAGTACTCCTCCGATAAACAGCACCCCTGTTAAGCCTTCCTCTACGATGTCCAGCCATTTAAAGAGTTTCATGCGATCAACTCCTTTTTTCATAAATTGTATCCAATCTATGCAACTTGATTAATTCTCAATATACTATGTGATCCAACAAAAATAAACAGAAAATTTTAATTTTTTATTATTTTTTATGTATTCACAAGATTTAAATAGTTTGTTATACTCAAAATTACAACAAAGAATTCGGCTGTCGACAGGGATGATTGTATCCAATCTAACAAAAAGGAAGGTGTAGAAATGGAACTGGAGATCAGGAAAATTGTTACGATTTCAGAAGAAACGTATATTGAAGGCTTTAAAAAAGCAGAAAATCCTGTCAGGATAGCAGCATCACTTGCTGTTATTAAAAACCCCTTTGCAGGCCGATATGAAGAAAATCTTCAGCCACTAATTGAAAGCGCTTCCGAAAAACTCGGGGCCTTGCTGCCTCAAAAAGCTATGGAAGCGCTTGGGATCACCGGAGCGGATGTAGAAGGTTATGGAAAGGGTGCCCTCGTTGGATTGGATGGAGAAATCGAACACGGATCAGCGATTATCCATACCCTCACGTTTGGCAATCCGTTTCGAACATTGTGCGACAATGCGGAAACTCTCCTTCCGTCCGCCGAGAAACGCGGTTCAGCGGGAAGTTCAATTGATCTGGCGATTAAGCACAAAATGGACCCAAAAATAAGAAGCCATCATATGACCTTTGAAACAAGAATTCCTGACGCTCCACGAAATGCTGAGATTATCATCGCAGCTGTTGTCACTGCCAGCGGACGAGCCCATCCGCGCATAGGTTCCCTGCATAAAGAATTGGAAGGCATCTTTCCTTCTTGAACCAGGTAGGATTTATCGGTTTAGGGAAAATGGGCTTCCCCATGGCCGTTCAATTGCTAAAAGCGAACTACCCTGTATTTGGCATGGATCTTAACCAACAAACCATGAAGCAATTTCAAATGCTTGGCGGTGTCCCTTCCACTTTTGAAGAAATCATACATAGCACACAATACATCATATTGATGCTTCCTTCTTCCAGGACCGTCAACACGATCATCGACTCTCTCTTGGACATCTATCAATCTGGTAATCTGAAGAGTAAGCCAACCATCATCGACATGAGCAGCTCGTATCCCGAAGACACCAGGCAGAATGAGCAAAAATTAAAGGCGCTTGGCCTTGGATTTCTGGATGCTCCCGTCAGCGGCGGCATAAAAAAGGCAGCCGAAGGCACATTGACCATTATGACTGGCGGAAAGGACTCCTTATTCAGAGAATGTAAACCACTGCTTGAAGCAATGGGAAGTAAACTATTCCATGTCGGCCCCATCGGCAGCGGACATTTAATCAAAGCTGTGAATAACTATTTATCTGCTGCCCATCTTCTGACAACCTGCGAAACGATTCATCTTTTAGAAAACTACGGAGTAAAGCCGGAGACTGCTATTAATGTTTTTAACAATAGCACCGGCAGAAGTGGTTCCACAGAATACAAGTTTCCATCCTTTATTTTGAACAACAGCTACCAATCCGGCTTCAGCCTTGAGTTAATGAGCAAGGATGTTAAGATGGCAAGCCGACTCTATGAAGATATGGGCGCGGCTACGGCTTTTCCGCAAGCGGTCTGTCAAAAGCTTGAGGAAGCACAGCATGCATTGCCTGAAAACGCCGATCATACAGAATTATTTACCTATATAGCCACTTATCTATTAACAGGGAGGAATTCTGATGAAGAATGTAAAGAAACTGATAACAGGTTTACTGCTTTTTGTACTAACGCTCAGCCTCGCAGCCTGTAATTCCAGCAGTAAAACATCTGCTGATGACAAAGGCATTCAAAAAATGACCATTAAGATCTCTCATGTCGTTGCTGAAAATACACCAAAACAAAAAGGCGCCCTCGCAATGAAAGATGTGATTGAAAAGGAATCTGACGGCAAGATTAAGGTGCAGGTTTACCCGAACAGCCAGTTGTTTGGTGACAAGGATGAATATCAGAATCTGGTAGCGAACAATGCTCAGTTCATTATTCCCGATATGTCAAAACTTGTGGGTAATGATCCGGGCTTCAATATCCCGGCAATGCCGTTTCTGTTTGAATCGGACCAGGCTGCTGATGATTTCTGGGATGGTGAAAAAGGGAAGGAGATCTTTAAACGACTTGAAAAAGATGGGGTTCTGGGTCTATCCATGTGGCCAAACGGTGCCAAACATATTACAAATGATAAAAAACCGATTACCAAGCCTGAAGACCTGCAAGGCATGAAAATCAGAACACAGGGTGGACAGTTACTTGAATCTTTGTATAAAACACTCGGAGCAGGCTCAACCTCCATTCCTTTTGGAGAACTCTATACAGCCCTTCAGCAGGGAACCGTTGATGGTGAAGAAAACACATATAGTAATATAGAATCCAAAAAGTTTGATGAAGTTCAAAAGTATACGACCGATATCGGTCATACCCGAGTCGACTATGCTCTTTTAACCAATACAAAGTTTTGGGACGGACTTAACGATGAAACGAAGGCCATTATTCAAAAAGGGATTGAAAAAGGAACAAAAGTCGCCAGGAAATCTGCAGCCCAGCTAAACAAAGATGCAGAGAAGAAAATGGAGGACCGGGGAAAAACCAAGGTCACAAAACTAACCAGCGAACAAAAGGATGCCTTTAAAAAAGCACTGGAGCCTGTCTATAAAGAATGGGCAAAAAAAATCGGTCCCGATATTATCAAGGACGCTGAAAGCAGAAAATAGTTTTTAGATGTAAAAAAATAAAAAGCGGCTCAGGCACCAAGCCTGAGCCGCTTTTTTTATCGTTTAGACAGCGTTTTGCTTTTTAGCAGGCGGTCACAAATTTCCTGGCTAACCTCATGGGTTGAAGAGGTGCCCCCAATATCCGGTGTTTTAAATTGGTCTTCTGTAACTTCCTCAATCACATCAAGCAGTCTTTGGCCAAGCTCCTCTTCCCCAAAGTGATCCAGCATCATTTTGGCTGTCCAGATTTGGCCGATCGGATTGGCAATTCCTTTCCCTACTATATCTGGAGCGGACCCATGAACAGGCTCAAACATTGAAGGATATTTACCGTTCAGGTTAATATTGGCAGCAGGTGCAATGCCTATGCTTCCCATGATGGCTCCCCCGATATCTGTTAAAATATCGCCGAACAGGTTACTCGCCACAATGACATCAAAAATTTGGGGCCGGGTGACAAAAAAGGCAGCCAGTGCATCAATATGATAGGAAGCTGTTTCTATGTCCGGATACTCCTTTTTCACATCGTTAAATACACTGTCCCAAAATGGCATAGTGTGCACAATACCATTGGATTTAGTAGCCGAAGTCACATGCCCGCGGCGGTGTTTAGCAAGTTCAAAGGCATACTTCATAGCCCGTTCTGTCCCTTTCCTTGTAAATACCGCATTTTGTATAGCCATTTCATCCTCGCCGCTATGGATTCTTCCACCTACTTCACTGTATTCCCCCTCACTATTTTCCCTCACCACGATCAGATCAAAATCATTCGGATTGGTGAGCGGTGACCGCAGTCCTTTAAAGTATTTGGCCGGACGAATATTGATTGATTGCTCAAATTCTCTTCTGATTTTGATCAGGAGGCCCCAAAGCGAAACATGGTCAGGAACAATTTGGGGGTTTCCTACAGCTCCCAAAAAGATGGCATTAAAGTTTTTCAGCGTTTCTAGTCCGTCCTCTGGCATCATCTGCCCATGTTCCAAATAATATTCACAACTCCACGGGAATTCTTTATATGTAAATTTCAACCCTCCATGAAGCTCGGCAATTGTATCCAGCACTTTTAATGAAACCGGAACGACCTCTTTCCCTATTCCATCTCCTGATATGACAGCGATTTCAAAATGCTTCATTCGTAAACTCCTCCTCTTATTTCTTTTATTGTTCGAAAAGTGCTGACAAATTTCTTAAATCTTCTTCTGTGTGCTCTCTGACCGCAAGAGCTGCTTTTTCTGGTTTCTTTTCCCCAATGGCAGTAAAGATCCTTCGATGACCTACAAGAATTGCTTCAGCCCGTTTAGGACCTACGATATTTAAGCTTCTGTAATAGTAGGTTAATGAAGCCAGTTCTTCCACCAGTTTTTTTAATCGTCTGTTCCCAGAGTAATCAATGATGAGGTCATGAAACCTGGCATTGAGGACAACTATTTCTGACTTTTCACCTTTAATGATGGCCTCCTCTGTATCTCGCAGCACTTGATCAAGCAGATGAAGCTGCTCATTCGTAATTCTCTCTGCTGCAAGAGCAACAGCTGTGGTTTCAAGTGAAAGCCTGCAATCATAAATATCCTTCACATCCTCCCATGAAGGCTTATATACAGAGATTTGTGACCTTTCATCCATTACAAGCAATCCTTCATGTATTAATGTTCGTATCGCCTCTCTTACCGGACTTCGGCTAATGGAAAACTGTTTGGCAATTTGTGCTTCGTACACTCTTTCTCCCGGCTTGTATTCCCCTTTCCATATTTGTTCTTTTATCGTCTGCTGGATTTGCTGATAGTAAGGTAATGCTTTTTGCAAGGATAACTGGTTCATCGTTTCCCCTCTTCTCATGTCGGCTGTCGACAGGTTTACTTATATTATATTCCTAATTATTTAAATTTTCAATCTGAATGGCAAAAACATCCCCCTCGTCGTTTAAGGGGGATGCCTGATTTAATTATTTTTTCACTTTAAGATTTCCTTGAATAGCACCTGTATCAAGAAGACTTCTCATTTGTTCTTCACTGTATCCTGCCCTCTCCAAAATATCCATCGTATTCTCGCCAAGCTTCGGTGGCACCTTCCTTATGGAAACTGGTGATTCGCTCAGAGAAAAAGGAAGGCGCGGAAGTTTGAAATCGGTTATTTCCGGATGGAGCAGATTCGACCACATCCCAACCGCTTCTGACTGTTCATCATTTGCAACTTCAGAAACTCTTTTTATTTTTGAACTGGGCACACCCCCGCGGGCAAGGAGATCTACCCAGTCATCTGCAGTTTTCTCTTGCAGGATATTTTCTATTTTAACGGCCAATTCTTTCATATTCTGAACTCGCGCCGGATTCGTTTTATAGCGGGGATCCTCCACCCATTCCAGCTTTCCGAGAACACTGCAAAGCCTTTTAAACAATGAATTGTTGGAAATTCCAATCATAAGAAGACCGTCACCTGCCTGAAATGCTCCGTAGGGCGCAAAGGCTGTATGATTTGCCCCCATCTTCTCCGGCTCTTTGCCTGTAACAAGCCATGAAAGCATATGATACCCCATCCAAAACACACCCGTTTCATATAATGAGGTGGTCACCAACTGTCCCTCTCCTGTCCTTTCCCGATGAAATAAAGCAGAAATAATACCAATGGCTCCCCACATTGCGCTTCCCTGATCCAGAATGGAAACCGGAATACGTGAAACCTCAGATCCTTCCGATCCATTTATACCCATAAGACCAGCATCTGCTTGAGCAATGGCATCATATCCCGGACGTTCCCTGAGCTCACCTTCCTGTCCGTATGCTGAAAGAGAACAATAAACCAGTGAGGGGTTGATCGCCTTCAGCTTATCGTAGCCCAATCCAAGCTGCTCACACTTATTAAAACGAAAATTTTCAACAAACACTTCTGCCTGGCCCACTAAATCATAAACAATTTGGCGTCCACTCTCCTGTTTCAAATCAACAACCATGGATTGTTTATTACGATTAATATGAAGGAAATATACACCCTCACCTTCCCAAAACGGGCCCATCGCCCTGGAATCATCGCCGTTATCCGGGCGCTCAATCTTAATAATTTCAGCTCCAAGATCAGCAAGTATCATGGTTAGGCTTGGCCCAGAAATATTGGTTGTTAAATCCACTACAGTTATACCGCTCAATGGTCCTTCCATATGACAGTCTCCTTCTCTCTGTTTGGGTTAATTAAAATGACCTTGGCAGCCCAAGAACGTGTTGCCCCACAAAACTCACAACAAGATTATTTGTAACAGGTGCCACAATAAAGAGACGTGCTTCCCGGAATTTCCGCTCGATGTTATATTCCGCCGCAAACCCATACCCTCCGTACGTATCCATCGCCGCATTGGCCGCTTTCCAGGTTGCTTCAGATGCAAGGTATTTGGCCATGTTTGCTTCTGCCCCGCAATTTTCTCCTTCATCAAAGAGCTGTGCCGCTTTATCCCTCATCAGCTTCGCCGCCTGGATATCCATATAGGACTTGGATATAGGGAATTGGACGCCCTGGTTCTGCCCAATCGGACGGCCAAATACGACTCGTTCATTGGCATACTGTACCGACTTATCCACAAAATACATGCCGTCGCCAACCGATTCAGAGGCAATCAAAATTCGCTCTGCATTCATCCCCCCCAGCACATAGCGAAAGCCTTTCCCTTCTTCACCAATCAAATTTTCAACAGGAATTTCCGCTCCTTCGATAAACACTTCAGTCGTTGCATGGTTAATCATAGTGTCAATCGGCCGGATATCAATTTTGTCCTTTTGCTCTTTCATATCAAGAATAAATAAGCTTAGACCGTCCGTTTTCTTCTCCACTTTATCCTTTGGGGTAGTCCTGGCCAAAAGCATCATCAAATCAGAATGTTCAGCCCTTGACGTCCAGATTTTCTGCCCATGTACAATATATTTATCGCCTTTTCTTTCTGCAAAGGTTTGAATACTGGTTGTGTCACTGCCTGCAGTGGGTTCTGTAATCCCAAATGCCTGCAGACGCAGCTCTCCACTTGCAATTTTGGGCAGGAGCCGTTGTTTCTGTTCTTCGTTTCCATGCCGGAGCAGGGCACCCATCGTGTACATCTGCGCATGGCAGGCTCCTGCATTTCCTCCGGAACGATTGATTTCCTCTAAAATGATGCAAGCTTCTTCCATACCCAACCCCGCTCCTCCATACTCTTCCGGGATGAGCACAGAAAGCCAGCCTTCACTTGTTAGCGCTTCCACAAATGCTGTTGGATAATCGTGTCCCTCATCCAGCTCTCTCCAATAACTCTCAGGAAACCTTTCACATAATCCTTTAACACTCTTGCGAATCATTTCGTGTTCAGCATTAACTGCTGTTGCCTTTGCCATCAAATCACTCCTATCTATTTATTATTTTCCCTGCCACACTGGCTCTCGTTTTTCATTAAATGCCCGGATTCCTTCCAGCCTGTCTTCTGAATCCGCGCATTTATAGTACGCTTCAAGCTCAAGCGCAAGCCCGGTCGCAAGGTCTGTTTCGCTCCCGTGATTTATTGCCTTTTTCAGCGCTTTTAAGGACAGAGGGGCATTGGAAGCTATACTTTCCGCCAGCTTTAATGTTTCCTCCATAAGAGATTCAGCCGGATATACACCATTCACCATCCCCCATTGAAGAGCTTCCTGAGCGGTTATTTTTCTTCCTGTATATAAAACTTCCTTAGCCAACCCAATTGGCAGCAGACGGGACAGCATTTGCGTTCCGCCAATTCCGGGAATGAGCCCAAGCTTTGCTTCAGGCAACCCTGCCTGCATATGAGCGGCCACCGTTCTAAGGTCACAGCTTAGCGCGATTTCCAATCCTCCGCCGAGCGCATAGCCGTTAACCGCTGCAATCACCGGAAAAGGAAAAGAACGGATGCTTGTGGTGACTTCCTCAAAGTAATCGTGCTGCCTCTTCCAATCTTTATGGCTCATGCCGTTTCGTTCTTTCAAATCCGCTCCCGCACAAAAGCTCTTGGTTCCTTCTCCTGTTAGTACAAGAACCGAAAGACTTTCCTCATACTTCAGTTCATGCAGTGCTTCAATGAGTTCAATGGCCATCTTCGTGTTCAACGCATTCATGGACTCTGGCCTGTTCAGAGTCAGGATCGTAATTCCCTCATGCTGAGTTGCCTTTGATAAAGTAATGGTTTCATAAGTTGCTACTGTCATTTTCATCATCCTTTCTTCATTGAGCAGGAATGGGATATAAGCGGGAGCTTTTACCAGCCTTCATTACCTGTCCGGGCAGTTCATGACCCAGTCTATTTTTCATCTCTTCGGAAGCCGCGAGCAGTTGATCAAGATCAATGGCGGTATGAACCCCCATCTCCTCCAGCATATGGACCACATCTTCTGTGCACACATTACCTGTTGCACCAGGGGCGAAAGGGCACCCTCCAAGGCCTCCAATTGAACTATCATAGATGGTAATTCCCGCCTCCATCGCCGCCAGAATGTTGGCCAGCCCCATTCCTCTCGTATTATGAAAATGGCAACCGAACTCCATTGTCCTCCATTCATCCTTAACAGCTTTGGTCAGATCATAGACCTGCTTTGGATTTGCCATTCCCGTAGTATCAGCCAGGGTTATTCGTTTAATATTGCTTTCAGTGAGGGTATCAATGATGCTCATGATGCGTGATTGAGGAACCTGTCCTTCAAAAGGACAGCCAAATGAGGTGGCTACAGTAACGTTCAGCTCCATACCATGGTCGAAACCATACTGCGACATTTTTTGAAATTGATTGAGAGATTCATCAGTGGTTTGACGGACATTTTGCTGATTGTGGGTATCACTTGCCGATAGAACATAATTAATGAATTGCACACCACTATCATCGGCCAGCTGAATGCCCTTATGATTGGGGACAAGTGCAACTAATTTAGCACTGACAGACTGTTTCAATTCAGTATAAAGTTCTGCTGTGTTGGCCATTTGCGGAACCAGCTTTGGATGTACAAATGAGCCAAATTCAAGTTCAGACACCCCCGCCTTGAGCAATTGATCAGCAATTCTCTTTTTTTCCGCAACATTTAGAATCCTGGATTCAAGCTGCAGACCGTCCCTTAGTCCTACTTCATAAATCGTTACTTCCCCAGCAAGTTTCATGGTACACCTTCTTTCATAAACCTAATTCGGTTGTGTTATAAATAGGATACTGGATCCAATATACAAAAACAATAATAATTTGAAAATTCATTATAATTATTCATTTTTCTTTTAGACCCATTTGTTGAACGCCACCGTTTTATAGGGAATTAGCTTCTATTCTGCATTCTGCAGTTCGTTTGCCACCTATTTAGCATAGGTTTTTTACGTTATGAACTAAAAAAACAGGCTGGAACCACAAATGGTTCCAGCCTGTTTTTATGTTACTAAAATTACTTTTTAAGGTTGTAGAATGCGCTCAAACCAGGGTAGCGGCTGATGCTTGCCAATTCGTCTTCGATGCGAAGCAATTGGTTGTATTTCGCTACGCGGTCCGTACGGGACGGAGCACCTGTTTTGATTTGGCCGGCGTTTGTTGCTACTGCGATGTCAGCAATTGTGCTGTCTTCACTTTCACCAGAACGGTGAGAGATAACTGCAGTGTAGCCTGCACGTTTTGCCATTTCGATTGCGTCGAATGTTTCAGTCAACGTACCGATTTGGTTCACTTTGATCAGGATGGAGTTACCCACGCCTTGCTCAATTCCTTGAGCCAGTTTGTTTGTGTTAGTTACGAAAAGGTCATCCCCAACAAGTTGAATTTTGTCGCCAAGACGGTCAGTCAACAGCTTGTGGCCTTCCCAGTCGTTTTCATCCAAACCATCTTCGATTGAGATGATTGGGTATTTAGAAACAAGATCTTCATAGAAAGCAACCATTTCTTCAGAAGATTTAACTACACCCTCACCAGAAAGGTGGTATTTTCCGTCTTCTTTGTTAAAGAGCTCGGAAGAGGCAACGTCCATTGCCAAACGAACTTCTTCTCCAGGCTTGTATCCTGCTTTTTCAATAGCTTCCATGATTGTTTGAAGCGCTTCTTCGTTAGAAGAAAGGTTAGGAGCGAATCCGCCTTCGTCACCAACAGCTGTGTTCAATCCTTTTTCTTTAAGAACGGATTTCAGGCTGTGGAAGATTTCAGAACCCATACGAAGAGCTTCTGAGAAAGTCGGAGCGCCAACAGGCATTACCATGAATTCCTGGATGTCCACGTTGTTGTCGGCATGCTCTCCACCGTTCAGGATGTTCATCATTGGAACTGGAAGAGTTTTAGAGTTGAATCCTCCAAGATACATGTATAGAGGAATACCAAGAAGGTCTGCAGCAGCACGGGCAACCGCCATGGAAACACCTAGGATGGCGTTAGCTCCCAATTTCCCTTTGTTTTCAGTTCCATCAAGCTCGATCAACGTTTTGTCGATGCCGACTTGATCCAATGCATCATAGCCAATCAATTCAGGAGCGATAATGGTATTTACGTTATCTACTGCTGTTTTTACACCTTTACCAAGGTAACGGCCTTTGTCTCCGTCTCGAAGCTCAACTGCTTCATATTCACCTGTTGATGCACCGCTTGGAACGATGGCACGTCCGAATGCACCGGACTCTGTGTAAACTTCTACTTCTACTGTTGGATTCCCGCGGGAGTCCAATACTTCACGAGCATAAACTTCAATAATTGCTGACATAGTTATTCTCTCCTTTTCAATTGTGGTTGATATTTCAGGAATCAGGCGAACCTCCAGGGGCCCTCTGTCGATTGCCTAATTACGGTTGCATGATTCAATCTTTGATCAATGATTCGCCGGTCATTTCTTTCGGCTGTTTGCCGCCAAGCAATGACAGGAATGTCGGAGCGAGATCGGCAAGTTTGCCGCCGTCCCGAAGTTCAATGTCTTTTTTCGTTACAATAACCGGCACCGGGTTGGTTGTGTGAGCAGTCATAGGCTTGCCTTCGAGCGTTACCACTTCATCAGAGTTTCCGTGGTCAGCTGTAATAATGGCATAACCGTCTTTTTCAAGGATGGCATCGACTACCTTGCCGAGACATTCATCGACAGCTTCAATCGCTTTAATTGTAGGCTCGAGCTTACCGGAATGTCCAACCATATCCGGATTGGCAAAGTTTAAAATAATCGCGTCATGCTTTTCTCCCTCAATCTCTTTCAATAGAGCATCGGTTACTTCATATACGCTCATTTCCGGCTTCAGGTCATACGTCGCTACTTTTGGAGAGTCAATCAAAATCCGCGTTTCACCTTCAAATTCAGCTTCGCGTCCGCCGCTGAAGAAGAACGTGACGTGCGGGTATTTTTCTGTCTCTGCAATACGCAGCTGCTTGTAGTTTTGCTGAGATAGCACTTCACCGAGTGTGTTATCCAGGTTCGTCGGCTTGAATGCGACATCACCTTTTACCGTTTCACTGAAGTTTGTCAGACATACAAAATGAATGTCCTTTGGAAACTTGTCTCCACGGTCAAATCCGCGGAAGTCTTCGTTTGTGAACACCTGGGAAATCTGAATAGCACGGTCCGGACGGAAGTTACAGAAGATAATTGAATCTCCATCCTGAATGGTAGCCACCGGCGTTCCGTCTTCTTTCTTGAGAACAGAAGGAAGAACGAACTCATCGTAGATTTCATTTTTGTAGGAGTCTTCCACGACTTCAAGCGGATCGGTATAATCAGGTCCTTCCCCATAAACCATGGCACGGTATGATTTTTCTACACGATCCCATCGCTTGTCGCGGTCCATTGAATAGTAACGGCCAGACAAGGTTGCAATTTGTCCTACACCAAGCTCTTTCATCTTATCAAGCGTCTCTTGGATGTAACCTTTTGCCGATTGCGGAGGAACATCCCTTCCGTCCAGGAAGCCATGAAGGTATACCTTTTCTACTCCCTGTCTCTTGGCCGTTTCAAGCAAGGCAAAAATATGGTCGATGTGACTATGGATTCCTCCATCGGAAAGAAGGCCGAAAATATGAAGGTTTGTCCCTTTTTTCTTCGCATTGTCCATGGCATCAATGAACGTAGGGTTTTCATAGAATTCCCCTTCTTTGATCGCAAGGTTTACACGGGTAAGACTCTGGTAAACAATACGGCCTGCACCAATATTCAAGTGCCCGACTTCAGAGTTCCCCATTTGTCCCGGAGGAAGCCCAACCGCTTCACCGCATGCAGTCAAATGATTGTGGGGATAAGTTTCCCAATATCGGTCAAAGTTTGGTTTCTTTGCGTGCGCTACGGCATTTCCTTTTTTTTCATCGCGGCATGCAAATCCATCAAGAATAATCAGTGCTACAGGTTTGTTAGGCATTGTTTACACCTTCCAAAAGTTGAAGGAAAGACTGCGGTTCAAGGCTTGCTCCTCCAACAAGAGCTCCGTCAATATCGGACATGCCCATCAATTCTTTGATGTTGCCTGGTTTTACACTGCCGCCGTATTGAATACGGACTGCGTCTGCCGCTTGTTGTGAGAATTGTCCAGCAATCACACTGCGGATATAAGCGCATACTTCATTGGCATCTTCAGAAGAAGCCGTTTTTCCAGTACCGATTGCCCATACTGGCTCATAAGCAACCACAGTACGTTTGACTTGTTCTTCAGAAAGGCCTTGAAGTCCTTTTTCCGTTTGTGTCTTAACGACATCTTTTGTCTGGTCAGCTTCACGCTGTTCAAGCGTTTCACCTACACACACGATTGGAGTCAATCCATGTGAGAATGCTGCCTTTGTTTTTTGGTTAACAAGCTCATCTGTTTCACCAAAATATTCACGGCGTTCAGAATGGCCAAGAACAACATAGCTCACTCCAAGATCCTTCAGCATAACCGGGCTGATTTCCCCAGTAAATGCTCCGCTTTCTTCATAGTGCATGTTTTGCGCACCTACTCCAAGGTCTGTCCCTTTTGATGCTTGTACAAGAGCGTCGAGGAACAATGCCGGAGCACAAACGACAGAATCCACTGTGTCAGCAGATGGAATGGATCCTTTCACTTCTTCGACAAATGATTTTGCCTCTGAAAGTGTTTTGTTCATTTTCCAGTTTCCTGCAATAATCGGTTTTCGCATGTTTTTCACCTTCCTAAGAACGTACAAAGCGCCCGCAAGGTTCAGAGGACAATGCGGGAGATTGCACGAATCTTCGTCGATTTCATTTCAAATGCAATACTAAAGGACTTACTTGTCGTTCAGTGCGGTAACTCCTGGAAGCTCTTTGCCTTCCATGAATTCAAGAGAAGCACCGCCACCTGTGGAGATGTGGCTCATTTGATCAGCATAGCCAAACTTTTCAACGGCTGCTGCAGAATCTCCGCCGCCAATCACACTGTAAGTGTCATTTGCTTCTGCAAGTGCTTCTGCAATGGAGCGAGTACCTTTGGAGAACGCATCAATTTCGAAAACGCCCATTGGCCCATTCCATATTACAAGCTTCGAATTTTTAATGGTGTTTTGGTACTTTTCAATCGTTTTCGTACCAATATCAAGACCTTCCCAATCAGATGGGATGGAATCAATGCCTACCACTTTTGTATTGGCATCATTAGAGAAATCGTCCGCAACAAGGATATCTTCAGGAATCAGGAAGTTCACGCCTTTTTCCTTCGCTTTCTCCATAAAACTCTTCGCGGTTTCGATTTTGTCTTCTTCGAGCAGTGATTTACCAACATCATAGCCTAGCGCTTTGATAAATGTATAGCCCAAACCGCCGCCGATGATCAGGTTGTCCACCTTATCAAGAAGGTTATTGATTACATCAATTTTGTCCTTTACTTTTGCGCCGCCGATGATGGCTGTAAACGGACGTTCAGGATTAGATAGAGCTTTTCCAAGTACATCAAGCTCTTTTTCCATCAAAAAGCCTGCAACTGCCGGAAGAAGCTTTGCAACTCCCTCTGTGGATGCATGGGCACGGTGAGCCGCACCAAACGCATCATTCACATAGACATCTGCCAATTCAGCAAATTTTTGCGCCAGTTCAGGATCATTCTTTTCTTCTCCAGGATAAAAACGGACATTTTCAAGAAGGATGACGCTTCCGTTCTCAAGGCCAGTCAGCGCCTTTTTCACTTCTTCCCCGTAAGCTTCATCTGTTTTGACAACTTCTTTTCCAAGAAGATTGCTCAAACGCTGGGCTACCGGGTTTAAGCGAAGCTCTTCCACCACTTGGCCTTTCGGTCGTCCAAGATGGCTGGCCAACAGCACTTTGGCCCCTTGCTCTGTTAAGTATTGAATCGTTGGGAGAGCCGCACGAATTCGAGTATCGTCGGTAATTTCCCCATTTTCCATCGGAACGTTAAAGTCAACGCGGCAGAACACCACTTTGCCGTTAACGTCGATGTCACGAACTGTTTTCTTGTTCATAAGTATAACCTCCTGACAGTCTTGAATAGAGAAGAAGAGAATCCTTGGTTCACAACCTAGTTTAACCTAAAACAGGCATGAGAAAACGGGAAGTTCAGATCAATGCCCGCCTCCCATAAAATCAGTGGTTTCAAAGGAAAGAGGGTAAGGGCCTTTAACAACCCTTCCCCTCCAGTTTAATTCTCTCTTTTATTAAAGTCCTTTTTTAGCAATAAAGTCAACAAGGTCTACAACACGGTTGGAATAACCAGTTTCATTGTCATACCAAGAAATAACTTTTACCATGTTGCCTTCCATAACCATTGTAGAAAGACCATCAACTGTAGAAGAGTTAGTGTTTCCGTTATAGTCAGTTGAAACAAGCGGCTCGTCGCTGTATCCAAGAATTCCTTTAAGAGGGCCAGCTGCGGCTTCTTTCAATGCTGCGTTCACTTCGTCAGCAGAAACTTCTTTGTCAAGTTCAGCAACAAGGTCAACTAGTGATACGTTTGGTGTAGGTACACGCATTGCCATACCGTTAAGTTTTCCTTTAAGCTCTGGAAGTACTAGTGAAACGGCTTTTGCAGCACCAGTTGTTGTAGGAATGATGTTTTCTGCAGCAGCACGTGCACGACGGTAATCTTTGTGCGGAAGATCAAGGATCTGCTGGTCATTTGTGTAAGAGTGAACAGTAGTCATCATACCGCGTTTGATACCGAATTTTTCGTTAAGAACCTTAGCAAATGGTGCAAGGCAGTTTGTTGTACAAGAAGCATTAGAAAGAACGTGGTGGCTTCCTGCTTCGTATTTGTCTTCGTTAACGCCCATTACGATGGTGATATCTTCATCGCTTGCAGGAGCAGAGATGATAACTTTTTTAGCGCCAGCTTCAAGGTGTTTAGCAGCATCTGCACGTTTTGTGAAACGTCCAGTAGATTCAACTACTACTTCTACACCAAGGTCTCCCCATCCCAATTGAGCTGGGTCGCGCTCAGCCAATACTTTGATTTCTTTTCCGTTTACGATTAGTGAATTTTCACCAACTTCAACAGTAGCATCAAGTTTGCCATGCACTGTGTCATGCTTTAATAGGAAAGCAAGCATGTTTGCATCAGTTAAATCATTTACTGCCACTACTTCAACCTCAGGGTTGTTTAGTGCTGCACGAAATACGTTACGACCAATACGGCCAAATCCATTAATACCAACTTTAGTTGCCATTTAAAATGACCTCCTTATTTTTAGAAGAAAATTATAGTTAAAGAGCAATGCTCTTTAGTCACAAAAAGTTACATAGATTTTCATGTTCCTGAAAGAAGTTTATTAGCGGCTCCTTCATCAGTCACCAGAACTTTTTTCGGACCATGCTTCATAAATGCTGCAATGGCTTCCGCTTTCGAAGAGCCACCGGCAACAGCCATGATAAAATCACTATGCTTCAGGTCGTTCAATTGAAGACCTATCGTTCGAACGCGATGGACAACTTCTCCTTTTTGATTGAAGTAGTAGCCAAAAGCCTCCGCTACAGCTTTTTCGCGTTCGAGCTTTTCGAGCACAGCAGAAGAAGAATTTCTTCTGTTTGCCATTGTTTTAGCATCGCCAATCCCATGGATGACTATACTTGCGGAATGAATCAGTTCCATCACTTCTTTTACCCCGGGTTCTTCCATCAGTGAGAGGTAGGTTTCCTTGCTCAGCTGATCGGGCAAATGAAGCAGACGGTACTTTCCTCGGGCTTTTGCTGCCATGGTCGAACAAATGGTGTTCGCCTGGTTTTCGACTTTTTCACCAAGACCGCCTCTGGCCGGTACAAACAGAAGATCCTGGTCTTTCGTCCCGGGTGTCATCATTTCAGCGACTGAGGCAGTGGTTGTTCCACCGGTTACCGCAATCACATGATGACCGGTGAGCTCCAGCTTAAGCCTCATGGCAGCCGCTTTCCCCATTTCGTTTTTAATCCATGGCTCTTTATCACTATCGCCCGGAACAATAATCACTTCCGACAAACTTAAGTTTTCCCTTAACCTCATTTCTAAAACGCGAAGTCCGGAAAGTTCATTAATAAGAACTTCAAGCCGTTCAAGGACACTCAATCCTTCTTGTGTCAGTGACATTCCTCCAGGAAGAATGGACAGCAGCCCCTGATCTTTCAAAAAGTTAACTTCAGAACGGAGAACCCTTTCCGTCATATTAAGGTTAACTGCAAGATTTCGTCTGCCGATTGGTTCATGGAAACGAACAATTTTTAAAATGCTGTACCGTTTTGTCATGACTTCCAGAAGATCTGGCAAAAGCTTCTTCTGTACTTCTATTAAATCGTTCATCGCGCATTCCCCTATCTTGTATACGGCAGAACATCAGAGGAGTCCAATACCACAGGGACAAAAATCGTCCCGGATAGTCATTTTGCGTCCCGACTAGGGGATAAAAAAATGACTATCGTTTAAGTCTTCTTCATTCTAACAAAAGATGTGACAACATTTCAACAAAAATTACTTATTAATTGTTAGTAAGCGCTTTCTTAAGTTCTCTTTATTGATTTGTCCGTATTGAAGCTCTTCACCCTCTGCCGCTATTACCGGGATCATCAGCCCGTATTTTTCAATCAGTTCGTCTGACTGGTAAATATCAATCTTGCGGATCTCCAATGGCATTTCTTCCTGGAGCTCCTCTAATATCATATGTGCTTTATCGCAAAGAGGACAGTGATTTTTCGTATAAAAGGTAATGGTAATTGGACTCATTTAGTTGTTCCCCCATTGGACTCGTTTTATTCATCTAATTTTACCATGTTTTTCATTTGCTTTTGTATCATTTTTGGAAGTGGTTGATTTCCGTTCCGGAACGCCCGCTTTCCGCGGGCGGGCGCTGAGCCTGGCTGGCGTAATCGCCTGCTTTACCGGCGTAAACGCCTGCTTTACCGGCGTAAACGCCTACTTTCTCGTCGCTAGCTCTTGAGGACCGGCGAAACGCCTTCCTGGTCTCATCTGTCCCGCTTTTCCCACCGGAGTCTCGCATCCTACACTTCAAACAACGGATCAATGAAGTTTTCAAAGTATACCTAAAGAACGAACTCCAAGAAGAAACAAAAAAACAGCTCTTTGGCTTAAGAGCTGTCATGAGTACCTTTTCCGTTTGGATGAAGAAGGGATATTCAATTCTTCTCTATATTTCGCTACAGTTCTTCTTGAAATACTTAACCCTTTTTCCGAAATCAGCTTTTCGGCAATCGCCTGGTCCGAAAGGGGTTTGACTTTGTCCTCGGAATCAACCAGTTTTTTGATCGCGAGCTTTGCGGTTTGTGCAGATGCATTCTCTCCGCCTACTGTTTCTATCTTGGCTGTAAAAAAATACTTTAGTTCAAACGCTCCTCTTGGCGTCTGAATGACTTTGTTTTTGACTGCCCGGCTGACAGTCGATTCGTGCATACCGATCCGGTCAGCGACCTCCCTCAAGGTCATGGGAACAAGGTGCTCCGGTCCCCACTTTAAAAATCGCTGCTGAGCTGATACAATCTCTTTGGCAATCATGATCAGCGTGTTTTTCCGCTGCTCCAGGCTCTTTTGCAGCCATTGAAGCTTTTGGAAGTGTTCCTGCAAGTATTGTGCAGCCCCGCCGGCTTTTGTTTGGAGAAGATCGGCATAGCCTTCATTCAACCGGATTTTGGGCGTAAATTGTTCGTTAACGGCAAGGGAATAGCTCCCATTGTTCTCAGTGACGGATAAATCGGGATACAGGTAACCCATATCAGATGGCTGTGAGAGTTTCCTGCCTGGTTTAGGATCAAGTGACTGAATAAAGTCTGCCGCCTGTTCAGCCTCCTGGACGGTAACAGCGAGCAAACTTGCAATCTGCCTCAGTTTTCTCTCTGCGAGCAGATCCAGATAGTGATCCGCCACCTGATACGGCAGATCATGCTCTGACATCCCCAATGCCTTCATCTGAAGAATCAGGCATTCCCTTAGGTTTCTTGCTCCTATTCCAGCCGGCTCCAGCTGATGCAGCCAATCGATGCACTCATGAAATAAAGCAGAAGGAATGGAAAAGCGTTCAAGCATTTCCTCCTTGGTAATGTCCAGATACCCTGCTTCGTCAATATTCAGTATAAGGTAACGCACCACAGCTGCCTGGTTTTCAGAAATAGGCATATCAAGCACCTGATGAAGAAGATGGTCATGCATGGTTAATTCGGCCGGCTGCATCCTCCCGATTATGTCAGCATCCTGGTGAGAACGGTCTTTTTGAAGCGCTTTCTTTTTACTTTTCTCGAAAACAGCGGATGATTCGGACAACTCGATTAACGGGTTCTCTACCGCCTGTTCCTGTAAAAACCGAGAAAGTTCATAGCAAGGATATTGCAGGATGGCAATGGCCTGGCGAAGCTCAGCTGTCATAACAAGACTTAAGTTTTGTTGTTGAAATAAACCCAGCTCCATACGAATCCCTCCTATAGCTATGATACTACAGATTCGCAAAGCACAACACTTTTTCTTGGATAGAAGCTGTTTCCAAAAAACAAAAAAGAGCCATGACTGGCTCTTTTTATCACGCTATTAAAGTTTAGTAACGTTAGCAGCTTGTGGTCCGCGAGCACCTTCAACGATTTCGAAAGATACTTCTTGACCTTCGTCTAAAGATTTGAAACCTTCAGATTGGATTGCAGAAAAGTGTACGAATACATCGTCTCCGCCTTCAACTTCGATGAAGCCGAATCCTTTTTCTGCGTTAAACCATTTTACTTTCCCGTTTTGCATGGGTATATCCTCCTGTCAGCGCGTTTAAAGCGCTTTAAAAATTGGAACCATGTTACATTGCTACTAACTAAAAGCAAAACATTTACCGTTTACATCCAGCATCATAACACGTATATGGTCAGCACAACTATATCACGGGAATTTCCAATTGTCAAAAGGAGGAGAAATATTATTTAATGTTTACACCCTGAAATTTTTCATTAGGGTAGTAACAAGGAATCTGATACGATATAAACAGTTGAAAAAAGGAGTGCTAAAACAATGGCTGAACAATTTTCAGTGAAATTTTTCGAAGAGAACTTTTTGCAATATATCGAGCGGAACAAGGATGTGTTTACAAAATCCCATGCCATGAATGCGTATTACCGCTCCATCGTAGGCACGCTCATCAACGACCATTTAAATAAGAACGGAGAAATTGTCAGGCGGATCCGCAACTTGGAAGAAGCGTACAACAATATAAAAAATTCGTAAGGTGCAGACGTTTATCTGCTGGCACAACACTTTTTATCTCTGAAAACTTTAGGGCGGGTACGTTTAAATCCCGGCAACCCGGGAATGATGAAGATAGTCCAAACATATTGTTAAATAAAGGATTGTTGCGCCTCTACATAGAATTAACATATAAGAAGCTTTTCGTTTGACCTTTTTTGACCTTTTTTGTATGATGGCAGTATCACATGAAAACACACCCTATAAGGAGGATTATTCATGAATTTAATTCCTACAGTTATTGAACAAACAAACCGTGGCGAACGCGCATATGATATTTACTCCCGTCTGTTAAAAGACCGTATTATCATGCTTGGAAGCGGAATTGACGACAATGTTTCAAACTCCATCGTGGCCCAGTTGCTCTTCTTGGCTGCCGAGGATCCTGAAAAGGATATTTCCCTTTACATAAACAGTCCTGGCGGATCCATTACAGCTGGTATGGCGATTTATGACACCATGAACTTTATTAAGCCAAATGTTTCAACGATCTGCATTGGTATGGCTGCTTCCATGGGAGCATTCCTGCTTGCAGCCGGTGAAAAAGGAAAGCGTTATGTCCTACCGAACTCTGAAGTCATGATTCACCAGCCGCTCGGCGGAACGCGCGGTCAGGCAACGGATATCGAAATTCATGCCCGCCGCATCATCCAAATGCGTGAACAACTAAACAAGATTCTTTCCGAAAGAACTGGACAGCCACTTGAAGTCATCGAGCGCGACACCGACCGCGACAACTTTATGCTGGCTGAAGATGCTGTAAAATACGGATTGGTTGACCGAGTGATTTCTTCTGTCGAAGATCCAAAAAACCTTTAAAAGAATAAAAAAAGCCGCTCGCCAATGAGCGGCTTTTTTCAATTTGGAGGGTGGAATGAATTTTTACAACGTCTTGATTTCCATCGGCGTAATTGTTATCTTTCTAGTGATTCTTGCAATGTTCGCCAAAACAAAAAAATAACAAAAGGGCAAAAGTGGAATAACGATGATCTCATCATCGCAAACGGCTTTTGCCCTTTTATTTGTTGCTTGTCCTAGTCGCGTTCAGTAATAAAAGCTTCAAGCCCCTTCATGGCTTCTTCTTCATCATGGCCGCTCACAGAGATGGTAATATCCACGCCTGAACCAATGGCAAGGCTCATGATACCCATAATGCTTTTTGCGTTTACACGCTTTCCGTCTTTTTCAACAAACACTTCCGAATTGTAACGGTTCGCTTCCTGAACAAACAAGGCTGCGGGACGAGCTTGCAGTCCAGTTTTCAATTGAACGGTTACCTGCTTTTCAATCATGGCTGTTCCTCCTTAATAGATATATAAAATGATGGGGTGCTTTATTTAGAAATGGGTTGGCCTAAACGAATTTTGTTAGCGATTTCATCGATCTTACGCAGACGGTGATTGACACCGGATTTGCTGACAGGTCCGGAGGAAACCATTTCCCCGAGCTCTTTCAGTGTGATTTCCTGATGAGCCACCCTGAGTTCGGCAATTTCACGGAGCTTATCGGGAAGCACTTCTAGTCCAACCTCATTTTCAATAAACTTAATGTTTTCAACCTGCCTCATCGCTGCCCCGACTGTTTTATTCAGGTTGGCTGTTTCGCAGTTTACCAGACGGTTCACCGAGTTTCTCATATCCTTTAAAATTCTTACATCCTCAAAGTACAGCATCGCATTGTGCGCGCCGATCAGAGTAAGGAATTCGGATATTTTTTCACCGTCCTTCAAATAAATAATATACCCTTTTTTCCGCTCGAGCATTTTCGCTTTAAGATCAAAGGTATTCATTAATTCGCAAAGAGCGGCAGTATGTTCTTCATACATGGAAAAAATCTCGAGATGATAGCTTGTCTCAGGATGGTTAATGGAACCGCCCGCAAGAAAAGCTCCTCTCATGTATGATCGGCGGCAGCACGCTTTTTTTTGAATCTCATCTGCAATGCCGCGGTTAAATGTAAAGGTTTCATCTATAATATTTAAATCCTCAAGCAGAGTCCTTGCTTCCCGAGTCAGCCTTACAATATAGACATTGTTCTTTTTCAGCCTCATCTTTTTACGGACAAGAAGCTCTACATGAAAGGAATATACTCTCTTAATCAATGTATAGATTCGACGGGCGATTGCTGCATTTTCAGTTGGAATGTCCAAAACAATCTGACGGTTGGAAAAAGAAATGGAGCCATTCATCCGAATAAGTGCCGCCAGTTCCGCCTTTGCACAGCAATCTTTGATTTCAAGCTTGGTTAGTTCTTTTTTGGTTTCTGCTGCAAATGACATCTTTTTCTCACCCCTCTCCTGTCCTGTACGGTAACGTGAGGGTAACACTGCTGCTGTCAGCCTGAATTTCTGATTATTTTCTTCGTTACAGCAACGAAAGAAGAAGTTCAGATACACGTCTCGCATCATGGCGTACTAATGTGCCGTATTGGATTATATTATCACTAATAATGTCAAAACCAAAAGATTTTAAACGTTCCATATCACATAGAACCTGCTCGGCTCCTTCTTCGCGATATAGCTCAAGAAACTCGGCAGGTATAATTTCATTGTTTACAATCACTACATCAATGATTTTTTCCCCAAAATGGTCAATCAGTGCCTGCACATGGTCACTGGCTGAAAAGTGGTTGGTTTCCCCTTTTTGGGTCATGGCGTTACAAACATAAACTCTAGGCACCGTTGACTTAGAAACTGCCTCCCGAATACCCCCAACCAATAAATTGGGAAGGATGCTCGTATAAAGGCTTCCCGGTCCCACCACAATTAAATCGGCCTCATTGATCGCATCCACGCTTGCTTGCAGCGGTTCTATATGGTCAGGTGTCAAAAATACACGTTTGATTCGTTTGTTCCGCAAAGGAATTTTTGATTCACCTGTGATGATTGATCCATCTTCATATTCTGCGTTTAAGATAACGCTTTTATTAGCTGCCGGAAGCACCTGTCCACGCACGTTTAACACTTTGCTTAATTCCTTGATTCCCATGACGAAATCCCCTGTGATATCATGCATGGCAGCAAGCAGCAAATTTCCGAGGGAATGCCCGGTAATGCCGTCACCCGTTGTAAACCGGTGCTGGAAAAGCTGTTCCACAAGCGGTTCTACCTCTGATAAGGCGGCAAGAACATTGCGTATGTCGCCTGGAGGAGGCATATCGTAATCTTTTCTAAGGCGCCCTGAGCTTCCGCCATCATCAGCGACCGTTACGATGGCCGTGATATCTACCGGAAACCTTTTTAAGCCTCTCAAAAGAACAGAGAGCCCTGTTCCCCCTCCCAGAACGACGACTTTTGATATAGGTTTCATTTATGACTTATCCTTTCCCATGTCACGATGGCTGCTCAACGTTACAAATTCCTTGGACAGAGCGTTTTTAATGTACTCTGCCAGAGCAACCGAACGGTGCTTGCCTCCTGTGCAGCCGATTCCGATAATCAGCTGGCTTTTTCCTTCCCGCTTATATTGCGGGATCATAAAGTTTAACAAATCGATCAGTTTTTCAAGAAACGTCTTGGTTTCCGGCCAGCGCAGTACATATTCTGAGATATCCGGCTCAAGCCCTGTCCTTGGACGCATATGATCGATGTAATGCGGGTTCGGCAAAAACCGTACATCGAACACGAGATCCGCATCAATTGGCATTCCGTATTTAAACCCAAACGACATAACGTTCACTGTAAACGGATGCGATTTTTCCGGTGAAAAACGCTCAATGATTTTTTCGCGCAATTGAATCGGTTTGAGGTCAGTCGTGTCGATCACCTGCTGTGCACGGCCCTTCAGTTCTTCAAGCATTTCTCTTTCCTGCATGATGCCCTGAAGAGGGTTTCCGCTTTTCGCCAACGGATGCGACCGCCGCGTTTCTTTATACCTGCGGACAAGTGCGGCATCTTTGCTTTCAAGATAAATAATTTGCGGCTGAATGTGCGAATGAACAGGAAGCTGGTCCAGCGTTGAAAACAGCTGGTCAAAAAACTCGCGGCCCCGTAAGTCCATAACAAGCGCCACCTTGTTCAGCTTTCCATGCGACTCTTCCATAAGCTCTACAAATTTAGGCAGAAGGGCGGGCGGAAGATTATCAACACAGAAGAAACCAAGGTCTTCAAAGCTTTGCATCGCTACGGTTTTTCCGGCACCTGACATCCCTGTAATGATTACCATTTGTACATCCTGCTTTTCCATGGCCGCTCTCCCCCTTGTCGAATCGGTTTGTCTATAGTGTATGTGAAGTTCCGGCTCTCTGATAACCGTTTCTTATGCCGGATCAAGGCGGTATGATAAAAGTTCAAAATCCGGTGTATAAGTGAACGTTCCAAAAATCATTCCTGCTCCGGTCAGGACATAGTCAAGAATGTGATGATCGCCAGGAGCCATCGGCAGGTTTCTTACTTCTGCAGCAGGTTTCCAGGCAAGCTTCCCTTCTTCACTTTCTTCCAATGCTTCTCCTTCAGCTTCGGTTGCTAAAAAGGTGAACATCATCCATTCAGAAATAATCCTGTCCTGCTCTTTAATAATAAAATTAAATACGCCTTTCAATTGAGGATTCTTGATGTAGATTCCTGTTTCTTCGCGATATTCCCGGATGACTGAATCCCTGATGGACTCCTCTGACTCCATCTTCCCGCCTGGCGCAACCCACCAGCCTCTTCTTGGTTTTTGCAGGAGGAGCACTTCATTTTCTTTAACTAGTACACAGTTTGTTACTCTTTGCACAATGTTCACCTCGATAAGCTGTTACATTAACTTTAGTATACTAAAAATGGGGGTCCCTCACAACGAACTCGTTCCGTCATTTTCCGAGGGTTTTTGCCAGCTCCACAAAAAAAGGGCGCGGAAGCTATCCGCGCCAAAGTCTTGCACTTTATAAAAAGGGGGTCAATTTCTTATTATTTATAGTACCCCTTTTTTATTTCACCACTGTTACATTCTGATTAAAACACAATTACGGATTTAGGCTTTGATCCGTTCCTTCAATTCCTCAACATAATGCTGTGCAGACTGGGCAGCGATACTGCCATCACCTGTTGCGGTTACAATCTGGCGCAGTGTTTTCTCCCTGATGTCTCCGGCAGCGAAAATTCCTGGAACTCTGGTTTCCATTAAATCATTGGTTTCCACGTAACCTGCCTCATTTGTAATTCCGAGGTTCAGGAACGCTCCGTTTAACGGAAGCATACCAACATAGATAAATACACCATCGGCAGAAAATTCACGTTCTTCACCTGTTTCCGTGCTAACAAGGGTCAGTTTGTTGACCTTGTTGTTTTCTCCATGAATTTCCTTGACGGTGTGATTCCACAGGAAATCCACCTTGTCATTATCAAACGCACGCTGTTGAAGAATTTGTTGGGCACGCAGTTTATCACGTCGGTGAACAATCGTTACTTTGGTGGCAAAACGTGTGAGATACACGCCTTCTTCCACTGCTGAGTCTCCTCCGCCTACCACGACAAGCTCTCTGTTTTTAAAGAACGCTCCGTCACAAACCGCACAGTAGGAAACACCGCGTCCGCCGAATTCTTTTTCTCCGGGCACGCCGAGTTTTTTGTACTCTGCGCCAGTTCCGATGATAATGGAACGTGTCTTGAATTGTTTGCTTCCAGTCACAACCGTCTTATATTCTTCACCATTGATAATTTCTTTTACATCGCCATAGGCATATTCTGCCCCGAACTTTTTGGCATGTTCAAACATTTTATTGGATAACTCAGGCCCCAGGATGGTTTCAAATCCCGGATAGTTCTCAACATCCTCGGTATTGGCCATTTGTCCACCCGGAATTCCGCGCTCAAGCATCAATGTGCTGAGGTTTGCCCGTGATGTGTAGACAGCAGCTGTCATACCGGCGGGACCTGCTCCGATGATTAGTACGTCGTAAATTTTCTCTTCACTCATCTTGATCCACTCCTTTTGTCCATCCCCAGAACATCTTTCTTTAGATATCGGATATTGTACCTACATGGTATAGGGCCAAAGCGGTTTCGTCCATCGATTTGCTCAATCCACCCGTTCCAGGCCCCGTTTGATAAACTGAATACGGGAGGCAAGCATGGAAACGGTAATTCCATACAACTCTGCAATTTGGCGCTGCGACGCGCCGTCTTTTCTTTTCCTTGCCACATAATCGATTGCTGCCGCAATGGCCGTATGATTCCTTAAAAGGGAACTGTCGGAACGGGCCAAAATCATGGTTTCAAGCCACAAAAACGTAACATCATCATCAATCGACGCGCCGTTCTCTTTTAGAATGGACAAAATGTTTAATCCGCTTGCCACAATCGGTGACATGGATTCAACCTGATGTTCCCCGTCTTCTCGTTTAATGGAAACTGGCATTTTAGGTTCCATCTCCAGTAACAGATGGGCTGCGACTTCCTTCAGAACCGAATGCTCTTCAAGCCTTCCGCAAAACGCCTTGAGCATTTCAATGTTTTCCTCGCTATTGTTCCCCCTCATCAGGGTTAAATGCACCAATTTATTTTTTTGAAGGCCGCGCGTCACATTATTAAATCGCTGCACAAAATCGCCTTTTTGGGCTATTTCCTGTTTAGCCATCCAAGGGACACGGTACTGGTAATCTGTTCCTGTGACCGTAAGTAATCCTTCTCTTGCTTGTTTTAAATAGTACGGCGCCACCTGTCCATCGGGATCGATTTCCTGTGCCTTTGACCAGCAGTTGAGGGCCCGTTCCTGCTTTCCTGTGGCAAAATAAGAAACTGCCAGGAAATGAAGATAGGCCGGGTCATTGAAATAATAATGCTTGTTGATAGAAGCCAGCCAGCGGTTCGCATAGTCATGCTCATTGAAATACCCAAAGGTGCTGCCCAGCTTGTAACGGTGATCGGGATGGATGGGGAAAACCTTCTTCAGGCTCTCCACCAGCTGAGCTGCTTCATCCATTCGGCCGAGCTGTTCATAAAAAATGGCAAGGTTGCACAAAGCATTTAAGTTGCCTGGGTTTTTCTCAAGAATTTGGTTCAGCACGCCCAATGCTTCGTCATATTCTTTTAAATAAAAATGGGTCAATGCAAGATTGTTATAGGCCGCCCAGAACGAAGGATGCTTGCGGATCAAGTCTGCCAGCTGAGCCTTTGCTTCGTCAAGCTCACCGTTTTCAATACTGCTGCGTGCCTCTTCATGCCCGACAATCAGCTCCTCTTCTTCTGTCAGCGGCTCGCTTCCGGTTTCAAAGTGGATGAGATCCAGCAATTCAAGTGCATCATCAACAAATTCGCCGTCCGGGTCCTTTCTCATGTAAAGAGAAGCGTACGTTTCGGCCTCTGCAAACATTCCCATATGCGCATAATTGTTTGCCATGAAAAAATAGCATTCACTAATGTCCTGTCCCATTGTTTCAAGAACCTGGTCTAAATACAGGTTTGATCTATCATATTCACCCAGCTCGGCCAATGTGGTGGCCAGCTGGCAATAAAATGTCGGTTCTTCCGGCTGTAAGTGCACCGCCCGTTCAAAAAAACGCTTCGCTTTATTTAAATCCTTTTTCTGATAAGCTTTAATACCCCGATGGAAATAGTCGGTTCCATCCTGCATGAAAGGAAGTATTCGCATGTCACTTTCCGCGTGTTTTTCCTTTTTCATTCTTTCCTCCAATTCTATGTAAAAAGGTCCATTACATAGCCTTTTTTTCTCTCCGTTCCATTCAACCCAAAAAAGTATACCACACACCAAAAGTGTCTTGCATACCCTTTTTGTAACTTTGTCAAGGAAACTTTCGACAAAGGTTTTTTTATGCTTTCATATTCCTATATAAATAGATAAGATCAATCGGCAATATGGATGTTGCAGACACTTTTTGTCATCCACTTCTTCTTGACAGAACATCACCGCCTCCCGAAAAGGGAAACGGTGATGATGATCTATAACGTAATTTTTAAGAACTTTCTTTTTCCTACTTGAATGATTGTATCATTTTTTATCTCAATCTCAAGTGATTTGTTTACCACTTTTTCCCCGTTCAGTTTAATTCCTCCGTTTTGGATCATTTTGCGCGCTTCGCTCTTGGACGGGAGCAGTTCCAGCTCGACAATCAGATCGACTATCGTGATTTTGGGGGCTTTTTGCCACACGATGGTTGGTATATCTTCTGGGAGTTTTCTGTTTTGAAAAACCTGCTGAAAATGATGGGCTGCGCTCTCTGATGCCTTCCTTCCATGAAACATGGTCACGAAGTTTTCACCAATCATGATTTTGGCATCACGGGGATGAAGCCTGCCGCTCTTCAAATCCTCCTTCAGCAATTTCTTTTTCTCAAGATCAAAATCAGTGGCCAAATCGATGTATTTGGGAATCAACTCGTCAGGAATACTCATCGTTTTCCCAAACATATCATTGGGCTTATCATGAATGCCGATGTAATTGCCCTTCGATTTTGACATCTTATCCACTCCGTCAAGACCTTCCAATAAAGGCAGCAGTATGACCGCCTGCTTTTCTTTTTGGTAGTGTTCTTGAAGCTGCCGCCCCATCAATACATTAAAATGCTGATCCGTTCCGCCAAGTTCGATATCACTTTCCAGAACCACCGAATCATAGCCCTGCATCAGCGGGTAAAAAAATTCATGAAGAGAAATCGGCTTTCCAGTGGAGATCCGCTGGCTAAAATCGTTCCGTTCCAGCAGCCTGGCAACGGTGATACTGCCCGCCAGCCGGATGATATCCTCAAAGTTCAGCAGGCGCAGCCACTGGGAATTATAGTGAAGCTCCACCTTCTTCATATCCAGGACTTTTCCAAACTGCTCAACGTACGTCTGTGCATTATGCTTAACCTCTTCATCTGTCAGCTGTTTCCGGGCGGCGGACTTACCGGTGGGATCCCCGATTTTTCCTGTAAAGTCTCCCACAATCAGCTGGATAATGTGGCCGTTTTGCTGAAACTGCTTCAGTTTTTGCAGCACGACGGTATGCCCGATATGCACATCCGGAGCGGAAGGGTCCAGACCCAGCTTCACCTTCAATGGCTTCTTTTTAAGCAACGATTTGGCAATCTTCTGCTTCAGCTCAAGGGCAGGAATGATTTCGTTCACGCCATTGGCATACAACGCATATTGCCTTTCCATCTCTTTTCTCTGGAATGCAGACAGCTGCTCCATACTCTTGTTCATCAAAACCATTCCTTTCTGATTAAAATAAAAAAACCACATCCCTCCTATAAAAGGGACGTGGTTTTTCACGCGGTACCACCCTTGTTGAAGCATCGCTTCCACTCGGTGAAATAACGGTTCATGCCGTTCCTTGCTACGATCCGCAGGATCCGGACGTTCACAAAGAAAGTTCGAGGAGGTAATTCATAAGGGTCTTTGTACCGGTTTGCACCTGCCACCGGCTCTCTAAAACAGGGAGACCACTACTACTCGTTCCTCTCATTACTTTTCACGAAATTGTTTTCTCACTAGTTTAGTGTATTGGGCAGGTGAATACAAGTACAATTTTAACATATTTTTGAAATTATTTTAGAAATGTGGGACAGGGAAGTAGTTTGAATTCAGTTTTGCTCGATTATGTTGCTTTTTCGCCCAATTAATTTAATTTATGCTCAAATATTATGAGTTTGCGCCCAATTATCCAAAATTACGCCAATTCGGCCAGTGAAGGGACAAAAAGGCCCCCGGAACCTCGCCGGCGGCCTCACAAAAACTTATTTACGGTCTTTTGATGTATGGCGTTCCTCTAATACACCCAAAACTTCAGCAAACGGAAGCTTTTGTTCCTGAAGAAGAACAAGAAGGTGGTAAATCAGGTCGGCTGCTTCCCATTTCAGCTCTTCTTTATCGCGGTTTTTCGCAGCAATAATAACCTCTGATGCTTCTTCTCCGACCTTTTTCAGGATCTTGTCCACGCCTTTATCAAATAGATAGGTCGTGTAGGCCCCTTCCGGCATTTCCCGTTCGCGCTCGGCAATGAGTCCCTGCAGCACATTCAAAATATCCTGCGGTTTTCCTTGGCTGTCTTCTTTACCAGGAACAATGTCTCCATAAGAGGTTTTCCCGCTCTTTTCTGCCTCAGACGGATCGGAAGCTCCAGCTCCAAAACAGCTCTCGGCACCAGTATGGCAGGCAGGTCCCTTCGGATTCACAAACACCACCAGGGCATCCTGGTCACAATCCACATGGATATCGATCACTTTTTGAGTGTTACCCGACGTTTCCCCTTTATGCCAAAGCTCTTGGCGGGAACGACTGTAAAACACCGTTTCACCAATCTCCAGCGTTTTTTTCAGTGACTCTTCATTCATATAAGCCAGGGTTAATACCTTTTTTGTCCGCGCATCCTGGACAATCGCAGGAATCAATCCTTTTTCATCAAACTTGATGGAAGACAGGTTCATCGGATCACCACTCCTTTTTCTTTTAGGTCTTTCTTTACTTCCCGGACCGAGGTTTCTTTATAATGAAAAATACTTGCGGCCAAAGCAGCATCCGCTTTTCCATCTGTAAAAGCTTCATAAAAATGCTGGGCATTGCCGGCTCCGCCTGAAGCGATAACAGGCACGGTTACCGCCTCGCTGACGGTTTTGGTCAGCGCAAGATTAAACCCGGTTTTTTCCCCGTCCTGATCCATGCTTGTCAGCAGGATTTCGCCGGCTCCACGCTTGACGGCTTCCCGGGCCCAATCGGTCACTTCCCAATTAGTCGGCTTGCGTCCTCCATGCGTGTACACCCTCCAGGAACCAAGGCTTTCATCGTACTTGGCGTCAATCGCCGTGACGATACACTGTGAACCAAAATAGTCCGCCCCTTCGGTAATCAGCTCGGGACGCAGCAAGGCTGCTGTATTTACCGACACCTTGTCTGCTCCGGCCCGAAGAACTCGTTTCATGTCCTCGAGTGAGTTAATGCCTCCTCCCACTGTAAAAGGGATGGCCAGCTGGCTCGCTACCCGGTCCACCACGTCGATCATCGTCTGGCGTCCTTCATGTGAAGCTGAAATATCCAAAAAAACAAGCTCATCGGCGCCTTCTCTGTCATAAAAAGCCGCAAGCTCCACAGGGTCACCTGCATCAAGCAAATTCAAAAACTGTATTCCTTTTACCACCCGGCCTTCTTTTACATCCAGGCAAGGAATGATTCGTTTTGTCAGCATTTATTTCACCTTCTCCAACGCTTCCTGCAGTGTAAACCGTCCTGTGTAAAGCGCCTTTCCAATAATGGCACCACCGATGCCGCGGTGATCTGCCTTTAAGGCAGCCAGGTCATCAAGAGAACTTACACCACCTGAAGCAATGACATTTTTACCGGTTAATCCAGCGAGCTCACCAATGGCTTCCGTATTTGGCCCTTTTAGCGTACCGTCTTTGGAGATATCCGTGAAAATAAACGTCTCAGCTCCTTCATTCCCGAGCTTCTCCGCCAGCTCGGACGCTTCGATCTCTGAGGTGTTGAGCCAGCCTTCTGTTGCAACATATCCGTCACGCGCATCAATTCCGATGGCAATCTGGCTGCCATACTTCCTGAGCATTTTAACAACAAATTCCGGATTCGAAATGGCTGCACTTCCCAGAATCACCCGGTTTACGCCTTCCTCCAGGTAAAAAGCGACATCTTCTTCATTACGGATGCCCCCGCCGATTTGCACCGACACCTGAAGTTCATTGGCCACCCTGACCACATGCTGATGATTGACCCGTTCTCCGGCTTTCGCGCCATCCAGGTCGACCATGTGAATCCACTTGGCTCCCGCTTCTGCAAATTGCTTTGCCATATCAAATGGAGAATCTCCGTATACGGTCTCCTGGTTGTAATCTCCCTGCAGCAGCCTTACGCATTTTCCGCCGCGCATGTCAATTGCAGGATACAAGATAAATTCGCTCATGCCTTTGCCTCCTCTGCCAGATTGCAAAAATTGTCCAAGATCGTCATACCGACTTCCGAGCTTTTTTCCGGATGAAACTGTGTGCCGAAAATGTTGTTCCTGCCGACGACGGCCGGTACAGCCCTGTCCCCGTATTGCGCCTCTGCAATGACAGTTTCGGGATCATCGCTTTGAACCACATACGAATGAACAAAATAAACAAAACCTTCCTCAAGGTTGTCAATAAGAGGAGATCTGCGGTTGTACTGCAGTTTGTTCCATCCCATATGAGGCACTTTGTATGCTTCTCCATTATTTGCGACCCCTGAAAACCGTTCAACTCTGCCAGGCAGAAGTCCCAGTCCTTTTGTGAGGCCATTCTCTTCACTTTCTTCAAATAACAGCTGCATGCCGAGGCAAATTCCTAAAAGCGGTTTTCCGGCTGCCGCTTCTTTTTTTATAAATTCGGTAAGGCCTGTTCCATTCAGAATCAGCATGGCATCCTTAAACGATCCCACACCAGGCAAAAGAAGCTTGTCCGCTTGATCCAGCTCTTCTTTTTTATCGGACAGAAAATAGGGCTGCTCCAGCCGTTTGAGCGCCGAGCTTACCGAATGAAGATTTCCCATTCCATAATCAATGATGCCGATCATTTACAACATCCCCTTTGTGGAAGGAACACCCTTCACCCTCGGGTCGATGAGGGTGGCTTCATCCAGCGCCTTGGCAAACGCCTTGAAGACCGCCTCGATCATATGATGCGTATTGGTGCCATAGTGAACAATCACGTGAAGATTCATTCGCGCTTCAAGAGCCAGTTTCCAGAAGAATTCATGTACAAGCTCGGTATCAAAGTTTCCTACCTTTTGGGAAGGAAACTCTGCCCGGAATTCCAAATGCGGGCGGTTGCTTAAATCGATGGCAACTTGTGCAAGGGTTTCATCCATCGGCACAAACGCGTTGCCATAGCGCTTGATCCCCATCTTATCTCCTAGCGCCTCTTTAATCGCAGTTCCTAGGCAGATCCCCACATCCTCAGTCGTATGATGGTCATCAATTTCGGTATCACCAGTGGCATTTACCTTTAAATTAAAAAGCCCGTGGCGGGCAAAGCCGTCGAGCATATGGTTTAAAAACGGAACAGGTGTATCAATCGATGCCTGCCCGTCTCCATCAATATCAAAAGAAAGGGCAATTTGTGTTTCTTTTGTATTTCGTTCGATTGAATACGTCCGGTTACTCATGTTCACTTTCCCCCAGTCTTTTCTCTACTGCCCGGGCATGGGCTTCCAATCCCTCAAGCCGGGCAAATGCTGCAATTTTTTTTGCGTTTTCCTGTATGGCGCTTTCACTGTACATGATGACACTCGATTTTTTTGTATAATCATCCACATTGAGAGGCGAGGAAAAGCGTGCCGTTCCGCTCGTCGGCAATACATGGTTGCTTCCGGCGAAGTAATCTCCTACCGGCTCTGACGAATTCGGCCCTAGAAAAATAGCCCCTGCATGTTTGATTTTCCCTAAAAGCTCCATTGGTTGCTCTGTCATGACTTCCAAATGCTCAGGAGCGATTTCGTTGATGACGTCTACACCCTGGCTCAGGCTGTCTACCAGATAGATCGCTCCATACGTTTCAATCGATTCCCGGGCAATCTCTTGTCTAGGCAGCGTTTTAAGCTGTAATTCCACTTGCGCCGACACCTGGTTTGCGAGTTCTTCAGAAGTGGTAACCAAAAAGGCAGCGGCACGCGGATCATGCTCGGCCTGTGACAGTAAATCGGCAGCCACATAAACCGGATTGGCGGTTTCATCAGCCAGCACGGCAATCTCACTCGGTCCGGCAATCATGTCAATATCCACCGTGCCGAAGACCTCCCGTTTCGCCAATGCTACGTATACATTTCCCGGCCCGACGATTTTATCCACCTTCTGAATGGTTTCTGTACCGTAGGCAAGCGCGCCAATCGCTTGGGCGCCGCCTGCTTTATAAATCGCGCTGATCCCGCTTTCTCTGGCGGCAACCAGTACACCAGCCGGAAGCTTTCCGTCCTTTCCTGGAGGGGAAACGAGTACGATTCGCCCGACTCCCGCTACCTTCGCCGGAACGACACCCATAAGCACCGAAGATGGATAGGCTGCCGTTCCTCCAGGCACATACACACCGACTGAATCAAGCGGCGTTACTTTCTGTCCAAGCAGCGTTCCGTCTTCTTTCGTAATAAACCAGGACTGCTTCTTCTGCTGCACATGATAGTCTTCAATATTCTTTGCCGCTTCCTTTATAATGGCAATCATTTCGTCATCGACTTCGCTGTAAGCCTGCTCGATCTCTTTTTCTGTTACTTCCAGCTCACTCAGCAGAACCTTGTCAAATTGCTCGGTAAGCTCGTACAATGCCGCATCGCCCTGCTCACGTACCTGGGTTAAGATGCTCTTTACCGCTTTCAGCTGGGCTTCTGAGTCCTGATCAATATTTCGTTTCAAGCTGTTTAGATTTGTTGACCGTTCAATCCTCACCTGATCTCCTCCTTGCTCTCCACCACTTTGCTTAAACGCTCGACCAGTTCGTCGATCACGCCAGCCTTCATGCGGTAGCTTGCAGGATTCACAATAATACGGGAAGTAATCTCCCTGATTTTCTCCAGCTCAACCAGTCCGTTTTCCTTCAATGTTCTACCGGTTGATACAATATCCACAATTCTGTCGGCCAGGCCAATCAGCGGAGCGAGCTCGATGGAGCCGTTTAATTTAATGATTTCCACCTGTTCCCCTTGTTCCCGGAAATAGTGGGCTGCCACATTCGGATATTTCGTTGCGATTTTCGGTGCGACGGAATGCTCCTTTTGTTCCGGGAGACCAGCCACCGCCAAGTAGCAGTCACTGATTTTCAGATCAAGAACCTCATACACGTCCCGCTCTTCTTCCAGCATGACGTCTTTTCCAGCAATGCCGACATCCGCCACACCGTGTTCCACGTAGGTTGGAACATCCATCGGCTTGGCCAGGATAAAACGCATACCCGCCTCTACGATCTCAATGATCAGCTTTCTTGAATCCTCGAACTCGGGAGGCAGCGGATAGCCCGCCTGGCGCAACAATTCTACAGCTTCCTGAAAAATACGGCCTTTTGGCATCGCCACTGTGAGTAAACTGCTCATCGTGCCTCTCCTCTCTCGCTTTTACCGATTACATAAATCACTTCTTGAAACCGGCCGCTGTATTCATCCACATTGCCGACACCCGATATATCCTGAACCACGACTGAACGTCCCTGTTCCCGAAGTTCACGAGATTTGGCAATGGCTTCTTTTCGGTTTTCCGCACTAAAAATGATGCATGACCGTGGAGCGGATGGTTCCTTTGCACTGAGTGCTTCAAGGAGGTAATCCAGCCTGATACCAAACCCGATCGCCTGGGCACTTCGCCCGAACTCACCCAAGAGCTGATCATAACGCCCTCCACTGCATAGCGGGAAACCCAGTTCATTGGTATACCCTTCAAAAACAATTCCTGTATAGTAGCTCATATGGCTGAATAACGTAAAATCAAGGACCACCTTATCCTGCACACCATACAGTTCAAGAATGTTCAAAAGCTCTCTTAAATCACTGATCGCTTTTCTTCCTCCAACTGCTGTCAAATCCTCAGCTGACTTCAGTACTTCCTCTCCTCCGCGGAGATGAAGAAGATCCAGCAGTCGCTTTTTATCAATCGAAGATAAAGGAAGGTTCTTCACATGGCTGGCATAGCCCACATAATTTTTTTCATATAAATAGCGTAACAATTCTTCCGCACGGTCTTCGTTTCCAAGAACTTCAATAAAAAGTTCATTCAAAAAACCAATATGTCCGACAGCTACTTTAAACTCCTGCAAACCCGCCTTCGAAAGAGTGGATACCATCAGTGCAATCACTTCGGCATCCGCACTTGAAGTACCATCTCCGATTAATTCCACCCCAACCTGTTCAAACTCCGCCGGACGTCCGCCCTCCCGCTGCTGGGACCGGAACACCGCAGAATCATAAGCCAGCCGGATCGGATAAGAAACATCTTTCATAGAAGAGGAAACAACACGCGCAATCGGAGCCGTCATATCCGGTCTCAGTACGAGCGTCTTCCCTTCTGAATCCAGTAATTTGAAAAGCTGCTGATCCAGTATGGCGGAAGCTTCTCCCACCGTATCGTAATATTCGAGTGTAGGGGTTTGGATGAATTGGTATCCCCATTCACGGATTTCCTGTTCCATTACGGTTCGAACCTGCTGCTTTACTTGATATAAAACAGGAAGAGTATCCCTCATTCCCATTGGCTTTTCAAAAACAAATGGCTTCGACATCGACTCACACCTTCACTTATGCTTTAGTTCGCTAATATGCTACCGAGATAAATTATACGTTGTAGTCTACACTTCTTTCTGCGGTTCGTCAACATCCCCCTCTTTAACCTATTGCATGCATTCTTTTAAACGCGTTAAAATACGTTACAGAAGATAAAAAGAGGGAATAATGCTACAAGATCATTAAAAAATTATGATAAAGGAGCTTACTCTGTGATCAATCGAATATTTTTTATACTCATTTTAGCCGGTGTTCCTTTGTCTGTGGCAGCGGCCTTGCTCCACTGGCCGGCCGTAATCTCGTTCGTTCTTTATTGTGTCACGATTATAGCCCTGGCCTCTTATATGGGGAGGGCAACGGAAAGTTTGGCGATCGTGGTTGGACCGCGGATTGGCGGACTGCTTAATGCTACCTTTGGAAACGCAGTTGAACTGATTATTTCCATTTTCGCCTTAAAAGCCGGCCTGGTTCCTGTAGTGCTCGCTTCCCTGACCGGTTCTGTATTGGGAAATCTCTTACTGGTTGGAGGGTTATCCTTCTTTATTGGCGGACTCAAGTTCAAGCGTCAGAGGTTCAATGTTCATGATGCCCAGCACAATGCAGGTCTGATGATCTTTGCTATCGTCGTCGCTTTTGTATTCCCTGAAGTCTTCTCCATGACACTAAATGATCAGGAATCATTTACTCTCAGTATCTGGGTTTCTGCCATTATGATCGTTCTCTATCTCGCTGCTCTATACTTTAAACTCGTCACACATCGCGGAGTTTATGCCTATGACGAAGAAAAAGGAGAAAATGAGGAGCAAGAAACGGCGGAATGGACCAAGTCAAAATCCATCCTTGTGCTGGGCCTTGCCACACTGGCTGTTGCGTACATATCCGAGAACCTTGTCCATACCTTTGAAGAGGTAGGCGAGACGCTCGGCTGGAGTGAAATCTTTATTGGGATCATCATTGTTGCTATCGTGGGTAATGCGGCAGAGCATGCCTCTGCCGTGATGATGGCCTATAAAAACAAAGTGGGCATCACGGTCGAGATTGCCGTTGGTTCCACCCTTCAGATTGCTATGTTTGTTGCACCAGTACTGGTTCTGGTTTCGGTATTTTTCGAAAAGCAAATGTCCCTTGTATTTTCGATGCCCGAACTGGTATCCATGGTGCTGGCCGTCTTTCTGACCATTTCCCTGACAAATGACGGTGACACCAACTGGTTTGAAGGACTGACCCTGCTTGCTGCCTATATGATCATGGGTGTGGGATTCTATCTGCTGTAACAAGACAAAAAGAAAAAGCTTCAGCACATGCCCTCTTTGTGCTGAAGCTTTTTTTATCCAAAGAAAAGATCCAGAATGGTTCCAAGCTGTCCTTTCTTTCCTTCCAGAATGGATGGATTGTACACTTCAACATACCCGCAGTTCTCACATGAAACAAATAAAAAATGATTATGCTGGAGATCCAGCAGCTTGCTGAGCCCCGATCCAGTCATCGCAAGCTCTTTTGTTTTGCACCGGCCATGGCCGCACTTTACACATTTAAACTTTTCACGAATTTTATCTTCTACAACGCCCACTGGCTTTCCTCCTTACCAAATGTGATAACATACTTGTCCTTTATTGCGTATATGGTAATACTAGACGTACGCAGAGAAGGAGGAGACTGATTTTGAAAGACTATATTCAATGGGGAGCCCTGCATTTGGATGTACAAACTGGCTGTTTGCTGATTTCCTTTCTGGCCGCCTTTGGTACTATTTATCTAAAGCAAAGAATAACCCAAGCACAACTGGAGGAATGGCACCTCACGTGGAATGCAGTCCTGTTACTGATTTTCGTATGGAAAATAAGCTATTTTCTGCTGCACCCAGTCCTGACTATCAAACATCCCGTCTATCTGCTCTATTTTTCCGGGGGCAAACCGGGTATCCTGATTGGTGCAGCCTCAGCCCTTTTGTATGTATTCATTCAGCTTTCTCGATCTTCTCTTTCGCTTTCCGCCTTTTTACATATTCTCTGTCTGGTGGGATTTTCCTTTTTACTCCTGTATGGAGGTTTTCAAGCCTTTCTCGCAAAAGATGTAGTTTCTTCTCTTTTTTGCCTGATAGTTTCAGGTATACTGGCCATCTTTTTAACCAGGAAAAAGGGGCGTCTTCTTCCAACCTATGCTGCGTTGGTCTTGATGCTGGGTTTGAGCAGTACATCCTTCTTTTGGCTAAAGAGTGACGAAACAAAAGGTAAAGCGGAGGCCGTTTCAACCACCGGCCTTAAACGAGGAAATGTTCCTCCTGATTTCGTGCTGAAAACATTGGATGGCCGGAAGGTGACTCTGTCGCAGGTTAAAGGTAAAACCGTATTTTTAAATTTTTGGGCAAGCTGGTGCCCTCCCTGCCAGGCAGAAATGCCAGAAATCGAGCGCTTTTATAAAGAAAACAGCCGGAGACCGATCGAAATCCTATCGGTACATCTCACTTCTGAAGATTCTGTACAGGCCGCCCGCGCCTTTACCAATAAACACAAGCTGACGTTTCCCATTCTGCTCGACGAAACAGGTGAAGTGAGTAAAAGATTTCATGTGGTGACGCTTCCGACTACGTTTGTCATCAGTCCCCAAGGCAAAATCGTTCAGCAACACATCGGCCCATTGAACCAGGAGATGATGGAATCCTTAATGGAATAGCTCCTTAAAAAACAAAAAACCCAGCCGCCTACCATGAGTCAGCTGGGTTCCGATGTTTAACCCAACGCCTCAAAAAAGAGAAAGCTTGAGTTTAGTTATAATCTACTATTGTTTTCTGCGAATGCGTTTCTTTTTAACAAAATGGGCGGCAAAGTTCTTTACCTCATACTCGCGGCAGAGCAGATAAAAGCGATGGTGGTGCCCATCTTTCATGTCCGAAAGCTCACAATTCAGGTGCTCATTAAGTTCAGTGCGAGAAACACTGACGGTGTACTTTTTTCCATGGTTAGGAATTTCGATCGTAATATGATTAAGGAAATGGAGTTCTTTTAGCAAGTAAACGGTAGAATCCAGAAGGAGCTGACAGACAGCTTCCTCCGAACCCAGATAATGCAGGTAATCTTCTTTTGTAAGAGAAGTCTGAGGAACCAACTTTCGATAGGATGTATAATCGCCAAAATAATACACGCTGGCTTTATCGTCGTGAAGTTCATAATGCTTCACAAACGAGCTTCCTTTTAGCTTGGAAACTGCTGCACGGAAACGGTAAGCATCCCTTGTCGCAAGATGTTCTGTATTGTTGCTCGCCTGGGCTGCAGGATGCTGGCTCACGTTGCACTCATCCATTAAATGCCCTACTTTGAATGTATCTCTGACAAAAAAAATAGAAAAAGATTTCCGGTTCAAGTTACTTCCCTCCTGCTTACCGAGTTGTCTTGCTTTAAGTATACTCCTAACGTACAGAAAACCCAATAGGCGAAAGCACGACAAAATTCAACTTTTTTCCCGTTCACGTCCTTCACGCTCTTCACTCGTATAAATCATCTGCATCGGATTTCCTCCGACAAAAGCGCCCGCAGGTACATCCTTGTGCACAAGCGTTCCAGCCGACACGATCGCTCCATCCCCAATGGAGACACCAGGCAAAATGGTGCTGTTCGCTCCGATCATGACTTCATCCCCAATGTGCACATCTCCGAGACGATACTCGGAAATGAGGTATTCATGAGCAAGAATGGTCGTATTGTAACCAATAACGGAATTTCTCCCAATGGTGATCCGTTCCGGGAACATGATATCCATCATCACCATCAGAGCAACAGCCGTGTCTTCTCCCACCTTCATACCCAGAAAAGTTCTGTACATCCAGTTTTTCACCGGAAGAAAAGGAGTATAGCGTGCGATTTGGATGGCCATAAAATTCTTTGCCACCTTCCAAAATGGAACGGTAGCGTAAATTTGATAGAGCGAATTTTTGCCTTGGACAAGATACCGTTCCGTTTTTCTCACGTTATCTCTCTCCTAATATCGTAAGCAGATCTGTCATATGATCGAGCATGTAGTCGGGAGAGAACTCCTCAAGGTATTCCCTTCCCCGTATGGTCCACGAAACACCGGCTGTTTTTGTACGGGCATTTTTTCCGGCCAGAATATCGTATTTGCTGTCACCGACCATGATGGCTTCCTCCGGTTTGGCATTTAGCAGCGCAAGCGCTTTTTCCACCGGTTCGGCATCAGGCTTGGCGCGTTCCACATCATCGAGCGTTACAATGGTTTCAAAGTACTTGTCCAGTCCGACAATCTTCAGTCCCAGATTAACAGAATTCCTCATTTTAGTCGTGACAATCCCCAATTTATATCCATTCTTGTGAAGGGTTTCAATCGTTTCGATCACGCCTTCAAATTCGGTCACCAGTTCTTCATGATGTGATAGATTATGTTCCTTATAGGTTTCGATCAGTTCCTTCACCTGGTTTTTGTCAAAATGCTCCATCGTTTCGGTCAATGGCATCCCCATGAGAGGGATGATATGTTCCCGGTTGTATTGTTCAGGAAAGAATTTATCAAGCGTATGAAGATAGGATGCGATAATCAGCTCGTTCGTGTTGATCAGTGTCCCATCCAAATCAAAAAGTGCGGTATTGATTTTCATAATGTGTCAGATTCCTTTCTTGTTATCCTTCGAGATAGCGCTTCTCTGCCAATCCCGTTTTGCGGCGATACACAATGAGAATGATGGATAGGGCAATTAAAACGAGCGAGATGACCTGTGCAATCCGAAGGTTCGAAGTGAGCATCAAGCTGTCCGTACGCATGCCTTCCACGAAATAACGGCCGATGGAATACCAGATGACATAACTGAAGAAGAGTTCTCCCCTTTTCAGGTTGACCCGCCTCAGCAGCATCAGGATGACAAACCCGGCAAGATCCCATAGCGATTCGTACAAAAACGTAGGATGGTAATAGACGCCATTTATGTACATTTGGTTCACAATAAAATCGGGCAGATGAAGTGTATTTTCCAAAAAGCTGCGGCTGACCTCACGCCCGTGGGCTTCCTGGTTCATAAAATTGCCCCAGCGTCCGATTCCCTGTCCGAGAATAATACTCGGAGCCGCAATATCGGCGAGCTTCCAAAAGGAAATGCCGCGGACCCTTGAAAAGATATACGCGGTTAAAAACGAACCGATAAGTGCTCCATGAATAGCTATTCCGCCTTCCCAAATGGCAATGATCTTTCCAGGATGCTTGCTGTAGAAATCCCATTCAAACAACACATAGTAAATTCTTGCGCAAATGATTGCGATCGGAACCGCCCACATGACAACATCCACAAATGTATCTTTCCCGAGCCCTCGTTTTTCCGACTCTCTAACGGCAATCCACAGTCCCAGCAGGGCGCCTAAACCAATAATTACACCATACCAATACACAGTAATCGGCCCCAGCTCAAAGGCAACGCGGTCGATTGGTTGAATACTTGAATCCACGGTTCCACTTCCTTTTGCTTTCTTATTCTAATGTATTACAATTCGATATCGTCGCCTGAAGCAATAGCGTCAGTTAATCGGTCATTAAATTGTTTGGCCGCATTCATCCCCATTCGCTTCAAGCGGAAGTTCATGGCAGCCACTTCTATAATAACAGCAAGGTTTCGTCCGGGGCGGACAGGAACCGTTAAGATCGGAACTTCTGTTTCCAGAATTTTCATCGTTTCTTCTTCCAGCCCGAGCCGGTCGTAAACCTTTTTAGAGTCCCAGGTTTCAAGATGAATAATGAGGGAAATCTTCTTGTAGTTGCGGATGGCTCCGGCCCCGAACAAGGTCATCACATTAATGATTCCCAGTCCCCGGATCTCGAGCAGATGCTGAATCAGCTCAGGTGCACTGCCGACCAGTGTTTCTTCGTCTTCCTGACGGATTTCGACCGAATCATCGGCCACCAGACGATGGCCCCGTTTGACAAGTTCCAGTGCCGTCTCACTTTTTCCTACCCCGCTGTCCCCTTTAATCAGGACACCGATTCCATATATATCAACAAGAACACCATGGACAGCGGTCATTGGCGCCAGCCTGCTTTCGAGGTAGTTGGTCAGCCTGCTCGACAGCCGGGTCGTTGTCATTTTTGTGCGCATAATCGGAACGCCTGTCCCGTGTGAAGCAATCAGAAGTTCTTTCGGGACCTCCATTTCACGAGAGATGATAATTCCCGGTGTTTCATCCGTGCACAGCTGCTCCATCCGCTCTCTTCGAATCGGCTGCGGCAGCTCACTGATAAAGGTCAGTTCCGTTTTACCCAAAAGCTGAAGGCGCTCTGCCGGATAATATGTAAAATATCCAGCCATCTCCAGACCCGGCCGGGAAATATCGCTGGTGGTGATGGTTCGGTGAACGCCTTCTTCCCCGCTGACCAGTTCAAGCTGAAACTTATCAATCAACTCTTTTGTATGTACTTTTGCCATGGTATCCTCCTATAGTTCTTGCATTCCTTTTTATTGTAACACTATCAGCAATACGGAAACAAAACACAATTTACGGGCTTAATCGCAAGTTAATGCCTCCCATAGGGTTTGCGGCTGGCCGGTTGCATAAACACGCGTGCGGCTTCCATTAAAGAATACTGTTTTTTCATAGACCATGCCCAGCTTTTTCGCCACCGCAATGGAGGCTGCATTTTTAGGATGAATCAATGAGATGAGTCTGCTTTGATGAAGCTCAGCTTTGCCGTAGGACATAAAAAAACCGGCAGCTTCAGAAGCAAATCCTTTTCCCCAGAATGGCTTTTTAAGCCAATAGCCAATCTCTGTTTCTTTTCGTCCTTCCACGACCTGGGGAACGAGGCCGGCATGTCCAATGGGCTCCCCGGTTTCTTTCAGAATGATGACAAACAGCCCCATCCCGTTTTTATACCCTGGAAGAATCCAGTTCTCCAAACTGCGGACCGCTTCCTTTTTCGTTTTGGTTAGTCCCTTGCCTATGTACCGGACAATATCCGGCTGTCCCCACATGGAAGCATAGAATTCATCGTCCTCTTTGGTGTATGCTCGATAGATCAGCCTTTGTGACTCCATGTTTCCCCTCCTTTTTACAACAGGAACGTATTCTATCTTCTAAAAAAAGCGCCCCTAGCTGGAACGCTTCCTTTTTTGCATCGGTTCAATAATGAAGTTTTGGATCAGCAAATTCAATATTGAAATGATAATCGCTGCCAGAAAAGCAGCGCCAAACCCGTCAATTTCAAAGCTCGATCCCATGACTTCAGCCGTAAGCATTAAAAGAACCGCATTAATAACAATCAGAAATAGCCCGAAAGACAAAACCGTTACAGGAAGTGTCAATAAAACCAAAACGGGCTTGATGAAGAGGTTGAAAATGGAGAGGATAATACTGGCCAGCAGGGCTGCCCCTGCCCCCTCCAATTTAAACGGTTCATAATAGCCGGCTACCACCATAAGTACGACGGTGTTAACAAGCAGAGAGATGATCCAATTCATAAACATTTACTGCACTTCACTTTCTTTCGGAATAATCAGCCTTCCTGTTTTGCCTTGAGTACAGCAATGGAGCCTGTCTTCGCCTCGGCTTCCATCCGGTAGGCCGGTTCACTTCCCTTATTTGCAATAAAACGGAGAAACTTCTTCGTAACTTCCTTTTTTTGTTCCAACACTTCCATACCGTCAAAGTCGCTGACAAGTCCGCCAACATAGGTTTTCAGACTTGCCTCCACTTCAAGAGATTCCGGTAATTCTGCTTCTATTTTACCCGTCACTGTTTTTAAAGATGCATACCCTGATGCCGGTGTGTCTAAACGGTAATAAATGGATCCGTTGATGGTCTCAATCCGGATTTGCTCGGACTTTCCGTTCAGCCGGACGGGGCCATTCATTGTTTCTGCAACGAGTTCCTTCCAATTGCTTTCCTTCAGCGTAATGCTCCCATTGGAAGCTTCCGCTTTTAATTTATCGCCGCCGCATCGGTTGACGAACAGAGACCCTATGGTAGATTTCAGTTCCAGGTGGCGGCTCTGACAATCACTCGTTTTGATTCCGCCGTTGAATGTCACGCACTTGATTTCGTGATATTGTTTTTTTGGAATAGAAACGACTGCATTCACTTTTTGATGTTTATTTCTCGCATAGAAACGAAGCCGTGTGGCATCGCAGTCATAGAAGGTTTCATTGCGAAATTTCGTTTTTGCTGCTGTCCCTTCCGGAATTTTATACACTTCAGCTTCGCATTCAATTTGAACATCATTTCGTTCCCACGGTACAAGGGTGATAGAACCATTATAAATTTCTATATCAATGTCCTCAAACATAACATGCCGGTCTTCAAAAATATAATGGACATCCTCATGAGGACCAAAATTCAGGTCAAAGTCTGCGGTCTTAATCCGCTTAACCACCCGGTTCAAGAACTTCCCTACTTTAAACCCTTGGGAAGGCACCTTTTTATGGTCTTTATTTTTTTTGCCCAATGTCCCCGAAGGCAGCGCAAACGTTTTTTTATGATTAACCGCAAGCAATAATTTTTCAGCTTCCTCCACTGATATCTTGCCTTCGTTAAGCATGTTTAAAATCATTTTTCGCTCTTCCATATAACTTGACGCCTCCTTCAAAGTTTAAAAACCGGCGCCGGCTGTTTCTGGATGCAGGGTTCTTTTCTGTTCCGGTCGGTGGATACCGCACTACCATTTATGCTTTTAAGGTTTTTATTCCCTGAACAATATTCCATGCCATAATTACGAGTGAACTCAGTCCAAACAGAATGGCGCACACCACAATGGATGTGATGCTGAATTCGGTTTCGGCCACAATAATGATGCTTAAAGGAATAGCGATGACGGGAAAAAGGTGCGAGAGAAAGGACCGCTTCGCATGTCTCATGACCTCTTGATCCTGCACAGCTAAATAAATGACGACTGGAAATAAAAACGGGGCAAAAAACATGCTGAAATAACATAGAGATGACAAAATACGATTTAAATTTGTGCTCATGCTGCATTTCCTCCTGGTTTACTGCTGCAATGAAAAGGATTACCCTTTGTAATTCTACCAAATAAAAAGACATCCTTTTAAAAATAAGGTGAGTATTTGTTTTTTCCCCTTATTATAAGCTATCTTAGAAGAGGATATTTGTTTTTGCCTTCCCACAGTTTTTATGGGTAACTGGCTCCCCAACTAGAAAGGGAAATCTTAATGGAGGATAACATGTTTTCAACTGAAAAAGGAATTAAATTTTTTACGATTTTTTTAACCGTGCTTATGGTGGCAGGAATTGTATACAGTGCGTTTTCCGACACAGGAGCCGGCTATTCTGCTGGTGAACGGATTCTGGCTGCCCTGGTCGGCAGTTTGATCGTCCTTTTGATCAACTTTCTTATATACAAGCTATTACTATTTCTAAAAAAATAGAAGAGCTCTGCGAGGATTTTCTCGCAGGCTCTTCTTTTTGCCTCAAATTATTTTGTTACTGATTCTTTTTGTTTCAGCAATGTTTCCATTCGCTTTTTATCACGTTTTAAAATCGGCGCCAAATAACGGCCGGTATGAGATTCGGCAACCTCGGCAAGCTTTTCGGGCGTTCCTGCACCCACGAGGGTACCGCCTTTATCTCCGCCTTCCGGTCCGAGGTCAATCAAGTAGTCACATTGTTTGATAACATCCAGATTATGCTCGATCACGACGACGGAATCTCCGTTATCCACAAGGCGCTGAAGCACCTTGAGCAAACGTGAAATGTCATCAACGTGCAGTCCTGTTGTCGGTTCATCAAGGATATAGATCGTTTTACCCGTTGAACGCTTATGAAGCTGGGAAGCAAGCTTCACCCGCTGTGCTTCTCCTCCGGAAAGGGTAGTCGCAGACTGGCCCAGCTTGATGTATCCTAATCCGACATCAAGGATGGTGGACAGCTTGCGGTTGATCTTTGGAATGTTGGCGAAGAATTCAACCCCTTCTTCCACTGTCATATCCAGGATATCCGCAATATTTTTTCCTTTGTATTTCACTTCCAGCGTTTCACGGTTATAGCGTTTTCCATGGCACACTTCACATGGCACATACACGTCCGGTAGGAAATGCATCTCAATTTTAATGATCCCATCCCCGCGGCATGCTTCACAGCGGCCGCCTTTTACATTGAAGCTGAACCGGCCCTTTTTGTAGCCGCGAACCTTTGCTTCGTTGGAAGAGGCAAATACATCGCGGATGTCATCGAACACACCGGTATAGGTTGCCGGATTGGAACGAGGAGTTCGTCCGATCGGGGACTGGTCGATATCAATAACCTTGTCAATATGCTCCAGCCCTTTGATTTCCTTATGCTGCCCCGGTTTTACTTTCGCTTTATGAAGCTTCTGGGCCAATGCCTTATGAAGAATTTCATTGACGAGCGTACTTTTTCCTGAACCGGAAACACCGGTTACTCCGGTAAAGAGCCCCAATGGAATTTTCACTTTTACGTTTTTAAGGTTATTTTCGGTAGCTCCCACAATTTCAATGTTCCTTCCGTCCGGCTTCCTTCTTTGGGACGGCAGCGGAATAAACCGTTTGCCTGACAGATATTGCCCGGTCAGGGAATTTGGATCATCCATAATTTCATTCGGCGAGCCCTGTGCCGTAATCGTTCCACCATGGGCACCTGCTCCAGGGCCAATATCGATAATATAATCGGCCGCCAGCATGGTGTCCTCATCATGTTCGACAACGATCAGCGTATTTCCGAGGCTTCTCATTTCTTCAAGCGTACGGATCAGCCGGTCATTGTCCCGCTGATGAAGTCCGATGGACGGTTCATCGAGAATATACAACACACCCATCAGCCTTGAACCTACCTGTGTGGCCAGACGGATTCGCTGTGCCTCTCCACCGGACAATGTTCCTGCCGCGCGGTTCAAGGACAGATAATCAAGGCCGACGTTAACGAGGAATCCGATCCGGTCAACGATCTCACGAAGAATAAGACGGGCGATCGCGCGTTCTTTGTTGGTAAGATCGAGGTTCTCGAAAAATTCCTTGGCTTCGGTCACGGACAGCGCTGTCGCTTCACCAATATGCTGACCATTAATTAACACAGCCCGCGCCTCTTTTTTCAAACGGTATCCTTTGCAGGTCGGACATGCTTTTTGGCCCATGTAGCCTTCCATCTGCTCACGGATGTAATCCGAACCTGTCTCTTTGTAACGGCGTTCTACGTTCGCAAGTACTCCTTCAAAGTAGATATCGCTCGTTTTAACCTGCCCGAAATCATTTTTATAGCGGAACCGGATTCGCTCCGTATCGCCGCCATATAAAATTTTATCAAGCTGATCTTTTGGCAGATCCTTTACGCGAACATCCATATCGATGCCAAAGTGAGTGCACACGCTTTTCAGAAGCTGCGGATAATATTGTGAACTTACAGGCGTCCATGGTGCAATGGCATTTTCATTTAGCGTCAGGTCCCAGTCCGGAATGACGAGTTCCGGATCGACCTCCAGTTTCATTCCGAGTCCGTCGCATGATGGGCAGGCTCCGAATGGGCTGTTGAAGGAGAATAACCTTGGCTCAAGTTCCCCAATGGAGAATCCGCAATACGGACACGCATGGTTTTGAGAGAACAAAAGCTCTTCTTCTCCCATGACATCCACCGTTACCGTTCCGCCTGCCAAATTCAATGCCGTCTCAAGCGAGTCCGCCAGTCGGGTGGCGATTCCTTCCTTCACTACAATCCGGTCGACAACCACATCGATGGAATGCTTCTTATTCTTCTCAAGCTTAATGTCTTCGCTGACATCCAAAAGCTCTCCGTCCACTCGTACACGAACATAGCCCTGCTTCTTGATATCCTCAAGAATTTTGACATGCTCTCCTTTTCGACCGGAAACGACCGGAGCCAAAATTTGAAGCTTGGTGCGTTCAGGATATTCGAGAATGCGGTCAACCATCTGTTCAATGGTCTGAGAGGTAATTTCAATGCCATGATTCGGACAGACCGGCCGCCCAATCCTGGCAAACAGAAGCCGTAAATAATCGTAAATCTCTGTGACCGTTCCTACTGTGGAACGGGGGTTTCTGCTCGTTGTTTTCTGGTCGATGGAAATGGCGGGAGAAAGGCCCTCAATGGAGTCAACATCCGGCTTATCCATCTGCCCAAGGAACTGCCTCGCGTAGGCCGAGAGGGACTCGACATAGCGTCGCTGCCCCTCGGCATAAATGGTATCGAAAGCAAGCGAGGATTTCCCCGATCCTGACAGTCCTGTCAGAACCACGAGCTTGTCACGAGGAATCGTAATATCTATATTTTTCAGGTTATGAGCGCGTGCACCCTTCACCGTAATGTTTTGATTCGTAGACACTTGTTATCACCTTACCCTTCAGCTTTTAGCTCAAGTATCAAATCGCGAAGTTCTGCCGCACGTTCAAACTGCAGATTTCTTGCCGCATCCTTCATTTCAGCTTCCATTCGCCCGATGAAGGCTTCTCGATCTTTTTTGCTCATCTTCTGTTTTGGTGCCTTGGATGTGTACTCTTCAGCATCTTCTGCCGCCTGAGTGGCCCGGATGGCATCGTGAACCGCTTTTTTAATCGTTTGCGGCACAATGCCATGTTCCTCGTTGTACTGTATCTGTACGTTTCTGCGTCGCTGTGTTTCACCGATGGCAATCTCCATGGATCTGGTGATCTTGTCGGCATACATAATGACATGTCCGTTGCTGTTACGTGCCGCACGGCCGATCGTCTGAATCAGGGATCTTTCGGAACGAAGGAATCCTTCCTTATCCGCATCGAGTATCGTAACAAGAGAAACCTCAGGAATGTCGAGTCCTTCCCTGAGAAGGTTAATCCCCACAAGCACATCAAACACACCGAGCCTCAAATCCCGGATGATCTCAATCCTCTCCAGCGTTTTAATCTCAGAATGGAGGTATCTTACCTTTATACCCATTTCCTGCAGGTAATCAGTCAGATCTTCAGACATTTTTTTGGTGAGCGTGGTCACGAGCACGCGTTCATTTTTGGCAACACGGTCGTTAATCTCACCAAGAAGATCGTCAATCTGACCTTTGCTTCTACGCACTTCAATGGTTGGATCCAGCAATCCGGTAGGCCGGATGATCTGCTGGATGGGTTCCGGAGCATGCTCCTCTTCATATGGGCCGGGTGTTGCAGATACATAAATGTGCTGAAACTTATCTTTTCCTTCAAATTCATCGAACGTCAACGGTCGGTTGTCTTTCGCTGAAGGCAGGCGGAATCCATGTTCAACGAGTACATTTTTACGTGCCTGGTCACCATTGTACATTCCGCGGATTTGCGGCAGTGTCACATGCGACTCATCGATCACGATCATGGAATCATCGGGAAAATAATCAAGAAGTGTGTACGGGGTGGATCCGATGGGGCGCAATGTCAGATGAAGAGAATAGTTTTCAATCCCCGAGCAAAAGCCCATTTCACTCATCATCTCAATATCATAGCGGGTGCGCTGCTCCAATCGCTGGGCTTCAAGCAGCTTGCCGGCATCATTCAATTCCTTCAGCCGCTCTTCGAGTTCAGCTTCAATCCTCTGAATGGCCATCTTCATTTTTTCTTCACGGGTGACAAAGTGGGATGCCGGAAAAATGGCCACATGATTACGCTCGCCGACAATTTCACCTGTGAGGGCATCTACCTCTGTAATCCGGTCGATCTCATCACCAAAAAATTCCACACGCAGGCACCGTTCATCACGGGAAGCAGGGAAGATTTCCACGACATCGCCGCGCACGCGAAAAGTACCGCGGGTGAAATTAATATCATTGCGGTTATACTGAATGTCTACCAAATCCCTCAAGAGCTGGTCGCGGTCACGTTCCATTCCGGTACGCAGCGAAATGACCATGCTCTTGTATTCTTCCGGGGACCCGAGGCCATAGATGCAGGACACACTGGATACGATAATGACATCTTTTCTTTCAAACAAGGAAGACGTGGCACTGTGCCTTAGCTTATCGATTTCATCGTTAATGCTTGCATCTTTTTCTATAAATGTATCAGACTGCGGAATATAGGCTTCCGGCTGATAGTAATCGTAATAACTTACAAAGTATTCAACAGCATTATTCGGAAAAAATTCCTTGAATTCGCTGTAGAGCTGCCCGGCAAGCGTTTTGTTGTGGGCAATAACCAGAGTCGGTTTGTTTACTTCCTTGATGACATTGGATACCGTAAAGGTTTTTCCTGTACCTGTAGCCCCAAGAAGCGTCATTTTTTCCTTCTTCTCATTAATCCCATTTACAAGCTGACGTATTGCCTCAGGCTGGTCTCCTTGAGGTTTATAAGAAGATACGAGCTCAAATGTTTCGCTCACATTCATAACCTCCGTCCTAAATTTTGCTAATAAGATTATAACACAGCAAACCTGTGAAACTCTAATTTTTACGAACAAATATTCGCGCGTTAAATATTGGAAATCAATACCGCATGGAAGAATGTATAGTATGCTACTGTTTTTCTTTTTTTTAAAGAAATTCGCTCATATAGGCAAAAAAAGCCCGCCCTCTGAAAAGGCAGACCTTTATATATATCACTTTACGTGCCTGTTTTTTTATGGATGCCCAACCCCAGCCAAAATCCGATCACAATGGAGCATGCGGCAATGGCTTGCAGATACCAGGTTTGTTCCCCCCTTTACCATCGGCAATACCGTTGCCAGAATAACTGTCATTCTTTTTTACCTCTATTCTTTCTGCTTTCCCCGGTACACCAACTTATATAATTTTTGCAGAAAAAAAAACCAAAACCTAGAGGCTTTGGCAATAAAGGGGGTGAGTTGCTTCAAAAGCTTTTTACCCTCATTAATTCTTGTTCAAACATAAAAATAAAAAAAGTTTTAAAAAAAGAGTTTTGAAGTTACCTACAAAGGGAATTTACAGAATATTCCCTTTTATTTTGGGATTTAACAATTAAACAGGAGGTTTTTCCATGAATACTCGCAGGGTTATTGGTATTTATCCTTCAGAAAATAAAGTTCTCAATAAACTAAAGTTACTTAAGAAAGATGGCATGAAAACAGAACACATGATCATCGTCAACCCCTCTGAGCCTCAAAAAAACCTGCCAGCTCCACCAAATATTCTGCAAAAACTCATAATGATTGGCGTTTCGGAAAGCGAAGCCAAATTATATGCTGAAGTGTTAAAAGAAGGACAATACATCTTGCTCAACACCGTCACCCACAAGAAATACTTAACCTGATTTTTTTGTTCCCCAAACATATCAGCCGTCACTTCTCCATATAGTCTAGGAAGAAGGAGGCGCATCCGCATGAACGAAACCGACCAGTTAAAAGCACTGAATCAACTATTGGAGATTATTCATTACAAGGGAAATGCCCGGAAACTATCTTTTATGAACCGGTCCCTTTTTCATTCCAAAAAAATAAAATCAAAAAACATCACCCGCCTTCGGTCATAAGGGAGGGTGTTTTTCTTTTATCTCATAACACGGTATAGAAATGGAAGAAGAATAAAAATAAGCCGCTATTCCTTTTTCCATCAGGAGTTGGCGGCTGTTAATTTAATCGTTGCATACACCACTTGATGGCGGTAACTTCGGTTCCTACTTCCAGCATGGTATGAACGTTGAAGATATCCATAAGCTTCTGAACACCCGGCAAGCCTGCTCCCAATCCTCCCGAACTGGTGTAACCGGATTGGAGTGCCAGATTAATATCTTGAATACCAGGCCCGTGGTCGACTGCCGAAACACGGATACCGGCGCGATGGTTTTCCCTGATCGCTTCTACAATGATTTTTCCTTCCCCTGCGTAGAGATAGATATTTCTTGCAAGCTCGGATATTGCTGTCTTAATTCTCACTTGATCAACTGCATTAAATCCGATCTCCCGTGCCAGTACCTTTCCCTCCTGCCGGGCGATGGAGATATCGCATTCACGTTTTATTTCAACCGTAACCTGGTGATAGTTCACGGTAAGCACCTCTATTCCTGGATTATTGGTAGTGCTTACTTCCTACTGGCACGGGATATGGGATTATGTAAAAACTTCAGAATGTAAAACGAAACTGTACTCCACATACCTTTCAACAATTTAAGTATTATTCCTTTTTATTTCAACAAATTTGTTTTGATTTGAGGATATATTACTACATATTCAGCTGTTAACGGGATTAACTGCTTATTTCGACATTTTTCTTCTATTTCCTTCGCATGCAGATTTATTCATTTGCTCCTGCTTCTTGAGTCAAAAAAAAAGCCCCATCCGAAGATGAGAAGCTTTGTGTCTTGTTATCTATTTTCCGGAATTTTCATGGCCGGGCAGCTGTTCATCAGGAGTGGACTGGCCTCCCGCCGAAGTATTGTCATCAGGGATAATGTCGACCTGATTTCCTGAAGCATCAGATTTTGCTTTTCCGGATTGCGAGCTTGGAAGGTTATCATTTGATGAGCCGAAATCTGCAATTGAAACTACTTTAAGCCCTAAACTGTTTAGATTATCATTTAACTTGTTACGAAGGTCCTTATCAAACGTTTCAGGTGCTTCTGCCGTATATTCAAGCTGAACATTAATCGTTTTCATTTGAGATCTCCTCCTTCATTTCTTATGCAAAACCTATTCCCGTTTTTCTTCAGCATAAACAAAGAGTGACATCAGTCACTCTTTGTCGGGAAAGTATGGATTGATATGGATAAAGACTTCTGATATGTCCGGAAACTGTGTTTGAAGTTCATCTCTCAGGTTTCTGGCGATATCATGCCCTTCTTTAATGCTCAAATCAAAATTAACCGATATGCGCAGGTCCAAAATAATGTAATGTCCATGTGTTCTTGCTCTCATGCGGTCGATTCGCTTTATATCGGGAAACTCCATGACGACTTTTCGATATTGAGAAAGAACCGGCTTCTCAATATTTTTGTCCATGAGGATGTCGATCGACGAGCCCAGAAGCTTCAGAGAAATTCTTAGTATGAGAAAGGCCACGATCAAGCTCGCTGCTGCATCGCCATAGAGCAAATAGTGTATATTATATTTCTCGCCGATAATGGAAAGAATTACACCAAAAAAAGCAGCCAGAGAAGCCACAATATCTGCTTTATGGTCAAAGGCGATCGCTATGATGGCTTTACTGTTATACTTCTCTCCAAGTTTCATTGAATTGCGATACAGAAGATGTTTCGCAACATAGGAAAACAGAGCCGCCGCCAATGCAATGTATTCAGGAGCTTCAGGCTCCCCCAGGAAACCAAGAATCCCTTCAACAACAATATAAATGCTGACAAGAAATAGAATGATTCCAACAAAGCCTTCACTCAGAACTTCTGCTTTCCCATGTCCAAACGGATGGTCCTCATCAGGCGGCTTATTGGAAATGCCGACCACAGCGAGAACAGCTATAGAAGCCACAATGTCCGCAGCCGAGTGAATTCCGTCCGCAAACACAGATTCACTTCCGGCCAGCAGCCCCACTGCAACTTTCCCTATGGTTAATATACAGTTGCTGACCAATGCAAGCCAGGCAACCCTTTTTCCAATCTTCTCTCTTTCATGTACGATTTCCATGTTCCCCTCCTAAAATAATGTTTCCCTTAGGAAAAAAAAATCCCGAACCGCTTTGCGGTTCAGGATTGGCCGGTCAATTTAAAGTTTGAAGTCAACATATCCATCATTCCTTTAATAATAAAAAACCCAGTTTTATAATGATACTCTTTTAAACCCTCAAAATCAAGCAGCTAAAGATGGCCTCCGACCCCTTTTTCTGGGGGAAACACCAGCCATCTTTGTCCCGCATAATTCAACAACGTATAAAGCCCTGTTCCAATCAATACCGCTGCATCATCCGCAGCCTGGCCATATTCGGGCAGCAGGGCATGAATGCCCCAAACAGCCATCCGGATCGCCGCATAATAGGCAATAACATAGCAAGCCAGGATGACTGCGATAAAGCGCATAATGCTGCCGCTGACGGGAGATTGGCTTTTAAATGTAAATACCCGGTTTAATACATAGCTGACACAAGCACCAATGGCATTTCCCAGAAATGTAGCCACCCAATACGAAGCCCCTGTACCATGCAGCAGAAGATAGATGGATCCTAAACCGACAAGTGTATTGACCACACCTACCATTAAGAAACGCACAAACGAATGATTCATCCACTTTCCACCGGTTCCTGTTTTCATAATTGATCCTCTTTGACGGCACGGTAAAGATAGATAGTCCATGCCGAGTCACGCTGAGTAAATTTCCTTATGTATTGCAGATTATTTTCCTTTGTATTTACAATCGGAACCGCAGATAAAATGTATTCTCCACCCATCCGTGTAAAAACAGTCGTGTTAAGCTGCAGATGCTTAATTCTCTTTTTGGAGTTTTTCGTGTAGTTATAACGCTTTCCCAGCTCTGCCGAAAACAAATAGCAGCGGTTTCCCCAATCGTCGTAATAAGCGGCAAGCCGCGGACTCTTTTCCAATTCTTTCTGAATGATTTTACGGAACTCGTGTTTATAGGACAACGGATAATAATTATTGTACGTATCCAGCGTATAAAATCCATTATATTGAGCGATCGCAGGATGAATGCCCAAACTGGCTACACGATAGGAGGATTGTGGCTCTCCAATATAGCTTTCAATCTGCTGGAATTGCTTCTCCGCATAAAATTGTTTAAACGAAGGGGTTTGCCAGAAACGATAATAAATTTCCTCATTAAAACAGCACAGGATAAAAACCTGAAGCATCAAACCGGCCCGGATCCACGTCCGCCATTTCTCCTTATCCCATAACATCCAAATGCCCAATGCAAAGAGTACATAAATGACAAGCGGGCGAAGGAAATGATACCTTGCAAAGTTAAACGTAGTAAGAAAGTGAAAGTGATCTTTGATGGGAATCCAGCCTTTATAAAACCAGAAAGCATACCAAACGGACAGGAAAACATTAAGTAAAAATAAAAACTGAAAGAGCTTTACTTGCTTTTCATCCTTTTTTCTGCCCCAGGATTTATACAGCGCTACAAACAACACAGGTAAAATGACGACTGTATGTACCGTCATGTCATGGGTATGTCCCAAAAGAAAGTTTTTGAACACGAGCTGGACGGATCGCAAGAACGCAAGGGTCGAAATCTGGAATTCATCCCTGCTGGTTGGGGCTTGCGGGACTATCAGTGAATAAACAAGCCTGTATTCAATCAGAAGATAAATGGCTGTCATCAATGCAATGCTTCCCAAAAAACGTAAATTCCACCGCTTTTTTGTGACCAGTTCCCAAAGCCAAAACACACCCAAAGCACTGAGAAAAAAGAAAAATCCAAGAACAAAACTGGAGTATAAAGGAAGAAGAATAAGTGTTAGCCACTCCTTCCATGTGTCCTCATGCTTCCGGATTGTCAAAAAGGCCCATAAGGCAAGAGGCTGGCCAAGGGTGCTAAGCATACCCGATGGCCAGAACGGAGTGAGTGCAAAGGCAACCGATACCCAAACCGATACAGGATAGGCTTTCTTGTCTGGCAGGATGTGTTTTTTCAATAGAAGGTACATGCCAAGAAAAGCAAAAATCCTGGTAACCGCCTGGCTCAGCGCGTAGGCTGTCATGGATGAAAACCAATTGTGAAACCATTGAATCAGGCTGAACTCTGTTCCAAACGCATTGCGCGGAAGGCCATTAATGATCTGGGGAATGACACTGTCCATCGGGCCGAATAACTGGCCGCTTTCTTTCAGCACGTTGTACCATGCAATGTTCGAGTCCATATTATCATGCACCCTGATGTGTGCATCCTCACCAAGAATAAAAGGAGGAGACATAAAAATTAAAAGAAGTGCCCATGCCAGTATCAGATGTTTTTTTTCAGGCTGTAGATCTGACCAGTACTTAGCCATCTTGCAACTCCTCACATTTTATCCTTAGGTGCTTTTTTTAAGGCTGTTTCAGTATTCTTCCTTTTAAATAATGAAGGAGAGGTTCGCGAAGCTCTTCATTCTGCAGAGCGAATTCAACTGAAGTGGTGATGAAGCCCAGTTTATCTCCCACATCATATCTATTCCCTTCAAACTCATAGGCATATACGTGCTGAACTTGATTCAGTTTTTGAATGGCATCGGTCAGTTGAATTTCACCGCCGGCTCCTGCTTCCTGTTTTTCCAGAAAGGAAAAGATTTCAGGTGTCAGAATATAGCGGCCCATGATGGCAAGATTGGAGGGCGCTTCACCCTCAGGCGGTTTTTCCACAAAGTTCGCTACCTCGTAAAGTCGCCCGGACTTTGAGCTTGTTTCCACAATACCATACCGGCTGGTCTCTTCGTCTGGGACTGGTTTTACCCCAATCACGGAGGACTCCGTGCGTTCAAATTGCTCTATCATCTGGCGGATACAGGGAGTTTCTGCCTGGACAATGTCATCCCCGAGCAACACGGCAAAAGGCTCATCGCCGATAAACTTCCGCGCACTCCAAACCGCATGACCGAGCCCTTTCGGCTGTTTCTGCCGGATATAATGAATATCAGCCATTTCCGAAGAGCGCTGTACCTCTTCCAATAGCTTGACCTTGCCTGTCGAGAATAAACTCTGCTCCAGATCAAATGAGTAATCAAAATGGTCCTCAATCGCCCGCTTCCCTTTTCCGGTAACGATCAGTATATCCTCGATTCCGGAATTGATTGCCTCTTCCACGATATATTGAATAGTTGGTTTATCCACGATCGGAAGCATTTCTTTCGGCATGGCTTTTGTCGCCGGCAAAAATCGTGTACCCAATCCTGCTGCCGGAATGATCGCTTTTTTTACCCTCATCGATGTCATATCCTCTCTCCTCACTGAAACTATTTCTGTTACTGCTCATTTCCTTTTAAAAGTTTTTTAAAACTTGCGCTTTACACTAATTCTATCCCAAGGACAGGAGGGAATAAAATGGCGAAAATGGGAAATAAAATGATTGCCCTATGCTCTTCTGCCATAGGAGCCGTATATTTGGCGGGATTTGTGTCATCACAGCCTGCCCAGAGCGCTGCAGAACCACATACTCACACTGATCATACAAATACAAAAACTGACACACCGGCAAACCGTGCTAAACCACCCCGTCAAGTTTCAAAAAATAGTGTGCCTACCAATAAAGTGTACAAAGACGGAACCTTTATCGGACAGGCCACCAACCATATCGGGTCAGTGGAAGTAGCCGTTACTTTCAAAAAAGACAAAATCACGGATGTTGAAATTACCAATTGCGATACGCACTATTCACCTTCTTATATACAGGACCTTCCTCAGCAGGTGCTGATTCGTCAAAGTGCAAACGTCGACATTGTCAGCGGGGCGACACTAAGCACGGAGGATTTTCAGCAGGCTGTCGATGACTGTATTCAGCAAGCCAAGATATAGCTCAAACGAAAGGATCATCAACCATGAATGAACTGTACAAACACACAAAAAGCATACTGATAATGGGTACACTGGTTCATTTTACGGCCATTTCTTCCCATTCAGAAGAAGATAGTAAAGAAAAAATAAAAAGCGCCATACATGTTTTTCACGAAGTAGAAAGAATCTGCAGCCGCTTTGATGCAGACAGCGAGTTATCCCGCTTAACAAGAACATGTGGTGGAGCGGTTCCTGTAAGTGCCGTATTGTTTGAAGCATTGAGCTTTGCCAAACAAATGGCCATTCTGACAAATGGAGCGTTTGATCCAACCCTTGGGAGACTCCTTGCTGCTCATGGGTTCAATCGGCATTATCTGACCAGCCAGCTGGCGCCCAGATTTGAACGTATCGATACTTCTTCAACCTACAAGGATATGATCCTGAACCGTAAGACACAAACCATTCTTTTGCGGAAGCCTTTGTCTCTGGACCTGGGGGCTGTTGCCAAAGGTTTTGCTGTCGACCTGGCCATCCGCCACTTTCAGGGAATGCATGGTTTCTCCATTAATGCTGGAGGAGATGTATATGTTGGCGGAAGAAATGAAAATAACGAGTTGTGGGAGGTTGGCATCCAGCATCCCGGTAACAAAAAAAATATTCTGTGTTTGCTGAGATTGACCGACTCGGGGGTTTGCACTTCCGGAAGCTATGAACGGCAGAGCAAAACGATTCCTTTTGCTCATCATCTTTTAGATCCCGTCAATGGACAATCCGTTTCAGATTACATCAGTACAACCGTCATAGCTCCTTATACAATGGCTGCAGACGCATACTCAACGGCAGCTTTTATACTTGGCAAGCCAAAGGGCAAAGCATTTTTGGAAAAGATGGGCTGTGGCGGTATTCTGGTGGACCATGACTTGACCATAGAGAAGACCAACCAAATGGAGGAACGTTATGAATTACAATACTTTACCTGAGCAAGGAAAAAGCAGAATGGACCGAAAAAAAACGGCCCCTCCTTCTAATGTAAAAACCAAGTCTGCCCCTGCAAAAAAAACTGCAGCCTTCTTTAAAAAGCCAAAAGGCTACCTTTTATGTCTTTTACTTGTTCTTTCCTTTACAGGAAGCATCCATGCCCATCCTTTTCAGGGACTTGGCAGTATAGCAGCTGCTGTATTAGCTGCAGTTGCGGTGGATATGATTTTTTCGCTTAGGCAAAAAAGAAAAACCATCAGCTGGGATGGTGCAGTAATAACAGGATTAATCATTGCTCTTGTTCTGAGTGAAGCCTCACCGCTTTATGTTTCAGCCGCTGCTTCTGCAGCAGCCATTGTCTCAAAGAACCTTTTATCATTTAAGCGCAAACCTCTTTTTAATCCTGCAGCGTTCGGCCTGCTGTTTGCGGCCATTCTTTTTCATAGCGGCCAAAGCTGGTGGGGAGGTATGGCCACTCTTCCCGTTTGGTTCATCCCCCTTGTACTGATTGAAGGATATCTTATAACCAGCAAAGTGAACAAGTTTCCACAAGTGTTTTCCTTTTTGGGCATCTATTTTATCCTTTTGCTTGTCTTAAGCTTGATGGGTACAGGAGATGTAACGGATGCATTGCGGCCACCATTTATCCAATCCGTTTTGTTCCTGGCTTTCTTCATGGTGACCGATCCGCCAACCTCACCTGCCAAATACAAGGATCAAGTGTTGTTTGGAGGAATTGCAGCCGTAATAAGCCTTGCGGATTATGTCCTGTTTGGCGGCCTTTCCTTTCTTCTGGTCGGTGTACTGGCGGCCAATGTATGGAAAGCATGGAACGCCAACAAAAAGGAGTTTTCTTCATATTTACAAAACCTCAGGCAAACTTCTTATTCCCGACCCGCCGGCCGCAAGCATTTTCCTTAAACCCTGTCCCGCCATTATTCTTTGGCGGGACTTTTATTTATGCCCACAGGAAGCCGTACCTGAATCTCAGTGCCCTTTCCGGGACGGCTCTCCGCTTTAATGCTTCCTTTATGCTCTTCCACAATCCACTTGGCGATGGAAAGTCCAAGACCCGTTCCCCCTTCTTCCCGGGATCTGCTTTTATCTCCTCTGTAAAAACGGTCAAAAATCAACGGAAGGTCTTCTTTTTGAATGCCTATGCCCGTATCTTTAACCACCAGAAGGATGTCATGATGCTCCTTCCTGCAGATCAGGAAAATGCTCCCGTCTTCCTCGTTATACTTTAAGGCATTATCCAAAAGAATAATAAGAAGCTGGTGAATGCGTTCCTTGTCCCCATTAAAGTAGATGTCACTTTCTATCGTGCTTGAACAATTGACATTCCTTGTTTCTGCAATAAATGAAAATTGATCAACCACATCTGTAATCAGTTCAGTGAGATTAAAAATTTCTTTTAAGAGCATTGCCTCATTTGAATCCGTCCGTGCGAGAGTGAGGAGATCAGCAACCAATTTATTGGTCCTCTTCACCTCTTTTAAACTGTTATACAACGCAACACTTTCTTGTTCAACCGTATGTTGCGGATGCCGAAATACGTTTTCCAAATGGGTCTGGATGACGGATAACGGAGTGCGAAGCTCGTGGGAAGCATCAGCTGCAAACGAGCTTTGACGATTCCACGCGGCTCTTATGGGAATAAGTGATCTCTCAGCGAGGAACATCCCGGTCAAGATTGAAATGGCCAAACCCAGGAGCGTACATGCAACAATCAGCTTAAGAAGATTTTTAAGCATGTAAACTTCCGGATCAATATTCAGCACCAGCTGGAGATGTTCAATGTCCGCTCTTGAAACTGATTTTGGCAATTTACCCTTTACGTTTATATCGAGAGCCCGATAGGTATGTTCGTTACTTTCGTTGTTCCAAAGAACGTGCCGGTCAGACGTAGAAGGTGTAAATCCGGCAAGATCTGTTTGGAAAGCGGTATGCTCCGGAAAGCTTTTGACAAACGCGCCGTTCTTGTCCCATAAAAGATAGCTGACCTTCCGTTCTTCCCGCTCTTCTTTATGCTCACTGTCAACTTCCTTATACCCTTCTTTCTTCAGCTTCCCGGCTATGTTATGCAGCTTATCATCAATGTTATGATAGACCACATAATGCATGTAGCCATATATAACCGAACTGAACACACAAAGAACAAGGACAAGAACAACTGTGTTCATGACGACCAGCCGTATTCGGGTTTTCCTGAACATTACTTCTCCTCCTGCAGCATAAAGCCGATGCCTCTGACGGTTTTCAGAAGATGCTCACAGCCATGAAGAGCAAGTTTCTTCCGGAGATGATGCACATATACGTCAACCGCATTCAAACCAACGTCTGAACTATACCCCCAAACCCGGTTAAAAATTTGATCCCTTAAAAGAATTTGATTTGGGTTCCTTAAGAAATACTCAAGCAGCTGATATTCTTTAACGGTCAAACTGAGCTTTTTCGAATCAACATAACCATCGTATTCTGATTTGTTCAAGGTAATGTTGCCAAAGGAAAGCTCCTCTGCCGGAGTTGTCCCTCTGTCTCTCAAGAGGACTCTCAGCCGAGCCAGCAATTCCGGCCCGGCAAACGGCTTAATCAGGTAATCGTCCGCTCCGGCATCGAGCCCCTTTACTCTGTCCTCTACAGAATCCCTCGCTGTCAATAATAGGATAGGAACATGGTTCCCCTGGTTTCTTAATTCTTTGACAATCTCCAATCCGTTCATTCCAGGGAGCATAATATCCAGAATTAACGCATCGTACTCGCCGTCCTCTGCCGAGAAAAGTCCATCCTCCCCGTTTTCCTCAGAAACAACTATATATTTTTCGTCCAAAAGAAGGTTCTCAATTCCCTGACGTACTCCCTTATCATCTTCTACAACAAGTATCTTCATTGAATCTCAACTCCCCACTCCATTCAAATTGCCCTAACAGCCTACCAGACCATTTTTAAAATTTCTTTAATTTAGTATTAGTTTTTCCTGAAAATAAAAAAACTGCCCAAATTTTCTGTTTGAGCAGCTTAATCTTCCTATTATTTACGGTCATTCGGATAAACAACGCCCAGCTGGCTGCGAACCTCGTCCATTATTTCCATTACGGCAAGCGAGTTATCGTGCGAATTGATATCCGATTCCAGTTTTCCCTGCTGAATCAAGGAGATGAATTCTTTCGTTTCATAGTACATCGGTTCATGTTCGAGAGAAACTGAGATATCCCGTGAATCTCCGCCCCTGTACCGTAATTCGACCTTCTCCGGTGTATGGATCCGGTCGATGACAATGCTTCCCTTCTCCCCTTGAATCTCGGAAGGAAGGGAGGAATCGGTAATTTTCGAATACGTAATGACCGCTTCCATCGTGTCATAGGTCAGTAAAATGCTGCCTTCTCCGTCCACCCCGGTCTCAAGCTTAATTCCGCTCGCTTTAACCGACTTTGGCCGGCCAAACAGCACCACCAGCGGGTAGATGCAATATGTGCCAAGGTCCATGAGTGCTCCGTTTGAGAACTCTGGTTTGAACGCATTAAGAATCGTTCCTTCCTTGTACGCATCATATCGTGAAGAATACTGACAGTAGTTGCCCACATACCTTCTGATGGTTTCAATCTCGGACAAGTGATCCCTGACGGCTTTGAAGCCGGGAAGAAATGTTGATTTCATTGCTTCCATCATAACCACGTTGTTCGACTTGGCCGATTCAATCATTTCCTTGATTTCATCGGCATTTGAAGCAAGTGGTTTTTCGCAAAGCACATGCTTGCCATGTTTCATCAGCTCAATGACCTGCCAGGCATGAAATGAGTTTGGGCTTGCCACATAAACCGCGTCGATTAAATCGGATGAAGCAAATTCATTAAAATCCGTGTAAACTGTCGAAACTCCATGTTTCCCTGCAAATTTCCTGCCTTTTTCCTCTGTCCGCGAATAAACTGCATTCAGCTTAAACTCTTCGAGATCACCTGCTGCTTTCAAAAAGGCATCTGTAATCCAGTTTGTACCTATCACACCAAAACGTATCACTCGATGTATCCTCCTTCAATTCACTGTTCAACAGCCAGTTTACCATATTCCCGCCTTTGGTCCGTTAAAATCTGTTTATGCATGCAGCGTTTGCAGAACTTCCTTCTGGAATGATGTTTGAAGGTCATCAACCAGCATATTGTAGCCAATCAAAATTAGACACGTAGAGCATTCCTGGTCTTCCATCCGTTCCATCTCCACTTCTTTTGAGGCAAATTGAAATTGATAGAGTCCACTTGGAGAAGCCAGTTGCACCATCCCCTTCGCCCGAAGCACACTTTCCGGTAATTTTTTCAGCCACTTTTCAAAGCGAATCCGCTCCACTGCCGGAATATTTTCAATTTTAACCGCTTTAAACGGATGCTCGTGGTGATGGTGATGGTCATGATGATGGTGGGTATTTGTCTCACTTTCACCCAGGGTAACGGAGACCGTGCTCATCCGCTTTTTTAACAGTTCATCAAGAGAGACGTTGCCATACACCGTCTCAATGATTTCCACTTCACCTTTAACTAGCTTTCTCAATTTTTTATAGATTTTATCTTTATTTTTTTCCTGAATAAGGTCCATCTTGTTCAAAAGAATGAGCGTGGCGCTGCTCATCTGTTCATTCAGCATCTCCCGAATCTCTCTCGAACTGGAGAAAATGCTTTGGTATTCAAGAAATTTGCTGGCGTCTGCCAGACTGATGACCGATTGGGTTTTAAACCCGTCATGAAGCCGCGGATCAGTAAGAGCCTCCAGAATTTCCTTCGGATTCGCCACGCCCGTTCCCTCGATCAACAGAACATCCACCTGATTTTCTTCCTGCAAAAAGAATTGCAGCTCCTCCCGCAGGTCATCCTGAATCGTACAGCAGATGCAGCCGTCCAGCATTTCCAGCATTTTTTCACCTTTGAACAGATGCCCTTCCACATTGACTTGCCCCAGCTCATTCAATACAATTCCCGGTTTAAGGCCTCTGGTTTTAAAGTCGGCAAGCATTTTCAACAATACCGTCGTTTTACCTGAACCAAGAAAGCCGCTTAATATGTATGTTGGAATTTTTTTATGGGTTGTCATCTTCTGGTTCCTCCCTTAATACCTTTGTATAAATCGTAATCATTATGTTTTATCTTAACATGAAAATGGAGCAACCGACCAGAATAAATCTGGTTCCTATCTTAATTGTCCTTTACTTTCGAAGAGAATATGATAGGATTTAAATCGTAAAAATTACGTTTTATTTAGGAGGAAAACATGAAATCTATATCCATTGAAACAGGGAGTTTAACAGGATGCAGTTAAACAGAAATACAGGAACCTTCCGAAAAGAATTGATCGGTTTTTGTTTGTTGTGATGTTTTTGAAATCAAAAGGTACTGATCATTCAAATCAGCAAGCTGAAAAAAATCGAAGAACCAAAAGAACCTTATGTCTATCCCAGTGTCGACAGTCTGTCCGCAAATTGACAAAAAAGCATTCTTTCCTGCTTCGGAAAGAATGCTTTTGGATTACCAGCTGGATTTTTTAACACCAGGGATTTGGCCTTTATGGGCAAGTTCCCTGAAAGCGATTCTGGACATTTCGAATTTGCGGAGTACGCCTCTTGGCCGTCCTGTTACTTTACAGCGATTATGAAGCCGTGTGGGACTCGCATTTCTTGGAAGCTTGCTCAAGCCTTCATAATCTCCATTAGCTTTTAGCTCTGCTCTCTTCTCGGCGTATCGCTCAACGATGGCCTGTCGCTTTAATTCTCGTTCAACCATTGATTTTTTTGCCAATTCAGTCAATCCTCCTTGTTATAAATCGTAATAATTACGCTTTACAGTGTACTCCTGAAGGACAACCTTGTCAAAGAAGTTGATTTTAAAGTCGTTTTCTAACCATTCTCTTTTAGGATGCATGCTTTAAGAATGAACAACCACCATTTCCCATTTCCATTTTCAATAAATATCTTTACAAATCGTAACGATTACGATATATTTTGAAAAGAGATTTAACGGAGAGGGTGATGATGATGAAATACCTTAAACTTATTGCGATACTATCGATTTTCTCACTTCTGCTTGCTGCCTGTTCTGGCCAAAAGGAAACAAGTTCAAATGGAGATCCTAATAAATTAACAGTAAAAACCACTATTTTTCCTCTCAAGGATTTTGCAAGTAAAATTGGTGGAAAGTATGTTGATGTAAAAAATGTGGTTCCAGCAGGTGTAGAACCACACGATTACGAGCCGACCGTACAAACCATGTCAGAACTGTCAGATAGCGACCTTTTCATCTATAACGGCGCCGGTTTGGATGGCTTTGCGGATAAAGCCATTGATACCCTTGATCAAACACACACAACAGTCGTAAAGGCTACAAGAGGAATTTCACTTGAGGAAGAACATGCGGAAGGCCAAGATCATAAGCATGAACATAATCATGGCGATATTGACCCGCATGTGTTCATTGATCCGGTTCATTCGATAAAAATGGCTGAAAATATTAAAGATGCTCTTGTAAAAAAAGATCCTGGGCATAAAAACGATTATGAGAAGAATTATGAAGAGTTAAAAACAAAGCTTACAGCTCTCGATCAGGATTATAAATCCACGATTGATAAAAGTCCGAAAAAGGAAATACTTGTTTCCCATGCAGCATACGGCTATTGGGAAAAAAGATACGGATTAAAGCAAATTCCGATTTCCGGTCTTTCTCCTTCCAACGAACCGACGCAAAAACAGCTGCAGTCCATTATCGAGCTCTCTAAAAAACATAACATTAAATATGTGCTGTTCGAGGACAACGTGAAACCCCGGGTTGCAGATACAGTAAAATCTGAAGTCGGTGCTGAAGCCCTGTCCTTTCACAACCTTGAATCGCCAGCTAAAAAAGACAGAGATAAAGACTATATCAGCTTAATGAAAGGCAACTTGGACATTTTAAAGAAAGCTCTTCAATAAACAGAACCCTGGCAGCTTTGCCAGGGTTTTTTCGTTTACAAATTCGACATCAGCCGCTTTAAAATCCGCTGATAATCGTCCCGGTCAATACCTGGGGCAAACTCTTCGGGCAGTTCCTCAAAGTCTGGCACCTTTCCTCCTTCCGGCATGCCGTCAATAACCGTTAACTGCTGACCGGTTTCAGGGTTCTTCCCTTTCCAGATCTTGCTGATGTCCCGGTACTCCGGTTCACCCCATGTATAAAGCACATTATAGAGTCCCTGGTCCATGAATGGCTTCGCATAATCAAATTTGTTATTATCAAGGCTCGGTACCGGGAGCATCTTTCCTACCTCCACACCCGTTGCCACTTCAATGGCTTTTGCATAAGCAATAATATGCGTCCCTCCGCGGACGAGCAGGTAGCCAATCATCGTTCGTGCTGTCGGATGATCTGTCATTTCGTACACCCTCATTTTATGGGTACGGGCTCCAATTTCAAGCAGGTAGTTATGAAGCAGATCCGCCACGAGATTACCCGAGTTGGTTACGTAATCCCCATTCCATGGACGGCCCATTCCGTCCCCAGGATAGGCGGCCTGCGCGGTCGTGGTAAAGTGCAATGAATAACGTGCGTCCTTGCCGTTTTGTAAAGGCGTCATATCCGGGTCGCCCGGAAAGGTATTGCCAAATGACAATAAATTGATTGCATTTGCCACGAGCTCCACGTGGCCAAACTCTTCGGCTGTTATGCTTGCTACCAGGTTATAAAACGGTTTGAACTTTTTCTTCCCGCGAAAATTGAACGATTGATACATGTAATTATTAAGTGTGGACATTTCCCCAAACTTCCCGCCGAGCAGTTCCTGAACGGCCGCAGCTCCGTTCATGTCTCCATACTCCGGCCTCGGAAGCTCAATTGCCAGTTTATTGACCCGTTTCATCATGTTGCTCCACCTCCGCTGATCTCCGCTTGATTCGCCGCCATCTCTTTGCTGGCTGAGTTACTCTGGAACAAGCTGCGGATTCGGGACTACCCAGATGATTTGCTGGGTTCGGATATAAAACGAATTGCCTCCGGATTCAACGACAATATGATCCGGTACCACCTGTTTAAGTGTTCCCCGGACAGAACCCCTTTCCGTTTGAACAACAACAGCCTTACCAATTACAGTCTGAAGGGTTTGAAACACATATGGATCACTGACAACCCAATTGATGTTATTCATGCTGGCCTCCCCATTCACTGCTTTTGCGTATTCCTTTATATATTTATTAGCGAAGTGAATGCATTAGTCTAAGTAAAAAAAGGACAGCCTAAAGCGGCTGTCCTTCCTCCATCAATTATTTGCTTTTTTTCAGATCTTCAATGGAATCAATGTCCATGTACTTCGGAACCGTCAAACCAAGCTTTGTACCTTTCAGGTTTGGTCCAAGATCCTCAAACTTGCCTTTGTACTTGTCGTAGTAATCCTTGTGAGTGGTTGGCAGCCAGGCAGCAACCATTGCATCAGCGCTCCCGCCTGCCACACCGGCAAACATCGGGCCTGCTTCCACTTGCTGAAGTTTTACTTTATAGCCCTCTTGTTCGAGTACTTTTGCAATTACATTCGTACTCGCAATTTCAGATTCCCAGGCTACATAAACAAGGCTGACTTCTTTGCCGTTGCCTTTTGGTGCGCCTTTGGTCCATTTCGCCACTTGCTTTTTATGTGATTTAATCCAATCCGCTGCAGCATCCGCAGGTTTTGCACCATCCTGGACTTTCACCATCACATCTTCCATATCGGCTGGTTTCCAGTAGAACTGATCCAGAATTTTGTTGGCGCCCGGATTGTCCTGCTTGAATCCTTTACGGGTTAGCGTGTGAATGGATTCACCCTTACCATACGAACCTTTAGGATCCTTCAAATACTTCAGATCATATTTACTGAACATCCAGTGCGGTGTCCAGCCGGTAATGATAATCGGCTCTTTCTTCTCATACGCCTTTTTCAATTCTGCAGTCATAGCTGCAGATGAACCTTCTTTCAGCGTCCATTCGTTTTTCAAGCCATAATCCTTCATCGCTTTTTCAGTGGCTTTCATTAGGCCTGCCCCAGGATCAATACCTGTAATTTCATAGTTGACCTGGTCACCGACATTTTTAGAACCTGTTTGATTTGTGACGGCAGCTTGGCTGAATGCTGTTACTGCATAAGCAATCACAAGAACTGCTGCGAGAACAGAATACACCCATTTCTTGTTGATGACGTTGCCCAAAAGCGGTTTACGAAGGTTTTGTGAAACACGGTCAAGAATAATCGCAATGATAACGATAGACAGACCCGCTTCGAAACCTTGTCCCACTTTAATCTGAGTAACAGCCCGGTACACTTCAGCTCCCAATCCGGGTGCACCAACTAGTGAAGCGATAACCACCATGGATAACGCCAGCATAATACTTTGGTTAACCCCTGCCAAAATGGTTGGAGCGGCAAGCGGGAGCTGTACTTTAAACAGCTTTTGACCTGTGGTTGAACCAAATGCATCTGACGCTTCAATCAGGTCGCCAGGTACTTCCCGAATTCCGAGGTTCGTCAGACGGATGGTTGGCGGTACCGCAAAAATAACGGATGCCAGAATACCAGGCACGACTCCGATTCCAAAAAACAGGATCGAAGGAATTAAGTAAACAAATGCAGGCATCGTCTGCATAAAGTCCAAAATAGGAGTAATGATTTTTTTCGCGGTATCGTTCTGGGATGCCCAGATCCCAAGCGGAATACCAATAATAATCGTAAGAACGACTGATGATAGCACGAGTGCGATCGTTTGAACTGTCGCATCCCAATACCCAAGGTTATCGATCAATAATAATCCGATCAAAGAAAAAATGGCTACACCCCATCGGCATGTATAGAGCGCGAAAAGTGTAATGATCAAGATCAGCAGGATAGGAGGACCGATATCAAGAACCTTAACAAGATTGTCCAGCAGTCCTTCAATAAAACTTGTAACTGCACTAAAAAGCGGGTCAAACGTGCTGGTAATCCAGTCTACTAAGTGGTCAACCCATTGTGCTAAAGGGATTTTCGGAAAATTCATTCGTCATCCTCCTTTCCATTCAGCCCATCACGGTTTCCAGCGAGTGCCCCGATGACCGCACCTCGAATAATAATTCCTTTCAGCCGTTTTTCTTCATCTACGACGGCAACCGGAATCTGGGTGTTGGTCATTGGTTCAAACAAATCGGAAAGCAATGTGTCTTCCTTTACTGTCAACACGTCTTTATGCATTACATCTTCTATCGTTTTGCCCTCTTTTACTGCCATGGACGCTGCATCAGCAGTAACTGCTCCAAGCAGGCGCTGCTTGCGGTCTACGATAAAGATGCTGGAATATCCCTGATCTTTCATGATTTGGAGCGCCACACGCGGTCCTCTGTCCGGCGAGATCTTCTCTGCACGTTTCATAACATGCGAAGCGGTAAGTACACGTGATAAGTCCACATCTTCAACAAACCGTTCAACATATTCATTGGCAGGATTCATCATGATTTCTTCAGGAGTTCCAATCTGAATAATGCTTCCATCCTTCATAAGGGCGATCCGGTCGCCAATTCGAAGAGCCTCATCCAAATCGTGTGTTATAAAAATGATGGTTTTATGCATGGAGTCTTGAATTTCAAGAAGCTCGTCCTGCATATCTTTACGGATAAGCGGATCCAGTGCACTGAACGCTTCATCCATCAAAAGGATATCTGTATCGCTCGCCAATGCTCTTGCCAGACCGACCCGCTGCTGCATACCTCCGCTCAGTTGGGATGGAAGCTGGTTTTCAAACCCTTTTAATCCAACAATCTCAAGGGATTTCATTGCTTTTTCATTTCGCTCTGAAGCGGAAACGTTTTGAATTTCCAATCCGTATTCTGTGTTCTCAAGCACGGTTTTGTGAGGGAAAAGTGCGAAGTTTTGAAATACCATGGAGATGGTTTTTCGGCGTACCTCTCTTAATTTCGCTGGAGGCATTTTAACGATGTCCTCATTATCAATCAAAATTTCACCGCTTGAAGGATCGATCAGCCGGTTAAGCATTCGGATCAGGGTTGATTTACCACTTCCGGATAGCCCCATGACCACAAAGATCTCGCCGGGATAGATATCAAACGATGCATTGTTTACTCCTACCGTACTGCCTGTTTCTTTAAGGATCTCTCTTTTGGATTTTCCTTTTTTTAATAATTGTACGGCTGTTTTCGGAGATTTTCCGAAGATTTTCGTTACATTTTTTACACTGACTTTTGCATCCATTTAATCACCTCTGTTCTTCGACATTATACGACAACAAATAACAGTAACTTTTTTATTGTATAGAAGTTTCCTTGTTACACCAAATTATGTATTCTAGGATATATAAGTATGTGACAGGTGCTATTAGGAATGCCTAGGATTAGCCATAATATACTTACATATCTTAAGTTATCCTCCCAAATACTCTTATATGCTTCCTTCTGAGGGGACTTTATATCCGAATAAATGGAAAAAAGTGCTGATTCATATATAATAGAAGGTGGCAAAAGAAGGAGTTTCCTCTTATTTATATGTAAAGAATTACGACTAAGTCTGAAGAATATGATATGGTAAACATCTAGGTTTTTACACCGATCCTGTTAGGTAAGGAGAAACTATGCAAATATTTTCAATGCACATATTTTCTTACGTTTTAATGTTTTTTTCTATCTTAAATATACTGCTTGCCGCCATCATCGTTTTTAAGGAACGAAGAGATGCCAGCTCCACTTGGGCCTGGCTCCTTGTCCTTGTTTTCATTCCTTTAGGCGGCTTCTTTCTATATCTAATGCTCGGCCAAAATTTGAACAGGCACCGGCTTTTCCATTGGGATGACCGCAAAAAGCTTGGACTGGAGCAGATGTTAAAAAAACAGATCACCCACATCCGCGATGGCTCGTTTGAATTTAGCAGTGAGCCGGAACGGGCGAGCCAGGATTTAATCTACATGCAGCTTCTAAACAATGAAGCTCCATTTACAAGCGACAATGCTGTAGATATTTATACGACAGGCGGAGAAAAGTTTAAAAACCTTCTTCATGATATTGATCAGGCACAAAACCATATCCACCTGCAGTATTACATTATAAAAAAAGACAATCTCGGCCGAAGAATTCGCGATGCTCTTATTGAAAAAGCCAAACAGGGAGTAAAAGTCAGAGTTCTTTATGATGAGCTCGGATCAAGAACCCTTCCTAACAACTTCTTTGCCGACCTTCGAAAAGCGGGAGGAGAAGTGGAGGTCTTTTTCCCAAGCAAATTTGCCTTTATTAATTTTCGTATGAACTACCGCAATCATCGTAAAATTGTCATTATCGATGGAAAAATCGGGTATGTTGGCGGGTTTAATATTGGGGATGAGTACCTTGGCCTCAGTCCGAGATTTGGAAATTGGCGTGACACCCACCTGAGAATTCAGGGGAAAGCGGTCCTTTCCATGCAAACCCGCTTCATACTTGATTGGAACCAGGCGTCGTACGGACACGATATTGATTATGATCCGGTTTTATACCCCAATGAAGACGCCAAGGGAACGGTCGGCATGCAGATTGTTACAAGCGGGCCTGAATCGGAGTGGCCGCAGATCAAGGACGGCTATATCAAAATGATTTCGATGGCCAAAAAGTCCATCACCATACAAACACCTTATTTTATCCCTGATGCGAGCTTGCTGGACACGTTGCGAATTGCCTGCCATTCCGGCGTCAATGTGAATATCATGATTCCCAACAAGCCTGATCATCTTTTTGTGTATTGGGCCTCACTTTCCAATATCGGCGGTTTGCTGAAAGCAGGAGCCAACGTGTATATTTACGACAACGGCTTTATCCATGCCAAATCTATCGTAGTAGATGATGAGATCTCCTCTGTCGGTACAGCCAATTTCGATATCCGCAGTCTGAAGCTGAATTTTGAGATTAATGCTTTTATCTATAATAAAGATGTAGCGAAACAGCTGACCGATGCCTTCCAGGAGGATGTCAAACTGTCCCGTAAACTGACCTGGGAAGAATATCAGCACCGCTCCCGCTGGATCCGGTTCCGGGAGTCCATCTCCCGGCTCCTGTCTCCTATCTTATAAAAAACTAAAAGGGGCTATCCAAAAAGTCTGTAAGCCGTTGATTTTCGTTCCAGGCCGCTCGCTTTCCGTGGGGCGTGCGGTGAGCTTTACCGGCGTGAACGCCTACCTTTTGGCGCAAGCGCCTGCGGGAGTCTCACCTGTCACGCTAGTCCCACAGGAGTCTCGCGTCTTCCACTACAATCAACTTTCCTGGAAGCTTTTTACGCAAAGGAGCTGCCTGAAGGTCAATTTTTGACTTTCAGGACAGCTCCTTTTGCTTGTTGTGTCTCTCTGTAGTAAACCTATTTATGCTCCTTTTTCAGCCATTCGGCAACAAGCCTCGCGTCGCCACCGGTTAAAATCCCTGCGGGCATGCCGTTTCTTCCTCTCAGAATGACGCTCATGATCTCTTTTTCGGAATATTTACTTCCGATTTTCTCCAGGGACGGACCGGTTCCGCCTTCCAAATTGTTGCCATGGCAGGAGGCACAATTTTGCTTATAGATGCTCTCAGCCGCCTCCATATTTTGTCCTTCATGGTACTTTTTCTTTTCGTCGGCATTGTTGGACGAGCATGCGGCAAGTAGAAGCATCGCCAAACTGAACATCGCGAGTTTCTTTTTCATCTGGTTTTCTCTCCTTTTTAAATTCTGTGGCCGGCTACAAAGGAAAGGAATTCCCTTTGTTTTCGATGGTCGTACTTTCTGAGCGCATAGGTGTTAGCTTCGGGAAGCGGGATTGAGGGGCAGTCCACCTCCAGCAACCTTCCCTCCAGCAATTCCCTCCTGACTGTTGAAGCAGGCAAAAAGGAAACCCCAAGTCCTTCCACAATAAATCTTTTTGTAATATGCACCTGTGATACTCTCATCATTCGCACTCCCGGATACCGGGTTTTAATACTCTTGGTTAAGGCTCCCCAATAGCCCGGATGATTGTGTGTCAGCAGATACTGAGATTCCAAAATCTCTTTTTCATCCAGTGGCGGTGCTGATTCCAAGTCCCTTCCATCATGTGCACAAACAAACATCACCCTGTCTGTATAGAGAAGATCACAGATCAGATCAGGATTGGCAGTGGGCAGGCATGACAAGCCGATATCCACCTCTTCATTCAGAACGGCTTGTTCAATTTGCTCAGACTCTATAATTTTAACCTCTATTTCCGTTTCCGGATGTTGATTTAAGTAACGTTTTAGCACAAATGGCAAAATTGTATCCGCAATAAGCGGTGAAATGGCCAAAATCAGCTTGCTGCTGAAGCCCTGGCTGAAGGAAGCCATATCCTCCAGTCCGTTTTCATAAAGAGCAATCAGTTCTTTCGCATGATCCAAGTATCGTTTTCCCTCTTCCGTCAGCTTAACTTTCTTTCCCTCCCGATGAAAGAGTAATACCCCGATATCATTTTCTAGCTGCTTAATATGAACAGTGACCGAAGGCTGCGATATATAAAGCAGCTCTGCCGTTTTTCTAAAATTCCCTGTCTCAGCTGCGGTTATGAATGTATAAAGCCACTTAAACTCCATCATTTTCTCCTTATTATATTTCTTAATTAATTCATTTAAAAAGATTTAATTTTCCTAATTATATATCCATCATACAATAGGATCAAAGAATAAAAGGAGGAGAGGTTTACAATGAATGCAGCAAAAGGACTAAAAGGGGTTGTCGCTGTGGAGACTTCCATCAGTTCGGTAGACGGAAAGAATGGCATTCTCTTATACAGAGGACTCGAGATCAGTGAAGTGATGAAAATAGCATCCTTTGAAAAAGCGGCCTATTTTTTATGGTACGGAAAATGGCCGGATGACCATGAATTAAGCACTTTAAAAAATGAACTGAGCGAACATCGCATGCTTTCTTCAGAAATGAAAAAACTCATTGACGGGCTTCCGAAAAACATGGACATGATGAGCGTGATCCGAACAGCGGTCTCTTCTGAAGGCACAGTCGATTACAACTGGAAGCCTACCATTGGACAAGCGATTCGATTGACAGCACAAGTGCCTTCCATCATTGCTTACCGCAAACGCACATTGGAAGGGAACGCTCCGGTATCTCCTGATCCCGACTTGAGTCATGTTGAAAACTATCTTTACATGCTTTATGGTTCTCTTCCTTTAAAAGCCCATGCGGACGCGCTTGAAGCCTATATGATCCTGACGCTGGAACACGGAATGAACGCTTCTACTTTTGCTGCGCGGGTGACAGCTTCCACTGAATCTGATCTGGTATCAGCAGCCACATCCGCCATCGGAACCATGAAAGGCCCACTTCACGGCGGAGCTCCATCGGGCGTGATTGATCTTCTTAATGAAATCTCCGAGGCAAACGATATTGAAAAGGTGCTTAGACACAAATTAACAAGCGGAGAAAAATTGATGGGATTCGGCCATCGCGTTTACAAAACCCACGATCCTCGGGCCCTCGCCTTAAAAGAACGCTTGCTGCAAACGGCGGGTGAAGATCCATGGCTCGACCTGGCTTTGGAAACCGAGCGGATGGCAGTTGAACTGCTGAAAGAATACAAACCCGGCCGTTCATTGTATACCAATGTGGAGTTTTATGCTGCCGCCATCATGAAAGCCATCCAGATGGAGCCTGATTTGTTCACCCCAACCTTTACCGCCAGCCGGATGGTTGGATGGAACGCACATGTGCTGGAGCAGGCCGAAGACAACACGATCTTCCGTCCGGAGTCTGTATATGTAGGACCTGACCGCAGTGTAGCAGGAAAAGCGAACTGATTAAAAAAATAAAAAAACACTTTCGCTCCCATTGAAAGTGTTTTTTTATGTTCCCTCTTTTATGCTCCTGAACTCACTTGGAGAACAGTTCAGGGCTGTTCGAAAGACTTTATAGAAATTTGAAGTACTCTGAAAGCCTGCCTCATAGCAGATTTCGAGATTGGTTAGACAGGTGTGCGTAAGCAGGTACACCGCTTTATCCAGCCTGATCTTTTCCAAATAGGTCCGGGGAGTGTCTCCTGTCAATCCCTTAAACTGCCGCTCCAGATAAAACGGGCTGACACCCGCATGCTGGGCAACGTCCTGCAAGGTGAGAGGTTCTTTGAAGTGATCGACAAGAAAGCTTTTCACCCTGGTGATAAGCTCAGCCTGCGGAGAGAGCCCGGTATCCGGCTGGCACCTTTTGCACGCCCGAAATCCTGCTTTCATCGCTTCAGTCCTTGTATCATAGAATTCGACGTTTACCTTTTTCGGTTTCCTAGAGCGGCAGGAAGGGCGGCAGTAAATTTTTGTCGTTTTAACAGCTGTATAAAATAACCCATCATAGGAACTGTCACACGCCATAATTTTTTCCCACATTTCATTAAATGACAGACTGTCCATCCCTTTTGCCCCCTTTTTCCTCTTATTGTAAGCCTTTGCTTTTTTCAAGTTCAAGAAGAAACTGTTTCCTGTCCAATCCCCCGGCATATCCTCTAAGATCTCCGTTGTCCCCAATCACCCGATGACACGGAATCAGGATACAAATACGATTCTTTCCGTTCGCATTGGCAACCGCCCGGACGGCTGTCGGACGTCCCAGATGCTCCGCCTGCCCTTTATAGCTGCGTGTGGTGCCGTAGGGAATTTCTTTCAACGCATCCCAGGCTTGGAGCTGAAAAGCGGTTCCGATGCTCGCAACGGGAACCGTAAACGTTTGACGTTCGCCTGTGAAATACTCCTGCAGCTCTTTCCCCAGCTGCCGGCTTACTGCGCCAGCTCTTTTTTTAAAATTGGCATTGAGCTTTTTCTTCAGAAAAAGAAGTTCGGTTTCAAGCGCACGCCGGTCCATAAATTCCAGCAGACAGCACTCTCCTTCATAAAAACAGGCGATAAGTACTCCGATCGGCGTCCAGTACCTTTGATAAGTAATGATATTGGTATATTCAAAGTCCTGGTTGTTCTCACTTTTTAAAAGATGGTTCACACGTTTAACATACATGTACTTCTGCAAGTCACCGTCATGTTTCTGTTCAAACCACCTTTGCGCCGCACGATATGAGGTATCCCCGGGAGACACCTGCTTTAAATATTTTTCCGGATGGTCAGCCTTTAGGATCAGCTCAGCGAACGTTTCAACCTCATCTTGTTCCGTCCCATAGGTCAAAGGCCGGCACACCTTGCATTCACGAAAGCCAAAAGCAATGAGATCAAACAGCCTTCTTGAGAAGACTGTGTTATCCTTTTGAGGCGGAGCGGCACTGCACCCGAAACGGCAGGCAATTCCTGTCGTTGTTACTCCGGTATAATACCCTGACATCTCCTCCTTTTTCAGCATCTTTTCATACAATGCTTCATGCTTTGGATCACCGGGTTCAATATAATCATACCGGTCCTGAAGCTTCATGTTCATTTTGCCATTCACCTCTTCCTTATTCTGCTCTTATTCTAACAGTCCCCAACCCTGTAAATCGTCCTCATTCTTGCTCTTATGGTCGGAGTGATATAAAAAAAAGATCCGCCTGGTATGCGAATCCTTTCAATCATTTTCGTTTTCTGGCAGATAGAATCAGTGAGATCAGGCTAAGCAATACAGCTGCACCTGAAAGATAGAGCGGAAGTGTGGATGAGTTTGCGTTTTCATCATCCGTTGCAGTCTCTTCCTGTTCATTGGCGGTTCCGTGCATATCGCCATGCTCGTCTCCGTTTCCTTTCATCACTTTAGTAACTGAAGCAGGTGTATCCGAGCTTTCCGGCCCCTCCCATGCGACAGTGCTTCCATCTTTATATGTTTGGTAAGCTTTCCAGACAATTTTATTTGCCTTGTCCCCTACCTTACCCTGCATATTAAACTCAGTAAATTCTGTTGAAGAAAGCCCTTTGCCTTCGGCCGTCCAGGTGACGCTTTTGATCAAGCCCGTAGAGTCTTTTTCAACCGTATATTTCCAGCCTGGCATGGGTTCGAACCGCGAAATCTCCACATCCTTTGGAATTTCCACCTTGATTTTAACGGTTGGAATATCTTTTTCATTTGGGACCCGTACAGAAAACTTTTCATACGTCCCTTGAGTGGTTTGCTGTGGAAAGACCACCACATGGGCACTAGCCGGGCCTGCAAACATAAAAAGAGCAGCAGCACAGACACCTAGCATGGAAATCCATTTTTTCTTCATTATAAATACATCCTTTCAACTGCTAAAGCTGCAGTTCGTAAATTTTAATGGTTTTGGTAATTGAAATTTCCTCTACATCTTCGTTAACAACAGCAATGGTCATTTTCCATTCACCGGAGAATGGCGGGTAGGCACCAGATTTACGAAAGATCTTTTGATGTCCATTAGATCCCTTTTCCGGTTTCAGGGGAACGATGATCTCCGGGACTTTCGGTCGGTCTATAGACTGAAAACGCAGTTCAGCCTTTTCAATCGACGGTTTCCCTTTTGAGCTCGCCGCCTTGATGCTAAAATCATTGATTCCCGGCTGAAGGACAGACGATTTTGTTTCAAAATGAATGCCGCCTTTGCTTTCATCCCAATTCAGCGGCTTATTTTGCGGGGTCGGGCTGAGCTGTGTAAACAAGGCAACAATCACAAGAATCAGCCCCATTAACGTCAGATCCACTTTCAAAAGAGCATGAACCGCATTTCTGCCCTTTTTTCTTTTTTTATGAGATCGGAGGAGTGCGCCGGTGATAAGAACAAGAATCACAATAACCACTTTGATTGTTAATAAAATGCCCCACGCGGTATCCCAGAGATAGAATACTCTGGGCAGTAAGAAAACGGTGTATACCAAACCGCTTAAAATCAGGACCATCAAGCTGATTAAAGCCGCTACTGAAAATCGTTTAAAAAAGAAAGTACTATGGTCCTTATCTTTTTTCCAACTGATAAACAAATAGCTCAGTCCTCCCGCCCATAGAGCAGCAGCCAATAGGTGAAGGGTATCCAGACCCATAGTGACCGGGGCCATTTGTTGCCCTGCCGCATGCCCATTCAAGCTTTTGGCCAGAAGCAGCAGGATGACCCAGACCAAATCAAACCATGTCCTTCTATACGTTAAGAACAGCCCTGCTGCAGATATTGCCAATGACAGGAGCCAAGACCATCCGATTGCCGTATGGAACAGGAGGTCAGGAAAACCCGCCCAGTTTTGTCCATTTAGCAATATGCTGGCCTGGATGCAAATGAATCCGGCCAGTAGAAAAAGATGGACCTTCTGAATGAGCCTCCCGTGTTTGATGTACGCTTCTTTTTGTTCTTTTTTCGAATATGGAATGAAAGATTTCCATAGCACCCAGCCGGAAGCCAGCAGCAAAAAGACGTAATACAGGGTTCTTATGACCAGGGAAGCAAGGTTATATTCGCTGCCCTGATGACCGGTTTCTCCCGCCGGGCCATCGACCGTAACTTTATTATTTTGTGAAGGCTGCCCTACAGTGAATAAATAAGCGCCAGATACCGGATGGCCGTCTGAAGAGATCACCGAGTATTGGACCGTAAAGACCCCTTCTTTTTCTTGTGGAAGGTCCAATGTCAATTTACGTTGGTTTTGACTCATCTTCGTCGGGTTTTTCGTGATGGGGTTACCTTTGTCATTCAGAACTTTTAATGAATACAATTCCTTCTCAAGCCGTTCATTAAATGTCAGTTCGACTGTGGATGGCAATTGGCTGATTGTGCTCTCCGGAGCCGGATTGGAATTCACCAGAAAGGCATGTGCCTCAGTTTTGTATGGCAGGATGAGCAGCCATGCTGATAATAAAAAAATAAAGACTCGCAAAGGCGTCACTCCGAACTCGTAATAATAAAGCCATTCTCAGTATAGACAAATTTCAATGATTTAAATATCGCTCTAACGAGTGATTTACATGATAAAAGGCATGCCTCAAAACAGGCATGCCTACTTATCTATGATTTCAGGATTTTCGTGAATGATCCTCTCGGCTGTATCCCAAACACCTGGCAAAAATTCGAGGACTTGCCGGGACTTCATTATGATATCGGGATGAGATGATAGTCCAAGCTCGTTCAGTAACTCGTGAAAGGCAGGGAGATGCGAGGATTGTGTATTTGCATCGGCATCGGCTGCCAAAATGGTATGGCAGCGTGTAAATGTCGCAGCAATCCAGAAGACAGCTTCCCTGTGTAAGCCTTTTTTGATGAGTTCCCTGCTCCCTTCCATTACGATCGGCCGGCTGTCCTTTGAAATATCTGTACTGAAAAAGAAGGGTGTCCTTGATACATTAACGGTGACATCGAATGTTTTTTCGAGATTGTTCAAATGATATTCCACTCGTTTTGGAGTGAAATGGCTGTATCCCAAAAGTTCGAGTAACTCCTCATAAAATCCCTCTAGACGGTAATTTTCAAGTACTTCTTTCGCCTTGACCAAACGAAGCCGGATGGTCGGATTGCGGAGAGCAGCAACCAAAAGAATGTGAGTCGTTACCCCTGAACCAAAGAGAAAACTCATCACCTGTTCGTGCAGCGGCACTTTAGAATTGATAGAATTCAAACCCGTTTCCACTCGTTTTTTCGCATCCTCGCATCGTGTGAGTACCCACTTTTTTTGAGCAAACTTTGTCGAAACAACACGCTGCAAGTTTTGCAAAACGTTGGCGGGGTCATAAAAGATCGTATCAACCCGGAAACTCCCCACAAGATGATACGAAGAGAGGACCTTTTCCGGCGAAGAAAGCTGTTCCTGCGAAAGATAGGTCACTTCCAGCAGTGTTCCTTTATAGAGAAATTTTCCGAGTTTCATAGGCGGATCTTGGAGGGTGGTAACCACAACAATATCTACATCCGAACCCACGGGGAGATCTTCATCATTGTTCATTTCAATCGTGGAGCCGCTAAAATAGGCACCGAGCACCCATTCGCTCGACTCCGCAAAGTTCCTAGTCCATTCGGCACCATTTTTCCTTGCCTCACCAACCTTCACCCTTCTCACCTCTTTTTTACCAGATTAAAAAAGGGAAGCTAGAGTTGTCTCCTGCTTCCCTCATGTTGTGAATTAATGCAAATATGGAATTGGATTAACCGCGTTGGATTTCGCGTAATTCCATTGTCCTTTATGAAGTTCGAAATGAAGATGCTGACCAGTAGAGTGTCCAGTATTCCCCATGGTTCCAAGCCGCTGGCCTTGTTTTACAGTTTGTCCGGTGCTGACCATGCGCTCGCTCATATGTGCATAAACGGTAGTGTAAAGCTGTCCGTCAATGTAGGATGAAACAAACACACAATTTCCGTAAGAAGACGACAGGTAAGAACGAGCCACCGTACCATCAGCTGCTGCTACGATCGGATTCCCTGACCCTGCTTCTGCAATATCGATGCCAGGGTGGAAGTCACTTCCTCCAAAACGTGTTCCAAACGGAGAGGAAACATAACCCTTGGCCGGCCAGATAAAGTTTGCTGACACATGTGGCGTGCTTTGTTTCGGAGCAGGCGCCGGTGCTGGTGCCTGCCGGTTTTCTTTTTCAGCCACACGTTTTTCTGCTGCCTGTTTTTGAGCGGCCTTTTCTGCTGCTGCTTTGCGTGCAGCTTCTTCACGCTTACGCTGTTCTGCTTCGCGCTTGGCTCTTGCGATTTCTTCTTTAATCGCTTTTTCCTGAGCCGCTAGAATGTCATTCTTCTCTTCAATGCTTGTCACATCTTCGTGAAGATGTGATTCTTTTTTCTTCAAGGAAGCAGACAATCTGTCTTTCGCCTCTTTTTGAGCTTTTAGTTTGTCATTTAGTCCATTAAGCTCCTGGAGCTTCGCATTAAGTGATCCCAGTTTTTGTTCCACATCTTTTTTATTTTCTTCTACTTTGGCTTTATCTCGCTTCTGTTCTTCAAGAAGAGCTTTATCCGATTCAGCAATCATATTCAATGAGATCAATCGATCAAGAAAATCACCAAAGTTTTGTGAACCCAGAACCACTTCCAGGTACTTTACAGCGCCTCCGCTTTCATACATGGAACGTACACGCTCTTTCAAAAGCGCGTCCCGCTCTTCAATTCGCTTTTGAATCTTGGCAATCTCATCTTTCAGTCTATCAATCTCTTTTTTCGTATCATCAATTTCTGTTTTTTTCGTCTCGATATCATTCTTTGTTTGCTCGAGATTTGATTCGATCTTTTCAAGTTCTTGGACCACTTGATCCTGCTGGCCTTGAACTTCCTTGATTTGTGCATTCTTTTTCTGCTTTTTCGCGTCATTTTCGGCTTGTTTCTTATGTATATCACTTAAGGTCTGCGCATGCGCTGAAGTGTATGAAAAAACGCTAAAACCGATGCTAAGTGATAAAAAAGCCTTTAAAACTCTTTGCTTCAATTACATTTCCTCCTTAACCTTACTCCTACAACCCTCGTTAATTCCCATCCGTAATTATATCATTAACAAACTGAACTTTTAGGACAGCTATATTACATCTATATTTCAAAATGTTACAAAGTTCGGGATTATAGGACAAAAATTGTAAATTATCGGAGGTGATTTACAGTATTTTTTTGTTTGGTGGGGGTGTGAGTGGGGTGAGAAAGTTGTGTGAAAATTCAGCAATAAGCAATTATTCAGAGTTTCGTGCAATTAATCCTACATTTCGTGCAAATTAATTGGTTTTTCGTGCAATTCCAAACAAATTTCGTGCAATTCACCAATTTGGCTTATCATTGGATTCTTTTTAAGCAGGATTTATCTACAGAAAAGAGGAATCTTTGAGAAAAGGAGTGTTGCTATGATCGTCAAACCATTATTAGTCCCTTCTACTATTAAAAAATTGGAAGCATTAACACGCAGGCTGCCACATAACCATATCAAACGCCCCCAACTTGAAAAAGAACTGGCTCAGCGCCTTGCAGGCTATCGGGGCGAACTCTCTCTAGACTACTATTTAATGAATCTTCCTCTGAAAAAACACTTTATCTTCCATGATCTGCGTCTTCCTGGTAACAACGGCTTTTTTCAGCTTGACCTTCTCCTTCTAACACCCTATTATTTCTTAATCCTTGAAGTAAAGAATATCTCGGGACCTCTATTGTTTGATCAGAACTTTCATCAACTGATTCGCATTCAAGATGGTGTTGAAGAAGGATTTGCTGACCCTGTTTTACAAATACAACGACAAAGAGAGCAATTGTCACAGTGGCTGGAACAAAAGCATTTACCTCAGCTTCCCATCGAAACTCTAATTGTGATCAGCAGTCCACGAACGATTGTACACACTAAAAGCAGTGCGAGCATAAGAAAATTTATCACAAGGAGTTCTGTACTCACTAAAAATATTGAGCACTTCGACAGTGTCCATCTTAAAGAAGTACTAACTAATAGACAACTAAAGAAACTTACAAAATACTTCCTGCAACAACACACACCCGAATCAATAAATCCTCAAATTCGATTTGCTCTTTCCCACACAGACCTTCTCAAAGGTGTTTATTGTCCAAAATGAAACTCTATCCCCATGCAATGGAAAAGAGGAAAGTGGATTTGCAATGTCTGCTATCACTCTTCAAACAGTGCCCACATTCCCTCTTTAAAAGACTATTACTACTTATTTCAAGAAACGATCAATAATAAACAATGCAGAGACTTCCTCCACCTTTCTTCAAGAACAGCGACTACTAATCTCCTCACCGCCCTAAACCTCCCAACAACCGGCTCCACCAAGGGGACGGTCTATCACCTTAGTGAACTTGAGAGTTGAAGGTCATGATCCAGATGGAGCCGGCGACAATGGTGAACACCATGACCGCTCCGAGAACGAGTGCCATGACATGAAACCTTGGCTTCTCACCCTCCCTGATGTGCATGAAAAAGAAGAATTGGATGATCAATTGAAGCACGGCGATCAACAATATTGAAACGGTCAGCGCCGTTTTGCTCATCACGTGCTGGATCACGAGCCACAGCGGAATGGCCGTTAGAAGCAGCGAAAACAAGAATCCAAGAATATACGTTTTGGCTGAACCGTGGTTTTCATGACTGCCCATTTACATCACCCCCAGCAAATAGACGACGGTAAAGATGAAGATCCAGACCACATCGAGAAAGTGCCAGTACAGTCCGACGATGGTGACCTTTTCTTTTGTCAGCGAGTCAATGCCATGCCGGCCAATCTGCACCATCACACCGATCATCCAGATCAATCCAAAGGATACATGAAGGCCGTGCGTACCGACCAGTGTGAAAAAGGAAGAGAGAAACCCGTTCGTTGAGATTTTTGCCCCTTCGGACGCCATCTTGGCAAACTCTGTGATCTCAAGTCCTACAAATGACAACCCGAGCAAAACGGTAACCGCAAGCCAGCCAAGGAGCTGCTTTTTGCTGCCTTTATGCATGGCGAGTGAGGCAAGACCGCTCGTAAAGCTGCTCACGAGCAGAATAAAGGTCTCTGCGGTGAAGCCCTTCACCTCGAACAGCTCCCGCCCGGTTAAATCGCCGTCCGTATGTGTCCGCAAAACGGCATATACGGCGAACAAACAAGCGAAAATAATACAGTCAGTCACGAGAAAAATCCAAAATCCAAGCAGTTTAAACGTATCGTGCTGGTGCTCGTGATGAGCATCCACTGAGATAGCTGATTGTGCCATCACACAACCCTCCCTAAAGAAGCCTCTGTCCGTTTGATTTCATCTACAGGAATGTAGTAATCCGTGTTTCTCTGGAAGGAACGGGCCAGCAAACAAATACCAACTCCAGCAAGCCCGGCAACTCCCATCCAAATCCACTCGAACGTAAGTCCGAATCCGGCCACAAACCAGCATGCCGACATCAGAAACGGAATCCCTGAGTTTTTCGGCATATGAATCGGTGTATATTCTTTGATGTTGTCCTGAACGGCAGCTCCATATCTGTGATTTTTCATGTCCCACCAGGCATCGTCACTTTTTACTTCAGGAAGATGGGCAAAGTTATAGTGTGGCGCAGGCGACGGGATCGACCATTCCAGTGTCCGTCCGTTCCATGGATCGCCTGTCAGATCCCGCTCACCACGCTTGATGCTGTAGAGAATCTGCCAGACCTGAAAGACGAATCCGATTCCCATCAGAAAGGCACCAGCAGTTGACACCATGTTATACGGCGCCCAGCCCATATCCCAGCCGTACGTGTATACGCGGCGGGTCATACCCATGAATCCAAGGGCATATTGCGGCATAAAACATACATAAAAGCCGATGTTCCATGTCCAGAAAGCCCATTTTCCAATGCGGTCGTTCAGTTTGAACCCGAACATTTTCGGCCACCAATAATAAAGTCCGGCCAAGTATCCGAAAACGACACCGCCAATCAGCGTCTGGTGGAAGTGGGCAATCAGGAAGTAGCTGTTATGGTACTGGTAATCTGCAGGCGCTGCCGCAAGCATCACACCGGTTGCCCCGCCGACGAGAAAACAAGGAATAAATGCGAGCGTCCAGAGCATGGGCTGCGTCATCGTGATTCGTCCCCGGAACATGGTGAACAGCCAGTTGAATATCTTAACCCCTGTCGGAATACCGATTGCCATCGTTGTGATCGCAAAGAACGTATTTACATCGGCTCCGGCCCCCATGGTGAAAAAGTGGTGGACCCAGGTGAAATAACCGAGTACCGAGATGATCATCATGGAAAAAACCATCGATTTGTAGCCAAAGATTTTCTTTTTGGAGAACGTGCTGACGATCTCGGAATAAATGCCAAACGCCGGGAGGACAACGATATACACTTCAGGATGTCCCCACATCCAGATCAGGTTGACATACATCATCGGATTTCCGCCGCCTGTAGCTGTAAAGATATGAGCACCGAAAAAGCGGTCAACAAACAACAACGCGAGTGTTACTGTCAATACCGGGAATGCAAAGATGATGGTGATGCAGCTGGAAAGAACCGACCATGTGAACAGCGGCATCTGCATCAATTTCATTCCGGGTGCGCGCATTTTTAAAATGGTCACGAGGAAGTTGATGCCGGTCGCCAGGCTGCCGATTCCGGAAATTTGAATTCCCCAGATATAAAAGTTCTGTCCCGGGCCGGGGCTTCCGGCCAATTCGGAAAGCGGAGGATAGCTGAGCCAGCCTGCGTCCGGAGATCCGCCAATCACAAAGGACAAGTTAAAGAGCAATGCGCCGAAAAAGAACAGCCAGAAGCTCATCGCATTCAGGAACGGATACGCCACGTCCCTGGCTCCGATTTGCAGCGGAATAACAATGTTAAAAAGTGCAAACATGAACGGCATCGCCATGAAAAGAATCATGATCGTTCCGTGTGTGGTGAAAATTTCATCGTAGTGCTGCGATTGCAGAAAATGAGTGTTCGGCATCGCAAGCTGCATCCTCATCAGGAGGGCATCCACCCCTCCCCTGAACAGCATGAGTAAGGACGACACCAGGTACATAATTCCGATTTTTTTATGATCGACAGTTGTGAGCCATTCGCGCCACAGCCAGCCCCATTTTTTGAAATACGTCAGAAAAATAAGAATGCCAAGCAGCGTGATGATTATGGATACATCTGCGCCATAGATAAGCGGGTCACCCGTTACAAAAAATCCTTTCGCTTTTTCTCCCACTTGTTTTTCCCCCTTTCGTTTCTATTCGTTATCGTTGTCCATCATCGACATGTCGTGTCCGCCGTGTTTCATTCCTGGCTTCATGTATTTGCCTCCATTGCGGTCGATCGTGTCGAGGAATAACTTCTCGGGATATGAAGAGTAGGTTTGCTTTTCCGCCAGGCCTTTTTGGGCAAGCTGCTGATATTTTGCTTCAGTCAGTGCAGGAGCGGTCTTTTTCACCTGTTTGGCCCAATGATTAAATCTAGCCTGTGGTTTGGCTACCACCTTAAACTTCATGTGTGCAAAGCCTTTTCCGGTAAAGTTGGCACCGGAGCCGTAATAGGTTCCCGGTTGATCCGCCTGAAGCCAAAGCCTCATCGCCATACCCGGCATGGTGTATTCCTGACCGCCAAGCTCAGGTACCCAGAACGAGTTCATCATCTGATCCGACGTTAAATGAAACTGGACCGGAACACCGGCTGGGATTTCGACATAGTTAACGGTAGCAATTTTTTGGTCCGGGTATTGAAACAGCCACTTCCAATCAAGAGAAGTTACCTGAATGGTGATCGGCTTCACATCCTCCACCGGCGGCCTTACAAGGGAGTAGGTAGTTTTTGCCGTGTACACACCCAAAATACCAATAATAATAATCGGAACTCCCCACCAGACAATTTCTAAAATTTTGCTGTCATTCCACTCCGGCGTATAAGGAGCTTTATTGCCCGGCTTATCGCGGTACCGATAAATGATAAAGATAAGCAGCCCCAACACTGGAATGACCACAACAGCACAAAGCACTGCGGATAAAATAATCAAATGTAGTTCCTTTTCCGCCACCGGGCCGGATGGATTGAAGATCAGATAGCGCCGGTCACAACCGGACAAAAACACCAGCAGACCTGCCGCCAGAACGGCTACCCTCCAAAGGCGGCCGGATGAAAATCGCTTGCTCATATGAACCTCTCCTTTCTTCTATTTACGTTTTCTCTTATGTGAAATAAGTACTATCTCATGCTATAACGATAGGGCTTATCTCATATGTGATAAATGTCACTGTTCCAGGCTGTTTTTATTTGTTGTGTGCGGATTGTCACAAAGTGGACAAACGAAATGAAAAAAGCCTGCCCGTGATGCAGGCAGGTCGATTAAGGATTCACGTTATATGGGCATTCGCATAGCCTAATGTAATCATGTCATGAGGGAAAGAAGGAATGGAATATGGCTCAAAACTTGAATTATACATCCCCTTCCGTGCAATTCAGCGCGACCATCAATACGAACGTCGTGACGAAAGACCGGCAAAATTACATTAATGTGCTGGGTATCAACGAGCTGAACACGCTGGACAATGTATCCCTGCTGGATATTTTTTTGAGCAGCAATAATGTGGTGGAACCTCATTATCACCAAAATGCGGCTGAATTGGTGTACTGCATTTCGGGTGCTGCTGTCGTTTCCATTTTCAACCCTTTCACCAAACAATTTATGCATTTTTCCATCGCTCCCGGGCAAGTGGCCAACGTTCCTCAAGGCTGGTGGCATTATGAAGTAGCCACCACGGATCAAACCCATCTGCTGGCCATTTTTAACTCGCCAACACCTGATGTCATTTTGGGGTCAGATCTGCTCAAGTTTACCCCTGCCAATATCATGGCCCACACTTATTGCATGAACGAAAATCAATGGCAGCAAACGGTAAACCCTGTGCAGCCCACCATGTTCATCGGCCCTCCAACGGACTGCGGCAATCGACCGGAGCCACAAAACGCCATCCGATATTATCAACAGCCGCATTACCAGCCACCATACGGTTCATAGCAAAAAAGGCATACCCGCACATGGGCATGCCTTTTTCTTTGTTGCTTTCTTGTTTACGAAACTTCCACACTCTTTCTCTCGGTTACTTCGTGAACGAACAGCAAACCCAATTCATGGTGTTCGTTTTCGTAAAGTGAACGCTGGGCAAACCTGATTTCCCCCTGGTGGTCAAGAATCTCGAGTTTACAGAACGCGGCATTGATCTGCAGCGCCTGGTAAAATTCGCTCTCATTGTTCAGGGAAACACCGTTTACCTTCATAACCACTTCGCCCACCTGAATCCCCATCTTTGCAGCAGGGGTACCCGGCACAACACCGAGAACCACAAGGCCATTGTTGCGGCGTGTAAAGAAGGGTTTCCCGTGATCGTCCTTCTGGCTGTTAATAACAGTAATCAGTTCCCGGCCAAGCATTCCACCAATAAGGGCGATGACAGCAAGGAGCGGAAGATCGGTAAACACACCGACAAGGGTGATAACCACGATCAATGCGCCCAGCGCCAATACCTGCTTACCTGTAGCTTTAATCGCTTCCTGTGGCAGCGAATGGGCATTCAGCTGACGAAAGCCCACAGCAAACGGAACGAGCAGGATGGAGTAGCCAACCGCCTGCATTCCGAACATCGGCCAGTCTCCCTGCGCCGGAATAGCGCCCATGGGGATCAGCAAAAATTGCGGTACAAGCCAAAACCGTGTCGCTTCATGGGCACCGATATACTGCCCCCTCTTTCCTTTCAGCAGCCGGGGTGACGTCCTGCTGGAGCCTTTCCAGATAATCAATATTCCTTCCTGTATGACCAGCATGGCCATCAGGATGCCGAGTGAATCAAGCGGTGTGCTCTGTACATCCCTGACCCACTTGTCAATAAAATCAGTACCTGTCTCAAACCCCGGAAGAAACAGGGCAACAATGGAAGCCAGTCCGATCGCATAAGCAGGGTTAAGAAACCTGGTTTTCATGGTCAAACCGAGCAGCAAATACATTAACCCGATTAAAGCAACCATTCCCATCGGAATCGCGATACCTGTCCCAAGCAGGACAGCCGAGAACAGAACACCGATCAACAGACCGGGAAAAAAGGATTGAATCAAGTTATCAATCACCGGATGGACTTTTACTTTAAATTCTCTCCTTTCCCGTTTAACCCGCTTAAAGCCGATCACAAAAGCAAGAATCACAAATACGTATGAAAGTGGATGCAAAAAAAGACCCGCTATTCCATCAAGCAGTTCTTTAAAGTAAATATCCATGGAACAAATCTCTCCTTAAAGCATCTTTTCTTAATTATTTTTAGTCGATTCCGGCATCCGCCTGGAATGTTATTTTCAAAAAGTTTATCTCATTAATCTTTATAAGTATAACCTGAAAAGATGTCGGAGTGTTAGAAAATGTGTGGATTTTGTAAATTCATTCATAAGAAAACCCGCAAGCCTCGAGCCTGCGGGTTTTCTCTTTAGTTCTTTTTGTTTGCCGCAATTTCCAATGCCGTTTGAAGCTGGAGATCGTTTTTCTTGTTACGGACTTGAGTAATGATTTTGCTTTCGATCTCACCCGCTGTTTTTTGATCAATTTTTCCGGATGGAGTTAGTTTGTTGGCTTTCTGGAAAGCTGTAACGGCGGTTTCAGTTTTTTCATCAAAATATCCATCCGAACGGCCGGGATCAAAGCCCAGCCCTTTCAGCATTTTTTGTGCGGTTTTGACTTGTTCGCTGTTCATATCATATGCAAGTGGTTTTTCGATGCTGAGCGGGCTGGAATAGAAGTAAGCCGGCTGCTTCACCGCATAATTCGGTTTAATCCCTTTCTTGTGGATCCAGTTCCCATCCGGAGTCAGCCATTTGGCGAGGGTCAGCTTGACATTGCTGCCGTCCCCAAGATCAATGGTCTGCTGAACGGTTCCTTTACCGAACGTTTTTTCACCAACAAGCGGATATCCACCCGCTTCTTTCAACGCTCCTGCCATGATTTCAGAAGCGGATGCACTTCCCCCGTCAACGAGTCCGACGATCGGGTAGTCTTTCTTTTCTTTCAGTTCGGAAACATAGCGCTGCTTGTTTCCTTTGCGGTCCTGGATCTGAACAAACGGCTTGCCTTCAGGAATTATTTCCTTCAGCATGCTGTCCACCGCGTCCAGGTACCCTCCCGGATTCCCGCGGACATCGATGACCAGGCCTTGAATATCCTGGCCTTCCAGATCACTCAATTTTTTCTTAAAGTCCGACCCGGTGTCTTCCGAGAAGGAAGTAATGTTCAGCACCCCGATTTTCTTCCCGTCGACTTTCTGAACGTTCGAATAAACCGTTTCAATCGGAATGGTATCTCGTTTTACATCAATTTTCAAGGTGTCATTCACACCTTTTCGTTTGATGCCAAGTGTGACGGTTGACCCTTTTTTCCCACGTATTTTGAGGACTGCCTTGTACAGGTCGAGACCTTCCAGACTTTTTCCATCCACTGAAACAATTTGGTCATTTGGCTTTACTCCTGAACGTTCGGCAGGAGAATCCTTAAATGGAGCGATGACGGTCACTTTGCCATCGACCATGCTGACTTCCGTTCCAATTCCTTCAAAAGACGAATCCAGCGATTGGGTAAACTGGCTCGCCGTGTCTTCATCCATATAGACAGAGTAAGGATCTTTCAAGGTTTTTACCATTCCATCAATGGCACCTTCCAGCAATTTATCCGAACTCACCTTTTGGTAATACCTTGAGGAAATCAGCTGATAGGTCTTTTGAAGCTTTGCAAATTCCTCATCTTGGTTGACTGGTGCTTTCGTGCTCTTCAGTTCATTGACCGTTCCTGCATTGCCGATGGACTGGTCATTCTGTGACCACTTCATCCAGCCATACATGCCCCCCGCTCCAATTACAAGCGATAATACCATAAGAAGTGCAACAACTTTTCTTTTCAATTTCGCTCACCTCATTTGTTTGCAGAAAAAGGCATCACACCTTCCGGATGCGATGCCACTTTCAAAGTAAGAGATGGACCTGATGTATGTCCGCGTGACTCCTACTTTATATTATGAACAGCTTGTATTTTTATGTCCATATTTTTCTTCTGTTTACATATATGGACGAGGGTCAACGGCATTGGATTTGGATGCATTCCATGGCCCTTTGTGAAGTTCAAAGTGCAGATGCTGACCAAATGAATGTCCCGTGTTCCCCATATAGCCAATGAGCTGTCCGCGTTTTACCGAACCGCCCTGTACAACACGCTCTCTCATGTGGGCGTAAACCGTTGTCCAGGTCTGGCCGTTAATGTTATGCGTAACAAAGATTACATTTCCATAAGAGGAAGAGTAATCGGAACGGATCACTGTTCCGTCAGCCGCTGCATAAATCGGAACTTTTCCAGCCTGGGCGATATCCACGCCGGCATGGAACTTGTTCCAGCGTGAACCAATGCCAGAGGTGAAAACACCGGCTGCCGGCTTCATAATCATTCCAGAGCCTGTATTGGAAGCATTTTTCCCTGCGCTGCCGCTGGTGCTCTGTTGTTCACTTGCCTGTTTGGCGCGTGCCTTCTCTTCTTTAATGGCCTGCTCCTGGCTGTTTAACAACTCAGCCGCATTTTCGTATTTTTCAACGTCGTCTTCAATCTTGGAATGCTTTTTCTTTAAGGATGCCATCAATCTTGTTTTCTCTTTCTTTTGAGCATCCAGCTGCTTTTTCAAATCTTTCAGTTCTTTCATTTTATCTTCCAAAGCAGCAAGCTTGTCTTCAACCGTCTTTTTCTTATCTTCAAGCAGTTCTTTGTCCTTCTTTTGCTCTTCAAGAAGCTGGCGGTCCTGATCGGCAATCAGATTTAACGCTACTACCCGGTCAAGGAAATCACCGAAATTCTTGGATCCAAGCACTACCTCAAGATACTGGACTGCTCCGCCGCTTTGATACATGGAGTTGATCCGGTCCTTTAAGAGCTTGTCCCGTTTATCAATTCGTTTTTGAACAACCTCAATTTCCTTTTTCAGCTGCTCCACTTGATCTTTTGTATTATGAATCTCTGTTTCTTTTTTGGTGATCTTGCTTTCCGTATCAGCGGTTGATTGATCGATTCGTGCAATTTCATTTCGTGTTGCTTCCTGGTTCTTTTCATTTAGTTTAAGCTTTTCGTTTGCTGCGTCTTGTTTCTTCTTATTCGCCTCTTTTTTCTCTTTAATACTCTTTAGCGTTTCTGCGCTGGCTGTCGTAGATGATTGGTATGCTGTAATACCGCTAAGAGCGAGGCTCAATGATAGTGTTAATCCTGCGATCTTTCTATTCAACTCAAGTCCTCCCCTTTTCTACCCCTGTAATTGAATTATACTTTTAGGAATTTGCGTACGGAAGTCATGCTTCCCCATACTCCAATCAATCCTCCGATTACGGCCAGCATTATAGAAAGCTGAAGCACCATCGGATAGACCGGCAATAATTTAACGAACACGGTATCAAGCTGGTTGTTCACTTGTCCATGCAGGAACTCGTATCCAAATATCACCACGAGAATCGGGATAATCGATCCCATCAGACCAAGGGTAAAGCCTTCAATAAAGTACGGCCAACGGATAAATCCGTTTGTAGCTCCTACCAGTTTCATAATTTCAATTTCTTTGCGGCGGGAAAGAATTGTAAGTTTAATCGTGTTGGAAATGAGGAACATTGCTGTAAAGATCAATCCAACGATCAGTACGAGTCCGACATTTCTGGCTACGCCTGTCACTTTGAACAATCGCTCAACGGTTCCCTGTCCGTAATCTACTTTCTTGATATGATCATACTTTTCAATTTCAGAAGCGACAGTTGATGTATCCTGAGGCTTCTTGGTTTTAATGATGAAGGCATCTGGTAATGGATTCTCATTTTTTAAGGAAGAGAAAGCCTTCCCTTCATCTCCAAGACTTTTAATCAATTCCTGAAGTCCGTCTTCCTTGGACTGGAATTTGACTTCATTCACATTCGGGATTTGCTCCATTTTCTGCTGCAAATCGTTATATTCGCTTTGTTTGGTCGTGCGGTCAATATACGCCCGAATTTCCACATCGCCTTCAATCTGGCTGGCGAGATGGTTCAAGTTCAATAGCACCACTAGAAAAACGCCGACAAGCAATAAAGTAACTGTTACCGCACTAACGGAGGCAAATGACATCCAGCCATTTCTTCCGAGACTTTTAAATGCTTCTGCAAAGTGACGTTTTAGGGTTCTAGATTTCATACCCGTATTCCCCCTTCTGTTCGTCACGCACGATTCTGCCGCCTTCAATGGCAATTACGCGCTTTTTGAAACTGTTCACAATATCTTTATTATGGGTGGCCATAACTACCGTTGTGCCACGTTCATTAATTTCTTTAAAAATGTCCATGATCTCCCAAGCCGTTTCCGGATCAAGGTTCCCTGTCGGTTCATCCGCAATGATAACCGGAGGATGGTTGACGATGGACCGTGCAATGGATACACGCTGCTGTTCTCCGCCTGATAGTTCATCAGGAAAAGAACGTGCCTTATTCTTCAACCCTACGAGATCAAGAACTTCCATGACCCTCTGGCGAATGACTTTCGGCGATTCTTCAATGACTTCAAGCGCAAAAGCGACGTTCTCATATACAGTCAGCTTCGGCAGCAATTTGAAATCCTGAAAAATGACGCCAATTTTTCTGCGCATTTTTGGAATATGCCGTTCTCTCAGCTTCGCAAGATCGGTCCCCTGAATAAGAATGGAACCTTTTGTCGGTTTTTCTTCCCGGTACATGCACTTAACGAAAGTGGATTTGCCGGCACCGCTTGGCCCGACTACATAAACAAATTCACCTTTATCTATGTAGATATCAATCCCGTTTAAGGCCATCACGCCATTGGGATATGTTTTCCATACATCCTTCATTTCTATCAACGTAATTCACTTCCTTATTTCATGAACTCTAATTTCCCCAACCACTTTTTTCATTCGACAATCTATTTTAACCAATTCATATAAAACTGGTGTTTTTTCCCGTAATTCCTATTATAACATCGGATTTTGCGATTTTTATTACAGTTTGATTTCAAGTTAGTAACTTCTTGAATCAAAACAAGGGACTATTTACCTATCTTTCAGGTCTGCCGCCAAAGAAAATCCGACAGCTTTCGCATTCTTTAGAAAACATGCGGGGACGGCCTGTTTCCTTGCCATGCCGGTATTTAACTTGAACAGTTTTTTATAGTTAACAAACATACCCTTTCGCCTGTACTAGCCCTGTCTTGTCGGTAGAAGTGAAAGAATTAAGCCATATCCATAATTTCTCAATATTTCGCATCCTTTTTCACCGAAAAAAAAGAAGCGTTTGAAATTGAGATCCAACCGCTTCTTATCGTTAAATTTATGCTCGTTTGAATCCTTCCCCCAGCACTTCGTTTGCATTAAGCAGGATGACGAATGCGGAAGGATCCACTCCTTTTACATACTGTTTTAATTTTGTCACTTCGTATTGTGCAACAACGCACATCAGCATCGGGCGCTCGTCCTGTGTATAACCGCCAAGCGCATTGATCTTGGTCACACCACGATAAAGGTCAGTCAGGATTCCCTGCCTCATTTCTTCTTCCTGGTCTGAAATAATCAAAGCGACTTTGGACACTCCAAGCCCCATCTGGACCACATCAATCGTTTTTGCGGTTAAGAACATGGCAATTAGTGCGTAAAGGGCTTTTTCCAGACCAAAAACAAGGGCTGACGTCAGCACGATGGTTCCATCGATAAAGAGGATACATGTTCCAAGCGATATTCCGAAATATTTATGAATAATCTGGGCGAGCAAGTCTACACCGCCTGTTGAAGCCTTGCCTCTGAAGACAATGCCAAGGCCGGCCCCGACACCCAATCCGCCAAATAAAGCACCGAGCAAGGGGTCATTCGTCGCAGCTCCCCAGCCAGTGAAAAGAAAAACAAACAAGGGCAGCACCACAGTACCAATCAGTGTTTTTGCGCCAAATTGTTTTCCGAGAAAAATAATACCTGCAAAAAACAACGGAATATTCAATGCCCATTGCACGTAGGAAGGATCCCAGCCGGCCACCCATTTCAGGATGGTGCTGATCCCGCTGACACCGCCGGAAGCAATTTTATTGGGCAATAAAAAAACAGAAAAAGCCAGGGCAACAAAAGCAGACCCGATCACTACAAAAATATATTCCAAAGCGAGTTCTGCTTTTGGCGGCAAAACTCCTCTGCGTCTTCGCAAAGCTGTCATCATTCGTTCATTTACCTACTTTCCGAACGTTCTCTAGTTGTAAAACCATAAAACCCGACTCATTATATCACTACTAGTCTGCCCTGTGAATGAGATTCCGATGACGCGGTAAAGGAATAAATGGAAGGGGTATTCCTACTATTTTACTTTTGTCGAAAGATTCTTAACATTTTCGGACAAGATTCGGTTAAAATTGAACTAAACTCCGAGACAGAAAGGGCGATGTTTAAAAAATGGATGAGAAAAAGATGTATCTTCTCATTTTGCAGCGTATGGAGGAAGCACTGAGCAGACTGGATGTGTATCAAAAAAAGCTGGACACAATGGAACACAATTTTGACCGGTTTGAACAGGATTTGGATCATTATCATTCGGCGGTGCTTCAGCGCTTTGAACAGATGGAACATTATATTTCCTACCTTGAACATGAAATTGAGGTTCTGCAGCGCAGTGTACCTATACCTGAACAATCCCTGCCCCTTCAATAAACTACATATCCATGCAAAAAAAGCAGCCCGGTGAAAACTCCGGGCTGCTTTTTCATCATCTCATAAAACCAAAAAGGGGCTATCCAAAAAGTCTGGAAGCCGTTGATTTTCGTTCCAGGCCGCTCGCTTTCCGTGGGGCGTGCGGTGAGCCTCTTGGCGCTCGCGCCTGCGGGAGTCTCACCTGTCACGCTAGTCCCACAGGAGTCTCGCGCCTTCCACTACAATCAACTTTCCTGGAAGCTTTTTACGCAAAAAGGAGCTGCCTGAAGGTCAATTTTTGACTTTCAGGACAGCTCCTTTTACAAAAATTATTTAATCTGCGAACGAAGGTATGCATCAATAAAGGATTCAATATCTCCGTCCATTACCGCTTGAACGTTCCCCATCTCGGTGTTGGTGCGATGGTCTTTGACCATGCTGTACGGGTGGAACACATAAGAGCGGATCTGGCTTCCCCAGCCGATCTCTTTTTGTTCCCCGCGGATTTCCGCCAATTCGGCTTGCTGTTCTTCAATCTTGCGCTGCAGCAGTTTGGCCTTCAGCATTTTCATGGCACGATCACGGTTCTTAATCTGTGAACGTTCCGTTTGGCAGGATACGACGGTGTTTGTCGGGATATGCGTAATACGAACGGCCGAGTCCGTCGTATTTACATGCTGTCCGCCTGCGCCGCTGGCACGGTACGTATCCACTTTCAAATCTTCCGTACGAACATCAATTTCTGCATCATCATTAAGTTCAGGAACCACATCGCAAGAAACGAACGATGTATGACGGCGGCCTGATGAGTCAAACGGGGAGATTCGCACTAAACGGTGAACCCCTTTTTCCGCTTTCAAATAGCCATAGGCATTGTGGCCTTTGATGCCAAGGGTAACGCTTTTAACACCCGCTTCATCTCCCGGAAGATAATCCAGCGTTTCCACCTTAAATCCTTTTCGTTCCGCATAGCGGGTGTACATGCGAAGAAGCATGGAAGCCCAGTCCTGTGACTCCGTTCCGCCGGCACCCGGGTGAAGCTCAAGAATCGCATTGTTTTTGTCGTGCGGCTGGTTTAAAAGCAGCGAGAGCTCAAACGTATTCAGCGCATCAACCAAATCTTTCAGATCGCGTTCCAGTTCTTTCTGCATGTCAGCATCAAACTCTTCCTTCAGCATATCATGCGCGACTTCCAAGTCCTCATAACGGCCGTTCAGATCTTCAAACTGGTTGACTTGCTCCTTTATTCCGTTGGCTTCACCGATCACGGTTTGTGCCGCGTTTTGGTCATCCCAAAATTCCGGTGCGCTCATCTTTTCGTCTAGCTCGGCTATTTTTGCCTTCTTTTGGTCGAGGTCAAAGAGACCCCCTGAAGTCCGCTAATCGCTTAGCCATAATATTGAGTTCCTGCTTAATTTCTACTAATTCCATCTCTGCCACCTCGTATTTTTGGTTCATCGTGAGTATATGCTTAGCTGTTGTAAATAGACACAGCAAAGAGAGTCTGGATCCTCCGACTCTCCCTGCACCTTTTCTTATTATATCATCCCGGGGGAATTAATTCTCCGCTCCATGACATTGTTTGTATTTTTTACCGCTTCCGCACGGGCAAAGAGCGTTGCGTCCGATGTCCTGTTTCTTTTTCACCGGCTTGCGCTTTGTTTCCTGCTTATCGCTCGGTACCACGGCTTTTCCTTCTGCCACTTGCTCACGCTGCATGTTTTGTTCAACTTGAGCTTTCATGATGTACATGGAAATCTCTTCTTCAATGGCCGCAACCATCGCTTCGAACATTTCAAAGCCTTCGAACTGGTACTCGCGAAGCGGATCATTCTGGCCATAGGCACGAAGGTGAATCCCCTGGCGCAGCTGTTCCATCTGGTCGATATGATCCATCCATTTGGAGTCAACGGCACGAAGGATAACCGCTTTTTCAAACTCGCGCATATGCTCAGGTTCAATAAGTGCTTCCTTTTCAGCAAAAGCAGCGTGTGCTTTTTCTTTCAGAAGCTCGATGATCTCTTCTTGATCAAGACCTTTAAGATCATCAGCTGTCACATCCTCTTCATTCAGGAAGGTTGCCACGGAATAGTTAACAATTTCGTCAAGATCCCATTCTTCCTGCACGATTTCTTCCTGCGTATGAGCTTTTACAATGCGGTCGATAGTGGAATCCACCATCTGGAGAACAATGTCCCCAAGGTTTTCGGCATCCAGAACTTCCTGACGCTGTTTGTAGATGATTTCACGCTGCTGTCTCATAACATCATCATATTGAAGCAACTGCTTACGGGCATCAAAGTTGGAGCCTTCCACCCGTTTTTGTGCGGATTCAACCGCTTTGGTAACCAGCTTACTTTCAATCGGCGTATCTTCATCCATTCCAAGGCGTTCCATCATGTTCATCATGTTGTCAGAGCCAAATCGGCGCATCAATTCATCTTCCATGGAAATGTAGAACTGAGAAGATCCCGGATCTCCCTGACGTCCTGAACGACCGCGAAGCTGATTGTCAATACGGCGGGATTCATGGCGCTCCGTACCAAGGATATGAAGGCCGCCGACTTCGCGAACTCCTTCTCCAAGCTTGATATCCGTACCACGGCCTGCCATGTTGGTCGCAATGGTCACCATGCCTTTATGGCCGGCGTTCTCAATGATTTCTGCTTCACGTTCATGGTTTTTCGCATTCAAAACATTATGCGGGATTCCTTTTTTGCGAAGCATCTGGGAAAGAAGTTCTGACGTTTCAACAGCAACCGTACCCACAAGAATCGGCTGGCCTGTTTCATGGCGTTCCTGAATTTCTTTAACAATGGCGCGGAATTTCCCTGCCATGGATTTATAGACAAAATCAGAATTATCAACACGGGCAATCGGACGGTTCGTGGGAATTGCCACGACTTCCATGTTGTAAATATTGCGGAATTCTTCTTCTTCCGTCTTCGCTGTACCCGTCATACCGGAAAGTTTGTTGTACATACGGAAATAGTTCTGGAACGTAATAGTCGCAAGCGTCATGCTCTCACGCTGGATTTCCAGACCTTCCTTTGCCTCGATGGCCTGGTGAAGCCCTTCACTGTAACGGCGCCCTGCCATCAAGCGGCCGGTGAAAGGGTCAACGATAACAACCTCGCCATCCTGAACTACATAATCAACATCCAAAACCATGATGACATTGGCCTTCAATGCCTGGTTAATATGGTGATTCAGCGTAACATGGTTATAATCATACAAGTTATCAATATTGAAATATTGCTCAGCTTTCGTAATTCCCTCTTCTGTAAGCTGAACATTTTTCGTTTTAATATCGACTGTGTAATCTTCTTCTTTTTTCAGTGTACGGACAAACATGTTAGCCATCATATACAACTCAGTTGACTTTTGAGCCGAACCGGAAATGATCAGCGGTGTACGCGCCTCGTCGACCAGGATGGAGTCAACCTCATCGACAATCGCATAGTTGAGAGGACGCTGAACCATTTGTTCCTTATAGACCACCATGTTATCCCGAAGGTAATCAAATCCGTATTCGTTGTTTGTTCCATAAGTAATGTCCGCGGCATACGCTTCCTGTTTTTCTTCTCTGGACATATCGGAAATGTTCAACCCGACAGTAAGGCCAAGGAAGTTATACAACGGGCTCATCAATTCGGAGTCACGGCGTGCAAGATATTCGTTGACCGTAACAACATGGACACCCTTGCCTTCAAGTGCATTCAAGTACACCGGCATGGTCGCCACAAGCGTTTTACCTTCACCTGTTTTCATTTCGGCAATGTTGCCTTCATGAAGAGCAGTTGCCCCCATGATCTGAACAGGATAAGGACGTAATCCGAGAATACGGTCAGCCGATTCACGTACTACCGCGAATGCCTCAGGAAGAAGAGCATCAAGAGATTCTCCGTTGGAGACGCGCTCTCTAAATTCCTCGGTCTTTTGGCTCAGTTCCTCATCCGAAAGACCTTTCAGGGCATCTCCCAGTCCGTCCACCTGGTCGGCAATTTTTTGGTATCTATTTAAATTTCGTTCGTTCGTGCTCGGGAAAATCTTTTTAAGCAATCCTATCATCTGCTAACGCTCCTCTGTTCAGGAAATAAGTGCTATTACTTATTCTATCAGTTTGTGAATTTTACGACAAGAAAGCCGAAACTTCTATGGCTGTCAATTCAATTATTTTACACGCTCTTTCACAAACTCTCTGATTCCCAGTATAAAGAAAAAACGATCCAAGTGGGGAAATGTAAAAGAATTTACAAAAAACCTTAACGTGACTTTTTGCCCTGTTCCTCCTTTTTTCGAAAGGGAATTTCCATCTAGGATGGACGTTCACAGGACCTTTTAAACCCTCAAATTATGTAAAAAAGGCACAGCCGTAATTGGCCGTGCCCGAAGGAATTATGCTCCCTTTTGTTCGCCAAGTCTCATGACGGTTTCTTTCATCCTTTTTTTACCTTCCACCAGACGTGCAGTAAGCATGCTGGCTACGTTGTCACCAGTTGCATTAAGAAGGGTGGCCGGCGGATCGATAATCGTGGAGATGGCAGCTGCGATCGGCAGTGCCTCCACAGGAAATCCGAACAAGGAAAGAATGAGCATTTCGCCAATCATTCCGCCTTGTGGGATCGCACCCATCACCATGCCAACAAGCAGGGAAACGACAAGCACAAGCAGGTAGTTTCCAATACCCGAAAAATCATGGCCGAAAATCCCGAAAAGGAATGTGATTTTAAGGACACCGCCCATAACTGAGCCGTCCTTATGAAGCGTTGCACCAAGCGGCACAGCCGTTTCACTAATGTCATCCGGAACACCCATCTTTTTCGAGGCTTCCAGGTTAACCGGGATGGAAGCGGCCGAACTGCAGGTGGCCAGAGCGGTTAACGATGGAGAAAGCATGTTTTTCCAGAAAAGGCGAACACCGTCTTTTCCGTTGGCCATAAGTGCATAAAGCGTAAAAATTCCAAAGAAATAAATAATAGCAAGTGGATAATAGTAAAGGACCGCACGGAAATAGGAACCAAGCAGCGTTGGCCCAAATTCACCGATCAGGGCAGCAAAGTACGCGCCAAGCCCGATTGGTGCATAATACATGACCAGACTGACCATCTTCAGCATCACTTCACTGCCTGATTTCAGGAAGGATGCGAACGGTTTTCCTTTTTCGCCAATCATGGTAACAGCGATACCCATTAGTACTGAAAATAAGATAAGAGCAAGCATGTTGTTGCGTGAAAACAGCTCGGAGAAATCCGAAACCGTCAGTGTTTGTACAATTTGATCCCCAATGGAAACCTTATCACCGGCATCTTCCGGTTTAACAAGATCGATGTTCACTCCTTTGGACGGTGAATAAATTTTCACACCGGCCATCGCGATGACAGAAGCCACAACCCCTGTAAAAAGGAACACGACCATCATTGAACCCATTACTTTTCCGAATCGCTTGACACCGCCCATTGATGCAATGGCTGATGAGATGGAAAAGAAGACAAGCGGAACAACGATCATAAACATCGCATTCAAAAATAAATCACCAAACGGCTTCAAAACAGCGGCTTCCTTGCCCTGTGTAAAACCTATGATGCAACCGATCACAATGGATAACAACAGTATGAGCGGAAAACGGTAGGTCTTTAGAATTTTTTTCATCTCAATATCCCCTTTTTCATGTTCATGTAGATTATAGGCATCATTGTCAAAAAACACAATGCGCAGCCGTTCATGTTCTAAAGCGAAAGGCGATAATAGTCCTGTATGTTATAGGACGTAAAACCACAGGATTCATAAAGTTTCAGGGCGTGTGCATTTTGTGTTTCCACTTCCAGGAACAGCGAATGACCTTTCGACTGTTCCAAGGAAATAAGAGAATTCAGTACACTCCGGCCAATCCCTTTTCCTTGCTCTGCCGGAGTAACTGCAAATCCGTAAATCCAGGCTTCCCCCGCTGCTGCGGCCACTCTTACTTTCCCTGCCGCTTTTCCGTTTTTCTCAATCACATACCGGTCCTGTCCTTTTTCATTTTTTATCCGCTGATTATACTCTTGGGCTTTTGAAAGCGAAAAGCCAAAGCATTCAACATCCAACTGCATCTCAAACTCAAGATCAGCGGGCCTCGTTGGTCTTAAAGAAACGTCATGTGATGCTTCAACGACTTTTTCCTGCCACTTCATCTGGTGTTCGGTAAAAGCGTATCCGCATGGCACTTGTTTTAAAAAGGCAAGGCCGGATGTTGAATTTGCCGGTGTATTGAGCAGGATTTCATCATACTCTTATTTGGCAACTTCTATGGCTTCCTTTAAAAGCTTTGTAAAAATTCCTTTTCTGCGGCAGGCGGGAAGCACCATTTCACATAGTTCAGCTTTGCTTCCAAATCCATAGATCCCCAGGAAGGCGCAAAGCTCCCCTTCCTCATAATGAAAAAAGTCCTCCTTTCTATTGCCATCACGCTGTTCAAGCATGTCCCAGTTCAATTTTAGTTGTAAATTTTCTTCGGCTTCGCATTGCTGCTGAAGTTTTTTTATTTCTGACAGCTGCTGTTGCAATTCCATGAAAAACCTCCGTTTCTGTATCCTTTTGTTTTCTCGCCTCACACAGAAAAGTCCTTTCTGATAAAAATGAAATACAGCAGAAAAGCCGGCAAAGAAACACATTTGTGTGCTCTTTTGCCGGCTGTTTTTTTTCGTTATTTAGAGTTAATGGTTATTCCGGGCTGATCAGGCCGTATCTTCCATCTTTTCGTTTATACACCACATTGGTCGTGCCGGTTTCTGCATGATTGTAAACAAAAAAGTTATGTCCAAGCAGATCCATTTGAAGAATGGCTTCCTCGGTATCCATTGGCTTAAGGTCAAAACGTTTTTCACGGACAATCTCAAATTCGTCTTCCTCTTCGTCCAAAACAATGGTTGTAGTGGCATCTGCACTGTTGGCAATCATTTCATGAATGCCTCCATTTTGTTTGGAACGACGGTTCACCTTTGTTTTATGTTTACGAATCTGACGCTCTAATTTTTCAATTACGAGGTCAATTGCCGCATACATATCGGTGTGGCTTTCCTCTGCTCTTAGCAGCAGCCCTGTCATCGGAATGGTTACCTCGACTGATTGAGTATTGTTGTAAACTTTTAGATTGACATATGCGTCAGTGTTCGGAGTTTCGTTAAAATAGCGCTTTAGTTTTGCAACTTTCTTTTCAACATATTCCCTTAAAGCTGGAGTCACCTCAATGTTTTCTCCACGAATGTTAAATTGCATATCTTAACTCCTCCTTCCGTGATGTATATATATTTCGATATACCCGTTAACAATTCCTTCATAAACTTTAAAATATCTTGACAATAAAATTTCTTTCTCGACAATTTTCGACTCAGTCAATAGAAAGCTAAGTTTCGGGCACAATGGGTATGTAAGGTATAGGAGGGATCGATATGCATAACCAAAATGTTGTTAAACAAAGTGTGAAAAATGTCCAACAAAGCAAGGTTAAGAAAGGGAAATCCCATAAACTCGCCTGGTGGCAGCTTTCATTGATTGGCATTGGCTCAGTGATCGGTGCGGGATTTTTTCTGGGGTCTGGACTTTCCATCCATTCAGCAGGGCCTTCCGTGCTGATTGGCTACCTCCTTGCCGGTTTAACGGCCTATTTTGTCTTTAGTGCACTTGCTGAAATGACGGTACAGGATCCACAGCCCGGTTCTTTCCGGACATATGCCGGTCAGGCATTCGGCCATCCTGTCGGATTTATGAGCGGCTGGATCTACTGGACGGCCGGTGTTTTGATCATGTCCAGTGAAGTAACAGCCCTGGCCATCTTTACACAGCTTTGGCTGCCCCATGTGCCCCTCTGGCTCTTATCTGTTGTTTATTCTATACTTGCGCTTGGGATTAACCTGCTCGGCGTAAAAAACTTCGGCAGCATTGAATCGTTCTTTGCGGTGATCAAAATATCCACTCTTGTTGCGTTTATTGGATTTGGGATTCTCGCTGTGACGGGCGTCATTTCCCCCGACAGTGCGAAGGCAGGTCTTTCTTCTGCTTCCTTTGCACACGGCTGGTTTCCCAACGGCTTCTCAGGTTTCTGGTCCGCGATGATTTTTATTTTATTTTCCTACGGTGGAATTGAAGTGCTGGGGGTTCTCTCCACAGAGTTAAGAAATAAAAAAGATGTACCAAAAGCCGGTACATTTCTCGTCATCGCATTAACAGTGCTGTACGCCGTCAGTATTCTATTTATTTTGATGATGGTTTCCTTTCACATCATTAATGAGGACAAAAGCCCGTTTGTCAAAGCGCTGGCAAGTTTCCCTATTCCTTATCTGGACACGATATTCAACGTCATACTGATCAGTGCTGCATTTTCTACCATGGTAGGAGCTCTGTTCTCGATAACCAGCATTATGGTTTCCCTGGCCAAAGACGGTGATGCTCCCGGACGCCTTCAGAAAAAGAACAGCCGCGGAGTTGCTGCCGGTGCTCTCGGCTTGAGCGGTATCGGCCTTGCGATCTCTGTCCTTTTCTCCTTTTTATTGCCGGACACAGTATATGAATATATGACAACCTCTGCTGGTATCATGCTGATTTTGAACTGGGTGATCATTCTGTCCTCCCATATCAAAAAAAGAAAACAGATTGGCTCCAGCGAAGAGCATTACCGATCTGCATCCTATCCGTTAACCTCTTATCTGGGTATTGCTCTCATTGCCTTTACGATCGCAGGGTCTCTCCTGCATACCAATCAGCGGGTAGGATTTTTTATCAGTCTTGGCTTTGTAGCCATCATCCTCGGCGCCTATTACCTCGGTTCACGGTTTGGCAAATTTAAAAAGGTTCACAAATCTGAAGAAGAATATTGATTCACATAAATAACCCAGCATTCTAAGAATGCTGGGTTATTATCCGAGGTATCGGCTAGTTATTATTATAGTTTGGTTACGTTAGCTGCTTGTGGTCCACGAGCTCCGTCAACGATTTCAAACTCAACTTCTTGGCCTTCATCAAGAGACTTATAACCTTCTGAATTGATGGCTGAGAAATGTACGAATACATCATCTCCATCTTCTCTTTCGATAAAGCCAAATCCTTTTTCTGCATTAAACCATTTTACTTTTCCTTGCATGTACTTTCACTATCCCTTCGTCATGACAATCTGTATAGGAGCCCTATACATTCATAGTATTACACATTTAAAAAAATGTTGTCAAACGTATCATTTAGCGAATAATAAGAAGTTTTGTCGAATAATCTTTTTCTTTAACTATTTTGTAAAATACCAAATAAATCTACACATTTCACAAGTGATTTCAGCCCTTTGAAAAGGCACTTGCTTTCAACTTCTACTTTGGGGTGGACAACATATAGTATAAGGACAGCCATTTATTGTACGGGTACATAACGGCCGGCGACTACGTGCAGCATGCACTTCATGGGGGTTGACTGTATGTTTCAAGTATTTGAGAAAATCGTCCTCGGCATGGCCATGATCAGGATTCTGTCCGGGGTATGCGAAGTAAGTGCCGCATTTTTAATGCTCCGTTTTAATTCAGTTGAAAAAGCCTTGCTGATCAATTCCACGCTGTCCATTATCGGACCTTTTATTTTCTTTTCGACCATGTCCTTAGGGTTAGTCGGCATCACAGCCAAGATCAGCACGGCAAAATTGCTTTGGATTGTGGCCGGTCTGGGGCTAATCATTTATGGAATACGAAAATAATAAAATACGCCCGGCTTCCATAAAAATGGTATGCCGGGCATTTTTTAATTACCGCTGAAGCAGTTCGCGGTGGACTTCCATAATGGTATGTCCATACATTGCGAAATAAGACAGGACACCTGCCAGAGCAAGATACAAAAGAAGGACCACAATTTTTGTTTTTAAGCTGGCCACATAATAATTCTTGCGGCGATCCACTTCCTCTTGCTGGGTTTGGGCCTCCTCCTTTACTGCCATAAGATAGGCTTCAACAACTTTTTCAGGACGACCGCCTTCAGGCTCAGCACCCATATCTTCCCCGGTATGAAACTCCTGCTCAGCAAGCAGCCGCTCCTTTTCCTTTTCTTTCATAACTTCATGCTTGTATAGAAAAAGAAAATATTTTTCCCGCTTTTGCAGCAGGTTAATTTCCGTCAGCATCGCGTCTTTTTTCAGCCGTTTTTTATCATGCACAAAAGGCCAGGTAAAACCTGAAGGAAGATTACGGATCAACCGTTCCTTTTCAATTCTCCCTTCATCGATAAAGGTATCCACGATATAAGGAAAATTGGGAAGATCACGATATTCCTCCATCTCCCGGACCAGTTCATGAATTTTTTCTTCTTCCTTCTGATGAAGTTCCAGCGACTGCTTGCTTTCCTGCAAGACATAATCCTCTCTCACTCTTCTCCACCAGGTAGCAATCCCAAACAGGAAGATAAGAAAGATAATCGGGTCAGGAGAAATAAACATGTAAGGAATCATACAGATGAGGCCGATCAGCCATAGTTTGGTAGAAAGGACTCCAACAATTCGTCCTCCGTCAAGCGGAGAGACCGGGAACAAGTTGAACAGATTAATAAATGCACCCAAAAAGACAACCAATCCCCAGAAAGGCGACCCCTGTGTTTCATACAGGTAAACCGCAGGAAGGAACGAAAGCAGGCCGAACAACGGGCCGGCATAAGCCACAAACGCCTCATCCTTCGCGTTTTTCGGCATTTCTTTCATGCCGATGACCGCCCCCATAAACGGTACAAAAATCGCAGGTGAGGTCGGTATCCCCTTCCGTTTCATGGCCACCAGGTGACCCATCTCATGAACAAACAGCAAATAGACCAGGGCTACGGCAAATTTCCAACCGAAAAACATGGCATACGCACCAACGGATACAAACATGGAAGCCAATGTTGCAAATTTCCCCAGCTTTAATAATCCAAAAACCCATTTTAATTTACCTAAAATAAACAATCCGATTCCAGCCAAAACCGTCCAAATCCTGGACTGGTTTTTCTTTTCAGCTCTTTCAGCCATTCATCATTCCTCCAATAAAATTCACGGAAAGAAAGTAAGAAACTGTCATTCTTCTAAAACCATACCATATATACGGATGAAAGAGAAAAAAGTTACAGACCACAAAGAAAAACTGCCGAAGGTTCGGCAGTTTTACGCTGTTTTAGATGGAGAGCGGTCTCCCTTTGCCTCCAATTTTTCAGCTTGCTTTCTATAATAGGTCGCCACCAGGGCGCCTGAAATGTTATGCCAGACACTGAATATGGCACTCGGTACCGCAGCAAGCGGAGAGAAGTGGACACTGGCCAATCCTGCTCCTAACGCGGAATTCTGCATGCCCACTTCGATGGAGATCGCTTTTTGTTTCGGCGGGCTCATCTTGAACAGGCGCGCCGCCCAGTATCCGAGCAACAATCCAAGCATGTTATGAAGAACAACCACTGCGAAAATAGCAAGCCCAGTGGATGCAATCTGCTCTTTGCTTCCACCGACAACCGCCCCAACGATGGCCACAATACAGATAACCGAAACAAGGGGAAGGACTTTCACACCTGCTTCCACTTTTTTGCCAAGCAGCATCTTTACGATAATGCCAAGAACAATCGGAATGATGATCATTTTGGCTATAGATATGAATAAATCTCCCGGTGAAACAGGAAGCCATTTGCTTGCAAATAATAAAATCAATGATGGCGTCAAAATGGGGGCAAGCACTGTGGATACAGACGTTACGGCAACAGACAGCGCAGTGTCTCCTTTTGCCAAATAGGTCATAACATTGGAGGCCGTTCCACCAGGACAGCACCCAACAAGAATAACTCCTACCGCAACTTGCGGTGACAACGGCAATAAGGTTGCCAGCCCGAATGCCAGCAGCGGCATAATGAGAAATTGAGCGGCCACACCAATGGCTACGTCTTTTGGCCGTTTGGCGACTTCCTTAAAGTCAGAGCCGGACAGGGTCAATCCCATGCCGAACATAATAATCCCCAGCAGCCACACGATATAATTTCCGATCCAAGTAAACCCTTGAGGATAAACAAAAGCGGCCACTGCTATTAATAGCACCCAGACCGCAAACGTGTTGCCGAAAAACGCACTGACTTTCTCTAACGCTTTCACACTTCTCACTCCTAAATTTTTGTATTCTTTGTATTATAACGTATTTTCTGAATATAACAAGAATCATTTTTTAAGTACATTTTGGACTTTAACCAGCGAGCACTCAGGGTGGTAATTCGACAAACTTGCCCGGAAAATTTAAAAAGTTTCCCGCAAATCTGCGAAACTTGCCTGGATGTCTGCAAAACTTGCCTGGAAATCATAAAAAGCTGCCCGGTAATCTGTGAAACTTGCCCGAATGCTCACTGTTCTAAAATAGACAATAAGAAAAAGCAAAGAACCCTTTCCCAACCGGATGGATTCTTTGCTCTTTTATTAGAATCTCTTATTTCATTAACAAAATGGCTTCATTTTTAAGGTTTGATATTCTTTCAAAAGCTCTTCTAATGTCAGTTCATGAAGATGCCCATTTTCGGATTTATAAAAACCTGCTTCGATTAATTTTGTAATCAGAATTTCCTTTTTCTGTTCCATTACAAAAAATCCCCTTTCTCTATAGATATGCTATGAACAGCATGCCCATTGGAATTGTCACTGAAACCAGAATGGCGGTCGTTGTCATTCCTACACTTCCCATTGCCCCTTCTTCCTCTCCCCATTGAAAGGAACGATTTGCGCCAAGCGCCTGGGCGGAAATTCCCATCGCAAGACCGCGTGCCGTTTTGCTCTTGATGTTGCAACCATCCAGCACATGAGGACCGACGATCAACGAAAAAAGAGCGGAAATCAACACAAAAAGAATGGTAAGCGGTGCTGTTCCGCCAAGGGAACTGGACACAGACAAAGCGACTGGCAATGTGGCTGTTTTCGGCAGCAGGGACGCCACTACTTCGCCCTTTAATCCAAGAAGGAACGCAAATGCTACAGAAGAGGCAATACCTGCCATCCCGCCGCTTACTATGCCCACGGTGATTTTTTTGATGTTTTTCCTAATCAGAGGAAATTGCTTGTAAATAGGAATGGCCAGGGATACGATTCCCGTCTGGAGCAGAAGGGAAAAGATTTTGCTTCCCTTTTCATAAGATTTCACGTCCATATGCAAGAATGGAAGTAAAAGAAAAAGAAGTAACGTTACCGTATATAAAGGGTTGAGCCAGGACTTCTGATTGGATTTGCGGTAAATTCGCAGACCGAACAGATAGGTCAATGCTGTAGCCACAATACTTAACAGAGTGTTGCCAAACGTGATGCTCATCCGTTTCTCCTCCTTTTTCTCTTTTCATATAATTCCACTGAGTATCCTGTTCCTAACAGAATGCACAAACTGCTTAAAGAAAGAACAAGGAGCACTTTCCATAGCTGAATGTGAACCGCTCCCCAGTTTAAAAACAGACCCACTACTGGCGGAATAAAAAGCAAGGTCATATGACGGAGATGGGAGTTCGCGACACCTTCCACCCATCTTAATTTCACAACTCCTGTCAGCAGGCCGAGAAACAGCAAAAACATCCCCAGTATACTTCCGGGAACCGGCAAGTGAAAAAAGGATGACAGTGCATTTCCGGCAGCCAGGGTGGCGAGGATGATCACAAACTGTCCGATGAAACGTAACAAAAGCTTCTCTCCCCTCGTCCGGAATGATTGATTTCAGTATACGAAAGGAACGGGAAGAAATCTCTCAACCTGTAAGATAACCTTCCGCCCTTTTTTCAGACCCCCAAAACGTATGTCAGAAAATCTAACATACCACTTTTCAATCTATTCAGAAAGCTTTATAGTAATGGAAAGAACTTCGTGCCACCACTGATAAAGGAGTGATGTGGGTGTCTTATGAGAGTTCATCATATAAAGAGAAAAAAGTGATTTCCATCGGCACGGTTAAAGACTTAACAGGGTTATCAGTGAGACAAATCCGGTATTATGAAGAGCGGAATTTAATCTTTCCCGCCCGTACGGAAAAAGGCACACGCAAGTATTCCTTTTCAGATGTGGAGATGCTGATGAGCATAGCAGACAAGAGAGAAGACGGGGTTCAGACGCATGAGATCAGGAAGGAGCTGAAAAAAGCACAGGAGCACATCCAAAAGGAAAAATTGCGGGATACGATGATTAGGGGGCAGTTGAACGCGCATTTCAATATGATAAAAAGATAAAAAAAACCAGTTTCTCAGAACCCAGACCTGAGAAACTGGTTTTTCTATTTTCTCCCGTGTTTATAGCTGGATGATTCAGGGAATTTTCAAACTAATCATTACACAACATTAACCGTTCAGGAGATGAAAGGTATGGCGTCCAATCAAAACAATGGAACATTCAAACGAAGGTTAAACACACTCGATCTCACGTTTCTCGGGCTTGGCTCCATCATTGGTTCGGGCTGGCTGTATGCTGCAGCCACAGGAGCTCAGTATGCGGGCCCCTATGCCTGGATTTCCTGGATCATCGGAGCAGTCATCATCATGATGATCGGGCTGGTATACGCTGAACTCGGGGCAGCCATGCCTGTGGCGGGAGGTTTTGTCCGCTACCCGGATTTTACCCATGGATCTGTCGTCGGCTTTTTGATTGGTTTCATATCCATGCTGGCCTACTCGGCAGTCATCAGTATTGAATCCCAGGCCGTACGGGGATATTTGGAGTATTGGTTTGACAGTCTTGGCCACAAGGATGGAACACCGACCATAGGAGGATTTTCTGTACAGATCGGATTAATTCTTCTCTTCTTTATCCTTAACTACTGGAGTGTCGCGTTGTTTGGAAAGATCAACACCTTTCTTACTGTTTTTAAATTCGTTGTCCCCTCTATCATCATCATCGTTTTATTCATGCATTTTGATGCTTCCAATTTTGCCGTCACCGGCGCATCGCCCGGTGGAACAAAAGGAATCTTTGCAGCGGTTACTGGGGCTGGAATTGTATTCGCCTTCAACGGCTTCCGTCAGCCGATTGAATTTGCCGGAGAAGCCCGTCGCCCCGAGAAAAGTATCCCCTTTGCCATTATTTATTCGGTCCTGATCGGTTTGATGGTTTATATGCTCCTGCAGATTGCCTATATCGGGGCTGTACCTTCTGGCAAGCTGAGCGATGGCTGGAGCGGCCTTCACTTTGATTCTCCTTGGGCAGATTTGGCTACTGCACTGGGTGTTGTCTGGCTCGCCAATCTTGTACTTGTTGATGCCGTCATCTCTCCTTCAGCCACCGGGAATATTTATTTTTCGGCAACTGCCCGCTCATTGTTTGCCTGGGCGAAAAACGGCTACTTTTTTAAAATATTTCGTAAGATCGATAAGAAAAGCGGACTGCCAAGAGCTGCGCTTTGGCTTACCTTGGTACTGGCGATTATTTGGATGCTTCCTTACCGCTTTCAGGCATGGGCTGATCTGGTCGATGCGAGCACCTCGTTAAAAGCGCTGACATTTGTGGTCGGTCCCGTGTCGCTCATGTCGCTCAGAAAGAAGCTTCCGGAACTTAAACGCCCCTTTTTGTTAAAAGGTGCCCAAGTGGTTACCCCGCTTGCATTCGTTGGAGCAACCCTGGTGATTTATTGGAGCACGTGGAAGGTCGTTTCTTTTATCATTCCGATCATCATCCTCTCCCTCATCCTTTATTTTATCGCTGCATACCGCTCCTCTTCCTTTTCAAAAGAAGAGATTAAATTGCACCTGAAATCCGGATGGTGGCTCATTATCTATTATTTGTTCCTGCTCGCCATGTCTTTTGTTGGCAGCTATGGCCCCGGAACAAAGGCCGATCATCTTATTCACGCCCCTTGGGATACCCTTGTTGCGGCTATTCTTTCTCTCATTTTTTATTATTGGGGTGTCCACGCCGGACTTGACGACCCGAACATTGAAATGGACGATGTGGAATCCACTCATTAATACGCCCTGCATAGACAGGGTTTTTTCTTTGAAGCAAGAAGGTTGATAAGATAAACAGAAGGGAATACAATGTAAGCGTTTCGAATTTTCATACTGATAAGGAGAGATGACGTTGGATAAACTCTTGCAGGATCCTAATCAATTTGTAACAGACATCGTTGATGGACTCGTTCGCTCCCATCCTGATTACTATGAAAAGATAGAAGGTGTAAATGTCATTAAACGCAAAGACGGCACCCCTTCTGGCCAGGTTGGGCTGGTTTCGGGAGGAGGCAGCGGCCATGAACCGGCACACGCAGGTTACGTTGGAGAAGGCATGCTGAGTGCTGCCGTATGCGGTGAAGTATTTACCTCACCGACGCCGGATATGGTGCTGGAAGGAATCAAGGCAGCTGACGGCGGCGCAGGCGTGCTGCTGATCGTCAAAAATTATTCAGGTGATGTGATGAATTTTGACATGGCCAAGGAACTCGCTGAACTTGAAGGCATACAGGTTGAAACGGTTATTGTTAATGACGATATTGCGATTAAGAATGCAGAAGATCGGCGTGGTGTGGCCGGAACCGTTTTTGTTCATAAAATTGCTGGTGCAGCCGCCGCAGCAGGAAAATCGCTATCAGAAGTCAAAAAAGCGGCAGAAAAAGCCATTAATCAGGTTCGTTCCATTGGCATGGCTCTTTCCCCATGTTATATGCCAGAGAGCGGCAAGCCGGGCTTTGAGCTTCACGAAAACGAAATGGAAATCGGGATCGGCATCCATGGGGAAAAAGGCATTGAACGGAAAACTGTCGCACCTGTAAATGAGATCGTGTCGGAGCTGCTCGACCGGCTGACCGCAGAAGTAACCGACAAACGGATTGCCCTGATGGTAAACGGAATGGGCGGTACTCCTATCTCAGAACTGTACCTCGCCTACAAATATGTGAGTGAACAATTGGAACAGAGAGAATACTCGATTGCCCGCAGCTATACAGGAAACTACATGACTTCGTTAGAAATGCACGGTTTCTCCATTACCCTGCTGGCTGTCGATGATGAATTGCTCGGGTACCTGGATGCCCCTTCAGAAACCATTGGATTTCCAGTGAGGAGTGAATAATATGAAACTGACCACAGAAGGTCTGAAAACAGCATTGTTGAATACAGCGGATCAAATTGAGAAGCAAAAAGATGAACTGACGGACCTGGACCGGGAAATTGGTGACGGCGACCATGGCATCAACATGTCACGCGGGTTTACTGCTGTAAAAAAAGAACTGGAGGATAAAGATTCCTTTGCAGATCTTGGGGAGCTTTCCAAGCTTGTGGGCATGACATTGATCAAAACAGTCGGGGGCGCATCCGGCCCTCTTTTCGGTACTGTCTTTGTAAAATTTGCTACCAAGTGGAATGGCAAAAGCTCAGTAGAGGGTGATGAATTATACGACGGGTTTAAAGAGGCGGCGGACGGTGTGGCTGCACGCGGAAAATCCAAGGCCGGCCAGAAAACCATGCTGGACGTGTTGGAGCCCTTTACTGAGGCGCTTAAGAGCGATGGGCCGCTTGAGACGGTGATTGAAAACGCGCTGGCAGATACAAAAGAATTGAAAGCGGAAAAAGGACGGGCTTCGTACTTCGGCGATGCCTCCAAAGGTCTTCAGGATCCTGGGGCATTGTCCAGCTCCATCCTGCTCCGCCAGATAGCGGAGGTGCTGAATGGTTAACTTGATCCTCGTTTCCCACAGTGAAAAATTAGCTGACGGTTTGAAGGAGCTGCTTGCCGAGATGGCAGCCAACGTGGAGATCCATAATGCCGGCGGGCTCGATGGCGGGAAAATCGGAACCGACGTCTCCCGAATCGAAAAAGCATTTTCTTCCATCACAGACGATGCCATCATTTTAACCGACATCGGCTCTGCCACCATGAACGCCGAAATGGCCCTCGAGCTGTATACCGGGGACCGGAACATTCAATTCAAGGATGTTCCGCTTGTGGAAGGAGCCTTCCTGGCTGCCGTACAGAGCGGCCAGGGATTGTCCGTGGAGCAGATCGTACAGGCGCTGGAAACAGAGTTTTCTAAATAGGAATAAGAAAAGCCCCGGGTTGAGTAAGATCCTGGGGCTTTGCTACCTTTCATTATAGAAAACGCCAATAGATTTTCCCATCAGGGTAGATGGCTGGTACATAAATTCCTTTTCGATCACCGTGATCTTCTATTACATACCAATTAGACTCATGTAACCATGCGCTATCGGATTTCTCCTCATCACATTTATTCTGCTCATCATTCAGTGCGTCCACATGCCTTCAACTTTTACATTATGGATTTGACGTTTTCAACACTAAATTATCAGTATGATCTTTGCCCTATCTTACCTTAATCAACTTTCTGCCTGGTAATCAGCAGCCAGGTCTTCCAGTTCATCGGGATTGACACTGATTCGACTCATGAAGCTTCTCCTGCCTCTCCATCTCATCGGCTTGTTCTCTAAGCCGAGCCGCTTCCCGCCTCAACGCATCTTTTAACTGTTCACCCAAGCTTGCCGAAGCAAAGTGGGTGCTTGCCGCTTCCGACATCATTTGCTGATAGGACGCCTTGCTTTTACTTTCCCAGCTCGACGCCTTCGTCAGTACCCGGTTGCGATCCCATCTCAGCTGGTCCAACTTTTGCATGGACTCCTGAACTTTACCGTAATACCAGTCCAGCATCTCAGCCTGCATCCGATACTTTTGCTTATCAAAAATCATAGATTCACCGCCTGCTCAATCTCTTGTGTTTCTATTGTAAAAAACAAAGAAGGATGGAGGTACTAGACTAAGTTCCTAATAATTGTAATCATTCGGGATGTTTGGACTAGAAACGACAAAAAAGCGCCGATTCTCCTATATATGGAAGATCGGCACTAATTTCAGTTGTTTTACACTTTTGCCAGAAAAACCTGATGGGCACTCGAAGGATTTTCGAACCAGCGGGCTACCTGATCGGCAGTTACCTGATCCTGTGCCCCGCCGAGCAGCATCTGAATAACATGTCCGGGTAGCGGCTGTGTCATCGCATTCGTCCATTCTGTTACTTCTTTAACGAAATGCTTAATTCTATTCCAATATAAAATCCCCAGCTCCTCACCCCAGTGGTCATCATGTTTATGTTCGACCAGCAGTTCAGACAGCTGCTCCGCACAGTAGGAAGACAAGTTGCATCCTTGTCCGGTAATCGGATCGTTCAGCACCACACTGTCTCCACATCCCAGTATGAGTTGATGTTCCTCCATCACATATGGCCTTCTCACCTCAGGCGTAATGGCAACCTGGAGGAAGCCATTTTCATCACTTAGCGCAAACAGTTCATCAACAATACGGCTGTGAATCTCCGGAAAGAACATTTCTACCGCTTCTCTCATTTTAATCGTAAAGGCTTCCGGAGATTTCATTCCTTTAAACATATCAAGCGGGCCAGCAGGGACAGCTGTGATAAACAGGATAGTGACCGGGCCGGACTCTGCTTCAGCCGGAATCTCAAACATTTCCCCCAGCTCCGGGATCACCGTTACACTGACTCCGCAGGGAGAGACCGGCTTAACTCCCTTAAAGTAGCCTACAATGCATTTTCGCTGTGGCCCCTGAAACGGAGTGAGTTCTTTTTCAATCGGAAACGGAAAGATCGGACCATTTTTTCCCGTACAATCCACTACAAGGTCAAATTCTTCATCTAATGTCTCCCTGTCCTGTTCGGTGATCTTTCTTTGCTGAAACGTAACACCCTTTTTCTCTAAGTCCTCTGCATACGTTGAATAAGAAAGCCGCTGATCCACGGATAATGCTTGCTTTTCCAGCCGGCCTGCAAACAGCTTTTGGTCCCCTACCGTTATATGAATGCTCGTAATCATCTGCTCACTATTCCAATCTGGCATATGAAATCTCTTTTCCCGTTCACGTGCCGGGCCAAAATGGACCTGCGTGGACATGATTCTCCCGCTTCGCACCTGCTCCGGTGTGCGGTGAGAGATGATCGTGACATCGAAATCCTCCATTAAAGCATAAGCCAGCTGCAATCCAGTCGTTCCGCCACCAATGATACCAACCTTTTTTTTCAAGGACCCCACTCCTTCTCATTATTCGCCTTATGCCTAATTTCTTTTTAAAAGCAAAATTTCCTGTGCCAGCAGAAAAAACAGGAGAATAGGACAGCATTCGTCAATCTATTTCCTAGGAAATATGGCATATTCCTTCTTCTTTCCTGCTGCGTCCTCATTTATTGACAAATAACTGCCAAATGCCCCATAAATTATGTATATAATAGGAAAAATCAGTTATTTAATGTGATATGATGAGAATGATGAAGAGGGATTGAGGTGGATTATGATTAGAGGAGAGAAGATCAAATATTTCAGAGAAAAAAATAAACTAACCCAAAAACAACTCACTTCGGGAATTTGTTCCGTTCCCTACCTTAGTAAAGTGGAGAACAACAGCATTGTTCCTTCCAAAGAGATCCTTGAGTTGCTTTGCAAAAAACTAAACATAGAATACGACGAATTGCTGCAGTCCTCCTCCACCAATGAAATAAAAAAATTAATCTACAGCTGGTATGACGACATAAAAGCGAGGAAGCGGTCTGCGACAAAGGACCATTACATCAATATCGAAAAAAAAATGAAAGGCATTAAGGATATTGAGCTTTTATCCATGTTTCACTTGTGCGCCACCCGGCACTTTCTCTTGTTGCGAGAATTCGACAGTGCGGAAGAACAATTAGCTCATGCGGAAAAATACATTGAATACACGCCGAAAGAAACAGCAGCCTACTACTATTATTTTTCCGGGCTTTACGAATATTTGAAAGGCCATTTTCAAAAAGCACTTGAACTCTACTTAAAAGCAAAGGATTATGTCAGTGAACCAGAATACCATTACCAGCTCGCCTTGATTTACAGCCGGCTGGGCAAAATCACCCTTTCCATTTTCCATTCCGAAAGGGCGATGGAGGAATTTCATAAAAACATTCAATTCAAGAAAGTCATTGATTGCTATATTCTTCTTGGGATTGATTATAACCGGATCAATGAACATTCTACCGCCATTACATACTTTGAAAAAGCGCTTAAAGGCATTGAATCACTGCCGGATATCGGCCATTTACGAATACATATCTATCACAATATGGGAATCGTTTATCACAAAATGAAGAAACCATGGGAAGCCATTGAATACTTTTTAAAATCTCTGAATGCACGCAATGACCTCCAAGGCGGAGAACTGACCATCTATCTTTTGGCCAACAACCTTTTCCAGCTCAATGAAACCGAAGATGCCACCCGCTGGATCACCAAAGGACTTGAGCTGTTAAAAGGCGAACTGAACGAAACCTATTGTCTGCTTAAGATTCTTCAATTTCAGGTTTCAAAGCGCCGAAACGACGAAGACTACAAAATATTTTTGGAAGAAATCGCCCTTCCCATCTTTCAGAAAAAAGATGAGTTTATGTATATCCGGATGTGCTATGAACAGCTTGGCGATTATTATTACCGAAAAAAACAATACAAACGGTCCAGTGAATACTACTGCTCTGCCAACCAGGTAGAAAGCTCGTTTATTTAGAGGAGGCTACTTTTGATTGAAGAATCTGATTTTGGAAGCAAGCGGGTGGACCCGCTGATACAAAAAAGGACAGTTCCTCACACGGAACTGTCCTTTTTCCTTATTTCCAGGCACCAAACCATGTGCCCCATTTTCGCTGAAACTGCTCTTTCAATGATGGAGATTCAATCCCCTTTTGTTTTTTGAACTCATGGTAGCCCGCAAACCCGATGAGCAAAATTCCGGCGATGAGGAGATACACCCACCATGGCATATTGCCCCAGTAAGGACGGGTCTGCACGAACACATTTACGATGAGCACAATCAAACCACTGAAGAAATAGCTTTTCTGCTTGGAGATAAATCCATACAGAATACTAAGCACAGCAAGAGAACCCAAAATGACGGCATCAGCAATTTTATAGCTGTACATGGCATCGACCATCAAGATGATGGATATCAGGCCGATAAGGCTGTATTGAACAATCATGACCGACTTTTCGTTCAGGTTCCACGTTTTTTGTGTAATTAAATAGCTTAAAAGAATCCATGGAAGCACATAGAGTTCCGTGATGATCACGCTTGGAACATGGAACATATCAAGAATTGTATAATAGGTTAGCAGTCCGACCGCCAAAGAGACGGTCTGAAGGCTCTTTTGAACCATCGGAAAAGCTGCAATCCGTAAAGAATGATGGTACAGCAGCACCGCAACCACGAACAGCCCGCCAATAAATACCCAATCCACTGCCTGCAGGCAGCCGGTCCATACATAGATGAGTCCTGCAATTCCGTACAAATCTACTTTTTCACCGTTTTCAGGATGGTAGAGTTTTTCATAGATAAACATTCCTACAGCTGTGAACAGAAGCCCAATCGCATACCAGACAAGCGCACTTAATTGTGCGGATAAGCTGTACAGGTCAATCATGTTGGCCATCATCAGCCAAAAGTAGATTAGCGGAAACGCCACAGCAATTCTCCAATTTCCTTTAAGAGATTGAAAGAACGCCATGAATACAAGGACCACACCTACATAAAACCACAGAGGCAAAACCTCTCCTGCATAATACGAATCCGCAAGATACTCGGCCATGACCAGAATCGAAAATGGAACAATATACCACCTGAGCCGTTCCTTCCAGACCACTGAAACAACAAAGTAAGCAGCAAGCAGCACCAAACTGTATAACAAACGAATCTCATTAGGGAACCATTCGTTTACGGTAAAACCGAAGGCCATGGATAACACGGTCAGTCCCGCATACAGACTGTATTTTAATTCTGCTTCATGGACAGAGCGCCAGACATACAGTCCGTAAAGAACCGTAAGAAGAAAATACGGCAAGGTTTCCCCTGAAGTAATAAACGTATAAAACACTGAATACAGCAGAGCCGCCTGGCTGACCACCAGCGTTGGAAGATGGCTTTGCCGGTCCACACGTTTTAATGCCTCTCCCGAAACAAACAGCAGAGCGGACAAAATAATAAGCGTGAGCCGTTCATTGACGGGTTCTGCAATCAAGTGAAGGAAAGAGTAAAACACAAAGAACAAGCCCGCCTGCACGATGCCAAACCCAAAATATTGCTTAAAATAGCGTGTACCGACAAACACCATAAACGCAAACAACACGCTGCACAAAAGCCGAACCCAATCGGCCTCCGTACTGAACGAAGCCAGGAAGCTGATGAAGGAAGCAAAGATGGCTCCCATCACCGCATATTGTCCAAGGATTCTGTCATTCTTTCTCCAATAATAAAGAGCCGCCAGAAGAATGGTTCCAATCCCGACCGATAGTGCCCTGTCCGGATCAGGGATCAAGGCCATCCCCGCCGAAAATCCTGTGAAAAAGCCAAAGACGGAAACGCCTGCACTGGCCATCTTTTTGGCAAGATCCTTTTCAAGCCGGTAGTGCCGTGCTGCCATCCCTGTCAGAACAAGCGAGAGCAGTGCCGTCTGCCAATATTCCGGAATTAAAAGGGTGAACCCAAAACCAATCAGAAGAAAGGCGCCTCCGACAAACAAGCCCGAACGCCGGAGAGTTTTGATCCATTGACCTGCCGCATAGGTCACCAGTCCTGATAATCCAATGGCCAGCGCCCAATACTTCATATCGTTTAAGCTGGTGAGGTGATAGACCTCGGATGATGCAATAAAAATATAAAAGGACGCGAGGTACGGAAACAAACGAAACGCCGTGCTATAGCTTAGATAAATGAAGTTTCCGGCAACCACCAGATACCCCAGCAGCATCCATACACTTCCTTCTCCTCCAGAGAGCATAAGTCCTTTGCCTGTCACGAGTAAAAAGGCAATGACCGATACGGCTGCGTTGGCAACCTGGTAGTACTTTTTCAAATTGCCTTTTGAAAAGCGCGCCACCGCAAGCAGAACAACCGGCACCACAGGTATCAGTACAAGCGCCAATCCTGCTCCTGCCGCCTGTACAACGAGCTGGTACAAACCGTAGGAGATAAATGCCATAAAAAGCAGTTCATATTCCACCCGCTTGTTGACCATTCTCATCGCCAAATACAGTGCAGCGGTCAAAATTAAATTAAAGCTTTGGGACAGCGGCTGTTCAAAGGAAACAATAATGAGGACCGATGATAAAATAAGGTTGGCCTGAATAAAGACCGGGAGCACCTTTTGATAGATATCTTCCCTGTCCTTCGTTTTCCGGACATGATACAGATAAATATACGCCGCATTTCCAAGTGCATACAAAAAGTAAAACACATTCTTCTCCGCACCCAGCGCGAGAAGAATAAATCCATAGCCGATAGCCGAAGCAATGAGCGTAAACCAGGCAAACAGCCTGGAGCCGAAAGACTTCGTAAATTTCCAGTAAATCGGCGGACATACGAGGCTTGTAACAGCACCCAGTACATACTTTCCGTCACCAGAAAAACTCAGCCAGCTGCCAAAAAGCTTAAAAAACCCTGCTGACAAAATCGTAATCGGCAGAAAGAGCGCAAAAAGCACAAAGAAAGCAAACGCCGTCTTTTTAATGTTCAGCACACGTTGAGAAAGAACTCCCAACCCGCCAAACAAAGCGGCAATTCCGCCAACAAGCATCGTTTTTGCCAACGGCGAGAACACATCCCATTGGCTGGTTGCGAGCGTCAGACCGCCAATTAACAGCAGCACAACTCCCGCTGCCATAAGCAGGGTCAGGTTGCGCTCGCGTTTTTGTTCAGCCATAAGCGCTGGTTTTGGAGAAGCTGCCGGAACCGGCCTTGGCTTTGGCAAAGGCGGAGCAGCCGGCGCAGTACTGGAGAGAATGGGCTGTTGAACGGGTTGAACAAAATCCTTTTCTTTCTCAAACTGTGGCTCCTGTTCCTCCCGCGCCTGTATCGAAGGTTCTTTTCCTTCAGCAATTCGCCGCTGGTCTTTTTCATAGCGATTGATCCCTTCAACCACCTTTAAATAATCGTTATACTTTATATATCCCTTTTCTTTTAGTTCGAATAAGTCCTTAATGATTTCTGGACCCTTCATGTCACACCTCGCTTTGCCTCATCTCCAGCAGATGAATCCTTATTCATTTTATGTACCCTCAACATTATACATCACTTTTGGAAATTAAATGGTTAGAAATGACGGGGAAATTAGAGAAAATTAAAAAGTCTTAGAGACACTATTCCCTAAGACAACTTCTTGCTACCATTGCATGCTTTTATAATAATCAAGAACAGGGACCATACAGTGGAATTCAAACATACTGTCCATCTCTGCCTCTGTTACCCATTTAATATCAATGACTTCATCCTTTTGAAGGTTAGTCGCTCTAAGATCAAAACTCTGGTGGAAAAGCCAAACATCACAAAAATCTTGGAAATGGTCACGCCGCTCGCTTTTCAGCAACCTTCCATTTGACCGGGACAGCGTAATCCCTATTTCTTCTTTTACTTCCCGCAAAGCACCTTGCAAACTCGTTTCACCGGCCAATACCGAACCACCCGGGCACTCCCAAAGATTGGGGAAATGCTTATCCTCATGTCTTTTTGCCAGAAGGATTTCACCTTTATCATTCTTGATCCACACATGAACCACAATATGATATTCACCATCCGCCAACGAGTCGCCGCGCACATGAAGTTTATTTGTTTTGTTTCTCCTTTTATCGTAGACGTCCCACGTTTCCATAAATAACTCCTTTAATTAATTACCCTCTGGTTACCATCCTGCCCACCCGGTTTACCGTACGATAGACCATGATGCTGCAAAGTTCCAGGACAACGCCTAAAAAAGTATCTCCCATATCGGTATCCTTCCACTTGGCTTCAAACACAGCCAATGATGTAACTCAGGATCATCCATACTAAAAACACCTTGCCAAAATTGGCCCAGCTCCCACCGAACAAAGCGGTAAAGAATGTATAAATGGATAAAAAGCCTGTCCACATTAGGGGAAGCAGACAGACCAGGAATAAGGTGAAGCGAAAAATTGACCCTAAACAACCCATGCTTGTTTTCCTTTCCTAACACCTATGTAGTAAATCAATAACCCCAGAACAAAATTTATCTAGGGCTATGATTCTTTTTTGCTTCTTCAAGCTTTTTTGCCTCTTCCAGCTTTTCCTTCCTCTCCAATTCGCTCGCAAACTGCCTCAAGCGATTCGCTTCACGCTTCAAAGCTTCTTTCAACTGCTCTCCCGTACCTGCTGCTGAATAATGGGTGCTTCCTGCCTCCGACATGATCTGCTGATAGGTTTTCTTGCTTTTGCTCTCCCAGCTCTGAGCCTTTGTGAGAACCTGTGCACGTTCTCTTCCCAACTGATCCAGCTGGTTCATGGATTCGGATACTTTTCCCGAATACCAATCGAGCATTTCTGCCTGCATTCTGTACTTTTGTTTATCAAATAACATCCGTTTCACCGCCTGCCTTTTCTCTACCTTCCTATTGTAAAGAAGGAATATCGCCTTATGAACTAGTCGTTTTTACTAATATCTTGCATCTTTTAGCTATTTTTACCTGTTACGCATGACATTTCTCCCATTCCCGCTGGATGGGCATTATAATCCTTGAATGTCAAAAACCAATTGAACTATAGTGGGTGATAGGAAATATTCCCCTGAACTTCGACATTTTTTAGTAAAAGTTTTTGTCGAAAATAGTAGAAACGGTTTGTTTCCATCCTCTCTAAAAAGCACTAAACTATTATGGGAGATTAAAAGACTTGCTTATTTGAAGGGAGAACGATGATGTTGATCACCAAGGGCTTTCTGCAAAAAAGGAACAGCGTAAATATAGCGGAAGCAGCGTTTACATATAGTCAAAACAACCTTTTTTTGGTTAGGGGGAAATTGCATGCCTGAACCTACCCAAAAAAGCAAAAGGTATATGCCCGGCATAGACGGGTTACGAGCATTGGCAGTGCTGGCGGTGATCGCCTATCACTTGAACCTTGGCTTTGCGCCTGGCGGTTTGTTGGGTGTGGGTATCTTTTTTGTTTTATCCGGCTACCTGATAACAGACATCATTGCAACCGAATACCTCAGGACTGGAAAAATAGATTTCAAGAAATTCTGGATCAGAAGAGCACGAAGACTGCTGCCGGCTTTGCTGTCCATGCTGTTCATTGTGATTTTGTGGATCCTGATGTTTGAGCGTTCCTTTTTGCTCGACCTCTGGGGCAATGTGCTTTCTGTTCTTTTATACGTCAGCAACTGGTGGCTTATTTTTCATAAAGTCTCCTATTTTGCCCAATTCGGACCGCCGTCGCCACTTAACCACCTCTGGTCCCTGGCAGTCGAGGAACAGTTCTACTTAGTATGGCCGCTGTTGCTGCTGATCGGCCTGAAGTTTATCGGGAAACGGAACATCCTTCTCCGGTTCATTCTCGGAGCGGCCGTTCTATCGGCTGTTTTGATGGCGGTTCTTTATACATCCGGGCAGGATCCAAGCCGTGTATATTATGGAACCGATACGAGAGCTTTTTCATTGCTCATTGGTGCGGCACTTGCTCTGATCTGGCCAAGCCGAAAGCTTTCCATTCATCTGCCAAGAGAACCAAGGATTGCATTGGACATGGCGGGAACCATTGGCCTTGTTGGTATTTTGTTGCTGATTATGCTGACCAGCCAGTTTAATTCCTTTTTGTACCGGGGCGGCATGGTGCTGCTATCCATATGTACGGCTCTTCTTGTCGCAGCACTTGCCCACCCCGCGAGCAAGCTTGGGGCCATCATGGGATGGCAGCCGCTGCGCTGGATCGGTGTACGATCGTACGGCATTTACTTATGGCACTTTCCGGTCATTGTGCTCACCCAGCCGTCACAGACGGCAGAGCACTCATCATGGCTTGGATGGGTGCAGTTTGGGATAATTATTCTTTTAGCAACCATTTCCTGGCACTTTATCGAAGAGCCTGTGCGGCGAAGTGCATTAAATACTGGTCAAGAAAAACGGGCAGTAACAGAATTTTCATGGAAAAGGGCCACCCTATTTCAGAAATCCATTCTCGGATGTTCAGCCCTTGCTGTTCTGATCATACTATATACGGTTGTTGTGCCCGGCATTCAAAAACTTGAAGCTGCGCAGGAGAAAAAAGAAGCTCAAAAATATGTACATCCTGTACCAGAAACACCTAAGAAAAAAACGTCACATAAGGAAAAAGAGCACCCTGAAAAAGATCCGAAGCCTTCACCTGCTCCAAAGCAAGAAGACCACAGAATTACGGTCATCGGCGACTCCGTCATGGTCAATGTGGCTCCTTATCTGAAGAAAAAATTCCCGGACGCCACGGTGGATGCCAAAATCGGAAGGCAGCTGACAGACGCACCAAAAGTCATTGATCAGATGAAAGCAAAGGGTAGTCTAGGTGACACCGTCGTGATTGGACTCGGAACAAACGGACCATTCTCCAAACAACAGCTGGTCAGTGTACTGAATGAGGCAGGCAAGGATAAAAACATTGTCCTTATTAACAGCAAGGTACCGCGTCCGTGGGAAAAAGAAGTCAATCAAACGATTCAGGAAGTGGCTGCCAAACATCCGCACACCAAGCTTGTCAATTGGAACCAGGCAAGCAATGGGCAATCCTCCTACTTTTACGAAGATGGGGTGCATCTTAAACCGAAAGGCGCTCTCGCCTATGCAAGACTTGTGGAACGCGCAGTGAATTAAGGTTTCAATTTTTAACAGATGTGGAAGAAACTATAGATAGGAGGGATACAATGTTACCGAAAAAACGAGCAAATTTACTGGTGACAGCTTCACTGCTCACGGGCTCCGTTTTAGGAACAGGCATGATCTCCTTTAACGACACAGCACATGCTGCATCTGCCACAGCGTCCGATCAGAGCACAGCGAAAAAAGATGCCGCAGATAAACTAACAACCATTTATTACAGTGCTTATGAAGGCCACTTCCCAAACAATGCGTTCGACTTTTATACCGGGAAAACAACAAAGGCAGACGTTCATGAAAAATGGGGACCTCCAAGTACCCCTATCTCCAAAAACAGCGACTTTGAGATTTACCATGCCGAAATGGGAAATCCCGGATATGACTTTTCATATGACAAAGATAACGTCATTAAGGAAATCAGAAACTTTGGAACCAATGTCGAGCGTGACCACAGCATCGGCGGTATTACCGTGAAGATGCTCGGCGATGAAATCGGAAGCGCGGATCATATCCGTCACCTTCCAAACACGGGAGAGACCAGCTACATTTATGAAACCGGTGATTTTGAACTGGAATTTATCATCGGTAAAGATGGAAAAGCAGATCATGTGAACCTGGTACAACATCAATAAGAGAAAGAGCAACGGCCATCGAGTCCGTTGCTCTTTTTTCATGTTCAATTCTTTTTATCAAAAAACATCCCGTCACCCGAAACCGAGGCATATGGATTGGCATAATGCGCGGACTGGGTTTTCTTTTGGTTCATCAGCATAATATCCCTTTTAATTTCATTCAGCTGACGATCTAGTTCCGGTTCAAAACCTTCATTCAGCTGAAGGATGTCGAGCCCGATGCGCTTTTCTTCCTCTGTAAAATGGGCCGGAATTTCCTCCAGCAAAGCCTCACGCTGATCGAGAAGTACATTCACACGCTGGATATAAGGTTCTCGTCCCTCTTTCGGCAGTCCCTTCATAACATGCGCGCTCAACTGCTGGGTGATTTCAAGAAGACGTGAAATGGTTCCCATCAGACACGACCACCCTGTCCATATTGCTGGCGTCGGTTGATCTGGATAACTTCCTTCCACGTATCACGCAATTCCTTCACTAAACCTTCCACCTCATCCAAAATCTCCACATTGCTTTGAATGTTGGCTTCGATCAGCCGGCGGTTCAAATAATCATACATCGGCAACAGTGTGCCGGAGACCGAAGCATCCATGTTCAGGGTGACCATCAGCTCCTGAATGATTTTTTGTGCTTTCAGGCAGTTCGTATTCTTTTCTTGGATGTTTTTATGTTGAATGGCTTGCTTTGAAAGCTGGATAAATTTCAAACAGCCGTTATACAGCATCAGCGTCAGTTCACCGGGTGATGCCGTTTGAACCGAGTTGTTCTGATACGACTGATACGGATTGGGTAAACTCATGATCTTACTCCTTTATTGGTTGTTAGAATCAGCTGCTAAAAAACTGGGAAAGGTACGTGCTCTGCTGGTTCGAACGCTGAATCGCCTGCTCCATGGCCGTGAACTGGCTGTAATATCGGTCCTCAATTTGAGTCAGCCGCTTATTGAAGGCATCGATTCTTGTGTTCAAATCATTTAATTCCTTACCGATGACAAACTGATTGTTTACAAGCAAAGACGATCCCGCTTTATCCTTTATGCTGTTCATCGACTTATTTAGTGTATCGTACAAACGCTGCATCAAGCCGTTTTCACTGCTGACAGAGCTTGTTGCTGTAAACAGCTTTTCCACGGATGACGGATCATCCTCGATCGCTTTTTTCAATTTCGCTTCATCAAGAACGAGCTTTCCGCCTTCCAGGTAATTGGCACTTGTGGTAATCCCAATTTTTGCAAGCTGATTGTACTTTGAACTGATGGAGCTGTCAGTTACCGTGGCATACAGGTTTTGGCGCATTTCATTTAAGGCGGAATTAAGAACTGTATCGCCCTTAATTAAGCCACTCTTCGCCTTTTCATCCCAAAGCTCTGCCTGCTTGTCGGTCATTCCTTGCCGCTCTTCGTCAGAAAGCGGCTGGTAGCTTCTGTAGCGTTCTTCGGAGACTTTATCCTTGATCTTGGAAATCGTCTCATTGTACTTATCGACAAAGTTTTTGATGTTTTTTACCACATCATCGGCATTATTTCCAACCGCAAGGGAAACCGTTCCTGTGTCAAAGGTTTGCTTTAAGGTAAAGGTAACGCCGTTCATGGCAAACGTATTGGCGTTTCTCTCCGTTCTGAGTCCATTGACCGTAAAAACGGCATTCTCTCCCCCGCTCTCTGTCGCCGTATCGTCAAACCGGGCCGCTGACGTTAAAAATGCGCCTGATGTAATGATTTCATTGCCAGCAGGATTGAAGTTCCCGGTTTGTGACCGGGTAAGTGTCATCCGGTCGGTCTGGGTATCATAAAACGCCGTTACCCCAACAGAGGACGTATTTATTTGATTGATGACTGTATTTAAAGACGTTGCTCCATTGACCGCAAAGGTTTGGTTGACCGCTTTTCCTTCGGTATTGAACGTTTGGAGACCAAAGGTGAAAAAGTTTTCTTTGTAGGTCACGGATACTTTTGCATCCTTTTCAACGTTGTCTGCGAATGAAAGCTTGCCTGTCTTTTCGTCTACATACACATTGTTGGAGCCACTCGTTAGAAGGCTTTTATCCGTCACAATACTGTAGGAGTCTTTTGTTCCATCTGCTTTTTCTACGGTTACGGAAGATAAAGATCCCTGGGCGATGGAGGACTTCGTCAGCTGAAAATCTTTTGTTGCCCCGGAGGCTGTAAAGGTATCCGTATGATCAGGTGTAAAATAGGTAACAGACACCGAGCTGTTTGCTGCCAGCTGCTCGCTGAACGTCAGCTTGCCGTCCTGTCCAACCATGACCTGTCCCGGTGTTTTCGGATCGGTAAACGAATCCACCACCTGAAAGTCCTTGCCGTTTACTTTGATGATGCTGCTGGAGAGCAGTGAACTGTCGAGATTGGCTTGTTTCAGCTGGATTGTATCGGTTGCAGAGCTGACATTAATTGATTCCTTTTCAATGCTTCCCTGCTTCCAGTCAAAGCCGGTGCTTGTGCTGTCGGTAAAGCTTGCGAACTTCGCCATTTGATCGTAAAGCCCGGCGTTGGCATCAATTTTGTCAGAAGTTGATTTGGATAGGGAGCCGCCGTTCACCTTCGTTGCCGCACTCGCCAGCTTTTCAACGGAAGATATGTTGTATGATGCCTGATTCGCCGCTGAGCTCGCGGTTGCTGTAACTTTGCTTTCGTCTGAGGAAGTGACCGTTCTTGACCGGTAGGAAGACGTTAGCTTCATCGAGAAGGTCTGATCTTTTAAGGTGGAAAGCAGTGTATTCATCGACCGGTAGTCATCCCGCTGCCATTCCAGGATCTGTTTCTTTTGATTCAATTTATCGAGCGGCAAACGTTGGGCCTTCATCATCTCTTTCACCATGGAATCGACGTCCATCCCACTGGCCAGGCCGCTGATGCGCAATGTACTCATTCACTTCACCTCGCTTTAAATTTTCCGATTCACGAATATCCCCATAAAATCGAGCATATCGGCATACATGTCCAAAAACTTCTTGGATGGGATTTCTCGTACCACTTCATTCGTCTGGTCGTCCACCACCTGAACATAGTAATCGTTCAGCTTTTCGTGGAAAACGAATTTCGATGACGTATGTGAGGGAATCAGCATGTTGTTGATCCCATTAATAATGTCATGGAGTTCCTTTTTGGTTGGTTGAGTTGAGCCATTTTCTTGTGATGCAAGATCCTGCTGCTGGGACTGCGGCTCGCCTTGTGTTCGGTTATATATTGGATTGACAGGCGTAACAGAAGAAATCGGATGAATACTCAAATGAACTCCTCCCATTTGGTTTCTACTTATTTTATCGGCGAAAAAACTAAGAACTGAAGCAGTACTTAGCAGGTAAATAGGAGTAAAATGAAGGAAGAAAGGATGTGAGAAAGGACATGGAATACAAAAATATTAAAGAAATTCCAACAGAGGCACTATCTATGATTACTGGGAAGTTATTAGGAGATGCCAATCTAACAATTCAGAATGGCAGAAAATCGAGATTAAGGTTTTCACATAAAATTGAAGACTTTTCATGGTGTGACTATTGTTATAGGAGCCTTTGCAGTTATCTGCCCTTAAATCCGCCTATATATCGTAAAGTAAAAGACCCCCGTATTAAAGCAGGTTTTACTGAGCACTTTTATGTCCAGTCAAAAACCAGTCCACTTATAGAATTGCTAAAACCTTATTGGTATAACGGGAACAAAAAGGTTATTCCAAATACAATTATTGAATTGGCAATGAATCCTCAATGTTTAGCTTGGTGGTATCAAGATGATGGACATTTATTAAAAAAGGAGGATAAATTGAAAAAGGTGATACTCTCCACCGATTACTTCACACACGAAGAAAACCTTTATTTAATAAATACTCTCAAATCAAAATTTCAGTTGATGTTTAAATTGGATCAACAAAATCGACTAATACTTTATGACCAACCACAAGTTATGTATTTCCTTTCCTTAGTTGCTCCCTATGTAATTCTTGATCGAAAGAAACCTCCCGTTAATTCGACATATCAAATCATATCCTCAAAACGAACAACGGTATATCTTCCTAAAAACCTAATATCCACCAAACCAACAGGGACAATAATAGAAGCGATGAAAAGCCTCCCCTGTTTGATACAGCTAACTCAAAGTAACGAGGGGTTAAAGACATTGTTTTTTACGATGAAAGAAATGAATCCTTCAGAAGAGTACTCTGCCTATCAAATAACCATCCCTTTAGACTCCCTATTGCTAATAAATCAGCTCCAACAAAAAACCGGATTCAGGAATAGTAAAATTATTGAGTTGTGTTTCCTATTTAAAAATGGCCACCTCCAAAGAGATGACCATCAATAATATTAACGAAGAAGTTGAAGAACTCCTTGCGGTTGTTGGTTGGCTTGCTTTGCCGCTGCACTTTTCAGTTGCAGAATAGACTATATCTTCACCCTTTTATATCAGGGGCTGGGCACTTCGAACGGTTGACCGCCCTACGGATCTCATTGTCATAGCAATCGCCTTAGACAGTGCATCCTAGTCGTTGAACCTTCTCCACTCTTTCGAGACAGGAGCTTGGCTGCTGATTATCCATTGTTTCATCTTCATCATTTTCAAACCTTCACGCCGACCGTTTACAGTTACGCTGTGGTTGAGAAAGCTTTAGGAAGTCCCAGCAATTCACCCAGTGATTTTCTAGCTCGTTACCAAGCTAGACGCCCTATGAATCATTATCTCAGAAGTTGAAGTACACCTTGAGGCATCTGATTCGATTGAGCCAACATTGCTTGTGCTGCTTGAGAAAGAATAGAATTCTTTGTTTGGTTCATCATTTCTTTCGCCATCGTGCGAACATTTACTTTCATAAATGACCAGACTATATCTTCACCCTCTAGAGAAATCTAGTAGGGGTCGGGCACTTTGGATTCACAATGCTGATGATACATTGTTTCACCTATGGATTTCATCATCGTAGCATTCGCCTTAGATGGTCTATCCTAGTCGTTGAACCTTCTCCACTCTTTCGAGACAGGAGCTTGGCTGCTGATTGCCCAATCTTTTCTTTTTTCAAACCTTCACGCCTGTTGTTTCCAACTACGTTGTGGCAAGAAAAGCTTAAGGGGTTTCCAGCAATTCACCCGATTATGATCACTGACCGTTACCAGTCAGGACGACTGTGCTTGTCACTGCTTAAGCAGCTAAAGCATAATCTACGTCACGGATACGAGATTCCGCAGCGGTTAGGTTTTCAGAAGATGTATTCAAATTGTTGATAGTGTGCTCTAAACGGTTTTGGTATGCACCAAATTTAGAACGCTCGGCTGACACAGTATCTATAGCTGATTGGATAGTAGTTATAGCGGCTGTTGCATTTGCTGAAGATGTTACATCTAAATCTTTAACTCCTAGAGATTTAGATCCCATATCTTCCATAGTTATTTTAAATGTTTGGTCCTGATTTGCCCCAATTTGCATTGTTAGGCTACTTTTGTTAACTGTAACTGAAGCACCATTTGTATTTTTAACATTTAGTTCAATACCTTTTAAAGCACCAGATGTCACAGTCAATTTTCTACCATCGTTTGAATCTGCGGTTGCAGTTACTGCAACTCCGCCAACTGTGTTAAGTACAGCATCAGCGCCAGTTGTTGTATGAACTGCGGAACCCATTAAATCTGCACTTGCATTACCAGAGAAAGTAGTAGTATGCGCTCCAAATCTATCGTCAGTTAATACCAATTCCTTAGTTGCATCTGTATTATCTAATGATGCAGTAATATGTGTCTCACTGCTAAATTCATTTATTTTATTTACGATATCATCTTTTGTGTAAGTACCAGCATTAAGTTTAATCGAGACATTGTTTAGAACAAATGTATCATTAACTCCAGCTGTAACTGTAAGACCACCTGCTAAGTCAGTTGAACCAGTAAATTTATCTTGAGATGCAGCACTAGTTACCGCGATAGAATAAGTGCCCGCAGTGATAGATTCAGCCTTAGAAGAAACAACTTCCAAGTTGGTAGTATTACTAGATGCAGTAGTAGTTCCAAATGCACCCTTCATTAGAACTTTTGTGTTAAATTGTGTTGTATCAGCAATTCTATCGACTTCAGAAGTTAACTGATTAATCTCTTTTTGTATTTCGTTACGGTCAGAACCTGTATTTGTATCATTAGAAGATTGAACTGCTAGTTCACGCATACGTTGAAGAATGTCATGTGTTTCGTTAAGAGCTCCTTCAGCAGTTTGAACTAGAGATATAGCATCTTGAGAGTTCTTAGAAGCCATATCCAACCCACGAATCTGACCACGCATTTTTTCAGAGATTGCAAGACCAGCTGCATCATCTCCAGCTTTGTTAATACGAAGACCTGAAGACAATTTCTCCATAGATTTAGCTTGTGCATTAGAAGCGCTGTTTAATTTGTTGAACGTGTTAAGCGCCGCGATATTGTGATTGATTTGCATTTAAATTTCCTCCTTGAAATGTGTTCCGCCCACGTCCTTGTGGTTGGGTGTGTTTTCAAACAAAAAAGACGATTGCGGCCGTCAAACATCTTTCTCGTTTGCTACCATTTATATCGTCTTTAGGGCTTAAATGTTTAATAGTTTTTATTTTTTAATGCCTTTAATTGATCCATAATATTCAGACTGGTATTCGAGGCATCGCTGTTTTCCTGCTTGATGGAAAGATAGATTTCCTTGCGGTGAATTTCCACCTGTTTTGGGGCATTGATCCCAAGCTTCACCTGGTCTCCTTCAATCCCTAGGATAGTAATCTCAATGTCATCACCAATCTTGATCGCTTCATCTGTTCTTCTTGTCAGTACGAGCATTTCTACACACCCCGCTCTGCCGCTGCTTCGCCAAATAGTTGGTGCCTTGGCGTATAGTTGCGGTCGTTTAACACAACCTGTTTGCCCTGGTTGTTCACCTTATTGATTACAACCGGTGCCTGCAGGTTGGCCGTAGATTCTGACAGTTCGTCTCGAAGCGTTACAATTACTTGAACAAATACATCCTGCTGTTCCTTGATCTCCAAACCTTCCACGACTGCATCTGGAAGAGTAAAGTCATAGTCTCCGAAATACATAAAGGGATCGGCAGTCACAAACGCAAGGCCTGCTGTTTTTACCGACTGTAAAATAGAAAACGGCGTGTCCTCAAAAGGAAGAATGATAAACTCCCTTTCCTCTTCAAATCCGGGAATGCCATGCTCAAAGGTAATGATGTTGCTTTCTTCCATTTCAATTTCTTCATGAAATTTTGTTTTCAGCTTCATGTTTTTCACCACTTTATTTTAATTGATTGATTTTTGGTTCTGCCACTTGAATCGTTAACGTTGGGTACTGCTTCATTTCCGTGTGGACTTCTCCAGGCTTGTAGCTGTGCTGCGGACGATTGATGATCGCTTCTATCACCGGCTTATTCACCTGCCAGTCGATATTGACTTTGGCTGGTTCATAGTTTGTTTTTACACTAAAAGGCGAGGGCACAAACCCGATATTGAATTCGAGCATCGGGTCTTCACTGTTATCTTTGGCCTGATCAGCAATGGGCAGGCCGCCATCTTCAATCCTCATCAGCTGGTCTCCCTGCTCTGCCATTCGCGCCAGGCCTTCCAGCCAATCGTTGTATCCATTTTGCGCAAACTCCTCGATTCGCTTGGAAATCGGTTTTAAATCCATATCCGCCCACGCCTGAGACTGGTCAATGGTCAGCTTGCCGGGCGTGGTTTCAATCCGAAGATCTGCCTTTGGCTGCTGAATGCTGAGATCTGCAGGCCGCTGCCGGATTTCCTGGACCGGTAGAGTCGTTGTAATGGAAATCTGTGCTTTTGTCGATTGCAACGTTAGCTGTGGAATGGCCATCAAATCTCCTCCTAAAAAGAAAGGGGCTGTCCTGAAAGTCAAAATTGACCTTCAGGCAGCTCCTTTTTGCGTAAAAAGCTTCCATGAAAAGTTGATTGTAGTGGAAGGCGCGAGATCCTCGAAAATGAAAATCACATTTTCTTCGTGCGATGCACCGCTGCCGCAGCGTTCCTTGTCCTACGGGATTAGCATGACAGGTGAGACTAAGTAGGCGTTCACGCCGGTAAGGCTTCCCAACTTTTTAGCGTAAAAAGTCCAGCAGCGAAGGCTGAATAATGCGCGATCCTACGCCAAGAGCAGCACGGTACACACTTTCCTGTGATTTCATATCCGTGATGACACGCTCAATATCGGCATCCTCATTATCAGAAAGAATGCGGCTAGCGATCACTTCCTGCTCATCGACCCGGTCTTCCATCAGCTCCAGACGGTTGCTTTTGGCTCCTAGTTCTGCCCGTTCTGCCACCACCTTGGAGATATGCCCGTCAAGCAGTCCTAGAAAGTTACCGATCTCCTTGGAATAGCCGTTTGGCGTGTCCTGGTTATTCAATGCCTTTTCCAGCGCAGACAAATCGCTGAACAACCCTTTCCCTGGTTCATCACTCGTTGTGAAGATTTCAGTTCCCTTTACGTTTACTCCAAGCTGAATGCCTTTGGAAAGCTCGATTTTCACATCGTTCTCATTTGTAGAAACCTGTGTAACTTCTCCATCCGTTAGAGTAACGGGAGCTTTCGACGTATCATTTCCGTTAAAAATGTACTTTCCGGAGACCTGTGTGTTGGCGATTGTTGCTAAGTGTTCTTTCAACTGCTGAATCTCCTGACCGATGGCAGCCTTTTGATTTTCCTCGTACGTTCCATTGGATGCCTGAACGGTAAGCTCGCGAATCCGCTGCAGGGCGCTTGTTGCTTTATCAAGAGCTGCATCCGTGCTTTCCACCCAGTTGTAGGCTTCAGAAAAGTTTCGCTTGTATTGCTCCACCTGTGTAAGATTCGTGCGGTAGCTCATCCCCTTCATGGCTACAACCGGATCCTGTGATGCCCTCGTAATCTTTTTACCTGTGGAAAGCTGATCCTGCAAGCGTCCCATCTTTTCATAGCTGCTGCTTAAGTTGCGCAGCATGTTTCCTGACAGCATGCTTTGTGTTACCCGCATTTATGTGTCACCTACCTTCCTAAAATCCCCATCCCGTTAATGATTTTATCGAGCATCTCATCGACCATTGTAATCATGCGCGCCGATGCGTTATAGGCATGCTGAAATTGAATCATGTTCGTCATCTCTTCATCCAGTGATACCCCGCTCACCGACTGGCGGCGCTGGTCAACCGATGTGGCAAGGGTATCAGCATTTGCACTCATCCGGTTCGCCTGCTCGGCATCAACGGCCATCTTTCCAATCGCACTGGCATATTTTGATTTCAATTGCATCGTATCCATCACATTGCCCAAATTCAGGGCGTTATTACCGTCGCCTGTCGCCTGTGTCGATGCGGCGGCGATATTTTTCAGATCATCCATAATAGAGGTGGAAACCTTAATCCCTTTGGCGGCCGCGTTTACATCACTGCCCACCGTAAAGAAATCAAGATGGCTTTGCGTGCCGCTGTTGATATCATTCAGGCTCCAGCCGCTTTGATGAACCTCATTAAATTCCTTGGCAAAATCAAATGCCAATTGATCCAGCTGATTCAACATCTCAGGGTAATCGTTGTTGTAAGCGGAGGTCATCCCTTCCAGCTTTCCGCCTACATTGGTTGATGCAAGCGGGTTACCGCCCAATGTAAAGCCGGAGATGCTGCCGTCACTTTCCGAGATTCCGAGTTTTTGAGTCGACGTGTTACTGTCGACCAGCTTTCCTAATGAGGCTCCGGATGAGTCCATCAATTCAATCGTGTAATTTCCTTCAGCGAGCTTGGATGAGGTATCACTGCTTGGACTCTTGGTGACTTTGATATTCACCAGCTGAGACAGACGGTCGACGAGCCGGTCTCTTTCATCATACAGATCATTCGGCAGGTAGCCGTGGGGTTCGATCTCACTGATCTGCTGGTTGATGCCACCGATTTGTTCAACCATCGAATTCACTTCATTGACCGAAACATCGACCTGGCTTTTTATATCATCGCGAATGGAAGAAAGTGAGTTTGATAGATAGTTGAACGTTTCCGCGACGGCCATACCGCGCTGGCGGACGACCGAGCGGGCTCCGTCATCTCCCGGGTTGGCCGAAAGATCCTGAAGGGATTGCCAGAACTGATCCAGTGTCTTTGACAACCCGTTGTCGCTTGGCTCATTCATGATATCTTCCATTTTCTCGAGCGCCTCGCTTCGTGCTCCCCAGTAGCCGGATTTTGTATTTTCACCCCTGAACTGTACGTCCAGGAAGTCTTCTCTTACACGCTGGATGGAACCGGCTTCGACACCGGTTCCCATTTGTCCGGGGATTTGCGGCCGGTTTCGGGATGGAGCGGGGTAAGGCTCGGTCTGGTTAAAGTTCACCCGCTGCCGTGTATAGCCCGATGTATTGGCGTTGGCGATATTCTGTCCGGTCACTTGAAGGGCATAGGATTGAGCCGTCATCCCTCTTCGGGCGGTTTCTAGCCCGTGAAATGTTGATACCATGGATGTTCCTCCGTTCTAGGCTTTTGAATCAAATAAAGCAAAGCTGCTTGCTCCTGAATATCCGTTGGCCTTCGAAGAACTGTAGGTCAGTTTCTCGGGCTCGGGAATCAACATGTTCATCGACATGTTCACAAATTGCAGGGATTGGTGCAGCAATTGTTGATTCAATTGATTTTGCTGTTTTAACAACAGGTATTCTTTCTTCAGCTGCTCCTGAAGATCTTGCAGCTGTTGTATTTCTGCCGGCGCTGCCTGCTCGATCAGCTCAGACATCGTAAGTGAGCTGGTTTGGTTTCGCTCTTCTTCAAGCGCCCTCAGCGTTTTGACATGCTCATTTTCTTTTTCAAGCAAAGCATCAAGTGCAGCCACGTCCCCTTTTTTTAGGGTTTCCGTTTTTTCTGAAGCAAGATGGTTTAATTCTTTATGGACATAAAGCAATTTTTGCAGCATGGGAATCATTTGTGGGGATGACATGATTTCCTCCTAGTTTTTCCAGTACTCATAAAATTTGCGGGCCACTTCCATCGGATCAGCATAGTACCGACCGGCCTCGATTCTGTCTTTAATGTCTTGAAGCTTTTCCTGCCTGCTGGTTGAAATTTGCTCTGAGGATTGAAGTTCCTTTGCTTCTGTCGAGATTTGAAGTTCATCACTCGGGTTCATCTTTTCCTCTTTTTTCATGAAGGAAGGCTGGTTTTGCCTTGTATATGGATTCATATTGACGTGATTTATGCTGTTAATCTTCATAAGTTACACCTCTTCTGCAGGATAAAAACTTCTGCTTGACTATTCTTTATATCGGCTTCAAACGAGAGAGATGAAGTTTTCGGGCAAAAATAGGAAGCATTGATCACTTAATGTGGTACGACTTTCCTAGTTTTTCATAATTTTTTTCCGTTGGACGGGTTTCCAGTTCTATTCTGATATCATTTTTGCAGGATTGGCACAACCGTCCTTCCTGGATGGGCTGTTCACACATCTCGCACTCATAATAAAAATGCGGAAGATGCGCCACCTGAATTCTCCCCTGCCGGATGAACCATGTGATTTTCGCTTCAGGAACACCTGTGTTTTCCTGGACTTCATGCAATGATGCCTGCCGATTCTCCTTTTTCCGGATATAGGAGGCTACTTTTTCAAACATCGCTTCTTCATTTCTGAAACAGGTGTCACAAAGCGGACGGAGATGCTTAACGAACAGATTTCCGCAGTTGGGGCAGTTCTTTAACTCTTTCACTCAGGTTCACTCCTCTGTAGCTTCTATCTGTTATATCGGAGTTTAAGATCGAAATTTCATAGTTTGTTCGCACCCTTCCTTCCGACCAAAGCGATCAATAAATAAAAAAGCGCCGATTTCTCGGCACTTTTTACCTATTTGGCATTGGGGCCACTATCTCCCCACCGTCATAGACGAAACCTCACATGCCCCAGCTTCCAACATCACTTTCGCCGCCTGGCGAATGGTGGCACCTGTCGTATAGACATCATCGATCAGAAGAACGCTCTGTCCCCTGATTTTTTCCGCTTCCTTTGATGCTTGAAAGATGTTCTCCTTGATATCCATCCGTTCCTTTCTCGACTTTTTGCTTTGCTTTTTTTCATGAATGACCCGTTCCAAAGGAAATAGTAATTCGCCTCCCAGCAGCTCAGCCAGAAGCTGGGCCTGGTTAAACCCTCTCTCGTAGTGCCTTTCCACACTCAATGGAACTGGAACAATCAGCATTCCTCTGAATTCCTTTTTGTACAGCTTACGAAATGGCGCCCTAAACCCTTGCGCGAGCTTCGCATCTCCTCTGTATTTCAGCGTGCTGATGATCTGTTTTAAAAAGTCATTATAGACATACAATGACCTGTTTTTCGTCACCACTCCGCTCCATTCCTTACTTTCTCCCCAACGAATGCAGTCCGTGCAGCATTGTTTCTGTCGATATTGCTCGGGAAATAAGGTAAACGACCTACCGCATATTTCGCAAAATTCCCCGTTAATCGCCTGCAAGGAAGAAGTGCACTCTTCACAGAAAAGCATCGCCTCCGAAAGTCCGACTATAAATGACCAGCTAACCGGCTCATAAAACGCTTCGTGGCAGTATAAGCAATAATTCACAGACCCGCCTCCCTGTTCATTTGTTCGATATGCCGTTTCGCCTGTACCATGGCGGTGGTTTTCCCATAGTGAAAAAACAGCACTTCTCCGGCAGGGTCATCCTTGCTGCGGCCGGCACGGCCGGCAATTTGAACAAGCGCACTTTCACTGAAAATCTCTTCTTCGGCCCCAAGGACTGCCACATCAGTAAATGGGACTGTGACACCGCGCTCCAATATCGTGGTCGTTACCAGAATTGGCGTCTCGCCATTCCGGAACCTCATTACTTTTTCCTTTCGATCGGGGTCCTCTGCATGGACACCTTCAATTAAAGGGTTTACTTCCTTCAAGATCGGGACAATCTGCTCCAACGTCCGGACAGAAGGCACAAAAAGAAACCCTTGCCTGTTCCTCTCCATCTGATGGCTGATCCAGCTCATCACATTTTGAGGAAGCTTGTTCTTTTTCAATCGTTTTTTCCAATGGCCACACCAGAGAAAACGGGGAACGGGCAGCGGAAATCCGTGATACCGCTTCGGGATTTTTACAGATGAAAGCTCACCATGTTCTCCCCGTTTTTTCATTTTCCTGTCAGGTGTAGCACTTAAATAAACGATCAGCGCTTCTTCCCTTTTGGCTTGCTGTACGGCATGCGCCAGGGTTTTATCATAGGAAAAAGGAAAGGCATCCACCTCATCGACAATGATCAAATCAAAGGCCTTGCGGAAACGGAACAACTGATGCGTCGTTGAAAGGATAAGCTGGGCACCGTCCATTTTATCCTTACTGCCTCCATAGAGACCCGACAAAGTAACACCGGGAAACACTTTTCTTAAACGGGGAATCAATTCAAGAACCACATCGGTCCTTGGAGTAGCGATACAGACCCGCTGTCCATCCTTCAACGCTTTTTCGATCCCTTGAAAAAGCACCTCGGTTTTTCCCGCTCCACACACTGCCCAGATCAGCAGCTCGTCTCTTACACCGATCTTCCCGACCAGCTTCTTAGTAGCCTTCTCCTGGGCAGGTGACAGCATACCGTCCCACACCAGTAGTGCACTGTTCCTGTTCTTCCAGTTCAAACCGGGGCCGATCCAGGAAACGAGCGGTGTACACTGGTTGACACGGCCCATCATAATACAGTTACGGCAGTACACACATTGCGGTTCCTTGCAGCGATAACAGGAAAAGGAGGCAAACATATGGGGTTCACAGTTCCCGCACCGGTTGCATTTCCAATTTCCCTGTTCATCGTCTATTCCTTTGTTGTACTGAATATAGCCATTATTATAGTGCTGTTGTATCTCTTCCAAAGAGGGAGAAAGTTCATCCAATAGAAGGAGTTTGCCGGCAAGTTCTGCTTGAAGGGTGGGGTTAAAAGCGAAGTCTTCGTTCAAAGGGGGTGGGTCAAAATCGGGTAGATTGTAAAAGGAAGCGGGAGGAGGATGGTGGTCGAGCGGTGCCGATGGTTCAGGAGCTATTCTGGTTTTTCCATCAACAAAAAAGGAGACAAACTTCATGATGTCGTCTCCTGTTGATAAGGAATTTTCATAAAAATCCCTCCGTATAATGATTTAGTTTTTCATCCACGTAATGCCGAGCGAGCCTTCACCGAGATGGGTACCGATAACCGGACCAAAATAATCGACAGCTACACTGGCGTTCGGGTATTTTGCCTGAATTTCTGCGGCGATTTCTTTTGCTTCTTCCTCACGCTGCGCATGGATGACGCTGACGTGGAACCTTTCATCTGGACTGACAGATTGCTCCATCAGTTGGTGAATCCGGCCAATCGCTTTTTTCTTTGTACGTATCTTTTCAAATGGAACGATCTTTTTATCCTGAAAATGAAGGACCGGCTTAATTTGAAGAAGGTTCCCTACCAAAAGCTGAGCCGCGTTCATTCGTCCGCCCCGGTGCAGATGGTTTAGGTCATTCACTACAAAGTAAGCTGGAATCCCCTGCGATTTGATTTCGTTCAGCTTCTCCATGATCTGCGCTCCGTCCGCGCCTTCATTGGCCATATCTACTGCTGTATAAGCGTAATGGGCTTGGGGGGCACAGCTGATTTCGGAATCAAACACATAGAACTTTATGTTCTCAACCATATCCGCCAAGCTGAGTGCACTTTGATAGGTACCGCTGATGCCGCTGGATAACGTAATCATGACCGCTTCATCGTATTCCTTGGATAAAGCTTCTAGCGTATCCGCTAATTCACCGATCGATGGCTGTGACGTTTTCGGAAGATTTCCTCCCTTACCAACCATCTCATAAAAATCATCTTTTTTGAGTTCCACTTCTTCTTTGTACGTTTCATTGCCAAAAATAACGTTGAGCGGAATCATTACAATGTTTTTTTCTTTTCTGACGTGCTCTGGTATGTAGGCAGTGCTGTCTGTAATAATAGCTACCTTATTCATTGTAATTTCCTTTCCTGTCAGAGATTTTTTTCATCCTCTCTTCTACGATAGTAGTTTACACGAAACAGGCGCCGGTTTCATCAAAACGGCGCATTTCTTTGTTTTTATTTAATTTCTCTGACTCGTTAACCCTTTCCTGCTTTCACTTCTTCCTTATGCATCAGCTGGCAAAGCGCCAGTGCACCGTAAATCGCCGACTGGTCCTCTAAACCTGCGAGCACCAGCTCCGTCGGACATGGAACAAACTCTTCCAGCATGCTTCTGATCTTTCCGATAAACCACTTACCCGATAACGCGACTCCTCCGCCAAGAACGATGATTTGCGGATTGAGAAGAGCGGCTGCGTTGACAATGGCCATCCCCATATGAATGATCCCTTCACGGATGATGCCTTTGGCGAGTTTATCCCCTTCATCCGCCAGCCTGAAAACGTCTGTTGTACTAATAGTTTTAAGCTGTTCTTCCGAAGAATCGCCCTCGAGCCGTTTGGCTTCCCGGTAATGATGGGCTATAGCGACGCCTCCCATCTTGCTGCTCAAAAATCCATAGCCTTCTCTAATAGGGGTAAATCCGCCAGAGGCTGCCTCGGGATCACTGATCATATGTCCTACTTCACCTGATGCCCAGTGAGCACCTCTGTAAATTTCTCCGTTCACCAGCATGCCAGCCCCGATGCTGGTTCCGATCATGAACAGCAGAACGTTTTCCTTACCTTTTGCAGCTCCGTAATAGACTTCTCCCAATAATCCTGTATTCACATCATTATCTACATAAACCGGAACACCGAATAAAGCCTCAGCTTCCTGTTTCAATTGATAATCCTTCCATTTCAGATTGGGTGCGTTAAATACGATTCCTTTGGCAGGATCGATTACACCCGGCGCTCCAATACCTGCAGCCACTATGGATTCCCATGGGATATTTTTTTCCTCTGCCATCTCTTTCGTCTGTTTGGCCAGTTCCTCGAGGACACCCGAATCCACAAATTCCTGTGTGGGAAATTCACGGCCCGCAAGAATCATGCCATCCGGTGTAAAAAGGGCACTTTCCACATTTGTTCCCCCAATGTCCACACCGATGTAATATTTTTCTCCCATTTATGGCACTCTCCCATTTTTTTAAATTTTTCATAGAGTTTACCCGCATACGCTGTTTAAGAAACGGATTATGCGCCGCTCCAGCTTAAACGGCAAAATTTAAAAAAGGTGGCAATTTGTCACAAAAGGAAGGAAAATATCGAACCTGTAAGAAATAGTAAAATATATTCATTTGGAGGAGGGACTTTCCTACCATGGAGCATCATCTATACATCTCAGCCTTATCCGTAATCACAGCCGTCATTTATTCCTTTGTAGCTTTAGATTTTGCCCGAAGAAGTAGCCGTAAAACCAATTCTTCCCGCCGGCTTTGGCTTCTCAGTGCATCCATCACCATGGGGATCGGAATATGGGGCATGCATTTTGTCGGGATGATGTCGATCAATATGTCACTGAAAGTCCATCATGATCTGTCCTATCTCCTTTTGTGCATGATACTTGCGATCGGGGGTGCTTGGCTGGCCTTTTATTTCGCAAAGAGGAACCTGTTCATTTCTGCAATGATTATGGGGACAAGCATGATCGGACTTCATTATTTCGGCATGATGGCCATTTTCCCCACTGCGGCCATTCGCTACGATCTATCTGTCTTTTCTCTTGCCGCTGCATGTGCGTATCTCTTATCAGGACTGGCAATGTACCGTCACTTTAAGACGAGCCACCCTTCCTTCTTATCCCATTTTTTCAGCAGTGTGCTGATGGCTGCTGCAATGGCAGGTTTACATTATACAGCTGAAAAAGCCATGAACATGAAATCCCATCATGTTCTCCATATGAGCCACGATCCATCCCTTGGAAGTCTGACCTTGATCGCTACTGCGATTGTCGCAGTAGCCACTCTCTTTATTTCCTTGCTTTATATGATGGGAAAATGGAGCGACCAACAGCTTAAGCTTAAGTCTGCCCTGCTGAAAGAAAGCAAACAGCAGAATCATTCCTTAATTGAACTTAATCCTGACGGCGTTTACATTATTAACAAAGACCGTACATTGACTGTGGTGAACCGTTCCCTTGAAGAACTTACAGGATATACGTCAGAGGAACTGATCGGAAAACCGTATACATTTCTTTTAGCAAACACAAATACCCGCCGGATGGAGTCGCTGTTTCAGCGTACACTTGGCGGAGAGTCGCTGCAGGTTGAAACCCGCATCAGGCAAAAGAATGGAAATGTGTTTGATGCAGAAGTAACCAACATTCCTTATTATGTGGACAACGAGATCCGGGGAATTGTTGGAACGATGAAAGATTTGACGGTCGTACGGCAGGTCGAACAAAGAATCCGTGATTCAGAAAAATTAGCCGTTGTCGGAGAACTGGCTGCAGGAGTCGCCCATGAAATCCGTAATCCGCTGACCACACTCAAAGGGTTTACCCAAACCATGATGAACGCGCCTTCTTCTCCTGAAATGAAGAACTATTTAAATATTATGCTGGACGAGATTGAGTCCATTAATCTCATCACCAACGAGTTTATGGTGATGGCCAAGCCACACATGACCATCACCAAGTCAATTGATGTGGTTCCCCTCATCAAGCAGGTGACAACCCTTTTGACCACCCAGGCAAATCTTACTAATGTCATAATAAACAGCAAGTTTCTCATTGAATGTGGGGAGATCAGGGGCGAGAAGAACCAAATCAAAAAAATGCTTGTCAATCTGCTTAAAAATGCCATTGAAGCCATGCCCGAGGGAGGTAACGTTACTGTAACGGCAGCGGCAGGTAATACAGGAAATTTGCTCATCTATATTAAGGACGAAGGAATTGGAATGTCTTCTGGCGAGCTGCAGCAGCTGGGCCATCCGTTTTACACCACCAAAAAGAGCGGAAAAGGCCTCGGTTTATTCGTCAGTAAAAAAATCATTGAGAACCATAATGGAAGTGTGCGATTTAAAAGCATTCCGGGAGAAGGAACAATCGTAGAAATCTCCTTGCCCGGACTTGGAGCTGAAGCTGAAATCAACAACTTCCAAGAGCAACAAAGAATATGAAAACAGCTAAAAAAAGCCAGGTTCACTTAAGTACCCGGCTTTCATCATATGTTTCACTTATTTTACTTTCACCCAGCCACTTTTGATCGCTTCAACAACAGCTTGGGTACGGTCATTCACATTCATCTTTTGAAGAATATTGCTCACATGGTTCTTCACTGTTTTTTCGGAAATAAACAGATCTTCTCCAATGCCGCGGTTGCTCTTTCCGTCAGCAAGCAATTGCAGAACCTCACATTCACGGCGGGTCAGGATGTGCAACGGCTTTCTGTATTCCACTTCCTGCAGCCCTATCGTGTTAGGGTTTGCATTATTCGTCTTTGTCGTTGTTGACAGTCTGCGGAACTCATTAAGCAGGTTATACGTAATCTTCGGATGAAGGTACGCTCCTCCTTCAGCTACAACCTTAACGGCTTCGATAAGAGAGTCTGCATCCATTTCCTTTAACAGATAACCTGATGCACCAGTTTGAACCGCATGGGACACATAGGTCTCATCGTCATGTATGGAAAGGATGATAACTTTTGTCTCGGGAGCTTTTTCAACCAGACGGCGTGTGGCTTCCACACCATTAATATTGGGCATGTTAATATCCATCAGCACGACATCCGGATGATGTTCGCTTACGATATCCTCAGCTTCGGAACCATCATCGCCTTCTGCGACAACAGAAAATTCGTCTTCCATATCTAGGATGCGTTTAACACCTTCTCTGAACAAACGATGATCATCAATAATAGCAATTCTTGTTTTTTCCGGTGCCTCTGCACTGGACTCATAAACATCTAGACTTCTCATTCTGAACCCTCCCGATCTCGTATAGGTATTTGAATATAAACCCCGGTTCCATAATTTAAGCGTGATTGAATCCTGAGCGTTCCCTCCAGGAGTTCCACGCGTTCTCTCATGCCAATTAATCCAAACGAATTGGTTTTTTGCTGCCCTTGGGCATCAAAACCTTTTCCGTCATCTTTTATAAATAAAGATACTTTGCGGTCTGTGAATTCTATTTTTACCGAAATGTTTTTCGGATCAGCGTGCTTGCATGAATTCTGGACAGCTTCCTGAATTAACCGAAATAACGCTATTTCCATCTTTGTATGAAATCTTCGTTCATTCCCCATTGACACAAGCTCGATTTCAATACCCGTACTTTCCTGGACGTTGCGCAGGTATTTTTTTAAGGTTGGGATGAGTCCTAAATCATCAAGCGCCATGGGACGGAGATCGTAAATGATTCTCCTTACTTCCCTTAGTGAGGCACGGACCATCTCGCGTAAGTCTCTGATTTCACCGACTGCTGCTTGTGTACCTTTTTCCTTGAACACCTTTTCCACCAGTTCAGAACGGATCAGCACGTTGGCCATCAGTTGGGCAGGGCCGTCATGAATCTCGCGTGATACGCGGCGGCGCTCTTCCTCTTGTGCCTCAATGATCTGCAGACCGAACTCCTGTTTCTGTTTGGCATCTTCCACAAGCTCATTAATTTTTAAAAGATCCCCGCTTAAGTAATTCAGAACAACCGAAATCTGGCCGACAAGCGATTCCGCCTTCGACACGGTTTCCTTCAGTCCGTTTAAGCGTCTTTCTAGATCATCTCTTTTTTCACGTAATTGTTTCTCAGTCTGGCGGGCGATCGACATTTCTATCTGAATGGCGTTTGCACTTTCATAGGCCTCACGGATGTCGCCCTCGCTGTACTTTTCAAAATGCTTGCTGACTTGCGCAAGTTTTGATCTGGCGATTTTTGATTTCTCTTCCAGCAGATCCGACCGGTCGATAGCCTCAAGCGCTTTTTCTTTTACATCATCCAGCTCTTTGGCCAGCCGTAAAAATTCTTGTCTGGATTCTTCGCTGATATCAAAAACTTGGGTCTGGCTTACTTTAACGGTATTGATGGTTTCCGTAAGAATGCCATCTAAAAGCTTTGGGTCAATTTGTGTTTTAGCTGCCATCTTGTAAATATCCTCCAATTAAAACGATAAAGAAGAACAGACTTTAGTTCGAGAACCATCTTACCTAATTTACACTCGGGACTTTCTTACCATAAATCCAAATAAAAACATTTATTCCATATAATCTTCGGCTCAAAAAGGAATTTTATGTCTATTATTCAAAGAAATTTGTAGGAAAGACTATCCCGCCTTATAATGAAGGATAGCACTAAATCCCTTGTATTTGTAGCTTTTCAAGAGAATTTCCACGTTAAATTTTCATGACTTGCCCAATGGCTATTTTATTTCATTATAGAAACTGATTATTAAATTAATAAATAAGGAGCACCCTAATTATGTTATCCAACTATCTTACCGTGAAAGAAACCGGAGAACACGAGATTGTGATTGAGCGTTCCCGATTTATTGCCCATATCGCCCGTGCAGCTACAGAAGAAGAAGCCAACGAGTTTATCCAATCCATCAAAAAAAGGCATCACAGCGCTAACCATAACTGTTCAGCCTATCTGATTGGGGAGCACGACCAAATTCAAAAGGCAAATGATGATGGCGAACCGAGCGGAACAGCTGGTGTTCCGATGCTCGAAGTACTAAAAAAACGCCGATTAAAAGATGTCGTTGTTGTGGTTACCCGCTATTTTGGCGGAATTAAACTGGGAGCAGGCGGGCTCATCCGTGCATACGGAAAAAGCGTGAGTGAAGGACTGAACGCCATCGGTGTCGTTGAACGCAAACTGATGCAAATGGTTCATATAAAAATTGATTACACTCTTCTCGGAAAAGTCGAAAATGAATTGCGGTCCTCCCCCTACCTGATTAAAGAAATTAACTATCTGGAACAAGTCGAAATCGTAACGTATGTGGCCGCAGAAAACATACAAATCTTTAAAGAATACGTAATAAACCTTACAAATGCAAATGCTACAATAGAAGACGGCTCTCTGGAATATCTGGAAGAAAAAATTCTGTAAAACTATCCCCAATTAACTCAGATTATGTCGAAGACTATGGACTGTAGGGCAAAATTGTTGACAGACTAATCAGGGAATTTTCCCGTTAAAGTGAGGAATAAAACATGAGTTATTATAACGAAGAAAGGCAGCCGACACGGCTTGTCAGAAGGAAAGTCAGGAAACGGAAGCGCCGTCCATTCCGCCGTCTACTCCGCCTGATGCTCGTTCTTTTGGTATTCTTAATGCTTGGCGGCGTGGCATACGCCGGTTATTTGGCCTATAAAGTGAAAACAACAGCTGATGACAGCTACAAAGGCCTGGCTAATGGCAATAAATCTGATCTTCGCATGGATAAAGTCGCTATGGGTAAAGACCCTGTTAACATCCTCTTAATGGGCGTAGAGAGTTACAAGGGTTCACCGGGGCACACCGATGCATTGATGGTGCTTACCGTTAACCCGGATACGAAAGAAGTAGCCATCACAAGTATCCCGCGGGATTCCCGCACTTATCTGCCAGTAATTGGCCGCAAAAGCAAAATTACACACGCGTATGCGTACGGTAAGAAAGGCCATAAGGAAGAGGCAACCATAGATGCCGTTGAAAATTTCCTTGATGTGCCGATTGACTACTACGTTCGTACCAACTTCCAGGGATTCAAAGAAGTGGTGAACTCTGTTGGCGGCATAGATGTCAATGTGCCGTTTGACTTTGATCAGAAAAACCTGAAAGGCAAGAAGCTTTACTTCCATAAAGGAAAAATGCATCTGAATGGTGATGAAGCATTAACCTACGTTCAAATGCGTAAACAAGATAAGCGCGGTGACTTTGGACGTCAGGACCGCCAGCGGCAAGCAATGGAAGCTGTTGCCCATAAGGCCCTCTCGATCAAATCCATTTCGCGCGCAGATAATCTGCTGCAGTCCGTCGGAAGTAATGTTCAAACGAATATTTCTCTTAAAGAATTGTTCGGTATGAGAAACTTCTACAGCAGCATCCAGAATAAAAAACTCGAACAAATCAAAATTGGCGGACAGGATGAATACATCAATGGTCAGTATTTCTTTGAACCAGATCCAGCCACTGTCCAGAAAGCCAGCGAACGAATCAAGGAAATCCTGGACTACAAAGGAAAAGGAGCTGCTTCATCGAACAGCAATGGTGACAGCAGTGAGCTTGGACAAGATTCCAATTAATAAGACAAAAAGCACCCGCCGGCCCGGCAGGTGCTTTTCGTTATTGTAGAGAATTCAGCAGAGCGTGTATATCGGCTGCCAATGATTTTTTTGCCTTTCTGGTAATCTCTTTCCCCACTGCTGCTGCGTTGATTTGTTTAATTGCTTTTTTCATATACGCTGCAGCATTCCTATACTGTCCTTTTTCTTCAAAAACCTTAGCCACCTTTACATTCTGAATCAGGTCATTTTTCAAAGGATTCTTTAGTTCCCCGGCCTGCAGAAACGTTCTTAAAGAGGTTTCCAATTGATGAATATCACCTGCAAGGTCTCTTCCAAGCAGTTCAACCTCTGCTAATTTGGTGCTTGTGCTTCCCGCGAATTCCAGTTTGTAATAGTTGTACTTACCAGGATGCTTAATGGAGTAAACTTTCGTCTGAAGCCGCCATGAAAACTTCTCATTTGTCCTCCGATCCAGTATTGTCCAGTGTCTGCCGTCAGCTGAACCTTTGAGCATCCAGTTTGCCAGGTCGCCGTCACTTCCATCCGCTCCTGACGTCAAGGTGTACATTTGTACCCTTTTTGCCTCATTAAAGTTGTATTGAACGATTGGGTTTTCACCATTCAGCGTTGTTCTCGTTGATGAAGTATTATCGAACAGAGCATCCAGTGTACCAGCATCCCCATCGCTCGCCTTCCCGCCGCTATGGTCGGTCAAGTCACTCATTGGATGCGGCGCAAGTCTTGATCCATCAGTGGAAGACGGTGTAATAGAAGCAGGAGCATCCTTTTTGCCGGTTCCCCATGAAGAAGGCTTTGGTCCCATATCAAAATCCAAACGTGCGCCATCTGCAAGGTCAGAATGGAGCAGGTAGGTTTTGCTGTAGCTTTTTCCGTTGATTTTTAATCCCTGGATATATTTATTTTTCTTGCTGTTCTTTGGCGCGTTGACGACTATTCTCTTGCCATTTTCCAGATGAACGGTTGCTTTCTTGTATAGCGGTGCGCCAATCGCGTATTCCGGGCTGCCCATCTTTAAAGGATAAAAACCGAGTGCACTGAAGATTTGCCAGGCCGACATTTCACCATTGTCTTCGTCCCCGGCATATCCTTGACCGATTTCGCTTCCGATGTACAGCCGCTCAAGCACCTCACGGACCTTCTCCTGCGTTTTCCAAGGCTGTCCGGCATAATTGTACATATACGTAATGTGATGTGCTGGCTGGTTGCTGTGGCCGTACATGCCCATTCGAACATCCCGCGCCTCTCTCATCTCGTGGATGACGCCGCCATAAGCTCCGGCATGCAGTGCGGTTTCCGGGGTACTGAAGAACTCGGCCAGTTTGTCTGCGAGCCCGTTTTTGCCTCCATACAGATTGGCCAGACCCTGTCCGTCCTGCGGAGCATGAAAGGCCATGTTCCACGCATTCGTTTCCGTATAATCTCCGCCCCAATCACGGGCATCAAAGTCTTGCGCAGACGTGCGCCACTCTCCATTTGCCTTTCTTCCCATAAAAAATCCGGTGTCAGGGTTAAACAGGTGAACATAATTTTGTGCCCGGTTCATGTAGTATTTTGCATCGGCTTTATATTGGGCACGATCCGAAGCATTCTTGCCCGCTTCCTTGCCGAGTGCCTTGGCCAGGTTTGCGATGCCATAATCGTTGATATAGCCGTCCATTGACCAAGATAGTCCCTCACCAGTCGATGTATTGGTATAACCATCAAAAATAGACTGTGATATACCCTTTCTTCCGGTTCCTGCGTTCGGGCTGACAACGGAAGCGTTTTTGATGGCGGATTGATAGAAGCTTTTCACATCAAAGTTGTGAACACCTTTTAAATAGGCATCGGCAAATGCCACATCCGAGCTGGTGCCGACCATCAAGTTTGCATAGCCGGGAGAGGACCATCTGGATACCCAGCCGCCGTCGCGGTATTGCTGTACAAATCCGTCGATCATCTCCCCGGCCATGTTCGGAGTAAAGAATGAATAGGCCGGCCATGCCGTGCGGTACGTATCCCAAAAACCATTGTTCACGTACGTTTTACCGTCCACAATCTTTGCTCCGGTTGCCTCAGGAGTGCTGCTGCCAGCAGGCGGTGAAAACGGACTTGCATATTGATAGTGCGGGTTGTCCTTTGTGCCTGTGTTTTCAAAGCCGGAGTTCGGATACAAGAACAGCCGGTACATGTTGGAATACAACGTCACATGCTGGTCTTCACTGGCACCCTCCACCTCAATTTTACTCAACAGCTTTTCCCACTTTTGCTGAGCTTTTTCCTTAATGGACTGGAAGGTATCGTCCGACTGAATCTCCTGTTCCAGGTTTTTCTTGGCCTGGGCTATGGAAATCAGGGAAGTCGCAATTTTCATGGTGACTGCTTTCTGGTCTTTCGTATCGAACCTGACATATGCGGTTACATTATCCCTGCCTTCTCCTGTCAGCTTGCCGCTGTTTATGATCGGCTGGTCAAACGTGGCATAGATGTACATGCGGGAAGCGCCGGTGGACAATCCGCTTTTCACATCCGAATAGCCGGTTACTTCACCTTTTTCTTTGTTGATTGAGATGCCTCCATTATTGTTTACATTGTCTAAAATAAGGCTGGAGGTGTCTCCTTTAAACGTATAACGCTGCATGGCCGCATGGTCGGTTGGCGCAATTTCTGCCTTTATCCCATTATCAAACTTCACACTGTAATAGTGGGGCTTTGCGGTTTCATTTTCATGCTTGAACGGAAGGGCTCTTGCCTTTCTGTCGGCATCCGGCTTTTCAGCTTCTGAAGCGGACGGCATCACCTGAAACGTCTGCCGGTCTCCCATCCATGGGCTTGGTTCATGGCTTAAGGAGAATGCCTGAATTTCCGGCTGGTTGTTTTCGTTATTGCTTTGGTTATAGCTGTATAGCCAGCTCGTGGATCCGGCGTCCGTAGCCGGTGTCCAGAAATTGAAGCCATGCGGAACGGCAATGGCCGGAAAGTTGTTGCCTCGTGAAAACGTGCTGTTGGACTGTGTTCCGCGCAAAATGTTGACGTAATCGGTCAGATTGTTGTAGTTCTTTTGCACAGGATTCCCGGTGATCTTGATATCATCCACCGTTCCCCGGAATATTCCCGGCCCTTTGGGGTTGTCATAGGCAACCAAAATACGTTTAATCGTTTTGCCGGCCGCAACGGCACCGATGTTGGAATACTTATAGTTCCATTGATTCACATAAAGGGTTTTTGATTTTCCTTGTTCTTCTGGAGTTACCGGGATGCCGTACTGATCCACCGCGCCCAGTTCATGGAGGTAGGTACCATCGGAGAATGCGAGATCCACCGAGGCGTAGGTACTGGAGTAATCGTTCTGGTCGCTGTCTGTAAATTCCGGATGAATGAAATAAGAGAGTTGCGTTTTTGAATTGACTTTGATATTTACATCAAAAACTTTGTTGTATGAGTAGGCACGGCCCTTTTCAAGATGTGTGCCTGAATAGGTAAAGGCCTTTGTCCCGGTCCAGCCGGCTTTTGTTTTCGCCGTATAGGACGTCAGCGGCCCGCTGCTTGCCTCGGACTTCATATCGGCTGCTGGTGGCTTAGGAACGTCAATGCCGTTGGAGAGGGCAATTTCAGCCACCTGAGTCAGGCCGTCTCCCGAATTTTTTGTGATGTTAAGCCTGTAATACAAATAAGGAGTGTCATTGTCGAACGTGTAGAGTTTGCGTTCAAATCGCTTGGGGAAATCCTCATCATTTCGTGTGTCCAGCACGGTCCAGTTCTTGCCATCATTAGAACCCTGAAGCTCCCATGCTTTCGGATCCCGGCCCTCATAATCGTTGGCCGATGTAACAGCATACTTTACCACCGTCTCCGGCCCGGACAGCTTGAACTGAAGCCAGCCTGTCGGTTCAAAAGCCAGCCATTTTGTATTGACATCCCTGTCAATCAGTTTTTCCCCGATTTCGTTCGGTGGGTTTTCCGCACTGACCCGTACCTCCTCTACTTTGTTCGTAATGTCCCCTTGAATGCCGTCATACTGAATATTTCCGTCAATCCCCGATGACATTTTGTTGCCGTTTGGATCGGTCTCCACCGTATTTTCCCATGTTGGTTTTTGTTGATCATTTTCAAATGAGGTAAAAAAATCTTTCACTGCCTTTGTCTCCGGTTCAGCGTGTACCCGTGCAAGCCCTGGTGCATTCAGCATGCCGACCGCAATAGCAGAGGAAAGAAGCACATGCGCAACCGCCTTTCTTTTCAACTGAATCATACCTGGTCCTCCTTTTTAATAGTGACACTTATAAAACGCGGGATCACTCACCTCCTGAAATAAAAATACTTCATATAACTGAAAGCGTTTACATATAGTATAAGAATAAACTCTTCCTGAAAAGGGACCAAATATCTGTATTATTTTAGGATTTTCTTCATTATTTTAAGGCAGGGGAGGAGTTGGTTTCCGTTTCAGGATGCTCGCTTTCCTCGGCCTTTGAAAATTTCTCCAAAGCAAGTCATCAAAACAAAAAGTGCCAGGCTCTTGTAATGGCCTGACACTTTCGTAGGTTATTTTGCTGTTAGTCTTTATCCGGACTGTTTACCTGCATGGTTCCGATAAATTTCTTGTACAGGTACAGCACCGGGCGGTATTTATGATGCACGAGGCCGATGATTTCGGCAATTACTTCGAGCATGAGCAGCAAACCGATAACAATCACCACAGAGCCCCATAACGTACTGGATTCAAAAACTACGGCGGCTACGCTGAAAATGATGCTGAGTGCATAGATAACCAGCACGGTTTTTCGGTGCGACCATCCCAGGTTCATCAGACGGTGATGCAGATGTCCTTTATCCGGAGCGGAAATCGGCGTTTTGTTTGCCATTCTTCGGATAATGGCAAAGGATGTATCAAACACCGGAACACCAAGTATGATAATAGGTACGACAAAACTGAAAAGCGTGACGCTTTTGTACAATCCCAGCAAGGATAGAATGGAAATGGAGTAGCCGAGAAACAGAGAACCTGCATCCCCCATGAATATTTTAGCCGGGCTGAAGTTGTACATCAGGAAACCTGCCGTTGAAGCAGCGATGATCAATGCCAATGTAAGGATCATCATGTTTCCGTTTAATCCGGCCATGATCGCAATGGTGATCATTACAATGATGGACACGCCTCCTGCAAGGCCATCCAGCCCATCGATCAGGTTGATGGCATTGGTGATGGCAATGATCCAGAAAATCGTCGTAATGTATGCCCATGGACCTAAATGAAATGTACCAACAAAAGGTATGGTTATCAATTCAATCGTTAACCCGGTAGAGGCAACGAGAAGGGCGGCAAAAATCTGGCCCACCAGCTTCATTCGCGCGCTTAACTCAAATTTATCGTCAATCATGCCAATCATGACAATAAGAACAGCGCCAACAATGATCCCGGTTAGCTGCATTTCATACAGGCCCGAGACAAAATATCCAACTACCACTCCGAGGAAGATCCCAACTCCTCCCCAGCGGGGCATTATTTTATCGTGAACTTTTCGTTGATTTGGTTTGTCCGTCACACCCAGCCGAATCGCCAGTTTGATAATGAACGGCATGGCGATTGCGACCACTGCGAATGACACCACCGCAGCAATGATCAATTGAACATTCATGTTATCCCTCTTTTTTTAACTCTTCAATGGATTTTAAGCAAGTTCCACCCTGCTTATGTTGCCCAACAACACCCCATGAAAATTCGCATTCATCTCTTCAGAAATTATATCTCGAAACGGCCATAAACAAAAGTAAAACTATGCTTACAGTTTTGAGTCCTGCTTCATCACTGGCTTTTTCGTTTAGCCATCTCTTCTTTATTCCACCAAATAAGAGAATTAACGCTACTTTTTAAAAATTTCTGGAAGCAGGAGCAGTGAAGCACTGAGAATTAATCCCACCAGGAGACCTAGTATAGCTTTTCGTTTCGGATTGGCATTCGTGTCTGTTGTATCTACTTTTCCAAGCAGTTTCGGATCTTTTATTTTTAGCATTCTTGTTTTGAGATCAAACAGATATTCTTCTTTTTTGATGGTGCCTTCGCCTGAAACCTCGGTTCCCTCCACCTTTTTAATCTGATGATCAAGGGTTGTTCTCCATTTTTCAGACTGATTGCTGCTTTCGTTCATAAAGGCTTTTACAACAGACTTCAACTGGGTTTTTGCTTTGTTTTTATTCTCATCACTCAAGGTCAGGGTAATGATGGTGTCGGTTTCAGGCACCACCTGAAGTTTTTCTTTCAGCTCTTTTTCCTCATCCTTGCTCAAGCCCTTGACCGACCGAAGGAACTCATCACTCAAAAGATACTCTTTCGCACTGTCTGGGGTATTCAAAGTTGAATTTTCTGCAGATCCCAGTTTTATTTTGGCATCGGCCTGGGAAGTGCCGGGTTCCCTGGACGCTAAAAAATAAGCAATCACAGTGGTTAATATCGGTATCAGCAGCAATAAAATAAAGAACTTTTTAAATCGGTGCCAGATGCTTTCTGTAATTTCTTTCATTTCCTTGTCCATACACTTACTCCCTTACTTCATTGGTCGATATGACTCCTCATTTTGTTTCACTCTCCAGTAATTAATGAAACTCAAGGAGAATGCGAAGAGAAGCCAAAGATAGTTTAATGATATTTGTGAGCTTGGGCTGATGCAGGAAAGCGAAAAAGCGATCATGCCGCCAAGAAGCCCTTCACTGATCATTTTTTCATAGCGGGTATGAGATTGTCTGAATATGCGGTAAAGCTGCAGGATGACCCACAAATACAAAAGTACATACCCGATAAAAATCAAGGCGCCGTAATTGACCAGAATTTCCATCCACCAATTATGGACGTTTATAATTCCCTTTGTCGGGTATTCGGCAAAATGCATCAGATAGTATTTGGCGTTTCCTGAACCAATTCCAAATCCAAAGCTTCTCTCAAAAAATAACCATCCGTTTTTGATCAGGTTGGATCGGATGTCCACCGAGGTAATTTTCGCTTCCGGAGCATTGGTGGTCAAGAGGGACACCAGCATGCCTTCTACTTTTGAAACAGCCGCCATAAGTTTGGACGGGTACACCACGGCCAAAGCAGTTCCCCCGGCTGCCCCAATCAGAATCAGGACCTTTTTGACGTTCCGGTTCGTTAAAAAAACAAACCAGAAGAACAGCCCCAGTTGGATGGCTATAAAATTTGCCCGGGATGACGTGTAAACAAGTACATAAAGAGAAACAAGCATCACCGCTCCGCCTGCTGCTTTCAACAGCCATGATTTTGTGCGGTGCACAAAGGCCAGGGCCAGAAAAAAGCTGACAGAGAGAAAACTGGCAAAATCATTTTCGTTCACAAACACAGAGGTCGGGATTCCTTTTTGATACTCTGCCACCTGATTGATTCTTGAGATGGCGAGATGGTTGTGTGTCATATGGTTCCAGAGCCCGATTGCCGTCAGTACGGCAAACATCACGAGCCAGATCCAGTACACATGTATATATTCCTCTTCTTTTTTCAGGAAAAATACCATGAAAAAGATGAGGGAAATACCAATGACGAGAAAGATCAGATCAACGGCCCCCATGGAAAAAGAGCGTGTCCAACTTAAGGAAAACAGGGCATACAGCACCCAAAACAAGTGAAAATACAAAGCCGGCTTGATTTTCACCCTGTCCCATTGCAGTCCTTCCTTTTGAAAGAGCGCGAGGTAAAGGAAAACAGGCACCATGACCATATACAGCATCCTGTACGGAAACATGGTGACCGGGCCGGCCGGGATGCTGAGAATTCCGGCTCCCAAAAAGGAAGTGAAAACCAGGAGATAAAGCAGCAGTGTTGTAAAAGGAATCTCCTGGATGACCGGTCTGGCTGCAAGAAAAACGGCAATGAGTATGATGTAGCCCACAAGCGCTCCTGAAAGCAGAACCGGTGACTGGACAGGTACTTTGCCCAGCAGCCAGTTGCCTGCAAACACCGCAAACAGAAGCGCAAGGATGACTTGAGTTATTTTTGATTCAAGAATATTACGCAAATCCGGCATTTATTTCCCCTCTCCTCGCCTTCCTCCAAAGTTGTGTGTTCCTGGCTGTGGTTGAGGAAAACACTGCAGAAGGTTACACTTGGTTTTTGAGCAGCTGATCTTCAGGTACCGACCGGAACGTCCTGGCCGGATGTCCGGCTACCAGGTTTTCGTTCTCCACATCTTTGGTCACGAGGCTCCCGGCAGCAACTGCTGCTTCCTGTCCGATTACCTTGCCAGGAAGAATGGTTGAGTTGGCCCCAATTCTTCCTCCTTTTTTCACGGTAACCCCTTTAAAATGCTTAAAACGTTCCTTTGAACGGGCCATATAGTTATCATTGGTCGTAACGACCGCCGGGGCGATAAAAACCAGATCTTCCAATTCCGAATAAGCCGTAATGTAGGCATTGGTTTCAATCTTGCATTTCACACCGATCACACAGTCATTTTCAACGGCGGCTCCGCGCCCGATAATCGTTTTTTCACCCACCGTTACCCGCTCGCGCACGGTTGCGAGATCAGCAACAAAAACATCATCCCCAAGTTCCGCACTGGCATAAATGATAGAATTGGTACCAATCGTTACACCTGAACCGATTTGTGCAGGCGGCAAGGTTTTTAACTCCGGCAAAGCCGAATTCTTTGCACGTGCCGGCTGTTTGCCGATCACGGCATTGTCCTGGATGATGCAGTTATCGCCGATCGTGACTCCGTCATAAATGACGACGTTATGCCCGATCATCACATTCTCCCCGAGCTGTACATGTTCTCCGATTACAACGTTTCTTCCCTGGCACACTGTCAATGGATTCACCTCTTTTTCCCCTAGTCCTTTATTATGCGTAAGATGTTTCTTTTTTTGCTTTGGCAGGATGGTTGCTGAAATAAGCTGCGATCTGTTCGACCACATACTCCTGCTGCTCTCTTTTCAATTCCGGAAACATGGGAAGAGACAATACGGTTTCGGCCGCTTTTTCGGTTTCAGGCAGGTCGCCTTCCTTGTAACCAAGCTCACTGAATACAGGCTGAAGGTGAAGTGGCTTTGGATAATAAATCATCGAACCGATGCCCTTCTCTTTCAAAAATTCCTGCAAACCGCTGCGGTCAGGCACCTGAATCGTATATTGATGGAAAACATGGTAGTTGTGTTCTTCCACAAAAGGCGTTACGACCAGATCCCCAAGCTTTTCGTTCAGCAATTCAGTATATACTGCGGCTTTTTCGCGGCGTGCTTCGCTCCACGTATTTAAATGAGGAAACTTCACATTCAAAATGCCGGCTTGAAGTTCATCCAGACGGCTGTTGTAGCCTAAAATATGATGATAGTATTTCGGTTTGCTGCCGTGGACACGAATCACACGCATGGTTTCAGCAATGTCGTCATCATTAGTAATGATCATGCCGCCGTCTCCATAGCCTCCCAGATTCTTTGTTGGGAAAAAGCTGTAAGTTGCCGTCGTGCCAAGTTCTCCAACATTTTTTCCTTTGTATTTGGAACCGATGGCTTGTGCTGCATCTTCAATGATCGCCAGGTTATGCTTTTTGGCGATTTCAGCAATTGGTTCCATGTCCGCCATCTGTCCGTACAAGTGTACAGGTATGATGGCCTTCGTTTTTTCAGTAACCGCTGCTTCGATTTTCGCCGGATCAATATTGTACGTTTTTGGATCGATGTCCACGAATACAGGTACTGCACCAGCTCTTGCTACTGCTCCTGCAGTGGCAAAAAAGGTAAAAGCGGGTACGATGACTTCATCCCCTGCTTTCACTCCGCATCCAAGCAGGGAGATATGAAGGGCATCACTTCCGTTCGCTACCCCGACTCCGTATTTTGCAGAGCTGTAATCCGCAACATCCTGCTCCAGTTTTTTTACATTGTCCCCAAGGATGAAACGAGACCCTGACATGATTTCCTCCAGGCTTGCAAAAATCTCCTCTTTCAATGACTGATATTGCTCTGATAGATCAAGCATTGGCACTTTCATTCATGATCCCTCTTTCTGTGTAGTATTGGCTTAGTTTCTTGAAAACTGGTACGACGGAGTTTCCGCTTTACGTTCGCGATAAGCGCAAATATCCAGGAAACGGTCTGCCAGCTTTGTGATGTTATGTTTGTCGTTCACATACCGGTAGCTGCTGCGGGCAATTTCCGATTTTTCTTCCCCACTCAGGTGAAGCAGTTCAACCAGCCCGTCAGCAAACGCTCCCGGCTTTTCGGGAGGTACAGTTACCCCCGCTTTTGCTTCGGCTACGATATCATTGGATACATTGCCTGCAAAAAGGATCGGCTTTCCGACCAAAAGGTAGTCGTTCAGCTTATTAAGGGAAATCCCGTATTTATAGAGTGTGGTGTCCAGCATGGAAACCAGAAGAACATCCGCAAGGTCAAGCGTTGGCATGACTTCCTTTTTAGGAATGCCATCAAAAAAGTAGACATGCGGATATTCACTTGCCAGCTTCTTCAACTTGTCTTTTTCCGGCCCGTCTCCCACAAGTACAAAAGCTGCCTGGTCTGTCGGAATGAACTTCGCGCTCTTAACGACGGTTTCCAGGGAGTTGGCCACCCCATGGGAACCCACATACATGGCGACCTGCCCGTGCTTTTCTTTAATACTCTCAATTTCTTCGCGAAGAGAGCTCTTGCCTTCCTTTTCTTCCATACGATCCATATTGATGCCATTTGGAATCACATGGATGATGCTCTCGTCCACACCCATTTCCTTGATATATTCTGCGGCTCCCGGCAGTGTGACGATGATTTGATCTGCTCTTTTATATACGAACTTCTCAATCGCTCCGAACATGAGAACAGCTGGATGGTATTTTGACATCGATCCGAGCTCAATTAAGGTTCTTGGCCATAAATCTCTGATCTCTACAATGTAGGAAGCTTTTTTCCACCGGCTTAAATAATAGGCAGCCAGGCAGGCAAACAAGTGAACCGAGGATCCCACAATGGCGTCCGGCCGTTCCTTCTTCATCATCCCTCTCCACAGGGCCATGAAGAAAAACGAGATCATGTTCAAAATCCGCATAACTCCGTTCCCCTGGTAAGGAAGAGTCCACAGCCACTCAAAAATGACGCCATTCACATTTTCTTTGTAATTTTTCTTGTGCTTGTTTCTCCAGACAAACCGGTAAGCCAGAAAGCTGCTTGCGAAAATCCTGATTTTATGGTCTTTTTTTACCAGTTCATGAGCAATGTCATAGTGTCTGGTTATTCCTGTTTCCGACGGTTTTAACGCTACGTGATTTAAAATCCATACCTTCATCTGACTCACTCCATATTAAAGACCTGTTGCCGGCTCCTGCCAGCCTCTCATATAACGCAACCAGTTCCTGGCTTTCTTTTTCCCAGTTGTATTTCTCAATGACCGCTTTTCTTCCGTTCTCGCCCATCTGCCTGGCTTCCTCCGGATGATCCATCAGCCATTTCATCGCATTGGCGATTGCCTCTGCATCCAGCGGGTCCACACATAATCCGCATTTGTTGCCGATCACGAAATCCTCCCATAACGGAAAGTTGGAAGCGATGGACGGAATACCGGCAGCCATGTATTCGAACAATTTAATCGGATACGACACCATGTAGCGCGGCTCAGGCCGAATCAAAACGAGGCCTGCGGTGGATTGGGAAAGAACGTCTTTTACCTCGCTTCTCCCTAGCCAGCCTTTATGGTCAACATGCTGCCATCCATCCTTCTGCTTCATTTCCTGTTCAAGAGCTGGAGGAGCAAACTTCCCGGCCAGGACCAATTCTCCTTCATCTCCCCGGCCATTGAGGAATTCAATGGCAAGCACCATTTCCTTTATCCCGCGAAGCTCAGTAATTCCGCCAATATACAGAAAGCTGTTATCTTTTCTTCTGTTACGGTCTGCCCTAGGCGAGTTTTCTATCAGTTCTTGCAAGATCGGAAAGTTGTGAACCGTCACCGTATTCGCATTATAGGTTTTGAAGCGTTTGGTAATGGTAGGTGTTGCGGTTACGACGGCATCAAATTTGGCTGCTGCGAATTTTTCCATCCTTCTGACCGATACCGAGATATTTTTTCTGAGCGGCTTTGGAATCCACTGCTTGGACAATACCTGTTCCGGTACATCTTCATGAACGTCGTAGATTACCTTTTTGCCTTTTCTTTTCAGAAGAAGGCCAATGACCATGAGCTCGGGATCATGAAAGTGATACACCTCTGCATCAATCTCAATGGCCGCTCTGTAAACAGATTTTGCCGCATCCACCATACGCTTATAACGGTTGCCTGAGGCTGACGTTATGCCAACTACTTTTACGTTATCTATGATTTTATTTTCGGTATTGGGAGCTACTAAATATACATCGTGTCCCGCAAGCGCAAGTGACCGGCATTCTTTTACAAAAATACGGATATCATCTGCGGGATGAACAGAAGTTAAATGACAGATTTTCACGGTGGTTCACTACCTTCAGTTTGTGAGTTTACCATTGGTATGGAAAACCAGACCGGATGGGCCTGGTTTTTTCTTTTGTGACTGTTTTCGTAACCTTGTTTCACTTAGGAGTGGGTTCTTTACGCAAATGTTCCTAAAGTATTTTTATAGCAGGTGGTACGTTTTTACTTTGGAAGAGAGTTCTTTCATCGCGTTTCTTGTATCAAACAGCACCGGGCTGTGTTCAGCGATGAGTTCATAGTCAAATGCGCTGTGGTCGGTTGTCAGGAGAACAAGATCGGCATTCTCCAGCACCTCTTTGGACAGCTCGTGTGTTTCGACAATGCCTCCCATGTAGCGGAAGGTTTTGACGTGAGGATCAACTACCGTAAACCGGGCGCCCGCTGTATCAAGCTTTTCAAGAATCGGAATAACCGGCGATTCCCTCATATCCTCGATATCCTTTTTGTAGGCAACCCCGAGGATGACAATGTTGGCACCATTCATGGCTTTCTTTTCCTGATTGAGAATCTTCATGCTTCGCTCGAGTACAAAGTCGGCCATGCTGTTGTTGATTTCTCCAGCAGTTTCGATCAGGCGGGTATGATAGTTGTACTCACGCGCCTTCCAGGTAAGGTAGAATGGATCGATTGGAATGCAGTGTCCGCCAAGTCCTGGTCCCGGATAAAAGGCCATGAAACCGTATGGCTTTGTTTTCGCTGCATCAATCACTTCCCATACGTTGATGTTCATTTTGTCGCACAGGATGGCCATTTCGTTTGCCAGGCCGATATTTATATTTCGGAAGGTGTTCTCAAGAATTTTTTCCATTTCGGCAACAGAAGGGCTGCTTACTTCATGAACTTCGCCTTCCAGCACTGCCCGGTAAAGAGCGGAAGCAACTTTAGTACAAGCCGGGGTTACGCCGCCGACAACTTTTGGTGTGTTTTTTGTATTAAACACTTTATTGCCCGGATCCACCCGTTCCGGAGAATAAGCGAGATGAAATTCTTTTCCGCACGTAAATCCGGAAGACTCAAGAATCGGGCGAAGCAATTCCTCCGTTGTACCCGGATAGGTTGTGCTCTCAAGAACAATGAGCATGCCTTCGTGGAGGAACTTCGCAATTTCTTTTCCTGAGCTTTCTACATAGGATGTATCAGGCTGGCGATAAATATCAAGCGGTGTTGGAACGCAGATAGCAACTGCATCCACTTCTGCGATCAGTGAATAGTCGGTGGTCGCCCGGATCTGCTTCGTGGAAGTGAGCATTGCCAGTTCCTCATCCACAACGTCTCCAATATAGTTAATGCCGTCGTTCACCATGTCAACGCGGCTTTCCTGGACATCAAAACCAATGACCTTATACCCTGCCTTCGCTTTTTCAACAGCGAGTGGAAGTCCCACATAGCCAAGTCCAACCACTCCGATGACTGCTTCTTTTGTTTGTATCTTGTTCAGCAATTGCTGTGTTACATCCCGTTGTGTTCGCTGTAGGGTTTCCATTAGTTTAAAACCTCCTGAGGTTGCATTTTTACCGGCTGATTGCTTTCGGATGATTCATACAATGCGAGGACCAGCTCCAGTGCTTTCTTGCCGTCCTCACCCGTTACAATGGGTTCCCGGTTCTCTTGAACCGCTTCGACCATATCCTCGATGATGCATTGATGGCCCGGCTTTCCAAATGGGTCCGCCTTAATGGATTTCATAAGTTCCTCTGTTTCTAGTTCAGTTGTTCCATCGACCACCCAGTGTTCCACGTTGACTGCGGTTGGTCCGCCAATTTTGATGCTTCCCTTTTCGCCGAAGATGGCGAGGGATTCTTCAAAGTTTTTTGGATAAATGGTGGTGGCTGTTTCGATCACACCCAGTGCCCCGCTCGTAAACTTGACGAGACCGGTGCACACATCTTCGGCTTCTATATCACGAATGCGGGTTGCGCTCATGCTGAATACCTCATGAACATCACCCATCATCCAGAGCATTAAATCCAGGTTATGAATCGCCTGGTTCATTAGAACACCGCCGTCCAGCCCTTTTGTTCCTCTCCAGGGAGCCTGGTCATAGTAAGCCTGGTTTCTATTCCACCGGACGGTAGCGTTCACGTGGCTGATTTTGCCAAGCTTCCCGCTCTCGATTACTTCCTTCAGCTTCTTCATTGCCGGACGGAACCGGTTCGGATGAACGACTGCAAGTTTTACGCCATTCTGTTCACACGCTTCAATCATTGCGTTTGTATCGTTCAATAAAAGAGCAATGGGCTTTTCTACGACAATATGTTTTTTCGCTTCTGCTCCCTGAACGGCCAATGACGCGTGAAAGCCGCTTGGTGTGCAAATGTTGATGACATCTATATCCTTGTTGCCCAGCATTTCCGTATAATTCGTGTATGTTCTGGCATTATACGTATCTCTGTAGAATTCCATATTCTCCGGGATGGTGTCGCAGACAGCGATAAGTGCTGCTCCTTCTGCCCGTTCAATGGCTTCTGCATGTTTTTTCGCTATATGACCGCATCCTACAATTGCAAAATTAAGCATCGACAAAACTCCTTCATTCTGGCTTGCTTTTCACTAGATTTCTTCGTTCATTTTATAGTATTTCCAAGCAAATTCAGGTAAATTCTCGGTTAAGAGATTGTTAAGCCGATTTACAAAAACGCGCCGTTTTTAGGGCCTTTTTCTTCAATGGCTTACGCTGTCTGCGATTCGAGATTTACATATTCTTAATAAACAGAAATTAATCGGTACTCTTATCTCGAATTGCATATGAAAAAGCACCCTCCTAAAAAAGAAGAGTGCTATATATATATTCTTGCCTTGTATTCAATTATGTTAAATTCTCGGCGCGATGCATTTGTCTGACCGTTTCCCGGATCCCTTCGGTCAGCGATATTTCGGGTTTCCAGCCGGAAATGCCCATGAACACTTGATTGTCCAGACAGCTGCGGTAAATATCCCCTTCACGCGGCTCGCCATAAACCGGCTCAAGCGGACTGCCCATCTCCCTCGCCATAATCCGGTACAGCTCATTCACGGTAATTTCCTCATTGGAGCTGACATTGTAAATCCCGTTTTCCACCCGCAATGCAGCACAATTGGCACGTGCAATGTCTTCTACAAAAATAAAGTCTCGGGTCTGTCCTCCGTCTCCAAAAATGGACACTTGCTCCCCGTTGAGCAGTTTATCCAAAAAGATTTTAATGACTCCGCCTTCCCCTTCCTTTGTTTGCTTCGGGCCATAAATATTGGAATAGCGAAGAATGGAATAGCCAATACCATTCGCCTCACAAAAAGCCGAAACATACATCTCGCAGGAAGCCTTGGAGACGCCATACGGAGCGGTTGGCATTAGATGTTCACTTTCTTTGAGCGGCACTTGTTCATTGTTTCCATAAACCGCTGCTGTGGAGGCAAAGACAAACTTCTTTACTGAAAGCGAACGGGCCAATTCCAGCATCCGGACCGTTCCCTCAATGTTCAATTGCAAGTCGTTCACCGGATCGACTACAGAAGACGGCACACTGGTCTGGGCCGCCAGATGGATGATGGCATCAATCCCGTAAGGTTCCAGCACCTCATTTAGCGAGGTATCCAAAATATCGCCTTTAATGATCACATCATCCAATTGGACATTGGATGTGCTGCCTGTCAGAAAATTATCCAGCAGAATCGGGTTGTACCCTTCATTTTTCAATGCCTTTTTCGTAAAAGTGCCTACAAAGCCAGCACCGCCTGTAATCAATACATTCATGCTCTGTTCCCCCCGCTAATATCTGAGTTTTAGTTTGCGAATGACATTCTTATAGAGCCGCAGATCGCTTTTCTTTACGAGCAAAAAGCGGTGATATGGTTCGTTCGTGACTTTCTTGTAGAGAAAAATCTTGACCACAAAACTGACAAAATAGGTAATGGTCGCCGAAAGCGCTGCACCGTTAAGACCATACTTCGGTATAAGGACAACGTTCAGCAGCAAATTAAACAGCACATTAAAAATGGACAGATACATGTTTAACTCCGGCTTTCCTCTACCCGCGATGTCGTTGGACAATATCTTTTCAACCGAAAGCAGCGCTACACCCGGCAAGATGATCCGCAGCAAATTTGCACTATTTTCATATTGCTCGCCAAACAATGTGACGATCAGATCCTTTGCGATGAGTGTACCGGCCAATGCAATCACAAACGTAATCGCTAAAATATTCCGTGACACCAGCGAGGTCAGATGGTTCCGTTCTTCTTCGGTTTCGATGGCGGCAATTTTAGGGTAAAGAACATTTGACACCGATGCTGCAAAAATAGCAAGTCTTTCCCCGATATTCATCGCGGTGACATAAATCCCCACTGCCGAATCCACCATGAAGAAACCGATAAGAAAGATAACAATGCGGTAGTTCAGAAAACTCGCAAAGTTACTGATATGCGCCTTCAATCCATATTTAACGGATTTTCGGAAGTACTCCCATGAGAATCCCCGAATATCAAAGCGCAATTTATGCCTTTTTTTCAGCTGATAGACCATATAAACAACGTTAATCAAGTTCCCTGCAATAAACGCCAGGATTGCTCCTTCCAGACCAAGTCTGAAGATCAGCACAAATACAGCAACAAAGGCCAATATGCCAAGCTGGTTCACCACCATCGCGGTATTGAACAGCTTAAAATCCTGCAATCCCTGAAAGACCGTCTGAAAATATTCACGCAAAAACATGAATGGCAGGGCAAGCAGGCACAAGTACAAGAGAACATGCGGTGTCTCATTAAAGAACTTTTCGGAAAAAAAGAAGATGACGACCGCTCCAAGCCCTATGCTGACAAGGCTCAGCAATGTGCCGATGATAATATTGTTGTTATAGACAGTATTGAGCTTAACCTCCCCTTTACTGATGTAATAAATGGTGGAGGTGTTGATGCCCAAGGTCAAAAAGGTGAGCAATACCGTAGGAAGAAGGGTGATCAGCGAGTATTTCCCCTGCCCCGCAGGTCCCAGAATCCGGGCAAGCACTACCAGCAGGAGAATGCCGATTACGATATTGGTCACCTGTCTGGAAAACGTTAAGAAACTGTTTCTGACAAAGCTTCGGTTGTCGTCGCTCATATCAAGAACCGCTCCCATTCTTTACACTCATTAAAAAGCTGTGGTAATTCTTTTGAGCATTGTATTCCTGTTCCCATTTACCATATGCATGCTCACGATAGGTTTGTTTTTGCTCAACGGGCAAAGCTGCAAATTTCTCGATATAACCCGCAAGTTCCTCTGCAGAGACATCAGATGGAATCAAGAAGCCGTTGCTCTCATCGACCAGCTCCCTCACTCCGCCAACATCCGTCGCAATGACAGGTATTCCTGTACTGAATGCTTCCATAATGGTCACCGGTATTCCTTCACTCGCACTCACATTAACAAAAAGGTCCACCGGGCTGGTTCGGTAAAATTCAAAGATTTGCTGCTGGGTCCAGTGCCCCTTGAAATCAATGGCAATCCGGCCATCCAGCTCTTCCCTTGCTTTTCTTTCCAGCTTTTCACGATCCTCCCCATCCCCTATATGGGTCCAATAGATCGGAATGGTTGTCTGCTTTAAAGCATCTGCAAGCAGGTCCAGTCGTTTCACAGGCTTCACATACGAACAGGTTACAATCCGCAAGATCCCATCGGTGGATGGAGAAGACGTAAATCCTGGTTTTTCTGTACCCAAACGGTGAACAAGAAGATTAGCCCCTGCACCTGAATACTTGCCTTCCAAAAATCGTTTCCCATCCTCGGAAATCATGCTCACGGAATTTAACGCGTTAATCACTCTTTCCTGAAATGGAAGATAAGGAGGTGAATGCCTGTAATCATATACATCCCCGCCGTGAGCCCGTGAGACGGCGAGAAGTTCCGGATAGGTTTCCTTCAGCATGGCCAGCGCCACTGCTGCCGGCGTCAGCCAGTAGGAATAAAACACGGCATCATTTATGGCAAAGCCGGGATCATCGAGCCATTTTTTCTTTATTTCGTCACGGATCCTGAGGGCATGGCTGAGCCAATTGGCCAGCTGCATCAATCCTTTGCTTCCAAAAGCCCTGGCCTTCGGTAGCTCCGCTGAAAGCCAGCGGCGTCCCTGGGGGTCGGCGGTTACACTGTAAAAGGTATGAATATACTTTTTTGTGCCTCCCGGTCTTCCCGGTATGGAATGCAGCTGAATAGGATCAGGTACCATACGCTTTTCACCACTGCCATTGACTGAAGCAATATCTATTTTTTCAAATAGGTTCACCATATACTTCATTTCAGTTTCCAAGAACTGCTCCCCGGGCAGATAGGGATAACGGTTGGTTATAAGAATCATGTGCTTTCTTGCTGTTTCCTTCACGTTTTGCAATGTGTTCACCATCCTTGGTATCCTTGCTGCTCTTTTCATTCTTTCCAAAACTGGCCCGTATAAGGCCGTTCTCTTAATCTTTCGAAGGCCATTTCCTTTTCTGAAACCTTAACTTTCCATAAGGAGGCCTGAGTTCTTATGATAGGGGTTGATTGTTAACACAACTTAAATTTATTATGAAACTTTTGTAAAATAATGCGGTATAAGGCTTTACAGCACGTGTATTCTTCATTAAAATGTAATATTCTTTATAATTTTTTTATTGAATTTACACAACTTTAAAGGTATCTTTATTGTATGCTTCCATAAATTTACGTTCCTTATGTCGAGGGTATTCGACAAGGGACGGGAAGGTACTCTGTTGTTCCAGCAGTAAAAACGAACCAAAATATTAACTCATATAGATAAAAGAAGAGACAAAAAGGAGAATATAATAGATGGACCGTCAACAAATGCGGAAAAAGAAGCAGAAAAAAAGACGCATTAAATTTATCGTCTTTCCACTGATTCTTATTCTTTTAGGAACAGTCGGTTTCGGATCTTATTTAACCTATAAATTAGCGAATGCTTCATCAAAAGCGCAAGAGACGCTTTCACGGGGAGAAAAATCGAATCTTCGTCTCAATGCCATTGATCCAGGCAAGGATAACTTTTCTGTTCTGATTGCAGGTATTGATGACAGTAAACACCGGAAGGGTAAAAAGGGATTTGAAGGCAACCGTACAGATGCCCTGATCTTAGCCACCTTCAATCGGGAACGGAAATCAGTAAAAATGGTCAGCATCCCGCGTGACTCTTACGTTCAGATACCTGGCCGGATCAACAAGGATAAAATCACACATGCCCATGCCTATGGCGGCATCGACCTGACTGTTGATACTGTGGAACACTTGTTTAACCTTCCAGTAGACTACTATGTACGTGTTAACTTCGATGCTTTCTTGCAAATTGTAGACACGCTTGGCGGCGTGGATGTGGATGTGAAAAAGAAAATTGTCGAGCAGGATAGCCAGGACCGGCCGAAAGCCATTACCATTGAACCCGGCAAGCAACGCTTAAATCCTGAAGAAGCGCTTGCTTATGCCCGTACCCGGCATGCAGACTCTGACATCATGCGGGGCGACAGGCAAAAACAAATCGTGGAAGCCATCATTAAAGAATCCACACAAATTAAGTCCATTCCAAAGTATGGTCAGCTGATTGAAAACGTCGGAGACAACATGTCCACCAACTTTACGCTGGGTAACATGATTGCACTCCTTAAATACGCAAAATCAATAAACAATATTGAATCGTTGAGCCTGAAAGGCAGCGATGCAAGGATCAATAATATCTATTATTATTCCTTAGACGAGCAATCAGTACTCGATGTTTCAAACAAATTGAAAGAACATCTGGACTACTCAGGAACAGGAACAACAGATACAAACAGCACTACAAATTAAAACGTTCTAGGAAAGCTGGCCAATCATGGCCAGCTTTTTTTCTTCTTCCCCTTGCTTCCTCCTAAAGAAATTAATGGATGAATACCCCTAATTTACAAACTAGGAATCAATTGACATTTTCCGGTACGTAAATTAAGCTTTTAAGATGGTTAGAGAACGGGTATAAGTAAAGGTTGATATAAATTTATTCTAAAATAACGATAGAAAACAGGGGGATTTAGAAATTGAGTAAAAATATGATTATTCGCGCTGGCATGGCGCCGTTTGACGATTACGATCCAACGCAGATTATTGTCAACAATTCAATCGGCGGAAATGTAGGAAACCTGGTGTACCAATACAGTGTGTTCCGTACCCTCATGACAGAAGGGGCTACAATTACAGCAGACCGTTATGATTTTGATCCTAAATATGCAGATGAGATTAACGAAAAATACGATGCTTACATTATTCCTTTAGCAGATGCGTTCCGTGAAAGTTTCGTACCATCGCTGCGCAAATATACGAAGCTGATTAAAAAACTGAAAATCCCGGTTATCGTAATTGGGGTTGGCCTTCGCGCGCCGTTTGAACCAAAACTCAATGAAGGATTCTCTTTTGATGAAGATGTAAAAGCATTTGTCAGTGCGGTGCTGGAAAAATCCTCAATGATCGGCCTGCGCGGTCAAATTACTTCTGACTATCTTTCAAGACTCGGTTTCCGTGAAGGAGTCGATCACACAGTTATTGGCTGCCCTTCCATGTATGCGTATGGAAGAGAGCTGAAAATACGCAAAACAAATATTACACCGGATTCCATGGTCAGCGTCAATTCTTCACGCCTTTCACCTAAGAATGTGCTCGATTTTATTGACAGAAGCATGAACCAATTTCCAAATCATTACTTTATTCCGCAATGGATGAAAGAAATGGTGATGACCTATGTAGGCGCCCCTTCTGTATCCAACGCAAAGGACAGCTATCCGAACCGCATGTCCCACCCATTATATATGGAAGACCGTGTGCGTTATCCGTTAAATGCGACCGGCTGGTTCGATTTCCTAAAACAGGCGGACTTAAGCTTTGGGGCCCGGCTGCATGGAAATATTGCTGCTGTTCTGGCAGGTACACCGAGCATCCTCATTCCAAAAGATGCCCGCATGAGAGAGTTGGCAGAGTACCACAACCTTACTCATATTATGGCCAATGAAATCACCGATCAAACGAATATTATGGATTTGGTCGAAACACTTGATTTCCAATCCGTGACCAAAAATCAGGGCAAGAACTTCGATCATTATATCGATTTCCTGAACAAAAACAATCTTGATCATATTTATAAAGAAACCCTCACTCCTGCTTCTGTGCCGCTCGATAACAAGCTGGATCAAATCAAGCTTCGTCCTCCTATTGGCACCATTATCGGCTGCACAAAAGAGGAAATGGTTCAGCGGTGGGAAAGCTATTACCCTAAAGTAAATGCCAAAGAAGAAGCCAAAGCTGAGCAAACCAAGAAAAAACTAAATGCCAAAATTAGTGAAAAAGATAAAATCATTAAAAAGCAACGCGGAACACTAAATCGCAAAAGTGTAAAACTGGCCTTAAAAGTCGCCGATATCGTAAAATAACAAAAACGCCCCTAAAGCCCATTTGAACTGACCTAGCTAATTGGGACAGAAAAAAACACCTAGGCTGCCATGCTCCTGAATTCTACTGGAGTATGGCAGTTTAATTTTGTAAATGGTCGATTGTAATTATAATAATACATGTAATCTTGTACTTTTTCTTGTATAATGGAACATGTAAGACGCGGTCTTAGCGGGCTGCTGAATTCTTCCGACTTTAGCGAGGAATGGAAGGATTCGATGACGGCATTATCCAAGCAATTGCCTTTCCGGGACATGCTTGTGATGATGCCTTTTTCTTTTGCCTTTTCCTGAAAAGCATAGGAAGTATATTGAGCTCCCTGGTCACTATGCAAGATCACCTCGTAGGTTTCTCGTCCTCTGCAGGCGTCTTCCAGGGTTTGAGTGACGAGCGAGGTATCTTGTTTATCACTGATTCGATAGGCCAGGATTTCGTTGTTGTACAAGTCCATGATGGTCGATAAATATAACATCTTTTCTCCATAAGGCAAATACGTGATATCCGTGACCCATTTCTGATTGGGCTTCTCTGCTGAAAAGTTTCGCTCCAGAAGATTGGCGACGATACATTTGCTTTCTCCTGCCGTAAAGGAGGTTCTCTTTGGTTTTACCCGGCATTGAATGTTGTATTTCTGCATGATCTTCTGCACCGTATTTCGATGAGCTTTCATCTGATGGTCTTTGTAGAGAAGGTCTCGCACCATTCGGTGCCCAATCCGGTATTTAAATGCTTTACACAGGGCCAGAATCTGTTGTTCCAATGGAGTGAGATCCCACGACTTGTTTTTCCACCGATAGTACGTGGACCTTGGAACCTTTAATCCTTCGCAAATCATGGCAATGGTGTACTTCTCTTTAAATAGATCCACTAATTCGACGAATACTTCTGGAACCACTTCCTTTCGATCTCCTGATACTTTCCCACTAATTCTTCTCTCATCTCATAAATGGCTAATTTTCGTTTAAGTTGTTCAAGCTCACTTATCTCTTCCGGTCCTTTCCCAAAGGTATATTGTTTTCCAATCGGTTGGGCTAACCGTTGTTCCTCCCCATCTCGAAACCACTTCATCCACGTTTTAATTTGCGTACGATTCTTAATCCCAAATTGATTCATCAGTTCCTGGTTGGAATACTCTCCTGTTAATTTTAGACGAATCACTTCTCTTTTTAGCTCTTCAGAATAGATCTTCTTTTTTCTCACCATGAGAAAAACACCTCCACTTTGTCGATATTTGTATATACGACCATGGGGGTGTTTTTTCCTTTGTCTCATTTAATTAGGTCACTCTACATTTGCTTTAGGGGCGTTTTTTTTACTTTAAGCAAAGAAACGGTCGACGACCCGTCCCGCTGCGCCACCGTCTTCGAGGCTGCAGTATTTCTCATGAAAAGCCGTATATCGCTCACTGTAGTCATGCTTAACACGCTCAATATTTTTAATGGCCTGCGTCATTTCGTCTGAGGTTCTCAGCAGCGGCCCGGGTGCTTCTTTTTCAAAATCCATGTAGAAGCCCCGCAATTGATCACGGTACATCTCAAAATCATACGTAAAGAAGAGAATCGGCCGCTTCATATTCGCGAAGTCAAACATGACCGAAGAATAGTCGGTGATCAATACGTCTGTCACCAGATACAGATCTTGGATATCCGGATAGCTTGAAACATTGTATACGAAGCTTTTGTATTCTTCAGGAATGGACACCTTGTTGCTGACAACCACATGCATACGAAGCAGAAGCACATAGTCATCTCCCAGTACCCGCTGCATTTGCTCAAAATCGAATTGCAGTTCAAAGGTGAACTTGTTGTTTTTCGACGTTTGATTGTCCCGGAAGGTCGGTGCATACAGAATCACCTTTTTATCCTCCGGGATGCTCAACTGCTGGCGAATGCTGTCTGTCAGTTGGCTTCGGTCCTCCCTGTAAAAAATGTCGTTACGGGGATAGCCGATCTCGAGCATCTCGCCTTTATAGCGAAATGCACTTCTGAATGCCTGACTGGCATAAGGACTCGGAGAAATAAGATAGTCCCACGTCTTGGTTGCTTTATGCACTCTCTCGACATATCCTTCGTCCCGTCCCTCCACCTGCTCAATATCAAAGAGCATCTTCTTAAGTGGTGTTCCGTGCCAGGTTTGGATATAGGTCGTTTGTTTCCGTTTCCCAAGATAGGTCGGGAAGTTCTGATTGTTTACCCAGTACCGTGCTTTTGCAAGATAATAATAATAGCTGGGACTAAGTCGTTTAACGACTTTCGTATCCGGGTCCATGAACGCACCCTTTTTGTTGTAGATCCAAACCTTTTTATAGTTCAGCCCGCGTCTGAGGATTTCCTCATAAATGGCGCGAGGGCTGTCGGCATACTGCTTACCCACACCGCTCTCGAAAACAATCAGGTTTTCATCAACCGGAAGGATACGCTGTGCCACTTTATAAAAGACACGCATGGATGGAAAATAGTATTTGCTTTTACGATACCGCCGCAAAAACGCCTGAATGAGTTCATCATCCTGAACAGAACGGATCCGATGCTTTTTCGCAGGAAATTCTGACACTGCCTCATAAATCCGGTCATTATGATGCCGGTCCCTGTATTTTAAAAATTTATAGGATCGTCTGATGTATTGTTCTTCTGCAGCAAAGTGATTTTTTGCGTATTTTTTCACCTCTGTAAGAATCTCCTCTGCATCAAGTACGATTCTTCCCGGCAAATCATTTTCCAGATCAAGGTGAGACGGACGTTTTCCAATAAAACGGTTTTGGTCAAACTGATAATAGAGAATCGGTTTATGAAGGAAGCTGAAATCGAATCCGACCGATGAATAATCGGTAATCATCATGGCGCTTTCCTTCAGCAGCAGCTGAACATCCACTTCTCCCTGGCTGATGATTCGTACAGGAGAATCGGCAAAAAAGGATGTAAACTTCTGCATGTTCGGATGCAGGCAAAATACGATTTCAAAATTCAGCGAATCCGCTAATTCATGCAGCTGCGGGTGATTGATCAGCTCCCGGTAGCGATCAAAATATTCACTTTCGATGAACACTTCATCGGTAATAATCCAGTCCCGCCAGGTTGGAATAATCAGCAGCTGCCGCTTTTTCTTAACATCCTCTGCGAGCAGACTGTCAAACCTTGAAAGCCCGGTAATGGCTACTTCGTCAGGGTCGTAGCCAAAATCATGAACAATCATGTTTTTTTCAAAGTCGGAGCTGACCAAAAATAAGTCTGTATCAAAGCCTGGCGCCCGTTTCCCATAGTTGGCCACCATATTTTTGGTTCCCATTACTCCATGCTGCAAAAAGATTTTTGTGGCTTTTATCGCTTTTTTATACTGTTTGGTCCGTAGCGGATACAAATAATCCGGGTGATGAGAACCGATCACTTTTTGTGCCATAAAGGTATGAAAAATGTGCTCTCTAGATTTAAAGTAAAGGATATTGCCCAATGCTTCTACATTTCTTAATTCCGGGGAATCTTTCTCAATCACATAATATACATTCTGATCGGGATGCTTCCTTCGTACATAATTAAAGAAATGGTATCCGGTGTCCTGTGCCTTATACGGGCGTTCTCCCACCAGCCAAATGTTCCGTTTTTTATAGAAAGGCCGTAGAAGCCATGCCCATCGCTTGATTCTTCTTAAATACCTGTAGGTGCTTTCCTCGAATTCATCTACTTGAAGGGAAAGGTTAAAGCCTTTAAAAGTAAAGTAAGGCGCAAGGGCATACGTTGTTTCTCCTGCCCTGGCATAGCCATCCCGCAAAAAATACTTCACCCGAAATCTCGGCCGTCCAATTCTGACCAGAACTGGTGGATGTGGAAATCCAAAGCTCAGTTCAAAGAAGAAATCATAAATATCCTGGCTGTACATCGGGTCGTTAAACAACGGCTCGAAATCCACATTCACTCCATATTTGTAGCGGTGCATTCCAAATTTCAACAGCGTTTCTTCATGCATCTTTTCTACTTCAGCGGGAAACCGTTTTTCCACGTTCGTATCACGGCCCTTTAGTAGCAATTGAATGTTCTTGATGCCGGCATCCCTTGTAAAAAGTTTTCCATTAAAGGAAAGCTTGTCTTTTCGAAAGTACATCTCATCAATCTGTACTTTCGGCTTTATGTTCACCATTCCCCGGAATACAAACGATACATTTCCTTTTTTCGTAACATAAAGGTATGAACTTAAACCTTCTTCAGTTTGGTAAGGAACAAATTCCTTATAGTCCATTTCAGCAAAGCGGCCGAGGCGGATTGGATAGCAAATATCCTGTCCGCCATCTGCTCGGGGATAAAACACCGCCTGGTCCTGCTTCCCTTCCAGTAAGTCTTCCGTTACCTCTTCAGCAGGGCGCTGTATTCCAAGGAACAGATCAAAGTTTGTTCGTTCTTCACCAGGAAAAAGGGATTCAATGTCACTCACCCGGACTTCAAACGAAAAACGGGGGGATGGTTCTATTTCAGCTACCTTGATCAGCTCACCGGTATTCCGGGATAAAAACAGAAGCTCCCTGACCCGGACATGGGAATCTAAATATCCTTCAATGGCCACCTTCTCCCCGGTTTGCATGATCATCAAACATTGCTTAAATGTCTTTCTTTTGCGAACCTTTTTTCCCGGCCGCAGCATATGTATGATTCGATTTAAAATGCCGGTTCGATTTTTCATTTTTCATTCTCCCTCATATCATATCTCAATGAACCACAAGTGTAAGCGTATACATGAAGTATATTAGAAAAGGGTGCCTGACGTTTTATGAACGCAGCACCCATTCTCTTCAACAAGGGCTAATCTGGGGCTTTACTTTGCAGATGAGGTTTGCAACTTTTTTTCATTCTTTTGGCCGCTCTGTTTGAGCTGCACTTGTTGTTTGAAGCGTTTCTTTTCTTCCTTCGACATGGCTTTGTATTCCTTTAGAAATTCCTGATACTTCGGAAGAATCTCTTTCATCGGCCCATAAGCACGAACTTCACCGTATTCCAGCCAAAGGATTTTTTCACAGAACTTTTTCACCTGGCCCATGGAATGGCTAATAAAGAAAATAGTCTTGCCACGCTCTTTGAATTCGTTCATTTTATCCAAACATTTATCAGCGAAGGTTTGGTCTCCTACAGACAATGCTTCGTCAATAACGAGGATATCAGGATCCACCGTTACCGAAATGGCAAATCCAAGACGCGACTTCATTCCGCTTGAATATTTCTTAACGGGCTGATCAATGAACTTTCCAATCTCGGCAAACTCGATGATTTCCGGTTCAAGCCGTTTGATCTCCTGCTTGCTGAAGCCAAGCATCAAACATTTCAGCTCAATGTTTTCCCGGCCTGTCAGCTCGTTGTTCAACCCTGAGGCGATCGCAATCAGGGAAACTTCACCATTTAATTCAATCGTCCCGGATGTTGGCGGAATGATGCCGGATATGAGGTTGGACAAGGTTGACTTTCCTGATCCGTTCACACCGACAATCCCGATAACATCGCCCTTGTTGGCTTCAAAGCTGAGGTTTTGAATCGCATAAAAATCCTCGCCGTAGCCATTCGGCAAAATAATATCAAGCAGCTTTTCGGCCGGCTTTTTATACATTTTATATTTTTTTGTGACATCGCGTACTATAACGGTTTTGTTACTCATGTCCATCTCTCCTGTATTCTTACAAGTAATCCACGAATCGGTTTCTTAATTTCACATGGAGTGCGGAACCTATTATGAATAGAACCAGAACAAAGCCCCAGAAATACAGCGTGTGTTCCCAATGTTCAAAAAACCATGCCCTGCTTAACAGCGCGTCGCGGTATCCTTCAACAATATAAGTAAAAGGGTTCCCTTTTATAATCAGTTTAATGAATTCAGGCAGTTTATCACCTTTCGGAACCCATAAAATTGGCGTAATGTAAAACAGCATCCGCATGATCGATTGCACAAACATCTGTACGTCACGCACAATCGTTGAAAGGGTTGACGTGATCAGGGACAGGGAAAATACAAGCGCTATGGCAGCGATCATATAATAGGGAAGCTGCAGGTAATACAGCGAGATCTTCCCGTGATCCGTGAACTGAAAAATAACCCCGATCACTATGAGCAGCATCACATTCGGATAGAAGATGGAAAAGATCACATAGCTCGGAATGACGCTCAACGGAAAATTCATCTTGGCGATAATTTTTATTCTTGTATAAATCGATTTGGAGCCGTTTAAAATGGCCGGACTGATAAAGAACCACACGATAATCCCGGCTACAAGCCATTGCAGGAAGGGAACTTCCTGACCGGCAGTTCCTACACTTCTTCCTTGCCGGATTCCCATTCCAAACACCATCCAGTAAACTGCAACCTGGATAGCGGGATTAATGACCTCCCAAAGCATTCCCAAATAGTTGTTGTTATTCTTTATTTTAAGCTCATACATCGATAAACGAATCATGAGGTAAAAGCTGTTAATTTGTTCTTTTAGTACTTTAAAAGCTGAAATCATGTTTAGTAATCCTCTCCCAAAGAGATTGGTTTAGAATACTTTTTGAACGGCTTTGTGAGAAGATTGTCCACTTTCCAAATAGCAAAATCGTTCATAAAAGTCATCAAAGATCTCTGATTGAATCTCAAATCCATCAGACTCAATTTTCTCTATGGCTGAAATAACTTCATCTGTTGTCTTCACTAAAGGTCCTGGTGCGTACGTTTCAAAATCAAAATAGAAGCCCCTTAATTTATCACGATAAGAATCAATATCATATACAAAGAAAAGCATCGGACGCTTAAGGTTTGCATAATCAAAAAACACAGAAGAATAGTCAGTTATCATGATATCTGATACGAGATACAACTCATTTATGTCTCCATGGTAAGAGAAATCAAAAACAAACCCTTCATATGGCGACAAATCAAAGTTCTCCGCCACCAGATAATGCATCCTTAACACTATAACATAATCTTCCCCAAATTTATCCTTTAGCTGCAAGAGATCAAGCTCGAGGTCGAATTTATAGCGCCCTTTACCGTAGAATTGATCATCACGCCATGTAGGTGCATAAAGAATGACTTTTTTATCCTGTGGAAGTTGAAGTTTCTCTTTAAAGTCTTTAATATCATCTGGATTGTTCTTCATGTAGAGTACATCGTTCCTAGGATATCCCACTTCCACCACTTCTTTTTGGAAATTAAACGCACGCCGAAAAATTTCGGTTGAGTAGGCATTTGGGGATAAAAGATAGTCCCATTTGCTTGATTCTTTATGAAAGTTGGCTTTGTATTTTTTTGTATTTGTTCCCGGCATATGGACTTCATCCATGTCAGCTGCCAGACGTTTAAGCGGTGTTCCATGCCAGGTTTGGAAATAAACGGTGTGTTTTGCCTTTGGAATCCATAGCGGCATTCGGCTGTTTGTTACCCAGTAACGTGCGCGCGCCATTTTAAACAGCCATTTGATTGAAAAACGTTTAGCATAAGGAATGTCTGCATTTTCAAACTTGCTGATGCTTCTTCCATCAACACTCCAAACCAGTTCGAGATCAGGACGGTTCTCTTTTAAGTATTCGTAGATCGCACGCGGATTACAACTGTACTGTTTACCAAGAAAACTTTCAAACATTACTAAATTTTTCTTAACCGGCAGATAGCCTGCCATTTTGAAGGCCACCATATATGCTTTTTTCGTCTTTTTATGCTGCTTTACCTTCGTAATTGTACGCCGTACCTTTTTCTTCAGTTCTTGTAAAAGGCTGTACTCAACCACTTTAATAACAAGCGATCTCGTTTTTTTGCGGGTAATGAGGGAGACCTTCTTTTTTCTGTTATTCATATTGATGATAATGGACTTATGAATTCTTCGTTTAAAGGAAAGCAGTTGAAGCGGATATGCCCGATCTTCTTGATCAGAGGCTGCCCCTTCCTCATCCTTCCATTTAAAATATAAACGGAAGGTCGAATTTTCATCCATATTGCAGAATTCTTTCACAGGAAGCAGTGCCTTAAAACCCATCGCCACATAAGGCTGCTGCTCCTGATAGTAGGGATTAAGGTCTTTGCGGGTTAGAGTCACAAAGGGGATCGCAAGTTCTTCAAATCCTTCGGGGCCCCTAATAACTAATGCTTTTTCCAATGCTTCATTTTCATCGGAGAACGGAGAAAAATAAAAGCCCTCTATTGTTACATTTCCTCTCTTATCAAGCTCTGCACTCTCAACTTTGATCAACGTACCGCGGTCATGGACTTTGAAGGAAAGGTTGCCTTTATTCGTCGTATATGGTGTTATAGCCTGTTTGGTCTCAGGGTGCACAACAGCACCGAGTTCCAGAAATGCGTGTTTCGTTCTCATACGGTATTTCTTTTCAATAATTCCATATTCTTCAAACGTTTCTTCCGTTTCTGGTTCTTCTTCGCTATCATTTTCGATTACACTATCATTATCAGTCTCTGTTGAAGTTTCTTCTTCAGCAGCTTCACCTTCATCAAAGTCATCTTCAGAGCTGGCATTTTCATGCTGCTGTTCGTCAGGAGACACCGCCTGTTTTGCATGAATTATCAGATATACATCCCAAACAAGACCTTTTCCGATTTCTAATTGATCTAACTGGGATTCAAAGACATAATACTGTTCATTTGCTTCTAAAACGGTGAACGGGACCTCCCATTCAAGACCCGTGTTACGTTCAACCATTAAAAGATGTCCTTCTAATGGTTCCTGAAAGACTGAACTGTTCTTTAAAAGATATTTTATAATAGCAACATTTTCATTGAATTCGATAGTATGAAGGATGCACTTTCTTTTTTTCGTTGGTGCAAAACCGTCTTGGATCTGTATGTTAACTTCCGCCTGCATTTACGTTTCTCTCTCTTTCTGCATCAAGAATATATTCAGCCAATAACCGGCTCGAGTGTCCGGAGTGATATTGGTTCCACTTAGCCGAAAATTGCTGAACTTTATTCATGTCATAACCCTTTTCTTTAATTACCTCTATCAATTCATAACTGTCAAAAACGATTGGTCCTGGGACCAAATTTTCGTAATTATCCCATAGTCCCCTGGATTTACAATACTCCTCAAGATCATATGGATAAAAAATCATCGGCCGATTTAAAAGTGAAAATTCATATGGAATGGAAGAATAATCACTAATTAAAATATCTGTAATCAATAAAATCTCGTTGACGTCCCATCTGGAGGAATAATCGTAGACAAATCCTGGATAACGTGATTCTATATCCATCTTATGCGCGAGTACAGGGTGGCTTCGTATTAATAAAACATGATCATCGCCTAATTCACGATGCATCAGATCAAGATCAAGCGGCAGTTTAAATTGATTTAAAAGATGATCACGATAGGTGGGTGCATACAAAATCACTTTTTTTCCTTTTAACGCGTTGTTTTCTCGATATAATTTCTCTTTAATGCCGCGTATTTGTTTTTCATCAAAAAAAAGATCGGTTCTAGGTACACCGGTCCGTAAAAAGTTTGAGGATGAAAGTTGGAAGGCCTCCTTAAATATATTAGCCATCGTATCAGATCCAACAACAACTTTGTGAAAGTTTTTGTAAACATTTAAAAATCGCTTACGAGCCTGCCGGCTTCTATAGGTGATGGACTCATCTTTCAATCCGAACGTTTTAATAGCGCCCGCAGCATGCCAAAGTTGAATGCATTCTGCCTCATTCTTAAATTTAATTGCTGAAAGGAAACCAAAATAATTATCCACAAGCACCACTTTGGCAGTGGCCAGGTGATAGGCCGATCTAGCTATACTTATTATTGAATTATCAAATGTAATAAGTTTTGCATCTGATTTATAAGGGTTCAATTTGGGTATTGCATTTTTTTTAGCCAAAAAAACAATAGAGCTATCCGGCTGCATCTTTTTCAATTCTTCATAAAGAAAAACCGAATTGTCTCCAAACGAAACAACAAAGGTCACTTTATCTTTCCTGAGAGGAAAGAGTTTGAAAAAACCAAACTGAAGCTTGAAATAAAATAAATACAGCCAGATAGCGATTTCCTTAACCATTGTTCACCGAAAATAAATCCTTTTTAATCTGGGAAGTAGAGATTCCAATCGTACGCGGCAAGTAGATTACTTCGCAATAATCCTTCAAGAAATCAAATTTCCCTTCCCAATCGTCTCCCATAACAAAGATGTCCACATTGTGATCCACTACGTCTCTTACTTTTTGATCCCAGCTTTTCTCCTCAATCACTTCGTCCACATAGCGAATGGACTCCAAAATCATTTTTCGATTGTCAAAGCTGTGGTATGATTTTTTATTTTTAATTGCGTTAAATTCATCTCCGGAAAGGCCCACAATCAGATAGTCTCCCAAATCTTTTGCCCGTTTCAGCAAATTGATGTGTCCCCAATGAAGCAAGTCAAATGTCCCATAAGTCAATACTTTTCTCATGGCCTTCACACTCCTACTAATTAGAATGAAAAAAATTACCAGTCCGACGATATTCGGCCTATGTTTTAAATCTATGATATAAAGGTAAATTTCACGTAAAGTTTTATCGAGAGCCTCCGCAACAATAAAGCCTTACTTCAAGGACAAAATACAAGGTGTATTTACAAAAAATTAATCATACTTTTACAAAAGCAGCTCATTCATGATATAATAATTCGTAAAAATACTTGCATTTTGGTACCCTTACTCATAATATAATCTTTAAGTTTTTTTTACAAGCTCTTAATGAAGTTTTTACATTTCCTTCTTTTTATGGAAATGGACCTATTTTAATAGGATGATAGTAAGGTAGTTTAAGAGCCTACATACGTACACGTATGAAAAAGTGAGGATCTGATGTTATGAAAAATACAGTAAATATACTAGGAATAAACTTTATAAATACAACCGTAAAACAATTCGTCCACACGCTAGGTACCCACATCGAGAATCGTGAAAAGACATTTGTTGTCACTGCGAACCCCGAAATTGTCATGGATGCCCGCAAAAATGAGACGTTGATGAATATTATTCAGGGAGCAGATTATGTGACAGCCGATGGCATTGGAATTGTAAAATCGGCAGGTCTTCTCGGAGTTCCCCTTCCTGAACGGGTACCGGGATTTGATGTCACCATGAGACTGTTGAAGCTTGCGAATAAAAAGGGGCTCAGCGTCTACTTGCTTGGCGGCAAGGACCGCGTGGTGGAAAAGGCAGCCGACCGAATTAAAAGCGACTTTCCAAATGTGAAGATTGCCGGCTATCATCATGGTTATTTCGACTTGGCTGATGATCAGATCATGAAGACGGTGGAAAGCACAAAGCCCGATATTATACTTGTGGCATTGGGTGCTCCCCGCCAGGAACAATGGATTTCAAAGAGCATGCCATCGTTTGACCATGGGATCTTTATCGGTGTCGGCGGCACCTTTGATGTTATTGCCGGTGAGGCAAAACGGGCACCGGAAATCTGGCAGAAGATGAACCTGGAATGGTTTTACCGCCTGGTTAGACAGCCTTCCCGCTGGAAACGCCAAATGGCGCTGCCGCAATTTGCGTTTAAAATTCTACAGCAAAAGCTTCAGAAAAATATTACACCAGCTGATAAGCCCTTCATGTAGGGGGCTTATTTTTTTGTTGTCCGATCTTAACAGCATTTACAAATTTTGTAGTTTTTATACGTATATTTTTAATGACTATGATATAATCCATAAAGAGATATTCTTCAACAAATAATCAAATGAATCGACAATCCTTTTCGTAATGAACATGGATCGATATGAGGTGTACGAATGTTAATTTTGACATTGCTTATATGTTTTCTTGCCTCTTTTAGTCTAACTCCACTAATTAAAAAATTGGCACTGGCGGTGGGAGCCGTTGACCGGCCATCTGAGCGGAAGGTTCATGCAACAGTGATGCCCCGTCTTGGCGGACTGGCCATCTTTATCAGCTTCATTCTCGGCATCCTGATCGCTCACCCACCGAATAAAACCGTTTGGCCCATTGCTCTTGGGGCATCGGTAATTATACTGACAGGCTTCCTGGATGATAAATTCGAGCTTTCTCCAAAACTTAAGCTCCTGGGACAAATCGCTGCCGCATTAATCATTGTTTTCATGGGGGATATTCAAGTAAATTTTATTAACCTTCCCTTTAATGGAAGGCTTGAACTGGAATGGTTGAGCGCCCCTGTCACGGTGATTTGGATTTTGGCCATCACGAACTCCATCAACTTAATTGATGGATTGGACGGGCTCGCTGCAGGTGTTTCCTCCATTGTGTTGATTACCATCTCGATCATGGCGATGATCATGGGTGATGCATTTGTCCTGATGATTGCGTCTGTAACGTTATTCAGCACACTCGGCTTTCTCTTTCATAATTTTTATCCGGCGAAGATTTTTATGGGAGACACAGGTGCCCTCTTCCTGGGCTTTATTATCGCCGTCGTTTCCCTTCTCGGATTTAAAAATGTAACCATGTTTTCCTTGGTTGTTCCGGTTATCATTTTGGGGGTTCCCATTTCCGATACGATTTTTGCTATCATTCGCCGGATCGTTCATAAACAGCCCATCTCATTGGCAGATAAATCACATCTTCATCATTGTTTACTTCGATTTGGGTTCTCACACCAAAAAACCGTTCTTATTATTTATGCCATGAGCTCGGTTTTCGGACTGGCTGCCATCATTTTTTCCACCTCCACGCTTTGGGGATCCATGATTATACTGGCGCTTCTGACCATCGGAATCGAACTGGTGGTGGAGAGCATAGGACTGGTCAGCCAAAATTACAAACCCGTTTTAAACGCGATCAAACGACCGCAAAAATAAAAACAAGCTGCATCCCTCTATGCAGCTTGTTCGGCTTTCAGACAACGTTCAGTCTGAAAGCTTTTTTAATGGCTGATTTTTTCAAACAGTGTTTCCCAATGCTGGAAATGAAGCTCTTCATTCCATTTTGCTTTTACCTTTTTATACCCTTCCTCCCCCATTGTCTTAGCTTTCTCCGGGTTCTTTAGCAGCTCAAGCATATAGTGGGCCAATTCATCCTGACTGCGGTTTTGGACGAGATATCCATCAACGCCGTGGTCAATGAGATCAGAAGGGCCATATTTAATGTTGTAACTGATCACGGGAGTGTAGTTCGCCATCGATTCCATAATCACAAGGCTGAGCCCCTCATATTTGGAGGTAAGCACCGTAAAAAGGGATTGTTTGAAGACATGTCCCACTTGATCGCAGTACCCTTTTAACTGGACATGCTGCCGTAAATCCATTTCGGCAATCAGTTCTGCGAGTTCTGCCTCTGCCGGTCCCGACCCATGTATTTCAAGCCGGGTTTCCGGGAATTGGCCAACCACCTGTTTAAAGCTTCTGATGGCCTCATCCAGCCCTTTTTCTTCATGCAGCCTGGACACCATCGAAATCAAATGAGGATCCTTTTGAATAGAAAACGTATCCTCCATAGGTGTAACAAAGTGGGGAATCACATAAATGTTCCCCGGATTTCCGTATTGCTCCGCAATGTCCCGCTTCTGTTCTTCAGTTAACAGCACAAGAGCGTCTGCCTCCTTGAACCGGTCCAACAGTTCTTTATGATTCTTTTTAACGTCACTGCCCTTCTTATGAGGATAAGAAAAATGATTGGTATGCACAGCAAGAATCCGGTAAGCCCGGTCTTTGTCGATATCCAAAACTTTGGCTGCGCTGCCAGGCCCGTCGCAAATGACATAGGGTTTCCCTTCCGCCTGTTTGCACATTTTATTCAGCCAGCTGACGTGAAAATCTTCATTGGATGTATACATTTTACAGGTACGGTCTTGGGCATCAAACAAAAATATTTTTTCAGGCTCCCCCGTTTCCTCATCATACCATCGGCTTAAATAACAAAATCCGTCCTCCGTGAAGTAATTCCTCACTGTTGCCTTTCCCGTGGACGGATGAAAGTGCACCTTTCTATACAATTGCCCCTGGTAAAAATCATCCCGCCTCGACCTTATTCGGTTTTCATTAAAGTAATCAATATACTCAAGCTCTCCATGGTCATCACGTTTTTTATCTTTGATTAATACTCCATTTTTAAAATAGCGTTCATGACGCTTACCACGATGAACCACATAATCTTCTTCGGACTCTGAAATGGCTTCTTCTTTATAGCCTGACGTATTTTTTTTGTAAAAATCATGAATGTTCAGGATTTCTACGTCGGGATGCAGCCGCCCCACTCCCTTTAGGGCTGCTTCCACCTCTGGGTAGTTCTTCTTGAAATTCAATGTTAAAAGGGTAACACTGTATCCCCTCTCACACAGAAGCCAGGAGCGGTTCAGCATCACCCTTGTGATTCCTCCCTTATCAATATCAATATTGCCGATGACCATATATACCTTTTTCTTCATGACTGACAAACCTTTCTGTATGGATATTTCTTGTCCATTCCCGTTCGGCTCTTCAATCAATCCTAAATGAAAAAAAAGGGATGAAAGAGAGGGTATCTCTTTCATCCTTTAAATTTATGATTGAAGTTCTTCTTCGTCCTCTTCCCCAATTCCGAGGAAAATACGGTCAACCACCCGTTCACTCGCCTTCCCGTCAATGTCATCAAAGAAGTAGTTTACAAACGGCTGGACCTTTTCCATTTTAAAGTCTTCCCTTTTGATGGTAGAAACCAGCTGGTCTGTTGTTTTGACAAGCGGGCCAGGAATGAAGGAATGGTAATCAAAATAGAAATCCCTTTTTTGAATGTATTCCTCTACATCATACGCAAAGAAAATCATCGGTTTGTTTAACAGAGCGTACTCAAAGCAAACGGAAGAATAATCCGTAATCAGAATATCCGTTACAAATAGGAGATCATTGATTTCCCGGTAAGACGAGAAGTCATAGAAAAATTCGCTGTATTGATAAGGAATGCTAAAATCATTTTTAACAAAAGGGTGAACTTTGAATAAGAAGACATACTCGTCTTTCAGTTCTTCATAAATCTTGTCAAGATTCAGCATTTCCATATTATAATGTGCAGATTGCTGACCGTTGCCCCTGAAGGTAGGCGCAAAGGTAATGACCTTTTTGTCCCTTAAGAATGGAAATTCCTCGTATAATCGATCTTTCACTTCTTTTTGGTAAGCTTCATCAAAGAAAACATCAGTTCTCGGTATTCCGGTAGGTACAACATACTCATCTGAAATGCCGAAGCCTTCAGCATAATACTTACCAATATTATGGGAGCTGACGATGGCTTTTGTGTAATTCCGGTGGTTTAATGACTTCGGAGACGGTCCACCGGGTCTTCCCAAACGGCTGAATCCAAACGTCTTAAATGCCCCAACCGCATGCCAGAGCTGAACCAGCTCAGCCTTATCCCTGATTTTCAGCGGATAGACGAGCGGATAAAAATCATCCAGAACAATAAATTTGGATGTTGCCATATCATATGCAAGCCGGATCAGTTCAGCATAACTCTTCTTGACCCCCACCCCTTTTTTCAGCATGAAATGATAATCAAAGTCGAGATCTCTCTTCAGCATTTCTTCATACACAAACTGAAAATTCCCGCTCATATCTTCACGGCTGTCAGAGGCAAACAACACCTTTTTTTCCTTGATCGGGAAGAGGCAGCAAAAGTTATAAATCTGCTTGAACACTTTGGAATAAAAGAATCGGTAAAATGGCGTTCTTCTGATCGCTTCATCCATATCAAGTTCAGCCGGATCAAAATCCTTCAATTTGGACGAAACCAATTTTAGTGTTTTTACTTCTCGGTCATATGTGGCCAAAAGGTTGTATTTCAAGTGCCTTCTTGCGGAGAAGTACTCCATTTTGGCAGAATAAAAACCATTTGGCAGGAAGGACTCGATATTTCCAAGCGGAAACCTTTTCCTCACCAAATCTTGTCCAGGAACATTCATTTCGATTTCGATATAAAACGTATATTCGGAATCAATCAGCGGTTTGTTCCCCAGCTCAATGCGGGAAAAATTAATCTCCCCCTGAAACCCGGCCCATTTATAATCCTCACTGATTGTTTCATTCAGGTGCAATCCGTCAACTTTTATATCCTGCAATGGAATGTGAATGTCCGGCAGGTTCTTCTTGACCACATTGATCAGTATCAATCTTTTTTTCACATAATCATCTTCGTGAATAGGAATATCGTCCAAGTAATAATAACCTTTGATTTTCATTACCGGGCCCGTAAAGGATAGATGGGTAATCTTCCGTCTGGGCACCAGATTATCTCTGACACCCGCCATTTCCTTTATGAGAGGAAGGGTCGGCTCCAACTGGTCTTTTTTTATGATAACGTGCTTGTCATTAATTATTAAATCCTGGTCAGGAAGTTGCTGCTGCTGGTTATTATTCCTGCCCAGCATCTTTCTCAGTTTTCTTTTAACCCTCGTAATCATTTACTGAACTCCAATCTATTCCTCATTTCTGCTGTATCAAATTGAATGAATGCTTTTATTTCATAATCGCATTTACTAAGCGTTCAGCTGCTCTGCCATCCGCATAGTCAAAGAATCGGTCTCTGAATGCGTTGATTTTCTGATAGTCATACTCACCTTGCTTGACCCAATTCCCCAGCGTCACAGTTTCATTAAAGAACGGACCCGGGATAAAAGACTGGTAATCATAATAAAAGTTGCGTTCAGATTTATATTCTTCCAAATCCGTTGCAAAAAATGCGATGGGACGCCCCAGCAAGCTGTATTCAAAGATAACGGACGAATAATCTGTAATCAGGAGATCTGAAATAATCATTAATTCATTGATGGTAAAGTCCTGCTTGATTTCAAATACAAATTGCTCGACAGAAGGCTCAATCGTCACCGGGGTTTTAATATACGGATGCAAATGAACAAGCAGGGCATACTCGTCTCCCAGTACCTTTTGCATTGCTCCAAAATGGATCGGGCATTCAAATTGATCCTGGTAATGGCTCTTTCCCCGAAAGGTCGGCGCATAAAGGAGCAATTTCTTGTTCTTCAGCTGCGGGTATTTTTCATAAAAACGGTTCTTCACCTTCGCATGCTTATCTTTCATGAAGAAGTAATCCGTTCTCGGCACCCCCCATGGCTTGATTTTCTCTTCTTCCATATCAAACGCTTCCGCATAATATGGAATAACCTCTGATGAACTGACGGCCACCTTTGAATAGTTCGAATGGACCTTCACATGCTCCAAATACTTTCGGCTCGGGCCAAACGAGTTGTCAATCGTACTGTAACCAAACTTTTTAAACGCACCGGCCGCATGCCATAACTGTATGATTTCCGATCCCTTTCTTGGCTTGATGCAATAAACCGGAAAGTAATAGTCATCAATAAAAAAATATTTGGAAGTCGCCAGATGATAGCTGGCCTTAATCATGTGCAACACGTAATCCAGTTTTCCTGCAAATGAGGAATCGAACTTCTTTAATAAGAAAAACATATCATATTGCTGCTTCCTGGTTCGTTGAATCTCTTTATAAACGTAAGCAAGATTACCCGTAAGCTTATCGGATCGATAAGACGCAAAGGTAACCTTGTTCATTTTTAATGGAAAGAGGATGGAACAGAGGAAGAAGATCACACGGATAAATTGCTTGACTGCTATGGTGGGCAGCAATTTCAAGAATGACATTTTCCATCCTCCCCTTTCATTTTTTTATGGCAGGGAAAGATATTCAATTAGATTTTCCACTCCATAATTGTTTTTCCCCAAGATGTTGTCAAATCCTTCTCAAACGCATCGATGATGTCCTGAATTGTACGTACTTCGTGAACGGAACCAACCAGCAATTCGAGGTACTCCACGACTTCCGGAATCTCTTTCATAAATTCAACGGTGTTGACAAAGTCCGCTTTGCCGCTTCGGCTGCTTCCAATAACCGTCAACCCTTTTTCCAGGATCATACGGGTATTGATTTCTACAGGATATTCGGAAACTCCGAGGATCGCAATGGAACCTTCCGGATGGATGTAGTCAATGATTTGATTAATCGCGTCCTGGCTCCCTTTGCCGCCTGCACATTCAAATGCATGGTCAATCCGGACATCATCAGGAATTTCGTCAATATTATACGCTTCATCAATAAAGGAAAAGTGCTCCATCTTATATTTGGTTTTTCCAAACAGATAGACCTTGCTGTTCGGATAACGCTTTTTAAGAATAAGAGCAGAAATAAATCCAAGGTTTCCGTCTCCCCATACGCCAAACGTATCTCTTCTGCTGTGTGCCTTCTGTTCAAAACGTACGAGCGCGTGCATGGTAATGGTAATCAGCTCGATAAAAGCCGCTACATGAGGGCTCATGTCTTCGGGTAGCTGCACCAGCCTGTCTCTTTTAAGAAAAACATAGTCCTGCATAAAACCGTCATATCCGCTGGAGCGAAACTTACTGGATCTTAAATAGTTTTCTGCAATAATGTCATCTTCTTCAGTCGGTATATTGGGAACCATAACAACCGGAGTTCCTGCTTTGAATTCCCCTTTTGCATCATACACGACCTTGCCGATCCCTTCGTGAATCAAAGCCATCGGCAATTTTTTGGCCATGGTCTGTTTTCCGCGGGTGCCTGTGTAATACCGCTGATCCGCAGCGCAAATGGATAAGTGTGTAGGGCGAACGACCACATAATCCGTCTGAAGAGACTCATCATTGTATGTCACTTCAAATTGGCGGGGAGAAACTAACCGATATACTTGATTAATCATCGGCCGATGCTCTCCTGGATAATGGCATTTGCCACTTTAAGATCATACGGTGTAGTTACTTTGATGTTGAACACTTCGCCCTTAACCAACTTCACATTCTCCCCTTTGAGCGCGCAAATTTTGCAGGCATCAGTCAGGATGTTTTTTTGTTCATCACTTAGGGAATGATAATGGTCCACAAGCATTTTAATATTAAAGCTTTGCGGTGTTTGTCCTTGATACATTGAGCTTCGGACAGGAATATTGGAGATGATTTCTCCGTCTGTGGATTCAATAATGGTATCAATCGCTTCAATCACTGTATCAACAGCTCTGTATTCCAAAGCGGAATCAATGTTTTCTTCAATAATCCGGTGAGTCAGGAACGGACGAACCGAATCATGTGTAACGATCACATCATCATCATTAAGGCCGAATGTTTTCTCAATATAGTTAATTCCGCTCATAATGGAATCATTTCGGTCCTTTCCGCCTTCAACCACAACAATGCGGTCATCACCAGCTATATATTTTTTGATGATATCTTTTGTATGAATTATCCACTCTTTAGGTGAAACCACCAAAATTTTATCAAACCGGTCGTTTAGAATAAACTTCTCAATTGTATGAATAATGATCGGTTTATTGTTCAATGTTAAAAATTGCTTGGGCATGTTGATATTCCCCATTCGGGTTCCTTTTCCGCCCGCAAGAATCTCTGCATAGATCACAAATGTCAGCTCCTTTTTCAGTAATACACCCTCTGATTTCTTTCTCTATTTAAAGTACCCTTACTTACATATTCGAAATCCAGTATATTTTTTGACGTTATTTATCACATCTTGTTGATTGATGTCAAAATGTCTAAATTAAAATATAACACCAACCTATGTTCTTGACAATCAATAGACAATTATTGTCAAAAATTTGTAATAGGTCATAATACCTCGACAACAAATAGATCTTTTTGACGAAAAATGTGGAGATAAAGGTTTCAACTGCACAGAAAAAGGTTACTAACAGTGTGGCTGGTAAATTCATGCACGCGGTTGACGCATTTTATCAGCTTTCGTTAAAATAAATAACCGTATATTGCTCGGAGTTTTGGTAAACAGGGGAAGGAGGAAATTATGGCCAGCAAACGCATACCATGGTTTGATAACATAAAAGGTCTTTTGATATTCATGGTCGTATTCGGACATTCAATCGAAATATACAGGGACTGGGATGGAAATACCCTGCCTTTGTACTTGTACAACGCTATTTATACATTTCATATGCCTTTATTTATCATCATTAGCGGCTATTTCTACCGGCCGAACAAATTTAAGCGAACCGTCCAGCTTTTTGCCGTCTTTTTAATCTGGCAGTTGATCAACGGGGTGCTCTCAAAATTAATTAATGACCAGGAGATGATTACTCTTCACTCGGACAGCAGGGTCCTCGATTTGCTTCAGCCTTACTGGACCATGTGGTTTTTGTTGGGAATTATCGTCTGGGGCATGATTACACCTTATGTGACCAAATTACGATTTCCGCTGATTACAGCTATCGCACTTGCAATTTGGGTCAGTTACGTAAATGATGTGACCACTTGGTTTTCGTTGAGAAAACTTGTTAATTTCTATCCATATTTCTTGATTGGCTATTTATTGGCTGAAAAAAATATCTTAAAAGCTTTGGCTGCGCGCTCCAAAACGTGGAAGATGCCAGGAAAATGGGTTTCAGCCTCTGTCATTCTCGGCTTTCTTGGGTTTATGGTCATTTTCACCAACCATAATTGGGATACTGCCATTACGTTCATGAGGGATTCTTACAGCCATTTTGAATGGTCATTCGTGAAAGGCGCTCTCATACAGATTGCCATTTACGTTGGAGTTACTGTTCTATCCATCGCCATTATGCTTTTAACTTCTCAGGACAAGCAGCTTGTCCTGTTCAATAAATTAGGCATCTATTCGATTTTCATCTATTTGATTCATTCATCCATTGTTCGGGTGTATCGAGGCTTGCTTCCTGATCAAGTCGCTGAACATCCTATAGCGCTGATTGCAGTCGCTGCTCTATTTGCCCTCTTTACGTGTTGGCTCATCACCAGGAAGTTCATCATTAATCTATTTAAACCGTTGGTTGAGCCGAAAATGGATTGGCTGTTAAGAAATGAACAGAAGCCACAGCCGTCATCGTTAAAAAATAAAGAATTTGTTTCCTAAAAAAAGGATGCCAGCATGGTTTGCTGGCATCCTTTTTAGTATGGCGCTTATGCGCGAAAAGCATCTGGGCGTTCAGTTCTGAGTCCGTAATGATACAGTATGGCTTCAACAATCCGCCGGGAGGCCTGGCCATCACCATAAGGATTGGAGGCTCTCGCCATTTCTTCATATGCCTGGCCGTTGGTAAGAAGTTCACTCGTGATAGTGTAAATGTTTTCTTCTTCCGTTCCAACGAGTCTTAACGTACCTGCCGCAATCCCCTCCGGCCGTTCCGTATTGTTCCGGAGCACCAGTACCGGGACTCCGAGCGAAGGAGCTTCCTCTTGCACCCCGCCGCTGTCAGTCAAAATAAGATAAGCCCGGGAAGCAAAATTATGAAAATCGATGACCCCAAGCGGATCAATCAAATGAATTCTCGGGTCGTTCCCCAGGATTTCAGCTGCAAGTTCCCTTACCGCAGGATTTAAATGGACAGGGTAAACAACCTGTACATCTTCATAATCTTCTACAAGCCTTTTGATCGCTTTAAAAATATTCTTCATTGGCTCCCCCAGGTTTTCGCGCCGGTGAGCGGTAACGAGAATCATCCGGTCTTTCCCGACTTTCTCCAGCACTTCATGAGTATAAACCTCTTGAATCGTCGTTTTTAAGGCATCAATAGCTGTGTTTCCCGTAATAAAAATAGTGTCCCCGGTTTTGTTCTCCTCCAACAGGTTCTTTGCAGCCGCACCGGTTGGCGAAAAATGCAAATCTGACATTACCCCTGTCAGCTGGCGGTTTAACTCTTCAGGAAATGGAGAGTATTTGTTCCACGTACGAAGACCCGCTTCAACATGGGCAACTTCGATTTGCTGATAATAAGCAGCCAGACTCGCCGCAAACGTCGTCGTTGTATCACCATGGACAAGCACAAGGTCAGGCTTCACTTCGGTAAGGATTCCTTCGAGGCCTGCCAGGGCTTTAATCGTAATCTGGCTTAACGTTTGCCGGTCTTGCATAATATTTAAATCATAGTCGGGTATAATGCTGAAGGTGTCCAGTACCGCATCAAGCATTTGCCGATGCTGGGCCGTTACTGTTACGACTGGTTCGATTTCTTCAGGATACTTTTTTAATTCCATGACGAGAGGAGCCATTTTCACAGCTTCCGGACGGGTTCCGAAGATCGTCATGACTTTGATTTTCTTTTTCATCATGTATTACCTCGCTCATTCACGGCAGTCTATACCTTGATTCATTAGTGTATCATGCTACCTTTATTTTATCTTTCCGTCAATCCTGCTACAAGAATCAGAAAAAATATTTGCAATTCCATGTTTAGCTTCAGGAAGAGGCGGGTACTTTCTTAATATAAGCCACCACCTAACCCCTAACCCCAAAAAAGAACGTCCATCCTTCGGGATGGACGTTCTTTTTGTTTGCCTGTTCTCATTTTCTAATAGAGCTGCTTGGATCCGAGATAACGGCTGCTCCAGTACGATAGCCCAAAATCACTTACGGTCACACCGGATGATCCGCTGTGTACGAAGCGGTTGTTGCCAATATAAATCCCTGCATGGGAAGGGCCTTTTTTGTATGTTTCAAAAAAGACAATATCCCCTACTTTTGGGCTGCTTACGACTTTCCCCACATTCCATATGGAAGCGACGGTCCTAGGAAGCTGGATATTTTGCTTTTTGAATAGATACACCAAAAATCCGCTGCAATCAAAACCTTCGGAAACCGTATTGCCGCCCCAAGTATAGGGTGTCCCGACAAGCTCTGCTGCGTCTCCTACAAGGTTGATTACATTAAAAGCTTTTGCAGGTGTTTGCGGTTTAGCTGGTTCAATCCCCTTCTGTTTCACTTCTGCCTTGATTTTTTCGATGGTCTTGCTGTCTGCGATTCCGGTCGTGGAAAGTGCATTTGCCTTTTGGAATGACTTCACGCTGGCTTCTGTGATCTTTCCGAAGATCGAATCCACTTTATATGTATAAAAGCCAAGTACCTTTAAGTTGGATTGAAGCTGATAAACCTCCTGGCCGGTGGAATGAAGTTTTAAACCCTGAACAACTGGTGTGGTGTCATTCTTTTTTCCGGCTACCTCCTTAAGTTTTTCCATTGTTCTGCTGTCCGCAACTCCTGTAACCGGGAGCTTGCAGGTGCGCTGAAATGATTTTACCCCTGCTTCTGTAATTCTGCCAAAAATGCTGTCCAGGTTGTACTTGTAATATCCCAGCGCCTTTAAACTGGACTGGAGTTCATACACCTTTTGACCTCTGTCATTCTTTTGCAGCCCGTCAGGTACGGCTGGTGCCGGCGTTTTAACAGGTGCAGGCGAAGCGGATGAAAAAATGGCTTTTTGCGTTTTATCATCTGCGATCCCCGTTACGGAAAGGTGGTTTGACCGCTGATACGACTTGACTGCTTCTGCCGTAATTCTTCCGTAATAGCCAGTGATTTTGGAGTAGGTAAAAAACTTAAGTTCCCTCAGACGTTTTTGCAGCCGGTCTACCTCATACCCCTGTGAGCCTTGTTTCAGGGTGGTATAGCCTGCCGCCTTTTTGGGAGCCGGAGCTGCTGTTTTTTTTGTGATTGCCTTTACCGTCATCTTCCCTGTCACACCATCGATCACAAGATGATGTTTTCGTTGAAACTCTTTGACAGCATTGGTGGTAAGTGGTCCATAGTAACCGGTAATGTACTTGGACTTTAAATAACCTTGCTTCATAAGTTCCCGCTGCAGTTCTTTGACATCAGGATTCTTCATTCCGTTTTTCAACACTTGATCTCCTAATGCCGCCTCACCTTTTGATGGAAGCAAAAGAATAGCCCCCGCGCATGCCGAGGAAATGACCAGAGTTTTGACCGCATTTGCGTTACCCTTTTTCAAATGTATATTCCTCCTTATTCGACCATAAGTGCCATATACTTCTAAATATAGCGGAATAAAACGTCCGAACACAAGTAAATTTTAAATTTTTTGTATATTTAGGAAGAAAGTTGGGGTTTCCTCCGCTAAATTCCTCTATCATGAAAAAAACGGGACTGAAGTCCTCTCTTTTTAAGTATCGGCATAATCATTTGTATCTTTAGTCACTTTTCTTTTTTAATCCAGAGAACCTAAAAAAGCAAAGGCCGGATACCTTTTGGGTACCCGGCCTTTACTAATTTTCAGTGCTAACGATTAGCGGATTTCCGCTTTCAGCTTATAAGCATGAACAGAGGCATTGCCATTAAGGTCTTTAACTTTAATGTGGTATGTTCCTTTGCCCAGTGTGGCATAAAGGACTTCAGCGTCTCCGCTGCCGTAATAGTCGCTTTTTGCCACTTGCTTGCCATTCTTGTAAACCGTAATCACACCATCAATGTCCAGTGAGGTATCGAGCGTCAGCTTCACTTTTGATTTTTTGCTGAGCGTCCATTTGTACCAGTCGGCATCTCCCCCACTTTGACTGACCACATTGAAATAACCAGTTCCACTATAGGATTTGCTGTTTATTTTTTTCAGTGACAGCGGTTTGGACGGTTTGTTTCCTTTGATGACTGATTGGGTATCTTCATCCTTCTTCATTGCCGATTGCACTTGCAGGGTATACGGAATGAAGGAAAGCTCCGGTGTGTTATCGAAAAAGCCCATTCCGATCAAGAAATACCCCTTGCCCTTTCTCGTTTGGAACGATCCTCTTGTTTCCGAGCCATAAATCCCTTTATATACCTCGCGGGCAGTATCTGCTTCGAAATCATCCAGTTTGCGGTTGCCGTTTTTATCATCGACCAATAAAACCAACCCATAATAATCCTGCAGCAGCTCACTTGGGTACTTCGCTTTCAACGCTTTTGTTGCTGTTCCCTTCGTCAGGGACACGTTGGAGATTCCTGTCTCTTTTGCCTTGAAGTAGAAAGCATCGATATCTCCAGTCGTCGAGAACATTCCAGTCGCTTTGTTGTTTTTAAGATCTTTGACATGGTTGAGATCATCATTCGGCTCATTCTTATCATTTGGATTGGCTACCAGAAGCTTGGAGCTGAATTGATATGGATCATACAGCATGGAATCTGTTGTGTAATCGTTGCTGACACGGATAAAATATTTTTTCCCTTTCTTAAAGTCAGCAATTACATGGTCCTTCAACTCACCGGTCCACCAGTCCATATTTTCGGCGACATATCCAAGTTCAAGAGTTGAATCACCATTTTCATCCTTTTCCTTGATCAGTTGATACACCTCAAAGCTATACTTTTCCCCAGTTCCTAAGGTGAAACTATAGATGCTGTCCTGCTTTGGCGTGAATGCAAACCAGTCTTCGTCAATTTGCTGCTGAAGACCACCTGTTTTTTTCGTTCCAAGGGAGTATGGCAGCGCATTGTCCACGATATCCTGGACCTCGATCATATCCTCGTCTTCTTCGTCATCCATAATCACTACAACGCTTTGCGCGTGCGATTTTTTACGTTCTTTCTGTTTGAGTGATGCATATTCTTTCACGTTAATTTTCTTGGCTGCCAGTTCTCCTTCAGGTGATTCATCTTCATCGGTATATGGCAGACCGTCCTCATCCGGGCCAATTTTCTTGTTCTCTACTGCAATAGTGTATGGAATAGCAGAAGGTTCAGGAGCATCTGCTTCCAGCATGGATTCATCCATGAAAAAGTCAAACATACCATCCATAATCTCTGCCTGGTTGGTTGTGCTCACCATGTAATTCACGCCAGGTACCGCTTCAAATACAATCGTCTCTCCTTTTCCATAGCCATTGGCATTCTGATAGAACATGGGCTCCATCAGTTGCTCTTCAGATTCCTCATCACTGAGCATTCCTTCTTCCGGATCCTCATCGCTATAAGGATCCTCGGCGTAAACCTTCAGCATGCTGTTCACACCTGGTACACCGCTTGTTTTTACTTTGACAACCCGCGGCTTGTCTACCTTAAATGTGTAGAAATCCTCATCTTCATTTTCTCCGGTAAACGTCCCGTGGGCACGATAAGGAAACTTTGACATGTTAGATGGTTTTTCCATCGTATTCTTGTCCGTCGGAATGCTCGAAAGCCGCTTGATTTTCAGAGAATAACGGGAGGTGGCTGCTTTGGAATCATCATAGTTTCCATTCACATCACTTACCCCGATGGCCAGTGTTCCGCTGAATGGCGCTTTAAAAAGCTTTCCTTCTGTGCCGTTTTTCTTCAGCTTGTCGACATCCACCATCGTCCTGCTGTCTGTGCCGTACAGATGGATTTTGTACTTCAGATCGTAGTTTTTGGATCCTGTAAGGAACGTTTGAATATATTCACCCTTCTTCACTTCAAACTTTACCCATCTTTCTTCAGAAGCTTTGGTGATCTTGCCTTCTTTTGCATACTCCTTGTTGATTTTTGGAGATATGGATGAGGCAGCTTGAAGTACTTCACGCTCGGTTTGCGGCCGTTTTACACTGGCAGGTATTTTCTTTACATTGAATTTCATTGCTGCCAATGGCTGAACAAGTCCGTGTGCATATTTTGAATCAAAACCTTTGGCACCTAAATCCTTGGTGGTGTGTTCCAAAATGTACTCTACCTGTGCCGGTTTCAATGTTGGATATTTTGAGAGAATGAGGGAAGCCGTTCCCGCCACTACAGGAGTTGCCATACTGGTTCCGCTCATGGTTTCAAAGGTTGATTTCTTTTCATAATCATACAGAGGAGCATAGACATTTTCCCCAGGCGCTACAATGTCCACAGACGGACCATAATTGGAGTACCAGGAAAGCTTGTTTTTGGCATTCGTGGAGCCGACGCTGATAACTCCTTCATATGCTGCAGGGTAGGAAAGCTCATCTGTTTCCTCATTGCCGGCTGCCGCTACGATTGTTACGTTTGCCTTTACTGCCGTTTTTACCGCTTCTTCAATCAGCGGAGAAGACGCATAGCCGCCAAGGCTCATGTTAATCACTTTGGCTCCATCATTCACAGCGCGCAGGATGGCATCTGCAATGGAATAATCGTAGGCACCGCCCCCACGGTCAAAAACATCGTAAGAAAGAATCTTAGCGTTTGGATTGACTCCATATCCGCCCACTCCATTTCCTTTTTTCGCTGCGATAATTCCACTGACATGTGTGCCATGAAAATCAGGCAGCGCCTGGTTCATTGGGTCATCCACATTTACGCTTTTGACGACCTGTCCTTTAAGCTCGGGGTGGTTTCGGTCTACACCCTGGTCAATGACAGCCACTTTCACCGCGTTTTTGCCGGCAAGCTTTTGCGCCTTTTCAATTTGCAGAAGGGATAAGCTGTATTGCTTATTTACCTTGGGATCCGGGGTGGAAAGTGTTTTGGACAGCACACTTGGAGAAACACCGGTGACTTTCCCCATTTTTTGATAAGCTTTCATGGCTTGATCAAATTTATTTTTATTGCTCACTTTTACAACCGTCATATTGTACTGGCTGAATGAGCGGATTACCCTTCCTCCGGCTTTTTTATGATCGTTTGCCGTCAGTGGCTTGGTGTACTTGATGACCAGTGTATCATCACTGAACAGCGGCTTATGATTATCCTTTTTGTTTGCTTTTTTAACATTTTCAAGTGCAGCCGGTACACTTGATGTTTTCCCCGCGGATGGTGCTTTGACTTCCGCGTGCACAGCAGAATAGCCTGTCACCAGCAAACTGGCAGACAAACCTACCGCAGTCATTTGTTTTTTCCAATTTTTCATCTGTGCTCCTCCAAAATTCAGTATAAATTCTTACTTTTTCACTGTCCTTGGTTCTCTTTTCCTCCCACCCCGCTTTTCAAAAGCATTCTTTTTTATTTGACAAAAATTAGTAAATACCTCTTTTTTTTACAAAAATACGAAACTTTTTTTAAACAAACAAAAAAGACTCTCCTTTTAAGGAAAGTCTCTTCGTGTGTCATCCACTTATTTAAGCTTCATAGTATATGATTTTGTGGACCAATGATTGTTTGCTTCGTATACCGTTATATAGCTGGTGCCTGATTTAAGCTTGGCAGACCACACTTCTCCTTTGCCAATCCCATTCTTATCCTGGATTTTTTCATAGGTAAGGCGTCCGTTCTTATCCATGCGGTTTACAGCAATGACTGGATCCATCCCTTTAACGGCAGATACTTCAATTCTCACATTTCGGTCTTTAGCTAACTTGAATTTGAACATGTCCCCGTCAAACGGTAGATTAAAGCGATCGGTATAGGATTTTCCAAGACTAACCAACTTTGCCTTGGAAGGCATATCGGCTGCATCACCTGCTGTTGACGGCATTTTAACCTGCAAAGCCTTCGCAGCTTCCACTCTTCCATAACCATAAAAATCGGAAAGACCCGCCGCATTTTTATACCGGTCTGGCGTAAACGCCGATTTCTCAAGCATATACTCGATTTGCTGAGGCTTCAAAGAAGGATTCTTGCTTAATAAAAGTGAAGCTACACCTGATACCATGGGTGCTGAAAACGAGGTACCCGACACATCCTTGCTGCCATACGTACCGTTTCTCTTTGTTGTCATGATCTCCGTTCCCGGTGCGGTCAAATCAAGCTGCGGTCCGCGGCTTGAAAAAGGTGCAATCACATCGTTATACCTTGTCGCTCCGACACTGATCACTTGCGGATACGCCGCAGGATAACTGACACCATACACCGGATGTTCATTTCCCGAGGCCGCAACCAGCGTAATCCCTTTACTCACAGCCTCCAGAACAGCATCGTACTGGGCCTCGCTTGGTTCTCCTCCCCCAAAGCTCATGTTAATCACTTTTGCACCGTGGTCTATCGCGTAATGAAGGCCGGCGACAATGCTTGAGCTTGGGAAGCTGACCTTGCCGCCGACACGGACAGGGAGAATCCTGACGTTGTTATTGATTCCGCTGATGCCTCTTTTGTTGTCAACCGCAGCTGCAATAATGCCGGACACTTCGGTTCCATGCCCCACTGTATCGTCAGCTGTTTTAAAATGGTTCACAAAGTCCTTGCCTTTTAATACCTTGCCTTTTAGGTCCGGATGATCCGCATCTACTCCGGTATCCAAAACAGCCACGATGACCGGTTTTTGTCCGGCAGTCGGGTTGCCCAGATTTTTTGTCCAGTGAATCTTTTTCAGTGCCCATTGCTGGCTGTACAGCCGATCGTTAGGTTCCCCTGAAACGGCTGTTTTTTGAGCAAGATAGTTGGGTTCTGCATAATCAACAGCAGTGTCTTTCTGCACCTTGGCAAGTATGGTTTCATAATCACGTTGAGAGGGAACAGCGAAAACTTGTATTCCTTCTTCTTTTAAGATGTCAGGTTCGGTGACAGATACCAGCCCATAGGAAGCAGGGTTGAATTTTTCTGATTTTATTATTTTTACAATCAGTTCTCTCTTGTTTATCCTGGCTAAATCGATAGCTGCTTTTGGCGGATTAATCGTTTGTGTACTAAAATATGTATTCCGTTGCGAAAGTCCGTTGTCCTTTGCATAAACAGAGGTGCCAAACAGACCTGCCCCCATGATTCCTGCGGTTAAAACCGCTAGCGAACGTTTTAATGTTTTCATGCTGTTTTCTCCTATTTTCTGTCTGGTTTTATTGGATTATTATATCACTTTTCTTTTCTAGTAAAATGAATTTTTTTAAAATTATTGGAAGTAGTCTTTGAGACATTATGTTACAAATAGACACAAATCGGGTATTGATTGGAAAGTTATTTTCATTATTTAAATAACAGCTGGGAGGGGAAAGAAAAATGTTGAAGGTAGTCGGTGTTTATAAAACCGAGCAGGAAGCGGTTGATCAGCGAAATGATATTAAAACGGAACACGAAAACGGAACCTTTATCGTGGTTGGCCCATATGAAACCATTGAAGAAAAACAAGATAACGAACAAATCATCCAGCATTTTTTGGACCAATCCGACAACTCCTCTTTTTCACAGAATCTTTCCGGAAAAGAACGGCTAATTTTTCTCGGAGTTTCCCATGAAGAAGCAGAACATTACGGATCCCATTTGGAAACTGGAGAATTTTTGTTATTGGAGGAATAAGTAAGGATTTTTTCATTTAAAAAGGCATTCTGCAAATCGCAGAATGCCCTTTAAACGTTATTAATTCAATCTGTCACCCGCTTTGGCCTGGCGGATTTCATTATAGAACTCGGCAGAAGAGGCCGTCATGTAAGGTGTCAGCCAGAGGAATCCAAGTCCCAAAGTAAGGGTTGCCAATATGATCCAGCCAATAAAGCTGAGCTGAAGAAGGAAGAACTTCCATTTATAGCCGTCCATCAGCCGGCGGCTTTCCGTAATCGCATGTAAAATTGGCAGATCCGGATTGTCCTTTAGCACATAATACGTCTGTGAATAGGCAAGCCCTTTAATGATGCCAGGCACGATTAGAAGCACGGTCCATAGTGCGGTAAACAGCCAAATAAGAATTGTCGTTCCGATCAGTTTTAAATAGGTTCCGATGACTGCAAAAGGACGGAACATGCTTTTAACGCCTTGCGGTTCTCTCCGGATGAGACTGAGAAACACCCAGTTATAGCCGATCACCGCAGGATAAAGAATGAGTCCCACAATGAGGGAGGTAATATCACCTTCATAGGTATCACCTAAATAATAATTGGACAATCCGCCACTTGCATACGCACTGAACAAGTCTGGAATAACGAATGTGAAAATTCCCAAAAGAATCGTTAGCAGGACCGCAAGCCCCCATTTATTTTTCAGCGCAATCCATGCTTCTTTCTTTATCTCTCTAATTCTCATGCATCATTCACCTTTCTGTTTTTCTATGATTCTTACAAGGAGTGGTTGATTTCCGTTCCAGGATGCTCGCTTTTACCGGCCGAGCGCCTACTTTCGCAGGGCGTTCGGTGCCTACAGGCGCAAGCGCCTACATAGTCTCACCTGCCCGCTACTCCTGCAGGACAAGGAACGCTTCCGCAGCGATACATCGCACGAAGAAAATGTGATATTCATTTTCGAGGAGTCTCGCACCTTGCACTCCAATCAACTGATCAATGAAGCTCCATTTGCTAAACGTAAACGTCCCCGTTTTTGGACTTACTAATCCGCGGCTTCATCTGCCCTGCTTAGCCAGTCATCGACAAGTGTTTTAAACACGGCGGGCTGTTCAATCTGCAGGTTGTGCCCCGTTCTGTCCAATACGGCAAACGAGGCCCTCGGAAATTGGTCGAGAATCTCCCAATGATCTTTATACCCTACAACCGCATCCTGGCGTCCGGTTAAGAATAGTGAAGGCTTTACAAAGGGCTCTGTAAGATCAATGGGAAAAGAAAAAGCATAATTTTGTTGGATTTTTTCCAAAAACGCAGAATCAGCCATCATAATTCCAGGAGTGATCTCCTTTCTCATCCGATCTAACGTATATTGATCCTGCACAACCGCGATAGAAGCAAACTCCATCGCTTCTTCCTGAGTGAGCGATGCAATCAGTTCGTCATCTCTTTTCAAAACCGTATGCTCAGGCAGGATCCGTTTCTCGTGCTCCGCATAAATCGGTGAGCATATAGTCAACAGGCCATCCACCCTCTCACCAATTCTGGCCACTATTCCCCTTGCCAGGTAGCCCCCATACGATTCTCCGGCCAGCAAAAACGATTGTTCAGGAAGAATGGCATCAATAAAGCGCAGCACAGCATCGAGCATATCATCCGTTCCTTTTATCCATTCTTCGCCTTTGGTACGGCCCATTCCCGGCAAATCCAGATAAATTCGCTCATAGCCGTCTCTGCCTGCAAATACCGGTTCCATGCAGCCTTCCATCAAACGATAATCGGGAGTAAACCCGTGAATCATAACGACCGGCTTTCCTTTTCCGTATCTTTCATAATGAATTTGAATATCTCCCAGGTCACAGAACATACAAACTCGCCTTCCTTTTCTAAAATCGTACGTTTTTACACAACACTCTTATATTACCATTAAGCTGGAAGAAAAGGCGTTTATTCTTTCAATCACGAATATCTAAACAATAGCAAAAAAGGTTAAGAATTGTTGATTGGCATCTTTTAAGATAGAGATGAGGGGGCAGTCATGATGGATTATGGCAAAAGCATACAAGACACCATTGATTATATTGAAGAGCATTTGGAGGAACCAATGACCTTGCCAGTCCTGGCAAACATCGCATGCTTTTCGCCTTTTCACTACCATCGGGTTTTTTTGATGCTTGTTGGGCACCCGGTAATGGAATACATCCGGAAAAGAAGACTGGCCCATGGTGCAGTACTGCTTGTTCATTCCCGGCAAAAAATTGTAGACATTGCATTTTCGTGCGGGTTTGCCTCGCATGAATCGTTCAACCGGGCATTTAAAAAGCAGTTCAACGTAACACCGACACAGTTTCGCAGAGCGAGGCCACATACCTTCACACTGCCTCAAAAAGCAGCCCTCACCAACCAACCCATAATAGGAGGACCATTCATGCAGCCGAAAATCATGGTAAAACCAGCGTTCAGCGTACTTGGCTACGAGCTGAAAACAACCAGCGAGGAAGGGAGAAACTTAAAGGAGATCCCTGTATTCTGGCAAGACTATCTTAAGAATCCGCAAATGAGAAAAGCGATTCCCAACAAAAAAGAACCATCCGTAGAGCTTGGCATTTGTACAAATTCCAACCCTGAGAACGGAACCTTCAGTTACTTGATTGGTTCAGAAGTAACGACAGCAGAAAATGCTCCTTCTGATTTGGTTTTAATGCATATTCCTGAAACCAGGTTTGCAGTGTTCACCACCCCGAGTGTTCCGGATGATGAGTTTTCTAACAGCATCCAGGCGACCTGGCAGTTTGTCTTTAAAGAATGGTTTCCCTCTTCAGGCTACGAACATGCCGGAGGCCTGGAAATTGAATGGTATGATGAACGAAGCGCAAACCCGGATTCCATGCAGATGGATATTCTCATTCCCATTAAATAACAGGAAAAGACGGCATGTCCTTTCAAGGACTGCCGTCTTTTCTGTAAAGGTTTTATAAACATTATATAAAGCATTGTTAAGATTGGCAGAATCCGTTGCTCCCTCATCCTCTTCATTGGTATGGTGATGATGACCTGTTTTAGTGAAAAGGGGGAGAAACCCGTGATTAAAGAATGGAACCTTTTACGAACCATCGCCTGCCTGAGCATCGTTTTCCTGCACAGCACCTCCCAAACTGCGGTCTCGGTTGGAGGTTATCCGGCGTCAGAAGCATACAGCGTTCTTCGTGTGGCGTTATGCTATGCCACCCCTACCTTTGTCATCTTATCCGAGATTATTCTGGCGAACCGGTACCCGGATGGGCTTCCAAAAAATTTCTGGAAAAAACGGCTGAAATGGATACTCGCTCCGTTTCTAGCATTTGCAGTGATCGACGCCCTTGTGAGCTATCACCTGAATCCTGCTGTTGATATCGGATTGATGATTCAAAAGAACCTTCTCGGAAATTACGAAGGATATTTTGTCCTTATTATTTTTCAGTTTTACGCCCTGCATTATTTGGTGACGAAGTATAAGATTCCGGTCTCCTGGCTGCTGCCTGTCAGTTTGATTGTGATGAGCCTTCACTTCCAATTCATGGAAGGATCACATCATAGCATCAAAGAAAATCTGTCGTATTTAAAGGTGCCTTTTACCGCCTGGTTTGCTTATTTTGCGGTGGCCTACGCCATTGGCAAGCATTATAAAACAGTGGCAGTAAAGCTCCAACAATACCGGTACCTGACGATTGCCGGTGTAGGGTTAAGCCTGGCTCTTGTTTATATTTTTTTCAAAGCGGGATATACAGGAGTAGGCTCCAAACGCCTTGACTTGTTTCCGTTAACGGTGGCTGTCAGCCTGTTTATTCTCGCCTGGGGACAGCGTTTGCCAGGAAGCCGAATCATTAATCTTATAAGCAACTATTCCTTTGGCATTTACCTGGTTCATTGGCAAGTGCAGCGTTATCTCGCTTCCTATACGGCTCAACTATTCGAACAAACCTATCTTCAGGTATTTTCACTCTTTTTCATTACTCTTATTCTTTCCATGGGCCTTATTAAACTGATTTCATTGTTTCCAGGAGGGGCCTATCTTGTCGGCAATATCCGGCGAAAAAGAAAAGCCGTGTCCGCACCGCTTCCCAAAACCGCATAAAACAAAAAAAGCATTGCCACAAAGGCAATGCTTTTTCCAGTTATTGCTGTTCTTGTTTTTGTTCCGCTGCAGATGTGTCTTCCTGCTTTGGCTGATCTTCTGATTTCGCTTTGCTGCTGTCCTGGTCACGGTTATTGTAGTCATACTTCGAACGATCTACTGGCTTAAAGTCACGCGGTGTGTAGAATCGAAGCAAGTCACCATACACCACTTTGTCAGACAGCGAAAGCGCATTTTCAGTAAATTCCTGTTCTTTTTGAATTTCTTTATCTTTTTTCACGGGTTCTCCCGTTTTACTGTCAAAGTACTTGCCGTTAATGGCCGTAACCTTCGGACTCACAAAGCTTCCGTTACGGAAAGGAACAACCTGCTGATGCTGTTTGGACATTAAGTCGGTACCAAACTGAACATACTCTTTTGTATCGATTCCGAGAAGGTGAAGCAATGTTGGAAGAAGGTCAATTTGTCCGCCATATTGATGCTGCACCCCGCCCTTCATGCCTGGGACATGAATCATTAACGGCACACGCTGCAGCTGGGCATTGTCATATGGCGTAATTTCTTCTTTGTTTAATACTTTCGCCATCGCTTCGTTATGGTTTTCAGAAATACCATAATGGTCACCATACATGACAATCACAGAGTTGTCATAAAGACCGGAAGCTTTTAGCTGGTCAATAAAGCTCTTTACACCCTCATCCAGATAACGCGCGGTCTGGAAGTAGCGGTCAACAGACCCGTCTCCTGTATTATCAGGTCCAATGGATGCTTCTTTTTCATCGATTGGATACGGGAAGTGGTTGGACAATGTAATGAACTTGGTATAAAACGGCTGCTTCAATGTTTTTAGCAATGGAATGGATTCATTAAAGAATGGTTTATCCTTAAGTCCATAGTTGACTACATCTTCATCATTCATATCATAATGGCTGGCATCAAAAAACTTATCATAGCCAAATGATTTATATGTCTCGTCCCGGTTCCAGAATGTTTTGTAATTCCCGTGGAATACCGCAGATGTATATCCTTTTTGTCCTAAAATCGCAGGTGCAGCCTGGAATGTGTTATTTCCATTTGTCGTAAATACAGAGCCTTGCGGAAGTCCATAAATGGAGTTTTCAAGCATAAATTCTGCATCTGATGTTTTACCTTGTCCGGTTTGGTGGAAAAAGTTATCAAAGTACAATGTATTCTTATCTTTTGTAAATGAATTTAGATACGGTGTAACTTCCTGGCCGTTTAATTTATAGTTGATCAGGAAATTCTGGAATGATTCCAGATGGATATAAATCACGTTCATGCCTTTTGCTTTCGCAAAGTATTTCGGATTTGGCTTGGCATAGTTCGCATCTTTATAATTCAGTACGTCTCCCATATCACTGGAATCCGCAGATGCTTTCTGAGCTGAAATACGCATGCTCTGGATTGCATCATAAATGACATAATTGTATGTTCCCAAATATTTAACCAGATAGTTGCGGTCAAACGTTCTTGTCAGCAGCTGAGGACGATCTGTTTCTGCAAGTCCGATATTAATGACTAGCAATGCAATCGCCGATACCAGGACCACTTGAACCTTGCGGCGGGCCATGCGTACAGGTTCCGGTTTGATAAACTTTGCGAACAGCAGTACAGCCAAAATGATCGTGTCAATAAAATAAAGCGGATCATACGGCTTAAGCAGTTCCCAGATGCTGCCGCCAAGGTCCCCAAAGTTTTTCGTTTGGGTAAGCGTGGGCATCGTAATAAAATCATTAAAGAAACGGTAATACACAATATTTGCATATAAAACAAAGGATAGGAAGAAATTAAGTACAATGGTCCATATATACGCTCTCCTGCCCTTTGCAAACAGAGCTAATCCGAAAAAGAAAATGGCTGAACTGATCGGATTGATCAGCAGCAAAAATTTCTGCATTTTATTTTCTATACCAAGATTAAATTCAACTAGATAGCCTGTATACGTTTTTAGCCAAAAAAGAACAACAGCTAAAAGGAAAAAACCAATATGCTTCTGAACAACATTTTGGCCAGCCTTTAAAATACCCTTCAATTCTTTCACCTCTTCTAGTACCTCTATAAACAGTAGGTCTTCTTAGATCGTTTGTTGCAGCTGTGAATAATCGCACCTGTAAATTTTAGTCTATTTTATTATAAATAGCAAAAGTGAAAATATGATGAAAAGCGAAGATTTAATTTTATTTTTGTTTATTTTTTCTTAAAATAGTCTTGTTTACCCGTCCTTTTCGCTTATTATTGCGGAATTTTAATTGTAAAAACGCTTCCTTTGCCTTGCTTGCCCCCAACATGGATCCATCCGCCGTGAGAATCGACAATCCATTTGGCGATTGCAAGCCCCAGCCCGTGTCCCCCGAATTGTTTTGAGCGGGATTTGTCTGTTCTGTAAAACCGTTCGAAAATATGAGCGCGTTCTTCCGGCTGTATCCCTATTCCCTCATCTTCAACCGAAATAACAAGAAATTTTAATTTTTCTTTACGTTCCATTCTCGAATCCAGTTGGACTTCCGCTCCCTCCGGAGAATACTTTATGGCGTTTTCAAGCAGGATATAAAGCAGCTGATCCAGCCGTTCCCGGTTTCCGTACACAAACAGCCGGTTCTGCACATTCATCTTTAATGTTATACGCTTTTCGGCGGCAAGGGTTTCAATGGATTTTATGACCTTTTCCGACAGCTCTTGAAAATCAAATACCTCTTTTACCAATTCGGTATTTTCCGCATCCGAGCGGGCAAGCGTAAGCAAATCCCCGACAAGCTTAATCATGCGCTTTACTTCATATTTCATATTGGAAAGAACAAAATGTGAAAATTCATCTTCGTTTAATTTCTTTTCCATTTCCAATGCATTGATGGAAGAAAGCAACACACTCAAAGGCGTTCTGAGCTCGTGAGAGGCATCTGCGGCAAACTCGCGCTGTTTCGTATAGGAGCGAGAAATGGGAGACATCGCTCTTCGGGACATAAAATAGCTGGTAAAAAAGGCAACAAAAGCAAAAACAACAAGTAGGACCGCAAAAATATTTAAAAGACGGTCAAACAATTCCACCCGGTTGGAAATACTTTTACCTACATATAAAATACCTATGAACTCATTGCCCTTGTAAATTTTTCTTCCAGCCATCATCAAGTCGATGTGCCGGTTGTTCGGGCTTTCTTCCCAAGGCACATAATAAGTGACATTCAATTTCTCGTATTTAATCTCATTCGGATCCGGGTTCCATCCTTCAAGCTTTCGGTAAAGCTTCGGACGGAGCTTGTGATAGAGCTCATCCCCCGTCAAAAGCTTCCCTTTCGCATCGACCACATAATAGAAAAACTGTTCATCCGACAGCATGACAAAATTCTGAATGGAGGGTTTTTTCCCCTTTATCAGTTTTTCCTTGATGACCGTAACTTCCTGATCCACAAGTTTCTTCAACTGGGTCTCCTGGCTGTTGACGATCACACCGTACATCAAAAAATATACAATCACCATAAACAAGATCAAAAACAGCATAAGAATTCCCGTATAAATCATGGTCAGCCGCCATTGTGTCCGGCTGATTAAATTCAAATTTCTTAAGGGGTTCCAGCGGGCGAAGAAATTAATTTTCAAGACGATATCCCACCCCGCGGACACTTTCAATGACTTCCTTTTTCGTCAGCTTTCCCAACTTTTTACGAAGCAATTTTACTGTAGCATCCACCGTTTTAGCAGAAACATCGGCATCAATTCCCCATACCCTGTCCAAAATGGTTTCCCGTGGAAGAACTTGCCCTTTATTGCGGACAAGCAGATCAAACAACTGAAATTCTCTTGGTGTCAGTTGAATTTCCCGCTTGGAGGAGTTCACTTTATAACTGGTCCGATTCAAAACAATATCAAAGATCACAACCTTTTCTTCAACAATGGGAGCAAAGTTTCTTCTGGAAAGTGCACGAAGCCTGGCCAAAAGTTCATCAATTTCGAACGGCTTGACCAAATAATCATCCGCACCTGCATCCAGGCCATTGATCCGATCCTGTACCGCATCTTTTGCGGTAAGCATTAAAATCGCCTGGGAGCAGCCCCCGTTTCTCAATCGCCGGCACACGTCCAGGCCGTTTTGTCCCGGCATCATCCAGTCAAGAATCAGAATATCAAACTCACGGGCAAGAGCTGCCTCATAGGCATCCTCACCATTGGTCACCCACTCCACATGATATTCATTTTTTTTGAGCATATGGACAATTAACTTTCCAAGATGGATGTCGTCTTCAGCAACAAGAATGTTCATGAAAAAGCAGGCTCCTCTTCTTTTATCATTTCAACAATTGATGATAGCATATTTACTGCCCGGAAGAACGAAAATCCTGACGAATTCACATAATTTCCGTGTTTTATCGTTCTTCAATTTTCAACAGTTTAGAAAGAAATGGTAGACAACAACCACGTTACGTGCCATAATCAAATTACAAAACGAACATATGTTCCTGTAAACCCCATCAAAAAAAGCCGGTGATCATCACCGGCATCAATCATCTACGATTTAAACACGTGCTCTACAACCTGTTTGGTTGCATTTCCTTTTTCCCATCCGCAAAATTTTTCATAAAAACGTTCATAGTTGCCTTTATACTGTTCCAGCACTTCATCAATATTTTCAATCGTGCGAATCACATCTTCACTGTCCCTTAACAGCGGACCTGGAACTTCCTCTTCCATATTAATATAAAACCCTCTGAGTCTATCCCGATACTTTTGCAGATCGCAGGTGTAAAAAAACTAACATCTTTGGATTAAAAAGTGATAAAAATCCTTAAGCACTTTTTTCTTTAAAAAGGTTTTAACCTCCTCAAATCCGGTAATATAAACAAGCAACAATGGTAATATAATCACAAAAATTCAAATTTCGTACATATATCAAGTAAGACATATTACCCCTTCTTTCGACAGCAGGCAGGGATTAACTAAAAAAAACAAGAAAAAAACAGTAAAACAAAGAAGAAAGGAGAATGGTGATGAGCAATGAAGTGCTAAAAAAACACATTCACCAGCATTTCAACAGAAAAAAGATAAAGGATGAGCAGCTCGAAACACTGCTGGTACGTTTCATCCTATCCGTTAAAAAGGAAAAATAATGACAAAAAAGGAGCCTTAGGGACTCCTTTTTTATGCCGATGTGCTTTCATTGTTATGATGCTGGGTCTGTCTTCCAAAATGTTTAGACAAAACAAAACCATAGACCGATGCAAGGATCTGCTGAAACAGCATCCCGATCACGACAGGTACGGCTGTCATCGGGGAAAAATAAGTGAGTGCAATTACTGAACCCGCACTGATGTTTCTCATTCCACCGCAGAAAACCATGGAAACCATTGTTTCTTTATTATATTTCAGCAAAATACTGACTAAAAAAGACACTAAATATCCGCTGGCTGCAATGAAAAAGACAATGATTCCAATCCACACCAGCTTTTTATCCACATGCTTCAGATAAGGAGCTGCCACCGATGCATTAATCGCGACTACGACTGCCATACAAATTTTCGATACAGGGGCGATCCGTTTTCCCAACGTCAATTTGATGTTTCCCTTCGTCTTGTGATTTAGGATCATGCCTACAATGGAAGGAATGACAATCATAACCAGCAGGTCCTTGACCATCGGCCATTCCTCGATGGCTACAGACTCTCCGACAAAGAGAGAAAGGCTGTATGGAACCACAAGAGGCGATAACAATGTATCAATTAATATGATGGATAACGCAAGGGTGCTGTTTCCTTTATAAATGGAAACCCACATGCTGCTTGTGATTCCGCACGGAATGACCATAGCAAGCACCAGTCCGGTAATGGTGTAAGGATCGGTGGAAAACGCAATGTGTCCCACTGCCCACGCCCACAAGGGCATAATAACGTGCAGAATGGCCAACCCAATAAAAATGGGGATAGGACGAGACAACGTATTGCGTAAATGGGTAAAGTTTGAGCCAAGGCTGCCCGAAAATGTCATAAACGCAAAAATCCACGGAACGAGAAACAGAAAGTTTTTTAGCTCATGTGTCAAAAGCATGCCCAAGAGTACACTGACCGGGGTAATGAGTGGCATGAATCGCTCTAGCTGATGATTAATCTTTTCTAACACGCTCAACCTTCTTCCTAATCATTCTATTAATCTACTATGTTATTATTTTACAATATAAAAGATTTAATGCCAACATACTTTAATGTACTGCAGAAGAAAAGGAAGGGACAAATGCATTATTTTTGATACCTTTTTTTGAAAAGGTTCATATTCTATAATCAACTTATCTTATACAATTGACAAACTATTAAAAATATCATACATTAAATTAAAATTCTATACTTCTTATCCAGAGAGGCGGAGGGAATTGACCCTGTGAAGCCTCGGCAACAGACTCCCTTAGGAGCACTGTGCCACATTCAACAAGCTGCTGGCTTGAAAGATAAGAAATGTGTTGACGTGATTCGTTCATTCAACCCCTTCTTATGTTTCAGGAAACATAAGAAGGGGTTTTTATTTACTTTAATTCCTACTAAAAAGATAAGATTAGTTAATTATAAAGGATTGAGGAGATGTTCATATGGAAAAGCAAGGTTGTTTTCTATGGAAGGATTGCAAATTAACCGCCACCGTTCACTATCCGCGGCACACCTTAGGGATTCCCCAGGCCAAATTGCCGATTGTCATCATCTGCCACGGTTTTACAAGCAACCGAATCGGTGTGGACCGCCTCTTTGTAAAAACGGCCAAGCAGCTTTCCGCGAGCGAGTTTGTCGTTTTGCGTTTTGACTATGCCGGCTGTGGAGAAAGCGAAGGCAGCTATGGAGAAAATACATTTCAAGATTTAATCAGTCAGACACAGGCTGCTATTAATTATGCCTCAAAGCTGCCCTGCGTCGATTCCAGGGAGATCATTCTCCTTGGCCATAGTTTGGGAGGAGCCGTGGCGGTTCAGACTGCGGCAGTCGATCCGAGGGTAAAAGACCTGATTCTCTGGGCTTCGGTAGGAAATCCCTACCATGATATCGTGAATATTGTTGGAAAGGACGAATGCCAAAGTTTAACGACAAAAGGGTATGTTGATCATCTGGGATATTCATTAAAAGCTGATTTTCTCCAGTCCCTTCAATCCTACCAGCCCATGAAGGAGCTGGCACAGTTTACAGGTGACATTTTACTTCTCCATGGAACAGAGGATAAAGACATTCCAAGCGTATACTGCACCCAGTTCTATGACAGCGGCTCCCATAGAATTCATGGAACTAGTGAATGTAAGCTCATTAAAGGAGCGAATCATACCTTTTCTTCTATCCATCATTTTAATGAACTTCTTACCAATACATTGAACTGGCTTAACCGCCAGTCAGCCACAGACCGCATCACGATCTAATCGATCATGATGCTTTTTTTATTGAAAAACACTCTGTGAGTGAATAACGTAGTATAATAGCTTTTGTGATTTTACAAATTATCGGCAATACATAGATAGAGGAGAGAACGAAGATCGTGGAAAAAAATTCCCCTAAAAAGCTGCTCGGTATAGCAATGGTATGTTTACTAGCTGTGTTCGCTGCCGCATGCTCACCGGTTCAGGAGATCAGCATTCCCGATGGGCAGAGCGCTGCGATTAAAGGAACACCCGCAACTGTCACATATGTAGTAGATGGAGATACACTCGATGTTAAATTCAAGAATGGAAAAACAGAACGTGTCCGTATGCTGCTCGTGGACACTCCCGAAACGAAACACCCAAGGCTTGGTGTTCAGCCATTCGGTCCGGAGAGTTCAAAATTTACAAAAACACAGTTAACCGGTAAAAAAGTAGGCGTTGAGCTGGATATTTCCGAACGTGACAAGTATGGAAGACTGCTTGCTTACATATGGATTGGCAAACAAAACTTTAACCAGCTGCTTTTGGAAAAAGGACTGGCCCGGGTGGCTTATGTGTATCCGCCCAATACAAAATATGTAGACCAGTTCCGCGCCACACAGGAAAAAGCCCAGCAAAAAGGCATTGGCATCTGGTCCATCGAGAACTATGCCCAGAAGGACGGTTTTCATGAAAATTCCAAGAGCCCATCTTCTAATGAAAACAAACAGCCTGCCAATCCCCCTTCAAATGAGAAACCCAAAGGAAAATGCAACATAAAAGGCAATAAGCAGTCGATGATCTACCATGTTCCCGGCGGCCAATCTTATGATGTAACAAAAGCCGAGGTCATGTTTTGCTCAGAGGCAGAAGCCCAAAAAGCCGGTTACCGAAAAGCAAAAAGATAAGACGCCAGACGGGTAAAGCCAGATCAGCTAAAACGCGCTGATCCGGCTTTTTTGCTTTGTGCCAATAACCACTGTTGCTTGGAGCTCTGAGGAACAGACCACTGTTGAACTCAGGCCCTGCTCCTGAAAAATCCGCCATGTTTCTGCTGATTGGCGGGAGCTTGTTTCCATGAGCAGACTTCCTCCAGGTGCGAGCCAGGATCCTGCTTCAATCGCTGCCCTCCGCTGGATATCATGTCCGTCCAAGCCGCCATCCAGCGCTATCCGGTCTTCATGCATACGCGCTTCTGCCGGAAGAGATGACAGTGCATTCGTAGGAACGTAAGGGGCGTTTACCACAAGAACATTGACGCTTCCAAGCAAGACTTTTGGCAGCGGCTCATATAAGTCCCCTTCAAAAACCTTCCCGTCCGCCTTGCTAACATTCCGGCGCGCGCATATTACAGCTGCAGGATCAATGTCAGTTGCATAAAGCCTGATACCAGGCATAAGCTCGGCAAGTACGGCCCCTACCGCTCCAGAGCCGCAGCAAAGATCCACCACAGCATCTCCCGCCCTTATTATCTCCGCAGCCTGATGTACGAGAAACTCGGTACGCCGGCGGGGAACAAATACATGAGAATCTAACTCAATCCGAAATCCGCAAAAATCCGCATGACCCATTACATGTTCAAGAGGCACTCCCTCTGCTCGCTTTTCTGTCATTCTGTCCAGTTCTTCGGGAGACACTGCAGCAGAGAGCAAAAGCCGTGCTTCTTCTTCCGCGTAAACACAGCCGGCAGCCCTCAGCCGAGCTGCAATCCCGTCAAAAGCAGTAACTTCCATCAGTAGTCCCCCTTTGCAAATGACTAAAAGAACGACAAACCTACCGCAAAGATAACACCAGAAACCAGGAGCGTGGTAACACAATAGCCCATAATGTCCCTCGCCCCGAGCCCTGCGATCGCCAGTGCGGGCAGCGCCCAAAACGGCTGAGCCATGTTCATCCAGGCTTCACCGTAGGCAATCGCCATGGCAGCAACACCAGAGTCAACGCCAAGCTCCTTGGCCGCAGGCATGATGAATGGACCTTGTACCACCCAATGTCCGCCGCCTGACGGAACGAAAAAGTTTACAAATCCTGAGCTTAGAAAAGCAAAGAACGGAAAGGTTGAAGGATTGGAAATAGAAATAAACGCATTGGTAATCATGCCGCCCAGTCCAGAAAGCTCCATCATCCCTTGAATACCCGCATAAAACGGAAATTGAATCAAAATGCCTGCGGTACCTTTTGCCGCATTGGAAACAGCATTCATGTAGGAAAGCGGTGTACCATGCAGCAGGAGACCGGTCGTGAAAAATAGTAAATTAACAGTATTTATATCGATTTTAAATCCGTTTTGAACTATGTAATAAATAATATAAGAATATCCGAGTACCGAGATGACCAAGCTCAGCAGCCGGCTGTTTTCCATGGAAACCGCAAATGTTTTTTTCGTATCAACAGGAGCAGTGGCGGTAGCCGCAGAAACCTCATCTTCTGCTAACAACTTCGGATCAATCCCGATCACATCTTTTCCTGTTGGCATCATCATCTTGGCCATAATGGGCAGAACGATAAGCAGCGCAAGAGTAATAAACAAATTATAAGTTGTAAAGATGGTATGAGTGAGCGGAATCAGTCCTGCCGTTTTTTCCATTGGATTTCCCGGCGTTGCAGCCACAAGGGGAACGGATCCCGATAATCCTCCATGCCAGGTAAGAAACCCGATATAGGCACAAGCAATCAGAAACCGGTAGTCGGATCCCGGAATACGCTTGGCCACTTCCTTTGCAAACAACGCCCCTACAATCAATCCGAAACCCCAGTTGATGAAACAGGCGATTCCGGAGCCTACAACAACAAGAATCACACCCTGTACCGGAGTTTTCGCTACTCCAGCAAGTTTAACCATCCACTTTTTAATAAGCGGGGAGCTCGCAAGTGCATGTCCGGTAACAAGGACAAGGCTCATTTGCATGGCAAAGGCAAGGAGGTTCCAGAATCCAGATCCCCAGAACTCCACCATATCAATAGGGCTATGATGGGTGAAAATCACTCCTGAGAGAAAAAGAACGATTGTAAGGATTAACGCAAACACAAAAGGATCTGGTAAGAACCGTTGAACGAGAGCGGTGAAAAAGCTGGAGAGCGCTTTCATTATTTCGCACGTCCTTTCTGCCTGAACAGGCTGTTAAGTCTGTGAATAGATGCACTCGTTAACTATTCAGTTTACAAACCTGAAAATCCTGTCTGTTTAACGTAAACCTTGTAAAAAATTATCGAGTCTCACAAACAAATGGTCTTACAGAACATGTTGATTTACTCATTTACCATTAGCAGAACTTTACCAGTGCTTTTCCTGCTTTCCACCCAGTCATGGGCTGCCGCTGCCTCTTTTAGACGAAATTTCTTTCCGATGTTGATTTTCAGCTGGCCCGCTTCCAGTAATTGAAACACATGAAGAGCCATTTTCTGCAGTACTTCAGGCCGCTCTTTTCTTGTGGTTCCAAGGCTGAAGCCCAAAACCGAACGGCAGCTCGAATGCAGCTTGCCGGCTGGAATGGTGCCGTACTCTCCGCTCGAATTTCCAAATACCACAAGCTTTCCGTACTTGGCCAGGCAGTCAAAGCTCTGATCCGTTAATTTTCCTCCTACTGAATCAAGAACAATATCGGCCCCTTTTCCATTTGTCAGCTCGTTTACAAGCTGAGAGATATCTTCTTTTTCATAATTAACAACATAATGAGCACCGGCGTCCTTAGCAAATTGCATTTTCTGTTCATTTCCTACGGTCCCAATCACCATTCCTGCTCCAAGGGCAAGGGCTGTCTGTATGGCCGTAGTGCCTACACCTCCGGCTGCAGAATGAATGAGAACCGTTTCCCCTTTTATCATTTTTGCAAGATTAGCCAGAAGGTGATACGAAAGAAAGGAAACAATTCCGCAGGAGCCTGCCGTCTCAAATGTCATACTGTCCGGGATGGGAAATGTCAATTGAGCGTCTGCTCTCACATATTCCGCGTATGAACCATCATGAGGAAAAGCAAGCACTCGCTGGCCTTCATGGATGTTCAGCACATCAGGACCAACCTTCTCCACAATCCCTGCTGCCTCCAGTCCCGGAATAAATGGAAGATTCCCCTTCCCTTTTGTCCCTACCCTTGCTTTAATATCGGCATAATTGACAGAAGTAGTTTTTACTTTGATTAATACCTGATCGGAACCAATCTGAGGGACAGCTGTTTCCGACCATGTCATGTTTTCTGAACTTCCAAAGTTTTTTACTATAATCGCCTTCAAATGACTTCCTCCTTTTTTCTTATCGTAACAGAACACTTTAGCCCAAGAGCATGTTTAAACAAAAATTTCTCACCTTCTGGTAAACTGGACAAAAACACACAGACAGGATGGGATAAGATGACAGCACGTAAATTGCTCATTGCTCAAAATATTGACGATTCTTATGTGGAAAAGGTACAGAAAATCATTCCCGATTGGACCATTGTGACAGGAAAGGACAAGGAGATTTGGCAAAAGGAAGCTCCTGATGCAGAGATCATTGCCGGCTGGAAAAAAGGAATGGAAAAATACACGCTAGATCGTGAAAATGCGCCCTTAAAATGGGTACAAACCTGGAGTGCCGGGGTCAACAATCTTCCGCTCGACCGCCTTTCCTCCGAGAATATTCAACTGACCAGCGCCAACGGCGTCCATGCTTTCCCTATTTCCGAAACCATTTTTGCGCTCATGCTCGGCCTCACGAGAAAAATACATACATACGTGCGCAACCAGCAATCCAAAACATGGGACCATTCCAACCTGAAGCTTGAAATCCATGGCAAAACCCTGGGCATTCTTGGAACAGGTGCCATCGGACGTGAAACAGCCAAAATTGCCAAAGCCTTTGGAATGAAGGTACTTGGTATGCGCCATTCAGGAAAACCTGAGCAATATATTGACAGAATGTATACATCTGAAGAGCTGCACGATCTCCTTCCTGAATGTGACTATGTGGTTGTGACCCTCCCATTAACCAAGGAAACGAACCGCATGCTGGGCAAAAAAGAATTCCAGCTCATGAAAAACACCGCTTTCTTCATCAATATCGGACGCGGTGACATTGTAGTGGAAGAGGATTTGATCCAGGCACTGAATACCGGAGAAATCGCCGGAGCGGGTCTTGATGTGTTTGAAAAAGAACCGCTCGACGACAACAGTCCTCTTTGGAATATGGAGAATGTCATTATCACTCCCCACACAGCAGGGTCTACCGAGTATTACGACCAGCGCGTCATCGAGGATATTTTTATTCCCAATCTGAAAGACTATCTCGACAATAAATCCCTTTCCATTAATGCCGTGGATTATAATAAAGGATATTAATAGCCCTTACAAAAAGACTGTTGCTTGGGAACAATTTTCCTGCACCTTCATTGATAAGTTGTTGTAGTGAAAGGTGCGAGATCCTCGAAAATGAAAAAAGCGAGCATCCTGGAAGGGAAAACAACTACTTTTAAGAGCAACAAAAATTACGCAAGAAGCTTTACTTAAAGTCGTTCCATGTATAATCCACCGACAAAATCCCGATCGTTCTGTGTTCAATGGGCTGGCCATCAACTGCCAGTCCCGGGTTTTTGAAGCAGACCAACTCTTTATGGTAGCCAAATTTTTGACAGACCTCCGGCCGGGCTGAATATATTCCGCACCGGTCTTTTTCCATGTCATAAAAGATGCACGTTCCGAAATAGCGCGTCTGTTGCTCAAGTTCATTCCTTAGTTTACGAGGCATGCTTTTTACTTTCTTTCTGATTTTTTTTAGCTCTGTTTCAGTTATCGCTACTGGACCGCAGCATAGTCCCTTGCAGCCTTGGCATGGAAGGACGCTCATCGTTTTATTCCTCCTTCTATATAGAACAGCTGAAACATCGATCAGCCGCCAGCAAAAGAAATTTCTACATAAAGCGCCATAATCCTTCTTCCATCTGCCTCCATCCTTTTGTCCCAGCACTTATCTTCAAAATAATTCAAAAAACTCTACAAACTTCTGGGACTTTCGTGATATATTATTTGAGCAGTGCAAAATAAGGAAAGGCTGTGAATCTATGTCGTTTACTGGAACTTTCAAGAAGTTACTGGCCTCATCTCTCGCCATTGGACTAGTTTCCTCTCAATTGGCTAACCCAACGTTTGCGGCAGCAAAACCTGCCAAGAAATCTGCGCCAAAAGAACCATTTAAAATATCCGCTCCATATGTGGATTTCTCCAAGGGCACAAATGCTTCTGTCACCGTTACTCCTCAAAAAGGGAACCCTGGCAAAGAAGCAGTTGTTTTCCAGCTGATGAAGGGTAAAAAAACCGTATCACAAGCAGCGGTTAAAACCGACATCAAGAAAAGCTCCGAGTTTTCAGCACACTTCAATTCCAAAAATCCATCCTACTGGGTCCAGGTTTCTGTCGTAAAGAATTACAACGGCGATACCAGCAATTTTGGCAAGAACCTCGCAACACCAGTTTCCACATCACCTACCAATCTTCGTATCATGGAAACTACCGATATTCATACAAATCTTGTAGCCTATGATTATTATAAAGCTGCACCTTCCGATGTTCTTGGAATTTCCAAGACAGCCACACTTGTAAAGCAAGCACGCAAAGAAGTAAAAAACAGTGTCCTCGTAGACAATGGGGACTTGATTCAGGGAACACCGCTTGGAACATATAAAGCCAAAATCGATCCTCTTAAAAAAGGCGAGATCCACCCCGTCTATAAAGCGATGAATCAGATGGACTATGACATGGCTACATTCGGAAACCACGAATTCAACTATGGATTGGACTACTTGCAGAATGCGATTAAAGGCGCCAACTTCCCTTATATTAACGCCAACGTCTTTAAACTAGACAAAGATGACAACCCTTACAACAATAAGAACAAATTCACGCCATATAAAATTGTAAAGAAAAAAGTAGTTGACCAGAACGGCAAGAAAAGCACGCTAAAAATCGGTTACCTCGGTCTTGTAACACCGCAAATCATGGATTGGGACAAAAACAATCTTGAAGGAAAAGTAATGACACGGGGAATCATTGAAACTGCAAAACGCTTTGTTCCGCAAATGAAAAGAGAGGGTGCCGATATCATTATCGCCATGACGCACTCAGGGTTCAATGGAGATACCAAGAACCAGGAAGATGTCATCTACTCACTAAGCAAAGTGAAGGAAATTGACGCTATTACCTTCTCACATACACATAAAGTGTTCCCTGCAGCGGACGAAAAGTCGCTCGATCCATTGTTTAAAGACGCACAAGGAAACGTTCTTCCTGGTGTCGACAATGCAAAAGGAACCATCAATGGTGTACCGGCTGTTCAAGCTGGTTACGGCGGAAGCAACCTGGGGATCATTGACCTCAACCTTCAAAAAGTAAAAAACAAGTGGAAGGTTTACAACACGCAATCCTCCACAAAGGCCATCTACGATAAAGCGACCGGCTACAAAGCACCAGAAGATGCTAAAATCGTGAACGCGGTCAAAAAAGACGTTGATGCAACCATTAAGTATGTGAATACACCGATCGGCAAAACAACCGACGATATTTACAGCTACTTTGCGCTGGTGAAAGATGACCCATCCGTTCAAGTCGTCACCAATGCCCAAAAATGGTACGTAGAAAACTATATCAAAACCAGCAAACCGCAATACAAAGATTTACCGGTTCTATCTGTTGGCGCTCCATTCAAAGCAGGACGTAATGGCGTTGACGAATTCACAGAAATCAAAAAAGGCGACCTGACCATCCGCAGTGCAGCTGATTTGTATTTATACGATAACACGCTGAAAGCGATAAAAATCAAAGGATCTGATGTAAAAGAATGGCTTGAGATGTCAGCTGGGAAATTCAATACCATTGATCCGATGAAATCAGGGGAACAAAAGCTGTTAAATGACAACTTCCCTGTATACAACTTTGATGTTATTGATGGTGTAACCTATCAAATCGATGTAACAAAGCCTGCCCGCTATGATGTCAAAGGCGAAAAGGTTTCGGATTCCAACCGTATTAATAACCTTGAATACAACGGACAGCCGATTGATCCGGATCAGGACTTTATCGTTGTCACCAATAATTACCGTGCCTCTGGCGGCGGAAACTTCCCGGGCATCAAAGGTGCCGAATATGTCGTGGATTCCGCAGATGAAAACCGTCAGATCCTGATGGACTATATCACGGAACAGAAAGAAATCACTCCAACAGCCGATAACAACTGGTCCATCGCACCCATCCAGGGAGATGCTGAGGTCACCTTCACTTCTTCACCAAATGGTGCACAATACTTAACACCTGAAAGCAAAATCTCCTACACAGGAAAAACGGATGATAAAGGCTTCGGAATCTACAAGTATGACCTGAAAGGCAGCGCGCCAGAAGACTTTACCTTATCCCTCATGCATACAAACGATACACACGCTCATCTTGATAATGTGGCAAAACGCATCACAGCTATCAAAAATGTGCGTGCCCAAAAGCCAAGCTCTTTGCTGATTGATGCGGGAGACGTGTTTTCCGGGACCCTTTACTTTAACGAATTCAAGGGACTAGCAGACCTTGATTTTATGAATCTCGCAAAATATGATGTGATGACATTCGGCAACCATGAATTTGATCTTGGCGCAAGTCCGGATGGCCACAAAGCATTATCCGACTTTATCCAAAAGGCCAACTTCCCGTTCGTCAGTGCAAATGTGGATTTTTCAAAAGACAGCCTGTTTGACGGACTGCAATCCAATGAGATTTCCTCTTCTCCGAACAACGGAAATATCTACACCGGCATTGTAAAAGAAGTGGATGGAGAAAAAGTGGGGATATTCGGATTAACGACTGAAGAAACAAAGGATATCTCCAGCCCTGAAGCGGTAGTATTCAAAAACTATAAAGATGAAGCAGAAAAAGCGGTAAAATCATTCGAAGACCGCGGCATTAACAAAATCGTTGCTGTAACCCACATCGGGTATGACGATAATCCTGCGTATGATAATGACCTGGAGCTTGCTAAACAGGTCGATGGCATTGATGTTATTGTTGGCGGACACAGCCATACCCAGCTTGATCAGCCTGTAGTGGTATCCGCAGACGAAAATGGAAAAGACAAAGATCCAACCGTTATCGTTCAAGCCTACCAATACAGCGACTTCCTAGGAACACTTGACGTTGATTTCGACGAGAACGGAAAAGTAGTAAAGGAAGATGGCAAACTGATTAAAGTGGCTGACCAGCAGGAAGACCCTGAGGCGGCAGATCTTCTGAAAAAGTATTCTTCAAAAATTGATGATCTAAAGAATACATCAACGGGTGCAACGGCGGTTAAAGCATTGGAAAACCCTCGTTCATCAACTGGCGGTCCAAGCGTCCGCAGCAACGAGACACCGCTTGGCAACCTGATTACAGACGCAATGCTCGATAAAGCCAAGCAATTTAATTCAAAAACCGTCATTGCCTTACAAAACGGGGGCGGAATCCGCTCGGAAATCAATGCAGGTGACATAACACTTGGCGAAGTGTTGACCACTCTACCTTTCGGCAACACACTGGCCACGATGAATCTGACCGGAACAGAAATCCTGCAGGCTCTTGAGCACAGTGTAGACCAAGTACCAAATGAAAGCGGTGCGTTCCTGCACATGTCTGGTATGAAAATTAAGTTTGACAGCTCTAAGCCAGCCGGAGAGCGTATCGTATCTGCCGAAGTAGAAGAAACGCCTGGTCAATTTACTGCTCTTGATCCATCAAAGGACTATGTTGTAGCAACCAATGCTTTTACAGCCAAAGGCGGCGACAACTATCAGGTGTTCAAAAAAGCGTATGAAGATGGCCGTGTAACCGATCTTGGTTTTGCTGACTGGGAAAACCTTCGAGACTATGTCGCAAAACTAAAAACGGTAGATCCAAAAGATGAAGACCGCATTGTTGATGTAGCAAAACCATAAGCAATAAAAGAAAGTCCACAATTCCCGTGGACTTTTTTTAGTGTTTTAAAAAAACTACAGTTCCTTAGTGGCCTGGGGTATGTTTTCAGATGCTTTTTGAATTGAAAAAGACTGCCAAACGGCAGCCTTTTTTTGTTATTTCTTATTGTTTGATCCAGCCTTTCACAGCCTTCTTGTCTTTGTCCTTGCCTTCGACATAGAACCAGTTGTTCCACTTTTTCGTTGCGGTTACGGTCTGAGGTGTAAGGTTCGTATCGGTTTTCTTGGAATCAAGCGGCAACAAATACAGCGGTGTGGCGTCCGGTTTCAGAACAATTTTCTGATTGACCGCTGCCGGATTAAATTCAGTAATTTTGCTGTCCTTTTTAATCCATAAATCATAATTAAATTTCGTCTTTACCGCGTAGTAGCTGCCGTATGACTTGATGGCTTTTACTTCACCCGGATAAAGGTTGCTGGTGGATTTCTTGGTTGATATCGGAGAATAGTAGAGCGGTGTACTCTCCTTTACCAGGAAGTTCTTTGGCTTTGTATGGAAATCGGTCACGGTTCCTGATACATAATTGTCCTTTAGGATCCACTTTTTGCCGTAATCCTTCGTATTGATTCTGAAATAGTTCCCTTTCGTTCCGATGACTGTCAGCTTTTGCGCTTTAAGCTTTGTACTCGTTTTGTAAGCTGAACCCGGGCGATCGTAAAGATTAAACGGCGCAAAAGTTGTTATAACTTTGCTTGTTTTTGTAAACTTCTTTTCCCACAGCTTTTTCCCTTCATTAGCCACAAACAATGCGGCTTTACGGTTGCGCTTCCATTCTTCATTAATGACGGAAACCGGAGGATTGGTTGCGCCGACATGATAGCTCAGCTCAGGGGTAAAGGCCGGTCGTCCATATTGGGTAATGAACCAATCCTTATATCCCCCTCCCTTCTTGCTGTCATTCGGTTTTACCAAAGGATAGCCTGTCATGGACGAAATGGTTTTCGCCATCGCATAATCGCGGTTATAATTTTCCTTTTTATTCAGGTAGTGCCAATACAGAATACGCCCTGATGTATGATAAGAAATGGTGACTTCAGGATCCACATAGGAGGTGAAATTATAGAGCAGCTTCACTTCCGGTGCTTCGAGCGGTTTTGTTCCTTTGTACATTTGATAAGAAGGGCTTGGTGCTTCGCTTCGTGGAATCTCATTCCAGCCTGCTGGATATTGGCGGTTCAGGTCAATGCCTTGCGCATTGGCTTTCCATCTTTTGAAATTGGTGCTTCCCTTGTTCATTTTAATCAACCCGCTGTGGGCCGATTTTGGAAACTCTTTAAGACCTGACTGCTGAAGAGTGACTCCGTCAGGATTCACCATCGGTACGATCCAGATCGACACATCATTTAATAGACTGCGAACATTATAGCCCTGATAGGTGGTGTTTTTCTTATACTCATCCGCGTAGGCATCTACCATTTCCATCGCAATGTTCGTTGTAATCCATTCCCTGGCATGATGAGAAGCATTATAGAAGACGGTGGCATCCCCTTTTCCGAGTTTAATTGCCCAGACCATCCTTCCATATTTGGTTGTGCCAAGCGCACGATACTGGACCAGATCCGGATACGCTTTTGCCAATTGCTTCATATCGGTAGTCATCTCCGAGTATGTATACGTCTGAATAGGGTCAACATAACTGGCTGCCGATGCAGACGGTGTAAAGCTGAATGCAGACAAACTGACAACAGCTGCCAGTACTAAAGACCATATCGTTTTTTTCATGCTTTTCCCCCCTAAGATTCGTCATTTCTCCCTAACTCTCTAATTATACGTGTATAATCTTCTTTCAGAACATAAGAATATTTGCGTATCTTTTTGTTAAATAAAGGTCAAAAGATTGGTTTGATTCGATACAGACGCATACACCCTTTTGCCCTCTACTTTTCCATCTAGTAAAAAATACACATTCTCTGTAAGATTACTAGGTTCTTTTGCTTAAAAACAGAGCACGAGCTTTCCTGATATAGAAGAAATTGTATAATAAAAGAAAAACAGTTTAAGAAAGGAATGAATGATGAAAAAAGTTCTCAGTTTTCTCGTTTTAGGTATCCTCGTGTTTAGTGTGTTTACACCCGCTTATGCCAGTTCCATACCCTCTCACCAAAAGAAACTGCTCAATAAGGTTTATAAAGAAAAGAAAGCCAAACAAATCGTTTTTGTTACAGCAGATAAAGCAGATGAATTTACAGGCAAAATTACAGCGTATGAATATGTGAAGAAAAAATGGGTCAAGAAATATTCCATGCCGGCCGTAATCGGCAAAAATGGAATCAGCCCTGCCAAAAAAGAAGGTGATGGCAAATCTCCTGCCGGTATCTATGATATTGGGCGAAGCTTTGGAACCGTCAAAAAGCCTTCAGGAATCACCCTCAAGTACACGAAAACCGATCAGTACGACTATTGGGTGGACGATGTAACGTCCAAGGATTATAACAAATGGATCGTTTACAAAGGAGACCCTAACAAACGATGGAAGTCATTTGAGAGAATGCAGCTGGAGCCTCTGTACCATTATGGTGCCGTTATTGAATACAATATGGATCCTATCGTCAAAGGTGACGGAAGCGCCATTTTCTTTCATGTATGGAGAGCCTCCGACAAACCAACAGCAGGCTGTACGGCTACTTCCAAAGAAAACGTGCTACAGCTGCTTCGATGGATGGATCCCTCAAAAAAACCGGTATTTATCCAGGGGACTGAAAAGCAGATGAAGGAAATGTACTGATAAACCGTCAGGAAGCTATAAAAATCCTGGTAGACAAAAAGCCTGGGGGCAATTTCTATGATGAAGTGGGTACTTGTGTTTGTCCTGTTAATTGGCGGCATTGGATACTTCGGCTATAAAGCTCTTGTGACCTACGGAGCCAACAAGCTGGTGAATGAAGTTTCAACACAAATCGTGGACAACAAGGATATCGACAAATTGATGGATGATCCCGCCATTGAACAATACGTGGAAGATGGCAAAGATCTTAATTCGCTTGCAGAGGAAAAGGACCTCCCGTTTCACACCAAGGAGAAAGCGATGAAAACGGTGATTAACAAGGTTGGTCTGGATCAGTTAAAAGAGATGAAAAATAAAGCACTGGATGGCGTCTCCCAAGATGAAAGACGTGAAATGGAAGCAACGTTAGAGGAGAAGCTGTCCGCCAAAGAAATGAAAGCCCTGAAATTGGTGGCTCTAAAAGAGATTAAGAAAAGGCAGTCCCAATAGATAATAAAAAGGTGCAGTACACCTTTTTATTTTTCTTCTTTGTTCCTGTGCTGTCTATCGCTCATTTCATCTGAACGTTTGGATACAAACAACAGACTCATGATAAAGACAGTCAGGATGGATCCGACAAAGCATCCAGCGATAAACATGAGCATCATTGACCCTCCAATACCATCTTTTCTAAAGTTTTCGTCCTCAAAAGGAAACTTTAGGGTTGATTGGCCAAGCTATACCCTTTTATCATAGAACGTCTCCCATTAATAAGCTGTCGAAGCCTATGGGACCGCTCACTGAAAATCACGACAAGAAAAAGCAAATCCCGCAAAAAAACTCCCGGCCTTATAGTGAACTGTCAGCAACAGTAAACCGTTCATTCCCGGGAGTTTTTTTACTTTCCTGTAAACAGGTCGGCCAAATCGTCAGCCCACAACTGCTCACCCTTTTTTGTTGGCTGATGATTCTCTGTATTCACATACATCTTCAGCTCTTCTGATTCCTGATCCGGCCAGGCAGACCAGTGATTGATATATGCCATTCCCTTTTCATTTGCATATCGCTTTAGCTGGTTCACCTGATCAAGATAAAAGCGGGGCTTATAAATCGGATTGGGCGGCTGCAGTAAAACAACGGTTTCAGGATTTGCTCTTTTTACATCAGCCAGCAGGATATCCAGACTTGCCAGGGTATCCCTTATGTTAATTTTTCCGTTGTCATTGAGCAAGAAAGGCTCAATCAACAGCACATCCAGACGTTGGTCCAGCAACGGCTGATACTTTTTATCTTTAATGACCGTAATGGACCATTCATTTTTAAACCCTTTTGGTAAAAACTCTATGTGTTCTTTGCCATACGCCGCTTGCAGTTTCTGCTGAAAAAGCGTACCCCAGCTATCTTCCCCCGAGGTGGTTTCTGAGCCGATCGCTCCCACCTTCACGGTTTCTCCAGCCTTCCATCTTTCCGCAATGACCTCTTGAGCATTTTCCGGAAGATTCTTGGTCAGTGCACTGACATCAGGCATTGTGCTACTCTCTTTCCTTTCCTTGCTGCCTGCGCATTGATCCTCCAGATCCTTTTTCGCAGCCTCTGCTTTATCTTCCAGCTTCAGTTTGTATTGGATATTTCCGTACCCGAGACTTCCCAGGCAAATAATAAAAATCAAAACATATAATACTTTTTTCTTTTTCATAACAAGCCACCGCCTTCTTTTACTCACTGATAGTATCGGCTGATGGCGGCTGATCATGAACCCTTATTACGGGTTACTTCTGAAATACCGTCTGTATAACAGGAAAGCAATAAGAATGCCCACCGTTCCCCCGCAAGCATCAATCATCACATCTTCCACGTGTGGAGAACGCCCAGAAGTGAAATGCTGATGAATTTCATCAGACGCGGCATAGGCGACAGTTAGAACAAAGGAAAACAATGCCGTTTTTCCTTTTGAGAAATAAAAACGGAGAACCCTGAATAGCAGAAATCCAAGCAAGAAATACACAGAGAAATGAGCACATTTGCGGATAAAAAACTCTACAAATCCAGCAGCTCCCAACGCTTCTACACTTACTTCGCTGCCCGCATACTGAAAAGATACCGAAGAAAAAATACTGGCTATCTTTTCATGATTCAAAAATTGAGAGAGGGTCGGCCTCATATCCTGTTGTTTATAAGGAGTGGCTGACGAATAAAAGATTCCGCCAGCGACAAGCAGGACTGGCAGCCAATACCATATGAACCGTTTCATCCAAACACCAGACTTTCTATAGAATTCTTTTTCAATTCTACTATTAAAGCAAGATACTTTGTATTATTTTTATGTTGGAATCGCTTTCATTTTGATATAGCGTTTTGCTGCTCATCATTAAGGTTAAATATAAACACAAATGCGTGGCAATAGACGAGCAATTAAAAACACAGACTCCCGAATAGGAATATATACGAAGCTGTGTTACACTGTCACGATAAATCAACGATAGAAGGAGGATCCCCATATGTGGCAGCCGTTAATTATCTTTCTGATGCAGTTATCCCTTCTCCCCATCGTGACTCTCCGGACCATACTTCTTGTTAAAGGAGAAACGCGAAAGGCCAGTGTAATTGGAGTAGTAGAAGCAGCGATTAATGTACTCTCACTCGGTATCGTGTTTCAAGATATGTCGAACATTTGGAACATTATCGCTTATGCGATCGGCTTTGGAGCTGGCCTTATGCTTGGCGGTGTGCTGGAAAATAAATTAGCCATCGGTTATGTAACCCATCAAATAAATTTGCTGGATCGTTCTGAGAAACTGGTAAACCGGCTTCGTGCAGAAGGGTTTGGTGTAACGGTGTATCAGGGCGAAGGGCGAGAAGACAATGCCCGGTTCCGGCTTGACGTACTTTCGAAGCGCAGCAGGGAGAAGGAACTTCTGCAAATTGTCAATGAACTGGCGCCAAAAGCCTTTCTTGTCTCCTTTGAGATTCGAAGCTTTAAAGGCGGATATTTAACAAAAAGCATGAAAAAGAAGCAAAGATAAAAAAGAGACACAGCCTGCCAATGGGACAGGTGGTGTCTCTTTTTAGTGAGCCGGTTTCTTTTTTTGAAAGGAAACAACTGTGCTTGCAGAGGAATAGTTGACCGGCTTGGCATCAGGAACAGGCTGTTCGTCTGCTGACTTACTTTTCATGTTCACAAAACCAGATACATTGGTCAGAACGCCCATCGAAAACATCAAAACAAGAAGCGAAGATCCTCCATAACTCAAGAAAGGCAGCGGAACACCGGTTACCGGCAAAAGTCCTGTAGCCGCTCCTAAATTTATGAAGGATTGTACACCAATCATGCTTGAAATCCCAAAGGCCAGAAGGCGGCCGAACGTATCCTTGCTTCTTAAGCCAATAATAAACCCTCTGATCACAAGATAAAATAAACCGGTGAGGGCAGCAAGTACACCTGCAAACCCAAACTCTTCGGAGACATTTGCGATAATAAAATCCGTTTGCCCCTCTGGCAAATACCCATATTTCGTAATCCCATTGCCAAGGCCAACGCCATCCATCCCACCCGCAGAAATGGCGACATACGAATTGATCAGCTGATATCCTTCTTTCTGATGCTCAAAAGGCGCATATGCTCCTTTAAAACGGGAGATTTGTTCATCACTCGCAACAAACATAAAGAATACCGTCATTAAGATGATGGAAGATAAGGAAAGAAACAGCAGATGCCGAAAACGCAATTTTGCACAAATCAGGATGCATGCGGCGATTGAAACCAGAATCAGCATGGACCCAAAATCAGGCTGCATGAGAATAAGGCAAGCAATCAAAGCGACTACAACCAACGGTGGCGCAACTGCCCGGTTAAAGTCGGAGATATACGACTGTTTTTTTGCAAGAGCAGAAGACAAATAAATAATAATCGACAATTTGGCCACTTCAGCCGGCTGCAGGTTGAAACCGCCAAGGCTGATCCAAGACTGAGCATTATTTACCACTTTTCCTAGTAAGAACACCAGAACCAGCAAAGAGGTGGTTACCAGAATCAGCGGTTTGGTCAGCTTCATATAGGCTTTATAAGGAAAAATTAATGCAAAGCAAAATACGAGCATACCCGCGAGTATAAAAATCAACTGACGTTTAAAAAAATAGTCCGCTTCAAGATCATAATGAAAAGCTATCCAATAACTGCTGCTGTAGATCATGACTAGGCCGAATACACCCAGTCCAATCGTGGCAATAACCAAACTGTAATCTACATTTCTTAATAGTTTTTTTAGCATAATCTATCACCCGATTATATTCTACTATATATTGGAACCACAAGGGTGTAAAAGTTTGCGACAAAATCTTTTGTATGAAACAAAAAAAGACAGCGTTCGGCGCTGTCTTTTTACCTTACTATCTTTAAATATTATCTGCATAATTAAAGAGGATATCCCATGTTTCCGGCCCTACAATGCCATCCACCTGCAGTCCAAATTTCTTTTGGAACTTTTCTACTGCCATTTTTGTTTTCGGACCGAACATGCCGTCAATGGAAACATCAATTTCCGCTTCGTTCAGTCGGGCCTGGATTCGTTTCACATCCACACCTTTATCTCCCTGTTTGATGAGATGACCCGGATACGGAAAGAGATCCACATTCAGCACGGTCCATGTTTTCTTGCCAACGATGCCATCAATGGTAAGTGCTGAACGGGCTTGGAACATCTTTACTTTCTTCTCTGTCATTTTTCCAAAGATGCCATCCACATAGATTGGGAATCCTTTTTTATCCAGCTGGTTTTGAACCGTCCGAACATCTTTTCCACTGTCTCCCCTTTTAATCAAATGGCCAGGATATGGTTTTCCTTGTTGAACAACTTCTGATTTTTGCGAGCTTTCAGCATGCGCGGCAAGGGGCACCACTCCCTGCATCGCCAAAGTTCCAGCTGCCGTTAAACAAACAAAGGTTTTCTTCAAATTCAATTCATCGACCTCCCATTTTTTATCTTAAAATAGTGTTTCACTTACCAGTTACCTAACAGCAGGACAGCGAAACCTATTAATAACAAAAAAGTAAAAAATACCCACTAATTCCTTTTTAAATAGAAATTTTACTTTTTCGTAACATGCAGGAGTCTGTAAAGAGTTGAAGAATGTTATAACCATAACGTTATGGGGGTGCGATTGTTGAACAAAGATACCTTTGAACTCTTTCTGGTAGAGGCTGCAACCGAGAACAAACGTCAACGGGCAGTATACACTGTCTCCTCTGTGCAGGAAGCGTATGACAAGTTTATGACCGAACTGAAGGCCAATCCGGAAGCCAACCAAAAATTAAAATCACTCACAATTAAAAGCGGTACTGTGTCGTACGATATCTTCAGATAAAAACGAAGGGCTGTCCTGAAAGTCAAAAATTGACCTTCAGGCAGCCCGTTTTTGAGCTTCCATGAAAAGTTGATTGTAGTGGAAGGTGCGAGACTCCTGCGGGACTAGCGTGACAGGTGAGACTCCCGCAGATGCTAGCGTCAAGAGGCTCACCGGACGCCCCGCGGAAAGCGAGCGACCTGGAACGAAAATCAACGGCTTTCAGACTTCTTGGACAACCCCTTCGTTTTCTAGAAGTATTGTTTATAATGAACCGCCATTTCTTTTATTTTCGATTCATTTGTATGTATGAAATGTGACACAGCTTTCTTGTCCCAACTTTTTTCACCCTGGGGAAAGTCAGAAAAATGCCTGGACAGAACAGACACCATTTTATCTCGGGAAAGAGAAAGACGAGATTCATTTACCTGAAGGCTGTAGCCCTTTGCATTGGGAACAAGCAGCGTTAAGTAAATTCCGTTAAAGTAAAAGTTTTTCAACGCTCTGTCTTTTCCATTAAACCAGTACTCATTAATCTCTTCCTCTGAAAAAACGCCACCCTCTTTATGTCCATAAATTATTTTCATCGATTGGCCGGTGAGATCAATTGTTTTAAGCGTTTCTCCGCCTGCGAGGTGTCTGATGATCTCCCTATCCTTTGAAGCGTCACCAACATACGTACCTGCACTTTTTCGAAGAACTCCTGTATCCACATGATTTATGGTCTTGATTTTGGCTTGTTTTCCGTTTGAGCAACCGGAAAACAACAGAAGCACCACGATTATGAACAAAAGTCCAATTGTCTTCTTCTCCATCTGCTCCCTCCTTGATATATGTACAATGCCTCGTATAAACATACCATACATTCCCAGTTGGTTTCGACAAACAAAAGAAAACGGTGCAAAAGCACCGTGGGACCTTAAACACTTGTTTTCAGTTTTCTTGCGGTTTGGGAATAACATAGCATACTTTCCATGGTCCAGCCATTCATTCCCTGCCAGCTTCCTGATAATTTCAAGGAGCCATCTGAAAGACGTTCTGGAAACAGTCTGCCTTCACCGCTCCGCAGTTCATTTTTAGTATTTACGTGATGGTACGTAAAATGCAGTTCTCCGTGCTGGTTTACCATACCAACAAACCTCCCGCATTGGATTTCCTCCCCTGTATAAGTGGCACGTACAATCAACCCTTCCTGAATGCAGGTGAAAAAAATAGGTGAATCCGCATCGTGTACCGGCACAGACACAAACTTTTTATTGTGATAGGTAGCCATTGGTTTACACGCCTCTCCTTTTATTCTCAGGCTTGTAGTACTTATCTTTATGCAACTATACGGAATTATGGCTATAAAAAATAGAAATCCGTTACATTTTCTAACCGTAAATTTTATTGATAAACCTCTTATGCTTAGATTATGACACTTCTAGAAAAATCCTTGTCAGATTATCGTGCAGGAATTGTCTACTTCTATTTTCTTATCGCCTGTACTTATGTGTATCCGCCATTCCATAGAAATAAACGACATAAGCCAGCATATTTCCCGGAAAATAATCGACATCATGTTTTTTCTAGCACTTTTACAAGAACTGCACCGGCTTGTTGGATCTTGAGCAGCCATTGCAGCTTCCTTTCTGTTGTCCAAATTTGATTTTGTTAATGGGCTTACGATTATCTTGAGGCTTACGCCCTGAACAATTACATCCCTTTTTCATCACAACTGTCACCTCCTGCTACTAAACTATTCAGTTTTCACTACCCCTGCTTGTACATGAACAGCACAAAAAACCCTTGCTGTCTAAACAACAAGGGCAATCCGGAATTTATTATTACATTTTGGCTAGATCGTTCCAATAATGGCACAGCACACGCAGACCCTTATCAAAGTTCTCTAAATGAAAATGCTCATTTGGTGCATGGAAATTTTCACTCGGCAGGCCGAACCCCATTAAGACAACCGGCAAATTAAACAGTTGTGTAAAAGTCGCTACAATCGGAATTGAACCTCCACTTCTGATATAGGTTGTTTTGACATCATACACTTGTTCATAAGCAGCTCCGGCGGCTTGGACATAAGGATGATCAATCGGTGTTAAAAAAGGATAGCCCTGGTCAAATGGTGTTAATTCCACGTCCACACCGGCAGGAAGGTGTTGAATGATATGCTGCTTGAGCACCTCCACTATTTTGCCAGGATCCTGATTGGGCACCAGGCGGCACGAGATCTTTGCATGTGCAGAGGAAGGCAATACGGTTTTCAGACCGCCGCCTTGATATCCGCCATAGATGCCATTCACTTCAAGAGTCGGCCGTGTCCAGGTCTGCTCAAGGTAGGAATATCCTTTCTCTCCAGCCAGTTCATTGACCCCAAGTTCCTGTTTTACCCCCTCCTCATTAAACGCCAGCGAGGCAAATTCCTCTTTCTCCTGTTCGGTAGCTGCTAAAACATCGTCATAAAAGCCATTCACAAGAATGTGACCGTCCTCGCTGCGGAAGGAATCTACAATTTGCACAAGGGCATGTATTGGATTTTGTACTCCCCCGCCATAAAGTCCGGAATGGATGTCGCCTTTCGGTCCCCTGACATCGATTTGAAGTCCGCATAAGCCCCTTAGCCCGTAAGTGATCGATGGTTTTCCTTTTTCAATCATTCCTGTATCGGAGACAACCACAAGGTCAGCCTCCAACAGATCTTTATGTGCTTCTGCAAACGCAGGAAGATTCGGGCTTCCCATTTCTTCTTCTCCTTCAATACAGAATTTGAAGTTAAGCGGCAATGTGCCTGTCGTTTCAAGAATGGCCTCCAGTGCTTTCAAATGCATAAAGGTCTGTCCTTTGTCGTCACTCGCTCCACGGGCATAAATCTTTTCATCACGAATTTCCGCAGAAAAAGGGGGGCTGTGCCAGAGTTCCACAGGATCTACCGGCTGTACATCATAATGGCCATAAATTAGCACGGTTGGCTTGCCTTCCGCTTTCATCCAATCTCCATAGACGACCGGGTGCCCTTTCGTTTCATAGACTTTAACGTTATCCATTCCCAATCTCTTTAAGGACTCGGCCATCCATTCTGCAGCTTTTTCAATGTCACCTTTATGTTCGGGCAGGGTGGAGATACTCGGGATCGCCAAAAAATCTTTTAATTGGCTCAAATGGGTATCTCTGTTGTTCAGCAGGTAATCTTCTATTTTTTCATTCATGTTATGTACTTCCTTTCCTTTATTTAATGGTCTTCAAGTATCATTTTGATCAGCCGTTTGGGTGCTGTGCGGCAATAGGCTTCATAGATAAGACCTCTAATTTCTTCCCAATTTATCTCTTCCGAATTGTAAATCGAGGTCCAGCCATGATGACCGATATAGGCCGGCCTGAAGAACCGCTCCTCCTGCAAAAGGATTTCCTGTGTTTCAGGCAGTGTCTTTATCGCCAGGGAGGTTCCGTGTTCGTTCTCTCCCATAATGATGAAAGGTTTATCCTTCACCCTGAACGATGTATGACCAAAGCCATCGATATGCTCCACTGTTTCTGGAAATAGAGTACAGATTTCACGAACGTTTTCAAGCATTCTCAGTCCTGATTCTGATTGGACCTTTTTATGGACAGACATTTTATTTTTCCTCCGATGAAAGATCTATTCCAAATGTTCTCTTCAATCCTGTTATCCCAGCTTCCGTAATTTTCACCGCTCGATTGTGTGGAACCCGCTGCATCCATCCGAGCTCCAGAAACCGTTCCAACAGAGCATTTCCTAATGATCCAGCAAGATGATGGCGCCGTTCACTCCAATCCAGGCACCGGAAAGAGAAGGAGCGGCGCTTCTTTCTTATCCTTTCGAGATCAATACCCATTTCACCAAAAAAACGAACACCTTCTTCCGGTACGATGAAATTCTCTTTTTCTTCTTCAAGAAATCCAGCTTTAAGCAACGCATCTGTCAGCTGAACGCCAACATTTCCAGCAAGGTGGTCATAGCACGTTCTCGCATAGCGAATCGCCTTATCCTGAGAGGACTGTTTTAACGATTTTATTTTTACAGGCGGCGCTATGAAAAGCAGTGATTCCATCACCTTTGCGACCTCTTCATTAAGGATACCGTAATAACGGTGCCGCCCTTGCTTTTCTAGTGCAATCACACCAGCCTCTTGCATTTTAGACAGGTGAAAGCTGGCGGTCTGTGGTTTTATACCTGCCCTATACGCTAGTTCACTAGCTGTATGAAACCTTCCATCCATCAAGGCCGTCAGCATGGCAGCACGCGACGATTCACTTACGATCGATGCGATTTCCGCCACATTGGATTGTGCCAATTGATCATCTCCTCCTTTTGCATCCATACTTCGATGAACATCGAAAAATTCCTGCACTACAATAAATACAAATAAAGAAAAGGGGCAGAACCTATGAAAAATATCCAAACAATTACACCAAAAATCCTCTACTACGGTACACCGGTCATCCTCCTTACCACCTTAAATGAGGACCACACCACCAATATCAGCCCGATCTCATCGTCATGGGCGCTTGGAAGTAGTATTGTTTTAGGAATTGGACTTGGCGGAAAAGCCTTTGAAAATCTGAAACGCACTCCTGAATGTGTGTTAAACATTCCTGATGCTTCGCTCTGGAAGCAAGTCGAGATGCTAGCTCCTTATACGGGAACTGATCCAGTCCCAGACTTTAAACAGAACTTAGGGTTTACCTACAAAAAAGACAAATTTGCGGTTGCTGGCTTCTCATCGTTTTCATCCATCAGCGTTAAACCTGATCGAATTCCGGAATGCCCCTTGCAGATTGAAGCTAAAGTAATGCATATTCGTATCCCGGAATATTCACCATTCTTTGCTGTCGTAGAGACGGAATCCGTTCATGTTCATGCCCATTCAAACATAGTAAAAGGAGAAAACCATGTCGATCCTGCCAAATGGAATCCTTTAATCTATAATTTCCGGCACTACTATGGCCTTGCAGAAGAGCTTGGCAAAACTTATCGTTCAGAAACATAACCTAGCGGAAGTTTAACAGAACACCCGATAGAAGGAATTTTTGCAGGAGCAGGCACAATCCCCAGCCACCGACACCAAGTACAACTGATAATAAGAACGGGAGCGAATGCTTTAAAGAAAGGGCTACAATAAAAATTAAAACAATAGTGCTCGGCAGTCCATAAAGCACGCCATATAAAAACTGGCTTAAGTGGTCACCCCGCTCGCCCTGTGTGTAGAGCCAAAAAAGACTGAGCAGGCTGACAAGCGGCAAGGCGGCAAGGATTCCTCCAAAACGGGGTGAATGTTTGGCTAATGCCGTAATGACACCAATGACGAGAGCGGAAACGGTAATTTTAACGATTGTATACATTCCTGGCCTCCTCTCTCAGTTTCTGAAAAACAGCCATTACACTCTGCTGTTCCTCCTCGCTTAAGCGATCCAGTACTTTTTTCAGTTTTTGTTCATCTAATTCAGAGTTTCGTTTGAGTACTTCTTCCCCCGCTTCTGTCAGTTTTACATATACCGATCTTTTATCTTCGGGTGACCGTTCCTTTTGGAGATATCCTTTTTCCATCAGCCGCTTTACATGCTCAGAGGCAGAGTGGTGTGTAACCCCAAGCACTTCTGCAAGATCGGCGACGGAAGCTTTTGTCTTCTTTTTGACCGCCTGCATGCAGCGCACGTTCTGGTGGGTCAATTTTTCCTCGTGTCTGTAATGGAGAAAATAATACAAATCCGTCCAGCATTTATTTAAAAACTCAACATTCATTTTGTTCACCTCATTTTATATCGTACAATACGATATAAATTCTTGCAAGAAAGAGGCGCTTTATAGCCCCTCTTTTTTAGATAGCAGCTGCTTTTTTGGCTGCTTTTTTTATTCCCTTGTTCAATGGTCCTGTGACTTTAGTAAAGCAGTAGATTCCGAGCATGCCAGATACAAGATAGGCAAGCGCCATTCCCCATGAGGGAACAAAGGAACCGATCGTGATTCCGGCTGCACCTAGAATTTTCGCCACCTGGAAGGTTAGTCCCTGTACAGCCATATACGAGCTCCGCGCATCATCATTCACGATATCAGCCATGATCGATTGTTTAACCGGCACATACATGAGTTCACCGATGGTTGCGATGAAAATGCAAACCACCAGCAGGATGGCAGAGTTGCTGTATCCAAGTACCGCATAGCCTGCGGTGTACATCCAAAATCCTGTATAGATCACTTTATGGTCAGAATACTTTCGCATCCATCTGGTAACTAATATGGTACCTGAAACGACGAGCACGGTGTTGAATGTCCGAAGCCAGCTGATCATTCGTAACCCGTCAAGGTGATACGAGAACATATCGCCCAGCGATACACTGTGTGATACAAACTCTTCTTCCAGCCGGACAGAGATATAATTACCCATTTGAAACTCAATACCTACGATCAAGGTTGAAGCAATACAGAACCATAAAAACAATCGATCCTTCATGACTGTTTGATAATTTGCTGCCATGTCCTTAAATACATTGATTTTTTCAGTGACAGTAACTGTCTGGGTGAAAGACTCCTTCATTACATAAGCAACAAGATATAGTGTGATGATGCTTACCGCCGTGATAGCGATAAACAGTTCGAAACGGTGGGACTTGAACAAAAAGCCACCGACAATGGAACCGAGCGCGATCGACAGGTTCACTGCCCAATAATTGATGCTGTACATAAATTTCCGATTTTCCTTTGTACTCACGTCAATCAGCATCGCTTCAGCTGCCGGGTTCATCAACCCGGAGCTAATACTTTGGATGAGCATCATAAACGAGGTAACCCAAGCGGAATCAAACCATGGTGAATTGGCCGCTGTCATAAACAAAAAGGCTATGACAGTGAACAGCTGTCCAATCACCATCACCTTTTTCCGTCCTGCCCGGTCCGACACATATCCGCCGTAAAACCCTACCAGGATCGAGACGAACACATTGATCAGCAGGATAATTCCTGCCAGCGCCTGGCCAAGCTTATCCGAGAGGTAGATCGCCATGAACGGAAAGATCATCGTCCCTACCACTCGGGTCATAAACGAAGTAATGATTCTGATTTTAATATTCGGATGCAAATTCTTAAACATGCATTTCCCTCCTTTTACCAATCCCTTTATCTGCTGTTTATTTTCCTCTAGTAAAAGGCGCAGAAAAAGTGTAAAATTCAAAAAAGAATTTCACCTTTTAGGGAGGTAGCCAGCATGGAAATCCTCGATTACTACATTACCCTTCATCTTCAGCACCCCGAGCATAAAGATGATCAACCCGCAGAAGTCACTGTCAGCCAGCTGGAATCCTTGTTTTATTGCACGAAACGAAACGTCAATCTGCTGTTAAAACGGATGGGCGAAGAAAGATGGCTCACCTGGGTTCCAGGTAAAGGACGGGGCAACCGATCGAAGGTGCATTTTCATTACGATCTGGAGGAAGCTGCAGAAGCTTATTTTTCAAAACTTCTCGCAAAAAACCAGATTGCAGAAGCAGCGGAGTTTATTAAACGTCCCCTTATGCCGGAACATCTCGCTCAAAAACTGCAGATGCAAATGCAGAACAACTTTGGCCTTCAGGTGAAGCAAACCGTGTCCAGTTCCGTGGATTTGCTTAAAATCCCGATGAGGCGGCCTCTCGCTGCCCTGGATCCTGCCTTTTCCTACACAGCAGCCGAAGCCCACTTTGTCCGCCAGATCTTTGATACACTGATCAACTACAATTCGGTCACCGAAACTTTCGAACCTCACCTTGCCCATCACTGGGAAGTAAATTCAGAATATACGGAGTGGACGTTCTTCTTGCGAAAAAGCGTGAGGTTTCACCATGGCAGAAACCTCAACTCACAAGATGTCAAATACTCACTGGAACGATTAAAGGACCCAGATGTTCAATCACCGTTTCGCCACCTTTTTTCTGAGCTTCAATCGATTGAAGCTTTTCATGAATACGGAATTACGATGAGATTAAAACGGCCAAATGTGTTCTTTCTTCATTATCTCAGTTCCTTCAACGCGGCCATCCTTCCTCAAGACGTCCCTATCATGACAGGGAGAGAACTGATTGGAACAGGCCCATTTAATGTGACGGAATATAACGATCGCGTATTTGTACTTGAAGCCTTTGATAACCATTTTAATGGCCGGCCGCTCCTAGATCGTGTTGAGCTTTGGTTTGTGGAACTTAATCCTGACCGGATTGTCGATTATGAACTGCCTGGAAGTGGAACAACCAAGAACCGGCATATGAAAGTAAACAATACGGGCTCTCGCTACCTCGTCTTTAACTTCCAAAGGGAAGGACCGCATCATGACCTTTATTTCCGCCAGGCAATTGCTGAGCTGATTGACCCCAACCGGCTCATTTCTGAACTCGGCGGACGACGGGGGAGTCCGGCCAGCAGCTTATGGCCAGAACGCAGTGAGCGATCATCATTTCCCCCCTCCTCAATCGCGCGGGCCCGTTCGCTATTGAAGAAAAGCTCATACAATGGAGAAGTGCTTACGTTTAAGTATTTGGATTACACGAGTGAAGGACTTCGAGAGGCGGAGTGGATTCAAAATCGGTTTCGCGAGGTTGGAATTTACCTTAATCTGTCCCCCTATTCGCTCTTGGATACCGAGCAGCATGATGGAGAAATGATCTCCAAGGGGGAAGTGCTCGAACGGGATGCCCAATATGGCTTTCTTTCCTTTTTGAAAGGGGAACGAAGCATGCGGTCCCTCTTAACTCCTGAGCAAATCGAGGTGCTTGATCGCTACTTGGGGGAGTTTTTACAAGAAGAGGACTATGAAAAACGGGAAGAGATCATCGACAGCATTGAAACGTATTTTTATGAACAAAAGATACTTCTTCACCTGTATCATATCGCAAAAGAATGGAACTATCCTGCTTTGCTGAAGGGTGTCCGGCTGAACGACTTCGGCTGGACCGATTTCAGAAAGCTGTGGGTGAAGCCTGAGATTAGCAAAACAAAATGAAAAAAAGACCAACCTCTCTTGGTTGGTCTTTTGTAATCCATTTAGTGTTCAGCCGAAACAGAAGATACCGTCTTCTTCTGGCGTGGTTTTTTGGTAATGAAGGGATAAATGATAAAACCGGCAAGGAACAAGCCAATGCCAAGGCCAAATGTTCTCAAGTCTGCGGTCCCGGTTTTGATGATCCAGATGGAATAGACAAGAGCAATAATGGCAATTAATCCATCCTTCCACCGGCTGACTTTCATGCCCTCCAATGCTTCCCCTTTGAGTGTAAGCTTCAGGAAGAACGCCGCTGATACAAGATATGGAATCAAATAGGCGAGGGTAGCGGCAGTTGTTAAGAACGTATAGGCCTGACTGATGGTTCCTGAGATGGTTGAAAAAATTAATAGTTGTGACATGGCATTCGTTACAGTCAAGGAACGGACAGGGCTCCCTTTTCTATTGACTTTTGCAAAATAGGAAGGAAACACCCCTTTTTTGGCTGCCTGAAAGGGAACTTCAGAACTCAATAGGATCCATCCGATCGTTGCACCAAACAAGGAAACAAGCGCGAGCAGTGCCATGATGTTTGCACCTGCGCTTCCAATCAAGGCAGAAAGAGCATCAACGAACGGTTTGTCGGATGCCTTCAGCACATCTTGCGGCAAAATACCCATCATGAGAAGTGTGATGGCCATATAAATCACAAGAGCCACGATGAGCCCAAAGATTGTTGCACGGCTTACATCATGCTGGGACTTGGCACGGCCGGACAAAACAACCGCCGATTCGATCCCGATAAACGCCCAGAGCGTGGAAATCGCGGCCATTTGGACCTGGCTGAACAATCCATGTGAAGCACCCGCATTGTCAGTGACCGGCGTGTAAAACTGACCAAAATTTGAGGATTGAAACGCAAAAACAGCTGCGACAATAAAGAGCGCAAATCCGGCGACCTTGGATGCTGTCGCAATAAAGTTCAACTTTCCGGCTCCATTCATACTGCTTACTAAAATAAGGTGAATGCCCCAAAGTAAAACCGTACAAACCACAAATGTAATCAGATGTCCCAGAGAAATTTTCTGTGAACCGATGGAGAAAACCGTGTTCCCTGCTTTCATGATCGGCAAAAACGTGGAAAGGTAGCCGGCAAAGCTTGTTACCATTGCCACATTACTGATCCAGTTGGCAACCCAATAGCCCCATACCATGCTGAAGCTGGCTATGTTTCCAGCCTTTTCTGATTGAAACAAAGCTTTCGCATAGCTTTGCGGACCCGCTGTTAAATCGGGACGACGGATCGACAGTTTGCTGAAGATTAGAGCGATCATCATGACGCCAAAGCCCGTAACAAGCCATGCAATCGTTACTCCCAGCGGACTTGCGGTCTGGGCCAGGGTGCTCGGCAGCATAAAAATCCCCGATCCAACCATATTTCCGATAACGAAGGCGGCCAACAGCCAAAACCCCCATTTTTTCGTTGTATCCATTGAACATTTCCTTCCGTATATATGAGAACGCAAAAAAACGCAAGGTGTTTCACCACCGCGCCTCTTGAGAAACCATTTTTGATAGTTTATTGCTTTACCATGGTAGAATATCAGATAACTAAAGATACGTCAATCATATTGAAGATAATACACGGTCTTCTTTCCTTTACCCGTACTCGGTAAATTCATTTTTTGAAGCCAACTTTGTCGAATTTCCGGGCGACTTTCCCACTTTTCCGGGCAATTGCCCGCCTTACATCCCCACACCACCACAAAAAAACAACCCGCCACATCCCTAGTGGCGGGTTTCAACAAACTGAAAGTTATTTCCTCGTCCTCCGATGGTGATGAATGAATGCGTCAGCATAGAGCCATCTGCCTTTTTACGAACACCGTTCAGCAGGATGCCATCTGTGATGCCTGTCGCGACAAAAAAACACCGGTCACTTCTCACCAGATCATCCATCCGTAAAATACAATCTGGATCGCTCAACCCCATTCCAACACAGCGATTGAACTCCTCCTCATTCTGGCAAACGAGCTGAGCCTGAAAATCTCCACCAAGACTTCGCAAAGCAGCTGCAGCGATGACACCCTCTGGCGCCCCGCCTGTACCTACAAGCAGATCGACACCAATGTCCTCAATTCCAGTGGCGATCGCCCCAGTAACGTCACCGTCCGAAAAGAGTTTTACCTTAGCTCCTGCCTCAAACACCTCTTGGATCAGGGATTGATGACGGCTCCGGTCTTGAATCATGACCGTAACCTCACTGACGTCTTTTCCAAGAGAACGAGCGACCGAGCGAATATTCTCCGTTAATGGTGCCTCAATATCTATCTTTCCTTTCGCTTTCGGACCAACTGCTATTTTTCTCATATACATATCCGGCGCATGAAGCAAATGCTCTTTTTCGGCAACGGCAATCACCGTCAAAGCATTATCCTGTCCTTTTGACATTAAGGTTGTTCCTTCCACCGGATCGACCGCAATGTCTACCATAGGGCCACTGCCTGTTCCCACACGTTCACCGATATACAGCATCGGTGCCTCGTCCAATTCACCTTCGCCAATCACAACGGTCCCGTCCATCGCAATAGATCCCATCCTTGTACGCATGGCTTCGGTTCCAGCGCCATCAGCTTCATTTTTCTTTCCTTTGCCGACCCAGGGATACGAAGAGATGGCCGCTTCCTGTGCAACGGCGAGAAAATCCATCGCCAATTGCTGAATATCCTCTTTGTTATCCAATTTCATGCTCATGCTATTCCTCCCCACCTTTTTATGGACATAGAAAAAGAGGGCGGCCTCCTGACGAATTTTCAGTTCAGCTGCCCTCTTGCTTTTTACGTATTAAGCCGTCTGGACGGATGTCATTACCGATTCAAATGCTTTTAAAATAAGGTGCGAAGAAGTGGCGCCAGGGTCCTGATTGCCGAGTGAACGCTCTCCCAAACGGCTGGACCTTCCTTTTTTCGATAAAAGATCTTTCGTCGATTCCATGCCTTCCTTTGAAGATGCAACCGCTTTTGAAAACGCCTCTGCAAAACTGCCGGAACGCGCATATTCCTGTTTTAGCGTATCCAGTGCAGGCTGCAGCGTGTCGATCATCGTTTTATCTCCCACTTCCGCCTGTCCTCTTTCCTTTACTCCTTCAATAAAAGCGGTCCAGAAGTTGTAAAGATCTTCTCCGGTAAGCTCATTTTTGCCCTGGACTTCCTTTCCTCCCCGCAGGAACCCTGTCGCATAAAGAGGACCTACGGTTGAACCAACCGCACTCAGGAAGGTACGGCCGGCGGAGATGCTGATTTTCCCGCAATCATCTTCATCCTTCCATTCATTATGCAATTTCTCCTGAACGGCCTGCCAGCCAATGGACATGGTCACACCATGGTCACCATCACCAAGCTTACGGTCAAGCTCGGACAAGTAGTCTTTATTTTCCTCAATCGTTTCAACCACACTCTGTAAAAAGGCTTTTAATTCTTTTGCTGAAAAAGACATGTGATCTCCTCCTTATCGTTGAACATACATCGGACAATCCGCCGCTGCATCTACAAATTCTGTTAGTTCATCATCAAGCTTAATCAAGGTAACGGAACATCCACCCATTTCAAGTGAAGTACTGTAATCACCCACAAAAGAACGATGTATGGTGATGCCCTTTTCGTTTAAGATTTGTTCAACTCTTCGGTAAACAATATAAAGTTCCATTTTGGTGGTCGATCCTAAGCCGTTTACAAGAACAGCGACTTTTTCTCCTTCGCCAATTGGCATATCAGCCAGAATATCCTGAACGAGGCGATCCGCCACCTGGTCTGCAGGCTGGAGATCTCCCTTTTCCACTCCTGGTTCTCCATGATGCCCCAGGCCGATTTCCATCTCGTTTTCTTCCAATTCAAAGCTCGGTTTTCCCGTTTGCGGAAGTGAACAAGGTGAAAGTCCGACTCCCATCGTACGGGTATGATCATTTGCTTTATTGGCTGCCCGAACCACTTCTTCCAGACTGTATCCCTTTTCAGAAGCGGCTCCTGCCACCTTCGTGACAAAAAATTCTCCGGCAATGCCGCGGCGCTTTTCCTTTTCTTCTTTCGGAGCTGAAGCAACGTCATCCGTTACAATGACTTTTCCGACCTGGATGTCCGCTTCAAGCTCAGCCAGTTCAGCCGCCATGCCAAAGTTCATGAGGTCTCCTGCGTAATTTCCATATACGTAGATGACGCCCGCTCCTTTATCAATCGCCTTTGTCGCTTCAAGAATCGGATCCGGCGGTGGTGAAGCGAAAATATTTCCAACCGCAACACCGTCTGCCATCCCGGTACCGACATAGCCCATAAAAGCTGGTTCGTGTCCGGATCCACCCCCGATTAAAACACCGACCTTTCCTTCTGTTGTTTCCTTGGCGGTTACAATCGAGCGTCCGTTTTCCTCCAGTACCCGGACATGATGCGGGTGAGCTTTAGCATAGCCTTCAATCATTTCTTCAACGACTCGGTTTGGATTATTTATAAGTTTTTTCATGCGGTGCACTCTCCCCTTTTAAAAACTCTTGCTCCTTGTCTGTGATCTGCTGTACCTTTCTTCCAGAATTGCCCCCGGAGAAGTGAGATTCAAGATACACTTTCACCACCTGTTTGGCGACTTCGACACCGATGACTTTTGCTCCCATCGTTAAAATCTGGGCGCTGTTGCTTAACTGTGCCCGTTCTGCTGAATACGTATCATGGCAAAGGGCTGCCCGGATGCCGGGTACTTTTCCTGCAGCGATGGCTACACCAATCCCAGTGCCGCAGCATAAAATTCCACGGTCCAGCTTGTTCTTCATAATGTCCTGGCCGACTTCAAAAGCCACTTCCGGATAATCCACCTCAGAGCATGAATGGCAGCCATAATCAATGACTTCGTGCCCCAATTCTTTTATATAGCTTTTTACGCTTTCTTTCATATCAAAGGCATTATGGTCAGAACCCAATCCTATCCTCATTATGCAACTCCCTTTCTCTCTATTTTTGATGTATCAATACTACGCTTTTTGTGCGTTTTGAAATTCCTCCTGGGAAACTCTTTCCGCTTCTTCTGCTTCTTTCTTGGAAAGGGTGACAAATTTCATCAGCACGGCACTGATCAAATAAAGGCCTGTGTAAATCCAGATCACACCCACTGTATCCACCAATCCGATAAATGCCCCAACAATTGCAGGTCCTACAAAGGTACTCAATCCTGCACCAAGATTAAGGATGGACATCGCTGCGCCGCGGTTTTCCGGAGCAAGTGACGGAATGAGTGCGGATAATGGAACGAAGCCGGCAAGACAAGCGCCATAGCATGCGGCAACGGCGGTAGCTACAAAATAGTTCGGACCAGCCGCCAGCGGAACATAATAGAATGCTGCTGTGAAAACCGCGCATCCCACACCGCCAAACCACATGACCGTGTTTCTCCAGCCCAGCTTGTCACCTACAATACCGAATATCAGGTTAAAAATGATGTTGCTCGTCCACAGTGAACCATAGATCTGCAGCCATTCGGAACGCGTAAAGCCCAAGTCCATCATGAATGCAGGCATAAAGACCACAAATCCATAAGCTGCTGATGTGTTGATGGTTCGAACGATTCCGCCCATACCGATTTTCGGATTTTCAAAAGCAATGGTTACGCCTTTTAAAAGATACTTGAAGGCTTCACTTTTATTTTCAAATTTCTTGCTGTGGTTTTTGTCCTTGTTCAGGAAAATCGCAACAGTCGCACCAAGCAGAACGAAGATGAGTGCACTCCAAAGGGTTTTCATTTCTCCCAAAACGGGAAGCGCAAAGCTAGAATAGTAGGCTCCAAGGACGTTCAATCCGCCGCTGAAGGCGAACCAGAACCAGCCCACCGCTGTTCCAAGCTTATCGGATGGCGCATAGTACGTTACCCATACGAGGAACGAATAGGCGAAAAGCGGATAGCCGAGCCCCCGTAATGCATAGGTTGGTAGAATGATGGCCAGGTTCATACTGGTGATTCCGAACGTAAGGAAAACCAGTGTTCCGGCTACAAACAGGGAAAGCCCAAGCATCATCGCTTTTCTCGGACCGAGCACTTCCGCAAGAACCCCGGAAAGCCAGGCCGCTATCGCTACCGCAAAGCCATATACACTAAAGACCAGCGCGGACTGCTGCACGGATAACCCATGATCTGTAAAGTAAGAAGAAAGCCATCCCAGTTCAAGGCCGTCTCCCATCATAAAAATCAATACGCCGAAATAACCTAAAGCCATTTTCCGGTCCATGCCCAATTTACCTAATAGCCCGTCCATTTTGTTTCCTCCCCTGCTCATTTTTATAAAGAAGCAGCTGCCTCTTCAACAGCCGCCCGATGGTTACAGATTTGGGTTAAGCACAACTTTCAGAGATTTTGCTCCTTTTTTCACCAACTGGAATCCTTCCTCAAAATCCTCCAAAGGAAGCGTGTGGGTGACCACACCTTCTGTTGGTAAATCTCCATTGGAAATGCCTGTAATGACATGTTCATAGCAGTATGGTCCTAGGTGGGATCCAAGCACATCAAGCTCTTTCCGGTCGCTGATGATGCTCCAGTCTACCGTCACAGGCTCCTTGAATACGCTGAACTCCACAAAACGGCCGAGCTTGCGGATCATCGTTAACCCTTGTTCTACCGATTTTTGTGCTCCTGTGGCTTCAATATAAATGTCACAGCCATAGCCGTCGGTCAGTTCTTTTACAATTGCATTCACATCATCCTTCGCCGGATTGAGTACCATGTCCGCTCCAAACTTTTTAGCCAGCTCCAGCCTCTCTTCAAAAAGATCCAGAACAATCAATTTTCCTGGTCCTGACTTCTTGATTGCGCCAATCATACCAAGCCCGAGTGTACCGGCACCCGCCAGCACGACGACATCACCGAGCTGAATCTGTGCACGCTGTACAGCGTGGAAGGAACATGCATACGGTTCAATCAGAATGGCTTTTTCGATCGGAAGTTCATCAGGCACCTTGTAGTTAATCGCTTCCTTCGTGAATTTCATGTATTCCGCCATGGCACCGTTTACATTATTCTGAAAGCCGTATAAATCATGCTTCTCGCACATCCAGTATTGTCCTCGGTTACAGAAGCGGCAACCCCAGCAAGGAACGATTTGTTCTGAAATGACGCGTTCCCCTACTTCAAATTCGGTAACTCCTTCGCCAAGCTCCACCACATGGCCGATAAATTCATGACCCGGAATCATAGGCGCTTTAATATAAGCCGGCTGCTTTTCATCACCCCAGAAGCTTGGTGCCCCGTCAAATGCTTTTAAGTCCCCTGCGCAAATCCCGCAAGCTTCGACTTTTACCAGGATTTCACCTTCCCCAACCTCGGGAACCGGAACCGTTTCAAAGCGGTAATCTCCCGGTGCATAAGCGACTACAGCCTTCATGGTTTTAGGAATACTTGTATTCTTTGCTTCTTGATCCGCTACGGTTTTCATATTCATGACAATCTCTCCCTTAAATAGATTTTTAAAAGCCCCTTTATAGATAACGCTTTCATTTCTCTTAGAATAAATCCCTTTCCTCCTCTTTTTTGTTATTGTATTTTTTCTTTTTCTATCGTTTGTTTTCGATATTGCGATGTATTGGGTCTATTATAATCACCATTTGTTTAAATAGTCAATTAATTTTTGATTATTTTATAATTTATTTTCACTTTGTTTTGTTTTATTATTGATTTACAATGTTTATGAAAGATGGTGTAATAGAATAATAAATGTAAAACGATTACAAAAATAAATTTACTAATTGATTTGTAGGTGATCTTAGTGGGAAAAATGTTTGTACCTGAACGCCGGAGAGTCATTCTTAATAGATTGAATGAAAGCCAGCGAGTATCCATTAAAGAACTCGCTAAGGAAATTCAAGTATCGGAAGCGACCCTGCGTACCGATTTAACAAAAATGGAAGAAGAGGGATTGCTCAAGCGCACACATGGAGGTGCGGTGCTCGCCGATTCTTCCGATAATGAAACAAGCTTCTCTATCCGTGAAAAGAAAAACAAAATCGAAAAATCCGCCATCGCCAAGGAAGCAGCAGCCATGCTGGAAAACGGACAATGTATCATGCTTGATGCAAGTTCTACCGCTCTTGAGCTGGCCCGAATCCTGAAAGATAAGCCCATCCGCCTGATCGTTGTGACCAGTGGCATCAATACCGCTCTTGAACTGAACGAGCACCCGGACATCACTGTAATTTTACTCGGCGGCATTGTAAAACGAGGCTCTCACTCTTTAGAAGGAACCCTTGGCGTAAACATTTTGAACCAGATCAACATCGACCTTCTGTTTACGTCGGCCAACGGCTTTTCACTCGAGTCCGGGTTGACCGATTTTAGTGTATACGAAGTTGAATTGAAAAAAGCCATGGTGAAGGCGAGCAAAAAAGTTGTAGCTCTGCTCGACCACTCCAAATTTTTCAAAAACTCGATTGCGTCCTTTGCCTCTCTCGACGATATCGACATCATCATTACGGACAACATTGAGGCAAACAGCCAAAAACCCGTTTTGGCGGAACATGGAGTGGAACTGATTACGATAGAAACGGAATAAAGAAAAGCAGCCGCACTAATGATTAGTGAGCTGCTTTTTTTCGTTTTTTACCAGATGGTATATCCGCCATCCACAAGAAAGGTAGAACCGGTGGCAAATGTGGAAGCATCGGATGCCAGATAGATGGCCAATCCGCCGAGTTCATGAGGTTCACCGAGCCGTTTCATCGGCACCAAGTCCAGGACGTGTGCCAGTTCACCGCCAGGAGCAAAAATGGGTTTTGTCATTTCCGTTTTCATATATCCAGGGGCAATGGCATTAACCCTGATGTTATAAGGTGCCCATTCAGATGCCAGACACTTGGTCATCATGGCTACAGCCGCTTTTGATGCATTGTACGCACATTGCGCTTCGGTGTTGGCAATGAAGCTTGACATGGAAGCCACATTAATGACAGAGCCGCCACCCTGATCCTTCATCACTTTTCCCACATATTTGGATAAAAGGAAAACCCCATTCACGTTAACATCCATCGTTTTCTTCCAATCTTCCAGACTTTGTTCTTCAACCGTGACTTTCTGACAAATGCCAGCGTTATTAACGAGAATATCAATCTTATCGAAACCGCTTTCAATTTCATCAATACAGCTTTTGACTTCTTCCTCCTGCGTAACGTCCAATTGAAGTCCAAGCGTTTTCACCCCATGAGCGGTAAGCTCTTCAGCACTCTGCTTCGCCGTGTCACGATCCATATCCGCGATGACAACGTTAGCACCTGCCTGGGCCAGGGCATCGGCCATTGCTTTTCCAAGTCCTCGTCCTCCCCCAGTGACAAGAGCTGTCTTCCCCTTCAAGCTAAAAAGCTGCTGATAGTCCATACATATCCTCCTCAAAATATAAGTTATGTAGAATTCTATCATTTGTTTTTGTTTTGTCAATTTTACTTTTGTTTTATTTCGTTTAAAACAAAAAAACATCCTGCGATAAAACAGGATGCCTACACTTACTTCTTCAATTTCTTTAACCCATGCATCAGCGACTTTTTTTCCTGTCCGAAAAAATTATGAACCTCCAGATAGTAACTGTATAATTTCTCGTAAATCTTCACATGTTCAGGAATCGGCTTGTATGTCTCTTCCTTCACGCGAGCCATATGTTGGGCCGCATCAAAAATGGAATCATAGCCCCCTGCCTTGCTTCCGGCCGCTACCGCCCCGTACATGGCAGCACCAAGTGCTGTCGTCTGGCTGGAGTCAGCTACCTTGATTTCGCGGTTGGTCACATCAGCATAAATTTGCATCAAAAGGCGGTTTCGTTCAGGCAGGCCCCCTACCGCAAAGATTTCATCCACCGCCACTCCGCCATGAACAAAGCTTTCAATAATCTTTTTGGTGCCAAAGGCGGTAGACTCGATCAACGCCCTGTAGATTTCTTCGGGTTTGGTGGCCAGGGTTAACCCTATGATTGCTCCTGATAACTGGGAGTCGACCAATACGGAGCGGTTTCCGTTCCACCAATCCAGCGCGATCAGCCCGGTTTGTCCCGGTTGATATGCAGCCGCTTTTCTTTCAAGCAGCTGATGCACATTCAGTCCAGCTTCCTCCGCCTCTTTTTTTACATAACCGGGAACAGCCTGATCCACATACCACGCAAATGAATCACCGACGGCAACTTGTCCTGTCTCAAAGCTGATGTATCCGGGAATGATGCCATCCTCGACACTTCCGCAGACTCCTGTGATCGGTTGATCTTTGTCTGTGATCAACATGTGGCAGGTGGAGGTGCCCATTGCCATAACCATCTGTCCCGGCCGGACAGCACCCGCTGCAGGAACACCCGCATGGGCATCAATAATCCCTACCGCTATAGCTATACCTGGTTTCAGTCCCAACACTTGGGCCATTTCTTCGGTCAGTTCGCCTGCTTTTTCACCAATGGAAAGCACGTCTCCGCGCATCTTCGTTTCCAAAATATCTTCAAGACGGGAGTCCACCGCAGTGAAAAATTCAGATGAAGGATAGCCTTCTTTTTTGTTCCAGAATGCTTTGTATCCGGTGGTGTTGCTGCTTCGGTGCAAATTCCCGGTCAGTCTGCTTGTCAGCCAGTCGCACGCTTCCATAAACAGATCCGCTTCCTCAAACACTTTAGGTGCCTCCCGCAGAATCTGCAATATCTTCGGAAACATCCACTCCGATGATATCTTCCCGCCATACCGTTTGAGAAAGGTTTCTCCTCTTTCTTCAGCCACTTCCGTAAAATCATCCGCTTCCGGCTGTGCCGCATGGTGCTTCCACAGCTTTACATAGCTGTGCGGCTCATTCTTCCATTTTTTCATAAAACAAAGCGGCTCTCTTTTGCGATCGAGCGGCAGAATAGTGGATGCCGTAAAATCAATTCCCAAACCAATCACATCATCTGCAGACACATCTGCCTTCTCAAGAACGACAGGCACGGACTCGGAGAGCACATCCAGATAATCTCCGGGATGCTGCAACGCCCAGTCCGCCTTAAGTGTTATTCCTCCCGGCAATGTTTTATCCAATACTCCGTGCTTGTAAGCGGTCACATTTGTGGCAACTTCTTTTCCCGAACCGACTTCAACAAGTAATACACGGCCAGACTCGGTTCCATAGTCAACGCCAATCACGTATTTTTTATCCAAAACAGCGTCCCCCTCTAATCGATTTTCTCTTTTGTAGAATACTACTATATTTTTTTGATCAACGCACAAAGAAACAATCTCAAGTTGCTTTTATAGCTTTAAAAAATACCTCCATAGCTTTTGTCCGAAACGCGGTATCCTGCGTGACCAGCGTGAAGGGGCGCCGTATGGGAAAACCTGGAATATCAAGGACCTTCAGCCTTTCTAATTCCAGCTCCTTCCGGATTGCCGATGTCGAGAGAAAAGATATTCCGAGTCCCGCCTCAACGGATTCCTTAATGATCTGTGTGCTTCCAAACTCCATTATGGTTTCCGGAATGAGCTTATGGTCTGCAAACATTTGCTCCGTCACCTCACGGGTTCCAGATCCTTGTTCCCTTACAATCCATATTTCTTCATCAAGGTCAGAAAAAGAAACAGATTCCTTCCCCGCCAGATCATGTTCAGCTGAAACAACAACCACCAGGTTATCCATTGAAAAACGCTCCATTACCACATGTTCATCTGTAATCATACCTTCAATAATTCCCACATCAATGTCTCTTGACCTTACTTGCTGAACAATTTCCCGTGTGTTGCCAATCACAATAGACGGTGTAATCTGCGGAAAATCAGTGCGAATCGAAGCAATGATATGAGGCAAAATATATTCCCCGTAGGTATAGCTTGCTCCTATGTTTAGCTTCCCGCCCGGTTCACTCATTAAATCAGTCACAAGAACATTCATCTTTCCGTACAGGTTTAAAATTTCCTTGGCATAATGGTAAACAATCTCCCCGGCTTTTGTCATTTGCACCATCTTATTGCTTCGCTCGAGCAACTTCGCATTCATCGTGTTCTCCAGGTTTTTAATATAACGGCTTACTGCCGGCTGTGTAATATGCAATGCATGGGCAGCATGTGAAAAGTTGGCTTTTTCAACAACCGTTACAAATACATGCAATTCCTGATTCAAGTGTCCGCCCCCCAATCTTTCACATTTCAACTCATAGTGTATCTCGTTTATAACAAAATAGTTATCATTGGTATCCATAATAGTGATTTTACTTATGATTGGTTTCAGCATAGCATAAAGACATAGAGGAGGAAATAACAATGCAATACAGCGAATCATCGAATCCTATGTTAAAAAGCTGGCCACTGCCGTTTCTGGGAGGTATGGCCTTCACATTTTTTATTGCTTTACTTGGACTGGGTTTATCCAAACTGACCGGGTTTCACTATATTGGACCGCTGGCAAGTGCCATTCTCATCTCTGTTGGATATCGGCAAGTCTCAGCATACCCTGAAAAATTCCGCCCTGGCATTGAATTTTCTGCAAAAAAACTGCTGCGATTTGCCATTATTTTATATGGATTAAAACTGAACATTGACGTTGTTTTTCATCAAGGACTGCCGCTCTTGCTCCGCGGTATTGGAACCGTTTCTTTCTCCATTCTTGTGATGTATGTCCTCGCTAAATGGCTCAAAGCAGACGCCCCCATATCTCTTTTGCTTGGAATAGGCACAGGAGTTTGCGGTGCGGCCGCAATTGCTGCTGTTTCACCCATTCTTAAATCAAAGGAAGAAGATACAGCGATCAGTATTGGAATTATTGCTTTAATGGGGACACTATTCTCCGTCCTTTATACCGTCATTCATCCGCTGCTTCCTCTTTCGGACAGTACGTACGGCGCATGGGCCGGACTTACATTGCATGAGATCGCTCATGTGGCATTGGCTGCCGCGCCCGCGGGCCAGGACACTTTGGCGATGGCCTTGCTTGCCAAGCTGTGTCGTGTTTTTTTGCTTGTACCGCTTAGCTTTTTCTTCATGTTTTGGATGAAAAAACGCGCTCCGAGAAACCAAAAACACCAAACACAGATTGAATTTCCCTGGTTTCTTATTGGATTTATCATGACAAGCCTGTTGGGCAGTTATGTACTTGGAGACATCATTCCAGCGCGTGTTTCAGAAATGGTCTCAAATTTCAATACCTTTATCCTTACGATGGCAATGGTTGGTCTCGGCTTGAACGTCAATTTAGATGCCTTAAAAAATCGTGCATTGCGCCCTCTTATCGCCATGACCATCACCTCTACTCTTTTATCAGTGCTGACCTTTTTCACCTTGTAAACCTTTTTGAATCCCCCATTCAAGAAGGTTTTTTTATGCATTTAAAATACTTATTTGCTATATTTAATAATGTGAAATAATTAACATATTGATTTTAGTAAGGAGATAATTGCTATGAAAAACAACTGGATTCGGCCGGTTACTGTTGTGGTGCTTGTGTGGATGACGTATATGTTTTCGTTTGTGGACAGACTGTCGTGGCCACCTGTCATTCCGCTCGCCTCCAAGGATATGGGCTTGTCAGCCGCAAATGCCGGCAGCTACATGACCGCTTTTTACATCGGGTATGTGATTACACAATTTCCGGGTGGTCTGTTGACCGACCGGTTCGGCTATCGAAAAGTTTTGCTGGGCTCATATTTAACGATGGGAGTTTTTACGCTGAGCATGTCTTTGGTCCATACGTTTGAACAAGGATTCGCTTTCCGGCTCTTGGCCGGCCTTGGCTCTGGTGCCATCTTCTCTGCCTCAATGGCCGCAATCTTTGACCATGTATCAGCGAAAAGAAGAGGCATTGCCATCGGTCTTTTCATGACAGCAACCTCACTTGGGGTCACCGTCGTTAACTTGTTTGTTCCCACTGTGGCGGAAAACCATGGTTGGCGCTCCGCCTTTTTGATCGCAGGATTGCTGCCTATCGCCGGTATTATCCTGAGCTTCTTTTTTCTGAAAGAAAGCAATACCTATCATGGAACAAAAACAAAAGGCGTCTCCGTAAAGGAGATGTTCGAGGTATTAAAGAATAAAAATCTGCTGCTGGCTGGAGCCGCCGGTTTTGGCGGTTTATGGGCGACATGGGGAACCGCCACCTGGGCCAATACCTATTTGAACCACAATCTTCATCTCTCATTGGTGGAAGCGGGGAAAATGATGGCGGTCTATGGTATGGCTGGCCTGTTGTGCAAACCGCTCATCGGTTTTATTTCAGACTATTTTAACAAAAAAACCATCGCCTTTTGGGCACTGTTTTTATTTGCTCCCGTTTTGGTTTGGTTCGGTATCAACACGCATACAGGCATTCTTGTGCCTTTGACCGCCATTCTCGGGATCACTGCGTTTATCTACAGCCCTGTCATGACCGCTATTATTGGCGAACTGGTCGGTGAAAAGCAAATCGGAACCGCCATGGGGCTGGTGAATGCTATCTGGCAGCTTGGCTCTCTCATCTCTCCGCTCGTTGTAGGAGTAGTAGTAGATACTACTTCAAGCTACCTGCTCGGTTTTATGGTTCTAGCCGCAGGCCCGCTACTCGGAGCTATCATGATGCTGTTTGTAAGATTAAAAGCGAAACAAGCAAGAAAATGGGATGCTGCTTAAACGGTGAAAGTGGTATCAAAAAATACCCCTATTTTCGAAACGGATAGACACTCCGTTTCTTGGAGCCGGGTTTACGGGTATATTAGATTCACGTGCCATTTTTAATTTTTACGAACAGGGAGGAACATCAATGAAATTGACTGGTAATACTATCCTGGTTACAGGCGGGGCCTCAGGCATCGGACTGGCTTTTGCCGAACGTTTTTTAAAAGAAGGCAACAAGGTAATCATCGTTGGACGACGTCAGGAAAAATTGGACGAAGCAAAAGAGAAATTTCCAGAGCTTCATACGAAGGTTTGTGATGTTTCCAAGGAAGAGGAGCGCATCAGTCTCGTAGAATGGGCAACCAAGGAATTCCCGGATTTAAATGTGCTTGTGAATAATGCCGGCATTCAGCAGCGGGTCAACCTGTTAAATACTACAAAAGACTGGAAGTACTATCAAAATGAATTGGCTATTAATGTGGAAGGGCCGATGCATTTGACCATGCTTTTTGTCCCTCATTTCGTTAAACAGGAGCGGGCCGCCATCATGAACGTTACCTCCGGTTTGGCCATTCAGCCAGGGGTATGGGTTCCGGTCTACAGTGCAACAAAGGCAGCTATGCATTCCTTTACGGTGACCCTGCGCCACCAGCTCGCAGAAACCGGTGTCGAGGTTGTGGAAATCCTCCCTCCAGCCGTCAATACCGATCTGGGCGGTGTTGGACTTCATACCTTTGGTGCTCCACTTGATGATTTTGCGGATACCATTTTTAATGGATTGAGAGATGAAAAATTGGAAGTGGGCTATGGAGGAACCGAAGAACGACTCCATGCGCCAAGAGAAGAAATTGAAAAAGGTGTCTTGAATGCCTGGCTTGGCTTTCAGAAGAACAATCCTGACTTTCGAAAATAAAAAGACGACGGGGCTATCCAAAAAGTCTGGAAGCCGTTGATTTTCGTTCCGGGCCGCTCGCTTTCCGTGGGGCGTGCGGTGAGCCTCTTGGCGCAAGCGTCTGCGGGAGTCTCACCTGTCACGCTAGTCCCACAGGAGTCTCGCGCCTTCCACTACAATCAACTTTCCTGGAAGCTTTTTACGCAAAAAGGAGCTGCCTGAAGGTCAATTTTTGACTTTCAGGACAGCTCCGTTTTTATTGCGGCTGGCTTACCTCATCGCTTGGCTTGGTTTGTGTAAAGAAAAAAATGAAGATAATAAGAGGAAGCGCCAGCAGAAATACACCGGCTTTTGCCGGCCTGACAGTTGGTATATCGGTCAATGAAAAAGCCAATCCTATCATTCCTTTTGTGGTGAATGTTGTTATTACTATATTTCAGGGACATGTACTCTGTACTTGTGGATGACAAAAAATCTTTTAAAGTTGTCTTGCATTCCCGTTCCCGACAGTGAGGAATAAGATACAACTGTGGGGGGAGGCAAATGGCGAAAACAGCGGAACAGACAGAAAAAGAACTTCAACTCATTGGCGCAATCCAGCGGGGAATCGATTTGGCAACGGCGGCTTTACTGCTTAGCGGACAAATCACCATTATCGGAATCTTTTTGACTCCCCGGGGTTTTCGGGTTTCTTTGGGCGGCCCGCTGACTGGCGAAAGCCGGCTCGAAGGAATTGGAGGAAACCAGGCGGCAACGACACTTGTGGATGTGATCGATATCGGTCTGGCTATCCTCCTGATCAGCGACCAGATTCGTGTGACCGGAAGCTTCATTGCCCCAGGCCGGTTTACCATTAATGTCAGCGGACCGATTTTTGGCGTTCCCTTAACCGTTCCAAGCCTTCCCCAGTTGAAACGGGAATCTGCCTTTTTTCAAAAAATCGTCTCCAGGCATTTTGATGTGGATCCGCATTTTTTCAAACCAGATCAACAGTATTAAAATGCCTTATAAAGCATTCCAATAGTTTTTATTATTGATGTTTTCCACACACCATTGATAATGACCATCTGAGCAATCCCCGGAATAAAAATTCGCCGTAATGAAGCTATAGACCAGAACATAAAAATACAGTTCTTTTCTGACGCCCTCACCTAACGTTAAAAGTATGATATTCAGGTATCTTTCACGGATATTTGAATGAAATTCATCGTACATATCAAAACATACCCACCCGATGGCAATATCGAATAACGGATCGCCATACATGGTCATCAACCCAAAATCAATTAAACCCGTAACCTGGCTACTTGTATTTATTAATAAATTCCCAGGAAAAAAATCTCCGTGGATTAATGAATACTCCCCTTTGTACCCCTTAGATAAGATCGTCATCAGATCATTTAACTTTCTCTCATAATCCACAATATCTCCTTTAAAATAGCGCATTAATTCCGGTGTCTTCTGACGTATTTTTTCTTTCAATACATCATACCAGTTGTCGATTTTTATGGAGGACATGCCCGGTCCATCAAATAAAACAAACCCTTTGATCGTAGATTTTCCTTTAATCTGCTGCAGCTCCAGATGCGCTTTCAGGTAGATTTTCATCATTTTGCTTTGTTCATTAAAGCTCATGTCTGAGAGCAGACTTCGCATATTGCTGCCCTCAATCCGTTTTTCGGTGGTAACTAAAATCCCATTTTCCAGAAACACATCATAAATATACGGAAGCTCATAGCCCAAACCATCAGAATTGATCCCGGCATAAAATTCTTTTAAGCTCCATTGTTTATTAAGATCAGACATGTGATTATAAACTTTCAGTACCTTATGGTCGGATAAAGCATACACCTCGGCTTCCATTCCCGAACCTAAAAAAATCGACTGTGTAACGTTAAATCTATTCAAAATGGCTGATTTAGCATGGTTATTCATCATTTCATCATTCCTGACACTTCTCTTCTTATAACTCCGTACGAAGATCCCACAGTTCCGGGAAAAACCGCTGTTCCAGCACTTTTTTCAAGTACCCAACCCCGGAAGAACCGCCCGTTCCCCGCTTGAAACCTATTACTCTCTCAACGGTTTTCATATGGCGGAAGCGCCATTGCTGGAGCCAGTCCTCAATATCCACCAATTTTTCTGCAAGCTCGTAGAGATCCCAGTATTGCTGCGGATTTTTATAGACCGTGATCCAGGCTTTGCGGACAGACTCGTTCTCCTGATACGTCCGCGTGACATCGCGGTTCAGGACCTCTTCATCAATTGAAATTCCCGCCTTATTCAGCGCCTGGATGGCCACGTCATAGAGTCCTGGTGCTTCATATGCCTGTCTCAGTTCTTTTAGTAGCTTTGGATCTTTTTCATAGATTTTCAGAACATGAGGTGTCTTGTAGCCAAGAGCGAACTCGATCATCCGGTATTGGTAAGACTGGAAGCCGGACGCCTGGCCGAGTGAATCCCGGAATTCCATGTATTCAGATGGTGTCATGGTGGACAGCACATCCCAAGCCTGGATGATTTGTGACTGTGTTTTTGACACGCGTGCCAGTTTTTTGAACGCACTGGACAGGTCGTCTTTCTTAATGCAGTCGATGGCGGCATGCATCTCATGCAGTATCAGCTTCATCCACAGCTCGCTGACCTGGTGAATCACAATAAATAACACCTCGTCATGATGTCCGGATAATCTGCGCTGTGCCGATAAAATTTTGTCCAGCTGCAAATATTCCCCGTATGTCATATTATTTTTAAAATCCGTATGGATGCTGGTTTCTGAACTTGTGGCATTGACTTCCTGCCGGTTTTGGTTATCCTTCATGATAACATCCCCCTTTTTGATACCGCTTACAATCATTCCTATCATACCTTATTTTCACAGTACAATTAAATAGGTGTACGATATAATGAAAAGAACGAACGAAGATGAAAGGAGCCGCAGCATGAATGCATTTAGCGCACGCCATGCACAAGAACATATTGACAATGAGATGGTAATCATAGAAGTGAACCTGGATGACTGCAGCGGAGAAACGCTATCGTACACGATGGACAGGCTGTTTGCGGCCGGTGCCAACGATGTGTACTACACTTCCATCTATATGAAAAAGAACCGTCCCGCCTATAAGCTATCCATACTTTCGGACAAAGCAAAGCAGCCATTGCTTGAAGAAATAATCTTTCGTGAAACCTCAAGCTTTGGTTTGCGATATTATCCTGTCTCCTGTCACCGCCTCGGCAGGGAGTTTTATAGGGCCGAGACTGCATACGGTGAAGTATCTGTGAAAATCGGAATCTATCAAGAGGCACCGATTAAATTTTCTCCGGAATATGAGGATTGTAAAAAAGCCGCGGAACAACACAATGTTCCCCTCCAAAACGTGTACGATGATGCAAAATTGGCGGCGATGAAGCATTATAAGGCTTGATTGCCCTCAACATGGGGGCTTGCGAGGCTTATTGGGAGCTCAATCCGCTTCCATTATTTAACTTGCTCTCAAATTTACCGTGTTTATTCTCAAAAAACTGGATTTATTCTCAAAACCGGTTTCTTTATTCTCAAAACCTAGCATTTTATTCTCAAACAGTATAAGCTATATGGTTTTCGACAAGGTTCGACTCACTCAATTACACCAACCCAAAGAAAAAACCCTGGTTCATCAAGAGATGAACAGGGTTTTATACAAATAATAGACGCCAAAGCAGACGCTCAGCACGCCTGTAAAACGCGTCAGCAGAAGGTTGATTTTTTTATGGTCCGATGACCAAGAATACGGCAGCCCGATCAGCAGGGTGGCGAGCACCATACTGATCAATGTTCCTGCACCAAAGACAAGCAGATAAATCACTCCTAAATATTTGTCTTGGATGGTGCTTAAAAACAAGTAAGCGACTCCCGTGCTCCCGGCCAGGCCGTGCAGCAGGCCAACGATCAACGGTCTGAGCATCCACTTGCTGCCACTTCCTGAAACGGCATGTTCATGCTTGTGGGAAGCACGCAAGGTATAAAACGCTTTCACACCAAGATAGATGATCATGACGCCAACAACACCTTCCAGCAGCATTTCCACTGAATGGGAGACGAAAAGATTGAAGTAGATAATGGCGCTTCCCACAACCAGAATCGTGGTCATGTGGCCGACCCCCCACCAAGCACCGACCAGTGCGGAAAAACGGGCTTTTTTCTTTTCACTGACAATCGTGGTGACGGCCACAAGATGATCCGGATCGAGCGCATGCTTTAAGCCAAGCAGCATGGCCATCAATAAAATCGTGAGTAGTTCCATATGTAAGCTCCTGTTTTGTTTTTTCTCTATTTTCTCATAATTGTGGTCAGTTTTCCAAGCCCTTCTACCTCTACGGTTATTTCATCCCCATCTTTAAGCCAGTTTCTTTCTCCTTCCGGTTCTCCCATGATGACGCCTTCTGGTGTACCAGTCAAAATGAGATCCCCCGGTTGCAGCGTCATATGTTCTGATGCATAGCTGATAATTTCCTGACAGTTAAACACCAAATCTGCAGTATTCGAGTTTTGGCGAACATTTCCGTTGACCTCGGTCTTTAACGACAGAGCGTTTGGATCTTTCACTTCTTCCGCACTAACCAGATAAGGACCGACCGGGCAGAAGCCATCACACGTTTTTCCAAGCAGCCATTGTCCGGTTTTAAACTGCAGATCACGTGCCGACAAATCGTTTGCTGTGCAATAGCCGTATACATAATCGAGAGCATCTTCTTCACTGACCTTGCTGGCGGTTTTTCCGATCACAATGGCCAATTCCACTTCATAATCCACCTGCAATGAGCGCGCCGGCAATTTGACTTCCTGCTGGTGACCCGCCAGAGCATTATTGAACTTGCTGAAAAGGATAGGAGATTCAGGAAGCGGCATGTTTGATTCTTCGGCATGCTTTTTGTAGTTTAATCCAACACATATAATTTTCTGTGGTTCTGTAACACATGGACCAATCTTCAACGAATCCTCGGTGTAAAGAAATTCTTCCCTGGCCGCCATCTCTGAATCTGCAAATTGCTGCAGAGCAGCCTTCCCCTGTTCTCCTTTGGCAATCAAATCAGAGACAGTTTGCGGTACCGCATCTGAACCAAGTGAGCGGGCAGCACCCCCAACATCCAAAATGCCGCGCTCCGTTTTTATTCCCAATACCCATTGTCCATCTTTTTCAAAGGTAACCGTAATCATGTTCATCTTCTCCTTTTCACATAAAATAGGAGGGTTAATCAGCGGAACCCTGTCCGCCGATCACCCTCATTTAAGCCTTATTTGCCTTTGACAAATACCGTTTTGATGGATGTGTAAAATTCAATGGCAGCCTGCCCCTGTTCTCTTGAGTGGGAGCTCGATTGCTTCATGCCGCCAAATGGAGCCTGAAGCTCTACACCCGCTGTTTCGGCATTAATACGTACAAGCCCGGCGTCCATATCGTTAATAAAGGAAAGCATATGGCTGATGTTGGTCGTATAAATGGAGGCACTCAATCCAAACTCCACATCGTTGGCCATCTCAATCGCTTCCTCAATCGTTCCCACCTTGATTAACGCAAGAACCGGGCCGAAGATTTCCTCCTGCGAAATGGCCATGCCGCTTTCCACATTTTCAAAAACAGCCGGCTCGACATAAAAGCCATCCTTCGTTTCAGGTGCCTCGAGGCGCTGTCCGCCGTAAAGAAGGGTTGCTCCCTCTGCTTGTCCCTTTTCAATATAGGAGAGAACTGTTTCCAGCTGTTTTTCACTGGAGCACGGCCCCATCCAAGTTTCACCTTCAAGTCCAGGGCCAACCTTTAGCTCTCGGACTTTGGCAAGCAATTTTTCTTTGAACGCGTCATACACATCTTCATGAACGATCACACGGCTTGTTGCCGTACATTTTTGCCCGGTTGAGCGAAGACCGCCGCTGATGGTCCCGTCTACCGCAAGATCAAGATCAGCATCAGCCGCAATGATCACCGGGTTCTTTCCGCCCATTTCGAGCTGGTATTTTGCTCCGCGCGCCAATGCGGCCTGGCCTATCGCTTTTCCTGTCTGGTTGGAACCGGTAAACGTAATACCGTTGACTTGCGGATGATCGACGATGGCCTGTCCGACCTGAGAACCGGTACCTGTCACCATGTTCACTACTCCGGCAGGAATTCCTGCTTCGTCCAGACACTCGATCACTTTTACTGCTGTTACGGCCGCTTCCTGTGCCGGTTTAATGACGATGGTATTTCCGTAAATGAGACCAGGTGCCATTTTCCAAACCGGGATCGCCACTGGAAAGTTCCATGGAGAAATAACGCCAACAACGCCAAGCGGAACACGTGTTGTAAACATTAATGCCTCACTGTCGCTGGATGGAATGACATCGCCTGTCTTGCGCATGCCCTCTCCCGCATAATAGCGAAGAATGGCCACGCCTCTGAGCGTTTCACCCTTGGCTTCTCCTAAAGTTTTTCCCATCTCTTTTGTCATTGTTTCAGCAATTTCATCGGCACGGCTTTCCAGGATATTGGCTGCCTTATAAAGGAATTCTCCTCTTGCTGCACCGGACAGCTTTTTCCATGAGGCGAGAGCGTTGTGTGCTGCAGCTACCGCCTGGTCCACATCTTCTTTTCCTGATTTTTGTACATTGCCCACCACATCGTGTTTGTTTGCCGGATTGATGCAGGAGATGGTTTCATTCGTTGAGGCTTCCACCCATTCTCCGTTTACGTAATTCAAAAATGTTTTCACCTGTGTTTGTACTGCCATTGTTCATCGCTCCCTTTCTTTTTTTAAAATGTAGGTCCAATTCTCCATATGCCAAAATCGTGCTGCTTCAGAATTTCCGACTTGGTCAGTTTGCCTGAAGAAACCTCTTTGATCTCTTCAAAAATCCGCTGTCCGACTTCCCCAATCGTTTCTTCTCCTTCAATGATCGTCCCGGCATTCAAATCCATGTTATCGCTCATGTTTTCGAACATGGCGGTATTCGTTGAAATCTTGATCACCGGGGCAATCGGTGAGCCGGTTGGTGTTCCGCGTCCGCTTGTAAACAGAACCACTTGTGCACCGCCTGCGACCATTCCGGTCAGCTGTTCGATGTCATGCCCCGGGGTGTCCATCCAGACCAGACCCTTTTGCGAAGGCGGCTCCGCATAATTGATCAATTCCTGAAGAGGCGTTGTTCCTGATTTATTGGATGCACCGAGTGACTTTTCCTCCAGCGAGCTCAAGCCCCCTTCAATATTGCCCGGGCTCGGGTTGCCTGTACGAATATCCACACCCATCAGGATGGCGCGGTTTTCCATCTGTTCAATGACTTCATACACCCGTTTAGCCACTTGATCATTGACCGCCCGTTTGGCCAGCAGGTGCTCCGCTCCGATCAGTTCTGTCGTTTCAGCCAAAATCGCGGTACCGCCTGCCTCCACGACCAGGTCGCTCACCACGCCAACTGCCGGATTGGCAGAAAGGCCTGAGCAGGCATCGGATCCGCCGCACTCTGTTCCAACGATCAGCTCGCTGAAGTCAAAGGGCTCGCGGCGATGTGCCGAGGCATCCTGCACCATTTTGGCTGCCACCTTTGCGCCCTGGGCAATCGTCATCAAGGTACCGCCGTTATCCTGTATGGAAACGACCTCGACAGGTTTTCCGCTTTTGGCGATTTCACCCGCCACGCTGCGTGCCTGATGCGTTTCGCATCCCAGTCCAAGTACGACAACACCATAAACATTGGGATTCAGCCCCATCCCGACATAGGTTCGAAACGTCTGGTCATAGTCCTCTCCCACCTGGGCGCATCCGTGCTGGTGAATGAAACTGACGGTACCCTGCACGAGCTCGGTGATCTGCTTGGCGGCCTGGGTGGCGCACGTAATCGTCGGCAGGATCAGCACATGGTTGCGGACACCGACCTTACCGTCAGGGCGCCGGTATCCGAGCAGTTGATTACTGTACTCGAGATTCAACTTTATCTCCCCTTCCTCTAATGCCTTCGAGATTATGTACATGAACATGTTCGCCCATGCTGATTTCAGAGGATGCCCGGCCAATGATTTCTCCGTATTTCAGAATCTCCGCTCCCTCCGCAATCGGCTTGACCGCGAATTTATGGCCAAAGCGGATATCCTGAACCAATTGCACCTCCTGTTGATGCCCTTCACAAACAACTGGAATAACAGCTCCCTTCGGCAGATCCATCAGCGCAATGGCCACGTTGTCCGAAGGCTTCATCATTACCGTTTTATATTGAACTCCCATGAAACGATCCTCCTCCCGAATAACTGTTTCAACATTCCCATCATACCTAATTTTCAGTCTTTTTGTTGGTTAGCGGGTCGCTGAAATTTTACTTTTTTGTGTTTTTACCCGATTATTCAACGTACCGATGGAAGAAATTTCGATCTCGATCCGGTCTCCGTCCTGCAGTGTGAATTCATTTGGAGGGACGATGCAGGTTCCCGTTAATAATACGGTTCCGTCAAAAAGATCATTGTCTTTTGCCAGGTAATCCACAAGTTCATCTAACCGTCTCTTTAATTGTTTCGTATTGGCCGTGCCTTCCACCACTTTTTCTTCCCCACGGTAAATGCGGCAGGCAAAATCAAAGTCATAAGGATCTTCCACTGCATCTGCAAGTAAGATCACTGGACCTATTGCGCAGGAATTTTTCCATACTTTTGCCTGCGGAAGATACAACGGATTTTCTCCTTCAATGTCCCGGCAGCTCATGTCATTTCCAGCCGTGTATCCCAGTACCTTTCCGTTCTTGTCGAGTACCAGCCCAAGCTCCGGCTCAGGAATTTGCCAGTTGGAATCACTTCGAAGGTAAACCGGCTGATCCGGTCCGACCGTGCGTGCCGCTGTGGATTTAAAAAAGATTTCGGGACGTTCCGCATCATACACTTTATCGTAAAATGTTTCGGCATCGAGCTTCCCGTCAGTCGCTTCATAGTTTCGTGCCTCTTTGCTCTTTTCATACGTTACACCCGCTGCCCAGACCTCAGGAGCCAAAATAGGAACCCCGAGCTCCAGCTCACCAAACGTTGCGTTTTGCGGCTCCTGTCCCGCAATCAATTTCTGAACATGATTCAATGGAGTGATTTCTGCTTTTTCTGCTGCTGAAACAAGTTCCAAAAAATCGGCATAAGGCAAATCATACACTCTTTCATCGTTTGCTAAAGCAGCCAGACTGTAGGTACCTTCATTGTTTTTGTATCGTAAAATGCGCATCTCGTATTCTCCTTTTGTTTGGTTTTATATTATAAAACTGAGTTCTCATTAAAGGATACACTCCTGGCATAAGGAGCGCTGTTTTAAATGGACGAGGCTTTTACCCCAAATCCAAGTTCCCGTGAAATGTTTTCTGCTGTTTCTTTCAGCATCTCGGCAATCTCTTTGATCGCTTTTTTATTAATGCGGTGTACCGGCTGCGACATGCTGATGGCTGCAATCACATGTTCCGAGTGGTCTCTGATCGGAACCGAAATACATGAAACGCCAGGTTCGTTTTCTTGATTATCCATGGCGAAGCCTTCTTTTCTTACATTGTCGAGTTCAGTCAAGAAATCCTTTTCATTGGTAATGGTTTTAGGCGTCTGGCTGATGTACTCATAATCCTTGAGAATGGCAGCCAGTTCTTCCTGGTCTTTAAAGGCCACAAGCGCCTTTCCTACCGCACTGCAGTGCACTGGTATTCTTCGCCCGATCCGGGAATACAGGATGGTGGCTGCAGATCCTTCGACCTTGTCGATGTAAACGCCTTCTTTTCCATCCAAAATAACAAGATGGATGGTGTTTCCTGTTTTCATGGACAGCTCCATGAGATGCTTTTTCGCAACAGACCGGATATCGAGGTTATGGATGACAAAATTCCCACGCTCGAAAAGCTTCATACCCAGCTTGTATTTTCCATTTTCAGGATTTTGCTCAATATAGTTGTAATGCTGTAGTGTTTTAAGCAAAGAATGCACGGTACTTTTGTGTAAATTCATTCTTGAGCTGATGTCGGTTATTTTTAATTCCGATTCATATTCGTCAAAAAGGTCCAGAATACGAAGCGCCCGGTCTACGGATTGAATAATTGGCATGTCTCAATCACCCTTTGATAAAGTTTGATGGCTTGTCTTTTCCCTTATAGTACCACACCACAAGGGGGATACAACCGGATTTGCCTTGCAGGACATGCCAAAAGCTGTAAGCGCTCTATAGCCTTGGATCAAGGCGCTGCTACTTTTCCGCCTGGCAAAGGAACGGCGATTCCCTCGGCCCCTTTTTCTGAAACCTTGAGATCCGGAGCATAACGCTTGATCATCTCGAGGCCAAGCTTGGCTCGTCTTACACGCTCTTTAGAAAGCGCGATCGAGGTCTGCTCAAGATGAGTCCCGGAAGGATAAATGTTAGGAGCATTGCGCAAACCGAATTTAATATAAACCGGCGCCGCTACCCGGATGATTTCTGGTATTTCATAATGGCGGATAAAGCCGCCGACATCATCAGGCACTTCCACATAAATATCGATCGGAAGATCAACCGCCTGGCGGATCGCTGCGAGCCTTGAAAGCGTAAGGTCGGTCGGCACGTTGTACGTTCCGGCACCAATCTGCTCCATCAGACGGATCGAAATTGGATTCGCCTGTGCCACCTGCACCGAAACTTTAACCACCAGGTCAGCAGGAAGTTCCCCCGTCTTTTTCAATTCATTAACGAGCCACAATAATCCTTCATCCGCCACTAAAATCCCCCGGATTCCGGCCTTGCAGGCGCGCTTGATATCCTCGATGGAATAGATGAGCTGATCCATTCCCTGTACACGAAGGCCGGCAATTTTTCCGGCACTTGCCCATTGCATGGCCGATACATCCCAGCTGCCACGCGGGCCAACAAACAAGCTGACTTCAAGGTTTTCTCTTCTGCCGATAGCTGCCATCTGCTCAAGCTCGTCGTCGGTCAAAAGCATAATTCCACTTCCCTGTGAGATTCGGTGAATGCCAACGTCATATTGCTCGCAGGCCTCAATGACCGCTTCAAATGATGCCGGGCCTTCCACACTTGGGATTTCAACACGGTACTGCGCTCCATCAGGAAATGTTTTTTCCGAGGACGGGAGGTCATGACAATCTCCGGGAGGGAAACCCAATTTCTCAATAGCTCTTTTCGTTTCTTCCATTAGATATCTTCCTTTCAATTAATGTTGGGCAAGATTAAGGGAAACAACATCTTTTTGGTAGTCCAAATCTGCTTCCTCAAACACTTGAAGCGGAACCACACCATGAGCTGCATCTGTATGGCTGGACATCCTGTTGCTTGCGGCTACCTGGCGCTGGCGTTTGGAGATAGCCTTCATGCGGGAAGCTGCCAATTCTTTTCTTTGCTGGCGAATATGCTCAAATTTAAATACCTGTTGTCCACGCTGGAACGCCGTTTCGTCCATGAACTGAATGGTGCGCTCACGGAAATCAAGAAACAGTACATCCCCCGTTTGGAGATAAAGGATTCCGCCGTCTCCCTTGGCTTCTGGGGTCATATGGCCTACCGCGGCTCCGTAGGTAACACCTGAATAACGCCCGTCACTGATCAGTGTTGCCATCCTTTTCAGCTTACGGTTTGCGTTGATGTGCTGCATCGGCGTAAACATTTCCGGCATGCCGAATGCGACAGGTCCCTGGCCGGATACCACAACCGCGAGTTTAAGGATCCCCTCTTCCACCATGGCATCGAATAACGCATTATAAGAATGGGTTTTCAAGGCTTCATATCGGTCCGGCGCATTTTGGTTTACAGCAGCAAGAAGATTTTCATGGGTGAATGCTTTCGTATTTCTTAGCTTGTCAACCAGCCCGGCATCCAGTAAGCTGTGGTTGGCGTCCTCTTCGTTGTCATAATAAAGAACAAACGCCGCCTTTTTATCGAACTCATCAAGCTGCAGGGTCGTCATCCCGCTGATCTTAACCACAGCGCTTTCAAAAAAGTTTCCGCTGAGTACGTCAACACCACTGTATGGCCGTCTTGGCTTATCAAGAATGACCGGATTTTCAGCAATCTTCTCAATGGACACCTTATGTTCTTTTTCCAGCCGCTCGCGCCAGCTCGCGCCGGTTACGGTTGGAGCATCTACATCCATCGGCACCCCGTTTTGAAGCAGTTCATAAAATAATGATTCCATGCCGCGGCTGTTTCCTGAGCAGCATTGCATCGCCAGTGCAAAAATGTCCCTGCCCTGGGTGAGACTGTAGTCAAACAAATCAGGCACCGGCACCTCGTGATGAATGCGGTCCATTTCATGCAGGCTGAACTTGAATCCGCCATAAAGCATCCCGGCCACGATGTGCATCATCAAATTGGTGGAACCGCCGGATGCGCTGTGGATGCGGACGGCATTTTTAATGTTGGAAGCCATAATGTTGGACGCCCCGAAGGCTTGCTGGTTAATCATGCCTGCCAGCGGATCAAGCGCGGCATTGATCTGTTCCTGTGTCGGAGGATCGGTCAGCAACTCCAGCTCAGGGTGAACTAGCCCCATACCGGCAACCAGGTGCCGCGAGCTGTTTCCGGTTCCGTTAAACGCACAAACCCCGCCAAGCCCGTCGCACGTATTGACCGCCAGGCGCTTTTCATAATCATCGTGTTCCGCCTGGGAGATGAATCCCTTTTCCTTGGCCCGCTGAAGAACGCCCTGGAACGCGGTATTGGATGAACATTGAAGAATGTAAGCCATCGCATCACGAAGATCATAAGCGATGTCATCCGCTCCGTTTTGCTCCGCTTTTTGGGCAACCGCTTCAAGCTCTTCAAAAAGGCCTTCTGGAATGGTTCCTCCCTGTAAAACATGGGCAGGAGCAAATGTGGCAAAGAACGGCGCTTCCCCGCGATAGTTCCGGATGCGGTCGAGATGGGCCATGGCACTTACCACTCCAAGCGGCTGCTTGTCACAGCCCTGGATGACAAAAGCGCCATGATAGCTGTGCGCCTCAATCTGGTTGACGACCATTTCCGCAACCGCATTTCTGCTTTGAAGGGAGTAACTCATTCCCTGATTGCTTTGTGCGGTTCCATCACACATGACCGGTGTGGAAAAATAAAAAGGAACCCCTCCGTTTTGCCAGATGCGCAGCGCAGCCCTGGACGATGTCTGAAAGTCCATAATATGGGCCGGATGGTCGGGAGATCCCCCGATAATGGCAATACGCGGCGCATTTTCATGAAGCCGGTTATAAATTTCCTCCAGGGTCCAATCCGGCGCATCGCCTTCATAGGTTGGCCCGAGAATTTGTTTCGCCCGGTCCAAAAGGCCGGCCACACAAATGGGCTCATTGGCCTTACCCTGAACATTGTCACGATATGGATTATAGGAATTTTCGATATATGGATACAACACAATATTTCGCCACCTTTTAAACTAGTAAACTGTTACAGCATCAGAAGCGCAATCATTGTCCCCATACTGCTGTAGAGAAATGCAAACCCGATGTTCCAGAACGAAACACGGTATGGATTCTGATGCAGAAGACTGCCTGTTAAAGACACCGTAATGTTGTAAGGGCCCGCCATGACAGTGGACAGTCCAGATGAAATAAGAACGACGGCAAAGCTTAAGTGATTGATCTCTCCCAAAAGAGGCTGTATGACCTCCCCCAGAATACTGATGGTCACAAGCGGATGAAATCCGATCATCGCCAGACCGAGAAAAAGAACCTGAATCAGCAGAAAGAGCAACACGGGCCAATGCTCCACGGCTCCAAACGGCTGCTGCAGCCATTTTAAAAACGGTGAAACTTTAAGTGTACTAATTAAAAAGCCTGCGGAGAGAAACAAAACCATAAAGTTTTGCTGGGACGATGCCCTGTGCTTCCAGACTCGCAAACTATAAACCAGGTAGGATCTGATTCTTTTTACGAGAAGAGCCCAGAGAAACGAGTAGGGAATAATGACAAGCGTGACCGCCATTAGAAAATCAGTGTTGAGCACCCGCCTCGCTCCGATGACTGCTGCAATAAAAACACTTAAATAAAGAAGTAGCACCCCGGATTTTTTGAGGATCCTTCCGTCCAATGGTGCCGCTTCTGACGCTGCCGCCTGTTCTACCTGATATTTGCGGTATTTCAGGCCAATCAGCCAGTCTACTCCAAGCAACGTGACAGAGAACAAAAGAAGCCACGGAAGCAGGTGAACATAATTCGAATGAGTGATGTCCACACTGATCGCCACCAGAATCTCCATCGGACTCCAGGCGAGACACAGGGCATAGCCTCTCAGCATTGCACGGCTGATAAAAATATCCCTCAATTTGTCCTCTGCTTTTTGCAGATTGCGGCGGAGAACTGATTCAACCAGCGGGATCGTAGCGATATTTAAAAACGACCCCAGCAAAAAACTGACAAGCGAACTCCGGTAATACAACTGCCCCAAATTTCCCACCCGCCGCTTCAGCAGCTGGTTCACACTTTTATCGTACCTCCCCACAACAATGATGCTGTTGATGAAAGGCAGTACATAAAAGATGGCGAGCAGGACAATGGTTGATGTCATGTAATGCGGCAGCTCCAGCAGCGGCTTTTGCAAGTACAGGTAGAGAAGCCCACCCACCAGAATAAAAACGGTTCCTGTTGCACGGTATAGCCCGTTTGCCTTAGGAAAGGAAAGAACAAGTGCCAGAATGGCGAAAATCCCTGTCACCTCATCAAGCAGCAAGCTGTCAGCAAACAGGCTGATCGTGTAAAAAATGACCATGAGGCTATAAATGACAAGCAGGGTCACCGGGCTTCGCCAGCTGTGTACATCTCTGCCGGTTCAGACAGGATTTCAATGTCCGAATGGGCTTCCGCTTCCTCTCTCAGGCTCTCGGAAATCCATATATGCTGAAGATCCAGCGTGTTTGGAATACGTACCACCCTTGCTTTTGTAAGGTCACGGGCATTGCACGTTTTGATGGCCGCTTTTATGGCCATCTCTTCGTCCTCAAGAACCATTGGAACTTTAATCACCGATGTCACCGTACTGGTGAGCGCATTGGCGTAGCCCTTTTCCCAGGAGATGCTGTTAAACAGCTTCCTGGTGGTTGTATCCGCCAGTCCGATTCCGTTGGCATTGCCATGGGTTTTCTCCGTTAAACCGAGCACGACAATGCGTGAAACGTCAGGTCCCCCGTACGCATAAGGAGTGGCATAACGTCCGGTAATGTTCGGGTCCATCCCGTCCCCTGAAATGTCTTTGCCGATTTCTTCAACAATCAGCACATCCATTGGATCAAATAAAATTTTTGGCATGAGCACTTTCGCTTCAAGCAAAAGCCCCGGCTCTCTTTCTTCCATTTCCTCGGCAGGAACGGCAACAATTTTGGCTGGTCGGTCATAGGCGTTCTCAATGGATCCAAGTCCGAAAATAATCGGAATCTTGGCCATAACCATCTTGGCCATTTGGGGAACATGCTCTGCCATGTACTTAAAGCTGTAGGCATGCGCGGCCTCCGCCCCTTTTTGCTTTCCAAGGCCAATTGTGATCATCTTCATCAGACCACTTTCAACCGGGCCTCGGAAAGCCGTGTGCGGCTTGATCCGGTTAATAACGATCACCTTGTCTGCACTGGCGGCATTTTTATCGGTGTAAACAGGCAGGCCGTTTTCAAGCGTGCCGGTTTGCACGACCTCCATGCTGGATACAATCGGTGCGCCGACCGATGCTTCGGTGATACCGAGCTGCTCGAGCACTTCACGCTGCCCTTCAGCCGTGGCACCGCCGTGGCTGCCCATGGCAGGCACAATAAAAGGAGAACCCCCTGCTGATATGACAGCGTTGACCGTTTCCCTGACAAGTATGGGAAGGTCGGCCACACCGCGGCTACCCGCGGCGATGGCTACCCGGTCACCAGGCGATATCCTTGAGAGTACGCCTGTTTCTTTTAATGTCTGCTGAACGGCCTGTGCGGTGTCATCAAGTTCAGGAGCATGAAAGGATTGCTTCACTTTCATCATCTTTGGAAGGGCTATATCCTGCAGCAACTGTGATATGATCTCCATCCCTCTTCCTCCTTATCTGACTTTTCTCTTATTTTTTCCTCGCTTTTTCCACTTCTGACATCATTTCATCGACCAGGTCCTGTCCAAACTTTTTCGCGTATTTGTCTGTGACCGGCTTCACGATTTCTTTCATTTTTTCTTTTTCAGCGTCGGAGACCTCATTGACCTTCATGCCAGCTTTTTTCAAATCCTCGAGAGCTTTTTCGTTCTCTTTGCGGTTCAGATCACGCTGGTATTTTCCTGCTTCCTGCGCAGAATCTCTCATGATTTTTTGTTCTTCCTTTGAAAGCTTGTCCCAGAACTGCTTGCTCACAAGAAAAACAAAAGGTGTGTACACGTGCTTGGTCATGCTTAAGTAGGGCTGAACCTCGTCATACTTGCTGGATTTAATAGTCGCGAGCGGATTTTCCTGTCCGTCGACCGTTTTGCTTTCAAGCGCGGTGAAGACTTCGGAAAACGCCATTGGAGTTGGGTTGGCTCCGAGCTTTTTAAATGCATCAAGGTGAACCTCGTTTTGCATCGTACGAATCTTCAATCCTTTAAAATCCTCCGCAGTCTTCACGGGATGTTTGCTGTTTGTCAGGTTGCGGAATCCATTCTCCCAATACCCCAGTCCAATCAGCTTGTGCTCCGGCAGCTTTTTCAATAGCTCTTGCCCCACTTTTCCATCAAGAACGGAGTACGCTTCTTCTTCAGTATTAAAAACAAATGGAAAGTCGAAGATGCCGTATTCCTTGATCATTCCAACAAGCGGTGAGGTGGAAGGAATGGTAACCTCCTGAAGTCCCCCCTGCAGCGCCTCGGTCATTTTTTGGTCATCGCCAAGCGTGGCGCTGTAAAAGTTCTGCACCTTCATTTTCCCGCCGCTTTTCTTCTCAACCAGCTCTTTGAACTTTTTCAAGCCTTGTCCTTCCGGATGATCTTCATTTAACCCAATCCCTGCTTTAATGGTTCGTTCCTGTATCCCGCCTTTTTCGGATCCTCCTGTTTTCGTTGCTCCACAGCCCCCAAGGATCAACATGCCCGGGATAGCGACTCCAATTGCCAGTTTCTTCACCCAATTTTTCACTCTATTTCCCCCTTCTCATCAGATTGACTAACTCATCGCATAGCGGCTTTCCGGCTGATTGCTTTTCAGCACGGACCGCTCTTCCACCTGCTTGTTTACAAGATACTTTGGATACTCCTTGCAGATCAGAACGTCCACCACACCAAGCGCTGCTTTTGTTCTCATTTCTTTGGCTGCTTCCTCAGAATACCAAGCCACATGAGGCGTCAGGATTACGTTATCCATGGAGAGGAAGGGATGGTTTTCAGCAATCGGTTCTTCCTCAATTACATCCAGAGCCGCTCCTCCGATTTCTCCCTTTTCGAGCGCTTCAATTAGCGCCTCTTCATCCACTACCGGCCCTCTTGACGTATTGATGAGAAGAGCATCATTTTTCATTTGGGAAAACAGGGAGGCATTGATCATGCCTTTTGTCCCTTCTGTTAACGGGGCATGGACAGAGATGATGTCAGACACCCGGCATAATTCTTCCAGAGAAACTAGTTGTACCCCCTTCTTTTTTGCTTCTGCCGCAGGATAGTAGGGATCAAAAGCAACGACCTTTAACCCAAGGGGCTGCACCTTTTCAGCCAGGCTTTGCGGAATCTTTCCATACCCTACCAGTCCGAGCACCTGCCCGCGGAGCCGGTGAATCGGCTGGGTCACTTTAAAATCCCAATTTCCTTTTTTTACCTGCTCATTCGCTTTGACGACCTTTCTTCTTGCAGAAAGAAGGAGAGAAAGCGCATGATCAGACACTTCATCCATGCAATAGTCCGGAACGTTGGCAACGCAAATGCCTTTTTCGGTCGCCGCCTCCAGATCGATCGTATTCACACCAACCCCGTAGCGCGTAATCACCTGACATTTTTCGAGCTGATCAATGACCTCCCTTCCAAGAGGTGCGTACTGATTGATCAATGCATCCGCATCCCGGCAGGCCTCAATGACTTCTTCCTCTGTCCGGCATTGAGCACCGATCAATTCAACTTCCGGGTATTGTTCAAATACTGCTTTTTCATACCGAAGATCATTATATTCCCAGTCGGTAACCACTACTTTAAATGTTGTCATAACAGAACCTTCCTTCTTTTAAGTAAGCCACTTCAGAGGAACCGTAATAATGCTCGGGAACAGAATCAATAAGAGAAGAACGATCACATGAACAATCAAGAAAGGCAATATCCCCTTGGTTAGCTTTAGGATATCGATCTTACTGATTCCGCAACCTACATAAAGAACGGTTCCAACCGGTGGTGTAATTAATCCAATACAGAGGTTGATGACCATCACAATTCCAAAATACACCGGATCGATCCCTGCCATTTTTACAACCGGAAGAAGCACCGGTGTAAATATAAGAATGGCTGGAGTTAAATCCATAACCAATCCAACGGCAAGCAGCAGCAAATTGATCAAAAGAAGCAGCAATAGTGGATGGTCAATGACACCGCTCAGCATATTCGCAATCTCCGTTGGAACATTGGCCACTGTAATCAGCCAGGCGGAGACCATCGCTGCTGCAGCAACAAACATAACCACGCTCGTCGTCTTGGCCGCTGCCACAAGCACACTGTACAATTCCTTCACTTTAATCTCCCGGTAGACAAACAATCCGACAAACAAGGCATAAAAGGCAGCAACCACTGCTGCTTCAGTCGGTGTAAAGATACCGCCGCGCAAGCCCCCGATAATGATAACGGGAAGGAAGAGCGCCCAGCTTGCCTGTTTAATGGCACTAAGAATTTCTTTTCCTGTGCTCCGCTTTGGCAGCTCGGTGTCATCCTTTCTTGCGATAAACGACCAAACCACCAGCAGCCCGCCCCCCATCATGATGCCGGGAATGATTCCCCCCATGAAAAGCTGGGTAATGGATACGCCGCTCGTTACGCCGAAAATGATCATCGGAATACTCGGCGGAATGACGGGAGCAATAATTCCGGAGGCACATATGAGACCCGTCGAACGTTCGATATTGTAGCCCCTTGAGACCATCATTGGAATGAGGATGGCACCAAGCGCTGCGGTATCCGCCACCGCTGAACCTGATAAACCGGCAAACAGCACGCTCGCAATGATGGCCACAAACCCAAGACCGCCGCGGATGTGCCCGACAAGCGACATCGCAAAACTGACAATCCTTTTGGAAATCCCGCCCGCATTCATCAGTTCACCCGCCAGCACAAAGAACGGGATGGCCATCAAAGAAAAGTTGTTGGCCCCGTTGATCAGGTTTTGGGCAATAATCTGGCTGTCAAACGTACCCATAACGAACATGAGTGCCACACCTGACAAAATGAGCGCAAAAGCGATCGGTACACCAATGACGAGCGAGCCAAACAATGATCCTAAAAATACACCGAGCATGTCCTTATCCCTCCCTTACCTCTTTTTGTTCCACGCTGACATCATCCACCGCTGCAATGAGCGAGAATGAACTGTCTTTGTCTTTAGCAAAAAGGACTTTTACCATGTTGGTGATGATAATGGCTGCCATTGAGAGGCTTGTGACCAGCCCGATCCCATAAACCCAGGAAAGGGAGATGCCGGTTGCAGGAGCGATGCTGTCCATGTTAAGCACCGTCATTTTCCAGCTTCCATCAAGCAGCAGCCAAAGGATAAACAGCACACAGAGATTGCTGAAAACAAACATGGTCCGCTTCAGTGTCTTTGGCAGCAGATTGACGACCAGGTCTACACCGAGGTGCATGTTATCCTTCAGAGCGGCAATAGCCCCAAAGAACACCATCCAAACAAACAGAAAGCGGGACATTTCTTCAGACCAAGTGATTCCCGAGTTAAAGGCGTACCGCAATACGACATTTCCAAACACCAGGATGGCCATCGAGGCCAGAGAAAAGGCGATGGCTCCATTCAGGATACCGTTTGCGATCCTGCTTATTTTCTGAAGCATTTTGGATTCCCCCTTATTCAGCTTCTTTTTTGATTTTGGCTACGAGGTCCTTGGCCCACGGGTACTTTTTGTAAAAGTCCTTATAGAGCGGATCCGCTGCTTTTTCCATGTCTTGTTTAAAAGTGGCATCAGGTGCGGTAAATTTAATGCCTTCCTTCTCAAGATCCTGCTTGTCCTTGTCGTAGCTTTTTTCCATCAAGCCAAATTCATAATCAGCGGCTTCTTTTGATGCTTTTTCTATGATGCTCTGCTGCTTTTTAGACAGGCTGTTGAAAAATTTGCTGTTGATGATATAAATGTTCGGGCTGAACATGTGATTGGATTCCAGTACATGGTCCTGCACTTCGTACCAGCCTGATGCTTTTAACGTGGCAATCGGATTGTCCTGGCCGTCTACCACCTTCTGCTCCAGCGCCGAGAACACTTCAGAAATCGGCATTGGCGTTACATTCATGCCAAGCAGCTTGCCAAGTTTTATGTAATTTGGAATGTTTGGCATTCTCATTCTCAGCCCTTTAAAGTCATCCATGTTATTGATGGGTTTGCTGCTTGAGAACATTCGGAAACCATTGGCACTCCAGGCCAGCGGTTTAACACCGTGCTTCTTTTCAAGATCCTCAGTGAGTTCTTTTCCGATTGGGCCGTTGAGCACCTTTTTTACATGTTCATAGTCTTTAAAAAGGAAAGGCCATTCCGGAACCGCCATTTTTTCGATATCCGACTGCATGATCAGTCCGGGGATCCCCATTTCGATGGTGCCGTTTCGAACACCATCGTAAAATTCCTTTTCGGCACCGAGTGTGCTGTTGTCATAGATCTGGACTTTCAGCGTGCCGCCGGATTCCTTTTCAACCATGGGCTTGAATTTCTCTCGCAACGCCACATTCTGCGGATGATCCTTGGCAAAATAATTGGCGACTTTTATGGTCCTTGTTTTTTCTCCCGATGAGGAAGTGGATTTACTGCCGCATCCCGACAGGATCAGGGACAGCATCAGCATGATGCCCATTACAACACCCAAGCTTTTCTTGACTTTCACCCTAACCACCCTTTCGTTTGGTTTTTTACGTTTTTTTGAAAGCGTTGCCATCATGCTGCAAAAAAATAAAAAAGCAGCATAGCGGAGGACTAATGGTTTTACATTATAAAACTCTGTTCTGTTATATTTTTAAACAAAAGACACTGCCCTCCTTACAAAATGATGATTGTTTCTGGAAATGCAATGTCTTAGTTGTTTTATAATATAAAACCGTGTTCTGTATAACTAATAACTGTGATAATCATAGTACATCTTGTCAAAGGATGTCAATCCGTTTTTTTATTTTTCTGAAAATGGTCTCATTTTACTATTTTTAATTTAAAAGCAATTAGTAAGTTTAATATTTTCAAAGTAAAATCACTGGGTGATTGTGAGAGGATATACCCCCGTCCGGTATATAACAGGTCAAACTAGTTGCGCGGACAGTAAATTTTCGATTACCCTCCACCTATCCACCGGCATCACTCACAAACTGGTAAAAAACCACACAAAAAGGCTCGGGAGATCGCAATTCCCGCTCTCTCCCGGGCTTTTCTACTTTACTTTCTCCTCAAAAAGGATTGCTCTGAGAACGTTCGGATGCTCAAAGTCCTTTTGTCCTGCTCCATATCCGATTTTCTCGATGACAAGAGGTGGCATATACCCATAGTCATCGGCAAGCGCCTTTAAGAAGCCGGCTCCTGTTGGCGTGGTCAGTTCGCCTTTTACATGGAAAGCCTCAAGCGGCACTCCTTTAAGAATCTCGGCCGTCGCAGGGGCCGGAATGGGATAGAGTCCATGCGCCATCCTCACCTTGCCATAGCCCGTCGGGACGGGTGAGGCTACAATTCCATCAACCTGCAAATCTTCGAGCGCCAGGCATACTCCGATCACATCAATAATGGAATCCATGGCACCCACCTCATGAAAGTGAACCTCCTTTGGATCCATTCCGTGAATCTTACCCTCCGCTTCGGCGATGACTTCAAATACACGCCGGCTCCGTTCCTTTACCCGAACAGGAAGCTCACTTGTTTCAATCATCTCCAAGATCGTTGATGCTTTCCGATGAACATGGTCATGGTGGTGATGATGATGATCATGTTCATGCGAATGGCTGTGTTCATGCTCATGATCGTGATGATGGTGATGGTCATGTTCGTGAGAATGGCTGTGGCCTGCTTCATGGACATGTGCGGCACCTACCAGTTCCGCTTCCTTAAACTGAAGGTCAAGCAGGTTCGCTGAGATTCCTCTCTTATCGACTTTCTTGGTGGTCATGTGAAACGAATCAATCGGAAGCTGCTTCAGCTGCTCTGTTACGTAGGAAAGATCAGCGCCAACGTCGAAAAGCGCAGCAAGTGTCATATCACCGGAAATGCCGTACTGGCAATCAAGATAAAGCTGTTTCATTGGCAATCCCCTCATTTGCGAGTTTTAAAATAAGAGCCGCCTGATAGGCCGCACCAAATCCATTATCAATGTTCACCACACTCATTCCGGACGCACAGGAGGTGAGCATGGCGAGAAGCGGAGTAAGACCCTGCAAATGGGCACCATACCCCACAGAAGTCGGAACCGCAATAACCGGACGCTGAACCATGCCTCCAATCACACTCGGCAGAGCTCCTTCCATACCGGCCACAACGATCAGCACACTGGCTTTTGTGATATCTTCCCGATAGGCCAGCAGCCGGTCAATGCCCGCTACCCCAACATCATACAGGCGGTTGACTTTGCAGCCCATCCAATCGGCGGTAATGGCCGCTTCCTCTGCAACAGGAAGATCGGAGGTGCCTGCCGCGATAACCATCACATCCCCACCGTATTTCTCACGCGGAGGTCCGTATAAAAGAATTCTGGAAACGTCGTGATAGTGAGCATCAGGATATACGGCGAGCATCACTTCTGCCTTCTCTTTGGAAAGCCGGGTAACCATAGCCTTCCCATGGGTCTCAATCAGGGTTTCCATGATTTTTTTAATCTGATCTGCTGTTTTTCCTTCTCCATAGATGACTTCAGGATAGCCTGTACGTTTCTCGCGATCCAGGTCCACCTTACTGAAGCCGAGGTCTTCGAATTTTTTCATGAAATCTCCTTCTCTACGTTGTTTTGGTTTCTGCCAGCACTTTGTTCATACTGCCGCTTTTATAGCCGGTCAAATCCATCGTTACATAGCTGTAGCCAAACTCCTGCAGCTGCTTTGTAATTTCTTCGTGATGTTCAAGAAGCCTGTTCATTTCCTTTGGCACTACTTCAATTCTGGCAATGTCACCATGCGTGCGGACCCGTACCTGACGGATGCCGATGGCACGAATGGCCTGTTCGGAACGGTCCACTTTTCTCAACTTCTCGATGGTAATTTCTTCTCCATAGGCAATTCTTGATGAAAGGCAGGCAAAGGAGGGCTTATCCCATGTAGGAAGTCCCAACTGCTGGGAAAGCTCACGTATTTCGCTTTTGAACAAACCGGCCTCCTGGATTGGTCCCCGTACATTGTATTCTCTTGCGGCTTTTGTTCCCGGCCGATGTTCTCCCATGTCATCGGCTATGAGACCAAACGCGATATTTTCATAGTGATGTTCATGCATAATCGGAATCAGATGCTCAAACAAACTCTTCTTGCAAAAATAACAGCGGTTGGAGGTGTTTTCGGAATAGCCGGGAATGCTGAGTTCTGAGGTTTCTATCACTTCATGGCGTGCGCCGAGCATCGCTGCGTACCGTTTTGCCTCCTGCAGTTCCTCAAACGGATAGGTCTCGCTGTCTGCAGTGACCGCCAGCACGTTTTCTTTTCCAAGCGTATCAAGCGCGACTTTTAATAGAAAAGTGCTGTCCACCCCTCCGGAAAAAGCGACCACTACGGTTTTCATTTCTCGTAAAATATCCTGCAGTTTTTTATACTTATCCAACAACAGAACCCCTCCGTTCTTCCACATAAGGAATGGTTAGCGGCCCGAGTGGCAGCACCGCTATTGTCATCTCAGGTCCGTATTTCTCTTTTAACTCTTCCAGTGTCTTTTCAATGTCATGGGTCGGCATCAGGATGGCTCCTTTTACCTGCTCATCGGTCAGCTTGGAATAGACATAAACATCTGCCCACACCTGGGTGACCGCCTGCTTTTGAACCTGCCACTGATCGAACATTTTAAAATCGGGATCATTGATCAGATCGAGCAGCTCCTGTGGTGTTTCGGCAAATTGAAAAATTTTCGAGTAATTCCCGTGGTCAGGCAGCCCGTCAGAGCATTCGGAGGCAACAATGATGGAGCCTCCCTCTTTCACAATCTTGTGAGCGGCACTCATTCCTTTAACTGCCTGATACAAATTTTGGTCAAGCGGATAGCCGGAGTTGGAGGTGATCACCACATCAAACCTCTCTTTGCAGCGGATCATGGCATGTTCCTTGGCAAACGCACATCCCTTATCGTGTGCCTCATACAGCTCCCCGGCGAACACATTGGTGATTTCCTTTTCCCGGTTCAGCGTCACGTTCAACATAAAATGCGGCTTGCACATCGCATTGATTTCGCGTGTCATTTCCTGAACCGGGTTATCCACCATGTTGCCCCAAGTGGAGCGTGGATCCCCGATCATTCGAGCATTATGAAAGGTCATAATGGTTTCTATACCGGCAATGCCAGGCATGATGCCTTTTGGGCCGCCCGAAAATCCCGCAAAAAAGTGGGGCTCAATGAATCCCGTAACAATGCGGAAATCGGCTTCCACATAGTCTTTATTCAAATAGACGTCGCAGCCGAACTTGCTTCTTCCCACATTAACGAGTGAATCCAGGTCATGACAGTGATTATTGACAATCTTGATATGATCGACGACCCACTGGCCGAGCATTTGCACAAACTCTTCCTCTGTCTGGTCGCGGTGAGTGCCTGTCCCGTTGATGATCACAAAGTTCTCAAGCGGCACATGATCCAGTTCCTCAATGAGCAGAGGAACAAGCACGTCATTTGGTGTCGGTCTTGTAATATCGCTGATTACAATGGCTACTTTGTCTGTCGCCTTGACACTTTCCTTTAGTGACGGTGCACCGATCGGATTTCTCAACGCATCCAAAATCGCCTGCTCTTTGTTCTCAACTCCCGGAAGGTTATTCGGTTCCACAACAAACGTGTTTTCAGGGAGATTCAGTTTCAGCCCTTCTTTTCCGTATAACAAAGTTGTCTCCATATGTTGTTCTCTCCTTTTTAACTGTCCATTACGCTGAAGTTGAAGGTACGCTTCTCTCTTTTTGGTCCCGTCCTTCCAATTCAAACTTCTCCAGCTTGCCGTCGATTCCTCTCGCCTTTTGCCATTTATCTACAAGAATCACCGCAATCGGACATAAAATGGCCGTTGTCAGTGTGGCGATCGAAATCTGCGCAGTAGCAACGTTTACAATATCCTGGTAGGATTGCGCCTCTGCAGCACTCATCATTCCCGACCCCGCTGCAACCGATGCAGCGGCCGCAATCGCTGCCGGAGTACCTGCCGCATTTCCTGCCGTCGATGCTTCCGAAACCGGTGCAATGAAGCTTTTTTCTTTAAATAATTTAAATACAAGAATTCCCGTAGATGCCGTAAGAATCGTAGTCATGAGGCCAATGGTCAGACCTGCTGTAACGACTGACGGATTGAAAAAGCTGGCAAGATTCATTCCCGCTCCCAAAGCAAAGGCAAAGAACGGTACAGGCAGAATTTCTCCCGCTTTCAGGAAATCACGGATATCTTCGTCCAGGTTTCCAAGAATCATTCCGATGGCAATCGGCAGCAGTACGGCAATAAAGGAAATGATCGGAAAGCTTGATCCCAGCAGTCCAAGTGACATGAGTGTAAAAAACGGTCCGTCGTTCAACGAAAGCACCGCCACCGCGCCTACATCGGAACGGTTTCCGTACTGGCCGGTAAGGGCCGCATACATTCCGCCGTTTCCGTTCGTCATGGCCGCAATAATCGCCAGTGTGGAAAGTCCAAACAACCCGTCCATCGGATCAAAGAAATAACCAAACAGCAAACCAACCGCCAATCCGGTGAAATACTTGGAAGTAGTAAGCAGGATCCCTTTTTTCAGTGCTGCTCCTCCAACCCGCAAGTTCATCTGGCTTCCTGCACAAAACAGGAAGAGTGCAATCAGAACGAGCGCACTGTCTTTAAACAGTTCCTGAGAGAAGCCTCCTATGCGCAAAAATTCGTAGTAGCCTTCTTCCGTTTTGGCAACACCGAGCGATTTTAAGAAATTCATCACCGGCTTCAAATGAAGCTGGTCAATAGTATTCAGTAACGCCCCGAACAACAGTGGAACGACCATGAGTCCTCCGGGTACTTTTTCAATCGTTTGTTTAAGTTTCATAGTGTAGAACCCCGCTTTCGCTTGTTGGTTTATCATGAATAAATGTTCGGACAACCTGTTCTGCACTATACTCCAGCAATTGAGATGATTGTTCCATTGCTTCTTGAAGGGTTAGTGGCTGCTGAATGATGCTCGTGATGCTGATGATGCCGTATTGATAGAGAACGTCCACGCCATCGCCGACCGAGCCGGCAAGGATAACGGTTGGAACGTCCTTTTCTTTTGCTTTCTGTGCTACGCCCATCGGCGTCTTACCGGAAGCCGTTTGAAAATCGACCCTGCCTTCTCCCGTTATGACAAGATCAGCTCCATCAAGAGCTTCGGGAAGACCGGCATACTCCGTCACGATATCAACGCCACGCTTCATCTGAGCGGAAAAAAACGCCTGAAAGGCTCCTCCAATCCCGCCCGCTGCCCCGGCTCCCGGCAGGTCATGCAATCTTGTTCCTGTCAGTTCTTCCACTTTATCCGCCCAATGGGAAAGGTTTTGATCCAGCACGTTTACCATTTCTGCTGTTGCTCCCTTTTGCGGGCCAAAAACGGCTGAAGCACCGGATTTCCCGACAAGCGGATTCTCGACATCCGACGCAATGAGGAAGGTACTCTCCTTAATTCTCTGATCAAATCCTGTGTCATCAATAACTTCCAGACGGCTTAGCTCTCCGCCTCCGGAACCGATCTCGGCTCCATTTTTGTCCACCAGCTTCATACCAAGCGCCTGGAGCATACCTGCACCGCCATCATTGGTGGCTGACCCACCGATAGCGAGAATAAAGGAGCGGAATCCATCATCCAGTGCCTGTTTGATCAGCTGTCCGGTCCCAAATGTGGTAGAAGCCAGCGGATTGAGTTCCTCTTGCGTAAGCAGGCAAAGCCCTGAGGCTTCAGCCATTTCGATCACACACATGCTGGTATCACCCAATACGCCATAGGATGCCACAACCTCTTGTCCCAGCGGACCGGTTACCCTCACTTCTTTCTTCTCACCGGCAGTCGCGGCAACAAGTGTGTCCATGGTTCCTTCTCCGCCGTCAGCCGCCGGCACAATGACCGTTTCAATTGAAGGATTCGCCTTCTTTATCCCGCGTTCGATCGCTGCTGCAGCTTCCGTTGCCGATAAACTTCCTTTATATGAGTCTGGCGCAATAACAATCTTCAACCCTGAACCCCCTTAGAAAACGCTTTCATTATATGGTTGGTTATAGTATACTTGTCTGAAAATTATAAATCTATGGATAAAACCTCTACAAATCGCTTTTATTTTTTATAATTTTTTGTGGAAAATAACCAAAGGAGAACGACATGCTAACGACTGAAATCGCTGAAATGATCGTAAAAGAAACCTCATCCCGGCTAAACCGCAATGTGAATATCATGAGCAGTAAGGGCATCATCATCGCTTCCTGTGATTCATCGCGCCTCTATCATATTCATGAGGGTGCCCTGGAAGTGCTGCGAAGCGAACAACCTTTTACTGTTCCTCTGGACCATGATGGAAAATGGAGAGGCGCCCAGCCAGGGATTAATCTACCTATCGTCTTTGACCAGCAAATTGTCGGGGTCATCGGGATCACCGGTAATCCCAAAGAAATAGAAGATGTGGCCGGATTGGTGAAAATGACCACAGAGCTCATGGTGAAACAGTCGTATATGGCCAGCCAGACTGAATGGCAGCAGCGGACAAAGGATATGATTATCGAGGACTTGCTGAGCGAACAGCCATCCATCGAGCATGTTCTTCGACGGCTTGGCCTTCTGAAGATTGAACTGCCCCCCACCCTCCAGACACTGGTTATTGAACTGGACGAAGGTCAATCCCTGTCTCGTTCGGTGCTTATCCAGCAGCTGGAAAAGGCTGCGGGATCGGATCATTGCCTGGCAGGATTTGTTCATACCAAACGATTGTGTATGGCCTTTTCCTATCAAAAAGAAGACGAAGGAAAAAGAAAGCGAGAGGCGGTCCTGCAGCTATTGAAATTCCACCATTTCAAGTTCCGAATAGCCTGCAGCACACCGTTCTCCACTCTGGAATTATTTCATCAATCGTACGAAGACTGCATCCTTGCTCTTGAAATCGGTGATCCGCAGGAGGAGGTGCTTTTGTTCGCAAAGCTTGAAGCCCAGGCGCTGATCCATCAGTTGAACCCTGTTGCAGCTGCCAGGCTTTCACGCCGTGTACTACTAAACTCTGTGCTTTCATTAACCGGCACACTGCAGTGTTTTTTGGATCACCATCTGAATTTGCAGCAAACCGCAGACAGCCTCCACATCCACCGGAATACACTCATCTACAGACTCAACAAAATAAAAGAAGAAACCGGTTATGATCCCAGGAAGTTCAAGGATGCCTTTGCCCTTCAAATGGCACTCTGGATTCTGGAAAAAAATTAAAAATGGAAAGAACACATCCAGAGTTAGGACCCGCTCTTTCCTTTTTTGTTTAGGAAAATCCGAAATAGGCTATGAGATAAGTATAAGAATGCTTCGGCCCGCCAGTATTTTGCAAAGGAGGAGAATAAGATGAAGTATGAAAAAGTGATGATTGCGCTTGACGGCTCAGAAGGAAGTCATCAAGCCCTGCAATATGGTGCAGAACTGGCAAAAAGCACAGGAAGCGAGTTGACGCTCGCCCATGTTTTGGCTGAACCGGCCTACCCGCTTTATGGGGAAGGGTTTACAATGGCAGCCTACAAGGGATCAGTCGAGCAGGAAGTAAGGGACGCCGCCGCTTCGGAAAAAGGACAGGGCGAAACGTTATTGGAGGAAGCAAGAAATACAGCATTACACTATACAGACCATGTGAAAACAGAAATTCTTGAAGGGGATGCAGCAAAGTCGATTTGTGACTATGCAAAAGTTCATGATATGGATCTGATCGTCATGGGAAGCCGGGGACTGAGCGGGCTGAAGCGTATGGTCCTGGGCAGTGTAAGCCAACAGGTGTTATCTGAAGCGGAATGTCCAGTGCTCGTAACCAAGTAAAGAGAAAGAAAAGGGGCTGTCCTGAAAGTCAAAAATTGACCTTCAGGCATCCCCTTTTTGCGTAAAAAATCTTCAATGAAAAGTTGATTGTAGTGGAAGGTGCGAGACTCCTGCGGGACTAGCGTGACAGGTGAGACTCCCGCAGGCGCTTGCGCCAAAAGGTAGGCGTTCACGCCGGTAAGGCTCACCGCACGCCCCGCGGAAAGCGAGCGGCCTGGAACGAAAATCAACGGCTTCCAGACTTCTTGGACAGCCCGTTTTTCGGGTGGATACAAAATCAGATTAGTCGTGCAGTACTTTATCCAGGAGAATTCGTGTTGGAGCATCAAAAATACCTGTATCCTTTAGCTCTGGATATTTCTTTTGAAACTTGAGGACTGCCGCTTTCGTTTTCGGGCCATAAATGCCGTCCACACTGAGAGAAGATCCAATTTCATTCAGTGCTTTTTGAAGAATTTTTACCGCATTCCCCTTGCTGCCTTCTTTCAACACGATTTCCGGAAAGCCGTAAGAGTTCACTTTTTCAGACAGAGCAGCATGCGTTTTTTTCCCATAGATCCCATCCGGAACCAATTTTGCACTCTTTTGAAAGGCAATGACGGCTTTCTTTGTTTTTGGGCCAAAGATTCCGTCTGTTTTCAACCCTGCATTCATCACTTTATTTAATGCCCATTGAAGGATTTTCACGTTTTCTCCATGGTCACCGGATTTCAGAACTCCTGACTTTGGCAGTTGAAATATGGAGTAATCGGGGGCGGTCTGGGCACCGGCCACAGAAGGAACTCCCATAAGCAATGCAGAAGCAGTTAAAACAGAAGCAATCATTTTTTTCATTTTTTAAGACCCCTCTCTTTTTATCACCCTGATTATTTGGATTACACCTTATTAGTCGATCAAAGCCAATAAAAGTTACACTAAAAATTGGTAATTTCAAAAAACAAAGGAAGTGAGCGTTTGACGATTATAAAAAACCAAAGAAAGTTTTTCATTTTGGCTGCCGTGCTTCTGGTAAGTCTGGCCGGACTGGGATGGTATTACTTGTCAACAGCTTCTGTAACCGAGGAGGTCGAAGCCACAGAACCAGGAGGGGAAGTCCCCTATAGCACACTGATCGATTCCACCCATCAGTACTATAATAAAACGCTTTGCTATGACAAGGACGAAACGATCAACTGGGCGGATCAGCAAACTCACGCCATTGAACTGGTGAATGAAATCCGTTCTGTTACGGTAAAAAGTGAAACGGTAAAAAAGGATTTCCAAAATGCCAGAGAGCTGGCTGAAATAGTGTCCAAAGAGAAGGACAAAACAGCATTGCTTTACTTGCACAGAATCTTTCATGATCTGGACAAGGCCGTTAATCATTACAAACAAAAGGATGATTTCGGATACACCTACACCGGAACGGGCAAACGTCTATTTGGCGGCGGTGTTAACAAAGTCGAGCATTACCTTGCCGAAAATAAAAAATGAGGGTTTTACACAAAAAACGGGTATAGAAGGGTATAGATCACTTTTAACACTAGCTGATGGAGGTAAACTATGAGAAGCTCAACCAGAAACATATTGATTGGATCAGCCCTGTCTACAAGTGCCGTACTTGCCATTAACTCCTACCGGTTAAAAAAACACTCGCCAAATGTTCTGCCGGACGTGGATCACAAAAGAAGCCTGCGGGTCGACCGAATGGAGAGCGTGGACGCCAACAAAGATCCCGAGGAAAAAGGATTAACGCAGCTTGATTCCACCTACCGGTCGGAATGGCAGGCCAACGGCTTTCCGCAAACTCATATGGAATGGGAAGAGCTTGAAAAGAAATAGCCCAACGATGAGATCCCCCGCTAATGTTCTGCGGGGGATCTTTTATTCAGGAAAAATTAGTAAATTAGACTGATGTAAAATTTTTGAAAATTAAAACAAATTACCCACTCCAATTCTATTGATATTTGCTATTATTGTTGTAAATTGTAAAACATTGTTGAAGGAAGGAGGTCAGGGGGGTCTGACATCTTGTAGCTTCAGCAGACTGAAAACTAAAAATATTTTTAAGGGGTGTCAATATGAAGAAAATGACAGGTGCTCTTGTTGGTATTGCATTAGCTGGCGCTTTATTGATTGGTGGCTATATCGCGGAACAATCAGCCGTACCGAATGCCGAACACGGGAAAACATTTTCTACAACGAATGGGTAACCAGATCGTTGCTCAGGTGCACACCCAGAACTTCACATAGCATTCAGGGAAGAGAGAGAGCGGCCTCCTTCCCTTTTTTCGTTGGACATAAAAAGTAGGAGAAAAGGAACGGATGAATTTTCTATTAATTGCGTCAATTGACTCAATCGTTAAAAAGCCCAATATGCTAAGATTGTGTTAAAATGTAAATTTATGCAAAAAGGTGGGGCGAATGTTATGGAAATAGAGTTGACGAGTACGGATCAGATGATTCAGCTGTTAAACAGCTGGTACCGTGAAATTCTTTCACAAAACCTCGTAGAATCCCGCAGACTCAAGCTGGAGATTGACGAAAAGATTGAAAACATGGAGATTGATCCTACCCAGACTCTTTTTATCTATTACTCTTTATTATGCTTCAGGTATCAACTGCTGATCGACGATTTATGGGAGGCCAGGTATACCCTGAACCATCTGAATGAAGGGCAAAAAAGAGAAACCGACGACTTTTTATCTTATTACTTTCACTTCTTCAAAGCCATTTATGCCACAGAAACCGGAAATTACCTGGAAGCCAAGCTTCACTACCAGCTTGCTGAAAAACGTTTAAATCAGTTTACCGATGACATTGAAAAAGCAGAGTTCAACTATAAAGTCGCCACCTTTTATTATCATATACGCCAGCCTCTGCTTGCCGTCCGCCATGCCCTTAAAGCCAAAGAGTATTTTGAGGACAAGTCCGGTTATGAAGTGAAGCTTGCCGGCAGCGAAAACGTCATCGGCCTAGCCTCCACTTCGTTAAAACAGTTCAGGGAAGCTGAAGATCATTTTCTCTCTGCACTCGACATTCTTCGTTCCAGCACACTGAAAAAAGAACCGTTTGAACTGAAAATCCGCTATAATCTGGGAATGCTGTATGCAGAACAAAATTACTCTGAGAAAGCGCTCGCTCACTTAAGCGAAGCATTTGAAGAGAAAAACACCGATTATAAAACTGCCTATCTGATTGCCCGTGAACAAGTAAAGCTAAGAAATTTCGAACGGGCCAATGAGTGGATTACACTGGGCTTAAAAATCGCTCGGGATGCACAAAACGAAGAATATATTCATCACTTTTCCATTTTGAGCGACTGCAATCATTCAGCTACCGCAGAACAGCTTGAAAAAACAGCATCTGATGCCCTTTCCTATTTCGAATCCATGCAGTTGTGGGGTTATGTGCAGGATTATGCGGAAAAGCTTGCCTCCGAATTCTACAGTGTCTCAAATGACAAAAAAGCGAGCAAATACTTTCATATGGCCTATACGGCCAAACAAAAATTACTTAAGGAAGCAGGCAGCTGACATGTTCAGCTGCTCTCTTGCGTTTTTCGGGGTCTGGAAGGCCGGCTGGATCGGTTTAGTTGCGGGTGCAGCCGGTTTAGTTGCGATTCGACGTGCAATAGTTGCGGTTCGACACGATTTAGTTGCGGTACAGCCAAGTTTAGTTGCGGTTCGACACTAAATAGTTGCATATCACGTCATTTTCATAAAACCGCAAACCAAAAAAGAGGCCGGCGCAAGCCCGGTCCTCTATACAAAACTAGTTTACCAGCTTTCCTTTATTCTCCCAGTAGGCTTTTCTGAGATGAACCTTCTGGATCTTACCAGATGCAGTCTTTGGCAGTTCGTCAACAAACTTAATGATTGTCGGCGCCTTAAAATGGGCCATCCGGCTTCTCGCAAAGGTGATGAGTTCGTCTTCACTCGTGTCATAGCCTTCTCTGAGTACAACGACAGCCTGAGGAGTTTCTCCCCACTTGTCATGCGGCACGGCAAAGACCGCTGTCTCAAGTACCGCGGGGTGATCATACAGCACCGCTTCCACTTCAATGGATGAAATGTTTTCACCGCCTGAGATAATGATATCCTTTTTCCGATCGGCGATCTCGATGTTTCCTTCCTCATCGACCAACGCCATATCCCCTGTATGATAAAAACCATCGCGAATGGCTTTATGGGTTTCTTCCGGGTTATTCCAGTACCCTTCCATTACCGTGTTGCTGCGAACAATGATTTCACCAATCTCTTTTCCGTTCGGTGCCACTTCGTCTCCGTTTTCATTGACCACTTTCACCTCGCTGCCAATAAACTCATAGCCGGCCTTGGCTTTAAGGCGATACTTTTCCTCCGGATCCAGATGCTGCTGGGTGTCCCGGATGATCGAGGTTGTGATCAGCGGAGCAGCTTCTGTCATGCCGTACACCTGAATGAACTCCCACTTCAGCTTTTCTTCCACCGCTTTAACAAACGCAGGAGGCGGCGCGGAACCGGCAATAACAATCCGGATATTTTGTTCTGTTTTGGCTTCCTCCGCCTGCTGATCGGCATACTGAAGCAGTCCGTTTAAAACCGTCGGCGCCATGTGCATTACCGTGACACTGTTCTCTTTCACCTTTTGAAAAATATGAGCTGGCACCACCTTTTTCAAGAACACTTGAGTGGCACCGTTTGCTGTGTAATAAAAAGGCGATCCCCAGCCATTCACATGAAACATCGGCAATACATGCAGAAGCACATCATGATCCGATACACGCAGGTGATGCTGCGTTGTAAGCGCATGCATAAAATTGCTGCGGTGAGACAGCATGACTCCTTTTGGCTTGCCTGTCGTTCCACTCGTGTAAAGCAGTGTGGCCAGATCATTTTCATCCATATCCGGCCGGTCAACAGGATCAGATTCAAAACCGCTGAGCCATTTTTCATACGACCGGCAGGCTTCCTGATCCTCTTCCAAACCATGGACGAAAATCGCCTCTACAGTCGTTAGCTCGTCAAAAACCGGTTTGATCAGCTGAAGGAGCTCAGCATCGACAAATAATACCCTTGTGCCACTGTGATTGAGGATGTACAAATAATCCTCAGGCTTCAGGCGGGTGTTGAGCGGCACCATCACCGCTCCCAGCTGCAGCACCCCATAGAACCCTTCATACATTTCGGATGTGTTCGGTGCCAGATAGGCCACGCGGTCACCCTTGTTAATCCCCGCTTCCTGTAACCCACGTGACAGCTGATTAACCCGGTCGTTTATTTCTCTGTATGTATACGTTCGATTTTCCCCTACGATTGCTGCTTTCTTTCCATAAACCTTGACGGCACGATCCAAAAACTGAGGCAACAGCATCGGTACATTCAAGAATCTATCCCTCCGAGTTCTAAATTTTCTAAATTTTTATTCATTATACCATAGACCCATGAAAAAGCTGACCCGAAAGCCTTTTAAAGCGCCCGGGTCAGTCTTTTTATTCTTCATCGATTGGTTGATAGGAGTGAAAGGTGCGAGACTCCTACGGGAAAAGCGGGACAGATGAGACCAGGGAGGCGCTCGCGCCGTTACCGCAGGAGCTTGCGACGAGGAAGTAGGCGTTTACGCCGGTAAGGCTCAGCGACCGCCCGAGGAAAGCGAGCATCCTGGAACGGATATTAACTCCCACAAGTACAAACATGGTTACCTTTTCATAAAATCATACATAGATTGAACTTCCAAATTTTCCGGTGACCCAAAGACAAGCGCTCCATCTTTGCGCTCGAAAAATTGAATCCGCTTTGGCCTTCCCGGAATTAAATCAAAATAGTTATCCGAAAACACGCCCTCGTTTTCTGCGGAAAGCCATACCTGCTTGGCCAGCGTATTCGTTTCAATCATGTATTCACTGTCACTGACCCTTGTTATAGACAGCACCGGCTTCTGCAGCTTTAGTTCTTTTCCGGACACAAAATAATGCTCCTTCCAATCTATGACTCTTTCATCTGCAACAAGCTCTGCCTGAAGGACAGTTCCTGCCGGATTCTGTCCATCCAACAGCTCGGCCGTGGACAGGGACAATATTACGTTGCCTGTGTTCCCTTCGAGGTTAACAGCATCCTTGAATTCCCTGATGACCTCACCCTGGAAATTCAGCAGCCTCGAAATCAGTGTTCCTTCCACCGGATCCAACTGATCCGAAATCACATGAACATCCACTTTTTCGCTGTTCGTTCCGTCAATGGACACCATAACATCTTGGAAGCTTTTCTTCGCATAATAATGCAGTGCCTTCCAGCGTCCGTAATAATCCATACTAGCCCATGAGGCTACTGGCCAGCAGTCATTCATTTGCCAGTACAAGGTTCCCATACAATAGGGCTTTTTCCTGCGGTGGGCCTCAATGGCAGACTTGATGCCCTCAGCCTGAAGCACGTGGCTCATGTAAAGGAACGACGGAAAATCCTTCGCTACCGGCAAGTACTTTTCCATGTATTCTTTAATCAGGGCGTTCCCGCGGCCGTTTTTCTGGTGGTGAAGCATCACTTCCGATTCAAGTTCCATATCCTCATCTTCCGCATACTGTTTTACACTTTTATATTCCGGAAACGATTGAAACCCGTATTCACTCATAAAGCGCCCAACATGACTGTTGTATTCCTCAAAGGGTTTAGAGCCGTGCCACACGTCCCAGTAGTGAATGTCACCGCTGCCGGATACATAGTTTGAATGCTGCTGGCGGTCATTGGACCAATCGGCCATCGGCGATGACGGCCAATACGCTATTTCAGGCGAGAGCCGTTGAACGGCTTCCGGCAGCAGATGATGAAAAAGTGTATCATAGGATTGCCAGATTTCATCCCTTTGCTCCTGTGAATACTGCTGCTTCCATCCCCATCCCGCTTCCTCATCATATTGGGCCCAGGCAACATCCATCTCATTGTTTCCGCACCATAAGGCAATGCACGGATGGTTTCTTAGGCGTCTGATGTTATCCTCCGCCTCTGCCTTGACATTGTCCATAAAATCCTGGTCGCCAGGATACATGCTGCAGGCAAACATAAAATCCTGCCAAACCAAGATCCCGTGCTGGTCACACAGTTCATAGAACTCGTCGTTTTCATAGATTCCGCCGCCCCACACCCGGAGCATGTTCATGTTCGCCAGTTCTGCACTGATGATTTCGTGTTTGTACCGCTCATAGGTCACTTCGGTCACAAAGCTGTCGTTTGGAATATGGTTGGCTCCCTTGGCGAAAACCGGTACTCCGTTTAATTCGAAGTAAAAGGAAGCGCCTTGTTCCTCTTTTTCGCGAACCAGCCTGATTGAACGCAGCCCTGTGCGTACCGTTTTTTCCGTAATCATCTGCTCTTCCTGAACGTACGATGCAGTAAAATCATACAAATACGGTTCACCCAGGCCTCTGCTCCACCAGAGCTTCGGATTGGTGATTTTCAGTTCGATTTCTACCGTATTGGTTCCAACAGCCAATCGTACATCCTGTGAGATACTGATTCCTTCTGCTTCTATATGGAGGGTGCCTTCAGCCTCTTTTTCCGTTTCAATCTCCACGACAGCGGTCAGTTCGGCGGAAGAGGAAGTAACCTTTTTCTGCTGAATAAAAAGGTCGCTAATCTCTGCCGTTGACCAGCCTGCCAGTTCAACGCTTTTCCAGATTCCGCTCGTCACAAAACGAGGGCCCCAGTCCCAGCCATAATGATACGGCGCCTTTCTCGCAAACACACTTAATGTCTTGTCGCCTACTTCTCCGTCCTGCGAATGGTCATTGACCGCAGGCAGGTTATAGCCGAGCTTCTCCTGTTTTACGAGATCTTTTTCAATGGGCGAGTGGAAGCGGATCCGAAGCACATTGTTTTGTTCTTTCAGGTGCTCCTTAACATCCTTTTTCCATACCCTGAACATATTGTCTGTCTTTAGAATTTGCGTATCATTCAGGTAAACCTCACCGTACGTATCCAGCCCGTGAAACAGAAGCTCCAGCCGGTCGAGGGAAAGCATGGTATGAGGCACATCAAACGTGGTCTCGTACTCCCAATCTTTCTTATCGATCCATTGAAGCTGCAGCTCATTTTTACCGTAAAACGGATCAGAGATCAGCCCGTTTTTTAGTAGATCGGTATGCACACATCCCGGTACTTCGGCAGAAAGCCAGTTCTGTTCATCACATGCCTTGAACTTCCAGTCTTTTAGCTGCAAAGTGCTTTTTGTGCTGGTTGCATTGAAGGACAATTCCTGTGTCATCACGTTCGCTCCTTTTCCTTAAAGTTGTATGGCTTCTGTTTCCGTTGCTTTCACTGAGTCCGCATTAATGGCAGAGACCCTCAGAGATTCTAAATTGACCTCATGATCTTTTAAAGACCGAATACAAATGGTTTTTTCCTCACCAGGAAGCAGATCAAAGAAGTTATCCGAGCAAAGCACCTCTTCCTGATCAACATCGATTTTTACAAAACGGGCGAGTTTGTCCGCCCTGACAGTGATGGTATTCTGCTCTCTGCTTTCTTCGATTTCCAGGTGTGCCTCCGGATAGTTAATCTCCTTGAAATCCCGCAAATAATATCTGTTTTCCGGGAACGCTCCATTTCTTGAAGAAAGGCAAACCATCACTTCACCCGCGTTTTTCCCCTGAAGGATTTCCTCCTCTGTAAATTTGAAAAGGGATAAAACACTGTTTCCTTCCGCTTCAAAATCCAGTTTCCGCGAAAATACTGTTGCTCCATTAAAATCAAGCACTTCCAGCGTCACCGAGTCGTTCACCGGCTGCAGCTGATCATTGATCACCGTGAGTTCAAGGTCGCTGCCGGGATCATGGTCAAGCGTAACAAGAACAGGGGCAAAGAACCTTTTGGCATAATAATAGGACGCTTTAGGCAGGAGTTCATAATCGACCATGGACCAGCTGGTGCCCGGCCAGCAATCGTTAAGCTGCCAGATGAGCGCACCGCTGGTGTACAGCTTGCGGCGCCGGTAGTGTTCAATTCCGTACTTCAGCCCTTCTGCCTGGGTCAGCATCGAATAGTTCATATACTCTTCAATGGTATCCGGCACTCCGGTGAACCCTTCCATAAGAAGAATCCCTTTTTCATGAAAATGATCTTTGTTCCGGTAGGACATCTCTGCACTTTTCCAATAAAACTCGCCTTCTGGAATGTATTTGGACAAGGTATGAGAGTTGGAAGACGCATGCATGCCAAACTCGCTCGAAAAGAGGGTATAATCCTTTTTGTACTGTTTAAAAGAAACCCCTTCAAGCGAAATGTTCTGAATGACCGGCTCTCCTTTTTTTCTTGGCTCGACATTTCCGTGCCAAACCACCCAGTTATGGCGGTCACCCACCGTTTCATCATCGTGGTCGCTGTCTCCCGAACTTCCAAAGGGAGAGCTTGGCCAATACAGCCTGCCAGGATCGAGCTCTGTGAGCAGCTCCGGAATCACTTCATGATATATGCGCTCTCCGTAAAATGGTGTGGTAATCTCGCCATCCGAATGCTTGCGGTCATAAATCCAGTCAATCTCGTTATTGCCGCACCAGATCGCCAGACATGAGTAATTCCTCAGCCTTTTTATGACCTTCGTGATTTCGTCCTTCACATTGAGCATAAAATTCCGGTTGTAATCAGGATAAAGGGCGTTGGCAAACATGAAGTCCTGCCAAACAAGCAGTCCTAACCGGTCACATTCCTTGTAAAAGATATCCTTTTCATAGATGCCCCCGCCCCAGACACGCATCATATTCATATGAGCGTCCTTGGCCAGTTCCAGAAGCTTCGTATATCTGCTGTCTTCTGCACTGCCGATAAAGCTGTGAACAGGAATCCAGTTCGCCCCCTTGGCAAAAATCCTGACACCGTTCAAATTGAAAGCAAACAGGTTTTCTCCGTTTTCATGGGTTAGTTCCACCTTAATTTCGCGGATGCCAAAGCTCTGTTCATGAACATCAAGGACCGCTCCGCTTTCATCCTTCAGTTCTATTCTTAATTGATACAGGTATGGGTCGCCAAGGTCGTGCGTCCACCAGAGCTTCGGCTGAGGCACCTCCATTGTGGTTCTGCCATTACGGTAGAGCACATCTGTTTCGGAGGTGACCACTTCTGTCCGGGACCTGAGTTCAACTGACAGGATCAGCGTTTCTTTGTTTTTAAACGACTGTTTAATGTCAGCTTCCACCTCGATCAGCGCTTTATCCTCTTCAACTTTCACCGTTTTTGCGTGTACTCCTTCAAGATGGGCTTTTGTGTATTTTTTTAAGGAAACATCCTTCCAAATTCCCGCAGTCACGAGGCGCGGCCCCCAGTCCCAGCCAAAATTCATCGCAGCCTTGCGTGTCCAGATACGTTCCTTTCCATAACTGCACCAATAATCCTTTTCCTTGTTTTTCATGTGGATGGCGATGGGATCGAATTTAACGGCGATCACATTTTTACCCTGTTGAACCTGCCGGGTAACCTCAAAGGTATGCTCCACCAGCATGTTTTCCGTGTTTCCGATTTCTTTTCCGTTAAGATAAATGGCCGCGTACGTATCAAGTCCTTCGAAAACCAGATGCAGATATTCCTCATCCAGGCATTCATCCTCCCACAGAAACGTGGTGCGGTACCACCATTCCTTTTCTTCCACCCAGCTGCTGGCCAGGTCGTTGTGTCCTACAAATGGATCTTCAATGAGCCTTTTCTTCAAAAGCTCGGAGTGAACGTCTCCCGGGACAGACGCCCCCATCCAAAAATGATCGATATAGGATGGAGCTGCTATTTCCAGAGAAGGCACCTTCCCCGGCTCAAACCACTTCAGCTTCCATTCGCCTGATAGCTTCATTTCACATTCTCTCCCTTTCTTCATATGGATTTCTTTCGTGCCCGCCATGGGCGTGAACCAGATTCCGGTATTGGGTTGGCGTAAGTGTCGTACTTTTCTTGAAGATATGAACGAAGTATTTGTATTCGCGGTATCCCACCCTCTCTGCAATCTCAAAAACGCGGCAAGAGGTTTCCTTTAACAATTTCTTCGCCTGTTCCAGCCGGACCTCGTGTAAAAATTCATTAAAATGTTTTCCCGTTTCCTGCTTGATCAGCTGGCTGAAGTGATTTGGCGAAACATGGATAATGCCCGCTACTTCACCTGCCTTCAGGTCCTCGGCATAATACTTTTGAATATAAGAAACCGCTTTCTTAATCAGCCAGCGTGATCCTTCATGGGCTGCTCTCTGCTGAAACGAGAAATAAGATGACAGATCCTTTAAAAACAGGTTTTTCAGCTGATCGTACGAGTTGTATACGGTCGGGTTCACTCCCATTAAAAACTCGAAGCGAACAGCCTTTGGAAACCCTTCCAAAAGGCTGTGTTCAACAGATGAAATGGCCATACAAATCGCGCCAGCCGTATACCGGCAGTCGGAGAACTTCAGAAAAAGCTTTTCTGCCGCTTCGGCCGTATCATCTGCTTCCAGCTGAAACACATGCCTCACTTCTTCTTCACATGAAAAAGAACAGGATGAATCCCCTACCTCCGATGACCAATAAACCGGTTCGGGCTGAAACGGATACCCATCCAGGCCGTGCAGTAATTCCTGATAGCCACTTTTCAGATCCTGACTTAACTCAACAGCAGTCATGCACAAGAAGCAGCTGATCCCCGCCTTCTTTTCCAAACCCTTTTGCACCTGGAGGAAATGCTCCTTTTCCTTATCGTCATTTTCTGCAAGGCAAAGGGTTATCAGCCGATTTTGGTCACTGAAAAAAGAGGCACTGATCATATCCTGTGAGTTCAACTCGTTTTCCAGCGCTGCTTTCCACCTTTGTTTCAATTCTTGTTCCTGCTCTGGATTGAGGTTCTCTGTTTTTTCATGGTACTGCTGCATTTCACTGCCCAGTAAAAGCAAATGCTTTCCTTCCAGACACGTAAAACGGCGGTCTTCCCCATCCATTTCGTGATCTAGGACCGTGTCCGTCAGCAGCCGCTGCAGATGCTGTCTGCACTCTTTTTCAAGGTCATGCCGTCTTTCATTTGATATTTTTTGGACAAGAACCATTAATTCTTCAATGTCCACCGGTTTCAGCAAATAATCCTTTACACCGAGCCGGAGGGCCCGCTGAGCGTATTCAAACTCCTCATAGCCGCTGACCATTACCGTCTCTATTCCCGGGGCATTCTTATATACCCATTCCCTCAGCTTCAATCCATCCATAACCGGCATCTTCACATCGGATAAAATAACATCCACTTCAGTTTCCTGCAAAATCTCAATCGCTTCTTCACCGTCATAAGCTTCTCCAACAACTTCTGCATTGATTTGGTCCCATGGCACGGTTTCCTTCAGTCCCTGCACAATGATCGGTTCATCGTCCACAATCAACACTCTCAGCGTCATAGCCATCACCTTCACTTTTTTCGGCATCAAAAGGAAAAACAAGCCTGACCCATGCTCCCCCGGATTCTTTCTTCCGGATTTCCAGCGTTCCCCGGTCCCCATAAGCGCTCGTTAACCGGTCCTGAATATTTTGAAGGGCAAAGCCTCCTCTCATGGCGGATGCAGCCTCTTCAGGAGAAAATCCTTTGCCATTATCCATCACATCAATGACCAGCCTGTTGTCTTCCTGAAAACAGCGGATATAGATTTTCCGGATTTTACGCATATTCTCAAATCCATGCTGAAGGCTGTTTTCAATAAGTGGCTGGATCAACTGTTTAAGCACCTGAGCTTCCATAATTCCGGCTTCGCAATACAGCGTGAATTCCAGCTTTTTTCCGAGTCTTCTTTTTTGCAGTGCCAAATAGCTCTGGCTGTAGGTCAGTTCGGCCTCAAGCGTTATCCATGGCTTGCCCCGGTTCAGGCTGATTCGAAACATTTTGGAAAGCTGTTCGATCAGCTTGCTCGTGTCCATCGCATTCTCAAGCCTGGCTGTCCAGCGAATCATATCAAGTGTGTTGTACAGAAAGTGAGGATTAATCTGGCTTTGCAGAAGCTTGAGGTCCGCTTCCCTGCTGCGGATTTCCATCTTGTATTCTTTTTCAATCAAATGCTGAATCCTCTCCACCATCTTGTTAAATCGTAAGCCCAGCAATCCGATTTCATCCCGGGAATGGACCAGGACATTCGCAGAAAAGTCACCCTTTTCCACTTGCCGGGTCTGCTCCGTCAAACGAACGATCCGCTTAATATTAAAATGGTAAAAACCCGCCATGGCCAGGATTCCAAACAAGGTAAGGACCACCATCATCATGATGATCGAATCCATGATCTTCTTTAAGCCTTCCGCTACATTCGCCTTGTCGACAATGGCGACAAGAACCAAATCTGTTCCTTCAAGCGGCTGGGTGACCACATGGTATTGCTCTGATTCTTTTTCGTAAAGAAAGGATCCTCCCTGTTCTTTTTGCTGCAGCGTCTTATTCATAAACTTCTTATCGGGATACGTTTTTCCAATCAATGATGGATCATGGTGAAGGACGACTTTTTGATTATGATCCAGCACAAAGGTTTGCTGAAGACTTTTTGAATCGGTTTCAATGAGCTGGTACAGCTTGGCGGCATCCAGCCGGATGGTCACCAGCCCAATTGGCCGTGTGATATTGTTGATATCATTGATTACCCTGAACAAGCTGACGACCTTTTTCTTTCGGCCCCAATCATCTGTAATCGTATAGGCCTCGCTCCAAAATACTTTGCCATAAAGCGCCTTCGCCTTTCTTTCCCAGACGCCCTCCTCATTCTTCTCCAGCGGAGTGCCGATATGGATCCGGCTGTTATGAAGGCCGGTAAGCGTGATGGAATCCAAATACGGTTTGGAATTCAAATGAAAAACCGCATAGCCGTTGATCCGTTCTTCCAGATGTTTCAGCCGGACCTGATTCTCCGGGGTACTTGGTGTTGTTAAAAAGGTCCGGAAGTCATTGCTGTAAATCATGTAGGAAGAAATATCTTCAATGCTGAGAATGGCAGCTGACATATTGTCTTCCACCTTCTCCAGATGGCTTTTCGTATTGTCGATCGCCTGCAGCTGGATGGCCTGGTTTGCCTGTGAATAAATGAATAAGCTGAAGGCAATCATCGGGATCATCACCAGTGCCAGGAAAATGAATAAGAACTTCCACCTCAGCTGCCAGTCCGGAAAATAGAGAAGCCGTTTCATCGCATCTACTCCTGTTATGCTTCGTATAACACTAGCTTAGCCTTTTACCGCACCGGCTGTCATCCCCTTCACGAGATGGTCCTCAAGCAATAAATAAATGATGATTACTGGGATAACGGCCATTGTAAGGCCTGCCATCTGGGCGCCATAATTGGTGGTGAACTGCCCGGCGAAGTTTGCCAGCCCAAGCGGAAGTGTTTTTAACGAATCATCATTAATCAGCACAAGCGCAAAGGAAAATTCGTTCCAGTTATTGATGAAGTTCAAGATAATGACTGTGGCCAATGCCGGCCGGGTCATTGGAAGGATGATCGAAAAGAAAATCCGGAAAACACCGCACCCGTCCATGATCGCCGATTCCTCAATGTCTCGTGGAAAGGACTTCATGAAGCTCACGAGGATAAAAATCGTGATGGGCAGGTTAAAGGCAATGTACGGTAATATTAATCCAAGATGTGTGTTTAAGAGGCCCAAAGACTTCATGAGCAGAAACATCGGAACAAGTGTGGCATGAATGGGGATCAGCATGCCGAATACAAAGAAGGCGTACACCATCTTTCCCCATTTGAAAGCAAACCGCGCCAGAAAGTAGGACGCGATGGCCCCGGAAAAAATCGTTACCGCCACCGCTGCCACGGAAACAATGACGCTATTGAAAAAATAGGTGCCTAGCTTTGCCGTCTCCCATGCGGTTTTATAGTTATCAAACAGCCATTGCATCGGCAATCCAAACGGATTCTTCGCAAAATCGATATTGCTTTTAAACGAATTCAGAAACATCCAGAACATCGGATAGGCGTTCACCAGCCCATAGATCACAAGCAAAAGATAGATCAGCGCCTTTTTCGAAAAACGCCTGCCCTTGTTTGATTCTTTTCGAAGCTCGGTGTTTTTCTGTTTTTCCACCATCACATGAGCCATTTTAATCCCCCCTTTTTCTCAGAATAAGAGTAGACAGGTAGACCAGCGCGAGACTGAAGAAAAAGATAAAGAGCGACAAGGTGCTTCCATAGCCGTATCGTGTCGAAGAGAACGTCTGGTCAAACATGTACATCGCCAGCACTTCGGTCGTATGGCCCGGCCCTCCCGTTGTCATCACATAAATGAGGTCGAAGGTCCGCAAGCTCCCGCTGATGCAAAGAATAACGGCCACCATGATGGTGTTTCTCATCATGGGCAGCGTAATGTATAAGGTCCGTTTAAGGCCGGACGCTCCGTCAATTTTTGCCGCTTCATAGATTTCTTCCGGGATATTTTGGAGTGCCGCCAGAAAGATGATCAAATACAGCCCGATAAACTGCCAGATGATCGTCACACAGACAGAAAACATGGCCCATTTCGGATCTCCCAGCCAGTTCTGCGCCCAGTCGCCAAGACCCACTCCTTCTAGCAGCTGGTTGAAGAGTCCCCTTCTCGAGTTATACATCATTCCCCAGACAAGAGAGATAATGACGGTCGAGATGACCACCGGCATAAAGCCCAGCGTTCTGAACACCTTGCCAAATTTCAGCTTGCGGTTGATCAGCAAAGCAAAGAAAAGGGCGAGCGGAACCTGGCCAAAGACGGACGCGGCCACGACCAGCAGGTTATTCTTCAAGGCTCCCCAGAATACGGGATCGTGCAGTGCTTCCTTAAAGTTTGCCAGTCCTACAAACTTCATTTCTGTAAAACCGTCCCAATCCATGACCGAATAATAGAAGGAAAGAATGATAGGAACGATGGCAAATAACAGATAGATTACAAGTGCCGGCGCGATGCCGATAAGGGCCGGCCACTTATAGCGGTTTAACAGATGCATGGTATCCCTCCTTAAAAAGGAGGAAATCAAGCAAGTTTACTTGATTTCCAACTGATCCTTTTACTTTTCTTTATCCACCGCTGCCTGCAGTTTTTTGGCAAGCTGTTCCGGCGTCATCTGACCGAGCGTAACCTCCTGAAGCCCTGAATTGATCACATCGGTTGCATCCACCGGAAGAGTGGCATCATAAACCGGTGCAATATGGTCGCCTGTGAGCTTCGCTACCCGCTTCAAGGCCGGACTCACCCCTTTAGGCGGATCAATATCAGCAGGAACCAAAATATCTGCTTTCATCAAGTCAGTATAGTAGTCTTTGCTGTAAAAGCTTTTTAAGAATTCCTGTGCGGCTTTCAGTTTCTCGCCTTTCAGCTTGCTGTTCAGGGCAATGCCTGTCCCTGTTACTGCAGAAACAGCCTCAGGGCTGCCTTTGCCTCCATCAATGGAAGGGAAAAGGGCAATCCCCATATTGCTGTCATCGTCCATCGCCTCAAGTACAGGACCGAGTGACCATGCACCATCAATCATCATCGCCGCATCACCCATGACGAACAAGTCTCTGTGCTGGATATTATCAATAGAATTAAAATCATCGTTAAAGGCCTTCATATCCGCAAGTTCCTTAATTACACCGACTGCTTTGACAAACTCCGGATCCGTAAACTTCTTTTTGCCATCTAATACATCAGGAAGGAAATCGCTTCCTGTCATGCGGTCACCAATCATAGAAATGTAGGAAGACTGCAGTACCCATTGCGCTTTATTACCAAGCGTGATCGGAATGACGTCCTGCTTTTTCAGCTTTTTGATGAGCGATTTGAAATCTTCATAGGTTTTTGGAAATTCCTTATACCCTGCTTTGGCAAGCATCTTTTTATTATAGTAAACAAGGCTCGTTGGCGTTACGTTTGCCGGAAGTGCATATTGCTTTCCGTCCACATTGTAATCGGTGAGCTGGTTTTTCTTGATCAGGCCGTCCCAATGGCTCAATATGCTGTTGAGCGGCTGAATCAGCTTGCCGTTTACGAGCGGTGTCAGCTCAGCCCCCGGCCATACCTGAACCAGATCCGGCAGCTGCTGGCCAGCCGCTTGCGTTTTCACCTTGACCTTAAACTGGTCATGAGGAATGTTTTGCTGCTTGATAACAATATTTGGATGTTCCTTCTCAAACTTCTTAACCGCCTTTAAGCTCGCCTTATTTTGTGGGGAAGGATCCGTCCATATGTTCCAAAACGTCAGTTCAATCTTATCCCCGCTTCCGTTGCCCGAAGCCTTTTCGCCATTACCCGAACAGGCCGACATCAGGACCAGCATCAATGCTGAGACAACCAAAAGCGCTCTTGCTCTCAACCGTTTACTCATCTTTTACGCCCCCTCAATCAATTGTTTAAACGATAGTTTAATTGTAAACGGTTTCAAAACTCTTGATAATCCGAAAAAATTAAGATAGTACCCTAATTTTTCACTCGTTTTCTGTTATTTCTGATTTTTTAAAATAAAACCGCCTCTGGGAGGTGTTTTTTATGAATTCATTTTCTCAGCTTTGTTGTTTACTCTCGGCTCGACATGATTTACTCACCGTTTTGGTGTGATTACTCACGATTTGACTCCGGTTACTCACGAAAATAGGAGCTTTACTCACCATTCCATGCCAATTACTCACCAAACACATCATTTTCATAGAAAAAGCCACCCAGCAATGCTGGATGGCTCCATAAGTGATGCAGCAGATTATGCCTTTAATTCCAAAACAGCAACCTCTTCTTCCTTCAAGGTGCTCTTTGCCGTTGCTTTGGCAAAAACAGTACCGAGTACACAGATGGCAAAGTTAGCGATCAGTCCGATTACTCCTCCATGAATGCCATACACCGTTTTGTGACCGGTCAGTGTCAGGTAGCCTGCAAAAGCAGCGCCTATCAGCATGCCCCAAAACACGGGCTTCGCACTCATTTTTTTCCAGTACAGCCCGAGAACAAAGGCCGGGAAGACTTGTACAAGAAGCTCAAATTTCAGAACAAAAATCTGATAAAGTGTGCCTGGCGGATTCCAGGCGATGCCAAGCAGGCCGAAGATGGCGATAACGCCCCCCACTTTTCCGACCATGACTTTTTTATGTTCCGATGCATTTGGATTAATGAACTTTCCATACACATCATTAGACAGCATAGATGAAAAACTTAACAGGACAGAGTCAGCTGTGGACAGAATGGCGGCGACTATTCCCCCAAAAAAGATAATCATCGTCCAGTAATAGATAGGATGGATGGCGGCAATCTTGTTCGCCATAAGACCAACAAGCTGCTCTGATCCGCCTGTATCCAGGTTAGGAAACAGCATAAGCCCAATAATCCCAATGACAAATACCAAACCCGTCGTAATTGGTGGCATCCATGCCATGCGGGCAAACGACTTCTTTAAGGTGCGCTCACTCTGTGCCGAATAGATCCGCTGCACGGCGTGAGGATAAATACTTGCCCCCAGGCCGACCAGCACGAGCATACTCAACCAGTTGATGGACGTTTCAGCAGGAGGAACAGCCACTTTGGCCGGCTCATTTTGATGGACATAGGTTGTCACCTCACTGAAGTTTCCTCCCACCAAATACAAGGCACCAATAAGAAAAACAAAGATCCCAATCATCAAAATAATGCCCTGCATGACATCCGTGAAGGCGACTGCTTTCATGCCGCCCATCCATTCGTAGGCCAGCATGACAAGTACAAAGGCAATAACCGCAATTTGATAGGGAATGGTTCCGCCTGTCATGCCGGCAACCGCCTGCCCGATCGCCACCAGCTGTTCAAGCAGGTAATTCCCCAACCCCCACAGCATTAAAAATATACTGAGAAGTGTGACCGCTTTGGATTTAAAACGAAACTCGAGCCAGTCGGTCGGTGTAATGAATTTCTTCCGTTTGGCGACCACATAAAGCCTTGGGGCAAACAAAAGATAAATGCCGATAATGATGGTCATGAATGAGATCGACTGCAGCCAGGAAAAACCCGTTCGGTAGGCGCTAGGCGCATAACCGACGATGGTATTTCCACTGTACTGCGTGGCATAAAGAGTAAAGAATAAGGCGATAAATCCAAGGTTTCTTCCGGCCAGGTAATAACCCGAAAGACTGTGATGAATGTTCTTTTCACCCCTGCCTGAAAGATAGCCAATCACAAGCATGATCACCGCAAAAGCGGACAAAATGATGATGCCATCCATTCCTGCAAATGTCAGTTTCATCGCTGAACCTCCTCTGACCGTTCCGCTTCTTCCTCATCCTCCACAATGTTCCACTGCTTGAGGCAAAGCCAGCTCAGATAGGCAGACAAAACAATAGAAAAAACTGTGGAGAGAAACGCCCACAAAGGAAATCCGAGTACAAAAGGCTCTACTGCACTTTCAGGAAAATACCACGGAACGATTGCCAAAACAATCAGCAAAAGCAAAAGCCATATCCATTTCTTCTGAATCGGTTCTTTGATCCCGCCATTCTTCATTTCCCTTTTCCTCCTCCATCCCATTTTCATTTCTCGTAACCGCTTTCAATCTTGCCCTTAAATAACTTGTCTTTCCTGCAATTCCATCAGCTTATCCTCACTGTAGCCAAGCAGCTCTCCGTAAATCTCGCAGTTGTGCTTGCCCATCGTCTCGGCCCCAGGGTATTTGACCTTGCCTGGTGTGCGGCTCAACTTGGGAACAACACCTGGCATCGGAAACTGTCCAAGAGTCGGATGCTCCACGTTGACGATCATTTCCCTTTCTTTGTACTGCGGATCCTCCAGCACTTCCTTTGCCGTGTAAATCAATCCAGAGGGCACCCCTTTTTTATCCAGAATGGCAAGCGACTCTTTGGCATCCAGCGTTTTAGTCCATTCCTCAATCAGCAGGTCAAGCTCTTTCATATGTTCCCCGCGTGCTCCGTGTGTGGCATACTTCGGATCATCGGCAAGCTCCGGCTGTCCCATCGCTTCGCATAGCCGTCTAAATACACCGTCTGCGTTCGCTCCAATCACGATATATGTTTTATCCTTTGTAAAATAAATGTTGGATGGAGCCACACCGGGAAGGATATTCCCCATCCTCTCCCGAACATAGCCGGCAAGCAAATAGTCCGGAATCATGCTTTCCATGACCGAAAATACAGATTCGTAGAGGGCCGTGTCCACCACTTGGCCCCGCCCGGACGATTCTCTTTCATGAACCGCAACCAGACAGCCGATCGTCGCGAATAGCGCAGCCAGTGTGTCGCCAATCGAAACTCCGATCCTTGATGGCGGCCTGTCTGGAAAGCCTGTCACATTACGAAGTCCGCCCATTGCCTCGCCGACACTTCCAAATCCTGCACGGTGCCGGTACGGACCAGTTTGGCCATAACCCGATGTCCGGACCATGATCAGCCTCGGGTTGATCTCTGACAGCTCCTCGTACGACAGATTCCATTTCTCCATCGTACCCGGCCGGAAATTTTCAATAATAATATCCGTTTGTTTGACAAGCTCCTTTAAAATTTTCTGACCTTCTTCATCACGCAGGTTGAGTGTGATGGACTTTTTGTTGCGGGATTGAACGGGCCACCATAAGCCGGTTCCTTCCTTCGAATTTCCCCAATTTCGCATGGGATCACTTTTTCCCGGCGGTTCCACTTTAATAAGTTCCGCACCAAAATCGCCAAGCAGCCGCCCTGAAAACGGACCGGCAATCAGCGTTCCAAGCTCAAGCACCCTTAAGTCCTGCAGCGGAAGTTGATTGGTTTCCATTTGATTCCTCCTATCCTGAGCCAATCAGCTGTTTATTACGAAATTTTCTGAATTATGTATACAAATTTAAGTCATTGTATACAAGAAGTCAACAGCTTATTAAAAAATAGGTAAATTTAATTAAATTAAGCGTTTTCTTATCTGTTTTTTCGGAAAATATTGATAACTATTTTTCTATTGTATACAATCAATATGAGGTGTTGTTATGGATGCATACAAGTTTATAAAGGATTCCATCATTCAAGGCAAATTCGAGCCGGGTGCGAGGCTTGCGGAAGAAACACTCGCCAAAACTCTCAGTTTAAGCCGTACGCCGATTCGGGAAGCTATTAAACAACTCGAAGCAGAAGGACTTGTTATTCCCTTGAAACGCGGCGTGGGAGTAAGAAATTTTACCAGAGAGGATATCCGCCAAATCTATGATTTGCGGACGATTCTCGAAAGCTATGCGGCAGGCCAGGCGGCCATCCATAGAACAGCAGATGATCTTAAACGAATGCAAGACGCTAATAACCGATATGAAAAAGTCATACAAACCTATGTGGAATCTGATATTGACTGCATCCGGGAAATTACAGAGGTCAACCAGGAGTTTCATGAAGCCATCGTGTCAGCGGCCAGAAATGACCACCTTTACTTCCACATTTCCAAGGTCGTAGTCGTACCGCTCGTCTTCCGGTCGTTCTATTGGTACAACCAATTTCAGATCGTTCAATCGTTTGAAGTTCACAAAACGATACTGGAAGCGATCACCAATCGGGAACCGGAACGGGCGCGCATTGCGATGCATGAACACATTTATCAGGGACGGGATCATGTGTTAAACAATTTTGAACAAATAACCACTCCCTCATAAAGGAGGCAGGACCATGATTGAACTATGTGAAGTTGGCCCACGTGACGGTCTTCAAAATGAAAGCAAACTGCTTTCTGCTGAGGCCAAACTAGACTTAATCGAACGTTTAATTTCCGCGGGCATCCGCAATATCGAGTGTGTTTCTTTTGTGAACCCTAGGGTGGTTCCGCAAATGGCCGATGCCGAAGAAATCGTTTCCCGGCTTCCGCAGCGGGAGGATGTCCGCTATAGCGGCCTGGTTTTAAGCGCTTCGGGGCTTAAGCGTGCTCTTAACACGAACATTGATGCACTTCATGTCGTTACGACTTCCAGTGATACTTTTAATCTTAAAAATGCAAAGCGGACAGTGGAGCAGGCGGTAGCAGAACTGGTTCCTGTCATTGAGGAAGGACGGTCTGCCGGAAAAATTGTGGCCGGCGTGCTCGGCACCGCTTTCGGATGCCCATTCGAGGGTGAAGTCCCGTTAAAAAATGTTCTTGGAATCACAGAAAAATTTTTAGAAGCGGGATGCACCGAAATCACGCTGGCAGACACCACCGGAATGGCCAACCCGGCTCAGGTCGGCGAAGTGGTTTCCCGGTTTTTGGAGGCTTTCGGGCAGGACCTTTCACTCGGCCTTCACTTTCATAACACCCGCGGACTGGGAATGGCGAACATTCTCGCTGGATATCAGGCGGGTGTAAAACGGTTCGATTCTTCCATTGCCGGTCTTGGCGGCTGCCCTTTTGCACCAAAAGCCGTCGGCAATGTCTGTACAGAGGATATGGTGAATATGTTTCATGAAATGGGAATCGAAACCGGAACCGATCTCCAGCAATTGATTGATACCGCCCAATGGATGGAAAACCTGATGGAGCGCCCGTTAGCCGGAATGCTCATGAAGGCCGGCACTGTTTGATTCCAATAATGAAGGGTAACTGCAACGACTGCAGTTACCCTTTTTTAATGAATTATTGTATGCTAAATGAACCAATACTTTAGAAAAGAGGCGGTTTTTTTGAGTTTAGCAGGTTTTAACTCCTTTGACCGGTATGTCCTCCCTCATCTTCCCCTGTTCGCCATCTGTGCTGCGGCTGTATTGATTTATGCCGGCATTCTTTATTACCGGGCGAAAGCGACCGGTATGGGTTTTGGTTTTATTATTGTGGCCGTGATTCTCGTAATCCTGGCGAATATCTATCATTAAAATAAGAGAGAAACTTCTTTCCATATCCCAATGGCTACTGGCTATTTATTTTCGGATTTTGGACAGCAGACGGAGAATTTCAACATACAGCCAGACAAGGGTAATCATCAAGCCAAAGCCTGCGTACCATTCCATGTATTTGGGTGCTCTCCGGTTCACACCGCATTCAATAAAATCAAAATCCAGCACAAGATTAAGGGCAGCTACACCAACGATCACGAGGCTGATCAGAATACCTAGCCAGCCGGTTTCGTGAAGATAGGGAACCTGAAGACCAAAGAAGCGGAGCACCAGATCTACGAGGTAAACAATGAGAATGCCGAGCGTGGCGGAAAGGACTCCGATCCTGAAGTTTTTGGTGACCTTGATCCATCCCAGCTTGTAGACAATTAACAGGCCAAAAAGCACGCTGAACGTGAGGACGACCGCCTGAGTGGCAATCCCTGAATACTTGTCTTCGTACATGGCACTTATGCCGCCGAGGGCCAGTCCTTCAAGCAGTGCGTAAAGCGGGGCTGAAAAGGGAGCCGCTCTTGGAACAAATATGGTGAACAGGGATACGATCAGAGAACCAATCACCCCAACAAGAAGCAGCCCATGTATCTCTTTACCGTCATAGTATTGATTCCATGTATAAAATGCTGTGGCACAAATGAGCACAAGAAGGATGAACGTCCTGTTCACAGTTCCCTGCAATGTCATCGGGTGATTCAGCCCCTGATTTTTCAGATTCGTAAACGTTGAATCTTTTAAACTCGGATTCGCACTTCTCATGGATTCCCTCCTTTTTGTCCATCATACTAAAACTTATGCAGAGGTTCCAATTACATGTTATCCCTCTGTATGGTGATGAATTGGAAAAGGGCTGATATCGGTAAAAAAAAGCTGCCTCAAAAGTATGTTACTTAAGAGGCAGTCTTATTTATGCATTTTTGGTTAACGGAACGGTATCCTGTGCAGCTTCAACACGCTGGCGCTTGGATTTTCTGAAGTGAAGCAGTTCATAGAAAACCGGAACGATAACAAGGGTGAGGACCGTTGCACCCGTCAGTCCGCCGATTACAACTACCGCGAGCGATTTGGATACGAGGCTGCCGTCCTCCGTGTGGGAGAAGAGGAGCGGAAGCATCGCAAAAATCGTGGCAACAGCTGTCATAACAACCGGGCGGAGACGCGTGCCGCACGCTTCGATGATGGCATCGCGGATGATCATCTTTTCCTCGTTCTGCTTCACGCGGTCGATCAGCACGATCGCATTCGTAATCACAATTCCAATCAGCATAAGTCCGCCAATCAGTGCCGTTGGATCTGCCGGAACACCCGAGACCAAGAGACCAAGAACCGCACCAATGGAGGCAAGTGGAAGAGTCATCAGGATCGCAAGCGGTGCCCGGAACGTTTTAAACGTGATAACCATGATCAGATAAACGATCAGGATAGACGCAAGCATTGTCGTTCCAAGGTCCGCAAAATCGCTGGATTGCTGTTCTGCCGCACCACCTTTTTCAAGGTTCATGCCTTTTGGAAGATCTAGCTTTTTGACTTTCTTATCGATGGCAGCAGCCACAGCAGAAAGGTTATCAGGCTTTACTTCCGCAGAAATGCGGATGTATGGCTTTCCATCCTTATGCAGCTCTGTGCTTGGCTTGTTTTCCATCGTAATGTCCGCCACTTTGGACAGCGGCTGAATGCCTTGTGCCGTCTGAACAGAAAGGTCATCAAGATCCGAATCCTTCGACGGGTTGATACCTGCATCCAGCAGAACCGGTGTGGTTTTATCATCGAGCGTGATGGTTCCAATTGGCATTGGCTGAATGAGGGAAGCAATCTGATGCGCGGCCTGCTCGGTGTTCATTTTTTCTGTATCAACTTTAACCGTATAAACAGGGGCGGTTTTATCCTGGTTGCTTGAAACCTTCTTGACCCCTTTCACATCCTTGATTTCATTCATCAGCTCTTTGGATGTGATTGCCAGTTCATTTTTGTCATTCCCCTGGATGTCGTACGTAATTTCAGAGGTTCCCGTGCCGGAGCCAAACATGGTTCCCGGTGAGGCGGTAATCGTTACTCCGCTTTCCTCTTTTTTCGCTTTGTTCACTTCTTTGATGAAATCGTCCGCATTCGCGTCTTCCTTCATGATGGCCGTATATTTCACGACATCCGATGAACTCACGCTGCCATATTTCGCTTCGTCTTCACTGACTCCATATTGCGTCAGCAAATACTTGTAGCCTTTCAGGTCGGCAAGCTTGCTTTCAAAGGTTTTCATTCGATCCTTGATTTCATCTGTCGGGGTATTGGATGGAAACTCCATATTCACAGCTACCATACTGGCATCTTCAGCATTTACCTCACCCTTTGGCAGGGAGACATACATGCCGACTGCTCCGACCAGCACACCAACAGCTACAATAATCGGTACATACTTATGGTTCAACGACCATTTTAACAGGTTCAAATATCGCTTCGGCTCCCCGTGTGCCGGAAGCTTCATATTTTTCAGCATGCCCTGGCTCATCAGCGGAACGACGGTTAACGCTACTAAAAGGGACGCCAGCAAGGAATAGGTGACGGTCAATCCGAACGGTAATAAAAACGCCTTCAGTGAGCCGTTGACCAGACCCATCGGCAGGAACACGGCAACGGTGATCAATGTGGAAGACGTAATCGCACGCGTAACTTCTCCTGTCGCCGCCAGTACATTTTCTTTTGTAAAGGCTTTGCCCTGGCTTCGTCTGAAAATATTTTCTACCACAACGATACTGTCATCCACCAGGCGGCCAACGGCTACCGCCACACCGCCAAGCGTCAGGATGTTTAATGTAACGCCGGACAGCCAGAGAAGAAGCAGTGTAATCGCAAGCGATAGCGGAATGGATACAATCGTTACCAGAGTAGGCTTTACTCGTCTCAGAAACACAAGAATAACGATCGTGGCAAACAATGCCCCAAGCAGCACTTCCTTCATCATGCTGTTTACTGAGTTTTCCACCATTTCTCCTGTTGTAAAAATGGTTTTCGCTTTTACCCCAGGGTACTCCTTATTGATTTTGCTGACCGTATCTCTGACATCATTGCCCGCTGTTACGGCACTGGCGCTGTTTTCCTTAAATACCGTGATGGCCAGGCTTTCTTTCCCGTTAATGCGCAGTACGGTATCTTCCATTTTACTTTGCTTAACGGTTGCTACGTCCTTCAAACGGACCGGAGGTGCCTTCGGATCAGCAGCCTGAACCGGTATAATTAATTTTCCCAACGCACGTACGGAAGTCAGGTTATCCGTCACATTAATCGTGCTTTTTTTGCCGTCAATGGTGGCACCGCCTGCCGTTACAGAGGCATTCTGTCCTTGCAGGACGCTCATTACACTATTGACCGGTATGTTTTTTTCTTTCAGTTTCTTTGTGTCCAGCTTTACTTCCACACGGGAAGTATTTTCTCCAAAAATGCTGGCCTGTGAAATGCTTTTCTTGCTGTCGAAAAGCGGAAGCAGTTGATTTTTCGCTTTTTCCATATTTTCTTTGTTCAGGCCGTCAGCAAACGTAAAGGAGACTTGCCCTACAGGAATCATGGACGTATTCAGCTGTGATACCTGCGGTTTCCCGACGGTTTCAGGGAATTTCAGCGAGCTCACCGCATCCTGCACTTCCCGCTTTGCTTCCTTCATATCGGTTTTCGAATCAAAATTAATCGTAATTTGCGAATAGCCATCACCCGTTGTTGACAGAACGGATGACTTTCCTTTTACACCGGATACTGCTTGCTCTACCGGCTCGGTCACTTTTTCTGTCATTGATCCGGCATCATATCCCTGGCCGATCGTAACCACACTCACCTGCGGATTATCTGCTTCAGGAAGAAATTCCATCGGCAAACGAAAATAGCTTACCGCTCCAATGATAAGCGCTATGATTACAAACAACGTGACCGGGGCTTTATTGCGAAAAGCCCAATTTGTAATAGACTGCATACATTTCCCACTCCCCATCTTCATTTCACCGTGTGTATCTCTTGTTGAAAAGAAACGTCTTGTTTTTCAACTCCCCCTCCTATGTATGTGAGGCAAAGGTCAGCTGTTCGGTCCTTTATACCTAGCATTTAAAGCCTCACAACCCAGTATACTTACAATCCCGGAAAATATAAACCAGAATTTGTAAATATCTTTTAAAATTTTCATATTCCTATCATACGGCCCGGAAGATTCTCCAGAAATGTACTGCGGCTGTATTTCAGCTACGCCTTGAGGCTTATTTTTGTTGGGGAGTGGTTGGTTAGGGAGTTTGCGGGCAGGTTTTTGGAGAATTTTGCGGGCAAGTTTACGGGGTTTTCGGGCAGGTTTCAGCATTTCCCGGGCAACTTTGCGAAACTTCCGGGCAGGTTTGTCGAATCGCTACCCCGTCCTCCCCAATAAAACGCAAAAAAAAGGGGGCTATCCAAAAAGTCTAGAAGCCGTTGATTTTCGTTCCAGGCCGCTCGCTTTCCGTGGGGCGTGCGGTGAGCCTCTTGGCGCACGCGCCTGCGGGAGTCTCACCTGTCACGCTAGTCCCACAGGAGTCTCGCGCCTTCCACTACAATCAACTTTCCTGGAAGCTTTTTACGCAAAAAGGAGCTGCCTGAAGGTCAATTTTTGACTTTCAGGACAGCTCCTCCCTCTTTCTTTTTACCTTATAACGCCCATTTTCGGATTGCTTGCGCTACGCCGTCTTCCACGTTGGTTCCTGTGATCCAGTCGGCTGCTTCTTTTACTGTATCCTGCGCATTGCCCATGGCTACACCAATGCCCGCCTCTGTGATCATGAGGATATCATTCAGACTATCGCCCATCGCCATCACATTATCCATCGTGATACCGAGTTCATTGCAAACACGGTTGAGCGCTTTTGCCTTTGTAACGCCGACCGCGTTGATCTCGATGTTGGTCAGGCTGGAGTTGCTGATCTCAAGCTCCTTATTAAGTGCCAGCTCCTCCAGTACCAGTTTGCGGACTTCATCATCGGCAATATTAAAACCAAATTTCAGCCATTCCATTTCGGCCGCATTTTCCGGAAAGTTCTCGCGCCAAACCTTATCAGTGGAAACGGCCCAAAACTTGGCCGAATGCTTCTTCGTCATCTCGATCAGTTTTGCAATTTCATCGTTATGAAGCGAATTCCGCTCAACCAGGTTTCCCTCTCCATCATAGATTTCACTGCCGTTTACCGTAATCAGATACGATTTTAGCTCAAGCGATTTTGCATAATCACGGCATGTAAGGAGTGATCGTCCCGTACTGAGCACCACATGTACACCTTTTTCCTGTGCCTCCCTGATCGCCAGCCGGTTTTTTTGTGAAATTTCCAGTTCATCATTCAATAACGTTCCATCCATATCCAGGGCAATCAGCTTAATCTCTTTTTGTTCCAGTTCCACTCCCATCAAAACATTCCTTTCTTCAATTTACTCTACCATCAGATTAGCATAGTTTGTCCTCTTTTTCTTTTGCTAGACGCTTTACACTCTATGATGGGTTCTTGAAAAAAATGATTTTTGTGAAGTACTGGAAACCGTAATCCTCCTACTCCTTTTCAAGAGAAGCTGTGTTATCCTAATTAATAATCAGAATAATGTTTCAATAAATCAGGGAGTTGTAGCCATGGATGAACAACTAAGACTGCTGGAGATGGAAATCGAGGGAATTATCAACGAATCCGGCGAAAACATCATCGTAACCGACAGCGAAGGCATCATTTTGCGGGCAGTCAAAAACAGCAAGGAGATGTACGGGATTTCTTCCGAGGAGCTTGTTGGCGCGTCCGTTAAAGAGCTAGAGCAGAAGAAAATTTTCAGTCCTTCGGTTACGCTCAGTGTGCTTCAGCAGAAAGCACCGATTACATTTATGCAAAAAACGGGGACTGGGAAAGTCATCATGACACGCGGTATTCCCCTTTTTAATGAAGATAACGAAATCATCCGGGTCATCAGCTTTTCGCATGATATGACGGAAATGGAAGACCTGAAGGAACAATATGAACAGCTGCAGCAGAAAATGATGCGCTACGAATCGGAAATTGAGCAGCTTCGTGTCAGGGGATCCATCCCGACGGATGTCATCATCAACAGCCGTCCGATGCAGACAGTTTGGGAGCTCGTCAACAAGGTGGCCCGAAGTGAAGCAACGGTGGTATTACAGGGTGAGTCGGGGGTTGGTAAAACCGTGTTTGCCAAAGCGCTTCACAGCGGAAGTGACCGCCGGGAGAAACCGATGATTGAAGTGAACTGTGGAGCCATTCCGCAAAGTCTTTTTGAGTCGGAAATGTTTGGCTACGAGCAGGGTGCTTTTACCGGTGCTAGTGCAAAAGGGAAAGTGGGATTGATTGAACTTGCGGATCAGGGAACGCTGTTTTTGGATGAAGTGGGTGAGCTTCCTCTTTCCATCCAGGTGAAGCTTCTTAAAGTTCTTCAGGAGAAGAAAATTACACGAATGGGCAGCACGAAAACCCGTACCGTCAATTTCCGCCTCGTGGCTGCGACCAACCGAAACCTTGAGGAAATGGTAAAAGCCGGCACCTTTCGTGATGATCTCTACTACCGGCTGAATGTCGTCCCAATCAGCATTCCCCCTCTCAGGGAAAGAAAAGAAGACATTCATCAGCTGACCGAAACCTTTTTAAGGGTATTTAACGAAAAGTATGGCAGTGAAAAGACCATCCATCCTTCAACACTGAAGGCGTTTTGGCAGCATGACTGGCCCGGTAATGTACGAGAGCTCGAGAACCTGATGGAACGTCTTGTCGTTACCCTTGAACAAAAAATGATTCTGCCGGAATATCTTCCTTTTGTGCAAAAAAAGGAAATAGACCATGTCCCGGAAGTTGATACTCCAGCATCCTCCCTCCAGGAAGCACTGGAAGCTGTAGAAAAAAGCTGGCTCCTTCGGGCAAGCCGAAACTGCAAGTCTACGTATGAAATGGCAGAATATTTGGGGTTAAGCCAGCCGACTGTGTTCAGGCGGCTAAAAAAATATGGCATTAATTCAATATTGAATCGATAATTCATAAGTGAATCGAATTTCATCGTGGTTAATTCATTTATGAATCAAACCATAGGAGGATGCCCGTCAAACCGTTTGGCACAGAACTTGCATTAGTAATAATGAAAGCGTTATTAAGTCAGAAAACTATAATTATTCAGTAAAGGGTGGTTATGATGGAAAATCAAAAATCCTATGAACAATTGGCAGAACTCGATAAAAAGCATTTCTTGCATCCGACGACCGCAATCAAACAGCAGCAAGCGAACGGTCCGGAATTTATTTTAACCAAGGGAGAAGGAGTCCGCCTCTACGACCTCAAGGGCAGAAGCTCAATTGACGGCCTCTCCTCTCTCTGGAACGTGAATATCGGCCACGGGCGGGAAGAGATTGCTCAGGTTGCATACGAACAGATGAAAACACTGGGCTACAGCTCCTGTTTCGCCACCTTCTCAAACGAACCGGCGATCAAGCTCGCGGCCAAGCTTGCAGAAATTGCACCAGGGAACCTCACCGCCACATTTTTCACTTCAGGCGGTTCGGAATCCAATGATACTGCCTATAAGCTTGCCCGCCATTACTGGATTTTAAAAGGGCAGCCGGAGCGCAAAAAAATCATTTCCCGTTCACAGTCCTACCACGGGGTGGCGATGGGAGCCACAAGTGCAACTGGCCTGAAACCGTTTCGTGATTTCACTAACTCACTGGCACCTGATTTTTGCTATGTGGACCATTTCTCGCCGCAGGCATTACGAGACAAAATTCAGGAGGAAGGCCCTGAAACCGTCGCTGCTTATATCGCGGAGCCCGTTCAGGGAGCAGGCGGCGTGCACATCGCACCCGAAGGCTATTTTAAAGAAATCCGAAGCATATGCGACGAATTTGGCATTCTTTTTATTACGGATGAAGTCATCACAGCATTCGGCCGTACCGGCAAGTATTTCGGAATCGATCATTATGATGTCGCTCCTGACATGATGTGTTTTGCTAAAGGGATCACAAGCGGCTATGCTCAGCTCGGCGGCGTCATGATCTCCGAAACGATGCACAACGACTTCATCGAACTGTCCGAAGGAACGCTGCTTCACGGCTACACGTACAGCGGACATCCGATGGCCTGTGCGGTTGCACTTAAAAATCTTGAAATCCTCGAGCGCGAAAACCTGATCGACAATGCCCGTGTGATGGGTGAAGAGTTGCTGAAAGGCTTTAAGAAAATTCAATCCGAACGTTCCATCGTCGGAGATGTAAGGACTCTCGGCCTGATTGGTGCGGTTGAGATCGTTAAAAATAAAGAAACAAACGAACGCTTCCCTGAACCATTGGCGCCTAAGGTGCTGGCAGAAGCCGCAAAACGTGGACTGATCGTGCGTTCCGTCGTGTTCGACAATCAGGATACCCTTGTCTTCGCACCACCATTGATTATCAATCAGCAGGAAATCAACGAGCTAATCCAAATTTTAAATGAATCCATTGAGGCCGTCGAGCGTACAGCCGTTTCTGCATCCAACTAACAGCATTGAGGAGTGATACACATGCAATCTTTCATTGAAGTAACGAACCCGGCAAACAACACGGTCGTCGCTACCGTACCAAACGGAGGATTTGATGAAGCACGAGCCGCTGCAGATGCTGCTCACCATGCCTTCAAAAGCTGGTCCAGGCGTACGGCTGAAGACCGAGGCGCCCTGCTCATGAAGTGGCACCAGCTGATCGAAGAAAACAAACAAGAACTCGGGGAATTGATGACCCGGGAACAAGGCAAACCATTGAAGGAAGCGATAGGTGAGGTAACATACGCCAACAGTTTTATCTCCTGGTACGCAGAAGAAGGGAAGCGGATTTACGGTCAAACCATTCCCGCTTCCCATACCAATAAGCGGCTGCTTGTCCAAAAGCAGCCGGTCGGTGTAATTGCAGCCATCACGCCGTGGAATTTCCCGGCCGCAATGATCACAAGAAAGGTGGCGCCTGCCCTTGCAGCTGGCTGCACAGCGGTCGTCAAGCCGGCTGAACAAACGCCGCTTACTGCCATCCGGCTGGCAGAGCTGGCTATTGAAGCGGGCATTCCAAAAGGCGTGCTGCAGGTGGTTACCGGTGACGCAGCCGCCATTTCCGATGCCTGGATGGAGGACACCCGCGTCCGGAAAATATCATTTACCGGCTCTACTGAAGTTGGCAAGCTGCTCATGCGAAAAGCAGCAGATACTGTAAAAAAGATCTCTCTTGAGCTCGGCGGCCATGCTCCTTTTATCGTGATGGAGGACGCCAATATTGAAAAAGCCGTACAGGGACTGCTGGCTTCGAAGTACCGCAATGCCGGCCAGACGTGCGTCTGCACCAACCGTGCCTATGTACAGGAATCCATCGCAGAAGAGTTTACCGAAGCGTTTATCCAAGCGGTTTCCGCCTTGAAAGTGGGAGACGGTCTGGAAGAAGGAACCGACATCGGCCCTCTGATCGATGAAAATGCCGTCAAAAAAGTCCAAAACCATCTGCAGGATGCCATCGAAAAAGGCGGAAGCCTGGCTTGCGGAGGATCCGCCAAAGGGGATTCTCTGTTCATGGAGCCAACGGTTATTGCCAATGCCACGGATGACATGCTGTGCATGAACGAGGAAACCTTCGGACCGCTTGCTCCGATCACCACGTTTAAAACAGCAGAAGAAGCTATTGAACGGGCAAACAATACGCCATACGGCCTTGCGGCTTATCTTTATACGGAAAATTTGACTCAGGCGCTTACCCTTTCCGAAGAACTGGATTACGGCATTGTCGGTTTGAACGATGCGCTGCCGTCCGTTGCGCAGGCACCATTTGGCGGCACGAAACAGAGCGGATTGGGACGTGAAGGCGGCCACTTTGGAATTGAAGAATATTTGGAAGTGAAATATGTTTCCATTGGCTTGTAATCGCTGAACTTCCATTCCGCACAAAAAAGTCAAGGAGGCGAAAAATCAATGAAAAATAAAGAAGGACTTCAGAAACAACTGAAAACAAGGCACATTACGATGATTTCCTTAGGTGGGATTATCGGAGCAGGGCTGTTCGTGGGCGCCGGATCTGTCATCCGTTCAACAGGGCCAAGTGCTGTTCTCTCCTATGCCTTTGCCGGCTTGCTCGTCGTATTTCTGATGAGAATGCTTGGTGAAATGGCGGCACGAAATCCTGACAGCGGTTCGTTTGCCACTTATGCCCGTGAAGCCATCGGGCCTTGGGCGGGATATACCATCGGATGGCTCTACTGGTTCTTCTGGGTCATTGTTATCGCCATCGAGGCTGTGGCCGGCGGAGCGATCGTCCACGGTTGGATTCCTTCCATTCCCATCTGGACGTGGAGTCTGGTCCTAACCGTTTTATTGACCTTAACAAACATCTTCTCTGTAAAATCATTTGGAGAATTTGAATACTGGTTTGCATTGATTAAAATTGTGGCCATCACCCTCTTTATGGGTCTTGGCCTGGCGATTATTTTTCACCTGTTCCCAGGCATCAAAACACCAGGTACGGAAAACCTCCTCGGCCGCGGCGGATTCTCACCAAATGGCGTAAGTTCCGTTTTCCTTGGTGTGGCTACTGTTATCTTTGCCTATTTTGGAGCCGAAATTGCCGCTATCGCTGCAGGTGAATCAGAAGATCCAAAGAAAACAATCCGCGTTGCCATCAAAAGCGTCGTGTGGCGGATTCTCATTTTCTACATTGGTTCCGTTGCCATTCTCGTTACGTTGCTGCCATGGAACTCTACGACAGCCCTTGAGAGCCCGTATGTTACCATGTTGAAGATGGTCAATATCCCTGGTGCAGGATTGATCATGAACATCGTCGTATTAATTTCGGTTCTCTCTTGTTTAAACTCGGCGCTTTATACCAATTCACGGATGATCTACTCGCTTGCCCGCCGTGGAGATGCGCCAAAAGCATTTCTTAAATTAAGTAAACAGGGCGTACCCGTCCGGGCTGTATGGGCAGGAACAGTGGTTGCCTTTATCGCAGCCATCTTTAACTTCGTTTCACCGGACAAGCTATTTCAGTTTTTGATTAACGCCTCTGGTGCCATCGCGTTAATTGTGTATCTGGCCATTGCCATTTCACACATCGTTATCCGGCGCCGGGCCGAGGCGGCTGGCGAAGCCCTGGAGCTGAAAATGTGGCTCTTCCCCGCTTTATCGTATTTTGTGATTGTCAGCATCACCGTGATTTTAATATCGATGGCCTTCATTGGGTCGATGCGTTCGCAGCTTTTCCTCACCTTACTCGTTACAGCTGTGGTGATTGGCTCCTTCTTCCTTTTGAAAAAGAGAAACGCAGCAAGAGCATCATATGAAGATCAGTCAGCGAATACCCTTGCGGATTAGAAGAAATCCCGCCCATAAAGTTGGGCGGGGTTTTTCTTTTTTTTATAATATTTGAAAAGTCAGTTTATAAAAGTTTAAATCTGGTAATCTATCCTCTATAATTAATAAAAGTCTCCCGCTTGTTCAGTATTATAGAACACGGTTTATATAAAACTAATAGAGAAGAAAGGCGATAACATTGACTGAAATAACAAAAAGAAAACGAATGCAGCTTGCACTTCTTTTAGGTTCTCTTGCCCTTTTAGGCCCGTTCACCATTGATACATACCTGCCCTCCTTTCCTACGATTGCAAAGGAATTTGACACGACCGCGTCTTTGGTGCAAATCAGTTTAACCACCTGTTTGCTTGGCCTTGGCGTGGGGCAGCTGATCATCGGCCCCATGAGTGATGTTCAGGGCCGGCGCAAACCCTTGCTTATTTTTCTGATTTTATATTTGGTGGCTTCCCTTACCTGTGCCTTTGCCCCGAATATTTATTTCTTTATCGCCAGCCGGTTTATCCAGGGCTTCTCGGCAGCAGGCGGGCTGGTCGTCTCCCGGGCCGTCGTTCGCGACCTGTACAGCGGCAAGGAACTTACCAAGTTTTTTGCTTTGTTGATGCTGGTCAACAACCTAGGGCCCATCCTTGCCCCGGTAACCGGCGGCACCATTTTAGCGTTCACCGACTGGACCGGTGTGTTTATTGTTTTGGCCTGTATCGGCTTGATCTTGTTTTTGATTGTTTCTGCCAAATTGGAAGAAACGCTGCCGAGTGAGAAGCGCACACCAAGCGATCCGCTTCAGGTTATCCGAAATTTCGGCTCTTTATTGAAAAACCGTCAGTTTCTTGGCTACGCGTTTACACAAGGCTTTATTATCGCGGGAATCTTCGCCTATGTATCCGGAACCCCGTTTGTTTATCAAAATATATACGGTGTATCTCCCCAGGTTTTCAGTATTTTATTTGGCATCAACGGATTTGCCTTAATGCTCGGAAGCCAGCTTGTCGGCCGGTTAACAGATATCATCCCGGAGACGACGTTTTTAAAAATCGGCTTACTCGTTTCCAACCTGGCGGGAGCTGTACTGCTCATTTCGGTACTGTTAAAAGCACCATTGGCCGCCGTCGTTATCCCGATTTTCTTTTTTGTCAGTTCACTTGGGATCATCTCCACGACTTCTTTTTCACTCGCGATGGATGCCCAGGGGCATATTGCCGGAAGCGCGTCCGCCTTGCTCGGTTTATTGCCGTTTATCCTCGGTTCGCTCGCCGCACCGCTTGTCGGGGTGGCCGGCGAAAATTCAGCGGTTCCGATGGGAATGGTCATTTTTTCTGCAAGTTTTCTTGCCTTCCTTTCCTATTTCGGACTGGTCAGAAAACCTTCACAGCGGATTCAGGTTCCTAAGAGTAGAGGAATTTGATTCACCCTCATTGAATTTCTTTTTGAGAAAGGAAGGGTGATGAAATGAACTTTACACTGAACGAAGCGATCGAAGTGCTGGAGCGCACACCCCGGACACTGCAGCATTTTTTATCGGGATTATCGCCAGGCTGGCTTCACTGCAATGAAGGGGAAGGGACATGGAATGCCGTTGAAGTGGTCGACCACCTCATTGAGGGAGAGAAAACCAACTGGATTCCCCGGTTGGAATGGATCCTTCAAGAAGGAGAAGGCCGGCCGTTTCCTCCGTTTGACCGGTACGCCCATTTGAATGAACAAAAGGATAGCACAATCGAAAAAAAGCTGACGGACTTTACCCAGATTCGTGAAAAAAATGTTGCGAGGCTGAGAGTTTTAATGAATGATGAGGGTGATGCGCTCGAACGCAAGGGCACCCATCCCGCTTTTGGCACCGTTAAAGCGAGAGAACTGATCTCCACATGGACGTTGCACGATTTGACTCATATTGCCCAGATCGTCCGGGTCATGGCTGAACGTTATCGTGCCGATGTAGGTCCGTGGGTTGAATATTTGGGGATTTTGAAAAAGTAACTAGATTTGTATGTGGTTTTGGGCCGGAAGCGCGGTCGGCAGTTGACATAATCTGGTTTTAACGGGTAAATTCTTGATTTCGGCTTGTATTCCCAATTCCAGCGCAAAATTTCACCCCCAAAAACCATTCACCCAGCTCCAAAACGGACCAAAAATACATCCAACAAGCAAAAAAGCCTCTTTTTCGGAGGCCTTTTTCCTTATAATCTATCATTTTCACCCCAAAATCAGGTGGCGATCATCACCCAAATGGATAATGATGCATCACTCCCCGGATTTACATACCGGTGCGGCGTCGTACTGGAAAAGTGGATGCTGTCACCTTCCTGAAGGTGAATTTCCTGATCCCCAAGGATGACGATCAGCTCACCCTGAAGCACAATGCCGCACTCCTCACCAGAATGAGCAACCAGTTCGGCCTCCTTCATCTCGCCGGCCTGGATTTCCACCATAAGAAAATCCAGCTTTCCGCTTCGGTTGGGGGTCAGCTGATGGTACCTTACCTTTTCGTCCGACAGCTGAATCTTCCGGCGCTGGTTCTTCCTTACCACCAACCGGTCCTCATCCACCCCTTCAAAAAGATAGGTTAGAGGAACGTTGAGGCAAGTGCATATTTTCCAAAACGTGCTCACAGTCGGGTCCACCAGTCCCCGCTCGATTTGAGACAGCAGGCTTGAGCTTAAGCCAGTTTGTGCCGCTAACGCCTGAAGTGTAAAATTACGCTGCTTTCGCAGTTCCCTAAGCCGCTCCCCCTGAATCAATGTGATTCCTCCTCCCTATCCTTCACGATGGCACGCTACACCATGCTCTTCGGTGATGGCTTCGAATGCAGGGGCTTTTAAGCAAGCATCCATCCGGAAGGGACAGCGGTCAAAAAATCCGCACGCCTCCTCCCCCGTTTCCTTTTCAGCAGGAGGAGCAAAGCTTAACACCGGCCCTTTCTCCCCAAAAATACTCGGCAGTGAGGATAAGAGAATCTTTGTGTACGGATGGCGTGGAGATTCAAACAGCTCACGGGCCGGGCCGGATTCCACAATTCGCCCCTTATACATGACTGCGATCACATCACACATGTACCGGATGACCGACATGTTGTGGGAAATGAACAGGTACGTTAAATTTCGCTCATTTTTCAGTTCCTTCAGCAGGTTAAGCACCTGTGCCTGAACCGAAACATCAAGGGCGGAAGTCGGTTCATCGAGAACGATAAAAGATGGGTCGGTAATGAGTGCCCTGGCAATAGCAATCCGCTGCCGTTGTCCGCCGCTAAACTCATGGGGATAGCGGTCAAGATGTTCAGCCTTCAGACCCACCCGCTTCATTAGCGAAGTGAGCCGTTCCCGTCCGCCTTTTTCCTTTCGCTCTCTGCTGCCAAGCGCCAAAAGCGGTTCAAGAATGATTTCTTTGACACGCATCCGGGGGTCAAGAGAAGATTGCGGATCCTGAAAAACGGTCTGAATATCACCGGGACGGGGACGCATGAATTTCTTCTTTTTCCAAAGCGGTGTGCCCTCAAAGTAAATGCTGCCCTCAGACGGCATCTCCAAACCAATCAGCATCTTACCAAGCGTACTTTTACCGGATCCCGATTCGCCCACAAGACCGACAACACTGCCTTTTTTTACGGTAAGATTGGCATCAACGACCGCCCTCACCGATTGTTTTCCTTTATGAAACGATTTATCTACAGAATGAAAATCGATGAGTGTGTTCAATGGGTATCCCTCCTTAACCAACAGGCAGCTGAGCGGTTAGTTGATACAGGTTCCAGGGCCGGAGCGGAAACGCCGCAAATGTCCATCGCTTTCGGACATCTCGACGCAAAGGCACAGCCAGCAGGACGGTTTTGTAAATCAGGAACTTCACCCGGAATGGCCTTAAGCGGCTCTCCGGGATCCGCGAGATCAGGCAGAGCATGGAGCAATGCCTCGGTATAAGGATGCGAAGGAGCATTCAGCACCTCTTCCGTTATCCCTTCTTCCACCACTTCTCCCGCGTACATCACCATCACCCGGTCACACACATTTGACACCACGCCCAGATCATGGGTGATTAGCAGCACGGATGTGCCCCGCCTGTCATTCAGCTCTTTTATCAACTGTAAAATTTCCTTTTGGATCGTCACATCAAGTGCGGTTGTCGGCTCATCCGCGATCAAAAGGTCAGGCGGTGCGGACATCGCCAGGGCGATCACAATCCGCTGCCGCATACCGCCGCTCAGTTCAAATGGATACTTTTTGGCCACAAGTTCGGGGTCATGGATGTGAACTTCTTTTAACGCTTCGACTGCAAGCTTGCAGGCTTGCCTTTTCGATACACTCCGGTGCCGTTTGATCACTTCAGCCAGCTGATTGCCGACCTTCATTGTCGGATGCAGGGCCGTCATTGGCTCCTGAAACACCATGCCGATTTTCTTGCCCCGCAGGCTCTGCATTTCTTTTGGACCAAGCGTTAAAAGATTTTGCCCCGAATAAGAGATTTCACCGTTTGAAATGTTGGCATTCGAGCCAAGCAGTCCAAGGATGGATAGTGCGGTGACCGATTTTCCCGATCCCGATTCACCAACAACGCCAAGCACCTCCCCTTTTTCAATCGAAAGGCTGACATTGTTCAGTGCTCTGACTTTTCCTCTCATGCCTGTAAAATCCACGCACAGATCTTTCAGTTCGAGTACCATGATGTCCCTCCTAGCGTCCGGCTTTCGGATCCAAAATATCTCGGATTCCGTCACCAATTAGATTGAGCGATCCTGCAGATAAGAAAAGGAACAGGCCTGGAAAGGTCGGATACCACCAAAAGTCCAGCAGGTACTTCCAGCCGATGCTGATCATGGCTCCCCATTCCGGTGTTGGCGGCTGGGCCCCGAGACCAAGGAAGCCGAGGGTTGCGATCATGAGAATCGCATCACCGACATCAAGCGTTGCCTGAATAATGACAGGAGAAACCGAGTTAGGCACAATATGCTTGCCGATAATGCGCCATGGATTGATTCCGAACGACTGGGCTGACTTCACAAACAATTTTTCACGGAGCACAAGCGATTCCCCTCGGGCCAGGCGGACATAGACCGGAATTTTTACAATAGCTATGGCAAGCATGGCGTTTTGCAGGCTCGGACCTAATGCTGCCGCCAAGGCCATGGCCAGAATCAGCGTCGGAAAGGCCATGACCATATCCATGATCCGCATGATGATCACGTCAATCACACCGCCAAAGTAGCCGGAAACGGTGCCAATCAAGATTCCTATTACACTTGCCATGATAATGACCGTAATGCCGACTCCCAGAGAAATTCGTGCACCATACAAAATTCTTGTTAAAATGTCCCGGCCGACTTCATCGGTTCCAAACCAATGATGAAGAGAAGGACCCAGAAACTTTTGCGAGATATCGACCTGAGTGGGGTTATAAGGTGTGAGAATGGGAGCGATCAGAGAGCACAGAACGATCACACCCAAAATCCCCAATCCTGCCCAGGTCATCTGATTTTGTTTCAGCTTGTACCAAAACGGCCGGACCGAGGTAATCGGCTTCGGCTGGCTCGTTTCCGTTTGCAGTGGTGTTTCCATAACTGACCTCCTATCCCTTGATTTGCGGATCAAGAACATAATAGGTGAGATCCACAATCAGGTTAATGATCACATAGCCGACCGCAATCAACAGTGTAAAGCCCATCATCGCAGGAAAATCAAGATAGGCGATCGAGTCGACCACATATTTTCCCATGCCTGGCCAGCCGAAAATGGTTTCTGTCACGACCGCTCCTCCCAAAAGGGATCCAAAGGAAATGCCGACAACCGTTATAGTGGGGATGAGCGCATTCCTGAGCGCGTACCGGAAAAAGAGAAACGGTCCGTGGATTCCGTTGGCAATCGCCGTACGAATGTATTCCTGTTCCATGATTTCCAGCATGCTCGCACGCACCTGGCGGGTAATCACGGCCAGTTGTGCGTAAGAAAGCACGATGGCCGGCAGCAAAATATGATGGAGACTGCTTTTTAACGCCACCATGTCCCCGCTGAGCAAGCTGTCAACGATATACAGACCGGTTATGTGTGTCGGAGGATGAATGTTCATATCCAATCGCCCGTTTGCAGGAAACCAATTTAAATAGCCATAAAAAATAAGGATGATCACAAGCCCGCTCCAAAACACGGGAGTAGAAACCCCGCCGATGGAGAAAATCCGGCTGGCATGGTCCCAGAAGCTGTTCTTTTTAACCGCCGCTAGAACACCAAGGGGGATGCCGACCGCCAAAGCAAAGATAAAGGCAATGATGGCCAGTTCCATGGTCGCCGGGAAAAAGGCTTCCAGGTCATCAATCACCGGCTTTTGCGTACGGATCGATGTGCCGAGATCTCCGCTTAAAATGCCTTTCATGTACGTTTCATACTGAATGAAAAGAGGCTGGTCCAGCCCGAGCTGCTGCCGTACCTGCTGCAGTGTTTTCTCATTCGCCCGCTGCCCCACCATCATCCGGGCAGGATCGCCCGGAATGACATGCGACAGCAAAAAGGAGATAAGGGTGACACCAAACACCACAAAAATCAGGAGTCCCAGCCGGTTAATAATCATTTTCTTCATGGTTAACACTCCGCTTTATGGTTATTTGGACATATCTGCAAGGTTGTACATGCTCTCAAGCATCGGATTATACACAAACCCTTTCACATCTTTGCTCATAGGCATCAAGAAGTCCTTTTGGTACAGAAGAATATAAGGAGCATCATCAATCACGGTGTCCTGTGCTTCCTGATACAGCTTCTCGCGCTGTTTGGCATCATTTAAGGTGGCCGCTTTTCTCAGCTTCTGATCGACGGCATCATTTTTATAAAACGCGCGGTTTCCGGCCAGTCCGAAGTTTTTGGAATCGTACCAGTAGTTCATGAATGCATACGGATCACCAAAGTCAGGGCTCCACATGCCAAGCGCCAGATCAAACTCGCCTTTGTCCATCATTTCCCGCGAGGTCGCATACGCTACTTTTTTCAGGTTGACTTTAACCCCGATGTCCTTTAGATTGGACTGAATGGTCAGTGCTTCTGTTTCCCACCATGTTTTGTTGTCCGAATACAAAAGGTCGAGGCTGAGATTGGAAACTCCCGCTTCTTTCAGCAATGCTTTAGCTTTATCCTTGTCATACGTATACTGCTTGGCCTGGTCGTCATGGCCCCAAAGTCCTTTTGGAATCGGTCCGCGCATCTGAGTTCCGTAACCCTGCTGCACCGCATCAATCAGTTTGTCGTAATCAACGGCATAACTGAGCGCCTGGCGGACTTTTTTATTTTTCAGCGCCTCATTGCCCTTGGTCGAATTCACGTAAACATATTCAACAAGCAAGCTCGGTTCCTGAAGCAGCTTCGCGTTTTCAATCTTTTTCACCGCGTTGATCTGATCGACCGGAATACCCTCGGCGATATCAATTTCTCCTTTTTCCAGCTGAAGACGCTGTGCGGAAGGATCAGCTACGATTTTAAAATAGACTTTTTTGAAGGAAGGCTTCTTGGAGGCATATTTGTTTTGATCCAGCCTTACATACTCACCCTTTTTCCAATTGGCCAGCTTGTACGGACCGCTTCCCATCGTGGCGGTGGCCAGATAGTTTTGGCCCATGTCGCCGTTTTGTTCATGGTCCATCACTTTCGGATTGACGATGCTTCCATAGTTGGCTGCCAGTGTCGAGATAAAAGGCGGGAAATTTTCTTTGAGTGTGAATACCACCGTCGTTGGATTCTCTGCTTTAATGTTTGAAATCACACTAAATACTTCTGATGGACCTTTGCCGATTTTTTTGAGGCGTTCAAAGCTCTTTTTGACAGCATCCGCATCAACCGCTGTCCCGTCGGCAAACTTATGTCCCTCGTTTAAATTGAACGTCCAGGTTTTCCCGTCCTTGCTCACTTTCCATTCTTTGGCCAGTCCGGGTTTGACCTTCGTGCTTCCTCCGTCATATTCCACAAGACGTTCGTAGGCCGGATATGTAAGTTTCCATGCGGAATTATCCATAGTTACAGCCGGATCGATCGTCCCCTGTTCTGCTGTTGTTGCAATGGTTAAAACATCTTTGCCGCTTGCCGCTTCTGAATGGGAGTCGGAGCCTTCGCCGCCCGACGGCTTGGCGTTTGAATTCTTTACACAGGCCGATAACAACGCAACAATCATCACGGCAATCAGCAGTATACTCATTTTCTTTTTCATTGTTTTCCTCCATAACCCTTATTTTTATTAACTAAAAACGGATATACCGATTCTCGCTGTCTACCTTTCAATTCCGTAATACAAAATGGAGCCGCCTGTCGCGTTCGCCCACCTCCTGTTGCCATAATCGTAATGCCACCACTCTTCTGAATTGGACACAAAGCCCGCGTTTTCCATCACCTGTCGCAACAAGCGGCGGTAGTCACGGATGGTTTTTTCCTGCGGGGTGAGACTCGCCTTTCGTTCATACCATTCCAATTGCGCTTTTTCGGTAAAATCGTCAAAGCCGGTTCCCATGTCAAGCCAGCCCTGCTCGTTGGCGAGCGTAAGGTCAACGGCTCCGCCAGTTAGATGGGGCGACGGCTTCATCAAGTCCCGGGTGGGAATGGCTACATATTTGGAAATTTCAATCTGCATTTCTTCTGGGGTGAGTTGTTGATCTTCGAGGTCTTTTTTAATGGTTTCATAGATTGCAAGCTGCGTTTCATAGGACCGCCAGCCGTCAAGGACGACCAGCTTCAGGCCAGGCGGCAGCTGTTCTGCCGCGTTGATGAGTTTTTCCACTGTTCCCTTTCGCAGAAAACAATCGTTCTCCGAGCCGGGCAGATGGTTGTGGTAATAGAATGGATACACTTCAATCCTGGGGGACACACCCGTTAAGGAGATCAGGGGCTCTTGCTGTGGTGCAGAGGGCGTGTTTGAATCTAAGTTGGGCATTTCCGACAAATACTTCCACCCCTTTTCAATAAATTGAATATTCTTACAATATATTAAATATAATGATACTGTTTATGACAAAATATTGCAATGTGTTAAATAGAAAAAGAAGGGGAGATTATCTGACAAGCAGGGGAGGGGGGTCGAAGTGTGCCGGAAGTTTACATAATATGGTTTTGGCGGGTAATCATTGATTTCGGCTTGTAACCTCCACCGCTCCAAAAAGCAAAAAAAGCCTCCCAAAAATGAGGCTTTTTCACTTAAAATCTATTAAATTACAGCCCAAATTCGTCTTTTATCCTTATGGCCGTCCTTTCTGCACTCAACTTCGTATTGTTCATCCGCAAATAGGGCTTTCTTTTGATCTCGCCCTCGTGGGAATTCAGCCGGTATTTGTCCATAGATGAAATCAGTTCCCCATCTGACCACTCCAAGTCCCGTTTCGTAGGTTTTTGCGCCAGACGAAATTCGCTTTTGTTCCGCTGCAGCCGTTCATCCAAATCTGCCTCAAGCTCGACAAAGTAAATATCGGCTCCTTGATTCTCAAAAATCCTGCATACGCGATCCACATAGTCCCAGTCTTCCTGCTCATTAAAGGCCCATACATAGGTAAAAATCATGCCGCTCTGATTACTCTTGGCGACTTCTTCAAAGATCTGCTCGCGAAAGGAATGAACGAGGCGTGATCCTTCTTTTGTATCGTAATCAAAAAAGTGATGAACCAAATCAATTGTCATGTGATTATGAAACAATTTCAGATCCGTCATCTTTGCCAGCTCATGCCCCACCGTCATCTTCCCGACAGCCTGCGGGCCAAACAACAACACAAATTTCATAGCAGCTTTCCTCCTGATGTTTTTCTTACTCGCATTCTTTTTTCAACTCATAAGATTTATTTTAAGGACAAGTTTACAGCTTCCAATGCATGTATGTTCGTCGTATCAAACAGAGGAACGGACGAATCCTCGGGCTTGATCAATAGGCCAATTTCTGTACAGCCTAAAATAATTCCTTGAGCACCTGATTCGATTAATCCTTGGATCACTTTTTTATATTCATCCTTTGAATCTTGACGAATGTTCCCCAAACATAATTCTTCGTAAATCACCTTGTTTACCATTTCTCTTTCCGTTTCTTTTGGCACAATCACCTGTATACCTTTACTCTCCAAACGTGATTTATAAAAATCCTGCTCCATTGTGTACCTGGTGCCAAGTAAGCCAACTGAATGTAAGCCGTTCTCTATGATTCGGTCCGCTGTTGCATCTGCGATATGTAAAAGAGGAATGTTAACTGATGCTTGAATGGCATCTATTACTTTGTGCATGGTATTCGTGCAAATGACAATAAAGTCAGCTCCGCCTTTTTCTAAAGAACGTGCAGCATTACTCAACACTTCACCCGCCTTTTGCCATGCTCCTTCTGACTGATAACGTTCAATTTCTTGAAAGTCAACGCTATATAAAATGCACTTGGCCGAATGTAAGCCTCCTAACCTTCGCTTGATTTCCTCATTCATCATCCGATAATATTCAGCGGAAGATTCCCAGCTCATTCCACCAATAAGACCAATCACTTTCATTTTATCCTCTCCATAACCCGCTTCATTTTTTCCAAATATCTTCAGTACACAAAAAATCCACTCAACTACTTTCTTTTCTACTCAGATAAATCCTTTTTTACACAAATAAAAAAACCGGACTCCATTCCAACGAGTCCGGTTTTATCAATTTCATTAAATTAATAAGTCACTGTATCCTCTATGTCCACCTCAGATTTCTTCACAATAATCGGTCGGACGAAGCGAATAACCGCAAGAGATGCAAATATGGCAAGGCCGCCGGCGAGCAGGAATGCCCCTGAGAAGGTTCCTGTCTTGTCCACGATAAAACCGGTTAATGCAGGCCCGATAATACCCGCTGTATTGGCCAAAAAGTGCATGAAACCGCCAACGGAACCGACATTCTGCTGATCAACCACATCCTGAACGATTGCCCAGTAGATGGCACCCGTCAAGTACAGGAAGAATACGGAAAGTGCTACTAAAGTTACAGCACTTACTGTTGTGGTAACCAATCCTGCAAATCCGATACATACCGCTGAAGCAAACAAGCAAGAAACAAGAACGACTTTACGTGAGAACAGAACGCCTTTTCTAGCGACTTTCTTGAACACATAGTCGGATACAAACCCGCCGGCTGCAAGGCCGATAAATCCTAAGATCCATGGAATAACCGTGATCACACTCATCGATTTTACACTTAAGCCACGTTCTTCCACCAGATAGCTTGGGAACCAGGTAAGGAAGAAGAAAAGAATGTAATTGTAAGCAAAGAAAGCAAATGCAGTAAAGAGTACTGTTTTTTGTTTGAGGTAAAACGTCAACGGAATTTTCTCTTTAGGAGCAACTTCTGTTTTCATCGCAGGAGCATCGCCCATACGCTTTGCCGGCTTGTCTTTAACAAACTTGAACCAGCAGATCGCCCAAATTAATCCGATGATCATAATCAGCACAAAGGAAACTTTCCAGCTGAAGGCAATTGCGATCATACCGACGATCGGTCCCGAAATTGCTCCGCCAAGCGGGGTACCGCTGTTCGTCAATCCGATAGCAGAAGCCCGCTGGGTCGGAGGGAACCAGTTATTGACCATCTTGTTGATGGTGGCCGAAAGAGGTCCTTCCCCCATTCCGAACAGGATACGGATAATCATCAGGCTGACGAATCCGAAAGCAAGCGCAACCGCGCCACTAAACAGGGACCAAACCACCATGGCCACGAACAGGGTCAACTTCGCGCCATAGCGGTCAGACGCCATTCCGCCCAAAAAGTTAAAAATCGCATAACCTACCGAGAAACTACTGAAGATCAAACCCATTTGTGTCGCAGACAGTGTCAGATCATCCTGAATAAATGGTGCTGCTATGGATAATGCTGAACGGTCCAAATAATTTATGACTCCGGCTAAAAATAACAAGATAATAACTGGAAGCCTTTCTTTTGTAAACATCTAAAAAACCCTCCCCTATACTGTGTGAATCTTCTGACTGTTGAAAGCGAACCGGAGTAAACCGGTTTATTTTTACAGGAAAAGTTATCCCTTTTTATCCTGAATGTCTTGAAATAAGTGTCGGCTCATAACGGTACATCCATTGCTCTGCCTGCTCACTGTTTTTAATCTGCTTAAAAAGAATAGTTCCGGCCTGTTTTGCCATTTCCACAGCCGGCTGAGCAATTGTCGTGACCGGCGGGGTAAAGAAGCTGGCAAACGAAACGTCGTCAATTCCGATAACGGATGTATCCTCAGGTATGGCAATATCCTTTTCCTTCATGAACTTCAATACCTCAACGAGAACGATATCATTACCTGCCAAAATCGCTTGCGGCGGCTCGGGTAAAGAATACAGTTCCGAGAGCACTTCTGAGATGTGGTCAACATCCGCTGTTTTAACGTACTCCTCCCGAATAGGAAGACCGCGTTTTTCTATCGCTCTTTTGTATCCTTCAATCCGTTCCACCCTCGGGCTGATGTTGCGGATAATGGACGTTGTTACGATAGCAATCCTGTCCAGCCCCTGTTCAACAAAACGGTCTACAGCGAGTTTCGCCGCAGCATGGTTATCGAGCATCACGGTCGATATTTCAAGGTCCTCAATCGTCCGGTCCATGAACACGATCGGAAAACGATCCTGCTTCATCTTTTCATACAAAGCCCGGTTTTCACCTGTCGGAAAAATGATAATGCCGTCTACCTGTTTGGCACGCAGCATTTCAATGTACTTCTTTTCCTTGGCGGGCTCATCATCTGCATTGCAGACAATAATGTGAAAGCCCTGCTCATGAAAATAGTCTTCGATGGCCCGGATTACCTGGGTGGAAAAGGTATGCAGGATGTTGGCGACCACCACGCCCACCGTAAAGGTAGATTTCTGCTTCAAGCTGCGGGCTACGAAATTCGGCTGATAATTCAGCTCCTGAATGGTTGCCTCGATTTTTCGTTTGGTTTTTTCACTCATATAATCAAAGCGCTGGTTTAAAAATTGTGAAACCGTGCTTTTGGAAACATTGGCATGCTTGGCCACGTCTGCGATTGTAATGGTTTTCATTATGCATCCCCGTCTAATTCGTCATATTTCACTAGTATAAGCAAACTGTAAGCGCTTTACAATCAGCCGGAGAAAACAGCATATCCGGTCAGACGCCGGAATACGCCATAAATCCTCCATCAACAGGGACGGTAATGCCTGTGACGAATCCAGAATACGAATCATCGGCAAGCCAGAGCAGCGTACCGAGAAGGTCTTCCGGTTTTCCGAATCGCTTCATTGGTGTGCCCGTGATGATTTTTTTCGAGCGGTCCGTATAGCTGCCATCTTCCTTTAGAAGCAGGTCACGGTTCTGTTTGGTTAAAAAGAACCCTGGTGCAATCGCATTGACCCGGAGACCTGTTTCCGCAAAATGAACCGCCATCCACATCGTAAAGTTGTTAATGGAAGCTTTCGCTGCGCTATAGGCTGGAACCTTGGTCATCGGGGAATAGGCGCTCATAGATGAAATGTTAATGATGGCACCTGATTCGGATTTCAGCAGCTCTTTGCCGAACACCTGGGAAGCAAGGAAGGAGCCGGTAAAGTTGGTCGCAAACACTCTTGAAAACCCGTTCTCATCCATATCGAAAAAGGATTTTCCTTGCCCTTCTTCTTCATAAATTTCTACATCCGTAATGGCGTCAGGATGATTGCCTCCTGCTCCGTTAATCAGCAGGTCGACAGAGCCGAACCGGCTCAGGACTTCCTCTTTTGCTTTCTCCAGTGACTCACGGTTCAGCACATCAGCAGAAACCGAAAGAGCCATTCCGCCTGCCTCAACAATTTCATCCACCACTTCTTTGCCTTTTTCCGCGGTACGGTTCAGTACAGCCACCTTAACACCATGACGGGCAAGCTCTCGTGCCATTTCAGAACACAGCACACCGCTTCCGCCGGTAATTACTGCGGCTTTGCCATTGAGATTTTCGTGAACTGGAATCATACTTCCACCTCTTTTTTGGCTAGAGCGACATAGGCGTCCCACAGGCCGTTCAAGTACATGATCCCGAGAGCCCGGTCGTACAGGCCATAACCCGGACGGCATTGCTCACCCCAGATATGGCGTCCATGATCGGGACGTACATATCCGTTGTAGCCTTGCTTGTGCAGTTCTTCTACCACACCCTGGACATTGATGGAACCATCCGTTGTCAGGTGGGACGTTTCCACGAAATCGCCGTTATCATAGATTTTTACATTTCGGATATGGGAAAACGGAGCGATACTTGCATATTTTTTCGCAATCTCGACCATATCATTGGCAGGATTGGCACCCATGGAACCTGTACACATTGTGATGCCGTTGGCCGGAGAATCGGAAATCGCCCGCAAGCGTTCATAGCTTTCTGCTCCTGTAATGATGCGCGGCAATCCGAAGATGGACCATGGCGGATCATCCGGATGAATGGCCATTTGAATGCCGTATGCCTCGGCTACCGGCAAAATTTCGTCCAGGAAGATCTTCAGGTTATCCCAAAGCTTTTCTTCATCAATTTCTTTATAAGCTTCAAAAAGCTCTTTAATCTTTGCCATCTTTTCAGGCTCCCAGCCCGGAAGCGTTAGGTCTGAGGCTTCTGCCACCGTACGGATCAGCTCTTCTGGATCGAGATTTTCAACTTTTGCTTTTTCAAAAAACAAAGCCGTGGAACCATCCTCAAGTGGGCGGTACATGTCAGTCCGTGTCCAGTCGAAGACCGGCATAAAGTTGTAGCAGATGACCTTTACGCCAAATTCGGAGAGATTGCGGATCGTCTGTTTGTAATTTTCAATGTAGCGATCGCGTTCACTGTTTCCGAGTTTAATGGATTCATGGACGTTCACACTTTCCACGACATCGGTATGAAAGCCATGGCTCTGAATGTACTCTACTTCTTCTTTAATCTCTTCCTTTTCCCATACTTCACCTACAGGCTTTTGGTGCAGGGCCCAAACAATTCCCTTCACGTTAGGAATCTGCTTGATATGCTCCATTGTTACGGTATCATTGTCCCGCCCGTACCATCGAAACGTAATATTCATGTTACACCTCCGAATGTTGATTCATTTTCGCGATATACTCTCTGCTTAACGATACCGCTTCATCATATCCGCCCTTCTGGAAGGCTTTGGTTAAATCACTGCCTACCCCGACAGCCACTGCGCCGGCACTCAGCCAGTCGTTCATATTCTTCAATGAAATTCCACCTGTTGGCATGATACGGACATTAGGCAGCGGGCCGTTTACGGATTTAATAAATGACGGATCAAACGTATTGGCCGGGAACAGCTTCAGCACATCGCATCCCGCCTCAAGGGCGAGCGCCATGTCGGAAATGTTCATACAACCTGGCAGATACGGAACACTGTAGCGGTTACAAAGTGTTGCGATCTCTTTTACGAAATGGGAGCTTACGATAAATTTCGCTCCGGATAAAATGGCGTGTCTTGCCGTTTCCGGATCCATTACAGAACCTGCACCCAAAAGCACATTCATGTGGCGCAATTCTTTAAACACTTCCTCCACTTCCGGAGTGGTATAGGTCAGCTCAATGGCGGTAATTCCGCCTTCAATGGCTGCTTTTGATACCTGAATGGCTTCGTGGCTGTTTTGTCCGCGGACAACGGCAACCACTTTTGCTTCCATCAACTGCTGATAAACTGAATACTTTGGCAGCATGCTCTTTCTCCTCCTTTAATCAAACGTAATAATCGCCTTGCGCACCTGATCCGGATGCTCTTCAACAAACCGGAAGGCGTCTTGAACCTCATTTACCGAAAAAGTATGGGTCACAAGCCCGTCATGCGTAAGCTTTCCATTATTCAATAATTCTACGACTCTCGGAAACTGGTTGGTCTGGAGTCTGGAACCGGTAATCGTTACTTCCTTTTTCGTAATAGGAAGCTGAGAGATTCCCGCTTCCTTTTCATCGAAGCCAAGAACGACCACATTTCCTGCCGGGCAAACCGCATCAACGGATAATTTAAAGGTCGAAGGAAGGCAAACCGCATCAATAACAACATTGGCTCCCTCATTGTCAGTCCAATCCTGAACCCGAGCCAGCACATCCTCCTGCTGAACATTGACCGTTACATCTGCACCGTTTTCTTTGGCAAACGCCAGTCGCTCTTCATTCAGGTCGGTCACCATAACAGATGCGCCCTGCAGCTTTGCCATTTTTAAAATACAAATTCCTATCGGCCCTGCTCCCTGAATAAGAACGGTGTCGCCTTCTTCCACCTGGCCTCTCCAAACGGCCTGCGCGCCAATGGTATAAGGCTCAGCCATCACCGTTTCTTCCCAAGGCAGTTCCGCTGAAACCGAATGCAGCTGTTTTTCCGGCAGCACCAGGTATTCCCTCATGCCTCCATCTTCATGAACGCCGAAAACAGAAAGGGACAAGCAAACATTCGGCCGGCCTTTGCGGCATGCATAACATGTTCCGCAATATGAAATCGGCTCAACCACCACGTGGTCTCCAGGCTGAAGGTGCTTAACCGCCGCTCCTACTTGCTCCACTTGGCCGGTCACTTCGTGGCCAATGACACGTGGAAGCGTAGCGAGAGGGTTTGTGCCATGATAAATATGCATGTCCGATCCGCAAATACCCACCCGCTTTACTTTGACCAGAACGTCATCATCGTTTACAATGACTGGCTTTTCGATTTCCTCTGTGACGAGGTCATGCGCTTTTCGTACTTGAACCGCTTTCATTTTCTTCACCTGCTTTTCAAGAATTCATACACTGGCTGTGCAATCGTAATCCCGTTCTTTACGTTTCTCTCCTCGTGAAGCTGTTCTATCTCCCCTGGTACATATACTCGATCAAAGCCTGGTGCAGGCGGAACCTGCTGCAGTTCCTCCATCATGGCATCCATTTGTTCTAGAAATGCGTCTCTGTCTGTAAAAAATGATGGATTGATGGCACAGAAATAATGTCCAAGTTTTCTTTTTTGATCTAAATTTTCATACATCCGGCTAATATGCGGGCCGAACGCGGCACCTGCCAAAAGCCCTGAGAATACATCGACAATTACAGAAAGTCCGTAGCCTTTCGGGCCGCCGAAGGTTGAAAGAGAAGCGACTTGATGCGGATCGGTAGCGGGAACACCATGCTCGTCCACTCCCCATCCCTCAGGAATCTCTTTTCCTTCTTCGCGCGCCTGAAGGATTTTTCCGAATGCCACGTTCGAAGTCGCCATATCCAAAATAAATGGTTTCTTCTCTTTAGCCGGTACACCATAGGCGATTGGGTTCGTTCCAAGAAAAGAGGATTTTCCTCCAAACGGTACCACAATGCTGTCAGTGTGTGTCATGGCAATGCCGATCAGTTTCTCTTCGGCTGCTTTTTGCACGAAATAACTGAGTGCTCCGCAATGGCTGCTGTTCATGGCGGTTACCATGCCCACACCATTTCTTTTCGCCATATCCATCGCATGATCCATGGCGATATCAGCAATCACATGACCGAATCCGTCGTCACCGTCCAGTACCCCGGTCACCGGTCCTGTTTCGTTAAACACAGGCTTCGCCTCCGGATTGATGCTTCCCATCTTCAGACGGTTCACATAATGCTCTGTCCGCAGCACCCCGTGTGAATTCACATTTCTGAGATCCGCATGAACAAGAACGTCCGCCACTTTTTCGGCATCCTTTTCGTTCAGCCTGGCATCCATCAGCTTTTGTTTTACCAGTTCTTTTGCTTCCTGCGCTGACAATGTTGTTGTTGCCATAATTCTTCCTCCCTATCGTTCTATCGTTCTATCGTTCTACAACGGCTTCTTGGTTTACAAAAGACAACACTTCTTCAAGGAGCGGCAGTCCCTCATTATCGCCGGATACGGTCGTAACCAGTGCACCAACCGCATTGGCGAACTGAAGCCGCTTTTCCGGCTCAAACCCATGAAGGAAGCTGTACAGGTACCCTGCATCAAAGCCGTCTCCTGCGCCTACTGTATCTACTGGTGTAACGGAATAGGCTTCTTTCCGCACCCATTGTCCATCGATGTATAGCGCCGAACCTTCTCCTCCGTCTTTGATGACCAGTTGGCTGATGGAATAGCGCCGGGCGAAATCTGCCAGTTCTTTGTCATCGTCTGTACCGATGATGCTTTTGATTTCATCGCGGCCGGTTAAAAGAATATCTACATAAGGGAACACATCATGATAGGCCGCCCTGGCGTCCTCAATGCTCCACAGCTTCAGGCGAATATTCGGATCGAAGGAAACAAGGATACCTTTTTCTTTGGCAATGGACAGTACGCGGTGTACGATATCCAGGTTCTTGCGGTCAATCGCCATGAACACACCGGTAAGATGAACAATGTGAATATCCTTAAACATCTCTTCTGTGATGTCTTCCGGTTCCATCGTTAGCACCGGTGAGTTGTAACGATAGTAAAACGTTTTGCCGGATCCGTCTTCACGGATTTCTTTTATGTTAAGTGAAGTGGGATGTCCTTCAACATAAGCCACATCGCTCATGTCCACGCCTTCCCCCTTGGCAAAATTGTAAATAACACGTCCGAATTCATCTTTTCCGAGCCGGCTGATCCATTTGGAGCGAAGGTCAAGCCTTGCACAGCCGATCGCGAAATTGAGTTCCGCTCCTCCTACTTTTCGTTCAAAATTGGCAACAAAGCGCAGCGGCCCTGTTGTTGCAGGGTTCAGCGTGATCATCGCATCACCCATGGTTAAAATCCCGAACTGTTCTGGCACATTTCTACCCCTTTCTTTTCTATAAGCTCTGTAGTTCTTGGAAGTGGTTGATTTTCGTTCCAGGCTGCTCGCTTTCCTCGGGGCGGGGGGTGAGCCTGTAGTCTCACCTGTCCCGCTAGTCCCGTAGGAGTCTCGCACCTTGCACTACAATCAATTTTTCAATGAAGTTTCCAATGCAACCATCTTGAGCAAAAGCATTCTATAAACTTAAAAAGCAAAATGTATGGGCTGTTTCATAGACAACCGAACTAAATCGGTTTGGTAAACCGGTTTAGTAACATCGTATATGAAAACCCTTACAAACGCAAGACAAAAAATCTGTTAATTTAAAAAAATCTGTTTAAAATTCGACAATGGCTTTAATCACTTTGGATTCCGGCTTGAGCCAGCCATCAAAATCTGAGATCATTTCATCCAGGTTTGAGCGGTGGGTAATGTATGGCTTTAGATCAACTTCCCCGCTTTTTACTGTATTCAGCACCTTTTCAAAATCTTCCCGTGTGGCATTTCGGCTGCCCATCAGGGTCAGTTCCTTTTTATGAAAATCAGGATCTGAGAACGTTAGGTCACTCTTAACTAACCCAACATATACAAGGGTTCCGCCATGTGCCGCATAATCAAACGCACTCATCATGGAACGTGCGTTACCTGTTGCATCCAGAACAACGGTCGGAAGTTCGCCGTTTGTCAGCTCCATCAGTTTTTCGATCGGCTGATCTGCTGCATTTACAATCCCATCAACATCCGCCCACTTTTGGCAAAAGTTTAACCGCTCGGCATCAAGATCCATGGCAAAAACCCGGGCACCTTCCGCTTTGGCAAACGCCATAACGCCAAGACCGATTGGCCCTGCCCCGATCACGAGTACATTCTCACCTTCTCTCAACCGGGAGCGTCTTACCGCATGCGCGCCAATGCTTAAAGGCTCGATCATGGCTGCCTCATCCAGACTTAGGCCCTCCGTTTTGATCAGATGATCGACTGGAACAGCCATCCATTCTCTCATTCCGCCATCCGCATGGACACCAAGCACCTTCATATCTGTGCAGCAGTTGGTTTTTCCGTTTCTGCAGGCCACACATGTTCCGCATTCCAGATAAGGAATAATGCTTACCTGATCGCCCTCCTTATAGCCAAATGGATTGGCGCCGATGGATTCAATGACACCGGATAGCTCATGTCCAAGAATGCGGGGATAGGTAAAATATGGCTGGTTCCCGCTGAATGCATGCAGATCCGTGCCGCAGATGCCAACCCGGCGAATCCTTAGCAGTGCCTCTCCTTCCTTGGGCACAGGCTTTTCTACCTCAATTTGTTTGAATGCATTGGGTTCTTCGCAAATGATTCCTTTCATATCTAACCGACCCCTCTCTATTGATTAAAGTGTTACACCTGACTTAAAGATGGAAATTTCTCTGAAGTCATTTTTTTCGTTATTTACTTGTTCACCGCTTGCCACTTTGATGACATAGTGAAGAAAATCCTTTGTCACTTCTTCGCTCGAAACATCGTCGTCAAGCAGCGTTCCGGCGTTGTAATCAATCCAGTGCGGCTTTGTTTCAAACAATTGAGTATTGGTTGAAATCTTCATGGTTGGGACAAATGTTCCGAACGGCGTTCCGCGGCCTGTGGTGAAAAGAACCATATGACATCCCGCGGCAGCCAGAGCGGTTGAAGCAATCAGGTCATTGCCCGGTGCACTCAGCAGGTTTAATCCATTATTTTTTAATACTTCTCCATATTTCAGCACGTCCACAACCGTTGATGTACCGGCCTTTTGCGTGCAGCCAAGCGACTTGTCCTCCAATGTTGTGATACCGCCAGCCTTATTGCCCGGAGACGGATTTTCGTAAACCGGCTGATCATGCTGAAGAAAATAATCCTTAAAATCATTCACCAGATGCTCGATTTTGTGGAAGACTTCTTCATCCTGTGCCCGTTCCATCAATAGTTTTTCGGCACCAAACATTTCCGGCACCTCGGTTAAAACGGTCGTGCCTCCCTGAGAGATAAGATAGTCTGAAAACCGCCCAAGAAGCGGATTGGCTGTAATGCCGGAAAAGCCGTCCGATCCGCCACACTTCAAGCCGATCTTCAATTCTGAAACCGGAACCTCTTCGCGCCGGTCTCCCTCTGCTGCCGCATGGATTTCTTTGACTAGGTCCACCCCGGCTTCAATTTCATCTGAGACCTCCTGTGAAACCAAAAATTTGATCCGGTTTTCATTGATAGATCCAAGTGCCTCTTTAAAGGCAGGCAATTCATTGTTTTCACAGCCAAGCCCAAGCACAAGGATTCCTCCGGCGTTTGGATGGTTTACCGCATCAATCAGAATCTGCCGTGTGTTTTCATGGTCATCCCCAAGCTGGGAGCAGCCATAGCTGTGCTTGAGTACAAGAACGTTATCAAAAGGCGCAATGTCCCCGACTTCCTTCTCAAAACGCTTGATAATTTTTTCCGCGATGCCGTTAACGCATCCTACGGTTGGAACAATCCAAAGTTCATTGCGAATCCCCACTTTGCCGTTTTCCCGGCGATAGCCTTGAAACGTCAGATGTTCTTCTGTATAAGCGAGCTCTGTTTTCTTCGGATGGTACTCATACTCCTCGGTTCCAGACAGGTTGGTTTTCGTGTTGTGGGTATGCACCCATTCTCCCGCTTTCACCTCTTCAGTCACATGGCCGATGGGATAACCATATTTGATCACATCGCTGTTGGCAGGAAGATCGGCAAGCGCCACCTTATGACCGCGGCCTACCGCGCTCTTTAACACCACTGCTTGTCCTCCTGCAGAGAGCACCTCTCCCTCTTTCAAATCGCGGAGAGCCAAAATGACATTATCGTTTTCATGGATTTGCAAATAGTCCTTCATGATACCGCTCCTTTATTTGATTAAGGCAGCATTGACTTCGAAAAGTGCAGCCTCAATCCCTTTATCTTCAATGACTTTCAAATGCTCGGCGACCGCTGTGGTCAGCCCGGAAATCGACGAGAGATCTCTTCCCCACCACTGCTCTTTGGAGAGTACGTCCTGAACGAAAGCAGTCAGCTGCAATTCTTTGCTGTCGACTTTCTGCCAAAGCTCCTTAAACTCTTCTATAATTTCAGGACTGTCATCAAGCGGAATGTCTTCCTCTCCTCTTTTTCCTTTATAGAAGTACAGGAGAGCGCTGAGCGAGAAAGTGAGGCGTTGGGGAAGCTTCTGTTTCTTTTCCACGTAATCCACCAGGGTCGGCACATTCCGCGCATTGAATTTCGAAATGGCATTAAGTGCAAGTGAGCTTAAAAAGTGGTGAATGTACGGATTTCTAAAGCGCTCAAGAACATCCTGGGCATAAGCTTTCATCTCTTCCTCGCTGTACTTCATCGCCGGAATAATTTCTTTTGCGATCAGCTCTTTAACGAATGCTCCGGCCACTTCATCATTCACCGACTGTGACACCGTATCCAATCCGTACAAATAGCACACAGGAAGCATGGCTGTATGGGCACCGTTTAAAATTCGCACCTTGCGTTCACGATAGGCGGTAAGGTCATCCACGATAAAGCTGTTCAAGCCTGCTTTTTCAAATGGAAGCTCATTCTTCAGCCACTCTGGCCCCTCAATCACAAAAAGATAATATTGCTCTGATACCACCATCAGTTCATCACGGTATCCCAGTTCTGCTTCTTTTTCTTCACCCGAGTCTTTTGGATAGCCCGGCACAATCCGGTCTACAAGGCTCGAACAAAATGTGTTGGCTTCGTGAAGCCATTGCACAAATGCAGGCTCCAGGTTCCAATGCTCGGCATACTGCAGTACGACTTTTTTCAGCTCCGGTCCATTGTTCTCGATCAATTCGCACGGAATCATTACACAGCCCTTGGAAGAATCCCCGCTGAACGCCTGAAACCGGTGATAAAGAAAAGCGGTCAATTTCGCCGGAAAACCCTCCTGAGGACGATCTTCTAATCTAGCATTCTCGTTAAACCGGATGCCGGCTTCCGTTGTGTTTGAAATGACAAATCGCAGTTCTTCGCTTTCAGCCAGCTGCAGATATTGATCATAATCTTGATCCAGGTTGATGCCGCGGCTGATGGAATCTACTACGAGGTGCTCATTGACTTCCTGTCCCTCTTTGATTCCTTGAAGATAAAGGGTAAAAAGGCCTTCCTGATGATTCAGACGCTCAATTTTCCCTGAACCTCTCGGCTGGACAACGACAACGCTTCCATTAAAATCTGCTTTTTCGTTCATCTCCTGAATTTGCCAATCTGCAAACGCTCTCAAAAAGTTGCCTTCTCCAAATTGCAGCACCTTCTCGGGATAACGGTTTGTAACCCCGGCCATGGTTCGATTTAATGTTTCCAATCCAACCCCTCCTATTGTCTTTTTGCACACGTGAACAATACATTTTGAAAAAAAGGCCCGTTTAGGTTTAAACGGGCGTTTATCTTTAGTTTTCCCCAAGCTCTATTGCTCTTGGAAGTGGTTGATTTGCGTTTCGGAATGCTCGCTTTCCGTGGGGCGTGCGGTGAGCCTGTCGGCGCACGCGCCTCCCCAGTCTCACCTGTCACGCTACTCCCGCAGGACAAGGAACGCTGCGGCAGCGGTGCATCGCACGAAGAAAATGTGATTTTCATTTTCGAGGATCTCGCACCCTTCACTCCAATCAACTTGTCAGTGAAGAAACTTTGCAGAGGTGTAACATAAAGGACCTACATTTTTTCCTCTTTCAGATCCTTTACAGAGTCCCTGACGATCAATGATGTGTTTTCGAACAGCTTGACACCTTGCCCAGGGACCTGGCTGATGGCGGCCAATAGACGCTTTGCCCCTTCAATGCTGATTTTTTCAACCGGGCGTTTTACGGTAGTCAGCCTTGGTGTTGTGTATTGGGCGAAGCCGATATCATCGAAGCCGACGATGGACATATCATCGGGAACCTTCAGGCCTCTGGCAAATACCGCATTCATCGCCCCAATGGCCATGTCATCATTGGAACAGAACACTGCCGTTGGAGGACGGTCCAGGTTCAGCAATTGATTCATCGCGGTGTACCCGCTCTGCATATCGTAATGGCCCTCCACCTGATACTCCTTATGAATCAAAAGCTCATTTTCAATGAGGGCGGCCATATACCCTTCCTTGCGGGCCTGTGCCGATTTGAACCCTCTTTTCCCCTCAATTAGAGCAATGTCTTTGTGTCCATTGGTAATTAAATGTTCAACTGCCTGCCGGGCTCCCACCTGGTCATTGGAGAGCAAGTTGATCAGGCCTTGTTCCTGTATCTCCCGGTTCAGGACAACAAGAGGAATCCTTTTCTGCATAACATGATAGATGAAGGTGTTGTCGACCTCACTCTGGCTCATTAAAATGATGCCGTCAAACCTCATATTATTAATGGAAGAAAAGTCATCGTAATCATCGATTCCCCGCACGAACAGATTGAATTCCTGCCCGATCACACTGTTTACCCCTTTGATGGTATCCGCCAGGAAGATTGGTGATGTTCCGTTTGTGATGCTTGTGAAAAAAAGGCCGATTGTATGCGACTTCTGCATCACAAGGTTCTTGGCATTGTAGTTGGGTGTATAGTTGAGCTGGGAAGCGATTTCAAGAATCCTCCGCTTGGTTGGTTCCTTAATGTAAGGACTATTATTAAGCGCTCTTGACACCGTGGTATGAGAAACATTCGCCAGTTTAGCAATATCTTTTATCGTTACCATACTTGTTTCATCCTTTTGCCATAGTCCTTAATCTGCAATCTTTGTTTCTAGTTTAACACGCAGGCTCCCTCAGCTAAACCTGCATGTACCCCGTTTTCAAAAAACTTTAACTTCTTTGGTGAAGTTCAGTGACAATCCGGGCATGCTGTTTGTCTGTAAGCTTGTACAAGAAACCAACAATAATCATGGCCAGTGTCAGCGCAAGCGCAGGATACAGGAGCAAAAGCGCTTTTATTCCAATAAGAGCACCTGCGGTCTGTGCTACGTTCGGCACATAACCAACAAGCCCAAGGCCAATCCCTGAAAGGAAGCCGGACAACGATTGCGCCAGCTTGCGTGAAAAGTTAAACAGCGAATACGTTGTTGCTTCTTTACGCTCGCCTGACTTCCATTCGCCATAATCGATAATGTCGGAAACAAGCGCCCAGGTGATGCCGTTTGGAATACTGATTCCGATAAATGCGATACTTGCAAGGATCGTAAAAATATACACATTGGACGGTATCAAAAAGTTAACCAGGTCGGCTGCCACACTGATCCCAAAACCAATCATCGCCGTTTGTTTCTTGCCAAAGATTTTTACAAGCTTGGGCAGGAACACCACGCCAAGGAAAGAAGAACCGATAATGATAAAGTTCATATACGCCATAAGTTCTACGTTTCCAAGGTTATACTGAGCAAAATACACAAGCATGGCTGATTTAATATTGTAGGCGGATATCGAGAAAATCGTCATCAGAACGAGGGTCAGCAACGGTTTGTTCTGCACAAACGTCTTGATGACAGACTTGAACGTCAGCTTTTCTCTTGGTGCTTCCTTTACCACGACACGTTCCTTGCAATTTCGGTAGCATACATAAAACCAGATCACTCCGATGACCGCGAACAGCCCCATCACGACCGGATAGCCCACTTTCGGGTTGTCAAACTTCACAAGAATCGGCATAACAGCGACACTCGTAATGAACAAGGCGCCGAGAGAACCAATTTGGCGGAAGGTCGCGATGGACGTCCGGTCATCCGCATTCTGGGTCATTGCTGCACCTAGTGAACCGTACGGTATGTTAACAAAAGAGTAGCCGAGTCCCCACAGCATATAGGTCGCATAGGCATAAATCAGTTTTCCGGTCGTTGACAGATCCGGAGACAGGAAGATCAAAATGGTTAACAGCGCAAGTACCATACTTCCGATCAAAAGGTAAGGACGGAACTTGCCGCGGCTTCCAATATTCTTCCGGTAATCGATGGAAGAACCGACGATCGGGTCAGTGATCGCAGCGAACAGCTTACTGACCAAAAAGATGGTACCCGCAAATGCTGCCGGGATGCCTGCGACATCGGTAAAGAACTTTAAAAGATAGATTTGGCCCAGGTCAAACATGAAACCGTTGCCAAAATCACCAAAACCATAAGACACTTTTTCCTTTAGAGACAGTCTTTTTTCTGTCTCTATTGGCACGACCTTTTTTGCCAGCTCTGCACTCATTTTCGCACCTCTGTGATTATATTTGAACTTGCCTTTTTTGTACGATATAATTTTAATCTATAGTTTTTCTAAGAGATTCCCGCTCAGTATATTGTTGGCCCTCTATGCTGAGCAGGGAATCTTTTTTTGCTTATACGTTTACTTCACTCGCTTGAAACTGAAAATAGTCCTTCGCGTTGTTGTAGGAAATGCCCTGGACGATGCTGCCGAGCAATTCGATATCCTCCGGCACTTCCCCGTCTTCCACCCATTCACCGATCAGATTACAGACAATTCTTCTGAAGTATTCATGGCGTGTATACGATAGAAAACTTCTGGAATCAGTAAGCATTCCTATAAATCGGCTAAACAAGCCCACGTTGGACAGCGCTTTCATCTGTGCGAGCATTCCGTCCTTCGTATCATTGAACCACCACGCGGTTCCATGCTGAATCTTCCCTGGTGTTACACCATCCTGGAAACTATTAATCATGCTTGCGATCACATAGTTATCATTCGGATTTAAGGAATAAAGAATCGTTTTTGGCAGCTTATTGTTCGCATCGAGCGAGTCAAGCAGATGAACAAGTGGCTTTGCGATTCCTTCATCGTTCATTGAATCATAACCGGTATCCGGTCCGATGGTTTTCAACATTCTGCTGTTATTATTACGCAAGGCGTTAATATGGAATTGCATGGCCCAGTCAAGCTCTGCATACAATTCTCCCAAAAAGCGGAGCGTATACGATTTATATTTGGTTTCGTCCTGACGGGATACAGTACCTCCAGAAAGACGGTTTGCAAAAATCTGCGCGACTTCCTCTTTGCTTGCTTTTTCAAAGCCCATGGAATCGATGGCGTGATCTGAAACACGTCCGCCTAAAGAGTGGAAGAAACGGACTCTGGATTCAAGGGCTTCAAGAAATTCATCGTAATTCTCAATGCTGCGTTCAGCAGATTCTGCAAGCTTTTCCACCCATGGAAGATACGTATCTCTATTCATCTCTAAGCCTTTGTCCGGACGGAACCCTGGCAGGACACTTACCGGAAAGTCGGCTTCATCTTTCAAAAGTGCGTGATACTCAAGAGAATCTGTCGGGTCATCGGTTGTGCAGATTACTTTTACATTGGATTTCACGATCAAGTCTCTTGCTCCAAATGATCCGCTGCTCAGCAGCTCATTTGTTTTCTCCCAAATTTGCGGCGCACTTTTTTCATTTAGAATGTCATAGATCCCAAAAAAGCGCTGAAGCTCAAGGTGTGTCCAGTTGTAAAGCGGGTTTCCTATCGCCATTGGAACGGTTTTGGACCAAGCCAGGAATTTCTCGTAATCTGGTGCATCTCCGGTTACGTATTCTTCCGAGATGCCGTTTTCTCTCATGACGCGCCACTTGTAATGGTCACCTGAGAGCCAGGCTTCGGTGATATTTTTAAAGGTTTTGTTTACATAGATTTCCTTCGGACTTAAATGACAGTGATAGTCGATAATTGGCATTTCACGTGCATAATCGTGGTACAAAGTAACTGCAATATCATTTTTGAGCAAAAAATTCTCATCCATAAACTTTGCCATTCTTCCACCAACTTTCTTAATTTTCTAAAATGTTAACGCTAACAATACAGAGTTCTGAAAAACGGCTTTCCCGATGAGAATTCACCACAAAAAAGCCGCTTTCAAAAATGTTCCTATGTTCACGTTAACAATTTTCCTCGTGGTTAATTGTACAACTTCACTTTTCCAAACACAATACCTTTTTAGAAATTTTCCGACATTCCTGCTTGAGGATTTTTTCGTTGGGTGACCCTCCTAACCACCTGATAAACCGCCAGCAAGCCCGCCAATTCACCGATTGAAGCGGCAATGGCTCCGGCGCGCCCATTCAGATCAGGCAGGAAGTAAACCAATGGCACAATAAATACACACACGGTAATGATATTCAGAACTTGAGGCTTCAGCATGCTCCGTGTACTTTTTTGCAGCATAAGGATGCCTCCCAGAAAATCCACCCACGGAAAAACGAGTGTCTTGATAATAAAAAATTTCAAAACGCTTAAGCATTCCTGCCCGAGTGCCTCGTTGGTACCCATAATATGGTTCATGAACCATAGCCCCGCCGGTGTAAAACAGAGCACACAAAGAAGCAGTGAAGGGACAAGGCTGAAAAACACGACACATTTGATAACCGTGCTTCTGTTTTTCTTAAAAAACTGCAGCACCAACTGATGGGTATACATAAAAAAGCTTAAAACGAGATTGGTGATGCTGAAGGCCAAAGCAAAGGAAGCAATTCCGATAGGGACATTTTCAATTTTTCCAAGAAACGCGTAGATGATCGGGATGATAATGGTCTGAAAGGATAAGTAGAATACGAGCGGCGTATAAAACGAATAAATTTCTTTTTTCTTTAGCTCCGGCTCATCGACCTCTCCCTGTTCCGCCAGAATGGTACGGCCTCTCCACACACTGAACCCGCATTCGATGGCCATTCCCGTCAAGAAAATGAGCGCACCCGCCGAGCTGGATTGAACCAGATCAAAGTGGACGAGGCCAAACGAGATGAGGAGCATGCCTGCCAGGCGAAAAATAACACCGGCTGTAATCCACTTTGTTTCGAAGTGGTTAATGATGATTCCCTGATAGAGACAGCGCATCCCGGAGAACAGAATCACAAGGGCAATGATCCGAAAGGTGGAAAATAGCTGATGCAGTGTGGCAGGATCGGCATCAAACAGCGTGAGAAAAATCCAGTTTCCGAGCGGTGTAAATCCAATTAGTACGCAAACGAGAAAAATGGCAATCGTCACCTTCACAAAGACAGAGAACAACACCTGAAATGACGCCTTGCCTTTAACCAGTGCCGAGCAAGTTTGCCTGAAAACAAGAACAGGTCGTTCAATAATGCCAAACAGAGACAGCGCAATCGCGTAATTGGCGATGATGATTTCCGCATGGTCCGCACGGCCGAGTGTTCCGTTGATGATCACATGGGTTATGGACGTCAGGCTGGCCGAGAAGCCCAGCGGGATAAAAAATGCAAGCATCTTCATCAGTGAAAAATTGGGGTTTACCTGTTCCAAGGTTTTATGGCTCCCTCCTTTCTTATTCACCAGCGCTATACCCAAATTCACACTATTTCAACTTTTTAAACTCGGCAGGTTTATATTTTTGCAGTTATTCGATTCCAGGAATTAACTTATGCGCGAATTTGTAGTGATTATCAGCGAAAATGGCGATTTATCCGCGAAACAGGAGCTTTTATCCGCGAACGGGCTCATTTTGCGTTTCCAAAAATTAACTTACTCTCAAATCGACATGAATTATTCTCAAAGATCCACGATTTATTCTCAAATCCGGCTCATTTATTCTCAAAAACATCCGATTTATTCTCAAACTGTTTAAGCCAAATGCATTTCAACAATTCTCGCTACGTTTATTTCATAATAAAAGGCTAACCCGTTACCCGGATTAGCCTTCATCTCTCATTCTATTACTTCAAATCTTCCATATTCACAACGTCCATGTCATCAAAGAAATTTTCCCTTTTCCGCGCTCCAGCATATGCTTGCCAATTTCTCGCGATAGCTGGAACACCGCATGCTGGTTAACCTGGTTCACATCATACCAATCTTCATCCGAATACTGTTCCGCCTCTGTCCGGCGGATGATGCCTGCATTATTGACTAAAATATCGATCTGCCCTGATACGGAAAGCGCATCTGTTACCAATTTTCCTACGGCATCTGGCTGTGACAGATCAGCCTTCAATCCATGGAAAGCGCCTCCAAAAGATTCTATCTTTTGCTGGGTTTCTGACCTATCGCTCATTCCGGCACCAATTACCGTAGCTCCTGCTTCGGCAAGGCCGACCGCCATTCCCTGTCAAGGCCGCGGCTCGCCCCGGTAATCAGGGCATACTTTCCTTTCAACGAAAAAAGTGAAATCATGGTCTTCCTCCTGCCCTTTGTGTCCGAGAATGTTCTTTCTTGTTTATTATGGTTTGATTAAAGCAGAGCAAAAAAGGATGACAACGTTTAAATGTTGTCATCCTTCTTTAAATGGTATAGATTTTTATCTTTTTCTTCTCGAGTTTCTCTTTTAAATCGGCGTCTAAATCCTGGTCTGTCACGATATCATCCAGTTCCTCAATCCGTGCAAATTGAATCAAAGCCGTCAAATGGTTTCACCTGGTGAGATGAGTTCAAGAGCTTTGGCAGCAATCGCATGCTTCACTTCGTTTTGGCCGGACTACCGTTCGGCAATCGGAAGAATCCGGTGATCCTCCTCGGGCAAAATTGCTCCCCCGTGCACCCGCTTCAGAAGCTTTCTCTCCTCGAGCGTTTCCAAATCGCCGCGGATGGTTTTCTCTGTTACGTTAAGATCCCGGCTTAGCTGAGCTACTTTTACAATTTTATTTTCTTCTAGCAAACTCAATATTTTTTCATACGTTTAAAATAAAGCTATATCCTCCAAAAAAGCTTACTTTGTATTTACTAATATAGAACATTTTCAAACAAAAACAAACCTATAAATGGATCACTAAAAAAAGGCCCGCTTTTCGGGCCCTTTTCGGTACGGATCATTTTCTGGGTCTGGATCAGGAGTTTTTGTCGTGATTGTGAAAATCGAGAACAGCGATTACAAACATTCCAAAGCTGAGCATTAACGAGATGACTTCAAATGTGTTCATCAGCATCGTCCTCCTTTACCTTCATTGTCCCCGGGACCAAACTTGTCCTATACGCGAAATTAGAAAATTTTTATTAAAAAGAAAAAAGGCCCTCAACAGGCCTTTTTCGAATCAGGAAACCGGTACATCTCCTGCTGCAATTTCTTTTTCCCCTTTTCTTTCACCGGTTTCTCCATAAAACTCTACTTTTCCATTGATGCCTCTTTTCGTTTGATAATTGTTTACTAAAATCACGGCAACAGGGCAAAGCAGGGCTGTTGTAATCGTGGATATCGATATTTGGGCAGTCGCGACAGCCACGAGATCCTGATAAACCTGCGCTTGAGAAGCGGTCATCAAACCCGATCCGCTGGCCACTGTTGCAGCTGCAGCGATGGCAGCAGGTGTAGCAGCGGCATTACCAGCTGTAGAGGCTTCCGCCCAAGGAGCAATTTTGCTTTTTTCCCGGAAAAGCTTGAATACAAGGGCCCCCATTCCACCAGTAAAAATGACCGTCATTAAGGCCAATACTAGCCCGGCACCCACCACTTCGGGGTTAAAGAAGTTGGATAAATTCATGCCTGTTCCCAGAGCAAAGGCGAAAAACGGAATAACCAGATATTCACCTGCTGCCAAAAACGAACGAATCTCTTTGTCCAGGTTTCCCAGAAGCATACCGATTAAAATCGGCAACAGCACGGCAACAAAAGCGATGAACGGAAAATTCGCCCCCATCATTCCTAGCGCCATCAGTGTGAAAAAAGGACCATCATTCAAGGACAGAACGGCAGTCGCTCCTACATCCGATCGGTTGCCATACTGTCCGGTGAGAGCAGCAAACATTCCTCCATTGCCATTGGTCATAGCCGCGATAATGGCCATGGTGGATAAGCCCAAAAAACCATGCACCGGATCTGATAATAAACCCCATAACACTCCGATAATAACGCCTGTTGCATATTTTGAGGAAGTCAGCAGTACTCCTTTTTTCAGTGCCCGGCCACCAACCCTCAAATTCATCTGGCTTCCGGCACAGAATAGGAAAAGGGCACACAGAGTGAGTGCACCATCTTTAAAAAGTGCCTGAGAAAAGCCACCGATTCGTAAAAGCTCATAATTTCCATCTTCTGTTGCAGCTACACCAATATCTTTAAGGAAGTTCATGATGAAAGGAATATGCAATTGATCGATTGTGTTAATTAAAGCACCGGCGAGTAAAGGAATGACCATAAGTCCACCAGGGACTTTTTCAATCGATTGTTTAATATTCATATCTCTACCTCCTCATTTCTCTTCCAACTATTAGTAAATGCTTACAAAAAGGATTTAAAATGTAGGACCGATTCGCCAAATGCCAAAATCATACTGTTTCAGAATTTCTGACTTAGTTAGTTTCCCATTGGCTGTTCGTTCAATTTCGTTAAGAATACGCTCGCCAACCGACTCGAGATTTTCCGTACCCTCGATAATTGTTCCAGCATTCACATCCATGTTTTCTCTCATTTTTTCAAACATGGAGGTATTGGTTGCGATTTTAATAACTGGAGCGATGGGTGAACCCGTTGGTGTTCCTCGCCCGCTTGTAAATAAAACAATTTGAGCACCACCAGCAACCATTCCAGATAACTGTTCAATGTCATGGCCTGGCGTATCCATCCAAACTAGCCCTTTCTCAGAAGGACGTTCCGCATAGTCGATTAGCTCCTGTAGTGGCCGTGTACCTGCTTTCGCTGCAGCTCCCAATGACTTCTCCTCCAGCGTAGTCAACCCGCCTTTCCGGTTACCAGGACTCGGATTTCCAGTTCGGATGTCGACACCCATGTGTATCGCACGGCTCTCCATTGCTTCAATGACCTGGTATACCTTTTGCGCCACCTGGTCATTCACCGCACGATCTGCCAACAGATGTTCGGCACCAATCAATTCTGTTGTTTCTGCCAAAATGGCTGTGCCACCCCGATCGACAATTCTATCACTCACATAACCTACGGCAGGATTGGCAGATAGACCAGAGCAGGCATCCGAACCTCCACATTCTGTAGCAACGATTAACTCACTCATGTCAAATGGTTCCTTTACCAGCGCAGAGGCATCCTGTACCATTTGTGCCGCAATCTTGGCCGCTTCAGCCGTTGCAGCAAGAGTCCCACCATGATCCTGAATGGACACAAGTTCAACCGGCTTTCCACACTTGGCAATTTCTTCAGCGACACTTCTTCCCTGATGAGTTTCACAACCAAGTCCCATCACGATAACTCCATACACATTCGGATTGGTCCCCATTCCTACATAGGTGCGGAAGGTTTGGTCATAATCAACCCCAACCTGCGCACAGCCATGCTGGTGAATAAACGATACTGTGCCTTGCACGAGTTCGGTCACATTTTTAGCTGCTTGCGTGGCACACACAATCGTTGGCAAAATCAACACATGATTTCGGATTCCAACTCTCCCGTCCGGACGCCTATATCCCCAAAGCAGATTCTGTTCCATGGGTTATATCTCCCCTTCCTCTTTTTCCATCGACATTATGAATATGAACGTGTTCGCCCGCCTCAATGGTTTTTACGGCTACACCAATGACTTCGCCGTATTTGACCACATCGCTCCCTTCTGGAATAGTGACGACGGCAAACTTGTGCCCAAATTCGATGGTGTCTTTTACTGTTACTTCCATCGTTTGCTGATTACACTTCACACTTACCAAGCTGTCGACGGGAATGTCTGTCAGAGCGGTAGAGACATTGTCATTGGGCCGCATCATGACATTTCGAAAATGTATGCTCATCATTAACCTCCTTTGTAAACGCTTTCTTTTTAGTGCGAAAAATTAATTTAAGCGTTAAAGTCAGTCTAGTTGTATGTAATAAAAAGTAATGACAGATTATAGATCGTATAATAATATATCATTATACGATCTATCCTAATACACGATATGTAATTGCGCAATATGTTTTTAGAAAATTTTGATAAAATTAAATAGAGTACTAGGGTCTTTTATCTGTCATCAACGATTTAACCCTAAAGTGTCAGGAGGAAATGATATGGTTATGCAATTGGAGAAACAATCGGTCGTAAGCCAAATACGTGAATACATTAAAGGTGAAATTCTGGATCAACGATTAAAACCTGGTGAAAAGGTAACAATCAATCAAATTGCAGGAGAATTAAGCTGCAGCATTGTTCCGGTTCGTGAGGCATTATCCAGTCTCTATGCTGAAGGTCTGGTAGACTTCACTCCATACCGGGGATATATTGTGACTCCTCTTCTTGATCAAAAAGCCTTTAAACAATTGTACGAAACACGAAAAATCCTTGAATTAAATGCAATGGAATTAGCAGTGGAGCACATTACAGAGGATGCTATCCTTCAATTGGAAAGCATTTTAGAAGAAAGCCAGATTACCATTCCCGATCTGCCTGTTTACACACAATTTCGTCCGTTTATTGATGCAGATGAAAAGTTTCATATTTATTTATTTGAAATAGCGGGTAACCCTTATCTTTTGCAAGCCTGGAAGGGATTAAATATTCATCTTCATAATTCCCGTCTATACCATCCAAAAGGGCAGGTTGATGTTAAAGAAGGAACAGAAGAACACCGTCAAATTATTGCTGCGTTAAAAAACAGAGATCTGGAGCAAGTTCTGCAGGCTATGGAAAAACATTTAGAAGGTTCATACAGCCGGCTGGCGTTATAGTGGACTGTAAAAAACAAGAGGACAGGCTCCTCTTGTTTTTTTGTGAAGTGAAAAAACTCGCCCGAATCCCGGCGCAACACCCTCTTAAAGACGCAAAAAAGGCCCTCAACAGGCCTTTTTCTTACTTCTTTTTCATGATAGCCATAGTGCAGCGGGACACGCACACCAATTTCTCGGCTTCATCGGTAATTTTAATGTCCCAGACCATGGAGGTTCTGCCCTTATGTAGCGGTGTTGCGGTAGCTGTTACGAGTCCATCCTTTTTGCCGCGGAGGTGGTTGGCGTTGATCTCCATTCCGACGGCCATCTCGGTGTTTTCATTAATAAAATGATAGGTTCCAATACTCGCAATGGTTTCTGCCAACGCTACGGATGCTCCGCCATGCAGCAGTCCAAACGGCTGGTGTGTGGCCGAGTGGACCGGCATGGTCGCGACCGCCTTCTCATCGGAAAGTTCAACAATCTCTATGCCCAATGCCCCAAGCATCGTATCTTTCAAATCTTTCATTTCCAACTTCACTCATCCCCTCTCTGTTCCCATACCTTCAGCATACCTCTCAGAAACGAGAAAAGGAAGAAATCGCTTTCAATTTTGTTAGTTTTTTAACAGTGGTGTCTCTAATTCCTTGATCCAATCCTTTGGGCACTCAACCGGCAAACCTGCATAATTTTCCGCAAGGCTCGTGGAGGACGCTCTCGAAGAAGTGACATAGTCCAATTCCGCCAGCTGGATCTGCTGATCAAACGGAGTATGTTCATCATGGCGGTGAAGCATCGTCGTCATGTAGGACGAAAAGCGTTCGGCTTTCCATACTCTGCGCAGGCACGTATCCGAATAGTTCTGGAGAAAACCTGGATTCCTCTCACGGTAGAATTCACCCAGCGCATGAGCCAGCACCTGGACATCTGCCATCGCGAGGTTTAGCCCTTTTGCGCCGGTTGGCGGGACAATGTGAGCTGCATCCCCGGCAAGGAAAAGCCGTTCATATTGCATCGGATCACACACAAAGCTGCGCATGGAAACGATATTCTTTTGAATGATCGGCCCTCCGATCAGCTTAAAACCGTCATGAGACGCAAGGCGCAGCTGCAGCTCCTCCCAGATCCGCTCATCAGACCAGTTCTCGATTTTGTCGTTTTGGTCTACTTGAAGGTAGAGCCGCTGGATCTCTGGCGAACGTGTACTCACCAACGCAAAGCCGCGCTCATGGTTGGCATAAATCAGTTCAGGGGAAGAGGGCGGGGCTTCTGCAAGAATTCCAAGCCATCCAAACGGATACTTTTTTTGATATTCCTTTCGAACCGTTTCCGGAATAGCGGGCCGGCTTGGGCCATGGAATCCATCGCATCCTGCAATATAATCACAGATGATTTCCTCTTGCTCCCCGGTTTCCTCCCACTTAAAACGGATCGTCGGCTGCGTGGTGTCAAGGTCATGCAGGCTGGTGTCATGAACACTGAAAATAATCGTTCCGTCAGCATCCAGGCGAGCCTGTACCAAATCCTTGATCACTTCATGCTGTGCGTACACTGTAACCTTTTTTCCTGTCAGGTCATGAATGTTGATCCGATGGCCTTTCCCCTTAAACCGCAGTTCAATTCCCTCATGAATATGGCCTTCACGCATCATGCGCTGAGCTACACCTGTTGATTTCATAAGATCTACCGTACATTGCTCAAGCAATCCGGCACGGATCGTTCCTTCAATTTCTTCACGTGACCGGTTTTCAATGATAATCGAGTCAATTCCCTGCAAGTGAAGCAAGTGGGACAGCATTAATCCTGCTGGTCCAGCTCCAATAATTCCTACCTGTGTACGCATTGTGTATGTCCTCCCTTTTTAAAACGGATAGTGTCTTGCTTCTTTCTGAACGGAAATCCACTTCACGGTGGTAAACTCCTCAAGCGCCCACTCACCGTTATAGCGGCCAAGGCCGGAGCATTTTTCCCCGCCAAACGGAACCTCAGCTTCGTCGTTTACGGTCTGGTCATTTACATGTGTCATTCCGCTTTCTATCTTCTGCGCAAATTGAAATCCTTTTTGAAGATCAGCGGTAAAAACAGCCGAACTTAATCCGAACTCCGTATCGTTTGCCAGCTCCAGCACTTCTTCTTCTGAATCGTACGGAATAATAGAAACTGCGGGGCCGAACAGTTCCGTTTGAGCGACAGTCGATTGGTTAGTCACATTTGTAAAAACAAACGGAGAAATGATATTGCCAATCCTTGTCCCTTCCAAAGCCAAATGCGCACCCTCCTGCTTGGCAATTGCTACCACGTTCAAAAATTTTTCTATCTGATTTTCATTGATCAATGGTCCAATAATGACTTCTGGTTCTTTGGGATCTCCATATGGGATGCTCCGGATTTTTTCCACCAGCCGTGCTGTAAAATCATCATGGATTTTCCGCGGAACAAAAATACGGTTAATGCTCATACAGATTTGCCCCTGATGCAAAAAGGCCCCAAAAGCTGCAGCCTCCACAGCTTGTTGAATATCTGCATCCTCCAATACAACAAACGGATTGTTTCCTCCTAGTTCAAGGGCTGCCTTCTTTAAATGCTGTCCGGCAAGCGCCCCTACTTTTCTCCCAACTGGAGTGGACCCGGTAAAGGAGATCACTCGTGGTATCGGATGTTCGATAAAATAATCTCCAATCACGGCAGGAGTGGTGAGCAAAACATTTAACACTCCTTTTGGCAGACCGGCAAGCTCAAAAATTTTGGCGATGATTCCTCCGCCCGAGATCGCCGTCTGCAAATCCGGTTTATGCACCACGGTGTTGCCAGTGGCAATAGCTGGAGCAATGGACCTTATTGAAAGGTGAAAAGGAAAGTTAAACGGCGAAATAATGCCAACGACCCCTGCAGGCTTGCGAACGATATGATTTTCTTTTCCGGGGATGTGGGACGTCATGGCAACAGGGTCCATTCTGCCGGGAAACGTCATGGCTTCCCGCATAATACCGAGAGCTGCCTGAACCTCGATCGTTGCCTTCAACCTGCTGCTCCCCGCTTCACGGACCAATGTGTCAATGACCCTATCCTGATGCTCCTTAAGAATAGAGATAGCATTTTCCATGACCTTTACTTTTTCCTCTGCCGGAGCGGCTGCCCAGTTTTTTTGGGCAGCTTTCGCTGACTGATAGGCTTCATCCACCTCTTCTCGGCCAGCCAATACCACTTCAGCCAACAGACTCCGATCATACGGATCTACAATATGAGCTTTTGTTCCTGTGCCTCCTTCCTTCCATTCTCCATTGATATATTGCTTGTTAACATTCGTAAAAATACCAGCAGCCGTTATCAATAAATTCATTCCTTTCCTTTGGTCTTTTGATTAATGAGAGTAGAGTCCGGAGTGTGCCGGTTTCTTGTTTTCGCTTTGAATGGAGGGAAGGTAAACATCAAGAACGGCGCTTCGTCCTTCTTCCAACGCCGCTAGAGCCTGTTTCAGGGCCTCTTTTAATTCATCCGGATGCTTTACAGCTTTTGCGTAAGCACCGCCAGCTGCTTCTGCTATTCCCGCCAGGTCGGACGGTGGAGCAAAATCTACCCAAAATTCATTTGTCTCATTGGCCACACCGTTCGGATGAACACCAAGAGTTGAGAGCTTCGGAGATTTCCAGCCCCTGTTGTTGTAGATGATTGTTAAAAAAGGCGTATTATACTTTCTGGCCATCCAATGAACAGTGGAAGGAACACTGAAAAAATAGGAACCATCTCCTGTCAGACTGATTACCTTTTTAAGAGGATCAGCAAGTTTAGCTCCGATTGCTGCCCCTCCATGCCAGCCGAGCGCCCCGCCCCCGCTGCCCATGATGCTTCCTGGAGCTTCCGCCAGCATATGTTTATAAATGGTTTCATAGTTTGATATTCCTTCATTCAAAATAATCGTATTTTCATCCGTAATCTCCCGTATGCATGCCGTTAAATATTCTGGTGAGATTTCCTCTCCATTGATTTGCTCTTTTTGCCGCCATTCAGCTCGCTGGGATTCATGAATGCGAGTGATCCGCTGTCGTCTTTTCTCAATCTCTCCCTCATTTAAAACCAAGCTGCTGACGCATTCATTCAATTGCAAAAGTGCGGTGTATGAATCCGCCTTAAAAAAATGTTTGGACGGGATGTACCATAAAGGCATTTGCTCTTTCAACGGATCTACATCGATATAATAGACGTCGCATTCAGAGGAAGGTTTATTGATCAGCGGAATCCAGGGAACATCGCTATCAATTACCAACACACAGTCAGCCGCTGCCAGCAGTTCATTTTGTTCTGGAGCATTCCATTGATAGCCGCAATGCATTGAATGGGTGGAAGGAAAATTCATATAATTAGGAACAGACTCGATTACCGGAATCGCCAACCGTTCGCTGAGACGGATCAATTCCTTAACAGTCTCTTGATTTCGCCCCGCATATGACGTTACAATCAGCGGCTTTTGAGCCTTGGTTAGAGCATTTACGATCTCTTTTATCCCTTGAGGGGGAAGAGCGGATGGAGCAATCGGCTGCCAGCGGTCGGTTTCGATGGCAACAGGCTCTGTTTCTTCCTCCATCACTTCCCTTGGCCCCACCAGATACACGGGTCCTTTAGGATCGCTTGCCGCAAACTGTATCGCCCGGTGAACAAGCTGTTTAATATTTTTTGCGGATCGGATTTCGTTATCATACTTGGTGTAGCCCCGGACGATTCCCCGCTGGTCCGCCACATCCTGGATCCAATGGATAAACTCATTGCGGCTTCCCGTAGCTTCTCCTTCCTGAGTAAACGGTGAAGCTCCCGCAAAAATGAGGACCGGTGTCCTCCCTTTTGCTGAATTATGTACGGCACCTCCCAGGTTCTGTGTCCCACATTCAACATGAACAATCACAGCCTGAGGCTCACCCGTTACCTGTGCATAGCCATTGGCCGCACTCAAAGCGACCATTTCATGTGGTGAAATGATGACTTCCGGTAACAGCTTGCTGCTTTTTTTCGCTTCTGCCAGACTTTCAATCATAGCCGGATGATCACTTCCAAAATTTGCGAAGATATAGGACACGCCCGCTTCATGAAGCGCTTCCAAAAATGCCGTGCTTGCCGTATATTTGCTCGTCACAACAAACTCTCCTTTTGATCCGTCTTTGAAATTGTTTAAATATTTAAAATAAATGGTTTACCAATATTGTAAGTGTCCGTACAACTGCATTACAATACTATTGTGTCTATGGTTTTCATAGGCAGAAACTATGATTGAGGTAGAGTCTATGGATCTTCGTCTTTTAGAATACTTTTTAGCAGTTTGTGAAGTACTGCATTTTACGAAAGCAGCGGAAAGGCTAGGAATCAGCCAGCCAACACTCAGTCAGCAAATACGAATTTTGGAAAGCCGGTTAGGCGCCACCTTGTTTTACCGTGTCGGCAAAAAAATTCAAATGACACAGGCCGGTGAAGTCCTCCAATACCATGCCCGGCGCATCTTTTCAGAAGTTCACCAAATTCATATGAAAATGGACGAAATCAACTTGATGCAGCGAGGCAAGATTACAATCGGTTGTTCGGGCAACCATCTGCTCCTGCCTTCACTCGCCACTTTTCAAAAAAAGTATTCTGGTATTGAATTATCCATCATCGACATTGCCACAGATGAAATTATAGAAAAAACACTGAACAATGAATTTGAGGTGGGCATTGTTCTTCTGCCAATCAACGAAAGCCAGCTGGAACATAAAGTGTTGTTTAAAGATGAATTTACACTGGTCGTATCAAATGAACATCCCCTGGCTGAAAATGAGTACATTCACATTAAAGATCTGTCGGGGCATTCTCTTTTTTTGCTGCAGGAGAAGTACCTGACCCGCCAGTATATCGACGGCTATTTCAAAAGCCTTGGCCTTCAGATCAAACCGGCCGTTGAACTGTCGGACATGCATTCGCTTCTTCATATGACCATATTGAACCAGGGCATCACCATTTTGCCCAAGTCCTATTTGAACACCGTTGACACCCGGAAAATACGCCAAATCCCCATCATTCCTTCCATTCCGCTGAAAGAAGTTGGAATCGTATACCGGAAACAAAAATTCATGAGTTCCACCATTAAAGAATTCATTGAACACATGCTGCAAAGCTATCAATCGGTATAAAAAAACAGCCACTCTGCCAAAAATACACAGAGTGGCTGTTTCCTTTCCATTCAATTAAACAATTGTTTAACGGTTCTTCCCTGCTTCCACTGCTTTCTCCAGTGTTTCAATCGGGCTATTTTTCGTTGACTTGATCTCATAAACCACTTTTCCTTTTTGCCACTGAACGGTCGTCACTCCGGAGTCTTTAAATCCATTAATTTTCACAATCCCTTTATCCTTTGGGGCCGGCAGATAGTGAGTTTCCAAATAGGCAACAATCTTCTTGGAAAACCCTAACCCATCGACATTTTTATCTATTGCATATTGGGGATCGGATGGATAATTCACCTGGATCAGCCAGCGGCCTTCATTCCATGAAAGATATTGATGACCCGCCGCCCCCTCAGCAAAAGCTTTAATATCATGCCCCAGATCCACATTCGTCTGCTCAATTTTTTCGTAGCCCTTTATCGCTTCTGCAGCTTCCTCGTTGGTCTTATAGGTTGTTTTGTTAACATCCTGGTCATGGACATCGTCTGATGAAGGTTTATCGTTGTTGTCCTCAGTGCTGTTATTTGCTTCGGTTGAAGAATCATTACCGCTTGAGGAGTCACTTTCTTGATTCGCTTTGGAATCATTTGTTGCACCTTTCTCTTCCTTTGTAGATTGCGGCTTGCCGGAGGAGTTATCTTTGGATGCCGTATTTCCGGAATTGCACCCGGCTAGCATAAATACGGTCAATAGTATGGCTGCTGCCAAAAAACGAAACTTCATTTGATGAACCCACCCTTGTAAGTATTTGTATATTTTGTCTTCCCCTCCTTATGAAGGCAAAACATAAAAAGAACTTATGAGGGCATATAGAAAAAAATAACTTATCAATTCACATTTCTAATGTTAACCTTTAATTATATAAAGTTTACATTAATAAAGAAAGGAAGACATGCTATGGACCAATCCACACGTTTGCGCACGACCATCATCTGCGCCTTGTTTGTGGCGATGACAGCGATTTTGGCGCAAATTGAAATCCCGCTTCCCCTTGTGCCCATCAGTGGACAGACGCTTGCTGTCGGAATCACCGCTACCATTTTGGGTCGCCGTTTTGGTGCACTGACCATGATCGGCTATATGGCCGTTGGGGCTGCAGGAGTACCTGTTTTTGCCGAAGCAAAAAGTGGCTTAAGCGTCATTATCGGGCCAACCGGAGGCTACATCATCGGATTTATCTTTGCCGCATTCATTACGGGCCTCCTCCTTGAAAAAACGTCTTTTACTCTTACAAACGCCATGATGGCCAACACTGCCGGAATGGTAATCACGCTTTTATTCGGTGTCGTCCAGCTCAAATTTGTGGTCGACCTCAGTTGGACCAAGGCATTGGCCGCTGGGGCTTATCCGTTTATCGTAGTCGGGCTGATCAAAGCGTTCCTCGCCAGCTGGATCGGCATTACCGTTCGTTCCCGGTTGGAAAAAGCACGGCTGCTGCCGAACACCAGAATGAAGAAGGCTGTATAATGGCCGAGTCACCTGTACGAAAGCCACATGGATTTTTGATATAATGAGATATTAAGAATATCAGTTGGACGGCAGGTGAATGCTTATGCAGTTTGAGGAACGAGCCCATCAATATGAATACAAGCTGAACGACACAGATGATCAAATTATTGAATACATCATCAACAACAAGCAGGAGGTAGTGAAGTTATCCATTCAAGCACTGGCCGCTGCTCTTTTTACCGTTCCCAACACCATTACACGTCTTTCAAAAAAGTTGGGGTATGACGGCTATTCCCAGTTAAAAAATAATCTAAAAGAGGAACTACAAAATAACATCCATCAAGAGGGCCCCTACAAGAACGTCATGAAAACAATGGAATTAATTGATCATGACAAGCTGTCCCAGGTGGTCAAATGGCTATGGGAAGCCAATCATGTTCTTTTCTTTGGAGTGGGAGATACTGCTCCCTTTTGCGAAATGATGGTAAAAAATTTAAAGGTCACCGGAAAGGCAGCAGACTTTGAACTACACCGTCATGAAACGGTTCACGAAATTGAACGTATGAACGCAGATGATGTTTTATTTGTCATCAGTCTGTCGGGTGAGACACCGCTTGTTCTGGAGATGACGAACCTCGCCAAGGAGAGAAGAATTAAAATCATCTCGCTGACCCACTTTAGCCACAACTCCCTTGAACGCATGGCAGATCTTCAATTGTACTGCTATGCACCACGAGAAGAGTTGAATGGCTATAATATTACCGACCGTACTCCACTCATGATCGTCCTCAGAGCACTGTCAGAAACTTACTGGTCTGCTAGTAAAAAGTAGGTTAATTTCTCCCCCTGTCAGTGTGTATAATTACACATGAAAACGCTATTTAAAACGAAGAGAGTGTAAAAATAAGAAGAAAACATCTTCTTATTTTTTTTTGTGCTAGGATGAATTCACATTAAGAAAACCTAGCGAAAGGGAGGTTTCAGCATGTTGCTGCAAAGGCTTACATCCCCGAATTTGATCGGTACCCATAAGTCTTTTTCGTCAAAGGAAGAAATCATTCAATACATGATTGATCAGTTGGACCAACAAGGCAAACTTCATTCAAAAGAAGCGTTTTACCAGGCAGTTATGCAAAGGGAGAGCTTATCACCTACCGGATTTGAAGGTGGGCTGGCAATTCCTCATGGAAAATCCACTGCTGTAAAAGAAGCCGCTTTTGTGGTCCTTACTTTAGACAAGCCACTGGATTCCTGGGAGAGCATTGATCCATCCAATCAAGTGGAAATCATTTTTTTATTGGCCATACCCGAAAATGAATCAGGGTCAACCCATCTTTCTCTGCTGGCAGAGCTGGTAACACGGTTATCGGACGAAACATACAAAAATTCGCTGATCGATTCCAGAGACAACAATGAGCTTTTTCAAAAACTGGATAAGCATGAGGAAACAGAAGAAACAATCAGTAATGAACAAGCGCCGCAGAACAATAAAACTGTGTTGGCCGTGACAGCCTGTCCCGCAGGCATCGCACACACTTACATGTCAGCCGAAGCCCTTATAAAAGCCGGCAAAGAACTCGGTGTGGAGGTCATTGTTGAAAAACAAGGGGCAAACGGTATTGATGGAAGACATACGAATACCCAGCTTCGAGAAGCAGATGCCGTCATTTTTGCGACGGATGTGGCAGTTAAAGATGAAGACCGCTATGTCCATCTTCCAAAAGTGAAAACTTCTGTGGCTGCACCCTTAAAAAATGCAAAGAAGATTGTGAACGAGGCTCTTGAAAAATCCGAAAACAGCAGCAAAAAAGAATTTACCGCGATTTCTACAACAGAAAATGAAAGCGATTCAAAAAGCTTCAAAATAGAAATTAAAGATTCCATCTTAACGGGAATTTCCTATATCATCCCTGTTATTGTCGCCGGTGGAATGACCCTTGCCGCTGCCGTCCTGTTCTCCCAGGCATTTGACATGCAGGATCTTTATAACCAGGAAGGCTCGTGGCTATGGCTCTTACGCCAGCTTGGCGGAACCTTGCTTGGCACATTGATGGTACCTATTTTAGCGGCCTACATGGCCTATTCCATCGCAGATAAACCCGCGTTGGGACCTGGTTTTGCAGCAGGTGTTGCTGCCAACCTGATTGGCAGCGGATTCCTTGGCGGCATGCTGGGCGGACTGCTCGCCGGTTATTTTCTTAAGTTTTTGAAGCGAAAAGTGAAACCAAAAGGAACCTTTGCCGGATTCATCAGCTTCTGGCTGTACCCGGTCGCCGGCACACTCGTCGTCGGTTCTATCATGCTGTTTCTCATCGGTAAGCCTCTCGCTTTTTTGAATGAAGGACTGATCGAATGGCTGAAAGGCATGTCCGGAACGAACGCTTTAATCATGGGGGCGATCATCGGGGCAATGGTTTCCTTCGACCTCGGGGGACCTGTGAACAAAGCGGCTTACACCTTCTGTATTGGTGCCATGGCCAGTGGAAATATTGTGCCTTATGCAACCTTCGCTTCGGTCAAAATGGTTTCTGCTTTTTCGGTTACCGGAGCCACAATCATTGGGAAAAAATATTTTACAAAAGCGGAGCAGGAAGTCGGAAAGCAAACCTGGCTATTGGGATTGGCAGGTATTACGGAAGGAGCTATTCCTTTCATGATCAATGATCCACTGAGGGTCATTCCTTCCCTGATTGCAGGGTCGGCTGTGACAGGGGCTATTGTCTCTTATTTTCACATCGGATTAAATGTACCAGGTGCAGGAATTTTCTCCCTAGCTCTCCTTAAAGGTCAGCCTATACTGGCTGCAGCCGGAATCTGGTTTGGTGCTGCACTTATGGGTGCTGCCATCTCGATGTTCCTGCTCATTGCCACACGCCAGCGAAAAAACAAAAAAGAACAGATAACCAAAACCGCCGCATAATCAGGTGGAATTACAGAGAAATTGGAGGACATCATGAAAAAGGTTCATATCGTTCCCCATATGCATTGGGATAGAGAGTGGTATTTTTCAACAGAAGAATCACGCATATTGCTTGTGAACAACATGGAAGAAATCATGGAAATGCTCGAAAATCATCCTGACTACCCTTATTATGTACTCGATGGCCAAACAGCGATCTTGGAAGACTATTTTGCCATTAAGCCTGAAAACAAAGAAAGAGTAAGGAAACTGGTCCAATCCGGCAAACTGATCATCGGTCCATGGTATACGCAAACCGATGAGATGGTTGTTGGCGGAGAGTCCATCGTCAGGAACCTGCTATACGGACTGAAAGACTGTGAAGAGTTTGGCAGTCCGATGAAAATTGGCTACCTGCCCGACTCATTCGGTCAATCGTCACAAATGCCTCAAATTCTAAAAGGATTTGATATTAAATACTCTATTTTTTGGCGAGGCACCTCAGAGCGCCATGGTACAGATAACACGGAATTCTACTGGGAAACGGACGAAGGCTCAAAAGTACTTGTACAGCTTTTTCCATTGGGATATGCCATCGGTAAATACCTGCCGGAGGACGAAGAAAAACTGCAGGAGCGGATGGAGAAGTATTTTAAGGTCCTAGACCGTGGAGCTACTACAGAAAACATTATTCTTCCGAACGGCCATGACCAGATGCCAATTCAAAAAAACATCTTTACCATTATTGAAAAGCTACAAAACTTGTATCCTGACCGGGAATTCTTTTTAAGCCGCTATGAAAACATTTTTGCCGAGCTTGAAAAAAATCATCACCTGCCAACGTTAAAGGGAGAATTCCTTGACGGCAAATATTCCCGTGTCCACCGCAGTATTTATTCCACTCGCATGGACATTAAAGCAGCCAACACGCGGATTGAAAATAAAATAACGAACATTCTGGAGCCGCTCGCATCACTCGCCTACAGTCTTGGCTTTGAATACCACCACGGTCTGATTGAACCGATCTGGAAGGAAATCATGAAAAACCATGCGCATGACAGTATCGGCTGCTGCTGTTCAGACAAGGTGCATCAGGAGATATACAACCGCTTCTTCCTGGCTGAAGAGCGTGTTGACCAGCTTATTCATTTTTACAAACGCAGAATTACAGATGCCATGGATACAAAGCGGGAGCACGACCGGCTTTGCGCCTTCAACCTTCTTCCCTATGAACGCGAAGAGGTTCTGACAACAACAGTTATTACCAAGCTGAAGTCATTTACTCTTAAGGATGAGAACTCCTCTCCTGTTGATTTCGAAGTACTTGATCGTGAAATCATGGACCCCGGCCTGATCGACAGGCAGATCGTTCATTACGGGAACTATGATCCTTTTATTAAATATACCGTGCAGTTAAAAGACAAAATTCCTGCTCTCGGCTATAAAACCTATTTTGTAGAGGAAGAAGATCAGGACTTGAAGATTGCTGGATCAAAGACGGACAAAGTTGAATCAGACTATTATGAGATCACCGTAAATCCCAACGGAACACTCAACATTTTTGATAAAAGGTTAAAGAAAAACTTTGAAAATGTGTTCTTACTGGAAGACGGAGGAGATGACGGGGATGAGTATGATTTCTCTCCGCTTCCGGATGAAAAACTAATCTACAGCAAAGATGCACAAGCCGATATTGAAATCAAACAAAACCAATTTAATTCGGTTATCAGCATTCAGTACAACTTGCCAGTTCCGGGAGATTTAAACGAGCGAAAAGCACAAAAACTTAACAGTTCGGTAGTTGTCCAAATAACCCTGACAGTCCCTCGCCATAAACCTGTCATCGAAGTTGTATTTGATATTGAAAACCATGCAAAAGACCATCGTTTACGGGCTTTGGTTCCAACAGGAATCGCTTCCTCCTTGTCGGTTTCCGATAATCAGTTTGGCACCATTAAACGTGAGGTCGTAGACCCGGCGATGGATATCTGGAAACAAGAGGAGTGGGATGAACGGCCGGACTCCATCTATCCGATGCTTAGTTTTGCAGGACTTTCCGATGAAGATTGCGGCGTGAGTGTCCTGACAAACAGCTCCAGAGAATTTGAAATTGTCGGTGATCACTACGATACCATTGCTATCACCCTGTTTAGAAGTGTAGGCGTGCTAGGTAAGGAAAATATGCTGAGACGGCCAGGGCGCCCTTCCGGCATTAAGCTTCCCACACCTGATTCGCAGCTCCTTGGCAAAATTCAGCTCGATTTTGCCCTTGTCATTCATCCTGAATCTACGTTAAAAGCGAATGTAGCACGGATGGCGAAGGAATATGTAACACCGGTTCAGTTTTATAACAAGATTCCGTTCAATGCCATGAAACTGAATGATTCACAAGTCAAGACACCCCTCAGCTATAGCTTTTTGAAAGAAGTACAACCTGGAGCCATAATGAGCACCTTGAAAAAAGCTGAAAAAGAAGATGGTTACGTTCTCCGGTTTTACAACGGGGCTCATCAAGAGCTTACAGCCTCCTTCCAGGCACGGCACCAACTTGAACGTGTACAGTTGGTCAATTTAAATGAACAGCCGCTGGAAGACAAAGAGGTGCAAAACAACAGCTTTGAAACGGTAGTACAGCCGAACCAGGTGAAAACAATCCTTTTCCATTAAAATAAACAGCACAAACTTTCTAAGTTTGTGCTGTTTTTATCATTTCATCTTCTGCAGTTCATTCACCGTTACAAACCGGTAACCCTTTTTACTTAAAGCATCGAGTGTTTTCTCCACCGACTTCAGTTCATTCCCGGTGTTATCATACATCGGGTGAAAAAGAATAATGGAACCGGGCTTCGCATTTTTCACAATATAATTCACCTTGTCTTCCACCGAGGTGTAATAGGTGTCCGGCTCGAGGCCCCAGGTAATGGTGTCCATGTGAAATTTATTTGCGTAATACGGCAATCCGACGAGCTTTTTTCCGTTTGGCGGGCGGAGATTAATCTCTCCCTTGTAGCCGGTCTGGCGGATCAAAGCATTTGTCTTTTTCAGTTCTCGCTTGATAAAAGAAGGTGACTTGAAGATCATCCGTTTGTGGGAATACGTATGGTTGCCAATTTGATGACCTGCTTTTACCAGCTTCTTGCCTTCCGCCATATTTTTTTCCAGCTCATTTCCGATCAGAAAAAACGTTCCTTTTGCATGATACTTTTTAAGTACAGGAAGAAGGGCATCCACGTTTTCCGTTGGCCCGTCATCGAAGGTCACGGCGACCACCTTTTCATTCGTGTTCACATGGCTTATCAATCCGCCGAATATTTGAAAGTTCCGGGCGTTCATAAGTTTATAGCTGCCGAACAATACAAGGAAAAGGAGGAAAAGGACTGATAATGTAATGACCATTCTTTTTATCATAAAACCTCCATACCAGGAATAATAAATAAGGTTAAGGCCGGCTTGCTAGGTCTTTATTTCTATTTGGGTTGACCTTAATCACTTACTATAATAATATCATGGTATATAATGGCTGTTTTTGTGAAATTTTGTTTCATTTTGTATTAAATTTAAAACGGGGGAAAAAGATGGGGATAGGCAAAATATTTGGAAAAAAAGTGAATAACCAGCCAATGCTTACAGATGGTTATTGTACTTTTAATGGCACTAAGAGTATAAATGATCGAAAGAAAAAACTTCACCAAAAATACTATGTGTATAATCAGGAAACTGGAAAAGTGGTGAAACTGATTGAACACGAACCGTTGACCGTATTACAAACAATGAGTTTACGCAAGATTCGCACCAAACAAGGAAAGTTTGTTCACGAGAGAATTGTTTTTTATGTAGATTCCAAGCAAAACCTTGCTTTTCTTAAGACAAGACAGAACCATTTTGAAAAATACATTGATAAGGTTGAGAAAACACCGGCAATTCGAGGCACTGTTCTCTTATTTTTGTATCATTTTTTGTTTTTGGGGATTATGCGCTTTAAGAATAACTCATTTAATGAAACTCATTTATCCTTTGGCTATGATAAAAGTGTTAATGTAAGGGTTCATTTTTTCTTTCCGAAAAAAGTCAGGGAACGATTTGCATTTAACACAGGAAAACTTACACTGCTTTTTCATGCTTATTGGTGCTGGGTTCCCGTTAAATTGATCTATCAGCACTATTTAGAAACCAGTTCTATTAATATACCTGTCTATATTAAAATTGATCATAACGAAAACAATTATTGGTACAACCTGAAATCCGCTTCAAAACATGGCTATAATAAAAAACATTATTTATACAATACCACCTCAACCCGCTTAAAGAAAATGAATAGTGAATTATTTGTGAGAAAGTCAATTACTGGCCAATATGTCATTGTGGTCACCAGTATTATGAGCAAATGGATTGCGGTGAAAGAAGTGTTCGCGTATCTGCTACATTTCATAATGTTAAATAAAGAAAAGTACGATATTTATTTCGAGAAGTTCAGTATGGGGGCCTCAGAATCCGCTTTTGAGCTTTTTAAGTATGCTTATCAAAAGGGGGATGTCTGCGTTTATATCCTTGATAAGGATCATGTTCAATTTCAAGAGCTCAAGCAAAAATACGGTAAACGCATTGTGGCTAAAAATAGTTTTCTATCTTTTCTCTATATCTTTTTGGCAAGAAGCTTTCTCTCCTCTGATCTAGTCAGTCACATCCAAAGAAGGCTGTATGATAATGACTACCGCATAAAAAGAAAGGTTCTTAAGACAAACAAAAAAGTAATGCTTCAGCACGGCCCGAGTATGGCAACCAATGTTTTTGAAAGAGGATACTTTAACCGAAAAGTACCAATTGCCCCGGATTATATTCTGGTTAACTCTAATTTCGAGAGAGATTTATTTTTAAAGAATACGACTTATACTGAAAAAGAAATCATGGTCACAGGACTTCCAAACCTTGATTTATATGTGCAAGAACAGACGAACACAAAGACTGACATTACCTTTATGCTGACGTGGCGTCCATGGGACCTTACCGGAAGTATCGAACCAGGCAGCTATTTAGATCGCTATTTGTCTTTCCTGGAGCTGATCCGAAAGGAACCCTATTATCAAGATAAAAAGGTCAATGTCGTTCTCCATCCAAAATCAAAAATCATTCTGCAGGAACAGTTTCCCGACATTTATAAACAATATGAATCCTACTTTTTTGTCGGAGATATTAAAGATGCCCTGCTCCGCAGTAAGGTTGTCATTTCAGATTACTCTTCCATCACCTTTTATGCATTTGCAGGCGGAAGCAATGTAATCTTTTACTGGGAAGACAAAGAGTTGGCGGAGAAGGAATATGGTTCACCTAATATTCTACAAAAAGAGATCGCATTTGGTGATATTACCGAAAAATTTAATGAGCTGCATTCCCAAATTTCAGAAAACTATGCACGGCCCCAATCATCCTTTTATTTAGCTCAGTATGCCAAGCTAATGGAATGTACAGATGGCCAAAATACAAAAAACACATATGAATACATTCATCATCATATTTTTAACGTCCCTTCCGTCGCACAAGATGTAGAACTATCTTCTGAAAAATCGTTCTCAGCTTAAATTAAAATCAAGAACTGTCTAATAAGGGCTTACATTGAAAGCAGGCGGGAAAACGACTTCGTTTTTTCACCCTGCTTTTTCGCTGTTTTTTAAAAAATAGCCATGTGGATACCTGCTACTTTCAATAAATTTTAGGCTAATACCCTGATTCCAAACTACACGTCACCCTTGTACTGCCCCTCAAAGACCACCTGCAGAGGTTTTTTTGCGCCAAATCTATTATTGCCGGAAACCGACACGCAGGTCATAATAGGCATCCTCGGCATCTTCCTTGGCGTATAAGGCAGGTTGCACATGTTGAAAAACAAAAATGCCAAAGTAGAACACTAAAACGCCAACTAGAAAAAGCCACTGTTTTGGATGTTTGTCATTCGGCGGAATCCACTCTTTTCTGTAAAGCCAAAAGCAAAAAGAGATTAATAAGGTGGTTGCTCCCCAGGTAAAGGCTTGTCTTTCTTCTGAAGCAGCTTCGTTTAAACTCATTTCAAAATCCCTAAGGAATTCTTGATTCTTTTCGGTTTCCACATACGTTCGGCTCTTTCCTTCACTGACAGATAGCGTCCACTCTGTGGGCAGGTCACTCTTTATAAAGACCTTCTGACGATAAGACACATCACTCCAATAATCATGGTTTTGAAATACCATAACAACCTTTGATTCACGATAAGACGAGTGCGCATAATCAAGAAAAAGATATAAAGCTACGTAGCAAACTGCAACTGTAACCAGAAGTACCAGAAAACGCCGGCTCACATGAACACCTCATTTATTATTTTTCCATCTCTAAAAACACCTTCTCTGCGCGTTCACCCGCTCTCGCAGCACCTTGAACACTTCCTATCACGGTACCTAAAATAATAATAGGTAAAATGAACAGCAACGCTTTTAACAAGTAAGGATTTTTTTGGGTGATTCGCCTGCGGTTAATGTAAAACACGCCGGTTACCACCAGCAAAAGAGCAGTGAGGAAATAGAGAAGAGATTCACTGTGCCCCGCGTCTCTAACGGCCCCCAAAGCTTCTAAATCCTTCATACCATTTTCTTTCTTATTTTCAGAAACATGGATCACTCCGTACTTAGTGCCCAGTGTCCATTCCTTCGTATCACTACGTGAATCCAGAATCCGCTTATAGTGCAATTGATGCCAGTGATCCCGCGACAGGGTGATTAACTTGCTGCGGTCCTGTTCCTGACTGCTCATTGCAGTAAAGGTATAAAACGTGACAAAAATCATAACAGCCATTCCGCCTATTATCGACAATACGAGTCGCATCATCTGTCTCCTTTACTCTCATAACCACATCGAAAGTCATTATTATTGTCTTGCATGTTCTACCGCATCCTCTGAAATATCCTCAGCTCTCGAATTCATTTGAATCCAGCTTGTGCTGCCAATATAATAGGTTGCCAGTAAAGCAATTGCTACTGCACCTTTTATAACCTCCATGGATTGGGGTTTTATTGATTTGCGGTACATAAAAGCGATCAAACTCCCAGCAGCATAGATCGTTGCTAGGATATGAATAGCTGCTTCCATATACCCTATATGCGCGACATGTTGTTTATAACGGTTAAGATATCTGATGGTTGCTTCTTTTTCCTCTGTATGTCCATAACCATTTTCTGTTACTGTGTACCAGCTGTCGGGTTTCCCTTTCCTCTCCGTAATACGGTAGGATACCTGGTTCCAAAGATCGGATCCCTTCACTACCTGATTTCCATGTGAATCCTTATACCTGGTTGGCTGTACAGCGGCAAACGAAAAATAGGCAACAGCGAATACAAAAGCAATAGCAGCCACCAACACCACTTTTTGGATCACGGCTTCACCTCTTTCATGCTTTTGTATCGCTATTCCCCTAAATTCATGCGCATTAACCATTTAATGTAAATTTTTATTCGATTAAAAATACTTATGATAGTAAATGAGTGTAAATGCAATGCTTCCTATTGAAAAAAGCAAGGTTCCCATAGTAACCGGGTTCCACCGGGTACGGTGAATGGTGATTTCACTTTGGCTGTCTCTGACACAAAAATTCCCGGTTGTGCTCGTGCTGTTGTTATACGCTTTTCCATAAATGGATGTGATAAAGAGAGCACCAGGCAAAAGCAGCCCCAACCAAACAAACAATCCACAAAAACCAGTGATTGTAGGTGGAAATACACCAAACGATAAGCAGTTCTCCTCCTATAACACTCGCCAAAATGATCGCACTTCTTATCCATGGTCTGGTCCGTTATTCAAGAAATGCATCAGCTTTACTGCAGCCAACCGCAAACATAGAGACGGCTAGTGTAAACAAGACTCCTACGATAAGCTTAAATATAAAATAAAGCATGGTGTCACCCCATTTTTAATAAATTATACAGTAATTACCATTCGAATTAGTGTACAATTTATTTATGGATGATGGTATAGAAAATAAGAAAGGGGGCGAATATGGGAGGCTTGTTTCATGCATTACCAGTGATGCTCATACTTTCGATTCTGTTTGGCTTAATCTGCGTGATGATCTGCAAGGCAACAAACCAAATGTTTTATGCACGGATAATGGCTGTCATTTTTGGGATTGTCAGTTTTCTGCTAATGACGAGCTTTAGCTTCATCTGGGTGGCTGTTTTTACATTGATTATTCTGGAAGTCTACAATCGCTTTCGAAAAAAACCCAAAACTGCAAGCGATCAGCAAACATAAAAAAAAGTGCCTTGCGGTCATCCCGCTTGGCACTTTTACTTTATTTTCTATCATCTGAACAGGTTGGTCTTGGCCAGATCGACCAATTCATCTCCTTTTCCGTTCAGCACAGTCTTGAGCATCCACATTGTAAAGCCGTGTGCCTGCTCGAATTCGATTTTCGGCGGAAGAGCAAGCTCCTGACGGTTGACAACCACATCAAGCAGCACCGGACCGTTATGGTTAAATGATTGTTTAACCGCATCCTCCAGGTCACCTGGATCCTCAACGCGAATGCCTTTAATGCCCATTCCTTCAGCTATTGAGGCATAATTGAATTCCCCAAGTGACGTTCCTGTCTCCAGATATCCCGCCGCCTTCATCTCCAATTCCACGAAGCTTAATGAAGTATTGTTGAAGACCACCACTTTGACCGGAAGCTGATGAACCTTCAGGGTAAGAAGATCCCCCATGAGCATGGCCAGTCCACCGTCGCCTGATAAGGAGATCACCTGGGCATCTCTTCTAGACACTTGGGCGCCAATGGCTTGCGGCAATGCGTTGGCCATCGTCCCATGGTTAAATGACCCCAGCAAGCGGCGTCCCTCACTCATTTGAAGATAACGGGCAGCCCATAACGTCGGCGTTCCAACATCACACGTAAAAATCGCGTTTTCCGAAGCATAATCACTAACGACCTTGGTTAGATATTGAGGGTGGATTGGCCCTTTGCCTTTTTTACCGGTTGCCAGCTTATCAAGATCTTTGCGCACCTTGGCGTAGTCTTTGACGTGCTTGTCCAGATGGCCGGTATCTTTCTTCACCTTCAATAACGGAAGCAGTGCCTCAATTGTATGCTTCACATCACCAACCAGCCCATAGCTGAGCGCGGCTCTTCGTCCAAGGTGTTCCCCGCGAATGTCGATCTGGAGAATATCCGCTTTTTCAGGGAAGAACTGACGGTATGGAAAGTCGGTTCCGAGCATGAGCAGCACGTCGCACTCCATCATGGCATGATAGCCTGAGGCATATCCTATGAGCCCTGTCAGACCAACCGAATATGGATTGTCGTACTCCAGATGTTCCTTCCCTCTGAGCGCAATAACCATCGGTGATTTCAGGGCATCACAGAGGGCGATGACCTCCGTATGCGCGCCTGCACACCCTGCACCGGCAAGAATGGTCACTTTTTTTCCTTTATTTAAATAACCGGCCAGCTTTTCAAGTTCTTCATCCGATGGGCGCACGACCGGCTTGGTCACATGAATCACCTGCGGAGGTACCGTTTCTTCATCATGAAGAGAAGCTACATCTCCTGGCAAAATGATGACGGATACCCCTTCCTGGCCAATGGCGTGCTGCATGGCCATCGTGACCATGCGCGGCATCTGCTCAGGACGTGTCAGCACCTCGCAATAATGGCTGCAATCCCGGAATAAAAGCTCCGGACGGGTTTGCTGGAAGTATTGCCCGCCAAGCTCGTTACTTGGAATATGAGCCGCAATGGCCAGAACCGGAATCCGGTTGCGGTGGCAATCATAAAGCCCGTTGATCAGATGCAGGTTCCCCGGACCGCTGCTCCCTGCACAAACTGCGATACTGTTGCTTAACATTGCATCTGATCCGGCTGCAAAGGCAGCAACTTCCTCATGGCGGACCGAAATCCATTTAATTTTTCCAGAACGACGGATGGAGTCCAGCACAGCGTTCAGTGAATCTCCCACAATTCCGTAAATTCGTTCAATACCGGCACTTCTCAACGACTCGACCAACAGATCAGCAACTGTTCTCTTCATAAGCACACTCCTTTTTTGAATACTGTCACGAATAGTACAAATACTTCCATATTATCCCTTTGGCGGCAGAGAATATGCAGATATTTTCCGTACAAACCACCTTGGAGAGACACTACCCAAACAAATTAAAACGGAAACCTTTGTATCAGGAACCGAGAGACAGAGCAAAAGCATCGGAACAACTGTTTTACTCACGGTTTCGTGCGGATTACTCACGGATTTTTTTGTCTTACTCACCGTTTTCATCCAATTACGCACGGAAATCAGGTCATTACTCACCATTTTTGAACAATTACTCACCAAACCAATCATTTTCATAAAAAAAGATGACGCAGAGATTACCGCGTCATCCTACTTGGTCTATTTAACTTTTCACCGTACGAATCTTTTCTTCAAAACTGATCTTTCCAAGCTCCGCAGCCGGCATCTGCCCCTCATTAAAAGGTTTCAGGCGGACGGCAAACTGAAAATCCCCCGTATGCAGCTGATATTTATTCAATACATCCGGGCCGCAGCTGGCAGATCCAAGCCCATGCTGCTGATGATCCAGATGCAGCACAATATGATTTTCTTGTACTAACTCATGCGTATGCTTGGCGGCCTCTAGCGTTTCCACCGAATAACGGGAAGCACCGAAATCGATCACGGGTATTCCTCCTGCAAACAAGCCAGTGCCATAATGATTGGTAAACGACGCCCAGCGGACTTCGTGCCGGTTGCCGTTTTCCTGTGGCAGCACGTATGGTGTGTAAAGCCCATTTACATTAGTCCTCCAGACTCCAATTCGTCCAGCCTGCTTGCTGTCAATGTAGGATTCTCCTGGTCCGCTGCCATACCACTTCACCTGATCCAATTCGTTCGGCAGCTCAAGCTGCAGTCCGATTCTCGGCAGTGTGGCAGGATAGTTCCCTTCAGGCCGGCCCTCTGCTTTTAAAACCACATCGCCGCTTCCATAAATCTCGTACATTAGCGTTGCAGAAATCCCCCAGCTTAGCTTAGCCGGTGCAATTCGATATTTGGCCGCAAGTCTAACGCTCTTATCATCAACAGAAACCTCATATGTGAAAGAGATTAACCGCTGCTGCAGCTGATTCAGGCCATGTTCCACCCACTGGTCATAGGAAGATACCGCCTTCCATCCTGAATTCGCCAAATAATCATTGTCGATCGGTGCTCTCCAGAAGTGAAGCTTTGGCCCTTTTTCCAGCACAGAAGACCCCTCATGTGTCCAAGATTCCATTCGTCCATTCAATTTGTTGAACACGGCCTCAAATGCCTGGCCTTTTACTTGCACTTTATGCGGCTCTTCCACTGTTTCCAAATCAGGCATAACACGTCTGTCCATTACCGCAGCTTCTGCGTGAACAGGAAGCTTGAACTGCGACCAGGCGACCTCATGCCCCGCTTTTGCCCAAGCAGTATCAGAGATCAAGGTAAACGAAAGGTTCAGCCAGTAATCTGTTCCAGACTGAATGACAACCGGAAGAGCATATGGAACAGCTATCTCTTTCGTTTCACCTGCTTGAATATCCTCCAGTAACTCGACTCCACTGCTCATTCGTTTGCCATCGGCTTCAATGGACCAGTTTAACTGCAAGTGATTAAGTGAAAGAAAATCATAGCGGTTGAGAATGGAAACTCTCCCGTTTTTCAAATCCCGCTCTTCCACCAATACCGGCTCGATGACTTTTTTGTACTCGCCCAATGCTGGGGAAGGAGTATGATCCGGCATAACCAGTCCGTCGATCACGAAATTTCCGTCGTGAGGCTGCTCGCCAAAGTCTCCACCATAGGCAAAGTATTCTTCACCATCCGCTGTTTGTTGGCGAATGCCGTGATCCAGCCACTCCCAGACGAAACCGCCCTGCAAGCGGGGATAGTTATAGAAGGTTTCCCAATATTCCTTTAATCCTCCAGGTCCATTTCCCATGGCATGCGCATATTCACATAAAATATGAGGCTTTTCCAAATCGGTCCGGCTCCCCAATTGGTCCATGATCTCAACTGCGGTATACATGGTGGTGAACACATCTGAGGCAACGGGTTCGCGTTTCGGGTTGTTGTCATCCTTGACCATGATTTCCCGTACTTCTCCCTCATAATGAACGAGACGCGAAGGATCTCGTTGTTTGGCCCATTCTGCCATCGCCACATGGTTCTGGCCGAATCCCGACTCATTTCCAAGCGACCACATAATAATGGAAGGATGATTTTTATCCCGCTCGACCATGCGGCGCATCCGGTCCATATACGCTTCCTGCCAGTCCGGATCCTCACTGAGCTGGTGCATATTATCAGTAAATACAAAGCCATGGCATTCAAGATCAGCTTCACCTATCACATATAATCCATACTCATCACACAGGTCATAAAATTTCGGATCGTTTGGATAATGAGAGGTTCTCACGGCATTGATGTTATGAGTCTTCATCAACCTCACATCTTCGATCATCCATTCCAGCGGAACCGCACGTCCAAAATCAGGATGATGGTCATGCCGGTTAACCCCTTTCAGCTTGATCGGTACTCCGTTAACAAGGAATAATCCGTCCTTTAGTTCAACACTGCGGAATCCTGTTCTGGCTGCTAGTTCTTCGATCGTATTTCCTTGATCATCTTTAAGCGTAAGAAGAAGGTGATACAAATACGGTGATTCTGCTGACCATTTTTCAGGATTCATTACGGGCATCGACAGCGTTAGCCGTGCTTTATCGAAAGGATCAACTGAGATTTCCTCTCTTTTATCAACACCATTTACAGCTTTAAAATCCCTGTCCAATAACGATACTTCTACGTGGTAGCCCTTACATTTTTTCGAATGATGATTATGCACGTCCACATCCAAATGAAGAACAGCGTCCTGATAGTTTTCGTCCAGCTCTGTCCGGATAAAATAATCGTTCACGTGAACATGAGTCTGCGCAATTAAATACACATCTCTGAAAATCCCGCTTAGCCACCACATATCCTGATCCTCTATGTAACTCGCTTCAGACCATTGATAGACTTGTACAGCCAGCGTGTTTTTACCTTCTCTGATGAGAGAAGTGATATCGAATTCCGAAGGCGAACGGCTCCCCTGGCTGTATCCTGCTTCCTCGCCATTCACCCACACGTGAAAACTGCTGTCCACACCTTCAAAACGGAGAAGGATGTTTTGCTCTTGCCAGCCATCCGGTACATAAAATTCCCGTCTGTAGGAACCCGCAGGATTCTCATTGGGAATATAGGGTGGATCTACAGGAAACGGATATTGGACATTCGTATAATGAGGATGTCCATAACCGTTCATTTGCCAGTTGGAAGGCACCGGGATCTCATCCCAGTTCTCAACATTGAAGTCATCCCTTTGAAAACCAACAGGTGCCAGTGCCGGCTGATCTGCATAATAAAATTTCCACATTCCATTAAGCAGCTTAAACCTGGAGGATCTTCCTTTTTCATAAGATAGGGCAGATACTTTGTCTTCATAGGAGACAAAGCAAGAGCGTGCCGGCTCCCGGTTCCTTTCTAGCACCAGAAGGTTTTCCCAATCATTTTTTGTGTTCATTTTCTTCACTCCTTTGCTTCAGTTTTCAGTGTAACGTTTTCTATAACCTTCCTCTTATTCCTGCCTTATTGCTTTAAATCGAAGAAGTAAAAAAAGATGGCACATATTTGTACCATCTTTCTCCCTCTTACACCAACAACTGAAACAATGTTTTGTCCTGATTGACATTTTGATAGGCAAATCCTTTGCGGTTCATCCGCTCGATCAGCTCCGGATAGTCCTCTTTGTGCTTCAGTTCGATGCCGACCAGGGCCGGCCCGCTTTCTTTGTTGTTTTTCTTCGTATATTCAAATCGGTTAATGTCATCATCAGGTCCGAGCACTTCATCCAGGAATTCACGAAGCGCGCCGGCCCGCTGTGGAAAATGAACAATGAAATAATGCTGCAAGCCTTCATAGATCATGGAACGTTCCTTGATTTCCTGCATGCGGCCGATGTCGTTGTTTCCTCCGCTCACAACACAAACGACGGTTTTGCCTTTGATCTCCTCTGCATACTCGTCCAGTGCAGCAAGTGCAAGCGATCCGGTTGGTTCAGCCACGATTGCATTCTTGTTATAAAGCGATAAAAGCGTGGAACAAACTTTTCCTTCAGGTACTACCACGATATCGTCCAAGATCTGCTGGCAGATTTCATACGTGATCTCCCCTACATTTTTTACAGCAGCACCGTCCACAAACGGATCAATACGGTCGAGGCATACATGTTTTCCCTTAAGCATGCATTCGTTCATCGCTGCCGCCCCAGCAGGCTCCGCGCCAATGACCTTCGTTTGCGGAGATACGCTTTTCATGAATGTGCCCATTCCAGCTGCCAGTCCGCCGCCGCCAATCGGGACAAACATGTAATCGATGTTATCATCACAGTCATTCAGGATTTCCACTGCGACCGTCCCTTGCCCGGCAATTACGTCCTCATTGTCATAAGGATGGATAAACGTCCGGTTTTCCTCGCGGCTGCTGGCAATCGCTTGCTCGTAGGCATCGTCAAACGTGTCACCTGTGAGCACTACTTCAACGTGTTCGCCGCCGAAGAACTTGACCTGGTTCACTTTTTGCTTTGGCGTAGTGGTCGGCATAAAGATCTTGCCGTTGCTTTGCAAGAGGTGGCAGGAATAGGCAACACCCTGTGCATGGTTTCCGGCACTGGCACATGCGATGCCGTTGGCGAGCTCCTGCGGGCTAAGCTTCTTAATCCGGTTATACGCCCCGCGGATCTTGAAGGAGCGGACCACCTGCAAGTCCTCCCGTTTCAAATATAATTTACAGTCATACTGTGCGGACAATAAAGGATTATATTGCAAAGGGGTATGAAGGACCACATCCTTGATGCGCTGATTGGCGATCATGATGTCTTCCACCAGCACCGTTCTTTGTTTTTGCTGTACCTGTTCCATGTTCCTCTTCCTTTCCCGTTCGTTTTTTCACAAATAAAAAACCCATATTTTTTACAAATAAAAAACTCATCCCTTTTTAGGGACGAGTTTGGCTCGCGTTACCACCCTAGTTCCGGAGCGAAAACAGGCTCCGGCTCTTAGTCAACCGACATTTTAACGGAAACTACCGACAAAGCTTACTTTATCGTTCAGCTTTGCTTCTCAGAGATGATCTTCAGATAATGTTTGTTCACCGGCTCCCACCCAATCCGGCTCTCTTTGGAACAAAAATATTATCCTACTGTTCTCGTCATTGAATTTTCTGATCAATTTTAAAATTAAGGTTAACAGCTTCAAAATGACAAGTCAATAAGTTTATTATAAATTTTGAATATTCTTTTAATGTAAGCGTAATCATTGATTCCTTAACTACAAATAATTATTAAAACTCTTTTTAGTAAAGAATCCAGCGTGACCATTCTAATTCTTAATAATATGGATTATTTCAGCAATTATGCTATATGTCCTGCAAATTGTATAAGAAAGTAACCAGTTGTCCCTATGTTTTTACAGTTTAATTATTTCATTTGCTTATCCATAATGAAATTATAGTTTGAAAGCGCTTTAAAAAGGAGGAAATGAAATGAGTACCCAACAAAAAGAACTGGTCAAAACCCCGCTGACAGGCCAGGATTTCCTGGAAAGTCTGAGAGACGGCCGTGAAGTTTGGATTCACGGGGAGAAAGTTAAAGACGTAACAACACACCCTGCTTTTCGGAACTCCGCAAGATCAATCGCAAGATTATACGACGCGCTTCATGAGGAAAAAACAAAAGACATATTAACTGTAGAGACGGACACTGGAAATGGGGGCTATACCCACAAGTTTTTTCAAGTCGATAAAGATGCACAGGACCTTTTAAAGTCAAGAAATGCCATTGCCCAATGGGCCAAGCTTTCTTATGGGCAAATGGGGAGATCTTCAGATTATAAAGCCAGCTTTTTGACAACATTAGGCGCCGATCCAGATTACTATGGTGAATATGCAGATAATGCACGGAAATGGTACAAGGAAGCACAGGAACGAAACTGGTTTTTCAACCATGCGATCATTAATCCGCCGGTGGATCGTAACAAACCTCTTGAGGCTGTAAAAGATATTTTCATTAAAGCCGTAGGAGAAACAGAGGAAGGCGTTATTGTGAGCGGAGCAAAAATGGTAGCGACCGGCTCGGCCTTAACCAACTACAATTTTGTCGCTAACTATGGTGCTGCCCCAGTCAGAGACGAGGACATGGCCCTTTGCTTTGTAGCTTCCATGGATACACCGGGAGTGAAGCTGGTGTGCAGAACTTCCTACGAAATGAATGCTGCTGTCATGGGCAGTCCCTATGATTCCCCTTTAAGCAGCCGCTTTGATGAAAATGATGCTGTACTTATTTTTGATAATGCTTTAATTCCTTGGGAAAATATTTTTATCTACAAGGATATTAATAAGATCAACAGCTTTTTTAAAGACAGCGGATTCCTAAACCGCTTTACATTTCACGGACTGACACGTCTGGCTGTGAAACTGGATTTTATCGCGGGACTGCTCCTGAAAGCTGTTAAAATCAATGGAACTGATACCTTCCGTGGCGTTCAGGCAAACGTGGGAGAAGTATTAGCCTGGAAAAACATGTTCTGGGCCATGAGCGATGCCATGGCTTTGAATCCAGACCAGGGACGAAACGGTACAGTTCTTCCCAATCTGAATTACGGCATGGCATATCGTGTCTTTATGTCAGAAGGTTGGCCGAAAATCAAAGAAATTATCGAAAACGTAGTAGCCGGCAGTCTGATTGTTCAGCCTTCCAGTGTCCATGACTGGAAAAATCCCGAACTCCGTCCATACCTGGACAAATTATACCGAGGATCCTATGGAGTAGAGGCCGTGGAGAAAATAAAGCTCATCAAATTGCTTTGGGATGTTGTGGGGACGGAATATGGAGGCAGGCATGAACTCTATGAAAGAAACTATTCCGGGAACCACGAAAACATTCGCCTGGAAAATGTCCATGTGGCAGAGGAAACCGGAGAGGCTGATCGGTTTAAAAACTTTGCAGAGGAATGCATGAACGATTATGACCTGGATGGCTGGACAACAGATGTATGGATCAACCCTGAAGACGTTAGTTATTTTTCCAAGTAAAAGGTAGAGGAAACGACTTAAATAAGGAGAGATAACATTGCAAGTATACAGAGAAAAGACGTTAAAACTCGAGCAATGTGTCATAACCATAGGCGCCTTTGACGGTATTCATATCGGGCACCAATCACTCATCTCCAATGCTGTCAGGCGGGCAAAGGATCTGAATGTCCCTTCCGTTGTCTACACCTTTGATCCCCCACCCCGTGTATACTTTCAAAATCAATTGCTGTTAACACCGGTGAGCGAAAAATTGAAATTCATTAAAAGATTAAATGTTGATTATGTGATTTTAGCAGATTTCAACCAGCAATATACAACGAGAGAAGCAAAGGATTTTATGAACGAACTAAGCGGATTATCTCCCAGGGAAGTGTGGGTAGGACCGAATTTCCAGTTCGGCAAAGGAAAAGAAGGAACAACAGCCTGTTTGGCCGAAAACTTTGTCACACATATTCATCCTTTAATCAAATGTTCCAAAGGGAAAACCGTTTCATCAACACGAATCAGAAATCTCATTCGGCACAAAAAAATGGATATGGCATGTGAGCTTCTGGGAAGACCCAACTTAGAAATCAGTGTTTATTAGATTAAAAAAGACTAAGTGCAGCCGGTTCATTGGCCTCACTTAGTCTTTTAAACTTCTGTTTATTTTTCACCATTTTTCATCATGTATAAAAACAATGTTCCGTCTACTGGAGATTTCTCATGTTTAAACCCTCGATAACCTAAACTCTCATAAAAGGCTATATTCTTATAGCTTTTTCTGCCGGTAAACAATTCATAATCGACATTCGTAAACAAGCGCTCAATCTCGGACATTAAGCGTTTTCCAATACCTTGATTCTGGCAATCAGGATGAACCATTAACTTCCCGATATAACAAATTCCATCCTTTTCAGTTGCCTTGACTGCACCTATGATGCTATCATTTTCCACACACTTTAAAAACGTACTCGTATCAAATGCATGTTTAACATTCTCCAGAGACTGTATCAATGGTTCAATTTCATAATTATTATAGATTTCTGCCTCCGTAATATACGCTTTTTTTTGAAGCGTAAGAATTTCCTCTGCGTCATCAACCGTTGCTCTGACAATTACCTGCATAAATTACACCTGCCCTTTCAATGGTTGCGCGTAATAATTAATGGATCCTGCAAAGGCGTTATTGTGAAAGATTCCAATCGGTAAGGGTTAAATCTTTATTGATGATTTGAATGGCAAAATAAACAGCAGTGGCCAGCTGATATTTAAACCGGCCAGCGCCTGTTTTAAGGTCGGCCTTGCATATGGACTCGATTTTCTCCATACGGTAACGAAGGCCCGCAATTGAAAGATGAAGATTATCGGCCGTTTGCTGCAAATTACCGTTATAATCCAGGTACGATTTTAGCGTGATAATCAAGTTCCCTTGATTCAGTTGATCATATTCGATTAATTTCCCCAGAGTATTTCTACAAAAATCAATCATCTCTTCCTGGTTCGTGCCTTTTAGAAGCATCATGACCGATTCTAGCTCTTCAAAATAGGAAGCTCTGCTTTCGGTTGGATAGGCGAGCCGTATAAATTCACCAATATGGCATGCATCTTGATAACTCTTTGCCAAATCCTTTACATGTCCAGCCACCCGGCCCACACTAAGGTAAGTGGTCGCCTGCTTAAACTTAATTTGAAGCGAAGCATGAAGCTGTTTGGAGAACTTCTCTATGTCGTCAACATGTTGGGTTATCCAAAATAAAAACGATGTCGTGGCCCATAAAAAAAATATCCTTTTTCGGATAGTCATTCACCAAGTATTGAAGCACCGGTTCCTTTAAGGATGTCGGTTGCACATGAATGGTAAGAATCCGGTTTGAGACGTTAGGGTTAAAATCAAATACATTCATATTATGTTGAAACATGCTGTCATCATATTTATTACGAATGAGATCATCAAAACAGTTGGCTTTCTTCTCCCAAATGGATTGAGCAAGCTTCTTCTGGTGAAAAAGCTGTATCGTAAAAATTTTAAGCGAACGCTGGATGATCAGATTCTCTTTTTGATTAAGAGGATGATCGCTAATGAGTATCATTATTCCAAGGTGTTTAGTGTTCGCCTGTATCGGAAAGGTTTCGATACATTCTTTGTTTTTGCAGTTTGTTTTACCATCATCTTTCCATTGATGGTATAACGATTGATGAGAGCCGGCCATAAAATTTTTAATAGGTGTGCCGTGATCCAAATCAATTACAATACTTTTTTGAAGAATATCTGCAATAAAGGATACCGTTTCCTGAATACTTTTGTCTGCCAGCATCATATCTGTTAATTGTTTCTGTACCTGCTCTGATTCCATAATATGATCATTCAGTTCCTGTACCTCTTTATAGACTCTGTCCAATTCAGATAAAAGAGATTCAGTTTCATAGTACCCTAGATCCTGGCGGTGCTGTTTATCCGACAAGTCCAATCTTTTGGCAACAAAACGGCAGTTGGTATCCCCTTTCCCCAGACATTTTTCCTCGTATACCAAAACCTTTTTTCCATAGGTCTTGGTTAAATAGCCACTCGCATAGCCAACAAGAATCCAGCAAACTGGATCCTTACTGTGGCCGTAATGCTTTGTATGTTCAATGGCTTCAAAAGAATCCTTCCACTGCCCTGTAAAGTAAAGGTATTCCTCATTAATCTCAATGGTATCCGGTTCCGCAGTGGCAACCCCCTCAAGTGAATGAAGGTATGGACCTGCCAGCAACAGGTCCTTTTTGGATTTCCATTCATATATTTCTTCAATATTTTCCCCTGACTTATAACCGCATGCCCAGCCATACCTCATAAGAAACCCTTTCGCCCTCTCCATCCCTAACGTATTGACCAAGTCTCTTCTGAGAAAACCTAATGCTTCTACGGAAAATAAGGCCATTCGTTTATTGTTGAATTTGATCATGCCAGTGCGGGGATTTATATCGATTAAATTCTCAAAAAGTAACTGATAAGGTTTCATACCTTTTCCCACTTTCCATTGCTTCAGACTGATTTGGTGACAACAGCTGAGAATTTACCACAATAATAGCCAAGAGGATTTCCCTCGTTATATTTAAAATCCTGAACCTTTCCAACATAAAGAATATGATCTCCTCCATCATATTCCGCCCATGGTTCACACTCGATATAAGCCAGTGTATCTTTCAGGCGATTGCATAGGGTTCCTTCTTCCCAATCAAACGGCGGTACCGCAAGCGGACGTCCGGCAAAATGCATCGCCACATCCTGTTGTTCCTCTCTTAAAATGTTCACTGTAAAACAATTCTTTTTCAACCGCTTTAACGCCTTGGTTTTCTTATCCACAGAAACCAAAACAAGCGGAGGATCCAAAGAAACAGATGTAAATGAATTTGCCGTTAAACCGTGAGTACCTTCCTCTGTATCACAAGTAACAATGGTTACACCTGTGGCAAAACGGCCCATACAATTCCTTATCTCTCTTCCATCCATAATACCCCTCCTTATTTGATAACGCTTTCATATTTTTAATTTTAGCAATTATTAAAATAATGATAAACCACAAAAAAAGAGGGTGTGGATGCAGAAAACTGTATGAATTTGCGAAAGGCTGCAATGATTGCAGTCTACAAAAAAATTACTCCTGTACAAACTGCAGTTTTATAAAAATATAAAAACCGCCCATATAGGAGCGGTTTGATTAATTATATTCTTTTTGCACCAATATAGCGCGGATGCCAGTAGCTGTTGCTGGTTGTTGTAATGGAAACTCCGTGGGAGGTAGCGGCCTGAATCATTTTTCCGCTTCCCATGTACATGGCAACATGCGTAGGGCGTGAAGCTCTGTTGGGTGCGAAAAACATAAGATCGCCAACCTTTAGAGATTTCACTTTTGTTCCTTTATTATACATTTCAGCTGCTGTACGAGGCAGCGTCTTTCCTGATTTGCTATATGAGTATTTCACTAGTCCGGAGCAGTCAAACCCTCTTGGAGACATGCCTCCCCAAAGATAGCGGACGCCCAAATTGGACTTAGCGACCGAAATGGCTTTTGTATGGTATGTAGTCGAAGCAGCTTCACTCTTGGATGGTGATACTAGGACTGTAGTAAAAATAGCGGCAAGCAACAATAATGCTAGAAGATTCTTTTTTAACATTGAGTTGTGTTCCTCCTGTTGTTTTCTACCTGTCTAACTATATAGCACGTAGGTAACAGGAATATAGCACCACCATTACATTTATATTACAAAATAAAGCAGGATTATCCAACGTTCGCTAAATTCTTTAAAAATATCTCCGACGTTTTTACTAGAATTACAAAAAAGCTGCCGTTTGGCAGCTTTTTCAATGCGTCTATAGAATTTGTTACACCATCTGCGTCTGCAGCAGCTGATAATAATCTCCTTCACCGGCAACCAGTGCTTCATGGCTGCCTTCTTCCTGAATTTGTCCGTCTTTGACGACAATGATTTTATCGGCATTGCGAATGGTGGATAAACGGTGGGCGATGATAATAGTTGTACGGTCTTTGGACAATTCATCGAGCGCCGCCTGGATCGCACGCTCGGTCTTCGTATCCAGTGCCGATGTAGCCTCATCCAGAATCAAGATCGCCGGGTCTTTCAGAAACATGCGGGCGATGGAAATGCGCTGCTTTTGCCCGCCCGACAGCTTCACGCCGCGCTCGCCGATCGTTGTTTCAAGCCCTTCCGGCAGACTCTCGATGAGTTCTTCCAGCTGAGCGCTTCGGATGGCGTTCCACAGCACCTCTTCACTCGCTTCAAAGTCACCATACATAATATTGTCCCGAATCGTTCCGTCAAAAAGATAAATATCCTGCTGGACGATACCGATCTGGCCGCGCAACGATTGCAATGTCAGGTCACGCACATCCATGCCGTCGATGGTGATCGTTCCTTCAGTAATATCATAAAAACGGGGAATCAAAGAGCACAGCGTCGTTTTTCCGCCGCCGGATGGCCCTACCAGAGCCAGCGTTTCCCCGGCCCGAACACGGAACGAAATATTTTCAAGCACAGACTGGTCCTCTTCATAATCAAAGCTTACATTTTCAAATGCGATGTCACCACGGACATGGGCAACCTCAATCGCATCTTCCTTATCCTTAATGGAAGGCTCCATATCCAATACTTCAAGGTACCGCCTGAACCCTGCATACCCTTTTGGCAGCAGCTCGAGAATTTGGTTGATGTGCTTGATCGGTGCGATGAAGACGTTAGAGAGCATGACAAACGCGACAAACTCCCCATATGTCATCTGGTCGTTAATAACAAACCAGGAACCGCAGCCGAGAACCAGCAATAAGATGATCTTCATAAGGGCGAAGTTGATGGAGCTGCTCCACGCCATGATTTTGTAGGCAACCAGCTTGGCAATGCGAAAGCCGGCATTTGTGCCTTTGAACAAGTTAATTTCATGCTCTTCTTTTGTAAAAGATTGCACGATACGGATTCCGCCAATGTTGTTTTCAATCCGGGCGTTGTAACCGGCAATCTTTTCATACATCGTATGAAACGCTTTGGACATTTTTTTGCTGTAAAAGAGAGAAACAAAAATGATGATCGGAATCGCGACAGCAAGAATTAAAGCCAGTTGCCAGTTGATGTTAAACATAATGGCAAAGGAACCGACGATCGTCATCATCGCGATGAACAAATCCTCCGGACCGTGGTGAGCCACTTCGCCGATGTCCATTAAGTCATTCGTCAAACCGGATACGAGATGGCCGGTTTTATTGTTGTCAAAAAACGAAAAGGACTGTCTCTGCAGCTTGGCAAACAAATCTCTGCGAAGATCCGTTTCAATGCCCACCCCAAGCCGGTGACCGAAGTAGGTGACCACATAGTTCATGAACGTGCTCAAGATAAAAACAAACAGCAAAATGATACAAGCAATCGAAATCCAGCGCCAGTTGCTTGTTGGCAGCAAGTCGTCAATCACACGGTTCATGGCAACAGGAAATGCAAGCTCCAGCAGAGCAACGAAAACCGCACAGCTGAAGTCCAGAATAAACAGCCCTTTATATGGTTTATAATATGAGGCGAAACGTTTGATCGTATCGATGGATGCCCCCTCCTTCTTGTTAAAATGTGAATCTCCAAAAAATGAGAAGGAGAAACTTCGTAATCTATTAACATCCTATCCTAATTGAGAATAATAATCAATTAAAATTACATAAATAGGGAGAAAAAAAGCACCTTTCAAAAAGGTGCTCATGCAATGGTGACCACTTCATGCTCCTTTGCCGACTGATAGGCAGCATCCACAATTTTGGTGGCCGCCACTCCGTCCCAGGCATTCGCAAGCTCGGTCTGTTGATTTTCAATGGTTTCTACAAAGGCATTCATCATATACAAGTATTCAAAGTCACCGTAATCGTGGTGAAGGGTCTTCGTATTGTTGTATTGAGTCACCTTCTGTGCGTAGGCCCTTAAATCAACTGCCCCTTGGGTTCCAGTAGCCCGGAGATCTATTCCTCCCCATGTCGGGAAGCCTTCCGGCCGTGACCAGCTTGGGTCGATATCGGCAATGATGCCGTTATTAAACTCGAGCTGGACATGTCCCACATCGTCAATCGTAATGCACGGAACCAAAAAGGAATCGGCTTCTGCATATACTTTTGAAACTTCCGCTCCGGTCAGCCATCTCATCAAATCAGCGAGATGCACGATATGATCCATCAGTGCGCCCCCGCCTGAAAGCTTTTTATCAATAAACCAGCCTTTCGGGCATTGCCCCGGATTTACCCCATGAAAAGCGAGCACTTCCCCAATTTGCTTTTGCTCAATCACTCGTTTCATTTCCATGGCCGGAGTATTGAATCTCAATGGAAAAGCGGTAGCCAATACCACGTCCTGTTCCACGGCCTTTTTCGCCATCCGCTCCGCGCTGACAGTAGATATGGCCAGTGGCTTTTCACAGAGAACGTGTTTATTCGCTTCAATGGCCGCAAGCACCAGCTCCTCATGCTTGGCATTCTCTGAACAGACGACCACCGCCTCACATACCGCCAGCGCATCATGGATATTTTCAAAGAAGACCGTCTGCAGGTCAGCCGCTTTCTTTTTTCCGCGATGAGCATCATCATCATAAATTCCGGCCAGCTCCGTACCCGTACATTGCTTTACCGCACTCGCGAAGGCTTCAAAGTGGACGTGAGCCGTTGATAAAATAGAGACCTTCATCAGGTATTCAGCTCCTTTACTAAGGAAATAGGCCGTTTTTCGTCCGCTGACTTCAAGGCCAGCAAAGCCACCCTCGTGCTTTCATAGGCGTCCTGGAGTGTAATGGGAACCGGCCGGTCGTTCCGAATGGCGTCTATAAATTCCCTCAGCTCGAGATACCAAGGGTCATCCCGTAAAAGTACGGCCGGAATCTCGGTGGAATCTTTTGAAGCAGAGACATTTTGATGAACCTGCAGCGGCAAGACATCCTGGCTGTTGTAGGTAAAGAGCTCATTTTCCTGCGCGATTTCTACTTCCTGAACAAAACCGCCGTCATACCTCCAGCTTCCTTCCAGCCGTGTGATAGACCCGTTCTCATGACGAAGGGTCAGTAATGCGTAGTAATGCTCAGTGTCACTTTGCGCAAAGATCCGAGTAACAGGCCCAAACGCCCAGCGTGCAAAATCAATGTCATGCAGTAAAAGATCAAGAATGACGCCACCGCTGTTCTTCCGTTCCAACGACCAGTTTTTCGCGCTAACCGGCAGCTGTGACCTGCGTGATAGCAGCGAAGACGCCGGCTTCCCAGGATTAATATTTTCTTTTAATTGGCGGTACTCGGGAAAATAACGAAGCACCTGTCCGACCATGACTTTGACATCCGAACGCTGTTCCTGCTCCAGCATGAATCGGCAGTCTTCCTCTGTATGTGCCATCGGTTTTTCAAGAAAAATATGCTTGCCTTTGGCTACCGCTTTTTCAAAAACTTCACGGTGCATAAAGGTTGGCAGGCAAATATCTACCACATCCGCATGCTCCAAGCACTCGTCCAGATCGTTGTATACCGGTATTCCCTCAATGCTCCCTGTTTTGGTGGTCGAGTAAATTCCGGCAACTTCAACGTCATTCATTTTTTGATAGGCACTTAAATGAATATTTCCAATAAAACCATAGCCCAAGATGACAACTTTCACAGCAGGCACCCCTTTCTTGACGAAAAATCATCTATTTTATACATTCCCTGTTCAGGCGGGAAGACCTGCTATATTTTTGAAGTGATGGGCGGCGTTTACTCACGACTTTTGTTGGCTTACTCACGGAATTTCTATCATTACTCACCATTCGATTACATTTACTCACGGAAACTCCTATTTTACTCACCGTTTTACCTGCTTTACTCACCAAACACATCATTTTCATAAAACGGCCCAAAAAAATACCGTTCGCAAACGGTATTTTCTCTCACTCTGCTATTCTACTTGTTGCGTGCGTTCCTCATACTCCTCCTTAAGAATGCTGTAGTATAAAGACGTAACTACTTTCCCATCCACACGCTCCAAAATTTTCTCTTGGCTGAACCGGAAATTGAAGCCGCATTTTTCATTCACCCGTTTGGAATTATGGTTAAAATCAAAATGGCCGCACCATACAATGTCGAGGTTCAGCTCTTCAAAACCAAATTGAAGCACAGTGTTTACCGCTTCAGGAACATAGCCATTGCCCCAATAAGCGGGATTCAGCACATAACCTATTTCTTTTTGATTTAGATATACGAGGGACAAATCAGGTGTACGGTCATGCAGGCCGATACTGCCGATCACCTTTCCTTCTGAAGGCAGCTCAATCGCCCAGGTCTCGTCCTCTTTTAGAAATAAATCTATGATTCCCTTACTTTCCTCTTCGTCCTTATGAGGCTTCCAGCCGGCATTTGGACCCACCTGCTCACTCTTCGCATACTCGTATAAATCTTTGTAATCGGATGGTTCCCAAGGTCTCAAGCGCAATCTCTCAGTCTGCAATTCTTTCATCGGCAGGCCCCCCTCTTATTTTTTTCAATTATAGGCGAATCACCTGCAAATAGGAATAACATTCAAAGAAAAAAGCAGTGCACCAGGGCACCGCTTCAAAATCTACCATTTTTTCAATCCCAGCAGCTTTTCTCCCAATTCCGAGAGCTGTGCTGTCTCGTATTTTTGATGCTCCAGGTTGCGCGGATCTCCCGGAAAGGCTTTTCCGGTTGGAGGTATTCTTTCCTTCCATGATTGAATTCTCGTTTCCCTCAATTGATCGTTACCTTCTTGTGCAGGGAACATGGAGATATACTGTGCAAGACGGGGCTTATCCGAATAATTTGGGCGAATACCGTGCGGCTGCATGCTGTTAAAAATGAGCAGATCACCGGCTTTTGTGACAACTTTGGTCGGCGTATACCCGGTCGTATCCGGTTTATGCGGATCACGGTCTTCCGGCTGTTTCTTCACCCACTCATCAAAATCACGGTAAAGTTCCGGAATGCATTGAAACCCGCCCATATCGACATCCGTATCGACAAGGGACAAGACTCCTTGTACATTGACTGGAATCGGATCAAGCGAAGTATCCACGTCCCAATGAATGAAGCTATTGTATTCATGGCCTGGCTTCATTGGAAGATTGAGGTTGCACCGGTCGATGCTCGCCCACAATTTTTCTGTTCCCCAGATGTCTGTAAATGCCTCATAAACTTTCGGAAACATCCGGTTGTCCCACAGGTACTGATGATTGTAGAGCTCCACCATTCCTGTGTTTTTCAGCTCCTCCATTTGGATTTCTCGCCTTGCCGGCTTATACCAGGTGGAAGAATCCTGAGGGTCCTTTTCTTCAAAATCCCAAATCAAGTTGACCAGACGCTCAAGGTGATCCTTCGGAACGGCATCCCGCACAATCACATATCCGTTCTCTTTCCAAAACGTCCAATCGTCTTCACTCAGCACACGCAGCGGTTCATGGTTCTTTCTCTCGTTTAACGGAACTGCGATTTCGAGAATATTATTGAGCTGTTGTTTGTTCATCTTTCTTCCTCCTTTTTTTTATTTGTGGTTTGATGTTGATTTTATCGTAGTCCTTTGACTGTTTTCGTACAATTAACAATCTTGTCTTTCTCTTTAAAAATCTATACAATCTTGCGGTTATCTCCTATGAAACTCGTAATCGTTACCTTTGTTCCGCTCCTAACTTAGAAAACAACACTATCTTGTTCACCTTTACCAAAACCTTTCATATCTTGCGGTTCTCTATGGATTTCAAGCATTTTCTCTTATACACTAAAAAGAACCATCCTGTTCAGATGGTTCTCAAACGAATTGGGAGGTTATTGTATTGAGAGACATACTTGATCAAGAATCGTTCTCCCCTGAAACTTTGTTAATCAATAAAGACCCTCATCTTCTGTATGCCGGGCAGATCTGCGACAATCCCTACTGGAAGTTCTCCAGCCACAAGCATGACAACTTAAGCGAAATTGTCCATATTTGTGCCGGTAAGGGGACGTTTACGATCGATGGGACCACTTATGAAGTATCACAAGGCGATACCCTCATCTACAATAAAGATGTCCTGCACGAGGAATGGTCCAACCCTTCTCAGCCGTTAAAAACCTATTTTTGCGGAATTACCAACCTTTCCATTGCAGGGCTGGACGATCTTCATATCATCCCTTCAGGCATCGAGCCTGTGATCAGACGCACCAAATATTCTCCCAAAATAGAAACCCTGTTAGCCGAAATCTTTGATGAAGCGGCACTAAAAGAGGATGGGTATGAAAAAGTCTCGAAACATTTACTGATCTCTCTCATTACGTTGATCTACCGCATCCTTCATCTGCATCACAGTGATATTTCGGCTGAATCAAGGGAGTCACTTGCACACCAGATAAAAGAATATATCGACAAGCACTATACGAAAAGACTGTCACTGGAGGACCTTGCCGAAGCCTTTTTCATCAGCCCTTATTACCTTTCCCATGTGTTTAAGGAAGAGACGAACCTCTCCCCCATCCATTATCTGATTAAGAGAAGGATGGGAGAAGCGAAGCGGCTTTTGGTCTCAACTAATTTAAAAGTGCGTGAGGTTGCCCAGCTTGTCGGTTACGATAATCCCAATTATTTTACTATGCTGTTCAAAAAGTTTACCGGTGAATCACCGAAACAATTTAAAATCAAGCATTCCGAAAAGCTGCATTACCCGAACACTAAGGAAGGCCCTTATTCCAAGTAGGAAAAGGGCCTTTTTGCTGATATCTTATTGAAACTCATTCTTTCTGAACACCTGTTATCGACATATTTAAAATAGTCATGACGTTAGCTGATGTAATTGGTAACGTACGGCATAAATTTGGGATGTCCGTAGAAATTCATGATCACATCATGCTTTTTTAGTAAATGAGCAAGCTTTTGGGATTGAATCAGGCTGTTGTACTGCAAGTAGTAATCCGACTGAACAAACTGTTCATCCTGGACTTCTTCCAACCAGTTTCTCGCGTTCCCAGCCCCTCTACAAGAATAAATCCTGATCTCTAATGTTAGCAGAAAATTTGAATTTTTATTGAAATTAAATTTTTAACTCTCTATACTAATAACTGTCGAAACGTTTCAATAAATATTTTGGTACTTTAAATGGCGGAAGGAGTTTAAGAGCATGAGAATGTTAATTTTAGACCTCGATTCCTTAAGGGCAGATCACTTAGGTTGCTATGGCTATCATCGAAATACTTCACCAAATATTGATCGGATCGCAGATGAAGGTGTCCGATTTACAAATTATTATACTCCTGATGCACCTTGTCTTCCTTCACGGACGAGCCTTATGACAGGCCAATTCGGAATACACCACGGAGCGGTTGGGCACGGCGGCTCAGCAGCAGATCTACGGCATGAAGGTGCCAAACGTGATTTTCAGGACCGGCTCGTACGTGAAAGTCTTCCTGGATTTCTCCGTTCTGAAGGGTTGCGTACAGCACTTATCAGCCCATTCTCTGAAAGACATTCAGCATGGCACTTTAATGCAGGATTTAATGAGATTTATAACACTGGCAACTGTGGGATGGAATCTGCAGAAGAAGTAACCCCAACTGTACTGGATTGGATCAAACGAAATGCAGAGAAGGATCAATGGTGCCTATACGTGAATTATTGGGATCCGCATACACCGTACCGCGCGCCGGAAGAATTTGGTAATCCATTTGAAAATGATGATATTCCAGAATGGCTGAATGAAGAAGTATTAGAAAGACACAAAGATATGATCGGGCCACATAGCGTCCATGAGATCGACATGTTTTGGAGCAACCCCTTGCCTCAATATCCAAGATATCCTGTTGAGATCAAGGACATGAAAGATATGAAAAAAATGATCGATGGGTATGATATCGGAATTCGTTATATGGATGACCATATTGGAAGGATTTTTGAAGAGCTTAAAAACCAAGGATTAATGGAAGACCTTATTATTGTGATTACAGCAGACCATGGAGAGAACCTAGGAGAATTAGGAATCTATGGTGAACATGGAACAGCTGACCACGGAACATGCCGGATTCCTATGATTATTCGATGGCCGGGAATCACTTCAGGCCATGTCGATCATGGATTGCATTATAGCTTGGATTTAGCGCCCACACTGGCAGAAATGTTACAAAAACCTGCCAAAACAAGTTGGGACGGCACCAGCTATGCTTCGGTTCTTAAAGAACGGAAAGAGAATAACCGAGAATTTCTTGTCATATCACAATGTGCCCATGTTTGCCAGCGCGGGGTTCGTTTTGACGACTGGCTCTATATACGTACGTATCATGACGGGTATCATCTTTTTGACAAAGAAATGCTATTTAACCTAAAAGAAGATCCACATGAACAACATAATATTGCAAGCGAACGGAGAGACATTTGTAAGGAAGCTGTTTATTATTTGAACGAATGGCATGATGAAATGATGACAACAATGGATGGGGATGTGGATCCATTATGGACAGTGATGAAAGAAGGTGGACCATTTCATGCAAATGGACACTTGAAAATGTATTCTGAAAGACTAAAAGAAACCGGAAGAGAAACATATATTCCTGAGCTAAAAAAACGCCATCCAAAAGAATTTGAATAAAGCCTACTTCAATTTTGGAGAAAGGAACAATAAATTGAAGCATAAAACCTGCTGTACACCAAACCGAATGGAACGGAAATATGTTAAGGCAAAGAGTATGAGATCTAATGGGGTAACTACCGAAAAAGAACACATGATCCTTTTGGAAGGCGGAAATTTTCTAATGGGCACTAATGACCAAGAAGGCTTCGCATCCGATGGAGAAGGACCAATCCGAGAAGTACATCTGGATCCTTTTTACATCGATGCGTATGCTGTGACAAACAAAGAATTTGCTGAGTTTGTACAATGTACTTCCTATGTAACAGAAGCGGAAAAGTATGGTTGGTCATTTGTTTTCCACCAGTTTGTATCTGAAAAAGTAAAACGGGAAGTGAATCAAGCACCTCAAGGAACACCCTGGTGGCTTGTTGTGAATGGTGCTGATTGGAAACATCCCGAGGGTGCAGATTCAACCATTTACCATCGTTTGGATCACCCGGTCGTTCATATTTCTTGGAATGACGCCATGCATTATTGCAATTGGAAACAGAAACGTTTGCCAACGGAAGCAGAGTGGGAATTTGCAGCAAGAGGGGGACTTGAACAAAAAAAATACCCATGGGGTGACGAACTAACTCCAAATGGGGTTCACCAATGCAACATTTGGCAAGGGAAGTTCCCTTATGAAAACACTGCAAAAGACAAATATGTGGGTACAGCACCAGTGTATGCCTACCCCCCAAATAATTTTGGCCTCTATAATTCTGTAGGCAATGTATGGGAGTGGTGCTCTGATTGGTTCAGTTCTACTCATGAGTCGAACCTTAATAACCCGGCAGGTCCAATAAAAGGGCACTCAAAAGTTACTAAGGGCGGATCGTATTTATGTCATCGATCTTATTGCAATCGGTACCGCGTGGCGGCAAGAAGTGCAAATACACCTGATAGCTCTGCAGGGCACCTGGGTTTCCGATGTGCAGCTGATGCGGATTAATGCTGTTTGATCTGCCCTTCATTTTAGTAGTATTATAAAAAACTACTAAAATATTTTTAGTAGTCTCTTGAACTACCCTCCACCTAAATTCCGACGAATTTTGAGTAAGGAGTCTTCTCGTTAGGAAGGATAAAAAACCCCTCTTCTTTTTTTCTGAAGAGGGGTTCACATTTCTCACAAGAATCAAGCCGCTTTATTCTTATTATAGATATCCAGCGCCACGGCAGCGAGAAGGACAAAGCCCTTGATGCCCTGCTGCCAGTCGATGCCGACGCCAAGAAGGGACATGCCGTTGTTCATGATTCCCATCACAAGACCGCCAATAATGGCTCCTGCAACGGTTCCGATCCCCCCGTAGGCTGAAGCACCGCCGATGAAGCAGGCAGCAATGGCATCCAGCTCAAACAGGTTACCTGCTTTAGGGGTAGCCGCGTTCAGACGGGCAGCAAACAACAGGCCGGAAAGCGCAGACAATACGCCCATGTTGACGAATACCCAAAAGGTAACCTTCTTGGTTTTGATGCCGGAAAGCTGTGCGGCTTTCTCGTTTCCGCCAATCGCATAAATATGGCGGCCCGCTGTCGTCTGATTCGTAACGAAGCTATAAAGGAGAACAAGAACGCCAAGGATCACAAGAATATTGGGAATGCCTTCATAGGTGGCCAAAACATAGGCAAACAGATTCAGCACGATAAAAATGGCGGCAAGCTTTGCGATAAACAAGCCGCCCGGTGGTAGATCAAAACCATAGGAGATTTGATTGTTCCTTGCTTTCCATTCATTGAACACATAAAGAAGCGATAGCACCAATCCAATGACCATCGTGGTCACGTGCAGTGAACCGCCGCCAAGCCAGTCAGGAATGAATCCCGCACTCATGCTTTGAAACGCATCGGGATACGGTGCAATGGACTTGCCTTCCAGGGCGACCATCGTCAGTCCGCGGAAGATGAGCATGCCGGCCAGGGTGACGATAAAGGCCGGAATTTTAACATAAGCGACCCAGAATCCCTGCCAGGCACCGATCGCTGCCCCAAGAATGAGCGAAATGATGATGGCCAGGAAGGTAGGAACATTATGGTTAATGATCATAATGCCCGAAACGGCACCCACAAAAGCAGCCACAGAACCAACGGATAAGTCAATGTGGCCGGTAATGATGACAAGGACCATTCCAATAGCGAGCACCAGAATATGCGCATTTTGCAGAATGAGATTGGTAATGTTAAGCGGCTTGAGCAGCAAGCCATCGGTTAACAGTTGAAAAAAAAGCATAATGACGATCAAGGTAATAATCATCGTGTACTGTCTCATGTTATTCCGGATAACCTGTCCTACGGAAAGCTCTTGCTGTTTATCTTGCTTTTTCGGTACTTCCAGCTGACTTTGCATGGTGGTCACTCTCCTTACGTTTTGTCATGTATCTCATCAGCACTTCCTGGCTTGCCTCTTCGCGCGTGACTTCACCTGTGATCCGGCCTTCGTTCATGACATAGATCCGGTCGCACATACCAAGCAGCTCGGGCAGTTCTGAAGAAATCATGAGGATTCCTTTTCCTTGCTGTGCGAGTTCATCAATGATCGTATAGATTTCATACTTTGCGCCCACATCAATCCCGCGTGTCGGTTCGTCCAGGATCAACAGTTCCGGATTGGAAAGAATCCATTTGCTCAGTACGATTTTCTGCTGGTTCCCTCCGCTTAGAAGTCCTGCCTTTTGGTGGACACTCGGTGTTTTAATGTTCAGCTTCTTCCGGTATTCCTCGGCCACCTGCACCTCTTTGTTTTTGTTCACCACAAACCGGCTGCAGAATTGCTTTAAGCTCGCAAGCGAGATATTCGTTTTGATATCCTCCATCAGAATCAGGCCGCTGTCTTTTCTGTCCTCGGATACATAGGCAAGGCCATGGCCAATCGCCTTGTCCACCCCATCGAGCATCACTTCCTCCCCTCTCAGGAAGGTTTGGCCGCTGATTTTCTTGCCGTAGCTTTTTCCGAAAAGGCTCATCGCAAGCTCTGTGCGCCCTGCTCCCATTAAGCCGGCAATTCCGACAATCTCACCGCTTCGGACATGAAGATCAACGTCATCAATCACTTTTCGGTGGGCATGAAGAGGATGATGCACATTCCATTTTTTTACCTCGAAGATCGTTTGGCGGATATTCGGGTGGCGGTCAGGATAACGATGCGTCAGATCGCGCCCCACCATTCCTTTAATGATCCGGTCTTCATTCACTTGTGAATCCTTCATCGACAGCGTTTCAATGGACTGCCCGTCCCTCAGGATCGTAATCGAATCGGCGACCTTTTCGATTTCGTTCAGCTTATGGGAGATGATGATAGAGGAAATGCCCTGCTTTTTAAACTCCAGCATCAGCTGCAGCAAATTTTCACTGTCCCTTTCATTGAGTGAGGCCGTTGGTTCGTCCAGAATCAGCAGTTTCACGTTTTTGGATAACGCTTTTGCAATCTCCACGAGCTGCTGCTTTCCGACCCCAATGTCTCCCACCTTTGTATCCGGATTCTCCTTCAATCCCACCTTCTCCAGCAATTCCTTGGTTTTCATGGTGGTTTGGTGCCAATTGATGATTCCGCGCCGGGATTGCTCGTTTCCAAGAAAAATGTTTTCAGCGATCGACAGGTAAGGAACCAGCGCCAGCTCCTGATGGATGATGACAATGCCAAGCTGTTCACTGTCCTTGATCGTTTTGAAGGCACACGAATTTCTGTTGAATAAAATTTCTCCTGAGTATGTGCCGTGGGGATAGACGCCGCTCAATACCTTCATGAGCGTCGATTTACCGGCGCCATTCTCCCCGCAAAGCGCATGAATTTCTCCTTCTTTAACCTTCAGGGATACACCGTCTAGCGCTTTGACGCCCGGAAACTCCTTGGTGATGTTTTTCATTTCCAATATGATGTCTGACATGGTATTTAAACCTCCCAGCTGCTATTTGATCCCAAGCTGTTCCTTCGTATAATAGCCACTTTTGACAAGTACATCTTCCACATTGTCTGCATCGACCGAAACCGGCTGCAGCAGGTAGGCAGGAACAACCTTTTTGCCGTTATCGTAGGTTTTGGTATCGTTGACTTCCGCTTTTTTGCCATGCAGCAGCGCCGCAGACATGTTAACCGCCTGCTCCGCGAGTTTTCTCGTATCCTTAAAAATAGTTTGCGTCTGCTGATGCTTGAGAATGGATTTGACCGAGGCCAGCTCCGCGTCCTGTCCGGTAATGACCGGCAGCGGCTTATCCGGTTTTCCGTACCCCACTCCCCTTAATGAGGAGATGATTCCAATGGAGATGCCGTCATAAGGAGACAGCACTGCATCCAGCTTTTTATCGGAATAGTGGGCACTGAGGAGATTATCCATTCGGGATTGTGCGAGCGAACCATCCCATCGGAGGGTTGCGCCTTGATTGAATTTATCCTGCCCGCTCGGAATCTTCAGCTTGCCTTCCTTGATGTAGGGCTTCAGCACGCTCATCGCGCCATCGAAAAAGAAATACGCGTTATTGTCATCCGGTGAACCGGCAAACAGTTCAATGTTAAACGGACCTTTTTTCGTTTTCAGGCCGAGCTTCTTTTCGATGTACTTTCCTTGAAGAACACCCACCTTAAAGTTGTCGAAGGTGGCGTAGTAATCAATATAATCCGTGTTAAAAATCAGCCGGTCGTACGAGATGATTTTGATGCCTTCACGATGCGCCCGTTCAAGTACATTTGTGAGGGCGGCCGTTCCATCGATAGGGGCTACGACAATCACGTCGACCCCCTTGGTCATCATGTTTTCAAGCTGGGCAGCCTGGTTTTCAACCACATCCTCCGCATACTGCAGGTCGGTTTTATAACCAAGCTTCGTAAATTGTTTTTTCATATTTTCACCGTCATTGACCCACCGCTCCGACGATTTGGTTGGCATGGAAATGCCCACAAAACCGCTGTTGGTGCTTTCTGCTTTTTCCAAACTACAAGCAGAAAGGACCAGTAGCATCGTAAGCAGCAGAATGACAGAAAGGATTTTTTTCATTAAAATATCTCCTTTGAAGTCTGAAATATTACTGTCCGATCATGGAAGACATCTTTCCGGTCATGCGCTTCATGTTTTCTATTTTTTGAAACGAGTGATCACATACGCGATACATGAGATACGTTGCAGGGCTTATTACTATAAAAACAAGGAACGGCACCGTGAGTATGAGCCATACCGAGAGTGAAAAAAGAAGCAGACAAAGAAACGCTGCGTGTGGCTGGATCACCACGAAATACAGGGTGTTTTTCAACATGCTTCTAAGACCCAGCTCGTAATGCACCATAAAAGGAAAAGAGAGCAGCAGGACAAAAACAGCGGCGAGAAGCAAAGCCACGGTAACCGGCAGCAGCATCCAGCGCAGCACCGTGCCTAGCTGCAGGATAATGTCCACATTCAGCAGCAGTGCCAGAATCCATAGCGACAATGCCAAGCCAATGATCAAACTGGCTTTCAAGTTTTCCCTGAAATGTGACCAATAGCGGCTGACCAGGGGATACTCCTTTTGAAGCCTCCAATCCCGGATGACACCGAGCATTGCAGCCGTTGCCGGGAAAATCGTGACAATCGGCAGTGAACAAATCAGCCACATCGTATTTAACAAGAACAGCCGCACCATACCATTTACCGTCCGTTTCATACCTGCCTCTCCTCCTCTTCTTTTATCCCTTGATACCCCCGGAGGTTAAGCCGGAGATAAAGTACTTTTGAAAGAATAAAAAGATGATGATGATTGGGATAACCGCCAAAACCGCTCCGGAAATAAGCAGATCGTAATTATTGCCGTACGGGCTCAAGAGTGAAGCAAACCCAATGGGCAGGGTAAACATCTCTTTGGACCGAAGCACAATGAGCGGCCAGAGAAAGTTGTTCCAGCTTCCCAACGCCTGCAAAATGGCCATGGCTCCAAACGCCGGCTTCATGAGCGGCATCATGATCCGGAGGAAAATGCCAAACTCTGTACAGCCGTCCACCCGGGCAGATTCCAGCAATGCTCTTGGCAGGCTGAGCGCATATTGCCGGAAAAAGAACACCGCAACAGGTGCCACGATAAAGGGCAGGATCACCCCAGTGTAGGAATCAACAATCTTTAGCGCTACTGTCATCTTGAAAAGGGGCAGCATCATAATCTCAAGGGGCACCATCATGATAAAAAGAACCAGAAGAAAAAGGACGTTTTTGCCTTTAAACGAATAGACGGCAAGACCGTATCCCACCATCGATGAGAAAAACAGCGTAAGGGCGGTTGAAATAACCAGAAGCAGCAAGCTGTTTTTAAACCACTCGAAATAAATGCTTCCTCCCTGAAACAGATAGGCATAATTCTTAAAGCTCATCACATGAAAATCCAGTTTCATATTCAAACCAAATCTCAGCAGTTCTGTGGAAGGCTTAAGTGAAGCAAGAACGAGAGAAAACAACGGAAACAGCGTGACGAGACACAAAAGGATAAAAAACGCGTTGACCGATACTTTTGAAAGGGCTGTGTTTTGTTTTCTGTTCATCTCAGTGTTCCTCCTTAAATGAACCGGAGATTTTGAGTGAGATAACGCTTACAATTAAAATAATGACTAGCAAAACCATACCGATCGCGGCGCCAAGTCCCATATTGTTGTAAGCCAATCCCTGCTGGTAAATGTAGCCCACGAGCGTTAATCCAATATCACCAGGAGAGTAGTTTTGCCAGAATACGAAGCTTTCCTCAAACATTCGGAACCCGCCGACAATGCTGATGGTCAGCACATAGACGGTTACAGGCTTCAAACTAGGCAGTGTGATGTGAAAAAATTTCTGGAACGTGGAAGCACCGTCAATTTCCGCCGCTTCATACAAGTCATTCGAAATGTTTTGCAAGCCGGCCAGGAAATAGAGCATATTTACACCCATCCACCGCCATGAGGCGAGCAGCACCATGACGAACATTCCTGTGCTCTCACTCGAAAGCCACAGCTCCGGCTTTAAACCAAGCTTGATAAGAATGGAGTTCATGAACGCAGAATCCATATCTCCAAAGATGAGCCGAAAGACAATTCCAGCAATAATGGTCGACGTGAGTGCAGGAATGAAAAGCGCCGATTTAAAAATATTCTTGAACCTCGTCATCCTGGAGTTTAATAAAACCGCCAGCACCAAAGGAATCGGAATTAATACAACAAGAGTCCAGAACGTGTATTGAACCGTATTCAGCAACGCGGTATAAAACGTCGGATTATTCAGCCTCCTGTAATTTTCCAATCCCACAAAGGTTGTTTCACCTGGCAGCACTTCCTGAAAGCTCATAATAAACGTCTGAATGAGCGGATAGGCAAAGAACACCAAAAAAGAAACAATAAACGGAGCAACGAACACATAAGGAGCCACTTTTCTCGAATACAGCAAGCCGGATAACCGGCTTCTTTTCTTCTCCTTGGAAAGGATGACAGACTGGGCATTGCTTTGAACCACCTTCATCAATATCCCCCTCGCTTTAGAAATCAGGTTATTTGAGTTCTCTGGCTGCATCATCCAGTGCTTTCTTCGGTGATTCGCTTTTCAGTTTAATGGTTTTGTATAAAATTTGGGTGGCCAGCTTATCTGAAACGGCCGGAAAGTCCTTTGTCATATAAAGCGGGTTGATTTCATCCTTCAGCTCAAGAAGCATATTAAACAGGCGGGTACCGTTTGTGAAGTAGTCAGTGTATTTGTTCTCTTTTCTCAGCGCTGGATCATCCCACACATCCCATCTGAGCGGGTCAAAGCCGAGCACCGTCCACAGCTTGATGTTGCCTTCCTTGGACGCTTTGGTATATTGCAAAAAGTCCTTGGCAAGCTCAATATGCTTGGATGCCTTTGGAATAGAGGTTGCCGTACCGCCCATTCCCGCTGAACGGTCTCCGCCTTTTGTCCAGGCCGGCATTGGTCGGATCGCAATTTTCCCTTTTAAATCCGGCATATAGTCCAGAAAACGCCCCATGTACCAAATCGGCATCATGACAGAAGCAGCACCTCCCTGGTTCATGAACCCGTAGTATTCCTCTGCGTGATGATTCCCTCCGGGAGTGGGAATAGCGACTTTGTCCTTGTACACCATATCCCTGAGAAACTTGAGTGTCTTTACGTTGATTTTGTTATTCAGGATGAGCTTGCCGTTTTTATTAAAGAAACCAGATTTTTGCTGGACAATCATAGGCAGGAAATTATTCGGATCCTTTGTTTCAATTGTGGTCATCGGCTTTCCTGTTTTTTGCTTTACCTGTTTACCAGCGTTTACATAATCCTCCCATGTCTGGATCTGATCGATGTCCACCCCGGCTTTTTTCATAATGTCCATGTTGTAGTACATCACAGTAGTTCCTACATGGGTACCAATGCCGTACAGTTTTCCATTCTTGCTGTACATGGTAAGCCGTGATTCCACAAACTTGTCGCGGTCTTTCGCCACCAGGGATGTCAGATCCACGAGCGGAACGTTTTTGCCTTTAATCATGGTCGCAAACCGCTTTTGTTCAATGTCCACCAGATCCGGTACACCCTGATTTGCGATCAGAGAGATCGACAAATTGTCATGCATCTGGCCATAAGGATAGACAACTGAATTTAATTTAATCTTCCGGTCAGGATGCAGCTTGTTCCATTTTGTTGCGGCATCCTGAAACAATGCCTCGTGCAGTCCATTGAACGTCCAGTATGTTAGTGTTGTTGTTTTTGATTTGGCCGGACCGCTCGCCGTATTCACGCTGCATCCGGACAAAAGTGAAATTACGAGCAAAACAGCCAAAACACACGAAACCTTCCTCTTCATCATTAACCCCCCTCAGTATGAACTGAATTTTACTGCTGTGGTGTTAATCTGAGCTGGTTTTTCATTTTCAAGCCGGTCCACCGGTCTCTGATGGTATGCGCCTGCTGCAATGCCTCTTCCAATAGTTCTTGGGTGATTCCAAGCTCTTGTATGGTGGTGGGTCCCCCAACCTTTGCTAGCCATTCTTGCATCTGTTTTTCAGCGGGCAACTCACCGTACGTTTGGGCAATCTTCATTTGATGCTGCTGATATCTACTGTTTTTTACCGGATCTGTGAATTCTTGATTCCTGTTCATTTCTTCTATTAATCTTTTATATATTGAAGTAAGAAGGGCAGAGGCCACTCCCACCTTCGCGCCATGCAAAAGTTGAGGAGCGTCCCGTTTTAATAGATCCATCTCCCAGTAGTGGGAGAGATGATGCTCCCCACCTGACGCGGGCCGGGAATGATCCAGGACGAGCATAACAAGGCCGGAGATAATCAGAGACTCCAATAAAACAGTCAAACCTTTTTCACTCCGTGCGGCAATCTCCTCCAAATGAGACAGACAGTTTTCCAATGCCTCTTTTGTAAGATCAGCTCCTGTCGGGCAATACGGTTCATTTGCCATCCAGCGGGAAATCTTCCAATCAGCGAGCGATGTTATTTTTCCTAGCATGTCGCCAAACCCTGCCGCGGCCAAATCTGGCGGTGCATCTTTTAACACCGTAATATCCGTAAACAATGCGATGGGTGCGATGCACTGAATGGTTTTCTTTTCTCCCCTCACAATCAATGGGGCACCCGCTGAGGTGAATCCATCCACAGAAGCGGCGGTTGGGAAAGAAATAAAGGGAATTCCACGCTGATGTGAGGCGAACCGGACAATATCATGCAAGGTACCGGAGCCGACAGCCACCAGCACATCCGTGTCCTTTGGCGTTTCCAGCAGCGTTTGAATCAGTGATTTTTCATCGGCTGCAACGTCTCCATGATGATTCGGCAAAATCAGGGACAGAGAAACTGAAATCCCCGAGGACTCCAGTATCTCTCTGACCTTGTTCCCTGCGCTTTTCAGCGTACTCCCGTCACAAACAAGTACGGTTTTTTTGAACCCCTGTTCCTTGATAAAAGCGGCCATTTCCCTGTACACCGTCTCATCCGAAATCAAGATTTTTTTCATGTTAATTTCATGGTGAATCGAACCGCATGAACAGGACTGAAACGCCGATGTGACAGACTCTATGAATGACATGCCAGGCACCTCCCCTTTATTTGGCCAGGCGAATCACATTCCAGGACGCCTTTGAAAGCTGAGCTTCAATGATTCCATCCTTAAGCTCGGCAGAACCATTTCCATGAGGTTTTACTTTTTCTTCATTCAGCGAGTTAACCGCTTTTAAATCGTCATTCTCAAGCACAATGTGCTCTACCAATCTGTAATCTGCGAAACTGCGAACATCAGCAGTCAGCGGAAGAGATTCAGAGAGATGGCGGTTTAAGGCAAAAATCGTCACTTCTTCTTTTTCTTCGTTGTAAACTACAGCTGAATCAAGATAAGGGACATCTGTATAATCCTTCGTGTCATGAAGCGGTGAAGAAACAACCGGCTGAAGAGAAACTCCTCTTCCAAAAGCAGAAGCGTGCATGTATGGATAGAAAATCGTCTGTTTCCAGGATCCTCCCTGCTCAGCCATAATCGGGGCAATAACATTGACGAGCTGCGCCATGCAGGCCATCTTCACACGGTCCGCATGCTTCAGAAGCGTGATCAGCATGCTTCCGACGAGCAATGCGTCTTCAAAATTGTAATGATCCTCGAGCTGTGGCGGTGCAATGGTCCATGGATCCAGCTTGGCATCATGGTCTTTGGAATGGTACCAGACGTTCCATTCATCAAAGCTTAAATGGATTTTTTTCTTGCTTCGTTTTTTCGCCTGGATATAGTCACAAGTGGAAATAACGGTTTTGATAAAATGATCCATGTCCATGGTTTTGGCTAAATAGTTGGCAGAGTCATTGTCCTGGTTGCCATAATACTGATGAAGCGATACAAAATCCACGTAATCGTAGGTATGATCAAGTGTTTTTGCTTCCCATTCCGGGAACGTCGGCATGCCAATACTGGAGCTTCCGCATGATACCAGTTCAATAGAAGGATCCACCAGCCTCATGGCTTTGGCCGTCTCTGCCGCCAGCCTGCCGTACTCATCTGCTGTTTTATGGCCGATCTGCCAAGGACCGTCCATCTCATTGCCGAGGCACCATGTCTTGATTTTGTGCGGTTCCTTGTAGCCATGCTTAATGCGAAGATCACTATAGTACGTGCCCTCCGGGTGGTTGCAGTACTCCAGGAGGTTACGGGCCGCATCAATGCCGCGCGTTCCCAGGTTCACGGCCATCATCACTTCGGAATTCGCTTCCTTTGCCCATTGTGCGAATTCGTTCGTTCCCACGTCATTGGTTTCAATCGTGCGCCAGGCGAGCTCAAGCCGTCTTGGCCGCTCCTCTTTCGGCCCAACTCCATCTTCCCAGTTATAGGCCGACACCATGTTTCCACCGGGATACCGGACGATCGGTACGTTCAGCTGTTTTACAAGTTCAATGACGTCCATCCGAAATCCGTGTTCGTTTGCTGACGGGTGGTCCGGCTCATAGATTCCTCCATAAACGGCCCGCCCCAGATGCTCAATAAAAGACCCGTAAATCCGTTCATCAATCTCTGCAATGCGAAAATCCTTGTCCACGATCATTTTTGCTTTGTCCAGTTGTGCCATCAATCACCACTCCTTGAAATTTTATCGGTAAAGCAGGTCATTCCAGCGAAGTTCATTTTGGAAAGCATGAAATTTTGTATCATTGTTGATCAGTACACATTCGATTCCGCACATTTCTGCAAAATCTCTCAGATTCTCCGGCGTCAATACGGTAGAGTAGCACGTATGGTGTGCACCTCCCGCTATGATCCATTGTTCCGCCGATTCAGCAAGTGACGGCTGCGGCTTCCATAACACGCGTGCGACCGGCAGCTTCGGCATGTTCTCGACCGGCTGAACCGCATCCACTTCATTAATGACCAGACGGAAACGGTGCCCCAGGTCGATGATGGAAGCATTCAGTCCGCGTCCGGCTTTACCGTCAAACACGAGCCGGGCAGGATCCGCTTTTCCTCCGATCGAAAGCGGGTGGACTTCAATTCTTGGCTTGTTCGCAGCAATGCTCGGACAGACCTCAAGCATGTGCGAGCCAAGGACGAGCTCATTGTTAGGCTCAAAATGATACGTGTAATCCTCCATAAAGGACGTATCCTTGTTGTTGGCCATCATTTTCATCACACGCACAAGGGCCGCTGTTTTCCAGTCTCCTTCACCGGCAAATCCGTATCCGTCTCCCATCAGCCGCTGTACGGCAAGTCCCGGCAGTTGAGGAATCCCATGAAGGTCTTCAAAGGTTGTTGTAAACGCGGTGAACCCGCCGTCTTCGAGGAAAGCTCTCATGCCGAGTTCAATGCGGGCCTGCTCCAAAATGGACGTATGCTTCTCCCCGCCTTTTCTTCCACTTTCTGCGATATCATAAAGCGTGCTGTATTCCTCGAAAAGCTGATTGACCTCCGAATCACTGACAGCATGCACATATTCGGCCAGCTCTCCCACTCCATAGCCATTGATCGACCAGCCAAACTTGATTTGCGCTTCGACCTTGTCGCCTTCGGTTACCGCAACTTCACGCATGTTGTCACCAAAGCGTGCCACTTTCAGATGCTTGCTTTCTTCAAAAGCAGCCGCCGTTTGCATCCAGCCGGACAGCTTGGCATGAACCTGTTCGCTCTCCCAATGGCCCACCATAACTTTGCGGGCAATGTTCATTCGCGAATTAATGAAGCCATACTCCCGGTCACCATGTGCCGACTGGTTCGTGTTCATAAAATCCATATCGATGGAATCCCACGGGATGTCCCTGTTATATTGTGTATGTAAGTGCAAAAGGGGTTTTTGCAGGGATTTCAGGCCGGAAATCCACATTTTAGCCGGAGAAAAGGTGTGCATCCATGTCACGATGCCTGCACATTTTTTATCCAGATTCGCCTCCAAAAAGAGCCTTTGAATCTCTTCCGGCTGGGTCAGAACCTGTTTGAAGACAATTGAACCCTCTCCAGCGATATGGTCATTCAACCCTCTCACCATGATTTTGGAGTGCTCCTCCACCTCGCGGATCGTTTCCTCTCCGTAAAGATGCTGGCTCCCGGTTACAAACCAAAATTCATACGATGCTGTTCCAATCATAAGCTCCTCCTCTTTCTACTCATACGGACAAGTTGGTCTATTGTTTCTGGCCATAATAGGCATTTACACCGTGCTTTCGCAGGTAATGCTTGTCCAAAATGGCCTGGCTGATTGCCGGAATTCCAGGATTCAGCTGCAGGGTATGAAGCGCCATCTTCGCTACTTCCTCAAGAACGACCGCATTATGCACCGCCTGGTCCGCATTCTTCCCCCAGCAAAACGGCGCATGGTTGGTCACAAGCACCCCAGGGATGGCAGAGGGCTCAAGTCCCCGCTCACGGAACGTTTCAATGATCACATTGCCTGTTTCCACTTCATAATCCTGCTGAATTTCCAGGTCAGTCAATGCCCTCGTGCACGGAATTTCGCCGTAATAATAATCAGCATGCGTGGTGCCAAGCGGCGGTATCGCAAGGCCGGCCTGCGCCCAGCTGGTTGCCCATGGTGAATGGGTATGGACGATGCCGCCGATATCGGGAAAAGCCCGGTACAGCGCAACATGGGTTGGCGTATCAGAGGATGGATTTAAGTTCCCTTCCACCACATCACCATTCAGATCAACCACCACCATATGCTCTGTTTTCAGCTGATTATAAGGGATGCCGCTCGGTTTGATGACAACACGGTCCGTCTCGCGGTCGATACCGCTTACATTTCCCCATGTAAACGTAACAAGCTGATGCTTTGGCAGCGCAAGATTTGCTTCCAACACTTCTTCTTTCAACTGATCAAGCATGGTGCATAACCTCCCCTGCTTGTTTCTTGATCGTTTTCAATGTCTTCATCACGTTGTTTTCTCCGCGTCCAAAATAGTCATGCAGCCTGGCATATTCATCATACAGCGCGCTGTAGACCGCAACGTTTTCCTCCCGGGGCTGATACACTTGATCCTTAATCCGCGCCATATGTTTGGCCGCTTCCTGGATATCTTCATAGCCCCCGTTCTCCTTGCCGGCAGCCACTGCTCCAAACATCGCACTTCCGAGTGCCGGAGTTTGCGCCGAATCGGATATCCGGATCTCCATGTTCAGTACATCCGCATACACCTGCATCATGAAGGCATTTTTCTGAGCAATGCCCCCGCAAGCGTAAAATTCATGAACCGAGACACCGGATTTTCGGAACGTTTCCACAATCATTCGGGTGCCATAGGCCGTCGCTTCAATGAGCGCCCGGTAGATTTCTTCCGTCTTGGTCGCCAGCGTCGCGCCGATCAGCAGTCCGGTAAGGTCCGCATCCACAAGCACCGAACGGTTGCCATTCCACCAGTCCAGCGCCAGAAGACCACTTTCGCCGGCTTTCAACGACCCCGCTTTTTCGGTAAGGTATTGATGAATTTCCTTGCCTGCTTCTTCCGCTTCTCTTTGATAGCTTTCCGGTACAGCGTTTTTAATAAACCATTCAAAATGATCACCTACACACGATTGTCCCGCTTCATAACCGAGATACCCCGGAATGACGCCATCTTCCACCACACCGCACATGCCTGGAACGATTTCCTCTTTTTCACCCAGCAGGATATGGCAGGTGGAGGTTCCCATCACGGCCAGCAGCTTACCCGGCTCTGTGATGCCAACAGCTGGTACGGCGACATGCGCGTCAACGTTCGCGACCGCAATGGCTGTCCCTGGATTCAACCCGGTCAGCTCAGCTGCTTTTTCTGTCAGCTCCCCGGCTTTCGAACCGATCGGGACAATCGGTGCACTCAGCTTTTCCTCCACCACGTGTTCAAGCCTTGGATCGAGTGCTTTGAAAAAGTCGTTTGGCGGATAGCCTTCCTGCTTGTGCCAAATCGCTTTGTAGCCCGCAGTACAGCTGTTTCGCTGAATCGATCCGGTCAATTGGGAGATCACCCAGTCGGTCGCCTCAAGCATATGAGCGGCATCTTCGTACACTTCAGGTGCTTCATTTAAAATTTGCCAAATCTTTGGAATCAGCCATTCCGATGAAATTTTCCCGCCATACCTTGCCAGGAAATTTTCTCCCCGTTGTTCGGCGGTTTCGTTGAGACGATTGGCCTCCTCCTGTGCCGCATGATGCTTCCATAGCTTCACATAGGCATGCGGATGATCCTGATACCCTTCATGCATACAAAGTGGTGTGCCATCATGATCCACCGGCAGCATCGTGCAGGCGGTAAAGTCGATGCCAAGCCCGATTACATCATTGGCGGATATCCCTGCTTCCTTCAACACTTGGGGAATGGTGGTTTGGAGCACCTCAAGGTAATCCTGCGGATGCTGCAACGCCCAGTCCTCTTCCAGCTTTTTGCCGCTGGGCAGCTCGCGGTCCATCACTGCATGAGAATATTCCTTTACCGCGGTTGCAACCTCCCTGCCCGTGGCCACTTCCACCAAAAGCGCCCTTCCTGATTGCGTGCCAAAATCCACGCCGATCGAATACTTACTCATTCATTCACCTTCTTACACTCAAAGTTTTTAGTAAGCGTTTACAAAGAAAGAATGATGTACGTACAAGTCGAAACAAAAGCGTACGCATTGTGAGATGACAAAGGGGATAAGTCATTAATCACTTTCATACATACGCTTCTATGCACAATAACTTGTACGCATCACTTGTTTTTTATTGTAGCACCGTTTCTACAAATTTCAAGGAGAAAATTCAAAAAATTCATGTAATTATTTTGGAAGCCAGCCTTTTTGTCGACTCTCTTACAATCAGTTCGGGCTCATAAACCATTGAATCTGTCCCATTCTCCAACGATTTCCCTTCGATTTTGGCAATAATCCGTTTCGCTGCATCAATGCCCATTTGTGTTTTTGGATGGGCGATAGAGGTGAGCTTCACTTCAGATGCGGTTGCCAGCTGGGAGTCATCATAACCCACAATCGAGAGGTCTCCCGGGACACTTAAGTTCAGGCTGCGGACGATGTTCAGAACACTCAAAGCCACGTCATCGTTATAGCAGACCATTCCGGTCGGTCGGTCTTTCCCTTCAAGTAAGGAACGAATTTCAGCAATCTTTTCTTCTTTGTTTTCCGTTGTATAGGTAACAATCATGTCAGGGAAAAATGGGAGATTGTATTTCCGAAAGGCATCAATATAGCCTTTCATCCGGTTAACACCCTGCAGGTCGTCACTTTTAAAAATACCAATAATCTTCTTATGGCCGTATTGAATCAGATGCTCGGTCGCCATAAAGCCTCCCTTTTCATCGTCAATGACAAGGTGCGGCGGATTGATTTCTTGGTAGTACTGGTTGATCATCAGGTAAGGAATATGGTGCTGCTCCAGATTCAAATAATAACTGATGTTCGGGTTCGCCGAGCTGCTCTTTGTCGGCTCAACGATCAAACCATCGATATTTTTGCTCAGCATCGTCTGCAGGCATTGTTTTTCTTTTTCCAAATCGTTATTGGTACTGGCCATGATCAACGAATACCCCTGGCTGGAAAGATACTGTTCAATCCCGCGGATAATCGATGGAAAAATATAATCCGACATATACGTGGTAATGACACCGATGTTCTTGCTGCTCTCTCGTTTCGTTTGTTGAAGCAGCCGGTTGGAACAAAACGTTCCGGATCCGTGCTCACGGTACAGCCAGCCCTCATGAACCAACACGCCGATCGCTTGCCTTACCGTATGGCGGCTCACGCCAAATCGTTTAACCAGCTCATTTTCCGAATAGATCTTTTCTCCCGGTTTGACTTTCCCTTCCAGGATCCAATCTTTTATCTGATTTTTCACTTGTATGTACTTTGAGTTTTCCTTCACCCTTCATCCATCCTTTGTTTTCTTTACTTGTATGCTCAACTTTCAAAGTTGTACGTAACTCTGATATAGTAAAAATAACACAGACCGGGGAGGGTTACTAGTTTTTCTGTCAGAATTGTTGGAGGAATTGGGATGTGTGCGTGCATTACTTGCGGTTCGACAAGGAATACTTGCGGTAAATCGTGAAATACTTGCGGTTCGACACGCTTTAGTTGTGGTAAACCTGAGTTTACTTGCGGTTCGACAAAGAATACTTGCATATCACGTCATTTTCATAAAACTACAACCGTAAAAAAAGACCACCCACGCTTCATGGATGGCCCTTTTGAGCTCCCTCTCAATCATCAAGGGACATCATGTACCGTCGATTTTTATACGAGCCTAAATAAGGGAGATTCATCGAATGAAGAATTCTGGAGCTTGCATACATGGAGGACAAATGAAGAAAATCTTTAAGTTCGCGGTTTGAGATGCTGAGGTCAATGAGGAGCTTGTAGTCGTTGAGGGCAGAGAAATGTGCGTCTCTTGACAAGGAACCGCAGCTTGGACAGATCCACTTGGCATGCAGTCTGATCAGTGGCAGTGAAGAACATTCGGGACATTGGACACCAGTTAGAATTTCATGTGACTGGATTTGAAGTTGCTGAAGAACAGCTGGGTTAGAAATGGTATGGCTCATGAGGAGTTTTCTCGAAATCCTTTTTAGTTGCTGGGGAGTGAGAAGGGGCTTGCTGTGGAGGGTTTCAAAAGCTTTGATTTTTGTAAGTAAGTTGCCACTATGAATGACCTTTTCTGATAAATGGGGCGCCAGATTCAACAGCGTGTTTTTAATCACTGTATTGGGATAGCTGATCACCACCAGCGTTTCAATCGGAACCTTTTCAAGTTTTTGTGCGGAAAGCCAGCCTGACAATTGATCGCGGTGGCGTTCTACCTGGAGGATCGGATCCGGAAAGCCTTCCTCTTTTTCTGGAGTAACGCGAATCAGCTGTTTAAAGTGGTCATCAAAAATGAGAGTGCCTGAAATGTTTTTCACTTCTAAAATGAGGATGAAATACGGGGAAATGAGAAGCGTATCAAGCTGGAAGTGATGATCTCGGTCTGGGAGCCGGAGATCATGGAGAATGAAATAATTAGTAAGAAACCCAAGATAATAGTCCAGGGATTGCTCTCCCCGGTATCCAGCCATTCGGCGGGCCAATTGTTCCTCAATCTCTCTTCGTTTCACATGTTCCGTAGGTAATCTCCGTAATAATGCCTCTAGTTTTCGTATATGGATCGGTAACTTTCGGTTTTTCACGATCAAATACACATCAGCTCCTCTATTTATTGATGAAAAAGTTCGCGCTTCCTATTGGTTTATCCTTCTTTTTGGGGATTGTGAGAAGTGGCTGGGCCTTTACTTGCGATTCGACATAGAATACTTGCGGGAGATCGGAATTTACTTGCGGTTCGACACGCTTTAGTTGCGGCACTGTCGGATTTACTTGCGGTTCGACAAGAAATACTTGCATATCACGTCATTTTCATAAAACGGTATACAGCTCCCACACTCAAATTTTTCAAATATATTGATATAATGAGCAAAACAGACAAGACAGGCGTGGTGAAAAAAACATGCAGCAAACTACCTTCTGGAAAAAGTATATGACGAATGCTCAACTGGACTTGTCCATTGCCAGATATACGAAAGTTCCCATTACCTGGGCCGAGGACAGCTATGTTCCCGAGTTTAACAAGCTGTATTTTATTATGGAGGGTGAAGGCTTTGTAAAAACAAACGGCAAGATTTATTACCCCAAACCGGGTGACCTTTATCTGCTTCCGGCTGGTTCCACCCAAGCGTATGGAACCCTTAACGACCATAATACGTTCGGAAAGTATTGGTGCCACTTTAGCTCAAAAGTTAATGATGCTCATTTGTTTCAAATCATCCAGGCGCCGGTATTTGTTAAACCCCGTGATCCAGAGCTGTTAATCCAAAAATTTAAGCAGCTGATCTTCTATTCCGAAAAAGGGGATTTATCCAGCGGCTTTCGCATTCACTCGATACTGCTTGAAATCATGGCCGACTTTATTGAACAAAGTCAAGATATCCAGTTTGATTCCCGTACGGTTCCGTCCTTTGAAAAAATGGATAAGATCTTGCAGTACATCGAAAGCCATCTCCATGACTCTTTATCGGTTGAGGAGCTGGCCCGCATCGCAAGTTTTCACCCTAATTACTTTATTTCTGTTTTTAAAAAATATACTGGTCTGTCCCCCATTCAATTCATCAATCGCCAGCGCATCGAAAGGGCAAAACACCTGTTGCTGTTCACCGATCAGAGTGTATCTGCTATCGCAGATTCGCTTGGTATGGAGGTTTCTTATTTCTCACGGATGTTCCGGGAACAGATTGGATTTTCACCGAAAAACTATCGGGAGATGATCTCGCGCTCCGGAGCTACAAACACCAAAAAAAAGCTCCGTATGGATACGGAGCCAGATTATTTCAAGGATAAAACGGATTTGCCGGAGTAGTGGTCGGGCACCATCGCGAATTAAAAAGAAATTGGATGAGGGTATCCTTTGCTTGCTCCGTTCCAATATAACGGAGCGCCTCTGCCGCATGGGCCCGAACATACCGGTTCTCATCATTCAGTGCTTTTTCCAGCGATGGAACTGCGGCGGCGGCAGTTGAGCCAAGGCGTGCAAGAGAGAGACCGGCCATAAAGCGAACCTGCACATCTGAATCCTCCAGGCATTGAGCGAGCCCCTGAACCACTTCCTCTGACAGTTCACCAATCATGGAAAGCACCTCTGTTGCGGTGCGGCGAACCTTCTCTGATGGATGACGTAAACATTGAATTAATTGAGGCACTGCTTTTACCGCTTGAGGTCCTTGCTCACCCAATGCAAAAGCCGCATGCACGACCGTTCTCGGACGGCCATTCTCCAGAGCAGAAATTAATACGGAAACTGCCTCAGGTCCAGCAATGGAAAGGCCGTAGGCGGCAAGCCGTGATACTCTTACATTTTCATGATATAGAGCTTGCAAAAGTTCGTATACCCCATGTTTCCCGCTGCAGGCAAGTTCGTAGGCCGCATTTAACGCCCGCGGTTCGTATTCATCCTCCAGTTGGTGTACGAGTGCTTTAACCTCAGCTTCTTCCTTCGGCTTTGTCCCTGCCAGGCTTCCCGTCTTTCCAGCCAGCCAGTTCCACGTATCTTCCCACATCACCTCATGCTGTTCCGGGAGAGCTTGAGAAGACGTTGGCTTGCTCCAGGCTTGCTCTTCATGAGCCCAGCTTGGAACTGCCGGTGCTTTCATTCTCATAAACTCAAACTTTAGCATAAAGCGCGGTTCACCCAGCACATTTGCGGTTGCCCTGTGCCAAATATCATAATGGATCAGTGTAAAGGTTCCTGCCTTTCCACTGGCTAAGGCTTCTTCCTTTGTATCATCATCCTGGAAAATACGGGTTTCATAATTTTGTGTTCCTGGCATAATCCCCGTCGGCCCGAGTTCCCGAGGCGTATCCTGCGGAAAATACATGATCATCGCCCACCATGGATGATGATTGCGCATCCGTTGATATCCCCAGTAGCTGTCTTTATGCCACCCTCCGGCTTCCGGAGAAGCATTATAATGGCCATGGCGGTGAGCATGAAGCATATAATCTGAACCCAGAACACTGGTTAATGCCCCTGTAATGACAGGATGTTCTAACACTTTTTGCAGTTCCGGAATTCTTGGCAAGAGATTGTTCCCCGGGTTTCCTTCTTCCTCATATACCATTCTTAATTGCGTGTTTAACGTTTCATGAAATTCCTTGGAGAAGTCTGTTTTCAGGATGAGAAATCCGTCTGTAATAAACTTCTTGATTTGGTCATCTGTCAACAAAAGCGGTGAAGCCACTTTCAACTGCGTCGCCATGTAATCTGCCTCCTTTTCATTCATTTCCCTTCGATTATAAGCAAATCAAATTCTAATCAGAATAGTGAAAGCTAAGACAGATTGGTACAAAATTAAGGTATAAAAAAAAGAGAAGGGCCTGTAGCCCCTCCCTTTTATGACTTAGGTGTCCAGGTAATTGATGAAACAGGTTGAACCAAATGGCTCAACCCATTAATTTTCTTCTTTGTATTCCGCTGGGTTCATCTTATTACTTTTCTCTCTGTTTTTGTTATTTTTAAAGGGATAAATTTCTTTACTCTGTTTGAATTAATTTAACTCACATAAGGGTTTAAATTCTTAATACATATTTTATAGAAATAAATTTTAGCATATTGTATCCTTCTTACCCTATCTATTTTAATAAAACGGGTTCTTTTAAAAAGTTCTCGTCAAATGGAGGTTGTGTTAAGATGCTAACCCCTGTAACTCTTTACGGTTCTTTAGTCTGTTTAGAACCAATAAAAATAGAACATATTCCTGATCTTTGTGAAGCTGCTTCTGAAAACAGATCAACTTATGCCTATACCACTGTTCCAAACGGAATAGAAGAGACTAAGTACTACATTGATAAAGCTCTTACCGCCTATTCAAAAGGCCGTGAATTGCCCTTTGTTGTTCGGCACATTGAAACAGGTCGTGTTGTCGGAACTACAAGATTTCTTGACCTTGAAATTTTCTCCTGGCCATCGCCCTGGCCGCCAGGTGTTGGTGTTGGAGCTTTACCAACAGATACAGATCCACCAACAGTAGCTGAAATTGGCAGCACTTGGTACGCGCATTCAGTCCAGCGTACCGGAGTCAATACAGAATGTAAACTCCTTATGCTTACCCATGCGTTTAATGTCTGGCATACAATTAGAGTCACTCTGAAAACAGATGCTCGTAATGCACGATCCCGTTCTGCTATACAGCGACTTGGTGCCACCTTTGAAGGGATTCGAAGATCCCACGTTCCAGCAAATGATGGTAGTGTTAGAGATACAGCCTACTATTCAATCCTCCGTGAAGAATGGCCATTAGTATGTAAGAATCTCCAAGAACGGCTTCGGAGAGGAATAAGTAGTAAAATCAAGTAGATATACATTTAGAGAATACACATGAAATATAACGTTGTAGGGGGAATGTAACCTATACAAATTTTATAGGGCTTTATAGCTCTCAGTATTGAGGCTGTCGAGAAACTCTCGGCAGCCTATTTTTTTATTTATTCACCGTTTAATGATCAAGAGAAGTGTTTTTACTGGAAGGCTTTCAGCAGCCCTGTGAAATCCTAATGGCAGGTTAAACATCAGAATTAGGCTAAATGATTTGCTATGTAATAAGCATCTCTTCCTACACCACAAACAAGTGAGGAACCGCGCTGATTCTGCCAGGGCAATCCGATAAAATACAATCCCTTAACCGGACTAATGCCCCTATTATGATTTGGCTTGCCATTTGATAATAATGCCCCTTCAATTCGAATCCACTCATAAGAAGGGACAAATCCGGTTGCCCATACAATATTTTTGATTTGAACCTTGCTGCTATCTGCGAATTCGACTTCATCTCCCTTGACGTTAACCACTTTTGGCTTAATGGCTACCTTTTCTGTAGCTATTAATTTTTTTAATTCACCACCAAAAATGGGGTCTTTCTGATTGTAAAACCATTTTCCCTTCTTCGTATTTATGCCAGCATATAGTAAACCCATTTTTTCTAACCAGTAAAACGTACTTTTTCCCAAGATCCTCAGTGGCAAAAATTTAAAAGGATGGCTGGCTGCTAACCATACATTTCTTTCATTAGCTAATTCCACTGCTATTTGAGCACCAGAATTTCCACCTCCAACAACCAAAGCGGATCCCTCGTCCAATCTTGTCGGGTTGATATACTCGGATGAATGAATGTGAAAAACATCCTTTCCACTCACTTCTGCTATTGGCGGTATAAAAGGCTTCTGAAAGGCTCCAGTTGCAACAATTACATTCTTTGATGTAAATTCTCCATGGTTTGTCACTATAGAGAAGAGTTCTGCTTTTTTTGTTACACTTTCAACGTTTATATTCAATTGATACGGTAATTCAAAATAAGATACATACTTTTCCAAGTAAGCAGCCATTTCATCTTTTGTAGGAAAGTCTTGTTGATTCCCTTCCATCGTAAGACCAGGAAGAGAACTATATTCTTTTGGAGTAAACAATACAAGAGAGTTATAACGCTTTCTCCATGATTCGCCGATTCTTGAATTAGAATCAATCATTAAAGTATGCAATCCTTTATTTCTAAGAGCATAATTCATGGCTATTCCCGCTTGTCCGGCTCCTATTATAAGAACATCTACTTTCATTCACAATATACCCCCCATACGTATTTCACTATAGATAGTATACAGGAAATTTTTTACTTCTTGAATATTTTTTGATGAAAAAATGATGAATCAAAGCCAAAGTAGTTATAACAAAGAAAAGGGATTAGTAAGGAGTGTCACTGAATAAGCAGCCAATTTAATTTGTCTGCCGAATAGTTTTATAAGAACGTAGTAACCATATGACTTTATATTATACTTGTTATATAATATTATATAATGACTTAATACTAGGAGGAACCTTAATCAATGAAATTGAACAACGCCAGTTCCCTTCCTTTATATGAACAGCTGATAATCAACATAAAAGATGAGATGGATAAAGGGGTCTATAAAGCAGGGGACAGAATTCCGAACGAGGCTGAACTTTGTGATCTTTACAGTGTGAGCCGGATTACTGTGAGACGAGCCATTCAAGAATTGGTAGAAGAAGGGCTTTTGGAAAGAAAGCAAGGCAAAGGTACGTTTGTTTCCAGAAAAAAAGTGGCACGGGAGCTGATTACCGTTGAAGGATTTTCCGATTTCAGCAAGCAATTGGGAGTGAACTCCTCGAAAAAAGTATTGGAATGCAAGGAAATAAAAGCGACAAAACAAGTTGCCGAGGCTCTTCAGATTGAAGTGGGTTCACCTGTACTGAATCTTTCGCGCCTGATGTTTATTGATGACATGCCATTCACCATTGATATTGTCCATTATTCCTTGATCCGCTTTCCAAAACTGATGGAGAACATTTTTGAATATGAATCCACCTATGATGTTATGAAAAATATTTATCAAGTGAACATGCAATCCACCTCTTCCACCAAGATTTTGACCGCTGTACCTGCTTCTGCTACGGAGGCCGAGTATCTGGATTGTGATCCCGGGGCCATGGTATTTAATATTGATAAAACTGTATTTGACGATCAAGGAGTGCCCATTCATATTTCCACCTTTAAAGTACCAACGACTCATATTGCATTTACCATTTCAACCTAAAAGAATGGAACTAAGCCATTGCTGGCTAGTTCCATTTTTCATACCATCAACGATTTGCCATGGCCAAATGCTCCCATCACTTCGCAGGTTCTTGCGGCATTTAAGGCAGCGAACTGCAAGGACTCTTCAATAGAAGACTGGTTAAAGAAGCTTGTTAAAAATCCGGCAATAAACGAGTCTCCTGCTCCGAGCGTATCAATGACCTCCGCTTCCTCAATGCCCTGAATGTACCGGTTGGATCCATCTGACATAATTACGCCTTTGGAGCCTCTGGTGACCACCACATTGGCGGTTCCCAATGTATGAATTTTAGCGATCAATGCATCAATTTCCAGTTCCGTTAAATCGCTTCCCGAAACAAAAGCAAACGTAAGATAAGGACATGCCTTTTGGAGCAGCTCATCGGTATAGTGATTGGAAAGATCATAAGAAAGAGGGATCAATTTCTGCAGCCGGGGCAACTCATCCTCCAGACTGCTGTAAATGCTCGTGTGCAGCACATCGTAGCGTTTAATAGATTCATAATCTTCTTCTGTTAGTCTCAGCTTTAAGGAAGACTGTATGCCTCCTTTATTGGATTTCACAAAAATACGGTCGCCCTTTTCATCCAGATTAACGTAGGCTTTTCCGCTCTCCCCGATTGCCCGGCGAACCCTGCTGGCATCCACATTTTCTTTTTTCAGAGATTCAAGGATATGATCACCCTCTGTGTCATTTCCTACGATACCTATAAATGCTGTTTCAGCCGCACCGAACTGCCGTGACAGCACCGCTACATTCAGCGCGTTCCCTCCCGGATACATTTCATTCCGTTCCAGGTAAACATCAACTACGTTATCACCAATCGCTATTAATTTCATTTGTATTCCAATCCTTTCTTATCCTTTTACACTGCCTGCAGCCAAGCCGCGAATGAAATATTTTTGCATAAATAAAAATAAGAGAATAATAGGCGCTGCCGAAATCATCAAACCTGCCAGAAGAACTCCCCAGTTGGTCTGCAGCGCATCCCTGAATTGCATCAGCCCGGCAGGTATGGTTTTCAGCGATTCTGAATCGACAAAAATGAGCGCGAACATAAACTCGTTCCATGTAAAATACGCCGTAAGAATAATCCCGGTCAAAAGGATCGGATAATTCAGCGGTAAAAATATCTTGGTGAACACAGCCCATGAACCGCATCCATCAAGGACAGCAGATTCTTCAATTTCCTTTGGCACATCCAGGAAAGCGGCACGGATGAGCAAAATGGTGATGGGGATCCGGTAAGCGACATAGGGAAGAATCAGCGCCAAATACGTATCATGGATGCCCAAAGCCTGAATCAGCTTATATAAAGGAACAAGACTGACTTGCGGGGAGAGCATCATTCCTCCCATGCAAAGAATAAGAAGCGCATTTTTTCCTTTGAAGGAAAACCGTGTTAACCCGTAAGCCCCCAGTGCACTGATGAACACGGTCCCTAAACAGGTGCTGACAGTAACGACTAAGCTATTCACGAAATATCCTGAAATTCCTGTCTCCCAAGCGTGGGAATAGTTGGAAAACAGCCATTTCTCCGGCATGGCCCAGCTGTTGGAGAAAATTTCGTCCGTGGTTTTAAAGGAATTAATAATCATCCAGAACAGCGGGTACGCCACCACTATAAAATAGACCACTAAAATGAAATAAAGTGGGACAGCTCCTTTGATTTTCGCCTTCTTCCGTCTTCTTTTGACCGGTACATTGTAGGTGTAATCAATCGTTGCTTTGGTTTCCAAATCAATCATCCTTCCCTGTTCGGAATAGCTTCATTTGAACCAAGGACACGAGTAATGTGAGAACGAGAATAACGGTGGCAATGGCGGATGCATAGCCCATCTGATCTTTGGCGAAAGCTGAGCTGTAAAGAAGAGTACCAAGCACCTCACTGGCATTGCCGGGACCGCCTCCCGTTAAAATATACGGTTCATTAAAAACAGTAAAAGCACCTGTCAGCGTAATTAGAGAAGCGACAAAAAACATCTCTTTCACCTGTGGAACCGTAACAGAAAGGAACCTGCGGATTTTACCGGCTCCATCCATTTCTGCTGCTTCATAAATTTCCCTAGGAATCGCCTGAATGGCAACGATAAATAACATCATGGTGTAACCGATACTCTGCCATTGGGACACGGCAATCACAGCGAAAATCGCCGTTTCCGAATCACCGAGCCATTCCCTTGCCCAGGAGTCCAGTCCCAATCCGTGCAGAAAGCTGTTCAGGATTCCCATGTTCGGCTCATAGACAAAGGTAAAAAGCAATGCGATGACCGTAACCGAGATAACCACCGGCAAAAAGAAAACCGTCCGAAAAAAACTGCTGATGAACCGGGTAATGGGATCCTCGAGAATAGCGGCCAAAATCAGTCCGCCAAACACCTGGCAGATGATCGAGATGACGGCATACCAGACGTTATTTTTTAATGCGGTATAAAACACCGGATCATGAAAGAGGTTGATGAAATTGGTAAACCCGACAAATGCCTTGTCCGGGGAGAAAGCCGAGAAATCATAAAAACTGAATCTGAAGTTTTCCACGATTGGATAATATACAAAAAGCCCCATCATCACTATGCAAGGTGCAAGATACAGATACGGGACGAGTTTTCTGATCGGCAATGGATTCACCTCTTCTTTTTTTAAAAGAAGGTGGTTAACGTGCAACCACCTTCTCATCATCGTTTTTTATTTTTTCTGCAATCCATTGGCGGCTTTCTGAACGTCCGCCATCACTTCTTTTGGTGTTTTCTTTCCATTGAGCATCAGCTGTGATCCTTTTAAATAAGCATCAACAATTTTGATATCCACTGCTGTATCGAACCAGAGATAGGTTTTGTCGGCATTTACAATCAGTTTAATGGCATCTTGCTGAAGCTTGGAAGCATTCGTTTCATTGGTTGTTCCTTTAACAGCGCTGTATTCACTGACCTTTGTCAGCTGTTCCGTACCCTTCTTTTTGGACGTGAGGAATTTAATGAACTCCATCGCTTCTTTTGGATGCTTGGTTTTGGAAGAAATCATGATTCCTTCTGGAGCAGCGGTGATCGAGTTCGGATTTCCTTCTCCGCCTTCAATTTCCGGCGTGTTGAACACCCCAAGATTTTTCTTCAGGCTTGGCTCAATCATTCCAATCTCGGCTAATTGGAAATAGCCGATCGCTGCTTTTCCACTGTTAAACAATTGGCGTGCATACTCGTGGTCCACCGAGTTAACACCCTTATTAAAGTACGGTTCGAGCTCTTTAAACTTTTCCAGGGCTTTCACATATCCCGGATTTGTAAATTCACTATCCGTATTTTTGAGGTTATAGTCTTTTTCGATGACATCTTCCGGTACCATCTGGGCATTCAATGAGCCGATGTAGTGAGAGATTGTCCAAGGTGCCTTGCTGCCGAAAGCGATCGGTGTAATGCCCTTTTTCTCAATGTCTTTGGAAACAGAGAGCAATTCATCCCAGGTAGTCGGTGCCTTTAAACCGAGGTCTTTGAAAATCTTTTTGTTGTAAAAAAAGGCTTTGCCGTCCGTTGACCAGGGAATTCCGTAAATTTTCCCATCCAGGGTAAAGGGCTTAAACTGAGAAGAAATGATTTGATCTGACCACTTTTTATCATCGTTTACATACTTGGTTAAATCATAGGCTTGTCCGGCACGGGCGAAATTGTAGGCAAATTCGCCGCTCCAGGAAAAGTACACGTCAGGAGGATTATCCGAGCCAAGCAGCACCCGGATTTTGTCTTTGTAGGAATCATTCAAAACGGCTTCGGTTTGGATTTTGATGTTCGGATGGGACTTTTCAAACTCTTTCACCGCATCTTCAAAGTATTGCTTTTTTGGCTCTGTCGGCCAACGATGGAAAAAACGGAGTACAACGGTGTCATCGTCGCTTCCTGATGACGAACTGGAGGTACAACCCGCCATGAATGAAAGCATCATGGCGGTGATCATACCTAAAAGTAGCAGTCGTTTCATTTCCTTTCCTCCCCCTGTAAACGCTTGATAGGTTTAATATTCAACCTTCCACATGTATCTTCTCGTTGATAGTGGATGATTGCGCTCTTCAGCCAGTCGATCCGCATAAGTTCTCAACACATAGTTTAGGACTAATGGAGCAATGTAACCTTTCACTTCCTCACGTACACCTGTGAAATCAAAATCAGCGGCATCAAGGACAATCAGTTTTTTGCCATAACGCTTGGAAAATTCCAGCGCGCGTTCTTCAAGATGTCTCGTTTCATCCAGACCAAGGAGGATAATGAACGGCGTTTCCTGGTCAATGATTTCAAACGGCCCATGGAAATACTCACCCGCATGGATGGCGTGGGAATGTATCCATTGCATTTCCATCAGGATGCAGATTGCAAACGAGTAAGCCACTCCATAGTTGGCGCCACTGGCCATCGTGTAAATAATGTTTTCGTTTTTGTACATTTGGCCAAAATCCTCTGCATTTCCCTTGTATAGCTCTGCTGCTTTTTCGTATACCTGCTGAAGATTTTCAAGGCTTTCTTCGATCAGTGCAAACTTATCATTGTTTTCAATTGTTTTTAATACACCAAAAACAAGCTGATAAAGAACGGAGTAGTTCGTTGTGAAGGCAATTGCTTCTTCTCCCCACTCATACTTGAGGACAACATCAGAGGCTTGAGCCAACGGAGAACCTTCCACATTCGTCAAGGAAACGGCCAGCGCTCCTTTTGATCGGGCAAATTTTGCAGATTCTACAGTTTCTGGCGTGTTACCGGAGTGGGAGCAAAGAATGACCAGGGAGTTTTCACCCAATTTATTGTGATTACGGTGGATAAATTCATTAGAGCTGTATAAGTGGGCGTCGATTTTTTTCGCCTCACGGTCAATCACATATTTGCTTGGATACATGATAGCGGATGATCCTCCACATGCGACAAAAAATACGTTTTCGATTGTTTTTTTCTTAACTTCCTCAAGGGCTGCCTGAACTTGTTTTTTTACGTCAACCACTAATTCTGTACTCATGAATATTGCCTCCAATTATTGAATTTTTCGGGTGCGCGCATACCCAAAACAATACACAACATTATAATACGTTATATATTGTTATATTATTAGGTATTAATTTACCATCGGTTTCATTCGAAGTCAATGTTATTTTCTGAATATTTAGTCGACAATTTTCGAGTGATTTTTCCATGAAGACATAAAAAACGCCCGGCATTGGCCGAACGTCATGGTGTATACTCTTCTGATTTTTTCTTATAAGCTGGCAAATTAATCGTAAAGCATGTTCCTTTCATTAACTCGCTGTTAATCAAAATTTGCCCGCCCATCTGCTTTACGATTTGATGGCAAACGGTCAATCCCAATCCGGTTCCCTTTTCCTTTGTTGAGTAATAGGGGCTGCCCAGCTTTTTGAGCTGGTCTTTAGTCATGCCTACTCCATTATCTTTGATTTGAATGGAGACAAAGCCATCGGCCGTTTTACTGCCCGATATCCCGATTTCACCATCACTTTTAATGGCTTCAATCGCATTTTTGATAATGTTGATGAATACTTGCTGAACTTCAAGCTTCAATCCTTCAATTTCGAGAGACGGCTCTACTTCCTGTGTGATCTGAATGCTGTTGAGAATAGCATACGATTGCATCACGTCAATGGATTGCTGAATAAGGGATGTTAAATCAATAATCTCATATTGATCGGTTTGGGGCTTGGAAAGTGCCAGATATTGATTAATGATTTCCTGAGCCCGGTCCAATTCCTCAATGGAGATGTTTATGTACAATTGCTGCTCCTTCGTTAACTCTTCTTTTTGCAATAACTGCATAAATCCCCGCACCGATGTCATAGGATTGCGGATTTCATGTGCAACAGAAGCCGCCAGCTGGCTCACCACATTCATTTTTTCCGCCTGCATCAGCTCTTGTTTCATTTTGAGCTGCTCTTCCATGTTCTCAATTAAGTAGACGATAGCAATCAGGGTGGCCAATACAATAAGCGAAGAGCCTAGTTCGAAATAGGTTTGCCGATCATCTCCTTTTAGTTCAAGAAAAATCCCTCTGGTGATCGGAATCATCATATAAAACAAGCTGATCACCAGGACCTTGCCCCTTATCTGATAGCGATGAAACATGCGGGTGACAAGGAGCAACAAAAGACAATACACTGAATAATTGCCTAACAGGATCAACAGCTTCTGGTTTGTCAAAAACCCAATGATAAGCAATGCCAAAAAAGCAGCAAACCCTACCCTTTTTCCTCCGTATAAAAAGGACAAAATAATCACGACTGCTTTAAAGTCGTACTTATAGGTTTCCGAATAAAGGACAGGCTGGCTCATTGTAAAAACCAAGATAATGAGCATGAACAAAAAGAATTTCGAACGAATTTTTTTCCGTTCCTCTTCTCTTTCTTTAAAGAAGACTTGATAGATTAGAATCGTAAAAAGAATAAATACCACATGCAAGCACATGCTTTGGATAGACTCCCACATACCGTTCCCTACTTCCTGGATTTACATGGCTTATTTGGTTTTCGACAAATTTAAAAATATCCCTGTAAACAAAACCAAATTCTAAGTGTTCATTCCAGAAACAGAGCCACAATAAAAGCCAGAAAAAGGAATTCCCTTTTCTGGCTTGATTTTTGGTACACTTTTTATTAAATAGTAATACCCTGTTTTTCTAATTCCTCACGCAAAACTTTAGCCATTATATCATACCCAAGCACATGCGGATGAAGGCCATCGTCAGCAAGTTCCGGACGAAGCGTTTTGCCATCGGGCTCTGTCAGATGAGGATGGTAGTTTACATAAGGAATGTCTTCGTTTTGTACCAGCTCTTTCAACTGCTCATTGATTTTAAGAACAAGCTCATTGCGGATGCAGGTCTGCAAGTTCGTTTCAATATTTGTTGGAAGAAGCGAGCAAACTACCGGGATAATCCCGCCGTCCTTCGCCTTTCTGACCATCTCTGCAATGTCAGAATCTACCTCTGCAAGCAGTTTTGTCTGATCCTTTCGTTCCCCTCTTACTGGAGCATCAAGTGCCCATAAATTGTTGATACCTATTTTCATGACAGCATATTTCGGTTTGAGCTGAACGCAATCAGCATCAAAGCGCTTCAGCATGTAGGTGGTCGTGTCTCCCCCAATTCCCCGGTTCACGATTCGGTTTCCTTTTCCGCCAAAATACGTTTCTGTATCCCACATTTCCGTTATGGAATCTCCGATAAAAAGAAAATCAATGTGTGCCTGCCTGGCAATCAGCACTTCATTGTGGAAATCAAATACTGTTCGTCTGGAATCGGCAGCAATCACGCTGCCAAAAAAACCTGGGGATATGACTTTAGGGCGTTGCATTGTTTTCATAATTCATCTAGCCTCCAACATTGAATTCAGTGTCTCTTTATACATTCGCCCTTGCATCTACCCATACCTTCATTTCTCCAATTCCCCGGTTGGCCCAGGTTTGCGGTCACATCGATGACTTCATCCGCGATCTTTTCCAATTTCTCATCTTTTTCTGTCTAATAAATACCCGATCGCTTCCAGCCATTTCGCTACGTCACTGTCCTGAAACACCATGCCGTGAAATGATCCTTCTTCCTCCCCCGCAGCAATTTTAAAGTTTTTGATTGCATGGCTCGGTTCAGCTCCCTCAATGCGGTCATTTAGCGCTTCCCACTGATAGGGAACGACCACATCCCGCAGTTTAATGTACCTGGACCAAAACCGATCCTTGATCTGTACTGATTTCAGGGGCAGTGTATGCAATTGCTCAGCCAACTTCTCCATCTTCACATGTCTCCTTCACTCTCATATTTTGTTTTTATCCTTTCTATGAAAGTGCTTACAAAAGCTAATATGACGTATTAGATAATGTTCACCTAAAAATAAGGAATCTACTTCGCTTGCAATTCCAATGACACAGGTTCCGGGCGAGCACAGGTGCTTTGCATGACATAGTGTCTTCCGCTGTCTGAGGAATCATGGAAGCCATGCATGGCTTCTAGAACATGATAAGCCAGTCTGCCATTTGCCCGGTATTTCCCGCCTTCAAGGATGGCTTTGGCCATATCGGCAACACCCAGTCCTCTGCTGTTTTGATCATTACCAAACATTAGAGGTACCTCTTTAAATTCAATCTCGTCGCGCTTTCTTATTTTTACGGCACCACCAAACGTATTCGGGTCAGGCACAAGCAAAGTCCCTTCGCTGCCGTAAATTTCAATAGGAGGAAGTGATGTACCGCCAATGGCATCAAAGCTGGTTGTCATATTTCCGATTACTCCCGATTCAAAGTCAATCACGCCTGAAATATGAGTCGGGGTGGACACTTTAATTTTCGTTCCTGCTTTTGGTTGGCTAAGCACTGTTCTTTCAGGGTAACTAATGCGAGTGGAACCAGAAATTCGTTTAATCGGTCCTAAAAGAGCTACCAGGGCCGTTAAGTAATACGGTCCCATATCAAACATCGGCCCCCCGCCAAGGTCATAATAAAATGCAGGGTCTGGATGCCAATGCTCGTGCCCGCGGGAAATCATGAAGGCAGATGCTCCAATTGGCACACCAATTTCACCTTGTTCGATTAATTGGACCGCCGTTTGTATGCCAGCTCCCAGGAAGGTGTCTGGTGCACTCCCAACAAGGAGATTATGTTTTTTGGCCGTTTCTAAAATTTGTCTTCCCTCTTCACGTGTAACAGCCAGTGGTTTTTCCGTAAACACATGCTTTCCCGCTTCAAGCGCCTGGATGCATACAGCAGCATGGGCTTTGGGAATGGTTAAATTAATAATCAACTCGATTTCCGGGTCAGAAAGCAGTTCTTCGACAGAGCATGACTTAGGGATATTAAACGTGTCTGCTTGCGCCTTTGCCCGCTCTACATCCAAATCCGCGCACCCCACCAGCTCCAGGTGCTCAAATTCCGTACAATTTTTCATGTAAATAGAACTAATGTAGCCACAGCCGATAATGCCGATTTTAAGTTTTTTCATTTTATTGGCTATCCCCCATTCCTGTGTAGATACGGCCGTTTCCGTTACCTGATGCTCCAAAGGCTGATACTAACAGATCGTTGGCTCGTTTTTTGCCTCCAGCAGCCCAAAGAAAACCACGACGCATCATAAAAGTAACCTCTGGCATAGCCACAATATTTGCTTTATGGCCTAAAGAATTATAGAAAACATGTCCCTGGCCCCAGCGTTTTGTCCAGACAACAGGCATGTCCACCGCTTTATTGGCAGCATGCGGTCCGTCAACCACCGGGAAGCGTGTCGTTGCTAATACTTCAACAGCGGGATCAACGTGGAGGTAATATTGTTCACTCAACACTTTAAAATCAGAGAGACCTTCCAAGAGAGGACTTGTGGAATGCTTAATGTTTACCATGTATTCCACTCCATCATTTCCAGGGTGCGCCACCCAATTCCCCCCTGTCATGAATTGCCAGTCTACATTGTTTCGGAAGGAGTCGCACATCCCGCCATGGCACCCCGCCAATCCGACACCATTCATGACCGCTTCAGAAATATTAAGAACATATTTCTTTTCAATCTCGCCCATTGTCCAGTGCGGAACGATCAAATCCAGTGATTTTAGTTTTTCTGCATTTGCATAAGAGTCAAGAGAATTTGAAACCTCAACATTGAAATTTTCTTCTTCAAGGATTCCTTTGAAAATTTGAGAAATCTGCTCCGGTTCATGACCATCCCAGCCGCCCCAAACAATTAACGCGTTTTTTTTCATGGTATAATCGCTCCCTTTTTTTCTTCTGACCCATTGTTTTTTTGATTTTTTAAGAACTTTTTCACTAAACTCCTGCATATACAAAACATTTAGAATATTATATCACTTTATCTTAAGTTTGGATATTCAATAAACTAAGTTCTTTAGCCTTTCGAAGAGATAAGTAACCTTAACTAGAAAATGTAACGTGGGAGAAATGGATTTGAGGACGGATATAAGGAACTGGAGAGCGTGATTGGGCGTTATACAACCAAAAGAGAATTGGAAGTCATGAAGAGAATTTCCTGGGAGAAAGCACAAAGGAAATGGCAAATTCGATGAAAATAAGCGAGCTTACAGTTAAACAATATGTGAAAACAGCTATAAAAAAGCTCGGAGCCCATAATCGTTCACATGCTGTTGTGGAGCTTGTGCCGAAGGGGATTATATCTTAAAAAACAGTTTTTAGAAGAAGAATTTATCGCAAAAAATACGGAGAAAAGCATTTTAATGGGCCTCCTCAACTCAGGCGGCCCGTTTTTTTTGCGCGCGAGGTCGTTAGTTGCGGTTCGACACGGTTTAGTTGCGGTGTTCGGAGATTTACTTGCGGTTCGACATGGAAAAGTTGCATAACACATCATTTTCAAAAAAAAGCACCCCGACTCATGCGGGGTGCTTCCGGTCTCACTTATGAAACCTGCTTAACAGACGATATGGCCTCTGTCTGTCCAGGGCTTGTTTTGATAAACAGAGAGATCACGAATCCAGCGGCCATAAAAAGGCTCAGCCATTCAAAGGCGCTCTGATAGGAGACGCGGCTCATTATATAGAGGGCGGCGGATGGTCCGGTGCTCGCGCCTAAAAACAAAATAAAGGCGTTGAAGGAAATGGCGCTTCCCTTTGCGGCTCCTGACAATTGATTGATGAGCGTAATCGAAATGGGTGTAATCAACGCGATTCCGGCAACAAACAGGACAGTGGTCACTATAAGCATCGGCAGATTATGGCTGAAACCAAGTCCTGCCAGACCGGCAACACTTAAAACCAAACTGCCGCGGAACATCAGGCCATTGCCCAGTTTTCCCGCGATCCTGCCGGCAAACGGTGAGAGCAGCATCCCAATAATACCGAAGGCCCGTACCCACAAGATCTGCCGGGCAGACAATCCCCATTCAGGAGAAGTCAGATAATTGCCTAGCACGGAATACATGCCAACCAGGGACAACAGGAGAGTAAATGTAATGATATAGATCATCATCAGCTGTCTGTTCCGAAACAACAGTTTTGTTTGTTTAAATTGAGCGATCACACTGCCTTGCGATCGTGGAATATCGTCCTTTGGCAAAAAGAAAATGACAAGCAGGCTTGAAACCAGGTAAACAACGCCCAAAATGGTAAAAATGGCGTGCCATCCAAACGCATGGTTGACGGCCCCGCTGAACACTTGCCCCACCACGCTTGCCATCAAAAGACCCGAGCTGATAAAGCCGACTGCTGTCAGACGCTTTTCAGGCGAAAACATTTCTGCGGCATAAACAAAAGAGATCGGAGCAAAGGCGGCAGCAATCAGACCTTCAAATGCCCGGAGCATCACTAATCCTGAAAAATGATCAATAAATCCAATGATAAAAGAAACAATCGCTAACGCACTAATGCTGCTGGCAAGAAAAATTTTACGGCCATACTTGTCGGAAAATGGTCCGTACAGCAGGCAACCGATCGCGTAGCATAATGAAAATGAACTTCCAATCCAGGCTGCCTGATTGGCTGTAACATGAAAAGTGTCCGTGAACACGGTGGTGAGCGGGATGGTCACATACATGCTCGAGATGATAACCAATCCGCTCCACAGTAAAATAAGGGTCATAATGGTATATTTATTATTATTATTTTTCACTAAAGGTCTCCTTTACTTGCTTACTTTCCACTGCATGCCGGTAAAATACCAGCAATCACATGGTCCACCAGCTCAGAAATAAAGCGTTCATCTGGTGTTTGTTTATAAATGAGAATGCGAAAATAGATCGGACCAAAGAGCATATCGAGCAGGATACCGATATTAACTTCCGCTTCAATCCCTTCTCTTTCCATGGCCTGGCGCAAAAAGGCAGCTGAATCCCTTCGGCGCAGACTCAGGTACGAAGTATAAAACGCATCAGAAATTCCCTTGTCCTCCACAATGATGGCAAGCATCGACCGGCCGAGTGTCGTACTGAACACATCCGCCAGGTTTTTTAGCTGCTGCACAAAATTGTTTTTGATCGAATCATTGAGATCGAATGGAAACGCACACTCCGTCACCATTAAAAAGGCATCCAGAACAAGATGAGCTTTCGTTGGCCACCATCGGTAAATGGTCGCTTTTCCCACACCAGCTTCTGCCGCAATCCCCTCAATCGTCAAACACAAATAACCTGTACGGTCCAATACGCTGATGGTTGCTTCCAAAATTTTTTCCTTATTTCTTGGCTGTTTGGTTTGATTCATTTTTTACAACCTCCAAAACCCTCTAAACGAAACGATACGTATCGTTTCACTATTGCTATTATAGTCGCGTTGTTCATCATAAAGCAACTCTTTCGTTCCAAACAAAAAAAGCTGGCAAACACCAGCTCCTTTTAATTACAAACTTAGCGGTTCTATTTTCACCGAGTATTTCACATGAACCTTCATTTTTTCATAATGGTCCAGCCATACCCTTCTTGTCATTGGATGAACCAAGGGAGAGAGCGTATGGGCTCCCACTTCCAGCGGTTCTATCTTTAACCTTTGTGTTTCCTTTACAAGCCCCGCGGTTTCCCGTTGTAAATAAGACTCGATATCATGGGTCATCCTGTTCATTTCACTTCGACTGAGTAAGTTTAGGTGTCCTCGGTATTCATCGATTCTTCCCTTTATCAAAACATGAATGTTTAACGTTTTGAATTGATCATCGACCTGCATATGAACCTTGGAGCGTACCTGGCCCAAGGAAACCTTTAGATGCGGGATGGGAAGATTCTTTAAATAATGGTCATTGGCAATGAGCTGAAACATTTGGTCTTCCCTTTTATTAATGGAACCGACATACTTATTTTCATTAAATAAAGCCGTTCCATCATACGTAAAATTATCTTTGTCTGCCTTGAATATCGGAAGCACTGGATCGGAATAAGGAGAATAGACCCTTTCCATAAAATCATGCAAATTGACGATGCTCATTTCTCCTTGATTTCTTCTTTCGTAATGCCGAAACATCCGATAAAGGTAATAATCCAGGTTCTTCTGCACTTTCCTTTCCTCTTCTAAAAAATCTTCAAAGCTCCCTCTGACCAGTACAAGAAAAAGGCGCGGAGATACATCTGGATCTGAGAGGATCGTATCAATTAACGGGAGGATTTCTTTTTTTGCCAGCTTTTCATTAATGATCAGCATGCGAAGCTGGCCAAGCTTCAATTCCCGATAAAACTTCAGGTTGAATTCTTTTTTCCCCTGCTTTAATAAATCCACATTCAGTGTAAACAGCCTTTTTTTCTCATTAGTAACCGGAGGGACGAGGGTCGTAATTTCCAATTCGCCCCCTTCCCCTTGATTCAGGGACCAAAAGGTGACCGGAGCAATCTCCTCAACCGTATTGTCTTCAACAAAAGGTGAGGAACAGCCTGAAAAAACGAGGAGGATACAAATGATGGACAAGAAAATCTTCATCTATGACTGCCTCCTCTTCCATCTCATCGCAATGGCAAGTACAGAAGGAACCAATAGGTAGGTTATTGCACCCAGCCATAGCTGCAGTGTTACCCACACATTTAATTCCTGTCCTTCCCTCCAGTACCAGCCATTAATGACCAGCATACAGATAAAAACGGCAATTACACTTCCTAAAAAGCCCTTGCGATTCGTCTTGATGTTTATTCTCCCTGCCACGATTCTTATTGCTCCATACAAACATAATAAAAAAAGGGCAATCAAATAGAGAAAATAGATCATGTTTAGAGAAATTAATATAAGATCCACCCTTTCAAAACCAGGTGACTGCAGGTAGCGGATCATGTTCACAACCGGGAAACTAATCTTCTCCAAATAGGGTGAACCATAATAGAGAAGACACGCCCCAAACAGAACAAGGTATTCAAAGACTGAGAGTGCATTGCCTATACTCATTCCCCTTAAAATCTTTTCCTTAGGACCGATCCAGGGGCCCAGGCAAACTAAATATTCAGGTCCGGAGAGGGCAGACCAAACCATCAGCAGTCCGTACCATGAATGAAGTGAAACCTCCCCCGGCACCAACGGATACAAATGATGAGTTTCGGCAATGGGCGGCAAGAAATATGGAATATAGACAAGAATCACCCAGATTGTGGCCAAAAAACCGATGATGGACAAACGAATCGTTTTCTCCATCCCTTGAGAAGCGATATAAAACCCGGATGCCATCAAGACGAAAATAAGCCAGCTCGTCTTCATCGAGGGAAACATAAATTGGTGGACAATTTCGACATACCCCAAAGTGGTCACGGTCACTTTAATTAAAATGAAAAAAATCCCCAGAAGTGCAAAGAATCGGACAATCTTTTCGCTAAATAATTGGACAAAGCCGCGATAACCCAGAACAAAATAATTCGATGTTAAATATTTGGCCAGAATCAAAAGGTTGATCTGCGAAAGAACACCCACTCCAAGGATCCCTGCCATCATATAAGGATGGACCAAATGTTTGGGCAAAATTAATACGTAGTACAGCATTTGCATCCGGTTCACCATGGCAAAGATATAACCACTTCCCATAACAGCAGTTCTATCAAACAAGCGAAATCTGCTGCTCATTCGCTCCCCTCCTCTTTTGAAACCCGCCATTTTTTCACCGTCTTCAAATATTCCGGCCGCAGCTTATCCCATGGCAATGGTGCGCGAACAAAAAGATCTTTCCAATCTCTCCAGTAAAGCGGAGCAACCGGTGCAAAATATGGCTGTTTTAAGGAAGAAAGACCATTCAGATGAGCGAGCAGGAGGATCAATCCAAAGGCAATTCCCAAGATCCCAAAAAATGATGCAAGAATAAGAATTAAAAATTGAAGGATGGTAGTTGCTTTTGTGACTAAATAATTCGGCACTAAAAAGCTTGCAATTGCCGAGATTCCCACAAGAACAATCAGCACCTTGCTGGCAAATCCCGCATCAACAGCAGCTTGTCCGATGACAATACCGCCAATAACTCCAATGGTCTGGCTCGTTTTTGTCGGCATCCGTAAACTCGCTTCTTTAATAATTTCAATGATAACCAACATGATCAGTGATTCCCAAAATGGGCTGAACGGCAGTTTGGTCCGTGATTCCATGAGTACATACAGAATCTGGAGCGGAATCATCTGATAATGATGAGTGGTTAATGCCACATAAAGAGGAATCAAAGTGATGGCTATAAAAAAACTTAAATAACGAAGGGTTCGTAAAAAACTGGCAATCACCCAGCGATGAACATAATCTTCTGGAGATTGAAACAGATGAAAAAAGGTAATGGGGGCGATGAGTGCAAAAGGTGTATCATTCAGCAGAATAACAATCTTGCCAAGCCCCAGTGAATAGGCGCACGAGTCCGGACGATCCGTCTGCATAAACTGTGGAAACAAACTGTGCGTATGATCATCCATAAAAGCGGAAAGATTGGAGGACTCCAAAATCATGTCAAAGTTCACTTTTGAAATATCTTTTCGTGCAATTTCGACGATATCAGGATTAGCAATTCCTTCCATATACAGCAGCTGAACCTGGGTTTTGGTATTCGAACCTGCCTGGAACTTTTCTGCTTTTAGCTCCGTAACGGGCAGACGCCGCCGAATCATGAACACATTCTGCTCAATCCTTTCCGTAAAGCTGTCTTTGGGCCCGTACATTATCGTCTCAGTATCCGAATTTTCGATCGCTCGGCTGAGCGAATTCTCCAGTTTTACCGCCCACCATTCACTATTCTCATGATCATGGATGAGAACAGCACCAAACAGCATGTATTCTTTCGCTTCTTCCATTGAATGGATTCTTAAAACGCTGCAGGTGGATATACATTGAATAAACGCCTGATCCTCACTCTGAAGAAGAGGCTCAATAATGGCTTCGTTCAGCCTCTCCCTGTCGATCAGCGTTTGTATGTATACAAGCGAAAAAGAAGCCCCGTTGTTTGTTTGCCGCTGCACGATTTTAGCATCATCCATTTTCGCAGTTGCCTGTTTTAATAAATCGAGCGTTACAGCTTCACTCATCATTCCGTTCTTCTCTTCTTTATTTTGCTCATTGGCTGCTTTCCTTTTCCTTTTACGGAACATCAATACCTACCACCTGACCGAATACCTTGATAGTTTCTGCATTTATTATGTACAAGTGAAAAGATTTTAACCAAAGAAAAAAGCAAGCGCTCCGCCCATGTTCTTTGCCATGCACAAGAAAAACTGCCGGTCATATATAGGTAATATCGGTTCAAATCGATGAGGGAGATGATGAATTTTATGCTGCCTATGGAAAAATATTTCGGTAAGTTTGAACTCGTTTATTCATTTTATGGGGCTATGCCTACTGGCGTTACCGTGTCAGAAACCGGGCGTATTTTCGTTTGCTTTCCGAAATGGGGAGATGACGTGAAATTTACGGTGGCTGAAATTGCGGGTGATCAATTACAGCCTTATCCAAATTTGGCAGCAAATTTGGATAACCCAACAAACGTTGCGATGTCATTTATCAGTGTCCAAAGTGTAGTGGCTGATGGAAGGGGAACACTTTGGGTTTTGGATACAGCAGCACCCAATTTTTCTGAACCGATTAAAGGGGGAGCAAAACTGGTCGCTGTTGATTTAAAAACAAATACAATCAGAAATGTGTATACCTTTACAGAAGAAGTCATCCTGCCAACCACATATTTGAATGATGTTCGCTTTGATTTTCGCGCAGGAAAAGCCGGTTATGCCTATATCACAGATTCATCCTCCAAAGGTCCAGGAGCGATCATTGTTGTGGATTTAGAAACCGGAAACGCATTCAGACGGTTAAGTGGCACCCCACCTACATCACCCGATCCCTATTTCTTGCCAAAAGTAGAAGGTAAAATACTGATGAACCGCAATAAAGACGGCTCCATTTCTCCCTTTCGACTGGCGTCTGACGGTATCGCGATCTCTGTGGATGGAAAGACATTATTTTTTTGTCCATTAACCAGCCGTCATCTGTTCTCCATTTCAACAGAAGCCCTGAGAGACAGAACGATACCGGAGAAGGACTTACTTTCCCGGGTGGAGTATTTGGGGGAAAAAGGGGCATCTGACGGAATGATTACCGGGGCAAAAGGAAACGTCTATGCAGGGGATTATGAAAACAACAGCATACGAAAGATCATGCCGAACGGAAACATGGAAACCATTGCACATGACCCGAGGCTTTTATGGCCGGATACGTTTTCGATTGGACCGGATCAATACTTATATGTGATTGTGAACCAATTACACCGGCAGGCCAGGTTTCATTATGGAAGGGATCTGCGGGAAAAGCCGTATAGTTTGCTTCGCATGAACATAGATGAATTGCCTGCTCCTGCATACTGACAATAAATAAGGGGCTGTCCAAGAAGTCTGGAAGTCGTTGATTTTCGTTCCAGGCCGCTCGCTTTCCGCAGGGCGGGCGGTGAGCCTTACCGGCGTGAACGCCTACCTTTTGGCGCAAGCACCTTCGGGAGTCTCACCTGTCCCGCTAGTCCTGCAGGAGTCTCGCACCTTCCACTACAATCAACTTTTCCACGAAGTTTTTTCGTGCAAAAAGGGGTGCCTGAAGGTCATTTTTTGACTTTTCAGACAGCCCCTTTACATCATCTATAGTGTTGGCAAATTCAAAGCGGTATTCATATTTGTCAAATTCAATTGGATCTGCTCGTTCGTATCCCAAGCATGATACCATCCTTTTTCCGCCATATAACCGGAAATTTGTTCATGCATCTCTATGGCTTCCTCCAAATGCCGGGTTAACATTTCTTTGATTTCAGGTGTTCCGGCTTCTGTGGCAGCCATCGCGTAATTTCTGACACCGCTTTTTGCCGCAATCAATAAATCCATCGCAACAACCTGGTCGGAAATGGCATCCATTCCTGTTAAGTTTTCAATGATTGAATTCAATTTAACTCAGCTCCTAACGATTGCTTTGCATTGGATAAAACAGAGGTATATTCGTTCAACTGACTGGTGGAAAGATCAATGTCTTGCTGCATCATTTCTTTTAGCCTTGGGTCACTGACCAGTGCTTTCATCGTTTTGGACTTGGTTAAACAATTTGTTTTAAAAGCGGCCATTTCTTGAACCTCAAGTACTTCGTGCAGAGCATAGTTCATTTTCAATCCTCCTTCCTAAGGCTTCAGGACGACTTTTATGCAATCATCCGTTTTGGTATCAAAAATTTCATAACCGCGCTTCGCTTCACTGAGCGGAAGGACATGGCTGACCACATCTCCCGGATCGATCTTTCCTGTAGAAACGAGTTCAAACATATAAGGCATATAGTGAATAACAGGTGCTTGTCCGGAGCGGATATTGACATTGCGATTCATAATATCTCCAAATGGAAAACCGTTGTATTTTCCCGCATAAACGCCGGTCACCTGGATATTGCCGCCTTTTCGGACAGCCTGGGTCGCCATGATAAAGGCACCTAATGCACCACTGTGAAGTTTTAACCCACTGGCAAGAAACTCCATATCTGTCATTTTTCCGTCCATACCAACCGCATCAATGACTACATCCGCACCGCCCTTGGTAATTTCCTTCAGGTATTCTCCACAATTTTTATGATCCTCAAAGTTCACAATTTCAACCTTGTTTGTCCGTTTCGCATGCTGCAGGCGGTAATTGACATAATCAACGGCAATCACGCGCTTCGCCCCTTTTAGCCAGCAAAACTTTTGTGCAAAAAGTCCCACGGGACCGCATCCCAAAACGATAACGGTATCCCCGTCCTTTACGCCCGCATTATCGACACTCCAAAAACCAGTGGTCATCGCATCCGCAATAACCGCTAACTTTTCATCAGGTTCCTCGCAGGTCTCCGGGATTTTAAAATGAGTAAAGTTGGCAAAAGGAACTCTCAAATATTCCGCTTGCCCGCCTGGGTAACCGCCAGTTGTACCGGAATAGCCGAAATAGGCTCCCATATCTCCATTATCATTTGAATTGTCGCATTGACTTTCCAAATTGTCCTTACAGAAACGGCATTCACCGCATGCGATGTTAAATGGAATGATGACACGGTCTCCCTTTTTTACTTTAGTCACTTCAGGGCCAACCTCTTCAACGATTCCCATCGGTTCATGTCCAATGACATAGTTCTCTTGCAGGTTAGGGATCATGCCATGAATTAAATGCAGATCAGAACCGCATATTGCTGTACTGGTTACTTTGATGATCATGTCATCCGGTTTTTCAATCTTAGGGTCTGGCACTTCTTTCACAACAACATTTTTTATCCCTTGATACGTTACCGCCTTCATACTATATAACCTCCAGTGTCAATGTTCATCAGGTGTCCGATCGAACAAGCCCTTTCGATTGGTCTCAACAGGAAACAGGTTCATTTTGCCGATTTTCATCGTATTGTTGGCCGATAGCTGGTCCAATTGGTACTGTTCCGTTAATTCGTAAGGATGGAACCATTTTTTCTTGATCATCAATTCAGATATTTCCTGATGCATCGCTATGCCCTGCATCAATTGTTTTCTTAATGTGGCACGGACATCAGGTGATGCGGATTCGGTTAATGCTACAGCTATGTTGCGAACACCTTCTTTGGCACGAAGAAGAAAGTCCATGGCAAAGGTAGTGTCTGCCATCTCAGGCATATGCAGCGAGTTTATCGGGTCCAAATAATCATTATTCAATGGATGGTACCTTCCTTTCCATCAATGATGGGAGTGGGGCGATTTTGAGGAACAGGAGCTTGAAAAGGTGCTCGTTCATAGAGGGACTGCAATTCAGTCAGATCTTGTATTGATTGTTCAACATCTTTTTTCATTAAATTCCTAAGATCATCATCAAAAACCAGTCCTTGCATTAATTTAGACTTGGCGATACAAAGCGTTTTAAAGTTAATGGCCTCATGTAAGTCCAAAGACTCGTGGGCAGCTAATACTTTCTGTTGATCCATTTTGATACCCCTCCTTTTTATCGTAAATACAATGGTATTGTTCCAAACATAGGATGAAGTATGCTTTACAATAATTCCTACAAAGACCAATCAATTACAAGAATAGAGTAAACCCAGCCTGAAGAACCGCTTTATCATCTGAAACATAGAGATAAAGTGATTTTTTCCTTTTTTGACCAAAATTTATCATGAATTCACATTATTAGTATTGATTTGATTTCATCCAGGTTTATAATCATAGAAAAAAGAGAAGAAAAGTTTCAGGTGGTCACAATGAGAAAATGGTTATTACAATTACGACAGCAAAAAAACATGTCTCAGGGAAAAGTCGCATCCGCTGCTTTTATCGACAGGAGCTATTACTCCCAAATTGAATGGGGAAAAAGGGTTCCGAGCCAGGAAGTCGCCAGAAGAATAGCCGAAGTACTAAACTTTGATACGGCACGGTTTTACTCGAACTATTTTAATGAACCTTTTAATGAAGTCTTATCCTCCTCACCTGTATCCATTGCCCACTGCGATTTGCAGCTCCGGTACACATGGGCCTTTAATCCTCCGTCTGATTACGATGCGCCCAATTTTCTACTGGGAAAGAGAGATGATGAATTAATCGATCATGCAGGCTCCAAAGAATTTATGGCATTGAAGTATAAAATCATTAAAACGGACCAGCCCCAGCGCAAGCTTATTCATTATGACATGTCCGATGGCATTCATATGTATGACATTTTTGGAAAACCAATATATTCAATGGAGGGAAAATTGACGGGCGCCAGTTTTGTTTGCACAGACCTTACTGCCATAAAGCAACAACTCCTTCAGAATAGATCCGATTAGAGGAAAAAGGAAAAACAGGTGACCCTTATTCCGGTTCACCTGTTTTTCCTTTTTAAACATGATCTAATCCATCGAACTTGCGGTCATTTTGGCAGCTTTCACAGAGATGAAGAATTTTCGGGGAATCGCCTGCTTCGTGGTTTTCGAGCGGCTCTTCCAATCCGCAGATTTCACATTTTTTCATGCGTTTGTTCTCCTTTTTTCATCTGAATCACTGAAGACCATCCTCCACAACATAGCCTCTCTCATGGATGGCCTGAAGAAAATCCTCATAGGACGCCATACTTGGGTCGAAGCTGATGCTTGCTTCTCCCCGGCTGATGTTGACATCAACCTGCCCAATACCCCATACATGCTGAAGTGCATTTGAAATGGTATCGGCATCCTGCTCATTTTCAAGCCCTTTAATTTTGATGATTTTTGCTTCCAATGCGCGTTTCATCCTTTATTTCTTGTGTCTTGGTACTTCATTTATGCCTTCGCCCATGCCCTGCAAAAACTCCATCATCATGGCCATCGTGGCTCTCGTTTCAGGAGTGCGCATGCTTTTTCCCAGTTGCCAGAGACTTGGGGTATCCTCTTTTTCTGCAGAATCGGCCGCTCTCTCAAGCCCCTTACTCATCCCGGAAAGCATCGTTTTCAATTGATCCGGATGGATGGTACCGAGAAAATTAAAGGCGTTTATTCCGTTTTTAATCGTTTTGTGTATTTCAGGCTTGTTAATTTGCTGAATTGCGATTACTCCAACATCGTTACGTTTTTCAATAAGAGCGGATAAAGTATCCAGTGCCCCCATTTCATGAAGGTTTTTCACAATGCTAATCATGGTCAGAATCGCTTCGCTGTTGTCAGCCAGTTCCCGAACAATTCCTGCCACTGCTTCTGCCTGTTCTTCTTCCCGGGTGCGGGCTTCCTTTTTAATTTGCCTGATTGCTTTCGCCATATTCGTCCCCCCTTATCAACTCTTCAATCGGCGTGAAATCGTCACGCTTCCACTTGGCTTCCACGCGGACACTGATTTGTGGAATACGGTTCCCAAATCGGTGATTCACTTTTGGTAATGGAGGCTCTCCGGAAGTTTCGAGAACTTCCATCCTGACATCCATTTCCTTATATGCCGGTGTGTGAGTCATAATGTCGTGGTAGCTGCTCGTCAGCTTGTTAACCGCTTCAATGTCCTCAGAAGTGTTCATGGTCAGATATAGCTCATTGCCTTTCACCCGGTCGGTGACGATTACCCGGACCTCCACATGGCCATACGGGGAAGTCAGGCCAACGAGTGCCCCGTCCTCAAGCTCCCGTTCACGGGCAAGCTCTGGCGAGACTTCCACCCAAGGATGAGGAACTTTGTGTGTAAGCCCCTCTGAGCGGTACGTCATGTTTCCTTCATGGAAATGTTCAAGCAAACGGCCGTTATTTAAATGCAGGTCGAACTCTTCACCCGGCTTAAACGGCTCAGTCCATTCAACAGCAACCAGCTTCGCCTTGCCGTCAGGAAATGCAAACCTCTCCTTGTACAAGAGCGGAGAATCGGTACCATCTGCTGCTACCGGCCAAAGCTGGCTGTTCCATCCTTCCAGCCGATCATAGCTTACACCGGCAAAAAACTTGGCAAGACTGGCCGCCTCTTTCATAATTTCACCAGGATGTGTGTAGTTCCAATTGGCTCCCATGAGGTTAGCCAACTCCTGAAAGATTTCCCAATCCGGTTTCGACTGGCCAAGCGGCTCAAGCACCTTGTAAAAACGCTGGATGCGGCGTTCCGTGTTGACGAATGTACCGTCCTTCTCCAGACTTGGTGCTGCCGGTAAAACCACATCCGCAAATTGAGCGGTTTTACTGAAGAAAATGTCCTGCACCACAAAGAATTCCAGCTTTTCAAAGCCATCATCCACAAAATTCGAATTGGAATCCACGAGTGACATATCCTCACCGAACAAATAAAGTGCCTTTAACTTTCCTTTATGGATACCTTCCACCATTTGATGGTTATCCAGTCCCGGCTCTTCCGGAAGCTTGACGCCCCATGCTTTTTCATAGCGCTCGCGCACTTCTTTGTCCTGGACAGGCTCATAACCCGGCATCCAAGCAGGCATCGTGCCAAAATCACACGCCCCCTGAACGTTGTTGTGTCCTCTAAGCGGATACGCACCTGTTCCGGTTCGTCCGTAGTTTCCTGTCACGAGCAGCAAATTGGAGATTGCTGTACTCGTATCGGTCGCTCCCATATGCTGGGTGACACCCATTGCCCATAAGGCACAGACCGACTTTGCCTCATGAATCATGGTTGCCATCTGGATCAACGTTTCTTTGGATAATCCTGTTTTTTCCTCGGCGTATTCCAGTGTGAACTTATCCAATGATGACCGGTATTCTTCAAATCCATTGACCCGTTTCTCCAAAAATGTTTTGTCTTCCCATCCTTGATCAAGAATGTACTTTGTAACTGCTGATAGCCAAATCAAATCTGAACCCGGTTTGGGATGAACATGCAGATCAGCCCGCTCAGCCAGTTCATTTTTCCTCAGATCAACGACCATTAATTTTTGCCCGTGCAATTTATGGGAACGTTTAATTCGGGTAGCCAGAACAGGATGGGATTCTGCCGGATTGGCCCCAACAACCATGACCAGCTCAGATGCTGCAATATCCTTAATGGTTCCGGCATCACCGCCAATTCCAACGGTCCGCAACAGTCCTGCCGTTGCCGGAGACTGGCAGTATCGTGAGCAATTGTCCACATTGTTGGTTCCCATAATGGATCGCGCAAACTTTTGAAAAATATAATTCTCTTCATTCGAGCATTTGGAAGAGGCGATATAGCCGATGGAATGAGCACCATGCTCTTCCTTTATGCCTGTCAGCTTTTCCGCAATGAGTTTCAACGCTTCTTCCCAGGTAGCCTCAACAAACTCTTCTCCTTTTCGGATCAAAGGCTTCGTCAGACGGTTGTCACTGTTAACGAAATCCCAGCCCCATTTTCCTTTGACGCAGGTCGATATTCCGTTAACCGGAGCTTCTTCACTCGGTTCGATCTTCAGGATTTCCCGGCCCTTCGTCCAAACTTCAAAACTGCAGCCTACCCCACAGTATGTACACACTGTTTTTGTCCGGTTGATCCTGGCTTTCCGCATGGCTGCTTCCATTTCGGATATGGCGAAAATCTCCTTATACCCCGGCTCGACTTCCTTCGTAAGATCGATCATCGGTCCAAGCATGTTGGCCGGAATGCCTGTCAGATACCCCGCCTCTCCAAGCATCGATTTTTCCATTAGTGCATTACAGGGACAGACCGTGACACAATGGCCACAGGAAACACATGATGATTCATCGATCGGAACATCGTTATCCCAAATCACGCGTGGAGCTTCACGTTCCCAGTCGATGGTCAGCGTCTCATTCACTTGCAAATCCTGGCAGGCTTCCACACACCTTCCACACAAAATGCACTGATCCGGTTCATAGCGGTAAAAAGGGTGTGAGTTATCCGGCGGGTAAGGTTTCGCTTCAAATTTATATTTCTGATGCTCAATCTCCAGATATTCAGCCGTATTATGCACCACGCAGTTGCCGTTATTGTTATCGCAAACCGTGCAATAGAGCTCATGATTTTTTAAAATGCGGGACATCGCTTCGTACTGTGCATCCTTGACGGTTTTTGACAGTGAATCGACCTGCATCCCGGGTGTAGCCTTAGTGGAGCAAGCACGAACCAGTTCGCCTTCTACCTGCACAAAACAGGTATCACACGTTTGAATCGTACCAAGGTCAGGGTGATAACAAATGCTCGGAATCTCATAGTTCTGTGATTTGGCCACCTGCAGAATGGTTTGGCCTTCTGTAGCAGGAAATTCTTTTCCGTTGATTTGTATGGAAAAATGGTTGTCTTCCATTGAATAAATCAGCCTCCTTTTATTCCAATTTCGTTTCTTTTTAACAAGCATTGCCAAAACCGAAGGGAATTAAAATGGATTTGCATAGGAAAAGAAGAGATTGGTTAGGATTTTGATAGATGTGATAAAGGAGTGGATCAAAAAATGGAAAAGGAAAAATTACTTTCGCAAGTCACGGCGATGATTGTATCCTCAGCAAAAGTGCCGAAGCATATGGCGGTTTCACCAGTAAAAATGGCAGATTTGTATGGAGTCCAAGCAATCGAAGTGGAAAAGGGACTTGATGAATTAGTGGATGAAGGTAAGTTAAGAAGAGAGCAATTACAGGATTATCCGCACTATATGGTATATCTCCTGCCTTAAAAATCCATATAAAAAAACAGGCTGTTCGTGTTCAACAGCCTGTTTTCTTACGTTATAAAGCTTTTTTCTGAAGAACATCAGTATCTTTCTCAACGCTCACATACCGGTTGCTTCCCGCTCCCATGCCAACGAAAAAAAGTAGCACGCCGGCCACGACCAACACTGTAAGGGGAAGGGTCCAGCTATGGGTTTTATCATGCAAAAAGCCAAAAAGGGCCGGTCCAATCGCAGCCAGCAAATAACCGACCGATTGCGCCATTCCTGAAAGCTCTGCCGCCTGATGGGCATTTTGCGTCCGAAGCACAAAAAACATGGTCGCCAAGCCGAATCCTGAGCCGATGCCGATCCCAATCAAAATCACATAGAGAGGAGCGAGCCAGGTTATCCCGCTAAGAATGCCGGCATAGCCCAAGAGTAAAAAGAGGACCGTAAAGGCTACGAGTTTTCGCTGATCGGCGCTCCTGCCCGCCAAAACCGGAACGAAGAACGTTGGAAGCAGACTAGCAAATTGAGTCAGTGACAGCAGCCAGCCGGCTTTTGAAGGACTCAGTCCCTGCTGATGCAAAATGGCTGGAAGCCAAGTAATAATCGAATAAAAAACGGTGGACTGCAGCCCCATAAACAGCGTCACCTTCCAGGCAAGCCCTGAACCCCACATGGATGTGCCTTTTACAGAAGATATGGGAACATGCTTCATCCTTAGCTGAGGAAGCCAAACAAGAATGGAAACGAGCGAGATGAGTACCCAGCACACAAGCGCAAAGCGCCATCCATAGCCCAATCCTTTTGAAATGGGAATACTCACTCCGGAAGCAACGGCTGCCCACATGTTCATGGAAACCGAATAGGTTCCTGTCATCAACCCTACCTTGTTCGGGAACTCTCTTTTGATTAAACTCGGAAGCAGAACGTTGCAAACCGCTATGGCAACTCCAAGCAATACCGTCCCGCCAAACAATCCGGATGAGAGAGGAACAGACCGCAATAAAATACCTGCGCCCAGTAACAGCAATGCACCAAAGAGCGTGTGCTCCAGGCCGAATTTACGTGCCATTTTCGGCGCCAGTGGCGAGATCAACGCAAAAGCGAGCAGCGGCACTGTCGTCAGCATACCCGCGAGTGTGTTGGACATCCCTGTATTCTCCCTTATCATCTCGATGAGCGGCCCTACACAGGTTAATGGCGCTCTCAGATTAGCGCCGGCAAAGATAATACCCAAAATCAAAAGCCATCCAGCCGGCTTGGAAACAGACAACATATGAACGTGTTGATTTTTCATTCTATCTTTCCTCCAATAAGAAAAGGCCCGGCTCCTCAAATCCAATGGGGGGCCGTGGCACAATGTCATTAGTCTATTTGCATCAAAAACACTTATGTATTCGCCATAAGAGAATAGAGCTGAAAAAGTGTCATACCTATAGTATAACATAAAAAGCAGCCATCCTCTACGTCCGGACGAGAGGCGGCTGCTTTTACACGTTGTAGCTATTCAAAATACTTTCTGCTTTTTAAGAATCGTAAAATCCTTATCAACCAGCCAAACCTGGTGCACACGGCGCTCAGGATCAGCTTCTGTGCTGAAATGGTCAAGACTTACAGTGAAGAATCGCTCCACTTGTTCGTTATAGGACTCATTTTTCGATTGGATGATAAAGAAGGTTTCCTTTTTAGCCAGAACCGCCTGCGTATCCAGAACCGAATGGTATCGTTTCAAATCCCCAAAGGTATAGGACATGGAAGAGCGGAACTCCTCTTCGATATCCCGTTTCATCTGACTTTTCGCTTCCCGCTCCAGCTGCTTCGGATTAACACCGGCCACTATCAGGCCAGCCGGGGAAGTCCCATTATCTTCATATTTTGCAAAAAGCAGCTGATTGACTTTCATACCCGTACAAAGACCGGTTACGATAATAAACGCCATAAAAAAGAATAATCCCCGTTTCATACATCCCCTCCATTCTGGTTGCTCAAATCTCTTAATACAACCTATGTCAGGGTGAAGGGAATTAGTAGTGAAAATCTAGCAAAATTTTATGTTTCTATCAGTTCATGAAACAAAAAAAGTAACCACCCTGTCCGCGAAGACAACCTGAGGTGGTTACTTTTGCATAAAATCGGCCACCGCACTTGCCAATAGCTGTAGGAAGAACTCTGATGTTCCCGCATCAGGGTTCTTATTTATACTTATTATTTAGTTATTTATGTTACAAGCAAGGCCTCATCCCTTTTTTAAAAAGGGATTCCTCCACTCCATCAGCACTGCACAGTTCCTGGATTCTTCATCCTCCAGATAGTTTTCCACGACCTTGACAGGAACACGGCCGCAGCTCATGAGAAACGTAATGACCGGATCATGAAACTCTCCCTTCACAATCGATTCGAGATACGCCTGTGGTGTATGACTGCTGCATTTTTCATGATAGCCCGGCATTCTTCCTCCGCCAATCAGCCGCTCAAGCCCATGGTGAACCACAATCTCATACATGGAGTTCATCAGGCATTTGCCGATTCCAAGCTTTCTATAGGAAGGGCGCACACAAATATCAACTACATACAGTGAGTTACCGTCTGGCTGGTGATTTCGGATATACCCGCCGTCTGTCACCTCTTCCCAGGTATGGTCCGGATCATCCGGTTGAAAATGAACCAGGTGAGCGGTCATTGAACCGGCCATTCTTCCGTTGATTTCTGCACAAAGCGCTCCCTGGGGGAATAATTCCACGTGATTCCTCAATTGCTCATTTTTCCACCAAAGATCGGGAGGAAAAGGAGGCGGAAAGCTTTCCTGCTGAACCGCAATCAAATCATCAAAATCTTCTTTCCTGTAGTTTCGGATGACAGCAGAAATTGGCGTTTTACGGTCTAACACATAGAATTCTTTCCGGTACATGAGCGCCTCCTTCAATAATTTTAGAATTTTCCTACATTTATTATTATTGAAGGTGATGAAAAAGGCAACAAGAAAAGGGACTGTTCCCAGTCCCTTTGGTAAGGCCGCATCATGCAGCGGTATTCTGCTGCAGAGGTCTCTTCGTCTTTTTATTCGGTGATAATCGTTTCTCCAGCCATCCCATCATTACATCTGCCAGGACAGCCATTACTGCAGTGGGAATGGCTCCGGCGAGGATGATGGATGTGCCATCGGTTGCGTTGGTACCGCGAAGAATGATATCCCCTAATCCGCCGGCGCCAATAAATGTACCAATGGTGGCAATCCCGATGGTGATGACCAATGCGGTACGCAACCCAGCCATGATGACTGAAATCGCCAATGGGAGCTCTACCATCCGCAACACCTGAAATTTGGTCATGCCCATCGCTTTTCCTGACTCGAGCAAGGCATGGTCCACATTCCGGATTCCCGTATACGTGTTTTTAATAATAGGAAGCAGTGAATAGAGAAAGAGTGCAAATACCACCGTATTGGTGCCAAGCCCCATGACGAGCATCAGCACCGCCAGCATGGCCAGAGCAGGAATCGTTTGAATGACATTAGCCAATGAAATGACCCAGCCTGCAAGCCGGTGATAGCGCGCGATGAGAATGCCAACAGGAATCGCTACAATGGCAGCAAATAACACGCCGTAGGCCGACATGAGAAAATGCCGGTAAAATTGTTCCCAAACATAACTTCCATTCTGCATGTAATAGTTTATGATTTCATTGATCGTCTCCAATTTGGCACCTCCTATTCAAAATAGTTATGTTTCTCCAGGAATTCTTTTGCGATAATGGACGGTTCCTTCTTCTTTCCATCCGCTTCGAAATTCATCTTTTGCATCGTTTCCGTATCAATTTTTCCAGAGAGCTTTTCAAGCTTGCCTTTCAGTTCCGGATGTTCCTTCAGCACTTCATTCCGTGCAACCAGAGAACAATCATATGGCGGGAAAAACTGTTTATCGTCTTCAAGTACTTTTAAGTTATAAGATTTGATCCGTCCATCGGTTGTATAGGCGAGCACCACATCCATTTTACCTTTGGCTGCTGCCTGATAGACCAGGCCGATCTGCATCGGATAGGTTTTTCCAAACTCAAAACCGTATTTTTCCGTAAATCCTTTATAACCGTCTCCCTTTCGTTTTAACCAGGCGTTATCTACACCAAGTTTAAGATTCTGGGCATGTTTCTCCAAATCCGAGACGGTATGAAGATTCTCTTTCTCGGCAAGTTCCTTCGTAACGGTAAACGCATACGAATTGGCAAAACCATAAGAATCAAACCACGTTTGGTCGTATCTCTTTTGAAATTCCCGCTGAACCACTTTCAGGGCTTTCTTCGGATCTTTTACAGGTTCCATACCTAATGGCCCGGCCAGATCCGTTCCCGTATACCGTGTTGCCGTAATATCCACGTCACCGTTCATCATGGCCTGATGCTGAACGGTAGACGAACCAAGGTTATTGACCATATTGACTTTCAAATCACTGTCATGCTCAATCATGAGACGAACCATGTTCCCCATGATTTGAGATTCAGAAGTACCCAGGGTACCAATGGCAATCGTGTTTTTTGCCGGGCCGCTTAATCCTGGAAGAGAGCAGCCACTGAGGCATAGAACTGCCATAACGGCAGCGACTATAGTAAGCCGTTTTACGCTATTCATGAGTTGTCTCCTTCCTAAGCAGCTTCCTTCATTTTTCTCATTCCTTTGGGTGTTACCCAACGTTCAAGCCTGCCCAATAGAATATCGGTCAGCAAGGCCAGTATGGTGACAGGCACCGCACCGGCAATAATAAATTCAGCCTGAAACAGATTCAGCCCACTGAAAATATAATCACCGAGGCCGCCGGCACCGATATAGGCAGCAAGTGTTGCCCAGCCGATCAAGTAAACGGTTGAAAGCCGGATGCCCGCCATAATGACAGGAACAGCAAGCGGCAATTCCACATAGCGGATCCGCTCCCAGCCGGACATTCCCATTCCGCGTCCTGCCTCCAGCAGACTGCGTTTCACGTCCTTCACCCCAATATAGGTATTTCGCAAAATCGGTAAAACGGAGTAAAAAAATAAAGCTATAATGGCTGGAACTTTTCCCACCCCGAGAAGAGGAATAAAAAAGGCCAAAATCGCAAAGCTTGGGAAGGTCTGGACAATTCCCAAAATCCCCATTACCGCTCCTGCTGCTTTTGGAACCCTTGTTAAGGCTACACCAAGCGGAACAGCGATGATGATTCCAAGCAAAGCGGCAAGTAATGAAATATATAAGTGTTCCCACGTTTTATACGCCATTTCACTGCCGTACTCACTTAAAAATTGGATGACGGCGTCCATTGCATCTCCTCCCTTGCTTCGCCCCAGATGGAATCGTAAACAATATCAACCAGGCTCGCCCTCGTCACAATGCCGGCAAGACGCTGATTTTCATCCACAACGGCTACATATTTCATTCCTTTTTTAAGGATCTTTCGGATGGTGTCACGTACCAGGTCATCTTTTTGCACGGTGAATTCCGTTTTAAGGACTTCCTTGATGGAGTTGGCTTTTTTCCGGTTCTGGTCAATAATTTCAACATCCACATACCCTTTAAGGATGTTACTTTCATCAACCACCAGCAAGGAATCCACACGATGCTGCTTCATCACTTGAATCGCTTCGGATAACGAACGATCCCCGGTAATCGTTACAGGCTGCGGATTCATGATTTGTTCAACGGTTTGAATGTTCGGCCTCGCTTGTACCAGACGGTCTTTCCCAATGAACTCTTCAACAAAATCGTTGGCCGGATTGCGGAGAATCTCATCTGGTGTATCGCATTGGACCAGCTCTCCATCCCGCATAATCACGATTCGGTCTCCCAACTTCAGAGCCTCATCCATGTCGTGAGTGACGAACACAATGGTTTTATCCAATTTCTTCTGCAGTTTCTTGAACTCTTCTTGCAGAGAATCCCTGGTAATGGGGTCAAGAGCACCAAACGGCTCATCCATTAAAATCAACGGCTGATCGGCAGCCAGCGCACGTAAAACGCCAATTCGCTGCTGTTGGCCCCCACTCAGTTCATGAGGGTACCTCTCCAGATATTCTGGTGTCATATCCACAAGGGATAACAATTCTTCTGCCCGGGCGCGCCGTTTATCTTCCGGCCATTTCAACAATTTAAGGACGATGGAAATGTTCTCCTGGATGGTCATATGAGGAAACAACCCAATCTGTTGAATCACATAGCCAATTTCTCTTCTGAGCTCAACCGGATCCTTTTTTAATACATCCACTCCATTAATATAGATGCTCCCTTCGGTTGGCTCGATGAGTCGGTTAATCATTTTCATCGTCGTTGTTTTTCCGCATCCACTAGGGCCAATGAAACAAATAAATTCGCCCTTTTCAAATTCCAGTGATAATTGGTTAACCGCTCTCTTTCCTCCTTTATACACTTTTGAAACTCGATCAAATTTCAGCAATGATAAAACACCTCCGTAAATTTCCTCTTATGATTCGGATCTCACATTGGTTAACAACATTCCGTGACTTTTGTGCTATCTTAAGCTTAAATTAAACTTTGTGAAATAAAAAGTTTACAAATTGCATAAAATGCACAATATTTACGTAAAATTATTCTGATAATAAGTACAGACCGGCTTTTCCTTACAATTGCTTGCTGATTGCCTTGGTTTTCTTTGATATATTCATTTTTGGTTTTCGCGGGTTTGTGATACATTGGCTCATGAAGAAGCTGGTAACTGGAAGGGTGATTCATTTGGTTGAAAAACAGCCATCTGTGAAAATAAGGAATGTTGAAGATCAACTGGTTGAGAAAATTGCTGACAATATGCACACCTATGGTGTTTCTACAACTGTCGGGCGGGTATTAGGCATCATTTATATGAATCGAAAGCCGATGACGCTTGATGAGCTATCAGAAGCTACGGGTATGAGCAAGACCCGTATGAGTCAGGTTGTCAGGGAAATGGTCGATCTGAATATTGCCGAAAAAGTGTTTGAGAAGGGTATTCGGAAGGATTTATATAACGTGGAGCAGGACTACTACCAAACCTTTATTTCCTTGTTTACCTCCAACTGGCAAAAAACGATCAACAAGAATAAAATGTTTGAAAAAAAACTGTCAGCTGAGATAAAGGGCATATTGGATAATGAGACCCTTACGGAAGAGATGGAACTTAAGGTCAATGATCTTCTAAAAGAAACAAAAGAATGGCTGGATTATTATCAATGGTTGTCCCGCCTGGTCGATTTCTTTGAAAGCGGCGAGATCTTCAAGCATGTTCCTAAACCCTAAAGTTGAGCTCCAACGTACAACGAAAAAGAAAATGGAAGATTCACTCCATTTTCTTTTTTTTACCCTTTTTAAGGAGGAATCCCTATGAATCAGAATGTTATTGTAACGTGTGCAGTAACCGGTGCAGGAGAAACGACCCAAAAAAGCTCGCACGTTCCAGTCACACCTAAGGAAATCGCAGAATCAGCCATCGAAGCCGCCAAAGCTGGTGCTACCATCGCCCATATCCATGTTCGTGATCCAAAGACCGGTGGAATCAGTCATGACCCTGAACTTTTTCGTGAAGTTGTAGAGCGGGTTCGTGAATCTGAAACAGATGTCATCTTAAATCTTACAGCCGGAGGCGGGGGAGACTGGATGCCAAGCAATGAGGACCCGGCCACTGGCGGACCTGGTACAGACATCCAGCTGCCTGCAGAACGCCATGAACCTATTAGTAAACTTCTACCCGAGATATGCACGCTCGATTGCGGCAGCCTGAATTTCGGTGACCAGCTCTATATCAGTACGACCTCCTGGCTTCGTGAACAGGCAAAGCTCATCCAGCAAAGCGGCGTGAAGCCAGAACTGGAGTGCTTTGATACCGGCCATCTGCGCTTTGCCAAACAACTCATCAACGAAGGTCTGATTGATGAGGATCCGATGTTCCAGTTTTGCCTAGGCATTCCTTGGGGAGCAGAAGCTGATGCTGAAACGATGCTGTATATGAAGAACAGCTTGCCGGCAAACGCACACTGGTCAGCGTTTGGCATTGGACGCCTGCAACTCCCAACAGCCATTCAATCCATGCTGCTTGGCGGCAATGTACGTGTTGGTCTGGAAGATAACCTTTATGTTGGTAAAGGGATTTTGGGAACCAATGCCCAGCTGGTGGACAAGGTCGTCGGTATCATGGGTGGCCTTGGAGCTAACCCGATGACACCAGCAGAAGCGAGAAAACACTTAAAATTAAACAACCCGTTTGCAAAAGGAGTTCCCCATGAATAATCATTCGATACAGAAAATAGCGGTCGTTGGAACAGGTGTAATCGGGAACGGCTGGATTGCCCGTTTTTTGTCACAAGGTTATGACGTAGTCGCTACGGATCCTGCACCTGGAGCGGAATCCAGAGTGAAAAACGCTTTGGGAACAGCTTGGCCAGCGCTTGAAAAAGCTGGACTCGCAAAGGGCGCTTCAAAGGATAAGCTAACCTTTGAACCCAACCTGGAAAAAGCAGTGGCACATGCGGATTTTATTCAGGAAAACGCTCCTGAACGAGAGGATATCAAGCGCAGCTTGTTAGCTCAGATCGATGAGTATGCCAAGCCTGAGGCGATCATTGCTTCAAGTACATCCGGGTTGAAGCCAAGCACGCTTCAGTCGGATTGCGGTCGACCGGAACGGGTAATTGTTGCCCATCCGTTTAACCCGGTTTATTTGATTCCTCTTGTTGAGCTTGTGGGAGGAAAGAAGACCTCTCCCGAAGTGATCCAAAGGGCTGAGCAATTCTATCATTCTATCAAGATGAAGCCGCTGGTCATTTCAAATGAAATTGAGGGTCATGTGGCTGACCGTTTGATGGAAGCGATTTGGAGAGAATCACTCCATCTTGTAAATGACGGGGTAGCTACTACCGAAGAAATAGATGCTGCCATTGTATACGGTCCCGGTCTGCGCTGGGCGCTGATGGGACCCTTCCTAACGTTACATTTGGCGGGCGGAGAACAAGGAATGAAACACATGCTTGAGCAATTCGGACCCGCCTTGAAACTGCCTTGGACGAAACTCGTTGCCCCCGAACTTACCGAGGAATTAAGCAATAAAGTGATTGACGGCTGTGAACAACAAACGAAGGATCACACTATCGCTGATTTAGAAAAGCGCAGAGACGACTTTCTGATCGAATTGCAGCAATTGCTTTCAAAATATTGGCCGGCAGCCAATTTAAACGGAAGACTCTAACTGATAGATTTGGAGGGAAAGTGATGGGTAATTTTATCAATCCTTTGCTGAAAACGGCTGTGCACAGTGACTGGATCGACTATAACGGCCATATGAACGATTCGGCCTATGCTCTTGTCTTCAGCAAGGCGGTCGATCAACTTATGGATTCTCTTGGCATTGATGCTGAGTTTCGTGAAGAATATCAGTACTCGATCTATACACTGGAAACCCATCTGGTTTATTTAAAAGAAGCGCATTTGAATCAGGAACTTCATATCATTCTTCAGCTCCTGGACTTTGACTCAAAACGTCTGCATGTCTTTTTTACGATGAATGATGAACAAGGAAATCGTCTGGCAATCAGCGAGCAAATGCTGATGGGCATGGATATGGCCACTGGCCGTGCAGCCCCTTTTCCGCCCGCCATTCAATCCAAGATTGATACTCTCGGAAAAGACCAGCAAATTCTATCAAAACCAGAAGAGGCGGGAAGAAGGATCGGGATACGGAGAAAATAACAAACGGCTGACCAGAAACCTTAGGTCAGCCGTTTTTTTCATCTATGTATGTATGTAGATCCACATATCCTCTGCTCCCGCTATCAGGTTCTACATCAATCGATTATACGAACAGGAGAGGTATATATGTTAAAATATGCTAGATTATCTGACAGGGTTTTTAATCTCTTATGAAAGAGTGAATGAATTGAAACGAGCCATCTATCTTTTGTTGATTATAATCATGATTATGCTTGGCCTGGCCTCAAGGTTATACGGCTCCTCCCTTCCAGCATTTTTTGCGGAGAATGCGGGGGATGCTCTTTGGGCGGCCATGGTGTACTTTGCATTTCGGTATTTATTCGTACGAAAAAGCCTGGGTACAGCCATACTGCTTAGTTTTCTGTTCAGCTTTGGGGTTGAATTCTCACAGCTCTATCAAGATGATTGGATCAACCAGATCCGGGATACTTTACTGGGAGCATTGATTCTTGGAAAAGGGTTTCTTGCTGTGGATTTGGTGAGGTATAGTGTTGGAATTATATTAGCGGCGTTTCTAGATAAGTGGGTTGTTTTACATGCTAGCCAGAATAATTAGTAATTTATTACCAATATTACAATAAAAAGGTTCGATCGTTGAGCAGAGTGGTAGTTTAAAAAAGAATGGCTTTTAAACCTACCAAGGGGATCTGGAGTATGAAACGAAAAAAACGCCTACAAAACCTCTTTTTTATAGCTTTAACAGGAGCTAATTTTACCTTTGCTATAGTTTCTTATTATCGAAACTTTTATTTTCTCGGTATATCTTCAGACATATGGGCCCCTCTTTTTTTCTGCTTGATGATATTTATCCTAAGTATTTTTTGGTTCATACAGAATGAAAACAAGAAGTATTACTTACTAGTACTGGGCATCAGTACGTTAGCGTTGGTTCTATCAATTATGAACTTTCTACGAGATATCAATTGAATGGTGAGGAGCTGATGCAGATGGAAACCAAGCTTGATATAAAAAACCCTGCGTACATTCGCAGGGTCAAGGTCATAATATCTCCTATCTTTTTTAAAGACATTCATATCTGGGGTTCTCCATTTAAGTTATGTGTTTATGCTTTAGTTGATGTGATGCTGATCATGATGAGTCTATCTGTGGAGATCCAGTGTAACAGCGACATGTCTTATTTTACAGGTCTCGGGTTCATCTTCTTTGTCAAATTACTCACCGAGGTTGCCGAACTCCTTCGTTAAGCCATAATCCCCATGTCCTTCTCCAGCACCTCACAGTTTAGCGGTTCATTCTTCAAATACCGCTGATATTCATCCAGCATGCTTTGTCCCATGCGGGCACATTCCGATCCTTTACTGCCAGCAATGTGCGGGGTCAGCACCACATTGGGAAGGGTAAATAGAGGTGATCCCGGTACAGGCGGCTCGGGATAGGTCACATCCAAGACCGCAGTGATATCCTCACGATGCATCAACACTTCTATCATTTCATCCTCTCGTACGATGGCCCCGCGCGCGGTGTTAATAAAACTGGCATTTGGTTTTAACAGGGAGAAATGCTGTCCCGTAATCATCCCCCGTGTTTCGTCCAATAACGGCGTATGCAGGGAAACAACATCTGCCCGCTGAAATACCTCTTCCAGTGAACACAACTCCACACCCAGACTTCCGGCAGCCTCTTCGCTTACATATGGATCATAGGCAATGACCTTCACATCAAACGGTTCAAGCAGCTCACACACCCGGCGGCCGATTTTACTCAGTGAAATGATTCCCACTGTGCTTCCATATGCCCCTGCCCCGGCAGATATCGATTTTCCCGGGTAAGCATGATCCCGCTGGATGCTTCGGACATAGCTCCAGCCGCTTTTTAAGGAAAACAGAATTTGTGACAGCGCAAATTCCGTTACTGGGATGGCATTCGCTTCAGCCGCATTGAAAATTCGGATGTTTCTTCTCCACGACGCCGGAGTGGCAATGTTTTTTACTGTTCCTGCCGCATAAAAAACAGCTTTCAGACGGGGTGCTGCCGCCAAAAACGCTTCGTCGAGCTCTGGCCCTCCCCATCCCGAAAAAATGACCTCAGCATCCTTTAGAATGGATTTATTTTCCTTAACCTGGTCCTTAGTCAAAAAAGGAAGATCCATACCAACCAGATCTTCAATTTGCTGTCGTATAGTTGACGGGTACACCCAATCAAAAGGCGCCTCGTCCATGATAAATAATCCTTTCATACTGTTTGCACTCCTTTCCCACTTAACTTTTCAATGCATGATCCATCGGAAAATCCAATCCGGACCAAGCCTTTTTTGACGTCCAGCTTTCATCCTCATCACGCCAGAAGGAAACTGATTCCGGCAAGCCCAATGGCAAAAAGATCAACGAGCAAAGATAGGCAGAGCCATTCGTAATGTAGCCTTCACCAATTCCCGGCTGATGGCCGCAAAATCCGACCGTTAACCAACCATCGTCCGTATACGTTCCGGCTGCAAGGAGGCACTTTTCCAAAACGGCAGTCAATCCGCACCGAACCTGGGCGGAAGACACACTCTCCGGCAAGTCCTCTCGCCACGCGTGCTGAGCCAGCGTATGAAAAACACCGCATCGGTAGGCGAGCGAACGGCCAACAGCCGGAAATGTTCCTTCCGGCGAGATCAACCGTTCAAGAATTTCTGCATAGCGGCGCGACCTCTCTTTTACCGTCTGCGCTCTTTCATGCCAGTCATCATAATGAGAACCAACCGCCTCCAAAACATCGATTAGCATAGGCTGAATAACAAAGCTATTATAGTAATCAAAACGAAAATGGGGACCGTCACTGTAGACGCCATCTCCCGCATACCATTGCTCCATCTGCTTTATGGCATAGTCAATCCGCATATGATCCCAGTCACTTTCACCCATCCGGTGCAAAGCCACTTCAATCATCGCAGAAAACAACAGCCAGTTAGAGAACACGGGTTTTCTTGATCGGGTCGCTTTAAAAGCATTAACCACATTCCTCTTCACCCGGCCATCCAGCTTCTCCCAAAGTTCAATTGGCGCCCGGAGAATGGCTTGGGCCAAAAATGCAGTGTCCACAATCGGCTGAAAGCCCTGTGAAAAATTCATATAGTCGGGTGATGACGGGTCTGTTCCAGCATCAATCGCCTCACGAGCCAGCTGGCTATAATGCTTTCGAAGACGTTCTTCACTGCCTTTTGATTTCCCTTCAAGCCACGGTGCCATCCCGACAAGGAGCCGGGCAAGTGTTTCCAGATGAACATACGATTCTCTGTCTGCTCCTTCTTTCATTTCCACCTTCATGTTTGCTTTCAGCTCTCTTTTGGCCAACGCCCCAAGCGGTGTTCTGGCCAAGGTGAGCATCGTGTCGAGCCATAGGAGCCGCGTTGGATTATCCATTCCATCCACCTGCTTTTGCTTTCCCTTCGAGCCGGAGAAATGCGCAATGAGAAAACCACATCGAAAGAAAGCCTGCACCACTCACATAAAAAAAGACAGCAAGCCCCGGGATCACATAGCAAATATACGTTACCACCAGGATACTCAGGCCGCTCAGCACCGTCATCAACGGTGAGGACAACCCAACAAACAAGGCATTCTTCACACAATCCAGAAGTCCGCCTTTAAAATGGGCCAGCACCGGAAAAAGATACAGAAGGACGATCACATATAAAAAGAACAAACCAAGTAGCAAAACTTTCAGCACACCAACCAAAAAATAATCGACGGGAAACACCAGTTTTACATTTACCCACAGAAGCATTCCGAATAGCACCATAAAATACCCCAACAGGTTCGCCTTTACAAACTGAGTTCGATATTCTTTCCAAAACTGACGAACTAGCGAAGGGCTTTCCTCTTTTCGGATCCAGGAACGCTCGACCGCAAACAGTGCGGCGGTTGCCGGGAAAACACCGCCGATTACCAATCCTGCCAGGCTGAAAAGAATCCACAGAACACTTAAAAACGCGAAACGCGCAAACCACACACAGGCCATGTAAAAGCCTCCAAAGGCTGTACCGTCCATCCAACATCCCTCCTATGCAAAGAAAGGAGGATTTCTCCTCCTCCTTCAACTTACTTTCTATTTTTCACCCAGGCGGTGCTCTCGCGTTGCGCTTTATCCAATGCCTGTTGTGCCGTACGCTTGCCGGTTAAGGCAGCCTCAACCTCTGATGTTAAGGTAAAGCGCGGCTGTGAGGAGCCCCAAGGATAGCGTGGTGTCCACGGACTGCTCATGGCTTCGAACACCGGCTGCATGAGCGGCATTTCCTTTGTACTCTTCCAATCCTTTGCGGCTTTAATGGCCGGAATGGCACCAACTTCTTCAAAGACGTACTTTTGCGCAAATTCATCGGTCGCAAATTTAATCCATTCCCAGGCCAGGTCTTTATTTTTACTGCTCTTGGCAATCGCGAGCGGACTTCCTGCAAACAATCCGCCTTTGCCGTCCTTGTTCTTGAATTCCTGGGCGATTCCGATTCGGTCTTCTAACCCTTGAGCATAGGTCGGTTTGATGGTATCGCCAGGCCCCTGATTCATCATGATGGCAACGTTGTTATCCTTGGTGAGCCATTTTTCTGAACCCTGATTGCTGACAAGGCCCTTTGGCGCGTAATTCTTCATGTCGAGCAGCCAGTCCAGCCCTTTTTTCATCTCCGGAGAGTTAAAATTGAACTTCACATCTTTCCAGGCAAACCCTTCTCCCCATTTACCGTTTTGGCCTTCAGCCAGATCGATCAAGGTGAACGCGGAGGACCAGTCACCGCGGAACCAGATGCCATAGTTCTGCTTACCGGTTTTCGGGTTTTTCCCGGTCATTTGTTTAGCCTTTTCCGCAACCTCCTTCATGGTCGGGTGGTCGGAAAGATAGTCAACACCCCAGTCGTCAAACAGCTTTTTGTCATACGCGATAAAACGCGCGTCTCCCAAAAACGGAAGACCGTAGATTTGCAGTTTGTCGTCATCCTTGCCAAGCACCTTCCAGCCATCCACCTGACTATCGATAAACTTGTCCAGATCCATTTCTTTGTCTTTATCGATGTACGGCTGAAGAGGTTCAAGTACACCCTGAGGCGCGAAATCCGCGAGTCCAGGCATCTGATATACATCGGCTTCATTGGAGGTAATCATCGCCTGCGTTTTTTCCGTATATCCTTCCCACGGCATCAGAATGAAATCCACGGATGCACCGGGATGCTGTTTTTCAAATTCCTCTTTTAACACATCAATCCCTTTCACTTTCTTTCCCGTGATTGGATCAGTTGCTGTTTTGTCCTTGAAGTCTCCGATCATCTGCACTTTAATCTTTTTCCCTGCCCACTTTCCATCCGCTTTTCCTGAAGTATCCGAGCTTGAACAGCCGGTCAGCATGGCCATTACAGCCAGAATCAAAATGAGCGATAACGAAATCCCCTTCCGAACATGTTTCATTTCTCCGCCTCCTTTAAAATGGGTCCTACTCTCCTTTTACTCCGCTAAGCGCAATGCTCTGAATGATGTATTTTTGTAAAAACAGATACAAAATGACGATCGGCAGGACACTCATGGTCGCCAGTGCCATCGTTAATCCGCCAAGGCTTGTCCCGTTCTCGAGCGAGAAGCTGGCGAGATACAGAGGGACGGTCTGAAGCTCCTTGCTGTTGAGCACAACGAGCGGCCACATGAAATCGTTCCAGCTCCAGATAAAGGCTAAAATAATCATCGTTGCCACAATCGGTCCGGCAAGAGGAAGATAAATGCGGAAAAAGGTTGTAAATTCCCCTGCCCCGTCAATTTGCGAGGCCTCTCTCAGCGTGTCCGGTAATTGGTCAAAGAACTGCTTGCAAAGAAAGATCAGCATGCCGCTGATCAGAGACGGCAGAACGAGCGGCCAGAACGTATTAAGCAGATGAACGGAATTAAACAGCTTGTACAATGGAATCAGGCGCGGCTCCATTGGAATCATGAGCGTGCAAAGCACCACCACAAACAACACCTTTTTTCCTTTGAACCGTCCTTTGGAAAACGCATATCCTGCGAGAAGCGATGCCGATACACCGATAAACACAGAACTGACGGTAACGATCGCAGAGTTGAGGTAGGCCTTGAACAGGCTTCCGTTTTCAAACACAATGCCAAAGTTAAACGACGATGGGTGCTTCGGTATTAATTTGGGCGGAAAGGGCATCGTGACATTGGCGGTGCGGTCAAATCCCACGCTCACCATCCAAACAAAAGGCGTAATGAGCAGCAGGCCAAACAGCAGCAAAATAATGAATTTGAAGCCTCCTGCAATCTGTTCTCTCTTTTTATAGGAAAGTCCAGCTTTCATGAAACACATCCCCCTTTCACTTAGATTTTCATCTTGGAAACTTTCAGGTTGATGAACGTGAAGACCAGTATCAAAATGAACATGATGTACGTCGCAGCCGAAGCGATTCCGAACTCAAACCCTGTAAAGCCTCGTTCGTAAATAAACGCTCCCATCGTTTGAATGGACCGCGCCGGACTTCCGTTTGGTCCGCCCAGCACATAGACTTCATTAAATCGCTGCAGCGCTCCAATCCATCCGGTAATCAGCAAAAAGGCAAAGGTTCCTGCCATATTGGGAATGGTGATAAAAAACCATTGCTGCAGCCCGCTTGCCCCGTCGATTTTTGCGGCTTCGTACATTTCGCTCGGAATCGCCTGGAGATTGGCAAGACAAATGATGATGACAAAACCAACCCAGTGCCAGACCGCAAGAATAATGACCGCCCACTTTGAGGTGGAAGGATCAGAAAGCCAGCCTGGTGTCGGCAGCCCGATGGCGTGCAGAACATAGTTGACGATTCCCATTTCCGGATGAAGAACGAAAGCAAAAATCATGGCGGCGGCAACAATGGACGTAACATTAGGCAGGAAATAGAGGACTTTGAAAAAATTCTGGCCCCGTTTGGTAGAGTTGATGATCGATGCAAAGATAAAACCGAGTGGAATGGTAATGATGATTTGAAAGATACCGATAAAAAAGGTATTCCATACGGCGTTCCAAAACGAGTTCGAGGTTAAAACAGACTTAAAGTTTGCGAGTCCGATATAATGCTCGACCGTTCCGTTGGATTGATAGAAACTGAGCCGAAGGGATTCAAAGATAGGGTAGACCATGAACAGCAGAATCCCCAGGAAACTCGGAATCAGGAAAACATACCATTTGAGCCCCCAGTCCTTTCGTTTGCTGCGCACCTTTTCCACTTCCATTTGTACGTTCAGCTCAATGCTGTTGTTAGCCATGACAGCCTCCTTTCAATTGGCGGGAAAATCAAGGTTTTGCCTGAAATATAAAACGCTTTCATTTATCTGTTTTAATTTTACTAATTTTCGGATAATTTAAAGGTTGCAGGATAGTCCTTTTTTTTGAAAAATTTGTCTGATATTGCTCTATTTTTGTTTTAATAGTTTCCGATCTGATCCAGCGGTTCACTTATGGTACGCTCGTTGCGGTAAGCGGTAGGTGTAATTTTAACTTGTTTGCGGAAAAAGCGGCTAAAATGCGAGGAATTTTCAAATCCAGACTCCAATGCCACCTCCAGGATCGACATTTCAGGGTGCATTTCGAGCAAATACTTGGCCCGTTTGATGCGGCAGCTCATCAGGTATTCCATGATCGTAAAGCCGGTTACGCACTTGAAGATTCTGGACATATAATATTTGCTGATATTCAGGCTCTTGGCGATATCATCCAGTTTGATGTTCTTTTCCCGGTTGTCTTCCACCCACCGGATGATGCGGTCGACGTGCATGCGTTTTTCCGACTTGACGGAGGGAATTTTGACGATCCTCAACTTGCTCAATTCATAGATTTTAAACAACAGCTGAACGAGAAGCGTAGTCACTTCGCCTTCCTTCAGCCGGTTTTCAAACTTGTCCTCCTGCTTGTACCCTCTTGAAAAACCGACCTGTGCTATTTTCTTGATCAGCTCTTCGATTTCAAGCAGCATGTCCTGATCCACCCCGCGGAACAAGCAATTGTTCAGCATATAAAAAGGGTTTAACAGCTCCGGCACCTTTAAATTGGCGAGCACAGGCTTCAGCCACTCTCCGGAAAACTGGATCACGCTTCGGATATAAGGCTGCTCTTCTTCAGGGTAAGGCCGGTGCAGTGTCAAACCATCCATAATGATAATGTCGTTTTCCTGAAGGTGATGGATTTCATCACCGATCATGTACTTGCATCGGCCGCTGTGAAAGAAATACACCTCGTACGTATCATGGGAATGAAAATCATAGTCCTCTTTCTTGATCTCTTTGGACATCCGGTACTCAGAAACAAAGAATTCTTCCTCCAATTTTTTTCTCCCCCTTTACGATTTAAAACGAAAAGCTAACCTGATTATACTTTCCGGGAGTAAAGAACCGATGATAAAAACTGCCTTGCTGCACCTGCTTCCGCCTCAAAATCCTGCCACTGGCATTCGATGGAGATCCGGCCGTTGTACCCCGCCTCGCTCAGACAGGAAACAAACCTGCCGTAAGGATAGGTCCCCGTACCGGGCGCCCGCCTTCCGGTATCAGCCACATGAATATGCCGGATATAGTCTTTTTCGGAAGCCAGGTGCTCAAGCGGCTCATTTTCCTCATCCATATGATAAAAATCAGCCAGCACCTGGATGGATGGACGATTTACCTTCTTGGCGATCCTTACTGCTTCGGGAACCGAGTTAATGATGTTGCTTTCCTTTTGATTCAGCGGCTCGATAACGATCGTAATGCCGAGCGCATCACTGTAGTTTGCCACACGTTCAAGAAACTGAACGATCTGCTCCTCTCCCTTTTCCCTGGAAAATCCATCGGGCAGGGACCGGGCGCCTCCACTCCCAAAAACGACCGTGTCCGCCCCGATTTGCTTCACCCGAAGAAGCGCTTTTTCAACATAGCGTTCAACTGCTGAAATGTTCACGTGTTCACCGGTGATTTTAAGTGACCCCGGCAAAAAGATGTTGCAGGCCTCTACCCGTAGCCCGCTATCCTGGTAGCGTTCCAGGATAGCAGGAAAGTCATCATCATTTTCCGGTACGAGGGATACCACCGTACATTCCAGAAAATCAAAACCGGCTTCTTTGGCAATAGCGGCATTTTCGATGGTTGTACAACAGCCAAGCTTCATTGTCTTCTCCTCCTCCTTTATACCGCCAGCGTTTCATTCAGCAGTTTTTTCAACGACTGAACATGATGCTTCAGGGAGTCCTTCGTTGACAGTGCCTGGCTGAAGTCTTCGATGCCAATATATCCATCATAGCCAACCGCCTTTAAGTCCTGAATCACTTGCTTCCAGTCCACGATTCCTTTTTCCAGCAAGGCCCATTCTGCTTTCCACTGAACACTTCCGTCCTCTGCCTGCCCGCTTTGTTTCCAGATGGCGTTTTTCGCATGAACATGAGCGAGGTACGGTCCGAGAAGCTCCATTCCCATCCGGTAATTTTCAAATCCTTCATGCACCATGTTGCCCGGATCATATAACACTCCGATATGGTCAGGGTTAAAGGAAGAAATCAAACGATGGGCAAGGCTGGCGCTTGGAGCAATCGTCTGATGATGCGTCTCGACCAGTCCCTTAACGCCGTATTGCTTACACATCTCTTCCGCTTCTTTTAAGTAGGCCACAGCTTCCTTAAACAAATCATTGTAATTTCGGTTTCGGTCATACCGGGGAACACCAAGGCGTACCGTTGATGCACCGAGTGATTGTGCCACCCTCAGAACATTTTCCGTTGCCGCCAGATCACCACAGGCCAGGTAAGGCGTCACGCTCGTTACTTCAATGTTGTTTTCTTTTGTTACAGCCGACAAATGCGCAAGCTCTTCATCGGTGATATCCGGGGCAATGGTGCACAGGTTATTGCCCCAAAAGCTCGGCTCTTCCTTTTTGAGTTCATGAGGCGTTTCTTTAAACCGCCATTCCACTCCCTCGTAACCGTATTCCTTCAGATAGCCTAGTAACTGTTCAGGTGTTGCATCCGGTGCCATTACAGTAAACACAGAAAACTTCATGTTATCAGCCCGCCCTTTGAATTTTTCTATTCCACCCTGATTGCATTCTCCTGGGCAATCAGGCACAATTCCGCCGCTTTAAAGGCATGCTCCTGGGTCATCGCCTTTTCCGTCCGGTTCAGGCAGTCCAGGATCAGTTCGCCAAAAAACGGATAACCCACTTTGCCTGTGAGGTGAAAGTGCTGTTCGCCTTCGCCATTCACCAAATACAGGTGATCCCCGCTGTCTTCACTCGCCACATTAATGTACTTACGGATTTCAATATAGCCTTCCGTTCCAAGAATGAACGTTCTTCCGTCGCCCCATGTACGGAGTCCGTCTGGCGTCAGCCAGTCGACCCGAAAGTATTGGGTTGCCCCATTATCGCTGACGAGTGTAGCGTCTCCGTAGTCCTCAAGCTCGGGATAATCCTTGCTGCTGTAGTTTCCAACCTTGCTTGAGAGCACCTTGGCATTCTTTGACTTTGTATAAAAAAGAAACTGCTCGATCTGATGGCTGCCAATATCACAAAGAATTCCGCCATACGTTTCTTTTTTGAAAAACCAATCTGGTCTGGATGATGCCGATAAACGATGAGGGCCAAAGCCTGTCACCTGGATGACCCTGCCGATCGCTCCCTTATCGATCAGCTCTCCGGCAAACACTGCCGATTCCACATGGAGCCGTTCGCTGTAATACACCATGTACTTTTGTCCGGTTTCTGTTGCCTTTTGTCTCGCCTGTTCCAGTTGTTCCAATGTGGTAAAAGGCGTTTTATCTGTAAAATAGTCCTTTTGGTGGTCCATCACCCGCAAGCCCAGTTCACAGCGCTTGGAGGGTATGGCGGCACCGGCCACAAGCTTAACGTCCGGATCATTCAGAACTTCTTCCTCGGAGGAAGCGACCTGGACCTCCGGAAAGGCGTTCTTGAATTGATCAATTTTTTCCGGATCGGGATCATACACCCATTTCAGCGTGGCACCCGCTTCAATCAAGCCGTTGCACATGCCGTAAATATGGCCATGATCCAGGGCAACGGCAGCGATAAAAAAGTCACCTTCTGCCACCACCCGGTTTGGTTTTCCTTTTGGGGCATAATTCATGCCGTCTTGTTTGCTCATGTGTCCGCTCCTTTATCAGTACGTGCCGCCAACATCCAGCACAACGCTGTTTTTATCTTTTTTCCCGGTGGATTGTGCCTCTTTTTCCTGCAGATGTTTCAGATAGAGATCCTCGTTTACCGGGAATTCCACCCAGTCATCCAGCCATGTGGAAAGATGCATCGCATTGGAAAGCTCAAGCCCCTTAATCCCTTCGATTCCCGGTGCAATGAGCGGAGTTCCCTCCAGGATGGCGTCCACAAAGTTCTGGGTGATGCCGCGGTGCGCCGTTTCCTTGCCTTCAATCGGCACCTCGACCTTCCAGCATTCCGGTGCCCCGAAGCCGCCTTTGTATTCACGGTTAAACTCAGGCTCTGATACCCGCAGCCTCCAGTAATCGAGCTTTCCGTTCTCAACAACCACCTTGCCCCGGCTGCCGGCAATCTCCAGCCGGTTCGTTCCCGGAGCTTCTCCTGTTGTCGTAACAAAGACCGCGGTCGCGCCATTGTCATACTCCGCAAAAGCGGTGACATCATCCTCCACTTCGATATCCCGGTGCTTGCCAAAATAGCAAAACGCACGCATGCGCTTGGGCATCATGCCTGTCATCCATTGCCACAGATCGAGCTGGTGCGGACACTGATTGATGAGCACACCACCGCCTTCTCCTTCCCATGTGGCTCTCCAGCCGCCTGAATCGTAATAGCTTTGCGACCGGTACCAGTTGGTGATCAGCCAGTTCACCCGGCGGATTTCGCCCAGTTCTCCCGTAAGGATGAGATTCCGTAGCTTCTGGTACAGCGGATTGGTGCGCTGGTTGTACATCATGGAAAATACCTTTCCGCTTCTTTCGGCGGCTTCGTTCATTTCACGGACTTGTTTGGTGTACACACCTGCCGGCTTTTCACAAAGCACATGCAACTGATGGTCAAATGCTTTGATGGCGAGCGGAGAATGAAAATAATGTGGTGTTGCGATCAGTACGGCATCGAACAGACCGGATTCGAAGAATGAATCTTCGTCGGTGAAGATCTGTACATTGCTGCCAAGTTCTTTTTTTAGTGCCTCTGCTCGTTCTTCGCTCGAATCGAGGACGGCGGTGAGAATGGCTCCGTTGATTTCTCCGTTGAGAAGATAGCGTGCGTGTGCTCCTCCCATGTTTCCTGCTCCTATGACTCCAAGCCTTACGTTTTCCATGTGATGCCTCCTTGTATTTTCTTTATGCTGGGATGTTTTTGATAGTGGTTGATTTACGTTCCAGGTCGCTCGCTTTCCGTGGGGCGTGCGGTGAGCCTTACCGGCGTAAACGCCTACTTCCTCGTCGCAAGCTCCTGCGGTAACGGCGCGAGCGCCTTCCTGGTCTCATCTGTCCCGCTTTTCCCGCAGGAGTCTCGCCCTTGCACTCCAATCAACTTAGCAGTGTAGTTCTTTTCAAGAATGCTCCTAAAGCAATTCCCTATTAAAAAATCATTGTCAGCCTGATAAGAGTGAATTTTTCTTCATGTCCTGCTGTGCTCTTAGTTCAACCGCTTTTCCTGTTTTGGAAGATTCGTAGATGGCTAGAATGACTTGGATGGCGTTTCGGCCTTCTTGGAGTGAGACGTAGGGTTCGGTGTCTGTTTGGATGGCCCGGATGAAGTCGGTGACGATGGTTTTGTGGCCTTCGCCGTACACGGAGTCGGGAAGGTTGCTTTGATCGGAGACCATCTTGCTTTCCTCTTCATGAAAGGAGGTGGAGAAGCGCCACTTTTCAATTTGGTTAGCCGCGTTACCGCGAATGCAGACGGTGCCGTTTTCTCCGAATAAATTCAAGCTTGCTCCGAGATCGGCTGGATAAATAGCTCCTGTTCCCTCAACCACGCCGATGGATCCATCCTGGAATTCAAGAAGGGCGGTGCCCACATCCTCCATTTCAATATCCACCGTGCGGGTTGCGGTTTTTCCCATCACGCTTTTGACCGGTCCCATCAGCCAAATCAGCAGGTCAATGGTATGGATGCACTGGTTCATCAAAACGCCGTCCTTCATGGCGGTCGTTCCACGCCAGGCATCCTGATCATAATATTCCTGGCCCCGACGCCAGCGGATGTTCGCCGTCCCGTAAGCCATTTTTCCAAACTTGCCTTCTTCCAGTGCTTTTCTTGTCGTTTGAACCGCTTCATTGAACCGGTTTTGATGAACGACCGTTGCTTTGACATGGTGTTTTTTCGCCGTTTCGATGATCCGGTCTGCATCACGAATCGATAATGCCATCGGTTTTTCGATCATGACATGTTTGCCCTTTTCCATTGCCTGGATGGCCATTTCCGCGTGGAGGGCGTTCGGAGTGCATATATTGACCACATCGATAGTGGGATCATTGATCATTGCTCTGAAATCAGTAAACGCAGACTCCGCTCCATAGTTTTGTGCAAAAGGATAAAGACGTTCCTCGTTGGTATCACAAACAGCAAGAAGCTTAGCTCCTTGCGCCTGTTGGATCGCTTCCGCATGAACGGCTGCCACCCTTCCGCATCCTGCAATCGCAAAATTGATCATAGCTTCCTCCCGGTGTCAGAATTTCATGGTCGGACCAGAGGAGACCTGCTGTTCCAACTGTTTCATAAAGTCAGCATATTGCTTAAACGCAATTTCCGGCTCTTCAATTTCAGGGCACCAGACCTTCTCCCATTCCAGCGTAAAGTACCCCTCATAGCCTTGATCCTTCAGCAAACGATACATCCGGTAAAGCGGGATATCTCCCTCTCCAAGCAGACAAAGCTGATAGCCTCTCTTATGCTCTTTTTTCACATAGGAATCCTTCCAGTGGGTATACCTGATTCTATCTCCCAATACGTTCCACGTTTGCTCCGGTTCCTCTCCGATCATCCGGTATGGATGATGAACATCCCATAAAACGTCCAGCTGAGGAGAATTCACCTGGCTGAGCAGCTCCTGAACAACCTGGCAGCCCGTCCAGTCATCGTGTGTTTCCAGCAGCAGGGTGACCGGCCGACCTTCGATAACCTTAAAATACTCCGCCGTATTCCGAGCGGCAATGGTTATCGCTTCCTCTTTCTCACGGTCCCCAATCAAACCGCCGAACACCCGGATAAATGGGGTTCCAAAATACTCGCAAAGATCGGCATACTGTTTCAACTCTGCAAGGTACTCTTCTCGTTGCTCCGTTGATTCGGTAAATAAGCGGACCGAACAGGAAAAGCAGGGAATTTCAAGTGAAGCTTCCCTGAATCGGTCCCTTGTTTCTTCCAGCTTCGTCGAAAACTCAGGCAGCCGGTAGATTTCCATTTTCCCCAGATACCCACGAAAGTCGATTCCCTGATAACCGTACTGAACGGCACGGAAGATCATCGTCTCCAGGTTCCAGTTTGGACATCCAAGCGTGGTAAACGCCAATTTCATGAAATCACTCCCTATATGACATACTCCTTCCTCTTATGGTAAAAGGTTGGGAATCAGCATGCTTTGTTCAAGTTGCTTCATTTATCGGGATTGATGACAGATGTTGCTATAATTTGTTGAAGAATTAGACATGCTGAGCAAATGCCTTTTTGATCAACGCCAGGTTATCATCGCCAGGTATCTCCCACAGTTCCTTGTTCATAATTTCAACCTCAATCGGCCCGTGGTAGCCATTTTGTTCGACTGCATTCCGGATTCGCGGGATATCAATGACTCCTTCTCCCATCAATGAACGGCCCATTAACAGATCGGTGATCGGCACCTTCCAGTCAGAAACATGAAATCCAAAAATGCTCCCGTTGGCACGGTCGATTTCTTCGTACAAATAGGGATCCCACCATATGTGAAACACATCCACGATCACGCCAACCTGATCTGATCCCATTCTATTTTTCAGGTCGTTTGCTTCAGCAAGTGTGGTAATCACCGATCGGTCCGCCGCAAACATCGGATGCAGAGGCTCAATGCCAAGCTTCACTCCATGCTGCTGGGCAAACGGCAGGATCGCTTCGATTCCCTCCTGCACCCATTTGCGGCTTTCTGTTAGATCTTTATGAGGAGAAGGACCGCAAACAAGCACAAGCACCTCTGTCCCGAGCTCTGCCGCTTCTTCTACCGCGCGCTTGTTGTCTTCAATCCGTTCGTTACGCTCTGAAGCTGACAGGGCAGGAAACATTCCACCCCGGCATACACTGGACACATTCAGGCCGGATTCCCGTATCAACCGGCTGCTCTCCTTCAATCCGATATCGGCGATTTTATGCCGCCAAATTGAAATCGTTTCAATCTCTTGTCTAAGACACCCTTCAATCGCCTCGGGCAGCGACCAGTTTTCCGTTGTGATCTGGTTTAAGCTGAGCCTTTTCACATCCACAGCGCCTCTCATTTGACGGCCTCCATCTGATGAACACCGGCCAGTTGAAGCAAAGGCTTCATTCGTTTTATGGCGAGCTCAGGATCAGCGAGCACGTTCGCCTGGTCAGCGAGCTGGAACAATTGAGAGAGATGCAGGATGGAACGCGTACTTTCCGCGCCAGCTACCATTCGGAAATGAGGCTGATGCCCATTGAGATACGCCAGAAACACAATGCCCGTCTTGTAACAGTACGTCGGTGCTTGGAAAATATGTCGGGAAAGGGGAACGGTCACATTCATCTTCTTCCGGTAGTCCGCCAGGTTTCCATTGTCCAGATCTCCCAGAGCGGAGGAAGCAACAGACGCAATCCCGTCAAAAATGCCCAGCAAGGCATGACTATAGCCAACTTCGTCTCCCTCGATCAGAGATGGATAATTAAAATCATCACCGGTATACATTTTCACCGTAGCTGGCAGCAACCGGCGCATTTTGATTTCTTTTTGGTCATCAAGCAATGAGATTTTGATCCCGTCGATCTTGTTTTCATATTTTCGGATGATCGCCAGACAGTTTTCCATTGCTTCATCCAGGTCGTTGGATCCCCAGTAGCCGGCAAGCTTCGGATCAAACATATCTCCGAGCCAGTGAAGAATGACCGGCTTTGAAACTTGTTTCAGGATTCTTCCGTATACCAACTCATAGTCTTCAGGGGACCGGGCAGAGGCAGCCAGCGCGCGGCTGGCCATAAGGATCACCTGGCTTCCGGCCTGTTCTATATGAGCAACCTGCTCCTCGTAGGCTTCACAAATCGCGGCGAGCGAAAATTGTTCATCATCACGAAGATGATCGGTCCCGGCGCCACAGGCAATCCCTCCGCCAACTGCCTTGGCCTCGTTCACAGAGCGGGTGATAAGTTCCTTTGCGTCCTCCCATTGAAGGCCCATGCCGCGCTGCGCGGTGTCCATCGCTTCTGCCACCGACAAGCCAAGTGACCATAAATGGCGCCGATAATGCAGGGTCAGCTCCCAATCGATAACATCCCTTTTACTCTGCGAGAAAGGATTGGCGACCACATGGGCTGCGGCATATGCAGTTCTTGAACGAAACGGGGCAGCCGTTGATTTTGATTTTGCAAGTGGTTCCTTGTTCTCAAGATGATAGTGAAACGCGGTGCCATCAGGAACTGGAAGATATATAGTGCTCATCCTTCACCCTCCCTGCTGTGGTCAATTCCGGCACATCAAGCCAGCGGCGTTCTTTGGCTGATTGCAGTCCGAGATCGGCAAGCTGCGTTCCTTTTGCTCCCTCGAGCAAATCCCAAGGAAACGGATCATCCTGATAGACATGTTTAAAAAATAACTCCCACTGCACCTTGAAAGCGTTGTCAAAAATCTGGTTATCTGGGACTTCGCTCCACTGGCTTTGAAAATCGATGGTATTTTCAAGGTCCGGGTTCCATACCGGTTTTGGCGTGTTAATCCGGTGCTGTGTTTTGCACTGGCGAAGCCCTGCCACTGCACTTCCTTCGGTTCCGTCCACTTGTATGGTGAGAAGGTCATCCCGGTTGACTCTTACAGCCCAGGAAGAATTAACGCTCGCAATTACACCGTTTTCCAGCTCAAAGGTGGCATATGCTGCATCATCTGCTGTGGCATTATATGTATTTCCCTCTTCATCCACCCGGGTCCCAATGTGTGTCGAAGTCACAGCCGACAAGGCTTTTATCCCGCCAAACAGGTCATCCAGCACATAGCGCCAGTGAGGGAACATATCCACGATAATGCCTCCGCCCAGCTCCTTCTTATAGTTCCAGGATGGACGCTGGCATTCTTGCCAGTCCCCCTCAAACACCCAGTAGCCAAACTCCATGCGGACCGATAGAATCTCACCAAAAAAGTTGGCATCCAGCAGGCGTTTGAGCTTCATAATGCCTGGAAGGAATAATTTATCCTGCACGACACCGTTTTTGACACCAGCCTCCTCTGCCATTCTAGCAAGCTCCAGGGAACCTTCCATTGAGGTGGCTGTCGGCTTTTCACAATAGATATGCTTTCCGGCAGCAATCGCCTGTTTAATCGCCTCCTGCCGACGGTCGGTTGTTTGGGAATCAAAATAGATCACGTTGTACTCGTCTTGCAGCGCTTCGGACAGATCAGTTGTCCATCGGCTGAGCGAATGAGCTTCGGCCAGAGCTGCCAGCTTCTTTTCATTTCGCCCGACCAATATCGGATCCGGCATCACCACATCACCGTTGTTCAGCTGCACACCGCCTTGTTCACGAATGGCCAGAATGGAACGGATCAAGTGCTGCCGGGTTCCCATTCTTCCTGTTACGCCGTTTAAAATGACACCTGCATTATGAGTCGTCATGGCTCTAACCTCCTCATTGATTTAACGTCAGTTTAAAGGCATAAGCTCATCCTGTCTTACTAGATAGCGAATGAAATTCTCAATTTCGGAACTCATTTTGATTTGTACGTCGTTCGGTAGACATTTGGAGAGACACCGACCATTTTTTTAAACAGCCGGTAAAACGTAGATAACGATTCAAAGCCGATCTCAAAACAGATCGATACAATATCCTTTTCTGTTTCAAGCAGCTCTTTCTTTACCCGCCCTATGCGGACTTCGGTTAAATACTGAAGAGGAGTCATGCTGTAGTATTCTTTGAAGATCTGTTGAAGGTAACGTTTGCTGATGCCGATCCGGTTCGCCAATTCCTCCGCACTGCGGATATCAAAGTAACGGGTTTCGATGTACCGCTTCAGCTGCTCCACTCTTAGCGAATTAAGGTCCGCCGCCTCCTGTGTGTAGGAGCGTGAAATGATGATAAGCATCTCGCTCAACGAGTTCTTGAGTGCCATTTGCCAAAAAAGATCACGGTGGGATTGTTCATACAGTTTTTTCCGGAGGAGCTGCCGGACATCACTGCTGTCGAACGTATTCAGCCGCAGCACGCACGCTTTTTGAAAAACATGAGGAATGACCTCCTGCTGAATGTCCTCACCCAGCGTGCTTGAATCAAATTCCAGAACAAGCACACTCGTTTTCGAGTGAGAATGGATGGAGTGCTCCACCCCGGGCGGAATAATCATAAAACAATCTTTTTTAAGTGTATTTTCCACGCCATCTAACATGCAGATCCCTTCCCCATCCAGGATGTAGAGAATCTGGTGGTTTTGATGGTGATGGGGCTGGACCACGTCTTTTTCGTTGTGCTTACTTTCATAAAGGGAAATAAGCGGGGAGCGATTTTGAGTCTGCAGGTTCAATAAACGTCCTCCTTCTACAGTAGTGATTGGCTTGCTTACACGTTAGCAGTTTTTCTTATGGAGGGGAAGGTTGCTTTTGCGGCTTTACTCACGTTTTGATGGTGATTACTCACGGAAAATCCTGGTTTACTCACCGTTTTTCATCGTTTACTCACCAAAATGAGGACGTTACTCACCGTTTTGCCAACTTCACCAAACAAGTCATTTTCAAAAAGGAAAAGGATGACGCAACGACCTGCATCATCCCACCGACTACATTCGACCTTGAAGCAAGTATAAAAAATGGATATAATTGTTAATTTAAACTCATAGGCATAAGCATAATTATGATATATGATTCAGAAGGATATTGTTTCCATATACCCATTTGAGGACGTGAACCCATTTGAAAAAGTATGTCATTCTATTTGCTGTACTGTTTGTTCTCTCGCTCGGAGTGAACATTTACCTGTACGTGCAAAAGGAAAATGCGGAAACGCAAGTATTGAAGGATCAAGTGCACGCTTTACGGGTTATTACCCAAAATACCATTGTTGGAGTAATCGAGAATAATAAAGTATTGCTGAAACAAACCCTAGCAAACTTGCAAAGTAACAAACCCTTTCGTCGGGATGATGATTTTGCTACAGGGGATGTTATATCTAAATATGAACACCTCATAAAAGATGCAGCTTTTGATAAGGATCCTCCTGCAGGGCTTCATGCAAAGCTTTCAAAAGTGTTTAGAGTTCTTGTCCCTTTACAAGCATCCCGCCATTTAAAAGAGGAACAAATACATCGTGCAATGAAGAAAATTAATAGAATCTTGGGTGATTGATAGTGGGGGCGGCCTTTTTAGTCGCACCTTTTTGTTTTTACTGCATCATTAAGCCAAAAATATCAATTGTCCTTGAAATCTATATTTTAGAAAAAACAAAGATGATACTAATTAAAATATAATAAATACCCAATTGATAGACTATCTTGAGCAACATTCATAAATTTAGTTTGCTGTACAACAACTCTCTATATAAAGGACGCTGCGAGAAAAAATAGTGGAAATATCGTAAATAAACCGATAAAAGTCAATTTGAAGTTATTATTTATTTAACCACCTTCTAAACTATTGTAAGATGTACCTACACTATTCTCAGGAGGGTTGTACATGTTAGTCGTTCGAGCGGCGAAGGAGTCGGAATATGATTTCCTTCAGAAACAAAGAATTAACGCTTATTCACAGTATGAACAAGATGTACCTGAAGCGCATTTGCAGGTATTATTAAAGGCCATTTCTGCTGATGTCAGCACGGAGGAAGAAGCAGAGTATTTGGTCGCAGAATGGGGCGGGGAGATTGCTGGAAGTATCGTAGTATTCCCTCCAGAAACCGATGCCTATGATGGACTGACTGGGATTTCAACTTTTCCAGAAATAAGAATGCTAGTGGTGGACCCTTCGTTCCGGAAGCGGGGGATTGGAAAAGCGCTCGTTGAAGAATGCCTTGTTAGAACCAAGGCCAAAGGCTATCCTGCGGTCGGTCTCCATACGGCAGATTTTATGAAGAGTGCCGTTAAGCTTTATGAGCGAATGGGTTTCAAGCGGTTACCCCAGCTCGACTTTTCTCCGCTTGACGATGGCATTGTAGTGAAAGCCTTTCAATACACCCTATAAAATCTCGCGCACTAAAACACTTAACGTGTTTCTAGTGCGTTTCCTTTAATTCGAGTGCGGATTACTTTATTTTCTTTACTACATGTTTCAGCAACAATCATACTTGGCCGGTCCATAGCGACTCCCTGGATCACTCGATAACTGTTCCACCCCTCCGATAATGATGAAAACACGTTATGTTCGGTTAAATAGGCACCTAATGCACACGCAGCTACACCTGTTGCCGGATCTTCGTTATACCCGGCTCTTTTGGGAAATTGACGAGCTTGGACACTCTGCCCGTTGTTTTGTTCAATCGCAAAAGGGTAAAATCCAGTCGTATGATATTCATCACATAATTTCCAAAGGTATTCATAAACGGGTGTAAGACGATTAAGTGTTTCAACGCTTTTTAATGGAATGATTAATTTATAACGAGACGCAGAAACAGATTGAACAGGAAAGTCATGAATGTCATCCATTCCAATACCTAATGCTTTGCATACGTCTTCCTTTGAAGGGTTTTCGTCCTTAAATTCCGGGGAGAATTGTTCAACAGTAACGTCTACATCCGATCCTCTTACTTCCCATTCCACTTTAACAGGCCCTAACAAGGTCTCCACCTGAAGCGGTGAGTGTTTGATCAATCCCCGTTTTACAAGAACGGTGGTGCTTCCAATTGTCGCATGGATACACATTTCCATCTCATGTAATGGAACAAAAAAACGAAACTTTACATCACAATCTGGACGAGTTGGTTCTAACACGAAAGCTGTTTCATGAGCAAAGTCCTTTGTCATCCTTTGCATTTCCTCTGTTGTTAAATCATCGGCATTTAACACAACGGGACATGGATTTCCTCCACCTTCTTCTAAAGAAAATACGTTGGTATGTACAACTTCATAAGACATCTGCTTCCCCTCCATCCACTTTGTGATCCATTATAACATCAGCTTCTCCCCCCAAAAACAAAGACGACCCCGGAACAATACCGAGGTCATCTCTTTATCATGAATACTCTATTGATGAGTAAGAGCTTTCCCCTCACTCACCCCAACCTTCACAATCTGCTTGGTCTCGTTCGACTCAATCGCAGCGAGGATCACATCCAATGACTTCATGCCTTCTTCTCCCGTGATAAGCGGAGTTTTTCCATTCAGGACAGCGTCTGTGAAGTGGTCGATGACATGGGACTTTGTTTGTCCGCCTTTATCATTGGACTGGATTCTCTCCAGCTCGTAGTTGACGGTTTCTCCGGTTTTGTATTGAGCGACGAGGGAATAATTCGGATCATCTTCCAGACGGAGAATGCCTTTCTCACCGTAAATGATGGTTGAGTTGTCTCCGCCTGAAACATAGGACCAGCTTGCAGCCAGGGTGCCAATAACGCCTTTTTCGGTCTTTAAAATGCAGACCGCGTTATCATCCACTTCGGTGTTTTCCTTCGCGCTTGTATCGATGAACGAGCCGACTTCGGTGATCTCACCGAGCAGGTAGCGCATGAGGTCGGTTTTATGTACGCCAAGGTCACCCATCGCGCCGATAAAGGCTCTTTCTTTGTCAAAGAACCAGCTGTTGCGGCCGTCGATGCTCCACTGCTCCGGTCCGGGATGGCCGAACGTGGTGCGGAAGCTGTAGATTTTGCCAAGGTCACCATTATCGATCAGCTGCTTGGCCTTCTGATGGGAAGCCACAAAACGCTGGTTATGAGCGATCATCAATGTTTTGCCGCTTTCCTGAGCCGCCTTGTTCATCGCTTCTGCTTCTTCCTTCGATGTAGCCATCGGCTTCTCACAAAGCACGTGCTTGCCAGCATTTAGTGCCGCAATCGTTACAGGAGCATGCAGGTAGTTAGGCAGACATACGCTGACTGCATCAATATCCGGATTTTTCAAAAGCTCTTCATAATCGGTATAGCTGGCAGCTCCATACTGCTCAGCAGTTTCCTGCACCCGTTCCGGGAGAAGATCGCAAACTGCTACAATTTCCACCTGTTCATTCGCTTCATATTCTGGCAGGTGGCGCTTTCTCGCGATACTGCCGCAGCCAATAACTCCAACTCGCAATGTGTTCATTTATTAGTTCCCTCCTGATACTAATGTTTCGTTTACACCTGCAGGGCGGTTGTAAGTGCTCTGCATGTCATAATGCTTGCCAAGTGACGCCGCCTCGTGGAATCCGTGCATGATCTCCAGCACATGAAACGCTTGTTCACCTGAAGCTCGGTGCGGCCGTTTTTCCAAGATCGCATCTGCCATATCAGCGATTCCGATTCCTCTTGAATTTTCCACTGTTTCAGACACAAGCTCCTGCTCCACCCACTCGTCAGATCCCTTTTGCTTCAACACGACAGGACCGCCGAATGTGTTTGGATCCGGAACGGAGATCGTTCCCTCCGTTCCATAAATCTCGATAAAAGGAAGCCGGCTCGCCTGCACGTCAAAGCTTGTGATAATCGTGCCAATGGCTCCGCTTTCAAACTCCACATTACCTGAAATATGTGTCGGTGTATGAACAGGGATTTTCTTGCCCGCATCTTCTCCTGACATAATCGTACGTTCCAGAAACGGCATGCCCGCTAAAGCGGTTACGCGTTTTACCGGTCCGAGCAGTGAAATAAAGGCGGTCAGATAGTAGGGGCCCATATCATACATCGGTCCGCCGCCCGCCTGGTAAAAGAACGCCGGGCTCGGATGCCATTGCTCCGGTCCCCGTGACATCATGAAAGCCGTCGCCGCAACCGGCTGGCCGATGGCTCCGTCCTCAATCAAGGCACGGCATGTTTGCAGTCCTGCTCCAAGGAACGTATCCGGCGCAGCACCGATCAACAGTCCCTTTTCTTTTGCCGTATCAATCAGTTCCTGAGCTTCCGGAACAGAAACCGAAAGCGGCTTTTCCACATACACATGCTTACCCGCATTCAGCGCTTGCAGGCAAAGCGCATAATGACCGCCCGGAGGTGTCAGGTTCAGCACAATGCCAATATCTTCATGATGGATCAGTTCATCCACTGAAAGAACAGACGGAATGTTGTACTGCTGGGCCTTTTCTTCTGCCCGCTTCTGATCCAGATCGGATACAGCCACTACTTCCAGATGATCGTAACTGCTGCAGTTTTTCAAATAAATATCACTGATCACACCGCAGCCAATCAGTCCAATGTTAATCTTTTTCATGGTATCTCTCTCCTGTCTATTACTCTTTTACTGCTCCGCCGGCAAGTCCCTTGACCACTTTTTCCTGCGAGAAAATATAGACCACAAGAATCGGCAGGCTGGCGAGGGTCAGTGCGGCCATTAAGCCCGGAATGTTGACGGAAAATTCGCCTTTAAAATCCTGCAATCCTAGCGGCAGGGTCATATTTTCAGGACTTGAAATGAGCACGAGAGCAAAAATAAATTCGTTCCATAGATGGATAAAGTTATAAATTAAAACGGTCATCAACGCCGGAGTCAGCATCGGCAGAATGACACGCCAGAAAATGCCGAAATGGCTGCAGCCATCAATCTTTGCGGCTTCCTCCAGTGACGCCGGAATTTCCTGCATGAACTGCGTCAAAATAAAGATCGAAATCGGCAAACTGAATGCGATATACGGCCCAAGCAGCGCCCAAACGGTGTCATACAATCCCATGCTTTGGGAAAGCTTGAAAACCGGGATGAGGGTTGCATGGATCGGAAGCATCATTCCCGCGATAAACAGCAGGAACACCACACGGTTCAGTTTGAACTTCATCCGGCTCAGCGGATAGCTGGCAAGCGCTGCAATCAGCATAACGGCAAACACCGCAATGACTGATACAAGAATACTGTTGAAAAAATAACGGGAAAGTCCCATTTCAAACACACTTTTGAAGTTTTCCAACGTAAAGGATGAAAAAAGGGAATACGGCTTTTCAAAGAACTGCGTCCGGCTTTTTAAGCTGGTGGAAATCATGTAAAGAAAGGGATAGCCTGTGAACACCAGCAGAATAAGGGCAATCACATACAAAGGGACTTTTTTAATCGCTACATTCATACATAGGCTCCTTTCTTTTTCCGGTAATAATCAAGCGCCTGAATAATGATGGTCACAATCATGGCCAGGAAGAACATGACAAACGCGATGGCGCTGGCATAGCCCATGTTAAAGTTCACGAACGCCTGCTTGAACATGTACGTTCCGAGAAGCTCCGTACCATGGTTCGGCCCGCCGCCGGTCATGACGTAGAAAATATCAAACGCCTTCAGAGATCCGACAATCGCGAGGATGGATGAGCTCACAATCGTTGGCATCAAAAGCGGCAAGGTGATACGGAAGAACTTCGTGAACGCGCTCGCCCCGTCGATTTCCGCCGCTTCGTACAGCTCTTCCGGAATTCCGACGATCGCTGCCTTAAAGAGAATCATGTAAAACGGGGAAAACTGCCAGACAATTACGAGCAAGACCGCAAACATGGCCGTGTTGCTCTGGCTCAGCCATTCCACATTTTCAAAGCCGAACACACTCACAATCTGATTGATGATTCCGTTCAGCGGATCAAGCATCAGTACCCATAACAAACCGACTGCAACGGTTGAAATCAAGAATGGAAAAAAATAAATTCCACTGAACAACCGGATGCCGCGAATCGGTGCCAGGAGCATCAGTGCCATGATCAGCCCGAGCGGAATCTGCACAAAAATCGATGTCAGGATTACCCACGTATTGTTCGTAAGCGACGTCCAAAACACGTTATCACTCAGCAGGTTAATATAGTTCTGCAAACCCACATACTCACCAGCGCCGACCCCGTCCCACTTGTAAAAGCTGTAGAGCAGCGTCGTGAAGATCGGGTAGAGCACATAAAGGATATAAACAATGATGGCCGGGGCCAAAAATAAGCTGATCGTTATGAATTTGTTCAATGACTTTCTCTTTGGCCGTGTAGCTGCTTGCGCCGCGGGTGTTGCCGTGCGTACTCCTTTTAATTGCGTTTCCACGTCATCCCTCCTCACGTTTTATGAAGGAAAGAATCAAAGGGGCTGCCCGCCCCTTTGATCCTCCGTCATTTACTCTTTCTTCAGGTCTTGCTTCGCTTTTTGTTCCATCTTTTTCGCTGCTTCTTGCGGTGTCATGTCCAGACCGAACACCGCTTGTGTAGTGTCTTTATGAAGCTCCGCAAGCTCTGGAGGAAGGGTCTGATCGTAAGGCATTTGAAGGTGTGTCGCATTACTTACAGCTTCATAGAAGCGTTTGCCCATTTCATCTTTCGGAGCCACGCCATCCACTGAAGTTAAGGATCCTGTACGCTCCACATAGGCTTTTGCAGTTTCCGTACTAGTCATCTCTTTGGCAAGCTCAGTGGCCAGCTTCTGGTTTTTGCTGTTTTTCGCTACAGACCAAACCGGACTTGCCGATGCGCCAAGATTTGTTTGGTCACCTTTGCCGCCTTTAACGGTCGGGAAGATGAAGAAATCAAGCTTGCTCGCAAAATCAGGCGCTTCTTCTTTCATGTTGTTTACAAATGCAAGACTCATATCCATCATAGCCGCCTTGCCGGAATACATAAGCTGGCGACTTTGACCTTCATCATACGGGATGCCGTTAAAGCCAGAGTTAAAGGCTTTTTTCTTCACCATTTCCTGTATCAGCTCTCCTGCCTTCACATAAGCAGGATCATCAAAGGTTTTGCCCGTACGGTGTAACGCACTGTCAAACAAGTCCGTTCCGCCAACACGGCTCGCGAAGTTCATGAAATAATAAGCACCTGGCCATTTCGTCTTGTTAGCCAAGGCAAGAGGAATAATGTCATTCTTATTCAGTGTATCGATGACTTTCAGCCACTCATCATAGGTTTTCGGAGGGGTTAACCCGTATTTCTTGAAGATTTCTTTGTTGTAAAAGATCACGTCGACGGATAAGCCCAGCGGCAATCCGTATACTTTGTTGTCATACGTTGAATTGTCGAGCGCCAATTTGTTGAAATGCTCTTTGTCTGTATCAGCTGTAATATCAAGCACCTTATCCTGGTCCACAAAGTTTTTGAGCCAGCCGCCGCCCCAGCTTGTAAACACGTCAGGCGCACGGTTTCCGGACATCGCAACAGAAAGCTTTTGCTTGTAAGCGTCGTTCGGAATCGTAAGGAATTTCACCTTTACATCTGGATGCTTTTTCTCAAAGCGTGCGACCGCTTCCTTATACACCTTTTCCTTTTCACCCGGATCAATCTGCCACAATTCCAGCGTCTTTTTCCCTTTGGAGCCTGAACCATCGGCAGATGATTCCTTCGATCCACCGCCATTTAACCCACATGCTGATAACAACAGTGCTGCCACAAGGCTTAACATCAACACTACTCTTTTCACAGCAATCCCCTCTTTTCTTGTTTTTAAATAGATTTAAGCCGTTATGTAGTTCTTGGTGAGGTATTGAAAACTGATTTCGATGCTTTCAAGCGGTGAGCGGCGGCTTTGGTCCTGTTCGACAACCCACCAGTCCACCTGGGAAGCTTCTCCTTTATTTAAAATCGCGGACAGATCCACGCCGCCGGTGCCAAGCTCCGCAAAGAATTTCTCACCGTCTGTCGTCATGTCCTTCAAGTGAACGAGCGGTGTGCGTCCCTGATACTTTTCAAGCCACTTCACAGGATCTTCTCCCGCTTTGGTCAGCCAGTACACATCAAACTCTGCCTTTACCCAGTCATGATTGGTTTCCTCAAGCAGCAGTTCAAGCGGCTTTCGCCCATCAGACAGCGGCTGAAGTTCAAAATCATGGTTATGGTACGCGAAGGACAAGCCTTCCTTGTAACAGGTTTCACCAACAGAATTCAAAATGGAAACGAGTTCACGGTAATCCTGTTCGCTTCTTCGCTCTGGCGGCAGGAACGGACATACAATGTGCTTGTTGCCAATCGCATGCTGATACTCAATAACAGAGCTCAGTTCAGATTCCAATGTCGTCAATGGCACATGGCTGGATGCAGCTTTTAATCCAAGATCATCGAGCACCTTCTTTAATTCAGTAGCCTCCAGCCCGCCATATCCAGCAAACTCTACGCCTTCATAGCCGATTTCCGCTACTTTTTTCAGCGTTCCTGTGAAATCTTTCTCTGTTTCATTGCGCAGCGTGAACATCTGCAGCGCAACAGGTATGCGTTTGGACATAAACAACCTCTCCTTTTTTATATAGAGCATATTTTAAAATGTAATCGGTTTCATTTTTCATTGTTGCTAACCCCCTAAAGTAAAGGGGTTCTTAAGTCTGTAAAATGTAACCCATTACATGACTAACCGAGTTTTTTCTGATTTGCTCCGCAGGACTCCCGGATCACAAGCTCATTTTGAAGCACGTATTGTTTCTTGCTCGTTTCATCCCCGTTAATCTGCTGAAGCAGCAGCTCCATTGCTTTGCTTCCCATTTCAAACATCGGCTGGGCGATGGTCGTAATGCCCGGGTCATAAATGGCGGAGAGCTTGACGTTATCAAATCCCACAACCGCTAGATCTTCAGGAACTGAGAGACCATGATCCTTCGCCGCCTTGATGATGCCTGTCGCCATTTCATCATTGGCCGAAAACACCGCAGTTGGCGGATGTTCCAGCGCCAGCAGCTTGGTCATCTGGTTGTACCCTGATTCATGGGAAAAATCGCCCTCCTGGATCAGGATGTTGTCAACATCCAGGTCATTTTGCAATAGCGCCTGACGGTACCCTTTCAGGCGGTCCTGACTGACCAGCAGATGAAGCGGACCGGTAATATGAGCGATTCGGGAATGGCCGAGCTTGATCAGATGCTCGGTTGCTGTCCGGCCGCTGCTTACATTATCAATGGTCACCGTCGGAATGGGAATGCCTTCGAGATAGTCTGCAGTGAGAACAACCGGATACTGTTTCATCACTTCTGATAAGACGCCTTTATCCATCCGGGCTGACAGCAAAATCATGCCGTCCGCCTGGCGCTGTCTCAAATGGTCAAGATACTCATACTCCTTTTCCACCTGCTTGTTCGTATTGGCGAGAATTACACGGTATCCATGCTTCCCGGCTTCATGTTCAATTCCGCCAAGAATATGGGAGAACACCGTATTCATGATGTTCGGGATCACGACAAGAATCGTATTCGTTTCACTTCGCCTGAAATGCCGCGCCAAAATGTTCGGCTGGTAATTCAACTGCTCAATGATCGCCAGCACCTTATCCCGCGTTGCCTTTTTCACGGTTTCCGGACTTCTCAGAACCCGTGAAACCGTTGCTTTTGAAACATTCGCCTTCTCTGCCACATCGCTCATCTTTACCATTGGTGCATCCCCTATACTCCTGAAATGATTTCTGCTGTGTGTAAAATGTAATCGGTTACATTTAGTATACCTATTATTGTCAGAATTGCAAGACAAATTTAATAAATTGTCTAATAAAAAAATAACCTGATATGCCTCATGGGCAACCAGGTCCTCTTTTTGTACGGGTTGTTTTGTTCAAAATCAATCACCTTATTTGGGCTGAACATCGGATAAAAGAATTTCTTTTAATATCTTTTGCTGAGTATGCGGAAAGATATCATCCACGATATATGTGATGGGCAATTTAAGCGCGATGTTATTTCCAAATGTGTGCCGTACAGCACTTTTTATCGCAAATCACTTTACCAAACTTGGGAACCGCGAAGGAAGTTGCGACGGCCGTTTTATTCCTGGCTTCAGACGAAACGGGCCATATTACCGGAATTGAACTGCCGGTTGACGGTGGAGTAACCGCAAAATAGGGAGAGAATAAAATGGGACGGGTACAGTCGAGGCGGACATTATATCCGCATTCCCACCATGCCTGACTTTATACAATCAGCTACACTTTAATATAGAAGGAAAGACTGTCCTTATTTTTTGCTGGACAAGTCTTTCCTATTGAAAAACCTTGGCTTAAACCAAGGTCATAATATATCGATTTTAGTCTTAAAAAGATTATTATTGTAACACCTTACCCCTGAAACCATTTACATTGTTCTTCTGCCAATTCCATGCATCACGGCACATCTCATGTATATCTTTCTCTGCCTTCCATCCCAATTCACTTTGGGCCTTTGATGGGTCTGCATAACTGATCGCCACATCTCCCGGCCGACGATCTGTAACATCAAATGGGATTTTTACGCCAACCACTTGTTCAAAGGCGTGCAGAACTTGAAGGACACTATAGCCATTACCGGTCCCCAGATTGTAAGCTTCAATACCTTTACTGTTTAAGACTTTAGCCAAAGCTTTTAAGTGGCCTTTCGCCAGATCCACGACATGGATGTAGTCTCTCACGCCCGTACCGTCCACTGTCTCATAGTTATCGCCGAAAACTTGGAGCTTAGGCAGTTTTCCAACGGCAACTTGAGTAATATACGGAATTAAATTATTGGGTATTCCATTGGGATCTTCTCCGATTTTCCCACTTTCATGAGCACCGATGGGGTTAAAATAACGCAGCAATGAAATGCTCCATTCTCTATCAGACACACAAAGATCTCGAAGAATCTCCTCAATCATTAACTTTGTGCGTCCGTACGGATTGGTGGCATCGAGAGGTGCTCCTTCGGAGATCGGGACCTGATCTGTCAGACCATAAACTGTGGCTGATGAACTGAAAACCAGATTTTTTACGCCAAATTGCTGCATGACTTCACAAAGCACCAACGTTCCGGCTACATTATTATAATAGTAGAAAAGCGGTTTAGATACGGATTCACCAACCGCTTTTAGGCCAGCAAAATGAATAACTGCTTCAATCGAATGATCCGAAAATACTCTCATTACTTCATTTTTATCTAATAAATCCACTTGTTCAAAAACAAAAGACTTTCCTGTTATCTCACGGACCTGTTCTAATGATTCAATGTGGCTGTTTGATAAGTTATCCAATACAACAATCTCATATCCCGCATTCAATAGCTCGATACAGGTATGACTGCCGATAAAACCTGAACCGCCAGTGATTAAAATGGCCATAATTGTCCCCCATCTACCTTTATCACGTTCGATAAAAATAACATTTTGTTCTTATTTAGAATTATAACACACCTTATGGAACAGGTTTCAAATAAAAGAAGTAAATGTAAATTACATCGGACAAATTCACTACTAATAGAGGTTCACAGCCATAAAAAAAGCCTGAAGGTCTGTCATCCTCCAGGCTCACTAGGGGGTCTTGCTTGTCATGGGGGGCAAGCAAGTAAAAGGGTTATATATGTTATCCCCAAATTATGCAGGAAATAAACGGGTTAATTGGTGGCTCGATGCCACATCCTTTATAAGATTTTGAGGACCTGCCATTCCAATCAGGATAAAAGTCCCTGATTGTTGAGTGGATTTCATACAAAGCAACTAAAATTAAGTACAGCATCAACCAATTCTCGGGATTCAATGTCACCCATCTGTTTTCATGCCTAAACAAATAAAAGAGGACCGAACCAATGGTGGTTGGAATGTAACTGAAAAACCATGTCACCAAAAATTACAGTAGTACAAACGGAATTACCGAGAACCCCTAGCTTTAGTGTAAATCGTGTTGGCGAAGACACTGGAGTAACTTTTGCCGGTATTCCTCTGGGACACGAATTTACTTCTTTAGTATTAGCTCTGCTGCAAGTTAGCGGAAGACCCCCAAAGGTTGATCAGAAGGTAATTGATCAAGTTAAAAACCCGGCATCCCTAATTCGAATCCAAAGCTCCCTTTTTGCCTGCCCCTCTACGCTAACAAATTATTTAAATATTCAGGTCAATACTTTACTTAGAGGAAACTTTGGGTTGAACCTCAATTTTAACATCTGCTTTTTTCAATAGATTTCCCACTTCGCATCCCTTATCTGCCGCTTCTGCAGCTCTTTGTGCTGATTCGATCTGTTCTTGAGTTGCATCAGAAGATAAAACAATATGTGGATAATGCGTAATTTTAAACTCATTATCAGCAATGTTAGCCTCAGAATCCACCGTAAGCTCCACTACAGGTAACTTTCTACTTTCGAGCACAAACACAAGAGTTGCTGTATAACAAGTTGTCACAGATGAAACAAGTACCTCTTTTGGATTTGCTCCATCCCCGCTTCCTCCTATGGATGCAGGTATAGCAATTTTTGTTTCAAGGAAGTTTGCACTAAGCTTTCCATTCCCTTTTACTCCGTCATTCCAAACAGCGTTCACATTTACTTTCATATTAGCCATGTTTAACACTCCTCAAAAAATATATTGTGTAATCGCAAATTTTTCACGAAAAAAAATGAAAGTTTCCAAACCCGGTAAAATTTAATTTAAAAAATCTATAATAGAATTTGTTCCTTGTTTACCGCCTTAGAAAGTGGCAGTTTCCTAACATTTTTACTTAAAGTCGGAATTGTTTTGCCAAGCATTTTACGATTGTCACTCGTAGCAACCGTTACTTTAACAACTCCTCCAGCATACTCTGTGACTTAATATAACCAATTATTAATTCCCCATCCCCTAATGTTCCCTTAATCCAATCACCTGTTTTCAAAACGGAATTACCATTCGTCAACATCCATTTTCACCTTCTTAAGTTATTTTTTTTATGGATCAAGAAAGAACCTCTTTTTAAGCTACAGTCATCGGGTATATATCACCTAGATAAATCTGTAATGTTTTTTATTACATTTAATAAAAAGAAGTCTACGGCCATTAGTCACAGCCGCTATTTTTTTCTTGATTTACAAGATCGACAACTTCTTTAATTGTATAGTTCTTTAAAAATTCACCCAAATGTTCTTCCGCACCTAAGAAAATTGTAAATAATACTCTTTTCATATTCGCGCCCACAATACAATTTTCATTTGAATCAGGACACTTAGGCTGCAGAGCACCTTCAGAGGTTATCATATATATATCCCAAAGATTAACTTCACTAAGGTCTAGAGTAAAAATAAATCCGCCGCCGGTTCCTTCTTTTGATTTTATAAATCCATGTTTTTTTAACAAGCTTAACACTTTACGAATGCGTACCGGGTGGACACCGGCACTCTCTGAGATAGCATCACTTGTTGACATCCGGTCCAGCTGCAATGCAAGAAACGTTAAACTATGAATGGCAAGCGTAAAATCACTATTCATGGCCCTACCCCCTAACAAATAAAAAAGCCCTTTAATATACAGTTACCTTTTCACCTTTTAATAATTATAATATAATGTAATATTAAATATTACAGTTTAGCTTGTCAAGCAATAATGGAAACCGCTGTCACCACTTTTTCTAATGAAAAAGCAATTCGATGCCTTGTATAGGCAGTTATACATTTAAAGATCCCATTGTTTTTTGACTTGTTGTTCTGCTATTTTTTTAATTTTTTTCCATGTCATTTCTTTATTTACAATAACATTGGTTTGATAATTTCTATCTAAAAAATTAACTGTAACGAATACTTCAATCATCGTTTTCCTTCCTCCTTTGAAAATGTTTTTCCACGTCCGAGTCTCATCTATAAAATTCATTAAGCGCATGTGATACAATATTTAAGCTCGTTTCCTCTAGCTATACTGTAAATTTAATCATTACAGTTTATGGGGTCAACTGTAAATTAATGGATTAAATAAAAGTGACTAAATAAATGGAGTTATCGGCTTCTACTTCTTTGCTCATGGATTCGGCATCAAAAATCTGCTTCAGGTGAAAAATGAAAATAAGATGAGAACTTTTCATCGGTGTATACCCATTAAGGATGGAATTTGAGAATATCAAGTTAATTTTTCTTGACTTCACAAACTGTAAACATTAAAATTACAGTAATTCCTTTTGAACAGGAAGCAATCAATTTGGAAAGTGGCTTTTAAAATAGATTAGTTTGTTAGGGACATTTACCAGACCATCAACTGCAAACTAAGCAAACTGTAACTTTTTTAATTACATTAAAAAAGGGGGGTAATATTGTATTTTTTGTAAGCAAAAAAAATACTTTCATTAAAATTATAAGAATGAATAGGAGGATATCATAATGGCTATCTCACACGTAACAGATCAAACATTTAGCACTGAAATGAAAGAGGGATTAGTTTTAGTCGATTTTTGGGCACCATGGTGTGGTCCTTGTAAAATGATTGCACCTGTATTGGAGGAAATCGATGGTGAAATGGGTGACAACGTTAGAATTATCAAGCTTAATGTAGATGAAAACGCCGAAACAGCAGGAAAATTTGGAGTCATGAGCATTCCAACGTTGATTCTTTTCAAAGACGGAGTGGCTGTAGATAAGGTTATCGGGTTCAATCCAAAAGAAGCTTTGACAGAAATAATTTCAAAGCATATGTAATACAGACTTTTTGAAAAAGGGATAAATCTATATCTGAGCATACAAAATTTGATATACCGTTCTCATTTCTAAACCTTTCACCGATTGTGCGTTGGAAGTTCTTCAGCTGATGCTTTTCGCAATCCACTAGAACTTGCACAGCTCACTGAAATGGTTAACAACCACAAGTAAAAATACAATATAAGAAAAAGTGTTATCAACAAATCTTTTTCTTTTTGAGGAGAAAAAAATAATGAGTAAAAAAGCACTCTTAATTATACCGCCAGAACGTTTTAATGAAGATGAGTTATTCAAACCAAAAGAAGAACTTGAAAATGCAGGAGTCGAAGTAACCATTGCCAGCACCGTGGCAGGTGAAATTACTGGTGACTATGATGGAAAAGCAACTGCTTCTGTTATCTTTTCGGACGTATCGCCCACAGAATTTGATGTTGTTTCGGTCATTGGAGGATCTGGTACAAATGATCATCTATGGGGAAATCAAAAATTACAAGACTTTTTGAAGCAAGCTTACAATGAGAAAGTTCTTGTAACAGGAATTTGTGCAGGGGCTGTTACAGTTGCTAAAACTGGTTTGCTTTCTGGAAGAGAAGCAACTTGCTATCCAGTAGACGTTCAAAAGAACGAATTGATAGCTGTTGACGTTAACTATGTTGAACAACATGTTGTTGCATACGATGATATTATTACTGGCGATGGTCCACAAGGGGCTAAAGAATTTGGAAAAGCCCTTGTTAAAGCATTACGTTAGTTACATTTTAGTTGGATAGAGAGTGGTTCGGAAGTAAATTTCGAGCCCACCTCTTCCATTAATTATAAGCAGTTTTTGTGAGAAAGTTTTTGCGATTACAAGGAGGGTTTTTAGATTGGACAAAAAAATTGCTACACTTATCACCAATTTATTTGAGGATGTTGAATTTACAGAACCTGCAGAAGCATTCAAAGAAGCTGGTCATCAAGTAATTACAATTGATAAACATGCAGGAAATGAAGTCACTGGTAAAAAAGGCGCAACCGTAAAAATTGATAAAGCCATTGATGAGGTTAATCCTGCAGACTTTGATGCTTTGCTTATTCCAGGTGGTTTCTCCCCTGATTTACTTCGTGAAGATGACCGCTTTGGTCAATTCGCAAAAGAATTTATCCAAGAAGGCAAACCTGTTTTTGCCATTTGCCATGGACCACAAGTATTGATCGATACAGACCTGTTAAAAGGCGTCGACATAACTGGTTTCAAATCTATTCGTAATGATTTAAAAAATGCAGGGGCTAACTACAAAGATGAAGAAGTTGTGGTAAGCAATAAAATTGTGACTAGCCGTTTTCCAGATGATATCCCGGCATTCAATCGTGAAGCGCTAAAACTATTAGCAAAATAAAATAATGTAGCGTTGGTTTATATTATTTTCACCAAAAGTAGTATGTAATATTGTTTTCAGATACAACCTAAAAAGAATTTTTCAAGGAGGGTTCATACAATGTCATTAAAAGGAAAACGTGTAGTCGTAATAGGAGGTACTTCTGGTATCGGATTATCCACAGCAAAGGCATTTCTTGATGAATCTGCTCAAGTCATTATTGCAAGTCGTTCTGAGGCAAAACTATCGGAGGCAAAGAATGTACTCGGTGGTAATGTGGAAGGATACAATATTGATTTTCGCAGTGAAGAAAAACTAGCTGACTTTTTTAAAATGGTAGGGAATTTTGATCACCTTGTCGTTACGGCAGGTGAAGGTGCAATGGGTCATTTTAGTGACTTACCTGTTGCGGATGTTAGAGAAGCGTTTGATAGTAAGTTTTGGGGGCAATACTCAACCGTTCGTGCTGCTATTCCGTACTTAAATGATACCAGTTCTATCACATTGACCTCTGGTGTTTATGGAATCCGTCCGCCACAGGGGGCAACTACACTTGCTTCGATCAATTCAGCGATCGATGGATTGGTTAGAGGGCTTTCAGTAGACCTGGCCCCTATACGGGTAAATGTTGTTTCACCTGGTATCGTAGACACCCCACTCTACGGAGGGATGCCTGACGAGCAAAGACAAAATTTATACAGCAACATTGCACAGCAGCTACCTGTTAATCGCGTGGCACAGCCTGAAGACATTGCAGAGGCCTACGTGTACTTAGTGAAAAATGGTTTTACAACCGGTACTGCTCTTCTTATTGATGGCGGAGCTCATTTGGTGTAAGTGAGCATTAATATGTTATTTTTGTGGCTATACTACAACAATGTATAGCCACATTTTTTTTGAAAAATTATAATCCAGTTTTTCAATAAATGGTAATAAAGGAATTTTCGTTCAAGAAAAACAAGGTGAGCTTTGAAAGGAATGATGAAATTGAGTTTACATGACCATGAAAAAATATTGAGAATGAAGCATTCACTTGAAAAACGTATCGTAACTTTAGCTGATGGAACCTTTCTTCCAAGTATTGGTCAAGGAACATGGTACATGGGTGAAAATCCTCAATCGAAAAACAAAGAAATCAAAGCTTTGCAACTTGGAATAGAACTAGGCATGAAGCTAATCGATACGGCTGAAATGTACGGAAATGGCGATTCCGAACGTTTGGTTGGTGAGGTAATCAAGGGGCGTAGAGATAAAGTTTTTTTAGTATCGAAAGTATATCCTCATCATTCCGGGTTAGATTTGATTGAAAGCGCATGTGAAAATAGTCTAAAACGATTAGGAACAGATTATCTTGATTTGTATCTTTTACACTGGAGAGGCCGTGTTCCTTTGGCGGAAACGATTGAAGGAATGGAGAAACTGCGCAAGGATGGTAAAATTGCAAGATGGGGAGTTTCTAATTTTGATACGGAAGATATGATTGAGTTGTGGAATACCCCTAACGGAAAAAAATGTGTGACAAATCAAGTGTTATATCATCTAGGTTCTAGAGGAATTGATTATGATCTCCTACCCTGGCATCATGAACATAACATGCCAATTATGGCCTATAGTCCCCTGGCCCAGGGAGGAAGCTTAAGAAGACAATTACTAAGCGATCCAACCATCATTGAGATTGCGGAAAAATACAATATGCAACCATTACAAATTGCTCTTGCGTGGACCATTCGTTCGAACAACGTAATTGCTATCCCAAAAGCGGTTAAGGAAGAACATGTTTTAGCCAATGCTCAAGCTGCTACGATTCAATTGACCATAGAAGATCTGAACAGACTTGACGAGGTATTTCCAAAACCAACAAGAAAAACACCTTTGGATATTATATAAAATGATCTTTACTCTTTGCCTAGGAGAACCTGTCAAATAACCAGCAGATGCCAAACAATAACAATAATATACCTCAATAAATAAATTCATGGAGGATGCCAACCTTCTATTTCCGATGGAGGGTGGTGCTCTCCTTTTTTAATTACCTGAGGAAGTGGTGTTATCCGTTTTAAAAAGTAATTCTCAGGCAATTTGCGTATTGAGGTGATAACCAGTTGTGTTCTTAACTATTTGCTATAGGGTTGATGTGTGTTCAAATACCAGTTCGCCTCAAACATGATGAGACTGGGAACCGGCATGCAGCAACAGGATCAAACATCCGGTAACCTGTAATCGTTTACAAAGCAGACCATTAGATACGCAGATGTTTTTCACTTTCCACATTATTACCACTCATCATTTGATACGCAGCAACACCAACTCCAACCGAAGGAATAATTGGGAAAATCCTATTCATATTTGTTTCAAGCTACATTTTAAAATTCTTTGTTCATATCTGAACTATATTATTTTGATCATTTAAGGTGGTTGTTACTTCGCTATCTCCCCATCATCTTAGGCCTTCCTGTATTTTCCTGTATATTGTAGCTTCTATTAAATAAAAATAAAATCGTTCTGATGACTCTGGACAAGAAACCAAGTCCCTCACGAATTGAAGAACATAGGGGACTCAGCCGACTTGACTTAAAATATGATATAGGAGGAAACCAAATGACAGTCGCAAGCAATTTAAAAACAACCCTGGCAGGATTAAAAAGTGCTCAGGCAAGTCTTGAGACTTTTGCTCTTGATACTGAAAACCAGCAGGCAAAGCAATTGTTTCAAAACTGCGCCCAACAAGCCCAGACAATCGTGGATTCTTTAAGTCCGCGTCTGCAAGAAATTGAACAAGAAGAGCCACAATATAAACAACAGTAAACCGATTGAGATCAGTGAAAAGGGTGACCATGTCATCCTTTTCCAATTTCTTTTTTACATATTTGAGGAACGGGTGATCGTATGAGAAAAATTCAACCAAAGGGTATTTTGATCCCTCTTTTGGTTTTACTCCTACTGAATAGCGGCTGTAATAAACCAAAAGAGGAAAGTAAAAAAAAGAATGAAAATTCAACTAAAATTGCCTATGTCCAAACCCAACAGTCTGCTTCTCAAAAGGCAAAAAAAGAGATTCTTTCTATGGAAGAAATCATCGATGTTAAAGCAGTAAACTCTGATAAGGAGATGTTTGTGGCGGCAAAACCAAAACATTTAGAACGCTTTCAGTTAAAAAGTCTGCGAAAGAAAATTAAAAAACGGCTGGAGAAACAATTTCCCGACCTGAAAGTGTATGTCAGTACCGATCAAAAAATTTTAAAAAAACTTGAGGAATTGGAAAATAAAGTAGATGAACCAAAAATGAACTCGAAAAAAATTGATAAAGAACTTCAAAAGATAAAAGCTAAAGCGACGGACGAAGCATAAAAAATTCTTTTTGTAGAAAGGAAACCTTTTAATGGCTAATAACAACAAAGAAGTAACGCCTGTTCAACAAGAATATCAAAAATTTCAAGAAGAAAGGGAAACCAAACGACCCGTACTATCCAATTGTATTAAAGCATTTTTCGTGGGTGGTTTTATTTGTTTAGTAGGACAGCTCATTTCCTTTATGTATATCAATTATTTTGATTTTACAGAAAAAAACGTAGGGAATCCGACTGTTGCTACTTTAATTTTCATTTCTATGCTGTTAACGGGATTTGGAGTCTATGACCGGATGGCACAGTTTGGTGGGGCGGGTACAGCGGTGCCGGTTACGGGTTTTGGAAATTCTGTCATCTCCGCTGCGATCGAGCACCGGACAGAAGGATTTGTTCTTGGTGTCGGCAGCAACATGTTTAAGTTAGCAGGCTCAGTTATTTTATTTGGTGTATTTTCTGCATTCGTTATTGCCATCATTAAAACCCTTATTATTCAATATGGAGGTTTTTAAATGTTAAATGGACATCGGACATGGGTGTTTGAAAATAAGCCTGTGATTATCTCAACCGGAACGGTCGGGGGACCCTTTGAAGCCAATGGGCGAATCGCTGAAGACTTTGACCTCCTTCACGAAGATTTATGGCTCGGCCAAGATTCTTATGAACAGGCACAAACGGTTTTGTTTGAAGAGTCTTGTGACACTGCGATTGAAAAAGCCGGTCTAAAAAAAGAAGATATTCAATTTATTTTAGCCGGGGATCTCATTAATCAGATTACGTCGACGAGTTTTGCCTGCAGAACACTGGAAGCTCCCTACTTAGGATTATTCGGCGCGTGTTCCACTTCAATGGAAGGTCTCGCTCTAGGTGCATTGATCGTTAATGGGAAAGGCGCAAAGTACTTATTGACTGGAACTGCAAGTCATAATGCTGCGGTAGAAAAACAATTTCGATATCCGACAGAATATGGCGGGCAGAAACCGCCAACCGCCCAATGGACGGTAACTGGAGCCGGAAGTGCCCTCTTAAGTGACAAGGGAAAGGGACCTCGCGTGACTTCTGCAACGATTGGTAAAGTGGTCGATATGGGACTATCTGATCCATTTAATATGGGCGGGGCTATGGCACCAGCAGCTGTAGATACCATTGAGGCACATTTAAAAGATTGTGGAATAGAACCTTCCTATTATGACCTCATTGTTACAGGTGATTTAGGTAAAATCGGCCATCATATCGCTCTCGACTTAATGAATAAACACGGTTTGTCTTTCAAGAAGGGGCAATTTCAAGATTGCGGAAAAATGATTTACCGGGAAGGACAACCTGTACTGGCTGGAGCAAGCGGTTGTGGATGTTCTGCAACGGTGGTTTACGGGCATTTATTAAATCGAATGAAAAAAGGGGAATTTAAGAAAATGCTTGTCGTGGCAACAGGCGCTCTTCTATCTCCTTTAACTTTTCAGCAAAAGGAAACGATTCCTTGCATTGCTCATGCGGTATCCATCGAATATGGAGGTGAAGAGTAAATGGCAATTTTTTTCTGGGCTTTTGTCATTGGTGGGGCGATTTGTGTGATCGGCCAGATTATGTTTGATGTTTTTAAATTGACTCCTGCTCATACAATGGCCACTTTAGTTGTCGTGGGTGCGATTCTTGACGGGGTGGGCTTATATGAGCCTTTAATGGATTTTGCAGGAGCCGGTGCAACGGTTCCAATTACAAGCTTTGGAAATGCTCTTGTGGATGGAGCCATGGCAGAAGCGGAAAAACATGGAATTATTGGTGTGATCACCGGAATGTTTAAGGTAACAAGTGCGGGTATATCCGCAGCCATCATTTTTGGAATGATAGGAGCATTACTATTTAAACCCAAAGGATAAGGGAGGTCCGCAAATGACAGTAGCATCCAATGTCAAACAATGCATGGTAACGTTAAAAGCAGCAGAAGCAACACTGAGTAATTTAGCGCAAAAATCTTCTGAAGACGATGCGAAAAAATTATTTCATGAGTGTATGTTAGAGGTGGGAAAAGCGATTTCAGATTTAAAACAAAGAATCGCACAGCTTGAATCCGAAGAACCACAATATAAAGGGAAATAGAAATTCGGGATAAAAGGAGATTGTTATGTTAGATTGGGTAGATATTGTTGTACGTTCCTTTATTTTTTTGATCACCCTCTTTTTATTAACAAAATGGTTCCTGGGCAAAAAACAATTATCACAATTGTCTTTTTTTGAATATGTAACTGGGATCACCATAGGAAGTATTGCAGCAGAAGTCACGATGGGATTGGAACGAAATATCATACATGGTCTCATTAGTATGAGCATTTGGTCGTTGGTTCCTTTTGCCATTGGACTTTTTTCCATGAAAAGTAAAAAAATAAGGGATTTTGCAGAGGGTAAGGCAAGAATTATAATAAAAGACGGTAAAATAATGGAGGATAATTTAAAAAAGGAACGGTATACCATTGATGAATTGCTTGAACAGCTTCGCGATAAAAATGTCTTTGAAGTATCTGACGTTGAATATGCTTTACTAGAGCCGAATGGACATCTGAGTGTTTTATTAAAAAAGGAAAACCAGCCTCTTACTGCAAAAGATCTTCAAATTAAAGTTGCCCCTATCAAAGAACCCCAAACTGTCATTATGGATGGAAACATTTTAGATGAGCCCCTGTCCAATCGTGGATTAAACCGAGGGTGGTTAAATGAGGAACTAGATAAAGCCGGAGTTTCTCTCGATAATGTCTTTTTGGCTCAAGTTGATTCATATGGCCAGTTAACGATGGATCTTTTTGATGATAAAATCCAAGTGCCTTCTCCCCAGGAAAAGCCATTACTCTTAGCCTCCTTAAAAAAATGTCAGGCCGATTTAGAAATGTTTGCGCTGCAAACCGAATCTAAGGATGCTCAAAGAGTATACAACAAAAATGCTGATCGATTAACCCATATTATCAACAAGTTGAAACCAATGCTGCACGATTAAAGGAATATAGGAGTGATTAATCTGCAAAGAAAATAGAAGGCCTGCAGTCAGTCACAGGCCTTCTTGGAAAAAACCGCTCTTATTCTTAGAGCTTTACACGATCCTCAATCTTTTGATAGACACCTTTGTTAAAGTCTTTGACTGGATCAACAAAATCAGCGTAAGGTTCGTCGTATGGATCTTTGATTCCCCATCCTCTTGCTTTGTTCTCGAGATGGGCGCACCAATGCCAGCCAAGGAACCATGGCTCATGAAGAACCGTGTTCAGTGAGGCGATATAATCGTCAGCTCGTCCTGCCTGATCATGAATGTCACTTACGCGGTTGGGATTCATATGCGTTTTGCACCAGTTTCCGATATCTGCGATGACAACAGGCTTGTCAGCGATGGCTTGCCACCGGGCAAGATCTTCCTTCATTTGCTGGTAACCCGCTTCATCCGGGCTTGTGAAGTATTGGACCGACAGCACATCAACATAAGGTTTCATGGCTTTCAGCACCTCCTCCGGGATTCCTTTGTTGCCGTTAAACCGGTCCCCGAGAATCAGGTGGTTAGTATCGTACTTTCTGATGCTTGCTGTGATGGTTTCGTAATATTTCGCCGCTACCTCGTATAGTTTACTGCTGCGTTCCTGCTCGTTTAAATCTTCCAGCTGTTTAAAATCACTGCCGCTTGCATGGCGGATCCATGCCGGAATATCGACAAGAAAATACCCGATTAAATTCTTGCTGCCGGCATGGTCGGCACAGATGCTCCGCGCCAGATAGTCACAATACATTTCAAATTCATGGGAAAAGACGTCAGGATACACCGGATGTCCATTCCAATCCTCAAATTCAGAAACCCTTATTTGTAAGCAATACGGCATATCGGCATGCTTATAATCGGCCGCTGACCAGCTTTGTGAATGCCCCAGGTTGATCGGATCACCGAACCAATCAAGGGCTACTCCCCAGTCTCCGCTGATATAGTCCCCTGTCCAGCCGATTGTGTTGAACCCCCAGCTTTTAAGATCTTCGCTTAACCCTTTGATCCAATTTTCCCGTGAGCCGTATTTCGTTTTCCAGATATCAAAGTTATGGTCATACTTTAAATTGGTTTCATCCGCATGATTAACCCCGACGGTCACGAACTGATTCCCTTTCGGATCAACAAGCCACCAGCGCTCATTTTCGCGCTCAAGTCTGAAGTATCCCGTTGCCTCAAACGTTCGATTCACATTGCCTCCATATGAGCTAAGCTCTGCCATTTGCATCTACTCTCCTTTTATATTTATCATTTAAATCGCTTTCAAAAAGAGATTTATAGCTTGTTTATTTTCCTATAAAATCGAGCAATACACGACTCAATTCTTCCGGACATTCTTCGGCCAACTGATGGCCCCACGGCAAAATTACTTCTTCTACATGTTCGGCAACCAGGTTCATTTCCCTTGTACACTCTTCAGCTATAAAATATTTGCTGCCCAGGGCAAGTACCGGCATTTGCAGCTTCGTTTTCGATGCTTCCAGGAAAAATTCAGCATCCTGAAATGTGGCACGATAGACTTCGAACATGGAACGGAGCCCGCCAGGTGCAGAATAGCAACGCACATACTCATCAATGGCTTCCTCAGTGATCGCGGTAGGGTCATAACATTCATGTCTAATAAAGTGAGAAAAATAGGCTTTTTCACGACCGCTAATTAAAAGTTCAGGAAAATCACGCACATTGTAAAAATTGATATGCCAAATCCAATGATTTGTTTTTACATTCTCAAGTGTTAAATGGGACCACTCTTCAAGACCGAACCCGGGAAGAAGCATTTCCTGATACACTAGTTTTTTTACTCGTTCAGGATATTTCGCCGTCAACGCATAAGCAACTGCCGCTCCCCAATCCTCACCTACAAGATAGAACGTTTCGTGGCCCAACGCCGTCATAAGCTGAGCAATATCCTCGGCCATATTGGGCATATCATAGCCATCGAGCGTACGGCCCGAATCCCCGAACCCGCGAAGGTCAGGTACGACAACCGTATAGTTCCCGGATAGCTTCGGCACCACATTGCGCCAGTAATACGACGTCTTGGGAACACCATGCAAGAGGACAACCGGTTCCCCTTGTCCAGCTGTATAGTAGTGAAGTCGAACACCATTTACTGTTTCACGGCCATGGATAACGTGTTCACCGTTATGGTCTTTAATTTTTTGCGCCATTTCGATCTCTCCCCTTTAACTTTTATAAACTCACAATCTTTCGTTCATCCTGCAGCTTCGATTTCAAAAACTCAATCGACGTTTTGGCGTACCAGTCTGGTTCCGACTGTCTGGTATGAAACCCAACCTCCATGGACAAGTAGCCGTCATATTTAATATCCTTTAAAGCCTTTATTACGGCATCAAAGTCCCCTCTGCCCTGTCCGGGAGGAAGGCGGTCATTATCCGAAATGTGAACATGGTGCAGCTGATCGGCCATCCGGTAGATATAGTCACTGGGCACTTCGTTTCGATAGAGAGCATGGAAGGTATCAAACATGACTTTTACATTAGAGGCGCCTGTCTGCTCGCTTAACAGCAGAGCATCATCCGCTGTTTCAATAAGATTGCTGTCCGCGGGAGTGGGTTCGACCACCAGTGTTATGCCAAGCTCCTCCGAAAATTTCGCCACTTCTCCCAATCCTTCCAGGCTGTAATTCCAGGCGTCCTTTTGTGAGGTTCCATGAACCACCCAGCCCGCAACATAGATGACAGTCGGACACTCCCATTCATGAGCCAGCTGCACGATCTTTTTGTAATGATTAATCGTGAATTCCCGCTCTTCGGCAAGCGGAGAACTGACATTCATGCCGGGACCGCCCCCTGGTGCAGGAAGCATTGCCGATACCTTCAAATTCTTTTGCTTTAGAAGCTTGAGCACCTCCTGCCTTCTGTCGCCTGATAAATAATCAGGCCAGGCATGGGGGCTCGCACACCCGATTTCGATCGCATCATAGCCAAAGGAAGACAGCCTGCTGATGACCTCATCCAACGGATAGGAAGGTACCCAAACCGGAAAACTGCTGTACACCCATGTATTAAAAGATATTCCTTTCACTTCTGCATCTCCTCCCTCTTGAAATGGGTCATTCCCAAACAAAGACCGCCTTTTCTGTCTTCCGTTCATCAAAGAGTTGGAAGGCGCGTTCCGCTTCTTCGAGTTTAAATGTGTGCGTCACCAGCTTTTCGACAGGCAATTCTTTTTTGATAATAAAATCTGCAATTTCGTCATACTCATGGATGGGAAAGTACCATGAGCCAATTAACGTAATCTGCTTGCGGATGAGCTGGTCACTCGGTTTGATCGTTGTTTCCCTGCTTTCTCCTATAAAAGCGACTCTGCCGTGGGCTCTGACACAGTCCAGCGCATTGTTTTCGGCATACGGACTTCCCGAACAGTCGATCGCCGCGTCTGCTCCCGTGCCATGGGTGATGCGGGCAATCTCATTCAGTACATCAGCTTCGCCACCGTTGATGACATGGTCTGCTCCCAGCTCTTTGGCGACCTCCAGCCGCTCGTGGATCATATCGACCGCAATCACTCGCGCGCCGAGTGCTTTTGCGATCATCACCCCGGCTCCTCCCATGGGACCCATGCCGAAGATCACAACCGTATCTCTTCCCGATACGGATAATCGTTTTTGGGCGTGGTACAAGGTTCCAACTGCATCAGTTGAAACAGCGGCTGTAATAAAGTCCATTTCATCCGGCAGTCTCATGCAGTTTTCAGCCGGAGCCACCATGTAGTCTGCATCCCCGCCATGAGCGTCAAACCCAATGCATTTAAATTCCTCACAAAACATCTTGTAGCCGCTCCTGCAGGAAGGGCATTCCCCGCAGCCGACCGCCAGATAAACTGCGACACGGTCACCGGCTTGAAATTGGGAAACTCCCTCCCCTGCCTTCTCAATGACCCCTGCTGGTTCATGGCCCGGAACATGACAGCCACATGTGGAGTCGCCCGAGAAAACGGAGCTGCCATAGTACAAGCTCATATCGCTCCGGCAAATGGCCGAAGCCTTCATTTTGATCAGCACTTCACCCGGACCGGGAACCGGAATCTCCACTTCACGTATTTCTACTTTCTTGTTACCTGGAAAAAAGGCAGCTTGCATCGTCATACGTTGTCCCTCCTGTACTTTCAGTGAATTTCTGTTTATGCCCACCATAATTCGGCCGCTTTGTCTTTGAATACGTTTCGTTTAAGTAAAGAAATGGCTTTGCCTAATCCTTCATCAATGGAAGCCAGCATATCTTCATGTTCAATGGAGATGACATAGTCATACCCGACCGCACGAAGTGTACTGATGATATCCTTCCACATTTTTTCGTCATGACCGTATCCGACGGACCGGAATGTCCATGAACGATCCAATATTTCACTGTAATGCTTTGTATCCAGGACACCGTTGACCTTGATATTGGCCTGATCAAGGTACACGTCTTTCGCATGGACATGATGGATGGCATCTTCACGGCCAAGTTTTTTGATCGCTTCAACAGGATCAATGCCCTGCCAGATGAGATGGCTTGGGTCAAAGTTGGCACCGATCACCGGACCCGCATGCTCTCTCAGCTTGAGGAGCGTTTCCGGATTGTACACCACAAATCCCGGGTGCATCTCCAGGGCGATTCGTTCAATTCCGTGAAGCTGTGCGAAGGCTGCTTCTACCTTCCAGTAGGGAATGACGACCTCGTTCCATTGCCAATCAAGCATTTCCTTGTACTCAGGCGGCCAGGCACAAGTTACCCAATTCGGATATTTGGCGTTCAGATGATCTCCCGGACAGCCTGAAAAGCCGTTGATAACAGGGACCTCCAGCTTTTCAGCGAGCAACACGGTTTTTCGCCAGACATCATGCGCCTCTTTTGCCGCATGAGGGTTGGGATGCAGCGGATTGCCATGGCAGCTTAATCCGCTGATTGTCATCCCTCTCGTTTCCAGTGCCCGTTGGAAAGCTCTCAGCTTATCAGGAGCATCCAGGAGCTCATCCGTATGGCAGTGGCTGTTTCCTGGAAAATTGCCAGTGCCTAACTCAACTGCATCAACGCCTGCTTCCGAAAGCTTGGTCAGCATTTCTTCAAACGAGAGATTCTGGTAGAGGACGGTAAACACACCAATTTTCACGAAAAGACCTCCTGACCGGCTCCAACCTTCACCCACTTTTGATGCTCATTGCTTTCCAAAATAGCTTCAGTGATGCGCATCGACAGGTGGCCATCCTCAAATGTGGCAAAATTGGCCTCAGCTCCGGATGTTTGTCCATCACGGATAGACGTGTAAAAGTTCAGCATCATATTTTTCAATGCATCGGGCCACCCTTCGTTATGTCCGCCAGGATGGTGGATGGATGACTTGGCATCCGCCGAGAAGAGGGCAGGATCCGCCAAAAGGACCTCATTGGCACGATTACGGTGCCCAATCCACAGCTTCTCCGGCTCCTCCTGATTCCAATAGGCAGAACACTTACTGCCGTTCAGTTCAAAGCTTAACCGGTTCTTCCGTCCTGCGCTGACCTGTGAAACGGTGAATACCCCTTTCGTTCCATCATTGAACCGGACAAGGACCGAAGCATAATCTTCCGTATGAATAGGTACATTCTCGTAACTTTCATCTTCTGTTTGCTGGCCGCCGAATGTTGAGACATTCACCACCGGTTTTTTCCTTACTGGAATGACAGTGGCCAAGTCCGCAAATACTTCCACAATTTTTTTCCCGGTCACATATTGAACCGTGTCACACCAATGGGATCCAATATCGGCTACCGCTCTGGATCTTCCCCCTGTACCAGGTGCCAATCGCCAGTTATAGTCCGTATCGAACAGAAGCCAGTCCTGCAAATAGCTCCCGTGCACCAGGTTCACCTTTCCGATTTCATCGTTCTGGACCATCGTTTCGAGCTGTTTTAAAACCGGAAATTGACGGTAATTGAAGTTGACACCGTGAACAACCTTCTTCTCCGTGGCCAATGCCAGCAGCTCTTCCGATTCCCTGCTGGACATGGCCAACGGCTTTTCTGACAATACGTGCTTTCCGGCCAAAATGATGTCGCGGTTGATCTCGAAATGCAGATGATTCGGTGTGCAGTTATGGACCACCTGGATTTCCTTGTTTTTCAGCATTTCACGATAATCGCCGTAAGCATTTGGAATGCCAAGCTTCGCTGCTTTTTCTTCAGCCGAATCCTGGCTGCTTTCAGCCAGGGCATACACCTCAACAAAGCCAAGACGTCTGATGGCTTCAATGTGGGTGGGCCCAATAAAGCCTGTTCCTATGATGCCAACCTTTATCTTTTCCACTCTTCATGCTCCTTTGCGCTTCTGTTAATTTTTCATCGCTTTCTTTCCAAACGCTACAGCCAGGATGATAATGAGTCCCTTAATCATCATTTGCTGGCTGACATCCAGACCCATGATGATCAATCCGTTGTTGATGGTACCAATCATCAAGGATCCAATCAATGTCCCGATCACCGTACCAACCCCGCCGAAAAGACTCGTCCCGCCAAGGATAACTGCGGCAATAACCGATAGTTCATCACCATCACCGAACGTATAGCGTCCTGCATGCATGCGACCGGCGTAGAGAATTCCGGCAAACCCTGCTGCCAATCCTGTTCCCAGAAAGACCATCAATTTGATGCGATGGGTTTTGACCCCGGAAAATCTTGCAGCGCTTTCATTCCCGCCGGTGGCGAGTGTCTGCCGGCCGAAGGAGGTTTTTCTCAGAAGAATATGAGCGGCAACAGTGGCAAGCAATGTCCAAACTAATAGAATGGGAACGGAACCAATATCTCCCGAACCAAACAGAAAGTTAAAGGCAGAGTTGATGATGGGCACTGGAGCCGTATCGGTAACCCACATGGCCATCCCTTTAACGATCCCCATCATCCCGAGAGTCACCAGAAACGAAGGAATGACAAACCTGGTGATTAATAAGCCATTAATCAGTCCGACGATAAGCCCTGTACCAAGGCCTGCCACAAGTCCGCCAAGCATTCCGAATCCGGACTGGATGGCAAGCGCCGCAGTTAAAGAAGCAAGTGCGGTGGTTGATCCTACGGAAAGGTCGATTTCTCCCGTACTGATGACAAAGGTCATCGCCACAGCCATGATCGAGATCATGGCTGTTTGTCTGGCGATATTCAACAGATTATCCGTTGAGACGAAGCCTTCATCGAACAGAGAAATGGAAAAATAAATCAGGACCCCGATGAATGCAAAATAAACAATATAGTTTCTCCAATCTAACTTTTGAACCGGCCGCGGCTTGCTTTTGCCTAAGACAACCTGGCCCGGAGCATTAATTTCCTTGGATGGCATGCTGAAGCTCCTCCTCTGAATGGATTTCTGTTCTTCTTAATTCCTTCACGACCTGGCCATTGTGCATGGCGATGACCCGGTCGCTAAGCGCCATAAGTTCGGGGAATTCTGACGATATAACCACGATTGCTTTACCGCTGTCAGCAAGCTCGCGGATCACATCAATGATTTCGGTCTTTGCACCGATATCCACCCCGATCGTAGGCTCGTCCAAAATCAAAATCTCGGGATTGTTTGCCAGCCATTTGGCAAGTACGATTTTTTGCTGGTTTCCACCCGACAGTAAACGGGACGTCTTAAAAATATCGTCGGTCTTAATCCTCAGCTTCTCGACAAAATGGCTGGCCATTTCGTTCGCTTTTGCCTCATCAAGAACCGGCCCCTTTTTTAATTTTGATAAAATGGGCAGGATAATATTTTCTTTGACGCTGTGCTCAAGAATTAACCCCTGCATGCGGCGGTCTTCTGGAATGAGGGCCAATCCGGCATCAATCGCATCCGGAGCTGTTTTGATTGTTTTCTGCTCCCCGTTAATGAGGATCTCTCCGCCTTCTTTCGCATCGATTCCGAAAATGGCCCTCGCCGTCTCTGATCTGCCACTGCCCATCAATCCCGCAATACCAAGAATCTCTCCCGGAAATACCTTGAAGCTGACATCTTTTACTTTTGAACCGGCTTGCAGGTTTTTGACTTCCAGGACAGGAGTGACATCGGTTGAATACGGCCGTTCCTTCCATTCAAAGGCCTTGTTGGAATCCCTTCCGACAATGTGCTGGATCACGGTGTCCAGATCCGTGTCCCTGCATTCCTCAGTGGCAACAAACTTCCCGTCCCGCAGCACGGTAATCCGATCACATATTTCAAAAATTTCCTCCATCCGGTGAGAGATGTAAATAATTGCATATCCCTTGTTTTTCAGCCTTTGAATAAAGGAAAACAGGATTTCTGTTTCTTTTTGGGTCAGAGAGGATGTCGGTTCATCCATCACAAGAATTTTGGTTTCCTGGGACAGAGCTTTCGCAATTTCCGTCATCTGCCAGTAACCGACGCCAAGATTACCAACTATATCATTGGGGTGGATGTCCACATCCAACTCCTCGAGAAGCTTTTCTGTTTCCTCGATGCATTGTTTATCATTAAGAAGCCCTAAGGAAGTTTTTGATTCCCTCGTCAGAAAAATATTCTGCGCGACCGTCAATGAAGGAATCAAGCTGAATTCCTGAAAGATCATGGAGATGAAATTGTTTCGGGCGTCATCCGTATTATGGATCTCTACTTTCTTGCCATCGATAAAAATATCGCCCTGATCAGCTGAATAAACACCGGTTAATATTTTCATCAAGGTCGATTTGCCTGCGCCGTTTCCTCCCATCAGCGCATGCACTTCACCTTTCTTTACTGAAAAACCCACGGAATCCAGAACAGTGATTCCGTTAAAGGACTTTGAAATATTCTCCATCATAAGCAATGGCTGTTCCACGCACTCACCCTCTTAGCTAATAAGGACTGCGTTATAGAGGCAGCCCTTATCGAATTTCACTTCAGTTTATTTCACTTCGGAGAGTTCCTTTGCCACCGTCACCCATTGGCTGTTTTCTGCCGATTGAAGAATCGCGTCAGCAATGGCTTCGATTTTGTAGCCGTCATGGAAGTTTGGTGAAACGACAGTATCCTCTGTGATTGATTTGAAAAAGTCATAGGTTTCAATGATCTTGGTTTCCCCGTAGCCGATACCCAGTGCCGGTATTGGCCATAATCCTTCGCCATACGGGTGATTCGGCCCTGTGTAAACGGTACGGAACCCTTTTGCGTCTCCCGGATCATCCGAGAAGCATACTTGCAGTTCATCACGGCGTTCGTAATTGAAGGCGAGAGAACCTTTTTCGCCATGGATTTCAAACGTTAGGTAATTGTTTCGTCCCCAGGCATTTCTGGTCGCTTCAATGGTTCCAATAGCGCCCTGGTCGAATTTCACCATCGTAATGAATTCATCGTCTACATCCACAGGGCTCTTTGGAACGTCCGCGCCACCTTTTACGTTCCCGAGACTGTCTGTACCTCCGGTTTGAACCGGTCGTTCAGGAATCCATGTTTTCGTTACAGCATTCACATCTGTAATTTCGCCGACAAGGTAACGCGCAAAATCAACAACGTGTGTCCCGATATCACCCAACGCACCAGATCCGGCGATCTTTTTCTGAAAGCGCCATGAGAGCGGGGATTCAGGGTCAGCTGACCAGTCTTGAAGATACGTACCACGGAAGCTTAAAATCTTGCCGATTCGCCCTTCTTCAATATATTTTTTCGCCAATGCAACAGCAGGCGTTCTTCTGTAGTTAAAAGCAACCATGTGTTTCACACCGGCTTCATTTACGGCATCCAGCATTTCTTTTGCTTGCTCGGCACCGAGCGCCAACGGCTTTTCACAAATGATGTGCTTACCAGCCTTGGCCGCTGCGATCGCGATTTCGGCATGGGTATGGTTGGGCGTGACAATATCGATTACATCGATTTCCGGGTCGTTCACTACTTTTCTCCAATCCGTTTCATAGTGGTCGAAGCCCAGCTTCATCGCTGCGTTCTTTGCCAGCTCCTCCGTCACATCTACAATGGTGTGACGGTGGGGAACCGCCGGTGCCGGCCAAAAGAACATCGGCATGCCTGCATACGCCAGTGCATGTGCTTTTCCCATAAATCCTCCGCCAATCATTCCTACGTTAAATCGTTTCATTTCAATCATTCCTCCTGTGTTTTTTATTTTGCAGCATCCTTGATAACATCTGGAGCGTCCGCCCCGTACACCAGTCTCCAGGATTCCAATACATTATCCTTAGTTACCTTTACAGCCGGTGCCGCTACATAAGTTGGTGCTTTCTTTCCAAGCATCGCATAGCCCGCCAGCATCGCTTCCGCTACTCCCTGGTCATAAGGCAACTGGGCCCCCAGGCCTTTCACGATACCTCCGGAGGCAATTTCCAAGCCCACATTCGTTCCAAGGTCGGTCGTTGTAACGACAAGATTATCCTTGCCTGCCGTCCGTGCAGCAGCCAGTGCCCCTTCGGCCGGCACGTCCCAGATGACAAACAGTCCATCAAGGTCACGGTATTTGGTAAGCATTCCTGAAGCGACCTTTTCGCCATCATTCGGTCCTGATATACCGGCTCTGGCTACAATTTTGATCTTTGGGTATTTTTCCTTGATCGTTTTTTCAAACTCATCGGACCGCTGCTTGGTGACAAAGAAATCAGCATCATGATAGATTACGCCGATTTTTCCTTTTCCGCCCAGCTTCTCGCCCATTACCTCTGCTGCAGCTGCACCGTTTCCGGAATTGTCACCCGACACGACGCTGACATAGTCTTTTCCAGGTTTCAGGTCATTCGCAACGCCATCCACAAACACGACCTTTACACCAGCATCCGCCGCTTTTTTGAAGGCTCCGGCGGTCGAAACGCGGTCAACCGGAACACTCACGATAATATCAGGCTTTTTTGCCAGGACCGTCTCGATGTCCGATACCTGCTTTTCCGCTTTAAATTGAGCATCGGTTACCGCAATAACCTTCACGCCCATCCGTTTAAAGGTCGCTTTAAGCGCCCGGATTTGGGCGGTGGAGTAGTCGTTTCCTGTGTAATGCATGACAATGGCCGCTTTATAGTTACCTTTTTTGATCTTGGCAATCTCGGCCTCTGTCAGCTTCAATGTTTTGGCGGAAACCGCCTTTTCGCCATATGGACCCTTTCCTAAAATCTCTTTGTCTTCAATCTTCGGGTTGATCGTAATCGGACCCGATTTCGGTGATTCCTGTGTCTTCAGATCACTGGTTTCACTTTTTCCATTGGCACTCGAACTTGCATCTTGCTTTCCACAGCCGGTAAGCACCAGCATGCCGGCCAGGGCGGCAGCCGTTACAACAGAACCTATCTTTTTCATGGACCTAACCTCCCTATCTATTAACTTTTTCAAATTGAGTCAAATACTCGCGGCTGATCGTTGCTCCTTTTTTCGGATCCTCATATTGATCCAGTTCAATAATGATCCAGTCATCATAGCCCGCGTCATCCAGAAGGCGAATCATTTGGTCAAACTTTTGTACTCCTTCACCAAGAGGGACAAACGCGCCATCGCGGTAATCTTTCAAATGAATATATTTGATGCGGTTGATGTATTTTTTGATCACTTCAACCGGGTCCCCTCCGCCTGCTTCTATATGGGCGGTATCAGGGCAAAGATTGATGGTCGTCAGCGGCATTAGCTTGTCCAGTTGATCCGGTGATTGAACAATCGTTCCCAAATGAGGATGGTAGCTCGGGATGAGGCCGTATTTTTCCGCAAGCGCTGCAACCTGGTTTAGTGCCTCCCCCAGTTGACGGTAGTCGCTGTCCAATATTCCGTTCGCCCGGACGGCTCCCCCGCCAACAACGAAATGCCGTGCCCCCAGCTCTGAAGCGAGTGATGCTGCTTCCTCCAGCCGGAGCAGCTCTTCAGTCCAAATATCCGGGTAGATAAAGTTAGCGCCTGCGTATACCCCGACAAACTCCAGGGAATGCCGCTTGATCAATTCCTTGAACGCTTCCTTTTGGTCCTTGTATTCCATCAGGTTTCCATCAAAGAGTTCAAACCCTTTAAAACCTGCATCCTTAATGTCCTGTAACGCTTCCTCTGTTGATCCATTGGCCAGATAGAATAAATCTTTTATGGACGTAACTCCTGCCGGATGGCCGACGACCCCGCCCCATGTATTTGTTTGATATCCGAGTTTCATTATTTTTCCCCCTTAATTGATGGTTTTTAAGATTCATGATTGGGAAGCAGAATACCGCCAACACCACCTCCTTAAGGATGTTTAGTAACGTTTACATTCATTCTCAGGTCATTTTTCAGCATTTATCGGTCCACCTTACTGTAAACGTTTACAGTCGTTTCAAAAATTTTTGGCTTTCCTTTGCCTATTCATTTGGTTGCTGATTCGTAAACGTTTACATGTTGTGTTTACTGATCGTGCTTTTGGCATGAATCCCGGGTGATGATTTGGTTTTCCAAAATGTACTGGGTTTTGGTTTTGCTGAACCTCTGTTTTGTCATCAGCCTTAGCAGCAGATCCATCGCTTTCGTTCCGATTTGGAATGCCGGCTGAGATACAGTAGTCAGTGCGGGTTTAAAAATGGCTGAAAACTGGATGTCATCGAACCCTATAATTGAAATATCCCTTGGCACCGATAATCCCTTCTGTTCGGCCGCGTTAATGGCACCGAAGGCCATCTCGTCATTCGCTGCAAATACCGCGGTTGGAGTTTGGCTGTACGCCAGCAGCTTCAGCATCATGTTAAAGCCGGTTTCGTAGGAAAAATCCCCTTCCTGAACCAGTTCAGGTTCAACCTTTACGTTGTACTGGGCCATTGCCTGGTAGAAGCCCTTTAGCCGGTCGCGCCCAAGCACACTGTTCATCGGGCCCGAAATGAGCCCGATTTTCTTATGACCCAGATGGATCAGGTACTCAGTCGCTTTGCGTGCACTGCTTACATTATCGATGGATACGGTGGGTACGTTGACACCTTCTAAGTACTCGCAGGCTAGAACCACAGGATACTCAAGGGCGATTTTCTCAACGATCTTCGCCTCAATCCCAGCCGTCAGCAAGATCATCCCGGCAGCTTTTTTTTGGCGGAGGATATTCAGGTATCCTTTCCCCCGCTCCGCATTGTTGGCCGAGTCGCCAAGAAGAACCTGGTATCCATTCTCGATGGCGACCGATTCTATGCCTCTCAACACCTTTGAAAAAAAGGTATTCGTTATATCCGGGACTACAACCAATATCGTGGTCGTTTCCGACAGCCTCAACTGGCGGGCTGCTGCATTGGGCTGGTAGTTTAATAGCTCAATCACTTTCATGACCTTTTTCATCGTCTCTTCTGCTACTGTTTCCGGTTTGCTCAGCACCCTGGACACCGTAGCAATCGATACATTTGCCTGCTCAGCTACATCTCTTATCCCTGCCATATCTAGACTCTCTCTTCTGTTTTTGTGTTTCGTCAGACTATCTATAACGGCATTGTAATCGCATACATTTCGGTTGTCTAACCGCTTTCAGACCGCTTTTTCTTCCATTCGGACCAGGTGTTTTTAATATTCGAACGTCTAATTAATCCAGTGAAACAAAAAAACCACAAATTTTAAAAAATAAAAAAGGAGCTGTCCTGAAAGTCAAAAATTGACCCTCAGGCAGCTCCTTTTTGCGTAAAAAACTTCCATGAAAGTTGATTGTAGTGGAAGGCGCGAGACTCCTCGAAAATGAACTTCACATTTTCTTCGTGCGATGTTCTCGCTGCCGAAGTGTTCCTTGTCCTGTGGGACTAGCGTGACAGGTGAGACTAAGTAGGTGCTAGCACCGGTACCGCAGGTGCTTGCGCCAAAAGGTAGGCGTTCACGCCGGTAAGGCTCACCGCACGCCCCGCGAAGGTAGGCGCTCGCGCCGGTAAAAGCGAGCGGCCTGGAACGAAAATCAACGGCTTCCAGACTTCTTGGACAGCCCGTTTCTATAATGAATGGTTGGACAGTGGAATCGTTGTTTTGGACAGTAAATCTCAAATTTTGGCCAGTAAGTTCTCGATTTCCTCTTGTATTTCCGTGTTCAACCTATTTTAAGTGATCTTATAACGCCTTATACCGCTGCAGTTCGTCGACTTTATGCTTGGAAATCTTTGCGGTTTCCCCGTAGTCCTTAAAATAGGCTTTGTACATTTGTCCGGCTGCTTCAATCCGCACGAGATGCTCCGCGTTGATGATATATGACCGGTGTGATGACTGGAACCTCGAATCCAGAGCCACTTCCAAACTTGCCAGCGGTTCATTCGTCTCATAGGATTTGTTTTTCGTATGAATGACAGACTTGCGGTCCATCCGTTCAATAAACAAAATGTCGTCCAACGGGATAAAAATGATGTTTCTCTGCTGCTTGATCTTCAGGTCCTTTTTAACGGTCGGCACCCTCTCACCCTGTGAATAAATCACCTGTGCCGCCCTATCCAAAGCTCCGTACAGGCGGTTCCGTTCGATCGGTTTCATAATATAGTCCACCGCCCTCACTTCGAATGCCTCAAGAGCATAATCGTCGTGTCCCGTAATAAAAATCACCTGCATGGACGGCTGGAATTCCTTGCACGCCTTGACAGCCTCCATCCCATTTAACAAGGGCATGCCGATGTCCACCAATGCAATATCCGGCTTTTCACTGGCGGCATATTGAATTAATTCCTCCCCGTTTTTTGCTTCTCCTGCAATATGGTAATCAGGCAGACTGTCGATAAACAGTTTAAGCAGTTTTCTTGAAGAAGCATCATCCTCAGCAATCAGCACTTTCATCTCATCATCTCCCTTTTTCCTGCAGTGCATTTTGGATCCTTTCCGGTACCTCCATGTTATACACGAGCTTCCAGGCCTCCAGCATGTTCCTTTGGGTCACCTTTAATGCCGGCACCGCGACATAAGGCGGTGCCTGTCGGCCAAGAAGGGCGTAACCTGCCAAAATGGCTTCGGCCACTCCCTGTTGATACGGAAGTTGGGCGCCCAATCCTTTAATCAGTCCGTCACGAGCCATGTCCAGAGCAACATGGATACCAAGATCTGTCGTTGTGATGACCAAATCGTCTCTTCCTGCCTTGCGGGCCGCGGTCATCGCCCCTTCCGCTGGTATGTCCCATACGACAAACACGCCATTCAGACCGGGATGCCTGTCCAACAGACAGGCAGTGGCTTCTTCTCCGCCGTCCGGACCTTTGATTCCCACCCGTTCGACAATTCGGATGCCGGGATAGTGTTCTTTGATTGTTTTTTCAAAGGCTGTGGTCCGCTGCCGAGTGGAAAAGAAATCGCCTTCATAGTAAATGACTCCAATTGAGCCCCTGCCTTTCAGCTGCTCACCCATGATATGGGCGGATTCCTCACCGTTTCCATAGTGGTCGGCGGAGACGATGCTGACATAATCCTCGCCATGCTTCAGTCCTTCCGGTGTGTTTTCCATAAAAATCAGCTTGATGCCGGACTGTGCCGCCTTTTGGTAAGCTTTTGCCGTCTTGATCGAATCGACAGGAATACTTACAAGGATATCCGGTTGTTTGGCAACGATTCCATCAATATCAGCCACTTGCTTTTCCCAGTTAAATTCTGCATTGGTAACGGCAATGACCTCAATTCCCATTCGTTCAAACGTTACGGTTAATCCTTCCACCTGGGTTCTTGCCCAATCATTCCCGGCATAATGCATGGAAATGGCAGCCCGATACTTTTTCTCATTGATTTTCTTCAGGTCTTCCAGGGAAAGCTGCAGCGTTTTTGCCGATACGGCTTGCTCACCATGCGGGCCTGTGCTGTAAATTCTCGCATCGGGTATATTTTGGTGAATCGTATTGTTCAGTACATCATTGATCACAGTCAGAAATTCCTTGACATTGATCGGCTTCGTCACATAATGATCGAAGCCCCTGTCAAGCGCCTGCTGTATGTTTCCGGAAGCTGCCATGGAGCTAACAGCAATGACCGCTGTATCCTTGGCCGCGTCTGAGGCTCTGATGATGTCGATCATTTCATAGCCATCCATGTCCGGAAGGTTAATATCCAGTAAAATCATGTCTACTTTTTCGTGTGCCAGCAGGGCCAGCCCTTCTTTCGCCGTGCGGGCAACAAGAAGCGAATACGCAGGCTGTGGGTTAAGAATATTTTGGACAAGATGAATATTAGATTCATTGTCTTCAATATAGAGCAACCGGTAAACGTCGGTTTTCTCCATATCCGTGCCGTCGGGTTCCACGTTTTCTCCCCACCTGACTCCTGTCTTTAGGTTAGGAGGGACAGGCAGAGTGACCTTGAAATTGCTTCCTTTTCCTTTCGTACTGGTCACAGAAATCTTTCCATCCATCAGATTGACAAGCTGTTTGACCAGCGAGAGCCCAATCCCCGTCCCCTCTTCCTTGGAACCTTCAATTCGATAAAAAGGAACAAACACTTTATTATACTCGGAGGCTGAGAAACCGACTCCTGTATCCTCCACCTGGATCACCTGATGATCGCCTTCCTGGTGACAGTAGAGATACACCTTTCCAAATTCCCGGTTATATTTGATCGCATTATTCAACAGGTTAAGGAAGATCTGCTTCAGGCGTACAGGATCCGCCAGCACCCGCATCGTCGTATTGGAATGATCACGCTGTACATCGATCGTAATATTCTTCTTCTTGGCCATCGGATTAACAATCTTAACGCATTCCTGGAGCACCGTTAGAAGCTCAACTTCAGTAATGGCTATCTTCAAGTTGCCAGTTTCGATGCGTGATAGATCCAGTACCTCATTAACCAATTCCAGCAGGTGCCTTCCGCCATTTAGTATTTCCTGTACAAAATCATACTGGGTGTCCGTTAAGTCCTCTTCCAATTCCAAAAGCTGGGCAAATCCCAGTATGCCATTCAGCGGCGTGCGGAGCTCGTGGCTCATTTTTGATAGAAAGTCGGATCGTGCCATCGCATGGGCCAACTTTCTTTCCTGCTCTTTTTGCAGTGTGATGTCCGTACATATCCCCACCACTTGAGCTACTGTTCCTTGATCGGCCACAGGACGGAGACTGGTGAGGTACTCTTTGTCCCGAAAATGAACTTCGTATTCCACATACTCTCCATTCCACGCCATTTCATAATATTCATGGATAACATGTGCCAGATCAGGCGCATTCTTATACAGGTCAAAAACGGTTTTTCCGGTAATCTCCTGGCCCCCATGGATTTGGTCCAGCAAAGGCCCATGAGAATACGAATAGACAAATTGCTGGTTTCTTTTCGAAAATGTAAAAATCATTCCTTTGTCTTCACGATTTGCCTTAGATACATACTCTGCCATCGTGTACACCTCCCCTCGCCTGTTTTTAAGGATTCTTCCTCTGTAAACGTTTTCTTCCTCTATTATAAAATCGCTTTTCTGGTTCGTCTAATCCATATCCTGCCAAAGGCCGATTTCCTCATGGTCATTTCGAAGGCAACATATGATGGGTAACAAAAAGGAAAAACCTCACAGAAACGGAATATCTTTAAAATGAAGTTGAAACGGGGGCTTTTGAAGATGAGTAAAAAATGGGTATTAGGTGTACTTTGTATAGGGATCATTGTGGTGATTTACTTTTTTGTTTCACGGCCATCGAGTCCGGCCAGCCCAGCTCCTCCTGACATTCCCGACACATCCCTCGAAGAGCAGGTCTGCCAAAGAGTGGCGGACCAGGATGGTGACTGCAAAGGAATTCGTTTGTTTGATGCTGACTCACATCTGGTTTTTGCCGAGAGCAGTACAGGGATTACTCCCGCGTTGACCAATAATGCATTTACCGAATTTAAAAAGTTCATTTACCCGATGCTGAATTTCCAGGAATTTAACGAGGAGCGTGGCGACAGAGGCCCGATCATCTGGCAGGTAAAAAATAAGGTCCAAAAGAATTTGTCCATCATATACGGGTTTGCCGAGGACGAGGCTAAGACCATCGTCATTAACAGTGAAGGCCATGTACAGCCAAACCGCTTCTTCGTCCGGGATGACCTGTGGGTGTGGTATGCGACTTTTCAAAAAGATGAAGTAAAGTTGCCGGTGAAGGTGACCGTTTATGATGCAAAAGGTAACGTTATTTCCAGAGGGAATGAAGAAGAATAATAGTTAAACGAGCGTTTAAAAGCAGCGCGATTTCCCAACAGAAACTGCAGTTTATCCGTCCATTTCAACAGGGTAATGGAAATGAAAGGAGGAGATTGCGTTGTTTGAACACTTCGCATTAAAATAAATACAATCCAGTGAAGCTACACTGCGTGTCCGCATTGGCGGAGAAGGACCACCGCTGCTGCTGCTTCATGGCCATCCCCAGACTCATGTCATGTGGCATAAAACAGCACCCCTTTTGGCCAAACACTTTACGGTGATTGCTCCTGATTTAAGAGGATACGGCGGAAGCTCGAAGCCACGAACGGATGAGAACCACTATCCTTATTCCAAGCGGGCCATGGCAAAGGATATGGTATCGCTCATGAATCAGCTTGGCTATACCGAATTTGCCATAGCGGGCCACGACCGGGGCGGCAGGGTCGCCTACCGGTTAGCCCTTGACGAACCCGAAAAGGTGACAAGGCTGGCAGTCCTCGACATCGTACCAACCGGAGAAGCTTTCCGCAGGACGACGATGGACTTTGGCATGGGCTACTTTCATTGGTTTTTTCTGGCCCAGCCTTACGACCTTCCAGAAAAAATGATTGGTGAAAACCCAGAGCACCTTTACTTCAACGGGAAAAAGGAGCTGTTTGACCCGGCAGCACTTCGGGATTATTTGCGGTGGATCAACGAGCCCGGAACCATCCATGCGATGTGCGAGGATTACAGGGCAGGTGCCTCGATTGATTATGAGCTTGATGAAGCAGACCGGGGAAATAAAAAAATCCAATGCCCTACTCTTGTGCTCTGGGGCAAAAAAGGAATGCTCCCACGCTGGTATAATGTGCTTGACGTTTGGCAGGACTGGGCGACCCACGAAGGCAGGGAACTCGACTGCGGGCACTATCTTGCGGAAGAAGCGCCAAATGAAACATATGAAGAGCTTTGTCGTTTTTTTCGCAAAAGGGAATAAAGGGAATAAAGGCAGTTTAAACAATCGTTTAAAAGCAGTGCCATTTCCCATCAGAAATGGCACTGCTTTTAGCATTACTTCTCTTTTGAAGCTCTTTTTATTTCCTTTTTCAACTCTGAGATATTTCTTTTTTATACGTCCAGTTCCTGTTTTGTAAGTGGATGCTCACCATATCGTACCTTTCTGTATAAATCCGCAATCTCTCTTTTCGTTTCCGACTTATAATCCATTCGATCAAACCAGTCTTCAACCGTTTCCTCCCGCTTCCTTCCCAACCCATATTTAGTTTGAGTTACCAATATTTAAAATTACCAAAAAATATTGACTTATCAATTTTCGTTTGCTAAATTACTTTTATAACTAAAATCAATGACGAGAAGAGTAAGATAGGAATCCTGTCCTAAAGAGAGTCGGTGTCTGGTGAAAGCCGATGTTCAGGTCTTGTCCGAATATCATCTCTGAGGTGCAAAGCTGAACATTCGTAAGCTTTGACGGGTTGTCCGCCGTTACAAGGAACACGTATGATTGTACGTTGACTGAGAGCCGTAAGCTTGTTAGCTGCGGAATAAGGGTGGTAACGCGAGCACAAACTCGTCCCTGCATTAGGGACGGGTTTTTTTATGTTTAAAAAACAATAAAGGAGAGATTACTTTGAGAAAACTGGACACCTTATTTATTGGATTGATGTTATTTTCTATGTTTTTTGGAGCCGGAAACCTGATCTTCCCGCCATTCCTTGGAGCGGAGTCTGGTACATCTTACTGGCTCGCCATGACAGGATTTATCGTTACCGGCGTGGGATTGCCCTTTGCCGTGCTGTTCGCCGTTTCCCTTGTAAAAGGCGGCGTCCAAACCATCGGAAATCGCGTTCATCCGCTATTCAGTACAGCCTTTATGGTTGTCATTTATTTATCGATTGGACCATTCCTTGCTATTCCGCGAAACGCCAATGTTGCTTATGAGATGGGAGTTAAACCCTTTCTTGGAAAATCAGTGAACTCATCTTTGATTTTATTCTTATTCACTGTTCTATTCTTTGCCCTTGTTTATGTTATCAGCTTAAACCCTTCCAAAATGGAAAAATACATGGGCCGTTGGATTACTCCAGTTTTACTGTTAGCTATGGTTGTCTTGTGCGTAGTCGGGTTTGTTAAACTGGATGCGCCACTCCAGTCACCATCAGCGAAATATGAATCCGGTGCTTTTTCTACAGGCTTCCTTGAAGGGTATAACACAATGGATGCCCTTGCTGCACTGGCATTTGGAATTGTCATTCTTACAGCGATCCAGCAAAGAGGCGTCCGTGATAGAAAACAATTAACGAACTATACGTTGAAAGCCGGGTTGGTTGCCGGGGTATTGCTTTCATTGGTATACATCAGTCTCGGATTAATTGGTGGAAAAATGCAGGCCAATGGTTCGTTTGAGAATGGCACCGAAATTCTCTCAACGGCTTCGACCCTTTTATTGGGACAGAGCGGTAAAACCTTGCTCGGCTTAATTTTTACGTTAGCCTGCTTCACCACAGTAGTCGGATTAACATCAGCCTGTGGCCAATATTTTTCGAATCTGATTCCTAAAGCAAGCTACAAAACGGTCGTGTTAGCCGTTACACTTGTAGGCTTCACCCTTTCAAACCTGGGATTGAACCAAATCCTTAAAGTTTCGGTGCCGTTCCTTGTCACTGCTTATCCGTTAACAATCGTATTAATCACACTAACCTTTTTCCATCGCTTCTTTAAGAATGCGAAAAAAGTCTACGGAAGCGCGATCTTATTTACAGCTGTATTTGCCGTAATCAACGGTTTAAATACGTTCGGCCTTGATTTAGGGCCAATTCAAACCTTGAGAAACCTCCTTCCCCTATCCTCTGTTGGATTAGAATGGATCGTGCCTGCACTTGTTGGTACTATTGTAGGCCTGGTGATTAGCAGATTCAGCGCAAAAGCTCCATCAGCAGTTACAGTGAAGGCTTCATAGGTTAAAAATAGGACTTAAAACCACTACAGAACAAAAAACTTTTATAACTATAAAAAGCTCATCCCAATTTGGTAGAGTGACCTAATTAAATGAGACAAAGGAAAAAACACCCCCATGGTCGTATATACAAATATCGACAAAGTGGAGGTGTTTTTCTCATGGCGAGAAAAAAGAAGATCTATTCTGAAGAGCTAAAAAGAGAAGTGATTCGTCTAAAATTAACAGGAGAGTATTCCAACCAGGAACTGATGAATCAATTTGGGATTAAGAATCGTACGCAAATTAAAACGTGGATGAAGTGGTTTCGAGATGGGGAGGAACAACGGTTAGCCCAACCGATTGGAAAACAATATACCTTTGGGAAAGGACCGGAAGAGATAAGTGAGCTTGAACAACTTAAACGAAAATTAGCCATTTATGAGATGAGAGAAGAATTAGTGGGAAAGTATCAGGAGATCGAAAGGAAGTGGTTCCAGAAGTATTCGTCGAATTAGTGGATCTATTTAAAGAGAAGTACACCATTGCCATGATTTGCGAAGGATTAAAGGTTCCAAGGTCCACGTACTATCGGTGGAAAAACAAGTCGTGGGATCTCACTCCATTGGAACAACAGATTCTGGCCCTGTGTAAAGCATTTAAATACCGGATTGGGCACCGAATGGTGCGAGACCTTCTCTACAAAGACCACCAGATGAAAGCTCATCGAAATACGGTGCAGAAGATCATGCAGAAATACAACATTCAATGCCGGGTAAAACCAAAGAGAACCTCCTATACGGCAGGAGAAAGCAAATGTATCGTCGCCAATCTTCTGGAGCGAAACTTTTCAGCAGAGAAGCCCAATCAGAAATGGGTCACAGATATTACGTATTTGCCTTATGGAGAAAAGATGTTATATTTATCGACCATCATGGACTTGTACAACAACGAAATCCTGGCCTATCGAATCAGTGATAAACAAGATACCTCGCTCGTCACTCAAACCCTGGAAGACGCCTGCAGAGGACGAGAAACCTACGAGGTGATCTTGCATAGTGACCAGGGAGCTCAATATACTTCCTATGCTTTTCAGGAAAAGGCAAAAGAAAAAGGCATCATCACAAGCATGTCCCGGAAAGGCAATTGCTTGGATAATGCCGTCATCGAATCCTTCCATTCCTCGCTAAAGTCGGAAGAATTCAGCAGCCCGCTAAGACCGCGTCTTACAAGTTCCATTGTACAAGAAAAAGTACAAGATTACATGTATTATTATAATTACAATCGACCATTTACAAAATTAAACTGCCATACTCCAGTAGAATTCAGGAGCATGGCAGCCTAGGTGTTTTTTTCTGTCCCAATTAGCTAGGTCAGTTCATTGGTAAGGATGAGCTTTTTTTGTAGACTTTTTAAACGGCTGCTATTTCATTTGAACTATATGTTTGACTGTATGTCGTGTACTTATTGATTTTTTCCAAACTTGGTTCATAGCCAATTCCCGCTGAGTTCGGAACGGTAATGATTCCATTTTCAACTGTGACTTTCATGGTAATCATTAGTGTTGTTGTTTTCATCTTCTTGTTTTTAAACAAGCGTTTAAATCCTTTCACCAAAAGAAAGAAGTCTGCTAAGAATAAAACGCCATCACTTGGATGGCATTTTATTTTTTATTAGTTTTGCGTTACAGCTTTATCAGCTTGATTTTTTGCTTTCGTTACCTTTAGGTCCTCAACTTTATTTATCAATGGTGTAAAGCCATCAATCTGGCATTCTACGATATCCCCGTCCCTAATAACCACTGCACCTGGTGTCCCTGTTGAAATAATGTCTCCTGGCAGCAATGTCATCACTTTTGAATGAAAGGATACAAGGTCCCAAGGCCGGAAAGTCATGTTGGCCACCACATTTTTCCGATGCACTTTACCATTTATAATCGTCGAGACGTTCAATTTATGGACATCTTCAACTTCATCAGGTGTTACGAGCTCAGGACCAAAGCTAAAGAATGTATCGAAACTTTTTGATCGTGTTAGATACCGGGGATTTCTCTGAAGAATATCTTCTGCCGTCATATCAATAATCGTCGTATAACCCGCTACAACCGACTGAGCATCTTCCTCGGAAATGTCCTTGCATTCCTGTCCAATAATGATTCCAAGCTCCGCCTCTGCTGTTGTTCTTTCCGATTGTAAAGGAACCTGAATCGTATCATTATATCCAATAATGGTGGTATCAGGCTTCATGAAGCTGGCCGGTTCAGTATTCGGCGCCTTTTCACTAAGGTCTGATGCATGTTCCACATAGTTTAAACCAATCCCCCATATCTTTCCTGGATGTTTGTATAGAGGAGCATATTTTAGTTGCTCTCCCGGAATCACTTCACAAACCTGGTCGAGCTCTTCACTGTCCTTTGCGTCATACCAATCTGTTAGATGGGTGAGCTGGTTAGACTGAATGATTTCAAAAACCCTGGTTTCAAATCGTTGTTGAAACTGTTGATTGATCGTTTCTATTGAGATTGCTCCATTGTTTGTTATAACAGCAGCCTTCTCTTCCCCGTCTATGACTAAAGTTGATAATCTCATATACATCCCCTCTACATTTTATTTTTAAAAGATCCATTCCTCACATCGATCAGCCAGCTCCTGCACCTCATTAATAAACAAACTCGCATGATACCCGTCGCATACCGCATGATGCATTTGTACGGCTAATGGAAAAAGTGTTTTACCGTCCTGGTTAAAATATTTTCCGCCTGTAAGGATGGGCAATAAGTAGTTGTTATCCTCGTTTATATTCAAGTTAAACCCTGTAAAACTGACCCAGGGTACCATGGAGATCGGAAAGGTGTTTGGAGGTTCATGGCTTTTCGTGAAAAAGCCCTGAACATCAGAATATCGCTTCATATCTTCATTGTAGTTGTTATAAAACTCACAATAATCCTGCGAGAACTCCGTCCATATGCTGGAGAACGTCTTGGTATCGTTGTGGAAGATCGTATAGCTTGGCAGCATGTGATCCCAATAGCCTAATACCCCGTCGTTAAAGCCCGTTCGAAATTCGGTATGCTCATTTACAACCTTGCTGACCATGTAAATAAAAGCAGGGTAAAACTTGAGTTTTTTGGTTTGAAGCCTTTCTATCAACTTCGTAATAACAATATTCGCTGTTACGCTATAGCTGCACCTTGGGCTTAAATAATGTTCAAAATATGGAGCTCGATCCCAATTTTGGCGATCAATGATATGAAATGTCATTTGATTTGCCTCCTAAAATGTAATTTTGCGATTTTAGGAGGCGAACTTATCTGCTTTGACCATTTCCCTCACCTCTACCTCTTTACTTTCAACATGAATGGCAGGATACCTTTTAACGCAATAAGTCTGGGAGTATCATCCCAAACGGATATAGGCTTTACTACCTGTTTCGTTCCCTTGCTAAAACATGTTAGACTGCTAGAAAGCGGTTACATCGCGTCAAATCTGCCACTATTTTAACTTTTGTAACCTTTTTCACATGAAAGTTTGTTAGATTTTGTGACACAGTTAGTGAAAGATGTCGGAAATCTGTACTTTGATAGTCAACATATTCAAAAGGAGATGAAAAATTGGTGATATGACCCGGCAATGGATGACAAGCATCGGATTAGATATTGGAACAAGCACAACCAAACTGATAATCAGTGAGCTGTTGATTGCACAATCACAGGATCAGTTCACGCTGCCAGGCTGTCAAATTATCGACCGCCGGGTGACGTATGCCAGTTCCATCTATACCACCCCTTTGGTAAACGAAGTTGAAATTGATGTAGAGCAATTAACGCAGTTGCTACAGAAGGAGTACAAACAAGCCGGGGTCACCCTGGAACAAGTCCATGCGGGAGCGGTTATCATTACAGGCGAAAGTGCCCGCAAGCAAAATGCAGAGAAAATCGTTCATTACCTGGCGGAGCATGCCGGAAACTTTGTGGTTGCGACAGCAGGAGCCGATTTGGAAGGCGTGCTGGCTGCCAAAGGATCAGGAGCCATCGAACGCTCCACTCAAACCGGTGAAATAATCGCAAATATCGATGTGGGTGGCGGCACAGCCAACATTGCTTTATGTCAGGACGGAAAAGTCATTGAGACGTTCACCCTTCATGTGGGCGGAAGACTGATTCGTCTGGATAAGGACGGCCAAGTGACCTACGTCTCTTCCTATTTGACTGAATTTTTAGAAAATAGTTTCAATCCATTGAGGAAAGGAGAAAAGGCGAGCTTCGAACAACTCTCTTCCATCTGCCAGCTGATGGCGGAAGAAACGGTCAATTACGTCAAAGGAAGCAGGAAAGCCTCTTCCCTGCTCGTGTCTCCTCATACGAGGTCCGCGATCCAGCCCGATACCCTGCTCGTGTCAGGCGGCGTGGGAGCCATGATGAAAGGGAAAAAGCCGGAAACGTTAGAGGAAGTGACCGTGCACGGAGATATCGGCCCGCTTCTTGCCTTTCATATTCAAGCTCTGGGTGTATCTGAGGCGCCTGAAACCGCACGGGCAACGGTCATTGGTGCCGGCATGCAAAATACGGAAGTGAGCGGATCAACCGTCTATATCAAGTCCGACCGGCTTCCGCTAAAAAACGTTCCCATTGTGGATGTACCCGTACAGCAGGAAGAGGAGTGGGAGCCCGAGCGGTTTCAAGTACGGGTTCAACAAGCATTAAAACAGGCTTCCACTCTTTTTAGTGAGGACGATCCTCCGGTTGCTATGGCGTTATCTCACTTTCCATACTGCAGCTATACAATGCTTCAGCAGTTGACAAAAGTTATCCTTGCTGAATTTACCGCTTGTTTTAAGGAAGCAAAGTGCCTTGTCGTCCTATGTGAACAGGATATCGCAAAAGCGTTGGGGCAGGCCCTCGCCAAACAGAGCAAAACGCTCGATATCATTTGTCTGGATCAGATTGATTTTACACATGGAGACTTTATCGATTTAGGATTGCCAGTCGCAGGAGAAGCTATTTCCGTTTCGGTAAAAACCCTGGCTTTTTCATCCTAATCCAAACCACTTTCAAGGAGACTGACCATGTATAAAACGACGACCTTATTAGGAGAAACCTTTTCATTTCATAGTCTGAAAGAAATCATGGCAAAAGCAAATGAAGAACGTTCCGGAGACGAACTGGCTGGAATCAGCGCCAGCTCCATGAAAGAACGGATGGCCGCTAAGCAGGTGCTGGCAGATCTTACCCTTTCTGAAATTCGGAATTACCCGCTGCTCAGTCCCGATGAAGACAACGTATCCGCACTCATCGAAAACCAGGTCGAGGCTGCCGTTTATGAAATCATCAAAAACTGGACCGTCGCCGAGCTGAGGGAATATATCCTGTCTGAACAGCACGTCAGCGATGATTTGTTAACACTTAGCCAAGGATTGAGCAGTGAAATGATTGCCGCTACCGCCAAAATCATGTCCAATCTGGATTTGATTCAGGCTGCTTCCAAAATTGAAGTGCAAACCACCTGCCAGACGACGATTGGCCAAAAAGGAATTCTCGCTTCCAGAGCCCAGCCCAATCACCCGTCCGATAACATCAAGGGCATGAGAGCTTCTTTATATGAAGCTCTGAGCTACGGAATCGGTGACGCGGTGATTGGAATCAATCCCGTCATTGACACGACCGACAACATCTATGCCCTTCTGCATGAAACGAAAAATGTGATCAATGAATGGTCGATTCCCACCCAAAACTGTGTGCTGTCCCATGTGACCAGCCAGATGAGAGCGATCGAAAAAGGCGCGCCTGCTGACCTGATTTTTCAAAGTCTGGCTGGTACCGAAGTTGGCAATGATTCGTTTGGGATCTCCCTTTCCATGCTGGATGAAGCGACCGCTTTGATCAAGGAAAAAGGAACAGCAGCCGGCCCGAACCGCTGGTACTTTGAAACCGGCCAGGGCTCGGAACTCTCATCTGAAGCCCACTTTGACATTGACCAGGTGACACTTGAAGCCCGGTGCTACGGCCTCGCCCGCCATTATAAGCCGTTCATCGTAAACACTGTGGTCGGCTTCATCGGACCGGAATATTTGTATAACAGCAAGCAGGTCCTCCGGGCAGGTCTCGAAGATCATTTTATGGGCAAAATGCACGGCCTGCCGATGGGCGTTGACGTCTGTTACACCAATCATATGGATGCCGACCAAAATGACATGGACAACCTGAGCATGCTGCTCGGAACGGCGGGTGTAAATTTTATGATCGGCGTACCGATGGCCGATGACTGCATGCTGAATTACCAGTCCCTGAGCTATCACGACATAGCTACTGTCCGCCAGGTGCTCGGCCAGACCCCTGCTCCCCTCTTTGCACAGTGGCTTGAAGAGCAAGGCATCACGCAAAATGGCATTTTTACCTCCAAGGCTGGCGATCCGACGATTTTTATGAATCTAACGTAAGGAGTGGCTTATCATGTTGGCAAATTCAAAACGAGATCCGCTTGAAACGCTCAAACAATTCACCCCTGCCCGCATTGGCGTCGGCCGGACAGGAACAAGGCCCTTAACCAAGGATGTGCTTCAATTTCGTACCGATCACGCAGCTGCTGTCGATTCGGTATACGGCACCGTGCCTGACAAAATCCTGTCCGAATTCAACCTTTTCTCGGTGACCACACAAGTGGAATCCATGGAACATTACTTAAAACGGCCCGACCACGGAAGATTATTGGCCGACGATGCAAAGGCCGTCCTTCAGAAAAACTGCCTGCAGGCACCGGATGTACAGGTCGTTGTGTCGGATGGATTAAGCGCAAAGGCCATTGAAGAAAACCTGAGTGACGTTTATCCGGCATTGATCGATTCCCTGGAATCCTACAATCTTCAGATCGGAACCTCCTTTTTTGTTAAAGGTGGGCGCGTCGCCTGCATGGATGAAATTGGCGAGATATTAAAGCCAAAAGCCCTTGTCCTCTTGATCGGGGAACGGCCGGGACTGATGAGCGCCGAATCGATGAGTGCCTACATGTGCTACCAGCCGGGCAAAGGTAAAAAGGAATCCGATCGCATGGTCATTTCGAATATCCATAAACGGGGAACGCCTCCGATTGAAGCCGCCGCCCATATCGGAACCTTGATTGACAAGATGCTTCAGCAGAAGACAAGCGGTGTGCACCTCATTGTTTAAGTGCGATTTCGTTGTCTTTGGAAGTGGTTGATTTCCGTTTCAGGTCGCTCGCTTTTACCGGCGCGAGCGCCTACTTTCTCGGGCGGGCGCTGAGCCCATCAGGCGCAAGCGCCTTCTTTACCGGCGTAAACGCCTACCTTACCGGCGTAAACGCCTACCTTACCGGCGTAAACGCCTACCTTACCGGCGTAAACGCCTACCTTACCGGCGTAAACGCCTACCTTACCGGCGTAAACGCCTACCTTACCGGCGTAAACGCCTACCTTACCGGCGTAAACGCCTACCTGGTCTCACCTGTCCCGCATCTCCTGCAGGACAAGGAACGATTCGGCAGCGAGACATCGCACGAAGTAAATGTGAAATTCATTTTCGAGGATCTCGCACCTTCTACTTCAATCAACTAATCAATGAAGACTTTTTGAAACAAAAGTCCCCAAATCAACTTAAGTAAACACAACTAAAGGAGGAGTAGAGATGGCGCTACAAAAACATTTAAAGCCGATTCATTTATGGGCAATTTCAGTAGGGATGGTAATCTCGGGGCAATACTTCGGATGGAACTATGGATTTGAACAGGGTGGGATTATCGGACTTGCGATTGCTACGCTGATTGTCACCGTTTTTTACACGACCTTTATGTTCAGCTATGCGGAGCTCTCCACCTCCATTCCCCAATCCGGCGGTCCTTCCGCGTATGCGAGACGAGCCATGGGACCGTTTGGCGGCTATATGGCAGGAATGGCGTGTCTGCTTGAATTCATATTCGCGCCTCCAGCCATTGCGGTATCTACAGGCGCGTACATTCACTTCCTCATTCCAGCTGTGAACCCGGTGTACGCCACGGTCGTAGCATTTATTTTCTTCATCCTCTTAAATCTGATCGGCGTTAAGGAAGTTGCCGTCATTGAGCTTACCGCTACCATTCTGGCACTGATCGGCTTGTCCATCTTTTATGTCGCTGGCCTGCCTCATGTGGAGGCTTCCAACATCTTGAACGGCAACTCCTTTCTGAATGGACCGACAGGTGTCCTGGCCGCTATCCCGTTTGCCGTCTGGTTTTACCTGGCGATTGAAGGCGGAGCGATGGCTGCGGAAGAAGTAGAGAATCCTAGAAAAGACATTCCCAAAGGCTTTATTGGTGCGATCATCACTTTAGCTACAGCTACATTATTTACGCTTTTTGTTACCGCCGGTCTTGGCGGAGGAAACGGTAAGCTTGCCGATTATCCCCTTCCCCAGGCGCTGTCCTCCGTATACGACAACGGCCTTTCAACCGTTTTGGCCATCATCGGATTGTTTGGCCTTATCGCCAGCTTGAACGGCATCATCATGGGCTTCTCCAGACAGACGTACGCCCTGGCACGAGATGGCTACTTCCCGAAGTTCTTGGCCAAAACGAACAAGAAAGGCGTTCCGGTCGGCGGCCTCTTGATTCCTGGAGCCATCGGTGTGATCTGTGCAGGCTCAGCGAGCTTCGCCAACGCGCTCATCATCCTTTCTGTTTTCGGGGCAATGATGATGTACTGCATCAGCATGGTTTCCCTCTTCATTCTTCGTAAAAAAGAACCGGAGCTGGCACGTCCATTTAAGGTAAAGTATCCGGTTGTGCCAAGCATTGCCCTGATCCTCGGATTGGTGTGTTTGTACAGCATCATTAAATACAGCGTATTGACCACCAATATGATGCTGTTTGGCACATCGGTCCCTTTGATCTATGTGATTCTCGGTATTTTCCTAGTGTCTCTGGTCTACTATGTGCTGTATGGATCTGCCCGGCTTAAGAGACAAGCGGATGCTTCGTATGCGGAGGAAGAGGGAGTTTCGGTGAATTAGAACCTGAATTAAAAAAAGGAAAAGATACACCCGTACCGGAGGAGGGTACGGGTGTTCTTCCCTCTATTCATATGGTCCCTTTGCAGGATCGCATCTTTTCCCTTTATTTAAAATGGAATAACCCTTCCAGGCTATTCCTACTTTTCTTCTAAACTATTTTCTTGGTTAAACCGTCTATTAAACGAAATATAATGGTCTTTATCTAAAATAGGATTATAATACTCAATATCATATTCCCGGCTCGCCCATAAAAAGTCTTTGTCATTGTGACTAATTAACCTAGCATTATGGATTCTAGCCGTTGCAGCAATAATTGCATCTGGAGCTTTTATAGTTAGTCCATTTCTTTTAGTTCTTCTTCTTATTTCTGCAGCAAGTAAAACGGTTTGCTCATCAACTTCAAAAAAGCTTTCACACATCTCAATCATGGAAAGGCGACTATGTTTAATTTCATCTTCAGTGTCAAAGCTTTGAATTGAAAGCAACTCATGTTGAATCATCCGAGACATACAAAATTCGTGTTCTCGTCCCTCTTTAATTCTTTCTTGAATATAGTTAATAACAGGTTCATATCCTTTTTCATAAATTGCCCAGATGTTGGTATCAAACAACAGCCTCACTCAGCGTCTTCCTCCCAATCTTCTCGATTGGCGATACAATCTGATTCTCGAAGACCCTCTCGATCAAAATACTTTGCTTTACCTACAATTTTCTCGGCAAGTTTTAATTTTTCTTCAACCGTCAATCTTCTCTTTTCTGGTTTCATACTATCGTCTTCCTTCGAATCAATAACTACAGCTACAGGAGCGTGCTGGGTTTTTATTACTTTGACTTCAACAACTTTATCGGAAGGTTGCATAGTTGCTCTTTTACTAAAATCAGTCATCATATTTTCGAATTCTGTAAAATCTTGTGGACGGATTGAGTACAAATTTTTCATTTTCATTCCTCATTTCTCATCCTTATATTTCCTTAATTATAGCATGTCCATTGTTGAAAACCAAAATGTTAAAAGTATATTTAAAAGGGCTTAAATTAAGCCAATACAAATAAAACAAGGAGTAAAAAATACCCCATATCAGCTTCTGGTACCGGTATTGTTTTAATGAAACAAAATCGCAGCCGCCGTATAAACAAGCAGCAAAGCCATGGTAATATTGAAAACCATCTGATATTGTGCAATCCACTTCTTAAACAAGGATCCAAACAAGCTCCAGCTGAATGTCCCAAGGAATCCAATCACAGCCAACAAGATGACAAATAGGAATTGAGACAAATAATGATGGTAAAAAGGAGCAATGAATGTGGCCGTGACCGTAATGGCATAAACGGTTCCTTTCGGGTTGATAAATTGCAACATCGCACCTGATTTCATATTGTTGTATCGGCTGTTGAACTGTTGTTCTTTCCCCAGCTTGCTCTTCATGATCTTATAAGCCAGGTAAAGCAAATAGAGACAGCCAAATAGTTTCATAATGAACTCAACTTGTGGAAAAACGGTGTTTAAGGCAACGGTAAAATAATTAGCGATCGACAATAAAATGAAAAATCCAAGACCCACTCCTACACAAAATCTAAACGTGTGTTTCAAACCAAATTGATTGGCGAAATACAATGACATAATATTATTGGGCCCAGGGGTGAAGCTTGCAACAAAAGCATAAACCAACAGTGACAACACGGACATAATGGCAACACTCCTTGTATGCTATAAAGCACAAATATACTTTATAGCGTCTTGTGCTTTAAATTGTATAATTTATACGTTATATTGTAAATAAAAAATTGAGGGATAAATGTGAAGGAAATCCATGTTGTGGTCGCCGAAAACATGAAGGCGTTCAGAAGGATGAATAAATTAAGTTTGGATAAAGTATCTGAGTTGACCGGTGTCAGCAAAACCATGTTAGGCCAAATCGAACGCGGAGAATCGATTCCAACCATAACAACGCTGTGGAAAATCGCGAATGGACTAAAGGTTTCATTCACTTCGCTCATTCAAGAATCAGCGAACAATATAACAATCATTTCAAAAGAAGACTTATTGGAATTGCCCGAGAATGATGGGAAATATAAAGTATATCCCTACTTCCCCTTCGAAAACAACAAGCAATTTGAAATATACATGGTAGAGATTGAGCCAGGAGGCTATTTAGATGCAGCTCCTCATCACGATGGCACGGAGGAATACATTACCGTTTTTGACGGTCAGCTCGAATTAACGATATCCGGGCAAACCTACTTACTCGAAAAAGATCAGTCGATCCGTTTTAAAGCCAACTGCAACCATGCCTACCATAACCCAGGCAGTGAATTAACAAGATTGAATATGACGATTAATTACGAATCCATGTAGCAAAAATGAAAAAGATAAAAACCGTCAGACGATGTGGGACATGCTCCTCAACTTGAGAAACCACGTTTATGAGAGACTTTTTGCAAAACAGCTAATGACGCGGGCCTTTAGACTTACATCAAACTAGCAGATCCTATAGGGTCTGCTTGTTCTCTTATGTTACGATCCATTTGTGAGTTGTTTTATTGTTAAACCGATCTAAACTATAAATATAAAGGAGTGATGGAAGTGAGGAAGCAAATGAGCCTGGAACTGATGGATATTTTTCGCATGGAATTTGACTTTATCTGGAATACGGAGACCTGGTTTTTGCCTTTAGAATCTGCTCTTAAAGGTTTAAATTCCAAAGATGCAAGCTGGCAGCCTCCTGAAGGTGGGAATACCATTTGGCAGACGGTGAACCATCTAAATTATTACAATGCCCTGCTTGTTAGACAAATCAATGATACAACGTCTAAAAAAGAGGCCTCTGATAACAAAGCTACATTTGGAGATATTGGGGAACCACCAAATTCTAAATGGGAGGCAATCTTGTCAGAGAATACCTTTGGGGATAGCGGGGATCCAACAGACTTTGAAAAATGGAAGGCCGTCTTGTCAGAAACACACCTAATTTGTGAAGACTTGCGTAAATCACTGGCACAAGTGAATGACGGTCAATTGGATGAGGAACTTGTTGGGGGTCTGGCTCGTCAAATTTTGCACAACGTGTACCACATCGGACAAATTGTATTAATTCGTAAACAACAAGGCTCTTGGCCAAAAGAGCGAGAATAATTGGTATATGGCTATAGGGCGCCATTCTAAAGGATTGTTTTGCGCTATTTCATTATAGAAAGCTTACCTTTTTATCCTTTCATTTACAGCCTCTTTTAATCCTCTGAGATAGAAATTTATAAAAGTTCTTTGCTGTATTGTCGTCAACGAGCTCTTATTCATTCCTAAATTTCTATATCTCTCTATCTGAATAACAACAGGAGATATATTTGACTTAGCTCCTCCTAAATATATCAACACCAGACCCATAGGATGTTAGAAACCATTTATAACTTTTATATAAGTTATTATTCTAGTGACAGTTCAAATAGAAAAATTATTTTTTTCTGTTTTATATGCTTGTCCAAACAAAAACGAACACACCTGAATAATATAAAATACAGAGAAAAGTTACTATGTTTCTCTGTTCTTTTAAGGAGGGAAGACATATGCCAAAAAAATCCGGAAAAAGAAGCTCTAGCTCTTCTTCTCATCACAAGCGTTCCTCTAAACGATCCTCAAAACGATCCTCAAAATGTAGACGTTCTTCTAGTTCTTCTAGTTCTTCTAGTTTCATTTTCAAATGTAAAAAGAAGAAAAAAAACCGCCACAGTTGCTAAGATTGATTTTATGTTGGCGTAGAGACCTTGGATAGAATCCTGGTCTCTTTTTAATCTCTCTTTTTTTTACAAAAACTAATTTTCAATAAAATGTCCAAGCATTTCCTATTGTATTTGCATAGTATAAAGTAGAAAAGAGAACAGAAGTATTCTCTTTTCTATCGCGCTCATGAAACCACCAAGATGTGAAAAGAAATGAAACCCAATTTCTCATTTTAATACTGAGAAATTGGTTTTTCATTTGGCGGTTTCTGTAAATTTTTTGTTTTACTGGTATCTTTTTTACCAACCTTTTAGTTAACTAGGACTTTTGACACCTTAACTTTATTGCTGCGATTCATCTACTGCCAATCGAAAATATAATAAGAACTCAAGGTATTAATAAATGACATATTACCAATAGCTATTACTGGACTTGTGATTGTTCCAATGTGAATATGTAGATGTAAAGGGCAGGTTTGGTGAACTCCCTCAATTCTGTGTGGATTTACCTCGTTTTTATTTCCTAAAATGGGTGAGTTCGGCAAATTCTAGGCAGATTCTTGTTTCAAAAGATAAATAAGTCACTAATATTTCGGGATACAACTTGCTATAATAAAGGTCAACTGAATTAAAGGAGTTTTCGCTATGGACCAGATAGGAATAAACATATCAAATGCTGACTTGTTAAATAGCATTGGGGAAGTAATCATCATTTCAGACACTGAATACAGGATCGTTTGGGTAAACAAGAAAGCAGAAGAAGTGATGAAAAACATCTATCCGTTATACGGTTTAAATTCAATTGATGAGATCATTGGGAAAAATATGGACTTTTTTCATAAAAACCCTAAAAACCAGCGCTTCATTATGGACAAAGGTATTAAGGATGGCCATAAGGCAAGAATTAATATAAAAAGCAAAATTATTGCTGATATTATCATTACCCCTATCCAGGACAATAAAGAACTAGTTGGTTATACAGTAATGTTAATGGATATGACAACAAAAGATGAGGAAGAGCGAAGGAAGGATCAACTGATTCAAAAACTTTCGGTACCTATACTACACATTTGGGATAAAACAATAGCTTTACCTTTATATGGGGATATGAATGTTTTACGGGGAGAGCATATTATATCAACTGTTTTACAAGAATGTGTAGACAAAAGAATTCGTTACGTTATGCTTAGTCTCGCTGGTGTTACGAGTTTTGATGAAACTGTGCATTATAACCTTAACCGTTTGACTGAAACATTGCGCTTAATCGGTGTTCAATCTATTATAGTAGGAATTAATCCTGATTTAGCATTAGCAATACAAGAGCGTATTGATGCACCAATTTTTAAAGATGCACATTCTGGTCTAAAATATATTATTAATTTAGAAAAAGATAATGAGAATTCATGAAGAATGGTGTGATGCTGCACGGTAACAGATACTTCACTTATGGAGTTCAGCAATTTTGCTCAATAACTTCACGGGATCATTTGAATGTCTCATGTTCAAATAAAAGCAAGTAGGATAAGTTTAAGTCATCCTTTGCAACTCTTTTAAACAATCGTTTAATAAGCTCTAATAAGCGATATTATCCCCATTCCAAGCTAACTTCATGATGTTTTGGCTGCCCGTTTCAGGATGGTTTTTTAAATATTCAATGACATGATCTATGATATCCCGATATTTGATTAGATCATGGTCGGACTCCAATGTTTAGGAGTCCCTTAATCATAAATTAGAATCCCCTTGTGCCAGATGTACTTTTTCAAAATGTTCCACTGTCGGAAAAGGGTGATAGAAACGATGTAATAACGATTTCCATTCTTGATACTCCTTTGATTGCCTGAATCCTACGGTGTGGTCTTCTAAACTCTCCCACTTAACAAGAAGCAAATATTTACCCTCTTCTTCCATACAACGCTGTAATTCGTGTGAAATATAGCCCTTCATAGATGAAATAATCTTAGATGCTTTGCGAAATGATTCTTCATATTCCTGCTCCATCCCTGGTTTCACTTGAAGCATAGCGGCTTCTAGTATCATTGACCTTTCCCCCTTCATAAACATGCGATTTGCTGCTGAAATCTTGATATCATCCTATTTTACCTTACTCTGTTAATTCTTTAACTCTATCGTTTTTACCAACATCACTTGGTTCATCTAGTACTTCTTACACCTCTCAACCAATTATTAACGAGGCAAAGAAGATTTTCGCTTTATATTCTTTTATTCCAACTATTCACAAAAATGGTCATTCACTATAAAATAATAAAGCTTGGCATTTTTATTATGTATGGAGGATCGGTATGGGAAATACGACAAATATGCTGATTGAGCATCTCATTAATGGATTTCATTTTTTTATCGCTTTGGTTTTATGCGCCGTCATGGTCTTGGGCGTGGATTTTTTCCAGCCTTTGTTTGGTTATTTAAAGAGCACCAACAAGGACACATTATTGGCTCTTTTTGTCCTTATGCTTCCCTTTATTTATACACTTGGTATTTTGATCGATAATTTTGTAGATGATGTAGTTTTTAGAAAGAGGAAAAAAGAAACAAGGGACGAAAACCGAAAAACAGCAAGGGAGCTCATCCTTCTTACAAATGACCAAAACCAGGCGAACCAGTTGGACTACATCCGGACGAAAATCCGCATCACCCGTTCCGCTTGCTTCAACTTCGCACTCATTACTCTCTTTTCTTTGGTCATCATGTACCGAACGTACCATTTTAAATACATAGCTGTACTGATAATGATTAGTTTACTCGGCGGTTTGCTTACGTTTTTGGCCTATTGGTCATGGGAACATAATACAAAATCCTCAAACAAACGGGTGAGGGATGGGTTTCGGATTTATGAGAAGCACAGAACAGCAAAAAAAGAAGAAACTACAACACCTATGTAATCCCACGCGCCTAGGAAAATAATGCTGAAGAAGTACCTGACAATTGGATGGGCATCCAAAATGGATACTTTTACAGAACTTACTTAAGATTTTTAGCTTACTATTTAAAGAATTTGGGATAATTTCTGTAACAGGACTCAGATCTTACAAGAAAAGCAATTTACTAAAAATTACAGGGATTAATTTGCAATGAAAATGAACCACATTTTTAGTAATATAAATATACAGTTAGTTGTTGATGGAATCAATGAAAGCCAATTTCATGGGAGTTAGGCAACGTCAGGTACCGTTTTAATCTGTTTATAAACACGACATCGTTTTCCAGTTTTCTGCAAATTACATACTTGAAGGGTTATCAGGTAATTGATGAATTTATCATACATTAAGGATGGTTATCATGGGGCAACCAATCGAGGAGTTAAGGGATTTAAAACAAGGTCATATTTTTTATAAATATGAAAATGAAGAGAAGTACCTATCCAATCTCGTGTCTTTTATCTTGTTAGGTCTGAAAAGGCAACATCGCATTTTAGTGGTAGAGAGTGCGAAAAACTTACCGAAATTAAAAGAGAAAATGGAGAGCTTAATTCCTGCTGACAAGATGTCAGAAATCCTTCTTATAAATAATTTTGACTTTTATCTTTTAAATGGAGATTTTCACACACACACCATTGTCAATCACTTCTCCAGCCATACAATGGTTCTAGATCAGGAAAATAAGCCAGCATGGACATGGGCCCACGTCGAATGGAGTTCTCAAGAAGCCAATGATGAGTTGGTACAAAAGTATGAATGCAAGGCGAATGAGGTAATTCAAAAGGAGAGAAGACTTTCAGTATGTGCTTACCCACTTGAGCGACTTACTCCTAAATTATGTTCAATCTTATCAAATAATCATGATTATTTGATAAATGATAATAAATCCTGAGTTAAACGATATTATTTGCAGCTGGCAAATGGAGCGTATATATAGCGGAAAATCAGTTCCCTTTTTCCAAGAGTTTTTTTCATTAACCTTTCACTTACAAAGTTTAAGTTCTGGAGCAGATAAAATAGAAATGGCTTCTTGATTATCTGAGACATCTAAATATAATTTTGTGTTTTCTCCTAAGTATATCGTCTCAATCTTTACTCTACACCACAATGCCCCATATACCATACCTAATTGTCCTGGAGCGCCTGATGCAATCTCAAGAATTTGAATCACCTTCTTTTCCCACCATTCCACTTGCAATTGTTTAAGAATGCCTCTAACGGTTTGAAGATCGTTATTATTCTCACCTTCAGTTTTCCCGACTACAAATCGTAAGATATTCTGAAAACTACTAGTTTTATGTTGTTGAAAACCATTTATATTTATTCCGTTTAACGCTAAAGTCTTTAGCAATTTTGCAAGTGTACGATCATTAACACCAATGACAAATTGATTTCTAATATTATATTTCAATCCATTTGGCATGTTATTTGGCCCCTCCTTACATCCTGTTGTAAAACATATGTTGCAACACGGGATCGTAAAACTAACCCCTAAGTTTTTCCTCCTTCTTTGCAGTGGGGGTAAAGAATTACATCCTTCCTTTTAATCTTGATAACATGAAGGAATCATTGCAACACAGTCGTCGATAAGCAACACGAAAAAACGCCAATTCGATCGAATTGACGTTTTTTTGCACTTCTTCACGATATTCAATTCATTTTTCAACGATTGTTTCAGTTGGTTCGTGCTTCGCTAATTCCCGATCGCTTCGTTAGTCATTCATCAAGTACTTCTTCCTATCTAAAAAGCACTTCTCTTCCGAAAATAACTTCGTCAACCAAGCCTTTATGAAGCACATCTAACGATAAAAGAGGCTCTGCACCTCTTTTTTTAATTGGAGAAACAGCGGGAATGACCCTACCCGACGGCCAAGTGCCTCAACGAGTGAGGTGTAATACCACTCCTGCAAATCCTTGCCTCGTTTAAAATGGCTCCAAACGGCCTCTCCCTGCTTCTCCAGATCTTGCCTTAACGAAAGGACATTATGGAGCTTATCGGCGCATACAATTTGGCAAACTTCCACCGAAGCATCTTTCTGCAAATACGTAATCGTATGCTTTTTTCTCGCTTCCCACGATTGAGATTTATCCGGTTCAGAACTTCCCTCCACCATCTCCATAACCCGATCGCCAAATGCTGAACGAATGACTCCATCAGTGACATCCGTATCCTCGATCACATCATGTAAAATACCGGCAAGAACCGTCTCCTCCGTGCAGCCTGCATCCAGCAGCAGCATTCCTACAAAATAGGGGTGGGAAATATAAGGCTTCTTATTCCCTTTTCTGACTTGTGTTTGATGAGCAGCCGCAGCCATTTCAATGGCTGCGCTCATTTTATCTAATTGTTGGATTTTCATCTTTTACACTTCCCATTGGTTTATCCTTTTAAAAAACCGGCGTTCCATTGGTCGGCATCAATGTCCTTGAGTTTTTTCGCGACAGAACAGAGCCAGCCTTGAACATACTTAATACCATCCTGTGTAAGCTGCTTCAATTCTTCCTCTTCTACATGCTCGATGACCATTTTTCGGATGTATTGGCGGTCCAAATCCATAATCGCACTATAGTACTCCTGCAGCTTGTTTCTTTTCATTTTTACAAAAGCTGGCTGCAAAACTGTAATCTCTTCCAGCTCGGTTGCGGCTTTTTCTCCGAAATCATCCAAAGAAATAGCAACGCCCTCTTCTTCCGCAATACTTTTCCAAAGCTCCAAGTCCTTCTTTACATGCTCCGTGATCTCTATCGTGAACGAAAGCTGAGTCTGTTTTAACAGCTCAATGCATTTCACGATTGTCTCTTTCGTCAAATCGGCTTCCAAATTATAAAAGATTCCTTTAATCTTTAATTCTTTTAAATAGTTTGCATTTTGGACAAATTCTTCACAGGTAGCAATCGTAATCTCATCCAATCGGCCATCCCTTCTCGCCATGTCATACCAGTAATCAGGACTCTTGCTGTTAAATCTCGTGAGGATCTCAACATATTCCAGTTCTTTGGTCAATGTATTTACGATCGGCTGTGCGTAAATCGAAAACAACTTTTCCCGGATGATCTGCTCAAGCTCCTTACTCTCCCGGTCGGCAGGCCATGCCAGCGGAAGGGAAACCTCATTGGGCAAACTAATGTTCAAGCATCGGAGGGCCTTTTTCAGGTTAAATAGGGCATAAACAAAAGCGGCAAACCGGTTCAATACATTTATTTTTGTTCTTCTCGCATAAATCAATCCGGCGCATACTCCTGCAATATAGTAGGACGGCTGATAATCCTTAACAGCGATTTCGCCCACCTCTTCAATAAATTCCGCTCCAAAACAAGGCAAGATCTTATCGAACGGAGCAATGCCATCCGGAATATCAAGTGGCTGCTGAAGCTCTTTCATGAGGTCTCGTGTCACATAACTGCCGATTTCCATCCATTTATCCTGATTGTCACTGGACCCCAACGGAAAGCAATCCAGCAAAAGGTGAAGCTCCAAGTACCGATAATCATAAAAAAGATTCGTATGCTGCTTTAATTCCGCAAAGTCAATAATAGAAATATCACTCTTGTTTTTATCGGTGACGATAATATTGTTTCCATGGTAGTCTCCATGTGAATGACTGTGTTTGACATACATGGTTTCTTCTTTCCATAGATTTTTATTGTACAGGTAAACGAGAGGATTTGGGAATAGATTACCATGAAAACTCAGTACTGCAGAATTGGTATCAGCCCCCAATTCCTTAATGGGATGAAACAGCGTCTCCCACCTTTTTGTCCCTAGCGTTTCAATCATATGATCATAAGGAGAGAGGATCCTTTTTTTCTCTACGCCCCAACCATTTATAAAATTTAATGCCTCATTGATGATGCCAGAATAATCAACAGCCATCTGTTTTTCAATGGCTTCATTGATTGTAAAACTCTCTGCGGCTCCGGCAAACTCATACATGACCGCATGCTGATTTTCAAACGTTTTAATATCCAGGACACTTGGAATAGAATGATTCATTTCTGCTTGACTTGCAAGATGCAGAGCCATTTTGTATGCTGCCTCTTCCCGCTCTCCTTCTTCAATGGAGGTAATCTTCACGAGAGCTGGCACCCGGCGGCGTTTCTTTTCTATTTTTTTAATATATTGGACAAGGTAGATCTCTGCCCCTGACTTCCCCGTATTGATTTTTCTATGTATATCCGGTAAAAGGTCAAACTCAAACCGATCTAGCATCTCCTGGCTTTCTTCAAAATTAAACATAGACCGTTTATCCCCCCAAACCCCATTAAATTCTTTACATTCTTACTAAACTACCGCACTTGCAACCCATTTTCGCTCATATTGCTAGTCTCTGCTTACCAATAAATCAATCTCAATAAGATCCCATGAGGTCACAATACCTAAGGGAGCTTCCAGCGGTGAACCGTTCTCGGTGACGATAACCGCCTCCAGCTTTCTTTTTTCCTGAAAGGATTCCTCATAAATATCCTCTAACTCAAAGATATCCATCGTACGTTTAACAAACACGACATTATGATGCTCTTCATAGGGCTTAAGATTCTCCACTGTTTTTCCTTCGACATGGATACTTCCTTTGTGAATAGAAGCCGCCATCCACTTCGTTAATCCATACTCTGAGATCAGAAACCGAAACACACCGTTCTCATAGACAGGAAATTGATTATACGAAGAAGCGCCCATTATTTTTATCAGCTCTTTAAGCGGTGTTGAGGGGTTTACCGACACAACAAAAGCCGTTGCAATATCTAAAACCGTCGGTGGTTTGGATAGCAGCTTGGCGATATTTTCAATTTTAAGAACCGTGTTTTCATGGGGGGTGGCAATGAAGGTCTTCCGCTCCAGTTTTTCATGAACCAGTGCATTTCGCAGCTTAGCAAACTGCTTTAAGTCATAATACACTTGCTGAATCACCCGGTGTTTGCGGCTGGAGTCCGTGAGAAGCTTCATAAAAGCATCGTTGTATTCATTGGGATTCAGGCGTTTTAAGATATGGTGGATTTGGTTGAATGCTACTTCAAAGCGTTCAACCAAATCACTATTTGAAGTCATCGTTGGTTGATCCATACTAGATTTGTGCATTTTCACACCTCAGGTAAATGATATATAGGAATATTCTACCAGCCAGTTATAGGCTTTTCTACCTGTATGTTTTTATTGAAAACCCTGTCATTTAAGAATGGGAAATAAAAAACGAGCCTCCCTTAGGCTCGCTCTTTCATTTTTCCATTAAATTTTTTGCTGTACGGCAGGTGTTATTACCTCCCCTTCCCTAACTGAGCAAAAGTGATCCGGTTTGACCGCTGCTTTTATTTTCATGGAAATCAGGTAAACAATTCCTGAGGCGATAAGGGATTGAACGGCTGGAAGCCCAAAGGATGTCGCATATTGAGTCAGGTAACCGACAAGTGTACCGGCCACAAGTGCAATGGTCGCCATCCAGTTCCATCCGGGATTGTCGACCCATTGCTGGCGGCGCAAAAAGAAAAAGTCAGCCATCATGACACCTGCAATAGCAGGATAAATCAAGGCCGTCATGTACAGGAAATCCATGAAATGATCGAGTATTCCCATAAGAGCGACGATAATAGCAATGATTGTTCCGCCCAACGTAAGCAGGGCACGCCCTTTATTTGAGTTGACGTTCAGCATATTAGCCAGTGCAAGCCCCATGCTGTAATTGTTCACAAGCTGGCTTGTCCATGTGGCAAACCAGAGAATGAGAAAGCCCCATACTGGAAACCCGAGCTTCATCATAACATTGACAATATCGGCATCGCCTACACCAACCGACATGATAGCTCCTACATAAAATAGTGGAAAACCAACAGCCACAATTCCAAGCGGGATTAGAATGTTGTCTTTAACTCTAGGTTTGGCGTAACGGGTATAATCTGAAGCAATCACCCATTGGGAGACATTGACTCCAATGATTAGGCTGATTGCTGCAAGAAAGGACATGGAGGTAGTTGGCTTCCATGCGGTAATGGTCTCCCAGCCCGTATTTTTTAAGGCATAGAAAATACCTGCGACAACAAGCAGAAGTCCCGCGGGCACCGCAATGTAATCCGTCCATTTCATGGAACCGTAACCAATAATGGAAGGAATGGCAAACAGCAGCCCGGCAATGACGGTAACAATTCCCCATGCGAATAGATCCCGTTCATAATCAATGCCAAACATGGCGGATATGGCATTCCCCGCAACAGCCGTCTGAACAGCCCACCAGCCAAGGGAGACAATAAAGATGGTAAGGCCAACAATAAAACGGGCCTGGTGTGCGCCAAAGCTCGTGCGTGCAATCACAGAGGAGGAGCGCCCTGTTTTCGCTCCCATATAACCGGCAACCGCATTGCCAACCCATTGAAAAACCAGCAGTGATACGACCAAAATCCAAAATATTGAAGATAAACCAAAGGCACCGACCAGGGTCGCCCCAACCATCAATACAGGAATCGTAAATTCGAGCCCGCCAAAAATCATCGCCGGTGTTAGCCAGTGCTGCCGTTTTTCCAGAGGTATAGCTGAAAGTGCTTCATCGTTTCCGGTTTTGTTCCAACCCGTTTCCTCCATACATCCCCATCCCCCATTCGTTTATTATGAAAAAGGCCTTGTAAAAAACAAGGCCCTACCCTACCATCACAAAAACAAGTTCGCAATTTTCCTCACCATCATTAAACGCCGTATGTTCCTCTCCTGCTGGAATAAAGGTAGCCTGTCCAGAAGAGACACGGCATTGCTTTCCGTTGATTTCGGTAAGCAGCGTTCCTTTCGTAATGATGGAATATTCATCTTCAGTATGATTAGAAACGCCGGACAGTGGGACCTTCTCACCCGGATAAACCGTCACTGTCCCAATTTTCACGGAGGTATTTTTGGTCAGTTCCTGAAATACCGTCCGGAGGGAATACGCCTGATTTTCTTCGGGTGATACGTCCTGAAGATTAATGATGTTCATTGCTGCTCCCCCTGATCTCTGAAACCCTTTCTACCTTAAAGGTATGGGGGTTCACAACTACTCCATAAATTTCTTTAGCCTGTTCCACAGTCATATAGCCGTTCTTCACATCCCAGGCAACTTGGTCCGCTCGACGGTCCATCGGATTTCCATAACCACCTCCAGTGGCAGTCATCAATTTCACGACATCCCCTTTATTTAATGGATAGCGAGGATAAATGCCGAACGGCCCGTCCATTTCCCCGTTTGCCTTCTCAATAACAAACTCGTTTGAGGAACCATCTCCCCCTCCATTGAAGCCCCATGGAACAAACTTGTTTCTGCCAAATGTCGCGGAAACCATCTGGTTGTCACTCATGGCGCGGTAGGAACGGGTTACTCCTGCTCCGCCGATGTACTCGCCAGAACCTGCTCCGTCAGTTCGCAGACTGTATTCATCAATCATGACTCCATAGCGGGTTTCGGCCACTTCGATCGGAACATTATAGGTTTCACCGTCACCAATACAAAATTGTCCTCTTGCTCCGTCCATTCCTTTTCCGGCGCCCCAGCCGCCAACAGAAGGCTCAACAATGAGAAAGGGTTCGTTCGTATCCTGATGATTACCAGACAAGGTTACGGCACATACCGACAGCAGATGTCCAGCAGATAACCGGTCAGGCAAGTGTGGCGCAAGCGCCTGCCAGATCAGATCTGCACCAGCAAGCATGCTTTCCCAGTAGATGGATACGGGAGCCGGCCGCTCAGCAGCGAGCACTGACTTTGGATCAGTAATAATGGTCAGCGGGCGGAACACCCCATCATTTACGTCCTGTGAAGGATTGGTGAGCGCCAGGAAAATTGTGCGGACCGCGGAAACCAAGGCGGTGTATGAGCAGTTGATCGGTCCTGGTACCTGCGGATGGCTTCCCCTGAAGTCACAGCGGAATTCTTCATCCGTAATCGTGACCTTTACCTGAATTTTAAACGGTCCATTTTGAAATCCATCGTCATCAATATAGCTTTCAGCTTCAAAGGTTCCTTTCGGCAGCTTTTTCAGTTCCTTCAGCGCCATTTGTTCACCATGGTTCAGCAGATGTTCAACCGATGCCTGTACAACATCCTTTCCGTGTTTAGCACAAAGCTCTTTCACACGTTTTTCTCCGGTGCGAAGAGCGGCCACTTGGGCCCATAAATCACCGAGTGACAGATCCGGAAACCGGACATTGGATTGAATGATATCAATTAAAGGCTGATTGATTTTTCCTTCATCAAACAGCTTCACACACGGGAATTGCAGCCCTTCCTGGAAAATCTCAGTTGCATCATTGCTGAACGAGCCCGGATCCTTCCCACCGACCTCTGTCCAGTGGGCTTTGTTAGCAGAAAAAGCGACGATCTCCTCTCCGTGGAAGATTGGCATAACAAGGCCAACATCAGAAAGATGAGAACCTCCCCCGCCATACGGATCGTTAATGATAATAATATCCCCGGGCTTCAGGTCACCTTCGCCGCCAAATTTTTTCAAGGTTTGCTTGACCATAAACGTTAGCATGCCGATAAACCCGGTTACCCCATTCCCTTGTGTCAGCAACTGCCCTTTGGAATCTGTCAACCCGCTCGCATAGTCCAACACCTCATAGATAATCGGGCTCATGGACGTTCGCGCCAGCGCCAAAAACATTTCGTCTCCTGTCGCAATCAAGGAGTCCTTTACAATTTCCAGTGTAAACGGATCAATTTTCACATTCACTTCAGCTGTCATCTTATTCCACCCCCGTATCAATGAGTAAGTTTCCATAGGCATCCACCGTCAGCGTTTGACCTGGATACAAAACCGTCGCAGCCGACGGTTCCTCCACAATGGCAGGTCCCTGGATTTCAACATCTGGCCCCAATAACTCACGATCAAAGACCTGTGTCTCCCGCCAGCCAGCTTCTTCATAAAATACGTTTCGCACTTCCTTAAGCGCCTCATCTTTTGTTCCATTTACAACTTCCAGCCTCGGAAGTTCCGGTTTCTGTACGGTCCCTAAAGCGGTAAGATGCAGGTTCACAATTTCTGTTGGGGATTCTTCGAGCTTGAACGTATAATTTTTTTCATGAAGGCTGTGGAATCGTTGCGTCATGATCTCAAGTGAGTCTTTCGTCAGTTCACCCTCAGGCACCGGAACCTTAACGGTATGTTCCTGGCCAAGATACCTCATATCAGCGAAGCGTGTGAACAGAATGTTCTCTTCAGAAACGCCTTCCTCCTTGTATTGATGGAAAGCCTGCTGTTCAAGCTTGGCCCATTCCTGGTTGAATTCCGAAACCTCCAGCTCAAACAATCGTTTAATATACGTTTGGATGTAATCATGGCGCAAATCAGTCATCAACATGCCCCAAGCTGAAAAGACAGACGATGCAACAGGAACGACGACCTTTTTGACACCGAGTTCCTTAGCCAATGCAGCCGCATGCATTGAGCCTCCGCCTCCAAAAGCGACGAGTGTGAATTCTTTTGGGTTATAGCCCTTACGGACGGAAATCAGCTTCAGGGCATTCAACATGTTGGAGTTGGCAATCCGGATGATGCCAAGCGCTCCTTCTTCCTCACTTATGCCAAACGGGTCAGCCACTTTTTCCTTAATTGCTCTTCTGACCGACTCAAGATCAACGGAATAATCAAAGTTATCCCGGGATAAACGACCGCAAAGCAGGTTGGCGTCCGTTGTGGTCGGTTCTGTTCCTCCTTGTCCGTAAGCGACCGGTCCGGGAACCGCCCCAGCCGATTGCGGTCCAACTTTTAGGGAACCTCCTTCATCAATCCAAGCGATAGAGCCCCCTCCATTGCCGATTTCCACAATATCGACAACCGGCACTTTAATCGGATAACCGGCATTTCGATCATTTTTTTCGATGTAATAGTCAGTGGAAACCTTTACTTCACCCTTATTGATCAACGAGCACTTTGCTGTTGTACCACCAATATCAAACGCGATGATGTTTTCTTCTCCAATCAATTCCCCCAGTACGGCTGCTCCGTAAATTCCTGCTACCGGACCAGATTCCACCATATTGATCGGCGTTTCCTTCGCTTGTCCAAAGGTGGTTGTCCCTCCATTCGACTGCATAATATAGTTCTGGCTTTTTGCTTTGTTTTCAAGCAGTTTGCTGTTCAGACGGTTAACATAAGACGCAGCAATCGGTTTAACATAAGCATTTAGCACCGCTGTACTCGTCCGCTCATACTCCCGCCATTCCTTCGTGACTTCATGGGAAGCCGTTATTACCGCTTCCGGCCATACTTCTTTAATCACTTCGATCGTTTTCTTTTCGTGAACCGGGTTGATATAGGAATGAAGATAAGCCACCGCAATAGCCTCGGCTCCCTCTTTTCGGAAATATTCCACCACTTCCTTGACCTCTTCCGGATCAAGCGGAGAGAGAACGTCTCCTTTGTAATTTAAACGTTCGTTTACTTCCTGCCTGAGGTAGCGGGGAACAAACGGTGATGGCTTCTCGTATCGGACGTTAAACAAGTCCGGCCGGTTACCTCGTGCAATTTCAAGAACATCCCGGAATCCCTTTGTCGTAATTAAACCCGTTTTCACTCCTTTGCGTTCAGTTAACGCGTTGATAATGACGGTCGTTCCATGGATAAATGTCTCGATGGCGGTCTGGTCAATCCCGCTCTTTTCCATTACATCGAGAACACCTTGCTCAAAATGTGGCGGAGTCGTATGACTTTTTGCCACCCCGATCTTTCCTTTTTCATCCACGTATACCAGATCGGTAAACGTACCACCTATGTCAGTTGCTACTCTCATGCCTGAAAACCACCTTTCCCTTCATTGATATGTAAATTAAAAAATAACCGGGGTCAATACACAGAGAATCATGGACTCTTCGTTCAATGGATTTTCCCAAAAATGAGGGACATTGGAAGGAAAATGAATCGAGTCGCCATCTCTGACGAAATATTCTTTTCCATCAATCGTAAAAAGGACAGCTCCCTTTAACACATAATAAAATTCTTCACCTGGATGACTGGATGTTTGGGTTTGGACTTGCTTTGGAGAGAGGGTAACTAAAAGAGGTTCAAGGGAACGGCCTGAAAATTCACCATTTAACCTTGTGTAACTGGCAGAAGACCCTTCAATGGTAAAAGGCTTTCGATGTTCTACTTTTACGATGTAGTTGTAATTCGTTTCAGTTTCAAAAAAACAGGTGATCGGAACTTCAAACGCATCGGCTATACGTTTTAGTGAGGTGATCGCGAGTGAAGATGAACCTCTTTCCACCTGGGATAAAAAGCTAACCGACAAATCGGTCCGTTCACTTAGATCTTTTAACGTGAAGCCTTTCTTTTGCCGTAAATCTTTAATTTTCTTATAAATGTCTTCCATGCAGTACGCCCTTTCATAAAATTCAATGACACAGTAAAAATTTAAGTAATACTTTATTTTTTATAAGATTAGCATATATTTTTTAGAATTAAAAGAATATTTTTACTACTTTTGTTAAAATCCTTTGAAACCCTTTCTTGACCTCCCTCCCTCTTTACTCTTATACTAAACATGAAAATCATTTTCATAAAAGGGGGGTTACTTGATGAGTAGTTTCTTCGAGAAGGCACAGCAGTTTGGTAAATCGTTTATGCTTCCGATTGCCGTATTGCCAGCAGCGGGGCTATTGCTGGGGATTGGCGGAGCGCTGTCGAACCCGAATACGATAAAAGCGTATCCGTTTCTGGACATTGGCTGGCTTCAAGCCATATTTACGATTATGTCGAGTGCGGGAAACGTAGTGTTTGCCAATTTGGCCTTGCTTTTTGCGGTGGGTATTTCTGTTGGTCTGGCACGAGGCGACAAGGGAACAGCCGGCCTCGCAGGTGTTCTTGCCTTCCTGGTCATGAACGCGACCATTTCTGCGCTATTAACGATTACCGGAACAATGGACGCAAAGAATCCTGCGGCTGCCGGACAGGGAATGAGTCTGGGGATTCAGACCCTGGAAACGGGAGTGTTTGGCGGCGTGGTCGTCGGGATCATGACATCCTGGCTTCATAACCGCTATAACAAAAAACAGCTGCCACAGTTCCTTGGGTTCTTCAGCGGGTCCCGGTTTGTTCCGATCATTGCATCTTTTTCAGCAATTTTGCTTGGAGCCGTCGTCTTTTTCGTCTGGCCGTTCATCCAGAAAGGTATTTTTCAGATGGGTGGCCTTGTGGAAGCGACCGGTTATATCGGCACGCTGATCTATGGCTTTGTGCTCCGCATGCTCGGACCGTTTGGGCTTCATCATATTTTCTATATGCCGTTTTGGACAACCAGTCTTGGTGGATCACTAACCGTGGACGGAAAATTGGTGGAAGGCACACAGCGTATTTTCTTTGCGCAATTAGCCGATCCAAGCACACAGCACTTTTATATCGGTACGGCCCGCTTCATGTCCGGACGCTTTATTACGATGATGTTCGGCTTGATCGGTGCCTGTCTGGCGATGTACCGTACAGCCAAACCTGAAAACCGGAAAAAAGTGGCCGGACTGCTGGCTTCAGCTGCTCTCACCTCCTTTTTGACCGGTATCACAGAACCAATTGAATTTTCATTTTTGTTTGTCGCTCCTATGCTCTATGTGCTGCATGCCTTTTTGGACGGAATGGCATTCATGCTTGCACATATTTTTCAAATTACGATCGGCCAAACATTCTCAGGCGGTTTCATAGACTTCCTCTTATTTGGTGTGTTTCAGGGGAACGCAAAAACCAACTGGCTTATGGTGCCGGTGGTCGGAATTCCGTGGTTCTTCGTCTATTACTTTTCCTTCACCTTCCTGATCAAGAAGTTCAATTTCAAAACACCAGGGCGGGAAGATGCGGGTGAAGCCTCCGTGAACATTACAAATGGAAGCGAACGTGCCGAGGCAGTCATTCAGGGACTTGGAGGCAGAGAAAATCTGCAGAACGTGGATTGCTGCGCCACAAGGCTCCGGGTGACCGTCAATAATCCGGCACTCATTGATGAAGAGATTCTAAAGAAAACGGGATCCAAAGGGGTGATCAAGAAAGGAAACGGCATCCAGATCATCTATGGACCGGATGTCACGATTATTAAAAACGAAGTAGAAGAAATGGCAGGGGAAAAGTATGCTTGAACAGATTAACGGCGGCCTGGTGGTTTCGTGCCAGGCCTTACAACACGAACCGCTTCACAGCTCCTATATCATGGCGAAGATGGCACTTGCCGCCAAGGAAGGTGGAGCTTCAGGCATACGGGCCAATTCGAAAGAGGACATTCTTGCCATTAAACAGGAGGTCAGCCTTTCTGTCATCGGTATTGTAAAACGAGATTATGATGACAGTGAGGTATTCATCACGGCAACGAAAAAAGAAGTGGACGAACTGATCGAAAGCGGCTGCGAAATGATCGCAATGGACGCTACTCTAAGAAAACGTCCCGATGAACTACCATTAAAAGAGCTCGTGTCCTATGCGCGGAAACAGAATCCGAAGGTCCAGCTTATGGCAGACATCTCATCGGTGGAAGAAGCAAAGCAAGCGGAGGAGCTGGGCTTTGATTGTGTGGGGACTACCCTTTTTGGCTATACAAACGAAACAAAAGGCAGTAAGCTGTATGAGAACGACTTCGCCTTTTTAAGAGAAGTCCTCCAGAACGTATCCCTTCCCGTCATTGCGGAAGGAAACATCATGACACCTGAAATGGTAAAAGAAGCGCTCGATGCTGGTGTGCATGCCGTCGTGGTTGGCGGTGCCATTACCCGGCCTCAGCAAATCACCGCACGATTTGCCGCTGAAACTAAGAGATAAAAGGATGTAGACGATGGCTTCCCTGCTTAAGGAAATTCAAAGTATTTATTCTTCCCTTTCCCAAAAGGAAAAAAATATTGCCGACTATATACTGTCCGATCCGGACGGTGCGTCCCACAGCTCGATCCAGGAGATGGCCGAAAAAACCGGCGTATCGGTGAGCACCATCACCCGGTTCGCCAAAAAAGCCTCCTGCACAAGCTTCGTGGAAATGAAGGTGAAGCTTGCTTCGGGCTCTGAAAAGACAGGTGAGGAAGGGATCGAACATACCCTATCTTCCTCCTACCGGGAGATGCTGGCCGATGTCCGCTCCCTATCGGACAACCAGGCCTTTGACCAGGTGATGACCCTGCTTCGGGAAGCCAAACGACTGTTCATTTATGGACTGGGCAGCTCCGGTCTTGCCGCACAGGAGCTGAATTACCGGCTCAGCCGGATGGGTTTTGTTTCAGAAGCTGTAATGGATCCGCACTTGATGGTCATCAAAAGCACCCTGCAGCAGCCGGGAGACGTAATCATCGCCTTTTCACGATCTGGCCAGACGGTAGATCTTCTTCAATCCGTAAGCAAAGGAAAAGAAAAAGGCGCCAAACTAATCGCACTGACGGCCTTTGGCAACACCCCACTCACAAAGCAGTCGGATGCCATTCTTTGGACCATCCATCCCGCCAGGAACAACTTCCTGCTGACCGGCCTCGACATGAGCATGCTTTACCTCATCGACCGGATCAGCCTGCATTTCCTCTCAGAACCGGAGCGGGAAGCTAAGTATTTGGAAACAGTAGAGGCAATTACTTCGACGGGGATTTCGTCGGTGAAGAAAAATTAATAGATAATGCAAAAAAGCCGAGCCAGCACACTACTGACTCGGCTTATTAAACTATTTGCTAACCTATTATCTCTACAACTTGCTAGAAAGTTCAGCATAACGCCAAACCTTTTTTTTAGAATACAAAAATACATTAGCTTCCCTTTAGAAACCCTGTTTTAAAATACTTTCCTCAATTCTGATTATAATAAAGAAACGTTGAGGGCTTTTTCAGATTACACTTAAAGAACAGAATTTCTTTTTAAATCATTTTTGTTGTATCGGTAGCAAATGAATCTTCATCAGATACTGCATCGTCATAATCCTGTAATTTCTTCCATAATTTTTTTCAATCGACCAATATTACTCATAGTTTTTATCAATATTCATCATAAAGAAACCTTGAAAAGCACATTGCCATTCAAGGTTAGTCTTCAACTAATATGATCAAGATACACTTATTAATCCTTCATTAGATTCTTCCTCATTTTATGAGTTTCTATATCGGCTACTCTTACAGGAATAGGCAAGCGACTTTCTTTATTGATACAGTTCATGACAATATGAGTACTAGTATCTAAATCAATCCAGTTTCCACAAGAAACAAAGATTGGCTTTACATGTTGTGAAGTCCTCAAGACTCTACCATAAACTTCATCGTGAATTACAATGTCATTGTACGAGCCTACTTCGTCTTTAGGCATCGAAACGTCAATATTTTCTATTTTTAAATAGCTCTTTGCCACTCCAATTGTTGGCTTGTTTAAATACATTGAAGCATGAGTAGCAATTCCCATATGTCGATAGTGTAAATACCCGTTGCCATCAAACATATATAGATCAGGTTCTTTAGATAGTTTCTTAGCGGCTTCAAGTACTAAGGGCAACTCACGAAAAGCTAGGAAACCTGAAATATAAGGAACATTTATTTCTCCATGACTATATACCTTTTCGACAACTTCCTTGGTATGATAATCAATCATAACAATACAACATGTACCACATGTCGTATTATTTCTATCCCAGTAAGCTAAATCTACTCCCGCAATAGTCTCGATTTCACTAACATCAAAGCTATTATTCAAGTTAACTTTAGATGACAATTGATTCTGAATCTCGGTGAATTCATGTATTAACTTCATATTAGAATCCACATTTTTCATTGATTATTACTTTCAGAAAAAGACTGAATTAATTCTAAATCTGCTTCTGTAGGAGATAGTTTTTGTTTGACTATTTGGCCTTGAGTGTCCCATTCTGTATAATGAAGAGCTATACCAAATTTGTACTCACCTTCAAATTTCAAATCCCCATTTTCGTACCAGATTTTTTCAATCCCATTACTTTGACCATGTATTAAGTTTTTTACAGACTTTAAATTTCCATTTTTATAAAACTCTACTAACTCCCCTTCAATAAAACCATTTATATAATTTGTATAGTATATCAAATTACCATTATCATATAATTCATAAGCCAAACCAGTAAAAGGTTTGCCATTCTGATCTTCAGGATTATCTAAAACTTCATCACTGTATGAGGTAAACCATAATTCCTCGTCAAAGTCTACCCCGTGTTTTATAACATATTCTTTACTTAAAATTTCAATTTGATTTTCCAATCTTTTTCACCTCTGAACTAAATTCAAATCCTTCAGTAATGAAATTACAATGTGGACAGGTTGGCATCATCATACCCGCAGGTTTTAATTTTTTACCGGATCTTACTACATGGGTAATAAAATTTGAAGCACCTGCTTCCGGGTTTGCAAGCAACGCTTTATTTAATGAATAAACTTCTGCGTGAGAGCCTGCACCATACGTATATTTATATCCTTCTTTAATACTTTTCGGCATATCGGTAATCCGCTGTTTTATCATAGGGTGTAGCTCTTCGGGAACCTTACCTGAAGTATTATTAATACCAAAATAATACTTACCTGTTGTTTTATCAAGAGTGCCAGAAACTGCTGGTCCCATCTCTCTGTTGGAAAGACCCTGTTTATTTAATCTTTGAACTTCCTCAGCGACAGCCCCACGCAAATTAATCCTATGATTTATTTCTTGTGGAGAAAACCGGCCATATTTATTACGTAAATATTCTATTCTACTTAGATTTTCACCACTATTAGAAGCTCCATTAATACCCTTAATAACATCCGCAGACCCAACAACTCTCCTCGCGGCCTGCCCTTCCTTCGCCACTCCAATCACTTTATCAGCCGTTCTCACAACCTTGAATGCCTTAACACCCTTTCCGACAGGGGTAAGCCCAAAGACAAACATTCCTCCGGCCATAACTCTGCTCCATCCGGAGATTTTTTCTCCGGTGGCTGGGTCAATACCAGTGGCGGCACGCTGGGCATCGTATACTCCGGTTAGTTCTCCGGCAGCGTCTTTTGCCAGCTTGCCTGCGTTGATGCCATCTGTCTTGCCGGGATCCTTGAAGCGGTCGTCGTACTTCGTAAGGATCGCTGTGGCCTGGGTGAGCGAGAGCGGTACGTTATCGGCACCAGAGGCCTTATGGGCAAAATACGAGAGCCAGGCGGCCTGGTATTCGAGCGTCTGTACGATCGTTTGGCTCGTTTCCTTTATACTACCATTTATGGCGGAAATCTGTCCTGAAAACGGAGGCGGGAATTCAGAACGAGAGAGGATGGAACTGGCTTTTCCGGTTTCCCTTTCCAGTCTGTGCTGAAGATTCTTCGACCGGTTTTGATGCTCCAGCATTCTTTTGAACAAGCTTGCCAGCCGATTAGGTTCTATTTTAATTTCCATGAAGTCCCTCCTGCCTTATTTGTTGGATTCCTGCTTCTTCAGTGCTTCTTTAATTTCGTGAAGGGACACCATTAACTTGGATCGTTCGCCCTCCAAATAGGAGATCCAGTAATCCATGTAATAGACCTGCTGTCCGATGTCACCCTTAAAGCTTGAAAGTGTCTTGTCCAGCGACTCATACATGTCCTTGTACCCCTGCTGCTTCTTTCCCTTCCAAATGTCTTCCCGCGTTTCCTGAGTCACATCACGAGCAATATTCTGAGAGAGCGTATTTGTATCTTTTTGCAAGGTAAGAAGGCCTTGCTGAACCTCTTTAATCTGTTGTATATCCCGATTAATCGATTCAATCTGCCTTTGTACACGCACACCATCCAAAAACCCGAGCATAACGGCCATCCTCCTTTCGTCCTTAGCACTTTACCGTATAAATCCCTATAAAAGTTAATCGCCATCATATTTTACCTTATTTTGCTAACTCTTTAACTCTATCCTTTTTACCAACCTGTATTAGATCACGTAGTTCTTTTGGCACCTGCCCGCTTCTTGAAAGCTCATATTGTCGAATTTAGGGTTAAACTTTTCATTGCCAACATGAGTTTAATAGAAAGTCTCATCGGCGACGATGAGTTTATGTTACAAAAAGACGAGGAAATCATCCTGGAAAGCAAGCATCATTTGTAGACAACTTTTTCAAAGGAAAAACTGTACGACCGATTTTCTTTAAGAAAAACCACCTGTTTTCGGATGAATGATGAGAACATTGAATTTTATAGTATGTCTTATGCATCCAGGCTTAGAAATACTGGTTTTTTACAGGTAGCACATCACGGGCATGTGTCTAACACAAACTGTTCGATAATCTAATATTCATAAAAGTAATTGACAATTTCGACAAGTTATTATTATTATCTATGTAAACGCTTTAATAAATAGGTGGGTCTTCATGAGTACTAGCTTTATACTAGAAAACACAGTCATTCCATCTGTCAGAGATCTTAAACAGCTGCGAATTGCACTTAAAAGTGTATCTCCAATTATTCTCCTTTCTGAGACTCACATTGGGAATTTACAGAGCCTTACGAGAAAATGCCATGAATCAAATAAAAAAGTCATTGTGCACTTGGATCTGGTTGGGGGCTTAAATAAGGATCCCATTGGCCTGAAAATGCTTCGTGATCTGTTTAAAGTAGATGGCATTATCTCCCCCAATGTTAAAATTATTAACCAGGCAAAAGATTTAGGTTTGTTCAGCATACATCGTCTTTTTTTACTCGATTCCCGATCATTGGAAACCGGCTTAAAAAGTACAAACGGCAGCCAATTGGATGCCATTGAAGTATTGCCCGGTCCCTTTGCAAAACATTTTATCGAGCAGATCAAAACGTTCAAAAAAGCTCCTGTTTTAGCTGGAGGTTTTATATCCACAAAGGAAGACGTTGCAGAGCTCTTTAATGCTGGATTTCACGGGATTACTACCAGCAGCTCCGACCTATGGAAAACAAAATAGTTTAGATGGGTGATGTGACATCGATAAAACCCTGCAGGGCACTAGCAAAAGCTAGTGTTCTGTAGGGTTTTTTATTTTTAAAGGAGGTGAGGCGCAGGAGGTGAGGCGCAGGAACTGCGGTTGGCTTGTAAAAATAATAAGGGGGAGATGTAAATGGGAATCATCAATTCCATCATTCAATTAGGACCTGCGGTTATGATGCCGATCATCTTTTTTATCTTGGCCTTGGTCTTCCGAATTAAAATCGGCCAAGGGTTTAAAGCCGCTATGTTGATTGGCATTGGTTTTGTCGGAATCAATTTGGTAATCGGTTTGCTTCTAGACTCCTTGGGACCGGCAGCACAATCGATGGTTGACCGCTTTGGATTAAAATTAACCGTTGTGGATCCAGGATGGCCTGTCGGTGCGACGATAGGCTGGGGTACTCCTATTGTTCCATTTGTTGTATTTGGAGCAATTATTTTAAATCTCGTTCTGTTACTATTAAAGTTAACAAAAACAGTAAATATTGACATTTTTAATTACTGGCAGTTTATGCTGACAGGTGGTGTTGTTTATGCCATTACAAAAAGCATTACCATCTCAGTCATCGTTTCGTTGTTGCATTTTCTCATCGCCATTATCATTGCGGACATAACAGCCAAACGAATCCAAGAGGAGTTTGACCTGAAGGGTATTTCTTTTGCTCACGCTACCTCCGCAATCTTTGTTCCGATTGGGATTGGGATGAATTGGCTGATCGAACGGATCCCCGGTCTAAGGAATGTTAAGGCTTCTCCAGACGAAATCACAAAGAAATATGGGATTATGGGTGAGCCGCTGACATTAGGATCGATTTTAGGTGTTCTGTTAGGCATACTGGCCGGCTTTAATGTGGCTGATATTCTTACGCTTGGTATAAAAGTTGCTGCCGTCATGGTGCTGTTGCCTTCCATGATAAACATCTTGGTGCAAGGGTTAGACATTATCCGGGAAGCCGCCGAAGCGTTATTAAAGAAGCGATTTCCTGACCGTGAGTTCTATATTGGTCTAGATACAGCATTACTGGTCGGAAATCCGGCAGTGCTGGCTACGGGATTGCTCTTGATTCCGGGTGCTCTTTTACTGGCCATTTTACTGCCTGGAAATAAGGTCCTTCCTTTTGTCGATCTGGCCTCGCTGGTTTTCCTTATTCCAATGGCGGCTCCATATTTAAAGAAAAATTTGATTCGATTATTTATTACGGGACTTGTGATCGTCACTCTTGTCTTGTATGCGGGTACTTCAATCGCTCCTTATTACACGGAAGCTGCGGAAATGGTTAATGTAAAGCTTCCAGCCAACGTATCATCAACGACAGAGTTAGCCAATCTGGTTGGAGGTGCGACCACTCCATTAGGCTGGATTTTCATCGAATTATCTAAGCTATTTTCTTAAAGGAGCTGACGGTTATGCCAAAGTTTATATTGGGAATTGATAATGGTGGAACGGTTACCAAAGCAGGATTATTTACGTTAGACGGAAAAGAACTGGCAGTAGCCAGCCGTACAACAGAAATGTTTATGCCTTCACCCGGTCACACCGAAAGAAATATGCATGAGCTGTGGGAGGCAAATGTTCAGGTCATTCAAGAAGTATTACATCAATCGGGAATTGACCCTGCCCATATTGTTGGAATCGCTACAACCGGACATGGAAATGGAATCTATTTAGTGGATGAGAATGGAGAGCCTGTAACAAATGGAATTATATCCACTGATTCAAGGGCAAAAGACATTATTAGTGAATGGAATGACGATGGCACAGCAGATAAAGTACTTTTAAAGACCATGCAATCCCTCTGGGCAGGTCAACCGGCAGCCCTATTAGCCTGGTTTAAGAAATATCAACCTGAGGTTCTTTCCCAGACTCGTTGGGTATTCATGTGCAAGGATTACATTCGCTATAAGCTTACAGGTAAGCCCCATGCAGAAATAACAGATATCTCCGGATCCAGTCTATTTAACATCAGGGAACGGAAGTATGATGAGGAGATCCTTCGTACATTAGGAATCGAAGAAGTCTTTACCAAACTGCCTCCTGTAAAATACTCCGGGGAAATTTGTGGATATGTAACTGAGGAGGCAGCTCAGCTCACCGGGCTGAGAGCAGGGACTCCAGTAGCCGGAGGATTATTTGATATTGATGCCTCTGCTATCGCAACAGGAATCACCGATGAAGAGAAACTGTGTATCGTCGCAGGTACATGGAGCATTAACGAGTATATAACCAAAGAACCGGTCGTTGATAAAGAACTATTCATGACTTCCATCTACTGTATACCTGGATACTGGCTGACCCTTGAAGGGAGCCCCACTTCTGCCAGTAACCTGGAGTGGTTTGTTAAAGAATACTTCAATCACGAATACGAAGAAGCAAAGAAACGAAAGATCTCCGTTTATCAGTTGTGTAATGAAATGGTTGAAAAAACACAACCCACTGAATCCAATATCTTGTTCTTCCCCTTTTTATTTGGGTCTAATGTCCACCCTAATGCAAAGGCATGCTTCTTTGGATTTAACGGCTGGCATACAAAGGCTCATATGTTAAGGGCCCTCTATGAGGGAGTAGTGTTTGGCCATAAAATTCATGTTGATAAATTATTGAAATACCGAAGCAAGCCCGAAATCATTCGAATTGCAGGAGGAGCGACGCGGTCGGAGGTTTGGATGCAGATGTTTGCCGATATACTTCAAACACCCATTGAAGTCGTTGAAGGAACCGAACAAGGAACATTAGGTGCTGCGATCTGTGCCGCTGTTGCAACCGGACAGTACCCCTCCTTTACAGAGGCCGCTCAACAAATGATAAAAGTAGGAAAAACATATACCCCTAATCAAGAGTGCCAGGCTGTATATGAGGAAAAATATATGTACTTTAATAAAGTACTAGGTGCACTGGAGCCTATTTGGCAATAACCAAGGAGTTGATCATCAAAATGGAACTTAATTTAAACGGAAAAACAGCTATTGTAACAGGAGGCTCAAGAGGCGTAGGACGTGCAATCACCTTAGCGCTTGCCCAAGAAGGTGCCCATGTTGTAGTTAACTACAACAACAGTCAATCAGCAGCGGAGGAAACGGTCAACCAGATCAAACAAACCGGCGGCAGCGCCATTGCTGTTCAAGCCAACTTAGATAACCCAGAGGAATGCCGAAAATTAATCGAGGCCGCTAAAGAGTCCTTTGGCGACGTAGATATTCTAGTGAACAATGCCGGTATCTGGCCGAAAAACTGGGTAAAGGACATTTCCTTAGAGGAATGGAACCATACCATGCAAGTGAACCTCACCTCTGTCTTTCTTACCTGTCAAACGTTCGTTCAAATGTTATCAGAAGAAAAGAGAAAAGGAAAAATATTAAACATTACCTCCCAGGCTGCTTTTCACGGCTCTACCACGGGTCACTCACACTATGCTGCAAGTAAAGCCGGTGTGGTTTCCTTTACGGTATCCCTGGCAAGAGAGGTAGCGGGGCAAGGTATCAATGTAAATGCACTGGCTTTGGGAATTGTGGAAACCGACATGATTGGTGATGCCCTGCAGAAGAACAAAGACTACTATGTCAACCGTATTCCCTTAGGCAGGGTGGCACAGCCCAATGAAATTGCTGATATTGCAACTTTCCTGGTATCGGAAAAAGCAAACTACATCACCGGAGCGACCCTGGATGCCACTGGCGGCATGCTGATGAGATAACAAAAAGGAGAGGAACGATATATGCTAGTTACGTTACAAGAAGTATTACAGGATGCTCGACAAAAGCAATATGCGGTACCCGCATTTGACTGCATTGGTGATATCATGGTGCGAACCATCCTGGACACGGCGGAGAAGGAACAATCACCTGTCATTCTTATGTGCCTGGAGCATAACCTGCGTGAGCCAAAAGGATTTGCGTTTCTTGCGGATTATATTAAAACCGTAGCTTCTCAATACAGCATTCCCATTGTGCTGCATTTGGATCATGCCATGGATTTTTCCCTGGTTAAAGAAGCTGTAGCACACGGATTCACTTCCGTTATGATTGATGGGTCGAGCCTCCCTTTTGAGGAGAACATCAAGCTGACAAAAGAAGTTTCGGATTATGCCCACTCCTACAATATCAGTGTAGAAGCTGAACTAGGACATGTTGGTGGAAATGAACTTGGTGGCAATTATGGTACAGACTCCATGCTGACGGAACCTAAACAGGTAGCCGAGTTTATCGAAAGGACCAATTGTGATGCTCTTGCTGTGTCCATTGGGACAGCCCATGGCGTTTATCATGCGGAACCCAATTTGAATATCGAGCGCACGAAAGAGATTAATAGAATCAGCAAGTCTCCCCTTGTCCTGCACGGAGGATCCGGCACACCTGAACATCAGATCAAAGAAGTAATAGCCAACGGAATCACCAAAGTGAACCTGTATGCAGACTGTAGAATCGCCATGGCAAACGGGTTGAAAGAAGCAGCGGCGAACTTGAATCGAATTGACCCTTTGCCAGAAGATATGCTGTCACCTATCAAACATTCGCTTGCAGAAGTCGTCGCACAAAAAATCCACTTACTGGGGTCCAACAAACGCGCATAGGAGATGATTTTCTTGAAGTTGTTAGCCATATCCGATTTATTTATTCCTTCAGATGTGATGGAAAACGGTCTATCCGATCTAAAATCAAAAGGAATCGAAATTGAAGTAAGAGAATGGAACCATTCCTCCTTAGAAATGCTGCAAAAAGATAATATTGAAGTGGAAACCAAGGGACCTGAGGCAGTTTCAGTTCCAGAAGAGTTATATGAAGGAATTGAAGACTTTGATTTGCTCATTGTTCATTTTGCACCAGTGACGAAAAGGGTTCTTCAACAAGCAAAGAAATTACAAATCGTTGGTGTTCTAAGGGGCGGTACAGAAAATATCGACCAGGAAGCTGCCGCTCAACAAAATATCGAAGTCCTCAATACGCCCGGCCGAAACGCCAGAGCTGTGGCTGAATTCACTTTAGGAATGATTCTTTCTGAAGTAAGAAACATTGCCCGTTCTCATGCAGCTTTAAAACAAGGAAACTGGATCAAAGATTTCCCTAACAGTGATGCCATACCTGAACTTGCAGGCAAGACCATAGGGATAGTGGGGTTCGGTAATATCGGTATACGGTTAGCCAAGTACTTACACGCATTAGAATGCAATATTATCATTTTTGACGAGTACACGAATGACATACCTGCTCCATATAAGAAAGTGGCTCTTGATACTTTGCTAAGGGAATCAGATATAGTTTCCCTACATCTACGTCTGAGCAAGGACACAGAGCACTTTATTGGTCAGAAGGAGCTGGATAAAATGAAACCTTCCTCCGTTCTTATCAACACGGCTCGCTCCGGTCTCATCGATGAAAAAGCATTAGTTCAAAGCCTTAAGGAAAAGAAAATCATGGGCGCTGCCCTAGACGTCTTTGACCACGAGCCCTTGGAACACAATGATGAACTGTTAAAGCTGGATAATGTAACGATTACTACTCACATTGCCGGAAGTACCATTGATGCTTTTAGGAATAGTCCTAAGCAGTTGGCAAAGGAAATCTTTAATAAGTTAGGAAACTGACAAAACTTGATAAGATAGCGAGAATACGTTCCAATAGATTCACATAGATGATCCCGTATAACTCCGGTGTAATCTTTTATTGATAGTAAGCGTTCAATCCTTTTGCATTCTATACTTTAATTCTCTAAGAGGATTTCTTCGGTAAAAAAGTAAATAAAACAGCGAGCGTTTATCAATAAACGCTCGCTGTTTTAAATTAATCCTTCAACAGGATGGATATTGCTGCTCCTTTAGCTGGAGAAAACCTTTCGTTGGTAAAGGTAACTTCTGTTTTCTCAAAGGCATACGGAAGTGTATGTTTTTGAGAATATTCCAGCGTGTTGGTTCTGAATGGATCGAAAATGTTATACGGAGAATCAATAATAATCTTTTGAGGATTGATCAAGTGAATAACTTGAACCAGTGCACGTCCCAATAACAGGCCGTATCTTGTGATTTCCTTATTCAGCCTACTATCATTTTGAATCATTTTGATCCAATCATTAGTATTCATTTGATATCCCATCACTTGATTTGCATACTCCTTAAGAGCATTTAAACCTATCATTTGCTCCAAACACCCGCGTTGCCCACATTTACAAAGCGGTCCTTCCGGGTCCACCGAAATATGTCCAATTTCACCGGCAGTCCAGCTGTTTCCATTCACAATATGATCATTGATAATATAGGCGCCACCCACACCTTCGCTGATTCGAATATAAAAATAGCTGGAAAGCGGATTCTCATCTTTCAACATCCCTTCTGCTGCTATTTTTACACTGTTAAACACGGCCACAGGCTGGTTAACTATACGTTCTATCTCCTGTTTCAAGGGGATATTCTTCCAATCCAATTTAGAGGATTGGTACACATATCCTGTTTCCGGATCAACAAGACCCGGGATTCCTATGCCAATCCCTTTTGAGTTCGGATAACGCTTCGAAAGTTGTTCAGCAAGTCGTATAAGCTCTTGTAAAACATCATGATCACAACTAACCCGTAATTCTCCTTCTTCTATTTCATTTAAGCGAAAATCCAGTACCACGTATTCCAGTTTATCTTGTTGAACAAGAAGTCCAATCGACTGAAAGGCATCCGGTACCAAGGTCAGCATGATTCTTGGCCTTCCTGCTCCATGAAGCTCTTTAATCCCCGATTCCGCCACAATGCCATCTTTTAAAAGCTGCTCGACAATTAACGAAATTGTATTCTTGCTCAAGCCAAGGTCTTGAGCAATTTCCAGTCGCGAACAAGGCTGATGTGCCCGAATGTAATCGAGAATTTTCTTTTGATTTTGTTCCCGTAAGACCGCGGTACCTTTGCTTTTCATTCTCAGACTCCTATATGTTTAATCCAAACACTACAATTTTTTGATTTTACCTTTGAATCGCTCAATGAATTGTCCATTCCACTCATCTCCGCCTGAGGCATTGCCACTCTTCCATATAGGGGGAGTTACACCATCCTTTGCCAACATCCCGATTGCTTCTGCCGCCATGGCATTTAGCAGGAACGAATTAGCGAAGGTCGAACTGTCGAGAACGACATCTACTAACTCATACAAATTCTTTTTTGATGGATGCCTTGCCGGGTGATCAGCTGGAGTTTCGTCTGCATGACTTCTTGAGGTGACGCCAATGGTCCGAATGCTCCGTTTTTTCGCCTCCAATGCCGCATCGATCGTTGCTGAGTTGATGCCATAAGCATTGATGATAATTAGCAGGTCACCTTGCTGAAGTCCGTATTCATCCATAACAATACTACTGTATCCCGGAGTCCTCTCTATAGCCATGGAACGCAATGCCCCGCTGCTTAACAAGGTCCCCTCATCCAAAATGGCACTCACATGCATCAGGCCACCGGCGCGAAAAAATAGCTCTTGAGATCCCAGATTGGAATGCCCACCTGGACCATATGCATAGACCAGTCGATCTTCTTTAATTTGGTCTGCGACCATTCGGGCAGCCTTTAATATGGATTCCCCTTCTTCATCATGAAGTTTCTTCATATGCTTCGTTACTTGTTCCAAATACTGAGTGGTTAAACGATCGCTCATTATACATATGCCTCCCTACTCTTGTACATCTTTATCCCTCGTTTGTAAGTTTCGATAACCTCAATTCCCGCTGGAGTCCGGTGAAAAAGGATAAAATCCGCTGGAGCCCCCGCTGAAATTCCCCTTTGTTGCGGAAGACCCAGCAATGCAGCAGGATGAAGAGACGCCATATTGACCGCCTTCTCAGGCTCGCATATCTCGCTTTTTATGAGGTGATTTATTCCCCAGAGTTGAGGCTGGGCGGAACCCGCTAATAATTCGGGTTGATCCCGCATAGAAAGCCTGCCGGATGGATGGAGTTCTACTGCTCCCCCGATATGCAGATCATATTTTCCAGGAGGCATACCAGCTAATGAGACGCAATCACTGATCAGGATGGCTTTCTCTCCTTTCATCCTGATAAAAATCTTTAACACAGAATCAGGTAAGTGAAAGCCATCAGCAATCATGCTTGCCGATAAATGATCACTGGCCAGTTGCTCCCAGAGATAATTTGGATGTCTCTTTAAGAAGAGATCCGCTCCGTTTCCAAGATGAGTGGACAATTGCGCGCCAGCTTTAATCGCTTCTTGAATTTGTTCAGGATCGGCTGAGGTATGCCCTATGGATACAACAATGCCTTGAGACGTGCATTGTTTTATAAATTCAACGGAATTCGGCCATTCAGGTGATAGGGTTATAATTGATATCCTTCCTCCTGATGCTTCTTGCCACTCAAGGAACTCCGTCCAGTCTGGTCCTTTGACATACTGTTTATTATGAGCCCCTCTTGGGCCATCCTTCGGAGATATATAGGGTCCCTCCAAGTGAATGCCCGCCATCATCTGGTTTATGACATCATCTTGTTCTGCTGCTTTTCGGATCGCCTGTAGTAAAGCAAGAATATGGTCAGGGCTGTTGGTGATGACCGTTGGCAAGAAAGTGGTTACTCCCTGACTCGCTAATGCACGGCATACCTGTTTAATCGACTCAAAATTCAATGGTGGTGTATTGAAATCCACTCCTCTATACCCATTGACTTGGATGTCTACGAAGCCAGGCGCTATATAAGGTAAAGATTCTTCTGCAGGGTGAAGATTTACCGCTGAAAATGTTCCCTCTTCAATCGTTACATCTATCGGGCGACCAGTTTTATAGTGAATGGCTTGTAATTTCACCTACTCACCACCATATGAGTCGCTGTCCAAGTAGAGAATGCAGTTTGGATGAATTCGTAAAATGGATGCCGGGCAACGCTCAGAGATTTCTCCATTTAACGTCTGATGGACAGCAGTTGCTTTAGTAGGGCCAGGAACGACACAAAACAGAAAGTGTCCTGATATCAAGGCAGGAATAGTTAACGTCAAAGCTGTTTTTGGCACGTCATCAAAGGCAGCGAAACAGCCATCATTTACTTGCTGCTGTCTGCATGCTTCATCCAGTTCTACTTCTTTCATCGTTTCAGGGTCCTTAAAATCAGCAACTGGCGGATCATTAAAAGCAAGATGACCATTCTCCCCGATTCCCAAACACACAATATCAATCGGTTTTTCATTGATTAGCTCAGCATAACGTCTGCATTCCTCATGAGATGGATTTGTTCCATTGATTACGTACGTGCGTTTAAAGGGAACTTTTGAAAAAATACTAGTTGTTAAAAAGTAACCAAAGCTCTGTGGTGAATCTTCAGCCAGACCGGCATACTCATCCATATGAAAAGCTATAACTCGTGACCAGTCAATCGCAGGATGATGAACCAAGGCTGCCAGCAGTTCCTTTTGTGAAGGAGCAGCCGCGAAAACCATTCTTACTTCTGATTGTTTAGACAAAAGCTCTATTAATCTATCTGCAACATCTGACGCAGCCTCTATCCCCATAGCTTCCCTGGTCAAAAATACTTTTACATTCAAATGATCAAACTGCTTAACAATTTCAGGGCTGTATTCCATTAGATAACCATTCTCCTTTCAGTATGAGTTCATCTATCCCTCGATAAATTTCCTTTTCAATTTCTTTTGAAAATGGAGAGGGCAATGCAAAGTAAGAACAAGACTCAATCGCTTCATAGCCACCCTCGGAAATTTGGTTGGCTGTTGGTACATAGCCGATCATCCCATTGCTGTAGGGAAGCGGTATAATTTTTCCGTCATATTTCTCTTTAAGTTGAAGTCCATATTCAGCCACCACTTCAGCATTAAAGGTAAGAAATGATAGGTTCGAGCTAATCTTCCACAATGTCATTCGCAATGGGACCGTATTACCTTGACCAAAGAACTTTTTCTGCACAGCCCTTTTCCATTCACTCTTCAATTCAACAGGCTGTATTGTATCTTCAAAACAAGGATGGTCATAAAATGCTAAACGAATCTCAGAGCTATGAACCTGAAACTCTTCTACTTCAACCTTGCTCCACTGACCATTGGTTAATACTCCGTCAATTTTTTTTGCCAGCTTCATTCCCAATCGCTCGATGTCCTCCTGTTTACCTCTGTAAAATTCTCCTTCTTTGATTAGAGCAGGCCGGATATCTCCACAGCATCCCTGAAGGTATCCTGCTAAGAATCTTTGATTATACGATTCCTCAAGAACTGCCATTGCATGGCCCGGAAACTCGGAGGATATAGCATTGTCACCTGTCGTGGTGGGGTGGCATGTATAATGCGTTAACAAGGCTTTCATGTTTCCGGATGCTGTTATAAACTTTAATAGAATGACCTCAGAGTCTATCACGCCGTCAGGATTCGGTGCCATCACGATTTTCCCATGATCAAACTGCCTTCTGTTCATTCCAATGTGACAAGTGGTCGCTGCTCTTTTTATGGCAACGGCTTCTGTATTATTTCTTGCCGATTCGATTGCGTCCCGTAACTGTCGCTTCAGAAACTCTAAGTAATGTTCATCCGCCTTGCCCAAGTAAGCAGTAAAATGATTGCTGGTTTGAGGCCCTGAGTGATTATGGGTCGCATGTAAGATGATGGCATCCCACTCAATACCCCACTCTTTTTTTATTTCTCTTTTGAGAAGCGATACATAGTCCGATCCCCACCAGATCAAGTCGCCAATTAACAGCACAGCATGCTTCGTTTCTTCCTTTCCTTGATGCCAGGAAAAGTAAAATGCCCGCAAGTTTAACCGCGACTTCACCTCCTCAGAGGGAGTTTGTCTATGGGCATATCCAGCAAGTTCAACGGGATGCTCCGGTGTGATATCTACTTTTGATGTTCCAAGAAACAACTGCATCATTCATCACTCTCCGCCATGCTGCTTTTGAAGCAGTTCGATCATTAATAAAAAATTACGCAAAATATGATAGGGATCCTTCACCGGCAAAGCTACCAGCTTATTAATAGGCATACCCTTGCGATCCCTGATTTGGATCCACTCTCCTACATCTTGATTTTCATTAGGAAACGTCTGTAAGACATATTCTTGAATACGATGAAACCATTGCTCAAACACAGGATTCCTCGTATAGCAAAACGCATAAAGTGTGGCGTACAGCACCTCTGAATGAGGCCACCAGAGCTTCGTATCCCATGTTTCTTCGATCAGCCTTTCGTATTCTGTACTAATTCTCCGCCCTTGTGGCTTTCCTCCATCCACATCAATAAATCGGTAAAGGCCTCCATATTCCTGGTCCCAGCCTCCCTCCAGTATCGTTAGAATGGACGTGCATGCGTCTTCCATCGTTTTTTTATCGTTCCTTTTTTCGGCCAGTGCCATCACAAACCACATGCATTCAATCCCATGTCCGGGGTTTCGGTGACGGTATAAAAGTGTATCGCGTAATGGATCTTCATCTGTCTTTAATTCTTGAATCGTCCCGTCCTTCATCCGAAATGTATTCATCACATCCGTCATGAACCCTGCCGCTTGCTGTTCAAGCAATGGTGCATCGGAACTTCCGAGCTGCTCTGCTGAATCTGCCAGCTCCTGAGCCACATTTAAGAGAATCATCGGAAACGAATGAGAAGAGAACTCCTGAGGGACCGGATAGGGTTCACTCCTCACCTTTCCCATGTCCAACCGATTCAAGAGATGGTTAAACGTGTTTATAGCTTCCGTTAGAATTTCTTGGTTCCTTGTAGCTCTGCTGTATTCGGAAAAGCCAAGTATGACGAAACAGTCTGCAAAGAAACTCGTATCATACCCTTCTCCTTTTATACTTTCCTTCTTTTCTCCGTCTTCCGTTAGCAAAAAAGCACAGTTTCCGTTCTCCAAAAAAGCATTTTTCCTCAGGAATTCGTATGTTATTTCTGCATGCTGCAGGAAAAATTCCTGGTCTCCATTCATCAAGCCCTTTTTCATCATCTGATACAGCCGGCTCTCTATCCATAAAAACCTTCCTTGTGACCAGGTATACTTATCCCGTGAAAGAAGAGTATCCCCCTTGTTGTTAAAGCATGTGTACACTCCGCCGTAAACATGGTCCATCGCTTTTTCCCAAAACGGCAGCAAGGAGGTTTGGACATGTCGTTCGGTATTCTTTAATAGCTCGTTGAAATTCATGGTTCTCTCCTTTTTTATACCTCTTATAAGGCGAGATCACTTCCATCTCCAGCTTTATCTTTTTCCTTCCTGCTTAAGGAAGCTAATAAGTCGTCAACATCTGATAACACTGGCTGATTACGGTTTAGCCAGCCCACTGCACTATAGGTAAAAAATGAAATGAGGACAGGTGTACCTACCTGAACCGCTAAAGATACGTCGAGACCATAATTCACCACAACGAATCCAGCAAGCCCCGCTGCAATAGAAACAATAGCCGCTACCGGACCGCAATGCTTAAATGCAGGAAGAAGTCCAAACAGCATAGGAATGGAAACCGGGCCTACCAGTGCGGCAAACCATGTGATTAATAATCCGATGACGCCTCCGAACATGTCAGAATTAATAGCGACTATCAGTGTTAAAGCAGTGAATAGGAGTGTTGTAATACGGGCAATTTTTAATGCCCGTTTTTGGGACATCTGGACAAACCGTTTGGACATAACAGGCAGGATATCACGGGTAATAACAGAAGCAATGGTGTTCGAATCAGAGGATGTCATGGACATGGTGGCAGCAAATAGTGAAGCAAGAACAAGACCGACCAATCCTTGCGGGAGAAGTTCCTGGGTGAGAAGAGCATAGGATTGTGTAGGATCTTTTAAGTTAGGCAGGATCAACGGAGCTGCCCACATTGGGAAAAACAAAATGATCGGCCAAATGAGATAAAGAATAGCGGAAAGCAAGGATGACTTTTTGGCCTCTTTACCAGAAGGAGAGGAAATAAAGCGTGTCGCCAGATTCCACGTCCCCCCGTTATAGCTGAGCAGTACGATAAAGGCGTAGATTATAACGTATCCGGCAGTATAGGGTTCCCTGAATGGATCACTGTTTGCAGCTGGAAGCTGGTCCCATATTCCCATAAAGGAACTCGGTCCGCCAAGCTTCATCATGACCACAACAAACATAACGATCCCGCCAAGAAGCTGAACGACAAATTGGACAAAGTCATTTAGTACGTCTGCCCACAATCCCCCAACCGTAATATAGACAAGAGAAATCAATCCAGAGATTAATACACCTGTCATAATGGGAATCCCCGTAAACACATTTAGGAGAATACCAATTGCCGCCCATTTGGCACCAACATCAAATAGCTTGAGCAGTACTCCGCTCCAGGCAATGACTTGCTGTGTCGGGATGTTATACCTGAGTGCTAAATACTCAGTGGGTGACTCAATGTTCAAGGTTGACCGGAGCCGGGACCATCGGGGTGCAAATAAATACGCACCAATCGTACAGGCTACGAAAATAGGGAGCGCCCACCAAAAATAAAGACTGACTCCTTGTGTATACGCTAATCCTGCATACGCCACAAATACAGCACCACTATGGCCTGATACGTGATGAGAAATTCCCGATAACCACCAGGGCATTTTCCCCCCTGCGACAAAATAGTCCTCGGATCCTTTGACCATTTTGAATGACCAGAATCCAATAATCAGCATGACAATAAAAAACAAACCCAAGACCAACCAATCCAAAAAGTGCATCCTCTAACCCCCTCTAATAATTAATCCTAAACTATGACTAATTAAAATTAAAATATCACCGACCTGTTTAAATGTCAATAATATTCTGATAATTCATTTTGTAATTGTCAGGACCCACCGTACGTTTTCCATATACGGTGGGTCCTGACATGGTAAAAGGTTTATTACCAAAAAAGTTTTCAAAGTAATGACTCCTTTTTCTCTATTTAAAGTGTGAAGATCTTTTTATAGAGAGGAAGAGTCACATGGTGCCTGGAAAAATTACGAATTTTAAAGAGCTGAGTGAGTTTCAAACGGTAAAGGAGTTCAATGAATCAAACAAACACTTTTTGGAGGTTCATGGGGACAAGTTTACGAAGGGGGAGTTTTAGACCGTTTCTTCTATTCTTCCTTTCATAAAAATTCCCCATTAAAAAGAACTTATGTCGAAAGATCGACACAAGTTCTAAAATGCCTATTGAATTGTCAGCACCCCTGTAATAGGAAGTCTTATTACATCCCTATTTAAGAAGTAACGATCTCATTTTTCTATTTCGTTCTAATCTTTCCAATTCATCAACTAAAATTATATGAATAATTGGGACATTTTTTTACGAACTAAATCCGCACAATACCTTTGCTGCAACTTACGAATTCCTATTTTTATTCATATTTGTAAGTCTGAATATCGCAGTCTAATTTGTGTGAAATTATTTCTGCTGTTTTCTTAAGCATATTAACGCGTTCATTTAACAGTGAATTATTAATAAGGTGTACCCTTTGCGACATACTTATTGCAGCAACAACATTTCCTGTATGGTTTCGGATTGGAACTGCGATACACATTACACCGGGTATGTTTTCCTCGTTATCTACAGCGTACCCGTTTTCTCTTACATTCTTTAGCTCAGCCAAAAAGTCGTTTTCATTCGTAATAGTATTTGGTGTATGGCTTATATAATCGTAGCCCTCTAAAAGTGCTCGCATTTCTTCCTTCCCTTTAAAGGCTAAAAGCGTTTTTCCTTCTGCGCTGCAGTGAACCGGAATTCTACGACCAATACTTGAATATAGAATGGTGTCAGCTGAACCTTCGACTTTGTCAATATAGACCCCCTCTTTTCCGTCAAGGATGACAAGGTGGGTTGTGTTTCCTGTTATCTTTGAGATTTCAATTTGGTGTTTTTTGGAAACCGTTCGGATACTAAAACTATTAATGAAAAAGTTTCCTCTTTCAAACAGTTTCATTCCCAGCTTGTACTTTCCGTTGTCTAAGTTTTGTTCGATATAGCTGTGCTGCTGAAGTGTCTTTAATAAAGAATGGACAGTACTTTTATGAAGTCCCATTCGCAAGCTGATGTCATTAATTTTCAGTTCTTTTTCGTATTTATTAAACAAATCCAGGATACGGAGGGCCCGGTCAACAGCCTGAATAATTGGCAAACTCAATTACCCCTTTGCAATAAAGTAAAGCTTCGTGTTTCAAAGTTGAAAAATCTCAGCTCCAGCTCAATAAATGTGTTCAGGTGAGTATACTTTTTAAAAGATCCATCTTTGTTTGCCAAACTTTTTCGCTCAAATCTACAAAGTAAGTCTGAGGGTTCAGTTTACGTAAATGCTCTGGCCAGAACAAGCAAATTTGTTTTTGATGATAAGTTCTTATGGCATCAACCGATGGCAATTCATAAATCAAAGTTGTTTATAAAATAGAAAGGCTAAACAAGGAACCCATATTCCCTGGGTTTCTAAATGACCGAGTGTCTTTTTAAGGTTTGACAAACACTGTTTTAATAGATGTAAAAAATTCAATGGCAGCTTGTCCTTGCTCCCTAGAATGAGAACTAGATTGCTTCATTCCACCGAATGGAGCTTGCAATTCTACCCCCGCCGACTCGGCATTGATTCTTATAAGCCCAGCTTCCATATTGTCAATGAAGGAAAGCATGTTTCCAATATTCGAAGTGAAAATAGACGCACTTAATCCGAATTGAACATCATTGGCGATATGTAACGCTTCTTCAATGTTTTCAACCTTAATTAAAACAAGAACCGGTCCAAAAATTTCTTCTTGGGCGATCGCCATACTGCTATTAACATTTTCAAATATTGTCGGCTGAACGAAGAATCCATTCTTCAATTCTTCCACTTCATACCTATTCCCACCATGAAGTAGTGTTGCCCCTTCGTCCCACCCTTTTTGGATATATGAAAGAACCGTATTTAATTGGGATTCACTACTACACGGTCCCATCCACGTGTCACTATTAAGACCGTTGCCAACCTTTATCTCTTTTACCTTCGAAAGAAGTTTTTCTTTAAACTCGTTATACACGGTTTTCTGTACAATTACTCGGCTGGTAGCTGTACACTTTTGTCCTGTAGAACGAAGACCACCACTAATCGTCGCTTCAACAGCCAAATCAAGGTCAGCATCTTCGGCGACAATTACAGGGTTTTTGCCCCCCATTTCAAGCTGATATTTTGCTCCACGGGCAAGGGCCCCTTGTCCCACTCGCTTGCCTACTTGGTCAGAACCCGTAAAAGTAATTCCGTGAATATCAGGATGATCAATGATTCCCTGACCGATCACAGATCCTGGACCAGTAACCATATTAACGACTCCGCCCGGCAATCCCGCTTCATGGAAGCATTCAATTACCCTTGCAGCTGTAACCGATGTCTCTTGAGCAGGTTTTAATACAACGGTATTTCCATAAACAATTGCTGGTGCGATTTTCCAAATTGGAATGGCCACAGGAAAATTCCAAGGGGAAATAACTCCTACTACTCCTAATGGTACACGAGTCGTAAACATTAGAGCTTGGCTTTCTGTGGAAGGAATTACGTCCCCCACTTTTCTCATACCCTCCCCCGCAAAATAGCGAAGAATAGCTACTCCTCGCGCGGTTTCACCTTTTGCTTCTACGAAAGTTTTTCCCATTTCTTTCGTCATGGTTTCAGCTATTTCATCGATATTTTTTTCTAGCGAATTTGCTACCTTGTACAAGTATTCTCCTCTGGCGGGACTTGATAGATTTCTCCATATAAGTTGAGTTTTCTTCGCAGCATCGACCGCCCGGTCTAGATCTTCTTGGGTTGATTTTTGTACATATCCCACAATCTCATTCTTATTGGCGGGATTTATGCTTTCATACACATGTTGTGAAGAAGAAGGAACCCATTCACCATTGATATAATTAAGGTATGTTTTTGTTTCAGTTTTCACAGTCAAATCTATCACTCCTTTATTAATGACGCATATGTTTATTGATTTCTAATTGTTACTTGCTATCAGCTAGTTTTACTTAAGATTTAACCTATTTCTCTTTGTTAAATGTAATTTTAAGAAGTTAAGACATCCCCTCTCACTTGTGTTTTAGCCACATTCTCTAATACACCGATATCCGATATTTCAATTTCAATGTTATCTCCGTTCTCTAGCGTAAATTCGTCTGGTGGGACAATACAGGTGCCGGTTAATAGAATAGTCCCATCGAAAATCTCGTTGTCGCGTCCAAGATAGGAAACCAACTCATCATACTTACGCTTCAGCTGATCTGTGCTCGCTGTACCCTCTACCACTTTCGTTCCGTCCCGGTAAATGGCGCATTTTATTTCGAACGAATAAGGATCTTCGACTGTTTCAGCTAATCGGATGGCTGGACCTATAGAACAAGAGTTTCTCCATATTTTTGCTTGTGGTAAATACAGTGGATTTTCCCCTTCAATATCGCGGCAGCTCATATCGTTGCCAATGGTGTATCCCAATATTTCCCCTTCTTTGCTAAGTACAAGCCCGAGTTCCGGCTCTGGAATTTGCCATTTGGAATCGCTTCGAAGGTAGACTTCCTGGTTCGGGCCAACAGTTCGGGCAGCCGTTGATTTGAAGAATATCTCCGGCCTTTCTGCATCGTAAACTTTATCATAATAGGTGGTGGCATCCTCTCTTCCACCTGTTGCTTCATAATTTCTTGCTTGTTTACTTCTTTCATAAGTGACACCAGAAGCCCATACCTCCGGAGCAACAATAGGTACTAGTAACTTAAGATTCGTCGGCTTTTCGATATAAGGATCGGTGGTTTCAATTACGTCTTGAATTAAAACAACAGGCTTTACCGCTTTACGATGAGCTTCACTGATCAACTCCAAAAAGTCTATGAATGGCAATGGATACACTTTCTCATTATCGGTTATGGCGCCTAGTGTCGGAACATTATTTCCATCCAAAAAACGTACAATTCGCATAATAGATCCTCCTCGTTTTTTTAATTCCTACTAATGTTGATTCTCATTATTTTTACTCATATGGACGTTTAACGATAACCATACTTATCATTCATTGCAATTAACACAATAAAACAAGTAAAATAACGAATCAAAGTCACATGCTTTTCGTATGAAATTGGAATGAATACGTATACATTTTTAGCATTACCAAGGAATTATTTAGCCAAAGCCCCTCCATCTACGGATAAAATGGCACCTGTTACATAACGGTTTTCCGGTAAAGCAAAATATAACGCTGCTTCTGCGATTTCCCCTGGGGTTCCTAATTCGGGTGTTAAACGCCTGTTTAAAAATTCTTTCTCTATTCCATCAGGATCTTCGTGATTCTCAATTATTTCCTGAATCATTGGGGTTTTAATGGTACCTGGGCAGATACAGTTAATACGTATTCCTTTTGAAGAATGATCAACCGCCATTGCCTTGGTTAAACCCACAATTGCGGCCTTTGCAGCGCAATATGCCGAGCGATTTTTTAAACCTTTTAATCCCGCTTCGGAGGAAATATTTATGATGGATCCCCTCATTTGTTTTAACAATAAAGGGATTGCATGGTGGCTAACAAGATAAGTGGAGGTTACATTCATTTGAAAAACCTTATTCCATTGCTCTAATGTCATCTCTATGACACTTCCAGGTAGGACAAGACCTGCATTATTGACGACAATGTCAATCGTACCAAATCGATTGATAACCTTATCCACCATGGTTTTAACATTTTGCTCAGAGGTAACATCAGCGGACACAAACATGGGATCTCCGCCCTGCCCCCGAATCGTCGCAGCAACAGCTTCTCCCCGTTCTTGATTCCGCCCGACTATGATAACTTTTGCTCCTTCATGAGCAAAACGTTTCGCAATAGCTTCCCCCAGTCCTGAAGTGGAACCCGTTATAAGCGCAACCTGATCTTTTAATCTCATCTTTTCACCTCCCCTAATAAAATTGGGAAATCCTTTATTTTTCTCACTTCTATTAAAAAGCTTTATTAAGGAGAGATTTCACACCTTCAAACTGTGGTTTTTTAGGGTTTATCCGTATAAGCCTATCGATCCCAAGAGATTTTTCTACGATTAAATCAAAATGTTCTCTTTTTATTCCTATCATCTCAAGCCTTGTCGGCATCCCAAGATCGTCGACAAGCCTGGATACGAATTCTATCCCAGCCTTTGCAAGATTATATTTTCCTTCTCCCCTTTCCCCTAGAAAGATACCAATTTCTGAAAAACGGTCTACATCAGCAAACATGTTATATTCCATAACGTAGGGAAGAAGCAGACCAATAATTTCCCCATGAGGTTTTTTGGTGATTTCCGCGATGGGATAGGACAAGGCATGAATTAAAGACGTGCCCGAATTGGTAAAAGCCAAAGCTGAGTATAAGTTCCCCAAAAGCATATTTGATCGTGCTGCCAGATTGCTTCCTTGATGTACAGCGGTAGACAAATTTTCACTAATAAGGCGGATAGCTTTCTCTGCAAACACATCACTCATTGGATTGGATCCTTGGTAAATCAGATTTCCTTCGGCTTCTATATATCGGTAATCTATTGCAAAATAGGACTCGATCGCTTGGGATAAGGCATCCATACCAGTACACGCCGTAATGTATGGTGGTAGCTTAACCGTAAGTTCTGGGTCCAACAATGCTACAGCTGGCCTTAAAGATTGATCGGATATTCCCACCTTTAAATTCGTCTGTTCGTCAGTTACAATTGTGACCGGAGAGACTTCCGAACCGGTACCCGCGGTAGTCGGAATCGCAATAATTGGCCGTATACTTCCTGGAATTTTTGCTTCCCCAAAATAGTCAGCGGGATGTCCACCATAGGTAAGCAATAAAGAGATCATTTTGCATAAATCAATGCAAGATCCTCCTCCGAGTGCTATAAGTAAATCAGGCTGATATTCTTCCAGTTGTGAGAAACATGTTAAGACTGATGCCATCGTTGGTTCAGGAACCGCTTGATCGTAGACTACCAGCTTAATCCCCACGTCCCGAAGAATTTCTGTAGCCCGATTTGCAATTCCGGCTTTTACAATGCCGGGGTCTGTTATCAAGACTATTCTTTTTGGTTTAAACCTTTCAATCAAGTTAGGAAGTTGATGAATGGCCCCATTGCCAAAAAGGATAGAACTAGCACTATGAAACTTCCAATTTTTAAGCATGTTCAGTCTCCTGTGATACTACCCGTCTAGCTTTTAGACCTTCTAATTCCATTAATGCTGAATTTCCTTGTAGAACAACTGAGCCAGCCTGCTTTGAAACCATCGTTTCTAATATAAGTATACGCTTGTCTTCTTTTTTCCCTGTTACCGTTACAGTAACAGTAATCGTATCCCCGATATAAACAGGGGCTTTAAAATTAAGTTCCTGACCGACATAAACAAAACCGGGTCCTGTTAAATCAGTATGAGTGGCTGATATTATAGCTGCTGTAAACATTCCATGTACCACCCGGCGACCAAAGTGGGACTTGGATGCAAACTCATCATTCATATGAAGTGGATTGAAATCCCCAGAAAGGCGGCCAAATGCCTCTACATCCTCATCCGTTATGTTACGAATGGTGGTTTGTTGTTTACCAATTTCAATATCATCCATATTCAATAGCAAGGTACTCATTTTCTAGCCCCCTGTACGCTCCAATTTTCTTTGGTTTTCAATTACAACCCCACTTTGTAGGAACTTCTCAATTTCTTCTTCGGAATAACCATACTCATGTAAAACTTCTATTGTATGTTCACCCAGACGAGGAGGATGTTGGCTGACTCCTAACTCATGATTCTCATATCGAACAGGGTGGTTTAGTAGACGCACTTGGCCCGCATCGGGATGATTGACAGTCATAATCATTTTATTCCATTCCACCTGCGGATCCTTTTCAACCTCTTCATAACCGTTGACTGGTGAACACCAGATATCGTTGTCTTCAAATACTGAGAACCAATAATCCGTTGATTCTTGTTTGATGACCTGGGAAACGATTTGGTTAACTTCCTCCCGTTTTTCCATTTGGTCCTGGGAAGTATATTGCTCTAACTCATTATTGTTAAAGGCTTTGTTTAGCTTTTCGATCGGAGTCATAGAGATCGCGATCCATCCGTCTTTGGTTTGATAAATACCGTAAGGAGCTTGATGGAATCGGCTCCCGAGATCACTTCGCTCCCAAAGTGGCCCTTTATTTAAGTAATAAGTGAGTGGCTCAATTTGCAAATCAAGAGCAGCGTTTAAAAGATTACTTTCGACCTTTCGGCCCTGTCCTGTTTTTTCACGGCTCAGGAGGGAAGATACGATACCAAACGCAGCTAGTACTGCGGCGTGTTGGTCGACTATAGCTGAACCGACTGGGGTAGGAGGTGCGTCCTTGCCGCCTGAAACTAGTGATAATCCGCTAATTGCCTGCAGCAGCAAGTCTTGCCCAGGACGTTGTAGATAAGGACCATCGGACCCATATCCGGTGCAGGAACAATAAACCAATCGAGGGTTTATTTCTTTAAGCGCTTCATAACTGAATCCAAGTCGGTCCATCACTCCAGGTCGGAAATTCTCGACGAGCACATCCGCCTCTTTAACCATCCGATAAATGATTTCCTTACCTTCTTTTGTCCGGAGATCAATGGATAAACTTCGTTGATTGCGATTTCCTAGTAAGAAAAAAACGCTCACATCATTAACAAACGCATCAAAACCTGACCAGTGTCTTTCGAATGCTCCTTTTGGAGACTCAATTTTCACCACGTCCGCTCCTAAATCAACTAGCATCTGGACGGCTGAGGGACCTTGCAAAAAATGCGTAAAGCTTAAGACTTTGATTCCGTTTAACATCGTTGTATCCTCCCTTTTGTGATTATTTCAAAAGCATGCGAGAAATGATCATTCGTTGAATTTCCGAAGTACCTTCCACGATCTCCAACACCTTAGCGTCCCCAAAAGCTCGTGAAACGGCGTACTCACTCATGATTCCGTAACCTCCATGGATTTGAATCGCTTGATGGGCAGCTTCCATTGCTTTTTCAGTTGCAAACAGTTTCGCCATAGAAGCTTCTTTATCAAATGGTTTGCCATCATCCTTAAGAGACGCTGCATGATAGATCATTAGTCGTGCCAATTCAGTATGTGTTGCCATATCTGCAATTTTGAATTGAAGAGATTGATATTCGGTTAACGCTTTACCAAATGTAGTTCGCTCCTTCATATAGGAAATGGAGCGGTCTAATGACCCTTGTAAGATCCCTAATCCCATGGAGGCGATTAAGATTCTACCGGTATTAATAGTGGTAAGCGTTTGCTTTAAACCAGATCCACGGTCCCCAAGAAGATTTTCATTTGGAATACGGCAATTTTCGAAAAAAAGTTCACCCGTACTGGAAGCACGCCATCCGATTTTATTCAGTTTTCGGCCATACGTGAAACCAGGAGTTCGGTTGGGAACTATAAAATTCGATATCTCGTTTCGGCCATCTTCTTTCTTTCCAGTTACTGCGGCCAGCACAACCGGTCCTGTTATATCGTTATCCGAATTGCTAATGAAAATCTTGGAACCATTTAACACCCATTCATCCCCGTCAAGCACCGCATGGGTTTTAATAGACGAAGCATCAGATCCTGCATTAGCTTCAGTTAAGGCAATAGCTCCGATCTTTTCACCTGTTAAAATAGGCTTAAGATACTTGTTTTTTTGTTCTTTTGTTCCGTAATTGCTGATCAAACTACCAACCGAGGAATTAGCCATAATCGCGTTAGCAACCGCACAATCGACCCGGGCAAGCTCCTCCAGCACGATGACAAAAGATAGCCAATCCCCACCGCCCCCACCAAACTCTTCTTCATACGGTAATCCGATAAGACCAAGCTCTCCGGCCATCCTCCAAAATTTATAAGGGAATGACTGGTGCTCCCATAATTTCTCTGACATAGGGGCAACTTCACGTTCGGCCAATTCTCGGACCACTTTGCGTATCATTTTTTGTTCTTCTTTTACCTTAACTAACATCGAAGAGCACCTACCTCTGTTTTTTTCGATTTAAAAATGATTCAAAACCTTTCTTTGCATGCGGGGCACTAAAATTAACGGCATAGGCTTGCGCTTCATAGCGGAATCCATGGGCGATGTCTAGCTCTTCTCCGCGATTTAAAGCGTCTTTGGCCATCTTCAGTGTGAAGGCCTCTTTATTCGCTAAGGTGTTTGCTAGTTCCAGTGTTTCCTGTCTCAACTTCTCTAATGGACATAATTTATTGACAAATCCGAATGGTATACATTCCTCCGCCGAATAGTATTTACCGGACAGGACCATCTCCTTCGCCCGGTTAATCCCCATTTTTTTAACGGCCAATTGTGTACCTCCCCATCCCGGCATGGTGTTCAGATTGATTTCTGGAAAGCCGAATTGGGCATTCTCAGAAGCTATCACCATATCGCATGACAGAGCTAATTCAAAGCCGCCACCGAGGGCATAACCGTTTACCATCGCGATCACTGGTTTTGAATATTCATGAATTCGAAGGAAAGTTTGCTGTCCTGCCACCATTTGTTCATAGGCACCGACGGTATCTACCTCTTTTAATTGGGTGACATCGTTTCCAACAACAAAAGCTTTTTCACCAGCTCCTGTAATTACTAGAACTTTTACTGATTTGTCGAGTTCAGTTTGATCGAGAACTTGATTAAATTCTTCCAATACTCTTGGGCTGAATGAATTGAGCTTGTCCTGTCGATTGATTTTGGCTATCAAGACGTTTCCTATTTGTTCAACAAGTATGTTATCAAGCGTGGACAATTTCATAAGGATAGCTCCTAACCCATTCTTTTTCACTTTCTAATGTACGGTGTTCTATATTATCGCCTTGCATATGAGATGCAATGCGATAAAGAAATTCCTTGTCATTCCTGCTTGGAAAATCTACTCGGAAATGACTTCCTCTGGTTTCTTTTCTCAATAATGCTGCTCTTGTGATAATCTCACCTACCAATATTAGATTTTCTGCTTCTATCGCATTCATCAGTTCTTTGTTGTTGCTTACAATCATTTGTGATTGGCATTTTTCTCGAAGGGACCTTAACTTCTCCAGGGCTATGGTCAGACTATCTTCACCCCGAATGACTAGGACGTGTCTCCACATGATTTCCTGTAATTCTTTTTTAATATGATGCGGCTTAATAGACCCATTAATGGAACGTAATACACGATATCGCACTGTTTCCTCTTCAATCTGGTCATGAGGCAGTGGGATCAATTCATTATTCTTCGCAAAATTTGCGGCTGAATGTCCAGCGATTTTTGCATACACCTGGCAAGTCAGAATCATGTTCCCTCCTAATCGGTCAGCACCATGTGGTCCACCCGCAGTTTCCCCTGCAGCAAAAAGTCCGCTGACCCTCGTTTCCGCCTTGTCATCAATCAACAATCCACCATTGATGGCGTGTCCTAATATAGCCACTTCAACCCGGGTTTTGCGAAGATCCAGCTTACGGTTTTCAATCAACCAGTTTACTGTAATATTCCATGACCTGTTTAGTTCTTCCCCGCGCTTCTTTTTAAGGAGTTTATCTATATTGATATCCGTAAAATCGACATAAACTCCTCCATGTTTTGAAGCCCGGCCTTCTTTAATTTCGGATTGGATGGCGATATCAATCCACTGAGAACCATCGTAGCTTGAGAACGGATAGTGCCCGGATCTTAAGTCCATGCACATCTCTAATGTCATGCCTGGCGGTAGATACTTATGAATGAACTCTTCTCCTAACCCATTGGTTACTTTAGGATGTAAAGCCCATAACCAGGAATTAAACATATTTTTGCATGGATAAATCAAACCGGGGCCTGCTTGCATAAATTCCATATTGACGAGTTCAGCACCGGCTTTGAACCCAATAGAGTAACCGTCACCCGTAATATCAGCTGGATTAATATTATAAGAGAAAAGCTGACCGGCTCCACCTGTTCCCATAATTATTGCTTTCGTGTGGAAGATTGTTAGCTCCCCCTCGCGATTAATGCCAATCGCACCGGCAATACGGTTATCGTCAACCAGGAACTTGGTTAAAAACATCCATTCATAGACAGGGATTTGACGGTTTGATATAGCTTCCTTTTGTGCATGAACAATGGGTTCTGCGTGTCCTGGTATGAGATGCATTCGCGGTTTAGTAGCAAAACAGCCGAGAACCTCCATGTATTTCCCGTCGTCATCCTGATGGAAAGGTATGTTCATCTGCTCCAAACCCCGCAGAGAATCAATAGCACCTTCAGTAAGTATCTTAGCGAGTTCAGGATCTGCCATACCCGCAGCTGCCCGCATAATATCAGAAAAGTGTGTGTCTGGATTATCTGCAGGGTCTACTAAACCGTCAGCCACATTATATCCAGCGATTTCGGCTATTTTAAAAGCACTGGCACCGCTTGTTCCAAATGCTCCCTTCATAACTACTGCTACTGAAGATCCCTGATCATGAGCCTCTATAGCAGCACGACCTGCTGCAGCTCCTCCACCGATCACGAGTACGTCACATTGGACAATCATTGGTGAAAACCCCTTTCTTTTTGTATTTTCTAAACGGAATGAAAAAATTCTGGTCTAAATTCATATCTTATAGGTCTATAAGACTTTTAAATACGTCTTACCTTCTGCTACAACCGCCCCATCTTGATTGGTAACAGTGGCTTGAAAAATACAAACGTTCCTTTCTTCTTCCTTTTCTACCAAATCTAACCGTGCAGTCACTGTATCGCCAAGATATACCGGTGCAGTAAACGTCACATCGTAGCGATAGGAAACAGCACCTGGTTCAGGTACTCGTGCCGCCATATAACCGTTAAGCGTAGCGAGAAAACCTACAGATAATGCCCCTTGTGCTATCCTTTTACCGAAACGAGTTTTTTTGGAGAATTCCTCGTTCAGATGTACACCGTAAAAATCTCCAACAATTCCTGCAAAAGCATATACATCATATTCAGTCACTGTTTTTGAAAACTCTGCCGTATCATTATAGTTAAAAATATCCATATTCGGTCTTTTACCCATTTTTTAAATATTCCCTCTCTTTCTAATAATCAGATAATTACCGCCAGGTTCCTGTCATAATTTGTTTAGTTTTTACCTTTATTTAGATTTTGCCGATTGAATCTCGTCAAAGAGCTTTTTTCCGTTTGGAATTTCGTTTAACAAATCATTTTGGGCTTTTTCCGTTGCTTTTTTAAATTCTGATAAATCAGGTTCAATTATTTTAACCCCTTTTTGTTTTGAAGTTTTGATCGCTTCATCATAAGCTTTCTTGTAATAATCGATACCTACTTGCAACGCTTCCTTAGATGATTCTTTAATAATTTTTTGTTGTTCTGGTGTTAAAGCATCCATCTTTTTCTTAGACATGATAAGTAAAGCTGGTAAATAATGTACCTTTGTCTTGTTGTAATACTTAGACACTTCCACAAACTTATCCATGACAAATTGGTCTGGAGATGTATCTCCACCATCCACTACTCCCTGCTGCAAGGAAAGATACACTTCTGAGTACGCCATAGGTGTAGGTTGAGCTCCCAGAGATTCATATGCTTTTACATAACCGGGGGCCTGCATTACACGCACTTTAAACTTGTGCATATCGGTTACCTTGTGAATTGGCTTCGAAGAAAATACATTTCGCTCGGCCACCGATAAAAAGCCCAAACCGACAAGACCATGTTGAGGTAGCATATCTAAATATTTTTTGCCTACTTCTCCCGCCAGGACTTTATTCGCCTGGTCAATGCTGTCAAACAAATAAGGCACATCAAAAATGGAATACTCTTTTATCGTATTTTCTAGAGGTGCCTGTGCGGTGACTACCATATCCATTGATCCCGAACGTACGCCTTGGATCATTTTCACTTCACCGCCCAACTGGGACTGAGGAAATACAGTAATTTTAATCGTTCCTTTGGACTTTTTCTCTACTAATTTTGCAAATTCTTTAGCCATTACATTATAATGACTATCCGGTGCCAGAGTATGACCCAATTTAAAATTTACGACTTTTGTTGAGTTTTTTCCGGATTCTGCACCATTCGTAATATTACTACAACCAGTTAATACAGTGCCTAACATAAGAACAGATCCTATAAGAATGGAGCAAAGTTTCTTATACATTTTCATAAATTTACACCTCATCTATTCTCAATTTTTTCTGAATATAATCGAATTTCTAGTAGTTCTACCTCCTTTTCTTATTTTGAAAGCGATGGAAGCCACATCGAAATAGCGGGAATATAACTGATGATTAATACATCTACAGTTAATATTGCTAGGTAGAGCAAAACAGGGCGAGTCAATTGACTCATTTTTAGATTAGCAATCTGACAAGCCACAACTAGGTTTACTGCTACTGGAGGAGTTAGCATCCCGATAGCCATATTAACAACCATGATAATTCCAAAATGAACTGGATCGATTCCAAATTGCACAGCAATCGGTGCTAAAATTGGGGCGATAATAATAATAGAAACTAATGCTTCCATGAGGGTTCCCGTGATGAATAAGAAGATGTTAACTAGTAGTAAGAAAACAATGGGGCTATCTGAGAAGTGGGCTAAAGCCTCTCCGAGCTTTTGTGGCACTTCTTCTGCAGTCAAAATGTAACCAAAAATTGATGCGTAGGCGACAATCAGCATGATTATAGAGGTTCCAACCGCTGACTTTCCAAGAATGGGGAGTAAGTCTTTCCATTTTAATTCTCGATACACAAACATACATACAATAAATCCGTAAACCACCGCAACGACAGATGCTTCTGTGGGTGTAAACACACCTTCATAGATCCCGCCGAGAATAATGATCGGCATTATTAAAGCTAGAAATGAGTCGGTAAAGGCTCTCCACAGTTCTATCAACCATTGGCGTAAACTTGTACGATTCACAAGGTCGAACCCTTTCACTCTTGCAACAATGATAATCGTCAAAACAAGGGAAATTCCGATTAAAAGACCTGGAATAAAACCTGCAAGGAAAAGGCTTCCGATAGAAACATTTGCAACTAAACCATAAACCACCATAGGAATTGAGGGTGGTATGATAACTCCAAGTTCCCCGGCCGCGGCACATGTAGCCGTGGCGAAATTTTTTGGATAGCCCTTCTTCTCCATCGCAGGTATCAACGTTGAACCAACGGCTGCTGTTGTTGCGGAAGATGATCCTGAAATCGTGGCAAAAAACATGGAAGTTAGTACAGATACTGAACCAAGTCCACCTCTAAACCAACCCACTAATACATTCGCCAGATTGATTAGACGTCTCGACATGCCGCCAGTCTGCATAAGGTTGCCTGCTAATATAAAAAAGGGGATGGCCATCAGGGAAAAAGAATCTAAACTTTCATAGACGGCCTGAGCCAAAGTAATTAGAGGATAACCACCTACTTGTAATGCCACCAAGGATGAAAATCCCAAGCAAACCGCAATAGGAACGCTAATTAATAAAAAGACCAAAATGGCAATAAACAACGCTGAGATCATACAGCAGTCTCCTTTCTGTTCGTCTTATAATCTGCTAACGCTTCTTCCACTTCTACGTCTATTACCTCAAGAATGTCTTTTTTATTTACATAAGCATCTACTAATATTGTAATCGTGTTTAAAATCATCAATCCTGACCCCACTGACATGGCAGCATATATGTAAGACATTGACACCTTCATCACTGGAGACGTTTCTGACAGCCCGAACTGTATCCAAACTAAGCCAATAACAAAAATGAATGCGTAGAAGATGAGAGAGGCGATATGAGAACCTACTTTTACTAGCCTTCCAACCAAAGGCGGGACAGATTGAATTAATATTTCAACAGCAAGTGAATTGGCTTTTCGTGCAGCTACTGCTCCACCAATAAAAACGAGCCATATCATAAGATACCTTGCTAATTCTTCTGTCCATGGAGCAGAAAACTGTCCACCAAATGAGGTGAGGACAAATCGAACCATTACTTGATAGAACACCACCAGGGTCATCACCGCTAGGACAAGTCCGAGTAACTTCTCCAGAACTTGATTAAGCTTATCTACCCATTTCACAAACACCATGTGATCAACTCCTCGTTCCTATTAATTGTAACTTCATTAATTTGGGTCCTTCAGATTTGCACCGCAGGTTTTTCGAACAATTAATTGAGGTTCAAGCTTGATGTTCCAAGGATTCTGCAGTTCCATTTCAGTACAATTTTCTTTCCCTCCCTCATTCTCAATCTTTTTCATCAATCGTTCCACTGCTAATCTAGCCATCTCTCCAGCCTGCTGTCCAACCGTAGAAAGCCCTATCAAGCTATGCCCTGAAATTTTAGTATTATCAAATCCCACTAAGGCAATGTCTTGGGGTATTCGATATTGATTCGCCATTAAATATTCAATTGCATCCAGCGCCAGAAAGTCTGCCGTTGTGAAAAGAGCTGTAGGTTTGACATGGTCATTGAACATAATCTTCATGGCTTGTTCCACTTTACTCTCTGTATCGGTGAAATCAATTTCCTGAACAAAGTGATCATAGATTCTTAAATGGTTTGTAGAAAGCGCTTCATAGTAGCCTTTCATCCTCTCTTCAACGGTATCAAAAGCAACCGGTCCATGAAGGGCTCCTATTTTCGTGTGACCCAAACGAATCAAGTGGGATACTGCATCAAATCCTCCTTTTAAATTATCTTGAATCACATAATCTTCATCTTCCCGATCTCTTCTTCGATTGTAAAGAACAAAAGGAATATTATTGTTCTTTAAGCGATGAATTGGGTCATCCCTACCAACAGAGCCAATAATGACTCCATCCACGCGTTTGGTAATAAGAAGATCGATCGATTCATCCATTTTCCAAGGTATTTCTTCCGTAACACATAGAGTAACGTGGCAATTATACTTTCCTGCCGTTTTGATGATGATTTCTGCTGTCTCCGCGAAAAAAGGGTTACTCAGTCCGCCAATAATAAGACCAATATTAAAGGTTCTGCCATTTTTCATGCTACGAGCAATTGAATCAGGATAATAATTTAGCTGTTCCATTGCATTTAACACCTTGATACGAGTATCCGGCTTTACTTTTTCAGGCGAATTCATTACACGGGACACAGTTGCTTGTGAAACACCTGCAATTTTTGCTACATCTCTTGACGACATCATATCTCTCGTACCTTTCTTTATGAATACGTATACATTTTATTTTTTCAGAAAATGTATACGTATTCATTTTAGATCAATAATACCATGAATACGTATACATTTAAAATATGTATGCGCTTCCAATTAATAAAGAGTATAAACGAGGAAATTACGTTTGTCTACAATTTTTTCTAATTTTTTATAAAATTCTTAATTTTTTAACATTTTTTATGTGCCAAAGTGATTACAGCCATTGAAATGTACCACGTCTGACATCTTATTTACCAAAGAGTGACAAAGAATTTACCAGTTGATGACATGATACCGACCAAACAAATATAATGCCTCTATATAATTGATGTGCACATCCTCAGGTGTGACATCGATACATAGGAGGTATTTTTTATGCTTCAATATTCCAGGATTTTGAGGTTGAAGGAGGAAGGATTCAGCTTAAGAAGCATCGCGTCAAGCACAGGCAATTCGAGACAAAAAGTGACGGAGGTGATTGAGCGAGCAGAGAGAAAAGGGCTGAAAGAACCATTAGACGAAGATGTGACCGACAAATGGCTCGAGGAATTTTTGTTCCCTGAAAAATCTTTGAAGGCTTCAGGAAGGCAGCCCATCGACTTTGACCACATCCACAAAGAACTGGCCAAACCGAATGTCACGTTGTCGCTCCTCCATCATGAATATGAGACGGAGTGCCGTGTAAACAAGAAAATTCCTTACTCCTATCGGAGTTTTGTGCGCCATTACAGTAGTTATGCGAACAAACACAAGGCAACGCTTCGCATCCGCCGCAAACCAGGAGAAGTCATGGAAGTTGACTGGGCCGGTTCCACCGCCTTCATCATTGACCGGGACACAGGTGAAAAAGCGAAAGCCTATATTTTCGTGGCGACCTTGCCGTGCAGCCAGTTGTCTTATGCGGAAGCCAGTTTGTCCATGAACTTGTCCGCTTGGATCACGGCCCATAACCATGCGTACTCGTACTTCGGGGGAAGCACACAGATTGTCATTCCAGACAATCTGAAAGCCGGCGTCACCAAACATACGTTGCGCGAGCTTGTCCTCAATCCGACATACAGGGAGATGGCGGACCATTACGGAACAGTGGTCATGCCCGCGCGAGTAGGGGCTCCGAAAGACAAGCCAAGTGTCGAAGGGTCCGTTGGTGTCATCTCCACTTGGATTATCGCCGCACTAAGGAATACTCACTGCTTCAGCATCGAAGAGTTGAACCGGGAGGTTCGCGGAAAATTAGAAGAGTTCAATCACAGATCCTTTACACGAAAGCAGGGTTGTCGATTCTCCGCCTTTGAAGAAGAAGAGAAGTTTGCCCTTTCTCCTCTTCCCGAAATACCGTACAAAATGTCTGAGTGGAGGACAGCTAAAGTCCGACCAGATTATCATGTCTCTGTCGAGAGCATGTTTTATTCCGTCCCTTATGAATACATCAATCGGCAAGTTGAGGTACGTCTCTCAGAAAATCTCGTCGAGATCTATTTCAACCATATGCGAATCGCTTCTCACAAAAGATTATATGGGAAGTTTGGACAGTTGGCCACGACCCATGACCACATGCCTGACAACCATAAACTCTATGTCGACCAGACACCAGAGAACGCTAAGGAATGGGCGGGCAGCATCGGTGGGAACACTTTAAAAGTCATTCACTACCTTTTGGACTCTTCGCAGACAGAAAAGTTGGCCCTTCAATCGATTTTTTCACTGAAGAAGACAGAACGGCGATACTCTAAGTATGAAATTGAGCGTGCCTGTAAGATGATCATCTCGATGACCGCCAGACCTACGGTCAAAGGTATCCAAACCTTATTGGCGAACAACAAAAAAAGTGATGCCGAGCTAGAGCTGAAAAGAAAGGCAGAAAGCACCAACAACCATTATGGCTTCATGCGCGGAGCAGCCTATTACGGAGGGGCGGATACCAATGAATGAGCAAACGATGACCAAGTTGAATGAAATGAAATTAAATGGGATGGCCGAGGCCTATGCGGAACAGGCGTCCAATAGAGATTTTCAAAAAATGGACTTTGATGAGCGCTTTTCGTTACTCGTCGATTTGGAACATTCCCGTCGAAAAAACAATAAGCTGCATCGGCTGATCAACGCCGCCTCTTTCATAAATTCTAATGCCTGTATCGAAGATATTGAATACCACGCAGATCGCCGCCTGAACAAAGAGCAGATACTGAAGCTGGCCAGTGGCGCTTACATCTTGGATGGCCATAATCTGATTTTGAAGGGTCCGACAGGATCGGGAAAAACTTACCTTGCGACCGCATTTGGCGTATCAGCTTGTCGGCAATCCTTCAGAGTGCGGTATATCCGATTACCCGAACTGCTTGATGAACTCACGTTAGCGAAGCTGGCAGCTGACGGAAGTTATCGACGACTCATCAAAAAATACACAAAAGTGGACCTACTCATTCTCGACGAATGGCTTTTAACTGATCTGACGACTGATGAAGCAGCAATTCTGCTTGAGATTTCTGAGTCCCGACATAAAACAGTCTCCACCATCTACTGCTCACAAATCGATCCTAGCGGGTGGCACTTGAGATTAGGGAACGAAACCATCGCAGAAGCGATACTCGACCGGATCATCCATGACTCCTATCAGATATTGATTGATGGGGAGGTCTCTATGCGCGAGCGCCACGGATTAGCTCAGAGATAAACGGTGCCTGAGGCACCTTGAGGAAAGCAAAACGGAAGCCCTGCAGACCCAATGACTTTGGCCTGTAGGGCTTACCTGTGTGAGATGGTCAGTAAATTGGCACAAAACGGTAAAGCATACGTCACTCGGTGGTAAATAAGATGGCAGATGCGGTAAGTTTTAATGGCTGTAATCAGCCAAAGTCCTTATAACTTAATTGAAAGTTTTGAAAGTAATCTATCAATCCATAAAGTTCATCTGTCTGGATGACTACAGCCATCGAATCTATTCACCGTGGGGTGGCAGGAAAAAATGGTGAAGGGACACTCGCGGACGCAATACTTGATAGAATCTGCATGACTCATACAGTATTTTAATTGATCGGTGAAGTATCAATGATGGAACGCCACGGATTAACGAGTTATCCTTTGAAGATCGCTTTGCCTGATGGCGTGATTCAATAATCTCTAACACGGTTGACGGTTACAAATACTCAAGTTAAATGAAAGACTTAAAAATATAATTATCTCTTTTTACCATTCAGATAGGTGGATAACCCGATATAGGGAGTTTGTTGCTTTGGGGCAGGGTGCTTATGAACAACAGAAGGCTTTGGCTGGGGATAAAAAACCTTTAGAATTTGCTTGGCACGATTTAAAGATATACTTACTTTGGGATTACGATGATTAGGATTAGATTCTAACACCTCTAATGTTTTCCGATCTTCTTTTGTGGAGGGAATATGAAATAAAAAATCATCAACCCTAATTAGCACATCCAATTGCCGCCACGCATTTCCCGAGTTCGGTGAATAATGCAGACCTAATTTGTGAGCACGGCCATCTTTCAGCAATTCCTGAATTGCCCTCTGCTTAATGGAATAGAGTGAAGGTGCATTCTTCGCATGTTGGTTTATAACATGAATCGCTGAAGCTATGACTCGGATTTCCGTTTTCATTATGTGTCCCCCTTAGATACTTGAAAAAGCATCAATTCTAGGGAATCAATGCTTCTCATTTTTTGGCTTGCATCATTACATCGATGACTCGTGACGTCTCGCTTTAAATGACTTCAGCAACACATACACCGAAATAATCCCCATCGTATCAATAATTACATCATACAACCGGCCATCCCGTCCAAAATACAGCTGCATTACTTCGGTAAATACAGCAAAACCAAAGGACAGAACCGCAGCCCGTCCATGCTTTCCTAACCAGGCAAAAAGCAAAAGATCCATGATAGCAAAACCTAAAAAGTGTCCGGTTTTAATGAGAATAAAGTTAGGATGAATCAAGGTTATGTCTGAGAAACTGAAGAAGTGTGAGAAGTCAGGTGAGGTCAATCTAAATTCAATAATCTGGCTGCCTAACAGGGCTTCAAGATTGTCCGTAAAGGTATGAATACCAAGAAAAAGAGTCCAGGCAACAACGATAAGAAATTTGAATGTTTTCATAATCTATTAATTCCCATATTTGAGCGTATTTAGACTCTGAGATGCTAGTTTCAATTGGGTGACTCCTATCATTATGTGCATTCTTTGTATAGAGTAACCAAATGATCTACCATGGCGCCCCTGTCTTTAATTAATTGAGGACATGGATGGTAATACTTATCCCCCATCCCATTCCTTTTTCCAAATGATTTAATACCAGATTCTTTAATAAGCTGAAGCCAGTTGAGCTTAGCTTGTTTTAAATGAATCCATCTCGCTTTATACATGCATCCCCATCCTAGCAAAATCCAGGGATGCTCTTTAAGCTCCTCAAGCGTAATCATTGAACAATTAACATCAAGTTCACCTGTGGATGTCAATTCTTCGAACACTTCAATCGCTTTTTCAGATGATGGATTCTGGAGGCTAAATAAATTATAAATATGAAGCCTTCCATCTAGTTGAGGTTGTTCTTTATACATCTTATAAACCATTAAAGTTAATTGCCGCATGGTTGGATCGAGCGTGATGCCACCACTTGCAATCCCTGTATTCTCCAATTCTTTATTAAGATGACTGCTTAACTTTGACGAACCAGGATTGAGAAGAAGACAGCTTCCAATGGACCGGGTACTGTTTCCCCATTGAATATATGCAGAATCTCTAAAAACATAATTCTTTCGTTTAGAAAATACGCCATAAGCTTTAGGCTCGTTCATGGGCACCTCCGTAAAGAAATATGAATTTTAAACTTCACTTCATTCATAATTATAAAAGGAGTTTTCTATCCTTAACTGGAAATCAGTCTTGACTTCAGATGTAATTTCTCTAAGTTTTTACTTAAGTAAGGACACTCACACTTTATCGGGCAGAAACTATTAGATAATGTGACTGCCCGCTCCGGTCTTAAAAATGAAAAAGCATTACTTCAAAGTATTAAGAAAAGAATAATGGAGGCTGCTCTGGATGTCTCTAATCATGAACTGTTGAATACAAATGATGAGCAGTTAAAGCTGATAATTACTTCTCATATAGCGGGGAGCACCATTGATGCTTTTAGTCCCTTCCAGATGGCCGAAAGTTTTTTGAAAAAAATCCAAAAACGTTAATTAAAGCATATAGCAACACATCGTAAACTTTAATTGAGAGTGTATTAATTTGAACCAATTTGGCTCTTTCTCCTTCTTATTTTCACTTTTAATAATAGGGTGAATAAATATATTATAAGTAAAGTGGATCTTATATAGAAAAAGAGTCCTTTAAAAATATTAAGCAATAATATTCTCAAATAATATAGAACTAACATCACTAAATACCAACCTATCTTTTTAAGAAATAATATTATTTTATTAAATATAATTACAGTAGGCTTTAATTTTTGAGTTAATTTGTTAATTGAACTTTCCAGGTCAATTTGAAAAGTCTTATATATTTCTTTATTAGATAAAGCAATAAAAAATACCATGAGCCAGTAATTCCAACTACCATCTTCTTTACTTAGAAAATGAGGAACCTTTAACCCTTTAAACATAGTTTCCGATGAGGCATAAATAACAGAAAGCGCTCCATAAAAATAATTCACCAAAAAATGTATGTTTGTAAATACTCGAATAAAGTCTTCTTGTTTATATCCCCGTTCGTAAATAATATGGATAAGGATAGTTATAAATAAGGTGATAACATTTGCAAATATAAAAACAGGGACAAACAATAACACAAATTTAGACTTGTAATCAAAATTAAAATGTTCGCATAATGAAAAGACAATCAGATAGCCTCCAAAAAAAGAAAAAATATATAAAATTAAAAAAATCAAAGCACCAAAAATGTATACAGGTACCTTCGTGAATATTCTCTCAATTATCTTTGTTCAATCCCTTCTATAGTAATTAGACATTTTACTAATCAACTAATCTTCAATTTAGATTATCACTTTTTTAATGTTTAATTTTTTTAATATTTCTTTAGTAATTTCATTTTTCTTGTTTTCAACGCAAATAAGATGCTCATTAAATTCTACAAATGAAAAATCAATAACTCTTTCGCGGTGTGTAAGATTACATAACTTATAATTTGTTAAATACTTAATCGTATTCCGATCCTCATTCATCTCTTCCCGCTCAATAATTAGCAATGGCTTCTGATGAACCACAGCTTCACTGACCGTTCCCCACCCGGCCTTTGATATCACCAAATCAGCAGCAGCCACATAGTTTTGCACTTCTGTATAATCAGCAGGTACCTTCACTACATTAGGATGCTGTATATCCATATGGCTGGATACAACAAATACACAGTCTTCATTGTTCCATAATGGCCACTCAGCCATATTAAGTTCAATCTTCATCCCAATAGGAATAAACACGATACGCTTATTGCCAGACGGATTCAATTGATCGCGTAGCCTTTGCACTTCTCTATCATCTGATTCCCTGCAAAAGAAACCAAACTGCTCGTTACTTTTCCGTCCAAACGCTGGCTCGTTACAGCCGGCCAGCTGAATGAAGTGATCCATCTTCTCATACATGGCTTTAAACTCATTATTTAATAAGGGATCAATTACTCCCTCATAAGCGCTCCACCAGGTAAAATTAGAAATACCAACCGTCGGAATGTTCATCCCATCTCCTATCTCAAAAACAATAGGAACAATGTCAGAGAGTATACAATCCACATTGAAAGAACTTAAGTATTCAATTTCTTGTTTAACCAAGTCATCTGACTTGAATAAATAATTCTGACACGCTGTATTCAATGCATCCTTATCGAGTTGCAATGAACCTTTCTGAAGAATGTAACCAATATCGGTTACTCCCTTGTGATAAACAACCCGATTACCAAACTCCACCAGTGAATCCCTAATAAACTCCAAAGAAAAACTGGTACAAACAATAATTCTTAATTCCTTATCCGTTCTTAACATCTCTCTCATCAAGGCAATTGACCTGGTGGCATGGCCAAAACCGTATTCCGAAATATAATAAGCAATGGTTTTCATGTTGTTCTCCATATACAAATAAGCCCACTGGCAGAGCCAGTGGGCTTACGCAGTTTAAATAATAACCTGAGCTTTTGAATTGTAATAGTGTCCCATGATGTCATCCCAGTCATGGAAAAGTCGGACAAAGTCCGTATCTACAACTTCTTTCCCGGTTTGTACTTCAATAAACTCCAATTCTTTAATCGCACGGATCGCATGCTTTTTACCCGCAGATATGTGAATAATATCCCCAGCTTTGACACGGCGGACATTTTCATCAAGAATGAGTTCGCCTTCACCACGGATAATCGTCCATACTTCATCTCGCAAGTTATGGTAGTGGTACGTTGAATTCTTGTTTTGATGGATGCATATGCGTTTAGTCACCATTTCTTCATTGGTATACTTGGCGTAATCCAAGACCTTAGACCAGCCCCATAGACGTTCTTCATACATTGGAGGGTGATCAAAGTCCGCAATCAAATCCTTAATCTTTGGACTGGACGCTTTATCGGCGACCAGGATGCCGTCCGGGCTGGCGGCTACCACAACATCGGAAACACCCAACACGGTCACCGGAATCTCCAGTTCATTTACCAAATGAGTATTCTTGGCATCATCTGAAATAACACCTTTGCCGATTTGGGTTGTTGCCATCTCCTCGGTTAAGGTATTCCAGGTTCCAAGATCTTTCCAATATCCACTGTAAGGTACCGCAACAATATGTTCCGCTTTTTCCACAACTTCGTAATCGAAACTGATTTTTGGCAGCAGGTGATACAGTTTAGAAAGTTCTTTATAACTAAGCGGCAATCCTTTTTCTTTCAAAATATCAATTAGGTATTGAAGCTTAAATGCAAAGACACCTGTGTTCCATAATGCATTTTGATTAATAAGCACCTCTGCTTTTTCCTCACTCGGTTTCTCAGTAAAACGTTCTACCTTAAAGTAATCGTTAGAGGTAATTACCTCTTCAGGCACAATATAACCGTACTTAGTGGATGGGTAGGTAGGATTCACACCCATAAGAGCGAGATTGGCACCGGAATCTTTAAGAGCACCTTCTACATTTTGGACATTAGCAAAAAAGCTGTCCTCGACGTAAGGATCCACTGGAAGTACCACAACGGTTTCATCCAGATCCGTTTGTTTTTCATCAAACAAAAAAGCCGCCGCTAACGCGATGGCTGGAAAGGTATCCCGACGTTCGGGCTCTATGATCAGAGGAACATGTTCCCCTAATTGGCTGTGAATCATTTCAGTTTGTGATTTAGAGGTTGCAATCACAGTGGACTCCGCTAATCCAACATTCTCAATCTGGTTCCATACCCTTTGAACCATGGATTGCTTTGCACCAATTGCATTTTCCAGGACTTTCAGGAACTGCTTAGAACGTGTATCATTTGAAAGCGGCCAAAGTCGTTTGCCAGAACCGCCTGATAGAAGAATAAGTTTCATTATTTTCCTCCAAAATAAAAAGCCTTTATGCTTTTAGTTATTTACAATGTTTAATACTTGATTTCACCACTATACAAGAGCGGTTTCTAAGCTGTTTATTGTTTCTCTACCAATTGAATCATAAATAATTCCTGCTTTTTTTACACTTGCTAAATCGTAGCAGTTCCTTCCATCTATTACAATTGGATATCTCATTACTTTACTGAAAGTCCCAAGATCAATATCTTTAACTTCATCCCATTCTGTAAATATAAAACAAACGTCTGTATCTCTCAAAGTTTCCTCAATGGAATTACAATAATTAATACCTTCTGGATGTAATTTCTTAAAATTCTTCATACCTACCGGATCCCATGCTTTAACATTCGCTCCATCCTCAATCATCAATGGAATATTCACCAGTGTGGGTGCTTCGCGTAAATCATCGGTTCCTGGTTTAAATGTTAGCCCTAATACCGCTACATTAAGACCTTTCAAACTCTCATAATACTTACGAGATTTTTTGAATAATTTAAGCTTTTGATTTTCATTTACATCTATGGCTGCCTTTACGGTCTTTAACTCATAATCATGAAAGTTTGCTAACCAATGTAAGGCTTTGGTATCTTTAGGAAAACAAGATCCTCCATATCCTATTCCTGCATTTAAGAATCTGTTTCCTATTCGATCATCAAAGCCCATACCATGTGCAACATCTTCTATATCAGCACCAATAATTTCGCATAAATTAGCAATTTCATTTATAAAAGATATTTTAAGTGCAAGAAAATCGTTAGACGCATATTTTATCATTTCAGCACTTTTTCTATTTGTCATTACAATCGGAGCATCAAAATTTTTATAAACCTCTGTTAATACATTACCAGCATATTTTTGTTCTACTCCAATAACGATCCTAGATGTATGCAACGTGTCCCTAATAGCTGTTCCCTGTGCCAAAAACTCCGGATTGGAGGCTACATATACATTTACATTATGTGCTAATTTAGACTTAATTAGAGCCTCTATTTTATCGTTTGTCCCAATTGGTACAGTAGATTTGACAACGACCACGCAATCATTTTCAATGTTTAAAGCAATTTGCTCCGCTACCTCATAAACATAACTTAAATTAGCTGATCCATCTTGCTTTTCTGGAGTACCTACCCCAATAAATATTACATCTGCATCCCGATATGCCAACTGATAATTGGTCGTGAAATGCAATCGACTCATATTATTTTCAAGTAACTCTTCAAGACCAGGTTCATAAATAGGAGATCTACCTGAATTTAATAATGATATTTTTTTATAATCTACATCCACACAAGTAACGAGCTGGCCTTTCTCAGCTAAACATACACCCGTCACTAATCCAACATACCCAGTCCCAGCCACTGCAATTTTCATAATAGTCCCACCTTTAAACACTAATAATCTAGTTCAATTTTTCACCAGAAAAAGATTTAATATCTTTCTTTATCATTGAATACCACAAATTTTTAACTAAGTTTAAATTATCCCTGTTTACAATCAGAAAGGATCCCAAAAGTATTTTAATCATAGGGCGAGTTTGTTTAAATAGCAAAGGAGCTATGAATTGTACAACAAATTGAGAGCAAAAAGTTGCTAAAGCAGCGCCACTAACACCCATTTTAGGTATTGCAATTAAATTAAATACTACATTTACAGCTGCTCCTATTAACGCCATATATTTTTGATATGCATTCAATCCTTCTGCTACAATCCAAACACTTAGACTTGTTCCTAAAATAGCTAAGGATGTTGACCAAATTAAAATGTATAGTGTATTAATAGATTGCATATAAGCACTTCCATATAATATAGATACGGCCAACTTACCAAATACCAAAATAGATATCCCTGCCAAGAATCCTATAGTTGCTATAGTAAATATCAAAAATTGCAACCTTTTAATATATCCTTTATAGTTTTTACCTCTTTCTGAAATTATGAGAGGCAGTGCAGAGTTTATGATGGCATTTGGAATAAATACCCACAATAATGCTATAGTCATTGCGGCTGAATATATACCAACAGCTTTTTCTCCCATAAATTTTCCTAGCATAATTTTATCGATCTGCATATATATAGCAATTGATAAATTTGCAATAATAAAATGATAGCTCCTAGACAATAAGTATTTTATATCTGTTAAATGAATATTTAGCTTAAGTTTCGCTAATTTTCTAAACATAATCATTGCTATTCCAAATATAACTAAAGCCTGAATACTCGTCGAAAGCGCGAACCATTCTACTGATGCGTTACTATATAATAAGTATATTCTCCAAACACCAGTGATAGTTAACGCTATAATAGAAGATATAACGTAATATTTTGATTTTAGTTCTGTTTGAAACCAATAATTAAATGTTTCATGAACTTGAAAAACAATAGCCAAAGACTGAAAGAATGTTACTTTTAGTAAAAGCCCATTACCGGGTTCGATACAAAATACCAATAAACTTATTCCTATAACAGAAAAAATAGATGCTATGAGCCTCATTACTAAAGCAGCACCTAAGTAATCACCTTTTTTCTCAGGTTGTACTATTAATTCATTTAATATTACACTGTCTAATCCTAGCTTACTAATAGAAACAAATAATGTGATTAAAGATGCACCATAGCCTAAAACTCCATAATTTGATGGCCCGAGATATCTTGCAGTTAAAGAACCAATTACTAATGACAAAAGCATTGAATATATATTCTGTGCTATAAGCCAGCTAGTATTCCCTAAAAATTTTTTAGCAATATTTGTTTTCAATTTTATTGGACCTACCTTCTCCAATTTGATTCTTGTATTTTTAAAAAATATTTTTTAGTTGTTATGATTAATCGAATATAATCCAGTCTTTAGTAGTACACCTTTTACAAACTTTTTAAATAGATAATATTTTCTTTTTAAAGAAGAATTAAAATCTACTAATTTTTTCACAAGTAAAATCTCTGCTCTTACCCATACATTTTTGCTATTTAAGAATTCATAGAAAATTTCATTTTTCTTTTTATTAAGTAATGAAATTGGGCGCTGAGATAACCCATTTATTGAAACACGATATGCGGTTCCATACTCAAAAGTACAATAAAATTCGACAATACTAGATAATTTTAATAAAAGCTCCCAATCCTCATACAAATTGCGATTAGGATTATATCCACCGACACTCCGAACAATTTCTGTAGATAGACAATAATCTCTCATAATTGTTTTAAATTTTCTACCTTTCAACAAATTGACTTCAACATTTCCTTGCAGATACATTTTTTTATTTGAAGGTGGAAAATAATACCTTGATAAATCATTTTGTGCTTTTACAACAGATGAATAAGATAATATTTCTTTTCCTATCTTTGTTCTATACTTTTTTATAAGTTCCATTTCATTTTTTAATTTTTCCTTATTAAAATAATAATCATCTGAATCTATAAATGTTACATATTTAGTTTTGACACTAAATAATCCCTCGTTTCGCGCATTACTAACCCCCCCATTTTTCTTCAAAGGGATTAACTTTAATCTTGAATAAACCTTCATTAGGTCTTGTATTATACGAACTGAATTGTCAGTTGAACAATCATCTACTATAATCACTTCATAAACTCCTGTATATGACTGATCAAAAATACTTTTTATACATTTTTCAATATAATCCTGATTGTTATAATTTGGGACTACCACACTTACTAAGTACTCGTTAGAATCTCTCATTCTTTTTACCTCTCATCTCCTGCTGACATTCGCCAATCAAAAAAAGCCCTCTTTAAGGACATTTTAAAAGTTCAGCTAGGGATTGATTTGCAACACTTTACGTAAGGAATTAATGGATTTAAAGTGTTCTGAGTTATCCCGAATCCACTTAATATCCTTATTCCACCATTTAAGGTCTTGTAAAAATTCAATCTCCGAAAGTTCAAACCTATATTTAATTATTTTAGCAGGGACTCCTCCAACTATTGCAAAAGGTGGCACATTTTTAGTTACTACAGCGCCCGCAGCAATAATAGCTCCATTTCCAATGGTCAATCCATTTAGGATACGAACATCGTCTCCTATCCAAACATCATTTTGAACCTCACACAAAAAGCCGTTTTCGGTATATTTAAAGTCGTCAAAGATGCTTTTTTTAACAAAAGTAAAACCTGCTTGGCCTCGATTTGAAAAAAAGGCGGGGTGAGTTGATACAAAATCTGTAATAGGGTGGTTTCCCATAATAATAGAAAAATTATTACCTATTGAACAAAATCTTCCTATCCTTGTTTGATATATTTTAGCATGAGGTTGAATGTAAGTTCCAAATCCTATTCGAGTGTTCCTAATGTGGGAATACTCCCCTATAGTATTTCCACCTTCTAAATCTACGTTACTCATTAGTGCGTGACTTTTAATATTACAACCTTTATATTTTTTTTTATAATGTAAATTTAATAAAAAAGCTTTAAAATAATTCATTATTTTTCACCTTATAAATCACTTCATATTTTTTAAATAACAACTCAATGGCTATAAATACCAGTACACTATAAAAAGAATAAAAAGAATAAAAAAACTGGACATTTGTAACTATTGATGCCAACCCGATTACGACTGTAACTATCATTGCACTATCCTTACTTTTTTTATAAAGCAACCTAATAGAACTTTTAATTTGCACTAACAAACTGTATAAATACCAAATTGCACCTAATAATCCGTAGCAAAATAAAAAACCATAGATACCATTATCAGCAAGAAGATAACCTAAGTACACACCAGTAGCAGCCATTGAATTCGGATTAGTAGAGTTCGGATAACCAAATCCAAATACCCAAGCTCCATTTGTGGAATTCAATTTAGACAAATAGTATTGTTGGCTTTGAAGTCTCACGTTGTAAGTTACATCATCAGCACTTTGAAAAATAATAGCTATAAATTCTTGGACTGTTTCTGTGCTCAAAAAAACATATAACCCGAGAAATGAAGCAAGTACCATAATAACTATTTTATATATTATATTAGATTTGCTAAGAAGTATAACCAGCGCAATAGTTAGTAATAATATCATACAAGCACTTCGCCCTTTATTGACTATAAAAACGTATGATATAACAGCAGTTATGAAGAATGCATTTTTTATTATTTTTTCTTTATTCATAAATTTTACTGTTGCAAATGTTGCTAATAGAGTCATGTAGGCGGTATCACAGTAAAGCCTTAAAGTTCCGTATCTATAATTGTAAATAACTTTTAGGAACATCATTGACTCACCAACAAAGTATTGAATAAAGTAGAGGATCAATTCAAAAAAAACAACTTTATACATAATTGATAAGAAAGATTCAAAATTTAATTTTCCATTACGAATTAGTGCCATGAACGGGAAATATAAAAACATCGTTATAAGCCATGCTCTCTGAGTCAATATTCCGGAAATTAAACTTTGGCCATAGTAAGCGTAAGCCATAAAACTAGATAATATGACTATAATTGGGACAAAAAGAATTACCTTAGCAAAGGTTCCTTGAAAATAATTTTTAGGATATCTCGTGTAATAATATATACATATTAGAAAACAATATAGAAATAAAAAATCTTGATATCCTATGATTCCCAATATTTTATGAGAGGAATCTACTAAATAAAAGCAATTATGCATAAAAAAGAATAATAAGGTTAAAAGAATTGTATTGATATTTATATGAAATGAAGCTTTGGTTTTTAATACCTTCATTGTAGCCCTCTCTTATATTTTGCTTTTTCAATCTAATTATAATTCATAATATATTTTTAAAGATCATTTAAAATAAGAGCAACCTTCTTCTTAATTGTCTGTAAATATTTTGGGAAATACTTTATAAGCATTTCTAATTGCTCCTGGTTTTTATTTCTGCCAACATTTACTTTTGTTAGACCGAATTTTGCAGTACCGAAGATTTCTAAAAAAATGACTGATCTGTCATACGGAATGCCTTCAATCACATTTTTGTTATTTAAAGTCGCCATAGCGTTTAACCATAGATCATCCGCTAAAGGACATAATTTTCTAATTAAGTCTTTGTCAAAAGCTATGTCTCCATCTATTGATCTTGGAGGATACAATACTCCGTTAACACCCACTTGTACAAAATGATTTTTTTTAATCCCATCAACTACAGCAAACTTTCTCCATTCATTACATGGATACAATTCATCAGCCTCATTAAAAGCCATTGGCCATGCCCTATTAGCAATTATAGAGTTTGGATTCTCACAAGACTTTTTCAATAAATTCCCCACTAAATTTTCGGGATAAAAGGTATCATCATCAACGGTAATAATTATTTCATCTTGATATTCTTTCATTACATAATAATATTTTTTATGAGATCGCATATCATCTTCTGTAAAACGAATATTCAATCCTCTTTTTTTCAATAATAATAATTGCTTGGGTAAATCTTTTTCTCCGTTTGGAAATTGCGGCTTTGCAAGCCAAAGAATTACCATATCGGGCTTTTCACTTTGCCTTAGTAGCGACTCTATACATACCCATACTTTTTTAATACGGCTAGGAAAGGTTGTTAAGGAAATAATTATCTTTTCATTCCGTACCTTACTGGTATTAATACCCATTCCCCTATTCATACCTGAAACCTTATAATACAAAGGGTAAACAGAATTTAATATAAACTTGAAAATTTTAGTAATTAATTTTTCTAAAAAAATTGATTTATTATGCAATAAACCTAGTATTTGATAGAATATGCTTATCATAAAATCTCCTTTAATTTATACCAATTTCTTCTTTTTTAGAAATTCATAAGTGAAACTTTTAATTATCGTGAACCACATTTTCTTTTTACTAATTATTCCATAATGATATCTTATTTTTGCATCTTCCCTTACCCCGATCTGTCCACTGGACATTCCACCTAACCTGAAGTTGGACATAATTTCATATATAGGATTAAAACAAACTTTCATAGACTTAACCATTCTTATCATAAATTCATAATCTGCTGATGATTTATAGGTCAAATCAAAATTACCAAAGTCTAAATAAGTGCTTTTAGTAACAAAACATGTTGGGTGGGATAACATCTGTTCATGAATAAACTCGTGACTTTTAATAAAAACATTTTTTATTTTATTGTCTTCCCAGTTTTTTTGCATGCCATAAAGGATTTCATACTTTGCACCAGAATAGTTCTGATTAACTAACTCCAATGTATTTAATTCAAACCAGTCATCACTATTAATAATGCCGATAAGATTTCCTCTCGCCATTGAAACCCCTTTATTCATAGCATCATATATCCCATTATCTTTTTCAGATATAATACGAAGTTTATCGCCAAACTTAGATTTATATTCATTTATTATTTTTAATGTATTATCAGTGGAAGCTCCATCAATAATAATATACTCAAAATTTTGATAAGATTGATTAAGTACTTGATCCAAGGTTTTCCTAATTGTATTCTCACTATTAAAACATGGGGTAATAATAGAAATAAAGTTCATTCAAATGTTCTCCTTAAAAAGTTAGTTATGAGATTATAATTCAAGCCATTTTCCCCAGTCCTCATTTACACTTTCTGGAGTTAATCTCATCATTCCACCTGTAGGGACAAAAGTTAATTCTGAAAAATAGATATCGCCATTTACGTTATACAAGTCTACTCTTACAAAGGGGAAATCTTTAGAAAGCGTTCTTGCTATATTACACATTTCATCATAAGCTTTTGGTTTATTTGGATGGACAGGTGCATGCTCATGTGGCCACAGCTTCACTGGAATCCAATTCCATTTTTCATCAAAGAAATCTATATATTTTTCTTTTTCACCATTTTCGCCGTTTAGGGATACATAAGATACTTTAATTTGCCCATTAAAACAGTAAAATTTGTAGGTTAAAATATTGGGGTCCAACAGTTCTTCAATAATAATTTTCTTTTGTACATTTTTGTATTGTGTTTCACCAAATATTTTCCAATACTCTTTCTTCATCCAAGTATTTAATGTTTTCTTAACTTCTTCTTTATTTAATTCATTTTTTTCAGAACATAAGATATTCATACCGCTACCATGATTACACTTTATAACGAAACTCATGGGGAGTTTGTCCCAGTCTATATCGTCAGCATTATTATAAACTCCATATAGTTTTGGACATAAACTATCAAGGTTATATTTTTTTAAATATTCTCTTATTCGGTACTTATCGACACATTGAGTAATGGTAGGATTATCTGTATATTTTTTTATCTTTAAATACTGAATTTTCTCGTTAAATGATACTGGTTTTTTAAAATTCAATTTTTTTCTAAAATTTTTATAATATAAAATTTTAGTCAAAATCTCCGGTGATATACTACTAACAAAAGATTTTAAAAAAGCACCTTTTAATTTAACTTCCATTTGATCCTCCATAGGATTCATTTCTTTTATCTTTTTTTAAAAGATTAAGGATTATCTCTGCTGTATTTTTCCAAGTGAAATACCTCACCACTCTATCTCGTGAGGCAAATTGGAGCGAACTATTTTGAGAATGTATTGCATCTACTATCTCTTTGTCATTGGAAACCAAGTATCCAGAAACCCCATGTTCAATTATATAATTAGGACCTGGCGCTCTAGATGCAACAACTTTACATCCAAAGTACATAGCTTCTAAAATAGCCATTCCGAATATTTCTTGTTCATTTAAATTAATAAATGCCTCAGAAATTTTATACAACTCCCAAATTTTTGTATTGGGAACTTGTTCGATAATTCTTATGGAATCTTCTAAGTTATTTACTGATATAAAGTTTCGCATCTCCTCATACAGCACTCCCCTTCCTACAATTAACAATTTATATTCAGGATTAGCCACATGTATGTTTTTGAAAATAGATATAAGTTTTAATGGTCTTTTTTCTTGGACTAATCTTCCTATAAACAAAAGAACTTTATCATTGATGGAGTAACCCCACTTTGTTTTCAGTAAAGATGAATCCGTTAATTGAAAATCAGATTTTAATATACTTAAATCTAATCCAACAGGAGAAATGGTGCATTCCTTAATCCCCTGAAACTGAAGTTTATTTTGTACTTGAGGATTTTTAACTAAGCAATCACATTTTCTATAAACCGAAATGTTTCTCTTAAATAAAATATTAATAATATTTTTTTTAATAAAATTTTCACTATGACTTTGCAAAACTCCGATATAAGGTATTAGCTTAACATTATTTTTTTTACACCACTTGTATACTTTCGGAACAATAATTTGAGTGTCAGAAAAATATATTAATGCGTCAATACTATTATCAATCCGTTGCAGATCAATAAAACCGTTAATACCAAAATTTTTAGTAGGAAGTAAATGGATATAGGTATGTTTACATCCTTGAATTTTTTCTATAGAAAGAGATTCTGTTTCAGAAATACACTTATAAACAATTACTTTTTCAAATAATTTATCAAGCTCTTTGGCTAACCCAATTTCCTGAGAGTTATAATAGCCTTTTTTTCCAAAATTACCAATACTTGTAACAAGAATTCCTACTTTCATTCTTTTAATTCTCCACTTTTGTTTTTCCCATAAAATGATTCATGTTCTTCAATCTGACTTGCTGTAAATCTATTAGAAACTTTTTTAGCTGGGTTACCAGCTACTATTGTATAAGGCTCAACATCTTTTAAAACAACGCTCCCCGCTGCAATTATAGAGCCTCGTCCAACACGAACACCACTTACTATAGTTGCTCCATATCCTACCCAGGTGTCTCTTTCAATAATAATTTTTAAATTTTTACCTTTGAAATTATAGTTGAAATCACCAATCCATGGGCTATCTTTTATACTCTTCCCAATATAGCTATAATCGTGATCATATTTACCTATTAATCCAACATTATTTCCAAATAAAACATCATCAGAAATTTCAATATCTGCTTCAAACGAGCAATATTTCCCAATATATACGTTATTTCCTATTCTCATTCTATTTGGTGAATAAAAAACTGTTCCGCGACCAAATGTAGTGTTTTTTCCTATGGTTATATTTTTCTTTTTTAATAAAATTAATTTACATCGAAGTAACTTTATATTTCTTATGATTTCTGAAAGTATCCTCATTTCCCCCTTATAATTGCATGCCACAAAAATTTTCTGTTTGTATTAAAATACCTCTTAAATAATCTTTTAGGTTCCTGTACAAGTCTAAAGAACCATTCTAAATTAAGCTTCTGCATCCATTCGGGAGCTCTTTCTATATTTCCAGCGATATAATCAAAACCAGCACCAACACCAATCATTAAGCCATTTACTTTTCCTTGATGATTCGCCATCCATTTTTCTTGTTTTGGAGCACCTAAACCTACCCATATGAAATCAGGCGATGTTCTATTTATGCTTTTTATAATGTCGGTATCCTCTTCAGCTGATAAATTCCTAAATGGTGGACTATATGATCCCGAAATCTGAATACCAGGGTATTTTTTTATTAAGTTCGTATACATTTTATTTAAAGTATCTTCAGTAGAACCATAGAAATAATGTCGGTATCCATTCTCTAAAGAAATCTTAAACAATTCCTCCATAAGGCTTGGACCAGGGATTCTTCCCATACTCTTAAAGCCTCGCTTTCTACCTACTGTTGAAAGTGGACCACCGTCAGGAATTGCCATTAATGCGTCATTTTGAATTTTACAATAATCTTCTTCTTCGTATGAAATAACGGTAGTATGGACATTTGAAACACAAATATAATCACCTGCTAACCGGTTTCCGGATTCACTTTTTATATTTAGCCGGAGGTATTTCAAAAGCCATTCTATATTAATAGCTGCAATATTTACACCAAGAATATTGCAAGTAGGTATATTATACTTTTCAACCTGTTGTTTAAAATCAATATAAACTGCTTTTTTTTGATGCAAGTTCATCATGCGTTTCTCCACCTTGTACGAAATTACAAACTAAAAAAGTCATATTAAGAATGAAAAGAGATCCTTTTATTCAAATACTTGCAGTATAATTTTTAAAATTTAGTCAAACATCTTCTTAACTTTATCTTCATTCTCAACCTTCTTCATATCTGCTTGTACCATAATACGAACTAATTCTTCAAAAGGCGTTTTAGTAGGATTCCATCCCAACAGTGTTTTAGATTTGGTAGGATCACCCAACAACTGCTCTACTTCAGCAGGTCGGAAGAATTTTGGATCAACTTCTACAATGACTTCACCGGTTGCTTTGTTGATTCCCTTTTCTTCTACACCAGTACCTATCCATTCGATCTGGATACCAGCATGTCTAAATGCCAAATCCGCAAATTCACGAACAGAGTGCATTTCGCCTGTTGCAATAACAAAGTCTTCCGGCTTGTCATGCTGAAGGATCATCCACATGCATTCAACATAGTCTTTTGCATAGCCCCAGTCACGTAGAGAATCAAGATTACCAAGCAAAAGCTTCTTCTGTTTGCTTTGCGCAATACGGGCCGCTGCCAACGTGATTTTTCGTGTTACGAACGTTTCGCCACGGCGCTCTGACTCATGGTTGAATAAAATTCCGTTTACGGCGAACATGTTATAAGACTCACGGTAGTTCTTTGTAATCCAGAATCCGTAGATTTTGGCTACCCCGTATGGTGAACGCGGATAGAATGGTGTTGTTTCTCTTTGTGGTACTTCTTGAACTTTTCCGAATAACTCAGAAGTGGATGCCTGGTATACTCTTGTTTTTTCTGTTAGCCCCAAGATTCGCACAGCTTCAAGAATATTTAGCGTCCCTTTTCCATCAACGTCCAGTGTGTAAGCTGGCATGTCAAAAGAAACACGGACATGCGATTGAGCAGCCAAATTGTAAATTTCATCTGGCTGAACCTGGTTGATGATGTTAATCATGTTGGTCGCATCTGTTACATCTCCGTAGTGAAGATGGAAGTTAGAATTGTTTATTAAAGCATTTGCTTCTTCTTCCGTCAAAAGGTCTTCCAGACGCTCTTGGTTATAAGAAGAGCTGCGGCGGATAATACCGTGTACTTCATAACCTTTTTCTAATAGAAATTCTGATAAAAATGATCCGTCTTGCCCCGTTACCCCTGTGATTAACGCCTTTTTCATATTTTCCTCCGCTTATCGAACCAAATTGGTTTCTTTTTCAGTTTCTAGGTAATTCAAGAATCCTTCGTACGCTTTTTGCAAACCTTCATCTAAAGAAGTATTTGCTTTCCATCCTAAAGAGTGAAGCTTTGTTACATCTACCAGCTTTCTTGGTGTGCCGTCTGGCTTGGAAGTATCAAACTGCAGCTCGCCTTCATAACCAACTACATCTTTAATTTTATAAGCGAGTTCTTTAATCTCCAGGTCTTCCCCTACACCGATATTCACGATTTCATTGCCTTCATAAGTATTCATTAAGAATACACATGCATCGGCCAAATCGTCAGAGTAAAGAAATTCACGTTTTGGCGTTCCTGTTCCCCAGATCTCTACAAACGGTTTGTTGTTTTCTTTGGCTTCATGAAACTTTCGAAGCAGTGCCGGCAATACGTGAGACGTTTCCAAATCAAAGTTATCGTTTACGCCGTACAAGTTCGTTGGCATAACGGAAATGTATTTAGTGCCATATTGGCGGTTGTACGATTCACACATTTTAATCCCAGCAATTTTTGCAATGGCATAGGGTTCGTTCGTTGGTTCGAGCTCACCGGTTAACAGATACTCTTCCTTTAATGGCTGAGGTGCCATTTTTGGATAGATGCATGTGCTGCCAAGGAACATCAATTTCTCTACACCATTTCGATATGCTGCATCAATGACGTTTGTCTGAATGAGCAGGTTGTCACGTATAAAATCAGCTGGGTATTCGTTGTTCGCCACGATTCCTCCAACCTTTGCTGCTGCAAGGAATACGTAGTCAATGTTTTCATTTTTAAAGAAGGATTCCACCTGCAGCGGATCACGAAGATCAAGCTCACTGCTTGTTCTGTAGACGAGGTTCGTATATCCTTCTTCTTCCAACCTTCTTAAAATGGCTGATCCTACAAGACCACGATGGCCTGCTACATAAATTTTGCTATCTTTATTCATAGTTCCCACCCTTTAGTACGCGTTATCTGAACCAAATAACACTTTAATTGTTTTAAAGATAATCTTTATATCAAACAGCAAGCTTCGGTTGCTGATATATTCCAAATCAAGTTCCACCATGTCACTAAAACCCACATCATTTCTGCCGCCAACTTGCCAGAGGCCTGTACAGCCGGGAGTGACCAGCAGACGCTGTCTATCATAATTGGTATATTCTTGTACCTCTCTTGGAAGCGGCGGGCGTGGACCTACCAGGCTCATATCACCCTTTAGTACATTGATTAATTGCGGAAGTTCATCAATACTCGTCTTGCGAATGAACTTCCCGATCTTTGTAACGCGTGGATCTTCCTTCATCTTAAACATCGCGCCTGCAATCTCGTTATAATGAAGAAGCTTCTCTAACTGTTTTTCGGCATCGGTGACCATGGAACGAAATTTGTACATATAAAATTCTTTGCCGTCTTTTCCAACTCGGATCTGCTTGAATAACACAGGTCCTTTTGCATCTTCCTTTTTTATAAGGAGAGCCACGATCAGAAATAACCATGATAGTATAATAAGTCCTGCCAAAGCACCGATAATATCAATGAAACGTTTTGCTGCTTCGTACCCAAATCGTTTTTCATAATTCAATAATTGAGCAGGTGTTTCTTCCAACAGACGGACTTGCGAATGTTCTGCCACTTGTTTATCCCCACCTTTCTCTTTTTTTCATAATTTAATATGTAAAGAGGGCATTTAACCCGTCCTCACATCATGCTATCGACGACTCGCGTCTAAGGTGCTGTAAGACACCCACAGCATAACCGAGTGCCTCCTTTGATATAGGTAAGGAGGCATCACCTTGTTTGAATTACTTTGTTGCTTCTGCTTTAAACAGAGCAGTTAATCGATCCATTTCCTGAAGAAGACTAGGACGCAAATCCTTATCTTTTAATGCAAACTCCAATGTGGTAGAAATAAAGCCAAACTTTTCCCCAACGTCATAACGTGTTCCTTCGAAATCATAGGCGAATACTCTTTGGAAGGTATTTAGCTTTTGAATGGCATCGGTCAGTTGAACTTCTCCGCCAGATCCTTTTTCCTGCTTGTCGAGATAGTGGAAAATCTCTGGAGACAATACATAACGGCCCATAATTGCCAGGTTGGATGGTGCTTCACCTTGTGCTGGCTTTTCTACAAAGTTTTGAACACCATACAGTCTACCGTTGTGAGAAGTTGGGTCCACAATGCCATAGCGGCTTGTTTGATCTTCAGGTACCGTTTGTACACCAATCACTGAAGAGCCTGTGTTTTCGTATTGTTCGATGAGCTGCTTTAAGCAAGGCTTGTCCGCCTGTACGATGTCGTCACCAAGCAATACAGCGAACGGCTCGTCCCCAATGAATTTACGTGCGCACCATACCGCATGACCAAGACCCTTTGGTTCTTTCTGGCGGATGTAATGAATGTCTGCCATTTTGGAAGACTGCTGTACTTTTTGAAGTAAATCGATTTTGCCTTTTTCAAAAAGATTCTGTTCGAGTTCAAACGCATGGTCGAAGTGATCTTCAATCGCACGTTTACCTTTACCGGTTACGATGATAATGTCTTCAATTCCGGATTCAATCGCTTCTTCCACGATGTATTGAATCGTCGGCTTGTCTACAATCGGCAGCATTTCCTTAGGCATGGCCTTTGTTGCCGGCAAGAATCGTGTCCCTAATCCCGCTGCCGGTATAATCGCCTTTCTAACCTTTTTCATCCCTATCATCCTTTTCAACTTAAAAGTTTCGTTCTTTAAAAAAGACCCAATAGCTTTCTCTTTTTTATTTGAGTTGGTTCTTCTGTATAAATACTTTCATTGTTTAATAACAGCTGTGCGTTCTCTCTTAGGTAATAAGACATGGTTTCACCAGACTTTTTACCTATTTCGCTATACGCTTCCCATAAAGAAAAGCCCCGTGACGAAATATTATGAGCGTCGGAAGCTATAATGTGTGTCAAATGATGGTCTATTAGTTTGATAGAAAACGCACTGGTTTTCTTGCCGAAAGCTCCGGTTATGCTTGATGCGGTTACCTGGGTAAGTGCCCCTTCTTTGACAAGGTTGTATAGAAGATCAGGATTCTCCATGATCTCGCTGTTTCGTTCTGGATGGACAATAACAGGTGTAATGTCCTGCAAGGTACACTCGTAAATGATTTGGCTGGTGTAACTGGGTACGCGGTTTGATGGAAGTTCGATGAGTATGTATTTATTCTGGTTGTTTAAGGTAAGCAGCTCACCTGCTGCCAGATCATCCAGAAACTCCGAATAAATGCGAACTTCTTGCCCGGGAAGTATGGTTAGAGGAATTTGATGTTGTGATAAAGCGAGATTTAATTCATCCGTTTTCATCAGGATGTCGTCTTTGCTGTTTTCATAACGGCCATTTCGATGATGAGGTGTGGCGTATACAGTCGTAATACCGTTTTCGACCGCCTGTCGGGCCATGTCGAGACTTTCTGCCAGATCCTGTGCACCATCATCAACGCTCGGTAATATGTGACTATGGACATCAATCAAAAGACCCACTCCCCTTTCACAAAAAATGGTGCCAAGAACCAAAGTAACCGGACCTAACCTGTCAATGGTTCTTTTTACCATGTTTTCTCATATGTTTCCTATCGTAGCATAATTACCAAATTTGAAAAGGGGCATATTTTGTCGAATGTGTAAATTTTTTGTTAATTTGCCCCGTAATAATAATAGTAACTGTTTTCATTCATTTCTTTTTGATTTAAAACGACACCCAAAATCTTCGCATTTGCGTTATCGAGCAATTCCTTCGCTTTGATGGCCGCTTCTTTTTCTGTTTTTCCACTACTTGTCACGAGTACCACTCCGTCACAACGGTTTGCTAACACTTGGGCATCTGTTACAGCCAATACCGGCGGCGTGTCAAACAATACATAATCGTATTTGCTCTTCGCTTCTTCTACCAGCATTTCCATCGACTTTGAGTTTAATAGTTCAGAAGGATTCGGCGGAACCGGTCCGCTTGGCAATACAGACAGATCTTCAACGCTTGTTTGTAGAGCTGCATCTTCCAAGCTGATTTGGCGGGTAAGAACGTTCGTGATTCCCTGGATGTTACTGACCTTGAATGTATAGTGCACAGTAGGTTTTCGCAGATCACCGTCAATTAAGAGAACGCTTTTCCCCTGCTGAGCGAGTACAACGGCAAGGTTAGCAACGGTGGTTGATTTTCCTTCTCCTGGACTAGATGAAGTAACCATAATGCTTTGATAGTGTGTGTCAATGGATGAAAATTGTATGTTTGTCCGGATCGTACGGTATTGCTCAGAGATGGGCGACTTTGGGTTATTGTGTGTGATTAAGCTTCTTTGTGTTAAATCGTTAATCGTCTTACGCATCTTGCGGCTCAATGCATTTTCCCCCTATAAATTTATCCTGCTTTTCTTCGGTTAGCTGGTGCTTTAGGAGCTTTTTCATCATTTACCGTGATTTTTGGAATGGTGCCCAGTACTGGGAGCCCCAGGTAATTTTCGATATCCTGCTCTGTTTTTAATGTGTTGTCCATGTATTCCAGTAAAAAGGCGAGTCCTACTCCTGCCATCAGTCCGACAACAAGAGCAATGGCCATGTTCATTTTCGGATTTGGTTTGACGGGCGATGGGTTATCTTTTAATTCTGCTTTGGAAAGTACACTTACATTGTCTATTTTCATGATGTTTGGTACTTCTTCTTTAAAGGTTGAGGCTATATTATTGGCAATTTTGACAGCCATCGCTGGATCTTCGTCCTGAACGGCTACGTTTAATACTTGGGTATCTTGTTCACTGCTGATGGTGAGTTTTCCGTTGAGAGCTTCGACTGTTGTATCAAGGTTGAGGTTATCTATCACTTTACTAAGAATGGCTGGGCTTTTCATAATCACACTGTAGGTGTTTACCATCTGCAAGTTGGTTTGGACTTGATTATATTCCGGTACATCCTTCGACTTTTTCTGATTAACGAGAATTTGCGTAGATGACTGGTAAACCGGGGTTAAAACAAAATAAGAGATTACTCCGGCAATCGCTACTGCAATGACAGCTATCAAGGCAATCATGACGATTCGCTTTCTTATCGTTTGGTAAATATCTCTAAGACTTATTGTTTCTTCCATAACACCCTCCGAAAATATGTATAAGTAAAATTTTCACATACGCTGTATTATAGCATAGGAATTTGGTATTTAAAGACATGATTTTATATTTTTTGTAAAAAATTTTCATATTTTGTTTTCCCTGAATAATTTTATGAAATATCTTCCACTCTATTTTCTACTGGTTATCCTCCTCACTGCGTATTATAATGTTTTTATGAAATAGGAACTATACCCTTGAAATTAATAGTTACAACTTAAAAATATCGTTCTTTTTATAGGACCTATTACTCATAATGTGGTATATTTTGTATTAAACCATTTATTTTGTGTAGGATATATGGTTTAATAAACTAATAGTAGTTCTTTATAAAGAACTTAACAATGGACACCCGGAGGATGATTATGTCAGAACTTCACGTCGTGATGGTAATGCCGGAAAAAAAACGCCCGTATATTACCGACATTCCGAACTCACCTAGGGAATTTGAACAGCTGGTTGGTGGACCAGTGGATATTCTCAATTTCCATCAGCAGTATCGGTTAGTGTGCAACATTGACGAAGGCTACGACCTGACGTACAACAAAAAGAAGCCCTCAAGTACTTTTTTTATCGTCAAGTACCAAGGGCAGTTTGAGAGTTTAAGCGAAGCGGAAGCAGAAGAAGTATCCCATGTTCTTAAGCTTAAATTAAAGAAGTGGAAATAAAGTGATTTAAAAGGGAGTGCCTGGCCGCACTCTCTTTTGCTTTTATGGCTTCTATAAACTCAATGGTACGTCCACTATATCGGACGTTTTTTGTCGTTGTTTAGTTGTTTTTTAAATCGTGATGTAATGAACAGTCAAAAAGATCACTAGCCAGATCGGCAATGATATCCCCAACCCCCACATACAACCCCTGAAGAAACTCAATTCATCGGTCATGTGCGATATCTCCTACTTTAATTAATGGGTGTATAGATATGATAACCTAGATTTGTCTATTTCTGTATTGGGAAAATAGACGGTTGAGTATGGAAATAACTATGTAGATTTTTGCAGAATTTTCCTAAGTTTTGTCGAAATACGAATACTTTACGGAAGTAACCGCGGAAAGGAAGGAATCCTGTCTTTTCTGTGAAACTGTTTAGGGAGTCAAAATTTCCTTTATGAAAGGATGTTGTATATTGAAAATCAGAAAAATGTATGCGTTTACTCTGGGGCTTTTAATTGTAGCTTTACTTTTCCCTTCCCCTTCGTCCGCCAGTGCTCCTTCAGAAATGAAGCTGTTTAAGAACCCTGTTGTTGGTGATGGTGCCGATCCATGGGTGGTGAAGCACACGGACGGCTATTACTATTACATGCAGACGACCGGCAACAACTTGACCATCCGGAAATCCAAGACGCTGACCGGTCTGGATGATGCTGAGAAAAAGGTGGTATGGACGCCTGAGCCTGGTACGGAAAACAGCGGGAACATCTGGGCTCCTGAGCTGCACTTTTTGGATGGCAAGTGGTACATCTACTTTGCAGCCGGGGACGGGGACATGGGCAAGCAGCGGATGTATGTGTTGGAATCCGAAGGCTCTGACCCGCTCGGGAAGTACTCCTATCCTAAAGGAACGAAACTTGGGAAAATTTCTGATCCATCGGACAAATGGGCCATTGACGGCACGGTCTTGGAATACAAAAACAATCGTTATTTTATCTGGTCCGGCTGGGAAGGCGATAAAAACGTCAGCCAGCAGATCTATATCGCCCCAATGAAGAATCCATGGACGATCTCAGGTGACCGTGTAGAATTGTCGCGGCCGGAGCTGCCTTGGGAGAAGAACGGGACTCCTTTGATTAATGAAGGACCGGAAATTTTGAAGAACAAACAGGGAGATGTGTTTCTTGTTTATTCAGCGAGCGGCAGCTGGACGGATGATTATTGTCTGGGTATGCTGAAGCTGAATGGGAAGGATCCGTTGAAGGCTGGGGACTGGTCGAAGAATCCTGAGCCGGTGTTTAAAAGCAGTCCTGCCGACAATGTCTATGGTCCCGGCCATAACAGTTTTGTCAAATCACCGGACGGCAAGGAAGACTGGATCGTTTATCATGCAGCCAAGTTCAAGGGAGCTGGCTGGAACCGGAATGTGAGGATGCAGGAATTCACGTGGAAGGCGGACGGTACACCGAACTTCGGAACTCCGTTGCCTGCCGATACCCTACTGCGTGCACCATCAGGTGAAGACGGTGGTAAGCTTGTTCCCGCTCTTCCTGGAAAGGTGTATTCCTATGAAGCCGAAAACGGAGTAGTAAACCATGCTACTATTTTAAATAATACGAGTGCTTCCGGCGGCAGCAAGGTCGGCATGATTGATTACAACGATAGCTTTGTGGAATTTAATGTGGATGCACCACCTGGATACTATACATTGAAGGTTCGCTATTCCAATGGCATGGGTGAAACTTCTACTCATCAACTGGCATTGAACGGGAAATTGTTAGGTGAAGTAAAGTATCCAAGCTATGGATGGGATACGTGGCGAGATGCTGAACAAGACATCCATCTGGATGCAGGAAAGAACAAAATCAGGTTATCCAAAGGAACGCTTTTTGCCGAAATTGACCGGATTGATCTGGTCCCGAAGAAGACGAAGGTTTTTCAGTATGAAGCAGAGCTTGGATACTTGAATAATGCCAAGGTTGTGAATGAGTATGATGCGGCCAATCATCAAAAGGTTGGTTTGATGTCCGCTCATAATAATTCCGTTCGCTTCCCTATTTCTGTGGAGAAGGCAGGAACGTATGAAATGAACATTCGTTATAAACAACCTGAAGGTTCCAATACGGTACAGGTGCTTCATGTTAACGGCAAAAAGTCGCTGATTCTTTATAAAGGTGAAGGAAGTGACCAGTGGCAGGAGACAGCGGTAAAGGTAAAGCTAAAAAAAGGAAAAAATGATATTTCGTTTAGCAAGAGCCGAGGTGCGGTAGAGCTCGATTATTTCACACTAAATCAAACGAAATAAAAAAAAGAGAGTGCAGATTTCCTGCACTCTCCTCCTTAATTCTAATAGCTAAAATTACTTCTGTGGTAATTGGCTTTTTGTATTAAACTTTCCTTTAATTTAGGGTCCAGACAATCTCTTGCCATCTGATGATAGTACATGAATTTCAACTGATGCCATTTGCTTTTTAGTTTTTTTATCATTCATATCACGTTATACGAATCTATCGTTTAGTAGAGGAAATAAGGGCTGCAAGTAAAACTCTTATAGATAAGATTCGTTCAATTGATTAATTTGAAGGTAGAGATTATAAAAATACTTGGGGAGTGCATTCAGTGGACCTTGCAGCCGAATGCGGTAAAACAAAATAGAGATATTAAAAGCCGGCGATTGTACCCGGCATCCATAGATAAAGGAGATATCATCCATGCTAACAAAAATTCATCACGCCGCCATCATTTGTTCCGACTATGAAACTTCCAAAAACTTTTATGTAAATATATTGGGCATGCGCGTAATCAATGAGGTTTACCGGGAAGAACGGGACTCCTATAAGCTTGACCTGGAGATTGGGAATGCTCAAATCGAACTGTTTTCCTTCCCCAATCCCCCGGAGCGTCCAAGCTATCCGGAAGCCCGCGGACTCCGGCATCTGGCGTTTGAAGTGGAGAATATTGAAGAAACGGTCTTACATTTGGAGAAATATGGAGTAATAGTTGAGCCTGTCCGGGTGGATGAATGGACTGGGAAAAGGTTTACGTTTTTCAGTGATCCGGATGATTTGCCACTGGAGCTGTATGAAAGGTAAGCGTGCAGAGAAATCTTGAACGCTTTTTTTATGCTTGGTTTATGAAAATGACGTGATATGCTACTAAATCATGTCGAACCGAAAAAATAGAGACAATTACTTTTGGATGTAATCCTCTAAGGCCTCTATGGCCAGATCAATCGCCCTGATCCGTCTTTCAATGATCGTCTTTTGGGCACTGCCCTCTTTCGCTTTCTCATACTGTTTTTGAATAGAAGGAAGCAGATTTTGGAGAATTTGTTTGGCAGCTAAGATGGCTTATTCATCGTATGAAAATTCCGTTCCATGCCAAGCGTTCTCCAGACAGTCCAATCCAACTTTTACGGCATCACGCCTCTTTTCCACAAGGGTTGTATTTGATCCTTTACCGTTCATACTTTTATAGGCATTTTCAAGCTTTCGAAGAGTGGACTGCAGAGATTTTATAGACAAAGTTTGGATTTCTTTGCTAACTATCTTCATTTTTTACATACTGCCCCTTTCTTTTCAGGAAATACATTGTTACATAGTTACGGGTATCTTACAATCACATATTTTTGATGGAATAGAAGGGGGATTTGCTGGGTTTCTATGGAATATACAGGGGTACATAACTTTCATAAGGGAGAGGTTCGCATGCAAAATCAAACGCAATCACCAGCTAACATTTTGGGGACAAACGTGATTACGCAAATTGGAATTCTCGTTCATGACATTGAAAAGACGGCACAGGCATACGCTGACTTTTTTGGCGTGGAGAAGCCGCCGTGCAACTGGACAGATCCAGCTGACGTTGCCCGGACGGAATATAGGGGCAAGCCGTCCGAGGCACGCGCCATACTGGCCTTTTTTGACATGGGTTCATTGCAGCTGGAACTGATCCAGCCGGATGAAAAGCCAAGCACCTGGCGTGAGTATCTTGATGAGCATGGAGAAGGCCCGCATCATATCGCGTTTGTGGTGGAGGGCATGAAGGAAAAAGTGATGCTGATGGAAGGGCAAAACATGTCCCTCCTTCAAAAGGGAGAGTATACCGGCGGACGGTACGCCTACATGGATACGTTCAAGGATTTGAAGATCATTTTTGAACTATTGGAGAATGACAAATGAGCGAGTATCTGTTTACACAGCTTCGTTTTGTCAGGGGAAATACACTGAAACTCGTGGAAGGTCTGAGTGACGAACAGTCCGAGATCATTCCGGAGGGTTTTAATAACAACATCAAGTGGAACCTGGGGCACATTTATAACATTCTGGAGAGGAATGCCTTTTATTTTGCCAAAGAAGACTGGGTGATGCCCGAGGTGTTTCCATCCCTTTTCAACCCCGGTACAAAGCCGGAAAACAGGCAAAAAATGCCGGTCAGTCTATCTGAAATCCTGAATCTGCTGGAACATCAGATCGACCGGATCGAAGCAACATTCAGCGGCCGTTTAAAGGAGAAGACAGCGGAAGACTATACCACTTCCCAGGGACTGTATATGTCCACGGTCGAAGAGTTTTTGAGCTGTAATTTGTATCATGAAGGCATGCACCTGGACCGGATTAAGGTGCTGAAGAAACTGAACAGCACAAAGGTAAATCAAGGCACCAATCATTAGAACGTATCGTAAAATAAGAGGTATGTATATTCAAGGATCAGGAGGAATCTCCATGTCTATCCTTACGTTTCTTTTACTTGCGGTGTCGTTCATTGCGTTGCACCAGACAATCAGGGACCGAACACTTTCAAAAAGCTTTCTTTTGTATTTGGCGTTGTTCGTTTCGGCCTTCCCGCTCGCCTATGCCCTGTATGATGATGCTAAACATCCCACTGCGGATGCGAACATCGGACTTGGTCTCGCCTTCTTTTTGACCTGGGGCATTACTGCCGGTGTGGCGATCGTTGCTTTTGTTAAGTATTTGGATAAGCGAAAAAAAGCCTAGGAAACCCTTGAGTAGGGTTTCCTATTTTTTCGTTTGAATCTTCATATTCGTGCTTTATACGCCCTCATCGCAAAGAAATAAGCTACAATCATAATTCCCACGCACCATGCCAGCGCTATCCATATCTCGTTTCCCACCGGCTGGTTTGACAGCAGTGCACGGATGGACTCCACGATCGAGGTGACGGGCTGGTTTTCGGCAAAGGCGCGGACGGCGGACGGCATTGAATTGGTGGGTACAAACGCTGAGCTGATAAATGGCAGGAAGATTAACGGATAGGAAAAGGCGCTGACACCGTCCACCGATTTTGCGGACAGCCCGGCAATCGCTGCGATCCAGGTGAGGGCGAGGGTAAACAATGCAATGATACCGGCTACAGCGAGCCATGACAGCACCCCTGCCGGTGAGCGAAAGCCCATGATGAGCGCTACGAGAATGATGATGAGAACAGAAAGGGCATTGGATACGAGCGAGGTTAGGACGTGCCCCCACAGCACAGTGGAACGCGCAATCGGCATGGAGTGAAATCGTTCAAAGATCCCCTTTGACTTATCCAGAAACAGGCGGTAAGCCGTATAAGATATACCACTCGCAACCGCGATCAGCAAGATGCCGGGCATCAGATAGTTCACATAATTATCCGTGCCGGTTTTAATGGCACCGCCAAACACATAAACGAACAGCAGCAATAAGGCAATCGGAGTGATCGTCACCGTGATGATGGTATCCAAACTGCGGGAAATATGGCGCATCGAACGTCCAACCATCACTCCCATGTCGCTGAAGAAATGTTTATTCATTGTACCTTTTCCTCCTTTTTATTGATGATCGTGAGGAAGATCTCTTCTAATGAAGGTTGTTTTTCTACATACTCTACCTTCGCGGGCGGGAATAGCTTTTTCAGCTCCTGGAGCGTACCGCTGGCAATCACCCTGCCCTCATGCAGGATGGCAATTTGATCGGCAAGCTGTTCCGCCTCCTCCAAATACTGAGTGGTCAGGAATACCGTCGTTCCGCTGTCAGCCAATTCTTTGACGACCTTCCAAACCTCGATACGCGCCTCGGGATCCAGTCCGGTCGTCGGTTCGTCAAGGAAAATAATCTGCGGTTTGCCGATCAGGCTCATCGCAATGTCAAGCCTGCGGCGCATACCGCCTGAATACGTAGACGCCCTCCGGTCAGCGGCCTCGGTCAACCCGAAGCGCTGCAGCAAATCATCCGCAACCTGACGGGGCTGCTCAAGGTGCCGGAGTCTGGCGATCATGATTAGATTTTCCCGCCCGGTCAACACCTCATCCACGGCGGCGAACTGCCCGGTCAGGCTGATCGATTGCCTTACATTTTCAGGGTCTGATACAACATCAAAGCTGTTTACGGCAGCCGTCCCGCTGTCCGGTTTGAGCAGCGTAGAGAGGATTCTGACGATGGTCGTCTTGCCCGCTCCATTGGAACCAAGCAGGGCAAAAATACTGCCCTTCTCCACCTCGAAATCCACACCCTTTAATACATGAAGATTTTTATAGGACTTTTGCAAACCTTTTACTTGAATGGACTGGTTTTGCATCCTCTTCTCCTCCTATTCTGAACTCTTTAAATAACCGTAACCTTTGATAAATCGGCTTCCAGGCCTTTAAGCGCGGCGTAGGTCAGTTTATCCATTCTTGCATCGTCAAAGCAGATGGTTTTTATGGCACGGTAAAATCTCTTGGACAAAGCAGGTCCCTTGAAGGATACATTTTTGAGGGTTGCGCCTCTGAACGTCACTTCTTTCAGCCCGGCCTTATCAAATTTGACGCCGATAAAGGTTTGATGATCCAGGTTCAATCCTTCTAATGAAGAATTTGTGAAGTCCACGCCGTCAAAGGTACAATTTTCAAAGGTGGTTTTGCTAAGATCGGTCATGGTCAGCATCACATCGGTCAAGGTTATATTTCTGAATTCGACGCCGGCCAGCGACGACTTACTGAATTTTGTGCGCACAAGGATGGAATGGTTGAAGCTTGAATTGGAGAGGTCTAAGGTGGAGAAAGTGCAGTCTGTCAGATTAGCGTTGTTGAAATTGGCTTCACGCACATCGCTAGATTTAAATGAGCTGCCGGTCAAGTCAGCGCCCGAGAAGTCGGAGCCGTGCAATGAGCTCCCCGCAAACTTTCCTTTGTGTGCGGTAACCCCTGCAAAGTCACTATTTGTTAAGTCGCTTGAGCTGAGGTTGGTCAGCACCTGACGCTCCAATGATCGGGTGAGGTTGGCAACCTCCTGTACCGTTTGCTCGATATCACCAATGCTGTCAATCGTCATCTCTAGAGCTGTTTCATCGTCCTTGCCTTCTTTTTTTAGTTCGTTGAACCGTTCCTGCAGATCGGTCAGCAGATCCGCTTGTAATTCATCCACACTTTTCACCCCGTTATAGGGTGCAAAAACGCCATTTACGTATTGATTTAATTTTTCGTTCATACGTCACGTCTCCTTATAATAATTTTTCGAGTACACGTTTGGCATACTCCCAATTGCTGATGTTGTTGGCATGAGTCTCTTTGCCTTTTTCGGTGATCTTAAAATACTTACGCCGTCCTCCCTGAGATCCATCGCCCCAGTACCACTCCACATCGCCGTCTGCTTCAAGCCGGCGAAGGCTGGAGTACATCGTGGCTTCCTTTAACTCATAATTGCCGTCCGACCGTTCAGCAATCAACTTTACAATTTCGTATCCATAACGATCCGCTTCGGAAAGAAGCCGTAAAATCATCGTATCGGTATGGCCACGCAGCAGGTCGGATGTGATTTTGTTCTCGCTCATAAAATTACCTCCATATCAGTATTATGCAATGAAGTACTGTGACTGTCAAGGTAATATTATAATTTATATACTATGGATGAAGAAATAATACGTGCAACTATTTGCCAATTCCTTTAAAAATCAGCACTGGCGCAGTTTTAGACCATAAAAAAAGCCTGCAACTTAATCCTTCATCGGGTATTCGGAGGAGGCTTTTTATCAATTGCTAATGATTCAAATGATGATGTATTCATTAGGAATAAGTCCTAAATTATGTAAAATGACGATACTATAACATAGGTACATAATACCTGTTCTTCAGCAAAGAAAATAATCGCTAATCGGGGGGAGTTAAATGGAACTAGAACGAAGGAAACCGGCATCAAAGTGGAAGAACGTATTTAAAGTCGCGGGGATTATTGCTGGGGCTATTATTATGCTGTTGATCGGTGTGGTTTGGGGATCATGGGGAGCAAAAATATCCCTTAATGAGCGCAAGCTGGATTCAATTGCCCTTGAAAAACATATAGACAAACAGAAAAATGAGTCTGAGAAATTGCAAAAAGAGTTAGATGCTCTGGAAAAAGATATATCATTAAAACAAGAGGAAAAAGAGAAAGTGGTTGCCCTAATAGATAGCCGGGACCAAGTGGAGAATGAACTAAAGGATACAAAAGACCAACTTAAAGATACGAAAGGAACGTTGGACACTGAATTGAAAAATGGCCGCGCCAAAATTGAGCAGCAGCTTAAAGACGCTCGTACGAAAGCTGATGAAAAGATATCAAGTATTAACAGCGAAATGGATGACGCAAAAGCCAAGTTAAAGGATCTTCAATCCGAAGTGAAGAGCAAAAAAGGAGAACTAGCTTCATTAACTGGGCAGATACAAAAAGCGAAAGGCGCACCGAAGATTCTTCAGGCAGGTAAATATACAGTAGGAAAAGATCTTCCGGCCGGCCGCTATTTGGCAACACCGGTAGGATCCGGAAGCAACTTTGTGGTATGGGATTATGGCGGCGGTTTAGAAGTGAATACGATTCTAGGCAGCAACGGCAACCCCTCTTATACATTCGAAGCGGATGATGAATATACGATTCAAACCGAAGCAACCGTGAAGTTATCACCGATTCAATAACCTCTAACTAAAAGAAGAAGATATTAACTGAAAACAATCCGACAATGCATATCCCATATAACGACCAGGATAGAAGTTTGTTGCTTTATTATAACGGCAAAAGATTGTAGCGAAATTTATCGAAATCCAATAGGCATAAACCATTTGAGAATAAAAGAGGGCTTTTTGAGAGTAAATAAATGGTTTTTGAGAATAAGTCGTAAGTTTTTGAGAATAAAAGAGCTGATTTCGAGAGTAAGTTAAATTGTGGAAGCGAAAAACCCGCTCAAAAAGAAGAGTGCAGGTCAATCCGCACTCTTCTTCTGTTCTTTCTCGCCACTACAGAACGACTATGCAGCTATAAACGATAAGATTTTCTCTTTTATGCCTCCAATATTGGTGAAAAGTATGTATGTTCCTTTTTTACTTTTGATTACGACTCGATCAGTCGTAAGATAGGGAGCAAATTATAAAAGGAACAGCCCTGATCAGAGGGCCGTTCCTTCCTTATGCTTCTACGAATGAAGTTAACGATTCCAAAATCTCACTCAAACTCAATTCCGCACATGCCATCGATGTATCCGACACGCCGTAATACATTCTCACGGTGTCTCCATCAACTAATGCTCCGCAGGAGAATACGACATTTCCGAAGAAGCCGTTCACTTCATAGTCTGCTTCGGGCTCGAGGATTGGAGTTTCCGAGCGGGCAATAACCTTCGTCGGGTCATTCAGATCAAGGAGTACCGCGCCCATGCAGTAGCGGTTGTCCTTGCTGGCGCCGTGGTAAAGTTCTAGCCAGCCTTTATCCGTCTTGATCGGTACAGCTCCCCCGCCGATTCGGCCATCATCCCACATGCCATCGCGCAATCCGAGTAGATATTTGTGATTTCCCCAGTGCAGAAGGTCCGGAGATTCGGCGATCCAGATTTCCGGTGCGCCCGTGCTTTTTGGCACCGGGCGGTGAAGCGCGTAATATTTGCCGTTCACTTTATCTGGGAAAATAAGCACGTCCTTGTTTTCCGGCGCAAAAATCATGCCATGATGCTCGATGGTTTGAAAGTCTTTTGTCGAAATCATCGACTCTCCCACACCAACCGGTGAAACCGCACTGAAGTAGATATAGTACGTGTCGCCGATTTGCGTGATGCGCGGATCCTCAATTCCAAACGACTCGAGCTCGTTCGTTGGATAGTAGAATGGCTCAGGATCGATCGTAAAGTTGCGGCCGTCCTTGCTTCGGGCAATCCGTGTATACGATAACGACGTAAGATACGCGAACCGGCTCAGGTCATCGCTTTTCCGGATTGTACGCGGGTCGTCAAAATTGTATTGCTCATCGGATGTATCGAACTCCAGGATTTCAAGTTCATTTTTTTCCGTATTAAAAACGGGCGCTTTCACAATAGTAGGATCGTCACTCACCGGACGCTCTGCCACGCGAAGCAGCATGATGACTTCATCCTTGTATCGGGCGATACCCGCGTTAAACGCGCCAATCACTTCAAAATCATCACGGTGAGGATTAACATCACCAGGTGTTACTAAGGGGTTCTCTTCATATCGATATACGTTCATGCTGCAGTCTCCTTATCTCTCATAGGGTAGGAACGGATCTTGAATCGTCAGTTTATGGGCCTCGGCGTCCGAGATGCCTGCATACAGATCGGCCGTTCCGTCTTCTTTTCGCACCAATCCGCCGCTGAACACCACATCGAACAGATCGGGACGCTTCGTTTCTCCCGGCAAAAAGTCATCTCGTACAGCGATCAGCTCGATGTCCGAATGCTCACCGGTTTTCGGATCCACAATAAAGCGCATCGGATAGTAATGGCGGTCGCCCTGCCCATCAAAGCTAGCGATGTGGCCAAGCACCCCGATCAGCCCGCTGGAGAGGACATGAAGCTCGTTCGCCCCTCCCCACTCGTCGTCAATGAACTGATTTTCCAGCAATGGAGCATTATCAATCACTTCAATGCTTAAATCATCAAGCGAAGGAACGGTCGTAAATCCGATCTTTCCTCTGCCGCCTTTTTCGCCCTGCGGCCGTGTGAAGATGGCGATTGAGCCGTTAAGCAGCTCGGCAATGCGGAGGTCCTTCATGCCGTCCGGTCCTTTGAAGAATTCTTCCAGGTCGTTGATGCTGCTGCCTTTATAAAAAACCGTGCGCCAGCCAAGGGCATTTTCAATCGCAGGATGCGGAAAGGTCTGCACGCCACCGAGAACAAGCTCGCCTGCGATATGGGTAAAAAACGGATCCTGCAGCTTCAGGACCGGAGCGCCTTCTCTTGGCACCCAAACTTCTCCGGATTGAATGAAGAAATGAACCTCTGACTGCTCGCTGTCCCGGGCTTCCACCCGTCCGGCGATCACGAGCTGGCCGTCATCTTCAAACGGTGCTGAGATATTGTAGACGTCATGGTTTCCTACACCTTCAAAAATAAGCTTTTCCGGCAGACCCGGCTTGTCTTTTTTCTCGTATTGGTTCAGCAGCTCGCTGCATGTTTTCACATCGGTTTTCGTTAGTTTCATAGGGTTCACCCTCCTTATTTCAGTGTAAATTGCATACCTTCCTTAAACTGCTTGGCAAAGAACAAGAACAGAATGATGATCGGCACGGTCAGGATCACGGATGCCGCATACATTGGTCCCGGATAGCCGCCGTACGGACCGAACATCTGGGACAGGAGCACGTTCAGGGTCAGCATGTTGTCGCTTTTGACGACAATCATATCCCACAGGAGCTCGGTCCAGCGTTCCATGAACAAGAACAGGAACACGACGATCGTAATGGATTTGGACATCGGTAATATGATCCGGAAGATGATCTGCCAGTCGGATGCACCGTCCAGTTTTGCCGCTTCAATAAACGTGTCCGGAATCGCCCGGAAGAAGTTGGTGTACATGAAGATGGCCCACAAGCTCAGTGCTTTCGGAAGAATCATCCCCCAGTAGGAGTCATACATACCCAGGCGCTGGATGATCAGGAATGTTGGCACAAGCAGGATGATCGCCGGGAAAAACATTTGAAACAGGATGGCGTTGTTCAGGAAGTTGCGGCCGCGGAACTGCAGCTTGGCAAGCGCATAAGCCACGACCACCCCTGTAACCATCATTAAAATGGTTGAACCGGATGAGACGATCAGACTGTTGAAGAAGGCCCTAATCCATGGACGCGGTTCGGCGGACTGCCCGCCGTTCAGCAGCCATTCATACGAATGAAGCGTGAAGCTCGTTGGAATCAGCTTACGGTCCACCTGGCTCCAGTCCGCAAACGAGTTCAGCACCATGTACAGGTACGGAAACACCATAAGCAAAAGCAGAAGGAACGCGATAATATAGCGGATGGTGAGTGATTTTTTCTTATGTCCAACCATTTCGTTTCCCCCACATTTCCAAGAATTTTCGAATGATAAAAATCGAGATGAACGTTACGACCGATGCGATCAAGGCAACTGCAGATGCATAGCCGGCGGACAGGTTCTGGAACGCCTGCTTGTAGATTTCCATCTGCCATGTGTTGGTCCCAAAGTTCGGCCCTCCCCCTGTCAGCTGGTACACCTCGGTAAAGATCCCGAAGGTCACGCCGATCGAAAGGATCAAGGTCGTAAACAATGCCGGATACAGTAGCGGCAGGGTAATTCTCCAAAAGCGCTGCCATCCGTTTACACCGTCAATGGCAGCCGCTTCGTAAATTTCCTGGTTAATCGATTCAAAGCCCGACGTTAAGATCAGCGCGTAATAGCCAGTAAACTTCCATGCGATAATGACTGCCACAAGTAGCAATGCCGACAATGGTGTGCCGAGCCAGTTGATGTCGAGTCCAAGCTGGCCTCTTAGGAAGGTGTTCACCGGGCTGTTGTAGGAAAGAAATCCTTTCACGATAAAGGACGATACAACGCCGGATGCGAGATACGGCAGGAAGAAGCCGATCAGGAACAAGCCTTTGAAGCGCGGCAGGCCGTGAACGACGAGTGCCACAATCAAAGATGACGCGATAACCATCGGCACGAACACGATCATGAATTTGAAGGTGACGAAGAATGCGGCATGAACACCTGGGCTTTTCAGTGCTTTGATGAAGTTGTCAATCCCAACATGATGAAATACCGGGGCGATCAGGTTCCAGTCGGTGATCGATAGATAGAACGACCAGCCGAGCGGGATGAGAAAGAAGATCAGCCCGTATAAAAGGTAAGGACTGGCAAATAGCCAGCCCATTCCGTTGTTATTTTTGGCTCTCATTACTTGAGATCCCCCTCAATGGCCTCTTTCATCTTTTCCCAGCCTTTCTTCGGCTGTACTTCCCCTTTTACGACTGGGTTGACGGCATATTGGCCAATGTACGTTTGAAGCTCATTGTATTTCGCATTATCAATGGACGGCACGGCGTTTGGAATCGCTTCGGCATATGGCTTCAGTGCGGGATTCTTTTCAAAGATCTCTTTGAACGCATCGTTCGTTGCCAAATCGTCACGTGCTGGCGGAAGATTTGTTTTCTCCATCCACTTCACGTCATTTTCAGGTTTTGAATAGATCCACTTGATGAATTCCATCGCTGCTTTTTTCTCATTTTCAGGAGCAGAGGAATAGATTACAAGGCCTTTTGTATCCGCAAATGTGGATACATTTTTTGTATCCGTGCCATCCGGAACTGGAGGCGTAGAGAATGCAAAGGTTTTATTGTATTTCATTTCAGGGAACTTCTCTTCCCAGTATTGAAGGGTCCATGGTCCGATGTCGGTAAAGATGCCAAGACCGGTTTCAAACGGATCCTTGGACTGCTTGGTCAGGATTCCTTTTTCCTTGCGGATGTTGTCCATGAAGTTCAGCACATCCACACCGGCTTTATCGTCCGCTACGAGCTTGCTGCCTTCGATGAACTTGTTGCCGCCAGATGCTGCGTCATATAGCATGAAGAAGTCAAACCAGCGCTTCCATGCAGTTGGGTCAGCAAGGTCAGGCTTTGCCCACAAGTATTTGTCCGGATATTTTGCTTTCAGTTTCTTTGTAACATCAAGCACTTCACTGTATGTTTTTGGCGGCTCGTTAACCCCTAGCTTTTTCAGGATATCGAGTCTCCAGCCAAACAGCATCGCATTGGAGTAGATCGGCAGTACGTACTGGTTGCCGTCAGAGAACTTCCAGCCTTTGATCGTGTTGCTCATGCTGCGTGACTTCAGGATATCGTCGTATCCTTCCATCTTGTTCAGCGGCTCGATCGCTTTACTTTCTGCCAGCTGGGCGGCAAATCCGCGGTTGATGTTTTCCGACATGGTTGGTGCTTCCTTACCCGCGATGGCGGACTGGATGCTCGCTTCAGATGTAGGGCTTTCCTTAATCGGGCTCACCTTGATCTTGATTTTCGGATGATCCTTTTCGAACGCTTTAGCGGTTTCTTTCCAATAAGCTTGCTGCGGCGGGTTTGGCGCAGCCCAGAATTCAATCGTTGTTGTTCCGTTCTTGGACGTCGAATCCTCGCTCGCCGGGTTTCCGGTTGAACAGCCCGCAAGTGAACCAGCCAATACTGACGCTCCAAGCAATAGTGATGCTGCTTTTTTCATTTTCATCACAATATCCCCCAATACGTTTTTTGACAGCGCTATCATTCATAAGTAGAAAAAAATCCAGCGCCCTTCCTTTTTCTTGCTGGAAAACATTACATTTTATTATATTTGTCACTTTGTAATGTGATTAATAACCTTACAATTACAGTTTTACATGATTACAAAAGTTCTGTCAACTTTTTTTCAAGTAAGTCTTATGGATGATTTTTATGAATAGTTGTTTACCAGTTGTTCGAGTTAGGTTATGATTATTTTGTAACGTGACAAATCAATGATTGTCATTATCCGTTGAAAGGTTTGAGACCCTATGGCCAAAAAAGTATCCATGCAGGATATCGCAGATGCATTGAATATATCGAAAAACTCCGTTTCCCAGGCTCTGTCCGGAAAGCCGGGCGTAAGTGACGCCACCCGGAAACGAATTGAACAAAAAGCTCAAGAGCTGGGCTATCGAGTGAGAAAGAATACCCTCTCGATTGATCCCGTCAGCCGGGGTACCGGCAATATCGGATTGATCGCGTCGGATTATGCTTTTTCGCTGAAAAGCTTTTTCGGCGAAATCTACCTGAGCATTGAAAAAGAAGTGACCGCGCACGGCATGAACCTGCTCATTCAGTCAGTGAACACTGAATCACGGGATAATCTTGTGCTACCTTCCTTTATCGCGGAAGGTAAAGTGGATGGTGTGCTTATTCTTTCCCACATCAGCAACGAGTACACGAACGCGGTGATCGCGACCGGCATTCCGACGGTCATGATTGACCATCACCACCCGCTCATCCATGCGGACGCCATTTTAACGAACAACCGGTTCGGTGCCTATACCGCGGTCAAGCACTTGCTTGAGCTTGGCCACCGGGATATCGCGTATGTCGGAAACGCGAAGCTCTCCCCGAGCTATCAGGAACGGTTAGAAGGCTATGATCTGGCGCTCGCCGAGCATGGGATCGAGCGGAAAGATGAGTTTGTGTTTAGTGCAATGGAAGAAGATGAACGGGATGTGAATGGGCTCGTGCAGGGGCTCGATGTGCAGCCGACCGCCTGGTTTTGCGTCAATGACGGATTTGGCTTTTTCGTCCGGTCCGCCCTGCAGCAGCACGGCATCTCTGTACCTGACGCGGCGTCCGTGGTTAGTTTTGACAACGGCATGCTCTCCCGGCTGACCACTCCTAAAATCACAACGATGAACATCGACCTTGATCTGTACGGCCGTAAAGCGGTCGAGCAGCTCACCTGGCGCATGCAGTACCGGGACGAGCCGATCATCGAACTGCTCCTTCCAGCGGAATTAATTGTGCGGGAGTCAACCGCCAAAGCGAGATCCAACTCATGAACCAGATTTACATTTTTTCCGGGCCGTGTGGAGTAGGTAAATCCACAATCACCAAAATGCTGGCTGAGAGTTTGGAAAAAGTCGTCCTGATTCAGGGGGATGACATTCATTCGATGTTTGTCGGCAGGGATCAGCCGTCATGGGATGATCAACTGTCCATCGTCTGGCAAAACACCCTCTCCATCACTCGTAATTTTCTCCAACACGGCTTAAATATTCTCCTCGATTATGTGGTGGAGGATGAACTGGAGTGGTTTTGCCGGGAGCTGTCCGGATATGATGTTGAGCTTTATTATATTGTGCTGCGGGCGGATGAAGATCTTCTTGTGCAGCGGCTGCAGGAACGGGGAGATGTGAACCTGGTTGACCGGTCGCTGTTTTTATTAAACCAGTTGGAGAATGACCCCGCCAATCGGACCTACCTCTATGACACCACGAACAAGACACCAAAGGAAATTCTTGAGGAGTTACGTAATCGTTTTCATGAATTCAGGCTTTAACTTTTTTAAAGGTTGACTGTTGATGGAACCTTTGTTGCTCTTTGGAGTGGTTGATTTCCGTTGCAGGCTGCTCGCTTTCCGCGGGCGGGCGCTGAGCCTCCTCGTCGCAAGCTCCTGCGGTAACGGCGCGAGCGCCTCCCTGGTCTTATCTGTCCCGCTTTTCCCGTCGGAGTCTCGCACCTTCCACTCCAATCAACTTATCAAAGTAGACTCCTTACATTCCAAAGCAACAACCTTTTTAAAAGATTCATAAATTATCATCATAAAAAGGAGGAAGATTATGAAGAGAGTTAGAATGCTTTTGGCGTTTGTGGTGGCCTTTTGTCTTGCGTCACCGGCTTATGCACATGCGGCGGGGAAACCGTCGGAAGAAAAAACACCGGTGAATCTGGAGCACCTCAATTTTTTAAACGAGGATGTGAAAATTGACGGTGTGGACATGCTGATCACCCACATCTATTCGGAAGCTCCGGATTACAAGTGGGTCGATGCGTCGGGTGAAGGGATTGCCTGCGTGGACGATGTGGCCCGTGCAGCGGTCGTGTATTTGAACGATTATGAGCAAAATGGGAATATGAAGTCCCTGGAGAATGCGAAGAAAGCGTTGAATTTTGTCATGCACATGCAGGCAGATGACGGCGAGTTTTATAACTTTGTGAACAAGGACCTCTCGATCAATACCGATGGCCCGACAAGCAAAAAGTCGTTTGACTGGTGGGCCGCACGCGCGATGTGGGCCATTGGACAAGGATACGGCGTGTTCAAGAAAGCTGATCCTCCTTATGCTGCTAAATTGAAGGACAGTTTCCTTTTAGCGAATAAAGCCCTGCAGAAAAAAGTAAATGAGCACTATGGTGAATACAAAAATGTACACGGTTACAAAGTGCCCGCATGGATCGGCGGCTTTGACGCCATGTCCAATGCCTTGCTGGGTCTTGCTGAGTTTTATGAGGTTGAACCTCTGGCGAGTGTAAAGAATTCAATGAAAAAAGTGGGCCGTGGACTCAATGAGTTTCAGTATGGTTCGTATACGCAGTACCCGTACGGTGCCCATCTTGGCTGGGACGGCTCCCCTACCCTCTGGCATGCATGGGGCAGCGGCCAATCCTTTGCTTTGGCAAAAGCCGGCCGGGTGCTCGGTGAAAAGAAATGGGTGAAGTCCGCACAGCAGGAAGCAGACCAGCTCTTCTCCCATCTGCTTGTTACGGGAATCATCAAGGAAATGGCGCCAACGATGGCGAAGGATGAGCAAATCGCCTATGGCGTGAACATGCTGACACAGGGATTTGCGGAGGTTTTTAAAGCAACGAAAGATCCAAAATATGCTCAATATGCGGGACTCGCTGCCTCCTGGTTTACAGGCAACAATAATGCAGATGCCGTGATGTATGATTCAAAGACAGGCCGCGGTTATGATGGATTAAATGGCGTTACCGGAAAAGTAAACTGGAACTCCGGTGCCGAGTCGACGATCGAAGCATTGATGGCGTTGCAGACGGTAAATTCCATTCCGAAAGCAGAGAAGCTTTTACAGGCAAAAACCGTTAAGCGGCATACAGCGGTTGTAGAAGAAGCTGAAGATTTTGATACGGTGCTTGGCAAGCCGGAGACGGTGACACCTGAAAGCCCATGGACTGGCGATGCTTCCTATAGCGGAAAGATTGTTAGATTAGGAAATTCCGATGTGATCTCTAAAAAGATTTCGGTCGATAAGAGCGGCTTGTACCTGTTGTCAGGTGCACTGGTCCAAGAAGCCGGTTCTGCCGGCAAGCTTGATGTTCAGGTCGATGGCCGAAGTGTGAGCTTTATGAAGATCCTCCCTTCCCCGGATACCGATTTTCTGACGTTAGCGAATGCAGAGCACCCTGTTTATCTAAGCAAAGGTGCACATGAACTTAAGCTGAAGTTCAAAGGTGAAGAATTGCTGCTCGATAACGTGGTGGTACAGCCCGCTGTGGAGTATGCAGTGTTCAAAACCGGTGGCAAAACAGTGAAATTGGAGAGAGATTTATTTAAGGAACGTAATTTGTTGAAGTGATATAAAAAAGGGAGAAACTCGTCAGCCTTAGATGAGTTTCTTTTTTGCGCACAAACTTCTAAAATTAGGATAATGGCTAGGTTATAATGAACTTGTATAAGTTAACAGAGAGGGGTCAGATACGATGATAAAGGGTTTCGGAGGAATATTTTGGAGAACAAAGAATCTGGAGGCTACAAAAAAGTGGTACAGTGAAGTGCTGGAGATTGATCTGGAAAATTGGAACGGGACAATGATTAAACCCGAATCAGGAAATGAAACGATCTTTTCTTTGTTTACCGAGGATGACAATTATTTTCCAACAGAACAACAAGTGATGTTGAATTTCCAAGTACATAATCTGGACGAGACGATGAATCATCTTGAACAAATCGGTGTACCTCTCGAAAAGAAAAAAGAGGTTAGTGAATATGGAAAGTTTACTTGGATTAAAGATCCTGACGGTCGACTTGTCGAGCTTTGGGAGAAATAGAGGATATTATTAGTTGATATTAAAAATAAGTGGCCAGCTGGAGTGTGTAACCGGCTGGCTTTTTTGTGGTTAGTTGCGGTTCGACATCATTTAGTTGCGGTATCGGTGATTTTAGTTGCGGCTCCGGGAGTTTTAGTTGCGCTTCGACACAATTTAGTTGCGGTTCGACACGGTTTAGTTGCATATCACGTCATTTTCATAAAACTCATACCTAACAAAAATAAAATCAGGAGAAACAATCTCCTGATTTTTCGTTCCTTATTGCTTCTTTTTCGTAGAAACATCCATCCAAACCGCTATCACGAGAATAGAGCCCTTAACAATGTACTGCCAGAACGGCTCGATGTTCATCATGCTCATTCCGTTATCGATGCTGACCATGATCAGCGCTCCGATGATGGAACCCATAATGGTCCCGACACCACCCATCAGGCTCGTTCCACCGATAACGACCGCTGCGATGGAATCCAGTTCCAGCATGTTCCCTGCCCCCACGGTTGCCGCGTTCAGGCGGCTTGTCAGGAGCACTCCGGCAATTCCGGCGAGGAGTCCCATCAGCATGTAAACGATGAGAACATTGCGCTTGATTTTGATCCCCGAGTATTTGGCGGCGTCCGCGTTGCCTCCGATTACATACACATGGCGGCCAAACGTTGTTCTTTGCGAAAGGAAAATAAAGATTCCTGCCACAACAAGTACTGCCATAATCGGTGCCGGGATTCCAAGGTAACGGTTCATCATGTAGACAAACAGCAGAAAAACGATCGAGAAAAGAGCAACTCTTCCGTACGCCGCGTTTTCATTGCCAAGCGGCAAGCCGAGCTTTATCTTTTTTACACGGTTTTTAAAATAAAGAGCAAACAAGGCGGCAACAACGATGACGGCGATAATGTAGCCGACCGTGTATGGAATGTAGCCCTGGCCGATCATTTTAAAATTATCCTGAAGCGGAGCGATCGTTTCCCCGTTGCTTACCCCGATCAGAATACCTCGAAACACCATCATTCCGCCAAGCGTCACAATAAACGCGGGCACATTTTTATAAGCGATCCACCAGCCTTGCACAGCGCCAAGGATGACACCGAGGATAAGGGCGATACCGATGGCCGCAAACGTGTTCCAGTCATACCAGACATGAAGGATGGCGGCGATTCCCCCGGTCAGACCCACCAGGGAGCCGACGGACAAATCAATATGCCCCGCAACGATGACAAGCGTCATCCCGATAGCCAGGATCCCTGTGACCGACATCTGGCGGAACAGGTTGGACAGGTTCCGCGAAGTGACGAATGAACCGTCTGTCGCGATCGTAAAGATAACGAAAATCGCCAGAATGGCAATCAGAAGTGAGTACTGACGAAAATCCAGGCGGAATTTCCCTTTTTGTTCTGGCTTAATTTCTTTCCTTTGTGGCGCTGGATCATTAAGATTGCTTTGTGTATTCGCATTTGCATTAAGCATGGACAGCCCCTCCTGTAGCCCATTTCATAATGGTATTTTGATCTGCCTCTTCGATGGAGAGCTCTTTGGCAATCCGGCCTTCCGACATGACAAGCACACGATCGGCCATGCCGAGCACTTCGGGCAGTTCTGAAGAAATGATAATGATTGAGATTCCTTGTTTGGCGAGCTCATGGATAAAGGCGTAAATTTCCGACTTTGCGCCGATATCAATTCCTCTTGTAGGCTCATCGAGAATCAGGATTTTCGGACTTGTCATGAGCCATTTGCCGAGCACCACCTTCTGCTGGTTCCCGCCGCTTAGCGTGCCGACTTTCGTTTCGATGGAAGGCGCCTTTGTCCTGAACACTTTCATGTATTTCTCCGCTTCATGCACCTCTTTGGCTTCATCAATAACGCCGTTTCCACTGACGGAATCAAGCGCCACCATTGTCGTGTTGTTGCGTATGCTCATATCGAGCACGAGCCCCGTCTTTTTCCGGTCCTCGGATACATAGGCCATGCCATATTTAATGGCGTCTGCTGCTGATTTAATAAAAGCTTTCTGCCCATCGATCGTGATTTCTCCGCTGTATTTTCCTTCAAAGGCACCAAAAAGACTCGTAAACAGCTCCGTCCGGCCAGACCCCATCAGGCCGGCAATGCCCAGGACCTCACCTTTTCGCGCCATAAAGCTCGCGTCTTTAATTACATGCCTGCCCGCATAGTCATGGACGTTGAAGTTTTTCACTTCCAGAACCGGTCCACCGATATAGTCCCCAGTTTTTTTCGGATAAAGCTGAGTCAGTTCCCGGCCGACCATATAGGCAATGATTTTGTCTTCATCCATATCATCAATCGGCTTCGTAACAATCGTTTTCCCATCCCGTAAAACGGTAACCGAATCACAAAGCCTCATCACTTCGTTCAACTTATGGGAAATATAGATGCAGGTCACATTCTGGCGCCTGAGCTCCTCCAGAATACCGATCAGTGTTTCGACCTCGCTTTCCGTGAGGGCAGCTGTAGGTTCATCCAGGATGATCAGGTCATTTTTTTTGGAAAGTGCCTTTGCGATTTCAACAAGTTGCTGCTGGCCAACGCCAAGATCCTTGACTTTTTTTTCAGGGGAGATATCCAGCCCCACCTGATCGAGCCATCTTTTCGCCTCCAGATTCGTCTGGTCCCAGTTAATGATGCCCTTTTGTGCTCTTTCATTCCCGAGGAAAATGTTTTCTGCTACCGTTAACTCTGGCGCGAGCGCGAGTTCCTGATAAATGATGGAGATTCCGGCATTTTCCGAGTCTTTGATCGTATGAAACTGCTTTACTTCACCATTTACAATGATATCCCCGTCATACGTCCCTGGTGGATAGATACCGCTCAGCACCTTCATCAGCGTTGATTTTCCGGCGCCGTTTTCCCCGCACAGGGCATGAATCTCACCTCTTTTGACGGAAAAAGTGACTTCATCAAGGGCTTTTACACCTGGAAAATCTTTGGAGATGCGTTTCATCACAAGAATATCGTTGTCCATTTTGCACCCTCCAATTACTCTTTAGTGTTCTTCGTTTTTTTGTAAATCTCTTGTTCCTTATGGAATCCGTCCTTCACGACCGTTTCCTTGATATTCTTTTTATCCACGGCAATCGGATCGAGCAATACGGATGGCACGTCCTTCTCCCCGTTATTCACCTTGCCGTTCGTTTTGATCTTTTTCTTTTGGGCGACATCTACTGCTAGTTTGGCTGCTTCAGTTGCCAGTTTTTTGATTGGTTTGTAGACTGTCATCGTTTGCGTTCCGCCAGCAATCCGCTGCACCCCTGCCAAATCCGCATCCTGACCTGAAATCGCCACTTTTCCGGCAAGTCCTTGTGCTGCAAGCGCCTGAATAGCTCCGCCTGCTGTGCTGTCATTGGATGCCACTACTGCATCGATGTTGTTTTTATTGCTCGTGAGCCCGTTTTCCATGATGGACATCGCTTCATCTGCCTGCCAGTCCTTCACCCACTGGTTGCCGACAACTTTAATGTCGCCTCTTTTGATCAAGGGCTGCAGCACGTTCATTTGTCCTTTGCGGAACAGCTTCGCGTTGCTGTCAGTCGGAGAGCCGCCCATCAAAAAGTAGTTTCCTTTTGGCACTTTATTCACGAGGTATTTCGCCTGCATTTCGCCCACTTTTACATTGTCAAACGAAATGTAAGCCGTTACATTAGAGTTTGTAATAAGGCGATCATACGCCACAACGGGCACTCCCTGCTTTTCCGCCGAATCAACTGCCGATGCCATGGCGTCAGAACTGTGAGGAATCACCACAAGCACATCGACTCCTTGCGATAGCAGGTTTTCCGACTGGGAAAGTTGCTTCGTATCATCGCCATTGGCCGACTGGACCATTACCTTCGCACCAAGCTTTTTCGCTTCTTTTACAAAAATATCGCGGTCGTTCTGCCAGCGTTCAAGCCTCAAATCATCAATGCTCAAGCCGATTACGATCTGACCGCTCTTCTTGCCCTTCTGTAAATCCTGACCGTGGGCTGTGGCAGCAAATATAAGCGCCGCAAGCACTAAAACCGATAGTACCTTTTTCATGGACATCCTCCCCGCTATGTAAGCGTTATCTTAACCGCTTAAAAAAATGAGTATGATTTTGCTAAAGTTAGTTTGTTTAATGGAAAAACTAACTTAAAGACATCATAATCAAACTCTTAGACTATTTCAATGATTATTTTTATTTTCAATCATTTTATAGAAAAGGAAGCCTGATGGAGGACAACCTGATTTTTGAAATTGGCCAGGGGCATTCAAGCGGTGGCAGGCGGCCTGTTATGCTTGTTTTTAATAAAAATGCCGGCTACACGATTGGTGTCGATATCGGGGTGGACTACTTAAATGTGGTGCTGACCGGTCTTTCCGGAAACATCCTGTTGATTAAGTCATTTTCATAACCTACTCCCATCCATAAACACCAAAAAAGCACCCCGAAGAGTGCTTTCCTTCATGTTAGGACTTTGTCTGTTTCAAAACTCTCTCTCTTTGATTCAGACGAGTCGTCAGAAAGGTAGTCTTGTAGATTTAGCTCATCATATCCCGGAATGGTGATTCTCTTATATCTCATGGGTTCACTATTTAATGGGATGGTGCAGTCAAAACCTGTTTTTGAACCTAAGCCGTTATCGGTAGATGGATCGAGCTTTGAACCTTGGGCATCGTGAATCACAACCATATCTTTGCTGGCCTGAAAACGAGTGGCGATTGCCCATTCGACTTCCTCCATATTGAAAATATCAACGTCCTCATCTGCAACTACGACATGTTTAATGTCAAAGCTGTTGGCGAAAGCGGCCAGCATGGCATTCTTGGCTTCGCCTTCATTTCGTTTTTTTATCGAAACGATGGCATGATATCGACACGTGCCTCCCGGACTCATATGGACAGCCGCTACGGAAGGAACTGTCTGTCGTATGCTCTCGAGGAGGCTTACCTCTCTAGGAATACCTCCCAATAAAAGATGTTCATAACCTGCTGGGACAATGGTATAGAAGATGGGATTATGCCGATGGGAAATGGCAGTGACCTGTACAATTTCTTTGTCGCTTCGCGGTCCATAATATTTAGGGAATTCTCCAAATGGCCCCTCAGGTTCGCGTATATGAGGAAGGATTTTTCCCTCTATTACAATTTCGGCGCGGGCAGGCACATCGATGTCCACCGATTCGCATCGGACGGTTTCAAGCGGTTCAGAATGCAGCGCGCTCGCAATTTCCAGCTCATCCACGCCAAATGGCGTACTGGCCTGCGAGGCGAGCAGCGTCAGCGGATCGACACCAATGACGATCGCACATTCCAATGGTTTCCCCTGCTCCTCTGCTTGTTTATATAGATGATGAGTGTGCCTCGGAAGCAATAATGCACCAAGCTTGTCCTTACCTGAAATTTGCAGGCGATGAATCGATACATTTTGCTTGCGCGTGTCCGGATCGCGTGTAATGAACAGTGCCGCTGTGATGTAATGACCTGAATCCATTTCATGATGTATAGGAATAGGAAAGGTTTTCAGTATATCGATGTTTTCCGTTATAATATTCTCTTTTACTGGGGCATCCTCTTTTTCTATTAATCTGCAAGGTTTTGGAATTGAAACCGCCTTAGAGAATTTAGGAATGATTCCTTTTTCATCGGTTTCCAAGGCATCTGCAAAATCCTGCCGGCTCGAGCATATTCCTGAAACCAGAGGAACTTTATAGCCATCTACATTAGAGAAGTAGGCCGCTTTTTGGCCATCAAGCTTTTTGGCCACTGCCGCAATCTCAAAATCAGGACTCACCTTTTTATTGATTACGGCCAACCGTCCCTTTGATTGAAGATGGTCCAGCCATGTACGGAATGTTCTAGCTTTCATACAACGGCCTCCTTTTACTTTAAATTCTTAAATCGTTGGTCAATTTAATTTCGCCACCTGAGATCCTCCTTTGTTCACCTCACCGAAACGACTCCGAAAATATCCTTCAGGCGGCGCTCAAAAAGTTTCATTACGCGCTCTCGACCGTTTACCTCAGGGGGAACAGGGATTTGGCGGCTGTTGACGATAACCGGCTGATCATACCGGATCGCAATGAGAGGACGATATTCTTCATACACTCTCCGTATGCGGGCTGCATGCTTTTCCTGTTTGGCGAGCAGCTTCAGCATGCGGAGTCCAAATCCGACATGACGCCCTTCATCTTCCTTGATCCGTTTGAATCCTTCCTTCAATCCCGGCAAAATCCCTTTACTGCCATACACGGCTTCGAAAACGTCGTAACCTGCCATGGCCTGTACGCCTTCAATGATTCCCTGGTAATGGGCGAGCCCCTCCACCAGCGCCTCTTCCTTCTGCTCTTCACTGCCTTCCAGAGCGTTCAGCATCCTTTTGCCCCGCTCGTCCAGCTTTTGCTGAACCGCATTTTGCACACCTTCAGTCCTGTGGATGCCGAGTACTTCCTGAAAATAGCGAAGAAAAAATTCGGTATGCTTGAATTCTTCCACAAGCTGCGTGCTAAGAAAGGCCTGCTGCTGAGTGGAAGCCCCGAGCATGATCCATGGACAGAATTTCAAGGCCACATTTTCTTCCGCATCGAGAAAACCGGTACAAAAGTGAATGAGGTAGTCTTGCAAATCCTTGTCCAGTCTTTCATAGTCCTCCCTGTCACGTGATAGGTCAATTTCAGCAGGATCCCACGTGCCAAACCGAATCGCTTTTCGATAAAGCTTCCAGGCCACTTCATCCGTACTTTCATCCAAACCAGATACCAGTTCTTCAGCCATCGAACATACCTCCCCATTGGATTAGTATATTTTCTTCAACAGTTCCAGCACCTCAGCCTCGGACGGCTGTTTCGGGTTCCACTTCATCATTCCGCTTTTGAAAGAATCCAAAGCGATAACACCAAGCTGATGTTCAGATACATCAACGTCTCTTAACCGGGTCGGCAGACCAATATCGGAAACCAGTTGAGCTACGGCTTCTGCTGCCTGCGCCGCTAGGGATGAAGACGATCCATTATGGATTCCCAGCAGGTTCGCAATGTTTGCTGCTTTTTGAACATTTTCTCCCGCATTGAACTCGATGACATGCGGAAGCAACAACCCGATCGCTATGCCATGGGGCACGTGACAATGTCCTGAAAGCGCGCTGCCAATGGCGTGCGCCAGTCCAAGCAATCCGTTATTGAATGCCATGCCTGCGAGCAAGCTTCCATGCGACATCCGGGTCCGTGCCGCCTTGTCATGACCTTTCTCCACCGCTGCTCTTAAAGAAGAGCCTATCGTTGCAATTGCCTCTGTCGCCAGTGCGTCGGTTGCCGGGCTGGCCCGGCGGGAAAAGTAGGTTTCAATTCCATGGGCCAATGCATCAATTCCGGTGGATGCGGTCATTTTTTTCGGCAGGCCCAATGTCAGCTCGGGATCCACAATGGCCAATGTCGGTGCCATATATCGGCTGTTGACGGTTACTTTCACCTGGTTTTCCCAGTCCGAATAAACTCCGAAAATCGTAACCTCACTGCCCGTCCCGGAGGTGGTCGGTACCGCGACAAGCGGAATGACCGAACCACTTTTGATCCGTTCAACTCCTGCGTAATCCCCAATACTTTGACCGTGTTGAGCTACGATTCTTATTCCTTTGGCCGTATCCATCACGCTGCCCCCTCCAACGGCGATCAGGACATCGCAGTTACTTTTGCGAAAACAATCCGCTCCTCTGTCAATCGTTTTAAAACTGGGATCCGGCTCCACCTCGAGATACAGTTCAGATGAGATGCCAGCTTCTTGAAGAGAGGCATTAATGTTACTTAATAATCCTGCGGACACCACTCCCTGGTCACTTACAATAAACGCCTGTTTCACTCCCATTGCAGCTAGGTGTCCGCCAAGTATGGAGGCTTTACCAAACCCGAATTCAATTCGGGTCGGCAGATGAAAGGAGTAGCTTTGCTCCGACTGTTGAGTAATGGAACTACTCTGCATCATACTTCCTCCCCCAGTTCTTCGACTTCAATATGGACATGCTTCGTTTCACAGTATTCCATCAAACCATCCACGCCCCGTGTCCGGCCCAGACCGCTTTGCTTGTAGCCGCCAAACTCTGCTTCAGGGAAGTTTTTATTATACGTATTGATCCATACGGTTCCAGCCTCAATCCCTTTTGACAAACGCATGGCGCGGTTAAGGTTGGATGTCCATACTCCCGCAGAAAGCCCAAAGTCGCTGTCATTTGCCAGATGAAGCGCTTCTTCTTCGCTCGAAAACGTCTGAACAGCGAGTACAGGCCCGAAAATTTCTTCCTGCATCACCCTGCTGTCACTCGCGAGGCCGTCAATAATGGTCGGTTGGAAGTAATAGCCCAGGTCGTGCGATCCCCCGGTCAAGCGCTCACCGCCTGTTACAATCGTCCCTTCCTGACGCCCCAGATCGCAATAGCCTTGGACAATGTCCAATTGACTTTGCGACACAAGCGGCCCCATATCGGATGTTTCCAAAAGGCCGTTATCCACCTTGAGCTGTTCGGCATATTCTCTCAACCGCTGAACCACTGTGTCCTTAATGGATTCCTCAATAATTACTCTGGACCCGGCCATGCAGATTTGGCCGGCGGAAATAAAAATGGAACGGCCGATGATCGGAATCGCCTTGTCGAGATTTGCATCCTCAAAAACAATATTAGGGGATTTGCCTCCAAGTTCGAGCGCGATCTTTTTGATATTTTTGGCCCCTGTTTCCATGATCGACTTTCCGGTCGCTGTATCTCCGGTAAAACTGATCATATCGATCTTTTCACTGGCTGCCATCGCCGCACCAATTTCTCTTCCGGGACCTGTTATGAGACTCACGATTCCCTTAGGAAAATGAGGGATCTCGGCGATCAGCTTGAAAATTTCAGCAGAAATCGAGGGCGTCAGGCTCGCGGGCTTGACGATGACCCCATTACCGGCAGCAAGCGCCGGGGCAAGTTCACGGACCATCAGCAACGCGGGCCAGTTCCACGGAGAGATGATGCCCACCACCCCGATCGGTTCTTTAATTATCACCCCGAAGTTGGCAGGTTCCAGCTGCATGGAGCGCCCAAACACGCTTCTAGCCGCCCCGGCAAAATATTTAAGAGTGTCGATGCAGCCCGCCAGTTCCCCTCTTGACTCCCGAATGGTCTTACCCTGATCAATCGTGAGAATTCGGGAAAGACGCTCCAGGTTCTTTGTCATATTTTCAGCGAGTGCCAGCAAGGCTTCATAGCGGCGCTTTGGATTTACCGCCCAGTCACTGGGTTGAAAGGCGTGCCGTACAGACTCGATGGCGGCTGTAACATCTCTTACATTTGATTTTTGCGAGTAGCTAAACAGGTCTCCAGTCGCAGGATTGTACGACTCAATCAGCTCATTGGACGTGGATTCTGTCCATTCACCATCGGCAAAATTATAGTAGGTTGGTACTTTCTGAGTAACGAAAGTGGACATCCCATCATACTCCTTTCCGTTCTGATTTGATTGTTATCGCAGCCTTCCTTTGGTCTCTGGTATGATAACGCTTCCAACAATGTAGACAAGATAGATGACAATGGCAAAATACATTAAAGTGTGTGGAATATTATCAACCGTTCCGCTTGCTAGGGTGACAAAGGTAGGCATCATGCCTCCAATGGCAAAACCCATGTTCCAGGACAGGCCGGTGCCGGTGGATCGGATGGAGGTCGGGAACCGCTCGTTTAAGAATATCAGGACAGGAGCGTAGGCCGCATTTCCCAAAAACACAAGACATACCACGTAAAAGTAGATGGCAGTAACTGAGCCTGCATCGGCCAGCGAGAGATAAAAATAAGGCAGGCCGATCACGTTTAACAACCCGACAACCATGAAAACCTTTTTCCTTCCATACACTTCACTCAGATGGCCGGCAATCAAGGCCGCTATGATCGTCGCTATACTTGCGGTGATAAGAACGCCTGACAGAGTTGCAGAAGATACCTTGTTGACGACATTGAGGAACGTTGGAATAAATCCGGCGGTTAGATAATAACCGGATCCTCCCCCGATTACGATCATCAAGTTAACCAGCAAAATTTTTGAATATGTCGTAAATAGGGCTTTGACGGGTTTTTGTTCCACCACATTCTGATTCTCATTCTTTTTCTTTTTCATTTCCGTCCATAGTGGGGATTCTTCCAGTGTCCGGAAAACAAAAAGACCAGCAACAGATCCCAAAATCCCCGTAAAGAACATGACTCTCCATCCCCAGCCCTCAAATGCTTCACCAGGGAAAATGGCAGAGACCACCATAAATGCGATGGAAGCAAACAGTGCACCCAATCCTGCACCGCCTCCGCCGATCAACCCCGACATGAGTCCCCTCCATTTAGGAGGCGCTGATTCGGTACCGATCGTATGGGTGGAAGCAACGACCCCTCCAACAAAAACACCCTGAACCAGGCGAAGCAGTAAAAAAAGAAGGGCAGCAAATAACCCGATTTGCGGAACCGTGGGGAGCAGCCCGAAAACAGCGGTGCTTAAACCCACTCCTATAATGGCTACGGTCATCGCATTTTTTCTTCCGTGCTTGTCCGCATAGGAGCCAAATACGGCGGATCCCAGCGGCCGCATAAGCAGGGTAACGGCGAAAGAAGCATACACCGCAGCAAGGGACAGTGTAGGATTGGTCGTTGGAAAAAATAGTTTTCCTATGGTAGGTGTGACATATAGCAGGATGAAAAGGTCATATAAATCGAACGACCAGCCCAGTAGAGAAGCGGCGGTAGCCGAAACGATCTGCTTGTTTTCCGTTTTTTTCGGTTCTGTTTCTCTTACTACACCGGTAGATACAGCATTTGACATTATCATTTCCTCCAATACTAAAGTTTTTAAGTGACTTAGCTTGGATGATTTATAAACAGAATATTCAGTTTTTTATAATTACGAGAAAAACGGGTACAGAGTAACCCCGCCAGAATCGCGGGATTACTCTCATCCGTTACTTTCCAGTAAATTTAGGTTTTCTTTTTTCCACAAAAGAATCGACACCTTCTTTAAAATCCTCCGTGCATCTCAGCATTCCGTAAGCTCTTCCCTCAATCTCCAAGCCTGTACTCAATGGGCCTTCTTCGGCGGCATTTAAGACTTCCTTGCAAACCCGCTGTGCCAAAGGAGAAAAACGGACAAGCTCATCAGCCAAACTGTTCACTTCATTTTCAAGCTCGGTCTTGCTAACAACCTTTGTCAGCAATCCCCATTGATAGGCTTCATCCGCAGGAATTCTTCTTGCCCTCATAATCATATCCTTCGCCCTGGTCAGTCCAACCGCACGTGCTACACGCTGGGTTCCGCCGCTTCCGGGAATCATTCCAAGGTTCATTTCCGGCAATCCTAGCAGTGTATCATCGGCGGCGATCCGGAAGTCGCAAGCCATCGCAATTTCAAACCCTACACCGAACGTATATCCCTGAAGCTGGGCAATAACCGGTTTTGGAGAGCGTTCGGGTGCAGCCACATTAACTCTTAAGCGCGACAGTTCTTCAGGGTGGGTTTCCATGAACTGCGGAATGCTTCCTCCTGCACTAAAGCATTTATCGCCTTCCCCCTTTACGATAATTACGCGCACATCTTCATCCGCATTTAATTCATCAAAGATCTTGGAAAACTGAGCTCTCGCCAGCATGCTGATATAATTCATTTTTTCTGGCCGGTCAAAGATAATTGTGGCTGTTTGTGCCGCCTTGTTTTTTTCCACACGGATATGGTCATATTGAGTTGCAGTTGTCATTTTCATTTCTCCTCTCATTGATCAGCAATTACACTACTTTTTCTGTTCCAAATGGTTCAAATTCCCCGTCTCTGAGCTTCCGCCGCAGGATTTTACCAACCGGGCTTTTTGGGATTTCCTTAACAAATACATATTTGCGCGGCCGTTTGTAATTGGACAGTTGGGGATGGTTCTTGCAAAACTCATCAAGCTCCTGGATGGACACCGTATGGCAGCCGGGAACAACAAAAGCGGATACAATTTGCCCCCACCTGTCATCCTCTTCCCCGACGATCGCAACCTCCAGTACCTTTTCATGTTCGGCCAGCACGTCCTCCACCTCCAAAGGATGGATATTCTCCCCGCCTGATATAATCATGTCATCCACTCTGCCGACCACGTACAAGTCACCGTCTTCATCCATCACGCCAAGGTCTCCGGTAAAATACCAGCCGTCACGAATTGCTTTCTGGTTCGCATCTGGCCGATTCCAGTACCCTTTGAATGCTTCTCCCGATTCCAGGTTAACGATGATCTCCCCTATTTCGTCTTTGCCCACGATTTCTTCACAGGTTGCTGTTGCATCCGGGTCCGCCCTGACCAGCCTGATGTTTTGGTGGAATCCCGGTTTTCCGGCACAGCACGGTTTTTCGAATACGTTCGAATTGATCGTAAACGTGTAAACCTCTGTGCTGCCATAGTGGTTTACAAACACCTCGGGCTTTAGCTTCTCGATGCACTTTTCGGTCAGCGATGTGGTCATCGAGGCTCCCGCGTATCCGATCTTTTTCAGGGCAGAAAGGTCGTATTCGGCAAATTGGGGATGCTTCAGGATGTCATGGTACAGAGTGGGAACAAGATACAGACAGGAAACTGCTTCTTTACTGAGTAATTCAAGCGCTTCCTTCGCATCGAAGTCAGGCAGTATAACCAGTTTTCCGTTTAAAAAGGTAATGGAGAGCAGAGACCGCATGCCCATCGTATGGTAAAGTGGCATGGTGCCGAGTGTGCTTTCCCCTTCCGAATATTGATTCTGGATGATATGAGCAAGTGCCGACGCATACTCATTTTTATGACTTCTTGGCACACCTTTTGGTTTTCCAGTTGTTCCCGATGTGTAAAGCATTAGCGCAATGTCATCATCATGAATGGCGGGTCTCTCATACGTATTGGGACTTCTTTGAATCAGTTCAGAAAAATAGATATCCGCTCCCTCTACTCCATTAAGACCAATGTATACCGGCCGTTCGTTAAACCTTGCTTTTAACACCGCCTCCTGACTCGCATCTTCATAGACAATCGCCGTTGCTTCCGCGTCATTGAAGCAATACTCTACCTCCTTTGCCGATAGCCTGAAGTTCAACGGTGTGTATATGGCTCCCAGCTTTTGCAGAGACCAATAGAGGATTACATTTTCTACCCGGTTTTTGAGCAGAACCATGACGCGATCCTGCTGCTTGATTCCAATCCGTTGAAGCGATGCGGCAAGTTTATCAATCTGGTTGTTCAGTCTGGCGTAAGATATACGCTCTTCTTGCTGTACAACTGCATCCTTGTTCGGAAACCGCTCAACTGCAAATTCAAGTAACGTTCCAAGATTCATGGGTTCAACTCCTTTGCAAGACTTCTTTTTGGTTATCCTGAACCGTTTTCTGTACAGCCTTTACAATTCCGTCATAGCCTGTGCAGCGGCACAGATGCCCTGACAGGGTCTCTTTGATTTCTTTTGTGGATGGCTGTGGGTTCTTTTCAAGGAAATCGGTGATGGACATTAAGATTCCGGCGGTGCAAAAACCGCACTGCAGACCATGGCATTCCACAAAATTCTTTTGAAGCGCCGTCATTTCTCCGTTGGAAGCCAGTCCTTCGACCGTCTTTATTTCCCTGTTATCGGCCTGCACGGCAAAGATGAGGCAGGACCGGACAGCTGCACCGTCCATGCTGATGGTACACGCGCCGCACACGCCATGCTCACAGCCGACATGGGTGCCTGTCAATCCGCATGTTTCACGAATGAAGTCACTTAGCAGCATTCGCGGTTCCACCCATTCGGAGTATGCTTTGCCGTTGATTGTCACATTTATCTCGGTTAAGGACATACTGCTCACCCCTTTGCTCTCTCGTATGCTTGGTGCACTACTCTCGTCGTCAATACCTTCGCCAATTGTGTCCGGTAGGCCGCAGAGGCGTGCAGATCCGATTCAGGCTCCACACTGCCTGCCACCACATCGGCCACTTTTTGCAGTGCTGCATCCGTAAGCCTTTCTCCTGCAAGAAGTTCTTTCGCGTCACTAATTAAAAGGGGAATCGCCTCGACCCCGCCAAGAGCCAGCCGGATATCTGAAATTCGGTCATGAGCATCAAGCTCAAGCTGACAAGCGGCGGCTACAAGAGCAAAATCCCCATGACGCCTCGCCACTTCCTGAAAGGAAGACCCGACCCGTCCCTTCCAAATAGGCAAATGAACTTCAGTCAGCATTTCGTTGGGCATCATGTCTGTCGTTAAAAATGTGAGAAAAAAATCCTCCGCCTTCACGCTTCTTGTTTCGTCTTCTGAAGAGATATGAAGCGTGCCATTGAGCGCCATCATTACAAGAGGAAGCTCGGCACTGGGGTCGGCATGGACAATGCTTCCTCCGATCGTTCCACGGTTTCTCGTTTGAAGATGGCCGATATGTGCAACCGCTTCGGTAACGAGACCGCATTGATCTTTGATGAGTTGTGATGTCTCCACCGTATTTTGCCGGGTCATCGTCCCGATCTTCAACACATGATCATCGCTCTCGATAAAATTCAGATCCTGAAGACCGTTAATGTCAATTAAACATTCAGGTGTTGCCAACCTCATGTTCATAATCGGCACCAGGCTCTGTCCCCCTGCAATAATCTTGCCGTCAAAACCGCTTGATTCGAGAAGAGACAGCGCTTCCGGAAGATCCTTAGGACGGTAGTAATTGAACTTGGCCGGTTTCATTATGTGCTCTGCCCCTTTCTTTAGGCGCTCTGTTCCATTCGTTTTAGTTCCTTGCCCAGTTTCTTAAAAAAGTCCTGAATCACCAGTTTTGCTACCCCTCCGAGCATTCGCTGGCCCACCATCGCTACCTTTCCGCCTACTTCTGCTTCATAGGAGTAGTTTAGAAGAGTCGAGCTTTCGCCATCCGGCGTCAAGTCTACGATTCCAACGGCTTCTACCGTTCCCGGAGCTCCTTCACCCTTGACCGCCAATTTGTAATGACGGGGCTCTTCCAGGTCGAGGATCTCAATCGTTGAAGAGTAGTTTCCTTTGATCGCAGCAATTCCAATGGACAGCTCTGCTTCATACTTGTTGTCATCCACCAACACAAGTTTTTTGCAGCCCATAATGCATTTTTCAAGCACAGCAGGATCAAGGAGCACTTCATACGCTCTGTTAACTCCTGCCTCCAATACCATATTTCCTTTTCCTTCCATCAGACGGTCACCTCTTTATTTTTGTTTTGCTTCGCTTGATTCAGAAGCGTCCAAATTCGATTGGGACTCAGCGGTAATGTGTCAATTTCAATTTGATATGGAGTGAGTGCATCACTCACCGCATTGGCGACAGCCACTGGCGCACTCATCGTATTGCCTTCCCCAAGGCCCTTGGCACCAAGTGGAGTCATGGGAGATGGCGTTTCGATATGCTTGATTGTCACGTTCGGGATTTCCGGGGCAGTCGGACACAAATAGTCCATGAATGATCCGGTTAGCAGCTGCCCTTTGTTGTCGTATACGAGCTCCTCATAGAGCGCCCCGCCCAGCCCATGGGCGAGCCCGCCAAAGATTTGTCCATCGACGATGAGTGGGTTCAGTAGTTTCCCGGCATCGTGAATCGTGACATAATCGAGAATACGAACCTCCCCAGTATCCGGGTCAATCTCCACTGTTACCAGATCAGCCACAAATCCGTACGTGACGGATGAGTTGATGAGATCATTTTCATCAGGCGGCTCAGCCGCTTTTACAGAGTAATAGTATGTTTCATAGATTCCAGGCTCCATTCCTTCTGGAAGAGAAAGAGGATTCCAATGGGCAGATCCCGCCGCTCTTTTTAATGCATATTTTTTTGTCGGGTCGTTCTTTTCATAAAAAGCTCCGTCTCGCAGTTCGAGTTCACTCTCACTCACTTTCATCTGGTGAGAAGCAATTTTCATCAATTTTTCCTTCACCTTGTGCGCTGCATAAAAGACTGCGCTTGAACCCAATGAAGCAAAACGGCTTGAATAGCTGCCTGACGCAATGGACCAGGCGCTTGTAGACGTGTCCAGCTCTGCCACCACCTTGATTTTATCCGCCGGAATGCTCAATACCTCAGAAACGATTTGTGCCGCAACGGTTTCATGCCCTTGTCCGGAAGGTGTTGTACTGATCCTAACGTTCACGCTTCCCATTGGATCCATCGAAACGGTAGCCGCTTCCGAACAGCCCGATTTCGGCAACGATTTTGCCCGTTCTTCCGGAGTCAGCGCCACCGTGATATATCCCATGTTAGACCCCGAAGGTTCGACAATGCAGGCAAGACCGACACCGACGATTTTCCCTTCCTTTCTTGCTTTTTCTTGTTTTTTGCGGAACTCCTCATACTTTCCGGTCTCCAGTGCCAGTTCGAATCCTTTCATATAATCCCCGCTGTCATACATGCCGCCTGAAGCCGTTTTGTAAGGAAACTGCTCTTTTTTAATGAGATTTTCACGAATAACATCCGCCGGATCCAGATTCAGCTCGAACGCCACCCTTTGCATGATCCTCTCCAGAGGAAAATACAGTTCCTGGCCACCGTAGCCTCTGATCAGCCCTGTAGGCAGCTTATTCGTCATAATGGCGTAAGCATCAATATGCAGGTTGGGAATATCATAGGCACCCGTTGAATTTGCGTGTGTACGGTACAGGCAGGCGGGCTCGGGAGCCCTGATGTAGGCACCCACATTATCGATCATCTTCATGCGCAGCCCGGTTACCTTCCCGTTGTTCTTGACCGCCGCTTCAATATAGGTTACCCTGTCCGTTCCGCTGGAGCTGGCCGACAGGTGCTCCTGGCGGTCTTCAATCCACTTTACCGGGCATCCGGCAATCCGGCTTGCCACCGAAAGGAGCACCATGTAGGGAAAAGTTCCCGCTTTGATGCCATAGCTTCCGCCAATGTCCTTTGGAACAATAATTCTCAGCTTATTGCTTGGTATTTTCAGTGCCTGAGCCATGATGGCCTGGATAACAAATGGTCCGTGAAAATTGGCGTGCACCGTATACTGATTTTCACTGGATTCATAGTTTGCGATAATTCCGTATGTCTCCACAGGGGTTGCGGTATATTTCGGAAAAAGGTATTTATGCTTAATGATCCTGTCCGCTTCTTCAAACGCCTGATCGACTTTTCCGTAATGAAACGTACGGTGATTGGCGACGTTGGATCCAACGTTTTCATGAAGGATGGGGGCATCTTCCTCCATTGAACCCTCAATATCAACGACCGGCGGGAGCGCTTCATACTTCACTTTGATCCGTTCCATCGCATCCTCGGCGATATATCGGCTTTTTGCAACCACGACCGCCACAGGCTCTCCGACGTACCTTACTTTATCAACGGCGATTGGATAATAATGAACGGGAGCGCTGACACCTACACTGAACGGCTCAAGGTATTTCTTCACCTGCTCACCGGTTATTACTGCTTTTACTCCTGGCACCTTTTCAGCCTCAGCCGTATCGATTGAAACAAGATTGGCATGGGGGCTGGAGCTTCTTAAAATGGCCGCTTGAAAGGTCTGGGCAGGGGTTCCGATATCATCAATGTATTTGCCTTGTCCGGTCAACAGCCGCATGTCCTCGACTCTTGTCACGGCCTTGCCAATAACTTTGCCCATTTTAGGAGACCTCCTTTCTTAATAGCCTTCTGTAATCGTCCTTGGTATCAATATCAAAAGGGTGACTTCTTCCCATTTCAACGGTTTGGGTCTCTCCGGAAAATTGCCTGATCACCTCGCGGCCCCCTTTGTCGCCCTTGACATCAAGCAGCCGGTCGAACATACGCCGTTGAAACAAGACAGGGTGTCCCTTCTTTCCCCGATAGGACGATTGATATATGGAATAAGCCTGGTTCCCCTGAAACTCCTCCAGAAGTAAATTAATCTCTCTGGTGGTGACAAGGGGCTGGTCCCCCAGCAGAAAAATGGCGGCTTCTGCTTCTGACGGCAACACATAAAGGCCTGATTTCAGAGACATCGACAATCCGCTGTCCGACTGATCATTCAAGAAAACCTTGCTGACCCCCGGAACAGAAGCCTCTGCAAGCAAACCGTCTACTTCCGGGTTAATCACAATGATTACACCGTCTGCTTTAGAATTTACAGCGGCATCTATGACGTGATGGATAAGTGTTTTTCCCTTGTGGCGCAGCATCATTTTTGGCGTTCCCATCCGTTTTGACTGCCCGGCTGCCAAAATGATGGCCCATGTGTTTTTTTGGGGAGTCACAATGCCAGTTCACCCACTTTCTTTTCCATGTATTTCGTGAAGCTCGTTTCCTTCATCACATGAAGAGGATTTCCGCTTCCCTTGTCTCGGTAGATCATGGTGATTTCCGCCAAAATACTGAGCGCAATTTCTTCCGGTGTTTTTGAGCCGATATCCAAGCCAATAGGACTGTGGAGACGAGAAAGTTGCTCCTGGGTAAGTCCGGAATTCATCTGATCCAACAGCTGGTACGTCCGTTTGTTCGGACCAAGTACCCCAATATATGGAGCCGCTGTTTTCAGTGACTGCTTCAGAAAAAGAGCATCCTGTTCAAAATGATGGGTCATAATGACCACAAACGTAAAGCTGCCTATCTGAAGGTCCGGCCATTCTCCTTTAGAAACACAAACGAGATGATCGGCCTCCGGAAAATATTGTTGGTTCACAAAAGCAGGACGATGATCGATGACAGTCACTTGCCAGTTCAATTGCTTTGCTCCCTTAATGAGAGGCACTGCATCGGGTCCTGCACCAAAAATGACCAGTTGTGGAGGAGGCGTGAGGGTTTCTGAAAATACAAGGGCCTCTTTCTCCCCGTAAGGGATGGAATATACCCCTGCCCTGGATTGATGAAAAGGAACCTGTTCACATACCCATTTTTCACCAATCAACACAGGGTCAGGCGCTTCTACAATAGTGGCGATGCCGACTTCATGGGCAAGTGCCGTTTGGCAGATCTCCATGCTACGAGCTGCCTTTTCAGGGTCACCCAGTGAATCAAAGGGCTCCAGGAAAATATCAATGGAACCGTTGCATCCGAGGCCAAGGCCCCATAAATCGTCACCGCCACCTCGGAAATCATAGCTTATCGTTTTACAGGTTGCCGACTTCAACACCTCTTTTGCGTGTTCCATGAAGTCTCCCTCAACACACCCCCCGCTTAATAATCCGGTTAACGTTCCATCTTCGCTCCAAAAGCATTTGGCCCCTGATTTTTGATAGGTAGAGCCTTCCGTACGGATAATTGTCCCCAAAACTCCCCGGAGACCGTTTTGGATACAGCGTTTCATTTCCAGATAAATCGGGAGCATCTACACACCTCCAGATGATATCGTTAGTCCCTGCTCAGCCTCTAAATGAAATTGCTCACGGTAATCGCTCGGTGTTATTCCAGTAAGCTTTTTAAAGGTAGTGGCAAAATATCCCGAATTCGCAAAACCGGCATTGTTGGCAATCACTTCAATGGGCAGTGTTGACATTCTCAGCAGGGATTTGGCTTTTTGCACTCTGACAAACGACAGATATTCAACAAACGTCATTCCTGTTTCCTCTTTAAACATTTTGCTGAAATAAGAAGGGCTCAGGTATACCTTGTCGGCTACACCTTTTAACGTGAGGGGTTCGCTGTAATAAATTTGCATATATTGGATGGCGCTGCCGATCGGATTTTTCAGATCTGCAGTAAAGGGCTCTTCATTTGATTTCATAACCTGGTTTATACTTTTGCTGAGAACAGGAATCAACACCCTGTCTAACGTTTCAATCAGTTCATTTTTAGAAAGCGGTTTCAATAAGTAACCTAAAAAACCGGCATTGATGGACGATTGAACGAGTTCAAACATCTTTAATTGGGTCATCACGATAATCGGAAGGTCCGGATACAACTGAAGAGCTATTTTGCCAAACGCTATGCCATCGGTATCTGGCAAAGAAATATCAATCATGAGTGCGCTCGGCTTGCTTTGTTTCAGCAACAGCATCCCTCGATGGGCCGTACTGGATTCATAAATGGATAAAAAGCTGTATTTACTTTCCTGAATGATTGCACAAACTTCTTTTCGGCATTGTTTATCATTATCGACAATAAGTAATTCCGACACGTGTGCCCCCCCTCACATCCTTAAAGTAACGCAATTACAAAATCAGCAGTTTTAAAATCGAGTTTTGATCGTTTTAAAATTTTGTTATAATTTTCTGATATTGTTAAGATAACCGACTATAAAAAGTCGAAATATGTAGAATCTTTATCTATATCAAACCATAATAACACTACCCCGCCAACCACAGCGAAGTGATGTTTCCTTTTTTGTGGATTTATGAGATTACTTGCGGATCGACATGATTTAGTTGCGGTTTCGCTGGATTTACTTGCGGTGCTGGGAGTTTTACTTGCGCTTCGACACGATTTACTTGCGGTTCGACAAAGAATACTTGCATATCACGTCATTTTCATAAACCCTCCTTCGAGCAGAATCCACAAAAATGCGCGCTCACCCAAGCGCTCTTCACCAATCGCTGCATCCCGGTCAATGACATAGAGGATTTCAAAATAAGACAAGTTTAAATTTACTTTTTATGGTATTATTTTTTCAGTGCTTATTCAGCAAACGTAGCAGGATTGTGGAGGATAAGCGAACAGGCGATACATAATAGGAGGTTCAGATATGTTTTATCGAAGAAAATTTTATACTGTTAAAAGTGATTTTGTTGAGGAGTTCAATGCTCACTTCAACAATACAAACTTACCTAATCAATTAAAGCATGGTGCACGCTTGGTAGGGAGATGGATGAGGGATAACAAGGACAATACTGTCGAAATCTTTGCCATATGGGAATATGACAGCTATGAAAAATATGTGGAAATTGAAACAAATGTGAAAAATGATAAAGCACATGTTCAAAGGATTAAAGATTGGTACGAAAACAATGGCGGTAGAGAACAGGTGCTTAGTAAGTACATACTTGAAGTTAAAAATGAAGCACTAGAGTCTACACTAAAATAATTCATCTTCTATGCAAACTAGTATTGAATAACGAATACAGCCAGTCTATCGAAGAATGGCTGTGATTCTTTATATCGTTAAAGCCCCACTAATACAAAATAAATTTTAACAGCTTTCTTTAGGGGGTTAAAAAAACAACAATCGAGCCTTTTGTTATAAATTGCCAGTTCTTCTTCAACTCAAGCACCTTTTGTTTACGTACAACTATTTACGTATCACAAATTTAGTGTTGAAGTCCTTTCTACATTTCCATATTACTTACCTTTTGGGGGTTGTGAACCTGCAACCATTTATCAGCTTCGTTTATCATCCACGTTCCCATATCATCTAAAAAAACAATGATCGCATTCCCATTTTCTGTAGGATTAATAGCATATTTAACTGCTTGTTTCATTTCAGATTCTTTCTCTGGATAATACGTAGAAAATATCTCATACGCTGGGTACAAGTCTCTTGTATATTTTTTTTCTTTCTCAATGACAAGTGCAAGGCCTGCCCTAACGATGATTTTCATAATCCATGCGCAACAATCCAATATATCTTCTTTATCGTCATTGCCTGCAACGTCTTCTTTAGCTTGTTTGATTTGATTCTTTAAGTTTACAAGATGTTGGTTCCCAAGTGTTTTATCTGCCTTATAGTTAGGTAATTTCCCCCTTATATCTTCTCCATATACACAAACACTATGAGTCTTAATCATAAACGGAATGATTGAAAAGTTATTGGTTTCTATCATATCTTCAATGGAATAGAAACTAAACTCTACACCCTTTATGCAATCATATTTTCTATTCAAGTCATTTTCTGCTTTATCCACCCATTTCAAGTCCATATCATTCGTTTCTCTATTCGTTATTGCTATTGTATCTAAGTCTGAAACCCCATATATACCCAATCCACGGGGAACTGACCCCCTGACATATACACTATGCAGATCGGAGCCCAAGTGTTTTTGGTAATTTTCTACTACCTCTTCTATCACCTTGTAAAATTCAGGTTTAACCTTTTCTAAATTTGAGTCGTTTATTATATAACCATTATCATTCGTCAAACAAAAACGTCCAATATTTTTAATATCAGTCAACGTATCTCCCCCTTGCTTTCTTTAAATAATCTGCCCCGTTAGTTAGATGCGAAGCGCATATTGCCAGCATCCCAAGTGGCACTCATATTGATCCACACTACTTATTGTCCATTATAAAATATAATGTCATTTGCAGTGCCAAAAATAAGGAAACAAGCTAAAACTATACTAAATAGGGAAAATGACGTGTGCCAATTCACACGTCATTTATTATGTCATTTATCAATAAAGCAACCGAAAACGGAATCCTTTAGTGTGTGACCGGTTGGCTTTTTTGTGGTTAGTTGCTTGCGGCATGATTTAGTTTACCACTTTGAAACAAAAAAGATCGGTGGATAAGGGAGATCTTCCGCCCATACACCTGCCGCCACACTAACATAAACTGAAGGATACTTTTGTTCGGAATAGAAAGGAGAAATCAACTTTGGGCAAATTCCGGATCATGACCTTTGATGGAGGCGGCACTTTGGGGGCATTAAGCTTACAGCTTTTGAACCGATTGGCGAAAGTAACCCCGCTGCTCGTCCGTAAAACGGATCTTTTCGCCGGCACTTCCGTCGGTTCATTCACCGCCCTTGCGCTAGCCAGCGGAAGAACGCCAAAAGAGACCTTCCGTTATTTTAAGGAAGAAATTCTGCCGGCATTCAGTGTTTCCCGGCCAGGTGGACCTGTTTTCAACCAGCAATTACCGTATTCTGGTTTCATTCAAGCGATACGAGAGTTTTTTCCGGATGACCTCCGCCTGAAAGACTTAAACCGCAGAGTGGTTGTGCCTGCGTTTCACTTGTACGACCAGAAATTGGATCGTTGGAACGTTGTCCTGTTCCACAACTTCCCAGGTTCTCCCTATTTAAATGAAAAAGCGAGTGATGTCATTTTGAGAAGCAGTGGTGCCCCCGCTACCCAACGTGCCTATCAGAACTATGTGGATGGGTATATCTTTGCAGCGAATCCCAGTGCAGACAGCATCTCGTTAGCCGTTGGGAAGGCTGGCGTACCTCTGGACAAAATCGCGGTATTATCCATTGGAACCGGTGAATCGCCGACGCGCTTAAAAAGAGACACCAGAGGCTGGGGAATGGTGAGCGCAGATAACATCCGTCCCGAAAACCTGGAGGATTTGCCTCCAAACTGGGGCGTGCTTTTAGACCATGCAACGGATGAACCGTTATTGCCCTTTCTTCAAGTGACCGGCAGCAGCGCCTCGTATAATGCAACCATGATCAGTGGCAATCTGCTGGGCAAACGCTTTTTTCGATTAAATCCGCGCATCCCCAGCCTCTCCCTAACCGACCCTGCCTCCGCTCCCATTGTCATCGAGATTGCGAACGAAACCAATTTGCAGCCGGTTGTTCGTTTTGTGGAGAACTATTGGGGTGTATGCAAGTAGACTGACGTTGGCGTGAGGAGAACTTGACTAAATTCTATTAGTTTTGAGGCATTTTCGTGTGAAAAAGAATGCCTTTTGGGTTATCCATGCAGATTTAATCTAAACCGTTAGTGGATAAGGATAGGCCACAACAACCTACGCTGTTCAATTATCCTGCCCGGTCGTTCTATTAACTTTTGTTTCATACACCAGCATAGAAGATTGATCGTCATCGGGAACAGCGTACATTTTTATTCCTTGTTTCGTATTTTCAAGAAATACTGGATTCCGTGTCACAACATGTCCCTGAGTTGAAAACAGAGTAATGGGCAATTCGTGAACCATATCCATTGTTCTCATATCTAGTAAAGCTAGTCCACCTAATTCATATTTATCATTGGCAGATCCATGTTGTGGCAATTCAGTAATGCCACTGCAAATCATGCTATCTTTTCCTGCGTTTTCACAATCCTGATAATCGATGAAATGACTAGGGTTATTTGATTTGCTAAGTACTTTTCCTTTTTCATTAAACTCATAAAAGGATCTTGAACCCCAACTTACAGCTTTTAAAGTTCCATGTTTTCCATCACGAAGAATTCCACCAATGTGGTCATTTGCGCGGAACACTTCCTTAGATTTCATTGTTTGAGGATCTATCTTGTATATGATTGACTTGCTGTTTGGGCGGTATTCGGCAGCGGGAACCCAAACTGATTTACCATCATAGGCAATGCCACCGGGGTGGTATATACTGCCTTCACCAAGCTTAATATCCTTTAAAAGTTCACCTTCATTATTAAATACAAAAAGGTGGCCAATGCCTTTACCTGGTGTACGGTCATAACCTTCTTGAGGCTTATTTAATTTTACCGGTTTTTCTATGATTTCTACGGAAGACATGTAATAAACGTCTCCAACTTTCGTCATTCCTTGTGGATGATAAGTGTTAAATTTAAGATCGATTTTTCCTTTTTGTTCCCAGGTATTATCCCGTGTAAGGTCTTGTAATTTCTCAACCATTTCATTTTCTTCTTTCCCGGAATTATGAGCATCAGCGTAGACAAACGCAGTTGATAAAGTACTAATAGTAATGGTGGCTGCTATTGCAAAAATTACTTTTTTCATTATTCATCCTCCTCAGTTTATTAATATCAAGTTGTCTTATTAACCTTACACAAAAGATATTAAGAAAGAGTAATTTGATTATTTGATATTTGTAAACTTTTGCTTACAAAATACAAGAACAAATTTACCTGAGGACAAGAACTGCAAAACACCACTGCGATCGGACCTCCTCCATAGTCATTCAGTAATTTTTGGCAATAAAGGAAGGGATATGGCCGCCAGCCGGCTTGTGCTCGGTTGGCTTTTTTGTGTTTACCCGGGGTTCAACAAAGGGAGTTTTTTCGCCCATACAATTGCATCCAAACTAACATAAACTGAAGGATACTTGTGATCGGAATAGAAAGGAGAATTTTCTTTGGGCAAATACCGGATCATGACCTTTGATGGAGGCGGAGTTTTGGGAGCATTAAGCTTACAGCTTTTGAACCGATTGGTGAAATTGACGCCACAACTTGTTCGTAAAACGGATGTTTTCGCCGGAAATTCCATCGGTTCCTTTACCGCTCTTGCGCTAGCCAGCGGAAGAACGCCAAAAGAAACCTTCCGTTTTTTCAAGAAAGAAATTCTGCCGGCATTCAGTGTTTCGCGGCCAGGTGGTCCTGTTTTTAATCAGCAATTGCCATTCTCCGGCTTTATTAAAGCGATTCGGGAGTTTTTCCCGGATGACCTTCGTCTTAAAGACTTAAAACCAAAAGTTGTTATTCCTTCGTTTCACTTGTACGACCCAGAGGTGGATCGGTGGAATCCTGTGCTGTTCAACAACTTCCCTGGCTCTCCCTACTTAAATGAAAAAGTGAGCGATGTTATCCTCCGGAGCAGCGGCGCACCCACGGCACAACGCGCCTACCAGAATTATGCGGATGGCTATCTCGTCGCAACAAACCCATGTACGGCCTGTATTTCGTTCGCAGTTGGTAAAGCGTGCGTCCCTTTGGACAAAATTGCGGTTTTATCCATCGGAACAGGCGAACAGCCAACACAGTTAAGAAGAGATACCAGAGGCTGGGGAATGGTCAGCGCAGATAACATCCGTCCTGAAAACCTGGAGGACCTGCCACCGAACTGGGGCGTCCTCCTGGATCATTCAACGAATGAACCGCTGCTGCCCTTTTTGCAAATTACCAGCAGCAGCTCCGCCTATTATGAATCCATGGTTAGTGAGAACCTGCTCGGCAAGCGCTTCTATCGGTTAGATCCACGCATCCCTAATTTCTCTAAAACCGATCCAACCGTCGTCCCCGCTTTGATCGAGATTGCGAATGAGACTAACTTAGAACCTGTTGTTCGATTTGTGGAGAAAAATTGGGGTTGATGTTAGGAATGTAAGGAAGCCGCCCAAATCGGGTGGCTTTTTGCTGTGTGTTTGAGGATTACTGGGTTGTTTCGTGTTAAAAAGAAGGCTTTTGAGTTATCAAAGTAGTTTAACAGAGTTCGCAAAACGATTTTAGCCTCTTTTCGGCCAATTTATTGGAAAAGATGAGGATTTTACCACGCATCCCACTTCCATAAATTAACTTATAAGCGAATTTAGGCTATTTATCCGCAAAAACAACGAATTATCCGCGAATTCTTGCTCTTTATCCGCGAAAATCCCTCTATTATGCGATAACCGTTTATGCTTAATAAGTTTCGACAAATTTCGCTATATTTATTTCAACCTCTCTCCCTACGCACAAAAAAGAAGAGGCCCCACAAGCCTCTTCTCCTGCATCCGATCCATTCACCTATTACCTGACCCCATAGGCCTTAATGATATCCTGATTAATCTTGTTTCCTGCGTCATCCCACGCATTGGCACTTAATGAAACAGAACCTCCGGCTTTTTTTGGATTTTTAATGGCAGCTGTCCAGCTGTCTCCGTCCCGGACAACCTTTACGTTTTTCCAAGTTCGCCCTTCGTTAAATGAAACATCCAGAGATGCCCCTTGTATTTTTCCATTGCCGATCGCGTTCTTGATCTGCACCACAGAGAGGACGAGTTTCGTAGTTTTGCCGGCAATTGCATCACCGTTCATATCAGTGTCCAGGTTATAATCCAGGGAAAGCAGCGGCAAATTGTACCTGCCTTCCGGCTGTGCCTTGGACCAGAATGTCCACTCGGTGTGCGTGCTTGTGGATGTATGCCAGCGCTTTGCATCACGTGTGGCATCACTGACCAATTTGTACTGTGTGTTGGCAGCCGGATAGTTTTTAAACGAATAGATCGCTTGCCCTGTACGGTTCTCCACGAGGGTATCACCCTGATAGAGTTTCAGAGTCTGCGTATTATTCGGTTCTTCTCCCAGATCGGAGCCGGTATGGCCTTCACCTGAGTCGGCCCATGCCGGAATGTTCATAACCAATGAATTATCAGATCGATAGGGCACCCAGAATCCGTCACCTAAGCGCGGACGAACAACCGGCGCAAACCAATCCTGGCTTAGGCGCTCACCCGGTTGATAGGAAAGACGGGTTTCCCGGACACCCCACGGGCTGTCGATCACTTGTGCTTCATGGTACCACGACGTTCCAACTTGCGCAGACATCCATTCTGTACGAATGGAAGGAAGGTCAATTTTGTACAAAAACCCTATGCCGCGTGCTGAGTATGGACGGAAGTCATAACGGAACTCTCCGCCTGGCGCGTTGCGGTCCGAATGATAGCGCGTATCGATTTTCGCCAGTTCACTAGTTTTCGGTGCATAAGATAAATCCTTTGGAATTTGGTCCGTATGCGGGTCTACCAGATCATACACGTACGGTGTATTCGGCGTTCCTTTTACATCAAGGGTGAGGTTGCCTGAACGTGCGGCTTTTATGACTTTATCCCCTTCTGTCCCGCTGATGGCCGCAACCGGTAACTTCACATCACTTCCATCATTGTTTGCATAGTACTCACTGATTTCCGTTGGTTTGTCATTGGCTACAATCAGCATCTTGGCTCCTGCATTCAAGGCATTCAGAGCGCGCTGATTCGGTTTCACCTCATCGCTGCGATCCACGATGACAATTTTGTTTTTCGTGTTTAAACGGTTATAATCCTCAGCTGCTCCTTTACCTGCATAAACAGCTTTGGCATGGAGGTTGCCCTTTAATGGAGTGCTTCCTGCCTGTGGAAGATCATCGAGTTCATTTCCTCTAAAATTGATCGTCAATACCGGTTTGGTAAGGCGCCACCGGGTGAGCAGCTCAAACTGTCCTTCCTTCACTTTCTTTGTTGGAGCGGCGTACATTTTATCGACAGCTACCGGAAGCATCCAGATATCATCGACCGTTTTTGACCCAAGCTTTCGGAACAATTCCATACGGCGGTAGCTTGGTTCTGCCTTCTTCGGAACATGTGCGGTAATTTCGCGTGCTTTGCGGGCATCCAGTTCCACCGTCTGTGCTTTATTCAGCTTCACTTCCGGATCACCGACAACGGCTGCTCCCACATGATCGGTATCTGAATCCACATCCATGATGGACATCGCAGAGTATGTGCCCTTCGGAAGTCTTACCTCCTTCGTGCCGTTCACTTCCACAAAGGTTGGATCCATGTTTTCACTGAACAATGCCACATAGGCCAATCCTTCGGAACCATCACGGTCCGTTGCTTTTAAGGTTAATGAATAGCGCTCGTCCTCTTTAATCATACCGATTGCCGTGTGCGCAGCAGTCTTGCTGTCAGACGTTGCAGTAACTTGTCCCTGGTAACGGGAGCCTAAAGCGCCGAGGTTTGGATCAACTAGCACTTTTACTTCTGCTGAACCATTTGCAGGCACAGTAATATGATCGGCAGACAATCGGATCATGCCGTCGGGGGCATCGTTTCCTTTTTGATCCTTGAATGAAGCTGTCACATTTACCGATACATCCTGGTCACTGTCATTCGTATACGTGATGATCTTTTCTTTTACAGGATCGTTTTCATGCGGGTAATCATAGAACCCAAAATCCAGAGAGCCTGTTGCCTTAATGTGGCCAAGTGTGGCCTGGGCAACATCCAAACGGCCGGTTCCTCCTTGATATGGTTTAATCTCAGAAAGCTCTTTCGTTGAACTCATCAAGGCGTCCTTCAACTGCTGGCCGTTCCAGTCCGGATGGCGCTGTGACAGGATTGCTGCTGCACCTGCAACGTGTGGTGTCGCCATGGAGGTTCCGCTCATGCTCAAATAAGATCCCGATCCTTTGGTCGCGTATTGGGAACGGGCCGCAGTGATGTCCACACCTGGAGCCGTAAGATCCGGCTTGAGCGCCTGGTCTCCGATACGCGGGCCTTGAGAGGAGAAGTACGCCAGCTTGTCCGACTTGTCCACTGCTCCCACAGTGAGCGCCTTATCGGCGGCTCCCGGTGAACCGATGGTGCCCTCATTGCCGTAGTTGCCTGCCGCGATCACAAACAGTGCACCGGTTTCCTCGCTCAGGTTATCAACCGCCTGAGCCATTGGGTCGGTCCCATCGCTGGCTTCAGTGCTCCCGATACTCATGGAGACGATTTTGGCTTTGTGCGATGCCCACTCCATACCGTCGATAATCCACGAATTTAGCCCGGATCCGCTGTTATCCAATACTTTTCCGACCAATAGTTTTGCACTGGGTGCAACGCCTTTATATTTTCCGGACGAAGCTGCCCCTGTACCGAGAACAGTCGACGCGACGTGTGTGCCGTGGGCATGATGGTCGACTGCATCCTCACCCTGCACAAAGCTCACCGCTTCGGTCAATTGAGGCTGTATATCCGGGTGAGTGTTGTCGATTCCCGTATCAAGAACGGCAACCGTCGTTCCTTTACCGTCATATCCTGCAGCCCATGCTTCAGGCGCACCAACCTGCGGCACACTTTCTGCAAGCGTTGCTTCTGCTTTTCCATCCAGCCAGATTTTCTTGATGCCTTGTTCGAATTTGGCCGCCTTTGCTTTGGTTGGCTGTTCTTCTTTCGTAATATCGGCCCAGAAATCCTCGGCTTCTTTCTTATCTGCCGAAACCGCTGTTGCGTTGATGCTTTCCAGCGTACGTGTCTTTGAAGAGCCTTCCGGTGCCGCAGGCAAAACTGTTTTGGTGCGAACTTTGGATTCGTTGTACTGGACGATGATTGGAAGCTGTTTTGTTTGTCCGTCTGTATAGCCATCTTCCAAAAGTGCTGTGATATTGAACAGCTGCTTGTCCAGCTTGTTGGCGGCGAGATAAGGCATCGCTTTTTGCGGAATCACATATGTATCCTTGCCGATCGTTAACATCCTCGTCCCCGTATCCCCCTTTTCAGCCGGCTCAACCGTTACCGTGCTCTTACCGTCCCCAAGTTCCGTTACTGTGACCACATCGCCGGTAATGAGTGTAATTTTCTTTTCGTCTTTCTTTCCGATCTGTGTATCCTGGTCTTGCGATGCTTTTGTTAATATCGTGGATGAGTTCATGGCGTTGACCGGCAGATTCGGAACAGCAAGCAAAGCTGTCGTCATTACGGCTGCCAGCCATTTTTTCGATTTTGATTTTCCCATCATGCATTCTCCTGTCTTTTGAGTAATGATGTCCCCCTGACAAAATCCCGCGAGCGATCCTCCTTTTTATCGTTGTTATGAAAAAGTATAAGGGGAACTTGCCAGGTTCGTAATTGGGAAAATCTTGTGTGAAAGCCGGGTGAAAACCGTCTCTTTCAGTAGCCTTTCAGACCGGTAAAAAAGTCCCGGAGACCAGGCTGGAAAAGAAGATCGCGTTCTTTTCAACTTGGGAAAAAATCGACAAAAAAGACAATTGCTGTCCACAATTGTCCTAAACTTTCACTAATTCTTTTTCAGGTTCTATGGGAGAACCAATGTTAAACAATAGATTTTTCATATGCTTTGTGGAAAGCCGGAGAAAATGGTTGGCTTTCTCATAGTCTTTCTGTTCCTCATAAAAAGAGGAGATCATTTCAAGGTATTTAAAGCCCCGGGTAAAGCTTGAATACTTTTGTAAAACCGCAAGGCCGTCCTTGGTCAAATAGTTAATCAACGCTTTTTGATTACCCAGCGCTTCCAGATAAAGGATCTTCAGCTCGATAAATTGAGGAGATTTCTCATCCTGAAAACGGTTGAGTTCCTTTTTTAAAAGCGCTGCCGCTTTCTCATGCTGATGGTCGCTGATCAGCGTTTCCGCGATACAGGCAACTGTCACGTAATACGAAGAGGAATACGGTTCTTTTATTTTCAACGCCACCGCATAATTATCAAGTGACTCCTTCATCTTCTCCCTCCGAAAATACAAAAAGCCCAGGTTATGATAAGCCAGCGAACGAATTTCCCGGTCTTTCAGCTGCTCGGCATCCCTTAAAATGAGCTGCAGCATCTCGTAACTTTTCTCGTATTCTCCGATAAAAATGAAATTAACGGCGAGAATCATCTTCACGTAAACGATTCGCAGCAGGTTATTGCTGTTCTGATAAACCCTGAGCGCTTTATACGCATAATGGATGGATAGGGAATAGTGATACAGATGCCCGTGCACCGCCGACAAATAATAATAGTAGTCCGTCACTTTCGTATGATAGAGTTCGGCTTTTTGCTCGTTACGGCTGTGTATCGCCAGTGCCTGGGTAAATTGCTGCCTTTGTCCATGGTAGACGCCCTGCAAAAAATCCCATAAAAACAATTCAAATGGCGAAAATTTCGACTGATATTTCCTCATTTGCTGAGCTGTTTTTTCAAACTCCCCGAGCTCATTGGTCATGAGCATGTATCGCAGCCGGTATAGCTCATAGAGATAGATCATCTCTGTGCATTGTATGTAATCCTTTTGTTTCTCCAGCACCTTATACAATTGTTGTGCTGAATCCTTTTGCAACCGTTCCATGCTGTCAAAGAAGGTTTCGAGCAGACGGCTGACCTGGTCGCTTTTCCTGTTTTCTTCTTCTGTCGAAATGTTGAGCCTCTCGCACAGCAGCTGCAGCGTTTTCGGATTCGCATCTTTTACGTTGTTCTCAATCTTGCTTAAGTGAGTCACCGAGCAAATTCCCTGGCAGAGCTGTTCCTGTGTCTTGTTCTGCTTCCTGCGATGATAATAAATGATTCTACCTATGGACATCCCACCCACTCACTTTCCCGTATCGTATCCTTATAAATTATGGAAAAGCACGTCATTCCCTGCAAAAATTGTGGAATTTCCCCGGAAATAGTTTATTATTTTCTATTTCAGCATCTCGGCGATCTTCCTTATATTTCTTGCCAAGAAAATAATCATCATGTTATTTCCCTTTTGAAAAATACTCCAGTAAAAAAGAGCAGCCCACAGACTGCTCCCCATTTCTTTATCTATTAAATACAGGTGACGTCGCTTTTTCTCTTTCCAACGCATCAGTTCGAAACGAATACTTGTCTTCTACAAACACTTGATGCCAGATCATAAAAGTCAGTACGGTCCAGATCTTGCGGCTATTGTCACGCTGTCCTGCCTGATGTTCCTGTAAAAGACCCAGCACAACACTCTTATCAAACAACAAATCAGTTTCGCTCTCTTCAATCAATTCCATCGCCCAGCTTACCCACTCATTTCGCAGCCAGTGGCGGATCGGCACCGGGAAGCCCAGCTTTCTATTGTGAAGCACCGAGTTTGGCACAATGCCTTCCATCGCCTTGCGCAGAGCATACTTTGTTGTTTTTTCCGCAATGGTTTGTGACGGATGAAGGCGAGACGCCACTTTAAATACTTCTTTGTCCAGAAAAGGAACCCGGAGCTCCAAGGAGTGAGCCATCGTCATTTTATCGGCCTTGACAAGAATGTCTCCGCGAAGCCATGTGTGCATGTCGATGTACTGCATTTTATGAACGTCATCATAATGCTGCACCTTCTGATAAAGAGGCTGTGTCACGTTTTGAAACGGCCACTCCTCATTATAATCGTTTAGAAGCTTTTCCTTTTCCTCTTCCAAAAAGATCTTTGCATTGCCGATGTAACGTTCTTCGATGTCCATCGCACCCCGCTCGAGAAAGCCTTTGCCCTTCATCGCATGAGGAAGAAGGCTAGCAATCTTTGGAAGCGCTTTCCGAAGAGCGGAAGGCAGATAACGAAAGTGCCTCAGGGAATGGGGTTCATTGTAAATCGTATATCCGCCAAACAGCTCGTCCGCCCCTTCTCCTGACAGAACGACGGTCACATGCTTTCTCGCTTCTCTCGCTAAAAAGTAGAGCGGAACAGCCGCAGGGTCGGCAACCGGCTCGTCCATGTGCCAGATGATTTTTGGAAGTTCTTTAAGAAACTCCTCTGGCTGTATAACGTAGTGTATGTTTTCAACCTTCAGTTCTGACGCGGTGTTTTTGGCGACATCAATCTCACTGAATCCTTCCCGTTCAAATCCAACCGTGAAGGTTTTCAGAGCATCATGATGCTCTTTCGCAAGTGCCACAATACTAGTGGAATCAATCCCGCCTGACAAAAACGCACCAACGGGAACATCACTTCTCATATGAAGGCTCACTGATTCTCGCAACCCATGGCGTATGTCTTCAATTGACGCACTCAGCTCCTGAAGTCTTGGCGTGAACTTTGGCTTCCAATACGGCTTGATCTGCAGCTTCTGGCCGATTTTTTTCATAAAGTAATGGCCGGGTTCCAGACGCTTGATTTTTTCCGATAGGGTATGAGGCTCTGGTACAAATTGATAGGTAAGATAATGCTGCACACTTTCCCGGTCAAGCTTCCCGCCATCTGTGGCCAGAAGAATGCTCTTTTTTTCCGACGCGCAATAGAAATGGTCGTGATCTTCCAAATAGAAAAAGGGTTTGATGCCAAAGTGATCTCTTGCACCGAAAAGCTCTTCTTTCTTTTTGTCCCAGATCACAAAGCTGAACATTCCTCTTAGATCATCCACCGCCCGTTCACGTTTATGGCTGTATAGCGCAACAATGACTTCTGAATCTGATTCTGTTTGAAATGTATAGCCCAGCGCTTCCAATTCTTCTCTTATTTCAATGAAGTTGTAGATTTCACCATTAAAAATCATCCAATACCGGTCATCTTCGTAACCAATTGGCTGTTTCCCGCTTTCAATGTCAATGATGCTCAGCCTTCGGAAGCCAAAGAGCACATGATCATCAAAATAATATCCTGCATCATCCGGGCCCCGATGCCAGATGATATTTGTCATATCCTTAAATCGCTCAATGTTTTGGTCGATCCCATTCATCGGAGAATTGCTTAAGACACTGATAAAGCCGCACATTCAGAAAATCACACTTTCCTCATTTTTTGAGTTCATCGTTTTCATTCTTCGTCGTGCACCGGTAACCCCTAATAAAAAATTGTAATTATGGGTTCAAATCCCATATAAGTATAAATAATTACACAATGCCAGTAAATAGGAAAATAAGCCCTGTATTTAAATTCATGTAGTTAAATAGATACTGTTTCACCATTTGCAAAAGACCTATAACCTTGGTATAACAGGGATTTTTACATAAAAATAGACATTTTTTGTAGTAATTTGCCCTAGCCTTTTTCTGTGATAAAAGTTGTGTCTCCTATTACATACGAAAAAATAATTGGAAGGTTTCGTAATCTGTTCATTTAATTTCCTTAAATACAAAAAAGGACCTTTTGAAGAGAATCTTCAAAGGTCCTTTTGGAGTTTACTTGCGGTTCGACATAATTTAGTTGCGGTAATGTGGACTTTAGTTGCGGTTCCGGAACTTTTAGTTGCGCTTCGACATGATTTAGTTGCGGTTCGACAAAGAATACTTGCATATCACGTCATTTTCATAAAAACGTCCATTTATTTCGTAATCAAGTCCAGATCAACGGGAATAAACTTGTCTACTTTTTCTTTCTTGCTAACTTTTACCGCTGTTTGTACGGCTTCTGAACCGATCATGTCCGGCTTTTGGGCAACGGTTGCAGCCATTTTTCCGTCTTTGATCGCTTTTTGTGCGTCATCGGTGGCGTCAAAGCCGACGACAATTACATCTTTCAAGCCTGCTGCTTCCAACGCTTGTAGGGCACCAAGCGCCATTTCATCGTTGTGCGCGAATACTGCATCTACGTTTTTGTTGCCTTGAAGGATGTTTTCCATAACATTTAAGCCTTTGGCACGGTCAAAGCTTGCGGTTTGCTTCGCTACAACTTTCATTCCTTTTTCATTATCAACGGCTTTATGGAATCCTTCTCCACGCTCACGGGCGGCTGAAGATCCGGAAATCCCTTCAAGCTCGACGACATTTCCTTTGCCTTTCAGTTGCTTGGCAATGTATTCGCCTGCCATTTTACCGCCTTCCACGTTATCGGAAGCGATATGGGAGACTACTTTTCCGCCTTCTGCACTACGGTCGACGGTGATGACCGGAATGCCGGCGCTGTTGGCTGATTCAATCGCTGAGGAAATGGCAGCGGAATCTGTTGGGTTCACAAGAAGTACGTCCACACCTTGCTGGATTAAATCCTCGATGTCATTGGCCTGTTTTGCAGAATCGTCCTGTGCATCCACTGACTTAAGCTGCACGCCTGCTTTTTTCGCTTCTTTTTGAGCACCTTCTTTTAGCGTAACAAAGAACGGGTTGTTGAGTGTGGAAATGGAAAGACCGATTTTCAGATCCCCTTTGCCTTTTTTCTTGCTGTCGCTCTCTGTTCCTGGTGCTTTTGTGGAACAAGCGGTCAAGAGCAAAGCACCAACCAGCAATAAAACAAAACTTTTAACCATGGTTTTCATCATGTATTCCTCCCTATATTTTGACTAAAATTAAGCGGCCTTCTTGCGGTCTAGCAATACGGCGAGAAGGATGACCCCGCCCTTTACGACCTGCTGATAGAAGGATGAAACGTTTAACAGATTCAGTCCGTTGTTCAGTACACCGATGATAAGAGCACCGACCAGCGTTCCGAAAATCCATCCTCTGCCTCCAGACAAGCTCGTTCCGCCAAGTACAACGGCTGCGATAGCATCGAGTTCATACGCGGTACCCGCTGTTGGCTGTGCCGAATTCAATCGGGATGTAAGGATGATTCCTGCAAAAGCCGAAAGCAAACCGGTCAGCGAGTAGATCATCACTTTGATGCGGTCGACTTTTATCCCGGAGAGCAGTGAAGCCTCCTCGTTGCCTCCGATGGCGTATGTTCTTCTTCCAAAGGTCGTCTTTTTCAAAAGGAACCAAAGAACAGCGAAGGATGCGAGCATCCAGATGACCGGAATCGGGATACCTGCGAAATACCCACGGCCCATCAATACAAAGCTCATATGATCGGACAGGCCTGTGATCGGTTTTCCATCGGTGTATACGAGGGTCAACCCGCGGAACACAGTCATGGTAGCAAGGGTTGCGATGAACGGTGCGACCTTCCCTTTTGTGATGATCAAACCATTGATGGCACCCATGACGGCTCCCGCTGCCAATCCGACAAGCATAGCGAGTATCGGATCTGTACCGCCGGCCATCAATCCTGCCGTTATGGCTCCGGAAAGTGCGAGCATCGAGCCGACGGACAGATCAATCCCTCCCGTCAGGATGACAAAGGTGAGTCCAAATGCGATCAAGGCATTAATGGACACCTGCCGCAGCACATTTAAAATATTGGCCAATGTGAAAAACTGCGGACTTAATATGGAAAGAACAATTAAGATAATAGCCAGTCCGATAAGCGGACCCAGTTTCTGAAAAATGCTGATCTTTCTTGTTGATGCAGACATTCTTACATCCCTCCTGTTGCAGCATGCATGATTTTCTCCTGATCGGCTTCCTCACGATGCATGATTTTCGCGATCTTTCCTTCATGAATGACGAGAATCCGGTCACTCATGCCAAGGACTTCGGGAAGCTCGGAAGATACCATAATGATCGACACTCCCTGCTCGGTCAGTTCATTCATGATCTGGTAGATTTCTTTCTTGGCGCCAACATCGACTCCGCGCGTCGGCTCATCAAGGATCAATACCTTCGGCTGATTGTTGACCCATTTACCGATGACAATCTTTTGCTGATTTCCTCCGCTCAACGACTTGACGGTTTGTTCCCGCCCTGACGTTTTCACGTGGAGTTTCTTAATCAGCCGGTCGGTTTCTTCCTGTTCCGATCGCGCAGAAAGAATTCCATTGTTTGAGACCGCTTTCAAATTGGTGAGAGTAAAGTTTTCTCGGACAGTCATCCCGATCACTAGTCCTTTGTCTTTGCGGTCCTCTGTGACAAAAGCCAATCCTGCGGCAATCGCGTCCGCGGGTTTTGAGATGTTCAAGCGCTGACCGTCCAGATAAACGGTGCCGCTGTCCTTTTTCTTGTATCCGAAAATGGCTTCCATGATCTCGGTGCGGCCAGCACCCATCAATCCGGCGACTCCAAGGATTTCTCCCTGCTTTACATCAAAATAAATGTCCTCGAAGTATTCATTCCGCGACAGGTTTTCCACTCTGAGCCGTTCTGGTCCAATCGTGACCTGTCGTTCCGGGAACCGTTCACCGAGCTCGCGGCCGACCATCATGGAGACAATTTCGTCGAAGTCCGTTTCACTTACCGTTTTTGTACCGATAAAATTTCCATCCCGCAGTACAGAAATTCGGTCACAAATACGAAAGATTTCCTCCATCCGGTGGGAAATATACACAATGCCTACGCCCTGGTTTCTCAGTTTTTCAATGACTTCAAAAAGGGCTTCGATTTCACGGTCGGTCAGTGCGGCGGTCGGCTCGTCCATGATGATGCAGTCCGAGTTCGTTTCAAGCACTTTCGCAATTTCGATCATCTGCTGCTGCCCGACGGAAAGCTCGCCGGCGACCGCATCGGGATCGATCTTAACTCCTAATGCCTCCAGTGCTTTCCTTGCTTGTTTTCGCATGGCACTTGTCCGTAAAATTCCGCTTTTACCGTAGGTCAGTTCTTTTCCAAGAAACAGATTTTCGGTGACGGTCAGATAAGGAATAATGTTCAGCTCCTGATGGACAACGCCGATTCCCATTTCTTCCGCTTCCTTAGGCGAGGAAAAATGAACCTCTTTTCCTTTCACCATGGCTGTTCCCTTGTCCCGCTGGTAGATGCCGGCCATAATTTTCATTAATGTTGATTTGCCGGCGCCGTTTTCTCCCATAAGGGCGTGAACCTCTCCGGGCCTCACTTCAAAATTCACATCTTTTAACACGTGTACATCTGAAAAAGATTTATAGATTCCGCTTAACTGAACAAGTGGTGTTTCATTCATCAGAAAATCACCCCCGCGTGTAAAATGATGTTGGCATAAGGTGTAGTTTCACCTGTGCGGATGACCGCTTTTGCGTTTTTCGTTAACCTTTTGAACGTTTCGTGCGGCACCATCTGCTGTTTTGCCTCAGGCACTGTGCCCAGGACTTGCTGGAGGTAGGCGCTGTTTTCCTGCAGCTCCTCAGCAAACGTGATTTCTTCTGTCTCCATGTCCTCCACGACAGCCCTCAAGGTTTCCAGAAAGCCTGGTGTGCCCATGGTCAGGGAGATGTCGATCCGTTTTACGTTGTCAGGGATCGGCAGACCGCAATCTGCGATCACGATGGTGTCTGTATGCCCGAGCCGTGCCAGCACAGCTGCTATCTCACTGTTCAGCATCCCGTGTTTTTTCAATTGCCTCACCTCTTTTTCGTGCTGTAATTTCTATATAAATTTATCCGTTAACAGCGATAAACTGCTCGACTTCTTCCTTTGTTGGCATGCCGGTCTGGGCACCGAGCTTGGTGGTCGAAAGGGCCGCGACCGCATTTCCATATCTGCAGGCTTCTTGTAACGATAGACCTTGACTCAATCCAACTGCCAGTCCCCCGTTAAATGAATCTCCCGCTCCTGTCGTGTCCTTTACCTCAACTTTGTAAGAAGGGATATTCACTTCCTCATTGTTTTGATAAAACGTAAGGCCTTCCGATCCCTTAGTTACAATGATTTTGTCCTGAATGGAGGCTTGGTCACGTCCTTGAAGCAACTGTTCCAGCTCATGTTCATTAGGCGTGATATAGTCCGTTTGCTGTAGGAGTTCTTCAGACAACTCCTGTATAGGAGCGGGATTCAGGATGACCTTTACTCCGTTTTCCTTTGCGATGCTCACCGCCTTTTGGACACTTTTCAGCGGAATTTCAAGCTGTACCAACAGAAAATCACTGCCGGCGATGGCATCCCGCTTCTTTTCCACCAACTGAGGAGTCACACTATGGTTGGCTGCAGGAACCACAATGATGCTGTTATCACCTTCTGAAACAAGGATGGTAGCCGTTCCTGTTGATCCGGAAACCTGATCTACATGGCTGACATCGACGCCCTGTTTTTTCAGATGCTCCAGCAGCTCTGTGCCAAATACATCATCACCGACACAGCCTACCATCCGGACATCAGCTCCGAGTTTTGCCGCTGCCACTGCTTGGTTGGCTCCCTTTCCTCCAGGTATCGTCCTGAATTCCTGTCCAAGGAGGGTTTCTCCCATCTTGGGCACTTTTTCCGAAAGGGTCACCAGGTCCATGTTAATACTGCCTACTACTGTGATCTTTGGCGCCATGTTATCGTCCTCCTTTGTTATTGTTCTGTTTTCTGGTGGATTCCCGCTCGATTAGCTCAACCTCCAGTTCGAGGAACGTGCGCTCGACAGGCTTCTTTTCAATGAGCTTTACGAGCAGATCGGTAACGGCTGTCCCCATATCGTAGATCGGCTGCGCAATGGTGGTTAGCTCTGGTGTCGTCGCCTCGGCTATGGAAATTCCGTCAAACCCGATGATGGCCAGCTCCTCAGGCACCTTTTTTCCAATCCGATGAGCGGCCTTTACTGCTCCGATCGCCATCACATCGTTTGCCGCAAAAATCCCGTCAATCTCGGGATGACGCTCCAAAAGCTCCAGCGTTGCCTGGATCGCGGTCTTCATCACATAGTTTCCGTCCGCTATATAGCTGGATTGGAACCAGGGCGCGCTTCCCACTTCTTCAAGGTAGCCGTCCGCCCGCTCGTTCGCGTTATCAATATGGTGAGGGCCCCTGAGATGGGCGATGCGCTCACAGCCAATTTCTTTTAGATAACTTGTTGCCTTTTGCGCACCTTCCTTATTTTTTACGACCACTGTTGGAATTTCCGCGGTAATCTTGCGGTCAATACTTACGACAGGTATGTTCAGCTCTTTCACTTTTTCAGCTGTGAGCGTATTGGAGGCAACAATCACGCCATCCACATACTTTTGGAGAAGAATCTCCAGATAATGCTCTTCCTTCTCCACATTCTCATCTGTGTTGCAAAAGAACACATTATAGCCCTTCTTGTGAGCCGTATCCTCCACCGCTCTTGCCAGTTCGGGGAAAAACGGGTTCACAATGTCCGGTACGATCAATCCGATTGTTTTTGATGTTTTTTTATAAAGGCTTCGGGCAACCGCATTTGGCTTGTAATTCAATTGCCTGATCGCTTCGTCTACCTTTTTCTTTGTTTCATTATTTACGTATCCATTGCTGTTGAGCACCCTGGATACCGTCGCCACGGAAACCCCCGCTTGTTTGGCGACATCTCTGATGGTTGCCATACTGAACACCCCATAAAATCCAAATCGCTATGTGTAACCGGTTACATGTTGTTGAAATAAATAAGCGGTTCTGATGTGTAACCGGTTACACACAGTATAATTTCTCTTTTTATAAATGTCAAAGAGAAATTTTTGGCAGTCCAGGCTAGTGGATGTACTTTACTTGCGCTAAAGACACGAATACTTGCGGGAAGGTAAATATTACTTGCGGTTCGACACGAAATAGTTGCGGTATAGCCCACTTTAGTTGCGGTTCGACAAAGAATAGTTGCATATCACGTCATTTTCATAAAAAATAATCCCTTATTGAGTGAACAGTTTCTATCTCGTAAAATTAATTAAATAGGGGGTGATCTCAGTGAAAATACAAATCATCGGTGGGTCTGGAGCCGGAAAAAGCACTTTGGCCCAATACATTAGTGAAAAAGAAAAGATTAAATGGATCGATACCGATCAATATTTGTGGAAAGATGATACTTTTACTGAAAATCATCCGATTGAAAAGCGGTTGGACATGTATCAAAAAGACATGGAATCTTCCAGCAGTTATGTGGTCTCAGGTTCTACTTATTCTTGGTATCCCCAGGGATTTTGCAGCCGGGAGCTCCTGGTTTTTCTTTCACTTAATGAAACCATCCGATTAAAACGGTTAAGAGATAGAGAACGCCAACGGGAAAATCTGACTAAATCATGGTGGCTTGATGAAAACAGAGAGTACACAAACGACTTTTTAGAATGGTGCAAAACCTATTACACTGCGACAAATAAAAGCAGTGCAGGCACATATGCTCAGCATGCGTATCTCATGAGAATATCAAAAAGCCCCGTTCTTAAGCTTGATAGCTCTCAGTCTGTTGAAAAACTGTACGACGAAACGATGAAGGAATATAAAAAACACTATCCTCAGCGATAAAAAAAGCCCTGTATGTCTCGATTTGAGCATACAGGGCATTTTTTTTGAAACATTTTATCATCCATTAAACTCTCATTTGTCAGATACCGATAATAACATTGTGATGTATCCCAGCACAATTTGGAAGGAGAAATAGTACAGCATGAAGAAACACACACGCATTTTTTTAGGAGTACTTTTACTTATCACCATTCTTTTGAGCGGTTGTGGTTTACAAGAAACGAATCCCATAGACCATAAAACCAAAATTGGTATCATGCTATCGGATGTTGGCCTTGGAGATCAGTCGTTTAGTGATGCCGGTTTTAACGGATTAGAAAAAGCACGAGACCATTTAGATATCATTTTTGAATACCGAGAATTAAAAGATACAAAGACATATGAAAAAGGATTAACAGAGTTAGCTGAATCAGGCAATGATTTGATTATTGGTCTGGGTTTTATGGTTCAAGAAGATTTAGAAAAAGTGGCTAAGAAGTATCCTGAAAAACAGTTTTTACTAGTGGATTCCGTGTCAGATGTAGATAATGTCTCTTCTCTGACCTTCAAAGAAGATGAAGGAAGTTACCTTGCCGGTGTAATGGCTGCTTTAACAACAAAAACCAAAACAGTAGGATTTGTAGGTGGCGAAAACGCACCGCTTATTCAAAAATTCGCTAAAGGGTTTACCGAGGGAGTTAAGTCTATCGACCCTTCTATTAAGGTCCTTAAAGAATATGCAGGAGATTTTGGGAATGATAAACTCGGTGAAAAAATTGCAAAAGACATGATTGCAAAAAAGAGTGATGTGTTATATGCCGCGGCTGGTTTTACAGGTGTTGGTGTTTTAAAAAAAGCGGAACAAGAAGGGGTTTATGCTATTGGTGTAGATAGTGACCAATTCTTCTATGCTGAAAAGGCAATCATAACTTCAATGGTCAAAAATGTGGATAGCGCTCTTTATGATGTTGTAAAAGAATTTAAACAAACGAAAACCATTAAAAACAAACACATTGAACTTGGTCTGGCTGAAAAAGGTGTTGGGCTTGCAACCATTCGTCTGGTTTCTTTATCAGATAAACAACAAGCCAAGCTGAAAGAAGCGGAGCAAAAAATAATCAACAATGAGGTATCCTTTACTAACTAACAACAAGTAGCATTTCGACAGCAGGAGGAAATTAAATGTCTATAAGGAGAAAAATTCTTTTCAATTCTTTGATCGGCCTTGTTTTATCTATACTGATGATCGGGTTCATCATCACTAAAATGCTTTCCATCCAGAATTCGAATGAAGATAATGTATCCGGAGTAGTCGCCGTCAAGGACCTAAGCGCAGAGATGCGATTAGTAAGTTTGAATCTTAACAATTACGCAAGCCATCCAACGGAAGGAAACAAAAAAGATTCTCTTGATGAATTAAGAAATGTAGATAAAGCGTTTGTTCATACGAAACCTTTACTCGTTACTAAGCAAGGGGAAAAGTATTTTGAGCTGGCTTATTCCAAATTCAAAACATTGACAGAGGAAACGGAAACAGCATTCAATAGTGACAACCTAGCTGAAATTAAAAAACAAAGTATGAAAACAAAAGGGATTTCCAATGATTTATATTCCTTAAACTTAATTACTGACTCCCACTACAACTTTATCAAGAAGTCTACAAAAGACCAAATTGATTTCGTAATTACCTTTGCTCTTATCGGTAGTATTGCATTAATGATTATCTCAGCATTTTTCTTAATTCGTATGACCAACAGTATTATAAAACCATTAAAGAAATTAACCAAAAATGCACAAGAAATCGCCTCTGGAAATCTGGTAGTTGAAAAGGTGAACTATAAAAATAATGATGAATTAGGTACGCTCAATGAATCGTTTTCTAAAATGGTGGAGCAGCTTACTTCTCTTATCACTTCAATTGGTTCAGCAAGTCAAAAAGTAGAATCATTCGCGATTGAATTAGAACAAGAAAATGAGCATTTGACCGAATCAAGTAAGCAAATTGCTTTTTCTACTGATGAATTATCTATCGGTACACAGAGTATCTCAGAAAATTTACAAAGCTCTGTAGAATTAGTTGGACAAATGGACAGAGGATTTGCAGCTAATGTGAATATCGCTCACCAGTCCTTTGATTACGCTTCTGATGCCTCTGTTGCAATCACAGAAGGAAGAAACGCGATCAATATGCAGCAAGTTCTGCTTACGGAGAATATCCAGGCAACACATTCAATTGAAGAAGCTACAAAGGAATTCATTCAATATGCTACAAAAATTGAAGACATGGCCAATATCGTTTCGAAGATCGCAAACCAAACTAACCTTCTTTCTTTAAATGCGACAATCGAAGCCGCTCGTGCAGGAGAAGCTGGCCGAGGTTTTGCAGTAGTTGCACAGGAAGTACGAAAACTAGCCGATGAATCAACTACCGCTACTGTTCATATCTTTGAGATGGTTAAACTTATTCAACAAGGATTAGGAATCATTTCAGATTCCGTTGAAAAGGGTGTAAAAATTTCAAACGAACAAAGCCAGCATATGGCTCGTACTTTAGGGACTTTTGAACAAATCGAAGAAAAAGTCCAAGGTATTTCTACTGTGTTAGAAGAACTTGTGGTTGGAGTCGATAACTCTAAGAAATCCAACGAAAACGTACTAAAAAATGTAGAGAATATCAGCGCGGTTGTAGAAGAAACTGCAGCTGGCAGCGAAGAAATTTCCGCTTCCACTACTGAACAGCTCACTTCATTCAGTAATGTCGTTGATAAAATCACTTCATTACGAACATTAACAAATGAACTTAATACTACTTTATCTCAATTTTCCTTTGAATAAGTTTTAATTAAAGGGGCTGTCCAAGAAGTCTGGAAGCAGTTGATTTTCGTTCCAGGCCGCTCGTTTTACCGGCGTGAACGCCTACCTTACCGGCGTGAACGCCTACCTTACCGGCGTGAACGCCTACCTTTTGGCGCAAGCGCCGGGTACCGGTGCTAGCACCTACTTAGTCTCACCTGTCACGCTAGTCCCACTGGACAAGGAACGCTTCGGCAGCGAAACATCGCACGAAGAAAATGTGGTGTTCATTTTCGAGGATCTCGCGCCTTTCACTACAATCAACTTTTCAAGGAAGCTTTTTACTCAAAAAAAGGGGGTGCCTGAAGGTCGATTTTCAGGACAGCCCCTTCTTCTTTTTCGCCTCTTCTCCCTGGGTCTTTATGCCCATTCTTTCCAGAACGATTGACAAACTTTTATGACCATAATAAGATTATCGACAGAATTATCTGTTTATTTTTTGTTTAATTATCAGAACTTAGTTTTACATTATAAAACTAATGAAGATTTGCCTCCTTGTCCTGACAGAAGATTGCCTTATTTTTTTATTTTGAAAGCGCTGCCAATTAAGGCGTTTTAATAATTTTAGGAGGGATAGGTATGGCTATGGATGCAAATCTGCAAACCAAGCAAATAAAAACGGCCAATCTGGCAAAGAAGTTTCGCTGGACGGTCGTTATCTGGCTGTTGATCGGGGGTATTATCAATTATCTTGACCGTGCGAACCTTTCGATTGCTGCCCCGCAAATGATGAAAGATCTGGGGCTGACTGCCACGGATATCGGTTTATTAGGCACTGTTTTTTCATGGAGCTATGCCCTCATGCAGCTTCCGGCGGGCTGGCTGATCGACCGGTTTGGCACGAAAAAAGTGTATACCCTGGCCTTGATTTGGTGGAGCGGAGCGACCATGCTGACCGGCGCAGTATCCAAGATGGGCTCGTTCATTTTCGCCCGCGTGCTGCTCGGTGTCGGTGAAGCACCATGCTTTCCGACGATGGCAAAGATCACGTCTTATTGGTTTCCTAAAAAGGAACGGGGTTTGGCGACAGGAATTTGGGATTCGTCCTCCAAATGGGGCCCTGCCATTGCACCGCCTTTGCTCGTATTTATCATGGTTACGTTTGGCTGGAGAGCCCTTTTTTACATCACTGGAGTTCTTGGCATCATATTCGCCATCGGATTCTACGTTTTTTACAAAAATCCGGACCAAAGCCGCAAGCTGACCAAACAGGAATTGGACTATATCCAGTCGGATGGGGCAGGTTCTGAGCAAAGCATCCAAACCTCCAAAATTAAATGGAGAGAGCTGTTCAAATACCGGAGTGTATGGGGAATGATTCTCGGCTTTTTCTGCACCATCTGGATCTGGAACATCTTCCTTGTCTTCCTTCCCCTGTTCCTGACGAACGTTCATGGTGTTACACTAAAAGAACTGGGAATTTATGCAGGGATTCCTTGGGTAGGTGGAATCTTCGGCAACATTTTCGGAGGCTACCTGACCAAAAAGATGGTGGACAAAGAAATGGCGTCACCGATCAAGGCAAAACGCATTGCGATTAGTGTAAGTGCCATTTGTGCTGCTATCGTCGTATGCGCTGTTCCGTTTGTCGAGAGCCTTGCCATGACGATTGCTCTGCTTACCCTTGCTCTTTGCTTTATTTCAGCGATGACTGGAAGTGCATGGGCGCTGGCCGGGGACATTGCCCCGCCGTCTATGGTCGCTTCTGTCGGGTCGATTCAAAACTTTGGCGGGTATTTTGGCGGTGCATTTTCTCCCGTCATCGCCGGCTTGATCGTCGACTCTACCGGCTCCTACTCTCTGGCTTTTATTTCCGGAGGCGTTATTGCGGGCTGTGCGGCCTTGTGCTACTGGTTCATCGTGAACAAACCGATTGAAAACTAAAAAGGAGGAACATCCTTGAAACCTTATGTTTACCTGGCAAAACCTGTACCAGAAGAAGTCGAAAACTATATTGCTGAACACTGCTCCTACGATAAATGGGAAGGCTCGGAGCCGATTCCCCGCAGCGAGCTGCTGCAGAAGCTGGGACAGGCAGAAGGTCTTTTGATTACCGGGGAAAAGATCGATGATGAACTGCTTGATCATGCGCCCAACTTAAAAGTCGTGAGCAACATCTCGGTCGGCTACAACAATTTTGATACGGATGCCATGAAACGAAGGAACATCATCGGGACCAACACACCGGACGTGTTGAACGAGACCGTGGCTGACCTTGCCCTCGCGCTCATGCTGTCTGCGGCCCGCCGTGTACCTGAGCTCGACAAGCTCGTGAAGGACGGAAAATGGGAAAAGAAAAGTGATGAACCGCTGTTTGGTGTGGACGTCCACGGAAAAACGCTTGGTATCATCGGCATGGGAAGGATTGGCGAGGCGATCGGCCGCCGTGCCAAATTCGGCTTCAACATGGATATTCTGTATCACAACCGCCACAGAAAGATGGAGACAGAAAAAGAACTGGATGCATCCTATGTGTCACAGGAAGAACTTTTACAGAAGTCGGACTTTGTGCTGCTGATGGTTCCGTTTACCGAAGAAACAAAGCACCTGATGGGCCGAGAGCAGTTTGCCCAAATGAAAAAGTCAGCCATTTTTATTAATACGTCCCGTGGACAGACAGTGGACGAAGGGGCACTGACAGAAGCTCTTCAAAACGGGGAAATCCTTGCTGCCGGCCTCGACGTCTTCGACCAGGAACCGGTTTCACCGGATAACCCGCTGCTCAAATTGCCAAATGTGGTGACCCTTCCCCATATCGGATCGGCCACCTACCAAACGAGATTTGATATGGCCATGCTTGCCGCGGAGAATTTGGTTGCAGTCGTAACCGGCAAAGAACCAACCACTGTAGTAGGTGAACTAAAATGAGTATTGAAATAAACAACAGCCAGGCCTTTTTCAGCGGCCTGGCTTCGTATTGCTCGGCGACCTGTATTTTCTTCTTTTTTACCGTCAGTTCTTCGTGAAACGTATACAGCTCCTGAAGGCTGTTCCCTGGAGGGGTTTCGGACAATACGGGAAGACCGCTTCCTCCGCCAATGATACTAAAAACAATAGGATGGGCCATTTGATCACCTGCTTTTTATGTCATTTAATCGTACATGGTAAATAGTGCCCAGGTCCCTTTATCAAAGGAAAAAAAGTTACTTCCTCCTCATTCCAAAATAAACCTAAAGTTGGATTTTATAGTATAAATTTGTCTGTTACTGTAAAACGGTAGCGTAAAAAAATAGCGAGAGGTGATGTAGATTGATGAAGATTGTAAAAAGAATTGCAGTTTTAGTCGTCATGGGGTTCACACTAGTAGCCACACCAAGCTTGTCGTACGCTCAAATGCTGGGAAAAGGGAGTACTGGCCGGGAAGTCACCGCTCTGCAGCATACTATGAAAAACGCCGGCTATTTTCATGGCCCGGTGACTGGATACTTTGGTCCTCTTACCAAAAATTCTGTTGCGAACTTTCAACAGGCAGCCGGACTTGTTCCTGATGGAGTAGCCGGTCCTAAAACACTGAGAAAATTAAACGATCTGGACATTATGGCAAGGGTGGTCAACGGAGAGGCACGTGGAGAATCCTATATTGGTAAAGTCGCTGTTGCTGCCGTGATCCTGAACCGCCTGGAAGACCGCCGTTTTCCAAAGGATGCCTACCGTGTTGTCAACGAGACAAACGCGTTCACTGCCGTTCATGACGGCCAATACAATCTGCCTCCCGGCCCCGATTCATATCGTGCAGTCGTTGATGCTTTAAAAGGCTGGGATCCTACATACGGTTCCGTTTTCTATTACAATCCAAACACGGCAACCAACCAGTGGATTTTCACACGACAAAGCGTTACACGCATTGGCAATCATATTTTTGCTAAATAATTTTTTTATAAGCTAAAGCCGATTCTCTTGATGAGGATTGGCTTTTTTGGAGTGCAATTATAAATTTGCTGTAATAATCTTTCAATAATCTCTAGCAAACTTGTAATTTTCTGTTATATTATAAAAGATATTGCATTTAATCCGATATAAAACATGCTATGAATTATAGCCGTTACTAATAAAGAAGAGGTTGATGAAATGGATAGTCGTTCAGCAAAGCGCAAGAAAAAGCGCTCTGGTTTAAAGATTGCGTTAATCGTTATAGGGGTAATCGTGCTTATTGCCGCAGGCGGAATTTACTATGTCTATGGTTCCGTTAAAAGCACAGCCAATAAAATGCATGAAGGTTCTGAATGGAATGGTTCAGACAAACGGAATGGTAAACTGGCACCAGGAGAAGGCGATCCGCTTTCCATCCTGATTCTTGGAGTCGACGAGCGACAAGGCGACCGCGGCCGTTCGGACACATTGATTTTAGTTACCGTCAATCCAAAAACAAACAAAATGGTCATGACCAGTATCCCGCGTGATACGCGCACCGAGATTGTCGGGAAGGGTACAGAAGACAAGATCAACCATGCATACGCGTTTGGCGGAGAAAAAATGGCCATCAAGACCGTTGAAAACTTCCTTGATGTTCCGGTCGATTATTATGTAAAAGTAAACATGGAAAGCTTCCAGGGATTAGTGGATGCGCTTGGCGGAGTAACAGTCGACAACGAACGCCTGGCGTTTAAATACGACGGTTATAACTTCCCGAAAGGCGAGTTGAAGCTGAGCGGTAAAGAAGCATTGGCTTACACCCGTATGAGAAAAGAAGATCCTCAAGGCGACTTTGGCCGTAACGCCCGCCAGCGCCAAGTGATCTCAGCGATCATTAACGAAGGAGCCCAGGTTTCTTCCGTAACAAAAATGGGAGACATTCTGGACGTGATCGGTTCCAACGTCAAAACAAACTTGACCTTTGATGAAATGAAAGACATTCAGTCCAAATACAAAGGTGCCCGCAACAACGTGGATAACGTAGAGATCAAAGGAAACGGCAAAATGATCAACGGTATCTATTACCTTCTCGTACCGGATGAGGAACGCACACGCATCCAGTCGATGCTGAAGGAACAATTGGAGATTTCTTAATAAATTAGATGAAGAAGGCTGTCCTCCGGGGTGGTCTTTTTTTACGTGCTGGCGAGGGTTTAGCGTTTACTCACCTTTTTAAACCATTACTCACCAAACACATCATTTTCATAAAAAGATAAGAAAACCCCTTGCAGCATAATAGTCTGCATGGGGTTTCATCATCTCTCTTATTCTTCCTCCTGAAGCTCTTCCGCTTCTGCGTTCACAGGCTCTTGATAAAAATAAACGCCTCTGCCCGGGCTAGTGATTGCATCCGTTTCTTTTTTCAGCTTGTAAAGGATGGTTGTCAGGTTGGCTGGTGATAAGCCATATTGCTTGTCCAGTTCACGTCTGATTTCTGAAATGGTCAGGCTCTTGCTGCTGTCTTTCAGAACATCTCTTACGGCTTGGACGTTTGAAACCTTTGGTCTTGGAGCAGCTGCAGCAGAACTGCTGTTTGATGAGGGTAATGACTCCACCACCTCTTCTTTTCCAGGAACAGCCGTCGGTGCTTCTTCCTCCAGTACTCCCGTGTCTACTGCAACAGCTGCCTCTTCCCTCACCTTCATAGGTTCTTTAAACGCCGTCAATGATGATAGGTTTGGCTGGTTGTCAATTTCCCGTAGCCGATCATATATTTCATTTCTTTCTTTTTGAAGTTCTTTCAGGAAAAATCGTTCTTTTTCCTCCATCTGATGCAACCGAAAAAGTAATGCTTCTTTTTCACTAGACAATGTAAATCCCCCCATATTTCTATATGTATCTACTCATTACTAGAGTATCACAAGATATTGAGATAAATAGTGGCTAATTGTAGCAATTACAAAAGGTAATTTATCCCAAGTTTTCGACAAAATGTAATATAGAATCATGGTTTCTTTAAAATTAACGCGTCAAAAGAAGGAGATTAGTGTAAATTTATGGAACATATTCTAGGTAGGGGGTACTGATTCACTGTGCCTTCATTTACCTTTTTGATCGGAGGATTTTTCCATTTTATGCTTATAAAACGCATGTTTATCACATTTGTTACATCCATCCTTGGCATCTTGCTGATGGGGGCTGTTCCGTTTGCTTTTAACGGAACGTCTTTTCAGTTCAGCAAGTATACCGATGGATTGAAAGAGTTGCTGGGCCAGCTGTCCCATTTGGCTGATATTACTTATCCAGCCGGGGCAGCCCAACGATCGCTTTTTCCTGATGTGTGGGAGCCTTATACCTATTCCATGACAGTGCTGTTTTCCGCGTTGTTTCTGGCTCTATTTGTAGCGGTCCTGCTCAGCATTCTGATTTCCCTGCTTCCAAAACGGTTGTATCAGGGAGCCAAGTCCGTTCTGTTTGTGTTTGAGTCGTTTCCCGATATTTTGATTACGGTGCTGATCCAGTTTTTGATCATCTGGATTTACAAAAAAACAAATGTGCTTCTTTTTGATGTAGTTGCCTTTGGAGATTCACAGCCGTACACTCTCCCGATTCTCTGTTTAAGTGTGATGCCGATTATCCTTTCCCTGCGCATTCTGCTGTTTCATATGGAAGAGGAGTGGGAAGAACCGTACATCGAAAATGCAAAAAGTAAGGGACTTACACGTCTCTATATTCTGATTCATCACATCATGCCAAACACCTTGATTCACTTTTTTCACCAGTCCAAAATGATTCTTTGGTTCATGCTTTCAAATTTGCTCATCATTGAAATCCTGTTCAACATTCGCGGCATCACCAATTTTGTCTATCAGCACGGGGTTCCAGCTATTTTTACCGTTTCCTCCCTGCTTGTCTTCCTTCCGATGTATGCATTTTTCGCTCTTGGATCGTGGTTTACCAACCGTTGGGCCATGCAAAGCGAGGCGGCAGCAACTGCCGCAGCTCAATCGAGCTTGAATTTGGAGCCGTTGTGGCGAGTGCTGAAGCGTTTGCTCGTTCGAATCGTACGCACGCTGCAATATGTCGCTGCACAGCCTCTTTTTGTTGCTGGATTTTGCATCATCGGTTCCATCCTTGCGTTAAGCTTGATCCATAACTATGCGTTTGGCAACGAGATTCCACAAACGCAGGTCATTTATGCCAAGGATGGATTCAACGCCCTTGGGCGCGCGCCATTTGAGCCTTCTTCCCGTTTCTGGTTTGGCACCGACCAGTTTGGATTTGAACTGCTTTATAAAATCGCATCAGGTGCCAAGTATACGATCGGACTTGCTTTCTTCATCAGCCTGGCCCGGCTTCTCCTATCCTTTGCTGGCGGCTATTTGTTCTTTATCATGAATCAAAGGGTGAAAGAATGGCTCAAAGGGCTTGTCGATTCCACCCATTATATACCGGTTGCGCTGCTTTGTTATTTTATTCTGAACGCGGTCGTTCTTTCAGAAGGTCTGACGTTTTGGCAAAAAGGCACCATTTACATTCTGATCTTGACGCTCGTTGCCGTTCCTGCGGTGTCTGTGATGATCGGTTCGGAAATGGAGTTGATCAGTTACCGTGAGTTTGTCACCAGCGCGAAAGTTCTCGGAGGCAGCCGCTTTCATGTATTTTCCAGGCATATCCTACCGCAAATGTTGCCGAAATTGTGGTTTATCTACATTCAGCAAATCATGTACGTCCTGATTTTGTTTGCCCACCTCGGGCTGCTGCAAATCTTTTTTGGCGGCACCGTTCTTGAAGAGTACACAGTCTTTGGCGGAGATTTTTTACCGAAGTCCATGTCCAATGAGTGGTCTGGCCTGATTGGTTCTTACTACCGGCAAATGATGCTTCGGCCGTATCTTCTTATTATTCCTGTGCTGTTTTTTGCGGTCTCTATTCTTGGCGTCAACCTGATGCTTGAAGGATTGAAGCGGACCATTGAGGATTTACAGTGGCGAAGGAAGAAGTACTTTCATCCTGCTTCCCTCGTGATCGTGGCTGTAGCCGTTAGCTTTTGTTTCTTTGCCGTTCACAAGTTTTCGGATGATTTTGCGCAAAAAGAAAAAGTAGCTGCCGCACAGAAAGCCGTGGCGACGGAACAAAAAACCCCAATCGTTGATCTTGATAGTGACACGATCAGCCAATTTGAAGACGGAATGATCAATGGGGTCAGAGAGTACTATATTGGCGGACCAATGGAACGGTCGATCATTAACAGCGTTTATGGAAAGCCGATAAAAGTGAAAGATTATGAGAAACGAACGGACTATTATTACAAGGAAGACGGCTACCAAATCATTATTTCCTCCGGGTTGAGCCGGGTGATCAACCGCATGCAGGTTGAGTACGACAGCTCCCGCAAGGATATTAAAGAAGCGATGAAAATGAAGCCGATGAAAGAGACGAAAGATTCATTATCCTATCTCAAAGGACGATATCTTGTCCTTTTCACCGAAAAATCAAAGGGACACTGGTGGCTAAGCCTCCAGGATCAATATTATTTCAGGTAAAACGATGAAAACCGCACCGGATTTGAGTTCCGGCGCGGTTTTTTTGGTTGGAAGCGACGCTATTTATGTGTCTGCACAATTTTTTTCAATTAGGGGTATCTTATTTTCAAAAAAGGCGAGTTTATTTTTAAAAACTCTTATTTATGTTCAAAAACCACCCTTTTACTTTCAAATGGTTTATCCTTATTTGATATCGACTAAATTCGACACACTTATCTTGTCGAACAAAAATCGGCCCAAGCTAACTCAAAAACTACTCTCTTTCAGCTCCAGCACACGATTTCATTTTCCCCTTCTTTTGGCCTTGGAAGATGGAGTGTTTCCTGCGGACCTTCCGACCAATATCTTCCCAGATTAAAACTGTTCACAAATACATTGCCCTTTGTTTAGCCAGGAAGCGATACAAACGTCTCGCCAATCGAATCGGATGTAAATGTTCCTTTAAAAATCCTTGGATAACGGCAATTCAACATTCCTTTACCTTCCGAAGTATTACCAAGACACACTTCAGGTTCGAATTTATACATTCCCCAATGACTGATTGTTAAGCCAAATCCACTGTGTAATCCCTTTTGGTTCCTTCAGGTTTTTACCGTAATTGGCACGTCCCGTGTTTTCTACAGTATTTCCAGCATGTTTACAGGTTAAAGAGAATGAAAGAGTCACCATTTGCTTTTCATCTTTCCTATATACCGTATGCTGGTGTTCTCCATTCACATAAATGAACACCCGACCATGGATACCTCTTGTATCCATCTCATATTTCCCCGGAAATTCGACAGTAGTTTTATACAAAATATACCCATAGTTCTGGCAAGCCTGCTCCATAGGCAAAGGATAAGCACTGTTCGTTATAGAGCTCATGTCCCGCAGCCAGTCAAAACCAACATTCCATATCGCTCAGCGATACATCACCCTATGCATTTTGGGTATTTCTGGTATATCCACATCTGGAATTTCGGTGTATCGGCCGACGATACGCTTCCTCCGTGGAACATATAGAAATTGATGGAGCCTCCAGCCTTAAACATTTCATCCAGCACTCCGGCTGCATCCTCCCCTCCCCTCGTATGATGCTCTCCGTCCCAATGGTGACTCCAGTATTCTATGCACATGGCTGGCGAATTAGGCTGAAATTGTTCCAGCTTTTCAAATCCTTCCTCAGGTCGAGAGCCAAAGTTCACGGTCGCAAGAACATTGGGCAGAGAAGCGTTTTTCAGCATATCAGACCCATCAGATGTAAACAGCACCCCGGCAATGCCGCGATGACGCATTGCATCTCCCAAAAAAGCCAGGTAGGAGGCATCCTTACCATAACCGTCATATTCATTTTCGACCTGAATACCGATGACTGGACCGCCTTTTTCAAAAAAATACGGAACAAGTTTAGGAATCAGTATATCGTAATCGTCTTCCACATGCTTTAAAAAGTCAGAATGGGAGCAGCGCAGTTCCATGTTTTTGTTCCGTAGCAGCGATGCAGGCAGACCGTCAAACTCCCATTCCCCGCAAATGTAGGGAGATGGGCGAAGAATGCGTACAGGCCCAACTTTTGAGCCGTCGTAATGAATCCTTCCAAATCTGCTATCCCTGAAAACACAACTCCCCTTTTCGCGGTTCGTGCAACATTCCAGGGAACGTAGGTTTCCACGGCACGGAATTCCAACCTTTTACTCACCAAACGGGTCACACATAAAACACCCCATAAAAAATCGTGCAGCCCTGCTGCACGATTTTTCCTCAATTTCCTTCTTCACTAGTTTCCTCATCATTCCTTAACCTTTCGCGTTCTACTTCGAGTTTGATGCTCAGATCCTCTTCTTCGTCGGAGATATAGCCTTTATGAAGGATGGATTGGATTTTGCAGTGCTGAAAGTAGACGTTGTTATTGCTGTTACTGTGCCCGATTGGGTAGCTGCACCCAATGTAATCAAACAGCACCTCATCAGCTGCGATCGACATGCGGCCATAAATCATCACGGGGCGGTCAGAACCCTCGAGTGTAACAACCGTACCGATCGGCAGCGGGAATTTTTCTGTCATGGGTTACCCTCCTTCACTTATTCTCTTCCATTTCCATCACACGTTTTCGCTATGGATACGATATCTATTCTCCTTCATTCCCTGATTTTCAAGGATCTATCCATTTGTTCTTATGCAGCCATCACCCTTTTGCTATAATATGGTGAAAAAGGATACGATCGGGTGGTGAACTCAAATGTTTAAACTATTGCTTGTAGAAGATGATACCTCGCTGTTTCATGAGATGAAAGAACGGCTCAGCCAATGGTCTTATGAGATTTACGGTATCAGTGATTTTAACTCTGTGTTTCAGGAGTACACAGACCTTAATCCCGACCTGGTGATCCTGGATATTCAACTGCCCAAATTCGACGGTTTTCATTGGTGCCGGATGATCCGCTCGCATTCCAACGTACCCATTATCTTTTTATCGTCGCGTGACCATCCATCGGATATGGTGATGTCGATGCAGTTTGGAGCGGATGATTTTGTTCAGAAGCCGTTCCATTTTGATGTGCTCATTGCCAAAATACAGGCGATTCTTCGCCGGGTGTATAACTATAGTGCGGAAAAAACGGAATTCCGGACGTGGGCCGGAGCGACGGTCGATTATGACCGAAATACGGTATCCAATGACGATGGAACCTTGGAACTGACGAAAAACGAAATGTTTATCCTGAAATTGCTCATCGAACAAAAAAATAAAATTGTAAGCAGGGACCATCTTATCAACAGCCTCTGGGACGATAAGCGGTTTATCAGCGACAACACCCTTACCGTGAATGTGAATCGCTTGCGAAAAAAATTAGAGGAAATTGGCTTGGGCAGCTCTATCGAAACAAAGATCGGCCAGGGTTATATGGCTTTAGAAGAGGGCAGCTCATGATCCGCGCTTTCCTTTCCGAACGGCGCAGCTGGATTGCTGCTTACCTCGTTCTTCAGCTGGCGATTCTTTCCGTTTGCTATATCGATTCTTCCATCCCTGTCGGCTCGGTGCTTTACGTGATTTTCCTGTCACTGATTCTGTTCACCCTGTTCCTGGTCTATCGCTGTCATAAGGAAACGAAATTTTATCAGCGACTGGAGGAGCGGGAGAACGATTTTGATTTGACCAGCCTGCCGGAAGCGGAAACCCCGTTTGAAAAAATCATAGAGAACAGCCTGGTCAGCCAGAGTACATATTTAAAGAAAAAAGCAGCCTTTTATCAGGAAGAAACGGAAGAGGCAAAAGACGATCTGCTGGGATGGATCCATGAAGTGAAGACGCCGCTGACCGCTCTCCGGCTGATGATCGACCGCCTGGAGGATGAAAAGCTGAAAAACCCTTTTCTTTATGAATGGCTTCGTATTCATTATCTTCTGGATCAGCAGCTTCACCAGAAGCGCCTCCCTTTTATGGAAAATGATTTGTATGTGGAAAAAGTGGACCTGGAGGATCTTTTGTTCTCGGAAATAAAGACCCTTCAATCCTGGTGCATTCAAAAAGGGATCGGGTTTGATCTGCAGCTGGAAGAAACCGTTGTTTTAAGTGACAGCAATTGGCTCTCCTTCATTGTAAGACAGCTGCTGACGAATGCCGTCAAATACAGCAAGGAGTCCGATATCGTCATTTCCACCGGTAAGCACGGCGAAAGAGCGTTTCTCCGGATTGCGGATGAGGGCCGTGGTATTGATCCGAGGGACCTTCCTCGGATTTTTGACAAGGGGTTTACTTCAACAGCGCACCACGGGGATCATGCTGCTACAGGCATGGGATTGTACCTGGCAAAAAAAGCCGCTGTTCCTTTGTTGATTGAGATTGAGGTACAATCCGAACTGGAAAAAGGAACCACATTTACGCTGTCGTTCCCCAAACCAAACGACTTCTTGAAGATTACGGGCATGTGACATCTTTGTCACATGCTTTTCCCTTTTGTTCGGCGAATCGAAGGAAGTGAGCATTCTTTCCTTTTATACTTTAGATATCAAGAAACAAAAGGAGTGCAGGACGCATGACCATATTAGAAGCCAAAAACCTACACAAAAGCTACGGCAATAAATTTAACAAACAAGAAGTGCTGAAAGGACTCGATTTCAGTTTTGAAAAAGGGGAATTCGTCAGCATTATGGGACCATCCGGATCGGGAAAAACGACCCTTTTGAACGTCCTTTCTTCCATTGACCGGATCAACAGCGGCTCCGTCATGATTGAAGGCAATGAGATTACAGGGATGAAAGAAAAACAACTGGCCGAATTTCGCAAGCATCATCTCGGGTTTATCTTTCAGGAATATAACCTGCTTGATACATTGACGGTAAAAGAAAATATCCTGCTGCCATTGTCTGTGACAAAAACCTCCCCCGCCGAGGCAGATCACCGGTTCAATACAATCGCGAACGAGCTTGGCATTTATGAACTGAAGGACAAATACCCGAATGAAATTTCCGGCGGACAGAAACAGCGCACTTCCGCTGCACGGGCATTCATCCACGAGCCGAGCATCATCTTTGCCGATGAGCCGACAGGTGCACTGGATTCGAAATCGGCTTCTGACCTGCTGAACAAGCTCGCTGAGCTGAACCGGAGCCGTAACGCAACGATCATCATGGTTACCCACGACCCTGTGGCCGCCAGCTATTGCAGCCGTATTCTTTTCATCAAGGATGGGCAGCTGTACTCCCAGCTTCACAAAGGAAACCAGATGAGACAGGAATTTTTCAAGGATGTCATGAAAACACAGGGTGTGCTTGGCGGTGTTCAGAATGAGCATTAATCAGCTGATCGTTCGCAATCTGAAAAAAAACCTGAAAAACTATTACCTTTATGTTTTTGCCCTGATTTTCAGTGCCGCCCTTTATTTCGCGTTTGTAACCCTGCAGTACGATCCATCCATGGATGAGGCAAAGGGATCGATTAAAGGTGGAGCAGCACTTAAAGCTGCTTCCGTTTTACTCATTGCCATCGTTGCCATCTTCCTTTTATATGCGAATAAGATTTTTATTAAAAGACGAAGCAAGGAAATTGGATTGTTTCAGCTGATCGGCATGACCAAAAGCAAGATTTTCCGTATTCTCACTGCTGAAAATTTCCTGCTATACTTCGGCTCAGTTCTCTTGGGCATCCTTTTCGGCTTTGCCTTTTCAAAGCTGGCCATCATGATTTTATACAAAGTTACAGGTGTTCATGCGATTGCCACCCTGCATTTCTCAGCACAGGCAATGGTCCAAACGATCATAGTCTTTGCCGTCATCTACTGCGTCATCATGTTAACGAACTTTATTTTTATCAAAAGACAGACCATTTTGTCCCTCTTCCGCGCGGTTTCATCGACAGAAAGCAAAGTAAAGAAAATCTCTGTGCTGGAAATTATCATGGGAATACTCGGTCTGGTTCTCATCATTGCGGGATATTATGTATCCTCCAAGCTGTTCGGCGGGGATTTCAACAACGAAGCCAAGCTTTATCTGGCAATGATTTCGATTCTCGGGTCTGTTATTCTGGGAACCTACTTGTTCTATAAGGGATCTGTAAGGTTTGTGTTCAACCTGATCCGCAAAAAGAAAAATGGATATCTGTCTGTCAATGAGGTTCTCTCCCTGTCGTCCATCATGTTCCGGATGAAGTCGAACGCTCTTTTGCTGACGATCATTACAACCGTGTCAGCACTCGCCATCGGGCTCTTGTCATTAACCTATATTTCTTACTATTCCGCTGAAAAAACGGCCAGGAACTATGTGCCCAACCAATTTTCGTTCACCAGCACCGATGCGGCCGGCACATTCAAGAAGGAGTTAAACAAAAATAATATTAGCTTCAAGGAAACAAACATTGAAGTGCTCCACATAAATGCGGATATATCCTCCGTTATGGAGGCGAAGCTTGAAGCTTCCTCCACAGCCACAGGGCTCAATCCGAAAAACACAAGCATTTCGGTGATCAGCGATTCCAGTGTAAAAGGCCAAAACCTCTCGAAAAGAGACATGTATTTGACTGGCGTGACCGATCTTCAAAAATCCTTTTTTAAGATCAAAGACTCCGGCCAAATCATATGGAAAACCAAAAAGGAGAAGATCCTGCAAAACTACATCGGCATGAAGAAGGATTCGGTCGTTTCCATCCCTTTTACAGGCGGATTACCGACAGCGGTAGTGAATGATTCTGTGTTTCGCGAGCTTAAAGACGGGAGTGCCCCCTCTCCTACTACAGATCCTTCCCGTTATGTGGGGATTGATGTCACCAAAGAAAACCATCTGCAAAAAGCGGATCACCTGTTTCAGAAGCAACAGTTTAAAGCAGGCCAATTCTCAAGAGTGGAAATGCTTCAAGACCAAAAGCAGAATATGGGTCTGACGATGTTCATCGTTGGTTTCCTTGGATTGACTTTCCTGATTACATCAGGCTGTATTCTCTATTTTAAGCAGATGGATGAGAGCGAAGAGGAAAAGCCGAACTACACCATTTTAAGAAAGCTTGGGTTTACGAGAGGAGATTTGCTGAAGGGCATTCGTTTCAAGCAGCTGTTCAACTTCGGGATTCCGCTCGTATTGGGGCTGATCCACAGTTATTTTGCCGTGAAATCCGGATGGTTCCTTTTTGGAACTGAGCTGTGGACACCCATCATCCTGGTTATGGTTCTGTACACTGCACTTTACTCCATCTTTGGAATCCTGTCGGTCGTTTATTATAAAAAAGTCATCAAAGAAGCATTATAGGAGAACGCTCCGAGCTGTACGGCACGGAGCGTTTTTCCATGCCAAGATTGTAAACGCTTCCCATCAGCACCTCATGTTTACTCCACATACTTTGGAGGAATACACCCTACAGATTAAAGGAGGTAGTTACGATGGGAAGACTTGAAAACAAGATTGCGGTTGTGACGGGTTCAGCAACCGGGATCGGAGCAGGAACGGTTAAGCTCTATGCCAAAGAAGGGGCAACTGTTATTACAAAAGCCGCAAGCAACGGTGCTTGCGGCTTTTTCCTGTTTCATATTTTCCCTGTTGGCCATACTGATAACAGTACAAGGAGGCAGGTGAACGTGGTGGAACGAAAAATTTTGGTGTGGAGCAGTCTGCTTTTTATAGCATTTATGCTGGGCTTGTTTATCTATTACCTTATGAAAGATGATGCCTCCCGCTGGCAGGTTGCTCTCGGCGGAATAGCGGTCAGTGCGCTGCCCCTCGGTCTGCTTTTTCTGAAAAGAAACCCCTTTCCTCTGGTTCTTATTATGGGTTACTTTCTATTTCTTTTGTGTACCACGTACCTTGGCAGCATCATGCAGTTTTATCTGAAGTTTCCGTGGTGGGATACCACCCTTCATTTCTATAAAGGAGCCTTTGTCGGCTTATGCGGCATGTCGCTTTACAAACGGTTCGTGCCCGAAAAGCTCAGGGACAGCGTATCTCCTTGGCTTTATTTTCTTTTCATTCTCTCCTTTTCATCCCTTGCCTCAGCCCTCTGGGAAATCTATGAATTTACCGGAGATCTGGTAGCTACCCACACCATGCAGCTGGGCGGGAACAAAGATACCATGGGGGATCTTCTGGCCGGTCTAGCGGGTGGATTGGCTGCTGCACTTTACGCCGGCTGGAGTAATCATCGAAATTAAAATATGAGCTGTTCTTTTCTTTGATTTTTTGTTGTTGCCATTTCATACTCTTTTTTGGTGTAAACATAACCTTCCATAATTCTTCTTGTTGTTCGCACCACCCTTATCCCGTGCAACCTGTAAAAATTGCCATGGGAACAGCCATTCTTTCCTTGCTGGTGGCGTTGGACGGTGATGGAACCACCACTTATATGATCGCTGTTTCCGCATTGCTTCCCCTTTATATCCGCATTGGGATGAATCCATTGATTCTGGCCACCGTATCCATGCTTTCACTCAGCATCATGAGTGGAATGACCCCTTGGGGCGGTCCTGCCACACGGGCCATTGCCGTTATGGGGCTGGATGCTTCCGAATTTTTCATTCCGCTGCTGCCAACTATGATCGGAGGCGCGTTATGGGTCGTTTTTACAGGGTATCTTCTCGGAAAAAGAGAACGCCGCCGGATTGGAATTGCCGATCTGAAGCATAAAAAGGTAGATCCTGAGATCCTTTCACAATTGGCCGCTGCCCAGGAAACCATGTCTGCAGATGGTGATTCTGCAAGCTTCAAACGCCCGCATCTCCGCTATTTCAACTTATTACTTGTGATTGCTGTAATGACCGTTTTAGTAATGGGCTTACTTCCAGCCCCAGCCTTATTTTTAGTCGGCTTTATTATGGCGCTGATGATCAACTATCCGAATCTAGATCTTCAAAAGGAACGAATCGCCGCGCATGCGAACAATGCACTCACCGTTGTACTGCTTGTGTTTGCTGCAGGTGTGTTCGCCGGTATATTATCAGGTACTAAAATGGTGGATGCGATTGCACAGGCACTCATTTCCATCATTCCGGACTCGGCTGGCCCGCTGTTCCCGGCGATCGTGGCCATTACCAGCATGCCGTTTACCTTTGTTCTTTCCAACGATGCCTATTACTTCGGCGTGCTCCCGATTCTTGCAGAGGCGGCTTCCGCTTACGGGGTCAGTCCCATTGAAATTGCAAGGGCTTCCATTATGGGGCAACCGGTCCATTTAATGAGCCCGCTGGTGGCTTCCACCTTCCTGCTTGTCAGTATGGTCAATGTCGATATTAGTGCGTTTCAGCGTTTTGCGTACAAATGGGCCATTTTGACCGCGTTGGTTATCACATGTCTCGCTCTGCTTACGGGAGCGTTAACCCTGCTCTGACTTTGCATTTGTTACTTTTTTGCCTCCTTTGGGTAAAACTGTAATAAGCCTAAAGGAGGTGGAAACATGTGGATTGCCGCAATGTGGGGGGCCATATCCGGTTCAGCGGTGCTGCTGGGTGCAATTGCCGCCATGGCCTTCCCGATCAAAAAACGAGTGATAGGCTTTATCATGTCGTTTGGTACAGGAGTGTTGATTGGTGCAGCTACATATGAATTACTGGGAGAGTCTGTCCGGTCAGGAGGGTTGCTTCCAACAGGGTCAGGCTTTTTGGTGGGCGCCATCGTGTTCACCCTTCTGGATTTTTTTATCTCGCGAAAAGGAGGCCATCAGCGGAAGCGATCGGCCGGACAAAATGATGCCTCGAAAGGCAGTTCCGGCCTGGCGATTTTTATCGGAACAGTGATGGATGCCATTCCCGAATCGATTATGATCGGTGCCAGTCTTATCGAAAATAACAATGTCAGCTGGCTGCTGGTCATCGCCATTTTTATCAGTAATATCCCAGAGGGTTTGTCGAGTACGTCAGGGATGCTGAAAAGCAATATGAGCAAACAAAAAATTATGATTCTTTGGTTATCTGTTCTCTTCATCTCTACTTTAAGTGCGTGGGGCGGCTATTTCTTTTTGGAAAATGCTTCAGAGGAAGTCATGGCCATCATTGCCTCTTTTGCCGCAGGCGGTATTATCACCATGGTCGGCTCGACCATGATGCCTGAAGCCTTTGAAGAAGGAGGATCCATTGTCGGCATGGTCGCTGCCATCGGATTGTTGGTTTCACTGATTTTGACGACGATCTAATAAAAAACAAGCCCTCTTCTGACTTTTATCAGCCAAAGAGGGCTTGTCTTTTTGAATTAATGACTTTCTGCATGCCGGCCGCTGAACTTGCCGATCACAACGACAAGCACGGCGAGCAGAAGCGGTACAACAAGATGAAGATTGAAATCGATGTTTTCGAGATAATGCCCGACAGCCTTGTCCTTCAGCATCATTTCGCCAGCGGTATAGCCGAGCAATGCCGCTCCGAGAATGATGATGATGGGAAATCGTGTCATGATCTTCATGAGCAGCTGGCTTCCCCAAATGATTAATGGAATACTGATGATGAGACCAAGAATGATCAGCACGATATTTCCGTTGGCTGCCCCCGCAACGGCCACAATGTTGTCCAAACTCATGACAAGGTCCGCTATAATAATGGTTTTAATTGCCCCGGAAAGACTGGAGTTCGCTTCAATATCGCCCTCTTCCTCCCCTTTTAAAAGTTTAATGGCAATCCACAACAAAAGCAGTCCGCCGACAAAGTTTAAAAAAGGAATCTTCAATAAATAAACCGCAACAAACGTTAATACCACTCTTAAAAATACCGCTCCGAACGTACCGAAGAAAATGGCCTTGTTTCTGTGCCGCTCTTCTAAATTCCGGCAGGCAAGCGCGATAACCACTGCATTATCCCCGCTCAACACAATATTTATAAGAAGGATTTCCAAAAGATTGACCAATAAATTATCCATGAAACCACCTTGTCTATATTAAATAATTCACTCTAATATCACATTATAATAGTTTACCACTATTTATACTATATCCTAACTATTTTGTTCATAAAAACTATTGAATAGAAAAAAGAGCGCTCCCGCTCTATTCAGGAACGCTTCACGAACTTATTTTTTCTTTTTGAAAAACCGGTGGAACGGGCATTTGGATACCGCCGTATCGTCATCACGCAAAAAATATTGCTTCCATTCGTAATTATCTTCTTTTCCGTACGTTTTTAAATCGTTATGAATGTCAATGGCGTCATATTTTTTCAGGCGGTCTCGAATCCGTTGTTTGATTTTAGAAGCCCTGGATGGAGATGCATTGAATCTCTCGAGCACCCACCTTGGGGTAATGGCCAGGATAAAACAGGGAAAGTACCGGCTATTCCGGTTAACATGTGCCGGTGTGCCGCAGTACATAAAGTACTGCTCCTCATGAAAACAAAACTCCCACAGAGGTTCATGCGGATCGTTCGGTATTTGGGCCGGCCATTCACTCGTGTCCATTTCGGCCAAACCGGCCAGCTGGCTCCAAAACAGCTGTTCATACTCCTCCACCTTCATGCTTTCCGCCGTTTCCCCCGGTATTTCATAAAACACGATAAGGGACGTATAATCTCCGCAGTCCTTTGCACATTCTGTATATTCCTTCAGCAGCGCCGCCAAAGCCTCCACCGAGGACGTGTGGACGGGGTTTCCGGCAAATCCAAAACGAAATTGGCCGAGAGACTCACCAATCGTTGCTGGAATACACGGAAACGGACGTGTCGTCGATCTCATCCTTCTCTCAAACTCATCGATTGCCCGTTCTTGCCAAGACGCTAGTTTCTCTCTCCTGATTGTATCGCTGTCATATAACATGTGCCCCACTCCCTGCAAACCATTCGTACTAATGTATTCCTGGTGGGCCAGTCGGGTGAATGTCCAGATGGCATCATCATTGTCCGAGCAGTTATCGTTAATAGAATAAAGAGAGACGGTTGCTAAAAAGGAATAAAAGTCGGGCTTTTTGGGAAAAGAACGGCATGGAGGTGTTGAGTGTGAAAGCAATTATTTTTGACTTTGATGGTACAGTAGCCAATACGCTGCCGGTGAATTATCATTCCTTTCAAACCGTTTTTAAGAAATATGATGATAAAGATTTTACAGACGAAGAAATTAAAGAAATGTTCGGGCCAGTGGAACCGGTGATCATCCAGGATCATCTGGAGCATTCTGACAAGGAAAGCGCCATCGAGACGTTTTATCAAACATATGAAGATAAGCATTCAGATCTGGTGGACGCCAATTCCGAAATGGATGACCTGCTTCGTTCCTTAAAGGATAAAGGCTTGAAGCTTGGAATTATGACTGGAAAAAGCCGTCGCAGTCTGGACATCTCCCTGGAGAAACTCGGGATGAGCGATTTGTTTGATGTGATTATGACCGGGGATGATGTCAGTGAACCAAAGCCCCATCCCGAAGGCGTGTTAAAAGCGATTGATCAGCTTGGCGTTTCAAAGGAAGACGTCATGTTCCTTGGTGACAGCGACTCTGACATTGAAGCCGGACAGCGAGCCGGGGTTCGAACCGTCGGCGTACACTGGCTCCCCGAGGTGCAAACGAAAGAATTCAGCCACGAACCCCATCAAACCTTTGAAAATATCAGTGATTTTGTGGATTTTTTGGAAGGAGCACAGACTCGTTGAGGTAAAAAAAGCGTTCTGCAGTGAGGCAGAGCGCCTTTTTTGTGCTTTTTGGAGACTGAAATGCTGAATACTGGCCGAAATGAAAGACTTACTGGCCAAACCGTCATTATATAAACTGATATCTCTTTTAAACAACCTGACCAAGGTATATGTCCAAGCATAATCTTCCTGTCCGCATAAACTGCTAGAAACACGTAATGTGTAGCACCTAAATACTATATGGAGGAAGATATATGCGTAAAAGATACAAGAACTGCAGATGCTGTCATTGTCAGGAAAGCAGCAGTAGCAGCAGCTCCAGCTATGAAAGCAAATGTCCTTGTCTCGAAAGTAGCACTCTCCAGGTGGAGAGCAGTCTGCCCCGCTTTGAAAGCAGCACGCCCAACGTAAAACTTAGCAGCGGCCATTGCCAGGAAAGCCACCACGTAATGCCTGAGAGCAGCTCTTGCCCGGAAAGCAGTCATTATCCTGAGAGCAGCAGCCATTGTCCTGAAAGCAGCAGTTCTAGCAGTTCTAGCAGTTCTAGCAGTTCCAGCTCAAGTTCGAGTTCCAGAAGTTCTAGCAGTTCAAGTTCAAGTTCGAGCTCAAGCCACCATCATGAGAGCAGCAGCTCCAGTTCCAGCCCCCGACCGCCGATGGATTTGTGCAGAATTCCAGGGCCGATTGTTAACTTCTTGCCTGTTCCAATCGGGTTCTCTTATTTTCTTGCAGAATCAACGACACGACAGGTGATCGCTCCCAATGTGGTTACACCTGTCGATTACCGCAATGTGATCTACAATCGGATGAATGAATATAATGTATTCGGTTCACAATTTACAGCTACCCGTGCAGGTGTATATAAATTTTGCGCCCAAACAAAAGTACGCGGCACAACAGCTGCAACATCCGGAAGCCTCACTTTGGGCCTGATGGTAAACAATTCAGTTGTTACTTCCTTGGCCGTTGCAATGGTTCAGGGAGGAACCTGTATTGATGCAAACGGCTGTGCCACCAGCGTGAATTTAAGCGCGGGAGATGTGGTTCGTGTAGTGATGTTTTCCACCACCAACCAGAGCATTATCATCGAAAGCGGCTATTTCGAAGGTGCCCGCACAAGCTAATTTCGGACGAGAAGCGTTTCTGACCCTGTCAGAAGCGCCTTTTTTTTGAAATGAGATTTACCTCGGAAACCGAGCCAAAGCCCGATTATGTAAACGAAATTATCACCAACAGAAATTCAAAAGAGCCTCTCCGCGCCCAAAACGCAGAAAGGCTCATCATGCACTCCGGCAAGCGGGAATTAGTTGCTTCCTCCTTTAGAGGAGTCTCAGTTCCTTCCTCACTCACTGCCTGTTCCCTCTCCAACCGCTTCACCGTTTTTCGTGGCTGAATGATTTAATGAAGCCAAGCAGGCCGACAGCCCGTCCGCCAATGGCAGCAGAACCCGAAATAATGAGACCAGTGGCCATTTGACACTGCAGCCCTGTGCTTTCATTGTCATTAGTCCCTTCTGTGTTCATTGATCGGATAGACGATGGTATTCAATAGTGCACCGATAACGATGATCATTGCTGACAGGTAAAACCAGAGCATAAGTACCACAATACCGCCAAGCTGCCCATAGAGCGCCGAATAGTTATTTCCTCTGACATAAGCCGCAAAGCCCATGGATACGAGCTGCCAGCCGATCATGGAAAAAAAGGCGCCCGGCAATACCTTTGAAATGTGCAACTTCACATTTGGCGCGAAATAATAAAGTCCAATGAAGAAAAGAAGCAAAAACAGGCTTCCAATCCCCCACTGCAGAAAAATCCATAATTTATGATAGCCATCCAATGTAAATACGTCATTCAGGTAATGCCTCATCAATTCTTCAATAATCGGAACAAATACCGAGAACAAAATCGCAATCATAAAACCGATGGTGAGAACAATTCCCTCCACGATCTGTTTGAAAAAACTTTCTTTTACTTCAATGGCATATGCATCGTTCATGACACGCTTGATGCACTGAAACCCCATTGATGAAAGCCACAATGTAATAATTAAGCTGAATGACAATAAGTTTCCCTGTTGATGGGTTACCGTATAGGTCAGGGTTCTCTCGATTAATAAATACGTATTCTCTGGCGCATACGGTTTGGCAAGCTCCAGGATGTTTTCTTCCTTAATCGGCAGGTAGGCCAACAAGGAATAAATGACCAGCAGGAATGGGAATACGGACATTAAAAAGTAATAGGCCATCTGAGCAGACAAATCATAGACTCGTAGTGAGAAAAATCGATTAGCAAGTTTTTTCAGAATAGCAGTTGCTGTCATATGCTCCTCCTTTCATAAGGCCGGCAGGACATTCAACAATTATAGAAAGATTATAGTTAAGTTCGATTTAAATGCAATGGAAGACAAATCCAGTTGATGGACATGGTATTAACAACTATGTGCCTGGCGCCTCGTTTAGAAGCTTTTTTTTTAAAGAGGCAGGGTCAATTGCTAGACGAAAACTGCTTAAAGCTAACGTTAGTCTATGCAATTTGGATCACTTTTTTAGATTTTGCGCAGAATTTTTATCATCCGTAGGTGTTGTAGCGGTGTTACTTGCGGTTCGACATCATTTAGTTGCGGCTCTGAGGGATTTACTTGCGGTGCTGGGACGTTTACTTGCGCTTCGACAAGGAATACTTGCATATCACATCATTTTCATAGAATCTCAAGCACGCAAAAAAAGCCCCACTGTTCCAAACAACAGCGAAGCTCTTTCCTTCTATTGACTCTCGTGCACTTCATGGGCGGCGCGGATGGCCGATTCTATCGATCCCTGCATCCAGCCGTGAGTCATGGTCGCGTGCTCTCCGGCAAAGTGAAGCCTTCCTTCCGGCATTGAAACTACATCTCCGAATTCTTTTTCCTGGTAGGGTTTAAACATCGTGAAAGCTCCCCCAGCGTATGGATTGCTGGTCCAGGAAAAGGAGGTTCCGGTCATGTATTGATCAAATACCTGCGGGCCATGCAATACAGAGAGGCACCTTAGTGTTTCCGCCACTCGTGTTCGGCTTGGCAGAGAGCTCCAAAGATTCGAGTCATCCTCCCATGTATAGCTTCCGAGCACAACCCCCGACTGAGTCCCGGCTGGATAATGGCTGGGATAATAGGTGAAACGGGAGGCGAGATCGGTTACCGCTTTTCCGCCATGCAAACCCTCCCTTTCCCAGAAACGATTTTTAAATTGAATGCCCACCTTGGTGGAAGGCACGTAATGAAGTTCCCTGATGGCTCTTCGTTTCGAATAGGATAATGACCGTTCGGGCTCAATCTGAACAAAGTTAAGCACGGAAAATGGTATGGTTATGATGGCACGGTCAGCCTCAAATTCTTCCGTCGCCCTGCCAACCGGGTTTTCGGTATATAGCGTTACCTTTTTCGGATGATTCCTAATACGGGTCAGCCGTTTTCCAAAAAGCAGCCGATTCCCGAGATGAGGAACAAACGCGTTGGGCAGCTGGTCATTTCCACCCGTAATTTCATAAAACCGCAGATTCGGCCGGATAAAAATGAGCAGGATGTCACGGAAGGTTTCTAGAAAAGAAAGCTCTGGAAAACCTTCAAGAGAAATCAGCACCTTAATTTTATCCACAGCTCCCGCTGATAACGACCGGCCAAACGGATTGTTCTTCAAAAACGCATCAACCGAATAATTTTCATAAAGCTGGATCACGATCGGCCAGTTCTTTGATGGATTTTGGTTCACGTAATCAACAAGCGGCCCAATGGCATACCGCATCAAATCCTCTGCCGTTTTTCCCCGTTCATGCGGGGCAACAGGAAAACCGAGCAGCTCCGGATTTTGATCGTATTCAGCGGACCTCGCTCTTCGGCCATTCGCATAAAACAAATCCTCCGGCAAACGATTCACAAAGCGGTTATAAGGGAGATTGAAGCGGTGAATATACTCAAAGACCAGTTTATGGGTGTCCGGAATCCGCATGGCACCTGCCTCAAAATGATGCCCCTCAGTAAAAGGAGCCCTAACAGAGTATATTCTCCCTCCAACACGCTGTGACGCCTCCAGGATTTTGACATCGTGTCCGGCATCCATCAAGAGCGTCCCCGCAACCAGGCCTGCAATACCGGCTCCTGCTATCACAATTTTTTTCGGTTTCACTGCCGGCGGCAGCCCATTCCGAATGGTGTTGAGCATCTCGCCTTCCGTTAAGAGCCTTCTTTCCGCCATGATGGACCCTCCAACCTCTAAAGCCTTTCCCCACTATATGCCGTCAACTGGAAGAAAATTAATTTTATCAGCCAACCAATCGAGGATGGATGCTCACCTGTTATTCTTTTTTAAATACGACAAAAACGACAAAAAGTTCCCCGGGAAATCTCATTTTTCTTATTTGGAATTTTGTTGACTATTAGCCACAATACTATTTTAGTATAAAAAGAGGAGTTGGCTTCTTTACAGGAGAAATCAATAAGTCAACAAACGATTTCATTCCTCATTTAAGCTGGCATCACTACTTCCCTCACTGCCTGTATCGCTGCAGCATATGCAATAACGTGGACAACATTAAGGGATACTGCAATTCTGCACATAAGATTCCTATTCGATTGGAGGAAGAATTAATGGTGATTGAAAAACAGCTTTATATGTACTTGCTCGACCATTCTCATCAGATGGCTGATGAATGGCTAAAAGGGCGGGACGAACAGCAACATTCACGCTATTCCATCGATGCCCCAAAAGAAGTTCAAGATAAGCTCCGTATGCAGCATATTCAATTCACCAACATGCTTGCCGAGTGCGTTCTCTACGAATATGACCCCTTTAAGTGGGCAAAAGAGCTGGCGCATGAGCGCGAAAATGAAGGTGTTTCCTTGTTGCAGATCATACAGAATTTCAAGCGCTGCCGTGAAGTTTGCTGGCAGTTTATTGAAGAGTTTGCGCGCATCCACAACCATGTGGAAGTCACCCATATCAGCACATGGAGCTTTAATCTCAACAGCGCCTTTGATATTATTATTGAAGTCTTTGTCGATCATTTTCATTATGCAGACCAGGAAAAGATCAATCAAAGACAGTTGGTGGCCCAACTGGGTGTTCCCATCATTCCAATCAATGAAAAGATCGGTGTGCTTCCGCTGATCGGTGATATTGACTCGATACGGATGAACGTCATTCAGGAGCAAACGTTGACGAAAGCTCTTTCCCTGGAATTAACCTATTTAATTATTGATCTATCGGGTGTATATACGTTGGATTCCACGGTCGCAGAGGAATTGTTTACTGTAATCGAACAGCTTTCCCTCCTCGGAATCAGAGCCATCATTACTGGTATCCGCCCGGAGATTGCAATGACGAGTATTCAGCTGGGACTGGATTTTTCAAAAATCATAAAGTTTGGCAATTTACAAATGGCGCTGGCACATCTTTTTGAACCGAAGAAAAAGGTAAGAATATAGAGTTCCACAAACTCTCCCCCTCATGAATGAAGCCTCTTTATCAATTTCTTAATTCAAACTGGCCGTATGTTTTGCGTTTCACCCTTTACACCTTCCATCCTTTCTCATGGATATAATACTTTAATAGTTTTGTATAATTTTCACCATACCGGTGATGAAGATCAGTAGCAAAATCGTGCTCAATTTGCTGCATTATCAGATCATGGTAAAAGTTATTTTTCAGCATTTCAATGACGGCTGGATGGTCGGTTTCCACAGATGACGGTTTCAGTGTACCCCCAAAGCTTCCAATAAAGGCCGTTTTTGAATCAGACAGCAATGAAAATTTCCGTTCATCTGTATGCCATTGGTCCTCCAGCTGGCGAACGATGACATGCTCAAGCGCAATATCGGTTTCCCCGATGGAAATAAGCACTACCGTCACACCTCTCTTTTCCGCTTCAAGCAAGTTTTCTGCAACCCACGACAAATCTTCCTCCCAGATTTCAGCAACAATCACCTGTTCGGTGTTTGCGATGACCCGCTGGATCGCCAGGTCCAATCCTTTGTTGCCCTTCCAGTTGTAAAAAGCAGGGGCCGGACGCGGAGGGGTCTTTAGTTCCTCGATCAACGCTTTCGACGTCTGTTCAAATTGGGATTGAAACAGGCGCACCAGTTCCTCGATAGGTACAGCGTTATAGCGGACAGTCTCTCCCTCCATACTACGGCATGCCCCTTTTTCTGTCAGTGATCTTAGAGCGGAATATACATTTGCCCTGGACACCGCAACTCTCTTTGCCACTTCATACCCCGTAAGGTCGGGTTCTTCATGTAAAGTGATGTAGCACCTTGATTCCAGCTCTGTCATGCCAAGCTTTTTTAATTGTTCAATCATATCGTCCCTCCATCGTCTTAGACAGTTATTTACAGCACTCCTAAACAGGAGTATTTTTATATACTCCTTTATTTTAATGCAATTTTTGCCTGAGTTCTACTTTCTAAGTAGACATTTTTTCGACAAATTAAAACGTTTTATGGGAGAAAAAAACGGATAAAAGAGAATACACACTCTTTCTCTGAGTTGTTTGATTTTTTGAATAAAGGTGCTAAAATAAAAAATGGATGGAAGATATGATGCTTCTTTCTGACAAAGGATGAGAACGAATGGAAGTAAAAGCCCAGCAAAACAAACTGGCGAACAATCTTGGAAAACTTTTGCGGGATAACTTTGGCAAAGGACCGGAAGCGATTCATGTGACAATTTACGAACCTTACGTAGTCGTTTATGTCAGTGGCTTTATCTCGCCGATGGAACAAGTATTGCTTAATCAGAATGAAGAAATGCGGGTAATGACAACCAGAGAACTTTTAATGAAATCACTTGAGCCTGAAATTACGGGACAGATTAAAGGCGTTACAGATATTGAGATACAGCATTTATACTATGATTGGAATCTCTCCCATCAATCCGGAATCTTCGTAGGGGTTTGCCTTGATGACCTGAAAGCGGATTTAACGGAAGGCGAGCCTTACCAGGGAAAACAGGAGATTCATAACAGGATTATTAAGATGAGCAAGCTCGCACAAAAAGAGCCTGAGCGAATTACATCATATAAATTAAGCCCCCGAACACTTGTCGTGGTACGGGAAGGGATTTTGGTGGCCATTGAACGGCAGCTGATTTCAATGGGATTTGATGATACACTTCGCATCTGCAAACGCCCTTTGGAAAAAGGCCTTATGCTTCAGAATGATGACTATGATGAGGTTTTGAACGCGGAGATCCTTGATATCTTTGTCGATTGGGATTTTGAGAAGGATAACAGCATTATTACACTTATCTTAAAACCAAAAAGTTAGTGCGGCAGTAATGAATTGGACACACTGTGCCAGTCATGAGCCGGAAAGTAAAGGGTTGCCCTTTTCTTTTCGGCTCTTTTTTTGCTGAAAAGATAAAAATACTCTACAAACGGGTACATTAGTGGAGAGAGATTTTATCTAACTGCACCCATTGTAAGTTCACTAAAAGGAGTTTTGTCGATATGGCTGACAAACACGAGATTTCGATGTTTATGAAAGAGCTTCGTCGATTGCTTCATGATTACAAGACATGTAATAAAGAATTTTTCAAAAAGAAAATCAGCGACGATATCCTGCTGTTAAGTTCGGTCATTTACGAAAATCAAATCGGGCGCTACGAAAAAAGAATGATGAAAAAGGTCAAAACGTATGAACAAACCAAGGAAATGGGACAAACTTGATTGATGTGAATGCCGTTGGTTATCAAGGTTTTTTCTTTAACAAATTAAAAGTTTTGCCCAGGAAAGGAAGGGAAATTCATATACCAGACGAATACTATAATAGAGATGAATTCCGAAGATGTCCGTTTTGTAAAAATAGTTAAGATTAAGTCATATTAAAGAATCAGGTGGAGACATCTATGGATCAAGCGAATGTTGAAAAAGAAATCAGCAGTTATATTGGCCGTATACTCAGAAACCATTTTGGAAGAGGCCCTGGTACTGTGTTTGTGACTGTAGCCGACCCGTTTATTACTGTCTACTTTACAAACTTTCTTTCACCAACAGAGCGCTCTCTGCTTCATTCGGAACAAGCCGAGCTCCGAGCTCGCAGAAAAAATAAGAGATCGGCTAATGGATTCGCTAAGCGCAGAAATCGTGGGCTATTTGGAGTCCAAAGTCGGAATCGACATTCTGGACTTATATTATGACTGGAATCTAACAACAAAAACCGGGACATGAAATGCTAACGAATCGCTAAGAGGAGTTTGGAAAAAAGGTTATTCGGCACCCATCAGCCACAGCTGGAAAAACTGCTGAACACAAAAGTCCTGGATATATTGATCGATTGGAATTTCGGCCGGGATTCAAGCAGTGCACTATTTATATTGGAACCAATTGCATAACAGGCAGTAACAAGCTAGGCATGGAACTAGATGTGAGCCAAAAAGAAAGGCAAAGGTTGCCTTCTTTTTGGCTTTTTTTAGTAATAAATGTTTTACATAAGGGGTTGATCGCTTGTTTTATACCTACATCATTGAAACATCAGCTTTGGAAAAAAAGGGTGTTTGCCATGCTTAAAACAGCTATCATCGTCGATATACATACAGAAAAGGATATCGTGGCTGCGCGGAAGCAAGTAAAACAACTGGCACAAACCTTACATTTCTCTTCGATAAACCAGGTCCGGATTTCTACTGCGGTTTCAGAACTGGCCAGAAATATATATTTGTATGCAGGTAAGGGAACGATAAGTTTTGAAGCCTATTTCGATGAAAACAAAATCGGGATTAAGCTCACCGCAACCGACCAGGGGCCGGGGATTCCGTCTGTCCGTAAAGTTCTTGAAGACGGCTATTCCACGTCTGGCGGGCTCGGTATGGGACTTCCCGGTGTGAAGCGCCTGATGGACGAGTTTGTGATCGACTCAGGTCTTGGGATAGGTACAACGATTATTGCTGTTAAATGGGTATAATCGGGCTACATTTTTTTAAGCTTCTTCTTTGTTCACGAAATGTTTTTCTTTTATTGACAAATGTTTGTCATTTGTTTCGTCTCAGTTGACTACAGGCTCCTTATACCCCATGATGTCAAGTGTGAGTATATATTATTAAAGGAGCTTTTCTCTATGGATAAAGCCTTTAAAACAATGGCCGTCTTTACAAGTGTTATCATGTTTTTATTAATGATCGCCGGTACTCTTGTCACGGACACCGACTCCGGAATGGGTTGCGGCAGTGACTGGCCGTTATGTAACGGTAAATTTATTCCTGAATATACCGTAGCCACGATGATTGAATATACGCATCGTTTGATTACCGGGTTTGCAGGAATTGTTGTTATTATCTTTTCGATCTGGGCATGGCGCCGTTACCGCGGCAATCGCGAAGTAAAGGGTCTTGCCATTCTTGGTATCAGCTTTATTGTCGTTGAATCGCTAATTGGAGCAGCTGCGGTACTTTGGCCGCAATCAGCAGAAGTACTCGCTCTTCATTTTGGATTTTCACTTCTGGCCTTTACAGGCGTTGTTCTTTTGAGTGTGTTCGTTGTCCAAAAGGACCGCTCGCATTTGCTGATCAAACAATCCGTCTCCAAGCGCTTTAAGTGGTTCGCCTGGGTGACCGTAGCCTATGCGTATCTGGATATCTATTCGGGAGCGTATTTGCGACATGTCAAAGCAAGTCTCGCCTGTACCGATTTTCCCGGCTGCTATCCCGGCAACTTCTTGCCGTTTGCAGGACTACCTGGTATCCATTATCTTCACCGGGTCGCCGCTGTTGTCTTGCTCGCGCTTGTGCTCGGACTCTTTATCTACTCCATCCGGCATTTGAAACACGGCCGGCCCGATATCTTTAACGCTTCCCTTCTCGCATTGATTTTGACCCTCTTGCAAGGAGTAAGCGGTGTGGCTGTCGTATTGAGCCGCCTCAATATCTTTGCCACTCTGTCTCACTCGGCATTGATCACCATCCTTTTTGCGGTGCTGTTCTATATTGCCTTGCAGACAACCAAAAGGCCGGAAGAATAAATTAGAAAAAACCAGGAGCACCTGATTGGTGTTCCTGGTTTTTTTGGGTTGGTGGGTGGGGAACGTGGGACGCTAGTTTACCATAATGGGGGTTTGGCCAGTAGAAACTCGTTTTCGGCCAGTAAATGTTTGATTTCAGCCGGGAAATTCTTCATTCTGGCCAGTAAGCTAGCGATTTTGGCTTGTATTTCTCATTCGGCTCGAATTTCTGGCTCTTGGTATGACCTCTATAGCTGTCAACTCCGCTTAATTGCCCCAGATACAACAAAAAAACAGCTCTTCAGCTGTTTTTTACTCGTTATCCGATTTTTTCATAGATCCTGAGCGCTCCTTCCACTACGTTCCTGTCTATGCCGGTCTTTTCCACAATCCGGCTGGCCCATTCTTCAAGTGCGCCTGCCGGCGACTCCAGGATGATTCCGTCTTCGGTGCGAAAAAAGCTTTGCCAGTCGTTCATCTCCCAATGGGCCCTTTTGCCGTGGCGGATGACCCGGCATTCCACCTGCGGGAATGATTTGATATGCTTTTGCGAGAAATGGGCTGCTTCCCATAAAACGTCGTGATCAATCGGGCCAGTGTCAAATACCTGTTTTGAAACTTTGCCGTTTGGCCGGAGGTAGTGTACTTCAATCTTATTACGGCTTAAAAACGTCCTGATTTCTGCAGCCGGGAAAAACCCTCTGTGCCACTTTTCATCAGGACTCTCCGCATCCAACGGGATGGGGGCCAGCCACTGATCGCCGAGGTCACAGAGGTAACGGCGGCCCTCTTCATCCAGGGCAATCACTGCCACATGAACCGCATCTGTCATTAATCCGCGTCCGATACCGTAAGCCGTAATTCCCGCTTCCTTCAGATCATGGAGCAGCCAAAGCGCCAGATCAAAGCAGTTGCCGGTCATGCCATAGTGCGCATGATGCTCTTTCATGAGTGATACTTCCCGCTGCCTTTGCCTGTTCATATGTTGGGTACACCACGCTTTGGTCAGGTTTTCCATTGGAAAATCATCAAATCTCCGCCATACGGCAAGGAGTTCTTCAGGTACGTTCATCGCGCTCAGCTCCTGGGCTGCTTATTTTACATGCAAGAACTTTACGCAAACCGGATAAGGTACAGCCACGTCGGATTGGATCAAGGTCAATTTGCCGTTGTTTTCATCTCTTGAAAAAAGAACGAGATTGCCGGACTCCTGATTGGACGCAACAATAAATTTTTGGGATGGATCGATTTCAAAGTCACGCGGCCAGTTGCCTTCTGTTGAGGTATGTTCAACAAACGTCAGTTTTCCTGAACCTGATTCCGCACTGAACACAGCGATACTGTTATGTCCGCGGTTCCCTGCATACACGAAACGGCCGTCTTTGCTCACATGGATCGCACTTCCCTGGTTGTTTTCCGTAAAGCCTTCCGGAATCGTAGAAATGCTCTGCAACACGGAAAAGCTGCCGTTCTCTGCATTGTAGGAAAGCACGATTACTTCCGAGCTGAACTCGGTCATCAGGTATGCGATTTTTCCGTTGGGATGGAACTCCAGGTGGCGGGGACCGCTTCCCGGTTTGATTGACAAACTGTTTACTTCCTCAAGCTCGCCATGTTTCAATTGATATGTGATCAACTTGTCGATGCCAAGATCGACCACCGCTACAAACTTTTCATCAGGGGTAAAGCCGGCATAGTGGGTATGCGGTTTTTCCTGTCTTTCATCCGGTCCCGAGCCTTCATGGTGGATGACAGATGAAGCCTGGCGCACACCGCCTTCTTCATCATCTACCGCAAACCGCTCAACCGTTCCTTTATGATAATTCGCGGTCAGCACATTGCGGTTTTCACGGTCCACACTGACATGGCAAGGAGATGCTCCTTCTGTCAGCTGGCTGCGCAAGTGAGAAAGCCCTCTGGATTCATTGGTAATTTCATAGGCTGCCACACCGCCCATGTCTCCATCTTTTTTTACGGCATACAAGTACTGGTTGTCCTCTGAAATGGTTAAATATGTAGGGTTCCCGAGCTGTGCAGCTACCTTGATATCTGTGATTTCCTGTGCTTCTGTATCAAGGGTAAATGAATAAATTCCTTCACTGTCGCCTTTTGTATAGGTTCCGATATATCCTGCGTACTTTGTCATGAATAATTCCCCTTTCTTCTATCCTATTTCTTAGATTTTACCACACGACACCATTCCTAAGCCCATGAGAACCCTTAGTGTTTACATAAAATAAACAAGGTATTCGCGATGAATACCTTGTTTATTCCACTTATTCGACCGCTTCTTCCGCTGTCCAGGTTGCTTTTGTCAGAGATTTTTCGAGCTGTTTGACAGCTTTTGCGAAGGCAGCGGGATCATTAGCCTGCTGGGCTTCCACCAATGCAGGCAATGGCTGTGCTGCATAGCCCGTTGTAAGACCCGGTGCGTAAATCTGGTGCTTGAACCAGCTTCTGGAGGCAAGCCCCTGCGGATTGATCAGGTCTCGCTCCTGCTGGATAAGGGCTTTATTCAGCTGCTTAAGCTGCTTTGGTTTCACTTTATCCCCGGCAAGCAAGTCCTGGCTGTACGTTTCCAGGTTCTTGGATGCTTCTTCCCATGCTTGTGCCTTCGCTTTTACATGGCTCATATCGACGCCAAGCGTTCCATCCTTCTCCACGTCTGCCAAAAGTTTTTGTACGGATTGAGCATACTCGGAGTACTGTAACGGAAGCACTTGTGAATTGGCAAGGCGAAGCGCCATGAGACCGGTAAAGCGGCCAGCTGCTGCCTGGTGCTTATAGCCAGGGTCAAACAGCCGTTCCACAGAATCGGTGTTGTCATATGCGCTGTGATACAAACCGCCGGCCACACCAAAACCGATATCAGCAGAAGGAACACCAAGATGCTGAAGGAAGGCCGTGTAGTCGGATCCGCTGCCCAACTTGTCAATCTCCTGTTCTTCTCCATTATTGCGAACAAGCATATCGTCGTAAACGGACAAACCGGAGCGAGGCTCGGTCACATTTTTCGCGACATCATAAATGAGTTCATTCAGCGATGGAACGGCTCCGGCACCAAAGAACTGTCCGGCAATGCCATCCATGTTGATGTAGGCAACCGCGTTTTTAATCAAGTCCTTTTGATGCTGCTCCGCATATTCCGTAGATCCGAGCAAGCCGTACTCTTCACCATCCCAGCCGGCCAATACGATGGTGCGGTCAGGGCGCCACCCTTGTTCATAGAGCTTTCCAAGCGAACGTGCGGTTTCCATTATCGTCGCCCAGCTGGAGATGTTATCACTCGCTCCATATGTCCATGTGTCTCTGTGGCCGCCAATCACGATTTTTTCATTCGGATACTTGGCTCCTTTAAACGTTACCGTGATGTCGTTAATCGGTTTTGTTTCATACTCGATATTCAGGTTGATGCGGGCTTTGGAGGCTGCGCTGCCAAGATGGTATTTAAACGGAAGGCCACCCTGCCAATCTTTCGGCGCTTCCTTTCCTCCCATTGCCTGAAGCAATCCTTTTGCCTCACTGTAAGAGATCGGTGTGGTTGGTATTCTTGGGAGTGAATCCGCGTTTTTGGCTTTGATCCGCTTGACTCCGGCAACTGAGGCTTTGCCTGGTGTCAGCGGATCACCGGGATAATTATAAATGTAGAGAATGCTGCCCCGCTGGATGGCATCGCTCGGACGCCATGGACCATCAGGATATACCGGGCCTTTTACATAGCCATCGTCTTTCGGGTCAGAGTAAATCAGCACCCCTTTTGCGCCGTTCTGTGAGGCGAGGTCGGGTTTTACACCGCGAAAGTTTTTACCATAGCGGACAATAACAATCTTGTCTTTCACAGACACACCCTGCATTTTCAATGTTTCAAAGTCTTCTGGCGTTCCATAGTTGGCATACACCAGCTCCCCTTCCACATTTCCTGAAGGAGAGTACGCATTGTAGCCCTCGACGACTTCGTTTTTAAACGGGGTGTTCTTTTTCAAATTTTCCATGACGTTCAGTTTTCGTTCAAATGGTGCGGTCTGGGTGACGGAAACGCTGTTGGGGTGGGAGAGGTAAACATCGTAGGTCTGAACTTTCGGGTCTAAGCCTGCTTTCCGTAATTGGTTAAGCGCATATTTGACACCGGCATCATTGCCTTTTGTTCCGACAAGTGCCGGACGCTTACTGAGTGCTCTGCTGTACGTTTTGATCTTATTTTCCTTGATTCCATTCTTGAGCTTTTCCTCGAACTGCAGCTGCTTTTCGTACGTACCTTTTGCAAATCCTGTCAGATCCTGCTGCTTCGTTTCAGCGCTGGCCTGAGTAAATGGCAAGGCACCGGATGCCAGAAGGGCAAGCACCATACTGCCTGCCATGTACTTCGTCCTAGAAAGCCTGGATTTTTCACGTTTTCCCAATCATAAAACCTCCCTCGCTTTTTGACTATATTAGTAGAAGTCTGTAAATTCAGTCAATTTATTAAGTTCCATTTGAAGGAAAATGAATCTTTTGTCTTGCCCACCTCTTATTGAGCCATTAAGTGCCCCCCTTTTTGGCACATGTCAAAAGGAGGAGGATGTTTTTTGAAAATAAAGGAGGAACCCTTTACATAACGAAGGGTTCCTCTTTTTCCTTATGAAGAATGCATGCAAGCCTTAACGAAGTCATCATCGTTTAAATGGGGATAGTCTCTGTACACCCTGTCGATTTCCTCGGACTGGCCGGGACTTAACTGCTCTTTTTCAAGCAGACACCAATTGCCCTGTAGGAGTCCCTGGCGGGCAAGCACATCATTGATGCCGGCAATACAGCCTTTAAAACCATTCGCCGCATCAAAGAAAGCGGCATTCGTATCTGTAATTTCAAGGCTTTTCTGCAGCAGCGACGCAGGAATGCTGCCACTGTTACGCACCTGCTTGATTTCATCAAGCAGTTCGACCGCCCGTTTCGTCCAAACCGCCCAATGTCCAAGCAGGCCGCCAGCGATTTCTTTTCGGACCATCTTTCCTTGCACATTGATTTCATAGGAAGTGAGAAGGTCTTGAACGATATTGTCATCGTTGCCCGTGTAAAGAGCGATCTCATCCCGCCTCTCGGACTGGCAGACAGCCCGGATCACATCCAGCGTCTGATATCGGTTGAACGGTGCCATCTTGATCGCATGCACATTGGGAATGTCGGCGAACGCCCGCCAGAAGTCGCATGAAAAGACACGGCCTCCAACAGAGGGCTGAAGATAAAAGCCAAACACCGGCAGAATCTCTGAAACTCTCCATGTCCTCTCGAGCATCTCAGTCTCCGTTAAATGATTCAGTCCGCCGGGGCTAAGAAGGCCAAGCTCATAGCCCATTGACCTGGCAATGAACGCCTCCCTCTCGGCCTGCTCGGTGTTACCGCAAATTCCGGCCACTTTGATAAACGGGTGCAGCAGCTCTCTTTTATCCACTTCTTCGGCCGCAAGCCGCAGCACTTTTTCATAAAGATTAAACGTTGGATCCCTGATTTCAAACTGGGTCGTATGAACACCAACCGCCACTCCGCCTGCACCGGAATCCATATAATAGTTTGTAAGTCTCCTCTGGCTCATTTCATCAAGCTGGCGGTTCCGGTTCAAGGCCAGGGGATGGGCTGGAATGACCGTTCCGTCCAACAAAAGCTTCTTAACCTCTGGCTTCAGCATATTAAAATGCTCCCTGTCTTTCCTGAAAATGTGTCGGTTTATCAATTGTCTGACCGTCTCCCTTTATCCAATCGGCGGTCCAGCCGATCATGGTATTTAAAGACACGGAAGGATATCCAAATAAGTGATGCGCCTTTGAAGAATTATTAAGCAGAGCTGTTGGCTGCTCTTCTCCGACAAACGTGACCGGCTTGTTAAACTGTACTGCAAATTGCTGTGCGAGCCAGCGGATGGACACCGTTTCTGGACCCGTGATGTTCAGAACAGCAGGCGGGCTATCACTCAGAAGCAATGAACGAAGCGCATATTCGTTAGCGTCTCCCTGCCAAATCACGTTCACATGGCCCATCCTTACATCGACTGGCTTTTCTTGATACACCTGTTTGGCAATTTCCAGCAGAACACCGTATTTCATATCAATGGCATAATTCAGCCGAAACAGCGTAACCGGTGTTCCATTCTTGCGGGAAAAATAAGAGTAAACTCGTTCTCTGCCGAGACAGGACTGCGCGTACTCACCGACAGGATGGACCGGATGTGTTTCATCGCACCCTCCCTGCGCCAAAGGAACAAGTGGATAAACATTTCCAGTGGAAAATACCACATGTCGCGCGTTCGGAAACCGCTCTGCCACACGGCCGGGCAAATACGTATTCATCGCCCATGTGTACGGTTCATTGCCGGTTGTGCCAAACTTATGGCCTGCCATATAAATCATGTTTTCCGCGTCAGGCAGTCTTTGCAAATCCTCCTCTTTCAACAAATCTGCACTGATGGTTTCAATGCCCGCTTCCTCCAGTTCGGCTCGAAGCGTGCCGGAAGAAAAGCGCGAGACACCGATCACGCGCTTTGATAGATTTCCTGCGTCAATGGCCCGTTTGGCAAGCTTCGCCATGGACGGCCCCATCTTCCCTCCGATTCCTAAAATCATAATATCTCCATTAAGCTGTTTTATATCTTCAATCAGCCGCTCTGACGGCTTTGTCATTACTTCTTCCAGTTCCTGCATGTTGTTCATGATTTCACCTCATTAATTAGTTTTAAAGCAGAGCGATAACATTCCTTCCATACTTTCATGATATAATGCACCGTCCTGTAAAAAAACGACATAAATCCGTCCATAATTCATAAAAAAAGCCAGGCACCGCCTAAAATACGATGCCTGGCTTAGAAATTTAATTTTTTAAAAAGAAGCAAAGTGCCCGCGGAAGGTCGTCTTTCCAGAAGACCCACCTGTGTTCCTCATCCTCGACATGATAATCGAGGGAAAGCCCCTTCTCCTCGAATACCTTCATCATGCGTTGATTTCCGTCATAGATATGGGTAATCTCTCCCGTGACCGGTGACTTGAAGTTGTTTTCCCGCTCACCGACGACCTGATAGATTTTCCAGTCTGGCTGCCCGATCTGCCGGTGTGCTTCCTCTGCCATTTCTTCATCAAATGCCGAAGACTGCAACAGAAGGTGTGACCAGCGTTCAGGTTTTTGCATGGCAAGGTATAACGAAATAACCCCGGCCAGAGAATCGCCCATCAAGCCCATCTTCACCACATTCATATTGATGGCTTTAAGCTTTTGCTGTACATCAGGAAGCACTTCCTCATAAAAAAATTCGGTGAAATCGTTAAAGTGCTTCCCTTGCGGATGGTAAACCTCCCGCCGCTGTGATGGAGAACCCGGACTCACGGTAATCATCACAAGGTTGGACGCCAGCTCTGGCTTTTCCTCCAATAACTTTTCAAACGTTTCCTGAAGCCCTCCAAGCTTCATGTAATAATACCCGTCCTGCACGAAGAGAAGCTGCACATCCCCTTCCTGCAGCTGGTCCGAAAACAGCCATTTCACCTCGATATCGCGGTTTAACTGTTTGCTGTGCATGCGGTTTTCATTGATTAATAGACTAATGGGTATCCCTCCTGACTGCTCTATGTTATCCACCGTTTATCATAGCATGAAAGAGTTAGTCTTTTAAAATATGCTTTATTAAATCAGCTAAAATGGTATAATTAGGAAAAATAATAGAAGGACTTTATGAAAAAGGCATATACGTATTACAACACAGGTCCTGAAGATGTAATCACTCAATATTTGCCCATTTCCATCGTGGTCTGCCTGGTTCTGTTCACCGTGTTTATCATTCGTTTTTTTATCAAATTTTCTCGAAAATAAGAAAAGCGTACGGCCCTGGTGGGTCATACGCTTTTCTTGGTTATCTCTCTTCAATCGGCTCTTCTGCCATGCTTCGGTCCTTAATGAAGAATGTCAGGGCAAGTGCGATCAGGGAAAGCGCGGAAATGACCATAAAGGCCATGTTGGCGCCAAAAATGTCGGCATGCTTCACACCTGGTGCCGCATTCGATTCAGCTGTGGTCATGACGGTAACAAGGATAGCCGTTCCGACCGAAGCCGCAATCATCCGCATCGTGTTATCCATAGCTGCTCCGTGCGGGATTAGCCGTTTTGGCAGCTGATTCAGTCCTGCTGTGGAAGCCGGCATCATCACCATGGATAAACCAAACATCCGGACACTGTATAACACCGTGATGTACATAAATGAAGTGGACGGATCCAAAAAGGACAGTCCGAGAGAGGTTCCCGTAATAATCACCAGGCCGGTAAACGCCAGCCAGCGGGCACCGATCCGGTCAAAAATCCTCCCCGTAATCGGAGACATCAGCCCTGAGATCAAAGCGCCCGGCAAGAGTGCCAGCCCTGCCTCAAACGCAGAGAATCCTCTCATATTTTGCATGAACAATGGAATGATCGTTTCCGAACCGATCAGCCCCATGAACGTGATCGCTCCAATCATTACCGTAAAAGGGAAAATCCCTTTCGTAAACACTCTGAATTCCAGCATCGGGTGATTCATTCGCAGCTGCCGTGTGATAAACAACACGAGAGCAAGAGCACCCAGGGCGAGTGAAATAATCGTCATTTGTGCCGTCCAGCCGTTGTTTCCGGCACTTGTAAATCCGTACAGCAATCCTCCAAAGCCCAGCGAGGACAGAACAATCGACAGTACATCCACCTGCGGCTTCGTCACCTCGGTCACATTTTTCAAGGCGAAATAAGCAACAACGATATCGATCAGTGCAATCGGCAAAATGATGAAGAATAAGACCCGCCATGAATAATGGGAGGTGACCCAGCCGGATAACGCAGGACCGATTGCCGGTGCAAACGAAATGACAAGGCCAATGAGCCCCATCGCTGCACCGCGCTTATGGACCGGGAAAATCATTAAAAATACCGTCTGCATGAGCGGCAGCATCACACCGGCTCCGCTCGACTGGATGACCCTTCCCAACAGCAGCATTTCAAAATTGGGAGCCATACCTGCCACCAGTGTGCCAAAAGCAAAAACGCTCATTGCCGTAATAAACAACTGTCTGGTTGTAAAACGCTGCAATAAAAAAGCGCTGACCGGGATCATAATTCCGTTCACGAGCATAAATACGGTAGTCAGCCATTGCGCACTGTTCGCTGTAATATGCATTTCCGCCATGACCGGAGGGATCGCCGTAATCATGAGCGTTTGGTTGAGAATCGCAATGAACGATCCCGCAAGAAGAAGTGTGACAATGGTGGACTGTTTGTAACTTGTAGTTTCCATCTATTTTGTCCCTCATTTCCTTTCTAAATTAATCCGATAAACCCCATATTACCTGAAAGAAAATGGGATAGCGAATTACGCGCCTCAATATTCATTAGATTTTTTTCACATAAAAAAGCTTGAGCGAACCCAATCCGCTCAAGCCTTTTGCTGTTCCAGATTCACAAACACTGGAGAATGATCACTTGCAAATCTTCCTTCTACTCTTCCGTCCACAATCTCGGCATTTTTCACTCTCCAATGGTCGGTGACGAGCACCCAGTCGATCCGGTTTTCTTCTCCTCCACCACTTTCATCCGTATAGTCTGTAAATGTCCCAAGACCGGCTCCCTTTTTTTCTTCTGCTTCGGCCCACGTGTCCTTAAATATACTGTTCTCTGTTAATATACCGTAAGTTTGACTGTCGGGAGAGCTGTTAAAATCGCCAGTCAGCACCAAGGGAGCTTGTTCAGAAAGGGTAGCTGCTCTTTCCAGCAACAAATGAGCGGCATTTCGGCGTGCGTCCTCAGAGATATGATCCAGATGGGTGTTCAACACGTAAAAGGACTCCCTGGTGCCCCTGTGTTCAAGAAGAACCCAAGTTGCCATTCGCGTACAGGAGCTTTCCCAAGAAACCGATCCGATCACTTCCGGTGTTTCAGACAGCCAGAAATGGTCGTATGCCACCACTCTATACACGCTATTCTTATAAAAAACCGCCATAAATTCACCATTTGATCCGCCTTCCCGTCCAAGGCCTATGTATCGATAATCCGGCAGATCCTCCTCCAGCCCCGAAAGCTGGTCATATGTTCCTTCCTGGGTGCATAGCACATCCGGTGAATACTTCTCCAGCACCTTTTTCATGACGGGCCGCCGCTCCTCCCAGGCATGTTCTCCTGTATCATGCGGGCCAGCAACCCTTATGTTATAGGTCATCATCGCAATCGACATCTTCATCACTCCTTTCTCCCTTTCATTACCCTTTTCCCGACAAATAATCCTCTATAAAATGAAAGGAGTAGATTTGTCTTGGCCGCCCTTTGGACGCGAGTTTTTCTTCCCCTACGATTTGAATAAGTCCCGCATCCAGACATTGTAAAAGAATGCGGTGGGCGCTTCTTATGGTGACCCCAAGGATATCTGCAATTTCTTGTGCGGTGTAGGTAATGCGCTCACTGCGTTTAATCTGGGCAAGCATTTTACCAAGATAAGCGGCCGTCATGCCTGTTTTTTCAGCCTTCTGAAGGAGCATAGAATCCGTCACCGATAAGCTGTAGATTAAAGGATTGGACATCTCCACCGGCCCGACCACACTTTTATCTTCGCGGACAATGAAGCACTGGTTGCTGCCAAATTGCATGGACTGACGCAGCGCAATCCATGCATGATTCCCTGCATCCTTGGCTGATAATCCAAATCCAACGCCTACAGAAAGAGAAACCTCCAGATCGTCTTTTAAAGACTGAAGCAGCGGAATACTTTTATAGCCTTCGGAAACGCGTTCGAAAATGCCTCTGGTAGTCACCAGTAAAAACTCATCCTCTACTACACTCATGAGATGAGCTTCAAGTGCGGCTGAATAGTCGCGGATCAATTGACGGATGAGGGATTTTTTCTTTTGGATTCGGTGGCCGTCCAGCTCACATTTCTCCTCGGAGCAGGGGACGATTCTGATTCGGCCCATTACAATTTGCGAATCCTTATTCTGCCTCTTTTTGCATGACAGCAATGCACGTTCCAGGGCGTTGATTATATCCTGCTCAGTCGGCGTAATCCATTGATTGGGAACACCCAGCCTTTCGAGATCTTCAGCGATTTCTTTACTTCCCGTCAGCGCCCCCTGTGATTTCCCCTCAGTAAAATACTGCTGATGCCGTTTGAGAATTTGAGAGGTGGTCTGGAACACCCTTTCCTCCTGGACAGGAATGACTTCGATCTCCTCTTCAACTTCAAAGAGGACATGGCTCACTTCACGGACGGATAATGTGTCAACAGAGATCCCTTTCACCTCAGTATGTTTTCTCATCAGCTTGTAGAGAGCGCTGTAAAGTCCCGAAGCTTTGAGAGGGATATAATGGGCAGGCACCTCAAAATCGATATGGTTCTTCACCAGCTTATAAACCTCAAAGCTTGAAAATAGCAAAACGTCCACTTTATCTGCTAACTCCTTGGTGAGAGTGACGACATCCGACATATCCTCCGAAACCTGTAAAATGAGCGTAAAGGTCGGGAACCCCTTGATCACTTTTTGAATCCTGCGGGCAATAACACTCGGTGCAATCACCCCAATAAAGATTTGCCCTGACATCGCTTTTTCACCTCCGTTTTTCAGTTATAATCAATCACCTTCGTAAGTACACTTGTGTTTTCCTGCTGGAGTTCCGCATACGCTTCTGAAATATTGTCGAACAGGACCGATTCCTGAAGATAGGCATTCACCTGAATACGTTTTTCGCTCAGCAACCTCAGGAACTCTCCCATATTACGGCCTTCCGTCCACCGGACATACGCATACGGATAGTCGACTGCCGCTTTCTCATATACAGGGTCATATCTTCCAGGACCACCCGCGCGTGAAATTAATATCTCTGCTTCCTTGCCAAACATGAGACTTCGTTTGAAATGGGGCTCCACATCACCGACAATCACAATTTTCCCCTTGTCTCTCACCCAATCCAGACTTTCATTCGTAAGCGGTGAGTGTCCTCCTCCCGCACACAGCAGGACAGCATCAGAGCCAAGGCCGTTCGTCTTTTCTTCAATGAATCTGTTCAGGTATTCATTTGATGTGGCTACTTCAACACCTGTGCACGATTGGAACAATTGGGCCCGGCTCTCATTCACCTCATATGGAATGACATCATAGGCGCTTGCATGCGAAATTTGCGCGATAATCTGACCAAGCACACCAAGCCCTGCGATGACAACAGATTCACCAAATTGCAAATTAGCCATTCGGAGCGCATGAATGGCTATAGCACCTACTCCCGCAAACGCTGCCTCCTTCGCCTGTACATTGTCAGGGACCGGACTGCAAAGCGTTTTGGGAACAAGCAAATATTCGGAGTGTCTGACGAAAGGAACACCATAGCACGCGACCAGTTGACCTTTTGTAAATGGCTGCGTACCGCCGCCGCATTCCACAATCGTTCCGGCAGCACTGTACCCGAGATAAGCGGTGCGGTTTTGGCTGGACCGGATCACTGACAGCTCAGTTCCTGTACTAATGACGGAATGTGAGGTTTTCACCAGCAGATAATGATCTTGAACCTTAGGGATCTCGCTCTCGATCATTGTAATTTTCCCTTCCTTTGCCGCTACACTTTTCATTGCTCTTTCCCCCTTTCACCGGCCATTAATGGAACAGCTCGTGACAGCTTCGTTTCTATTCTTTTGATGAGCAGGTTTTCATCCAGCAGACCGGACAAATAAAGACGAAGCTCATCACGGATTTCTTTCAGCTCTTTAAAGGACAATCCCAGATCATTGTACAAACGGTAACTCGGAACGATTTCGCGAAACATTTTAAAGCGGGAAGGAAGGCTGATGTTTTCGCCACCCGTCTTTTCGGCTGTTTTTTTAGCAGCGGGAAGGCTTAACGTATTCTTACGGATTCTTTCCTGGCTTTCCTCGGATCCCAGGAAGTCAACCAGCAGCTTAGCGGCATCCTTCTTCATGGATCGTTTATTCACCGCAAGCCCAATCATGAGGAGCATCGTCCGCGCATCTCCTGAATACGGAAGCGGAGCAATATCATATTCAATGTCAGAATGGATCATCTGATTCAAACTGAAATAAGAGCACATAATCATGGACGCCTTTCCTGCCTTAAACAGGGCTTCCGTGTCCTGGTCGCTGTCCGACAGATAGTTCACGCCGGATTTTTGCTGCTCCACCACATGCTTAAGCTGCTTGATGCTCCTGGTAAAACCTGCATGATCAACATGAGTTTCACCGCGTTCGTCCCATGAAAAGACCACCTGATTCTGAAGCAGAAAAATGGGCCATCTATTCAGTGACAGTGGATGAAAGTAGAACCCGCACCGCATAGCTTCAGCATCTCCCCCAGTGAGCCGTTCTGCTGCATCCAGGGCATCTTCCCACTGCCACCCGCTATCCGGCAGGGCAATTCCCGCTTCTTCGAAGTGTTTGACATTGTAGCAAAGAATGATCGGTGAAAACAGGAAGGGTCTTACATAAGAATTTTGTGCAGCAAACCCTTTATTCAGAAAAGGGTAAACTTCATCATTTTCCGGAAGCGGTTCGAACATCCTGTTATGATAGGGCTCTAAATCCAGAAAATCATTGTAGTTAACCGTAACCACGTCCACCATGTCATTTTGAAAAAAATCATAGACCGTCTGGCTGTAGTGATTATAAGGAAGATTGATGGTTTGTACCTTGATCAATGGATATTTTTCTTCAAACCTCTCAATTAGCTCCTTTAGCACAGCTTCGTTTTGAATGCTGGGATAATAGCCAAACTTTAACGTCAGTGGCTCAAACGGCCTGGCAGCAGCTACCATATTCCCGACCCTCGATTTTTTTACGATCAGTCCTTCCCTCACCAGCTGATCGAGTCCTCTTCTCACCGAATTTTTACTCAGGTCATATCGCTCGGCGAGTGTAAGCTCTGATGGCAAATAGTCACCCACTGCCCATATCCCATCCTTGATTTGCTGTTTAATGGAATCAACAAATTGGTCAAACTTTATTTTGAATTGTTCTCGGTTTGTTTTTTCGCTCATAATACGTCTACCATCCTCTGAAAAATTTTACTTTAGGCCGGACAACGCAATTCCTTTAACAAAATAGCGCTGGAAGAAAAGAAAGATTAAGAAGGTTGGAATAAAGGAAAGCACAGAGCCTGCCATCTCCACCCCGAAGTTTCCTTCCTTTGTTAAAAGAGAAGCCAATCCTACCGTTACCGGAAACATATCTTCACTTGTTGTAAAAATTAGCGGAGTCAACAGGTCGTTCCAGTTGGAGATGAAAGCAAAGGTTCCGACCGTTGCGATAACCGGCTTTGACATGGGAAGCATGATTTTAAAGAAGACGGTAAAATCGTTCGCGCCATCCATGTGCGCCGCTTCCTCCAGGTCTTTGGGCAACGTTTGCATGTACTGCCGCACAAAGAAAACGCCAAGGATGCTCCAAATTTCAGGAACAATCAGCGGCCAGTACGTGTTAATCCAGCCAAATTCGCTGAACATAATGTACCTTGGAATGATCAGCAGCTGGCTTGGAAGCATGATGACCGCCATCATCACCCAAAAGATGATTTCCTTGCCCGGAAACTGCTTTTTCGCAAAGATATACCCGAGCACTGCGGCAAAAAACATCTGAGAAAATACCGGAATAATGGTAATGATCAAGGAATTGAGGATCCATTTTGTAAACTTCGCATTGACCAGAATGTACATAAAATTGGAGAGGGAAACGTGTTCCTCTGTTATCCATAAAAAAGGGTTACCGCTGGGAACTTTCATGGGAATAAAGGAACCGCCCAGCATGATCAGAAAGGGGATAATAAACAAGAGCCCCAGCAAGGCGAGAGGAACATATGTCCACCGGGATACTTTATTCATGGTGCACCTCCTTCTATTTGTAGTTCACTTCTTTTCCTAATGCTTTCTTTTGGATCAAAGAGATGCCAAATACGATAAAGAACAAGATATAGGCCAGCACACTGGCATATCCCAGACGCAGAGAGGTGAACCCTTCCTGATAGAGATAGTACACAATGGTAGTGGTAGAGAAGTTCGGCCCGCCGCTTGTTAATAGAAAAGCAGAATCAAAGATTTGAAACGAGCCGATTGTAGTAATGATTGCCACATAGAAATGGATGGGCATCAACAGCGGAAACGTGATTTTCCAGAACAGATGCCACCTGGAAGCACCGTCAATCCTTGCTGCCTCATAAAACTCATCAGGCACAGATTGCAGTCCCGCGTAATAGTAAATCATCGTACTTCCGCACACTTTAAACACACTCAAACCGGCAAGCACCATCATCGCCTGTATCGAATCAGACAAAAACAGCTGGGGCTCGATACCGAATAAGCCAAGGAAAGAATTGATAAACCCGCTTTCGGTTCCTTTGAACAACCACGCCCAAATTCCGGAGATCACCACAAAGGATGTCACGACAGGCAAAAAGTAAATTCCCTTAAAAAATCCGGTTCCCCTTTTCCCGGTATTGATCAACAACGCCAAACACAATCCAAGCGCCATCGTTGGGACAATATAATAAAGTGAAAAGAGAATCGTGTTCCAGATCGCTTTCCAAGCCAGCTGATCAGAGAAAAAATTGATCCAGTTCTTTAAGCCGATAAATTTCGGATCACCGATGATCGGCCAGTCCGTAAAGGTGATGTACAAGCTGAAAAGGATCGGAAACAGATGAAAGATACTAAAATGAACAAGGATGGGAACTAAAAAGATATAAATCATCGCATATTTGTTCCAATGCTTTTTCATTTTAAAAGCACGCGTCGCCGGCCGGGCCGCTGGATGAGGAGCAGTACCGCTCACTGACAAGTTGGAATTTCCCATAAACTCACCTCCCGATTTAGAAAAAGCAAGGCGGGGAGAGATGCCTCCCCCTTCCCTGCATTATTTATTCATCTCTTCCTGTATCGCCTTGGCAGCTCCATCTGCCGCCTGCTGCGGTGTTTTCTTTCCTTGCATCATTTCCTGAAGCTTTGCCTGAATTTGCGGCATGACCGAACGGGAAACAGGGTGGATTACGCCTGGCTTCGCGTACTTTGCATACTCCGTCAGGATTTTCATGTCCTTGTCTTCACTGTAGATGGATGCTGCTGATTTTCTTGGTGGTACATATTTGGTCAACTTGTTGAATGCTTTCAGGCTTTCTGTGCTCGTCATCGATTTGACGAGCTGTGCAGCCAGTTTTTTATTTTCGGAGTTGCCGGAAACAACGAACATTCCGGTTGTTCCGAAGGTTGCCATCTCTTTATTTTTTAACGGTGAACCAATCGCATAATCTTTGAATCCTTTTTCTTTCATCGTCGCAAGAGAAGCTCCGGTTCCCCAATACGCCAGAGATTTTCCTTCCAAAAACAAAGGAAGGTGGTCGGTGGTATTAATGGAATCTTTCGGGATCATCTTGTTTTTATACCAGTTATTGACCAGTTCAAATCCCTTGACGGCATCCGGTTTGTTGATGGCGATTTTTCCATCATCGGTAATGACCTGACCGCCTGCCTGCCAGACATAAGGATAAAGCGTGGCATTTGGCGTATTTCCGCCTTCATAGTTTCGTGCATAATATCCTTTTTTCACAGCCTTTTCAGCCAAAGCATTGAATTCATCCCATGTTTGCGGCAAATGATTTGGATCCCCGCCAAGCTCTTTCAGGATCTTTGTATTGTAGAAGTAGGTTTGCACCTCTTTTAACACCGGAAGACCATACATTTTATCTTTGTACGTAACCGCTTCCAATGACGTTTTGTCAAAATCATTCTTGCCATAGTCGCCAAGCAAATCATCGATTGGTGCGAGCACCCCTTTATCCGCAAACTGAGCCATCATGTCCGGAATCAGGTAAAAGACATCCGGACCTTGTTTCGCGGCCAATGCGGTTAGGATTTTTTGCTCCCGGTTCGCCCAGGGAATTTCTTCAAACTTTACTTTTACATTGGGATACTCTTTCTTGAACCGTTCACCCATCCCTTTGAATACTTCGTTTTGCTTGCTCTTCAGCTCATCACTCACATACGGATGAATCCATACCGTTAGTGTTGCTGATTGTTTCTTGTCCGTGCTCCCACCCGATGCGGCCTCATCCTTGGAACAGGCAGTAAAAAGTAAAAGGAAAGCACATAAAAGAACAATGACCCCGCTTTTTTTCCAGAACATCTCAACTTCCTCCCTTTTTCTGGTTCATAACTGGTACTCAAATTCAGAATAAGTGAGGAGTTTTTAAGTGTCAATATATTCTGTATTTTTGGACATTTTATAGACACCGCTCATTTATTGGCGTTACCAATCCTCAAAAAGCTTCCATATTATTTATCGTCACATTAAAGACAACTCAGTATTTCCTGCTTGAAATGACCTTAAACACCTGTAAGGACTGAATTCTTGACCGCTGTATCAGTCCGTATGTAAATGGAGTAAGCTCCTATTTAACTGAATTTTCTAAAATATCATTGGAGAAGAAAGGGTATTTTTGTATGATTAATAACGAACCAGATATGACCCAAATAAATACTGCTGTGTTTAATCCTTAAGAGGAGGTTTTTGCATGTGAAAAAGTGGTATAGAAACCTGCTGCTCTGCTGTTTGCTTGCTATGTCGTTTTTTTCATTTTCAATGCAAGCACATGCTGCCGGTCAAACCGAAAGACTTGGAACCGCTCACTTTAACATCGGCATTCATTCCAGCGCCTATGGAAAAGGACCAGATGGAAACCAGGCCATCTATGCAGCGGCTAGCGGAACCCCGACAATGCTGAACATTATTAATCCTGTCGACGGTAAAAAAATAGCCACCCATCCATTGAATGGTGCAGCTTCTGCATGGGGAATGGTGGTTGATCCAAATGGATTTGTCTACATTGCGGGAGGTTCCTTTTTATACCGGTACGACCCCAAAACCGATACCGTAACCAACCTTGGAAAACCGGTTCAGAGCGAAACAGCGCTTTGGAGGCTGCAGAGTGACCATTTGGGACGCATTTTCGGCGGCACCTACCCAAACGGCAAAGTGTTCATGTATGACCCAGAAAAGAAGTCATTTACAGACTTCGGACAAGCGGCCGGGGACCAGGGCTACACACGAAGTGTCGCTGTAGCCCAAAGACATGTATATGCGGGGACAGGGGTTAAAAAAGCGCAGTTGGTTGAAATCATGCCGGAAACCGGAAAGAAAAAAAACATACCGCTGCCTGAAAAATTTGCTGACCAGCAGGATCTGTATGATCTTGACGCCTACCGCGGTTTCCTTTTTGCTCGACTTACCCCGTCCAACACGATGCTCGTCTACGATTTAAAGAAGAAGAAATGGGTGGATGAAATTGAAAATGTGAAAGGCTCTCGTGTTTCCCCGCCAGACGCCAAAGGCCTTGTTTATTTCAATATTGGAGATGAACTCTATTCGTACAGATTAACAGACAAGAAGCTCACGCCGACCGGATACAAAGAGAGCTGGAGCAACAAAGGATTCGGATGGATGAATCTGCCCGGACCAGGCATTAAAGGAAAAAGCCTGGTCAGTATGCGGTATAACGGCAGCTTCTGGATCTACAATCCAAAGACAGGACAATCAAAGAGCATTGAAGCTGACATTGAAGGACAGCCGGTGGAAATTCAATCGATTGGCAGAGGACCGGACGGAAACATATACACGAGTGGTTACCCGACCGGAGGATTTACCAAGTATTCTCTTGAAGACCAGGAGTTTACGAGATTCAGAGGCTTCGGACAGGCGGAAAACATGCTGTCAACGGACCGGTTTCTTTATTTGGGAGTATATACCGGCGGAGTGATCTATAAGTATGATCCTGAAAAACCATATGACCATGATCCTGTAAATGTTCCGAAAGCCACCAACCCCCGGGCACTGTTCTCGCTGAAAAGCGACGGACAAGACCGTCCCTTTGGCTGGGCAAAGGGAGACGGAAACCTTTTTATCGGCACGGTTCCTGACTACGGAAAACTTGGAGGAGCACTGACGGTGCTTAACGAGGATACGGAAAGCTATAAGGTTCACTCCAACATTGTCAGCAATCAAAGCATTATTTCCCTCTCTTATAACGACGGTATCGTTTATGGAGGAACGAGTGTATTTGGCGGACTTGGATCCACGCCGACAGAATCGGAAGGCAAACTGTTTGCCTATGATCCGGCTGCCAACAAGAAATTGTTTGAAATTTCACCGCTTCCTGGTGAAAAAGCCATTGGCGCCCTCTCGTTTGACAAGAACGGCTACCTGTGGGGCATGAGCCCCGGCAAGATTTTCAAATTTGACCCTGCCACCAAGCAGGTGATCGGGTCCAAGGAGCTCTTCCCGTTCAGCTGGAGCAGCATCGGTCATTATTGGAGAGGTGTATTTCTCGACTATGATGCAGACGGAAACTTTTACGGCACAACGCTTGGCCAACTGTTCAAGTTCAATCCAGAGACGTGGGAAACTGAAATTCTCGATGAGGATGCTTCACTTTATGCGAAGGACCGGGACGGGAACTTTTACTTTTCCAGAGGAACAGATTTATACCGGTACACCCGGTAAGCGTAATTTTAAAAAAGTGATCGTTTGATTGGAGTACAAGGTGCAAGATCCTTGAAAATGAACACCACATTTTCTTCGCGCGATGGATCGCTGCCGAAGCGTTCCTTGTCCTGCGGGAAAGGCGGGACAGATGAGACCATGGAGGCGCTCGCGCCTGTAAAAGCGAGCAGCCTGAAATGGAAATCAGCAAAGCAACAATTTATTAAGAAGGAGGAGATTTTTGTTGAAAAGGTGGATTTCACTCTGTTTATGTATTGCGATTCTGTTTGGTTTAAGTCTTGGATTCAGCCAACAGGCGTCTGCTAAGGGATCTAGTAAATTAGCGAGGACCTATTTTGGCGAACCTCAAAAGCTGACTGCCCCTCTGAACCAGGCCATTTCCATTTTTAACGGCGCTGTCGGAACGGAAGACGGACACCGCGTCATGTATACAACAACCAAAGGCTTTCCCGCCAAATTAAACGTGCTTGATATTGAAGATTATAAGCTAAAGCGGGTTATCGACCTTGAGGACTCGGAAAACTCATGGGCACATGAAGTCGTCCCGAACGGTGACCTCTACGTAGCCACCGAGGGTGGCGGAGCGAAATTATGGAGATACTCCCCTGTCACCAAAAAAGCAGAATTGGTTTACAAGTTTCCCGGGGAATCGTTTGCTTTCTCCATTACTTCCAATGAAAAAGGAGAAGTATTTGTTGGAACCTACCCAAGCGGTAAAGTGTTTAAATATGATCCGGAAACCAAAAAGGTAACGGATTACGGCCGGATGATTGGAGCTGTGTCCCAGGAATATATCCGTTCACTCGCGGTGATCGGTGATAACATTTATTCCGGAACCGGCCATGGGCAAATCGTCCGCTACAACATGAAAACCGGCGAAAAGGAGGACATCTCCAAATCCATTGGCGAACCCGGCCATATCTATGACCTGGAAAAGGTGGATGACCGCTACCTGTTCGCACGCTATGAGCTTTCCAGCAACGGTTTTATTTACGACACACAAGAAAAGAAATGGCTCGATGTCACCATTCCAAATGTCCGCGGCTTACACGTAGAAGAACAATCGCTCAACAATAAAGTCTATTTTATGACCACGGACAATAAATTGAGGACAGTGGACCTCGACACCTTGAAAATTGAAGACACAGGCATCGAGTACGAAAGCGGTTTTCGTGGAGTGGATTGGGTGGAATTCAATACGCCTGAACTCCCGGGGAAAAGTCTCGTGACCATCAACTTCAGCGGGTATGTCACCATTATTAATCTCGAGACCAAAAAGGTGACACGTCTTCCTTCTCTCGTTCAGTCGACACCGACCGTCATGCAGGCGATCGAAAAAGGACCGGACGGCAATTTCTACATCAGCGGCATGCAGACATCAAAAGGCGCACAGTACAACCCGGTGACTGGAATGGTAACACCTTTTAACCTTGGACAGGGCGACAGTATGGCACCGCTTGGCAATAAAATGCTCATGGGTGTTTATCCGTCAGGGGACATCCGTGCCTATGATCCGGCTCTCCCGCCATCCAACGACAATCCTGAAAAACTGTTTGTGCTCGGAGAATCCCAGAACCGGATTAAAACGATCTCCACAGGCGGAGGAAAAGCATTTATTGGCAGCATTCCATTTTACGGGGAACTTGGCGGTGCACTAACGGTTTATGACCCGGAAGCGGAAGGCGTGAAGTATAAGGTATTCCGTAACGTTGTACAGGACCAGAGTGTTGTTGGCCTCGCCTATAAAGATGGGTTGGTCTATGGCTCGACCTCGATTACAGGTGGCCTTGGAGCTGATCCTACAGCTGAAGAAGCAAAGATTTTTGTATGGGATGTAAAAAATGAAAAGAAAATCAAAGAAATTTCATTGAACATCGAAGGAATTGAAAAACCCCACTTGATCGGAGAGCTTTCCATTGGACCAGACGGACTGCTATGGGGAGCCGTAAAAAATGCCATCTTCGCCCTGGATCCAGAAACCCTTAACGTTGTTAAAAGCAAGAAGGTGTATCCTGACGGTGTACTTCCCGAGGATGCATGGGGATCCATTGATCTAAAATGGTCCGGCGGCCTGCTGTTTGCCAATTTCACCGGCGGCAATCTGACAGCCATCGATCCTGACACCTTAGACAGCCAAAAGATTACAAACGCTTATTCATTTTCCATTGGTGATGACGGTGACATTTATTACTCCCTGGCTTCCAACCGCACCTTGCTGTATAAAATTGAGGTAAATCAAATTGCCAAAGTAAAATCTGTTCATCTGACAAACAGCGGGTTCGAAATCCCCATGATGCATGATCGTGTACCGGGATGGGCATCCATGTTTGCAGCTGACAGCGAAGTGCAGTTCAGTTTAACCAATGAAAAGCATAAAAAAGGCAGAAACAGCTTGAAGCTTGTCGATACTTCCCGCAAGAAGTCCGTAGCCCTGATGAGCCACCCGGTAAAGGTCAATCCTGGCCAGGTCCTGAGAGCACAGACTCAGCTTTATTTAAAAGAAGGCCTTTCAAGCTTTATGCTGCGGTACTACGACAAAGATGGAAAAGAAGTTTCTTCCACACCTGTCCATACCGAATCCGGCTACAACCAATGGCAAAAAGTAACGGTAACAGCAAAAGCTCCAGAAAAAGCAGCTACCGCCAAGGTGCTTGCTTATACAACCGCATATGCGATGACTACGTCTTATTATGATGACATCAAGCTTTCTAAATTAGCGCTAGAATAAAAAAGGAGTGGGTTGAACATGAATAGCCGGATGCCAAAAAGTGAAGGAAGCCTTTTATCTCCAGTACCTCAAGTCGTTAGTTATGGCGAGGAAGGATTCGCCCTTTCACCTGTTGTCTGGCTTGTCACCGGTGTGGACACTCCCCCTGCGGCATTGCTGCAAGTCGAAACTAGCCTCTATCTTGCAGGGGTAAAGGAAGTGGAAATCAGAAGCACGCCCCCGGAAGGCGGTACTGCGGACACAGCCATGCCAGTTGTGATTTATATGGGTAAATTCCCGGCAAACCAGAGCATTTCTGATGCGTTAAATCTTCTTGGAGCTACACCGCCTGAAGCTCTCAATGCTGAAGGATATGTGCTGGCAGCAGGCTCAACGGATTCGGGCACCCATATGATTGTTTTGGCTGGAATTGATGAGAACGGAACCTTTTATGCCGCTCAAACCTTCAGTCAGCTCATTATAAAAAAACACCACTTCGGATGGATTCCCTCTGTTGTCGTGCATGATTGGCCGTCCATGCCAGTCCGGGGTGTAATCGAGGGCTTTTACGGCCCGCCCTGGTCTCATGAAGAACGTCTGAACCAGCTTTCCTTTTACAGCAAGCACAAGATGAATGCCTATGTGTATGCACCAAAAGATGATCCTTATCATCGTGAAAAATGGCGAACTCCCTATCCACAGGACAAAATGGAGGAAATCAAGCAGCTGGTTGATGCAGCAAAAAGGAACCATATTACCTTTACATTTGCCATCTCACCAGGCAACAGCATTACCTTTTCTGATGATACAGAATTTCAGGATCTCATGAATAAAGCACAGGCAGTCTGGGAGATTGGCGTGCGGTCATTTGCTCTTTACCTGGATGATATTGATCCCGCACTCCGCTTTCCAAGGGACAAAGAAAAATTCGGAGGAGATCATAATCCTCCTGCTGCGGCCCAGGCTTTCCTTCTCAACCGTTTTAATGATGAATTTATAAAAACACATCCTGGGGCAAAGCCATTAATCACCGTACCGACTGAATATTATGAAGAAGGCACTTCTCCTTATCGGGAACAATTTGCGGCGCTCGTGCAGCCGGATATTATCGTCCAATGGACCGGAATAGGAGTAGTCGCTCCATCCATACGTGTCAAGGATGCCCAGTTTATTCACGGTATCTTCCAGCATCCGCTTTTAATATGGGACAATTACCCCGTGAATGATTTTGACCGCAACCGGCTGTTCCTTGCACCGCTTTACGGCAGAGACGCGGAACTGTATAAGGAAGATGAAATCATCGGGATAACAGCCAATCCAATGAATGAAGCAGAAGCTTCAAAAATCCCGCTGTATACCATGGCAGAGTATATGTGGAATCCATCAGGTTATGAGCCCGAGGCGTCACTGCAAAAAAGTCTCTTAGAGTTTTCGGGCGGCAGAGAAATGAAGGCCCTGAGACTGTTTGTGGAAAGCTGTTATGGCAGTCTATTAAACAACCATAAAGAGCCGCTTTCTCTCCAGTTGGAGCCACTGATGGACGCTTTTTGGGAACTGAAGGAAAAGGGAGCTTTTACAGCGGAGGCAAAAGAGCTGCTTCACCAATTCGTTGAACTGAAAAATGTACCAGATCAGCTCCATCATCTGGGTAATCCGAATTTTCTGAAGGAAACAGAGCCCTATTTACTCAAACTTTCCTTGTATGGAGCCGCTGGAGAAGCAGCGGTACAGCTTGTTCTGATGGAGAAAGAGGGCGATGCTTCCCAGGCGGATATTCAGAGAGTCATTCTTGAACGCCTGGTCGAAAAACTGGTTTCTATTCCGCAAAAATTGAGTTTAAGCGTGATGAATTTGTTCATTAACAGGGTTATTGGCCGTGAGGCATTGACTGAAGGAACAAAAGCGGACTCTCCGGCACCTACTATTTACTGATCGAGGGAGTTAATTTCAAATGATCCTCAATTATTTTCAAAAAAGGCGGTTTAATTTTCAAAATCAGCTCTTATTTTCAAACCGTTTAAGTCCATAAGGATTCGATGTAATTCGTCTTAATCAAATGGAAAAACCCCCTGTACGCACCGGAAGGACCATGTGCTGCAGGGGGCTTTTTCTATTTACTTCACCGTCACTTTGGCGGCTTTGCTCTCACGCTTGGCAAGGTCGGTTACGGTGACGTAAAGAACCGTGCCTTTCTTTTGTTTCTTGATTTTTGCGGAGAACGTGCCTTTTGAGCTGACTTTGGCAGTAGAAATTACTTTTTTCTTCTTATCTTTCACTTTGATGGTTCCGTCGGCAACTGAATTTCCTTTGACAGCTACTGACTTCGCCGTCACCTTGCTTACTTTCGGCATATCAGGTGCCGGTGCTTTTTTGACGACTGCCTTAAGGGCCGTTTTTGCAGCGCCTTTGGCCATTTGTACATGGAGCACCTGGTTGGCTTTTTGAACCGGCACTTTGACGGCGAATGTTCCTGTTTTAGAAACAGTTGCCTCACCTAGTGTCTTGCTGCCGTTTTTCACGGTCACTTTGGAACCGATGCTTGCTACACCGGACACCTTGTTCATATTATCAAGGACCGGATCCACTTTTGCGTTCAGTTCAACGGCGCTCAGTGCTTTAAACGCATCGAGTCTGCCATGTCCGGAAGCTGTATCATAGCCCGGAACCGGTTTGGATGGTTCTTCGTATTCATCTCCTGGATTGTCCACTTCACCGAATGAAATGTCATCGGCGGTCTGTGTTAAAATCCTTTCAACATCCTTCGCTTTAAGACGAGGATTTTCGGACAGCAGCAATCCTGCGACAGCAGCAACATGCGGTGTGGCCATGGATGTACCGGACATGAGCGTTATATTTCCGTTTGGCACAAGGCTTGGTATATTGGAGCCCGGTGCAACAAGATCCAGCCCGGATCCGTAGTTGGAATAGTCGGCCACAACGTCCAATTTATTGGTTGCACCTACACCAATCGCATATTTTGAAGAGCCCGGGTAGCTGACTGCCGATGTTCCATCATTACCGGTTGCCACCACGATGGTCGCCCCTTTGTCGGAAGCATACTTCATCGCATATTCAAGGACCCGGCTGTAGCCTCCCCCAAGACTGAGGTTAATGACCTTCGCGCCTTTATCCGCGGCATACATGATGCCCATGGCGATTTGCTCGGTATCACCGGAACCAGAAGCATCCAGCACTTTTACCGGAAGGATTTTCGCTTTTTGGTCAATGCCGGTCATTGAATATCCATTGTCGGCCTGTGCCGCGATAATGCCGGAGACATGTGTTCCGTGCCCCATATCATCCAGCGGTGCTGCATCCGGGGTAACAAAGTTCTTTCCGATATCGCTTCGTACTTTATTGCTCAAATCGGCGAGTGTGTAATCCACTCCGGTATCAACAACAGCGATCAATGTATCTTTTGCTTTTGGGTTCACCAGTTTGGACATTGATTCATAGTTAATGTCGGCTCCCTTGTTGCCTCCATCTATACCTTTGTTCTTCAATGACCATTGATATGGATACTCCACGTCATTGGCCAGTGAGTGGTAACGCTGCACAGGCTCGGCAAATTCAACGCCAGGCAGTTTGGAAAGGGCAGCTGCTGCAGCATTTACAGAGGTTTTTGCGCTTTTAGAGGTTGCGCTGTATGTGCCGGAAGCTTTTTCTCCATCCACTTTAACCACGTACATGTTGCCATTCATTTTCTTTTGAGACTGAAACGCAGAACGGGCGGTGGACTGAATGCCGTACGTTTGCAGTTTTTGATTCAATGATTTGCTTGTGTATCCATCTTTCATTTTTACAATAAGCTTGCTGGTTACATCTTTCGTTCTCTCTGGAACAAGGTTATTTTTTTCCAGCAGGTCGGAAAGCTTTTTGCCTTTAAGGGCATTAATGCCTGCCTGCTTGCCAATCTTTTCGATATCTTTTTTATACTTGTCTGGTGCTGCGCCCAGGGCGATTTTGTATAGCGCCTGAATGGCCGTCTGGTCTTTGCTGGATAACACATATGTGCTTTCTGCTCCGTTCTCGGCCAATTCATTGAATAGAGGCTTCAACGCAACAAGATGGTTGTATACATCTTCGCGAAGATCCTTGTGAAGCATCATCTTTCCTACAAGAAACGGTGCGGTTTTGTAATATAGCGAAGAAAGTGACTTTCCTTCGTCCGTTTGTGACAACAAGCCATCACGAAGCTGGCGGAGCTGGGTCAGCAGCGCGGCTCCTGACTTTTTCTGGCCCGCACTCATTTCAACCGGGCACTCTTCCCCTGCTTGTTCAGTGGCAGGTGGATGCTTGACGCCTTTATAGCCAATCGTGTAATTGACCTTTTCCTGCTCATTGGCCGCTGGCGGTTCCTCAGTTTCGGGATCTTCACCAAGGTATTCCACCTTTATGTAATAAGGTCCCTTCCAGGCATGCGGCATTTCGAGTTTTACCGGCTCATCCGGAGTGGTAAATCCACGATACATATCAAATGTTTGATCATTTGCCGCATTCTCAATGCTGGAATACGCGGAAATGTTAAGGCTGCCCTCACTCGCAAGCGAGATTTCCATATGGGAATCCTTTTGAATCTCATCGTTATCCGGGGTAATTTTGTACCATTGTGTTTGTTCAGGTGCATCAAAGGAATTTTCAACGTCTTTTCCTTTTGTCAGCGGTGCTGCATTTTCAAGCGATGTCGAACCTTGGGCATTTGCCACTTGTCCGGATGCCGGTGCAAAGAATCCTGCCACCAGCGCGAAGACGAGCAGCAGCGCTGTCCATTGTGCCGTTTTTTTCGCGTTCATTGCGTTACCTCCTCTTGTTTGGTGTAAAAAGGAACAGGCCGAATTTGGCCATAACGCTATTAAAACATATTTTCAAAGCTTAATAGGTAAATTATTCAAAAAGTACCAGAAAAGCATTCGAAGGTCCCGAACTAAAAAAGCGATACATTTTTTTCTGGTAGTTCCCGCCTAAAAGATTGCCAGAACCAGTCAGCATGCCGATCACATAAAAGTTTCCAGTTGAAAGAATCCAATAAACCCCAGCCATTGATTTCTTCAGTCGTTTTGCTTTAGTATAATAAAGAAAGAACATCAAGAATGACGGATATTCCGCCAAAGAAAGGAATCCTTTTATCGTGCTTATTACCTTGACCATGCTTGTCATTGGGCTGATCTGTGGATTTATCGGCGTTGGCGGAGCAGGTTTTATTATTTCAATCCTTGTCCTTTTTCACATACCCATTCATACGGCACTGGGAACTTCCCTTGCCGCCATGGCCTTTACGACGTTGTCAGGAACCTACAGTCATATGAAGGAAGGAAATATCGCCCTCCGTGCCGGTGTTTGGACCGGCGGGTTTGGCGCAATTGCAGCGTATTTCGGCTCGAGGCTGTCTTCCCTTATCCCCAGTGAGCATCTGCACTATTTAACAGCAGGAATGCTGTTGTTGTCCGCTGTTCTGCTTATCGTCCGCTTCTTTATTTCAAAAGGAAGAATCGAAGAAACCATCAACGAGAAACTGGGCTATCCTACACTTCTCATGAAGGCATTAATTCTCGGGATGACCACCGGCCTCTTGTCTGGCGCTTTTGGCATCGGCTCTGCACCATTTATCCAGATTGGGCTGCTGCTCATTTTCGGCCTTTCCATCCGGCAATCGATCGGGACGACCATGCTGGTTATCCTCCCCATTGCGGTTGGAGGCGGCTTCGGCTATGTGATGCAAGGCTATCTTGACTATATGCTGCTCCTGCAGGTGCTTGCCGGCACAATGATCGGTGCGTATCTTGGGGCAAAGCTGACAAAGTTCGCTCCGAAACCTTTATTGAAGACCGCTATGGTGGCAACTCCTGTTGTTGCCGCCTTGCTGATTTTATTTGAATAGCAATAAAAAGGAGCTGTCCTGAAAGTCAAAAATTGACCTTCAGGCAGCTCCTTTTTGCGTAAAAAACTTCCATGAAAGTTGATTGTAGTGGAAGGCGCGAGACTCCTGTGGGACTAGCGTGACAGGTGAGACTACCGCAGGTGCTTGCGCCAAGAGGCTCACCGCACGCCCCACGGAAAGCGAGCGGCCTGGAACGAAAATCAACGACTTCCAGACTTCTTGGACAGCCCCTTTTTTTATATCAACTTGCTGACATCGAGATAGCCGTGGCCTTGTGAGTTGGCTGGCAGTCCCCAGTCTTCTGCTGCACTGATTAACTTTTCTTTCACTTGATCAGGCGTAAAATCCGGATTTTGCTCGAGTACAAGGGCGGCTACACCTGCACAAATTGGAGTGGCCATGGACGTTCCGGACAGCGAAAAGTAATCGTTTGCTACACGGCTGTCCTTGGATGCCTTGTCCAAATACGAGCCGGGAGAACGCAAGGATACAATGTTAACACCAGGTGTTAGAATATCAGGCTTGGTAATACCGTCAATGGTCGGTCCGCGGCTGGAGAAGCTGGCGATCTTGTCGTCGCTGCGATCTAACGTATTTTGATCATCAATCGCCCCTACTGTTATGATCTTCGAACTGATTCCCGGACTTGAAACCGTATTGTCATCCGGTCCTTCATTTCCGGCCGCCACGCAAACTACAATTCCTACTTGCCAGGCTTTTTCCACGGCTTTTACAACCGGGTCATCTGCTGCTGGCTGGGTAGCGCTGCTGCCAAGTGACATGGAAATCACTTTAATGTTGTATTCTTCCTTGTTATCAATGCACCACTGCACACCTGCAATCACAGTGGATAAAGAACCGGATCCCATTTTGTTGAGCACTTTTACGCCTACAAGATTGGCTTCAGGCGCAGGCCCTCTGTACTTGCCGTCTGACAAGTAGCCGTTACCCGCTGCATCGCCTGCGCAGTGGGTGCCATGTCCGTTATCATCATAGGCTTGACTTTTCTGGTTGACGAAATCCTGAAATCCAATAATGCGGTCTTTTATGTCTGAGTGCGGATAAATTCCTGTATCAACGATGGCAATCGTAATATCCTTTCCTGTCACCCCTGATTGATTCAGCACATCAGCATGAATCGACGGTGAAGCTTTATCCAGCAATGCTTTTACTTCACGGTCGTAATGTATTTTTTTGATATGAGTGCAATTGGTTAACAGATCTTCTACCGCATTGGCGGTTAGGGTTGCAGAGCAAAACGGAATACTGCCAAACTGGTGATGAACCTTGCACTTGCGGTGTGACGCTATGAGCTCATGGACCTGAGTCGCCCCAAGCACATTCGCTTCCTCTTCATGAAACTCAATCAACACCTTCATCTTATTGCGTTTTTTCAGCCATTTTTCTATGCTGCTGTGAAGAAAACAAGGTACCTTGCGCATCGGCCGATACAAATTCACAAGTTTAGAACGCATATGAAGGTCCAGCTTATCGGCATGCTGGCGCACTAGTTTTATCATTGAAAATCCAAACACCGAGATTCCCCCTTTTTATTAGAGTTGTATTATTCTATGAAAATAGCAGGAATGTGCAGCGGTGTTTGTCCTATGGTTTGCTAGATTCCATAAAAATGATAGATTTGCCCATAAAAAACAGCCCTCCTTGGAGAGCCAAAAATGGCCTCCTCGGAGAGCCGTCCAGATGTTATATTTCTATTCCTTTTGTCAAAAATGATAAAAAGGAGAGATGTGCATGAGTGCTATTGAATTAATTATCCGTGTGGTGATTGCCTATATTTTTTTGTTGCTGCTGACGAGGCTGATGGGAAGAAAAGAAATCAGCCAGATGACGTTTTTTAACTTTATATCCGCGATTGTATTCGGCACTTTGGGCGGTACTCTGATTACTGATCCCAACATGAGTATCCGTAACGGTTTAATTGTTGTGGCCTGTTGGGGAGCTATCACCATTATTGCCGGCTATCTTAATCTCAAATCCAAAATGGCGCGAAACCTGATGACAGGAGAACCCGTCATTTTGGTCCGGGACGGATTAATAATGGAAGAAACGTTAAAACGGGTACGGCTGGATATAAACTCGCTTATGACCAAGCTACGGGATAAAGAAGTTTTCTCTATAGCCGATGTTGATTACGCGATCTTTGAAACGGATGGAAAGCTTTCTGTTATGAAAAAAGGAAACGGACAACAATCCCCCACCCCCAAACCGGCGATTTTCCCATTTCCGACAGAGGTGATTTCTGACGGTAAAATCAATACGGCCAATTTGGATAAACTTCAGCTTGATGAAGCATGGCTTCGCCAGCAATTGCAGCAACAAAGCATTACATCGATCAGCGACGTATTTTTTGCACAAGTTCAAAAGGACGGAACGCTGTATATCGACAAACGCGATGACCAGTAAGTTCTATTCCGTTACATCGCATGCTTGACGCCTTTTTTCACCAAATACCAATTCGCCGGATAGCTTGTGCCAAAGCCGATCATCATGGCAATTTGCATCATAAACCAGAACACCGGACCGTTTGGCTTTGGAGGTTCTGAGAAGAACACGTAATGGGACAGGGCCATCCAGGCAAACATTCCGATTTCAAAAGCAATCAAGGACCAGGTATCGGCTTTGATCGCATTTTTGAGCTTTTCTTCTGCCGGTTTTGAGCCCATTCCCATGCCGTAATACTGAAAAGCAATACCGAGAATGTAAGCCAAGACAAATTCGACCACATAATCGGCAAAAAGTGTGCTGCCCGCCATTGTTAGCCCGGTTAAAAAGACAATCGGAGCGCCGAGAAGATCGCCAAGTGAGCAGCCGCTGCTGCAATGCGTCGTGGATACGACGACACTTTGCCAAAACGGTTTATCACTGTGATGCATTTCTTTGTGATCCGAATGGTTCATGTGGTGATCCATTTTCTGTTTCGCATCCGGAACACCCAGCTTGTAATACATCCATAAGCCAATCAATGGGAAGTAGAGCCCGGTAATGGGCCAAACCACATTCATTACTTTCATCGTTTGCGGGTGGCTGATGACATGAACCAAAACAATGAGGAATTGCAAAACACCAATTCCAATTCCAACGTATGATACGATTTCAAGCCACTGCATGTTGACTGCACCTCTTTCTATAGAAGGATTGATTGGAAAAGCGGCCCTTATAGAGCCGCTTTTGTTTATTTCTTTTCATCGGAAGGACCATGACCGATTCCACGGAGAAGCTGGAGCAAGATGTACACTCCGCGGCTGACTTCCGGATCCTTCAGCGTTTTGATCAGTTTAATGAATCCAACATCCTCAACACTCGGCACCTCTGTTCCCTCTTCCTTTTGCTTACGTGTGTACCGGGTGGTCAGTTCGTCAATGACTTCTAAGTTCAGCATACCCAGAAATTCGATTAACCGGGTAAAGTTATGAAGAATGGTTGAATTCGGCTTATTGTTGGCTTCAAAGGCGAGATTCCCCATAATATGCTCCTGTTTGGCGACCATCGCATTCATCATGGCAAGGTTGCCGCTCTCATGCAGAAGACTGAAAAACCGTACAGTCTCAAGCATAGCCTCTTTATTATCTGACAACACATCAAGCAATTCAGTCAGATTGTCTTCCTTTATCTTCTCCTTGGGAATCTCCATGCGCTTTATATCTTTAATCCGCTCAGCCATCTTGTTTTACCTCCTCATTACCAGGAAAAATGTAATCCTCCCGATCCCACTTCTTCTGTACATCCACGCCATACTGCGGATTGCGTTTTCCTCTTCTGTAGTTGTACAGCGGGAGCGGTGAATCTCCTTTTTTGTCCAACACTTCTATTTTGGCTGGCACTTCTTTGTAAGCAGGGGTATTGGTATCTTTGTCCGTAACGTTGCTCGTTAAATAATTGATGGCGCTTTTGCCGTTGTCATTGAGCGGAAGGTACGCCTCCTGTCCGAACACTTCCTTTGAAATATGCACTTGGGTAACCGCTTCTCCATTTTCATTGGAAATTTTTATCTTCGAGCCTTCTTCCATTCCATACTTTTCTGCCGCCTCCTCTGACACTGCAATCCATGAATTTGGCACTTTTGTACGGATTCCTTTTGTATGGTACGTCATATTGCCTTCATGGAAATGCTCCAGAATACGTCCATTGTTAATATGGAGATGGTGTTCCTCATCGATATGATAGTGGCGGGCAAAATTAACCGGATGCAGCTTTGCTTTACCATCCGGGAACGGGAAACCGTCCGTGAATAAAAGAGGTGTATCTTTTCCCTCTTCATTTACCGGCCACTGCAGGCTCTTAAAGTTCTCGAGCCGCTCATAGCTGACACCAGCAAAGATCGGTACCAGACCTGCCGCCTCCGCCATGATATCGGCAGGAGAAGAATAGTTCCAATCAAACCCAAGCCGTTTGGCAATCTCGCAATAGATCTCCCAGTCCGGCTTGGATTCGCCAAGCGGATCCATGGCCGGATACAAACGCTGGATTCTCCGCTCAGTATTTGTGAAGGTTCCTTCTTTTTCAAGACTTGGTGAAGCGGGCAGCACGACATCGGCATACTCCGCCGTGTTGGTTAAAAAGAGATCCTGCACCACAAAGAAATCCAGTTTTTCAAACGCTTTGGTCACATAATTAATATTGGAGTCCACCACACCCATGTCTTCCCCGGTAACATAGAGAGATTTCAGCTTGCCGTCATAGATTCCCTGTACCATCTCATGGTTATCCATTCCTTCATTCGTGGACAGCTTGACTTGCCAAGCCTGTTCGAACTTCGCCACCGCATCCGCATCACTGATTTTTTGATACCCTGGCAATGTGTTCGGCATGCTTCCGAAGTCACTGGCCCCCTGCACGTTATTGTGGCCGCGCAGCGGGTATGCACCGGTTCCGGTACGGCCATAATTGCCGGTAACAAGCAACAGATTGGAGATGGCAGTGGACGTGTCCGCGCCGATCTGATGCTGCGTGATTCCCATCGCCCAGCAAATGCACGTTTTGTCTGAATCACGAATGGCTTCTGCCACTTGAATCAGTGTTTCCTTTGAAATTCCCGTAATCTCTTCGGCAGTTCCTAATGTAAAAGGCTTAAGGCTTTCAACATACTCTTCAAAATCATTGACTTTTTCTGCTATAAATGCTTCATCATGCCATCCCATGTCAATGATGTATTTGGCAATGGCTGAAATCCACACCAGGTCTGTTCCAGGCTCAGGATGGATGTAAAGATCCGCTCGTTCTGCCATTTCATGCTTCCGGAGATCGGCAACGATCAACTTTTGTCCAAACATCTTGTGGGAGCGCTTGATTTTGGAGGCAAGCACTGGATGAGCCTCGGCCGTATTGGAACCTACAATGATCACGAGCTCTGCTGCTTCAAGATCATGCATGGACCCGGCATCTCCCCCGTATCCCACTGTCCGGTTAAGGCCTTTTGTGGCCGGGGACTGGCAGTAACGGGAGCAATTATCAATATTGTTCGTTCCGATGACCTGGCGGGCAATTTTCTGAATTAGATAGGACTCTTCATTGGTCGCTTTGGACGAAGCGATAAAACCTAGAGCATCAGGGCCGTGCTTTTCCTTTATTTCCTTGAACTTATCCGTGATGTAGTCAAGGGCTTCGTCCCATTCCACTTCTTTAAAATATTCGCCTTCACGCATCAGCGGACGGGTCAGACGTGCTTCGCTGTTGATATGGCCCCAGGCGAATTTCCCCTTGATGCAGGACATGATGCCGTTGGCAGGACCTTCCGGAACCGGTTCCATCTTGAGGATTTCACGGCCTTTAGTCCAGGCTTCAAAGCTGCAGCCGACTCCGCAATACGTGCAAACCGTTTTTGTTTTCTTGATCTGGTCTTCTCTCATCTTCGCTTCCGAATCCGAAATGGCAAAAAGCGGTCCATAGCCTGTTTCGGCTTCCTTCGTCACATCAATCATGGAACGCAAAAAATCGGGGCGGATATCAGTCAAATAACCAGCCTGTCCCTGCATGCTGTTCTCCATCAAGGCGTTGCACGGGCATACGGTTACACATTGTCCGCAGCTTACACACGATGATTCCTCGATCGGAACATTGTCATCCCAGATCACCCGGGGCTGCTGAAGGTCCCAATCAATGGAAAGTGTTTCATTGACTTCAACCGTCTGGCATACTTCCACACATTGTCCGCACAGAATACACTGATCAGGGTCATATCTGTAAAATTTCCCTTTATCAAGGTCATACCCTTTGACTTTAAAATTTTTGATTTGATGTTCCAGCCCCATGTCCTTCACGGTATTGTGAATGGTGCAGTCCCCATTGTTGTTGTCACATACTGTGCAATACAATTCATGATTTTCAAGGATATTGTCCATCGCCTTAAACTGGGCATCCTTCACTTGGGGCGTATCCGTCTGGATTTCCATTCCTTCTTGTATGGGAGTTCCACACCCTCTGACTATCTCACCATTTACAAGAACGGCACACGTATCGCATGTTTCGATCGGGCCCAGACTTTCCTGGTAGCAAACGTGCGGAAGGTAAATATTTTTGTCCAGCAGAACCTGCAGAACACTTTGTCCTTGTTCAGCCTCGAATTGATCCCCGTTTATGACAACTGAAAGTTTGTTTTCCATCTGTCTCCTCCTCAACGTGGTTTAATGCGAAATAAAAAGTTTTAATATCCATTTATTTAAAAGAACAGGAGCGCCGTACACGAAGTTAATTCCTTACAGTGTAAAGTTTTATACAGAAAAAAGAAGAGTGGCGGGCAAACTGGCCACGAACAAAAAGCAGGGCTTGCTCGCCGTCCTATCTGTAGACGGAAGCCGCTGCAACAGCATTACTCCTGGTTTTTCAATCATGGATTCACCTCACTCTTCCCTCTTTGGTTGCTTATACGTATCTTTTATTTTCTTCCCTGATCTACGTTAAACATAAACATCATGACAAGAATCTTCTAAATATTTCCGGCTGAATGAGAAGATGACTACGTTTTAATCTAAAAAAAAAGGGGATTACATCTAAAAGAACGTTTACATACCTGCAGCTGAATTTATGTTCTGCTGCCTTTTGCCGTTCCATGTCAAACACATTTTTTTGGATTCTCAAAAAAAAACCAGCTGAAAGGAGAGACTATGAAAAAGATTGTAGGAATCTGGGGCAGTTGCCTTCTTTTATTGTCCGGTTGTTCAGCCATCCAAAATATGGACGTCCTGAATCCTGCCGGCAGCCAGGCTGAAGAACAATATTCATTAATTAAGCTAAGCATTTATATTATGTTAATCGTCATGGTTACAGTGGTTGTTCTTTTTATCCGGTTTGTTTACAAATACAGAGCAAGACCCGGCTTTACGCCCGAAAAGCATCAGGAAAACCGTAATAAAAAACTGGAGCTCACCTGGACCATCCTTCCCTTTGTCCTTCTGCTGATCCTGGCCGTTCCGATGGTAAAAAGCGTATTTGGAGAAGAAAAACAGGACAACACGGGAGCAATGAAAGTGAAAGTAACCGCAAGTAAATACTGGTGGAAATTCGAATACCCGGGAGAAGGCATTGTCACCTCCCAGGAACTTCATCTGCCCAAAGGAAAGCGAGTGGTGATTGAACTTCACTCCAAGGATGTGATTCATTCGTTCTGGGTACCTCAATTGGGGGGAAAACAGGATTTAATTCCCGGAAGAACGAACAAAATGGCCCTTACTCCCGAGAAAGTGGGCACCTATCAGGGAAAATGCGGCGAATTTTGCGGAGCGGGCCATTCCTTTATGCGGTTTCTCGTGAAGGTAGACAGTCAAAGGGATTATCAGGAATGGGTAGACAAAATGAAAAAAGAAAATACTTCAACAAAACTCAGCGCCCAGGAATCCGAAGGGCAGAAAGTCTTTGCAGCCAACTGTTTGAGCTGTCACGCAACAAGCAGCGCTGTAAGCGCCAATCAAGGAAAAGAAGGTCCTAACCTGGCTGATTTCGGCGACAGGAAACGTGTAGCCGGCTTCCTCCCCAACACAGAAAAAAATGTGTTGAAGTGGCTGAAGAATCCGAAAAAAGTAAAGCCGGGCACTGAGATGCCAAAAGCCAAGGGGCTCAGCAACGAGGACTACGCTGCTCTTTCCGCTTACTTGAAGACGCTGAAAAAATGAAGAAGCTATAACAAAAGCTGGGGGGATAGATATGCCGTTTTTCAATACACAAATCAAATTTGCTTCTGACATCGTCGCCGCCAATATTTCCATTCTTGTCATTTTGATTGCTGCTGTAATCTATATCTCTTTGGCTAAAAAGTGGAAGATGACGTGGTCGCTGATTCGTACGATGGATCACCGCAAAATCGGCATCCTTTACATTGCCTGGGGATTCATTTTTTTCCTTCGCGCCGGTCTCGACGCCATGCTGATGAGGACACAGTTAGCCTTTCCGAATTTCCACTTCTGGGTGTTTCAAGGGGATAAATATGATCAGGTCATGACGACACATGGGACTCTCATGATCTTTTTTGTGGCAATGCCCTTTTTGATCGGTTTGATGAACATCGCCGTACCTCTTCAAATTGGGGCAAGGGATATTGCCTTCCCCTTTTTCAACTCATTGAGCATGTGGCTCTTTGTGATGGGCGGCTTGTTGATCAACATGAGCTTTGTGATGGGCGGCGCACCATCCACTGGATGGACTTCTTATGTTCCGCTGGCTGTGGACAAGGATATTGTGGGTAACGGGACAGCCTTTTATGACATGGGGGTCCAGGTTTCCGGGATCGGTACCATCATGACCTCGATTAACATGATCACCACCATCTTAAAGCACCGCGCACCCGGCATGGGATTCATGAAGATTCCACTGTTCACCTGGTCAGCCTTGATCACCTCGATCCTTATTCTTTTTGCCTTCCCGGTACTCAGTGCAGCTTTACTGATCCTGCTGTTTGATAATCAGTTCGGCACCCAGATTTTCAGTGGCGAACACGGTAACCCCGTACTTTGGCAGCACTTGTTTTGGGCCTTTGGCCATCCGGAGGTTTATATTGTGATTCTTCCGGCCTTCGGGGTGTTTTCCCAGGTCATCTCTACATTCGCTTCCAAACGGATCTTTGGCTATTCATCTATGGTTCTTTCGATGCTCGTCATCGGTTTTTTAAGCTTCATGGTTTGGATTCACCATATGTTTACCGTAGGTCTTGGTGCATTTGCCAATGTGGTATTTGCCATTACCTCCATGCTGATTGCCGTTCCAACCGGTATAAAGATCTTTAACTGGTTGTTTACGATCCGGGGAGGCTCTGTCCGTTTTACCACGGCGATGCTCTATTCACTTGCCTTTATTCCCTCATTTGTTATCGGGGGAGTAACCGGAGTCATGCAGGCCGTCGTGCCGGCCGATTACCAATACCATGACTCTTACTTTGTCGTAGCCCATCTGCATTACGTCATGGTAGGCGGTACGGTGTTTGGCGCCTTTTCCGGTTTTTATTACTGGTGGCCCAAAATGTTCGGATATATTCTCAATGACAAGATGGGTAAATGGCAGGCCTGGACGTTTATTATCGGGTTTCATATGACGTTTTTGCCGATGCACCTTTCCGGTCTGCAGGGGATGCCTCGAAGAACCTTTACCTACCTGCCGGAGGACGGACTGTTCGAATTTAACTTTATCAGTACGATGGGCGCCTATCTGATGGCCATCAGTGTCCTTCTTTTCATCTGGAATGTGTTTTACAGCTACCAGAAAAAGTCACATCGGGGTGTGGCCGATCCGTGGGATGGACGCACAATGGAATGGGCGGTCTCCTCTCCTTCCTCTCATATGCGCTGTCCGTATTTGCCGGTCGTCAGGGATTTGGAAAACCTTTGGTATGCAAAGGAACATGGAAATGGCACCCTGCCGTTTTCCAAAAAAGAAGAAAAGCGAATTGTGGTCGAGAAGCCTACCATCATTCCTCTGTTGCTCAGCGGCGGATTTTTTACCATTTCCTTTGGACTGATCTTCGCGGTGCCGCTCATCACGATTACCGGGTTTGCAGGGACACTGCTTCTGATGGCCTGGCGCTCGATTACGTATGAGCGGAGCATCGATCTTTATACGAGTGAACAGCTTGAAGAAGCCATTCGAAGGGAGGAAGCGTAAATGGGCGTGGAAAGCAACGTAGAAAATTCAACCGAAACCCTTCTCGAATATTCTTCGCCAAGGAAGACATCCATGTTCTTGTTTATCTGTGCGGAGGCTGTCATTTTCGGATCCTTGTTTGCTACCTATTTTGTTATGCTCCACCATTTGGGAGACGGTCCCGGACCGAAGGAATTCTTTAAATTTAAAGAAATTATTCTTCCGACCATTTTGCTTCTTTCCAGCAGCCTGACCTGGTATTTGGCAGAAAAAACCCTGCATGTCCGGGAAAAAGGGAAAACCTTGTTTTTCATCGGGCTGACCGCCCTCCTGGCCCTTGGCTTTCTTTCCCTGGAAATGATAGAGTTTCTGAAGAATATAGGAGACGGGTATACACTGAGCAGAAGCCCTTTTATCTCCTCCTACTACTTGCTTGTCGGACTGCACGGATGTCATGTGCTGTTCGGCATCCTGTGGATGGCCCTTCTGCTTGTCCATGTAAAAACCAAAGGCTCTACTGTCGCTAATCATGGCCGATTTGTTTCATTTAGCATCTACTGGCACTTTGTCGATTCCGTCTGGGTCTTCATCTTCCTACTGCTCTATGCTTTAGGCCAGTTTTTGTAGACTGTCACTTTAATAGAATTTAAATCTAAAGCCCTCCTTCTATGAAAAGTTGAGAGGGCTTATTTTACTATCAACCTATATTACAATAGTAGAATTGCTGGGAATATGATTCCTTTCTTGATACAATGTGGTCAGTAACTATGTGACTGGGATAATAAAAGAAGCGGGGGTAGAAATTGGCTCGAGTTCAAAGACGCAGAAAGCGAAAGTTCCGCTGGGGACGTTTTATTTTAATGATGATTCTTCTCTTGATCGTGGCCGGGGGAGCATACAGCTACTTCCAATACAAACAAGGTTTGTCCCAGGCAAACGATGGGAAATTTGAAGATGATAAGAAAAACGAAGAACAGTTTAAGGGCGATTTGCCCGAGAACGGTAAAATAAATGTCCTTTTGCTCGGAAGTGACTCCAGGGGGGAAGCGCATTCCCGGACGGATTCCATTTTAATCGGACAATATGATCAGAAGAGCCATCAGCCTAAATTGGTATCAATCATGAGGGATACCTATGTCGATGTTCCAGGCCATGGCAAGCAAAAGATTAACGCAGCCTACGCTTTCGGCGGTCCTGAGCTGCTTCGCCAAACCATTGAACAAAATTTCGGGGTAGATATTAACTACTACGCGGTCGTTGACTTTCAGGGCTTTTCCAAAATTGCTGATACAATTGCCCCCAAAGGGGTTAAAGTGAATGTGCCACAGAATCTGATCGACGACATGAACTTGGACTTAAAGCCCGGGTATCAAACTCTTCATGGAAAAAATTTGCTCAGCTATGTCCGTTTTCGCCATGATGCCCAAAGTGACTTTGGCCGTGTAGCCCGGCAGCAAGAAGTGCTGTCCAAATTAAAAAATGAAGCCACCAGTATTAAAAATGTATTTAAACTGCCGAAAATCGTGGGCTTGCTGGATCCTTACATTGAGACCAATGTCGATTCCAAGTCCAAGCTGATTATTGGTAAAGACTTTATTACCGGCAATGCTCATAACGTCAAAAAGCTCCGCATTCCATTGGACAATTCCTTCCAAAACGAGCGCCACAATGTAGGTGATGTCCTCAGCATTGATCTTAAGAAAAATAAGGAAGCACTACAGGAGTTTTTATCCGCTAATGATTGAATGGGGTCCAAAGCAGGCCAAATCACAGATAACCATGTGATCTGGCCTGTTTTTTCGTGAATTTGAGGTGATAGGTGCATCTGGCCTGTGCGTTAGTTGCGGTTCGACATCATTTAGTTGCGGTGTTGGGGAATTTAGTTGCGATTCGACATCATTTAGTTGCGGTGTTGGGAAATTTAGTTGCGGTTCGACAAGAAATACTTGCATATCACATCATTTTCATTTTTTGACAAAAAAATAAAGCACTGCTCGCTCAATCAGCAATGCTTTATTCGTGCGTACTCGTCCTACTCCCCTGCAAACCGAAACGAAGGCTGTCCCTTCACACCCGGACAATAGCGGAAAAGGCCGCCGGCATGAGGCTGTTCTTTCAAATCGTTGTCGCTCAGCTGCTGCCTTGCGGTTGTGATGTACAGCTCATCAAGATTCTCTCCTCCAAAAGCACAGCACGTCACATTGGAAGCAGGCACGTCTATTTTCTGCAGCACCTTTCCGTCTGCAGGGTCGATTTGCACAACACCCCAGCCGCCGTAGAGTGCCACCCAAAGCATTCCTTCATCATCAATCGTCATGCCATCGGGTGCCCCCAGTTCATCGGTAAAGTCTTTTACGACTCTGCCCTCGCCGACTTTTCCAATATCAAGGTTGTAGGAGTACGCCTTTACCTGCATGGTTGGCGTATCAATAAAATAAAAAACCGTGCCGTCGTCACTCCATGCCATTCCGTTGGAGATGGTCAAATCGCTCATCAGTACATCCACTGTTCTATCCAGGTTCAGCCGGTACAGTGATCCTGCACCTTTATCTTCTTTTAAGGAAAGCGTTCCAGCCAAAAAACGCCCCCGCGGGTCGCATTTGCCATCGTTAAACCTATTTCCCGGAATATGCTCCTCTGGATCCGCAATTTTCTTAAGATTGCTGGTTCCATCCTCATTTAACTCCAGGTGGTAAAACCCGTGCTGGGCCGCTAAAACAAACCCTCCGTCTTCCTTCAGTGCCAATGTTCCCGGATACTGGTCAATCTCAAATGTCTTTGTTTCTCCTGAACGAGGGTCAAACGACTGAATACTTTTTCCAAGAATATTTACCCAATAAAGCTTCCCGCTGCGCTCGTCCCAGATCGGACCTTCTCCCAGAATCGCTTTAGCATCATGAACCAATTCCAATTTATCTGTCATTTCCTTCACCGTCCTGTTTGTATTTCAGAAAGCTCAACCCGCCGCCCTTCGCGATGAGAGAGCGCTGCCGCTTCATTAACCAGTGTCAGGTTGCGAATATCTTCTTTATGAATCGATGGTGTGCTCTGATTCAAAATGGCATCCACCCACTGTTCCATGGCAGACGGCAGCGCTTTAGGAATCTGGTCGGACATGATAAGACCGTCGTCTTCCACGTGGATTGAAATCAGCTCTTTTGGCTGGCGGCTTTCAAAAAGAAGGGTGCCTTCTGTGCCGTAAAGTTCAAGCTGATCGGGACAGCCGTATGATAAAAAGCCGGTCTCAATCATTCCGAGGGCTCCGGATTCAAATTCCACAATGACCGCCGCATTGTCATCGACCTCGTGGCCTTTTGTCTGTTGCAGCCGTGCGGTGACGGCCTTTACTTTCCCTCCCAACCGGTTCGACAAATAAATGGGGTGAGCGCCAAGATCGATCAAGGCACCGCCCCCCGTTTCTTCTCGTTTAAAAAATTGGGAAGGCAGCCAGCCATGCTGATTTTCTTCTGTCGGAACGGCACCATTATGGGCGACCCGGCAACGGATGGAAGTTAGCTCACCCAGCAGGCCCTCATCCAGTATTTTTTGAGCATACAGGTAGAAACGTTCTGTCAGCCGGGGCAGTGAAACCATCAGCTGCACACCTTCTTCCTCTGCAACTGCCAGGATTTCGTCGCATTCCTTCAGAGTGGTTGCGAGCACTTTTTCAGTAAAAACGTGTTTCTTATACCTTGCACAAGTAACAATCACTTCCTTATGTATTGAGGTGGGAGTGGTGACAATCACCCCATGGATTTCCTCGTCGGATAGAACGTTTTCAAGATCTGCCTCAAACGGCACGTTCAATTCCTTTGCCCATTGCTTACCGCGCTCGTGGTCTTCATCCCATACTTTCATAATGTTGATTTGTTTATTTTCACTGGCTTCCTTCGCATAATCCTTTGCGTGGACATGCCATTTACTCAACAGGGCAACATTCACCATAGACTCCGCTCCTCTTTAATCTCATTCAGTACTTTGGTATCCTTTTCTTTTCCCTCTGGTTTTTGATCAAAAACCTATTTATCCAGCTCTTTCAGCCGCTTTTCCACTTGAAGGATAAGCACAATAATCACAAGGAGCATGAATCCCATCAGACTAAACACGGCAGCCAGCTCCTGTCTGACAATCAAGCTGATCAGGGTCCCGATAATCACCATGGCTATGCCGTAACGAATGAGCAGAACCGCGGAATACGAGTTGGCTTCCTTCCATAACACTTCATTCTTCATGGAGCGAAATGTCCGGTAGCCGTATATCGCATTGATTTTGGCCGGCGGCTTGTATTTCATGAACAAACCGGCGGCAATAAATATCAGGCCGGCCGCTAAACTGAGGATAAGGCTTCCCATCATATGCATCCCTCCCCTTCCTAATTCTAAACAAACTTCAACTCTCCTTTATTTCATCAAAAAAAGGATGGTACCGAGGCGCCATCCTTACTTATTTTACTTTCGCCACCATTTTTCCTTTCACGTGCCGTTCAGATAGACGAACGAGCGCTTCGGGAACTTCTTCCAAAGAAATCGTTTCCTTCAGCATGGCATCCAGCTTTCCTTCAGCCATGAGCTTCAGCATGTGATCTCCCATAACGGCCAAATCATTCTCCGCACGCTCATCATGGGATTGGTAAACTGCCGCCAGCGCAATTTCATGGTAGGAAACCACTTTGGTGAATCCCTTGATTTTTGTAAAATCAGGCGCACCGGCAATGTAGACGAGATGCCCCATATAAGCCAGCAAATCCAATGAATCCGTCGCACTTTGGCGGCTTACCGCATCCACCACGGCATCTATGCCACGGCTGTTGGTGATCTCCATCACCCTGGCTTGTACATCCTCCTGCCGGTAATCGATCACATAATCCGCGCCGAGCGATTTTACATACTCATGGTTGTGGCTGGAGGCGGTTGAGATGACCGTTTTGCCTGCAAGCTTGGCAAGCTGGACGCCAAATCCGCCAACACCACCTGCTCCCCCATGGATCAGAATCGTTTCCACCTGATCAAACGGCAGCTTCCGGAACATTGCCTGATATGCTGTATAACCTGCTGTCGGAATGGCCGCTGCTTCTTCAAACGAGATGGCATCCGGAATACGTGAGGCCATATGGGCTTTTACTACAGTGTATTCCGCGTAGCCTCCTATCTTCGTCAGATCGCCATGATTGACGACCCGGTCTCCTTTTTTCCACTGGGTCACGCCTTCACCAACTTCGACGACGACTCCTGCAGTATCCAGACCGAGAATATGCGGATAGGACCAGTTCGGATTGCCATTGGTCGCTGTTTTATAATCAACCGGATTCAAACCGACGGCATGAACTTCTACCAGGATTTCTCCTTTTCCGGGTTTTGGTGTTTCAGTATCCTCCACCTTCATGTTTTGCCATTGATTTTTATCGTGTAAAAGCTATGCTTTCATATTGATTCACTCCTTTAGAGGCATTAAACTTCAATAGTTTTCCCTTGCATGGTATATAATATATACTGGTTTTACTCAAAACAAGGCACCATTTCGTAACCTGTCAGGAGGACTTCAAATTGAAACACCTTCATCCGGAATACACCTGCGCCATTGATCTGGTGATTGATATTATTGGCGGCAAATGGAAAGTACTGATTTTATGGAACTTGAATGAAGGCCCCAAACGGTTTAACGAACTGAAGCGATCCATACCGGACATTACCCAGAAGATGCTGACCCAGCAGCTGAAGGAGCTTTCTGAGCATGGTCTTGTGAGCCGGTTGGAGCTGGGAGAGACCCATGTCGTGTATGAAACCACCGATATGGGAAAAAAGATTCAGCCTACTCTTTTTGCCATGTGCCGCTGGGGAGATGAATTTGCAGAACAGCACGGCATTGCCATGAACCGCTGCTGGACAAGCTATGATTTCTAAAAAAAATAAAAAGATTGACTGCAGATTTATTTTCATGTTAATTTGTATATGCAAATGAAAAGGGTGATAACGTTGAACGAGGAAGAAGAAGTACTGATACATTGTTTATATTTTACAGCCAGCCGTTTTGCACGCAACATTACCAAGCTTGCCGAAAAAACACTGGACGGCGGAGATCTCGCTCCCTCTTATTTGTACATGATTATGATTGTGAAGTTTAATCCCGATATCACTCAGAAAGAGCTATGCACCAAGCTGTCGATCGCTCCTTCCACAAGCACAAGGTTTATTGATAAGCTGGAAAAACTGCAGATTGTGAATCGAAAAGTGAGTGGTAAAGAAACACATATCTCTTTGACCAAAGAAGGAGAAAAGGTTTACGATCGTTTCCGTGCCTCGTTAAAAGAGATGTTTGTCAGCTATTCAGAAGTCCTGGGCAAAGACTTTAGCCTGGACTTAAGCAAAATGCTGCACGAGGCCAGCAATAAGCTTGAAAAAAAGGAATAAAAATTTTTACCTATTCATTTGTATATACAAATATTCGTAAGGAGACTGAAAATATGCCTGGCAAAGTATTTGTCGTTGTAGGAGCAGGTCCTGGAATCAGTAATGGTGCAGCCAAAAGTTTTGGCGTGAAGGATATCAGGTTGCGCTCATCGCGAGACGTTTGGAAGCATTAAAGGAGTATGAAGAAGAACTACGCAATTCCGGCATTGAAGCTAAAGGATTTCCAGGAGATGTTTCCTCAGAAGTCAGCCTGCAAACGTAGGTAGAAGCTGTTGTTGATACGTATGGAAATGCGGCTTCCGGGAAAACCTGGTAAGCCGACTGAACTTACGCTTGAGGACCTTGTCCGTGATTTTAAAATCAATGTTGCAGGGGCATTAATAATGCGTAAAAGAAGCGTTGCCCTATATGGAAAAGGGATCGATCCTGCTGACCGGATGCGGACTTGCGCTTCAACCCTACGCCGATTATGCATCTTTAGCCATCGGAAAAGCGGGAATCCGCAACCTGGCATACAGCCTAAGCCAGGAATTAGAGGCTAAAGGCATTTATGTTGGAACCTTGACAGTGAAAGGATTTGTTCAAGAAGGTACACCGTTTTCAGCCGAACATATCGCCGACACGTTTTACACCATGAGTCAAGAGCGAACGGAAACGGAAGTCATTTTTGAAGGAATATAAACAACAATAGGAGGAATTAAAAGAAATGAAAACATTAGTTATTGCCGTTCACCCAAATATGGAAGGGTCACTTGTAAACAAAACCTGGATGAACCGTCTTCAAGATGAAGAAGATGTAACGGTGCATGATCTGTATGCTGCTTATCCGGATGGGAAGATTGACGTGGAACGGGAACAAAAGCTTCTGCTCGCTCATGACCGCATCGTCTTTCAATTTCCGCTCTACTGGTATAGCAGTCCTGCTTTATTAAAAGAATGGCAAGACGTGGTACTGACCTATGGATGGGCGTATGGCTCTGAAGGCACAAAGCTTCACGGCAAAGAATTACTGCTTGCCATTTCAACCGGAGGACCAGAAGACGCGTATCAGGCCGGCGGATACAATCAGTTCAGTCTGAATGAGCTATTGAAGCCGTTTCAGGCAACGGCCAATCTGACCGGCATGCGTTACCTTCCTGTTTTTAAAGCGCAGGGCGTTCGTTTATTGAATGAGGAAGAGGTAAAAGCAAGTGCTGAAGCCCTGGTTATCCATATTAAAAAAGCATACTAGGGAACAAAAGGTGCCGGTTCAGTTATCCGGTACCTTGTTTTTTATGTTTTCTGTTCTTCCAGTAGGCCATTCCAAGAAGCAAGACAGGGAAAATGATCTGGAAGGGCAGATGGAGGAGGAGAGGTACGATGCTTACCCCTTCTTTTAGATGCTCCGGGAAATTGCTGGCCATCGTCATGGACAATATCAGAACAACAAGCCCTATGGGATAACTCAGCCGAGAAGGAGGTGTAACGGTAAAGATGTTCGCTGTTCCTATGACAGCTGCATATATAAATATAGCGACTTTAAAAAATCCCCCAACTATCAAAGCAATCATAAAATAAACATCAAGACGCTCAAGAAAATCAGCCACCTGTATCGTTTGAATCGTGCTGAGTAAAGGAAACTGTGACCGTTCAGTAAGTTTCACCCCGAGGATGCTGATGTTGAACACCATCACAAGCGCAAGAGAGATTCCGCTTACGATAGTACCGATAATGCCTACATTTCTTATCTTTTTGGAATCCCTTAAATACGGCATGATCATCGAAAAGACGATAAGTTCCCCGAATGGAAAATAAATCGTTTCCCTAACCGTCGATTTAATAATCGGTTTCCATCCGTTCTCAAGAACAGGCTGAAGATTATGCAAATCAACCACGCCTGAAAACAAGACAAGCAACACGCCTGAACCCGCCAAAAAATAAATAAATACGAGGAACAATTCTCCGGTACGCGCCAACACTTCGATTCCTTTGGATACAGAATAGACAATGACGAGAATCATCAGGGTGTTGGCTATAAAAAGCGGAGTTTCTATGTAAGCAAACGTCAGAAGCATGGCCCCAAAGTCCCTGAGCACCCTGGCCGCCAAATACACATTGTACAGCATGTACAAAAAAGCAACCGACTTCCCGAGACCTTTCCCCATAATTTTTTGTACATATTCCGTAGGTAAACAATCCGGATAAAAGCAATAAAGGCGATAAAAGACAAAGAATATCAGCAATCCTCCAATCATTCCCAAAAGAATGACAATCCAGGCGTCCTGCTTGGCTTCAATTCCTAACGCCACAAGAAGGGCGCTCCCCAGCTCAAATAAAAGAACTAAGGCAAACAACTGGTATGCCGTTATTTTCGCTTTTTCCATTTGTCTGCCCCTTTCGCTAATTATTTGACCTCGGATAAAAAGGAATTGTTCCTAAGCCCTGTTCTTCTTACAAATACATCTACTTTTACCTTCACGTTTGCCTTGGCAAAATAATCTTCATCCCAATTTTTTGATATTCTTTTCCACGTTTCTGGTTGTGACCGATGAACGGCATCTCCAAAGCCAAAAATATCCGTTTTCTTCGCCTGTGCTTCCTTAATCGCTGCTTTTATTTCCGATTCCACCTGTTTTTCAAAACCTTTCTCAAGGTCTGCGATGACGTGCGGATCCTTAAGATTCACAGGCACTTTCGTCTCACCAATGTTCCCCTCCGTTTCCACTCTTACGTTCAGTTGTGCAGCTCCATTTTTAACCAAAGTTGATATGGAGGTATTTTGGCGGATCACTTCGAAAGCTATGGCTTCTTTTCGGCCCTTTTTATTAATATTTATTTCTGTTTTTTTGATTTTGTTCAAGGTCCAGACCGCACCCCTGGCCTTTCCGCCATCCATCCAGCCCACAAGCTTCCCATGTTTAAAAAGGGCCAGGCCGTCAACCACCGGAGCGGCTTGAGGAGTGGACTGCATAATATTCGAAACCTTTTCCCCTGTTGAACTGGATCCCTTCAGGTTGAAGCCGCTGATTAAAGGCTGTTTCCCGTCATTCGTAAGGTCTTTAATGACATCGATCATCATGATATTTAATGAGGCTCCCCAAACCCGTTCCGAAAACCTTAACAGTTTGATGACTTTGTTTGCCGGCAATTTGTCAATGGCCGTCAGCGTTTTGATCAAGTCTGCGGCTTTTGCATTGTGAGCAATAACCACTGTGGCCGTATTACGGAACGTGGCATCCCTGTCAAAGGCGTCCAAAATGGGAAGAACCCCTTTTTTCTTCGCCAGTTTTTCACTGATCACGACAAGGTTCGCATGGGCATAGTAAAGGTTCCGGGATACTTTGGTCGACATCCGGCGGCTGATCTCATCGATATTATCTCCTGTGGCTGAATAAACGGAAACCGCATTTCCCTGACCTCCTCCTCCTCCTTGAAAACTTCCTGTTACATTTCCGGGGTTTACAAATTGAAAGGTGCCTACATACTTGCCCTGCTTATTCAGATCGAGACCGACTGCCGATACAAGGGCAAGATCATTCAGTTCTTTTTTACTCCAGCAGCCAGTTAACAGCAGCAACTGAAGACAAACCATTAAGAAAATCCCTATTGGTCGTTTCATGTCTGATCACCTTCCTGATCCGTGACCATTTTCCTGCTTTGCTCCGGCTGTGGGCGGCCACTGCCTTCACCCTGCCGCACCTTGTTAGGGCCACTAATGAATGCCGGCCGTTTCCTGTCTGCCCACAAAGGACCGCGCACAAAGGTATCATTGATATCAGCCGGGATAAACGGAGCAAGCGGTGCCATGTAAGGAACTCCGAACGAGCGCAAACTGCACAAATGAACGACCAAAATGATAAACCCTAAAATCATGCCATAAAAACCAAACATGGCTGCGCTAATCATAAATAAAAAACGGATAAGGCGGGCAGATATCGCAATGGCAAATGATGGAGTGGCAAAGCTGGCAATTGCGGTAATGGCAACAATAACAACCATCGCCGGTGAAACAACCCCTGCCTGAACCGCTGCCTGTCCGATAACCAAGGCGCCCACAATAGAAATGGCCGGCCCGATGGCTTTTGGCATCCTGATCCCCGCTTCCCGCAGGATTTCGAAGGTCACTTCCATAATGAGCGCTTCAACAAAACTGGGAAACGGAACCGGTTCCCGCTGAGCGGCAATGGCGATCAGGAGCTGGGTCGGAATCATTTCCTGATGAAAGGTGGTGGCAGCAATATAGGTCGCCGGCCCAATGAGAGATATAAAAAAGACCAGCACTCTCAAAAAACGCAGAGCAGTAGAGATATAGAAACGTTCAGTATAATCTTCAATGGATTGGAAGAACTGAACAAACACCGCGGGACCTAGCAGGACAAAAGGCGTGCCGTTCACAAAAAGGGCGAACCTTCCTTCCAGCAGATTTCCTGCCACCGCATCAGGGCGCTCCGAATAATAAAGAGTCGGGAATGCTGTAATGGACTGGTCTTCAATGTACTGCTCGATAAAACCAGATTCGAGCACTCCGTCAATATCTATCTTTTCAAGCCGCTTCCTGAGCTCTTCAATGATGTCGTCTCTCGCGATTCCCTTCAAGTACATGATCGTCACTTTGGTTTTGGTCACTCTTCCTATGGTCATGGTTTCCGTCCAAAGAGAAGGATTTTGGATAATCCTGCGGACCATCGATATATTTGTCTCTATAGATTCCGTGAACCCTTCTCTGGACCCGCGAATGGCCCGCTGGGTGCTTGGCTCCTCAATGGCCCTTTTTTCTCCGCCTTCTGTTGCTGAACTTATCGCACCTGAGTAGCCATCTACGAAGATAATAGTATGGCCCGACATCAAAGCTTGAAACAGGGTGTTCCAATCCTGTATTTGTTCCATATTGCCCAATGGAAGATAGCCTTCAATCATATCTTCCATGCTGATGGGGTCTGATTCCGCCGGGTCCGATTTCATCAAAGGATCAATCAGCAGCTCCTGGACCGTCTGGGAATCGGTCAGCCCTTTTAAATAAACGATGGCCGACTTCGTGTTAAAACGTGGAGAATGCTTAAAACTGCGGATCACGATATCTGTGCTGTTGCCTGTTTGAGATTTAATATATTCTATATTTTCCTCTAAAACCGCAGAAAGAGGAGAAGAAGAGGGCTCTTTCTTTTTCTCTTGAGCCGTCTTTTTATGAAATGAAGATGATTTCTTTTTAAAAAAAGAAGGCATGAGGACACAAAACCTTTCACATTGGTTTTTTTTAGCGTTTCCGGCGACTGCCTTCCTTATTCCTTCGTATCGTGATGAATATCTTTCATTTGGGGATACTACTTTAGCGGAGCGTGATGATATGAAAATTTTACTGATTACCCTTTCCATGTTTGTTTTGTTAACCATCTTTTCGTTCACTTTGGATCTGACACAAGGTTTTGAGCCGCGAACGGCCTACCTTAATGCTATGTCTCCATTTAAAGTCATGGAGCTGATTGAGAGTTTTGTTTTTGTCATACTTATTGCCCTCTTTTTTCTCCAATCCGTCTTGCAGGTGTTCACAAAAAAAAGAAGCCCTAAATGATTGGGGGGCTTCTTTCTTCGAATCTGTCACTCATCAGTAACCATTGTTTTTCACCGTAAACTCATCGATCTTCTCTCCGTCTGAAGTGATCGCTGTAATCGTCATCTCATCTTTCTCCACTTTGGCCTGAAGGGAAATGGCGATGTTCTCCATGTTTACATATTCGAATTTTTCATCAGCGACTGCGTCATAATGCTTGTTTCCTGTCGTGCCTGCCACAACATAGACCGTTCCATTGCTGTCTTCCTTTCCGGCTTTCAGCTTTTTTGTCCTTCCGTAGGAATGGTCATGTCCGGAAAATACCATATCGATACCGAGCTCATCTGCGACAGGAGGAATTTTCTCTTTTATGACCTCATTGCCGCCAAAAGGATTCGTGTAATATGGCGGCTGATGCGTCACGAGAATTTTCCACGGTTTATCGGTACTCCTCATATCCTGTTTCAGCCATTGCAGCTGTTGTTCCAATACCTCTTTTTCTGAAGTAAAACCAAGAACAGCAATGTGCATGTTGTTGTAGTCCACGGAATACGTCCCGCCCTGATCGGCTTTCGGTCCGTTTTGAGGGTGACCTAATATGGATTTGGCCAGGTCGGCCTTGTTGTCTCCCATATATTCATGGTTGCCCAGTACAGAGATCATATCGGTGCTCTGAATGTTTTTATATTTGCTCATCACACCCAATGTATCATCCCATTGTTTGAACTTGGATGCTTCATCAATCAAATCACCGACATGGATGATAAACGGCATCTTTTTCTGGTTAAGATCTGCAAGCATCTTGTCAAAATGACTCAAATCCGAAGGGGACTGTGTATCTCCCAGGACCGCAAACTCAAACATTTTTTTCGGACGTTGGGTCTCGAATTCATGAAGCTCCGACTCGGTAGGCCCAGTCCGGTAAACATATTGGGTACTCGGCTTTAAGCCTTTGAGCGTTACGGTGTTCACGCGGATGATTCCGTTTTTCTTGAGATCAAGCTCCCCATTGAACACGTTGTCCTTATACGTACCGGCACGCTTCCTGAAGGATGCCTCCCCTTGTCTTTCATAGTCCGCCTTGATCGCGTACTGAACATAAGGAGCCTTTTCCTTTCCAAGCGGGCTGGACATCCAGGTCAATGTTTTCGTTGTCAATGGGTTTGCCGAAGGGGCAGCATGGATATTTTTGATTTCCTCTTCCTTCGCCAGCGGTAGATACGACTGTGTCGTTAAAGGAAAAGAGTACCTTCCATCCTTTACGGTATACAGGGAGATAGCATTGACTTCATTTGTAATGGAATCAACAGTCAATCTGCCGTTTGCGTCTGTTTGTCCAAGACGGGTCGGTTCCTTACTTCCACCAATCACCGCATAAATATCAGCTCCGATTACAGCTGAATCCTTGTTGTCTTTTACAGATAGGGTTGCTGGCTTTCCGATGAGAATCGGCTCAGCGTTTAACTGGTAAGCTGCTTTTACAGGCACCTTTGCGGGTTGGGCAGAAAACGTAGGATTGAACGTTTCTTCCACTGGTTTCTGATAGCTGATGGTTCCTTCCAGCAGTTCAACCATCATCTCGCTTCCTTCTTTTAGATCCGAAGGAACAGATACATGAATGGCTGCCGCATTCAGGGCTCCAGCTGCCGTGCTGTTTTTCAGGTTGAGGGTAAGTATCCCTGTATTATCGTCATAGCTTGATGAACTATCCGAAAAACCATCCGTAAACTCTACATCTTTTACAGGAAAATTCTTATCCATCTGAAGTTTTAATTCAGAACCGGTGATCTCCTCAGCTTTTGTTACGTTAAGATCAAGAGTATACGTTTCTCCTAAATAGGCTTCTTTTTGGTCTGTTGTCAGTTCTACTTTCGAGCTATTCGTGTTCACTGTGAAATAGCTCGTATGAATCGCCTGATTTCCGAATTTATCCGGAACCATAAACATAACTTTGTGGGTTCCGTCTGCCCACTGGTAACCGGTTAATGACACAGAACCATCCATATCAAACGAATAGTGGCCTTCTGCCTTTGAATAATCCTTTCCGTCAACAATGACACGGATTTTTTCCCAATCGATGCCCGTTTTAAAAGGATCATCCTCGTATTCATGAACCTTCGCCGTGAGATTTACCTCTTTCGTGGTATAGCTTTTGTCCTCCGTGCTGACCGATTCAATGACCGGAGGATTCAGATCGTCCACTTTTTCACCGTACACCGCCCGTATGTTGTCCACATACAGCGTTCCTTTTGTCATGGGTCCGGTAATGCCTGATTTGGTAGACATCATGCGAATGGCCTGTGAGCCGGACAGCTTAAACGGACCGTTAAAGGAGGAGGGAACTTCTGCTTCGATGTATTTCCAGCCCGTCCAGTTAATTCCCGGGCTTTCTTCTGTGAGATTAATTGTCTGGTTCTTGCCATTTCCGTCTACAAGATACATTCTCAGCCAATACCCTTGCGCTTCAGGCGTGCCATACACCCACATGCCGATGCCGGTTGGATTTCCCTCAATCTCTGTTGGGGTCCCTGGACCGGCATACACGCCAAGGGTTGTCCCGCTTTGGGCATTCGTCAGGTCAAAATCAAGCTTTAGAGCTTTATCTCCGAAGCGTACAGGTCCGGGATAGTGTGATACCGACAGTGTTCCTTTTTCTCCGCGGTTGGCGGTAGAAACTTTCCAGGCATCCGCTCCCTGTTCAAAATCATGAAGAACGACCGGAAGCTGTCCCACCGAAATATGAATTTTTGCTTCCAAGTTGGTGTTTTTGAACCTTGCTGTAATCGTCCCTTTTACGTTTTGGCTGCCCGTATGCAGAACTCCATCCTCATCAATGGTTCCCATTCCCTCAGGGATATCAAATTCCACATCATTTCGGTTCCAATACAGTTTTCTTTTATGAAATTCAGCCACCAGATCCAATTTCGTTTTACTGTTTCGCCCGACCGTTAATTCAGTCGATGAGAAAAACAGTTGATCCGGCGATTCAATTTCAATCGGGCTGCGTCCCACCTCTGTCCCATCATGCTTGACAATAATGGAAAGTTGTCCGGTCTTGCCGTTCGAGGTAAAAATCCCCTTTTCGTCAATATCACCAAAAGACGGATTGGAGAGCTCCCATGTCATACCGCTTTCGGGAAGCGGTGCCGAGGCCATTGACTTGTCCCTTCCTTTTGCTTCAAAATCAATCACGCTCCCTGGGGTAAAAGACGCGTCATAAGGCTTGATATAAGCGGAATGGAAAATATGGTCCGAGGGTTCTGTGGTCGCCACAAGCCAGGTGTTGGCGACACTTCTCTCGTTTCTGTCAGACGGCAGATTATCCACCTCAAGCGTATCTCCGCCAAGCTCCCGGGTGGCAAATGTCGACGAGCCTCCCCCGTCCAGGTTAAGTGCCTGAACCGCCCCAAGGTCAATCATGAGCTGTGCCAAATCTTTCATCGTAATTCCCGCAGAGTAGGGCTCCTGACGTCCGTCAATGACGGCAAAGAAAACATCTCCGTCTTCTTTGATTCCTACAGCGGTCCGGGGCTCCATGTTCTGCCCCGTTTGCGGCGTCTGATAGATTTGCTTGTTTTTTACCAGGATGGCGTTGCCTCCGAGGGCCTCCTTTAGTTCACTCATTATCCCTTCGTATTCGGAAGCGTTCCCAATTATGGCTTCACCACTTTTCTTGATGCCAAAAAAGTTCCAGCCGTTCATGTTCTTTTCTTTAACAGCTCGTCCATCTTTGTAGATCACGCCATGCGGTTCCCCGGTAGCCATGTTGTAAAAATCAGCATTCACGGCGGCTACGACTTTGTGATTCTCTGAATCGGCAGCCTTGGCCTGTGCCCTGACCGGCTGCAGGTCATAGGCATCCTTGTCATTTGGGGTTCCGGCTTCCACCGATACTCCGGGGTGCTGAAGGTCTACATCCACAACAAAGCTTTCAATCTTCTTTCCTTCTTGATTTTCATAGCTGTAATGTTTTTCTTGGACACCAGGGGCTAAATCTGCGGTGTACTCATTGATGGGTGTTTTAATCAGAGGTGAGGTCAGGTGAAATTCTCCAAGGGCAGTGACAGTATCAGGAATGATGGCAGAGGTGACGAGTGCCAGAACTAATGCGGAAGGGGCCATTTTCCTTTTCCAACGTATCTTCATTAAGATCGCTTCCTCCTGTGAACATATTTAGGCATACAGGAATACAGTAATGGAAAATTATTAAATGAATGTTAAAAATATGTAATATTGTTATATGGTTATACTAAATAACTATAGTTCGAGAAACAATAGGCCGAAAGTTGTTCCGCTTGTAGTCCTTCCATCCTGTATGCCTTAACGTTCAAGGAGAATCAGGTTAACTGCAAGTTCTTAAGCGCTTCTTTTCGGCTTAAAGGCTGCAGTTCCGTACGATCTACAAACCGTACAACAAAGTCCGGATTGGTTTTTGCGTATTCCCGCAGTGCCCAGCCAATGGCTTTGCGGATAAAAAATTCCTTGTTCTCTTTTTCTTGCTGGATCACATAGGCAAGAATGTCGGTATCTGTCTCCTGTTTATAGCCAAGCTGGTAAAGAATGGCCGTCCGCTTCAGCCACATGTTGGGAGAATGGATCCACTTTTCTGCCAATTCTTTTTCTCTGTGCTTATAGGTCTGGATGTAGTGCCCCATATGATGCTTCGCGATATGATCCACCGTATCCCACCATGACTTGTTTGTTATGGTTTGCTCCAGCGCGTCCAGATCTTCCTCCCGGATGGTTTGCTTCATCTTGTCCACGAGAAACATGCCGACATACTGCATTTCTCTTTCTTTGTAGTTCCAGCTTGCTTTTGTGATCTCTGGGATGCTCATTTCCGGCAATCCGTATGTTTTTACATGATTCTTCATAACGTCTTTGAGAATGGGTGACTTCAAGCCAGCGAAGGGAAATTTATTTTTCATGTATGCGGCCATTTTTAGAGCGTCTGCCGGGTTCTTCCGGCTCCGGATTTCTTCATGCAGCGTTTCCAGGTACGTCATTGCCATGGGTCATCCTCCTAGGAAAAGCATTTTTTCTAAATTATAACAAATAAAAAAATGCCAGGCACCTCTGCTGGTGTGCCTGGCATAATGGCCAATCTTATACGATTTTTCTTTTTCTTTTGGAATACCATTGGGTGAAATAGTATGCAGCGATCACGAATACAGCCATGATTCCGGTGTAGGTAGCAATAACGGACAACGGACTCACATTCACGCCAAATTCATGCCCGCGTTCACCAAAGCCTTCCCTGCCTCTGTGTCCCTCTTCGCCAAAAGCTGGCCGGTCATGCTGGAATGAGCCCTGTTCAGGCGGTCCATGCCCCTCACTGTTCTCACTCGTGCCGTTGTTTTGATCATTTTGGACCGGTCGGTTAAACGGTTTTCCACCGTCTCCATCCCCATCCCTGTCCATTCCTTTTTCAGCAGCAAATGCATTTCCTCCTACCAAGTCAAAGGGACTGGCTGCCCGTGCCATGAATCCTGTCTCATAGATCTGAAAGAAGCCAAACACCAGGACGACCGCCATCACTCCTTTGGCAGCCCAGTTCATCCAGGACTTCGGTTCCTTAATGGACAACATTTTGTTCCAGACGGTGATGACCCATTTCCAATGCATTCCCACATGGATTCCAACAATGATTAAGGTCAGGAAAGACAAGGAGATGTGAAGCATTTTGAACCAGCCTTCATTTCCTATGTTCACGTTTGGAAATAGTACTCTTGATACAAAAATTCCGCTGACCATGATCGTTGCCATACAGATGAGCAGCAGCAAATTCAAGCCGTAGCTGAAACGCGTTTTGCCCGGAAGCTTTTTATCAAAAAGTTTACGCGTTACATTCTTGATCCACCGCCAATTCAGTGCCATGTGGGTTAAAAAAGCCACCCCGATGGCGGTACCCGCCACTTCATGAAACGTCATCCCGCCAAACACCCTTTTGTTAAACAACAGCACGAACGTAACTGCCATGATCACATCAATCACAAACTTTACATAGTTGATTTTCTTCATCTCTACACCCCTGTACATAGTTTCTGATTTCAATGTAATGGGGTTTCCTTAAGAAAAGCTTAATTTTAAAAAACCCATTTGAGGGCTTTTTTATGTATATAGTTTCTTCAACCGTTTAAGAATTAAATAAAAAAGGTTTTCAAAAGGGAAAAGTTGAAATTTACTAAATTCTTTTTTGAATTTCCCCTTGATTTCTTCTGTGAGCGTTGTTATCATCGTATATTGTATTCGACAGTTTAGTCGACAAGAATCGACACGCGCTAAATATTCACAATATTCTTATTCGGAGGGTTTTTTGTGTTTAACAACAAGACTCAGTCTTCACATACATTGGTTATTGGCCTTATGTTATTTGCTCTTTTCTTTGGGGCTGGTAATCTTATTTTTCCGGCTATGCTCGGACAAAGTGCAGGTAGCAATGTTTGGATTGCCAACGCAGGCTTTTTGATTACCGGTGTTGGTGTTCCTTTGCTTGGTGTGATTGCCTTCGGAATTTCCGGAAGCAATGATTTACGCGATATGGGAAACCGGGTTCATCCTTGGTTCAGCGCTTTGTATACATTTATTCTGTACCTTGCCATTGGTCCCCTGTTTGCTTTGCCTCGTGCAGGGAGTGTATCATTTGAAATTGGTGTAAAACCGTTTCTGCCGCAGAACAGCGGACATTTACCATTGTTGATTTTTACGGTCGTATTCTTCAGCATCACCTGTTTGCTTTCGCTAAATCCTACAAAGATTGTTGATATCGTAGGTAAAATTTTAACACCGCTCAAATTGACGTTTATCGGTATTTTGGTGATTGCCGCATTTGTTCATCCAATTGGGCCGATCCAGGCACCGACCAAGGACTTTGCAACCAATTCCTTCTTTAAAGGGTTTCAGGAAGGATACTTGACGATGGACACACTCGCTGCCTTCGTTTTTGGCATCATCATCATCAATGCCATTAAAGAAAAAAGAGGCAGCGACAAGAAGGTTATCGCTGTTACCTGTGCGAAAGCCGCACTCATTGCTGCTTCCGTTCTCGCGATTGTCTATACCTCCCTTTCTTACATGGGAGCTTCAAGCGTTTCAAAGCTTGGCCAATTGAGCAATGGCGGTGAAGTTCTTTCCGCTGTAGCCAACTACTATTTTGGGTCGCTTGGAAATGTGTTTTTGGGCTTAATGATTACGGTGGCTTGCCTGACCACAAGTGTGGGTCTGGTGACAGCCTGTTCATCGTATTTCCATAGCATTTTTCCAAAACTATCGTACAAAGGCCTCGCGATTGCACTTTCTGTTTTCAGTGCATTGACCGCTAACCTGGGATTAAATGAGCTAATCGCCATTTCTGTTCCGGTACTGACTGCCATTTATCCGCTGGCGATCATGCTTATCGTTCTAAGCTTTGCAAACAACCTGTTTAAAGGACGCAGACAGGTTTACCAAATCAGCTTACTGTTTACGTTTATTGTTTCTGTATTTGATGGTTTAAATGCAGCCAAGCTATCCATCCCGGCTGTCAATTCCTTTTTCTCACACGTGCTGCCGCTCTATGATGCAGGACTCGGCTGGGTGGTTCCGGCCATCGTCGGAGCACTAGTTGGTTACCTCCTGGGCTTGATTCCGGGAGCACAATCGCAAGTGGCTGCCGGCCAGCATCGTGACAGGCAGGTTTCTTAACGATTATTAACTTTTTATATTTTTGAACAGCTAAAACTCTTTCGTTGCTAATAAGCATCGGAAGAGTTTTTTTGCTTACCTGCTATAAATTATTGAGAGTTTGAATTTTCGAAAAATATCCACAGAGGCTGTTTAAAAGTTTGGTTAATCGGGAAGTTATTTAAACTATAAAAATTTTAAATCACAAACAAGAGAAGATCTTTAGATTTCGCTGGCAAACGGACTTTTATTACATAATCCAAAAGTTCTATTTATAAATATCTACATTTTTCGTCAATATCATTTAAAAACCGACAAAAGTAGGATTGTTTTCCAATATTTGACACAGTATGATGAAAGCGGTTAGAAATAACCACAGTAAGAGAAAAAAATCACAGAGAAGGAAGGCGACAAGATGAAAAGGTTGGCACTTGTTGGGATTGTTGCATTGGGAGTATCTTCTGCTACTGGACTTCAGGTAGATGCGGCTGGGCCAGGAGATAAGAACTGTTCGGATTTTTCCAGCCATCAAGCGGTAATGGAATTTTGGCATAGCAATGGGTATAATGCTAATAACGACCCGCATGATTTGGACCGGGATAGTGATGGACTTCCTTGTGAAGTAAGCAAGAGCGAATATGATTCTTTTGTAGCCAGCAAAAATAATAACAGTGACAATAACTCAAGCGATGACTCAGCTAGCGATAACAGAAATACAAGCAGCAGCAGCTCAAGTACTGGGAACTCAACTTCTTCTTCATCTGATGGTGGAGAAATGCCTGAAACTGCTTCGAATGAACCAATTGCAGCTGCAGGTGGAGCTTTATTAGCTGGAATGGGTGTACTGTTAGCTTTCGCTCGTAAGAAAGTTCGATAATTTATTACAACGAAGAGCGGGACTGAGCCCGCTCTTTTTCTTATTATTGATATAAGGAGAAGGCATGATGAGGAAAATAGGTATTGCTTTGATCATTATCGGGCTCACGTTTTCCGGTTATCATTTATTTAATTGGTTTTTGGCCCGCCAATCGGCAGAAGCACTGACACAGAAAGAGATTAAAAAGTATAAAAGTATTGATAAAACGGTTGAGAGTCAAAATCCCAAAAAAGAAACAATAACGACGCCACCGAAACCAAGAAAAAAGAAAGAACCTCCCTCCTATAACGCTGGTGAAAAAATGGCAGAACTCATCATTCCCAAAATGGGAAAGAAATTTTCGGTGTATTGGGGAACGGATGAGAAAGCGTTGAAGAAAGGGGTTGGAATGTATTCGAACCGGAAGTATACGGTTACCCCAGGAGAGAAAGGTCATGTAGTTTTAAGTGGTCATCGGGATACCGTTTTTATTGGCTTGGACAGCATACAACCGGGAGATAAGCTCGCTGTAAAAATGAATAATAAGGTGTACTGGTATGTGGTTGAAAAACATTGGATAACGGATAAAGATGACAGGAGTGTTATCGTGCCAACGAAGACTGAAAGGCTGACACTTACCACTTGTTATCCATTTGATTACTTTGGACATGCGCCTGACCGGTACATCATACAAGCGAAAAGAGTATAGATTTCAGGAAAGTTGGCACTGCAACAACCTATACATAAACATCCTTGGTTAAAAACAGCTGAATGAGAAATTCTCATTCAGCTGTTTGCTGTCCTCTGTTCACCGCACCGTTCAGGTAATCGGAGGTGGTAAACGCTCCCACAGGAGGTATCTGGCTTTGGCCTTGTGGTGTGCCGCCTCCCTGGCCCAGGGGCGCATTGGTGGAGGCCACCCATGTTCCATACTCACCAGCCATCATGGACGTTTGCTTCATCTGCAGCCGTCCGTTAATCAGAAAATGCCGGGTATGGATCGAAAAATCATCAAAAATGGAGAGATTGCCCGAAAACGTGGCATACGGTGAATCAAACATAAGATGCCTGGTGTTCTCTGTCCAATAGCCTTGAACGGGAATGGGTATCCCTCTGAAATTGATGCTTCCTTCAATTTTATGATCCATGATCGAATGGATTTCTACCGTTCCCCAGACAAGCGGCCTGCCGCCGACATCTGCGCTGATTCCCCAGCGGGATGGAACGGGTAACGTAATATTCATGGCTGTCCGCTCCCCTTTTTATATCATTTCAGCCTGCATACCAGTATATGAACGATTGGGAAAACGGGTCCCGTTAATTAGCTAACAATCCTGAGATAACCACGACGAAAAACATAATAATTCCAAGGATCCAACCTACTGTTTTATCCCTTTTAGACGGGGGCGGAGCTGAAAAAAAGAATGAAATAATCCCTATTGCTACCACACCAAACATGAAAAAGGAACGAGCTGAAGGATATTCTTTGACTCCGATAATGATAAAAGCGATCATGAGTATGATTCTAAAGAGCAGCCAGTCTTTAAAAATCCGCATATACTCATCTCCTATTGCTTACTTCTAAAATTTTCTATATATGAAATACCCTTCGTTCGTTTTATAAAACATTTCGAGTACCGAATAAAAAAGCCCTAACATGGAGGGGCTTCAACTTGCTATAGAACCTTATGTACGGTCTGAAACTCATTAACAATTCTTTTGTTCCTCCCTTTTTCCTTGTGCAAAGGCAGCCGCAAGGAGAAAAAGGAAAGCGAGTCCATAGCCAATGGTTGGCGCATACTCAACGTATTGATGGAACCCCATACCCCCTGAGACCGATGCAGAAGAAAGAAGAAGGAACATGACCGTGTAATTTTTGGATCGTTTCATTTCAGGCACCTCCTGTTTCTCTCATTATACTATAATATGGATATTATCTTTTAGATCGGAGGTAGATATCTTGGATCTGTATTCTCCTTATTTCCGAAGCATCCGGCTGAACCGGAACAAGGTTCCGGGATTCAATTCTTTTCCTTTCAATTTGGCGGCTGTAAAATCGTTGAACGAACTGGAGCTCCATCCGGAGGTTACTTTTATTGTTGGTGAAAACGGTATGGGAAAATCCACCCTGCTTGAAGCGATCGCCCTCTCTTTAGGCTTTAATGCCGAGGGTGGTTCTTTGAATTTTAATTTTTCAACCTATGATTCACATTCGGCTCTTGACGAGTATTTGACGGTCGTCAGAGGGATGGAACGGCCGAAAGACGGTTTCTTTTTGCGTGCGGAGAGTTTCTATAATGTGGCGACAAACATCGAGGAACTGGACAGTGAACCGGGAGGAGCCAGATTAATTGATTCGTATGGCGGAAAATCCCTTCATGAACAGTCCCATGGTGAATCCTTTTTCGCCACCTTCTTAAACCGGTTCAGGGGAAACGGGATTTATATTCTGGACGAGCCGGAAGCTGCCCTTTCGCCCCTCAGGCAGCTGTCCATGGTTTCCAGGATTCATGAGCTCGTCAATGACCATTCGCAATTTATCATTGCCACCCACTCGCCCATTATGATGGCGTATCCTTCAGCCAAAATCGTGGAACTGAGTGAAGATGGGATGCAAGAGGTGAACTTGGAGGAAACCCAGCATTATCAAGTGATGAAGCAATTTTTTGATGATCCTGACCGCATGATGCATCATTTGCTAAAGCCCTGAATCTCTTTACTATTTACCTGCAATCCTGTCTTGAACGGCTGTATCCAGCAGCTGGCTGCACTGATTTAAGTAGGACTGCTCGTCTGCAAGTCTTTGGGCCAGCTTCTCATGGGTCTTTTCGCGTTCCGAAATCATTCTGCTGACTTCCACGGGGTTAGTGCCTCCCTGAATCCTTCGCCGCTGCACAAATTCCAGCGGATTTGTGATTGCCGCCCACTCTTCGTTGGTTAAAGTCACATCAAAAAATGGTTTGATCCAGCCGTTTACCGTGTCTGCCGAAACTTCATACAGCTCTTTAACAGCCGCTGCGCAATTTTTAGAAACCACACTGGCAATTTGGTGGGCTTTGCGGAAAGGCACTTCCTTATCGCGGGCCAGCACATCTGAAAGCTCGGTGATCGTGATGAAGGACTGGTTTGCCCGCTGTTTCATTTTTTCCACATCCACTTCCATCGTTGTGATTACAGCTTTCATGAGCTTAAGGACGCGGGAGGCTTTATCATAGCTTCGGTACAAGTGAGGCTGCAGGTCATCTTCTGTATCCACAATATCTCCAAACGGCGTATTATGGATCATATGAATGGCAGCCATCGCTTCGGCAGCGGCCGAACTGGCCAACGAGCGGGAATGTTCAATCGACACCGGATTTCGTTTTTGCGGCATGATGCTTGAAATCTGCACGTAGGGATCGGCTACACGAATAACACCAAACTCCCTGGTCGCCTGCTGAAGAAAATCCTGAATCCAGCGGCCGGTATCGGTCATGAGGATCATTACAGCAGATGCCGTCTCCAATAAGTAGTCTCCACCTGCAATGGCATCATAGGAGTTTTCAACAACACCTCTAAACCCAAGAAGTTCACGGATCCGGTCTCTGCTGATGGGAAAGCTGGTCGTGGAGAGCGCAGCCGCGCCCATCGGAGAAGCATTAACCGTGTGATAAGCTGACCAAAGCCGGCGAATGTCCCGGTTCAGTATGTCGTAGACCGCCAACAAATAATGGCCAAGCGTGGTGGGCTGGGCCGGCTGGGTATGTGTATAGGCGGTCATCACAGTTTTGGTATGCTCCTTTGCCTGTTCCAACAGCGCATCACCAAGCCCGAGTGCATGATCAATGAGCGTTAAAATATGGCGCCGTAACACGAGCCGGTACATCGCGACACCCATATCATTCCGGCTTCTGGCGATGTGAACTTTCCCAGCAAGGTCCGACCCGATTTCATCGGCAAGCCTGCTTTCCATCATAAAAAACAAGTCTTCAAAAAGAGGATCATAAATCAGCTGGCTGCAGTCGATCTGCCTTACTTTTTCCACACCCGCCAGGATCTTCGCCGCTTCCTCCTTTTTAATGATATTCTGCTCGGCAAGCATCACGACATGCGCCCTGTGAATGGCAAACATCTCGGTAAACAGGTAATCGCGCTGATCATTGAACACATGCTTTAGTAAATGTTCCTCATACGTTTTCCCCGGAAATGTTCGTCCTTCTTCCTTTATAAATGCTTCCTTAAATTTCATTTTTAGTGTCCTCCTTCTGCATTAGAGGGACCGCTCGGCTTTGATGCCGAAAAACTTGTTCGAAATGAACAGCACCAGGCCGATCAGGCTGATTTGAATCATTCCATAGGCGGCCGCCTGCCCCATGTTGAACATGCGGAGCTGGTTCATAATTTCAATTGAGATCGGCCGGTTGCCGAGCGTATACAGCAAAACCGACGTGGGGAATTCGCCGACCGCTTCCACAAATGCCAGCAGCGTGCCGGCCATCACTCCCGGCATCACAAGTGGAAGCACGACTCTCCGAAACAGATAAAACCACTTGGCCCCGAGGTTGCGGGCCGCTTCTTCAAGGGAGTCATCCAGCTGTTCGAGTGTAGCGTTAGTAGAGCGGACAACAAGCGGGATATGCCGGATAAAATAGGCAAGCGGCAAAATCCAGAAGGTGCCCACCAGGATATGCCCAAACGTAAATATGGAGGATTCATTAAACGCCAGCACGAGATTCATCCCCACCACCGTAGCAGGCAATGCCCACGGAAGCATCACCATAATATCCAGCATATTCTTGCCGACAAACTTTCGTTTCACGAGGACATAAGACGTCAGCACGCCAAACACCAGATTTCCGAGCGTGGCCAGAAACGCCAGAATCAAGCTGTTCCGCACCGGATCCCATATTTTTGGCTCTGTAAATAAAAATAAATAATTTTCTCCATTAAACACGGAAGGATAGGTTTGATACGTCCACGTGCCGTCCGGGACGAGCGACAGGATCAGAATGGTCATGTGCGGAAGAAGAAGAATGATGACACCCACAATCCCAACCGCAACCATCAGTCCTTTTAACAAAGGATTTTTGATTTCACTGCGGTGAGCGCCGATTCCCTTGCTTGCCATCCGGTAATCACGCCGGTTCTGGTACCATCTCATGAACAGCAAAAATGAGATGGATACGATGGATAAAATGACAGATTGGGTGGCAGCCATGGACAGGTTACCGTTTACTTTTGAAAAATAGATTTGCAGACTGAGCACCCTGAAGCCCCCCGCCAGCAGGAAAGGAGCGCTAAAAGAAGCCATGGAGGTCATAAACACCAAAAGCGATGCTCCCACAATCGCGGGGGTCAAAAGGGGAAGCGTCACCTTTCTGAACACGGTCATCCGGCTGGCGCCCAGGTTGTATGCCGCTTCCTCAAGAGACGGATCAATGCTCCGGATTGTGCTCGAGACGGTCATATAAAAGTAAACGTACATCGTATACGCATGAACGATAAGGATGCCGGACACACCGCCGATTTTAAACGGCACATTTTTCAGTCCGAACAGGTCTTTCATCGCATTGGGAACAAGCCCCGACTCTCCGTACAAAAACATGAACGCCATCACTCCGACAAGTGACGGAAGCACAATCGGAAGGATGGCAGCGCTCGAGAAGAAGCTCCTGCCCGGAAATTCATATTTGTTAAAAATAAAGGCAAGCGGCACACCGATCAAAGCGGAAAAGAAAACACTCAAAAGGGAGATATAGACCGAATTCCACAGCGCCTGCAGGTTGGACCGGCTTTCAGAGCCAAAGAAATCTTTGTAATTTCCGCCGCTCCAGCCTTCCTTGTTTTGAAAGCTCTCAATTAGTGTGCGCAGCGATGGATAGAGAACGTACGCCACCAGAACAAGAACTACCGGAATCAAAAGGAGAAGTGTAAAACGATGGTCCCGGTTCTTCATGAAATCCTCCGTCCTTCCTTTGGCTCCAGCACACGAGTAACCACACGCACACGGGATTCAGGAAGCCGTACCCACACCCGGTCCCCGGGCTCGGGCTCCGGTTGTGCCATGGTGTTCAGCACCATCGCCTGCACCACTTTTCCACCAAGTGAGATAAAGAGATTAAGAGAGGCTCCTGTAAACTGGGCCAGCTCGATGTTTCCCTCATACACGTTTTGCAGATTTACAGGGGGCTCCCCGTACACCTCTACCGCCTCGGGCCGGATCGAAACCGACAAAAGCTTTTCTTCAGAAAACGCAGCCGGCATCTCTGCCATAAGCCTCTTGTTGTTGTCATCCTCCCATGAAAACTGAAGTGTTTCTCCTTCCCGCCCCTCCATCTGGACCGGAATCAAGTTCGTCTCCCCGATAAAAGAGGCCACAAAGTCATTGGCCGGTTCGTTGTAAATTTCTTTGGGCGTGCCGATTTGCTGGCATTCTCCCGCATTAAACACAGCAATCCGGTCACTCATCGAGAGCGCCTCGATTTGATCATGCGTAACATAAATGGTGGTAATTCCATAGTCCCGCTGCAGCCGTAAAATTTCCGTTCTCATCTCATCTCTCAGCCTGGCATCCAGGTTACTTAGCGGCTCATCGAGCAACAGGATTTCCGGTTGAATGACCAGAGAGCGGGCGAGGGCCACCCGCTGCTGCTGGCCCCCGCTCAACTGGCTCACCTGCCGCTTAATAAAAGCATCCAGCCGGACTTTGGCAAGCGTTTCCTCTACTCTCCTTTTCACCTCGGCCGATGCCAGCTTCCGGACCTTCAAACCGAATGCGACATTTTCAAAAACCGTCATGTGTGGAAACAGGGCATAATTTTGAAAAACCATGCCGGTATTGCGCTTTTCCGGGGCGACTTTCGTCATTTCCCGGTCCCCGAAGAAAATGGAACCTGTTGTAGGGTAATAAAACCCGGCAATCATCCGGAGTGTCGTCGTTTTTCCGCAGCCGCTCGGACCCAGAAAGGTAAAGAATTCCCCTTTTTGAATGTCCAGACTGAGTTCTTTTACCGCCTGAACGGTTTTAAATGACTTTGTGATGTTTTTCAGCGTTACGGATGACATGTCCAGCTCCCCCTCTCCTCGAAAAACTACTCTTTTTGTTCTTTTTCTTTGTTTTTAATGTTGTTATCCCAATATTCCATCCACCCGTTGGACTGGCTTTCAAAGACCTTCCAGTCGATATCCATTGGCTTGATTTTTGTGTCTTCAATCCATTTTGGCAGATTATCAATATCCGTACGGGTCGGGATGCGGTAATGCTTTTCGGCCAGAATTTTGTTGGCTTCCTTGGAGTTTACAAACTCATAGAACTCTTTTGCCGCTTTTGGATGTTTGGCATTTTTCACAAGAGCGATTCCTTCGGTCAGTACAGGAGTCCCGCTCTCGGGAATGACAAAGTCAAACGGATAATTTTTTTCTTCCTTCAGCATGACAACGTCCGGCATATCCCAAACCGATACCGTTCCTTCCCCTTTGGCCACTTTGCTGTACATGATTTCAGGGTTCGCGGAATACTCTTTCGTGTTGGCATCAAGCTTTTGCAGCCACTCGAAGCCTTTCTTGGGATCCTTTGAATCTTTGTAATCGCGGTATATCATTGCGGAGAAAATGGTATTCATCGTTCCGGATGCGAGAGGATAACGAATAATAATTTTATCCTTCCATTTGGGATCCAAGAGGTCATCCCAGTCCTTTGGTGCTTCTCCCTTTGATAGCTTCTTGCTGTTGTACATGATGACTTCGGGGGTCTGGCTCGTTCCGCTCCATGCCCAGTCTTTGTCATGAAACTCATCTTTGAGTGCCTTGGCGTACGTTGGTTTATACGGCTCCAACAGCCCTTCCCCCTTCGCCTGGTTGAACATGACAGAAGGAGCGCCCCACCAAACATCGGCCTGAGGATTTTTCTTTTCCGAACGAACCCGGTCCAGCACTTCCTGGGATCCGATATCGAGCCATTCCACATCGACATTCGGATTTTTAGCTTCAAACTTTTTTTCAAATTCCTGCAGAATATCCTTGCCGTGCGGTGAATAGATAACAACCTTTTCTTCCAAATTACTCTTGCTTTTATCTCCGCTCGCTTTGTCGGTCTGGCTGCCCGCCATGCATCCGCTTAAGAACAGCGATAAACTGAGAACAGCACCTGCTATAGAGGATAATGCTTTTTTTCCGGCCATTACGGTTCACTCCTTTAAAAAATAATTAGGGAAAACAGGAGAGGCGCTGCTCTCCTGCTTCAGTTCCTTACTGCTCTCTGGAGTAATCAATTAAATTCGTAAAAATCCGGTATCCGCCCGGCACGTTGTTTTGGATTTGGCGGTACCATACGAGATTGGTATACAAATAGCTTCCTTTTCCGTAGTCAGCCATCAAAATGCCTCCGTTAAATGGCTGCTCACCGGGATCGGCCATACTGACAAACGTCTCAAAATGGTTGTCCCAATCACTTGGGTAATAGAGACCCCGTTCCTGTACCCAGTGGTCCCAGTCACTGCCGGTAATTTTGTTTGGTGTATTAAATAAAGGATGTTCCGGCTTTGTCATCGTTACCTTTGCATTCTCGTCCGTTACCCTCCAGCGGATGGACGGGCTGCCGATCACGAGCTTGTACGGCGCTGATTTTTCAGCATCCCACTTGTCTTCCGGCTTGTGATATTGAACCACCAGATGACCGCCATTTTTCACAAAATCCAGCAGCTTGCTGTTATTCTGAAGCAAATCCTCCCTGGAGAGGTATGCCCTTATGCCGACCACAATCGTGTCGAATTGGGAAAGGTCCGCTGATTCCAGCTCGCCTTTTTCAAGGGAGACAACGTTCATTCCTACCGCACGCAGCTTGCCGGACACGCTGTCAAACCCGCTTTCCACATAGCCGATTTTTTTATCCGCATCAAAGTGGAGTGGAAAAGCGGTTGCTTTCGTTCCCGCATCATACAAGTAATAGAAGGTGCCAATATGAGGGTACGAGATGACCTGAACCGATGTGCTCAGCTGTTTTCCTTTCACCCTGACTTCCGGCTTGAGGTTGTAGTCGTCCTCTTTTACCGATTGAGGAAGGTCTATGGTAAACGTGGCATTTTGAACTTCACCCTTCTCCTTGAAGGTAATCTCCTGATCATTGTTGGTCACGTTCCAGCCTTCTGGCGCATTAAGGTGCAGCACCGCTGATTCTTTTCCGGCAGTATTGTTTTTCGCTTCTACCTTCACCTGGATTGAATCTTTCAGGTCGGCCGTATTGACCACCAGGCTCTCCGGATCATTTGTGACCGATACATCCGGCAGGACCGCTGCTGTCTGTTCCGGTTCATACGTTTTTTGTGATGTTGTTCCATGAACCTTATAGGCAATACTGGCCGTGATGACAGAAGGATCATACGGCTGATAATAAGAAGCATTCTTCGCAACCTTAATTCCGTACGTGAATTTTTCCGATTGGCCGCGCTTCAGCTTTGTTTTTGGTACATTCCCCGCCTGTTGCCAGCCTTTTGGCAGGTGAAGGGCTGGCTTCACGTGTTTGAGCGTTTGTTTTCCGTTATTTTTTACAGTGACGGTGACTCTTGCAGAGCCGCCCTGAACAAGTACAGGCTGGTTGAGATCCACACGCACATCCACATTGGATGCTTCTGCCGCCAAATTCATAAGCTGCTTTTCTTTAATATCGAGACGGAAAAGCAAATCACTCTTTGTTTCCGTTGGCATTGAGCTGTTTTTCACAAGTTTCTCCAGCTTTTCGGTATGCTTGATGGCCGGATATACATCTTTGGCAATCGCCGCTCTGTTCGGATATTCTTCAATCATCCCATCAAACTCTTCCTGCAGCTTTACCAGCTTCTTCTTCACACGTTTATCGCTGAGCGTTCCGGCATACTCTTTAAAATCATAAGGAATCTCATTAAAAAGAGTTTGTTCTTTTCCTGGTGTTCCCACTCTGGATTTCTCAAGCTTCAGGTTGATGGTTCTTGGTACAGCAGGTATGTCCTGGCCCATCCCCTGGCTTTTGTGAAGAAAACGGGATTCTTCACCGATTTGCGGATAGGTTTTGCCATATACGTCATCCATCATGCCGATTTCAAAGGAAGTGGTCGCATTTTTCTGGTCGGAAGGCAGATAAAGCTTCTTGATGGCCCATGGCTTGAGCCCTTCTTTCAGCTGCTCCGGAAACACATTGGGATCTGCAGCATCCTGATAGGCTTTAATCGTCAGGTAATTCATCGTTCTGTGGTGGCCGTGCTCCGTATCCACATCCAAAAACGAGGGCATAACAATATCCGGGCGGTATGTACGAATCATGCGGATGACCCGTTCATAGGCAGTTTGTTCTCCCCATTTCGCCAGCGTTTCTTCTTTTGATTTGGAGAACCCAAAGTCATAAATTTCATCGCTCGGTTTGCGGCTGAGGTGGTACACCGTTACCCCTGTCACTTTTGAGGCTTCAATCAGTTCTCTTGAACGAATGATGCCGAGCGCATTTCCGAGCTCGTTACCGATTTCATTCTGGCCTCCTTCTCCACGGTTCGCGATCAGGCTCGCCGTCCTTACCCCTTTTCCACGGGATAAGTAGGCAAGCAGGTCGCTTCGCTCATCGTCCGGGTGGGCGCCTGTATTAAGGAAACTGATGATGGTATCAAGGGGCTTTAACGCACTCCAGAGATCTTTCGGCTTTTCACTTGCTGTTTGTTCCTGCGCACTGGCTGGAACTATCAAGGCAGAGGTCAACAGGACAGACATCATAACAGCCATGAAACGTTTCATGAATCCATCTCCTTTTTACAGCTCTTTAAGTACACTTTCCGTTTCCCTGAGCACAAGCGATACAGCACCGACAACCCCGAGGTTTTCTCCCAAAGCTGTGGGAAGCACCGGGGCCGATACCGAAGCAAAATCTTGGATGGTCTTCTGAATTCTGGGCAAAAACCAATCAGCACTTCTTGAAATGCCACCTCCTAAAAGAACAACTTCAGGATTTATAATTGAAATCATGTTGGCTACAGCAAATCCAATATGATCAATTACCTCATCAATGACCTTACCTGCTGTCCGGTCTCCATCCTTCGCTTTTTGAAAAACATCCTTTGCGGAGAAATGATTTGGAAAGAGCGACTCTGGCTGGTCTTTTAGTTCCTGCTTCATGCTCTGGACGATTCCGGCGCCTCCCACATATTGTTCTAAATAGCCGTACCCCTCATGTGGTGGCGGAAGATCCTTACTTCTCGCTTTAGTCATATCTGTGACCATATAGCCGATTTCGCCAGCAGCCCAAGTCGCTCCGCGGTAAAGCTGTCCATTGATCAGCATTCCGCACCCTACTCCAGTACCAATGGAAATGAGCACCACATGGTCCATCGCTTTGGCCGCGCCAAGCCACTGTTCCCCAAGGACCGCCACATTCACATCGTTATCCACCATGACCGGCCACGGAAATAAAGCCTCCGCCTCTTTTTTTAAAGGATACTGCGTCCAGCTCAAACTAGGAGCATCAATTACTACTCCTTTTTCTGTATCCGTCATTCCGGGCGCGCCAATGCCCATGCCGAGGATGTCATCGGGCTTTAGGGAAGCTTGATTCAAAAGGTTTTCTACGTTTTGCTTCAATGCTTTCAAAAGCGATTTCTTTTGGGTTTGGGTTGGAAATTCATCGACAGCAAGCAGTTGGCCATCGAGATCACAGATGCCCGCCCTTACCTTTGTGCCCCCCATATCGATTCCGATGACGTGAGCCGCCCTGGAGTTGAATAACAGCTGGATCGGCTTTCGCCCGCCCGCCAGGCCTGCGCTTCCCGGTCCGACTTCTTTTAGCCAATTTTCCTGAAGAAGCTCCTCCACAAGGGCAGAAACGGTCGGTTTGGACAGCTGAAGCTGATCGGCGACTTCAGAGCGGGAGATCGGTCCTTTTTCTTTTACACAACGGAGAACACATCGCTTGTTCTTTTCCTTCATAAAGGCGGTCCCGCCCTTGTGATTGGATTTCATCACTTCTCTCCTTTTATTTAGTTTTCTTTTGATCAATGGGATGATGAGGCCTCTTGATGTGGAAATAAAAGTGGGGATAAAAAAATGGTTAGTTAGTAAAGATGCCTAACTTTGCGTCCATTGTAAGAGACGTATTCTGAAAATTCAATCACATAGGCTTCATTTTTCCAAAATGAGGAAATGGTCGTGGGTGTTAGGCAGGGGGAGGTAGATAGGAAGCAGGGTGGCATAGTAAGTTGGAACCAAGGTGGGTGATTAGTTGCGGAATGGAGCACATTACTTGCGGTTCGACATGATTTAGTTGCGCTTTTGGTGGAATTACTTGCGGTTCGACAAAAAATAGTTGCATATCACATCATTTTCATAAAGAACAAAAAAAGAGAAAGCATCTTCTGCCTTCTCTTCCTCTTTTAAATGATTAAACTCTTTTTGGAGCCAGTTCAACCGCCTGGCGAAGCGCCTCGGACATGCTTTTTTCTTCGGCAATGCCTTTTCCGGCAATATCGAAGGCTGTTCCATGATCGACGCTGGTACGGATGATCGGAAGCCCGACGGTAATGTTCACGCCGGCATCGAGCCCGAGCACTTTTACAGGCCCGTGGCCCTGGTCATGGTACATGGCGACGACGATATCAAAGTCACCGCGAACTGTGCGGAAAAACAAGGTGTCTGCAGGAAGCGGGCCAACTACCTTAATGCCTTCTTCCTGAGCTTTCCGGACGCCTGGGATTACTTTTTCCTCTTCTTCTCCATAGCCGAACAATCCATTCTCTCCCGCATGCGGGTTAATACCGCAGACCGCAATCCTCGGTGTTTCAATGCCTGACTTTTTCAATGTATCATGAGCCAGTTTGATGACACGGTACACTCGTTCAGGATTGATCATCTTCACCGCATCCAAAATGCCAACATGAGTGGTCACATGAATGACTTTTAAATTCGGCGCAGAAAGCATCATGGAAAATTCGTCGGTGTTGGTCAATTCAGCAAGGATTTCCGTGTGGCCAGGATACTTGTGGCCGCCTTTATGCAATGCCTCTTTATTAAGAGGAGCAGTACAAATCGCATCGATTCTCTTTTGGTTGGCCAGGTCAATGGCTTTGCTTAAATATTCAAACGCAGCATGTCCGGCAATGGAGGACACTTCTCCTACCGGAAGATCTCCAGGTAAAAGATTCAGATCCAGACAGTAGACCGTTCCAAACTGAAAATCAGGGTTGTCCAGTTCTTCTTCTGTGATCGTTTGAACGGCAAGCTCGCTGTTCACATAGCTTTTTGCTCGCTCGAGTATTTTTGCATCACCAATCACAAACGGTGCACAAAGATCATAAATTTCCTGGTGAGCGAGACTTTTTAAAATAATTTCCGGTCCAACTCCGGCTGCGTCTCCCATAGTAATTCCGACAATACTTTTATGATTTTGACTCATATTCCAGCACCTCTCCTGTCATGTATTTCAACGCGTGCACCAAGGATTGTTCGTTTCCGAATCCACCAGCCTTGGTGACCGCCCAATATTCACTGTTTTCGTTGCTTAATTTGCCGATAGGCAAGCCTGCCTCGATTTCGGACCGGAGCTCCATCCTGTCCATGCCAAGCTCTGAACATACCGCCTTGGCCGTATCTCCACCTGTCAAAACCAGTCCTTGTATGGCAGGAAACTCAATTAAAAGGCTTCGGGCAATGCGGCCAAGCTCTCTTGAAATGGCTTCACCAATCTGATTTTTGTCCATGTTCAGTTGAACACTGAGCTTTTCTGCCGCTTTCCTATTCTCCTCGCAGCTGTCAACATAAAGGAGAAAATGCTTTTGTTCCTTCTTTTGCTTTACCTCATCCACAATCGTCTGCACATCATATGTTTTTTGGATAAGATCGGCAGGATCCATTTCGAGCATGCAGATGTCATTCATTTCTTTTACCCTGGCAAGCTGGGTTTTTGTTGTCCCCGACAAGCTCGCAGAAACGGTCAGGGTTTGTCCGATTTCCCTTGTTTCATCATTCGCTTCTTTCGGGGGTTGCAGGCCAAGCGCATCCGGAAGGTATTCAATCAATCCTGCTGATCCTGCCCACAGCGCTTTTTTTTGGAAGGATGCAAATACAGATGCTGTTTTCTTTAAATGCTCTTCGCTTTCAGCATCACAGACAAACCATGTTTTCCCTTCATCCAGCGCTTGAGCGACAGCTGCTTTGACCTCCGGAATTGAACGGGACAGCAGCTGTGTATCGATCGTTTGAATCTGACCAGTGGCATGCCCCGTAAGAAGCGTGGGAATATGGCTTTCGTTCACTGGCGTTTTTGGGTCTCTCCCAAACTCCGTTTTTTCCACAGGACATCCGTCAACAAACAGAGTGCCGTTGATGGTCTGCCTTTTGAGCTTCGGGAAGGCCGGAGAAATCACTACCATTTCCGGCCTGTAGCCGTCACTTACGGCTTTCAGCTCGCTTCCGATATTCCCCCTGAGGGTAGAATCTATTTTTTTATATACATGGACATCCTCTCTATTTTCAAGAAAGGTAACCGCCTGCCGTGCCCGGTTATATGCTGTTTCTTCCTGTACAGCCCGGCTGTCCGTATCATAAATCACCACATCAGCCGGATCTTCCTCTCCCCGGGAGGCATCAAACCAAACGTTGGACCGAAAGCCTTGTTTTGACAATTGGACGCCGGAATCATTTGCACCCGTGAGATCATCCGCCAGTATAAATAATTGCATGTAAGAAAACCCCTTTTTAAAAACTTTTTGATCGTTAATGTGAGACGTTGACTTCTCCCCGGGTGTTTTTCTTTTGTGTGCGTTTAGCGAGCCATGCGGTCAGGATTGGCGTAAGAATAGCGGTTACAACAACCGCTGCAGTCACCTGCAGTGTCGCAACAGCCGCAACTTCTTTATAGCCTGTAAATACGGCCGCCACTGCCAATGGCACTGCAGAAGCGTTGCCGGCTGTAGATGCAGCTGCCACCCCTGCTACACCATCGCCTCCAGTTATACGGTCTGCTGTGAAAAGAACAATGCCTGTGATAAGAACAACACCCAACCCAAGGATGATTCCGGAGGCTCCGGCCTGGACAACCTTGGTTAAATCAATACCCGCACCCAGTGCAAGGGCAAACAGTGGAATAATTACATCTGAAGCCTTGCTTAAGAAAGTACGCATGTCTTCGTCCAGATTTCCAAGGATCATACCGAGAATCAACGGAAGGATCGCAAAGACAAATGCCAATAACGGGAAGCTGGCGAGACCTGCCACCCCAAGAATCAACATCGTAAAGAATGGTCCTGACTCCAATGACATAATGGAATAGGCTGCGACGTCTTCATTTTTCTTGCCGAGCTGGCCCATTAATGCCATGTACAATCCGCCGTTTGTATCCGAGAAAGCGGCTACAATCGCAAGCGCGGAAAGTCCGAGAAATAAATGATTCTGATCAGGAGCGAGGGCTTTGATCAGCAACGCCACAATAAGAGCGGTTCCAATTTTACCAACCCATAAGGATACTCCCTTTTTCAATATATAACCAGTCGCCTCAAACCGAATGGTTGAACCGAGGCACACATAAAACGCCGCCAGTAACGCCGAAGTTCCAGTTAACAACCCGCCCGTAAAGGAGCTTTTGAATTCCGGCAAATCAAACAGTTCCGGGAAAAATGTTTTTATCAATGCACCAATCAGCAATGGAATCAACATCATGCCGCCGGGAATGCGTTCAATCGTTTGTTTAATCTTCATGTTGTAACCCCGCCTTTTCTATTGTTTAAATATTAAACATTAATTATTGTGGAAAACGTTTTCACTTATGATAATAAACCTCTTTTATAAAAAAACGCAAGAGCAATGTTTAAATTTAATAAAAATAGTTTAATTTTTAAACATAAAAAAAGGAAGCTGAATTATTTTTTCAGCTTCCTCCATAAGGTGGCACGGGTAATTCCCAGACGCTTGGCCGCCCGTGTTTGATTGTATTCTTCTTCCTTTAAAACGAGATGAATGATTTTCTCTTCGATTTCATTCATGGTTCCCTGCAGCAGATGAGAGACATCCTTTTCTTCACTTGCTTCATTCTGCTTCAATAGTTCGAGAACAGCCTTTTTTTCCAGACTGTATCCTTTTTCTTTGACGACGGCATCCTTAATCAGGGCCTTAAGCTGTGACACATTTCCTGGCCAGTCGTATTGCACCAGCTGAGAAAGAGCATCTTCTCTGATCCGGATGGCTGTCGTACCCATTCTCTGGTGGAAACGGGCCATAAAATAGGAGACAAGTTCGGGTATATCCTCTCTTCGTTCCCTAAGGGCCGGCACTCTTATTCTGTTAAGACTGTCATGATACAGCAGACTGCTCCATCTTTCTTCGTTCGAGGTCAAGGGAGCAATAACCAAAACCCCGGATTTGCTGATTTCCATCACCTTTTGAACAAATGCTTCCGCCTGTTTTTCATCCAGCCTGTGAATCGAATGGATATAAACGGTTGCAATCGCCTGATCGAATGATAATTCCTGCAAAGTCAGTACATCACTTGCCGAAATGGATGCGAACAATCCATGAGATCCAAATTGCAGATAGTGAACATAATGGGCCAGCAGCCTCTTGCCTGTCCCTCTTTCTCCAAGCAGCAGAAGTGGTTGTGAAGAGGTATAAGACGAGGCTTGCTCCACACACTCCATCATCGCCTGACTTTGATGAATCAGGAAAGGCCGGTGAGCAACGGTTTGAACCTCCAACTGGTTTTGGTCACTTGAGGACATTGTCCGCTTCACCAAAAACAGAAGAAATTCTTCCTCTCCAATTGAGATGGAATGAACGGCCAGATGCAGCCGTTCATCCTTCTGCTGAAGAATATGATGATACGTTTTACCCGGGGAATATTCCGGCGCCTGCAAGCTTTCAAGCAGTTGATCGCTCAGTGGCCGAGCAGAAAAGGTATCCCAGTTTTCATATAAAATGGCGCCTTCTTTTGATAGAACCATCCAATCTGGCGCTGCGAGCTTGAGGATCGCCCGCTGCAGCTCTGTTTCCTGTATTTTTTTCTGCAGTACCTGATGCATGGTGCCGGCCCGCCCGAAAGCATCCATAATGGCTTCCTTGCCCGACTGGATCAATATTCCCGTTATTCCATTGTGTGCAGCGGCATCGACAGTGACCACATCCCCCATGATCAGCTCATACCCTTCCCGCTTCAGCCGCTGTACAAGAGGAATCGTCTCCTTTTCCGTTTCGATGGTGAACACTTCGATCGAAATATCCAGCACGTCCGTGATGGCCCTGGCGCCGAGTGTAATGTTGGAGAAGCCGACGATTGCTTTTTTTCCGTTAAAATCATTGGCCAGTGTTAGTACGCGAAGCATATCGTATCCGGAAACGTGAACATCGATCACAGGAATCCCCACTTCGTCCTGAATCAGTTTAGCCGTACCTCCACGGCTAATGATCACCTCATAGCCTTGCTTTTCCGCCTTCCTGGCGATTTCCACACCTTCTTGCAAATTTCCGATTTCAATATGTACATCCAGCTCATCCTGCTCACTGGCGCTGTTTTCTATTAAATTTTTCATGGTGGCATATGGAGCCACGAACAGTGTTTTGATTTTCATTAGGCGACACCCGCTGTTTGTAAGATCATATTCTTAGTATAGCGTAAATCCGGTGAAGGTTATAACCGGATCACTGGTCGTCTGGGCAGAGACCCTGCAGGCTAAATCATGAAATAAAGAAAAAACGGCAAGGTAACGAGACTTAAAAGGGTGCTTACGAGGGTGGCACTCGAAACAAATTCCGGTTCGGTACCATATTGAAGCGCATAGATGGTCGTGTTTGCAGCTGTTGGCATGGCGGCCATCAAAATCATGATGGATTTCAAGAGATTGTCTATGGGAAGAGCTAGCGTGATCAAAAACGCAATAAAAGGCGACAATCCGAGCTTGATGGCAATGGAAAGCGAGATTTTTTCCATCTGAAGCTTTTTGATGGAGATGTTGGCCAGTGTCATGCCGAGAACAATCATGATCATAGGAATCGTTGCATTCGCAACAAGATCGATGGCTTCTGACATAGTCTTACTCAATGAAAAAGGCAACATCTGAAGTATTAAACCAGCGAAGGCTCCATACACAATGGGCAAACGGACAACGGCTCGCAGCGCAGAGCGGAACCCGTCGCTGTCAGGGCTTCCTTTAGCAGCAAAGTAAACCCCTACTGTACACATGACAAGCTGCTGGGCGACCATAAGAACAATGGCATAGTCCAATCCTGCGGCACCAAAGGCAAACAGGGCAACCGGTGTACCGTAGTTTCCATTGTTCATAAAAGCGGATGCAAGAATCATTCCACATGCCTGGCACTGATTGTATCCGCGGATAAAGCTGACCAGATAGGCCGCACCGATTAAGACAAAACATAAAGCAAAGGTAAAGATAAACATGTACACATGGGTGTGGGTAAAATGTGTTTCATAGAATGTACGAAACACCAAAAAGGGCGAAAGTAAATACACCGACACTTTGGACAGCGATTTAGGATCCAACCCAAGCGTTTTTTGCCCGACAAACCCAATGCCGAAAATAAAAAAAACCGGCAGCAATATCCCCAGTAATTCCATCGTCTTCATCCCTTATCATGTGTTTGAATTTATTATAACACCTCAATCAGAGCGACTGGACCATTAATTTCCCAAAGTATGGATTTAAGCGAGATGCCGATCATTCGCTACAGTTTTTCCATGCTGTTTTTTTTCAGGTCATATGACCCTTTCCCATCCCGCCAAAAGCATAAAAAAACGGCAGACTTTCTGGCTTTTTAAGCCTTAAAAGTCTGCCGTCTGTATTATCCCTCGACTAAAACAAGGGATTTATCATCATAATTTCGTTCAATGTGTTTTTCTCCCCATGCACAGAGAGAATCAAGAATTCCCTTGAGCGACCAGCCGTATTCAGTAAGTGAGTATTCCACTTTTGGAGGAATCTGCTGATAAATCTTACGTTCAATCACACCGTCCGCCTCCAGCTCGCGAAGCTGCTGGGTCAGCATTTTCTGAGTAATCGTGGGCATGGAACGTTTAAGCTCACTTGTTCGTTTCGTTCCTTTGATGAGATGGCATAAAATCACGACTTTCCACTTTCCGCCGATCACTTCCAATGCTGCTTCTACAGGAATGTTATACTTCTTCACCTTGTTTCCTCCTTACAGTTACTTTTTTGTACCTATATATCAATAAAGACCCTATATATTTTAAACAACCGTATAAAACCTTTCACATCATACCATAAGATTCACGGTGTTTCAATAACCCGGGGACAGGCACTTTAAAGTACCTATTGCACTTATCGGTTCCTATAGAACCCGGGAGTGTCTGCAGCACTTTAAAGTACGTACTTCTCAATGCGTCCGTTCTGCCCCATAATAACCCTAGTCAGCGGCACAGATTTCCGGGCCCATGTGCAGATTGAGCTGATTTATTATGGTTTACAACTTTGAAAGGAGAATTCTTATGTCTTCACATATATTTCCACAACAAACACAAACAGCAGAGAAGAAAGGAACATTTGCCCTGCTGGCACTGGCGATCAGTGCTTTCGGCATCGGCACGACAGAGTTTGTACCGGTCGGGCTCCTCTCCTCTTTGGCTGATGACTTATCGGTTTCCATTACCCTTGCCGGTCTTCTTATTTCAGGCTACGCGCTGGGTGTTGCTTTTGGCGCACCCGTCCTTACCGCGCTCACCAGCCGGCTGAACCGAAAAACGCTATTATTGCTTTTAATGATTGTCTTTATCGTCGGAAATACGGTCGCATCGCTTAGCCACAGCTTTGCTTTGCTGCTTATCGCACGCGTAATCACGGCATTTTCGCATGGTGTCTTCTTTTCCATCGGGTCTACGATCGCTGCTGATCTCGTTCCGGAAAACAAAAGAGCCAGTGCGATTGCCATTATGTTTACGGGCCTTACCGTGGCAACTGTCACCGGAGTGCCGCTTGGAACCTTTGTCGGCCAAACCTTCGGCTGGAGAGCGACATTTGCCGCAGTAGCCTTATTAGGTGTAATTGCCTTTTTCGCCAGCTTGTTTCTCATACCAAACAATTTAAAAATGGGAGCAAAATCTTCCTTCCGTGACCAGGTAAAACTCGTGACAAACGGCAGACTGCTTCTTGCCTTTGCCATTACTGCTCTTGGATATGGTGGAACCTTTGTCGCCTTTACCTTCCTGGCACCTATCTTAGAGAACATCACCGGTTACCAGCCAAAGACCGTCAGCATCATTTTGCTTGTGTACGGAGCTGCCATTGCGATCGGCAATACCATTGGGGGAAAAGCAGCCAATACAAATCCGATCAAGGCGTTGTTCTGGATGTTCGTAGTTCAGGCGATCGTCCTCTTTATCCTTTACTTCACTGCTCCCATGAAAGCAGTTGGAACCATTACGATTGTGATTATGGGGCTCTTTGCCTTTATGAACGTACCTGGACTGCAGGTATACGTGGTCCAGCTGGCTGAAAAATACGTCCCATCGGCGGTTGATGTTGCTTCTGCGATCAATATTGCCGCATTTAACGTAGGGATTGCGATCGGCGCCTATGTTGGCGGAATTGTCGTTGACTCCATCGGGTTAATTCACACCCCATGGGTCGGCGGACTGATGGTCGCCGGCGCTGTTCTTCTTACAGCCTGGAGCCGGGCATTGGAACGAAAAACAGTTAAATAAGAGGATTTAAAAAAGGGATGAGGCGACGCATCCCTTTCTTTTCGTTTTGGGACTTGCCCAAAAATCGTGGAATGTTGCCCGGAAATTCGACAAACTTGCCCGAAAGCATCAATCAAACCTATATTTCAGCCAATAAAAAACGGGATGCGCTGGAAGCATCCCGTTTTTCATTAAACAAACCCCACTTGGGCCCTCGGCTGCTGTTTCACAAAGGCGACGGCAATCTTCGCTGCCACTTCGGCATTATGCTTGATGAGTGCGATATTGGTTTCCAGGCTTTTTCCTTCGGTCAACTGCTTGATGCTGTTCAGCAGGAACGGCGTGATGTCTTTGCCGGTAATATGCTGTTCATCCGCCTGACGAAGGGCTTTAAGGATTACATCCTCCATGTCTTCATGATTCATCGCATATGCTAAAGGCACCGGATTGGCAATCACAGTACCGCCTTGCAGGTTAAGCTTCCACTTGGTTTGAAGCATGCGTGCAATTTCTTCAGGAGTATCGATCCTGAAATCCACCCCAAATCCGCTTTCTCTTGAGTAAAAGGAGGGAAATTCATCCGTTTGGTAGCCCACAACCGGTACGCCCTCTGTTTCAAGGTATTCCAGTGTTCTACCGATATCCAGTATGGACTTTACCCCTGCACAGACCACGGCAACGCTGGTGTGAGCAAGTTCTTTCAGGTCCGCCGAGATATCCATCGAATTCTCCGCTCCCCGGTGTACGCCGCCAATACCGCCTGTTGCAAATACAGAAATGCCGGCCAAATCAGCAGCGATCATCGTGGCAGCGACGGTTGTGGCCCCTGTCTTTCCAGAGGAAAGGATGTAAGGAAAATCCCTGCGGCTTACTTTTTCCACCTGTCTGCTCTCTGCAAATTCCTGCAGTTCCTCGTCATTTAAGCCAATCTTTATTTTTCCGTTCATGATACCGATGGCTGCCGGCACCGCTCCATTATCTCTAATAATCTGCTCCACATCCCGGGCCATTTGCACATTTTGCGGATAAGGCATGCCGTGAGAAATAATGGTGGTCTCCAGAGCTACAACAGGGTTTCCGGCAGCAAAGGCCTGTTTCACTTCTTCTGTATAAGTTAAATAGAAATGCATTCGTTTTCCTCCACCAGTTTCGTCATCCTCTCAGCGGTAAGATGCGGGTAAACGGATAATCCGGTCTGCAAGGTTAAGGAGGCCAGTGCGAGCCCATATTGACAGGACTGAACAAACTCCTTTTTCTTTGATAAGCCAAACAAATAGCCCGCTGCAAAGGCATCTCCGGCTCCGGTGACATCGACCGTTCTTACCGGAAAAGCAGCCAGGTGAACCGCTTCCTGTCCGGATGAGGCAAACACCCCCTGGCTTCCGAGTGTGATGATGACGTTTTTTACGCCGAGTCCATGAATTTTCCGGGCAGCTTCTTTGCAGTGATCCAGCCCATGAATCTCCATGCCGGCGATGACTTCAGCTTCCTCTTTATTCGGCAGTATACTGTGAATGCCGCTTAAGGATTTCATCAGTTTCTTCGATTTGATTGTGGAAACCGGGTCAACAATCACCGGTATGTTTTCCAGCTTGCAGCGTTCTGTAAGATAAAACAATGTCTGTTCAGGAAGGTTCGTGTCCAGTACCACCAGGCTGGACTGGGCGATGTGCGGCCATTTTTGCATAATGAACGGCACGGTCATCTGTTCATAGATGTTCATGTCGGCAACGGCAACCGCCATATTTCCGTTTTTGTCCAAAATTGCAGTGTATGTACCTGTTGTCTGTTTCTTATCTTTGTGAATCTGGCTCGTATCGACGCCGTACTTGCCAGTATTCTTAATGACCCATTCTCCTTCTTTATCATTGCCCACCATACTGATCAGGCTGACGATTGCCCCGAGCCGGCCGAGATTTTCACTAATGTTTCGAACGACACCGCCGCAGGTCTCCGTCATGGTCACCGGGTTGGACGTTTCATATTGGATCGTTTCTCTGCAGGTGGCTTTTCTATCCATATGGGCCCCGCCAATACAAGTAACTCCTTTTGCCTCCGGCAAAATGTAGGCACGCCCTTTGATCTTGCCGCTTTTTATCAGGCTGGCAATATAGCCGGACACCGCGGGGCGGGCCAAATCTAATTCATCTGCGATTTCTCGTTGGCTGATGAAGGGGTTCCGTTGGATCATACCAAGGATTTGAGATTCCTTATCCATAAACTACATCCTTTCCCAACCATTTTTCACTAAATTAATTTTAGTTTAAACGTCAGATAAAAGGTCGTCTACTGATTTCTGAAAATTAAAAAATATTATTCACTTGCAGTCCGCGAAGTTTTGCGAGTGCCTGTTTTCGCCAGGATTTAACGGCACTGATACTTACCCCCTCCTCATCCGCGATCTCGGTCTCTTTCATTTGATAAAATAACTTCTTCACCACCCATGTTCTCTGTCTTGCGGTAAGGTGGGACAAATACAGCTCCAATACCTCCTGTTCAAGGGGAAGAACACCGCCTTCATAAGGGATGGTTTCCGTCAGTTCCAAAGAAAAACCCACATGTACCGACTTGAATTTCGTTTCTTTTTTCAATAGTTCCAGCATTTTCCCCCGTACTGTTTTGTAGGCGAATGGCCCGAATTCCCCCTTGCTTTCGTCAAACCTCAGGCTTGCTTCCCACAGGCCAATCAGTCCTGCCTGATAGTACTCATCAAAACGGTTGACCACACCAAGTGTACGGATCTGCGATTTGATCAATGGCTCAAACTGTTGAGCCAATTCTTCAAACGTAATATGCATCTTCCATAATCCTTTATCAGACACGTGCCTTCTTTTATTCCGCCGGTACCTTAAAACTACTTTCTGATACAGCGCCTGTCATATTACGAAAATCGGTAAATAAAGGGGTTAAATCCTCCGGAAAACCGATTTTCACACTATGAAACATGACTTATGAAGGCTTGCTGAATGAGGAAAAACAAAAAAGAAATCTTTTTTTGTGAAGATGCCTCCTTTTTCACCAAACGGTCTACTTATAGGTGAAAGGAGGTGAACGAAATGGCCACAACAGCAATCCTAAGCACACAGCTTCGATTGGTTTTTGATGGAGGAATGGACGGCGACAAGCAAATTTACAAGAATAAAAATTTCTCCAACGTAAAAACAAGCGCAACCCCGGATCAGCTTTATGCGGTAGCCAATGCCCTTGCTCCTCTTCAGCAGCTGCCGTTGCTCTCGGTGGAACGCAATGATTCTCACAGCATCTATGCTTAAGACATTCACACTCTTAAAAATGCGTAAAAAGAAAGGAGGTTTTTATCCATGGCAAAAACGTTGGAACTTCAATTTATCAATGAGCAGGACAAAACGGTCACTATCTCGCTTGACTCCCCGGCAGAACCGGTGGATCCGGCAGCGGTTAAAGCGGCGATGGACGCTGTTATCGCCCAAAACATCTTTGTTTCCACAGGCGGCGATTTTGTAAAAAAGAAAGGCGCGCGCCTCACGGACCGCTCAACCAGTGACATTGTACTTCCATAATCGAAAATAACACCAAATAAGGGCTGTTGACCTCTTGTGTCAGCAGCCCTGTTTTTTAAAAAGCAGGTGATCTCGTGCAAAGGAGGAAGCGAAAATGGAAACATGGCTCTCTTTCGTAAGCGATGTTGGCTTTCCGGTCGTAGTGACGCTGTATTTGCTGCACCGTATTGAAGGCAAACTTGATACATTGAACCACTCGATCCTGTCGCTGGCCGAACGGATCCAACGATAGAAAAACAGCAAAAACAAAAAACGGGCTGTCCAAGAAATCTGGAAGCCGTTGATATTCGTTCCAGGACGCTCGCTTTCCGCGGGGCGTGCGGTGAGCCTCTTGGCGCAAGCGCCTGCGGGAGTCTCACCTGTCACGCTAGTCCCGCAGGAGTCTCGCACCTTCCACTCAATCAACTTTTCATTGAAGATTTTTTACGCAAAAAGGGGATGCCTGAAGGTCGATTTTTGACTTTCAGGACAGCCCCCTTTTATTTTGATACTTTTATCGTTAATCAGTAAGGACGTTCATCGTAAAGTCCTTTCAGAAAAAATCGCAAAAAAGCCCGCCTGAGAAAAGACGGACCTGTGTAAAACTTAATGTTTGAGCGTTTTGGCGAGTGCCAATGCACCGCAAAGGCCGGCATTGTCGCCAAGACCCGGAGGAACAATATAATTCCTGATATTTTCCTCTGTCAGCTGGCTGTGCTGCACATAACCGTTCAGCTGGCTGATCACCTGCTGACGTACCCTTGGGAAAAGATGCTCTTGTTTCATCACGCCACCGCCGATCACCATCTTTTTCGGCGACAGGATGAGAATATAGTTTACAAGTGCCTGGGCCAGATAATACGCCTGCAATTCCCATACTTCCGGTCTGTCGGCAAGTTCAATTCCTTTCTGTCCCCAGCGCTTTTCAAGCGCAGGGCCAGCCGCCATGCCTTCAAGGCAATCCTTATGGTACGGGCAGTTCCCTGCAAAGCTGTCTTCCGGATGACGCCTGACCAGGATATGGCCCATTTCAGGATGCGTTAAGCCGTGCAGTAATTTGCCTTCGGTGATGGCTCCGACGCCGATTCCTGTTCCGACCGTCATATAAATACAGCTGTCCAGTCCTTTGGCCGCTCCCCATTCCATTTCTCCCAGAGCGGCAGCGTTTACATCTGTGTCAAAAGCAACCGGTACGCGAATGTGCTTTTGAATCTCTCCGACCAAGTTGTATTGAGCCCAATGCGGCTTTGGCGTGCTGGTGATATATCCGTACGTATCGCTGTTTTTATTCAAATCCACTGGTCCAAACGAACCGATTCCCATCGCGCTGATTTCTTTGCTGCGAAAAAACTCCAGAACCTGTCCGATGGTTTCATCGGGTGTGGTGGTCGGGATGCTGACCCGCTCCAGCACCTTGCCGTCCTCATCTCCAATGCCGCAAATAAACTTGGTTCCTCCCGCTTCAATTGCCCCGAGCTTCATTCCGACTTCCTCCTCGCATTCAGTTCTTTTCTTGTTTAATGTACCATATTCACCGACCGCCAGTCGTACTTTTTCGCGGTAAAAAAAAGGCAGCCTCCTAAAAGAGACTGCGGCTTTTATTTGGTGCTGTGCGAAGTGATGAAGGAAGCATTTCCTTTTAAAGAAAATTTCTTTACCGTTGAAGGAACAATAAAATGGTCCCCCTTTTTGAATGACGAAGATCCGCTTTGCGTTTCAATTTCGCCTTCACCGTCAAGCACACTGACAAGAAGATACATCGGGTTATCCAGGTTCTCTGCTTTTCCATCCAGGTTCCAGTGGTAGACCGTAAAATAGGATTCTTTGATCAGCTTCTTGATCTCCAAACCGTCCTGTTTATCTTCAACCGGCTGAAAATCCGCATCCTGGTGGGGAATCATCGCTACCTCAATCGACTGCTTGATATGAAGTTCCCTCGTATTCCCCTGATCGTCCTTGCGATCATAATCGTATACACGATACGTGACGTCCGAGCTCTGCTGCGTTTCAAGGATCATCGTACCAGCACCAATGGCATGAATGGTGCCGTTTGGAACATAAACAAAATCCCCAGGCTGAATTTTCACTTTGCGGAGAAGCTTATCCCATTCTCCATCGTCGACCATTCGCTGAAATTCACTTTTCGATTTGGCATGGTGGCCGTACACGAGTTCAGCATCTTCCTCGCAATCTATAACATACCAGCATTCTGTTTTTCCAAATGGTTCGTCCTCTTCTTGTTGCGCATAGTCATCATCAGGGTGCACCTGAACAGACAGATTGGTCTTGGCATCCAGGATTTTTACAAGCAAAGGAAAATCGTTCCCTTCCTGTCCGGCGAAAAGCCCTCTGTGCTTTTGCCACGCCTGATCAAGCGTCATACCTTGAAGCGGACCATTGAGTATCGTGCTTGGACCGTTTGGGTGGGCTGAAATTCCCCAGCACTCCCCGGTTGTATCCGATGGAATCTCATAACCGAAAACTTCCCTGAGCTTCGTTCCTCCCCAAATCCGGTCTTTAAAAACAGGCTGCAAAAAAATTGGTTCCGCGTACATACCAACATCCCCTTATCATTTTCATCCAATAACAAAAGATACAGCTTCTATTTTACCTTATTCCCGTAAGATAGTGAAACCGTGAACAACGGAATCTTTTGTGGCAAAACTTCAAAAATTTTGCTTCGATGAAAAGAAATAGAGAGGATATGCTTGTGCTTTTAGCTTTGATAGGTCTTGCTCCCCCAGTAAAAGATGCTGTGCCCCCTCCATCTGATCTGCTGGGCTTTGCCATTGTACCGCTGTTCATAATGAAGATGCGCCCCTGTGCTTGCCCCGCTGCTTCCCACGGCTCCTATCTTTTCGCCGCGCTTCACCTGTTGCCCGAGCTTAACTTGAACACTGCTCAAATGAGCATAGAGCGTCTCCCATCTGCCGCCGTGTGAAATTACGATATACCGCCCGTAACTTCGATTTCCCAGGTTCCTGATTTTTACGACCTTCCCTGGCGCCGATGCGGTTACCTCGTCCCCCTCGTCATAAAGGCGGTTTAAATCCACTGCATTTTGAGGATTGTGGTTCATCCGTGTCTGGCCGATCCACACTTGTCCCGGAGGAAAAGGAATCTGGAAAACTGGGGATGCCGCCGCCTTTTCAAACGGAAGATCCAGCATCACCACCAGGCTGATCAAGCACATACCACCGATTAAAAGCATTTTGTATCGATTCAAAGATAAAACCTCCCGGAAGCTAACATGGTATATTTATTAGCTTGCTGGAAAGTAGTAAAAATACATATGGGAAAAGGTGTAAAAATCGATTACTTGCGGTTCAAGAAAAAAACAGTGCCCCTATAAGAGGCACTGCCGTACAAAACTAGATGATATTTTGCCTTGAAAGCTCGTTTTCCGTATTTTTCTGAAACAGCAGGCTTAGCACGATATAGGCGGCCAGTGATATCGCCACCGGCAAAACGACCGTATGCATTCCCCACAGGTTCGGGGCGAGCTGGTCCAGAAGGATATAGGACACTACGCCTCCCACAATCGATCCTGCTGCACCTGCGGCATTTCCTTTTTTCCAATAGAGTCCGAGAACCACCGGCCAGATAAACGCAGCTTCCAGCCCTCCAAAGGAAAACAGATTCAGCCAAATCAGAAGATCAGGCGGATGAAGAGCCACAAGGAAAACCAGGACACCGATAATGGTGGTCACCGAAAAACTGAGTCTCTTTACGGATTGCTCGCTCGCATCCGGTTTAATGTAGTTGATGTAAACATCCTTCACGATGGAGGAACTGACAATCAACAGAATCGAATTCACCGTGGACATGACCGCCGCCAGTGGTGCCGCCAGCACGATTCCGGCGAGCCATCCCGGCAGTACTTTCAATGCAAGAAGGGGCATGACTGTGTCTCCGACCTTAATACCAGGAATCACCACCCGCGCAAAGACACCCGTCAAATGCATGCCAAGCATGATGAATCCGACGACAAACGTGCCAATGATCATCGCCTGATGCATCGCTTTGGAATTACGGTAGGACATCGCCCTTACCGTAATTTGCGGCAGCCCGACAACACCTACCCCCACAAGAAGCCAAAAGGAAGACACATACAGCGGCGTTAACGATTTGTCTGCGCCAAATGGCGTAATTAAATTCGGGTTCTCTGCCGAGAGCGTCGAAATAATATGATGAACACCCCCGCCGGCAACAATGGTTCCGGCAAGAATGATCAATGTGCCGATGAACATCACGATGCCCATTAACGTATCGGTAATCACAACGGCCCTGAATCCCCCGGCTACCACATACACCAGAACCGAGAACGAAAAAATAATTAAGGCCGTTGGATAGGAAACACCGGTAAAGGATTCAATCAGCCGGCCTCCGCCTACCCACTGCGCAGCGGTGGAGGAAAACAAGAAAATGCTGATGCTTGCAGCGGAAAAGATCACCACCCATTTATTTTCATAGCGGGCTTTCAAAAAATCGATAAGGGTCACCGCATCAATTTTTCGGGCCACGATGGCAAATTTCTTCCCGAGGACCGCCAGGGTAAAGTATCCCGTAACTAGCTGGGCCATCGAAAGAAGCACCCAGCCAAGGCCGAGGTTATAGGCGATCCCTGGTCCTCCGATAAAGCTGCTGGCACTTCCGTATGTAGCAACCATTGTCAACGCCAGAACAAACCCGCCAAGATGCCGGCCACCCAAAAAGTAATCTTTAAGAAACCCAGGTCCTTCTGTCACTTGGCGCGCTGTAAATAATCCTGCCAAAAACATAAGTATTAAAAAGCCGATCAAGGGGAGGAGTACTTCCCAGTTCATTTTTCCTCCCCCTTTGTCTCTTGATAGGTATCTTCTTCAAAGGGCAATTCTTTAAAGAAAACCTTCACCATAACGTAAACAAGAATGGAAAAGACCACGAAACCGGCTACACAGCTGTAGAAAAACCACGCAGGCAATCCCCATATGTACTGATATTCTTTAACTGGTTTTCCTCCGAGTCCATAGGCAAACGCGTACCACCAGATAAAATTCAGAACTGCAAGGCCTATTCCCATGAGTGCTTCACGGTTGGATACTTTGAAACGAGGATCCATCGAAACAGCTCCTTTCACACCGTCACTATAACTCATCATTTGTCTATTATACATAAGATCATGTACAAAATCTAAAAGTGGAAAAATAAAACAGCCTAGCTGAGTGAAGCTACGCCGTTGATATTTTTATTTAATTGGATCAATCTGGCCGCGCAGCTCCCCGCCCGTGCAGAATTCGGAATACACATTTACATAAGCGTTTCCCGCGCTTATTTCTTCAATAAGTTTGGATAAAGGCATGCCTTGAAGTGGCCCAATTAAATCTTTGCTTGTGATATTGCCTGTTACAATCCCGGTGTTGATGCTGATCCCAGGGTTGATGTTACCAAATAAATACGCTGCCGCTGGACCATTTTTTCCAGCCGGTCCAATATGAATACGCACTTGGGTCAACTTTCTTACATTGTTGACTTGAATGCGGTAATGCAGCTTGTTGCCGTTGGAGCTTAGGACAAATTCGGTGGTGCCGGATGCCCGAGTCTGAACAGGCGAAACTTCATTATCGCCTTTTAACCTGCATAAAAAATGCTTTAACAACAATCCAACCACTCCTTTCCGATAGCTATTGACAGTATATTCCGGAATGGAAAAGAGGCTTGTTTATTTATCTAGCTTTTAGAAAAATAGTGTATTTCCCAAGGAATTTTTGAAAAACGACCATACATTTTTTTACAAAAATGAACAAACCGTGAATTTTTACGAAAAAACTATGAAAAAGGCTTAAAAATATACTATATATTGTGAAAATTAAATAGACAGCATTCTATATCTAGTATAAAATGGGAATATATAGTGATACATACTTGAGGTGTGCAGTTATAAAACATTTTTCTGTATAGGGGGAATGGATATGACTCAGCAGAACATGGTTACGTTAAAACTTGAGATCGATGCCATCCGCTTAACAATGTACGTTATGAGCACCACTGTAACCAACCTCGCAGACCCGCTACTTGTACAGTTAAGCCAGTTACTAGACCAAAAACTAAATGAACTTCACAATTGTGCTTAAAGCTGTCCCCTTGTTTGGGGACAGCTTTTTTAATCGATGAACCGCCGGCGCACTTCCGGTGAAGGAATCATGCATTGGTCTTTTTTTCCGAACCATTTATAGCGGTTTCTGGCAATCCATTCATAGAGCGCATCACGGACCCGGCGCGGAATGAATTTGGCCAGAACCGCTAATTTCCACACGCCTCCAAGGTCTCTTGCAATCGCTATCGCCGCATCTGACTTTTGGTAGGTTTTGCCGTCTTTTATATAAACCACGCTTTCAAATGAATCCGCAGGAAGACGGAAGTGTTGCAGAATCTGCTGCCCGGCTTCTGACTGCAGCGAACCATAGGAAATCGTCCCTTTTTTATCCTGCTTAATTAAAAAGTTTACGATGCTGTTGCAGAAGTTGCACACACCATCAAACAATAATACCGGGCCATTGCGCATGACGCTATCTCACCTTCCTTATATCGTCATCCCGTTTGAGAGCACTAATTTGTACTGCCGCTCTCCCCTCTCTTCCAAAAAGCGCTGCGCCTTACCTTCAGAGGATGGCGAACAAAAGTGAAGGTCGCAGTCCTTCAGTTTCAACACAAAGCAATCGGCTTTGAGATCAGAATCGTGATACGATCCGCCAGCAGGCAGATCCAGCCGCTCTTGCCACAGTGAAGAAGACGCCCTGCTGTTATCTACCATAATTTTTAGATGTTCCATAGTCAATTCACCGGCAGGGTGATTCCCAATCATACCGCTCTCCTTCAGTTCCTTTTCCCTGCTCTCGTCAGGCTTCAGCCAATCTATGAAAAAAGGAGGAGCTAATGTACCATCTGCCGCATTATGCTGCAAGAAAAGGAGTTTCCATTCCAAGGTGGATCCGTCCTCTCTCTTCCGGCTTCCGGGAAACAAACGGGTCTTTACTCCTTTTTGCTCAAACTGCTTCTTTACCTCTTGAATCCTGTCTGTACGAATGGCAAACTGTCCAGGACCTGGTTGATCCGGAAGATCCCGCAGCAACTGGCCAATCAAAGGGTTTTCTGTCGCTTTTTGTGCAATCCCTTGTTCTTTTATCGCTAAGTATTCAACATAACTGAGGCCAAAATAACACAATGCATTGTGGGTTCCCCAGCTCTCGTGGCTTCCTCCAAATATCGGGTGAAGCCTCTGACTCTTTAATTCTTCCATATGGCTGTCCAGTGACTCGCCGGTAAAGTACACCAGGTGATCAAATGCATACATCTTCTTTCTCCTTCCCACATCATTCCTTTAGTAAAAAGGCAGCAATGCTTTTACATTGCCGCCATTGAGTTTTCTATACAGTTACTTCTTCCTTTTTACCAAGCATTTTTTCCGCTGTCCTGACAAACATGGCGACTCCCCGCTCCAGGGCGTCCTCATCGATTGTAAAACGGGCGTGATGATGCGGATAGGTAATGCCTTTCTCCTCATTTCTGGCACCTGTAAAGAAAAAGCAGCCGTTGGTTTGCTGTAAAAACGCAGAGAAGTCCTCTCCCACCATCGTAGGCTTCATCTGTTCCACGCTTTCTCCGCCGTATAGTTCTTCAGCGGTTTCCTGCAGCAGCCGTGTAACATTATCTTCATTGATGACGGCACGGTAGCCTTTTTCATACTTAAACTCATAGGCCGCACCGTGGGCTTCCGTAATTCCTTTGATGACCCGCTCCATAAGTAGTGGAGCCTGGTCCCGTATTTCAGGATCAAAGCTTCTAACGGTTCCGCACAATTCCACCGATCCCGGGATAACATTATGGGTGGTTCCCCCTGTAAACTTGGTTACGGAAATCACCAGCTGGCCGAGAGGATCAATGTTGCGGGATACAATGTGCTGCAGGTTGGTGACCACCTGCGAAGCGACTGCGATGCTGTCAATGGTCTGATGCGGAAGTGCTGCATGTCCGCCCTTTCCTGTTACGGTCAGGAAAAAGGTATCCGGTGCAGCCATCATCGGCCCGTAAACGATTCCTATTTTGCCAACTTCAAGTGGTGACCAAAGATGGGTTCCAATGACTGCATCCACACCGTCCATGACACCCGCCTGAACCATTTCTTCAGCACCGCCCGGGAAAACTTCCTCGGCATGCTGAAAGATAAACCGGATTTCTCCTTTCATCTGATCCTTTTTTTGCGAAAGGATCTTGGCCGCTCCCAAAAGCATCGCTGTATGGCCATCATGGCCACAAGCATGCATTACACCAGAATTTTGGGAGATAAAATCAACGTCGTTTTCTTCCGTAATGGGCAGTGCATCAATATCCGCCCGAATGGCAAGCACACGGCCCTTTTCGCTCCCGGTCAACTTTGCCATAACACTGTTTTTTGTGGGGCGGGAGAGCTCCAGGTTTCCAAACGACTCAAGGGTTTCGTATATAAATTGCGAGGTTTGTTCCTCGTGGAATGACAATTCGGGATTTCTATGCAAATGCCGGCGCCATTCAATGACCTGATCCTTCAGTTCTCTGCTCTCTTTCACTGCGGGTAATACCTTCATGACTCGTCACTTCCTCTGTTGTATATGGTGGTCATTATATAAGAAATGAAATAATTTGAAAAGATTTAATATACTGACACCTTAATTGTACAAAAAGACTTTAATAAAAGTGCCTCTCAGGGAAAAGGATATGATAAAAGGAGGCGTGCGTCATGGATGAAAAGAAAGAAGGAATCGGGCAACCATCTGAAAGCAATCGTGAGGATGTGTCACCTGATGAGGTGTATGAAGAACTGGAGTTTTCAGATCAGGCGGTAATCAGCGGCATCGTTCATCATCTTGCTCACCCGAGTGAAAAGGAAGAAGAATGCTGATCACAACAAAAGACCAGTACCCATGCACACAGCATAAGGTACTGGCTCTTTACGTTTAGGCTTTGACGTCGCGCTTTTGAAAGACGGCAAAGGTAATAATCAAAAAGAGAGCTGAATAGATCGCAAGCATCCCAAGCGAAAAGGATAAAGACATTCCCTTTACCACTTGAAGTCCTTCATCCAGGTACTGGGTAAGATCCATGTTCGGAAACAGCGTGTATTTCGCCCATGACTTGCTGCTGATAAACAGGACGAGCGCATTTCCGGCAAATGTAAGAAACAAAGAAATCCCGATGGCTACAGAACTGCTGTAGAAAAGGGTTGAAACCATAAAGGCAAGAAAAACCGTTACCGCAAACTCGATAAACTCCAATCCCATGTTGGCCAGCACATATTCTGAGATTAGCTTTTCATGGACCTTGCCGTCAATCATTGACAAATACGGCTGATCCATCCCGCTAAACCCATACAAAATACTGCCGAAGAGCCATGTGGCAACGACGAGAATCACCCAAAGGAAAAAGGCGAAGGCCAAGGTGGCGATCAGCTTGGAAAGGAGAATCTTCCACCTGCTGTATGGACGGATGAGCAGCATCTTGATGGTTCCTTTGGCAAATTCTCCGGCCACAATGTCACTGGCTATCACAATTACGAACAAGCCCAGCAGGGAGGAAAGAGGCGCCATGTCTTTCATGAACTTCCAGCTTGTCGTTTCATAAGGAGAGATATCATTTTTCAATGCGTATTGATTTTGTTTATACTCGTTTTCGAGCGACTGGGCAACAAATTTTGGACTGTTGTCCTTTTTGGCTTCAGCAATCTGGCTCTTTAACTCTTTATTTTGTTGAGTGACCTCCTGCTTCCAGTTGGATTTTACAGCGTCGTCTTCCGTCACTTTTCCGTAAATGGCTACGCCCAAAACGATCAAAATAGGAAGCGCGATAAATACCCATGTCCGGGTTCTGCTGAAAATCTTGATCCATTCATTACTGACCAGCGACAGAAACTTCATTCAGATCCCCTCCTTTTCCAGTCATTTCAAGGAAGCGCTCTTCCAACGTTTTCTTTTTCACCTGGATCCCATACACCAAAAAACCGGCTTCGACGAGCCTTTTGTTGATATCGCCGATTTCCTGATTTGTGTTTGCTTCTACAATCAGTTCCTTTTCGGACACCTCCACTGTTTTTTCCGGAAAGTGTTCAGCAAGGAGAGATTTGGCTTCGTTCATTTCGTTTTCCAGCAGGAAGTGCACCCTGGCCTGCGCCTGATCGGTTACATTCGTCACATTATCAATGCGGACGAGTTTCCCATGTTGAATAACAGCCACTCTGTCACACATCAATTCCATTTCGGCCAGAATATGACTGGATACGACGACAGAAGTTCCCTGGTCGGCAAGCAGCCGCAAATAGTTTCTGAGATCGTGCATTCCCTGCGGATCCAATCCATTGGTCGGTTCATCCAGAATGAGGAGGGAGGGACGATGCAGCAGTGCCTGCGCAACACCCAGCCGCTGTCTCATGCCAAGAGAATAGGTTTTCACCTTTTTATGGATGGCCTGTTCCAGTTCCACCAGCTTTACCACTTCATCAATCCGTTCCCTGGTGACGCCGGGCATTATGCGCGCATATTGCATGAGATTTTTATATCCGGTTAAATAATCATACATCTGAGGATTTTCAACAATGGCTCCAATCTGTTCCATTGCTTTTTCATAGTTTTTACGGATATCAAGACCGTTTACCAGGATTTCGCCCCCGCTCATGGAGATCAAGCCCACAATCATGCGGATGGTGGTTGTTTTACCTGCTCCGTTCGGACCGAGAAGTCCAAAGATCTCCCCCTTCCTTACCCCAAAGGACAGGTGGTCCACCACATTCTTCCCTTTCATCTTTTTCGTCACTTCTTTTAACTCCAAGGTATGTACAGTTTCCATACTTCCTCCTTTAACTTTGTTACTGCCTATACAACTTTTCCAAATACTAACATATTACACAATATAATACGGGTCAATAGGCGAAGAAGTTTCATGTTCTTGCCATAACCAAAAAAACTCCTTTATGCGCGCTTGTCATAAAGGAGGAAAGTTTGTATTTAATTCGATCTATTGCATCAGGACATAGGAACCCAGTGAAGGCAATCGCACTACTCCATTAAAGATCTCTGCTGTCATAACATCCTTCCAGTTGCCCTTGGGCAGTGTCAGCCTGTGGCTGGCGGTGGTGGAATGATTCAATAAGCATAAATATTTCTTACCGCCTTTGCCGGTGCGGACCACCATTTCCACATCATCAGGAAGTTCAAGCATTCCAACACCGGCCTCTTTGAAAATATCTTTATAAAGGCGCATCAAAAAGTATTCTTCTACCGCAGTGCCAATGTAATAAACAACGCCTTTTCCATATCTGTTTCTGGTTATAGCCGGTTCGCCTTCGTAATAGGCATCGCGGTATACACCGATTACGTCTGCTGATATGGACTGAATGATATCACACCATACCGTTGCCGGTGACAGTATGTCCTTAATATTTCCCTTGGTGCCTCGTACCCTTGTTTGTTGACCGGGCTGAAGGGCTTCGAACTCTTCGACGTAAATGCCCGCAAGCTCTGCGAGCTTCCCGGGCAGGGTCAGCTCTGTCAACGCATTGTTCGGTTCTTTCAAGCCCGAACGGTAAGAAAGGACGACCGTGCCTCCCTCCGCCGCAAACTTTTTCAGTTTTTCCGTAAATTCGGGATCTGTCAGGAAATATACAGGAACAACCACGACTTTCAGGCCATCAAGGGTGCTTTTTGGTGATACGATGCATGTCGCACTGTTGAGATGATAAGCGCCATAGTAAAAACGAAGAAGTTCCTGTTTGTAATCGAATGCCCCGCTTTGCGGCTGAATGCGCCAGGCCCAAGCATTTTCCACATCGTAATACATCCCCACTTCAGGGATATAATCGGAAGCAACCCATTCATCTCCGAACGTTTTAAGTGCGGCAATGGTCTCTTTCACCTCTTCAAATTTCCGTTTTGGCTTTCCATCATGACCAAGGATGCCGTGGCTGAACTGCTCGGTACCAAACCGGGAAGAACGCCACCGGAAATAAAGAATTGCTTCGGCCCCGCGTGCAATGGCCTGATATGTCCAAAGCCTGATCTGTCCCGGCCGTGGAAGATAGCCGGTATGATTCCAACCTTGTGCCCCCGTAATCTCTTCCATAACCCAAAAGCCCTTTCCATCCTTTGTTGAACGGCAGATGTCATGCTGCATGGCTATGGACGCCGGTGTGGCGGGTTCGGGGCTGCTTCCCCACACCGGATAGTTTCCACTGGAAACAAAATCCAGATTTTCGGCCATATCCCTCTGGTCGATAGCCTGTTCATTAAACACAAAATTATGAGTAATAAATTGGTGATCGGAAATCATTTCCCGCAACTGATCAACCTGCAGCTTGCTGTAGGCTGTATAGCTCGCTGCACAAAAACGGTCAAAATCAAGAAGCAACCCGGGATTATGCTGCTGGTACACGTTCAACGGCAATGGTATCTGCTCCCATTCCGTATAAGTCTGGCCCCAAAAGGCAGTTCCCCAGGCTTCGTTTACAGCCTCAAGGCTGCCATAACGATTTTGAAGCCAAAACAAAAAGGATGTACGGTCCTCATTTCCATAACTGCGGTCTGACTTCTCATGGCCAAATTCATTATCAATCTGCCATCCGATTACATCCGGATGATGACCATATTTTTCCGCCAGCTTATGCACTACTTTTTCTGTAAACCGTTGATAGGTTGTGCTGTTAACAGTATAGTGCCGGCGCCCCCCAAATGAAATGGGATTGCCGTTTCGATCCGTCGGCAGGATGTCCGGATACTTCTGCACCATCCAGGCAGGAGGTGCGGCTGTTGGAGTGCCCAGTACGATTTTAATTCCATTTTCGGTCAATTCATCAATGATTTCATTCAAAAGACTAAAATCATAAACGCCTTCTTCCGGCTCAATCAAATGCCAACCGTATTCCGCCATCCGTACAACATTGACACCAAGCTCCTTCATCAATCTGATATCTTCAGTCCATCTTGATTTTGGCCATTGTTCAGGGTAATAATCCACTCCCATATACAAGCTGAATCGCTCCTTTGTCTGTATGCTCAGATTTCTCTCACATGCCGGGTGCTTTAAAAACAGGGGACATGATGATTTTTCATGTCCCCTGAATGTCTTAGCTTCTTTCAGTTGTAGAATACCCTTTTTACGAGCCACAAATGCCTATTGAGCGGAATAACCGTCCGGATGATTCACATGCCAATTCCATGCATGTTTGACGATTTCCTTCAAATCTGGATATTGAGGAATCCATCCCAGTTCATCCTTCGCTTTTTGCGATGATGCAATCAGGACAGCCGGATCACCCGCTCTTCTTGGCGAGGAGACCGCTTGAATCTCCCGTCCGGTCACCTCCCTGCATGTTTCAATCACTTCTTTGACCGAAAACCCCGTGCCATTACCCAGGTTGTACACGCCGCTCTCCTCTGTGCGTTTGAGCTTTTCGAGGGCCAGATAATGAGCCTCCGCCAAGTCCATCACATGGATGTAATCGCGAATGCATGTCCCGTCTTCCGTTTTGTAATCCTCTCCGAAAATCGAAACATGCGGCCGCTTGCCGAGAGCCGCTTCCAGAACGATCGGAATAAGGTGGGATTCCGGTGTATGGTCTTCGCCAATTCTGCCTTCAGGATCCGCTCCTGCCGCATTAAAATAACGAAGGGCCACCGACTTCAAGCCATAGGACTGATCCGCCCAAAAAAGAAGTTTCTCTATAGCCAGTTTGGTTTCACCATACGGGTTTCCTGGAACCGTGCGGTCACTTTCCGAAATAGGAACCGTTTCAGGCTCACCGTATACCGCTGCCGTGGATGAAAAAACAATCCTTTTCACGCCGTTTTTCACCATGCGGTCTACTAAATTCAAAGACCCTGCTACATTATTTTGATAATAGGAGATTGGATGTTCCACACTTTCTGCTACCAGTGAATTTGCTGCAAAATGGATGACTGCTTCAATTTCATTTTCTGCAAACACGGCATCAAGCAGCTCGCTGTCATGAAGGTCTCCTTTATAAAAGGAAACGCCTTCCATAACCGCTTCCTGGTGGCCTTTTTGCAGGTTATCGAATACAACTACTTTTTCCCCTTTATTCAGCAAATGCAGCACCGTATGACTTCCGATATAACCTGCACCGCCTGTAACTAAGATTGCCATTATCGTTTCACCCCGTTAAGTTCTTCCACTCCGTCTCCAATTTCGCAAACATAAAAGTCAGGCACTAAACCTGTTCTTTCCGTATATCGGCCAGCTACGTTTTCTTTGAAATCTTCCACCTGTTCCTCTTTGACAATAGAAATGGTACAACCGCCGAACCCGGCACCGGTCATTCTTGTTCCAATGCACCCGGGCTGCTCTTTTTGAAGATCAAAAAGAGCGTCGAGCTCTGTACCTGTCACTTCATAATCATCTCTTAGTGACATGTGAGATTCGTTCATATATAAACCGAAGGCAGTGATATCTCTGTTTTCAAGCGCAGCGACCGCCTTCTGCACACGGTTATCTTCGGTTACCACGTGTCTTACCCTTCTCCTGATCACTTCATCCTCTATATACTGTTCTACTTTTTTGAATTGAAAAGGAGTTAGCTCACCAAGGGTCTCTATATCTTTCAAATGCTGCTGAATGATTTGGAGCCCCTGCTCGCATTGGCTTCTTCGCTCATTATACTTGGAATCGGCCAGCCCCCTGCGTTTATTGGTGTTGGTAATCACAAGCTTGTAACCTTCTATTTCAAGTGGAATCATCTCAAATTCATAGGTTTGGCAATTGAGAAATACAGCTTCATTCCTTTTGCCGAAGCCGACAGCAAACTGGTCCATAATTCCGCTGTTTACCCCAATAAATTCATTTTCCATGCGCTGACACAGCTTGGCAAGCTCCAGCATATCGATTTCGCTGTTTTCAACCGCTGAAAAAGCAAACGCACTGACCATTCCGATGGATGCGGAAGAAGAAAGACCTGCACCATTCGGAATATTGCCATGGTATAACACATCTGCTCCAGAAAGAGAGATTCCGCTTTTCTGCAGCTGCAAAAGAATGCCCTTTGGATAATTAGCCCAGTCATCAGCATCGTAAAAAACGATAGGCTGATTGGCATCCACGGTTACTTCCTGCGGAAAATTTCCACTCTTCAAACGGTAAACCCCATCTTGTCTCTTGCGTACGGCCATATACGTGCCGATCGACAGTGCCGCAGGAAAAACATAGCCGCCATTGTAATCCGTGTGCTCCCCAATCAAATTGACCCTTCCTGGCGCAAAGAAAAGTCGAACCTCGTCGGTATTTCCCGGAAAATAGTTTAGAAATTGTTCTGCGAGCTGTTGCTCCATTCTTATTTCCCCCTCTTTTCATGATATCGCTGTATGCAGTTCCGCAAAATTTCTGCGTTGTCTTCTACTTTTGTCGGATTGGCCGCTGCCCATCCCCCGGTTTCAGAGGAAGAATTGTATTTTATTTTATCACTTGCACGAAGCGGAGGATAAAATTCAATGTGGAACCGGTAAAAATCGTTATAGTCATCCTTCCTGTCTGAAGGCCGCTGATGCATGACCATCATATACGGAAATAGTTTATCGTAAATCAAATCCATGCCGCCAACGAGTTCCTGAAGCATATCGCCAAGTTCCATTTTTTCCTCTTCGGAAAACTCGGTGATGGCTGTTTTTTCATCTTTGCTGACAATATAGGCGCCATAGGGATAGTCTGTAAAAAACGGAATGAACGCGATAAAATGCTCGGTTTCCAATATCACCCGCTCACCAAACCTTTTTTCCTCTGCTACCATATCGTCAAACATGTTGCGGTTGTTCTCTTCGAAATACTCTTTGCAGGCATTGAGTTCTGTTTTTACTTTTAACGGGACAAATGGATAAGCATACACCTGACCATGTGGATGAGGCATGGTTACTCCGACTTCCTCTCCCCGGTTTTCAAAAATCATGACATATTCGTGGTTCGGATCTTGCTCAAGCTGTACGAACGTATCCGTCCACAGGTCCATCAGCTTCTTCATATGCTCCCGTGAAAGATCCGGGATGGTATCGTAGTGGCCGGGTGAATACAGAACCACTTCACATTTCCCATGCGCTTCTCTTGTTTGATACAGGCTTCCACCAACTGCATCCGGCTGCGGTGGATTCGGTGACAGCACCGGGAAGTCATTATGATATAAATGAACATCATAGTGATCAGGAACTTTTCCGGAACCCGGGCAAAACGGACAAAAGTCCTTCGGCATGTGCGGGCGGTTCTGCCTGCTTGCCGCTACCATCGTCCAGTCTTTTAATAAAGGATTATAACGTAACTCAGCCATTGTATTTCCTCCTAGAGTGTATTTATTAAGTGTTGTAAAAAATATCACACGTCTATTGAACTTTGTTAAATTAAATTATTAAGTTGATACCAGATTACCACAAGTGAAAAGGTTTGCATACCCAGAGACACCATTTTTACAATAAAAAACCGGGAGAGCTTCCCGGTTTTTCAGCCTTCGATGTAATTGGAGATTTCAATCAGGTTCTCATCCGGATCACGAATATATACAGAAGTAATCGGTCCCTCGGCCCCCGTTCTTTCCACCGGTCCTTCGAGCAGCGATACTTCATGATTTTCCAGGTGTTTTATCACATGGTTTAAAGGGATATCCGTGATAAAACACAAATCCGCAGAGCCTGGCAAGGGCGTTCCAGCTTTTGGTTCGAATTCCCGGCCCGCTTGATGAAGATTGATTTTTTGGATCCCGAACGTAAGCGCTTTTCTTCCCTGTCGAAAAGTCTCTACCTTCATGCCTAACACTCTGGAATAAAATTCACAGGTCTTTTCTATATCCTTTACCGTCAAAACCAAGTGGTCCAGCCGCCGAATTTCCAAACTCAGTCCTCCAATCCATTGAATGATCTGTTAAGTAAATTTTATCAAACCCATCTCTTTCTATCCATAATGATAAAAAGAAGGTATACTATATGTTAATTAATTAAATTAACTTGAGGTGTCATAGCCATGCAACGTGGTACGTTTCAATTCATGAAATCGTTGAATCGAAGTATTATTTTAAATCGAATCCGTTTGGAGGGCCCGATCTCCCGGGCGCAGATTGCCAAGGATACAAAGCTGACGCCCCCAACTGTCAGTTCTATTGTAAAAGAACTGATCGATTCGGGTCTTATAAAGGAAGGCATTCAGGGAGAGTCACAGGGCGGCCGAAAGCCGACCATGCTGGTCATCAATGAAAAAAGCTTTTATGTCATTGGGCTCGACGCAGGGCCAAAAGATATTAAAACCATACTGACTGATTTAAATGGCGGCGTCCACCATTTTAGTGAAAAAGCCCTTTCGCTACCTGTTACGGCAGATGAGCTATTAAAAATGATGAAATCAGAAATACAGGGGCTTTTGGATCAGTACAAAGAGGAAGAAGATAAAATCATCGGCATTGGTGTGGCCATGCACGGTGTTGTGGATGTCGACCGGGGAATATCGCTCTATGCCCCGAATCTCCATTTAAGAAATATTCCTATAAAAGATGAACTGGAAACAACCTTTAACCTTCCTGTAAAGGTGGAAAATGATGCAAAAGCGATTGCTCTGGGTGAAGTTTGGTTCGGCAGCGGAAGCGGCGCAGCCAGTGTAGTTGCCGTAAATGTCGGCAGCGGAATTGGGGCAGGAATCGTCATAAATGGACAATTGTTTCACGGGGAACATTTTATTGCTGGAGAAATTGGTCACATGACGATTGATATTGGCGGAAAACAGTGCAGCTGCGGAAATTATGGCTGTTTGCAGACGCTGGCTGCAGGCCCCGCGATTGCCGAAAAAGCCAAAAAAGAAGTGGCCATCGGAAAAGAAAGCCGGTTAACTGAACTATCGGGTGGAAATCTGGAAAATATCAGCGGCCGCCTGATTCACAAAGCTGCTATGGAGGGAGATCAACTGAGCAGGGACATTTTGCACTCTGCAGGGATTTACCTCGGCATCGGCTTAATCAACCTGATCCACCTGCTAAATCCCGAACGGATTATTATTGGCGGAGGTGTAGCCAATGCCGGTGAAATTCTATTGGACGCGGTAAAAGAAACGATTGCAAAGATGGCGTTGACAGAACGGGCAAAGCAAACCGATATCCGGCTCTCCGGGCTCGGAAATAAAGCCACCGCTATTGGCGCGGTTTCCCTCCTGCTTTCTGAGCTTTTCTCCATACAGTAAGTCGAAAAGATGCCCGTTTCCGGCCAGGTAACGGGCTTTTGCGCGTAAACCCGGTGTACTAGCCAGGGCCTGCCCTTCATATGCTTGTATGGAAACGGAGGGGTGGACAGCATGGATTTGTTAACAAGTGCCGTTGTTGGATTGATTGGTATTTTGGTCCTTACCGGACTGATTGGTTACGCCCAGACAGGGTATAGACTGAAAAATTGGATCAGAGAGCTTCAGGAGCTTGAAACCCAGACTGCAATGCAGCCGCGTTCCCGCTGGATCCAGCGTGTATGCTCGGATTATCGCCAATATCATTTGTCTGGTGTATTGTCCCTGAATACACAAGCTTTAATTGAAAAACATCTCTTTCAGGAGCGCATTCCCTTGGTCGGATTGATGCGTGTTCCTGTGGGCAATATTCAAAAAGTGATGCAGCAGCTTCCGGCTTTTACCATCATACTCGGGGTGCTGGGTACTTTTATCGGCCTCACCCTTTCCCTTCTTTCCATGCAGGATACACTGTTCCGACTTGGAAATGCCGCCAGCGGGCCGACCATGACCATGAATTCGATCATTTCCTCGTTAACTGCTCCGTTTGAAGGTATGAGCGTTGCTTTTATTACGAGTATCGCAGGGATCGGCGGAGCTCTGATTCTCAATATTCTTCAAACCGGTTTCCTCTCCCGCGGCTCTTCCCTTACGTACCTTCAAGGAAAAGTCATGTCGGACTGTGAGGTTTACCTTGATCATGCCTTCAACAGCCTTTTATTGCAGGAAAAGCCCCAGGATTCAGCTGAACGTCTGCTCGACCGACTTGCAGTGAAAATCGAAGAAAGCTTCCAGCGAAGTGTGGGTGAATTCGGCAGCTCGATGACCGAATTTACAGCCGGGCTGAAAACGGCCATGGAGGATGTAAAAGGCATTCTGCATGCGCAGCGGCTGCACAGCGAGTCGTTTGCCGCTTCCACCGGCACACTCGAGCAATTCGGGAATCAGCTTCAAAAAACCACCGAAAAACAGGACAGCATGCATAAAGCGGTGGATCAAAGCATCAGTGTCCTGACTTCACAGATCAAAGCAATTGAACAGCAGTTCCAAAAAGGAGCCGAACGCCAAAATGCCGGGCAGCAAAAATTCGAGCAGCTGATCCAGCGGTCGGATAAAATGCTTGTCGAATCCCAGCGACGTTCGGAGGAGTTTGCCGGCAACCTCACCCGGGTGATGCAGGAGCAGCTTCAGCATTATGTCAGCCAGCATGAAAACCTGGAAAACCGGCTGGGCCAGAAACAGGAAGAATGGTACTATCGCTATTCTGAAAAGCAAGGGGAATACGGCAGGGCCGCCGCCGATTTTGCCTCTTCCGTACAGCAGTTTGAAAAAGGATTCTATAATGCGGTTGAGCATATCAAGCGGGATTTTGTGGAACAAATCCGCCACGTACTGGAAAGGGAAAGGCAGCTCAGCCAGCAATCCCAGCCTCAGCGCAATGATGACATGCGGGAGCTTGCCCGGACACTGGAGAACCTTTTTCATGGACTGTCGCGTGACTTCACCAGCAGCAACCGGACGCTTGGGGACATGTACCAGCTGCTTCAGCGAATGTACCAGACAGCCGTGGACAATCAGACGGTCTATGATAACCGGGAACATGAGGCAAGGCTCATCAGCTCGCACGAACCAAGAAGGCGGTGATGAATCATGCGTGCCCGTAAAGATGTGTTTGCCGAACAGCACCAGGAAGAAATCTATTGGCCCAGCTTTACCGATATGATGGCCATGATGGTGCTCATCATGATTTTCATCGCCATTCTTGCGTACGTTCAGAGCATTTATAATGCGTATGACCAATCACAGATCAAACAGGAGCTTCACCAGGTGGCCGATGTGAAAAAGCACATTTCGGACCTGATCGAAAAACAGCTTGAAAAAAATGTGGGGAAAGATAAAGTGGTTCGTGGGCCAAACAATACCATATCGGTCGAGGGCAATATTCTGTTTGATACGGGAAGCGCAGAAGTCAGCGATAAGGGGAAGAAGGTTCTTAACCCCCTGGCTGATGCGCTCGCGGAGATTATCGATGAAAAAGACATGAGTAAATATCTTTATATTATTCTGGTAGAAGGCCATACCGATTCCGTTCCGTATGACAACTGGTCCCTCTCTACAGAACGGGCGGTCGCCGTCGTAAAATACCTGGCAAAAGACAATCCGAAACTCTCACGCCTTCCCTATGCCCAGTATCTCGCTGCCACCGGATACAGCGAATACAAGCCGATCGCCAAGGGAAGCTCACCTGCTGCTCTGCAAAAAAACCGCCGGATCTCGTTTCAGATCATTTTGGATGATAACAAATGGCAAAACAAACTCAAGGACATTGTGAATCAGCAGTAAAAAAAACGAAAGGCACTCCCGCCTTTCGTTTTTTGCACATTCAGCCTCCGATTCGCTTGATCATCCGCTCAAGCCACGAGATATAGCTTTTTTCCCGTTCCAGCGCCCGGCTAAGAACGAGATAATGTCCGAAATCCGGAGAAGAAAAAGAGACTGGCTCTTCTTTTCCTTCAAACTCCTGAAATCGTTCCTCCAGAAACGCCACCGTTTGTTTCCTTTTTTCCATCTGGTCTTCAAACAGCTGTTTGGCTTCTTCCGGTGACATGGAAGAAACAAAGTATGCCTTCAGCATGAATTCGTCTTTTTGCGTCTCGGGAATCGGACTGTATTGGTTCATCCACTCATGCAGTTCCGTCTTACCAAGTTCTGTAATGGAATACACTTTCTTTTCCAGCTTGGTCCCCTGAATGACGATTTGATATTTGACAAATCCCTCTTCTGCCAGCTTTTTCAATTCAGGATATATCTGGCTGTGTTTTGCGCTCCAAAAATGTCCGATCTCTTCTTTAAACTTACTGGTAATGTCATACCCGCTTAACTGGCCTTTATCCAATAAACCCAATATGGCGTATTTTAGTACTCTCATATTAGCCTCCACTCAAATGATTGACACTATTATACCATAGCGTTATATTAAATATGTAAATAGTTACATGTTCAATAAAACATAATATAGGAGGGTTTTTTTTAGATAAATTTATCGGAAGTCATATGATCTACACCTATGAAAACGGGTGGGAATATGAAATGTATATTAAAAACGAAAATACGATCGACTACCGTATTCATAGCGGGATGGTTGGCGGCCGCTGGGTCAGAAATCAGGAAGTCAACATCGTTAAATTAACAGAGGATGTCTACAAGGTGTCATGGACTGAGCCGACAGGTACAGATGTATCGCTGAACTTTATGCCAAAAGAAAAACGTATGCATGGTGTCATCTTCTTTCCAAAATGGGTTCATGAACATCCAGAGATTACGGTCTGCTACCAAAACGATCACATTGACCTTATGCATGAGTCCCGTGAGAATTATGAAACCTATCCAAAATATGTGGTTCCTGAATTTGCGGATATCACATTTATTGAAAATGCCGGCGTAAACAATGAAAACGTGGTAGCCCAAGCTCCATACGAAGGAATGACTGACGACATTCGTGCCGGAAAACTTAAAATGCTGAAATAAAAAAACGAAGGGTGCTATCCCTTCGTTTTTTCAGTATCCAATATAAGCTGATAAAAATGGACATCCTGCCACCGATCAAATTTGTGCCCTACTTCCTTCAAACAGCCAACAAATTCAAAGCCGAAACGTTTGTGCAGGCGAACGCTTGATTCGTTCCCTCCTGTAATCCCCCCGATTACCGTATGGTAACCAAGATTGCGGGCCCTTTGAAGAATTTCCTTCATTAATTCTTTCCCAATGCCCTGGCCCCGAAATTCTGATGAGATATACAGAGACACTTCTGTCGTACGGGCATAGGCTTCTTTATCCCTGAAAGGGCTGAGAGAGCCATAGCCGGCAACCTTTCCGTCCACTTTGGCAACGATCAGCGGGAAAGCACCCCCGTATTTTTCAAACCATTTTTTTCGTTGCTCCAATGTTTGCTCCTCCAGATCAAAGGTAGCCGTCAATGTCCGGATGGCTTCATTATAAATATCCAACAACGCGGGTAAATCGCGAAGAAGGGCATCCCGAATATGTACCATGGTGTATCCTCCTGTTTAGAATCAAATCTTTCGCATCTCTATTACTTTATCAAAATTTACTTTCTCCAGACAAAACAAAAAAGCGAAGGGAAATGATACCACCCCTCGCATGCGTTATGATTTGCTTACTTGTGATGAAACCAAAAAGGCCTCCAGAATATATCGCTTTGGCGCTGCACCAATGTAATCAAACGGGTAGCAGGTGCTGACCGTCAAAACCGCACGCGGCTTCGGCACAATGATCGTCCGGTCGTCTTTATCAACAATCCTTACCTTTTTTACTTTATAGGTAAAGGTGCCGGCGGACGTTGTCACTTCCAGCGTATCTCCTTTTCCGACCCTTCCCAGGCTTCGGAATACCGTGTCACGGTGTCCTGACAGAACAGAATTATCTTTTTCCCCGGGGAGAACACTTCCCTTATAATGTCCGACTCCCTTGGCCAGTTCATCCTCGTTTGTTCCATGGTAAATGGGGAGCCTGGCTTCGAGCTTTGGTATATAAAGAGTGCCCATCTTCTCTCCGATTTCAGGTCTCTTTTTATACAGCGGTTCTTCCTTGGCAGGGACCGGTTCATTCTTCGTCACCTTGGCCGTTTCCTTGCCCCTGTCAGCTTCCTTTTTATGCTGGGCATATGCTTTGGGCTCTACCTTTTCACCAGCAAAATATCCTCTGGAATACTCCATGAGATATTTCGAAAAGATGCCGACACCCAGTATAATGACAATGATTGAAAAAGAAAGAAGAAGCCCTTTTTTCCGGCGTCTTCTTTCCATTTGATTTCTCTCGGTCATTTATGACATCCTTGCTCTGCGGTATAGAAATAATCCGGCTCCAATAATGGCCAATCCTGCCAGCGCGCCATCCAGGTTGTTGGAATCCGTTTTTGGCAATTTTCCGCCATTTACGGTGCGCGGCGTTTTTTGACTTGGTGCTTTAACCGGCTTCTGCGGGGCAGAAGCCACTGCTTTTTCTACCGTTTTTGATACCTGACCTACTGTCCCGGCACTGCCCTTGGCAATATCAGACGTGATTTTCATATCTGCCAAAAGGTTGCCTTTTAAGTCATAAAGCTCGATTAAAAGGTAATCTCCCTCCAACACGGTCATCTGCATAAGTTCCGCTGCAGTCACAGCTGTTTTCTTGTTCCCATCAACAATATAAAACTTAGCTTTCATTTGAAAGATGGACAGCAGATCTTCAAATGCCTGTCCAACCTGCTGAATCTGTGCCTTTGTCGGATGATCCGAATCTATGGCAGCCATACGGTCCATAATGGCCATCAATTGTTTTTCAGTTTCCGGGTTATTGAGATCCTTTTCAAGGGAAAGCAGATGGTTCATCAAGTTATCGATCTCTTCTGGTGTCAGGTCAATCTCCGCCAAAGCGCCCTGCATTTCCTGTTCGATGGCTGCAAGATCTTCTTCGCTTGGCATCTCATCTGAATCGGCAGAATCGTCATACATTAGACTGGAGACAGCAAAATCAAGATCATCTACATAAACGTAATCCTCAATTTGTTCCCCATTCTTTGCCAACAGATCTTTAAACTGTTGTTCGTTCAAATCATATTGGCTGTAGATTTCATCAAGGTTGCTGTTGTCGCTTTTGATCACAGGCCCTAAGAAATTTTTTAGTTCATCAACTGTGTTAAAGTCCGACAGGCTGCTGTCAGCATAATCGGAAAGGTAGTTTTCATAGTCTTCTTTGCTAATTTCATAGCCGCGTTCCTTGCTGATTTCTGCTAGATAGGCCGTAAGATCCGTATCCTTTACCGCCGCAAATGCATTTGCAGGCAAAAAGTAAAAGGTTAAGAGAACAGCCAGCAAGCTCAATAAAATCTTCTTCATTTGTTCCTCCTGAATATGTTTTAGTTTCCTAATCCTAGTATAAATTATTACGATTTTATTACATGGTTCTTTAGACCTATTTAATAGGTAAATAATAGGGAATTGAGCCAGGAAGAAACCAGAAAGAAACAAAAAAAAGCCGCCTCATAAGGAAGCGGGGACAAAAAGATATATAAAAAAGGGGGGTACTTCTATCATTCCCGAAATCTCGCTTTTTATCCCTGATTTGAAAAAAAGTTTTATAGTTTTTTATGTCTCCAAATCCATCAAACCGGGTATGACTAGTAAGACAGGAAATGGATAGAAAGGAGAATGTTCATTGCGTTATTTTATCAATATGAATAGAGAGTTTAAAGATGAATTCGGCAGAGTCTTTACCTTCGATCCCATCCAATGCAGGGAAAAGGAAGATGAAATCGAATTAATGAATGAGCTGGATACCAAGGATATCGGCAAGCCTTATATCTTTCCCAAAAATTCGGTTGCGGAAATTACCAAGGATGAGTATGACCTGCTCGTTTCAGCTATACGGTCAGGAGTGGAAGGCGCCGACACCCGCGAGGAAATCCTGGCCAAATATTCAAGAGACTGACCGCTTGCAAGAGCGGTTTTTCTTTTTCCTCACATCGGACTATTGCGGAGTACAGCACAAGTATGGCAAACACGGTTTTCAATCTCTAAAAATAGTTCTTAGTTCACGTTTACGTAAACGTCAATTGATGTTACCATTGCACTTGCATCATTAAATCATGCAAGGAGATGTTAGTATGTGTGGTATTGCAGGCTGGATTAACTGGTCAGAAGATATTTCTCGACAACAATCCATTTTGCGGGATATGACGGGAGCGATTGAACATCGCGGACCTGATGCAGATGGTTTTTGGTTTTCACCTCGTGCCGTTTTTGGCCATCGCCGCCTGATCGTTATCGATCCAAAAGGCGGACTGCAGCCGATGCTTCATGAGCAAGGCGATCAAACACTCGCGTTAACCTATAATGGTGAGATTTACAATTTTCTAGAGTTGAAAAAGGAACTGGAGGGACGCGGACATTCGTTCCGCACCCAATCCGATACAGAAGTTCTCCTTCATTCTTATATGGAGTGGGGAGAAGAGTGTGTGGATCATCTGAATGGTATTTTTGCATTTGCCATCTGGGATGAAAAAAGACAGAAGCTGTTTTTGGGCAGGGATCACCTTGGTGTGAAGCCTCTCTTTTATGCCCAAAGAGGAAATTCCATTATTTTTGGTTCCGAGCTGAAAGTGCTCCTCGCCCACCCGGACATTCAGCCGGAGGTCGATAAACAGGGGCTTGCAGAAGTGTTTGCCCTCGGACCTATGCGAACACCCGGAGTTGGTGTCTTTAAAGATGTAAAAGAAGTGCGTGCCGGTCACAGCATCACGTTTACAAGCAATCAAACCAAAGTGCGTCAATATTGGAAACTTGAGAGCAAAGAGCATACCGATACTGTAGAAGAAACCGCTGAAAAAATTCAGGCCTTGCTTAAAGATACGGTAAACCGTCAGTTGATTGCAGATCTTCCGCTTGTTTCCATGCTTTCGGGCGGACTGGATTCCAGCGGTCTGACCGCATTGGCAGGAAAGGACTATAAAGAGGCAGGAAAAATTCTTCACACCTATTCCATCGACTTTGCCAACAGCGCAGAGCACTTCCAAACGGATCTGCTTCACCTGGGACTTGATGAACCATGGGTTAAGCGTGTTTCTGAGCATGTGGGAACTGAACACCATTCCACCGTTCTAGGCGCCAATGATCTGCTGGATAACTTTTTGAAGCCGATGTATGCAAGGGATCTCCCTGGACTTGGTGAAATGGAGACGTCTCTCTACTTATTGTTCAGAGAGATGAAAAAGGATGCAACCGTCGCTTTATCCGGAGAATCCGCTGATGAGGTCTTCAGTGGATATCCCTGGTTCCACCAGGACGAATTCCTGAATGGCACCACGTTCCCTTGGCGCCAGAGCAGAGGCTATTTCTCCAACATTCTTTCGGAAGAAGCCACTCGTTCCATTCAGCCGGAGGCTTATGCAAACCGCCGTTATCAGGAGGCGCTGGCCGAGGTTCCGGCACTGAAGGGTGAAAGTGAAATTGGCGCCAAACAGCGCCGGATGTCATACCAGTTTATCACCCGCTTCCTGCCGTTCATGCTCGACCGTAAAGACCGCATGAGCATGGCCGTCGGTTTTGAAGTTCGGGTGCCATTCTGCGACTACCGTTTAGTGGAATACCTTTGGAACGTTCCATGGGAAGTCAAAAGCGTGGATAACATCGAGAAGGGAATTCTTCGCCGTGCGTTAAAAGGCTACCTTCCGGATGATGTAAGAAACCGTCGGAAGAGTGCGTATCCAACCGCACAGGATCCTGTTTACTTCGGAGGAATCAAGAACTGGCTGCTGGACATCGTAAATGACAGCAATGCGCCGGTTAATTCCCTGGTTGATGCTTCAAAAATCAAAGCGATTGCAGAAGGTAAAACAGGAATCAGTGAAGGACAGGCCACCAAGCTGATGGAATATTTGATTCATGTCAACACATGGCTGAAAGACTATCACATCAAGCTTGTATAAATGAAAAAGCACGCCCTTATCCGGGCGTGCTTTTTTAACATTTATTGATCAGACTTTTCAGTATCTGTACCTGTTTCTTTTGTTTCGCTGTCAGTGCTTGTCTGGTCAGCCTTCTTCTCGTCATCTACCTTCTGTTCTGTTCCTGTGCTGGAATCCTGTTTTTCGGTGTCGCTGTTGCTGTTACAAGCTGTCATTAACATAATCGCCAAAAGAGAAGCCCCAATTTTCATTAAAAAGCTTTTGTTCATCCCATCGTTCTCCCTTCGATCAGTTCAGATTGGAACCGCCACGCTACACCTGATCATCAGCGGTTCTATCCCTACTATATCAAGAAAAAACAAGGTATAAACCCGATTTACCAATACCTTACACAGGCTTTACAGTAGGTTAAAGTTATTGATACGCGCTTAAAAAAAGACGACAAAAAAGGCCGTAAACCGCTGTTTACTGGCCCTCTCTTCACTTTATTTTCCCACTGCAAAAGTAATTTCAGCATCCATGGCAAGTTCTCCGTCAATCGTAGCTGTCACTTTGCCTTTGCCGATTCCTCTGCGGATTTGAAGCAGCTCCACTTCCATTAAAAGTGTGTCTCCCGGTCTTACCTGACGCTTCCATCGTACTTTATCTGCACCGGCAAACATGGCAATCTTACCTTTGTATTCTTCCATGGAGAGAAGAGCCACCGCGCCTGTTTGCGCACATGCTTCCAATGTCATAACGCCCGGAAAGATATTATAGTCGGGAAAGTGACCATTAAAGACTTCTTCATTGGCAGTGATGTTCTTCTTACCGACTGCACGTTTTCCCGGCTCCAGTTCTTCAATCGTATCCAGCAATAAAAACGGATAGCGGTGGGGAATAATTTCTTTAATTTGTTCAATGTTTAATTTCATGGAAATGACTCCTTTACCTCTAATTACGTAGTTAGCTTTCTATGTGTCTCTGCACATTATACATGATTGAAAAAGGTTAATCCAATGGCTCAAAAAAAGAGGGTTTATAGCCCCCTCTTTCTATCTGTGATTCATTACTTTTTTTGATTAATCAAATCGGAAATATGCATCCATGTTTCCTTCTTGAAGACATCTCCAGCTTTCCCGTCGCCTACCACGGAATAGCCGATGATTGCTCCAGCCATAAGGCAAACTACCATTAAAACAGCAATAACAATCAAGCGAAGCCAAATCGGGAAGCGCCGTCTTCTTGACTTTACGGTTTCCGTCTCTTGCTTCTCGCTTTCTTGAGGATTCGGTTTCTTTGTCTTTACCGCTTCCTTCTGTCTGGATTCTTCTATTTTATTTTTACGGTACTCTTCCCTGCTGAGTTCGTTAGCCATCTTTTCATCACCTGTTAACGAATTCCGTTGACCAGTCCCATCATTTGGTCCGCCATCGTAATGGTGCGGGCGTTAAATTGGTAGGACCGCTGCATATTGACGATCTCCGTCATTTCGTTTCCTACATTCACATTGGACATTTCAAGGGCGCCCTGCTTCAAGTCCGTGTTGCCCGGGTTTGCAGCCCGTACCACTTGATTGGTATTTACACCAGCCGGAATTCTAAAATTGTGCCCCGCCGCGATAAACTGCTGGGGGTGGACCGCCTCAACCAGTGCCAATCGGCCGCTGTTGATGATCCTTCCATTATCTAACGTTACCGAAAGATTCCCGTTTTGTCCAATAGAAATTTCTTTATAGTTCTCAGGAATCCGAATCGGTCCATTTTGGCCGATAACCGCATTGCCGTCTGAAGTAACAAGATCCAGCTCCCCCTTGCCGCTGCCTGGCTTCAGATAAAATGCTCCATCCCTCGTATATTCAATACTGTCTTCACCGTCTGTACCCGTCCCCTGAACTTGAAAAAATAATTCAGGCTTTACCAGTGCAAGATCAAGCGCGCGGTCTGTTGTTTTCAATGCCCCCATCTCAAGGTTCAATCCGGTAGTGCCAACCCTTGCTCCACTGCCCGAGCGGATCCCTGCGGGTGTAAGCCGTCCCTGTTCATTCCGTCCGTCCAGTTTGTTGTTGATCTGCTGAAACAACAGGTCGGAAAACTGAACATCTCTTGATTTAAAGCCGGTGGTATTGCTGTTTGCCATATTGTTGGCTGTCGTATCCAGCTTGTGCTGAAGCTGCCCCATCGTTACCGATGCATTAATGATGGATGTGTTCACTAACGTATCCTCCTATCAGATTCTGCCCACTTCATTCGCCGCTTTTTCCATGCTCCTGTCATATGCCTGAAGTACTTTCTGATTGGCTTCAAATGAACGGTAGGCCGACATCATATCTGTCATAGCCTGCTCAGCGTCCACGTTGGAGCGCTCAATAAATCCCTGCTTGATCTGAAAGCCGGTCCCCGTATAAACGGCTGCTGAACCGGGCTGTGTAAGCCTGAACAGGCCGTCTCCTTCCTTGACGAGATCCATTGGATTCGAAATCAGTGAAACACCAATCCTGCCTGCGTTACGGCCCTGATCGAGGATCGTCCCATCCGGGCTGACCGTGAAATTCTCACTTGATACCGTAATCGGGTTTCCTTTCTCATCCAGTATAATGTTCCCTTCTGCAGTCACCAGATGATTAGCGGTGTCCACCGTAAAATGCCCGTTCTTTGTGTATCTTGTCTCTCCGTCTTTCGTCTCAACAGTATAAAACAGTGAGCCAGGTTTTCCGGTTTGTCGGTCCACGGGAAGTGATCCCTGCAAAATAGCGAGATCGGTCCCTATGCCGGTTTCCTGCAGGTCTCCCTGAACAAAATTCGGTACCGCATCTTGTACGTAAACACCTGTGGCCAGATTGCCAATCGGCCGTTGCCCAGCCTTTTGACCTGCCACCCCCTCTGTGCCTCCCATTTGCTGCTGCAGCATGGTTGGAAACGCCCTCAGTGATGTTTGATCGGCTTTATAGCCAGGTGTATTGATGTTGGCAATATTGTTGCTCAGCATTTCCTGCCGCCGCTGCTGAGCAATCATACCGGCCGCTGCTGTATAAAATCCTCTCAGCATAATCGAGCCTCCTCTTTCCGAACAGTCTGTATACGTTTAGTATCGGCAGGTTTTTTTCAATGTGAAGGAAAAAGACAAAAGCCCGCCTTTTTTGGCGGGCTTACATTATCATTTATTTGAATTTTCGCTTTGGCAATTTATCCATGTGTTCGAGCATAAGACCTGTTCCATTGGCCACGGCTTTCATCGGCTCTTCAGCAATAAAAATCGGAACTCTCAATTCTTGTGCAAATAATTGATCAATTCCGTGCAGCAAAGCCCCGCCGCCCGTTAGAATTATACCGCGGTCAATAATATCCGCTGATAACTCAGGCGGTGTTTTTTCAAGCACACTTTTGGCCGCATGCACCATCATCATGACCGGCTCAAGCAGCGCTTGTGTAATTTCTTCCGAACGAATTGTAATGGTACGCGGCAGCCCCGTTACCATGTCCCGGCCCCGGATATCCATTTCTTCATCCCGTGCTCCAGGGAATACAGTAGCCACATTCAATTTAATGTTTTCTGATGTTCTTTCTCCGATCAAAAGCTTGTATTCTTTCTTTATATAATTCAGGATTTCGCCGTCCAGCTTGTCCCCTGCCATTTTTAACGAAGAGGCAGTAACGATATCACCCATGGACAGAACAGCCACATCCGTTGTTCCTCCACCGATATCAACGACCATATTGCCGCTTGGCTGGAAAATGTCCATTCCGGCACCGACAGCTGCCACTTTTGGTTCTTCTTCCAGATAAATCGCCTTGCCGCCGCACTTCTCGGCCGCTTCCCGTATGGCTTTTTGTTCTACAGAGGTAATGTTCGCAGGGGTGCATATCAGTATTCTCGGTTTGGTAAACATGCCCTTTACATTTATTTTATTAATAAAATGTCTTAACATTTGCTCTGTTACTTCAAAATCGGCGATCACGCCGTCTTTCAGCGGGCGGATGGCCACGATGTTGCCGGGGGTCCGCCCCACCATTCTTCGGGCTTCTTCACCGACAGCCAGCACTTTTCCCGTGTTCGTGTCGATTGCGACCACGGATGGCTCATCCAGTACAATGCCTTTTCCCTTTACATAAATCAATACATTGGCCGTACCGAGATCAATACCAACATCCCTTGAAAACATTCAAAAGTCCTCCCTGTATGTTTCAACCAGCACATCTTACAAATTTCGTCAATTTTCGAATTTCTATCCAATAAAACATTCTATCATAACTTTTGTTGAACTGGGAAAAAATATGTTAATTTTTTAAGACATTTTCTTTAAGCATAACTCAGCGGCATGCAGATTTGCATGCCGCTTTCAGGTGAGCCCTCTTATTGGACGACTTCCTCCGCTCCTTTTTTGTATTTTACACGTGTCGCTTCACCACCCCGCAAATGTCTGATGGACTTATGATACTCCAGAATCTCTTTCACATTGTTCGCCAAATCCGGGTTAATCTCAGGTAATCGTTCCGTCAGATCTTTATGAACGGTGCTTTTCGAGACACCAAATTCTTTTGCGATCATACGCACGGTTTTTCTTGTCTCCACGATATACCTTCCTATCTTGATGGTTCGTTCTTTGATGTAATCGTGCACACCACTCGCCTCCCCAAATTGGATGTGAGAGATGCGATAGAGACTTCTATGTTCAAGCTACGCGACCTGTCCTTGTGTGTGTTTTTCATGATGTTTAGAGTGTCCCGTCCCCTTCTCACCGCAGCCATACTACGTCTTCTCACCGCTCACCCTCAAAAGAATTGTAGGTTTTGTATCATCTTATTAAGACGAACGGACATATATGCCAAAATCTCAACTGGGACAAGGAGAAAAGCTGAATCAGGCGTTCAGAGGCAATCAGCATTGGAAGGCTTTTTCATAAAACGCTTTTTGTTTTCTGAAAAAGACTGAAATGATCGAGCCTCTGCCTGCTGGAAGCTAGATCAAGAAAAGCTGAATCAGGCGTTCAGAGGCAATCAGCATTGGAAGGCTTAACCAATCATTTTCATAATCGCAAGACTGCCAAACAACAAATAAGCAGCCTGCGCTATGCAGGCTGCTTATGGTTTTCCTCAATTATCATTGGTTGAGGATTCTTTTGTATTTTCGCTTGTTGAAGAAGATTCTTTTTCCTGTTTTTGCTTAGGAGCTGCGCTGCTGTCTTTTGCAGCGTCAGACTTTTCTTTTTCAACGGAAGCTTTTTCATCTTTTTTGCTTGCTTGTTCTTGCTTGTCCACTTGCTTCTCGATTTGGGAAGCAGACTGGTTCCACGCTGATACAGGATCAACGGCGATTCCGTCTTTGCGGATTTCAAAGTGAGCATGGATTTTAGCATCCTTGTCATACAGGTTCTGGCCGGCAGCACCGACAACTTCACCTTGATTTACCATGTCGCCTTCTTTTACCTTAACGGAAGCAAGCGAAGAGTAGTGAGTGATTAAGCCGTTGGCATGTTCAACCTCTACCACATATCCAAGCTCAGGGTCTTTCACGGATTTTGTAACATTACCACTCATAGCAGCAGTGACATCAAACGTTTTTCCGCTCTCAGTAGCCAGGTCAATTCCTTTGTTTTGGTAGTAGATATTATTATAAAATACGAGAGCAGCTTCTTGTTCTTTTGCTGATGCATCCGGGTTAAAGAATTCTTTTTTGATGACTACGCTTTTTGGATCCTTGGCTGGCATTTTGAAAACTTCCTTGGAAACACTGACCGGTACGGCTTTTTCATTATTTTGGAAAGCACCATTCGGAGTATCTTTAGAATTGGAAGCATCGTTTTGATACCAAAGCACAGAAGCCAGAACGACAGCAGCAAATGCGAGATAGATTGCGGGATATACCCAACGTTTTTTCATGAATTTCCCCATTCTCCTCCCTTTTAGAGGAACTGTTTTTTGGGTTTGCTTTTCTTCATCTTTCATTTTTATCATCACCTCAGCAACCATTCTGAACAGAATTCAGAAAATATATACTTTGGCATGAAAAATTTCCGGAATTTATTTTTCGACAAAAGGAAGAAATTTATGCATGACTTTTTTCAAGAGGGATTGACTTTAGTTCCAGGAGTCTCGCCCCTTTCCCTTCAGTCAACAAATCAATGATGATTTTTACCCCCTGTTCCAAAGAGATGTACAGCAAAAAACCCGGCCAATTGCGCCGGGTTTGATTATTTTTTTACGGTGGATTGTTCTTCCTGGGGATGATAAGCGGTGATGGCGATACCTTTATAATAATACTTGACGATCTCTTTATAATTCTTACCGTCCTTTGCCATTCCGTTGGCACCATATTGGCTCATGCCTACGCCATGGCCAAACCCTTTGGTATCCGCGATTACTTTGTTACCCTTTCTTGTCAGGGTGAAATCTGATGAACGAAGCCCCAGTTTTTCACGGACGTCTTTTCCTTTAAAGGTTTTTCCGCCAATGGTGATGCTGGCAATTCTGTTACCCTCGGTTCTGTTGGTTACCTTACCAATTAATCCATTGTCCTTAATCCCAACTCCCAATTTACTTTCCACCTCTAAAAGAGGAATCTCCTGCTTCTGTGAAAACTTAGGGGTGTTTTTGTCCCAGGGGCTTTTCACACTTTTGAGATAAGGATATTTTGTGCCCCAATAATCCTCACTGTTCTCGGTATATCCATTGCTGGTCGAGAAAAAACTGGCGAAAATGGGCTGTCCGTCGTACGTTAGAATATCTCCCCGGGTTGCTGCTACGGCCTTGGTGATTTTCTGCATCTTCTTCTCATAATCACTGCCCCAGAGCTTTTTCAGCTCATCATCGCTCTTATACACCTGGTAGAGGATGGAATCAGTGACCGCTGCTCCGCCTGGAAGATTCACATCCTTCTTGTTCGCAAGCATACGAGCGATATAGGTTCTCGCTGTCAGCGCCTGTGCTTTTAAGGCTTCCATTTCAAAATCAGCAGGCATTTCCGACGCGACAACCCCTTTTACATAATCTTCGAGCGGCACCTTCTCTACCTTTTCTTCCACTGTCCGGTATACCGGAACAGCCAGGGTAGAAGAAAGCGTTTCTACGGATTTCTGCTGCATTTTCTTTGGCTTTGCTTCTAGCAATTGCGGCGCTTTGGAAGAATAGGGAAGCACGACGAGAGCTGGAATCAGAACAAGAACCAGTACAAAAATAGAGAGAAAGAAGCTGATCGGCTTCAGTCGTATGAACATTCAGGCTGGCCTCCACTAATTTGATTAATCTTTACAATTTATGGAGTACAGCACCCTATTAGAACTTGTTTTTTACTCTATCGTTTTGCTTCATAGAAAAAACCCTGCAGCCATTGCAGGGCTTTCATGCATTTTAATAGACACCTACAGCATCAAATGATTTGTTTACCGCGTTCACTTCTGCTGATCCGGCTCCGTAAAGATCGACCGCTGATTGAACAAGAGCCGCTCTAGCCTGGCTGAACGTCGCATTTGCCGTCAGATAAACCGTGTTGGCACGATAGTACAGGGCTCCAAGCTTGCTGTTTCCAATGCCGGGAACGGTTACGCCATAGTGGGTTCCCCCAACAGCGAGCAAGTAGGCTTGCTTATTGATAATTCCGCTGTTTGTGTGTACGCCTCCGTTATCGCTTGTACCTGTGTATCGCTTGGAGTAATGATCAGGATCACCATACTTTGTGGGATCACTCATGGAGCGGAGTGCATCATTTGCAACCTTTGGCGTATAAATATCCTCACCGATCTCATAATCGGGATTGCGGTTGTCGTAATATTCGACGAGTGTACCAAAGATATCAGAGATGGCTTCATTTAGTGCCCCTGATTCATTTTGGTACACCAAGTCGGAGCTGGTGTCTGTAACCGCATGGGTTAATTCATGGGCTACAACGTCAATTCCCCCGGAAAGAGGAACAAAAGTCGTTCCATCCCCGTCTCCGTAAACCATTTGCGATCCATTCCAGAACGCATTATTGTAATTCCGGCTGTAGTGAACCGTTGATTTTAAAGCGCCGCCTTTATTGTCATAGGAATTTCTTCCGAATACATTTTTATAATAGTCGTACGTGACGCCGGCATAATAGTGAGCATCTACAGCAGGCGCATCATATGTGGCGTTATAAGCATTATCCGCATCGGCCCATAAAGAGCCTGGCAGAGACTGGCGGTTCTTTCCGTCATATGTAAAGATTCCGCTTCCCCTTGTGTTATCCTGAAGGTAATACGTAGAACCGGACAATAAGGTCCTCAATGTTTTGGAATCGCCCAATACACCTTTTCCTGTTCCAGTCGCATTGGTTCCCGTCAGTGTTCCGCCCGGCTTGCCGGCAGCCTGCTGTCCGTGAGCTTCATCAATATTGTTATATTTATTTATAATTTTACCTGTTGCCGCTTCCACAAAATAATTGTAGTTCCCCGGTTCAGGAGAAAGGAAGTTTAAATTGACAAGATAGGCATAGACCGCTTCATTGCCGGATGTATAAACAACGAGATCGGCAGTCGGTGCTTTTTCATAATCAGGCGTGTAGCCTAAATCGCTTACAGCCTTAGCAATGGCTTTCTTTGCAGAAATCTTTTTTGTATTCTTCAGGCCACTCTTTTGTTCAAGGTTTGGGGCCACCGAACCAGATACCGCCTTCAAGACGCCCTCCTTGTCCACTACTGCTGCCTGTGTAGAGCCCCAGACCGGAACCCCTTGATACACTTGCTGAAGTCGCAATACCGTTGATCCGAGCTTGTCTTTCTGTTTAGACGCTACGGTAAATGAATCCTCAGCCTTTTGTGATCCCAATTTATAGGCACTCTTCTGCTGGTTCAAATATCCCAGTACAACCGCTTCCGCTTTGTGCCCTGAAGCTTTAGTCAAACGGCCTGAAACAAATTCCGGCGTTCCTTTTTCCTGGCTGACCTTGAAGCTTGAAAATACATTTTTGGGTGCAGCCAGCGAACTTACCGGAGAAAGTACAGAAGCTGCCATACCGATTGATAACCCTACTGCCAGAGCCTTTTTCTTCATAATCGTATCCCCTTTTTCTAAGTAGAGTGGCAAGGCATTCCACTTGGTAGATTGCCTTGCCATCTAATAGTACACTATTTATTTTTAAATTCACACTATTCCAAAAATTTTGATTATATTTTACTAAACTAATTGTCATCGAATTGCTCCTAAGTCTATATCCCTGTATTTACACAACGAGAATCTGCGATATTGGCACTATTGACATGACACAGACATATAAAAAAGCTTCCCGCAAAAATCGCGGGAAGCTCTCAATATGAATTATGCAAGATTAGATTTTAATGATACCGATTTTTCTTCTTTTTCAACTTTTGGTGACTCTTCATTGACACGCTCAATATCAGCGCCCAGATCACGGAGCTTTTCTGTAAATCTCACGTATCCGCGGTCAATGTGTTTCAGCTCAGTCACTCGTGTATAGCCGTCTGCCACCAATCCGGCAAGAACAAGGGCTGCTCCTGCACGAAGGTCTGTTGCAGCAACTTCAGCTCCCTGTAAAGAAACAGGGCCATTGATGACAGCTGAGCGACCTTCAATTTTGATATCGCCGTTCATGCGTCGGAATTCTTCCACGTGCATAAAACGGTTTTCAAAAACGGTTTCTGTAATGACACTTGTACCGCTCGCCCGAAGAAGCAATGCCATCATTTGTGATTGCATATCTGTCGGGAATCCCGGATGCGGCATCGTTTTAACATCCACAGGCTTTAGTTCTTTTGGCCCGATTACACGAAGACCTTTATCTTCGTCCTTAATTTCGATTCCCATCTCTTCCATCTTGGCAATCAACGGGCGAAGGTGTTCAGAAATGGCGCCTTCTACCAATACGTTTCCTCCGGTAATCGCAGCGGCTACCATATACGTACCTGCTTCGATACGGTCCGGAACAACCGCATGCTCGGCACCATTCAATTCTTCCACGCCTTCAATGCGGATGGTTCCTGTCCCTGCACCCACTACTTTTCCTCCCATGGAGTTGATGTAGTTCGCAAGGCACACAATTTCAGGCTCTTTCGCAACGTTTTCGATAATGGTGGTTCCCTCAGCAAGAGCAGCTGCCATAATGATGTTTTCGGTTGCTCCTACACTTGGGAAGTCGAGATATATTTTCGCGCCTTTTAAACGGCCATCAATGCTGGCTTCGATAAACCCGTTACCAATCTTAACAGTGGCACCCATAGCTTCAAAACCTTTTAAATGCTGGTCGATCGGACGTGATCCGATGGCGCATCCTCCCGGCAAAGCAATTCTAGCAATCCCGACACGCGCAAGAAGCGGTCCCATTACCAGGAAAGAAGCGCGCATTTTACGGACATACTCAAAAGGAGCTTCTGTTTTAAGTGTACCGGAAGCGTCTACTTTGATTTGCCCATTCTCAAACTTAACTTCAATATTTAAATAACGCAAAACCTCGTTAATCGTATATACATCAGCAAGGGTCGGCACATCTTTAATCGTGCTTGTGCCTTTACTGGCTAAAATGGATGCTGCGATGACAGGCAGTACGGCATTCTTTGCTCCTTCAACTTTCACAGAGCCTTCTAACCGCCTACCACCACGGACAATGATTTTTTCCAACGATATTCCCCTCCGCGTCCAATTTCTATATTAATATTCAGACGTAATTATTGGTGTTCCAATTGTGACGGCTGTTTGGCCGCCCATTCCTTGATTTCTGATTGCAATCTGCAGATTCATTGCTTTATGAGCTGTATTAATTTTCTCATCCCAGTGCTTAGTATATGCTGAGATTGATACAAACGTCTCTTCCTTGAGTTGTTCAACAGGAACAGCGGAGAACGTTGTCATGAGCCCAAGCGCTTGTTTATACAAACCAAAATCCATTGTACCATTATGTATCCCAGAGATACAAGAGAAAGTTGAACTTTTTCCCTGAAAATAGGTTGCGACCCTATCCTGGTACATTCGGGCAAATTGCTGGACTTGTACTTTATTCCAGCCCTTTCCTTTTGCCGCATAAACAAGATACGTTGCAAGCTTTCCTTTTTGGGGGTAGGCTACCAGCGTAAGCCGCTCTTTTATGCGTCCTGACGGTGAAATACGCACCCCGGTAATTTTGAAGTGCTCATTCGTATTCAGTCTGCTCCATTTAAATCCTTCAGCTGCATTTTTTAATAATGCCGCTTTTTGACGATACCCATTTACATCTTTCACAAAACCTATACTCCCTTTTGTATAAAGGGACCAATTTTCAACATTTATATTGCTTTGATCCATAGCATGCTTTATTTCTGAAAGCTTGGAAAAGCTTTTCATTTCCTGAGCATGAATGACTTGGTAAGAGTGCAACAAAAATAAAATAACAAAAAACAAAACAATGCTTTTCTTCATATCTTCCACCTGTCCTCTCCTCTATTTCTCATTCTTGCCAGAGGAAAGCACGTTATTCATGGAAGTTGAAGTCATATTCCGACAACATCCCGCAGCTTATTTTGTTAAACATTGCACAATCTTTTGCTTCGACTAAGGTTTCATATGGTTGTTTTTCGTGTTCATTAAAATAAATACTTCAGCTGTGTGGAATAGTTCAAATATGCGAGAAAGAAGTTGCTTACGAGGCTGGCAAGTGCAAGGGTCACGAGTATAAAAAGCACTCTGGCCTGGATCACTTTGCCTTTTCTGATAAATGTGTCGAAATTTAATGCCTGCATGGCCCACCATGTAATTCCAATGAAAAGCAGGTGAACAAGGATATCAAGCAGCGCCTGCTGCCCGGATTGTTCAAACATTTTGTTTCCTCCTTGCCATGTGGGAGTTATTAGCTAACCACCATGATAGCACATGCCAATAGAACGTAGCATAAACTGAATTCTACCACAAAGGAACAGACAAAAGTCCTATTTTTTTAGCTGTTCCCAATATTGACAAATCTGACCGTTATGTAAGCGCTTTATAAAAAACAAAGAACCTGCCTTCTTGGCAGATCCCTTATTTCTGTTCCATTGTCTGGAAAAAATCCGTCAGCTGAAATTGTTCGTAAAAGAAATGCAATGCCGTTCCTGGGAAAATTCCCAAAATGATAGTGGCTGCTGCACACACTACTGTCACAAGAAGCAGCCCTTTTTTATGCTGCAATCTTCCTTCATGATGTTCCGGCCGGAAAAACATTTGTCCAATGATATTGAAGTAATAAAAATATGAAATTACAGTGGTTCCGACGAGTACACCGGCTAATACATAATGGCCTTGGGAGGCGCCAAGTGCATTCATGAAGATGCCGAATTTCCCGATGAAGCCGGCAGTGGCCGGAATCCCTGCCAAGGAAAGTATAAAAATGGTCATGGCGATCGCAAGCCACGGGGAGCGCCGATACAGCCCTGCGAACCCTGAAATGTCATGGGTTTTACTGTGTGCGGTCACTTCCTGGATAACAGCAAAAGCACCAATGTTCATAAACAGGTAAGCCAGCAAATAAAACCAGGTGGTTTCAAAAAGCATCGCTGAGACTGAGACAAACGGAACCAGAATATAACCGGCCTGAGCGATGGAAGAATAAGCAAACAACCGCTTTATATTCCGCTGGCGGAGGGCAACAAGGTTTCCTGCAATCATGGTAGCTCCTGCAAGAAAAGCAAGGTAGGGCTGAACCTGAAACAGCAGCGGGTCTCCCTTAATTCCGGGTGCTGAACTGAAGACAAGCAAGAAAAACCGCAGGATCAGCGCGAAACCGGCTGTCTTGGAGACCACACTCAAAAAAGCGGTAACCGGAACAGGTGATCCCTGGTAAACATCCGGTGCCCACATGTGAAAAGGCGCAGATGCAATTTTGAATGTCAGCCCGGCAAAGGTGATGAGAAAGGCAAACGCGATTAAGAACTGATTTTGCAGAATACTCGTATCCTGCAGAGCATTTCCGATGGTATAAAGGTTCGTTTCACCGGTCAGCCCAAAGATATAACTCATCCCAAACAAGGTAATCGCGGTGGAAATTCCACCTGTTACTACGTATTTAAAAGATGCTTCGTTGGATTCTTTGTCCCGCTTCCGCAGCCCCGCCATTACATACGAAGATAAAGAAAGGAGTTCAAGGCCAATAAACAGCGTGATCATATCAGCACTTGAAGCCATGATCAGACCGCCAAGCAAAGCGGTCAGCACAAGATAATAAAATTCTCCTCGGTATTCCTCTTCGCGGTCCATTTTATAATCATAAGCCAAAATTAAAATCAGCCCTGTTCCCAATAGAAGAATCAGTTTAAACGCTTTTGAAAAGGAATCGAGCCGGTACATATCATGAAACAAGGAAGCGGGTTCATGGCTGAACTGCAGAAACAAAAAGACCGAAGCCAGGACAATCCCGGCGGCAGACAGGATGCCGAGGATCCTGCGGCTTTTTTGCCGGGGCATGAACAAATCCAGCAAAGACAAAAGCAACGCTGTTCCCAGCACAGTAAATTCCGGCGCCATGATCCCCCAATTCATTGAAGTTAAGGTTTGCAAATCCATCGGGCTACCCCCTTAAGCCTAACAAGATTGTATCTAAAACAGTGGTTAGTGATTTGCTCAGAATTTCAGGATAGACCCCGATCAACAGCACGAGGGCCAATAACACAAAAGCGGGAACTTTCTCCAGGACGGTCAGATCCTTAAAAGCGGAATGCGTTTCTTTTTTCGGTCCAAAGGTAACGGCAAGTACAGCACGCAGAATGTAAACCGCAGTCAGGATGATGCCAAGGGCGCCTACCGCTGCGATAATGGGCATCGTTTGGAAAAGACCAACAAAGGCAAGGAATTCACTGATAAACCCTGACATCCCCGGCAAACCAAGAGATGCAAGTCCTCCGGCAAGCAGTACCCCTGCAGTGACGGGCATCGCTGCTGCAAGGCCGCTGAAGTCCTGTATATCCGAAGAGCCGCTTCTCTCGTATAGCACGCCAATCAGAAAGAACAACAGCGCAGAGATAAGGCCGTGAGAGACGAGCTGGAAGATGGCTCCCTTCACACCCGCTTCGTTCATGGCTGCCAGCCCAATCAGCACAATGCCCATATGAGATACGGATGAATAGGCGAGTACTTTTTTCAGATCGGTTTGAACGATGGCCAGAAAAGCACCGTACAACAGATTGATCACACCCACGATGGCAATTAAAACACCCAGTTTCTTAAATTCTTCAGGAAAGAAGCCCATACCGAACGTGAAAAGCCCATAAGCTCCAATCTTCAGGAGAATTCCGGAGTGAAGCATGACAATGGGAGGCGGTGCCTGAACGTGAACCCTGAGCATCCACGTATGAAGCGGAAAGATGGGAAGCTTGATCCCAAACGCAATCAGCAGCGAAACAAGCACAGACAGACGGAACGTGCTTCCTGCAACGGCTGCTCCATCCGGGCTTGCCAGTATTTTTGTCAATTCTCCATAATTCAGAGTACCTGTTTTCATGAACAGAGCAACAAAGACAATCAGCAGAATCGCTGAACCGATTCCGTTATAGATTAAAAAGCTGTAGGCCGCTTTTTCCCTGTCGGCATATCCCCATCGTCCAATAAGAAAGAACATGGGAATCAGCGTGATTTCAAAGAAGATGAAGAATAAAAATAAATTTTGGGAAGCAAATACGCCCAGCATGCCCAGTTCCAGGATCAAAAAGAAGATGAAAAAGCTTTTTGAAGCATTCTTCATGTTCCACGAGGCGAGCGCTGCAAGAAAGGATACAACTGCCGTTAATATCAACAGAACGAGAGAAAGGCCGGTAATGCCCAGTTCGTAGTTGATTTTCAGCTGCATGCTTCCATTGAGGCCTTCCAATGTGTAGGAAATCCAGTTTGCCTGCTCGGTCATCTGAAGACCTGAAACAGAGGAGTGAAAACCGGCCGCGGCAATCAGAACGAGGATCAGCGGCAGAAGCGTACCGAACAATCCGGCAAGCTTGATGGCCCTCTCGTTTTTCCATGAGAGAAAGCTTAATGCAAGGATGCCGACGAGTGGTGAGAATACGAGCAGGGACAGTATATGACTCATGAGAAATACCCCCCTGAAACGGCAAAGATTAACAGCAGAAGAACCAAGCCGGCAAGAGCGATGGCTCCGAACCTCTGCACCTGGCCATTGTGGAATTCCGACCCTTTTTTACTTACCCAGTGAACAAGCCCTGCTGTGCCGTTGACAGCCGCTTCCACCAAATACCGGTCGACATAGCTCCAAAAATAGCCGAAAACTGTGGTCCCTCTGATTACCGTAGCCTGATAGATTTCATCTGCATAATACTTGTTGTAGATGAGGGAGCTTAACGAAGGGAAGGAACGGGACAGCCAGTCTCTGGCCAGTGTTTTCTTCCCGTACATCACATAAGCAAGAGCAATCCCTGCCAAAGACAGAACAACGGCAAGAATCGGGATCCATACGGGGCCGTGCACTTCTTCCGTTGAAAGCGTTACAGGTCCCTGGCTCAGGTAATCATTTAAAAACGAGCCAAACCATGGGGTATTCAAGTACCCGGCCACGATCGCAAGCAGCCCCAGTACAAGCATGGGAACCTTCATGGACATTTCGGACTCTTTTACTTCCTGTGTGCCCTTGTCAGAATCCCCGGAGAATACCATGAAAAACAGCCGGAACATATAGAACGCGGTAAAAAAGGCGGCGATCACCGCCAGGGTAAATAAAACATACCTTCCGTTCTCATAGGTCGCCATCAAAATTTCATCCTTACTGAAAAAACCGGAGAACAGAGGAAAACCGGAAATCGATAGGGCGCCAATCAAAAAAAGAGGAGCAGTGACTTTCAGCTTGTTCCACAGTCCGCCCATTTCTTCAATGTTTTGCGTATGTACTGCATGGATGACACTGCCTGCGGCAAGGAAGAGCAGCGCTTTAAAAAAGGCATGTGTCATTAAATGAAAGATTCCGGCTGTATAGCTCCCCGAGCCAAGAGCGAGCATCATATAACCGAGCTGGCTGACTGTCGAATAAGCGAGCACCCGTTTAATATCTTTCTGCATTAAACCAATGGATGCCGCAAAGACGGCGGTTATCCCACCTACCACTGCGACTGTGGTCATCGCTGCGGCGGATGCTTCAAACAGCGGGTACATGGAAGCCACCAGATAGACACCTGCAGCTACCATTGTTGCTGCGTGAATGAGCGCAGATACCGGGGTCGGGCCTTCCATGGCATCCGGAAGCCAGGTATGGAGAGGAAGCTGGCCTGATTTTCCGACGGCTCCAACAAAAATCAGAATGGCTGTCAGCGTAATCATGTCCGGTGAAATGCTTTTATTTCCTATCGCTTTGAAAATCTCATCGTATTCGAAGCTTCCCGTTTGCCAGAATAAGAGAATAATGCCAATAAACAGACCGACATCCCCGATTCTGGTCATAATAAACGCTTTTTTAGCAGCTGCCTTTGCTTCCGGCTTAAAGTAATAGTAACCGATCAGCAAAAACGAACCGAGCCCGACGAGCTCCCAAAAAATGTAGACCTGAAGCAAGTTTGGTGACATTACAAGGCCGAGCATGGCAAAGGTGAACAAACCAAGATAGGCAAAAAACACATGAAAGCGGTCATCTCCGTGCATATAGCCTTTGGAATACAAATGCACGAGAAAGCTTACAAGCGAGACGACAACAAGCATCAATGCATTCAGCGGGTTAATCTCAAACCCCATTGTTACAGGATGGTTTCCGATATTTAGCCACAGTCCTTCTGCTTTATAGGACTCTCCCCCCCATTGGCCGGCCATGACTATGACAGACATGACCAGAGAAAGAAAAGTTAATAGAATACCAGCATAAGCAGAGGCTTCCTTTAACTTTTTCCCAAAAAGTAAAAGAAGGATGAAGGATAGCAGCGGTAACAGTGGTATAAGCCAGGCATTCTGCATCATCATTTCCAACCCCTTTTTAGCGCTTCATAATATCCATTTCATCCACATTAACAGTCTTGCGGTTACGATACAGAGCCATTAAAATGGCAAGGCCCACTGCAGCTTCAGCAGCAGCAACCGTTATGGTAAACAACGAAAAAATCTGCCCTGTAAGACCCGGATTTACTCCATATTTCGCAAAAGCCACCAGATTAATATTCACTGCATTCAGCATCAATTCAATGGAGATTAATACAATCACCGCGTTGCGCTTGGTGAGAGCGCCAAACAATCCGATACAAAACAAAATGAGCGCAAGCACCAGGTAGACCGATAAAGGAATCGTACTCATTTGCCTGCCTCCTTCTCATCATCCCTTTTTGCAATGACAATAGCGCCGATTAAGGCTACGAGAAGCAAGACCGATGTTAATTCAAAAGGAATGACATATTTTGAGTAAAGCTCAACGCCAATTTTTTTCGTGTTATCAATATGAAGGTCGGTCGCCGGATTTCCAAGGCTCAGACGGTTAATACCAAAAAACATGATCAGGAAAAAAACAAGGATTCCTGCTCCCGACAATAAAACGGTCATTTTTGGCAATTTCCATTCCGTCATTCCCTCATGCCGGGTCAGCATGATACCAAACAGCATAATGATCGTAATAGCCCCCGAGTAGATCAGCACCTGTACGGCAGCCACAAACTCGGCGGAGAGCGTAATATAAATTCCCGCGATGGCGAGAAAAGTAAATACGAGCGCAACCACCATATGAATGACGTTGGACATATTGATCATCATGACTCCGCCTGCAATTGCCGTTAACGCAAGGATAAAAAAAGCAATCATCTCACCGGTCATGCTTTATTCTCCTTCCTTACGTTATTGTCGTTTTCATCCAGCCAGACCAGGTCTTTAAACAATTCATCCCGACTGTATTCCGCCAATTCAAAGTTGTTCGTCATAACAATCGCCTCAGTCGGGCAAACCTCTGTACACAAGTCACACAAAATGCAAATTTCAAAGTTGATATCATACGTATCAATGATTTTCCCCTTTTTGCCCGGATCAGGATGGGGTTTTCCAGTAAGCTGAATGCAGTCTGTCGGGCAGATGTTTGCACATTGGTTACAGACAATGCATTTTTCCGGATAGAACTTCTGAATGCCCCTGAACCGGTCAGGCATTTGAAGAGGAACATCCGGATACTGTGTTGTCACGTTCTGCTTTGTTAAGTTGCTGAGTGTATATTTCAAGCCTTTCGCAAGACCCTTCATTATGCACCACTCCTATTCTGCAGATTGCCTATCTTAAAAAAAGTTCCTTTACCACAGCACTTACAAAAATATTGAGAAGAGCAACCGGCAAAAGAACCTTCCAGGCGAATTCCATCAGCTGGTCTGCTCTTAATCGGGGCATGGTGCCGCGTACCCAGATCATAAAGAAAACAATTAGGCTGAATTTAAGGGCAAACCAGATGATTCCCGGGATGAATCCCAAGAACGGAACAGGATTCCATCCGCCTAAGAATAGAACGGTCGTCAGGGCTGCCATCGCAAACAGATACACATATTCAGTCAGCATGAAAAACGCCCAGCGGAAGCCTGAGTATTCCACATGATACCCGGCAACCAGCTCTGATTCAGCTTCCGGCAAATCAAACGGCGTCCGGTTCAATTCGGCAATGGAGGAAATGAGAAAAACGATAAATCCCAGTGGCGACAAAAACATGTATGCCACCGTTTTCTGCCCCTCGACAATCTCTGTCAGGTTCAGGCTTCCGCTGAACATAATCACGCCGACAACCGAGACGACGAGAGGAATTTCGTAGGATATCATCTGGGCGGCTGACCTCATCCCCCCAAGCAGGGAATATTTATTGTTGGAGGCCCAACCCGCCATCAAAATCCCCACTGTGGTAATACCAGATATGGCTATGTAATACAAAAGACCAATGCTAAGATCGGAAAATTTCAGATGATCGGAAAAAGGAATGGCCGAAAGTACCATAAAGGCCGGAGCAAACGCAAGAACAGGAGCCAATACGAAAAGCGGTTTGTCCGCTGCCTTTGGAATGGTATCTTCCTTGATCAGCAGCTTCATTACGTCAGCTACTGTCTGCAACAGCCCGAATCGCCCTCCGACCCGGTTTGGCCCGGGGCGAAGCTGCATAAAGCCAAGCACTTTCCGCTCAGCAAGGATGGCATACGTTACAAAACCAAGGACGATCACCAGGAGGCATGCTCCCAATCCAAAAAAGATAGCTGCATGAATCCACCCTGGGGGCGAGGTTAACAAGTCATTTACCATCAGCCGTCCACCTCCCCTAACACGATATCGATACCGCCGAGAATGGTAATCAGGTTGGAGATATTTTCACCAACAAGAAGCTTGGGCAGGATCTGAAGATTGTAGAAGGAAGGCCTCCTGAACTTCAGGCGGTACGGCTCCTTTTTCCCTTCCGATGCAATATAGCAGCCAATTTCTCCCCGCGGAGACTCAATCCGCACAAAGGCTTCTCCTTTAGGCGGTTTAATGATTTTGGGCACCTTGGCCATAACCTCTCCGGTTTCCGGAAATTGTTCGACAGCTTGTTCAATGATCTTCAGAGATTCCTCGATTTCCGCCATTCTGCATTGATAGCGCGCCCAGGCATCGCCACTGTCAAACGCGGGAACGTCAAATGTAAACCGATCGTAAAGGGAATAGGGTTCGTCTTTTCTGAGATCCCATTCAATTCCTGTACACCGGAGGTTCGCTCCGCTCAGCGAATAATCCAGCGCTTCTTCTTTGGAATAAAATCCAATTCCCTTCACACGGTTCAAAAAGATCTCATTTCCCGTCACCAGATCATGATATCCTGCAAGCTGTTCCCGCATGTAAGGCACAAAATCCCTGACTTTTTCGATCCATCCTTCAGGAGCGTCCCATTTTACACCGCCGATTCGCATGTAATTGAATGTCAGGCGGGCTCCGGAGATCTCATTTAAAAAGCCGATAATGGCCTCTCTTTCGCGGAAGGCATAGAGAAACGGGCTCATCGCGCCAATATCAAGCAGATAGGTTCCAAACCAGACCAGATGGCTTGCAACCCTGCCAAGTTCCATCACCAAAACACGAAGATAATCGGCACGCTCAGGGATTTCGATATTCATCATGGTTTCCACCGCGTGACAAATCACATAGTTGTTGGTCATGGCTGCCAGATAATCCATTCGGTCGGTATACGGGATAATTTGTGTGTATTGAAGGTTTTCGGCCAGCTTTTCAGTTCCTCTGTGAAGGTAACCGATGACGGGATTGGCTTCAACAATGGTCTCTCCATCTATTTTCAGAACGATCCGGAAAACCCCATGAGTACTGGGGTGCTGCGGGCCGACGTTCAACAGCATTTCTTCGGTGCGGATCACTGGCTACACCTCCACGTCATAGGGTTCGTAGTCTTTGCGGAGCGGATGTCCGATCCAATCATCCGGCATCATAATTCTTGTTAAATTCGGATGCCCTTTGAAGGTAATTCCGATCAGGTCATATGCTTCTCGTTCGGGCCAGTCGGCGCCCGCCCATAACGGAGCCAGGGAGTCGATGACCGCTTCTTCTCTGTTGATCTTAACTTTAAGTGCCGCGGGACAACGATGTGAGTAGGAGTAAAAATGGGTGTACACTTCCAGGTGAGTCTCAAAATCTGTGGCATGAAGTTCTGATAAATAATCAAAACGAAGTTCTTCGTGGTGTTTTAGCAACCGGGCGATTTTAAAATATGTATCCGGTTTGGCAACCAGAGTCGGGACATCCTTGGATAACACATTGATGTAGCTGTCTTCCAGTGCGTCTTCCCCCAAATCTTTTTGAATGACGGCTTTATACTTATCCAAGAGCGGCTGAAGAGGGGAAGGCTTTTGTTCCTCGGCAGGTTCATCAGCCGTTTTTGCGGCGGCGGCCGCTTTGGCCCGCGCCGCAGCGGCTGCTTTGGCTTTAGCTGCTGCTATCGCTTTCGCTTTTTCATCGGATGCATCAGAGGTGTCTGCCGCTCCGCCCCTGGAGGCTTTTGCTTTCGCAGCAGCTGCTGCTTTGGCCTTTGCCGCTGCGGCGGCTTTCGCTTTTGCGGCAGCGAGAGCTTTTTCGTCTTCTGTGGCCGCTCCGTCTGACGCGCCTTCACGGGCGGCTTTTGCTTTCGCAGCAGCGGCTGCTTTGGCCTTTGCCGCTGCGGCAGCCTTCGCTTTGGCTGCAGCGAGAGCTTTTTCGTCTTCTGTGGCCGCTCCGTTTGACGCGCCTTCACGGGCGGCTTTTGCTTTCGCGGCAGCTGCTGCTTTCGCCTTTGCCGCTGCTGCAGCCTTCGCTTTGGCGGCAGCAAGAGCTTTTTCCTTTGCTAACTCATCTTCTGGTTCATTGCTCTCTTCTGCAGGTTCACTTTTTTCTTTCTTTTCCTGCGCTCTTTGCCTGGCAAGTTCCAGTGCTTTCGCCTTCGCTTCAGCGGCTGCACGCTTTTTCAACTCTTCCTTTGATAACGACTCATCGGATTCAGGCGGTGTTCCATCATGTTCGTTTGCCATTACATCACCTTCTTCCCTGTCTTCGCTTCATACCGGATCTTTTCCTGCAATTTATTGATTCCATAAATCAAAGCGGCGGGATTGGGTGGGCATCCAGGGATATACACGTCAACCGGCACAATCTGGTCCACTCCCTTAACAACCGCATAGGACTTAATATAAGGACCTCCAGCCGTTGCACAGGAACCCATGGCAATGACCCACTTCGGCTCGGGCATTTGATCGTACAGCCTTTTCAGCACCGGGGCCATTTTTTTCGTTACGGTTCCCGACACAATCATCACATCCGACTGACGCGGAGATGTCCTGAATATGCTTCCAAAACGGTCAAGGTCATAATGAGAGGAGCCGGTCCCCATCATTTCAATGGCACAGCAGGCCAGGCCGAATGTCAGAGGCCAAAGGGAATTGCTTCTGGCCCAGGCTTTAATTTGTTCAAGGGTGGTTAAAAATATATTGCGTTCAAGCTCTGCTTTTTCTTCAGGGGAAATATCGGAAAGCTTCAGATCCATTTCAGCACCTTCTTTTTCCATGCGTATAGTAAACCAAGCGCAAGCATCACAATGAAAATACCCATTTCGATCAGCGCAAAGGCACCCAGATGATCATAAGCGACTGCCCACGGATACAAAAATACGGTTTCCACATCAAAAATGACAAACATGAGAGCAAACAAATAATAACGTACATTAAATTGAATCCAGCTTTGATGAAAAGGTTCTATTCCGCTTTCATAGGTGGTGTACTTTTCCTTTGTTGGCTTATATGGGCGAAGCAGCCTGCCTGCAGTTAAAGCTCCCACAGGCAAAAGAATACCCAGCACAAGAAAGACGGCAACTACAAGATAATTGTTTTGGTAAATGTGGATAGCGTCCATCTCTTACCCCCAAATCATCTGAATTTTTTAAACATTATGTAACCGTCTTCATTATAGCAAATTCCAATATTTGTGTCGACAATACGGAGGTAGCAGGAGTTCTGCCCCACTATAGAGTATATGTGCTTGTTCAGCAGGTAGAAGACGTTCAGTCTTGAGCGGATGGAATCCCCATGCTACATTGAAAAAAGGGAGGGAGGACATGGACACCAGAAAGAAAGCTGAAAAGCAGTGGGCCCAACAGAAATACGAAGTGATGGCAAAAAGCTATCGTTTTTACAGCAGCATCAGAGACCGATTCCGCGAAGCAAAAGAGGAAAAAGATTATTTAACGATTTTGGAAGAGCTAAAAGAATTGGAACAGGTACCGTATACCAAAAAAGGATTCAATAATACAGCCCAGCACGTATGGGGCTATTTTAAAAAGGTGGCCACACAGGAGGAAAAGGACGAGTTCTTTGAACGGCTGGAGAACTGCTCATCACTTCCTGATCAATTTGACAAAGGGGAGCCTGCAGCTGAACATCTGCTGAGCTATATCAAAGAAACACTTTTGATCTCCCACCCCCAACCTTATTTAAATCAATCCTCCATACTAAAATAGGGTGCCGGGGCTTCTTCCAAAAGCCCTGGCACCCTGGCGCGCGCAGTTTTCTATTCCAGCACACGCCTTGCTCCGATATATTTGGTTTTCCAGTAGGAATCCGTCATCTTCACCGCTCTGACTCCTTTGGTCGTTGCTGCGATAAAGGTTTGGTTCCCGTTATAGATCCCTACGAAGGTTGCTTTTTTCTTTCCGACTAAATCATAGAACACTAAGTCACCTTTATGAAGCTTGGTGCCTTTGACAGAAGTTCCCGCCTTGTATTGATCGGCAACCGTGCGCGGAAGCGTTAATTGAGCGGCTGTTTGATACGAATAAAGGACAAACCCGCTCGCATCAAACCCTTTTGGTGTCGTTCCCCCCATTTTAAATGGCTTCCCGATGTTCTTTACGGCGACTGCCGCGGCCTGATCGCCGAAATAATTATCAACCATATCATTTTTAATTTGCTTTTCTTTACTCCAGGACGTAATGGTATATTCCATGTTTCCTGTTTTCTTTACCATAAAATAAAGATGATTATAGCCTTCTGACAGCGTTCCTTTATAAGACTTGTTAAGCTTTGCAAAGAATGTTGCGGAAAATTCAATCTGCCCCTTTTCATGTCCCACTTCAGTCAGACGCTGAAGCTGGAACTCCTTCACATTCTTTTTGAATACCACAACATCCATTTTTGCTTCCTTGGCAAACTGCTTTTGAGCTTCCTTGGCATTTGGAATGGCAAACTTAAAAAAGATTTGAACCGGATTCACATTAAGCGGAATGTCATCTTTTGCAGCTGCATAAACGTTTTCTGCGGGCTGCACTCCTCCAACTGTCATTCCGGTTACTAAACTTGCTGCAACAACAGCAGCGGCCATCCATTTCTTCATCTTATATACCTCCGACCGTTTGATTGGCGCCCAGAATATCTGTGCACAATCGATTAGTCGCCATTTTATGGAAAAAGTTACATAAAAAAAACCGGAATTTCATGAAGAAATTCCGGTTTTTAAAATCAAAGATTAAACAGCTTGTGTGCTGTAGCTCATTTGGCGCTCCAGTTCTTCCGTATGCTCTTGTGTTTGCTCTGGCGTCCAGTTCAAATGCTTCGCCATAAACGCAATCGCTTTTTCCTTCCATTGGCGAACATAGGCGATATCGAAATACATCGCGCTTGTACGTCGGATAAAATAATCGGCAGGGGTTGTTGCCATCTCTTCATCCATTGCATAGACCAATGTTGCATAAACATTGACTGGCAAGTCGTTCAACTCTGCTTCTTTTTTACCGTCACGGATGATTTCAAACAAACGGTCAACATTGGAACCGTACTTTTTCACCAGCTGCTCTGCATCTTCTTGGCTTAAACCAAGGTTAAGCCCCTCTGCTATCTTTTCGCGGATGAACTCTGGAAAATGGCTGCTTCCGCCGACATTACCACCGGAAAGCACCAGGTGCTTGGTATTGCTTGTGTCATATTTGATGCCCACTTCTTTTTCAAGCTGTCCGGCTACGATATCTGCCACTTTTTCCCCCATTTTTCGGTATCCGGTTAATTTACCGCCAGCAATCGTGATCAATCCTGAAGGAGAAAAGAATACTTCGTCTTTCCTTGAAATCTCGGAAGGATCTTTTCCTTCTTCATGAATCAATGGACGTAATCCTGTCCAGGAGGATTCGATGTCTGCTTCGGTCATTTTTACTTCCGGAAACATAAAGTTGATGGCGTTAATGACGTAATTGACGTCATCATGCGTAATTCTTGGATTTTTGAGATCACCTTTGTAATCCGTGTCGGTTGTACCCACATACGTTTTGCCATCACGAGGAATCGCAAATACCATGCGGCCATCCGGTGTATCAAAATAAACGGCCTGATGCAGCGGGAACCGCTCCTGGTCGATCACAAGATGGATTCCCTTTGTATGGTGAATTCTTTTACCTTTTTTGGACTTATCAATATCGCGCAATTGATCCACCCAAGGACCCGCTGCGTTTACAATTTTCTTCGCATAAATTTCATGCGTTTCACCAGTAATCGTATCTTCTGCTTTAACGCCAAGCAGTTTTCCGCCTTGGTCGTAGATGAAGTCAACCACTTTAATGTAGTTTACGGCTTTACCTCCACGGGCTGCTGCTTCTTTCATGATCTCAAGCGTTAGACGTGCGTCGTCGGTTTTATACTCAACATAGTAACCTCCGCCGAGCAGATCTTTGCTTTTGAGCAGTGGTTCCCGTTTCATTGTTTCTTCCTTGGTCAGCATGGAACGGCGCTCTTTCCGCTTTACTCCAGCCAGGAAGTCATAAACCTTCAAGCCAATGGATGTTGAAAATTTGCCAAACGTTCCTTCTTTATAGAAAGGAAGAAGCATCCACTCTGGTGTGGTTACGTGTGGTGCATTTTCGTATACGATCGCACGTTCTTTCCCCACTTCTGCCACAAGGCCCACTTCGAACTGTTTCAAATAACGAAGTCCGCCATGGACAAGTTTGGTAGAACGGCTGGATGTACCTCCGGCAAAGTCCTGCATTTCCAACACGCCTGCTTTCATACCGCGCGTGGTAGCATCCAAAAGAATCCCTGCTCCAGTAACCCCGCCTCCAATGATCAACAGATCCAGGGAGGAGTTTTTCATGTCCTCAATATACTGCTTCCTTTTATTGCTTGAAAATGAAATATCCATATCAACGCCACTCCTTCATCATTCCATCTATTTATTCATTTCCTAATCTTCCACAATTAAAGCATCAAATGTTCCACGGAGAATAAAAAAGAGACCACAATACCCCTGTATCCATGTACAAGGTATTGTGGTCTCTCCATAGCTCCGACCGTTATTAACTTATGGTTATATCATAACAAGTTATGCCGGAAAGTGCAAATGGTGTGCCTGATGATTATTGGAAAACCCGTGCGGCTTCAACTGCTTTTTTCCAGCCTTTATAAAGGTCTTCTCGTTCCTTCTCTTCCATTTCCACATCAAAGTCTCTTTCCACTTTCCACTTTTTCGAAATTTCTTCCCGGCCCTTCCAGAAACCAGTTGCGAGTCCGGCAAGATACGCGGCTCCAAGCGCTGTGGTTTCATTGATTTCCGGACGCTCTACAGGAACCCCCAGGATATCGGACTGGAACTGCATGAGGAAGTTATTCATAACTGCCCCGCCGTCCACGCGAAGCTTTTTCAATTCAATATTGGAGTCGGCTTCCATGGCTGTCAGCACGTCACGTGTTTGATAAGCAAGGGATTCCAGTGTGGCACGAACAAAATGTTCTTTTTGGGTACCTCGTGTTAAACCGAATACTGCACCACGTGTTTTGCTGTCCCAATACGGAGTTCCCAATCCAACAAAGGCAGGGACTACGTAAACACCATCGGAAGAAGTCACACGGGTCGCCAAATCCTCACTTTCAGGAGAGGTGCGAATCAGCTGCAAGCCATCACGAAGCCACTGAACCGCGGAACCGGCAACAAAAATGCTTCCTTCCAGCGCGTACTCAACTTTTCCGTCAATGCCCCAGGCCAGTGTCGTTAACAGCCCATGCTCCGAACGCACGGCTTTTTCACCTGTATTCATGAGCATAAAGCATCCTGTACCATAGGTGTTTTTCGCCATACCGGTTTCAAAACAAGCTTGTCCAAACAGGGCAGCCTGCTGGTCTCCCGCAATGCCGGCAATTGGAATACTTTCACCGAAAAAGTGATAATCGATGGTGTGTCCGTAAACTTCAGAAGAAGATTTTACTTCAGGAAGCATGGACGCCGGTACACCCAGGATGTCTAGCAATTCTTCATCCCATTTCAGATCATAAATGTTATACATCAACGTACGTGAAGCATTGGAATAATCCGTAACATGAGCTTTTCCGCCAGTCATTTTCCAAAGAAGCCAGGTATCAATCGTTCCAAACAGAAGGTCTCCGTTTTCTGCCTTTTCCCTCGCGCCTTCTACGTTGTCCAGGATCCATTTCACTTTTGTTCCGGAAAAATAAGCGTCAATAAGCAATCCTGTTTTGTCTCTAAATAAATCGTTATATCCTTGTTCTTTTAACTCTTCGCAAATGTCTGCAGTCTGTCTGGATTGCCAAACAATCGCATTGTAGACCGGTTTACCAGTGTTTTTATCCCAGACGACCGCTGTTTCCCGCTGATTGGTGATGCCAATTGCTGCGATTTCCTTAGGAGATGTATTGGTACCCTCCAGTACTTGAGCGACCACAGCCAAAATACTGCCCCAAATTTCCTGTGCGTTGTGTTCTACCCAGCCCGGTTTGGGAAAATGCTGTGTGAACTCCTTTTGCGCCACATTGACACATTCGCCATCTTTATTAAAAAGAATGGCCCTTGAGCTTGTTGTCCCCTGATCGAGAGATAAAATATATTTCTTTTCCATGATCTTTTCCTCTCCTTTACAAAAATAACTGGTTTTTTTGATGCATATTTTTTTATTTGACTGCTTCCGTAAACATTGTAGCTCTTGGAAGTGGTTGATTTCCGTTTCTAGATAGCTCGCTTTTACAACTATACTTAGTTCTTGATTCGTTCGCCGTGTGTAAGGCTGTGGGTGCCCCGTTTACCGGCAAAATGGGCGGCCGCAAAGACAACAGCAGATAATACTGTCCAGCTCCAGAAGAAAGCGGTTACTTTGCCCTTGAACAATACCTCATACAGAAGTGCTCCAAAAACGCCTCCGAGAATCGGTCCCACCACAGGGATCCAAGCGTACTTCCAGTTGGATCCTCCCTTTCCGCTGATCGGAAGGAAGAAATGGGCCAGTCTCGGTCCAAGGTCACGCGCCGGGTTGATGGCATAACCGGTAGTACCGCCCAAGGATAATCCGATGGCCACAATTAGAAAACCAACAATTAACGGGTTAAGTCCTTCTGTAAATTTATTCGCGCCTATTGCCAAAAGTCCTACCAGCAAAACGGCTGTTCCAATGAACTCACTCAAAAGGTTCGATAATGTATGCGGTATTGCAGGGTCTGTCGAGAAAACTCCCAATTTAACGGCTTTGTCTTCTGTTTTTTCCCAATGCGGAAGGAACTGAAAATAAACAATAACCCCTCCAAGGAATGCACCCAGCATCTGAGCCAGGATATAGCCAGGAACCTGCGACCAGCTGAACTCTCCGACGGCAGCCATTCCTAATGTGACGGCCGGGTTAAGATGCGCACCGCTTACATTTCCAACTGCATATACCCCCATCGCTACCGCGAGTCCCCATCCCAGAGCTACGACGATCCATCCTCCGCCTTCTGCCTTGGATTTCTTCAAGCTGACGTTGGCGACAACTCCACCACCAAATATAATTAAAATCATTGTTCCTACGATTTCTCCCAGTATCGGTGACATTCTGCAACACTCCTCTCAATTTTAGCAACGATAATATCCTATTCAAAACAAAAGACCAGCAAAAAAATCCCAAACATACATGTAAGGGCTTCCGCTGATCTCCGATTCTCCGTCAGAATATTAACTTGTCTATTATTTAAACACAGTTTGCAAGCGCTGTCAATGAAGCCGGAGAGGGAATAAAAGGAAATCACCCTCACCATAACTCTTTATCCGAGGTGGTTACCGCCACAGCTCCTGCTTTAATCGCCAGTTCGATTTCCTCTTTTGTGCGGATCAAGCCGCCGGCAAACACGGGTATCCCCGTTTTTTCGTGAACCTCCTGAATGATGTTGGGCATGAGTCCAGGAAGCACTTCAACGTAATCCGGCTGGGTTTTTGTGATAATTTTATAACTGGTTTCGAGTGCAATGGAATCGAGAAGAAACAAACGTTGAATGGCAATTACACCTTTTTTCTTGGCAGTGGCGATCACGTTGCTTCTTGTGGAGATGATGCCTGCCGGTTTGATTTCCTGACAGATAAACTCTGCCGCATATTCATCCGCTTTCAGGCCGCTGATCAGGTCGGCATGAACGAAAAGTTTCTTGTTCGCCCGTCCCGCCAGTCTTACCATATCTTTCAGCTGGGCAATGTGGCTGTCCAAGATGACGAGATAGGTATAGGAGGTGCCCAGCAGCTTCTCCAGGTCCTTCCATTTTCGGACGGCCGGCAATACGGTTTGGTTTTGAAATGTCATAGGTATACCTCCCAAGCCGAGTTTTCCTTATTATATACTTTTTTTTGTATTAAAAGAAAATAGCCTTCCTGACGGATCAGGAAGGCTATTTGGCTGTTCATTTATCTGTGTTTGGCCACATCAAGGCGGTTGATCGCGCGGCGAAGAGCATATTCTGCTCTCGCCTGGTCCAAATCGCTTTGATTGGTCTCAGCCAAACGGCGCTCAGCACGCTCTTTAGCTGCTTCAGCGCGATTGACCTCAATCTCATCTGCCAGTTCAGCAGCTTGAGCAAGGATTGTTACTTTTTCAGGCCGAACTTCGATAAATCCACCGCTAACGGCCACATATTGTGTTTTTCCATCTTGTTTCACACGTACTGCACTGATGGTTAAAGGAGCAACCAACGGAATATGTCCTGGCAGGACACCCAGCTCACCGCTTTTTGCTTTTGAACTGACCATTTCTGCCGTTCCTTCAAACACAGGACCATCAGGGGTGACTACACTTACGTCTAACGTTCTCATTTCGTCTTACCCCCTTATAGGTTTAGGCCATCGTTTTTGCTTTTTCAACAACTTCATCAATAGAACCTACAAGACGGAATGCATCCTCTGGAAGGTCATCGTGCTTTCCATCAAGGATTTCTCTGAATCCTCGGATTGTTTCCTTAACTGGCACGTATGAACCTTTTTGACCAGTAAACTGTTCCGCAACGTGGAAGTTTTGAGACAAGAAGAACTGGATGCGGCGCGCACGCTGTACAACCAATTTATCTTCTTCAGAAAGCTCGTCCATACCCAGAATGGCAATAATATCTTGAAGTTCTTTATAGCGCTGCAACGTTTGCTGCACTTGACGGGCAATGGAATAGTGCTCCTCGCCTACAATCTCTGGAGAAAGGGCGCGGGAAGTAGAAGCCAATGGATCCACCGCAGGATAAATACCCATAGCAGTCAATTTACGTTCAAGGTTTGTTGTTGCATCCAAGTGGGCAAACGCAGTTGCCGGAGCCGGGTCAGTATAGTCATCCGCCGGTACGTAGATCGCCTGGATCGATGTAACAGAACCTTTTTTCGTAGATGTGATACGTTCTTGAAGCTGACCCATCTCTGTAGCAAGTGTCGGCTGGTAACCTACCGCTGATGGCATACGGCCAAGAAGCGCGGATACCTCAGAACCTGCTTGCGTGAAACGGAAGATGTTATCCACGAAGAACAATACGTCCTGTCCTTCTTCATCACGGAAGAATTCAGCCATTGTAAGACCAGAAAGAGCGATACGTGCACGCGCTCCAGGAGGCTCGTTCATCTGTCCAAATACCATTGCTGTTTTGCTGATAACGCCAGAGTCACTCATCTCATGGTAAAGGTCGTTCCCTTCACGAGTTCGCTCACCTACACCTGCGAATACGGAAATACCGCCGTGCTCCTGCGCGATGTTATTGATCAATTCCTGAATAAGTACGGTTTTACCTACACCGGCACCACCGAAAAGACCGATCTTACCACCCTTAACGTATGGAGCAATAAGGTCAACGACTTTAATTCCAGTTTCAAGAATTTCCGTTTTTGTTGTAAGGTTTTCGAAAGATGGCGCTCCGCGGTGAATCGGATCACGGCGAACATCTGCTGGAACTGCCTCTCCAAGGTCAATGTGGTCACCAGTAACGTTAAATACACGTCCAAGTGTTGCACTTCCTACAGGAACGGAGATTGGTTTACCCGTATCATTGATTGCCATACCTCGAACAAGACCATCAGTAGAATCCATCGCGATGGTACGGACGGTGTTGTCACCAAGGTGAAGGGCAACTTCTAGTGTTAAATTAACGCCTTCAGCGTCAACTGTTAATGCATTTAAAAGTTCCGGAAGACTGTCATCGAATTTAACGTCGACAACAGGTCCAAGAATCTGGGTGATATACCCTTTATTCATCGTTTCCCCTCCTAACTTCTGGCACATCTTTGTGCCGTATGCCTGATTAAGGCATGTATAAAAATCTACTCGAGTGCCGCAACCCCGCCGACAATCTCGGTAATTTCCTGAGTAATGGCCGCCTGACGCTCACGGTTATAGGTGAGTGTAAACTGGCCGATCAAATCGTCTGCATTGTCAGTCGCATTTCTCATTGCTGTCATACGAGAAGCATGTTCTGCTGCCTTTGCATCCAGAAGCGCTCCGTAAATCAAACTTTCCGCGTACTGTGGAAGGAGAACTTCCAAAATTTCTTCTTCGGAAGGCTCGTATTCGTAAGCAGCATTTGAGCTGACTGTTCCTTCAAAACCAGTTAGTGGTAGAACTTTTCGTTCCGTAAGCTCTGACTGGATCGCACTAACGAAGTGGTTGTAATACATGTATAGTTCATCAAACGTTTCGTTCGCATACAAACCAACCGCTTTGCTTGCGATAGCTTTAATGTCAGCAAAAGACGGCTGATCCGGCAGACCCGTAATGCTGTCGATGATTGTCATGTTGCGCCTTTTGAAAAAGTTAAGACCAACCTTTCCGACAACAATAAGCGCATATTCATCAGGAGACTGATGTCGCTCGTTTATTGTGCGGTAAACGTGACGCAACACATTGGAGTTATATGCCCCCGCCAGACCACGGTCCGCCGTGATGACAAAATAGCCCGTTTTCTTTATGGGACGGCTGGCAAGCATGGGATGGCGTGCACTCTTGCTTCCGGAAGCAATGCTGGTTACGACCTCCTGCATCTTATCCATATAAGGAGTAAATCGTTTCGTGTTTTGCTCCGCACGGTTCAATGCTGCTGCAGATACCATTTCCATGGCCTTCGTAATCTGCATCGTCTTTTTTGTTGCATCAATTCTCGCTTTAATATCTCGTAATGCCACTCGTATTCACCACCTTTGGGTTAAGCTGGTTGCAGGATGCACCAGGCATCCTGCAGTTTATTTAAAGTTTACTGTTAGCTTGTGATCCAGCTTCAGTGCCCAATCCCTCGAGGTCGCTTCACTCTCACCCCTCAACACAAAAAGCGTGTTGCTGAGTGAGAGTTCCAGCGCTTGTCGGGCTTAAACGGGCACTTCAGCTTTTCTTTGTGATCCAGCTTCAGCCGCTAAAGACTCGACCGTTTCACTCTCTCACTACAACACAAAAAGCGTGTTGCTGTTCTAGAGTTCCAACATTTCTCGTCTTTAAACAGCGGCTTCAGCTTTTCTTTTTTTAAGCAAATACCTTCTTAAATGCTTTGATCGCATCGTCCAGTTCGCTGCCTTCTGGAAGTTTTCCAGTGGTTTTGATCTGGTTGAGAACGTCTTTAGCGTTGTTATCCATATAAGCATGAAGCTCTTCTTCAAAACGTGTGATATCTTCGACCGGAACATCATCAAGGTAGCCTCTTGTTAATGCAAACAGGATGGCAACCTGAAGTTCTACACGCAGCGGTTTGTGAAGGCCTTGTTTCAGGACTTCTACTGTACGTGCACCACGGTTAAGTTTTGCTTGAGTCGCTTTATCGAGGTCTGAACCAAATTGAGCAAATGCTTCAAGCTCACGGAATGAAGCCAGGTCAAGACGGAGTGTACCAGATACTTTACTCATTGCTTTAATTTGCGCCGCTCCACCTACACGGGATACAGAAATACCCGCGTTGATGGCAGGACGTACACCGGAGAAGAACAAGTCAGACTGCAAGAAGATTTGTCCGTCTGTGATGGAGATCACGTTTGTCGGAATATATGCCGACACGTCACTTGCTTGAGTCTCGATGAATGGAAGTGCCGTAATGGAACCGCCGCCCAGCTCATCGTTTAGTTTTGCTGCACGCTCAAGAAGGCGAGAGTGAAGGTAGAAAACGTCCCCTGGATAAGCTTCACGGCCCGGAGGACGGCGAAGAAGCAAGGAAAGTTCACGGTAAGCTGCTGCTTGTTTAGAAAGGTCATCATAAACAATCAACACATGCTTGCCATCCCACATAAACTCTTCAGCCATGGAAACACCGGAATACGGAGCCAAGAAAAGAAGAGGAGCCGGCTGGGAAGCACTTGCAGATACAACAATTGTGTAGTCCAGCGCACCTTGTTCACGAAGCGTTTCTACAACACCTGCAACAGTGGACTCTTTTTGTCCAATAGCAACATAGATACAAATCATGTCCTGATCTTTTTGGTTGATGATCGTATCAATGGCTACAGCTGTTTTACCGGTTTGACGGTCACCGATGATGAGCTCACGCTGTCCGCGGCCGATTGGAACAAGAGCGTCGATCGCTTTGATTCCTGTTTGTAGCGGCTGGTGTACTGATTTACGAGCCATAACGCCTGGCGCCTTCTGCTCGATTGGACGAGTTTTTGTTGTTTCAACAGGTCCTTTGCCATCAATCGGCATACCAAGTGGGTTAACTACGCGTCCAAGAAGTTCTGGTCCGACCGGAACCTCCATGATGCGTCCTGTACGTTTAACCTCGTCGCCTTCACGGATCTCCTGATATGGCCCGAGGATGATGATACCTACGTTGTTTTCTTCAAGGTTTTGGGCCATACCCATTACCCCATTAGAAAATTCAACAAGCTCGCCGGCCATTACATTATCCAATCCATGGGCACGGGCAATACCGTCACCGACCTGAATAACTGTACCGACGTCGTTTACTTCGATTTCAGACTGATAGTTTTCAATCTGTTTTTTTATTAAAGCACTGATTTCTTCAGCTTTAATGTTGCTCATGAATTTCACCCCTATCTTTTTAGCCTTGTGTAGTGGCTAATTGGCGCTCGATACGCTCTAGTTTACCGCGGATGCTTCCGTCAAAAATACGGTTGCCAATGCGGATTCTCATCCCACCAACGAGGGATTGATCAATAATATTTTCAATGCGCAGCTGCTGTTTGCCCACTCGCTTTGCGAAGGTTTCTTCAAGACGGGCTCTTTCATCCTGTGACAACAGGCGGACAGAGTATACCGTTGCTTCAGCAATGCCGCGCGACTCATTTGCTAGTTCAATAAACTGGCCAGCCATTTCCGCGATAATGTTCTCTCGGTTGCGGTCGATCAGCAATAAAATAGTGTTCAGAACCGGTTTGGAAAGGTCTGTGCCAAGGCTTTCTTTTACAATCTGTTTTTTCTCTTCAACAGAAATTTTCGGATGGTTCAATAGCTTTTGAATGTCACGGTTGCTTTCCATGACATCCTTGACTACACGAATCTCAGCCTCAGACTGCTCAAGGTTTTCTTGTCCAACCACTTCATAAAGAGCTGATGCATAGCGTTTTGCAATTACAGTTAGATCCTTGCTCATCTAGCTTCGCCTGCCTCTTGAAGGTAATCCTGGATTAACTTCTCCTGGCTGCGCTCATCCAGTTCTTTCGCGATCACTTTGGAAGCGATCATGACAGACAGAGATGCAACTTCTTTTCGAAGAGTAGCGACAGCTTTTTCTCTTTCACTGGCAATATCAGCCAGTGCAGATTCTTTCACGCGTTCAGCTTCTTCACGGGAAGCCTGGATAATAGCCTCACCCTGCGCTTCACCTTGTTTTTTCGCATTTTCGATGATAGCTCGTGCTTCTTCACGCGCTTGTTTCAATTCTTCTATTTGTGTAGCAAGATGCTCTTCCGCTTCTTTGCGGCTGGCTTCTGCTGCTTCAATTTCATTCGTAATAAAGTTTTGTCGCTCTTTCATGATTCCCATTAACGGGCCCCATGCATACTTGCGTAATAAGAGCATTAGAATAAAGAATGCTAGTAACTGGAAGAGAATATCTCCGCCGTTAACACCACCGGTTGCCGCACCTAACATTAAGGATTGCACGGTATTTCCTCCCTTCAATAGGTCATACATAAGGAATGGCGAAGAAAAGTTCCAGTTTTGAAACATGCTTCGCCATTATTGAGATCTTTTTAAATCTTGCTGTTATTAGCTGCCAAGAACGATAAACGCAATAACAACGCCGATGATTGGAAGTGCTTCAACTAACGCAACCCCGATAAACATTGTTGTTTGAAGTGTACCGCGAAGTTCTGGCTGACGAGCGATCCCCTCAACTGTACGTCCTACGATAAGACCGTTACCAATACCTGCACCTAGTGCTGCTAGACCGATTGCAATTGCTGCTGCAATAAGATTCATTTTTGTATTTCTCCCTTCTTTTCCCCTGCAATTTTATTTTTTGTTCCTGACGGTTAGGCCATGAACGAAACTTATATTAATTAATGGTCGTCCGCCACTTTATGGGCAAGATAAACCATTGTTAACATGGTAAAAATAAATGCCTGAATGGCACCTACGAATACGGAGAATCCCTGCCATACAATCAACGGGAAGATCCCCAGGATACCGGCAAAAATACCTTTATGTGCCAGCCCTACAAGAAGGCCTAAAAGGATTTCTCCAGCGTAAATGTTACCGTAAAGCCGGAGGCCGAGCGTTAGTGTATTGGCAAATTCTTCGATCAGCTTTAATGGGAAGAAAAGCTTGAAAGGTTTAAAGAATTCTGCACCGTACGCTTTTGCACCTTTTAATCTCACCCCATAATAGTGGCTTAGTACCACTACCATTACGGCAAGTGTTAAGGTGATGGTTGGATCTGCAGTTGGCGATTTCCACCAAAGTTCATGGTCAAAAGCTACTGCAAATGGCAGGCCGAGCATATTGGAAACAAAAATATACATAAGTAATGTAAGACCTAGTGTAAGAAAGCGGCCGCCCGTGTGCCAATCCATTGTGCTGTTGATGATTCCTTTTACAAAATCCACTACCCATTCAAGAAAGTTTTGCAAACCGCCCGGTTTCATGGACAAGGCGCGGGTAGCCAGTACAGCAATCAGGAAAACAATTACGGATGAAACTGTAATCATCAGTACGTTTGACAGGTTAAATTGAAGACCCATAAACGTATGTATCGGAGCTTCGTGTTCCACCTATTTCACCTCTTTTCCTTTGGAGTACGTATGGTTTTAGTTAGTGAATCTATTAACATGATAATATAGACCGTCATCAATCCAATTACCACACTTAACAAATTGAAAAATTGCGGGTATCTCATGGCAATAAGCACTGCGAGGCCACCCACAAGAAGCCTTGATAATGAACCCATTGTCCTGACTTTTTGCTGGTTAATGACTGCTTGTCCGAGCCGTTCGATCCTCGAATACATGCTCCAAAGATTATAAAGACTGAACAGGGTGCCGAATGATAAACCGAGGAAAATGGATTGATAGGAGGTTACTCCATATCCGAGGACAAAAAAAGAGAGCATAAAGAGCGTGATCTTTATGTATCTTCTGAAGGTCATGGTGTACTCGGTCATTTGCGTTCTTCTCCTGATCGATTGGATAATAAACGGATCATGCCGTAAACGCCGGCTCCAAGCCCTATAAACAAGCCGATAATGAGGAACAGAGGACTCGTTCCCATAAGACCATCCAGCCACTTACCGCCGAAAAGCCCAAGCAATATACTTCCAACAAGTACAGAAAGTATACCTGACATTAATGCCATTGCTTTATAAGGTCGTCTTCCGGTGCTCATCGCATGGACTCCTTTCGGAACATCATAAGGAAGTTCAAATTTCCAGTAAACACACTTGTGTCCTAGCATGAAAACCTTACCATATTCCCTTTGTAAGAATACCAATAGCGACACCCTGGTGTCAACGCAATTACAGGCAAAATATCATATAATTTGTGGAAAATCTGTCACAATTCCTATATGTTTATTTAATTGCAGTATAATATTGCTTTTCCCTAGGAAAATAGCGATATAATAAACATTATGAACTATTCAGTTTTGTATAAAATCCCGGTTTTTGAGCAGACTTTTCAGTACAAACTTCATCCAGGGAGGATGTCCTATGAAGCTCACTAAAACCGGTTTTTTGTTCCTCTTTTTTTTAGTCATACTTGTCGCCTGCATGAACAATGTCAACGATGGAAAAAATGGAACGAAATCCCATCAAATGAATACCCATTCATCCAACTCCGGCACACCTCAAAATATGAACACATCCATGCGCCAGGATTATGCGAAATGGGGGAAAATTGCACTGGAGCGCACCAAGGAAAAATACCCCAACAGCACCATCAGTGATTATCAGTACGACACACGCCGGGTAAATGCTGACGGCACAGTGATCGACTTCTTCGACTTTATTATAACGGAACATAAGGTCGAAAAAGACATCAAAGTAAAGGTGCTGCATAACGCGAGTGACGGAAAATTGATTTCAGTAGCCTTTGAAGAAATCAGTTAATGATAAAAATGCTTTTGCCTCAGCCCACACCGCGCTGCTGGCAGGGGCATTTTTTATGGTTTCTCTGGATGTCCACCTTCCTTCCCTACATAATATAAGCTAGGTATTTCCAAAAAACTTGAAGTTTAATCCGAACTTTTTGTTTGGAGGATGTATTTTGTTTCAGCCACGCAATAGCTAAAAAACAAAAGCGCCAGAAACCCGGCGCTTTTTCATGTTGCTTATTTTGTTCCAAAAAGACGGTCCCCTGCATCGCCAAGACCTGGTACGATATAGCCGTGGTCGTTGAGCTTTTCATCAAGGGCTGCCAAATAGATATCCACTTCAGGATGGTCTCTGTGAATCAGATCAATTCCTTCAGGAGCGGCAACAAGGCACATCAACTTAATGTTCTTTGCACCTCTGTTTTTAAGGGACGTGATGGCTGCTGCAGCAGATCCCCCTGTTGCAAGCATTGGATCAATAACAATAAAGTCGCGTTCCTCGACATCGGACGGAAGCTTTACATAATATTCAACAGGCAAAAGTGTTTCCGGATCACGGTACAGACCAACGTGTCCGACTTTTGCTGCCGGGATTAATTTAAGAATTCCGTCTACCATGCCAAGACCGGCACGAAGAATCGGTACAAGACCAAGCTTTTTCCCGGCGATCACTTTCATTTTTGCTTCAGATACAGGAGTTTGAATGGTCACTTCCTCAAGTGGAAGATCGCGTGTAATTTCAAACGCCATTAATCCCGCAACTTCATCTACAAGCTCACGAAACTCTTTCGTACCTGTTTCAACGTCACGAATATGTGTTAACTTATGCTGTATCAATGGATGATCCAGAACAAAAACATTACCCATCCTGCTACCTCTCCTTTTAAAACGGGCTTGTCCATCCCGTAAATTCTTGCACATAACCTCTACCGCATTTTACAGAAAAAGAAGCACTACTTCAAGGTAAAAAAAGCTTCCAATTAAAATCCCGGGATTACTCATAAAAATAGGGCACCCCATTAGGATGCCCCATTCCCTACTATTCTTCTCTTCTGCTTAATACAAGCATGCATAAAGTGATGATGACAAAGGCGACAAACGCCAGCATCGGAATAGTAATAAAGCCGAGCCAGTTAATGTAATCCTGCGAACAGGGAACACCTGCACTGCATACTTCGAATTGCTTCAGGGCCGGAACCTTTTGCAGGGCAATATGATAGCCCGAAACAATAACTCCGAGGCCGGAAAGTGGAAGAACGTATGAAGCGATCCTGCTGTTATTGTGATAAAACGCCACACCCAGGAAAACAGCAAGAGGGTACATTAGTATTCTTTGATACCAGCAAAGGGTACAGGGAACATAGTGAAGGACTTCACTAAAGAAAAGGGACCCCAACACAGCAATTATGGCTGTTACCCAACCGAGCAGCAAAGGTTTATTCATCTTTAATTCTTCCCTTTCCAAGCTTCTTCGACCTGCTTCTTAAGGTCGCCGTATGTGCTTCCTTCAAACCGTTTGCCGTTCACAAACAAGGTTGGAGTAGATTGTACACCAAGCTTGCTCACCAAGGCTTCGTCCTTCTTTACATCCTCGTCGTGATTTGATTGGTTAAATGCCTTTTTTACTTTTTGAGCATCTTTGTTTGAGGTAGCCTCAGCCAGTGTTTTTACGAGGAAGTCCACAGTAAAAATATCTTGCTTTTCAGCCTCCTGATCGGCCGGCTGCTTTTTATAAAGAAGCTCATGGAATTTCCAGAAGCTATCATTGCCTAGTTCACTATAAACCGTTTCAGCAAATTGCGCTGAACGTCTGGAATCCACATTGATGAAAGGATAGTTGATGAAATAAAATTTAATTTTACCTGTTTGGATCAGGTCTTTATCAATTTCAGGGAAAAGAGTCTCGTTAAAGTTTTTGCAAACCGGACATTTGTAATCGCCAAATTCAAGCACCTTCACATCTGCAGATTCTTTTCCTAAATACGGCTGATTTTTGTAATCGATGGATGCTCCTCCATTGGAGTCGTCTTTGTTGCCGAAATTCCCAACAAACAATAAAAAGACAATACCAATCGCAATAATGCCGATCAACCAGAAAATCCAGCTGGACGGCCGCTGATTCTTATTTCTTACATAATTTTTGGTTTTGGGCTTTGACTTGCTGTTCCCCTTAGGTTTTTGCTTCGCCATATTTTCACCTCTACTACCTTAAGTTTATTTACTAACTAATCAATCAGAAGTAAGTTCTACTTAAGAGTATACGAAGTCTCTCTATTTTACAAATGAACATTCTCTTAACTTTTGAATGATTTTTCGTGACTTTCGGTGCTCTAAAGAAAGCGATATCTGGTTCAAGAGTTTAGTACCAATAAAATAAAAAACAGCACCGCTTCTTCAGCGGTGCCGGAACCCGGTCATATTGGTTTTTTTCCATCCATCAGTTCACAAGCGGCCCTGCAGATGTCCCCTGTAGTCAGATGGTACACTTCTTTTAAATATTCTGTTTTGCCAACCTGCCCAAACTGTTCCTTGACTCCGATTCTTCTCAGAGGCACAGGAGCCTGTTCACTCAAAACTTCAGCCACTGCACTGCCGAGTCCGCCGATGGCATTATGGTTTTCCGCTGTGACAATAGCCCCGGTTTTTCGGGCATACTCCACGATCCGTTCATGATCCACCGGTTTAATGGAATACATATCGATCACCGCAGCATGGATGCCTTTCTCTGCAAGGAGGTCAGCAGCCTTTAGCGCCTCTGCGACCATAATACCGCTTGCCATCAAAGCGATATCCGAACCTTCTCTCAGCACCTTGCTTTTTCCCTCTTCAAATGTTTCATCCGGCTCATAGAGCTTCACCGCAGCTTTCCTCATCGTGCGGATATAGTGGATGCCGTACTCGCCCGCTATTTTTTTCAAAAGATAAGTGAGCATCGTGGAATCACTCGCTTCGTAGACGACCGCTTTCGGTACGAGACGCATCAGCCCCAAGTCCTCAAATGCCATATGCGTTCCACCGTTGTGCTCAGCCGTTACCCCCGAATCCGACCCAAGTATTTTCAGGTTCAGCCTTGCATAAGCCCCAGAGACGAATAACTGATCATAGGCACGTCGAGTGGCGAATTGGGCAAACGTATGGAGAAACGGGATCTTTCCTGTAATAGAGAGCCCCGCTGCAACTCCCATCATATTGGCTTCCATTATGCCGCAGTTGATCAGCTGTCCGGGAATTTGATTCTGGAGTTTATTAGTAGAGATGGCACTCATCAAATCCGCTTCTAGAGCGATGATATTACGGTTTTGTTTTGCCAGTTCCAACAACGTCTGGGCATAAGCCTGCCTCATCTCTATATCTTCAGTTTCATAGGATGTTGTTGCAGAATTAATCATACAGTCACCTCTCCTCCCAGCCTGCTTTCAAGATCGGCTATTGCCTCAAGAATGGCTTTTTTATCTTGTACATTCGGGCGGATGTGGTGATTATCTTCCTTTGCTTCAAGATACGGAACTCCCTGACCTTTTACGGTATCAAGGATAATGGCGACCGGCTGGCTGTGCTGCGCTTTCCCGTCCTGAATGGCTGAATAGATTTCCCTTACCGAGCTGCCGTCAGCCCTCACCGTATAAAAACCGAACGCTCTGAACTTTGCGGCAAAGTCTATTGGGTCAATAATATCCTTCGTCAGTCCGTCGAGCTGTTTTTTGTTATCGTCCACTAGTACTGTCAGATGGTTCAATTTATGATGGGCCGCAAACTGAAAAGCTTCCCAGCACTGTCCTTCATTCAGCTCTCCATCCCCTACGATGCAATACGTCCGGTTGGATCGTCCCGAAAGCTGATGCGATAGTGCCGCACCGACCGCTGCAGAGATACCCTGGCCAAGAGATCCTGTTGTCATGTCCACACCCGGCGTCAAATTTCGGTCCGGATGAGAAGGCAGCGACGTGCCATTTTGATTGAGTGTATAAAGTAGCTCTTCTGGAAAAAAGCCTTTCAAAGCAAGGGTCGCATAATAGGCCGGACCTCCGTGGCCTTTGGAGAGGATAAAATAATCCCTCTCCTCTGATCGAGGATTAAACGGGTCTACATTCAACATTTCACCATACAGCACAGCAAGCGCTTCTACAATGGACAGGCTGCCGCCGTAATGTCCGAAGCCCAGGTGGTTCAATTCCTGGAGCGTTTTAAGCCTGATTTGATCTCGAAAGTGTTCCAGGTCTTCTATTAAAGCACTCATGATTACCTCCTTCGTAGTTTATTGCTTTAAGCAGAAATCTTTTCATCTTCATTTCTTGATTTCTTACGCAAGCCGAATAATACCGCAATCACCAGAACAGCTGTAACGAACAGGGTGACACCCACTGAACCAAACGAATCGGCAATATTGCCTAAAATAATGCCCGTGCCGGCGAAATCACTGTCCGAGAAGGTGGTATTTGCAAAGCCAAGATCTCCAAGCACCGGAAGGAGGAATACAGGAAGGAACGTAATCAGAAGCCCGTTAGCAAATGAACCAATAGTAGCTCCCCTTATGCCGCCTGTGGCATTACCGAAAACACCGGCTGTTGCACCGGTGAAAAAGTGTGGCACAACTCCAGGCAGAATGATAACCGCTCCGGCCCAACCCAGAATGGCCATACCAACAATCCCTCCAAGGAAACTGCAGAAAAAGCCAATTAAAACAGCGTTCGGTGCATACGGAAAAACGATCGGGCAGTCGAGGGCCGGTTTGGAATTCGGCACAAGCCGGGTCGAAATTCCTTTAAAGGCAGGAACAATTTCAGCCAGGACCAAACGCACGCCTGAAAGAATTACAAATACACCGGCAGCAAAGGTAACCGCCTGAATCACCGAAAAGACAAGATAGTGAGTTCCGTTGCTCAATTCCTTTTCGACATAGGACGGACCTGCAAAAAGAGCGATGACCAAATAGAGAATCGTCATTGTAAGGGCAATGGTGACCGAACTGTCACGAAGAAAACCGAGGCCTTTTGGAAAATTGATCTTTTCAGTCGATCGGGAGCCTTTTCCAACCACTTTGCCGACCAACCCCGACAGAATATATCCGAGGGAAGAAAAGTGTCCGAACCCGACTTTATCGTTCCCGACAATCTTGCGCATGAATGGCTGGCACATGGCTGGAAAAATAGCCATCGTCAGTCCAAGGGCTATGGCACCGACAATGATTAGACCCGCTCCCTTCAGCCCTGAAACGACAAGGATGATTGCAAACATACAGGCCATGTACAGCGTGTGATGCCCGGTCAGGAAGATGTATTTCAGAGGAGTAAAACGAGCTACGAGAATGTTGGCAATCATGCCGAAGAACATGATAAGCGCTGTCGCTGAACCATACTTTGTCAGCGCCATAGCTACAATGGCTTCGTTATTTGGAACAACCCCGTTAACATGGAACGCTTCCTGAAACATCTTTCCAAAGGGATCAAGTGCTCCGACAAGGATATTGGCGCCAGCTGCAATAACAAGAAAACCAAGAAAGGACTTTGTCGTCCCTTTAATGACTTCACTTGCCGGTTTTTTCTGCAAAAGAAGGCCAATCAGTGAGATTAATGCCACCAGCACAGCCGGCTGGCTTAGAATATCCATCATCAGCTTAAGAAATCTTTCACCCATTTCCTAGCTCCCCCTTTTTGCTCTTTAGAGCATTCCTTTTTGTGTGAACACTTCTCTTAACTTCTCCCGGATGCCGTCCATGTCAATAATGCTGTCAATGACAACGACCTCTCCAAGGTGGGATGCCCCCTCAGCGATGTCCCTTGCCGCAATGAAAAGATCGGCCATATCAGGAGTCGCTGAACTTAAATCGGAGTGGCTGACCTCCACACCCGAAACTCCAAGTTCGTTAGCAATCTCCTGAACGTTCATTTCTAGAATGAAACTGCTTCCTAAACCCGAACCGCAAATCGCTAAAATTTTCATGTTCTTTTCCTCCTAAACAACTTTTGAATATTCATGGATCAGTCCAAGCATTTCCTCTGTGCTGTTCATTGCTTTCAGCTTTTTTACATTTTCTTTCTTGCTTAGCAGCTTTGTCAGCTGGGATAGAGCCTGCAAGTGTGTCTTATTGTCAATAGCAGCTATGCAGAACAATAAAGAAACAGGGTGTTTTTTATCATCTAAAAAGTAAACGGGCTCCTCGAGCTTCAAAAAGCTCATTCCCACCTCATTCACTCCCATCTCAGGCCTCGCATGTGGAATCGCAATTTCCTGGCCGAGTATGACATAAGGGCCCATCGTATTTACATTTTCAATCATCGCCTTAATATAGGATGGCTTGATCGCCCCTTTTTTCAGCAGCGGCTGGGCGGCTTCCTCGATTGCCTTCTCCCAGCCAGGCACCTGCTCAGCAAATTGAATGGTTTCATTCGTAATTAAATCACTTAACACGGGTCTGTTCCTCCTGTTAGCGTTCGTTCTTTTTTGAAACATAAATTGAGTCAAAGCCTGTTCAAGGCCATCCTTATCGAAAATATGAGCATGTTTCTCAATGGTCTGCAAGATATCCTTTGCTCCCAAATGCTCATACTGAACTCCGAATAGGTGTTGATACACCTCATTGAGCAGCGTTCCCTTTTCGACCGGTGTCATTATTGGTTTTACGGGAAAATAAGGAACCTTCGTTTGAAGCGGCACGGTTGAAAACACAAGGTCGATGTCCAGCTCTACTCCTTCATTGAACTCTTTTAAGGAAAGTGTCCTATACACGGTGATTTCTGAAAACAGTGATTCAAGCTGGTGTTTAACCATCAAGGATGAGCTGATGCCGCTCGGACAAACAACAACCGCTCTTTTCCTACTTGCAGCGATCTGTTTGGGCTTTTCCAGCAAGGCAGCAAAATGGATCGTGATGAAGCCGGCTTCTTCTTCCGGAACAGAAATGTTCAAAAGAACTTCAACAGGACTAAGCAGCTCTTTCACAATCGTAAATAGCTCCGTATGCTCCTCCTTGATTTGGACAAGCAGCGGATTGTATATGGGGATTCGGTACTTCATCCGGTAATACGCCGGCTTGAGATGCTGATACAGCGTTTCTGCGACCTTGTTCTTTTCTTCAAAGAAAATACAGGCCTTATATTCAAAATCAGTGACCAATCTTTCGCAGATCCGAAACAGCAGATCGTAATCATCCTGAATTACAGAAGCATCCCCTAGAGAAAGACCCAGCATTTGAATCACAAGATAAGCAACCTCCGAATCTGTTTTCATCAAATGAAGCTGTTCTAAAATCTGTTCTGCTGGCTCATTCAGTTGGTCCTGTCGAAGCAATTCAATTTCATCCCGATGAAGGCGGACCATTTTCTTTTCAAGCATCCGGATGTAATAGAATTGGAGGAAATAAGCAAACTGATGCATACGTTCCTCCACAAACTGTAGGCTAAGTTCTTTTTCAAGAGAATGCAGAATCGAAAAAATAGTTTTTACGATGAGCGGACTGTCAGATGCCTTAAGAACATAACCGATGATTTTCTCTCCCGACGGTTTTTGAAACAACCTGGTCAGATGGCTCATCAGCAGCACCCGCTTATCCAGCTCGGTGCCTTTTAGATGGTATCCTCTTTCCCGGGTATAATGAATTTTCACTAAAAACGGTGCGAAGAGGGCATTGGCTTTTTTCACATCAGCGGTGACAGTGTTCTTGCTGACTTTCAATAGATCAGTAAAATGGGCAGATGAGATATGCTCTCTTCTGATGAACAAGAACAAATAAAGGGCCACAAGACGCTCATCTTCCGTAAAAATAAAGGAATCAGCAGCAAAGGAGGCATCCGCTAATTGAAACACCTGCTCGGGAACTTCAATCTGCGTTTTCCGTTTATAAGAGATGGAAGGAAGACTTTGATCCTTCAACCAATCATTGATTTTTTCTAAATCATACGTAATCTGACGCTTGGACATCTGAGTTTGATCCATCAGCTGGGCTATGGTTGGTCTTTTCAGCGAGATAATCTGATTCAGCAGCAATGCCGGCCTTTCTTCCAGTTGCACGTTGATCCCCCTCCTGATCTCATCATATTGTAAAGCGCTTTCATTTTGTATAACCATTGATAACAATTGATGTGAGACCCAAGTAACAAAATTGGGATGAAAGCGAAATTTTACTTTTTACTCTAAAGAAAGAAAACAAAAAAAGACACCTTCAACAGGTGCCTTTTTCATAATCTCTCTTATTCGTAAAGCTTGTACTTTCCGGCAAGCGCAGCTACACGTTCGCTCGCTTCCTTCAAGGTAGCTTCGTTTTCAGGGTTTTTAACAACAAGGGCAATGAGGGATGCAATTTCATCCATGTCTTCGAGGCCAAAACCGCGGGACGTAACAGCTGCCGTTCCAATACGGATACCGCTAGTTACAAATGGGCTTTCTTGATCAAACGGAATCGTATTTTTGTTTACGGTAATTCCGATGTCATCGAGCGCCTTCTCCGCAATTTTTCCTGTAATGCCAAGCTTGCTTACATCAATAAGAATCAAATGATTATCCGTTCCGCCGGACACCAGTGTGATTCCTTCTTTAGTAAGGGAATCGGCAAGTCGTTTTGCATTATCAACGATTTGCTGGGAATACGTTTTGAAGTCGTCTGACAATGCCTCTCCAAAGGCTACCGCCTTTGCCGCAATCACGTGCATAAGAGGTCCGCCCTGAATTCCAGGGAAAATGGACTTGTCGATCTTCTTGGCAAACTCTTCTTTACAAAGAATCATTCCGCCGCGTGGGCCGCGAAGTGTTTTATGGGTAGTAGTTGTTACAAAATCAGCGTAAGGAACTGGATTTTCATGAAGCCCAGTCGCTACAAGTCCGGCAATGTGCGCCATATCAACCATCAAATAAGCTCCGACTTCGTCCGCAATTTCACGGAACTTCTTGAAGTCAATCGCTCTTGGATAGGCACTTGCTCCGGCAACAATCAGTTTCGGTTTATTTTCAAGCGCTTTTTGGCGTACATCTTCATAGTCGATAAGATGTGTTTCTTCATTCACGCCATATTCGACAAAATTATAAAGCTCGCCTGAAAAGTTAACCGGACTTCCGTGCGTCAAATGCCCGCCGTGGGACAGGTTCATTCCAAGGACTGTATCGCCCGGCTTTAGAATGGTAAAATACACAGCCATGTTCGCCTGTGCACCGGAGTGAGGCTGAACGTTGACATGCTCCGCTCCAAAGATTTTCTTGGCACGGTCTCTTGCGAGGTTCTCTGCCACGTCAACATATTCGCATCCTCCGTAATAACGGCGGCCAGGATATCCCTCTGCATACTTATTGGTGAGGACCGATCCTTGCGCCTCCATTACCGCTTCACTTACAAAGTTTTCTGATGCAATGAGTTCAATTTTATTCCGCTGACGTCCGAGTTCGTCTTGTATAGCAGCAAAAACTTCTTGATCTTGAACAGCTAGCTTTTTCAAGTTTGTGCATCCCCTTCGTGTTAAAAGTCCTTAATTCATGTTCATTGTAACATAGCTTTTCAGTGTTTTGTTAGGTCACTTTTAATTGATAGCGGATACATTTTAGATATTTTCCGAACGCTAAAACATAAAGTGTTATAAATGTACGGAAATTCACTGATATTGGAAGCTGTTAAACCCAAAAACAGGAAAGGGTTAGCCCATTCCTGTCTGCTGTCTTAATGTTCGAGCCGCTTTCGCTGATACTCTGCAATATTATGATAATCCTCTTCAAGGCTTCTGGATACAGATAGAAAAATCGACATGAGCTCCTGGTACGTCTCAACGTTTTCAGAGTTTGGCGTATGCTGATGCGTGCTTCCCACCATGTCCGATACGATGGAGAAGTCCTCAATTTCATCCAATGCATATAAGCCAAGAATGACTGCACCAAGACAAGAGCTTTCAAAGCTTTCCGGTATGGTTACATCCTGGTTAAATATATCGGCCATCATCTGACGCCAAAGGGCTGAACGGGCGAAGCCGCCTGTTGCCTGTACCCCTTTCGGAATTCCGATGAGTTCCTGAAGCGCCAGAAGAACACTGTACAGGTTAAAAATGACCCCTTCAAGCACGGCACGGATCATATGTTCCTTTTTATGATAGAGCGCCAGTCCAAAGAAGGAACCTCTTGCATTGGCGTTCCAAAGCGGAGCACGTTCACCTGCCATATAAGGATGGAACAAAAGGCCGTCTGCACCAGGAGAAACCTTCTCTGCAATCTCGGTCAATACTTCATAAGGATCAAGCCCAAGGCGTTTTGCCGTTTCTGATTCGGCTGCGCCAAACTGGTCTCTGACCCACCGGAACGTCATGCCCCCGTTGTTGACAGGGCCTCCGATGACCCAGTGGTTTTCCGTAAGCGCATAACAAAATGTCCGGCCTTTTTGGTCGGTGATCGGTTTGTCGCTCACCGTACGAATCGCGCCGCTCGTACCGATGGTCACTGCCACCACCCCGGGATCAATCGCGTTCACACCCAGGTTTGAGAGTACGCCGTCACTGGCACCGATCACAAACGGAGTATCTTTGTGAATGCCAAGCTTTTCTGCCATTTCCGGTGAAAGACCTTTAACAACGTGTGTGGTCGGTACCAGAGTTGACAACTTGTCGCTTGTGATTCCGGCGATGTTCAAAGCTTCTTCATCCCACTCCAGTTTTTCCAGGTTCATCATCCCGGTAGCTGAAGCGATGGAATGGTCAATCAGAAATTCGCCAAACAACTTGTGAAATACATATTCCTTGATTCCGATAAATTTATGAGCGAGATCGTACGCTTCCTTCAGCTCATTTTTCATCCAAAGGAGCTTGGTCAGTGGTGACATCGGATGAATAGGAGTTCCTGTCCTCAGGTACACTTCATGCCCATTCAGTTCGTTTTTAATTTTTTCAGCATAATCTGCCCCTCGGTTATCTGCCCAGGTGATGCTTTTGGTGAGCGCTTTCCCTTTTTCGTCCACTGCAATCACACTGTGCATCGCCGAACTGAACGACACTAATTGAAGGTGATTTGGTGAAATCAGGCTTTCTGCCATTGTCCTGTTGATGCACGCGAACACCGCCCGCAAAATTTCCTCCGGTTCCTGCTCTGCAGTAGACGGTGTCGGACTCAATAACGGATAGCCAACAGTATGCTGGGAAATGACTGTACCTTTCCGGTCAAAAAGAACAGCCTTTGTGCTTGTTGTACCGATGTCCACACCCATCAAGTATTTGTTTTGATCCATGCTTTCCATCCTTTCCGGCCTTGCCCTTTCCTTCTCAGCTTTTAGTATGCTTCTAAAGTTAAATTAAACATACATGAAGAGCTGATGTAAAAGAAGAGGGTGACATGCAGTGTACGTCACCCTCCTGGTTTGCCATTTATTTTTTTACAACTGCATGTCCGCCAAATTCATTGCGGAGCGCCGCAACCACTTTACCAGTAAATGTGTCATCTTCAAGTGAACGGTTGCGCATCATGAGGGATAGAGCGATAACCGGTGCAGGAACTTGAAGATCCAGTGCTGCTTCTACGGTCCATTTCCCTTCACCGGAAGCGTGCATTACGCCTCTGATTCCTTCCAGCTTAGGATCCTTGGAGAACGCGCTTTGCGTTAATTCCATGAGCCAAGAGCGGATAACAGAACCGTGGTTCCACATTTTCGCCACCGCTTCATAATCATAATCAAATTCACTTTTCTCAAGAATTTCAAAGCCTTCTGCAATAGCTTGCATCATGCCGTATTCGATTCCGTTATGAACCATTTTCAAGAAATGCCCGCTTCCGACTTTACCTGTGTACAGGTAACCATTTTCGATAGAAAGGTCTTTAAAGGCAGGTTCAATGATTTCAAATACTTCAGGATCGGCACCAATCATTGTACAAGCACCATTTCGGGCACCTTCTGTACCGCCGCTTGTGCCGACATCCACAAAGTGAAGGCCTTTTTCTTTCAATTCTTCCGCACGGCGGAGTGTATCTTTATAATTGGAGTTTCCTCCATCAATCACAATGTCGCCTGGCTCCAGGACGCTTTTGAGTTCAGTGAGTACATCTTCAGTAATGTTTCCCGCAGGTACCATCATCCAAACTACGCGCGGAGTGTTTAATCCGCTGACAAGTTCTTTAATGCTATAAACGCCAGTCGCTCCGTCGTTCGCAATATTTTTAACTTGTTCATGGTTTACATCTGTTGCCACCACTTCATGTCCGTGGTCCAAAAGATTAAGAACAAGATTGTAACCCATCTTACCTAAGCCAATCATTCCGATTTGCATGTGTTACTTCCCCTTTCAAACAAGCTCAATCTAAAGCTCATGAAAATTATTTTCTTCACTACTCATTATATACTAAAATTTTTTCCGTTTACAAGAAATTAATTTTCATATTATGATAGAGCCAAAGTCTCAAAGAAGAAAGGTAGAACGATACATGGCCGCTTCAAACTGTTTAGCCCAGATTCGCTCTTCTTACGGCATATTGAGCGAAAAAGAAAAAAAGATAGCGGATATCATTCTTGAAGATCCACAAAATATCATCCATTCAAGCATCAATGAGGTCGCCGACCGTCTCGAAGTAGCCGATGCAACCGTCTTCCGGTTCTGCAAACGCCTTGGTTTCAAAGGGTTCCAGGCGCTGAAAATCGCGCTTGCCTCTGACGTTGTCGGGCCATTGCAGGACATCCATGAAACGATTCTGGAAACGGACAGTCCGGCTCAGGTAGCGGAAAAGGTCTTTCAATCCAACATCCGCACTCTGGAAGACACGCGGCGGATGCTTGATGAAAAAAACTTTCAGAATGCCGTGGACTGCCTTCTTTCAGCTTCCAAGATTGAATTTTACGGAAACGGCGGTTCAGGAATTATTGCCATGGATGCTCACCATAAATTCATACGCACCGGAAAGCAAAGCATCGCCTATACCGACACCCATTTTCAGCTCATGTCTGCTTCCCAGCTGACAGAGCGTGATGCCGCCGTGTTCATTTCCCACTCAGGGACCAACAAGGATTTATTACAGGTGCTCTCGGTTGCAAAAGAAAACGGCTGCCGCACCATTTCATTGACCGACTACGCCAAGTCACCGCTCAGTGAAAAATCAGACATCTCCCTTCATACCATCGCCACGGAAACAGAATTTCGCTCGGAGGCCCTGTCGTCCAGGATCGCTCAGCTCAGCGTCATCGATGCCCTTTATGTCAACGTGATGATGGCCGGAAAAGAAGCCGCAAAAGAATCCCTTCAGCGGATGCGCTCTGCGATTTCCGAGAAGAAGTTTTAAAACAGAGAAAAAGCAGCGAGGCTGAGCGTTTACTTGCGGTTCGAAAAGAAATACTTGCAAATCACGTCATTTTCATAATAGCCAAAATGTTGCTACAGACAAAAAAACCGCCCGTGCTAAAAGGAGCCGGGCGGTTTTTTGATCTATTAAAAGCAGCGAATGTCTTCTTTTGACGGATAGACGGCCCGCTCCCCGCCGATTAGTTTCGGCCGGGTTTTGGCGAGCGTCACATGCGCTTCACCAATGCTTTTTACTTCTGTTCTTACCGGTACGGCGACATGCTTCAGATGCATGCCAATAAAGGTATCTCCAATATCGATCCCGGCATCTGCCTTGATGAATTCCACCATCACAGGATTTTCAAAATGGTGGAACGCATGGGTTGCCAGAGCTCCGCCCGCCGATCTTGCCGGCACCACACGGACCTCTTCCAGCCTGAGCCTGTCGGCCGTTTCCCGCTCGACAACAAGGGCACGGTTCAAATGCTCGCAGCACTGGACAGCTACAGCCACCCGGGTTTCTTCCTGAAACATTTTAACTCCATTAAAAAGAGCCTGTGCGACTTCCATTGTTCCTGAAGTGCCAATTCTTCCACCTGTCACTTCACTTGTACTTGCTCCGACTACCAGCAGCTGTCCCGGCTTTAGCTCCGCCTGCTTTTGTAAATCGGATAAGGCATGATAGACCTGCTTCTCTACGTTTTGCAGCTGGTCACTCATTGGTTGATTCTTCCCTTCTTTTAAGGTGCAGATTTTAAGTTCCATCACCTTTTCTTTGCAGCATTTATACTCGTTCGCTGCTTCTCTCCTCATAATCTGAAATTTTGCCCACACGCCTGCCGTGCCTGCCGCCTTCATATTCTGTGGTCAGCCACACTTTGGCAATTTCCAGAGCCAGTCCAGGTCCGATGACCCTCTCACCCATGGCCAGTACATTACTGTCATTATGCAGTCGTGTTGCTTTGGCGCTGAACAGGTCATGTACAAGAGCACAGCGGATGCCTTTAACTTTATTGGCCGTTATACTCATACCTATTCCCGTACCACAGATTAATATACCTCGATCTGCCTCATTCCTGGCTACCATTTCCGCCACAGGAATGGCGTAATCCGGATAGTCAACGGAGGTGCTGCATTCGCATCCCACATCAAACACTTCCATACCCATTTCCTGCATCATCTCGATGATTTCCTGGCGAAGCTCTACTCCTGCATGGTCTGAACCTATGGCTACTCTCATCTTCTCCTCCTGTAAATTCCGTAGTCTATTCGATTTTAAATCGATTTTCCCCTCGTTTCAACCAGTCGCGGCAGATAACCCAGAGCAAACGGTCTATATTTTTTCCAGCAGTTTATGGATGAGGGATTCAAGCTCTCCTCTGGTTTGCCTGTAAATCTCAATATCTCCCCCAAACGGATCAATAACATCAAGCGAAGGAAGCTCTTGTTCCATAGAAGCGATCTTTTCTTTAAACGGAGCAATCGCCCGTTCAAATTCTTCCTGAACCGCCTGCTTGTCATCACCCGTCTGGTTCCATTTGCTTTTATAAAACACCCGTAAAGTTTCGATTTCGGCATACGCCTGATGAAGTTCAGAGAGCCTCTGTTCATAGTCGTCGTTTTGATAGATAAATTCCTTTAGCGTATAAACCTTGTCCACCACTTCCGGGAACCGATTGCATAGCGCATGCTTATGGCTTTCGGTCATCGTCAGAATAAGGTCCGCCCAATCCATCAGTGTCCGGGTCACCGGCTTTGATTCATGGTTGAATGGAATACCTTTTTCAGACATGGCGGTTACAGCATTTGAACTTGCCCCTGCCCCCTCTGCTGCGAACACTCCGGCTGACCGCACCTCAAGTTTTCCATTGCCGAGATGCCTCAGAAGAGCGGCAGCCATCGGACTTCTGCATGTATTTCCTGTACAAACAAATAGTATATTCTTCATGGGGTTACCACCTCTTATTTTTGAAAGTCTACTTTTAGTATAAAAAAAGATTGGCCTGTACGCCAATCGTTCCATCATATTTATAGCGGAAACAAAAGCTTGATTCCAAAAGCAAGTAAAATCAGGCCTCCCAAAGCCTCACTGTAAGAGCCGAGCCAATTTTGCACTTTCCGCCCCATCATCAGCCCGCACCAGGTCAGCAGCATGCTCATCAAACCGAACATAAAAATGGTCAGTACGATTTTGGCTCCATAAATGCCAAGACTTAAACCGACGGAAAAGCTGTCAAGGCTAGCACTGAGCGCAAACAGCAGCAGTCCAAAGCCGACCGGTGTAACAAATGGCTCGTTCTCAGGTTTAAAGGAGGAACGGATCATCTGAAAGCCAAGCAGCAGAAGCAGGCATCCGCCGATAATGGCTGCAATTCCTCCAAAATGAGAGGAAATTTGCTTTCCAAGCATCAATCCCCCAAGCGGCATGCCCATGTGAAACAACCCGATCACCACACCGATTTTAATGATTTGTTTCATCCTTAACCGGAGCATTCCCATGCCCAGTCCGATGGAAAAGGCATCCATCCCCAGAGCAAAAGACATGACCCATAAGGTCAGCCATTCTCCTATGGTCACAACATCCATTTACGTTCCCCCTTAGTCCGCTAGTACAACCTTATGCGCGTCCCACATCGATTAGAATGAGCGAGGAGGTGTTTCTAAAAAACAATGGACAATCAAATTTCAACATAAGCAGGGATATGGTTTTTTTTACCGTAAATAACATAGTAGAAAAACGGAAGAATCGGAGGCGATTTCATGACTGAATACGGGAAGTCGATTCATCCGGCCGCAGCTTACGAAAACAGACAAGCCCGCCGCATGAAAATCACAAAACAAAATAGCCTGACCTTTACATTTAAAAAGTCCCGGGAAGCCTTTGTTGTGACACAATGGAACGGCGACCTCTCTCCTCCACTGGAATATATGAAAGAATGGCTGCTTCAAAAAAATTCAGGCGCTCTCATCATGCCTGAGTTATCCGACTTTATTATCCATTGCTTTGAACGGGCATGGCTGGGCGAGCCGCTGACCGTTGAAGCAGAACTTCATGATGTTCCGTTCCTTATAGCACTGCATCCTGTTATTAATGAAGGCAGGGTCTTTGAGGTGAACGGTTTTTGCCTTGACATTAAAGACCGGATCACCGCAGAGAACCAACTGAAGGAAAGTGAGCAGCGGTTTCACTCTCTCATTAACCATACGATCGATGCCCTGTTTTCCATAGATACACAGGGAAAACTCACTATGGTTAATCCCGCAGCCGAAAAACTGACCGGCTACACGGAGGAAGAACTGCTGGCTATGACTTTTCATCCGCTTCTGCCCGACGACAAAAAGGAAAAATACAATAATGAGTTCCATAAGTTGCTCCGGGGCCCCTCGCAAACGTTTGAGGTGAAGCTTAAGAAAAAAAGTGGGGAAATTGTTTATGTCAACTTGACGATTACACCGATCACCGTGAATGACGAAGTGCTTGGAGTCTATTGCATCGGAAAGGACATTACCGAACGGATCGCACAGGAAGCAGAGCTTAAAGAAACGAAAGAACTTCTCGAGTCCCTGTTTACCCATTCAGCCGATATGATTTCCATTTATGATTTTGATAAGAAAACGATTAAATTGAACCCCGCCTTTGAGAAAACCTTCGGCTGGAAGGAAGAAGAGCTCAAAGACTGCCAAAGCCCAATATTCCCCATTGTGCTGGACAAATATATGCAGGAATCACTGCAGATGATCCAGTCCGTCAAAAAAGGAGTTCCGATTAAGGGTCATGAAATGATTTGTCAGCGCAAAGACGGATCTCTGCTTAATACCAGTGTGACGCTGTTTCCCATATGGGATCAAAATGGCCGGGTACATGCCTACTCGGGCATTTCGCGTGACATTACAGAGAAAAAGCGGCAGGAAAAGGCGCTTCGTGAAAGTGAAGAAAAGTACCGGATTATCGCCGAAAATACAATGGATTTAATAGCGGTGTCAGATGACCACGGAAAAGTAATCTATAGTTCACCATCCAACAAAATCGTTCTGGGAATAGAGCCTGAAACGTATTACGGGAAATATGCAGGCGAATTTGTGCATCCGGAGGATCGAGAACGTGTCCATCTGCTGATGCGGGAGATGGTTCATTCCAGAAAGCCCATTAAATTTGAAGCCCGCTGGAAGAATAATAACGGTGGTCACGTTTTGCTCGAAACAAATGCCACACCGGTCATTAATGAAAAAGACCAGGTAGAGAGCATAGTGGTCGTATCCCGGGACTTGACGGAGCGCAAAAAAACAGAGGAGATGCTGAGAAAATCGGATAAGCTGTCAGTCCTTGGCCAGCTGGCTGCAGGGGTGGCCCACGAAATCCGCAATCCGCTCACCTCGATTAAAGGATTTTTGCAGCTTTTGGAGTCCAAAGCTCAGGACAATAATGAATATTATGAGATTATGCTTTCAGAAATTGACAGGATCAACTCCATTGTCAGTGAATTTATGGTACTTGCCAAACCGCAGGTTATGAACCTTGTTCCTACCAATCTGACGCATCTGCTGCGCCATGTCATTTCTTTGCTGGAAACTCAGGCCATTTTAATGAACGTGCAGATTCATTTTCATGCCGAGGAAAACCTGCCCCTGGTCTCATCTGCCGATAGTCAGTTAAAGCAGGTATTCATTAATCTGCTGAAAAACTCCATCGAAGCCATGCCTGAAGGCGGTAAAATTTATATTTCTGTGAGACAGCAAGCAGAGCAATTAAGCGTGGCGTTTACTGATGAAGGATGCGGGATCCCAAAAGAAATGCTGCCTGCTCTTGGTGAACCCTTTTACACAACAAAGGAAAAAGGGACAGGCCTCGGGCTGATGGTGTGCTATAAAATTATCGAGAACCATGGCGGAAGTATTCAGGTAGCGAGCGAAGTAGGTCAAGGCAGCACCTTTACCGTTATCCTTCCCATCCTCACCGAACCGGCCTGACAGCTGGATTGACTTTCCATGGCAAACCACAAAAAAAAGCAGGGCAGCCGCCCTGTCAGGCTGTCGAGAAACTCTCGACAGTCTATTTTTTTATCCATCAACTTTATTTATTCACCGCGTTAATTTGTTATAATATAACTAACAAATAAGGATCGGACGGTGTTTGTATGTATAAGCCTAAAAAGGATACTCAGAATGAAGCAGAGTTTGTTTTTATCGAAGATTTGGTTCCTGAAGACCACCTCTTGAGGAAGATTGATCGCTATATCGATTTTTCTTTTATCGGTGAGAAAGTTCGTCCTTATTATTCAGAATCTACAGGACGTCCTTCGGACCCTATTCTGCTTTTCAAGATGATGTTCATCGGCTATTTCTACGGCATTCGCTCAGAACGACAACTTGAACGAGAAGTCAAAACCAATATCGCTTATCGCTGGTTTCTTGGCTTAAAACTGAATGACCCTGTTCCAGATCATTCCACGATCAGTTGGAACCGGCGGACTCGTTTCAAAGATACCCACGTCTTTCAAGAGATCTTTGATGAGATCGTCCTTCAAGCCATGAATCATAAAATGGTGGGAGGAAGAGTCTTATTTTCCGATTCTACCCACCTTAAAGCGAATGCCAATAAACATAAATTCACAAGAGAAGAAGTGGAAGCAGAAACAAGAGGATACATTGAAGAATTAAATCAGGCGGTCGAGGAGGACAGAGAAAAGCACGGAAAAAAGCCCTTAAAAGAGAAAGAGGAGGTGAAAGAAAAGAAGCAAATTCGCAAAAGTACGACTGATCCCGATTGTGGTTTTATGTCGCGAGACCATAAACAAGAAATGTTCTGTTATTTAGATCATAGAACGACCGATATGAAATTCAATATTATCACCGATGCCTATGTCACCCCTGGGAACGTGCATGATTCTGTGCCTTACCTTTCTCGTTTAGACCGCCAAATCGAACGATTTCAATTAGGGGTAGAAGCTGTGGCTTTAGATTCAGGCTATCTCACCACTCCGATTTGTAAGGGACTTTATGACCGGACGATTTTCGGGGTGATCGCCCACCGCAGATACCACCCAACAAAAGGGCTGATGCCGAAATGGAAATTTACATACGATAAAGAACGGGAAGTATATGTTTGTCCCAATGGCCAGGAACTCGTCTACTGCACAACCACAAGGGAAGGATATCAGGAGTATAAATCGGATCCCAAGCTATGCGCAGAATGCCCACTATTAAATGAGTGCACGCGTTCAAAAAACAAACAAAAAGTCGTAACGCGCCATGTCTGGGAAGAACATAAAGAAAAAGTACGCGACAACAGACTGTCGGCTTCTGGAAAGATGCTTTATAAATTTAGAAAAGAAAAGGTGGAGCGAAGCTTCGCAGATTCGAAAGAGCTGCATGGGCTTCGCTATTGCAGGTTGAGGGGATTACAGAATGCGAGTGAGCAGGTGCTTCTCACAGCAGCCTGTCAGAATATGAAAAAGATCGCCACACACCTAGCCAAGCTTGGCTAGGTGTGTGAGGATCTTTTTCTTCAGAGAAATCACACAACAGGGCAGTAATTCTAAACAAATAAAAAAGCTTGTGGAGAAAAAACAGAGCTTTCTCCACAAGCTGGCAGGGCAGCCGCCCTGTTTTTTTCATTCTGTTATTATTTTTCCTCCGGCCGATTTCTCAAGACGGTTCATAATGGCAGTACCCACGCCTTTTTTCGGAAAGACCTCACTGAAAATAATCTCGGCCTCGCTCTCGTTAAATGCACGCAATGCATCATAAAGATGATGAGCCACACTTTCAAGCGCGTCATGGGACCCACAAGGTATGACCGTATCCGCCTGGTAAAGGTGTGTGTGCTCATTACATGACAATACACCTGTTTTTCTTCCTTTTGCTTTTTCCTTATCCACAAGCTTCTGAATAAATGCCGGTGATCCATCCACCAGGTAAAGCGGGGCATTTGGTGCATAGTGTGTGTATTTCATGCCCGGCGACTTTGGCGCCGACGTATCCGGAGAAACAAGACCCGGATCCATGGCAGTTTCACCAGCCACTTCTTCAAGCTGTTCCCTGGTCACTCCGCCAGGCCGCAGAATGGTCAGTTTTTCGGATGTACAGTCAACCACCGTGGATTCCACTCCCACACCGGTTGGACCGCCATCCAAAATACCCACAATTCGCCCCTTCAAATCTTCATAAACATGCTGGGCGGTTGTTGGCGATGGCCTTCCCGAAATATTTGCGCTTGGTGCTGCGAGCGGCAGCCCGCTTTCACTGATCAGCTCCAACGCGACAGGATGATCCGGCATCCTTACCCCCACTGTGGACAGCCCTGCTGTCACACGTCGGGCTACCTTTTCTCCTTTGGGCAAAACAAGGGTTAGCGGTCCTGGCCAAAAGGCTTCCATCAGCATTTGCGCCCGCTTTGGAATTTCCGCCACCAAACCTTCCAGTTGGTCTAGACTTGAGATATGAACAATAAGAGGATTGTCGCTCGGCCTTCCCTTCGCCGCAAAAATCTTTTCAATCGCTTCATCGCTCTCCGCATTTCCCCCCAGTCCATATACGGTTTCCGTGGGGAAAGCAATGACCTCATTATTTTTTATCCACAGGGAAGCTTGTATAATTTGTGGATGGCCTGTAAGCGAATCGCTTTCTTTATCCACAGACCATATGTTTGTAGTAAACTCCTTCATTCCCACTATCCTTTCAAACCGCCGCTTTCCATTTTTACAGCCTTTCACGCCTATTATCCACAATTTATACACAAAAGACGATTTATTGTGCATAAATTGTGGATAATTAATTTTCCTGCAGGCTGCAATACAGCAGGACCACATCCTTTTCGGCTGTTTTTTTATAATGGGCGGTATTTTCTACATGAGCAGGAACCTTTTCTGCCGGCACTGGCCGAAATGACAGAGGCTCAAAAAGATGAGCAGCCTTTGTCAGCAAATAAAGTGTCTCTACTCCTTTTTCCTTACAGTATAGCAAAATCCGCTGGATCAATCGCAAAAATATCTGTTCATTGGAATATTCCTTCTTTAAAACAAACGATCGGAGCAAACCATCCTTTTCCACCCGTTCCAGTCCTACGGTCCCAATGGTTTCGCCTTTATCATTCTCCACCACAAGGTAGTTTCCAATCCCTTCCCTCATTCCATCCGTGCCCAAACCTGCCTGCTTAACCAGATCACCGAGACTTCTTGCTTCATGCGGCATCGCCGCTCTCAAACGAATGGTCATGGCGCTCACTCTCCTCTAGTATTTTGTTAAAAGTCTATGAAACAACCATGAAAGTTATGCAGGGCTTTTAAGAGAACAGACTGCCAATCTTATTGGCCACAGAGGTAAAGACTTCTCCCAGAAAAAATTTCACTTCCACTTTTTCTTCTTTTGGTTCTTGAACAGCCGGCGCGTCTTGCTCTGCTCCTGAAGCGACTTCCTTTACTCCCTTTTGATCGGTTTTAACGGCATCCCCATTTTCAAAATCCAGGAAGCACAGTGGAGGGAAAAGCACACACCACCAATTGGCTCCCTTGCCTTTGCCAAGCGTGATCAGAAGAGCTTCATATTTGCCCGCAGGGTAAATATAGTTGCCGTACATTTTGGTTGGAAAAGCAACTTCTTTATTGAATTGTACTTTATAAGGAATATCCAGGCCAGCTTCTCGCAAATACGTCTCCACTACTTTTCTTACCTCTGGCAAATGCTTGTTAATCACTTTTTCTGCCTGGTCATGTGAATCGAGACCGCCCACCCATGTGGTAATCTGCTCATTCACCTTGTCCCTGATCTTTCTTTTTAATGCCTGATCCTTTTCTGCATCACTGTTGGCCAGAATGCGGAGACGGATGGCATCACTCGGAATTTTAACCGATTCATTCATCGTCGCGTTTGCCACCTTCGTCTGGGTTTCAAAAAACAGAACCATCGCAATCAGCGATAAGAATAATAACGTCATAACCGATTTTTTCGAACGTTTCATGATCAAGCTCCCCTTTCGTTTTCTATCCTCAGTGTGGACCGGGCGGGGAGAAAACATACTACTAAACTATCAAACAAATCCCGAAAAAAAGTGACAAATAACGGGATGTGGATGTCACAAATTTCTTAAACATATCAAAAAGGTCACATAATTCCTTTCTTAAAGACCGGGTCTGCTATAGTAAAGACATCCCTATCACCCCCTTTTTCATGTAGATGATGAAAACGAAGAGCCTCCCGCTTAGCGGGAGGCTCTTTATGTTGTCCTTAAACAAGGACCGGGTTTACTTGATTCAATTCACTTTTTAAGAATTTGGCAAGCTCGAGCATTCCATATTTTCCTGCTGCCGCTTCAGCGTCCGAATTATAGTTGGTATTCGTATTGATGTCATACGTATAAATCGTACCGTCTGCGTCTTTAATAAATTCAATACCGGCCACCTGGATGTTGTTATCTGCCAGTACCTGTTCATATTTATCAATAATGCTTTCCGCGAAGTCCTGCTGAATCTGAAACTTTGGTTTAGCTGGAGCTTCTTCTCCAACCGGGCAGAACAAGTCCCCAATCTGGCAGGCATCTGCCGGACAGAGTTCAAATCCTTCAGACGTATCTACCCGTACCGCATATACAAACTTTCCGCCAACAAACTCGCATCGTGTGATGTAGGACTCCGGTGACTCGATGTATTGCTGAATAAGCGTAATACCATCAACCGGCTCCTCGAAATCCGGGCCAAGTACATAATCCTTCAATCCCTGATAGGAATGAAAAAGCTGTACACCGAGTCCCTTTCCTGCACGGTTGTGCTTCGTAATGAACGGCTGGCCGCTGAATTGTTCCGCCGCCTGCAAAATTTGTTCCTTGCCTGCAGCTGCAATGGTTTTCGGTGTTTTCACTCCATGCGCTTCCAATTCGAGATACTGTGCCACTTTGCTGACCTCCAGCTGCAGAGCACGGCTGCCGTTCAGCACTTTTCTGCCATGGCGCTCGAGCCAGGCAATCACACTGGCAGCAAGTTCAGGAGCGTAACGGTGTCCCCGTGTATGGGAGGAAGCGCTCATGCGGCTGTAAAAAATGCCTTCAGGAGGTGTTTCGGACAGGTTAACCGTGCCCTGATCCAGATGCCAGGTTTCGTATGGTACTTCTAACTCGTCCAGCCGCTTAATTAAATGGTTGGTCCATTCATCGTTTTCGTGAATGATGTATACTTTTTTCAATTTCATCTCTCCTCTTCTCTTCTAGCTTAACGCCTTTTCCTGGTTGTATTTTTCCACTAACGGCATGACTTGCTTTGAAAATCGCTCCATTTCCTCCAGCTGTGGTGAGAACTGAAGCAGCAAAAGCTTTAGTCCGGCTTCTTCATATTCAACAATCCGCTTCGCGATTTGCTCAGGCGTTCCGATCAGGTTCGGGCGCAGACCCCGGTTGGAAACAGAATAATCCTGCAGCTGAATCTGCTGCTCAAGCTGAGACTTGCTTGTAAAATCCTTAAAGCCTGCATAGCCGCTCGTTTCTTTCACATCCGTGATTCGCTCGAGCTCTGCCTGTGCTTCTTCCTCGGTATCCCTGCAGATGACGTAAGCGGCCATTCCAAACGAAGACAAGGCCTCTTTTTCCGTCTGGGCTCTACGGTTTTTCATATCTGTAATCTTGGTATGGATCTCCTCAACAGTGCCCCCATGCATGACATAGGCATCACAGGAAGAAGAGATAACCTGTTTTCCACGTTCGCTCTCACCGCCGGCATAGAGGACAGGATTAGGCCGTTGCACCGGTTTAGGCGACAGTTTTGTTTTGGCAAGCTCATAGTACTTCCCTTTATAATTAAAGGTTTCTTCAGTCCAAAGGCCTTTTAGGACATCGATGAACTCCTGTGTTCGTTCATAGCGCTCATCATGGGCGGTAAAGACGCCGCCATACTGCTTCGCCTCTTCTTCCCACCAGGCAGAAACCACATTCAAGGTAAATCTTCCGCCGCTGATCTGATCAATGTTGGCAGCCATTTTGGCAGTAACCGCCGGGTTATGGAATCCGGGGCGAACCGCGGTCATGATTTCAATCTTTTCTGTAACTGCAGCCAGACCGGCCGCCGTTGTCCATGCTTCTAACGCGTCCTGTTCCGGTCCTTTTATATCATTCAGATAAAGCTCCGCAATCAGTGTAGTATCGTATCCCCATTTTTCCGCCGACTGAATCACTTGTTTTGCATAATCAAAGGTCGGAGGCATATTTTCGTCTTCCACGTTTCTAAGCCAGCCGCCGAATATGGGTAGCCAAAATCCAAATCTCATCTCTTTCTCTCCTCTGCTTTATTAAAACGAAAAAAACACAAAAAAACTTCTTCTTAGATAAGAAGAAGTTTCCGCCGCTTCAATCTTATCTTTCAGGATGTGTTCCTGCTGGATTTAGCACCTTCAAACGGGTTGCCGGGTTTCATAGGGCCAGTCCCTCCACCACTCTGGATAAGATTTATTTTATTATAGTAATCCTACAACAAAAGTAGGACTTGCGTCAATATTTTGAAAACCCAATTTCTGCAATAACCATGCGTTCCTTTTGGCTGATGTCCCGCACAGTGACCACGTCGGCTCCCGGGAAGGTAATTCGCAGCATCTCCGCTACCGTCTGGCCCTGGTCATGGCCGACTTCAAAAGCAACAATCGCTTTTGGCTTCAGCACTTGTGGCAATTCCTCCATAAACCTTCTGTAAAAAACATAACCGTCCTGGCCGCCGCTGAGCGCCCTCATCGGTTCCTGATCCTTAACGATCGTTTCAAGCCCCTCTATTTCCCAGTCAGGAATGTAAGGGGGATTGGAGACAACAATGTCCGCCTTTTCGCCTTTTTCGATCCACGGCTGCAGGAGGTCCCCATGAAGGAAACGGACGTCCGCGCCCAAACGCCGGCTGTTTTCTTTTGCCACTTCAATCGATTCTGCGGCAATATCAACCGAGGACACAGAGAGGCTCCGATTTTCCAATGCTAAAGTGATCGCAATCGCCCCACTGCCTGTGCCAACATCGATGGTCTGAATCTCCTTTTGATCCCCAAACCGTGTTTCTGCACGCTTGAGTACTTCATATACAAGTTCTTCGGTTTCGGGCCTTGGAATGAGGACTTCCCGGTTTACGATGAACCTGCGTCCGTAAAACTCTTCATAGCCCGTAATATACTGGACAGGCACACCTTCACCATGTTGTTTTACCGCTGCTTCAAATGATGCTCGCTGAGCCTCTGTCATGGGATCATTCAATCCCATGAGCAGCTCGGTCCGGCTGAGATCACCGAGCACATGGCGCAGCAGCAGTTCTCCCGCTTCTGGTTCGCGTTTCTTTTCTTTTAAAAAAGATGAAGCCCAGTTCAGGGCTTCATGCCGTTTCCTATTTTCCATTTTACGCTTCCGTCTGAGCCTTCATCAAGCTGGTCTGGTCTTCTGTAATGAGAGCATCAATAAACTCATCCAGCTTGCCGAGCAAGATCTGGTCCAATTTTTGAAGAGTCAGTCCGATTCGGTGGTCGGTTACACGGTTTTGCGGGAAATTGTAGGTGCGGATTCGCTCTGAACGGTCTCCCGTTCCCACGGCAGACTTTCGGTTTTCATCATATTCCTTTTGTTTTTCCTGCTGAATTTTATCGTACACACGGGCACGGAGAACCTTCATCGCTTTTTCTTTATTCTTGATCTGTGATTTTTCATCCTGACAGGACACAACGGTTCCTGTTGGAATATGTGTAAGACGAACGGCGGACTGGGTCGTGTTAACAGACTGTCCCCCCGGTCCGCTTGAAGTAAAGGTATCTACGCGGACATCTTTTTCATGAATCTCCACTTCTACTTCTTCTGCTTCCGGAAGAATCGCTACCGTGGCTGTGGATGTATGGATACGCCCGCCGGATTCCGTAGCAGGGACACGCTGTACACGATGTGCGCCATTTTCGTATTTCAGCTTGGAATAGGCACCATCTCCATTCACCATGAAAATGATCTCTTTATAGCCGCCAAGCTCGGTATAGCTTGCTTCGATTACTTCTGTTTTCCAGCCCTGCATTTCAGCATAACGGCTGTACATTTTATAGAGATCCCCAGCAAACAGTGCAGCCTCGTCTCCACCGGCCGCCCCACGAACCTCAACGATAACGTTTTTGTCATCGTTCGGGTCTTTAGGAAGCAGCAAGATTTTTAGCTGCTGGGTGTATTCTTCAATTTTTTCTTCGAGTTCGGAAATTTCTTCTTTCACCATGGCCGTCATTTCGGCATCCAGCTTGTCTTCAAGCATGACTTTGGCTTCATCCAAGCCTTCCTTTGCTTCCTTATATTCGCGGTATACTGCTACCGTCTCCTGAAGGGAAGATTGTTCCTTGGAATATTCTCTTAATTTATTCGTATCGTTAATGACCTCAGGGTCACTCAAAAGCTCATTTAGCTTATCGTATCGGGCTTCTATCGTTTCTAAACGTTCTAACACGCTTTTCACCTCATTTTAATGGCATAACATTCTAATTATAATACAGGGGGATGAAGCAGTCAAAAGGCTTCAGGCACCGTTTTATGGCAAACAAAAAACCCGGGCTGTGCCACTTATCCCGGGAATGACTGCAATCGCTTCTTCATGGAGGACCTGACACCTTCCGCAAGCTCATCGAGCTCTGACAGAAGTTTCACTCCTTCTTTATTTTCTTTGTCTTGATATAAGATTCTGTTTACAAACTCGACAGAAATGCCGCGCGCATTTTTTTCTTGAAGCACCAGACTATCCTCAGGGTTGACCCTGCCTTCTTCAAGCACCCGCATGTAATAACCCGAATATCCGGTGTCCTGAATCCACTTCACCATGAACGGCTGATTCAGTTTCGCTGCAACTTTAAAACACGGCTGACGGGGCTGACAAACCTGGACAGCTGCCTCTCCGAGCTTAAAGATATCTCCGATAAACACCTGATCTTCAGTCAGACCTTTGACGGTAAGGTTTTCACCAAAAGTGGGGATTGAAAGAGAAATGCCCAGTCCCTTTTCCCAATACGAGTAATGGTCATGCGAGTAAACACAAACCGCTTTTTCCGGACCGCCATGATGAACCGTATCCGCCTGAACATCACCTTCAAAATTCAGTCTGGACAGATAGAGCGGCTTCTGCACCTTCTCTTTATTGATAGCTGAGCTTACCCCTTTCCCCTGCCATTCAATCGTGCCTGCTTTTCCGGTATTTAATGCGACCAGTGTCCCTTCCAAGTATGTACACCTCGTTTTTTCTTTTATCGTACTCTATAGAGATGCGCCTGGTAAATCTTTTTAATACATGGATGTATGATTTTTCAGCGCTTCATAATCGAGACGCTGCTGATTGATGCGGATCGCCTTTGTCAGCTCTTCAATCACAACTTTTTCATCTGTTATGATATTAAAAACAAAGGGTATGGTAGCAAAGTGACCAAAGAACTGGGTACAGCCTTTATGCCGAATATCATGCTGCGTATCCGTGACAGGATTCACTTTTACAATAAAATTCCCCATGGATTCATAGATCGGGTCCAGAGGCTTTTCGTTTAGCTTTTTAATAAGTGTGGTGATTGGAACACAAGGTTCGTTCCAATCTGTTCCGTTTGATAGAATATCCAACATTTTCTACACCTCTCTACTATCAATGTTCGACAGGAACGATAGGTTCTTGATGGTACTGGAGCGAATGCAATTGATTAAAGAGGATACCCCATGATTCATAGAGAAAATCCTTTATGAATAAGATTAAAAGAAAGCAATAGGGAATACTATAGCAGAACAGAAAGGGGATGGCCCATGAACTATTGTATCATTGGCGGAGATGCGGCCGGAATGAGTGCGGCCATGCAGATTGTCAGGAATGATCCGGAGGCGAGAATCACAGTATTTGAAAAGGGAGGCATTTATTCCTACGGACAATGCGGGCTTCCCTATGTGATCAGCGGGCTGATTCCCTCTTCGGAATTACTGGTTGCCCGTGATGTAGCCACCTTCAGAGAAAAGTATGGTATGGATGCGAGAACCTTCCATGAAGTGGTTGGCGTTGACCCGACAGAAAAGAAAATTTATGGCGTACATACAAAAACAAAAGAAGAGTTTACCTTCTCCTATGACAAGCTTCTTATCGCAACAGGAGTCAGCCCTGTTTTGCCGCCATGGGAAGGCAGACAACTGCCAGGGGTTCATGTTGTAAAGACCATTCCAGATGTTGAAGGGATCATCAAAGACATGGACGCTTCTATTCAGGATGTGACCATTATCGGCGGTGGTTATATCGGCCTGGAAGTGGCCGAGAATTTAAAATTTCTCGGCAAAAAAGTCAGGATTATTCAACGGGGAAATCAGCTTGGCTCGATATTTGATCCCGACATGGCCGAACTGATTCTGGAAGAAGCAAAAAAGCATAACATTGAGGTTTGCCTGAATGAAGAAGTTCAGCGCTTAAAAGGAGATGACCGCGTTCAATTCGTTAAAACAGACAAACGCGACTATCCGACCGACATGGTGATCGTGGCGGCAGGCGTTAAACCCAACGTTTCCATGATTCAGAATACGGAGGTCCGGCTTCACGAAAGCGGAGCAATCCTCGTCAATCGGTATATGGAAACCAACGTAAAAGATATCTATGCAGCGGGAGACTGCGCAAGCCATTACCACCTCATTAAAGAAGTCGACGACCACATCCCGCTTGGCACGACCGCAAACAAACAGGGCCGGATCGCCGGACTGAACATGGCGGGAAAACGGAAAACGTTCAAAGGAATTGTTGGCTCTTCCATCATAAAATTCATGGAGCTGTCGCTCGGCAAAACCGGCATCTCTGTAAAAGAAGCAGAAAAGCTGCGTTTTCCAGTCGATACCGTCACCACACACGCTAAAGATATTGCAGGGTATTTTCCCGGTGTTGAGCCACTGCAAGTAAAACTGGTATTTGATGCAAACAACCAGAGAATACTTGGCGGACAGTTTATCGGAAAACACGGGGTGGATAAAAGGGTCGATGTATTGGCCACTGCCATTTATCACGGAATGGATCTGCATGAGCTGGAGGACTTGGATCTTTGTTATGCCCCGCCTTATAATGGGGTGTGGGATCCGATTCAGCAGGCAGCAAGAAGGGCAAAAAAATAAAAACGGCAAAGGCTGGGCAAGCGCTTATGTGTTTGCCGTTTTTCTATTGGTAATGCTTTGTATTATCAACCATCACTAAATGTTCCTTTTTATCTGCTGTCAATCTTAACAGAAAATTTATAGCGTGGCACTGCCCGTTCAACAGCAGTTACAATATCCCGGCGCATTTTCGCCTTTTTTCGAGATGACATGCTCGCAGGGACATTCACATGAATATGAGCGTAGTTCCCATTGATTGTGACCATTTGTGGATTTCTGCCTGTTTTACTGATCACAGCCTCGCGAATCTTATCCTGGTCATCCGAAATATCAAAACGGGCCGTGTTCATTTTTTGATAATCATTCGGGTTTTTATTCGTTTCCGAACTGTAATTGAATCGGGGATTATTTTTAGTGGCATGATAGTTGACGATGCCATGGCCCCAAATGTTGTCTTTTATGTTTTTATTCGATTCATTGGCCGTGGGCTCAAAATGATCTTTGGAAACGGGAGAACAGGCACTCAGCAGTACGGATAGAATGATAAAAATTCCCGTCTTTTTCACAGAAAACACCTCCCTTAGGTAATAGGGTTTGTGAGTATTCTGCAAAACATACAGACAAAAAAAGGATGGTTCTCCAGAAGGTGCAATCACCACCCTCAAGAGAACCATCCCTTTTTATTCAGACTGCTCAACAAGGCTGGTGAGCAGAGTATTAGGCTTTCCCGGCACTTCATGACAATGACGGCAGCGCGGCTCGTACGATTCCGAAGCGCCCACAAGAATAATGGGATCATCATAAGAAGCAGGCTTCCCATTAATGAGCCGTTGCGTGCGGCTTGCCGGAGATCCGCATACCATGCAAATCGCCTGAAGCTTTGTCACCGTTTCAGCAAGCGCCATTAGCTTGGGCATGGGACCGAACGGTTCGCCTCTGAAATCCTGGTCAAGACCCGCAACAATCACCCGAATGCCATGGTCTGCCAATTCCTGAACAACTGAAATCACATCTTCATCAAAGAATTGAATTTCATCAATTGCTACTACTTCCGTGTCAGGAGAAACCTTTTTCAGGATATCGACAGACTTTTCAACAGGCTTGGCAATAACAGCTGTTCCGTTATGGGAAACCACCGACTCTTCACTGTAACGGTTGTCAATCACCGGCTTGAACACCTGCACTTCAAGCTTTCCATATTTCGCCCGGCGGACCCTGCGAATCAGTTCTTCGGATTTCCCCGAAAACATGCTCCCGCAAATGACTTCAACCCAGCCATTATGCTTCATTACATACATGTTCGTTCTCCTTCCCATGTTCATTTATGAATACATTCTATATTATGTACGTTCGTTCGTACCTGCAATGCCTGAAAAACAGCGGAATTTCGCATAAATTTACAAAAAAAAGGAGCAAGAAGTTCTCTTGCCCCTTACAACTTGCAGCATATTACTTAAGATTGTATTTCTTTTTGAAACGGTCAACACGTCCGCCAACATCTGTAAACTTCTGACGACCAGTGTAGAATGGGTGTGTATCGGAACTAACATCCACTTTAATTACAGGATAAGTATTTCCATCTTCCCATTCAATGGTTTCGTTAGAAGACATTGTAGAGCCGGACAAGAACTTGTAACCGCTGCTTGCATCCATAAATACAACTTTTTTATAGTCAGGATGTAAATTTGGCTTCATTCGTTCTCAACTCCTTCTGCCCTGAATCCTGTGAATCCAGAGTTAAAATAAGCACATAGCAGTAGTATAACAGGGCGCTGGTTGTTTTGCAACCGCAATTTCCTTATATTCTTCAGGAATTCGACAAAGACTTCACGCGCTTGTTCGAGCCTGATTTTTCAGCTTCAAACATATCGAAAAATTCTTCATTATTGGTGGTCTTTCGTAAACGCTTCATAAAGGTGTCTACGAAGTCATAGGAATCATCCATCGTCTTGCGGATCGCCCACAAAGATTCAAGGTGATCCTTCTGAATAAGCATTTCTTCTTTTCGTGTTCCTGACCGGCGGATATCAATGGCAGGGAAAATACGGCGTTCGGCCAGTTTCCTGTCCAAATGCAGCTCCATGTTGCCTGTCCCTTTAAATTCCTCATAAATCACATCATCCATACGGGAGCCAGTCTCAATCAGCGCTGTCGCCAAAATGGTCAGACTGCCACCTTCCTCGATGTTACGCGCCGCTCCAAAAAAGCGTTTTGGACGGTGGAAGGCAGCCGGATCAATACCTCCGGACAGCGTACGCCCGCTCGGCGGAATAACCAGGTTGTAGGCTCGAGCCAGTCGGGTAATACTATCTAAAAGGATAACCACATCTTTTTTATGTTCAACCAGGCGCATAGCGCGATCAAGTACAAGCTCTGCGACTTTGATGTGGTTTTCAGGCACCTCATCAAATGTGGAGCTCACCACATCTCCCTTAACGGAACGTTCAATGTCGGTTACTTCTTCCGGACGTTCATCAATAAGCAAAACGATTAGTTCTGTATCCGGGTGATTGGTGGAGATACTGTGCGCAACCTCTTTCAGCAAGCTTGTTTTTCCTGCTTTAGGAGGAGCCACAATCAATCCACGCTGACCGAAGCCAACAGGGGCAATCATATCCATAATGCGGGTTGAAAGATTGGTGCGCCCGGTTTCAAGCACCATTTTCTTTTCCGGATACAGCGCTGTCAATGCAGGAAAATGCACACGTTCCTTAGCTGTATCAGGATCCTCACCATTTACCGCTTCAACCTGAAGCAAGCCATAATATCTTTCATTTTCCTTCGGAGGACGGACTTTGCCGGAAACTTTATCCCCGTTTCTTAAATCAAAACGGCGGATCTGGGAAGCAGAAATATAAATATCCTGAGAGCTTGGCGAGTAGTTGATCGGACGTAAAAACCCAAATCCCTCGTTAGGAATGACTTCCAGAATCCCTTCCATAAATGAATAGCCATCCTGCTCAGCCTGTGCTTTTAGAATGGAAAACATCAATTCCCTTTTTGTCAGTTTTCCATAATACGGTACTTTATATTGTCGTGCTAATTCATATAGTTCTTTTAATTTTTTTGTTTCTAATTCAGATAATATTAAACCCATTTTGACACCACACTTTATTCTATTTTCTCAATCGTTTATTTCCTGTTTTTGATCGTTTAATTGAAAGAACAGGGCAACAGAAATGAAGGGTTGGAAGGATACATTTTGAAGTAATAACCGAAAAAGTGGATAATTAAAATCTATGAATAAATACAATACTTCATATTTTAACCACAAATACTGACTTTAATCAAGTCCAATAAAGAAGAACACCGCAAAAAGCAAAAATGCCGGACGCTTTCCTCTGCACATCTTTATAGAAGTTAGTGTGCAGAGGCTCCAAAAGCGCCGACGTTTTTTGCAATGTTTATGGTTTTATAACAAGGTCTGGTTTCTTTTTGAGACTGTGTCTGCCATCAATAAAGCGGACGGTACCCGATTTTGCACGCATAACAACGGAATGTGTTGTTCCGACGGTTCCTTTAAACTGGACGCCTTTTAAAAGCTCCCCGTCCGTTACACCCGTTGCAGCAAATATCGCATCATCGCCCTTTACGAGATCTTCCATGCGGAGTACCTTATCAATATCAGTAATCCCCATTTTTCGGCATCGCTCCAGCTCTGCTTCATCCTGAGGGAGCAATTTACCTTGCAGTTCTCCACCAAGGCATTTAAGCGCGACAGCAGCGATAACTCCTTCAGGTGCTCCTCCGGAACCGAATAAAATATCAACACCTGTTCCTTCAAACGCGGTATTAATGGCCGCGGCGACATCGCCGTCGGAAATCAGCTTGATCCTTGCTCCCGCTTCTCTGATTTCCTGAATGACTTTTTCATGCCGTGGACGGTTTAGAACGATGGCCACCAAATCCTCGACATCCTTATTACGGGCTTTCGCTACCGCTCTCAAGTTGTCGATGGTTGGGGCATTGATGTCAATCATCCCCACAGCTTCAGGACCCACTGCAATCTTATCCATATACATATCCGGTGCATGCAGCAGGTTTCCATGGTCTGCTACAGCCAAAACAGCCAGCGCATTCCAGGTACCGGAAGCCACAATGTTTGTTCCTTCCAGCGGGTCAACGGCCACATCCACACGCGGTCCATAACCCGTACCTAGTTTTTCACCGATATACAGCATTGGAGCTTCATCCATTTCTCCCTCTCCAATAACAACCGTTCCCTTCATAGGGACTGTATCAAAAACATCCCGCATGGCTGTTGTTGCTGCATCATCTGCCTCATCCTTGACACCCCGGCCCATCCATCGGGCGGAAGCAAGTGCAGCAGCTTCTGTTACACGTACTAGTTCCATTGATAAACTACGTTCCATTGTAAAATTATCCCCCTTGTTAAACGCTTACAGTAATTTGAAATGCTGAAGTGAACGATTAGAGACGAATGGCATTAGAACTCTTGAACATCAACACGCTTTTTGTGTTGGGTGAAAGAGTGAAATGACCGAGTCTCTGTTCACTGAAGCTGGACAGTGAAATGCTGAGATGGCCGTTCAAAAGCGAGAAGTGTTGGAACTCTTGAACACATATACGCTTTTTGTATTTTGTGAGAGAGTGAAACAATCGAGCTTTTGGCCATTGAAGCTGAACAAAGAAATGCTGAAGTGAACGATTAGAGACGAACGGCATTGGAACTCTTGAACATCAACACGCTTTTTGTGTTGGGTGAAAGAGTGAAATGACCGAGTCTCTGTTCACTGAAGCTGAACAAAGAAATGCTGAAGTGAACGGTTAGAGATTGAGCGGTCTGAGACAAATAACAGTGCAGGACGGAATTTCGACCGAAATCCGCCCTTATTTTTCGACTTCTTCAAGTTCCTCGATATCAAGATTCTCGCGCCAAATTTTCGCACCGAGTCCAACCAGCTTATCAACAAGGGACTCATAACCGCGGTCGATATGTTCAAGTCCGGAAACCTCTGTGATACCTTCCGCCATGAGGCCTGCAACCACAAGGGCAGCTCCCGCTCTCAGGTCGCTGGCTTTTACCTTCGCTCCCTCAAGACGGGCTTGTCCATTAATAATGGCAGACCTGCCCTCTACTTTTACATTCGCACCCATTCTTCGCAATTCATCAATATGCTTAAATCGTGCGGAATAAATCGTATCCGTTACAAGGCTTGTTCCTTCAGCCTTAGTAAGGAGCGAAGTGAACGGCTGTTGAAGATCCGTAGGGAAACCAGGATAGACCAACGTTTTAATGTCGACACTTTTCAACGGCCCATTACTGCTATGAATCAGAACCTGATCGTCCTTCGTTTCAATCTGTATACCCATTTCGCGAAGTTTGGCAATCAATGATTCCAAATGCAGAGGAATGACATTGTCTATAACAACCTGCTGGCCGACTGCTGCAGCCAGGATCATGTAAGTGCCTGCCTCAATGCGGTCCGGAATAATGGAATGGCGGCAGCCATGCAGGTGATCGACACCATCGATCCGGATTACATCTGTACCCGCACCTTTTATTTTGGCTCCCATGCTTGTAAGCAGAGTGGCCACATCGATAATTTCCGGTTCCTTAGCCGCATTCTCAATAATCGTCTGTCCTTTGGCCCTTACAGCCGCCAGCATAATATTAATCGTTGCGCCAACACTCACCACATCTAAATAGATTCGTGCTCCAATAAGTTCATCTGCACGTAGGTAGATGGCTCCTTGTTCATTGGTCACTTTTGCGCCCAATGCTTCAAAACCTTTAATATGCTGGTCAATCGGTCTTGGCCCCAGGTTGCATCCTCCAGGCAAGCCAATAACCGCTTTTTTAAACCGGCCCAGCATCGCACCCATCAAATAATAAGAAGCCCTCAGCTTCTTTACCTTGCCATTGGGCAATGGCATGGCAATCATTTTTTCCGGATTGACCGTTAATGTGTTATTCTCATCGAGTTCGGCTTCTCCCCCGATTTCTTCAAGCAATGCTCTAAGTAAGTGAACATCTGATATGTTAGGCAGCTGATCAATGATGACTTGGGATTCTGCAAGAATGGTAGCTGGGATTAACGCGACTGCACTGTTTTTGGCTCCGCTGATATGAACGGTTCCTTCCAGGGGATAACCCCCTTCTATCATAAGCTTTTGTTCCATGGTCTGCTCCCTTCTGCATCAAGCATATCTGACGGTTGTCTTTTGTTGTAGTATTCTCGGACAACTGGAATATCATGCTAATTAAATCTCATTTAATGGAAAAAACCAAAAACAAGCACCACAAAAGGTGGTGCTTGTATAGGTCTTATTCAGATCTATCCGCGGTTTTTAACAGCTTCCCAATCGCTAAGGAAACGCTCTATACCCTGATCTGTTAATGGGTGGTTAGTGAGGCTCTTAATAACTTTAAGCGGGATTGTAGCGATATGTGCACCGCCAAGAGCCGCTTGAGTTACATGGATGGGATGACGAACAGATGCCGCGATGATCTGGGTCGGAAGTTCATGAATGGCAAAGATTTCTGAGATCTCAGTAATCAGTTTCAATCCATCCTGACCAATATCATCGAGTCTTCCAAGGAATGGTGATACATAAGTTGCTCCAGCTCGTGCTGCAAGCAATGCCTGGTTTGCGTTGAAGATCAATGTAACGTTTGTTTTGATGTTCATGTCGCTGAAAGCTTTTACTGCTTTTAGACCTTCAGTCGTCATCGGCACTTTAACAGTAACGTTTGGAGCAATTGCAGCAAGTTCTTTACCTTCTGCAACCATTTCCTCAGCATTTAAGGATACGACTTCCGCACTTACAGAACCCGGAACAAGCTCAGCAATTTCTTTGATTCGGCTGTGGAAATCCACGCCTTCTTTTGCTACAAGTGTTGGGTTGGTTGTAACCCCGGATAAAATACCAAGGTCATGCGCTTCCCGGATTTCATCAATATTTGCTGTATCAATAAAAAATTTCATGATTTAATTCACTCCTAAAAATTTAAGTGTTGGGCAGACGTCAGTCTAAAATCTTCTTTAGTCTTTTCCACACAACAACTTTCATACCCGAATTTAATGCTTTTAACACTTTTTATTGTAAATGAAACCGCCTATCATGTATAGGCGGTTTCATAGCAGTCAGCAAAAAAAGCGAATACCTTTTTTGCTTCTGTATATTACTTACGCCTTGTTTGAAGAACCGAACTCGCGCATTTTACCTTTAACTGTTTCCTGGATCGCATCACGGGCTGCAGTAAGGTATTTACGAGGATCGTATTTGTCTGGGTTAGCAGCAACAAATTCTTTTACTGCATTGAAAGACGCAATTTGGTTTTCAGTGTTTACATTAATTTTTGCTGTTCCCAAAGAAATCGCTTTTTGGATATCGTGGGTTGGGATGCCTGTCCCGCCGTGAAGCACAAGAGGCACACCAGTTAATTCGTTAACTTCTTTCATGCGGTCGAAACCAAGGTTTGGTTCCCCTTTGTAAGGACCATGTACACTTCCAAGTGCAGGAGCAAAGCAGTCCACACCAGTTTCACGAACAAGCTGATCACATTCAGAAGGAATGGCATAAGCAGCTTCAGCATCATCCACCACAAGGTCATCTTCCTGTCCGCCGATGCGGCCAAGTTCTGCTTCAACAGATACGCCGTGGAAGTGAGCAAGCTCAACTACTTTTTTAGTTAATTCGATGTTTTCTTCCAATGGGAAGTGAGATCCGTCGATCATGACAGAAGTAAATCCAGCATGGATTGCTTCTGCGCATTTTTGGTAGCTGGAACCATGGTCAAGATGGATAGCAACCGGAACGGTAATTTTATATTCTTCCATGAGTGCTTTAACCATGCTGACAACAAGCTTAAAACCACCCATGTAACGAGCAGCACCTTCTGATACCCCAAGAATAACTGGAGAGTTTTCTTCTTGAGCAGCTTTTAGGATCGCTTGGGTAAATTCAAGGTTGTTGATGTTGAATTGACCGACTGCATATCCTTCGGCTTTTCCTTTTTCGAGCATTTCCTTCATTGAAACTAAAGGCATCTTTCATGTCCTCCCTTTGCTTTTGGCACAAAAAAACGGAAAAGAACCATCTTCGTTCACTTTCCGAAAATGCCATATGTTAAACATGCATAGTATATTTTCAAATCCATTATAGCATACCAATAGCGCTTGAAAACCGCAATAAATCAGGCTTTTTGCGTGCAAGCGCTACCATTGCCGATATGTCAATGTTTAAAAGAATTTTGCATTACCCGGCATTAATTGGTAATTCTTTCCTTACAGCTGCCCGGATCTCATCAATGTCAAACGGCTTTGCAAAGTGAGTAATTGCCCCAAGCTTGATCGCTTCATGGATCATGTCCAGCTCACCGTATGCTGTCATGATGATGACTTGTATTGAAGCATCCAGCTTTTTAACTCTGCGAAGAATTTCTAACCCATCCATTCCCGGAATTTTCATATCCAAAATCACGAGGTCAGGACTTTCTTTTTGAACGATCGCCAAAGCTTGCACGCCATTTGCTGCCTGAAATGTCTGATACCCTTCCTTTTGAAAAATTTCATTAAGAAGAATTCGAATCCCGTACTGGTCATCAACAATTAGTATTTTACCCAACCTGCTCACCTCTGCCTTATTTTTCGTTCAACATTCTTATTCTAAACCTTATTCGGCAAGGTTTGCCAAATTCCTGCTGCTTGAAGTGAAATAAAAAAATGAATGAGATATACTACATTCATACAAAAACCTGTAAAAAGGAGATTTTATGCAAAAAATATTTTCGACCCAGCTTAATGGTATATTTACAAAAATACAGCAAGAAAGCGAGTATGCCATTGAAGATGCAGCGCGTTTACTTGCCCAGACACTAATAACCCGGGGTACCGTTTATTTTGCGACAAAAGATGAGATGAAAGCAATCGCTGCTGAAGGATTGAACGGAGCTGAAGCCTTTCCTGCTGCCAAAGAGCTATCAGATTCTGATATTCCTGAGTTGACAAGTACAGATATTGTCATTGCAGCAACAGGCTTTCGGGACGATGAGGGACTGCTTGGTCTTATACGTAAAGTGAAAGACCAGACAGAAACTCCTGTCATCCTTCTTGCCACCCGAAAAAAAGAGGGAGCACCCCAAGAAGAGGAATGGGATTCCTATATTCCTTTACAATTGAGAGGCGGACTCGTTCCTTTTGAAAATGGCGGACGTTCCGGCATTCCCTCTGCCATGGCGGGCCTTTTTGCTTACCATGTGATCTGTTTGACTGCAAAAGAAATATTGGAGGAGTATGAATAAAAAAATTAAAAACTTTGAAGGATATTGTCGCTTATTCGCGAAATTTTGAATAGAGGTGGGACTAAGGTCCTAAACTTCACCAGCCCCCTTTGTTCGTTTCACCATTCTTCTAAAAACATAAACCTCACACAGACTCTTCTTTATCCCGTGCCTGCAGCAGGATTCACCAAGCAGGTTGGCACAACCGAAGCACGTGGCCCTTTACCCACTGCAGTTTCCCCTCTCAAAAAACTGCGGCTTACCTCCAAAGGGCCAGCGAGCTGATCAACGAATAAAAACCCCCGGCTCCGAATAGCCAGGGGTTTTTCGTATAGGATTTCTTATTTCTTCTGTTGAAGCGCTGCTCCAATAAATTCACGGAATAAAGGCTGCGGACGGGTAGGACGTGAAATAAATTCAGGATGGAATTGGGATGCTACAAACCAAGGGTGGTCCTTGAGCTCGACAATTTCCACCAAACGTCCATCAGGGCTTGTTCCGGAGAAGACAAAGCCTTGCTTTTCCATTTGCTCACGGTATTCGTTGTTAAATTCATAACGATGGCGGTGACGCTCGTAAACCACTTCATCCTGATACGCATCATAAGCTTTTGTTCCTTCATCCAGCTTGCAAGGGTAAAGTCCGAGGCGGAGCGTTCCTCCAAGATCCTCGATATCTTTTTGTTCAGGAAGCAAGTCAATAATAGGAAAATCAGTCGTTGGAAGCAGCTCTGTAGAATGAGCATTGTCCATTCCTAGCACATTACGGGCAAACTCTACAGAAGCAAGCTGCATGCCAAGACAAATTCCAAGATAAGGGACCTTGTTTTCGCGGGCAAACTGAATGGCAAGAATTTTCCCTTCAACACCACGATCACCAAATCCGCCAGGAACAAGGACTCCATCTACATCTTTTAGAATATCGTTGACGTTTTCTTTTGTCACATCTTCTGAATTGATCCATTCGATATCAATATCCGCATCATGATAGTATCCTGCATGCCGCAACGACTCTACTACCGAAATATAAGCGTCCTGAAGGGCTACATATTTACCTACCAGCGCAATCTTCGCTTTTCCGGAAAGGTTCAGTACACGGTCGATCAGCGCTTTCCATTCGCCCATATCGGCTTCCCGGCAATCCAGCTTCAAGTGCTCACATACAATCTGATCCATTTTCTGTTCCTGCAAATCCATTGGAACACGGTACAAGGTGTCTGCATCACGTGCTTCAATGACTGCTTTTGGATTGATGTCACAGAACAGCGCGATTTTTTCCTTCATATCATCGGAAACAGGCATTTCCGTACGGACAACAATGATGTTTGGCTGAATTCCAAGGCTGCGAAGCTCTTTAACACTGTGTTGTGTTGGCTTGGTTTTCAGTTCACCTGCCGCTTTAATATAAGGAATGAGCGTACAATGGATATACATGACATTCTCAGAACCTACGTCACTCTTGATTTGGCGGATGGCTTCCAAAAAAGGCAAGCTTTCGATGTCGCCGACGGTTCCGCCGATTTCGGTAATCACAACATCAGCGTTTGTTTCCCGTCCGGCACGGAAAACGCGCTCTTTAATTTCATTGGTGACATGAGGGATAACCTGAACCGTACCACCCAAATACTCTCCTCGTCGTTCCTTACGCAAAACGGTAGAGTAAATTTTTCCAGTTGTAACGGAGCTGAATTTATTCAAATTGATATCGATAAAACGCTCGTAATGGCCAAGGTCAAGGTCCGTTTCCGCACCATCATCCGTTACAAACACTTCTCCATGCTGATAAGGACTCATCGTTCCAGGATCGACGTTAATGTACGGGTCAAACTTTTGAGTTGTAACCTTGACGCCTCTATTTTTTAGCAAGCGGCCCAACGATGCCGCTGTAATTCCCTTTCCAAGAGACGAAACCACTCCGCCTGTTACAAAAATATACTTTGCCATTCTTTATTCCCCCTCTGGATAATCACTAGTAAGTATTTCCCTCCGCCTCTGTTTCAAGCAGAATAAACGAATAAGAAAAAAAGAAGCTATAAAATAAAAAAAAACAAAAGTGACTCCTCCCCAATTAATGGGGGCACTTTTGTTTTTATCTGCAATAATCGAATTATATATACGTTTAGCCCAAAAATGATTCTATCGGCTTTCGCGAAACTTGTCAAGAACTAATAAAGAAAACCGGCGTGCATCTGCACAGCCGGTTCTGCTAACTAGCGGTCTTCTTCGTCTTCCTCTTCTACTTCGTATAATTCCTCTTCAGCGGCTTGGTCTTCCTCGTCCTCTATATCTTCATCCAGCTCTTCATCGCTGTCTGCGATATCGCCGAAGTCCTCATCCAAGTCTTCATCTTCATCTTCATCTTCATCTTCATCGTCGTCATCGCTGCTGCTTGCTTTGGCAAACTCATCATCCACCTCAAGTGCATCAAAGTCTTCATCTTCGAAATCTTCATCGTATTCATCGAAGTCCTCATCTTCAGCAACGACTTTTTTGCGCTTGGTCGGCTTGTTTGTATTCCCCAGTTCTTCCTCACTGCTTTCGATCGGATACCAGGCTTTGAGGCCCCACTTGTTATCTCCAAGTGAAACAAATCGCCCATCGATGTTCATATCCGTATAAAAATGAGAAAGACGACGCTGCACTGCAGCGTCAGAAATACCTTTCAAATCTTTAATGCGCTGTACAAGCTCATAAAAAGAAATGGTGTCTTTTTCCTCTTTCAAAATTTCAAAAGCAATTTCAACCATGGCCATTTCCATGATTTCTTCTTTTGAACGCGTTTTGATTAAACTCAAGTTGGCACTTCCTTTCAAATCAATAAATCTATTTATATTATGGATGCATACGTTTAGTTCTAGAAGAATTATACTCTTCATTATAAACAAATCTTCCAAGGATATGCTAGATGAATGATATCTTTTTTTCCTAATCAGTGCAACTGGTTAAAAAAATAGAAAAAGAGGATGCTATTCTCCTCTTTTTCCGATATTCGTTTACATATTTCTACGGTATTTGCCGCCTACTTCATATAGTGCACTGGTGATTTGGCCAAGGGAGGCTGCTTTGACGGTCTCCATCAGTTCTTCAAAGATGTTTCCGCCGTTAAGTGCGGTTGTCTGAAGCTTACGAAGCGCCTCTTCCGAGCGGTCTGCATTTTTCTGTTTAAAATCATTTAAATGAGCGATTTGCTGCTCTTTTTCTTCTTTTGTTGCCCTCGCCAGCTGCATGTTAAACTCTTCATCTTTCGGCGGGTTAGGGTTCAGGTACGTATTCACACCGATAATCGGAAGCTCTCCGTTATGTTTTTTCATTTCGTAGTACATGGATTCTTCCTGAATTTTTCCGCGCTGATACTGGGTTTCCATGGAGCCCAAAACGCCGCCTCTCGTATTCAGCCGTTCAAACTCCTGCAAGACGGCATCTTCTACGAGGTCTGTCAGCTCTTCGATGATAAAGGAGCCCTGAAGGGAGTTTTCATTGCGGGCAAGACCAAGTTCCTTTGTAATAATGAGCTGGATAGCCATAGCTCTTCGCACCGATTCTTCCGTTGGCGTCGTAATCGCTTCATCATAGGAATTGGTGTGAAGCGAATTACAATTGTCGTATAACGCCATCAAGGCCTGCAGCGTCGTACGGATATCGTTAAAGTCAATTTCCTGGGCATGAAGCGATCTACCGGAGGTTTGCACATGATACTTCAGCTTTTGGCTTCGTTCGTTTGCTCCGTATTTATTCTTCATGACAGTGGCCCAAATTCTTCGGGCTACGCGGCCGATGACTGCATATTCTGGATCCAGTCCGTTGGAGAAGAAGAAAGAGAGATTTGGCGCAAAATCATCGATCTTCATGCCGCGGCTGAGGTAGTATTCCACGTACGTGAACCCGTTGGCAAGTGTAAAGGCCAGCTGGGTAATCGGGTTCGCTCCCGCTTCCGCAATATGATAACCCGAAATGGAAACGGAATAATAGTTTCGTACGTTATGATCAATAAAGTACTGCTGTATATCCCCCATCATCCGGAGGGCAAATTCCGTTGAAAAAATACACGTATTCTGTCCCTGGTCTTCTTTCAGGATATCCGCCTGCACGGTCCCGCGGACGCTTGCGAGTGTTCTCTCTTTTACGTCCAGTAGTTCCTTTTCATCCGGCTTGCGTCCATGCTCTTCCTCAAATTTTCGCACCTGCTGTTCAATGGCTGTATTCATGAACATGGCCAAAATAATGGGTGCCGGCCCGTTGATGGTCATTGAAACGGACGTGCTCGGTGCCGTCAAATCAAAACCGTCATACAGCTTTTTCATGTCGTCCAGTGTACAGATGCTGACTCCGCTTTCGCCTACTTTTCCGTAAATATCCGGGCGGTAATCCGGGTCCTCCCCATACAGGGTCACTGAGTCAAACGCCGTGCTCAACCGTTTGGCGTCATCGTCCTTGGATAGATAATGGAAGCGGCGGTTCGTCCGCTCGGGCGTTCCTTCTCCGGCAAACTGCCGCTTCGGATCCTCCCCTTTTCGTTTGAACGGGAATACACCTGCTGTATACGGAAAAGCGCCAGGTACATTTTCCTTCATGGTCCACTTGAGGATCTCTCCCCAGTCTTCATACTTGGGAAGGGAGACTTTCGGGATGTTTAAGCCAGAAAGACTTTTAGTCGTAAGCTCCGTTACGATTTCTTTGTCTCTGATCTTCGTTACAAATTCCGTGCCGCTGTACTGTTCCTTCAGTTTTGGCCAGTTTTCAAGCGTCTTTTTAGAAAACGGAAGAAGGTTTTCTTCCACTTGCCTTCTTGTTTCCTCCAGTACCGGGATCACTTCGCCATCGCTGTTAATTTCCTGAATGGTTTCAATGGAGCCTTTCAGCTGATAGCTCTTGCGGGCATATTTCACCTGTTCATCCATTGTTTTGTAATAATCCCTGATCGTATAAACCAGGTCATTTAAGTACTGGCTCCGCTCGCCGGGAATGATGACATTTCGTTTAGCGACGATTTCTTCTGCCAACGGCTTCAACTGCCAGCCCAATGAGCATTTTTCATTCAACGTTTCAATTAACGCCCGGAATAATGTGTTTGTCCCCTGGTCATTGAACTGGCTGGCGATCGTCCCATAGACCGGCATGTCATCCAGTTCTTTTTCAAACCACTGGCGGGAGCGCTGGTACTGTTTTCTCACATCCCGAAGCGCATCCTCTGAGCCTTTGCGCTCATATTTATTAATCGCAATAAGATCGGCATAATCAATCATATCGATTTTTTCCAGCTGGGAAGGTGCACCAAATTCACTGGTCATCACATACATGGATACGTCTGAAATATCGACAATCCCTGCATCCCCCTGGCCGATACCGCTGGTTTCCACGATCACGAGGTCATACCCTGCAGCCTTGACGATCGACAGCGCATCCCTTATGGCTGCCGACAGTTCGGAGCGTGAACCACGGGTTGCCAGACTCCGCATATAAACCCTTGGATTGTAAATGGAGTTCATGCGGATACGGTCACCCAGCAAAGCACCTCCTGTTTTTTGCTTGGTCGGATCGATGGAGATAATGGCCACTGTCTTGTCTTCAAATTCATTCACAAAACGGCGGACCAGTTCATCCGTCAAGGAGCTCTTACCGGCCCCTCCTGTTCCGGTAATCCCGAGGACAGGTACGTTTTGCTGTGAGGTTTTCACCTGCTGAAGCACTTCTTCAGCCGTGGCTGCCGTTTCTTTCGGAGCCATTTCGCTGTTTTCAGCCACTGTGATCAAACGGGCAACTGCCCTGCTCTCTTTTTCAGGAAGCTTCTCCAGTTCATCCGTAATCTCGGTAACCGTCTGAAAATCGCATTCCTGCAGCATCAAATTAATCATGCCCTGCAGACCGTTGATTCTGCCGTCTTCCGGCGAGAAGAGGCGGGTCACGCCGTAGCTGTGCAGCTCTTTTATTTCCGGCGGAATAATGACACCGCCTCCTCCGCCAAACACCTTAATGTGGCTTGCTCCCCGTTCTTTCAAAAGGTCGATCATGTATTTGAAGTATTCCACATGCCCCCCTTGATAGGAGGAGATTGCAATGCCTTGTGCATCTTCCTGAATGGCTGCGCTTACGACTTCATCCACCGACCGGTTATGCCCCAGATGAATAACTTCGGCACCGCTCGACTGCAAAATGCGCCTCATGATGTTAATGGACGCATCATGACCGTCAAACAAGCTGGAAGCGGTTACAAAACGGATATGATTTTTTTGCTGATATACTTCCGGACTACTCATTTACCCCTGCTCCTCTCTGACACTTTATACCCACTCAAGTGAAACTTTTATTTTTGACCCCATATAACAGCAGATGGGTCTGCATTTTTGTGTACTCTTCCAAACTATATTCTTTTCTGAGGCTCCAGCGGCGGAACGTCCACATCTGGCCATGGACCAATATGTTGTGAGCCAATAGTTTGACTTCCTCTTCGCACAGATCAAGCTCTCCCTGCTCCACAGTCTGCTTGATGAGCTCCTCAAAAATCGTCGTCATTTCCAGTTCCTTTTTCAAAACATAAGGCAATGCTTCCCGTGACAGTGATTTGACTTCCTGATACATGACCAGCACTTCATCCTGCATTTCATCCACCACGTTAAAATAAACAGCGATCGCTTTTTTTACATGATCAATGCTGCCTTCTGTCATTCCGATCTGCTCGTTGAGCTTTTCCCTGACCCCTTCATAGATGCTGTCACAAACCAAGTATAAAATATCTTCCTTTGACCGGATATATTCATAAAGCGTGCCGATGCTGAAACCGGATGCTTTTGCAATTTCCCTTGTTGTCGTCCGGTGAAAGCCATTTTCTTTAAACAGATTGACCGCTGCTTTGACCATTTCACCCCGCCTCTTTTGGATGAGTTTTTCATCCTTAACCAGCGAAGGTACTTCCTTTCTTGCCAATGGGGTCACTCCTTTCCGTCCTGGTTTTTATCCCATCGTTCAAGGATCTTCCCTGCGGCTGTATACGGATCGAGCCTTCCATCCTGCACGTCTGCTACCCACCGGTAACCATCCGCCTCTTCTTTTAAAAGAAGAGTCCGCATCAGTTCATAGTGAACGACTTCAATCACTTCCTGTTTCAGGCGGCGCGCCCGCCTCTCTTCTCCCTCACCGCTCGTCTCCAGATAGGTACGATGTGCTTTCAGCTCGCCCCATACCTCTTCAAGGCCTTTGTTCTGTACGGAAATGGTCTGGACCACAGGAGGCCGGTAAGGCGCATCATGCTTAACCAGATCAAGCATGGCATCAAGTTCGGATAGCAGTTTGGGCACACCAGGAAGGTCCGCTTTGTTCACAATGAACAAGTCGGCAATTTCCATAATCCCTGCTTTAAAGACCTGGACCACATCCCCGCTTCCCGGGTTTAAAACGACGGCAATACTGTCAGCAATCTTCATGATATCAAGCTCTGATTGGCCGACTCCGACCGTCTCAATCAAAATGACATCAAAGCCGAATGCATCCATCAGCCGAACGGTTTCCTTTGTCGTTCTCGCGAGGCCGCCGAGGCTGCCCCGTGTCCCCATGCTGCGAATAAAAACATCAGGATCTGTAAAGTGCTCACTCATGCGAACCCGGTCTCCCAAAATCGCACCTCCGCTGAACGGGCTGGTCGGATCAACTGCCACAACCCCGACCGTCAGGTTTTGCCTGCGAAGATAAGTGATCAGCCGGTTGACCAGAGAGCTTTTGCCCGCACCAGGCGAGCCGGTCAGACCTACATAATGGGCCTTCTTTTGCATCGCATGAATATCTTTTAACAAATCCAGCTTTTCAGCGTGATCGTTTTCAACGTAGGAAATGGCTCTCGCAAGTGCCCGTTCATCTTTGTTTTGTATGCGTTCGGCCAAAGGATGCATGGTTTCCTCCTTAATCTTTCAGCAGCATTTTGGAAATGACCAGCCGCTGGATTTCCTGTGTTCCTTCATAGATTTGTGTAATTTTCGCATCACGCATATACCGTTCAACAGGATACTCTTTTGTATACCCGTATCCACCGAATACTTGTACAGCATCGGTTGTAACTTCCATCGCGATATCGCCGGCATACAGTTTGGACATGGCCGATTCTTTTCCATAAGGCAATCCCTGACTCTCACGCCATGCCGCCTGATAGGTCAGAAGTCTCGCCGCTTCCACCTTGGTGGCCATATCAGCCAGTTTGAAGCCGATCCCCTGGTTCTGGCCGATCGATTTGCCAAACTGCCTTCTTTCTTTGGCATAGTTGACTGCCGCGTCCAATGCCCCCTGTGCGATTCCGACAGCTTGTGCTGCGATGCCGTTGCGCCCGCCATCCAATGTCATCATGGCGATTTTAAAGCCCTCGCCTTCTTTCCCAAGCATGTTCTCTGCAGGGACTCTGCAGTCCTCCATGATCAATTCAAGTGTTGGCGAAGAGCGAATGCCGAGTTTCTTTTCCTTTTTGCCAAAAGAAAAACCTGGTGCTCCCTTTTCAATGATAAAAGCGGAGATGCCGCGGTGCCCGGCAGTTGGATCTGTCATGGCAAACACCACATAAATCTCTGCCTCACCCGCATTGGTAATGAAAATTTTAGAACCGTTGATAATGTAGTCATCACCGTCTTTTTGGGCAGTGGTTTTCATGTTGGATGCATCGGACCCCGACCCTGGTTCAGTCAGGCCATAGGCTCCCATTTTCTTGCCTTCTGCCATCGGACGCAGAAACTTCTGCTTTTGTTCTTCTGATCCAAATTTAAAAATGGGCCATCCCGCAAGCGATGTATGGGCGGATAAAGTTACCCCTGTGGATGCGCATACTCGGGAAAGCTCCTCAACCGCAATCACATAGCCAAGATAGTCGCCGCCAATCCCGCCGTATTCTTCCGGCCAGGGAATGCCTGCCAGGCCAAGCTCCGCCATTTGGTCAAAAAGATGCCGGTCAAAACGCTCTTCTTCATCCCGCTCTGCCGCTGTTGGCTCTACTTCATTTTTCGCAAAGTCCCGCACCATTTTACGGATCATATCGTGTTCTTCAGAAAGTTGAAACTGCATGTTCTCATGCCTCCCGGTTTAATCTTCTAATAGTTGCTTGCTTAGTACGATTCGTTGAATTTCACTCGTTCCTTCATAAATTTCACAAACCTTCGCATCTCGAAACAGCCGTTCTGCCGGATATTCCTTCGTATAGCCATAGCCGCCATGAACCTGTATGGCATCAATGGCTACTTTCATGGCCGTTTGTGAAGCGACAAGTTTGGCCATGGACGCTTCTTTTTTGCAAGGAATGCCGAGATTACGCAAGTGTGCTGCGCGATAGGTCAGCAGTTTGGCCGCTTCCACTTTTGTAGCCATATCTGCAAGCATAAAGGCGAGGCCTTGCTGGGCACCGATCGGTTTTCCAAACTGCTTGCGCTGTTTTGCATATTCAACGGAGTATTGAAGTCCTGCATCCGCAATTCCCAGCGACTGGGCAGCAATGCCGATTCTTCCTGCCTCCAGATTGCTCAGGGCAATTTTAAAACCTTCGCCCTCTTCTCCAAGACGGTTTTCCACAGGCACTTCTGCCTGCTCAAAGATAATTTCACAGGTATTGGACCCGTTCAGCCCCATTTTCTTTTCCTTTTTTCCTATGGAGAAGCCCGGGGTATTTTTTTCAACCACAAAGGCGGAGATTCCCCTTGATCCTGCCTCCGGTGAGGTGGAAGCGAATACGATATACGTATCTGCAGCCCCTGCGTTTGTAATGAAAATTTTGGAGCCATCCAGGATGTACTTATCGCCTTTTTTAACCGCTTTTGTTTTGAGAGCGGCCGCATCAGACCCTGCTCCCTGCTCGGTCAGGGCAAAAGCTCCGAGGTATTCACCGGTCGCAAGCTTTGGAATAAACCGCTGCTTTTGTTCTTCATTTCCGAAATAGAGAATCGGGTTGGTTCCGACACTTGTATGCACGGAAAGGATAACCCCAACCGAGGCACTTACCTTCGACAACTCATGAATGGCGATGATGTAAGAAGTATAATCCATGCCTGCGCCGCCATATTCCTCGGGAATGGGAATGCCCATCAGGCCAAGACCTGCCATTTTTTTTATAATCGCTGTTGGAAACTGATCTTTTTCATCCATCTCATCGATGATGGGTGCAATTTCTTTCTGTGCAAAATCCCGCACCATCTTTTGCATCATGAGCTGTTCTTCTGTAAACGTGAGATTCACGTTTCATTCCCCCTGTCACGCTTTTCTGCCCTCAGTTATACGTGTAGAACCCCTTGCCGGTTTTCTTTCCGAGCCAGCCTGCCTTTACATATTTACGTAAAAGCGGACATGGGCGGTATTTATCGTCTCCAAACCCTTCATGAAGGGTTTCCATGATATAAAGACAGGTGTCGAGGCCGATGAAGTCAGCCAATGTGAGCGGTCCCATTGGATGGTTCATTCCGAGTTTCATAATTTCATCTATGGCTTCTGGTTCTGCCACACCTTCATATAGAGCAAAAATAGCCTCATTGATCATCGGCATTAAAATCCTGTTGGAGATAAAGCCGGGAAAATCCTGCACTTCCACTGGAACCTTACCGATTTTTTTGGTGATGGATTCTATCGTTTCGTATACTTCATCGCTTGTTTGCAGCCCGCGGATAATCTCTACGAGTTTCATGACCGGTACCGGATTCATAAAGTGCATGCCGATGACTTTCTCCGGCCGCTTCGTAACCGCTGCAATTTCAGTAATCGGAAGGGAGGAGGTATTGCTCGCAAGGATCGCATGCTCCGGTGCCATCTCATCCAGCATTTTAAATACCTGCGTTTTCACATCCATGTTTTCCACAACAGCCTCAATGATCAAATCGGCTTCCGCAGCGTTTTGGATGCTGGTGGATGGAAGGAGACGGTCTAAAACACCGTCCCGGTCTTCCGGCGTCATCCGGCCTTTGTCCACCTGGCGCGACAGTTGGGCTGCGATCGATGCCACTCCCTTTTGGACGTATTCTTCCTTCAGGTCGTGAAGGTACACTTTAAAATTGGCCGTGGCGCAAACCTGCGCAATGCCTGAGCCCATTTGTCCTGCTCCGATGACCATGATGGTTTGAACGTTCATGAATAAATCCCCCTTTTAATTAATTCACTTCAAGCAGGATAGCGTCGCCTTGCCCGCCTCCAGAACAGATCGATGCGATTCCGAGTCCGCCGCCCCGGCGTTTTAACTCATGAATCAATGAAACAATGATTCTTGCACCGCTGGCGCCGATCGGGTGTCCAAGTGCCACCGCTCCGCCGTTTACATTCACCTTCTCCAAATCCAGTCCGGCAAGCTCCGCGCTTGTCAGCGCAACAGCCGCAAATGCTTCGTTAATCTCAAACAAATCAATATCATCCAGGGACTTCCCTGTTTTTTTCAACAATTCATTGATGACCAGACCCGGCGTTTTCGGGAAGTCCTTCGCTTCCACCGCAATGGCGGTGTGTCCAAGAATGGTGGCCATGATTTCTTTTTCCTCTTTTTCGGCCCTTTCCTCTGACATGAGAACGAGCGCCGCCGCTCCGTCATTTACGCCCGGTGCATTTCCGGCCGTAATGGATCCATCAGCAGAAAAAACGGGAGCAAGCTTGGATAACCGTTCAAGAGAGGTGTCCTTTCTTGGTGCCTCATCGGCTGAAACAACGACCGGATCTCCCTTTCGCTGAGGGACCTCCACTGAAATTATTTCTTCTGCAAAGGTTCCGTTGTCCGTAGCGGTAACAGCCCTTTGATGACTGCGCAGTGCCCACTCATCCTGTTTTTCTCGGGAAATTTCCATTTCCTTTGCCACGTCGTTTCCATAGGTACCCATGTGTACGCCTGTAAAAGAGCAGGTGAGGCCGTCATGCGTCATCAAGTCTTTCACCTGGCCATCCCCCATTCGGTAGCCCCAGCGCGCCTTTGGAAGAATGTACGGAGCATTGCTCATGGATTCCATTCCACCTGCAACAATCAGGTCTTCATCTCCCGCACGGATAATCTGATCTCCCATGGTGACACTTCGCATACCGGATGCACAAACTTTGTTGATGGTTTCTGTCTTTACTTCCCAGGGCAGTCCTGCTTTTTGAGCAGCCTGGCGTGAAGGAATTTGCCCCTGTCCGCCCTGAAGCACACAGCCCATGATCAGCTCACCGACCTGATCTGCCTTAACATCCGCTCTCTTTAGCGCCTCCTTAACGGCCACTGCGCCAAGATCGGAAGCCGACAGGGTGCTTAATCCTCCTCCAAATTTTCCAACGGGTGTTCGGACACCACTGACAATTACTGTTTTCGCCATTCTGATTGCCTCCCTTATAGTAAACGCTTTCAACTTGTACTGAGCGAACGCTCGGTCGCCCCTATTCCAAGGAGTAACCTGCAGCCCAAAGGACAGCAGGTTTCTCTCCTTTTATAACTCGCTTCAAAAGCCTGGTGGATGGGAGGGTTAATTTCCGTTTCAGGCTGCTCGCTTTCCTCGGGCGGGCGCTGAGCCTGGGCGGCGTAATCGCCTACTTCCTCGTCGCTTGATCCTGGGGACCGGCGAAACGCCTTCCTGGTCTCATCTATCCCGCTTTTCCCGTAGGAGTCTCGCACCTTCCACTCCAATTAACTGATTCTTGAAGCTTCTTCATAAGAATGCTCCCCAAGCAAAGGACTACGAAAATTTATTGAACGACTGCTTTTTCAGGCTGGAATAGGGAACGTTCGAGAATCTCAACGACATCAAGCGTTTGTACCTGGTCTTCCACTTCCTTGGCTTTGGTTCCGTCACTGAGCATGGTCAGGCAGTACGGGCAGCCGCTGCCAATCATGGTCGGGTTCACCTCAAGCGCCTGTTCGGTACGGGCCACGTTGACACGCTGGCCGGCTTTCTCTTCCATCCACATCATGCCTCCGCCCGCGCCACAGCACATGCCGTTTTGACGATTGCGGTTCATTTCAACGAGCTTTACGCCCGGGATGGCTTTTAAAATCTCACGTGGTGGTTCATAAACTTCGTTGTAGCGGCCGAGGTAGCAGGAATCATGGTACGTAATGACCTCATCGACTTCAAACTTCGGTGTAATTCTGCCTTCTTTGATCCACTCTGCCAAGAGCTCGGTATGATGATATACCTCTCCATCAAAACCGAATTCAGGGTACTCATTTTTAAACGTATTGTACGCGTGCGGATCAATCGTGATGATTTTCTTCACATTGTGCTTTTCAAACAGTGCAACATTGCTGGTGCAAATTTCCTGGAATAAGAACTCATTTCCGATTCGTCTTGGTGTGTCTCCTGAGTTTTTCTCCTTGTTGCCAAGGATGGCAAATTTCACTCCTGCTTCATTCATGATTTTAGCGAAAGCAAGGGCAATCTTCTGGCTTCGGTTATCGTAAGCTCCCATTGAGCTGACCCAGAATAGGTATTCAAACTCTTCCCCGGCCTTCTCCACTTCTTTTACGGTCGGAATGGCAACGTCTTCGCGAAGCTCCCGCCAGTTCTCTCTTTCTTTCTTCGAGATTCCCCACGGATTTCCTTGTTTTTCGATATTTTGAATGGCGCGTTTGGCGTCAGCATCCACTTTACCTTCCGTTAGAACAAGATAACGCCGCATATCAATAATCTTATCCACGTGCTCATTCATCACCGGACATTGATCTTCACAGTTTCTGCAGGTTGTACATGCCCAGATCTCTTCCTCGGTCATGACCTCCCCGATCAGTTCGATGTTGTAATCAAATTTAAAGGCTGAGCTGCCTTCAGTGGCTGCAGCCATTTCTTTCGCTGCAGCACCCTTTCCTGCTGCTTCAAAAGCAATTTGATTGCCTCTCGTATTTGAAAAAGCAAATGCAGGCATCCACGGTGTGCGTGAGGTGACAGCCGCTCCTTTTTCAGTAAGGTGATCTCTTATTTTTATAATCATATCCATCGGCGAAAGCATTTTGCCTGTCCCGGTCGCCGGACATACATTGGTACAGCGTCCACATTCTACACAGGCATACAGATCAACCAATTGTTTCTGGTTAAAGTCTTCCACTCGGTTAACCCCGAACACTTCCTGCGTTTCATCCTCAAAATTGATGGATGACAGCTTTCCTACCTTATCCTTTCGCCCAAGCCACACATTGAGCGGGCCCGCGATCAAGTGAGCATGCTTTGATTGCGGAACATAGACGAGGAACGTCAGCAGGAACAGTAAGTGAACCCACCAGGCGATAAAAAACACAGTCACAACGGCAGGCTCCGGCAACCCTCCAAAAAGATACGCCAGGCCTGAAGCAATCGGTGCAGTCCAGTGAAGCTCGAGATTGTGCCAAAGAATTTCCATGGCATTGCCAAGAAGCACCGAAAGCATGAGACCGCCAATGAAAAGCAGTACAAGCCCTGCTTTAAACCCGCGTTTCAGACGGACAAGCTTTTCCACATATCTGCGGTAAAACGCCCATACGACGGCAACCAGGATTACAAACGTAACGATTTCCTGGAAAAACGTGAAAGCAGGATAAACCGGTCCCAATGGCAGGTGCGATCCAGGAGCAAGCCCTTTCCAAATAAAATCAATCGCACCAAATTGAACGAGGAGAAATCCATAGAAAAACATGACATGGATCGCGCCGCTCTTTTTATCTTTTAAAAGCTTTTTCTGACCGAACACATTGACCAGCACCGCTTTTATGCGTTCCTGGACAGTATGGTCGAATTCCACTTTTTTCCCCATTTTGATGAATTCGTACCGCGTTTTGACCACATAGGTAAATAAATAAATGGCGTAAGCGGTTACAAGAATAAAGGCAATCCAGTTTAAAATCAGCAGGCCGTTCATCATTATGCTCCCTTCACCTTTGTCTGTAGCTTTCCCCTTTTCCATGGTACATCTTGATTTATTATTCAAAAAGGGTTGAATTTTCTGAACCCATTATATCATAAAAAAAGAAATGAATGAGCATTCAGTCAATTTTATTTAAAAAATTTTTTCTCTTCCTTTTGGATAGACTAAACACCACTGATCCTATGAAAGGGAGGAAGGGTTATCGTGATTGCTGTTATTGTTCTTATCCTATTACTGCTTCTGGTCTTTTTTATCTGGCTCGATTTTCACCTGGGAAGAAAAAACGTTCAGCGGCATGACATCGAAACGCCTTCCTCCTGCAGCGGGAAGGCGGCACTGCTGACCACAGGCACACAATTTTTCGATACATTGTTCGAGGAAATTGAAAAAGCCCGCCATCATGTGCATATTCAATTTTATATCTATCACGAGGACTGCATCGGTCAAGAGATGTCCTCTCTTCTGAAGAAAAAAGCAAAAGAAGGCGTCAATGTCCGGCTTCTGGTGGATTATATGGGCAGCTTTTTTCTTAAAAAGAAGGCAATTAAGGAACTAAAAAAAGCCGGTGTTCAATTTGCCTACAGCTTTACGCCGGGCTTTCCCTACTTTTTTTATAAACTGAACCGCAGGAATCACCGGAAAATTACAATTATCGACGGAAGCAGAGGGTTTATGGGCGGATTTAATGTGGGGGATGAATATTTGGGCAGGGATCCGAAGCTCGGCTATTGGCGGGATTATCATTTGCAGCTGAGCGGGCCGGTCATCCATACCTTTCAACAACAATTTATGATGGACTGGGAGGCAGCCAGCGGAGAAAAAATCAACGGCAGCGAGTATTTTCCAGAGCTTGAAAAAGGTCCAGTCAAAATCAACACCCTTTTTTCAGCCAAGGCTATTTATTCTTTTTGGCTGCAGCACATTAATCAGGCTCAAACCAGCATCACCATCGGCTCTCCCTATTTTATTCCTGACCGACCGCTTCAAAATGCGCTTCTTCAAGCCATCAAGCGTGGAGTAGAGGTTACGCTGCTTGTGCCCATGAAGTCAGATCATCTGCTGGTCAAGGAAGCCTCGTATTTTTATTTTAAAGACCTGCTGAACGCAGGCTGCAAAATTGAGGAATACTATGAAGGTTTTTTTCATGCGAAAGTATTTTTGGTGGATGACAAAATTTGCGATATTGGAACAACCAACTTTGATCAGCGAAGTTTTTTTACCAATTCAGAGGTCAATTGTATTTTTGAAGACCGACATCTGATCGAGGAGGCAAAAAAGGCGATCAAAGAAGATTTGGACCGTTCGGAAACCCTTACTATGACCGTCTGGGAGCGAATGTCCTATTGGAAAAAAACAAAAATCCTGTTTGCTAAAGTTTTTTCACCTTTTTTATAAGTTTTGTTTACTGTATTCGGATTAGGTGAATGAGTTAGTAATACTCGAGTTAAGGAGCTGCTCTAATGATTGCATCTTTCGGCTACGTATCTACCGCTCTTACCCTTTTTGATTCATCGCCATCCAAAACGATGACCTTTGCCACCTGGTCCAAACTGGAAAAAGAAGAACGAGAACAGCGGCTGATTCAACTAACAAAAACCAACTTAAAAAATACACTGCGGATTGTTCATTATAATATTGCTTCCGAATTTCCTTTGTACCGGATGTCGTCTTCCATTGTTCCGCTCGCCACTCATCCCGAGGTTAATTGGGATTATTTGAAGTATACCCGTGAGGAATTCAGGGCCATTGGTGACCTTGTGAAAGCCAATGGTCTTCGGGTGAGCATGCATCCTAACCAGTTCACGCTGTTTACCAGTGAAAGAGAGCAGGTGACGAACAATGCCATAAAAGACATGGAATATCACTATGCCATGTTGGAAGCCATGGGACTGGAAAAGGAAGCACGGATCAATATTCATGTTGGCGGAACTTATGGAGATAAAGACTCATCCATCGCCCGATTCTATGAAAATATCAAAAAACTTCCGGCACCCGTAAAAAAAGCGATGACGCTTGAGAATGATGATAAAACCTATACCACTGCAGAAACTCTGGATATCTGTGAGAAGGAAGGCATTCCAATGATGTTTGATTATCATCATCATATGGCCAATCCAGGCTCTGTGCCTTTAGAGGAGCTCCTTCCGCGTTTTATCGACACGTGGAAGGGAACGGGACGCCCCCCAAAAGTTCATCTTTCCTCACCAAAAACAGAAAAGGCCTATCGCAGCCACCATGACTTCGTAGGCTCTGATTATGTGCTGCCCTTTTTTAAAATGGTGAAAGCCTATACCGATGAGCTCGATGTGATGATTGAAGCCAAACAAAAGGATCTGGCTCTCATTCAGCTGCTTCAGGATTTGAGCAAGGTGCGGGGCATCAAGCGGTTGACGGGCGGCACGCTCCTTATCTAATCTCTGTCAGCCATTGTGACAGCTCACGGTTGAAGTATTGGTGCTGCTTTACCGGGATTTGGTGAAACGCCCCTGGAACAATAATAGTTTTCACATGAGAGACAAGTTTTTGATACACCTTTCGATAAGGCAAAAAATAAAACGAACGTGATCCGTAAAATAACAGAAGCGGCATCTCTAAATGGGATAATCGCTTTGTGCAACTGTAATTCAGGCTTTCTTCATAAAGGCGGCGCCAAAGTTTGGGGCTGCCTTTTTTACTTTCCGCCTTAATTTCCCTGCCGTCCTGAGAAGTGACTTGATGCGTCCATGACAGCCCGTTCACCAATACACCGGGGTGGTGCTCTGCCAAATATATTCCAAGTCGGAATTCTCTTTGCGGCAGCCATGAAGCCACTTGGGGAAAACCGCCTGAAAGCACGAGCCCTTTGACCCGTTCCGGATACCGCAGGGCAAATTCCTGGGCAACAGAGCCTCCCGCGGAATAGCCGCAAATCACCGCTTTTTCCACGCCGAGTTTATCCAGCAGTGCCAACAAATCCTCCGCCAGCATAGGGATGGTTACCATATCATTTGGGCATGGCGTGTTTCCGTGTCCCCGCAAATCGTACGTAATCACCCGTGAAGAACTGCTAAAAAATTGATGCTGATACTTGAAGATCCGTGAAGTCAGCGCCGGAGGGTGAATAAAGACTATCGGCTGGCCCGATCCTGATTCTTCATAAAAGGTACGCACTCGTTGTTCCATTGCCGTCTCCTCCTTGGTCTTACCTTATGAAATGGGAAAGAGCCCATTGGTACAGCTGATATCCAATGTAAATTCCAACAATACCGGCGATGCCTGAAAGTGCAGGCGGTGCAGGAATCGGCAGTTTGAACAAAGCAAAAATGATGCCAACAGCCGCTCCGGTAATGAGTGATAAAATGACAAGTTTCACGTTCCATTCCTCCTCTGTTTTATCGTGCACTCTCAGCAGAGGGTTTATCCCCATTCCCGAATGCGGGCAATAAAAAACCGGCTGCGATGACAGCCGGTTTAAAGCATTAATGGTTTACATTTTTTCCGGTGCGGAAACCCCAACGATGCGAAGAGCATTTTCAATCGCAATTTGCGTAGCCTTCATCAGGGCATACCGGGCAGTTGATTTTTCTTTGTTATCGGCATCCAGCACACGTTCTGCATTATAGAAGCTATGCAGGGCGGAAGCGAGTTCAAAAACATAATTGGTCATTCGGTGTGTCAGCATTTTTTCGGCTGCTTCTTCAATCGCTGCCGGGAATTCTCCAAGCTTTTTCAGAAGTTCAAACTCTTTTTCAGAAGAAATCTGCGAGAGGTCGAGCTCTCCATCATAGGATAAGCCCATTTCTGCTCCTTGGCGCAGCATGCTGCATACGCGGGCATGTGCATATTGAACGTAAAACACAGGGTTCTCATTCGATTTTGAAACGGCAAGGTCCATGTCAAAATCAAGATGCGTATCAGAGCTTCTCATCGCGAAGAAGTAACGGGTCGCATCAACGCCAACTTCTTCCATTAAGTCTTTCAGCGTAACGGCTTTACCTGTCCGCTTGCTCATTTTCACTTTTTCCCCGTTTTGGAAGAGGGATACAAGCTGAATGATCAATACTTCAAGCTGTTCACGGTTATACCCGAGCGCTTCAATCGCTGCTTTCATACGCGGAATATAGCCATGGTGGTCGGCTCCCCAAATATTGATCAATTTTTCGAATCCGCGGTCAAGCTTGTCCTGATGGTACGAAATATCAGGCGTTAAGTAGGTATAAGATCCATCATTCTTAATCAATACACGGTCTTTGTCATCTCCGAAATCGGTCGTTCTGAACCAGGTTGCACCGTCTTTTTCATAGACCACACCTGCTTCTTTCAGCTTTGTGAGTGCTTTGTCAATTTTGCCGGACTCGTACAAAGAGGTTTCAGAATACCAGACATCAAAGTTCACCCGAAATTCACCGAGGTCGATTTTGATTTTCTCCAGCTCTTTTTCGAGACCATACTTGCGGAAGAAATTAAACCGTTCCTTCTCGTCCGCAGTTGCCCACTTATCTCCGAATTCTGCAACCAGGTCCTTCCCAAATTCAATGATGTCTTTTCCAAAATAACCATCCTGAGGCATTTCCTTTTCCTGCCCCAGGGCCTGAAAATATCTCGCTTCGATGGAATAGGCCAGGTTATTGATCTGGTTTCCTGCATCATTGATATAAAATTCACGGGAAACTTCAAAACCGGCAGTATCAAGAATATTGCACAGAGAATCACCTACAGCCGCTCCACGCGCATGGCCAAGGTGAAGGTTGCCCGTCGGATTCGCCGATACAAACTCGACCTGTACCTTTTTGCCTTGCCCGTAATCTGTTCTTCCGTAATTCTCTCCTGCTCCAAGGATTGCAGGGATCAATTCAGTTAAATAGGCATTGTCCATATAAAAGTTGATGAATCCAGGTCCCGCAATTTCCAGCTTACTGATGGACGCTTTGCTTTTATCGAAGTTTTGAAGAATTTCTTCCGCAATCACTCTAGGCGCTTTTTTTGCGATGCGCGCCAGCTGCATGGCCATATTGGTCGCATAGTCCCCGTGTGATTTATCCTTTGGCGTCTCCAAAACAACTTCAGGAAGCTGCTCTCTTTCGGCCAATCCGGCTTTTATTACCGCTTCCTCAATCTCCTTCTTTAAAAGGAGCTTTACCTGATCTACAACGTTCATGCTTCTGCCTCCTGAAATTTTATCTTTATTGTATATCTTCCTGTATCCTCTCCCTGTAATACAAGTCCGTAATTCAGGGTTAAGTCACCTTTTTTTGCCTGCTGGTTCCAGCGAAAATTCATCTGGTGTGTGGTGGTCTCCATCCACAGCTGTCCATAAGGCGTATCATACATTCCCTGGGTGGTCTGACCGATCAGAAACTTCTGCCGCATGGTTACACTGCCGCTTCTCAGAATCACAATGCCTTCATGATTCATTTTAATCACATTGTTGACCGATCCAGCGCCCTCTATAACTTCGGAATACCTGAGATAGGTGCTGTCTCCTTTTTTATACAGCGTCCCTTCAGCCTCTCCTGTATGTACGTCTTTTTCGTGCGCATGCTGTATGACGGTTTCCAGTGTTAAATTGACCGCAATACCTGCACCTTGTCCATCCATATCGGATCCGTCCTTTTTATTTTAAAATCTATTTCGAACAGAACGCTTACAACAGCCTCTGCCTCACGCTTCATTATATATAACTCAACTATTATAAAGGATTCTTCCCTAATTCTTCAACCTTACCCTGCCATTTAAAAAGAAAAAACGCACTTCTCTTACGAAAAGTGCATTAAGCAGCCGGAAGTATGATTCTGACGGTCGTCCCTTTGCCCGAATGGCTTTCAATATCAATTTTTCCGTGATGCTCCTGGATGATCTTAAAGCTGGTCATTAACCCGAGCCCTGTTCCTTTTTCCTTAGTGGAATAAAACGGTTCACCGAGCTTTTCTAGGCTCTCCGGCGGTATGCCGCATCCCTGGTCCTGGATTGTCACTTCGATGTCTGCTCCTTTTTGCACACAGTCGATGTGAATAATGCCTCCGTCCGGCATGGCTTCTATGGCGTTTTTTACAAGATTGATGAAAACCTGCTTCAGCTCATTTTCCACACACTGAACGAGGGACAGCTTTTCCTCCAATTCGCACACAATATGAACGTTATGAATGAGCGCCTGGCGGTCGAGCAGTGCGACAACGTAATGGATTAACTCTTTGATGTCTTTATTCTCCACTGTCTTTGACTGGGGTTTGGCAAGAATCAAAAGCTCCGAAATAATTTGTTCTATACGATTCAGTTCATCGAGCATAATCCCATAGTATTTGTCACAGTCCACGATGCCTTTTGATTGGAAAAGCTGTATGAATCCTTTCAACGCGGTGAGCGGATTACGGATCTCATGGGCGACCGAAGCCGCCAGCTGGCCAACGATGGAAAGCTTATCAGAGTTTCTTAACAGTTCCTCCGCTTCCAGCCGCTCTGAAATGTCACGGGTAACCGCGATGATTTCAATCACTTCTCCTGTTTTCTCATCCTTGATTCCGCGGCAGGCAGCTTCCACCCATCGGAATTCACCATTTTTATGTTTCAGCCTTAATTGATAGTTTCCAATCTCTTTGCCATCAAGCAGCTGCTTATGAGCTTCCAGTGAACGGCGTATATCATCCGGATGAAAGAGGGCGAACGCTTTCTTCTTCAACAGTTCCTGTGGTGTATATCCCACCAACTCTTGGCAGGCAGGGGAAACATACTGCATATTTCCATCAATCGTATGCGTGGAAATCATGTCTGTCGAATTCTCTGCGAGCAATCTGTATCGCGATTCGCTTTCCAGCAGTTTTTCATGGGAAGAAACCTGGTCTGTGATTTCCCGGCCAAAGACCAGCAGATTTTTCCGTTTTCCTTCCTCAGTAAACATTGGTATTTTGTACACGTCAAATACCCGGTCACCTGATGGCATCGGGATTTTTTCGAGACACCGCTTCAATTTCCCTTCCTGCCACACGGTTTCGTCGGTTTGAATGCAATAGTCAAATACAGGTTTAAAGCAGGGAATCAATCGTCCAAGGTCGGCATCTGTTTTTCCGATAAATCCGACATGGGAGTAGCCAAACAGTTCTCCTGCAAATTTATTGGCATAGACAAATTTGCCCTTTCCATCCTTTATCCCGATAAAATCGGGCACGATATGGGTCAGGCTGACAAGCAAATCTTTTTGGGGATCGCACTGGGTTTCCAGATCGTCATCCTGCATGCAGGGTTTGAGAATGCAAACCAGATAGTCGCCGTCCATACCAAGCTCATCAAGTTTGACCACCACCTGCTGCAAATTTTCCGGAACAACAGCCCGCTGTTCCTGTAATTGATCATTAAAATCTGGAAGGAGTTTCGAAATGGGGAGGCCTTCCATCTCTGTATTGGATTTTCCGGTCAGTTGCTGGGCAGCCATATTCATTTCCTGTATCAAATAGTCCCTGGTTAATAACAACACGGCATCGGACAATTGATCCATAAATGGCATTGGTGATTGTATAAGCTTGTTTTCCATTCCCCCACTCCTTTCCACGGCCAAAACGTTCATTTGGTTTAACTATACCAAAATTGACACAAATCTGTAACTTTTTTCGACAAAAAAAGACGAAATCCCGGTCATCGGGTTTTTCGTCTTTTATCAAAACGTTACTTTTTATCCACCCATCCCAGCAGGATTTCACGGAGAAATTTGCTGGCTGCGATTGGGGTTTGCTCGGAAGGATCATAAATCGGAGCGACTTCTACCAGATCCGCTCCAATGACCTTTACATCGGATTCAGAAATCAGCTGAATGGCTTCAAGAAGTTCTTTTGACGAAATTCCACCTGCTTCTGCTGTTCCTGTTCCCGGTGCATGAGCGGGATCGAGGACATCAATGTCGATGGTTACATAAACATTGCGGCCCGCAAGTGTTGGCAATACCTTACGTAACGGCTCTGCCACATCAAACTTGTACATGTGCATGCCTGACTCTTTGGCAAACTGGAATTCTTCTCTCATCCCGGAACGAATGCCAAACGAATAAACATTCTCAGCTCCGATCAGGCCGCACGCCTTGCGGATCGGAGTGGAGTGAGAAAGCGGCTCGCCTTCATAATGCTCACGAAGGTCCGCATGGGCATCAATATGGATGATAGCAAAATCATCATATTTTTTGTTCAATGCTTTAAAAATCGGCCAGGATACAAGGTGTTCCCCGCCCATTCCCAGAGGAAATTTTCCGGCATCCAGCAGGGTTGTGATGTATTCCTCAATAAGGTCCAGGCTTCGCTGCGGATTTCCAAATGGAAGCGGAATATCGCCTGCATCAAAATAGTTCACTTCTTCCAAATGCTTGTCCGCATAAGGACTATACTCTTCAAGCCCAAGGGAAGCTTCGCGGATTCTTGCCGGACCAAAGCGTGAACCAGGTCGGAACGATACCGTCCAATCCATAGGCATTCCATAAAGTACAGCATCAGCTGTTTCAAAATGGGGTTTGCTTAAAATAAATACGTTGCCGGAATAGGCTTCGTCAAATCTCATGGCGTGATATGCCCCTTTCTCATTCTGCAGACCTTTGTTGCTCTTGTGAGTCGTTGATTTTCGTTCCAGGTTGCTCGCTTTCCGCAGGAGTCTCGCACCTTCCACTCCAATCAACTGTTCAATGAAGATTATTTTCTAAGGCAACAATCTTTTAAAAAAATAATTATTTAATAAGATCTGCAACGAACTTCGGAAGCGCGAAGGCTGCTTTGTGAAGTTCTTTTGTCCAGTACTTCGTTTCGATGTCATGGAAACGTTCTTCGTTAACTTCAAGTGGATCGTATTGCTTTGAACCAATCGTAAATGTCCAAAGGCCGCTTGGATACGTTGGGATGTTCGCAGTATAAAGACGGGTAATCGGGAAAATCTCGCTTACGTCTTTGAATACTTTAGAGATCAGTTCAGGCGTAAACCAAGGGTTGTCCGTTTGCGCTACGAAAATTCCGTCCTCTTTCAACGCTTTGGAGATTCCTTCATAAAATCCTTTTTCAAACAGCTTTGCTGCAGGTCCTACGGGCTCGGTGGAATCAACCATGATGACATCGTATTGATTTTCACTCATTGCGATATGCATGAAACCGTCATCCACTTTAACTTCCACACGGGAGTTTTCCAGCTCACCCGCAATTTCAGGAAGATATTGCTTGGAATACTCGATCACTTTTCCATCGATTTCAACAAGTGTCGCTTTTTCAACAGAAGGATGCTTCAATACTTCGCGGATTACGCCGCCGTCTCCGCCACCAACAACCAACACCTGTCTTGGGTTTGGATGGGTGAACAAAGGTACATGGGCAACCATTTCATGATAAACAAACTCATCTTTCTGGGTGGTCATAACCATGCCGTCCAGAATAAGCATGTTGCCGAATTCTTCTGTTTCTACCATATCAAGCTTTTGGAATTCTGTTTGCTCCGTCACATATGTACGTTTGATCTTAGCAGTAATTCCAAAGTTTTTCGTCTGTTTTTCCGTGAACCATAGTTCCACAGTCATCACTCCTCTATCTGAAATGCCAGGCATCGTTGTTCTTTTAACAAACATTACGATTATAGCATTTACTTTTTTGTTATTCCACACGCAATTTATGCTAAACCCTGTATGAGCCTATGAAAGGCCGCCTACTTTGTTCCTGTTGTGAGATTGCCTGATTCAAAGGGCTTGATCAGTGCGTGCAGTGTTTCGATATGCGGAAGGCTGAGCCCGCTTTGTTTGGCCAGACGGAGCGCTCCTCCCTGTAGATGGTCGACTTCAAGATTCAAGCCCTTTCTCCTGTCCTGATGCATGGAGGAAGTTGCTTCAAAGGAGAGACCACTCACCCGGCTCATCGTTTCCTCGATATCCTCATCCCTTAAATCGATATCAAACGTGTTTGCCAGGGTTGCCATTTCATGAAGCACCGAACGGAACAGCAGCAGCGTATCCTCCTGTTCTCTTATTCTTCCGATCGGCAGGTTGGCTGCCGTTGTTACTCCTGAAAAAGCAGTGATGAACATATATTTTTGCCAAAGACTTTTACTGATCGTGGGGCTCAGGTTCCCCTTCATGTTGCTGTTTTGCATCACCTGCTCCAGTTCTGTGCACAGATTTTCCTGAGATGGATGGAGCGGCCCGTAAACAATGTCATGCGACTCACTCGTATGTACGACATGCCCTTTTTCATCAAGGGTAGCAATGATAAATGCCAATCCGCCAAGCACCGCCTCTTCACCGAGCTCCTCCTGCAATCTGTAAATGTGTTCGATCCCGTTCAATAATGGCAGTACACGCGCTCCCCTGGCAACAAACTTTTTTAAAACGGGAAGTGTATCATTTAAATGATAGCCTTTCACCGAAAGCACCAGAAGATCACATGCTTCTGCCTCGTCTGGATCTACGATCAGCTTGGGGTGGTCCAGTTGATAATCCCCGGCTACACTATGGATGATAAGCCCTTGCTCCTCAATTTGCTTTTTCCTTTTTTCCCGTACCAAAAAAGAGACGTTTTGCCCCGCCTCGGCCCATCGGCCACCATAATAAGCTCCAAGCGCTCCTGCTCCAAACATTACAATATTCATATCATCACCCTGCCTTTGTTATAGTCAGAAATTTCTCTCTTTCATAGTAACGCAAGAAACCTGCGATACCCAAAAGAACCGCCCTGCAGGCAGCCGTCTTTTTTCCAATCTTTTTGGAAGTTGAATGCAACCCCTAACAAGTTGGCATAATGGGAAGACAATAGTAAAGGGTCCTTTGGGTGGTCGGCGCACTCTCTTTAGCAAGCTGCAACCAATCGTGTACAGGCTTTGCACGAAAGGGGGTGATGCCTCTGACGATATTTGAAGCGCTGATGTTTGCCGTCGCTTTTGCGTCGCTGATCGTTTCTGTTTTGTCGCATAAAAAATAGACCGCCCTCGAGCCCCAACTCACGAAAACGGTCTATCTTTTTTCGTTTTGTTAAAATGGTAGCCGACATCCTGGGGAAAACCGACTATTGCCCGCCGCTGGCCTGCATGCCAGCGGTATTATTTTGCTGCATTTCTGCTATAATCATACTATTTTTTTCAAAATTTACCGGCGGAGGTCCGTTTTATATGCGGCTGATCAGGTCTTCCGCACGGCGCTTCGCTTCAAACATCACTTTTTCTTCATCCATTGTCAACAGTTCACGATGCTTCATGATCAATTTTCCATCTATCATGACCGAATCCACATCCTGTCCTGCCGCCGCATACACCAAAAGGGAAGGATCCTGGTGGGCTGGCACAAGGTGTGGCTGGTTCATGTTCATAAACAGCAGGTCTGCTTTTTTACCAACCTCAATGCTTCCGGTTTCTTGCCCGATTCCAAGAATTTCTGCTCCATTTCTCGTCGCCATCGTCAATATTTCATGGGCGTTCAGTGCGGAAGCATCTTCCTGCAGCAGCTTCTGCATCCAGGCGGCAGCTTTCATCTCCATAAACATGTCCAGTGTACTCGCACTGCCCGGTCCATCTGTTCCGAGGCCCACTTTGATTCCTCTTTTGGTGAGCTCCACAAGATCCGCTGTGCCGCAGGCGAGCTTTGCATTGCTCACCGGATTATGAATAACTCCGCCTGTGAGCCCTTCCAGTATGGACAGGTCGTCTTCTGTAAAATGCACACCATGAGCGAGGTTGACACGGGTGTTTTCAAAAAAGCCAGCCTTCTGCAAATATTGGACCGGACTCATGCCATGGCGCTCCTGGATCATGTTCCGCTCATCTGCCGTTTCTGCGAGGTGGGTGTGCAGTGGTACGTTTTGTTCTTTTGCCAGTACTACTGCATCCCGCAGAAAGTCCGGCGGACACATATAAGGAGAATGAGGCGCAATCATGACGGTGATTCTTCCTTCGACCTGTCCGTGCCATTTCTTCACAAGATTGCGAGACTCCTCGATGCGGTCACTGTAATTGGAATCCATGGCGATCATGCCCCGGGAAAGAGAAGCGCGAATGCCTGTTTCCTGCACAGCGGCTGCAAGGGTATCCATATCGATGTACATGTCCGCATATGCCGTAGTTCCGCTTTTTATCATTTCAGCCATGGACAGCATTGCGCCCCAATACCGGTCCTCACTTGTCATTTTCATTTCCGCAGGGAGCATTTTTTTATTCAGCCACTCCATTAACGGAAGATCATCACTATAACAGCGAAGAAGCGACATCGGCGTATGCTGATGCCCGTTGACAAGGCCTGGGAGGATCAAATAATCTTTCACGTCCCATACTTCATGCTGGTCATATAACGGTTCAAGATTTCCGATGTCTTGAATCGTATTTCCTTCGATGAGCAAATCCTCCTGCCGTTCGCTCCACGTTCCGTTGTTTTCTATTAAATAGCGCGCATTCTTCAGAATCAATGTATAACCCTCCTGCTTTCCTTCGTTCGTTATGGAACTAGTATAACATTTCCCCCTCTTTCCACGTTTAGAAGAGCTCTCGTTATCCCATACTAGAAACAGATAATGATAAGGAGGGGGTTTCCGTGTCCTGGCTTAAACACTGGAAGGAGTACAGCAGATTACAAAAAGTAAAATTGGCGGGCAAACTGGCTGCCATTTTGTGCGCAGCCATGGCTGTTTGTCTGACGGGTGTACTTCTTTTGGCTAAATGGATGGGGCCTCCGCCTTTGCTCGTACCGCAAACCACTGTGATTCATTCGAGCAGCGGGGAAGAAATCGGGGAAATCAGCAACTCCGGGCAAAAACGGACATGGGTGCCGCTGAATAAGATGAGTCCTGCTTTGATTGAAGCCACGCTTTCCATTGAAGACAAAAATTTTTATGAACATCACGGATTTGATTTTAAGCGGATTGCGGCAGCCCTTTTGGCGGACCTGAGGGCAGGAGCAAAAGTACAGGGAGCAAGCACCATCACCCAGCAATTCGCACGGAATCTCTTTTTAACACATGAGAAGACCTGGCTCCGAAAAGGGATGGAGGCGTTTTATACCATCCGGCTGGAGATGAATTATTCCAAGAATCAAATCCTTGAAGGCTATTTAAATACCATCTATTACGGTCATGGCACCTATGGAATCCAGAGCGCCTCCGCCTTTTATTTTGGAAAGGATGCGAGCCACCTCAGTATTTCCGAGGCTGCCATGCTGGCCGGAGTGCCAAAAGGTCCCGGCTATTACTCACCGCTTTATCATGAGGACCGGGCCAAAGAGCGGCAGGCGATCATTTTAAAGGCGATGGAGAACAATCGCTACCTGTCCAAAAAAGAAGTACAGGAAGCTGCCGCTGCGCCGCTTACCATAGTGGCCGAAAAAGAGGTGCAAAAGCCTAAAATTGCGCCGTACTTCCAAGCCGAAGTGATGAAAGTCCTGAAAAAAGAGTTAAAAATGGACCCCAAGCAGATTGAGCTTGGCGGCCTTCACATCTATACAACGCTCGATGTCTCCATGCAAAAGGCCGCAGAAAAGGAGATTGAAGAGAGGATCGATCCAGATTCCTCAATCCAAACGGCTCTGGTGTCCATGGATCCTAGAAATGGTGATGTGAAAGCGCTGGTGGGAGGAAGGAATTATGCCGAAAGCCCGTTTGACCGGGCCATCCAGGCAAAACGCGCCCCCGGCTCTACGTTTAAGCCATTTTTGTACTATACGGCGCTGAAAAACGGCTATACACCGTCGACTGCCATTAAAAGTGAGCCCACCTCTTTTGCCATGGGAGACGGGCAGCAGGATTATAAACCGAAAAACTACAATAACCTGTATGCCTACGACTTTATTACCTTGTCTGAGGCACTCGCTCTATCGGACAACATCTATGCGGTAAAAACCAACCTTTTTCTCGGGCCGAAAAAGCTGGTCAAGGCAGCACGCCAGTTTGGCATCAAAAGCCCGCTGGCCAGTGTGCCGTCCCTTGCGCTTGGCACAAAAAACGTAAGCGTGATGGAAATGACCAATGCGTACAATCTTTTTGCGAATGGCGGCAAAAGGGTGGAACCTGTTTTTATCAAGGAAATTACCGACAACAAAGGCCGCGTTCTTTATGAGCATCATTACAAACAAAAACAAGTGCTCGACAAAAAAGCGGCATTCGTTATGACCGATCTGATGAAAGGCATGTTTGATGAAAAGCTGAATGATTACGCCAAGGTTACCGGCGCGAGCATCGATCAATATTTAACCCGCCCGGCTGCGGGAAAATCGGGCTCCACACCGACCGACAGCTGGATGGTCGGGTTTACGCCACAGTTGACGACAGGTGTATGGATTGGATACGACCAGGGGAAAGAGATCAACCGGATCAATGACGGCAGCTATTCGAAGAAAATTTGGGTGCATTATATGGAAGATGCCTTAAAGGATGAACCCGCCATGGCGTTCAAGAAGCCAAAAGGGGTAGTAGGGGTGATGGTCAACCCGAAAAACGGGAAGCTTGCGACGAAAAATTGCCCGATCAAAAGAAAAACGTACTATATTAAGGGAACAGAACCCACCGAATACTGCAATGAACATGCCGGCGACCTTCCCATGGGCTCAGACGGACTCGATCATAAACGAAAAGGCTGGTTCCAGAAAGTCTTCCCTTGGTGGCATTAAGGGGTGGAGTTCGAGTGATTAATACGGTGCGGGGCTGATTAGTTGCGGTGTTGGCCCAATTAGTTGCGGTTCGACACGATTTACTTGCCGGTACTGGCCAAAATAGTTGCGGTTCGACACGATTTACTTGCGGTACTGGCCAAAATAGTTGCGGTTCAACACGACTTACTTGCATATCACGTCATTTTCAAAACTTTTTTCTATCAGACCGCTAAAAAAAACGTAAATAACTACATTGAACAGTTGATTGGAGTGCAAGGTGCGAGACTCCTCGAAAATGAACTTCACATTTTCTGCGTGCGATGGCTCGCTGCCGAAGTGTTCCTTGTCCTACGGGAAAAGCGGGACAGGTGAGACCAAGAAGGCGCTTGCGCCTGATGGGCTCAGCGCCCGCCCTGCGAAAGTAGGCGCTCGCGCCGGTAAAAGCGAGCATCCTGGAACGGAAATTAACCACTTACGAGCAACAAGGGATGAGGAAACAGATTTTTCATAAAATGCAAACACAAAATAAACAGCCCGGGTGCTCACGAAGAGCTCCCGGGCTGCTTATTGTCCTAGCAACATTGTGTGTGCAATGCTAGCTTCAGTTTACTGTATGAACGAGAATTGTCACAAGTTATTTATAAAATGTTCAAAAAGAGTTCATAACTCTTCCAATTTTATGGCAATAATTTCCTAACTTCGGCAGAAGAGCGGTTGAACATAGCTTCATCGTGGTTCTTTAGAAATTCTCCAAGCAATCTTTTGGACTTGTCATCCATATCGTCCACGATCACATAGCCTTTCAACGATTTATCCATGCGGTTCACGTGCTCCGGCAGGCTTTTATAGCCCCGGCGCGCCTCCGCATCAATCTGCATTTCACAAGCGGTCACACCATAGTAGTATGGGCCTTCTTCATTTCTGTTGATTGTTACCCAAACGAGCCAGTATGGACGCGGGTTTGGTGTATTGGAGCGGTCAGGCGTAAATTTAATCCGCTTTTCAATATCACTTCTGGCATGCATGGCACCCATATCAACATAGGCGTCTCCATCTACAGGATCGACGATAACCGGAGTCATATGGTCCAGGCTTAATGCACCTACACCATAGCCGCCATGACCGCTGGTGGAATCGCCGCTTAAAATGGTAAAGCCCATTCCTTTTTTATTTTTATCTGGATTAGATCCGAAAATATCTTTCATCATAAACCTCCCGAGTCACATCAGTTCTGTTTTTATTTTACCACAAATCTCTCCATTTTAAGTCCATGAGCCTTTCCCGTCTGGTATCACAGACCTTAAAAGGGGTAAGAATACATAAGGATAACGAGTATAAATGGGTTGCATCGAAACCTAAAAACGAATATTATAATTAAGTATTTAAAAATCGTTCGTATTTTTGGAGGTACTTCCATGTTTTCTTCTTTCTTTAAACTAAAAGAACGCGGAACGACCGCAAAGCAAGAAGTGATTGCCGGGATCACAACTTTTTTGACCATGGTCTATATCGTTGTCGTCAATCCGATCGTGCTTCATTCAGCGGGTGTTCCGTTTAATACAGTCTTTATGGCAACCATCATCGCTACTGTGGTCGGAACATTGTGGATGGCCCTGTTCGCCAACCTGCCGATCGCCATTGCTCCCGGTATGGGGCTGAATGCCTATTTCGCTTTTTCCGTGGTAGGAACGCACACCAACATTTCCTATCAGACGGCTTTTGGAGCGGTTTTTGTCGCCGGAATTATCTTTGTTATTTTGTCGCTGACACCGTTTCGCGAAAAATTGATTGAAGCCATTCCCGCTAATTTAAAATACGGGATTACCGCAGGAATCGGCCTTTTTATCGCGTTTATCGGCATGCGAATGACCGGTATCATTACCGCCCATAAGGAAAATCTGGTGGCGCTCGGTGACCTTCATTCACCATCTGTCATGCTTGCTTTGGCAGGTTTGGCGATTACGCTCATTCTGATGGCACTCAATGTGAACGGCGCTCTTTTCTTCGGAATGATCATTACTGGAATTATTGCATATTTTACGCATCAGTTAAAATTTAATGGTTTTATGTCTGTCCCTGCAATGCCGAAAGAATTATTTATCTTCGGCAACCCGATGACCGCTTTTGCCGATGTGTTTCAGTATGGACTGTTTGCAGTGGTTTTCTCCTTCCTTCTCGTTACCATTTTTGATACGACAGGAACGATGGTAGGTGTCGCTGAACAGGCTGGTTTGATGAAAAATAACAAAATGCCCAAAGCACGTGAAGCACTTCTTGCCGATTCTGTAGCAACAACAGTAGGGGCCGCGCTCGGGACAAGCCCGACAAGTGCCTATATTGAATCAACTTCAGGTGTAGCAGTCGGCGGCCGTACTGGATTAACTTCGGTAACCGTTGCTGTACTGTTTATAATTGCCGCCTTTTTCTCGCCGCTTGTTAGTGCCATTTCCGGCCTTTCAGCCATCACAGCACCGACATTGATTATTGTTGGCAGCCTGATGCTCGGAGCGCTTGGTAAAATTAATTGGGAGCAGCTGGACGAAGCGTTCCCAGCGTTTATCATTATTTTGACCATGCCGCTGACATCAAGTATCGCAACCGGAATTGCGTTTGGCTTCATTTCTTACCCGCTGCTAAAAATTGCCCGCGGAAAATGGCGTGAAGTTCCATTCCTCGTTTATTTATTTGCTGTTTTGTTTTTCTATCAGCTCGCATTTTTACCGCATTAAGAAAAAAGCTAAAACAGCCGTTCAGCCCCGACAAGCGCTGGAGCGCTTCCCACGCAGTCCCTTTGCCGGCCGCAAACATAAAAAGAAGCCTGCTGATCACCATTCAGCAGGCTTTCTTTTTATGCAAAAATGCAAAAATGCTAGTTGATATTCAGTTTTCCTTTCGCTATCTCACTTGCCGTGTTGCCGTAATCGTCTTGCGCTCTGACTTCCACCGTTGCTCCCGTCGCCCTTACGTTGGACGTCGCTGTGTAGTACCCCTCATAGTGGCCAGGGGACGTTTCGCGCATTGGAAGCTCAGTGGCGTTGCTTGTAGCTGCCTTTGTGTTTGTCAAAGGCATGTGGATCACAAATGTCGCCTCCAGATCTTCAGAGCTGTCAAACTCGATTTTAACGGATTGGCCGACCTTCAGACTCTTATTTTTATCCGGCTTTACATTCTCGAGGACAAGCTCTTCATACTGAGCGTAGACAGTGACCTTTTTGGTTACTGCATTGCCCGCTTTATCTGTCGCTTTTACCTTGATTACATTTTCACCAAGGTCAAGCATCATGCGATAAGAATAGGTTCCATCATCTTTCACGGTTACTTTCTTTCCGTTTACTTTCACAGAATCAAGGTTTTCCTCTGTGACCTTCCCTTTTACGGTAACCGTTTCTTTATTTGTCTTTAATCCATTTGCAGGGCTGTCGATGGTCAGCACCGGCTTCTTCTGGTCCAGTGTTACTTTTACCGGAGCGGATTCATCCGTGCTTCCGCGGTCCGTTACAACTTTGGCAGTCAGCACATTTTCACCGTTGGAAAGAGTCACATCAGCTGCAAATTTGCCGTCCTCACCAGCTGTTGATTCAGCCGCTTTCTTACCGTCCTTCAAAATGTGGACATTAACTCCAGGGACGGTTTGCCCTTCTACTTTTACAGTCTCTTGATTGGTAAAGCTGCCGTCTGCAGGAGAAGTAATCACCGGAGCAGTGACTTCATAGTCCACCAGGGCACGGATCATGTAGTTTCCTTCATCGGCCGGGGATGGGGACCATGCTCCGCCAACATATTGCCAGCTTCGTCCAGCATTTGTTCCGTCTTCATCGGTACCAAGACCAGGCGCATTTGGATTCGGGTCCACCTGGAAGTAGACCATATAGAAGTCGCCCGTCACCTGAATGCCGTAGCTGGAAAGATCAACCGTCGACCAGTCACCATTTCTTTGTGCAGTGAAATTGATCGGACCGGCAAGCTTTTTACCAGGTGCGCCATCAGGGCCGCTCGCATCATAAACAGCCACTTGCGCTTTGTTTCCGCCCGGTACCGGCCATTCCGTATCCCAGAAGCGGAATTTACCGCCTGTTACTACAGCTTGGTCTTTGCCCGCAGGCAGTGGCATTTTAACCGCCCAGCCGTTACCAGCGTCATAGAAGGCATGAGCGTTTTCTGCTGTGCCATCATCATAGGCAATTTCTCCGCCAGGTGCGGTAATAAACGGTTTAAGCGTAAAATCTTTGTCTGTCGTTTCATTCCCCTTAACGGTTACCTGGGTATCTTCTCCGTAATATCCAGCAGCCATAACTTTAAGGGTATAGGCTCCTTCATAGGCTGTTAAGCTGTAATTGCCGTTTTCATCCGTTTTTACTGGCTGAACAGCAGCATCTTCCATCACATAAACCGTGGCACCCTTAATCGGTGCACCAGTTTGTTCATTGGTTACCGTTCCGGAGATCGTACCTTTAGGAATCTCTTCGAGTACGAAATACTTTACCACTTCTCCATCCGCTGGAATGGTGACATTTTGCTGAGCCGAACGGTAGCCGTAGGACTCGGCAACAAGGGTGTAGTCACCTGCTGCATGGGTCAGAGAATAGGTGCCGTTTGCAGGGTTGGTTGTTGTTGAACGTCCGGTTTCCAGTACACTGACAACAGCTGGAATCGGAAGGCCGTTCGGTGCAGCCACCAGCCCTTTTCCTTCCGCTTTCTTAATTTTCAGCGTGTTTACAGGCTGAATTTTGCTTGGATCCACTTTTTCTTTCGCTGATGCCTTCACATCTGCATCTGTTTTCTGTTTGCCTGTATCTTTCAGTGTAGTTGGAGCTGCAGCGAGTTTAACGTCATCCAGGTACCAGCCCGGCTTGACTACACTGCCATCCGTTTTCAGATTAAAGGCAACATAGATGCGCTGATTGGCATACTCCGACAGGTCCACCTGTCCGTTGATCCATGCATTGCTCTTGTTTGTAAAACGTGCTTTTTCTGTCCAGTTTTGCTGATCGGTTGAAACAAAAACTTGAGCATAGTCATAGTTGTTTTCAATTTCATACCAGTGTTTGAACTGTAGGTATGCCGGACCGTCTCCAAGGTCGATCGGCGGCATTTTCAGCGCCATGTTTGCGCTGTTGTCGTAATTGCCGTCAAGGTTGGTTCCGTATACCTTTGTGCCTGACGCAGCATTACCAGGTCCTGAAGTTGGTGTTCCCCACTCCCAGGTGTTAAGGGTACCGGAAAACGTCCAGCCCACAGGTTCTGATTCAAAATCAGTCGAATATCCAACGCTGATTCCAGGTAGTACATTTACGTTATAGGAATCTGTTGTGACTTCATGCTGGCCATAGTCAACAATTTTCCATCGGTATGTCAGGGATGGGACAGCAATCGCATCACCAGGAAGGATCGCGGTATAGGTGCCTTCCTCATAATTCCCGCCCGTTCGATCCGCTTCAACAGACTGCCAATTCCCGTCACCATCCTGATATTGAAGAGTGACAGAGGAAATGCTGATGTTGTCTTTTGCTGTGATGGTGAGCGGAAGATCCATGCCCGCATATGTTTCTTGAGGTGCTTCATGCGTGTAGGTTGGTGCTTCCGAATCCACTCCCTCTTTTAATACGGTTCCTTTTACTTTACCGAGCCCGCTGATAATGGATGATACAGCATCAAACACGTTCAGAAGTCCGTGTCCATATCCATTGTTCGGGCTTTCAGGATAATCATTGTCTGTTAAAGGAACAGCTGTTTCTTTAAGTATTTGTTCAATGTCAGCTACCGAAAGACTGGCATTTACCTGCCTTAGAAGCGCTACAGCTGCTTACACATGCGGTCCGGCCATGGATGTTCCATTCCATCCACCTTCATAGTTCCCGCCAGGAACAGAAGAACGGATATTCACACCCGGTGCTGAAATTTCCGGCTTCATGATGCCGCCGTATGGAGATGGTCCGCGCAAAGAGAAGGAAGCGAGTTTATTGTTGATATCTATTGCCCCTGTGGCAAAGGATTCAGGGTAGTTTGCAGGGTTGGCCACAGATCCAGGGCCCCCTGGGTTCGTTAATGTTGTATTACCTGCAGAAAATTCGGGGAAAATTTCGGCTGCACGCCAGTTTTGTACCATTTGTCGATACCAGTCATCAATTCCAGGGCCGCCTCCCCAGGAGTTGTTGACCACATCCGGCGCTTTTTCTGGATGAGGGTTTCCTTGAGCATCCGTCGGAGCAATAATCCATTGTCCTGCTTCGAGCAGGTCTGCATCCGTTCCGCCTGCCGGAGTGAACGCTTTTACCGCAATCCATTTGGCGCCAGGAGCGACACCAATTTGATTGTTGCCTTCACTGCCGACCATAGTGCCCATGGTATGTGTTCCGTGGTTGTCATCATCATAAGGTGCAGCGCGTCCGGCTGTCGCATCAAACCAGTTATATTCATGGTTAACCGAGCCGTCGGCTGCATTATAGCCACGGTATTTTTCTTTTAATGCCGGATGGTCCCATTGCACACCGGTATCAATGTTGGCCACCACTGTGCCTGCACCATCGATGCCCATTGCCCAAACCTGTGGTGCTCCAACCCGGTCAATGTTCCATTCCACTGAAGCTGTATCAGCTTTTGTTTCTTTTTGCTTTTCACTCTTTTTAGCTGCTTTTGCAGCGTCTACAGTAGGAATCGGCTTGGCATCCGTTTCCTTGACCGGCTGAATCTGTCTGATTTCATTTGGAAGGACTTTGTCAACTTCGGGAAAAGACGCGACTTTCTCCATGACTTCTTTGGTTGCTGTAACCGCCATGGCGTTCACGATGAAATAGGAGCGGATGTTTTTCGCGTTCCCTTCCTTCTTTTGCTTCGTTAAGTATTCTTTAACGCCGCTTTGTGTTTGGTCCGCTGTCGCTCTCAACAAAGAGACCACCGCAGATCGTTTGTTCAGTTCTGTCTTAAAGGCGCTAAGCTTTTGCTTCTTCGCAAGCTTTTGAGCTTCTTTTGCAGCTTTTTGTGTATCCGCCTGCTCTTTGAACTTGATCAGGAACGTCACCTGATCCTGATCGTCGAACTGTTTTTTCAGTTTGCTGCTGACTTTAACTCCCCCAGAGGCTTTACTCTTGTTCACGGAGACATAAGGCTTCGTCTCCGCGGACACAGCCGCCTGTTTTGGAAGCATCAAAGGAATCAGCAGACTTAGGCACATGATGATACTGAATAAGCGAAGATGTTTGACTTTCATTCGTAAAACGTCCTCCCTTCGTATTTACCACCGAACCTAAACAATAAAAAAACTACCCTCCTCTGCTAATCACTTTTTGCGCAAGAGTCTGGAAGTTAGTTTAATAATAAGGGAAGAAAAATATGGAAGCTACTTGTAAGTTACCATTTTTGTAAAAATAAGTAAAAGGGATGACTGGGGTTATAGGCACTTTTTCATAGGCAGTTTCTGACTTTCAGAGAAAAAATGTAAAATAATTATGAATTTCCGCATCAAACTTACCGCTCATTTTCCCAGGTATAAATGTACCATTTTCCAATTCTAAAAGGCTCTTATACCCTTCTATCCATGTCTAAGGTATTGCTCTGCATCGTTCGGGTACTATGGACCATTTCTTTTCGCTTATTACGCACAAAAAAACTGACCTTCTCTCATGAAAGTCAGTTGATTTTACGATCGTCAAAAGGAATAAAGAGCTATTGCATGATACAACCTTCGAGTTGGCTGATAAACTTGTAGCCTTCCTGAATTTCCTCTTTCGTATATCTTTGCTTGGCTTTTAACGTATGAATCTTCTCTGTGACTTCCTCTACAGGCAAATGGTAAAAGAACAGAATTGTAGAAACCAATTCCAGGAACCGGGAAGACTGTTCGTTCATCGTCCTGATGCATTCACCGAGCTTCGGTATGGATGTTCCGTAGCTGGCCAAAAAGCCTTCTCCCTCTTCATTCAGGGAATAGCGGTATTGCGAATAGCCGCTCACCTTTTCTTTTTTCTCTAAAAGATAGCCCAGATTGCAGAGCTCCTCCACGCGCAGTGTCAGCTCCTCGGAATAGGGTCCGTAAAAATGAAACTCGTACTTTTCCTGAAAAGGAAAGTTAAGCTTCTTGGCAATATAAATCATTTTTTGCAGCTTTTTTCGGCCAACGACTTCTCCTGCTTCCTTAATAACGGTTATGACCTTTAAATGATCATCAAACACATTTTTTCCCCCTAACGTAAATCCTTATCATCCTTTTTTCAGTATGTGTTTTATTTTTTTCTTTAATTGGCTGTCATTTATTTGCTCAATCAGATCTGCCGGATAATACAGCTTGTGGTCGGTTCTTCTTTTTCCGGAAATGGCTTCCACCACATCCGATTCCCTGGAAAGTTCACGTACTTCACCATTGGCTTTTAAAAGGTTAATAGGCAGCCTTTCCTCTTTTTCCCCCGGACGGTAAAAGTCATATGGCAAATCGGAGGAAGAGTCGATCACAAGGTAGTATTTTGGGTCAATTCCTGCCTCTTCCAGATAGTCGGACAGCTTAAGAACTTCCGAGACAGAAACCATCTCCGAGTATTTGAAAAGCTTTCGGTCAAGGAATCGTCTGCACAAATCACGAAGAATGCCGTCTTCCTCCTCCAGCCATATCTGGAAATAATACTGCATGACTCCCTCATCCAGCTTTATGTAATCTTCTAATGTAATTTCCCCTTCAAACAGAGAGCGGAAATGAGTGAGATTTTGCTTGAACGTGTAGCCTTCCTGATATAAATCTTTTGCCCGGTGAAGGATTTTGCTTAAAATGACCTCAGCGCTCCGTGTAACCGGATGAAAATAAACCTGCCAGTACATTTGGTAGCGGCTCATGATGTAATCCTCAACGGCATGCATGCCGCTCGCCTTGATGACCGCTCCGTCTTCCATTGGCCTCATCACCCGCAGAATCCGTTCGAGGTCAAAATTCCCGTAACTCACACCGGTAAAATAGGCATCACGAAGAAGATAGTCCATCCGGTCGGCATCGATTTGACTGGAAATCATGCTTACCACAAGCTTATCATGATAGGTCTTTTCAATGACTTCCGCTACTTTTTTCGGAAAATCGCTGCCTTGCAGACGGAGTACCTCATTCACTTCCGTGTCGCCCAGCAGAATCGCTCTTGTGTAATCTTCATGGTCCACCCCGAACACTTTTTCAAAGGAGTGAGAAAAGGGACCATGGCCGATATCATGCAGCAGGGCTGCACTGAGCACCAACATCCGTTCTTCCTCATTCCAATGAGGCCGGTTATGAAACACTTCGATGATGCGTCTTGTAATCTCATATACACCTAAAGAGTGGCTGAACCGGCTGTGCTCAGCCCCGTGAAACGTCAGGTAGGTCGTGCCGAGCTGGCGAATCCGGCGAAGCCGCTGAAATTCGCGCGTTCCGATCAGTCTCCAGATCAGTTCATCCCTTACGTGTATATAACGGTGAACCGGATCCTTGAACACCTTTTCTTCATTTAATTGACCCATTTCTTTCGCCATATCTTAATAAATGCTCCTTCAGCCGCAATTAGTTTATATTTAAATTTCTGCTAAAAATAGAAAATCCCTTCTCAGGAAAAATTGTCGAAAGAAGGATAATCGTGTAGGTTATTAGAATGTTTTCATGTGAAGTATACCCTATTCTACGTGGTTTCGAACCATGAAACAACAAACAAAAGAAGCGGTTTGTGACATCTTTATTTCTTTTTCGCTTTCATGCTTTCTTTTTCTTCTGTAATCTAAAAAAGACTTGGAAGGGGTTGATTTACGTTCCAGGTTGCTCGCTTTCCTCGGGGCGGGCGGTGAGCCTGTAGTCTCACCTGTCCCGCTAGTCCCGTAGGAGTCTCGCACCTTGCACTCCAATCAACGGGGCAGTGAAGTTTCTTTTTAAAACCTTCCTAAAAAAGAACAAAAAAAGAAGGCATGGTTAGACTAACCTAAGTAAATGAGACACAATAAAACACCTTCGAAATGTTACACTTAAAACAAGTGAGAATTCGGAGGTGTTTTTGCATGGGCAAAAACGTATATTCAAGTGAAGTGAAGTGGGCTGTGATTAAAGATAAAATGAGCGGCCAATTGACCAACCAGGAGATTATGGAAAAGCACGGGATTAAGAACAAAACGCAAATTAGTACCTGGATGAAATGGTATAAAAATAATGAGATCCATCGGTTTGATCAGCCGATTGGAAAGCAATACACCTATGGGCTTGGTCCAGACATCCTGAGTGAGGAAGAGAAAAAAGAGAAGAAATATGCCCATTTAAAACAGGAGAACGAAATCTTAAAAAAGTACTTGGAGATGGTAAAGGAGTTGAAAGAGAAGTAGTCCTGCAGCTTGTGGAGAAATTGCGGAAAAAGTATACGGTCTCTGCCGTTCTATCCGTATTAAATGTGCCGCGGGCGAATTACTATCGCTGGGTCAAGACGCTTCCGTTGAAATCATTAAGCAGAGAAGAAACGGTCATTAGTTCATTGTGCAAGGAAACAAAATATCGATATGGACACCGCAAAATCAAAGCCTTATTATGGCGTCAGCACCAAGTAAAGCTCAATCGAAATACCGTTCAGCGCATAATGCAGAAACATCATCTTCAATGCAGGGTAAAGCCGAAAAAAAGATGGAAATCCCAAGGAGAAACGATCGTGGTGGCCCCCAACCTATTAGAGCGAAATTTTCGGGCCAGCGCGCCCAATCAGAAATGGGTGACGGATATTACCTATATTCAATATGGATCGTCTACCCTTTATTTATCGACGGTTATAGATTTATATAATAACCAAATTGTAGCCTATAAACTCTATACACATCAGCAAACCCCCTTAGTCATGGATACGCTAAAAGAGGCTTTGGACCATAGAGGGAACCCGAAAGGGGTAATTCTCCATTCCGATCAGGGCAGTGTGTATACTTCCTATGCCTTTCAGAACTTTGTGAAAGAGGAAGAAGTAATCAGCAGCATGTCGCGAAGGGGCAACTGTTGGGATAACGCCGTCATCGAGTCGTTTCATTCCAATTTAAAATCGGAACAATTTCAGTATGTAAAATTCAATTCTTTATCTTTAGATAAGGTACGTGAGCAAATTGACCATTATATAAACTACTACAATGAAGAAAGAATACAAGAAAAATTAGGCTACCATTCACCCATGGAATTTGGTCGAATGGCAGCCTAATAAAGGTGTTTTATTCTTGTCTCATTTCAATATGGCAGTCTATGATTGCCTTCTTTTTTATTGGGTATCTACTACTTGGTCATCTAGGTCTTCTTGTTTGTAGGCGTCGACCATTAGCAGGATGGCGGTGATAATGTGCATGATCATTCCGACGAAGGGGATCCAGGCGATGCATGAGGTGATTATCCCCATAACACTTCCATGCTTTGCCGTTCCTTCTTTTGAAGCGAAAATCAGGGTTACGATATGGAGCGCGAGGGCAAGTGCCAGCGGTGTCCAGGCAAAGGAGAGGACTATGGTTCCGCCGACAAACGGAATGCCAAGCAGTGCCTCATATCCCCCCGAGATCCATTTTAACGTTTTCGATAAGTTTCTATTCAAAGAATTTTCCTCCCATTCTCTTCATTCGTTCCATTCACTATACCTATGCATACGTAATTACATTCCAAAAAGTTGCAATAAAATAGTATGACATGGAAGCATGGCTCACTATTGCGTTATACTAAGGAGTGAACGATAGAATCAGGAGGTTAACTCGTGGATCAATTTCAGAATGACCAAAATGGGCAGGCATGGAACGAAAAGTCGTACGAAGCCTGGACCCATCGATTTGGCGAGCCGGCAAAAGCGGCCGCAAAAATAAAAAAAGACCCTCTTAAGCGGTTGAGCCCGCTTGAATCATACATTGGAAATGTTAAAGGCAAAAAAGTCTGCAACCTGCTCGGTTCTCACGGCAGCAAAGCGGTAGCCATGGCCTTGCTGGGCGCCGAGGCAACCGTGATCGATCTGTCAGAGCCGAACGAACGGTATGCGAAAGAGCTGGCAAAGGAGGCAGGAGTGCCGCTCAGGTATGTACGAAGCGATGTTCTGGCGCTGCCAAAAGAAGAACTGACCGGGGATTATGATCTGGTATTAACGGAAAACGGAATTCTGCACTATTTTACAGATCTTGTACCGTTTTTTACAACCGTCCATAGCCTGCTTGCTCCCGGAGGCAAATTTGTACTGCAGGACTTTCATCCGGTATCTACCAAACTGATCACCTCACAAGGGAAAAGCCAGGCGGTCAGAAAGCATAAAGTAACCGGTGATTATTTCAGTGCAGAACTTGAAACAGTGGATGTTTCCTATTCCAAGTTCCTTCCCGAACTTCGTTATGCGACAGAAGAAGAACGTAAGCCGTATCAAGTGGCGATCCGCAAATGGACGATCGGTGAAATTGTCACCGCGCTCGGGGCTTCCGGTCTGTTTATTACCGAGCTGAAGGAAGAGCCGCATCCCGGCGATTTTGACCGTGGTATTCCCAAAACATTTATCATTGAAGCGGAGAAAAGATGAAACATGATCACATCACTGTTATTTCAGCCAAAATGGCGTATTATCGACCAATCAAGTCTGGGGCCCTCCTTTGACGCATTGTCTTCCTTTGCAATGGATGACACCCTGTGCACGACCGTTGGGAATGAGGAATCCTCTCCCACTGTCCGCACGTGGGTTCACCATCACACGATTGTTCTCGGAATCCAGGATACGCGGCTTCCTCATCTGGAAGAGGGAGTAGCCGTACTTAAATCTAAAGGCTATCGTGTCATTGTCCGCAATTCCGGCGGCCTTGCTGTCGTTCTTGATGAAGGCGTATTGAACATCTCCATTATTCTGCCCGAAAAGGACAGCAGCATCGAAATCAATAAAGGCTATGACACGATGGTGGAACTGATTCAAAAAATGCTGCTTCCTTATAACGTTTCATTTGAAGCGAGAGAAATTGTCCATTCTTATTGCCCCGGAAGCTATGATCTGAGTGTGGACGGCAAGAAGTTTGCAGGCATCTCGCAGCGCCGGATCCGCAATGGAGCAGCCGTTCAAATCTACTTGTGTGTCAATGGCAGCGGGTCTGAACGAGCGGAAGTGATCCGGAAATTTTACGAACGGGGCCTACAGGGGGAAACAACGAAATTCACGTACCCTGACATACATCCTGAAGTGATGGCATCCCTGTCCGAGATTACCGGCCAGCCTTTAACGGTCAGCGATTTGATGACCCGCCTTCTCTATGTTCTGCAGGAGGAGAGCAGCCATCTCGTTTCCTCACCGCTGTCCGTTAATGAAATTCAGCTTTACGATTATAATTATCAGCGTGTCTGGGAACGAAACGAAAAGGCACTGGAGATGTAAATCATCTCACAGTGCTTTTTTGTTATAGCGCCTGCATTGCAGTAATCAATGCGAGCTTATATACATCTTCTTCATTACAGCCGCGGGACAGGTCGTTCACCGGCATGTTCAGTCCTTGAAGGATCGGACCGATCGCTTCATAGCCGCCAAGGCGCTGAACCATTTTGTAGCCGATATTTCCCGTTTCAAGGCCAGGGAAGATGAAAACATTCGCCTCTCCTTTTAGTACGGAATCCGGAGCTTTCTTTTGAGCAACGGAAGGAACAAAGGCTGCGTCAAATTGCAGTTCACCGTCAAATGGAAAATCAGGGTTTTTCTCTTTCAACAATTGCGTAGCTTCCACCACTTTTTCTGTTTCCGGAGATTTCGCAGATCCCTTGGTTGAAAAGCTTAGAAGTCCAACCTTGGGTTCAATGCCAAATACGCGTGCCGTATGGGCGCTGACAATAGCGGATTCCGCCAAGTCTTCACTTGTTGGAGCAATATTGATCGCACAATCGGCAAACACATATTTTTCATCGCCTTTAACCATGATGAATGCACCTGAAGTTTTTTTAATGCCTTCTTTTGTTTTGATGATCTGCAGCGCCGGACGGACGGTATCTGCCGTCGAGTGTGCCGCTCCACTCACTAGTCCGTGTGCTTTGTCTGTATAAACAAGCATCGTTCCGAAGTAGTTTTCATCCAAAAGAATTTGACGGGCCTGTTCCTCCGTGGCTTTCCCTTTGCGGCGTTCAACGAAAGAAGATACAAGGCTTTCAATTTCGGAATAATCTTTTGGGTCGATCAGCTGAATTTCACCGAGCTTCACACCGAGTTCTTCAGCCTTTGCCGCAATCTCCCCTGTATTGCCAATCAGGATAGGGCGGAGGACATTTTCTTCTGCCAGCCTGGCTGCAGCTTTCAAAATACGCTCATCCGTTCCTTCCGGAAAAACAATCGCCGGATTCTCCTGTTGGACTTTTTCTTTTAGTTCTTTAAATAAATCGCTCATGCGAGTAGCCTCCTGTTCCTTTGCATTCCATACTAGGGTACTCTACTTTGGGTGGGTTTTAAACCTATACCCAAAATTGAAAGCGTTTCTGCCAAAAAGTTGTTATTTTTCGAAAATTGGCGTGTTGGAAAAGAGGTTAATTTTGTAAATTCTTTTGAATCCTTTTACGCTAAATCACGTATAACGTACTATCAAACCAAGGGAGATGTTGGATTTGTCATTCATGAATAAAATGCTGGCCAGTATAGGGATCGGAGCGGCAACGGTGGATACCATTCTAAACTCAAACCGTTTTATTCCGGGTGAGGAAATCACAGGTACCGTACAGATTATTGGAGGCAAAGTGGCACAGCCTATTGATTCCGTTTCACTGTTTTTGATGACCGAGTACATAAGAGAAACCAATGGCAAAAAAATTCACGAGCATGCAGCAGTCGCCCGCCAGAAAGTAACAGATCACTTGATCATTCAGCCCGGGGAAACGAAAAGAATTCCTTTTGTCTTTCGTCTTCCTATAGATGTGCCGCTTAGCATCGGACATACACCGGTCTGGCTGAAAACAGGGGTGGATATCAAAAATGCTGTTGACCCGGAGGACAAGGATTACATTACTGTTAATCCCGACCCGCTTGTCAGCAAAGCGATGGAAGCGATCGAAGGGCTGGATTTCGTACTTCGCAAAGCAAAGTGTGAAGCGGCTTCCAGGTATAACAGGGGGCGCCTTCCATTCGTCCAGGAGTTTGAGTATGTTCCGACAGGCATGTTCAGGGGCAAACTGGATGAGCTGGAAGCCGTATTCTTCAGCGACGGATCAACATTGGAGATCCTTCTTGAAATTGACAAGAAAGCAAATGGTCTCTTTGGACTGCTTGAAGAGGCGATGGATATGGATGAAAAACATATCCGCCTTTCCTTTACGGAACATGAACTGCAGAATACGTCCCATTTAACCGGAAAACTTACTGCTGCCATTCAGCAATTTGCGTAACTCGTACGGTATTTTCCCCCGTCATTTCCATAGAGACGGGGATTTTTTTTTTATTGCATCCGTTATGGTATATTGGTTAAGAGTAAACGCACTATTATATTCCAAGGAGTGACAATACATGAGTGAAGCTGCACAAACACTGGAAGGCTGGTATTGCCTGCATGATTTCCGCAAAATTGACTGGATTGCATGGAAAGCCATTTCGGGTAATGAACGCGAAGCTGCCATCAAGGAATTTACGGCATTTTTGGAAAAATGGGAAGGTGCTGAAGCCAGGAAAGAAGGCAGCCATGCTCTTTATTCCATCGTTGGCCAAAAGGCTGACTTTATGCTGATGCTTCTGCGTCCCACACTGGAAGATTTGAATGAAATTGAAAATGCCTTTAATAAAACCACCTTTGCCCAATTCACAACTCCGGCTTATTCCTACGTATCAGTCGTTGAATTGAGCAACTACAACCCATCCAATAATGTAGATCCAGAAACGGATCCCATGATTCAGGGAAGATTGAAACCTGAGCTTCCAAAATGGAAGTATGTATGCTTCTATCCAATGGACAAGCGCCGCGAAGGAAATGACAACTGGTACATGCTTCCGATGGAAGAACGAAAGAAAATGATGTACAGCCACGGCATGATTGGCCGCAGCTATGCAGGGAAAGTGAAGCAGATCATTACCGGTTCCGTTGGTTTCGATGACTGGGAATGGGGAGTTACCCTTTTCGCAAATGACGCGCTTCAATTTAAGAAACTCGTATACGAAATGAGATTTGATGAAGTGAGTGCCCGATACGGTGAATTTGGTTCATTCTATGTAGGGAACCAATTGACCCGCGAGGCAGTGCCGGGCTATTTGCACGTATAATTTCTATCACAAAATAACGTAAGCTGGTTCTAATGCTGTGATTTTGTCTGCAGCAGAGAGCCAGCTTTTTTTGGTCTAAGCTTCTGCATGTTTACATATGATAAATTGTAGTTTTTGTGGCTCCTTCCTGATTATTTTTCGCGTGAAAAGTTATGCAATTATACAGGCAAGGAAGGAAAACAACACTGTTTCGGATACCAAAACCTTTTTACAAGGGGGATCTACACCATGAGTAATTACAGGCAAACGCAAGGACAGCAGGGACAAATGGGCGGCGGCATGCCATCCTATTACGGGATGCCGCAATCCGGCCAGATGGGACAGCAGGGGCAAATGCCGCAGGGACAACAGCAGGGACAGAGCGGAGGTTACAGCGGCCCTGGCATGTCCATGGGCATGCCTCCACAGGGGTTTGGACTTGGCTCAGCCATGGGGCAGGCTCCTACGGATATTGCCGCTCCCGGCCAGCTTCCGCTTGAGCAGTCGTACATTGAGAACATTTTGCGGCTGAATAAAGGCAAAGTAGCTACGATCTATCAAACCTTTGAAGGCAGTGACAAGTGGAATTCCAAAGTCTTCAGAGGAACCATCGAGGCTGCAGGACGCGACCATATCATCTTAAGCGATCCCCAGAGCGGAAAACGCTATCTTCTCTTGATGGTCTTTGTCAATTACATTACGTTTGATGAACCGATTGAATACACCTATCCGTTTGGAGGCCAATCAAGCCAGCAGCAGGGGCAGTCACAGGGACAAGGGCAAGGACAATCACAAGGCATGGCTACGTACAGCCCAAGGTAACGATATACAAAAAAGAGCTTTGTATGACGCAAAGCTCTTTTCCTATTAAAGTCCTTTTGCTGCAGCTACAATAAATAGCACCCATCCGGCGATAAACGCAACGCCGCCAAATGGTGTAATGATGCCAAGCTTGGAGATGCCAGTTGTGCTTAATGCGTACAAGCTTCCCGAGAACAGAATGATTCCGATGAACATCAGCCACCCTGCCCAGTGCAACTGCCCGGATCCTGTTAATTTTCCTGCGAGAAGACCAACCGCCAGCAAACCAATCGCATGATACATGTGATATTGAACACCTGTTTTATACACTTCGAGCATGCGTTCTGACAGCTTGCCTTCCAGCCCATGTGCGCCGAACGCACCCAGCATAACGGCAACCGCCGCGTTGGCTGCCCCCAAAATCAAAAACAGCTTCATGTTAAACCCACTCCTCTAGTTTTCTTTTATCATACCAGAAACGAAAGGAAGTTATGAAACATCGGTTTTTTTCGACTCTTCTTTTTCCTTCAGCTTTTTTCCGTAATGCTCTATCTTTTTTTCCAATTCTTCTTTATCCACCAGTTCATCCCGCAATCCTTTGACGACCCCTTCGAGACTTTGAATCCTCTTTTCAAACTGTAGCATTAAATAACCAGCAAGCAAGACCGGAAAACCTACGTTCCCTAGGAGATTAACAAGCCCTAGCCAATCATTAGCTGTATTCATTTTGGATCTCCCTCACTTCACCATGTATTTTTACGAACAAATGTTCGTAAAAATAGTATAAACCCGAACAGTAAAATTTACCATCATACCTTATACCGTTTTTAAAAACAGGTCGAAAGACCCAGGAACTGCTTGCTCTTTTCTTATCAGGCATTGGTCGTTTTTGCCTTGTCATCAGGTACATCTTTGACGAAAAAGGAGAAGATGAGAAGGATCGCCAAAAAGATAATGGGAAGATTGAATCCCGCTGCGGATCCGAATTTTTCGGAAACCGCGCCAACGAGCCAGCCTGCAAATGCTCCTCCAATACCTGAAGCAACGTATACAAGTCCCAATGCAGAGCCTCCCGTTTCGGAAAGCTTCGTTCCGATGGCTGTTGCGGTAGGAAACAAAACAGAGAAGAAAAGTCCCGCTGCTGCAAACAGGTAGACCCATTGATCTGCAAAAAACTTGCTGATCAAGACTGTTGCTACCGATAGAAAGGCAAAGATCAAAATGGTCTTTTTCTCGCCGATTTTTTCGGCAATCCAGCCCCCGCCGAGCCTTCCAATCGTGAAAAGAAGCGAAAAAATGGAGAGGATCGTTGTGGCCAGCTTCCCTTTATCCGACATGCTCATTCCACTTAAATTCAGTGACTTTAAATAGCTTGGAAAGAAGTTTAAAAATGAGACCTCAGAAGATACATAGAAGATAAGTATAAACATCACAAAAATGAACTGAGCATTTTTCAACATGACCTTAAACGCTGACAAGCTTGCACGGTCAGCTTTTCCATCCGGTACCTTAGTCAGCAGTACAAAGAGAATCAAGCCGACAAGAAGGATCGCAATTCCAATATAGAACACCCGCCAGGAAATATTGGAGGAGAACATCCAACGGAGAATCAGAGGGGTAGCAAACATGCCCAAGCCGTAAACACCCATCGTGAGGTTAAACATCAGCCCCTGCTTGTCCGGGTAGACGGAAGGAACAATCGCATTCGAGGCCACTGTCATTGCCCCGAGCCCAAACCCAACAATCATATAAAAGCCGAGAAAAAACAGAATGGTTTGAGCCGAACCTGTTCCAAACAGACCTGCACCCATAATAATCGAGCCGATGATAATCATCAGTTTCAGCCCTTTTTTATCGACAAGGTAACCGATTACAACACTGGCAAGGGTGAACCCCCATTGAAAAATAAATACAACCAGACCAAATTGATTCAAGTCCAGTCCGATATCCTTTTTCACCTCATCAAGCACAATGCCCTTGGTACTTGAAAGCCCTCCCAAAACAAACATCGTAAACCCCATAATAATTAATGCCGTGATATTGCCGCTTCTTTTCATGATTTATCACGTCCCTTGTTTAATAGAATGCTTGCTTTAAGCACCCTTTCCCTAAAACATTCGCGTTAAATCCAGACCCCGGTCCCTCTTTGTCCTTTCAAGTAAAGAAGACTTGCTTCATAATAAAAGAAAAAAGGGAGGATGGAGCACATGAAACGAACATGGTGGAAAGAAGCAGTCGTTTACCAGGTTTACTGGAGAAGCTTTTATGACACAGACGGTGATGGATTTGGTGATTTGGAGGGTGTAATCGCCAAGCTTGATTATATAAAAAAACTGGGCGCAGATGTCATCTGGCTGAATCCGGTCTATGAATCACCCGATCTGGACAACGGCTATGATATTTCAGACTATCAGTCCATTATGAAAAAGGCAGGCGCCATGGAAACGTGGGAACGGCTGCTCGACGAAGCCCATCAACGCGGGTTAAAACTGATTATGGATCTGGTGGTCAACCATACATCAGATCAGCATTCATGGTTTCTGGAGTCCCGTTCCTCTAAAGATAACCCCAAACGGGATTGGTATATCTGGAAAGATCCTGTCAATGGCGGGAAGCCGAACAACTGGCGCTCCTATTTCACCCCATCTGTGTGGGAATGGGACGAGCCTACCGGCCAATATTATATGCATTCCTTTGCGGTTCAGCAGCCTGATTTAAACTGGGAGAACAAAGAGGTACGGGAAGCGATATACAGCATGATGAGGTTTTGGCTTGATAAAGGAATCGATGGCTTCCGTATGGATGTGATCAATCTTTTGGCCAAACAAAAGGGATTCCCCAACGCCGAACACCCCGAAAAGATCGATTACCTGGGAAATAATCCGGGCATTCATGAGTATCTTCAAGAAATGAATGAAAAAGTATTGAGCCATTACGATGTGATGACGGTCGGGGAAATTCCATTTGTGACACCTAAGGACGGCTTAAAGTATGTAGGAGAGGACCGACATGAATTAAATACGCTATTTCATTTTCAGGTGGCCGATGATATGCCATCTTGGGATATGCTGCGATACAAAGCAATTCAGGAAACCTGGTATGAGGGATTGCACGGAAAAGGATGGAACTCACAATTTCTGAATAACCACGATCATACACGCCAGGTCACCCGATACGGAAATGACAAGGAGTACCGCCGCGAATCGGCAAAGCTTCTTGCCACTATGCTGCATACGCTTCCTGGCATGCCTTACATTTTCCAAGGTGAAGAAATCGGGATGACAGGCGTCAAATTTTCATCGATCGACGACTACCAGGATATTGCTATGAAAAACAAATATGAGGAAGAAACCCAGAAGGGGAGGGAGCCTTCAGAAGTATTGGCCGAATTGCAGCCGTTAAGCCGTGATAATTCACGTACTCCCATGCAATGGGAAGCTGGCGCTAATGGAGGATTTACAAGTGGAGAACCATGGATTGCCGTCAATCCGAACCATACAAAAATCAATGTGGAAGAAGCGTTAAAGGATCCTGACTCCGTTTTTTACTTTTATCAAAAACTCATTTCTCTCCGTAAAGAGCATGATGTGATGGTTTATGGCGACTATCATGACCATTCCAAAGAGGACCCGCACATCTATGCCTATACGAGAAGCCTTGGGGATGTAACCTGGCTGATTCTACTGAACCACAGCAATGAGCCGAATACCGTATCGCTACCCGACACATTGTCCATCAGCGGCAAGAAGCTTATTCTTGGAAACTATCAGGACATTCAGCAGCTTACTGCGTTGCAGCCTCACGAAGCGAGAATTTATCAGCTTTAAAGAAAAAGCTCATCCCTTTTTAATTTAGGGGATGAGCTTTTTTAAAAATCAAAGATGGATTCACCATTGCCGTCCTCATCATCATCCATTTTCTGTGGTTTTTTAGGCAACGTTCCTGAAAAACCTGGCGGGGCAGAAATTTGAGAGGGTGGTGTCCACTGGTTCTCTTCAGTCGTTTCACCAGAATCCAGCATCAGGTCACTCAGCGCACGAATCGCGGCTGCATGCTCTTTCACTTTGGAAGACCGTTCCGGCAGCTGTTTTAATTCATTCACATGCTTTTCCATCTGATTGATAATATGACGGAGAGAAATACTCATAGCGTGTTCTCCTTTTTTAGTAGCCTTTAATGGTATCTTTATTCTACCATATTTTTTGCGCACGAAAAAAAGACAGCCCTAAAGAGACTGCCCGACATACTCCGCGCATAATTCTTTAATTCATAGAGAATCACGGTGATCCAGGCCGCAAAACAATATGAATTATTCGTTTTATAAGACGTTTGGATCTGCCAGCAGAATGCCCTTTTTGTTGATCAAACTCCTTAAGTATTACTAAATAATATCTAGCCATCCTAAGTAATATCATTTGCCATTTACCCTCTCCCCTCATATTTCATTCACTTTTATGTTAGTTAAGAGGTATCCACCCACTGCACATTGCGTCGTTCACGAGCAAAGACATTGATCTTAGTCAGGAAAGGCCGTTCCTTCTTTTTCACCATCTTGGCCAGTAAGCCCGCCAGTTTGAATTTTTGCTCATTCACCAGAACGGCTTGTTCCACTCTTGTCACCATCAAAGCAACCGCTTTTTGAAACATCACATTCACCGTAAATAGAATAATAGCAAGTAAATACATGGATTCCATATCCGTTATCCCCCTTTTAATTGGTCCATCTATTTTAAATGGATGATCTTCCGTCTTCCTTCTGCCTGTCCCCCTTCCTTCCTGACATGATGTTGGAGTAACCTATATGCTTATGTTCTTGATAGTTTGATTATACGAAGAGACAATGGAAATGTTTGTCACAATGTGCTTGGTTTGCTTGTTTTTTTCCTACATATGTTTTGGTTGTCCTACAAAAAACGAAGGATTTTAATGGCCAGCCTGCAAACAAGCGTTCCAACTCCCTGTTTTTTTATCGATAACAGGCTTGTTTCGTCTAATAAAAACAATAGAAATTTTGATTTTTGCGAGAAATTCGCTAAAATAGATAACAGTATAATGAAATGGAGGGAAAACAGACGTGGCAATTCTAAATGAAATCCTATCGTTTAACGAGAAATTCGTGGCGAATAAAGAGTATGAAAAATATGAATCAACCAAGTATCCAGAGAAAAAGCTGGTCATTATTTCATGTATGGATACCAGGCTTACGGAGCTGCTTCCTCAAGCTATGAATGTAAAAAACGGCGACGTAAAAATTATTAAAACGGCGGGAGCTATTATCGCCCATCCATTCGGAAGCGTTATGAGAAGCATCCTGGTTGCCATTTACGCCTTAAAAGCGTCTGAGGTGTGTGTCATCGGCCACCATGACTGTGGTATGAGTGCCATGAACCCGGACGATTTCATGGAAAAAATGAAAGGCAAGGGCATCACCGAAGAAACGCTTAACACGTTGAAATATTCAGGTATGGACCTCAACCAGTGGCTCAGAGGATTTGATAAGGTAGAGGATGCGGTGGAAAGCAGCGTTAATCTTGTAAAGCACCACCCATTGCTTCCCGAATCAGTCCCCGTCCATGGCCTTGTTATCGACCCTGAGACAGGAAAGCTTGATGTGGTCATCGATGGCTACAAAAACAACGGATAATAAGGGAAAAGGAACAGCCGCATTTGCCGGCTGTTCCTTTTTAATGGTTTTTATTAAGCTCAGGGAGCATAACGGAAAAGATGGTGCCTGTATTGGGTTCACTCGTCACCGTAATTTCTCCTTGATGCAGTTCGATAATTTTAAAGCTCACCATCAAACCGAGACCAGTCCCGGTTTCTTTTTTTGTAAAGAATGGCTCTCCCAGTCTTTTTAAGTCTTCATGAGCAAGCCCCTGGCCCTCGTCCTTTACTTCAATGGTGGCATAACCGCTCGTCCGTTTAACGATAACCTCAATCTTGCTTCCCTGCTCGGAGGCTTCAACCGCATTTTTTATCAGATTGATTAATACCTGCTTCAGGGAATTGGCATCTCCTTTTATCATGCAGTTATCGGCCTGCATTGTATAATGGATGGAGATATTTGAAAGGCTTGCGAAAGCTTCCATTAATACAAGCGTTTCTTTAACAAGAGCGGTGAGATCCAGCTCGCTTGTGGTAAACGGTTTCGCCTTGGCCAGCTGCATATATTCTTCAAGTATTTGATTCATCCGGTTGATTTCTGTCAGCATGATACCGGTGTACTCTTCGGAGATTTTTTCCTCCCGCATAAATTGCACAAATCCTGACAAGATCGCCAACGGGTTCCTGATTTCGTGTGCCACACCTGCCGCCAGCTGGCCGATCACCGATAATTTTTCAGATTGTATAATTAATTCTTCTGTCCTTTTTGCTTCCGTAATGTCCCGGTATATCCCTGCAATGGCCCTGATTGAGCCATCTACATTCCGAATAGGGGAAAAGGTGACTGAAACAGGGAACAGCTCGCCTGATTTTTTTTGATTGACCATTTCATACCCCGAAACGGCTTCTCCATTTACAATTTTGCTTAATACCTCATTGAACACCGTCTTTTGCGTGGCAGGAATATGCTGAAAAGGAATATTTCTCATTTCCTCCTCATTCCATCCATACAGCTCGAGAAATGCTCTGTTCACCGTCATTACATCGCCATTTTTACTTTGCACCAGAATGGCATCCGCGGTTTGCGAGATGATGGAATGAAAATATTCTCTTGTTTCTGTCAGCTTACTTGCCGTCTGTTTTTCGCGTTTCTCGGAATTCAGACGGAGCGTTTCCGTGAACTGGGAAGACAGGCTGAAAAAAAGCGTTACGAATACAAAAAACAGGATGATAAAAATAAGATCAAAGTCTTCCACATTGGCAAAAAGCTCTCTATCGGCCAAAAAGAAATAGGAAGACATGGCAATCGACAGCACTCCGGCATAGACGATCACACGGTACTGATGATAAATGGTGCTCAATATAAAACAAAACCATATATAAAGGTAATTCACCATAATGGGCTGAACCCATAAAAGGCAAAACAGAAAAAAGTAAAAACTCGAAACGGTAAAATACATGGTGAAGACAGGATGCCTGTTACTGATAGCCAGATATGTAACGATACCAAAGACAACAGCACCAAGCGGCAGCATAAATAAGGCGATCTCTGGATCAACCCAAAAATCGATAAGAAGATCCACGATAAAGAAGCCCCACAGCACCTTATACAAAAGATGATTTCTTCCTTTTATTACATCGATTTGCTCTGAACGGTATTCATTCACAATCATGACTCCTTTGTACGAAAAGTGCGCCAATAACTGGATTATATCACAAGTTACAGAGCGTACTTACAGCACGGACAAGAAAAAACCAGCTCGGGTGCTGAGCTGGTTTCAATGTTTGATGAAATTACTTGTTAAGCTTTGTGATTCTTCCTTCGATTTTCGGATCAACGCTTCCTTTGGCTTTGATGTATTTGACGAGGGCATCAAGGTCCACAATGTTTACACTTGAGTTTTTACCATCAAGTAACGTTGTGTATCCATCTCCGCCGCCGGCCATAAAATTATTCACCGTAACAGAATACGTTTTGGCTGCATCCACAGCCGTTCCATCTGGAAGCGTAATGCTCACAATCCGTTCACCTGCCGGTTTTGAATCGTCATAGGTGAACTTCAATCCAGAGATCTGCAAAATTTTAGCACGGGTTGGATCCGCCCATTGTTCTTCCAGCAGGCTTTTTACCTGGGCGCCGGTCAAATCCATGGTTACGAGATCATTGCCGAAAGGCTGCACGGTGAAAGCTTCCTTCCATGTGATTTCTCCCGCATCAATATCAGCCCGGACGCCTCCCGGGTTCATAAAGGCAAAATCCGTTCCGGTTTGGGCCTTCATTGAATCTGCGATCAGGTTCCCCATTGTGGATTCCCCGTCGGAATTAATGTCTTTGCTGATATAGTTTGGAGTGGCTCCAATCACTTCATTCAAAATAGGAGCCACGTCTGCCACATAACGGTCTACAAATGCCTTAATTTCAGGATCTGGCGCAATCTTGCTGCGGTCTACATTAACGACTTCCGCTTTTTTCTTAACAATATCCTGAGTTACAGGATCAATTTCCAAATCCACATCCGAGAAAGCCGTTCCTGACGAATAGGACTGAACAAGAAGCTTGTTGTCGACGACAGCATTAGTCAGCGCATGATTGTGGCCGCCGAACATCACATCCACTTCATCATCTACTTTATTGGCGATATCAACAAGCTCACCCGTAGCGTTTTGCCCGTCTGCTGTAGAGTTTGCCGGGTTATGGGCAAGCACGACAATGGATTTTACACCTTTATTTTCAAGTTCCTTCGCGTACTTATTAATGGCTTCCGCTTCATCTGTAAATACTACACCTTCTACCCCGCTTGGGATCACAATGCTTGGCGTTTCAGACAAAACAACCCCGATAATTCCGATTTTAGCTCCGCCAACTTCTTTAATCACATACGGATCAAGGATCGGCTGGCCTGTCTTCGAATCCAAAACATTTGCTGCAACATACGGGAAGTTGGCTCCTTCAAACGGTCCGTACTTAGCTTCGGTTTTCGGGTGGCTTCCTCCTTTGATGAGGCGGAGCATTTCTTTTACACCTTCATCAAATTCATGGTTTCCTAGGGTCCCTGCATCAAATCCAAGCTTGTTTAAAAAGCGGATCGTAGGCTCATCCTGAAGCAATGCGGATACCGGGGAACTTGCGCCAACCGCATCACCCGCATGGAGAAGAAGAGTGTTCGGGTTCGTGGCTTCACGCTGCTTTAAGTAGGCAGCCAAATATTCCGCTCCTCCGGCATTCAGTTTTGCATTGAAGTTGTCGAGCTGTCCATGAAAATCATTAATGCCCAAAAGCTGTACACTGATGTTTTGCAGCTTTTTCAATTTATACGAATATTTAGCGAACCCTTCTGCAGCGGCTCCCTCGTATTTGATGGACCCGTCTGCCGGAACAGCGTTCTGTGCATCCGGTGCAGACTCAAATGTTACACTTGGTTCTCCTGCAACAGGCGCGAACTTCCAGTTTTGGTCGGCTGAAGGGTCGATTGCGCCAAGATTGCGGATATAATCGATGATCACTTGTCGGTTTTCATCCGGATACAGATTTACTTCGGATTTGTTTTTCACGCCCGGGAACAGACCGCTCGCACGATAGTTATTAGTTGCTACGATAAATTCCTGGTTGTTGTCGATTGGTTCGCCGTTGTACTGAAGATTTTTGATACGGCTGCTGTTTCCATGAATGACATTTCCGTCTTTATCATATCTCGCCGGCTGTGTCACATCGATATCATAAGTTACGCCATCAATGACATCAAAATTGTAGGTTGGGAAATCATTGTTAACAAGCTGTTGTTCCTCTTTTTTGGACGCATCAATGGTATTGAACTGTCCTGCAGACATTTCAAGCCATTCTTTTACGTCTGATCCTTTTACCTTAACGGTCGCAACCGTATTCGGATACAAATACAAGTCAGAAACGTTTTTAATCGCAATGGTTCCTTTTGGAATATTGGTATAATAGCTGGCCCCATTTCGGCCGCCTGCTTTAAATGGCGCTCCTGCAGAAAGAACTGGAAGGCCTTCATCCTTTGTTCCTTTTAATTGCTTTTCAACGTACCACTTTTGCGCGTTGGTTACGATTTGAATCGATGGATCATCTTGTACGAGTGCAAAGTAGCTGTTAATGTCTGCCGTCGTTTGCCCGACTGGCTGGCGGACATAATCAATCGTTCCCTGATGGTCCTTTTTGATTGCCTTTATGATGCTTTCATCGGTTTTCGCAAGACTTTTCTTCGTATTTTTGTCGTAGACTGCTCTAAGCTGCGTCTTCGCTCTGGCAACCATCCACTTTCCTTTAGCCTTAACAAGACTGAGATCCATTACGCCAAGCTGGTTGCCCCAGTTTCCAGGCATGATAACAGGCTTGCCGTTAATGGTTCCGTTCTTCTCATCCACCCCTGGTAGGTCCGCAAAATCACCTGGGAAGGTTTTATGGTTGTGACCCGAAATAATGGCATCGATGCCTTTGACCTTTGTCAGATCATAAGCCGCATCCTCTTCCATTTGCTTTCGGTCAGCATCGCCGATTCCGGAGTGGGCCAGAACCACGATGAGGTCGGCACCGTCTTTTTTCATTTTAGGAATTTTGGCTTTGACGCTGTCCACTATATCCTTTGTGATGACTTTTCCATCAAGGTTAGCCTTGTCCCACAAAGTAATCTGTGGAGCAACAGCACCGATTACGCCTACCTTAATGACTTGTTTTCTTCCGTGCTGGTCGGTTACTTTTTTCTTGATGATTTTATAGGGTTTGAAATAGTTTTTATCGTTGTTGGGATTCTTGTCATGGTCATCTTTATAGACATTGGCATTTACATAAGGAAACGGAGCATCATTAAGGACTTCCTGAAGATAGTCAAGTCCATAGTTGAATTCGTGGTTTCCAACGGTTGCAGCATCATAATCCAAAAGCTTCATCGCTTTGTAGACCGGGTGGACCTCACCGGGTTTCAGCTTGTCGACCTTTGCTTTGTAATCGCCAAGAGGGTTACCCTGAATCAGGTCTCCGTTGTCAAAAAGCATACTGTTTTTGGATTCGCTTCTTGCCTTCTTGATCAGAGTCGCGGTTTTGGCCAAGCCGAACTCTTCTGTTTCAGCATCTTTATAGTAATCGTAATTGGCGATGTGGGTGTGAATATCCGTGGTTCCTAAAATTCTTAGCTGAACGGCTTCCGTTTTGCTTTGCTTTTGGTTTTTGGCTGCTGCCTGCACCGAATCAAACGTTAACGGAGCGGCCAGCACAGATAATGCCATCGTTGATGCCAGTAATGTGCGCCCCATTGCTGAAAAGGACTTTTTCCCCATATGTATCCCCCTAAAGTCTTTTGTTATTTTGCTGCCAATCTCATTATATATTTTGAAAATAAAAATAAAAGACTTTATTCGTAAAATAAAGGCAAATGTTTTAAATTTTTGTAAAAAACAAGAAATAATGCCTGAAGAAATCGGTGCGTTTCAACTATGCTTTGTTTAATCGTTCACTTTTAAACAAAGGAAATAGCACTAAAAAACTGCCGGCTGAATAGGCCGGCAGTTTCTTTTTGATTATTATTTGTTAAATTTTGTAACTAATGTCTGGTTGCTCTTCCTTTGATGAGTTTATAAATCAGAACGATAACCGCCGCGATCAGGAGAATATGAATAATGCCGCCCGCAATTTTGAACACAAGGCCTAATATCCAAAGTATGATCAGGATTCCAATAATGGTCCATAACATTTGTCGCTCATCCTTTCTTACTGTTTTATACGCATTATTTTCCCCCAAACGAAAGGGACTCAAACACCAAGGAGGATTTTTCCATGTTTATCACATCCGGAAAACGTGTATTGAACAACTGTAACGAATTATAAGGAGGAATTTACCCATGGCAAAACCATTAGTACGTGAATTTACAACGGACCAGGAAGTCATTACTGCTGTTCAGGAACTTGAAACAAGAGGTATTGACCAGGAAAACGTCTATGTACTTGCTCACGAAAAGGATGATACTAGGGCGATCGCTGATGCAGCAGATGCCAACACCATTGGTACTCCTGAACAAGGACTCGGAACTGCCATTAAAAATGTCTTCCGGAAACGCGGAGATGAGCTTCGCAGTAAATTAGAAGAGATCGGCTTAAGCTCTTTGGAAGCCGATGAATACGAAAAGAAGCTTGATCAGGGAAAAGTGCTGGTACTCGTTAAAGATGAAAATAACTTGGATACTTGGGTTTAATCATAGGTAATAGAGGCGGACTTCTTTCATGAAGCCCGCCTCTTTTCTTTGGTTTTTAGTTTACTGAGGTTTCACCCAGATAAATTGGTAAGGTTCAAGTTCGGTCAGGCTCTCTACCGCCTTGCCTGTCCACAGGTCTGTCCCCTCTGCCGGCAATTGTACGGATACTTTTCTGGCCGCCGTATTGACGGCAAAAAGAATCCGTTCATCGGTCTCTTTGTTCCATCGTTCCAATGCAAAAATCTCATCTCCCAGCTCCATTACCTTCTGGTCGGCAAATGGTGAAAATGCAGTTTCCGCCTGTCTGATCGTTATCATCTGTTTCAATCCTTTGAAGACACCGCTTCTTCTTTCTGACGTCTCCAACTCTTGGATCAGCGCGTCATAGTCCAGCTTCTTCCGGTTGATGCGACGGTTAATTCCCGATTGCTCAGCACCCTCCACATCATTTTCTGAACCTAAAAGGGAGTGATAATAAACGGCAGGAACACCGATAAAAGAGAAAAGAACGGAGTGAGCCGCGAGCATTTTTTGAATTTTAAGCTCTCCGTCCCTGTCCTCTCCTCTGTTGATCAGGGCTTCCATATAGTTAATATTCAGCTCATAAGGGGATTCGGTTCCATCCGCATTGCTTTTATAGGACACTCTTCCCCCGTTTTCTTGCACTTTATCAACAAGCAACTGCCGTTCTTCATCACTCAGGATGCCTTCGGTCGGTCTCATGCCGATTCCATCGTGGCTCGCCAAAAAGTTGAAATAGGTGGCATGGTCAGAAACCTTCTTAATGGAACGGGCCCAATTGGACAGCTTGGTTGTTTCATGGACGGTGAAGGCATGAAGAACAAGTGGCGGCAGGGGAAATTGGTAAACCATGTGTGCTTCGTTTTCTCCATCACCCAAATAACTGATGTTTTCCTTGTGCGGGACATTTGTTTCGGTAATCAACTGTGTCCGGCTTTCCAAATAATCAAGGATCAGCCGCCAAAGCTGGATCATCGCATGTGTTTCAGGCAAATGGATACACGTTGTGCCGGACTTCTTCCATAAGAAACCAATCGCATCAAGCCGGATGCTTGTCCCTCCCCTGTGAGCATACATGAGCAGGATGTCGGTCATTTCCAGCAACACGGGAAAATGACTGAAGTTCACATCCACCTGATCCTCACTGAATGTTGTCCAGGCCGTTTTCTTCCCGGAAAAGCTGTCATAGCTGTGAAAAAGAGGAGTAGTTCTTGGACGTACTACTCTTTTTGCATCAAACACGCTGTCTTCCGGAATAAAATAATGCCGGTATAGCGGATCATCGTCAAGATATCCCTTAAACCAGGAACTCGACTTTGAGATATGGTTGGCCACAAAGTCAAACATCAAATGAAAATCATTCGACAGATGGCTGATGTCCTCCCATGATCCCAGTTCAGGATTGATCTCACGGTAATCCACTACAGAAAATCCGTCATCTGAGGTGTAGGGGAACATAGGCAGGAGATGCACATCTGTAATTTCATTCCTGGCTTTTGTATTCAGAAACTGATGCAAAGCAGCCAGAGGAGATTTCCCCTCTTTTTGAATGCTGTCTCCGTACGTAATTAAATAAACATTTTTTTGCGACAAAGGTGATGAAGACGGCGCGTTGTTCTCCTTCCATTTTTGGACAAGGGACACCAGTTGGTGCGTTTTCTCCTCTGCACCTTCCTCACCATAAACAGCCGTTAACAAGCCTTGTGCGTCCTGGATGAAACGTTGTTTGTTCATTTGCTGTGCCCTCCTTGCATCTCCATTTTCACCGACACATAGCCCAGTGGCTGAATGACCATCCCCTGGTCCTGAAGCTCCATTGGATGTTTTTCATTCAGCTGGACGATTGAGCAATCCTTAAGCTCTTCGCCAGTAAGCGTAAATGTCTGTGGTTGATGGGTCGGATTAAACAGGCGGAGAATCAGCGAACGTCCATCATGCGCTTTTTTCAAAGCAGAGAAGTGCACGTGCGGATTGCTGTTTTCAACAAGACTGAAACGTTGCGGCAGTTCGTTGACCGGATAAGGGATCTCAAACCGGTCAAGTCGCTCTTCAAATGTGTTCAGCGACTGTTTCTGGTAGCCCGCCTGGTGGCCACGGAATTGGTCCGCCCTTTGAAATAGCTCTGTTTCCTGAAGAGGACCGCTGACATAATACGCATAGTCGAATTGCATGTTCTCCTTCATTTGAGCATCAGGTGTCAAGACCACTTTGTTGTTGATGCCTGACGCTCTTCCCGGACGCCATGCGAGATGATCACGGCCCAGTAAGCCAACACTTCGGTATAACGTGAGGGCAAGTTCCCCGCTCTCCTTCAGAAGCTGATATTCCTTTATCCCCTTAGAGAAAATTGCAGCGGTATGCCCGCCTTTTGTTGTACCGGCCAAATTTTCAAGCGGATAAATCGGCACAGGAGCCTCCGCAAATCCATTCTCACGCCAATTTTCGAAGTATGGATTAATCGTCGGGCGCTCAATCAGTCCGAATCCCTGGTCTGCAAAAGAAACCTCCGGCTGCTCCACTGGTGTTTTCAGCAGCACTCGCACGCGATGATCACATACAGAGTTATCGATATGGTGTGTGATTCGTACAAATGGTTCCCCCTCAACAAGACTCAATCGGGTGCTGATGAGAAGCGGTTCTGTCATTTTCCGTTGTTTCCGCTCCTCCATCCCTGCCGGAAGAAGCAATTTGTGAGCCATCTCCATTTCCTCTGAGCGGGCTCCTTTTTTTACAGAAACCAATTCCAGTTCGCCGCTGTAGATGGGGGCATCCCCCTCCAGAGGTGAGTAATCATAGGAATCTCCCGCATCTGCCGTATCCTCAAAACGAATCATGTCGGACAGGTGTTGACCCGTCTTCTTGTTAAGGACATTAACCGTTCCATTTTCCACAGTAACTTGAAGGATATCGTTTTCGATCGTTTGATCTTTGGTAGATGCGATTAAAGAGCTGTTTTCCTCTGCACGCTGAATTTCAAAGGCGCTGTAACCCATGGCAGGCAAGGAAACGTCGTGCAGCAGCACTTCGTTTCGGTAATATCCCGGTGCCTCCACTTCTTTTTCTCCTTCAGCCGTTACTACAATGGTTTTTCCGCCTGAAATATAGTCTTGCTTCAGAAGGTCAAAGGAAACGGAATGTCCTGTTTCATCCAGAACCATAAACTCTTTTTCTTTAGTAAAAAGGATTGCGGTATGCTGGCCCTGATAGGGCTCTGGCAGAAAATGAAAGGCAACATAAATGGAATCTTTGCCAATTCTCTTCGAAACAGCTTCAGTGATCTGTTTTTTAAGCAGATTCAAACAGCCGTCCGCCATACGGATCACTTTTTTCAAACGGTTGACGATTTGCTGGTTGGTATCATCCGAGTTACATCCACCAATACTGTCATGCGCATGCACATCAAACATCATCTTCCACATCTCATCCATCCAGGCCTGCGGATAACGGAATCCGAGAACCGAAGCAAGGGAGGCGAGCGGTTCCAGCTGATGGATGAGCTTATCTTCCGCATCGTCGTTCAGCTTTTTGATGTCATACCGCTGGGAACGAATGGTATTGTGAATCCTTGATTTCTGTGAAGCAATTAATTCTCCATCGATCCGATTGGTAAAGCGGCTCTCCTCTTCCCAGGCGTCCTGCATGAATGTTTCATAGTCGGAAAGAACATATTCATACACTCCGTCCTGTTCATTGAGTGCCTTCACCGTTTTGGGAAAATGCTCCCGTACCAGAACCTGGTCTCCGCCTGCAGGTAAAAGCAACGCATCGCTGTCCTGATTCATTTTCGACAGCCTGTCGAGAATGGGAAGCAAGCGTTCTTTCTGATAGTCCTCATCGTCAGAAAGAAACTTCCCCGGGCCATATCCAAAATAAATGTTGTTGGCTTTAATGCTCTCTCCATCAGGGGACGACCAGTGGAAATTCAAATTTCCTTTAAGCTGGTCCGTATAGACTCCCCGCTGAAGAATGCTGTAGTCTATATCAAACTGCTTGAAAATAGAGGGCAGGTACTGATTTTGGCCAAAAATGTCCGGCAGATAGCCGACATTCATGCTGTGTCCCATTTTCTCTGCAATTCTCGTCCCGTACAGCAGGTTACGGATCAGCGATTCTTTATGAATTAACAGGGAATCCGCCTGTGTATACCAAGGCCCAACAAATATTCGTTTATCCGTAATCAGGCGGGACAGCCGCTCCTTTTCTTCCGGCCGGATTTTCAGGTATTCATCCAAAATGGAGCTCTGCGCGTCAAATATATAACCCTTATACTCTTCATCCTGCTCCAGCACGTCCATCAGCCGGTCCATGTTCTCCACCAGAAGCAGATTGGAATCTTCAATCGTAAAATACCATTCCCGGTCCCAGTGGGAATGCGGTACAACATATACTTTTTTCTTTTTCACTTGATGTCCCTCCCAGAAGCTTACTCAATGAAAGAAGGGGATCATCTTAATGTGCTAAGAAGAACCCCTCTATCTATTTACGCTCTCTCTTTTCGTTTCAAAAGAGCAAATCGGATAAAAATATTGGCAAACGCGATAAAGGCAGCACCGACAACGAGGCCGATAAGATAAGCCCACAGGTTTTCTACCAGTGGCCAGCCCCAAACAGCCGGGAGCGGGAACCATTGAACGGCACCCAGCAATACCGCAGTGCTTGATCCGATAATCGCACCCAAAATATTAATAGGAATGGTAATGACCGGATTGCGCAGCATGAATGGAATCGCGCCTTCGCTGATGGCAATAAAGCCAAGCACTAGAGACGTATTTCCTGCCACACGCAAATCCTGTTCAAATACGCGACGGCCAACCACATACTTATCAATAACTGTCGCCAACCCCAGTCCGATCGGCGGGATAACAATGGCAAGCACACGGGCCGTAAGTGGGTAAACATGGTCTGCGGCAAGCCCAATAGCAATTGCGCCTGCTGCTTTATTGATCGGCCCTCCAAGGTCAAATGCGGTAGCTGCTGCAATAATGGAGGCCAGCACAACCTGCCCTGATCCTTGTGCGGATTCTATCCATCCTCGCAAAAGAACGTTCAATCCTCCGAACACCGGGTCCACCACAAAATAGTTCAAAAGGAAAATGGAAAGTACGCTGACAGCCGGAATAATAAACATTGGCTTCATCGCCTGGAAATTCTTGTTCAGCTTTATTTTTTTGTTTAAGAAACGGGCAATATATCCTGCGGCAAGTCCGAGAATCAATGCTCCGAAAAATCCTGAAGGCACACCGTCCGGATTATTCCAAAACGTGAAATGCAATCCGCCGGCAAAGGCACCGCCGATAAATCCGGCGACAAGTCCTGTCCGGTCGGCAAGCGAATAGGCAACGAATGCCGCGAAGACAGGATACATGAACTTAAAAATCATCGCTCCGTACTGGTCAAGGTAATGAAGGATCACGTAAAAATCATTCGCATGGTTGGCGTACTTCGGATCGCTGATCTCATTCACCAGCCCGAAAGGCATGGCACCAAGCTTGGCAAGACCCACCATAATCCCCGCCGCTACAATGACCGGGATCATATAGGAAATTCCCGTCATGACCGCCTGCACCATATCCTTGAAGAAACCGTTGCTCTCCGGCGTTTGTGCCGCGGCACTTGAATCCACCTGTCCATCAATCACGCCATCCGGGTTTTCCAGCGCTTTATGGATCATTTCCTTACCGCGTTTGAGGGGTTCAGCCACCCGTGTTTGCACATACGGTTTACCGGCAAACCGTTCTTTGCCTTTGGGGGCAATATCGGTTGCGAAAATAACGGCATCCGCCTCTTGAATGGCCTGTCTGCTGTGTTCATCCTCAAGCCCATTGGCACCCTGTTTCTCAACCAGCACCCGCACACCCAGTTCCCGTCCAGCTTTTTCAAGCGCTTCTGCGGCCATGTAGGTGTGCGCGATGCCTGCTGCACAAGCAGTAATGGCAACGACGGTTTTGGTAAATTGCTGTTCAGTTTCTGGCGCAGCCTCATCGGTTTGATCAAGCGCCTCCAAAAAGGCTTCAGGAGAATTGGCAGCCATCAGCCGATCCATGTACTTTTCGTCCATTAACCGTGTGCTGAGTTCGGACAGCACCTTTAAATGCGTACTTCCTGCTTCAGCTTCCGGAATGGCGAGAAGAAATACGAGCTGCACCTGGTTGGAAGGATCAATGCTCTCCCAGTCGCTGATAGGCTGCTCCAAGCGGGCTACAGCGAACATCGCTTGTTTAACCGAAGCCGATTTACCATGAGGAATGGCAAGCCCTCTTTCCAGCCCCGTTGCGGAAATCTCTTCCCTTTTGATAACCGCTTCCATAAAATCTTTTGCAGAGGAGAGAACTCCCTCTTTATCCAGAGCAGAAACAAGCTCATCGAGCACTTGAGCTTTTGTTTGTGCTTTACTGTTAAATATCACTAAGCCAGAACGTGTCATGTTCTTTAATTCCACGATGCCTCACTCCTTGTCTTTCCTGTTGTTGAAACCACTTACATAATTGCTATATCTCATTTGTAACACAGATGGGAGCGTTTTCTTTGTACAGTCGCTGTACATTTGTACAGAATGCTTAAGCCCCATCCAGGCAGGCGTTTGAATAAGGGGAGAGGTGACATGCTATACTGAAAAAAAGAACACGGGAAATGAGGCACAAACGATGGGGAAATTAGCGGATTATTTCGGAAGCAGGCTTTCCGGGTTGACCCCTACTGAAAAGCAGGCATTTTATTATATGGATCAGCATTTGGACAAAGCGAAAAGCTTGTCTCTGACTGAAATCGCAAAGGTAAACAACGTGAGTACGACGACCATTGTCAGGTTGTCACATAAACTTGGACTCGAGGGGTTTTCAGAATTAAAGTATGTATTAAAATCTCAGGATTATACCGTTTCCTTCAAAGAAATGGCCCCGCTTACACGATACAGGGAGGAATTTCTTTCTTCTTTTGAAACGATTCGAAGTTCACAGCTCGAAGAAGCAGCAGATAAAATGAGAAACGCGAAACGAGTGATTGTAATCGGCGTTGGCCTTTCCAAGATGATGGCCGAATATTTCAGCAAGCTGTTGATGCAGACCAACAAACCGACACACTACACCTATGAATCCCATATGATCGATCTGCTGCCCAACATGGTGGAACCCCAAGATCTGGTGATTTTCATTTCATCCAGCGGAGAAACGAAAACACTTCTTCAGGCAGCGGAAAAGCTGTCCTATATTGTGGCAGATACAGCCGCCATTACGAACTCCCCCGATTCCTCCTTAAGCGGTCTGGTTAAAACCAACCTCAGCTTTACCGTACAAAGGGTTCAGTTCGCAGGATACGACATTACCGCCCGATCCTCGCTCATGCTGCTGATCGACCTGCTGTTTGAAACCTATCTCAAAAAGGCCGGGGAGAAAAGATAATTCACCTATTCTCCCTTTTTGATCTGTTCAGGCGTTCATTCTGCCGCTTGACGTGAAGATCATTGGCCAGAGAAATGGCAGGCCGCATGATGAGCTGAAGACTGCCGACAATAAAAAGCCAGGCGCCTACCGTCTTGGCCGACTCAAACAAAAAAAGAATACTGCCAGCCAAAAACCAGAGCCCTATCATAAAGTCATTAAGGGTATACAGGATTTTATACCTTTTTCTCACCCAAACTTCATAGTTTCCAATCTCAAGATTAAGATAATCTTCTTTATTTTTTAAACGTGGCAACCTGTTCACACCTTTCTTTATTTATACACTATTAGTGTTTACCCTAACTTTAAGCCAATAAAAAAAGCCGGTGGCACCGGACTTTTAAATAGGCGATTTTAGGATACAGAAACAGCAACAGAAAGATGCTTTCTTATAAAATCGAGGGCAGCACTGTTAAACAAATCAGGCTGATCCACGTTGCATACATGGCCGCAATTTTTCAAAACAAGCAGGCGGGAATACTTTTTTTGATCAATCATCGTCTGAATGGCCGGGAGAAACATATAATCTTCTTCCCCCATGATATAAAAGGTGGGGACAGGAATTTCCCGTTCTCTCATGTTTTTCAGAAAAGAATTGATTCGCATGGTGAGCGTAAACCATCGCTTAAATTCCTTCTGACATAATTTTTTTGCCTCCCTGATGAAAAGGGACCTTGAGTGTTCATGATGTTTATTCGGCATGATTACCCAGGCAAACAGCCTGTACAGCCACATAAACGGAACGAACGCTTTGACGGCGTTCCCCAATCGGATTAACAGTGTGGAACGCAGGTTAAGCTTAATGACCGCTCCGCCCAGTGTCATCGACCGCACCCGGTGCGGCTCCAGTTCGGCAATCGTCTGGATAAGGATAGTACCGAGCGAGATGCCGACAAAATGAGCACACGGAATGCCGAGATGATCCATGACTTCCAGCACATCCTGGCTGATGTTTTGAAAAGAATAGCTGCGGAACAATAAACGTTTCGATTTGGAACGCCCATGGCCTCTTAAATCCAAAAGAAGGACGTTGAATTCCTTTTTGAACTCGCGTATTTGTTTATACCAAATGGAAGAGCTGCCGCCCGCGCCATGCACAAAGACAATCCACTCGTGATTTGGACCTTTCAGATAGGTTTTATAATGAAGCATGCATACCTCCAGCTGCCTGTCAGATAGGCTCATTGTAGCATAGAAAAACCAGCCTGAACCCCGTTATATTTTTACAGGATTTTGTCAAAACTATGGTCAGCTAATATAATAGGAGTATAGAAGATTGATAGATTACATAAAGGAGGCGGACCGATTGAGTAAAGAAAGCTCATTTGACATTGTTTCGAAGGTCGACCTTTCCGAGGTGGACAATGCGATTAACATCGCGATGAAAGAAATTAAAAACCGCTATGATTTTAAGGGAAGCAAAAGTGACATTTCCCTGGACAAAAGCAGCGAGGAGCTCACACTGGTTTCTGATGATGAATACAAAATGGAGCAGCTGAAGGACGTATTGATCAGCAAACTAATCAAGCGTGAAGTTCCTATTAAAAACCTCGATTATTCCAAAATCGAGCAGGCGTCAGGCGGAACGGTGCGCCAGCGTGCCAAGCTGGTACAGGGCATCGACAAAGAAAATGCCAAAAAGATCAACACGATCATCAAGAATTCCGGTGTTAAAGTTAAAAGCCAGGTGCAGGATGACCAGGTGCGGGTAACCGGCAAAAGCCGTGACGATCTTCAGCAGATCATCGCAGCCGTCCGCCAGGCAGATTTGCCAATTGACGTGCAGTTCATTAACTATCGTTAAAAATCGGGCTGTCTAAGAAGTCTGGAAGCCGTTGATTTTCGTTCCAGGCCGCTCGCTTTCCGCGGGGCGTGCGGTGAGCCTTACCGGCGTGAACGCCTACCTTTTGGCGCAAGCGCCTACGGGAGTCTCACCTATCACGCTAATCCCGCAGGAGTCTCGCACCTTCCACTACAATCAACATTTCATGGAAGCTTTTTTACGCAAAAAGGGGATCCCTGAAGGTCAATTTTTGACTTTCAGGCATCCCCTTTTCTATTTGAAATCCAGCTTGCCGCCGGTATGAACCGACTCCTTTTGGATGGATGATTTTGGAAATATGAAGGTCCAGGGCATGCTGGTTTGGGGAGGCAGTTGAACCTGCGGAGTGGTAAATGCCATTTCCGCGACCAACGCACCGTCTTCCTTATACGTTAGCTCTGTATCTTCGATGGAGAACGGTTCGCTGCCAAAGTTATGAATGAGGCACGTAACGAGAAGATCTCCTTTATGGTTCAATGCGGAGCGTACGAGCGGGAACGCAACGTTTTGTCCGTTCTCCTCTAACGTCTCATTAAAGATTTCCTCGATCATTTTCCGATCTTGTGCTGCGATGGTCTTGTCCCATGCACTTTCATAGATAAGACGCTGCATACGATCACCTCCTTCTGTTTACCATTCAGGCCTTCAAGCGTTTATACAGGGCATGAGTGCCGCTGTTCTCTTCGCCCATTTCGGCCAGCTCCTCGTACAAATCCTTGGCCAGCTGCAATCCGGGTGTCAAAATCCCCATCTCACCTGCTGATTCGAGGGCAATCTTCATATCTTTAATAAAATGTTTCACGTAAAATCCAGGTTCAAAGTTTCCGTTGATGATCCGCGGGGCCAGATTGGAAAGCGACCAGCTTCCTGCTGCTCCAGATTCAATGCTTTTCAATACTGTGTTTGGATCCAAACCGGCTTTTTCGGCGTAAATGACAGCTTCGCAAACACCAATCATGCCCGATGCGATGGCGATTTGGTTGCACATTTTTGTATGCTGGCCCGCACCCGCTTTTCCCTGATAAACGATATTTTGCCCCATTAACTCAAAAACAGGAAGAACCGATTCAAAATCTTCCTTTTCTCCTCCGACCATGATGGAAAGCCTTGCTTCCCGGGCTCCTACATCCCCACCTGATACCGGGGCATCCAGCGCATGAAGGTTTAATTCCTTCGCACGGGCATCGATTTTCTGTGCAAGCAAGGGGCTGGAGGTGGTCATGTCAATCAAATAGGTGCCTTCTTCAGCGTTTTCGAGAATGCCTTTTTCCCCAAAATACACCTCTTCCACATCCGATGGATAGCCTACCATGGAAATGACAACCTGAGAGGTTTGCGCAACTTCCGCAACCGTATTCTTCCATTGTGCTCCCTGCTGAATCAAGTCTTCCGCTTTTTCCTTTGTTCTCGTATAAATATGTACCGGGTGTCCTGCCTTAAGCAGATGGGCGGCCATGCTTTTCCCCATGACGCCTGTTCCCACAAAACCAACTGTCTTTTTCTCGCTCATACTTCATCCTCCTTCTTTTATCTTGGTTTCATTATAGAGAATATACAGATAACATACTAATCTTTTGCTAAACAAAGCTCACATCAAGTATGGTAAATGGTAGAGAACAAAACAGGGGGAGAACGCATTGAAATTATTATTACTTGGGGCGACCGGCCGTGTCGGAAACGAAATCGCCCGCCTTGCAGCCAAGGATGGACATCAGGTGAATGTTCTGGTGAGAACCCCGGAAAAACTTCCATCCGATGTGAACGCGTTTCATGTGTACAGGGGAGATGCAACCGTGAAAGAAGACATCGAACAGGCCATCGAGGGATGTGACGCCGTAATCAGCACGCTCAGTTCCGATGGCGGGACCGTTCTTACGGAAGCTGTTCCATTGGTGATCAAGGCGATGCAAGACCGCTGCATCAAGCGCCTGCTGACAATTGGTACAGCAGGGATTCTGAACAGCCGTACGGATCCTGGTTTGCTTCGCTATCAATCCAGTGAGTCCAAACGGAAATTGACCCGTGCCGCACGCGAGCATCATGATGCGTACCTTGCCATCAAGGAGTCTTCCCTGGAATGGACCATCGTTTGTCCCACGTATTTGCCAGACGGGCCTCCAACCGGAAGTTACCGGACAGAAAAGGATTTTTTGCCTCTAGACGGAAAGCAGATCAGCACAGGAGATACAGCTCAATTCGCTTATAAGCAGCTGTCTTCTGAAGAATTTCTTCATTCCCGTGTTGGGATAGCGTATTGATATTTCATAAAAAAACTGCCCGGACAGGTTCTCCTGCCGGGCTGTTATGGTTCTATTCTTCCGTTTCCTCGAAATATTCAAGCTCTTTTTCCAAAATATCGTTCACTTCCAGCTCGGTGAGGTTGGTCTTTCTAGTCAGATAATCAACAAGCTCATCCATGTCGACATCTGCATTCTGCAATTCAAAATAATGACCTTCCTCTTTCAATACGAGGCGGATGTTGTCCTCGCTGTAAGACGTACTGTCCTTGATATACAGTATCGCATCTTCCAGTTTTTGCTGATCGCTCATATCCTATTCCTCCTTGTTTCGGATTCATTCTTATTACTACCCGTTTGCCTCAAAGCTATTCGGTTCTATTTATGTAAAAAAGAAGCAGGAACGTTTCCTGCTTCTTAATAATACGGGGAGATCATCAAATAAACAATAACACCGGTTAAGCTGACATACAGCCAAAGCGGCATGGTCCATCTGGCGATTTTCTTATGCTTGGCCACCTGCATATTCAGTCCGCGGGCGAGTGTAAACAAGGCAAGCGGGACAATCAATGCAGCAAGGATAATGTGAGTGATCAGAATAAAGAAGTAAATGTACCGTAATGGCCCTTCTCCACCGTAGCTTGTGGACTCTGACAAATAATGATACGTCACATACGAAAGTAAAAATAAAAAAGTCGTCGTAAACGCTGCGTAAATAAACCGCTTGTGCATCGTAATGTTCTTTCTTAAGATAAAAAACAATGCTGCAAGCAAAAACACAAAAGTAAAGCTGTTAAAAATCGCATTCAGGCGCGGCAGTAAATGAACATCAAATGCCACGTGGCCGTTGTAGGCCGGCAGGAAAAATAAAATAACAACAAGAACGTTAATCGCTATTGAAAGCCCGATCACAAGAGGCGTATAGTTTCTCTGTTTCACTTCAGAATTCGAATGGTCGCTCATAGCTTGGTCCTCCTCAAATCATCTACTGTCGCTTCTTATTCTACCATTGTAGACAATAAACCCCAAGCTAACTCCCCCTTGAAACAGGGGGTTTGGACCATCTGTCAAAAAAACTACAAATTTCACTGTGATGGATGTCAATCTAAGCCCTTTCATAAAACACCCCCGGCTTCAAAAGACCAGGGGTTGTTCTCTATCACTATGCTTTTTGCAAAAACGTTTTGTCATCGATCTGTGCTTCCCATTTCCTCACTTCACTCATGACTGATTCCACACAACCATTTTCAAATGGAGATACCAGCCCCGCGATATTGACGAGCTCGGTAAACGGCAGGCTGCCACCCTGTTCACAAAGCTCCAGGTAATCGTGCCAGGCAGCTTTATGGTTTTCCCTTGTGCGCTTCCAGAACTGAAGGGCACATACCTGAGCCAATGTATAATCGATGTAATAGAACGGAGTCCGGTAGATGTGCGTCTGCATCTGCCAAAAGCCGCCTTCTTCCAAGAATGGTATACCGTCATGATCCCGGTGCGGCAAGTACTTCTTCTCCAGCCGGCGCCATTCCTGTTTCCGTTCCTGCGGCAAAACATCCGGATTCTCATATACAAAATGCTGAAACTCATCCACAGCCACGCCGTAAGGAATAAATTTTACCGCCGCCGTCAGATGATCGTACAAAAACCGGTCCGTATCCACACCAAAGAAACAGTCCATCCACGGATAGGTGATCAGTTCCATGCTCATGGAATGAATCTCGCAGGCTTCGAGCGTAGGAAACTGGTATTCCGGCACCTCGTAGCCTCTGCTCGTGTAGACCTGGAAGGCGTGGCCCGCTTCATGCATCAACACACGCACATCACCCTGGGAGCCATTGAAATTTGTAAAAATGAACGGAGATTGATATTCGCTGATATACGTGCAATACCCACCTGGTGCCTTTCCTTCCTTCGCGACCAGGTCGAGCAGTTCATTTTCCACCATAAACGTATAGAACTCATCTGTTTCGGGAGACAGCTCCTTGAATACCTTTGCCCCCTGAGCCACAATCCACTCAGCATCTCCCTTTGGCTTCGGATTGCCCTCTGGAAAGCTGAAGGATTCATCATAAAATTTCAGCGAATCCACACCGATGCGTACCCGCTGTTTCTCACGCAGATTGTTACAGAACGGAACAATATGTTCTTTCACCTGATCGCGGAAAACCTTAACCATATTTTTGTTATAATCGGTCCGGTTCAGCCGGTTATAAGCCAGTTCCACAAAGTTTGAAAACCCGAGCTTTCTGGCGATGGAGGTACGCAGCTTCACCAGGTCATCGTATATCCTGTCGAGTTCTTCTCTGTGTTCATTAAAAAAGCCGAAATGCGCACTTACCGCCTGCTTTCTTATGTTTCTGTCCGTAGATTGGGTGAACGGCATCAATTGGACAAGTGTTCTTTTCTTTCCCTGAAACTCGATTTGAGCAGAAGAAAGCAGCTTCACATACTGGCTTTTTAACCGGTTCTCCTGTTTCAAATCCTCCAGCACTTCAGGAGAATACGTCTTCAATTCTGTATCCGCAAGGTTGAATAAATGCTTGCCCCAGTGGCTTTCCAGTTCTTTTCGATATTTCGACTTAACGAGTGCACGGAAGAAGTCGCTGACCATCCCCTGATAAAGCGGGCCATTTTCATCCATAAAATCATGTTCTTGTTTATAAAAGGCATCTTCTGTATTACTCGTGTAACGAATATGTACGATATTTTGCTTGCTTTCAAAATGGTTACGCAGCGATACCAGCTCTGTTACTATCTGATCCTGGACCTCAAAAGACGGCGCTGACTCAAACCTTTTCAGCCTTTCCTGAAAATCCTGTTGAAGTTGGTTCATATCAGGGCGTTTATACTCAAACTGACTAAATTTCATCTGATCTTCCCCTTTCTCTACCTTCCCTAAATTCCACAAAACGCCCGCTTTTTCCTTTTTTGAAGAAGCTGTTGGGAGTGAATCCTTTGGTAAATAATAAAAAAGCTAGTTTCTATAGCAATAGGTGTTTTATCATAGAGATAACAGTACTTTTACAGGAGCGTAGCGTATGAACTCTTTTTCTCATCCACAAGATCCGTTCAAGGGGACATTTGGAAGTCTGGAGAACCTGGCAGATACTATCAGTGAGGTTCTTCACTGCCCGGTTACCATTGAGGATGCCAATCACCGTTTGCTTGCTTACAGCACGCATGAAGACAGCACAGACCCCGCACGGATTGCCACCATTATCGGTCGCCGTGTACCGGAAAAAGTCATTAACAGCCTTTGGAGGGATGGAGTAATCCCCCGTCTGCAGTCCAGCGATGAACCTCTTCGTGTCTCATCCATTTCAAAGGTGGGACTAGGCGACCGTGTAGCGGTTTCGATACGCAAAAACGAGGAAGTTCTCGGCTACATCTGGGCGCTTGAAGTCGACCGCCATATAGCCGATGAAGAGTTGGGGCTTTTAAAGAAGGCCGCCCAATCGGCAAAAAACCAGCTGCTGCAGCTTTATACAGGTTCACGAAGAAAACAGGAGAGCCTTCAGGAGTTCTTTTGGAAGCTGTTAACCGGGCATATGAATAGTGAAGAAGCAATTCTCGACAGTTTGAGAGAGCTTGGAATCATGCCAAGTTCGCCCGTCTCTGTTCTCATTTTTCAATTCCCTCAGGAAATTGATGCTGCCTTTGAGAAAAACATAAGCTATATAACTTCGGTCAACCAAAGCGTAAAGGCCCAGCTGACAGCCGCAGATGAAAATCAGATGATCATGCTTGTGACCTCGTCACGAAAAGAGGATCTGCGCGATACCCTGCAGGAATTTATCCGCTCCTTTACCCAGCAAATGGCCGAAAGGTTCGGTGTGAAAGGGATCACCGCCGGGTTTGGGGGAGTTTACCATGCCTATCAGCTTACTGAAAAAAGCTTTAAGGAAGCTCAGCAGGTGATCAAAATCAAAGACCGGTTTTCAGAAGGGGTCGAGGACCTTTTCGGCTATGAAAGCCTTGGCATCTATCAATTTCTTGATGTGATCCATGAACAGCAGCAGGCGAGCCGTTATCGCAATCCTTCACTTGCCAAATTGCAGGAATATGACCGGCTCCACAAGACGGATTTGTATCAAACGCTCGATACCTATCTTTCAGCCGGCTCCAATGCACACCAGACCGCAGCCGTGCTGCACATCCACTTAAATACCCTGACCTACCGGCTGAAACGTATTTCCGAGGTTGGGCAGATTGATTATAAAAATACGAACCAGAAAACGATGCTTTATCTGGACTTACAAATACAGCGTCTTTTTTCTTGAGAAGCATTTGTGAAATTTCACAAATGCTTCTCTTTCTTTTTTATTTTCCTCACAAAGAAAATTAAAAAAGAAAGGATTATACTGAAAACACAGAATTGAAAACGCCATCATTTTAGACGGCGCAAGGAGGATTTACAATGATTATTGGTGTACCTACCGAAATTAAAAACAACGAGAATCGCGTAGCTTTGACGCCTGCGGGTGTTGTGGCATTAATAAAAGCAGGACATGAAGTATTGGTAGAAACAAACGCAGGTGAAGGAAGCGGCTTTCCGAACGAAGATTATGCTTCAGCCGGCGCTACAATGATCGACAATGCTGCAGATGTCTGGGCGAAATCCGATATGATCATGAAGGTAAAAGAACCACTTGCTTCCGAGTATAAGTATTTCCGCTCTGGATTGATTCTTTTCACCTATCTTCACCTTGCAGCCGAGCCTGAGCTTGCAGCTGCTCTTACCGAAAGCGGTGTGACAGCCATCGCATATGAAACAGTGGAACACAATCGCACACTTCCATTGCTGACTCCAATGAGTGAAGTTGCTGGACGCATGTCCGCTCAAATCGGAGCGCAATTCCTTGAAAAACCAAAAGGCGGAAAAGGAATTCTGCTTGGCGGCGTACCAGGAGTAAAACGCGGGAAAGTTACCGTTATCGGCGGCGGTGTCGTTGGAACAAACGCAGCTAAAGTAGCGGCAGGACTTGGTGCAGACGTAACGATCATCGACTTGAACCCTGACCGTCTCCGTCAGCTTGAGGATATTTTTGGAAAAAGCGTACAAACCTTGATGTCCAGCCCGCTGAACATTGCTGATGCAGTTGCCGAGTCTGACCTTGTTATCGGTGCTGTACTTATTCCAGGAGCAAAAGCGCCTAAGCTTGTAACCGAAGAAATGATCAAGTCCATGAAACCAGGATCTGTCATCGTGGACGTGGCGATTGACCAGGGCGGAATCTTTGAAACGGTCGACCATATCACGACTCACGATAACCCAACGTATGTGAAGCATGGCGTGGTTCACTATGCAGTGGCCAACATGCCTGGTGCAGTGCCCCGTACTTCTACGATTGCACTAACAAACGTGACTGTTCCTTACGCCCTTCAAATCGCAAACAAAGGCGTGACTGAAGCCGTTCTTTCAAATCCGGCATTGAAGTTGGGTCTAACCGTTGCTGGCGGCCATATTACGTATGAAGCAGTAGCTAAAGATCTTGGATACGAGTATCTTTCTGCAGAATCAGCACTTGAAAAAGCATTCCAGGCAATCTGATGAATAATTGAAACACCCTTCCTTCTTTTGTCCAAGAGGGGAGGGTGTTTTTTTGTTATGGCTTATATTTCCCGGTAAATAATTTGTCGAAATCAGCGTCACCATTGCTTTCTTGTTTGGTTTCTCCTATAATAAAGCCTTGTGCAAAACTAAATACTATGCGGTTCGAGAACTCCCGCTGTATCAAAACTAGGAGGTTATTATTGTGTTTAACGTTTACTATGGCATTTTGTTCGCCCTCGTGAACTTTATATTATTTTTAATCTGTTACCGATTGTTCGGAAAGCAGGGTTTATATGTCTGGGTAGGTGCAGCCACCATTTTGGCCAACATTCAGGTCGTCAAAACGATAGAAATGATTGGTTTGGTGATGACACTCGGTAATACTATGTATTCCACAATATACCTTTCTACCGACTTGCTGAATGAAAAGTACGGTCAGAAAGAAGCCAAAAAAGCGGTTTGGTTTGGATTTTTCACCCTGATCATGACAACGATCATCATGCAGATGGCCTTGTTTTTTGAACCGGCACAGAGCGATATTGCTCAAACGTCGATGGAAACACTGTTCGGGTTGATGCCTCGTCTTGCTGCTGCCAGCCTTGCTGCCTATCTGATCAGCCAGTTTATTGATGTGCGACTGTATTCCATGCTGAAGAAGGCCTTTCCCGGATACGGACAGCTCTGGATCCGGAACAACGGAAGCACGCTGCTGAGCCAGCTGATCGATTCTCTCGTATTTTGTACCCTCGCCTTTGCCGGCGTGTACGAGTGGAATGTATGGTTTGAAATCTTCATTACCACCTATTTGCTTAAATTTATTGTATCGGCAGCCTCGACTCCCGTTATTTATATTGCAAGAAGCTTTAAATTTAAGACAGAAAAAAGCGAAGCCTGAGCCGGGCTTCGCTTTTTTTGAATTTATGAAAATGACGTAAAATGCAAGTATTCTTTGTCGAACCGCAAGTAATTCGTGTCGAACCGCAACTAAACGGCCTGTAATCGCAACTAAATCGTGTCGGACCGCAAGTATTCAGCCCAATTCCGCAAGTAACACCCCAGCTCCTTCTTCCAGCTCTCAAAACAACAAATCTTGGACTAAATAACCTTCACTCTGAGATAAACTCCTTTTGTTGCCCTTTCGCGCGCTGCTTGATTCACCAAATGGATTTCCTCCGACAGAACGGATGCCCGCTCCAACCGCCCCTCCTGCATAACAAGAGGATCAATTAACCGGAGCTTGCTGATTCTGTGAATTTCATAGTCATCTTCCGTTTCCTCCAGTTCACCTGAAAAGTTCATCAGCTCATTTACCGCTCTTTGAATCTCCTCATCCCCATGCTTCTGTACTTTTTGCAGCAAACCAGCGTCATCCAGTAAAAAGTCCGGCATCGTAATGATCTTGCATTCAAGAGCTCTTTTCAAAATGGAGGAAAGAGCCTCATAGCTGTACACGTTCAGGGGATGAAGAAAGTAATCAATCACTTCTTTATAGTAGGTTTCCACAAACCAGCGGGCATCCTCCAGTGACCGTACATACAGTTTTCCTTCATGAACACTCAAGGATCGAAGAAACGCCAGGGTCTCATCCTTCGTAATTTTCCCTTGCTGGTACATATCTCTGAGTGTATAGTCAATCCGGTCGGCACAGAGGTCGGGAAGATTCTGTTCCAAAATAAAAAAATCGCCGTTCAATAGATCAGTACTGTAGCCATAGTCTTGCAATAGGGATGGAATTTCTGAATCCTCAATGACCGTGTGAAAGATTTCTTCGTGATAATCCTCTTCCGATCGTTTCAATACCGTATCCACCACATGTGAAAAGGCCGTATGGGATACATCATGAAGCAGGCCGGCAATTTGTTCTTCAAGGCTTCCACCGAGCCGTCGGATCAGGAGCATGACTCCAAGGGAATGTTCATACCGGGTAACATTCCACTCCGGACAGACCAAATAGCTTGCTCCGCCCTGCATTACCCCCTTCAGTCGCTGAATGGGAGCCGATTCAATCAACCGGCACAATACGTCTTCCAATTCAAATTCCCCATATAAATCGTCACTATAGATATTCTTCATCTTTTTTCTCCCTCCGCCCCAGCCAATGCAAAAGACAGGGACGCTGCCCTGCCTTTTGGTCTCTTACTATTTTTTCATTTCCTTGATCATGGTGTCCAGCATCTTATTTCGCTCGGCCAGCTTATGATTGATCTGTTTTTGGATGAGCAGCATCTGGTCTAAATGAGAACCGATTTTTGCTTTATCCTTCGCTTTAAGAGCAGTTTTCAGATTTTTCTTTTCTGCCTTTTCCTTATCCTTGAGCGATTTCATTTCCATATGAAGCTTTCTCATGCTTTGATGATATTGCTTCATTTTCGGATTTTTGTGCCAGCTTCCCGGCTGATTTCCTGAATGAAGCTGTAAAAGAGTATCCTTTTTCAGCAACGCTTCTTTTTTCAGCCCGTAATACTCCGCCTTCAACTGGTTTTTCTCATGCAGCTTGTCCTTGTAGGGTGCAAGCTGCTTCCACATATGATCTCTGTGCATATGGTGAGGCTGTTTGCTGTTTGTACCTTGAGCATGTGCAGCCAGGGCTCCGGCAAAAATGCCGATACCAAAACAGAAAGCTGCAGCCAGCATTATCACACGTTTCATGATGTTCATCCTCCTTTTATTGGGTGATACATCATTAGTGTGGACAGGAAATAAGAAAATATAGGAAAAACATTATGTGATTTTTTTCATAATGACTTAAAGATGACGGAGTATCCGGTTTACCGTTTCCCTGCGCAGGCCGACAAACTGCCCGATTTCCTCTTGTGTCAGTACATCCTTCACCGATAGATCAGGAAAGTATTGCTGAAACCAGCTTTCCAGCAGCAGGACACGATCCTTTGTTGAAACCGCCGTCAGCTGATCGATGCGCTGCTGCATCATCCGAAGCCTGGTTTGCAGCAGAAGCGCCACTTCCCGGTACTTTTCAGGGTTTTCCGAGAGCCCCCTGTACCACTGCTTTTCCGGAATCACTTCTACTTCAGCCGGAAGCAGGGCAATGGCAGTTCCATGATAATCCTTCTGGCTGATCAAAGAATGATGGGGAATCACTTCTCCAGGCAGAATTAAATTAAGCAAAGATGCGGTTCCATCTTCATGAACACGGACCACCTTAAGAAGCCCGCTTTTCAGTTCAAAAAGCGGACCACTTTCCCCTTGCCGAAATAACACTTCTCCTTTATGTAAAAACATGCTCGTCCACCTCTTTGTATAGTCTTCTACAACTATACCATGTCAATAAAGGCGGTTGGCCCTTTAATAATCTCTTCCTTTACCGGAATCCGAGATTTCAAGCAGATCCTCAGGGTATGGCTGAAACCAGCTCTGACGAAGCAGCTCTTCGTTTTCAAAACGGTACGCCCAAGATTTCAGCATGGCCAGTACACTGGAAAAAGGCTCTTTTTTCTCTTCCACCTTTTCCGTCATTTCAAGGAAATGTGATTTTTCCCTCTCATTCAATTGCACTTCAAAGGTTTTAACCATTTCTCTTGCAGCATTCAAGCTTGAATCATATCGTGCGGTCCGCAGAAATAGGCGCTGCAGCCCTTTTTCATACAGTGAAAAAAGTTCATCCTGCGCATGCCGGTCCTTGTTTTTTAAGATGCGGGTTAACAGCTTCAGTGTCGGCCGGCTGTAAGCCAGAAACAGATATCTGTTGTTTTCATGAAAATCATGAAGCCGCTCCAAGGAACCTTCTTTCTTCAATTCCCTGTAGGCGGCAAGCAGAAAAATTTTTGTGAAAAACCGTTCTCTGATCAAAAAGTTATTCAGCCGGCCTTCATCCTCCACCGCCAAGTGGCCGAACTTCTTAAGGACTTTTCCCCCGAAAAGCCCGCTGCTCGAGCCGACGGCCGGCCCTTTTTCAGTTGAGGCGTACAGTTTAACCTCCTTAAGCCCGCAGGAAGGAGAACGGCTTTTTAAAATAAAACCATCGATGTGTTCCAAAGACTGCAGGTATGCATTCGAAAATCGCTCTATATCCACTGTTACATCCCGTTCCGTTTTGGGCTGCACCAACCGCTGCTCTCCATCCTGCCGAACGATGCGGATGGTTTCTCTCGGTGTACCCAGCCCGATTTCCACTTCAGGGCAAACCGTTAAAAAATCTACGTATTTCATCAGCTTCCGGATGGTCGGATGATGGATGACATCCCCATTGTACCGGCAGTTATCGAACTCCAGACACCGGCTGACCACAAGCCTTGGCTTTGCAAATGCTCCCATGGCAATACTCCTTTTTATCAGCATAAGAGCATTGTGTCCCAAATATAAACGATTTAAATGGAATACGTGAGAAAATCGCCTTTGTGCCCGCCCATTTTTTCATAAAATCGTTGTGCCCTGTGGTTGTCTTGTGCGGTCTCCCAAAGCATGGCCGCATACCCGTTTTCGCCGGTATACTTCTTACAGGCTTGAAATAAACCGGTGGCCACATTGGTTCCCCGGCTGTCCTCTGCCACATAGAGGTCATTCATAACCGTGATTTTATCTGCCCGTGTGGTGCTGTATGTAAAATAAAGCGTGGCAAATCCCTTAAGAACTCCATCCTGTTCGGCTACAAACTGAAGCCCTTTTTCTCTCTCCAATAGAACAGCGACCAAGTCATCCAGCTTCTGATCAGCCGGCTTCGGGCTCTTGTAGAAATCCACAATATATTCAAGCATAAGCGCCTTTAACTGTGGGGAATCTGCCTTTTTACTCATTCGAATGATCGCTTCCATCTTCATTTCTCCTTTTGATTATCTTTGGCTGAAACTCAGCTCTGTGTACTGTTCAATCTCCTGGTAGCCAATGCTGCTGTATAACTCGTTCGCAGCAGCATTCGATCCATCGGCATAAAGGGTGCAATAAGTGATGTCCGTTTCAAGCAACCGTTTGCTGAGATTCGCCACACATGCTCTGGCATAGCCTTTTCTCCTTTGTTCCTGCGGAGTATACACCATATTAATCATCATCGTGCTTGGGGTCTGCCGGGTTAGTGCAGCCATACTGACAGGTTCGGACTTCTCGTTTTCCCATAAATAGATGCTATCTTTCCCTATCATTTCTTTTGCCTTTTCCAATGCTTCATTCTTCGTAAGCAATGAGCGGTTTTCTATACCCATCTCATACAGCCACCTTCCTGTCATTTCCCTGTCTTCCGGAGTTGCTTTCCGGAGCTCCCCACCGCAGCTTAAGGGAAATGAAATATTAGCTGTTCCATAGAGCTTCATACTCGACATCACGCGGTACGTATTACCGGTTTGAAGCAGCCACTCTTCTGCAAACGCATGGGCCAGTGCAGCAGGAGCGGAAAGCCGTACAATGCCCCAGTCTTCATCAATCAGCTTGTGAACGACAGATTCTACCCCTTCTTCCTCTCCAAATAGCTGCAGAGGACCTGGGGGCGCCATATACGCCGCAAGCCGAATATCCTTATCTTCCTTCACACAGCACAGAAAAGGCGGATTATGTATAGATGATTGCTTCTCAAGTTGTTTCATGCAGCTGGATAGCATATTGCCGCTGGCTGCTTCCTGCTTCATCAAAAATGGTTCAGCAGCTCTATAAAATTCGTTTACATTGCTGTAAGATTCCAGCTTCATTTTCCCACCACCTTCTTACTCATTTTTGCACAATCATTAACTAGTTCTTTGACGGAACGGAGCAAACCTTCTTTTACCCTTGAAAAAGCAAATTCATTGGCTTTCCTGTAAATTTCCCTTTATGATGGCTAAGAGGCATTGCAATAATAATAGATGAAAGGTTTGGTGAAGAAGATATGACAGAACAAAAAAATCAGCACATCTTATTAACAAGCCGTCCTAAAGGTATGCCTTCCATGGAGAACTTTACGTTTGAAGACATCGAGATTCCAGAACCGCAAAACGGTCAAGTACTGCTTAAAACGTTGTACCTATCTGTAGACCCTTATATGCGGGGAAGAATGAATGACACAAAATCCTATGTACCACCGTTTGAATTAAATCAGCCCGTCAGTGGGGGAATTGTTGCCGAAGTGGTCCAGTCCCGCTCAGGCGAACTTGAAGAGGGAGACCTGGTCATCGGCAATCTGCCATGGGCTCTTTACACCACTGCAGGGGAACAGGAAGTACGCAAGCTCGATCCTGAGCTCGCTCCGATTACGACCAATCTTGGCATCCTTGGCATGCCGGGCCTTACCGCTTACTTCGGATTACTTGATATCGGCAACCCGCAGGAAGGGGAAACCGTGGTGGTATCTGGTGCAGCCGGTGCAGTAGGAAGTACCGTCGGACAAATCGCCAAAATTAAAGGCGCCCGGGTCGTCGGCATTGCCGGATCAGAAGAAAAAGTGAATTACCTGAAAAATGAACTGGGCTTTGACGCCGTGGTCAACTACCGCGAGGCCGGCAACATCCGCCAGGCACTGAAAGAAGCATGCCCGGATGGCGTAGATGTTTATTTTGACAATGTTGGCGGAGAAATCTCGGATGCCGTCATCAGCCTGCTGAACAAATATGCGAGAATTCCGCTGTGCGGGCAGATTTCCCTTTATAATCTTGAAAAACAGGACGTGGGTCCACGCATTCAAGGACAGCTGCTGATCAACAGCGCACTGATCAAGGGATTCATTGTCAGCAACTATGCCTCCCAATTTGGGGAAGGCGCAAAGCAGCTGGGACAATGGCTGCAAGAAGGAAAGTTGAAATACGAAGAAAACGTCGTTGAAGGCTTCGAGAACACCATCGATGCATTCCTGGGCTTGTTTAAGGGAGAAAACCTCGGAAAACAGCTCGTGAAAGTGGCTGAACCCAGCCAGTCATAATTAGTAACGCTCCGGTTCATTTCCGGGGCGTTTTTATTTGGAGCAAGTTTTTTGAGGAAAATAGTTCACCGTTTGGCTTCCCTCTGTATACATTGGAACAAAAACGGAATTGAGGAACATTGATGAAGATGCTTGATCCTAAAAAGCTTTTTGTTCAATACCGCCCAAACGCCGCACCAACAGACCCCAAATCCCCACGCCGCTACACGCTGACCCATTCCGACACGACCGCCCAGCTTTTTTTAGTGGTTGGCCCTGAATTTGCCCACGATACCGCAAATCCGATGCGGGATGAAGTATATGCCGAATGGAAAACATTCAATCGCGAAAAAGTGCTGTACGGTTATGTGCTGATTGCAGATGAGAATACAACCGAATCAGTGGCCAGACAACGAAATGAGATCTTTTTGCGGGAGTTGCCACGTGTTCTTGAAGCTTTCCGATACGGCGACCGCTATTTTTTTGACGCCCACCCTGAATACAAGGAAGCTCCTGTCTATATTCAATTTGAATCGGTCTATCCTGAATTCCGCCAGCTCAAACCTTATGGCCCCATTTCAAAATATGTATAAAGCTTGAGGTGATGACTGTGCAAAAACCAAAACGCCATCCCTATACCAACCTGCTCATTCAACAGCACCAGACCGATAACGTAAATGTTCAGTACCCTCAGATTATTGGTCTTGCCAATTTGGAGACACAGAACAAGCTGAACACCGCGATAAAGAATAAGGTCTCTGGGCTGATGGCTGAGAACGGGATCAAGCGCAAAAATTTGGAGGAGATGACAGGGAGTTTTGAAGTGAAGCTTAATCAGGGAAAGTGGCTCAGTATCGTTTTTACCAATTACGCGTACTGGAAAGAAGCTGCACACGGCCTAACCCTCCAGGATTCAATCACCATGGATGTTAATATGGGCAAAATCGATAAGCTGAGCGATTTATTTAAATCGAACAGCTTTTACAAAACAAGGCTGACCTCCATCATCAAGAAAAAATTTAAGGAATACCAGTTTCCTCTCATTCAGCCATATGAAAGCGTCAAAGACGACGACCGCTTTTTTTTAACCTCCAAAAATCTGGTGATTTATTATCAGAGCTATGAGTACACCCCGTATTATATCGGTCTTCCCGAGTTCCCAATCCCTTTGACAAGCCTTTCTTCCATTCTTATTCCGGAGCTAAAAACTAATTTTCAATCTTAAGAAGCCGGTTCGTCGCTTTAAGATCAGAAATGGTCCCAGCACCGATTCCGAACATCGCCGCCCTCAGCTCAAATTCAATCTGTTCCAGCTTGGAAATGATAGCGTCTTCGTCCTGATCAGCGGCTGCTGGCAGCAAGGACCGGCCAAATCCAACCACATCAGCCCCTAGAACCAAAGCTTTTGCAGCATCCACTCCATTTTTCATACCACCGCTCGCAATGATATTTTCGAATGCGGTTTCTTTCCGTACCTCAATCAAGGCATCGGCGGTGGACAGTCCCCATTGTTGAAACGCTTCTGCTGCCTGCTCTCTCATTTTGTTCTTTGAACGGTACTTTTCCACTTGAATCCAGGACGTTCCCCCTGCTCCCGCCACATCAAGAAACTGAATGCCTGCCTCTTTTAATTTTTTGGCGGTCTCGCCATCAATGCCCATTCCCACTTCTTTAACCCCCACTGGAACGGGGAGGCTTGCGGCCACCTCTTCAATCTTGGGGAGCAGCTCTGAAAAGTTGGTATCCCCTTCCGGCTGAAAGGCTTCCTGCATACTGTTGAGATGCAGGACGAGTGCATCCGCTTCCGCAATCTCCACCACCCGCAGGCACTCCTTGGTGCCGTAGCCATAATTGAACTGGACGGCCCCTAAATTGGCGATAATCGGTACAGTCGGTGCATATTTTCGTATGTTAAATGTATAAGCTACACCCTCATTCTCCACCGCTGCTCTCATCGAACCGAGACCCATTGCCCAGCCCATTTTCTCGGCAGCCATGGCCAGCCTCCTGTTGATCTGGTAGGCCCGTTCTGTGCCCCCTGTCATGGAGCTGATTAAGAACGGGGTACGCCGGCCCTTTTTCATAAAGGCAGTGGAAAGATCGATATCACGGAAATTGATTTCAGGAAGCGCATTATGCTTAAACGAATACCTCTCAAATCCGGTCGTTATGTTTCGGCTTTGCACCTCTTTGTTCAGCGCGATATCAATGTGCTCGGTTTTCCTTTGTTCTGTAAGATTTTGTTTTTCATCCATCATCATTCCCCCGTTCAGGACCGCTGTGTCTTCCTAGACTTCCCTGGTTTAACATAAGAAAAACAGGCAGTTTTTCACCTGCCTGTTTCTCCCCGTCATTCACTTTTTTCAAATAAGGAAAGGTACTCGCCATATCCTTCTTTTTCGAGGTCGCTTTTCGGGACGAACCTCAATGCGGCAGAATTGATGCAATACCGCAAACCGCCTTTATCCTGCGGTCCGTCATTGAACACATGTCCAAGATGGGAATCGGCCGATTTGCTTCTGACTTCAGTACGGACCATAAAATGGCTGAAGTCCTTTTTCTCTTCAACTTCCGACTGCTGGATAGGCTTCGTAAAGCTCGGCCAGCCACAATTGGAATCAAACTTGTCAAGAGAGGTGAACAGCGGTTTTCCTGAGACAATATCTACATAAATACCGTCTTCTTTATGATCCCAGTACGGGTTCTGAAACGGAGGTTCCGTCGCATCGTTCTGGGTCACCTCATATTGAATCGGTGTTAACTTTTTCTTCAGTTCATTTTTGTCTGGTTTGTTGCTCCAATTCTGTTTGATAAAATCTTCCCTCCCTGAACCTTTGCGGTACCGTTGGTAATGCGCAGGGTTCTTTTTATGGTAATCCTGATGGTACGTCTCTGCTGGATAAAACGTGGATGCCGGAAGAATCGGCGTCACAATCGGTTTCTGGAAACGGCCGCTTTCGGCAAGCTCCTGTTTGGACGCTTCCGCCAGTTCCTTCTGCTGTTCTGTATGATAAAAAATGGCGGTGCGGTAAGAATCGCCGCGGTCATAAAACTGGCCGCCGGGATCTGTCGGATCAATCTGCTGCCAAAAAAGAGTCAGCAGTTTTTCATATGGAAAAACATCCGGATCATAAGTGATCTGCACGGCCTCGTAATGTCCGGTCGTATCGGAGCAGACTTCCTCGTACGTCGGATTCTCGGTGTGGCCGCCCGTATATCCTGAAACCACGGAAATGATGCCCGGCTGTTCCTCAAACGGCGAAACCATGCACCAAAAGCAACCTCCCGCAAACGTAGCAAGCTGCTGATTCTCTTGAGTACCCAAAAACCTCACTCCATTTCTTTGGAAATCTTAAATTCCATTATCCCTATCATAAAACAAGTATCACACATTTTAAAAAAATAATGCTTAAATAGAAAAGCTGAAGCCGCTGTTTAGAGACGACAAGCGTTGGAACTCTTGAACAACAACACGCTCTTTGTGTTGTAGTGAGAGAGTGAAACGATCGAGTCTCTAGCGGCTGAAGCTGGATCATAGTTGGAAAAGCTGAAGCGACCGTTTAAAAGCGAAGTCGTTGGAACTCTTGAACACAAATACGCTTTTTGTATTTTTGTGAGAGAGTGAAACGATCGAGCTTTTGGTCGCTGAAGCTGGATCAATATAAGAAAAACTAAAGTTCCGGTTAGGCCCGACAATTTATGAAAATGATGTGATATGCAACTAAATCATGTCGAACCGCAAGTACTTAGGCCTCTACCGCAAGTATTTCTTGCCGAACTGCAAGTAAATGGGCTAACACCGCAACTAAACCGTGTCGAACCGCAACTAACGCCGAGCATCATGTTCCCGCAGTACTCAACACACACATCCCGCCACACCCCCACTTCAATAACTTTCATAAAAACCCACTATTATATTTCTTTTTCCTTTTCAAGCCACTCATATGCGCCAATCCACCCGGTTGAACTTCCCGTAAACGGGCAAACTAGAGGCAAGAACGGCAAGTAAGGAGGATAAAATGCATGGCAAGAAGAAGCCGCACGCCCTTAGTACCTGAATCAAGGCCCGCACTGGACCAGCTGAAGGCAAAGGTAATGAAAGAAGTTGGTTATGCTGTAGATACGTCCCAGCCCGAGGCGGTGAAATATGAAGTAGCAAAAGGCATGAATGTGCCGATGCAAAAAGATTACAACGGACAGCTGACAGCCAAGCAGGCCGGAACGGTTGGCGGCCAGATCGGCGGCCGGATGGTGAGTGAACTCATCAGACAGGCGAAACAGCATCTGAACAAGCAACATTAAATAAAGGCTGACGCATGGCCCCATTCGAAGACCAGGCGCTCAGCCTTTTTGCATGTTACTGGTTGGTTGAAGGCAGTAATAGTAAGCCATCACCGATTGGCCGTTCACCCGCTGCGTCGGATGGATCATTCACCAGCTCACCGTTCACATTCATGGTGGTGGATCCCCCGCCATCCAGGTTCACTGCTTCCATTGCCCCCAGTGCTTTCATTAATCGAGCTTCTTCTTCAAAGGTCATCCCGATGCTATATCCGGGATTCTTGCCATCCACCGTCACCAGAAGCAAAGTTCCGTTCGGTTTGATACCGGCGATGGTTCGTGGATTCCTCCGCTCGCCAAAACGATAGTAAAATTCAGGATCAACGGGCTGATGAAACCCTTCCTTTGTGGCGTTAATATAGACTTTTCCATGCTTTAACAGCCTTGGACCGCCGTTAATCACTCCATATTTCGCGGACGATGGGAGAGTTTTGTTATCAGCCGTAACGGTCTTTTTTACTGAAAGCTTCTTTCCAGCCACCGCATGCTCTTTTAGCCAATCAGCAGAATCTCCAGTTCCGGCAATGACCGAGCCGCCAAACGGTATGCTGGCACCGCGTGAAAATCGGACATCGAGCACCCTTCCATTGCGATCTAGCACGACATCCGTTCCTGGTCCTTCTGGTGTCCTGTTTCCGAATGCAGATGTATATTGAATCAATTCATCCGGATCCGTACATGTAAAGTCATGCCGGGGAAGAACAGTTTCTGTGTCACCAATTCCGCCACAGCCTCGGATAAGCCCCGGAACCCGGTTCAATCCATCGAGCGTTGCCCTGGTATCATGGTTCCCTTTGATCGTCAGTTTGGTCTTGACAGAGGCGATGTTGGCTTGATTTTGCCGGTTCAGTACCAGGCTGGTTCTTCCTTTAACCGCTTCACTGATAAGGTCTCCATTAATCACAGAAACCCCCGCCAAGTCTCCTTCTGTTCCATCCTGCGGTCCCATGACAAAATAACCGCCGTTGACTCCCGCCACAGCATGTGTGGTTTTCGCCATATCACTTAGCTTTTCCTTGCCGGGAACGACACCTTGAGCCAGTACTGGCTCAAGACTTCCATTCCATTGGCGGGTGTTTATCTCCAGAATGCGTACAGCCCATGGGCCTGTGGATTCTTCCCCATCTTCAGGGATATAGACTACTTTCGATTTGCTGTATCCTTCAGAGACCAATTTCTTTTGTTCGCTTTTTGCATCCGATTCCTTTTGGAAAGGGCCCGTTCGTACGAGATAGCCCAGAGGTTTTCCGTGTTCAGGGTCATCCTGTGCCCGGTCCGCCAGCGTTTTGACCGTCGCCTTATAACCTTTTTCCGTTAGTTCCTTTGAAAGCTGTTCGGCTTCAGCCTGGTCCTCTGTAAACGCAGCATCGACCATATAGCCAGAGGGGCCGCTCACCTTCCCATATACAGACTCGGTATATGTAAGACCCTTCTCCAGTTTTTGTACCTCTTTGGTTTTTGGTGTGGTGAATGGTTCTTCTTGAGCGTTGGCAAGCGGAGCTGGAAGCAGGATTCCCATTACGCTTATAAACATAGCAACACGGCCCATTCGATCCTTCGCAAATCTTTTCACAGCTTTACCCCTTTTCCTTTTTTAGTCAATTCACGTTAAGTATAACGGATAGTTGTGGAGAGAGAGTTACAGGCTGTTAAAACTTTGTAAAAAGTGAAAAAAAGATTAACCTGAAAAAAGTCGCGCAAAATAAAATTTGTATGCAATGTTTTTTATTGACAATTCCTTCAGCAAGCATTTAATATATATTTTGTGCATAAATAGTTGGTATGCGAACTATTAATAAAGCAAACTGTTCACAAAATGAGAAAGTGGGGATGATAGTTTAATGAATCTGCTCAACAATGAGCTGCTGGATTCCTTTATACGAATACAAAAAGCCTTATACTCACTGATGAAGGAAGATGCTGACAGGGCAGGATTGACGGTGGTGCAGCTAAAAGCTATGTACAAAATTCACCGTTCACCAAACACTGGCCTGAGGGAGCTTGCAGCCAGTTTAAAATTAACAAACAGCACGATGAGCGGTGTGGTTGACCGGCTCGTATCCAGCGGTTTGCTGGAACGCGATATATCAACCGCTGACAGAAGAGCCATCACCTTGAAACTAACGGAGGATGGCGAACAAAAGCTTCAGGAAGCTACAGGAGATGATTCTTCTTTCACAAAGAGAATTATGGAGATTACAAAAATGGATCCTGAAGATAAAGACCACCTGCTGAGAATTCATCAGCAAATCATGACGATTCTAACAACCAAGGAGGAAAACCATTCATGAACATGCGCCGTTTAGCGGTCTTAAACGTAATTATTTTAATCATTTTAATCGGTGGTGGCATTGCTGCGTACTACTATTACAACCAATCTGCGAACTACATCAAAACAGATAATGCCCAAATTGCGGGCCAACAGGTAACCATCGCAGCTCCAGCCAACGGAAAGCTGACAGACTGGAAAGGTGAAGTCGGCAAAGAATTCAATAAAGGCTCTGAAATTGGGACCATTACTGCTGCTCCTTCCCAAGGATCAACAGGAATGTCCAAAGTAAAAATTGATGCGCCAAAGCATAGCACGATCGTTCAGCAAGCTGCCGTGGAGGATTCGTTTGTGGCTGCCGGAACACCGCTTGCTCACGCTTATGACATGAGTAACCTTTGGGTAACAGCCAACGTGCAGGAAACAGATATTGACGATGTGAAAAAAAATCAAGACGTTGATGTTTATGTCGATTCGTTCCCTAACAACACACTCTCAGGAAAAGTGGAAGAGATTGGCCTTGCAACTGCCAACACGTTTTCCATGCTGCCAAGCTCAAATAACACTGGAAACTACACAAAAGTAACCCAGGTTATTCCTGTTAAAATTTCGTTAGACAGCTATTCTGGCCTTGATATTGTTCCTGGAATGAATGTAACCGTACGGATCCACAAGTAGGTGGTGAGACGATGTCAATTTATATCATAGGCTATGTCCTTATATCCATTGTTCTTTTGCTGACGGTGAACTTTATTGCAGTCCGTGCAAACCGGAGAAAACAATGGGAAGAGCAGGATCATATTTCGGAGCGGGCTACGGGCCATCCATATGACTCCAACGAACTGATCGATGCGACGCTGGAAGATACAGCGGTCTCTGAACCCGCTCTCGAATTTGTGACGTCCGCTGCCGAAAAGCAGCAGGTAGAAAGTTCCCTTCAGACCATTAAAAAAGCAAAGCAGGATGAACCCATTCCAGTGGGACGAATCCTGACTGTACTGATGCTTGGGGCTTTTATCGCTATTTTGAACCAAACGTTGCTCAATGTAGCGATTCCCCACATCATGAATGACTTGAATGTTTCTGCTACAACCGTTCAGTGGGTTTCCACCGGATATATGCTGGTGAACGGGGTATGTATTCCGATTACAGCCTATTTGATCGAAAGGTTTGGAACAAGAACTCTGTTCATTGCCGCCATGTTCCTGTTTACAGCAGGAGCCGTCATTTGTTCCATTTCAACGTCGTTTGGCTTGTTAATGGTGGGGCGTGTGGTTCAGGCCGCTGGAGCCGGTATTATCATGCCGCTCATGATGACCGTTTTTCTTACGGTCTTTCCTATTGAAAAACGCGGTCAGGCGATGGGGACCATGGGAATTGCGATGCTTTTTGCTCCCGCTCTTGGCCCAACGCTTTCAGGATATATTGTGGAGCATTACTCCTGGAGACTGCTTTTTGACATCATCATTCCGTTTGGTGTCATTGACCTGATTATCGCTTTTGCATGGATGAAAGACGTTATTCAAAAATCGAATCCAAAGTTCGATTTCACAGGATTTCTCTTTTCAACGATTGGTTTCGGTTCGCTATTATACGGCTTCAGTGAAGCCGGAAGTGAAGGCTGGACCAGTGCCATTGTATTATCTACCATTATGATCGGGTTAGTTTCCCTTGCCGCATTTACATGGAGGGAACTTACCACCGATAAACCGATGTTGAATTTACGTGTATTTAAATATGATGTGTTTGCACTGACAACCGTCATCAGCATGATCATCAATATGGCGATGTTTGCAGCCATGATCCTTCTGCCGATTTATCTGCAGAATATCCGTGGATTTACTCCATTGGAGTCCGGATTGCTCTTATTGCCGGGAGCCATCATTATGGGGATTATGTCTCCGATTTCCGGAGCGTTGTTTGACCGGATCGGTGCACGCCCGCTGGCCATCATCGGGTTGACCATTACGGTAATCACCACATGGGAATTCAGCCATCTTTCCACCGACACCACCTATGGACATATTTTGTTCATGTATGTTTCCCGAATGTTTGGCATGTCGTTTTTGATGATGACCGTAATGACCGCAGGGATGAATCAGCTGCCGCGGCACTTAAACAGCCATGGTACCGCCACATCCAACACGATGAGACAGGTGGCAGGTTCACTCGGTACGGCCTTCCTGGTGACGATCTTTTCCAACCGTCAGGAATTCCATACCGCTGATTACGCCAATGTCGTAACCACCTCAAATCCGATCGTTTCAGAGAAAATCGGTGCTTTGGGCCAGGGACTTGCCCATATGGCCGGACTGCCTTCAAGCGCAGGAAATTCATTAGGTATTCAGGTGATCTACGGTACAGCCGCAAAGCAGGCAGCGATTGATGGAATTAACGATGCCTTTATCGTCGCAACAGGAATCGCCTTTGTGGCCCTGGTTCTCTCCTTTTTCATCAAGCGGGTTATACCGTCAGGAAAGTAAATTCAATGAGAAGAAGCTGTCTTTCGGGACAGTTTCTTTTTTTATTTTCATAAAGCCTGCTTGAATTTTTGAAAACCAATGAAAACCCTTTCATGACAATGGTTTCGCTTGCTTGAAATTTCCGAAAATACCCACATTTTTTCATTTTGCTCGATTTCTATCCTTTCATAATCCATCCCCTCCTCCTCCTTCACGTCCTCTCACACCCCATGATGAAATTAAATCCGGTATCCTCCATATTCCTCCCTTTATGGACATCATCCACACTATCTCGGCATGAGCGGTTGTATCGATTTTCATGCTTCGTTATACTCGTAACCGTTGCTTATTGAACCGGAAAAAGAACACATGAGGAGTGAACGTTTTGAGTCTATCTACTATTAAAAATAAACGCATTGTCGTAAAAATCGGATCCAGTTCCTTAACAAGCCGTCATGGTGAAATCAGCCGGAGAAAGCTGGAGCGCCTGGTGGACGAAATTGTCATGCTTAAGGATGATGGACATGAGGTAGTGCTCGTTTCTTCTGGAGCTGTGGCTGCCGGATACCGAAAGCTCGGATGCCTTTCAAGACCGACATCTCTTCCGGAAAAGCAAGCCGCTGCTTCAATCGGACAGGGACTTTTAATGGAAGCTTATTCGGAAAGATTTATTTCTCACGGATATACTGCTTCTCAAATCCTGATTACGCGAAGTGATTTTTCTGATAAAAAACGATACACGAACGCAAGGAACACCATAAATGTTTTATTGGACCGCGGCATCGTGCCGATCATTAATGAAAATGACACGATTACGGTGGAACGCCTGAAGTTCGGAGATAATGACACCCTTTCCGCCAAAGTGTCAGGCCTGGTCAATGCCGACCAGCTTCTGATCTTATCAGATATCGATGGTCTGTATACGGAAGATCCAAGAAATAACCCGGATGCCCGTTTATTGGAAGAGGTTTACGAAATCACACCAGAAATTGAAGCCTCTGCCGGCGATTCCGCAAGTGAAGTAGGAACAGGCGGCATGCGTTCAAAAATTGATGCTGTGAAAATTGCGATGGCCTCCGGTATTCCATCGTTCCTCGGAGATGCTGCAAAACCCAACATTATTTATAATGCGGTACAGGAAACAGCAAGAGGAACGTATTTCACCCCGCAGGAGGACAGTGAAAACCTTGATGTCAGAAGACAATGGATCGCGTTTCATTCAGGTCCAGAAGGTGAAATCGTGGTGTCAGACGAAGCAAAAGCTGAGATTACAGAGCATAAAAGTTTGTACCCTACAGGAATTGAATATGTGGAAGGTTATTTTAAAAAAGGCGCTGTGGTGCGCATCAAAGATATGGACGGCATTCAGATTGGACTTGGCGTCAGCAATTACTCATCGAAGGACTTAATCAAGATTAAAGGACATACGAAGGAAGAAATTGCAGATATCATTGATGTTGATCCTCAGGAAGCTATTAACAATGCTGATCTTGTATGCCACACCAGTTTAGCTGTACCGCTACTATCATAAGGAGGCGTTTGATGAGTATTTTAGAAAAAGAAGTAACCCAGATGAGTGTAAAAGAACAGGCAAAGGCCGCGCAAATTGCGTCAAAAATACTGGCAGGCCTTTCTGAACAGGAAAAGAACGAAGCATTGCATATCCTGGCGGACGAGCTGGAACAGCAGGCTGCCTTCATTTTAAAAGAAAACGAAAAGGATCTGCAAAACGGACGAGAAAAAGACTTTACCCAAGCCTTTATGGACCGTCTTTCCCTTTCAGAAGAACGAATTGCCGACTTTGCTGAAGGACTGAGACAGGTTGCGGGACAAAACGATCCAATCGGTGAGATTGTAAGTGAATGGACACTCGATAATGGCATGAAAGTCGAACAAAAGCGTGTTCCACTCGGCGTAATCGGCATGATTTATGAAGCACGCCCCAACGTCACGGTGGATGCCACAGGACTGGCGCTCAAGTCAGGAAACGCTATCGTATTAAAGGGCGGTTCAAGCGCTCTAAATTCCAATAAAGGGATCATCCGCGTTATTCAACAGGCTTTAGCCAAAACAAAGATACCATCTGATGCGGCTCAGCTCATTGCAACGACCGACAGAAAGGCTTCAGCCGAACTATTTACAATGAAGGAATATATTGATGTTCTTATCCCCCGGGGAGGCGGTTCACTCATCAATACCGTAGTGAACGAAGCCACCGTACCCGTTCTGGAGACCGGAGTGGGGAACTGCCATATTTATTTCGATGAAACAGCAGATGTTAACAAAGCCCTGAATATCCTGATTAACGCCAAAACGGATCGTCCTGCCGTATGCAATGCCGCAGAGACACTGATCGTTCACCGTAACTGGCTGGAAGCAAATCAGCAGGAACTCGAACGTGCATTGAAGGAGCAAGGCATTACGGTCCATGGTGATGAACAGATCGTTTCTACTTTCTCCGAGGCCGTTCCTGCTACTGAACAAGAATGGGCAGAGGAATTTCTCAGCCTTTCCATTGCGATTAAAACCGTAAACAGCATGGATGAGGCTATTGATCATATTGACCGCTACGGAACAAAGCATTCTGAAGCGATCGTTACAGAAGATGCCCGTGCAGCAGCAAACTTCATGAACCGTGTTGATGCAGCAGCTGTGTACCATAACGCGTCCACACGCTTCACTGACGGCTCTGCACTCGGGTTTGGGGCTGAGATCGGTATTTCCACCCAAAAGCTCCATGCTCGCGGTCCTATGGGCTTGCCTGCACTGACCACCACCAAGTACTGCATGACAGGCGATGGACAAATCCGATAAAAACGAAGAGAAAAAGCATGGCGTAATAGACTAACCTAAGTAAATGAGACACAATAAAACACCTTCGAAATGTTACACTTAAAACAAGTGAGAATTCGGAGGTGTTTTTGCATGGGCAAAAACGTATATTCAAGTGAAGTGAAGTGGGCTGTGATTAAAGATAAAATGAGCGGCCAATTGACCAACCAGGAGATTATGGAAAAGCACGGGATTAAGAACAAAACGCAAATTAGTACCTGGATGAAATGGTATAAAAATAATGAGATCCATCGGTTTGATCAGCCGATTGGAAAGCAATACACCTATGGGCTTGGTCCAGACATCCTGAGTGAGGAAGAGAAAAAAGAGAAGAAATATGCCCATTTAAAACAGGAGAACGAAATCTTAAAAAAGTACTTGGAGATGGTAAAGGAGTTGAAAGAGAAGTAGTCCTGCAGCTTGTGGAGAAATTGCGGAAAAAGTATACGGTCTCTGCCGTTCTATCCGTATTAAATGTGCCGCGGGCGAATTACTATCGCTGGGTCAAGACGCTTCCGTTGAAATCATTAAGCAGAGAAGAAACGGTCATTATTTCATTGTGCAAGGAAACAAAATATCGATATGGACACCGCAAAATCAAAGCCTTATTATGGCGTCAGCACCAAGTAAAGCTCAATCGAAATACCGTTCAGCGCATAATGCAGAAACATCATCTTCAATGCAGGGTAAAGCCGAAAAAAAGATGGAAATCCCAAGGAGAAACGATCGTGGTGGCCCCCAACCTATTAGAGCGAAATTTTCGGGCCAGCGCGCCCAATCAGAAATGGGTGACGGATATTACCTATATTCAATATGGATCGTCTACCCTTTATTTATCGACGGTTATAGATTTATATAATAACCAAATTGTAGCCTATAAACTCTATACACATCAGCAAACCCCCTTAGTCATGGATACGCTAAAAGAGGCTTTGGACCATAGAGGGAACCCGAAAGGGGTAATTCTCCATTCCGATCAGGGCAGTGTGTATACTTCCTATGCCTTTCAGAACTTTGTGAAAGAGGAAGAAGTAATCAGCAGCATGTCGCGAAGGGGCAACTGTTGGGATAACGCCGTCATCGAGTCGTTTCATTCCAATTTAAAATCGGAACAATTTCAGTATGTAAAATTCAATTCTTTATCTTTAGATAAGGTACGTGAGCAAATTGACCATTATATAAACTACTACAATGAAGAAAGAATACAAGAAAAATTAGGCTACCATTCACCCATGGAATTTGGTCGAATGGCAGCCTAATAAAGGTGTTTTATTCTTGTCTCATTTCAATATGGCAGTCTAGTAAAGGCGCCATGCTTTTTTACGTGTGGGAATTTCAAATGGTTTTAACGACTGAACAGTTTAATAATCCCTCGATTGTCCCAGATGGATTTCCCATCCATTTAGGAGAATATAGAAATTTTGTCCCCAATTTTTTGTTTTTCTGTAGTAAATTTTTTCAAATGTGGTATACTAACTGTAACAAATTGTTCACAAAACAGACCTAACTTCGACACAATTGGAAACGCTGTCACAATTTTAAGGAGCTGATTATAATGGATGTTTATGTTGTCTATCTTTTCGTTGCTACTGCTACTCCGTTATTCCTATGGCATGATCATAGAAAACTTGCCTTATGGCAGATTCCATTTATTGCGGTCATGTGGCTGTATGTAGGACTGTACGTTATGGGAGATTTAAATCCTTTAGCACATCTGATATTTAATATTGTATTCGTTGCAAACGTCGTGTTCGCCCATGTAGCGGCCTTCAAGATCTATGCAATTCCGTTTATCCGCCGTGAGCGTGAACGACGCAGATTGTACCGTGAATCTAAATAAAACAATATAAAAAAAGCACCTTGCAGAATCTGCAAGGTGCTTTTCTGTGTTCTTATTTATGATCACCGTGGTCCATTTTCATGTCGCCATCCATTTTCATATCATGATCCATTTCCATCTTATGATGATCATGCGATCCATGTAATTCTGCCATTACCCAAACTGAACCGGCAACGATAACAATCGCGATGAAAGCGGCAAACAGGATGTTTCCTGTTTGTGTATTGCCAGTAAGCTTGCTTTTCTTCTCAGAGCTCTCTGTCATATGCATAAACATTAGTAACTGCAGAGTTGCTTGTAAAAAGGCAAAAACAAAAATGATAATCAATATGGTGCGGGGTGGAAATCCGGTTCCAAACGTCACCCAAAGAGCGAATGCTGTAAGAACGATGGACAAAATATATCCAATCACGTGTTTCCATGGAATTCCGCCGTGCTCTCTGGAAAGTGAATCTTGTGGATTAGCCATTATGCAACACCATCCCTGTTAAATACACGGCGGTAAAGATAAAGATCCACACCACGTCAAGGAAGTGCCAGTAAAGACTTGAAATAAAGACTTTAGCAGACGTTTGAGGTGTTAGTCCCCGTCTTGCCACCTGTATCAAGATTAAGGTAATCCAAGCGATACCCATTGTTACGTGCAATCCGTGCGTTCCTACGATAACGAAGAAACCGGACCAGAATGCGCTCGTACCAATAGCAGCGCCCTCATGCACATACGTTACAAATTCGTAGATCTCATAGCCAAGGAAACCTGCACCCAAAGCCAATGTGATGATCATCCAAATAAATAAACCTTTTCTATTGCGGCGTCGCATTTCGTGAATCGCGATACCGCAGGTAAAACTACTTGTCAGTAGAAGGAAAGTTTCAATCAACACACCTTTTAATTCAAAAAGCTCATGTGGGGTTGGCCCGTCACCTGTTCTGTACATTAAAACCAGGTACGTTGCAAACAGCGTTGAAAACAACGCGATCTCCGCCCCAAGGAAAACCCAGAAACCGAGGATGTTCAAGCGCCCGGTCTCTGACTGATATTCTAAAGGCGTGTTATGATCGTGTACTTCTGCATGTGCCATTGTTCACGCCTCCTTTAAACGGTTAACCGTTCCGTTTCTTTTATTTCTTCTTCACTTACATAGTATCCTTCGTTTTTATCGAATGAGCGGATGATTAAGGTAATAAACACACCGATCAAACCAACAATACCCATCCAATACCATTCAAACACTAAACCGAAACCTGCGACAAAGAAGAAGGAAGCCATAAAGAATGGAACTCCTGAATTGTCCGGCATGTGGATCTTTTTGATGTCCTCAATCTTCGGTTTAAGATCTACATTATTACGTTTCATTTTAATCAACGGATCAAAGGAATCTACTGTTGGAGTTACCGCAAAGTTATAATGCGGCGGTACGGCAGAAGTGGTTGCCCATTCAAGCGTACGTCCAAGACCCCAAGAATCGCCTGTATTTTCTCGCTCCGAATAACGGAAGCTGTAGTAGAAGTTGTAAACAAGAATCAAGAACGCGATACCCATCAAGAATGCACCAACAGTGGAGAGCATGTTTAATCCGCCCCAGCCTGATGCAGCACTGTATGTGTATACACGTCGCGGCATTCCGTCAAGACCCAGAATGAACTGAGGGATGAAACATACGTTAAAGCCGATGTTGAACACCCAGAATACCCATTTTCCTATCGCTTCGTTCAGCTTGTAACCAAACATTTTCGGATACCAGAAAATAAGTCCTGCGAAACATGAGAATACGGTACCAGCGATCAATACATAGTGGAAGTGGGCAACCAGGAAGTACGTGTTATGGTACTGGTAGTCTGCTGCAGCCATTGCAAGCATGACGCCTGTAACCCCACCGATTACAAAGTTTACGATAAACCCAAGTGACCAAAGCATTGGTGTCGTAAAGGAAATCTTACCTTTGTACATCGTGAACAGCCAGTTGAAGATCTTAATCCCGGTTGGAATACCAATAATCATTGTTGTAATCGAGAATACCGAATTAACTAATGCTCCTGAGCCCATGGTAAAGAAATGGTGAACCCAAACCAGGAAGCTGTACCCGGCGATAATAACCATCGCCCAAACCATTGCTTTGTAGCCAAAAATCGTTTTACGGGAGAAAGTACTGATAATTTCTGAGAACATACCAAATGCAGGAAGGACAACAATATATACTTCCGGATGGCCCCATAGCCAGAAAAGGTTCGCCCACAGCATATCCATTCCAGCCCCCTGGAGGGTGAAGAAATGGGCACCGAATAAACGGTCAAATGTCATAAGTGCAAGCGCTACTGTAAGAATAGGGAATGCAAACACGATGATAATCATAGTGATCAATGCAGACCAGGTAAATACAGGCATTTTGAACAATGTCATACCAGGCGCACGCATCTTGAGTATCGTGACAAGGAAGTTAATACCCGTTAACAGGGTACCAATCCCGGCAATCTGCAGTCCGAGCAAGTAGTAGTTCTGACCCGGTCCGGGACTTAACTCATTACCGGCAAGCGGCATATAGCTTGTCCATCCGGCAGATGGTGATCCCCCGATAACGAAGGACACATTGAACAGCATGGCACCGATAAAGAATGTCCAGAAGCTGACAGCATTCAGATATGGGAATGCTACGTCACGCGCTCCGATTTGAAGCGGAATAACAACGTTGATAAGTCCGATCAAGAACGGCATCGCCATGAAGATAATCATGATCGTACCGTGTGTTGTAAAGATTTCGTTATAGTGCTGTGAATCCAAAAACTTGGAATCTGGTGTAGCAAGCTGTACACGCATGAGCAAAGCATCGACTCCGCCTCGAAACAGCATGAGTACTGCGGATGCGATGTACATAATTCCTAGTTTCTTATGGTCAACGGTAGTAAGCCATTCAGTCCATAGCCACTTCCATTTTTTAAAAAATGTCAGATAGAATAGGATTCCGATAACTGTTAAAACGATAGAGACGTCCGCACCATAAATCAGCGGGTCTCCCGTAACAAAAAATTCATCCCATTTCATAATTTAGTGCCTCCTCTATTAATGGGAATGAGATTCCCCATGAGAGTCAGATTCCGGCTTGTTCGCATCTTTCGCTTTGGATCCATGCGGATTTTGCGGAACCTCGCCTAAACGCTCACGAGTCTTCACTGCATAGTCTGCTTCTTTAGCATGATCTACCCATTTTAAGTGTGTTGACGAGAATGTCATTTTCTTTACTTCGCCTTGAACCATTAATTGATCATATTGCTTTTTGGTCAGCTTAGGCGCCTTGCTTTTTGTATCCTTTGCCCATTTGTCGAACTCGCTTTGATTAACGGAATGCACATCAAAAATCTGGTGAGCAAATCCTTCACCATTAAAGTTGGAGTTTCTGCCGGAGAAAGTTCCTGTATGGTCGGCTCGTAAGTAAAGTTTTGTTTCCATGCCGGCCATGGCATATTTTTGTCCTCCAAGTTCTGGAACCCAGAATGAAGACATGGAATCTGCAGAGGTCAATTTAAACAAAACCGTACGGTCTTTTGGAATATTGATATAGTTGACCGTTTCAATGCCCTGCTCCGGATAGGAGAAGATCCACTTCCAGTTTACTGCTGTAGCATTTATGACAATAGGTTCTTTCTGTTGCTGCGCATTCACAGCTTTCGGCGGCTTTTCAAGATCATAGTTCGAAATTACCGTCGGAATGGCAAGGGCGATGATAATCAAAATGGGGATAACTGTCCAGATCGTTTCAAGCTTTTTGCTTCCATGCTGATCCGGTTCAAAGTTATCATCATTCTTTCGGTTGCGGTATTTAATAACGACAACTGCGAATAATGCATAAACCACTACACAAATAAGTGCCATAAAGCCTATAGAGTAAAGAATAAGATCCTTCTGTTGCGCAGCAACAGGCCCTTTCGGATCAAGAACTATATAATTGCTGCATCCGCCTAATAAGAAAACGGACAGCATAAGTCCCAACGCAAAAAACGGTTTAAACCGCTTAAACACTAGGCCCACCTTCCTTCCTTTCAACATCGTGTGAGATTTCTCACTGCAAAATAACTAACATTGTGCTTTTGTTCACATAATACCAAATTTCCACCAAAAATAGATACCCTTTTATAAACTGTCATAAGTTCTTCAACTAAATTTCACGACTTCATCACATATTTTTCAAAGAATGTTCATATTTCTGGGATTTCCTTCTTACGCTTCCATTTCCGAATTATTTCCATACACAAGAAAAGAAAAAGCCGCCGTCTGCGGCGACTCTTTTAAGTTCTAACCATGGTATTTCCCTCTGCGTTTCATATTAAACCACTTCTGAAAAATAATTTCAACGCTTAAGTTTTTCCATTCTTAGGTCTTATTTTTTTCCCCATCATTCCCTTATTTATCCGCGGATGAAGAGTCAGAAGTAATGGATTCCGGGTGGTATACCATTTTGCCCCCGTAATGCCCTGTAAGAGACAATGTAACCGCACCGGCTAATGAAAGGACAAGCACCAGCGGTAAAAGAGGCTTAATGAATCCAAACATATGGAGCAGTTTCAGCAAAACGACAGCTCCAAAAATAAAAAGAGTGACCAGTGCATAGGTTTCATGAATATGAACCGCACTCTCAATACTGTGACCTACCTGGTTTCTTAAAAAGTGTTCAGCCCCGTCTCCTGACACATAAGCAAGGATTCCTGTCAAAAAGCCGGTCGAGAAAAGGAATAATGCCAGCCGGTCAAAAAATGGTTTCTTCCAAACAGCGATGATCTGTACAATCACACCAATGATAAGCAAGGCAATAGGAAAGTGAACCAATAATGGATGAAGCGGAGTAGATAGCATAAAAAAATTTCAGCTCCCTTGTGTTTTTTTTAACATACACAAAGAAACTGAAATTAAACTGAAAAACATTTACGCCAGGATCGGCAGCTCTACTCTGAAGGTAGTGCCTTTGCCCAGCTGGCTTTCGGCCTCTATGCTTCCTCTATATAGACTGGTGATTTCTTTAGCAATCGATAAACCAAGACCTGCCCCGCCCTGTGTCCGGGACCTTCCCTTGTCCACTCGATAAAAACGGTCAAACAGATAAGGCAAATCCGCCGAAGGAATGCCTTCTCCTTCGTCTCTTATTTCAATCACCAAATTATTCTTTGCCTGCGCTTTAAGCCTGATTTCAACTGGAGAACCCGCGTCAGAGTATTTAAGCGCGTTATCGAGCAATAGTTGAAGCAGTTCTTTAATTCTCACCCTGTCCGCTTCCACTATAAGATCTTCAGGAGGGGCAATCACTTTGACAGTTCGTGTGCTTTGAGAGAGCCGCTCATATTGATTGGCCATTTTCCTTGCAAGCTCATTAATCGAGAAAGAATCTTTATGAATTTCTTGTCGTTCCTGGTCTTTGGCCAGCGTCAGGAGATGAGACACCAGGTTTTTCATCTGATGAACCTCTTCCTTTAATTCATTGAGCGTTTCCTGGGAAAAAGACGACATCTTGCTTTTTTCCTCTTTTTCCAATACTTCAAGTGAAGCAGAAAAGATACTTATGGGTGTCCGGAGTTCATGGGAAGCATCAGCAATAAATTTTTTCTGGCTCTCCATATTTTGAATCACCGGCTTTAACGCTTTTCTGGACAGTCGTTCCCCCATAACGACGGATAAAATAAAGACCGCCAGACCCAGAAGGGAAAGCAGGAAAAACCAGCGCTCCACCTTTTCATGGACGCCACTGATGTTTTTTCCGACATACAGGACCGTTGTCTCATTCAGACGTGCACTTGCATAGATGATGTGCTGTTTCTCATGGCCGTTCTTTCCTTTTAATTCTGCGAGTTTGCCTTCCCTGGAACAGCATGATTTGGATTGAACAAACCGGTTAAACGCCTGATTCCTTTTTCCTGTTGAATCACCGGATCCGTTTTTTACGACTACTGAATAATAGAGTGAACCTGGATCCTGTGTTACAGAATCTTCATTGAGCTCTGAAGCCTTGTCTTTATTCAGCTCGTAATGAAGAATATCCTGGATGTCCTCTCTGGCAGTCTCAAACATCATGCCTTTTACTAAAAAATATAACAGCACAAAAATAATAAACAGCGTAATAAAGAACCAGCTGCTGTAATTCCATGTCAGTTTCCGTCTCAATTGATTCAGCATCAGTCTCTCACCATTTGGTAACCGATTCCCCTGACGGTTTGAATGTATTTTTTCTTGCCGGAAGGATCCATCTTTTTCCTCAATAATTTGATAAATGCTTCAAGTGTATTCATCGTCACGTCACTTTCTGCTCCCCAAACATGTTGAAGAATAACTTCTCGTGTCAGCACCTGATTTTTATGGCGGGCAAACAACTCAAGAAGCTGATATTCTTTTGGCGTCAGCTGTATGGTTTCATCTTTTCGCTTAAGCACATGGCGTTGAATATCGAGACGTAAATCCCCGATTTCCATCCAGCTTTCTTCATATTGAATTGTCCGTCTTCTGCCCAGCGCAGCCAGCCTGGCAAATAGCTCCTTGAACTCAAAAGGTTTTGCCAGATAATCGTCGGCACCCGATTCAAATCCGAGAACAAGGTCATCCACCTGATTCCTTGCAGTAAGCATGAGAATGGCGCCATGATAGCCTTCTTTCCGCAGTTCACGGCTGACAGCAATTCCGTCTTTTTTCGGAAGCATCCAATCTAAAATCATAATATCAAAAGGTTCTTCAAGGCCACGGTACAAAGCGGTTTCGCCATCTTCACACCACTCGAGCCGATATCCTTCATCTTCAAGAATTTTTATGACCAGACGGGCGAGACGGCGGTCGTCTTCAGCCAATAAAACTTTCATAGATCATTGCTCCCATATGAGTCATTACCTCCGGGGCCTTTTGCCTTTTTTAAAGCTTGATTGATATGGCTTACGGGGGTTCTGCCCAATTTTTTTCGCTTCTGGTGAGATGATATCCTTCCGTTCCGGCTTTTCCAGTACTTGCTTTTGGATCGGCTGCCGGATTCCTTTTTCGATCAGCTCAAGATACCTTCGGTCCTTTTGAGCAACCAGGGTGATCGCAAGCCCCTTGCTGCCTGCACGCCCTGTACGTCCGATCCGGTGAATATAGCTTTCGGTATCATGGGGAATATCATAGTTAATCACATGAGTAACGCCCTCGACATCCAGTCCCCGTGCAGCCACATCGGTTGCAATAAGAAAACGGGTCTCTCCCTGCCTGAAGCGCTGCATCGCTGCTTCCCGCTTAGCCTGTGAAAGATCTCCGTGCAGTTCGTCCGCTTCAAGCCCGGCTTCCCTCAAGGCTTCATACAATTTACTCACTCTGCGTTTCGTACGGCAAAAAATGATTGCCAGATACGGCCGGTGCATCCGAAGCAGTTTTTTTAAGTCATCCTGCTTGGAGCGGTCGGTTGTTTCTATAACCCGCTGCCTGATTTCTTTCACGGTGATTTCCTTTTTTCGTATGGAAATCTCTTTCGGGTGGTTTAAATAGGTTTCTGCCAGTTTTACAATCTCAGGAGGCATTGTAGCGGAAAAAAGCATCGTTTGGCGCTCTTTGGATGTCTGCCGGATAATTTCTTCCACGTCTTCAAGAAATCCGATATGAAGCATTTGGTCGGCTTCATCTAGAACAAGCATGGAGGTTTGCGATAAATCCACTGTGCCCCTCCTGACATGGTCCAGAAGGCGGCCTGGGGTAGCAATAATGATCTGCACGTGACCGCCGAGCTTATGGATTTGCGCTACTACATCCTGTCCTCCATACACGGATAAAACGTCAATGCCCATCGGTTCACTTAATTTTCTTACTTCCTCCGCCACCTGGATGGCCAGTTCTCTTGTTGGTGCCACAATCAATGCTTGGACATTTTTGACTTCCGGATCTATCCGCTGCAGAACAGGCAAGGCAAATGCCATGGTTTTCCCTGTTCCGGTCTGTGACTTGGCGATCACATCCGTTCCCTCCAATAGAAGAGGGATAACCTGTTCCTGGATCGGCGTCGGCTCGTAAATCCCCTGGTTCTTCAGTGATTCCAAGAGCCGCGGGTTCAGATGCATGAAGTTAAAATCAGCCATTTATGTACTCCTTTCCGTTCTAAAAAAGGAAGCCAGTTCAGGCTTCCTTCTTCTTTGGTATTTAATTTGCCACTTTGTTGTTCAGCTTATCAGTAAGCTTTGACAGCATATCTGCTGTCATTTTATCTAAATTATAGTCTGTTTTAAAGCCCCATTCATTGGCAGCAGCAGATGAATCGATGTGGTTCGGCCAGCTTTCGGCAATCGCCTGTCTGATTGGATCCACATCATAATCCATCGTAAAGGAAGGCATCTGCTTTTTGATCGATGCTGCGATTTGTTCTGGTTCCACGCTCATGGCCGACACGTTAAACGAATTGCGGTGTACCAGCTTGGAAGGGTCTGCTTCCATCAGGTTGATGATCGCATTTAACGCATCCGGCATGTACATCATATCCATGTAGGTTTCTGCATCAATGAAAGAGGTATAGCTTCCCTTGCGTACCGCTTCATAATAAATTTCAACCGCATAATCGGTTGTTCCGCCCCCAGGAGGTGTTACATATGAAATTAACCCAGGGAAACGGAGACCCCGTGTATCCAGTCCAAACTTGTTGTAATAATAGTCACACAGCAACTCACCAGCTACTTTGTTGACTCCGTACATCGTGGTCGGACGCTGAATCGTATCCTGCGGTGTCTGGTCCTTCGGCGTAGACGGGCCAAAAGCGCCAATGGAGCTTGGCGTGAAGAACTGGCAGTTCATTTCTTTGGCCACTTCCAGCGCATTCACCAGACCACCCATATTCAGGTTCCATGCGAGCAAAGGCTTTGCTTCTGCTGTGGCAGAGAGCAGGGCTGCAAGGTGGATAATGGTATCTGCCTGATGTTTTTTTGTAATGCTCGCCATCGCTTGCGGATCGGTAACGTCCAGCACTTCAAATGGTCCCGAATGGACGACCGCGCTGTCGGTTTTACGGATATCCGTTGCAATAACATTGTCATTTCCATATATGTTACGGGCATGCATGACCAGCTCTGAACCGATTTGGCCAAGCGCCCCTGTAATCAGAATCTTCTTCATCATAATTCCTCCAAATCTATGCCGGTTGTGCGATCAGGAGATAATCCCCATCTGCTTGCCGACTTTTGCGTAAATGGCAAGAGCTTGGTCGAGCATTTCCTTTGTATGGGCGGCAGTAGGCATATTTCTTACTCGGCCCGTCCCTCTGGGTACGGTAGGAAAAACAATGGACTTGGCATATACGCCTTCTTCGTTCAGCTTTTTACTGAATTCCTGCGTCTTCACTTCATCCCCAATGATGACCGGTGTAATAGGTGTTTCGCTGTTCCCAATATCAAAACCGAGCTTTTCAAGACCATGTTTTAAGTATTTGCTGTTTTCCCAAAGACGTTCCTGCAGCTCTGTGCTGGAAGTCAGGATTTCGATGGCTTTTGTACAAGCGGCCACATCTCCTGGAGTAAGGGAGGTCGAGAATAGGAATGGACGGCTTCTGACTTTGAGCCAGTCGATCAAATCCTTCTTGCCGGCCACATATCCTCCGACCACACCAATTGCCTTTGAAAGTGTACCGATTTGGAAATCTACTCGGTCGGACAGCCCAAAGTGCTTCACCGTTCCTGCGCCATTGCCCAGCACGCCGGAACCGTGGGCATCATCCACATACGTAATCAGGTCAAATTCTTCTGCAATTTCCACGATTTCAGGCAGTTTGGCAATATCTCCGTCCATGGAGAAAACACCGTCGGTAATGACCATGATTTTGTTATATAAGCCGGATTCCTTGGCTTCCTTCGCTTTCGCACGAAGATCTTCCATGTCGGAATGGTTCACCCGGATAATCTTTGCTTTTGATAAACGGCAACCATCGATAATGGAAGCATGGTTTAATTCATCAGAAAGGATTACGTCATTTTTATCCATGACAGCAGAGATGGCAGCCATGTTGCAGTTGAAACCGGACTGATAGGCGATCGCGGCTTCCGTATGTTTGAATTCCGCCAGCTTCTCTTCAAGCTTCAAATGAAGCTCCATCGTACCGTTGATGGTACGCACTGCCCCTGCACCAACACCATATTCTTCAATGGCCTCTTTGGCAGCTTTCTTCAGGCGCTCATCCGTCGCCAATCCAAGATAGTTGTTGGAAGAGAGGTTGATCAGTTCATTTCCGCCAACCTTGATCACCGGTCCGTTCGCACTTTGAAGCGGATCAATCACGTTATAAAGCCCTTTTTCTTTTAAATCTCCAAGGTTTTCTTGTAAAAATTGGTCCAGTACATGACTTGACATACATTACTCTCCTTTCATGGATAAAAAAATATGTTATGTGAGTCTGAACAAATGTACACGTGAGAAAAACACTTTTATTCAGAGTTTAGCCAGTGATGATAAGTATCTCGTTCTTAAATTATATTATCATATTTCGGTTTTGTTTACATCATGTGGACAATATTCACACTTCTCTGTCTACTATTTTATTCCCCGTTTCTCAAGGATTTATCGGTGAACGCAAAAAAACCGCCGGCATCTGGAGAATGCTCGGCGGAGAATTTAGTATTCTATGTTGTTTATGTGGGTAGTTGATTTCTGTTCCAGGATGCTCGCTTTCCACGGGGCGTGCGCTGAGCCCCTCGGCGCAAGCGCCTGCGGGTCTCACCTGTCACGCATTTCCCGTAGGAGTCTCGCACCTTTCACTACAATCAACTGGTCAATGAAGAGTTTTAAAAGCTCCTCCAAATTCTACAAGCATTAATTTAACACCCTTATTTCACAAGATTATGTTTAAACGCATAGATGACGGCTTGGGTGCGGTCTTGTACGTCGAGTTTGCTCAAGATGTTGCTTACGTGAACTTTGACGGTTTTTTGGGCGATGAACAGGGCATCGGCGATTTCCTGATTGGATTTCCCCTCTGTCATGAGAAGCAGCACCTCCAGTTCTCGGCTTGTCAGCTCCTCATGTGGGTGCTGCTTATTCCTTTGCCGCATGCGGTTCATCATTTTGCCTGTCACTTCGGGCTCCAGAACGGACTGGCCATAATATGTATTTCGAACCGCATCCGCAATCTCGCTGGCTTTGGAGGTTTTTAGCATATAGCTTACCGCACCGGCCTCAATGGCGGGATACACTTTTTCATCATCCAGAAAGCTGGTGACAATAATGATTTTGGCTTCGGGCCATTGTTCGATAATCTTTTTGGTTGCCTCAATGCCATCCATTTCATTCATAACAAGATCCATCAAGATCACATCCGGACGCAGCTCAAGAGCCAGCTCTACGGCCTTTTTTCCATTTTCCGCCTCACCGACCACGGTCAGGTCCTGCTGGGCGGAAAGGTAGGATGAAACACCGATCCTCACCATTTCATGATCATCCGCAAACAATACTTTAATCATTTTGATCCTCCTCCATCGAAATTACAGGTACTTTAACTTCCAGTCGGGTCCCTTTGTCGGGCAGACTCACCACTTTTAACGTACCGCCAATTTCCAGCGCCCGTTCCTGCATATTTTGCAAACCGTATGAGCCTGCTTTATTTTCATCAAGTGCAAACCCAACGCCATTATCGGACACCCGTAAAATAATCAGGCCTTCCCGCTCGATCAGCAAAATCTCCAGCGAGGTGGCTTTTGCGTGCCTTAATGTATTGGAAACCGACTCCTGCAAAATTCGAAACAGATGGTCTTCCACACCTTTATCCAAACGCATGTCTTCAATTTTTTCATGAATGTCAATCGGTACTTTTTGAGTCAGTTCATCGAGCAGCTCTTTAATTCCTTCCTGCAATGACTTTCCTTTCAAAGCGGCAGGGCGAAGATGGAGCAATAAGGCTCTCATCTCCAGCTGGGACTGATGAATCATCTGCTCCACCAAATTGAGCTGACGGTTTTCGGGTGCATCCGGATCTTTGGATTCATTAATGGCGGACATCAGCATAGAGGCGGCAAACAACTGCTGGCTGACGGAATCATGCAGTTCCCTTGCCAAACGGTGCCGTTCTCTTGAGATCATTTCCTGAATGACTTTTTCCTGGTCTTCCGCTTTCTCATTCGCCAGCTTCTGGGATGCCCTTGCCTGCTCGGCAGCATGGCGCTGAACATTTTTCATCCGTTTCCAGAGCGCATCCACTTCCGTGCCCTCGGACACCACCGGAAGATAGATGGGTCTGCCGTTCTCGATTTCCCGCAATCCTTCTTCCACCTGCTTCAGCTGCCGGCGTGCAGTGATGCCCTGAAACAAACCAAAAAAACCGCCAATAACAAGGCTCAGGGCAGGAACAACCACTATAAACGGCAGGCTGAACAGATGCTGCTCCCATAAATAAGAGACATCAGGCAGGGGAAACGCCATAAACACCGTAATGAAGATCACCAACATAACGACAAAAGCGATGGCAAGGGATATGACGACACTGCGCATTAACATACTCATGTCCGCTTCACCTCTAAATCCCCAACCGCCAACGTCGTGATGATCTTAATCCGCTGTGACGCTTCATAGTAGTTATCTGTATGGTAGGAAAAAAGCTGATTAAACACTTTCGGTTCATGGATATCAAAAATGGTCGCGTTGCCTGCAAGCACTGAGTGATGGACGCTGACCGCCACTTCGTACGGAACGAAAATTTTGATATTGCCGACAATGTTTCGAACCGTGATTACTGACTCGCCCTCAGGGAGGACCGTATTGCTGAGATCAATGACCGTGTCGCCGATTCCGCATTGAATATTAATATCTTCCCACTCGTACACATGGTCCGGGGTTTGCTGAGGTCCGTACACAATGTTTTTAAATAGATTTTTCTTTTTAAAGAGTGACTCGGACAGCCTGGAATCCGGATCTCTGATTTCCGGCTTAATCCATGCCGGCCGTTTTTTGTTCTGATACACCTGGATCAGCAGATAAATGAGAATAGCAACAAGCACAAATTTGAATGCCATCATATTCAGCAATGTAACTGCTGCTCCAAACCATCCTCCCCAATAGAGGAGCTTCCCGAATGTCCGAGTCCTTCTTTTCCCTCCAACATAGATGCAGCCTGCCATAACGGCAAAAATGAAAATCAGTTCGCCGCCGCGAAAAATAAGTTCAAGAATAAGAAGAAATAGACCGATCAATAGTAGCCAGCTGATTAAATCTGTTTTCTTACCGCTAAACATGGTGCACCCCCTTCTCTCTCAGTCTCCGGCTCCTAAATATTCCTAAAAGGCGCAGAGCTCTACGCCTTTTAGAATACCATTTTTATCTCAGGAAATCGTAGGTTTTTCTTTATTTTCCCATTGTTTTTCAAGCTGGGCAAAACGCTCATCGATCGTGTTGCGGTGGTAGTCGGAATTGACTTGATGCTCAAGCCGCTCAAGATAACGCTCCATTTCATCGAAACGCAGCCCCGGCTTAGCGCCTGCACTCGCATCAAGCACCTTGTTCATGCCCCGGTTTGCCCGGGCAATATTCTCACGGCCCATTAATTCCATGCGTTTCACATACATATCCTTTAATTTATGCTTCATTTGCTCAAACTTTTGCTCCAAATTTTGAAGCTCGCGTGCCGCTTCTTCTCTTGATTGATTCAGCCGGCCTGCACGTTCCTCGTATTGCTGCTGTTCAGCCACTGCAAATTCATGCAGCTCGCTTTCACCGGCTTGAAGTGCCAAATCCGCCTGCCGCTTTCGTTTTTCTGCGTGGGCCTTTGCTTCCCGATGTTCTTTTGTAAATTCCTCAGTCAGCGTATATTGGCGTTCCACCAGCTTTCTGACCCGGTCCGCTTCCTGCTCGCACTGCCGTAAATATTGGTTGAGCAGGGCAATCGGGTTTTTCTGTTCTTTTTGATCCAGCATTTCATGAAAATCCGCCGCAATAGAATTCTTGATTCTTGTAAACAATGTACTCATTAATCCTCTCTCCTTTTGTTAGTTTCTGTTCATTTCTGCCCATTGTTTTTCAAAGTTTACAAATGGGTCACTGTCATCGTTCGAATCCTGTTTTTTCCCGCTCCAGCTCTTATACACCACGTATAGTACATAAACTGCTGCAATTCCCAGCAATGCCGGAATATTGGATATAGCGGAGCACGCCGCGATTATGCCGATTACGGCCCAGATTACTTTCTTGGATGTCGTTTCCGCCTTCATGAAGCCTTTGACGGCAAAATATAGAATCACCAGCCCGATCGCGAGGCCGATCATCGGTCCGAGGTTCGCCAGCAGGATAACCGCCGCAATGCCTCCGAGTAAAAACAAACCAAATTTTTTCATTTGTTGTTTCCTCCTTTCTTAAATCTAGCTTACCTTCTGGCGAATTTTCCTATAATGTACTCCAGCTATATTTCTGCTAAGACTTGAGGCGTATTTTCATAGTGAACGAGGGAAGGGGGGATTTTGGAGGGTGATGAGAGTGTGTTTGCGGGGTGTTCAGGCAGGTTTTCGGAGTTTGCGGGCAACTTTGCCGAAAAATCGGTACACAGACAAATCTGCAAAAAAAAGCCGGCTCAGGAGTATATCTCCCAAGCCGGCTTTCAAGTTCAGTATTCTTATTATGTCCAGGACTCAATATCGTCCTCGTCGATTTCTTCCTCATCATCGGTGACATTATCATATTCCGGTGAATGCTTCGGATCTTCCTGCACCATACCTTGGTCTTCATCCCCGAAGGCAAAGCCCCGGTCAGCAGGCACATGCTGCTGAAGGTTTCGCACACCGTTGGCTTTAATTTCATTTTCGACGAGATAGCGGATGGAATCCATCAGGTTCGTTTGTGAGTTGATCCAGTCAATAATGGCGGGGGCTTCATTTTTTTTCGTCTTCAATGAAATATTATCGCCTGGCTTTTTTTGTTTCTTCATCATTACACCCCCTTACCATTTAAAATTAAAACTTAAACCGGCTGTTTCGCGCGGTCTTTGATCGCACCGTAGATTTTTCCGCGTACAAACGCATCCAGTCCGTTCGCATTCATCGTTACTGCATATTTTGCAGGGATGTAAAGAAGCTGGATTTCGCGCTCTTCACAAAGTTCCTTTAGCATCGGAGCAAGGATCGGCTGCATAAGAATGCTTCCGCCGCCGTATACGCAGATCAAATCGATTTCGTTTCTGGCTTTTGTCAATTGCTTGCGGATATTGTTGATGATCTGGCGCGCTTGTCCTTCAAGCGGTCTTTTCAACGTGTTCATCGCACGCGCATGATATTTGTGGTTCGGGTTTTTGATCACGTCACTGAAAAATTGACGCGGGCTGTCCGGAAGGTGGATCAGGCGGTTAAACTCGCTGAGCGCTTCCTCGATCGCATACCCTGCACCGTGGTTGGTACCGTGCACGAACTGGCGCAAAAATTTATTTCCTTCTGTAATTGGATACTCGGTTGAACCGTCGCCAATATCCGTGTGAAGGATTCGTTTGTTTTTAAAGAAGCTTCCGTTAAAGTTTTTCGGAAGATCATTTTCTTCAATAAAAGCATCAAAAATATCGCCTTTTCTCCAGTTGCCATCTGCATCTTTTTGAAGAGAGAAAGTTACTGGAGTTGCTTCAGGAATAACTTTTACAAACTCAAATTCTACTTTTACAGCTACACGCTGTTTGCCCACATGAACAGTTACGTGGTGCGGGCCATTCATGAAGCGCTTTTCAAATTTTGCTGCAGATTCGTCAGAATGCTGGGTAATCGGAAGTGCAGTTGCCATATCGGCCGATACATCGATGGAGGCAGGCAGCTTCTTTTCTTCTGCAAATCCTTTTTGAACCGCTACAGCTGCAATTTGAGCAAGCGTGTTAACGACTGGAAGGTCAATCTCGTATTTGTAGTCCACACCCACCTGGATGTTTTCAATCAGCTCGCCGCTCTCAAGCGCGAACTTGCCCACATAGTACATACCCGCACGTGCAGCAGGAGAATCAATCGTTACAATCAGGTTTTCCTGAAGGTTGCGTACGATGGTTTCAGGAGCCTGCTCTTCGCTCCAAGGCAGCTGGTCCACTGCGCAGTTGACGTTCGGCTGTTGAAACAAACGTCCATCAATATAAATATCATGCTCGCTGTTTCCGTTGTCATTACCTACTAAAAAATGATATTGCATAGTATCTATTCCTCCTAATATTTTATCTAAAACTACCTGGTGGCACAAGGTATTACTCAGCCATACGTTAAAATATGTATGCTGTTAAAGAAGAGAGTCTGAAATAATAGTGGCTGAAGTTCTACTATATAGAACTTCGAACGATTTGAATAGATTCCGACACTCCTCTACTTAATAATATTTGACAATTTTAGAGTAACACCTTCTATTTTAAAGAAATACTCCGCTCAGAAGTTTCTGAATGTTTTCTTGGAAAAACTTCCTCACTCCATTTGCCTCTTTTTTGTGGTAAAGTAATTTTTTAGGTTTACCTTGAACCCGTAATGGAGAAGTCTATTTGTTAGTGGCACCTTTTTAAATAGAATGAAATTGAAGTTAGGAGTGTCAATATGTTTAAACTTAAGGAGCGGAATACCACCATACGAACGGAATTCCTGGCTGGTATTACCACCTTTTTAACCTTGGCCTATATTATTGTTGTTAATCCAATGATTTTAAAAGATGCGGGCGTGCCGTTCGAGCAAGGCTTTACCGCTACCATTATAGCTACGGTCGTGGGAACACTGTGTATGGCATTTTTCGCAAACTACCCAATTATCATTGGTCCATCCATGGGGCTGAACGCTTATTTTGCCTACTCGGTCATCAGCAGCCATAACATTTCCTATGCCATTGGATTCTCGGCGGTTTTTATCACAGGCATTATTTTTCTAATCTTGTCCTTGACGTCATTCCGGGCCAAGCTGATTAATGCTATACCATCCAATTTAAAACATGCAATTGCAGCCGGCATCGGACTGTTCATTACCTTTATCGGACTGCGCCTGTCCGGCATTGTCGCCGATCATCCAACCAATCTCGTAACGCTTGGAGACTTTAGCTCGCCGAAAGTGGCGCTGACATTGATCGGAATTGTCATCACTATTACATTAATGACACTCAACGTGCAGGGTGCCCTTTTTATCGGCATGATTATTACAGGCATCATCGCCTTTTTCACCGGACGGTTAAATTTTGATAAAGGATTTCTTTCCGTGCCGCACCTTCCTGAAGGAGTGCTCGTCTATAATCCCATCCAGTCGGTGGCCGATGTCATTCACTACGGATTGTACAGCGTTGTGTTTTCATTCCTTCTGGTTATGCTTTTTGATACAACCGGCGCTCTTCTCGGCATCGTACGCCAGGCAGGACTGCTGAAGAACGGCAAACTCGACCGTGCAGGCAGTGCCTTCTTTTCTGATTCAATCGGTACAGCGGTTGGTGCCATGTTCGGGACCAGCCCAACGGCAGCAACGGTGGAATCCTCGGCCGGAGTCGGTACAGGCGGGAAAACAGGCTTAACCGGAGTAACCGTCGTCATCCTGTTTCTGATCGCCGCGTTTTTCGGACCGCTCGTCAGCGCTGTTTCTGCTGTTCCTGCCATTACCGCACCAAGCTTAATCATTGTCGGCAGCTTTATGATTAAAAGTATATCGGAAATTGACTGGAATGACTTCGATGAAGCCTTCCCGGCTTTTCTCGTCATCGTCAGCATGCCGCTGACATCCAGCATCGCCAACGGAATTGCCCTTGGGTTCATATCCTATCCGATCATGAAATTTGCCAAAGGAAAAATACGGGAAGTACATCCGCTTGTCTACGTGTTCGCCGTGCTGTTTTTATATCAGCTGATCTTTTTGGCACAATAAATTCATCTCGTATAAAAAACCTCCTCCCCGGCCATAGTAAGGACGAAAAAGGAGGTTTTTTTAAATGAACAAGCAACGCGCACAAGAAATTGCGTCTTCTCCTGTGATGGCAAACGTGACCTTAGATGGCGTGCCAGTATATATCCAGCATGTCGACGAACAAGGAGAAACCGCCCGCATCTATCCGCTCGGGCAGCCTGAAAACGAGCAGCAGGTTTCACTGGGCAGCTTAACTGAGCATTAATCCCCCCTTCATCTGAAGGGGTTTTCTTATGCCTTTAGAAGGAATGGCGATTCATTTGGAGAAAAAAACGGGAATAGAAGGTACAGGAAAGATAATATCGTTTGAGCTGAGGTGAAGCATGCATGCTGACATTAGATAAAAAACATAATCCACTGGAAAACAAGGAGCTGATTGCCTCCTATTTCAGCCAAAAACAGAACCTGAAAAACGTGATCGGACAGACAGACACTCTTTTTCAGGAACTGAAACCCTTGCCTGCCGTGCTGCATTCCTCGTTATTCTCGTTAAAAAAATTGCTGCACGGCTTTCCGCGAATTCTGCTGTCGACGTCATGGGACAAACATCTCGAAGACATGCCAATGGTGGAGACCGATGGGCAGGACACGATTTTTCCCTCATGGAAAAAGGAACTCGATCAGGAGTTTAGCAGACTTCAAAACGAAATTACCAGGGAGGTTAATGTCAAAGAGTTTGGCGCAGCGGGCGATGGAGTAACCGATGATACGGAAGCGTTCAAAAAAGCGATCGGCCATGGAAAGGTAAAAGTTATTGTGCCTGAAGGCATGTTTATCACAAAAGGCATCCGGCTTCCTTCATGGACGATGTTCGTTGGATCCGGTAAAGGAACAACCGTAATCAAGCTTCATGACCGCGCACCCAGAAGCCGGCAGCTGCTCACCAATTCGGGGCGATGGAGAGGCAGCCACCATGTTTTTGTCCAGGGTATGAGTCTGGATTGGAACGTCGAACGATTAGGTCCCAATAAACGGACAGCATCCGGAAACAATCAATCAAGCTGTCTCACCTTTGCACACGTCACCTACGGGTGGGTGAAGGATGTCGAAGGAATCAACCCGGGACTGCACTGTTTTGATGTGTCCTCTGCGGTTTACACGTATTTTGGGGATGGCACAAGGGCCAGAAGGAGCAGCCGGTACATCTGGCTCGATCAGTTAAATGGGTATGGCTTTGGGGATGATGGAATTACCACCCATCATAGCGATAATATTCTAATTTCAAACTGCCATATGTGTGATCCAAGCGGCCGGGCGCACAAAGAAGGATTTTCAAATTCCAACGGGATCGAGGTCGATGATGGCTCCAGGAACGTCACCCTCGTGAACAATTCAACAACCCGCTGCTTCGGCGGTGTGGAAATCAAAGCTCATTATAATTCGGCAGCCGCAAGCAACACACAGATTATCGGGCACCTGTCCATTCATGACAACCGCTCATATAACTTCAGGCATATCGGCCATCACATCGAAACCGATCCAGAGTCGATGACCGCCTATAATATAAAAGCGAGCCATATTGTCGCGGTGGCTCCGATAAGAACGCCTTTATACAAGGATTCCACGCCAAGGGCGATGGTCATTTCTGCCTACAGAAATGTGGTGATCAATCACTTTACCGTCGTTGGAGACCCTGACTACGATTACCGCGGAGAGCCGGTCATTGCCGTGCAATACCGTTCGCGGAATATTATATTAAACGGGCTGGACATCAAGCATTTTAAAACCGCAGGGGAAGACATCAAAGTATTTGGCGGTGGCCATGGGGCAGATGCTGTAGAGATCCGCAACGTGACCATTCAGGATTCAGCACCTACCGCTCTGCATATCGGCCCCGGAATCCAGCAAATCAAGATTAGTAACGTTCAGGCCGTGTGCGAGAAAGGGAGAGAGGGACTGGTGGCCAGGCAGTCAGAGCCAAAAATCTCGGAATTTCATGCCTTAGGCTACAAGACACCCATTGCAGTGGGCAATCAGAATTAAATGTATAAGCTTTGTCATGATTTCTTTACGAAACGCCAACACTAATCCCCTTTTCTTCATACCTCCTTAACAGTAAAGTGGTTTAATGAGTACGAATCACACTCGTTAGGGAGGATGAACCATGAAAAAAGGTATCACAGTCGGATTATCATTAGCCATTATGGCTTCAAGCGCCATTCCTGTATTCGCTGAGCATAATCATCATGACAAGCAAAAACACAATCAAATCAAGAACATCGAATTTTCATCAATGAAAGCCCCCAGCACCATCGAAAACATGGTCAAAACCTACACAGACGCCAAAGTAAAAATTACTTATAAAAATGGTAAAGTGAAAGAAATGCCTCTAGACTACAACCAGCTCTTCTTATCAAAGGATAAAATTGTAGACAACAAAGGCGAAAAGATACCAGCCGGCACTCCAATAGACGCTAAAGGTAACCCAATCATTGACCGCAGTGTTCCGGACAAGCCGTCTTATTACATTTCTGATGCACCCGATTCCAACAGCTTCATCACCATTGCTGGAAAAGACTATATCATCTCTCACTATGAGTATGATTCAATGGACAATTCCGGAAAAGAGATTAGCGGCCTTCCTGCGTCCATGACATTGACACAAGTAGACCGGGATAAGAAGACCGGCAAGCTTACCGTAAATCATGCAAAAAAGATTGATTTCTCTAATGTAAACGGACTATGGACACCATGTAATGGATCAACAACAGAATGGGGAACTCATCTCGGGTCTGAAGAATATGAACCGGATGCAAGAGCATTTGAAGATCCAGCTTCCTCTTCCTACCGTGACGTCACCAACTTTGCCAAACAGTATTTTGGTGATGCATCCAAAGCCAATCCTTATTTTTACGGATGGATTCCTGAGATTTCCGTACATCCAAATGGTAAGGCAGCGGTTGTAAAGCATTATAGTACAGGCCGGTTCTCTCATGAGATCATGCAGGTGCTTCCAGACCAAAAGACCGCACTTTTCGGAGATGACGGCGGCAATACCATGATGTTTATGTATGTTGCTGATAAAAAGCGTGACTTCTCTGCAGGCACACTTTATGCGGCAAAATTCAAGCAGACTTCAACGGCCAACGGTGGAGCAGGAGATCTGCAGTGGATTAAGCTTGGCCACTCTACGGATAAAGAAGTAAAGAGAATCATCGACAAAGGCACCAAGTTCAGCGATATCTTTGAAACATCAGACAAGCTTGCACCCGGCTTTAAAGCCGTGAAAACCGCAGCAAGCAAAAAAGTGGAGTACCTGAAAGTGAAGCCGGGCATGGAAAAAGCAGCTGCATTCCTGGAATCCCGCCGATATGGTGCACTGCTTGGGGCAACCTCCGAATTCAACAAGATGGAAGGCATCGCAGTAAATAAAGCGGACAACAAAGCCTATATTGCCATCTCCTATGAAAACAACAGTATGAAAAAAGAAGAAATCGACGGGGTTCAGGATGATATCCAGCTTCCGGTCATTGACTCAGGTGTTACCTTTGAACTGGATTTGAATCCTGGTGAAAAAGATCATAAAAAAGGACACATTGACAGCAAGTATGTGCCTTCGAGCATGAATGGCCTGTTGGTCGGTGAAGATTATCCTAAAGCGGATGCCTATGGAAATACAGCGAATCCAAATAAAGTAGCCAACCCTGACAACTTGAGCTTTTCTGACGACATGAACACTCTGTTCATTGGTGAAGACAGCGCACACCATACGAATAACTTTGTTTGGGCCTACAATGTGAAAACAAAGAAACTATCAAGAATCTTATCTGTACCTGTTGGAGCAGAAGCCACCGGCTTACGTGCAGTGGACCACGTGAAGAACTCACGCTATGTTCTCAGCAACTTCCAGCACCCAGGTGAGGATTTGGAAGGAAAACAGATTACAGCAGTAGATAAGACGAAGCTTGAAGAAGCCATGAAAAAAGGAATCGGCATTCAGGAAACTGGCGGTGTCGGTTATATCTCCGGTCTTCCGTCTGGCCAACTTAAAAAATAAATAAAAACACCCCCTATACGTTGGATTTATACGTCCGGTGTATACGGGGTGTTTTTTGTTAACCGACGGGTACCTGCTGGTCTTCAATCATCTTTTTGCAGGCTTGATAACATTCCTCCACGTGGGAGTTTCCAAGATATTTCATTGCTCCAAAGCTGATGCCGGCCGCCACCGCTTGTCCCACCAAAGGTACAAACTTCGAAACCTGCTTAACCGCAATCTTCTTCCCAGCCTTCTTTAACAGAAGACCGATCATTTTCTTCGTAATCACCTTGCCGGCAAACTCGCTTCCCATCGAGGTAAGAACCACAATGACTTTTCCCTTCAGCGTGGCATCCAGTTTTTCAATCTGTTTGGGTGCCAGGCCAAATTTTTCATTGATCGTAGGGAGCAGCTCCATCATGATCGTAATATCGGCCCCAACATCCATGCCGGGAATGGGAACGATTGAAGCAGCAGCCGAAGCAGATGCCCGCTTGTTCACTAGCGCTCTACACTCTTTGCGAATTTCCTCTAGTTCTTCTATCGTTCTGGGAATCATACGATTTCTCCTTTAAATGTATTCAGGGGATAAATAAATGATTGATGTTATTATACCCTTTCCCCCTTAAGCGTTAACCTGCTCAGTGTAGCTGCCGAATTCCCTGACAGCTTTTCTGGACTACCGGCAGAATGGTATAGAGTTAACTCACCGTTTTTGATCAGTTATTCACCAAACACATCATTTTCACAAAAGATAAAAAAAGGCTGAAACCAAATTCAGCCTTTAAAATCCTTATTGTGCTTTTTCCTTCTTGATCTGCTTGCTTCGCAGCTGGCCGCATGCCGCATCGATATCGGTGCCGTGCTCCTGGCGGATTTTACAGTTGATGCCGCGCTTTTTCAGCGTATCGTAAAACGCCAGAACGGAAGCCTGTTCGCTTCGCTGGTATTGGCCATGCTCATCCACCGGGTTGTAGGGAATCAGATTCACATACACTTTCTGTTTTTTATCCTGAAACAGATCGGCAAGCTCTTCTGCTTCTTTCTGATGGTCATTCACATCCCGCAGCAGAATGTACTCGATCGTAATCCGGCGGTTGGTGGTTGTAATATAATAATCGACGGCTTCCATTAATGGCTCAAGCGGAATCGCCTTATTAATCTTCATGATCCGTGTGCGCAGCTCGTTGTTGGGAGCATGCAGCGACAATGCAAGGTTCACATTAAGCCCCGTATCGGCAAACTCGCGGATTTTTTTCGCCAGCCCGCTGGTAGATACCGTAATGCGGCGGGAGCCGATCGCAAGTCCTTTAGGATCGATTACCACGTTAATAAAATCGATCATATTTTCAAAGTTGTCAAACGGCTCACCGATCCCCATGACCACAATATGGCTTACTCTCTCGTCCTTGTTGCGCTCATCAAGGTGCAGCTGGACATTCATAATCTGCTCCACGATTTCCCCGCTGGATAGGTCTCTGCTTTTCTTCAGCAGACCGCTTGCACAGAAGCTGCATCCGATGTTGCAGCCAACCTGGGTGGTAACGCAAACCGACAATCCATATTTATGCTTCATCAGCACCGTTTCAATCAAATTGCCGTCCTGCAATTTAAACAAGAATTTGACCGTTCCGTCTTCTGATTCCTGTTTGACGTGCTGCTGCATCGTCTGAAACGAAAAACGTTCGGACAAAAGCTTCACACATTCTTCTTTTACACCGGACATTTCCGTAAATGAAGTCACGCGTTTTCGATATAGCTGCTCCCACACCTGGGCCGCATGAAATGGCTTAATGCCGCGCTCAAGCAGCCAGGCAGAAAGCTGTTCGAATGTTAATCCATAAATGGATTCCTTCATCATGTTGTTACCCTCTTTTCAGATTCTATATTGAACTGCCACCGGGACAGACAAGGTCTTAATTTTCAATTGTTATCTTAACATACAATAACAGGCATTGAGGAGTTTCGCTACTCCCAGTATGAGCAACTTTGACACATCTATATCTTCCCCCTTTCCACAAAAATGGAAACCCGGTCAGCGATTTGGTGTATCGCCCTCCGATATGCCCGATATTTCAATGGATATCTTTATACCTGACCTTCATGAGGATATAATGTAAACAGGACAAATCCCATGGAGAAATGTATGCTGAATTACGCGCTGAACGCAAAAAGCAACCAATTTTACTATGAAGGAAAAGGACAGCTATCCATTAAAACCTTTCGAAACGGCAAGGCGCATTACAAGACGAACTCCGGTTTTTTTGCCGTGGAGGAAGACAGCTACCTGCTTTTAAACGCGGGAGATTATGCTATTTCCATTGAGGAAGAAACAGAGGTAGAGTCCTTCTGTTTATTTTTCACCGATGAACTTGCGGGTGAAGTGATGAGGACATTATCCGAAGCCGAACACAGCCTGCTCGATGATCCCTTCAAAACGATAAGTTCTGCAGGTTTTTTTGAAAAAACCTACCCTATCTCCGCGGATCTTTCCCAACAAATCGACTATTTCCGGGGAAATATGTCACTCCAAAGTGCCACTTGGCAAGAAGAGCAGTTTTATACCATTATGGAGCATATTATCACGGAGCAATGCCATCTCCAGAATGAAATCATTGCGCTGCCTGCATTAAAACGATCAACGAGAGAAGAAGTCTACCGAAGAGTCAGTGTTGCTCAAGAATACATCCGTGCCTTTTTTCATCTGCCGCTTACACTTAAGGAAATCTCCCATATCGCTTGTCTCTCTCCAAACCATCTCATCAAAAACTATACCGCTGTGTATGGCTGCACGCCCCATCAGCACATTACCGCTTACCGTGTACAAAAAGCGATACAACTGCTGAAACAGCCGGAAATAAGCATGACCCGGATCGCCTTTGACCTGGGTTTTGAAACACCCGCTTCTTTTAGCAAAATGTTTAAGCAGCAAACTGGATATTCCCCTCTTTCATACCGAAAAAAAGTGATTTTGGATAAGAAAGATTAAGCGGCATCCGGTATGCTGATGAAGAATACAAATAAAGGAGAGATGATAATGGAAGCAGTCATACATAAAGTAGGTCAAATCGGAGTCCCAGTAAACGACTTAAAGCGTGCCATTACCTTTTACCAGGAAAAATTGAGATTGAATCTATTATTCCAAACGGGCAATATGGCATTTTTCGAGTGCAATGGCCTGCGGTTATTGCTTGATTTACCTGAAAACGAGGCCTCTGCGCATCCAAGCTCAGTCATTTACTTTCAGGTCGAGGATATTCAAAAAGCACATCAAGAGATGGCCGGCCGCGGAGTATCATTCATCAGCGCACCCCATCTCATTGCGAGAATGGGACAACGGGAAACGTGGATGGCCTTCTTTACGGATACAGAAGGAAACACCCATGCCTTAATGAGCGAGCTTGATGTCTAGAGATGAAAAAAGATACCCAGGGGATATCTTCTTTATTTCCACTCTAATTCTGGCAAAATATCTTTTTGCAATTCGCACATTTCATCGATCATGGCGCAAGCCTGATAATAGGAAGGAGCCTGAGGATCGAGCAATATAGCCTGCAGCAGTTTGGTTTTGGATTGTTCCACATAGGCTTCAAGCAACAGCTTATGAATGCTTCCCTGAATATTGATGGTTCCGAGAATGGCTGTCGGCAGTTCAATCTCCATCGGCCTGAGCGAGATCCCGTTTCCGTTCACGATGGCTTGAGTCTCCACCACCATGTCATCCGGAAGTCCTTTGATTGCTCCTTTATTAGGCATGTTCGCGGCATTGATCTGGATTTCTTCATCAAAGTAGATGGCTTCAATGATTGGAATGGCATATTCGTTACTCTTACTCACATTATTTTTATCAAACGTGTACGCTTGTTCTGCCCAATCTTCTTGTGTGGTCGTGTCGTCAAATAACCCTTTATCCAGGGAATTCCCGCTGGCACAATACACAAATTCCGGTACTTCAGAACCGCTCTGCCACAGCTTTTCCCGGATCGGATCATAGCGGAATTGAAGAGACAAACCTGCGTAAAAGTCTTCAGCGTATGAAACATATTCGCCGCAATGATTCGTTCCCGGATACGGATAATATCCGTACGTACGGTACATCGTTCTGGATAACGCATAATGATCAAAGTGAGCCAGGCGATTGGCTGATTTTTCTTTTTCATAGAATAAAGGATAAAGGTCTTCTCCTGTTTCCTTGTCCCAAATTTTTGTAAAAAAGCCGAAGTGGTTCAAACCTCCGCCCTCAACACCGATAGAGCTTGCCGGGATGTCCAAAAAGCTTGCCAGCTGATCAATTCCCATATCAAGTCCATGACAAAGTCCGACAACCTTGATGGAAGTTAATTTGGAGATGGCTTCCACCAATTTCGCTTCCGGATTCGTGTAATTGATAAACCATGCTTCCGGGCATATTTTTTCCATTTCCCTGGCAATATGAAGCATCGGACCCAGGTTTCTTAAGGTGTGAAACATGGAGCCGGGACCGCCATTTTCTCCGTAAATCTGCTTGCTTCCATAACGGCGGGGGATGTGGAAGTCCTGAGACCAGTAAAAGTACCGGTTTACTTCAATGGCAACGATTACAAAATCAGCTTCAGTTAACGCTTCTTCGAGATTAGTGGTTCTGGACAATTCACCAGGATGGGAGAACGCTGAAAACATCTCTGACGCGTATTGATACGTCCGGTTAACATTCTCTTGTTCAATATCCATTAAGGCGACTTCCAAATGATCCGCCTTTTTCAGCTTTTCGGATAAAACAATATCGTTTAGCGCGCCAAGTGCGAACGACACACTTCCAGCTCCAATTAAAGCAATTTTCATGTTATATCTCTCCTTCAGATTGATGAATGGCCAGATAGCCTGCTCCAATGACTCCTGCTTCAGAGCTGTATTGGTTGATGACGATATTGATCTTGTCTCTCAGGTTTTTGAAAACTTTTTTCCTGGTGCCTTCCGCGACCTTCTCGATCAGCCATGGATTATGATGGATAACGGCTCCTCCTAAAACAAAGATATCGGGATCAATCGTTTGCATGAGGGAAGCAATGGCATTTGAGAAGTGCTCAATCCATAAATCGATAACCTTTTTCGCTTCTTTATCATTCTTTTGATACTGCTCAAAAAGCAGGGAAGCCGTGGCAGCTTCGCCATACACCCTCTTGCTTTCTTCTTCGAGGGCAAGACCGCTGCATAATGATTCCAGTGAGCCGTCGTACAGGCTCGGATGGTTTTTTTTCAGGCTGGAAACAATCATGCTTCCAATTTCACCGGCATATCCGTGTGAGCCTCTGAGAATTTTGTTATCAATGATGATTCCGCTGCCCACACCGGTGCTTACCGTGATGTACATTGCATTTCGACATCCTTTTGCCGCGCCGTAATGAGCCTCAAGCAGCGCAACCACGTTCACATCGTTATCAATGAACACTTGATAACCGGAAAAATAAGAGCGAAGGGTATCCACACTCACTTCTTCCAGCCACGGAATATTGGTCGCATCCACGATTTGGTCCGCCTCATCCGGCCAGGGCACTGGAAGGCCGATGCCAATCTTTTTAGCAGTATGATCCGGGTCTATTTTTTTGATCATGCTAAAAATCTCTTCAAAGAATTCAGCTGGTTTCTTGTATTCAGTTGTCAAGGCGGTTTCTTTCCTGGTTAGAGACAGGCCGTTTTCCACCAGGCCTACACGTATATTCGTACCGCCGACATCAATGCCGATCACACTTTCATTCATGTTTTTATCCCTCAACTTTTTGCGTAATGTACTTTGCCGCCTCCGTATCCAGGTAAAAATCAATATGGTCATGGTGAAGCAATTCCTGGGCAGGCAGCTTAGCTTCCGAATGGTTAAAGATCTCTTTCACAATATCTGCTTTGTGACCGCCGGTAATGGCTACGATGACTTTTTTGCTATGAATCACCTGTTTTAATCCAAGAGTGATTCCCTCTGACAAAGCGGCAGGCTCGTCAAAATACTTTTGTGCGGTTGTTTTTGTCTCATTTGAAAGATCGACAACACTGCTATGATCCCGCACTGGCGTTCCTGGTTCGTTTAATCCGATATGCCCGTTCATTCCCACGCCCATTAAGCTGAAGGTGATGGGATGCTGCTCGATATAAGCATCGATTTTTTCACATTCCTGCTGCAAGTCAGGACTCATCCCATCATAAAAAAGGATTTGGTGTGACTGGATGCCGGCTGGAGAAAATAAATCCCTTTGCAGCATTTGATAGCAGCTTCCCGTCGAGTGTTTTTCAATGCCCACCCATTCATCGAGACTGACGATCCGAAGTTTCTTGATATCGTCCGTGTCTTTCGCCTGTACAGCAAACCTCTGGTAGCTTTTCTGCGGTGTGCTTCCAGAAGCCAAACAAAATAAAGGATGAGCCTCTTCTTTCAGGCCTGCTGCCATTGCATCGGCGATAGCCTCTGCCACCTGTTCTTCCTTTTCAAAAATTTCAAGCATGTTTTTCACCTCCGGCTGCTTTTTCAGCAGATATGACCTTTCCCATTTCACGCTGCAGTGATAAAATTCCCGCTCCCAGAGCAGACATGTGCTCGGCAGCACTGAACGAAATGGTTGGATCCCAATCCATATACTGCCCGACATACTTTCTGATCCTATCCAGGAGATCGTCCGAAAACAAATCCATCGTTTTGCCGCTGACAATAATGCGGTCCACATCCAGGACACTGATAATATTGGTAATTACCAATGCGACCTTTTTGGCCAGATATTCTTGGCATGCTTCACTTTCTTGCGGATTGCTCAAATCAAATGCTTTTACAATCGCACTAAAACCGAGCTTCCCTTCGAGCCAGCCGACTGAAGTAGGCGTCTTTTTAAAATCTTCATCAAAGCATAGATACTCAAGCTCACCCGCTCTTGAATTGAACCCTCTATGAAGCTGCTTATTCAGGATCAATCCGGCGCCAATTCCTTCTCCAAAGGAGATATGAATCAAATCGGCGGGCATTTCATCGAACGCTTCCAGACTGCGGAATTCTGCCACGGTTGACGCATTCACATCATTTTCAAGAAGTATAGGATAGGAGACACTGTCCTTCAGCCTTTCAACAATCTCCGCGAAATGAAAATCCTCTTCCTGATCTTCTACTGTTTTCATCCTGATGGTTTTGCTTCTTGTATTAATGGCACCAGCCACACCGATGCCAATTCCAAGCACTACACTGCTGGATTGCTTTGCTTCCTCCTCCATGACTTCTACGATTTCATTAAAAATGCGGGCAAAACCCTCATGGTAGAAAGGAAGATCGGTATGAAAGGTGCGGGAAGCGATGACCTGGTTCTTTAAATTCACAAGTAGGCCCGTCACAGCCTGGCCGATGATCTCCAGCCCAATCGTGACATAGCTGTTTTCATTGAACTTGTAAACCGTTCGTTTCCGGCCAAGCCCGCCCATTCCCTCGCGGCTTTCTCCGGTCTCCTTTAAAATGCCGATTTCGGTAAAATAATTCACGATTTTACTGACCGTCACAAAACTCATCGCTGTTTTTTCTGTGATTTCCACCTTGGCCAGTTCCGGATGGTGAAGAAGGATATCGAAAATGATTTTTCTGTTTTCATCCTTTATATCGTTAGGTAAATAAGATTTCATCCATAACCTCTCATTTCTAATTTAAGAACATTAATTAATAACCTTTAATAATTAAACAAAAATAAAAGACCTAATTTTCAGATCATTTTATTAAATGATAAGGGACGGCTGCTTACACTGTCAATACAAATTTTGGATAGCACCTGATACGTGAGGGAAGAGGTTTGCCTGTAAACGTGTTACCTTTAAATGGAACGGTTTTCGAAAAGCGACTTACATACTGAAGATGAGGTGAGAAAGATGAAAGTAGGAATCATTGGACTTGGGGATATTGCCCGTAAGGCATATATGCCGGTGCTTACCCAAAAGGAAGGCATCGAACTTGTTCTGTGTACGAGAAATGAAGAAACCCTTCAGCAGCTGGCGAGCCAGTATAGGATCCCCGAAACAGCCCAAACCGTGGACGAGCTGCTTGCAAAAGGGATTACTGCCGCGTTTGTGAGTGCAGCAACCGATGCGCATCTTGAGATCGCAGAGCAGCTGCTGCAAAACGGTATTCATACGTACATCGATAAGCCGGTATCCCTTCATTTGCAGGAAACAGAACGGGTGGTTCAACTCGCCAAAGAAAATGATGTGATTGCCATGATCGGATTCAACCGCCGGTTTGTTCCAAGAGTCAGCGAGCTGAAAAAACAAGGGAAAGCCAACCTGATTTTGATGCAAAAGAACCGATTCTCATCCCCTGACTACACCCGCCGCTTTATCATTGACGATTTTATCCACGTGGTTGACACCCTTCGTTTTTTAATGGGAACCGAGGTGCTTGATGTGAAAGTGGAGCATCAAAAAAAGGATGACCAACTCCAGTTCGTGATCATCCAGCTGATTGGGGATGGCTGTACGGCGATGGGAATCATGAACCGAAACGGCGGTGTGACCGAGGAGATCATTGAATACCATACCGGCCATCACAAATATGTCGTCAATAGTTTGGTAGAGACCACTCATTATCACAATAAAGACATTCAAACGGCCAAATTTGGCGATTGGGAGCCCACCCTCTTCAAGCGCGGCTTCTATCAGATCACCGATCATTTTCTGGACTGCGTCCGTCAGAATCGACAGCCCGATCCGTCATTGGATGACTCACTCCTTACCCATGAGATTTGCGAGCGAATCGTTAACTTAATTGAAGAAAAACGGTAAAAGCAGAACCGGAGACCTGAGTGTCTCCGGTTTTAGTCTATTCTCCCCAGGAGTTTATTACTAATTATTGGATTGGGTATTTTGGTGTACCCAACCATTTCGAGAGACCTTATAAAAAAGCCAAAACGTTGAGTCTTGGTTTTTTTCTTTATATTTACCTTATACCATCAGTCAAAAAACGCCTCATTCATCCGCTCAAGGAGTTCCCCAAACAACTCCTTCTCTTCCTTCGTCCAGGTTTCGAGCATGTTTTGATACCGGGCGAGCCTCGTTTTTTTATCCGCTTTCAATTTCTCCCGGCCCAATTCGGTAATGGTAAAGAGACTCACCCTTCCATCCGATGGATCGGAGGAACGCTCAATCAGTCCTTTTCCCTCCAATGCTCCTGCCTGGCGTGAGAGGGTGGATATATCAAGTTTAAAGGACTCTGCCAGCTTTTTGACCCGCGCAGGTCCGAACTCGTCCAGCTGCCTCAAGATCAAATACGAAGCTCTCTCCAGATTTCCTATTTTATTTTCCGAGTTATCAATGTATACCGCCCGCCGGATAAAGGTGGTCAGTTCATATTCAATTCGCTCAACTGCATTCTTGTTGTTCAAAGCCCATCACTCCTGCACAAGCTTATAGCCCGATTTCATTGACATTTGCCTATATGCTTGTATAATACAAATATATAATTGTATCGTACAAGTAATTACGAAAAATGTAAAGAGCTACCCTAGTCAGACAGAAAGGAGGGAGTTGTTCTTATTAGAACAGCACCTTTTGTGAAAGCTATACGAATTATTCTGCAGATCGCCATTCTTTACGCGTTTTCCCTCATTGGAGAATGGGTTCATAACCTGCTTCATCTTCCGGTATCGGGGAGCATCGTGGGACTGATCCTTATGCTGATCTGCTTAACCTTTAAAATTGTTCCGGTCAAGATTGTGGAAGACGGAGCAAGTTTTTTATTGTCATTTCTTCCTCTTTTATTTATCCCCGCAATGACGGGTGTTATGAATTACCCGGCACTATTTTCAGGCAAAGGCCTGGTTCTGCTGCTGATTGTCGTGCTGAGCACCATTGTCACAATGGTCGCTGCAGGAATTGCCAGCCAGCTGCTCGAGAAAAACGCCAACAAGGGAAAGGAGAATGACGAGTGCAACAAGCAAGTATCGCAATCCTGATTATTTTGCTTACCGTTGCGGTGTATATCGCAATGACAAAGCTATATGTACGCTTCTCCTATCCGATTCTCATTCCTGTATTGACCACCACCGTGGCAATCATCCTGCTGTTGTTGGCCTTTCATGTTTCCTATGACCAGTACATGATCGGCGGAAAGTGGATCAATTCCCTTCTCGGTCCTGCGGTTGTCGCATTGGCGTACCCGCTATATAACCAGCGCAAAATTCTGGTGAAGTACAGCCTGCCTATCATCGGAGGCGTATTTGCGGGTTTGTTCTCAGGCATGATCAGCGGTCTTCTCTTTGCTGAATTATTCGGCATCGACCGGGATTTGATCCTATCCATTGTGCCTAAGTCGATTACAACTCCGGTTGCCATTCAGATCGCCACTGGTATCGGCGGTGTCCCTTCGATGACCGTTGTTTTCGTCATGATCGCCGGATTCTCGGGTGTTATCTTAGGGCCAAAGATTATGAAATGGTTTCGGATCCGAAGCTATCTTGGAAAAGGCATTGCCTTTGGGAGCGCCTCTCATGCTCTTGGCACGTCAAAAGCTTTTGAGTACGGAGAACTGACTGTATCCATGAGTTCGGTATCGATGACGCTTTGTGCCGTTCTTGGTTCGGTGTTCGGTCCGATCGTCGTATGGATTTTTCACGTATAAGAAAAGCCGTCCGGATTTCCGGGCGGCTTTTTTCTGCTCTGATTAGGTTTACTCACCTTTCTATGGTGGTTACTCCCGGAAATGTTCGGTTCACTCACCATTTTAGTGTCATTACTCACGGAAATCTGTACATTACTCACCATTTTTAATCAGTTACTCACCAAACACATCATTTTCACCAAAATAAAAATTATGCGAAATAGGTATAGGTAAATCGTGCTAAAACCGCTCCATTTCAAGCCACAAAGTTACTGAATGGTGAAAAAGGGGAATGTAAAGAATGTTGTTTTGCAAGCGTTTTACTAAACAAATGGGGAGGAAATTCAATGGCAAATGTGATCAAACCCAATCCAAAGCTTTATGTAATGGATAACGGAAGGATGCAGATGGACAAAAACTGGATGATTGCGATGCACAATCCGGCCACGGCGGACAATCCGAATGCGCCTGCCGAGTTTGTCGAGTTCCCGGTGTATACCGTGCTGATCGACCATCCCGAAGGCAAAATCCTGTTTGATACGGCCTGCAATCCGGAATCAATGGGTGCAGAAGGACGATGGGGAAAAGCGACTCAATCCTTGTTCCCGATCAACATGGGGGAGGAATGCTACCTGCACAACCGGCTAGAGGAATTAAACGTACGGCCACAAGACATTAAATACGTTGTGGCATCTCACCTCCACCTCGACCACGCCGGATGCCTTGAGCTGTTTACGAATGCCACGATCATCGTCCATGAGGATGAACTGAGCGGCGCGTTGCAAGCTTATGCCCGAAATGAAAAGGAAGGCGCCTACATATGGGGAGATATTGATGCCTGGATCAAAAACAATCTGCAATGGAAAACGATCAAGCGAAATGAAGATCAGATTCATCTGGCAGAAGGAATCAGCCTCCTCAACTTTGGAAGCGGACACGCATGGGGCATGCTTGGTTTGCAAATCAACATGCCGGAAACCGGCGGCATTATCCTGGCTTCAGACGCTATTTATACAGCTGAGAGCTTCGGCCCGCCCGTAAAGCCTCCGGGCATTATCTATGACTCCCTCGGCTATTTGAATGCCGTGGAAAAAATCCGACGTCTCGCCAATCAAACCAACTCTCAGGTCTGGTTTGGTCATGATGCCAATCAATTTAAAACCTTCCGCAAATCAACGGAAGGCTATTACGAGTGAAGGAGGACAACGAAAAATGAATGCAGCAAAGCTGGTGTTTACACCATTAAGCTATATTGGCTGGGGAGCGTTAAAGGAACTGCTGCCCGAGGTTGAAAAATACGGTCCGAAAAAGGTTCTTGTGGTTACGGATCCGATGCTCGCCAAAATTGGATTGACCGACAAGATTACCGGTCCGCTCGAGGAACAGGGATATTCTGTCACCCTGTACACGGAGGTCGTTCCGGAGCCGCCTGTTGAAGTGGGAGAAAAGCTCGTGTCCTTCACCCGGGAAGGCGGATTTGACATGGTGATCGGGGTTGGCGGGGGAAGTGCACTGGATTTGACCAAGCTTGCTTCCGTTCTCGCTGTTCACGAAGGCCCTGTTACGGATTATTTGAATTTAACAGGCACACGAGAGGTTGAAAGAAAAGGCCTGCCAAAGATCCTGATTCCAACCACCTCCGGAACCGGTTCAGAAGTCACCAATATCTCCGTACTGTCACTTGAAACGACAAAGGACGTGGTCACCCATGATAACCTGCTTGCCGATGTGGCGATCATTGATCCTGCACTGACCCTGTCCGTACCGCCAAAAGTAACTGCAGCAACCGGCATTGATGCACTGACACATGCGGTGGAAGCCTACATTTCCGTCAACGCGAGCCTTACGACAGACGGGTTAGCTCTGCAGGCGATCCGCCTGATCGCACGATCCCTTCGCCGCGCTGTTGAGAACGGCAACGATGAACAGTCCCGGATTGACATGAGCAACGGAAGCTATATCGCCGGTCTTGCCTTTTTCAATGCAGGTGTGGCCGGTGTTCATGCGCTTGCCTATCCGCTCGGCGGCCAATTCCACATTTCTCACGGCGAGTCCAATGCCGTACTGCTGCCGTATGTGATGGGCTATATCCGAAAAAGCTGCGTTACACGCATGGGAGATATCTTAAATGCGCTTGGCGGCAACTCTGCCTTCCTTTCCGATGAAGAGGCGTCCTACCGTTGTGTCGAGGAACTGAAGCGGCTGGTCAATGATGTGGGCATTCCCAATACACTCTCAGGTTTTGATGTCCCCGAATCAGCCCTCGAGAGCCTGACACAGGACGGGGTAAAACAAAAAAGAATCCTGGCCAGAAGCCCGCTCCCACTGCTGGAAGATGATATCCGGAACATTTACCGGTCTGCCTTTGATGGTGCAGTTGTGGAGCCTGAATAACATAGTGAAAATATAGAAGCCTCGCTTATCGCAAGGCTTCTTTTTTTATGGAATACAAGCTTTCATGATTGGTACCGTAGCCCACCGGGTAGAGGATAAGGTGTCTACTTTTAATGAGGAGGGAACATGATGGCAATTTCGTTAAAGAAACTGAAGCATCAGGTTGTGGTCATTACCGGGGCATCGAGCGGCATTGGGCTGGCAACGGCAAGAATGGCAGCCTCAAAAGGAGCAAAAGTGGTGCTGGCAGCCCGGAATGAAGCGGCTCTTCAGCAGCTGGCAGAGGAACTGAGAGGCAAAGGCTGTCCCGCTGCCTATGTTGTAGCAGATGTGGGCAAGGAGGAGGATGTACGCAAAATCTCCGACACTGCACTGAGTGAATTCGGCCGGTTTGATACATGGGTCAACAATGCAGGGGTATCGATTTTCGGCAAAGCGATGGACGTCAGCACAGAAGATATGAAGCGAATGTTTGAAACGAATTTCTGGGGCGTGGTGTACGGATCAAGAATGGCGGTAAAGCACTTTACCGAAAGAGGCGTTCCCGGAGCGTTGATCAACGTGGGAAGCCTGTTCGGCGACCGCGGGGCCGTCGTTCAGTCCACCTATTCCGCGGCAAAATTTGCTCTGCATGGCTGGACCGAGAACCTGCGCATGGAACTAGAAAAAGATAAGGCACCCGTCTCGGTGACCTTAATCCATCCCGGCAGGATCGATACGCCATACAACGAGCACGCGATGAGCTACCTGGACAAGCAGCCGGCCCATATCGGCATGATGTACGCACCTGAAGCGGTAGCGGATGCCATTCTGTATGCGGCATCCCATCCGACGAGGGACATGTTTGTCGGATCACAGGCGAAGCTTACCGCGGTATTGGGAAGACTCGCTCCCCGCATGATGGACAAATGGATGGAGGCGACCATGTTCCGCACACAGCACGACAACGGGCCGTCCAACACGCGCGAAGAAAGCGGACTGTATCATCCCGGCTACGGTATGCATGAGCGGGGCACCAATACCGGCTGGGTACGCAACCGAAGCTGGTACGTCAAAGCCTCCAAGCACCCGGTGCTGTCGGCCATGGCATTGACCGGCCTCGGAATGTATGTCTGGAACATGTCAAAGAATCATAAAAAAGAGCAAGTGCCTTATTCCTAAAGGAAAAGTGATGATCTTACGCTACAACTCTATAAAGAAAAACAAGTCCCGCTAATTAGCAGGGACTTGTTTTTATATGGCGGTACCTTTTAACCCGCCACTGTATTGGTTTTATTTTTATTTCTGCTGTTAAGCAGTTTGATCAGTAATGGGTAGCATAGTGACAGGACCGTTAAGACGATTAACAAAATCGAGATCCATGAGGAGAAAAAGATTCCCAGGCTTCCATTTGATGACGTAAGCGCCATCCGGAAATTCTGCTCCATATCGGTTCCGACGATTAAGGCAAGTACAAGCGGAGCAATCGGAAAGCCCATGACCTTCATGAACAGGCCGATGACACCAAACAGCAATAACAAATAGAAATCCATCGTACTGTAACTTAGCGTATACGTCCCAATAAAGGCAAGCATGATAATGATTGGATAAAGAACTTGGGCAGGTGTCTTTAAAACCCTTACCAACAGACCAACCAAAAGCACATTAAGAATAACCAACGCGATATTGCCTATAAACATACTATTAATGAGGCTCCATACGACTCCCGGGTCATTTTCAAACAGCATGGGTCCCGGTCTTACACCCAGCATAATTAATGCGCCAAGCATGACGGCAGTCGTTCCTGAACCCGGAATCCCCATTGTTAATAAGGGAATCATGGCCCCAACGGAAGCCGCATTATTGGCCGATTCAGGTGCTGCCAGTCCTTCAACGGCCCCTTTACCAAATTCATCAGGCCTTTTGGAAATCTGTTTTTCCGTCGAATAACTGATCATGGAGGCAATTGATCCGCCGGCACCAGGCAAAACCCCAATGATAAAACCTAATGGTGCACTGCGCAAGATCGGCCATCTCGACCTCTTCCATTGTTCTTTTGTGAACCAAACTTTTTTCATACTATCCTTATCATCAGGATCTTTTTTCTCTTTATGGATGGTCAAGAAGTTATAAAATACTTCACCAACCGCATATACCCCAATGATAACAATAAGAAAATCGATTCCTTCGCTTAAATGAGGGCTTCCCATCGTAAATCGATGAATGCCCGTTTGCGGATCAATTCCAATGGTACTTAATAAGAGCCCTAAGCTCATGGCAATAAATCCTTTGATGATTTTGCCGACCGAAAGCGAAACAATGGCCGAAAGAGTTAACAGCATCAACAGGAAATACTCGGACGGACCAAATTTTAAAGCAAAGCTTGCCAAAGGTTTCGCCAAGAAAACAAAACCAATGGTAGCCAAGACACCGCCAATAAAGGAAGCAACAGCTGAAATCGCCATCGCCTGGCCGGCCTGCCCCTTTCTGGACATGGGATATCCATCAAAGGTCGCCGCAATCGCTGATCCATCTCCCGGTGTATTTAATAAGATGGAACTCCTTGACCCTCCGTACATCGCCCCATAATAAATGGCCGCCATTAATATGATGGCACTGGTTGGGTCCATTCCGAAGGTCACTGGGATTAAGACCGCAACCGCTGTCGCTGGTCCCAATCCCGGCAGCATTCCAACCACTGTTCCTAAGAAACCACCGAGAACACACCAAAAGATATTAATGGGCTGGATTGCAGTCAAAAGTCCCTCAAAAAAACCTTCCATTCAGCTTTCCTCCTGTTCTACGGCAGACTTACTCCTAACAATTGACTAAAGCCATACCAAGTAATAAATGAAAAACCAACCGCCACCACGATATTGACGATCCATTTCTTTCTTCCGTTCAAATAAAATAACAACAATCCCAAAAACACAATGGTAGAAACCAGGAAGCCCACGATCTCAAAGATCAAGGAGTACACCACACCCAAAACGATCGATACCCCTATTAATTTCATGGCCTTGCTATTAAGTAATGCCTGTATATTTTCATTCACTTCATTGATCGTTTTCAGTTCTTTGAACAAGTAAATGATACTTAAAATAAGCATAAAGATACTTAAACCCATTGGAAAATACAGTGGCCCATTGGGATTACCAAGATTGGCCTTAGGTAACATGAAAGAACCGATTAAAAAGGCCGCACTGATCAAAATCATTAAAACAGGCATTCCGATTTTGACTATTTTCATTCTAATTGCCCCTTTATTTACCTAATCCCGATTTTTCTACCAAATCCCGATACTGCTTGTCCTGCTCTTCCAAAAACTTTTTCGTTTCGTTGCTGTCTTGGTAAAAGGTAGCCCAGTCGTTATTTTTAAGCAGCTTCTTCCACTCGTCGGTCTTGACCATCTCTCCTAATTTCTCATCCCAATATTTAATCTCCGCGTCCGTCATATCAGGAGGTCCCATAATTCCTCTCCAGTGCGGAAAGACCATATCGATCCCTTCTTCTTTCAATGTAGGCACATCTTTGATCGATTCATCTCTCTTATCAGCTGAAATGGCTAGTATTCTTAATTTTTTGGCCAAATGCTGCTCTTTAACCTCAGATAATGAAGTGGTTACTGCATTCACGTGTTTTCCTAACAGGGCGGTAACCACATCTCCGCCTCCGCCATCATAGACGAGAAAGTTTAAATCCTTGGCATTCACGCCCTTTTCACCAGCTGCCTGAACAAAAGCCAGATGATCATCATTCCCCAAGCCAGGTCCGAGACCTACTTTTATCGATTTTGGATCCTTTTTGATTTGATCAAATAAATCATTTACACTCTTGTATGGTGAATCCATAGGTACTGCAATCGCCTGCCACTCTGTAACGAGGGTGGCCAACGGTGTAAAATCCTTATACGTCAGCTTACTTTGGCCGAGTAAGTTATTGGTGAGGAGCAAGCTGGAATTAACAGCCAGGTAGTGGCTATTTTTCGTATGAAGGTAGTTCCACCCAACTTCTCCGCCTCCGCCGGGCTTATTGATGACATTGATATTATTGGATACGAGTTTTTTATCCTTGAGTATTTTTTGGACCGAACGCGCAGTTAAATCCCAGCCTCCGCCTGGTGCTGCCGGAGCAACAAACTCAATATTTTTGGTAGGATACTTGGCGTTGCCTGAAGTTTTGCTTGTGGAACATGCCGACAACAAAAGAACCGCAAACAACACGATGATCAATTTTTTCATGTGTTTCTATCCCCTTTTCTTTTGAATTTTGAGTTAATCGTAGATTTATTATTCAGAAATGTAAACGTTTTCTCAAAATTGTTCTTTAAAACCAAAAACCAAATTAAGTACATATTGTTCATATGTTAAAGGTTTCACAAGCAAAAGCCGGCCAAATAAAAAAGGAAAAGCACGATATATGTGCCTATCCTTTATATCTTCTTAAAAAAATAATGCCGTTCCGGCCGTCCGACGACTCCGTATACTTGTTCAACCGATGCCTTTTTGATACTCACCATATATTCAAGATATCTCCTGGCGGTTGTTCGGGAAGCTCCCATTTTTTCCCCTACTTTATCAGCGGTCAGTCCGCCGTCTTCCTTTTTCAGGACAGCGCTTACTTTATCCAACGTTAAATAATCAATTCCCGGAGGAAAGTCTATTCTTTGCTGTTGTTTTACTGCAGATTGTCCAAAAAAATGGTCAACCACTTCTTGATCCACCTCTGAAATGGAGTTAAACAAGCGCCTGTTTTCTTTGTACTTCTCTATCGTTTTAACAAAAACTTCCAACGTCACAGGTTTAATTAAATAATTTTCCACGCCTAATTTTAACGCCCGGTTTAAGTAGTTCTTTTCCTTGGCAGCCGTTATTAAAATGACATCAACCGCAGGGTGCTTCTCCCTAATTTCTATTAAAAGATCAATTCCCAATTGATCCGGCATGTAAATATCCATTAACAGTAAATCTACCGATTGACCATGATGGTCCAGCAGTTCCATCGTTTCTTTTGCATTCAGAGATTTTCCCACCACCTTCATTCCTTTAACATGGGATAAATACTCTTCATGAATCTGGGCAATCCGGTAATCATCCTCTGCGATAACCACATTCATTACATCCACGTGCTAATCCCCCCTTAAGAAGCCTTTGGCAAATACACGGTAAACACCGTTCCTTCACCACTGCCGCTGCTATACTCAATCGCACCTCCCAGTGAGCCTACCTCGATTTCCACGTTAAAAAGACCATACCCTCGGTTTTTCCCTTTTGACGATAACCCTTTTTGAAACAGTTGGTGTTCCATCTCTTTTTGAATTCCCGTTCCGCTATCCTGCACCTCAAAAATGATTTCATTTCCAATATCCGTTACAAAAAAGCTTACCTTTTTTTCCTTTGTATGCTTAACCGCATCAAAAGCATTGTTAATCAGATTGCCTAAAATAATAATGAGTGAAGATAAGTTGATTTCTTCCGGGAGATACGCCAATGAGCTTTCTTTGTCGATGACAAAATCGATTTTCTTTTCTGATGCCTGTGCGATCTTCCCGAGCAAGATGGCCTGTAACCGTTCATCGTTTATCTTCGTAAATAGCAGATCTTCTTCCACTGTTTGAATATGTGTTTCACTTTTGATAAATTCAATCGCCTTCTCTTTTTTATCCAGCTGCAGAAGCCCCAGAATGGCATACAACTTATTGGTAAATTCATGAGATTGCGCCCGCAGATCATCCGAATATTCCTTTACCTCAGAAAGGGCCTCAATCATATGCTTGAATTCGGTGCGATCGCGGAAACTGGCAACCGTACCTATCTTTTTCCCATCCTCTATAATGGGCTGTGTATTGATAATCATCATTTTCTCTTGGTATTGAATTTCAACATTTGTTTGTTTTTCATTACTGCCAAGAAGCTCCAGCATTTCACTGGATTGAATCACATCTGATACTTGTTTTCCTTCTGAATGGTCATCTATATCCAATAGATCATGGGCCGACGAATTCATCATGGTAATAGATCCTTCCTCATCTACCGCAAGGATTCCTTCTTTCACCGATTGGAGGATCGCTCCTCTCTCCCTGAACAGGGCGGCAATTTCAGAGGGTTCAAGGTTCAGGGTATCTTTACGGATACTCTTTGTCAGTAAATAGCTCGCAATCACTCCAATCAGTAGAATAATAATCGATGCTGTGAAGATCTTTTTTATATCTTCCCAAATACTGGCATATAAGGTGTCCACATCATACAGGACAACAACGGCTCCCTCTATCTTCTTATACTTCCCATAACTCACCACGATGGGGGCGACTGCTTTTAACACTTCTTTCCTGTCCTCTGTCGTTTTTAAGACATAACTGCTTCCGAATGTAAGCGCTTTATCATTATCCTTTGCCTTTATATCCTTATAGACTTGAAGCCCGTCTGTCGAAGCAAAAGTGGCGCCATTACGATTTTGAAAAAAGACGGTAATCGGTTCAGGTTCTCTTTGAATCTGCTCGATCAACATTCCAAGATTAAGAGTCTTTTGCCCAGATCGGAAGTAGTCATGAAGAACCGGCATATACGATAAGGTTTTAACTGTCTGCAAGGATAGCTGTTCTGCTTTTGCAATATCATCTTTTCGCTTCATGAGGATGAACATGGAGGACAATGAAATAACGATAAAGACAATCAACAAGATAATTAACGTAAGTATTTTAACCTTTAAAGAAACAGCCAGAAGTTTTCTCATTTCCTTCCTCCGTTTTATCACGACCCTTTATCCATAAACTCAATAAATGTTTTTACAACAGAAAGATCCAATGACCGTTCGTTAAAAATGAGCCATGTATTTCTGACCACTTTTTCATCATGAATGTACATTTCATAGGTATTCAGCTTCTCGTATCCTTCCAGGCATATGGCAGGCAAAATCGCATATCCCAACCCATTGAGCACCATTTCCCGGCAAGTTTCGATTAAATCGACCTCCATCGTTATGGTCGGCGGGTGGTCAAACGATTCTTTCCACCAGGCATCAATCACACTTTTCAGGGAGGGATCTGTGTTGTAATTAATCCTCGTCAGGTAAGGCAGTTGGTCGATATCGATCTTACTTTTCGATACAATACAAATGCTTTCTTCATCCAGTAATAATTTTGGACCCCGCCAATCACTGACATCGCGTATAATCCCGATATTTGCTTCTTCTTTATTGATCATTTGAATCACCTGATAACTAAACCCGGCTTTTAGGTGAATGTCCACTTCAGGATAATCGTTTAAAAAGTTTGCCAGGATGCCCGGAAGCCTGTAACGGGCAAATGTTTGAGATACTCCGAGCCGCAGCGTGCCTTTTATGGCTCCTTGCAGATTTGCCAAATAATCCTTCATTTCGTTCAGCCGGTGTGTCATATCCGTGGCATATTGAACCACATACTCGCCTTCCTGCGTAAAATCAACACCTCTTTTTCTACGGGAAAGAATTCTCACATTTAATTCCTGCTCCAGTTGTTGAATACGGTATGTAAGAGACGGTTGTGAGATATACAATTTCTCAGCCGCTTTAGTGATATTTCTCTCTTCATGAATGGTTCTTAGAATCAGCCAGTCTTTTTCATTCAATTTTACTTCACCTATCTTGTTAAAAATAAAGAATATCTATCGCTGCGCATAGAAATTCAATATTTTATCTATTTGTTACAGTTTACTATAATTATCATACTATTAGTAATACTCAAAATAATAGGAGGGGCCCAATGTCAAAAGCATATGATGTGATTGTTGTGGGGGCGGGAAATGCGGCTTTATGTGCAGCGATTTCTGCAAAAGAAAACGGAGCAGAAGTGTTGGTTCTAGAAAAAGGACCCATCCATAAACGTGGCGGCAATTCCTTTTTTACAGACGGAGCGATCCGTTTTGCCTATTCGGAGCTAAAAGATATTCGAAAAGTTATACCTCAGTTAAAAGACGAAGAGGCAGACACGATCGTCATGCCTGAGTACAGCACGTCTGATTATTACAATGATTTAATGAGAGTCACCGAGCAGCAAAGCCATCCCGAATTAGCCGGACAATTGGTGTCAAAGTCCTATGAAACGATCGTATGGATGCGCGGACACGGTGTCGAATTTGAATTAAACTATGAAAACCAGTCGTTTGAAAAAGAAGGGAAGATTCACTTCTGGGGCGGGCTTCCGGTCAAGACAAAGGATAAAGGCATTGGCCTGATTAAACAGCTGGTAAAGCGCGCAAACGAGCTGAACATTGATATCTGGTACGATTCACAGGCTGTCCGTCTGCTCACTGACAATGAGCAGATATCGGGAGTCGTCATCCAGCAAAAGGGACAAGAACAAACGGTGGAAGCCAAAAGCGTGGTATTGGCTTGCGGAAGTTTTGAAGCCAATAAAGAGATGCGCTCCAAGCATATTGGTTCTGAGTGGGAAGCCGCGATTGTAAGGGGAACGGAATACAACACCGGGGACGGCATTAAGATGGCGCTTGAACTAGGCGCTCAAACCTTTGGCGAATGGGATGGCTGCCATTCCATCGGAACAGATGCGAACGTTCCAAAGGTAGGCGATTTTACCAAGCCTGGTGATATTTTCAAAAAGCACTCTTATCCACTGGGGATCATGTTAAACAAGGACGGGCACCGCTTTGTCGATGAAGGAGCGGACTTCAGGAATTATACCTATGCGAAATACGGCCGTGAAATTTTAAAACAGCCCGATCATGTGGCTTACCAAATCTTTGATTCCCAGGTCAGACCGCTGCTGCGAAAAGAATACAATTTGGAGGAAGCAACGGTTTATGAGGCCAATACCCTCGAAGAATTGATTGAGCAATTGCCGGTAAATAAAGCACAATTCCTGCAGACGATTGAAGAATATAATGAGGCGGTTCAGGAGGGAGACTATAATCCTTCCGTAAAAGATGGGAAGGGAACAAAGGGCATCACCCCTTCAAAAACGAACTGGGCACTCAAAATTGAAGAAGGACCCTTTTATGCTTTTCCGGTCACCTGCGGGATTACGTTTGCCTTTGGCGGACTGCATGTCAATTCCGATGGCGAAGTGCTAAACGAAAAACAAGAACCGATTAACGGCCTTTTTGCAGCAGGCGAGATGGTTGGCGGCATTTTCTACAAAAACTATCCCGGCGGTTCCGGATTGATGTCTGGCGCAGTCTTTGGAAAGATATCGGGCTCTCAGGCTGCTAAATATGTTGGTGTACACCGCGAGAATGCAGCATTGAAATAAACGATTCAGAATAAAGTATGAAGGAGGCTGAACATGGTGTTCAGCCTCCTTTTCATGTGACCGAATTTCACCCCTCAAAAATATTTTGACAGTTACTTTCATTTAATATAAACTTTCATTATAAATTAACTTTCACTTTTAAAGGGGATGGATGAGATGATGGATATGCAGACACGGAGATGGTGGGTGCTTGGTGCGTTATCTTTTGCTTTATTGGCTGTAGGGTTTGATATGACCGTGCTGAACATCGCTTTGCCTACATTGGCAACGGAATTGGACGCTAACACAAGTGAGCTTCAATGGTTTGCGAATTCCTACAACCTCGTTTTGGCTGCTTTATTGCTGCCTGCCGGAATGCTTGGCGATCGTTATGGACGTAAAAAAATGCTGTTGATGGCCCTTGTGCTTTTCGGTCTTGCTTCCTTAGGCTGCGCTTATTCCGATTCACCGGAAATGCTGATTGGCATGCGGGCTGTTCTTGGCCTCGGTGCTGCCTTTCTTATGCCACTATCCATGTCCATTCTTCCCGTGCTTTTTTCAGGAGAAGAACGGACAAAAGCGATGATGATCTGGGCGACCGCAAACATGATGGGAATTCCATTGGGACCAATTGTAGGCGGATGGCTGCTGAAGCATTATGAGTGGGGTTCTGTATTTTTGCTTAACCTTCCATTTGTAGTCACTGGCTTGCTCGCCATTGCTATCTTAATGCCTGAATCCCGAAGCCAGAGAGCTTCAAAAATAGACTATTTCGGTGTTGCAGCTTCCAGTCTTGGACTCGTGGCCGTTACTTATGGCGTCATTCGGGCAGGCGACAAAGGCTGGAGCACGGGCAGCGTGCTGATTTCCATTGCAGCTGGAGTGATTCTTTTGGCTGTCTTTGTCTATTGGCAAAGAAAAACGAAGCATCCGCTCATTGATTTATTGTTATTCCGTTCACCAAGCTTTACATGGGGAGCGATACTGGCTACCTTGGTTTCCTTCGCGATGTTTGGGATTCTTTTTACCATCCCTCTCTTTTTCCAGGCGGTCAAAGGGATTGATACACTTGGCACCGGCCTCCGTCTGCTGCCGTTAATTGCAGGATTGATCGTGGGGGCAAAAGTCTCGGGAAATCTGGTTAAAAAAGCAGGGACAAAAAATAATGTCGCTTTTGGATTTTTCTTTCTGGCTGCAGGCCTGGCAGCCGGAGCACTGACCAAAACGGGCAGCACGTTCAGCTTTTCAGCCTTTTGGATCACGATCACAGGAATCGGGCTTGGGCTGGCCCTGCCTACCGCTATGGATTCTGCACTTGGGGTGCTTTCCGCGGAAAGAAGCGGAGTTGGTTCAGCTCTGATTATGGCCATGCGCCAGGTTGGCGGTGCTTTTGGTGTAGCGGTTTTGGGTACCATCCTGAACTCAAGCTACCGCAACGGACTGGAGCTGACCGGCCTGCCCGCAAAAGCGGCCCATGCGGCAGAACAGAGTGTATCAGCAGGAGTAGCGGTTGCCATGCAATTAAAGTCCGGCACCTTATTAACAAACGTAAGGGGAGCATTTGTTGAAGGGATGGATACCATGCTGATCGCCTGCGCAGGAATTGCCATCATCGGAATAGCGGCAACATTAGTCTTCCTGCCCCGCAAAGGTTCCCAGTCCGAAGAAAAGAGTGCGTAGGGACGGATAATTGTGTACCGGTTGATAAAGTTGTAAACTGTAACATAGAGACGAATTGTACAGTATCCAACACAGGGGTGATCTATTGTCCTCAGAACATCAACCAAAACCCAGTCTTCGCGAGCGGAAAAAAGCAAAAACAAGAAACAGCATCCAGCAAAACGCGATGCGCTTGTTTCAGCAGCAGGGATACGCTGAGACCACCATCGAGCAGATTGCGGAAGCTTCGGAAATTTCACAGAGCACCTTTTTCCGCTATTTTCCTACCAAGGAATCTGTCGTATTTTATGACGATTATGATCCTCTCTTAATCCATGCATTTAAAAAACAACCCAAGGAATTAACGAGCATTCAGGCATTTCGCAGTTCCGTAAAGTCCGGTTTAGTCCAAATACCGGAAAAGGAGAGGGAGGCGCTTCAGGAACGGATGCAGCTTATCATGTCCATTCCCGAACTCCGTGTGGCTTCCTTCAACCAGCTCGCCGATACATCCCAGATGATTACGGAGCTGATCGCCGAACGGGAGAATCGCGAATCCAGTGATCAGGACATCGTTACACTCACCGGGGCACTGATGGGAGCCATTGTCTCCTCGCAATATTACTGTGTTCAGCACCCGGAGACCGATTTTATCGATGCCCTGGACCGAGCCCTCGCCTTCCTGGAAGCAGGAATGCCGTTATAGAGGAAAAGACCTGCCGGTTCTTATCCGGCAGGTCTTTTTAGTATTCGTTTGCTTTATTTTCTTGGTTTATCACTTCATTTAAAGCAACAGTAACCGACGTACCCTTTCCAGGCTCACTTTCAACGTGGATACTGCCTTTATGCAAATCGATGATCTTTTTTACGATGGGTAGTCCAAGACCGCTGCCCCCGTATTTTCGGTTGCGGGACTGATCAGCTTTATAAAATCGTTCAAAAATATGAAGGAGGGCCTCCTGGTTCATGCCGATTCCAGTATCTTTTATGTTAACGATCAGCGAATCGTCTTCTTTTTTGAATGCCTCGACTGAAATAGTCCCTTTTTCCGGTGTGAATTTAATGCTGTTATGAAGCAGGTTAATCCATACTTGATCCATTAAATCCCGATCCGCTGTGATCGATAGACTTTCAAGGTCAATCTCCATGTTGATTTGTTTCTCGGTCCATTGCGGCTCATTAGCCAGAATGATTCGGCGAATTTGGTGGTCCAGCCGGTACTCCGTTAACTCAAAGGGTGGATGCTCGGACTCCAATGAAGTGAGCTTTAAAAGATTATCGCTTAATTTTGAAAGCCGTATACTCTCCGTTTCGATAATGTCCAAGTAGTGTTTGCGTTCGTCATGGCTCAAATTCTCGTTCTTGAGCGCATGGGCAAATCCCATGATGGATGTGAGAGGAGATTGAATTTCATGGGAGACATTCGAGATGAATTCCTGCCGCATTTCCTCCATCTTCCCCAGCTTTTCCGCCATATCGGTAATGCTCTCGACGATTCTGGAATAAGGGTGATCGCTGCGGCCGCCCATTTGCTGCGTATAAAAGGACAGATCGATCTTAAAGTTTCCTTCAGCCATCATTTTCATAGCGTTAATCAAGGGATGCAGGAATTTCTCCTGCCGAGCCCTGACCCAGGGTATTCTGGTAATCAAATAGACTCCGCATCCAAAAATAAAAAATCCCAGCAAGGAATTAATAATCTGTCTTAAAAATTCATGAGGGACACCGTCGTTTCGTTCATAAACATATCCGGTCAGCCAATAGGCACAGGACCAGCTGATAAATAACGCAGTAATAACAGCCAGAAAACCAAAGACTCGTTTCACCCATTCCGGAAGCTTCATGAATGAACCTCCAGCCGGTAGCCCAGCCCGCGGACAGTAGAGATTTTAAACGGGCAATCCTCATCAGAAAACCGCTGCCGCAACCGCTTGATATGGACATCGACCGTGCGTTCATCACCCGCATAGTCAAAGCCCCAAATGTCTTCAATTAATTGCTCTCTGGAAAAGATTTTTTGCGGATGGGAGGCGAGCATAAATAAAAGCTCAAACTCTTTTAGCGGCAAGTCAATCGTCTCTTTGCCCAGTAGGACTTTATTGGTGTCGCGGTCAATAACGGCATCGCCGATTTCTATTCGATTGGAAAGATTAATCTGATACCGTTTCAACAAAACTCTCACCCGTGCCGCCAGCTCCGCTCCGGCAAAAGGCTTCACCAGGTAATCGTCTGCACCAAGGTCAAACCCTTTTACTTTTTGAGCCGTTTCTCCTTTGGCGGTGACCATTAATATTGGGAGCTTATCTGAATAATAGGTGCGTACTTCCTGACAAAATGCATACCCATCCATATTCGGCATCATGATATCAAGAATGATGAGATCAATTTTATGTTTATCAAGCAAGGAAAGAGCGGCTTCCCCATCTGCTGCCTCTACCGTGGATAAGCCTTCTTTCGCCAGAATGACATGTATTAATTCCCGGATATGCGGGTCATCATCAACAATTAATATTTTTGCCATCGTATTCATTCCTTTTATAACAAAATAGTGAGAACCGCCAATTCAAAGGGTAGTTCTCACAAGCTCAATGATCTTTATTTTAGCATTTCCATTCGTTGTTCACTAGGCACGCCGCATATAAGCGCGTACCGTGATTGGCGCAAAAATCGCCACGATCACTGCCGCTCCAATCAGGGAGATCGTGAAGTCCCAGCCCACTGTGCCGGAGTTGGTTAACTCTCGTACAGCTGTCACCAGGTGCGAGATAGGATTAATTTTTACAAACCATTGAAGCAGCTTAGGCATGGTTTCTGCCGGCACAAAGGCGTTCGAGAGAAACGTGAGCGGAAACAGAACAAGCATTGAAATTCCCTGTACGCTTGAAGCGGTACGCGAAATGACCCCGAAGAAAGCAAAGATCCAGCTGATGGCCCAGGAACATACGATGACGAGAAGTCCGGCAACAACGACTGCGCCTAATCCGCCCTCAGGACGGAGTCCCATCACATAGCCCATGGAAAACGTGAGTACCGTTGCGATCGTGTACCGTATAGTGTCAGCCAGCAACGCCCCCGCTAATGGGGCGATGCGCGCGATGGGCAGCGACTTAAACCGGTCGAATACGCCTTTATCCATATCCTCCCGCAGTTGTACGCCTGTCACGATAGAGGTTGTAATCACCGTTTGGACGAGGATCCCCGGAATAATAACAGGCAAATAGTTGTGCACATTCCCCGAGATCGCTCCGCCAAAAATATACGTAAACATGAGCGTAAAGATAATTGGCTGAAGAGTCACATCAAATAGCTGTTCAGGTGTACGTTTAATTTTAAGCAGGCCTCTGTAAGCCATCGTTAACGAATTTCTTACGGATTCCCGAAAGCTCGTTTTCCTGCGAAGTTTCCGTTCATGAGGTGCTTTTATCGTTGTGCTGCTCATGCTAACTCCTCCTTTTTCACCGGTGTATGGGATGCCGTACTTTGGCCAGTGATCGACAGGAATACTTCATCGAGCGTTGGTTTTTGCACACTTAATTCTTCCAGTTGAATACCGGCTTCTCTCAGGGTGATTAACAAATCTGTCACCCGGTCCGCATCAGCCATCGGTGCGGTGATCTTTCCGCCTTCCGCCGTTACCGCAGACTTGACGTTAAGCACTCGCTCCACAATCAAGCGGGCCTTTGACAACGATTGTTCGTTTTGAATGCTTAAATGCAGGGAGGAGGTGCCAACTGATTCTTTCAGGTCATTTACCGTGCCTTCTGCCACAACCCGGCCGTGGTCAATCACTGCGATTCGGTCAGCCAGTTCATCCGCTTCCTGAAGATATTGTGTAGTGAGTAGGACCGTTGAACCTTCCTTAACTAACTGGCGGATTGTATCCCACATCTGGTTTCGTGTCCGTGGATCAAGTCCTGTCGTAGGTTCATCCAAAAAGATGAGAGGCGGCTGGGCAATAAGGCTTGCGGCCAGATCCAGCCTGCGGCGCATACCGCCTGAGAAATGTTTAAGCGGACGTTTTGCCGCTTCCGTTAGACCAAACTCCTCCAATAACTCCATAGCCTTGCGCTTGGATTCTGCCCGGCTCAGCCCCAGCAAACGAGAAAAAATCACGAGGTTCTCCGTCGCACTGAGTGACTCATCGACGGACGCATACTGGCCGGTCACTCCGATCAACTGACGAACAATTTGCGCATCCTTCGCCACATCGTATCCGAAAATTTTTGCTGAACCTGCATCCGCCTTAAGCAAGGTGGCCAGCATCCGAATCGTCGTCGTTTTCCCCGCTCCATTCGGGCCAAGCACGCCATAGATGCTGCCCGCACGAACATTTAAATCCACGCCATCCACCGCGCGGTTCTCACCAAATACCTTAACCAAACCATGCGCTTCCACAGCCAAGTCTTTATGATCCATACCTTTTCTTTTATTGGTAAATTGATTCAATGGAAATCCTCCCTCTAACTCTTTAACTGATTATGAAGGTAATGATAAAGGATTAATGTGAACTGAATATGAACTGGGAGGAAATAAAAAAGGAAGCTCAATATGTCTTCACTTATAATTAGTTTTTTTGAAATTATATTTATTAGCCAAAAGATAAAGCCTATAAAATCAAATAATTTTTGGCGTAATTTTCCAATACCTCTTACAATAAGTGATAAAATATAGGCACTAAACTCTCCAAAGAGGTGACATCAACTTGATCATTTATGAAGCGACAAAAACGGAATTTATCTCTGATGTTACAAATGAACTTCTTGTGGAACGCCTTTACGACTCCTATCAAAAGAAAATCGGCCGGACGAGTAAAAGTGAAATACACTCATGGGAGAATTCACTCCAACGAATGTCAAATGTCATGCAGGATAAAGAAATCCCAGATGATTCGGCTGTTGCCATAGAATTTAAGATACCCAATACATCCAAACGGGTTGATTTCTTAGTAGCCGGTCACGATGGCCTTCAGGATCATGTTGTAATTGTGGAATTGAAGCAATGGTCGGTGGTTGAGAAGGTAACTTCCAAGGATGCGCTTGTTTCTACCTATCTCGGAGGAGGGAAGCGGACAGTCACCCATCCCTCTTATCAGGCATGGTCATATGCTGCCTTAATTCATGACTTTAATCAAAATGTACAGGATCAGCATATTTTGTTGGATCCCTGTGCCTATCTACATAACTACAGGAAAACAGAAAATGACCCGTTAATGGATCCTCACTATGCAGATCATCTGGAGAAAGCACCGGTTTTTGCAAAGGGTGAAATACAAAAATTAAGGGACTTTATTAAGAAGTACGTTCGTTTCGGTGACCGTAATCAGTTAATTTATCAAATAGAACACGGCAAAATTCGTCCTTCAAAGTCATTACAGGATTCTCTTGCAAGCATGTTGAAAGGGAACGAGGAATTTGTACTGATTGATGAACAAAAAGTTTTTTATGAAGATGCCTTTCATTTAGCATTGGAGAGTATTAAAACGAGCAAAAAGAGAGTTATGGTCATTGAAGGCGGACCAGGAACAGGGAAATCAGTTATGGCTGTAAACCTTCTTGTAAATCTTATTAATCAGGAACTAACAGCCCTCTATGTTTCGAAGAATTCAGCTCCACGTAATGTGTACGCTTCTAAATTGAAAGGCACCATTAAGAAAACCCAGATTGATAACCTGTTTAAAGGATCCGGAAGCTTCACGGAATCCGATAAGGATGAATTTGACGTTCTCATAATTGATGAAGCACACCGTCTAAATGAAAAGTCCGGTCTATACAGTAATCTAGGAGAAAATCAGATAAAAGAGGTAATCCACTCATCAAAATTTACGATTTTCTTTATCGATGAGAACCAAAAAGTCACATTAAAAGATATTGGCAGCATTGATCTCATAAACAAGTATGCAAAAGAGCTAAACGCTGAACTGATTCAGGGTAAGCTTGTTTCACAGTTTCGCTGTGATGGGTCTGACGCCTATATTGCCTGGCTGGATGACGTTCTTCAAATTAGGAACACGGCTAACGCAAATGACCGTGGCATAGATTATGACTTCAGGGTCTGTGATGATCCGAATGCCATGCTGAGGGAAATTGAAGAACTCAATAAGAAAAACAACAAGTCACGTATGCTCGCAGGATACTGTTGGGAATGGCCAACGAAAGGCAGGAAAAACACATTACATAAAGACATTGAACTACCGGAATACAATTTTAAAATCAGCTGGAATCTATCAGACAGCATCTGGGCCATTGAACAGGATTCCGTCTCAGAAGCCGGCTGCATCCATACGTCTCAAGGACTCGAATTTGACTACGTCGGTGTTATAATAGGACCGGATATTTCTTATAAGGATGGCCATGTGGTTACAGATTATACTAAGCGCGCTAAAACCGATCAATCTCTTAGAGGAATTAAAAAACTGGCCAAAGAGGATTCTGAGAAAGCACAAGAACTGGCAGACCAAATTATCAGAAACACCTACCGAACCCTTATGACGAGAGGGATGAAAGGGTGCTTTATCTTTTGTACAGATCCTGAGCTGAATGAGTATTTTAAAGAGCGCTTGAACAAATCTGTTCCTTATGAAAATTTGTCTCCTAAGGTAGAGGTGGCAGCCGAGGAGGGAGGTAAATATTAAAGATAATAAGGGAGAACGTGAGTAAGATGCCCACATTAAAAAGGCGGAACCCGAATCACTTTCGTATTCTCCACCCTATTGTAGCCAAGCGGACGCGACGTGACTCTGTCGAGCAGTTACCTGCCAAAAACTTAATACTCCTCTTCAATTTCATACTGTCTTATATTAGAAGCTTTGTTCACATTTGTAGTTAAGAAATTAAAAAACCAGTTATTATCTTTCCCTGCTCTAACTAATCTATGATTTTCGTTTACTTCAGTTTCTTTGTTTTCTTCCTCTACTCTTTCAGCTTCCTCGGGTTCCTCCTCTGCTCCTTCAGCTTCCTCGGGTTCTTCCTCTGCTCTTTCAGCTTCCTCGGGTTCTTCCTCTGCTCTTTCAGCTTCCTCCGGTTCTTCCTCTGCTCTTTCAACTTCCTCGGGTTCTTCCTCTGCTCCCTGAGCAGTGTTTATTTTGATAATTTCTTTTTCGACCTTACTAATCAATTCTTGTATTAAATCAGCTTCAATTGAAAAAGAATACTCTTCAATTATTCTTTCCAAGATATCTTGTGCTTTTAAGGTCTTTAAATTATTTTTATAGTGATTTAGACATAAAGTAATGATAGACATCTTTAAATTCTCTAATCCCTTAGAATATGTAGAGTCCACAAATGATATATTGTTATTTAAAAGCTGTTGGAAAAATTTATCATCTTTAAAATGCTTATTATTCTTGTCTTGCCCTAGCCAACCATAAATACAACACTGATAATAGAAGAGCCAATTGCTATCATAAAGACTTTCTTCTGTAAGAAGGCTTTCATAGTAAGAAAAATCTAAAGTCCCTTTTAAAAGATTTTTTGAATTTAATATCATTACTAATATATTTATTATTGCATTATCATTCTTCAATAAAAATTTACTTACATCTTCTTCAATAGGAATACTCAACTTTGCTGCAAAACTAAGAGCCCAGGATACCTCAAAATCATTTCTTAACTCCACATTATCCTTGATAAGAATATTAATAAATTTTTTTATTCTTTCATAATTTAATGGATAACCTCTATACTTATATCCTTCAATAGTTTCAAAAACTGTTGGCATTATTGTTGAATCTACTAGGATAGATTGTAATAACAATGATTCGAATATATCCCAATTTTCTTTATGTATTACAACCCCTCTTAATACCTTGACTGCATAGTTTAATATTCCCTTTTCTTCTAATTGAATTTTATATTTAAAAGCCTTACTGAAGAATTCTTTGATATCAGTATGTTGCAGATAAATTGATTGTCTCTTATCCTTTTTACTTCCTCTAAATTTATACTTTTGAAAGTAATACAACCACTCTGATTCCAAAGCTTGTGGTATTTTAATTACTTTAGTTTTAGAAATATTTAAATCTAACCCATAATTTTTTAGTATTTTATTTAAAATATTTAGAGCTCTTTCTGCTTCTTCAGATGAACTAAAATAATATTCCATATCGTCTGTATATCTATAACCTACTAAACCATCTCCATATTCACTTTTAAAATCTTCATCTATTTTTGTACCGACTATTTCCTGTATTATGAATGAGGCAACAGGTCCAATAGGAATTCCAATAGTTTGCCCATCCTGCATGTTTCTTATTAACCTATCAATCACGTTACCATAGTAGCTATCATCTCTTTGTTTTGCTTTTGCGACCTCTTTTGTATGAAGTGCCCATGGTATTGAATGAGTATAAATACTCGGATAATACCTTGTAATATCTGCTTGTAAAATATATCTTTTAAATACCAGATTATGTAATCTTCTATTAATCTTCTCTGACATTTTATATTTTGGTTCTATGCTGCTTTCATAAATTTGTGGAGTTGTTAAGGAAAACTCTGATTTTGAGAAATGCACCTCTAAACCATCCCAATTATCTTCAATTAATCTTGCTAGCAATATATAGTGTAGTGGATGTGGAATAGATAAAACTCTACGAAAGTTTTCTGTCTTCGGGATTGAAAAATCTATTAATTTGCACCATTTATTTAGCACTTCTTTTGATAACCTTGATTTTGTTAAATCAAGGTTATCTAAACTCTCACATAATGAAGTAGATTTAAATTCACCTGGTATTTGGCTAGCAAAATATCCTGAAGATAGTATTTTTTTTGCAATTTGTTTATCTCCTGACAAGTGGTTTCACATCTCTTTCAAGGCATAAGTTGATTAATCAATAACAATTTATTTATTATATTCTTGATTTTATTAAAGTTATCTTCAAACTGATTTTCAATATACTTCAATATTTTCACAGAATAATCATTATCATATTTTTGTTTACTATACTCTACACTAAATGTATTCATTTTATCCTTACAATTCTCAATAAATTCATTAAAGTCAACAATATCCTTCTTAAATAATTTGAAAATACTATAACCATATTTAAGTCTAATTTTCACTTGAACTTCAATACAATTACTTAGATCAATATCGTTAAAGGTAGATAGTAACTGTGATGTTTTAGTATCAGTGGTTGCAACGGTATTCCATTCAAAATTCACAAAACCATAATAGGATTTTATATTAATATTCCTAATATCGTTACAATTAATTTTAAATCCTTTAGGAAGAATTAAATTTGGCCGCTTAATTTCCTTACCATCCTTAACTCTAAAAGTTATATCTTCTCCTACAATAGAATCTACATCTATATATCTATAATTAACAAGTAGTTCTTTTAGTTTTTGTAAGGTTACTGTTTCTGTATATTTATTGCGGCTATGTTTAATAATGCGAGACAAAATAATCTGAGCCACAATATTATTACTAAAGTTATAAAACTCTATATTCTTTTCAAAAACCCTTTCTATTTTTACCCTTTCTTTATTTTTTACACCTAAGTTATCCATTAAAACTCTTGCATTGACACTTGAAGGATTATAAGGTATATCAATAAATTTATTAGAACTTAAATCATAAGTAAAAATAAAGTCTCTTTCAAAAACTTTTTCATTAGTTGCCAGCATTAATTTAATTGATGCAAATATAGTTAGTAACAATAATAAGGCTAAAAAAGCAACAAACAATAATCTATTTTCACTATAAAACTCAGTAAATAATACATTGGCTATAAGTCCTATCTCCCCACCCAATATAAATACAGATAAGATAAATATCCATAACTCTTTCCTCTTTAGATGTATCTCCATAAGTACCTCCCTATTGATAAATTTATTACCAATTACTTTTGCTAAGCAAAGATATAAATACTTTTAAAAACCCCATTTTTATTCTACAATTTTATCAATGTAATTTCTACTTTATTTCCCATTATTGTTAAAAATTTTAAAAACAACCCCACTAATTTTTCACCTTTGATCAATAAGTTTTTATTAACATTAATGAATGTATTGTTTACTATCTACTCTTTCATTTTATTAAACGTAAATGAGTACCTTACTAATATAACTTGATAAACATATTACTGTTTGTATCATTGAAACAAAAAAAAGAAGCGTCAAAACATTGCGTTTTACTTTGACGCCTCAAAAAAGACCTATATACTCACTTATGATAAGGCTCCCCTCGATTAATCCGAAACGCCCGATAGATCTGCTCCACCAGCACCAGCTTCATCAGTTGATGCGGATAGGTGATCCTTCCGAAGGAAATCTTTTCATTCGCCCGCTTCATTACTTCATCACTGAGTCCCAGTGATCCGCCGATGACAAAGGCCACTTTGCTTTTGCCGTAGGTGGCGAGCTGATCGAGATTTTTGGCCAAGTCTTCTGAGGAAATCAGTTTGCCTTCAATCGCCATGGCAATGACGTGGGCGTCCTGGGGGATTTTGGCCAGGATGCGGTCGCCTTCTGCTTTTTTGACGAGCTGCATTTCCTGGTCGCTCAGGTTTTCGGGTGCTTTTTCGTCCGGTACTTCGACAATGTCGATTTTTGCGTATGGTCCGAGCCGCTTTACATATTCGTCAATTCCCATTTTTAAATACTTTTCTTTCAGTTTGCCAACCGTTACAACTAAGATATTCACAGGGGAAAACTCCTTTTATAAACAACTTATCCACTAAAGTTATCCACATATGCACAGATTCTATCCACATTTAGTATAGGATCACTCGTTCGACACTTTATATATGGCCGTTTTATCGCAATATGTACAGATTGTTGATAACTTTTCTTCTTCTGTTAATAACTCCAGGTTCGGGTAAATTTCCAATTCATCGATCAATTCGTCGATTCCGATATCCACATGTTCATCACAGCAATATTTCTTCAAAATCATTCTCCTTATCCACAAGATACTCTCCTCGTATTTTAACACAAAGCGCACCTTCGCTATTCTCTTGTTTTATTCGACAAAAAAATCAGGAGAAGGCTCTCCTGATTTTGTTATGATGATTTTTGCATCGCCAGTTTCACGGTGACGTTTTTCTTTTTGCCTTTGCTGTAATAGGTGATATCAAGTTTGTCTCCGACCTTTTTCTTGTAGAGCGCTTTACGAAGCTCCAGCGGAGATCCGATCTTCTTGCCGTCAAACTCTGTGATCACATCCATTTCTTTAATGCCTGCGCGGTCAGCTGGTGACAATGGTTCAACATCCATTACCACGACTCCTGAATTCACGCTGGATGGCAGCTTCAATGTAGTTTGACGGTGATAGCTGCTGACCTGTGACAGCGGGATCGGTCCTACTCCAAGGAACGGACGCTTCACTTCGCCATACTTTTCTAGGTCATTAATGATCGGCTTGGCGGTATCGACAGGGATCGCAAATCCGATTCCTTCTACTTCCTCCTGAGCGATCTTACTGGAGTTGATGCCGATGACCTGTCCTGCAATATTCACGAGCGCACCGCCACTGTTACCCGGGTTGATCGCGGCATCCGTCTGGATGACTTCTGCCTGCCAGTCCGGGTTGCCGTCTTCATCAATATCAACCGGCATCGTACGGTCGGCACTGGAGACCACACCTTCTGTAACCGAACCAGGGAAGGTGCCGAGCGGGTTACCGATCGCAATTGCCGGTTCACCCGGCTTCAGCGAGCTGGAAGATCCGAATTGTGCCACTTTCTTCACCTTGCTTCCGTCCACTTCCACCACCGCAAGGTCCATCAGCGGATCAGTTCCACGAAGTGTTCCTTTCAGCTTCGTACCGTTGCTCAAGGTCACTTCCAGACGGGATGCATCCTTAACCACGTGGTTGTTCGTGACAATATACGCTTTGCCGCCTTCTTTTTTATAGATAACACCAGAGCCTGAGCCGGCAGCCTGCTGCTTTCCGCCCTGATTCCAGAATTGACCCTGCTGGATATTCAGGACTTCAACTACGGTATCTCTTGTTTTCGCGACGGCATCTGTCACATTATTGGTGACATTCACCTTCACGTTTTTCGTAATGCCGGACTCTTCCGTTCCTCCACCATTATTGTTGGAACTGGAGTAATTCTCAGGCAGCAGCCCCATGCCCCCCAGGGCAGGAACCGAAAATAAGATTAGCAGTCCGCCAAGGATGGCACCCACAAGGGCAGCCAGCAAAAAACCGCCGCGGTTTCCTTTTTGCCTTTTGGGACCGGATTCATGATCATCATCGTAATAGCCCATTTCCTGCTTCACCGTTCCTTTCACGAGTATAATAAGTGCTGTAATGTATATTTAATTATAAAAAATTAGCACCACGGCTTAAAAATTATGGGTAATTTTTCACACTTTTCCACACATATGTTATTGCCTTAAATTCTTGAGCTTAAACAGAAAAAAACCGACTAAACCAATACAAGTTCAGTCGGCTCTGTGGCATCCGTATGATGAAGCTGAAGATCTTCACCAATCACAAATCCCTTGCTTTCAAGCGTTTGCTTAACTGCCAGGTGGGCAATGTCCTTCATGTTGTTGTCCTTACTTAAGTGAGCCAGATAGATGCGCTTTGTCTGGTCGCCGATCAAATCATTAAGCGCATAGCCGCAATCTTCATTGGAAATATGCCCGTGATCGCCCAAAATTCTTCGCTTAATGTTCCACGGGTAGCGGCCCATCATCAGCATATTGATGTCATGGTTCGACTCCATGACAAAGGCGTCACTGTGCTTTGTGATGCCCTTCATACGGTCGCTGACATAGCCGGTGTCCGTCATGAGCGTCAGCTTCTTCCCCTCGTGATGGAACACATAGAACATGGGCTCTGCTGCATCATGGGACACACCAAAGGATTCGACCTCCAGATCGCCGAACGTCTTCACGCTTTCCATTTCAAACTCAAACTTTTGCTCCGAATCTACTTCACCGATCAATCCGTTCATCGCTTTCCACGTTTTGGCGTTGGCATAGACCGGCAGTTTATACTTTCTTGCCAGTACGCCAAGCCCTTTAATGTGGTCGCTGTGCTCATGGGTGACGAGAATGCCGTCAAGCTGGTCCAGCTCACAGCAGCCCGCCTTTTCAAATAAGAGTTTCATCTGCTTTGCGCTCAAGCCGGCATCCACTAAGAGACGGGATTTCCCCGTTTCCACATAAATCGCATTTCCTGTACTGCCGCTTGCCAGCACGCTAAATTGCAAACTCATGAAGTATAGTCCTTTCTATTGTCCTTTGTCCACTTCCTGTACCGAACTGTCTGTGGCATTGACGAAGTAATGGTCATTTTGAGTTTCAATGGACCAGGTCGGTGCATACACCTGCACATTTTCGACGTTTGCCAGACTATAGTAACCAAGGACAATTTTTTCAATTTTATCACCGATTGACAAATAGTTGTTTCTGTAGAGTTTCTCAATGGCCTTCATTGGCGGTATAATTTCCTGTTTTGTGCCCTGCCGGTAGACCGAGATAAACGTTTGAGTGTACCGGGTCAGGTAGCCTTTGTCATTCCATTCGAACATCACCATCCCGCTCGGACGGCTCGAATCGTCTGCGGTATTAAAGAATATCGGTTTTCCCTGGTACACCTGAGTGAACCAGATTTTACGATTCTTTGTATCTTTCTTATAAAACTGGTATTCGTTGCCGCGGTACACGTTATCCTTCAAAAATTGGCTCACATCGCGGGTCAGGTCATCCTTATCCAGCTCCACCGGCTTCTTCAGGTCAAAAATAAGCGTGGTATCCGTGCTGTTCTTGTTCAGCTTGCTTGTCTTCGCCTTGATCTCGTTTTCCGAGAACGGTGCCCGCTGTCCGCTGATGAGCGTCTGCTTCTCATCATAGCTCTTTGGAAGACTGTCTTTGTATTTGATGTTGTTGTCTTCGAGCTGCTTTTCAAGCGTCGGATTAAAGATCGTATCCAGTTTGCTTTTCGCCAGTTTTTGTGACAATTGATAGCCGAGGAAGATGTTCAAAATCAAGAACGTTAAGATAAAAATGGTTTTTGTTTTTTTCCAATCCATCAGTTCTCTCCCCCAGGCTTACGACTGTCATGAAACAATGGCTGCCAGTCATGATTGGGGCCGTAGTTCACAAACCACGCAGGCTTGAGCATGTACACGTTGTCCTGGCCCTTCTCATGGCTCATGTCATATCCCACGGCCAGTTTGTTGACAAGGGACATGTCATACTCTTTCAGTGCCGCTTTGATCTGTTCGGCCCCCTGCAGCCGGACCTCTTTCGGCTTAAATGAATTCTCATCGATCACAAGCTCGACCATGGACCGCTGATAATCATTCAGTTCATTGTTGGTCCAGTCCAGCCTCATCTCCATATTGCCTCCAATGATCGGGATTCCCCTCACAAAAGGAAGAAATGCAACAGACCCGCTCGAAGGGTCCAGGTTATAGAAGAAATAAGGATTTCCCCAGCCCGCATGGTTGTTGATGAAGTCGACACTGTTAAACAGCGGGCTTCTCGTTTGCTGGGTAATGTCCTCATCCGGCTCCTGGGCGAAATTCGTATACTTGATGCGGTTGCTCGTGCGGTTAATTTCGAGCGCCGAGTTTTCATCCGTATAATAGTCGCCGGTATTTCCACTTTTCACCGTACTTGGATCCGGGAACAGCGCATTTTTGTACCGGTCGATCGTATCTTCATTCACTGTACGGGCCAAATAACTGTAGGAATTCAGCGTGAAACTGCGTTTAGGAAAATAGAAACGGCGGGCCACTTGTGCTCCTTCATTCGTTCCGCTTTCCACATTAAATGGTTCGTATTCCAATACACCTGTTTTCGCATCATTGATGATATTTTTCAGCGAATCAAACGGGAAGGTCGTGCTGGCCGTAATCATCTTTCTCTGAGAATAGGAGATGATATGGGCTTCCACCTCATTGGTATCTTTCTTGTAAAAGATCACCCGGTCCGCTGTAGGAATGGCGAATGAACCTCCGGATGAAGCCATGTTGAAAATCTGGCTGTAAAGATCCGACGTCATGTCTGTCGGATAAATCACTTCGATGTATTCCTTTTGCTTCAATTGATCATCCACCCCGTTAAACGGGCGGGTTTTTGTGTCAAAGAACTTCGTGTTATCAAGCATCTGGTTGATGCGCGAGATGAATTTGTCATTGGCCGGCATTCCCCGGTACGAATTTTTGTCGTAAAAAATGACCTGGCTCGGACGGATCACATCCGTCACTTTCTTCGTATCCGTCACTTCTGCTTTTTTCACTGTCCGGGTGTCCTCAATGGCCGTATAATTGGGCTTCAACGTCCAAAGGCTCCACGTAAGAACAAGGCTCAGCGCGATCAGAAATACAAGCACAATCGACTTGATCACTTCAAAATTCTTGTAGACTGACTTTACGATAAATTTAATAGCGTTGTAGATTTTTCTCCACGTCATGCGTTATTCCCCCTTTACCTTTTTTAAAGGAAGGGTAAAATGGATCGTCGTTCCCTGGCCCCATTCACTCTCAGCCCAGATGTCCCCGCCGTGGGCCAACACAATTTCCTTGGTAATCGCGAGGCCGAGGCCTGTACCCCCTAAGTCTCTGGATCGGGCGCGGTCTACACGGAAAAACCGGTCAAAGATCTTCGACACGTTGTTTTTCGGAATGCCGACCCCCTGGTCCGAAATGCTTACTTTTATTTTTCTGCCGTGAAGGGAGGCCGATATCGAAATCGTGCCTCCTTCAGGCGAGTATTTAATCGCATTCGAGATGACATTATCAACCACTTGTGTCATCTTGTCGGTGTCGATCTGCACCATGATTTTACGCTCTGGCAGGTTCCTTATAAAACGGAGGTGCTCGTGCTGCAGCATTTCAAACCGGTCGATGATGTCCTGCAAAAACTGGACAAGATCGGTTTGAACAAAATTAAACTTGTAATCTTTGCTGTCCATTTTGGAAAGCTGCAAAAGGTCGGTGACCAGGCGGATCATCCGCTCGGTTTCATTTTGCGTAACCTCCAAAAAGCGGGGAGCGATGTTCTCATCCTGCCATGCCCCTTCAGCCAGTGCTTCGAGGTAACTCCTCATGGTGGTCAATGGGGTACGCAGCTCATGGGATACGTTGAACACGAATTCTCTGCGCTCGTTTTCAATCTGCTCCTGCTCGGTAACATCATGCAGAACCGCGATCAGACCGTTTACCGGTCCGCCTTCCTTCTGGATCACAGAGAAATTCGCGCGCAGTACGTAATGAACCTTGTCTGTGCTGAAATCAAGCAGCATGCTCTCATATTCATTGTACAGCTCGTCCCACGTATACTGGTCGTTCAGCCGGAGCAGCTCCAGCAGGGAATTGCCAAGCGCATGCTGACGGGAGATGTTGAGCATCTCCTCGGCCCGGTCGTTCATGAGGATAATGCAGCCATCCCGGTCGGTGGCGATTACACCGTCGGTCATATACGTCAGGACCGAACGAAGCTTTCGCCTTTCGCTCTCGGTAATGGCGGTCGCTTCCTGCAGCTTTCGGGTCAGATCATTGAACGTCATGGAAAGCTGACCGATCTCATCGTCGCCATAAACCTGCACCTTACGCGAAAAGTCACCCCGCGCCATCACCAGCGCCTGCTTTCGCATATCGGCCATCGGGCGTGTGATCGTCCGCGCAAGAAAAATACCGAGTATCGCGGTTATTACCAGGGCAATAACGGTACCGGTCGTCAAAATTTTATTAATGTCACTGATTTGCTTATACACGCTCTCGATCGATGATTTGACATAAATCGCGCCAAGAACCTGTTTGTTCTTGTCCACCTGCTGATCCTTGCCGACAATTATGGGCTTGGCCCAGACAATGACCCGCTGATTCGTTGCCTTGTCATACATCTCGGATTGATCCTGGGTCCCGTTCAATGCCAGCTTGATCTTGCTGTTCGTGCTGACCTGGCCAATCAAATTTTTGCTGTCGCTGCCAATGACCACCCCGTCTTTGTTCAACACAAGAACGGACTTGATGTTCTCATCCTTGGTCTCATTGATCAGCTGGGCAATATCCGTTGTCAGCGTGTTGCTGTTGCCATCTTCTGTCGTTTCCTTCATCTGCTGGGCATCAAGAATCTTCTGCTCCGCATTGAACTCAAAGAAATCCAGATTGTTTTTTAACGCACTGATGTAGTTTTCTTTTAAGTTGTCTTCAAGATTGTTGATGAAGTAAACGCTGATGACCTGCATCGCGATCAAAATGAGCAAAACATAGATCAATACAAACTTAACGTGTATTGATCTGAAAAAGCCTACCTTATCCATTTGTCTACTCCTGATCAGGATTTCGTAAGTAATAGCCCACGCCGCGTCTCGTTATAATCCAGAGAGGATGGCTTGGGTTGTCTTCCACTTTTTCACGGAGACGGCGGACGGTCACATCCACGGTCCGGACATCGCCAAAATAGTCGTACCCCCATACGGTTTGAAGCAAATGCTCCCGTGTCATGACTTGTCCAATGTGCTTGGCCAAATAATACAGAAGCTCAAACTCCCGGTGTGTCAGCTCAATGGATTCCCCGCGCTTGGTTACCAAATACGCATCCGGATGAATGGTGAGCGAGCCAATGATAATCTCGTTGTTCTCATCCACTTCACGCTCTGTCTCCTGCTGATGGCGGCGCAGGTTCGCCTTTACACGGGCGATCAGCTCGCGCGTGCTGAACGGCTTGGTCACATAATCATCGGCCCCAAGCTCAAGACCAAGAACCTTATCAATCTCCGAGTCTTTCGCCGTCAGCATGATAATCGGCGTATCGTACTTTTTCCGGACTTCCCTGCATACTTCCATTCCATCCTTCATCGGAAGCATGATATCCAGAAGAATCATGTCCGGCTTTTCACTCTCTATCTTTTCGATCGCCGATACACCATCATACGCACAGGTGACCTGGAAACCTTCTTTCTCCAGATTGAACTGCAGAATATCTGCAATCGGCCTCTCGTCATCTACTACAAGAATCTTTTTGTCCATCCGGTAGTCGCTCCTTTTTTGGAAACCGTTAATTTTTAGTATCTATATAGATCTATGGATTGGATAATTTTTGGCATGTCTACCCTTTATTTTACCACAATATCTAAATTCTCCATAACGTCAGACTTCTAGGTAAAATGGAATAATCCTCCTTTTCTTTAAGGAGGACGGTTTTATGGTTTCTCTGTCAGACGCAGAGCCAAATCCTCTTTTTGGACATAGACCACCAGTACTGAAATAATCAGCAGCAGTATGGCCGGCGTAAGCACCTGATGGAACGCGTAATGCGCAACCGGCACGGCCAAAAAGGTCACCAGTCCCGCTACCGTCAAGCTCCTGCGCACCGCAAAAAGAACAAGAAACAGGACCGCTGCAGCCGCGGCAATCCGCCAGTCAAACACAAGGATTCCGCCGATAAAGCAGGCCACGCCTTTGCCGCCATGAAACTTCAGGGTGACCGGCCACAAATGCCCCACAATCACCATAAAGAAGGATGCCAGCTGAAAGGCAGGGGAGAAGCCGAATGATTTGGCGAGCTGCACCGCGGCTGCGGCCTTGATCAGATCACCGGCAAGCGTCAATACAAAGCCCCACGGCCCAATGACGCGACCTGCATTCCGTGCGCCAATATTGCCGGTGCCTTCCTTCCGAAGGTCAATCCCCTTTAGCCATTTGGCCACCAGATACCCCGTCATGATGTTGCCGATGAAATAACAGCCCACCATGTACAGCACAATGTACACCGTCCCCATGCCTGTCACCCTTCCGTGCGTATTTTCTTATTCCTATTCTATGGGCGAGGCCCGCTGCACGTGTAAATATTAAAAAAATGTAGTAAAAAAGCATGCAGAACGGTAGCTGCATGCCTCTTGTGTCATGATTGTTTTAGGAATAGTAAATTGTTTTGCAAGTAAAATGGTGGCTCGAGACGGAATCGAACCGCCGACACGAGGATTTTCAGTCCTCTGCTCTACCGACTGAGCTATCGAGCCAAGATTTTGAATTACTATGTGAAAAAAATGGCGGACCCGACCGGGGTCGAACCGGCGATCTCCTGCGTGACAGGCAGGCATGTTAACCACTACACCACGAGTCCAGTGAAACAATCTATATTAAAGAGTAGTTTTTCTTACAATTTTTTTCTATGAAAAAAACTTGGTATTTTTTATGAAATAAAAATACTTGGTATTTTTTTTCGAAAAATACTTGGTGACCCGTACGGGATTCGAACCCGTGTTACCGCCGTGAAAGGGCGGTGTCTTAACCGCTTGACCAACGGGCCACTTTGTAAGAAAATGGTGAGCCATGAAGGACTCGAACCTTCGACCCTCTGATTAAAAGTCAGATGCTCTACCAACTGAGCTAATGGCTCTTGATGTTATTCTGTCCGTTGGTACCCTGTCTCTTCCTCTACTAGTGGAAGCTGACGTTGTGCGCCTTTTCGGCTGCAAAGTCGTTTTAACACGACAAGAGTTATCTTATCATCGTTTTATATCATTTGGCAAGCTGTTTTTTTAAAAAAAGAGTAAAAAATGTATTTTTTCTTTTTAAAAGCAGGGAAGAGGGGGCTGAACCATGGTTTTGGCTCCCCGAAAATTGATTTACTGGCCCGTTTGAGAACTTTGCTGGCCAAAAATTGATATTAACTGGCCGCTTTTGAACTTTTACTGGCCAGTGTTGAAAATTTACTGTCCAAACCTGGATTATGTCAACTGCGCCTCATCACAAAAAACAAAAAACCCGGCCTCCGCATCAAAGCGGAGCGCCGGGCTCATTAAATTAGAACAATCAAACAAACACGCCGCGGACCATGTTGGTCTGGCTGCGGTCTGGGCCGACAGAGAAGATGGTTAACGGAATACCGGTAAGCTGGGAAACACGCTCTACGTAGTGACGGGCGTTTTCCGGAAGATCGCTTAGTGTTTTCGCGCCTGTGATGTCTTCAGTCCAGCCAGGAAGCTCTTCGTATACAGGCTCACATTGTGCAAGCACTTTAAGGCTCGCAGGGAACTCGTTGATCACTTCACCTTTGTACTTGTACGCCACACAGATCTTCAATGTCTCAATGCCTGTAAGCACATCGATGGAGTTAAGAGAAAGATCAGTGATTCCGCTGACACGGCGTGCGTGGCGAACAACCACAGAGTCAAACCAGCCGACGCGGCGAGGACGTCCTGTAGTCGTACCGTATTCGCGGCCAACTTCACGGATTTGATTTCCAATTTCATCATTCAATTCAGTAGGGAACGGGCCGTCACCCACACGAGTTGTGTAGGCTTTGGATACACCGACAACGTGATGGATCTTGGATGGTCCCACACCAGAACCGATGGTAACTCCCCCGGCAATCGGGTTGGATGAAGTTACGAACGGATACGTACCCTGGTCGATATCAAGCATTACGCCTTGTGCGCCTTCGAAAAGTACACGGCGGCCTTCATCAAGTGCATCGTTAAGAACAACTGAAGTGTCGCAAACATATTTGGCAATCTGCTGGCCATATCCATAGTATTCTTCAAGGATTTCTTCTTTCGTAAATCCTTCAGACTCATAAATTCGTTCAAACAAGCGGTTCTTTTCAGCAAGGTTGCGCTCAAGCTTCTCTTCGAATACTTCCTTGTCCAAAAGATCCGCGATACGGATGCCGATACGAGCGGCTTTATCCATGTATGCCGGCCCAATCCCTTTCTTGGTGGTACCGATCTTGTTTTCGCCTTTGCTTTCTTCTTCAAGCACATCAAGGCGAAGGTGATATGGAAGGATAACATGTGCACGGTTGGAGATTCGAAGATTTTCGGTGTGGACGCCAAGATCATGCAAGTAAGCAAGCTCTTCCACAACCGCTTTAGGATCAACAACCATACCGTTACCAATCACACAAACTTTATCATCATAAAAAATTCCGGACGGGATCAAGTGCAGTTTATATTTCTTACCGTTAAATACAATTGTATGTCCAGCATTGTTACCACCCTGATAACGGGCAACAACTTCTGCTTTTTCAGAAAGATAGTCGGTAATTTTTCCTTTACCTTCATCTCCCCATTGTGTTCCGACAACGACTACGGATGACATTACGCCAGCACCTCCAAATAATCTTAAAAAACACTTTAATTTGCTAGTAACTTAAAAATCCATGATTAGTTTATCAATTATATAGGCAAAAGTCAATAAAACACGAACATTTTAAAATATTTACAGTTAAGCCGTTCGGTTTTGCGTATGAAACAGCAAAAAGGAGGATGGCTGGCAGCCATTTACCCCGCCAAAACCCCATTATGTAAACTAGCACCGCAGAAATCACCCACAGCAAAAAAAAACAGACACCCTCTTACTTGAGAGTGCCTGTTTATCATCCATTTTATGCGCCTGGCGGCATACTGCTTTCGTCATGCCGGCGGTCAAGGTTGACGAACTTGTTGTATTCTTTGACAAACGCGAGCTCAACCGTGCCGGTCGGGCCGTTACGCTGTTTGGCAATAATGATTTCGATAATATTTTTACTTTCGGATTCTTTGTCGTAATAGTCATCGCGGTACAGGAAGGCCACGATATCGGCATCCTGCTCGATACTTCCGGATTCACGGATATCCGACATCATCGGACGCTTGTCCTGACGGGATTCCACGCCACGGGAAAGCTGTGACAGGGCAATGACCGGTACCTGCAGCTCACGGGCGAGCGCTTTAAGGGAACGGGAGATCTCGGATACTTCCTGCTGGCGGTTTTCGCCCGCTCTGCCGTTCCCCTGAATGAGCTGCAAATAGTCAATCAGAATCATGCCAAGGCCTTTTTCCTGCTTAAGGCGGCGGCATTTGGAACGGATATCTCCGATGCGGACACCAGGCGTATCATCAATGAAAATTCCAGCGGCTGACAGGCTTCCCATGGCCATTGTGAGCTTTTGCCAATCTTCCGGGAGCAGGGAGCCTGTACGAAGCCGCTGGGCGTCAATATTGCCTTCCGCACACAGCATACGCATGACTAGCTGTTCTGCACCCATCTCAAGCGAGAAGATGGCAACGTTCTCTTCTGTTTTGGTGGCGACGTTTTGCGCGATATTCAGGGCAAAGGCCGTTTTACCCACGGAAGGACGGGCGGCAACGATAATCAGGTCATTTCGCTGAAAGCCGGCGGTCATCCGGTCCAAATCGTTGAACCCGGTTGGAATTCCGGTAATGTCCCCTTTGCGGTTATGCAGCTTCTCGATATTATCATAGGCAGCTACCAGTACATCTTTTATGGAAATGAAGGCACCGCCGTTTTTACGGTTGGCTACCTCCAGAATTGTCTTTTCCGCTTCATTTAAGACCGCTTCAACCTCTTCTTCACGGGCGTAGCCGTTGGCCGCAATTTCGGTCGCTGCACGAATCAAACGGCGAAGAAGGGATTTTTCTTCCACGATCTGGCTGTAGTAATCAATATTGGCCGCGGTCGGTGAGCTGCTTGCAAGGTCACTTAAATACGAGACACCGCCGATTTCATCAAGAAGCTTCCGGTCGGCGAGAGCGGCTGTTGCCGTTACAAGGTCGACAGGTTCCCCTTTTTCCGATAAATCGAGCATCACCTGATAAATCCGCTGATGGGAGGCACGGTAAAAATCCTCCGGGATCAAAATTTCCGATGCGGTAACCAGTGCTTCCGGCTCCAGGAAAATAGCGCCCAGGACCGCTTGTTCAGCCTCTATGTTCTGTGGTGGGATGCGATCAACAAAAAGATCACTCATCATTCTTCCTCCTGGTAAGATCTTTTGCCATTTTTGGCAAGAAGACCCTGATTACAGAAGAATGAGACCGGTCAGTTCCGGTCCCATTGGCTTTCTGTTTATGCTTCAACTACATGTACTTTAATCGTTCCTGTCACTTCAGGGTGAAGTTTTACAGGTACGTTGGTATATCCCAACGCTTTAATGGGATTCGAAAGGTCAATTTTTCGCTTGTCAATGGTGACATTCAATTTTTTCAAACCGTCTGCGATCTGTTTGCTCGTAACCGATCCGAACACTCGGCCGCCTTCACCGGCTTTGGTTTTGATTTCAACTTCCATTTTCTCAAGCTTTTCTTTGAGCTGCTTGGCATCTTCCAAAGCGGCGGCTGCTTTTTTCTCTTCGCTTTTCTTTTGGCCTTCTACCACAGAAAGGGCACCTTTGGTAGCTTCTGTAGCAAGATTGTTCGGCAATAAGTAGTTGCGGGCATACCCTTCGGATACGTTTTTAATTTCCCCTTTTTTACCTTTTCCTTTTACATCCTGAAGAAAGACTACTTTCATTCTTCTTCTCCCCCTTCGAAGTATTCATCGATGGCCGCTTTTAATTTGGTCTCTGCACCATCGAGCGTTTCATTTTCAAGCTGGCAGGCTGCGTTGGTCAGATGGCCGCCGCCGCCAAGCTGTTCCATGATCATCTGGACATTCACTTCCCCCAGTGAACGGCCGCTGATGCTGATTTTTTGGTCGTGACGCTTCGCAATGACAAACGAAGCGGTCACATCGTTCATTGACAGCAAAATATCCGCTGCCTGGGCAATCATGACCTGGCCGCATTCCTCACCAGGCTCTGCTTTTGAAATCACAACGCCACTCTTATAGGATTTTGCATTTTCAATAAGTTTTGACCGGGTCTTATAGGTTTGAAGGTCTTCCTTCAAGAACCGCTGAACGAGGATGGTATCCGCGCCGTGAGCCCTTAAATAGGAAGCTGCATCAAACGTCCGGGAACCGGTCCTGAGCGTAAAGCTTTTCGTATCCACAATAATCCCTGCGAGCAGGGCCGTCGCTTCGAGCATACGCATTTTAAGCCGCTTCGGCTGATATTCCAGAAGCTCGGTCACAAGCTCTGCGGTCGAAGAAGCATAAGGCTCCATATAGACAAGAACCGGATCTGCGATAAACTCTTCTCCACGGCGGTGATGGTCAATAACCACCACATGGTCAAGCTTGGAAAGCAGGCGTTCTTCCATCACCATGGAAGGCTTATGGGTGTCCACGACGACAAGGAGGGTGCCGGATGTAGAAATTTCAAGCGCTTCTTCCGGCGTAATAAAATGCTTCCAGAGAGAATCGGTTCCCTTGATTTCATTCATCAGCCGCTGAACACCAGTATCCAGATCAGACGTATCGAGGACGATATATCCTTCTTTTCCGTTAACCTGCGCCACTTTTAAAATTCCCATGGCAGAACCCATGGAATCCATATCGGGGCTTTTGTGCCCCATGATGATCACTTTATCGCTGTCGAGGACAAGTTCGCTTAACGCATGGGAAATGACCCGTGCCCTTACCCGTGTACGTTTCTCCACCGGATTGGTTTTTCCGCCGTAGAAGCGCACTTTTCCGTTTTGCTGCTTGATCGCCACCTGGTCACCGCCGCGGCCAAGCGCAAGGTCAAGACTCGATTGGGCCAGCTGGCCGAGCTCAGGCAGCTCGAGCGGACCGGATGCCACACCGACACTCAATGTGAGAGCCACATTTTCTTTTGAAGTGGCATCTCTTACTTCATCCAGCAATGCAAACTTATTTTTTTCAAGCTCATGTAAAATCCGTTTGTTGAAGACGGCTAAAAAACGCTCGGAAGAGGTGCGTTTTAAATAAATTCCATGGTCGGTTGCCCATTTGTTCAGAATGGAAATAACTTTGGAGTTGATTCTCGAACGGAACTGGTCATCAAGCCCCTGTGTAACCTCTTCATAGTTATCAAGGTAAATGAGGCCAAGGCAGGTTTGCTCTTCCTCATACAGATGTTCAACTTCAAGCTGTTCCGTTACATCAAAGAAATAGAGAAGGCGTTCTTCTTTTTTAAAATGCACTTCAAATTTTCTTGATTTTAAATTCACGATTTCTTCCCGTGCATCACTTTTAATAAACGGCACCAGGTCCTCAGAAATAAGATTCAGGGAATGGCCGATGAACGCTTCTTCCCCGACCCAGGCTCCCATGAACGGATTGGCCCATTCAATTTTGTAATCTTCATCATACAGAATGATTCCGATCGGCATTTCCATCAATGCTTCTTCTCCGACCTTTTTAATACGGTGGGATAGCGTGGAAATATAATTGCCAAGGTCCTCCTGGAACGAATTCTCGGCCCGCATCATCAAATAGAAGATCGCGCCCAAGACTACAAAACTGACAGCCCCGAGGACCCACTGGTAGGACATGATGATGATCACTAAAAGGACCGATATGACACACAAGGCTATCTGTGGATAACCATGCCACCGTTTTAATAAAAACTTAGGCATACTTTCAGCTCCTACTGTCTGGTATTTATCCGTTTCTTTATTTCGAACCCTAAGTCAATTATACCTAAGAATTTAACGACTTCCATAATAATCGGCAGAATGGAGGAAGTAAATATTACTAACACAGATATAAATACGGGAACGGCCTTGGGCCAGCCCTTATTCTTGGCATAGCTAAAGATAACGGTAAGACCCTGTACGACAAGTACAAGAGTCAATATGATAAATAAATTGATCATAAGGATGTATAATCCAGACCCTTTGTCCGTCTTTATAAAAGAAAGCAAAAGGGCCAAGATGTAATACCACAAAAATGATTTTGGAAACGACCAGTCGCGGAATGGCGGAAATGGCCGGTAGTCGAACCTCATTCTTTTTAACACAAGGGCAGCAAGCCATTGGGTAATCAGGGTGACTGCAATCGCCCCGATGATAATCGCCGTCGGCAGCATGTACGGGATCGTGGCCACCTGCTCCCGCATCTGGTCGAGCTGGGAGGACAGATCCTGGCCGCTTTCTTTATAAAACTTGGATGCCTGATTAATGACACTGTTAAACTGCTTTTGAGCATCCTTTACGATATCAAGGTTCAAGAGAAGCTTTGCAAAAACCAGCAGCATCAGAAAATTAAAGACGCTGGCAAGGCTTCCGCCCAAAAGGACACCAAATGCAGATGTCTTCCTCTTATACAATTCACCCATTATAATCCCCATGAGACCGGATGAGAACGCATAAATAAGTCCTGCTGTTCCTCCCATCACAAAGGATAATACGAGCGTAACCGCCCATACGAGCAGACCCGGCTTCCATCCATGCTTATATGCAAACAGGATGATCGGAAGCGGCAGTAAAAAATATGTTAATATGCTGATAATCGGCACATTCAGACTGATTAGCATGAGAATAATGTAAACGCCAGCCATTACAGCTCCGTCTACGATGGTTGATGTTTTCCGCAATTGGTTCACCTCTGGCTTTATTGCCTACGGTCCTTATTGTAGTAAATTATTTGCTGTAAATCCAATGATATTCATTAGCTTAACCCTATCTTGCCAAATCTAACATGCACAACAGTATCTACCTTATCATGATGTCCTTTATAATGGAACTGGGACTAGCCAGCTAGTTTACAAACCACCAGGAAAGAGGAGGAGATCGCATGGAGCTTATTGTATATTTGGCAGGACAAATTCATGACGACTGGCGCGAAGAAATCAAATCGCAATCAAGGGAGCGGGAACTTCCCATCACCTTTGTCGGACCGATGGAAGACCACGACCGGTCGGATAATATTGGGGAAGAAATCCTTGGCAAACAGCCCAATGCCGTTTTGAAGGACGAGGCCGCCTCTAGCATCAACAATCTCCGTACAGACATCCTGATCAAAAAAGCAGATGTCGTGATCGCCTTGTTCGGTGAAAAATACAAGCAGTGGAACACAGCAATGGACGCCGCTAGAGCCACTGCCCTGCAAAAGCCTTTGATCCTGATTCGTCCCGAGTCACTGCATCACCCGTTAAAAGAGCTTTCCAACAATGCCAGCCTCGTGGTCGAAACCCCGGAACAGGCAGTCAGAGCCCTCTCCTATATCTTTGAATCGTAATAAAGAAAAGCGGCAAAAATCCAGTGGATTTGGCCGCTTTTTTTGTTGTTTCTTTACTCGTTGATTTCCGTTCCAGGATGCTCGCTTTTCCCGTCGGAGTCTCGCACCTTGCACTTCAATCAAAACTTTTCCCGTACAATTAAAAAACACAGCAAAGACTGATCTTTACCGTGCTTTTTAAAAACTGAAATTTATTCAGTTACATATGGTAGCAGCGCCATGAAACGTGCACGTTTGATAGCACGAGTCAATTGACGTTGATATTTAGCAGATGTTCCTGTCACACGACGAGGAAGAATCTTTCCGCGCTCAGATACGAAACGCTTAAGAAGATCCACATCTTTGTAGTCGATGTAAGTGATTTTGTTTACAGTGAAGAAACAAACCTTACGACGCTTTTGGCGTCCACCGCGACGTCCAGCCATGTTTATTTCCCTCCTTCTAGTTAAGTTTTTATATGTTGCCGTTCAATGTATGTTTGTCTTAGAATGGCAAATCGTCATCAGAGATGTCGATCGGCGTGCCATCGTTGGCAAATGGGTCATCATTAAAGTTACTGCGCTTTTGGTTCTGGTTTTGGTTCTGTTGCTGTCCATAACCGCGGTCACCTGATGGCCCGCCAAAGTTGTTTCCGCCCTGGCTTTGGTACTGTTGTCCTCCGCCCGCATTCGCATTCTTCGGCTCAAGGAACTGGACACTCTCAGCCATAACCTCAGTCACGTATACACGCTGTCCCTGATTATTGTCATAAGAACGTGTCTGGATGCGTCCGTCTACTCCGGCAAGTGAACCCTTCTTCAAGAAGTTGGCCACATTTTCAGCCGGCTTACGCCAGATTACACAATTGATAAAATCTGCTTCGCGCTCACCCTGCTGATTTGTAAATGTACGATTTACTGCCAAAGTAAAGTTTGCAACTGCCACACCGCTTGGGGTATAGCGCAATTCCGGGTCCTTCGTTAAACGTCCAACAAGGATTACACGATTTAGCATTAGAACCTCTCCTTCAACGTTAAAAAATTATCTCTCGTCTGCAATTGTCATGAAACGAAGAACATCTTCGTTGATCTTCATAAGACGGTCGAATTCATTGATCGCTTCTACAGGAGCATTGATGGTCAATAGCGTGTAATATCCATCACGGTAGTCGTTGATTTCATATGCTAGACGCTTTTTACCCATTTCTTTCTCGTTAGCGATTTCCGCACCATTATCAGTAAGGATCGTCTTCGCTCTTTCTTTCACAGCTTTAAGAGCATCCTCTTCAAGATTTGGACGGACGATGTACATGATTTCGTACTTTTTCATTCCGGTCACCTCCTTTTGGTCTAAACGGCCCAACAATAGGGCAAGGAGTAAACTATCAACATTTCTATACAATCGATAATTAACTCACAATAATGAATTATAGCAAATACCCGTACAAAACACAAGGACATTCAAGGATTAATAGAAAAAAGGAAAAGCAAAAACGCTTTTCCTATCAAAAACCCACGATATTAAACGTTGAAACGGAAGTGGACGACATCTCCATCTTTCATTTCGTATTCTTTTCCTTCAAGACGCACACGGCCTTTTTCTTTGGCAGCCGCCATGCTGCCGGCGCTCATCAAATCATCATAAGCAACCACTTCAGCACGAATAAATCCTCGTTCAAAGTCCGTATGAATGATACCCGCACACTGTGGAGCCTTCATGCCCTTGCGGAATGTCCATGCACGCACTTCCTGTACACCGGCTGTAAAGTACGTTGCCAGCCCAAGAAGAGAATAAGACGCACGAATCAGCTGGTCAAGGCCTGCTTCCTGAATACCGAGCTCTTCAAGGAATGCACTCTTTTCGTCACCCTCAAGCTCTGCGATTTCCTCTTCGATCTTGGCGCAAATCACGATGACTTCAGCATGTTCGCGGGCAGCATACTCCCTTACTTTCTCCACATGCTCATTTCCGCCTTCCAACAGATCCTCTTCACTGACGTTTGCCGCATAAAGGATCGGTTTCATGGTAAGCAAGTGAAGGCCATATACAATTTTACTTTCTTCAGGCGTCAGTTCCACGCTTCTTGCCGGAAGTTCATTCAGCAATGCTTCTTTAATTTTCAAAAGAACGCTATGTTCAGCGACAGCTTCTTTGTCTTTTGACTTCGCCAATTTTTCAACCCTGGCAATCCGCTTATCGACGGTTTCCATGTCTGCAAAAATAAGCTCAAGATTGATGACTTCAATATCATCGATCGGATCGACTTTTCCGGAAACGTGCGTGATGTTCTCATCTTCAAAACAACGAACTACCTGAAGGATCGCATCCACCTGGCGGATGTGAGAAAGGAACTTGTTGCCCAGACCTTCCCCTTTGCTTGCGCCTTTAACGATACCGGCAATATCCGTAAATTCAAATGCTGTCGGAACCACTTTTTTAGGCTGAACCATCTCTGTCAGCTTGTGCAGGCGGTCATCCGGCACCTCAACAATCCCTACGTTGGGGTCGATCGTACAGAACGGATAGTTTGCAGATTCCGCGCCAGCCTGTGTGATGGCATTAAAAAGCGTCGATTTCCCTACGTTGGGAAGACCGACAATTCCAGTTGTTAAAGCCATTTATTCCACTCCTCATTGATTTCAATCATCATATATTTTGTCGTTCAGTTACTTGTTAGCACATCTTTCATCATTATAGGGTGTTGGCAGGCAAAAAACAAGTTATACAAAAAAGAAGAACCTTCGCTTGAGTACGTCGGTTCTGCTTTTTTTGTTCCACGTGGAACACAGGAAGTATCTTTTTATTCCTGGTTGGATACCAGGACCTTTTTCATTTTCTTCACAAAGTCTCTTCTGGGAATTAGAACACTATGCTGGCAGCCCAAGCATTTAATCCGGATGTCAGCCCCCATGCGGATAATTTTCCAACGGTTGGTTCCGCATGGGTGTGGCTTTTTCATTTCCACTTCATCATTCAAAAAGAACTCTTTTCCTTCCAAGTCCATCACTCCCCAAACGCTCTGCTTTTATATTATTTTATAGAGAAAACCACTTTGACACAATAACTATTATGTTTATTCATGTTCTGCAAGTGTTGTTTTATGATAAGAAACAAACTTTTGAAAGGGAAGTTCAATGCCTTCCTCATCCAAACGGATTTTGATGGCTTTCTTCAGTTCTCTTGTTATTTTGAAGTGGGTCATGGGAAGCACTTCTGCTGTCACCCGGATCACGACTTCCGTTGCCCCGACTGACTGAATACCGAGAACTTCCGGCTCAGCTACCATTTCTGGATACTCGACGGTTTTTTGTTTCACGACTTCTTCAATGATGTCCTGGGCCCGGTTCACATCCTCTTCATAGGCAATACTGACATCCACAACAGCAATGCTGTTATTAATGGAGAAGTTCGTCACTTCTGTGATGGACGAGTTCGGTATGATATGAAGCTCACCTGTCCACTGTTTGACTTTCGTCGTTCTCAGCCCGATTTCTTCCACCGTACCTTCGAATGCGTTGATTCTTACATAATCCCCTACTGCAAATTGCTGCTCAAATATGATAAAGAAGCCGGTGATAATATCCTTTACCAGACTCTGCGCACCAAAACCGATAGCCAGTCCGACCACACCGGCTCCAGCAAGCAGTGCCTTAACATCAATGTTAAATTCGGTCAGCACCATAAGCAGCGCAATAAAATAAATAAGATAGGCAGCCACATTATCGAGAAGCCGGATCAGTGTATTTTCACGGCGCTCCGACATCCGCAACGGGCTTTTCATCCTGATTTTAAATATATTTGCGATGGCCGCCCTTACAATTTTAACAACGATGGCAGCCCCGAATAAAATAAGGACAATCTTCAGCACTTTCATGCCCAGGTTGATCCATAAATCGCCATCACCAACCTGCTTGTACACTTCCTCTACCTGCTGGGCAATATTGAGTAGTTCCACTCCGCTCCAACCTCCATATAAATCTTAGCTATGCCTTAATGTACCCAATTTTGGCTGAATTTTCAACGATTAACACATCTTTAAAAGAACCATGGCTTAGAATCCGGAGGAAGGGGGTATAAAACATTTAACTAAAGGAAAGCCAAAAGGCATTACGGGACCAGAAGCACAGCCTGCTCCGACTAATACTGAATCCTACTCGTTCTGGCGCGTTGAAAAAATGATGGCAGCTAAGTCCTTACTCGATGTATAGTATTGCCAAACAGTCCGTATACTGGTAGTAACATTTTAAAGGAGTGGATTTTATGTTCCTTAAAAGGAAGCTCGTTCCCGATAAACCTTTTCAATATAAAATGCACCATGAGGAAAAAGAAGCTTGTATGCTCATCACAGAAAAAATTGGGAACCTTCTTCCTAATACGCAAACCACTCCAGTGGTTGTGGTTTGCATTGGGACAGATCGTTCCACCGGGGATGCCCTTGGCCCATTGGTGGGTACCAAGCTTCATACCATCAAAGCCTTTCCGTTTCATGTGTACGGGACGCTGGACGATCCGGTACATGCGGTCAACCTGAAAGATAAGCTTAAAATGATTGAACAAAAGCATCCGGATGCTTTTATAATAGGAATTGATGCGTGCCTCGGAAAACTCAACCATGTGGGAATGGTCTCCATTGGGGAAGGACCGGTCAAACCAGGTGCCGGTGTCAATAAGGAGCTTCCCCCGGTTGGCGACATGCATTTAACCGGTATCGTGAACGTCAGCGGATTTATGGAATATTTCGTTCTCCAGAACACCCGCTTAAGCGTTGTTATGAAAATGGCCGAATTGATCGCGGATTCTTTGTATTTCGCATCCATGAGCCAGCGGGTGAAAAAGAACATCACACCGCTTCCCATTAAAGAAGATCTATACGCGATCAATAAAAAGAAGCCCGCCTTTTAACAAATTGAAGTTACACCCATATATAGGTAAATCAAAAACGACCAGATCGCCGTCTGGTCGTTTTCATATGCCTTTATCATTTGATCAAGTTATACCATGTTACACCGCCGTGTTTGGATTCAGAAATGCCATGGTTAACAAATCCCAATTTTTCATAAAAAGAGACTAACTCTTGTTTACACGTTAACGTAATTCCTTTTCTTTCGTTCTCTCTCATAAGCTCTTCCATTTTCTCGATTAAAAGCTTCGCAATCCCTTGATTTCTTGCCTGTTTAGAGACCGCTAATCCCAATACACTCTGATAACCGCCTCTTTTCGGATTTTCTATAATTTCCTTAAAAAGGCCATCGGTGATGTAAGGCTGGTTAATAACAGGTCCATTAATAAACCCTAGAATCTTCCCATCCGTTTCTGCCACAATAAAGGTGTCAGCGATTCGTTGAATCCTCTCCACAAGCGCTTCTTTTGTCGCAGCTTCTTCTCTCGAAAAGCCTTCGTTCTCGATAACTAACAGCTGCTCTAAATCTGCAGGGTGAACTTTTCTTAAAGAAATCATTTATCAATAACTCCTATCCTGATTGGATTGATTCGCAGGAAAAACACACTCGTCTTCCTTCAAAAAATGGTACTAGCTTTCTTTTAAAAGGTTCCTCCTGCAAAGGCCGAAAGTTTGTCCCAATAGTAGATAATGCATACGATCAGAATGGTGAACAGCAACGCCGGCAGCAGGTTGGCCACCCGGATGGTGGTGAGGCGGAGAATGTTCAGACCAATCGCAAGGATCATGATTCCGCCTGTTCCGGTAATTTCGATGATAATCTGCTGCATGAGCGCATCCGGGACAAACCGGTCAATCTGGGTGGCAAACAGGGCAATCAGCCCTTGATAGAGCACCACAGGCACAGCTGAGAAAATGACGCCAACTCCAAGTGCTGATGTGAAAAAGATCGCACAAAATCCATCAATCATTGATTTAGTATAAAGTACTGCATGATCATGTCGCAGCCCGCTGTCCAGCGCCCCCACAATGGACATGGCCCCGATCACAAATACGAGCGTGGCGGTCACAAAAGCATTGGCAATGCCGCCTTTTTCCTTGCCGCCGAGCTTGGCCTCAAGCCAGTGTCCCAGTTGGCCAAGCTTTCCTTCCAGATCAAGTTTCTCCCCCAGCACGCCTCCGATCGCCAGACTGGCGATAACAATTAAAAATTGTTTGCTCTTTAAGCCCATGCCAATTCCAAGAATAATAACAGCCAGGCCCATCGCCTGCATGATGGTTGTTTTTGTTTTTTCGGGAATGTTTCTCCAAAAAAGCCCCAGCAAGCTCCCGATAATAATGGCCAGGCCATTGACCAGTGTCCCTAATAATGCCACTTTTCTTCCCGCCTTTACCCATGATGTTTTAAAAGTACAAAAAGAAAAACCACCGCTTCGATGGTTTTACTGCTTTCCGATGAGATCGAGGATCCGTTCCAGATCTTCATCGGAGAAAAATTCAATTTCTATTTTGCCTTTTCGTTTTGTCCGTTTAATAGAAACTGAAGTGCCGAAATGGTCTCTGAGTGTTGATTCCTTTTCGACGATAAAGACACTTTTATCCTCGCTTTTTTTCTTTGTTTCACGTGGAACGTTAAGATTCACCTGTTGGATCAGCTTTTCAAGCTGGCGGACGTTGAGCTTTTCATTCACGCATTTCTCGACAACAGCCTGCATCTTTGCTTTCTTTTTCAATCCAAGCAGTGCCCGCCCGTGCCCCATGGAAAGCTCCCCTTGGGACATCATGTCCTGAACAGGATCCGGCAGCTGAAGCAGTCTCACAAAGTTGGCAATGTGCGGTCTGCTTTTGCCCACACGGCTTGCCAGTTCTTCCTGGGTGATTTTCAAATGCTCCATGAGCTTCTGGTAAGCCTGAGCTTCTTCGATGGGATTCAAATCTTCACGCTGAAGATTTTCAATCAGGGCAATTTCCATCATCTTTTGCTCTGTAAATTCCTTAACGATTACCGGCATCCGTTCCAATCCGGCTTCCTTTGCTGCCCTGAAACGGCGTTCTCCTACCACGATTTCATAGCCTTTAATGCTTTTTCTTGCAATGATCGGCTGCAGAACTCCATGCTCCTTGATGGACTCTGTCAGTTCTGCAATAGCTGATTCATTAAACACTTTCCTCGGTTGATAGGGATTGGGACGCAGTTCGGTTAATTTGATTTCAGAGACCGTATCTTCATTTTCAAAATCCGTGCCCGGAAAAAATGCATTAATTCCTTTACCTAACCCTTTCGCCACTGCCAATCACTTCCTTCGCTAATTCTAAATAAACTTCTGCACCTCTGGATTTAGGGTCGTAAATAATAATCGGTTTTCCATGGCTTGGCGCTTCAGATAGACGAACATTTCGAGGAATAATGGTGGAATAGACTTTATCCTGAAAGTACTTTTTCACTTCTTCAATAACCTGGATTCCCAAGTTGGTTCTGGCATCGAGCATTGTCAGCAGAACACCGTCAATGGTCAAATCCGTATTCAAATGCTTTTGTACGAGGCGGACCGTATTCAGCAACTGGCTCAAACCCTCGAGCGCATAATACTCACATTGTACCGGTATGATCACTCCGTCTGCTGCTGTGAGTGAGTTAATGGTCAATAGTCCGAGAGAAGGAGGGCAGTCAATAATGATAAAGTCATACTGGCGTTCAACAGACGAAAGGGCCCGTTTCAGCCTTACCTCCCTGGAAATGGTCGGCACCAGTTCAATTTCAGCACCAGCCAGTTGAATGGTCGACGGCAATATATGTAATCCTTCGCAAATCGTTTCCATAATGATGTCTTTTACTTCTGCGTCGTCGACAAGCACGTTATAGATGCATTGATCCACATCGCCTTTATCAACGCCAACTCCGCTCGTAGCATTCCCCTGCGGGTCTATATCAACAAGTAAAACCTTTTTGCCGAAATAAGCTAAACATGCTCCGAGGTTCACGGATGTCGTTGTTTTTCCAACCCCACCCTTTTGATTGGCAATTGCAATGGTTTTAGCCACGATGACACCTACCTCAATTCTTTACGAGAGTTCATTTCTTTCATCATATCATGAATTCCTCTTTTTTCTTACGGAAAATTCATAAAAAAACGCAGAAAAATGTTCGGTTTTCACCCACAAAAAAGCTCCCTTCAGGATGGCTGAAAGGAGCTGTGACGGTTACTTTTTCGGTATGCGGATCGTGAATTGGTAGAATTCCTCATGATCCTCTTCTTCTGTATTTATGGTAAGGCCGCTTTGGAGAACCATATCCACGGACTGGCGGACAGTATTGATGGCCAGCCGCGTGTCCTTGCTGTAAGATTTCCTTTTCGCCACAGGTTTCTTTTCCTGGTTTTCTCCCTCAATCAGCTTTTTCACACGTTCTTCCGTCTGTTTGACGTTCAGGTGTTTTTCCAGAATCTCATTCAGGACGGCTTCCTGCTTATCGGGTGATTTAAGGATAATGAGAGCTCTTGCATGGCGTTCAGTGATTTGCTTTTGCAGCAACGCATCCTGGATGGGCTGGGGAAGTTTCAGCAAGCGGAGTTTGTTCGCTACCGTTGACTGTCCTTTTCCAAGCTTCTGTGCCAAACCTTCCTGGGTAAGGCCGTGAATCTCAAGAAGTTTGGCATAGGCCATCGCTTCTTCAATGGCTGTCAGTTCTTCGCGCTGCAGATTCTCTATAAGTGCAACAGAAGCCGTCTGACCATCATCAAATTCCTTGATGATCGCCGGTATGGCTTCCCAGCCAAGCTTTTGAACGGCTCGCCACCGGCGTTCTCCGGCAATAATTTCATAGGAACCATTTTCGGATGTTCTGACCACAATCGGCTGGATAATTCCGTGCGTTTCAATCGTTTGTGATAATTCTTCAATTCGTTCATCTATAAAAACGGTACGGGGCTGGAATTGGTTCGGGTGAATATTTTTCACCGGGAGCTGCACTATTTCTTCGTTATCGTTTTTCTCTTCAACTTCAGCTGTCTGATTTTTTTCGCCGATGCCGAATAAACGTGAAAAAGGATGTTTCATATGAATGACACCACCTTTTGTTATCTATCTTAGATTTTCGCTCTGTCCATCTGTTTTCCTGCCGGTTTTTGAAAAATTCTTTGATATGCCAGCGTATGTATGCCAATGTTTCACGTGAAACATTGGCTTGCAGATTATGAAAGAGGACTCTTGTTTGGTGTCCCTGGCTTTCTTGGATATTTTTTTGGTGTGGCTTTTTCTTTGTCCACCAGAACGATGAATCTGTCGCTGTTCTCTTCAGGCAGCTTAAAGGAAAAAACATCGTTTACCTTTCCGCCCAATAGCTGGACAGCCTTTTTGCTGTCTTTCATCTCTTCCGGAAGCTGAGCGCCCTTCATCGCGAGAAAATGTCCGCCCTTTTTGGCAAGGGGAAGACACAATTCACTTAAAACAGACATTCTTGCCACTGCACGGGCCAGTACAAGATCATATACCTCGCGTGTTTCTGGACGGTGTCCGAAGGTCTCTGCCCTGTCATGATAAAGTGATACATCACTTAATTCCAGCTTTTGTGTTAAGTGCTCCAAGAAAGTAATTCGTTTTTTCAATGAATCGCAGATTGAAAGCTTAATATGGGGAAAACAAATTTTCAGCGGGATGCCCGGAAAACCTGCCCCTGCACCCACATCGCAAACAGACAGCTCCTGATTAAAATCGAAAAAGAAGGCCGCAGACAGTGAATCATAAAAATGCTTCAGGTAAACTTCCTCTTTGTCCGTAATCGCGGTCAGGTTCATTTTCTCGTTCCATTCCACGAGAATGTGAAAATAGTCTTCAAACTGCTGAAGCTGGCGGGAAGAAAGGTGGATGCCCTTCTCCCCGAGTTTTTCTTCAAAGGTTGTTATATCCATTTCGTCCTCCAAACGCTTAATCTGCGGTTTTGGCCAGTTTCCCCTGCTCCAGGTAAACAAGCAAAATTGAAATGTCTGCAGGATTCACACCGGAAACCCGGGAAGCCTGGCCAACAGACAATGGACGGACTTCAAGCAATTTTTGTTTCGCTTCGGTTGCCAGTCCGTTAATGGCCATATAGTCCAGATCAACTGGCAGCTTTTTGTTTTCCATTTTTCTCATTCGTTCCACTTGAGCGAGCTGCTTGTCGATGTATCCGGCGTATTTCACCTGGATTTCCACCTGTTCGGCAATCACTTCGTCCACAGCCGGCTCGGCAGGATGAATTTGTGCCACCACATCATACGTGATTTCCGGCCGTTTTAAAATGGTAGCTGCTGTCATCGGTTCTTTTAGAGGTGAGCTTTTTGCCCCTGCAAGAATGTCCTGTACTTCAGTCGTAGGTTTGACGGTAACATGCTCAAGACGTTCAATTTCCTGGCGAACCTTTTCTTTTTTCGCCAAAAACCGGTCATACCGTTCTTGAGGAATCAAGCCGATTTCATAGCCTTTTTCCGTGAGCCTCAAGTCTGCATTGTCGTGGCGGAGAAGCAGACGGTATTCGGCACGTGAAGTAAGCAGGCGGTACGGCTCATTTGTGCCTTTTGTAATGAGATCGTCGATGAGTACACCAATATAGGCTTCGGACCGGTCCAGAATCAGAGGGTCTTTGCCCTTCACTTTTAACGCAGCATTGATCCCCGCCATAACTCCTTGCCCGGCAGCTTCTTCATAGCCGCTCGTACCGTTTAGCTGTCCGGCAGTGAAGAGTCCTTCAACGAGCTTCGTTTCAAGGGACGGCCACAGCTGGGTTGGAACGATGGCATCATATTCAATCGCATAACCGGCACGCATCAGTTCAGCTTTCTCGAGGCCAGGAATGGTGGCAAGAATTTTCCGCTGTACATCTTCTGGCAGACTTGTAGAAAGACCTTGTACATAAACTTCTTCAGTATTTCTTCCTTCCGGCTCCAGGAAAATCTGATGGCGCGGCTTATCGTTAAAACGAACCACTTTATCTTCAATGGAAGGGCAGTACCGGGGTCCGGTTCCTTCGATCATTCCCGAGTACATTGGGGAACGGTGAAGGTTTCCATTAATGAGTTCGTGTGTTTCAGGACTGGTATAGGTCAGCCAGCATGGAAGCTGGTCTGTAATATACTTCGTTGTTTCATATGAAAAAGCACGGGGTACCTCATCACCTGGTTGAATTTCTGTAACAGAATAATCAATGGTTTTGCTGTTAACGCGCGGAGGCGTACCTGTTTTAAAGCGGACCATTTGAAAACCAAGCTCTTGAAGATGGTAAGAAAGATTAACCGATGGCTGCATGTTGTTTGGACCGCTCTCGTAAGAAAGCTCACCAATGATGATTTTCCCTCGGAGGTAAGTTCCTGTGGTCAGAACAACGGCAGAAGCGCGATATTCTGCTCCCGTTTTGGTGACCACACCTTTACAAACGCCATCTTCCATCAAAAGGCGTTCAACCATGCCTTGTCTCAGTGTCAGGTGTTCGGTGTTTTCCATGGTCTTTTTCATTTCATTCTGATACATAAACTTATCGGCCTGGGCTCTGAGCGCACGAACCGCAGGTCCTTTTCCGGTATTCAGCATACGCATCTGAATATGCGTTTTATCAATATTTCGGGCCATTTCCCCACCGAGCGCATCAAGTTCGCGCACGACGATTCCTTTGGCAGGACCGCCGACAGACGGGTTGCATGGCATATAGGCAATGGTATCCAGGTTAAGGGTTAAACAAAGGGTTTCAGCTCCCATTCTTGCAGAAGCAAGTGCGGCTTCAACCCCTGCGTGGCCGGCTCCAACGACAATCACGTCAAATCGGCCTGCATCATATCCCATTATTTCTTCCTCCTTTTATTTCCCTAAACAGAACTGGGAGAACAACTGGTCGATCAGACTCTCGGAAACGGTGTCTCCAACAATCTCACCAAGAATCTCCCATGCCCTTGTTATATCAATTTGTACCATATCGATTGGCAAACTCATTTCGATGCCGTTCAGGGCCTCATCAATATGGCGAATAGTTTGCTGCAGGAGCGCAATATGTCTTGAATTCGAAACATACGTAATGTCCTGCGCTTCAATGCCTCCCTGGAAAAACAACTGGGCAATCCCCTCTTCAAGGCGATCCACCCCTTCTTCATGAAGAAGGGAGGTTGTGATCACAGGATGAGGTCCTGCCAGTTCCTTTACCCGGCTCATATCTATTTTTGGCTCCAGGTCTGTCTTATTGACGATCACGATAACATCAAGACCTTTTACCGCTTCAAAAAGGTTTTCATCCTCAGCGGAAAGAGATTCATTGCTGTTGATGACCAGCAATATCAAATCCGATTCTTTCAGCACTTTCCTGGATTTTTCAACCCCGATCCGTTCCACGATGTCTTCAGTCTCCCGAATCCCAGCGGTATCTACGAGGCGAAGGGGAACACCTCTAACATTTACGTACTCCTCAATCACATCGCGGGTCGTGCCGGCAATTTCCGTAACGATCGCTTTATTTTCATGAACAAGCGCATTCATCAGTGAAGATTTCCCCACGTTCGGGCGGCCGATAATGGCGGTTGAAAGACCCTCCCGCAAAATCTTCCCTTGCTGTGCCGTTATCAGGATTTTCTCTACTTCACCTTTTACAAAACCAAGCTTTTCATTTAAAAGCGCGTGCGTCATTTCCTCGGCATCATACTCCGGATAATCGATGTTCACTTCCACATGGGCAATGGTTTCAAGCAGTGTCTGCCTTAATTTACCCACCAGCCTGGAAAGCCGGCCTTCCATTTGATTCAATGCGACATTCATGGCCCGGTCCGTTTTGGCACGGATCAAGTCCATGACCGCTTCCGCCTGGGACAGGTCAATACGTCCGTTTAAAAAGGCCCGTTTCGTAAATTCACCCGGCTCGGCAAGCCTTGCGCCGTGGTTTAAGACAAGCTGCAGCACCCGGTTGACCGAAACAATACCACCGTGGCAGTTGATCTCAACCACATCTTCTCTAGTGAAGGTACGCGGGCCACGCATGACGGAAACCATGACTTCCTCGACGGCTTCTTCCGTTTTTGGCTCGATGAGTTTTCCGTAATGAATCGTATGTGATTCTGCATCCTGCAGCTTCATTTTTCCCTTATATATGGAATCGGCAATCGAGACCGCTTCGCTGCCGCTTAACCTGACAATTGCGATAGCACCTTCCCCCATCGGTGTGGAGATCGCCGTAATTGTATCGTATTCCATCTTTCTCACCTCTCTTTGAAACCCAAAACTTACTGTATCTATACTATTATTTCCGTTATTTGCGTTTCTAACTATCCACAGTGGATAACTTTGTTACAAACGAAGACATAATTATCCACAATACCTTTTAGTTTAACCCAGTTCGACTGCAAAAGGCAATGAAAAAACCCGCCTTCCTTTGTAAAAATAAAGGATGGCGGGTAATGCCCTGTGCACGTATCGTTAGTTTTTCGCGGGGCGGATGATGACCTTTCGGAACGGTTCTGCCCCTTCTGAAGATGTTTCGATTTTTTTATTGTTTCGAAGGGCCATATGTATGGCTTTTCGCTCATTGGACGGCATCGGATCAAGGGCAACCCCTTTTCCTGTCGCCGCCACTCTCTGGGCAGTGTGCATGGCCAGCCGCTCGAGCGACTCGCGGCGCCGCTCTCTGTAGTTTTCAGCATCGAGTATGATCCGGAGATAATTGCTCGAGTGATTATTGGCTACGAGATTGGTCAAGTACTGCAGAGAGTTTAAGGTTTGTCCCCTTTTTCCAATCAGAATGGCGATTTTCTCACCCGAAAGCTCAAAAATCGCTTCTTCACGGTTTTCATTAAGTGAAATGGTAACAGGCACACCCATTTTATCGGTGACTTCCTGTAAAAAAGCAACAGCGGTCTTGATTGGATCCGGCTTGAGGGAAACCTCGATGAGCGCAGGCTTGCCGCCAAAACCCAAAAAACCTTTTTTCGATTCTTCAAGAACTTTTACCTCAACCTCTTCTTCGGAAGCCTGAAGTTCGGCCAGTGCTGCTGAAACTGCTTCTTCAACTGTTTTTCCCGTTACCTGGATCTGTTTCACTTTTTAGCTCCCCTATCCAATTGGTTTGTCTTTTTCCTGTTCGGGGCTGTAATAAAATATGTCTGTACAATCATGAACATGTTACCAATTACCCAATATAGCGATAATGCTGCCGGGAAGTTAATCGCAAAGACAACAATCATGACCGGCATGATATAGAGCAGCATTTTCATCTGTGGATTTGGATTGTTTGTACCGCCCATCATAATCTTCTGCTGAAGGAAGGTCGTAATTCCGGCAATAATCGGCAAAGCATATATAGGATCTGGATTTCCCAGGTCAAACCATAAAAAGCTGTGGTTTTTGATTTCCTGAGTACGCATAATGGCATGATAGAAACCAAGCAAGATCGGCATTTGGATCACCAAAGGCAGACAGCCCGCCAGCGGGTTTACCCCCTGGGACTGGAACAGCTCCATCGTTTCCTTCTGTAGTTTTTGCTGTGTAGTTGCATCTTTTGAACTGTATTTTTCACGAAGCTTCTGCAGTTCAGGCTGAATATCCTGCATGGCTTTTGAGCTTCTTGTCTGTTTGATCATGAGCGGCAACAGCGCAAGACGGATCAAAATAGTGACAACCACAATGGACAGCCCGTAATTGTTCCCCATCATTTCGGCAAATTGAGTAATTACCCAGGATAGCGGATAGACAACATACTCATTCCAAACTCCGGTACTTTCTGGGGTAATTGGTTGTTTTACAGAACTACAGCCAGACAATAGAAGCATTAAACTGGCCAGAGCAAACGGTATTCCTAATTTCTTTCGCACTCCTCATCCTCCTTAAAGCATTGTTTCTATATTTTCAGCGCTTCTTCTTTTCGGGTACCGGGTCGATCCCTCCCGGATGGAAAGGATGGCATTTTAAAATCCTCTTTAACGTCAGCCATGTTCCCTTAATGGCCCCGAATCGTTGAAGCGCTTCAATTCCATAATGCGAGCATGTGGGATAAAAACGGCAGGTCGGCGGGGTCAACGGTGAGATAAACCGTTGGTAAAAACGAAAAATCAGGATTAAAAGCCGTTTCATTTACGCTTATCCCTTGACTGTCTGAACAAACCGGCACGCTGCAGCACATGCAGAAGGCTTTTTTCCATCTCAAAGTAATCCATGTCAGCTGTTGGATTCCGGGCAATAACAATATAATCCCTGCTGGATGCAATCTCCTCTTCGTGCTTCATAAATATTTCTTTCACTACTCGCTTGATTCGGTTGCGGGTTACGGCTTTTCCCACCCGCTTGCTTACTGACAAACCCAATCTTAAATGAGGCTGATCGTTTTTTTCCAGCGCATAGATTACAAATTGGCGGTTGGCAGACGATTTTCCTCTTTTAAACACTTCTTGAAACTCTTCATTCTTTTTTAAGCGCTTTTGCTTTTCCATCCGGCAACACTCCACCTGGATCTCAATACTTCTCTAGTACATTCCATTCTTATCATTAACAGTATCGGCTACTTCATTTTATTTAAACAATTATCATCTTTTCCCTTATATCAGAAAAAAGACCACTGATTGTCAGTGGCCTATGCAGATAATACTTTTCTTCCTTTTTGGCGGCGGCGAGCTAGAACTTTACGGCCGTTCTTTGTTGCCATACGCGCACGAAAACCATGTACTTTCTTACGTTTACGGTTATTTGGTTGAAACGTTGGTTTCATTATATATTACACCTCCCTGAGGATATATCAAAAAGACAGTCTAAGTAAGTATAAGGATTCAACCCTCTGTTTGTCAAGACTTCTTGAAATTTATTTAAGGAACAAGAATATTACACTCCAGGATGTCTTCCGCCGATCTTCTCCCTTATTTTTTTGATTCGACACGCTGTGGATAGTTTTTTCGACACGATTTTCATTATCCACACCCTTTATCGACAAGTTTTACACAAAATCTTGTGCTGTGGACAACACCTTTACACAAGTTGTAGGGGTTGTGGATAAGTACGAGAAACTCATTGCATTCATGGTATTTTTTTGATATGATTGTTGTGTTTTAACTCGTTGATAACTTCATGCGACAATATTTTTATCCACATGCTGTGGATAAAGTTGTGGACATTTAAAATAATGTGTTTATAAGGTTGTCCACATCCTCTGAATGAAACGCCTTATACTGATTTTCTACTATATTAATAGATTGTGCACGTTTGCTGTGAATAGAATATTTATGCGTACGTATACATATGACTGTACAACGCTTATACATCATGGTGTATTCTTCAGCAACTGTGCCCTCATCAAAACCTCAAGATCCATTTAGTCAAAGCTTTTTTATCATTTTGAACATCGATTTCGATTTTCATTCGCTAAAACAGCCTTTGACTAATCTTGGGGTTTGCTTTCGCTAGTCCACAAAAGAGCAGCAATTTCATGGAATATCTTCGTTTATATAAATTACTTAGGAGGTACTGTTG